>CAWAIF010000003.1:0-4800000 GCA_963782055.1 uncultured delta proteobacterium
GCATTTCCTATGCGCCCCTGACGGAGATAGTGAAATAGTGACGTACGTGTATGTGTTGCAGCATGCGATCATGCGTGGTGGCGAGGAAGAAGCGAAGTTGATCGGCGTATATTCGACGCGTGCCTCCGCGGAGCGGGCCATCGAGCGCATGCGCCGTCTCCCCGGATTTTGCGACTATCCGACGGATGCCTTCAACATTGATCGCTACACTCTGGACGAGGACAACTGGACCGAGGGTTTCGTCGTGATCCCGATAGATTGAGGCGCTTGTTGTGCTGCCGAACGGCGCATCGATCCGTGATCGGTCAATTGGCGGTGGGGATGATGGCGCAGGCGCGCTCGAAGAGTGAGAGGCGCCGGCGATTTGGGTCGCGCCCATCAGAACGTGCAGGCCGCGCGTAGCGTCTCGCGCTCCTGACCCGACCCCCACGGTCTGAGCGGACGCTCTTCGAAGCCGCCGCGCTCCCAGAAGAGGATCGTGCACCAGTCGAGACCCATGACAGGGGGTGCGCCCGGGGGCCGCTCGCAGACTCCCGAAGAGCAGTCCGCTGCACGAATCCGACCGAACGGTTGACATCGTGCCGCGAGTCCTCCAGGCTGCCTCGCACGAGGTCGTCATGGCAGACACCCAGAATCCGCACCCGTCCCCCCTCGCCACCGTGACCAGGCAGCCAGGCGCCTGGCAGGTCCCAGCCATCACCGACTCGGCGGAGTTCTTCGCGCTCGTCTACGCGCTCGACGCGGCCGCGGTGCAGGTGCCGCCCGCCGTCGCGACGCAGTTCCGGCAGATGATGCCGATCTTCGAGCAGATCGCCTGCGGCGGCAAGGTGTCCCGCGACGTGCTGGCGATGGCCACGGCGGTCGTGCACGCCCTCCACCCGAAGGCGTGGGCGGAGCTCTTGGTGAACATTTTCGATGTGGTGCACCTGGTCCTCCCCCTCGACCCCGAGGAGGCCTGCGACCGCATCCTCGCCCAGCTGGTCGAGGCGTCCGACGTGCCGCCCCCTGTAGGCAACCCCCCGACCGCGCGCCGCGCGGCAGCGGTCGAGTGCCTCCGTACCTTGCTGGGGCGCGACAGGCATACCGGCGAGCCGCGGTGGCTCATTGCGAACGTCGACGAGGACCACGGCAACGAGCTCGTCAACGGCTACGGGGCGGCGCGCCGGTTCGCCGAGGCGCTCGGCTACCGCCTCCCGCGGAACCGCCACGACGCCGAGCGGACCTGGCTTCCTCCGCTGCCCAGGAAGCCGGCCGCGCTGATCCAGCAGGCCAGGGGCGCCGCGGAGCCCGCGGCGCCGGAACGCAGCTAGCGCGTTTCGGGTCCGCGGACCGGTCGTGCCCTACTGAGGGCCGTGACCCTCCCTCGTGCAGGCCTCCCGCGCGCGCCTTCGCTCCACACGCCGCGCACGACCGCGGCGCCGGTAGACGGCAGGCTTCCGCCCGCCGACGCCGCAACGCTGGAGGCGGAGGGGCACGCGCTGATCGCGCGCGGGCACGCCCTCCTCGCCGAGGCCGCCCGCATCCGCGCGCAGGGCTCCGCCGTGCACGATGACGCGGACGAGCTGGTTCCGCTCTGCAGGTCGGGCTTGGCCGTTCGTACCCGCCGCAAGCTCGAGCGGGAGGGGCGCCTCCCGGTGGTCAAGCTAGGCCGCAGCAAGTTCACGCGGAGGTCCGCCTTGCTGGCCTTGCTCGACGCGACCACCGGCGATGGTCCCCGCGCACCAGGTCAGCATCCCTCGACCCCGCAGGAGGCCGCGCGCGCGAGCTACGCCCGGACCGCGGGCTGCAGAGCCGCTCGGAGCAGCTAGACTGCGAGAGCCCCAATGCCGAAGCCGCGCACCGGAACCATCGAGCCCTTCGTCAACGCCGCCGGAGGTACGTACTACCGCGGCAAGATCCGGCTCGCCGACGGCTCCCGCGAGCGCGTCGACATCGACGAGCCCTTCTGCTTCGACGCCGCGAGCGCGCGGGAGTTCGTCCGCGAGACGCAGGCGCTCGAGGACCGCCTCGGCGCGAGGCTCGCGCGCAAGCGCGGCCAGCCCGCCCCCACGACGGTCGAGACCTTCGCAAACTGGGCCGATCGGTGGATCGCGTCGCGCGAGGAGAAGGGCCTGATGTCGACCCGCGACGACCGCAGCCGCCTCGCTACCCACGTCCACCCGCTCCTCGGCCCCAAGCTCATGGTCGCGATCACCCGGGCCGACGTCGAGGGTGTCGTGGAGAGCCTGGACGCCAAGGTGCGCGGCGCGAAGATGAGCTGGAAGACCGCCCTCAACGTGTGGGCGACGGTGACGAAGATGTTCGCCGACGCGCAGAACGCGAAGCAGCGGGACCTGCGCGTCCGCGACGACAACCCCTGCGACCGCGTCGCTCCACCCGACCGGGGCGCGCGCAAGGCGCAGCAGTTCCTGTACCCGAGCGAGCTCGTCACCCTCGTGAGCTGCGAGCAGGTCCCCTTCGACGTGCGCCGCCTCGTCGCGCTCGCCGTCTACCTCTTCCCCCGCGCCGCCGAGCTGGAGGCCCTCGACTGGAGCGACGTCGACATGGAGCGTGGCGTGGTCCACATCCACCGCGCCGTCGACCGCGCCCACGGCGGCGAGAAGGCAACGAAGACCGGGCGCTCCAGGCGCTTCGCCGTCGAGCCGAACATCCTGCCGGTGCTCGCCGCCCTGCACGAGGAGAGCGGCGGCGAGGGCCCCGTCGTCACGATGCCGCGGATGCGCGATCTCGCGGAGGGCCTACGCAGCTACCTGCGCGTCGCCGGCGTCGACCGCGCCGAGCTCTTCCTCACCGACGCCACCCGCAAGGCGCTCCGCTGGCACGACCTGCGCGCGACCGGCTGCACCTGGATGGCCGTGCGCGGCGACGAGCCGCTCCACATCCAGCACCGCGCCGGCCACACCAGCTTCGGCACCACGCAGCTCTACATCCGGCAGGGCGAGGCCATCCGCGATGGCTTCGGGGACGTCTTCCCGCCCCTGCCCATGCTGCTCAGGCGCACTGATTGGTCCACGATTGGTCCAAGAAAGACCGCCACCTACGGCTTTCGCCGGGGAAAACTCGCGGAGAGGGCGGGATTCGAACCCGCGGCTGGCTTTTGACCAGCGCTCGCTTAGCAAGCGAGTACCTTCGGCCACTCGGTCACCTCTCCCGGACGACACGCCACGTGCCCTTCGGGCCGTCGGCCGGCCTCCGGCCGGACCTCAGGGCGGGGGAAGCTAGCTTGCCGCGCTCCGGCCCGCAAGCCTTCCCAGACGCGTGGGGAGGCGGCAACCCGACGGGATCGCCAGCATGCAGACGGGCCGCCCGGGGCCGCTAGCTGAGGCCGCAGCCCCCGGTGCCGCACATGCCCGAGCCGCAGCCGCCACCGCCGCCGAAGGAGGGGCCGCCCCCGCCGGACCTGCCGCCGACGGCGAACGCCGAGAGCTGCTTGTCCACCTCCGCCGAGGCGCAGGAGGGGCACCGGGCGTCGCCCACCTCCCGCACCAGCTCCTCGAACTCCTGACCACACGCGTTGCAGTGAAAGTCGTACAGCTTCATCGGCAAAACCTCTCCGTCGGTCGGAGCCAGCGGCCCCGCGGAAGGATTCGCCTCAATCGTCCGTCATCTCCATCACGCGCGCCTCCAGGCCACGGCCCTTCGTCACGCCGCTGATGCGCACCTGCGCGTTGAGCAGGATCCACAGCGCCTGGCCGATCACCGTCTCGGCGTCGGTCTGCTTGCGCTCGATGTAGATGCCCAGATCGCGCCGCTCCTCCTCGTAGTCGATGCGCGTCACGCCGGGGATCGCCCGGATCTGATCCATCGGCAGGGCCGGCTGCGCCCGCACCGTCGCGGGATCCGCGCCGCGCGGGGGCCGGCCGATCTTGACGTGGATCTCCTCGCTGGCGGCGGTGAGCTCGGCGATCGTCCCGGAGGCCACGAGCTTGCCGTGATCCAGGATCGCCGCGCCGTGGCACACCTCCTCCAGCTCCTGCAGGTTGTGGCTGGAGATGACGACCGTGCACTTGCCCTTGAGCGACTTGACGAGCTGCCGGATGTCGTAGGCCACGCGCGGGTCGAGGCCGGCTGTCGGCTCGTCCAGGAGCACCACCTCCGGATCGCCGAGCAGCGCCTGCGCGAGCGCCACGCGCTTGGCCATGCCGTGGGAGAGGGTGCTGCAGCGCATGTCCCACCAGTCCAGGCCTCCCACGTCGCGCAGCACCTCCCGCGCGACGCTGATCGCCTTCGTCCCGGGGATGTCCTGCAGGCGCGCCATGTGGATCAGGAACTCGCCCACGCGGTCCAGCGGGGGGAGCAGCGCGTCCTGCGGGAGCACGCCGATGCGGCCGCGCAGGGAGTCCACGTTGCGCGTGGAGTAGCCGAGCACCTCCACCGAGCCGTGCGTGGGCTCCAGGTAGCCGGCCATCATGGAGAAGGTCGTCGTCTTGCCGGCGCCGTTCGGCCCGATGAGGCCGTAGATCCAGCCCGCGCGGATGTTGAGGGTGAGGTCGTCGACGGCGAGCTTGTCGCCGAAGCGCTTGGTCACCTGGTGGATCTTGACCGCCGACTCGTGCGTCTTGCGCTTCTTCTTCTTCGGCTCGTCGTCCTCCACGGCGGCGGCCTTCGCCTCCGGCTTCTCGGCCTCCGGCTTCTTCTCGTCGGCCTTCTTCTCGTCGGCCTTCTTCTCGTCGGGCGCGTCGGCCGCGGCCTTCTCGCCCTCGTCCTTGGAGGCCGCCTTCGGCTCGATGGTCTTCTCGCCCTCCTTGGAGGCCGACTCCTTCGGCGACTCGAGCTCTTGCTCCTGGGTCCCCATCTCAGACGTCCTTCTTGGCGAAGAGCAGCGTCGCCAGCCCCACGAAGACGATCATGTACGCCAGGCACGCCGCGAGCCCCGCGCCCACGTGGCCCGGGTGAGCGGAGAGCAGCAGGTCCTCGTAGGTGTTCGGGTAGAGGTACTGGTACCAGGACGGCGCCGCGAGGACCGGGAAGTCCCCGCCGCCCCCGTGCTTCATGTCGGAGAGCTGCCGCCCGAACTCCGCCGCGTGGATCACCCAGCCGATCGCCTCCACCACCCAGAGCATGAAGAAGGTGCCGAAGGTGGCGAGCAGCGCGAGGAAGGGCGTCTTGAAGCGCGAGCTGATGAGCACCGCGAGCGCCGCCCAGGCCCCGACGATCAGCACCGAGATGAGCCAGAAGCGCGAGCCCCACGAGAGGAGCCCGCCGAAGGTGACGTAGCCACGGATGAGCACCGCGAGGCCGCTCAGGGTGAGGAGCGTCAGCGTGATGATGCTCACCAGCGCCCAGAGGCCGAAGAACTTGCCGAGCAGGAGCGACCAGCGCCGCGTGCGCACCGTCCAGAAGCGGATGCTCCTGTGCTGCACGTCCCCCGCCACCGCGTCGAACCCCAGGATGGCGACCAGCAGCGGGCCGATCCACACCATCACCATCAGGAAGTTGTTGAGCGCCATCGGCGCGTGGCTCAGGTACTGGGCCGTCTGCGGGTCGTAGCCGGTGGTGCGCAGGTACTTCTCGTAGACCGTCGGCCAGTCGCCCGCGCCGCTCAGGTTCTCGCGAAGGACCGACTCCTGGAAGATGCTGATGAGGGCGGCCACTCCGGCCACCAGCAGCGTCAGCACGCCCAGGATGATGCCCTTCATGCTCCGGATGCTCTTCCGGAGCTCCCGTTTGACCACGAGGCTCACTTCGGCAGCAGGACTCACGGCGATTCCTCCGGTCGGTATACGTCGGCGACCGGCTTGGTACCCCCGGCCCCGCCACCGCGCAACTGGTAAGGCGGCAAAAGCCTTCCCCGAGGGGAGAAAACCAGCCACGCAGGGCTTGCTTTCCGCCTGCATCGGGGCCACTGTCCCTCGTGGCTCCGGCCGCATGTGGCCCTGTCGACCCGGAAACGTGAACCCCGCCAGGCCCGAGAGGGAGCAACGGTAGCGCGGAAGGGTGTGACGGGGCCTTTCCCTATTTTGCGCCCGGGATCTTTCCCTGCTGGCGCGGGGCGGGACTTTCCGCTAAGCAAGGCAGAAGGGCGCTCGCAGAGGTCGAACCTCGAGCGAACCGGGGGCTTTGCCCTCGCGCCCAAAGTTCTCGCCTCCCTTCGCGGAGGCTTCTCTTCTCCGGGCCGCGCCGGCCCGTTTCCCGGCGCCGGCCCACAGCCCACACGAGCCGCACGACCCCCGAGCCACACGGCGCCGGGGGACGCGCACCGGTGGGCGGGAAAGCTCCCCTCCACATGTCCAAGAATCTGCTCGTCGTCAGCGTCGACGTTCGCGAAACCCGCGTAGCCCTCATCGAAGACGGCATCATCGCCGAGCTGCACATCGAGCGGCGCGGCTCCAATGCTCAGCCGGCCACGGTGGGCACCGTCTACCTGGGCAGAGTGACCCGGGTGCTCCCCGGCCTGCAAGCCGCCTTCATCGACATCGGTCAGGAGCGCGCCGCCTTCCTCCACGTCGAGGATCTCATCCGACCGGCCGACTTCGATGCCTACCTCCAGGGTGGTCGCAAGCACGCCCGTGACAAGGAGGCAGGACCGGAGGCCGAGGCCGAGGAGGCGCCGGAGGTCACCGGAAACGAGGAGCTCGACGCCGAGACGGAGGCCGAGATCGAGGCCGCGCCCCCGCCACCCCCCGAGGTGAGCGAGGACGAGCTGATCGGCGAGGAGCCGGAGGAGGCGGAGACGGCCGAGGCCACGGCCGAAGTCGAAGCCGAGTCGGGCCCGGCCGAAGAAGAGGAGGCCGAGACCCCCGCGCCGCCGTCAGCCTCCGACGAGGAGCTGGACGCCGGAGAGGTCTCGGAGCCGTGGCTGCCCGAGGCCACCTCGCAGCCTGCCCTCGCCGAGGTCACCTCGCAGCCCGCCCTGGAGGGTCCGCCCGCGCTCGAGGCCGCCGCGCTCGCGGCCGCCCCGGCCGCTGCCGGCGAGGACTTCGACCTGGGCGGCCTGCCCGGCTTCACCGTCAGCGAGCCCGGCGAGCCGGTCCCGCGCGCCGCAGCGCGCGAGCGCGGTGGGGATCGTCGCCGCCGTCGCGGCCGTGGTCGTGGGGGCCGTCCGGGCGAGCGCGGCGAGCGCGGCGAGCGCGGTGAGCGCGGCGGCCGCTCGCGCGAGCGCGGCGATCGAGCCAACGGCCACGCCCCCTCGCGCATCTCCAAGTCCACGCCCATCCGGGAGGTGGTCAAGGAGGGCCAGGAGATCATCGTCCAGGTCTCCAAGGATCCCATCGGCACCAAGGGCGCGCGCTGCACCAGCCACATCTCGCTGCCCGGCCGCTACGTCGTCTACCTGCCGACCGTCGAGCACGTCGGCATCTCCAAGCGCATCGGCTCCGACAAGGAGCGCTCGCGCCTGCGCGACGCCATCGACAGCATGAAGCCGCCGAGCGGCGGCCTCATCGTCCGCACCCTCGCGGAGGGCCTCACCAAGAAGCAGCTCAAGCAAGACGTCGGCTACCTCGTGCGCCTCTGGGGGGAGATCGCCAAGAAGCGCGAGACGGCCCGCTCCCCGGAGGTCCTGATGAGCGAGCTGGACCTCGTCCTCAAGACCGCGCGCGATCTCTTCACCGACGAGGTCGAGAAGATCGTCATCGACGACCGCCAGCAGCACGAGCGCCTGTGCCGCTTCGTCGAGATGTTCGCCCCCGATCGCGTGAAGGACATCGAGCTCTACGAGGACGACGAGCCCATCTTCGACGCCTACGGCATCGAGGACGAGATCGGCCGCGCCCTCTCGCGCAAGGTCCCGCTCCCCTCCGGCGGCTACCTGATCATCGATCAGGCCGAGGCCCTCACCGCGATCGACGTCAACACCGGTCGCTTCGTGGGCAAGGGCAGCAAGGACATGGAGGAGACGATCCTCAAGACCAACATCGAGGCGGTGCACGAGATCGCCTACCAGCTGCGCTTCCGCAACATCGGCGGGCTCATCATCCTCGACCTGATCGACATGGAGCGCGCGCAGAACCGCGAGAAGGTGCGCCGCACGCTGGAGGAGCTGCTCCAGAAGGACAAGGCGAAGACCACGCTGAACCGCATCAGCGATCTCGGCCTCATCGAGATGACGCGCAAGCGCACGCGAGAGAGCCTCGGGCGCATGCTGCACGAGCCGTGCTTCTACTGCGACGGCACCGGCCAGCTGCAGTCCAAGGAGACGATCGCCTACGAGATCCTGCGGGAGATCCGCCGCAAGAAGGCGGACCTGCCCGGCTACACCATCGTCGTCAACGCGCACCCCGCCGTGGCGGACCTGCTCAGCGGGCCGGAGAAGGAAGCCGTGGCCGCGGCGGAGAACAAGTTCATGCGCAAGATCATGGTGGTGCCGCGCAAGGAGTACCACCTGGAGCAGTTCGACATTCAGGGGAAGTAGTCCGACCGCGCCGTCGTAAGCTGCGACGTATGCGCCTGCGTCGTACCGTCATGCTGCTCCTCGGGGGCGTCGCCGCGTGTTACGCGGTCCACGTCGACGAGACGCAGGTCCGGGCGATCACGGCGGAGGACATGGACTGCGACGAGGCGCTCATCACGCTGGAGAACGTCGACTCCAGTGACACCCACGTGGCGCGCTACGTCGTGCGGGGCTGCGGGAGCACGCGCACCTACGACTGCGAGCGCGAGGACGATGGGCACGTCGCGTGCGCGGTGGAGACCCACAGAAGCGGGAGCGACGCGCCGGTCGATCCGGTGACGGCGACCGCGTCCGCCGGCGCCGCCGCCGCGGCGGGCTGCGCCTGCGCGAGCCTGTTCGCCGGCAAGTCGGGGGACAGCTCCGACGATGGCTCGGGGGGCGGCTCCAACCCGAGCTCCACCACCCCGGCGAGCAACCACTAGCCTGGCTCCGGGCGGATCGCACCAACCGCGGTCGCCCCGGCTTGTCTGTCCGGGAGATCCTTCCGCGGGCTTGCGCGTTTCCATGGAGGGAAAGGACCCGAAAGCCATGCGACGCCTCGCCCTCGTGCTCACCACTCTCGGACTCGCTGCCGCCGGCGCGTGCAGCGACGCCGGGGGCCAGGCCCCGGAGATCACGCCGGATCAGCCCCTGACCATCACCCGGACCACGGCCCCCTCGCCGATGTCCGGCACCGTCGCCCTCACCACGCCGGCGCCCTACGCCGACGGCGGTCCGGTCACGCGCTTCCTCGAGTACGGCGCGATCATCAACCGCGTGGCCGGGATGATCGACGACGACGGCGTCGTCGGGCGCGCCGATCGCCACGGGCTGGACGTGCTGGACGTCACCTGGGAGGACACCGGCCGCGAGGAGGGCTCCGCCCTCGGCCCCAACATCAGCGACGTGACCCTGCAGGTGCGCCGCAAGAGCCCGTGGGGCGGCTGGGCGACCGCGCTCATGCCGGTGCTGCGCTTCCCCAACTTCAGCGACCGGACGGGCGACATCCCCGCCGACAAGTTCTTCGTCCGCGTGGGCAACGAGCACGACAGCGGCGAGGAGCTGCGCACGGTGAAGCTCGTCGACGTGCTGAAGAACATCAAGGAGTACGTCTCGGTCCCCTCCAGCATCAAGGGCTCCGGCGACCTGCTCGCCAAGCGCGACACGCACTTCCTGGTGAGCGCGCAGGCCGTCTTCCTGCCGATCCCCAAGCGCGGCGAGGCGGAGTTCAACCCGGTCGTCTTCAACTACCAGTCCGCGCCCGGCTCCACCGCGGACCTGGTCATCCTGGTCACGCGGCAGGGCACCAGCGTGCAGGTCATCGAGAACAAGCCGGAGGAGGCGACGGGCGTCGGCTACGGGCAGGAGCTGTACTTCAACAACCGCGGCAAGCGCGCCGACCTCACCGCCCAGCGTCGCAGTGACGTCGTGGCCCGCATCGAGGCGCAGGGCGGACCGAAGACCGAGGACGATCGCAGCGCCATCGCCAGGGGCGCCGACGTGATGTTCCTCATCCAGGTGCCCCTCAAGCACAAGAACCGCGGCTACCTGAACGGACTCTCCGACGCCAACGGATACCTCGGCTTCGGCTTCGGCGGGGGCGGTTCGACCAAGGCGAGCGCGGGCGGGCCCATGAGCTCCGCCACGGCAGGGCCCCCCCCGCTGAAGGTCGCCGGCCACCGCGCGCAAGGAGGGAGCGCGTCTCCCGACGTGGAGCAGGCCGTCGTCGGCCACGGCCCCGATCTCGGCCCCTTCCGCGAGGGGCGCGATCTCTCCCTGGTGCGCGACGCCAGGTTCCCCATCCGCATCACCGTCCAGTTCTACAAGGCGACCAGCAACGGCGTCGTCGGCGACGAGGAGATGGGGCTCATCCGCAAGACCATCGACAGCGTCTACAAGCACGCCTCCTTCGTCGGCTCGCTGGTCGTGCCCGAGGGCGATCCGCAGCGCCCCACGGCCTGGCAAAAGGTGCAAAACGAGTGGTTCCCCTGGTGATCTCGGGGAAACGGCCAGGACCCCGTGGCTGTGAGCCGGGGCGAAGGTTAGACTGATGGCGTCCATGTCGGTCGCCAACTACGTCCTCGCCGCGCTCGGCCTGGCCCTCTTGATGATCGTGCACGAGAGCGGCCACTACTTCGCCGCCCGCCGCTACGGCATGCGCGTCACCAAGTTCTCCATCGGCTTCGGCCCGACGATCTGGCGCCACCAGCCCAAGAGCAGCCCGACGGTCTTCCAGATCGCCCTCATCCCCTTCCTGGCCTACGTGCAGATCGCGGGGATGAACCCGTACGAGGACCAGGACGACAACGACAAGGGCAGCTACACCAACGCCTCCCTCTGGGCGCGCATCGTCACCATCACGGCCGGGCCGCTCGCCAACTACCTCTTCGCCACCGTCCTGTTCTTCTTCGGCTTCCTCATCGGCGGCCAGGACATCCCCACCGGCGTGAAGGTGCTCAGCGTGGACTCCGGCGGCGCGGCCGCGGCGGCCGGCATGCACGAGGGCGACGTGGTGCGCGCCGTCGGCGACACGAAGGTCGTCATCCCGGAGGACCTGACCAGGGTGGTGGGCGCCCACTCCGGCGACAAGCTGGACCTGCTCGTCGAGCGCGACGGCAAGCCGATGCACATGCTGATGACCCCGCAGCCGAAGGGCTCGCACGGCGAGGGTCGCATCTCGGTCCACATCTCCACGATGACCCGCACCGTGAAGGTGGGCGTCGGGGAGGCGGCGGTGCTCGGCATCACCGAGCCGCCGAAGGTGGTCGTCGGCCTGGTCGTCGGCCTGGCGCGCATGATCACCGGCAAGGACAAGCTGGCGGCGAGCGGCCCGGTGGGCATCGTCAAGGAGACGGCGGCGGCGGTGCACAGCGGCGCGGGGGATGGACTCAAGCTGCTCGCCGCCATCAGCGCGTACCTGGGCGGCTTCAACCTGCTGCCCTTCCCCGCGCTGGACGGCGGTCGCCTGCTCTTCCTCGGGTTCGAGGCGGCGTCGCGCCGGAAGCCCGCGCGGAAGGTGGAGGCCCTCGTCCACGCCATAGGCCTGGCGATGATGCTCACCCTCATCGCCATCGTGACCTACACCGACATCGTGCCGAAGCACTGAGCCTCACGAGGCGCCCATGCGGGCCCTCGGCGCCGAGCCGTGCAGTCAGCCGGGCCAGTCGTGGATCGGGAGGCGTGGAGTCGTCGCGATCGCCTTCGCGAGGCGGTCCAGGTACTCCGCGCGTGGCGCCTCCACGCAGCCGAGTGAGGCGAGGTGGGGGTTCATCACCTGGACGTCGAAGAGCAGGTAGCCGGACTCCTGCAGTCGGGTCGTCAGCGTGGCGAAGGCGACCTTCGAGGCGTCGGTGCGCCGGTGGAACATGGACTCCGCGGCGAAGGACCCGCCGAGGGCGATGCCGTAAATCCCCCCCACCAGCACGTCACCCTCCCAGACCTCCAGGCTGTGCGCCCAGCCAAGCTCGTGCAGCTCCACGTAGCCCGCGAGAAGGTCCGGCGTGATCCACGTGCCGCCCTCGTGCTCGGTCGCGCACCCGAGCATCACCTCGCGGAATGCCGTGTCCACCGTGATGCGCCACGGCGCGTGACGCAGCGTGCGCCGCAGGCTGCGCGACCAGTGCAGCGGCGCGTCCAGCGGCAGCAGCGCGCGCGGGTCCGGCGAGAACCACGCCACGATCTCCTCCGACTGCGGCCACGGGAAGATGCCCTTGCGGTACGCCGCGAGCAGCGTGCCCGCCCGGAAGTCCACGCCCACGGCGACCACCTCGCGCGCCCCCGCCCGGCGCGGGTTCGGGAAGCGCACCTCCGTCGTCGGCGGCTCGACCGGCGTGCGTGTCATCCGGACGGTGGCTGCCAGTCGTGGTGGATCAGGCTCACCTGCTCGTGATCGCACCACCGCCCGTCACACCGCATGAAGGCGGGCAGGGTGCCCTCCACCGAGAACCCGCAGCGGCCGACCACCCGCGCGCTCCGGGCGTTGCGCACGTCGTAGGTGGCCGTCAGGCGGTGCAGGCCCATCGCGCCGAAAGCGTGGCCGATGACGAGGCGCAGGGCCTCGGTCATGTAGCCGTGACCCTGCACCGACTCGGCGAGGGAGTAGCCCAGGCTGGCCGACCAGATGGGCGCGCGCAGCACGTCGCGCAGCTGCACCAGGCCGATGAGCTCGTCCTGGTGCAGCACGAGCAGCCGGAGCGTTCGCCCGTGCGCGCGGTCCACCTCGTAGGCGGCCAGGCGCGTCTGCCAGAAGGGCAGGGTGAACATCTCCGGCGGCGCGTGCGGCATCCAGGGCGCGTGGTGCGCGCGGTTCTCGACGTGGTATCGGACCATGGCGGCCGCATCCTCCACCTGCGCCTCGCGCAGCACCACGCGCGCTCCGACCAGCGTCATGGGGTCACGCGGCCGGGACGCTCTCGCTCCGGAAGATCTCCACCCGCTGGAGCACCACGTCCTGGTTGGGTCGATCCCCCGCGCCGCGCGGCGTGTGGGTGATCTTGGCGATGATGTCGGCGCCGGCCACCGTGTAGCCGAAGACGGAGTGCTTGTTGTCCAGCCAGGGCGTCGCCTTCTCGGTGATGAAGAACTGCGAGCCGTTGCTGTTGGGCCCGCTGTTGGCCATCGACAGCACGCCCGGTCCGGTGTGCCGCAGCTCCGGGTGGAACTCGTCGGCGAACTTGTAGCCAGGGCCGCCGCGGCCGACGCCCAGCGGGTCGCCGCCCTGGATCATGAAGTCGGGGATGACGCGGTGGAAGATGGTGCCATCGTAGAGGGGCGCGCCGGTGCGGGCCTGGTTCGTCTTGGGGTCGGTCCACTCCTGGGTCCCGGTGGCCAGGCCCACGAAGTTCTTGACGGTGTTGGGGGCGCGCTGCTCCTCCAGCCGGAGGACGATGTTGCCCAGGGAGGTGTGAAAACGGGCGTAGAGCTGGCCCGAGCCGGGGATGTTGATGGCGGGGAAGGTGGCGGACGGCATGCGGCGGGTCCTACTTTCTCGAGCCTGCCGGCTCGGGTGGGGGGCGAGAACGTGCGCGGCTACGCCGCACCGCCCTTGACCGGGTTCCTGAGGTGTTGATACCCCTTACTTCTGCGCGATTTTCTTTAGACCCGCCGCTCCCCGAAATCGAGAGGCGCGTCCACGCGCAGGATCGAGGCCAAGTCGTTGCATCGTCGAAGGCGGAACGCCGGAGGCCGAACGTGATCACCTGTCCGAAGTGCGACAAAGACAACCAGGACCACTACAAGTTCTGCCTCGGGTGCGGCGCGGAGCTGCCCCGTAACGCGGAGCCCAAGCCCTTCTCGCCGAAGACCCCGCCTCACGGCGTGAAGGTCCCCTCGGCGGCACCGCCTCCAGCCCCGCCGGCTGCGGGGCCCCCGGCTGCCGCGCCTCCGCCCGCGGTCTTCGTGCCGGCGCCCGAGCCTGCGGCTCCGGCCCCTGCGGCCGGCCCGCCCTCCGCGGCCGCCGCCTCCGGCACCGTCCCGTGTCCGCAGTGCGGCCACATCAACCAGCCGGGCCACACCTTCTGCGGGGCGTGCGGCTTCCGCCTCGGCGGCGGCGCCCCGAAGCCCGCGCCCGCGCCGGAGCCGTCCATGCCGGCGGCTCCCGGCGCCATCACCCTCACCGCCCTGCGCGCGGATGGGAGCGAGGCCGGCAACTACACCCTGCCCGGCGGCGACGTGACCGTCGGCCGCGACACCGGCGGGATCTTCGCCGGCGACAGCTACCTCTCCCCGCGCCACGCCACCTTCCGCCAGAAGGGCGCGGGCAAGATCACCATCACCGACGAGAGCTCTCTCAACGGCGTCTACCGCAAGCTCGCGCGCGACATGCCGGTGGAGCTCCGGCCGAACGACGTCTTCCGCATCGGGCAGGAGATCATCAAGTTCGAGCCCATCGCCGCGTTGCCGCCTGGGCCGGAGGGCGTCGAGCGCCTCGGCGCGCCGTCGAAGGGGTACATCGGTCGCATCGCGCTCGTCATCGGCCGCGAGACGACGGGCAACGCCTTCCCCATCCCGGAGTCCGGCCTGCACATCGGCCGCGAGCGCGGTGACGTGCTCTTCCCCGAGGACGGCTACGTCTCCGGCCTGCACTGCCACGTCTCGTGGGAGAGCGGGAAGCTGATGCTGACCGACCTGGGCAGCTCCAACGGCACCTTCGTGCGACTCCACGACGAGGTCGAGATCCACACCGGAGACGTGCTGCTCATGGGGCAGCAACTCTTCCGGGTGTCGATGTGAGCCTCCGCGCCGCGTGCTAGGCTCTGCGGCATGTCCCCCACGCGCACGATTCGCGTCGTAGCCGCCGTGGTGGACCGCGATGGGCGCTACCTCATCACGCAGCGCCGGCCGACGGCGGTCCTGCCGCTGCTGTGGGAGTTCCCCGGCGGCAAGGTGGAGCCGGGGGAGAGCGACGCGCAGGCCCTCAAGCGCGAGCTGATGCACCGGCTGGGCGCGGAGATCGAGTGCGGCAAGCTCATCTCCTTCGTGAGCCACCCGTACGAGCACTACGTGGTGGACCTCTTCCTGTACGAGTGCCACCTGCTGCGCGAGCAGCTGGAGGTTCGCGCGGTGAACGACTTCCGCTGGGTGACCAGCGCGGAGTTCGAGCAGTATCCCTTCACGCCCGCGGACGAGGCGTCGATGAACAAGCTGCTCGGGGTGTGAGGTGGAGAGGGGGGTGAAGAGAGGTCAGGCGGTGGGGGCGGGGGTCTCGCTCTCGCTTCCGGCCAGGGTGAGCGCGAGGATCAGCGCGAGGCACATGCCGATCGCGCCGGCGACGTAGGGCGCGCGCGGGCCGAGGACCGAGCCGTAGAGGTAGCCGCCCATCGCCGGGCCCATCACGCGCGCGAGGCTCGCCATCGACTGGCTGGACCCGAGCGTCGCGCCCTGCTCGTCGGCCCGCCCGCGCTTGGAGACGTACGCCGAGACCGACGGCTGCGAGAGCCCGTTGCCTATCGCCAGCACGACGCCGGCGACGTAGAGCATCCACTTGCCGACGCTGGGGGACGCGGCGATGCCGGTGAAGGCCACGATCTGCAGGAGGACGCCCGCCTGCAGGATGCTCTTGTCCTCCACGCGCCCGGAGAGTCGCCGCACCAGCCCGCCCTGCACCGCCGCCGCCGCCACGCCCACCAGCGCGAGCACGCCGCCCGTCTCCGCGGCGCTCATCGCGAACATGTCCTTGTTGAAGAAGCGGAAGGTCTGGTCGAGGTTGGCGAAGGACAGCACGAGCACGAAGTTGACCAGGATGGCGCGCCCGAGCATCGGCCGCTTCAGCGTGCGGACCAGCGCCGAGATGTCCAGCGGGGAGAGCCGTCGCTTCTCCTTGGATCGCTTCTCGCGCGGGAGCGACTCGACCAGGCCGCGCGCCACCCAGACGAAGTTGATCACGCTGAGGCCGGCGGCGGCCCAGCACGCCCACGGGCCGTGGCGGTGATTGACCGGGAAGGAGGCGAGCACGCCGCCCAGACCCGGCCCCATGATGAAGCCCAGGCCGAAGGCCATGCCGATGAGGCCCATGCCCTTGGCGCGGTCCTTCGGAGGGGTCACGTCGGCGATGTACGCGCTCGCGGTGCCCAGGTTGGCGGTGGCGATGCCGGCGAAGATGCGCGCGGCGAAGAGGAAGGCGATGCCCGAGCCGTACGCGAGCGCCAGGCCCAGCCCGGCGTTGGAGAGCGCCGTCGCGCCGATGGACCAGACCAGCACCGGCTTGCGCCCCACGCGGTCGGAGAGGCGCCCCCACACCGGCACGAAGAGGAACTGCATCAGCGAGTAGACCGCCGCGAGCAGCGTGGCGATGAAGGCGGTCGTGCCGAAGGTGTCGCGCGCCTCTTCCGCGAGGAACGGCAGCACCAGGCCGAAGCCGAGCAGGTCCAGGACGATGGTGAGGAAGATCGCGCCGAGCGACGGCTTCCTCGTCTTCGGAGACGCGCTGTCCATCACACCGCCGCCCTTGTTAGCACTCGCGGCGCGCCCAGACGAACGCTTCGACGTTGCCCTTCGGTCCAGGCAGGGGGGAGTCGCACTCGCCGAGCACCTCGAAGCCGGCGGCCCGCACCTCGCCGAGCACCGACTGGATGGCAAGACGCCTCACCTCCGGATCGCGGATCACGCCGCGGGCGCGCGTCGCCTCCTCGCGTCCCACCTCGAACTGCGGCTTGACCAGGGCGAGCAGCTCCCCGCCGGGCCGCGTGCAGCGCGCCACCGCCTCGAGGAGCTTGCCCAGCCCGATGAAGGACGCGTCGACGACGGTGAGGTCCGCCGCCCCACCGATCGCCTCCGGCTGGAGCGTGCGGGCGTTCGTCCGCTCGAGCACGAGCACCCGTGCGTCGGTGCGGAGGCGGTGGGCGAGCTGCCCGTAGCCCACGTCCACCGCCGCGACGCTCACCGCGCCGCGCTGCAGCAGGCAGTCGGTGAACCCGCCGGTGGAGGCCCCGAGATCGAGGCACCGCTTCCCCGCCGGCTGCACCCCCAGGGTGTCCAGCGCGCCGGCCAGCTTCACGCCGCCTCGCGACACGAACGGATGGTCAGGTGCCCGCACCTCCACCCGCCCCTCCGCCGCGATCATCGTGCCCGCCTTGTCCACGCGCGCCCCGTCGACGAACACCTTGCCCGCCAGGATGAGGGCCTGAGCCCGCGACCGTGTGGGCGCCATCCCCCGGGAGACGAGGAGTTGATCGAGTCGGGCGCGCGTCACGTCTCTTTCCCGTCCGCCGGAGCGTAGACCCAGGCGACAAATCTGGTACAGTCGTGAAACTCGCGGGGCAAGATTAGCCTTTCAGTTCTTCGTCTTGCGTGGCTCGGAGAGGCCTGCGCCTCGTCCTCGTCACGCTCAGGATCCCGCGGGGGAGGCACGAGATGCGTTACCAGGTGCTTGCTGCGGCGATCGTGGGTGGGGCGTTCTTGGGGATGCTGATGTACTGCAGCCCCAGCAACAACAACAACACCGACTCTGACGCGGGCGCGCGGCCGGTCTGCGACGACGCGGGCGGCCCCGGGTGCGACTGCAACCCGTCCAAGGACAACAAGCCGGTCGACTGCTACCAGGGCCCCCCGGGAACCAACGGCAAGGGCATCTGCAAGATCGGCCAGAAGTCCTGCCTGCCGGAGGGCTACTGGAGCGAGTGCGTCGGTCAGGTGCTGCCGCAGCCGGAGACGTGCAACTACGCCGACGACGACTGCAACGGCATCGTCGACGACCTGCCCGACTTCGCCGCCGACGCCGGCGTGATGAGCTACTGCACCTCGCCCGCGTGCGATCCCGACTTCACCGACGCGTCCATCACCTGCTACACGGGCGAGCCGGGCATCTGCGGCGCAGGCCGGAAGGTGTGCGCCGGCGGGCCGACGGGCGGCACGCCCACCGGCTGCAAGGGCTTCATCAAGCAGGGCGCGCCGGAGGTGTGCAACGGCATCGACGACGACTGCAACGGCTCCGTCGACGACGGCCTGGACAACGAGGGCCCCTGCACCGTGGACGCCGGGAGCTACTGGCCCGACGGCTCGGTGGGCCTGGACGGGGGACCGTTGAAGGGCCAGATCAAGGGCGGCTGCCTGCAGAGCACGCTGCACTGCGTGGACGGCGGCGACATGTGCCCGCCAAGCGATCCGGCGGTGGAGACGTGCGACGGCATCGACAACGACTGCAACGGCACCATCGACGAGCACTCGTGCGCCAACAACATCTACGGCGACTACTACTGCTGCCCGGCCGAGAAGTACTGCGAGTACTCGGCCTACTACAACGACTGCTTCCTCGCCCAGTAGTCGGGGGATGCAGGCTCACAGCCCCGCGTCGGGGTGGAGCGCGCGCGCGACGGTCGCCACGCCCTCCGCCACCCGCGGGCCGGGGCGCAGCACCGCCTCGTCGGTGAGCGAGACGACGCGTCCGTCCTTGACGGCGCGCACGTCGCGCCAGCCCGGCGCATCGGAGGTGATGCGCTGGTGGCCGTGCTCCTCGCCGGCGGCGGCGTCCAGGACCACCTGCGGGTCCAGGCCGACGATGGCCTCCAGGTCGAGCATGGGGTAGCTGCCGCCGGTGTGGACCACGTTGACGCCGCCGGCGCGCCGGATGATCTCGTCGCCGAAGCCCACAGGGCCGGCGACCACCACCGGCTGCACGCCGAAGACGAGCAGCGTCCGCGCCGGCGGCTCCTGCTTCACCGCGGCGGCGACGGCGGCCAGGCGCGCGCGCATCTTCGCCACCACCTGCGCGGCGTCCTTCGGGTGCCCCACGCGGTCGCCGATGCCGAGGATCATCGTCGCGATCTCGTCGATCGAGGCAGTGTGCGGGAAGTAGACCGCCACGCCGCGCGCCTCGAGCCAATCCGCGATGCTCGACCCGCCGGGCCCGCGCGCGCCGACGACCAGGTCAGGGTGCAGCGCGAGGATGGCCTCCAGGTCCGGGTCCACGAAGCCGCCCACGATGGGCAGCTTGCTCACCTCCGGCGGGTAGTCGCAGTAGCGCGACCGGCCCACCAGCGCGGGCAGGGCACCCACCGCGGCGACGGCCTCGGTGGTCGAGGGTGACAGCGACACCACGCGATGCGCGACGGGCGCGCCGGCGTCGGCGTCGGCGAGCGGTGCGCCGTGCGACTTGCACGCCACGATCACCAGGGCGGCGACGGCGAACAGCGCGCGGCGGCTGATCACGAGCGCTCGAGCAGGCCGTACTTGTGGAGCTTCTCGATGAGCGCCGGGCGCGACACCCCCAGCCGGCGCGCCGTCTCGCTCTGGTTGCGGCTGGAGGCCTCGAACTGCTGGGCGATGATCGTGCGCTCGAACGCCTCCACGCGCGCGCGCAGCGGGTGGCTCGGCCCGGGATCCCCCGCGGCTGCCGTCGCGGCGGCGCGGCTCGGCTCGGCGAGCGATCGCCAGAGCGCGAGCGTGAGGCGCTCGTCCGGGGCGAGCGCGAGGAGGCGCGCGACGGTGTTCTCCAGCTCGCGGACGTTGCCGCGCCAGGCGTGCTGCTCGAGCGCGGCGACGAGGGCCGGCTCCACGTCCACGGTGCCCATACCGTAGCGATCGGCGTAGGTGCGCACGAAGGTGCGGACGAGCGGCCCGACGTCCTCCGGGCGCTCGCGAAGGGGCGGCACGCGGATGGGGACGACGTTCAGGCGGTAGTAGAGGTCCTCGCGGAAGCGGCCGGCCTTCACCTCCGCCGCGAGATCGCGGTTGGTGGCCGCGATGAGGCGCACGTCCACGTGCTCCGCCCTGCCGCCGACCGGCTGCACTTCGCCCGACTGCAGGGCGCGCAGGATCTTGGCCTGCACCGGGAGCGCGAGATCGCCAATCTCGTCGATGAAGAGGGTGCCCCCGTCCGCCTGCTGGAAGTAGCCGAGGCGCGCTGCCTGCGCGCCGGTGAAGGCGCCCTTGGTGTGGCCGAAGAGCTCCGCCTCGGCGAGCTCGCCCGGGATGGCGGCGGCGTTGAAGCGCACGAACGCCTTGTCGGCGCGGCGCGAGTGCGCGTGCACCGCGGCGGCCATCACGTCCTTGCCCGCGCCGCTCTCCCCGGTGAACAGCACCGTCACGTCCTTGGGGGCGACGCGCGCCACCATGTCCAGCACGCGCTGCATCGCCGGGCTCTCGGCCACGATGGGCCCACCGAGCGTCGTCTCGGTGCGCAGGCGCGCGTTCTGCAGGCGCAGGTCGCGTGTCTCCACCGCGCGCTTGACGCTGAGCACCAGCTCGTCCGGGTCGAAGGGCTTGGGGATGTAGTCGTGCGCGCCCGCCTTCATCGCGGCGACGGCGACGCGCTCCGAGCCATGCGCGGTGAGCATGAGCACCGGGACGCTGGGGTCCTGCGCGCGCAGCGCCTCCAGCACCTTCATGCCGTCGATCCCGGGCATGGCGAGGTCGGTCAGCACCACGTCGGCGCCGTGCGCCTCGAACGCGGCGAGCCCGGCCTCACCGCCGTCGCACGTCTCGACGACGAGCCCGGCGTCGGAGAGGACGGCCTCCAGCGTGTAACGCAGGGAGGCGTCGTCGTCGATCACGAGCACGCGGTGCATGGACTCCCCACACTATCAGGCACGGCCGCTCTTCGTCCCGTCCGGGCACGGGCGCAAGGAGAGGCCGGGGAGCGGGGCGCCGGCCTCGGGCGGGCCGCCGAGGCAGAGCTCGATCGTCGCGGTGGTGCCGCGCCCCGCCTCGCTCTCGAAGAGGAGCCGCCCGCCGTGCTGCTCCACCACCGCGCGGGCGACGGCGATGCCTAGGCCGGAGCCGCCCTCGCGCGTGGTGAAGTACGGCCTGCGGATGCGCTCGAGGACCTGCGACGTCATCCCGGCGCCGTGGTCGATGACCTTGATGCGCACGCCCACGGGGCGAGGATCGTCCGGCGACGCGGTCGCCTCGGCGTGGGCGCACGGCTTCGCCCGCGCGACGGCGATGGTGACCTTGCCCTCCGGGCCCGAGGCCTGCATCGCGTTGAGGACCAGGTTGAGCATCGCCTGGCGAAGCTTGCGCCCGTCGGCCTGCACCTCGACGCTCTCGTCGCCCACCACCTCCACGCTCACCCCCGCCTCGGCGGCGCGCGTCTCGAGCAGGAGCACCAGCTCGCGGCCAATCTCGTAGGGCTTGGTCGGCGCGACCTTCAGGTCGTCCAGGCCGCGGCTGAAGCCGAGGAAGCCGTCGACGATCGACTGCAGGCGGTCCGCCTCCTTCGCGACGATGGCGAGCCGCTCCGCGCTCCTGGTGTCCGTCGCGCTCTGCGCCATGTGCGCCGAGAGGCCCTTGATCGCAGCGAGCGGGTTCTTCACCTCGTGCGCGAGGCGCGCCGCCACGCCCTCGATCGTGCGCGTGTGGTCCTCGCTCTCGGTGAAGATCTCCTCGCGCCGCGCCGCCAGCTCCAGCGCGACCTGCGCGTAGGCGTCGGTCACGTGGATGCCGATCTTGAGCAGGCTCGTCGCGGTGAAGACGAGCGTGACCGCCGCCACCACCACGAACTCGACGCTGGTGTGTCCGCCGTGCGGCGCCAGCGGCGTGGGGAGCCCGCCCCACGACGTGCGCGAAACGACCGCGAGCAGCACGAACGTCGCCCCCAGGCCCAGCGTGAAGAGGCGCTTGTCGCGCCGCCGGTCGAGGAGCAGCGCGGCGATGGCCATCATGGGCATCGCCATGGGCAGCAGCGGGCTGGCGATGGTGCCGGTGGTCAGGGTGATGACGCCGAAGTGGACCTGATGGACGACGTAGGCCCACGGCCGCCGGCGGATCCAGGTGCCGGCCGGGGCCGTGGAGGCGAGGAGCACGAGCGCCACGCTGCCGAGCTGGAGCGCCGCGCGGGTGTGTGACTCGCCGCGGGCGAGCAGCGCGCCGAAGAGCACGACGTTGAAGGGAAGGAACCAGACGTGCCGCCAGCGCTTCGCGCGCAGGTCCATCTCCTCGAAGACGTAGCGGCGTACCGCGTCGAAGCGGGCGCGCTGGGGCCCACCTCGGGCATCGCGGGCAGTGGCCTGCGAGCGCGGGCGTTCGGGGGCCCGAGCAGTGGCGGCGCCGCGGGCGGGGAGCGAAACGTCGCCGGACATCTGGCTGCTATGATGCGGGGAGGGGCGGTTCGGGTGCGCGGGAGCTCATCCGCGGGCCCCACACCCCCACGGGCTGGCCCCTCAGGAGCGCCCCTCGGGGGTGCGTCGGCGGCGGCGCCGCAGCAGGGCCAGGCCCACCACCGCCGCCAGGCTCAGCGTGCGCCAGGGCACCGGCTTCGTCGGGTCGGCGGCGGCCACCGCGCAGCCGGCGGTCTGCGTCGGGGTCGTGCCGGAGGTGTCCGGCGGCGTCGGGAAGCAGTAGCCGGTGTCGCCGCTCGGGACGCAGGAGAAGCCGTCCGGGCAGTCGCTGGCGCTGGGGTCGCAGGGCTGCGAGCAGATGTAGCTGTTGCCGCCGTCGTTGGAGGCGCAGAGGCCGGAGTCGCAGTCGGTGTTGTCGCCGCACTGGGCGCCCAGCGCGCCTGGCGGGGGCGGCGCCAGGCCGCCGTCGTTGCCGGTGCTGCCGGAGTCGGGTGCGCCCGCGTCGGCGGGCGGAGGGGGGGGCGCGGGCTTCGTCCACGAGGGGGCGGTGTACCCGCCGGCGGCGGCCGCCTGGATGCCCACCTGCTGGATCCAGCTCGCCCACGCGTCGGTGCGCGTGTAGATGGGCTCGACGCACTTGCCGTTGACGTCGCCGCCGCGCGAAAGCACGCCGAAGGAGACGGGGACCTTCTTGTTGAAGTTGATCTGCTCGTAGGCGCTGGAGCCGGAGTCGCCTTCGCACGTCGAGTCGCCGGAGACGAACTCGTTCTTGTCGATCTGCGTCTGCTGGCCGCAGTCGATCAGCGGGTCGCCGGGGATGCACACCAGGTCCACGTTCTGGATGATGCGGCGGGTGCCGCTGTCCTGGTTGTTCGGCGCGGTGATGCCGTAGCCGATGGCGGTGACGGAGGTGGAGTACCGCTTGTGATCCGTCATCGAGTACTGCACGACCGGCGTGACGGTGGGAGCCTCACTGGAGGGGACGTTGTCCTTCAGGATGATGAGGGCCATGTCGTGGCCGCACACCGCGGTGCCCGAGGTCGTCAGGATCTGCGAGGCCTGGTGCCAGCCCGCCGAGCTCTGGAACATCTTGTAGTAGGTGGTCACCCAGTAGTTCGCGGTGGAGCCGCGCAGCGCGCCGAAGTTGGCGCTGGCGCAGTCGATCTGGCTGGGCGACTGGTCGACGCAGTGGCGCGCCGTCATCACCAGGTTGGGCGCGATGAGCGCGCCGGAGCAGATGAGCTGGCACTGCCCCTTGCCGCTGCCGACGCAGAGACCGACGGCGTACGGGTCGCTGCTGTCGGTGGAGCCGCCCTGGATGGCGGACGACTGTGAGCCGACGCCCTCGCTCGTCGAGGAGGGTGGTGAGCTGGAGCAAGCCCCGATCGCGACGGTGACGAACAGCGCTGCGCCGAAAGCCAAGGACCTCATCGTAGCCAACCTCCGAGGCGCGAAACCCTTGATGGGTCAACGATCACGCCGTTCGCACGTCCCGCCCGACCAACAGTGTAGCGAGAGCGCGATGCACAGCAACCACGTGTAATGACGACGGAAAGGTGCAGGACCCGCACACACGCGCTCACATGTCACATGGAGGGCCGGCACGCGCCGCCCCTCCCGCCCGAGTGGATTGGGCGGGGCCCCACCCCACGCGGTCCCTCCGCTACGCGTCGGGCGTCGCCTCTGCGCCGGCTCGCCTAGTCGATGATCTCCGGGGCGATCGCGGCGGGCAAGATGCCCCGTTCGTGCCCCCGCCTGAACAGCTCGCTCACGGCGCGGCGCGTGTCGGCGGCGGCGCCGGCGGTGTCGTCGTTGGCGTACATGGCGAGGTAGCGGTCGAGCATGGCGCGGTCCAGCCGGACGTCGTCGCGTGACTCCTCACCCAGCAGGGCGTCGATCATCGCCTCCCGGTGCGATTGCGCCCAGAGGATGGACCCGCGACACGCCGCCGAGACCCGGGCGATCAGCTCCGGCCCGAGCGCGCGCCGGATGGCGTTCCCTCCGAGCGGCAACGGCAGGCCGGTGAGGTGCCCCCACTCCGCGCCGACGTCGGCGACGAGCGCGAAGCCCTCCCGCTCGAAGGTGAGACGGCCCTCGTGGATGAGGAGCGCGGCCTCCACCTCCCCGCGGCGTACGGCCTCGAAGGAGCGCGCATACGGCGCGATGGGGACCACCACCGGCTCGAACTCCGGCAGGAGCAGGCGCAGCACCATGTACGCCGTCGTGCGGAGGCCGGGCACGCCCACGCGCTTGCCGGCGAGCGACGCGAGCGTCACCGCGCGCGGCGCGACGACCACCGGGCCGTAGCCTCGGCCCACCGACATCCCGTGCGCGAGAAGGTGGTAGCGCCCGGCGAGGGTGGCGTAGCGCGCGATGGAGACGGCGATGACGTCCACCTCCCCCTGCTCCGCCATCGCGTTGAGCGTCTCGGTGTCGTGGCGCTCGTGCACGAAGCGCAGGCCCGGCGCGTCCACCTTGCCGTGGAGCAGCGCCCAGAACATGAAGATGTCGTCGCTGTCGGGGGAGAAGGCGAGCCGGATGGTGGTGGGCACCCCCGTGGCGTAGGCGCACACGGGGCGAGTGACAAGGGAGAGAGATGCTCTACGCTGGCGCCGATGCGCATCGCCCGGCTCGCCCTCCCCGACGGACCCGCCTACGCGCGCCTCCAGGGCACGCAGGCGCACCCCCTGACCGCCGCGCCATGGGAGGGCGGCGAGCCGGACGGACCGCCGGTCGCGTGGACGGAGGGCATGCTCCTCGCGCCGGTCTTGCCCTACAAGATCCTCTGCGTGGGGCGGAACTACGCCGCGCACGCGCGCGAGCTGGGCAACGAGGTGCCGAAGGAGCCGCTGCTCTTCCTCAAGCCGAAGAGCGCGCTCGCCGGCCCGGGCGGGCGCGTGCTGCTGCCGCCCCAGAGCGAGCGGGTGGAGCACGAGGCGGAGCTCGGCGTGGTCATCGGCGAGACGATGCGGCGCGTGGCGCCGGAGCGGGCGCTCGCTCACGTGTTCGGCTACACGTGCACCTGCGACGTGACCGCGCGCGATCTCCAGCGCAAGGACGGCCAGTGGTCGCGCGCCAAGGGCTTCGACACCTTCTGCCCGGCGGGCCCCTGGGTGGAGACCGACTTCGACCCCTCCGCCGCGCGGATCCGTTGCCGGGTCAACGGTCAGGCGCGGCAGGACGGCACCACCGCCGACATGACCCACGGCGTCGCCGCGCTGCTCTCCTTCATGAGCGAGGCGATGACGCTGGAACCGGGCGACCTGATCCTCACCGGCACGCCGGAGGGCGTCGGCCCGCTCGCCGACGGCGACGCGCTCGAGGTGGAGATCGACGGTATCGGGACGCTGGCGGTGGCGGTCGCCGCGGATCGGCCCCCGTCGCCGTGAGGCTGCCCCCGCTGCGTCGCGCGTCGCTCTGGGCGCTCGCCGCGGCCTGCGCGGTCGTCTCGGTGGTGCTCGTCGCGCGGGCGAGGCCGCAGGGCGCGCAGTGCGGCCCGGGCTTCTGGCCGGTGGGCTCGCGCTGCTGCGCCGGCGTCTCCGGCGACGGAAAGCGGTGCGGTCCGGCGCGCACCTGTCCGGCGCCGCTCGTCGACGCCGGCGACCACGACTGCGTCGCGCCGCGCGTCCGCGTGGCCGTCCCCGACACGACGCTGGTCATCGGTCCCTCCGACTGGGAGGCGGAGGGCGTCGTCGCCCCGCGCACCCTGCACGTGAAGCACTTCTGGCTGGACGCCTTCGAGCTCACTGTGGGGGACGTGGAGCCGGACGTCCGCGTCGACCGCGCCCGCGCCGCGGGCGGGCTGAGCCGCGCGCACGCCGAGGAGCTCTGCCGCGCGCGAGGCGGGCGCCTCCCGACGGAGGACGAGTGGATGGTCGCGGCCTCCACCGCGGCGGGCAACCGTTACCCGTGGGGGGAGACGGGCGCGGTGTGCCGGCGCGCGGCGTGGGGTCTGTTCGTCGGTCCGTGCGGCCACCGCGCACGCGGGCCGGACACCGTGGGCGCGCACCCGGACGGCGACAACCCGCTGGGGCTGCACGACATGGCCGGCAACGTGGCGGAGTGGGTGACCACCGACCGGCCCGAGGAAGGCGTCATCAAGGGCGGCTCCTACGCCAGCGAGCTGGCCGATGCGCTGCGGGCCTGGGACCGGGACGTGGTGGACCCAGGGACGCGGGACCCCTCCATCGGCGCACGCTGCGCTTACGACCAGTAGTCACACGGGCGAATCGCGTTACGCTCCTGGGTCCCCATGAGTACGGCGGTGCTGTGCATCGGGACGGAGCTCACCCGTGGCGAGCTCGTCAACTCCAACGCGGCCTGGCTCTCCGCCAGCCTGACGGCCCTCGGCTTCGAGGTCCACGAGCAGGCGTGCGTGGACGACGACCGGAGTCGCATCATCGAGACGCTCGAGCGGCTCGCGCGGACCTCGCAGGTCATCGTGGCCACCGGGGGTCTGGGGCCGACGACCGACGACCTGACGACGGAGGCGGTCGCCACCGCGCTCGGCGTGGCGCTCAAGCGCGACGAGGCCTCGCTCGAGCACATCCGGCGCCGGTTCGAGAAGCTGAACCGGACGATGAACGAGTCCAACGCCAAGCAGGCGGACTTCCCCGACGGCGCCGAGATCTTGCCCAACCCCATCGGCACCGCACCGGGCTTCACGGTACGCATCGGCAAGGCGCTCGCCTTCTTCATGCCGGGCGTGCCGCGCGAGATGATGCGCATGTTCGACGAGCAGGTCGTGCCGCGCATCCGCGGGCTCTCGCCCAACAACACCTACCAGGTGCGGCTGCGCACCTTCGGCCTGCCGGAGAGCGCGGTGGGGGAGAAGCTCGCGGGGGTGGAGCAGGCCTTCCCGGGCGTGACCATCGGCTACCGCGCGCACTTCCCGGAGATCGAGGTGAAGGTGCACGCGCGGGGCATCTCGCAGTCGGCGGCGCGGGAGCTCTGCGAGGCGGCCACCGTCGACGTCCGCGCGCGCCTCGCCTCGGTGCTCTACGGCGAGGCGGAGGACACCTTCGCCGGCGTGGTGGCGCGCGCGCTCAAGAACAAGGGCCGCACCCTCGCCATCGCCGAGTCGTGCACCGGCGGGCTCGTCGGGACGATGCTCACGCGCGAGGCGGGGGCGAGCGAGTACCTGCTGCTCGACGCGGTGACCTACGCCAACAGCGCCAAGACGGCGGTGCTCGGCGTGGAGGAGGACGTGCTGCGCGCGCACGGCGCGGTGAGCGGGGAGGTGGCGGCGGCCATGGCGGAGGGCGCGCGGCGCGTGAGCGGCGCCGACGTGGCGCTCTCCCTCACCGGCATCGCCGGCCCGACGGGTGGGACGCCGGACAAGCCGGTGGGCACGGTGTACATCGCGGTGTGCGGCGAGCGCGGCACCGACGTGAAGCACCGCGTCTTCACCGGCGGGTCGCGCGAGCAGATCCAGACGCTGGCGGCTTACGCGGGGCTGCACCTCCTCAAGGGGTACGTGCTGGGGACATGAGCGGCGCGGACGTCGCCCGCTGCTTCATCGCCCTCGTCGTGGACGAGGAGACCGCGCGCGCGGCGGTGCGGGCGCAGCGCGAGCTCCCCGACCGCGGGGTGTCGCTCGCGTCGCCCGAGTCGATGCACGTGACGCTCAAGTTCTTGGGAGACGTGGACACTGCGGAGGTGGCCAGGCCCGCCTTCGACGCGCTGGCGCCGCACGTCGTCGGGGCGCCGATCGCTCTCGGCTCCGCCGCGCTGGAGGCCTTCCCCTCCGCCGCGCGGGCTTCGGTGCTGGTGCTGGCGCTACCCGACGAGGGTGGCCGCATCGCACGCCTGGCGGGCGTGGCGGACCAGGAGGCAGGGGCGCGCGGCGTCCCGCGCGAGGAGCGCCGCTTCCGGCCGCACCTCACGCTGGGCCGCTGCCGGCGTTCGCTCGACGCGCGCGAGCTCGTGGCGCGCGTCGGCCCGGTCGCGCTGGGGGTCGCCCCGGAGGTGACGCTCTTCCGCAGCGACAGGGAGGCTCGCGGCGTGCGCTACACCCCCCTCGCCACCGTCGCGTTCATGACCGACCCCCGCCCCAACAACGGCTGACCCGCCGCCCGCGTGAGGAGGGGAGGCGCGTGCCGCCCCTCCCAGGGAAGTCCTGAGAGGGATGTGAGCTTCACTCACATGCGTGCGCGAGCCGACACGCCCGACGCGAAGCGGAGGGCCCGCGTGAGGAGGGGCCCCGCCCAATTGACTTGGGCGGGGAGGGGCGGCGCGTGCCGCCCCTCCCAGGGAAGTCCTGAGAGGGATGTGAGCTTCGCTCACATGCGTGCGCGAGCCGACAGCGGGAGGAACGCCCGACGCGAAGCGGAGGGCCCGCGTGAGGAGGGGCCCCGCCCAATTGACTTGGGCGGGGAGGGGAGGCGCGTGCCGCCCCTCCCAGGGAAGTCCTGAGAGGGATGTGAGCTTCGCTCACATGCGTGCGCGAGCCGACAGCGGGAGGAACGCCCGACGCGAAGCGGAGGGCCCGCGTGAGGAGGGGCCCCGCCCAATTGACTTGGGCGGGGAGGGGAGGCGCGTGCCGCCCCTCCCAGGGAAGTCCTGAGAGGGATGTGAGCTTCGCTCACATGCGTGCGCGAGCCGACAGCGGGAGGAACGCCCGACGCGAAGCGGAGGGCCCGCGTGAGGAGGGGCCCCGCCCAATTGACTTGGGCGGGGAGGGGAGGCGCGTGCCGCCCCTCCCAGGGAAGTCCTGAGAGGGATGTGAGCTTCGCTCACATCCTCTCAGATCGCCTCGAAGTACCGGCGCAGCTCCCACTCGGTGACGGCGCGCTCGTACTGCCGCGCTTCCCAGTCGCGCGTGCGCACGTAGTGGTCGACGAAGGCGGGGTCGAGCACCTGCGGCGCCTCGGCGCACATGGAGAGCCGGTGCGTCGCCTCGCGCAGCGTACGCGGGAGGGTCGCGGCCTCGGCGTCGCGCGAGGCGTCGCCCTTCGCCTCCGGAGGGGCCTCCACCCCGTGCTCGATGCCCCACAGTCCCCCGCCCAGGCAAGCGGCGATGGCGATGTACGGGTTGATGTCGGCGGCGGTCTGCCGGTACTCCAGGCGCGTGCTCTTGGCGTCGCCGGGGATGGCGCGCACCGCGCACGTGCGGTTCTCCACGCCCCACGTCGCGGTGAGCGGGGCCCACACGCCGGGCACGTAGCGCTTGTAGCTGTTGACCGTCGGCGAGAAGAGCCCGGTGAGCGACGGCATCAGCGAGATCTGGCCGCCCAGGTAGTGCATGGCCAGGGCGCTGAGCCCGCGCGGCGCCTGGGCGTCGTAAAAGACGTTCTTCTTGCCGTCCTTCGACCAGAGGGACTGGTGCAGGTGCCCGCTGGAGCCCGGCAGGTCGGCGTTCCACTTGGCCATGAAGGTGACCGCCAGGCCGCGGCGCGCGCAGAGCTGCTTCATCGACGTCTTGAAGAGGGCGGCCTTGTCGGCCATGCGCAGCGCCTCGTCGTACCGGATGGCCACCTCGTAGACGCCGGGCCCCGTCTCTGTGTGCAGGGCCTCGATGGGGATGTCGAAGGCCTCCATCTCGTCCAGGATGGCGTGGCAGAGCTCGGCGTTCTGCCCCTCGCGCACCCAGGAGTAGCCGAACATCCCCGGCGTGATCGACGACAGGCCGCGGAAGCCCTTCTGCTGCAGCGTCTCCGGCGTCTCGCGGAAGAGAAAGAACTCGAACTCGGCGGCGAAGGTGGCGCGGTAGCCGCGCGCGTCCGCGCGGCCGAGGACGCGCTTGAGCAGCGATCGCGGGCACGCCGGGTGTGGGCTGCCGTCCGCCTGCACGAAGTCCACCAGGAACGCCGCGGTGTCCGGCTCCCACGGGAGCACGCGGAAGGTGGCGAGGTCGATGATCGCGTGGGCGTCCGGGTAGCCCGTCTGCCACCCGGTCACGTCGGCGTTGTCGTAGAGCACGTCGCCGATGTCCCAGCCGAAGATGACGTCGCAGAAGCCGAAGCCGCTCTCCGCCACGCTCCAGAACTTCTCCAGCGAGACGTACTTGCCGCGCAGCACGCCGTCGATGTCGAAGCCGCCCACCTTCACGCGCCGGATGCCCTTCTGGGAGAACGCCTCGCGCAGCGCCTTGATGTCCATGGGCGCAGGGTAACCCCATGCGCGGGGCGCGGGGAGGATGCTATGCCCTGGGCCATGACGTTCGACCCCAACTCTGCGGCGGAGAAGGACGCCGGCATCTTCGGCCTGCCCACCACGCCGGACGAGGCGCGCGTCGTGCTGTTGCCCGTCCCCTGGGACGCCACCACCTCCTACGGCTCCGGCGCCGCCCAGGGCCCCGCGGCCATGCTCGAGGCCTCCAAGCAGGTGGACCTCTTCGACGCGGAGACGGGCAAGCCATACGCCGCGGGCATCGCCATGCTCCCGGAGAGCGGGGACCTGCGCGCCTGGAACGAGGAGGCGCGGCGGCTGGCGGAGGAGGTCATCGAGGCGGCGGGGCGCGTGGCCGGCGACGCCGAGCTGGAGGCCGCGCTCTCGCGGGTCAACGCCCTCTCCGAGCAGGTCAACGAGGTCGTGTACCTCGAGACGAAACGCTTGATGGGTCAAGGACGCATCGTGGGGGTCGTCGGCGGCGACCACTCGGCGCCCTTCGGGTGCATCCGCGCCCACGCGGAGCGGCACGCGGGGATGGGCATCCTGCACGTGGACGCGCACGCCGACCTGCGCCGCGCCTACGAGGGCTTCGAGCACTCCCACGCGTCGATCATGGAGAACGTGACGCGCAAGATCGCGGGCGTCGCCAAGCTGGTGCAGGTGGGCGTGCGTGACTTCTGCGAGGAGGAGGCCACGCGCATCGCCACGCTGGGGAGCCGCGTGCGGACGGTCTACGACGTGCAGGTCGCGCGCGCGCGGGCGCAGGGCGCGCTGCTCGAGTTCCTCGCCGGCGCCGTCGGCGAGCTCCCGCGTGACGTGTACGTGTCCTTCGACATCGACGGCCTGGACCCTGCGCTCTGCCCGCACACCGGCACGCCCGTCCCCGGCGGCCTCTCCTTCTACGAGGCGAGCGCGCTGGTCGGCATGGTGGTGCAGAGCGGGCGGCGCATCGTCGGGTTCGACCTGACCGAGGTGGTCCCCGGTCTGGACGACGAGTGGGACGCCAACGTCGGCTCCCGCGTGCTCTACAAGCTCATCGGCTGGACGCTGCTGTCGCAGGGGATCGGCCAGGCGCCGCTCCTCTAGGCGCCCTCACGCGGCGAAGGCGCGGCGGATCTCCTCCTCGCGACGCCGGAGCAGCGACGCCACCTCGCCGGCGACGCCGGTGACCCCGCGCTCGCGCAGCAGCGCCTCCAGCTTGCGCATCGCCCAGAAGGTGAGGGGCTCGTCGTGGTGCACGCGCGCGTAGGCCTCCAGGAAGCGCCGGGCGGCGCCGGCGGCGTCCTCCGACGTCCCGACCGCCGCGACGCACACGGCGTGGAAGGCCAGCGTCGAGGTGACGCGCCAGCGATCGTCGATCGCCGCGAGCCGCGCGGCGCGCTCGGCGAGCTGCGGCTCGGCGGTCGCGTAGTCGCCGCGGACCACGGCGACGTGCATGTGGACGTCGTCGACGTCCAGCGCGAGGTGGGGGTCGTGGATCTCGTGCAGCAGCGCCTCGATCCTGGCCACCACCGCCGGCACCTCGTCCAGCCGTCCGGACGCGAGCAGCAGCTCGGCGATGGTGGCGTGCATGACGAACGTCCGGTACCCGTCCTCCGCGGCCAGGCAGTGCTCCAGCGCCTTGCGCTCGTGGCGGAGCGCGCCGTCCAGGTCGCCGGAGAGCGCCCGGAGCTCGGCGATCCGGTGCTGCACCTTGCACGCGAGCTCGACGTCCTCCAGCCCGCGCGCGAGCATGCCGAGGACGATGTCCTCGCACTCGCGGAGGCGCTCCTCGTAGAAGTAGGTGCTCGACTCCTCGTAGCGCAGCGCGTCCCCGCCCCTCACGTCGCCGAGCCGCGCGTAGATCACGCCCGCGCGCGCGTACTCCTCGCGGGCGCTCGCGTAGTCCAGCGCGAAGTAGCGGCGAATGCCCCGGGTGCGGTGCAGCAGCGCGCGTCGCACGTCCACCGCCGGCACCGCGTCCTGCTCCACCCAGCGCGCCATCTCGGCGATCTGCGCGTCGGCGTCGTCCAAAAGGGACGCGCGAGACAGGGTGGTGGTCGCGTCGAAGAGGGCCTCGTACGCCTCCCTCTCGGCGCGCGCCTGCCGGTAGAGCACCGCCGCCCGCAACGACGTGTCCACGCGCCGCCCGTAGGCACCGCGAAGCGCGTCCGCCGTCTCGCGCAGCACGGTCGCCCGGTGAGGCGAGCCCTCCAGCCGCGCCAGCAGGAGCTCCTGCAGGACGCCGTGGTCGAAGCGGTAGGTGCGCGGGCCCTCCACCCGGACAATCCCCGAGAGCAGCGCGCGGTCCAGCACGCGATCGACCAGGCCGCGCCCCTCGCGCTCGCGGCTTCGCTCCCGGTGGCGCAGCGGCCGCTCCTCGAAGCGGGCGCCCAGCAGCGCCGCGCACCAGAGGAGCCGCTCCGCCCGACCGGCATCCTCGCCCAGCTCGGCGAGCACCGCGTCGAGGCGCCGCTCGATGGCCCCGGCGTGAGGCCGCGAGGCCAGGGCGTCGAGGGTGAGGCCGGGCCGCAGGACGTAGCCCTGGTCTCCCGGAAGGAGCTCCTTCGCGTCCACCCAGTCGAGCAGCGCCTCGCGCAGCAGGAGCGGCGTCTCGTCCAGCCGCTCGGCCAGCGCCCGCGCCACGTCTCCGGCGAGCGGCAGCACCTCGCCGAGGAGACGCGCCCGCTCGTCCACCGAGAGAGGCCGCAGCTCCTCCACGCCCGCGCGGGGCGCCTCGGCGATGCGATCGAGCCACGAGCGGACCGAGGGATGCTCGGCGGTCCCGCTGCGCAGCGTCAGCACGAGCAGCAGGCGCGCGTCCTGCGCGCGGAGCAGCCGCTCGGCCAGCTGGAGCGCGCCGTCGCGCGACCAGCCTGCGTCGTCCAGCCACAGGTACACCGGGCGCCGGCGGCTCATGGCGCGCAGCGCCGCGTGGGCGAGATCGACCGTCGTCTCCGCGGAGACGGGCGCCGCGTCCGCGCTCAGCCACCGGTGCATCGCCGCGACATCGAAGGCGCCGGGCTCCTGCTCGAGCAGCCAGCGCCACCGGCCCGCGGCGGTCTCCTCCGGCGTCGAGCCCGCAACGGGCGCGCCGAGCAGCCGCCGGACGCAAGCTTGCAGGCTCCCGGTCACGCTGGTGCCGGAGATGTCGAAGCCGGCGGCCGCGCCGAGCATCTTGCCCATGCGCTCCACCTCCGCGAGGCCGTGGCGCGCCAGCCGGCTCTTGCCCTCCCCGGCGCGGCCCACGAAGGCCACCAGACTGGTGCCGCCGGACTCCGAGACCTCGTTGACCGCGGTCATCAGCCGCTCGATCTGCGGGCCACGCCCGACGAGCGCCGTGGGACGCAGCCGGCGCAGCGAGCCGAGCTCGCGCGCGGAGGTGGCGGGGAGCGCGAACGGGAGCGCCCGGTGCGCGGCGGGCTCGGAGAGCGGCGTCGGCGTGAGCAGGGCGGGGGTCACCGGCGCGTGCTCGGTCGGCGCGTTCACGACGGGCGCGTCGGCGATGGTCACCGGGCCGCCGGGATCGGTCGGTCCGGCGAGCACCGAGAGCGACAGCACGCTGGGCCGCGCCTCGATGACCGCGTCGTCCCACCGGAGCAGCTCGCGCCGCACCTCCGCGGCGAAGCGGGGGCGCCGGAGCGGGTCTGCATCCATGAGCCCCTCGATCATCGCGACGAGGGCCCCCGGCACCACCAGGCCCTCCCGCGCGGCGAGCGGCCGCCGGCCGTGAAGCTTGCGCCCGAGGACCTCGGCGACCGAGCCGTCCATGGCGAAGGGAGGCCTGCCGGCGACGAGCTCGTAGAGCATGACGCCGATGGCGTACAGGTCGGTGTACGGGCCCACGGGGTCTCGCGTGCCGAACTGCTCCGGCGCCATGTAGTACGGCGTGCCCTGGGGGTTGCGCGTCCTGGTGCCGTGGATCGGGTCGGTCACGTACGCGATGCCGAAGTCGGTGATCTTGACGCGCCCGTCCTGCGCGAGCAGCACGTTGGCCGGCTTCAGGTCGCCGTGGACGATGCCCTGCGCGTGCGCGGCGGCGAGCGCCTCCAGGAGCTGCGAGAAGGCGGCGCGCACCGCGGGCCAGCCCGGCCAGCGGAGCAGGAAGCCCTCCAGGTCTGCGCCGTGGACCAGCTCCATCACCAGGAAGATCCCGCCGCCGTCGTCGCGCCCCACGTCCAGCAGCTCGACGATGCCCGGGTGGCGGAGCTGCATGACGGCCGCCGCCTCGTCGAGCAGCCCGCGCTGCGCCGCCGCCCCGCTGTGAGCGGAGCGCATCATCTTGAGGGCGACGTGCCGCCCGCTCGGGCGATGGATCGCCTCGTAGACGCGCCCCATGCCGCCCTCTCCGAGCAGACGAACGACCTCGTAGGAGGGACCCACTGTCGCGGGCATCGACCGAAGCTTAGCCCCAAACCCGCGCCCCGCCCGCCGCGCCTCAGCGCGGCTCGCGGAAGGTGGAGGGATCGAAGGTGTTCAGGCCCAGCCCAGCCGCGTCCGGCGCGGGCTCGCCCTTCACGCCCCCGAGCCAGCGGACGACGCGCCCGGCGACGGGATCCTTCGGCGAGGCCGCGCGCAGGTCCTCGATGGTGGCCGACACCCACTCCCTGTCGTGCGTCTCCAGCGCCGCCAGCACCCGCCTGCGAAGCGGCGCCGCCGCCATGCGCTCCACCTCCGGGTCGGGCGCGGTGTCGAGCGCCGCGTGGACCGACTCCAGCGCGGCGTGGGAGTCGGCGCGTGCCTTCTTCCTATCGCTCGAGCCGCGCGGCTCCACCCAGTACCGGTCGAAGAGGCCGTCGGGCACCAGATGCGTCGCCAGCCTGTGCTCCCAGCGCGAGTCGAAGCCGATCAGCAGCGGACGCGCGGCCGCCACCTGAGAGAGAGAACTCCTCCGGGGCGCCGTACAGCGCCACGTCGCGCACGTAGCCGGCGAGCCGGCCGTCGCGCGCGAGCTCGAGGCGCGCGCCGGGGCCCGCGGTGTCCCCGGCGAAGAGGAGGGAGAGGTCGCCGCGCAGGTCGCCCGCGGCCCGCAGCGCGACCGCGCGCAGCGCCACCCGGTGGTCGCCCGTCACGACCACCGCGTGCACCTCGGCGCCGCCGAACGCGGCGGTGTCGAACGCCTGCGCGGCGCCGGGCGTGCGCGCGGCGGCCGCGAGCAATCCGTCGTCGGCGCTCTTGGCCGCCACGGCCACCTCCAGCAGCACCACCATCCCCGCGCTCGCCGCCGCGAAGGGGACCTTCGTCCCGCGCACCCAGTCCGCCGCCACGAACATGCCGATCGCCGCCAGCCAGGAGACGGCGGCGAGCGTCGCGAGGGCCGCGGCGCCGTAGCGCGTCGGCCCCGCCGGCGCCCCCAGCGCCATCGCCGCGGCGCCCACGACGGCCACCGCGATGGGCGGCGCCGTCCGCGCCCGCGCGCGCCCACGCAGCATGCCGACGACCGCCCCCAGCGCAGCGAGCGCGAGCGCGACGACGCCGAGCTCGTGCCGCAGCAGCACGGCGGCGGTGGACCGCGTCGACTCCCCCCGCTCGCCGAGCGGCGCCGCCCACGCGCTCACGCTCGCGAAGAGCGAGGTGGAGATCGCGCGCCGCCACGCCGCCCAGCCCAGCGGCGCCAGCCCGGCGAGGAACGCTCCGGCCGCGACGACGAGCGTCCGCCTGCCAGGCGGCGGCGTACCGCGGAGCGCCATGGCCGCTGCGGCTCCCGCCACCGCGCACGCGAGCACGTCGGGCTGGTAGCTCGCCGCGAGACCCACGAGCAACGCGGCCAGCGTCTCGCCGTCCTCGTCGCGGGAGAGCGCCCACGCCGGTCCGAGCGCGAACACCGCGCCCAGCGCGGCGCCGCCCGCGCCGAGCGCCTCGACCTGACCGGCGCCTCCGAGCGTGGCGAGCACCGCGCCGATGGCCGCCGTCGCGCTCGCCAGGCGTCGCGACGTCGTCGACGACGCCGCCCCCGCCATCGCGGCGAGCGTCCGGCGCGCCGCCGCGAACACCAGCGCACCGAGCATCCCCGCGGCCGCCCCCGAAGCGAGCACCGCCCGCGTCGCGCGCGTGCCGAGCGGCAGCGCGAGCCACGGCGCCGCCCAGAGCGCGTCCGCCCCGCGCCACAGGCCCGCCGCGCCCCACCCCACCACGCGCACCGTGGCCTCGTCGTGCGCGGGCAAGGGGACGCGCGCCGCGCCGGCCGCCACGGCCGCCGCCGGGAGCAGCGCGCAGAGGATCAGGAGCGCGGCATCCAGCCGCGACGGCTCGGTCGACGCGCCCGGCGGGCGGTCCGCCGACGCTGCACGCCGGACCTCAGGCGTCTCGCGGGGTCCCACCCCACGCGCTTACATAAGAACCTGCTCGCCTGCCAACTTCTCGGACCCGCCACGCGCCAGCCGAACAAACCCCGAGCCATGACGCCCGCTGCGGACCGGAGGCCGCGTGGACGGCGGCGCGAGCCGCCCCAGCGACGCCTCCGAGAGGCATCCGAGCTCCAATCACATCCTCTCGGCGCGCGCATTCAGGCTACGCTGCCGCCCTGCGTCAGCAGACCCAAGGAAAGGCAGCGCTCCGTGGCCCGATTCATCGATGAGCTGAAACGAACGCATCACGACGGCGAGCTCCGCGCCGCGGACGCCGGCAAGGAGGTCGTCCTCTTCGGCTGGGTCGCCAGCTACCGCGACCACGGCGGCTGCGTCTTCGTCGACCTCCGCGACCGCGAGGGGATCACCCAGCTCGTCTTCGACCCCGAGCTCGCCGGCCACGGCGACCAGCCGAAGCAGGCCTACGACGTCGCGCAATCTCTTCGCAGCGAGTGGGTCATCGGCGTACGCGGCGTGGTGGTGAGCCGCGGGCAGAACAAGAACCCCCGCATGGTGACGGGCGAGATCGAGGTGCACGTCGTGGAGCTCGGCGTCTTCAACAAGGCGGACACGCCCCCCTTCGAGATCCTGGACCAGATCGACACCTCCGAGGAGAAGCGCCTGCAGTACCGCTACCTCGACCTGCGACGCGCCCCGCTGCAGAAGACCCTGCGCGTGCGCCACCGCATCAACCAGGTCACCCGCCGCTACTTCGACGAGAACGGCTTCCTCGAGCTGGAGACGCCGGTGATGGTGAAGTACACGCCCGGCGGCGCGCGCAACTTCCTGGTCCCCAGCCGCATGTCCCCGGGGAAGTTCTTCGCCCTGGCGGAGAGCCCGCAGCTCTTCAAGCAGCTCTACATGGTCGCCGGGTTCGACAGGTACTTCCAGATCGTCAAGTGCTTCCGCGACGAGGACCTGCGCCTGGATCGCCAGCCGGAGTTCACCCAGATCGACGTGGAGATGAGCTTCGTCAACCAGGACGACGTCTTCCGCATCATGGAGGGCCTCGTCTTCCGCGTGTGGAAGGAGGTCCTCGGCATCGACCTCGCGGAGAAGTACCCCGACGGGCGCTTCCCGCAGATGCCCTTCGAGGAGTCGATGGCGCACTACGGCAACGACAAGCCCGACCTGCGCTTCGGCCTGCAGCACGCGGACGTGACCGACGTGGTGATCGACCACTCCGGCGGTGGCATCCCCTTCTGGAAGGACATCGCCGACAAGTTCGCCAGCGGCCGCTACCGCCGCGACCTCCCGGCGGAGATCGTCAAGGCGCTGCGCATCCCGGCCGAGCACGCGACGAAGCTCTCCCGCGCCGAGGTGGACAAGCTGGAGGAGTACGTCAAGGGCATGGGCGCCAAGGGCCTCGCCCGCGCGAAGGTGGACGCCCAGGGCAACTGGACGCAGTCGCCGCTCGCCAAGACCATCACGCCGGAGCTGCGCGCGGCGATCAACGCGCGGGTCGGCGCGAAGGAGGGCGACCTGCTCTTCTTCCAGTTCGGCAAGGAGAGCGTGGTGCAGACCGTGCTCGCCAACCTGCGCGTGCACCTCGCCAAGAAGCTCGAGCTCATCCCCGAGAGCGGCCACGGCGGACGCTTCGACTTCCTCTGGGTCGTGAACCCGCCGCTCTTCGAGTACGACGACGACAGGAAGACGTGGGTCGCCGCGCACCACGCCTTCACCCGCCCGCACGACGACTGCGTCGCCATGCTCGACACCGACCCGGGCAAGGTCCTCTGCTACCGCTACGACCTGGTGCTCAACGGCTTCGAGATCGGCGGCGGGTCCATCCGCCTGCACGACCCGGCGGTGCAGGCCAAGGTCTTCCGCGCCCTCGGCATCTCCGACGAGGAGGCGCGCGCCAAGTTCGGCTTCCTGCTGGACGCGCTGCGCTTCGGCGCGCCGCCGCACGGCGGCATCGCCATCGGCATGGACCGCCTGGCGATGCTCCTCTCCGGCGCGGAGAGCCTGCGCGACGTCATCCCGTACCCCAAGACGCAGAAGGGCACCGACCTGATGACCGACGCGCCCAACCGCGCGTCTCCGGAGCAGCTCGCCGAGCTCAAGATCCGCGTGCTGGCGGACGAGGGCTGACGTGCGCCGGGCGACGGTCACCGCGCTCGTGTTCGGCGTCGTCGGCGCGGGGCTGGCGGTCTTCGCGGCGTGCGACACCACGTCGATATACGTCTACAACGCGCGCCAGTACGATCCGGCGCGCGACTGCCTGACCAATCTCACCGGCCTCGACGTCCTGGAGGGCGACGACCCCGGCGTCGGGTGCGTCGCGCGCTGCCTCGTCGGCCACGACGTGTTCGACGGCTCGGCCGTCCTGCTCGGCACGACGGAGTGCGGTCCGGTCCCGCCGGGCTTCGACGACAGCGCGTCCAACCCGCTGTGCCCCGAGGTCATCGCCGCACTCAAGCGCGACGACATCTGCGACGCCGACGGCGGCTCGACCAACCCGCGCGACGGCGGGGCGGACGGAGGCGACGCGGCCGGCGACGCGGCCGATGACGCCGGCGATGCGGCGAGCGATGGGGCATCCGGCGACGCCTCCGACGCCGCAACCGATGCGGCAACGGACGCGACCGACGGCTCGATATCGCTTGATGCGGCCAGTGAATAAGTGGAAAGCCGGGCGTGAAAGACTGGCGTCTCGGCGCGATGTGACTTATCTGATTCTCGGCCCTCTCGTTGCTGCTGTGCGCTGCCCCCCCTCGCGCGCGTGGTTGCGGGAGGGCCACTTTCTTGCTCGCCGTCGCCGGCGCGGTGGCGCCCCTCAGCGCCTGAGGAGCGCCCGGAGCACCGCCATCGGGCTGAAGCCGAGCGTCGCGGTGACGTCCTTCTCGGTCGCGCTGCCCACGCGCTGGCGCAAGGACCTCAGCGCCGGCTCCAGCATGCCGAGCGGGTCGAGCGCCGGCACGAAGCCACGCAGACTCTCGAACGCGTAACGCGCCCCGTCGACGCCGAGGGCGACGCCGACCGCCACCGGGATGGGGGAGAGCGCCACGTCGCGCACCGCGACGGCGCGACTCCACGCGCCCGGACGCGCGTCCACCTGCAGCCCGTGGAAGACGTCCACCTCGGCGAAGCAGCCCAGCGCGAGCGGCGCGTAGCGCTCCTCCACGGCGCGCACCAGGTGGCGGAAGTCGCGTCGCCAGTCGCCGGAGAGCAGGCCCATGGCGGGGCGCATCTCGTCCGGGCCGGCGATGACGTCGAAGCCCGGCCCGCGCCGCCGCGCGACGAAGCACGTCCAGAGCTCCCCCTGCTTGAACAGCCCCAGCGCGATCGCCTTGCCGTCGCCGCAGACGGCGTCGAGCGTGCGGCGCACCATCGGCTCGGTGGGGACGGGCACGTTGCGCAGGCGGCGCGGCCACGACTCGATGGCGCCGGCGTGCATCATCTCGCGCACGATGCCCACCATGCAGAGCGACTGCGTCACCAGATCCTGCCCGCGTCGCGCGCGCGAGCCGAAGCGCTCCATCACCTCTTCCAGGGCGCCCACCTCGAGCGAGAGCGCCCAGCTCGCCTCGTGCGCGGCGGCCATCTCGGCCAGGGGCACCGGCCAGGTCGCCGGCGGGTCCACCCGGCCGCGCCGTGTCGAGAGCGCCTTGCGCGCGCGCCCCGCTTCGTGCACGACGATGACGCCGCCTCGAGGCCGCGTCGCCTCGCGGTCCGGCGAGGCGCGCGGCTTCCACAAGCTCACGAAGCGGATCCAGTCCTCGGCGGTCCACCCTTCCAAACGAACGTCCGGCGTGAGCATCGAAGCGCGTAGAGTAATCGAGGGGGAGACAGAGGTAGACACCGAATTCGAGTCCGAGCCGAAGCCTCGGACGATGAACCCGATGCAGACCCCCGAGACCCTCTTCCACGAGTACTTCTGGCCGCTCTACCCCGAGGACGCGCGGGCCGACCTGGCGCGCGCGCGCTCGCTGGACGCGAACCCCGGCGGCAACCCTTCGGTGCTGGCCCACCTGGACGAGGCGGCGGCGGTCTTCGTCGCCATGCACGCGAAGGTCTTCGGCGGAGACCTCCAGCTGGACTACACCGACGCGAGCGTGCATCGCCTCGGGGCGGCGCTCACGCGGGACGTCCGCGATGCGCTGGCCCGCCACGCCTCCCCCGGCTCGCCGGTGACCGAGCTCTTCAACGTGGTGGTGCACGGCGCCGCGTACGTGGGGCGCTGTATCGTGCGGTGCCACGACGCCGAGTGGGAGGTGCGTCGCCCGCTGTGGGAGAGCCTGGTGCGCCTGCGGTCGCACGCCGGCGTGGCCGAGCTGGCGGTGTTCCAGTGGTGGCTCAAGGCGCTGGCCGACGCCGCCTACGACGAAGGCGGACGCCCCCGCCACGGCCTCGCCGAGCGCTACCGCACCTACGTCGAGGTGCCGACGACAGCGCCGGACGAGCTGCCGGTGCTCGCCGACCCCGCGCGCGACCTGCCGCGCCTTGCACGGGTCCGCTACGATCTGCTGCACAAGTACCTGCGCGCGCACGTGCCCGAGCTGAAGGACCTGGGCGCCGACTTCCCCGCGCCGGAGCGCTTCGACGCCTACGCCTTCCAGTGGCTGGAGCTGCGCCTCGTCGGCGGCGGGCGCATGCTCCTCGTCTACGGCCCGGGCAAGGGAGGCCTCCACGCCTTCTGGCTGGATCGCGGCGGCTTCCAGAAGAGCGCGCTCTTCGCGGCGGACGATTTCCCGGCGCCGGTGGTGGCCGTGCACGGCGACAAGATCCGCTTCGTCGTGTCGCATGACGGCAAGTCGGTGCGGCACGAGACGCTCTGGTGGGGGCCGTAGCTCGCCGGCCGCGCGTGGTAGGATGGCCACGTCATGCGCCTCGCGTCGTTGAAGCTCTACGGTCTGGGCGTCCTGGACGGCACGTCGGTGGCGCTGGGTGACGACGAGGTGAGCGCGCGCGCTCTCACGGTGCTCTTCGGCGCCGACGGCGTCGGGAAGACCACCATCCTCGCCGCGATCGCCTCGACGCGGCCGGGCTATGCCTTCCCGCTCGCGCTGCGCGCGCGGGCGCGCGAGAGGGAGGAGAGCTCGCCTGCCTACGCGGTGACGGAGTGGCTGCTCGGCGACGACGACCCGGAGCGACCTCACCCGCTCGTCGTCTGCAGCCCCAACACCCCCATCGCCGAGGGCGACGGCGTGGCGCTGCTGCGGCGGCGCGAGCAGGCTCTGTTCGACAGGAAGGCGCAGCAGCGCGGGCACGTGCTCGTCACCGTCTCCGGCGCGCGGTGGTTCTCCCGCACCCCGGTGCTGCTGACGACGCCGGAGCGCACCGTCGCCCGATACGACGTGCGGGCCTCCGCCAGCTTCGACGACGCCGGGCGCGCGGACATGGCGCGGGAGACGAAGCAGGTGCTGACCTACGCCGGCATCGCCCGCGCGCTCGAGCCGGAGGGGCGGCTCCCCGCCCTCGACCGCGCCGTGCGCGAGGTATGCGAGATCCTCCTGGAGCCGTACGGCGTGCGGTACTCCGGGCCGAGCGCGACCACACTCGAGCCGGTCTTCGAGCGCGAGGGTCGCCCCGCCAGCTTCGAGGACCTGCCTCGCGGCGCGCGTCACCTGCTCGCCATCGGCGCGGGCGCGCTGCGCGCCCTCTACGGCGCCTTCGACACCGGGGACGTCCGCTTCCGGGAGGGCGTCGTGCTGGTCGACGACCTGGAGTCTCAGCAGGACGCGGGCATCCAGCGGCTGCTCCCCGCGCTGCTGCGCCAGGCGCTGCCGCGCGTGCAGTGGGTGGTGGCCACGTCGTCCCCGGCGATCACACTCGGCTGCACCGGCGGCGAGGTGGTCGCGCTGCGCCGCGCCGCCGGCCGCGTGGAGCTCCAGGAGCGGGCGATCATCCACTGATCAGGGGATATGCTTCCTCGGTGAAGCTCCGAATCCCCGGCAAGTCCGAGCGCCGCCTCGCCGCGGCCATCCTGGTGGTGGCGATCATCCCGCTGGTGACCGCCATCTTCCTGGCGAGCTCCCTCTTCTCGCAGGCGACGGCGATCTGGTTCAACCCGGAGGTGGGCCAGCAGCTCGATCGCGGCGTGCTCGTCTACAAGGACTACGTCAACGCGGTGAAGGACGACATGCGCCACCAGACCGACGCCGTCGCCGCCGACGAGTCGCTGCGCGAGGCCGCGCACGAGGGCGACGGGGCCGCGGTCGCCGCCGCGCTGGACCGGCTCTTCCCCCACTACCCCGAGCTGGTCAGCCTCGCGGTGCAGGGCCCCGACGGCAACGAGGTGGGCCGCCACGACCGCGGTCGCCCCGTCGACGAGACCAAGGAGCGCAAGCTGGACGTGGTGCGCGCGCTGGGCGACGGCGCCGACGCGCCCCTCCTGCGCGCCACCTTCGCGGTCGATCGCAAGCGCATCGACGAGCTGGCGACGACCGGCCCCGTGGTGACCAGGTACCACCAGCTGGAGAAGTCGCGCTCGCAGGTCTACGACGCGTACGTCCGCGCCTTCGCCGCGCTGGCGGGCATCACCATGCTCCTCGCCCTCGCCGTGGGGATCGTCCTCGCGCGCGGGGTCACCCGGCGTATCAATCGCCTGCACGCGGCGATCGACGTCGTCGCCAAGGGCGGTGACCTCTCCGTCCGCGTGCCGGTCACGGGCTCCGACGAGCTGACCGAGCTGGCGCGCACCTTCAACGGCATGCTCGGAGAGATGGCCGCGTCGCGCGCGCGCATCGAGTATCTGCAGCGCGTGGGCGCCTGGCAGGAGATGGCGCAGCGCCTGGCGCACGAGATCAAGAACCCGCTCACGCCCATCCAGCTCGCGGTGCAGGAGTGCCACCGCAAGTACCCGGGCGACGACCCCAAGTACCGCGCGCTGCTCGACACCACCCTGGAGGTGGTCGAGGAGGAAGTGGGGACGCTGCGCCGCCTCGTCGGCGACTTCTCCAGCTTCGCCCGCCTGCCCAACGCCGACCTGCGCGACGCCGACCTCACCGACTTCCTGCAAGACTGCAAGGACCAGCTGGTTCACATGGAGGACGTCGCCGACTCGGTGGAGGAGGCCCCCCTGCCCGACGGCGAGGCGCCGGCCATCTCCGGCGCGGCGATCGTGGAGTGGGACGAGCCGGACGGCCCCCTCGCCGCCGCCATCGACCGGCAGATGCTCCGCCGGGTGCTCGTCAACCTGGTGCGCAACGCGGTGCAGGCCCTCCGCGACGCGCGCGCCGGAGACGACAGCGCGGCCCCCGGGCACGTGCGGGTGCACGCCGCCGCCGACGGCGCGGGCTCGGCCATCACCGTCGAGGACGACGGCCCCGGCATCCCGGAGGCCACGCGCGAGCGCATCTTCGACCCGTACTTCACGACGAAGGTGGACGGCACCGGCCTCGGCCTCGCCATCGTGAAGAAGATCGTCGTCGACCACGGCGGGTCCATCGAGGTGGACCGGAGCCCGGACCTCGGAGGCGCGCGCTTCGTCATCCACCTGCCGGCGCCGCGCTCCCTGGAGATCGAGGCCGCCCGGCAGGCCCGCGCCCGCGCGCGGGAGGCCGGCGTCGCGACCGCCTGACGTGCGCGTGCTACAACACCCCGCGCATGGCCAACACCGCCCAGGCCGAAGGCAGCTCGAGCCCGCTCTACGTCATCGCGGGCGCCCTGCTCATCGTCGCGCTGCTGCTGGGCTTCGCCTGGCTGCCCCGCCTCTTCGCGTCGGCGGACCCGACGACCACCGGGCGGGCCGCGCCCGACTTCAAGGTGCCGCTGGTCGCCAACGCCGAGGTGCTCTCCCACCCGCCGAACCTGGCGCCGCAGACGTTGTCGATGGCAGACCTGAAGGGCAAGGCCGTGCTGCTCGACTTCTGGGCCACGTGGTGTGGCCCTTGCCGGGCCGAGGCCCCCATCGTGGACCGCGTCGCCCGGCGCTACCGTGACCGCGGCCTCGTCGTCGTCGGCGTCAACACCAGCGACGAGGCAGGCAACGCGGCCCCGTGGGCGAAGGCGCACGGGATCTCCTACCCCATCGCCTTCGATCAGGGGGACAACGTGGCGCGCGTCTTCGGCGTGGAGAACCTGCCGACGCTCGTGGTCATCGGCAAAAATGGGAAGATCGTCGCCACGCGCATGGGCATGACCGACGGCGCGGAGCTGGAGCGCCTGGTGAACCAGGCCCTGTAGCGAGGCCGCGCCGCGCCGGCGGGGTTGGTCTGCACGCCCGCAGGTGCTTACCTTCGTGCTCGAGATGACGCGGGCGTGGCTGGCATTCCTCCTCGGGGCGCTCGTGCTGCTCGTCGCCCCGGCGGCGCGAGCGTACGAGCCCCCGCCCCTTCACGGCCACGTCGTGGACACCTCCGGGCGCCTCTCGGCCGCCGACGTCTCGGCGATCGACGCGCGGCTGGACGCCGTGATGCAGCGGGACGGCTTCGCCATCGTGGTGTTCGTCGTCGGCTCGCTGGACGGGCAGACCATCGAGGACGTCGCCTACGACACCTTCAACACCTGGGGCGTCGGCCGCGCGAAGAAGGACGACGGCGTGCTCCTCGTCATCGCGCCGAAGGAGCGGCGCGTGCGCATCGAGGTGGGGCGCGGGCTGGAGGGCGCCCTCACCGACCTGGAGAGCAACGACATCATCCGCCAGACCATCGGCCCGAAGCTGGCCGCCGGCGACCTGCGCGGCGGCATCGACGCGGGCACCGCGCGCATCGTGGAGACCCTGGCGCGAAACGGCGCGGGGGAGTCGGGTGCCGCGTCGTCGGGGAGCTCGCACGCATCTCCTCGCGGTCCGCCCGGCGCGGCCCCGCACCTCAGCGTGCTGCAGCAGATCGGGCTCTTCGCGATCTTCGCGCTGATCGTCGTGCTGCTCATCGTCTCGCCGACGTTTCGATCCATCTTCTTCTGGATCCTCTGGGGCATGGTCTTCCGGGGCGGCGGAGGCGGAGGAGGAGGGTGGTCCACCGGCTCCGGCTACTCCGGCGGCGGCGGGAGCAGCGGCGGCGGCGGCTCGTCGGGCAGCTACTGAGCGCTCCGCGTCGAGGGGCGCGCCCGCATGGGCAGGAAGAAGCGCGAGCCGGTGAGGTCGTTGACGCCGCAGTAGAGGTCCGCGTCGAAGGTCTCCTTCAGCTGCCGGTAGGTCATCACCTCCTCGACGGTACCGACGGCGACGAAGCGCCCGCCCTTCGCCAGCACCACGCGCGTGGCGTACTCCGCCGCCGCGTTGAGGTCGTGCATCGACACCACCACGGCGAGGTGCTCGTCGGCGGCGAGATCGGTGAGCAGGCCGTAGAGCGCGACCTGGTGCCGGACATCCAGGAAGGCGCCCGGCTCGTCCAGCAGCAGCACGCGCGGCTCCTGCGCGAGCGCCCGCGCCACCGCCACCCGCTTCTGCTCGCCGCCGGAGAGCTCGTCCACCCGGCGAGACGCGAGGGCGCTCAGGTCGCACCGCTCCAGCGTCCGGGCCACCACCCGCTCGTCCTCCGCCCCGGCGCGCATCCAGGTGTCCTGGTGGGGGGCCCGGCCCATCATGACGACCTCCAGCACCGTAAACCCGAAGGTGACGTCCGTCTGCTGCGCGACCATCGCCACCCGTCGCGCCACCTCCCGCCGGCCGATCGCGCCCAGCTCCTCCCCGAAGAGGTGGACGGTCCCGCGGGTGGGCGCCAGCACACCCGAGAGCACGCGAAGCAGCGTGGACTTGCCCGCGCCGTTCGGCCCGAGCACCCCCACGAGCTCCCCCGGCGCGACAGCGAGGTGGGCGTCCTGGAGCGCCGGCTCCCGCCCCGCCGCGTAGCGGACCTCCGCCCCCCGCGCTTCGATGACCGCTTCCGGCATGGAGAATCCCTTCCCTTCCTCGCTCGACCGCCGCATCATACCCGTGTGCGCGCGGCACGCCTGGGTCCTCGCGGGGGACGGCAGGTGTCGCAGCCCCAACCCGAGGAGCCCGCCGTGGATGCCAAACCCGAAGTCTCGACCGCGTCGACGCCGTCGGAGCGTGGGCGTCGCATCATCAAGCGCTACTCCAACCGCAAGCTCTACGACACCAAGGACAGCCGCTACGTCACGCTGCTGCAGATCGCCGGGATGGTGCGCACCGGCGAAGAGGTGCAGATCATCGACAACAACTCCAAGGAAGATCTGACCGAGGTCACCCTCGCGCAGATCATCTACGAGGAGAAGAAGGCGCACAGCCACACGGTCCCGCTGCAGACACTGAAGGAGCTCATCCACCAGCGCACCGAGAAGGTCTTGTCCGAACTGAGGGAGGGTCCCATCGGCCGGCTCATCCCCGGCCAGAAGGAAAAGGAGAAAGTGACACCTGCCCCCGCCCCCCCCATCCCCGAGCCGCCGAAGAGCGAGTCCGCGGCCGGCAAGCAGACGCTGGTCGAGCAGGCGCGCGGCACCCTCGAAGACTGGCAGCACAAGATCGACGAGCGCGTGCGGGCCATCCTGCCCAGCCTCCTGCCCTGGCAGCAGCTCCAGGCGGAGGTCAAACGACTGAACACCCGTATCGATGAGCTGGAGAAGAAGCTCAAGGCGGCACAGGGCCCCGCTTCCAGCCGGAACTCCAAGGAAAACTCGAAGGAATAGGGCGGCCTGGGGGCCTGTTGACCCTGCACCAACGCGATCCATGCTGTTCTGGAGCGCGTCCGTCACGTCCGACCCGGACCGCAGGAAGTTCTTGGTATGGCCATCTTCGATACCCCGGCACCTCCCAAAGACGACGCCTTCCTCGACGAGGCGATGTCTCACATGGACGCCATGTACGGCGTCGCCTGCCGGCTGACCCGCAACCCGACGGAGGCGGAGGATCTCGTGCAGGACGCGCTGGTGAAGGCCATGCGCGCGCGCGATCAGTTCCAGCCCGGCACCAACCTCAAGGCGTGGCTCTTCCGCATCCTGACCAACACCTTCATCAACAAGTACCGCCGCGGCGGGCTGGAGCGTTCGGTGCTGGAGGGCCCCGACGCGGACCCTCTCGCCGACGGCTGGGTCAGCGCCGCGACGATGCGTCAGCTCCGCGACCCGGAGCAAGCCGCGCTGATGCCCATCATCGAGGGCGAGGTGCAGCGTGCGCTGGACGCCCTGCCGCCGGAGTTTCGTCTCGCGGTCATCCTCTGCGACGTGCAGGAGTTCTCCTACGAGGAGATCGCCGATATCATGGGCTGTCCCATCGGGACGGTGATGAGCCGGCTCCACCGCGGAAGGAAGCTCTTGCAGAAGGCCCTGTACAGCCACGCCCTCGCCATGGGCATCGTCAAGGGCGAGGACGTCAGCAAGAAGACCGCCGCGCCGCAGAAGGCCGAGCCCTCTCCAGCCGATCTCGCGGCGTACCGCGCGCGGAAGCGAGGTGTGGCATGAGCGAGCGCGTCTGCCGTGCCTACTCGCACCTGCTCGGCCCCTTCGCCGACGGCGAGCTCGAGCCCGAAAAGCAGCTGGAGATGGAGTCGCACGTCGAGGAGTGCGAGGGCTGCCGCGAGCGCGTGCTGCTCGACGAGGCCATGCGCCACTCCCTCAAGCGCATCACGCGCGTCGAGGCGCCGGCCGCCCTGCACGCCCGCATCGCCGCGGCGATGACGGCGGAGAAGGCGCGCGGCGGCGTGCGCGAGGACTCGCGCAAGAAGACCCAGGCCTGGCGGACGATCGTCCCGCTGGCGAGCGCCGCGGCGTTCGCGCTGGCGTGGGGAGCGATGTCGCGCGGCCCGCTGGCGCGCACCACCGCGAGCGACTCGGTCCACGCCGGCTTCGGCGACGACCTGCTCTCCGAGCTGGTCTCGGAGCACTCGCGTCCGCTCCCGCCAAGCTGCAAGGGCGCGAGCCAGGTGGGTCAGTTCGAGCAGTACGTGGGCGTGCCGGTGCGGCCGTCCGCGCTTCCGCGGCGCTCGGCCCATCTGGTGGGTGGCTGCGTGCTCCCGGTGAACAACGAGCGCGCGGCGATGCTCCAGTACGAGGTCACGCGCGGCGGCGAGACACGCCGCGTGAGCGTGTTCGTCTTCGACCCGCGCCGCATCCAGGTCAACGACCGCGGCCTCACCCCGCGTCCGGTGGGCACCGCGGAGGTGCGCGTCGGCCGCTCCAACGGCTACTCGGTGGCGGTGACGCAGCACGCTGGCGTGGGCTACGCCCTCGCGAGCGACATGGACGAGGGCTCCACCGCGGAGCTGGCGATGGACACCGGGGACTGAGCCTCACCCCCCGGCCCCCGCCTCACCCCCCGGCCCCCGCCTCACCCCCCGGCCCCCTCTCCACTTCGTGGAGAGGGGGAGATGCGCGGGGGGCTCACTGGGCGGCGGCGAAGCCGAGCTTGCGGGGGTCGCTCGCGGCGAGGACCTTCACCGCGCCACCGGAGCGGTCCCACGCGACCATCTGCACGGCGGTCCCGAGGAAGCGCTCCTGCTGCACCTTCTCCCCGCGCTTGCGGAGGCCCTCCCGTACGTCCTCCGCGATCTCCGGGTCGACGAAGAGCTCCGGGCCCTTGGTGAAGACGCGCGGGGAGGAGACGCACGCCGAGGGGTCCAGCCCGAAGACCAGCCGCGCGACCGCCGCCTGCATCACGTTGCTGGCGATGCGCCAGCCGCCGGAGCCGCCGAGGGCGAGGATGGGCGCGCCGTTCTCCAGCACGATGGTGGGCGTCATGCTGGAGACGGGACGCGCGCGACCGCGCGGCGCGTTGGGACCCGGCGCGGCCACGCCGAACGCGGCCACGTCCTGGGGCTTGGAGAAGTCGTAGAGCTCGTTGTTGAGCAGCACGCCGGTGTCTCCGGCGAAGATGCGCGCGCCGAAGGGCCCGTTGACCGTGGTGGTGAGGGAGACCACGTTGCCCTCGGCGTCGGCCACGACCAGGTGCGTGGTGCCCTGCTCCTTCGTCTTGAAGTCGGCGGCCTGGTGCGTGCTGCCTGGCAGGATGCGCTTCCTGCGCGCCGCGAGCTGCGCGGGGTCGAGGGCGTGCTGCACCGCCGTGGTGACCGCGGGCTGGAAGTCGGGGTCCGCCAGGTTGCGCGCGCGGTCCGCCACCGCCCCGCGCATGACCTCGGCCAGGGTGTGGAGGTAGAGGCTCGAGCCGAAGCCCATCGCGCGCAGCGGCGAGGTGCTGTCGGCGCCGTACATGGCCAGCGCCTCCATCGTCATCAGGCCGCCGGCGGAGGGCGGGGGCATGGCGTAGACCACGCGGGAGCCGAGGGTGCGGGTGAGCGGGGCGCGCTCGCGCACGCGGTAGCCGGAGAGGTCGGCGGCGGTGAGGGAGTCGCCCTCCGCGTCGGCGGAGGCCACGATCTTGGCGGCGATGTCGCCGTGATAGAAGGGGCGCGAGCCCTGCGCGCCGAACCGGGCGATGGTGCGGGCGAGCGCGGCGCGACGCCACACGTGGCGGTACCCCAGCGCGTTGCCGCCCGGGTAGAGGATGGGCGCGAGCGGGGTGCCGTCGAGGTAGCGGCGCGTGAAGGCGATCTCGTCGGCGAGGTGGCGGCCGATCGGGAAGCCGGCGCGCGCGAGACGCGCGGCGGGCATCGCGTCCTGGGCGAGCGAGCGCTTCGCGTAGTGCACGCTCAGCCACTCCAGCCCGGCGGGCTCGCCAGGGACGCCGACCGAGGCGCCCCGCTTGCCGTGATCGAACAGGTCCTTCGCGACGATCCCGGCGGGCGCCACCTCGCGAAAGTCCAGCGCGACGACCTTGTGATCGTGCGCCGAGTACACGAGGGCGAAGCCGCCGCCGCCCAGGCCGCTCGCGCCGGGGTTGACGACGCCGAGCGTGAGCGCCGCGGCGATGGCGCCGTCGAAGGCGTTGCCTCCGGCGCGCAGCACCTCGACGGCGGCGCGCGTGGCGCGTGCGTCGTCGGTGGCGACGCCGATCCCGCTTCCCTGCGCGGAGGGTGTGTACGCCGCGCGCGCGGGCAGGCCCGCCGCGAGCAGAACGGTGCTCGAAAGGGAAAAGAGCAGTGCTAGGCTCCGCAGCCGCATGCGCTTCGTGTACGTGATGGATCCGGTTACGCGCGTCATCGTCGACAAGGATACGACGTTCGCGTTCCAGCGCGTGGCCCAAGCGCGCGGGCACAAATCGCTGCACTGCGAGCCGCGGGACCTCTTCATCAAGGACGGCGACGTCCACGCCGCCGTGCGCGATCTGCGCGTGAGCGACGCCGCACCCCACTTCGCCTTCGGGGAGCGGTACGACGTGCGCCTGGCCGACGTGGAGGCCGTCTTCGTCCGCAAGGACCCGCCCTTCGACAGGACGTACCTCTACGCCACGCTCATGCTGGAGCGCGCGCGGGGCCGCACCGTCATCGTCAACGACCCGCGCGGCCTGCGCGACGCCAACGAGAAGCTCTACGCGCTGCACTTCCCCCAGCACATGCCGCGCACGCTGGTGACCACCGACGCCGCCCGGATCTTCGCCTTCCTGCGGGAGATCGACAACCACGGCGTCATCAAGCCGCTGGACGGCGCGGGCGGCCTCGGCGTGATGCTGCTGCGCGAGGGAGACTCCAACGCGCGCAGCATCGTCGACGTGATCACCCACGAGGGCCGGCGCCTCGCGATGGTGCAGGAGTTTCTGCCGGCGGTGCGCGAGGGCGACAAGCGCGTGCTGCTCCTCGACGGCGAGCTGCTCGGCGCGATCAACCGCGTCGCGCCGCCCGGCGACATCCGCTCCAACATCCACGTGGGCGGCGTCGTCGAGCCGACGGAGCTCACAGAGCGCGAGCGCGCCATCGTGACCGACATCGCGCCGCGCCTGCGCGCCGACGGCCTCGCCTTCGTGGGGCTGGACATGATCGGCGAGCGCCTGACCGAGGTGAACGTCACCTCCCCCACCGGCATCCAGGAGCTCTCGCGTCACCTCGGCCGCGACGTCTCCGTCGATGTCATCGAGTGGGTGGAGAAGCGCGCGCTCGAGCTCTCGCCACACCTCCCGAGCATTCCCTCCTCTGCGGGGTAGCGCCCGTGCCCCTCACCCTCACCGTCCGCGCCGAGTCGCCCGGGGGAGACGAGCCGTCCCTCACCTTCGACACGCCGCGCGTGGTCATCGGGCGCGGGCAGAGCTGCGACGTGCGCCTCCCCGACCCGAGCGTGAGTCAGCGCCACGCCATCGTCCGGGCGCGCGGGGCGGACTACCAGCTCCTGGACGAGGGCAGCACCAACGGCACCTTCGTCGGGGGCGTGCGCCTCGCCCCGAAGGCCCCGCGTACGCTGCGCACCGGCGACATGGTGCGCGTCGGCCGGGTGTGGCTGGAGGTGCGCGTCGACCAGTCGCTGCCCACACAAGACATCTCGATGGCCACGCGCGACCTGGCGCTGGCGCTCGTCGCCCAGGCGATGCGCTCGCAAGGCGACGACACCGTGCCGAAGGTGACGGTGGTGGAGGGGCCGGACATGGGCGCGCGGCTGGAGCTGCTCGACGAGGGCCGCGCGTACCTGGTGGGGCGCGGCGAGAAGTGTGACGTGCCCCTCGCGGACCCGGACGCGTCGCGCGAGCACGTGCAGGTGGTCCGGCGCGGGGCCACGGTGCTGGTCCGCGACCTCGGCTCGAAGAACGGCGCCATGCTCGGCGAGTCGCCGCTGCCCGCAGGGCGCGACGTGCCGTGGCGCGCCTCGCTGATGATCCGCGTCGGGGCGAGCGTGCTCGCGCTGGAGGAGCCGGTGGCGGACGCGCTGGGGGAGCTGGAGATCGCCGCCGACGAGTCGGTGCCGGCGGAGGAGGAGATCGCGCCGCCGCCGCCGTCTCACGCCGCCGCGGAGGCGCCGCCCAGCGCGCGCGGCGGCGCCGCGCCCATCGCGAAGCTGGAGCAGAAGCCGGTCACTTACACGCCGAAGAAGAAGAAGAAGCGGGGCCCCACGCCGGCGGATCTCATCGTCATGGCGGCGGCGATCGCCATCATCGGGCTGTCCATCGCCGGGCTGGTGTGGCTGCTGAAGTGAGGCGGCGGCGCGCGATCAGCCGCGGTGTCGCGAGGGCGACGGCGCCGGGGGCCCGCGGCGGCTGCGCACCGGCTCGCGGTAGGCGAGGGGCAGGTCCTCGGCGGGGATCGCCTCGAGGAGCGCGGCGAGCGCCTCGGCGTCGGCGGGGCGGTCGCTCGGGCGCTTGCGCAGGCAGGTCATCACCGCGACGTCCAGCGCCTCCGGGATGGGGAGGTCGGGGCGGCGCACGCGCATGGACTGGGGGACCTTCCGCTGGTGGAGGTCGAGCAGCTCACGCCGGCTCTTGGAGTGGATGGGCAGCTCGCCGGTGAGCGCCTCGTACATGACCACGCCGAGGGTGTACAGGTCCGTACGCGCCTCCACCGCCGCCCCGATGCACTGCTCCGGCGCCATGTACTCCGGCGTGCCCAGCGTGTAGCCGGCCTGGGTGAGCGACTCGGCGCTGGTGAGCTTGCTCATGCCGAAGTCGAGCACCTTGGCGGTGCCGTCGTCGCAGAGAAAGATGTTGCCGGGCTTGAGGTCGCGGTGCACGACGCCCTTGGCGTGCGCGGCGGCGAGCGCGTGGCACACGTCGGCGAAGCAGCGGATGGCGAAGCCGGGGGCGACGACGCCCTCGCGCGCCATCTTGTCGGCGAGGGAGTGGCCGTGCAGGCGCTCCATCACGACGTAGATGGACCCGTCGGGCAACTGGTCCAGGTCCAGGACACGCGCGACGTTGGGGTGATCGACGTGGACCTGGATGTGCGCCTCGCGGCGGAGGCGCGCGATCTCGCTGCCGTCCTTGGCCGCCGCGCCGCGCAGCACCTTGACGGCGACCTCGTGACCGAGCGTGGCGTGCTCCGCCGCGTAGACGACGCCGATGCCGCCGGAGCCGATCTTGCGGCCGATGCGGTACTTGCCGCCGAGCACGGTGCCGCCCAGCTCGCCGGGGGCCGCGCGCGCCGCCCCGGTCTCCCCGCGGAGCTGCAGGCTGCGCTCGAGCGCGGCGATGCGGACCTTCTCGAACGCCCTGGCGCGGGTGTCGGCGCGGCCGCGCTCCCAGAGCAGGCCGGCGCCGGCGCCGAGGACGCCTCCGAGGACGCCGGCGAGGAGCCCGGTGAGCCAGCTGCTCGCGGCGGCGATGGCGCCGCCGAACAGGACGGCGGAGGCCGCGCCGCACACCGCGGCCGCCACGCCGCGCCACGCGGTGGACCAGCGCACTTCGTACACGCAGGCGTCGTCGCCGCGGGCGATGCACGAGGGGTGCGTGACGGTCGCCTCGTCGAGGCCCCAGAAGATGGGATAGCTGGCGAGCTCGCCCTGCCGCGCCGCGCAGAGGAGGGCCTCACCGGTGCCCTCGTCTGCCTCGCCGTCGTCGGTCGAGTCCTCGCGCCGGCGGTAGGAGACGCGCACCGCCCCGGGGCGCGAGTCCTCCAGGGAGAAGACGCCGATGCGCGTGAGCTCCTGCGAGTTGTCCGCGAGGTAGCGGTAGGCATCGACGGGGTCGTGCGCGCCGCGGAGCATTCGCACGCGGGTCCCCAGCGCCTCCGGGTGCATCGCCCAGCGCCCGCAGTGCGTCAGCGCCGCCTGGCCGAGCTCGCGCGCCACCGCGCGCAGGATGCGGCGGGCCTTCGCCGCGCTGATCCACGCGGTCTCGGAGTCCACCGTGCCCGGGTCGACGTCCAGCGCGGCGAGCATGGTGCGCACCGCGCCTTCGCCGCGCTCCACGCGCAGGCGCAGGAGGTAAGGCCGCACCGAGGCGGCGCGGACTTCTTCCTTTCCTCCGCGCACGCTCCCCGGCGGAATGCTCGGCGTCAGCATGGGCTCCGCCAGGGTATGCCCGTTAATGGTTGGTGTGAACCGCGCCAGGGTCCAGGCCGGCGCTCGTCGCCGCGGCGCGCACCGCGTCGACCATCACGGGGAGACCGGCCACGAAGACACGGACGCTGTCGTCGGGGCGAAGCGCGCGCATCAGCGCTTCCTGGACGTACCCCCGCACGTAGTCCTGGGGGGCGTCAGGGTCGTCGGAGAGAGCGAGCGAGACGTGGACCCCGGCGTCCTCGAAGCGCTCGAGCTCCTCCAGCATCGGCACGTCGTGGCGCGCGCGCGTACCGAGGAGCAGCGTCGTCCTCCCGGCGTCGCCGCGCGCGATGCGATCGAGCACGACGCTCCGGGCCACCGCGACCGCCCCGGCGGTGATCACCATGAAGAGCGGGTGGCCACGCGCGTCGTCCACCGGGAAACCTGCCCCGAGGGCGTCGGTCATGCGCACCGGGGTGCCCACGTCGGCGGCGTGGAGCGCGACGGCGGCGCCGCCGCCCGCGCGCAGGATGATCTCCCAGGGTCCGCCGGGCAGCCCGGCGAGCGCGAAGTGACCCGTCTCGCCGTCCAGATCGAGGAAGGTGTACTGGCCCGGCGTCGTGAAGGTGGCCTCGACCTCGGGCGAGGTATCCAGCCCGACCCACAGAAGGCCGCCACCCGCGTCGGCGCGGGCGGTCACCCGGCCCTCCCGCAGCGGCGTGTCGGGCGCGGGCACCGTCACCCGTCACCTGCGGCGCGGGCCCCGGCTTGGACAGAGCGGACCAACTCCAAGACGCTACTTGTCTGTGACAACCGACGCAACCTCGCGTAAAGGGGAGCGCGACGATGCTCGCGCTCGAGAGACTCATCCAGTACCCCAAGCCCATCGCGCAGATCGACCTCGGCGCGGTGACGGCGGAGCTCGACGCGATCCTCGTGCGGCACGGCGCGCGCTCGATGACGCTGCCGCCGGGCATGCTCTACATCCAGCGCGGCACGCCCTTCGTCGCCATGGCGACGAAGGCGTACGAGGCGGACCGCATCGCGCGGGCCGTGGTCTCGGAGGTGCGGGCCGCGCCCTTCTTCGCGAGCGTGGTCGTCGCCGTCCATCCGCGCGCGGAGCTGGAGGCGCCGGTGCTGGTGGTGGACCTGCGCGTCGTGCCGACCGGCGTCACGCACGCCTTCCTCGACACCTGCGGCCCCTCCATCGCCAGGCCGCGCTTCGGCGAGCTGTTCTACCGGCCCCTCATGCAGACGCTCGACGCCGCTGTCGCGAGCGCGGTGCGCCGCAAGCCGGTGCCCTCGTGGATCGCGCCGCTGTCCGGCGGCGCGGGGGCGCAGCTCCGCGCCGGCTCGCGGCGGGGCTCGGCCGTCGCGCACGCGGTCGTGCGCTATATCGAGCGCTACCTCGAAGGCCTGGACAAGGCCGACGCGGCGCTGGACGCCGCGGCCAACGCCGCCGCGGCTCAGCGCGTGCGCGACGCCGTTCGCTCTCACGGGGCCGCGGGCAAGTACCTCGCCCGCGCCTTCGGGTCGTCCTTCGCGTCGCGGTACCTCGAGCTCCTCTGGAACGAGAGCTGATCCGGGAGGCGACGCGCCCCTCCTGACTGCGGGGTCACGGTGCCGGGGGTGCCGGCGCGAGGACTGCCTGCCGGGTCACGCTGGGCGAGTGTGGCCGCCACGGCGTCACGAGGGCGTGGCGAGCGCAAGCACGCGATCCATCTCGCGCTCGCGCTCTCTCCGGCGGCGGCCCGCGCGGCGAACGCGGTCCTCGTCGCGCAGAACCCAGAAGCCGCCCTCGGTGCGCCTGTCGAGGGTGGCCTCGTCCCCGAAGCCAAGTCGAATGCGCATGCACAGCGCCTCCAGGTGCCTGCGGGCCCGCGCGCACGGGCGGTGGGCAGGCCAGCGTCGCGCGCCTGGCGCGAGCGCGCCGTCCAGCGCGAGCCCGACCTGCCCAACGAGCACGAGCCCGAAGAACGCGCGCCGCACGCGGCACCGACCCTCGGCCGTGAGCTCCACGAGGCAGTCACGCCCGTCGCGTCGCCGCCTGACGAGCCCCAGCTGCTCGAGCGAGCGCATCATGCGGCTGACAGTCGACCGCGCGACGCCGAGCCCGCGCCGAAGGTTGCTCTGCAGGTGAACGCAGCGCGTCCCGAGACGGTAAAGCGCGTCGAGGAGGTCGAACCGCGCCGCGGTGAGCCCCATCGCCGCGAGCGCCCGCCGCGTGAGCCGCAACGTCGCGTAGTACGCACGCTTGATGGTGAAGAACACAGGGTCCATCCACCCCCCCAAAGCACCCCGCGTGCCACCCCCCTCCCCCCGCAGAGTTCTGCGGGAAACGTCGGATTGCTAGCATGCTTGCACTCCGACGTTTGGTGTCCCGGGACAGGGAGAGGGGACAGGGGGGACAGGGGCAGGCGCCGTCGGAGGCGCGGGCGCGCGAGGCGCCTCGGCCCGCCTTCAGAAGGTGCCGGACAGCGCCATGCCGGCGTAGCCGGGGCCGAGCTGAGGGACCAGCCCGGCCGTCTTCTCGCCGGTCGGCTCGAGGAAGTGCCAGATCAGGCCCCCGGCGACTGCGGCGATGCCTACGCCGCCCACGATGAAGCCGACGTTGGCCATCGTGGTGCCGGTGCTGTTCAGCGTCGCGCGGTTCTGCCCGTTCGCGCCCGGAGTGAAGGTGGGGGGGTTGCAGATGAGGTTGCCTGCGGAGTCCTTCTCTCCGGTGCAGCCTTCCTTCGACTGGCCGATTCTTGGATTCGCCGATGGCGACGAGGACCACGCCCGCTACCAGGCTCGCCCCGCCGGCGCCAACGACGATCCACGGCGCCGCGGAGTGCCCGCCTGCCGGGGGCGGGGGCGGCGGGGCGGTGTCGGTGGGGCTGGCCGTGGCGGTGGCCGTCTCGGTGGGGGCCGCGGTGGCCGTCGTGGTCGCGGTGGCCGTCGCCGTCGCCGTCGCCACCGGCTGCATCTGCGCCTTCAGGTTCTGGATGCGCCGCCGCACCTGCTCGGCGTCCGCCGCCTTCGGGTTGCGCTCCAGGTATGTCTCCAGCGCGTGCACGGCCTCCGCCTTGTCGCCCTTCGCCTGGTAGGCGCGGGCGATGTAGTCGAGCAGCGCCGCCTTGGAGCAGTCGCGCCGGTAGGCGTCCTTGAAGTTGTCGACGGCCTTCTGGTAGTCGGCCTCGTCGTAGGCAGCCTTGCCCGCGAGGTAGATGGCGTGGGCGGCGTCCAGCTCGGCCTGGCTCAGCTTGGGCGGCGGATCCGAGCAGGCGGGGTACTGCGTCACGGCGGCGCCGGCCGGCTGCGCGAGCGCCGGGACAGCGGCGGCGACGCCGAGCAGGACGAGGAAGAGCGAAGTCTTGAGCGAAGCGCGCATGAGATTGCGCCGACTAGCATACGCGCGATCCACGGGAAGCCCAAAAAGCTGGCCGCCCAGCCCGGGGCGGGAAACCGTCTGGCGTCTGGAGTCCTCCTGCCAGCTCGGCCCTCCGCGGCCGGAGCTCCGAACACACGCCTCGCGCAGTCGACCGTCGGGATGGCCGGCGACCTGGGGCCCGACGGCCGGACTCAGAGGCGGCCGAGCGCGGTCGTGGCCAGGCGCTTGGCCAGCTCCAGCGCCTTCTTCTCGTCCGGGAGGTTGTGCACGCCCACCACCAGCTTCTTGCCCCCCGTGTAGACGTACAGCTCCCCCCCCACGTCGCCGGGCACGACATGCACCCCCCAGACCGCGTGGTCGCCGATGCCGGTGATGTCCGTCTGCTTCTCGTAGCCGGCGGTGCGTAGGGCGGTCCGGACGACGGCCGCGTCCTCGGTCGCGTGCGGTCCGCAGAAGACGGAGAGGCCGCCGTGCGGGGCGCCGAGCGCGACCGCCCCGTACTCGCACGTCGCGATCTCCGGTCGCGATGCGCTGCCCGCCACGTCGTTCTCACCGCGCTTGCCCGCTTCGAGCGCGGTGCCCAGCGCGTTCTCCAGCTCCGCGCGGGTGAGCAAGGTGCACGCGTCGTACGCCTTGCAGCCGGGCGCGGCGGTGCTGGTGATGGGGCCCGGCGATGCCCCGTCGGGCTTGGCCGAGGTGGACGGCTTGCTGCAGGCGAGGAGCAACGGCAGCGCGGCGAGGAAGGCGGCGGATTGAGTCATGGACGGGTCCTCCAACCCCTGAGGTGGGCCATTTATTCTAGCGCTTGCGGGCCCGCCGCGCGCGACGACGCGCCCCACCTCCGCGTTGAGCGTATGCTCCCCCGATGCGCCTCCGCGCGCTGCTCGTCCTCGTTCCCGTGCTGGCGATCGCCATCGTCGCCGTCGGCCTGCGCATCGGCGCGGGCGACGCCATGCGCGCGGCGATCGTGCACGGCGCGCACCTGCCTCGGGGCGGGGGTCGCCTGGCCTGGCAGGTGGTCACCCTCTTCGAGGACACCGGCGTGCGCGAGACGATCACCACGCCGTTGCACGTGACGGCGCGCACCGGCGGGCACGAGACACACCTGGACACCCGGACCAACGCCGACGGCGTCGCCGAGCTGGACCTCGACATGCCCGGTCTGACCGAAGGCGCGCCCCTCACGCTCGACGTGCGCGACGCGAACGACCACGTCCTGGCGAGCGGCGCGGTGAGGTGGAAGCCAGAAGAAGTGAGCGAGGTGCGTCGCGAGTTCGTGCGACCCTCGCTGCGCGAAGGGGCGCTCGCCATCGACGTCGCCGTCCTCGGGGCGCGGCTCGCCCCCGGCCAGGCAGGCAGGCTCTTCGTCCGCGTCGCCGATCGCGCCACCGGCCGCCCCGCCACCGGCGCTCGCGTCGAGGACGCGCCGGAGGACGGGGTCATCGTCACGGCGTCGCCCCACCCTGCGTGCGAGGCGGGCTGGTTCGAGCTCTCCGCCCTCCCGCAGATCCACGTCGCCGGCCTCACGCTGCGCGCGACCGACGAGCTCGGCAAGAAGGGGCGGTGGTTCGGCTCGCTGCCCATCGCGCCGGGGGCCCTCTGGATCGACGCGCCCACCCGCGTCCCGCCGGGCGCCGTGAACGTGGGCGTCACCTCCGCGAGCGCGCGCGACATCGCCTACGTCGAGGTGGACGACGAGTCTGGTCGCCTCTTCTCCATCAGCCCGAAGCTCGCCGGCGCGTCCCCGCAGGCGCACGTCGTCACGCCGACCCTCGACCCCGGCAAGTACTGGCTCGTCGTCTCCGGCGAGCCCGACGGCGCCATCGCCCTCTCCGGGGCGACCCGCGCCATGCCCCTGGTGGTGGGCGGCGCGCCCGGGTGCGACGCGGACCTCGCGGGCCTCGTGCCCGGCGGCTTCCCGCGGTGGGTCGCGCTGGATGGCTTCGACGCCCTCCGCGCGAAGATGGCCAGGCGCCGCGCTCGCGGCCGCGCGCTCGCGCTGGGGGCTCTCCTCCTCTCTGCGCTGCTCGAGACGTTGCTCCTGGTGCGCGCGGCACGACGGTCGCGCCTCGAGCTGGCGCGCGTGGAGGAGGCCATCGCGAAGGACGCACCCGCATCGCGCGCGCCCGCCCGCCGCGACGCCACCGACCTGCTGATCGCGCTGCTGCTCGGCCTGATGGGGCTCGCCCTGCTCTTCGCGCTCATCGAGTGGCAGGGTTGACAATCCTCGGACATTGCACGGACGCTCGGGCGTGCCCTACACCTACGAGTTCCCCCGTCCCGCCGTGACGGTCGACGTCGTGCTCTTCACCATCCGCGCCGGGGAGATCTCGGTGCTGCTCATCCGCCGCGCGCAGGCGCCCTTCAAGGGGCAGTGGGCGCTGCCCGGCGGCTTCGTCGAGCCCAGCGAGACGCTGGAGCGCGCCGCGCTGCGCGAGCTTCACGAGGAGACCAACCTGGGTGCGGTGCCGCTCGTGCAGCTCGGCGCCTTCGGCGATCCGGGCCGCGATCCGCGCGGGCACACCGTGAGCGTCGCGTACTTCGCCTTCCTCGTCGCGCCCTCGCGGCCGGTCGCCGGCGACGACGCCGCCGCCGCCCAGTGGATGCCCCTTCGGTCCATCCCGGAGGCCGACGCGCCGCCCAGGACGCGCGGCGCGGTGCGGCTCGCCTTCGACCACAGGCGCATCGTGGCCGCCGCGCACGCGCGCCTGAAGGAGCGCCTGCAGGGCCCCGCGCACCCCGCCCTGCTTGAGCTGGTGCCGCAGCGCTTCACGCTCAGCGAGCTGCAGCACGTCTACGAGGCGGTCGTGGGCAAGCAGATGGACAAGCGCAACTTCCGCTCCCGGCTGCTGATGCGCAAGCTCGTCGAGCCGGTCGCGGCGGCGCGGCGCACCGGTCGCCACCGCCCGGCGCAGCTCTATCGGTGGGTGGGCGGGGCGCGCGAACAGGAGGCCGCGCCGGCCGCGCCCCCGGCGAAGACGCGTGGCCATGCCCGCGCCGCGCGCCCCAAGGCCGTCCCCGCCGCGCCGAAGCGCTCCAGGAGCCCCGCAACGCGCGGCCGCGCGCGCGCCGGCAAACGGGTACGATAGCCCCCGATGCGCTCGACGCCCCCCACCGCACCGGTGCTCTCCGTCAACTCCCTGTCGATGGGCTTCGACGCCTTCGTCGCCCTCGCGGCGGCCATGCAGTGCGGGCTCGCCAACTCCCGCGCCACGTTCGAGTGCGTGCTCTCCGGTGATGGCGCCTTCGCCGTCATGGCCGGCCTGGAGCCGCTGCTCGACGCGCTGGAGCGCTTCCGCATGAAGGCCGACGAGATCACCTACCTGCGCGACGCCGGCGCCATCGACGCCAAGCTCGCGCAGCGTCTCGCCGACGCGCGCTTCACCTGCGACGTCGACGCCGCGCCGGAGGGCTCGGTCGTCTTCCCCGGCGCGCCCGTCATCGTCGTCGACGGGCCCTTCTGGCAGGCGCAGCTCGTGGAGGCGTGGGTGGTCAGCTCGGTGGACGTCGCCACGCAGGTGGCGTCGCAGATGGCGCGCGCGGTCATCGCGGCCGACGGCGTCGAGGTGCTCGAGGCGGGCACCACCCACACCAACCGCCTCGGCGGCAACCCGCTCCTCGCGCGCGCGGCGTTCGTCGGCGGCGCGGGCGCGACCACGCACGCCCTCGCCGGCCGGCGCTACGGCGTGCCTGTCCGGTCGCGCCAGCCGCGCAACTTCGTCCTCGCGTGCAAGAACGAGCAGGCCGCCTTCGAGGCGTGGCTGAAGGGCGCCGGCGATCAGGCCATCCTGCGCATCGACTCCCGCCACCCGGGCGCGTCGATCGATCACGCCGTCGCCGCCGCGCGCTCACGCGCCACCGCCTCGTGGAGCGACGCGCCGCTCGCCATCGAGGTGGACGCCGGGGAGGTCGTCGACCTCTCCAACATCGCCATCGAGCGCTTCGCCAAGGCGGGGCTGAAGTCGCCCGTCATCGTCGTCGCCGGCGACCTGGACCCGCAGCGCATCGACGAGCTGCGGCGCAGCGGCGCGCCCGTGGCCGCCTTCGTCGTGGAGCCCACCGTCGCCCCGCTCCCCCTCGCGCGCTACGCCCTCGCGGCCATCGAGGAAGGCGGCCAGTGGTCGCCGCGCATCAACCTGGGCCCGGACCTGCACGCCACCCGCGCCCCCGGCCGCAAGGTGCTGCTGCGCTACTTCGACGCCGACGGCCACCCGGTGGGCGACGTCTCCCACGCCAACAACGAGCGGCACATGAGCCCCAAGGACGCCAAGCTGGTGGACGAGCGTACGGGCTACACCGTGCGACTGGACGATGCGGCCTCCAGCGCACCGGTGCTGCACAAGGTCATGCGGGCGGGCAAGCGCGTGGAGTCCACCGAGCCGGCGCGCGAGTCGCGCGAGCGGTCCCTTCGGGCGGTGCAAGGTTTGCTGCCCAAGCACAAGCGGCTGGTGGTGCCTGCGCACTACCCCGTGGGGCTGACGACGGGCCTGGCCCACGCGCGGGACGAGCTGGCAGCGAAGCAGCGGTAGGTGGGGCCACGGTGTGCGGCTCAGGGGGGGTTGCCCTCGGGCTCAGCCGCACCTACCCTGCGATTCCCCTACAAACGAACGAGGAACCCATGGCCTACGAACTTCCCCCCCTCCCGTACCCGTACGACGCCCTCGAGCCGCACATCGACAAGGCGACCCTGGAGCTTCACCACGACAAGCACCACGCCGGGTACGTCAACGGGCTGAACGGCGCGCTCACCAAGCTGGCCGACGCCCGCAAGAGCGGCGACTTCGCCCTCGCCCAGCACTTCGAGCGCCTCGTCGCCTTCCACGGCGCGGGCCACCAGAACCACGTGCAGTACTGGGAGAACATGGCGCCCGCGGGCAAGGGCGGCGGCGGCGAGCCGACCGGCCCCCTCGCCGAGCAGATCAAGCGCGACTTCGGCTCCTTCGAGGCGTTCAAGAAGGAGATGACCGCGGCGACGGTGAGCGTGGAGGGCTCCGGCTGGGGCCTTCTCGCGTGGGAGCCGATGGGCAAGCGCCTCATCACCCTCTCGCTGATGAACCACCAGAACAGCGCGTTCACCGGGGCGGTGCCGCTCCTCATCTGCGACGCCTGGGAGCACGCGTACTACCTCAAGTACCAGAACAAGCGCGCGGACTACGTCAACGCGTGGTGGAACGTGGTCAACTGGGAGAGCGTCGCCAAGCGCTTCGCCGCCGCCACGCACTCGCACTGAGACACGCGAGCCAGGCTCGCCAAAGCGAGAGCCCGCTCCCCGAGAAAGGGGGCGGGCTCTTCGCGTTCCGGGGGCGGGCGAAGCGCCTACTCGCCGGAGGAGGGGCCGCGGCGCGTCAGCAGCTTGTCGATGAGCTCGCGCGAGTACGCCGAGAGCTCGCGGAAGACGACGCCCATCCCGCTGGGGTCGCGCTCCACGCGCACCACCTCGCCCTCGCCCTCGATGGTCTCGATGTCGTCCATGATGACGGTGAAGCGCAGGTTCACGCGCGTGCCCACCGGCAACACGCTCTGCGACTTGATGAACACCCCCGTGCGCGAGATGTTCGTCACGTACTCCTGGATGAACGCGTCGAAGGACTCGAACTCCTTGTTGATCGTGACGCGCTCGTCCTCGCGCTTCGGGTCGCTCATGATCAGAAGGTGTACCGCAGGCCCAGGGTGGCGTCCCACGCGAGCGGCAGGTCGCTCCCCACGACCCGGGCGAAGTTGGTGAGGTAGCGCGCGCCCCCCGAGAGGGCCAGCGCCATGTGGCGGTCGATCTGGTACCACTCCAGCCCGAGGCGGCCGCCCGCCCAGAAGCCGACGCTCTCCGCGTTGTGGTAGCCGTAGTTGGTGAGCACGTTGGACTTCACGTACGCCGTCGCCCCGCCGGCGCCGCCCTGCAGGTACATGGCGACCCGATCGGTGAAGTGGACCGTGAAGCGCGCGCCGCCGCCGAAGCCCAGGATGGGGATGCCGCGGTTCTGCGAGGGGCCGACGCTCTCCACCGTGTCGGTGTAGGCCAGCTCGCCCTCGCCGTAGAGCATCAGCCACTTGAAGAGCTCGTAGCCGAGCTGCGTGTGCATCCAGAAGGCGGGGTGGCCGGTGAGGCCGCCGAACTTGCCGGCGAAGCCGAGGACGCCCAGATCCTGCTGCAGCACCACGCCCTTGTGCCGCGGCGGGGGTGGGGGGGCCTCCGGCGGGGGCGCGGGCAGCGTGGATTCGTCCTTCTTCGTCGGGGTGATGGCCGACTGCGCCTGCTCCAGGGTGATCGTCTGCGAGGCGTCGCCCCCCGCCGCGGTGTCCGGCGCATCCGCTGCGCGTGCGACGGCAGGCGCCAGCGTCGCGGCGGCGAGCGCGGCGCAGCCCAGGAGGCCGGCGGGGAAGGGCGGACGGAGGCGGATGACCGCACGATAGACGAAATGCGCCTCCCCTCGCCAGCCCCGACGGCAACCGTTTGCAGGCGAACGATCGCCCCACCCCTCGATGTTTTGCCCTGCCCGGGGACCTCGCTTACCTTCGGGCCATGAGAACTCCTCTGACAAACGGGGTCGTCGGGATCGGCGCCGCATGCGCCGCGCTCCTTTCGCTCGCCGCCCACGACGCCCGCGCCCAGGGCGCCGCCGCCACGCCGGCCCCCGCGGTCATGCCGCCCACGTCGTTCGCGCGCTTCGGCGACGCCCACGAGCTGGTCATCCGCAACGACGCCAACATCGACTTCGACTTCCGCTCCGACACGCTGAGCAACGCCAACTTCAACCCGGTCTTCCAGATCCAGCCGGCCGCCGACTTCTTCGTCATCGACAACCTGAGCCTCGGCGGGCTGGTGGACTTCACGGTGTTCGACACCAGCGTCAACCTGGGCCCTCTGGGGACGGTGTCCGCCACCAGCGTGGTGCTCTCCTTCCTGTTTCGTGCAGGATACAACGTCCCGCTGGGCGACCACTTCTCCCTCTGGCCGCAGCTCGGCATCGGCGCCGGGTTCATCACCACCAACAACAACGGCGGCACCTACGGCCTCGTCCCGCTGGACCTCTACGTGCCCCTGATGGCGCACCCCGCGCAGCACTTCACGCTGGGCCTGGGGCCCGGGCTGCACTTCAACTCCCTGACCAACAACGACATCGCCGGCCTGGGCATCGGCGCCGCGCGCATCGACGTCCTGCGCTTCACCATCGGCGGCTGGCTGTAAGCCGCCGGCGCCCGGCGCCGGGCGCTACTTCAGCAGCCAGCCGAAGAGCATGTGCCTGGTCGCCTGGCGAGAGACGATCGCGATGGAGTCCACCAGCGGGATCTCCTTCGGGCAGACCTCCACGCAGTTCTGCGCCTTGCCGCATCCGGCGACGCCGTCCTCGTCCATCAGCGTCTCCAGACGCGCGCCGGCGTGCATGCGGCCGCTCGGGTGCATGTTGAACAGCCGCACCTGGCTGATGGCGGCCGGGCCGATGAAGCCGGAGGAGTCGTTGACCTGCGGGCACGCCTCCAGGCAGCAGCCGCACGTCATGCAGCGGGAGAGCGGGTACATCTCCTCCTGCTCCTCCCGGCTCTGACGCGGCCCGGGCCCCAGCGCGTGGATGCCGTCCAGGTCGACCCACGCCTTCACCTTCTTGAGCGAATCGAACATGCGGGAGCGGTCCACGACCAGATCGCGCACCAGCGGGAACTTGGTCATCGGCGCGAGGGTGACCGGCTTGCCCTCCGGGCTGATGACGTCGATGAGGGCGGTGCAGGCCTGCCGCACCTTGCCGCCTACCAGCATGGTGCAGGCGCCGCACACCTCCTCCAGGCAGCTCGACTCCCACACCACCGGCGCCACGTCCTTGCCGTCCACGGTCCGCGGGCTCTTGCGGATCTCCATCAGCGCGCTGATGACGTTCATCTGCGGGTGCCAGGGGACGTCGAACTCCTCCCAGCGGCGCGTGTCCGGCTTGTTCGGGCTGTCCTGGCGGAGGATCTTGAAGCGGATGACTTTCTCGGCCATGGCGTTCTCTCAGGTGCTGGTGGTGGCGGGCTTCTCGGTCCTGGCGGCGGCCTTGCCGCTCGTGGCGGTGGCGCTCGCGGCGCCGGCCGTCTCGTACTTGCGGGGGCGCGGCTTGACCAGCGAGACGTCCACCTCGTCGGTGACGTGGATGGGCTCGCCCAGCATGGAGTAGTCGAAGTCCCGCACGTACTTGATGCGGTGGTTGGCCTTCTCGCCGCCGTCCTCGTGGAAGGCGAGGGTGGTGCGCAGCCACTCGGCGTCGTTGCGCTCCGGGAAGGCCGGCTTGTAGTGCGCGCCGCGTGACTCGTCGCGGTTGCGCGCGCCCTGCGCGACGACGCGCGCGAGCACCAGCATGTTGAAGAGGTGCCGCACGAACTGGGCGCTCGCGTTGGAGCGGGTGCTCCTGTCCAGCACGTTGCACTTGCGCGCGCGGTCCTCCAGCTCGTCGATCCGGGCGAGCACCGCGTCCAGCTTGGCGTTGTCGCGCTCGATGGTCACGTCGCGCAGCATCATCTCGCCGAGCTCGTGGTGGATGACGAAGGGGTTCTCCTCGCCGTCCATCTTGAGGATCTTCTCGTACTTCTTCGTCTCGCGCTTCTGCGCCTTGTCGAAGACGGAGCTCGGCAGGTCGAAGCTGCTCTTGCTCATCCCGGTGCGGTACGACGCCATCGCCGGGCCGGTGACGAGGCCGCCGTAGATGCAGGAGAGCAGGGAGTTGGCGCCCAGGCGGTTGGCGCCGTGGTACTGGTAGTCCGCCTCGCCGGCGACGTAGAGGCCGGGGATGCTGGTGGCCTGGTTGCGGGGCGAGTCCTTCACCAGGCCGCCGTCGGCCGCGCGCTCGAAGTCCGCCCAGAGGCCGCCCATCGAGTAGTGCACCGCGGGGAAGACGCGCATCGGGTTCTCGTAAGGGTCCTCGCCGACGAACTTCTCGTAGATCTCCAGGATGCCGGCGAGCTTGCGGCGCAGCACGTCCTTGGGGATGTGCGTGAGGTCGAGGTAGACCTCCTTCTCGTTGCGCTGGCTCTTGGTGTTGTAGACGCCGCGCTTCTCGTGGAAGCACTTCTTGAAGAGCTCGCGGCTGGCGATGTCGCGCGGGACGAGGTTGCCGTAGCCGGGGTAGCGCTCCTCCAGGAAGTACTCGCGGTCAGCCTCCGGCACGTCGCGGCCGGGGCGCTTCTCCTTGGCGTCGCGCGGGACCCACACGCGCCCGCCCTCGCCGCGCGCGCTCTCCGAGATGAGGCGGAGCTTGTCGGCGCCGGGGATGGCCGTCGGGTGGACCTGGATGCACTCGCCGTTGGCGTAGCACGCGCCCTGCTGGTACGCGGTGGCCGCCGCGGTGCCGGTGTTGATCACGCTGTTGGTGGAGCGGCCGAAGATGATGCCGGGTCCGCCCGTCGCCAGGCACACCGCGTCGCCGGGGAAGGCCTCCATCTTCATCGACTTGAGGTCCTGCGCGACGATGCCGCGGCAGGTGCCCTCCTCGTCCAGGACGAGAGAGACGAAGTCCCAGAACTCGTGCTTGCGCACCATCTTCTCGCCGCGGATGGCGGAGCCGGTCTCGTCCTCCACGTCCACCGTCTCGTAGCGGCGCACCTGCTCGTCCAGGGCGTAGAGGAGCTGCTGACCCGTCGTCGCGCCGGCGAAGGCCGTGCGGTGGTAGAGGGTGCCGCCGAAGAGGCGGAAGTCGAGCAGGCCCTCCGGCGTGCGGTTGAAGGGCACGCCCATGCGGTCGAGCATGTAGACGATGCCCGGCGCGGCGTCGGCCATGCCCTTGACCGGCGGCTGGTTGGCGAGAAAGTCGCCGCCGTAGACCGTCTCCTCCAGGTGGATCTGCGGGGAGTCGCCCTCGCCCTTGGTGTTGACGCTGGCGTTGATGCCGCCCTGCGCGCACACCGAGTGCGAGCGCTTCACCGGGACGAGCGAGAAGAGATCCACCGGGACGCCGGCCTCGCACAGCTTCAAGGTGGTGCTGAGCCCGGCGAGGCCGCCGCCGACGACGATCACCCTGCGGACCTTGCCGCCCTCGCTCTTGGTTCGGGTCTTCTTGGCCATCCGATGCTCCTGTGCTCCCGGTGACGCCTACCTCATCTGGAGGTGGGGTTGCACGCCGGGTCGGCCGTCTCCGACGGCGCGGGCAGAAGGAAGCGCGACCCGGTGGCGAAGTAAAGGACCGTGCTGGTGCCCATCAGGAAAAGGACCGCCCCGAGCGCAGCCGACGCGTAGCCCAGACGCTTGCGGGTGAGGCCGTCCGGGGCGAAGCCCCAGGTGGTGCCGAAGTCGAAGAGGCCGTTGGCGAAGTGGAAGACGGTGGACGCGAGGCCGAGGAGGTAGCCGCACGCGATCCACGGGAAGCCCCAGCGCGTGGAGGAGAGGTGCATCTCCAGCACGGTGTGGAAGCTCTGCGGCGACATCCCGAACAGCCACTGGTGGATGCGGAATTCGTAGAGGTGAAACGCCACGAAGACGAGGGTGAATGCGCCCGTCACCCGCTGCATGAGGTAGAGGCGGCCCGCCGTGGTCCGGGGCTGGAGCGCGGGCCTGCCCGCGATCGCCAGCTTGATGCCCCACCCCGCGTGGAAGGCGAGCGGCAGGTAGATGAGCAGCACCTCCACCACCGGCAGGGCGGGCGTGTGCTGCAGCATGTCCACGGCGCGGTCGAAGGCGGCGCGCCCGCGCAGCGCCGACGCGTTGGTGCCGAGGTGCAGCAGCAGGAAGAGGCCGAGGGGCACGACGCCGGCCAGCGACTGGAGCTTGCGGAGCTGCTGCGCGCGGGAGGGAGACACGTGCCGAGCAATGTAGAACACTTCGCCGGGATGACCGCGTGCTACCGTCGCCTGGTGAGCTCGTCGCGCGCGGCACGGCGCCTCGTGGGGGCCTCATCGCCGGGGCTCCTCCTCGTGCCCCTGTTGCTGGGGGCGTGCGCCGGCCCGCGCGTCGGCGAGACGGCCGTCCCGACGCTGGCCTCCAGCACCGACTCGGCCACGGCGTGGGCAGACATCCGCGACTCCTTCGCCCACGACAGGCAGAGCGGCGCCGCCGGGGCGCTGCGCCTGCGCATCCAGCGCTTCCTCGTCCGCTTCCCGCACGACGAGCTCGCCCCGCTGGCGCACATCTACCTCGCCAACCTGATGATCGACGCGGGCGACGTGCGCTCGGCCACGCCGGAGATGGACGCCATCGGCACGCTGCCGCCGGGCAACGCCCACGACTTCCAGGTCGCCACGCGCGCGCGCCTGCTGCGCCTGGCCGGGCAGCCCGGCGACGCCATGGCGATGCTCAGCCCGCTGGTGGGCAAGGTGGTGGACCCTGCGCTGCGCGGGCTGGTGCTGGAGGAGCTCACGCTGGCCGCCGTCCAGGCGAAGCGCGACTACGAGGCGGTCGCGTACATGGACGCGTGGCTGCGCTCGGCGCCGGAGCAGGACAAGGACGCGATTCGCAAGGAGCTCGCCGCCGAGCTGGCGCGCATGTCGCCGGTGGCGCTGGAGGGCTCGCTGCGCGCCATCGTCAGCGGCGAGGGCGGCGGCTACTCGGCGGAGCTGGGGCGTCTGCTCGCGCAGCGCGTGGCGCAGCAGGCGATCGACGCGCAGGACAGCAAGCTCGCGCAGTGGCTGCTCGGCTCCAGCTTCGGGGCCAGCCTGGCCACCAGCAAGACGGGCCAGGACCTCCGGGACCTCGCCACCAGCCTGCGCGGCGTGAGCACGGTGGCCGGCCGGACGATCGGCCTGGTGCTCCCGACAGCCAACGCCGACCTGCGCTACGCCGCGGCGGACGCGGCGCGCGGCGTGGCTTTCGCCCTGAACCTGCCGCGCGCGACGCCGGACCCGGGCGCACCCCGGCTGGTCACGCGCGGCGACAGCGGCGGCAAGGACGGGCTGGAGATCGCGCTGGAAGAGCTCGCGGGCGCGGGCGCGGCGGTGATCCTCGCCGGCTTCGGCGGCGACGAGCCGGACCGCGCGCGACACTGGAGCGAGGCCAGCGGCGTGCCGGTCATCATCCTGGGCGTGCCGAAGGACAAGCCCATTCGCTTCTCCTTCGTGGCGGGGGAGCCGCCCGACGCGAGCATCGCCCTCTTGCTCGGCGAGCTGGCGTCGCGGGCGTCGCGCAGGGGCGCGGCGGGACCGCTGAAGGTGGCGACCGCGGTGGGGGCGATCGCGCGCGACGCGCTCGCCGCGGCGAAGACCCCGCTCACCCTGCTCCCGCCCGTCTCCTGCGAGCCCCCGCTCTCGAGCGCCCGCTTTCCGACGGCGAGCTGGTCGCACGACCACGTGCGCGACTTCCTCGCCGCCGGTCCGGAGGCGTGCACGCGCGCGCTCTCGCGGGCGCTGCCCGCGGGCGACGTGACGCTGGCGCTCACGCTGGAGGCCTCCGGTGGCGTGGACGTGTCGACCGCCAGCATGCACGTGCTCACCATCGGGGCGGGAGCGCTGCCCGCGATCCCGAAGAAGATGGACCCGCGTATCCTCACGTACAGCAAGCAGCTCGGCGACGAGCCGACCTGGTGGACGGCGATCGGCCACGACGCGGCGGTGCTCGCCGCCGCCGCCGTCGCCCCCCTCCCGACCGACAAGGCGGAGAGCGCGACGGAGGTCACCAGGCGGCGAGAGATCGCCCGGCAGGGTCTGGTGGCCGCCAAGGCCTCCCTCTGGACCACCGACGCCCAGGCCTTCGGCGACGACCACCTCCTGCCCCGCACCCTCACCGTGGTCGAGCTGCCCCGACGCTGACCGGTGGGGGGTGCATCCCCATGAAATCCGGGCGAAACGTCGGATTGCTAGCATGCGCACAATGGGCACGCTCCCGCTCCGCGTAGGAGTGACGCGGGGGGGGGCCGCAAGCCGAGCGGTCGGACGGTGCGACGCCCAGCCCGAGCGGCGCCGGCCGCGCGATCGTTCGCCTGCTCGCGATCCGACGGAGGGGCGCATGGGCGGAGGGCATGCCCCCCGAAGTTGCCCGGCCCTGCCGCCGGCCATAGCTTCCCACCGTGCGCCTCGCGCTCTGCCTCCCCGTCTTCGCCCTGGCCCTGCTCGCCTGCTCCGAGCCGACGCACCCCCCCACGCTGGATACGGGCAAGAACATCCCCCCGCCCGGCGGCAGCACCCAGTCCGATGCCTCCGCCGATGCCGCCGCCGGCGTCCAGTCGCTCGCCACGGCCGATCACCCGCACGGCATCGCCGTCGGATCGGGATACGTGTATTTTACAAATTACGTCACCGGCGCGCCGGGCGAGGGCTGGGTGGGGAGCGTGCCCGCGGCCGGCGGCGCCTCCACCCTCGTGGCGAACAGCCTGGACGGACCGTGGGCGCTCGCCCTCACCTCCACCGACGTGGTGTTCACCACCTCCCCGGCGAGCGGCACCGGCGGTGTCTACTCCGTGCCGCAGGGGGGCGGCGCCGTCGCCGCGCTGGAGACGAACCTGCTGCTCGCGGTCGGCGTGGTCGTGGACTCGACGAACGCCTACTGGGTCGACCAGAACGGCGGGCTGGTGGTCGAGCGCGCGACACTGGACGGCGGCACGCCGCAGGAGATCGGCAACTACGGCGGCGTCGTCGATCCCGCCGGCCTGGCGCTGAGCGGCCTCGACCTCTACTTCTCCGGCTCCGGGCCCAACGGCGGCGCCTTCCACGTCGTCGCCACCGGCGACGGCGGCGTGGCCGACGTGCTCGACGCGCCCCAGTCGCTGCCCTTCGCCGGCGTCGCGGTGGACACCACCAAGGTCTACGTCGCCATCGCCGACGACACTCCGGCGGGCCAGATCCTCGCCTATCCCCGCGGCGGCGGCGTGCCCGTCGTCCTCGCCACCGGCCTCGACCGGCCCACCAGCCTCGCGCTGGACGGCGCCAATCTGTACTTCACCAGCCCACGCGCCGGCACCGTGTCGGTCGTGTCGACCACGGGCGGGACGCCCCAGGTCGTCGCCGATGGGCTGAAGGATCCCGTTCCGCTCGCCGTGGGTGACGCCCTCTACGTCGGCGTCGACGACGCCGTCCTGCGCATTCCGAAGTAGGCGCAGCCATTCGAAGTTCCACGCGGCGGGGAATATCCTGCGCCGTCAAAGGTTCTCGGGCCGGTCCGCCAAAGGTCACCATGCGGTCCGCCAACGCGGGCCCGAGCCAAGGCGGATCCCAACGTTGACACGAGGTGCCCCCTGGCTAGGATGCGCGCTCTGCAATTCCCAGCTTTTTTCGAGCTGTCGGACTGCCGGCTCGAGAGAGCCCGGTCGGGCACGATGGCTCGCCGCTCGGCTCGAAAGCCGCGCACGCAGGAGGTCGGATGGCTACCGACGTGATGATCTACGCGAACGACCTCACCAAGAACTATGGATCGTTCCGCGCCCTCGACAAGGTCAGCTTCGAGGTGAACAAGGGCGAAGTGGTCGGCTTTCTCGGGCCCAACGGCGCGGGCAAGTCCACCACGATGCGCATCCTGACCTGCTTCATCTCCCCCACCGGCGGCACCGCCAAGGTCAACGGGTACGACGTCTTCGACGAGCCGCTCGGCGTGCGGCGCAGCCTCGGCTACCTGCCGCAGCGCGCGCCGCTCTACACCGAGATGAGCGTCCTGGAGTACCTGCGCTTCGCCGCGGACCTCCGGCAGCTCGACCACGCCACCTTCGTCAAGCGGGCGAAGGACGTCGTCGAGGTGTGCGGCATCGCGCAGGTGCTGGGCAAGGAGATCCGCCACCTCTCGCACGGCTACCGCCAGCGCGTCGGCCTGGCGCAGGCGCTCATCCACGACCCGCCCATCCTCATCCTGGACGAGCCCACCAGCGACCTCGACCCCAACGAGAAGGCCGAGTTCCTCGAGTACCTGCAGCACATCGGCGAGGATCGGACCGTGCTCCTCTCCACGCACAACCTGGCGGAGGTGGAGACCGCCTGCGCCCGCGCCATCATCGTGCGCAAGGGCCGCATCGTCGCCGACGGCCCCCTCGACGAGATCCGCGCCAGGAGCGGCAAGGTCCGCTACGTCGTCTGGATCCAGGAGTCCTCCGGCGCGCTGCCCTACCGCGGCACCGGCTCCCCCCCCAAGCAGGACGAGGTCGAGGAGGCGCTCCGCAAGCTCCCCGGCGTCTCCGGCGTGAACGCCCTCCCCACCGACGAGCGCGCCCACGCCTTCTCCCTGTCCACCGAGACGAAGGACGACCTCCGCCCGGAGATCTTCGCCCTCATCGCGCAGAAGGGGTGGGTGCTCCTGGAGCTCCACCGCGACGCGCAGACCCTCGAGAACGTCTTCCGCAACCTCACCCTGGGCGACGAGCTGCGTAACCGCCGCCTCGGCCAGGAGGAGGAAGAGGAAGAAGAAGACGAGGAGGAGGACGAGGACGAGCAGGACGAGGAGGAAGAAGAAGAGGAGCAGGAAGAGGAAGAAGACCAGGAGGAGGAAGAAGAGGAAGAAGACGACGAAGAGGAAGACGACGAAGAGGAGGACGACTGAGCCATGGCAACCGACAAGACCACCTCCGTCGCAGAGCTCGGCTCCCGGTCCAAGGACCGCGACGCCGACAAGCCCAGGGCCAGGGCGACAGAGCCGGGGGGCGCCGCGGCGTCCGCCGGCTTCATGTACTCGGTCCGCAACACCCTCACGATCGCCAAGCGCGAGCTTCGCGCCTACTTCGACTCCCTCGTCGCGTACGTCGTCATCGGCCTGAGCATGTCCCTGCTCGGCCTCTACTTCTTCTTCTACCAGGGCGGCTTCTGGCAGGTGGACCGCGCCACGATGGCGCGCCTCTTCGACTTCGCCCCCGCCGCGCTCTGCCTCGTCATCCCGCTCGTGACCATGGGCGTGCTGGCGGAGGAGAAGCGCTCCGGCACCATCGAGCTGCTCATCACCATGCCGGTCAAGGACACCGAGGTCATCCTCGGCAAGTACCTCGCCGCGCTGGCCATGTGCACCATCCTCCTCGTCGCGACGATGACCTACCCCGTCGCCATCTTCGTGTGGCCGTGGCACCTCGGCCCGCTCGACTGGGGTCCCGTCTGGACCGGCTACCTCGGACTGTTTCTGTACTGCGGCGCCGGCGTCGCCATCGGGATGATGTTCTCGGCCTTCACCGAGAGCCAGATCATCAGCTTCTTCGTCACCGCGGCGACGCTCACCGTCCTCTTCATCCTCGGCGTGCTCGTCCAGGATCTGCCGGGCGCGCTGGGCGACGTCGTCAGCTTCGTCAGCCTGCAGAGCCGCTTCCTGCCCTTCGCACGCGGCCTCATCGACACGCGGGCGATCGCCTACTTCGTGTCGATCGCCATCGTGTGCCTGCTCGTATCGTTCCGCTCCCTCGAGAGCAGGAAGTGGAAGTGACCCATGGCCATGGAACGTAGAACCAAAGCCGCTACCGAGAGCCTCATCCTCGTCGTCGTCATCGCCCTCATCTGCGTGGCGGTGAACGCCCTCGGCGCCTTCGGCGTGTACGCCCGCAAGGACATGACCAAGGCCGAGCGCTACACGCTGTCGGAGGGCAGCGCCCGCCTCCTGCGGTCGATGAAGCAGAACATGACCGTCGACGCCTACGTCACCAAGGGCCTGCCCAAGCTGGACGCCTTCGTGCGCGACCTGCGGGACCTGCTCCAGGAGTACAAGCAGGCGAGCGGCGGCAAGTTCGACTACACGATCATCGAGGCCAAGGACGACGACCAGAAGAAGAAGGACGCCGAGGCCGCGGGCCTCAAGGCCGTCCCCTTCGGCGAGGCCAGCGAGACCGACGAGAAGGTCGGCGTCACGCAGGGCTACATGGGCCTCGTCTTCAAGTACGGCGTGGAGAAGGACACCATCCCCTTCCTCTCCCCGGACCAGGGCACCGGCCTGGAGTTCTGGATCACCAACAAGATCCGCGAGCTTCGCGACCGGGGCGACAACATCAAGCACAAGATCGGCCTGCTCACCGGCGACGACGAGATGAAGCTCTCGGAGGGCAACCTCGTCCCCGGCGGCGGCGGGCAGGGCAAGCCGTCGATGCAGGACGTCATCGCGCGCAACTTCCCCTTCTACAACTTCGTCGACGTGGACCTGAAGGGCGGCGACCAGCCCATCGATGACTCCCTCGACGGCCTGATCATCACCCAGCCGGGCAAGGACCTGAAGGAGAAGGAGCTCCGCCGCATCGACGAGTTCGTCATGAAGGGCAAGAGCCTCGCCGTCTTCGCCAGCGCGGTGAACGTGAAGCCCAGCGACGCGACGATGAACGCGACGCTGAGCACCCACGGCCTGGACAAGCTGCTGGACGGCTACGGCATCGAGCTCCGCAAGGACGTGGTGCTCGACTTCGGCCGCGCCTTCCACGTGACGATGCTCACGCAGGCGGGCCTCGCCAGCGTGCGCTTCCCGCAGCTCCTCGACGTGCTGGCGGACACGCGCTTCACCGGCGACAACCAGCTCCTCGACACCAGCTTCCCGCCCTTCTTCCGGCAGGAGCAGGTGGTGCTGCCCTTCGCCTCGTCGATCGTCCTGCACAAGGACAAGCAGCCGAACGCGTCGGACATCAAGATCGTCGCGCGCAGCTCCCCGCGGTCCATCCGCAAGACGGACGACACGGTGGACCTCTCCCCCTTCCAGGCCTGGCGGCCCAAGGGCGAGTGGCAGCAGTTCGGCGTCGCGGCCGTCGTCGAGGGCAAGCTGAAGAGCGCCTTCCCCGCCGGCGACAAGCAGGGCGTGGACGCCGCGCCGGAGGTGCCGGAGGGCAAGAGCGCGCGCGTCTTCGTGCTCGCGTCCAGCCAGTTCACCGCCAACCCCTTCGCCCGCGCGGGCAACGGGCAGGACATGAGCCAGTTCGGCATGCACATGCCGATGGGCGGGGACCAGAAGCTCCTGCAGATCGCCGGCCCCTACGCCGACATGTCGCGTGGCGCGGCCCCGCTGCTCTACGCGATCCTCACCGTCAAGAACACGCTGGACTGGCTGAGCGGCGACGTCGACCTGCTCGCCGTCTCGGCCAAGATCCTCAGCGACCCCGGCCTCGTCTACGGCGACGTCAGCGCGCCCAAGTTCGACGAGAACGAGACCGAGGACGACATCAAGCGCGACGAGAAGCAGATGCGCGAGGCGCGCAAGTCCACGCAGCGCGACATCGGCCTCTTCCTCACGTTCTTCGCGCCGCTGGCCTTCATCGGCTACGGCGTCGGTCGCTGGCGCTGGCGCACCAACCGCCGTATGAACGTGAAGCTCGCCTGACGCGCACCTGAACCCCAAAGAGCGAGAAATGGAACGGAACGCGAAGATCGGCATTGCCCTCGTCGTCCTCGGCGGCCTGGGGGTGGGCGTCTACTTCCAGGCGAAGAAGGACGCCAAGCTCGGGACGGAGGCCGGCAAGCCGGACCTGCCCGCGCTGGTCGCCACCGACGACGTCGACAAGATCGACATCACCAACGGCAGCAAGGGCGAGGTGGTGATCGAGAAACGCGGCGACAAGTGGGAGATCACCAAGCCCCTGGAGGTGATCGCCAACCAGCAGAACGTCAAGAGCCTGCTGGACAACCTGAAGGAGCTGAAGATCTCCGACAAGGCGGTGACCAACGCCGACCAGGAGACCATCAAGAGCTACGACCTGGGCGCCGACAAGGGCGTGCACGTCGTGACCTTCAAGGGCAAGGACAAGAAGCTGGACGCGACGTTCGGCAAGTCGGGCGGTCTGGGCGACAGCGTCATGATCCCCGGCAAGCCGGACATCTACCTCGCCAAGGGCTACTCCGGCTTCATGTACACGCGCGAGCTCAAGGACTGGCGCGACCGCGAGATCTTCAAGTTCGACGACGCCAACGCCATCTCGCTGGAGATCGAGAACAAGAACGGCAAGTTCAGCTTCACCAAGGGCGACGACAAGTGGGCCGGCACCTTCAAGGGCGCCGCCATCCCGCACTTCGACCCGCAGAAGGTGAAGACGGCCCTCGGCGCCTTCAAGAACCTCACCGCCGAGGACTTCGGCGACGGCAAGACGCCCGCCGAGACGGGCCTCGACGCCCCCGAGGAGACGGTCACCATCGCGCTGAAGGACAACGCCGGCACCTTCACCCTCAAGGTGGGCAAGGCCGCGGGCACCGCCCACTACGCGCAGAAGGACGGCGACTCGACGATCTACACCATCGGCAGCTTCCCCTACGCGTGGGTGACGGCCGAGGAGTCCAAGTTCGAGGAGAGCGCCGACGCCGGGGCCAAGGCCGGGAGCGCCAAGCCGGCCTCGAGCTTCAAGCTCCCGCCGATGCACCCGCCGCTCAATCACCCCTAGCCTCTTCGGCTTCCCACGCGCGCCGGCTGGCACTACAGATCGGTCCTCGATGGACCTCTTCGACAAGCTCAACGCGTACGACTACGGGGAACTGCACTTCAAGTTGGACAAGGCGACGGGCCTCCGCGCCATCGTGGCCATCCACGACACGCGCATGGGCCCCGCGCTCGGCGGGTGCCGCTTCATCCACTACGGCACCGACGACGAGGCGCTCATCGACGCGCTGCGCCTCGCGCGCGGCATGACGTACAAGGCCGCGCTCGCCGGCCTGGCCCACGGCGGCGGCAAGAGCGTCATCATCCGCCCGCGCCAGCACTTCGATCGCGTCGCCCTCTTCCGCGCCTTCGGCAAGTTCATCGAGGACCTGCGCGGCCACTACATCACCGCGGAGGACAGCGGCACCGGGCTGGAGGACATGGAGGTCATCCGCACGGTCACCAAGCACGTCACCGGCATCGACCCGTCCCACGGCGGCTCCGGCGACCCCTCGCCCTTCACCGCCCTGGGCGTCCGCCGCGGCATCGAGGCGGCGGTGAAGTTCAAGCTGGGCAAGGAGGCCCTCTCCGGCGTGCACGTCGCGGTGCAGGGCGTCGGCCACGTGGGCTACCACCTCTGCAAGGAGCTGCACTCGCAGGGCGCCAAGCTCACCGTGGCGGACGTCGACCCGCTCAAGAGCGAGCGCGCGCAGCGCGAGTTCGGCGCGGCCGTCACCACCATCGACACCATCGCCGCCGTTTCTTGCGACGTCTTCGCCCCGTGCGCGCTGGGCGCCGGGCTCAATGACGACACCATCCCGCAGCTCACCGCGGGCATCGTCGCCGGCGCCGCCAACAACCAGCTCGCCGAGCCGCGCCACGGCGACGATCTGCACGCCCGCGGCATCCTCTACGCGCCAGACTACGCCATCAACGCGGGCGGCCTGGTCAACGTCGCCCAGGAGGTCCGCGGCTACGACGCCGAGGCGGCGCGCCAGAAGACACTCCAGATCTACGACACCATGATGGAGATCTTCGAGCGCTCGAAGAAGGTGGGCGCGCCGACCTACAAGGTCGCCGACATCATGGTCGAGGAGAAGCTGGCGGCTGTGGGGCGCTAGCGTCCGGCGGCTTGTCCTTCAGCTTCACCCGCGGGCGTAGCTCTCGCTCGAGCACGTCCATCGGCACGTCGCCGAAGGCGAGCCACGCCGACGCGCGAGGCCCGGCGGCGGCCATTCCTTGACGCATCAACCATTCGACCGCGAGGCCGCGGCCGATCGCCTCCACCGGCCGCGTCGCCGCGAAGCGCAGCAGCCGCCCCTCGCGCTCCGGCGGGAGGAACGCCATCGGCTTGACGATCGCGTCCAGCACGCCGGTGCCCGCGCCGTGAGCCAGCGCGATGGCCCACCGCGCCGCCACCACCTGCGCCTGCATCGACATCAGGACGACGAGCTGCTGGTCGGCGGTCTGCGCCTCCTCCAGCGCGGGGCCCAGGGCGCAGATGCCCGCGCGCTCCGGCGGCGGCTGCATCCTCCGCAGCCGCGACGGCGTCTGCGGCGCGGGGCAATCGCCGGGCGTACGCAGCGCGTCGTCCACGGCCGCGGCGTAGCCCTCGTCGGTGGCCTTCACCACCATCAGGGCGTCCACTGCGGCGCGTAGCTGCCTGTCCTCCGACTCGAAGAGCCGCGAGAGGGTCTCCGGCGTGAGGGTGGTGCCCACCTGCGCGGCCAGCGCCGCGGCCACCTCCTTCCAGCGGTCCTTGCCGGCGGGCGCGACCTGCATGTTCTCGGCGGCGATGCGCAGCCGCGTCAGCGCCGCCTGGCTCCGCGGCCAACCCACCTCCACCTTCGTCTCGAGGGGGTCCAGCGCGTCCTCAAGATCCTCCCGCTCCACGAGGGAGAGGGCGCCGGCGGTGAGCGAGGCCGCCACGGCGTCCAGCCGCTTCGCCAGCCACTCGTCGCGCTGCGCGAGGGCCTGCGGCGTGCGTGGCGCCCTCCACCCGGCCACCAGCCCCCGCACCAGCGTGCCCGCGGAGCGCGGCAGCTCGCGCTCCGTCCGGAGCCGCGAGCGCTCTGCCGTGAGCCAGCGTCCGAGCAGCTCGCGCTCCAGCTCCGGCTGCAGGTGCCGTCCGGGCGCCGGGTCGGCGATCGGCCGCTTCCACCCGGCGAGCACGCCCGCCGCCGCGGTCAGCGCGCGCCCGCGAGCGTCGAAGGAGAGCACGTCGGTGCGGCCGCCCTCCACCCCCACGTCGGGGTCCTCCGCGAGGATCGCCCCGACCACCGACTTGCGAAGCTGGGCGTCGGAGGGCGAGACGCGCGCGCGCAGGGCGATGCGCGGGTCGGTCGCGGCGAGCAGCGTGACGATGCGGTCCTCGTCGGCGAGGAAGCGCCCGAGCGCGCTCCGGTCCGCCCTCGCCTCTGCCCGCGCGCGGCCGGCCTCGTGGGGCGGAGGCGCCGCCGGGCCGCACGCCGCGCACGCGACGGCGAGCAGCGCGCCGAGGATCGCCCTGGACCGCAGGCGCGCCGGTCGCGGGGACGCTCTCAAAACCCGAGCACCTTGACGATCACCCGCTTGGGGCGCTGGCCATCGAACTCGGCGTAGAAAATGCGCTGCCACGGCCCGAGGTCCAGCCGCGCGTTGGTCACCGGCACCGTCACCTCGTGGTGCACCAGCATCGACTTCAGGTGGGCGTGCCCGTTGTCCTCGCCGGTGCGGTGGTGCAGGTACTCCGGCCCCTCCGGCGCGAGGTGTTCCAGCCACTTCCAGATGTCGTGGTGCAGGCCGGCCTCGTCGTCGTTCACGAAGACCCCGGCGGTGATGTGCATCGCCGAGACGAGCATGAAGCCCTCCTCGATGCCGCTGCGCTCCAGGAGACCCTCCAGCGTCCCGGTGAGGTGCACCAGCTCGCGCTTCTTCTTCGTGGTGAAGGTGAGGTACTCGGTGAACGACTTCATCGCTTCCCTGGCCGCCGCGAAGCCTACTACGCCCCGGGCCGGCGGGCTTCTCTTCGGTCCTGTGGCCAGCTACAACTACAAGGCCATGGCCATGCCGTCGTCCTTCGACCTTGCTTCCCGTCCTGCGCCGGCGGCCGCCCCGGCCCCGTCGCCGGCGCGCCCGCCGGTCGCCGCGGTCGAGGCGCCCACCCCGACAGCGGAGAAGCCGATGGTGCGCGCGGCGCGTGTGGCCGAGCGCCTGGCGACACGCGCGGCACGCGCGCTGTGGCCGGCGGTGCAGAAGTTCAACGTGGCCTTCGAGCGCCCCGCGCCCCATCCGAAGTGGGCCCCCCGCCCGCTGATGAAGCGCCGCGAGAAGACCTTCCCCCAGCTCGGCTGGCCGCGCGAGACCGACTCCCTCTGCCCCCGCTGCGTCAAGGAAGTGCGCGGCGACATCCTGGACGGCGTGCGCGATCTCTCCACCCTGGTGGACGGCAAGCCGGGGGAGATCCGCGCGACGATCCTGGAGCAGGACGGCGAGCTCCTCATGGTGAAGGAGTGCGCGAAGCACGGCCGCTTCGAGGACGTGATGAGCATCGACCCGGAGTTCACGCGGCGCATCGAGCGCCTCTACCCGGGCCGCGACTTCCTCGCGCCGCCGACGCCGCTGCGCAACCACGGCACCTCCAGCGTCAAGTACGGCCGCGGCAGCGTGCTGACGGTGGACCTGACCAACCGCTGCAACATGATGTGCGACCCGTGCTTCATGGACGCCAACCAGGTCGGCTACGTCCACGAGCTGGAGTGGCACGAGGTCCAGCAGATCCTGGACGACTCGCTCACCATCAAGCCGCGCCGGCAGCTCAGCGTGCAGTTCTCCGGCGGCGAGCCCACGCTCTCCCCGCACTTCCTCCGCGCCGTCCAGTACGCGCGCGACGTCGGGTACTTCTGCGTGCAGTGCGCGACCAACGGCATCCGCTTCGCGCAGGACCGCGACTTCTGCGTCCAGGCGAAGGAGGCCGGCCTGCGCCTCGCGTACCTGCAGTTCGACGGCGTGACCAACGCGGCCAACGGCCACCGCAAGGTGGGCAACCTCTTCGACGTGAAGAAGCGCGCCATCGAGAACCTGCACGCCGCCGGCGTGGACGTGGTGCTCGTCGTGACCGTCGTCAACGGGGTGAACAACGACCAGGTCGGCCCCATCCTGGACTTCGCCATCGCCAACGCCGACAAGATCACCGTCGTGTCCTTCCAGCCGGTGAGCTTCACCGGTCGCGACGAGGACATCTCCGACGCCGATCGCGTGCGCCAGCGCTACACGCTCTCGCACCTGGCGCACGACGTGAAGGTGCAGACCGGCGTGACCGAGCCCCTGCGCGACTGGTTCCCCCTCTCGGCGATGGGTCCCTTCAGCGATCTGGCGGACCTGCTGCAGGACCCGACGATGGAGTTTGGCGCCCTCAACTGCGGCTGTCACCCCAACTGCGGGATGGGCACCATCCTCTTCGTCAACAAGAAGACCAAGCAGATGGTCCCGCTCAGCCAGTTTTTGGACATGGACCAGTTTCTGCTGGACCTGGGCGACATCAACGACGGCGCCCAGCCGCGCCCGGTGACGATGGCGCAGACCGCGCTCGCCCTGCTCAAGAACTTCCGCCCGGACAAGGCGCCGCCCAACTACACCTTCGCCGACCTGATCCGCCAGTTTCGCAGCCAGACGGGCACGCGCGGCAAGAAGATCGGCGAGTACGAGACCGACGCCGGCGAGTTCGAGTGGCGCGTGCTCTTCGTCGCCGGCATGTGGTTCCAGGATCTGTTCAACTACGACTTCCGCCGCACCGAGATGTGCATCATCCCCTACGGCACGCAGATGGGGGAGATCAGCTTCTGCGCCTACAACACCGGCGTCGGCTGGCGGAACGTCATCGAGAAGATGAAGGCGAACGCCTCGGTGGCGGAGTGGTACAAGACGCGCGGCCGGCACCCCGTCTACGCGAAGAACCAGGAGCTGCCCCTGCCGGAGGAGCTCGGCACGGTCGTGATGCCGCGGTCGGCGCAGGAGCTAGAGAAGCGCGACGCCGAGAAGGCGACACGCAAGCGGGTCCGCCTGAACATCGTCCACTGACGTCTCTCCCGGGGGAGGTCGTGACCGAGGCCTACTTCTCCTCGCAGACGCCCGAGACGGTGCGGCGGCCGAGGACCAGCGTGCACTGCTTGAGGATGTCCATCGCCAGGACGCCGTCGCGCGGGCAGAAAGGATCCTCCGCGCCGGGAATGAGGTCCACGTTGCGCATCGCCTCCACCGCTCCCACGTTCATCCTGGCGCCCCTCACCGTGCGGGGCGTGACCCGCCCCGACGCCGCGTAGACCGCCTCCTTCGACTCCTCGCTGCGCGGCAACAGCGCCTTGCCCACCTTGGACGTCATGAGCAGGTCCGACTGGTGGGCGCCGGTGTCGATGAGCAGGCGCGCGTCGTGGCCCTCGACCGTCGCGTTCACCACGAAGGCGAGGCCGTGGAAGGGGCTCTCGTCGTCCACGCACGCGTGCGGCGGCTCCAGGGTGAGCAAGCTGCCGACCGCGGTGGGGGTGGCGTCCACCGCGATGGTGCGCATCTCGGAGTGGGGGAAGTCGAGCACGACATCGAGGCCATCCCCGGCGAGCTGCTGCGGCGAGAGAAACACGCCGATGCCGAGGCGCGAGACGGCCTCCGGCACGTCGGTCACCAGCATGGACTGGTCTGCGAGCTCGCCCCAGCCGTCGATGCTGACGTGCGGGTGCGGCGCCCGCCGCGTCTCGATGGGGCGGCCGACGTGGTCGGTCCCGGTGTCCCCCAGGCTGAGCGTGGTGAGGCCCACCTTGCGCGCGAGCCACCCGGCGATGACGTGCGAGTTGGCGCCGGTGTCGACCAGGAAGATGGTCTCCTCGCCGGCGACCTTGCCGTGGACGATGGGCAGCGGGAAGGGCTTGCCGTTGAGGGTGAACTCCAGGTCCACCTTGCGCGGGCCCTCGCCTCCCACCGACGCCTTCGTCCCGCGGTGCGCGCTCGACGCGCCCTTGCCGCCGGAGGACGAAGGGCCGCACGCTGCGAGCAGCAGGCAAGTGGCGAGCGCCACACGATGGGACGACACGACGAGAACACACTAGGTCGCTGGGAGCGATTCGGCCATGCCGAAACGCGCCCGGTCGCCCCTCCGTGTGGCCTGCAGCGCCCTGGACGGCTGAGGCGGGCTCCGGGACACCCGGGTGGGACAATCCTTCGCGTTTCGTTGACCGGCGGTCCTTGGATGAATCATCATTCATCAAGTGAACGCGGCGATCCGCAAGCGCGCTCCGTCCTCGCGCCGCGCCGAAGCCAAGGCGCTCTTCCGCAACGCCATCCTGGACGCGGCCGAGGAGGTCTTCGCCGAGAAGGGCTTCCACGCCGCGCGCATCCAGGACATCGCCGCGCGCGCGCGCACCGGGGTCGGCACCGTCTACAACCACTTCGAGCAGAAGGAGGACGTGCTCGTCGCCCTGCTCGACGAGCGCACGCGCGTCGTCGTCGCGGCGATCGAGCCGAGGCCGGGGGACGGCAAGGACTTCGAGCGGCGCGCGCGGGCGCAGCTCGCGCGGATGCTGGCGGCGCTGGCGAAGCACCGCGCCTTCTTCGGCGTGGCGTTCGAGTACGGGCTCATCGGTCCGGCGAGCGCGGCGGGCGCCCTCGTGCTGAAGGGTCGCCGCGTCAAGCAGCCGGAGCGGTTCCGAGCCGCCATGCTCGCCCTGCTGGAGGATGGCGTCGCCTCCGGGGCGCTCGCCCCGCGCCAGCCGGTGCGGCTGGTGCGCTTCCTGGGCGGGGCGCTGCGGGCCTTCATGCTGGACCCGCAGTCGACGAACGAGCCGTTCGACCCCGAGGAGCGCGCCGCGCAGGTGGTGGACCTGTTCCTGCACGGCGCCGCCCGCCGCGGGCGGTAGCGGCGAGAGGCGCGCCGCCCCGGCGGCGACCCTTGACCCCTCCAGCGCGTTGGGTAGCCTCCGTCCCCCTATCGAAGGAGCGCCCCGATGCCCATGACCGACCGCGTGAAGCAGATCCTCTCCTTTTATGGCTCCGACAGCCCGGGCGTCAAAGCCAACCTGTATCGCATGCTCAACCACGGCGCGCTCGCCGGCACGGGCAAGATGGTCATCCTGCCCGTCGACCAGGGCTTCGAGCACGGGCCGGTGCGCTCCTTCCAGCCCAACCCGCCTGCCTACGATCCCGACTACCACCCGCAGCTCGCGGTCGACGCCGGATGCAACGCGTACGCCGCGCCGCTCGGCTTCCTCGAGGCGGTGGCCGATCGCTACGCCGGGCAGCTCCCGCTGATCCTCAAGCTGAACAACTCGGACACCCTCGCCAAGGTCTCGCAGCCCTGCAGCGCGGTGACCGGCTCGGTGGAGGACGCGCTGCGCCTCGGCTGCGTCGCCATCGGCTACACCATCTACCCGGGCTCCGGCGATCGCAACATCATGTACGAGCACCTGCGGGAGCTCATCCTGGAGGCGAAGGCCCACGGCCTGCCGACGATTGTGTGGGCGTACCCGCGCGGCGCCGGCATCTCCAAGGAGGGCGAGACCGCCGTCGACGTGTGCGGCTACGCCGCGCAGATCTCCGCGCAGCTCGGCGCGCACGTCATCAAGATCAAGCCGCCGAAGGACTTCCTGGAGCAGGATCTGGCGAAGAAGGTCTTCGAGAAGTACAGCATCCCGACCAAGACGCTGTCTGACCGCGTGCGCCACTGCGTGCAGAGTGCCTTCAACGGCAAGCGCATCCTCATCTTCTCCGGCGGGGAGTCGCGCGGCACCGACGAGCTGCTCGCCGACATCAAGGAGATCGCCAGGGGCGGCGCCTTCGGCTCCATCATGGGCCGCAACGCCTTCCAGCGGCCGCGGAAGGAGGCGCTCAAGCTCCTCGGCGACGTGATCGCGATCTACAAGGCCGCTTCCTGACGGACGCCGCGCCGCCACAGGCGCCCACAACGTGGGCGTTCACCCCCTACTCCCCAGGGAGTATCGACAAGCTCGCTGCATGGAGATGCACTGGACCGATGCGGGGCCATGCGCAGCGAACGCTGGCGCGGTGCCCCGGGGAGGACCATCATGAAGCGAACGAGGGCTCTGGCGGTGTACGCGTTCACGTTGACCGGCGTCGTGGGGGGGGGGTTGGGGGCCTGCTCCACGCGCCCACAGGAGGAAGCCGTCGCACGTTCGTCCGCAGGTCTGACGATCGCGCCGAACCAGCCCATACCAGGACCTCCCTGGCTGCACGAGACAGCGGTCGCCGCGGTGCTCGACCCGCAGACGCAGATGCGTAGGTGGGTGGTCGGATCCAACAACTGCCAGGACCCGCTGCACTGCAATGGCGGCAAGGTACCCGCGTGGTCGTTCTCGACCGACCTCACCGGCACGTCCTGGACCACCAGCCTGATGAGCACCGGCGCAGACTGGGGAGATCCGGGCATCGGCTCCAATGGCGTATCTTTCGTGCCGGGCGGCGGGCTCCTGGGTGATCCGGGGCTCGCTGCAGTGACCGATCCCTCGATCTCGAACAACGGCTCTCGCGTCATCTACACCAGCGTCGCCTATGACGGCGCCGGAAACGTGAACTCACCCAGCGACATCGTGGCCGCAGTCTCCGACGACGGGGGAGCGCACTTCCACGACGCACAGTACGTCGACATTCCGCTGACGAGCTGCGCAGTGAAGACGGGGGGTTGGAGGAAGAAGTGTGGCGCCGGGGGTACGGATGGCCCCTTCATCCAGTCCGACGCCAGTGGTCCCTTCAGTACGTACGTATCGTGGACCGCTGGTGGGGACGGATGGATCAACTGGATCCGATTCGATGCGCCGAATGCCGGCGGCGGCTTCACGAGGGGGCACTCCAGTCCGGATTCCGAACGACGCCGATACTGGGAGCATCCACCCCAAGTTCGCGTTCGGTACCTTGATCGCGTGCTCGACGCAGACAGAACATGAAGCGCTGTACGTGGCCTGGCCGGAGGTGGTCTCCGGGCTCTACGCGGGGAGGTGCAATGGTACGCAGTCTTTGGTGCACGTCAGCTGGCGCTGGGCTGTGTACGACACGGTGGACCAGGTCTGGTTCCCTCCCGTGGGGAACTGGACCATCGACGACGACACGGCGTGGCCCAACTGCGTGGGCAACCCGATCAACGTCGGCTACCCCACCGGATGGAACTCGACGAACCAGCCCTTCGCATCGGTCGCCGCGTTCCACAACCAGGTCGCCTTCGTCCACGACCGCTCCGGCTCCCACGGACTGGGCACGCGAGTCAGCATCCACGACTACGCGTTGGTTTGCAGCGGCGGGACCCAGGTGCCCGCGCCGGGCCCCATCTACGAAGCCCCGGATCCCTGCTACAACACCGCCGGGTGCAACTTCGTCGACGGTGGCCCCGGCGGGAACGGACCGGACGGTGGAGTCGTGGTGGCGGACGAGTGGGGCGCCGTCCTGTCGTTTCTTGGACCGCCTGCCGTTCCGAACCAGGAGCTCTTGCTGACCTGGTACGGTATGCGCGACGACACCACCTTCAACAACCAGTTTGCACGCGTCTACGGCGGCGTCACGGGCAACATCTGGGGTAATCCGTTCTTGATGATGCAGCCTGTCGCCGTTGGCACGCCGGGCCAGGCGGTTCCTTGGGACCACAACCTCGCGCCGTGGTGGGACTATCAGGCCATCGGGGCGGACGCCACATCCAACTCCTTCCTGGCCGCATGGGGCGGGGACGCTCGCTATGGCGGCCCGACGGCCATCTGGACGGCGAGGGTCTTCCCGTGACGCAGCGCATCCGCCGTGGGCTGTCGCTTGCGGCCCTCGGACTCTGCGCTTGCGGGAGCACGCCCTCCGGGACGCCGGCAGACGCCGGCCCTCCGGAGGCGAGCGATGACGCCGGCGCGCCCCGGTGCGACGTCTCCGCTCCGTTCCAGGCAGCCGTACCCCTCGCGGGGATCGACACGCCCGACCACGACGAATACGACGTGCGGCTGACGCCCGACGAGCTCACGGCGTACTTCGTCAGCAACCGCGCGAGGGCGATGGCGAATCAGTCGGACGTGTTCGTGGCGACGCGCGACGCGGTCGGGGTGCCCTTCGGGACGCCAGCGCTCGTGCCGGGCATGGCGAACCCCAACGCGTCGGCCGAGGATCCGAACGTCACGCCGGATCAACTCTCGCTGGTCTTCATCGGGGCGTGTAACAACATCTTCGACAGGCCGCCGCGTCTCTGCCAGGCGACGCGCCCGAGCACCTCGGTACCCTTCGGGACGCCCACGTTCATCACCACCGTGAACACCGGAGGCAGTCCCTATGTCGTTGACGATGGGCTCACCGTCTACTTCGAGACGAACCAGTGGGGCGGCGCGGACATCGGGGTGTCGCGGCGACCGGCGGTGGGCCAGCCCTTCGGGACCGCCCCGGCCATGGTGAAGGTCACCGGGATGGGAGACGCCGGCCCCGTGCTGCTCAACGGCCCCGTCCTCACGCCGGACGAGCGGACGATGTTCTTCTACCGGGCGGAGCTGCTCTCCGGACGGCAGATCGGCAACATCTGGCAAGCAACCCGCGCGTCGACGGACGCGCCGTTCGGGGACGCAGGCGCCGTCGCCAGCCTCGCCACCGCCGCCGGTGAGTATGCGAACTGGATCTCCCCGGACGGCTGCAGGCTCTACTTCACCCGCGCGATCCCCACCGACCCCGCGGGGGATTTCCAGCAGGACATCTACGTGAGCGAGCGTGTGCACTGACGCGGCACTCCGGGTGTCCCATCGTCGGATGGCACAAGTCGTGAACGGCACGCAGGGCCAGACGGTTCCGTGGCACCACAACCTCGCGCCGTGGTGGGACCACCAGGCCATCGGGGCGGACGCCACATCCAACTCCTTCCTGGCCGCATGGGGCGGGGACGCTCGCTATGGCGGCCCGACAGGCCTCTGGACGGCGAGGGTCTTCCCGTGACGCAGCGCATCTGCCGTGGGCTGTCGCTTGCGGCCCTCGGACTCTGCGCTTGCGGGAGCACGCCCTCCGGGACGCCGGCAGACGCCGGCCCTCCGGAGGCGAGCGATGACGCCGGCGCGCCCCGGTGCGACGTCTCCGCTCCGTTCCAGGCAGCCGTACCCCTCGCGGGGATCGACACGCCCGACCACGACGAGTACGACGTGCGGCTGACGCCCGACGAACGCACGGCGTACTTCATCAGCAACCGCGCACGCGCGGACCCGACCCAGTCGGACGTGTTCGTGGCGACGCGCGACGCGGTCGGGGAGCCGTTCGGGACGCCGGCGCTCGTGCCGGGCATGGCGTATCCCAACGCCTCGGCCGAGGATCCGAACGTCACGCCGGATCAGCTCTCGCTGGTGTTCATTGGCGCGCCCAACACCATCTTCGACAGGCCGCCTCGACTCTGCGAGGCGACGCGCCCGAGCACCTCGGTACCCTTCGGGACGCCCACGTTCATCACCACCGTGAACACCGGAGCCGCGCCCTACCTCGTCAACGATGGGCTCACAGTGTACTTCGTGACGCACCAGTGGGGCGGCGAGGACATCGGGGTGTCGCGGCGACCGGCGGTGGGCCAGCCCTTCGGGACCGCCCCGGCCTTGGTGCCAGTCACCGGGATGGGAGACGCCGGCCCCGTGCTGCTCAACGGCCCAGTCCTCACGCCGGACGAGCGGACGATGTTCTTCGTGCGGGTGGATCTGGTGTCGGGGCGGGTGCTCGGCAACATCTGGCAGGCCAGCCGCGCGTCGACGGACGCGCCGTTCGGGGACGCCGGCGCCGTCGGCAGCCTCGCCACCGCCGCCGGTGAGGCTGCGAACTGGATCTCCCCGGACGGCTGCAGGCTCTACTTCACCCGCGCGATCCCCACCGACCCCGCGGGGGACTTCCAGCAGGACATCTACGTGAGCGAGCGGGCGCGCTGACGCGTCATTCCGGGTGCCTCGCCTCGTTCGTGCCCACGCCCGGCAAGACCGGCTGGCGACACTCACCTCAGAGTGACGCGGTCTCCCTTGTGCTTCCCCCCACCTGGGGCGAAATAGCGCCCGCCATGACCGAGAGCCTCTCGCACATCCCGCCGGCCGCCGCCCCGCTGGTGGGCACCACCCTCCGCGACCACGTCCTGGCCGGGATGCGCGCCGCGCCGGGCTCGACCGGCGAGTTCACCTCGCTCCTCAGCCACGTCTCGCTGGCCATGCGCATCATCGCCATGCGCGTGCGCAACGCCGGCCTCGCCAACATGCTCGGCTACACCGGCGACACCAACGTGCAGGGCGAGGCGGTGCAGAAGCTGGACGAGTTCGCCAACGAGGTGCTCATCAACGTGCTCGAGCGCAGCGGGCACTGCGGCATCCTCGGCAGCGAGGAGCTGGACACCGCGCGCATCGCCGGGCATCCGGGCAAGTACGTGGTGCTCTTCGACCCCCTCGATGGCTCGAGCAACATCGACGTCAACGTCACCATCGGCACCATCTTCGCGGTGCTCCGGCGCCTCGACCCCACCTCGCCGCCGACCGTCCACGAGGCGCTGCGCCCGGGCCGCGACATCATCGCCGCCGGCTACTGCCTCTACGGCCCCTCCACCGTGATGGTGCTCTCCACCGGCCACGGCGTGCACTCCTTCACCCTCAACCCGACCGTCGGCGAGTTCTTCCTCTCCCACGCCAACGTGCGCTGCGCCGCGCGTGGCGGCACCTACTCGGTCAACGAGGGCAACCACGCCCGCTGGACCGACGGCGTGAAGAAGTGGAACGCGTGGATCAAGGGCGAGGACAAGGAGGAGGGCCGCCCGTACGGGCACCGCTACGTCGGGTCGCTGGTGGCCGACGCGCACCGCACGCTCCTGCGCGGCGGCGTCTTCGCCTACCCCGCCGACAAGAAGAGCCCCAAGGGCAAGCTGCGGCTGCTCTACGAGGCCAACCCGATGGCCTTCATCTTCGAGCAGGCGGGCGGCGCCGCCATTGACGGCGAGCATCGCATCCTGGACATCGTGCCCCAGACGCTCCACCAGCGGGCCCCGCTGATCCTCGGGTCGAAGGACGACGTCGAGGACTTCCGCGCGTTCGCGACCGGCGCCCGCTGAACGCGCTCGCGTCCCTTTGACGCCCGGCCGTCGGGCGGGTTACTCCTGTTCGCCCAAGGAAGGAAGAGGATGGCTCCATGAAGAAGCTCGCCGTCGCGCTCGCGCTCGTCACGCTGGTCGGATGTCACAAGACGGAGAAGGCTACCGCTGCCGGAGACTCCGGCGCCGCCGCCACGTCCACCACCGAGACACCCTCCGTGGTGCAGAAGGCCCTCTCCTTCGTGACGGGCAGCACGCCCTTCGAGGGCGACATCACGATGAACGTGTCCGACCACGGCAAGCCCCCGCAGACCATCACCTACGAGGTCAAGGGCAGCAAGATGCGCTTCGACGCGCCTACGGGCAGGCCAGGCGGCTCGGGCTACGCCATCATGGACACCAGCAACAAGAAGATGATCACCGTCGTCGACGCCCAGAAGCTGGCGATGGTCATGAACATGGACGACGTCGGCAAGGGCGCCGGGCCCGCCGCGGCCGCGGGGGCCGCCGCCGCACCCAAGATCGACAAGACCGGAAAGACCGACACCGTCGCCGGCTACCAGTGCGACATCTGGAACGTCACCGCGCAGAGCGGCAACAAGAGCGAGGTGTGCGTGACCAAGGGCATCACCTGGTTCTCCTCCATGAAGGACCCCTCCAAGGCGTGGATGAGCACGCTCACCGGCGAGGGCATGTTCCCGCTCCGCGCGGTGACCAGCGACCCGACCGGCAAGGAGGTCTCGCGCATGGAGGTCACCAAGGTGGACAAGAAGTCGATCGACGACTCCCGCTTCGAGGTCCCCGCCGGCTACAAGACGATGGACATGGGGGACATGATGAAGAACCTCGGCAACATGCGGGGCATGGGCGCGATGGGGCACCACCCGCGCTGAGCCTCACCCTCCGTCTCCCTCTCCACCTCGTGGAGAGGGGGAGGAGGGTCACACGCCCTTCGCGTCGGGCGGCCAGATGTACTTGTGCATCTGGAGCTGCACCCGGACGGGCAGCGCGTCCTGCAGCACCCACGCCACCAGCTCGCGCGCGGCGAGGCGGCCGAAGACGGTGCTCGCCAGCAGGTTGGGGGTGCGCTCTGCCAGGTGCCGCTCCCGCACCGTGTCGCGCATCCACTCGTAGTCGCGCCGGTCCTGCAGCACGAACTTGATCTCGTCGCGCGCGGTGAGGTGCTCCAGGTTGCTCCAGCGGTTGCGCGGCGACTCCCCGGAGCCCGGCGCCTTGAGGTCCATGATCTTGTGCACGCGCGCATCCACCCGCGAGACGTCCGCCTCGCCGCTCGTCTCGACGAGCACCGTCTTGCCGGCGTCGCACAGCTCGGTCAGGAGCAGCGGTACGCCGGGCTGCAGCAGCGGCTCGCCGCCTGTCAGCTCCACCAGCCTCGTGCCCAGGGCCAGTGCCTTCGCCAGCACCTCTTCTCTTCGCATGCGCGTCCCGTCGTAAAACGCCTGAGGCGTATCGCACCAGGCGCAGCGCAGGTTGCAGCCGGTGGTCCGGACGAAGGCGCACGGCAGCCCGGCGAAGGTCGATTCGCCCTGGATGCTCGCGTAGATCTCGTGGATGACGAGGGTGTCTTCCTTGGCCATGGCGCGGGAGGCGTGACGGGGTGGGCTACGGGGAGAGCTCGATCGGGATCTCGCTGGGCGGCGCTCGCGGCGCCGACGCGGTGGCCGGCGGGCGAGGCGCGGGCCGCGGCCGGTAGTGCAGATAGAGGGCATAGACGGCTCCGCCCACCGCCACCAGCGCCAGCAGCACGATACGCAAGAGCCCGCCGGTGACCACCGGGACCCGCTGCGGCTGCGACGGCTTCTGGAAATGCGGCTTGCCGAGGCTCACGCCGAGGTTTTGACATTGGTGGCCGGCGGGGACAACGTCAACCCGTGCGAGCCCCGGTGTTCTCCCACGTCCGCGCCATCGCCCTCGGGGCGTGCGTCGCGGGGGCCGGGTGCGCCGTGCCAGGGAGCGTCCCGCCCGCGCCGGCGTCCGCGGCCTCCTCGCCCGCACCGCGCCACGTGACCGAGGCGCGGGCCACCCCGCCGCAGGGGTCTTACTGGCAGGACGTGGCGTTCTCCGTCGCGCCCGGTCCGGCCTCGCGCGTCGTGCCCCTCGCCCCCGACGAGCTGGCCGTGCTGGCGATCGCCCAGGCCCAGCTCGGCCCGCGCCCGGCGGAGGCGGAGGAGGCGCTGCGCAAGGCGGGCGTGGTGGTGCTGCCCGCGACGGACCACCAGGTGTCGATGGGTGCATTCTACACGCACCTTCTCGAGGCGGGCGTCCCCTACGTGGTGACGATGGACGCCCTGTTCGGTGTGGCGCGCGCCGCGGTCGACGCCGCGCTGGAGGAAGCCGACCGCCGCGTGACCATGCCCGACCTCGCCGCGCTGCTCGGCGCCATGGCCGCAGCCCTGGAGCGCGAGCGCGTGGCGTCGCGTCCGGACACCGTCGCCGCCTGCGACATGCTCCGCGCGGTGGTCGCGGTGGCGCGCGGGCTCCTCGACCCGGCGACGCCTCCGCCGGCGGACCTGGCCGCGGAGGTGAAGGACGAGCTCGCCCGGGTGAACGCCCACGTGGGCATCGGGCCGAGCCCGGTGCTGCGGCGGCCCGTCGACTACGCCGTCTTCGACGCGCAGCGCGGGCTGCTCGGCACCGACCCGCGCGTCGGCGCCTTCCGGGCCATCACCTACCTCGCCCAGGCGGCGATGGAGCTGGCCCCGCGGCCCGGCGCGCGCGCGCCGGTGACGGTGGAGCAGATGCGCACCTTCACGCGCGCGGCGATGACGGCCTCGCGCCTGCTGCACGCGGGTGGCGACGCGACCGCCACCGCGGCGTGGGAGCGGCTGGACGATCTGCGCACCTTCGCCGAGGGACCCGCCGACGATCTGGGGCCGCGCGATCTGTGGCGCGTGGCCGCCTCCCTGGGCGTGGACCTGCGCGACGGCGAGTCGGTGGTGGACGTCGCGCGGGTGGACCGCCTGCGGCGCGGCGCGGCCCGCAACGCCGCCGGCTCGCGCGTGGACGACCTGGGCGTGCGGGCGCCCGCCGGGACGCTCGACTCCCCCCTCGTCGTCTTCCGCGTGCTGGGGCCGAGCGCGCCGCCCGACGTCCTCGCGCTCGCGAGGCTGACCGGTCCGCGCCTGGGCGCCCTGCGCGGCGATCGCCCCACGGCGACGGCCCAGGGCGGCGTGCGCGCGCTGCCCACCGCCCTGGACGTGGCGGCCGCGTTCGGGTCCTCCGCCGCGCGCGACGCGCTCCACGAGGCCGGGGACGACGCCTACGAGGGCTTCGACGGCGCGCTGGCCGACGCGCGCCGCGCCCTCCCCGCCGCGTCCGGCGCGAGGCACCGCTCGCTCTACCTCTCCTTCCTGGACGCCATCGCGACCTACCTGCAGCCGTCGGTCGCCGACGCCACGCAGCCGGCAGCCGGCTCGGTGGCGGAGGCGCGGCGGAGGGTGAACGCGGCGCTCGTGGCGTGGGCCACCCTCCGGCACGACACGGCGCCGCTATCGCGCGACGCGGCGCGGGACGTGGCCGAGGAGGACCCGCCGCCGCCCGTCGCAGGCCCGCCGGCGATGGTGGAGCCTCACCCGGAGACCATCGCGCGGCTGCTCGCGCTGGTCCGGCAGACCTCACGCGGGCTGCGCGCGCACCGCGCGCTGAGCGACGACGGGCCCGCGGCCGCGCTGCTGGCGCGCGCGGAGTCGGTGCTCGCCGACGCGCTCGCCGTCGCGGTGACCGAGACGGACGGGAGGAAGCTGACGACGACGCAGCAGCGCGCGGTATGGGCGATGCCGGCGGAGCTCGCGGGGATCGAGCAGCGGCTGGGCGTCGGGCTGGGTGCCCCGCGCATCGCGACGGTGCACGTGGACGTGCCCAGCGGTCGCGCGCTGCAGGTGGGCACGGGCTTCGTCCGGCGGGAGTGGCTCGCGCTGCGCGCGCCGGGGACCACCAGCGCGGAGGCCTTCGCCGGCGCGTTCGTGCCGCAGTACGAGGTGGCCGACACGCTCCGGTGGACCGACGTCGCGTGGGCGAGGCGCCTGATCGAGGCGCCGCCGCCCGAGCCGGCGTACACGCGCGTCCTCGCGCTGTGAGGCGGCGGCGCCTGGGTGACAGTGTGCTTGCTGCGCTTCGCCCCGGGCAGGCGAGCGCAGTTCGCGCTACCATCGCCGCCCCGTGTCCATCGTCGTTCGCACATCCACGTCGGCCGCCGTTCGTCTCGCCGAGGCGGCGCGGTGGCTCCGCTCGCAGGGAGCGGCGCGCGAGCTGGTGATCGTGGCCGCCACGCACGAAGCGGCGGCGGACCTGGCACGCGACGTGGCGGCGGAGCTCGGCGGGGCGTTCGGGTGGCACCGGACCACGCTGGTGCAGCTCGCCGCCGTGCTCGCGCAGCGGGCGAGGGCGGAGCGCGGGCTCACGCCGGTGGGCGGGCTCGCGGTCGAGGCGGTGTGCGCGCGGGTGGTGCACCGGGCGCATCGCGAGGGGCGGCTGGAGCGCCTCGCGCCCATCGCCGAGCTGCCGGGGCTGCCGCGCGCCCTCGCGCGGACACTCGCCGAGCTGCGCATGGTGCGCGCCGACGCCGCGTCCATCGTCGACGGGGACCTGACACGCGCGCTCGCCGATTACACCGCCGAGATGGAGCGGAGCAGCCTGTGCAATCGCGCCGACCTCCTCGCCCTCGCCGCCGGCGCGATCGCCCGGCAGGAGCCCGCGGACCTGGTCGGCAAGCCGATCCTCTTCGTCGACGTGCCCGTGCGCACCGCGCTCGAGCGGGACCTGGTGGGTGCCCTGCTCCAGGCGTCCGGCGATGGGCTCGTGCTCTTTCCGGAGGGCGACGAGCGCACGCGCACCTCCGTGGAGGCGCTGGGCCACTGCGCCGAGCGCCTCGCCGCCACCGGGCCGGTGCACGCCATGCAGGAGCAGCTCTTCTCCGAGCGCGCGGACCTGGCCGGCGCGCCCTCCGCGCTCAGCATCTTCTCCGCCCCGGGGGAGAGCCGCGAGTGCGTGGAGCTCGCCCGCGCGTGTCGCGAGGAGGCGGAGCGCGGTGTGCCCTTCGACGCGATGGCGGTGGTGCTGCGCAACCCGACGCTGTACCGCGCGCACGTGGAGGAGGCGATGCGGCGCGCGGGCATCCCGGTGCACTTCGCGCGGGGCTCTTCGCGGCCGGACCCTGCGGGGCGCGCGCTGCTCGCCCTGCTCTCGTGCAAGGTGGAGGACCTCTCCGCCACGCGCTTCGCCGAGTACCTCTCGCTGGGGGAGCTGCCCGCCGCGTCGGCGGACGGCGCGCCGCCTCCGGAGGCGCCGGTCGAGGCGCGTCGCGTGCCGCCGCCGGACGAGGCGCTCCCGCGCACGGTGGAGCGAGACACCGAGCAGGCGGCGGAGGAGGCGACGCCGGCGGCGGAGGCCGGCGACAACGCCGTCACCGCGGGCACGCTGCGCACGCCGCGCCACTGGGAGCGGCTGCTCGTCGAGGCGGCGGTCATCAAGCGCAGCGATCGCTACAAGCGGCGGCTGGACGGCCTGGAGAAGGAGCTGCGCCTCGCGCTCGAGGAGCCCAAGACGGAGGAGGCGCTCGCGCGGCGCATCCAGGGTGACCTGGACGCCCTGGACAGTCTACGCAACTTCGCGCTGCCGCTGCTCGCCGCCCTGGAGGCGCTGCCGGAGCAGGCGACATGGGAGGAGTGGATCGACACGCTCGGTGCGCTGGCGACGCGCGCGTTGCGGCGCCCGGAGCGGGTGCTCGCGGTGCTGGCGGAGCTCAACCCCATGGGCGAGGTGGGTCCGGTGGAGCTGCGGGAGGTGCGGCTGGTGCTGGAGCGCCGGCTGGGCGAGCTCACGGTGCGTCCCGCCGGCCGTCGCTACGGCCGGCTCTTCGTCGGCACGCCCGACGAGGTGCGCGGCATGGCGTTCGAGGTGGTGTTCGTGCCCGGCCTCGCCGAGCGCGTCTTCCCGCAGAAGGTGGTGGAGGACCCGGTGCTCCCCGACGCCGCGCGCGAGCGCGTGGAGGCCGCGTCGCCGCTCCCGGTGAACGCCGATCGCGCCATCGAGGAGCGTCTCGCGCTGCGCCTGGCGCTCGGCGCGGCGCGGCGGCGCGTGGTGGCGTCGTACCCGCGGCTGGACCTGGAGCAGGGGCGGCCACGCACGCCGTCCTTCTACGCGCTGGAGGTGGTGCGCGCGCAGGAGGGCGCGCTGCCCGGCTTCGACGAGCTGGCGCGCAAGTCGAGCGAGGCGTCGCAGGCGCGCATCGGCTGGCCGGCGCCGGAGGAGGCGTCGCAGGCGATCGACGAGGCGGAGTACGATCTCGCCATCCTGGAGCGCCTGCTGCGGATGCCCGCCGGCCTGAGCGCCGGCGCCGCGCGCTACCTGCTCTTCGCCAACCCGCACCTGGGGCGCGCGCTGCGCTTCCGCGCGCAGCGCTGGGCGGTAAAGAAGTGGTGGCGCGCCGACGGCCTGGTGGACCCTGCGCCACGCGCGCTCGCCGCCCTCGCCGAGCACGGGCTGACGAAGCGCTCCTTCTCCCCGACGGCGCTGCAGAACTACGCCGCGTGCCCGTACCGCTTCCTGCTGCAGGCCGTCTTTCGCCTCGCCCCGCGCGAGGAGAAGGCGGAGCTGGAGGAGCTGAACCCGCTGCAGCGCGGCACCATCATGCACGAGACGCAGTTCGAGACGCTGGTGGCGCTGCGCGAGGCGAAGCTGCTGCCGGTGACCGCGCGCAACATGCCGCAGGCGCGCGCCATCCTGGACGCCGCGGCGGCGAGCGTGGCAGCGCGCTTCGCCGACGAGCTGGCGCCCGCCATCCCGCGCGTGTGGGAGGATGGCATCGGCCAGATCAAGGCGGACCTCGCCGAGTGGCTGCGGCGGATGCCGGAGGACCCCGACTGGGTGCCCTCGCACTTCGAGCTGTCCTTCGGACTGAAGCAGAAGCGCTCGCAGGAGGACGAGGGCAGTCAGGAGGCGCCCGCCGCGCTGGACTGCGGCATCCAGCTGCGCGGCTCGATCGACCTGGTGGAGCGGAGCACGACGGGCCGCCTGCGGGCGACGGACTTCAAGTCGGGCAAGGTCCGCGCGACCGACGAGACGGTCATCGGCGGCGGCAGGACGCTGCAGCCGGTGCTCTACGCGCTGGCGCTGGAGAAGATCTTCCCCGGCACGGTGGTGGAGGAGGGGCGGCTGTACTACTGCACGTCGGTGGGGGAGTACCGCTCCTACGCGGTGCCGCTGCGCGACAACCCCGACGCGCGGGAGGCCGCCGACATGGTGGCGAGCACGGTGCGCGGGGCGATCGACAAGGGCTTCTTGCCGGCCGCGCCCGCGGAGCGGGAGTGCACGTACTGCGACTACCAGTCGGTGTGCGGGCCGTACGAGGAGCAGCGGACGGCGCGCAAGCCGAAGGGGCCGCTCTTGCCGCTGCGCCGCCTGCGGGAGCGCGCATGACGCCGCAGGTGCTGGCCGACCAGGCGGATCGCGACGCGATCCGGCAGGACCTGGACGCGACCCTGGTGGTGGAGGCCGCGGCGGGGACGGGCAAGACGACGGAGCTGGTGGCGCGCGTGCTCGCGTTGCTCGTCAGCGGGCGCGCGCGGCTGGCGACGATGGCGGCGGTGACGTTCACCGAGAAGGCCGCCGGCGAGATGAAGCTGCGGCTGCGCACGGAGATCGAGAAGGCGCGCGCGCGCGCGGCCCCCGCCGAGCGCAAGCGGCTGGACGTGGCGCTGAGCGAGCTGGAGACCGCGCACATCGGCACCATCCACTCCTTCTGCGCGGAGATCCTGCGCGAGCGTCCGGTGGAGGCGCAGATCGACCCGCTCTTCGCGCCCGCCGACGAGGGGACGCAGGAGCGGATCTACGACGAGGCGTTCGACCGGTGGTTCCAGCGGGAGCTCGCCGACCCGCACGAGGGGGTGCGCCGGGTGCTGCGCAAGCGCTTCCGGGACAGGGAGAGCGGCGGGCCGCGCAACCTGCTGCGCAGGGCCGGCTTGCAGCTCGTGGAGCAGCGCGACTTCGACGCGCCGTGGCGGCGGGACCCGTTCGACCGCGAGGAGGTGCTGGACCGGCTCGTCGAGCGGCTGCGCGCGGTGGGCGACCTCTGGGAGAAGGCGAACGACAAGACGTGGTGGCTGTCGCAGAACCTGGCCGAGATCCGTCGCTTCGTCCACGAGCTGGACCGTCGCGAGGCGCTGACGACGGGAACGAAGCGCGACTACGACGGCCTGGAGCAGGAGCTTCGCACGCTCTCGCGCGCGCGGACGTGGAACTACAAGGGCGGGTGGAACCAGTTCGGCCCGGGGCTCCTGAAGCAGGACGTCCTCGACCAGCGCGACGCCGTCCGGGAGGAGCTGGCGCGGGTGCTCGCCCTGTGTGACGCGGACCTGGCGGCGTGTCTGCACGCCGACCTGCAGTCGCTGGTCGTGGAGTACACGGAGCTGAAGCGGCGGGCGGGGCGGCTGGACTTCCTGGACCTGCTGGTCATCGTGCGCGATCTCATCGTGGGCCAGCGCGCGGTGCGGCAGGAGCTGCAGGCGCGCTTCACGCACGTGCTGGTGGATGAGTTCCAGGACACCGACCCGCTGCAGGCGGAGATCCTGCTGCTGCTCGCCGCCGACGACCCGGCGGAGATCGACTACCTGCGCGCGCGGCCCATCGCGGGGAAGCTCTTCGTCGTGGGGGACCCGAAGCAGTCGATCTACCGCTTCCGCCGCGCCGACGTGATGCTCTACGAGGGCATCAAGCGGCGCCTGGTCGCCAACGGCGCGCGGCTGCTGCACCTCTCGACGAGCTTCCGCGGGGCGCCGTCCATCCAGGCGGCGATCAACGCGTCGTTCGCGCCGCGGATGCAGGGGTCGGAGGACGGGAGTCAGGCGCGCTACGTGCCGCTGGAGCCGTTCCGCCCGGAGCCGGAGGGGCGTCCGACGGTGATCGCCCTGCCGGTGCCGCGCCCCTACTCCGACCGGAGCGGCAAGATCACGTCGTGGGCGGTCTCCAGCTCGGCGCCCGACGCCATCGGCGCGTTCGTCGACTGGCTGCTGCGCGAGAGCGGCTGGACGGTGGTGTCCGGCGGGGAGCGGGTGCCCGTGGAGGCGCGGCACGTGTGCCTGCTCTTCAAGCGCTTCGTGAGCTTCGGCGACGACATCACGAGGCCATACGTGCGCGCGCTGGAGACGCGGCGCATCCCCCACGTGCTGGTGGGCGGGCGCTCCTTCTACAAGCGGGAGGAGGTGATGGCGCTGAAGAACGCGCTGTCCGCGGTGGAGTGGCCGGACGACGAGCTGTCGGTCTTCGCCACGCTGCGGGGGCCGTTCTTCGCCATCGCCGACGAGTCGCTGCTCGCGTACCGGCACGACGCGAAGACGCTGCACCCGATGCGACGACACGACGACGTGGCGCTGGACGATCTGACGCGGCCGGTCGCCGACGCGCTGGAGGTGCTGCGCGGGCTGCACGTGGGGCGCAACCGGCGGCCCATCGCCGACACGATGGCGCAGCTGCTGGAGTGCACGCGGGCGCACGCCGGCGTCGCCATCTGGCCGACGGGGGAGCAGGCGCTCGCCAACCTGCTGCGGCTGCTGGACGACGCGCGGCGGTTCGAGGCGCAGGGCGCGACGAGCTTCCGCGCCTTCGTGCGGCACCTGGACGACGAGGAGGAGCGCGGGGGCGGCGCGGAGGCGCCCGTGGTGGAGGAGGGGACCGACGGCGTACGGATCATGACGGTGCACAAGGCGAAGGGGCTGGAGTTTCCGGTCGTCATCCTGGTGGACCCTGCGGCGCCGCTCTCCAACGACAGGCCGTCTCGGTACGTGGACGCGGCGCGCCGGCTGTGGGCGGCGCCGCTCGCGGGGAGCGCGCCCATCGAGCTGCTGGAGAACGCGGAGCGCGTGAAGCGGCACGACGCGGAGGAGGCGGTGCGGCTGGCGTACGTGGCGGCCACGCGCGCGCGCGACCTGCTGGTCGTGCCGGTCGTCGGCGACGAGGCGGTGGACGGGTGGGTCTCGGTGCTGCACCCGTCGCTCTACCCCGACGTGGACAACTGGCGCAGCCCGCGCACGGCACCAGGGTGTCCGCCCTTCGGCGATGACTCGGTGCTGGAGCGCTCCGAGCGCGCGGAGCGCGACGGCGCGATCTCGGTGCGGCCGGGCCTCCACGAGCCGAAGGAGGGGACGCACGGGGTGGTGTGGTGGGATCCGCGCGCGCTGCGCCTTGGGGCGGAGGAAGACGCCGGCCTGCGGCAGCAGCACATCCTGTCGGTGGACGAGCAGACGGGGCGGGACGCGGCGAGCGAGCGGGAGCACGCGGAGTGGCAGGCGCGGCGCGCGTCGGCGCTGGAGCGGGGCACGACGCCGTCGCACCGGGTGGTGGTCGTGACCGGGGCGGCGGCGGGCGCGGGGGCGGGCGCGGGCGCGGGGGCGGGCGCGGTCGCGGGGGCGGGCGCGGGCGCGGCGAGCGAGCCCTTCGCCGACCTCGCCGTTGTCTTGGAGAGGACGGACGCGCGGCGCGATGGTCGCCCGCGTGGCAAGAGTTTCGGGGTGCTGGTGCACGCCCTGCTGTCGGTGGTCGACCTGGATGCGAGCGCCGAGGCGGTGGCGCAGGCCGCGCACGTCACCGGTCGCCTTCTCGGCTCCGGCGATGACGAGGTGGCGTGGGCCGCGCAGGCGGCGCTCGCCGCGCTGAAGCACCCGCTCCTCCGCGCTGCCTCGCAGGCGGAGGTGCGCCGCGAGGCGCCCGTCGCGCTGCGCCTGGACGACGGCAGCCTGCTGGAGGGCGTCCTCGACCTGGCCTTTCGCGAGGAGGCCGGGTGGGTCGTCGTCGACTTCAAGACCGACGCCGACCTGGAGGCGAACCGCGCCGACTACGAGCGGCAGGTGCGCATGTACGCGGCCGCCGTGCGCAAGGCGACGGGCAAGGCGGTGCGTGGCGTGCTGCTGGGCGTGTGACTCAGACGCTCTCCGAGCTCATCGCCGTCAGGGCGCGCCGGAGCTCGCTGTCGTGTCGCTCCTTGCGAGCTCGCGCGCGCCGCTCGCGGCTCGCCTCCCGCTGCGTCCAGAATCCGTACTCGCCGTGCATGTCGAGTGACGCTTCGTCGCCGAACCCGACGCGGATGCGCATGCAGAGCATCTTCAGACGCTCCCGCGCGCGCGCGCACGCCTCCGGGGCGGGCCAGGCGCGCTCGCTCGGCGTCAGGGCACCGTCCAGCGCGAAGCCGACGTGCCCGATGAGCACCAACCCATAGAACGCGCGCCGCACGAGCCGGCGCCCCTCCGGCGTGAGCGCGACGATGCACTCGCGCCCGGCGCGCCGCCGCTTGACCAGACCCAGCTGCTCCAGCGAGCCGAGCATGCGGCTGATGGTGGAGCGCGCCACGCCCAGCCCGCGACGCAGGTTGCTCTGAAGATTCGCCGAGCCCGTGCCCAGCCGGTAGAGAGCATCGAGCAGGTCGAAGCGCGCCGCCGTCAGCCCCATGGCCGCCAGCGCCCGCCGCGTCAGCCGCAGTGTCGCGTAATACGCCCGCTTGATCGTGAAGAAGATGGGGTCCATCCCGCCCCCTACAGCACTCCCCATGCCAACGCCCCCACCCCCCCCTCCTCCACGCATCTCGGATCAAACGTCGGATTGCTAGCACGCTGGCCAACCGACGTTTGGCTGGTCGGATGGGGAAGGGGGTGGGGGGAGGGGTGGCGATGCCAGGGGAGGTTTGGGACGTGAGGGGTGTCCGGGGACAGGGAGAGGGGACAGGGGGGACAGGGGGGCGAGGGGAGAGAGGGGAGAGAGGGGGAGAGGGGGAGCACGACGCCATCGCCGGGACGCGCTACCACGCCGAGCAGATGAAGCACCTGGACCGTGAGCCCGTCGCTCACCCGGCGCCGGCGAGCACGTACACCGCCGCGCCCCAGCCGGGGAGCGCGACCTCGTCCCCCGCGACGACGGACCCAGCCACCGCCTCCGGCGCCGTCGTGAACGCCAGCTCGAACCGGCCCGCCACCGCCGGCACCGGGACGCGCACCGCCTCCTCGCCGAAGTGAAGCAGCACCACCGCGCGGGAGGCGCCCGGGTCCCCTCGCACCACCGTGACCCACCCCGCAGCCTCGTCCACCCCGACCTGCGTGAGGTCCTTCCGGCAGTTGCCGAGCGCCGGGCAGCGCGCGCGCAGCGCGAGGAGATCGCGGTGCAGCGCCAGCACCGCCGCGCCGGGCGGACGCGTCGCCCGCGAAGGGTCCAGCTTGCACGCCTCGAACGTCTCTGGCGCCTGCGGGTCCGCCGTCTCCCCGCGCCAGCCGAACTGCTCGTGCTCCCGCTCGCGCCCCTCCCGCACCGCGCGCACCAGCGCGACGTCCCCGTGGCTCACGAAGTAGTGAAACGGCGCCGTCTCGCCGTACTCCTGCCCCATGAACAGCAGCGGCACCTCCGGCGCGGTGAGCAGCGCCACCACCGCCAGCGCCTCCTTCGCCGCGCCCAGCGCGCTCCCCATCCGCTCCCCGTGGCAGGGGTTGGCCACCTGGTCGTGGTTCTGCACGTACGCCACCAGTTGCTCGCCCCCCACCTCCGCCGACGAGCTGCCGAAGGCGCGCCCCCGGTAGCGCGACCAGCCGCCGTCGTGCACGAAGCCCTCTCCCACCGCCTTGCCCACGTCCGCCACGCGGCCGAAGTCCGCGAAATACCCGCGGCGATCGCCGGTCAGCGCGGACCACACCGCGTGGTGGAAGTCCTCGTTCCACACCGCGTCCAGCCCGCGCCCCTCGCGCGACGCGGGGCGCACCAGGCGCGCGTCGCACTGATCGCTCTCGGCGAACAGGTGCGCGCGGCGGCCTAGCTCGCGCGCCCGCGCGCCGAAGCGCGCGCCGAGCTCCTCCAGCACGTGACGGGGGGAGGCGTCGAAGATGGCGTCCACCGCGTCGAGGCGAAGCCCGTCCACGTGATGCTCCTCCAGCCACGCCACCGCGTTGTCGACGAAGTGCGCGCGCACCCCCGCGGCGTCGGGCCCGTCGAAGTCCAGCGCGTCCCCCCACGGCGAGTGGCGGCGCGCGGTGAAGTACGGCGCGAACTCGGGGAGGTAGTTCCCCTCCGGACCGAGGTGGTTGTAGACCACGTCCAGGATCACCGCGAGCCCCTCGCGGTGGCACGCGTCGACGAGCGCGTCCAGCCCGGCGGGCCCCCCGTACGTCGACTGCGGCGCGTAGAGGTCCACGCCGTCGTAGCCCCAGTTGCGCGCGCCCGGAAACTCCGCCACGGGCATCAGCTCGATCGCGGTGACGCCCAGGTCTCGCAGCGCCGCGAGCCGCGGGATCATCGCGGCGAACGTCCCCTCCCACGTGAAGGTGCCGACGTGCACCTCGTAGATCACGTGCTTCTCCAGCGCGAGGCCCCTCCAGCCCGCGTCGGTCCACGCGAACGCGCGCGGGTCCACCACCCGCGAGGGGCCGTGCACGCCCCGAGGTTGCCATCGCGAGCGTGGGTCCGGCCGCCCGGGGCCACCGTCCAGCACGAACAGGTAGTCGTCGCCGGCGCCCACGCCCTGCACCACCGCGCTCCACACGTCCTCCGCACCGCGCGCGAGGGGCACCCGACGCCCCCTGGCTCCAGACACCTCCACCGCCACCGCCCGCGGCCGCGGAGCCCACACCGCGAACCGCGTCGCGCCACCGGGGAGCGGCGCGGCCCCGAGCGCGTCAGCCATCCTCCTCCGGAGGACCCGCGTCCGACGCGCCCGCGGCGTTCTGCCGCTCCTGCAGCGCGAGCACCTGCCGGATGCACCGGATGGGCACCGACAGCCAGTCCGGTCGACTCTCCAGCTCCTGACCCAGCTCGGTGAGCGCGGCCTCCAGCAAGAAGACGTCAAGCAGCGTGCGAAGCTCCTGGCGGTCCGCCGGCACGAACAGCGCGCGGTGCGAGGCGTCCAGGTAATAGCTGAGAAACGCCGCCGACGCGAAGGCGCGCCACACCTCTGCCCACGGCTCCAGGATGGCGACCTCGCGCTCGCCGAAGATGCCGCGCTCCGTCTGCGCGCGCAGCACGCTCTCGGCCGCGTAGTCGAAGGAGCGCAGCATTCCGGCGACGTCACGCAGGGGGGAGCGCTTGCGGCGCCGCTCGCTCAGCGGCCGCGCCGGGTCGCCCTCGAAGCCGACGAAGAGGAAGTCCTTGCCCGTGTAGAGCACGTGGCCGAGCCGCAGGTCGCCGTGGCAGCGCGTGCGCACCGCGGTGACGCGCCGGTCGAGGAACGCCCCGAACGTTCGCACGATGCGCGCCTCCTCCGGCAGCACCGCCTCCGCCTCGGTGCGCACGCCCGCCGGCAGCCCCGCCACGCGCCCGCGCAGCGCGCGGAACACCTGGGCGGCGTGGCTGCGCATCGACTGGTAGGTCGCGCGCTGGTGGAGCGAGGAGTACGGCTCCGGGGCGAAGTCGGGGTCGCGCACCTCCGAGGCCAGCGCCACGTGCAGCTCGGCGGTGCGCCGGCCGAGGAGCCGAGCCGCCGCCAGGTAGGAGCCGAACAGGTCGCTCACCTCGCGCTCCGGCGGCCTGCGCACCAGCTCGAGCAGCGGCATGTCGACGTCCGGCCGGGCCACCGACTTGTTCGTCAGCACGCGCTCGAAGAAGAAACGGATCTCCTCCTGCGTGTAGCGCCAGCCGTCGGTGCGGTGCGGGGCGTAGGCGTGCAGCACGCCGAGCGCCAGCGGCGCCTTGGGCTCCGAGCGGTACTCCAGGTGACCGAAGAGGCGTGACGCGCCGGAGAACTCCCGCAGCGTCAGCACCCGGCCGATCTCCACCGCCGGGCTCGGCCCGTCGTCCAGCTTGCGGAAGAGCTCCAGCGACAGCCGCTCCCCGTAGACGATGGACGTCATCGCCGGTCCGGCGTGCGTGGCGCGCGGCTCCACGTCCCCGCGGTGCACCTCCGGGTCCGCCAGGAGCGTCGCCGCCGTCTCCCCCGCCCTGCCGCGCACCTTGCGCCGGCGGTCGAACAGGCCGAGCGCGTGCGCCGCGAAGTCCGGGTCGACGCTGGCGTCGACGATGGAGCCGTGCGTGTGCACGCCCTTGTCGTTCAACGTCAGCTCGGCGATCACCGCGCTCGGCTCGCTCGACTGGATCTGCCGCGCGCGCTCCCCTGTGAGGAAGGAGAGCGGCAACAGGTACGTCTCCGACTCACCCTCCGCGTACTGCACCTCCAGCAGGCCCAGCCACACGCGCGTGTCGCCGTTGAGGGGGAGCTCGTCGACGAAGTGCGCGCGCGCCACGCTGCGGCCCTTCCCCAAGAACCACTTGCACCGCGAGAGGTATGCCGGAAGCGTGCGCTCGAGCGCCTCTTTCTGCTCGCCGCGCACGTAGCCCTCCCACGTGCCGCGCGCCTGGAGACGCGCCGGGTAGAAGCCGCTGGTGCCGGTGTGGCCCACCTCCTCCTCGCGCGACTCCAGCAAGAACCAGTAGAAGTCGTGCGGGCCGAACATCACGCGGTACGGCCCCTCCTCGATGCGCGGGAAGCGCGTGTGCGAGAAGAGCTCGCGCGGCTCCGCCCCCTTGAAGGCGGACAGGTCCAGGTCGGCGTACTGCGCCAGGCGCGACAGGTTCGCGACCACCAGGATGCGCTCGTTCTCGTGGCGGCGCACGAAGGCGAGCACCTTGTGGTTGGGCGTGCTCACCCACTCCAGCGACCCCCGGCCGAACGCCTTGTAGCGCTTGCGAAGGGCGATGATGCGGCGCATCCACCAGAGCAGCGAGTTGCGGCTCTGCTCCTGCGCCTCCACGTTCGTCGTCTCGAAGTGGTACGGCGGGTCGGTGACCACCGGCAGGATGAGGCGCTGCGGGTTGGCGCGGGAGAAGCCGGCGTTGCGGTCGGCCGACCACTGCATCGGCGTGCGCACGCCGTCGCGGTCGCCCAGGTAGACGTTGTCCCCCATGCCGATCTCGTCGCCGTAGTAGACGACGGGCGTGCCCGGCAGGGAGAAGAGCAGGCCGTTGAGCAGCTCGATGGTGCGGCGGTTGCTCCCGAGCAGCGGCGCCAGGCGCCGGCGGATGCCCAGGTTCAGGCGCATGCGGTGGTCGCGCGCGTAGGCGCGGTACATGTACTCGCGCTCGTCGTCGGAGACCATCTCCAGGGTGAGCTCGTCGTGGTTGCGCAGGAAGAGCGCCCACTGCGAGGCGTCGGGCAGCACCGGCGTCTGCTCCAGGATGTCGGTGATGGGGAGGCGGTCCTCCATGTGCACCGCCATGAACATGCGAGGCATGATCGGGAAGTGGAACGCCATGTGGCACTCCTCCTTCTCGATGTACGTGACGGCGTCCTCCGGCCACTGGTTGGCCTCCGCCACGAGCATGCGGTCCTCGTAGCGGGAGTCGATGTGGCGGCGCAGCTTCTTGAGGAAGGCGTGCGTCTCGGGCAGGTTCTCGCAGCTCGTCCCCTCGCGCTGGTACAGGTACGGGATGGCGTCGAGGCGCAGGCCGTCGACGCCGAGCTCGAGCCAGAAGTCGAGCACCTTGAGCATCGCCTTGTGGACGGCCGGGTTGTCGTAGTTCAGGTCCGGTTGGTACTGGTAGAAGCGGTGCCAGTAGTATGCCTTGGCGACCGGGTCCCACGTCCAGTTGGAGGGCTCGAAGTCCTGGAAGATGATGCGCGCGTCGGTGTAGCGCTCGGTCGTGTCGCTCCAGACGTAGAACTCGCGCTCCGGACTGCCGGGCGGGGCGCGCCGCGCGCGCTGGAACCAGGGGTGCTGATCGGAGGTGTGGTTGAGCACCAGCTCGGTGACCACGCGGAAGCCGCGGGCGTGCGCCTCCTTGAGGAACGCCTTGAAGTCGGCGAGGGTGCCGCAGTCCTTGCGGACGCTGGTGTAGTCGGCGATGTCGTAGCCGTCGTCGCGTAGCGGCGAGGGGTAGAAGGGCAGCAGCCAGAGGACGGTGACGCCGAGGCCCTCCAGGTAGTCCAGCTTCTTCGTGAGGCCGGCGAAGTCGCCGATGCCGTCGTCGTTGCCGTCGAAGAAGGAGCGGACGCGCAGCTCGTAGAAGATGGCGTCCTTGTACCAGGTGGGGTTCCGCTCGGTCGCCGCCGCAGTGCGCTTCATCGACTCTCCAGTCGTGGCGTTTCCCCTCCGGTTCGTGGCTGCCGATCACACTAGACTGTGATGGGGGACGGTCAAGGGGAGAGGCGAGGCGAGCGATCGATGTGCGCATGATCCCTGGCTCCCCCCGTTGCCCGTGGGGCGCGTGGGCGCTACCGTCAGGGTCGCCATGTCCGACGAAGACCTGAAGGCCGAGCTCGACCGCCTGCGCGCGGAGAACGAGCGTCTGAAGCAGAAGAGCAGCCGCGCCACCTCCCTCAAGGTGTCCGACAAGGGCGGCGTGTCCGTCTACGGCCTCGGTCGCTTCCCCGTCACCCTCTACAAGGAGCAGTGGTCCAGGCTGCTCGACATGGCCGACGAGATCCGCGCGTTCATCAAGGAGAACGAGGCGAAGCTCAAGACGAAAGGCGAGTAGCAAGCGGTCTGCCGCGCCGCGGGCCGTTCGGCTATGCTCGCATCATGAGACGACACTCCCTCTCTCTGGCCCTCGCGGGCTCGCTCCTCCTGGCGGTGGGCTGCGGCAAGGAGGTGGGGCGCATTCCCCTCGCGGGGGAGGGGGACGGCGACACGGCCGTCACCCTGAAGTCGGGGCAGCACCTCGCGCTCTGGACGCACCTCGACGTCTCGTGGGACGGGCCGTTCGCGGCGCACTACGACGTCGAGCTGCGCGACGCGTCGTCCAAGGCGGTCGCCACCGCGACGTGCAACCCGCTCGACGTCGGCACCAAGATCGGCAGCGTGGAGACCACCCTGGGGAGTCACCACTCCAAGAGCTACAACGGCAAGATGCGCTGCGAGCTGGTCGCCCCGGCGGCGGGCAAGTACACGGTGCACACCGCGCTCCACTACGACACCAAGCCCAGGACGCTCACGGTCAAGGACGCCAGTCTGGTGCTGAAGCTCTGAGCCGGCCGCTGCGGCGGGGGAGGTGGCGCGGGCGTCGGCGTCACCGCGCCTTGCACGTCGCGACGCCGTCGCGGACGCCGAAGGCGAGCACGCAGCGGTGGAGCACGTCGAGGCCCACCACGCCGTCGTACTTGCATGCGGCGGATGGGGAAACATGGTCGCTCGAGAGGTAGACCTTGCCGCCGCCGCGAAGGTCGCCCTTCCCGTCGCGCGAGGGAAGCACGAAGCCCACGTCTACCCTCTCGCCGGCCACCCCGGGCACCACGTCGGCGACGCGCTCGGCGAAGAGGGCGCTGTTCGCTCGTCCGGTGTCCACCTTCAGCGCGAACGGCTCGCCCTCGATGAGGACGCGCATGCGGTAGCTGCGCGACGGGAAGGCGGCCGTGGGGGTGCACGCGTCCAGGCCGAGGGTGACGCCGGCGCCCAGCCGGGAGGCGAGATCGCCAGCCGACACCGTCGTCATGGTGCGCCGCGACACGTCGACGACGACGTCCTCCCCGTCCCGCGCAAGGAGCTGAGGCGAGAGGATGCCGGCGATCCCGTTCGCCTCGACGCCCATGCGCGGAGGAAGATCGATCGACAGCATGCTGTGCTGCGGCACCCTCCACCCACCGTCGAGCACGGTGTCCACGCCGTCGACGACCGGCACCGCGTCGCCGTCGAGCACCAGATCGTGCGGCGTCATCCCGAGCGAGCGCGCGAAGGTCCGGGTCACGACGTGCGTGTCCGCCCCGGAGTCCACCGCGAACAGCGCGTCGTGGTCGTTGACGCGGACGTGGACGAGGGGGATGTCCATCGTCCCGGTAGGCGCGTCGAAGACCAGCGGCGTGGAGGGTGGACGCGCCGACCCCGCGCAGGCCGCCAGCGAGAGGAGCGCGAGCGCGGGAAGGGACGACTTCATACGGCATGCTACGTCGCCGGGCGCGCGAGGCTTCCCGCGCGCGGGCAGCTTCAGGCCGGCGTGGCGTGGCGCGTCGGTTGGGGCGCGCGACGCCCGCCGCGTCGCGCTGCCCGGCACGCCGAGCGATCTGCTCTCCGAGCGCTACGCCGCGCGCTGGTACACCCAGACCGCCACCTTCGACGGCGCCGATCGGCCCACCTCCCAGTCCACCGGCGCCCAGGTCGCCGAGCTCCTCGGCCAGAACCAGCAGAGCTTCGTCACGACCGACTACACCAAGCGCGGCACGGTGAAACATGTCGGCTCCTCGTACGGCGATCTCGTCGCGCACGTCTACCACGACGCCGACGGTCTGCCGTACCAGGTCGAGTACGCCGACCTCGCGCACACCACGACCGACTTCGGCCACGACGATCGCCGCCGCCTTCGCACCGTGCAGACCTACCGCGGCCCACCCGCGGAGTGGACCAGCCCGCCCGTCAACTACAGCCCGCCTCCCCAGTACGGCCAGCAGACCCCCACCGACTTCCAGCTCATCCTCGAGGACGCCGAGTTCACCTACGACGAGGTCGACAACCCCACCGAGATCCACGACTGGCGCACGCCGAGCAACTGGCCAGCGGGTGCCAAGCCCGTCACCCGCAAGGCCCAGTACGACGATCTCTATCGCCTGACGAAGATCGACTACCAGTACAGCGGCGGCGACGACACCTGGACCGACCCCTTCTACAACGAGGACCAGGGCCAGTACCCCGACTCCCGCCAGGCCAGGCCGAGCCCCCACGTCTCCTTCGACAAGCGCGTCCTGTCGCAGACCTACCAGTACGACTGGCTCGGCAACATCACCCAGTCCGGCGACGACGCCCGCGGCTTCTACGACCGCTCCCTCGGCACCCAGACCCACGACGGCGCCAAGCCCTACCAGCTCCAGTCCGCGACGGGCGCGGTCTCGACCCGCGACGGCGCGCTCACCCTCGCCTACGACGACGCCGGCGACCTGACGAGCATGGCCCTGCTCCGCAACGGCCCGTGCATCGGCGGCGTGTGCTCCCAGCGCTTCGTCTACGACTGGGACGAGGTCGGCCGCCTCGCGAGGGCCCGCCGCTGGGACCAGCAGAATCCAGGCCTCGCGACCGACCCCGTCCCGCAAGCGACCCCCGACGTCGACCTCCGGTACGCCTACGACGCGGGCGATCAGCGCGTCATCAAGACCGCCGTTGATTCCAACCAGACCGAGGTCCACACTCTCTACGTCTTCGCGTCGCTCGAGCTGCGGCGCACGTACCTTGAAAACGGAGACTACGCCGACACCCGGGACACCGAGGTCGCCTACCTCTTCGCGCACGGCGTCCGCCTCGCGCGCCTCCACTACGCCGAGGACAGCCTCCCCAGCCTGACCAGCGGGCACCTCCACGTCCTGCTGGAGCTCCCCGACCACCTCGGGTCGTCGGCGATCGTGATCGACAGGGAGACCAGCGAGCTGGTGGAGCGCAGCACGTACCAGGCGTACGGCGGCGCGGACAGCGACTACCGGCCGGGGAGGTGGGAGGGGTTCCGGGAGGACTACCGGTTCACGGGGAAGGAGGAGGACGCGGAGGCTGGGATTGACTACTTCGGCATGAGGTATCTCAGTCCTGCGCTGGGGAGGTGGCTGAGCCCGGACCCGCCCGGACCCGCTGGCGGTGCATGGGCTGGGGGCGGACCCGAACCTGTATGCGTACGTGCACAGTGGGGTGCTGAGGGCGACGGACCCACTGGGACTTAGGACGGATGACATCAGCCTTGGCGCACAGGCTGATTCTAAGGAGGCAGCCGCACGAGAAGCGGAAGGCGTTCAAGAGCCATATCAAACAAAGACGGCGGCTGGAGCGGTAGCTGAGGCGCTTCTGGACGTCAAGGCCGGCAACACCAGGGCGGCCAGCCACGACATCGCGCGGGGCGGCATTGCGATGCTGGGGCCTGCGCTGGGTACGATCCCACTGACCAAGTCGGCCCTGGCCGGCACTGCGGTGGGGCTCAAGCACCGGTCGCTTACTGCGGCAGAGGATGCAGCATGGCACGAGCAGCTCCGAGAACTCGCGCTGGGTGCACCGTCCGTCCCGCTGTTGTCCGCGAGCGCCGAGGCGATGGACAGCGCCAGCGTGGCCATTAGCGCCAAGGATCCAAGGACTCGTGCGGGCGCAGTCACCGACGCGGTCGTTCTCTTCGTTGCCGCCATCACCCAGGTCGTCGCGTTTGCCGCTGGATCCAAGGCCGGGGCAGTGGAGGCGTCCGAGGCCGATCTCGAGGGGGCCGCTGCTCCACAGCTGCCACCCTTCAAAAAGGGCGGCAAGACCGCCGGCGTGCTACGGACTGCGAGCGGAGACACGTCGCTCATCAGTGGCTACAAAGGGCCTTCGGCCAGCATGCCACGAGGAACGCCGGGTATGAACTACAATATCAAGTCCCACGTGGAGGCACACGCCGCCGCGTTGATGCGCGAGCAGGGGATTCAAGAGGGTATGTTGTTCATCAACAATGAGCCTTGCAAAGGGGTGACAGGGTGTGCAGCAATGCTGCCAAGGATGCTTCCAGAGGGCGCACGGCTCCGGGTCGTGGGCCCCAACGGCTACCATAAGACGTTTGTGGGCATACCGGACAAGCAATGAAGATTCTCGTGGGCTGGGACGATCAGGAGGCGCGCGTCGGCGGCGTGCAGGAACTTGACGACCTCCTTGACCGCCTGCAGCGTGAATTCGCGGCGGATTTGCCCCATTTGGTGACTGTGGAACTCGAAGCTGGCGACAGTCTTGCCATTGGGCTTGGGCTGCCATGGAGCGTACTGAGCTTTGTGGCCGCAAGTAGAGAGCCGCCGTACTACGTAAGCGTAGGCGACGGGGGTTTCGGTCAGGACATCGGCTTCGTCTTCGGCGGTGAGTTGTCGGAGTATCCTTCACGCAATGTGATACCGTTGTCGGTGGCGCGCACAGCCCTTAGACAGTTTTGTCTTACCGGTTCGCTACCCGCAACAGTAAGCTGGGAGGACGCGTAGTAGGCCGTTTCGAATCGAGGCGCCGTACGGATCTCCCCGGATCTCCCTCCGGCACGTCGTGCTACGAGAAGCGTCACGAGCGGGGCCTTGCCGCGCGCGCCGCCCCGTCTCGGCGCGGCCACCCCATCCTCCCCGCATGGCGCGCGGAGCGCGACATCGAGGGGAGGAAGCTCGCGCGCAGGGCCCACGCGCAAGCGCCCGTGCGGGCCGCCGCCCGTGATCTCGCCCCCATCGCCGGTCCGCGCGGGCGCGAGCATGGGCCCGAGCACGAGCTGGAGGGGCTCCAAAGACCGCCGTTGATTCCACCCAGACCGAGGTCCACACTCTCTACGTCTTCGCGTCGCTCGAGCTGCGGCGCACGTACCTTGAAAACGGAGACTACGCCGACACCCGGGACACCGAGGTCGCCTACCTCTTCGCGCACGGAGTCCGCCTCGCGCACCTCCACTACGCCGAGGACAGCCTCCCCAGCCTGACCAGCGGGCACCTCCACGTCCTGCTGGAGCTCCCCGACCACCTCGGGTCGTCGGCAATCGTGATCGACAGGGAGACCAGCGAGCTGGTCGAGCGCAGCACGTACCAGGCGTACGGCGGCGCGGACAGCGACTACCGGCCAGGGAGGTGGGAGGCGTTCCGGGAGGACTACCGGTTCACGGGGAAGGAGGAGGACGCGGAGGCGGGGATTGATTACTTCGGGAAGAGGTATCTCAGTTCCGCGCTGGGGAGGTGGCTGAGCCCGGACCCGCTGGCGGTGCACGGGCTCGGGGGCGGACCCGAACCTGTACGCGTACGTGCACGGGGGAGTGCTGAGGGCGACCGACCCCGCCGGCTTGGACGACGGAGATCCCCTCGCGTCGAAGCAGGAGCCGACGACCGGCGCGATGGTAACGGACACCAGCGAGTCCACGTTCAGCGCGGGGAATCCGGATGTTCCTGCAAACCTGCAGAACGACGACGGGTTCAACAGGACGATAGAGTTCTCGACGGATTACTGCACCGCCCAGGGAACCCCTCGCCCTGCGATTCCTGGCAACGCGGCGCCGCCGACCAGGACACAGCCACACGACGCACCGGTCCGTCTAGCGACCGAACAAGAGCAGTTCGAGGCGGCGAAGATCGGGATGTGGAACGGCGTCGTCGATCTCGCGACCGCCTTGACCGCCGGAACGAATCCGAAGCTCGCCGAAATTGCCGACGGGATGATCGGGCCGCTTCGTCTGCCGCCGCCGAGACTCACGGGCAATGCGCTCCACGACTACGAACTCCAGGGGAGCTACAAGGGCGGCGGCTATTTCACGCTGACGGTATCGATGGCCCTGCCCATGGCGGGCGAGGGCGAGGGCTTTGGCGTCCTCAGCTCGGAAGGCAGCGGACTGTTCGGGGTCGAGGAGGCCGCCGCTGGCGCTGGAACGGCGGCTGGCGGTGCCGCGAGTGGCACGGCCGCAGAGGGCGCAGAGGCCTCGCTGGTCGCGAGGGCCGAGCAGATCCATGGTGCGCTTGACACAACCGCACAGGGGATGCGAACGACGGCCGTGCTCGACACATCTGCGGGACGAGTGGTTGCGAGCGGCGGCAGGGACCTGACGCCTGGACAGCGGGCGTTGTTGCAGGCGGGCGAGATGTACAACGTCGCGCCCGGCGTCCATGCGGAGGTCACGGCGATCACGGGAGCAAGGCAGATCGGGGCGCAGTTGCGCGCCATTGGAACGACCCGCGACTTCTGCCCCTTCTGCATCGACTACATCGAGCAGAGCGGTGGGATGATTACGGGCCCGCGCACGGCCGTCTGGCCTCAGTAGGTGGAGATGAACGTGGTGACCCTTCGCTTCGATGAACCGGCGCTTCGACGGCAGCTTGATCGCCTCCCTCGGGAGCAGCGTGCCGCCTTCGCGGCGGCATGCGCGGAGCGGCTTTTCTCGGCCTACCTGCGCTTCTCGCACGAGGCTAGGACTGCCGACCCCAAGACGCTGCGGGCAGCGCTGGATGCTCTGTGGGACGACCTTACGGGCAAGCCGCTGTCGGAGCTGGAGCTTCGAGCGACAGTGAAGAAGTGCCGAGCGCTCGTGCCGAGCGAGAAAGACGAACCGTCCGACCAACAATTCTGCGCAGAGGACGCGGTTGTTGCGCTCGTCTATGCGCTTGAGGCGAGGATGAAGCACAGCAGCCAAGAAGCTGCGTGGTGTGCACGGCACGCCTACGAGGCGCTCGATCACTTCATCATGTTTGACGACTCGGGCGTGGTTGTAACGGCGAACGAGCAGCGCTTGTTGGAACACCCTCTGGTGCAAGCCGAGCTGGCTAGGCAGAAGCGGGATCTAGACCAGCTGCAAGCCGCCGAGGGTCAAGACGTACGAGACGTAGCCGCTCGGCTTCGAGATCGCGCGAAGGAGGATGCGGGGATCGTCTTCGGGGGCAACGACAGCAGCGGGTCGAGCTGATCGAGGTCGGCCCGCAGCACCCAGCACCCCCAGCACCACCATCGAGACCCATCGAGACTCGCTGAGACCACGCGGTGAGGTCGCCTCGCTGGGAGCATGGGAAATCGTAGCGCGATCGAGCGAGAACGAAGACAGGATTCATCCGTTTCCGACATCGCGTGGAGACACGGGAGGAGGAGGTTTCGCTCAATGGGGTCACTTGTTTTGAAAGACGTGCTGATGCATGCTGATGATTACGCGCCGGAGCTTATCGTATACGTTGCCGTTGCCTCCGAGATTTCTGGCCCGTCCGAAGTGGAGCTCACGGAGTGTGTCGGACCTGGGACTAGCGTGCCTGGCGGCAAGCAGTATCTGCTGAGTACTGGGGATATTCGTGCGTGCTAGATACGTGATCAAAGTGGCGCAATGGCCGCATCCCAACCGCTGAGGAGCGAGCTGAATCCGTAATGTTCTATTCGAGGTATGATGGATACTTACCCGTGGACTGATGCGGTCGGTTTGCGCAACGTTGGCAGGTACGCACGCGGCAAGGAGCTTCTGGAAACTTTTCACGCACGATTCGTCCCAGCCGCTCATTCCCGCAGGTTGCCACGGCGTGAACTCACGACGCCGGAATCGCTCACGCTGGGTGGTTCGACGTGAGGATTCGAATCGGCGAAGACGGCAGACGATGTTGGGTAGTCTTGCGATGGCATCATGCAGCTCGAACGGGAGAAGGGCGGCGATGATCAACGGCCAGAGGATGCTCGTGAGCTTCCACGGGTCGCACGACATCGGTCGCGAGGTCGCCGACGGCGGCGGGGCGCTCGGGGGGGGGGAGGCTCGGTCGGGAGCGAGCATCGCGCCCAGAAGCACCTTCGCGTAGGGCCAGGCGAGGGTCGTGTCGTCGCGCCAGTTGGGCAAGAGGTCGAAGCCGCAGAGGGACTTCCACCGCTTGAACTGAAGCTCGACCTGCCAGCGGAGCCGATAGCCTTGTAGGCATCGGTTGGCATCGAGTCGCGAGCGAGCGGCCGTCGTGAAGAGCAGGACGTACTTCGCCGCCTCGAAGACGCGCGGCGAGAGGTTGGCGCCCTTCTCGCGACGCAATCTCTCGCGGGCGCGCTCGACGGCATCGGCGGGGAGCTGGTGGTGGCGAGGGGGGTCACCCACGTCGGTGATCGCCGCCCCGTCTCCGCGTAGCACCCCATCCTCCCCGTATGGCGCGCGGAGCGCGACATCGTGGGGAGGAAGCTCGCGCGCAGGGCCCACGCGCAAGCGCCCGTGCGGGCCGCAGCCCGTGATCTCGCCCCCGTCGCCGGCCCGCGCGGGCGCGAGCATGGGCCCGAGCACGAGCTGGAGGGGCTCCAAAGACCGCCGTTGATTCCGACAAGAGTTCGACGAGGTCTTGTGGGAGGGGGTGGTGAGGCCAGCGAGCCTTCCACTCCGCGAGTCCCGCCGCGGAGATGCCCGAGCCAAGGACGTGCCCCGTCCGACGAACGCGCCGCTCGACCGTGTGTCGCGGGTCCGCCACGAGGTCGGTCAGCCGCATTCCGCCGCGCTGGTGAAGGTCGGCGACGAGCTCAGGGGTCGCGACGCGCACGTCGTCCTCGCCGGTGCGGCCCGGCTCCGCGGCCACCTTCTGCAGGAGCTCGTCGAGGGTCATCTCGTCAGCCTACGAGCAAACCCGGGCTGAGGCTGCGCCGGCACGTGACGTGGGAACCCCGCGCCACGGTGACCGAGGGCCAGACAGACCCGCAGAGAGGGCCGGCGGTAAAGCTCGGCGCGCCGGCGGACTTCATCCGGCGGCTACCCGCGCCCCTGCAGCTCGCCAAGCTCACCATCGACGGCGTCACCAAGATGGCGTTCGGCGGCAGCATTCACCAGCTCGGGGCGCGCACGGGCCAGATGTCGTGCTCGGAGCCCAACCTGATGGGACTGCGGCGCGCGAAAGAGGTCCGAGTCCGCATCGTGGCGCCGCCGGGCATGAAGCTCATCGTCGCCGACTACGCCAACATCGAGATGCGCGTCCTCGCCGACCAGACCGGAGACGAGAAGCTCGACCACTTCTTCTTTCCGGTCTTGAGTTCCCAGACGACGGGGTGGTGTTGTATTTCTACAACCGCGTCCATCGCGCCGACGAGCGGCAGCGGATGTATCTCCCCCGTGACGGGGTGTGCGAGCTCGAGGCTGAAAGGTACTTCCACCCCGTGCACCTTCTCCGGGAGCGGGACGCGGGCGAGAAATACATCCAGCATCGAGAGGGCGACGTCGACGACCGTGCCGGCGTCTTGTTCTTCTTCCTCGAACAGGACGGGCACGCCGTCACCCTCGATGCCGCGGACGATGCCGTCGCGCAGGTGGGCGCGCAGCTCGTCGACAGGCACGGGAGACCCGGGACGCGACCGGAGCAGGTGCTCGCCGATGGTGGCGTGCCACGCCGTGCCGAACACCAGGGCGAGCGGCCGGAACGCGGGCGTGGCCCGCTGGATGTACTGGTAGAAGTACTTCCGCGGGCACTGCAGGTAGCACTTCACCTGGGAGACGGACGTGTGCGGCCGAGCGCGCAGCTCGGCGAGCGATGAATCCATGAGGGGACCTCGTTCGTGGAGCGCGCGGCCTGGGCCGCAGCGCGGGGTTGAATGGATGAAGCGCGAAGCGCAGTCACTTGACAGACTATGCCATCAGGCACATATTGTGCGCCGAGGCGACGGTGCCGAAGCAGGAGCGCTTGGATTGGAGAGGTAGGCGATGGGCGTAGAGGTGGTCGTCACGGACGAGTTTGCGGCCTGGTACGAGGGCCTCTCCGAGTCGGAACAGGACCGTGTGGCCTTCACGATTGGGCTGCTCGAGGAGCGCGGCGTGACGTTGCCGCACCCCTACTCCAGCTCCATCAAGGGCGCGTCGTTCGCCCTTCGAGAGCTGCGCACGCAGGCGGAAGGTGATCCTCTGCGAACCCCTGCGAACCCTGTACGCCTTCGACCCGTCGAGGCACGCCGTCCTGCTCATCGGCGGCGACAAGACCGGAGATGACCGCTTCTACGCGAGGATGATCCCCCTCGCCGAACGGCTCTGGACCGAATACCTGGAGGAGACCGACCAGAACAAGCCCAAGAAGAAGTGACCCATGACCCGCCGAGACGGCGGACGTATTTCAGGAGCAGCATTATGGCCACGCACAAGTGGAGCGAGTTGAAGGGCAAGATGGCGCCCGCGCGCAGGGCGCGGGTGGACGCGGCTGTCCGCCGAGAGCTTCTCACGATGGAGCTGCGCGAGCTGCGCGAGGAGGCCGGCAAGACCCAGGCGGAAGTCGGCGAGATCGCCGAGATGACGCAGGCCGAGCTGTCGAAGTTCGAGCGCCGGGAAGACCACCTCATCTCGACGCTACGACGCTACGTGACGGCCCTCGGTGGAGAGCTCGAGGTCGTCGCAGTGTTCGACAACAAGCGCATCGCGCTGAAGGGCGTCTGAAACACATCAAACGGCCCTCTTGCGTAGACTCGGCGCCGGAGACCGCCGGCTGGAGCCACGGCGGAGGCGTCCACCGGAGACCCCCGCCGCCCTCCGCCGCTCTCTTCTACGACCGCGTCCCGTTCGCGCCCGACCACTCGTCGAGCAAGGCGCTCGCCTCCCGCCGGGTCAGGTTCTGCGGCGCGTCCTTGCCCGTCCGTTCGATGAGCGCCGCGCCCAGCGCCGCCGTAGAGCTCCGACCCACCACCAACGCCCAGGCCGCCCGGAGGCGCACGATGAGCGCCGCCCGCTGGGTCAGCGTGGCCGTCGCCGCCGAGCTCCTGGGACTGCCGCCGAGGAGCCTCCGCCGGACGCTCGAGCGTGCCTCCGGGCGCGTGGCGGATGGCGGTGTGGAAGCTCGCGTCGATGGCGTGCGCGGCCGCAAGTTTGGGCACCTGTGGCGCGTCCAGTTCAGCGAGAGCTGGCTCTCGACCAGGCCGCCGTCATGAAGCTGAACGCCCTGCCGCGTGCTACCTTCCGGGTCTCTCCCAGGTGCTCGGGGATGCCGGAAAGGACACCGGCATGACCGTTCACAAGTACGTGAGGCGTGGGAATCTGTAATATGTACAGGTACTTGGAGGAGTGGCCGAGTGGTCTAAGGCAGCGGTTTTGAAAACCGCCGTACCGCAAGGTACCGGGAGTTCGAATCTCTCCTCCTCCGCCCTTCCTTTCCGACGGGTGCGAAAGCTCCACGGCGACAAGTTGCGCCATGACCGCACATATTGCCGTCCGGAAGCAGCTCCTGTAGCTCGGCTCAGCCCCGGCCTTGCCCATCTCTCGCCCTGCCCGGCCTCCTTCGCGGGGCTCCTTTGCGCTGTGGGTGACCTTCGGGGCCTTCTCCCGCACCGGGCGCGCGAAGTGCGTCCGCGTCTCCGGGGAGCGACGCCGCGGTTGGCACCCACATTGCTCTGCGGTGGTCGTGTATGCAGCCCCCCAGCCGTCGACGACATTTGCGAAGCTGAAGCAGAAGGTCGACCACAACCTGGAGCGAGGGCTCGCCACCCTCGTCGAGAAGGGTGTGAGGTTTGCGAGCTCGGAGGTCAGGAGCCGGGTCGTCTTCCGCGACGCCACCCGCGTGGGTGTCGGAGTACGGATCGTCGGAAGGTCGCCCCGGATCAACAACGCGGGAGGGTCGCTCATCGTCGGAGACAACGTGCTGTTCGACGCGCCGATCACGCCGATCTACTTCGATGTCCGGCGAGACGCGCTGCTGCGTATCGGGGCTGCTTCCTACATCAACGATGGCGTCTGGTTCGGCTGTACCAAGCGGATCACCATCGGCGACCGTGCGCTGATCGGCCCCGGAGTGCGCTTCTTCGACAACCCGTACCACGGCATCTACAAACGCGAGGTGCCGCCCGCGTCGCGGCCGATCACGATCGAGGACGACGTGTGGATCGCGTCCGACACGATCATCCTGCCCGGCGTGACGATCGGGCGCGGGGCCATCGTCGGGGCTCATGCGGTCGTGGTGGCCGACGTCGCACCGTTCACGGTCGTCGCCGGCAACCCTGCACGGGCCGTTCGAACTCTCGATCCGACGCGCTTCGTCCAGACCGCCTGAGCCGCGAAACGGGCGCTTCGTCGCTCGGGCTGGAGTCGCAGACTGCGGCGGCGCAACGTCCTCCCGTGCGCGCGCCCGAGCCGCGCGACGACGCAGAGAGGCCGCGCCTTGCGTGCGCCTTCACGGCGCATGTAGCGTGGGTGCATGGCCGAGCTCTGTCCGTGTCCAGGGTGCCGGCGGCACGTGCGCGCCGGCGAGCCCTGTCCCTTCTGCGGCGCCGTGGCGCCGGAGGCGCCGCGCGCCAGCTCGTCCCTCGGGCGCTCTTCGCGCGCGGCGCTGGTCGTGCTGGTGGCGGCTTCGCCGGGCTCGCTCCTCGACTGCCACAATCCCGCGCCCATGGGGGCGGTCTACGGAGGGCCGCCGCTGGCCGTGATGGACGCGGCGCCGCCGCCCGCGGTGGCGGACGCCGGTGCGCCTGCGCCGGACGTGCCGGACGCCGCAGCCCCGGCACCGGACGTGTCGGACGCCGCCGTCGCGGCGCCGCCCGCGCGCGACGCCGCGGTGAAGCCGGCGCCGCCCGTGCCGTACCGCCCGCCCGCGACCATGTACGGTGGCCCGCCGCCGTGGGACCACCCGAAGCTCAAGCGCTAGATCGGCGTTCGTGATCCTCGAACGCCGATCTTCGCGAGCAAAAGCGAGCGCCACGTGGGGGTGGGCCGGCGCGTGCCGCCCGTGAGACAAGACCTAGTCGGACGAGCGCGATTCGGAATCGCGCTCGTTCATTTAGTCCCGCACCTCATGCGGTAGCGCACCTCGTCCGCCGTCGCGCCCAGGACCTCCCGCCGTTCCTCCGCGCCGTCCGCGCGCCAGCCAGCCGCCTCGTAGAAGCGGCGCGCGCGGTCGTTGCCGCGCACCATCCAGAGCACGGCCTCCTCGTGTCCGAGCAGGCCGAGCGCGCGTGTCGCCGCCGCGAGGAGCACGCGCCCGGCGCCGCGGCCCCACGCGTCGGGGTCCAGGTTGATCGCGTAGAGCTCGCCCAGCCCCAGCCCCTCGCGATCCGGCCCGATGCCCGCGAAGCCGACCGGCGCGGCGCCGCCGTCCTCGCACACGACGAGGACGCGCTTCGCGGGGTCGGCGGGCCGCTCCAGCCGCTGCCGCCACGCCGTGGCGCGCTCGAGGACGTCCAGCCCGTCCAGGTACGCATCGGTGAAGACGCCGCGATACGCCGCCTGCCAGGCGCGCACGTGCACCCGCCCGAGCGCGTCAGCGTCGCCGGCGACCGCGTCACGGGTGACCCACGTCATGAGGGACAGAGTACGCCCCGACGCGAACGCACGCGATGAGACGGCGCGAGCGCCTCCTGCGATCCGCCTTACGTTGGCCGTGCCATGACGAAGGAAGCTCGCAGCCACGTCGACGACCTGCGTGGCGCGAGCCGGCTGGTGATCGAGGCCACCGAGGCGGTCACCGGGGTCGTCGAGGCCATGCATCGCACGATCGCGGGCGGGCCGGAGGTTCTCGGCCGGCCGCTGGAGCGCCCCGTCCGCGGGATCACCGATCGCTCACCCTGGCCTTTCCCCCATCGCACCGGTGGATCGCCTTCGGGGCCGGCCACCTGGCTCTCCTGAGCAGCCCGGCGGTGTACGAGACGCTCTGCTCCTGGCTCTGACCTCCCGCGCGCCGCCGGGGCGCCCGCCGGGTCGCCCTGATCGCCCGGCCCTTCGTGGTAGGTTGCACGAGCGATGAGCGCGCAGATCAGGCCCGTGGCGTGCGGAGACGTCGCCGCCAGGAAGGGAGGCGCGTGATGGACGTTCACGCCTGGCTCGTCGAGGTGGTCACCGGCGCGACGTCGGCGGCGGACGCGCTGGACTCCGCCGCGCGCGTGGTGGCCGAGGCCCTGAGCGCCGACACGTGCAGTCTCTTCGTCCGCACCCGGGACCACCAGCTCGACCTGCGCGCGCACGCCGGGCCGGTGCCGGAGCCCGCGGCGTGGGGCGACGAGGCGGCGCTCGCCCACAAGGCCCTGGACGCGACCCGCCCGATGACGAGCGAGGCCTCCGGGTCGGCGATCCTGGCGGTGCCCATCGCGGCCATCAACCAGGCAATCGGCGCGATCGTGGTGCGCCGCCCAGCGGGCGCCGCGTTCACGGCCGAGGAGATCATGCGCCTGTCGGGGGTGGCCTCGCAGCTGGTCGCCGTCGTGGAGAGCGCGCGGCTCTCCGACACGCTGGATCGCAGCGGCGCGGCGACGCCCCTCGCCGAGCCCGAGCCCGAAGCGCTGCTGGCGTCCACCGGAGAGCGGGTGCTCGAGGGCGTCGCCGCCTCGCCGGGCATCGCCATCGGAACGGCCACCTTCCGCAGCGTCTTCCCGCGCGCCATCCTCCACCAGGAGAAGACCTACCGCGGGGAGGAGGCCGAGAACGCCCGCGTGCGCGACGCGTACGAGAAGACGCGCAACGACCTCGTCCGCCTGCAATCCGCCGCGGCGAGCGAGATCGGCGAGGAGGAGGCGCTCATCTTCGGGACGCACCTGCTCTTGCTCCACGACCCGCTGCTCACCGGCCTCGTCGGCCGGGGGATCGCCTCCGGCCGCACCGCGGCGGTCGCCGTGAGCGACGGCTTCGACGAGATCGCGCGGCGGCTGCGCGAGACGCACGACCCCTACATCCAGGAGCGCGTCGAGGACGTCGAGGACCTGCGCACGCGCGTCCTGGATTACCTCGTGGGTGCGGAGCGGCACGGGGAGCTGGACGCGCGGGTGGTCGTCGGCGCCCGCACCACACCGTCGCTCGTCGTCGAGCTGAAGGGCCGCGGCGCGCTGGGGATCGCGAGCGAGCTCGGCGGGTCGACGTCGCACGGCGTGCTCCTCGCCCGGGCCCTGGGCGTGCCGGCCGTCACCGGCGTGGCGAACCTGATCGGCCAGGTGGGCGCCGGCGACGAGCTGGTCGTCGACGGCGACGAGGGACGGGTGGTGCTGCGACCGACAGCGGAGACGAAGGCGGACTACGCGCGGCGCGCGGAGGCCATCGAGAAGCAGCGCACCGAGTTTCTCCGCTACCACGACGTGCCCGCGAGCACGGCGGACGGCGTGCGCTTCCAGCTCCAGGCGAACATCGCGCTGGGCGCCGACATCGCGATCGCGCGGGCGAACGGCGCCGACGGCATCGGCCTGTACCGCACCGAGTTCCCCTTCATCGTGCGTGACGCGCTGCCGACCGTGGAGGAGCAGGTGCGCATCTACGCGAAGCCCTACGAGGCCTTCCCCGACGCGCCGATCACCTTCCGCCTCCTGGACCTCGCTGGCGACAAGTTCCTCCCGAGCCGCGAGCTCGGTGTGGTGCACGATGCCTTCCACGGGTATCGATCCATCCGCATCCTGTTCGACTACCCGCACGTCCTGCGCGACCAGGTCCAGGCCTTCGCGCTCGCTGCCGCCGGCAAGCCGCTGCGGATCTTGATCCCGCTGGTGACGTCGGTACAGGACGTGGTGCGCATCAAGCAGCTCGTGGAGGCCGCGCTGGCGCAGCTCCCACCGTCGTGCAAGCGAGGCCCCCTGCTGTACGGGGCGATGGTGGAGACGCCGGCGGCCGTCGAGATGGTGAGCGAGCTGGCGCGAGAGGTCGAGTTCTTCTCCATCGGCACCAACGATCTCATCCAGTACTCCCTGGTGGTCGACCGGGAGGACCCGCGCATGGCGACGGGACGGCACGCATACCACCCGGCGATCCTGCGGATGCTTCATCGCGTCGTGCAGCGCGCGCGGGCTGCCGGGAGGCACGTCGCCGTCTGCGGCGAGATGGCGGGCCGTCCGCTCCTCGCCATCACACTACTCGCGATGGGCGTCGATGCGCTGAGCGTCACGCCGCGCGCGATCCCCGAGCTCAAGCAGGCGCTGGCGCAGACGCCGCTCGAACCGCTGCGGGGGAGCGTCGAAGCGCTGGTCGCCCTGCCGAGCACAGAAGCCGTGGAGACGGCGCTGCGGCAGTACGCGCGCGACGGGAAGCCCGTCGGCGAGGCGTCCCCGGTGGCGTGAGCCGAGGCGCGAGGCGCGCTCCTCCAGGCGCGCGCCGCGGGCGAGGGCGGCCGATCAGCCGGGATACCGGCCGACGATGTACCCCTCGAGCTGGGTGATCGCCGCGCGCTGCTCGCTGATCAGGCGCTCGACGAGATCGCCGATGGAGATGATGCCCACCAGACCCTCGTCGCCCACCACGGGCAGGTGCCGCACACGCCGCCGCGTCATCATGCGCAGCGCCTCCTCCACCGTGCAGCCGGGCTCCACCGTGACGACCGGCGTCGTCATGATCTCGCGCACGGTCGTGTCGCGGGAGGAGCGCCCGCGAAGGATGACCTTGCGGGTGTAGTCGCGCTCGGAGACGACACCGACGAGCTCGTCGTCGTCGTCCAGGACGAGCAGCGCGCCGATCTGCTTGTCGCTCATCACGCGGATCGCGTCGAGCACCGTCTCGCCGGCGCGGATGGTGAAGACGCCGTGACCCTTGACGTCCAGGATGGACGCGATGTCGTCGAGGAAATCCATGCCCTCCACGTAGCAAGCGCGGTGCCACCGTGGCGTCGCGCGGCCGCATGAATTACGCCCAGCGCAGCCGCGTGCGCCCGCGTGCTCTCGCCGCGACGAATGGTCGCGCTGTGATCGGTCGGCCGCGCGCACGGCGCAGGCGCACCATGTGCCGCACGAAGAGCGCGCGACCGAACTTCTTGCGGCGCGTATGGCGTGCTGGGCGTCGCGGCTCAGCGGGCGCCGGAGAGATCGTAGGTGATGGTGCAGGGCAGCGCGTCGTACATGCCGCCGGACGCGCTGAGCTGGTCGGAGCAGGTGGAGTCGGAGGTGGCGGTGAAGGTGTACGAGAGCGTGCCGGTGAACCCGGACGGCGAGGCGCCGTCGCCCAGCGTCAGGTCCAGCGCGTCGGTGCGCGTCATGGTGCACGCGCCCGGGCCGGCGTCGGTGGCGTCGACGTTGGCGGTGGAGGTGGAGGTCGTGCTCATGCTCGACCCGGTGAGCGCGCCGGAGAGGAGCGGCGCGCCGTCCATCGTGTTCCAGTAGAGCTTGTCCGGCGTCTTGGAGAGCATCACGCGGAAGGTCCACGGGTCGGGAGCTTGCGGCCCGGTCCCGCACGTGTTGGCGGTGACGTTGCCCGTCACCGTGTAGACGCCGAGGGTGTCCCCCGGCATGGAGCAGCTCGCCGTCCCGAGCCCCAGCACCAACGCGACCCAGAGGATCCTGCGCATCCCGACTGATCAGCACATCCCGCCCGCGCGGGCCAAGCAAACGCCGACCCGCCGCGAAGCCGCTCAGATCCGGAACGCGTTCGCAGGCACCAGCAAGGAGAGGAGCGCCACGAACACCACCGGCCCCAGCACGCCAAGGCCCACGCCGACCAGCGCCTGCCCGCGCCCTCGCCGCTCCCGCGCGACGATCGCCCCGACCCCGCCCACGACCAGCGACAGCAGCGCCAGGGGCAGGACGGCCAGCATCCCGACGAGCGCCGTCGCCCCGCCATCCTGGCCCTGCAGCGCGGCGGCGAGCGCGAAGAAGACGCCGGTGAACATCGTCAGGCAGCCGACGATGAGGCCGAGCATGGCGACGAGCGTCCGGACGGGCACGGACACATGCTACCGCCGAACTCCGCCGTGCGGCGCTACCATGCACGCGCCCATGCGCCGCCTCCTGCCGCTAGCCTGTCTCGCCGGCATGGCCGCCGTCACCTGCGGTGGGCGGACCCAGCTCGGCGTACCCCGGCGCGACGGCGGGACGATCGGCTGCGTCCCGGCGCGACCACCCGTCGCGCACTGCACCGCCTGGGTGGCCGGCACGCCCCTCACGATCGCGCCGCCGCCGCCCTCCAACGGCGGGCTGCAGCTCGGCGGGGCCGCCGCCGTCACGTGCGGCGCGCTCGTCGCCTGGTACACGGTGACGCCCGAGCCGAGCGGCGCGCTCACGTGGAGCACGCGCCTCGTCGGCTTCGACGGGGCACCGCTCGCCCAGGCGGTCACGCACCCGGCGCTCGGCTCGGCCACAGACACCTCCGCGGCGATCTCCCTGGCCGTCGGCGGTGCGCGCGTGGGGGCGCTGGTGTCCGACGCCGTCGGCTGCAAGTTCGGCACACTCGATATGGAGGGCCACGACACCGCCGGCGCGCTCCCTCTCGGGACCGGGCGCTGCTTCGGTCTCGCCGCCCGTGGCAGCGGGTGGAGCTTCCTGCGGGCCGCGGGCACCGACAGCACCCCGCCACTGCAGCTCGCCGAGCTGGACTCCGCCGGCCACGAGCTGGACGAGACGCTGGCCGCGGCGGTCGATCAGACCGCGTGGGAACGCCTCACCTTCGGCGACGGCAGCTTCCTCCTCGACACCTTCCGGGAAGATCTCTCCACCAGCACCGACACCAACTGGCTCACGCCCTACGACGCCGCCGGCGACGCCCTCGGGCCACGCGTCGCGGTGGACGGCTTCGACAGCGCGCCGGTGTGGCTCGTCGCCGCGGGCCAGAGCGCGCTCGCCTTCTGGTCATGGGACGCGCTGTACGCGCGGCCCGTCGGTCGCGAGGGCGTGGCGACCGGCGCGTCGAAGAACGTGAGCGGCAAGGCGACGATTTACGAGCTGCGCGCGGCCGCGCTCCCCGACGGCGACGTGCTGATGGTGTGGAAGGCGCTGGAGGCCGCCAGCCGCTTCGGCCTGTACGCGGTGTCCCTGGCGCCGGACGGCACCCCGCGCGGGACGCCGACGCGGGTGGCCGGCCAGCTGGAGTCCTCCTTCGTGGAGATCTCGGTGGAGCCCACCGGCGCCCGGGCGGTGCTGATCAGCGACGAGGTGGGCGGCCTCCAGGCGCTGCCGATCACCTGCGCGCCGTGACCCGAGCTCCGGGCCGCAGGCCGGCTGTCGCTTTTCGTGACGGATCGAGGCGCGAGCGGGCATCCGACCTTGCCACGCATGACCACCGGGACAGCAGCCGTCGCCTTCTTCCGGACCCGCTTCCGGGCCGAGGGCACACCGGAGCGCGCGCAGGGCAACAAGGCCTACCTGAAGAGCACCCTCCTCTTCTACGGCGTCCCGCAGCCGGGCATCCGCCGCGCCGCGGGGGACTACCTGCGCGCTCACCCGCTGCGTGACGCGGCCGACCTTCGCGCGGTGTGCCGCGCCCTGTACGCGACCGAGGAGCACGAGCTCTGGTCGGTCGCCATCGCCCTGCTGGAGAAGCAGCGCGCGCTGCTGCAGGCCTCCGATCTGCCGTGGCTGGTGGACCTGGTGCGCCGCTCGGCGGGGTGGGCGTACGTCGACTGGCTCGCCGCGAAGGTCGTCCCCGCACCGCTGGCGAAGACATCCAGGCCGGAGACGCGCGTCCGGCGCTGGGCGCGCGATCCGGACCTCTGGGTGCGCCGCACCGCCCTGCTCTGCCAGCTCGACGCCCTCCGCCACGGCGGCGGGGACTTCGCCCTGTTCGAGGAGATCGCAGCGCCGATGCTCGTGGAGAAGGAATTCTTCATTCGCAAGGCCATCGGGTGGGTGCTGCGCGACGTGGCGCGCAAGCGGCCCGCGCTGGTGCGAGGCTTCGTGTCGCGACACCGGGGCGCGATGAGCGGCCTGACCCTGCGCGAGGCGACGCGCCACCTCGGGACGTGAGGCCCCGCGCCCGGCGCGCGCCTGATCGCCTTGACTCCGCGGTACGTGGTGTCATAGCGCCCAGATCCTTCGCGGCAGCACTCATGAGACACCCACTCCTTCCTCTCCTTGCGGCCCTCCTCCTCGGGGGGTGCTCCTCCTCCCTCTCTCCTGCCAACCCCGGGGGCGACGACGCCGGCACCGGCGACGACGCCGCCACGCCGGACGCGGGCGATGGCGCTGCGCCGCAGGGCGACGCGGGTGTCTCCGGGGACGCCGCGCCGCCGCCAAGCAGCCAGATCCGCGTCATCGTGGAGCCGAGCGACAAGGGCGCCGCGCTCCTCGCCGCGATCCAGAACGCGACCAAGTCGGTCCACATGACGATGTACCTGCTCACCTCCAACGAGATCGTCTCGGCGCTGGTGGCGCAGCACCAGGCGGGTCACGACGTGAAGGTGGTGCTGGACAAGAACGGCGTGCAGAGCAGCAACCAGAGCGCCTACGACACGCTGAGCAAGGCGGGCGTGGCGGTGCACTGGGCGCCGAGCAACTTCACCTACACGCACGAGAAGTGCGTCATCGTCGATGCCACCCAGGCGTGGATCATGACGATGAACGCGACCTACTCGTCGCCCACGAGCAACCGCGAGTACCTCGCCGTCGACGACGGCGCCGCCGACATCGCCGAGGCGGAGGCGATCTTCCAGGCGGACTACGCGAACAAGGCCATCACGCCGAAGGGCCCGCTCGTCGTGGCGCCGGTCAACGCGCGCGACGACCTTGTCGCGATGGTGCAGACCGCGAAGAAGACGATCGACATCGAGGCCGAGGAGATGAGCGACACCGCCTTCGTCGACGCCCTGGACACCGCGTCCGACGCCGGCGTCGCCGTGCACATCGTCCTGTCCGACGCGACGCCGTACGCCTCCCAGGACACGGCGGTCGCGCTGCTGAAGCAGCACGGCGTCAAGCTGGTGCAGGTCTCCAAGCCGTACATCCACGCCAAGTCGATGGTCGTCGACGGCGCGACGGCGTTCGTCGGGTCGGAGAACTTCAGCGGCGGCTCGCTCGGCTACAACCGGGAGGTCGGCGTCATCTTCGGGATCCCGTCGGAGGTCCAGAAGGTACTCACCACGACAGTCGCCGATTTCGGCAAGGGCACGCCGCTGTAACCCTGCCGTCACACCTTTCACAACCACGCGCCACGGGCTCGGGGTATATGCCGACTGTCATGCCCCGCTTCACCCTCGCCCTCCTCTGCCTCACCGCCGGTCTCGCCCTCGCCGGGTGCGCCACTGCGGTGGAGGCCAACCTCGGCGATGACGACGCCGGTCAGGCCGATCACGCCTCGCCCGGCAAGGACGGGTCGAGCGGGTCGGAGGGCGGCACCGGCTTCCCCGACGCGGGAGCCGGTGACGCGGCCACGGACGATGGCTCGGTCGTCCAGGACGCGGGACCGCCCGCCGATGCGTCGCCCTGCGCCGCGAGCGGGACCCTCGCCACCTACGACTTCACCGGGGAGCCCGGTAACCAGAGCTCGACGGCGTCGGCCTCGGCGGTCGCCGGCATCAGCGCGGGGAGCATCAGCCGCGCCGCCAACCTCACGGCCGTCAGCGGCGCCAACTCCATCAACGCCAGCGGCTGGTCCACCGCCGGCCTGGACAAGTCGCTCTACTACACCTTCACCATCACCCCGACCTCCTCCTGCGCACTGGACCTGACGTCGCTCGGCATCGATACCAAGGAGAGCGGCACCGGCCCGGCGTCGCTCGCCGTGGCGACGAGCGCCGACAACTTCGCCTCCACCACCACGTTCGCGATCAACAGCTCCACCAGCGTGGCGCTCTCGGTGAGCGGCGCGACGAAGGCGGTGGAGGTGCGCGTCTACGGCTACGACGCCACCGGCGCCGGCGGGACGATGCGCATCCAGACCACCCTGACCGTCTCCGGCGCCCTGAAGTAGGGGCGCCACCCTCCCCCTCGCGCCGACGTCACACGCGCGCGCCCTTGCCACGCCGCCTCGTGCGCGAGAGCACCAGGGCCCCCGTGCCGAAGGGGATCAGCCCCAGGAAGACGCCGGCCGCCAGCGAGGTGCGCCCCTCGGTGTTCGCGCTCGTTTGCCGTGCCTCGAGACGGGAGAAGGAGGAGCCGCGACCAATCTCCGCTGCGTCGAGAGGGCGGGACGTCGCGAGCAACATGGACGAGAGCCCGGCGAAGACGCAGGCCGTCGCGCTCCCCACGGCGAGCCACGCGAGAAAGCGGCTCCTCGCGCGCCGCCGGGCCGCCAGCACCAGCCCGGCGAGACCAAACCCGGTGCCGGTCAGGAAGAGCGCGGCGATGAGCAGAAACGGTCCCGCGTTCCAGCCTACGTCTTCTGCGGCTGACCCCATCCGTCCCTCCCCCCATCGGCATCGTGCATGCTGCAGAGCAGGACGATCGCCTCCTGGCGCGTCCTGGTGCACGGGACGAGCACGCCGACGTCCGCCTGGAACGTGGAGCGGTTCTTTCGTACCCACGTCAGCGGCCCCACCCAGCTCACTTCCCCGCACTCGGCGTTCGCCACCGCCGTCAACAGGAGAGCCGCGGTCTCCGCGGAGCGGCAGAGCATGTCGACGGCCGCGTGGACCAGATCCATTCTCGTGTAGCCGTAGACGCGCGCCGCCTCGTGGTTGGCGTCGAGGATCGTCGCCGTACGGGAGTCGAACGCCCACACGGGGAACGGGCTGGCGAAGGAGGTTGTGGACGCGGAGGCCATCGGAACCAACCTGGGGCCAAAACGCGACCCGAACCATCCACAATGGCCGTGACTCGGAGGCTCGGAAGTACCGAGGGTCAGCGCGTCGGCCGGCGGCCGCGCCGCGCGCGGCGGGGGACCGGGACGATGGGAACGGCAATGCGTGCGCGGGTGCCGTGCCTCGGCCTGGACGTGATCTCGAAGGTGCCACCGAGGTGGCCCACCTGCTCCCGCACGCTGAAGAGGCCGAATCCCGCGAGTCGCGCTCCTCCTCGCGCGAAACCCCGGCCGGGGTCCTCCACCGCGAGGTGGAGCTGGCCCCCGGCGACGCCGAGGGTCACTGCCGCCTGCCGCACGCCCGCGTGCTTGGACACGTTGACCAGCAGCTCGCGCGCGCAGCGGAACAGCACGGCGGCCACGTCGTCGTCCAGCTTGGGGACAGGGCTGGTGCGACGTAGCGTCACCCGGAGGCCGAGCTGCCGGGTCAGGTCCTCGGCGAGCCAGCTCAGCGCCGCCTCCAGGCCGAGGTCGTAGAGCACCGGCGGGCTCAGCTCGAAGGTGAGCGTGCGCGTGTCGTCGATGCACTGCTGAAGCAGGTGCATCGTGTCCTTTAGCGCGGCCTGCGTCTCACGGCTCCGGGCCGCGGGCAGCGACGCCAGCTTCATGTGGGCCGCCGCGAGGCCCTGGCCGATGCGGTCGTGAAGGTCGGCGGCGATGCGGCGCCGCTCGCGCTGCTCGGCGAGCGTCGCGTCGAACGCCATGCGCTGAAGCTTGCGCTGGTAGGTGCGGACCTCGGTGAGGTCGATCATGGCGAGCTGGAAGGCGGCGCCGCCCGCCGTGGGTCCTGCGGCGGCGAGGACGTCGATCTGCACCGGGACGGGGCGTCTGCCGGTGCCCTGCACCACGACCTCGCACGAGCGTCGACCGCCGTCGGCGGTGGCGCGTAGCCGCTCGCGATAGAAGGTGTCGGCGTCGGCGGAGCCCATGAACGTGGCGAACTGCCGACCCCGGAGCTCGGCGCGCTCGGCCCCGAGCAGCGCGGTGGCGCTCACGTTCGCCTCCAGGATCTTGCCGGCGCGGTCCAGCATCAGGTGCGCGGTGGGGGCGAAGTCGTAGAGCTGCTGGTAGCGGTCGCGACTCTCGCGCAGCGCGAGCTGCGTGCGACGAAGCTCGTCGTTCTGCATCTCCAGCTCGACCTGGTGCACTTGCAGCTCGTGCAGCAGTCGCTTGTCGGCGAGAGAGGGCTTCCCCTTCGTCGCCGTCGTGTGCGCCGCGCCGCCCTTCGACAGGACATTCTCCGCGCGCCGCCGCAGACCGGGCCGTGGCGCGCCGCGACTCACGACTTTCCCTTCGGGGGGCGCACGTACGGCGTGATGTCCGTCGCGACGCACGAGACGCCGCCGTCTTCCCGCACCGGCTCGACGAAGACGTCGTAGGAGCGACGCTCGCCGTCGACCACCAGCTCGACCCGGCTCCTGGCGGCCTTCCTGGACTTCTGCACCGCGCGCTTCAGCGCAAGGAGATCCCGGGCGCCGCGCGGGCCGAAGATCGCCACGTCGGTCTTGCCCTCGATGTCGCGCGCGCGCCGGCCGAAGACGGTGCTCGGATACGACCACGTGTAGCGCAGGTCGCGGTCGCTGCCGAAGACGGAGGTGGCCGAGTGGGCGAGCGTCGCGAGCAGGCGCTCCTGCTCCCGCTCCAGCCTCCGCGCGATGCTGATGTCGACGAAGGTCAGGACCAGGCCGTCGATGACGTTCTCGGTGGTGCGGTACGGCAGGATGCGCATCAGGTAGGAGATCGGCTCGCCGCCGTCCCGGGCGCCCTCGACGGTGACCTCCTTGGGGATGAGCGTGCGGAGCACCTCCTGCGCGTCGTCGACGAGCTTGTCGTAGCGGAGCGTCGACACCAGGTCGCCGATGGGTCTGCCGACGTCGGAGGGGATGAGCCGGATGACCTTCTTCGCCTGCTCGGTGAAGCGCTTGATGCGCAGATCGCCGTCCATGAAGATGGTGGCGATGTCCGTCCCGTTGAGGAGGTTCTTCATGTCGTCGTTGATGTGCGACAGCTCCTCCACCTTGCCCTGGAGCTCGGCGTTGACGGTCTGAAGCTCCTCGTTGAGCGACTGCAGCTCCTCCTTCGATGTCCCCAGCTCCTCGTTGGCGCTCTGCAGCTCCTCGTTCGTCGACTGGAGCTCCTCGTTGGTGGATTGCAGCTCCTCGTTGGCGCTCTGCAGCTCCTCCGTCGTGGCCCGGTGGCTCTCCTTGGCCTGCTCGAGCTCGTTCTCCAGCGCGACGACCCGCGCGCCCGCGTGCCTGGAGGCCCGAAGCCCGCGCGCCGGACCCTCCTCCCGGGCCTCGACGCTGCGCTCGAAGGAGATGCAGAAGAGGCCGCGCAGCGCCGCGGGCTCTCGCAGTCGGCGAACGCGCACGTCCACCCGCGAGTGCGAGCCGTTCGTCTTGACCAGGACGCCGCGCTGCACCACCTCGGCGTCCTGGCCGGCAGCCTGCCGGATGGCCGCGGTCAACACGAGCGGCAGACCCTCGCGCGCCATGTTGAAGACGTTCGCCGCCGCCTGCGCGCCCGGCGCCGGCTCCAGGAACTGCCCGGTGCGACCCTGGACGTGCACCACGTCACCGCGCTCGCGGACGATGACCGTCGGCGGCACCAGGTCCTTGAGGATGGCCCGCTCGGCGAGCTGCGCGAGGGTCCGGTGGCCGTGCGTGCCGCCCGCGGCCCCGCCCTCCGCCAGCGTCCTCGGGAGCCCGGCGCCGATCGCCGGCGGGAAGTCCGCCACGTAGGTGCCGGCCGGCGCGTCCAGGCGACGGAAGATCTTCCACTTCCGGTCCAGCGGCTCGAAGAGGCGCGTGAACGGAGCCGCCGACTCCGACGATCCGAGGAAGAGGATCCCATGCGCCTTGATCGCGTAGTGGAAGAGGGGAAAGACCTTCTTCTGCAGGCTGTTGTCCAGGTAGATGAGCAGGTTGCGGCACGACAGGAGGTCGACCTTGGTGAAGGGCGGGTCGGCGAGGACGTCCTGCGGCGCGAAGACGACCATCTCGCGCAGCTCCTTCTTCACGCGGAAGCGGTCGTCCTCCTGCGTGAAGAAGCGCGCCAGCCGCGTCGCGGAGAGGTCGTTGGCGATGCCGAACGGGTAGGTGCCCCTGCGCGCGGAGGCGACGGCGTCGGCGTCCAGGTCGGTCGCGAAGATCTGGACGCTGAGCGAGCGCTTCGCCTCGTCCATCGCCTCGCGGAAGAGGATGGCCAGCGAGTAGGCCTCCTCCCCCGTGGAGCAGCCCAGCACCCACGCGCGCAGGACGTAGTCGTCCGGCTTGTCCGCGAGCAGCTGCCGGATCTGCCCCGCGAGCGCCTCCCACGCCTCCGGGTCGCGGAAGAAGGAGGTCACGCCGATGAGCAGCTCCTTGAAGAGGAGATCGATCTCCTCCGGGTGGTTCCGGAGGTACGCGACGTACCGCTGCATCGAGCCGAGGTGGTGGACGACGATCCGCCGGTCGATGCGCCTCTGCACCGTGCTCGACTTGTACTGGGAGAAGTCGTGGCCAGTCCGGCCGCGCAGGAGCGAGAAGACTCGCTGGATCGGCTCCTGATGCCCCTCGTGCCGAGCCTCGTGCGCCTTCGCCGGAACCCGGGCTCGTTCGTACGCGATCAGCCTGTCCGGCATGTCCTCCGGCGGCAGCACGTAGTCCACGAGCTGCGTGCCGACCGCGCTCTGCGGCATCCCGGCGTACTGGGCGGACTTGACGTCCTGCGCCATCACCATGCCGAGCTCCGCCTTGATCTCCTTCAGGCCGAGGGTCCCGTCGGTGCCCGTTCCGGAGAGGATGACGCCGACCGCGAGCTCCTTCCGGTCCTGGGCGAGCGAGCGAAAGAAGTAGTCGACCGGCATCGGGATGGGGATCCTGCGCCCCACCGCGGCCGACTGGAGCACGCCGTCGACGACGGCGAGGTTGTCCCCCGGGCGGGAGGTGTAGACGTGGTCTGGCTCGAGCGGTGTCGACTCCGACGCCTGCACGACGGGCATCGAGGTCCTCCGGCTCAAGAGCTCGGCCATGAGGCTCGCCTGGCCGGCGTGCTGGTGAGTCACCACGACGAACGCCATGCCGCTCGACACCGGCATCGCGGCGAAGAAGGCCTCGATCGCCTCGAGGCCGCCGGCCGAGGCGCCGATGCCGACGACGGGGAAGGCCTTCCGCGGGCGCGCATGCGCGGCGCGCTCCGGGGCGGGCGCAGTGGCGGCCTTCTTGCGCACCGCCGTCGTCTTTCGCGCCCTCCCCTGCCGCGCGCGGCCGGCCTTCGATCCGCCCCGAACCGCCTTCGCCATCACGCCTCCACCCTGCTCGCGGGACGACCGGGTTTGCACGTCCTCCGCATCCCCGGGATACTTGGTCCTCGCGTGCGCCACAAGCGGGGAGGCCGACCATGAAGATCATGCTCGTGGAAGACCATCACATCGTGCGAGAGGGCCTGCGCCGCATCCTGGCCAGCGAGGCGGACACCATCCTCGAAGCGGACAACGGGCGCACGGCGGTGCAGCTCGCGCGCGCGCAGAAGCCCGACGTCGTCGTGATGGACATCAGCATGCCGGAGCTCAACGGCATCGACGCCACCAAGCGCATCATCGCCGACAACCCCAAGACCAGGGTCATCGGCCTCTCCATGCGGACGGACCGCCGCTACGTCCTGGAGATGCTGGGCGCGGGCGCGGCGGGGTACGTCACCAAGAGCGCCGCGGCCGCCGACATCGTGCGCGCCGTCCGGACGGTGGCAGCCGGCCAGACCTACCTCGACCCGCAGGTGTCGGGGGCGGTGGTCGATGCGCTCCGCGCCCCGCCGGGCGAGCGCTTCCAGAGGAAGCAGCTCTCCACGCGCGAGCGGGAGGTGCTGCAGCTCCTGGCGGAGGGGCGCTCCTCCAAGGACATCGCCCGCGCGCTCCACGTCGCCGTGTCGACGGTGGAGACCCACCGCCGGCAGATCGCGGCGAAGCTGGGCCTGAAGACGGTGGCGGAGCTCACGAAGTACGCCGTGCGCGAGGGCCTGACCTCGCTCGAGTAGCCGCCGGGTCTGCGGCCGTCGCGACGCTTCTGAGCTATCCTCCCGAGCCGTGAAGCCAGGCCGCACAGCGACGCTCTCCCTCCGCCTCGCCGGCTGGCGCTACGAGGGCCCCGTTCCCCGGGCGAAGAAGTACGTCATGCTGGCGGTGCCTCACACGAGCAACTGGGACGGCCTGCTCCTGCTCATGCTGACGCGGAGCATCGGCCTGAAGCTGGAGTGGATGATCAAGGACTCTTGGGTGAAGGGACCGATGCGGCCGGTCATGCACGGTCTCGGCGCGGTGGCGATCGACCGATCTCACGCGAAGAACGTCGTGGAGCAGATGGTGGCGGAGTTCGACCGCCGCGACGCCTTCGTGCTGGCCATCCCGCCGGAGGGCACGCGCTCGCGCGTGGAGCACTGGAAGTCCGGCTTCTATCACATCGCCCTCGGCGCGAAGGTTCCGGTCGTGCCCGGGTACCTGGACTACGGGCGCAAGCGCGCCGGGCTGGGGGAGCCCGTCACGATGACCGGCGACGCGCGGGCGGACATGGACCGCATCCGGGCGTTCTACGCCGAGAAGAACCCCACGGCGCACGACCCGGCGAGCTTCGGCCCGATCCGCCTGCGCGAGGAGGGGTGAGGGCGTCGCGTGTGGCGGCTCACCAGCTCCACGCGTCCGTGGACGGCGTGTAGATCAGGCTCGTGTCCGTCGGCGGGGGGAAGCTCGTCGGCAGCGCCGTCGCCGGCGAGCCCGCGAGCGCGAGGATCCGGCCGTCCTCGTCCGCGGTGACGCCCAGCCAGCCGCGAGCCTCCGGCATGGGCGCCCGCACGCTCCACGCCCGGGTGACAGGATCGTAGGCGTCCACCTCGGCGAGGAACTGGTCCCCCACGCCGCCCACCGCGTAGATGAGACCGTCCGCTCCCGTGGCCGCGCCGAACCAGAAGCGCGCGACGGGCATGGGCGTCTCGGTGGTCCACTGCATCGTCGTCGGGTCGAAGGCCTCCACGATGTTCACCGCGAGGTTGGTGGAGTCCCGCCCGCCGAGGACGTAGATGCGCCCGTCCTTGCCGGTGACCGCCGCGCAGGCGAAGCGCGCCGTGGGCAGGGGCGGCCCCTGGTAGCTCCACGCCTTCGCCACCGGATCGTAGGCCTCCACCACGTCCAGCATGTCACCGCCGGCGTTGCGCCCGCCGACGGCGAAGATGCGGCCGTCCGGCGCCGCCGCCACCGCCAGGCCGAGGCGCGCCACCTGCATGTCCGGCAGCGTCGTCCAGGTGTCGGCGGCCGGATCGTAGGCCTCGACGTGGCTGGTGGGTGACGCGTTGCCGACGGCGCCGCCGACGACGTAGACCTTGCCGTCCTTGCCCGTCGCCGCGCCCGCCGCGTAGCGCGCGGTGGACGGCGTCGCGGCGAGCGTCCACGCGTTGTCGTCGCGCGAGTAGACCTCCGCGGTCGGCACGATGCCGTCGGGTGCTTCGCCGCCGGCGACGAGCACGCGGCCGTCGCTCATCGTCGCCGCGGCGAAGAGGGCGCGCGGCTGGTTCATCGGCGCCATCGTCGCCGGGGTCGCGTCGGCGGCTGCGTCGCCCGCGCCGGCGTCGGACATGGCGGCGTCCGGCGCGGCGTCGGCCGGACCGTCCGCCGTCGAGCCGCAACCACACACCCCGACCCACAAGCCCACTGCCGCGAGGGAGACGGCGCCGCGCCAATCCATGACTCGTCCTTTCGACGTGCGGATTCGCACGCCCGCGTGATCGACGCCAGCGCATGTGCACGGGCGATGCCAACCGCGCCCCGGCGGCTGGCGGCGCGAAAGGTGGTCGCCGTGCCCTCCGCGGGCCTCGATGCGTCATTCCCCTGACGCATGCCCGGCCCTATGCTCCGCTCGCTTCTCCCATGAGCATCGCCCTCCCCCCGCCGCCTGACGGCGCCTCGGCCGCCACCGCGCGCCTCCACCTCCGCTACGAGGACATCACCCAGGACGGCAGGCTGGTGCTCGAGGCGCTCCCCAACGCCCTCGGCGCCGCCATCTGGTCGGCGCAGCTCGCGCGGGACCCGCTCGCGCGCGCGTGCTTCGCGCAGGGGATCGTCCCCATCCTCACGCGCTTCGTCATGGAGGGCACGCCGGGGCCCTTCTCCGCCTCGGTGCCGGTGAGCGCGTCGGGCACCTTCCGCATCGCGCGTGCGATCGGACCCGGCGGTGAGACGCAGAAGCTGTTGCTGGAGATGTGGGCCGACGTCTCCGGGCCGGTGGGGCGCACCTACGACCCGCAGCCGGAGCGCGCCGGCGAGACGGCGCTCGCCGGGCGCATCTACGGCGAGCACGTCTTCACGCGCCTCTTCGCGCCCCCGGAAGAGCGCAAGGTGCTCACGCTGGACGTGCCCGGCGGCGAGGCGCGCGTCACCGGGTCGGTGCCCTCCCGGCCGCTGGGTCGCATCGCCGAGCTCCCGGCGGCCGCGCGCCCCCTGGACGACGCGATGGTCGTCGACCCGGTGACGACGTGCTTCGGCGTGGTGCACACCGACAGCAACCAGCACGTCAACTCGCTGGTGTACCTGCGCCTCTTCGAGGAGGCCGCGCTGCGGCGCCTGACGGCGCTCGGGCGGAGCGCCGTCGTGCTCTCCCGCGCGATGGAGATCGGCTACCGCAAGCCGTGCTTCGCCGGGGACCGCGTGCGCGTCGCCTTGCGCGCCTTCGAGACCCCGGACGGCCGCGTGGGCGTGGCCGGCGTGATGCTCTCCGAGGCCGACGCCGCCACTCCGGAGCGCCTCACCGCGGCGAAGCCGTGCACCTACGTCAAGATGCTCTTCGAGTGAGGGCGCCCGCACGCCAGGCGGCACTCCATCACCGCGTCGGAGCGGCGGAGGCTGCTCTTCTGGCAGCGAGCGGCCCGCCGTGGCGTCACTTCCTCCAGTCGATCACCGCCCGGCGCGCGCGGGCGTCGTCGGCGTCCGGGCCGTCGTCGGCGTAGAAGAGGTCCGTCCCGGCGAGCGACATCGCCACGTCGAGGGTGGGCGGCCCGTCCAGCGCGACGAGCGGCCGGCTGGTCGTGATGGCCGAGCCGATCTTCGCGGTGTCCAGCCAGAGCTCCTGCGGCGTGGAGCGCGCGACGACGGCGCGCAGCGCGTCCCGCTGCGACGCGTCCAGCACGACGGCCGTCGCGGTGCCGCGCGCGCCGAGAGGCAGCTTGACGGGCGGCCGCACCACCTTGCCCGAGGCGTCCACCATCGCCAGCATCGCGCCCTTCGCCTCGGCGCTCGCGGCGCCGGACCCGGCGTCCTCGATCCACGCGACGGCGTAGCGGTCGCCGGTCGCGGCCAGGCTGGGCGAGCGCGAGTGGGCCGCCGTCGAGAGCACCCGCGTCTCGCGCCCCGCCTTCTTGCCCTTCGCGTCGAGCGGGGCGACGTAGATGTCGGCGAAGCCGTCGCTCGGGCTCTCCCGCGGGTCCGCCCAGGCGAGCAGCGCCCCGGAGGGCGTGGCGACGACGGTCGTGCCCGTCGCGTCCCCGGGGGCATCGGTCACGCGCTCCTGGTGCGCCGGCCGCGCGAGGTTCCAGCCGACCTTCGCGGCGTAGACCTCCCCGTTGCCGTCGCGCCCGTCCACCCACGCGACGATGTACCCGCCGGCGGCGCGCGCCACGGCGACGTCCCCCGCGTCGCCCTTCGCCGTGGTGATCTGCACGTCGGAGCGCTTGCGCCCCTTCGAGTCCAGCCGCGCGAGGTGCACCTGCGGGTCGCCCGCGTCGCGCGCGACATAGGCCACCACAGCGCCGCCCTCCTCGTGGCTGGGCGCCATCGCCACGCCGCCGGCGGGGAGCGCGCGCGTGCTCAGCGGGGGCAGCTCCGTCGTCTTGCCCTGCTCCACGGACCAGGCGCGCAGCGTCGCGCCCTCCCCCTTGGGGTTGTCGGCGGTGGTGACCGCGGTGACGAGGTCGTGCGACCCCGCGTGGATGGCGGCGATGTCGGTGACCTCGCCCGTCGCGAAGGTGCCGAGGGCGGTCACGCGTGGTGCGTCGGGCGGCGGCGGTGGCACCAGCGGCGCGCGGTGCGTGCTCGCCCGCTCCCCCAGGTCCACCCGATACACCGGCGTCGGCAGGTCCGGCCCCGCGGCGAGGGCCTCGCACGCCTGCCCGCCCGCGCAGTCGAGGCTCCAGGCGAGGCTCACCGCGGGCCCGCCGGCGAGCGCCTCCGCCTGCGTCACCGCGAGATCCGGTCCCATGCGGACGAAGAGCGGCGCCGCGGGGCACGTCTCGGTCTTGCTTCCGAGGGCGCAGGCGCGGGCCATCGCGAGCAGGGCGAAGCCGTCCCCCGCGGGGCGCAGCTCGGGAGTGCCCGCGCCCGAGAGCTCCAGAGAGGTCTCCGCCGTCGCGCCGCGCTTCGCGTCGGGCACCAGCGCGACGTGCACCGGGCGCATCTGCCGCTCCCGGTGCCGCGCGTCGTCCCACACCACCGCCGCAGCGCTCTTTCCGCCCGCCAGGTCGACGAGCTGCGAGCCCCCGCGCTCCGGCAGCAGATCCCGCGCGGGGACCACCTTGCCCGCCGCGTCCACGCCGGCGATCTGCACCTCCGGGTCGGCGCGCGATCGATCCGTCCAGGCGAAGACGAAGGCGTCGCCGGCGGGGGAAGCCACGCGCGCGACGTCCATGTCGGCGGCGGCGCTGCTCGCCACCGCCACCGGCTGCCCCGCGACGTGCCCGTCTTCGTCCACGCGCAGCCACCGCAGCGCGCCGTCGCGCCGCGAGATGCGCGCGCCTCCCGCGGGCGGCGGAGCGTGGCTCGCCGGGGGCTGGACGACCGCGAGGCCGGCGCCGCCCGACGCCGGCACGGCCTGCCACGCGGTCACCCCGCGCGCGACGCGGCTGGGCACGCCGCGCGCCCGCCCGGCCGGGTCGAGCGCGAGCGCCAGCACGCTCGTCTCGCCGCCCGCCGTCTCCTGCACCCACAGGCACACCGAACCGTGTGCCGTGGGCACCAGCTCCACCCATACGATCTCGTCGTTGGTCCGCGCGATCTCGCCCGGCAGGCCGAGCGCCTTGCCGTCGTCTCCCACGCCGAGCACGCTCAGCGACTCGCCCAGATCGGTGAGCGAGGTCCACGCGACGAGGTACGCGGGCTTGTCGCCGCCGCCGCGCCGCACCACCATCGCCCCCGTCTCCTGCGGCGCCTGGGCGACGACGCTCGGCTGGCCGATCATCGTGCCGTGGGCATCCAGCGCCACGGCCACGACCGGCCGGGGTCCCGACCCGGTGCCCTTCACGTACGCCACCAGCGCCCCCTTCTCGGCGCGCGCGAGCTCCGGACCGAGGACCTTGTTCTGCAGGCTCCCGACGAGCATGAGCGGCCCCCACACCCCCGCGTCGTCCGACGCGGCGGGGTGGAACGTCGTGAGGGGCTGGTGGTACGGGCTGAGCGGCTTGCCCCACTGCTTCGGGCCGCACGCGGCGGCGGCGAGGAGGCCGAGCACGACGGCAGCAGCGAGCGCGCGCCTCATGTCGTCCCGACAGGATGGCTGGAGACCTCGATGCTGCCGGCGCCCGGCGTGTCCGGGTAGAGCCCGGGGCAGCACCCCATCGACTGCACGATGCGCACATCGGTCGCGAAGGTGCGGCCGGAGAGAGCCACCTCCACGTGGCAGATCCCGGTCGCCACCGGGTGAAAGGCGTAGGCGCTGCACGCGCCCGCGTCCCCCTTCGTGCACGCGGGCGTGACGCCGTCGCACGCGTTGCCCGACAGCGCGACGCCGGTGACCTGCGCGACGAGGCTGTCGGGCACGGTCACCACCAGGCTGCCGTCGGTGCAGCGACACTCGGGCCCCTGGCTGCAGCCGCAAGGGAGCAGGAGCGCCATCGGGAGCACAACATCGAGGCAGGCTCGCATCTTCCTCACGAGGAGAGGGTTTAGCGCGCTCCTTGGCCGCTCGGAAGCGCCGCGTGGCTCTCCTGCCCGAAAGGTTTCGCGGTAGAGTCGTGGTCGTGTCGATGACGCCCATGGCCGAGCTCGCCGCCCTGCTCCGCCCCGCCGGCGGAGGCCTGTACGTGGTCTCCACCGGCCTCGCGGAGCAGCAGGCGATGCAGCGCACCCTCTACCGCGCCTCCGGCGAGGAGGAGGTGCAGGCCCGCTTCGCCGAGGCGCTGGGTCGCATCGCCGAGGCGCGGGTGGTGGTCCTGGGCGTCCCGTCGGACGTGGGCGCCGGCTACCTTCGCGGCGCCAACACCGGCCCGCAGGACATCCGCAAGGCCCTGCTGGAGTCGACCCCCGACTGGCCGGAGCGCGCTCGCGCCCGCGGCATCGTCGACATCGGCGACGTCCGGGTGGTCCCGCAGCTCCTCCACGACGAGATGCTCTGCGCCGCGCAGATCGAGGCCTCCCGGCGGGCGCTCTACCCCGACGTCGACCCCGCCTCGCGCGCCGGGCTCCCCGTCTCCCCCCTCTCCATCGAGGAGCGCGTGCTCGACCGGGTCTTCGCCCTCAACCCGCGGGTGAAGCCCATCATCCTCGGCGGCGACCACTCCTGCGCCTGGCCGGTCACCGCGTCTCTCGCCCGCGCGCACCCGGGGCCCTGGGGCATCGTGCAGGTGGACGCCCACACCGATCTGCTCTCCGAGCGTCTGGGCGTTCGCTACTGCTTCGCGACGTGGTCGTACCACGCCAACGAGCTGCTCGGCCGCGGCGGCAAGCTCACGCAGGTCGGCATCCGCGCGACGCGCCACGAGCGCGGGCACTGGGAGGGCACGCTGGGCGTGCGGCAGTTCTGGGCGAAGGAGTGCCTCGAGGATCCCGCCGCGGCCCTGGACGCCATCGTGGCGCACGTGAAGTCGACCGGCGTGCGCGGCGTCTACTTCTCCAACGACATCGACGGGACCGACGCGGCGTACGCCGACGCGACAGGAACGCCCGAGTCGGGGGGCCTCCGGCCGGACTTCGTGGTCGACCTCATCCGCCGTCTGGGGCGCGAGGTCGGGCTGATCGCCGGGGACGTGATGGAGGTCGCCCCGCCCGTCGCGCGAACCCCGGGCGGCGCGGCGACGACGCTCGCCACCGCGGTGCGCTACCTGCGAGAGACCATCGACGCCGTGCTCGCCGGGTGACCGGCGGCGCTCAGGCGAAGTACGCCTTGACGCTCTTGTCCGTCAGGACGCGGAAGGAGCGCGCGTTCATGTACACGCCCGCGAGCGCCATGACGGCGTACCCCAGCAAGGAGAACGACCAGCTCCCGAAGAAGGAGACGACGAACCGGCCGGTGGCCAGCACGCCGAGCAGCGTCGAGAGGGCCGAGAGCACGACGAGCACCACGCGCGTCAGCGAGGACTTGCCAATGAGCAGCCGGCACACGGCAAAGGCGACGACGATGCTGAAGCCTGTCGACATGGCGGCGGCGATCATCGAGAAGAAGCCGATCCCGTTCATGAGCAGCGTGGCGAGGCCCGTGAAGAGGGCGAAGCCGTACCAGGCGGTGGTGAGGTTCTGGATCTTCTCTTTGGCGGTCATCGCAGCCTCCTTGCCGTCGATCCTACGCCTCCGCCGGGCCGCTTCTTCCCGGAATCCGACCGTCAGGCGCGCAACAATTGCGCGAGGTGTGAGCGCTCCCAGGCGAGCGCCCGCTCGTGGTGGCGGAAGGTGGCCTCGCGCTCGCGGAACTCCGGTGGATGCAGCTTGCGCCGGCCCGAGCCGCGGGTGGCGGGCATCACGTGGTGGAGCATCTCGTGGAAGAGCACGTAGGCGACGAAGTAGCGGGGCACCCAGCGGCGGTCGAGCACGGGGTGAATGCGGATCAGCCTGTCCTGGTAGTTGTAGCTCCCCAGCTTGATCGTCGCGCGCTTGGTGCCCGGGCGGGTGGTGCGCAGGCCCCAGGTGACCAGGGCGTTCACGTCGTTGTCGAAGTAGCGGTCGTTCAGGTCCTCGAAGAGGCCGTACAGGTCGTGGTGCTTGCCGCGGGTGACGAGGCGCAGGCGCCGCGAGCGGCGGGCGAGGCGCTGGACGTTGGCCTCGATGTAGTGGCTGATCAGCTCGCTCGCCTTGCGGTCCCCGTCCGCCACGTAGCGGACGAGGGCGTCCACCACGCGGGGGGGCGCATCCAGGAACATGTGGTGGAGGCGCGCGCGGACGATGCCCCGGTGCCGGCTGTGCGAGATGATCGCGTGCCGGTTGTCGGTGATGGAGACGGTGACCGGCCGGGGGAGGGCAGCGGTGAGCCTGCGCTCCAGCGACTGGCGCGCGCCCTCGTGGACGAACATGCGTGGGGTGCGTCCGGGGAAGACGGCGTGCGGCGCGTTCTCCGGCACGCGGATGGCGACGGCGCCCATCGGTCGCGCGAGGCCGCGGTAGCGCACCGTGCCTTCATGAGATCCCCATACGCGCAGTGCTCCCCCCCGGGCGTGCGAAGGGTGCGGCGAGAGCAAGGGAACGGTGCTCCGGGCGGCCATGGATGTCTCTCTTCATTGGGGGTATGGGATGGCTGGGACCTTGTCAAGGAACCAATTTATTCAGAGAAATCCTACATTTGTATAGGTAGGAGCCCCGCCTTCAGGAGCGCCCGTGCGGGTGGGTTCAGGTGGGGCGTGCGCCTACCTATCGAAGCCAGCCCGAAGGTCGTTGTGTCGACACCTCGCACCCCAGAATACTGAATGAATGACCAGTAGACAAGCGTGCGGCGGGACGCGCCGGTCGCGCTTGAGCCGCCGCCGGCGATCGTCGAACTGGAAGCAAGCGTGCGGTGGGACGCCACGGCTGGGCCTGCCCGGAAGGCACCCCCACGGCCAGCCCCCACCCGCTCGCCGGATCGTCAGCAAGCTTGCGGTCGGACGCGGGAGTTCTCAGCCCGGCGTGAGGAACTGGAGGGTCTTGGGGTCCACAATGAACCGCAGGCGCGCGGGGTGGCCGCGCTCGACGGAGAGGCCGACCACCATCGCCTTGAGCATGTCGCTCCCGAGGCGGTCCCGCAGCAGCGTCTCGACGAGATCACCCAGGTCGGGCTGGTGGCCGACGAGCATCGTCCGCTTGCGACGCTCCTCCAGCAGGACATCCACCAGACCGAGCGAGTCGCCACCTGGCTTGAGCTCCCACCGCGTCTCCACCTCGGGCAGGCCGATGTCCTTGGCCACGAGCTCCGCCGTCTGCAGCGCGCGCACGAGCGGGCTGGTGACGATCGCGCGCGGCTGCTCACCGTGCTCGCGCAGGAAGGCGGCGACCGAAGTCACGCGATCGCGGCCGTGGGGGGTCAAGGCACGGTCGGAGTCGCGCCCGGTGGAGGCGAAATCCTCCGCCGGGCCATGGCGCATCACATAGAGCTTCACGTTCCATGGATACACCACACCGCCGCCACGGCCCGCAAGAACCACACGTGAGCGGAGCCGTCTCGCGCCCGCCGCGTAGCGGTGGGCCCGCGTGGGGAGCGGCGCGCGCCGCCCCTCCGGATCAGTTCGCCGGCTTGGCGGCGATGTGCGGGACCTTCTTGCCCTCGGCGGTGCCGTTCGACTTCGTCGGGGGCGCGGGCTCGGCCTTCGTCTCCGCCGGCACGCCGCCGCTACGGATGCCGTGCTTCTGCAGGATGAGCATCTCCAGCTTGTCGAGCAGGTCGGGGTGCTGGTCGAGGTAGGCCTTCACGTTCTCGCGCCCCTGGCCGATGCGCTCGCCCTGGAAGGAGAACCACGCGCCGCTCTTCTCGACGATGTTGCGGTCGGTCGCGAGATCGAGGATGTCGCCCGCGCGGGAGATCCCGTGGCCGTAGAGGATGTCGAACTCCACCTCGCGGAAGGGGGGCGCCATCTTGTTCTTCACCACCTTGACGCGGGTGCGGTTGCCGACGACAGCCGGATCCTTGGCGCCGGGGGCGGGCGAGGTCTCCTTGATGGCGCCGATGCGGCGGATGTCCAGGCGCACCGAGGAGTAGAACTTGAGCGCGTTGCCGCCGGTCGTCGTCTCCGGGGAGCCGAACATGACGCCGATCTTCATGCGGATCTGGTTGATGAAGACGAGCAGGGTGTTGGAGCGCGCGACGTTGGAGGTGAGCTTGCGGAGCGCCTGGCTCATCAAGCGGGCCTGGGTGCCGACGTGGCTGTCGCCCATGTCGCCCTCGATCTCCGCCTTGGGGACGAGCGCGGCGACGGAGTCGATGACGATGATGTCCACCGCGCCGGAGCGCACGAGCATGTCGGCGATCTCGAGCGCCTGCTCGCCGTAGTCCGGCTGCGAGACGAGGAGCTCGTCCGTCTTCACGCCGAGCTTGCGCGCGTACGCAGGGTCGAGCGCGTGCTCGGCGTCGATGAAGGCGGCGACGCCGCCGGCCTTCTGCGCGTTGGCGATGGCGTGGAGGGTGAGCGTCGTCTTGCCGCTCGACTCCGGGCCGTAGATCTCGATGATGCGGCCGCGCGGGTAGCCGCCGATGCCCAGCGCGATGTCCAGGCCGATGCTGCCCGACGGGACGACGCCGACGTCGGCGTTGAGGGAGACGCCTTCCTTGAGGCGCATGATGGAGCCCTTGCCGTACTCTTTCTCGATGGAGGCGACGGCGAGTTCGATGGCTTTCTGGCGATTCTTGTCTTCCATGGCAGGCTCCCTCGAGTAGCATCGACACCGCTCGCCGCGGGGCTTTGACCCCTGCGCGTCGGGGCGGCGATGAAGGGGCAGCATACTGCGTTTGTGTTCAGTATCAAGCTTCTTCGCTCTGCTAGGCTTTTCCCCGTGAAGAGCGCCGCTCTCGCTCTTGTTCTCACGCTCGCCGTGGGGCTCGCCGCTGCGTGCGACGAGGACAAACCGCCGCCGCGCCGCGATCCTTCCCCCAAGGCGCTCGCCAGCGCGCTCGGCATCGCCGACGCCATGCCGCTCGTCGACCCGCCGCGGCCCGCGGGCGACCTCAAGGCGGACCTCGAGGGGTTTACCACCATCGACGCGTGCATGAAGCAGCACGCGAACCTGGACCCCGTCGTCGGCGACGCGCTCGGCGCCATCGGCTACGACACCTTCCTGCGTGACGCGTGCCGCGTGCTGGAGGCGGCGAAGACGCGCGACCCGAAGAAGTGCGCGCTCATCGACGCGAGCGCCCTCCAGCGGCGGTGCGAGTCCATCGTCGCCATCGTCGCGGCGAAGCCGGACGGGTGCCCGCTCCGCGCGAAGCCGGAGCTCGGCCGCGACGGCTGGTGCCTGGCGGCGGCGCTCCGCAGCCCGGCGATGTGCGAGGCGGAGGAGCCGCGCCGGCGCGCCGCGTGCGAGGCGATGGTCGGGCGCGACGCGAAGAAGTGCGACGCGGTGGTGCTCGACGAGGAGAAGCCGGACTGCACGCGCGACGCGGCGCGGTTCGCGTCCATCATCGGCGACGGCGAGGCGAAGGTGACGAGCGTACCGAAGGGCGGTGGCTCGCTGGAGATCCATGGCGCCGAGGGCCGCGCGGACCCGGCCGAGACGAAGGTGGACCTCGTGCTCGACGTGGGGGCGGGCCTCACGCTGGTGAAGGAGGCCAAGGGCGTGCGCGCGGCGTTCGGCGACTGGGGCGACCCCAGCCTCTCCCTGCACGCCGCCCCGCCGCTCTCCCGCGCGCGCTTCGGCGCGGTGCTGGGCCTCGCCGACGACGGCCCGGCGGAGGTGCGCGAGCTGGACCTCGGCGTGCCCGGCGCGGCGTTCATCGCGTGCCCCGCGGTGAAGTGCTCGGTGAAGGTCAGGGTGACGAAGCTGGACAGGACGCGCGGCGGGGCCGCCGAGCTCACCATCGACGGCGAGGTGGGCGTCCCGCCGGAGGCCTTCAAGGTGCACGCCGACATCCACACCTTCGTCCGCGACATCGTCTTGCCCGAATGACGGGGCGCGGTCCCGGCGTTATGCTGGGCGAATGGTGCGCGCGTCGAGCGGGCTGGCCTGGATCGCGGCCACACTGGGTGCCGGCATGGCGCTGGCGGCGTGCGCCGACATCCTCGGCATCGACGACGGCACGGCGCGCGCCGGAGATGCCTCGGTGCCCGACGCGCAGGGAGTGGACGCCGGCCCGGACGCGAAGAGGCCCTCCCTGGTGACCGGCATCGCGCCGCCGCCCTTCAGCCCCCTCGCCTGCGGCAGCGACACCTGCAACGCCGTCACGCAGGGGTGTTGCAGCCACGGTAGTGGGACCGACGCCGCGGCCTTCACCTACGCGTGCGTCGACTTCGACGGCGGTGACTGCGAGGGCGGCCTGCTCTACCACTGCGACAGGCCGGACAACTGCGACCACCAGGGCAAGCCCGGCGACGTCTGCTGCGCCTTCGCCGGGGGGAGCGGCGTCGCGTACGACGTCGAGTGCGCCACGGCGGCGGAGTGCGAGGACTTCGACGCGAGCTACGCGACGCGCCTCTGCAACCCCGGCGACGACAGCCTCTGCCCGCCGGAGGCCGGCCTGAGCTGCCGGCCGAGCGTGCTGACGGTCATCGGCTACCCCATCTGCAAGTAGCCGGGTATCCTGGGAGGATGGTGCGCCTCTCGGCCAGGGTCGTCTGGGTCGCCGCGATGATGGGGGCGGCGGCGGGCCTGATCGCCTGCGCGGACATCCTGGGCATCGACGACGGCACGCCCCGCGTGGAGGAGGACGCCTCCGTGGACGTGGTGCAGCCGGAGCAGGACGCCGTGGCGGCGGACGTGCCGCCGTCACAGGTCGTCGGCCCCCCCGCGCCGCCCTACAGCCCGCTCTCCTGCGGGAAGTTCTTCTGCAACGCCATCACGCAGGCGTGCTGCAGCCACAAGAAGACCGTCCCGGAGGCCAGCCCGGTCTACTCGTACGACTGCATCGAGGACGACGGCGGGACGTGCAGCGGTCAGCTCGTCACGTGCGACCGCACGGAGAACTGCGAGGCGCAGGGCTACCCGGGGATGGTGTGCTGCGCCAGCACCACCGCGCCGCAGGGCCTCGTCTCGTGCACGCCGCCGGAGGAGTGCGACTACCCCGAGGCGGGCCTGGCGTGGCGTCTCTGCGAGCCCGGCGACGACGAGCTCTGCGAGCCCGACTCCGGCAAGGCCTGCCTGCCGAGCAACTCGGCGGCGGTGGGCTGGCGCATCTGCAAGTAGCGGCCTACACGCCGATGAAGAGGCGGTGGGCGAAGTTGCGCTCCAGCCGCGCGCGCAGCACCTTGTCGGCCGCGAGCTCGATGTCGTACTCGATGCGCTTGAACTCGAAGCGCTTCTTCTCGGAGTCGAAGATGGTGAAGCTCGCGCGGTTGTCGAAGTCGCGCGGCTGGCCGACGCTCCCGACGGAGACGATGTACTTCTTGTCCGGCTCCAGCTCGAAGTCCATCGACGGCAGCTCCTCGACCGAGGTCTTGGTGAGCGCGAAGACCTTGCACAGGTGCGAGTGGCCGATGAGCGTGAGGTGGCCGAGCTTCTCCCAGATGGAGAGGCACTCGCGCGCCTGCTCGGGGGCGAAGATGTACTCGAACTCCTCCAGCCGCACCGGCGAGCCGTGGCAGAGCAGGACGTCGGCGTCCTCCAGCCGCTCCTGGTAGGGCAGCGACTTCAGCCAGGTCATGTTCTCCGGGGTGAGGCACGCGGCGTGGGCGTCCAGCGCGTGGCGCGCGGCCTCGTAGTAGTACGAGTAGTCCATGCGCCCGGAGACCGCGGCGTCGTGGTTGCCGAGGATGGTCTTCTTCGCGAGCTCCCGGACGAGATCGGCGCACTCGTTGGGGGAGCCGCCGTAGCCGACGGTGTCGCCGAGGCAGTAGTAAACGTCCACGTTCTCGGGCCGGTAGGCCTCCAGGACGGCGCTCAGAGCTTCGTAGTTGGCGTGCACGTCGCTGAAGATGCCTAGGCGCATGGAGAATCCCTAGGCTACGGGGATCGGGGCCAAAACGCCAGCCGTGCGGCTGGCGTGCTACACGGACGGCATGGCAACCGACGACAGCGGGCGCGGCCTGAACGGCGCCTCCCACGGGGCGAGCGGGGATGACGCCGCGGACGATGACCAGGGGGAGGTCTACGAGGAGATCACCCTCACCGAGGTGGAGACGGCGGCCCCGCCGGAGGCCGTGGCCGAGCTGGTCGCCGCGTGCGTCCGCTTCGCCGGGAGCAAGTACGGGGTCGCGCTGGACTTCTCGCCGGAGTCGCTGGCGATCGTGGACCAGTACGTGCGCGACTCCCGCGGGGACGTCACGGTCCAGGCGGAGAACGCGCTGCCGCTCGTGGCGGGCGCGGTCGGGGCGTACCTGGGGGAGGTCGTGCGGCGGCACTTCGGCGGCTACTGGTTCGCCGAGGGGGAGTGGGAGGGCTGGCGGTTGATGCTGAGCCGGGCCTACCTCGCCTTCAACCCGGTGGGCATGGCCCTGGAGGCGCTCACCGTGGCGGACGTGGAGGGATGGGGGACGCACCTGGTGCTGGACCCGGGCGAGGCGGAGGCCGTCGCCGCGCGGCTGGCGGTCCTGCCGCAGGTGGACGAGGAGGAGTACTTCGCCCCGAGCACCCGCTTCGAGGTCGTGGAGCTCGCGTTCGAGGCCATCCGCCGCAAGATGCACGACGCTCACACGTCCGACGTCGTCTTCACCCCGGAAGACTACGCGTAGTGCGCCGGCTCGCGGTCCTGCTCGCGGTGTGTGCGGCGTGTCACACGCCGGACAAGCCGCCCGATCCGGTGGTCGACCCGGACGCGCAGGCCAGCCCGCAGGCCAACGCGCAGCCGGCGCCGCTGACGGCGCCCTTCACGCCGGCGAGCGGCACCGCGTCGCCGGAGGGCGGCCCGCCGCCGCTGCCGCTGCGCGGCGATCACGCCATCGATCCGGACAACAGCTTCAGCACGAAGGACGTCGCCGGCTACACCATGCTCGCCACGCTTCGCGTGCCGGACATGCCGCCGGTCACCAAGGCGCCGGAGGTCTCCTCCGCGACAATCGAGGCCGCCCGCAAGGAGAATGACCCGCGCCTGGAGATCGAGCTCACCGCCACGCGGCTCCGCGTCGAGTTCGTGAGCGGCGGCTTCCTCCTGCCGTTGCAGTCGGAGATCCGCGCGCGGAGCGACCGCTACGGGCACGTGTACGTCTCGCCCGACGCGTCCACGTATCGCGTCCTCGCGCCCGGGGCGCTGCGCGCGCTGCTCGGCGAGCGCCGGATGGACGTCTCCCCCCTCTCGCCGGCGGAGGTGGAGTCGCACGGGGAAGGCAGCCGTCGGCTGGGCCTGAAGACGAGGCGGGTGGAGGTCTCCACGCGCGCCGCCAAGGGGACCTTCGAGCTGGCGCGGGTGGCCGAGCTGGGCGACGGCGGGGACCTCCTCGGCCGCGCCCTGCTGGACCTCATGAACGCCGCGCCCTCCACGCCGCTCTGCGGCCAGGACGAGGTGCCGCTGCACGCCGAGCTGCGCTGGACCACCCGGGGCGCGATCGTGTTCGACGCCAACGCCATCGCGCGGAGGGTGGACCTCTCCGCGAGCGGGATGACGGTGCCGCCACCCGGCGGGACGTTCGTCGCCGGGCCGCTCCCACCCACCGCGGGGGAGCTGCGCGTGCGCCCGCAGGAGCTGCTCGCGCTGCACACCGCGGCCCTGGACGTGGGGACAGCGGCGCCGCCGCCCGCGGCGGGCGCCTCGCCGCGCGCGTCGCTGGCGCTCTACAACGGTGCGGACTCGCCGCGCGTGGTGTGGCTGGACGGCGCGCCGGTGGCGTGGGTCGCGCCGGGCGGGCGCCTGCAGCTCGATGGCCTGTGGCGCGGCCCCTACCAGGTGGAGTGGCGGAGCTTCCTGGGAGACGCGGCCGAGCCGCCGCGCACCGTCATCGTCCCGGGCGCCGCCAACCTGGGCGTCGTCGACGGCGGCGCGCGCTGAAGAGGCGTCCAGGAATCGGAATCGTGCGACGAGGCCGCGCCCGGCTCACCTCACGAAGTCTGCGATGATGCGGACCTCGGGGTGCGGCGCAGGGGCGCCGGGCAGGTGCTGCGTATCCACCAGTACGCTCCGCGCGCCCTGGAAGTGCTCGAGCAGGACGTTGCAGTTGCCCGGCTCGTTGTCGAAGACCGCCACGACGCGGCCGACGCGGGCGAGGCGCGGGCCCTCCATGCGCTTGAACGCCTCGTCGGACATGGCGGCGTCGGGCTTGAGCACCAGCTCGGTACCGGCGACGCCGATGGGGAAGCCGAGATCGCGCAGGCTCGCGAAGGAGCCGAGGCCCATGAGCGGGAGATCTCGCCCGGTGAAGTAGGCCAGGACCCCGCCGGCCTCGTAGCAGGCGCGCGCGAACTCGGAGGCGCCCCCGACGGGCACGTCGTGCTTGAGGTAGGCGTCGGTGAAGAAGCGGTCGCGCCAGAAGACCTCCGCCTCCCCCACCAGGTCCACGCGGGTCACGCCCAGCCTGGCGAGCGACGCGGTGAGCAGGTACTCCAGGTCCGCTGGCTTGACGGCGAGCAGGCGCTCGGCCGTGGCCGGCTCGCGAGCGCGCCACGTCTCCCCCAGCTCGTGGAGGATGGCGCAGGTGCGCGGGCGGTTGTCCATGAGCGTGCCGTCCAGGTCGAAGACGACGACGGGCGAGCCGCCCTCGGCGCTGCCTGCGCAGCGCGCGACAATCTCGCGAAGCAGGGCGGACTGGTCGGCGGGGGAGAGGCGATCGTAGGGCATGGGCAGCTGGCGCTTTTACCAGAAAGCGCCCCAGGCCCGAAGCGTTTGGTGGCTGCGGCCCCTCAGCCAAAAAGGTCGCGGAGCTTCTCCATGAAGGAGCGGCGCTCCGGCTGCACTTCCTCGCCCAGCTCCTTCGCGAGCAGCTCGACCACCTCCCGCTGGCGGGCGGTCAGCTTCTGCGGCACCTCGATGGTGACCTCGGTGAGCTGGTCGCCGCGGCCGAGGCCGGTGCGGCGGGGGATGCCCTTCTGCTTGAGGCGCAGCACGGTGCCCGGCTGCGTCCCGGCGGGCACCTTCATCTTCGCCTTGCCGTCCAGGGTGGGGACCTCCACCTCGCCGCCGATCGCCGCCTGCGTGAAGGTGATGGGCACGTGGCAGAGCACATCGTCCCCGTTGCGCTTGAAGAAGGTGTGCGGCTGGACCTGGATGTGGAGCTCCAGGTCGCCCGGAGAGGCGTTGGGCCGCGGGCGGTTGCCGGCGCCGGCGATGAGGCGCGTGGCGCCATGCTCCACGCCCGCCGGGACGGTCACGTTGATCGTGTTGTGCCCGACCACCAGGCCGCTGCCGCGGCAGGTGCGGCATGGGTCGGTCACGATGCGCCCGCTGCCACGGCAGCGCGAGCAGGTGCGCTCGACCGCGATCGGGAGGATGCCTTGCTGGAAGCGCACGCGGCCGCGGCCGTTGCAGGCAGGGCACGTCTCCGGCGCGCTCCCCGGGGCGGAGGCCGAGCCCTTGCACTCACCGCAGGTCACCACGTGGTCGTAGGTGAGCTTCTTCTCGCAGCCGAAGGCGGCCTCCTCGAAGGTCAGCTCCAGCTCGCGCTTGAGATCGCCGCGCTCGCCCCGGCCCACGCCGAAGACGCCGAGCAGGTCCCCCAGGATGCCGTCGATCGCGATGTCGCTGATGTCCACCACGCCGCCGGCGAAGGGGCCGTTGGGGCCGAAGGGCGAGCCCGACTCCTCGGCGCGGTGGCCGAAGCGGTCGTACATGGCGCGGCGCTGCGGATCGCCGATGACCTGGTAGGCGGCGTTGATCTCCTTGAAGCGCACGCTCGCGCTCGGATCATCCGGGTTCTTGTCCGGGTGGTGCTGGGCCGCCAGGCGGCGAAAGGACAGCTTGATCTCCGCCTGCGTCGCGTTGCGCTCGACGGCGAGCACCTCGTAATGGTCCCGTTCCGGCATCGACAACCTCCCGGCGTAGCACATCTCGGCCCGGACGCCGACCGAGGCCCGGCTCGAGCCTTCCGGGCGGGGGGGGGCCCGTGGACGGAATGACTACGAACCGCGCTGCGCGGCTTCGCGCGAACGGAGTCGTCGCCGGAGGTTCACCGGCCTGTGAGCTCGCCGACTTGCGGGCGCGTCAGGGTGGCCCCCGGTTTGCTTGACTCACTCGCGTGACATGGAGACCACAAGCATGACGGACCTGCTCGTCGTGTACTCGCCTGTCGGCGGCGGCCACAAGGCGGCGGCGCTCGCGCTCGCCGAGGCGGGCCGGGCGCGCGGCTGGTCGGTGGAGACCCGAGACCTCTTCGAGTTCGCCCCGCGCGTGGTGGGCGACGCCTACCTGGCCACCCACCTCACGTGGACGGGCCGCTCCCCGGAGACGTACGGCAACGCGTACTTCTCCTCCAACTACCGCGGCGGCCCGCTCGAGCCGCTTCGCCTCAAGCTGGACCAGCTCCTCTTCGCGCCGCTGCGGGCGGAGGTGCGCGCGCTCCGGCCGCGCGTGGTCGTGGCGACGCACCACCTGCCGCTCGTCGTGCTCGGGCGCGAGCGCCGCAAGGGGCGCCTCGGCGCGCCGGTGCTGTGCACCGTCACCGACTACACCGCGCACGCGGTCTGGGCCGAGCGGGGCGTGGACGCATTCTGCGTCGGGGCCGACCTGGCCCGGCGGGAGCTTGGGCTGCACGGCGTCCCGGCGTCGCGCATCGTGCGCACAGGCATCCCGGTGCGCGAGGCCTTCGAGCGGGTGGCGCCGGTGCGCGCGCCGCGCCCAAGGGAGCCGCTGCGCGTGCTCGTCACCAGCGGCGGCTTCGGCGTGGGGCCGCTCTCGCGCATCGTGCGCTCCCTCGCCGGCGTGCCCGACGTGGCGCTCACCGTCGTGTGCGGCGCGTCGAAGGAGCTGCGCGCCCGGGTGGAGCGCGAGGTGCGCGCGGCGGGCGTCGCCGCGCGCGTCATCGGCTTCGAGTCGGACATGCCCGCGCGCGTGGCGGAGGCGCACGTGGTCGTCGGCAAGGCGGGCGGCCTGACGGTCTCGGAGTCGCTCACGGCGGGCCGCGCGATGATCATCGTCGGCGCGGTGCCCGGCAACGAGACGATCAACGAGGCCTTCGTCGCCACCGGCGGCGCCGGTCACGCCGCGTCGCCAGAGGACGTGGGCGCGGTGCTCGCCGCGATGCGCGCGCGCGGCGACGTGGCCGTCATGGGCGCCCGCGCGAGGTCGCTGGTGATGCACGACGCCGCGGCGCGCGTCCTCGCGTGCGCGCGGGCGATGACCGCCGGCCCTTCGCGTCGCGCGGCCTGAGGCTCAGGCCCCGTCCGGTCGCGAGCGCGGCGCGCCGCCCAGGTCCATCAGACGGTCCATGTCCCGCTCATGCTCGCCGCAGGCCTCCTCGTAGCCTTGCTTAATCATCCGGCGGATGGCTGCCGGGTCGAAGTCCAGCGGGTCCTGGTCGATGGGCGTGCGCGGCGAGAAGAGGCGGACCCGCACGTGGCGGTGGGCCGTCGCGTCCAGCTTCGCCAGGTGGTTCTTCAGGCCGCAGATCTGGATGTCGGCGCGCATGATCTGATCCGCCAGGACGTCGAGGGCTCGCACGGCGAGGCCGGGGAGGGCCGCCTTGTGGCGGGGATCGAAGGGGACGCGCGCGAAGGGATCCCAGCACATCAGGACGTCGATCTCGTCGGCGCCCGCGTCGATCGCCTGCCCGAGCGGCGTCACGTTGCGCATCCCGCCGTCCGCCCACGGCTCGTCGTGGATGTGGACCGGCGAGAGCATGACCGGGAAGGCGGAAGACGCGGCGACCCACCGGTGGAGGTGAGGCTCGCCTTCGCTCACCACCCGCACCTCGCCGGACTTCCAGGACACCGAGACGACGCGGAGCTTGCGGCCCGAGCGCGCCACCTTCTTCTCGTCCAGCTGCTCCCGGATCCACTTCTGCAGGGGTCTGGAGTTGTAGATCGACGGCTTCCAGAGCGCGGAGAGCACGCCGAAGGGGAGCCAGTGCCGCTTGATGCGGCCGTTGTTCACGCCCAACCAGAGGGCCTCCAGGTCCGCGAAGGCCTTCTGCAGCGCGTCGGGCTCGCCCTTCGGCGTCTGGGCGAGGAAGGCGGCGTTGATCGCCCCCACGGAGGTGCCGCAGAGCAGATCGTAGTCGCCGCCGTCGTCGGCGAGCAGCTTGCGCAGCACGCCGACCTGGTAGGCCCCCCTCACGCCACCACCGGACATCACGAGCGCGCGCATCGTCGTCTCTCCCCGTTGACCCGCGCGACGGTACTCCGGCCCTGGTGTGGAGGCTAGTTGCAGCCAGTCTTTCCCTGCCGGAAGCGGAGCAAGAGCTCCGGCAGCCGCTCCGCCCAGAAGGGCCAGTCGTGCTGCGCGTTCGCGGCCTCGACGTACTCCACGTCGTAGCCCTGCTTGGACAGCGTGTCGTTCATCGAGCGGACCACGTCGCAGTTGTCGTCGGGGCAGCCGGTGTCCAGATAGAAGCGCACCGCGACGTGCGGCGGCTGGCCGGCGCGGGTGATCATCGCGTCGTTGTCCCAGAAGTAGGAGGCGCTCTGCGCGCCGACGTATCCCCAGTGCGCCGGCTTCTGGAAGGCCAGGTACGTCGAGATGAGGCCGCCCAGCGACGCGCCGGCGAGGCCCGTGGCGCCCGGCGTCGCGCACAGGCGGAAGCGCGCGGCGAGCGCCGGCTCCAGGTCGCCGAGCAGGAAGTCGCCGTAGGCGTCGCCCAGCGCGGTCTGCGTGCCGAAGGTGTACTCGTCGATCCGCACGCCCTGCGAGGGGAGCGCGACGAAGGCGAGCACCGCGGACGCCGCGGGGGTCTTGGCGTAGGTCGCGTCGGCGACCTGGGCGAAGCTCACCCGGGTGAGCGACTCGTTGCCGTCGTGGAAGACGAGATGCGGCAGCGGCGCGCACGAGCCGTCGTCGTAGCGCGGCGGGAGGTAGACGAAGACGTCGCGCGTGTCGCCGAGCTCGGTCGCGTGGACGCCGGACATGCGGACGATGCGCCCCTTGCTCGTGTCGCCGTCGCCGGGGTGCGCGACCGCGTTGAACTGCCCGACGCCCTGGTGGTCGATGCCGTCCCACACCACGTTCTGGGCGAGCGGGTCCTCGGTGAAGCCGGCGTCGCTCGTGCCGGAGAGGAGCTTGTACTCGTGCGAACGGCCGCGGGCGACGGTGGCGTCCAGCACGTAGAGGTCGGTGCCCGGCACCTGGGTCATCGGCTGCGCGTTGTCCTTCCAGCCGGTGAAGGTTCCGGCGACGCTCCACGGGCCCATCGGCGGCGCGCCGCGCACCAGGAAGACCAGGCGGTCGCCGGCCTCCTCCAGCGGGGTGCCGCCCTGCGCCTTCACGTCGGCGACGAGCTGATCCACGCGGGCGGGCACCGCCTGCGGCTGGAGCGTGGCGAGGTCGGCGCGGAAGTCGTCGTAGAGGCTCGTGGGCGCGGTGCGCGCCTGGGCCGCCAGCGTGCAGACCGGCCCGGGCCTGGCGTCGGCGCCGGCGTCGGCGGCCGGACCGGCGTCTGTGGTGACCGCGGCGTCGGACCCGCCCGCGTCGCCGGAGGGGATCGCCGCGCCCTCCGGCGCCCCCCCACACCCCGCCGGCAGGGCCAGTCCCGCCGCCGCGATGAGCCAGAAGAGTCCGATTTCGTGACGCACGGTCGAGTTACTGCCCCGGCTCCTGCCCGCAGTAAAGAGTCGTTTGCGAAAACGTCACTCAGGTGTAAGTTACGCGTTCGGCGCCGGCGGCCGCTCCTTTGCGCGCGCAAGGCGTCGCGGACGTGGCAAAAGCGGTGGGACAGCCCACCGTGAGGGACAAGATGCCGGATGTATTGGAGGAGGCCAGGCGGGGGCGCGCCCCGCGAAGCGCGACGGAGACGCCTCTCCCGGCGACCGACCCCCGCCCGGTGCGCTGCGCCGCGCTGGGCGTGAAGAAGGCCTTCGGTGCGCAGCCGGTCCTCAAGGGCGTGGATTTGGAGGTGCCGGAGGGCGGCTTCGCGGTGCTCGTCGGCTCGAGCGGCTGCGGCAAGAGCACGCTGCTGCGGCTGGTCGCCGGCCTGGAGACCGCCGACGCCGGCGTCATCCGCATCGCCGGGCGCGACGTCACGCGCCTGCCCCCGCGCGAGCGCGACATCGCCATGGTCTTCCAGAGCTACGCGCTCTACCCGCACCTCTCGGTGCGCGACAACCTGGCCTTCGGGTTGAAGCTGCGCGGCGCCCCGCGGTCGGAGATCGAGTCGCGCATCCGCGAGGTGAGCGCGATGCTCGGGCTGGAGAAGCTGCTCGACCGCCTCCCCAAGCAGCTCTCCGGCGGCCAGCGGCAGCGCGTGGCGATGGGCCGCGCCATCGTGCGGCGCGCCAACATGTTCCTCTTCGACGAGCCGCTGAGCAACCTGGACGCCGCCCTGCGCGCGGAGGTCCGGGTGGAGATCCGCCGCCTGCACGACAGGCTGGGCGCGACGACCCTCTACGTCACCCACGATCAGGTGGAGGCGATGACCCTCGCCGACGAGCTCTGGGTCATGAACGCGGGGCTGGTCGAGCAGCACGGCCCGCCGCTGGAGGTCTTCGAGCGTCCGCGCTCCCTCTTCGTCGCCACGTTCCTGGGCTCGCCGGCGATGAACCTGCTGCAAGGCAAGCTGGTGCGTCGCGGCGGCGCGTACTTCGCCGAGACGCCGGACCTCACGGTGCCGGTGGACGAGGAGCGCTTCGGGCCCGCGCTCGCCGAGGGCCGCGCGGTGACGGTGGGCCTGCGCCCGCACGATCTCGGCCCGCGCCACGGCGAGGAGCACCTCGCCGGGGAGATGGTGGTGGAGGTGGTGGAGGCGCTCGGCTTCGAGGCGTACGTCCACGGCTGGGTCCGGCAGGCCGGGCCGCACCTCTGCGTACGGACGACGGCGGACGAGGCGCGCGGGATCCGCGCGGGAGAGAAGCTGGCGCTCTCGGTGGCGCCCCACGGGGTGCACCTGTTCGACCCGCGGACCGAGCTCGCGCTGGACATGGTCGGGCCGGGCGCCGGTCACGACGAACCGGGGCTGCCTCGCGAGCCATGAGCCTCCGCGGCGCGATCCGGAAGCTGCTCGCCGCGCTGCTCGTCGTCCTCGCCTTCGGCGGGGCGTCCGGTTGCCAGGACGTGGACGCGCGCACGGTCTTCGTGTGGCACGCCTACCGTGGTGACGAGGAGCGCGCCCTCGCCGACGTGGCCCTTCGCTTCGAGGCGACGCACCCCGGCGTGCGCGTCGAGCTGCTCGCCCTGCCCTTCGAGGCCTACGCGACCAAGCTGGAGTCGGCGGTGCCGCACGGCCACGGGCCGGACGTCTTCATCGAGGCACACGAGCGGCTGGGCACCTACCTGCGTGACGGCATCGTCGCGCCGGCGGGCGACGCCTTCCCGAAGGACGCCTCGGTCTACGACGCCACGACCATCGCCGCGGTGACGAAGGACGGCACGCGCTGGGCGGTGCCGCTCTCCACCAAGTGCGTGGCGCTCTACACCAGCACCGCGCTGGTGCCGCGCGCGCCGGAGGCGCTGGAGGACGTGCTCGACCTGCCGCTGCCGAAGGGGACCTACCCCCTCGCCTACGAGGCGGAGAGCGCCTACTACCACGCGGCCATCCTCTCCGCGTTCGGCGGGGAGCTGCTGGACGACAAGGGTCAGCTCGCCTTCGACTCCGCCGCCGGCGTGCGGTCGCTCGACTTCGTGAAGCAGCTCCTCGCTCGCCAGGCGATCCCGGAGGAGCCGTCCGGCGCGCTGGTGACGCAGCTCTTCGCCTCCGGCAAGGCGGCCGCGGTCATCGGCGGGCCGTGGCTGCGCGCCGACCTCGGGAAGAAGGTGAAGTACCGCGTGACGCCCCTCCCCGTCCTGCGCGCGGCGGGCGGCGCGCGCATGCGGCCGCTGCTGACGGTGGAGAGCGCCTTCCTCACGCCCGCGGGGGCGAAGCGCGAGCTGGCGCGGGAGTTCGTGCGCTTCCTCTCCTCGCGGCAGGGGGAGATCGTGCTCGCGACGGAGGGTCACCAGGTGGTCGCACGTCACGACGCCTGGGACGACCCCGCCGTGGCCGGGGACACCGACCTCGCCGCCTTCCACCAGGCGGTGAAGGACGCGGTGCCCACGCCCAAGTCCACCGCGATGCACGCGGCGTGGGAGCCCTCCAACCAGGCGATCGAGAAGGTGCTGCGCGGCGGGGACCCGAAGGCGGCGCTGGCGGAGGCGCGCGCGCGCTTCGTCGACGCCAGGAAGCCCCCGGCGGGGGCGGCCTCCCCCGGCCCGGCCTACTTGGTGCTCTCGCTGCTGCTGCTGGCGGGGGCCATCGCCGTGGTGCGCCGGGTGCGACGCGCCTCCTTCCGGGCGGAGCTGCGGCGCTCGATGCCCGCCTACGCGTACGTCACCCACGCCGTGATCGCGGTGGTGGTGCTGGTGGTGCTCCCGCTGGTCGCCGGCGCCGTCACGTCCCTCTTCGCCGGGACCGAGCAGCACCCGCGCTACATCGGCCTCGCCAACTACATCGCCATCCTGACGGCGCGCGGGGGCGACCTGCTCGGTCACGGGTCCTTCTACCTGACGCTGCTGGTCACCGTGCTCTGGACGGTGGTCAACGTGGCGCTGCACCTCGCCATCGGCGTGACGCTGGGCATGCTGCTCTCCCGCCCGCTGATGCGCCTGCGCGCGGTCTACCGGGTGCTGCTCGTGCTTCCGTGGGCGGTGCCCTCGTACGTCACCGCGCTGGCCTGGAAGGGCATGTTCCACCGGCAGTTCGGCGCGGTGAACGCGCTGCTCGCGCTCGTCGGGGCGCCGCCGGTCTCCTGGTTCGCCAGGTTCTCGACGGCCTTCTCCGCCAACGTGGCGACCAACGTGTGGCTGGGCTTCCCCTTCATGATGGTCGTCACCATGGGCGCGCTGACGAGCATCCCCAAGGACGTGCTGGAGGCGGCGGAGGTGGACGGCGCGACGAAGTGGCAGCGCTTCTGGAAGGTCACCTTCCCGCTGCTGCGCCCCGCGATGCTCCCGGCGGTGCTCCTGGGCGCCATCTGGACCTTCAACATGTTCAACGTCGTCTTCCTCGTCTCCGGCGGGCAGCCGGACGGGTCGACCGACATCCTGGTGAGCGACGCCTACCGCTGGGCGTTCACGCGCGACGCGCAGTACGGCTACGCCGCCGCGTACGGGGTGCTCATCTTCCTCCTGCTGTTCTTCGCTTCGAAGCTGAGCGCGCGCGCGCAGGCGGAGGCCACGTGACCTGGCGCGATCGGCTCGAGGGGCTCGCGGTGCACCTGCTGCTGCTGGTGGCGGTCGCCTTCGCGCTCTACCCGCTGATGTGGGTGCTCTCGGTGGCGCTCTCCGCCGGCGGGCTCGGCGCGCACGCGGGGGCGGTGCCGCTGCCGCACCACGTGACCGGGGAGAACTTCCGCGCCGTGATGGGCGAGGGGCGCCCCCACGGGACGATGATCTTCGCGCGACAGCTCACCAACTCCATGGTGGTCTCGGTGGCGACGGCCGCGGTGGCGGTGATCATCGCCACGCCGGCGGCGTACGCGCTCGCGCGCTTCCGCTTCGTCGGCGCGGAGGGCGGGCTGCGCGTGCTCCTCGCCACGCAGATGTTCCCCGCGGTGGCGAGCGCGGTGCCTCTCTACCTCCTCCTCGATGCGCTGCGCCTGCTGGACACGCGCGCGGGCCTGGTGCTCGTCTACGCGTCGACGGCGGTCCCCTTCGCCATCTTCCAGCTCCGGGGTGCCTTCCAGTCCATCCCGGTGGACCTGGAAGAGGCGGCGATGGTGGACGGCGCGTCGCGCGTCGGCGCCTTCGTGCGCGTCGTGCTCCCCGCCGCGCGCCCCGCGATCGCGGTGACGGCGCTCTTCGCCTTCATGAGCGCGTACAACGAGTTCATCCTCGCCGCGACCTTCCTCTCCCGCGAGACCGCCTTCACCCTCCCGGTCGTGCTGCAGCGCTATGTCGGCGAGCACGACGCCGCCTGGGGGCCCTTCGCCGCCGGGTCCATCCTGGTGAGCGTGCCGGTGATGGCGCTCTTCTACGTGGCCCAGCGGCAGCTCGTCAGCGGGCTGACGGCGGGAGGCGTGAAGGGTTAGGGGAACTTTACGTTCGCATTTTCACTCCGCGACGCGGCAGGCGCACTAAGGGTTGGCGGGTGCGAAAAGTTGTACGAATCGGCCGATCCGTCGGATCGTACGCCGCGTGGCTACCCGCTCCGCACCTCGCGATCGCTCGCCGGCCGAGCCTCGGTCGACGTCCGCGCCGGACGCAACGGACAAGGAGCGCCGGTCGGAGGTCGACCGCCGTCGGGCCGATGATCGGCGCGTGTTCCCGCGCCCGGAAGGGCGCCGCACCGGGGGTGGGAGGCGCCGCGGAGACCCCGCCGACGCGTGAGGCATCTTAGGGGGCCCCGGAACGAATGCGCCCCAGAGCCCTGGTCCTCTTCGCCGCGTTGATGCTCCTGTCCTGCAAGGGAAAGGGGACGGCGCACGGGCACGCGCGCCCGCCGCCCCTCGTCGTGGTCTCCAAGGTCGAGACGCGCGACATGCCGGTGGAGGTCCGCGCCCCGGTGGACCTGCGGCCGCTCGCGCAGGCGGACGTCACCTCCAAGACGCTGGGGTACCTCGACGCCGTGCTGGTGGATCGGGGCGACGTGGTCAAGCGCGGCCAGCTCCTGGCGCTCGTCCGCCCGAGCAATCTCCCCGACCAGCTCGCCGCCGCGCGCGGCAACCTCGCCCAGACCGACGCCGCCGTCCAGCTCGCCAAGACCAACCTGGACCGCGCGCAGCAGCTCGCCCCGAGCGGCGTCGTGTCGCAGCAGGAGCTGCAGACGGCGCAGTCGGCGTACGCCACCGCCCAGGCCTCGCAGGACGCCGCCAAGAGCCAGGTCGGCGCGCTCGCGGTGCGCCTGGGCGAGACGCGCATCACCGCGCCGCTGGACGGCATCGTCTCGGTGCGCCGGCTGGACCCGGGCGCGCTGGTGGGGCCCACCTCCGGCGGCAGCTCCATCATGACGATCGTGCGGGTGGACGTGCTGCGCGTCTTCATCGCCATCCCGGAGCGGCAGGCCGCCGGCGTCACCGTCGGGAAGGACGCGCACGTCGAGCTGGAGGGCATGGAGGGCAAGAGCCTCAGCGGCAAGGTCGTGCGCGTCGCGCCGGTCATCGACCCGGGCACGCGCACCTTCGACGCCGAGGTCCAGCTCCCCAACCCCACCGGCGAGCTGCGCCCGGGCATGTTCGGCCGCGGCGCCATCGTCAAGGAGGTGCACCACGGCGTGCCGGTGATCCCGGCCGTCGCCCTCCTCCTCTCCGGCGAGGAGCGCTACGTCTACGTGCTCTCCGGCGACAAGGTGGAGCACCGCACGGTGACCACCGGCGTGGACGCGGGCACCGTGCTGGAGGTCACCTCCGGGCTGAAGGCCGGCGACGAGGTGGTGACCGCCGGGACCGAGGGCCTCTCCCCCGGGGAGACGGTGCGCCCGGTGCGGGGCGTGAGCCCGTACACGGGGACCCGTACCGACGGCGGCGGCGGAAGCGGGGGCTGACCCATGTGGCTCACGCGCCTCGCCCTGCGGAACCCCGTCTTCATCCTGATGATGTCGCTCATGACGATCGCGCTGGGCGCGGTCGCCGTGGACCGCCTGCCGGTCGACCTCTTCCCCAACATGACCATCCCGGTCATCCGCGTGGCCACCTTCTATACGGGCGCCGGCCCCGCGGACATCGAGAAGTCCATCACGCAGCCCGTCGAGCGCGCCGTCTCCGCCTCCCCCGGCGTCGACCACGTCGAGAGCACGTCCAAGCAGGGCGTCTCGGTCGTGACCGTGTACTTCGACTACGGCGTCAACCTGGACAACGCGCAGTTCGACGTGCAGCAGCGCGTCGCGCAGATCGTCAACTCCCTGCCTCCCGGCATCCAGCAGCCGTTCATCCTCAAGTTCGACGTCACCAACATCCCTGTCGCGCAGGTCGTGGTGAGCGGCGACGGCATGGACGAAAAGCAGCTCTACGACCTCACCTACAACGTGATCGAGCCGCAGTTCGAGCGGCTGAACGGCGTGGCGAGCGCGACGGTCGCCGGCGGCAAGCAGCGCGAGATCGAGGTGAAGGTCGACCGCGACGCCCTGCGCGCGCGCAACCTGGGCATCCTGGACGTCGTCGACGCGGTGCGGACGAGCAACCTCCTCCTGCCCAGCGGTGATCTTCGCACCGGGGACCGCGACTACAACGTCTTCACCAACACGCAGGTCCAGTCGGCCAAGCCGCTGGAGGACGTGATCATGAAGACGCAGGGGCAGTCGCTCGGCCAGAGCGCCGCGGCGGTCCGCGTCGGGGACGTGGCGCGGGTGGAGGACACCACCGCCGACCAGCTCAACGTCGTGCGCATCAACGGCAAGCGCGGCGTCTTCATGCGCGTGCTCAAGCAGCCCACCGCCAACACGATCCAGGTGGTCGACGAGGTGCGCGCGGAGATCCCCAAGCTGCGGGGCGTGCCGCCCAACGTGCACCTCGCCATCTCCTTCGACCAGTCGCGCTACATCCGGCAGGCGGTCAAGGCGCTGGAACACGAGGCGGGGCAGGGCGGCCTGCTCGCCGTCGTCGTCATCCTCGTCTTCCTCACCAGCTTCCGCGGCACCGCCATCGTCTCGGTGGCCATCCCCCTCTCCATCGTGGCGACCTTCGTGCTGCTCTACTTCACCAAGCAGTCGCTCAACGTCTTCACCCTGGGCGGGCTGGCGCTCGGCGTGGGGCGCCTGGTGGACGACTCCATCGTCGAGCTGGAGAACATCCACCGCCACCTGGACAAGGGACAGGACCGCAAGACCGCCGTCCTGGCCGCCGCCCAGGAGGTGGCGATGCCCATCCTGGTGTCGACCATCACCACCATCATCGTCTTCTTCCCGGTCCTCTTCCTGAAGGGCATCGCGCAGAACCTCTTCTTGCCGCTGGCGCTCACCATCTCCTTCGCCCTGATGATGAGCTTCTTCGTCTCGCGCACGGTGACGCCGCTGCTCAGCTACTACTGGCTGCGCCCGAGCAAGGGGGAGCGCTCCGGCATCTCCGGCTTCATCCTGGGGAGCCTGGACCGGCTGGACCGCGCGTACGCCCGAGCGCTGCGCTGGGTGCTGCGCCACCGCGCCCTCGTCATCGGCTTCATCCTGGCGTGCTTCGTCTCGTCGCTCTTCCTCTTCAAGAAGATCGGCACCGAGTTCTTCCCCCAGACCGACGAGAGCCAGGTCCAGATCACCTTCCGCACGCCCATCGGTACGCGCGTCGAGCACACCGAGCAGGTGTCCGAGCGCATCGAGAAGGCGATCGACAAGGCGCTCGCCGCGCCGGGAGGCAAGGGCGTCTACTACAACACGGTGCTGGTGGACGACGGCCTGCCCAGCGGCCGCTCCGCCCTCTTCTCCCCCAACACCGGGCCGCACGCGGGGACGGTCTCGGTCAACCTGTTGCCGGTGGACGAGCGCCCCATCAGCGACGTCCAGGCGACGGAGAAGATCCGCGCCGCCCTCGACGACCACTTCCCCGGGACCAAGATCTACTTCTTCACCGGCGGCATCGTGAAGCGGATCCTCAACTTCGGGTCGCCCGCGCCGATCGACGTGGAGATCCTCGGCTACGATCTGGAGAAGGGCTCGGAGTACGCCAAGGTGGTCGCGCGCGGCCTCGGGGGCGCGAAGGGCCCCGACGGCCAGCTGCTCATGACCGACGTGCAGATCTCCCGCGAGGAGAACTACCCCGAGCTGGACATCGACGTGGACCGCGAGAAGGCGGGTCTGCTCGGCATCTCGGAGCAGACGGTCGCCCAGAGCGTGCTCACCACCCTCGTCGGCAACACGCAGTTCTTGCCCATCCCCTTCACCGACCCCAAGAGCGGCAACGAGTACTTCATCAACGTGCGCATGCAGGACTCGGAGCGCTCGCACCTGGACGACCTGCGCGACGTCTACCTGCGCACCACCTCCGGCGGCATGGTGCCCCTGGGCAACCTGGCGCGCGTGGACCGCTCCAGCGGCCCGGTCACGATCACCCGCAAGTATTTGCAGCGCATCATCAACGTGACCGCCAACGTCGCGCCCCAGAAGGATCTCGGCGCCGCCAGCGACGCGGCGCAGAAGGTCCTCGACGACGCGCCGCCGCCGGACGGCTTCTCCGCGCGCCTGGGCGGACAGACCGCGGCGCAGAAGGAGGCCTTCGCGGGCCTCGCCTTCGCGGCCTTCATGGCGCTCGCGCTCGTCTACATGGTGCTCGCCTCGCAGTTCAAGTCGCTGGTGGACCCGCTCGTCATCATGTTCAGCGTCCCGCTCGGGATCACCGGCGTGCTCGTGGTGCTCTACCTGACCGGCACGACCCTGAGCGTGAACAGCGCGATGGGCGTCATCATGATGGTGGGCATCGTCGTCTCCAACGGCGTCCTGCTGGTGGACTTCGCCAACGTGCTCCGCCGGCGCGGCAAGCCCCTGGTGGAGGCGACGGTCGAGGCGGCGCACACTCGCCTGCGCCCCATCCTGATGACCACCATCGCCACCGTCATGGGCCTCACCCCCATGGCCCTCGGCATCGGCGAGGGGAGCGAGACCAACCTCCCGCTCGCCCGGGCCGTCATCGGCGGCCTCATCGTCTCCACCGTGTTCACCCTCTTCTTGATCCCGTCGCTCTACACGCTGCTCGACCGCTTCGCCCGGCGCGAGCAGCCGGACGACGACGGCCCCACCCCGGAGGCAGCGACATGACGCACACGCGGGCGGCCCTCGCGGCCGCGGTCCTCGCGCTGGCGGCGGCGCACCCCGCGCGAGCGCAGGAGGCTACGGCGAAGATTGGCTTCGCGGCCGCGGTGAAGCAGGCGATGACGAACAACCCCACCGCCGCCCACTCGCGCGCGGAGCTCACGCGGGCCCAGGCGCTGGTGCGCGAGGTGCGCGCCGCGGCGATGCCGACGCTCAACCTCAACGTCACCTACACCCACCTGGACGCCAACCGCACCCTCTCCTCCGGTCAGGTGATCCAGAACGCCGACTCGCTCAACGGCACCCTGGTGCTGGACGTTCCCATCCTCGCGCCCCGGCAGTGGGCCGCGTGGTCGCACCAGGTCGACGAGGTCGACGTGCAGCGCTTCACCACCGCCGACGCCGCCCGCCAGGCCGCGCTGGCCGCCGCGCGCGCGTACCTCGCCGTGATCACCAGCCAGCGGCTCGTGCAGGTGTCGCAGGTGGCGCGCGACGACGCCAAGGATCACTACGGCTACGCCAAGACGCGGCTGGCCGGCGGCATCGGCAACACCCTGGACGAGGCCCGCGCGCGCCAGCAGCTCGCCAGCGACGAGGTGACGCTGCAGAACGCCAACATCAGCCTCGTGCGCGCGGAGGAGACGCTCGGCGTGGTGGTGGGCGTGGACCGGCCGCTCACCGCCGATGGGGAGCCCAGGCTGGACGCGCCGGCCGACCTGGCCGCCGCCCTCACCGCGTCCGACCACCGGCCGGACCTGCGCGCGGGCGAGGCTCACGCGGAGGCGGCGCGTCACGTCGAACGCGACTCGTGGACGGACTACATGCCGATGCTCTCGGTGGCGCTCCAGGGCGCCTACCAGAACCCGCCCACCTTCGTCCTGCCGCAGACGAGCTGGGAGGCGCAGGTCTTCTTGACCGTGCCGCTCTACGACGGCGGGCTCCGCTACGGCCAGAAGGACGAGCGCGAGGCGCTCTACCAGGAGGCGCGCGTCGACCTCGCGGGTCATCAGCGGCAGGTGCGCGCCGACGTGCGCACGGCGTTCAAGGCGGCGCGTCTGGCGGACATGGCGCTGAAGGCGGCGCGCGACGCGGCGGACGCGGCCAAGCACGCGCTCGATCTGGCCGACCGCGCCTACCGCGCGGGCGCGACCGACAACCTCGCCCTCATCGACGCGCAGCGCGTCGCCCGGGACACCGCGCTGCTCGCCACCCTCGCCGAGGACACGGCGCGGCAGGCCAAGCTGGACCTGCTCGCCGCTTCAGGTCGGTTTCCGTGACTCCAGGTCCGCGTTCTCGCGGGCGACGCGGGCGTGGAACTCGTCGGGCGACTCGTCCGGCTGGCGGAAGCGGTAGCCCCCGGAGCTGACAGGCGCGACGAAGTCCGCCGGCTGACTCGGGGGCGCGGCGTCGTCCGCCGACTGCTTGCGCGCCAGCGACACGGCCACGAGGACCCCGACCACGACCACCAACACGGCGCCGACGCCGAGCACGAGCAGCATGAAGGTTACCCCGTCGCAAGGCTGCCCCTGCCGCCCCGACCTGTCAACCGGGAGCGCGGACCGGCCGGCGGGGTGCTATGGCGTCTCTTCGACGTGACCACCCGCAAGAGGAACCTCCTCGTGCTCCTCGCCGTCCTGGCGGTCGCCCTGGTCGGGGCGTGGTTCGGCGCGCCCCCGCCCGCGCCGGAGCGCGCGCTCGACGCCGTGCCGCGGGGGTCCTTTCTCGTCGCCACCATCGACCTCACCAGGCTGCGCGCGTCTCCCCTCGCCGCCGAGCTCGGGGTCCTGCAGGAGGTGAGCGACGTCGCCTCGCGCTGCGGCTTCAATCCGCTGGCGCGGGCCAAGGTGGTCGCCGTGGCCGTCCCGGAGGAGGAAAACGGGGAGTTCGGCCTCGCCGTCACCCACGACCTGTCCCCGGAGGAGATCCGCGGCTGCGCGTCCCGTGTCATGGCCGAGCGCGGCGCGTCACCGCGCCTGCGCCAGGAGGGCGCGTACTGGGTGCTCGACCAGGACGAGGGCGGCGACGGGCTCGCGCAGCCGGAGATCGCCTACCGCCAGGGCGCGCCGCTGCTCGTCGGGCGCGGCGCGTGGCTCACCACCATGCGCAAGGCGCTGGACCGCGAGGTGCCCCGGCTGGACGCCAAGGACCCTCACTCCGCGCTGCGCGCCGCAGTCACCGGCCCCGACGCGCCCGCTGTCGTCGTCTCCGCGGTGCTGCCGCGCCGCCTCCGAGAGCGCCTCAAGCGGGAGATGGCCGGCGAGGCGGAGGGCCACGGCGCCGCGACGATGGACGCCGTGCTCTCCGTCTCGGAGGCGGCGGCCTCGCTCACGCTCCACGACGCGGGCAGATCGATGCACCTCGCCGTGCACCTGGTCTGCGAGGACGCCGCGTCGTGCGAGACCGTGCGCGCGTTCCTCGAGCGCAAGCGCAGCGCGATCGCCTCGCGACCGGGCGCGCACCTGGTCGGGATCGGGCAGGTGCTGGACGCGGTGCACCTGGAGGCCCACGGCGCCGCGCTCGACGCGACGCTCGACGCCCGCGTGGACGACGTCATCCGCGCCGCCCGCGCCGCCTGGAAGTACGGCTCGGCCCCCGCGCCCGCGCAGCCCCTCGACGCCGGCGTCGCGCTGCACCCGGACGAGGTGCTGCGCGCGCGCGACCGGTAGCCCGAGGAGGGCGCGTCGAGTGGATTTTCGGCCCCACGGGGTCTACCCTAGGGCACGCTTCCCCACAGGAGGAGGGCCCATGTCGGCGAGCAAGAACGTCATCAGCCTGAGCGACACCACCTTCGAGGACGAGGTGCTCAAGTCCTCCGCACCCGTGCTCGTGGATTTCACCGCGACGTGGTGCGGGCCGTGCAAGCAGCTCGCGCCCATCGTGGAGAAGATCGCCGACGAGAACGTGGGCAAGTACAAGGTCGCCAAGGTGGACATCGACGACTGTCCCTCGGTGGCGCAGCGGTATCGCATCAAGGGCGTGCCCACGGTGATGGTGTTCCAGGGAGGGGAGCTCAAGGGACAGCACGTCGGCGTGACCAACAAGGAGACGCTCCTCAAGCTCCTCCAGGGCTGATCCAGCCCCCGCGCCGCCCCAAAGGAGCGAATGTTCACCAGCGACCCGCGTCTCCTCGCACTGCGTGACAGCCTGCCAGGGCAGGTGCTGCGAGGGAGCGGCCGCGTGCAGTACCACATCCGAGAGCGCATCGGCGAGGGCGGCCAGGGCTGGGTCTTCACGGCCAACTGGGACGAGCCGGGCGGCTTCGTCGTCATCGTCAAGGTGCTGCGGCCGGACGCGGTCAACTCCGACACGATGCGCCGCTTCCAGCGGGAGGCGGACGTGCTGCGCATGCTCTCGCAGCAGGGCCAGCCCAACCCCTACATCGTCCGCTTCTACGATCACGCCACCGCGGTCATCCCGCGCCCCGGCCACGAGCCCTTCACGCTCCCCTTCACGGTGCTGGAGTACGTCAACGGCACCACGCTGGAGCGCGTGCTCGACGCGCAGCCGGGCAAGGGCCTCCCGGTGGAGCGCGTCCGGCGGCTGCTGCGGCAGGTGTCGCAGGCGCTGGAGATCGTGCACGCCAAGAAGGTCATCCACCGCGATCTCAAGCCCTCCAACATCCTCCTGGCCACCGAGGCCGGCTCGGAGATCGCCAAGGTCACCGACTTCGGACTGGTGAAGCTGGTGGACGTCGGCCTCGCGCGCACCGCCACGCTCGCCGGCGCGTCGCTCGGGTACGCGCCCCCGGAGCAGTACGAGCAGGGCAACGCCCGCGTGGGCGAGCGCACCGATGTCTTCTCCCTCGCCGCCATCGCCTACGAGATGCTCGCCGGCAAGATGGCCTTCCCCTACCGGGACGGCGAGAACCCGCTGCTCATCGTGACGCGCATCCTCAACGAGGCGCGCCCGCAGCTCGCCAAGAACCCGGAGGGCCTCTCCGCGGAGCTGCGCGGCCGGCCGGACCTGGTCTCGGTGCTCGACACGCAGATCGGCCGCGCCCTCTCGGCGGACCCGGCCGCGCGGCACCCGACCATCACCGACTTCTTCGCGTCCATCGAGCCGGTGCTCCGCGCCGCGGCCAGCAACCAGCGCAGCTCGGCACCGCCCCCGTCGCGCGCGCTCCCCTTCTCGGAGACGGTCCCGGCGTCCATGTCCTCGCCGCAGGTCTCCATCCAGCCCTCGCAGGTCCCGGTGATGATCCCCTCGACCAACGCCGGCGCCATGGCCGACGCGATGCGCCGGCCCTCCGGTCCGTCGCCGGTGCCGTACGTCTCCATCTCGCCGAACGCGAGCTCCAGCGAGCACCCCATTCGTCCCCGTGGCGACACCTCCAACCCGGCCCTCTGGACGTGGCGCGTCATCACGCCACCCATCAAGCCGGACGTGCTGCGCGCTGCCTGCTTCCTCGAGGGCGGGCAGATCGCCGCCGCCGTCGGTCCGACCGGCCTCGCCCGGTGGGAGCGCGGCCAGTGGCTCGGCGTGTCGCTGCCGCCGGGCCTCGATCCCGGACGGGCGCGCGGGGTCAAGCTCCTGCGCGACGGCAGCACGCTCCTCTTCGGCGAGGGCGGGCTGGTCGTGCGCATCTCGCCGACGGGCGCGTTCGAGCAGCTCACCCTGGCCGACCCGCAGGCGACCCTCCACGGCGCCGTGGCCGATGGCGCGAGCGTCACCCTCGTGGGCGACCGGCCCGCGCGGACGCTGGGGAGCGCCCCGGACGCCCGCGTCGGCTTCGTCGTGCAGTACCAGGGGCCCGGCATCTCCATGCTCGCCGATGTCGCGCAGGTCACGCGTCTGCGCGCGGTCACGCACCTGACCGCCGGCGTGTCCCTCGCCACCGGCGACCGCGGCGCCCTCGTCCGCATCGAGTCGGGCGTGGCGCGCTACGTCGGCTCCCTCTGCAATGGCGACCTCATGGATGTCGTCGCCTTGCCGGACGGCGGCGCGGTCACCGTCGGCACCGGTGGCCACGCGCTGACGATCACGCCCGCGATGCAGTGGCACCTGGAGGCGGTGCAGACCACCGCCGACCTCACCTCGGCGTGCGTCACCGCGGAGGGCACCGCGTGGGCGGGCGCGCAGAAGACCCGCATCGTCCGCCGCACGGGGGAAGCGTGGGTCCGCATGTCTGCGGAGGTGGGGGTCCAGTCGCCGGTGCGCGCGCTCTGGGCGGGGGCGCGCATCGTCCGCGCGCTCTGCGACGACGGCGCCGTGATCGAGGGCCGCCTCCCGTAACCCCGCGCCGCGAGGACGCGGCCGCACTCACCGAAGCATGTCGCGTCGAGCCGTATCCAGCGTCCCACCGCCCCCGCGCCCGGCCGCGCGCGCCATCGGCCGGCGGCCGCGGATGTCGCGCTTCCTCCGCGTGCTCCTCGCCTTCACCGTGCTCTCCCACCTGGCCCCGGCGGTGGGCGTGGCGGAGGGCGCGCGCCGGGCGCACATGCCCTGGCCCTGGGCGTTCGGCGTGGCGCTCCTGGTGGGCGGGGTCGGCCTCTTCCTCGGGCGCGCGCGCGTGGGCGTCTCCGACTTCCGCCGCCACCCCCTGGCCGTCGCGCTGGTGGACATGCCCTACTACGTGCACTGGTGCGCGTGCCTGCTCTCCTTCGTCCCGTCGCTCGTGGCGCTGCTGGTGCTCCCGCTCGTCGACCTGATCCGCGGCGCGCCGGCGACACTCCCGCGCGGCGCCTTCCTCTGGATCTACGTCACCGGTCTGGTGCTCAGCACGTACGGCGTGCTGATTCGCCGGCGCGCCTTCGTCGTGCGGCGCGTGGAGGTCCCGGTCGACGGCCTGCCGCAGGCGTTCGACGGCTACCGCATCGCGCACCTGTCCGACCTGCACATCGGCGCGCACACGCCCAAGACGTGGGGCCTGCGCTGGACGCGGGCCGCCAACGCCCTGGACCCGCACCTCACCGTCGTCACCGGCGACATGGTCACCAGCGGCACCGTCTTCCACGACGAGATCGCCCAGGTGGTCTCCACGCTCCGCGCCCCCGACGGCGTCGTCGTCTCGATGGGCAACCACGACTACTTCGGCGAGGGCGAGCCGCTCATCTCCCTGCTGCACGAGGTCGGCGCGCGGGTGCTCCGCAACGAGGGCACCTTCCTCGAGCGGGAAGGCGAGCGCGTGTACCTCGCCGCCATCGACGACACCTGGACGCGCCGCGCCGACATGGATCGCGCGCTCGCAGGGCGACCGGAGGGGATGAGCACGGTGCTCCTGGCGCACGACCCCGACCAGTTCCGCGCGGCGGCGAAGCGCGAGGTGGACGTGGTGCTGAGCGGCCACACCCACGGCGGGCAGGTCGCGATGCCCTTTCTGGCCCGGCACATCACGCCGAGCAAGCTCTCGCACGAGTACCACCTCGGCCTGTACCGCCGCGGTCGCAGCACCCTCTACGTGCACCCCGGCCTGGGCACGACGGGCCCGCCCATCCGCATCGGCGTCGCCCCCGCGGTCGTCCTCATCACCCTGCGCGCGGTCTGAACCCGCCCGTCAGTAGAAGCCGTCGAGCGAGACCCACTCCATCCGCGCCATCGGCTCTTCCGGCGTGTACACCGCCATCGGGGCGATCGCGCGGACCGCTCCGGCGATCTGCGGCGGCAGGCCGGCGGCGACGAAGGCCTGGGTGGCGAGGTCCGACCCGCCGATGCCCAGCACCTTCTCCACGAGCGACTGCTGCACCTCCGGCTCCTCGACGATGGGCGCGTCGCTCGGCAGGTGAGCCAGGGCGCGCGCCTCGTCCAGCGCCTCGCGCAGGCCGGCGAGGCGGTCCACCAGGTGGTGCTCGATGGCCTCCTGCCCCGCCCACACGCGGCCCTGACCCACCGCGTCCACCTGCGCCTTGGTCATGTTGCGGCCGGTGGCCACGCGCTCGAGGAACATGTCGTAGAACTGCCCGACCTTGCGCTGCAGCTCCTTCTTCTCGTCGTCGGTGAAGGGCCGGAAGAGCGACTCGGCGTCGGCGCGGGGCGCCGTCTTGTAGGTGTCCGTCGTCACGCCGATCTTCTTCATCAGGCCGCTCAGGTCCGCCTTGCCGTAGAAGATGCCGATGGACCCCGTGACGGTGAGCGGCAGCGCGTAGATCTGCTTCGCGGCGGCGGCGACGTAGTACCCGCCGCTCGCCGCGACGCCGCCCATCGAGACGACGACCGGCTTCTTCTGCGCGAGGAGCCGCAGCTCCCGCCACATGACGTCGGCGGCCATCGACGAGCCGCCGGGGCTCTCGATGCGCACCACGACCGCCTTCACGCTGCCGTCGTCGCGCAGGTGGTGGATGGTGTCGGCGATGGTGTAGGAGCCGCAGAGCTTGATGCCGAGCAGCGGGATGGTCTGCGAGCGGCCGTCGACCATGTCGCCGTCGATGTAGAGGATCGCCAGCTTGGAGCGCGCGCCGAACTGCTCCGGCGCCTTGGTGACGGGCGAGTCCTTCTCCAGCGAGACCTTGCGGCCGACGACCTCGCCGGCGACGCGCTCCAGCTCGTCGTCGAAGGCGAAGCCGTCGACGAAGCCCGCGTCCTTCGCCTCCTGCGCGACGAAGGGTCCCTTGCGCGTCACCTCGCGCACGTGGCTCTCGGTGAGGTGCCGGCCGTTGGCGAGGTTCTTGACGAACACCGCCTCGTCGTTGGCGAGCATGTCCTCGTGGTCCGCCGCCGCGACGGAGCTGGCGTGCTCGTTGGTGAGCTGCTCCGGCGCCGTCTTGTGGGCGCCGATGCGCACGAACTGGGCCTTGATGCCCAGCTTCTGGAGCAGCCCGGCGAGGTAGAGGTACGTCGCGTGCAGGCCCGCGTAGCGGACGCCGCCCGCCGGGTTGATGACGATGCGGTCGGCGTTGGCGCACACGTAGAGCGAGGGTGCGCCGTTGTCCTCCAGGCTGCAGATGACCTTCTTGCCGCGCGCGCGGAGCACACGGAAGGCGTCGGCGAGCTCCTCGGCGTGCGCCCACGAGTTGACCGGCGAGGTGCGGAAGGACATCACCACCGCCGCCACCTCCGGGTCCTTGCTGAGCGCCCAGAGCCGGCGCAGCAGCCGGACGTGCCCGCGCGTGCCCGGCGTCGACTCTATCCGGATGCCCACCGCCCGCGCGGGGATGGGCAGGCCGGGCTGCTGGTAGCCGGCGATGGACGCCGTGCCGTACTCCCCGAGCTCGCTGCCGCCCAGGCCGCTGCCGAAGAGCACGCCGCCGCCGGCGGTGTAGCGCGAGAGGGCGATCTCCAGGCCCGCCGTCGCCACCACCCCGCGCTTCTGGTCGTTCTCCAGGTGGGCGATGGCGAGGTCGCCGCGCGCGCGGCCGACACCCGGGATGTCCACGCCGAGGGTGAGCCGGGGTAGCCACAGATCGCTGTCCGTCGCGCCGGAGCCCTGGCGGTAGGTCATGTCGAAGTCCAGCTCCACGTTGCGCTTGCCCGCCGGCCGGAACGCCACCGCCCCGACGAAGCTGCGGTCCAGCACCACCTGCCCACCCGGGAAGGCCTGCGCGCTCTGGTTCAGGTCCTGCGCCACCAGGGACAGCCCGATGTGCGGGTCCGGCCGGTACGTCGCCCCGAGGGTCAGGCCCACGAGCCCGTTCGTCACCGCGCTGGTGGAGAAGGAGCCCTGGATGCTCCCGCCGAAGGACAGCGCGTCGTTCAGCTTGTAGGCGAGGCCCCAGGTGAGCCAGGTGAAGGTGCTGTCGCGGTAGAGCGGGTTCGCCCTGTCCGGCGGGATCTCGTAGTCCACGCGCAGCCCGCTGGAGAGCCCGAACACCAGCGGCGTCGCCGCCTCCAGCACGTGGCCGCAGTTGATCTTCGTCGTGTCGTAGCAGAACACGCCGTCGTACCGGACCTCCCACGAGGGCAGGTGAGCCAGGTTCGCCGGGTTGACGCGCAGCGCCTCCGCCCCGTCCTCCCCCGCAGCGCTCCGTCCGAGCGCGTCCACCCGCTCCGCGCGCGAGACGATGGGCTGATCCGCGCGCGCGCGGCCGGGGGCGAGGGCGAGCGCGCACGCCGCGACCGCGGTGCCCGCGACCAGTTTGCGGGCGCGCGATGAGTGCAGTTTGCAACCTTTCATGAGTCCCTCGTTCGTCACACGAGCGTCGCCAGCTCGCGGAGCGTCGCCGCCTCCGCCTCGAAGGTGCGCCGCACCTCGGCCAGGATGGCGCGCTCGGCCACCTTCTGTACCACCGGCACCTTCAGCGTCAGCTCCCCCTCCACCAGCCGGCGCGTCCGGTCGCTCGCCAGCGCCACCAGCCGGTAGGTGCCCTCCGCGTGGAAGTGCTTGCGCCACTCCGGCTTCACGTTGGGCAGGACCGTCCACTTCGCCGAGTGGGTCCGGATGGTGTAGGTGGACTGCTCGTCCCAGGAGAGCATCTCCCGCGTGACGACCTTCTGGGCGAAGACCGGGACGCGCACGCTCGCCTGGTAGCTCCAGAGCCGCTGCAGCACGCCCCCCTCCAGCACGTGCTGCTTCTGCCGGACCTCCTCCATGTTGGTGAGGTGCGTCTTCAGCCTGGAGAAGAGGTCGGGCGAGAGCACCGCGAGCTCGATCGCGTCGAGCGGGATCTCGAACTCGTGGATGATCTCGAACCGCACGGGCCGGTTAGGCTACCAAGCCGCCCGCCATTCTCCTAGCGCGGCGCGGCGGAGGGCGGGGAGGGGCGGCGCGTGCCGCAGCAGTCACGCGTCGTCGCTACGACTCGCCAAGCCCGACGAGCAGCGGAGGGCCCGCGTGGGGAGGGGCCCCGCCCAATTCACTTGGGCGGGGAGGGGCGGCGCGTGCTGCCCCTCCCTCAATTGGGGCTCTTCTGGGCGCAGCGGCCGTTGATGCAGACCAGCGTGCCGTTGCCGCAGCAGTCGGCGTCGGTCGTGCACTTGTCGAACTCCTGCGCGCACGTGGGCGGGACGGAGTTGCACGTCAGGCCGCCGTCGCCGTCGGGCTGGCAGTAGCCGCCGCAGCACTCGTCGCCGGTCTCGCAGGAGTTGCCGTCCTGCTTGCACGGGTCGACGACCCAGAAGCCGCGCGAGTTGCCCGCGAGCAGCTCCTGCGCGGGCAGGTAGAAGGCGGGGTGGCTCGGGTCGGTGCCCGGCGCCGCGTTGAGATCGATCGCCGCGACCCACAGCTTCTTCGTCGTGGGTGTCTGGCTGATGTCGTGGAAGCGCGGGTCGCTCCAGTACGGGTTGATGGTCGCCACGTTGCCGTAGAGACGCCGGCTGGTGAAGACCACCCACGCGTAGCCGCCGGACGGAACGGGGTTCACCGTCGGCTCGTAGTTGAGCGTGCTGTCGTCGGCGTGGTTGTTGTTGGCGGTCGGGACGTAGCCCTTGCCGTTGGCGTTGTCGAGGCGGGTGGCGGTCTGCGTCTTCAGGTCCACCCACCAGAGCTCGGCGTGCGTGCCGTCGTTGGAGCAGCTGTTGGAGGAGTCGCAGCTCGAGCGTGTCCCCGCCGTGTCGCGCCCGTTGTTGACCGTCTCCAGCTCGTAGACGACGGCGTCGTTGGTCGGCAGGAAGGAGGGCCACCACGCCTTGCCCGACTGCGGCGTCACCAGGGTGGCGGCGTTGCTGAAGGTCGTCGTCTTGGAGTCGAAGTCCATGGCGGCGAGCGACTTCTGGTCGGAGCCGTTGCCGCCGTAGAAGTTGTAGGCGACGTGCTTGCCGTCCGGCGAGAACGCGGGCGTGCCGGCCCTCAGGCCGGAGGGCAGGCCGGTGGAGGCCACCGCGCCGCCGCCGGGGAGCGCGAAGAGCGCGCTCGCCGCGGCGGACAATCCGGAGAGGGGCGCGGCGTTGGAGAAGAGCATCGACCCGTCGGGGAAGATGCCCGGCCACGCGAAGCGCCCGTCCGCCGGGTTCATGCCCGTCTCGGCGTTGGCGTTCTTCAGGTCGACGTAGATGGAGTGCGAGTAGCCGCTGCCGTCCTCCGTCACCAGGCCGGAGCCGTCCGCCGCCACGGAGTGGCAGACGCGGCACTTGGTGTTGTCCCCCGCGACCAGCGTGGGCGAGGTGTCTCCGCCGTGGATGCCCAGCGTCGCCCCGCCGAACTTCGCCCCGTTCTTGGTGCAGCAGTAGTTCTGCGCGAGGTTGGTCCCGTACGAGTTGTAGTAGACGACGCCCTTGAGCGTACCGCCGGCGACCTTCCACTTCTCGGTGATGGGCCCGTACGCCGTGTTGCCCTTCGCGAAGACCAGGTCCACCGTCAGGTCCTCGCCGGCGTTGGAGTAGCCCAGCGCCTTCCACACGTCCTGGGGAATGGGGTGGTGGATGAAGGGCGTCGCCGTCTTGGCGAAGTAGCCCTTGTAGTCCAGCGCCTTCTCGTAGGCGTGGATGTACACGGCGTCGTAGTCGCCCTGGGCGCCGACGTTCCACTGCATGAGCGGCGCGAGCACACCGCGCGGCCACACGGTCTTGTCGTACGGGTACAGCCAGGCGAGCCCGCTGTCGGCGACGGGGTTGCCCTGCAGCACGGTGAGCGTCGTGTTGTCGACCGCCGCGCCCGCGCCCTCGCCCCCGACGCCGCCCGCGCCGCCCGCGCCGCCGCCCGCGTCGCCGGCGTTGGGATCGCCGTTCTGCGTCCAGTCGAGCACCACGGTCACCGTGGTGGTCGCCGTCTTGTTCTTGTAGGTCGCCTTGATGGTGGCGGTGCCGCCCAGCGTCCCCTTCGGCGTGAAGACGCCCGTCGAGACGTTGATGCTCCCGATCTCGCCGCGGTCGATGGTCCAGGCCGGGCTGACCGGCTGGTTGCCGAGCATCGCCTGGTAGGTGAGCGTCGGCGGTGCCTGGCCGTGGGTCACGTTCACCGTCGCGTCGACGGGCGCGATGCTGAGCGCCTCGGCGTCAGGGTCGAAGTTGCCGTCGTCGCCGCCGAACGGGTTGTCGTCGGCCGTCGTGGCGTCGCTCACGCCGCCGTCGTCGCCGACCCCAGAGTCGAAGACCGACGGACCCACGTCCTCACCGCACGCGGCCGCCACCGCCGCCACGGCCACCGCGGCGCTCAAGAGCATCCAGGCTTTCATCCGTGCCTCCGGGTAAGCAGCCCGCGTAGGCGCAGGCCGACCAGCAGAGCTAAAATATCACAGTACGGATGAAACGCGAGAGGTTCACTCGTCGGTGGGCTGTGTGAGCTTCCGCGACCAGATAATCGCGTCTTTCCGCTCACTTCCGAGCTGCAGGTGGTTCTGCAGGAGCCCGGTGCGGCGGAAGCCGTTGAAGGCGAAGGCGGTGGCCATGACGAGATCGTCGCTGGGGGCCAGGGCGAAGCAGCTCACGATGCCGTCGCCCAGCATCTTGTCGCACATGCAGCGGAGCGCCGCCATGACGGCCAGCTTCTCGTTGTCGGTGCGGGGGGCGGTGAGCATCTCCAAGAAGGCGTTGCCGAAGCACGCCTGCGACTCCGTCGACGCGATGAGCTCGTAGCCCCCGCGCGCCGTCAGGGAGAAGAAATGGCGCTGGACGTCGCGGCCGAAGGGCTCGAAGCCGGTGAGGGCGCGGCCTGCCTTCACGGCGGCGGCGACGTGCTTCTTCGCCTCCGTCTCCTTGATGGGCGAGAGCTTCACGTGGGGGAGCGCCTTGCCGACCATGTCCTTCGCCCGCTTCTTCCCCTGGGCGATGGTGCGCTCCGCCAGATCGTGCGCGCGCGTGTCCACCTCCGGCTCCTCCGCCGCCTCTTCGTCGGCGGCGGTGGTCGGCTCGCGCACGGCGATCCGCATCTCGCTCTGCGCGCGCCCGGTGGGCACGACGCTGCAGCCGAGGAGGAAGGCGTCGCTCCGCTTGTAGAAGCCGGGGATGTTGCCCTCCCGCGCGAAGCCGAGCTTCACCCAGGTGGCCACCTCGTCGCGCTCGACCAGCGTGTAGATCTTCTCCAGACCCTCGCGCTGCGCGACCGAGAGCACGAACATCCGCTTGGCGTTGCTCGGGCCGGCGCGGAAGTCGATGACGCGCATCGTCTTGGCGCGCCGATGAATCATCATGCAGAGGGAGACTGCGTTGTTCTGGAAGAAGACCTCTTCAACCGTCTTCTGCTGCGCACCACCCCACGCCTTTGCCGCCATCGAAACACCCACCCTTGGTTTCACGAACCCCAGGGGTCCCAGCAACGGGCCGGGGCCGGGAGTCGTGAAAGGTGCCTCATGTGGGGCACCTTTCAAAAGTGAAAGGCGACTACCACGGCATCGTTCGGCAGGTCAACGGGAAGCAGTGACAATTCGGCTTCTTAGCGGCCACTCTTGCAGCGGATTCAACCGCTGCGGGGGCTGAACGCCTGTCCCGCGGGCCGAAGTGACTGAAACCGCTACCAATTCAGATACTTACAGCGTCATACCAGGCCGCCGATGTCCGAGGCCGCGGCGCCCAGTCGGGTGAAGGCGTCGGCGAGGCGCTCCTTCTGGACGGACACCAGCGTGGGCATCCCCCCGGACAGGCCCAGCAGGGAGAGGAAGTTCACCCCGCTGTCGAAGGGGGCGGCCAGGGAGAGGGTGTCGCGGTCGAGCACCACCGCGACCTCCGCCCGCTGCTGGCCCAGCAGCAGCAGCATGGTCTTGTCGTACTGGCCGTGCTGATCGGTGGCGTCCACGAAGACCGCCGTGTGGATGCCGGCCGCGCCGGAGAGCTCCACCCGCCGGAAGCGCTCGGCGATCTTGCGGGCCTCCCGCTCGATGGCTTCCATCTCGCGGGCGGCGGCGTCGATCGGGGTCCACAGGGACGCGTCCTTCACGCCGGTGGCGAGGTGGCGGACGATGAGCCCGAACAGGGCCTGATCGCGCGGGTGCGCGCGGATGGCGCGATCGATGCGCACGGCGGTGGGGCTGGGGGTTCCGAGGCGGGTGTCGATCGCGCGGGCGTCGTCGTCGGCGCCGGGGTACGGCTCCTCGCCCCCGCGCATCCACTTCGCCGCGCTGCACAGGCCGTCGAAGTCGGTGTGGCAGACGATGGTGTCGACGTGTCCGACGCGCTCCACCAGCTCGCGCGTGACCATCTCGGGGCAGGCGCCGTGCTGCGCCTTGGTGGCGAGCACGAAGCGCGGGTCGGCGGAGTAGACCGCGTGGAGCAGGTGGTCGTGGTGGTCCACCCAGGCCGCCAGGCGGGGGCCGAGCGCCTCGATGAAGGGGCGCGTGAGCTTCTCGAAGCCGCCGCCGGAGGCCTCCGACGCGAAGGCCACGTCCAGGACCACCACCCGGCCGGCGAGATTGCGGGCGCGGGGGAGCTTGCGGGGGGTGGCGAAGGCGAGGTCGGGCATCTTCCCCATCCTAGCCACGCGAGGCCTTCTCCGCGTGGCCGCTCTGGCCCATCCGCGAAGAGAGCACCTCGAGCACGTCGCGCAGGGGCACGTCGCGCTGGCGCAGCGCGACCAGCGCGTGGAAGAGCAGGTCGGCGGCCTCGCTGGCGACGCGCTCGTCGCTCTCGCCCGCGACCGCGCGGGCCAGCTCGTCCGCTTCCTCTCGCAGCTTGGCGCCGATCTTCTCCGCGCCGCCATCGTAGAGGCTGCGGGTGTAGCTGGCCTCGCCGCTGCTGGTCTTGCGCGACTCGAGCACACGCTCCAGCCGCCCGAGGAGGGTGACCGGCTCGGCCTCGCGCACGCCGCCGTCGCCCATCTCGCGGAAGAAGCAGGACTCCGCGCCGGTGTGGCAGCTCGGACCGTGCGGGCGCGCGGCGTAGATCAGGGTGTCCTCGTCGCAGTCCACCAGCACGCGGCCTACCTCGATCGTGTTGCCGCTGGTCTCCCCCTTCTCCCAGAGGGCGTCGCGCGAGCGCGAGAAGAAGGTGGCGCGGCCGCGCTCGCGGGTGCGCCGCACGGCCTCCTCGTTCGCCCACGCCACCATCCTCACCTCGCCGGTGAGCTCGTCCTGCACCACCACGGGCACCAGGCCTCGATCGTCGAAATTCATTCGGTTTCTTCCTCTGCAGCCCCCAAGCTACACCGGCAGACCCTGCCCCGCCGCAGCCGGAAAGCCCGTTTGACACCCTTTCTCCGCCTTACGTATCCTGTCAGCCCGGCGCGGAAGTCTTCGCCGCGCCTATCATTTCCCTGCGCCTCGGGGTCGAGGCGGGAGAGTCACCACGCATGGGGACCAAGGTTCTGGTGTTCGAGAGCGACGCGGCCTTCGCGGGAGAGCTCAAGACGGAGCTCGGCAAGCTCGGATGCACGGTCGCCGTCGTGGACGACGGCAACGCCGGCCTCCAGCAGGCCGCCAGCGACAAGCCCGACCTGATCCTCCTGTCCATCGAGCTGCCGCGGATGAACGGCTTCTCGGTGTGCAACAAGCTGAAGAAGGACGCGAGCCTCAAGGAAATCCCGCTCGTCATCATGTCGAGCGAGTCGAGCGACGAGACGTTCGAGCAGCACCGCAAGCTGCGCACGCGCGCCGAGGACTACGTCCACAAGCCCATCGCCTTCGGCGAGCTGCTCCGCCACATCCAGAGCTTCGTGGAGCTTGGTGGGGAGCCGGCGCCGGTCAGCGAGGGCATCGTCATCGACGACGAGATCCAGATCTCCAGCATCGACATGGAGGACGAGGGCACGCAGGTGGTGGAGAGGGCCGCGCCGCCGGCGGCGGGCCGCCGGTCGAGCGCGCCGCCGCCCATGAACGTGGACGCCGACGTCGACGCCTTCATCGACGCAGGCTTCGGCAAGCTGACCTCGGCGGACCCCAGCAACGGCGCGTCCGTCGCCGCCGAGGCGAAGCGCAGGAGCGCGGCCCCGCCGCCCCTGCCGGTGGACGCCGGGCGCATCGCGCACCTGGAGAAGGAGCTGATGGAGGCCCGCGAGGAGGCCTCGAAACTCCGCGCCGACTTCGACACCCGCATCGAGGCCGAGCAGAAGAAGATGGACGCGGAGATGGACGAGCTTCGCACCAAGCTCGCCAGCGCGGGCAACAAGGGCGGCGTGTCCAGCCGCGAGTTCCTCGACCTGCGCGAGAACCTCAACAAGAAGGACAAGGAGATCCTCGCCCTCAAGGAGGCCGCGTCCAAGAAGGACAAGGAGGTCTTCGACACGCGCGACAAGATGCTCGCGCTGGAGCGTCTGAAGGCCGACCTCGACGATCGCATCATCGCCGTCGAGCGCGAGCTGGAGGAGGCGAAGGAGAAGGTCGAGACCCTGGGTCGGGACAAGGACCAGGCGAAGAAGGCCTCCGAGGACTTCAAGGGGCGGCTGCAGAAGACGCAGGCCGACCTGGAGGCGCGCACGACGGAGCTGGAAGAGGCGCGCGACCGCATGAAGGAGGAGGCGGCCGCGCACGAGGCCGCCGTCGCCGCGGCGCGCAGCGAGCACGAGCAGGCCATGGCGCGCGCCCTCTCCGAGAAGGAGGAGGGGATCGCCCAGGCGGAGGCGGCGAAGACCGCGGCGCTCGACGAGGCCGCGCGCGAGAAGGAGACCGCGCTCGCCGAGGCGGCGACGCACGAGGCCGAGGCCCTCGCCGCGAAGGAGGCCGCGCTCAAGGTGGAGAGCGACGGCAAGCTCGCCTCGCTCCACCGGGCGCACCAGGACGAGATTGGCAAGGTCAAGGCGGAGCACGCGCAGGAGATCGAGAGCCTCGGCGCGCGTCACTCGAGCGAGACAGCGCTCGCGCAGGCGAGCCACGAGGAGGCGCTGGAGGAGGCGAAGCAGCAGGCCGCAGCCCAGCTCGCCGCGCGCGAGGCGGAGCTCCTGGCGAAGGGCGCGTCGGACGTCGCGGCGGTCGAGCAGGATCGCGAGGAGAAGCTGGCGGCGCTCGCGCGGGATCGCGACGAGAAGGTGGCCGCAGCGGAGGCGGACCGCGACGCGAAGGTGGCGGCCGCCGAGTCGGATCGTGACGAGCGCGTCGCCGCCACGGAGAAGGACCGTGACGAGCGCGTCGCCGCGCTGGAGGCCGCGCACGCCGAGAAGGTGGCGGCGACGGAGAAGGACCGCGACGAGCGCATCGCCGCGCTGGAGGCGGACCGCGACGCCCGGGTCGCCGCGCTGGAGGCGGACCGCGAGGAGAAGATCGCGGCGGTGGAGGCGGACCGCGAGGAGAAGCTCACCGCCCTCGCCAGAGACCGCGACGAGAAGCTGGCCGAGCTGCTCAAGGAGCGCGACGAGACCGTCGGCGGCCTGGAGGCGGAGCTCACCAAGGTGCGCGGTGAGCTCGCCGCGCTGGACGAGCAGAAGCAGGCGACCGACGCGTCCAACGCGGCGCGCATCGCCGAGCTGGAGCAGCGGGTCACCGAGCTGACCGCGGCCAAGGAAGGGCTGGAGGTCGAGCTCCGGCAGGCCAGGGATCGCGTCGTGCTCCTGGAAGCGGAGCTCGCGGCGCAGCGCGGGGAGACCGCCGAGACGAAGGACCGGCTCGCCACCGAGACGGCGCGCGCCGACAAGGCGTACGCGAAGTGGGAGGCCGACCACGCGTCGCTCGAGCGCGCGAAGGACGCCCTGGCGGTGGTGCTCGGCCAGATCGAAGAGGCCGAGGGTCGCTCCATCTCCTGAGCCCCGGCTCAGGGCGGGCGACGCGTCACAGCCGCGCGCGTGCGCGGAGCCGGTGTGCCTGCGTCCGCGCGCGGGCGAGCACGGCCTCGCGGTCCAGCGTCTGGTGCTCGCCTTCCTTCACCAGGACGCGTCCGTCGACCAGCACGTGGCGCACGTCGCTCGACTTGCACGCGTAGACCAGGCGCGACGGCAGGTCGCCGCCCGGCTCGGCGTGCGGGCCGTCGACGCGAACCACCGCGAGGTCGGCGCGCTTGCCCTCCTCGACCGAGCCGATCTCCACGTCCAGGCCGAGCGCGCGGGCACCGTCGATGGTGGCGAGTCGCAGGGCGCGCCTCGCGGGCAGCGAGGTCGTGCCCGAGCGGACCTTGGCGAGCAGCGCGGCGTGGCGCAGCTCCTGCCAGGGGTCCAGGTCGTTGTTGCAGGGGGCGCCGTCGCAGCCGATGGCGAGCTGCACGCCCAACGCGTCGAGCTCGGCCACGCGCGCGATGCCGGAGCCGAGCTTGAGGTTGGCGCTCGGGCAGTGGACCACCCGGGTGCCGTCACGCGCGATGCCGCGCGCCTCCTCGTCGTTGAGCTGGACGCCGTGGGCGAGGATCGCGCCCTCGCCGCGCACGCCCCACGCGCGAAGGATCGCGACGTCGTCGTCGCCGAGGGCCGCCCGCACCGCCTCCCGCTCGCCGGCGTGCTCCGCCGCGTGGGTGTGGACGAGCACGCCGTGGTGCGCGGCGCGGCGCGCCGTCTCCCGCACGAGCTGCTCGGAGCAGGAGAGGACGAAGCGCGGCGCGTACGCGTAGCGCAGGCGCCCGCCGCCCTTGCCGTGCCAGTCGCGAAGGAGCCTGTCGCTCTCCGCCAGGCTGGCGCGCGTGGACTCGCGCAGGCCTCTCGGCACGCCCTCCCCGGCGTCCATCATCGCCTTGCCGCTGGTGGCGCGCACGCCGGAGCGCAGGCACGCCGCCATGACCGCGTCGTGGCCGTGCACGGTGCCCATGTCCAGGATGGTGGTCGTCCCGGCGAGCGTCATCTCGAGCAGGCCCAGCTCGGCGCTGGCGCGCAGGCTCGCCTCGTCGTGGGCGGCCTCCAGCGGCCAGATGCGCTCCTTCAGCCAGGCCAGCAGCGGCAGGTCGTCGGCCATGCCACGAAAGAGGGCCTGGCAGAGGTGGACGTGCGCCTGGACCAGGCCAGGCAGGACCGCGCAGCCGGTGGCGTCGAGGACCCGTGCGGGCTTCGACGCACCGCGGCGTGCCTCCGGGCCGACGGCGGCGATGCGGCCGCGCCGCACGAGCACGTCCCCGGCGAAGATCGTGTCGTCCGCGTCGCAGGTGACGACGGTGCCGCCCGAAATGAGGATGTCCACGTGGGACGGTCGTACCACAGTTCGTGGGCGGCCCAGGTACGTGGCGGGCTCGCGGCCATTGGCTGCCGGTCCTTGGTAGAATAGAAAGACCAGCCCCGATGCCTCACCGGATCCTCGTCGTCGACGACAGCGCGACCCTGCGCAAGGTGGTCTGCTCCATCCTCGCGCGGCACGGGTTCGATGCGCACGCGGCGGGCGACGGGCAGACGGCGATCGAGGCGCTCTCCGCGGCCGAGCAGCCCTTCGACCTGGTGCTGCTCGACTTCGTCATGCCGAAGATGAACGGCTTCCAGTTCTGCCGCGCCATCCGCGCGCGCGAGGAGTGGAAGACGCTGCCGGTGCTCCTGATGAGCGCCAAGACGGACAAGATCCGCGAGCAGTTCGTCCAGCAGACGCGCGCGGTGGACGCCATCACCAAGCCGTTCGACGCGGCGGCGCTCGTCGCGGTGGTGGAGAACGCGCTGAAGCGGGTGGAGCAGGGGCTCGTCTCGCCGATGCCGTCGCTGGTCCTCGACGAGACGGACCTCCCGCTCTCCACCCGCACCCCGGCGATGCGCGAGGAGAGCGCCATCCGCGCGCGCGCCGCCGCGGAGTTCGCCGCCCGCCTCGCCAACGTGATCGCGCCGGTCCTGGCCGCGCTGCCGCGGGACGCGGACGAGCCGCGGGTGATGCAGGCGCTGGCGCAGAAGCTCTCCACCGACACGCTGGTGGACCTGGCGAGCGCGCTGCGCAGCGTCGACTTCGGGGAGAAGACCCGCGTGGTGCTGGGCGGCAGCGTCGGCGCCATTCCCATCGGCGCGGTGCTCCAGCTCCTGCAGATGGAGGGGCAGACCGGCACGCTGAGCATCTGGAACGCCAGCCGCGAGATGAGCATCCACATGCGCGGCGGCCTGGTGGACCTGGTCCAGTCGAAGGGCGCGGGCGACGAGTTCCGTCTCGGACGCTTCTTCCTCCAGGAGGGCCTGGTCACCGAGGACCAGATCGAGGACCTGGTGCAGAGCTCGCGGCGCGGTGCGGACAGCGGCAAGGCGAAGCTCCTCGGCGACCTGCTGGTGGAGTCCGGCCGCGTGACCGAGGCGCAGCTCGAGGAGGCGCTCACCCGGCAGTCCAGCGAGCTCATCTACGAGCTGCTGCGCTGGCAGGCGGGCCGCTTCGAGTTCCAGCAGGGCGGCGTGAGCGAGCTCGCCGAGAGCGCGCGTCTGGCGATGCCCGTCGCGTCGGTCGTGATGGAGGGCTTCCGTCGCGTCGACGAGTGGCGCGTCATCGAGGCGAAGCTGGGCAGCTTCGACGCCGTGCTGCTCCCCGACCCGGCGTCGCTGGACACCATGGGCGGCAACGAGAAGCTGGCGCGCCCCGAGCGCGCGGTGCTGGAGGCCATCGACGGCGAGCGCACGGTGCGCGAGGTCATCGCGGCGAGCCACCTCTCCAGCTTCGACGCGTGCCGCATCCTCTTCCAGCTCCTGGAGGCGCGCCTGGTGCGGCGGCGCGCCGCATGACCTCGCCCGCCAAGCGCGCGGGGGTGGTGGTGCGCGGCAAGGAGCTCGCCTTCCTCCCGGTCGCCGCCGTGGTGCGCATCGTGCCGATGCCCCCCGTATCGCGCGTGCCCGGGTCACCGGGCGGCCTCCTCGGCATCGCGCAGGAGGGCGGAGACATCGTGCCGGTGGTCGCCGCCGACGAGGCCGCGCCGGGCGTCTCCACCGCGCTCTTGGTGTGCACCCATCAGGGGGACCTCATCGGCCTCGCCGGGCTGGAGGTCGTCCAGGTGGGCGTGTTCGAGTGCGACGCCGACGGCGTGCGGCTCGACGAGCGCGGCCGCGTGCCCCTGTTCGACCTCGCGCCCATCGTCGAGCGCCTCGCCGGCACCGCGTGGGCGCGCCGGTGGGCCGGATAGCGCGGCCGTACCGCCAAACTCGGCTATCATCCTCGCGATGGCCGAGAGCCAGCCGAAAGGCACCCAGCCGAAGGGCAACCGCTTCTTCAAGCTCCTGCGCCGCGGCGGCGGCAAGGGCGCGAAGGCCCAGCGCTCCGTCGCCGACGACGGCGCGCTCTGGGCGGCGCACGACCGCGCGACGGGCGCGGCGCACACGGCGGGGGAGGCGACGCACCGCATCGCCACCAGCGTGGCGAAGCAGCGCAGCTCCATCGACGCCGCCGCCGACCAGGCGCGCACCATCCGCGCGCGCGGCGACGACTCCGAGCGCACCCTCGCCCGCGTCGCCGACACCTTCGAGCGCCTCTCGCTGGTGGCGCTCAACGCCGGGCTGGAGGGCGTGCGCCTGGGCGATGTCGTCGGCCGCCCGCTGTCGCTGGTGAGCGACGACGTGCGCGGCCACGCCGAGCGCGGGGCGGAGACCGTGCGCGAGCTCACCCTGGCGCTGCGCGACACGCTGCGCGAGCTGGGCGCCATCGCCGAGCGCTTCGACGACGCGCGCGCGCAGGCGGCGGAGATCGCCCAGGAGGTGGCGAAGGCGCAGACCGCCTCCTCCGAGGGCGAGCGCGCGCTCGGCGAGCTGGGCGACCGCATGCGCAAGGCCACCGGGACCGACCCGGAGACGGCCAAGGCCATCGCGCAGGCGACGGAGCACGCGCGCGCCCTCGTCACCGCGCTGGGCGCGCTGAGCGGCCGCGTCCCGCGCGCCCTGCTCACGTCCGCGCTGCGGCCCATGCTCGAGCCGCTGGTGCGCGCCCTCTTCGAGGACGAGCTCGCCGACGACGACGGGGCGGACGCGCCTTGAGCGAGCGTGATCCCGAGCTCGGGCGCCTGCTCCTGCTCGAGCTCGGGCGCCACCTGCCCGCGCTGGAGAACGACCCGCCCGACCTGGACGAGAGCCGCCGCGCGGTGCACGCGCTCAAGGGATCCGCGGGCCTCGCCGGCCGCCACGAGCTCGCCGCGGAGCTGCTCGCGGTGGAGCGGCGCATCCAGTCCGGCGACGCCTCGGCGGTGCGCGAGGCGGGGTCGGTGGTGCGTCGCGCGCAGGAGCGCCTGCTGCTCGGCGAGGAGGAGACGACATCGTGGCCGGAGCCGCCGCCCACGCTCAAGCCCTGCGCGGTCGACGCGACGCTCCGACCCTCCTACGTCGCCGAGCTGAAGGATCGCCTGGCCGGCATCGACGAGGCGCTGAGCGGCACGCTGGGCCCGATCGAGTCCGTCGCGCTCGCCTTCCGTCACGTGCACACGATGAAGGGCGCCGCGAGCGCGGTGGGCGACGAGCTCGTCGCGTGGTTCTGTCACGGCCTGGAGGAGCGCCTGCGGCCGGCCACTCTCGGCCCGAAGGCGGCGCTCGCGGCGCTGGAGGAGCTCGCGCGGTGGCGCGGCGTGCTCGGCGGGTTGCTGGACGACCCGGAGAGCACCGTCCACGCGCTCCGCGTCTCGGCGCGGCCGCGCGGCGCGGCGCCGTCCGCGCACCCCACGCGCCCTCCGGAGGACGAGCCGCGCTCGGTGGCGGGGGAGGACGCGACGATCCGCATCGCCGCCTCGTCGGTCGACAGGGTGCTCGAGCGGGTGACGGCGGTGGCGGTGGCGCGCGAGTCGATCGTGCAGGCGGCGCAGGCCTCGCTGGACCGCGCGCCCATGCTGCGCGCCCTGCGCGCCAACCTGGCGGAGGCGCTGCGACTCATCGGCCCGCCCCGACCGTGGGGCGCGCCGGCGCTGGCCATCACGCGCATCGAGCGCGTCGCCGCGCAGCTCGCCTCGCTGGGGGAGGAGCTGGAGGCGCAGGCCGACGGCGTGCGCCGCCGTGATCACGCGCTGCGGGAGAGTCTCGCCTCCGCCAAGCGCGAGCTCTCGGCGATGCGGCAGACGCCGCTGCGGCAGCTCTTCGCGCGGCTCACCATCGCCATCGAGTCGGAGGCGCGCCGCAGCGGGCGCGAGGTGATGGTGCGCACCGAGGGCGAGGGCGAGACCGTGGACCGGCGCCTGGCCGAGCAGCTCGCCGAGCCGTGCCTGCAGCTCGCGCGAAACGCCGTGGCGCACGGCATCCAGCCACCCGATTCGCGCCTGGCGCGCGGCAAGTCGCGCGCGGGCACCGTCACCCTCTCGGCGCAGAAGTCGGCGGGGCGCCTGCGGATCACCATCAACGACGACGGCGCGGGCGTGGACGTCGCGGCGGTGCGCCGGCGAGCGCTGGAGGCGGGCGCGGTGACGCCCGCGCTCGCCGAGTACGCCGACGACGACACTCTCCTCGCCCTGCTCTTCTTGCCCGGCTTCTCCACGCGCGAGACCTCCGACCTGCTCGCAGGGCGGGGCATCGGGCTGGACATCGCCCTGGCGTCGGTGCAGCGCATGGCGGGCGTCATTCGCCTCTCGAGCAAGAAGGGCGAAGGCTTCACCGCGCACGTGGAGGTGCCGGTGGAGAGCGGCCTCGCGCGAATGGTGTGGGTGGAGGTCGGCGGGGAGGAGTACGCCCTCTTCGCCTCGCGCGTGGCGTCGGTGCAGCGCAACGAGGGTCACGCCGCCGACCTGACGCCATCGCTCGCGACGTGCCTGGACGGTCTCGCCCACCCCCGACCGCCGCTGCGACTCGACCTGGACGTGGAGAGCGAGCAGGGGCCCGCCAGCGTGGGCGTCGACCGCGTGGGGGAGGTGGAGGAGCTGCTGGTGCGGCCGCTCACGCCCCTGGTGGCGGGGCTCGGCCCCTTCGCCGGCGCGGTGCTCCGTGGAGACGGGTCGCTGCGCCTCGCGCTGGACGTGTATGCCCTTGCCCCACGTGCACGTGCATTGGGGCGTGTGGCGGAGGGGAGGCCGAGCGATCGTCCTCGCGCTTGACGCGCGTGACGTATACTCCTGCGCGGCCATGGAAAGCCGTAGCGTGCGCGTCATCGTCGAGATCATGTCGGAGCTCGACGTGGCCGACGTGCTCGCCGTGGAGTCGGCCTCCTTCGGCCCGCGCAGCGAGCCGAAGAACGTCGGCGCGACCACCTCGCGCGACGGCGCGCGGCTCGACGAGGCGAAGCTCGCCGAGGAGCTGGCCCGTCCGTGGGCGCGCATCTGGGTGGCGCGCGGCGACGTGGGCGGGCACGCGCGCGCGGTCTCCTTCCTGCTCGCGTGGCACGTCGCCGACGAGCTGCACGTGCTCGACGTGGCCACCCACCCCGAGTTCCGCCGCCGCGGCTTCGGCATGTCGCTGATGCAGCAGGCGCTCACCTACGCGCGGGAGAAGGACATCCGTCACCTGCTGCTGGAGGTGCGCCGCTCCAACGCAAGCGCCATCCGCCTCTACCGGAGCTGCGGCTTCTTCGCGATGGGCGTGCGCAAGGGCTACTACGCCGACGGCGAGGACGCGGTGGAGATGGTGCTGGAGCTGGACGACTCGGGCGAGGTGGTGCGCCGCCAGGACGAGATCGGCGTCTAGTCCGCCCGCTGCGCGCCGCTCCTCCTGTCAGTTGTTACAGGCGCACGCCAGGTAGCACGCGGCGAAGGTGTAGTTCGGGTCGGCGGTGGTGCCGTCGGCGCCCCAGTTGGTGTTGTTGTCGGTGGAGCAGCACTCCTCCGTCACCCAGTCGGTCCCGTTCGCCTTCTGCGGGAAGAAGTGCGTGCAGATGGGGTTGCCGGTGTGCGTGGCGTGGACGGAGTCGAAGCCGCCGTGGCTCTGGCACGTCGTGGTGCACGAGGCGCCGAGCGCGCTCGTGTACCAGCAGCCGCCCAGCGCCTGGTAGCCGCCGCACTTGACGCACGCGCCGTTGGAGCACGACTCGCCCTGCCCGCACGTCACGCCGCAGCCGCCGCAGTTCTTCGCGTCGGTGAGCACGTCGGTGCAGGCGCCGTTGCAGTACTCGGTGCCCACCCCGCAGCAGTGACCCTGCGTGCACCACTCGGTGTCCGCCGCGCACGCGGTGTTGCAGTCGCCGCAGTGGTCGTGGTGGTTCTGCAGGTCGTAGCAGATGCCGTCGCCGCACACGTCCATCCCCTGCGGGCAGCCGAAGCCGCAGGTGCCCTTGGTGCAGGTCGAGCTCGCCACCGACCAGCCCTGCCCGCCGTCGTAGCCGCCGTCGAAGGGGACGCCGGCGTCGGGGTTGCCGGTGCCCGGCGGGAGGCCGCCGCCATCGGCGGGCGTCGGGCAGACGGTGTCGCAGGTGCCGCAGTGATCGAGGTCGGTCTGGATGTCGACGCACCCGGCGTCTCCCGGGCACTTGACCGCCGGCGCGTCGCACGCGGCCTTGCACGTGCCGCCCGAGCAGACCTCGCTGGACTGGCACGCGTGGGTGCAGCTCCCGCAGTGCGAGGGGTCCTTGGAGAGGTCGTACTGCGGGCAGGCCGAGCCGTCGCCGGAGGTGGAGCCGTCGGGCGTCGTCCCGGCGTCGTCGTCGGGGGTGACCACCAGCCCGTTGGCGCATGCCCAGAGGGTCACCAGAGAAGCACAAGCGAGGAGGCCAGGAAGAAGGAGGCGGCTCATCCAGTCATGGCAGCACAGCCTCGCGGCCTTCGCAACGTGGGGGCATGTGACACCCGGGGGCGCGCGCCGGCGGGCACCTCTGCCGAAGGCGCGGACCGCCGCCATCGTCTATGCTCCGCTCGTGCGATCGCGTTCCGCCATCCCTGTCCTTCTCGCCCTGATCGTCTCCGCCGCGCCCGCCATCGCCCAGCAGCCTCGGGCGCTCCCTGGGGCCGGCCCGCGCGTCATCCACACCCCTGGACCGCTCGGTCCGGCGAAGGACGCCATCGCCGAGGGGAAGCTCGCCGACGCCGAGCGCCTGCTCGAGGCCGTCCGCGGCCCCGACGCCTCCGCCGCCAGGTTGATGCTCGGTGAGCTGTACATGGAGCAGGGGCGCTACGCCGACGCGGAGAAGGCGCTGCAGTCGACCGGGAAGAAGGTGGAGGCCGCCGCCCTGCGCGCCGACATCCTCTTCCGCACGGGCAAGCGCGCGCAGGCGGTCAAGCTGCTGGAGGCCAACCAGAACGCGCCGAGCCCCGCGGTCCGCCAGATCTGGATCCGCCTGGGCGAGTACCGCATCGCCATGGGCAAGCGCGCCGACGCGGAGGCGCCGCTCATGCAGATCGTCGGGGAGTACAACTCCGATGCGATCAAGGACAACGACGCCGAGGGCATGGCGCTCGTCGGCCGCGCGACCCAGCTCCTGCGCGCGTGGCACAACGCCAACGACTCCTACCTGAAGAGCGAGCAGGACGACCCGGCGAACGTGCGCGAGCGCCTCTGGCACGCGGATCTGTTGCTCGACAAGTTCAACTGGGGCGGCGCGGAGGAGAACGTCCGCAAGGCGCTCAAGGTCGCGCCGAAGGACCCCGACGCGCTGGTGATGCTCGCGCGCATCAAGCTGCGGCAGTCGCTGGACTTCGACACGGCGGAGGAGATCGTCAAGGACGTGCTGGCGATCAACCCGAAGCACGCCGGCGCCCTCGCCGTGCGGGCGGGCCTCGCCATCCGCGACGGCGACATCGACGCCGCGATGCGCGCTCTGGGCGAGGGCTTCGCCGCCGAGCCGGACAACCTGGAGCTGTGGGCGCTGAAGGGCGCCGCGCGCTTCCTCGCCGACGACCGGCCCGGCTACGAGGCCGCCAAGCGCGAGGCCCTCGCGCGCAACCCGCAGTACTCCCGCTTCTTCACCATCATCGAGGACTACGCGGAGTGGGAGCACCGCTACGACGACATCATCCCCATGATGCAGGAGGCGGTGAAGGTGGACCCGGAGGATGGCCTGGCCTGGGGTCTCCTCGGCCTGACCGAGACGCGCGACGGCCGCGAGACGGAGGGCCTGGACGCCCTGCACAAGTCCTGGTCGAAGGACCACTACAACGTCTTCGTCTTCAACACCCTCGACCTGTACGAGAAGAACTTCGCGAGCGACTACGACGTGGTGGCGAGCGGGCCGTTCCGGATCCGCTACGCCAAGGCGTTCGAGAAGCTGCAGTCGCGCTACGTGCCCAGCTTGCTGGGCGAGGCGTGGGCCTCCATGAAGGCGCGCTACGGCTTCGTGCCGACGACGCCGGTCTCGGTGGAGCTCTTCGAGCCCTCGCCGCACGGCAAGCCGCAGGACGCGCGCGGCCAGTTCGGCGTGTGGACGAGCGGCGAGTCGGAGATCAGCATCCAGGGCGTCTGCTTCGGCCACATGATCGGCGCGATGGGCCCGGACAGCGAGGAGTTCAACTGGGGCAACGTGCTCTGGCACGAGCTCGGCCACGTCTTCGCCATCCAGCTCTCCAAGAACCACGTGCCCCGCTGGTTCACCGAGGGCCTCTCCGAGTACGAGACGCTCGCGCGGCGGCGCGAGTGGCGCCGCAGCATGGATCCGCAGCTGTACCTCGCCATCACCCAGAACCGCCTGCCCGCGGCCATGGACATGAACCGCGCCTTCACCCACGCCACCAGCGGCGAGGACGTGGTCATCGCCTACTACGCCGCCAGCCAGATGGTCGCCTTCACCGCCGAGCACTTCGGCATGCCCAAGATCGTCCTCGCCCTGAAGCTGTGGGGGAAGGGCGTCCGCACGCCGGATGTCATCAAGGGGGCGTTCGGCGTGACCGGCGCGGAGTACGACAAGCAGTACCGCGCCTGGGAGCTCGCGCGGCTCGCGCGGTACAAGGGCCAGTTCATCAACGACATCCGGGCCAAGGACCCCGACGACGCCGCGGCGGCGGTGAAGAAGCACCCGGGCGACGCCGACGCCCACGTCGACTACGCCGTCGCGCTCTACCGGCTGCGCAAGGCGGACGAGGCGCAGAAGGAGCTCGCCGCCGCGCTCAAGCTCGACCCGAACAACATGCGGGCGCACTTCATCGCGTACAAGGTCGCCGGCGCCAAGCACGACGCCGCCGGCGCAGAGTCGCACCTGGCGGCGATCCAGAAGGCGGGCGGAGACGGCTACGAGGTGCGCATGGCGCTGGCCGATCTCGCCTCGGAGAAGCACGACGACGCCACCGCCCAGAAGCAGCTCGAGGCGGCGTACCGCTTCGACCCCACGCAGTCGGACCCGCTGGAGGGGCTCTACGACCTCGCGCACGGCCAGAAGCGCGAGGCGGACCTCTTGCCCATCCTGCGCAAGCTGGCCCCGCTCGACCAGCACAAGCCGATGGTGTGGAAGCTCCTCCTGCGCAAGCTGGTGGACGCCAAGTCCTGGGGGGAGGCGCGCGCCGCCGGCGAGAGCGCGGTCTTCGTCGCCATGGCCGACCCGGAGGTGCACCTGCTCTACGCCCAGGCGCTCTTCGAGCTGGGGGACCAGACGCGCGCCCAGTTCGAGCTGGAGAGCGGCATGGACGCGATGGCGCTCCAGCCGAAGCCGGACCCCAAGCTGGCGGCGCGCATCCACCGCCTGTGGGCCCAATCGTTGACCCGTCAAGGGAAGGCCGCCGAGGCGAAGAAGCACACCGCCGAGGCCGCGCGCCTGGCCCCGTGACGTCACCCGGTCCAGAGACCTTCCAGGTCCCCGCCCGACGCGTAAGGGAGGGCCCGCGTGGGGAGGGGCGCCTCCCGCCCCTCGGGACATGGTATGCTCTGACATGCCGAAAGCGATTCCCCTGGAGCTGATCCAGAAGCTCCCCAAGACCGACCTCCACGTCCACCTGGACGGGTCGCTGCGCCTCAAGACGATCCTCGAGCTCGCCGAGAGGCAGCGGGTGGACCTGCCGACCGACGACGAGGATGGCCTGCGCAAGGCGATGAACCTGGGCCGCGACTGCGGGTCGCTCGTCGAGTACCTCAAGGCCTTCGACGTCACCCTGCGCGTCATGCAGACCGAGGACGCGCTCACCCGCATCGCCTACGAGCTCGCCGAGGACGCCGCGCGGGAGAACGTCCGTTACATGGAGGTGCGCTACGCGCCGATGCTCCACACCCGGCGCGGGTTGTCGCTCACGCGCGTGGTGGAGGCGGTGCTCGCCGGGCTACGGTCCGCGCAGAAGGACTTCCGCATCGAGTCCAACGTGATCCTCTGCGGCATCCGCAACGTCTCGGTGGAGAGCTCGCTGGAGATGGCGGAGCTGGCGGTGGCCTACAAGAACCGCGGCGTCGTCGGCTTCGACCTCGCCGGGGCGGAGTACGACCACCCCGCCAAGCACCACCGCCAGGCCTTCCAGCTCGTGCGCGACAACAACATCAACGTCACCATCCACGCCGGCGAGGCGTACGGCCCGGAGTCCATCGCCCAGGCGGTGCACACGTGCGGCGCGCACCGCATCGGCCACGGGTGCCGCCTGCGCGAGAACGGTGACCTGCTCCACTACGTCAACGACCACCGCATCCCGCTGGAGTGCTGCCCCTCCTCCAACGTGCAGACCGGCGCGGTGCGCGACCTGGCGAGCCACCCGCTGAAGCTCTACGTCAACCTGGGGTTGCGGGTGACGATCAACACCGACAACCGCCTCGTCACCGACACCACCGTCTCGAAGGAGCTCTGGCTGTGCCACACCGAGATGGGCATGGGTCTCGGGGAGATCAAGCAGATGATCCTCTCCGGCTACAAGAGCGCCTTCTTGCCCTTCCACGTGAAGCAGGAGTACCTGCGCGCGGTGAGCGAGGAGCTCTGCGGCTTCACCGACGAGGGCCTCCCGGAGAGGACGGCGGTCCCCGTATCGGTCAACTGAAGGCGGCGGCGGGCCGCTCGCCTCACTGGCAGATGTAGTAGCCCTTGAGGACGTTGCTCGGGCCGCAGGCCAGGCCGATCTGCTTGCACTCGTCGGTCTGCGCGTTCGGGTCGCAGAAGCGGCGGTAGCCGGGCACGTTCTTGGACACCTGGCACGTCGTCTGGCAGGAGACGTCACTGTAATAGTAGTTGCCGCCGTAGTACTGCTCGTGGCCGCAGCACACCTTGCCCTGGTCGCAGTCGGCCTGGTCGTCGCAGTGCACCGGGGTGCCCTGGTAGCAGTACTGGTTGTTCGCGATGCACTGCGTGCCCTGGTAGGTGATGCAGCAGTAGTCGGAGCCCGGATCGCAGAAGGTGCTCTGGTTGTTGACGTAGCAGAAGGTGCCGGGGTCCGGCGGCGGCTGGACCACGTCCTCCACCGACGCGTCGATCACCGAGGAGTCGATCGTCGTCGTGCCGTCCAGCAGGCCGGCGTCGGCCGGGGGCACCGACGCGTCGGGCTGCGTGGGCCCGGCGTCCTGGTCGCCGGAGCCGGAGTCGACGGGCCCGCCGCCGGCGTCGTCGAAGAGCTCGGTCGCCACGGCGCCGCCGCAGCCGACCAGAAATGCTCCCCCGAGCGCGCCTACGACGAAGAGCTTGTGCATCCCGATGACCTTCCTGGACTCTCTCAGTTGCCGATGCAGATGGGGTAGCCGATGAGCGAGCACTGGCTCACCTTGCAGGTGGCGTTCACCCCGCAGGAGTTGACCTGCTGCGGATCGCACCCCACCTCGAACTCACCCGCCTGCCCGTTGCACGAGGACTGGCAGGCGGTCTGCGTCGCGAGCGTGCACTGCTGGCCCTGCACCACCTGCGCGCAGCACACGTCGCCCGCGCTGCCCTGCGAGACGCAGTTCTCCTTGCTCGAGCAGGTGATGGCCACGTCGCCGAAGGAGGTGCATTTGGCCGAGTCGGCGTTGGCCATGCACGTGTACGTGTACGCGTTGCTGACGTTGCCGGAGCGGCAGCAGAACTCGCTCTGCGCGCTGCACGTGGTGCCGCCGCAGTGGATCTTGCTGTCCGGTGGGCCCACCGGGACGTCGGGCTGGTCCACGTCGACCGTCGTCGGGCCGTCGTCGACGGGCGACGCGTCCTGCACCGGCGGCCCGGCGTCCTTGCGCGTCGTCGCGTCCTGATCGCCGGCGTCGGTCTTCGTCCCGTTCGGGGCGGCGTCGCCTTGCAGATCGCTCGTGGTGGCCCCGCCGCACGCGGCGAGCATCAGAGACAAACCCATCCAAGCAAGCCCGATTCTCATGGCAGCTCCCGTGAAAACGAAGCGCGCCGGCCCGGCACGCGAGCCTCGTCAGTATGCGCGCCCGGGACACGTCGTGCAATCGTACGCCGCCTCCGTTGCCCTCCCCGACGAAGCGGAGGCTGGGGGTCGTGGTGGCGGAGGGCTAGAATGTGTTACAGGCGCCCGCCGCACCATGACGACCCCGAAGACCACCACCCCGCGCCCCGCCGCGGCCGCGCCCCATCCGCACGGCATCGACCGGGCCATGGAAGCGGTCGAGCTGGCCGCGCGCGTCTCGGAGAAGGGGCTCCCCCCCGGCGCGGTCGTGCCGGCCACGGTGGAAGACTACCAGGCGCTCGCCAAGCTGGACCCGCGGGCGCTGCGCCAGGCGCTGGACCGCGTCGTCATGGGCAACGACCCGGAGGGCGGCCTGGACGTGCTGCTCGCCGCCGGCGCGCTCGATGCCCTCTTCCCGGAGGTCAAGGCGATGGTCGGCTTCGGCGACGGAGAGTGGCGGCACAAGGACGTGTGGAAGCACACCAAGCAGGTGGTGCGGCAGGCCGTGCCCCGCATCGAGGTGCGCTGGGCCTGCCTCTTCCACGACATCGGCAAGGTGAAGACGCGCAGCATCAGCCCGGACGGAAAAGTGCACTTCTTCGGTCACGCGGAGGTCGGCACGCGCATGTTCGACAAGCTGGACCGCCGCATGCCGCTCTTCTCCCCGGAGCCGGCGCTCAAGGACACCGTGCGCTTTCTCATCCTGCATCACCTGCGGGCGAACCAGTACGAACCGAGCTGGACCGACAGCGCGGTGCGCCGCTTCGCGCGGGAGCTGGGAGCGCACCTGGACGACCTGCTCTGCCTCGCCCAGGCGGACATCACCACCAAGCGTCCGGAGAAGAAGCGCAAGGGTCTCTCGCAGATCAACGAGCTGGCCGATCGCATCCGCGCGCTCGCCGCGGAGGACGCCAGGGTCCCGCCGCTGCCGTCGGGCGTGGGCGACGCGCTGATGAAGGCGTTCGGCCTCCCGCCGTCGCGTCTGGTGGGGGACATCAAGCGCGCGCTGGAGGCGGCGGTCGCGGCGGGGGAGATCGCGCCGCACCTGGAGAACGAGGCGTACGTGGAGTTCGTCGCGAAGGACCGGGCGCGCTTCGGGATTCTGAAGCGCCCTCCGCCGCGCGGCTACTTCTTGTCGCGGGCGCGGATCGTCTTGATGGCCGTGCCGAGCTGGCCGTCCTTGCGAAGGCAGGGGTGGCAGTCGCGCGCGTTGGCGAACCCACACCCGCGCCGGGAGGTGAGCGGCAAGAGCTCGCCCAGCGCGCGTGCGTCGCCCACGCGCGCCGCCTCCGGCAAGAGAGCGTGCTTCTGCTCGCAGGTCTTCGCCTCGCGCAGGTCCAGCGCCACCTTCAGCGCGGGGCTCGCCTGCTCCCGCACCTGCTGCCCGGAGAGCGCCTTGCGCGCCCGCGCCGCGGTCCACGCGGGGTGATGCTTGCCGTACGCGAGCTCGTAGAGCTCGTCGGAGCCGGCGGCGCCCAGCTTGCCGCTCTCCAGCAGGGCGAAGGCGGCGTCGGCGGTGGCCTTGCTCGCCGCCGCCTTGCGGGTGTCCTGCACCAGCGAGGTGTCCGGCTGCGCCGAGGTGTCCGCGGCGAGCCACTCGAGCGCCTCCTCCAGCTCACCCCGCGTGTCGCCCTGCGCGGCGCGGACCAGGGAGAGGTCGTGGTGAACGTCGGCGCGGTGCGGCGCGTCGCGCTCGAGCGGCTCCAGGATGGCGAGGGCCTTGTCGCGATCCCCCGCGGCGAGCGCGGCCTCGGCCGCGCGCACCTGCTCGTCCACATGAGGGTCTGGCGGAGCCTTCGACGTCGATGTCGGCGTACCGGTCGTCGAGCCGCCGAGCAGGCCCTTCGTCGGGCCGTCGTGGTGACCGGTGCTCAGCGCGACGGAGAGCACCACCATGAGCAACAGTACGCCCAGCGCCCCGCCGGTGATGGCGAGCACCCTGGGCGACGCCTGCTTGCGCGCCTCGTTCCACAGGGCGCGCGTCCGGGAGGTCTGTCGCGCGGTGACCGGGAGCACGCCGGGCGGCGAGGGCGCGGAGGCGTCGGGCAGCGAGGGCGCCGAAGCGTCGGGCAGCGAGGCCTGGGAGGGCAGGCGAGGCTGGCTGGGCTGCGGCAGGAAGCGCCCGCTCGCGGTGGCCATGACGTACGTGCCGCTGCTCGAGGCGCTGATGCCCGCGGTCGCGTCGATGGCCTCGACGAGCTCGCGCGCGTCGTGCCAGCGCTCCTTCGACTCCTTGGCGAGTGAGCGCCGCACGATCGCCTCCAGCTCGGGCGGGACGCCGGCGTCGGGCGCGCGCTCGGCGATGGCGGGGACCGGCGCGGTGATGTGCATCCCCAGCAGCTTCACCTTGCTCGGATCGCTGAAGGGGCGCGCGCCGGTGAGCATCTCGAAGAGGATGATCCCCAGGGAGTAGAGGTCCGCCCGCGCGTCCACCTCCTGCCCCAGCGCCTGCTCCGGCGCCATGTACTCCGGCGTGCCGTACACCATCCCGAGCTGGGTGAGCGCCTTGCCGTCGTGGGAAGACTCCGGCGCGATGTCTCCCACCGGGACCTTCGCGATGCCGAAGTCCAGCACCTTGACGAAATTGGGATCGCCCTCGCGCTGGACGAGCATCACGTTCTCCGGCTTGAGATCGCGGTGGACGATCCCCAGGCCGTGCGCCCGGCCGAGCGCGGAGGCGATCTGCCGGGCGATGTGCACCGCGCGCCAGACCGGCAGGCGCCCCTCGGAGATGACGTCGCGCAGGCTGCCGCCCTCGACGTACTCCAGGACCAGGAAGAAGGAGCCGTCGTCCAGCTTGCCGAAGTCGGTGGCGGCGGCGACGTTGGGGTGCTCGATGTGGGCGGCTGCCATCGCCTCGCGCTCGAAGCGGGCGACCACCTCCGGCAGGTGGCTCATCTCGGAGTGGAGCACCTTCACCGCGAGCTTCTTGTGCATGAGGGTGTGCTCGGCCTGGTAGACCGCGCCCATCCCGCCCTCGCCGATGATGCGCTCGATCTTGTAGCGCCCACCGATGACCGTGCCGACCATGGCACTCGCCGGCTTGGGCGTCCGGCTCTTGCCTCCGGCCTTCGGCTGGACCTCGCCGCTCTGGCTCATCGGACCTCTCGGGATAGCACACCTCCCCGCGCGCCGCCGCGGATGCCGGCGCGCTCAGAGGTCGAAGCCGACGCCCACCGCAAGGCCCACGCTGACGATGTCGTCGCCCGCCTTCGGGATCACCGCCCCGGGCTTCCCCTGGATGGACCGGCCCCCGCCGGCGCCCGCGTCACCGTAGAGGCTGCCGGTGAAGCCGAAGCCGATCCGGCTCGTCAGCTCGAAGAAGAGCTGCCACGGCTTGCGGAAGCGGTAGGAGACGCCGACCGAGAGGGGGACCTCGAAGAAGCCTCCGCCGGCGGCGTCCACGCGCACTGGCTGGGGTGCGTTGCCGTTCGGCGCGATCGTCGTGTCGTAGCCCGCCGAGTAGGCCCCGACGTAGCCGAAGCCCGCCGCGAACCACGACCGCCACTGCCGGCGCGGCCAGGGTGGGGTGATCTTGATGCGGAGCCCACCGCCGAACAGCCCGCGGGGAGCCACCCCGTCCGTCGTCGCCGACACCTCGCCGGTCGCGTAGGCGCCCACGCGCAGCAGGGGGAAGATCGCGATGTGACCCTCCAGCCAGAGCGCGGGCCCGAACGCGGCCGCCGCGCCGCCGGGCGGCGTGTCGGAGAGGAAGCGCGCCTGCGCGCCGGCGAGGATCTCCGCGTCGCCGCGGACCTGCGCGCGCGCCGGGCGAGGCGCCGCGACGCACGCCACGCCGAGGGCGATCGCCGCCGCCGCGCGCACCCACCTCCGTCGGTCGTGCCCGCTCATCCCGCCCAGCCTAGCCTACCGCTCAGCTCGGCGCCGAGCGGCGGGCGCCAAGGCGATCCATCTCGTCCTTCAAGCCGGGCAGGGAGGGGTCGAGCGCCGCCGCGCTCGCGAGGTCGGCGCGCGCCGCCTCCACCGCGCCCAGGCGCCCCGCCAGCACGCCCCGGTCGCGCAGCAGCGCGGCCGACTTCGGGGAGAGCAGCACCAGCCGGTCCACCGCGAGCAGCGCCCGCGACAGGTCGCCGCGGGCGAGGTGCACGCCGCGCAGGTTCATGAGCCACCGCGCCAGGATCGCCCGGGGCGTCGCGGCGGCGAGCAGCTCCGGCCGCATCACCGCCGGCGCGCTGGCCTGGCCTGCGACCCGCCGCACCAGGGCGCCCACCGCCACGGCGTCGAGCACGCGCCCGCCGAAGAAGGGGTCCACCAGCGCGTCGTCCTCGCCCGGACCCCCGCAGACGCGCAGCAAGAAGTGCCCCGGGAAGCCGACGCCGCGCGTGGTGACGCCTGCGCGCCGCGCGACCTCCCCGTAGACCACCGCCAGGGAGATGGGAATGCCCAGCCGTCGCTCCAGCACGTCGGACAGCAAGCTGTTGCGCGGGTCGTAGTAGTCGTCCTCGTTGCCGGCGAAGCCGAGGGTCTCGTAGACATGGCCGGAGAGGGCCAGCGCCCGCTCGTGCGCGGTCGTGCCCGACCAGTCGCGGGTCACGGGCGCGGCGAGCTCGTCGAAGCGGCCGAGCAGGGCGTCCACGTCCAGGCCGGCGTAGGCGTCGCGGGCGATGAGCGCGGCGCCGAGGACGGCCAGCTCCTGCGCGGCCCCGCCGTGGAGGCGCTCTTCCTCGTCGAGCCGGGCGGCCAGCTCCTCGAACGTGCGGGGTCGCGGCGCCATCCCGGGTGTTTTCCACCGAACCGATCCCGCGCGCAAGGCCGGTGGGCACGGAGCGGCTTGACGCGTCCCGCCAGGTCGGGTCAAACACGCCGCACCATGGCCAAGGCCGCCTCCGTGACCCGCAAGGCGACGCTCCGCAAGGACTTCGAGCGCGCAAAGAACGTGCATCCTACAGGTATCACCGGGAAGGAGCGCCCCGCCGACATCATCGGCAACATGTTCCCGGCGTACGTGGGCCGCCAGGAGCGCACCGCCTACGACCTGATGCGCCGCAGCGCGCGGGAAGACTGCTGCGTCTTCCTCGCGTTCTCCGGCGCGATGACACCGGCGGGCCTCCACCAGTCGTGCCTCATCCCGCTGCTGGAGCGCGGCCTGGTGGACGTCATCACCACCACCGGCGCCAACCTCTACCACGACGCGCATCGCATCATCGGCCACCGCATCCGCGAGATCGAGCCGAACGCCGGCGACCTTCAGTACCGCCTCGCGCGCATCATTCGGATCTACGACCTGGGCTTCTGGGAGGAGACGCTCCTGGAGACCGACCGCCTCTTCTCGGCCATCCTGCGCAAGCCGGAGTTCCAGAAGCGCATGACCACGCCGGAGCTGCACTACCTGCTCGGCAAGAACCTGGCGGCGATCGAGGAGGCGCTGGGCGTGACCAGCCCGTCGCTCCTCTCCACCGCGTACCGCTTCGGCGTCCCCATCTTCGTCGGCGCGGTGCAGGACGGCTCCATCTTCCTCAACATCGTGAAGCTGAAGCGTCTGCTGGGGAAGGAGTTCAAGCTGGAGATCGACGTCAACGACGACGTCTTCGAGATGGGGGCGATGCAGCACCACTGCTTCGGCACCCTCAAGAAGAAGATGGCGGTGTGGATCCTCGGCGGCGGCGTGCCGAAGAACTACACGCTGCAGGGCGAGCCGCTCCTCGACCAGATCCTGGGCGTGCCGACGCACGGCTTCGACATCGATCTTCAGCTGTGCGTCGACCCCGTGGACAACGGCGCGCTGTCGTCGTGTCCGGCGGGCGAGGGCCACACCTGGGGCAAGGTCTCGGCCGAGAGCGTGGCCACCGGCTCGGTGTACGTCCACACCGACGTGACGGCCGTCTTCCCCTGGCTCACCTACGCGCTGCTCTCCGACTCGCGCGTGCACAAGAAGCCGCGCCGCCTCTACGACGCGCGCGCCGCCGCCCTGGCCGCGCTCCAGAAAGAGGTCGACAAGCGCAAGAAGAAGCTCCGCGCCACCATCGACTACCCGCTCCCCAGGCCGACCCGCGCCAAGGCCGCGAGGCGATGACGTCCGGCCGGCCGCAGGCCGAAGGCGGGGCGCTCCCGCGGCCGGCGAGGCCGGCGCCGCAGCCGCAGCCGCCGGGCTCGCTGCGCGAGCGTACCGTCGCCCAGTGCGTGGAGGCCATCCGCGCGCGCAACGTGGACCTGCGCGCGGTGCTGCACGTCCTGCCCCAGCCGGACGACCCGGGCACGGGGGGCGCGCTCGCCGGCGTGCCCTTCGTGCTCAAGGACGTGTGGGACACCGCCGGCATCCCCACCACCGGCGGGTCGTGGCGCCACCGCGATCGCGTCCCGCGCGAGTCCAGCCGCGTCCACCTGGCGCTGCGCGGCACCGGCGCGGTGCTGCTCGGCAAGAGCAACCTGGCCGACATGGCCTTCTCCATCGAGAGCGACAACCACCTGCTCGGCTCGGTGCGCAACCCGCACGATCTCTCCCGCACCGCGGGCGGGAGCACCGGCGGCGGCGCGTGCGCAGTCGCCGCGGGCATGGCGAGCTTCGAGTGGGGCACCGACTTCGGCGGATTCCATCCGGCTGCCCGCCGCCTTCTGCGGCGTGGTGGGGCTGCGCCTCTCGGCGGAGACGTGGTCGGTCGATCGCGAGCACTTCCCGCGCCTCGCGCCGCGCTTCTGGTCCTTCTGCGGCATGGGCCCGCTGACGCGATCGGTCGCCGGCGCGCGGGAGGTGGTCGACGCGCTCGCGCCGGCCCTCCGGCAGAAGGATCCCCGCCCGGAGATCGACCCCGACCGCGTCCTCCTCTACGCGCCCGACGCCGCGCACCGCGGCGTGTGGCCTTCCTTCGAGGCGGACGCCCTGTCGCTGCTCGAGCACGCGGGGGTACGCGTCGACCGCGCCCACGCGCTGCCGCCGCCCGGGCAGGTCTCGGCCGTCTTCGACCGCTACCTCTGCGCGCACTTCCTGGACTTCATCGGCCAGGAGGAGCTCGCGCTGGGCGAAGGCGTGCTCGCCGCGCTCGCCGGCCTCCTCACGCGCGGCAAGCTGGACAAGCGCATTCACCCGGCGAGCGGCGCCCTCTTCGCGATCGCCGGCGCGGGCCGTCTCGTGTACCGCGACGCCGACCGCCAGACACGTGCGCTGGAGCGACTGCGCGAGTCGGTCCGCGACGTGTGGCGGTCCGGCCGGCTCATCGTGGCGCCCACCACGACGTCCCTCCCGCCCCGGCACGGGCGCGCGGTGCTCGCGCTGCGCGCCCCCACCTTCGCGAAGCTGGGGAACCTCGTGGACGCCACGGCGCTGGCGCTGCCCTTCGGGCGTTTCGCCGGGACCGCGCTGCCGCGCTCCCTCCAGATCGTCGGCCCGCCGGGCTCCGAGCGCGAGGTGCTCGACCTCGCCGCGCGGCTGGAGCGCGAGGCGCGGTCCTGACCCAGGCCTCAGTCCTCGATCGCCGCGCCGCCGAGGAGCTGGAAGACCCCCATCGCCGACTCCGGGCTGTCGTACTCGAAGGCGAGCCCGGCGCGCCCCGGAACGTGCGGCCGCGGCGGCACCCACCACGCCACGCGCGCGGGCACCACCAGCGGATCCCACCGGTCGGGAGTGATGAAGGCGAGGCGCACCGAGTCCCCCTTCGCCGCCGTCACCCGGCTCTCGCTCAGCCGCTCCGGAAGCTCCACGCACGCGCCGCCCAGCCCCAGGTTCAGCACGCCCAGGTCCGCCTCCCACCCCGCCTCGGCATGAATGAGCGTCGCCGCGAGCCGGACACGTCGCCGCGCGTGGGCGCGGAAGCGAGGCCCCTCGGCCGGCTCCGTGCAATCGGACCGGGCGGTGTCTTCGCTCTCCATCATGGACCCGGCCGCGAACCGTAACACGGGCGGGCTCCCAGCAGACCCCCGCCCGCAACCCCCCGAAACCCGCCGAAATCGAGGGCCGGGGGCAGGTCGTGAAATGTACGGTCCAGTTGGCCATTTCCTGCCGCGAAGGGTTAGGATGGCCCGGTGACTCGACCTGGTTTCGGCCCCGAGGCGATGGAATGACCCAAGACACGCGCAAGGACCCCCGCGCCAAGATCGTGAGCCTGAACGTCCGCTACAAGAGCGCGACGGTCGACGAGTTCATCGAGAACCACTCGCACGATGTCAGCAAGGGCGGTGTCTTCATCAAGACCAACACCCCCTTCGCGGCAGGCACGCTCCTGAAGTTCGAGATTCGCCTCGCGGCGGACCAGCCGGTGATCGCAGGCGTTGGCCGCGTGGTGTGGAAGCGCGAGCCGCCGCAGGCCGCTGGCCCCGAGCGGCCGGCAGGCATGGGCGTGAAGTTCATCAAGGTGGACGACAACTCCCGTCAGATCATCAATCGGCTGGTCGGCGAGAAGTCCGACGCCGGGAGCGCCTACCTCTCGGAGAGCGATGGCAGCACGGGAACGAGTGTCCCGCCCGCCGCGGAGAAGCCCGCCGCGGAGAAGCCCGCCGCCGCCGCCAGCAGCCCGCCCGCCGCCAAGCCCGCCTTCACGGTGAAGAAGACCATGATGGGCCTGGGCGCCACACCCGGCCCGCGCACCATGACCCAGACGGGTCTGGGCAAGACGGTGCCGCCGGCCAAGAAGGAAGAAGGCGGCTTCTTCCCGAAGACCGAGTCCGAAAAGGAGATGCCGCCGCCGCAGGAGCGGACGGTGATGAAGCAGGCCGCGGAGCTGCTGGAGGAGGCCCTGAAGGAGGCTGGCGGCTCCATGGAGGAGATCGGCCCGGTCGACAAGGCCGCCCCCGCGGAGAAGCCCGCCGAGCCCGAGAAGACGGAGGAAGAGAAGAAGGCGGTCGAGGAGCTCGGCCGCGCGGCGACGGTCGAGGCCGCTCCGGTTGCCGTCAAGGCGGAGGCGAAGACCGAAGAGGCCGAGGCCGGAAAACCGGAAGAGAAGGCCGACGAGAAGAAGGCCGACGAAGAGAAGGCCGACGAGAAGAAGGCCGACGAGAAGAAGCCCACGGCCAAGGCGGAGCAGCCGAAGCCGGCCAGCGCCCGGCCGCAGCAGCCGGAGCGCTCGCTGAGCGCCGAGCTGGGGAGCAAGCCCTCGCAGGAGAAGAAGGGCAACGGGGCGCTCATCGGCTTCCTTGCGCTCGTCGCGGTCGTCGCCGCCGTCTTCGTCGCCTACCGCGCCGGGCTGTTCGGGCAGAAGCCCTTGCCTCCCCCGCCGCAGCCCACGGCGACTGCCAGCGAGTCCGCCACCGAGACGACGACCGCCAGCGCGTCGGCCACCGAGACAGCTTCCGCCGCGGAGTCCGCGTCGGCGGCGGAGTCGGCGTCCGCGGCCGAGTCGGCCTCCGCCGCGCCCAGCGCGACGGTCCCCCCCGCGGCGACGACCGCGATCGTCGCGCACCCCACGGCGACGGCGCATCCGACGGCGACGGCGCATCCGACGGCGACGGCGCATCCGACGGCCACGGCGCATCCGACGGCCACGGCCACCACCACGGCCACCGCCACGGCCACGGCCAAGCCCACCGCGACCGCGACCGCCACCGCCAAGCCGACGGCCACGGCGAAGCCCACCGCCACCGCGCCCGACGACAACCCGTACTGATCGGACGGACGCGTGCGGGCCGCCGCCCGCGTCAGCCTCGCCCTGTCGCTCCGTCGGTCGGGTGGACCGGAGATCCCAGCCCGAGCGGCTTGCCTTTGCGCCCCGCTTGGGTAGCTTCTGGGCGTTTCTCGGGCGTCGTCTAATGGCAGGACAGAGGATTTTGATTCCTCGAATCGGGGTTCGAATCCCTGCGCCCGAACCAGGCTCCCGCGCTCGCCGGCGCTGCCGCAGGCCCTCTGCGAGCTACGACTAACCAAAATGACGACTGTCACCCCCGCAAGACTGAACAGATGCCCCCGCAATTTTTTTTGCGCTGACAGATGAACAGTCTCTAGACTCGCGCGCATGTCCACACTGCACCAGCAACTCGAAGCGCTCGCGAGCGCGTTCGCCCATGACGTCATCGCCGCCCTGCGCGGCGCCTCCCTCGAGGAGATCCTCGGTGAGCAGTCCGCCGAGCATCGCGCCGCCGCGCACGTGGCCACCCCGCGTCCCGCGCGTCGTGCGTCGGGCCGCGCCCGCCCGGCGAGCGCCAGGGGGAAGAAGAAGGTCTCCGGCCGGCTTCATCGTCGCTCGCCCGCGCAGATCAACGGCGTCGTCACCCAGATCGTCTCGCTCCTCAAGGGCAAGAAGGCGGGCATGCGCGCCGAGCAGATCCAGGCGGCGCTGCATCTGCACCGCAAGGAGATGCCCAAGCCCATCGCCGTGGCGCTCTCCAAGAAGCTCATCCGCCGGAAGGGCGAGAAGCGCGCGACGACGTACTACGCCGCCTGAGCTCGCCACGGGCCGTCGCGTCCCGCCTCTGGCACGAGGAATGAATGAGCTGCAGCATGCCTCACATCCTCTTCGTGGACGACGACCCCACGTCGCGCTCGGTGGTGGCTGAGGCGCTGGCGCGGCCGCAGCGGACCATCGAGGTCGCCGCGCACGGCGAGGAAGCCCTGGCGTCCGTGGCCCGGCACCGGCCGGACCTGGTCATCACCGACATCGTCATGCCACGCATGAACGGCTGGGTCCTCGTGCGCCGATTGCGCACGAGCGCGGCGACTGCGTTCGTCCCGGTGATCCTGGTCAGCTCGCTCGCCGACGCGGAGGATCGCATCCGCGGCTTCCGTCTGGGCGCGGACGACTACCTGACCAAGCCGGTCAACCTGGAGGAGCTGGAGCTGCGCGTGGAGAACGCGCTGCACCACGCGCGCTCGCGCCCGACGACGAACCCCCTGCAGGGCGTGGGGCTCGCCGGCGACCTGCGCCAGTTCGGCGTGGCCACGTTGCTCACGGTGCTGGACATGGAGCGCAAGAGCGGCGTGCTCGTGCTGGAGAGGGAGGCGGAGAGCGCCAGGCTGGTGATGCAGGAAGGACGCGTGGTGAGCGCGCACTTCAACAAACGCGACGAGCCCGCCGGCCCCTCGTGCGTCTACGAGCTGCTCGACTGGTCGGGCGGTCGCTTCACCTTCTCCGAGGAACGCGTCGAGTGCTCCGACGAGATGGGCGTGACGACCGCCTCGCTGCTCCTCGAGGGCGCGCGGCGGATGGACGAGCTGATCCGCGTGGAGATGGACTGAGGACGACGGGAAGCCCAAGAAAACAAGACCCCGCCCGGCGGCCTTCGCGGGGCGGCGCCGGGCAGGGCCCATCCGGTGTCGCGCAGAAGGGGCTTTCCCGCGTCACCGGCAAAGACGAATGTCCACTACTTGCGAGTCGGATGCAAGGACCTCGATCTACACCCTAGGGAGTAGAAGCGCCCTCGCCCCCGCCGTCTCCGCCTCTCTTCGGTCCCGCTGGGCCGGGCTGGCCCGCACGCCCCGGCTGCACTACGGTCCCACCCGGTGAGACAGGTCAAGGGCGCCCTCTTCGTCGACTACGTCCGCATGCTTCGCGGGCGAAAGGACGTGGACTGGGCACGGCACCTCACCCCGCGGGACCTGCGCTACCTGGGCGAGCGCATCGGCATGGGCGACTGGTACCCGATGGAGACCTTCGAGCGCATGGGCCTCGGCATCCTCGCCGAGATCGCCGAGGGCGACGTGGAGCGCGTGCGCTTCTGGGGCCGCGCCTCCATCGACTGGCTGGTGCAGGTGTACGCCAACCTCATCGCGCCAGGCGACCCCCGCGAGACGCTCATGCGCTTCCAGGTGCTGCGCCGCGGCTTCTTCGACTACCCCGCGGTGGAGATCGTCGAGGTGACCGACGCTCACGCGAGCATCGAGGTGACGTACGGCATGGGGCCGAAGGCGGAGCAGGCGGCGTCGTACCAGACGCTCGGCTTCTTCGAGCGTCTGGTGGAGGTGGCGGGCGCCACCTCCGTCGACGCCGGCTTCACCGCCCGCTCGTGGGCGGGCGACGCCACCACGATGATCGGCCTTCGCTGGACGATGTGAGCCGCCCCGTCAGGCGACGCGCGCGGTGGTCCCGGCGATGACCGTCCGCAGCTCGTCGAGGGCGATGGGCTTCTTGAAGACCGCGGCGGCCCCGAAGCGCCTCGCCCGCGGGGCGAGGTTCTGGTCGCGGGGCCGGGTCATCACGACGAACGGCAGACGCCACTGGTAGCGCTGCAGGGCGAGCAGCACCGAGAGGCCGGCGAAGCCAGGCATCCGCGCGTCCGCCACCACCAGATCGGGGCGCGATTCCGGCGCCTCGACGGTGTCGCCGAGGAGGTCGAGCAGCTCGGCACCGTCGCAGACCTCGACGACGCCGTGGCCGTCGCGTCTGAGCTCCCGCGCGAGCCGCGCCCGAAGGTCGTGCTCGTCGTCGGCAAGGAAGATGGTCCTCCTACTGGATGCGCAGTCCTGGCTCATGGTCATGGGTTCCCTCCGGGCCTCTGGGTGAGGAGAGGTGAAGAGCAGGGCGCATGCCAGCGCGCCACCTTTGCAGGTTGCGGATATCCGGTGGAGTTCTTGCGGAAGGTCGGGGTCTTTCGCCACGAGCGAGGCGATGCAGCGGCGGGATGGGGCAGTGGAAAGCTGCGGGAGATCTTGTGGAAAAGGTTGTGGAAAACCGCCGTGGAGAACCTGGCGCTGAACGGAGAGCAGCGCCGACCGGGAGCAAGCTGACGGTCGACGCGGCGCGCGGGCAGGGCCTCAGAAGTAGACCTTCAGGTCCACGTGATAGACGAAGGGGTACAGCCCGAACTCGCTGGGCGTGCTGACCGTCGCCGATGCCGGATCGACCGTGGGCGTCGCGCCGATGGGCAGGAAGGCCCCGGCAATCAGCAGGGCGTTGCTCGCCACGTCGTAGCGGACCTGCGGCGCGAGCAGCGCGCTCGGGTCCTGCAGGTTCATCAGCGCGGCAAGGCCCACGTGCACGAGGGCGTGCGGCTGCCAGTCGACGACCGCCCCGGTGTAGTAGCGGCCGACGTCGTACTCCTCGCCGGTCGCGAAGCGCGGGCTCTGGAGCTCGTCCAGGTAGTCGCTGGAGTCCGGCGCGCCGCTGCCGTTGTAGTAGGCCTCCACCGTGGCGTGCAGGTTGTTGCGCAGCTCGAAGGTGCTGCCGAGCACCGCCCGTACGAAGGCGTCCTGGCCGTAGCGCCGCCGCTCCGCCTGCGGCACGTAGGTGACCGTCGCCGCGCCGTGCAGGTCCACGCCGTGGCCCAGGTCGTAGAAGCCGTCCACGCCGCCGACCACGTCCTGCCGCACGTAGCCGCCCATCGCGCCGACGCGCGCGCTGCCGAAGGCGAGCTCCAGCCGCGCGAGCTCGGCCGAGCCGGCGGCGTCGGCGTGAAGATCGTGCGCGCCGGCGCTGTTGCCGAGCACGCCGAGCATCGTGAGCGTCGCCCCCGAGCCGAGCCGCAGGTCGGAGCGCAGGGCATCGACGCCGGGCTTGAACTCGGTGTCGATCTGGATGGGCGAGAAGGGCGCGAGCAGGTCCATCGGCGTCCAGAGCACGCCCCGACCGATCGTGATCGGCTGCCGGCCGAGGGTGATCTGCGCCGGGCCGAAGGAGTAGCGCGCCCAGAGCCAGTCGACCCGGTCGTGCACGATCACGCGGGAGGTGGTGGCGAGGTCGGCCTGGAGGGGGAGCCACACCGCCGCCTGCTTGCCCTGGCCGAGCGCGAGCGGCCCCGCGGCCTGGTCCAGCGGCAGGGAGCTCAGGCTGGTGGTGAGCTCGTCGTGGATGACGAGGCGGAAGTGCTCGCTCGCCGTCCAGTCCAGCTTCGCCCGCAGCGCGAGGAGGGAGGTGGCGGCCGGGTTCTCGTCGGGGGGCGTCAGCGCGGTGTCCAGCAGGCCGCCGTGCATCAGGTAGTCGAAGGAGCGCGCGGTGCCGCCGATGTCGAGCGACTTGCCCGCCAGCGGGTCCTCGCTCACGACCACGGCGCGCGCAGGCGCCGCCAGGAGCATCGTCGCGCCGAGCACGGCGGCGAGCGCAGGCCGATTCACGCGGCGCCTCGCTCCTCGTCGATGCGGCCGTCGACGAGGTAGATCACCCGCCGCGCGCGCTCGATGACCTTCGGGTCGTGGGAGCTGAAGAGGAACGTGACGCGCTTGTCGCGGTTGAGCGCCGCCATCTGGTCGAGGAGCGCCTCGCCGGTGTGCGAGTCCAGGTTGGCCGTGGGCTCGTCGGCGAGCACCAGTCTGGGCGACGCGGCGATGGCCCTCGCCACCGCGACGCGCTGCTGCTGGCCCCCGCTCAGCTCCGCCGGGCGGCGGCCCATGAGGTCACCCAGACCGACGGCGCGCAGCATCTCCGCGGCGCGGTCGTGGCACTCCGCCCGGCCCTTGCCCTGGAGCTCCAGCACCAGCTCGGCGTTCTCCAGCGCGGAGAGCACGGGCAAGAGGTTGTACGCCTGGAAGACGAAGCCGATCTCGGTGCGGCGGAAGCGCGCGAGCGCGGCCGGCGACATGCGCTCCAGGTCGTGCCCGCCCACGCGGAGGCTGCCCGACGTGGGGCGGTCCAGCGCGCCGATGAGGTTGAGCAGCGTGGTCTTGCCCGACCCGGACGGACCGGCGAGCACGGTGAACTCGCCCTCCTCGACGGTCAGGTCGATGCCGGCGAGCGCCACCACGTCGACCTTTCCTTGCCGGTAGACCTTCCGCAGATCGCGGGCCACAAGGACGTTGTCGTTGCTCGATTCAGACATGGTGCATGGCCTCCACCGGCTGCAGGCGCGCCGCGCGGATCGCGGGGTAGAGCGCGCTGAGGACGACGATCCCGAAGACGACGAGGGCGCTCACCACCACCTTCTGCGGAGCGAGGTCGGCGTAGTAGTGCGTGGGAAGGAGCACGCCGCTCGCCTCGAGCTGGCCGGCGTCCAGGGCGATGCCGTGGACGGTGAGGTAGTGGTTGCCGAGCAGGCCGAGGACCAGCCCGAGGACCACCGAGCCGACGCCGAGGAGCACCGACTCGGTCATGACGATGCTCACGATGCGCGCCGGCGTGGCGCCGACGGCGAGCAGGACGCCGAACTCGCGCGTGCGCTCCATCACCGAGAGCAAGATGGTGTTCAAGATGCCCGCGGCGACGACGACGTAGACGATCGCCATCATGAGGTACATGCCTGCCTCGTCCAGGACGATGGTGGCGTAGAGCTCCGGCGCCGCCTTCTGCCAGGGCAGCACCTCGACGCCGCCGCCCCGCAGGCGCGCGTCCAGCGCGGCGGCGGCCTCCTGCGCGCGGCGCGTGTCGTGCAGCAGGACGGCGACCGTCGTCACGCGGTGGCCGACGCCCGCGAGGTGCTGCAGCACGCCGAGCGGCACCAGCACCACGTGCGCGTCCACGTCGCGCACGCCGGTGGCGTAGATGCCCTTGACCAGGAAGGCGCCGGTGCGCATCGCGGGCGCCTCGGCGGCGCCGTTCTTCGCCGGCTGGATGGTCACCGTGATGCGATCGTCGACGCGCGCGCCCAGCTCGTGCGCGAGCTCCTTGCCGATGACGACGGGTGGCGGACGCCCGGTGGGCGGCGAGGTGTCGGCGGCGTCGAGCGCGGCGCCGTCCACGATGGACGCCGGCGAGCCCACCTTGGAGAGCTTGCCCTCCACCGCGGGGTCGACGCCCCACACGACGGTCCCGACGCCCGTCGAGCCGGCCTGCGTGAGGCCGGTGGTCTGCAGGCGCGGCGCCACGCCGTCGAGGGGGATGCCCATGCCGCGCGCCGCCGCGGCGACGGCCGCCGGGTCCGCGATGGTGCGATCCACGGAGGGGTCGTCGCGATACCCCTCGGCGTGGACGACCACGTCGCCGAGGCCCATGCGCACGCCGATCTGGGCCATCTGCTCGTGCGCGCCGTCGGCGAAGCCGGTCAGCACGATGAGCAGCGCGAAGCTGGCGACGATCGCCAGGGCCGTCAGCGCCGTCCGGCGGCGCTGGCGCAGCACGTTGCGGAAGGCGACGCGCAGCACCATCACGCGTCCCTCATGCCGACGGCCGGCCGGACGCGCGCGGCGACGGCCGCGGGGAGGAGCGAGGCGATGGCGGCGATGCCGACCATGAACGCCGCCGGGAGCACGACGCCGCGGGTGGTGATGGACGCGTGGAGCACGGGGTCGAGGCCCACGCCCACGAGGGAGAAGCGGCCGATGAAGCGGATGTCGAGACCGTGCCGGACGAGGTAGTAGTCCAGGGCCAGACCCAGCGCGACGCCCAGCCCCGCGGAGACCACGGAGAGGATGAGGGTCTCCAGCGCGACCATCGCCAGCAAGGATCTCGGGCGCATGCCCAGCGCGCGCAGCACACCGAACTCCCGCCGGCGGTCGAAGACGGCCATGAGCATGGTGTTGGCGACACCCAGCCCGGCGAGGACGAAGACCACGATGATGATCATCTCGGTGAAGACGTCGTTGGCGCTGACCATGGCGAGGAGGTCCGGCCGCAGCGTCTGCCACGCCTCCACCGAGAGCCCGGCGAGGGCCGGGCGGGACCCCAGGGCGGAGGCGACGGCGCGCGCCTGGCCGCGGTCGGCCACGCGCACGGCGATCTCGTGCACGCCGTCCCCCAGGCCGAGCAGGTGCTGCAGGTCGGCGAGGTGGACCACCACGCGCGTCTGGTCGACGGCGTCGTCGTTCGTTTGGAAGGTCCCGACGACGCGCAGCGTCTGGTCGATGGTGGCGCCCTGGGCGTCCTGGCCGAGGAGGGCGACGGTGTCGCCCACGCGCGCGTGCAGCCGACTCGCCAGCTTGACGCCGAGCAGCGCGGGCGGCGCCCGCGTCGGGCTGGGCGCGACCTGCGCCACCAGCGAGCGCGTGGTCGTGCGGACGTCCGCGCCCGCGGCAGGCGCCGCGGCCCCCGCGTCCTGCCCGCCGAGCGCGTCGATCTCGGCGAGCGCGGCGGCCGTCTCCGCGTCGGTGAGCGTCTGGTCCAGCTTCTCCTGCGCCGCTGTGAGCGGTCTGGCGTCGGGCCACGGCGTGGGCGCCTCTCCGAGGAAGGCGCCGGTGACGACCTTCTGCGGGAGCGTCGTCACCCGCGCTTCCTCGTCGGGGTCGACGCCCATCAGCTGCACGCCGATCGACCTCCCGCCGTGCGTCGCGAACGCCCAGCCGTAGGCGCGGGGCGCCGCGGCGACGACGCCGGGCTGGCCGGAGAGGTCCTTCACCAGCGTGGCGCCGTGCGCCATGGTGAGCGAGAGCTTGCGCCGCGCGAGGTAGTCCGGGCGGTGAACCTGGACCTCCCCCAGGTCGGCGCGGGTGACCGAGCCGATCATGTCGTCGTTCATCCCGTCGGTGAGGCCGAAGATGGCGATGCAGAGCCCCACGCCGAGGACGACGGCCACGCCCGTGAGCGCCGTGCGCCGCGGGTTGCGACCCATGTTGCGCCACCCCAGCCGCCAGAGGAGGTGCGCCGCGCGGAGCGGGCTCATCGGCGCAGGGCCTGCTCGGTGAACTTGCTCGCGGGGATGGCTACGTCGAAGCGCACCGTGTCGTAGGTGAGCCGCGTGAACTCGCCTGGCTTGTCGGCGACGGTCATGGTGAGCACCGAAGGCGCGAGGCGCCCGCCGAGGATCTTCACGCCGGAGAAGGTGAGGGTCCGGTAGGGCCGCTTCTCGCCGGTGCGCCGGAAGTACTCCATCGTCACCGGGATGACCGCGTTGCCCTCGACGTAGAGCCGCGCGTGAATGCGCGCCCACGAGACCGGCGCGCGCGGCGTCGGGCTGAGATCGATGTCGTGGAAGACCACCGCGTGGCCGTCCGAGCCCGTCGCGGGGTGCGTGCCGACCTCGCGCGCGGTGTAGTCCTTCGCGAGATCGGTGTCCTTGACGAAGTCGTCGTTGTTGAAGTGGCTGCCCATCCAGCTGTCGCCCAGCATGGAGCTGGAGAGCACGGTCATGCGGTCGGTGCTCGGGTCGTAGACGGTGAGGCGGTTGCCCACCTTGAGCGTGCCGTGCCCGCGCCAGAGCGCCGGCCCGAGGATCTTCACCAGCACGTCGGTGTTACCGCCGGTGTCCTTCTCCCAGTAGACGAGCGCGTAGTGGCGGTCGTACGAGGCGGTGTGCACCTCCATGTGGAGCACCGAGGCCGTCGTCCTGCTGCCGCGCAGCACGTGGTCCGCGCGACGTACCAGCTCCACCACGCCGCTCTGCGCGGCCGCGGGGCGGGCGCCGGCGAGCAACGTCACGACGAGGGCGGCGAGGCACACCAGCAGCGCCCTCTGCCCCCCGCGGTGCCGGTGACTGGAAGTGCGATCATTCATGGAAACGCTCTCCTCCCCGCGCCTGGCGCGGTGCTCACTTCTTCTCGACGGGTTCGACGGGCTCGACGGGCGCGAGGGTGCGCCGGAACAGATCCACGCAGGCGTCCACCACGGCGACGACGCTCTCGTCCCCCGCGCCCACGCGGTCCCAGTTGGCGATGGTCCAGCGGTCGACCGCCTCCCCCATGCCCCAGGTGACGGCGACGAGGAGGTCCATCGGCAGGTCGGTCCGCACCGCGCCCACCTTCTGCCCCTGCCGGAGCAGGTCGGTGAACCAGGCGCGGAAGGCGTCGTACATGGTGCCGACCTGCGGTGCGGACATGACCGACGGCGGCTGGGCGACGAACCGCTTGGCGAGCGCCGCCAGCGTCGGGTGCTTCTTGAGGAAGCCGAGCACGCGCGTGTACAGCGCCCGGAACTCGCGCCAGAAGTCCTCCTCCGTCTCGATGGGGCCCACGCCGCCGATGATGCGCGCCGCGCGGTCCACCATCCGCGCGAGGACGGTGAGGAAGAGGTCCTCCTTGTCGTCGAAGTAGTAATAGGCGGCGCCCTTGCTGACGCCGGCCTCCGCCAGGATCTTGTTGAGGGAGGCGTGCTCCGCCCCCTCCTCGGCGAACTCCTTGGTCGCCGCCTCGAGGATGGCCTCCTGCCGCTCGGGCTGCAGCTTGTCGAAACGCGGTCGCGGGGGCATGGGCTCCTGCCCGGCCAGACGTCTCCTAGACCACCGTCTTAGACCGGATGGTCTAATTTGTGGGTCGCCGCGCCTCGTCCGTCAAGAGGTGGCTGGCACTTTCCCCCCCCGGCCCCCGATCCCCCACGTTTCTCGGCCTGCGCGCGCCATTGCAAGGATCCATGCAATCCGACGCTCGGGCCGCGCGGCCGCAGGGGGGGGCGGCCTGCGCAGGCGGGGGAGTCAGTCGTCCGGCCCCGCATCGGCATCTCCCGCCCAGGTCAGGGTGCAGGTGGCCGCGTCGTAGGTCGCGCCGGCGAAGGTGCCGGGGAAGATGCGCTCGGTGATGAAGTCGGCGTCCTGCTGCGAGAGCGGAGCGCCGGCCGCGCAGTCGCCGACGAAGGTCTGCGGCCCGACGACGATGGAGAGCGCGCCGCCGCGGTCCACCACGAGCCGGGACGCCGAGCGCACCGGCAACAGCGTCGTCGGTGCGGTCCCGGACGCCGGATCCCACCCCGGCGCCAGCACGGCGTACGCGTAGTCGCTCGCCGGCACGGTGCGCAGCGCCTCGGAGGTCCCGCCCGCGCCGACGGGAGTGCGGAAGAGGGTGGTGTACCACCACGCCTCCAGCACCGCCGGTCCGCCCGCCGGATACGCGTTCTGGACGACGGCAGCGGTCGCACCGTCACTGCACGCGAGCGCCAGCGCGACCCACCCAACCCGGAGCAGTGACGTCCTCTTCATCGCGCGCTCAATCCAGGTAGATGGTGGTGGTGATGCGGGCGGTGAAGGGATACGTGGGCGTGTAGTCGACGTCCTCGCAGCCGTAGAAGCGGCCATCCGCCGCGCCGCCGGGCGACGGGGCGAGCCGGCCGCCGCTCCCGCAGGAAAACCCCGCCGGCACCGGCGCGCCAATCGCGGGCTCGCCCCGCAGTCGGCTCACCGTGGCGAACTGCGCGGAGCGGAACGCCTGGTCGAAGAGGTTCTCGATGTCCAGCGCCACGTCGAAGCGGCGGTGCCGGTAGCCGAGGTGCAGGTCGAACTGGGTGAAGCCCGGCGCGACGAGCACGCCGTCGTCCGACGCCGGCCTGTCGCCGATGCCGAAGAAGCGGAAGCCCCCGCGCACCTCGCCCGGGCCGAGGCGATGCCGCGCCGACACGCCCCCCGCCCACGTCTCCTTCGGGGCCAGCGCCAGCCCGTTGCCGTTGCCGTGGTTCTCGGTGAACGCGGAGTCGGTGAAGGTGAGGTCGAGGTCCGCCGCCAGCCACCTCGTCACCTCCAAGCGCGTCTCCAGCTCGATGCCCTTGCGGTTGGTCGCGCCGCTCACCTCCGTCGTGCCGTCGTCACCGTTCCACACCGTCTCGCTCGCCAGGTCGAGCTGCCAGAGGGACGCGGCCAGGTCCCACCGATCCCAGAGCCGGGTGCGGGCGCCGACCTCCTCCCCGATGGCGCGCGTCAGCGGCGTCACGCTGGGCGTGGAGAAGACGCCGCGCACGTCGTTGGAGTGGTAGCCGCTGCCGTAGTTCAGGTAGAGGTCGAGCTGGGCGTTCTTCCGCGCGACCGGCGTCACCACCGCGCTCATCTTCGGGCTGATCTGGTAGGCGGCGCTCGCCCCGCTGCGCGGCGCCGCCGGGTCGGCGGAGTGGAGCGTGTCGTCCACGGCGAAGGTGAGGAGGTCCCCGCGGCCCCCCACGTCGAGGCGCAGCCAGGACAGCGGGGTGACCTCCTCGTTGAGGTACATGCCCAGCAGCGTCTCGTGCACCGCGTTGCCGCGCACCTGGTCGAGCTGCGTGCGCTCCACCGAGTTCCAGAGCTGCTCCTCGATGTCGTCGCTGCGCATGTCCGCGCCGACGGTCGTGTCGAAGCGCACCTTCCGGACATGGTGCACGACGCGGTACGACACCTTGCCGCCGTAGAAGGCCCGTCGATCCACCTGCTCGATCTCGTCTCCGTTGTCCGGATCGCGCGCGTACAGCGTAAAGTTGGAGAAGAGGTTGAAGCGGTACGTCCCGGCGTAGGCGAGCGCCTTGATCTGGCTGTGCTCGTTCGGCCGCAGGGCGTACTGCAAGACGACCTGGTGGCGCGCGGTGTTGCCGCCCTCGTCCGGGTCGATGGAGCCGAAGCGGTCGAGCAGGCCCTCCTCCACGGCGCGCGCGGGGATCTGTCCCGAGCCGTGCCAGTTGGCGCCGTAGCTCATCTCGGTCAACGACACGGAGGACGTCGGGCTCACGTGCCACGTGAGCTTGTTGAACAGCTTGTACCTGTCCCAGTTCTCCGGGTTCTCGAACGGGCCGTCCTGCCTCCCCGCCTCCGCGGCGAAGATGGCGTCGACCGAGTCGGCGAAGCGCGGGCTGGCGATGGCGAGCGCCCGGTAGCTCGGCCCGCCGTGGCCGGGCGAGCCGCCGAAGCCGAAGCCCACCGAGCTGTGCTCGAACCGGTCGCGCGTGATCAGGTCCGCCGCGCCCGCGGTGGCGAAGTCGCCCTGGCTGGCGAAGTAGGGTCCCTTGGTCACTTGCACGTGCTCCACCACCTCCGGGATGATGAAGTTGGTGTCGCTGAAGCCCTGGCCGTGGGCGTGGGAGGGCATGTTGATGGGCACGCCGTCCACCGAGAAGGCGATGTCGGTCCCGTGATCGGCGTCGAAGCCGCGCAGGAAGTACTGGTTCGCCTTCCCCCCGCCGGAGTGCTGCACCATCACCAGGCCGGGCATGACGCGCAGGATGTCCTGCACGCTCCCGATCGGCCGCAGGGCGAAGTCGCGATCGCGCACGTCGAAGGAGGACGCCGCGCTGATTGGCTTGCGGGCGAGCACCAGCGTGGACTGCCCCGCGCCCCGCTGCGTGACCTCCTTCGGCCGCCGCGCGGGCTTCGGCTTCGCCTTCGGCGGCGGGCTCGCGGGCGCCGGCGGCAGGTGGAAGTCGTAGCCGAGCTCGATGGTCGATGCGATCGGCTTGCCGTCGCGCGTCGCCGGCGTGAAGACGAACTGCCGCGCGGCCGCGAGCGCCGCCTCGTCCAGGCCGTGCCCGGCGGGCGAGGTGACCTTCGCGCTCGTCACGTGGCCGGTCGCGTCCACCTCCAGCTCCAGGCCGACGGTGCCCTCCGCCCGCGCCTTCAGCGCCTCGGCGGGATAGGGCGCCTCCACGCGCGTGCGCAGGGCGGGGGGCGTCACCGTGCCCGCCGCCGCAGCAGCCGCCGTCGTTCCCGTCGCCGGTGCGACCGTCCCGCCGTCCTCCTGCGCGCGCGCCGCCGCGGCCCACGCGAGCACGATGGCGGCGGCGCACGCGAGCGGGTGACGGCGTCTCACGGGTCCGACGTGGTAGCACGAATGTTCAGAAACGTGCTACCGAAAGGGGCGCCCGCGCTCGCCCCCCGGACCTTCACGCTCGGCCCGACCACCGGCTTGGGGTATCGTCCCGCCATGGCGACAGAGCTCGTTCGCTTCGGCGTGGCGATGGAGAGCGACCTGCTCGAGGACTTCGACGACCTGGCCGCCTCGCGCGGCTCGACCCGCTCGGAGGTGCTGCGCGCGCTGGTGCGCGCGGAGGTGGGCCGGGAGAAGGTCCAGAGGGGGGTCGACGCCGTCGCCGCCCTCACCATCGTCTACGACCACCACGTGCGCGACCTGACCGAGCGGCTGACGGAGCTGCAGCACGAGCTGGGCGACCGCGTCCGCTCCACGCTGCACGTGCATCTGAGCCACGACTTCTGCCTGGAGGTCATCGTCATGCACGGGCGATCCGACGAGCTGCAGCGCGTGGCCAGGCAGATCCTCGCCACCCGTGGGGTGAAGCAGGGCGGCATCGAGCTCATCACGACGGTCCCGCACGACCACGTGCACGGCCACGCCCACGCGCACGCACCCACGAAGAAGAAGGCGCGGCGTCGTGCCCCCTGAACGGCCGTTCCCCGCGGGAGCCGCGCGACCCCGTCGCGCGTAGTGGTGCTGGAGCCGCTCGCGGTAGCACGCTTTCATCGAATCGTGCTACGCGGGAGCGACCGGTCCGGATTCATGCGGCGCGCACACGGAGATGCACGGTGAAGGTGTTCGGGGGCGCGCTGTCGCTGGCCACGGGGCTGCACGTGGCGGCCGCCGCGGTGGCGGGGGTGGCCTTCGCCCACGGCGGCGCGCCGCCCCTCGTGACGCCCGCGCCGGTGGCCGTCGAGGTGGAGATCGAGCCGGCGGCTCCCGCCGCGCCTCCGTCCGCCCCGCTCGCCCCGCCCCTCGCCGTCACCGAGGCGCCGGTTCGCGCCGTCGCCCGCCGATCCGCGACGGTCGGTCCTCCTCCGCCCGCGCCGGTCGAGACGGGCCAGGCATCCGACCGCGACGTCGCGCCGGCGGGCGTCGCCCCGGCCGCGGTGCCCGACGTCGCCGTGGCACCGCCGCGCTTCCACATGGTGCTCGGCGCCGGGTTCGGGAGCAGCGTCGCCGGTCCGGTGGCCGCGGCGCCCGTCGCCGCGCCCGCGATCGTGGACGCCTCGCGCGTCACCGAGCCGGCGCGGCTCATCGCGTCGGTCACGCCGGCGTACCCCGCGGCGGCGCGGGAGGAAGGCGTCGAGGGGGACGTCCCGCTGGAGATCGTGCTGGACGAGACCGGTCGCGTGGTCTCCGCCCGCGCCGTGCGTCATGCCGGCTACGGGCTGGACGAGTCGGCTCTGGTCGCGATCCGCAGCTACCGCTTCCGCCCCGCGCGGCTGCGCGGCGCACCCGTGCGCGTCCGCATGCGGTGGGACGTCCAGTTCCGCCTGCGCTGAAGCCGCGGCGGGGGCGCTCAGACCTCGCCCTTCTCCCCGCCCGGCGTCGTCCAGTGCACCTTGTAGAGGTCCGTCCGGCGGTCGTTCCAGTTGCGCACCGTGCCCGCACGGCGCGCGCGGCGCAGCAGCTCGGTGTCCAGATCGTGGGTGATGACCGTCTCGATGTTGGGCGAGGCCTCCGCCGCGATGCCGTCGCGCGCGAAGGCGATGTCCGACGGCGTGAAGATGCCCGACGCCGCGTAGTGGGTGTCGGCGTTCTCCACCGAGGGCAGGTTGCCCACGCACCCCGAGGCCACGACGTAGATCTGGTTCTCCACGCAGCGCGCCTGCGCGCAGTAGCGCACACGCAGGTAGCCGTTGCGATCGTTGGTGTTGAAGGGCACGAAGATGATCTGCGCGCCCCTGTCCGCGGCGATGCGCACCAGCTCGGGGAACTCGATGTCGTAGCAGACGAGGATGGCGATGCGCCCGCGGTCGGTCTCGAAGACCTCGACCTTGTCCCCGCCGCGGATGCCCCACCAGCGGCTCTCGTTGGGGGTGGCGTGGACCTTGTACTGCCGCGCGATGCTCCCGTCGCGGCGGAACAGGTACGCGACGTTGTAGAGGCGCTCCTCCTCCAGGGTGAACTGGGTGCCGCCGATGATGTTGACGTTGTAGCGGATGGCCAGGTCGGCGAAGAGGCGGAGGTACTGGTCGGTGAAATCGGCCAGCGTGCGCGCCGCCGCGCCGGGGCGTGAGCTCTTCACCAGGGACAGGAGCTGCAGCGTGAAGAGCTCCGGGAAGAGGACGAAGTCGCTCTTGGAGTCCGACGCCACGTCGACGAAGAACTCCACCTGCCGGGCGAACTCCTCGAAGCTGGCGACGCGCCTCATCTTGTACTGCACCGCGGAGACGCGCACCGGGGCGAAGGTGCGGCGCGAGCGGAAGCCGTGGTTGCCGTGGTGGTCGAGGTTCGGCCACTCCAGGCAGGTCGCCCAGCCGGAGGAGTCCTCGTCGCTGGGCAGGTAGTCGGGCACCAGCTCGCGCAGCACGAACCCGTTGGCGAGCTGCGTTGTGAGCACCGGGTCGTAGAGCGACTTCTCCATGACGCGCTCGACGTACTCGCGCGCGGTCATCTCGTCCTTGTGCTTGGCGTAGCCGGGGATGCGGCCGCCGACGATCATGCGGGCGAGGTCGCGCTCGCGGCAGAGGTCCTTGCGCGCCTGGTAGAGGCGCCGCGCGAGCTTCATCCCGCGCATCGCCGGGTCGACCTGGATCTCGATGCCGTAGAGGGTGTCGCCCTCGGGGTCGTGGTTGCGGATGAAGCCGTGGTCGGAGAGCTCCATCCAGTTGCTCCAGTCGGAGTAGTCGGAGTACTCGACGACGAGGCTCGCGGAGGAGGCCACGAGCTTCCCCTCGAAGAAGATGCCGACCTGACCCTCCGGGAAGGTGGCGTGCTGGCTGTCGAACTGCTCCCGCGTCCAGGTCTTCATCTTGGGGAAGCACCGGAGCTGAAGCGCGACGACGGCGTCGAAGTCCTCCGGGCCGAGGCGGCGGAGCTCGATGCGCTTCTGGAAGTCCTCGAAGGATGCGGTCACGTTCTCTCCTTTCGCGATCGCCAAGGGTACGGCCCCGAGGCCGCTTGCACCATGACGAAGACCGCGGCGGCGGCGCGCGCCGCGACGCGTGCTCCCACCTGCCCCGCGCGACTACATCTCGACGCGATCCCGGCCCGCGTGCTTGGCGCGGTAGAGGGCCTGGTCGGCGCGCTCCAGCCAGTCCTCCAGCAGCGCTTCGGAGGAGGTGCCCGCCTGGTGACGCAGCTCGGCGACCCCGGCGCTGATGGTGAGGACCGGACGTGACTCCCCGGGCGCGTGCGGGATGGCGGCGCGCGTCACGGCCCCGCGCACGCGCTCCATGGCGAGCCGAGCCGTCTGCGCCGTCTGCTGGGGGAAGACGACCAAAAACTCCTCCCCGCCGTAGCGGTAGAGCAGGTCGCCCTTGCGTAGCTCCTCGCCGATGACCCGGGCGATGCTCCGCAGCACCTCGTCCCCGGCCAGGTGGCCGTAGTGGTCGTTGTAGGCCTTGAAGTGGTCGATGTCGCAGAGCGCGGCCGAGTAGTGCTGCTCGTAGCGGAGGGCGTTGTGGGCGAAGGCGCCCAGGTCCTCGTTCAGGGCCAGCCGGTTGCGGACGCGCGTCAGCGCGTCGATGCGCGCCGCCTTGAAGTTGCTCTCGCTGTCGCGGCGCAGGGAGCGGTTGCGCGCGCTCAGCGCCCGGTGCAGTCCCACCACGCGGCGCGCGGCGATCATGCGCGCCCGCAGCTCGTCGAAGTCCACGGGCTTGGAGATGTAGTCGTCGGCGCCGGCGCGCATGCCCTCCAGCAGGTGGGTCTTGTCGTCCAGCGCGGTGACGAAGACGAAGTAGACGTACGCGCCGCCGCGGCGCCTCACCTCGTGGCACAGCTCGAGGCCGGAGAGGCGCGGCATGCGCCAGTCGGCGACCACCACGTCCACGTGCGCGACGTGCAGGATCTCCAGCGCCTCGACCCCGTCCCGCGCGGTCATGCACGTGTGACCCAGCTCCCGCAGAGTGGTCGCGAGGCCTCGCCGTGACCCCTCGTCGTCGTCGACGACGAGGACGTTCATCCCGGTGGTCTCGTTGGGGTCGAGCGGATTCACGGCCGATCCTTGCCTGGAGCATCCAGTAGCAAGCCGTGTTCCGCAGCCGCATTCGGCCTTGCGTGAGGCTGGCTCAGCTTGCCCCAGCGCACGCAATGCGTCCGTCCGCAATCGGAGCATCGCGTGGGGAGCCCGCGCCCACGTCAGGTGTCGAGCGCCTGGCGGAGCAGCTCCAGCATACGGTACGTCAGACCCCACACGCGGTGGCCGTTCACGTCCAGGCAGGGGAAGGTCCACACGCCGGACTCGTGCGTGTACTCGAAGGTGCCGGCGCCCTCCCCCCGGACGAGCGGGCCGAGCGGGGTCCACAGCGCCTCCGCCACCTCGGCGTTGGGGCGCAGCTCGCCGATGTCGGCCGCGGCGAAGACGAAGGGGGTGATGGTGAGGTCGGCGCGCTGGCTGCGCGCGAAGGCGGGCAGATCGGGGAGACGACGCAGCAGGCGGGCGTCGCGCTCGAGATGGATCCCCACCTCCTCCTGCGCCTCCCGGATCGCGGTATCGAGGAGGGTCGCGTCGGTGCGATCGCGCCGGCCGCCGGGGAAGGCCATGTGGCCGGACCACGGATCCCCCTCCCGCTCGGCCCGGCGGATGAGCAGGATCTCCGCTTCCTCCGGGCCATGCCGCAGGACGGCGGCGACCGCCGCGCGTGGGCCCGCCGCGTCCTCCGCCGCCGTCGCCGCCTCGGACCCACGGCGCAGCGCTTCGCTCACGCTCGCGAGGTCGAAGACGCGCATCACGCTCTTTGGCTAGCCACCCGCGCTCGCTTCGTCAACCTCCGCGCGGTTGAGCTACACTGCGGCCATGGTCCCCTTCGCCCGCTCGCTCGTCGCCTGCTCCCTCGCCGTCCTCGGTGTCGTCGCGTGCAGCGGTGGAGGCGGGCCGGCCGCCGACTTCACCGGCAACTATACGGTTGCCATCACCAACAAGGACAACGGCTGCAACTACCCCAACTGGACCGTGGGCAACACCGCCAGCGGCATCCCGCTGACCGTCACGCAGAGCGGCGACTCGGTCACCGGCACCGTCACCGGCCTCACCGGGACGTACATGAACCTCGTGCTCGGCACGAACACGTTCACCGGGAGCGGCAGCGGCGCCACCGTCACCCTCACCGCGTACGGCACGCGCAACGCCACGAGCGGCAACTGCGCTTACACCACCAACGCCATCATCTCCGCGACGCTGACGGGCGACGCCCTGCAGGGCACCATCTCGTACACCCCCAAGACGAACGGCAGCCCCGACTGCGGCGCGCTCGCCAGCTGCGCCTCGGTCCAGGCCATGTCCGGCGCGCGCCCCCCGAAGTGAGTCGACGTCAGCGCGACTCGTAGACGCGTCGCGCGGGGAGCTCGAGGCAGGTGAGGAAGCCTCCCTTGCCGCAGCCGGTGTCGGTGACGATCACGTTCTCGCCGACCCACATGTCGAGCGGGTCCTCGGGGGTGAAGCTGGAGAGCTCCGGCGGGAGGTTGTCCGTCGAGGTGTGGCCGACGACGACCAGCTTGCCGCGGTACTCCAGGAAGAACTGCATGGTGCGGACCCAGAGGAGCACCGGCTTGTGATCGACCTCGGAGGGGTGGAGGAAGCGGCCGTCGTGGACGGGCAGGCCGGCGTGGACGTAGATGGCGTGATCGTCCTCGTAGTAGTAGCCGAGCGAGTCCATCCAGGAGATGACCTCGTCCGGGAGGAAGTCGCCCGCGAGCATGTGCGCCGTCTCCTCCTGCGTGGGGAGATCGCCCTGCGCGTACGACTTGCCGGCGAAGGAGCGGTACGCCGCCAGGCAGCCGTTGCCCTCCGGCATGACGAACTCCGGCCAGCCGCCGGAGACCACGCGCAGCCAGCCGTCCTCGTGGTTGCCGCGCAGGGTCACCAGCTTGGCGGGCGTGACGGTGGGGAGTCGGTTGCGCAGGAAGTCGACGACGTGGGCGGTGTGCGGCCCGCGGTCGAAGTAGTCGCCCAGGAAGACGAGCGTGTCCTCCGCGTCGAGCTGGGGGAGCTTCCCCATGACGCGGGCGAGCGCGTCGATGTCCCCGTGTATGTCACCCACTGCGAAGGTCCGCTTGGCCACGGCCCCATCCTACTCTGGTCGCCCCGGAGTGGACAATCCGCGGGCCGCGAGGCGCGCGCCGCGGCTACTTCGACGCCGCGGGCGGGGGCCACGCCGGGAGCTTGAGCCCGCTGGGCATCGCCGAGGGCACCAGGTTCGTCGGGATGCCGGAGGGGAGCGTCGTGGGCATGCCGGAGGGGACGGCGAAGGCGGGCAGCGCGGAGGGGACCAGCCCGGGCGGGATCCCCAGGGCCGGCAGGCCGCCCTCCGGCACCTGCATCACTCCGCCGTCCTGCAGCTTCACGCCCACCGCGCCGTTGGGCATCGTGACGAGCTGCGGCTTCGCGGTACTCCCGCCGAGCGGCGCCAGCGCGGCGGCGGTCGTCGTGGCCTCCGGCGGCGGGGCCGTCGCGGTCGCCGTCGCCGCCGTGTCCGTCGTGGCGGTCGTCGGCGCGCCGGCGTCGGGGACGGCCTCGGTGTGCTTGCAGGCGAAGATGGCGAAGGGGAGCACGGCGGGGAGGAGGAGCAGACCCACGGGGCGCATGACCGGAGACTACCAGAAGCGCGCCAGGCTGTGCCGAGGCCGGCATCGCGGTCACGCCGCTGGTCACCGCCACCCCAGGCGCCCATAATGGGCCCATGGCCGATGTCCCCCGGGTGCCCGGCCCGATGCTTCCGGAGGACGCCGCCCAGGACGCGGAGCCCGAGTCGCCGGCCCGCGGGAAGAAGCGCGCCGCCTCGCCGCCCACCTCGCGGCTCGGCCGCCTCGCCCGGCTCACCGCCCTCGCCCCGCGCGCGCTGCCGCTCGCCGGCGCCGCGGTCAAGCGTGCGCTCGGCAAGAAGCAGGACCCCACCGAGGAAGAGCGTCGGAAGGTGATGGAGACGGCGCGCAAGACGGCCGAGGCCATGCTCAAGACCCTCGGCGAGATGAAGGGCCTGCCGCTCAAGCTCGGGCAGATGGCGTCGTACATCGACGGCCTCGCCCCGCCTGGCTACGAGGAGCGCTTCCAGGAGACGCTGAAGAAGCTCCAGGCGAAGGCGCCGCCGCTCTCGCCGGAGGCCGCGGTCAAGGTGATCACCGAGGAGCTCGGCGCGCCCCCCTCCGAGATCTTCGCCGACTGGGAGGTCGAGCCCTTTGCGGCGGCGAGCATCGGGCAGGTGCACCGCGCCACCACGCGCGGCGGCGACCGCGTCGCGGTGAAGGTGCAGTACCCCGGCATCGACAGGGCGATCGAGAACGACCTGAAGAGCGTGCAGCTCCTGGAGGCGATGATCGCCCCGATAGGTCGGCGCTACCACTCCAAGGACGCCGTCGACGAGATCAAGTCGGTCTTCATGGCGGAGCTGGACTACACGCGGGAGGCGGAGGTCGCCGACATGTTCCGGCGCATCCACGCCGAGGACCCCGACATCGTCATCCCGCGCGTGCACCACGCGCTCACCACGCGCCGCGTGCTCACGGCGGACCTCATCCAGGGGCAGGACTACGCGACCTTCTGCGCCACCGCGTCGCAGGCGGACAAGGACGCCGCGGGCGCCACCATCTGGCGCTTCATGATGCGCGCCCTCTTCAAGTACGGCATCCTGTACGCCGACCCGCACCCGGGAAACTACCGGTTCCTCGGCGGCGGACGCGTGGGCTTTTTGGACTTCGGCTGCCACAAGCTGCTGCCTCCGGACCTGGTGGCCGGACAGAAGCGCTACATCACCGCGCTGATGGACGGCAACGAAGAGGAGTTCCAGCGCGCGTGCGTGGAGGTCCTCGGCTACGATCCGACGGACCCCGACGGCTGGCCGCTGTACCTCGCGTACACGCGCCTGGTCACCAAGCCCATCGTGGTCGACGAGGAGTTCACCCACACCCACGAGTTCGCGCGGGAGGCGGTGGCCTTCCTCGTGCGCAACACCAAGAAGATCGTCTTCAAGGAAGGCGACAAGCTGCCCACCTTGCCCAGGCCCATCCACGTGCCGAAGGACCACACCTTCGTGAACCGGCTGCAGTGGGGTCTCGGGAGCGTGCTCGCCGGGCTGGGCGCGCGGGGCAACTGGCGCCGCATGGCGGAGGAGTGGGTGCGCGGCCCGCTTTACCCCATCCCCGACTGACGCATGGCGCTCACCGCCACCGTCCTGCGCTTCCAGATCGAGCTCTCCGACGTCGACCGTGGCGTCTACGAATCGCTCGACCTGCGCGTCGCGCAGCACCCCTCCGAGACGATGCGGCATGTGCTGACGCGCGTGCTCGCCTACGCGCTCTCCTTCGAGCCGGGGATCGCCTTCAGCAAGGGCGGCGTGTCCTCCACCGACGAGCCGCCGGTCGCCATCCGCGACCCGACCGGGGCCCTCGTCGCCTGGATCGACGTCGGCGCGCCCTCCGCCGACCGCCTTCACCGCGCGTCGAAGGCCGCGGCGCGCGTCGCCCTCTTCACCTCCGCGGACCTCGCGCCGCTGCGCCGCGAGGCCGCGAGGAGCCCGATCCACCGCGCCGCCGACGTGGAGGTGTGGCTGGTGCCGCCCGCCTTCCTGGAGGCGCTGGAGCCGCACGTCGAACGTCACACCCGCCTCGCCCTGACGCGCAGCGAGGGGCGCGTCTACGTCGACGCCGGCGAGGCGCACCTGGAGGCGGAGATCCGCCGGGTTTGTCTGGTAGAAGAAGACGCGTGACGGGTTCGCCGAACCAGCTCTTCTTGGCGGACAACCTGCCGCTGCTGCGCGCGCGCCGCCGCGCGTGGTCCGGGCGCTTTCGGTGCGCGTACCTCGACCCGCCCTTCAACACCGGCCGCACCTTCGACGAGTACGACGACGACGTCGACCCGCGCGCCTGGGCCGAGCGGATGCGCGCCGTGGCCTCCGCCGTCCACCCGCTGCTCGCGCCCGAAGGCGCCCTCTTCGCCGAGATCGACGACACCGAGCTCGGCGCGCTCCTGGGCGTGCTGGACGAGGTCTTCGGCCGGGCGAACCGCATCGCGGTCGTCACCGTGGTGCGCAGCGCGGCGACGGGACACAAGGCGCGCAACCGCGGCCCGGTGAACGTCACCGACTTCCTGCTGCTCTACGCGAAGGAGCGCGCGCGCTTCGCCCCGTCGCCCCTCGTGCGGCCGCGGCCCGGGCACGACCCGGCGTACCGCACCTACCTCGCGCGGCCCGACGCCCCCGACGCCGAGTGGACCTTCGAGCCGCTCGGCCGGGTCGTCGCCGAGCACCTGGGCCACGCGAGCGCGCAGGCGGCGCGCAAGGCCCTCGGCGCCCCCGTCTTCGAGATGGAGCTGGAGCGCTTCGCCCTCGCCCACGCACGACACGTCATCCGCTTCGCCCAGCCTCGCTACGAGGCGATCGCCCGCGCGGCGCAGGCGCTGGTCGACCGGTCGAAGAAGGAGCCCTCCCGCGTCCTCCGGCTGGCGCGGCGCGGCCACCCCGACTTCGTGGTGCGCGGTGGCAATCGCGTCCTCTTTCTCGCCGACAAGGTGCGCGACGTGGACGGCGAGCCGCGCATGGTCGAGCCGCTCACCAACGTGTGGGACGACATCGGCTTCCAGGGCATCGCGCGGGAGGGCGGGGTCACCTTCGTCCGCAACAAGAAGCCGGAGCGGCTGCTCGAGCGCGTGCTCCGGATGAGCACCGCGCCGGGCGACTGGGTGCTGGACCCCTTCGCCGGCACCGGCACCACGGCCGCGGTGGCGCACAAGATGGGACGCCGCTGGGTGGCCATCGAGCGCGAGCCCGAGCTCCTCGCCCGGGCACGCGGCCGGCTGGAGCGCGTGGTGCGGGGGGAAGACGCCACCGGCGTGACGCGCTCGTGCGGATGGCGCGGAGGAGGTAGCTTCGAGGTCGTGCCGGCGGAGCGGAATGCGAAAGGTTGACCTGGTGCTGGGCGCGCTCGTGGCCGTGGCCGTCGCGTGTCACCACGAGGCGGTGCCACCCCCGCCCGCGGCGGACGCCGGAGCGCGCCCGGCGACGAGCGCGCTCGCCGAGGCGGGGCCGGGGGCGGACCAGGGAGGGGACGCGGCCGCGAGCTCGCCCGAGTGGGCGGAGCTGTTGCGACAGGAGCGGTGGGTGGAGGCGGCGCGCGCCATCGACGGCCTGCCTGACGCCGAGAAGTCCGCGCCGGAGGTCCGCTTCGCGCGCGGGTACGCCGCGGCCAAGGCCGGCGACGGCAAGACCGCGCTGGTGGCCCTCGCCGGGCTGGAGAGCAGCCTGCCGCTGCTGGTGCCGTACGTGGAGCGGCTGCGCGCGGAGGCCAAGGCCACCGTGGGCCCCTTCCTCGAGGCCGCCGAGTACTTCGACAAGGGCTCCTCCGTCGACGACGCTCTGGCCGCGGCGCGCGCCTTCGTCGCGGCGAAGGTCCCCAAGCGCGCGCGCACCGCGTGCCTGCGCGTGCTCTCCGCTCGCCACCGGAGCCGCGCGGCGGAGGCGGAGGCGCGGAGCATCCGCATGCACGTGGCCAGCAAGTCGCCGCAGGAGACCGCGCGCGACGCGCGGTGGCTCCTGCTGCACGCGCCCGACCTGTCCTTCGCGAAGGGCGCCGACGCCGCGCTCCACAAGGCCGACCCCAAGCACCCGCTCACCGGTCGCGAGGAGCTCGCTCGCTCGCAGGTGCTCGCCTCCGCGGGCCTGCTGGACGGCGCGCTGGACGCGCTGGACCACGCCCGGTGGGCTGCCGCGCCGAAGCTCACGCCGCTGGAGATCAAGCGGGCGCGCGCCGACGCGATGATGCGCGCGCGCACGCGATACCTCCCGGCGGCGGAGATCTTCCTGGAGACGTCCGCCGCGGGCGGACCGCACGCCGCCGACGATCTGCTCTCGTCCGCGCACGCCGCCTCGCGCGCGGACAAGGACGACGTGGCGATCGCCCGCTACGCGCAGGTCGTCCGTCGCTTCCCTCACACCCCGCAGGCGGGGAGCGCGATCTTCCTCGCGGCGCGCCTGGAGCTGCTGCACGGCCGCTGGACGAAGGCGGCCGCCGGGCTGGACGACTACGTGCAGCACCACGGCGGCGGCGCCGAGCGCGCCGACGCGCTGCGCATGCGGGCGGTGGCCCACCTGATGGCGGGGGACGTCAAGCTGGCGCGGCGGCTCTTCGAGCAGCGGTCGGCGAGCGGGCGCGACGCCCTCGCCCGCGCGCGCATGGCCAACCTCGCGGCCACAGCCGCGCTGCGCGACGGCGATCGCACCCACGCGGTGGCGCGGTGGACCGAGGTGGCGCGCACCTACCCGCTCACGTGGCCCGCGCTCGTCGCGCGCGCGCGGCTGGCCGAGGCGAAGGCGCCCTTGCCCCCGGTCATCGACCCGGCGAAGGAGGACGGCGGGGCGCCGCTCGCGCTCCAGGTGAGGCTCCCGCCGCCGGTGGACGTGCTGCACCGCCTCGGCCTGGACGGCGAGGCGGAGGCCGCGCTGCGCGCGCGCGAGGGCACGGTCACCGGCGCGAACCCCTCGCGCGCGGTGGAGTCGCTCTGCCGCGCCTACGCCGAGGTCGGCCGCGGTCACCGCCGGCTGCAGGTCGCGCAGCAGGTCTCGGCGTCGGCGGTGGAGACGGCGCCGACCGGCGCCTCCCGCTGGGCTTGGGAGTGCCTCTTCCCCACCCCCTACGCGGGCGCGGTGGACGACGCCGAGATGAAGGAGACGCTCCCGACGGGCCTGGTGCACGCGGTCATGCGGCAGGAGAGCGGCTTCGACCCCGACGTGGTCTCCCCCGCGCGCGCGGTGGGCCTGATGCAGCTCCTCCCGGAGACCGGCAAGAAGGTCGCCGGGTCGATGGGCCTGCTCCCCGGCACGCTGGACCTCACGCAGCCGGGGATGAACATCGCGCTGGGCGCGCACTACCTCCACGACCTCATCGTGCGCGCGAAGGGATCCGTCCCGGTGGCGGTGGCGGCGTACAACGCGGGCCCCTCGGTGATGCACTGGGTCTCGCAGATGAAGGGCATCGAGCTGGACGCCTTCGTCGAGTCGATCCCCTTCGCCGAGACGCGGGGCTACGTCGTGCGGGTGATGGGCAACCTCGCCCGCTACGCGTACCTGCGCTCCGGGGCGGCGGGGGTGCCGTCGCTCTCCATGAAGCTCTGAGTCACTTGCGCTCGATCAGCTCGACCTTGTAGCCCGTCGGGTCCTGGACGAAGGCGATCACCGTCGTGCCGTGCTTCATCGGGCCGGGCTCGCGCGTCACCTTGCCGCCCGCGGCGCGCACGCGCTCGACCGCGGCGTGGATGTCGTCGACGCCGACGGCGACGTGGCCGAAGCCGTCGCCCAGGGCGTACTCGCTACGGCCCCAGTTGTAGGTGAGCTCGATGACCGCGCCCTTGGCCTCGTCCTCGTAGCCGACGAAGCAGAGGGTGAACTTGCCGTCCGGGTACTCGCGCTCGCGCAGGACGCGCATGCCGAGCGCCTCGCAGTAGAAGCGCTTGGACGCCTCCAGGTCGCCGGTGCGGATCATGGTGTGCAGGATGCGCACGTCGGCCTCACAGGAAGAAGTCGGGCAGCAGCTCGGCGCCGGGCACCACGCTGTACTTGCCGAAGTCGGTGACGCCCTCGGCGCGGAGCAGGTCCTCGTCCACCGCGAAGTGACCCGTGTAGTTTACATCCTTCGTCAGGATGGCGCGCGCCGCGTCGGCCATGATCTCCGGCGTGCGGCCCTGGTTGCAGATCTCCTCGCCGCCCAGCAAGTTGCGCACCGCGCTGGTCGCGATGACCGTCCGCGGCCAGAGCGCGTTGATCGCCACCTTCCCGCGGAACTCCCCGGCCATCCCCAGCACGCACATGCTCATGCCGAACTTGGCCATCGTGTACGCCACGTGGGGCGCGAACCAGCGCTCCTCCATGTGCAGCGGCGGGGAGATGTTCAGGATGTGCGGGTTCTTGGCCTTCAAGAGGTGCGGCAGGCAGGCCTGCGAGGTGGCGAAGGTGCCGCGCGTGTTGATGTGGTGCATCAGATCGTAGCGCTTCATCGGCGTCTCCAGCGTGCCGGTGAGCGAGATGGCGCTGGCGTTGTTCACGCAGACGTCGATGCCGCCGAACTTCTCCACCGCCTGCTTCACGGCGGCGGCGATCTGGTCCTCGAAGCGGATGTCGACGACGCAGGCGAGCGCCTTGCCGCCCGCCTTCTCGATGGCGTCCGCCGCGGTGTAGATGGTGCCGGGCAGCCTGGGGTGCGCCTCGGTCGTCTTGGCGGCGATGACGACGTTGGCGCCGTCTCGCGCGGCGCGCAGCGCGATGGCGAGCCCGATGCCGCGGCTCGCGCCGGTGATGAAGAGCGTCTTTCCCTGGAGCGACATGGCGCGGCACTCTGCGCCGCGCCCACCGCCGCGTCAACCGCCCACGCCGGCGCGCGCCGCGCCTCCCGGGACATCCTCTCAGTAGCTGCAGTAGTTGCTGCTCACCCCGTTGCCGAGCACGCAGTGCGTGCCCTTGGGGCAGTAGGTGTCGTCGCAGCTTCCCTTGCAGTCGCTCGCCGCGCAGCTCGAGGGGCTGAAGGAGAGCGAGCAGCACTTGGACCAGCACCCGGCGTTGGTCGTGCACCCGCGGCAGAAGTAGTGTCCACCCAGGACGGCGCACGACTCGCCGTTCTGCGCGTTGCACTGGATGCCGCACGCCCCGCAGTTGGCGTTGGTGGAGGTGTAGATGGGCGAGCCGCCGCAGCAGCGCGCGGTGTCGTCCCCCTGCTTCCAGTTGAAGCCGTCGGCGTGAGGGGTGGGCGCCATGCAGAGGCCGCCCTTGCACACGCCGTCGGCGTGGCAGAGGTCCGGCGCCGCCTTGCAGGGCGTGCCGTCGGCCTCCACCGCGCACCCGGTGGCGCCGTCCGGGCCGCTCGCGTCGACGAGCAGGTCCGCCTCCACCACGACGTCGGTCTCGGCGTCCTCCAGCGGCAGGTAGGTGGCGTCGTCCTGCGTCGCCGCGTCGCCGTCGTCGACGGGCGGGAATCCGCGGCCGGGGGAGCTGCACCCGGCGAGGAGGAGGACGACGAGCCACCACCGCATGGGCCTCATTGTGGCACGGCCTCGCCGTTTCGGAAGGCCTCGCGCGCGCGGTCCCACGCGGCGTCGTCTCCCCCCGCGTCGCGCCACCACGCGAGGAGCTCCGGGGGCACCGGCGCCGTGGCCGTCAGCCCGCCGGCGTCGACGCGCGCGCAGTGCAGCCCCACGCGGCCGAGGGAGAGCACCTTGCCCGTCGGCAGCACCAGGCGCGCGGGGCCGCCGTAGTCGCGGTCTCCGAGGAGCGGGCAGCCGGCGTGGGCCGCGTGGACGCGGATCTGGTGGGTGCGGCCGGTGACGGGCCGCACCGCGAGCAGGGTGGCGTGTGGCGCGGTGGCGACCACCGCGTACTCGGTGCGGGCCCCGGTCGCGTCGCGCCCGTCCACCGCGCGCCGGCGCGGGTCGGCGGCTCGCCCGATGCGGCCCGTCCACGCGCCGCGCGCGGGCGCGGGCGAGCTCGCCGCCAGGGCCAGGTACAGCCGCTCGTAGCGGCCGGCCGCCCGCTCCTCCCGCAGGCGATCGCGGGCGCGCGCGTCGGCGGCGAAGAGCACCACGCCGCTGACGCCGCGGTCCAGGCGCGAGGTGGGATGAAGCGTGGACTCCGGCAGGCCGGCGGCCTTCGCCACGAGCGCCAGCAGCGCGTGCGCGCCGCCCGCGTGGTCGGCGATCGTGGGGATGCCGGCGGGCTTGTCGACGGCGAGGACGCCGCCTTCCCGCGCGAGGATGGTCACGGCGGGCGCCGCCGGCGCGGGCGGACGGATGGTCACGACGTCGCCCGTCTGGACGCGCGTCCCGGGGCGCGCCCGCGCGCGGCCGATCATCACGCGGCCCTCCTCGAGGGCGCGCGCGTCGCCGCCCGCCCGCGCGATCACCGCGTCGACGGGCCCGGCCTCCTGGGCCACCCAGCGAATCTCGCGCCGCATGGTCTACGTCGGTCTTCGCTCCCCCTCTCCGCCTCGGGCAGAGGGGGCGGGGGGGGTGAGCTCCTTCAGGCGGTGGACCATGCCGCGGTCGCCGTCGACGCGCAGCATGTCGCCGGTGCGAACCTGGCGGGTCACGCCCGCCACGTTCACCACGCTCGGCACGCCCAGCTCCCGCGCGATGACGGCCGCGTGCGAGAGCGGACCGCCCAGCTCGGTGACGACGCCGGCCGCCACCAGGAAGAGCGGCGTCCACCCCACGTCCGTCGAGTGCACGACCAGCACCTCGCCCGGCGCGAGCTGACCCATCTCCGCGCTGCTCCGCAGCACGCGCGCGCGCCCCTCCACCACGCCCCCGCTCGCCGCGAGCCCGCGCAGCACGTCGCCGCCGTGCGGCGGCAGGAGCAGCGGCGACGGCGTCCCCACGAAGGTCACCGGCGGGGCCGGCCGCGCCACGTCCCGCGCGTACTCCGCCCGCCGCGCCCGCACCAGCGGCACGAGATCGGTGCGCGCGTTGCGGAGCGCGCCGAGCAGCTCGTCCACCGTCAGGAAGAACACCGGGGGCAGCCGCGCCACGCCGGGCGGCCCGTCCGGCACCACGAGCTCGGGCATCAGGTGGACCAGCCGGCGGTCGGCGTCGAGCATCACCGCGCGGATCACCCCGAGCACCCGCGTGACCCACCCGCGCATGCGCTCGCGCAGGCGCGCCGCCTTCTGCGCGCGCGCCACCAGGTGCCGGAGCGCCGTCTGCTCCAGCACGTTCATCCGCCCGAGCACCCGCTGCATCTCGGCGTCCGCCGCGGCGCGCGACTGCTCGATGGCACGCTGCGGGTCGCGCGCCTCCCCGCGGAGAGCGACGCGCAGCATCGTGAGCACTGGCGTGGCGTCCTCCCGCCAGCGCGGCGTGGAGAGCTCCGGCTCGCGCACCGCGCGCTCGCCGTACAGGTCGAGGAAGCTGGTGAGCGCGCGGCGCGTCGGTCCGTCGGGGAGCTGCGAGACCGAGACCGTCGACTCCTGCTCGATCACCTCCCGCGCGGCCGGCTCCGCCGTCGCGAGCGTCGCGACGCGCATCAGGCCGATGGCCGGCCGTGCGCTCTCCAGATCCCGCACGCCCGCGGTGAGCGTCTGCGCCAGGCTGTCGGCGCCCAGCGGCGCCACGCGCGCGAGGAGCGTCTTGAGGACCAGGTGCGAGCCGAGCGCGCTCGACGCGCAGGTGAGCATCACCGTGCCGGTGCGCTCCAGCATCCCCTGCACGTCCACGATGGTGCGCGCGAGCCCCTCGTCGGGCAGGATGGGCAGGTCCAGCGCGTGGTGCAGGCGCAGCGCGCGCTCCGCCCACGCCTCGAACTTGCGCACGTCGTCGTCCAGCCGGAGCTGCTCCTTGAGCAGGCGCGCGGCGGTGAGCGGCAGCCGGGCGTAGAAGCCCTTGTGCGAGACGTCCACCACCTGGGCCGCCAGCTCCTCACCGCCGGAGCCGCCGCCCAGATCGACCAGCGTCCGCGCGTCCAGCCACGGCACCTGCGCGGCGATCCGCATGAACTGCGAGAGGTTCAGGTAGAAGCGTCCGTGCACGTTGCCCACCAGGCGCGCGTGCTTCGGCACGCGGCACCCCAGCGTGGCGAAGGCCTTGCGAAAGCCCGCCTCGCTGAAGGCGCCGGCGACAGACCAGGTCAGCGGCGTGGCGACACCCGGGAGCGCCTCGCCCACGTTCACCGCGCTCCAGACCGTCGACTCGTCCCCGCCGTCCGGGAAGCCGGCGCCCGTCGCCGGTCGCACCTGCACCAGCCACGTGCGCTCCTCGTCGCAGGCGAACTCCACGTCGTAGGGCACGTCCTCCAGCCGCTCCAGACGCAGCGCGACCTCCGCCAGGTCCATCACCTGCGCCGTCGAGAGCGCCGGGTGCAGCGGCTCCGGCACGTCCTCGCTCGTGAGCCCCTCCGCCCCCACCACCAGCGCGCGGTGCTTTCGCGCGATGACCGACTCGATGACGCGACCCTTCGCGTCGACGCGGAGCATGTCCGGCGTGGCCTCGCCGTCGACGACGAGCGAGCCCAGCCCGTAGCCGGCGTTGATCACCCTCTCGCGCGCCCCACGCCTGTCCGGCGCGCGGGTGAACATGACGCCCGCCACGCGTGCCGGCACCATGCGCTGCAGGATCACCGCCATCGCCACGTCGCGGATGCCGTGCGCCGCCAGGTAGGTGAGCGCGCGCCCCGAAGCGACCGACGCCCAGACCGCGCGCACCGCCAGCCCGAGCGCCTCGTCCCCGCGGACCCCGAGCTCGGTGTCGGCGATGCCGGCCATCGACGCGATCGACCCGTCCTCGGTGGTGGCGCTGGAGCGGACCGCGAAGCCCCACGGCGAGGCGCCCTCCTCGCGCCGCCACAGCTCGTCCAGCTCGGCGGCCAGGCCGCGCGGCAGCGGCGCGGACAGGAGGTGCTCGCGTGCCTGCGCCGCCCGCTCGTAGCCGGTGCGCCCGCCGGCCGCGCGCAGGAGCGACTTCGGATCGCACCCGGGCGGCAGCTCGCGCAGCGCGGCGGCGAAGGCGTCTACCGGCAGGACCCAGGCGTCGGGCACGGTGAAGCCGTTCTTCACCAGCCAGGCGAGGCGCGCCGCCTTCCCGCCCACGACGCGCGGGTCATCGGCGCCGCGCTTGGCGGCGATGGACGCGAGCGGCACGAGCCAGGGACCAGCCACGGCGCGCGATACTACACCTCAGCCCGCCTCACCCCCCATCCCTACGAGCTCACCAGCGGCCCATGGCGCCCAGGTCGTGGGTCTTGGTGCGGCCGCTGGCCTTCAGGATGCGCTTGGCCGACGCGCTGCGCATGCCGCTCGCGCAGTAGACGACGTACGTCGCGTCCGCCGGGCCGACCTCCTGCACGCGACCGGAGAGCTCCTGCACCGGGACGTTGAGCGCGCCCTCGATGTGCCCCGAGGCGAACTCACCCGGCGTGCGCACGTCCAGCAGCCTCGCCCCCTCGCCCACGAGCTTGCGCGCCTCGGTCGGGGAGATCTTTCCCGCGCGGGCGATGAACCAGTAGATTCCGAGGAAGACGGCGGCGGCGATGATCCATTCGTTCATGCTTTCCTCATCATAGAGCCGGCTCCGGCCCAAATGGGTTCGCCGCGCGCTTTGCGCGCCTCCGGTGGGGCGCCGCCCTCGCCTCCGCCCCTGGCTGAGCTATACCGCCGGTGATGAAGCGCCTCGCCGTCCTCGCCCTCCCCCTCACGCTCCTCGCCTGCGGCTCGAGCGACGACGGCACCACCGCCGACGGGGGCGGCATGGACGGCGGCGTCACCGACGGCGGCGTCGCCGACGCGGCGGTGGACGTCCCGGTCGCCCCCTTCGCCGACGGCGGCGCCATCACCGGCACGCCGCCGGACACCTGGACGTGGGTCGACTTCCCGGAGGCCAAGTGCCGCGACGGCTCGCCCACCGGCATCGGCGTGAACGTCCACCCCGGCGCGACGAAGCTCATGGTCTTCCTCGAGGGCGGCGGCGCCTGCTTCAACGCCGCCACCTGCGCGGCCAACCCGGCGAGCTACGCCAGGCTGGACCTGGCGGGCTTCGCCGGCACGGAGGGCGTCGCCGGCATCTTCAGCCGCCTCGACCCCGCCAACCCGGTCAAGGACTGGAGCTTCGTCTACGTGCCGTACTGCACCGGCGACGTGCACGGCGGGGACAACCCGGTGGCCCAGCCCCCCGGCGTCTCCCAGGCGCAGCAGTTCGTCGGCTACACCAACATCCACAAGTACCTCGAGCGCATCGTCCCCACCTTCCCCGGGATGACGCAGGTGCTGCTCACCGGGCAGAGCGCCGGCGGCTTCGGGGCCGCGGTCAACTACACGCAGGTCGCGCGCGCCTTCGACCCGGTGCCCGTCGTGCTGATCGACGACTCCGGCCCGCCGATGAACCAGCCGTACATCGCGCGATGTTTGCAGGATGCATGGAAATCCCTCTTCGGCCTGGACAAGACCATCGTCCCCGACTGCGGCGCCGATTGCCCCGATCCGACGAACTTCCTGGTGGACTACGCCAAGCACATCGCCAAGACCTACCCGAACGCGACGATGGGCCTGATGGACTCCACGGGCGACGGCGTCATCGCCTCCTTCTTCGGGTTCGGCGCCAGCAACTGCGCCGCCTCGGTCCCGCTCTCCGCGCAGACCTACCAGGCCGGCCTGGACGACCTGCGCTCGCAGCTCGCCTTCGACAAGAACTTCGCCAGCTTCTACTTTCCGGGCATCGACCACACCTCCCTCGTGCTCGGCTACGACCTCCGCTACGCGGGCGGCGTGAAGCTCACCGACTGGATCGCCCAGCTCCTGGCGGGCAACGCGCAGAACGCGGGCCCGTGACGATGGGGCCGGGCGTCCCTTGACGTGCGGCGCGCGGGGCCCTTTCATCCCCCGCATGTCCACCCTCCTCGATCAGCTCAAGTCCATGACCGTGGTCGTCGCCGACACGGGCGACATCCACTCCATCGAGAAATTCCGCCCGCGCGACGCGACGACCAACCCGTCGCTCATCACCGCGGCCGCGCAGATGCCGGAGTACGCCAGCATCGTCGACGAGGCGCTCCTCTGGGCGAAGCGCGAGGCCGGCCCTGGCGCGAGCAAGGACGACGTGGTCAAGCGCGCCATCGACCGCCTGAGCGTGGAGTTCGGCCTGCGCATCCTGAAGATCGTCCCCGGCCGCGTCTCCACCGAGGTGGACGCGCGCCTCTCCTTCGACACCAAGGGCACCATCGAGAAGGCGCACACGCTGATCGGCCAGTACGAGAAGGCGGGCCTCTCGCGCGAGCGCATCCTCATCAAGGTCGCCTCCACGTGGGAGGGCATCCGCGCCGCCGAGCAGCTGGAGAAGGAGGGCATCCACTGCAACCTCACGCTCCTGTTCGGCGTGCACCAGGCGATCGCCTGCGCCGAGGCGAAGGTCACCCTCGTCTCGCCCTTCGTCGGGCGCATCCTCGACTGGTACAAGAAGTCGACCGGCAAGGAGAGCTACCCGGCCCCCGAGGATCCCGGCGTGATGAGCGTCACGCGCATCTACAACTACTACAAGAAGCACGGCCACAAGACCGAGATCATGGGCGCGAGCTTCCGCAACATCGGCGAGATCACCGAGCTCGCCGGGTGCGACCTGCTCACCATCTCGCCGAGCCTGCTGGCCGAGCTCCAGTCCAGGACGGGCGAGCTGCCGCGCAAGCTGGACCCGAAGGCCGCCGCCGGGATGGACATCCCGGTGATCAAGGTGGACGAGAAGACCTTCCGCGAGATGCACGAGAAGGACAAGATGGCGAAGGACAAGCTCGCCGAGGGCATCGAGGGCTTCTCCAAGGCGCTCGTCGCCCTGGAGAAGATGCTGGGCGAGCGCCTCGACGCGGTGGTCGGCCAGGTGCGCGGGTCGGCGGCCGAGAAGCTCTTCAAGGTCTACGACCTGGACGGCGACGGCTTCATCACGCGCGAGGAGTGGAGCGGCACCGACGTGGTGTTCGACGCGCTGGACTCCGACCACGACGGCCGCATCACGCCGGAGGAGATGGCCGCCGGTCTGGGCGCGGCGTTCCGCCTGCAGGCGTGAGGCGCAGGTCGGCTACTTGCGGTAGCCGACCATCACGTGGTTGTCGTCGGTGACGATGAAGTCCAGCTTCCCGTCGCCGTCCAGGTCGACGAACGTGGGGGTCGCGTCGCTGGTCCAGGGGCCGCTCACGATGAGCGCGTCGCCGAAGGTGAAGTCGCCGCGGCCGGGGAGGATGGCGAACTGGCCGTCGTCGCCGCTCACGGTCAGGACCAGGTCGGCGAGGCCGTTCCCCGTGACGTCGACCAGGTGGGACCGGCCGCCCTCGTCCGGAATGGTGCGGACGGTGCGGAAGCTGCCGGTTCCGTCGTTCTGCTCCAGCTCGTACGAGCTGCCGTCGGTGCACAGCGCATCGGCGTAGCCGTCGCCGTCGATGTCGGCGAAGTAGGAGCAGGTGCCCACGAGCTGCTGGTTGCCGAAGAAGCCCCCGTCCTTGCGTCGGATCGCCACCGAGTACGTGCCTGACGAGTACGACATGGAGGTGTAGACGAGCGCGTCATCCAGCCCGTCTGCGTTCAGGTCGCCGACGAACTCCTCGAAGCCGTCCAGCGACGTCGAGTCGACGACCTTCGTGGAGCCGTCGCGGGCGATGCTCCGGACCTCGAAGCCGTCGGAGGTGTCGAGCACAATCCCAGTCCCGCCGCCGATGACGTTGACGGTGCCCCGGATGGGGCTGTCGCCGATGTCGAGCGCCACGGGAGAGTTGAGCCCGTCGGCGTCGTCGAACACCACCGCCTGGGTGGTCGTGCCGGCGAGGAAGCCCAGCACGTCCATGCGGCCGTCGCCGTCGAAGTCGCCCGTCCGGCTCGGAATGAAGTCCATGTCGACGTCGGTGTCCTTGAACTGCCGGCCCACGTTCACCAGGACGTGCATCTTGGAGACGCCGTCGTCGCCCTGGCAGCTCGTGACGATGTCCGGGCGCTTGTCGCCGTTGACGTCGGCGACGACCAGGCCGTTCTGACCCATGCAGGTCAGCGAGAGCATGGTGGGGTCGAAGGCGAGGGTGTTCTTCGGGCCGCCGCCGCCGCAGGCGAAGGTGGACACGCCGAGGGAGAGACCGAGCAGGCAGAGGGTGTGCGTCTTCATGATGGGACCCTTTCGGCGCGTCGGGGTGCCGGGTTGCGAGGGAACGTCACTTCCCGCAGAGGACCTGGGCAACATTCAGGAACAGCGTCTCGAAGTCGGGCCCGTCGAAGCAGAGCGCGTAGGGCCCGCCGTCCTCCTGGCAGTCCTGGTCGACGGCGTCCTCGTAGATCTTGCAGGCACCCTTGGATGCCTTGTCGATGCACTGCTCATGGAGCTGGAAGCTGGCGTCGCCGGAGACCGGGCAGATGGAGTCGCAAGAAGCGGCCTCGCAGGCCTCGGCCGACTGGTAGGCGTACGCACACGATCCGGACTGCGGCGGGTTCTGCCCGCTGAGGACGGCGATGCAGCCGGCGACGTTCACCGACAGGTAGCCTGCCGTCATCTGGACCAGCGCGCCCCAGGAGGAGTCGTACTGGTTGCTGCCGAGGCAACCGCCGCAGTAGCTGGCGCCGTAGCCCTGCTGCCAGGTCGTGCATGTGCTCGGCGTGGCGTTGGGGCCCAGACAGCTCGCGTAGTACCCGGAGATCTGCGCGCTGGAGCAGGCGCTCGCCTCGTGCTTCGCGGGCTTCGCCGGCAAGGGGAAGTACTCGTTGAAGTCGTACGGCGTCGGGCACACCCCCGGCGTGCCGCCGGCGTCGTAGCTCGCGACGCCGGAGTCCTCGGCGACCTTGGCGTCGCTCGCCCCGGCGTCCTTCGCGGTGACGCCGCCGGCGTCGCCGTCGCCCGGCTTCACATGGAGGCCGGCGTCCACGGTCGCGCCCACGCCGTCGCTCGTGGAAGGCGGGGCCGAGCACGCCACCACGAAGACCAGCGCCGGAGCACCCACCAGACCCAGGACCATGCCGAGACGTCGCATCGCAGAACCTCCTGCGCCGCCCCTCGGCACGGTGCGCGCGAAGTTGCGTGGGCCGCTCCCGCAACTTCCGGTGACGGTGGCCGATGAAGGGGCATGACTCCGTCCTTCCTCTCCGTCCTTCTTCCCGTGTCCACCATCCCTCTCTTGACGCTGGCGCTCGCCCTTCGTCGGGACGCGAAGCGTCGCGGGGCGTCCCTGGGCGCACTCGCGGTGGCGGTCGCGGGGCTCGGTGCCGGGATCGGGTGGGCGTGGAGTGCGTCGGCGCGAGCCGTCCACGCCGTCTCGGGGGAGTCCGTCGATCCCGTCGCTCGCCATCACGAGCTCGTCGCCGCCTTCACACGAACCGACCCGATCGCGCGTTGGACTCTCGTCGGTGGGGCCATCGCGCTCACCCTCGGCTGCGCGGCCCTCTTTTTGGAGTGGTGGAAGCTGGGGGGCGTCGGTCGCGTCCTCGGGTTGGGCGTCGCCGCGCTCGCCGCGTCGCTCCTCTTCCCCGCGCGGGCCATGGCGCACCGGGCGGAGCGCGTTCATCGGGAGACGCTGCAAGGTCTGCTCTCCGCCGACCACCTGCGCGCCTCCAGCCCCGAGCGGTGTGACAACCTGGAGGAAGCGCTTCAGGTCGCGCATGGCCTTGGGGACGTGGAGGCGATCGTGCCCGACGCGCGTGCACGTGCGCGGGCGTGCATCGCCGAGCGGCTCGCATGCATCGACGCCGGGGGGCCGTGCGCGGAGGAGATGGCGGGCCGCGTCGAGGTCTACAACCAGCTTCACCCAAAGCACCACACGACACCTCTTCGAGCGTTCGTCGCGAGCTCGTCCATGCTGATCGACCCCGCGCAGAAGGCGGACGTAAGCGAGCGGATCGCCCGCGCCGGCGCCGCGCGATGAAGAAGCGTCCAGAACCGCGCTGGCGCGTCTCGAGCGCGACGCGTGGCGGAGCACCCGCGTGGGGCGCGGGCGGCGTGTGCCGCCCCGGTGACCAGGTCCAAGAGCCGGCCACCATCCGTGAACAGCTCTCGAGTGCTACTCTCGCGTCGTCAGGCGCAGGCCCGCGGGCACGATGAGGAGGGCGGCGACCAGGCCGGCGACCGAGCCGATGGCGCCGACCGCGCCGACGTCGAAGAGGCCCTCGAAGCGACAGACGAGCAGGGCGGCGAAGCCGGCGGAGGTGGTGAGCGCCGTCGCCACGACCAGCGGGCCCTGGTGGGTGAGGGCGGTGGCGATGGCGTCCTTCGCCTCGCCCTCCCGCGCGGCGTAGAGCAGGAACATGCCCTCGTCCATGGTGATGCCCAGCAGCACCGGGACCACCAGCGCATCGTAGGCGTGCCACGGGATGTGGAGCACGCGCATGCTGGCGGTGACGATGGCGATGGAGGCGCCCATCGTCAGGATGGAGAGCACGACGTCGCGCGGACGCCGCAGCGAGGCGCCCAGGGCGATGACGACGAGCAGCAGCGCCACCCCGGCGATGCGCGGCAGGTCGTGGCGGAGGGTGTCCTTCAGCGCGACCTCCAGGAAGGTGTACCCCGTGACGATGGCGTGCGGGTCGGCGGCGCGGATGGCCGCGAGCGCGCGCGCGTCCTTCGCCGGGTCGCCGCTCGGCCGCACGTAGGTGACCGCGATGGTGTCGACCCCGTCCTGGCCCAGGTGGCGCGCGCGGAGCCACGCCGGCGGGTCGGTGGACGGCGCGGGGGTGGGCTTGGCGAAGGCGTCCAGCGCGGCGGCGCACGCCTCGGGGTCCCAGCCGCTCTCGCGCAGCGCGGTCTGGAGGCGCTCGCGCAGGGCGGGGAGGTCTTCGCGATCGCGCGCGGCCATGCGCTCGGCGAGCAGACGCTTGCCCGGCGCGAAGGAGGCGAGGGCGTCGAAGCCCTCGATGGTGTGATCGGCGGCGAGGGGGTCGAGGGCCTCCGCCACCGCATCGGCGCGGTCGCGCGCGGCCTCGCGGTCGTGATCGATGGAGAGGACCAGCCACTGACCCGGCTTGCCGCCGAAGATGTCGAAGATGGCGCGCTGGGTCTGGAGCGGCTGCAGGCCCTCCGGGCGCAGCGCCACGATCGCGTGCCCGCTCTGCGGGCCGCCGAGCACCGCGAGCACGACGAGGGGCAACGCCAGCAGGGAGGCGAGACCCACCGCGCGGCCGCGGGTGCCGGTGGCCGAGATCAGGCCGCGGATCCACGCCGGGGCGCGGCCGGTGCCCGAGCCCGCGTGCGGCGGCGGCGCGCCGCGCTCGAGGAGCGCGCCGATGTCCGGGGTGATGAGGAGGATGGCGACCGACGTCAAGAACTCACCGGCGCCGCAGAGGATGCCGAGCTCCTTCAGGGCGCGCAGGTCGGAGAGGGCGAGCGCGCCGAAGGTGAGGCCGGCGGCGATCGCCGCGAGGAGGGTGGGCTTCCAGGTGCGGGCGCGCGCGTACACGGCCGCTTCCTCCGGCGGCATTCCGGCGCGGCGACCGTCCAGGAGCGCAGCGTAGACGTGGACGCCGGTGTCGACGCCCACGCCGACGACGACGGCGGCGAAGGCGATGCTCATCGCCGAGAGGCCGTGCGGAAAGAAGGCGGCGAGGCCCGTCGTCCAGAGGGTGCCGAGGGCGAGCGGCGGGAGCACCGCGACGAGCGCGCGCATGCGGCGGAAGGTGACGAGGAAGGCGACCGACGCGAGGATCAGGCTGAGCGTGCCGGAGAGCGCCAGATCGCGGATGAGCAGGCGTCGCATCGCCACCGCGACGGCGTGGCCGCCGGTGAGCTCCAGCGTGGCGCCGGGGTGCGTCGCGACCACGGCGGCCTTCGCGGCGTCGAAGTCGGAGACGAAGGCGCGCGCGGCCTTCGGGTCGAAGGCGCGGCCCCTTGGCTGGAGCACCACCAGCTGCGCGCGCCCGCCGTCGCCGGAGAAGTCGCCCGACTCGTTGACGGTGAGTCCGGCGGCGAGCTCGGTCTTTCCTTCCCACGGGATGAGCGCGAGGCGCAGCGGATCGCGGGCGAGGATCGTCTCGGCGTCGCCGGAGGCGGGGCCCATCAAGAGCTCGCGCGACCCGGCCAGCCGTTGCTTCATGCCCTCGGGGGTGAGCGCATGCGCGAGCTTCGCGCGCGCGGTGGGGCCCGCGACCATCCACGCGAGCGTCGGGTCGAGGCTGGGCTTCGGCGCGCCGGCGAGCACGCCGGTGACGCTCGGCGCCTTCGCCATGCGCGTCTGGATGTCGTGCGCGGCGGCGGCGACCTCCGCCGGGTCCTTGCCGCGCACCAGCACCAGGCCCACGTCGCCCCCGCCGAAGGCGCGGGTGAACTGCCCGAGCGCCGCGGCCGCGCCGTGGCCCGGGAAGAGCGCGCTGAGGTCTCCGGAGATGTGCAGGTGCGCCGAGAGCCACATGCAGAGCAGCGTCGGGACCGCCAGCACGAGGAGGCGGGTCTTCGTGGTCATGGCGTGGGCTGCGCGTCCTTGCTGTTCATGCGCACGCGCACCTTGGTGATGCGGCGGCGACTGATGGAGGTCACCTCGGCGGTGACGCCCGGGCCGAGCTCCACCTTGTCGCCGGCCCGCGGCAGCCGCGCGAGGTGCTGCAGCACCACCGCGCCGACCGGCTCCGGCTGATCGTCCAGCTCCACGCCCAGCGCGTCGCCGAGCTCCTCCATCGAGGCGCGCGCGTCGACGTCCCACGCGGCGTCGCCGGCCTTCTGGATCCTGGGCGGCTCGACGTCCAGCTCGTCGCGGATCTCCCCGACAATCTCCTCGAGCAGGTCCTCCATGGTGACGATGCCGCTGGTGCCGCCGTACTCGTCGACCACGACGGCGATGGGCGTGTGGGTGCGCTGCATGTCGCGCAGCACGTCCATCAGGCTGCGGCTCTCCGGCACGATGAGGGCGTCGCGCACGTACTTGGAGAGGTCGGGCGCCTGCGCGGCGGTCGGGTCGAGGAGGTCCTTGACGTAGAGGTAGCCGGCCACGTCGTCGAGCGAGCGCTCGCGTGTCACCAGAACGCGCGAGTAGCCGTCGCCGCGGATTTAATCCATCGCCTCCGCGCCGCTGGTGTGCAGCGGGACGAAGGCGACGTCGACGCGCGGGACCATCGCGATCCGGGCGGTGCGCTCGGCGAAGCGGAGCACGCGCTCCACCAGCTCGCTCATCTGCTTGCCCTTCGGTCCGGCGCCGGTGCTGCGCGCCAGGATGCTGATGATCTCGTCCTCCGAGAGGGTGCCCTCGCTCGTCATGCCGGGCTTGAGGCCCATCATGCGCAGGATGAGGCCCGAGCCGCGCTCGAGGACCCAGAGCGCGGGGCGGAAGATGAGGTAGGTGACCCGCAGGGGGATCGCGGTGACGAGCGCGGTCTGCTCGGTGCGCTGGATGGCGACGAGCTTGGGCACCAGCTCGCCGAGCAGGATGTGCATGAAGGTCAGCAGGCCGAAGGCGACGGCGACGGTGACGATCTCCGCGGCGCGGTGCGCGGACTCCGGCAGGTGCCGGACGATGGGGCCGTGCAGGAGCTTGGAGAGAGCGGGCTCGCCGACCCAGCCGAGCCCCAGGCTCGCGAGGGTGATGCCGAGCTGGGTGGCGGAGAGGTAGCGGTCGAGGCGCTGGATGACCTGCGACGCGATGATCGCGCTGCGCTCGCCCTTGCGCACGCGCGCCTGGAGCTGCGTGCCGCGGACCTTGACGAGCGCGAACTCGGCGGCGACGAAGAAGCCGTTCTGGGCGATGAAGAGCGCCGCGAGGAGGAGGCCGAGCACTCTACAGTCCGCAGCCCGCCGGGATGATGAACACCGCGCCCAGGATGATCCCGGCGATGGCCATTCCCTTGCCCCCCTGCCCCGGACGGATCTGCGTCACGGCGGCGATGCCCAGCGCGATGGCGATGATGCAGAGGATGAAGCCGACCCAGAGCGGCGTGAGGCCGAGGAGGCCGCAGACGAGCGACGCGATCGCCATGCCGCTGGTGCCCGTCTGCTGCATCTGCGCGCCGTACGCCACCTGGTACGCGCCGTAGCCCGCGGTGAGGGGCGGAGGCGGCTGGGCGGCGGGGACCATCGCCTGCTGCTGCGGGACGCCGCCGTAGGGCGCGGCGCCGTAGCTGACGGGCTGCGGCGGCGGAGCGTAGGCGGGCATCGGCTGGGGCGTGCCTGCATATCCGGACGGCCTCGTCCCCGACGGCTGGGCCGGCGCGGGCGAGGAGGGGAGCGTCGCCGCGACAGAGGGCGTGGGCGCGCCGGGCGTGACGACGTAGTGCGGCTGCGGCGCGATGACGTGCTGGCGGCCGGTCTCCGGGTTGGCGGAGCGCATCGTCGGCGGGGGGACGACGGGCACGCCGACGGTGGGGGCGGTGGCCATCGCCGGGATGGGGGCGGTGGCGTTGCGGGAGGTCATGGACGCGGCCTGCGCCGGCTGGGCCATGCCGGAGGGGATGAAGCTGGTGGCGGCGTAGGCGTCGACCTTGGGCGGACCGGAGGGGGCGGGCGCGCCGCACGAGACGCAGCTCGACATGCCCTCCAGGATGGACTTGCCGCAGACCGAGCACTGCACGGGGAGTAACGTACCACGGGTGCGGGGCCAGGCCCGCCTCAGAGCTGCAGGATGTCCCGCAGCGTCTCGGAGAGCGCGACGGGATCGACGGCGGTCGGCTCGACTGTGGCGCCGTCCTTCGCGAAGGTGACCTGGCGCACCGTCAGCGTCTCCTTGTCCTCGATGTAGCCCATCCCCACCGCGCCGTCGTACTCCACGTGCGCCTCCAGATCCTCGCCGGGCCGCCTCGCACGGGCGAGCGCCACGCTTGCGGCGAGTGACGACGCCGAGTAGAGCGCGAGCATGAGCCTGGACGCCTTCGGAATCGTCTCCGCCGACACCGCCAGGTCGGTCGCCTTCTACGCGCTGCTGGGCATCGACTTGAAGCGGATGGGAGACCACGAGCACTTCGAGGGCGCCACGCCGAGCGGTGTCCGGATGATGCTCGACTCCGTCGCGCTCATTCGCGGCTTCGACCCCGACTGGCAGAAGCCGAGCGGGAGCGGCGTCGTGCTCTGCTTCAAGCAGGCGTCGGCGGCGGAGGTGGACGCGCTCTACGGCAAGATCACCGGCGCCGGCTTCGCCGGCAAGAAGCCGCCGTGGGATGCGGTCTGGGGGCAGCGATACGCGTGCGTGCTGGACCCGGACGGCAACCAGGTCGACCTGTTCGCCAGCCTGTGACGCGCGGACGCCCGGCGCAGCGGACTCACCGGTGAAGCCCATCGAGCGTCTGGTTCGAAGCGGAGACTGGAACGCGGCGGTGCGCGCCGCCTTCTTCGCGCACCTGCGGAAGCCGATGAAGGACGACGCGCGCCTCGGCTAGTGCGAGCGCAAGGCGTGGTTCCTGGTAGAGCCGGCGGCCGGAAGGTCGCGGCGGGTCTCGCGCTCGTCGACTGATGGGTCGTTCAGGCGAGGCGCGCGCGGCGTACCGCGCGGCGAAGCGACTGAACCCGGACTTTGCCTGACCCGGCGAGCGCGGCGGGGCCGCGGGGTGCATTCTTCCAGTGGGGACGGCTCCCGGGCGGAGGCGGATGGGAGACGTCGATCCCTTCACGGCCTGCGAGTATGCTGCGCGCCTCGCTGAGGAGTGCCCATGCGTCTTTCGTACGTGGTCTTCGGTCTTTGTCTGGTGGGGAACGTGGCTTGCGGGAGCGAGGCGGCCGGGCCGTCCGACGCGGGCGATGACGCCGCCGCCGACGCGGGCGCGGACGTGGTGGAGGACGCCGGCGACTTCGGCGCGCCGAGCGACACCTACCCCGCCTTCAAGCCGCCGGTGCCGCAGGTGGTGAACTCCGGCGGGCAGGTGATGCCGTCGGTCAACGTGGTGCCCGTCTTCTTCCCGAACGACACGCTGGAAGCCAAGTCGCTGGAGTTCTTGGGCAAGTACGCCGGCAGCGGCGAGTGGACGGCGATGGTGTCGGAGTACGGGGTCGGGGCCTCCACGCTGGGAACGACCGTCGACATCGGGACGGACCCGGCCGCCAGCATGAGCGACACCGACATCCAGACGTGGCTCGCGGCGCACCTGGACGGCTCCGACGCGGCGTGGGGCGCCGTCGACGCGGACACGCTCAAGAAGACGCTCTACGTCCTGTACTACCCCGCGGCGACCAGCATCTCCATGGGCGGCTCGACGAGCTGCAACGGCTTCGGCGGCTATCATTCGGAGGCCGTCGTCGCCAACGGCAAGGCCTCGTACGCGGTCATCCCGCGCTGCAAGGGCGGGCTCGCCGCGCTCACCGTCACCACCTCTCACGAGATGGTGGAGGCGGCGACCGACCCGCTGCCCGGCTCAGAGGCGGCGTACTCCAGCGTGGCGGAGGCCGACCTCGCGTGGGCGTACTTCTATTACGGCGGGGAGATCGGCGACATGTGCCAGACCTTCCAGAGCAGCCTGTACCAGCCGACGGACCTCGGCTTCAACATCCAGCGCTCGTGGTCGGACAAGTCCGCCGGCGGCTATCACGACCCGTGTGTGCCCATCCCGCCCACGGCGGGCCCGTACTTCAACACCGCGCCGGTGCAGGACGACACCGTCACCGTCGGTGCCTTCGGTCAGACGTTCAACCTGCGCGGCACCAGCATCAAGCTGGGAGAGACCAAGACGGTGGAGCTCGACCTCTTCAGCGACGCCAAGACGAGCGGGCCGTGGACCGTCAGCGTCTACGACCTGCAGCAGCTCCGCGGGCAGGCCAAGTCGCTCGACCTCTCCCTGGACAGGACGACGGGGCAGAACGGCGAGAAGGTCCACCTGACGATCACGGTGGTGGCGACGACGCTCTTCAGCGCCGCCGCCTACCAGATCAACTCCAAGCTGGGCACCAAGGAGACGCAGTGGATTGGGGTGGTCGGCATCCCCCAGTAAGGGGGCGTCAACCGAAGTAGCGCGCCGCCGCGGCCTTGCTGGCCTCGAGCACGCTGGCGTGCAGCGATCCGCCGTGGGAGTCGATGGTGACGACGCCGCGGAAGTCCTCCACGCGCAGCACCCAGAAGGCCTCCGGCGCGCCCAGCTCGTCGAACAGGTGGACGGTCACCACCTCCTTGATCGCCTCGGCCAGGGCGACGGCCGCGCCGCCCACGGCGTGCATGTAGACTGCACCGAAGTTCTGGCACGCGGCGGCGGTCTTGGGGCCCATGCCGCCCTTGCCGATGACGCCGCGCAGGCCGAAGTGCTCGATGACCTCTGCCTGGTACGGCTCCTCGCGGATGGAGGTGGTGGGCCCGGCGGCGACGACCTTCCACTTCGCGTCGGCGGCCTTGCCGCTCGGCGCCTCCGACAGCTTCTTCATCACCGGACCGCAGTGGTAGATGAAGGAGTCGCGCATGAGCGGCATGAGCCAGTCGAGCGCCTTCATCTTCGAGTCGTCGCCGGCCTTCGCGGCGTCGATGGCCTCGTGCATCAGCTTGTGGGCGCCGTCGCGGCCGGTGACCAGGGTGCCGTAAAGAGCGATCTCGTCGCCCACCTTGAGGGCGCGGATGGTCTCTTCGCTCGTGGGCAGATCGATGCGGGTGAGTCCCATGATCAGGCCGCCTTCTCGCTGACGCGCTTGGGGAGCTTGTATCTGGACGCGGTGTGGGCGAGCTCGGTGAAGCGGGTGGTCTTCGCGCCGGGGTCGATCTCCGCGCTCCAGCGGCGGCACGACCAGCACTCGTAGGCGAGGCTGACGAAGAAGCTCGCCGGCAAGCGGTGCTGGGCGGTGACCTTCACGCCGAGCAGGGTGGTCTTGCCGCCGAAGCCCATCGGCCCGATCTGCAGGCCGTTGCACGCCTCCATCAGCTCGCGCTCCAGCGCGGCCAGACGCTCGTCGGGGTTCTCGTCGTCCAGCAGGCGGAAGATCTGCTGCTTGGCGGCCAGCGCGCCGCCCGCGCGGTCGCTGCCGATGCACACGCCGCAGATGCCCGGGGCGCAGCCCTTGCCCTGCGCGTCGAGCACCATCTTGATGACCGCGCGCTTGACGCCCTCCAGATCGCGGCCGGCGTGGATCTCGGTGTTGGGCAGGGCCATCTGGCCGGAGACGTTCTCGCAGCCGCCGCCCTTGAGGAGGAGGTCCGCCTTGACGAAGGGCTGGTCCCACTGGTGGAAGTGGATCTGCGGGACGCCGCCCCCGACGTTGGTGCCGTCGTTCTTGCCGGTGATGGAGTCCACCGCGTTGGGGCGGAGGTAGCTCTTCTTCGTCGCCTCGATCGTCGCGGCCTCGATGGCGGCGCGCAGCGCGTGCTCGTGCGGGCCAGCGGGGTAGTGGACGAACCACAGGTTCATCCCGGTGTCCTGGCACATGGGCGCGCTGGCGGCGCGCGCCTTGCCGATGTTGATGAGGAGCATGTCCAGCGCGTTGCGCGCGGCGGACATGGGGCGCTCACCGTCGCGCGCGCGGGCGATGGCGGTCTCCACGTCGCTCGGGAGGTCCGTCGCGGCGCGACGGATCAGCTCGACGAACTGGGGCTGGGCGTAGTCGAGATCCATGGGGAGGTACGTAGCGCAACGCGCCGGGCGCGTGAAGGACGGGCATCGTGGCTACTCGCCGTGTCGTGGTCGCCTGTAGTCCGGCACACCGTGGCATACCCAGATCCGCGAGAGCCGGGGCCTCCGGCGCTGGTCTCCAAGTTGCAAAGGGGGGGAGCATGAACCTCCTTCGGTCCGGCTTCCTTCTCCTGGTTCTGGTCACTGCATGCAGCGGGGACGCCCCGTCCTCCGACCTGGCCGACGCGGCGCCGGACGCGCTGGCGGACGCGCCCTCCGGCGACGGCGGCTCTTGCTGCACGCCGTCGGCGCACCCGGGATGCTGCATGGCGTACGGAGGGTACACGACCTCCCCCTCCACGTGCGCCGCCCAGATCTGCGACGGCATGCCGCTGCCGGACGACCCGGAGTGGAAGCTGGTGAAGGACGCTCACGGGTGCGACGTCTGGACCAACCCCAAGGGCACCCTCGTCCAGGGCGGGTGCGGTTCGGCGCCGCCGCCGGACGCCGGTGCGCTCGACGCAACAGCCGAGTAGACGCGGCGGTCCTTCCTCACCGGTACGGCGGCTGCGGGGCCTGCTGCATCGCCGCGACGAGGACGCCGACGAACTTCTGGACGTTCTTCTGGTTCTTGCCCCAGTCGATGCACTGCGTGGGGAGGCCGCACTCGCTGCGGACGCGGATGACGTTGGCGGCGAGCGGGGTGATCATCATCACCTCGCCCCACGAGAAGAGGGAGACCTGCGGCGCGAGGTGCCACGCGCCTCCCTGCGCGCCCGCGCCCCACCGGGCGGTGCCGAGGCCGGCGGTGTGGCACGCGTAGACGATCCAGTCGTGGGTGACCGGCATCGGGAGGGTGACGTCCTCCTCGTGGTACGCGGGGAAGCCGAAGGTCATGACTACGGGGCTGCGTGTAGTTCCCGGACCTCATGGCGTCAACGCCGCGAGCTCGTCTCACCTGCTGGTGTGCGCACGCTCGCCTTCGCGCGGCCAGGAGGCCACCAGCGCGAGCCCACCGTCGCCGTGAAGCTGCGCTGCATCTCCGGGCTGGACGCGGCCGCGCTGCCGGTCGAGTCCTTCGACTGCGCGGCGCCGTGGCGCCTCACTAGGACCTTGGCAGCCGCCGCGGAACCGGGCACCGTGCGCGGATGCTCGGAGACCTCAAGAACTTCATCCTTCGTGGCAACGTGGTCGACCTCGCCGTCGGCGTGGTCATCGGCGGCGCCTTCGGCGCCATCTCCAAATCGCTCGTCGACGACGTGCTGATGCCTCCGCTCGGCCTGCTGCTCGGCAAGGTCGACATGTCCAACCTCTTCGTCACCCTGAAGGATGGCGTGGCGCCGGGGCCGTACCCGACCCTCGCGGCGGCGAAGACCGCCGGAGCGGTGACGATCCGCTACGGGCTCTTTCTCAACACCATCGTCGTGTTCCTCCTCACCGGCATCGCGATGTACCTGGTGATGAAGGTGGTCAGCGCCGCCTACCGCAAGAAGGAGGCCGCCGCGGCCGGGCCGGACAAGCAGGACAAGATGATCGAGCTGCTCGCCGAGATCCGCGACGGCCTCAAGAGGTGAGCGCGCCGCCGCCGCGACTCACGGGACGAACGCCGGGTCCTCGAGCAGCGCCGTCGTGAAGGCGGTGCGCAGGTAGAAGCCGCGGGGCACCGTCGCCACGATCTCCCCGTCCGGTCCGGGCGCCGCCGTGCGCACGCTTCCGGTCGCCGCCTTCGGGCGGAGCTGCATGTACCGCCCGAGGCGCGCCGAGACGCCCTCGATGCCGCCGATGCCGATCTGGCCCATGATCTCGTCGAAGTCGTCGGCGAGCGCGCGGTCCTGGGCGGCCGTCGGCGACCAGAGCACCGCGCGTCCGATCGTGCGCCCGCCGCCCGGCTCGTCGCGCACCGGGACCCAGAGCACGCGGGCGAGCTTGCCGCGCGCCCACGACGACTCCCAGGTGGCGCGGTCGGCGTCCATGAGCGAGACCGCGCACACGAAGGTGGTCTCGCGGATGCGCCCGCGCTCGTCGACCGGCACCGTCTTCAGCTCCACGCGCAGGTCGGGGAAGTCCCACGTGGCGCCGGGGCCGCCGGAGGCGCCGAGGGCGCGCTCGAGCAGCTCGCCCACCTTGCCCTTCGTGCGCACGCTCTCCCCGGCGAGGCGAAAGGCGAGGCGCCGCGCCAGATCGGCGATGCGCGTGCCCTCGAGGTCGCGCGCGCGCCGCGTCAACTCGTCTTCGGTCGCCGGGGGGGCCGCGCGCATCGAGGGGATGCTATCGTGTCATCGATGTTCCGGCGCGTCGCGGTCACGGCTTTCTTCCTCTCCGGCGCGGTCGCGCTCGGTGTCGCGTACGCCGGCCCCGCGCACGCCCCGCCGCGCGGGGCGAACACCGTGGACGCCGGGCCCGCGAAGCCCGCGCCGCCGGAGCCGGACCCGCCGCCGCTCGTCTCCCGCGCGCAGTGGATCTTCGACCTGCGCTGGAGCCGCGGCGAGGTGTACCTGCTCGCGGTGCACAAGGTCGAGCTGCCGGCGCCGCAGGCCACGCCGCGCGCCATCGGCCGCTTCGCGCTCGAGCTCCACGAGGGCAAGACGCTGGTGGAGCGGGTGCGCTTCGACTTCCCCATGCTCGGTGGCGTGCCGGAGTCCGACGCCGGTCCGTCCCTCACGCGCTTCTTGACGACGCGCATCGGCGTGATGTTCCCCGTCACCCGGCGCGGCACGCGGCTGGAGCTGGTGGACCGGTCGACGGGGCAGCGGTGGAACATGCCGTGGCCGCCGCACGAGACGGCCCAGCGGGGCGACGCCGGGCTCGCTGCGGCGAAGGGAGGTTGAAGTGCGCACACCCGGATGGCTCGCCCTCGTCGCCCTCACGCCTGTCGTCGCCGCCGCGTGCTCGTCGTCCGACCAGCCGCCCGCGCCGCTGCCTTCGCCGGACGACTTCATGGACATCCTGCATGACGACGAGCCGTGCGCGCTGGCGTGCGACCCGACGTGCCAGGAAGCGACGAAGGTGTGGAAGTGCCAGGCCCTCGCCGACTGGAACTCCATCCCGCACGACCCGGCGTGCGGCGACTTCGACGGGAAGACGTTCCCCGCCCCGGTCGCGGGGAAGTGCGTCGCCACCGACCCGACGGGCGAAGCCCTCGCCAAGGCGCAGATCGTCCAGAAGCCGCTGGTGCTCCCCGACGGGCGGCGCCTCGCCGCCGCGGGCAACGAGCTGGTCTTCTCGCAGGACGGCGGCTTCCCGTCGTCGGAGCTGCCCATCCCCGGCACGCAGTGGATCGCCGTCAGCGACTACGGCTACGACACGCAGTCGCTCCGCGTCATCGACGCGGCGGCGCTCAAGAGCGGCACCGGCAACGCGGAGACGACGCGCGTCAAGTTCACGCGACCCGCGTCCCTCAACTACGGCCTCGCCTACCTCGCCGCGCAGAAGGTGCTGCTCGCCTCCAGCGGGAGCGACGCGTCGAAGGTGCTCGCCTACGACCTGGACGAGGCGACCGGCGCGCTCACGGCGGACGCGGCGAAGGACATCGCCCTGCCGAAGGGGACGATGCCCTCGGCGATCGACGTCTCCCCCGACGGCAAGACGCTGCTCGTCGGCCAGTCGCAGGACACCAAGGTGCTCGTCTACAGCGTGGACACCGGCACCTACGGGACGCAGCTCGGCTCCATCGACGTGGGCGCGAAGGACCTCTTCGCCCTGCACTTCGACCCCTTCGACCCGAACGGGCACACCGCATACGCCACGCTCTGGACGTCCTCGCCCTCCTTCGACGACACGTCGAAGATGAAGCTGGTGCAGCTCGACGCCTCGGCGATGACCGCGTCGATCATCCTGGTCGGCAAGTCGCCGGAGGAGATGGTCTTCCTCGACGCGCGCTGGATGGTGGTGGCCAACGCCCTCTCCGACACCCTCTCGCTGGTGGACCGGCCCGCCGCCAAGGTCGCGGCGGAGGTGCAGGTCTCGCAGAGCCACGGCCCCAGCCCCACGACGCTCGCCTACGACCCCGCGAACAAGCGGCTCTACGCGACCCTCGCCGCGGAGAACGCCGTGGAGGTCTTCGACGTCGACACCAGCGCGCCGTCCATCACCCCCGCGGGCTCCTTCCCCACCGGCTGGTGGCCCACCGCCGTCAGCGTCGATCCGAACGACGGCACCGTCTTCGTGCTGACCGGCCGCGGCCACGGGATCGGCCTGGACCCGCAGCACTGGGACGTGGGCGTCGCCGACGAGGCCAAGCGCATGGCGGGCAGCATCGCCGCCGTCCCCTTCATGGACTCCGCGGCGCTGGCCACCTCGACCACCACGGTCACGCAGCAGAACGACGTCTCGCAGGTCGCCGGCTACCCCACGGTGCAGTGCAACGGCGCGCCCTACGACTTCCCGGTGCCGCAGAAGCCCGAAGACGGCCCGAGCACCAAGATCAAGCACGTCTTCTTGATCATCCGGGAGAACAAGACCTTCGACGGCATCATGGGCGATCGCCCCGGCGTCGACGGCCAGGCGGACGTGGTGCTCGCGCCCGGCAACATGGACAAGATCTGGCCGGACACCTTCGCCATCGCGAAGCAGTTCGCCCAGATGGACAACTATTACATCGACGCGGAGCAGTCGATTCAGGGCCACGTGTGGACGGTCTTCGGCCGCTCTACCGACTACACCGAGCGCCGGTGGCTGACCATCTGGGGACGCAGCGAGTTCGGCGTCATCAACTACAGCCCCGGCGTCGGCGACGACACCACGCCCGCCGAGGGAAATCTCTTTCAGTTCCTGCTCGGGCAGAACGTGACGGTCGACAACCAGGGCGAGTTCGTGGGCGGCCTCGCGGTGCGCGACCTGAAGTGGCCCGGCGGGTCCGCCCCCTCTCAGGTGCCCGACACCTACGCCGCCTGCTACGAGGCCGGGCGATTGCGTGTACTCTGCAATCCAAAGGACTTCACCTACTCCTGGATGGGCAACGACCACACCTACGGCACCGAGCCGGGCAAGCCCAACCCCGCGCTGATGATCGCGGTCAACGACGAGGCGACGGGGATGTACCTGGACGCCCTGAGCCACTCGCCCTTCTGGCCGGACAGCCTGGTCATCGTCACCGAGGACGACCCCTCGCAGGGCGGCGATCACGTGGACGTGCACCGCACCATCGCCGAGTTCGCCTCGCCCTGGATCAAGCGCGGGTACGTGAGCCACGCGCACTACGACATCTCCTCCATCCACAAGCTCATCTCGCTCGTCTACGGCAAGCCCTACCGCGACTCGACGATCGCCGACGCGGCGATCCCCTACGACATCTTCACCTCCACGCCCGACTACACGCCCTTCACCTACGTGCCGCGGCAGTGGGACGACCTCTCGTGCAACCCCGGCAGCGCGAACGGGCAGAGCGGCGGGAAGTGGGACTTCTCCGAGCCGGATGATCAGCCGGGCCTGGGCGAGGACGTGTCGAAGGCGCTGCACGCGCTGCCGAGGTAGCGGGACGCGAGGGTCGTCTCGCGCTCGTTCGCGGGCCTTCGCGAGCCGTCGCGAGGTGGATCGCGCGATCCGCCACGAGAACGCAGGGTGGCGTCGGGCGGGCCTGCGGCACGGCGCTCGCTAGGGGAGGGGTTGCCATGAAGCTCCTTCGCCTCGCCCTCGCCGCCCCGATCCTCGCCCTGGCCGCCGCCTGCTCGAGCGCCCCGCCGGAGGACGTGGAGCAGAGCTTCGACCCGCTCACCGTCGTCTGCGGCGCCAAGACCAACGGCCCGGTGCAGGGCGTCGACGTCTCCACCTACCAGGGCAACTTCAACTGGACCTCCGCCAAGGCCAGCGGTGTCGCCTTCGGCTACGCGCGCGTCAGCGATGGGCTCAACTACATCGACAACCAGTTCTCCAACAACTGGAGCCACATGAAGTCCGCCGGCGTGCTGCGCGGCGCGTACATGTTCTTCGAGCCGGGGCAGGACCCGACCGCGCAGGCCAACCTGATGGTGCAGAAGGTGGGCAAGCTGGGCGGCGGCGACCTGCCGGCGATGATCGACGTGGAGACGACAGGCGGGCAGTCGCCCGCGACGATCGCGGCGCACGTGAAGACGTGGCTCGACGTGGTGGAGAAGGGCACCGGCCGCAGGCCGCTCATCTACTCCGGGTCGTACTTCTGGGCCGACAACGTGAAGTCGACGGCGTTCGGCAGCTACGGGTTCTGGATCGCGGCGTACGGAGTGTCCTGCCCGATGCTGCCGCCCGGCTGGTCCAAGTGGCAGATCTGGCAGTACAGCGACGGCAACGGGTCGCTCGACCACGACGTGTTCAACGGCACGCTGGCGGAGCTCAAGGCGCTGGCGCAGCCGCCCGACGCGGCGCCGCGTGGCTACCTCGACACCGCCGACTGCACGCAGGTCGCCGGATGGTCGCAGGACACCGACACGCCCACGCAGGCGGTGAACGTCGACCTGTACTTCGGCGGGGCGGCGGGCTCCGGCGCGCCCGGGCTGCGCACGCTCGCCAACCAGAACCGCAAGGACCTGTGCAAGGCGATCGGCTCGTGCGAGCACGGCTTCTCCATCCCGCCGCCGCGCAGCCTGCTGGACGGCAAGGCCCACAAGGTCTTCGCCTACGGCATCGACTCCAGCCCGCAGGGACAGAACGCGCAGCTGAGCACCTCTCCGAAGAGCTTCACCTGCAAGGCGCCGGCGATTCCGGATGGCACCATCCGCCGGTGGGTCACCAACCCCAAGTCCTTCGCCGCCTGGAAGTTCGACGCCTTCACCGAGGTGGCGCACTACGCCGACGCGACGCTGAGCGCCGTGCCGAAGGGCGCCGACGCGCCGGCCGCGCCGGAGCTGGTGCAGGGCGACGACGGCTCGCCGGCGGTCTACGTGATGGACGGCGCGAGCAAGCGGCACGTGACCGACCCGGTGTCCTTCGCCGCGTGGGGCTTCGACTGGGGCGCCATCAAGAAGGTGCCCGCCGCGCAGCTCGACGCGGCGGCGGTGGGCCCCGACTGGCCGGCAGCGCCGCTGCTGGTGCAGGGCTCCGGGCCGGAGGTGGACATGCTGGACGTCGCGCCGCCGACGGTGGACCCCGGCGGTGCGTCCGGCAGCCCGGGCAACCCGGCGGACCCTGGCTCCTCCGGCGGCGCGGGTGGCACGACGCAGCAGGGCGCGGGTGGCTGCAACGCGGGCGCGGGCGGCGCGGACGGCGCAGGGGCGATGCTCCTGGGACTCGCCATGGTCCTCGCGACGCGCCGCCGTCGCGCGGCGTAGCCATCCCCCGCTCTTGAAGGGCCGGCGCTCCGGCGCGAGCTGAGCGCAGCGCGGTCAGGGGCCCAGGCCCGACGACGCCACGCAGCGCCCGTCGCGGCACGTGGCGGACATGGCGGGCTGGTACGCGCAGCCCATCGCCGGACAGTGGGGCGGGCGGGTGCACGTCTTCGCGTAGCTCGCCGCGTAGGCCGCGGCCCTGTCGCGGCGGATCGCGTTCCGGCAGCCGCACGGGTTGCCGCAGCACCCGGGCACGTTCGGGCAGAAGATGGTGCAGTCCGCGGAGGTGGTGCAGGCGCGATCGCCGCCGGACGCGGGTCTAGAGGGCGGCGCGGCGGGGACGACGAAGGTCGCGGCCGTGCTGCACTCCGCGCGGATTCCCTCCGGCGGCACCGCGCGAACCCGGTGGTGCCCGGGCGGCACGGCCGCGTGACATGCGTCCCGACGCAGGCCTACCTCGGCGGAGCCGATGCGACGCGTGGCGGCGGGCGCGAGGTGGACGTGCTCCGCGCGCCGCGTCCCCGCGCACGCACCCTTCCTGCAGGCGTCCTCGTAGTCGAAACCCTCGCCCAGACCCTCGAAGGCGACGGGGCCGCGCGGGCAGCGATCCGGGAGGTCGAAGTCCGCCGGCGCGCCGCTGGTGTTGTCGGCGAACACCTCCACGACGACCGAATCGGCCTGCACACGCGCCCTCGTGTGGAGCATGATCGGGCAGGGCGAGGTCGCGACAGGTGGTGTCGAGGCGCTGGCGACGGGGGGCGCCGCAGGTATCGTCGTCGTCGGGGCGGCGCTGGTGACCGGCGTCGGCGTCTCGTAGGTGACCGGCTCCGGCGGCGGGCCGTGGTAGCGCGCCGGCGGCGTCGACGCCGCGCACGCGCTGACGAGCGTGACCGTCACCAGAAGGGCCCGGAGGAGGTGGCGCGTCATGATCCCTTTGCCGGGATGGACGCGGGAGGGGTCGCGCGATTCATGCACCCATCGAACCACGGTCCGCGCGCCGCCGGATCACGTTCGGCTCGCGGCGCGGATCCGCGGTAGATTCCGGTCGTGCTTTCCCGTCGCTTCCTCGCCCTCGCCCCCCTGCTCGTCGCGCTCGCCTGCACCGAGACTAGCCCCGACTCCTTCGGGCCCCCGCAGCCCGCCGACGACTGCGCCGACTTCTCCACCCCGCAGGGCTTCGTCGACGCGGTCAAGTGCGACAGCTATCGCTCCTGCGCCTTCCAGTGCTCCTGCACCGAGCCGGAGAAGCCCTACGCGTGCCCGGGCATGCGCCCGTGGGACGCGGTCGCCCACGCCGGGGCGTGCGGCGCCTTCGACGGCACCACCTACCCGACCGTCGTCCCCGGCAAGTGCACCGCCACCGCGCCGGACCTGGACGCGAAGAAGTACGCCGGCGCCGACCCCGACGTGCCCGGCCGTTATCACCTCGGCGACGGCCACTTCGTCCAGCCCGCAGGTCACGAGCAGGTGGTGCGCGGCGACGGCATCCGCAGCGCCTTCCTGGTGGACGCGCTGCTCGTGCCTGGGACGTCCTACGCGGTGCTCGTCGACGCGGGCGTGAAGGACAACGCGGTCTACTCCATCGACCTGGACGCCCTCGCCGCCGACCAGCCGGCCCTCGTCACCTCCGTCGCCTTCCCGAGGCCGGAGCAGGTGGACTACGGGATGGCGTTCGAGGCGCCGGATCACGTCATCGTCTCCGGCGCGGGCAACGGCAAGCTCTTCTTTTTCACCATCGACACGCAGACGGGCAAGCTCACGCGCGACGAGGCGAGCGACGTGGACCTCGGGGCCTCGGTCTCCGGCCGGTCGACGGGCTGGTACTCCGGCGGCCTCGCCGTCACCGCCGACCCGAACAAGCTGCTGGTGGCCGCCGCCACCGACGACACCACCGCGCGCGTGGTGGATCTCGCGCAGAAGAAGTGGACCACCATCGACGTTGGGCCCGCGCAGGAGTTCTTCGGGCTCTTCGCCGATCCCAACGATCCCAACCAGAACACCTACTACCTCACGACGTACGACACCCGGGAGCTGCTGCGTCTGGACCTCGCGAGCGGCAAGGTGTCGGCGCGGATGTCCACCGGGAAGAACCCGGAGGGCGTCGCCTTCCTCGGCACCACGCACATCGCCGTCGCCAACAGCGACGATGACACCATCGGCGTCTACGACGCCGTCTCCGGGGACGTCGTGCAGACCCTCTCGGTGCGCCCCGACCCGTCCTACACCGGCGCGCAGCCGGGCGTCCTCGCCTACGATGCCTCCCGGCAGCGCCTCTACGCCACCCTCTCCGGCATCAACGCCATCGGCGTCTACGCCTTCGACCAAAGCCAGGGCGCACCGCTCACCCCGCTCGGGGAGATCCCCACCGGCTGGTGGCCCACCGTCCTGCGGCTGCGCCCCGACGGGAGCCTCTTCGTCGCCAACGCCAAGGGCCGCAGCACCGGTCCGACGAGCACCGACGAGACGCCGGAGGCGATGAAGGGGAGCGTGCAGCTCATCCCCGCGCCGAGCGACAGCGAGCTCGCCGACATGACGAAGGTGGTGATCGCGTCGCGCAGCAAGACGCCGGCGGAGGGCTACCCCACCGTCACCTGCCCGCAGGGCGCGCAGTACGACTTCCCCGTCCCGCTCACCAACGACGCCGGCCCCAGCACCAAGATCCAGCATGTCGTCTACGTCATCCGGGAGAACAAGACCTTCGACGACCTCTTCGGCGACCTGCCCGACCTCAACGGCGAGCCGAAGGACGTCATGTCGCCCGGCAAGATGGACGAGTACTGGCAGAACGCGCGCGCCCTCGCGCAGACCTTCACCAACTTCGACAACTACTACATCGCCGCCGAGCAATCGCTGCAGGGGCACGTGTGGACCGCCTACGGCCGCTCCACCGACTGGATTGAGCGCACCTGGAGCACCACCTGGGGCCGCGCGGTGCGCCTGCCGCGCGCGGGCATCGAACCGAAGTTCGGCTCGCCGGCGGAGGGGTCGCTCTTCGTCTGGGCCGACCGCAACCAGATCCCCTACCAGGACATGGGGGAGATCGTCGGCACCGGCGCGCAGGGCTTCGACACCAACTACCCCGGCATCGTCTACAGCCAGACCGTGCCCGACACCGAGAAGGCCTGCTACCTCGCCGCGCGCGCCCGCGCGACCTGCGATCTGTCCGCGCTCTCCTACGTGGTGCTGCCCAACGACCACACCGTCGGCGACACGCCAGGCTCGCCCACGCCGGAGCTGATGATCGCCGTCAACGATGTGGCCACCGGGATGATCGTCGACGCCATCTCGCACTCGCCGATGTGGCCGACGACGCTCATCGTCATCACCGAGGACGACCCGCAGGACGGCTACGACCACGTGGACGGCCACCGGACGCCGTTCTTCCTGGCCTCGCCCTGGGTCAAGCGTGGCTACGTCAGCCACACCGACATCGGCGCCGGGTCCATCCACAAGCTCTTCGCGCACCTCTTCGGCAAGCCTTACCAGAGCGAGAGCGTGGCCAGCGCGGCCATCCCCTACGACGCCTTCACCAGCACGCCCGACTACACGCCCTACAACTTCAAGCCGCTGGTGACGCCGGTATCGTGCAACCCCTCCGCCGACAAGATGGGCGGCTCGGGCGGCACGACGCAGCACTGGGACTTCACCTTGCCGGACAACCAGCCGGGCCTCCCCCAGCAGGTGCTGGACCACATGCGCCACCTGGGCTCCCGGGCCCGCTGAGCCGTCTCAGCCGTGTCCGCGGCGTGCCCCGAAATCCCCCTTGCCGGGCGCTCCACGCTGATCGAATCGCGCCGTGATCCGTCCAACAGAGGTGACCCCCGACCCGGCGCCGCCCCTTTTTCATTGTACTTTACAATCGTTCGACAGGTTGTCGCCCGCCGGGCGAGCACCCTGTAGACTCGGAATCCTCACATGACCCAACCTGCGCAAGGGCCGGAGCGCCTCCTCGGCGCCGAGATCGCCGGCAAGTACAAGATCGTGCGCGTCCTCGGCGAGGGCGGCATGGGCTGCGTCTACCAGGGCGAGCAGAAGCTCGGCACCACCATCCGCAAGGTGGCGATCAAGACGCTGCACGAGCACCTCTCCCACGATCCCAAGATCCTCGCCCGCTTCGAGCGGGAGGTGGGCACCGTCGCCGGGCTGCAGCACCCGAACACCATCCAGGTGTTCGACTTCGGCAACATGGACGACGGCACGCTCTACATCGTGATGGAGTTCGTCGAGGGGCAGAGCGTCGCCACCGTGCTGGAGACCACCGGCGCGATGGAGCCTGCCCGCGTGCAGAAGATCATGGAGCAGGTGTGCGGCTCGCTGGAGGAGGCGCACAAGCAGGGCATCGTGCACCGTGACCTGAAGCCGGACAACATCGTGCTCTGCGAGCGCGCCGGGCAGAAGGACTGGGTGGAGGTCCTCGACTTCGGCATCGCCAAGCGCTCCACCGAGGTCGATGCCCAGGAGCAGAAGCTCACCCAGCAGGGCATGGTGCTCGGGACGCCGCCCTACATGAGCCCGGAGCAGTTCACCGGCAAGCCGGTGGACAGCCGCAGCGACATCTACGCCCTGGGCGTGATGGCCTACGAGATGCTCACCGCCGAGCTGCCCTTCAGCGGCAACACGGCGTGGGAGTGGGCGACGGCGCACATGACGGCCCAGCCCCGGCCGATGGACACCATCCCCATCGCGGGGCGCATCCCCCCGGCGATGAAGGCGGCGATCACCCGTGCCCTGGAGAAGGAGCCGAACAACCGCTTCGCCACGGTGACGGAGTTCTATCAGGCGTTCTCCGGCGGCGGCCACGTCGCGGCGATGCCGGCGCACACCGCGGCGATGGCGGCCGGCGGCGCGATGGCGGCCGGCGGCGGCGCGGGCTTCGGGCGCGGCCAGACGCAGGTCGGCGGACCCATCGAGCCTCCCCCCGGGACCGGCGGCTTCGGTGCGCCGATGGCGACGCCCCCTGGCGGCACGCCGATGGGGCCGCCCGTCTCCAACCCCTACCAGGCCGCCGGCGTGAACGCGCCGATGGGCGGCGGGCCGTACGGCACGCCTGCGCAGGGCAACCAGGCGTACACGCCGCAACCCTTCCCGCAGGCGCCGCAGATGCAGCGCAAGAAGGGCGGCGGCGGGCTGATCATCGCGCTCATCGCGCTCGGCGGGCTGCTCTCCGTCGGCGCGCTCGCGGCGTACTTCATCACCAGCCACAGGAGCAGCAGCGGCGGCGAGACGGTGGACACCTCCACCGCGGCGACGGACACCGGCATCCCGACGACGACGCTCACCGGCGCGACGACCGCCACGACGGCCGCGCCCACCGACACCGGCACCGCCGCGCCGCTGGCCTCGCTCAACGCGACGACGACCCACACCAACCCGCCGCCGACGGCGCACGCGACGACGACGCACCCGACGGCCACGGCGACGACGCATCCGACGGCGACGGCGACGGCGACGACGCATCCGACGGCCACGGCGACGACGCCCACCGCCACCGCGACGGCGACGACACCCCCGCCGCCCCAGCCGAAGGAGTGCGCGCTCGCTCTGTACATGCACAACCGGCACATCGCGCGCGAGGCGAACCGCCTGAGGGCGATGTGCATCAGCAAAGGAGGAAGGGCCCCGTGGTGAACCGAACGCTGCTTTTCGTCCTCGTGGCGGGCGCCGTCGCGCTCGTCGGATGCCGCAAGAAGCTGGACGTCACCGTGCCGGAAGCGGACGCCGGCGCCGCCGCACCGGTCGCCACAGTCACGGCCGCCGCGGACACCGCGAGCGCGGCGGCGACCGCCGCGACAGACTCCGTCGAGCCGCTCGCGAGCCTCGCGCCCACCAAGCCGCCGCCCCCGGTGGTCGGCGCGGCCGCGGCCAAGGTGGTCAAGCCCGCCGCCAGCGCGGCCGCCGCGGCCGCCGCCGCAGGTGGCGAGCCGAAGGAGTGCGCGCTGGCCCGCAAGATGAAGGAAAAGGGCCTGATGCGGGAGTTTGACACCCTGTCGAAGCTCTGCACGCAGAAGGGCGGAAAGATCTGAACGGCCGCCGGAGCCTCGGGTGAGCGACGACGCGAAGAACGCCACCAAGGGTAGCGAGTACGCGCCGTCCATCCTCCCCGGCGACCCTGGCGCCCCGGAGGTCGTGGCCGGCCGCTACGAGGTGCTCGGCCTGCTCGGCGTGGGCGGGATGGGCGCCGTCTACAAGGTCCGTGACCGCGAGCTGGACGAGGTCGTGGCCCTCAAGATGCTGCGTCGCGACCTCGCCCAGACGCCCGGTATCCTGGAGCGCTTCCGGCGGGAGGTGAAGCTTGCGCGGCGCGTGACGCACCCCAACGTCGCGCGCACCTACGACCTGGGCGAGCACGGCGGTGACCGCTTCATCACGATGGAGCTCATCGCCGGCGAGTCGCTCGGCGCGGTGCTGTCACGGCAAGGCCGGCTGAGCCTCACCCGCGCGACGGAGATCCTCGGGCCCGTGTGCGCCGGGCTCGCGGCCGCGCACGCCGCGGGCGTGGTGCACCGCGATCTGAAGCCGGACAACATCCTGATCGAGGCTCGCGCAGCCCAGCGCAGCGAGCCGAGGATCTCCGGGGGTGTTGGGGGCAGAGGAGTCGACTCGGCCCCCGGCCCCTCGCGGCGCAGCGGGGAACTGTACGAGCGTGTGGCGATCACCGACTTCGGCATCGCCCGCGCCGAGGAGGGAAGCGGCGCGCAGCGCACGATGATCCCGGTGGGCACGCCCGCATACATGGCGCCGGAGCAGGTGGAGGCGGCGCCCGACATCGACGCGCGCGCCGACATCTACGCCCTCGGGGCGATGCTCTACGAGATGCTCACCGGCCAGCTCCCCTGGCAGGGCGACTCGGTCTACGCCGTCGCCGCGATGCGCCTGATGCAACCGCCGCCGGACCCGCGCAAGCTCCGGCCGGACCTCCCGGACGCCGTCGCCCAGCTCGTGATGCGCTGCATGGCGCGCAGGCCGGAGGACCGCCCGGCGAGCGCGGCGGAGGTCGCGTCGCGCCTCGCCAGCGTGACGCTGCCCGCCGCCGAGAGCCTCGCCGGCGTATCGCAGCCCGCGCGCGCCGCGCCGGCCGAGGCCGCCGCCACCGACCCCGGCCACAAGACGGTGGCCGTGCTGCCCTTCCGCAACGCCGGCCCGCCGGAGGACGAGTACCTGGTGGACGGCCTCACCGACGATCTCATCGACGCCCTCTCCATGACGCCCGGGCTGCGCGTGCGCCCGCGCGGGGTGGTGATGGCGATGAAGGGGACCTCGCGCGACCCGCGCGAGATGGGTCGCGAGCTGGACGTGCAGGTGGTCGTCGACGGCACGGTGCGCACTATGGGGGACGCGCTGCGCGTCTCGGCCCGCGTCCTCTCGGTGGCCGACGGCTTCCAGCTCTGGGCCCGCCGCTTCGAGGGGACGCGCAGCGAGGTCTTCCGCATCGGTGACGAGGCGACGCAGGCGATCGCCGGGGCGCTGACCGTCAGGCGTCCTGCCGAGCGCGCGGTGCTCACCGACCCGGTGGCCGTGGACCTGTACCTGCGTGGACGTCACGAGTACTTCAAGTTCTGGGCGGAGGCGACGGACCGCGCCGCGCACTTGCTGGAGCAGGCCTACCAGAAGGCACCGGACGACCCGCTCATCATGGCCGGGTACGCGGCGGCGCTCGCGCGGCAGTTCGGTCTGGTGTCCACGCCGGAGCGGCACGCCCTCGCGCGGCAGGTCGCGGAGCGGGCCGTCGCGGCGGCGCCCAACCTCGGGGAGCCCCACAGCGCGCTGGGCGTCCTCCTCATGCACGAGGGCGACTCCGCCGGCAGTGCGCGGGAGGTCCGCCAGGCGATGCTCCACGCGCCCACCCTGGCCGACGCCTTCGACCAGGCCGCGCGGATGGCGAGCGAGACCGGACCCCTGGAGGCGGCCCTCGAGCTGACGCGCAGGGCAATCCAGCTCGAGCCGCGGCTCACCCACCTGCGTTACAACTGTCAGCTGCGCGCCTTCGCGCTCCGTGGGGAGTGGGACGAGGTGGAGAAGCTCACCGCGATCGTCCCGGTCGACTCCGACGAGGCCAACCTCTACTGGGTCAGCCGCGTGCGCACGGCGACGTGGCGCCGCGACCCGGCGGTCGCCGCCCGCATCCTGCACGAGATGGAGGGCGCGCCGCCCTTCAGCTTCTCCGGCATGGTGCAGGGCTTCTGCAACGCCATCTCCTCGCGCACGCTGCCGCCGGCGGTCCGGCAGATCTTCGTGCAGCGAACGAAGGACCCGGGCGCCACCGCGCGCACGCGCGCCTTCTTCCACCAGCTCCTCGCGGAGATGCTCGGCTACCTCGAGGACACCGACGCCGCCCTGCAGACGGTCGAGGGCGCGGTGAACGAGGGCCTGTTCGACGTGGTGTGGATGGACATGTGCCCCATCCTTGACGGCGTCCGCACGCGCCCCCGCTTCGCCGAGCTCCGGGCGACGGTCGCCGAGCGCGCCGACCGCGTGCGCGCCGAGCTGCTGGGCCCGGGCTGAGCCCGCCGCGTCACTCCGGGTAACCGCAGGCCGCGGCGACGCCCGTCATCGAGCTGCAGCTCGGGCAGGCGGCGTACTTCACCTTGCCGTCGATCTGCCCGTTCTTCTTGCACACGCAGTAGGCGCCGGGACACTGGCAGTCGACCTCGTAGTCGACCGCGCCGCACGTCCACGTCTCGTTGCTCCCGCACGAGCCGTCGGACCCCGCGTACCCGGTGCCGTTCTTCGGCCCGCACTGCGGCGGCGGGGGCGGGGGCTTGCCGGCGTCGACCGGCTGGGGTCCGCCGTCCTTCACGATGATGCCGGAGTCGGGGGTGCCGCCGTCCTTGTTGGTGACGCCGCCGTCGGCGCCGCCGTCGCCCTGACCGGCGACCTTGCCACCGCACGCGGGGAGGACGAGCACCAAGGAAAGAAGAAGAAAGGACGTGCTTCGCATGTCCATGCGCATACCACGAGTTGGATCTTCGTGCCCTCCGGGGTCTCAGGTCTTCAGGCACCCGGCCAGGTCGGCGAGGAGGGTCTCGGCGTTGGCGAGCCCGCTCGCCGTGCCGTCGAAGCGGCGGACGAGGCGCATGTCCGGCGTGAGGCGGTAGGGGCTCTTCGGCGCCCGCACCATCGCGGCGATCTTGGCCGGGTCGAGCGGGGTGTCCTCCCGCAGGTGCAGCGTCACCGATCGGGAGGTCGCCTCGCAGCCGAGCACGCGCAGGCGCCGCAGCTCCGTCTTGAGGGTCATGAGCTGCACCAGCCGCCGCGCCTCCTCCGGCGGCGGTCCGAAGCGGTTCTCCATCTCCTCGGCGAGCTCGGCGACCTGCCCCTCGTCCACCGCGCCGGCGAGGCGCTTGTACAGCGAGAGGCGCACGCCCACGTCGCCCACGTAGTCCTCCGGCAGCAGGGCCGAGACGTCGAAGGAGAGCTCCGGGTCGACCTCGTGCACCACCTCCTCGCCGCGCAGCTCCTGGACCGCGTCCTCCAGCATGTGCACGAAGAGGTCGAAGCCCACGCTCGCCACCGTCCCGGACTGCTCGGCGCCGAGCAGGTCGCCCGCGCCGCGCAGCTCCAGGTCGAGCGAGGCGATCTGGAAGCCGGAGCCCAGCGCGGTGTGGCGCTCCAGCGCCTCGATGCGCGCGCGCGCGTCGTCGGTCATCTGGTTGGGAGGCGGAACCATCAGGTAGCAGTACGCGCGCTCCTTCGAGCGGCCGACGCGCCCGCGGAGCTGGTAGAGCTGCGCCAGGCCGAAGAGGTCGGCGCGGTCGATGACGATGGTGTTGGCGCGCGGGATGTCCAGCCCGCTCTCCACGATCGCCGTCGCCACCAGCACGTCGTACTTGCCGTCGACGAAGTCGATCATGGTGCGCTCCAGCGCGCCGCTCGCTCCCTCCCTGGTGGCGCGCGTCATCTGCCCGTGACCCACGGCGATGCGCGCTTGCGGCACCAGCCCTTGCAGCCGCTGCGCCCGCTCGTAGATGCCCTCCACGCGGTTGTACACGTAGAAGACCTGGCCGCCGCGCGCGAGCTCGCGCTCCACCGCCTCGCGCACGAGCTGCTCGTCGAAGCGCGAGACCACCGTGCGCACCGCGCGCCTGTCCGCCGGGGGCGTGGTGATGAGGGACAGATCGCGCAGGCCGCCCACCGCCATCTGCAACGTGCGCGGGATGGGCGTCGCGGTGAGGGTGAGCACGTCCACGTGCTTGCGGAGCTGCTTGATGCGCTCCTTGTGCACGACCCCGAACCGCTGCTCCTCGTCGACGACCAGCAGGCCCAGGTGCTTGAAGTGCACGTCCTTGGAGAGCAGGCGGTGGGTGCCGATGACGACGTCCACCTTGCCCTCCTTGAGGCCGAGGAGCGTCTCCTTGTGCGCCTTGTCCCCCTGGAAACGGGAGAGGGCGCGCACCGTCATCGGGTAGTCGCGCAGGCGCGCCTCGAAGGTGCGGTAGTGCTGCTGCGCGAGCACCGTCGTGGGGCAGAGCACCGCCACCTGCCGGCCGTCCATCGCCGCGCGGAAGGCGGCGCGGATGGCCACCTCCGTCTTGCCGAAGCCGACGTCGCCGCACACCAGCCGGTCCATCGGGCGCGGCGACACCAGGTCGTCCATCACGTCGTCGATGGCCTTGGCCTGGTCGGGCGTCTCGTCGAAGGGGAAGGTCGCCTCGAAGGCGCGGTAGTCGTCGCCCGCGGGCTCGATGGGCGGGCGGTGCTCGGCCTGGCGCTCGGCGTAGAGGCGCAACAGCTCGTCGGCCATCTTGCGGACGGCCTTCTTCGCCCGCGACTTGGTCTTGGCGAAGGTGGAGCCGCCCAGGCGATCCAGCTTGGGCGTCGAGCTCTCGCCGGCGGCGTACTTCTGGATCTGGTTGAGGCGGTAGACGGGCAGGTAGAGCTTGTCGCCGCTGTCGTAGTCGACGACGAGCAGGTCGACCGTCAGGCCGCCGACGTCCTTGTGCACCAGGCCCTGGTAACGGCCGATGCCGTGGTCGACGTGCACGACGTAATCGCCGACGGCCAGCGTGCGAAGGTCCTCCACGAAGGCGTGGGCCGCGCTCTCCTCGGAGCGCTTCTCTCGCCGGCGGGTGCGTGCGCCGAAGACCTCCTCCTCGGTGACCAGGACCAGGCCGTCCGCCGGCAGCAGCACGCCCTGCGAGAGGGGGCCGACGACGACCTGCGCCGTCTCGCGCGCGGCGTCGTCCTTCAGCCACGCGGGATCGAAGGGGCCGAGGCGCGGCTGGCACGCCACGCCCTGGTGGCGCAGCAGGCTCGCCAGGCGCTCCGCCTGCGTCTCGGCGCGCGCGGCGAGAAAGACGCGCAGGCCGTGGGCGCGCCAGTACGCGATGCGCCGGACGAGCGGCGCCAGGGTGGCGCCCTTGCCCTTCTGCGCGCGCGCCGCCTTCACCGCGCGGCCGAGGTCCTCGTGACCGCGGGCGGCGACGTCGAGGCTGGCTGGGCCGGCGGGTGTGTCGCCCCCTGTCACCTCGTACGCCGCGAGCCCCTCCTCGCTCCCGAGCTGCGCCACGCGATGCAGCGCGACCACGCGGCGCGCGGCGAGCGCCTCGGTCAGCGCGTCCTCTCCGGTAAAGAAGGTGGTAGGCAGAAAGTGCGGCGACGACGACTTCCCGGCGACGTCGCGCTCGGCGGACTCCAGCGCGCCGCGCACGGCCTGGGTGACGCCGGGCGGGTCGCAGAGGACGACAATCGCGTCGTCCTGGACGTAGGCGAAGAGCGACTCGAGCTCCGGATAGTAGGCGGGGAGCATGCCGTCGGCGCCGAAGAAGGCGCGTCCGGTACACACGTCGTCGATGAGCGCGCGCGCCCGTGTCGTCGGCATGTCGATGGCGTCGGCGAGCTGCTGCAGGCGGTCCTTCGCGCGGGCGACGCGCTCGCGGGTGAGGATGGCCTCGCGCGCGGGGGCGAGGCGCACCTCCGGCAGGAGCAGGTCCTTCTTCTCGCCGTCCAAGTCCACGCGGCGGGTCGTCTGCTCGTAGGGGTCGAAGGGCTTGATGGTCAGCACCAGATCGCCGTACAGCTCGACGCGCACCGGGCCTTCCAGGTTGGGCGGCCACACGTCGAAGAGCGCCCCGCGCACCGCGAAGGTCCCGGGGTCCTCCACCACCGGCACGCGCAGGTAGCCGCACTCGGAGAGACGGTGGATGAGCGCGTCGCGGTCCAGCTCGTCCTCGGCCAGGATGCGGGCGACGTGCTCGCGCACCGCCTTGCGCGGCACCAGCTTGCGCGTGAGCGCCACCGCCGGCACGACCAGCGCCCGGTACGGTCGGCCCTCCGCCAGGTGGGCGAGCGTCGCCATGCGGCTCATCGCCGCGCGGCGGTCGGGGTTGACGTCGGCGTAGGGCGAGGTGTCGTCCACCGCGAGCACCAGCACGTCGCCCTCGCCGGTGTCCTCCGCGTCGGGCTCGTCCGCCGTGCTGCGCAGCAGGAAGCCGACGTCCTCGGCCAGCTTGCGCGCGGCGTCCAGGTCGGCCGTGACCAGCACGACGGGACGCGAGGACGCGCCCGCCACCGTCGCGGCGATCGCCGCCGCCGCGCCGCCGTGCACGCCGGAGACGTCCAGCCGGCCGCGCGGGGCCTCCGTCGCGCGCGCGGCCACCTCCGCCAGGGTGACGGCGCGCACGCCCTCCGGCGGCAGGATGGGGCCCAGCGGGTCCGCCGCGTCCTGGATCTCCGGCGGGATCTCGTCCGGGAGCCCGTGATCTCCCAGGGTGCTGGTCAGCTCGTTCGGCGCCAAGACAGCGCAGGACTTAGGTGACCGGCGCCCTCCGCGCAACCCTGCAGGATCAGAGCGTCGGCGACCACATCGTCGCGCTGCCGTTGGGCATGGTCGGCGTGCGCAGCCAGAGCTCCAGCGCGACCTCCTTGGTGCCGCTGCCCTTGAAGTACTCGAGGCGGAAGGTGTGCCTGCCGGCCGTCCAGTTGAAGGTGCCCTGCTGGTAGTGCACGCCGCGCAGGCCGTCGTTGTCGAGCACGAGCTGGCCGTCGACGTAGACCCTGGCGCCATCCTCCGAGCCGATGGCGAGCCAGTAGCTGCCCGCGGCGGCGACGGTCATCGTGCCGTCGTAGCGGATGGCGAAGTCGTTGGTGTGCAGCGCACCGCCGTAGCTGAAGCCGCGGAACTCCTGCGGGGCGGAGGTGAACTGCCGGGTGAAGAGGGCGAGCTCCGGCTTGAGGGTGCCCAGGTCGGGCAGGCGCTGCGTGTTGGGGGGGAGGCTGTAGACGAAGCCCTGCAGGGAGTCGGCCGCCTGCTGGTCGCTGCCGAAGATGCTGCTGCCGCTGATGGTGGGCACCTGCCCGACGGCGGGGTGGGCGACGTTGGCCACGTGCTTCATCGCCCCGCGATACCGGGCCGTCGACGCCATCCGGATGTGCGCGACGGGGCTGGTGGTGGTGGGCGGGTTGGTGTTGGCGGTGCTGGCGGTGGCGGTGGGGGCCGGCGTGGGGTTGGTCGTCGCCACGGTGGGCTGCGGAGGCGGCGGGTTGGTCGGCGCGTTGGCGCCCTCCCCGGTGCGCACCTGGACGTGGCACGCGGCGGTGGCGAGGACGGTGCTGGCGGCGAGGAGGAGTACGGCAGAGCTGCGCATGAAGGGACCTCTCTGGAGACGCGAGCCGAGGCTCGTGGACAGGACGCGGCGGACCGTAGTCCCGTCGCGTTGGACGGTAAAGCGGACGAGGTCGTGCAAGGTGTCGATGTGGGACAATGGACGCCCCAGGCGGCGGAAGTCGCACATGTCGGACCGCTCGCAGGCCAGCCGTCGGCAACCTCGGTCGCCCGCACAGTGTGGTAAAGGCCCAAGGGATGCCCTCACTGCCCGATGTGCTCACGAGCCCCGAGAAGAAGGACGCCGTGGTGGAGGACTGCCTCGCCCTGATCGACGCGGAGGTCGCCGACAAGCGCGGCATCTCCGGCCTCGCCATCAAGGCGGGCTACGGCGCGGTGAAGGGCGTCAAGCCCGGGTTCATCCGCCACGCGGTCGTGGACCTCATCCCAGAGTTCGCGACGGCGCTGGATCCCATCTTCCAGGAAGCTCAGGAGAAGGGGAACACCCCCACCGAGCACTTCAACGCCAACACCTCCCGCGTGGCCGACGCCCTGCTGGCGATCACCGACGCCAAGGCGAAGAAGTCCAAGAGCAACGTGGTCAAGGGCACCTACGACAAGCTCCGCAGCAGCGCGAAGAAGAACGTCGAGGCCGCCGTGCCGCGCCTCGCCAAGATGATCGAGAAGCACGCCGCCTCCTCGTGACACAATGCGGGAGATGCTCCCGCACCACAGTGCTCCCGACCTCGCCGGTCCCCTCGTGGACGCCGCCGAGGTCCAGGAGGCCGAGGCGCACGAGGTGGGCCTCTCGCGCGAGGCAGCGCCTGACATCTGGCGCGCCGTGCAGGCGCTCCACGCCACCGGGACGCAGCCGGCGATCGCGCTGTGCATCCGCCGCAAGGGCAGGGTGGTGCTCTCCCGCGCCATCGGCGAGACGCGCCCCGGCGTGCCCGCGACGCCGGAGACGCCCTTCTGCGTCTTCTCCGTGTCCAAGGCGGTCACCGCGATGCTGGTCCACCTGCTCGACGGCCGGAACCTGATCCGGCTGGACGACCGTGTGGTGGAGTACATCCCGGAGTTTGGCAGGCACGGCAAGGACCGCATCACCATCCGCCACGTGCTGACGCACCGGGCCGGGATCCCGTCCATCACCGGACACTCCGACGTGGAGCTGCTGGGCGACTGGGACCGCATCCTCGCGCTGCTCTGCGACGCCAGGCCGGTGTGGCCGCCTGGCCGGCGGCTCGCCTACCACGCGATCACCGGGGGCTACGTCCTGGGCGAGATCGTGCAGCGCGTGACGGGCAAGGACATCCGCCGCTTCCTGCGCGAGGAGGTCTCCGACAAGCTGGGCATGCGCTGGTTCGGCTACGGCGTGGGGCGCGAGCAGACGCACGAGGTCGCCCAGAACCGCTTCACGGGCCCGCGCGTGCCGCCGCCCCTCTCCCTGCTGGTGAAGCGCAGCCTGGGCGTGCCCTTCGAGCGCGCGGTGGAGATCTCCAACGACCCCCGGTACCTGACGGCGGTGGTCCCCTCCGGGAACGTGGTGGCCACCGCGCCGGAGCTCTCGGCGTTCTTCGAGCTGCTGCGCAACGGGGGGGAGCTGGGTGGCGTGCGGATCTTCGACCGTCGCACGGTGCAGCGCGCCCTCACCGAGAGCTCCTACCTGGAGATCGACCTGACGCTGGGGCTGCCCGTCCGCTACGGCATGGGCGTGATGCTGGGCGGCGACACCCTCAGCCCCTTCGGGCCGGGCACGCCGCGCGCCTTCGGACACTACGGCTTCATCAACGTGATCGGCTGGGCGGACCCGCAGCGGTCACTGTCGGCGGCGCTGCTCACCTCCGGCAAGCCCTTCGTCGGCTTGCACCTGGTGGAGCTGTGGAAACTCCTCCGGCAGATCGCGGTGAGCTGCCCGCCGACGTGAACACCCGTTCCGATGTGGCGAGGGCCGCGCGCCGGGTACCCTCGTGCGCCATGCGACGCTTCGAGCTCAGCCAGGGGACCAGCAACAAGTTCTGGGAGGTGGGGGTGAGCGGCAGCACGCTCCTCGTCCACTTCGGCCGGATCGGCACCCACGGGCAGACGCAGCAGAAGGACTTCCCGTCGTCGGCGAAGGCGGAGGCCGAGCGCGACAAGCTGATCAAGGAGAAGGTGAAGAAGGGCTACGCGGAGGTGGCCGGGGGCGACGCCGATGACGCCGCCGTCGCCGCGGCCGCGCCGCCGCCGAAGCCGAAGGCCGCGCCCGCGGCGCAGCCAGCCGCCGCACCCGCCGCGCCCACGCCCGCGCAGAAGGCCGCGGCGCCCGTCGCACCCGCCACGAAGCCCGCCATCCCGGTGCGCGACTCGGTGGCGTGGACGGAGGGCGCGCTGCGCGAGGCGTCACCGATCCGCGGCTCCAGCGCGGTGCCCCCGCGCGCGCCGGACGGCCGCGCCGCCTTCACCAAGCTGCACAAGGCGGCGCGCGCCGTCGACAAGCTCATCGCCGCCGGGATGAAGCGGCCCAACGCCGACGTGCCGCGCATGGAGGCGGTGCGCTCGTACTTCGGCGTCAACGCGCCGGGGGCAGCGCTCGACCTGGACACCCAGGCCGCGGCGTACGCGCTGCTGAGCAAGCCCGTGGGCTGGAACGACGAGGACCGGGAGGAGGCGTTCGTGCGCTTCTGGCTCGCCGGGGCCGACGCGAGCTTCGCCTTTCGCGCCATCGCGCGCGCCGCGCAGTGGGAGGTGGACGCCAGCCACGACAAGTACCTGACGCTGGTGGAGCCGGGGAAGGACCCGCCGGGGCAGGAGCGGCGGACCCGTGGCGGCGACGCGTGGCGGGGGCTGCGGCTGGCCGACGCCCTGGCGACGGAGGCCGAGCACGCCGCGCTCCTCGAGCTTGCCGGATCGCTGCGCAAGGAAGTGCCCCCGCCGGTGGCCGCGAGCTTCGCCGCGGCCCTCGCGCAGCCCGACTGGTGCCGCGCCGACGCCGACACCGCCCTGAAGAACCCGACCAGCCGCGGCGTGCCCGACTGGTTCTGGCCGCTCTTGCTCGGGCTGGAGAGCGTGGACGACGTGCAGCCGCTGGTCGCCCAGGCCAGCCAGAGCCCCTGGTACCTGGCGCAGTCCATCGAGAAGGTGCGCTTCGACCTGGTGGCGCGCTTCGGCCCGGCCGCGGCGAAGCTCCTCATCGACATCGTGAACGAGGCGGGCGTCGCCGGTGTCGACCGCATGCGCTCTCTCGCCGAGGCGCTGGCGCTCATCGTCACGCCGGAGGTGGCCGAGCTCTTCGTGCGGAGCCTCGGCGCCAAGGAGCTGCGGGCCATCGCCGCCGAGTACCTGCAGAGGCACCCGGAGGTCTCGGTGGAGCTGCTGGCGTCGGCCGCGACGCACAAGGGCGCAGGGGCGGAGGCCGCCAAGGCGGTGCTCAAGCCCATCGTGGCCGCCAACCCCGGCCTCCTCGCGAAGGTGAAGCCGGCGCTCCCGCCGGCGGCGCAGGCGGTCATCGCGGCGATCGAGGAGCAGACGCGCACGCGGGAGGAGGCGAAACCCGAGGAGCTCCCGCGCGTGCTCCGCGAGCCGCCCTGGCTGGCGAAGCGGACGCTGGCGCCGCAGAAGGTCGTCGCGCCGCTGGAGACGATCGCGCTCGAGGAGTCGGTGCGCTGGAAGCCGGGGGAGGAGGCGGAGAAGCGCAACGACGAGGGGTGGCAGGCGGAGAAGCCGGAGCACGCGGAGGCGAACGTCAAGAGGATCCGCGCCCTCAGTGCAGGAGAGCCGCCACCCGACGAGCGCTCATGGAACAAGGCCAACGCGGCCATCCTGGCCCAGCTCCCGCGCAAGGAGCTGCTCGCCGTCCTGCCCTACGTGGAGCCGTCGCGCTTCAACTGGTCGTACTACGGCCCGATGGAGACGCTGGTGGCGCGGCACGGGCTGGCGGTGCTGGACCTCGCCCTGCGCTTCGCGCGGGAGGTGGACGGCGTCGCGGGGGCGGAGGCGCTGCTGCGCGTCTGCTCGCCGCGCGTGGCCCCGCTCATGGCCGACGCCCTCGTGCGGCTGAAGAGGGCCAAGGCCTTCGCCTCGGAGTGGCTGCTCGACTTCCCGGAGGCCGCCGCCGCCGGGCTCATCCCCGACGCGGTGGGCAAGCCGGGCAAGGCGCGCGACGCCGCCGAGACCGCGCTGCGTTTCCTCTCGTCGCGCGGCCACCGCGAGACCATCGAGAAGGCGGCCCGGAAATACGGCGCCGAGGCCGCCGACGCGGTGGCGGAGGTGCTCGACTTCGACGCGCTCTTCACCTTCCCGGCCAAGCTGCCGAAGATGCCCGCGTTCTGGAACGCGGGCGCGATGACCCGGCCGCTGCTCAGGGGAGGCGAGAAGGCCCTGCCGCTCGCCGCCATGAACGCCCTCGGGACCATGCTCTCCTTCAGCAGCATCGACGACCCGTATCCGGGGATCGCCGACGTGAAGGAGGCGTGCGACCCGCGATCGCTCGCCGACTTCGCCTGGGACCTCTTCCAGTCGTGGCTGGTCGCCGGCGCGTCCTCCAAGGAGCAGTGGGCGTTTCTCTCCCTCGCGTACTTCGGCGACGACGACTGCGCGCGCAAGCTCACGCCCATGGTGCGCGCCTGGCCGGGCGAGGCCGCCCACGCTCGCGCGGTGGTCGGCCTGGACGTGCTGGCGCGCATCGGCACCGACGTGGCGCTGATGCACCTGCACGGCATCGCCCAGAAGCTGAAGTTCAAGGGGCTCCAGGAGAAGGCTCGCGAGAAGATCGATCAGATCGCCGAGGCGCGCGGCCTGACCGCCGAGGAGCTCGCCGACCGCCTGGTGCCCGACCTGGGCCTGGACGACGACGGCTCCCTCTCGCTCGACTTCGGGCCGCGCACCTTCCGGGTCGTGTTCGACGAGTCGCTCAAGCCGGGGGTGACGGACGAGTCGGGCAAGCGCCTGCCCGACCTGCCCAAGCCCAAGCAGTCGGACGAGGCGGAGAAGGCGAAGGCGGCGACCGACACGTGGAAGGCGCTCAAGAAGGACGCCAAGACGATCGCCACCGGGCAGATCCTGCGGCTGGAGATCGCCATGTGCACGCAGCGGCGGTGGGAGGCGGACGTGTTCCGCCCGTTCCTGCTGGAGCACCCGCTGATGGTGCATCTGGTGCGACGGCTGGTGTGGGGCGTCTACGGACCAAAGGGCGAGCTCGTCACCACCTTCCGTGTGGCGGAGGATCGCAGCCTCGCCGACGTGAAGGACGACGCCTACGAGCTCCCCGACGGCGCGCGCGCCGGCATCGTCCACCGGCTGGAGCTGGACGACGCGCAGGCCGCCGCCTGGGGGCAGGTCTTCGCCGACTACGAGATCCTCCAGCCCTTCATCCAGCTCGCCCGCGAGGTGGCCACGCCCACCGCCGAGGAGAAGAAGTCGAAGAAGCTGGAGGGTGTCGTCGGCCTCACGATCCCCACAGGCAAGGTGCTGGGGCTGGACCACCGCGGGTGGCGGCGCGGACCGCCCCAGGACGGGGGGGTGGTGTGCTGGTACGAGAAGCCGCTCGGCGGCGAGCTGGTGGCGTGCCTGGATCTGGACCCCGGCATCTTCACCGGCATCATCAGCGAGTCGCCGGAGCAGAAGCTCGGCGAGGTGACGGTGTCGAAGGGGAGCTACCACTGGCAGGCGGACCAGAACCTCGCCTTCGGCGCGCTGACGCCCATCGCCTTCAGCGAGCTGCTGCGGGACCTTGAGTCGCTGCGCGCGTGAGAGGACCCTGAGGCTGACCAGGAGACATCGGAGGCACGAATTGGCGAAGAAGCAGGACGGCGGGACATCGGGAGCGCGGAAGGAGAGCATGCAGAGGCCGCCGGCGGAGGTGACTCACGCCGCCGAGCTGGAGACGCTGCGCAAGGCGGACAAGGGGCCGCGCCCGCCCGGGTGGCAGCTCTCGCCCATGGCGGTGCGCACCTTCATCCTGGGTGACCCCTCGCGCGGGATCCGGAAGAAGTTCGTGGGCAACCCCTCGCTCGTGGACCGCGCGATGGTGGCGCTGGCCACCAACCGTGGCCTGCTCTTCGTGGGGGAGCCCGGCACGGCGAAGTCGCTTCTCTCCGAGCTGCTGGCCGCGGCGATCTGCGGCAAGTCCACGCTGACCATCCAGGGGAGCGCCGGCACCACCGACGACCAGATCAAGTACTCGTGGAACTACGCGCTGCTCCTGGCCGAGGGTCCCACGCCGCGCGCGATGGTCCCCGCGCCCCTGTACACCGGCATGCAGGAGGGGGGCATCGTCCGCTTCGAGGAGATCACCCGCTGCCCGCTGGAGATCCAGGACTCGCTGCTCGCCGCCCTCTCCGACCGCGTGCTGGCCATCCCCGAGATGGAGGGCTCGCAGGGGATGCTCTTCGCGAAGGAGGGCTTCAACGTCATCGCCACCGCGAACACGCGCGACCTGGGCGTCAACGAGATGAGCGCGGCGCTCAAGCGGCGCTTCAACTTCGAGACGGTGTTCCCCATCGCCGACTTCCAGGTGGAGATGGAGCTGGTGCGCGACGAGACGCAGCGTCTGCTCGCGGCGTCGGGCGTGCCGGACCTTCCGGGGCCGGACGTGCTGGAGCTGCTGGTCACCACCTTCCGCGAGCTGCGCGCCGGACAGACGGTGGACGGGCAGGCGATGGACCGCCTCTCGGTGCCGATGTCCACGGCCGAGGCGGTGAGCGTGGCGTACGCGGTGGGGGTGCGCAGCCACTTCCTCGGCGGCGAGGACGCGACGCCGGCGGACCTGGTGGAGTGCCTGGTGGGCGCGGCCATCAAGACCGACACCGAGGACGTCGCGCGGCTGCGCCGGTACTTCGAGCAGCGCGTCTCCAAGGGGCAGGGCCCGCACTGGCGCGCCTACTACGAGGCCAGGCACCGGCTCCCCGGCTGACGCATGGCGCTCCACGTCGTCGGCGTCCGGCATCACAGCCCCGCGTGCGCGCGCCTGGTGCGCGCCACGGTGGCGCAGGTGCGCCCGCGCTTCGTCCTCATCGAGGGTCCGAGCGACATGAACGAGCGCATGGAGGAGATGACGCTCGCGCACGAGCTGCCCATCGCCCTGTTCACGTACCGCCAGGACGCGGCGGGCGTCTCGCGCGGGACGTGGTCGCCCTTCTGCGACTACTCGCCGGAGTGGGTGGCCCTGCAGGCGGCGCGAGAGGTCCGGGCGCGGTCCCTCTTCATGGACCTGCCCGCGTGGGACCCCGCCTTCGACGGCGAGGAGAACCGCTACGCCGACAGGCAGGTGCGCCACAGCGACCGCCTCGCCGAGCTGTGCGCGCGCCTCGGCTTCGAGGACACCGACGCGCTCTGGGACCACCTCTTCGAGCAGCCCCAGGAGACGGGCGAGCTCGCCGCGCGGCTGGCTCGCTACTTCGAGCAGCTCCGCGGCGACGAGCCGGGCGGCCCGCGCGACGGCCCGCGCGAGGCGCACATGGCCCGCACCATCGCGTGGGCGACGAAGGAGGCGGGGGAGGGTGACGTGGTGGTCGTGTGCGGCGGGTACCACAAGCCCGCGCTGGAGCGCATGTGGCGCGAGGCGGAGGCGGAGATCCCGCCGCTGACGCCGCTGGAGGAGGGGGTGCGCGTGGGCAGCTACCTGGTGCCCTTCTCCTTCCGCCGGCTGGACAGCTTCGCCGGGTACGCCTCCGGGATGCCCTCGCCCGCCTTCTACCAGGCGGTGTGGGAGGACGGGCACGCCGCGGCCGCCGAGCGGATGCTCTTCGACACCGTCAAGCACCTGCGCAAGAAGCAGCAGCGCGTCTCGCCGGCGGACGCCATCGCGGCGTCGACGCTCGCCCACGGGCTCTGCAAGCTGCGCGGCCACGCCGCGCTCGCGCGCATCGACGTGCTGGACGGCCTCGCCGGGGCGCTGGTGAAGGACGCGCTGGAGGCGCCGCTGCCGTGGACGCAGCGCGGGACGCTGGCCGCGCGCACCGAGCCGCTGCTCGTCGAGGTGGTCGCCGCCTTCTCGGGGCAGCGCGTCGGCGCTCTGGCCGAGGGCACGCCCCAGCCGCCGCTGGTGCACGACGCCTTCGCCGAGCTGAAGCGCGTGGGGATCGTGCTGGAGCGCAGCGAGCAGCGCGTTCGACCGGCGCTCTCCGCCCAGGCGGGCGCGGCGCAGAGTCGCACCCTGCACCGGCTGCGGGTGCTGGAGATCCCCGGCATCCGGCGCGTGCGAGGGCCGAACCTGGGCCGCGCGAAGACCGACCTCACCGAGGAGTGGACGGTCGTGCGGACGCTGGAGACCGACCCGGCGCTCATCGAGGCGGCGCTCTACGGCGCCACGCTGGAGGGTGCCGCCGCAGCGAAGCTGGAGGAGCGCAGCCGCAGCGCGGACAACATGGCGGTGCTCGCCGACGTGCTCTTCGACGCCGCCTACGCCGGCATCGCCGCGCTCACCGGCCGCTGGCTCGGGGAGATCGCCCGACACGTGGCCACCGAGCCGTCCTTCGAGGTGCTCGGCGTCGCGCTCGCCAAGCTGCTCTCCCTCTGGCGCGGCGACGTGGTGCTCGGCGCGCACGCCGCCGTGGAGCTCGGCCGGGTGCTGGAGGCCCTCTTCGATCGCGGCCTCTGGCTGCTCGAGGGCGTGCAAGGGCCCACCGCCACCCTGGACGAGGCGCAGGTGGGGGCGGTGCGCGCGCTCCGCGACACCCTCCGCGCGGGGGAGGGCAAGCTCGCGCTGGACCGCACGCGGGCCCACGCGGTCTGCCTCCGGCGAGTGCACGACGCCGGGGCGCCGCCCGCGGTGCGCGGCGCGGCCCTGGGCTTCTTGTGGTCCACGCGCGTCGACGAGGACGCACCGCCCGACGCGGGGGAGGAGGGCGACGAGGCACGCGCCATCGCCGCGATGCGCGCCCTGGCACGGCCGGAGACGCTGGGCGACTTCCTCGGCGGCGTCTTCAGCCTCGCGCGGGAGGAGGTGGTGCGCGCGCGCAGGTTGCTGGAGGCCATCGACACCTCGGTGACAGGCTTCTTGCGACAGGACTTCCTCATCGCCCTGCCCGCGCTGCGCCAGGCGTTCGCCTACTTCCCCCCGCGCGAGCGGCTCGCCATCGCCGAGGCGGTGCTGGAGATCGGCGGGCAGGCCGGCGCCGACCCCATGGCGCTGCTGCGGGCGCCGGTGGACGCGGGCGTGGTGCAGCGCGGCGCGGAGATCGACGCCGCCGGGGCCGCGCTCGCCGCGCGCTTCGGTCTCGCCGACGCGCACGACGAGGAAGGGAGCACCGGATGAAGGGCCGCGACGAACGGCTGGTGCGCTGGCGCCTCCTCCTCGGCAACGCCGCCGAGAGCGCGCTCGACGCGCGGTCCTCGATGAGCGCGGAGGACATGGCCGCCGACGCCGCGCTCGGCTGGCTCTACGAGCGCGGCGAGGGGCTCGCCGACCGCGACATCCGCGACCGCTCCGCCGGCCTGGGCGCCTCGGCGCTCACCGTCCCGGCGTGGCTCACCGAGGTGCACCGCCTCTTCCCCAAGGAGACGGTCGAGCGCCTGGAGCAGGACGCGGTGGAGAAGTACCAGATCCACGAGATCGTCACCAACCTGGAGGTCCTCAAGCGCATCGAGCCGAACGAGACGCTGCTGCGCGCGGTGCTGCTCACCAAGCACCTGATGAACCCCGAGGTGCTCGGCATGGCGCGCGAGCTGGTGGCGAAGGTCGTGCGCAAGCTCATGGACAAGCTGGCACGCACGGTGAAGGTGAGCTTCCACGGCACCCGCACGCGCCGCCGCTCGCGCGTCAAGATCGCCAAGAACTTCGACGCCAAGGCCACCGTCCGCAAGAACCTGGGCACCTACGACGCCGCCGCCCGAAGGCTCTTCATCAAGACGCCGCTCTTCGTATCCCGCGCGCGCCGGCACTTCGAGAAGTGGCAGATCATCCTGCTGGTCGACGAGAGCGGCAGCATGCTGGGGTCGGTCATCCACTCGGCGGTCACCGCCGCGTGCCTCTGGGGCATCCCCTCCACCAAGACGCACCTCTGCATCTTCGACACCGAGGTGGTGGACCTCACCGAGCGCGTGACCGACCCGGTGGAGATCCTGATGAAGGTGCAGCTCGGCGGCGGCACCGACATCGGCAAGGCCGTCGCGTACGCGCAAGGGATCGTGGAGAACCCGCGCCGCACCATCGTCGTGCTGGTGACCGACTTCTTCGAGGGCGGGAGCCCGGGCGTGCTGGTGCAGCGCGTGAAGGCGCTCTGCGATCAGGGGAGCATCGTGCTCGGCCTGGCCGCGCTCGACGAGCAGGCCAACCCCTCCTACGACAGGGACCTCGCCCGGCGGCTGGTGCAGGTGGGCGCGCACGTCGGGGCGATGACGCCGGGGGAGCTGGTCAACTTCATCGCCGAGAAGGTGCGGGTGTGAGCCGGCCGGACCTGCTCGCCCTGACGCCGGAGGCGCTGGCGTCGCTGGCCAACATGGGGCTCGTCAAGCGCGCGCAGCGCGAGCTCGCCGAGGGCGCCGGGCCGGCGCTGGAGGAGCTGGAGGACGGCACCGTCGTCGGCACCTTCAAGGACGGTGTCGTCGCCAAGCTCCTGCCGGGCAAGCCGATCAAGGAGACCCCGTGCACGTGCGCGGCGACCGGCGCGTGCCGGCACCGCGTCGCCGTGGCGCTCGCCTACAAGCCGTGGCACGCAGCGGAGCACGAGGGCGGGCCGCCGCCTTCGTCGGCGCGCGTGCCGCTCCACTGGTCGCCGGCGGAGATCGACGACGCCGCGCTGGAGGTTGCGCTCGGCGCGCGGACGCTGGACCGCGCGCGCGCCGCGAGGAAGAAGGGCGTGCTGGTCACGGTGGAGCGCGACGGCGTGCCCACGGCGAAGCTGCCCTCCTGCACCGTGCGCTTCCTGGTCCCGCGCGACGTGGCGTACGCGCGCTGCGACTGCGCGCAGGCGGGCGGCGCGTGCGAGCACCTGGCGCTCGCGGTGTGGGCGTTCCGGGAGGCGCGAGGCGACGCCGCGAGCGTGGTGGTCGCGATGGGCGGCGGCGCCAGCCCGGCGCGCTCGGAGGTGCTCGACGTGGTGAGCGAGCTGGTGCGCGACGTGCTCGGCCGCGGCATCGCCGAGACGCTCCCCTCGCCCGCGCGCTTCGCCGAAGTGCGCACGCGCGTGGACAGGGAGGGGCTGACCTGGGTGAACGCGCTGGTCGTCGACCTGCAGATCGCCCTGGAGGGCTACCGCGCCCGGAGCGCGCTCTACGGCACCCGCGAGATCGCCGGTCTGCTCATGGAGCTCGGGGCGCGGCTGCGCGCGAGCCGGCAAGGCGGAGAACTCCCCGCGCGCTTCGTGCTGGGCGAGGACGAGGCGCCGGAGACGCTGCTCGACCACGTGCGGCTCGTCTCGCTCGGCGCCCGCGTGCGGTCGGACGGCCGCACGCGCTTCGCCGACGTCTTCCTCGCCGACCCGGACACCACGCTGGTGCTGGTGCTGCGCAAGCGGTGGGAGTTCGACGAGAAGACCGAGCCGGAGGAGGGGCCGGCGCTCGCACGCCGCTCGGTCGCGACGCGCATGCTGCTGGGGACCCTCGCGCACGGGCAGGTGGTGTCGAAGGTGGTGAAGCGCCGCGCCAACCGGTCCATCAATCTCGGCACCTCCCGCGTGGCCCAGACGAGCGTGACGCCGCAGCGCGGCGAGTGGGGGACGCTGCCTTCGCCGCTGCTCGTCAAGGACCTGGAGGAGCACGCCGGGCGCATCAAGCAGCGGCCGCCGCGCGTGCTCCGGCCGCGCGTGCTCGCCGAGGAGGTCCACGTCGTGGAGGTGTCACAGGTGGTGGACGTGGCGTACGTCGCGGCGGAGCAGCAGCTCCTGGCGAGCCTGCTCGACGCCGCGGGCAACCCCTTCACCGTGGTGGTGCGCCACCGGCGCGCCGCGCCGCACGCGCTGGACGCGGTGGGCGCGGCCCTCGCGCGCAACGTCCGCTTCGTGGCGGGCAATCTCGCGCGCGGTCCGCTCGGCTGGCAGGTGGACCCGCTGGCCGTCGCCGCCGACGACATGGTGGTGCCCGACCTCGCCGGGCCGATCCAGGCGCCGCCGCCGTCGCCCGTGGCGGTGCACGCGCACCCCGGCGCCATCGACGCGGCGCTGGACGCCGCCGAGTCCGCGCTGGAGGAGCTGTGCCACGCCGGGGTCAGCGGGGCCTCGCGCGCGGTGACCGAGCGGTGCGGCGCCGCGGCGCAGCGCTGCGACGACGCCGGCGTGGCGGGGCTGGGCGTGCGCCTGCGCGCCCTGGAGTCGCGCGCGCGGACCGCCGGACCGGAGGGCGCCGATGCCTGGCTGGACGCGGCGGTGCGGCTGAACCTGGTGCGAGAGGCGCGGTAGCCTTCAGCCCGGGGCGAGGTCGAAGAGCGCCTCCGCGACGTCCACCGGGTGGATGGTGGTGACCGGGAGCGGCACCTGCTTGCGCCAGAACCCGATCTGCACGTGCGACACCTCCTCGTCGAACTCGCAGACCAGTCTCACCTCGCCGCGCCGCCCGTACAGATCGCGCTTCAGAGTGCGGACCTTGTCGCGCGTGGAGCCGCGCTGGAAGCCGCGGGCCAGCAGCCGTGTCTCCAGGTCGGCGCATCGCCACGCCGGGACCGGCTGCTCGATGACGTTGCCCGGATCGCCGCTGGTGTTGCCCTGGGGCGGCGCCGACCTGCCGCGCTCCACCTGCAAGAACCCCTGGACGATCTCGTAGTCCGCCAGGATCTGCCGCCACGCCTCGCGCTCCTCCGGCGTGCCCACGGCGGGGTGATAGAGCTGCACCGTCGGGCCGAGCTCCACCGCCGCGTCGTGCGGGCCGGCGTAGGTGCGGTCCTCCGCGATGCGGAAGCTCCTCCCTTCGCTCGTCCACACCAGACCGCGCGCGACGTGCACCATCAGCGGGTGGTGGACCCAGGTGCGCTCGAAGTCCTCGCGCGTCCAGGTGCGGCGCGTGAGCATCGCCCGCTCCAGCGCGGCGAGCCGGCGGGTGGCGAGGACGGCGACGTCCTCCTTCAGGTCGGCCCAGATGCGCTTGGCCGTCTCCACCGCCTCCGGATCGCCGGTGGCGCGGGGGAGGGCGCGCAGCTTGCCGCCGGTCTCCTCGTCGACGATGTGCGGCTCCAGGCGGGAGTCGAACCCCACCCGCAGCGGGCGGTCGCCGTGCTGCAGGGAGAGCTGTCCCCGGGCGTCGACGCCCAGCGTCGGGATGACGCTCTCCTCCAGCTCGTCCGGCGTCACGCCGCGGGCCCGCGCCAGCCGGCGCAGCCCCGGATCCACCATCCAGCTCGAGCCCGGCGCGCGCCCCGCGATGGTGAGGAGCTCCATGACCGCGGCGTCGGTGCCGATCGCCTCCAGCACGGCCACGAAGCGGTCCGCTCTCATCGCGGGCGTCAGGCGCCGGACCACCTCGTCGTCGGCGAGGTGGACCAGGGCGTTGCGCATCCACACGTCCCGCGTCTTCCCACCCGCCGTGTCCCACGCGCGCGCCATGTCCCACGACAGCTCGGCGAGGCTGCGCGGCTCGCACGCCTCCTTCACCTCCGCGAGGCCGGGGTAGGGGCGGCCGGGCGGCGAGAGCCGGAGCATCACCCCCAGGGTCTCCACCGCCGCGAGCGGCAGGGCCTTGCCGCCCTCGAGCAGCGGCCGGCGGAAGGTCTCCGGGCGCCAGGTGCCGGGCATCTTCGGGAGCTTCTTCGGCACGTCGAAGCGGCGGTCCCACGCGAGCCAGTCGTCGACGACGCGGCGCATCTCCGGGCCGTACTCGTCCGCCGCCGCGCGCACGTCGGCGCCGTCCTCGTGCACCAGCGCCCAGAGCAGGGGCGCGGCGCCGGGGACCTTCTCGCCGCCGAAGACGAGCGGGAGCAGGCCGAGCAGCGCGGTGCGCGGGTGGAGGCGCATCCAGTCGCGCACCACCGGCTCGCGGACCTCGTAGCCGTGCACCTTCACCAGCGCAGGGACGATGCGGGTCGAGTCCACCCCGAACAGCACGTGCGGGTCGTCGCGGCGGTAGGTGAACGACTTCTCGAGCTGCACCAGCACGCCGGGCATCGCCTCCGCGCCGAAGCGGGCGAGGAAGTAGGCCACCAGCGACACCTGGCGGTCCATGACCCGCGCGGAGCTCTCGTTCCAGGCGGTGAGCTGCAGGTCGTCCGGGACGCGCGCCGGCCCGTCGCCGCCGTCGTGGAGCACCGGATCGACGTAGCTGCCCTTGCCCCGCACCCGCTCCAGGTACGCCGCGCGCTGCGCCTCGTTCATCTCCGGCTTGCCCCGGGCCAGGACCGCGGCCTCCTCCAGCACCTCGCGCGCGATCTGCGGGTCGATGGCGATCCGCTCGTGCAGCACCGGCGTCACCCCACCCGGGACGCGCAGCGAGGGCTTCTTCGGCCTCTTCTTCAGCGTCCACGGGGGCTCGCGCAGGATGGCCGGCAGCTCCTCCGCGGCGGCCTCCGGAGCGGCCACGGCCGTACCCTGCTCCGCCGCCGCCGCGCGGCGCGCGCCCGCCACCAGCTCCGCCGCCAGCTTGGCGATGCGCCCCTTGCCCTTCGCCAGGGGCGCGAGCACCTCCGCGGCGTGGTGCGGGAAGCGCGCGAAGAACTCCGCCGCCGAGGGGCGCACCTTGGTCTTGGTGATCTGCGAGGCGAGGAGGCGGGCCGCGGCCGGGTCGTCGAAGAGGGCGAGCGCGCGCGCGGCGTGCCAGCGCTCGAACTCGTCGCGGGGCGCCTCGAACACCTCGGTGAGCAGGGGCAGCGCGGCGTCGCCGAAGGTCTCCACCAGCTCGAGGAAGCTGCGCGACTGCTGGCGCCGCGGGAAGAAGGCGCGCACCGCGTCCATGTCTCGCACGATGGGGTAGAGGATGTCGACCTGGGGCGGGTCGGCGACGGTCATCCAGGCGCGCGTCACCTCGTCCGTCCAGCGCTCCTCCTCGAAGAAGGCGTAGGCGAGCGTCGTCTTCTGCCCGAGCGACGCCCCGTCCCAGGCCGCCCGCGCGACTTCCTTGCATTCTGCACGGACCGCGTCGGTCGCGGCGAGGAGCGGCGCGCGCAGCCGGTCGCTGCCGGGAGTCCGGGTCACCGTGCGCAGCACGTACGCCCAGTGGTTCTTCGGGTCGCGCACGGTCTCGGCGGTGAGCTCCAGCGACCGGAGCACCACCCGCACCACGCCCGGCAAGCCGGAGGTGTGCATCACCGAGGCGAGGATGGGCGTGTGCGCGCTGGGGTAGAGCAGCGCCATCAACGCGGCCGCGGTGTCGACGTCCCACGCCGCGGGGGGCGTCTCCAGGGTCATGAGCTCGCCGCACCGTTCCATGATGCTCGCGAGCGGCGGCGCGGCGAGGGACCGGCCGTTGACGAAGCGCTGCTCCGGCTGGCGCGCCTCCCGCTTCAGCCGCTCCCACGCCGGTCGCGCCGGCGGCCACTTCACGGCCTTCGCGTGCTCGCGCGAGCGTGGCAGCAGGGTCTTGCGGGCTTCCTCGCTCCAGACGATGCGCACGCGCCGGAGACTACCGCGCCGGGGCGCGCAGGTCACAGGGCCCGCGGTGAGCGGGACCATTCGGTGGTGGGCGAACAGGGACTTGAACCCTGAGCCAACGGATTAAGAGTCCGCTGCTCTACCAATTGAGCTATTCGCCCGAGTCTCCGATGTGGCGGAGGTCGCCGTAGGTATCCGTAGCGGTGCGGCGTGTCAAGGGTGAGGCGCCGCGTGGAACGGACGGGCTGGCGCGGCAGGGCTGACACCGGCCCGCCCCACCCCCGCACGAGCGCGAGACGGTGTGCTAGAAAGCCGTGCGTGAGCCCGCCCGGACCTGCGCCTCGCTGGGGCGAGCGCGTCGCTCGCGTGACGGTGATCCTCGCGACGGCGTGGTTCTTCTTCACCGCCATCTGGGGCATCGACCAGATCCCGGGATCCGGCCACCTCGGGTCGAGCGGCGCCGCCACGGCCATGTTCGGCGAGAACATGGTGCGCTGGCACACCTTCTATGCGCTCTGGGACTGGCACTCGCTCACGCGCCCGCCGCTCTCCAGCGCGTACTGCCACCACCCCTACGGCGTGCACTGGGCGCAGGCCATCTGCGCGCTCTTCTTCTTCCACCGCAACTTCGACATCGCCCTGCCGGCGGTCGTCTTCAGCACCCTCACGCCCCCGCTCCTCTACGGCATCGGCCGGCGCATCGGGGGACCGCTGGCGGGCGCGGCGGCCGCCGTCGGCTTCGTCATCCTCCCGCTCACCATCGGCTACTCCTGCTTCGCCAGCCTGGAGGTGATGACCATCTTCGGGGCCGCCCTCTACTACTGGGGGCACCTCCGCTACCAGGAGACCTCGCGGCGTCGCGATCTCGCCTTGATGCTGCTGGGCGTCCTGGTGGCCACCTTCGGCGACTGGGCGGGCTACCTGCTCATCGCGCCGGTGCTGGTCTGGACCTTCGCCCGCACCTTCGTCCTGCCGGCGTGGGCCACGCCGATCGGGCGCTTCCGCACCGACGCCCGCGCGTGGGCGTGGTCGGCGTCCGTCGCCGTCTTCACCGCGGCGGTCACCATCGGCATGTTCAAGCACGCCGACGGCCTCTCCAGCTGGCTCTCCTCGGCGCAGGACCGTGGCGCCGGGTCCGACCAGCCGCTCTCCACCGTGCTGGAGGCGCGCAAGGCGTGGATCGACTTCAGCTTCACCCCCATCGCCATCGCCATCGGCAAGCTGGCGCTCCCGGTCGGGGTGATCCGCGCCTCCATCAAGCGCCGAGACGTGGAGATGATGCCGCTCGCCGCCCTCTTCGGCGCCGCCGCGCAGTACCTCGTCTTCAAGCAGGGCGCCGACGTGCACATCTTCTGGCCGCACTACTTCGGCCTGTACTTCGCGCTCGGCCTCGCGCAGCTCGTCGCCTCGGTGGACGACGTGGTCCGCGCGGTGGTGCGGCGGTTCTCTCCGACCGAGGCGGTCGCCGCCGGCGCGGTGGCCGCCATGACCGTGATCGCGGTGTCGACGCTGCTCATCCTCCCCGACGGCGCGCGCTCCCTGCGCATCTGGCGCGAGACGGGCGGCAAGTACGACGACAAGGGCAGCCGCTACCAGTCCGCCGGCGATCTCAACTGGCTGCTGGTCAACGCGGTCCGTCCGTACCTCCACCGCGGGGACGTCGTGGGCTTCCACCCCTCGGCCGCGGCCTTCTGGGAGCAGGAGTGGGCCATCGCGGCCACCCCCACCACCAGCGCCAAGCCCGACCCCAAGGAGGCGTTCTGGGTCGGGCGGGCGAACAGCATCGGCGCCGACGGGCTGCGGGACCTGGCGAGCAAGCACCACGTGCGCGTCTACGGCGACGTCGTGCTCGTCCGCCCCTCCGAGCCTCCGGCGCCGCTCGACGCCTTCCTCGTGCAGGAGCGCGAGCCGGGCCCGCTGGAGTGGCTGCTGACCAACGCGACAGAACCGGTCCGCTCGCTGTCCCCCCAGCCCGACCCCTTCCTCACGTGGGAGTGGCGCTACCACCTCGGACAGGATGCGACGCCGCCGACGGTCGCGCCGGTCACGCTCGACCAGAAGCGCATCGCGCACAACGTCGCGGTGGCGGCCGGCGACACCGGGCGCGCGGCGAAGCTGGAGCAGGAGGTCCTCGACTCCATCGACCGCTCGCCGGAGGCGCACTTCACCGGCGGCCACGTCCTGATCGGCATGCGCATCACCCACGGCGTCAAGTCGATGCTGCACCTGTACTTCTCCTCCGGCGGGCCGACGCCCGGGGCGGCGATGTTCACCGTCCACGCGACGGTCCGGAAGAAGGCGCGCTTCAGCTCCATCCCTGCCGATCCCAACGTGATGGACCTGGCGTACCCGCCTTCGATCCCCACCCGGCTCTGGAAGCAGGGGTTCATCTACCGCCTCGACGTGGAGCTGAAGCATCGCATCGGCGAGGAGGTCCTCTCCGGCGCCTGGGCCTCGCTGGACGGGCGCGCCGCGCCGGCCCCTCTCCACGGCCCGGAGCAGGTGGACCTCGCGGTCCTGCGCTGAGGGCAGGTTTCACAACCTGCGGGGTCCAGCCGGCCCCTTTTGTGGTAATTGGGCGCCCCATGGACGACCGCGTCACGCCGCAGAACCTCGCCCTCTGCGCCAACCTCGGGCGCCCCCGGACCATGCTCGCCGTGGGGGCGAACCTCGCCGGGACGGTGCACGTCGCGCGCGACCGCGGGGCGAAGGTCGTCGCGCTGGAGTGGGAGCCCGCGGCGCTCGATCGTACCCGCGAGGCCGCCGACGAGGCGCACGCGGCGCAGGGGGACCACCCGCTCGGCCCCGTCGCGGGCCGGCGGTTCGACCTCGTCCTCTTCCAGGACCTGGACGGCCGCGCCAATCTGGACGCTCTGCTGCGCGCCGTCCCCGACCTCCTGGAGGACGGAGGTCACGTCGTCCTCGACCTCCGACCCGAGTCGCAGGCCGCCGCCCGCGGGGCCTCGCTCCTCGAGCTCGCCGGCCTGGAGGTCCTTCGCACCGACATCGGCCCGCGCATGGTCAAGTCCCTCGCGACCGCCTCGGTCCACCAGCTCACGCACCCCACCACCTTCGGCCTGGGGCCGCACGTCGTGTGGCCGCTCGAGCGCGTGATCGGCAAGGCCGCGCCCGCGCGCTTCGCCGAGGAGGTCGTCGTGGTGGGCCGCAAGCCGCCGCGCAAGGGCCCGCTCTCCCTCACCGTCGGCATGCTCACGCTCAACGAGAAGGAGTCGGTCGAGCGCATGATCGACGACATCCGGGCGGTCGCGCCGGAGGCGAAGCTCCTCCTCATCGACAGCTCGAGCGACGAGACGCCCGACCTCGCCCGCGCGAAGGGCGCGCGCGTCATCCGCCAGCTCCCGCCCCGCGGCCACGGCCCCGCCATGGAGCGGCTGATGTACGAGGCCGCCTCCGAGAGCGACGCCCTCATCTACATCGACTGCGACTTCACCTACCCCACCGCCGAGATCCCGCACATCCTCGAGCTGTTGGAGCAGGGCGCCGACGTGGTCAACGCCAGCCGCACCGCCCGCTACCCGAAGGCGATGCCCGTCCCCAACTTCCTCGCCAACCGCATGTTCGCCGCCACCGCTCAGGTGGTGCACGGCATCCCCACGACCGACGTGCACTCCGGGATGCGCGGCTACCGCGCCTCGGTCATCCGTGGCTTCGACTTCAGCGGGGACGGGGACGCCCTCCCGCTGGACACGCTCATCCTCCCCGCGCGGAGCAACTACCACGTCGTGGAGTACCCCATCGAGTACAGCGAGCGCGTCGGGGAGTCCAAGCTCGCCAAGCTCCGCGGCACGGTGTGGACCTTCCTGCGCATCGCCTCGGCCGTGGGCAACGGCGACCGCGTGCGCAGCGGGCGCCACTACGATCGCCGCCGCTCCTGAGAGGACGCCCCGGGCCCGCGCCGTCTGCTAGCATGCCCGGGAAAGCTGGAGGTCTCGTGCAATCGTTCGTCGTCGGAGGAGCGGGTTTCATCGGCAGTCACCTCATCGACCGCCTCGTGGAGCGCGGTGAGGTCACCGCGTACGACAACATGTCGGTGGGGAAGCGCGAGTTCCTCGGCGCCAACCTGGAGTCCGGCCGGGTGAAGCTGGTGGTGGGGGACGCCCTGGACCTGGAACTGCTCACCCGGTCGATGGCCGGCCACGACGTGGTCTTCCACCTGGCGGCCAACCCGGAGGCGCGCTGGGGCCTGGAGCGCACGCGCCTGGACCTGGAGCAGGGCACCATCGCCACCTACAACGCCCTGGAGGCCGCGCGGCTCAACGGCATCACCCGCTTCGTCTTCTCCTCGAGCGGCACCGTCTACGGCAACACGGCGGAGGCGTGCGCCGAGCCGGACACGCGCCTCCTGCCCATCTCGCTGTACGGCGCGAGCAAGCTCGCGGGCGAGGCGCTCATCTCGGCGTACGTGGAGTGCTTCAGCTTCCACGGCACCATCGTCCGCTTCGGCAACGTGGTCGGCCCGCGCGGCACCCACGGCGCCATCCTGGACTTCTGCAAGAAGCTCAAGTCCCACCCCGAGTACCTGGACGTGCTGGGAGACGGCAAGCAGGCCAAGCCCTACCTGCACGTGACCGACTGCACCGCCGGGGTGCTCTACTGCCACGACAACGCCACGGAGAAGCTGGGGATCTACAACCTGGCCCCGCCGGACTGGACCAGCGTGCGCCGCATCGCCGAGCTCTGCGTGGCGCGCTCGCCCAACCCGAAGGCGCGCGTCGAGTATGGCGGCGGGACGCAGGGCTGGCCGGGGGACGTGCCGCTCTCGCGCATCAAGCCGGACAAGCTCGCCGCGCTGGGCTTCAAGGTGCGCTTCACCTCCGACCAGGCCGTCGACCAGGCCGTGGCCGAGGTCGCGCGCGAAGTGTTCGGGGGCTGAGCCGTGCAGGCCGTCGTGCTCGCGGGGGGGCTCGCCACCCGGCTGCGTCCCCGCACGCTGACCGTGCCGAAGTCCATGCTCCCGGTCTCCGGCCGCCCCTTCGTCGACTGGCAGCTGGAGCTCCTGGCCTCGTGCGGGATCACCGAGGTGATCATGTGCGTCGCGCACCTGGGCGAGCAGATCCGGGAGCACGTGGGCGACGGCGCGCGCCTCGGCGTGGCCGTCCGCTGGTCCGACGAGGGCCCGACGCTCCTGGGCACCGCCGGCGCCCTGCGCGCCGCGCTGCCCATGCTGGAGGAGACCTTCCTCGTCACCTACGGCGACAGCTACCTGCCCTTCGACTACGCCGCGCCGCTCCGAGAGCTCGGCGCCCGCGCCGACTGCGACGGCGTGATGGCCGTCTTCAAGAACGACGGGCAGTGGGACGCCTCCAACGTCCGCACCGACGGCACCTGGGTCATCCGTTACGAGAAGGGCGCCGGGGACCCGGCCTTCGACCACATCGACTACGGCGCCATCGCCCTGCGGCGCGCGGTGGTCGAGGCGCTCCCCGCCGGCGCCGCGCTCGGGCTGGACGTCGTCCAGCGCGATCTGGCCGCGCGCGGGCGCTTGCGCGCTCACGTGGTGCGTGAGAGGTTTTACGAGATCGGCTCCGAGCAAGGCCTTTCCGAGTTGGAGCGCTACCTCTCATCGCGCCAAGGAGGCGCCCCATGATCGTCTCGCGCGCGCCCGTCCGTTTCTCGCTCGGCGGTGGCGGCACGGACCTGCCCAGCTACTCCCGCGACCACGGCGGCTTCCTCGTCGCCGCGGCGATCGACAAGTACGTCTTCGTCGCCGCCAACCGCCGGTTCTACAAGTCGGTCCGACTCGCGTACTCCAAGACCGAGACGGTGGACTCCATCGACCAGATCGAGCACCGCATCTTCCGCGAGTCGCTCCGCTTCGAGGGGATCACCCAGGGCATCGAGCTGGTCAGCGTCGCCGACCTGCCGTCCAACTCCGGCCTCGGCTCGTCCAGCGCCTTCACCATCGCCCTGCTCAACGCGCTGCACGCGTACAAGCGCGAGTTCGTCCCGACGGCGCAGCTCGCCGACGAGGCGTGCCACATCGAGATCGACGTCCTCGGGGAGCCCATCGGCAAGCAGGACCAGTACATCAGCGCCTTCGGCGGGATCACCGCGTTCACCTTCGACACGGACGGCACCGTCCACGTGGAGCCGGTGCCCATCAAGGACTACGTGATGGACGAGCTGGAGAGCAGCTTGCTCATCTTCTACTCCGGCGTGGAGCGCGCGGCGTCCGCCGTGCTGAGCGAGCAGCGCAAGTCCATCAAGGCGAACAAGGACGGCGCGCTCGAGCGCATGCACCGCATCAAGCAGCTCGGCTACGACACCCGCGACATCCTGGTGAAGGGCAACCTGGACGCGTACGGCGACCTCTTGCACGAGCACTGGACCAACAAGCGCAAGCTCGCCTCCAACATGACCGACTCGGTCATCGACGAGCACTACGAGGCGGCGCGCAAGGCCGGCGCCATCGGCGGCAAGCTCATGGGCGCCGGCGGCGGCGGCTTCTTCATGTTCTACGTGCGCCCGGCGGACAAGCGCCGCGTCTACGAGGCCCTCGTCACCCGCGGGCTGCGCCCGCTGCGCTTCCGCTTCGACTTCGACGGCGCGCGCATCGTCGCCAACTTCCACCGTTCGTGAGAGGCACCCCCGGATGACCACCTTCAGCCAGCAGTTCCTCGAAGAGAGCGTCGCCCTCATCAAGGCGCTCGACACCACCAGCATCGAGGCCGTGGCCGACGGCCTCGCCGCGGTGCGCGCCGGCGGCGGGCGCCTCTTCATCCTGGGCGTCGGCGGGTCGGCCGGGCACGCCAGCCACGCGGTCAACGACTTCCGGAAGATCTGCGGCTTCGAGGCCTACACACCGACGGACAACGTCTCCGAGCTCACCGCCCGCACCAACGACGAGGGCTGGGACACCACCTTCTCCGAGTGGCTGAAGGGCTCCCGCCTGCGCGAGGACGACGCGCTCCTCATCTACTCCGTCGGCGGCGGCAACAAGGAGAAGAACGTCTCGGTCAACCTGGTGCGGGCGATGGAGCTCGCCAAGGAGCGCGGGGCGAAGGTCTTCGGCATCGTCGGCCGCGACGGCGGCTACACCAAGCAGGTCGCCGACGCGTGCGTGCTGGTGCCGGTGGTGAGCAAGGACCGCATCACCCCCCACACCGAGGGCTTCTGCGCGGTGCTCTGGCACCTGCTGGTCAGCCACCCGAAGCTGCAGATCGCCGCGACGAAGTGGGAATCGACCAAGTGACCCGGGGCGTCGTCCTCGACCGCGACGGCACCCTCGTGGACGTCGTGCGCGACGAGGAGACCGGCGTCATCACGACGGCCTTTCATCCCGACCAGCTCCGCCTCCTGCCGGGCGTGGTCGAGGCGCTGCGCCAGCTCGCCGGCGCAGGCTACGTCCTCGCCATCGCCACCAACCAGCCGGGCCCGGCCAAGGGGCACTTCTCCGCCGCCGCCGTGGCGCGCACCAACGCCGCGCTGGTGGAGATGCTCGCGCGGGAGAAGGTGGAGATCGCAAAGGTTGCAGTATGCATGCATCACCCGGCGGGCGGCCCGGGCGGAGACCCCCAGCTCGTCGGGCCGTGCCGCTGCCGCAAGCCGCAGCCGGGGATGATCGAGGACCTGGCGCGCGATCTCGACCTGGACCGCGCCGCCTCGTGGGTGGTGGGAGACACCGTCTCCGACGTGGAGGCCGGCCGCGCCGCGGGGATGCGCACTGCGCTGGTGTTCGACCCGCGCCGCTGCGAGCTCTGCCCTCTGCGCGCCGGCGTCTCGTCGGTGTCCACCCTGCCCCACGTCTCGGGAAAGTCGCTGCTCGAGGTCGCGGGCGCGCTGGTCGACACGCTCGCGGCGGGAGGCGGGTAGGATGGGGATCCTCCGTTCGCTCGCCACCGGTCTCGGAGAGGTCGTGCTCCTCCGGCATGCCGAGGCGCGAGCGCGCGAGCGCGGCGAGGAGCGCACGCGCGACGTGAAGGGGCTCAAGGCGGCCGCGCGGCTGCGGCTCGTCGCGTCGCGCAAGATGTCGTCGGCCGTGGCCGCGGTGGTGCTCCTCGACGCGGCGCTTCGCCTCGCCGTGGAGGCGGCGCGCGCGGAGGCGGGCGACGCCGGTGACGCGCCGGTGACCGCGGCGGAGCTGGAGCGGTACGCGCCGTCGGTGGCGCCGGCGGCGCGCGCGCGGGTGGAGGCGCACCTGGGCGACGCGGACCCCCTCGCCGTCGACGCGCTCCCCCCCGCGCACGCCGAGCGCCTGCGTGACGCGCTCGATCGCGTGGTCGGCAAGCTCCTCTCCGGCGTGGACGCGCGCTCGGTCGTCGAGCTGCGCGCGCTGCGCTACGGCCGCGTGGCCGCCCTGGTGCTGGTGCCGCTGCTGCTCCTGGGGGGCTGGGCCCGCGCGGCGCTGCTCCCGCGCAACATCGCGCTGGGCAAGCCGGTGTACACCAGCCCGCTGCGCTTCAACCCCCCGAACCCGTCGCAGGTGACCGACGGCCGCACGCGGGGCACGTACAACGTGCACACGGTGAGGCAGGCGCACCCGTTCGTCACCGTGGATTTGGAGCGCTCCTATCACGTGGACCGCGTGCGCGTGTACAACCGCGGCGACGGCTGGTTCGACGACATGGTGCCGCTCACGCTCCAGGTGTCCGAGGACGGCACGCACTTCCAGGACGCGGCGAAGCGGACCGAGGGCTTCCACGTGTGGACCGCCGACCTGGGCGGCCGCGAGGCGCGCTACGTCCGGGTGACCAAGGACCAGGGCTACATCGCCCTCATGGAGATCGAGGTCTACGGTCGGCCGTGACGCCCAACGACCCGGTTTCGCCCGAGCCGAGCGCGGCGGCGCGGAGGCCCTCGCGCGCGGCCCGCTGGGCCCGCGTGGCGCTCGACGTCTTCACGGTGCTGCTCGGCCTCGGGCTCGTCGCGCTCGTGTGCGCGCCGCTCTTCTCCCGGCTGGACTCCTACGGCACCCACGACTGGGACCAGATGCAGTCCCACCGCTACGTGATGGTGAAGACCATCCGCGTCTTCCACCAGTTCCCCTTCTGGAACCCGTGGAGCTGCGGCGGCCACACCTGGTGGGGGGGGCTGGAGAGCGGGAGCACGCTGGTCTCCCCGTGGCTGCCGGCCTACGTCTTCTTGAAGTTCCCGGTCGCCCTGCGCGTGGAGGTCACCGGCACCGCGGTGCTCTCCCTGGTCGGCACGTGGCTGCTGTCGGGGCGCTACACGCGCAGCCCGGGCGCGCGGCTGCTCGTCATCGCGGCGTTCGTCGTCACCGGACGCTGGGCCCTGCAGGTGAAGGCCGGGCACATGTGGCACCTGTACTACGCGTGGGTCCCCTTCGCGCTGTACTTCATGGACCGCGCCGCCTGCACCCCGCCGGCTGATCGCCGCAGGACCCTGCGCGAGGTCGCGCTCCTCGGGGGCGTGCTCGCGATGATGGTCTACACCGGCGCGATCTACCCGCTGCCCCAGGTCATCGTCCTGCTCGCGGTCTACTCCCTGGCGCTGGCCGTCGCGTGGCGATCGCTCCGGCCGGTGGGCCTCGCGGTGGCCGCCGGCGTCTTCTCCTTCCTCTTCGCCGCGCCGCGCCTGCTCCCCATCTTCGATATGCTCCGGCGCTTCCCGCGTCTCACCGACTCCAACGAGACGATGGACCTGGGCGCGCTGATCGGCATCTTCACCGCCCGCTCCACCGACCCGCAGCCCTCGGTCGGGCCGTGGGGGTGGCACGAGTTCGGCGCGTACATCGGGTGGGTGCCGGTCCTGCTCATGCTGGTCGCGCCCTTCGTGGCGCGACGGGCGCGGCCGCGCGCGCTCATGATCAGCGGCGTCGCGTGCATCGTGCTCGGCCTGGGCCGCTTCCACGAGTACGCGCCGTGGGGCATCCTGCACGACCACCTGCCCATCTTCGAGTCGCAGCACGTGCCCTCGCGGTGGCTCTACGTCGCGCCGCTCCTGCTGGTGCTCACGTCGATGGCCGCGCTCGAGCGGGTGCTCTCGCGCGCGCGCCGCCGCTGGCTGCTGGAGATCGCCATGCTCTTCTCGGCCGCCTACGTCGCCCTGGACGTGGGGCTGGAGGCGCAGAAGCCGGTCGTCTCGGCGCTCACGCGCAACCCGCCGCACGTCACGCCGTCCGTCGCGCCCTACCACCAGTACAACGTCGCGCCGCCGTCGCTCCGCTACGAGTCGAGCGACTGGGCGCCCCCCAGCATGCCCGCCATGATGGCCAACGTCGGCGTCATCGACTGCGCGACCTTCCCCGGCCTGCAGACCTACTTCCGCGGCACCCCCAACAACCCCACCATCGGCCTCGGCGCGCACGGCGAGGGCGATCCGGCGTACCGCGGCGAGCTGTACACGGCCACCGGCGTCGGCAAGCTGACCTTCACGCGCTGGACGCCCAACGACATGCGCGTCCACTACGAGGGAGCGAACCCCGGCGACACCCTGGTCCTCAATCAGAACTGGGACCCCGGCTGGAGGGCGAACGGCAAGCCGGTGATGAACTACTCCAGCGCAGTGGGGACGGAGATCCACGGCTCGAGCGGGGACGTGGATTTCCGCTTCGTCCCGCGCTTCTTCTGGCTCGGCGTGCTGCTGCTCGTCGCGACGGCGGGCGGCCTCGTCTTCGCATTCCGCCGCCTGCCGCGCGCCCCGGCGAGCTTGCGCGAGGGGACGTCTTGAGGCACCCTCCGCCGCCGCCTCGATGCCCGAGATGAAGCCCATGGATTTCGCAAATCGCGAGGGGGATCGCAACACCTCCTTCGGGGAGGCGCACCGCCAGACACCGGTCGATCGCTTCGGCGTGTGGCTCTCCTCGGTGCGCATCCGGCGCGCGGTGCGCAGCTTCGCCGGCAAGGACGTGGGCGATTTCGGCTGCGGCTTCCAGGCCGACTTCATGCGCACCGTCCTGCCGGAGGTGGCGTCGGCCACCCTGGTGGACCTCTCCCTGGCCGAGGATCTCAAGACCCACCCGAAGGTGACCGCCCTGCAGGGCGTGCTGCCCGAGATCCTGGAGAAGGTGCCCGACGCGAGCCTGGACGTCGTCCTCTGCAACAGCGTGCTCGAGCACCTCTGGAGCCCGGCGGTCGCGGTGCGTCACATGCGCCGCGTCCTGCGTCCGGGCGGGGTCGCCTTCGTGAACGTACCCTCCTGGCGCGGCAAGTTCTTCCTGGAGACCGCCGCCTTTCGCCTCCACGTGAGCCCCGCGCAGGAGATGGACGACCACAAGCGCTACTACTCGCCGCGGGAGCTCTGGACGCTCCTGGTGGAGGGTGGCTTCCGGCCGAGCGAGATCAAGGCGTGCCACACGCACAAGTTCGGGCTGAACACATTTGCCTGGTGCCGGCTGAGCTGACGCCGGCCCTCCCGCGGGGCGCGCGCCGGCCTCCGGCGAGCCCGTGGCGCGACGCCGCGGCGCGTGTGCTACACAAAGAAATTACTTAGGAGGACGAATGGCCATCTTCATCGACAGCTCGGACCCCAAGGAAATCAAGGATCTCTTCGGCTGGGGGGTGCTCTCCGGCGTCACCACCAACCCGCTCATCATCTCCCGCGAGGCGCCCGACGCCGACCTGGGCGAGCGCATCCGCGAGATCCTCGCGGTGAGCTGGGGCGACGTCTCGGTGGAGCTCACGACGGAGACCGAGAAGGAGATGCTGGAGGAGGCGGCCGGCTATCACGCCTGGGACCCGCAGCGCATCACCATCAAGGTGCCGATGAGCGAGCACGGCCTGCGTGTCGTGCACGCGCTCACCAAGAAGGGCGTGAAGACCAACGTCACCTGCCTGATGGCGATGAACCAGGCGTACCTCGCCGCCCTCGCCGGGGCGACGTACGTCAGCATCTTCAGCGGGCGCGTGCGCGACATGGGCTACGACGTCTTCCCGGTCATCGAGAACACCCGCAAGGTGCTCGACCGCGAGGGCCTGGGCGCCAAGATCATCGTCGGATCCATGCGCCACATGATGGACGTGAACGAGGCGCTCAACGCCGGCGCTCACGTCCCCACGATCACCCCGCCCATCCTGCGCAAGATGGTGTGGAACCCGCGGACGATCACCACGATCGACGAGTTCAACACCGCCTGGAAGAACCGCGGCAAGAAGTAGCCGGCGGACGGCGAGGGCGCGTCACGCAGGCTTGCGGGCGCGCCCGGCCAGCACCCAGCCGAAGGAGATGCGCTCGACGCGGACCTCCACCAGGCCCGCCGCGGCGAGGGTGCGTTCCAGCCGCGCCGCGTCGAACTTGGTCGGGTGCAGCCCCTTGCGGCTGAACCCTTGCGCGCGCGCGACAATCTCCAGGGCGGTGCCCTCGATGACGCGCAGCAATCGCGAGCCGTAGTTGGGCGTGGTGACGAGCAGCCGGCCGCCGGGCGCCGTCACGCGCACCAGCTCCTCCAGCCAGGGGCCGGGCTCGACGACGTGCTCGATGACGTCCATGGCCACCACCAGGTCGAAGCTCCCCGCCGGGTAGGGCAGGGGCGCGCCCGCCGTGATGACGTCGGCGCGCTCCAGGCGCCCCGCGTGCAGCCGCCGCGCTGCCTCCACCGCGCGCGGGTCGATGTCGCACGCGGTGTAGCGCGCCCCGCGCGGCAGGCGCTCCAGCTCGAAGAAGGGACCGGCGCCCACGTTGAGCACGCGCTCCCCGGCGCGCACCTCCCCGCGGAGGGCCCGCACCAGCGGCCCGTGGTAGAGGCTCCACGGGAAGCGGAGCTTCAGCCGGTGGTTGTCGAAGTAGTCGACCGCCTCGGCCATGTCAGCGCTCGCGCCTGACCACGACCAGGAACTCCGCGGTCGGCGTGTCGTCGCCGGCGAGGGCGAGGGCGGCCGTCGCCAGGCGGTAGGCAATGGGGGCGGCCGCGCGCCTCGCGCGAGGGAAGTTGGTCCAGCGCGTCGTCATCTTGCGGTTCATCCACCCGAGCACCGAGGGCAAGAGGAAGAGCTCGAACGCCACCGTCGTCGCGGTGGAGAGCACCGGCTCGATGGACTCCAGCACGAAGGGCGAGCGCGCGACCACGTCCCGCCAGCCCTGCTCGTCGTAGAGGTGGTGGTGCACGAAGACGCGGTCCAGCCGGTCCTGCAGCGCCTTCGACAGCCCGGGGAAGCCGGCGACTCGCAGCGCGCGGAGGCTGACCATGTGGCTCGCCCAGTCGCGGTTGGGCACGAAGAGGTACGCGCGCCCGCCCGGCTTGAGGCTGTCGTGGATGGTGCGCAGCGCCTGGTCCAGGTCGGGCACGTGCTCGAGCGAGCAGTTGGCCACGCACGTCTCGAAGAAGGCGGCGGGCAAGCGGGCGCGGGTGATGTCGCCCAGGATGATCTGGTCGTAGGCGCGGCTCGCCTGCGCCCAGCGCCCCTCGTTGGCGTCGATGTCGATACCCCACACCTCCGCGTCGGCGAAGGCGATGGACGCGAAGAGGCCGTCTCCGCACCCCACGTCCAGGATGGGGCTCGCGCACCCGTGGCGGCGCAGCACGTCCAGGCGGGCGCACTCCTTGATGCAGAGCGCCGTCGGCGCCCGGGGGAAGTACCGCCGGAAGTCCTCGAGCTGGATCTCGGCTCTGCTCGGGGGAGGAGGTCGCACTCAGTCCTTCTTCGGTCCCTCGTTGTAGCCGCGCGGGCGGTACTTGGGGTCCACGCCGTTGTTCTTCTCGCCGTTGTTCGCCACGTCGCGCTGCAGGTAGTCCAGCCAGGAGCCCGGGTGCGCGGCGCCCATCTTCTCCAGCTCGGCCTCGTGCTGGTCGAAGTCCTTCTCGTCCCACATGCACTGCAGGCCCAGCGCGATGAGGCTGAGGTCGTTGGGGCCGAGCTCGAAGCCGCGCTTGTAGTGCGGCCATGCCTCCTCCGCGCGGTGCATCCGGCAGAGGGTGTCGCCCAGGTAGACGTTCGCCATCGGCCACTCGGGCGCGAGCTTCAGGGCCACCAGGTTCGCCTTGCGGCGCTCCTCCAGGTTGCCGCGGGCGCCTTGCATGACCGAGTAGTTGAGGTGGGCCTTGGCGCTGTTGGGCACCGCGTGCCGCGTGGCGTCCCAGAAGGTGAGGTCGTCGGCGTAGTCGTCGGCGTGCCGCCGCGCGGAGAAGGACTGCATGCCGAAGTAGAGGCCGACGAAGGCGATGCCCGCCCACGCCAGGTGCTTCGCGCGGGTGACGTCCAGCAGGCGGTGGAGCGCGATGGCGACCAGGACGCTGGAGCCGATGGCGGGGAAGTACCAGAAGCGCTCGGCGCGCACCGTGGGCAGCACGAGCGGAATGTTGGAGACGGGGAAGTAGCTCACCACGATCCACGTCATCGCCACCGCGGCGATGGCGCCGTAGTCCACCAGGAGGGCGCTCTCCCCGCGCAGCCGCGCCTTCCACGCGCGCCACATCGCGCGCACGCCGACGACGAGGGACGCCAGCATCGGTCCGACCATCATCAGCGCGCCGAGCACGCTCTCCGGGAAGACGAGGTGCTTGGGGATGGGCTCCTGCGGCGCCGAGTAGTCGCCGGAGAGCGTCCACGGGAAGACGACCTGCGTGAGGCCGCGCCAGTAGACTCGCAGCGCGCCCGCCGTGCGGAAGGAGGGCGTCGCCTTCACCAGCGGGTTGTTGAGCGGGTCCTTCGGCAGCCCGGGTTGCGCGTACCAGCGCAGCAGCCCGGCGAAGGTGCGGCCGGCGAGGCCCTTGTGCGCGCTCGCCGCCGGGAGCAGCTCCGGCGGCGTGGGCGTGGGGAACATCCGTTTTCGCGCCTCGACGTAGAGCACGAAGGCGGCCATCGTCGCGGTGAGCGCCACGCCCATCCGCGCCCAGCGCATCGGCCGCTTGGGGTGCGTCACGTGCGCCATGAGCAGCGCGGCGAAGGGCACCAGCGGGACGATGCAGAGCGCGCTCTCCTTGGAGTACAGGCCCAGGAGCGTGGCGCCGAAGAGGGCGAGGGGCATCCCCCACATGGGCAGCGCCAGCGCGCACAGCGCGAGCAGCGCGCCCAGGCCGCCGAGCACGTCGGCCAGGCCGACCACGCCGCTCACCGCCTCCGTCACCACCGCGCACGCGGTGAAGGCCACCCCGGCGAGCCACGCGGTGCCGCGGTTCTTGGTGACGCGCATCACGATGAGCACGAGCAGCGCGCCGTTCACCCCGTGCAACAGGACGTTGATCCAGTGATGGAGGAAGGGGGTCTGGTCGCGCGCGCCGAGCGCCCAGAGGGCGCGCCAGATGAGGTCGGGCAGCGGCCGGTAGGAGCCGATGGTGCGGTCGGGTGTCAGGCCCCAGAAGTCGCGGTAGAAGGCGTCGACCCAGCGCAGGTGCGACGTCGGGTCGGCCACGCTGCGCACGTACGGGTTGGCGAGCAGCGCCTCCTGCTCGTCGAAGATGAAGTTGGTGCGCACCGGGTTGCGCGTGTAAAGGAGCATCGACAGAAAGCACATCGGCACGATGGCCGAGCTCAGCGTCGGGTCCTCGCCCAGGAAGTAACCGCGCAGGAAGGAGCGGACCGTGATGATCCACGGCGGCTTGCCGTCCTTCCTGCTGGCGTCGGCCGGCGTCCCCGCGGGCGCGGTCTCCGCCGACGGCGGCGCGTCGGCCGGAGCGGTCTCGGGCGGCGGCGGATCGTGGGGCGGCTCGGTCATCGGCTCGCGTGGGGGACGGGGGTCACCGGATGCCAGGGATGGGCGGGGCCTGCTCGCCGTGATCGGGGATCATCCACGTGTCGCCCCAGAGGTGGGCGCCGCCGTCGATGTACCAGGTCTCGCCCGTCACGAAATCGGCGGCGTCGGTCGTGAGGTAGACGACCAGCTCGGCCACCTCCTCCACGGTGCCCAGCCGTTTCTTGGGCGTGCGCTGGCGGCTCATCTCCACCAGCTCCGGCGGGTACTGGTCCACGCCGCTCGAGCGGATGATCCCCGGCGCCACAGCGTTGACCTGGATGTCGTACTGCGCCCACTCGACGGCGAGCGTCTTGGTCATGTTCTCCACGCCCGCGCGCGCGGCGCCGGTGTGGACCATGCCCGGGAAGCCGCGGGCGATGTTGGCGATGACGTTGACGATGCGCCCGCGCTTGTTCGGGATCATGTGCCTGGTGGCGACGGCCTGGGTCATGAAGAAGGTGCCGTTCAGGTTGTTGCGGATCACGGCCTCCCAACCCTTGGGGGCCAGGTTTTCTGCCGCCGTCGGGAACTGGCCGCCAGCATTGTTGACCAGTACGTCCGCGTGGCCCAGCTCGGCCTCCACCTTCTCGACGAAGGCGGCGATCTGCTCCAGCTCGCGGATGTCGCAGGTGGCGGTCATGACCTGGACGCCGCCCTCGGCCAGGTGTGCCTTGGCCGCGGCGAGGCGCTCCGCCTTGCGGCCGCAGATGGCGACCTTCGCGCCCAGCTCGCCCAGCTCCCGGGCGATGGCGAGCCCGATGCCGCTGCCGCCTCCGGTGACGATCGCGACGTGACCGGCCATGAGCCCCGGACGGAAGATGGAAGGCATGCGCCTTTTCTTACCCCAACCCGGCGCGGAGGCCGAGCCCGAAGCCCCGGGCGTGATCAGTCGGCGAGCTCCTCGGCCGGCTCGGGGGGCGGGAGCTCGGCCTTGTGGCTGCGGCGCGTCTCGATGGCGGAGCGCGCGAGCTCGTCGGCGCGCTCGTTGAGCGGGACGCCGGCGTGGCCGCGCACGTAGACGAAGCGCACGCCGGTGCGGCCCTGCAGGGCGCGCTTGATGTCGGCGATGAGGTCGACGTTGGCCTTCGCTTTCCAGCCCTTGCTGAGCACGCCGATGGCGTACTGGCTGTCGGTGTGGATGACGACGGGCTCGTGCCCCGGCACCAGCCCGAGCGCGTGCAGGATGGCCGTCAGCTCCGCTACGTTGTTGGTCGCCTGGCCGAGGTAGTCCCAGCCCTCCGCGATGCGCCCGTCGGGGGTCACCACGATGAACCCGCTGCCCGCCGGGCCGGGGTTCCCGGTGCACGCGCCGTCGGTGTAGGCGATCCACGTGCCGTGCGGCACGGGCTCGGGGCGCGTGCCGTGCGCCGGGGCGCCACCGCGGCCCTTCGCCCCCGAACGCGTCGCCGGCTCGTCCGCGGGCGGGCACGTGTCGTCGGGGAGGATCGCCGCGGCGGCGTCGATGGCCAGGTTGCCCGGAGCGGCGCGGTAGGCGCGCGCGTCGGTGGGCTTGTAGCGGATCTCCACGCGGCCGCCGCGCGCATCGAGGCTGCCGTCCTCCTTGACGCGGGCGAGCACGCGTTGCCCGCGGATGGTGGCCTGGCGCCAGGGCATGGAGGTGGCCCGAGCATAGCGCCGAATCGCGAGCGCGGGGGCACAACCACGCCCTCCGGCCCGGGTCCGGCGCGAGATTTCCCCGGCGCCGTCGGGTATGGTGGCGCGCATGGAGCTGCCGCGCTTCGGTGGCTATCGCGTCCTGTCCGAGCTCGGCTCGGGCGCGATCTCGACCGTCTACAAGGCCACGCAGGAGCCGCTCGGCCGCAAGATCGCGATCAAGGCGCTCAAGCCCACCATCCTGCCCACCTCCAGCTTCGCCGCGCAGCTCGAGCGCGAGGCGCGCGTCCTCGCCGGGCTGTCGCACCCCAACATCGTCCTGTGCTTCGACTTCGTGAAGACCGAGACGCAGATGTATCTCGTCCTGGAGTACATCGGCGGCCACACCCTCGCCGAGGTCATCGCCAAGAAGCCCAAGCTCCGCCCGGAGATGGTCGCCGCCATCGGCCACGAGGTGGCGCGCGGCCTCGCGCACGCCCACGCGCGCGGCGTCATCCACCGCGACGTCAAGCCGGCCAACGTGATCCTCTCGCGCCGCGGGGAGGTGAAGCTCGTCGACTTCAGCATCGCGCACCGCGAGCGGCTGCCGACCGCCGACGAGCCGCTGGGGGAGGGCGACAAGTCCGCGGCGCTGGGGACGCCCGCGTACATGGCGCCGGAGCAGCTCCTGGGCGAGACACAGGACGCGCGCAGCGATTCTCTTCTCCCTGGGCGTGGTGCTCTACCAGCTCCTCGCCGGGGAGCGTCCCTTCGAGCGCCCGGGGGAGCGGCGCGACACCGGCCACGCCTCGCGCACGCGACCCGCCGTCCCGCTGCGCGAGCGCGCCCCGGACGTCCCGCGCGCTCTGGAGCGCGTCGTCATGCGCTGCATCGAGAAGCTCCCCGCCGACAGGCCCACCTCCGCGGAGGCCGTCGCCGCGGAGCTGGAGTCCTTCCTGCACGCGCGCACCGAGGCGACGGTGGGCGAGCTGGTGCGCGCCACGCTGGCGAGCGCCCGCCTGCTACCCGGCGAGCTGGCGACGCTCCCGGTGCCGCGCCCGGAGGCGCGCAGGCCCTTCTCGCAGCGTCCGGTGAGCCTGGTCGCCTTCACCGCGCTCCTGGCGCTCGGCCTCACCGTCGTGCGCCTGGCCGATCGCGGCTCCGCGCAGGCGGCGCCCGCGACCGAGGGCGCGCTCGAGCCGGCGCAGCGCGGCTACCTGCGCGTCCTCGCCACGCCCTGGGCGGAGGTCTCGGTCGACGGCCAGCTCGTCGACGTGACGCCCTTCGCCCGCGCCATCCCGCTCGCGCCCGGGACGCACTTCGTCACCCTCACGCACCCGGCGGCGCCTGCCGAGACGCGTCGCGTGGTGATCGAGCCGGAGCAGACCGTGCTCCTGGACGTGACCATGAACCTGGCGCGCGCGCCATCGCCCGACGCGGGCGCCCAGGCCCGGGAGGCTCCGCCGTGACATCCACCCGCTCCCTCCGCGTTCGCCTCGCCGCGCTCCTCGTCGTCGCGGCGGGCTGGCTCGTCCCGCGCGACGCGCCGGCGTTCGTCCACATCGTGCGGCCGGGCGAGTCGCTCGCCGCCATCGCCACGCGCTTCTACGGCGACGCCACCCGCGAGCTGCTCCTCGCCGACGCCAACTCGCTCGACGCGCAGGGCGGCAGCGCCATCGTGCCCGGCATGCGGCTGGAGGTCCCGGCGTGCAGCTTCCACCGCGTCGTGGAGCACGAGACGTGGAGCAGCATCGCCCGCGACTGGCTCGGGGACGCCCGCCGCGCCGACACCCTCGCGCGGGAGAACGGCGCGGTGGCCTGGGTCGCGCCGTCGGTGGGCCAGGAGGTCCGCATCCCCTTCGTGCTCACGCACATCGCCGCCGAGGGGGACACCACGCTGGCGCTCGCGCGCCGCTACCTCGGCGATCCCAACCGCGGCTGGGAGCTGGACGCCTTCAACTTCCGCAAGGAGTGGAAGCTCGTCCGCGGCGACGTGGTCCTCGTGCCCATCGCCGATCTGGACCTCACCGAGGCGGGGATGGCGGAGGCCGAGCAGGCCCGCGCGCGCGACCGGACCGCGCACGGCGGCGACGTGCTGACGATGCAGAAGAAGGTGAGCGCGGAGCTGCCCGGCCTGCTCGCGGAGCTGCGCGCGGGGAAGTACGTCGAGGTGGTGGCGCACGGCAGCCGGCTGCTCGGGGCGGGCGAGCTCACCCGCGCGCAGCTCGCGACCATCCACCGCACCTTGCTCGAGGCCTTCGTCGCGCTGGACGCCCGCCCCGCCGCCACCGCCGAGTGCGCCGAGTGGCGCAAGGTGGAGCCGCACAAGGTGCTCGACCCGGTGCTCGTCAGCCCCAAGAATCCGCTCGGTCTGCGGCGCGTCACGCTGACCTCCTCGCCGGCACCGCGCTTGCTAGGCAGCCTCCGCGGCCCAGCGGCCGCCTACCGACATGGAGGTCGAACATGCGATGCGAGAACATCATGACCAAGCAGCTGCACACTCTGCCGGACACGAGCAGCACCCTGGAAGCCGCCAAGGTGATGCGCGACTACAACATCGGGTTCGTCCCGGTGACCAACGGCAACGGCCAGATCGTGGGCACGCTGACGGATCGTGACATCGTGGTGCGCCTCGCCGCCGGGAACGGCTCGCTCAACACGCAGATCCGGCAGCACATGACCTCCGAGGTGGTGACCTGCAAGGCGAGCGACGACGTCGCGCAGGCCGAGGCGCTCATGCGGCGGCAGCGCAAGTCGCGCCTCGTGTGCGTCGACGATCAGCGCCACCCCGTGGGGGTGATCAGCCTCTCCGACCTCGCGCAGCACGACGACCCCGCGACCGTCGGGCAGACCCTGCGCGAGATCACCCGCCGCGAGGCGCGCCCCGGCTGACGCGCGGCGTTCTCCGTGCCCGCCTCCTGTTGGGCGGGCGCGGAGGGCGTCTGCAATCGATGCGGACGCGCACCGTGGCTCGTCGCCACGGTCGTGGCGAGTCGACTCGCGCGCAGGCCGCCCGCTCGTCTCCCGCCCCGGTCCGGAGGTCGATGGTGGGCGGACCGCGCGGCCGGCGCGGCGTGTGCAAGGCGCCGGGCATGGACATCCACATCGGAATCGACGGCAAGCAGCGGGAGCAGATCGGCGCGGCTCTGGCCAAGGTCCAGGCGGACACGTACACGCTCTACCTGCAGACTCACAACTTCCACTGGAACGTGACCGGCCCCATGTTCCGGTCGCTCCACCTGATGTTCGAGGAGCAATACAACGAGCTCTGGCTCGCGGTGGACCTGCTCGCCGAACGCATCCGTGCCCTGGGCGTCGACGCGCCAGGCACGCACAAGAAGCTCGCGGCGCTCACCTCCATCAAAGAGGACGAGAACATCCCGCGTGCGCAGGACATGATCCGCCGCCTGGTGGAGGGACACGAGACGGTCGTCCGCACCGCCCGCGAGGGCTTCCGGCTCGCAGAGGACGCCCGCGACGAGCCGACCGCCAGCCTGCTCACCGACAGGATGTGCATCCACGAGAAGTACGCGTGGATGCTGCGCAGCATGCTGGAGTGACCTCGAAAACCGTCCACAGGTGCTGGGGGAGGAGCGATCTGCGCTAGGCTCTGGCGGATGTCCGAAGGGCCCGTCACGCCGCGACGCCACACAGCCCCGCCGCTCAGCGTGGGGCGGTCGCTCGGCGATTTCCAGCTCGTCGGCGTGCTGGGCGAGGGCGGCACGGGCATCGTCTACGAGGCGACGAAGAAGGGCGACGACAGGCGGCTCGCCCTCAAGGTCATCCACGGCCACCTGCTCTACGACAAGCAGATCCGCGGTCGCTTCACGCGCGAGGCCAACATCCTGCGCCGCCTCCAGGGCGTGCACCTCTGCCCGGTGATCGAGTACGGCGAGCTGCCCGACCCGCGCGTCGACGGGGCGAGCATCCTCTTCATCGCCCTGCCCAAGATCGACGGCCCCGCGCTCGACCAGCTCCTGCGCGAGGAGGGCCCCATCACCATCGACCGCGCGCTGGACATCACGCTCCAGGTCTGCTCCGCGCTCGCCTCCGCGCACGCGCAGGGCGTCATCCACCGCGACCTGAAGCCGGCCAACGTGCTGCTGGAGGGCGGGACGCGCGCGGTCGTCGTCGACTTCGGCATGGCCAAGATCGTCACCGGCGGCGGCACCGACACCACGGGGCTCACCGCGCACAACATGGTCTTCGGCACGCCGGAGTACATGGCGCCGGAGCAGGCGCGCGGCGACGAGCTGGACGCGCGCTGCGACGTCTACGCCGTCGGCGCCATGCTCTACGAGCTGCTCACCGGTCACGTGCCCTTCACCGGCAACACGCCGCTCAACGTGCTGACGGCGCAGCTCACCGAGGCGCCGAAGCCTCCGCGCGAGCGCGCGCCGGAGCGCGGCATCTCCATCGCCCTGGAGGCGGTGGTGCTCACCGCCCTCGCCAAGGATCCGCTCGAGCGCTACCCCACCGCGCAGGGCCTCGCGCTGGCCATCCAGCACGCGAAGGACGCGCCGGAGGACGTGGCGGGCGTCGTCCCGCGCAGCGTGCGACCGGAGGAGCTCGGCCACGCCGAGACCCTGCCCGCGCCCGCGCCCGCGTCCCTCGTCCGCGCCTCGCGCCGGACGCCCGTCGCCGCGCCGGCGGCGGAGCGCGCCGGACGCGCGTGGTGGCTGGTGTGGGTGGTGGCGGTGGCGGCGGGCGTGGGCGTCGGCGTCTGGCTGTCCCTCCGCGCGGGGTAGCTCACCACGCCGGGACGCGCAGGGCCTCGCGCGGCCACGTCGCCGGAGGTGCCCCCGACGACAGCTCTGTTGCCGCGCACGGCGAGGGCGCCCGCTGCAGGCCGAGCGCGTGGGCGAGCACGCCGACGATCCGGTCGCTCGCCACTCCCTGCTCCCGGAGCGCCCGCACCGACGCACCCGGCGTGCGCTTGGCGAGGCGCTCCCCGTCGGGGCCGACCACCAGCGGCAGGTGCACGTAGCGAGGCACCTCGTGCTCCTTCGCCCCCAGCAGGCGCCTCAGGTGGATCTGCCGCGGCGTCGAGGCCAGCAGGTCGGCCCCGCGCACCACGCAGCTCACGCGCATGCGCCAGTCGTCGACCGCCACCGCGAGCTGGTACGAGAAGACGCCGTCGCCGCGCACCAGCACGTAGTCGCCCACGTCCCGCGCCAGCGACTGAGCGAAGCGGCCCTGGCAGCCGTCGTCAATCGCAACCGTCTCGTCGGGCACGCGCAGCCTCAGCGCGGGCGGGCGCCTGAGGGCGCGACCCGGCGGCTTGTCGCGACACGTGCCGGGGTAGACCGTCTCCTCCCCCGCGTGGGGCGCGCTCGCCGCCCGCGCGATCTCCGCGCGCGAGCAGTCGCACGGGTAGGTCAATCCTTGACGTGTCAACTGTTCCACCGCCGCGGCGTACGTGCCGCCCCGCTCCGCCTGCGCGTACGGCGCGAAGGGGCCGCCCGCGTCGGGGCCCTCGTCCCAGCCCAGCCCCAGCCACGCGAGGTCCTCGGCGATCCGCCCCGCCGACCCGGCGACCACGCGCGGCGGGTCCAGGTCCTCCACCCGCAGCACGAACGCGCCCCCCGCGCGGCGCGCGACGACCCACGACGCCAGCGCGACGAGCGCGCCGCCGAGGTGGAGGTCCCCGGTGGGCGAGGGGGCGAAGCGCGTTCGCTCGGCCATGCGCGTCACGTCCGTCACGGCGGCTGGTAGGGCCCGAAGTAAGGCGGCAGGTCCGCGTCCGGCGCCTCCGGGCGGGGCAGGAAGCGCGTGTAGACGAACGCCGTCGCCACGCCGAAGAGCGGCGCGGTGACCAGCGTGCCCACGCAGCACGCGAAGACGCCCAGGTAGACCACGATCCCCCCGACGACGAAGAAGAAGAGCAGCGGCACACGCTGTCCGCGCGCCACGCGGAAGCTCTCGGCGATCGCCTCGCGCACGCCCATGCCGCGGTCCACCACGTAGTACGGCGCGAAGGCGAGCCCGAGCGCCACCCAGACGTAAGGCACGACGAGCAGCGGCAGCAGCGCGATCGCCGCCACGTCGATCAGGCCCAGCAGCAGCAAGGGGAAGAAGAAGCGCACCCCGCGGCCGAGCTCGGCGAACACCGGCTGCTCCCCGCGCGCCGCCGAGCAGCGCATCGCGATGAGCCCGCCCTCGAACAGCCTGGAGAGCACCACCGCGATGGCCGTGTCGATCGCGAAGAGCGTCAGCCCCTCACGCGAGAGGGGGTGCTCCGGTCGGATCCAGACGCGCACGAGCTGGCCCGCGGCGAGGCTCGGCAGGGCGGCGACGACGCTCGCGCCGACGAGCGGGACGGGGTAGGCGCGGACGCCGCCCCAGCCGACGTCCAGCGCCTCGCCCAGCGTCCAGGGGGCCACACCCCCGTCGGCCATTACTCGCCCGCGGGGTGTGTCGGCGCCGCGGCCGCGGCATCCGCCCCGGCGTCGCCGGCGTCGGCGGCGATCCCGCCGTCGTCACCGCCCGTGCTGGCCACGGGCTCCGCGGGGCGCGTCGCCCAGTAGATGCCCGCGACGAGGAAGAGCAGCGCGCCGAGGGCGGGCAGCCACATCGGCGTCTTCGGCTCGTCGGATGCGTTGGGGTCGTGGGAGTCGTGCGCCATCGGGGCCTCGAGCCGGCGCCAAGCCCGGCCGGAGTGAAGGGTTGTCTCTCTTGTCCGTCTCACGGACAAGGACAAAGATGCGCGGATTGACACCGAACCCGCCGGGCGTGTCAAGCTCCTGTAGCGCCCCGCCTCCGGGTCCTCCCTGCCCAACCTGCCGTCCTGAAGCTATGCTCTCCCGTGTGATCACGCGCCGTGCGAGATGGTCCCGCCTGGGGCTCCCCCTGCTGGGGGTGCTCGGATCGCTCGCGTTTGCCCTGCTTGCCGGGGCCACGCCGCTGGAGCCGCTCCCCGGCAGCCGCACCGACACCCACGCCACCGCCACACCCACCAGCGCCCACGATGGCCAGGAGCGGGCCCGCCTCGGCATCGTGACAATCGTCGTCTCCGGCCGGACGACAGGCCTCGGGGCGGTCCTCGGGGGCGACGGCCGCATCCTCTCCGCCCTCTCCGCGCTGCGCGGGGGCGATCACGCGGAGGTCCGCTACGCCGACGGCCACGTGGTCCACGTGCGGGTGGGTCACAAGGACGCGGCCTGGGACCTGGCGCTGCTGGTGCCGCTCGCGGGCCGCTGGACGCAGGGCCTCTTCGCCAGCGAGCTGGACCCCCTCACCACCGAGCTCCACGCCTACAGCCTCGCCGGCGCGCGCCCCTCCCTCGTCGCGGCCAAGTACAAGGATCGGGTCGACGGCAAGGCCAAGGATGGGACCGTCCTGCCCTCCCTGATCGAGCTGGAGGGCCGGCCCCCACCTCTCGGCTCGCCCGTGCTGGACTCCGCCTACAACTCGGTGGGGATCGAGGTCCACGTCTGCAAGCAGGTGGACGGCGGCTCGTGCGTGCCGCTCGCGGCGATTGCCCCGGTCCCCGCCCTGCGCGCGTTCCTCGCCCGCACCCCGGCCGACGCCGTCCCGCCCTCCCCGTGGCTGGGCATCAACGGTGTGCCGGAGTCGGTGGGCAGCGCCCGGGGCGTGCGGATCATGGCCGTCGCGCCGCGCTCTCCGGCCCAGCGAGGCGGCCTCAAGGGTAGCACCAGCGCCGCTCAGGCCGACGTCATCGTCGCGGCCGACGGGCAGCCGGTGGACACGCCCGAGCGCCTCGCCGAGATCATCAGCAAGCATGCCGTGGGAGACACGGTCAAGCTGAAGGTGTTCTCCCACGGAAAGTTCCGCGAGGTGCGCATCACGCTCCAGGCCCCGCCCTAGACGGCCGGAGGCTCGGCCGCCGGACGGTCGAACAATCCGAGGGGGCTCGCGTCGACGAGATACCGCCCGGGGCCTCGATCGGGCTATCCTCCGGACCTTCTCCGGTCTCGCGTCCCACTGTCCGGTTGACACGAGAAAGCGAGCCCGGCCATGCTTTCGCTCGAAGAGGAGTCACTTGTCAGGTCCCCTCCGCATCGAGGTCGCCGGCGAAACCAACGTCGGCATGAAACGCACCCACAACGAGGACAATTTCTCCATCCTCGAGGACGCGGGCCTGTACATCGTGGCCGACGGCATGGGCGGTCATGCGTCCGGTGAGGTCGCGAGCAAGATGGCGGTGGACTCCCTCAAGGAGTTCTTCGCCGCCACGGCGCAGGACCCGGAGCGGACGTGGCCCTACAAGATGGACCGCTCCAAGGGCTACGAGGAGAACCGCCTCATCACCGGCATCAAGCTGGCGAACCTGCGCATCTACGAGAGCGCGCAGCGCGACCCGCGGCAGCGCGGGATGGGCACCACCATCGTGACCATGTTCGCGGTGGAGGACGGCGTCTACGTCGCCCACGTCGGCGACTCGCGCGTGTACCGCGTCCGCGACGACAAGATCGAGCAGCTCACCGAGGACCACTCGCTGCTCAACGACTACATCAAGATGAAGCACCTCACGCCGGAGGAGATCGCCAACTTCCCGCACAAGAACGTCATCGTGCGGGCGCTCGGCATGAAGGACACGGTGAAGGTGGACACCCGGTACGAGCAGCCGCGCGCCGGGGACATGTATCTGCTCTGCTCCGACGGCCTGTCCGGCCCGGTGAACGACGACCTCCTGCTGGAGATCTCCAGCGGCTCGCCGGACCTCAAGACCGCCGCCAGCCGCCTCATCGCGAAGGCGAACGAGAACGGCGGCCCGGACAACATCACCGTCGTGCTGGCGCGCTGGCTGAGCTGAGCCTCCACCCCCGCCCCATCCTCACTCCTTCTGATCGTCTGACCTCGCTGGTGCACGACCACCCGTCGGGCGCGCCGCTCCGCGGCTGCGAGCCGGCGACAGCGATGCGCCTTGCCCCCGTGTACCTGAGAGGGACGAGGGGGAGGAGGAGAGGTCCTCTCTCGTGATCGCGCAGAGGACGTGGTCCTCCCATTTGCCTGCGATCTGCAGGTACTTCTCGGCGTGGCCCTCCCGGCGGAAGCCCACCTTCTCCAGGACGCGCAGGCTGGCGGCGTTGCGCGGCATGACGGCGGCCTGGATCCTGTGCAGGCGCAGCGCGCCGAAGGACCAGTCGACGACCGCGTGCACGCACTCGGACATCAGGCCGATGTTCAGGGCGTCCTTGTCCGTCCAGTAGCCGAGGTACGCGTTCTGGAAGACGCCGCGCACCACGCTGGAGAGCGCCACGCGGCCGAGCACCCAATCCTCCGGGCCGTCCTTCGGAAACACCAGCAGCGTGTAGCGCCTGTCGGCTCGCCACTCGCGCGCCGCCCGCGCGACGTCCTGCGAGACGCGCACCGCGGTGCGCGCCAGCGGCGCGAAGGCGCCTGCGGGGCTCCACGGGCCGAGGTGCTCCTCGTTGCGCTTCATCGACGCGGCGAGCGCGCCGACGTCGCGTGGCGCCGGGGCGCGCAGGACGAAGCGCGCCGTCTGGACGCGGGTGCGCAGCGAGACCGTCATAGGAGCTGCACCGGGTCCACGTCCGCCGTCACGCGCACCGCGCGAGGCACCACCTCCTCGCGGGCGCGCAGGGCGGCGAACAGGGCACGGCGCAGCGCCGCGCGGTCCGCCCCGCGGAGCATCACGCGGAAGCGGAAGCGGCCGCGCAGCCGGGCGATGGGCGCGGGCGCCGGCCCGAGCACCAGCACCCCGCGCTCGGCTGCGCGCCGGGCCACGTCGCCGAGCGCCCTCCCGGCGTCGAGGGCGGCCCGCTCGTCGGTGGCGTCGATCCGCAGGAGCACCATGCGCGCAAAGGGAGGGTAGCCCAGCTCGGCGCGGTCGCCGAGCTCGCGCTCCAGGAAGGCGTCGACGTCGTGGCGCGCGGCGGCCGTGATCGCCGGGTGGTCCGGCGCGTAGGTCTGCACCAGCACGCGGCCCGGCGCGTCGGCGCGGCCCGCCCGCCCCGCGACCTGCACCATGAGCTGGAAGGCGCGCTCGGAGGCGCGGAAGTCGGGGAGCGAGAGCGCGGCGTCGGCGTTGACCACGCCCACCAGCGTCACGTGTGGCAGGTCGTGGCCCTTGGTCACCATCTGCGTGCCCACCAGGATGTCCACCTCCCGCGCGCGCACGCGGGCGAGCACCTTCTCCACCGCCTTGCCCGTCGCCACGTCGCGGTCCAGCCGGGCCACGCGCGCCTCGGGGAAGGCGCCTGCGAGCGTCTCCTCGAGCTTCTCGGTGCCGACGCCCTCCAGCGCGAGGGCGGGCGCGCCGCACTTCGGGCAGCGCGCCGGCAGCAGCGCCTCGTACTCGCAGTAGTGGCAGCGCAGCCTGTCGCCCGCGCGCTTGTGGAAGGTGAGGGCGACCGAGCACTCCGGGCAGCTCATCGCCTCCCCGCACGCCTCGCACCGCACGCTGGGGGAGAAGCCGCGCCGGTTGAGGAAGAGGATGGCCTGCTCCTTCGCGGCGAGCGTCTGCTCGATCGCGCGGTGGAGCGGCAGGCTGAGGCGCCGGTCGCCGGTGGGGCCGGGGCCGGTGCGCTTCAGGTCGATCACCTCCACGCGCGGGAGCACCGCGCCTGCGTGGGCGCGCTCCGGGAGGCGGAGCTTGCGCGCCTTGCCGGTGCGCGCGAGCTGCTCGCTCTCCAGCGAGGGCGTCGCGCTGCCCAGCACGCACACGCCGCCGGCGCGGTGTGCGCGCAGGATGGCCATGTCGCGCGCGTGGTAGCGCACGCCCTCCTCCTGCTTGAACGACGAGTCGTGCTCCTCGTCCACCACGACCAACCCCAGTCGCGCGACGGGGGCGAAGAGCGCGCTGCGCGCCCCGATGGCGACGTCCACGTCGCCGCGCCGCAGGCGCCGCCACATGCCGTGCCGCTCCTTCGGCGTGAGGCCGGAGTGCAGCACGGCCACGTCGTCGCCGAAGCGGGCGCGGAAGCGCGCGACGAGCTGCGGCGTCAGGGCGATCTCCGGCACCAGCATGAGCGCGCCGCGTTGCAGGGCGCGCGCGGCGGCAATGGCGCGCAGGTACACCTCCGTCTTGCCCGAGCCGGTGACGCCGTGGAGCAGGAAGGTGTGCGCCTGGCCGGCCCCCAGCGCCTCCTCCAGGGCGCGCACCGCCTCCGCCTGCGCGAGCGTCAGCTCCGGCGGGGTGTCCCGCGCCTCCGGCGAGGCGAAGGCGGGCCCCTCCGGCGCGTCGCGCACCACCACCCGCACCGCGCCCGCCTCGGCGAGCCGTTTGACGATGCCGCGCGCGCCGCCCCACTGCGCGGCGAGGCTGGCGAGCGTCACGCTCCCCGCCGCGCGCACGCGCGCCAGCAGCGCCGACGCTTGACTCGTCAAGCGTTCCGGCGCGCCCTCCGCGGCCTCCACCCACTGCACCTGCCGCGCGCCCACGCCGGCGGGTCTGTCGAAGAGGGTGGGCGCCGCCGCCTCCCGCGCGAGCTCGCGCTCCAGCGGAGGCAGCGCGAGGCGCAGCACGTCCCCGAGCGGCGCGACGTAGTAGGTCGCCAGCTCGCGCAGGAAGGCGAGCAGGTCCGGCGGGACGGCGGGCTCCTCGTCCGGGGCGCGCAGCAGCTCCCGCACCTTCGGCGGCGGCTCGCCCTCGCGGCGCTCCAGCACCACGCCGAGCACCCGCCGGTTGCCGAGCGGCACCAGCACGCGCGCCCCGGGCACCGCGCGCTCGGCGCACGCGCCGGGGACGGCGTAGGTCAGCGCGCGTCCGAGCGGGATGGGGAGCGCGACGTCGCAGAGCAGCATGTCAGCGCCGCACGACGACCCAGGTCAAAAGCCCCACGATGGCGGCGAGCAGCACGAGCAGGGGCCACGGCACGCCGGACCTCCGCTCCGGCGCGAGGGTGCGCTCCGCCTGCACCGACGGCGGCGACACGTCCACCGCCGCGAGCGACTCCGGCACCGCCTCCTCGCGGCCGGCGCCCCCGGCCTCCGGCGGCTCCGGCGTGCGGAGCGCCTTCGCCACGAAGGTGGACACGGGCATGGCGGCCTTCGCGGCGCGCTCGCGCTCACGCCGGCCCGCGACGATGTCCTCCCCGAACGTCTCGAACAGCCACTCGCCGAGCTTCAGCGGGTTGGCGCCGAGCTTCGCCGCCTGCACGTAGCCGTCCAGGTCCTCCTTGAGCGCGGCGGCGGACGGGTGGCGGTCCGCGCGGTCCCTGGCCAGCGCCTTCTTCACGATGCCGTGCAGGCGCTCCTCGTCGGGGAGGCCTCGCGGCGGCAGGTCGGGCACCGCCGCCGCGCGCGCCTGCTCCAGCAGCGGACCGGCGTCCGCCTTGTAGAGCTTGCGCCCGGCGAGCATCTCCCAGAGCACGATGCCGGCGGCGAAGACGTCCGCCCGGGCGTCCAGCTCCTCCCCGCGCGCGTGCTCGGGACTCATGTAGCCCGCCTTGCCCTTGATCGCCTCGCCGGGCTCCGCGCCCGCGTCCACCGCCACGTCGTTGGCGTGCGCGATGCCGAAGTCGCACACCTTCACCTCGCCGTCGAAGGAGACCAGGACGTTGGACGGCGAGACGTCCCGGTGCACCAGCCCGAGCGGCGCGCCGTCGTCGCCCTTCGCGCGGTGGGCGTAGTCCAGCCCGGCGAGCGCCTGGCTCACCACGTGGAAGGCGAGCTCCGGCGGCAGCTTCACCTTCTGCTTCGAGCACCGGCGCAGGAGGCCGGCGAGATCGAAGCCCTCCACGTACTCCATGGCGATGTAGAGGGTCTCGTCCTCCCGGCCCAGGTCGAAGACCTGCACCACGTTGGCGTGGCCGAGCCTCGCCGCCAGCTTCGCCTCCCTCACCAGCATCTCGGCGAAGTCGGCGCGCTCGGCGTACGCGGGGAGGATCTGCTTGATGACGCACTGCCGCGCGGCGCCGACATCGGTGCTCATCCGGGCGAGGTAGATCTCCGCCATGCCGCCCTTGCCGACGAGATCGAACAGCACGTACCGCCCGAAGGGCCGCGGCAGGGGCGAGGTCTGCTCGGCGGGCCGAGGTGACTGAGCCATCCGGCAAGGTCATAGCGCGATTGCGCCCGAGAGGCATGGGTGTCGGCCTCGCGCCCCGGGCCTTGCCTGTTGCGGCGTCGCCCCGGGCCATCTATGTCCGGCCGCATGTCGAAGACCAAGCTCGACGCCGAGCTCGCCGCCACCGAGGCGGCCCACCGAGACGATCCGGAGCGCGCGGAGCTCATCGCGCGGACGCGGCGCTTCAAGTCGAGCTGGATCGAGCTCGCCGAGGCGCTCACCCACGTGCGCCGCGAGCAGGCGTGGCAGCGCTGGGGCCACGACTCCTTCGAGACCTACGCGAAGAAGGAGCTGCGGCTGCGGCAGGAGACGGTGGAGAAGCTGACCGGCTCGTACGTCTTTTTGCAGAAGCGCGCGCCGGCGGTGCTGCGCCGCGACGGCATCGAGGAGGCCATCCCGAGCTACCAGGCGGTGGATTTTTTGCGCCGCGCCGAGGAGCGCGACGACGCCCCGGAGGACGCCGTCGTCGCCATCCGCAAGAAGGTGCTGGACGACGTCGCGCCGCTGCCCACCGTCGCGCGCCAGTTCGGCGACACGGTCTTCCCCATCGGCGACGCCGAGAAGAAGAAGCGCGACGCGGCGGCGCTCAAGAACGTCGCGACCCGCCTGCGGGATCTGCTCGCGGACACGCGGGCGGTGCCGCGCCGGCTGTCCGCCGAGGTCACGTCGTCGCTGGACGAGCTCCTCGCGGCCCTCGCCGCGGGGACCGAACGCGCGGCATGACCGTCCCCGTCGCGATCCTCCTCGGGATCATCGAGGGGCTGACCGAGTACCTGCCCGTCTCCTCCACCGGGCACCTCATCCTGGCGGCGCACTTCCTCGGCCAGGACGCGGGCGCCTTCGAGATCGTCATCCAGCTCGGCGCCATCCTGGCGGTGCTGGTGCACTACCGCGCGCTGTGGCGGGAGCGCACCCTCGGCCTCTTCACGCGCGACCCGCGCTCGCTCGCCCTCTTCAAGGCGCTGATCGTGGCCTTCGTGCCGACGGCGGTGGCCGGGTTGCTGCTCCGCCACACCATCAAGAAGTTCCTCTTCGGCTCGACGCCCGTGGCGATCGCCCTGGTCCTCGGCGGCGTCGTGATGATCGTGCTGGAGCGCGCGCTGCGCGGGCGTGCGGTGGCCGACGGCCTGGAGCACGTCACGCCGAAACGAGCGCTGTACATCGGTCTCGGGCAGTGCTTCGCGCTCATCCCAGGCACCTCGCGGTCGATGTCGACGATCCTCGCCGGCCAGCTCGCGGGCCTCTCGACCGCCACCGCCGCGGAGTTCTCCTTCCTGCTGGGGCTCCCGACGCTCGGCGCGGCGACGCTGTACGAGGGGTACAAGTCGCGCCACGAGCTGATGAGTCAGGTCGGCCCCCTCAACATGGCGGTCGGCATCGGCGTCTCCTTCGTGGTGGCCTGGGCGGTGATCGCGGCCTTCTTGCGGTACCTCAAGACGCGCGGGCTGGAGCCGTTCGGCTGGTACCGGATCGTGCTGGGGGTGATCGTGCTGTGGGTGGTGGCGCGGTAGCGCCGCGGGAACTTCCCGAGGCCGGGCCTTGTCCTCTCGGGGGAGGCCATGTTCCCGGATGCGCTGGATTTCGACGACGCGCAGGTCCCACCGGAATGGGAACTTGACGCGAGAGGCCATGCTCTCGGAGCATCGAGCGCGGACGTGGCGCTGGACGAGCTCGAGAAAAAGCTGATCGAGCGCCTCGTCGCCCGGGACGAGCGCGCATTCAACGAGCTCGTGCGCTCCTACGAGCGGCGCGTCTTCGCCCTCGTCTTCCGCATGCTGGGCAACCGCGCGGAGGCGGAGGACCTGGCGCAGGAGGTGTTCGTCCAGGTCTTCAAGGCCATCGGGACGTTCCGCGGCGACTCCAAGCTCTCCACCTGGGTCTACCGCATCGCCATCAACCTCTGTAAAAACCGCGCGAAGTACCTGCGCGTGCGCCACACCGACGAGCAGGACGAGCTGGAGAACGTGGCCGAGCGCGTCCCCCTCGGCGAGGCGCGCCGCGCGAACGTGGGACAGGTCGAGCGCCCGGACGAGGCGATGGCCGGCAAGCAGGTGGAGGCCATCGTCCAGCAGGGCATCTTGCAGGTGGACGAGAGCTTCCGCGAGTGCCTGATCCTGCGCGACGTGGAAGAGATGAGCTACGAGGAGATCGGCGAGATCACCAGCCTGCCGGCGGGCACCGTCAAGAGCCGAATTTTCCGTGCGCGCGCGCAGCTCAGGGAGTACGTCGAACGAGAGCTCGGGGAGAAGATCCGATGACGGACCCGGAAGAGCTGCCGCCGGACGCAGAGGAGCAGGAGGAGGACGCGGCGATCAGCGCGCTGCTCAAGCGCGCCGTCGCCCCGGAGGCCGCGCCGGAGCCGCAGCCGGAGCGGCCCGTCCTGCCGGAGGTGCAGCGCAAGCTGCGCCAGCGCTCCAAGGGCAAGTTCTACTCCGACGGCTGGAGCACCACCTCGTCGCGCATCAACTACGCGCTGGTCGCGGTGATCATGCTGCTCATCGTGGCGGCCGCGTACTTCGCCCTGGGGCCGATGGCCGTCACGAAGTAGAGGCGGCGCGCCGGGTCCGACGCAACGGGGGAGCGGCCCGTCCGATGGGCATCGGTGCACCCTCTCGCGCTCCTCGGCCTGGACGCCCTCGCCGCCGTCCTCGCTCCCCCGCGGTGCGCCGCCTGCGGCGCTGGAGTGCCCCTGCGCACCGCCTTCTGCCCCGGCTGCGCCGCGTCCATCGAGCGGGCTCCGGGCCCGGCGGCCGGCCCCTTCCTCTACGGTGGCGCCATCGCGCGGGCCATCACGCGCTTCAAGTACGGCCCCCGTCCGGACCTGGCGCACCCGCTCGGCCGCCTGCTCGCGACCCACGCCACCCGGTCGACGGGCGCGGAGGTGGTCGTGCCCGTGCCGCTTCATCCGCTTCGCCTCGCCTCGCGCGGATTCAACCAGGCGGCGCTCCTGGCCGCGCACGTCGCACGCGCCCTCGGTGCGCGCCACGAGCCCCTGGCGCTGCGCCGCACCCGCGACACCGGCGCGCAGGCCGAGCTGGACCGCGCCGCACGCCTGCGCAACGTCGCGGGTGCGTTCGAGGTGCGCCGGCCGCGCGGCCTGGCCGGCCGACGCGTGCTCCTGGTGGACGACGTGCGAACCACCGGCGCCACGCTGGCGGCGTGCGCCGCCGCCGCACGAGCCGGAGGAGCCGTCGAGGCAGGTTGCCTGGTCCTCGCCATCGCGCCCTGAATTGCGTACCCTGGTCCTCCGAGGCACCATAGGTGAGCAGCGAGAGCGAGTGGCGCTGGGCAGATCCGACGGGCCAGCAGCGGCTGGTCCGCGAGGACGAGTTGCGTGCCGCGCTCGCGAGCGGAGTGATCCCGCCCAACGCCCCCGTGTGGAAGCGAGGCTGGGGCGGCTGGAAGCCTGCGCACGATGTCCCGGAGCTCCAGACGAGCGCCCTCGCCGCCGCCAACGGCGTGCTCCCCAACGTCCCGCCGCCGCCGCTCTTCGTCGTCGCCGCCCAGGCGGAGCTGGAGGGCCACCCCAAGGCCCCGGCGTCTCAATCGGTGGAGCCCCCGCCGCCTCCCCGTTACGTGCCGCTGCCCCCTCCGAAGCCCGCAGCGGCTGCCTCCGAGCCCAGGGTCCAGGTCGCCAAGGCCGCACCGGCCCCCTCGCCGAAGCCCGCACCGGTCGCGCCCAAGCCGGCGCCGGTCGCTGCGTCGCCCAAGCCGGCGCCGGTCGCCGCGTCGCCCAAGCCGGCGCCCGCGCCGAAGGCCCCGGCTGCCAAGCCGAAGCCGCCGCCCGTGCCGGCGAAGTCGCCGCCCCTCCCGGTGAGGGTCGCCAAGCTGTCGACCCCGGCCCCTGCCATCCTCGATGCCGCGTGGGAGGACGAGAAGGCCACCACCAAGTCCTCGATGCCGCCGCCGCTGCCCGGGACCAAGGCGGACCCGTCCAAGAAGTCGATGCCGCCCCCGCTGCCGCCGCAGGCGCGCGGCGAGCACCTCCCGGCCGAGCCCACCGCCAAGCGCGACGTGCCCCGCGAGCTGATCGAGCCCACCGTGAAGGACCTGCCCAAGTCGATGGACTCCGCGCCCACACTGCAGACGCAGACCGGCGCGCTCAAGACCGTGCTGGGGGTGCCCGCGCTGCCCGACCCGCGCTTGCCGCCACCGTCCGGGAGCAACGAGCGCCACACCCTTCCCGTCGCCCCCGCGCCCCCGCCCCTCCCGAAGCTGGACCTGCCACCACCCTCCGAGTCGGCGCCCGTCACCGCGCCGCCGCCGGAGCAGATCGCCAGCAAGTACCCGACACTCCTCTTCGGCGAGGGGGACGCGCCCGCCCAGAGCAAGTCGGACGCGCCGCCCATCATCGTGCCGCCGCCGGAGCGGAGCGAGGTGAAGAACGCGGTCACACGGCCGCCGCCGTGGGGAGAGGGGGCCGCCTCCATCGCCACCATCCCCAAGAACGCGGCACCCCCGCGCGTCGCGCAGGAGAGCACCGAGGAGCTGAGCGGCTCGGTCCTGCTCCCGGATCCCGATGCGTCCAGCGGCGCGCACCGTCCCATCGAGCTGAGCTCCTCCGACCTGACGAGCGAGGCGCACATGGAGGTGGTCAAGGCCGCGCCCCTGGCGCCCGCCGAGCGCCCCAACACCACCGTCATCGGAATGGCCGCGCCCCCCCCGCCGGCGCCCGCCCCCGCGCCGACTCCGGCGCCGCTCCCCGCCGCCGAGCCGACCCTCCCGGTCATGCGCGTGGCGGCGCCGCCGCCAGAGGAGCCCGTCTCCGAGCCGAAGCGCGCGGCCGTGCCCATCCCCGCGCCGAGCGGCGCGCGCACCATCGACCTGCGCGAGCTCGCGCGCACCCGACCGCCGTGGTTCCTCGCAGCCTCCGCGGGCGTGGGCGCGGTCATCCTGCTCGGCCTCATCGGGGTGGTCATCCGCATCGCCAAGAGCGGCTCGTCCTCCGACGAGTCCGTCGCGTCGGCCTCCGCGTCCACGGTGAGCAGCGCTCCCCCTCCCACCGCCTCCGCGACACCACCGCCGACGCCCACCCCCATCGCGGCCCCGCGCCCGATGCAGTGCACAGTCTCCGGCGAGCCGAAGGTGCTGGCGGAGAAGGCGATGGTGCGGAGCGGCGTCGAGGTGGATGCCTTCAGCGGCAAGATCGCCCTGGGGTACGCCACCGGAGCGAAGGCGGGGACGGTCGAGTGGGTCGACCCCAACAACCTCGCCTCCTCGTCCACCGCACACCTGCGCGCCGGCGACACCATCCGGCGGGTCATGCCCTTGCCGGGCACGGGCAAGGCCGCGGGCGCCGCCGATGTCGATCGCAGGGGCGATGTGTTGCAGGGCCGGCGCACCATGCCCACGCACCCCCCGCTCGATCTGGGCGCCGGGGACGATGGCCTCTCCTGGGCGCCTCACGGCAGCAGCAAGGCCATCAAGCTCTGGGCCCTCGGCGATGGGCACGTGGAGGCGCTTCGCGGACGGCCCCTGTCCGGCGGCAAGGGCGTCGCCGTGGCCTTCCGGCAATCCGGTGCCGTCTACTTCGGGGCCTTCGGCGGGTCTCCGCCGGCGCCGCTCGGGCCCCTGGTGAAGATCACCGGCCTCGGCCCGCAGCTCGGCTCGCCCGTGATCGCGGTCAGCGGCGATCACTTCATGGGTGCGTGGTCCGACCGCGCCGCCAAGAGCAATCCGTGGGGCCTGCGCTACGTCATCGCCAAGGTGGGCGACGCGGCGCCGTCCGCGCACAGCTTCGACATCCCCTCCGGTGGGCTGGGAGGGCAGGCCATGTCACCGGGCGTCGCGGCGCTGCCCGACGATCGCTTCCTGCTCGTGTGGACCGAGGGCGCGGGGAAGGACCACCAGGTGCGCGCCGTCGTCTACGGCAGCGATGGCAAGCCGCAGGGCAAGCCCATCATCGTCTCCGCCAACGGGGTCAACGCCGGTCAAGGGCAAGCCGCGATCCTCCCCGATGGCCACGGCCTCGTCGCGTACCTCGCCTCCAACGGCAAGACCTTCGAAATTCACGCCACCGGGATCGTCTGCTCCGCCCCATGACCCATCTCTCTCGCTCCTTCCTGACGATGCTCGCGCTGTTCCTCGCGTCCTGCGCGATCTTTCAGACCCAGTCGCAGGTGAAGTCCGGGCAGCTCTTCCAGCCGGGCGTGGCGGCTTACAACGACTACTTCAAGCAGGTCCACGACCTGCAGGTCGCCGCCGCCGGCTGGGACGCCGAGAAGGCGGCTGCACGCCGTCCGCTGGTGGACGCGCTCAAGCTGCCTCCCGAAGCCGCCGACGTGACGATCGTTCAGGCCGCGCACGAGCGCATGGTCGCGGTGGCGCACATGGTGGGGTCGACCAAGATGTCCATCCGTGGCGAGGACCCCAAGGTGAACGTGGAGAGCCGCGGCCGCCTGGACGACGCGGGCAAGGAGATCGTCAAGGCGCTGGAGTCGACGGCCAAGGCGGAGATGGCGCGCACCAAGGCGCTCCGCGACGTCCCGCCCAAGGTGGACGCGCTCGACAAGACCGGCCGCGAGCTGGAGCCCAAGGTGAGGGACGACTTCGCCGGCCATGGCGGCTCGGCAGTGGCCAATGTCCACGATGAGCTCGTCGCGAGCTATGACGTGCTGAGCAAGCTCTCCACCGACTCCCGCTCGCAGGCGCGCGAGGCGGAGGACTTCGTGGCGGACCTGCAGCGCGCGGTCTCGGCAGACTCCAGCGAGCCCCTGCTCGGCGAGCCGCAAGGCCGCCCCGCGCCCCACCCGCATCCCCATCCGCACCCCCACCCGCAGGGTGGGAGCAAGCCCAAGCCCAAGCCCGCGGGCGGGGGTGGCGGCGGCGGTGGCGGCGGGGACGACTTCGTCCCGTAGTCGCGTCGCCTCCAGCACAGGGAAGCACCCACCACATCGCACCGTACGACGCGGGGCGGCTTGCCAGGGTGCTCGGCATGTGGCACAGGCACCCACATTCACACTCCTGGAGGAGGCTTCATGCGCTGGCTTCACAGACTCGGATTTGGCGTGGGGTTCGGGGCCCTCGGGCTCCTCGCGCACTGCAGCGGCTCCGACAACATCATCCTGCCGGGGAACGACGCCGGCCCGCAGCCGGACACAGGCGTGGCGGAGACAGGCCCCGCGCCCTGCGACAACGGTCTGACCCGCTGCGGGGACACGTGCGTGGACCTGCAGAAGGACACGGCGAACTGCGGCAAGTGCGGCACCGCGTGCGGCGCGAAGGAGGTGTGCTCGGCCGGCGCGTGCGCGGGCTGCGACACCATCGACGCCGACAAGGACGGCTTCGACGCGTGCGTCGACTGCGACGACAACGACCCGAACGTCAACCCCGGCGCCTTCGACATCCCCGGAAACAACAAGGACGACGACTGCAACGGCAAGGTGGACGACGAGGTCGCGTGCGAGACCAACGCCTCGCCGGACACGAAGAACGCCGCCGACTTCGCCGCCGCCATGGAGATGTGCGCGCCGTGGGTCACAGCGTCCTCCTTCCCCACCGTGGCGGACGACACCGCCCACCAGGTCGCGTCCGACTGGGGCGTCTTCAAGCCGCAGAAGGGGTCGACGATCGCGGCGCTCTCCACCGGCATCGCCGCCGACGAGGACGACACCAAGCCCATGTTCGACAAGGGCGTCACGCCGCAGCAAGGCACCGACTTCAACAAGACCGGCACGCCCTACCCGGTGAAGCCGGGCAGCATCACCTGCATCGACAGCAACAAGCAGAAGCAGACCATCCAGGACCCGACGACCGTCAACGACTACACCGAGCTCTCGGTCACCCTGAAGGTCCCCACCAACGCGCACTCCTTCGCCATCGATCTCAACTACCTGACGAGCGACGCGCCGGAGTGGCTCTGCTCCAAGTACGTCGACCAGGCGCTGGTGATCCTCGACTCCGCCAGCCTCAAGGGCAACGTCTTCATGGACGCCAACGGTGACCACATGTCCGGAGACAGCCCGTTCCTCGTGCTCAACAAGGCGAGCGACCTGACCGGCACCGGCATGGATCAGCTCACCAACACGCAGCAGGTGTACGGCGGCGGTACCGGGTGGATGACGCTGACTGCGCCGGTCACGCCGGGCGACAGCATCACGCTGCGCTTCGCCATCTTCGACGTGCTCGACGGCATCTATGACTCGCAGATCCTGATGGACCACTTCCGCTGGCAGGCGGACAAGGTCTGCGCCCCGACCACCACCAACCCGCTCTACGACGGCGGCGCGGCCGATGGCGGCGTGTCGGACGGCGGGTCGGACGGCGGCTGCCCCTGACCTCCTCGTTCTCCACTTCGTGGAGAAGCGGGGATGGGGGAAGCGGGGTTACTCGCTCGCGGAGCTGCGTCGACCGGCGCTCGTCCCTGTCACCCCTCCATCTTCCTGAACCTCGGCAGGCCGACAGGGGGGAGGCTCAGTTCTGCGCGAACTTCTCCTGCGGGAAGCGCTTCGCCGCGGAGTCGAGGTGGTCGGCGAGCATCTCGGCGGTGATGGTGATGGGGAGCAGGTCGCGCGTGCCGTCGGGCATCATGATGACGTAGGCCGGGATGCCGGAGCGGCCGAGGTCGTCCAGCATCTTGTCCAGCTCGTCGCTCTCGACCGTCATGTCCGCGCGCATGGGCAGGATGTCGGTGCGGGTGAGGGCGTTGCGGACGGTGTCCGTCTCGATGAAGGCCTTCTCGTTGGCTTTGCAGGAGGCGCACCACTCGGCGGTGAAGTCCAAGAACACCGGGCGGCCGCGCGTCTTCTCCGCCGTGAGGCGCTTGGAGTCGAACTTGGCCCACGCGATGTGGCCATCCTTGACGACGGGGGCGTCGTGGTGGGCGGCGGTGGCGGTGCTGGTGATCACCGGCGCGGCCGTCGCGACGGGCTCAGGCCGCGCGAAGCTGATGAAGAGGTAGCCCACCAGAACGAGCCCTCCCACCTGCGCGACGCGCACGCCCCACCGCCGGATGGGGGGCGCCGCCACGCCGCCGAAGCGGCCGCCGGCCCAGAGCGCGAAGCCCAGCGCCAGCAGGAACGCCAAAAAGGAGTTGGAGGCCTGCGCCGTGAGCTGCACCTGCAGCGTGCGGTACAGCCACACCGCGGTGCCGAGCAGGGTGAAGCCCAGGACCTGCTTCACCGTCTCCATCCAGCGGCCGGGCTTGGGCAGCACCTTGGCGAAGGCGGGCACCAGGGTGAGCAGGAGATACGGCAGCGCCAGGCCGAAGCCGATGGTCGCGAAGATGAGGAGCGTCTGCCACGCGGCGGTGGTGCCGCCCAGCGCGAAGGCCACCGCGGTGCCGAGGAAGGGCGCCGAGCACGGCGTGGACATGATCGCCGCGAAGAGGCCGTTGACGAAGGAGCCGCTGAACTTCTCGTCGTCGCCCGTCTCGCCGCCCGTCGACAGGGTGATCTCGAAGACGCCCAGCGCGTTGAGCGCGAAGGCGAACACCAGCGCGGTCATCACGGCGACGAAGGGCGGGTGCTGGAACTGCATGCCCCAGCCGAGCTTCTTCCCCGAAGCCTTGATGACGAGCACCACCGTGGCCAGAGCCAGAAAGAGGCTCATCGTGCCCATGGTGTAGGCGAGGCCGTGGAGGCGCCGGGTGCGGGCGTCGTGGCGAGCGTGGTCGACGACGGAGAAGGCTTTCAGGGCCAGCACCGGCAAGACGCACGGCATGATGTTGAGGATGAGGCCGCCGGCCAGAGCGATAGCGAGAATCCCGAGCATGTTTACCTACGCTTTTGTACCAGAACCAGGCAGATGCAAGGCGAGCGCCGACCGCAAATCCAGGAGTGGGAGCGCTGTTTGCGGCCAAACGGTGCGGGTTTCACCGCATTTTTCCGCCCACGCTCTCCACACTGTACGCCTGTCGGTGGATCCTTCGTCCCCCTTTCCCCCCCGCGTTCGAGCCTCCCAATCAATTCGCCGCCATCTTCGCGAGGGTCGCCCGGGCCATCTTGAGCTCCCCCTCCAGCGCGATCCCCATCGCGGGCCGCGACGCCTCGGTGCGCCGCACGAAGGTGTCCAGGTAGCGCCTCGCCGCCCCGAACTCCCCCGCCGCGTAGGCGAGGTGCCCGAGCACGAAGCGCCCGTAGCCCTGCCCGCATGGCGCGGTGGCCAGATCGTCGATCGTCGCTTGCAGGTCGGTGACCGGCGCGCCCAGGGCGATGTGCGCCAGCGCGAGGTGGGCACGGTAGAGCGGCTTGTCGCGCGTCGCCCACCGCACCGCGCGCTCCAGCGCGCCGATCGCCTCGGTGTAGCGGTGCGCGAGGAAGAAGGCCCCACCCAGCGTCCAGAGGTGGAAGCTGCGGCGCGAGGCGGGGCCGCGCCGGGCGGCGGACCGCAGGTGCGCGACGGCGGTGTCCAGGTCGCCGGAGGCGATGGCGGCGCGCGCGGCGTCCTGGTGCAGCACGTCGGCGAGCACGTCCAGCTCCAGCGCGTCCTCCGCGATCGCGCGCGCGCGGGCGAAGCGGCGCGTCTCGTAAAGCGAGAGGTAGAGCTGCCGCAGCAGCATCGCTTGGACGGTCTTGTCGAGCGGCCCGCGGGCGGCCAGGCCCTTGCGCGCGTAGCGCGCGCGTGACGCCGGCGTGGCGGCGGCCATCGCCCGCCGCAACTGCGCTTCCGGGCTCGCGTCCGGGTGCCGAGGCATGAGGTCTTGTGATCATAGCATCCGTCGGGCGCGGCGGCCGCGCGCGCGCTCCGGCGGCATTTGGAAGGCTCCCGGAGGCGTGCTAGGTCGTGGCACCCGATGAAACGTTCGCCGCTGCCCGTGGCCCTCGGGTCGCTCCTGCTCCTCGGCCCGTGCCTCGGTTGTGGCCGCCGGGCGACGCAGGCGGACTGCGAGATCATCGTCGACCAGACCGTCGCGGCGAAGCTCCGGGAGCGCAACATCACCGACCCGGCGACGGTCAAGAGCACCCAGAAGGACCTGCGCGAAGAGGTGAAGGGGCAGATGTCCGGATGCGTGGGGCGTCACATCACCGACTCCGCCATGAAGTGCATCAAGGGCGCGAAGACCGAGGCGGAGATCGTGAAGTGCCTGCGGTGACGTCACCCCCTGGCCCCCTCTCCCTGCGAGGAAGAGGAGGAAGAGGAAGAGCGCGCGTGGTGTTCGGGGTGAGCGTGGTCGCGCTCTGCGCCTGCAGCAAGAAGGTGTCGCAGCAGCAGTGCGACGCGTTGCTCGATCACTACGCCGAGCTGGTGGCGAAGGAGAGCATGCCCGACGCCTCGGCCGAGACGATCAAGGCCGAGCAGGTTCGCGAGCGCGAGGAGGCGCGCGCGGACGAGGGCTTCCGCGACTGCGCGACCCAGCTCCAGCCGGCGCAGTACCGGTGCGCGATGAAGGCCCAGACCCCCGACGCGCTGGAGGCGTGCCTGGAGTAGCGCTACCTGGTGTGCGCCGCGCGGCCGCTCACCAGGATCTTGTCCGACTCGTGGCGCATCTGCGCGGGGACTCCCCACACCACGTCGCCGCCCAGCTTGCAGACCTGGTCCTCCAGCTCGCGCAGGCAGGCGTCCTCGCCCACCTGCTCCGAGCAGTAGGCGTTGACCGGTCCGATGTTGTCCGTCGGCATCGTGGGAGCGTCCTGGAATACCTGTACCTTGCAACCTTCCGGCTGCGGCGGGTACTTGGAGGGCGGGCCACCCCCGCCGCACGCCGGCGCCAGCGCCACCGCGGCCATGCCCAGCAGCACCGCGGCCCTCACGCCCGCACCTCCGCGCCCGGACGCCGCCCGTCCAGCAGGGGGAAGCCCATCGCCTCGCGCTGCGCGAGCCACGCCGCCGCGACGCCCTTGGCGAGGGCGCGCACGCGTCCGATGAAGCGCGCGCGCTCGGTCACGCCGATGGCGCCGCGCGCGTCGAGCAGGTTGAAGCAGTGTGCCGCCTTGATCACGCAGTCGTACGCCGGGAGCACCAGCGGCTTCATCGGGTCGCGCGCGGCCCCCTTCGGCGCGGGCGCGTCCATGCCGAGGAGGCGCTTCGCCTCCGACTCGTACTGGTCGAAGGCGGAGAAGTGCCACGGCACGTCGGCGCGCTCGAAGTCGTAGGTGCTCCACTCCCACTCGGCGCGCTTGCAGAGCTCGCCGTAGCGGATGCCCGGCGCCCACATGACGTCGTAGACGTTGCCGACGTCCTGCAGGTACATGGTGATGCGCTCCAGGCCGTAGGTGAGCTCCCCGGAGACCGGCTTGCAGTCGAAGCCGCCCACCTGCTGGAAGTAGGTGAACTGGCTGATCTCCAGGCCGTCCAGCCACACCTGCCAGCCGAGGCCCCAGGCGCCGAGCGTCGGCGACTCCCAGTCGTCCTCGATGAAGCGCACGTCGTGGTCCTCCGGGACCGTGCCGATCGCGCGCAGCGACTCCAGGTACTGGTCCTGGATGTCGATGGGGGAGGGCTTGAGCGTCACCTGGAACTGGTGGAACTGCTGCAGGCGGTTGGGGTTGTCGCCGTAGCGGCCGTCCGTCGGCCGGCGCGACGGCTCGACGTATGCCACGTTCCACGGCTCCGGACCGAGCGCGCGAAGGAAGGTGGCGGGGTTGTAGGTCCCCGCGCCCACCTCCGAGTTGTACGGCTGCACGAGCAGACACCCGCGCTTCGTCCAGAAGGCCTGCAGCGCGAGGATCACGTCCTGGAAGTACATGCGCCAGATCTACACCATCCTCACCCCCCCGGCGGCCCTCTCCCTGCGAGGGCGAGGGGGGGGCGAAGGGGGCTACGCTCCCAGCTGGGCGAGGAGCTCGCGGGCGTACTCCAGCGACGGGTCGTCGTCGATCGCGCGCTTGAGCAGCATGACGGCGCGGCGGGTGTCGCCCTGCTTGACCGCGATGGCGCCCAGACGCTCGTACGCGATGGCGCGCGGCAGCGGCGCGGCGGTGCGCATCATGGTGATGGCCCGGAGCGCGCGCGTGGCGAGGTCCAGGTTCTCGTCCTCGTAGGCGACGTCCGCCAGCTCGGAGGCGACGACGCCGTTCTGGCCGTCCATGTCCAGGCCGGTGGTGAGCATCTGCGTCTCGGCGGCGCGATCGCCACGGGCGCGGGCCACGTGGGCCAGCCGCAGGTAGACGTGCGCGAGGTCCTTGCTGCGGCGCCCCTTCAGCGAGAGCACCGCGGCCTTGAGCGCCTCCTCCGCGCCGTCGAGCCGACCCAGCGCGATGCGCGCGTCGGCGAGGAGTCCGACGCACTCGAAGTCGGTCGGCTTGAGCTCGTGGGCGGCGGCGAGCACCTCCGCCGCGCGCTCGGCGTCCGCCAGCTTGGTGAGGAGCGTCTGGCCGGCGCCGAGCAGCAGCTCGAAGCGCCGCGCCGGGTCGGTCGCGGCCTCCGCCTCGGCGACGTAGAGCTCGAGCAGCTCGCGCTCAGCCCCGGTGCGCTCGTAGATCTCCGCCAGCTTGTGGAGCAGCCGCTCGTCGCCGGGCGCGACGGCGCGGGCGCGCTCGAGCGCCTCGCGGGCGTAGCCCGGGTTCTCGGCGCGCTCGCAGAGCTCGGCGAGGTGCAGCGCCAGGTCGGGGAGGGCCTCGGCGTCGGCCGCCTCGGCCAGCCGGCCGTAGGCGTCGGCGGCTGCGCCCCACTGCTCCGACGCCTCCTCCAGCTCGGCGAGCGCCCGCAGCGACGCGAGGTCGCCGGCGTCCGCGGAGAGGTTCTCCTCCAGCGCGGCGCGCGCCTCCTCCCCCCGGCCCTGCGCGGCGAGCAGCGTCGCGAGTCGGCGTCGTAGCTCGGCCCGGTCCGGTCCCTCCGCCGCATCGGCCGCGGCGGCGAGCACCATGGCCAGGAGGGCGGCGCCTCGCCCGACGTCCAGGGCGTGTACCCGCTCGGCGTCGGCGATGGCCTCCTCGTGTCGCGCGAGTCCGGAGGTGAGCCGGGCGCGCAGCTCCAGCAGCACCAGCTCGTGAGGGGCGCCGCCCGCCTGCGCGAACGGCTCCGCCATGTCCTGCAGGGCCTCCTCCAGGTCCTCGCGCGCGCTCATGGCCTCCACGAGCATCCCGAGCAGCTCGGCGTCGTCCGGCGCGTCCAGCCACGCGGCGCGCACCGCCCGCGCGGTGCCGGTGCGGTCGTCGCCGGCGCCGTAGAGCCGCGCGGCCTCCAGGTACGCCGCGCGGCGCTCCGCGCCCTCCAGGCCCGGGGCGGTGGTGACGAGGAGCTCGGCGAGCTTCTGGTCGTCCCCGCGCTCCTCGTACGTGGCGCGGAGCCGGTCGCGCAGCGTCTCGCTCGCCGGGTGCGCGCGCAGCCCCATGAGCAGCGCGCGCTCCGCGGCGTCGTTGTCCCACTGCTCGGCGCGCAGCGCCGCGAGCTCCAGGGCGAGCGCCTCGGCCCCCGGCCCCGTCTCGCTCGCGAGCAGGCGCTCCATCACGTCCGCCCGCTCGATGGCGTCGCCCGACTCGCGCAGCAGCCGCAGCATCGCCAGGAGCAGGTCGCGGTTGTGCTGCTCCCAGTCCAGACCCGCCGCGTACGCCTGCCGCGCGGCCTCCGCGTCCTTCGGCTCAAGCATGCGGCCCAGGCGCAGTGAGAGCGCGGCCACGGTCGCCGCGTCCTCGCGATCCTTCGCCGCGTCGAGCTGCGTGCCGAGGAGCTCGGCCAGCTCCTCGGTCTCTCCGGAGGCCTCCAGCAGCGACACCAGCAGCGCCGCCGCCTCGGCGTCGCGCGGCCGCTCCTCCAGCAGCGCCCGCAGGTCCGCCTTCGCCTCGTCGGCGCGGTCCGGCCGCGAAGCGAGCACCTTCGCGCGGAGGAGCCGCAGCGTGGCGCGCTCCTCGTCGGAGTCGGCGTGCGGCAGCACGCGGTCGATCGCCGCGGCGAGGCGTGCGTCGTCGCCGGCGTCGCGCAGCACCGCCACCAGCTCGCCGCGCGCCTGCGCGTCGGTCGGGTCGGCGTCCAGGATGAGCTCGTAGGCGCGGGCCGCGAGATCGGCGTCGCCGGGCTCGCCCCGCGCCGCGCTCGCCACCTGCTCGCGCAGCGCCCGGGCCTCCTCGGCCTCGGCGTGCGCGGAGGCGCGCAGCCGCAGCAAGAGCGCGCCCCTTCGCTCCCCGGCGGCCTCGCGCAGCGCCGCCAGCTCCAGCAGCGCCCAGCGCAGGAAGGCGGGATCCTGCGCCTCGTCCTCCGCGGCGCGGGCGAGGAAGCGCTCCGCCACCGCGGACTCCCCGCGGCTCATCGCCAGACCCACCGCCTCGCGCACCACGTCCGGCGGCGCGCCGGGCTGTCCCGCCTGCAGCAGCACCGCCCGCGCGACCGCGTCCTCGTTGCCCGAGGCTCGCGCCACGCGCGCGAAGACGCTGAGGAGCGGGCCGGGAGCCTCGTCGCCGAAAGCGGCGAGCGCCGACTCGGCGAGCCCGAGCGCGCGCTCCATGTCCGGCGCCAGCGAGAGCGCCGTCTCCAGCATGCGGCACGCGTCGGCGGTGGTCTCCGGGCGCGCGAGGCGCAGCCCCGCGAGGCGGTAGAGCACGTCGGCGGCGGCGCGCGGGTCGCGCGCGGTGTTCTCCGTCTGCAGCGCGGCGAGCTTCTCCAGCACCGCCTCCTGCGCCTCGGTGTCGCCCGCCTCGCCGTGGGCCCGGTCCAGCGCGGAGAGCACCTCCATGCGCAGGCCGCCCGCCTGCTCCGCGCGGCGGAGCACCTCGATGCGGCGCGCGCCGTCGCCCAGCTCGCCGAGCGCGTCGGCGGCGCGCAGGCAGAGGAGCGTCGCCAGGCGCGCGTCCTTGCCGGCCCCGTCCGCCAGCTCCAGCGCGTGGTCCACGTACACCGACAGCGCGCCCGCGCGCCGGGCGAGGGCGAGGGTGGCCTCGTGCACCGCCGGGGCGCCCGGCGCCACACCCAGCGCGCGGAGCTGCGTGGCGAGCGCCTCCGCCGTCTGCCCGAGCGACTCCTGCACTCGCGCGAGCTCGCCGATGATCTCGCCCGCCTGCGGGCCCTGCGGCGTGCGCGCGAGCCTCGCCTCCAGCGCCCGCACCAGCGCCTCGTGCTTGCCCTTCTTGCGCAGCGCGCGCTCCAGGCTCCGCGACTCCGCCGCCGAGGTGGCCGCCGCCTCGAAGGCCGACTCCAGGATCTCGGCGGAGCGCTCCGCCTCTCCCTGCCTGCCCGCGACGTCGCTGAGCTCGACGAGCACCTCGCTGCGGAGGACCGGCGCGTCGTCGTCGGCGCGGCGAAGCACCGCGAGCAGCGCGCGGTAGGAGCGCTCGGCCTTCTCCAGCTGGCCGTCGTCGCGCGCGAGCTCGGCGACCATCCGGAGGATCTCCGGGTTGGCCGGGTCGATGCGCGTCGCGGCCTCCAGCTCGGTGAGGGCGTGAGCGCGCTCGCCGGCGCGGAGCTGGATGCGCGCGAGGTAAAAGTGCACCTGGGCGCGCCCCTTCGGCCGGCGTCCGGCGAAGGCGTCGATCATCGCGCGGAGCAGGGCGCGCGCGTCGTCCGGTCGCCCCGCGCCCTGCAGCGCCTCGGCGAGGGTCAGCTTCAGGCGGCGGTCGTCCGGGGCTAGCTCGGCGGCCGCCTCCAGCAGGGGCACCGCGCGGGCGGGGAGCTCGCAGCGCTCCATGAAGAGGTTGGCGGCCTCCTTGTAGAATGCAAGCTTCTGCGGTGACTCGCTCGCCGAGGCCGCGCGCGCGCTCGTCAGCTCGGCGAGCGGCAGCCACTGCTCGGTGCGCTCGTAGATCTCGGCCAGGTGGACCGCGGCCTCCGCGGGGACGTCGGGCACGCCGAGCGAGGCCTCCAGCCGCTGCTGGGCGGCGGCGTCGTCGCCCGCGCGTACGTACGCGTCGGCGAGGCGTACGACGACCGCGCCCTGGCGCTCCGGGAACTCGCGCACCAGGCGGTCGAGGTGCTGCGCGGCCTCCTCCCACTCCTCGCGGCGCTCGTGGATCCGCGCCACGGCGTCCAGCGCCTCCGGACGGACCTCCAGCGCCAGCGCGCGGCGGTAGCTGGCGAGGGCGGCACCCAGGTCGGCGAGCTTCTCGTCGGCGATCGTCGCGGCGCGCACCCACAGCTCCACCGCCGACAGCGGGTCGGCGTCCTTCTCGGCGAGGGCGGCCTGCTCGGCGCAGAAGCTCGCCAGCTCCTCCCACCGCCCGGCCTGCTCCAGCACCTCCGAGAGGACCAGCGTGCTCCTGGCGTCGCGCGGGACCTCCGCGAGGTTCTGCTTCAACGCCGCGATCGCCTCGTCGACGCGCTCGAGGGAGCGCAGGATGCCCGCTGCGTCCAGCCGCAGCTCGACGCGTTGGGCCGGGTCCTCGGCGATGGCGAGCTGGCGCTGCCGCAGGTCGAGCAGCTCGTCGGTCTTGCCCAGGCTCGCGTACAGCTCGCCGAGGTGGGCGGCCGCCGAAGCGTCGCGAGGCTCGTCGTCGAAGAGCGCGCGCCAGATGCGCATCGCGGTGTCGTGATCGCCGAGGCGGGAGAGGGCGACGTCGGCGGCCTCGTGGCGGAGCACGCGCGACCGGCCGCCGGTGAAGGGGAGCTGCGCGGTCTGCTCCAGCAGCTCCACGATGCGCTCCGCCGCCCCCTCCTCGTTGTGGATGCGGAGCAGCTCGGCGAGCGCCCACTCCACGTACTCGTTCGGGTGCGCTGGCGAGCCGAGGGTCATCGGGGGCTCGTCCCCGTCGCGGCCCAGCCAGCGATCGGAGGCGACCTTGATCAGCCGCTCCAGGATGGTCTTGGCGAGGCTGCGATCCACCACCACCGCCGAGGCCACCTCCGCGGCCTCCTTGAGCAGGTCCAGATCGCCGCCGGTGGCCTGCGAGAGGCGCAGCAGGCTGTCGATGAGCGGGCGGCCGGCGTTGCGACGCTGGAGCTGCGCGAGGGCGCGCAATACGTCGGCGCTCGTCGGGTCGTGCACCAGCGCGCGCGTGTAGGCGGCCTCGGCGGCGTCCGCGTCGCCGCGGCGGTCGCGGTGCCACGCGCCCAGCCGCGCCTCCAGGTCGCGGGCGACCGGGCCCCCGAGCGCGGCGGGCGGCTGATCCTCTCCGCCGGGAGGCGCGGTGCGGCCGGTGCGCTCGGCGAGCTCGGCCTCCAGCGCGGAGGTGACGGCGTCCCACGCGGAGGGCCCGCTCGCGGCGGTCTCGAGCGCGGCGAAGAGCACCTCGTCGGGCGCGCCGGCGAGCATGGATCGGTCCACCGCCACGCGCGCCGCCGCCTCCCAGCGCTGCACGCGCGCCGCGGTGCGGATGGCCGCGAGGCCGGCCGCCTCGCTCGTGGGGTCGTCGGCGGCCACGCGCAGGTAGGCGGTGAGCGCCGCGCGCGGGTCGTCCAGGCGCGCCTCCAGCGCCTCGCCCAGGCGGTAGCGCAGGCGCAGCAGTCGCTCGTCGCCGGCGGGGAGCTGCGGCTCCAGCGTGTCGATCACCACCCGGTGCGCGTCGGCGTAGGCCCGCCACTGGCCGGTCGGCTCGGCGAGCCCCGCCGCCTCGTCCTCGATGGTCGCGTCGCCGGCAGAGAGGACGAAGGCGTCGCGCGCCGCCTCGAAGGCGCGGGGGAGATCGCCCGCGCGCTGCTCGGCCATCTCCACCACCTCCAGCAGCACCTTCACGCGCTCGGCGTCGTCCTTCGCCACGTGGAGGCGGTGAGGCAGAAGCTCCAGGATGCGCTGCCAGTCGTCGCCGGCGCGGTAGCTCTCGAGGAGAACGCGCACGGCGGCCTCCGCGCTCCCCTCGCGGCCGAGCAGCGCGTCGAGCCCGGCGATCGCGCCAGGGTGCGCGGGGGTCGCGTGGAGCGCCTGCGCGTAGGCGCGGATGGCCTCGTCGTGCCGCTCCAGGTGCTCGCGCAGCAGGTCGCCCAGGCGCACCAGCAAGGCGGCGCGCCGCTCCTCGTCGTGAGCGCGCACGGCGGCGCGCTCCAGCGTGGAGGCCAGCTTGGCGTGCTCCTGCCTCGCGTCGTAGAGCGCCGCCAGCGCCTCGCTGGCGTCGTCGGCCTCGCCGAAGTCCCGCTCGATGCTCTCCCAGCTCGCGACCGCGTCGCCGTCTGCGCCCAGGTTCTCCGCCTGCACGCGCGCGGCACGCACGCGGTCCTCGCGGCTCTCGTGCGTGCGTTCGGCGGCGGCGAGCACGCGCGCGCGACGGTCGAGCGCGTCGGCCAGCGGCCCGAAGCGGCCCTGCGCCTGGAGGAGATCCACCAGGCCGATGAGCGCCTCCAGGTCGGACTCCTCGCCCTGCAGTCGGCCCTCCCACGCGGCCACCGCGCGGTCCACCTCGCCGATGCGCGTCGCCAGGTCAGCCGCCTCGCCGAGCGCCTCCTTGCGCGCTGCGCTGTCGGTCTCCAGCTCGGCGATGCGCTCCAGCACCCCGAGCCGCTCCGCGTCGCGCCCCTGATCGCGCAGCAGCGCGTCCAGGCGGCGCGCCGCGCCGAGCAGCACCGCGTCCTCGACGGGGAGCGCCAGCACGCGGAAGAAGAGCTCGGCCGCGCGGGCGTCGTCGCCGAGCTTCTCGCTCTGCACCACGCCGGACTGGAAGAGGAGGGAGGCGCGCAGCTCGTCGCTGTCGCAGTCGTCCGCCGCCGCGGCGAGGACCTCGGCGAAGCGGTCGAAGCGTTGCGTCTTCTCGGCCAGCGCGGCGAGGTGCTCGCGGTGCGCGGCGGCGTCCGGCTCCAGCATCACCAGCGAGACGCAGTGCTCCAGGGCGAGCAAGTTCTCCGAGAGGCGCTCGTAGAGGGCGGCGAGCTCCCGGTGGCGGCGCATGCGCTCCTTGGCGTTCTTGACCGCCTCCAGCTCCACCTCCAGCATGCGCGCCAGGTCGCTCTCGCGCCCGGCGGCCGCGTAGCGCTCCCGGAGCAGCGACGCGGTGCGCTGGCGAACGAGCACGCGCTTGCGCCCGCGGGCCGTCTTGGGCGGCGCCGACGCGCGCGGTGGACTGGAGGCGCGCGGCGCGATGGACTCGTACGCCGCCGACACCCGCTCGCTCACCGGCGACGACGTCGGCGGCAGCGTCTTCTTGATCGCCTCGCCCTGCGGCGCGGCGCCCAGGATTCGCTCCAGGAGCTCCAGCGAGTTGTCCCCCTCGTCGCCGTGCTGGATGAGGTCCTCCACGACCAGCAGCGCGGAGCCGGCGTCGGAGAGCTCGTCCAGCCAGAGGCGCGCCATGCGGCCTCGCAGCGCCTGCCCCTCCTCCTCCGGCTTGCCGGGGAGCTGCGCGCCCAGGAGGCTGATGAGCTCGCGGTGGCGCCCGTGGCGCTCGTAGAGGCGCTCCAGCGACGCGATGAGCCGCTCGTTGTCCGGCTTGATGTTGAGCAGCTGCTCCAGGTAGCCGATGGCGCGGGGCGCGTTCTTGGCGAAGTCCTTGGCGACCTGCGCCGCGTCCTCGAGGAGGTCGGTGTGGCGGATCTCGTCCAGGCCCTCCGCGGCGATCACCCGGTCGTAGAGGATGAAGAGCTCGTCCCATCGCTCCTGCGAGTCGTAGAGCAGCTTCAGCCGGTCGAAGGCCCACCCGGCCGGGTCGAGATCGACGAGGCGATCCAGGATGCGGATGAGCCCCGCCGCGTCCTCGAACCACTCCTCCTGGAAGGCGACCGCGCGCTGCCCGACCTCCAGCGCCAGCTCGGTCTCGTGGCCGCCGGCGAGCACCGCCTGGTAGCGCTCGCCCAGCTCGACGGGGCGGTCCAGGCGGCGCGCGAGCTGCTCGGCGCGGTCCCAGAACGCTGCCTCCTCGGGGAACTCGGCGACGGCGCGGAGCAGCACCGTGTACACCGCGTCCTCCGACTGCGAGCGCGAGAGCTCCAGCAGCTCCTCGAACCACCCGCGCCGGCGCTCCTTCGGGGCGTCCTTCGCGCCGTCCACCAGCGCGGAGAGCACGCGCATCTTCGCCTCGGCGTCGTGCGCGGACTCCAGCGACGACTCCAGCAGCGCGGACGCCTCGCGCCCCACGGCAGGGTCCTCCAGCAGCTTGGAGAGAAGGCGCAGCGCCCCCGCGTGATCCGGCGCCTCCGCCAGCACGCCGCGCAGCTCGGCCAGCGCCTCCCCGGCGCGATCGCCCTGGGCCAGGAGCACACCGGCCAGCTCCGCGCGCACGCGCCGCTTCTGATCGTCATCGCCGTACGCGAGACGGGACCGGAGCGAGGCGAGCGCGCCGTCCACGTCGCCCGCCGCGAGGGTGAGCCGCGCCACCTCGCTCGCCGCGTCGGCGTCCTCGGGGTTGGCGTCGCTGAGCTGGCCCCACAGCGCGAGCGCCTGGTCCGGCGCGCGCAGCAGCCCCTCCTCCAGGCGCGCCCACCGCCCGATGACCGCGTGACGGTCCTGGGGCGTCGACGCCTGCGCGGCCCGCCACCCGAGCAGCCAGCGCCAGGCGTCGGCGTCGGGCGTCTGGGCGCGCGTCAGGATGGACTCGCAGACGTCGGCTGCGTGGTGCTTGGCGCCCGCCTCCGAGAAGGGATCGTCCACCACGGCTCGCAGCGCCGCCAGGGCGTCGGTCTGATGCGCCGGATCCTCCGCCAGCACCTCCGCGCGGGCGGCCCACACCCGCGAGCGCAGCGCCGGGTCCTGATCACCGCCGCGCTCCAGGGCGGTGTCGAGCGTGCGGAAGTAGGCGGTCTTCTCCCCCGACGTCAGCGCGTAGCGCGTGAGCAGCGCGAGCGCCTCCGGGTCGCTCGGCGCCTCCAGGAAGGCGCGGGCGGCGGCGTCGAAGGCGCCGGCGGGATCGTTCGCGCGCTCCAGCAGCACCTGGGCGAGCCGCATGAGGGAGAGCTTGCGCTCCTCGGCGCCGGGCGCCGACTCGACGAGCGCGGCGAAGAGCTCGGGCAGCGGCGCGAACTCGCCGGCGGCCTCCAGCAGCGCGGCGAGGCGCTCGGTCGCCTCGCGATCGTAAGGAGCGACCTTGCGGATGCGCTCGTAGAGCTTGCGCGCGTTCTTGACGTCGCCGGACTGCTCCGCGTGCCCGGCGGCGTCGCGCCACGCCGCCACCGCCGCCGCCGTGTCGCCGCGCTCGGTGTGCAGGGCGCCGAGGCGCGAGAGCCAGAAGACGCGGTCCTCCGCGGTCTCGGCGAGCTCGGCGCGTCGCGCCGCGGCCATCCCCATCAGCTCGCCGTCGTCCAGGCGCTCCGCGACCTGCTCGACCACGTCGATCTCCCCGCTCCCGTTGAGCGGGTCCTCCAGAAGCGCGCGGCAGTGCGCCGTCGCGCGGTCGCGCAGGCCGTGCTCCGCCGCCACCGTGGCCACCCGCGCGTGCAGCGTGCGCTCGGCGTCGCCCGGCGGAGTGCGCGACAGGCGCTCCTCCAGCAGCGCGCAGATCTCCACCCAGCCGCCGGTCTTGCCGTAGACGTCGAGCAGCGCCTCCTCCACGGCGTCGGTCGGTCCCTCGGTCATCGCGGTCCGCAAGGTGGCCACCGCGCTCGCGTCGTCGCCCAGCTCGTGGCGCTGGATGTTGGCGATCGCCATGAGCAGCCCGCGGCGCTTCTCGGTCCCCTGCTCGCGCTCCAGCGCGGCCGCGTAGAGCCGGAGCCGATCCTGCGGCGTGCCCTGCTCGCGGAGCAAAAGCTCCACGCTGGCGAGGAGGTCCGGGCCGGGGGCGAAGGCGAGCGCGCGCTGGTAGGCGGAGAGGGCGAGCCCCTGGTCTCCGGCCAGCGTGGCGGCGTCGCCCGCGGCCCGCGCGATGGCCAGTCGCGTGTCGTCGGTCACCGGGCCGTCGCCCAGCGCCTGGAAGAGCACCTCCGCGCGCCGGGGGGCGTCGGACGCTTGACCGAGGAGGCGGCCGAGCTGCTCGATCCAGGGCGACGGGTCCTGCGCCTCCGCCACGGCGATGGACAGCGCGTGGCGGAGCAGGTCGGTGGCGCGCCCCTGTTCGCTGGGCACCTGCTCGGCGATGGTGACGGCCTCGCGGATGGCGTGCAGCCGCTGCCCCGCATCGTCGGCGCGCGTGGCCACGGTGGAGAGCGCGCGGATCACGCCCGTCCGCGAGGCCTCCGTCCGGTACACCGCCTCCAGCGTCTCCGCCGCGGCGAGCGCGGTCTGATCGTCCTGCGAGGCGAGCAGCTTCTCCAGCGCGCCGCGGCTGCTGCGCTCGGTGGGGTCCGCCTCCAGGGCCGCGCGGAAGGCCTCGACCGCGCCAGCCACGTCGCGGCGGCCCTGCAGGCGCAGCGCGCCCAGCCGCCCGAGCGCCTCCGCCTTCTCGGTGCCATCGGAGAGGTCGGCGAGCGCGGCGAGCGCGCGGCTCATGCCCTCGAAGTCGCCCTGTAGCTCCAGCAGCGGGAGCCAGCGCTCCACGACCTCGCGCGTGGGGCCGAAGCGGTCGACGATGTCCGCCCACGCTTGCGCCGCGTCCGCCACGTTGCCCGAGGCCTCGGTGAGCGCCTCGGCGGCGCGCGTCATCAAAACGCGCTGCTCGTCCGGCGCGGTGCAGTCCTCGGCGCTAAGCCGGAGCACGCGCGCCAGGCCGATCGCGTCGCCCATCGAGGAGAGCAACGGCGCGAGCGCCTCGAGCGCGCGCGGTCGCGCCGGCGTGTCGAGCAGGGCCTGCCAGGCCCCGATGGCGCGCGCCGGGTCGTTGAGCGGGCCGGTCGCCAGGGTGGCGAGTTGCTCGCCGGCCGACTGCCGCCGCACCAGGTCCGGATCGCCGCGCACCACGCGCTCGAGCATGTCTGCCAGCGAGACGTGGTCCTCGTCCTCGGCGTACAGCCGCGCGAGCGCGTGTGCCGCGGGGAGCGTCGCCACCTCGTCGACGCCGGGCACCGAGAGCGCGCTGGAGAAGGCGGCGCGGGCGCGCTTCATGTCGCCGGTGGCGAGGAGTAGCTCGCCCATCTCGGTGGCCAGACGCGCGCGAGCCCCAGGCTCCTTGGTCACGCCGATGAGGCGTCCCAGCGTGCGGGTGGAGTTGTCGTGCTTGCCCAGCGCGCGCGTGAGGGACACGTAGCGCTCGAGCAGGTCGGTGTCGGAGGCGTCCAGGGCCAGCGCGGCGTCTGCCGACTCGTACGCGCCGTGCGGGTCGTCCAGGTGGTCCTGGCGGATCGCCGTCAGCCCCTTGAGCGCTGCGGCGCGGTGGGTGCCCCGCGCGTGCTCCAGCTCCAGGGTGAGGAAGCGCGCGGCGTCCGCCCAGGCGCCTTGCGCCTGCGCCGCGCCGGCCAGGGCGGCCGCGGCGCGCGCCGCCGCCGTCCGCGACTCCAGCAAGGCGAGCGCCGCGTCGCGCGCGGCGGCGTGCTCCGGCTCGCGCGCGAGCAACCACTCGACGTGGGGCAGCGCGCGCTCCGGCTCGCCCGCCTCGGCGTAGATGCCGAGCAGGCGTGTCCGCAGCTCCACCTGGGCGTCGTCCTCGGGTGGCGGGTCCGCCGCGAGGTCCTGCTCCAGCAGCCTGGCCATGTCCTTCGGCCGGTTGGCGCGGAGCAGCGCCCCCTCGAGCCGCGCGCGCGACTCTCCGTCGGACGGCTCGATGCGCACGAGCTGTGCGAGGACGTCGGCGACGCGGTCCTGCGCGTCGGCCTGCTCGAACGCCGAGAGCGCCTTGCGCAGCAGCTCCGTCTGCTCGGCGCGCGGGCGGTGACCGGCGAGCTCCGCGAAGAACTCGCCGAGGCGCAGGAAGTCGCCCGTCTTGACGAGCTGCGTCTCCAGCCGGCCGATGGCGCCCGTGTGGGTGGGCATCGCGGTCATGGCGCGGTCGAGGTAGCTCGCCGAGCCCATGTCGTCGCCGAAGACGTCGCCGAAGAAGACGGCGGCCTGGAACATGAACTCCGCCACCACGCCCGCCTGCAGCGTGCGGATGCGGCGATCCGCCGCGACCTCCTCGAAGGCGAAGGCCAGCTCGGCGAGCCGGTCGTCGCGGCGGGCGGCGTCGTGGAGCTTCGACCAGGCCTCGTCGGGGAGCTGCCCGCGCCCGAGGGCGAGGAGAAAGGCGTCGAGCACCTCCGGCTCTCGGTCGAGCCTCTCTTCGAGAGAGGAGAGGACGGCGGCCAAACCTGCGGTGGCGCGATGGCGAGACTGTTCGGTCAAGTCCGGCTCCTTGGCCGTGACCGTCCACCGCGAGGGGCACGCTCCAGGGGCGCGGCCACGAGCGCGGTGCGGTCACCGGCGAAGGTCGAGGGTATCAACACGGCGCGGCGCCGTCAGCGGCTCGTGGCACCCTCTGGACCCGCGTTCAGTGAGCCCCCACCGCGCCGCGGCTTCAGACGGCGTCGGAGGCGCGGTACGGGCCGCCGCCGGTCAGCCGGCCGCGCTGCGCGGGGAACGCCCCCGCGCCGCGCGTCGCGACCACCACGCCGATGCCGGTGAGCACCACCGCGAGGGTGATCAGGCCTCCCACGAAGGGCACCGAGCTGGTCACGAGGTAGAGCGCGCAGCCCACGAGCAGGTGGAGGTACGGGTTGTCCGTCTTGTGGGCGACGAGCGCCTTGCCCACCGTGGAGAGCACCGAGCAGATGCCGGCGTAGGCCGCGAAGATGCCGACCAGGAGCGCGACGATCGCCACCGGGATGCCGATGACCGTGACGCACAGGGCGGCGACGCCGACAAGACCGAGAAAGAGGCCCACCACCCCGAGCGCGAAGGACCGCATGGGACGCGACGCGGCCTCCACCCGGAGCGACTCCATCTTGCGCGAGCCGAGGGCGAAGAGCACCGCACCGAAGACGAAGAGCATCGCCGTGCGGGTGAGCGCGTCGCCGATGCTGCGCAGCACGTGGTGCGGGCGCGAGATGCTCACCGCGTCGGTGCCGTCGCCCGTCTTGTGCACCGCGCCGCCGATCTTGGCGCCCTTGGCGCGGTCGAGCACGCCGCCCACGACGCCCACGTTGCCGTCGATCTGCGCGCCGTCGTCGACGTGCAGCGCCCCGCCCACCGCGGTGGCGTTGCCCACGACGTGCGCGCCCTTCTCGATGTGGGCGCTGCCGCCCATCACCGTCACGTTGCCCGTCGCCGTGCCCTGCACGTCGAGGTCGCCGCCGAGCACGGTGACGTCGTGGACGACCTCCTCCGGGCCGACCACCATGTTGCCCCCGTGGGCGACGCGATCCTCTCCGCGTGTCGTCGCCGCGGGCTTCGGCGCGGCCACGGGCGGCGGCGGCGCGGGCTCGACCGCGGCCGCCGTCGCGCCGGACGCCGGCGGCGGCGGCGCGGGCTCCGCGGCCTTCGGGGCGGGCGCGGCCTCCAGCGTGATCATGCTGCCGTCGCGCCGCGCGACGTAGTCGCCGTCGTCGAGCAGCACATCGAGCAGCTTGCCCGGCGGCTCGTTCTTGACGTGCACGTCCACCGGCCCCTTGCCGTCGTCCACGCGCGAGACCAGGTTCCAGCCTGCCGCACCGGCGAGCCGCGAGAGCGCCTCCGCGCGCGTCACGTGCGTGGCGTCCAGCGACACGGGCTTCTCGTCCTTCGGCCAGTTGCCGTCGTGCTTCACGCCGGCGAGCGCGCCGCCCGACACGGTGGCGGCGCAGAGGAAGGCGAGGACCATGCGAAACGTTCGGTTCATCGAGAGACTCCTGCGGTGGAAGGGGCGCGATGAGCCCGCGCGACGGCAAAGCCCATGAGGGCGAGAAGCGAGGCGCACGCGACCGACAGCAGTGGCGCGAAGAGGCCCTGCCTCGCGGCGTGGGCGATGGCGAGGGTGCTGGACACCAGCATCGAGGTCTCCTGCAGCATCGAGACGCCCTGGCGGACCAGGCTGGCGCCCCGGTCGGAGAAGGCGGGGGCGGCGCCGGCGGCGGCGAGCACGACCGCCGCGGCCACCAGCTTCCACGGGAAGCGGTACGCGGTGGGCGCCTCCCCCACCGGCACGTCCGCGCTCGCCGCCGCGCGCACGGCGACGCCCAGCTCCACCGACGCGAGCGCCATCTCGCCGACGGCGGCGGCGCAGGCCTCGCACTCCTCCAGGTGGCGCGCGGCGTCGTCCTCCAGCAGGGTGAGCTGCCCGTCGGCCGCGGCCTGCCGCGCCACCTCCGAGAGGTGGCCTGCGTCCCACACGAGCTCGTGATCCAGCTTCGTCATCGGGCCCTCCGCTCTCGCTCCTGGGCGAGCACGTCCGCCAGCGCGCGCCGGGCGCGCAGGATCCATGTCGCGACCGTGCCCAGCGGCACGCCGAGGCGCACGGCGATCTCGGCGTAACTGAGCCCCTCCACGTGGAAGAGGACGAGCGCTTCGCGCGAGCGCTCCGGCAGCGTCTGCAGCGCGCGGGCGACGATGGCGGCCTGCTCCGCGCTCACCACGCGATCCAGCGGGGAGGGCGCCGGGTCGGGCACCGCTTCCACCGGCGAGGGCGACGAGTCGGTGGGCCCGTCCGGCGTCGCGCGCCGCACGCTGCGGGCCCTCGCGCGCAGCACGTCCAGCGCCACGTGCCGGGCGATGCCGACCACCCACGCGCGCAGCTCGGCACCCTGCCGAAGGCGCTCGCGCCCCTCGATCGCGCGGCGCAGCGTCTCGCTCACCACGTCCTTCACGTCGGCGTGGGCGGGCGCGGCGCGCAGCGTGGCCGACGCCACCGCCCGCACCAGCGGGGCCAGCGCGGCGACCTGCTCGGCGAACGGGTCGCACGCGGGGATCACGCGAGGGGGAGCGGGCGACGGTATCGGCACGGACATCATCGAGCTTGAGGTGTCTTCGCCGCGGGGCGCCCGAAAATTTCAGCCCTCACCCAACCCCCTGACATCACGCCCATTTTCGCACATGCCCGTGCCCGTGCCCCTGCCCCTGGAACCGATGGTGTCCGCTCGTTCTACCGGGCACGGGGTGGTGAGGGATCAGGGCTTCGGGGTGACGCCCAGGACGTTGGGCACCGGACGGTAGTCCACGTTCCGGTCGCTCGCGAAGAAGCCGGTCTCGTAGCTGCCCACCGCGCGCACCGTCGTGGTGCCCGCGCGGACGTAGAGCGACGCCTCCGGCCCGCCCTCGGTGTGCATCGCGCTCGTCAGCCCGAGGCGCGGGTCGGCGAGCATCGCCGCGAGCGCGGTCATGGAGTACGGCGTGCGCACGTGACCGAGCACCAGCCGCCCCTGCTCGTCGGTCCCGACGAAGGACGCCGAGAAGATCTTGGGATCGCGCCACGGCACCGCGCGGCCGTCGCAGTCGAGGAGGCGGTAGTTCTGGATCACCGTGCGGTAGTCGCGCCGCAGCGCCGAAAGATCGAAGCCGGGGCAGCCGCGGCCCTCCGCCTTGACGGCGGGGAGCCCCGCGCGACGCGGGCCGAAGGCGAGGAAGCCGCCGTACTTCGGGTTGTCGCCGCCGTTGCCCACCGTCTTGCCGTCCACCATCAGCCCGACGCTGCGCTCGTCCTCGCCGTACATCGCCGCGTTGACCGCGGCGGAGAGCTTCTCGTCGTCGGCCCACTTCTCCACCGTCCGCGCGCCGCCGCGCGCGCGGCCCATCAGCAGCCGCGCGTCGTAGCGGGTGAGGTCGACGCGGACCAGGGTGATGCAGCGGTCCCCCGCCTCGACCGTCGGTGCGGCGCTCGCGCGGACGCGCTCCACCGTCAGGCCGGGTGCGGCCTCGCTCGCGAGCGGCGCGTCCGGACAAGACGCGCCGCTCGCGGGGGCGCTCGCCGCCGCCGCCGGGCTCGGCGGTTTGTCCTTGCGCGAGCACGCCGCCGGCGAGGCGAGCGCGGCGAGGAGGGCGAGCCCGAGGGCGCGGGCGCCCGCGCCGCCCCCGGCCGGGTTCACCGTCCCGCCTCCCGCACCATCGCCTCCAGCCGGTCCGCGGCGCGCTCCAGCACGGCGAGCGCCGGGCCGAAGGAGAAGCGCACGTAGCTCCTGAAGCGCGACGCGTGCCTGCTGCGGCGCTTGCCCGGATTCACGTCGAAGAACTCGCCCGGCACCACGATCACCTTGTGCTTCAACGCGGCCCGGAAGAGGCCCATTCCCTCGTTGAGCGGCGGCGGCAGGTGCGCCACGTTCCCCCAGACGTAGAACGTCCCGTCCGGCGGCCGGTCGAAGCGCACGCCGATGCGCTCCAGGCGCGAGAGCATCCAGTCGCGCTTGGTGCGGAAGGCATCGTGGATGGCCATCGTCTCCTTCGCCACGTACTGCTCGTCCAAAAGAGGGATGGCCGCGCGCTGCAGCGGCTTGCTCCCGCCGCCGTCGAGGAAGGACCCCGCGCTGGAGAGCGCCTCGACCACCTGCTTCGGACCGACGGCCCACGTCACGCGCCACCCGGGGTAGCGCCAGTTCTTGGTGAGGCCGTCGAAGACCACCACCGGGTCCTCGTTCACGTCCTCCACGTAGCGCGCGGCGCTCTCCACCGGCAGCATCCCGGGGACCGCGTGGTAGATGTAGTGGGAGTAGAACTCGTCGAGGAGCAGGGAGCAGTCGAGCTCCCGCGCGACGCCCACCCACTTCGACAGCTCCTCGCCCTCCACGATCTTCCCCGTCGGGTTGCAGGGGTTGGAGAGGAGGATGGCGGAGAGGCCGCGGCCGAGGATCTCCCGGCGCAGGTCGTCGTGGGAGAAGGCGTAGCCGCGGTCCCCTTCCAGCGTGATGGGGATGGCGGTGAAGGCCTTGAAGATGTCGAGCAGCTCCTCGTAGGCGGTGTAGTCGGGCAGGAAGTGGCCGAGGTTGATCTGCGCCAGGCTCGCCGCCGCGCGGGTGAGCGCGGCGCGCCCGCCGCCGGAGACGCACACGTTCTCCGCGGAGTACTGCGAGGGCATCCCCTTGCGGTAGAGCGCGTTGTAGAGGGAGGCGATCGCCTCGCGCAGCTCCCAGATCCCCGGGATGGGGGCGTACTCCTGGTCGTCGGCGTGGATGGTCACGTCGTGCACGCGCGGCGGCGCGCCGGGCAGTGGCCCCGTCTCCGGCTGGCCTTGCCCCAGGTTGCACCAGTCCGGGTCCTGCGAGGTGAAGCCGTGCCGGCGGGCCTCGGCCGTGACGAAGATGACGCCGGTCTTCGGCACCGACCGGAACGCCGCCAGCTTGTGTTCGTCGCTCATGTCAGTCCACCCGGCCGCGCACCATACCCCTTTTTACAGAAAGCGCGCGCGGAGCTCGGGTGTCGGGACGCGGCACGTGTCCGACTTGCCGAACCAGCGGTAGCGGTGCCGCGCGATGAAGCGGTACACGACGTCGCGCACGAAGCGCGGGACGACGATGAACAGGTACAAGAGCTTCCACCCCCCGGCGAGGCCGCGCGCGATGTGCAGCGCCGCGGTGGAGCGCTCCAGCACGCGATCGCCCTGCACCAGGAGGATGCTGTCGGGATCGCCGGACTCCTGGGGCGTGACGCCGTGCGCGCGCAAGAGCTCCTTGCCGGCGTCCGACTGCAGCGACGCGAAGCGGAAGTGGTGCCCCGGGTCGCGGTCGATGATGAAGTTCACCGTCGCGTTGCAGAGGTTGCAGACGCCGTCGAAGAGCACGATGGCCTCGCCACGATCCGCCATGCGGGCATCGTGGGGCTCCCCGGGCGCGCGAGCAAGCCCCGCGCGCCCGAGCTACTCCGCGGCCGCGGGCAACCCCACGCTCGCCAGGTACTCCGCGGCGAGGTGGTCGACGTCGTTGTGCGAGGGGTGGAAGTCGCGCTGGAGGTACTGCCGGATGCCGTGCGCGAAGACGTAGTTGCGGCCGCCCAGCTCGCGCCGGTTCTTGCGCACCGCGAGCCACTCCTTGCCCAGCTCGCGCGCGCTCGTCTTCTCCTGCGCGAGGAGGGTGACCGCCCCGGCCGCCCAGAAGGCGCACAAGAGCGACCCCGCGAGCGCCAGGCCGGCGACGCGCAGGCGGTAGCTCGGGTTGACCTGCTGCAGCACGTCGTACGCCACCGCGCGGTGCTCGATCTCCTCCGAGGCGTGCCAGAGCAGGAGGTCGCGCATCGCAGGGTCTGCCACGTCGAAAAAGCGCGCGGTGAGCGCGTTCTCCGCGAGCATGGCGGTGAAGTGCTCCGCCGCGGCCGTCGAGGCGAGGCGCAGCTCCGGGGAGCTCACGCGCTCGACGAGGCCGTAACAGACGCGCTCGTAGACCGCGAGGAAGCGGCGCACCTCCAGGCCGCGCTGCTCCAGGATCTTGTTGAAGACGTCGTGCTCCTTCGCGTGGCGCCCCTCCTGCCCGAAGAAGCCCTTGATGCGGGCGCGCAGCTCGGGGTCCTTCACCTCGTCCACGTAGTGGCGGACGCTGCGGACGAAGAAGCGCTCCCCCGCGGGGAAGAGCAGGTTGATGCCGTTGGCGATGTGCGTGGCGACGGCGCTGCCGCCGAACCAGTGGCGCGGCACGCCGGAGAAATCGATGTCGAGGTTGCGGACGCGCAGGCCGCGCGGCTGCCCCTCGTGGGCCGTCGTCTGGGTCATGGCACCCCGAGCATAGGAACTATTGAACTGAAGTCAATAAGGTCCTAGGCTGAAAATCGTGACGACCAGGACACCCGCCCGCGGCCGCCCCGCGCCGCGCACCAAGCCGAAGGCCCGCCCGCGCGAGCGATTGCTCACCGCCGACCGTCGCGCGCAGCTCATCGCGCTGGGGCTGGAGGCGTTCGGCGTGCGCCCGTACGACGAGGTCTCCATCGACGACCTCGCCCGCGAGGCGAGCATCTCCAAGGGCCTGCTCTACCACTACTTCCCCACCAAGCGAGACTTCTACGTCGCCGCGCTCCGCGAGGCGGCGCGGCAGCTCCTCGCCGAGACGGCGAGCGACCCGCGCGACGAGCCGCTGGTGCGCGCACGCAAGGGGCTCGCGGCGTACCTCGCCTTCGTCGAGCGGCACGGCCCGGCGTACGCGGCGCTCATGCGCGGCGGTATCGGGTCCGACGAGGAGGTGTCCGGTGTCATCCAGGCCACGCGCGCCGCGCTCGTCGAGCGCATCCTGAGCGAGCCGCACGGCGCCCAGGTGCCGGGCACGCCGGCGGTGCGCCTGGCGCTCTTCGGGTGGGTCGGCTTCGTGGAGGCGACGGCGCTGCAGTGGCTGGAGGCGCGCGCCGTCTCGCGGGAGCGGCTGCTGGCGATGTGGGCGGAGATGCTCGTCCACGCCGTCGAGATGGCGGCGCGACCTCACCCCTGACGAGAGGGCCACCGGTTACAGGAAAAGCCGAGCTTCGAGCGCGCTCAGTGGAGGTGCGCGGCGGTGCGCGGGCCCTTGTCCTTCTTCTTCGGGGGCTTGCCCGGCGCGTTCGCCGTCGCCGCCGGCGCGGTCGCAGTGGCGGCGCTCAGCGCGGCGACGACCGTCGACGCCACCGCGGCGGGGGTCACCGTCGTCGTGGCCGCGGTCGGCTTGGTGGTCGTCGCGGACGTCGTCTTCGATGCGGGCGGCGGCGGGTTGGCCGCGGCGTGCGTCGCCGCCTCCGCCGTCGTCGTCGCCACCGCCGCCGCGCTCCCGAGCGGGGCCTCGTCCGCGGTGGCGCCCTGCGCCGGCGTGCTCGCCGTCGCCGTGGTCGTGGTCGAAGTCCCCGTGGCCGCCGCGATCGTCTCCGGCCCGGCGGCCGGAGCCCCGCCGTGCCCCAGGTAGCGAAGGCCGAGGAACGCCGCCGCGGTGCCGGCGAGTCCGAGCGCCCCCAGCGCGACGAGCACCCACAGCAGGGGGCTTCGCTTGCGCGCGGGCGGCGGCAGGGCGCGCTGGACGACCGGCAGCGGGCTCTGCGCCGCGGCCGCGGGCGGGTAGGGCATCGACGGCGGCGGGGTGTCGGCGGGAAGGGGCGCGGTGCGTATCGAGACGGGCGCCGTCACGGGTGCCGCCGCCTGCGGCGCGGGCGGGCTCACCGCCATGGCCACCGTCCGCTGGGGCATCACCGGCGCTGCGGGCTGCTGCTCGGTGGCCTGCGCGACCGCCGGCGCCACCACAGGTGCGGTGGCCACGGGCGCGGTGGGCTGCGACGGCACCGCCGCCGTCGGCGAGCGCATCGTCGCGTCCTGCATCGGCATGCGCTGGCCCTCCGGCGCTGCGGACACCCGGTCGGTGATCGTCGCGCCGGTGGGCGGGCGGGCCATCGGCGTGCGCGCGGCCGTCGCCGCGGTGGCCGGACGCGGGGGCGCCGGCCGCTGCGCCGCGGTGGCGGCGGTGGGCGTGCCGCCCGCGTGCGGCGCAGGGCGCGTCGGCGCGGCGCTCGCCGTCGGCGCGCCCTCGAGCGACGTCGGCCTCGCGAAGGGCGCGAGCGCCTCCGCCATCTCCTCCGGGCTGGTGAAGCGTTCTTGCGGGGGCTTGGAGAGCGCGCGGTCGACGATCGCCGCGAGCCCGGTGTCGATGTCCTGCCGCACCACCGCCAGCGGGACCGGCTTCTCGGTGAGGATGGCCTTGAGCAGCGCGGGCGTCGTCGGCTGATCGAAGGGCTTGCGGCCGGCGAGCGCGAAGTACATGCACGCGCCCACCGAGTAGAGGTCCGCGCGGCCGTCGACGGGATCCCCGCACGCCTGCTCCGGCGCCATGTACGAGAGGGTGCCGACCACGAAGCCGGACCGGGTGAGCTTGTCCTTGTCCTCACCGCCGAGGAGCTTCGCCACGCCGAAGTCCAGCACCTTCACGATGTCGGCCTGCACGCTGGTGCGGGAGAGGAAGACGTTGTCCGGCTTCACGTCGCGATGCACGATGCTCGCCTTGTGGGCCGCGCCGAGCGCGGAGAGCATCTGCATGGCGATGTACGCCACGCGCTCGGGCGGGAGGCGCGGCGAGCGCTTGAGCAGATCGCGCAGGCTCTCGCCCTGCAGCAGCTCCATCACGATGAAGGGCGGCTCGCCGGGGTTGGTCTGGAAGTCGTTGATCTGCACCACGTTGGGGTGGCCGAGCGTCGCCACCGCGCGGGCCTCGCGCTCGAAGCGGGCGAGCAGCTCGGCGTCGCCGGCGAGGTGGGCGTGGAGCACCTTCAGCGCGACCTTGCGGTTGATGCCCTCCTGCACGCCGTCGTAGACGGCGCCCATCCCGCCGGAGCCCAGCAGCTTGCCGACGCGGTAGCGTCCGCCGAGCAGGGTACCGGTGAGCTGCTCCGGGTTGGACACGTCCTCCACCTTACCCGATCGCCCCGCTCCGTCGGTCATTCGATGGTGACGGCCGTGCCCCCCGCGATCTTCAACAAAATCGTCGCGCCCTGGGTCATGTAGGCGCTGGCGGCGGAGGCGCGCACGTCCGCCTCGGTGGCCAGCGGCGCGAGCGTCGTGCCCCCGGCGGTCACCTTGCCGACGGCCGCGCCCTTCGCGCGCGAGCGGAGGTCGAGCGTGGCGACCACCGACGAGGCGCGGGATCCCGGCGTGAAGGTGAGCGTCGTCGCCTGCGCGTCGTCCTGCACGTCCAGCGCGGCCCCGTCATCCCACGCCGCGTGCGCCGCGCCCTGCACCCAGCCGGTGGCGTCGACGCTGTCGGCGCGGTCCTGCGCGCTCACCACGGTGCCGGCGGTCTCCGGGACGAGCGTCTGCACGTCCGCCTGCAGCATGGGCACCAGCGCGCCGGCCCGGGCGAAGAGCGGCGGCTCGCCGAGCGGCGCGGGCGCGGTGATGTCCGCCGGGCCGTCGGTGACGGTGCCGTCCCACCACGAGATCCACCGCCCCGGCGGCAGGTGCACCGCGCGGGAGGTGACGCCCGCGGTGACGACCGGCGCGACCAGCAGGTCCGGTCCGAGCAGGTACTCGTCGTCGGCGTGCGCGCGCGCGGCCACGTCGTCGGGGTAGGCGAGCGGCAGCGGGCGGATGGTGGGCGTGCCGGCGGTCTCGGCGGCGGAGAGCAGCCACGAGAGGTACGGCTCCAGGCGGGTGTGGAGCGTCGCGAGACGCGTGTAGTCTGCAACTGTCTCGTCGTCGTAGACCCATGGCGCGTGGGTGTCGCCGCCGCCGCCGAGCTGCATGATCACGCTGAGCGCGGTGTGCTCCGACCAGCGGATGAGCGCCTCCTTGCCCGGCGCGCCGTGGCGGTAGCCGCCGGTGTCCGACCCGAAGGACGGAAAGCCGCTGACCGCGAGCGACTGCGCGTCCACCACGACCGCGGGCAGGCCGCCCACGTAGCCGGTCCCGGAGCCGGTGGGGTCGCCGTGCTTCTCGAAGCCGTTGTCGAGGTCGCCGGGCCAGATGATGTCGGCCTGCGCGGCGCCGCCCCAGCTCGACGCGCGAACGATGAGGAAGCCGCCCCCGGCCTTGTCGAGCGCCTGGTGGTACGCGGCGTCGAAGGCGAGCGGGTAGGCGCGGGCCTGCCGGTCGGTGGTCCCGTCGTTGAAGGCGATGCCGAGGCGCGCGCCGAAGAGGTCGGCGATGATGTCCTCGCCGTAGTCCAGCTTGAACCCGCGGATGCCCGCGTCCACCGCCCGCGAGGCCACGTTCGCCCAGAAGTCACGGCCCGCCGCGGTGGTGAAGTCGAGCATGCCGAACTGCGACTTGGAGTTGAAGCCCGGGGCGGCGAAGAGCTCGCCGCTCTTCAGCTTGACCAGGACGCCGGCGTCCGCCGCCTGCGTGTACAGGGCGCGCGCCGGGTCGTCCGGTCCGGTGCCCGGCTTCTCCAGGTAGGGCGTGGACCACGCGGACACCCGGTAGCCCAGCGCAGAGAGCTGACCCATCATCGAGGCCGGGTCGGAAAACCGCGGGTCGAAGCGGAAGTCGTTGTAGGAAGTCTGCCAGGGGTTGTCGATCCAGAGCGTCGTCGTCGGGATGTGGCGGACGCGCAGCTCCGCCGCGTCGCCGAGGAGCTGCTGGCCGCTCACCCACTCGTTGCGCCAGTACATGGGCCCGAGCGCCCAGCGCGGGAGCGGCCGCGGGAGCCCCGCCTTCTTCGTGAACGCGGAGACCACCGCCAGCGGGTCGCGGTCGAAGAAGAAGTAGAGGTCGGCCGTCTTGCCCTCGAAGGTGGCGGTGACGGCCGCGGCGTCGGTGGCCGCGACGTCGAACGCGCCGGACTCGCGCGTGGGCCAGAAGACGCCGTAGCCCCTGGACGAGACCAGGAAGGGGACGGGGACGTGCGCCTCGTTGGTGCCCGACTCGCTGTTGGCGTCGATCTCCATCTGCATCGGGACGATCTCGCCGCGCGGGCTCACGTGGCCGAAGCGCTCGCCCAGTCCGGCGTAGAAGCCGTCGTCGGAGGCGAGGGCGAGGGCGACGAGCGCGGTGGGCATGCCGTCGTCGGCGGTCTGCACGTGGAGCACGCCCGGCGCGGGGCTCTCGAAGGTGATCGATCCGTCCGCGATCGGGTCGAAGGTGACGCCGTCCAGCCGCTTGGGATCGTGCCAGCCGTCGGGGTCGTCGGGGTCGACGTCGCGGGAGAGCAGCGCGCGCCCGGGGGCGCTCTTCAGGATGGGCACGCCGTCACGCGTGACGACGAAGGTCCCGTCGGCGCCCAGGGACGCGACGGTGCCGTCGCCCAGGTCCACCGTACGGGGAGGTGGCTGTGCGGGCGGCGCCGAGTCGCTGCAAGAGAGCACCGCCGCGACCGCGGCCACGAGGAAGACGCGCATGCGCCATGGTACCACCCGCGACGCGTCTCTCCCGAAAGTTGGCCCCGCCGGTGCCGATCCTGTAGCGGTCGAAGCAGACGGCTGCTGGGTGATCGCGGCCGCGAGGAGGAGCCATGGTGCGTGCGCGCGCGTGGGGAGTGGTGTTGTGTCTTCTCGGATCGCTCTGGACGACGCCCGCGGGCGCGCGTGGGACGCGACACGTCGCGCTCGGCGAGGTGAACGTGGTGCCCGCGTCGCGCGCGAACATGGCGCCGCTGCTGCGCAGCACGCTGGAGCACGAGCTCGGCGCGCTGGACCTGCACGGCGCGAAGAAGGACGCGATCCTCTCGGTGTCGCTGGTGAAGCTGGACTCGGTGCCGGCGAGCGGGGGCGCGGAGGTGACGTGCGTGGTGTCCGCGACCCTGCGCGGGCCGCGGAGCGGGAGCATCTTCGCCATCCTGGAGGGGCGCGCGCGCGTCGAGGGGCCGGGCGTCGCCACGAAGGTGGCGGTGGAGAGCGCGGTGCACGGGGCGCTGGTGCGCGTCCCGGAGGCGTTGAAGTAAGGGGGGCCCCTCCTGGCGCCATGCTCGGGCTCGTGCTCCCCTTCTCGCGCGCCCTCGATCTGTGCAGGATGCACGACTCTGGTCGCGCGAGGAGGCTTGCGCGCGAGCCCTGCGCGTGGCGCCTCCTCCCCTCGGTGTCGCGCTCCGCGCGCCACACGGGGAGGATGGTGCTCGTCGGTGTGGCTGCCGCGGAGCGCGTCTTCCTCGCCACGCGCCCGGCGTGACGCTCGAGCGTGCGTCGCGCCATGCCTAGCTCGTCGCAGATGCGTGTGCGCGCGGCGCCTCGCGCGCGCTCCAGGAGCACGGCCGTCTCAAGGGATGTGAGCCCGTAGGGCCCTTCCAACTCTCTCTACCCCTCGACGACGTAGCTGCCGCCCAGGAGACCGCGTGGGTCTGGGGGTTGAGCGGGGTTGTCATAGAAGGCGAGCACGGTGGCGAGGAAGGCGCTGGTCACCTTGCCGAGCAGCGGGACGTTGCACGCGAGGCGATGGCGGATGGCGTGCGGCACCATCGCGCGCGCCGTTCCGCCGTTCCGCCGGCTGCGAACTGGTACCCCGATGGGCATCACCCCTTCCGGCGGATCCCCCACAGCATCCACGCGCCGAGCACGAAGCTCGCCGCGCCCCCGATCCCCGCCAGCGCGGGCCAGAAGGGGAAGCCGAGGAGCCGGCCGTTCGCGGTCACGCCGTGGAGGAACATCGCACCAGCGATGCCCACCATGCCCAGCGCGCAGAGGCACGTCGCGAGGACCATGCCGGCGACGTCCCGGCGCGTGTCGGGATCGAGGCGCTGCTCGACGCGCGTGGTGAGCTTGCCCGCGTCCAGGCGGCCGAGCACGCGGTGCGCGAGGGGCGGGATGTCGATGAGCACGTCCTCCATCGCGACGAGGCGCAGGGCGACCTCCTGCGCGAGCTCTCTCGGGCTGAGCAGGCTCTTGCCCAGCTCCGGCGCGAACTCGCGGAAGACGACCGAGACGTCCAGGTCGGGCGACAGCGTGCGGATGGATCCCTCGAGGGTGCCGAAGGTCTTGTCCAGCAGCACCAGGTCCGGCTGGTAGTAGAGCTTCTCCTCCCGCAGGAAGTCGATGAGCGCCTCGCTCTGCTGCGCCAGCGAGGTGCTGCCGCCGCGCAGGGTGCGGAAGAGCTCGCGCAGGCGGCGCGAGAGGTGGAGCAGGTCGACGTCGTAGTCGACCACGCCGTGCTGCAGCAGCGCCCGCGCCAGGGCGTCGTAGTCGCGTCGCGCCATGGCGATGGCGATCGCCCGGAGCATCTGCATGGTCTGCCGGTCGAAGCGACCGACCATGCCGAAGTCGATGAGGGCGAGGCGCTGATCGCCCTGCACCAGGAGGTTGCCGGGGTGCGGGTCGGCGTGGAAGAGGCCGTCGTGGAAGACGGTGTGGAGCGTCACGCGCGAGATGAGCTCGGCGAGCTTCTTGCGGTCGTAGCCGCGGTCCTTGATGACGTCGATGTCGCTGACCTTCACCCCGTCGAAGTACTCCATGGTGAGCACGCGGCGCGCGGTGTGGTCCCAGTGCACCTCCGCGACGCTCACGCCGTCGAACGTCTCCAGGTTCTTGCGGAACTCCTCGGTCAGGTGCGCCTCGGTGGTGAAGTCAATCTCCCGCATGATGGAGCGGTCGAACTCCTGCACCAGCAGCACCGGGTCGGCCATCTCGGCGATGGAGGTGAGGCTGCGCGCCAGGCGGGCGAAGTCGTAGAGGATGGAGAGGTCGGCGCGGATGGTCGCCTCGATGCCCGGCCGCTGCACCTTCACGGCCACGCGGGTGCCGTCCTCGAGCGTGGCGCGGTGCACCTGGCCGATGCTCGCGGCCGCGAGCGCCTCCTCCTCGAAGTCGGCGAAGAGCTCGCCGAGCGGCTTGCCAAGCTCCTCCTCCACGGTCTTCTTGATCTCGGCGAAGGGCACGGGCGAGACGTGGTCCTGCAGCTTCTTCAGCTCGGCGATGTAGTCGCGCGGGATCATGTCCGGGCGCGTCGAGAGGATCTGTCCGAGCTTCACGAAGGTCGGTCCCAGGTCCTCCAGGTACGCGCGGATGCGCTCAGGCATCGTCATCGCGTGGCTCGCCTCGCTGGGTTTCGCGGCGTCCCCGCTGGGCAGCAGCCGGCTCAGCCCGACCTTGTCGAAGAACCAGCCGAAGTCGTGCTTCGCGCCCAGCGCGACGATCTGCGCGTAGCGCTTGTACCGTGAGACCTCCTCGGACATGGGCTGAAGTTACAGGGGAATGGTCGAGCCCGCACCCCTTGCGCCCCTCGTCGGCTCCCATCGTTCGCCGACCCGCCGTCGCGGGCGGCCGGAGGATCTCTACATGTCGATGCAGTCTCAGCCGCACCACCACGAGAGCCGCAGGGCCGTCCATCAGGGCGCCGTCCTGCTCGATGTCCGCACGCGCGCGGAGTTCCACGCCGGGCACCTGCCCGGCGCCGTCAACATCCCGGTCGACGAGCTCCACGGTCGCGCCCACGAGCTGCGCGCGCGCTCGGCGGCGGTGGTGGTGTACTGCCGGTCCGGGGGGCGCAGCGCGACGGCGGCGTCGGTGCTGCGCGGACACGGCTACACCGTGTTCGACCTGGGCGCGATGCACAACTGGTGATTGGCGCCACGCGGCCCCCGCTGGCCGTCCGGATGGAACCGCGATAGCCTCCTTGAATGGGAGGTCCGATGAAGCGCCGCAAGCGATTTGCATTCGTCCCGCGGTCGGTGATCGGGGCGAGCTTCGGCGCGGTGGTGCCCGCGATCGCGCTCTGGGGCCTGGAGGCCTGCTCGAGCAGCGGGCCGGTCATCGGCGTGGCAGGGGTCGCCTACTGCTGCTTCGAGGCCGGCGTGGCGGCCGACGCGTTCGGCGGCGACGCCTCCGATGGCGGCGACGCGCAGGGCGACGCCCAGGCTGCCGACGCCCAGGACGCGGCGGACGCACCCGGCGACGCGCCAGGGGACGGATGAAGAGGCCGACGCGCGCCAAGCGCCCCCGCGTGGTCCCCGGCCTGGTGCTCAGCGCCGGGTTCCTCGGCGTCGTCCCTGCCTGCGCGATGGTCGCCTGCGGCGGGACGGAGGTCTCCACCAAGGACGGGGGCACCGACGCCGCGCCCGACCAGTTCCTCGGCGTGGGCGCGGTGGCGTACTGCTGCTTCGACGCCAGCGTCGCCGTGGTCGGCTTCGACGCCGAGGCCGACGCCGCTGACGCCAGCGACGGCGAGCCGGGCGACGCCGCCGACGGAGGCTGAGCGGGCGTGCGGATCCGGCGCGTGCTCACCAACACGCCGCTCGCGCGCGTGCACGAGCGCACCATCCTGCAGCGCGGCCCGCGCAAAGGGACCGCGGTACCGTGGGCGTCCTTCCGCCGCGAGCGCTACCCCGCTCCGGCGCTCGCCCTGTCATACGACGCGCAGCGCATGCTCGCGCTCGGCGAGTACTCCGCGGTCAGCCTCTTCGCCCGCTTCGTCGACGGTCTGACGCGCGCCGCCGCACCGTTCGACCTCGTCTCCGCCGCGGCGCGCGTGCCGAGCGACGAGATCCGCCACGCCGACCTCGCCTTTCGCTTCGCCGCGCTGTGCGCCGGCCGGGAGGTGTCGGTGGAGGCGGGCAAGCAGCACATGACCTCGCGCTTCGACGGCGCCATGAGCCTCGACGAGCTCGACGACTTCGCCGTCGAGGTCATCGCCGTCGGCGAGACGCTCGCGTGCGCGCTGCTCTCCGCGTGCCTGGAGGGCGCGAAGGATCCCGTGGCCCACGCGGTCTACTCCAACATCGTCGCCGACGAGGTGCACCACGCCCGCCTCGGCTGGTACTACCTTCTCTGGCGCGCCCCGCAGTGGACGGGGGCGGAGCGCCAGCGCGTCGCCGACCACGCCGGGGGGATCGTCGCGCAGGTGGAGACGCGCTTCGCCACGGGGCGCGACGCGCCGCGCGGGGCGCAGAAGGCGGCCCGCAGCCTCGGCGTGCTGGACACCGCGCGCCAGCGCAAGGTCGTCGCCGGCGTGATGGCGCGCGAGATCGTGCCGGGGCTGGACGGCCTGGGCCTTGGCGCCTCGCACGCGTGGCGGGTCCGGAAGCGCATCGCGTGACGTCGGTGCGAGCCGCACGCCCGGTGGTGATCGGCGCCTCGCTGGTGTGTCTCGGCCGCCCCCTCCGGCCGCGTGAGCGCGAGAGGCTCCGCGCGTACCTGCGGCGTGCGCTGGCGTGGCAGCGCCGCCTACGCGGATTCCCCGCCCCCATGAGCGTCGCGCCCGACGCCACCCCCTACGTCTCCATCTACGCGAGCGGCGCGCTTCGCGGTTGCTACGGCACGCAGGAGGGCGCTGCGGGCGAGCGGGTGGCGCGGGCGGTGCTGCTCGCCCTCCACGACAGACGCTACGGCGGCATCGCGCCGGCCGAGCGGGCGCACCTGGACGCCGAGATCGCGTACGTCACCGGGGCGCGACCCGCCCGCGCCGACGAGGCGGAGGCGAGGCTCGAGCCGGGCGTGCAGGGCGTCGCGCTCGCGGAGGGCGGCGCCGCGACGCTTCTGCTGCCGTCGGTCGCCAGGGAGCACGGACACGACGCGCGCGCCACGCTCGACCTGCTCGCGCGCAAGGCCGGATACGAAGGTGGGCTCGGCGGCGAGGGTCTGGTCTGGATCGTCGACGTGGAGGCGGTGTCGACCCACGGCGCCGTCGCGCGGGATGCGAGGGTCGCGGCGCGGCGGTGGCTGGAGTCGCTCGTCGCCGTCGATGGCGCCCTCGCCTTCGAGCGCGTGCCCGGCTCCGGCGCGCGCGTCGCGAGCGGTCTCATGCGGCACGGGCGGATCGCCGTCGCGGTGGAGGCGCTCGCCGCGCTGCGCTCGCCGAAGGCGGGGCGCGCACGGGACTGGCTGGCGCGAGAGATCGCGCGCGGGCTGCGCCGTCCTTCGGACGTGCTCGGCTGGCCGGAGCGCGCCGACATGACGCTGGGCACGCTCGCCCTCGCCGCGCGCGCCGGTGTGGCGGTGCCGCTGGCGGAGGCGGCGGCCGCTGCCGACCCGGCCACGGTGTCGCCGTGGCACGCCGCGCAGGTCGCGGCCACGCTGGGGACCAAGACCCCGACCGCCCTGTGGGAGCGCTGCGTCGCCGACCTGGAGGCCCGGCCCTTCGCGCCGTACCTGACGATGGCCGCGCGGCGGCGGGGGGACGCGCGTGTGCTCGAGCGCACGGCCGGAGCGCTTGAGGCGGCGCTGTCCGCCGAGGCCCCCTTCGCCGGCGGCGCCCACGTCACGCCCGTCCCCGAGACGGCGCTGACTGCCGTCGCCGTGGAGGCGCTCGCCGGTCTGCCCACGCGCGAGGCGCGGCGGGCCGTCGTCCGGGGTCGCGCCTTCCTCGCCGCGCGGCAGGTGCTCGACGTGCCCGCCGCGATGCACCCGAGCGCGCTCGGCGCCTTCCGCGCCTCCCCCGTCGCCCCGATCCTGCGCTGTGACGTCACCGCGCACGCCGCGCTCGCGTGCTTCGGCTAGCCGGCGAACCGGTTGGGCCGCTCGTCGGCTCCCACAGGCATGTGCGAGCTGCTGGCCATGTCGGCGCGGTTCCCGACGACGCTGCGTCTCTCGCTCGACGAGCTGGCGCGGCACGGCGGCGGGACCGGCCCGCACGCGGACGGCTGGGGCATCGCGGCGATCCAGGACGGCGACGCCTTCGTCATCCGCGAGCCGGAGGCCGCCCACGGCAGCGCCTGGGTGCGCCTCTTCGAGGAGCGGGAGGTGCGCTGCGCCTCCGCCATCGCCCACGTCCGCAAGGCGACGCAGGGCGCGCGCGCGCTGCGCAACACGCAACCCTTCGCGCGGGAGCTGGGCGGCAGCATGCACGTCTTCGCCCACAACGGGATGCTCTCCGGCATCGAGACGGACCCGCGCTTCGTCTCCCGGCGCTTCCGGCGCGTCGGGGAGACGGACTCGGAGCACGCGTTCTGCGCGCTGCTCGAGCGCCTCGCCCCGCTCTGGGAGGAGGGCACGCCCTCGGTCGACGCGCGCGTGCACGTGATGACCTCCTTCGCCGCGGACCTGCGGGCGCTCGGCCCGGCGAACTTCCTGTACTCCGACGGCGAGCTGCTCGTGGCGCACGGCCACAAGCGGCACCACCCCGACGGCCAGATCCGCGCGCCTGGGCTGCACATCCTCCGGCGAAGGTGCACCTGCGTCGAGGACGCGGTGCCCCGCGGCGCCGGGGTGAATGGCGGCGAGGACGCCGGGCGCGACGCGCTCCAGTCGGTCGCGCTGATCGCGAGCGTCCCGCTCAGCGCCGAGCCGTGGGAGCCGCTCGGCGAGGGCGACGTGGTGGTCCTCCGCGGGGGGAGCCCGATTCTGCGCGTGCCGGCCCGCGCCGCCGCGTGACATAGTTCCCCCCGAACGGAGAAGGCATGACCACCCCCGAGGATTCTACGCACCGCCACCATGAAGCAGGCGCAGGGCGCCATGGCGCTGGACGTCGCCTTCGTCGGCGTCGTCAACCGCCTCTTCGAGGCGCTCGCGTCCGGCGACCAGACGGCGCCCGCGCTCGCGGAGCGGGCGAAGGTGGACGCCGGCTACGTGGAGCGCTGGTGTCAGGCGGCGTACGCCTTCGGCTACCTGGAAGCACACGAGGGCCGCTTCGGCCTCTCCGAGCCGGGCCGCGCCTTCCTGCCCGACGCGCCGGGGTCGCTGATGCCCTTCGCGGTCGGCGCGGTGCTGGGCGCGCACATGGCGGAGCGCGCCGCCGGGCTGATGCGAACCGGCGAGCGCCCAGGGGAGAGCGTGCTCGCCGAGCGGGAGACCATCCTCCCGTGGTTCGGCCCGATGCTGGAGTCCACCTTCGGCGCTCTCTTCGAGCGAGAGGTCCTGCCGAACGTGCCGGCGTTCGGCGAGCTGGACGCGCGCGGCGGCGTCGCGGTCGATCTCGGCTGCGGTAACGGCTGGTACCTGCGCAAGCTGGCGAAGCGCTTCCCGCACGTGCGCGGCGTCGGCCTGGACGGCTTCGAGGAGAACGTCCGCCAGGCGAGCGAGCGCGCCCGCGCGGAGGGGCTCGGCGATCGCCTGCGCTTCGTCGCGGGGGACATCTACCACTACACCGTCGGCGAGCCGGCGGACCTCATCGCGATGAACCGCGCCCTGCACCACGTGTGGGATCAGAAGGAGCGCGTCTTCGGCATCCTGCGCGACACCCTGCGCCCTGGCGGCGTGGCGGTCATCTGGGAGCCGGCGTGGCCCGCCGACCTCACCGCGCTGCGCGATCCTCGCCGCCGGGCGATGGCCTTCCAGAACCTGAACGAGCACGTGCAGGGCAACCACTTCCTGCGCCCGGACGAGATCGAGGCGGCCTTCCGCGCCGTCGGCATGCAGGCCTCCACCCACCTCTTCGTCGAGGGCACCGAGGCGGTCGTGGTGGCGCGCCGCTGAACCTCAGTTCGCGACGCCCAGCGTCATCAGCTTCACCACGTCGAAGCCGGTGACGATGCCGACGAGCTTGCGGTTCTCCGTCGCCAGGATGCGCCGCACGCGCATCTCGATGGCGTGGCCCGCCACGCGATAGAGCGGTGTGTGCACGTTCAGACAGATGGTCTCGTAGCTCATCACGCCCTCGACCGGCGTCTCCAGCAGGTCCGGCGGGAGGGCGCGCGCCTTGATGGCCTCGGTGTGGGTGAAGACCCCCACCGGCCAGTCGCCGTCCACCACCACCAGGCCGTGGACGTTGGCGTCGGCCAGGCGATCGACCGCGGTGGCGATGCTGTCGCCCACGTCGACGGTGATGACCGGCGCGCTCAGCACCCGCGCGAGGGGCTCCTCCACGCGGTAGGAGCGCACCGCCCGCATGGCGTCGCGGGTGGTGAGCATCCCGACCGGCGTCTCCCCGCGCACCACCACCACCCCGTGGATGCGGTGCTCCACCATGGAGCTCGCTGCGTCGCGCAGTGAATCGGTCTCCGCGATGGCGACCACCGGGGCTCGCATCACCTCGCGCGCCAGGTGCGGCAGCGCCGTGATGCGCACGACGTCTCCCGGCCGGCGCAGCTCCAGGCGCGCCACGCGGAGCAGGTCGGTCGTCGAGAGGATCCCGGTGAGCACCGAGCCCTCCACCACCGGGACCGCCGTGATGTCCTGGCGCTCGAGGAGTCGCTGCACCTCGGTGAGGGGCGTCTCCGGCCGTACGGTCACCAGGCTGCCGGACTGGTAGTCGCGGACCTGGATGGTGCTCCAGTCAGGGGTCACGCCCCCTGTCGATGCACACTTCGCGCCGTCGCGGTCCTTGCGACAAAGCGGCCTCTGGTCCTCCCCGCCGGCACGCCTTGCGCCTCCCGGCGCGGCTCGTGCGCGGGAGAGAGGGCCGGAGGCGCCTACTGCGCGACCTCGCTCATGTCGCGCGGGTAGATGACGGCGTACTTGGTCACCGACCCGTCCGTCGGCGGGACGAACAGCCCGAAGACGCCCGTCACCGAGGTGAACTTGGTCTTCTGCCCCTGCGTGAGACCGGTGAAGACGCCGCTCGGCAGGAAGTAGGGGCTCAGGCTGACGATGTTGTTGCTGCCGCCGCCGTCGTAGAAGGTGTTGCCCAGGCCGAAGATCTGCCCCGGCGACTTGGGCGTGCCGGTGACCGAGTCGACCGTCACCAGCAGCGGGCCGATGGTGTCCTCGTACGCGCCCACGGTGAGGTCGGAGAGCTGCACGCCGGTGATGGGCGTCGCCGTGCCGCTGCCCGTGGTCTTCATGCAGCCCGGGTTGACCTCGTTGACGAAGAGCATCAGCTCGTTCTGGCCGCCCTGCGTGTTGCGCTGCGCCCAGGCGAGCACGTCCACCTGGTCGTCGACGGCGACGCTCGTGAAGTACTTCGCGGTGTTCTTGGAGACGAAGACCTGGATGCCGTGCTGGGCGCCGTCCTTCAACGTGGCGTAGGTGAGGTCCTGCTGCAGGTAGAGCAGGCACTCGGTCCCCGCGACGCAGCCGCCCTTGGAGATGGCCGTCACGTAGACGCCGCTGATCCACACCTCGGTGAGCTTGCTGGGGTCGTCCGTCCAGACGTCGGGGATGGTCCTGGTGGCGGCCGACTGCGGCTGGGTGTTGCAGTCCGGCCACTGAAAGCCCGAGGCGTCGGTCGGCGCGGCGTCCTTGCCGGCGTCCACCGGCCCGGCGTCGGGCGGCGCGGCCTCCGGCGCGACGGAGTCCGGCGTGCCGCTGTCCTCCGGCAGCGTGATGGCGACGCCGTTTTCGCCGCACGCCCCCGCGCCGGCAATCAGCAGACCACAAACCCCGAAGCCAAGTGCCCAAGCCGGTCGCATCGGCGGGCGATGTAGCACATGGCTGGGGTGGACGCCCGCCGGGAAGGGGCACGGGCAGGGCGACGAAGCGCGGGGCGGGGACAGGGGCCTTGCTGGGGGCCCAAGAACCATGGGAAAAGGCGGGTCCCAGGAGGAACCATGGGACGCTCTCCCGGCATCGCCGCCTTCGTGCTCGCCCTCGCCGCCGCTTGTGGCGGGGCCGCCTCGCAAGAGACCACCGTGGCACCCGCACCGAGCGCGGCGCCCTCCGCCACCGCCCCGGGGGCCACGGCGTCGGCCTCCGCGACCCCGGCGCCCAGCGCCTCCGCCGCCACCCCGCCGAAGCCGGCCAAGTCCGCCGCGTGCGTCGCCCTGGACGCCGAGCGCGCGCCCGTCGTCGCGCGCATGCGCGCCATGGCCGAGTCGAAGGACCCGCTCAGCCGCGCCGCCGCCATGGGCGACGACGTCCGCACGGCCTTCGCCGAGTGCAAGGAGACGAAGTCGGGCGGCGCGTGGGGCCTCGGGATCAAGGACCTGACGGAGGACGAGGTGCTCCACGGGTTCCAGGCGCGCGCGGTCGCCTGGCACGTGGACGACAAGGGCGCGAAGACGTCCTTCGTCCTTCCGTCCCTCCTCAAGCGCCTGGGCGACAAGAGCTTCCAGAGCCACGACAACGACCGCGTCGTCTTCGACGCCCTCACCACCTTCGATTTCGACGGCGACGGCGAGGAGGAGCTCATCGTCGCCGGTCACGACCAGACGAAGGAGGGCCCGCGCGAGCCCATCAGCTACATCGTCACCGTGAAGAACGGGAAGGCGACCGCCTACGCGCCGGCGGCGGGCATCCTCTTCTTCCGGACCGAGGACATCGATCACGACGGCCGCCCCGACCTGGTCACCTACGGGCCGTACCGGGCCCACACGGGTGCGCGCTGCAACGACGCGCCCACCGCCTTCAACGGCCCGGCGATGCTCGCCCACTCCCTCACCGACGGCACCTTCTCGCTGACCGACGGCGTGGCCATCGGCTTCGCCAAGCAGGCGTGCGACCACGCGGGCTTCACCGTCGCCCGCGATGATCAGAAGAACGTCGACGACGAGCAGACGCTGGTCAACATCGCGTGCGCGCGGCTCTGGGGGATGAGCGCCTCGCAGGCGGTCACGGAGGTCGCCAAGAACTGCCGCGTCCTCACCGGCGACGCTGCCTGCAAGGAGACCGCGCTGCAGTACTGCGTGTACCCCAAGGAGATGAAGGCGTGGGCGAAGGTCAACCCGCCGCTCCGCCTGAAGTAGGCGCGTCGTGACGCGCAGCATCGCGGAGCACTACGAGCTCCACCTCGCCGAGCACTACTCCTGGCTCTTCGGCGGCCTGCCCGGTCGCGTCGCGGAGAACCGCGCCCTCTTCGAGAGGCTGGGCCTGCACCCCGCGGGCGGCAAGAAGGCGCTGGACGTCGGCTCCGGGTCCGGCTTCCAGACGCTGCCGCTGGCGCAGATGGGCTACGAGGTGACCGCGGTCGACCTGAGCAAGCTCCTGCTCGAGGAGCTCGCCTCCCACGCGCAGGGCCTCGCCGTCACCACCGTCCACGACGACATCCTGCGGTGGATCGAGACCGCGCCGAAGGACTTCGAGCTCGCGGTGTGCATGGGCGACACGCTCACGCACCTGGTCCAGTTCGGCGACGTGCAGCGCCTGCTGCGGGAGGTTCACCGCGTGCTCGTCCCCGGCGGCAGGTTCGTCCTCGCCTTCCGCGACTACACCCACGCCCTGCAGGGCGCCGACCGCTTCATCCCGGTGCGCGGCGACGAGCACATCCTGTTCTCTTGCTTCCTCGAGTACGAGGGCGATCACGTTCGCGTCTACGACATCCTGCAGCAGCGCGACGGCGACGCGGGCTGGACGATGAAGGTGAGCGCGTACCGGAAGCTGCGCATCGCCCGCGGGTGGGTGGAGAAGCGCGCGGCGGAGGTGGGGTTCGAGGTGCGCTCGAGCGGGGACGAGCAGGGGATGGTGATGCTCGTGTTGAAGAAGAAGGATTGAGAGAGGAGGAGGGGGGCCCCTCCTGGGTTCGTGCTCCGGCTCATGCTCGCGTGCTCGGCCGCGACGCGCGTGCACGAACGCCGCGCCGCTCGCGGCCTGCGCGCGCTGCGCGTGAGCCGTGCGCGCGAACCCTCCTCCCCTCGGCCATCGCTCCGCTCGGCCGGGGAGGAGGGTGCTCCATCCTGCGCCGGCCTCGGCGAGAGGGTTACAGGACCCCCCGGCGCTGCTGGTCGCGCTCGATCGACCGGAACAGCGCCCCGAAGTTCCCCTCGCCGAACGCCAGGTGGTTCCGGCGCTGGATGATCTCGATGAAGATCGGTCCGATGAGGTTCCTGGTGAAGATCTGCAGCAGGTAGCCGTCCTCGTCGCCGTCGACGAGCACGTTGCGCCGGGCGATCTCCGCGTGGTCCTCCCTCACGTTGGGCACGCGACCGAAGACCTCGCCGTAGTAGCCGTCCTCGATGTCCAGGAAGGAGACGGGCGTGCCCTCCAGCTTCGCCAGCGAGCCGAGGATGTCGTCCGTCAGGAACGCGAGGTGCTGGATGCCCGGGCCGCGGTACTCCTCGATGTACTCGTTGATCTGGCTCCGCTTCTCCTCCGCCTCGTTGATGGGGATGCAGAACCTCCCGCACGGCGAGCGCAGCGCGTAGGACGTCAGGCCCGTCTTGACGCCGCGGATGTCGAAGTAGCGCACCTCGGTGAAGCCGAAGACGTCCTTGTAGAAGCTCGCCCACTCCGCCATCGTCCCCTTCTCGACGTTGTTGGTCAGGTGGTCGATGACGGTGAAGCCCTTGGGCTCCACGCGGTCCGGGTTGTCCAGCGGCACGAAGCCGAGCCGCGCGTAGCGCATGGCGTCGCCGGCGTCGTCGACGAAGTAGATGAGGCTCTCGCCGATGCCGAAGATCGCCGGCACCCGCGCCTTGCCGCGAAGCAGGTCCCCGCTCGCCGCGCGCGCGCCGCGCGAGACGGCCTCCTCCATCGCGCGGGTGCCCGTGTGCGTGGTGCGCCAGCCCATGGAGCAGATGCTCGGGCCGTGGCGACGCCGGAAGTCGTCGGCGAAGCTCCCGGGCTCGCGGCTCAGCAGGAAGCGAATGTCGTTCTGCTCGTAGAGGTCGATCGCCTTGCGCCCGTGGCGCGCCACGCGCGAGAAGCCGAACGCCAGAAAGAGGCGGTGCAGCGCGTCGGGGTCGGGCGACGCGAACTCCACGAACTCGATGCCGTCCAGGCCGACCGGGTTGATGGGGGTGCTCATCTCAGCGCTTCTCCTTCTTCGTCTGCCAGCTCTTCCAGTAGTCCTGCAGCTCCACCCCGGCGGCCTCGGCGGTCGGGCGAAGCGGGCGTCGCGTGTCCACCATCACCGCGACCTCCTCGGTGCGCGCCGCCCCCCGCGCGCGCTCCTGCGCGCCTCCCTGCGGGCCGTGGTGGATGCCCTGCGGGTGGAAGGTGAGCATGCCGGGGCGGATGCCCTCGCGGCTGAAGAACTGGCCGGAGTGGTAGAAGAGCACCTCGTCGAAGTCGATGTTGGAGTGGTAGAAGGGCACCTTCATCGCCACCGGATCGCCGTTCTCCAGCGGGCGCGGGGCGAAGGTGCAGATCACCACACCCTCGGCGAGGTAGGTCGTGTGGGCCGAGGGCGGCAGGTGGTAGCGGTCGCTGGAGACCGGGCGGATGTCGCGCACGTTGAGCTGCGTCGGCGCGAGGGTGCCCTTCCAGCCGACGGTGTCGATGGGGCTGTGCGGGTAGAAGACGCGCGTCAGCTCCCCCTCCCGCTGGACGCGCAGCTCGTACTCGCCGTCGGCGTTGGGGCTCGCGGTGGAGTCCTCCCCCGGCGTGGGGACGCGGATCACCGCAGGGTCGAAGAGGGCGTGCTGCCCGAGCATGCCGCGGTCGGGCACACCGAGCTCGCCCGTCGCCTCCACGATCAGCGCGCGCGTGGGGCTGGTCGGCGCGAGCCGGTACACCGTGCCGCGCGGGACGAGCAGGTAGTCCCCCGCCTCGTAGGCGAGCGGGCCGAAGTCGGTCTCCATCCGTCCGGCGCCGGCGTGGACGAAGAGCAGCTCGTCGGCGTCGGCGTTGCGGAAGAAGTACGGCGCGGGCGCGCGCAGGTCGGCGACGTGGAGGCGCACGTCGGCGTTGTGCAGCAGGCACCGGCGCGCGGCGAGCCAGTCACCTTCGCCCGGCTCGAGGCGGTTGGCGTCGTAGGCGCGCGGGCGCAGCGGCCCCTCGATGCGTGTCCAGCCGACGGGCGCGTGCTTGCGGTACAGGTGCGCGTAGCGCCCGAAGAAGCCGCCGCGCGCGTACTCCTCTTCCACGGTGCCCTCGGGCACCCCGACGTGCGCCTGCGCGGCGACGCGACCACGGACGTAAGGGATCTGCATCTCCGGTCCTCCTGACGGCTCGACGTGTCGAGTCTGAGGGCGGGCCCGCGTGAAAAACAGAACATAGATTGGCGATAGATTGTCCAATTATTGAACAAAGCTAGGATGCCTTCGTGAGCATCACCCTCGATCAGGCGCGCGCCCTCGACGCGCTGGACCGCGGCGGCACCTTCGAGCGCGCCGCCGCCGCCCTGCACAAGGGCCACACCGCGGTGCTCTACGCCCTGCGCACCATGGAGGAGCAGCTCGGCCTGACCCTGCTCGACCGCCGCGGCTACCGGACGAAGCTGACGCCGGAGGGGCAGCGCGTCCTGGAGCACGCGCGCAAGCTGCTCGACGCCGAGCGCGCGCTGGAGGACGCGTGCACCGAGATCAAGCAGGGCTGGGAGCCGCGGCTGCGCCTGGTGTTCGACGGCATCTTCCCGACGCACCCCATCCTGCGCGTGGTGGAGGAGATGGCGCGCGCCGGCGCGAAGACGCGCATCGACGTGTCCACCGGGTTCCTCGCCGGCGTGGAGGAGACCTTCCGGCAGGAGGACGCCGAGTTGATGATCAGCGTGCTGCCGCCCGCCGCAGCCGACCTGCGGGCGGTGCGTCTCGCCCCCATCCGCGCCGTGCTCGTCGCCCACCGCGGGCACCCGCTCGTCGCCGGGGACCGCGAGCTCACGGCGGAGCAGCTCGCCGCCCACATGCTCATCACCGTGCGCGGGTCGGACCCGCGGCTGCAGCTCAGCACCGCGGGCATCGAGCCGCCCATCGCCGTGCGGTTGAACGACTTCCAGGCGAAGAAGGCCGCCATCCTGAGCGGGCTGGGCTTCGGGTGGATGCCGGAGTACCTGGTGGCGGCGGAGCTCCGGCGCGGCGTGCTCCGGCGCGTGCGCTGGCGCGCGGCGAGCGTGCACGTCTTCGAGCCGCGCCTCTACCACCGCACGGGCGCGCGCCTGGGCCGCGCCGCGCAGCTCGTGGTGCAGCGCCTGCGAGAGGACGCGAAGCGGTGACGCTCAGTGCAGCGCCGGCGGCGGCACCCAGCCGCCCAGCTCCTCCTCCAGCACCCGCGCCACCGCGATGCTCACCGCGTCCTGCCCGCGGCGCGTGGCGACCTGCACGCCGAGGGGGATGCCCTTGCGGTCCAGCCCGGTCGGCACCTGCGTCACCGGCATCTCCAGCGCGTTGAAGATTGCAGTATACATCCACTGGATGGGGAACAGGATGGGCGTGTGGTGGCGCGGCGCGGTGCGCGTGTACGGCGCGAAGAGCAGCACGCCGCGGGGGCCGAGGGCGTCGTCGATCTCGGCGTAGAGGCGGTCGGCGGTGCGCTGGGCGCGCGCCGGATCGCTCGCGCCGACCAGGCCGGGCGCGCTCTCCAGCAGCGCCAGGCCGATGGCCGGCAGGGTGTGGTCGGAGCGCCGGGCGATCCATCGCGCGAGCTCACGCCCCGGCGAGAGCGGGCTGCCGTCGCCCATCAGCTCGGCGAAGCTGGGGCCGCCGGCGGCGCTCATCAGCGCCGACCAGACCTGCAGCGAGGCCTTGAAGCGCGGGCTCGTCCAGCGGCGCACGCGGGCCCCGCGGCGCGCGAGGGCCGCGACGCAGCGCTCCTGCGCGTCGCGGAGCTCCGTCGAGACGCGCAGGCGCCCGTTGTCCGGCACGTCCAGCACCGTGAGGTCGGCGACGCGCACCTCGTCCGGGTCGCCGCGCAGGGGCACGTCGCACGCCTCGTCCTCGCCGTCCGGCCCGGCGATCACGCGCAGCAGCGGCCAGAGGTCCTCCGCGCGCCGGGCGAGCGGGCCGGTGGTGAGGTAGCGGCGCGCCTTGCCGTGCGAGGTGGGAAACTGCCCGGTGCAGGGCACCAGTCCGCCCGTCGGCTTGTGCCCGAAGACGCCGTTGAAGAAGGCCGGCATGCGGATGGATCCGCCCACGTCCGACCCGAGGCCGAAGGGCGAGGCGCCCGCCCCGATGATCGCGCCCTCGCCGCCGGAGCTGCCGCCCACGATGCGGCGCGGGTCGTACGGGTTGTTGGTGCGCCCGTAGACCACGTTGCTGGACTCCATCCACATGCAGAGCTCGGAGACGTTGGTCACGCCGAGGGGGATCGCGCCCGCGGCGCGCAGGCGCGCGACGGTGGTGGCGTCGAAGGAGCAGCGCTGCCCGGCGCGCGAGCGCAGGCCGGCGGTGCGCGGCATGCCGGAGAGGGCGAAGCACTCCTTGATGGTGCACGGCACCCCGGAGAAGGGCCCCTCGGGCTCCTCCCCGCGGGCGAGGCGGGCATCGGCCGCCCGCGCCTCGTCCATCGCCGCGGCGAAGCGGTCGGCGACCACCGCGTTGAGGGTGGGGTTGACCGCGCGGACGCGCTCGATGTGCGCGGCGACGACGCGCTCGCTCGTCACCTCGCGCGCGCGGATGCGCGCCGCCAGTCGTACGCCCGACTCGTACAGGAGAGGAATCCATCGGCCTCTACCCCGGCGCGAAGACCGCCCGGAAGCGTACCGTCACCGCGTCCTTGAGCTTGATGGCGCCCATCGGCACGCGCGGCTTGCCGGTGCCGAGCTTCGCGAGGGACAGCTCGCAGCTGCCGGTGACGATCTTGCGGCCGTCCTCCTCGGCCACCGCCACGCCGGGCGTGACCGACTGGGTGCCCTTCGGGCCGGTGATCTCGATGCGTGCCTGGCCGCCGTCCAGGCTGGCGCGCACCTCCACGTGATCCACGCCGGAGAACACCTCGTCCCGGATGCGCCCCTCGATGTCGCGCGCGTCGGACGAGGAGGGCGGGTGCCACTCGCTCTTTCCGTGCCGGCGCGACTCGACGACCTTCATCGCGGAGACCGGGAAGCGCACCACGGCGGAGGCGCCGTCCTCGCTCGAGCCGGCGGCGCCGGGGGCGGCGACGTGCAGATCGTGGGCGAGCGCGGAGAGCAGGCCGTCGGCGATGGTCTCGACGAGGATCTCGCTCCGCTCGGCGTCGTAGACGAGCGTCATCCTGCCTTCTCCTCCGCGGGCGGCGAAGGCGGCTTCTTCGGCGGCGGGGTGTAGCCCTTGGGTACCTTGAGCTTCGGCTTCTTCGGGTGCGGCTTGTAGAGCAGCACGGTGCGGCCGATCACCTGCACCAGCTCCGCGCCGGTGCCGGCGGCGAGCGCCTCGCCCACCGCGCGCCGCTCCTCCGGCGCCTCCGGGAGCACCTTCACCTTGATCAGCTCGTGGTCGAGCAGGGCCCGGGCGACCTGCGCGACGACCGGCGGCGTGATCCCGGCCTTGCCGACGTGAACGACGGGGGTGAGCGGGTGGCCGAGGGCGCGGAGGGATCGGGCGGCGGATCCGGTGAGGGGCATGGGGTGGGGGGTTATAGCAGCCCCTCCTGGCTCGTGCTCGGGCGCGTCCTCCCGCGGCGTGAGGCGGTGAGCATGCCGTGGGCGCGGACCGCGGTTCACCACCGGGCGCAGGATTCCGGGATGCTGGCGGCACTCGGAGGTATCGGTCATGCCCGAGGCATGACCTCCGGTCGCCCGCCGCGGGGTCAAGTAGAGCAAACACGTCAGACGCCGCGCCGCCCACCGTCCTCCACCCATGAACCTGCACCATCACCCCACGGGCGCCGCGCTGCTGGAGCGCGCAGGCGACTTCCTCCGCCGGCGCGAGACGGTGCACGCCCTGCTGCTCACCCTCGCCGCGCGGGCGCCGGAGCCGGGAGCGGCGCCGTACTACCTCGCCACCGTGGAGGATGACGCGGGCGTCGCGCTGGTGGCGCTGCGGACGCCGCCGCACGGGGTGGTGCTGAGCGCGCTGCGGGAGGGCGCGCCGGACGCCGCGATCGACCTCGTCGTGGAGGACCTCGCGCGCCGCGGCGGCGGGCTGCCCGGCGCCTTCGGTCCGCTGGAGGTGGCCGTGGAGCTCTCGCGGCGCTGGGAGGCGGCGACCGGCGCACGCGCCCGCGTGCGGCTGCGGATGAGCGTCCTCGAGCTGGACCGCGTCATCGCGCCCGCGTGGCCGCCGGGGGAGCTGCGCCTCGCGACGGAGCGCGACCTCGACCTCCTGGTGCCGTGGAGCAACGCCTTCATCGACGAGTGCGGGCTGCCGGAGGAGGACCGCCGGATGGCGACGCGCGCGGCGATCACGCGGCGGATCGGCAACGGCCTGTTCCGCGTCTGGTCGGTGGACGGCGTGGCGGTGACCATGGCGGTGGGGGGCTCCGGCTCGCCCGCGCGCGTCGGCTCGGTCTACACGCCGCCGGCGCTGCGACGGCGCGGCTACGCGTCGGCGTGCGTGGCGAAGCTGAGCCAGGAGCTGCTCGACCGCGGCGCGGGCAAGGTGGTGCTGAGCGCCGACGCGGCGAACCCCACGTCGAACGAGATCTACGCGGCGATCGGCTTCCGGAAGGTGGGGGACGAGGCGATGATCGCGTTCGGGTAGGGGGGCCACACGAGCGAGGCGCGGCGCGGGATCGCGACGAGGTATCCTCCGACGCGATGCCTCGATGGACGGACGCGCCGATGTCGCTCGCGTGGCGAACGCGATGGGTCGAAGGCATGCGCGCGCGCTTCGCGGACGAACCCGCGCTCGACCGGACGCTCTCGTGGATCCGGACGATCGCGCTGGAGGACGACGCGTTCGTCCTGGCGACGGCGAGGGGCCGCGGCGTGTTCGGGTTTCCGTTCCCGTCTCGGCCCGGGCAGCGTCCGGAGCGCCTGGCGCTCGGCGAGGAGGACGCGCGCGTGCGGTTCGTCGTGCGCGCGGGGGAGGCGGCGCGCGGAGGGCGCGCGGGCGGAGACGCAGCGCCCGGGTGGAGACCGATCCTGCGCTTCGATGCGCTCTCGGTCTCCGAGCGCGACGCGCCCCACGGAGGCCCGCGCCCGCTGCGGCTCGGCCTGACGGGCGCCGAAGGATGGGCGCTGCTGCAGGCGGCGCGGGCGGCGGCCGAGGACGTGGTCGCCGGCGGCCCGCCGCCGAGAGAGACGGAGACTCGCGGCGCCGAGCCGCGCCTGTCGCAGCGGACGGTGCTCGCGGTCTCGATGTGGACGCGCGGGCGACTGCGCGGGTCGGTCGTGTCCCCGCCCGGGCGTGCGCTCGTGATGGCGCGTCGATCCGGCGAGTGGGCATGCCAGGACCCGCGCTTCGAACGCCCCACCCTCGCCGAGCTGGACGACACCGTCTTCCAGGTCGGGCTGGTTCATGCGCCGGCCATCCCCCTCTCGCGCGACGAGATCCGCGAGCGGGACGCCTATCCCGACAAGGCGCTCTTCGTGTCGGAGGGAGCGCGCTTCGGAGCGTACATGCCGGAGGTCTTCAACATCCGCGCCCCGCGCAAGCTCGCGCCGCTGCTCCGCTCGCTCGCCATAGAGAAAGCCGGGCTCGAGGGGGTCGGCGCCCACACCCGGATCGAGGCGTGTGAGGTCAGCGAGGTGGTCGAGTCGGCGGACCGCACACGGGCGGTGGCGCTCGACGGCCCGATCGCGCGCGTCGCGGTGGACGAACCGGAGGGCCTGGCAGGCGCGGCGCGCGCCGCGGGCAGCGCGGCGTGCGCGTGGCTCGTGAGCGTGCAGCAGGAGGACGGCTCGTGGCCGGTGCGGGTGCGACCGGCGACCGGCGAGGGCGAGGGGCGCGATCCGGTGCGCGTCGCGCTCGTCGCGTTCGCCCTCGCCACCTTCGGCGTCGCCGCGCGGGTCGACGCGGCGCCCCGGGCTGCGAGCCGGGCGCTCGCCTGGCTCGCGCGCACTCGATCGGAGTGGACCCGCGATCCGGTGCGGGCGCTATGGACGCACTGCTACGTGGGACGGACCGCGACGTGCCTCGATGAAGCGGATGCGTTCGCGTCGGCCGCGGCGGGCGTACGGGAGGTCGCTCACGCCGCGGCTCGCGATCGGCTGGCCGCGCAGCACGCGGCGTCCTTCTCCCGCGAAGCCGCGGCGCGAGACGCGGACGCCGCGCGTCGCGCCGGGTCGCTCGGGGGCGCCCTCTACGAGGAGTTTCGCCGCGCGCGGGATGGTGGAAGCCCGATGTCGCTCGCCGGGTGGGCGGAGCTCGCGGCAGCCTTCTCGAGCGATTCCCCGCAGGCGCGCGAGATCACCGGTTGGCTGCGCTCCTACCAGCTCCCGGACGGCTCCTTCCCCGACACGACGGCGTCGCGATTCGCCTACACGCGTGGTACCGGCAAGGTCTTCGAGGTGCTCGCACGAACGTGCTCCGACGCCGAGCCCGCGCTCGAGCGTTCACTCGGGTGGCTCCGGACGATGCAGTACCGCCTCGACTCGGTCTTCTTCGTCCCGGAGGAGCACCGCGCGCGCGTGCTCGGCGGCCTGCGCCACGACGTCTACGACACCGCCGCGTGGGTCGACGCCGCGGGACATCTGCTGATCGGGCTCGCACCCATCGTGCGGAGGCCGTCGTGACCGCCGCCTTCGTCGAGCGCGTGGAGTCCGGGCCGGGACGCCGGGACGTGCCTCTGCCGGTGCGCGAGACGTACTCGCTCTCCGAGCTCTTGCCGAGACGCGCCCCGGGGGTCGGCTATCGCGTCCCGGGAGAGATGGGGCCCCCGCTGGCGCGCGCGTTCGAGCGGGCGTTCGCGCTCCTCGAGCGCGGCTACGGCCCGCTGTCGGTGCGCGCCCCGTCCAGGCTGCTCACGCCCCGCTGGTACCGGGTCGTCCGCGCGCTGGCGCGGCACGGGCTCGCCCGGACGCTGACGCTCTCGCTCCCGCACGAGCGCGGCATCCCCCTGTACTACTTCGACATCGCCGCGGGGCCCTGCTGGCACGCGACCGACGGCGGGCAGCCCGAGCGCACGCGCTACGGCCGCGGGGTCTCCGACGACTACGATCACGCGCTGGCCAAGGGCGTGGGCGAGTGCCTCGAGCGCGGCTCCCTGCTCTACTTCCGGATGGCGGACATGATCCGCGGCAGCGCGCGGTCGCTGCGCGCGCGCGGGCTCCCCTTCGTCGACCCTCGCGCGCTGTCGGTCTTCTCACGGGAGCAGATCGACCGGCGGCCGGCGCTCGCGGTAGACGACGGCTCGGTGTTCCAGTGGGTGCCGTGCAGGTCGCTCGTGTCGTCGCAGGAGGCGCTCGTGCCGGCGCAGCTCGTGCACTGGAACTACCCGGTCGGCTGGGGGGACGCTCCGGAGCCCATGCTGCGCGAGCAGAACTCCCACGGCGCGGCCGCGTTCTACTCGCTGGACGGTGCGCTCCTGTCCGGCCTCCTCGAGTGCCTCCAGCGCGACGGCTTCTTCCGCCACTGGCTCCGCGGGATCGCGCCGCCGCGCATCGCGACCGGCGACGTCACGCGCCCGGCCACCGTGCGCCTGCTGCAGAGCGCCCGCGACGTCGGGCTGGAGCCGATCTTGCTCGACATCACCTCGCAGCTCGGCGTCCCGACGTGCGTGTGCGTGCTCGCGCGCGACGACGGCGAGTCGCCGGCGGTGACGGTGGGCGCGAGCTGTCGGCTCGACGCGGAGAGGGCGATCCACGACGCGCTCCTCGAGGCGGCGAGCGTGCACCACGTCGTCGCGCAGAGCCCGGAGCGCCTTCGCGCGGCGGCCGGCCGCGATCCGCTCGTGGACGCGTCCTTCGACACCGACCACCGCCTGGCCTTCTGGGCGAACCCGGAGCACGCGCGCCACCTCGCGTGGCTGCTGGGCGGGGCGACGGAGTCGCTGTCGGACTTCCGTCGCGGGTGGCGTGCGCCCGAGAGCTCGCGCGAGGGGCTCGAGCGGGTCGTCGAGGTCCTCCGTCGCCATCGCATCGCCGCGTGGTTCCACGAGGTCCGCCACGCCGCGCTCGACGAGCTCGGCTTCGCGGCCGCGCGCGTGATCGTCCCCGACCTGCTCCCCATGTACTGCGTGGACCGGAACGCGCCGCTCGGTCAGGCGCGCGCGGAGGGCGCCGCGCAGCCACCGTGGCCGCACCCCTTTCCGTGAGGTCGCGAGGCGCTCAGTCCGTCCCGGCGTCGTAGTAGGGGGCCTCGATGATCGGGCCGGTGTCGCTCCCCCCGTCGAAGTAGGGGGCCTCCACGATCACGCCTACGTCGACCGGTGCGTCCTTGGGCTGATCGGTGGAGGCATCGGCCGCGGGCCCCGTCGTCGCCCCGCCGCAGCTCGCGACACCGGCCGTGATGAGGAGCGCGAGCCCCCGCTCCCCGACGGCGCGCGCGCCACGCGAGAGACGGTCGACGATGGCTCGCCTGAGACGGGGATCGAGCATGCGCTTCGAGTATCCGCGGCGACGGAGCGCAGGTCAAGGATGAGCCGTGAGGGCGGGAGCGAGAGGGAGCACGCGGCGCTACGGCGTGCTGCAGAAGAGGGGGGCGACCGAGAGGAACATGCTCTCGAAGTCCGGACCCGCGAAGCACGCGGCGTAGGTCTGCGCGTCGGGGTCGCACTGCCCGTCCTCGTAGTTCTTGCATCCGCCGGCCATGGCCGCCTGCTCGCATTGCAAGCGATCGTAGTTGTCATGGTCGAAGCAGCTCTCGCACGCGTAGCTCACGCAGTCCTGCGCGGCCTGGTATCGGTATGCGCAGCTCCCCGGCGGCGCGGGGTTCTCGCCGGAGAGGAGCTCCATGCAGCCCGCGATGTTCGCCTCGGCAATGCCTTGGTCGAAGACGAGCGGTCCCCATGCGGGGTCGGTCTTCTTGGAGTCGAGGCACTGCGCGCACGGTGCGTTTGTCCCACCGTCGGCGTCGGATAGCCACGCCGCGCACTCCTGGGCCGTGGAGCTCGTGTCGAGGCACGCCGCGAAGAAGCCCTGAAGCTGCTGCGCCGTGCACGCGTCCTGTGGCGCGCGCGCCGGCTTCGGGTCGCGCGGCGCGAAGCCGGAGGGGTCTGGCCAGACGCCCGCCCAGCTTCCGGGCGGGCAGACGTAAGCATGCGATGCAGAGTCGCAGACGGGCGAGACGGTATCGTCCACGCTGCTGCCAGTGCAGCAGGTGGGAATCGCCGAGGCGTCGGTGGGATCGCAGGGGCACTGCGTGACCGGGAACGCGCCGCCGGGGCAGCCCCAGCCGCTCGCGGTGCACACCGCGGCGACCTGCTTGCCCGGTTCACACGCCGACACGCAGCTGGCCGGCACGCCCGGGCACGAGAGCGCGCTCGTCTCGATGCCCGCGTCGGCGGGGCCCTGCTGCGCCGTGCCACACGCAGCAGCGGCGGCGCAGAGGACCCAGACCCACCTCGGCGAGATGCTCACCCCTCCACATTCCCGCGCGTGTCGCGAGCGATCAAAGGATTTTCGTGCGGTGGGACAGCCTCGTTGCTAGATTGCAGTGATGGGGGCACGCCAGAGGCGGGGGATCGTCGTCGCCGCGGTGGCGACCGCCGGCGTGGCGGCGCTCTGTGTCGGCGCGGCGTGCTGCGGCGGGCAGCCCAAGGCTGCCCAGAGCTGCTCCGGCGAGCCCTCCTTGGTGCGCGGCAAGTGGCAGCTCGTCGGAGGCGACTTCCCCTGCCAGGCCGTGTGCGACGACGGGTGGACGTCGTGCACCGGCACCTGCGACTGCCGGGTCACCGCTCCGCTCCCGGAGGCTTCTCTCCAGCCCGCCGACGGGGCCGCCGGCACCGGCGTCACGCGCGTCGCCACGCTCATTGGCGCGCCGGGTGGTGTGGCCATCGAGGGCACGCGCGTCTACTACCTGGACGGCGACGCGCTGCGCGCGGTCGACGCGGCGGGCGGGCCGGTGACCACCCTCGCGACCGACCTGACGCCCGCCGGCGGCGTCGCCGTGCGCGACGGCGCGGTCTACGTGCCGGTCGCGCAGTCGCCCAACTCGCCGGGATTGGTCGTGGTCGTGGCCGCGGACGGGGGCACGAGCGCGCTCGTGGCCGACGCCGACCCCGGCGCGGGGATCGAGGTGGACGACGCGTCGGTGCTCTGGCTCTCCCGCTCCGGGTTCGACGCCGGACCCGGCGTGGTTCGCTCCGCGCTCGCCGGCGGCGCGTCGACGTGGCTCCTCCCGGCCGACGACGACGCGGGCGCCTACAAGTCCTTCGCCGGGTCGAGGAACGGCGTCTACGGCATCGCGGGCGGCGCGCTCGCCCTCGCGCGCCTCGAGGGCGGCGTGATCGCCGTCGGCGATGGCGGCGTGGCCGTGGCGGCGTGCCGGCTCGGCTGGGAGGTCGCGATCACCCGCGACGCCGATGGTGGCGAGTCTCTCGACGCGATCGTGGACGCTGCGCTCCCTTACCGCTCGCCGCTGAACGGCGCCGTGACAGCGCTGAGCTGCGCGAGTGACACCACCGTGCTCATGGCGACGGACGAGCGGATCTACGCCGTGGGGGGCGGCACCTCCACGGCCCTGCTCGTCGACGGGCAGGCGGGCATCGCCTACGTCGCCGGGACCGCGAGCCGCGTCGTCTGGATCACCCGCGCCACCCAGTCGCAGCCTGGGAGCGTGTGGGTCGGACCTCGATGACGGGGCTCGCCCGAGCCCGGCGGCGGGTCGTGTACGCCGCTCTCGCGGGTGGCGCCCTCGCGATGGGGCTCTCCCTCGGCGTCGCCTGTCAGTCGACCTCGAGTGCGCCGTGCGCCGGCCTGGTCGAGCACATGCACGGTCATTGGGTCGGGGGTGGCTACGGCGACAGCTTCTGCACGCCTGGAGTGCGACCCGGGCTGGGCCTCTGGTGTCTTCGGGACGTGCACGGCGGCGCACCCTCCTCCCCGCCCGAGCGAGCGTGAGCGAGCGATGGGCCAGGGGAGGAGGCGTCGCGCGCACGGCTCACGCGCAGCGCGCGCAGGCCGCGAGGGTCGTGACCCTCGTGCACCGCCGTCGCGGCCGAGCACGCGAGCATGAGCCGGAGCACGACGCCAGGAGGGGCCCCCCTCACGGCAAGAGCGCGATCCGGTCCTTGCACGGCTTCGCGTCCTCGTCGGTGCGAAGCCCGGGGATGCGCATCGGGTCGGCGTCCAGCGCCGCCAGCTCCCGCTTCACCTTGCTCACGATGAGGCCGTCCAGGTTGCCGCTCGCGTACTGCTCCTGCGTGCCGCCGCAGCTCGACTTGGGATCGCCGCCGCCGGTGGACTGCGGGCCGGCGCCGCCGCGCAGCACGAACATCTCGGTGCCGCCGGTGTACTGCGCCATCTGCCGCCACACCGCCTGGCCCAGGTCGTTCATCCCGGAGGCGGCGATGGTGAAGAGCTGGACGCCGTGGTGCGCGGCCGTCTTCATGTCGACGGCGTAGTCCACCTCGTTGGGGTAATCGAGGTGCGGGGGCGCGTCGCCGATGACGAAGGCCATGCGCGAGACGGCGTGGGTGTTCCAGTCGAGCTGGGTGAGGGCAGTGTGCAAGCCCGCCTCCATGTCCTCCGGCATGTCGCCCCCGCCGCCCGCCTCGATGCCGGCGACCTTCGCCGAGAAGGCGCGGAGGTTCTGCGACATGGGGTAGACCCTGGTCACGTAGGCGTCGCCGTGATCCTTGTACTCGACGAGGCCGACGCGCACCCGCACCTGGCCGCTCCCGAGCGTCTGCGCGACCTTCTGGATCGTGGTCTTCACGCTCGCGATCTCCTCGCTCATCGACCCGGTCGTATCCAGGATGAAGGCGAGGTCGACGGCCGGCGTGCCGATGTCGCGCGCCTTCTTCAGGCGCAGGTCGACGGTGCCGTCGCCGTCGTCGTTGAGGGAGAAGTGCGTGGTGGTGGTGTCCTCCGCGCAGCGGGCGACGGCGGTGAAGTCGTGGCCCTCCATGCTCTCGGCGAAGGGAAAGAGGATGGCGCGGCCGGAGGCGGTGGTGGTGAGGGTGATCGCGTGCTGCTTCGAGTCGGTGACGGTGACCGGGCAGCGCGGGACGGCCTTGCCGGCCGCGTCGCGCACGACGAGGAAGCGGCGCGAGCGCACGTCCACGCGGTGGATGGCGCTGGTCACCGTGCCCAGGTAACGCTGAAACTCGCGGTAGTTGGCGTTGTCGTCCCACTCGCCCGCCTTGATGGGGCCGCCGCCGCTGGCGAAGCCGTGGGCGCGCGTGGCCTTCCCCATCGGGATGTCGGTCGGCCCGGCGCCCTCCAGCGCCAGCGTGCCGGTCGCGGTGGTCGCCGTCGCCGCCGGCAGAGGAGCCATCTCGTCGGGGGCGGTCGCCGCAGACGCCATGGCCGCGGCTCTCCCCCCGGCGCCCGCCGCCCCCTTGTCCTTCGCCTCCTCCCCGTTGGCCACCGGGCTGGTGGTGGCCACCGGCGAGGCGACCGCGGTCCCGTGCCCATCCTCCGCCTTCGAGGAGGCGGCGGGGGCCGAGCGGCTGCACGCCGCGGCGAGCGTCAGCAGGACCAGGGAGCCGAACCGGAGGGCGTTTCGCATGGTGTCCGTTCCGACGGCCGGCGGGCCGAAAGGATCTAGGCCCCGACCCGAACGCCCGTTCGGGTAAGCTCGGCCCCGCCCGATGTCCCTGATCCACGAAGTCCGCGACCGGATCGAACGCCTGGAGCTGCCGTTCAACCGCTTCGGCGTCGACCACTACGGCATCTCCAAGAAGCACCTGCGCTACTGGTTTCTGCTCCTGGGGGCGCTCTACAAGGACTACTTCCGGGTGAAGTCGTACGGGATGGAGCACATCCCCCCACGTGGCCGGGCGATGCTCATCGGCAACCACTCGGGGGGCGTGGCCTTCGACGGGGCGATGGTGATCGCCTCCACCTTCTTCGACATGGAGCCGCCGCGCCTCGCGCAGGGGATGGTGGAGAAGTTTCTCAACCGGGTGCCCATCGCCTCCCTGTGGATGAACCGCGTCGGCCAGTTCACCGGCCTGCCGGAGAACGCGATCCACCTGCTGGAGGACGAGCGGATGCTGATGGTGTTCCCCGAGGGCGCGCGCGGCACCGCCAAGCTCTACTGGGAGCGCAACTCGCTGGTGCACTTCGGCTCGGGGTTCATGCGCCTCGCGCTCGCGACGCGGACGCCCATCGTGCCGCTCGCCTTCGTGGGCGGGGGCGACGCCTTCCCGACGGTGGTCAACGCGTACAAGCTGGGCAAGGTCTTCGGGGTGCCGTACGTGCCGCTCACCGCGTACCTGCTCCCGGTGCCGCTGCCGGTGCAGCTCTCGGTGCACTACGGCGAGCCGATGGTCTTCGAGGGCACCGGCAACGAGGATGACGCGACCATCGAGCACAAGGTGGAGCAGGTGCGCGCGCGCATCGCCGAGATGCTGGAGCGCGGGGAGCGCACGCGCGAGGGGCTGCTCCTCGCGGCGGGGAATCGCGGGAAGGGCGGGGAGTCGTGAAGGTCCTGGTGCCGGGGATCTCCGGGCTGTTCGCGCGCATCGTCGCGCGCAAGCTGCTGGAGCACGGGCACGTGGTCGCGGGCATCGACGCGCGCCCGTGGCCGGACGCGCCGGCGGGCGTCACGGTGCACCTGCACGACATCCGCAAGCGCGCGGCGGAGGACGTGTTCCGCACCTTCGCGCCGGACGCGGTGATCCACATGGGCACCGTCACGCACCTGCGCGAGAAGAGCGAGGATCGCTATCGCGTCAACCTGGGCGGCACGCGCGCGGTGTTCGACCACTGCCACACCTACGGCGTGCCGACGGTCATCTTCGTCGGGCGCCACACGTACTACGGCGCCTCGGCGGACTCGCCGCTCTACCACACGGAGGAGGAGCCGCCCTCGGGCGCGACGCACTTCCCGGAGCTGGCCGATCTGGTCGCCGCCGACCTGTACGCGGGCTCGGCGCTGTGGCGCTACCCCGAGCTGTGCACCATCGTGCTGCGCCTCTGCTACACGCTGGGACCCACCCACCACGGGACGCTCGCGTCCTTCCTCGCGAGCTCGCGCGTGCCGACAGTGCTGGGCTTCGACCCGCTGTTCCACTTCATGCACGAACAGGACGCGGCCGCGGGGATCGTCACGGCGCTGGAGGCGAAGCAGCGCGGGGTCTACAACGTGTCCGGCCCGCCGCCGCTGCCGCTCTCGATCATCATCCGGGCGGCGGGTTGCAGGCAGGTGCCGGTGCCGGAGCCGCTCTTCCGCCTGCTGCTCGGCCACTTCGGGCTTCCCCGGCTGTCGGAGGGCGCCATCGCGCACATCAAGTACCCGATCGTGATCGACAGCATGCGCTTCCGGAAGCTCACCGGGTTCCGCTTCGAGTACGACGCGCCGGCGACGATCGAGTCGTTCCGCGCGTCACACGGCACGCGCCGCTCTTCGCCGCCGGAGTAGGTTGGGCGGCGCCAGGTTCGGGGCGCCGAGTGTATGCTCCCCGCCATGAAGCGCTCCGGGTGGATGCCGATCGTCGTCGTGTCTCTCTGCGCGTGCGGAGGCGCGAGCCCCGCGCCCGCGTCGTCTCCGGCCACGGCGGTGGCGCCGTCCGCGTCCGGCACCGCGTCGGCCGTCGTCGTGCCTGCAGCCGTCCGCGCGGCGGTGGACGCGCCGGACCGCAGCGCCGACGATCGCGCGCTGGACGCGGGGCGCCACCCCGCCGAGACGCTCGCGTACTTCGGCATCGCGCCGGGGATGAAGGTGGCGGAGCTCGGGGCGGGCACCGGCTACACGACGGAGCTGCTCGCGCGCACGGTCGGCGCGGGCGGGACGGTCTTCGCGCAGAACAACCGGTTCGTGCTGGAGAAGTTCGCCGAGAAGCCGTGGAGCGCGCGCCTCGCGGAGCCGGTGATGAAGAACGTGGTGCGCGTGGACCGGGAGTTCGACGACCCGCTCCCCCCGGAGGCGCACGACCTCGACGCGGTGGTGATGATCCTCTTCTATCACGACACCTTCTGGCTCGGCGCCGACCAGGCCAAGATGAACGCGGCCGTCTTCCGCGCGCTCAAGCACGGCGGTGTCTACGGGATCGTCGACCACCGCGCGGCCGACGGCGCGGGCGCCACGGCGGCGCAGACGCTCCATCGCATCGACGAGAAGCTGGTCGTCCAGCAGGTGAAGGCCGCGGGCTTCGTGCTCGACGGCGAGGCTGACTTTCTGCGCAACGCCGCGGACGCCCACGACTGGAACGCCTCGCCGCGCGCCGCGGGGGTGCGCCGCGGCACGAGCGACCGCTTCGTGCTCCGCTTCAAGAAGCCCTGACGTTCGCGCGCGTGCGGACCGCCGTACAAGAAGCGCTGGCGGGCGCGTGCGGACCGACTAGATTGCGCGGCCGATGCCCAGCCTCTTCGACCCGCTCGTCTTCCGCAACGGCGTCCGCGCCAAGAACCGCGTGGTGCTCGCACCGATGACCAACCCGCAGAGTCACGAGGACGGCACCCTCGGCGAGGACGAGCTGCGCTGGCTCCTCATGCGCGCGGAGGGCGGCTTCGGCGTGGTGACAACGTGCGCGGCGCACGTGGCAAAGGACGGGCAGGGCTTCCCCCACGAGCTCGGCGCCTTCGACGAGATGCACCTGCCCGGCCTCACGCGGCTGGCGACCGAGCTGCGCGCGCGGGGGGCGACGTCCATCCTGCAGCTCGTCCACGCGGGCCTGCGCGCGCCCTCGCGGCTCACCGGATCGCAGCCCTGGAGCGCCAGCGAGGCGGCGGAGGGGCCAGGCGCTCCGGACTCGGCACGCGCCGCGACCGAGGAGGACCTCCGCCGCGTCATCGGACAGTTCGGCGACGCGGCGGACCGCGCGCGTCGAGCGGGCTTCGATGGCGTGGAGATCCACGGCGCGCACGGCTACCTCCTCACCCAGTTCCTCAGCGTTCAGACCAATCGCCGCGATGACGCGTGGGGCGGTTCCCTCGAGCATCGCGCGCGCATCGTGCGCGAGGTGGCCCGCGCGATCCGAGCGCGCGCGCCGGCGTCCTTCGTGGTGGGCGTACGCATCTCGCCGGAGGACTTCGGGCAGGCGAAGGGTCTCGACCTGGACGAGTCGGTCCAGGTGGCGCAGTGGCTCGCCCTCGATGGCGTGGACTACGTCCACCTCTCCCTGTGGGACGTGAACCCGCCCTCGAAGAAGTACCCCGACCGCCACGCCATCGCGGTCTTTCGCGACGCACTCCCGCGCGACCTCCCCATCATCGCGGCGGGCTCGGTGTGGACACGCCAGGAGGCCGAGCGGGTGCTGGAGCTCGGGGCCGACGCCGTGGCGCTGGCGCGCGCGGCCATCGTCAACCCGGAGTGGGCGAACCGCGCGGCGGACCCCTTGTGGGAGCCCCGCCGCCCTCCGCTGACGCCGGAGGAGCTCCACGAGCGCGGTGTGAGCCCGCCCTTCGTCGAGTACGTCCGCCGCTGGAAGAACTTCGTCGCCCCCTGACCTGACGCGCCAGCCCCGCCCCTGCCGCCACCCCTGTCCCGGGACACCCCCCCAGGCCACCCATGCCACCCACGTTTCGACGCCAGATCATTAGCAAGCACTCGAAAGGGCCTCGAAACGTAGGGGGGCGGGGGGGGGGGAGAAGGGGGGGCACGGGGTGTGCAGTGGGGGAGGGGATGGATGCCATCATGTTCGGGCTCAAGCGGGCCTATCAGTCGACGCTCACCCTCGGGCGCGCCATCTGTTCCAAGTTTGCGCAGGGGCTGACGCCGGCGCGGCTGGACATGATGTACGCGATTCACGACAACGCGATGAACTACGTGACGCAGATGAAGCTGCGCCGGCTGCTCGGGGTGTCGCGGCCGACGGTCAGTCGCATGTTGAAATCGCTCGAGGGGCTGGGATGGGTGGAGCGCGGCCCGGGGCCGCACCTGGACAGGCGCACCCGCAAGGTGCGGCTCACCGAGCGCGGCGTCGCGCTGCTCAAGCGCGTGCTCGCCGCCGTCCTCGCCACCGACATGGTGAAGTTCATCGTCGACACCTCGCTCTCGATGGGGAGGTTCTGGGACGCAGGCCGCTGTCTGGTGGAGCGCGATCGCACCGAGGGCATCCTGCGGCGCATACGGCACGACTTCGGCGACACCGCGAGCATCGAGTACCCGTGGGACCACCCCGACGACTGACGCGCGGGCCATCCGGGCGGGCGCCCCGCAACGCCCCCCACACATCGTGATCGCTTGACGGACCGCTGTGCCCTTGCAAGCCTGCGGTTCATGCTGCGCGCCTCGCACCTGGCCTGGGTCGCCGCGGCGCTGGCGGTCGCCGGTGCGTGCGGAGCGTGCGACGCGTGCGACGCGAACCGATCCGCGGCGGACGCCGGCTCGCCTCCCGTTGCCTCCACCACCACCCTCACCGTCGCCCCCCCCGTGCCTAAGGTCGCGTGGGACCCGAAGGTGAAGGCGGACGCCATCGCCCGCGGCAAGGAGGTCTTCGCCAAGAACGAGTGCACCCGCTGCCACGTCATCGACGACGTGGCGAAGCCGACGCGCCCCAACCACTGCACCGGGTGCCACGAGTTCCTGCATGGTCTGAAGCCGGGCGGGCGCCAGTACGAGGAGATCAAGGCCAAGTACGGTCCGGGCATCCTGGAGCGCTACCAGAGGAACATCGTCGACCTGCTCCACGTGCCCAACCTGAGCGACATCGGCAAGCGGGTGCGCGGCGACTACATCGCCAGGTTCCTGGCCGAGCCCTACGACCAGCGCCCGACACTGGACGACAGCATGATCCGCCACAAGCTCTCGCCCGACGAGATCAAGGCGGTGGTGCGTTACTTCGTGGCCGTCTCCGACGCGCCGGACCCCTACGCCCCCGGCTACGCCGCCCCGACGCTCCCGCCGAAGCCGGACGCGGCGCGCCTGCAGCAGGGCAAGCACCTCTTCATGTCGCGCGGGTGCACCGCGTGCCACACCTTCGGCAACGTCGAGACCGGCATGACGCGTCAGGGGCTGGAGGGCGCCGCCGCGGCCAACGCGCTCGCTCCCAACCTGCGCTTCGCCCCCGAGCGCACCCGCCCGGACGTCATCGTCTCGTGGATCGTCAACGCTCCCTCCATCCTGCCCGGCACCGCCATGCCGCCCGGCGCGGTCAGCGTGTCGGAGGCCGAGTCCATCCGCGACTGGCTGTTCTACGCCGACCCCGAGCTCAAGCCCGCCCCGCCGCCGCCCGCCCAGCCGGACATCGAGATCCTGAATCGCCCGGTGCCCTACGCGGAGATGAAGGAGAAGGTGCTCGGCAAGGTGTGCGTCCACTGCCACATGAACGACTTCGAGAAGGACACCGGTCCCGGCAACGGCGGCGGCTTCGGCTACCACGGCATCGGCCTGGCGATGCGCACCTACGAGGCGCTCGTGCACGGCGCCGTCGGCGCCGACGGCAAGCGCTATTCCGTGCTCATCCCACGCAAGGGCGAGAAGTACGCCCCCCTCCTCGAGGCGATGCTCCGCCGCCGCGTGGAAGAGCAGCGCGATCACGTCCCCGCCTTCGACGACTACGAGCGCCCGCACTACCCCGAGCGCCTCGGCATGCCGATGGGCCTCCCCGCGATGAGCGCCGACGCGATGAGCTTGCTGGCGACCTGGATCGTGCAGGGCTGCCAGGGACCGACGAAGGTCATCGGCAAGCCAGGCGTCGGCGACGGCTACCTCGTGCAGGACGGCCCGCTGAAGAAGAACAAGGGCTGCGAGCTGCGAAACCCCGAGCACCCCCGCCCGGCCTGGGCCTACGACCAGAAGAAGTAGCCGCGCCGCCCGTCAGCCGCGCCGCCATCGGCCACGTCGCGTCAGCCGGGTCCCGTCAGCCGCGCGCGGCGATCTGCGCCACGCTCGGCCCCAGCACCAGCACCGTCCCCGCCGACGTGCCAGACGCGCGCACCGCTCGCCGCGTCCAGTCCGACGATGCCCTTGTGCGACGCGACGACCAGCACCTCCCGCGCCGGCGCCGTGCGATACGTGCATCACTGCAGGTAGCCCGCCGCGCTCAGCAGCGCGACCAGCACCCCGAGCAGGCTCTCCCCCGCGATGATCCCCGACGCCACCGGGATGACGTACCGCTCCGCGTGGTCCTTCTTCATCTTCGTCCAGACCGCCGCGATCACCGCGCCGATGAACATGCTCAGCGAGTTGAAGAAGGGGATCACCAGCGCCAGCCCGATGCCCATCGCGCTCGGCACGTACTTCTTGTGCTTCGGGAAGGCGAGCTCCAGGAGCGGCAGGATGAGCCCGATGATGCCGCCGATGATGGCGCCCCACCGCGCCCACGGGTGCAGCGACTCCACGCCGTGCGCCAGCACCTCCGCCACGCCCTTCCACACCTGCGCGCTCGGCGCGGGGAAGCGGTCGGTGCCCAGCGCGTCCGGCGTCGGCACCAGCTTGTAGAACGCCGGCACCACCACGAGCGTCCCCACCACGGTGCCGGAGAGCTGCGCCAGGAACTGCTGCCGCGGGTTGGCGCCGAGCAGGTACCCGCTCTTCAGGTCGGTGAGCAGGTCGGCGGAGCTCCCCGCCGCTCCCGCCGTGATGCTCGCCGTCATCAGGTTGGTGGTGATGTTGGTGGGGGCGATGACGCCGTAGGTCAGCTGCGTGATCTTGCCCATCGCGCCGACGGGCGTCGTGTCCGTCTCGCCGGTGGCGCGGCACGCGACGATCGCCAGCACGAACGCCAGGATGACCGCCAGCACCCCCAGCCACGGGGCGATGTGGAAGGAGAACCAGCCGACCACCACCAGGCCGATCGTCGCGAAGGCCACGCCGATGACGAACCACGACGATGGCACCTCGATGCGGTCCATCTCCTCGCGGATCACCTCCATGTCGTCGGTGTCCGCAGCGTCGCGGTACGGCGCCTTCTTCGCCTTGCTCTTGCGGCGCAGCATCTTCCCGAACCCGCTGAAGGCGCGCAGCACCGTGCGCCACTGCAGGCCGAAGGTGAGCAGCCCGGAGGTCACCATCATCGCAGCGCCCGGCCACAGGCTGAGCGACACGATCGTCCGGTACCCGAGCTCCGGTGTGCCGTCCGCTCCGGGGTGCGTGGCGATGACCCCGTGCGCCAGCGCCGCCGGCGCGAAGATGCCATAGTTGATGGCCGCGCCGATCAGCATGCTGATGGTCGTGCGCAGCCCCATCAGCGCGCCCGCCGCGATGAAGATGAGCGAGCCCTCGAAGCTGATCGTGTACTTGATGAGCGCGAGGCCCTTGAGCTTCAGCCCGCCGAAGGGGATCTGCGAGGGGATCTTGCTCAGCTTCGTGAGCACCCCGAGGATCGGGTGGCCCGCGGCGGCGTGCGCGTCGCGCAGCCAGGTGACCGCGGCGCCCACGCCCATCGCGATGAACAGCGCGCGCGCCTTGTCCAGCGCCTCCTTGCCCGCGCCGTAGAGCGATCGCAACGTCTCCGCCGCGGCGATGCCGGAGGGGAAGCGGAGCTGCTCGATGTTGATCATCTGCCGCTTCATGGGGATGGCCATCACCGTCCCGAGCACCGCCAGGAAGAACGTCCAGCTCATGAGCGTCGGCCACGGAAGGTGGTGCCCCTGCACGAGGAGCAGCGCGCAGATCGCCGATGTCGTCACCCCGCCGGTCGAGTAGCCCGCCGCCGACGCGGTGGACTGCATCGCGTTGTTCTCCAGCAGCGTCATGTTCGTGCCGAAGACGCTCGGCGCGATCTTCGCGAGCGTGGAGTAGACGGCGAAGGAGAGGATGCACGCGGTGATGGCGACCCCCAGCCCCCACCCCGTCTTCAACCCGACGTACAGGTTGGACAGCGCCATCAGCGCGCCCAGCAGGCTGCCCATCACGAAGGAGCGGAGGGTGAACTGCCGCACGTTGCCGCGGTAGACCGTCCGGAACCAGTCGACCTCCGGGTCCCCCGTCGGCTCGTACGCGGGGCGCTCGTCCTCGGCGGTGGGCTCGGGCATCGGTGGTGTATACACGCGCCGCCGTGCGGCCAAAAGCGGCCGTTTTCGCTCGGCGCGGACGCCGCGGCTACTGCTTGGCGCAGCGCAACACGGTGCGCCCGCGGTTGGTGAAGACCGCGACGTCCATGGCCCTGCCCGTCGACTTGGGGAGGGGCCCCGCCGCCGCGAGGTTGCCCACGCGCGTGGAGAGCTTCTCGACGCACACCGTCCCCGGACCGAGCCGGTAGCGCGCCACCGGTTGACGGGACGAGAAGGAGGCGACGTACCGGCCGCTGCGCGCGTCGTGCTGCACGACCGTGGCGCCCCCCGGCCACCGGCTGTCGAGCACCCAGCCACCGTCGGCGGGGCCGCACACGTCCAGGTGCATCCCGGAGAAGTCGGAGGCTCCCAGCCGCTCCGGCTCGCCGGTGGCGCCCGTCGCCTCGTCGATGGGGAGCGCCCAGAGCTGCGGGGCCCAGCGGTCGGGACGCGTGTCGCCGTCCATCCGCGGCGGCCCCTGCACGATCGCCCCGAGGCCGGAGCCGTCGGCGCGTCGCGCGACCCGCACCGGCGGCGCCACCTGCGCGTGGTAGCCGGCGCGGGGCAGGCGCAGAAGCTCGCGCGCCACGCCGCTCTCCACCGCGTAGATCACCTCCTCCGGCGGGTCGGTGGAGGGCACCGCGAGGTACCACTTGCCGTGTAGCCGCGTGGCCGAGTCGATCATCCCGAGCAGCGACCCGTCGGGTTGCGTGATCTCCACCGGCGCGCGGTCGCTCTCCAGCTCCACCGCGACGGTGTCGTCCGTGCTCCCGGCGCCGTAGCCGTGCCGCGCCACCATCATCAGCGCGTGGCTGGCATCGTCCCCCGGCACCATGCTCGCCGAGGCGAAGCGGTGCGGGGGCGCCCCGCCGAGCGAGGCGAAGTTCGTCGCGTCCACCAGGAACCGCGGGATGGGGATCGCCAGCGTGGTGTGCAGGCTCGTCGAGGGCTCGTATGGAGAGGTCCAGCGCACGACGAACTTGCCCTTCATCGCCCACTCGATGCCCTTCGGTCCCCAGGAGTAGAAGTGCATGAGCGGGCCGACGTCGACGCGCCCCAGCCCCAGCGAGGTCGCCGCGCGGTCGAAGACGTCGTCGGCACGCTGCCCGAACGGCTGCTCCTCCGTCCCCAGCCTGGGCGCCTCCATCGCGTAGAAGGACGACCAGTCACTGGCCTGGCCGTAGCCGTAACGGCCGTAGACGCCGTAGCGCCCGTAGCGCGGGTAAGGCCGCGGGCCGACGTACGACGAGACCGCGGCGTTGGCCGCCGGCGGGGAAGGCTTGCCGACCAGCTCGCAGCGCAGGTCCAGGCGCTCCGGCGACGGGACGTGCGACATGGCGACGGTCGGCACCGCAGCATCCGCGGTGCGATCGTCCTCTCCGCCCGTGCCGCCCCAGCCCACCCGCAGCCAGCCGGCGAGCTCGCAACCCACCGGACCGCAGCCGTGGAAGAGGCCCGGCCTGCGGTGCTGATCGATCGGCTGCGGGAGCGTCACGTTCTGCCAGTGCATGCCGCCGTCGGTCGTCTCGAAGCTCAGCCGCGACGCGGTCCAGCCCACGCCGTAGCGACCGGACACCATCACCGTGCCGAGCTCCTTCACGTAGCTGCCGTGCTTCGTCTTGCCGTCGAGGGCGACACGCACGCCGAGGAACGTGCCGGAGAGCTCCACCCACCCGCTGAGCACGCCAGGCTCGCGCTCCTCGAAGCCCTCCATCCAGGTGCCGCTGCGCAGCACGCCGAGGGCGTGCTGCTCGCTGGCCGCGGCGTCGTCGTCATCGCCCGGGGCGACCACCGGCTTGACGAAGGTGAGCGGGCGCGTCGTGGCGTGGGCGCCGTCCAGCAGCGTGAGGCGCGCGGTGGCGAGGTCTCCCGAAGGCGGCGAGAGGATGGCCGTGCGACCGTCGCGCAGCGCGACCACGCGCTCGCCGCCCACCTCGCCGCGCACGTCGAGCTCGCGCCAGGTGCCGTCCACGCCGCGCACGCAGTAGGTGTGCATGCCGGGCGTGGCGTCGTCGGCGGCGTCCGCGTCGCACGCGCCGTGCACCACGATCGCCCCGTTCCCCGAGCTCATCGCCGCGCGCGGGTTGTCCCACTGCTTCAGCAGCGCGAGACGCGCTTCGTGCGCGTGCCACGCGTAGATCGCCGTGCGGCCGTGCGGCTCGCCGCACACGAAGCCGAACGCGCCCGGCTCCGCCGGCCGGGCCAGCGGGATGGGGTGGCACCGCGAGGGGGCGAGCGGGTACGCGTCGGCCACCGCCTCCACCACGCGCCCGTCGGCGAGCCGCACTCGCGCCAGCGTACCGTCGCGCGCCACCAGCGCCGTCCCGTCGGGGAGCGGCCAGCCGTCCTCCACCGCCGCCGCCAGCGGGCGCTTGCCGAGCACGCGCGCCGGGCCCTCCGACCGCGCGTCCACCACCGGCGTCGCCGCCCGGGTAGGCGCCTCCGTCAGACGTCCGACCGCGCCGTCCCCGTGCAGCTCCATCCACTGCGTCGACTTGCCCGCCTCCGGGCCTGCGATCGCGACGGCGCCGCTGTCCTCGACGAGCTTCGTCGGTTCGAAGGGCAGCGGCACCTTCTGCCACCGCGCGCCGGCGTCGAACGTCGCCACCAGACCGCGCAGATCGGTGACGGCCACCGCGCGCCATCCGTCGACGGCGAGGTAGTCGCCCACCTCCGGCCCGCCCGGCCACGGACCGAGGTCGAGCAATCTGCCCGACGCCGGGTCGAACGCCGCGTAGGCATGGTTGTTCAGCCGCACGTACGCGCGGTCCAGGCCGACGAACAGCCGCGTCGGCACCATCGGCGCGACGTAGATGCGGCGCAGCGGCGCGAGCCACGTGTCCGCGCGCCAGACCATCGAGTTGATGAGGAACAGAAAGCCGCCGCCCATCCGCGCGGGCACCGCGATGGTCGCACTGGGCGGCTGCGGGAGCTGGTCCAGCGCGGACAGCACGCCGCCGCCGGGCAGGTTCACCACGCGCACCCCGGATGTGATGGTGCGCAGCCCGCCGCCCGGTTCCACGCCGAAGGTCACGTCGTCGGCGCGCAGCTCCGCGGGGACGATGCGCGGGGGGTGCACCGTCGGGTCCGCCAGGGGGGCGGCCTCCGCCGTGCGCAGTGCGACGGTGGGTGGAGGCGTCTCCGCGCCGCGGGCGGCGCACGCGGCGGCGAAGAGGCTGAATGCAGCGAGGGCCCGGGACGTCGTCACGAGGCTTGAACGTAGCACCGGGCGCGGGCCTTGGATTGCCGGCGCGCCCGCCTTGCTCTACACCGGGACCTGCATGGCGGACCTTTCGGCGCTGCGGCGCGAGTACGAAGCGCGAGGCCTGGACGAGAAGGACGTCGCCTCGGACCCCATCGCCCAGTTCGACGCGTGGTTCGGGGAGGCGCACGCCGCCGGCGTGCGCGAGCCCAACGCCATGACGCTCGCCACGCTCCAGCCGGATGGCGCGCCCGGCGCGCGGGTGGTGCTCCTCAAGGGCTTCGACGAGCGCGGCTTCCTCTTTTACACCAACTACGCGAGCGCCAAGGCGAGCGCGATCGAGCACGACGCCCGGGTCGCGCTCGTCTTTCTGTGGCTTCCGCTCGAGCGGCAGGTGCGCGTGGCGGGGCGCGCGGAGCGCACGTCGCCGGAGGAGTCCGCCGCCTACTTCCGGACGCGGCCGCGCGGGGCGCAGCTCGGCGCGTGGGCGTCGGCGCAGAGCACCGCGGTGCAAAGCCGCGCGGCGCTGGAGGCGAGCCTGGCCGAGCTGGAAGCCGAGTACGAGGGCGGCCGCGAGGTGCCTCTGCCTCCGTTCTGGGGCGGCTACCGGGTCCTCCCGACGTCGGTGGAGTTCTGGCAGGGTCGGCCCAGCCGCCTGCACGACCGGATCCGGTACGTGAAAGAGGGTCCTGCCTGGCGGATCGAGCGCCTCGCCCCCTGATCGACGCCCGGACGTCGGATCGCGAGCGCAAATAATGCGTGCCCAACAGGGCTGAACTGGCGCCGCGGGTTGGCCGTACGCGTACTTGAGTGTTGCGACGATGATCCTCGTGAGCCGAGAATGTGGGGCTTGATGTCTGACGGGAGTGCAAAGCACGAAACGGCCCGCTCCAGCAGCACCTCCCCGCCGCCCTCTGGCCCCATCTCGCGGGCGCTGCCGGAGGCGGACCTCAACGTGGTGCTTCACCACATCGCCGACGGCGTGGCGGTCTGCAAGCTGGACCGCTTCGTCTACGCGAACAAGAGCATGCTCCGCCTGCTGGCGCAGGACGGCGAGAAGCTGGCCGAGCGCACGGTGAGCGACGTGACCGGGGTGCCGTGGGATGAGTGGACACGGTCGCGTCCTGCCATCACCACCGAGGGCTGGCGCCGCTCCGACGGCGCCGTGGTCCGCGTCGAGGTCACCGTGTCCCTGGTGAGCATCGCCGGCGGCAAGGCGTGGGTGGTGCTCGCGCGCGACGCGACGACGCTCTGGCAGTCCCGCGCCCAGCTGGAGCAGGTGGATCGCCTGGCCGCGGTGGGCTCGCTCGCGGCGGGCGTCGCGCACCAGCTGAACAACCCGCTCGCGGCGGTCATCACCGACGTCAACTTCCTCGCCGACGAGCTGCACGGCCTCCTTCGCGAGGCGGCGAGCGGGACGCTCTCCGCCGCCGGCGTCGCGCGCGCGGGCGAGCTGCTCCAGGCGGCGACCGAAGCGCGCGATGGCGCCCAGCGCGTGGCGGCGATCGTGAGGGACCTCCAGACACTCTCCCGCACCGCCGACGAGCGGCGCGTGCCGATCGACGTGCGGGCGGTCCTCGACTCTGCCGCGGTCGTCATCGGAAGCGAGCTGGAAGGCCGGGCGAAGCTGGTCAAGGAGTACGAGCCGGTGCCGCTCGTCGTCGCCAACGAGTCGCTGCTGGCGAAGGCGTTCCTCAGCGTCCTGCTCAACGCGGTCCAGGCAGTCCGCAAGGACGGCTCGCCCCACCAGGTCGTCGTCCGGACGTACATGGAGGTGCCGGGGCCGCACGCGCCGAACGTCAGCGACAGCACGCCCGGCACCGACATGCACGTCGTCGTGGAGATCGTCGACGACGGGCAAGGCATGACGTCCGCGGTGCGCGAGCGCATCTTCGACCCCTTCTTCACCGTCAAGCCCGTCGGCATCGGCACGGGCCTCGGGCTCACGACGGCGCTGGCCACGGTGACGAGCCTCGGCGGCCGGATCGACGTGGAGAGCGAGGAGGGGCGCGGCGCGACCTTCCGCATCGTGCTGCCCGCGCGGTCGAGGGAGCTCCCGAGGGACAGGCCGGCGGAGACGCCGCTGGCTCCGGCTCCGACGCCACAGGCGCGGCCGCGCATGCTCATCGTCGACGACGAGCAGACCCTCATCAGCGCCCTGCGCCGCGTCCTGGTGCGCGAGAACGACGTGGAGTCGGCCTCCTCGGCCCGGGCGGCGCTGGCCATCCTGGAGAAAGACGACCGCTTCGACGTCATTCTGTGTGACATCATGATGCCGGACATGACAGGTATCGATTTCTTCCAGGAGGTGGAGCGCACGCGTCCACACCTGCGCGACAAGTTCATCTTCATGACCGGCGGCGCGTTCACGCCGGTCGCGCGCGCCTTCCTCGACTCCATCGATCTGCCGCGGCTGGAGAAGCCGTTCGACCTCCGCGAGCTACGCCACCTGCTGCGCCAGCGGCTCAAGCAGGGCGAGGGAGCTTGAACGAAGAGGCGCTCGCCCGCTTCCTGGAGCTCGTCCGGCGGGAAATGGACACCGCGGAGGTGTCGGTGGTCCCCGCCGGAGACGTGCCGCCGGGGCCCAACGTGCTCGTCGCGGCGCTCGGGCCGGAGCACGAGATCGTCGTGCGCCTGGAGGAGGCGCCGGACGACGTGGAGGCGCGGCAGCGGCGACTGGACATGCTGGTGTCGGCGTTCGCGAGCGCCATCCTGGGCGATCAGCCGCACAAACCGTCGCCCTCCCGGTCGCTGCGCGAGGAGCTGCGCGCGCTCGCGGTGCGCGCCGGCGCGGTCGACGCCCTGGTGATCGATGCGCACTCGCCGGTGGTGTGGGGCGCCGTCGGCAAGGTGGAGGTGGAGGCGCCCGGCGCGACCATCGTCCCGCTGCGCCCGCAGGACCGCGAGCGCGTGGAGCGCATCCAGGAGTCGCACCGCGATCTCATCGCCGCCCTCGCGCTGGAGGACGACGCCGACGAGGGCTCGACGTCGGTGCCGCCTCCCGCGCCGGGCTCGCCCGCGCCGCTGGTGAAGCGCGCCGTCGACGAGGTGCGCGCGATGCCGGTGACGGGCGCCCTTCACCGCGGCGCCCACCTGGCGCACGCCGTCCGACGGCCGGACTTCGGCTACATCGCGCGGAGCTTCGCCGCCATCTACGTGCTCATCGTGGTCTTCGACCGCGCCTACGACGAGATCCGCGCCGAGCGCGCGGTGCGCGATGGCCTCCCCGTCATCGAGCGCCTGGTGCTCGCGCTGCCGCCCTTCGATCCCGAGCCGGCGCCGATGGCCGGCGTCATCTCGCTACGTGGCCGCCGCCGTAGAAGGTAGCCTCGTCGCGGCTCCCGGACGGCGCGTTCAGCCGCCACGTCCTGGTGGCGTGGCGAACGACCGTCGTCTTGCGAACGCCGTCGCCCGAGACGTCCGCGTCGCTCCAGCGATGGCTGTCGCGTTCCGAGCGGAAGCGAAGGACGTGGAGGCCTCGCGGCAGGTCCACCACGCAGGGGGTGATGCACACCGGCCTCGTCCGCTCATCGTCCGCTTCGGCCCAGATGCCGCGCCGGCGACCTCGGCGTGCTCGTGGGCGTCCGGGAGGACGCGGGAAGGCATCGCGGGCGGGGCGATCTCGCGCGTGCACGCGATGGTGGAGAGGGCGAGGAGGGGAAGGAGCATGGTCGGGCGCATGGCCGCCCAGGTTGCGACCGGGTCAGTCGTCGTCGTCGTCGCGGGGCGCCGTCGCCAGCGCGTCGGCGCGCGTGGTGCAGCCTCGCACGTCGACGAGGCCGCAGTAGAGCGCGGCGTTGAAGGCGGCGGCCGGCAGGCGGTCCTCGTGGCTGAAGTCCATGCCCATCGTCGCGAGCGCCCAGTCGCGGCCTGTCCCGCGCGGCATCACCAGCTTGCCGCCCTCCTCGGGCCTCGGCCTCGGGAGGGGGAGCTTGGTGGAGCGCAGGACGTCGGGCACACGCGCCCGGAAGGCGTGCCTGTCCACCTGGTCGGTGAACGCCTCGACGATGGGCGGCGCGGCGGCGTCCGGCTGCGCCAGCGGCGGCAGGCCGAGCAGCACCTCGATGGTCCTGAGCACGCTGGGCGTGGAGTAGCGCGTGTGGACCACCGCGCCGCGCGCGACGTGGCCGCCGGCGAAGAGCACGAAGCTCCGATGGGAGTCGACGTGGTCTGCGCCGTTCTGCGCGTCGTCCTCCACGATCACGACGAGCGTGTCCTCCCAGAACTTGCTCCGCGAGAGCCGCTGCACCAGCAGGCCGAGGGCGTAGTCGTGGTCCGCCATCTGGGTGTCGGGGGTGTCGACGCCCGCGTCGGCCTTGCCGAAGGCGCCGAAGTGGTCGTGCGGCAGGCGCACCAGCTCGAGCGCGGGCATGTCCCCCTCGCGCTCGTAGTCGGCCATCTCGCGCATCCACTCCTTCACCCGGTATAGGTCCGGGTAGCGCATCTCGAAGCCGTAGAAGTACGGGTCGGTGCGGTCGAGGAGGCCGGGTGCGGTGGGGAAGGCGACCTGGTGGTGGCCCGCGAAGGGGTACGCCGGCCGCCCCGGCGAGGCCGGGTCGCCGTCGGGGAGCCCGTAGCGGTAGTCGTCGACGAAGAAGCCGTAGTTGCGCACGCTCAGCCCGGCGGCGATCGCCTCGTCCCAGAGGAACGGCGCGGGCCCGGCGGGCGCGGCCATGTCGCCCACGCCGGGCAGCAGGTCGGGGTCGTTGGGCGTGAGCGGGTTGGCGGCGCGGCGCTGGTCGAGCGTGGCGAGCCCCACGTTGACGTTGCGGTTGCAGCCCTCCCAGTCGTAGGTGTGGCGGCCGCGGCCGGCGTACATGAGGGGGACCTCCTTCTCCGCGGCGTCGGTGGCGCGTCCCGCCGTGGACCACTGCCAGCCGTCGCCGGAGACGCCGCCGGCGTCGAAGAAGCGGTCCGCCGCCACGAACCGCCGCGCGAGGGCGTGCATGTTGGGGGTGATGGACTCGCCCCAGTGGACCAGCGCCGGGTCGCCGTCGGTCCCTTCCAGGTCGCCGAAGACCTGGTCGTAGGTGCGGTTCTCGCCGATGACGTAGACGACGTGCTTGATCTTGCCGCGCAGCGCGGCGAGGGCCGGGGGCACCGGACGTGGCGCGTCCAGCCCGGCGTTGACCAATGCTTGATGTGTCAACGAATTGCGGACCGCCGGCGGGGGCACCGGCAGCGCGTGCACGCCGCCGCGGAGGAGCTGCAGGGTGAACTGGTTGCCGCCGTAGGGCTCGAGGGTCCGGGTCGAGCTGGGCGCGCTCCACGGTCCGCGCGGGTTGGGGCCCTCCGCGCTCTTGCCGAAGGCGACGAAGAGGCGCGCGCCGTCCTTCGAGGTGACGACGTCGGTGGGATAGAAGCCGGTGGGCACCAGGGCCTCCAGCGCGCCGCCGCGCGCGCCCGCTTCCAGCTTCACCATCGCGACGGCGTCGAGGCCACCCAGCGTCACGTAGAGGGTTCGCCCGTCGGGGGAGAGGCCTAGGCCGTTCGGGCTGGCGCCCCGCAGCGCGCGCGCCGGCGAGCCCGCCGGACCACCCACCGGAATGGTCGCCCGCACCTTGAGGGTCGCGCGGTCGATGACGCTCACCGTGTCGTCGTTGGCGTTGGCGACGAAGAGCGTCGCGCCGTCGCGGGAGACCGTCATGCGCGTGGGCTGCGCGCCCACGTGAGCGCGCCCCTTCACCGCGCGCGCCGTGAGGCTCACGTCGACGACCTCGGCGTCGCGCTGGCAGACGACGTAGGCGTCGCCGCCCACCACCGCCACGTCGGAGGGGTAGGCGCCGCCGCGCTTGCCCCCGCCCGGGCGCAGGTCGACCTCCGCGACCGCCGCGCGCGTCGCCGTGTCGACCAGCGAGACCGAGTCGTTGTCGTGGTTGGCGACGACGAGCAGCCTGCCGTCGGCGGTGGTCGCCAGGCCCGCGGCCTCCGGGCCCTGCGCGAGGCCGAGGCCCCCCAGCCCGGAGGGTTGCTTCAGGTGCCCCAGCGGGATGGGCGGGAGCTTCTCCTCGAAGCCACCCTGTCCGTCCGGACGCAGCTCGTGGATCTGGTCGTCGGGGCCGCCGCTGGCGTAGAAGCGGTCGCCGAGCGGGGAGTAGGCAAGGCCCCAGAAGGTGTTGGGCAGGCCCACTGTCTGGCGAAGGTGGGGCACGCCGGAGGCGACGTCGTAGACGAAGACGTACTCGTCGTCGGTGCCGGGGATGGCGTCGCCGCGCGCGTCCTCCAGCCGGTTGTAGCCGGAGGTCATCACCAGCAGGGTCTTGCCGTCGGGGGAGAGGGCGGCGGCGGTGGCGAAGGCGGCCCGGAAGTCCGGGTGACCCAGCAGGTGGGGGTTCAGGTCCAGCAGCACCGAGCCAGGAGCGGCGTCGGGCGTGAGCTGGGCACCAGTCGGCAGGGCGATCGCCGCGCTCATCACCCACCCCTTCCCGACCGGGGGGGCGGTCGTCGCCGGTGCGCGCGCAGGGCCCGTGGCCGCCCCGCCGCATGCGAGGGCGGTCGCCACCCCGAGCACCCAGAGGAACCCGCCGCGCCGCATACTCCAGTCCTAATCCGGCGGGACCCCTCCCGCCCCGGGAAATCCGCCGCCAGCGCCCGATCGTTCGCCGGCAAACGATCGGCGTGGTGGCCGGATGGCTGAACGGGCGAGCAGGCTTTGGGGCCGCCGTTTCTTGACCGCCACGAAGAGGGCGTTGTACAGGGGGACAATCCAGGGTCGTTTTCCTGGATCGGGCAGGCCGAGCGTTTCGGCCCTCCTGCGGTGTGGACGTGGGGGGAGAGGTCGCGAGTGCATGGGTAGTCGGCTGACGTGGCCCCAGATTCGTGAGAGCACCGCGTTCCGAGGACGCTGGGTCGCCCTGGATGATTGCCGGTATGACGCGCGTACCGCCCAGCCGGTCGAGGGCAGCGTCGTCGACTCCGACGAGGACCTGGTGGAGCTCTGCTCCCGGATGCAGCGCTCCGACATGCAGCACTGCGCCATCCTGTTCTGCGACGAGGAAGCCCCTCCTTCCAGCCGTCCCCAGCGGCTGACCCACTAAGGAGGCGGCGGCGAGGCCCCCGCCAGGCCCGCCCGCAGCTACTTCACGACCGGCTTGAGGACGGTCTTGCCGTCCTTGACGGAGACCTCGAAGTCCACCGCCTTGCCGTGCTTCTCCTTCAGCCGCGCGCTCGATTCCCGCAGGCTCTTGGCGAGGGCATCGTAGGTGATGGTGGCGGTGGACTCGTTGCGCGAGCGGCGTGTCTGCACGTACTGGGCGTAGAGCTGCTTGAGGCGGGCGTCGCTCAGGTCCTCCGGACGCGTGGCGGGCCGGCCGGGGGAGCGCGGCGCGGGCCTGGCCGGGGCGCCTGCCGGCGCCGGAGCCTTCGTCGGGGCCGGCTGGGCCGGGGGCGCGGGCCGCTCCCCCGCCGCCGCCGCAGATGGCGCGTCCTTGCTGACCTTCCGCCACACGGGTCGGCGCGCGTCGCCCACCGCTGCGCGCGGGACGGCAGTGGCGGCAGGGGGAGGCGGCGCGAGGCGGGGCAGCGGTCCGGACGGCGCTGGCTTCGGCACGGCCGGGGCGGCACCGGCGGCTCTCTGCCCGGGCGCCGCCCGCTGCGCAGGAACCTGCCGTGGCACCGGCGGCGCGGGCGCCACCACCACCGGCGCCACCGGTCGGCTGCTGGGCGGCTCGGGCGCCTCCGACGTGTACTCGAAGAGCATGCTGTCCAGATCGGTCAGCTCCTCCGCCGCCGTGACCTCCAGCTCCACCGCCTCCGCCTCGCGGACCTTCTCCACCGCCTCCTTCTGGGCAAACTTGCGCTTCGCGCGCTGCACGTGGCGCTTGTACGTGCCCTCCTCGATCTGCCGGCAGATGCGCAGCCAGTGCGACTGGTACGTGTTGTACCGCTGGATGATCATCTGGAAGCGGAAGCGCTGCGCGGTGTTGCGGATCTGTTCGCGACGCAGCGTGTGGATGCGCCGCTCCACGTCCTTCTGCGGCACCGCCGGCACCGTCTTCTCGATCCCCATGAAGTACTGCTCGTAGAGCGAGCGCAGTCGGTCGACGCGCAGCTCCAGCTCGTTGATCAGGGTCTCGATCTCCGATGACTCCAAGGCCAGCGCAGTATAGCGCGCAAAGCCCCCCTCATCGCGAGGGGGTGGGCATCGCGGCGGAGGGCGAGGTCGCCCGCCCGGCGCGCGGCGGAGATCACGGGAGCGGCGTGACCTTCACGTTGTCGAAGCACACCTTGACTTCCCAGTCGTTGAAGCCGAAGTGGTCGTGGCCCATGCCGGCGAGGGGCGCGGGGTCGTCGTAGTCCAGGTACGGCAGGCCGTTGACCGAGAGGTGCACGGTGTGGCCGTCGTTGCGCTCGATGCGGAAGCGATAGATGTGCCCCATGTGCACCGGCTGCTCCCGCGGGTCGTCGGCGCCGGGCTCGATGACGATCTGCTTGCGGTCGGTGCCGTGCTCGTTCAACCGGGCGAGGACGTGGAAGTGGTTCTTCCACCCACCGAGGATGGCGAGGTAGCTGGTGGCGTTGGTGTAGGAGACCATCGTCGCGTGCGACTGGCCGTCGCCCCACACCTCGGCCTTCAGGTCGCCCTGCGGCGAGTCGCTGATGGCGTCGAACTCGATGCGCGCGTTGACGGGGAGTATGCGCTCCAGCCACACGCCGTGGTTGTGCGCGTCCTGCGCGCAGAGGCGGCCGTTCTCGATGTGCCAGACGTTGGTCTCCGCCTGCCGCCAGTTGGGGCCGAGCGCGTTGGTCGCCGCGGGGAGGGGCGAGGTCGCGGCGTGCTCGCTGGAGCCTTCGGGCGCGTGTCGATCGTGGCCGGCCGCGTCGACGTTGACCGCAACGACCGCCGGGGGGGTGGTGGCGGCGGGACCAGGTGCCGCGTCCCGGTCGAAGTCGTCCTCGAACACCTCGGTCATCACGTTGATGGATGGCCGGTAATTCGGGCTGGGGCGCGGCTGCGTCTTGGTGGTCGCGCCGGCATCGCCGCCGGTGCTGTTTCCGGGGGGAACGCAGAAGGCAAGCAGCCCGAGCAACGGGAGCCCGATGACCGTCCGGCGGAGCATGCGGCGTGTACTAACACCGCGATCGCGACCCGCCCAGCTCTTCTGGCTCGCCCCCCTCGCCGAGACCCTCGGGCCCTGGTAAGAACGCGGGGTCATGCACCCGATCCTCTTTCACATCCCGCTGCCGCACCGCCCGCTGAAGGCGTGGTGGGGGCTGGTGGCGGTCGTGGTGATCGCGGCCATCTACGGCCTGCTGGCCGCGCGCCGCCGCAACCGCAACGAGGCGCTCACCGCGCTGGTCGTCGCCGCGGGCGCGGGCGCGGGCGCGTGGTACTGGCGCGCCGCCGAGCTCAAGGCGGAGAACGTCCCCATCTACTCCTACGGCGTGATGCTCGGCATCTCGCTCATCGTCGGCTGGTACCTGACGCTCTCCCTCGCCGAGCGCGACGGCCTGCCGAAGGAGACGATGGCCAACTGCTACGTCATCACGGCCATCGCCGCGCTCGTCGGCTCGCGCATCCTCTACATCATCACCAACCCGAGCCAGTTCGACACCCTCGCTCAGTGGTTCGAGATCCGCCGCGGCGGCCTCGTCGCGTACGGCGGCTTCGTCGGCGGCTTCCTCGGGAGCTGGTGGTACCTCAAACGGCACGGCCTCCGGCTGATGCCCTGGGCGGACGTGGCGGTGCCCAGCCTCGCCTCCGGCCTGATGATCACCCGCATCGGCTGCTACCTCTTCGGGTGCGACTTCGGCACGCGGCTCTCGGCGACGGCGCCGCACTGGCTGCAGAAGATGGGGACCTTCCCCAAGCTGTCGGACGGCACGCTCGGCTACGACGACAAGGGCAACGCGATCCTCGGCTCGCCGGCGTACGCGCACCACCTGAAGATGTGCCAGGACGGCATCTACAAGGCGGCCGACTGCCTGAAGCTCAAGGACCACTCGCTGCCCGTCCACCCGACGCAGATCTACGAGTCGCTGGTGGGCCTGGGCCTGCTCGTGCTGCTCCTCTGGCACCGCAAGCACCAGCGCTTCCGCGGGCAGATCTTCTTCACCTTCGCCTTCGGCTACGGCTTCCTGCGCTTCTTGCTGGAGCTGTGGCGCGACGACGCCGAGCGCGGGAGCCTGCCCATCACCCTGGACCGCTACGTCTGGGTGTCGCTCTGCCTGCTGTGCTTCGCGCTCGCCTTCATCTTCGGCATCTCGCTCGGCATCACCAACGCGCGGGCGCGGCTGGTGGCGCGCGTGCTGTCGGTCGTGCCGGCCATCGTCGCGTTCATCGTGCTCAAGCCGGGCAAGTTCGTCACCGACCCGTACATGCTCTCCACCAGCCAGTTCATCGGCGTGGTGACCGCGGTGATCGTCGCCGTGTTCTACGCGCGGTTCTGGGAGGATGCGCGCAAGAACCCCAAGCAGGCGATGACCCTCGACCTCCCCCCCGAGCTGATGCCTCGCACCGCGCGCGCCAAGGCGGCGGCGGACGCGGGCGAGGAGGAGGACGCCGACGAGGCGCCCGCGAAGGCGGCGCCGAAGAGGGCCAAGGGCAAGAAGAAGGGCACCGCGGCGAGGGCCAGGAAGAAGGCCGAGGCCGAGGCGACGGAGAAGGACGAGGACGCGCCGGAGGAGTCGGCGAAGGCGTCGAAGCCCGTCGCCGAGCCGGACGACGAAGAGGACGAGGACGAGGAGATCGCTCCTTCCGGTTCCGGCGGGCCCGAGCCGCAGGAGGCCTGAGCGCGCGCCGGAGCGAGGAGCCCGCCATGCATCGCATCGTGCTCGTCCGTCACGGGCGGACCGCCGAGAACGCCCTGGAGATCTTCCAGGGCCAGCGGGGCAGTGGTCTGGACGAGGTGGGGCGCGCGCAGGCGGAGCGGCTGGCGAATCGCTTGATGGGTCAACGATTCGCGCGGCTGGTCTCCTCCGACCTGCAGCGCGCGGTGGAGACGGCGCGCTTGCTGGGCGCCGCGGTGTCCCTCGAGGTGGAGCAGGACCCTGCGCTCCGGGAGGTGGACGTGGGCGCCTGGACGGGCCTCCCCTTCGCGGAGGTGGAGCGTCGCTTCCCGGAGGAGTGGGCCGCGTGGCGCGCCGGGCTGGACCTGCCGCGCGGTGGCGGGGAGACGTACGCCGACCTGGCCGCCCGCATGCACGCGGCGGTCGAGAGCCTCACCGCGGACATGACGGGTGACCTGCTCGTCGTCTCGCACGGCGCCGCCCTCCGCGCCTTCACCGCGCGGCTCATCGGCCTGCCCCCGCAGGGCTCGCCCTCGCTCTCCGGCATGGGCAACACCGGCATGAACACGGTGGCGTGCACGCCGCGCGGCCTGCGGCTCGTCTCGTACAACGACACGGCGCACCTGGAGGGCGCGGCGTAGCGCGCCGCGCGCTACGGTGTGGCCATGCGCGCGGAGCTGCTGCGGGTGCTGGAGGAGCTGCTCGCGGAGAGCGAGAAGGAGGGCGCGGGGGACATCACGCTGGACCGCTTCGCCGGAGCGGTGGGCGTGCTCGCGGTCACCCCCGAGGAGATCGACGCGCTGCTCGCCGCGGTGGAGGCGCGCGGGGTGCGGGTGGTCGCGCCGGAGTCGTGCGGCGTGGGGGATGGGGCCCAGCGGCTCAAGCTCGTGATCGCGGCGGCGCGCCGACTCGGGGTGGAGCTGGGCCGCAAGCCGCGCCCGGCGGAGATCGCCGCCGCCGCGGGGCTGACGGAGGAGGAGGTCCGCCTCGCGCTGCGTCTCGGCCAGGTGATGGGGCGCTGAGGGCCGCCGTGACATTTGACGCGATTGGGCGTAGCCGAATCGAGCACGCTGAATTACAACGCGAGTGACTCGCGGCCGGCGAGAGGACTCTGGGATCCGATGAAGCGATCGTCCGTCGTCGCGTGCTTCGTGCTCGTCACTTGCTGGTCGCTGCCTGCCCTCGCCGACAAGGTGGTGGTGCTGCCCTTCCTGGGCAACGCGGTGCCGCAGCCCCAGCTCGACGCCGCGCGTGACGCGGCGAAGGCGGCGGCGGCGCAGCGCTCCGAGACGCTCGCCACCGACGCCGAGCTGGCCGCGGCGCAGGCCGCCGTCACCGACGGCGTGGCGGACACCAGCGCGGAGTACCAGGCCGCCGGCCACGCGGCGAACGCCGAGTGGACGATCGTCGGGCACGTCACGCCGCACGGCAACACGTACAAGGTGGAGATCGAGGCGTGCCAGGTGCAGACCGGGCGGGTGGAGTCGCTCGCGCGGGAGATCGACCCGGACCGCGCCGGCACCGAGATGGCGGAGATGCTCGCGCTCCTGCTCCGGCCGGAGGGCATCGGCAACTCCCCCATCCCCTGGGAGAACCAGGCGCCGCCGCCGCCTCCGCCGCCGCCTCCGCCGCCGAAGAAGAAGCTCCCCCCGCCGCCGCCGCCCCCGCCTCCGCCACCTCCGGCGGTGAAGCACGCGTATGCCGAGCATGCGCCCATCGGCCTGGGGCTGTACCTCGGGGTCAACGGCGCCATCGCGCGTCCGCCGGCCGGTCCGCCGGGCCAGCCAGAGCCGTCGTCCTTCGCGCTGATGGGCGGCGTCTCGGGCGAGTACGCCTTCGCCGCGGTGCCCGGACTCGCGGTCCGCGCCGACCTGGGTGGCACGCTCTACGGCCCGGGCGCGGTGCTGCTCGACGCCGGCGCGCGCTACGCCTTCCCCATCGTCCCCACCATCCGCCTCTTCGCCGGCCCGGAGGCGACGATCGGCGGCTTCTTCGTCACCGGCGGGGACGGGAGCGCGCGCTTCCTCATCCGCCCGGACCTCTTCGTCGCGTTCGGCATCGGCGAGCACGTGCAGATCGAGGCGGCCTACGACATGCCCATCGGGCTGGGTGGCTCCTCGTCCATCGTGCTGGGGGGCGCGGTGCTGCGCGGTCTCGCCCGGTTCTGATGCGGCTCTCCACCCGTCGCGAGACCACGCGGCTGGGGCAGCGCATCGCGGCGGTGCTCGGCCCGGGCGACCTCTGCGTGCTCACCGGCGAGCTGGGCGCCGGCAAGACCTTCCTCGCCCGCGCCCTCGCGCGCGCGCTCGGCGTGCCGGCGGAGGAGCGCGTCGGCAGCCCCACCTTCGGACTGGTGCACGAGTACGAGACGCCGCGCGGCACCCTGCTGCACGCCGACCTCTACCGGCTCGAGGCGAAGGACGCGGAGTCGCTGGCGCGGGAGATCGCGCGGCTCGGCCTGCGCGAGCGACGCGCCGAGGGCGCGATCGTGCTGTGCGAGTGGGGCGAGCGCGCGGGCGCGACGCTGGGCCCGGCGCCCGATCTGCACGTGCGCCTCCGCTTCGCCGCCGGCGGGCGCGGCCGCGAGGCCGAGCTCTCCGGGCGTCTCGCCCCGGGGCTCGTCTGAGATGGCCGGCCCGGGCGATCGCCGGAGGGTCCTCGTCGCCGCGCTGCTGGCGCTGGCGGTCGCCGCGTTGATCGCGCGCTCCGCGCGCCGGTGCGCGAGCGCGGGCAGCCGGGGCCACCTGGAGCTCGTCACCGCCGTCGCGCGCTTCGACGTCCACGAGGAGGGGAAGCTCGACATCGCCACGACCGACGGCGCGCGCGCCCTCGCCGCCGAGCTCCACGTGCTGCACGACGGCGACGTGCTGCCGCTCGACCTCGCGCGGCTCGGCCCGCGCCTGGGTGGTGGCCTCTCCGGTCTGGTCACCGTGGCGGGGGTCGACGGCAAGCTGGTGATCCGCACGCGCGCCCCCGACGTGCTCGAGCTCTCCATCGACGCGCCGGGCCTGGGCGGCTCTCCGGCGGAGGCGCGGGGCGAGTGGGTGGGGACGCGGCTCGCCCTGGTGCTGCCCATCGACCGGCGCGCGGTGTTCGTGAGCGGCCGCGGGCTCCTCGCCGACCTCGCGCGGGAGTCCGGCCCCCACGTGGTGCTCGACGATCCGGCGCACCCCCTCGGCTTCGAGGCGGCCGCGGGCAACGTGGACGTCGCGATCGGGCCGCCGCGGGACGACGGCGGCATGCGCCTCTCGGTCGCCGCGCCATTGACCGACGGCAAGGCGACGCTGCGCGTGGTGGTGGGCTCCTCCGGCGCCGGCGTGTGGCGCACCCTCTTCGAGCTCGCCGGCGAGCACACCGCCCGGGTCGCCGGGTCGGTCACCGGCGTATCTGGCCCCGCGCAGGTGGTGGGCCTCGGGCCGGACGGCGCGCAGCGAGTCCGCGTCGCCACCGACGCGGGCGGCCACTTCGAGCTCTTCGTCCCGGAGTCGGTGTCCCGCTGGTACGCGAGCGAGAACGCCACGCGCACCAGCTCGCCGGTGACCTTCAAGCCGGGGACGCCCTTCCCCCTCGATCTCGACGTCTCCGATGGCGGCGAGATCCACGTCCGGGTGCAGGACGCCGACACCCACCAGCCGCTCACCGCCCGGCTGCTGGTGCACGGGATCGACGGCACCCTCGACCCCGACTTCGGGCCGGACTACCGCGCCTCCGGCGCCGGCCCCATCATCGACGCCCTGCGCGGGGAGGTCACCACGCCGCTGCCGGCGGGCAAGTACCGCGTCGCGGCGACCAAGGGCATCGAGTGGAGCGTCGACGCGCAGGAGATCACCGTCGAGCCGGGCAAGTCGGTGGACCTGTCGCTCGCGCCGCGACACGTCGTGCCCACGCCCGGCGAGATCGGGTGCGATCTGCACGTCCACGCGCGGCCCAGCTTCGACTCGCCGGTCACGGTGGAGGACCGCGTGCTGTCGCTCGTCGCCGCCGGCGTCGACTTCGCCGTCCCGACCGAGCACAACATCGTCGGCGACTACGGCCCGCCGCTGAAGCTGCTCGGTCTGTCCGGCGAGATGGCCACGGTGACGGGCGTGGAGGTCACCACCTTCTCCCCGCGCTTCGGCCACTTCGGCGTCTTCCCGTACCCAAGGAGCCGGCCGGTGCCGCCCTTCCGCCACTCCACCGCGGCGAAGGTCTTCGCCGCCGCGCACGCCGGCGATCCGAACCGCGTGCTGCAAATCAACCACCCGCGCCTGCCGAAGGGCATCGGCTACTTCAGCGTCTCCGGCTGGGACCGGCGCGGCCCGCTCCCCAAGCACATGCGCACCGACTTCGACGCGCTGGAGGTCTACAACGGCTACGACCTGCCCAGCCCGCACCGCGTGGACGAGGTGATGGCCGACTGGTTCGCCCTGCTGAACATGGGGCACCGCTACGTCGCCACCGGCAGCAGCGACTCGCACCGCATCCAGTACCAGTGGGCGGGCTACCCGCGGACGATGGTGCGTTACGCCGACGCCGACGCGCCCGTCGACCCGCTGGCGGTCGTCGCCGCCATCAAGAAGGGGCACGCCACGGTCACGAGCGGGCCCATCATCGAGCTCCAGCTCGGCGGTGGCCGTCCGGGCGACGAGGTCTCCGCCGGCGGACCCACCGTCAGCGGTCACGTGGTGGTGCGCGCCGCGCCGTGGGTGGACGTGACGCAGCTCGCCGTCGTCGCCAACGGCCGCACGGTGCAGACCCTGTCCATCGAGTCGCGGCCCACCGAGCTGGGGCCGGAGGCGGGCACGCTGGAGGAGGCGCAGGCCCGCACGATCCGCCTGGCGACCGATCTGCACGTGGACGTGGCGCCCGGTACCACGTGGGTCGTCGTCGTCGCGCGGGGCGAGCGCCGCCTGGACGATGTCCTCCCCTTCATGCCGGTCCAGCCGCTCGGCTTCACCAACCCGGTGTGGGTCAAGCGCTGACCTCCGAGCCCAGCAGCAGGCGCCCTTGCGGCTCGCGGTCTCGTGCTAGAGTGGCAGTAAGGCTGCAAGAATAGGCTATGGGTGAAATCTGCGGGGGTCCTGGTGACGAGGCGAACGGCGTCCATTGGGTGCTGTCGCATGGTAGCGTCCCGGCCTCTTTCCCACCGAACGCGCGCTCACGCGCCACCGAGGAAGTCGTGAGGGGGATCGGTCTCTTCACCGCCACCACCTTTGCAGAATGCACCGATCGCGCCGGGGACGCGGCGCGCGTGCGGAGGTGCACGGCGTGAACGTCAACGCCGCCTTCGGTCGGTACCGGCTGCTGGAGCGCCTCGGCCAGGGGGGCATGGCGGAGGTCTTCAAGGCGAAGAGCTATGGCGTGGAGGGCTTCGAGAAGGTCCTCGTCATCAAGCGCATCCTGCCCGAGCTGGCGCGCAGCCAGGACTTCGTGGACATGTTCATCCACGAGGCGAAGCTCGCCGTCCGCCTCTCGCACGCCAACATCGTGCAGGTGTTCGACCTGGGCATCGCGCCGGTCACCGACCCGAAGGGCAACAAGCTCCCCGACGCCTACTTCATGGCGATGGAGTACGTGCACGGGCTGGACCTCGCCACGCTCCTCGCGCGGTGCCGCCGCCAGCAGGCCCCCGCGCCGATCGCCATGGCCGTCTACGTCTGCGCGGAGGTCGCCAAGGGGCTCGACCACGCACACCGCCGCCGCGACGAGCAGCTCCGTCCGCTCGGGATCGTCCACCGCGATGTGTCCCCGCAGAACGTGCTCCTCTCCTTCGAGGGTGAGGTGAAGGTCACCGACTTCGGCATCGCCAAGGCGCGTGGCGTGCTCGAGCGCGAGGTGGAGGACACCCGCACCCGTCAGCTCCACGGCAAGTTCGGGTACATGAGCCCGGAGCAGGCGCGCGGCGAGCCGGTGGACGCCCGCAGCGACATCTTCTCCCTCGGCATCGTGCTCTACGAGTGCCTCGCCGGGGTGAACCCCTTCAGCGCGCCGACGACCTTCGAGACCCTGCGCCGGGTGCAGGCGTGCGAGTACCCGCCCGTCGAGCTGCTCCGCCCCGACGTGCCGACGGAGCTGGTCAACGTCCTCAAGACGGCGCTGGCCAAGGAGACGAAGGACCGCTACGCCGACGCCGGTCGCCTCTACGAGGCCATGCTCGCCTTCCTCTACGGCCACGGCAGCCGCTACGGCGCGCACGACCTGAGCGAGTTCTTGAGCGGCTTCGCGCAGGGGGAGGAGGCGCACGGCTCCAGCGCGCCCTCGCTGGGCGACCCGATGCTCGAGAGCGAGGCGGCGAGCTCTCACGTCAACGAGCGCACCCCCGTGGAGGTGCCGCCCTCGCGCTCGCTCTCCTCCGGGAACATCTCGCGCGTGGACACCGGCGTGCGCTTCGTCGCGCTGGACCGCGCCGCCGGCGTCGGCGAGCGGCGGGAGGTCACCGCGCTGGTCATCGAGTTCCCGCGCGGGGCGGACGCCTCGCTGGTGGACACGGCCGCGCAGATCGTGGAGCGCTACGGCGGGCGCGTGCACCGGAAGGAAGCCGACCAGCTCGCCGCCCTCTTCGGCCTGGGGGACCCGGACGGCCGCGACACCGAGGTGGCCACCCGCTGCGGTCTGGTCACCCTCCGTTCCATCGGTGGCTCCACCCGGCCGAGCGCGGGCCTGCACACCGGCCGCATCCACGTCACCGCGGAGGGCGAGCCCACCGAGGACGAGCGCCTGAGCGGGCTGGTCGCGTCGGCGCGCGAGCTGGCCCGCGCGCGGGAGGGCCGCCTCGCCATCTCCGGCGCGGCGATGCGTCAGGTGAAGGGCCTCTTCGTGTTCGAGGCGCTCGCCACCGGCGACCAGACGCCGGTGATGGTGTCCGGCTCGCTGGTCAAGGACGTGCGCGGCCACGCGGAGACGTTCGGCCGCTTCGTCGGCCGCAAGGAGGAGCTGCGCAAGATCGGCGAGGTGCTCGCCGCCGCCACGCGCCGCAGCGCCCGTGCGCTCACGGTGCGCGGCGGCCACGGCGTCGGCAAGACGCGCCTGCTGGTGGAGGTGGAGCGGCGCCTGGGCAAGGGCAACTACAACGTGGGCTGGTACATCGCCACCTGCCCCCCGCGCGGCCGCGAGTACCCGCTCTCCGGGATCGTGTGCATGCTGCAGGTCCTCTGCGGCATCAACGAGGGCGACCCTCCGGACCGCGTGCTCGCCGTGCAGCCGCGCCTGCGCGCCCTGGGCCTGCACGACGAGGAGGTCGGCGCCATCATGACCGCCCTCGGCGCCAACGTCCCCACCTACTCTTCGGCGAACGCGAAGACGGCCCTGCGCGGCGCCTTCACGCGCATGGTGGCGAGCCTCTGCGAGGACAAGCCGCACACCTTCGCGTGGGACAACGCCCACAACATGGACGAGGACAGCTTCTCCATCCTGGAGGCCGCGTTCGAGCGACTCTCGCACGCGCGCGTCGTCTTCGCCTTCACCGCGCGGGAGGGCTTCTCCCACCCGGTCCAGCGCTCTCCGCACCACGTCTCCATCGACCTCACCGACCTGAAGACCGAGGACATCAGCCGCCTGGTCGCGCTGCGCCTCGGGACCGAGTCCGCGCCGGAGGATCTCGTCCGCTTCGTGCGCGAGCGTACGGGCGGGCACCCGCAGTTCATCGAGGAGGTCATCAAGGCCTTGCTCGACGCCGGGGCGGTGACGATTGCCGACGGCCGCGTCGTCTCGATGCGCCTGCTCGGGCAGGAGCTGGCGCTCCCGAAGACCCTGCGCGGCCTGGTGGCCTCCCGCGTCGCGCGCCTCTCCGCGGAGGACCGCGCCACCTTGCAGGCGGCCGCGGTGCTGGGCGATCCGGTCGACTCCGGCGTGCTCTCGCGCATGCTGGAGCAGCCCCTCGCCGCGCTGGAGCGCTCGCTGTCCACCCTCAAGTCCAGCGAGTTCTTGCTGCACACCGGCCCCTCCGAGCTGCGCTTCACCTCCCCCATGGTGCGGGAGGTGGTGGTCGACGCCCTGCCGCAGGACGCCGCGCGCGAGATGCACGCGGCCGCCGGCAGCGCTCTCGAGCAGGAGGAGGGGGACCGCGCCTGGGAGCAGGCCGCGCGCATCGCCATGCACTTCTACGAATCGGGCGACCGCGAGCGCGCGGCCACCTACTTCGCCAGGAGCGGCGAGCGTCGCGTGGAGGCGCGGCAGCTCGAGGCGGCCGTGCGCGACTACGCGCGCGCCATCGAGCTGTGCAACACCTCCGCGCGCGAACCGGCGGAGCTCGCCGACTGGCTGGACGGCCTCGCCGCGGCGGTGCGCATGGTCCGCGCCGCGCCGGAGGCGAGCGAGACGTGCGAGCGCGTCATCGCGCGGATGGACACGACGAGCGACGTCGCGCTGCGCGTGCGGTCTCGCGTCGCCGCCACGCGCATCCTGGTGGCGCTCCACAAGTTCGACGCCGCGGTGCCCTACCTGGCCGAGGCCGAGCGCATCGCCGCCGGGAACGACCCGCTCATGAAGACCGTGCTCGTCGCCTCCGCCGAGCTCGCCGGCCGCCGCGGGGACTTCAACAGCTCGCTGCAGCTGCTCACCCGCATGCAGAAGCTGGCCACGGTCGAGGGCGACAAGCAGGAGGAGCACAAGATCCTCACCAACCTGACGCAGGCCCACGCCGCGCTGGGGGATCGCAACGCCGCCACCCAGACCCTCGCCCGCGCCGAGGCCCTGCTGCCGAACGACGCGGCCGCCGCGTGCGAGCGGCAGAAGCTGCGCGGCCTGATGTACTACTTCCTGCGCGACTACCCGCTCGCCGCGCTGGAGATCGAGAAGGCGGTCGACGTGGCGCGCTCCCTCGGCCTCACCTACGAGATCGCCGTCAACCTCCACAACCTGGGGGACGTGCTCATCCGCCTCGAGGACTACGCGCGCGCGTACGGCGCGTTGCAGCAGTCGGTGGCGCTCTGCGAGGAGTACGGCTTCGACCGGCTCTCCAGCCACAACCGGATGCTGCTGGCGTACCTGGCTGGCTACAAGGGCGATGGCGAGGCGCAGGACCAGCTCGCCGCCGGCATCCGGTACGCGCAGGCGAACGAGTACATGTGGGACGTCATCAGCGGTCGCTTCCTCAAGGCGAAGCTCCTGCTCCACCAGGGCAAGCGCGACGAGGCCTTCAAGGACTTCACCGAGCTGCGGGAGCTGGCGCGGGTGAACGGCCACCGGATGATCGTGGACGACTGCGAAGCCGTCCTCGCGGCGTCCACACCCGCTTCTTCCTGACGTTGGCGGGGCGGGATGCCCGGCAGCCAGACCGATGTCCGGCGTTGCGTCCGATCGTCGGCATGCTAGCGATCTGCGTCGGCGCGCGCAGCTCACGGGCACGGGTGCGGGATGGAGGAATGGACCGGTGCATGCTTCCGTATCAAAGGACATGGGCCCGCGGCGTCTCTTCCGGTGGCTTCTGGCCGTGGCGCTGCCGCTCGCGTGCGGGTGCGAGGCGCCCATCCTCGCCAACGACGGGACGGTCGTCTTTCCTGAGACCGGCGCGCACGGCGCCAACGTCCTGACCGCCAACGGCGTGGAGTTCCACGACCGCCGGGATGTCCCCAAGCGGCTGATCCACCGCACCGTCGACGAACCGTGGCGCGCGCCTGTCGGGTTCATCCTGCCCCGGGACGGCCGCTTCACGCAGACCAGTCGCCCCACCGTGGTGGGGACGCCCGGCCTGGCCTTCGCGCTGCGGCCCAGCGACTCGCGTGTGCCTTCCTGGGGCGGCGAGGTGCTGGTGCGTGTCGACATCCTCGCCCCGGCGGCGCGCGGCATGTCGCGCCCCGCGGAGAACCTGGCCATCGTCCTGGACGGCTCCGGTCCGGACGCGATGACCTTGCTGGACGACGCCATCGCTCACCTGGGCGCGAGCGATCGGTTGATGGTCGTGGACTCGCGGGGGCCGAAGCTCGTCGTCCCTCTCATCCCGGCGAACCATCGCTCCCTCGCCGAGGCCGCCGCCGAGAAGCGCCTGGGTGACGACACCCCGCGCGAGCCTCGTGATCTCGGCGGCGCGATGCGCATCGCCCGCAACATCATCGGCATCGGCCCCCAGCGCCGCGTGGTGGTGCTGACCGATGGCGCGGTGGAGCCGGGCCCGGTGGCGGTGGTCCTGGCGCAGCGAATGGGCGCGGGTCACGTCCCGGTGAGCGTGATCGCCACCCGCGCCGGCGCCGACCCGGCGCGCCTGGGCAGCCTGGTGGCGGGGGAGGGGACGCTGGCGTACGGCGACGACCCGGGCGGCCGGGAGATCGCCATGAACGAGGCCGTACCCCCCGCGGGGGCGACGGTCTTCAAGAACGTCGTGCTCACCTTCCGCGGCGACCCGGCGCCGTCGCACGTGCTGGAGACCTCCGGCGGGTCGGTGCGCTGGCGGCTGGACGCCGGCGAGCTGGTGCTCGGCGACGTCATCGCCGGCGAGGCTCGCACCGAGGTCGTGCGCGTGACCGTGCCGCCCTACGTGTCCGGTGAGCCCTTCACCTTCGAGGTCACCGCCCACGCGACCGACGCGCAGACGGGCCAGCCGCGCACCTTCGGCACCGAGCTTCACTGCGTCTACGACGACGACATCGAGCGCATCGCGGAGTCGCGCTACGGCGACGTCATCGCGTACGCCTCCGCGCTCGCCACCCTCAAGCGCCTGGACGCGGCGTTCGTGGGAGAGGGCGTGGCGCAAGCGGGTGGCATCTACGCCCTCGCCCGCCTGCACGCCCAGTCGATGGCCCTGCTCGCGCGCGACACCCACGACCGCGCCATCACCGAGCAGGCGGAGGTCCTCAACGCGCTGCTCGCCGTCGAGCACGACTGAGCGACGCCCTCCTCTCTTCTCCGCTCTCGAGGCTACGCCAGGCCGATGCTCTCCACCTCGCCGCCGCGCACGTCGTAGAGACGCACGCGCGGGCTCGCCTCGTCGTCCACCACCGCCGGCGCCCCGAAGATGCGCGCGCGGCCGTGGCCACGCGACGACGCGGCGCGGACGGAGAGGTCGACGATGCGGTCGACGGCGCGGTGCAGATGCCCGTGGAACATGTGCACGTTGGGGTGGCGGAGCATCATGGCGAACACGCGCGCGTAGCCGATGAGGCCGTCCACCCATTGCCACACCGCGCCGCGGTCGTACGGGGGGTGGTGCTGCACGATGAGCACCGGCTTGCGGCCGAGCGCCGGGTCGGCGAGGCGCCGCTCCAGCGCGGTCGCGGTGTCGTCGCGCAGCTCGCCGGCGGACCGGGCGATGCTCTGGTAGCGGGTGACGTCGACGGGCAGCACGTAGGCGTCGCCCAGGTCGAGCACCCGCCCGGCGCCCTGCGCGGCGTGGCTCGCGAAGGGGCGCAGCGGGCCGGCGAGGGCGCGGCTCCAGCCGTCCACGGCGGTGTAGGCGTCGTGGTTGCCGGGGACCAGCGTGACCTCGCCAGGGCGGAGCCCCGCGTCGTGCAGGCCGCCGGCGAACGCCTCGAACTGCGCGGGCGTGCCGACCTCGGTCAGGTCGCCGGACATGACGAAGTGGGTGGCGCCGGCGCGGCGGCCGGTGGCGACCGCGCGCTGGAGCTTGCGGACGCGATCCTGCGCGTCGAGCGGGCGGCCGAAGCTGACGAAGCGGGTGTCGAAGCCGAAGCTGCGGCTCGGCTCCAGGATGTGGATGTCGGAGATGTGTGCGATTCGCGTGCTCATGGCATCCTCACCGGACGGGTGTCGCGTGCCCGGGGGCACGCGGATGCGCGCGGCGCCGAGGCGCGCCACCCCCGCGTGGCAGAAGTCAGGTCCCTGCCCCGGTACCCTGCGGTCCGGGGGGAGGCGCCTCGGTGCCCGAGCACGACCTGCGCGCTCGGCTGGCCCTCATTGTAGCACCCGGCATGTCGCCCGGTGGTCGCCTCTGCAACGTTCCGGAAAACTTGCAGACTACAAGCGAAGCGAGGGGCGCCGGTCGGCCTCTCAGCCGCGGGCCTGCAGCGCGGCCAGCAGCCGGCCGTGCAGCCCGCCGAAGGCCCCGTTGGAGAGCAGCGCGACCGTGTCGCCCGCCGCGGCCTCGTCCGTCAGGATGGAGACGATGGCGTCCACCGAGTCGGTCGCGCGGGCGGCGGGGCCGATGTCGGCGGCGAGCTTCCGCGTGTCCAGGCGCTCCGCCTCCGGGACGTTGGTGCGGCCGAGGGGGGCGAGGAGCACACGGTCCGCCCCGGCGAAGGCGCCGACGTACGCCTGCTGGTGCAGACTCCGGCACGCCGTCGCGCTGCGCGGCTCGAAGACCGCCCAGAGGCGGCCGGCGGGGTGTTTGCGGCGGAGGGCCGCCAGGGTCTCGGTCACCGCGGTGGGGTGGTGGGCGAAATCGTCGTAGACGTTCACGCCGGCGGGCGTGCCGAGCAGGTCCTGCCGCCGCTTCACACCCTCGAACGTGCCGAGCGCCGAGCGCGCGGCGGTGGTGGCGACGCCGAAGGCCTCCGCGCTCATCGCCAGGGCAGCGAGCGCGTTGCGCACGTTGTGCGCGCCGGGCACCGGGAGGCTGAAGCGCCCGCACGAGCTCCCTCCGACGAAGACATCGAACTGCTGGCGCCCGAGCTCGTCCATCGCGCCCGGCGCCGCGATCCACTCCGGCGGCTCGGCGGTCTCGTCGCGCTCGAGCCCGTAGCGGACGACCCGCGCCCGTGACTCCCGCGCGATCGCCACCGCGCGCGGCTGGCTCGCGTCGACGAGCAGCAGCGCCCCCGGCGCAAGCGTGCGCGCCATCTCCAAGAACGCCGCCTCGTACGCCTCCGGCGTGGGGTAGATGTCGATGTGGTCGTGCTCCACGCTGGTGAGGATCACCACGTCGTCCTCGCCGCCGACGTAGTCGAGGAACTTCGCCTTCTTGTGCCAGTAGACGGCGTCGTACTCGTCGCCCTCCACCACGAAGGGCGGTCGCGTCGCCGGGCCGGTGAGGCGCCGCTTCGTCGCGCCGGCGCGCGCGCCCGCGCCGAAGCCCTTCGGGATGCCGCCGATGAAGAACCCGGGATCCAGCTCTGCCTGCGCGAGCAGCCACGCGCACATCGCGCTGGTGGTGGTCTTGCCGTGGGTGCCGGTGACGACCACCGCGCGCCGCCCGGCGAGGAAGTGCTCGCGCAGCGCGCCGGACATGGACGCGCGGGCGAGGCCCCGCGTCTCGGCGGCCTGCGCCTCCGGGTTGTCGCGGCGGATGGCGTTGCCGACGACCACCAGGTCCGGCGGCGGGTCCAGGTGCTTCGCGTCGTAGCCGCGCAGACACTCCACGCCAGCGGCTTCGAGCGCCGGACCGATCGGCGGGTCGAAGGCGATGTCCGACCCGGTGACGCGCAGGCCGCGCTCACGGAAGAGCGTCGCGAGCGCGCCCATGCCGGTGCCGCTCACCCCGACGAGGTGCACGTGCTTCATCATGCCGACAGCAGCCTCCTGCCCATCGCCTCCCCCGCGTCGCGCGCCTCCGCCTCCGACGCCGGCCACGGCGCGCGCGTCTCGTCGCGGCGGAGGCGCGAGCCGTCCGGGTCGGTCACGAAGGCGCGCAGCACCATCGTCTCGCCGTCGCGCCACGCGTGGGCGCCCAGCGGCGTCTTGCAGTCGCCGCCCAGCGCCCCGAGCACGCCTCGCTCGGCCGCCACGCGCGCCGCGGTCTCGGGGTCGTGCATCGTGGCGAGGAGGCGGGCCACGTCGGCGTCCGCCGCGCGCGCCTCGATGCCCAGCGCCCCCTGGCCCACCGCGGGCAGGGAGACGTCCACCGCCAGCACCTCCGTCGCCCGCGCCTCCAGCCCCAGTCGGACGAGGCCCGCTCGCGCCAGCACGATGGCGTCCGCCTCCCCGGCGTCCACCTTGCGCAGCCGCGTGTCCACGTTGCCCCGCAGCGGGATCACCTGCAGGTCCGGGCGGGCGAGGTGGAGCGCCGCCGCGCGTCGCAGGCTGCTCGTCCCGACGCGCGCCCCGCGGGGAAGCGCGGCGAGGGTGCCGTGCCGCGGGGCGACCAGCACGTCCCGCGGATCCTCCCGTGCGGGCACGCACACCAGCGCGAGCCCCTCCGGCAGCGCCGCGGGCACGTCCTTGATGGAGTGCACGGCGAAGTCCGCCTCCCGCGCGAGCAGCGCCTCCTCGATCTCCTTCACGAAGAGGCCCTTGCCGCCGATGTCGGCGAGCGGCCGGTCCTGGATGCGGTCGCCGCTGGTGACGACCTGCTTCTCCTCGGTCTCCAGCTCCGGGTTTCTGGCGCGGAGCGCGGCGACGAAGGCGCGGCACTGGGCGAGGGCGAGGGCGGAGCGGCGGGTCGCGTAGACGAGTCGCACGCCCGGAGGCTACTCGACGCAAAAACAGGGCGAAAGGAAGTTGCTCGAGCGCCTCCTGTGACTATGCTCGGGGCCGTGCGTCCCGGCTCTGCTTTTCGCATCACCCTCGCCACGCTCGCCGGTGTGATGATCCTCGTCTTCTTCGGCGGTTCCGCGTGGGCCCGTGCGGCGCGCAAGGTGCCCGATCCGTCGCGCCTGCAGGTGCATGGCGCGCCGGACGCCTTCTATTACCGCCCCTTCGGCCGCGGTCTGCGGCCGGTGATCATGTACCTCCACGGCCGCGGGGCCAACCCGGCGGAAGATTGCCGCAAGTGGGCGCACGTCGCGCGGCGCTTCGGCTGGGTGGTCTGCCCGCAGGGCCCGGAGGATCGCGGCAACGGCACCCGCGGGTGGAACAACAACGCGGCCGCCGGGGAGGTGATCGTCCAGGCCACGCTCCACGCGCTGCGCGCCAAGTTCCACCGCCGGGTCCAGCTCTACGGCAACGTCCTCGTGGGCTTCAGCGAGGGCGCCTTCGTGGCGATGCAGGTGGGCATCCACGAGCCGCACACCTGGAACCGCTGGCTCATCCTCGCCGCCAACGATCAGTACTGGTACGGCCGCGCGCCGCCACTCCTCCACCAGAACCGCCGCAAGATCCACCGGGTCTTCCTCTTCACCGGGGAGACGGACGAGGTCGCGCCAAACACCAAGAAAGTCGCGGACATCCTCCATCACGAGCATGTCCGCTGCAAGACCAAGATCGCCCCCGGGATGGGCCACGAGGTCCCCGGCGACCGCATGATCACCAACTACCGCCGCCCGCTGATGTGGCTGCTCGCCGGCTGACGGCGGCCGCGGGCCGAGGGAAGGTCATGCATTGAGCGCGAGTGGGAGGCTCGAGCGATGAATCCGGGTGCTCGGGGTGCCGTATCGTTGGGCACCATGCGAGTCGTCGCCTCCGATCGTCATGACCCGTGCACCCTGCCGGGCCCCGAGCTGCTCGCCCGCGCCCGGACCCTGGTGACCGATTTCGGCCGGGCGGGGCTCCGCAAGACCTCCCTCATGCGCGCGCCCGACCTGGACTCGCGCGCCGGCGGCAAGGTGTGGCTCGCCCTGGAGTCGCTCCAGGCAACCGGCAGCTTCAAGGTACGCGGGGCGCTGCTGGCGCTGGCGGTGCTTTCGGAGACGGGCGTCCCGAAGCGCGTGGTCGCGGCGAGCGCCGGCAACCACGGGGCGGGGGTGGCCCACGCCGCGCGCCTGCTCGGCTGGGACGCGACGGTGGTCGTCCCGAAGAACACGCCCGCCGCCAAGCGGTCGCGCGTGGAGCGCGCGGGTGCGCGACTGGTGGTGACCCAGGCCGACCACTACGACGCCGCCGAGGCGCGCGCGCGCGAGCTGGCGAAGCGCGAGGGCGCGACGTTCCTTTCTCCCTACGACAATCTCTCGGTGGCGGCGGGCAACGGGGCCTCGCTCGCCTTCGAGATCCTGGACCTGCTGGGTCAGGCCCCCGCGCGGGTGCTCGTCCCCTTCGGCGGCGGCGGCCTGGCCACCGGGATGGCGTGCGCCATCGACGACTGGCGCGCCGCGCGGGGGTTCCCGGCGGCGCGCGTGGTGTGGGGCGCCCAGAGCGAGGCGAGCCCGGCGATGGCCATGTCGCTGGAGCGAGGTGCCGCCGTGGAGACGCTGCACACCGGCGCCGAGACGCTGGCCGACGGGCTGGAGGGGGGTATCTCCGCCGCCGCCTTCGCGCGTGCGGCGAGCGTGGTGGCCGGGGTGCTCGTCGTCAGCGAGGAGGAGATCGGCGCGGCGATGGCCGGCGCCCGCCGCTCGCTGGGCGTCGTCATCGAGGGGAGCGCCGCCGCCGCCCTGGCACCGCTGCTGGGAGACCTCCCGCCGCCGGTGCGCGTCGGCGGGCCCAGGGTGCCGCGGGCGCAGCCCCGCCCGGGCACCTCCGTCGCCCCGGACGAGGCGGGCGACGTGGTGGTCGTGCTCACCGGACGCAACGTCGACGACGCGACGATGCAGGCCGTTCTGGACGCCCACGCCGGCGAGCTGTGGTAAACGCCGCCCGTGGCCGCTCCCCTCTTCCTCGGCATCGCGGGCGGCTCCGGCTCCGGCAAGAGCACCATCGCGCGGGCGGTGCTCGAGGCCCTGCCCGCGGGCTCGGGCGTCCTCATCGAGCAGGACCACTACTACCGTGCGCAGGGTCACCTGCCGCCGGAGCAGCGCGAGAAGGTCAACTACGACCACCCCGACGCGCTGGAGATGGAGCTGCTCTGCCGGCACCTGGACGACCTGCGCGCGGGCAAGGCGATCGACCGCCCTTCCTACGACTTCGCGCACCACGATCGGGCCGCTGATACGGAGCGGGTGGAGCCGGCGCCCGTGGTCGTCGTCGAGGGCATCCTGGTGCTCGCCGACGAGCGCCTCCGCCGCCGGCTGGACGTGAAGATCTTCGTCGACACCGACCCGGACATCCGCGTCATTCGCCGCATCCGCCGGGACCTGGAGCACCGGGGGCGCACCTTCGCCCAGGTGCGCAAGCAGTACTACGAGACGGTGCGTCCCATGCACCTGGCCTTCGTGGAGCCCTCCAAGCGCTTCGCCGACGTCATCGTCCCGGAGGGGGGGCAAAACCAGGTCGCCATCGGCCTCATCTTGAGCCACGTGCGGGCGATTCTCCTCGAGCATCGCGCACAGTGATTTGGTCATGCTATTTGTGAGGTGCTCGCGCACCCGCACAGCATGGCCAAGCAGAACCTCGGCAGCGTCAACGGCAAGGTAGGGACCGTCCTTCTGGATCAGGGGCTCCTGTCTCCGGAGCAGCTGGAGAAGGCCATGTCCGCGGCGGCCTCGGCGCAGCAGCGCCTCGAGGACGTGGTGATGGACCTCGGCATGGCGACCGAGGCGGACATGCTCAAGGCGCTCGCCGCGCACCACCGGACGCGCTTCGTCTCCGCCGAGCGCCTCGCCAAGGCGGACATCACTCGCGCCACGCTGGAGCTGGTGCCGCGCCAGGTCGCCGAGACCTTCCAGATCTTCCCGGTGATGTTCGACCCGGCGGCCCGCGCGCTCTCGGTGGTCACCGCCGACCCGGACGACGCCGAGGTGATCCGGCAGATCCAGATCACCAGCGGCGCGAAGGACGTGAAGGCCTTCGTCGCGCGGCCCGCGGCGGTGCGGGCGGCGATCGCCAAGTGCTACGGCGGCGACATCCACGCCTTCGCCCTGCTCGACCGCGCCGCGCACGCGCAGTTCTCCGCGATGCTCGACGTCTACCAGCGCAACGTCGTCTCCGAGACGTCGATGGCGACATCGCTCGCGCGGGAGGGCCTCTCCTCCGGCCGCGAGCGCGTGCTCTCCGAGCGGGACATGGCCAGCGCGCAGAAGCGCGGCGGGTCCACCCTCGGCGGCAAGGTCAGCTACTCCAGCGAGGAGCTGCTCGAGCTGCTCAACGTGCTCGTCAGCCTGCTCGAGAACTCGCGTCCGGACCTGCGCGGCCACTCCGCGCAGGTCGCGCGGCTCACGCGCCGCATGCTGGAGCGCATCAACGTCGCCGCGCCCACCCTCGCCGCCGTCGTCGCCGCCGCGTTCCTGCACGACATCGGCAAGCACGGCAGCTACCACCTGACCGCCCTCAACGCGAGCGAGTACGATGGCCACAAGCTCGCCGCGCACAAGGCGGTGAGCACGCCCGGCCGGGTGATGGAGTCGGTGCACCTGCCGCACGAGACGCTGGAGTCCGTCGAGCACATGTACGAGCGCTACGACGGCGAGGGCTTCCCCGACGGCGCCTCCGGCAAGGACATTCCGCTCGGCGCGCGCGTGCTCGCCATCACCGACACCTACGCCGACCTCACGCAGAACCCGCGCAACCCCTACCGCAAGACGCTGATGCCCGGCGAGGCGTGCGGCGTGCTCGCCAAGTACAAGGAGACGGTCTTCGACCCGCACCTGGTCGACCTCTTCAAGAACATGGTGATGGGCGAGGACCTGCGCGCGCGGCTGCTCGCCAACCGCTACTTCGCGCTGCTGGTGGACCCCGACCCGGAGGAGACCACCGTCCTCGAGCTGCGCATGATCGAGCAAGGCTTCGAGGTGAAGACCGCACGCACCGCGGAGCAGGCGCTCAAGGTGCTGGCGGCCGGCGACATCGACGTGGTCGTGAGCGAGGTGGAGCTCCCGCAGGCCGACGGCCTCGCCCTGCTGACCGAGGCGCGCAAGCAGCCGTGGGGCAAGGAGCTGCCGTGGGTCATCCACTCGCGCCGGCAAGGCCGCGTGGAGGCGCAGAAGGCGTTCGAGCTGGGGGTCGCCGACTATGTCGCGAAGCCCGCGCCGACCGACGTCTTCGTCGCCAAGCTCAAGTCGATGCTCGACCAGCGCACGGCGCGCACCGGCCCGCGCGGGGTCTCCGGGTCGCTCAAGGAGATGGGTCTACCCGAGCTGGTGCAGGTGCTCTTCCACGGCCGCAAGACGGGTCGCCTCCGCATCCGGGCCGGGAGCAACGCCGGGGAGATCCACTTCAAGGACGGGCAGATCGTCAACGCCCTCTACGACAAGATCCGCGGCGTGGACGCCTTCTACATGATGATCAAGCTGGAGGACGGCGAGTTCGGGCTGGACCCGTCCTTCGTGCCGGACGCGCGCGTCATCCAGGAGTCGCCGGAGGCCCTCCTGCTGGAGGGCATGCGCCGCCTGGACGAGGGCGTCTAGGTCCGCGGTCCAGTGCACGACCGCGCGCTCGTGCGCCTCCGTGCGCGCGACACGTGACGTGCTCATGTGCGTTCCGGATAGAAGGCGAGGTGGGCAAGCGGGACGCGCGAGGCCCTCACGAGCCGGCGGCCAGCAGTGCGTGGCGCAGCTCCTGCTCGCGCCGCTCCCGGTGCCACCGCGCGCGGCGCCGGCGGTCATGATCCCGTGAAACCCAGACCCCGTACTCGGCACGCCGGTCCAGCGTCGCCTCGTCGCCGAATCCGAGCCGGATGCGCATGCAGAGCGCCTCGAGGTGTCTGCGCGCGCTGGCGCACCGCCGCGGGTCGGGCCAGCGCCGCTCGCCCGGCGCAAGCGCGCCGTCCAGCGCGAGCCCCACGTGCCCCACGAGCACGAGCCCGTAGTACGCCCGCCGGATGCGCCGACGCCCCTCGGGCGTGAGCGCGACGATGACCTCGCGCCCGTCACGCCGCCGGGTGACGAGCCCGATCGTCTCGAGCGACCGCATCATCTCGCTGATGGTGGCCCGCGCCACGCCGAGCCCGCGCCGCAGGTCGCTCTGGAAGTGTGCGCACCCCGTCCCGAGCCGGTAGAGCGCATCGAGCACGTCGAACCGAGCCGCCGTCAGCCCCATCGCCCGGAGCGCCCGCCGCGTCAGCCGCAGCGTCGCGTAATACGCCCGCTTGATCGTGAAGAACACAGGATCCATCCCCGCCCCCCAAGCACCCCCCATGCCACCCCCCCTCCCCCACCGATTCCCGCGGAAACGTCGGAGTGCAAGGACCCTTGCACTTCGACGGTTGGTGTCCGGGGACGGGAGGGGGGACAGGGGGGACAGGAGGCGGGCGAGCGCTTCGGGCGGGGCGCTGCGGATGACGTCCAAAGAGCACGAGGACGCGCACCTGCGCGCCTCGCGCTCGGGCGGCTACTGCACCGGGTCCGGGTTGACGCCGTGGGCGCGGGCGTTCTGGCAGCCGAGCTCCACGCCCGTCGGGCCGTCCTTGGTCTTGACGACCTTGAACTCGACGCGACGGTTCGTCTCCCAGGCCTTCGGGTTGTGGCCCGGGTCGGCCGGGCAGTACTCGCCGTAGCCCTTGCTGCGCAGCCGGTCGCGCGGCACCCCGCGCGAGACGAGCGCGGAGACCACCGAGTCGACGCGGTCCTGCGTCAGCTTCAGGTTGTAGGAGTCGGAGGCGCGCTCGTCGGCGTGGCCCGCCACCTCGATGAGGGTGAACTGCGGGTTGTGCAGCAGCGTCGTCGCCACCGCGTCGAGGATGGCGTTGGACTCGGGCAGGATCTCCGCAGAAGCCGTCTTGAACTGGATCTTCTGCAGGATCATGATGTCGTTGCCCTCGATGATGACGCTGCCCTTGTCCGGGCAGCCGTCATCGTCCTCGAAGTTGTTGAAGGTCTCCTTCGTGTCCTTGTTCGCCTGCACGTCGGCGTCGGTGCCAGGGCACTTGTCCTTGGTGTCGGGGATGCCGTCGCGGTCGTTGTCCGGGTCGGGGCAGCCGTCGGTGTCCTCGAAGCCGTCCTTGTCCTCCGGATCGTTCGGGCAGAGGTCCTTCTTGTCCGGGATGCCGTCCTGATCGTTGTCCGGGTCGGGGCAGCCGTCGGTGTCCTGGAAGCCGTCGCGGTCCTCCGGGATGTCCGGGCACTTGTCGCGCGAGTCGAGGATGCCGTCACCGTCGCGGTCGCCGTCGGTGCTGGAGGGGCAGCCGTCCGTCTCCTTGGGACCCGGGACGTTCGGGCAGCGGTCGTCGACGTCCAGAACGCCGTCGTTGTCGTTGTCCGGGTCGGGGCAGCCGTCCTCGTCCTTGTAGCCATCGAAGTCCTCCGGCTGGTCCGGACACTGGTCGACGTCGTCCTTGTAGCCGTCGCCGTCGCGGTCGCCGATCGATGGCTCGAAGATGAAGCCGACGAAGCCGCGCATGTCGGCGCCGTCGTAGCCGGGGGTGTAGCGCGTGCCGCCGCCGAGCATGAAGTAGCTCGCGCGGTCGACGAAGAGCTTGATGCCGGCGGTCGCCTCGCCGGAGAGGGCGAGGTCGGCGTCGGTCTTGCCGGCGACCTGGTAGCCACCGTAGGTGTCGAAGACCAGGTCGAGCACGTCGGTCGCGCGGTACGAGACGCCCAGACCGTAGGTGAGCATGTCACCGTCGGTGAGCGTCGACTGCTTGCCGGAGTGATCGAACATGCGCGCGTCCATGTCGGTGATCGTCGTCCCGCTCAGCGGGTGCGCGCGGAAGCCCGCGTTGAGCGCGAGCTTGAGCTTGCCGGTGGCGCCGAAGCGCTTCTCGCCGATGAGGATCGGCCACACGAAGCCGCCGGGATCGGCGCCGGCGTAGCGGGGCGCGTCGGTCACCTGGAAGCCGCCCTGCAGCGCGAGGGCGAGGCCGAAGCCCTTCTCCACCCGCAGGATGCGCCACTTGGCGTGCAGGCCGATGAACTCCAGGTTCTGCGAGTCGAGGCTGTTGGTCCCCCACGCCGGCGAGCCGCTGGGGAGCACGATGCTCGGCTGCGGCGGGTTGCCGATGGACTGCCGGTCGCCGGCCATCAGGATGACCGGCAGGTCCACGCCGACGACGACGTGGTTGAAGAGGCCCAGGTTGGCGGAGAAGGTGCCCTGGAAGGAGTGCGAGATGATGTGGTTGGTGCGGCCCGCCGCCGTGTCGCCGTCCAGGCGCAGGATGGATCGGCCATAGTCGACGACCAGGCCCAGGCTGAAGTCCAGGTGGCCGAGGATGTCGGAGCCGTTGGTGGCGAAGAAGCCCTTGGAGTCCAGCGCGGGGCGGAAGAGGTGGGTGTCGAGGCCGACGCCGTTCGCTTCCGGGATGGTGGAGCCGCCGGCCAGGCTGGTGCCTTCGGTCGCGCACACCCCCGCGGCGAGCGCGGCGAGCGCGACAGCGTGGCGTTTCCACGCGCCGCGGCGGCGCGGCGACTTCGGGTCGACAGAAGACGAGGACGCTCTCATCACCCCGGTACCTCCCTGAAATTCGAGTCCGAGCCGGTGGCTCGGCCGACGAACGTGACCGACCGAGGCCGTGGGCCGACGGGAAGGTCGTGAAAAGCGGCGCAACGCTAACACACCAAGCCCAAAATTAGGCAAATGCTGCGAGAACGGGGGCCAGGTCCCACCCGCCTCCGGACCGGCGGGCGCCTCCGTCCCCGCGTTTCGGTTTCAGCCGCCCCTTCTGCTACCCTCCCCGCGTACTGGTGCTCGCGCGTCGACTCGCCTCAGCCATCCTTCTCCTCGCGCTGCTCGTCGTGGCGCGGGCGGCCCGGGCCGACTCGCCGTACGACGGCAAGTGGAAGCAGGGCCCGCTCAAGGAGAACTTCTCCGTCGTGCAGTGGCTGGCCGGCTGTGGCCCGGCGCCCGTCACCGGCTCCACCGGCGGCGGGGAGATGGTCACCATCCACAAGGAGGGCGACGAGCTCTCCTTCATCGGGGGCGGACGCGTCTACAAGTCCAACCAGTGCTACGACCCGATGCCGACCCTCTCGCGGGAGTCGCACTCGCGTGACCCCTCCGGCAAGCAGTGGCGGACGCGCTGCACCACACCCCCGGGCGACCCGCGCCGCGCCACGATGAACACGCTGGTCGCGGTGACGACCCCGACCCACATCGACATGCTGGAGACGGGTCGCTACGAGATCACGCTCGCGCAGGGCAAGTGCATCGCCGACGTGAAGCGCTCGCGCGGCTACGATCTGGTCCAGGCGGACACCCCGGTCGCCACCACGCCGCCGCCGGTGGCGACGCCGACGCAGACCGCGGTGGCACCGCCCAAGGGCGTGGATTGCAGCCAGCCGGGTGACCCGGCGAGCCTCGCCGTGCGTCCGTCGCGCAAGCTGCTGAAGACGGGGGAGTCCTTCGCCTTCCGCGCGACCGTCGTCGACGCGAAGGGGTGCGCCACGCGCACGCCCGTCACCTGGAGCAGCGGCGACACCTCCAGGAAGGTCACCGTCGACGATCACGGCAACGTCACCGTCGCCGCCGACGCGCCGGAGGGGACGGTGGACGTCACCGCCACCGCCGCCGGCAAGAGCGCGAAGGTCTCGGTCGAGGTGTCGTCGCCCGCGCACTACGACGACCTGCTCGCGCAGTCCGGCCTCAACGCCGCCGGCGAGAGCGACAGCGCGTCCACCGTGGTGATCGCGTCCGGATCCATCGGCGGCGGCAGCGCGGAGTCGCACGACGGCTCCATGCGCCGCCGCCTGACCTTCATCGCCATCGTCGCCGTGGCCTCCGCGCTGCTCGCGCTGCTCGCCTTCTTCGGCTGGCGGCGGAGCAAGAAGGCGGCCGCGCTCGCGCGGGACGCGGAGGAGCGGCACCAGGAGCGCCTGCGCGACTACGAGGACCGCAAGCGCATGCGGGAGGAAGAGCACGCCGCGCAGACGCGCGCGCACGAGGAGAGCGTGAAGCGCGCGGAGGCGATCAAGGCGCAGCGCGCGGCGGCGCGATCGGGCGACCCCAACGCGATGGAGTGCCCCTCCTGCCGGCGCGAGTACCCGGCGGGCAGCCAGTTTTGCCCGCACGACGGCAGCAACCTGATCCATCGCGCCAAGGCCGGCGCGCCGCTCGGCAACGTGTGCCCGGTGTGCCGCCGTGGCTACGACTCGGCCACCAAGACCTGCCCGGCGGATGGCGAGGAGCTGGTGCCCTACGCGATGTTCGTGGCGACGGCTCAGCCCGCCCAGAAGACGCGGGGCAAGATCTGCCCGACGTGCGGCGGCCGCTTCGATGGCGACGCGGGCTTCTGCGGCAAGGATGGCACCGCCCTGGTCCTGCTGAACTGAGCCCCGCGGCCGCTGGGATGTCACCGAGATCCAACGGGCGCCCTGGCCGTAATCCATGTACGCTGCACTTTGCCGGCCACGTCACCCAAGGCAGGGTGGGCCGTGCGGTTCGGAATCGAAGGGCGCTCACGTGGCTTGTTTTGCCTTTCCCCGTGGATGAGCCCGCCCTCCCCTTGACGCGAGCTTGATCGGGTCTGAACCCGGTCGCTATACTTTCTCAGTTGTCTCCGGGGACTGCCGCGGACCCACCATGCTCCAGAAGGCTCGAAGGAAAGATACGCGATGAAGATCTCGTGCCAGTCGTGCCAGGCCAAGTACACCATCGCGGACGAGAAGGTCCTCGGGAAGATCGTCAAGATCCGCTGCAAGAAGTGTGGCGCGACGATCGTCATCAACGGCAACGAGCAAGAGGCCGCCACCGCCGCGTTCGACCCGAACGCCGGCGCCGCCGCGCAGAGCCCGGTGTACGACTACGCCGCCCAGGGCGGCGGGGAGCCGTGGACGGTCAACGTCACCGACGGCGATCAGCGCACCATGACCACCGCCGACATCGCGGCGGCCTACCGCTCGGGCGTCGTCGTCGACGACACCTATTGCTGGAAGGACGGCATGGGGGACTGGCTGCCGCTCCGCGACATCCCGGAGCTGTACACGGCGTGCGCCGCCGGCCCGCAGCCCACGATGAACCCCGACATGGGCGGCGGTTACGACCAGCAGCAGCCCGCGTACGACCAGCAGCCGCGGCAGCCGGCGTACGACCAGCAGCAGTACGAGCACGAGGGGGACGATCAGCCCACGCAGGCGGCCTTCAGCTCCCTCTTCGGTAACGGGCAGGAGCAGCAGCAGCCGGACACCAACGGCGCCTCGCTCTTCGGTGGGGCCGCCGCGGCGGCGGTCGCCTCTCCCGCGCCGGCGGCTGCCCGTCGTTCGGGTGGCCGCGGCGGGGCGGACCTCTTCAGCGGCGCCGCGCAGGCCGGCAGCGAGGAGGACCAGGTGATGACCAGCGCCTCGGCGTCGCCGCAGATGGCGCCCGGGGGCGATCGCATGACCGGCCAGCGCAACGAGAACAGCGTGCTCTTCTCGCTCTCCGCGCTCACCGCCAACGCCCCGCAGGAGGAGAAGCTCCCCACCGCGCAGGGCGAGGGCTCCGGCCTCATCGACATCCGCGCCCTCTCGCAGAGCATGGCGGCGGACGAGGGCGCCGGCGGCAAGCACGTCGACGACATCATGAACCTCGGCGGCGGCGGGGCCTTCAGCGCAGCGCTCGCCGCGCCCGTGCTCGCACCTCCGCCCGCGGATCTCGGCGACCTCAGCGCCCAGGGCGGCGGCAAGAAGAGCAACACCGGCCTCATCGTCGGCATCATCGGTGGCCTCGGGCTCCTCGGGATCATCGTCGCCGGCGGCCTCTACCTGGCCCTGCACGGCAGCTCCAGCGCCACGACCGATCCCGCCAGCAGCGTGGCCACGGCGACGGCCGCGCCCACCGAGACGACGACGGCGACGGCCACCGCCCCCGCGACGAGCGTCGCCGCAGCGGACACCAGCGACCAGGCCAAGCCGCCGGACGTGGGCACCACCACCGGCGACGCGAAGGAGCCGACGCACACCACCACCACCCACACCACGACGGCGCACACGGGCGGCGGGACGACGCACACCGGCGGCACCACCACGACCACGACCACGCACACGAGCGGCTGCGCGGCGGGCGACTTCCAGTGCGAGATGGCGAAGGCCGCCGGCGCGAAGGGCGGCGGCACCACGCACAGCGGCGGCGGCGGCGGCGGTGGCGGGACGGCGCCGTTCAACATCGGCGCGGCGGCGGGCTCTCTCGGCGGCATCTCGTCGAGCGTCGGTTCGTGCAAGCGCTCCGGCGGCCCGACGGGTCCCGGTCGCGTGGAAGTCACCTTCCAGCCGAGCGGCCGCGTGTCCACGGTGTCCTTCATCCAGGGCCCTTACAACGGCACCTCGGTGGGTGGCTGCATCCTCGGCAAGTTCCGCGGCGCGCACGTCCCGCCGTTCTCCGGCGGCCCCACGCCGGTCAAGAAGAGCTTCGTCGTCAACTGAGGATGTCGAGGCGCTGAGTGAGCCCGATAGGCATCGCGCTCGCGCTCTTCGCCGCCTTCTTGCTCGGCGTGCGCGTCGGGTTCTCGCTCGCGCGCGCCTGGGGCGACTCCGGCCGCAAAAGTGACCGCCGCCGCTCCTGAGCCTAGACTTCGCGTGTGAGGTGTCTCGCCGGTCTGGTGGTCTTCGGGCTCGCCGTGTCGGCGCGCGGAGACGCGCCGGCGCGTCCGGCCCGGGCGCCGGTGGAGCCGGCGTGGACCTGGGCGTCGGCCAGCGCGTCGCCGGTGCCGGTCGCGGGATCGGCGCTCACCGATCAGGAGAACGACCTGCAGGCCCGCTGCGGCGTCTCGGAGGAGGGACTGCATCGGGTGGCGCAGCGCCTGGTGCAGCGCAAGATCCTCGGCCTGCCGTACCTCGATCTGGACGGGCTCAGCTTCGCGCAGCGCGCGAGCGGCGAGCCGCACGTCTGGCCACGCGCGTGGATCGTCTCCGGCCGAGCGATGGACCACGAGGAGACGCTGAAGAAGCTGGAGGCGTGGCGCGCGAGCTTCCACGACATGGGGCAGCGCCGGTGTGGTGTGGCGAGCGGCTACGCACCCGATGGCACGCACGTGGTGGCGGCCATCGCCCTCGACGCGCTCGCCGACCTCACCGCGCCCATCCCGACGCGCTCGCACGCCGGCTCGTGGCTCACCGTCGACGCGCGCATGCTGGTGCCGGCGACGGCCGCGCACGTGGTGATCGTGGGGCCCGGCGGCGAGCCGCACACGGTGCCCACCTCCCTGGACGCGGGGCACGTGCGCGCGCGCTTCGCGCCCAGCCGGCCTGGCGCCTTCACGGTGCAGGTGGTGGCCGACGTCGCCACCGGCCCGCGCCCGGTGCTCGAGGCGCAGGTCTACGCCGACGCCCAGCCCCCCGCCGCGATGCCCAGCCTCGCCGCGCCCGGCGAGGCCGCCGCCGCAGGCGCTCCGAGTGAACCGGACGGTCTGCTGCGCATGGTCCAGGCGCTGCGCGCCGAGGAGCAGCTCCCCCCGCTGCGTCACGACCCGCGCCTCGACGCGGTGGCGTTGGCGCACGCGCGCCGCATGCTCGCCGCGCACACCATCGGCCACGACGTCGGCGACGGCGACCCGGCCGAGCGCCTGCAGAACGCCGGGCTCCCGTCGCGCGAGGCGGGCGAGAACGTGGCGCACGCGCAGTCCGTCGTGCTGGCGCACCGCGCGCTGTGGCAGAGCCCGTCGCACCGGCAGAACCTGGAGCGCGCCCGGTTCGACACCGTGGGCGTGGCGGTGCTCGACGACACCGACGGCAGCGTGTGGGTGGCCGAGGTGTTCGCCCGCGAGAGGTGAGCTAGTTCTTCTGGACCTGGTTGGTGTCGGTCTGCTTGAGGATCTTGAACTCGACGCGGCGGTTCGCCTGGCGTCCGGCGGCCGTCGAGTTGGTGGCGATGGGCCGGTCGGGCCCGTAGCCATGCGCCTCCAGCCTGCCGGCGGCGATGCCGTGCTGCGCCAGCCACCGCACCACCGACTCGGCGCGCGCCTGCGAGAGGCGCCGGTTCATCGCGGCGGCGCCGCGGTTGTCGGTGTGACCCTCCACCGCCATGCGCTGGATGTTGGTGTTGACCTTCAGCACGTTGGCGATCTCCTGCAGCATCGGGAAGCTGTCGGGGAGGATCTTGGAGGAGCCGGTCGCGAAGTGGACCTGCTGGGTGATCTTGATCACCCCGCCCTCCATCGAGATGAACTGCGGGCAGCCGTTCTTCTTCGGGTCGGCGGAGCGCTGACCTGGCTGCTTCGGGCAGGCGTCCTGGGTGTCGGGGATGCCGTCGTTGTCGGCGTCCACCTCCGGGCAGCCGTCGCCGTCGTCGACGCCGTCCTTGTCCTCCGGCTGGTCGGGGCACTTGTCGTACTGGTCGGGCACGCCGTCGTTGTCGCGATCCGGCGGCGCGGGGCAGCCGTCGTCCGGCTCGCTGCCCTTGTGGTCCTCGGCCTCCGTCGGGCAGCCGTCGATGTCGTCGGGGATGCCGTCGCCGTCGGTGTCCTTACCCTCTTCGTCGCGCCAGCGCTCGCGCAGCGCCATGCGCTTGTCGACCTCGGGGGACCGGGCGCTCGAGCCCGGGAGGATCACGTAGGTGCCGATGCTCGCCACCGCGCGGAAGTCCGGCGCGCCGTAGCCGGGGACGATCAGCGTGCCGGCCGACACGCCCGTCCACCAGTGCTCGCTCGGGCCGAACTTCATGCGGCCCTCCGCGCTCCACTCGAGGGGGGTGTTGCCGAGCCGGAAGAAGGTGTCGCCCACGATCTGGTCGCTGCGGATGCCCGTCTGCCCCCAGATGTTGAGGCCGATGCGGTACTTGCCGTTCTTGAGCGGCACGAAGGCGCCGACCGCCCAGCGCCACTCGTCGGAGACGCCGATGCCGTCGTTGATCGCGGCGTCGTTGAGCGAGTTCTCCGGCCGGAGCTGGATGCCCATCTGGCCGGCGATCACCAGCCACTTGAGGTCGTACTCCGCCGAGGCCTGAAAGAGCGCGGAGAGGCTGCCGTCGCCGCCGAACCTGTCTGTGCTGCCCGTCGGCACGAAGAGGGAGATTTGCCCGCCGACGGAGAAGCGCCGGTTGGGCGTGCGGTAGGCGACGGCGCGCGCGTCGAAGCGCATGTCGTTGGCGACGGGGCCGGCCGGGTGGATGAAGGACTGCGACACGCCCGACTGCAGGAGGGAGCCCTGGTAGTTGGGGTTCTGGCCTTGCTGCCAGGGGGAGAAGGGGAGCCCCAGCGAGAGAGTGAAGCGGTTGAGGAACTGCACGCCGACGACCGGATAGAGCGTGAGCTGGTCCTCGATCACGCTGTGCGCCGAAGCCTTGAGCGTGGGCGTCTCGTTGACCAGCGTGCTCATTCGCAGCGGGTCGTACGAGTAGCCCATCGCGAGCTGGCCGAAGAAGATGGCCTGCGGCTGGGTGACCGGACGGAACAGGACCATCCCGTCATCGGGCGCGCCGGGGATCTGCAGGCGGTCGAGGTAGAACGTCCGCGCCTGGGCGTGGGCCAGGGCGGGGGCTGCGAGGAGCGCACCGCCGCTGAGCGCGGCCATGAGCCAGCGGCCGATGCGACGGCCGAGGTGCTGTGCAGCCCGGCCCTTCGGGGGCCTCATGTCTTCTTGTGCCATGCGATTATCCCGTCGCGGCTAGAAGGTACACTGACCAGCTGCTGTCGATCCGAAAATTCGCCCCGAGAGATCGGGCACCTACAGCCCCGCCGACCGCCGCCGCGCCTGCCCTCCTGCCCCATTGATCCGGCCGCCAGCACCCTTCCGATCGGTCCGGCTCGCGCCGCTGCTTGACGGTCACGCCGTTCGGTGCTTTTGTTCGCGCCCCTCGCGGGCCAGAAGTCCGCGTCAGCCGAGACTGCCATGAAACGCACCTACCAGCCGCACAACCTCCGCCGCCTGCGTACGCACGGCTTCCGCGCCCGCATGGCCACCGCAGGGGGCCGCAAGGTGCTCTCCAACCGCCGCCGCAAGGGCCGCCACCGGCTGACGGTCGGCATCTACAAGAAGTAGCGCCCCGGCTGGCGCCGAGCCGCGCCATGACCGCGCGTGTCTTCTCCTTCGGTGCCGATCGGCGCATCCGCAAGCGCCGCGAGTTCCTGCGCGTGCAGCGCACGGGCCGTCCTGTGCGCACCGCGCACTTCGTTCTGCTCGTGGCCCCGCGCGAGCAGGACGGGCCCTCGCGCCTCGGCGTGGTCACCACACGCAAACTCGGCGGCGCCGTGGTGCGAAACCGCATCAAGCGCCTGTGCCGGGAGAGCTTCCGTCTCCAGCCGGCGCTGGTGCCCGCGGGCGTCGATCTGGTCGTCATCGCCCGCTCCGGGGCGGAGAAGCTCGGCCTCGAGCAGGTGCAGCGCGAGTGGGCGGGTGTTCAGGGCCCCCTTCGCAAGAGGTGCGAAGAAGCGCTGCGAGACGCAAAGAATCGGCCTCCGCCCGTTGTCAGCCCGGCCTCGAAGGGCCATCTTTCGAGCCGCTGATGCTCGCGAAGCTGCTCATTTCGTTGATCCGCGTCTACCAGATGACGCTCTCGCGCCTGCTCGGCAACGTCTGCCGTTTCGAGCCGTCCTGCTCTCGTTACGCGGTGGGCTGCCTCGAGGCGCACGGCGCGTGGCGTGGCAGCTTGCTTTCGGTGGTGCGGCTGTGTAAGTGCCATCCGTTTCACCCGGGCGGCGTGGACCTGCCCCCGCCGAAGGGCACCCCCCTCAAAGAGGCCCTGTTGTCGCGCAAGAGCACCTGATGGATCGCAACTCGATAATTCGCACGGTGCTCATCTTCGGCGTGATCCTCGTCCTGTGGAAGGTCGTGTGGCCGAAGATCCACGGCGAGGAGTCGGAGAAGCCGCAGAGCGATTACCTCTCGGCGGAGACGTACGTCGACGCCCCCGACTTCCCGCCCGATCCGGTCGTGCAGAAGCCCGCGCCGCCGAACGCGCCCCCGCCTGCGCCGGTGGAGACGTGCCACATCAAGGGCAAGCGCTTCGACGCCGAGATGTCGACGCGCGGCGCGGCGCTCACCCACTTCTGGCTCCTGGACAAGCAGTACGCCAGCGACCCCTCGTCCCGCTTCGACATGGTGACGAGCAACTGGGACTCGGCCAAGTGGAAGGGGCTGGAGCGGTGGCGTCCCCTGCGCACGGTGTTCCGCGCGAAGGGCGCGGACGATCAGGTCAAGTACGACCGCTTCAACTGGAAGCTCCAGCAGCAGGGCGACACCGGCTGCGTCTTCACCTACACCGACGCGGACGTCTCCATCACCAAGACGGTCACCGCCGGCGATCGCCCCTTCGAGCTGAAGGTGGACACCAAGGTGAAGAACCTGGCGGACACCCCACGCAAGCACCAGCTCGCCGTGCAGATGTACGCCTTCCATCTCAACGAGGAGATGAAGAGCCACCTCGGGCGCGTCTCGCCCTTCGTGACCGACCTGGACTGCGGCGTGGGCCACAAGGTCACGCGCAAGACCACCAACGACTTCAAGAAGGGGTGGTTCGACCAGGACGGTGCCGACCGCTTCGCCGCCATCTCCAACTATTACTTCGCGCAGGCGATCATCCCGGAGAACGGCGCGGGCCAGTGCCGCCTCCTCGCGGAGGAGTGGTACACCGCGGGCCAGAAGCCCGACGCCGACGACGCGGGCATCGTCTTCCACGCCGATTCTCGTCTACCCCCAGCGCACGCTCCAGAAAGGCCAGGAGGCGGACTACCAGGACACCGCCTTCCTCGGGCCGAAGGAGCGCGACATCCTCAAGACCGCCGGCGGTCCGGGCAAGGACCTGGGGGACCTCATCAACCTCGGCTTCTTCTCGCCCGTCGCCAAGGTGCTCGTCGGCGCGCTGGTGTGGCTCAAGACCAAGATCACCGGGAACTGGGGCCTCTCCATCGTGCTGCTCACGGTGGTGCTTCGGCTGATCCTCTTCCCGCTGACGTGGAAGTCCATCAAGACCACCGTCAACATGCGCCGGCTCAAGCCGGAGCTCGACGCCCTCAACAAGAAGTTCGCGGGCGACGCCCAGGCCAAGAACCTGGCGATGATGGAGCTGTACAAGAAACGGGGCGTGAACCCGCTGGGCGGCTGCCTCCCGCAGCTCATCCAGATGCCCGTCTGGTTCGCGATGTACACGACCCTCCAGACGGCCGTGGAGATGTACCACACGCGCTTCTTGTGGTTCCACGACCTGTCCGCCCCCGATCAGCTCTTCGGGGCGCTCCACCTTCCCTTCATCGGCCACCTGCCGGCGTTCGGCCCGCTGCCCTTCGTGCTCGGCGCGCTGATGGTCCTGCAGCAGAAGATCGTGCCCACGCAGATCGCCGACCCGATGCAGCAGAAGCTCATGATGTACGTCATGCCCGGCGTCTTCATGGTGATGATGCTCTTCTTGCCCGCCGCGCTCGGCGTCTACATGCTGACCAACAGCGTGCTGGGCATCAGCCAGCAGCTTCTGGTGGAGAAGTTCGCGCCGCACGACGGCGGGACTGGCGGCGGCAAGGACACCTCGTCGAAGGGGACGAAGGGCAAGGACGACGGGTCGCTCAAGGCGGCCGTGCTCGGAAAGGGTAAGGCTCGTGTCTGACAACAACGTGACGGGGGAAGCGCAGTCGGAAACTTCATCACTCTCGGGGCCCGCCGTGGACGAGGCGTCGCTCGACGGGCAGACGCAGCGTGCGCTCGGCTTCGTGCGCAAGCTGCTCGTGCAGATGGGCATGAACGCCGAGGTGACCGTGGCTCCGGACGACGGCGAGAGCGAGAACGCCGACGAGATCCGGCTGGAGATCGAGGGGCCCGACGCCGGGCGCGTCATCGGCAAGCGCGGCAGCGTGCTGGAGGCCATCCAGTACCTGACGACGCGCATCGTGCACAAGAAGCAGGGCGATGCCCGGCGCCACGTCGGCGTCGACGCCGAGGGCTACCGCGCCCGCCACGAGGACCAGCTCGCCGACATGGCGCGTCGCCTGGGCGAGCGCGTCGCCAAGGAGGGCAAGATCATCACCTTCGACCCGATGAGCGCGCGCGACCGCCGCGTGGTGCACCGCGCCCTGCAGGACTTCGGCGGCGTGAGGACGGAGTCGAGCGGCGAGGGCCCCGACCGTCGTGTGCAGATCATCCCGGTCAAGCAGCCCCCGCCGGAGGGGTGAGGCTCGCGGTGGGTGCCTGAGGTGCCTCGCTACACCAACCTGGACGGCACCACGCCGGACGCGGGGCTGGGGGACATCCTCAAGTGGCAGGTGGGCGATCGCATCGCCGGTCGCAGGCGCAAGGACCCGGGCGGGTTCGTCGCGCCCCGCAGGGAGAACGACGGCGCGGCTCTCGCCCGGTCCAGCGCCTCGCTGACGTGGATCGGCCACGCGACCTACGCGCTGCGACTCGGCGGCAAGCTGGTGGTGACCGATCCCATCTGGAGCGCGCGCGTGGGCACGACACGCCGCCTGGCGCCGCCCGGGGTCACGCTGGAGCGGATGCCGCGCGTCGACGTGGTGACCATCTCGCACGCGCACTACGACCACCTGGACCTGCCCACCCTGCGGCGCATCGGCCCGGAGGCGCTCTACGTCGTGCCAAAGGACGTGGGTGAGGTGCTGCGGGGCGCCGGCCTGCCGCGCGTCGTGGAGCTCGGGTGGTGGGAGACCTACCGCACGGGGGAGCTGGCGATCACGCTGGTGCCCGCGCAGCACTGGTCGATGCGCGTGCCCTGGGACCGCAACCGCAGGCTCTGGGGCGGCTTCGTCGTCGAGGGGCCGGAGGGGTTCGCCTACCACGCCGGCGACACCGCCATGAACGAGGCGATGTTCGCGGAGATCGCCCGGCGCTTTCCGCGCCTCGACTGGGCCATGCTCCCCATCGGCGCGTACGACCCCACCTGGTTCATGCAGGCGCAGCACATGGGGCCGGAGGAGGCCGCGCGCGCCTTCGAGCTGCTCGGCGCGCGGACCTTCTGCGCGATGCACTGGGGCACCTTCAAGCTGACCGACGAGCCCCCCGGCGAACCGCCCCAGCGCGTGCGCGCGCGGTGGGACGAGCTGGGCTGGGAGCGGGAGCGGCTGTGGGTCTTCGACATGGGCGAGACGCGCGCCCTTTAGCGAGAGCGCGCCAGACGCGCTAAGCTCCGCCCGTGCGCCTCGCTACCCCGCTCGTCCTTGCCGCCGCCGCGAGCCTCGCGCTCGCCGCCTTCGCCGCGTGCTCGTCCAACACCCCGTCGGACACCTCCGACGCCGGAGAGGACGCCGCGTCCGACGCGCCCGACTTCTGCGGCCAGTTCACCAAGGTGGGCGACCCGTGCCCGCAGGCGTCACCCGTCGTCTGCTTCGCCGACTGCGATGGCGGGTGCAGGTGCGTGCCCGGTGCGGGCGGGCCGACGTGGACCTGCACCACCGACACCTCGTGCCATCCGGACGCGGCGCCGGTGGACCTGGACGCAGCCGACTTCCCCGACACGTCGGGCGATTCCGACGCCGGCGCCTCCGACGCCGCATCGGAGTGATCGCGCGGGCGTGGTGATCCCGTCCGCGCGGTGATCGCGTGGCCTGATCAGCCGTGGCGCAGGTCGACCGGGCCGTCCAGCGGTGGGCGCTGCATCGCGCCCAGGGCGGAGAGGCGCGCGCCGGCGGGGACGAGAGCGCGCGTGCGCTCCGGGTCGGTCGCCCCCGCGGCGGCGATGAAATGTGCAAACTGCACCCATCTCGCGGGCGCGTCCTCCAGGCGTCGCACCGGGACGACCACCACGTGGCGGCCGGGCGGCGGGAGGTGCACCTCGGCCGCGACACCGACGGCGTGCGCCTCGCCGGCGAGCAGGCGGCCGGCGAACGCCATGGTGTCCAGCCAGCGGCGGGCCCCGGCGCGCTCGTCGGGGGCGAGCTCCCCGCGCGGCACGCGACGCCCGGCCGCGCCCAGCGCCGCGTCGAGCGCGGCCGCGAAGGCGTCGGCGTCGCCCTCCACGAAGGCCACGCGCGGGCTGAGGCACCCGCGCTGGTCGAAGGGGACGACGTCCTCGGCGAGCAACGTGGCAGCGCGCTCCGGCGGCATGGACGCCTCGACGAGGGCGACGCCCAGCCCCGCGCCGTGGCCGCGCACGGTGACGCGGCGGCGCGCCCGCGCGCGAACGTCGGCGACGGTCGCGTCGCGGCCGTAGACGTGGATCTCGCCTGCGGTCACGTCCTCCACCACGCGCTCCGGCGCGAGGCGCACCCTGGGATCGGCGAGCGCCGCCACGAGCGCAGCCGTGAAGGCGGGCTCGCGGCGGGAAGGGCGGACGGTGACGTCCTCGCTGGCGGCGAGGGCGAGCGCGACGGCGCGCAGGGCGCCGACGAAGACGTTGGCGGAGAGAACCACGTGGACCGACGATGCCTCCGCGGTCCTCGCGACCAGGCGCGCCAGCTCCTCGGGGGAGGGGTCGGTCTCCAGGTGGTGCTCCAGCGCCAGGTGCACCCCCTCCGGCGAGAGGCCCGTGGCCGCCTGGAGGTCTCGCGCGAGCACGGCGTCACCCACGAGGGCGCGCGCGGCGTCCGCGACGCGCTTGGCGTCCAGCGCCCGGCTGGCGGGGTCGCGCCTCATCCGGACGGCCGACCGTCCGCATGCTCGCGATCGGCGCCGGAGAGCAGCTCCTCGGTGGCGAGGGAGCAGCCACGCGGTGGCGACCCCTCCACGCGGCCCAGCAGCTCGAACCCCTCGTCGGCGCGCCGCACGCGGTCGGCGGTCACGACCGCGAAGGCGCTGTCCACGTTGCAGAGGTCCTCGATGCGCGCGATGCCCGCCTCGCCCAGGGGGACGGGCGCGAGGGTCTCCGGATCCACCGCCACGACGCGCATCCACGGCGGCTCGACGTACAGGCCGGGCGCGCCGCCGAGGAGGGTGCCCTCGTACGCCTGGCTGGAGAGCTCGGTCATTCCGTACTCGCTCACCACCGCGCGCTCGTCGATGCAGAAGGCCTGGGCCAGCCGGCGTCGCAGCTCGGGCGCGTCCACCTCGACGCTCTTGCCCTTGAACCCGCCGGTCTGCATGACACGCGTGGCCGGCGGCATGCGGAAGCGCTCCTCGCCGAGCCCCTCGACGAGGTGTGCGAAGGCGAGGGACGTGCCGAGCACCAGCGTGCCCATCGCGCCCTCGTAGAGGAGGCGCGCGACGCGCTCGTCGAGTGCGGCGAGATCCAGGATGCCGTCGCGGAGGAAGTACGTCTCCTCGCTCGTCGCGGGCGTGCCCCAGCTCCTCGCGAAGAAATCCATCATGTGCACCAGCGAGGAGTCGGGCATCTCGGCGGGCGGGGGACCGAGCACCAGCACGGGCACCGGGGAGCCACCGAGGTCAAGACCTGCCCGCAGCGCGTGGCGGCCGAAGGCGAGGGCCGCCATGTCGTAGGTGGTGGTGGTGCGGAAGGGGTGCTCGCCGCGCTGGCCGACGGTGGTGCCGCTGGTGCGGAAGACGACGGGGGTCTGCGTCTGGGGGAAGGCCGAGACGCGGGCGAGCTTGAAGGCCTCGGCGGGGACCGCCGGGGCGTCAGCGGCGCGACGGATCCCGGCGGGCTCCACGCCCCGCGCGGCGCAGAGGCGCGCGTAGCCGGGGACGTGCCGCGCCTGGTAGCGAGCGAGGTCCGCCGCCAGCGCGTCGAACGTCTCCGGCATGGGCGCGTGGGCCTCGAAGGCGCGGACGAAGGCGCGAGCACGCGCGTGCAGGGCGTCGCTCTCCCCCACGTGGATGCAGGCCGCGGCCATGGGAGTGGTGGTAGCACGCGTCCGCGGTCACGTCGTCTCGGCCGCGGCGAGCTGGAGCGCGGGGACGAAGGCGTCGAGCAGCGCCTCGTCGATGGTGAGGGCAGGGGTGAGGGTGAGCACGTCGCCGCGCTCCCCGCCGGTCAGGACGAGCCAGCCGCGGCGCAGCAGGGCGCGTGTCGTCGCGAGGGCGTGCCGCGCGTCGCGCATGGGGACGCCGACCATGAGGGCGCGGCCGCGCGCGGCGAAGCCGGCGCCGCGCAGCCTCTCCTGGAAGCGCGCGCCCACCTCCCGCGACCGGGCGAGCAGGCCGAGCTCCTCCACGGCGCGCAGGCACTCGAGCGCGGCGGCGCACGCCGTGGGCCAGCCGAAGTGTGTGGCGGTGTGGAGCGCGGTGCCGCCGCGTGCGCCCCAGGAGGCCATCACGCGGTCGCGCCCGATGCACGCCGAGACGGGCAGGCCGGCGCCCAGCGCCTTGCCCACGCAGACCAGGTCCGGCGTCACGCCCGCGTCGGTGCTCGCGAGCCATGCGCCCGCGCGGCCCAGGCCGGTCCAGATCTCGTCGCACACGAGCAGTGCGCGGTGCTCGTCGCACGCGCGGCGCAGGGCGGCGAGGAAGCCGGGCGGCGGGACGACGCACCCGCCGCGGCCGAGCAGCGGCTCGACGAGCACCGCGCCGGAGCCGGCGTCGAGCGCGGCGCTCACCTGCGCGATGCACGCATCGACATCGGTCTCGGGGTACGGCACGAAGGTGACGAAGTCGCCGAGCTGTCCGGCGAAGGGCGCGCGAAATCCCTCCGAGAGCCCGCACGCGGCGAGCGGCCCGTGGCTGAGCCCGTGGTAGCCGCCGGTGAAGGCCACGACGCGCGATTTCCCGGTGGCGAGGGCGGCCGTCTTGAGCGCCGCCGTCACCGCGTCCGCGCCGGAGAGGCCGAGCATCACGCGGGCGCCTGGCTCGGGGAGGAGCGCGGCGAGGCGCTCGCACAGCGCGAGCTTCACGTCGGAGCCATAGACGTCGCCCAGGGCGAGGCCGAGTCTGCGCGCCTGCGCCTCCGCGGCGTCGAGGACGCGGGTGGGCGCGTGCCCCAGGGCGAGCGCGCCGAACCCGGCGACCAGATCGACGTAGCGGTTACCGTCGGCGTCCCAGACGTTGGAGCCCTCACCGCGCGCGTAGACGACCGGTGTCTGCTCCGCGCCGGCCACGGCCTCGCGCGCCGCGCGCCGCGCCTCGAACGCGGGGGACTCCACGCGCGCCAGCCGCGCCCCGAGCTCGCGCGTGCGAGGGCCCGGCGGCGGGACGAGGACCTCCGGCAGCTCCTGCCCGCTCACGCCACGACGCGATTGCGGCCGCCGCGCTTGGCGTCGTACAGCCGCTCGTCCGCGCGCTTGATGAGGTCCATGCTCGTCTTGTCGGAGTCCGCCAGCATGGCCACGCCGATGGAGATGGTCACCTTGATGAGCTCGTTCTGGAAGACGAAGCGGGAGGTCTCCACCTTGTCGCGCAGGCCCTCGGCCAGGGCGCGGGCGCCCTCCAGGTTCGTCTCCGGCAGGACGATGGCGAACTCCTCGCCGCCGTAGCGGGCGAAGACCTCGTCGCGGCGGATGCGCCCCTGCACGATGCGCGCGAGCTCCTTGAGCACGAAATCGCCTGCCAGGTGGCCGTGGTAGTCGTTGATCTTCTTGAAGTGATCGATGTCGAACATCAAAAAGGACAGATCGCGCACGTGGCGGCGCGCGCGGACGATCTCCTTCTCCAGCGACTCGAGCAGGTAGCGCTTCACGTGCGCCTGCGTCAGGCCGTCGATGATCGTCATCCGGTAGATCTCTTCGTGGTACTGGGCCTCCACGTCCTGACCGGACAGGTACTTGAAGATCGTCGGGCCGACCTTGATGCGGTCGCCGTTGGACAGCGGCTGCTCGCGGACGATCTGGTCGTCGTTGACGTAGGTGCCGTTGGTGGAGTTGTCGTCCACGGCCCACCAGGTGGTGTTGCGCTGCTCGAAGTGGCAGTGCTTCCGGGAGACCGAGTCGCCCTCCAGCACGACGTGGTTCTCCGCCCCGCGGCCGACGCGCATGGGGCTGTTGTCGAGGACGAAGCGCTTGCCCAGGAGCGTGGGCTCCTTGGTGTAGATCACGACCAGACAGTCACCCCCCGGGGGACGGCCATCGCCCTCGCCCAGAGGCTTCTGTACGATGGTGGTGACGCGTGTCTTCTCGTCGGTTTCCGTCACGGACCCGCCTCCGAAGCGCGCCCCACCCACGTCTCGGGCCTAGTCGTGTCGTACACGCGGATGGGGATCACCATGATGGGACGGAGAAATGGCTCGCGGTCTCCCCGGAAGGTAACAGAATCGGCCCATCACCGCGAGCCTGGCGGGTCGCTCAGCCTGCCAGCCGGGCGAGCAGATCACCCGGCAGGTCCAGGCGGTAGTCGATGACGCCCAGGGGGGCTCCGGCCCCGCCGATGGGGGGGGTGCTGACGATCGGCTGGCGGTGCAGGCTGCACTTGTGGGTCGCCAGCCAGAGCTCCACGTCCAGGGCGGATGACGGCGGCCGCGGCAGCGGACCGTGGTCGGGCCCGCGCAGGTGGACGGCGGGCCGCACGCCGTGGGCGGCGAGGGCCGCCAGGACGCGCTCGGGGTGTGCCAGCGCCGTCAGGAGGCCGACGCGCCTGCCCGCCAGCCGGTCGAGCGGCAGCACCTCGCCGTTCACCCGGACTCCGCCCACCCGGGCCGAGGCACGGAAGACCGGCTTCCCGTCGAAGGCGGTGGCGTCCGGCGGACCGCCAGCGTCAGTCGAGCCGCCGACGACCACCACCGCGTCGCACGCCGCGAGCAGGTCCGGGCTGGGTGCTCGCAGGTCCCCGCGCGGAGGGCACGCGCCGGAGCCCCACGGGGCGTGCGGGTCGACCGCGAGGAGGGACAGCGCCGCCCGCCGGGGAGCGAGCTGAAGCGGCCCGTCGAGCACCAGCGTGTCGGCGAGCCCCGCGGCGAGCTCCACGGCGGACTGGCGCGTGGGACCGACGACGACCACGGCGGAGCTGTCCGCCAGCCGCTGCGCGCACTCGAGCGCCTCGTCGCCATGGACGGTCACGCTGCCGTCGGGCGGCACGACCTGGGCGAAGGCGGGCGCGGCGCGGTGCGCGTGGCCCACCAGCGCGACTCTGGTGCTGCCGGACGCGAGGGCGGCGGCGCACGCGACGGCGAGCGGGGTCTTGCCCGAACCGCCGAGGGTTGCCCCGCCGATGCACACGACGCGCACGCCCGGCGGGACGCGCAGCGGGCGAACGGGCCGGGAGGCCCGGGCCCAGCCCTGCTCGAGCAGGCGCCAGACGACACCGTCGGGCGGCGGGCCCTCCACGCGCTGCTGGAGCCACGAACGAAGGGTGTCGGTCACCATGGTCCCGGACGCCCGATCGTTAGCATGCTTGCGTTCGGGGGTGCGCGGCCCGCGCAGGGGCGCCGGTTCAGGGGGCGTCGCGCCGATCGTTGGCATGCTCACGATCGGGTATCCTCCTGCCCCCGGGCCTGCACGACCCGCCCCGTCGCCCCATGCAACTCGACGCCATCTGGCTCACGCGCCGGCAGATCGAGCGCGACCGCCAGCGCACCACCCGGCTCCCCGGCCTGTTCGCCCACAAGATGAACAGGATGTGCGCCTCGCCGCTCGCCTTCCTGCGCGGGGCGGCGCCGCTCTTCTACGAGGCGCTGGAGGCCGCGCCGGAGCTCGCCGAGGGCCCGGAAGGGGAGGGGTGGATCGTCGGCGACCTCCACATGGAGAACTTCGGGGCCTTCCGCGCCACCGGCTCCCGCGAGCGCGAGGACGAGGCGGAGGTGGTCTTCGACCTGAACGACTTCGACGACTGCCTCGTCGGCCCGTGGCGCCTGGACCTGCTGCGCCTCACCACCAGCCTGGTCCTCGCCGGCCGCGACCTGGGCTCCGACGGCCGGACCACCCTCGCGCTCTGCGACGAGCTCCTCGGCTCGTACGCGTCGCACGTGTGGCGGCCGCGCGCGCTGCCGCCTCCGCCGGGCTGCGTGGAGTCGCTCGTGGAGAGCGTGTCCGGGCGGACGCGCAAGGAGCTGCTGGAGGCGCGCACGCGCGTCGTCAGCGGGGACCGGAAGCTGGCGCGCGGCCCGCGCTACGCGGACCTCCCGGGGGACCTGGCGCGCGCGGTGCCCGCCGCGTTCGAGGAGTACGTGCGCCTCATCGACCCGAAGGGAGATCCGTCGCACTACGTCATCGAGGACATGGCGTACCGGGTGGCGGGTACCGGCAGCCTGGGCTGCCTGCGCGTGGCGGTGCTCACGCGCGGCAAGGGGGGGCCGAGCGGACACTGGATCTTCGACATGAAGGAGCAGGGCGCCCCCTCCGCGGCCAGGCTGGTGCCCATCCCCCGGATGAACGGCGCGGAGCGCGCGGTGACGGGGATGCGGGCGTGCATCCCTCGCGTCCCGCAGAAGCTCGGCACGACCAGCCTCGCGGGCCTCCCGATGATGGTGAGGCGCCTGGCGCCGCAGGAGGACAAGCTGGACCTCCGGCGGATCGAGGCGGCGCAGCTCCCCGACCTCGCGCGCTACCTGGGTGCGATCGTCGGGTGCGCCCACGCGCGGGGCGCGAGCAAACCCCTCACGATGGCGTGGTCCGACGGCGATCGCCGTCACCTGGTGGATCGCGCGACGCGGCTCGCGGGGCTTCACGAGGCGGCCTACCTCGCGCTCTGCCAGCTCACCCGGTGAGCGCGTGGCCACCCGGGAAGAGAGCCGCCGCTTCTTCGACGCGATCGCGCGGCGCTACGATCGCGTCTACGGGCTGGAGCGCGACGCCTCGCGCGCGCGGATGGGGCGCATCCTGGAGCTGCTGGGCCCCGAGCCGCGCGAGGTGCTCGACCTGGGCATCGGTCCGGGGCGTGAGCTACCCGCGCTGCTCGACGCCGGTCATGGCGTGGTCGGTCTGGACCTGTCGCCGGAGATGGTCGCGCTCTGCCATCGTCGCGCGCGGACCGTTCCCATCACCCTCGGCGACATGTACGCCCCGCTGCCCTTCGACGCCGGCGCGTTCGACGCGGTGCTGGCGCTGCACGGCACGCTCTCCCACCCGCCCGGCGAGGACGCGCTCGGGCGGCTGGCGGCGGAGCTGCGGCGCGTGCTGCGGCCGGGCGGGCTCCTCGTCGCCGAGGTGCCCTCGCCCGGGTGGGTGGCTTCCCTGGGCGAGGGCGACGCAGCCGGAGACCGGGCGCTGCGCCGCGTCGGGCCGGGCGCGGCCTGGTACGAGGACCGCGTGGTGTCCGCCGGCATCACCGTCCAGGTGCTCGAGGAGCCGGCGTGGCGCGCCGCGCTGGGCGATCACCTCGACGTCGCCTTCGAGCGCGTCGACCAGGACGAGGTACGCATCGTGGCGCGGCGGCGCTAAGGTGTCGTCGTGAAGTCGTCCCGCGCTCGCCTCGTGCTCGCGGCCCTCGCTGCGGCAACCCTCCTCGCCGCGCCCGCCGCGCGGGCGAACGGCCGGATCCCCGAGGCCAACCAGCTCGTCTTCTCTCCCGACGACGCCAACCTGATGGTCCTGCGCGTCACCTTCGGGCTGCTCGTCACCCACGACGCGGGCAAGACCTGGGACTGGGTGTGCGAGTCGGCGGCCGGGTACGGCAGAAACCAGAACGAGGATCCCGCGGTGGCGCTCCTGGCGAAGGGCAACCTCGCCCTCGCCACGGTGGAGGGACTGCTCGGCTCGCCCGACACCGGGTGCTCGTGGACGAGCTTCGACGAGCGCATCTTCATCGACGACGCCACGTCGCCGGATGATCCCAGCGTCGCCGTCGCCCTGACGAACAGCTACAAGTCGACCGACGACGCCGGCGTCCCCAGCTACGACTCGGTCGTCATGCGGACCCAGAACGCGGGCGGCTCGTGGGCGCCCTCGGGCGTGGCGCTCGATCCGACGCTCGTGCTCGACACGATCGACCTGGCCAGGGGCGATCCGCAGCGCATCTACGTCAGCGGCAAGACCTTCGGCGCGCCGACGCAGGCGTTTTTGCTGGTGTCGACGGACGGCGGCCAGTCCTACACGCCGCGGACCATCCCGCTCGCCGCGGGGGAGCACGGCGCGTACATCGCGGCGGTCGACCCGAACGTCGAGGATTGCGTCTACGTCCGCACGCTCGGCGACGGCGACGCCGGCCCCACCTCCAGCGTCAGCCGCCTGCTCGTCACCGACGACGCCGGCAAGACGTGGAACGAGCGGTGGAGCGGCGGCAAGATGCTCGGCTTCGCCCTCTCCCCCGACGGCTCGCGTGTCTGGCTGGGCGGGCCGTCGGACGGCCTGCAGTCGGCGAGCACGTCCGACTTCGCCTTCACCAAGCGCGCGGACTTCGCGGTGCAGTGCCTGACCGCGAGCGCCACCACCCTGTACGCCTGCTCCAACGAGGCGTCGGCGGGGTTCGTGCTGGGCGCCTCCACCGACGGGGGCGACACCTTCACGCCGATGCTCACGCTCGCCGGCATCCACGGGCCCATCGCCTGCTCCGACGGTACTCCCGGCGCCCAGTGCGCGAAGGAGTGGCCCGCGCAGGCTGCGTCGCTGGGCATCACCATCGACGCGGGAGCCAGCCAGGACGGCGGCACCGTGCCTCCCCCGCCCTCCGACAGCGGGTGCGGGTGCAGCGTGGGGGACCGGCGCACCTCCGCGCTCTCCCTCGGGGCCGGCCTCCTCGTCGTCCTGGGCCTCTGGTGGCGGCGGCGCGTCGCTCGCTGAGCAGCCCTCTCAGACCTCGAAGTCCGCCTTCTCCAGGATCTCCCCCACCCGCCACAGGAAGGCGTTCGCCTGGACGCCGTCCACCACGCGGTGGTCGTAGGAGAGCGCCATGTACATGACCGGGTGGATCGCCATCTGGTCCTCGCCCTCGGGCGACTCGACGACGACGACGCGCTTCTGGATCTCGCCCATCCGCAGGATGCCGACGTTCGGCTGGTTGATGATGGCGCCGCCGAAGAGGTTGCCCTTGAGGCCGGGGTTGGACACGCTGAAGGTCGCGCCGCTCAGGTCGTCGATGGTGATCTTGCCGCTCTTGGCGCGCTTGGCGAGATCGTCGATGGCCCGGACGATGCCGCGCACGCCGAGCTCGTCGGCGCGCCGGACGACCGGCACCACCAGCCCGTCCGGGGAGTCCACCGCCACGCCGATGTTGATGTCGCCGAAGATGACGTACGAGTCGTCCAGCACGCGGGCGTTGAGGGCCGAGTTCTCGCGGAGGGCGCGCGCGGCGGCGACGACGACGAAGGCGAGCATGGTCAGCGGGTGGCCCTCCTTCTTGTAGTGCTCCTTGTGCGCTTCCCGGAGGCGCGAGGCCTTGTGCAGGTCCACCTCCGCCACCGTCACGACGTGCGGCGAGGCGAACTTGGAGTACGTCATGTGGTCCGCGGTGAGGCGGCGCCGGCGGGTGAAGGGGATGACCTTGTCGCCCTCGCTCGGGCGGTAGGCGGGGACCTTGAACGCGCCGTAGCCCTGGCCGGGGATGGGGGGCACGAAGCCGCCGCCGGCGTTCACGAGCTGCGCGATCTGGGCCGCGGGGCGCGCGGCCGCCGGGGCGGGCGCGGGGGGAGGCGCGGCGGGCGCGCGGGCCGCCAGGACGTCGTTGCGGGTGATGCGCCCGCGATCTCCGGTGCCCTGGACGCCGGCGAGGTCGACGCCTCGCTCGAGCGCCTCCTTGCGAACGGACGGCGCCGCGATGGGCCGCCCGCCGGATACCTGCCCTGCGTTGCCGCCGGCCGGTCGATCGTTGGCTTGCTCACGATCGCGCTCCGGGGCCGGCGCGGGGGCGGCGGCACTGGCCGAGGCCCCCTCCTCGATCTGCGCCACCACCGTCTTGACCGCGACGACGTCCCCTTCCTTGGCCAGGAGCCTCGCCACCCGCCCCGCGGAGGGCGCGAACACGTCGGCGTCGGCCTTGTCGGTGGACACGGTGAGCAGTGGCTGGTCCTTCTTGACCACGTCGCCTTCGCGAACGAGCCACTTGCTGATGGTGCCCTCCGTCACGCTCTCGCCGAGCTGCGGAAGGCTGACGTCGATGATCATGGCCGATCTTCTCCGGATCCTTGGGGAAAAGGCGGCACTTTCATACGCTCCCCGGCGCGGGTTCGCAACGGGCGCGCTCATGCCGGGCGCCGGAAGCCCGCGAGAAAATAGCCGTTGGTGCCGTGAACGTAGGGCAGAAGGCGCAGGGTGACACCCCCCGCGGCGATCCCGTCGACGGCGGCGCCGGCGAAGGGGGCGGCGATCATCTCCGGCGTGGCGGCCAGGAAGGCCTGAACCACGTCCTCCGCCTCCTCGCGCAGGACGCTGCACACGGCGTAGACCAGCCGCCCCCCCGGGCGCACGCGAGAGGCTGCCGCGCCGAGGATGGCGAGCTGCGTCCTCGCGAGGGCGGCGAGGCCGGCGTCCTCCCGCCGCAGCAGCAGGTCGGGGCGGCGGCGGATGGTGCCCACTCCGGAGCACGGCGCGTCGACGAGCACGGCGTCGTAGGCGCCGGTGACGTCGCCGCAGCCGACGGTCCAGTCGACGGCGAAGGTGGCGCGCGGGGCCACGCCCAGCCGCGACGCCTCCTCCTTCAGGCGCCGGAGCTTGGATTCGTGGAGGTCGCACGCGTCAACGGTGGCGCCGGCGTCGAGCAGCGCGAGGGTCTTGTTGCCGCGGCCCGCGCAGGCGTCGAGCACGGTCTCGCCCGGGCGCGCCCCCACCGACGCGGCGACGAGCTGCGAGCCTTCTTCCTGGATGACCAGCGCCCCCGCGGCCACTCCCGGGAGCCCCTGCGGCCCCTCGCCGCCGATCGTTGGCATGCCAACGTTCGCCTTTCCGGTGCCCCTCGCCAGGATGGCCGCCGGCCCGGCCCGGCCGGCCTCCACCTCCGCCCCCGCCGTCCGGAGCGCCGCCACCCATTCTTCCCGCGTGCCGCGCCGCACTCGCAGTCCGAGCGGCGGTGGCTCGTGCTCCGCGAGAAACCGCGCGGCCCCCTCCGCGCCGAGCGCCCGCTCCAGCCCCGCCCGCAGCCACTCCGGACACGACGCGGCGACCGCCTCGGCGTAGGAGGGCTCGCCCTTCTCCCGGACGAGCCGCCGCAGCACCGCGTTGGCGAAGCCCGCCACCTGCGCGCCGGCGATCGCCCGCACCGCCCCCACGCAGGCGTCCACCGCCGCGAAGGGCGGCACGCGCAGGAAGTAGACCTGGTAGGCGGCGAGGACCATGTGCGCGCGCACCCGGGGGTGAAGCTTCGCCACGGGCTTCTTCGCGCGCTCGTCCAGGCGCGCCTCCAGCCACGGCAGCGCCCGCAGCGCCCCGTACACCAGCTCCGTCGCGAAGCCGCGGTCGCGCGCGTCGAGCTGCGGCGAGCGGGCGATCTCCGCGTCCAGCGCCGCCGCGGCGAAGGCGCCGCCGGTGAGCACCCGCACGAGCGTCTGCGCGGCCACCCCGCGCGCCGTCGGACCGGTCACGTGAAGAGGTCTTTCACCTGGGCGATGATGTCGGTCCACCGCCGCTCCACGTCGTTCTTGAAGGCGATGGCCATGAGCACCACCAGCACGCTCATGCCGAGCAGGCTGGCGATCTCGCGCGTGCGCCGCGTGACCGGCCGCCGCCGCACGCCCTCCACCAGGAAGAAGGCCAGGTGCCCGCCGTCCAGCACCGGCACGGGCAGCAGGTTCACCAGCCCCAGGTTGACGGAGATGAGCGCCATCGCCCACACGAAGTAGGTGGTGCCCTTCGCCCCCGCCTGCCCCGCGATGTCGTAGAGGGTGATGGGCCCGCTCACCTCCCGCAGGCTCACCCGGCCCTGCAGCAGCCGCAGGAAGCCCACGCTCACGTACTCGATGGCGCGCCCCGTCTCCTCCAGGCCGCGCGAGAGCGCGTAGGAGAAGCGCCGGTCGTTGGGCACCAGCTTGTCTGGCGCGTCGGGCACCCAGTGCGTAGTGCGGAAGACGTAGCGCTGGTAGTGCTGGCCGAACTCGTCGTTCCACGACTCGTTCTTGAGCTGGAAGCTGCCCGCCATCGCCTCGCCGTCGCGCGTCCACTCCAGCTTGCGCGTGCGGCTCGCGCCGCGGACCAGGTCGTTCTCCAGCGTCTGCCACTGCCGCTCGGGCGCGCCATCGAGCGCGGTGATGCGGTCGCCCACCCGCAGGCCCGCCATGCTCTCGCTCGACCCGTCGGGGACGAAGGCCACGTACATCTCGCTCGTCTCGATGCCGCTGCGCGCGAGCACGTCGGCCGCGCGGCCCTCGTAGTCGAGTCCCTTCGCCAGGCCGCGCGCCAGCGGCGTGAGGGTGGCCACCTGCGGCTCCAGCACCGCCACGTCGCACAGCCCGCCCGTCGCGTTGGGGACGGGGACCGGACGCATGTACGCCACCACCAGCGTGTCGCCCTTGTTGCGCGAGAGCACGTCCACCAGGTCCACGAACCGGTCCACCCGCCGCCCGTTGATCGCCGTGATGCGGTCGAAGGTGCGCAGCCCCGCGCGGTACGCCGGCGAGTCGGTGCGCGGCACGCCGATGACCGGCAGCGGGAAGCTCGGCTGGATGCCCACCCGCCCGACGTGCTCCACGATGTCCAGCTCGTGCTCGATCTGCTGGTCCTCCGGCGTCAGCGTCACGTCCAGGGACCGCCCGTCGCGCTGCACGGTGAAGCGCAACGGCTTGCCCGCGCGCTTGGCCACGTAGCGCTGCACCTCGGGGAAGGTGGTGACGTCCTTGCCGTCCAGCGCGAGGATCCGGTCGCCGGGCAGCAGCTTTCCGTCCGCCGGCTTTCCGGCGAGCACCACCCCGACCGTGGGCGGCAGGAGCTGCGTGTCCTCGAAGAAGACCGACCCGTAGAGCGCGATGGGAAAGAGCACGTTCATCGCCGGACCCGCCAGCACGATGACGATCCGCTTCCAGAGCGCCTGCGACTCGAAGGTCCGGTGCTTGTCCTCCGGCTGGATGGGCCCCGTCCCCTTGCTCTCCTCCAGCATCGTCACGAAGCCGCCGAGCGGCAGGATCCCGATGCAGTACTCCGTCTCCTTCCCGCGGATGCGGATGATCTTCGGCCCGAAGCCGAGGGAGAAGGTGAGCACCTTCACCCCGAAGATCTTCGCGCAGGCGAAGTGCCCGAGCTCGTGCACGAACACGAGCACGCTCACCAGCAGGATGAAGTAGACGAGGTCCAAGGGGGCTCTCGCTCGCCGTCACGCCGCGCGGAGCACGGCCCCGAAGAGGCGTCGCCCGTCGTCGCCGCCGAGGATCGCCTCGCTCATGCGCTCGGGGTGGGGCATCAGCCCGAGCACGTTCTTCCTGGGCCCGCCGTAGACGCCGGCGATGTGGGCGACCGACCCGTTCGGGTTGGCCCGCACGTCCAGGTGGCCGTCGCGGGTGCAGTAGCGCAGGGCGACGCGCCCCTCCGTCTCCAGCTTCGCCAGCAGCTCCGGTGACGCCTGGTAGCGCCCCTCCGCGTGGGCGATGGGCAGGCGCCACACCTCGTCCAGCTTGGGCGTGAACGGCCCCTTCGCCGCGACCTTCACGTACCAGTCCCCGCACTCGAAGCGCAGGTGGGCGTTCTGCGTGAGGGCGCCCGGCAGCAGCCCTACCTCGGTGAGGATCTGGAAGCCGTTGCAGACGCCCAGCACCCAGCCGCCGCGCTCGGCGTGGGCGCGGATGGCGCCGACGATGGGGCTCGCCTTCGCCAGGGCGCCGCAGCGCAGGTAGTCGCCGTAGCTGAACCCGCCGGGGATGGCGACGAAGTCGGTCCCCGCGGGAAGGGCGGTATCCGTGTACCATGCAACCTTCGTCGGCACCCCGCACACGTCGCGGATCGTGCGGATCATCTCCGCGTCGGCGTTGAGGCCCGGGAACAGCACGACGGTCGCCAGCATCGGGCCCTGCTCTAGCACGGGACCCGCCCCGCCGCGACGCGCGCGGGCCCGCCGCCGACACTGGCGGCGCGGCGCGATACCCGCTAATCGAGAGCCCCCGATGATCGCGAGCCCCGTGCCCCTGCCGACCGACCTGCCCGTCACCCCCGAGCTCCTCGCGCAGCACAAGATCACCGCCGCGGAGTACGAGCTCATCCAGAAGCAGCTCGGGCGCGCCCCCACCTACACCGAGCTGGGCGTCTTCTCGGTCATGTTCAGCGAGCACTGCTCGTACAAGTCCTCGCGCGTGCACCTGCGCCGCCTGCCCACGAAGGGACCGCGCGTCATCCAGGGCCCCGGCGAGAACGCCGGCGTCGTCGACATCGGGGACGGCTTCGCCGCCGTCTTCAAGATGGAGTCGCACAACCACCCGAGCTTCATCGAGCCGTACCAGGGCGCCGCCACCGGCGTCGGCGGCATCCTGCGCGACGTCTTCACCATGGGCGCGCGCCCCATCGCCGGCCTGAACTCCCTCCGCTTCGGCCGCGCCGACCACCCGCGCACGCCGGAGCTCCTCCGCGGCGTCGTCGCCGGCATCGGCGGCTACGGCAACTGCATCGGCGTGCCGACCGTCGGCGGCGAGCTCATGTTCGACGCCGCCTACGACGGCAACATCCTGGTCAACGCCTTCACGTGCGGCGTCGCCCGCACCGACCGCATCTTCTACGGGCGCGCCGCGGGCATCGGCAACCCCATCCTGTACATCGGCGCAAAGACCGGCCGCGACGGCATCCACGGCGCCACCATGGCGAGCGACGAGTTCTCCTCGTCGGAGGACGCCGTGGTCGACCCGACGCTCGAGCGCCCGACGATGCGCTCCACGATGCAGGTGGGCGACCCCTTCATGGGCAAGCTCCTGCTGGAGGCGTGTCTGGAGCTCTTCTCCGGAGACGCCCTGGAAGGCATCCAGGACATGGGCGCGGCCGGCCTCACCAGCTCCAGCGTGGAGATGGCTGGTCGCTCGAAGAACGGCATCGAGATCGACCTGGATCTGGTGCCGCGCCGCGCGAAGAAGATGCTCCCCTACGAGATCCTCCTCAGCGAGTCGCAGGAGCGCATGCTCCTGGTCGCCAAGAAGGGCCGCGAGGACGAGGTGCTCGCGGTCTGCCGGAAGTGGGAGCTCGACGCCGCCGTCATCGGCCACGTGACCGACACCGAGCGCTGGGTGGTGAAGGCCACCCCCGGCTACGACCCGCTCGACGACGACCCCGTGCCGCGGGCGCCGGTCGTCGTGTGCGACATTCCCATCGGCGCGGTCAACGAGGAGGCGCCCGTCTACGACCGCCCCCGCGCGCCCGACGCCACCCTCCGCGAGCGCACGGCGTGGCCGGCGGGCGACGTGACGCACGGCGACTGGGCGCGCGAGGTGCTGGAGGCCTGCGCTTCCCCCAACCTCGGCTCCCGCCGCTGGGTCTGGCGGCAGTACAATCACATCGTCCGCGGCGGCACGGTCGTGCGCCCCGGGTCCGACGCCGGCGTGGTCCGCGTCCCGTGCGAGCGCGACGGGCGTGTACTCTACAAGTATCTCGCCTTCGCGTCCGACTGCAACGGCCGGGTCGGCGAGCTCGACGCCTTCACCGGCGGCGCGCTCGCGGTGGCGGAGGCGTGCCGCAACCTGGTCTGCTCGGGCGCCGAGCCCATCGGCCTGACCGACTGCCTCAACTTCGGCAACCCGGAGCGGCCGGAGATCATGGAGCAGTTCGCCCGCGCGGTGGACGGCATCGCCGCCGCCTGCGAGGCGCTGGACGTGCCGATCGTGAGCGGCAACGTCAGCCTCTACAACGAGACGAGCACGCCCGGCGGCACGCGCGCCATCCTGCCGACGCCCACCATCGGCGCGGTGGGGCTGCTCGGCTCCGAGGCGGACGTGGTGACCCTGTCCTTCAAGGGCGCGGGCGACGCCGTGCTGCTCCTCGGCCCGGCGGCAGGCTCGCCGCGCGTCAGCCTCTCCGGCAGCGAGTGGCTGTCGCGCAAGACGGGGCGCGTGTGCGGCGACACGCCGTCGCTGGACCTCGATGCGGAGGCGCGCGTGCAGCGGCTCGTCCTCCAGCTCGCGCGGGCGCGTGTGCTGCGGAGCGCGCACGACGTCTCCGACGGCGGCCTCGCCCTCGCCCTCGCCGAGTGCACCGCCGGCGCCGCCGGCCGCGGTGACGTCGGCGCCACCGTCGACGTTCCGCTGAGCGCCACCGGCTGGCTCGCCGAGGCCGCCGCCCTCTTCGGCGAGGCGCCCTCGCGCATCGTGGTCAGCGTGTCGAAGGACGCCGTCGCGTCCGTCGAGGAGCGCGCGGCCGCCGCCGGCGTGCCGTGCGTGGCGATCGGCGAGACGGGCGGCACGACCCTCACCCTGCGCCTCGCGGGTCAGTCCCTCGCGCTCCCCGTGGCCGAGCTGCGCGCCGCCCGGGAGCGCTGCCTCGAGCCCATCGTCGGCGCCTGAGAGGATCCCCCTGCCCGGTCGCGAGGGCTCATCGACCGGGCCGCGGGCCGCGGCGCGCTCGCGCAGCAGGGGCGCGCGCGGCGGGAGCTGTCCCCGGGATCTGTGATACCCTTTGCGCTGGGCGATTGCTTGCGCCCGAGACGCCGTCCGATGTCCAAGGCCCCCTCGCCCCTCCTGGGCTACAACAACAACGTCCGGCACAAGAACCGGGTGTTTCACATCCAGACGGAGGACTCGGGGATCAAGCACCCGCACGTCATCACGCACCTCTTCATGGATGGCGGGCGGATCCTCAAGTCGATCAAGACGAGCTACGCCGAGCACGTCAAAAACGAGAAGCTGGGCGACGTCGTCCGCCAGATGATGAAGGAGCAGCACAAGGCCATGTTCAAGGCCTTGCGCGATGGCTCGCTGGACCCGGTGATCGAGGACGCGCTCGTGGGGAGGGTGAGCCGCACCAGCCTGCCGCCGATGCGCCCGCCCGCCGCGACCATCCCGGACGAGGCGCCGCCCGCCACCACCCGCGAGCCCCCGCTGAACGAACGCACCGACCCGAGCTCCGCGCCGGTCATGCCCATCCCGCCGGCGCAGGACCTGACGCTGGACCTGGAGGCGCTGGAGCGCGCATCGGAGGAGCCGGTGCCCTCCTTCCGCCCTGCCAACGACCTCCCGCCGCCGCCGGCCAACCTCTTCCGGAGCGCGCAGGGCTCGGAGCCCGGCACCGGCCGTTACCGCAACCTGCGGGAGGACGCGCCTGCGCCGGAGGAGCACGTCAAGTCGTCGCGCGCGCCGCGCTCTCGCAGCGACCGCCCCAAGCCCCGGAGCGAGCGCCCGCGTCGGGAGTCAGCGCCCTCGCGGCCCGACCCGCGCGCGGAGCCGCCTTCGGAGCCGCGCCAGCCGGTCGCCGAGCCGGCCAGCGCGCGGGGACGCAAGGCACCCTCCCGGCCGCCGGCGCGCGCGCCCTCGCGGCCGCCGCCCGCCACCGAGCGCCATGCCCCCGCGCGGCCCGCCGCCATCTTCGGGCAGGCGCGCCCACAGCAGGCCTCCATCTTTGGAGAGGACATCATCAGCGACAAGTCGCTGGACGAAGTGATCCTCAGCTACCTCGCGGAGGATCTGGAGGACGGTTCGAAGTAGCCGCTGCGAGGTGGGACGGGGAGCCTCCCCGGCGCTGTCGTCACGCGACGGAGCGCTAGCACGCTGACAATCCGACAGGCTTCGCGCCGCCCCACCGCCTGCCTGTCGAATTGGGGGCTTCAGCCCCCGAAATTGGCCGCTTCCAGAGGGCTGCCTTCCGGATTCCGCGCACTTCCGGCCTGTCGGGAAGTAGACACCGGATGGCTCTGATTCCTCAAAGATTTTCGTGCGTTCACCCCTTGCATCCGCCGCCGGTTGGCCCCATTCTTTTTCTCGTACGCAGACACGCAGCTGTAGGGACGAGCCCCCTCCTCCGTTCTTGCAGTGCGACTCGTGGGCTTGCGCGAGCCCCCTCCCCCACCGCGTGAGCCCCCGCGCCCGGAGTAGCCAAGCTGCTTCGGGCGCGTTTTTTTTGTCCGCCGTCCACCGGCGCGCCGGGAGCCTCTCAGGGCGTGAAGGTGACGTCCATGTCGGCGGAGCCGCCGCCCGCAGGGACCCCCTGCACCACCGTGCCCGGCACGCTGTTGATGATGCAGTTGCCGGCCCCCTGCAGGAAGTCCGGCACGCCCATCGCCACCTTGGTGATGTGGCCGTCACCGCCGATGTCCACGTGAAGCTTGCCCGTATACGCGTCCGCCTTCGCGCCCGAGCGCAGGGCATCGCGGTAGCACCGCGTGAAGGAGGCGTTCAGTGACATGAGCGCGCCGCGCACGGCGTGGTTGTCGATACCGCCCGTCGTCTGCACGTTGCCGAGCCGGACGCTGCCCGGCCCCGACGGGGGCGGAGCTCCCGCCTCGACCGCGGGCGCGGGAGGCGCGACGCTGGCGGGCGGCGCGGCGCTCGCGACCGTGGTGGCGGTCGACGCCGACGCGGCGGGCGTGCCCGACGCGCGGGCCTTCGCCGACACGACGGCGAGCGGTGTCGCCGAGCCGTGCGGCGCCGCCGACGCGGAGGGGGACGCGATGGCGGCGGAGTCCACCGGCGTCACGTCGTCGCTGGCCACCGCCACGGGGGAGGTCGCGTGCTCGGCGCTCGCCGACGCGATCGCCGAAGGTGCCGTCCCCGCCTGCGCGCTGCTCTGGAGCTTCTGGTAGACGAAGTAGCCGCCTGCGCCCACCACGCTGAAGAGGCTCATGGCGAGCAGGTAGCCCGTCCACCGGCGTGGCACCCCCGCGGGCCGCTCCAGCGCCTCGGTGCCGATGGGCGTGACCTTGCTGGCGGAGGGCTGCATCTGCGCGGCGGCCGCCCTGAGCTGGGCGGCGTCCAGCGGCACCGTCGCCGCGCTGGCGAGGCTCGCGCGCGCCCCCGCGAGCGCCGGGTTGCTGTCGGTCGCCGTCGGCAGGCTGCGCGGGAGGATGCCGCCCTCGATCGCCGTCTTGAGGTCGGCGCGCATCTCGCGGGCGCTCTGGTAGCGATCCTCCCGCTTCTTCTGCATCGCCTTGAGGCACACCGCCTCCAGGTTGGCGTTCACGCCCGGGTAGATCTCCGAGGGCCGCGGCGGCTCCTCGGTCACGTGCTTGAGCACGATGCCGATGGCGTTCTCCGCGTCGAAGGGCACGCGGCGCGTGAGGAGCTGGAAGAGGATGACGCCCATCGAGTAGAGGTCGCTGCGCGCGTCCAGCTTCTCGCCGCGTCCCTGCTCCGGAGACATGTACTCCGGCGTGCCGACGACGAGCCCCTTGGTGGAGAGGCGGCCGGCGGTGTCCTTGCCGTCGACGTCGCGCGACTCGCTGATCTTGGCGATGCCGAAGTCGCACACCTTGACGATGTCGCGCTCGCGCCCCTCGTCGTCCTTGCCCGCGAGGATCATGATGTTCTCGGGCTTGAGGTCGCGGTGCACCACGCCCTGGTCGTGCGCGACGGCGAGCGCGGCGAGCCCCTGGATCAGGATGTCGACCACCCGCTCGTCCTGCAGGGGCCACGAGGACTTGAGCACCGCGAACAGGTCGGTGCCGTCCAGGTACTCCATCGCGATGTAGAGCAGACCATCGGGCTCCTCGCCGAAGTCGATGACGCGCAGGGAGTTGGGGTGGTCCAGCTTGGAGGCGGCCCGGGCCTCCCGCTTGAAGCGCGCGACGAACTTCTCGTCCTTGGCGATGTCCCGGTGCATCACCTTGATGGCGACGACCTTGTCGAGCACCACCTGCCGCGCCTTGTACACCGCGCCCATCGCGCCGGCCCCGACGAAGGACTCGATCGCGTACTTGCCCGCGACCTTGCGTCCGAGGAGCGACTCGTCAGGCCCTTCGCGCGTGGACATCCGTCTGCCAGTCTACCGAAGGCCCGGCGGCGTCGCCACCAAACGCGTTGACGATCCTCGCGAGATTTCCCGGCGAATGCTCAGCTCTGCCGGCGCAACGAAGCGTTCGTCGCGGCGTCCCAGAGCTCCGCGTCGCCGGGGCGCAGCGCCGACACCATCTCCGCCACGTCGCGCGCGGCGTCGCCTCGAACGATGCGCTCGCGCGCCTCGCCGTCGCCGGTGAGCAGATCGAACGCGGGCACGTCGTCGCGGAACTCGTAGCGCTCGGTGCGGAAGACGAAGCGCTCCGGCGCGTGATGATGCGTGAGCGCCACCAGCGCGACGTACGTCGCCACGGGCCGGAACGAGCGCGCGTCGGTGACGTGGATCTGGACGCCGCCGCACACCTCGCCCGCGTGCTTGTGGAACGTCGGACGGAAGGTGATCGGTCGCGCGACGAAGCCGGGCAGGCCGAGCGCCCCGAGCTCGCGGGCGAGGCGCTCGCCGTCCACGAAGGGGGCGCCGGTGATCTCGAAGGGGCGGGTGGTGCCCCGCCCGTCCGAGAGGTTCGTCCCCTCGAGGAGGCACCCACCGGGGTAGACCAGCGCGGTGGCCGGTGTAGGCATGTTCGGCGAAGGTAAGATGAAGTCACGGTCCCACCCGGTCGCAAGCAAGCTCCGGTCCCAGTCCGCGCGGACCACCGTGAGCGTCTCCGGCGGCCACCCTTCCACCTCGGCCCGCCAGGCCGCGATCTCGCCCGGCGTCAGCCCGTGACGCACCGCGATCGGCTCCAGGCCAACGAAGGAGCGGTAGCGCGCTGACTGCGAGCGGCCCTCGAGCGTCAGTTTGTTGCCGCCCGTGGGGTTGGGCCGGTCGAGCAGGACGCCGCGCACACCCGCCTTCGCGCACGCCCGCAGGGCGAGAACCGCGGTCCACACGAAGGTGTAGTAGCGGGCGCCCACGTCCTGCAGGTCGATGACCAGCGTGTCGATCTGCGCCGAGATCCTCCGGCCGAGGTGACAGGTCGTCGAACCGCTCACCGTAGAGGCTCCGCACGGGTGTGCCGCTGGTGTCCCGGGCGTCGGTGACGCCGATCATGTCCTGCGCCTCGCCCCCGTAACCATGCTCCGGGCCGAAGATCATCGCGGGGTGGTGGCCGTACGCGCGCAGCGCCGCCGCGATGTGGACCAGCTCGCGGGTGACCGCGGCAGGGTGGGCGAGCAGGCCGAGGCGTCCGGCGAGGAGTTTGTTTTGGAGGTCGGCCGAGGCGAGGAGGCGATCCAGGCCGGTGTGCATGGGCCACCGTTAGCACGCTTGCGATCCTGGAGGGCACGGGGGATCCGGACCCTTTTTGCGCAGCTCGTATGCCTAATTTCAGCCGGTTACCGTGAAATGTTTGTCCGGGCTATGCAATTTGTATCTGCTAGCCTCTGGAGCGTGCGGCGCATCCTGATCGTGGACGACGAGGAGAACATTCGCCTCGTGCTGCGGACCCTGCTCCGCAAGCACGGCTACGAGGTGGAGGTGGCGGACTCGGGGGAGGCCGCCCTCGCCATGGTCGACACCTTTGGCCCGGACGTCATCCTGACCGACGTGCGCATGCCGAAGATGGGCGGCCTGGACCTGCTCGCCACCCTGAAGGCCAAGCAGGTGCCGGCGACGGTCATCGTCATGAGCGCGTACGGCAACGTGGAGCTCGCGCTGGAGGCGATCAAGGCGGGCGCCTACGACTACGTCTCCAAGCCCTTCAAGCCGGACGAGGTGGTGCTCGCCCTCAAGAAGGCGGAGGAGCGCGAGACGCTGCGCCGCGAGAACCGCGCGCTGAAGGAGCAGATCCAGAAGGACGCGCAGTTCGAGACGATGCTCGCCAAGAGCCCGCCGATGGTGGAGGTCTTCCGCACCATCGCCAAGATCGCCGACTTCAAGACGACCGTGCTCGTCACCGGCGAGAGCGGCGTGGGCAAGGAGCTGGTGGCCAAGGCGCTGCACGCCCGCTCCGCGCGCAAGAACCACCCCTTCGTGGGGATCAACTGCGGCGCCATCCCGGAGGCGCTGCTGGAGAGCGAGCTCTTCGGCCACAAGAAGGGCGCCTTCACCGACGCGAATACCGACAAGCGCGGGCTGTTCGAGGAGGCGAGCGGCGGGACCCTCCTGCTGGACGAGGTCGGCGAGCTGCCGCTCAACCTCCAGGTCAAGCTGCTGCGCGTCCTGCAGGAGGAGACGATCCGCCGGCTGGGCGAGACGCGCGACGTCAAGGTGGACGTGCGCATCATCGCGGCGACGCACCGCGATCTTGCGGCGGAGGTGAAGGCGGGCCGCTTCCGCGAGGACCTCTACTACCGCATCAACGTGCTGCCCATCGCCGTCGCGCCGCTGCGCGAGCGGCGCGAGGACATCCCGCTGCTCATCGACCACTTCGTCACGCGCAACAACGCGCGGCTCGGCACGCAGATCCGCACGACGAGCGCGGAGGCGCGCAAGCTCCTTTTGGAGTACGCGTGGCCGGGCAACGTGCGCGAGCTGGAGAACACCATCGAGCGGGCGATGGTCCTCTGCGACACCGACGTCATCGAGGCGAGCGATCTGCCCGACCGCATCCGCGACGCGCTGGACGCCGTGCAGGTGCAGCTCGCCAGCGGGGAGCTGTCCATCAAGAAGACGAGCGCGGCGATCGAGCAGATCCTCATCCGCCGCGCATTGCAGAAGACCCGGGGCAACCGGACCCGCGCGGCGGAGCTGCTGGAGATCAGCCACCGCGCGCTGCTCTACAAGATCAAGGACTACAAGATCGACGACCTGTAGCGGCGCCTGGTAGCGTGGCCTGGTGGCCTACGACTACGACCTGATCGTGATCGGCGCCGGTCCGGCCGGCGAGAAGGGGGCCGCGCAGGCCGCCTACTTCGGCAAGCGCGTCTGCATCGTGGAGCGCGAGCCGGAGCCCGGCGGCGCGGCGGTGCACACCGGGACGCTGCCCTCCAAGACGCTGCGCGAGACGGCGATCTTCCTCTCCGGCTACCGGCAGAGCGAGCTCTACGGGCTCACCGTGAGCGTCAACCCCGAGCTCGCGGTGCCCAAGCTGCTCTCGCGCAAGGACGCGGTGCGCGAACTGGAGGTCAAGCGGATCAAGTGGAACCTGGATCGCCACGGGGTCACGCAGCTGGTGGGCGCCGCGCGCCTCACTGACCCGCACGCCGTGGAGGTGCGCGACACCGCGGGCGACGTGGTGGAGCGCATGACCGGGGAGGTCGTGCTGGTGGCGACGGGGTCGGCGCCCTACCACCCGCCGAACATCCCCTTCGACGACGAGGACGTGGACGACTCCGACACCATCCTGCTGCTCGACCGCCTCCCGAAGAGGATGGTGGTGGTGGGCGGCGGCGTCATCGGCTGCGAGTACGCCTCCATGTTCGCGGCGATGCACGTCAAGGTCACGCTGGTGGAGGGCCGGCCGCGCCTGTTGCCCTTCCTCGACGCCGAGATGGGCGACCGGCTGCGCGGCGCCATGGCGGGCCTGGGCGTGGACTTCCGCATGGCCGCGCGCACCGCGAGCGTGACGCGCGAGGGCGCGGAGATCATCGTCGTGCTGGAGGGTGGGGAGCGCCTCGCGTGCGACCGGCTGCTCGTCGCATCCGGCCGCGGGGGCCGCACCGCGGGGCTCGGTCTGGAGGAGGCGGGCGTGTCGCTCGACAAGCGCGGCTACGTGCAGGTGAGCGAGCACTACGCCACCGCGGTGCCGAGCGTCTACGCGGCGGGCGACGTCATCGGCTTCCCGGCGCTGGCGTCCACGTCGATGGAGCAGGCGCGGGTGGCGGTGTGCCACGCCTTCGGCTTCACCTACAAGAAGCAGGTCTCCCACCTGCTCCCGTACGGCGTCTATACCATCCCGGAGGTGAGCTGCGTCGGCTTCTCGGAGGAGCAGGCGAAGGAGAAGGGGATCGACTATGTCGTCGGCCGCGCCTTCTACCGGGACAACGCGCGCGGCAAGATCATCGGGGACAAGGACGGCGTCATCAAGCTCCTGTTCGACAAGGCGGACCGCAAGCTCGTCGGGTGTCACTGCATCGGCGACAGGGCGAGCGAGCTGGTGCACATCGGTCAGGCGGTCATCACCCTGGGCGGCACGGTGGACACCTTCATCGAGATGGTCTTCAACTACCCGACCCTCGCCGAGCTCTTCAAGTACGCGGCCTACGACGCCCTGGCGGGCCTCGCGTAGCGAGCGCGCCAGCGTGCGAGCGCAATCAGGTGCCACTGCTGCCCGACGCGCAGCGGAGGCCCCGCATGGAGAGGGGCCCCGCCCAATTCACTTGGGCGGGGAGGGGCGGCGCGTGCCGGGTCGCTAGCGCCCGACGCGTAGCGGAGGGCCCGCGTGGGGAGGGGCCCCGCCCAATTCACTTGGGCGGGGAGGGGCGGCGCGTGCCGCCCCTGTCAAGGATAGGCCTTCTTGATGGCGTCGGTGCACTGCTTGTCGACGCCCTTGCAGATGCCGTAGAGCAGGTTGCGCTCGTCCGGCGTCGCCTTGCCGCTGAAGACGCGCGGCTCGAGCAGCGCCCGCGCGCTGGAGATCTTGCCCGCCAGGATGAGCTCGCGCGCCTGGCCGGCGACGCTCCCGCGGTGCGTGACGTGCGTGGCCGTCGCGGTGGGCACGGTGTGCGTGGCCGTCGCGGTGGGCACGGTGTGCGTGGCCGTCGTGGTGGGCACGGTGTGCGTGGCCGTCGTCGTGGGCGCGGTCTCTGTCGGGGCCTCCGTCGCCGTCGGGTTCGTCGACTGCGCGGCGTCCAGCTCGGCGAGCTTGCTCGTCGCGATGTTGCGGCGGCTCTCCGGGACGGTGTCGGTCGCCTCCACCTGGTGCAGGAGGCTCCGCTTCTTCACCGGATCGGTCTCCTTGTCGGCTCGGTCCAGAAGGGAGTCGGCCCACTTGGTCTCGATGTTCTGGAAGTCGGTGGACTTGCGGAGCGGCGACTCGTCGGCGATGCCGACCATGAGCTTGTCGTGGGCGACGTCGCACTTGCCGTCGTCGCAGAGCTGCTTGGCGGCCTCCAGCGCGAGCTGCTCGGGGTCCTCGATCGCGCTCGGCACCGGGCCGTCGGGGCCGGGCGCGCTCTTCCTCTCCTGGTAGATGGCGACGCCGGCGACGAGGCCCCCCGCCAGCACCACGCCGAGGAGGATCCACGGGATCAGGCCGGCGCCAGGCTTGCGTTCGGCCGCCCGGTACGAGCCCGGAGGCCTGTCGCTGATGGCCTCGAGCTGCTGGCTGTCGCCCACGCCGGGCAGGAAGATCTGCCCCGCGCCGACGAAGCGGAAGCGGACGTCGCCGAGCTCGATGACGTCGCCCGGCTCGATGATGCTGCGCCGCAGCTCGGAGGCGTTGATGCGCACGCCGTTGGACGAGCCCTTGTCCACGATCTCGTAGCGGCCCTCCCCGAGGGAGTGGATCTCGCAGTGCAGGCGCGACACCGAGTTGTGGTTGACCGAGATGGTGGCGTCCTCCGCCCGGCCGATGGTCACGCGCTCGTCGGTCAGCGGGTACTCGGCGCCGGGCGTCGGGCCGGCCAGCATGACGAGGCGGTTGGGCCGCTCCATCAGCATCGCGGCTCGGTTCATCACGCCCGTCGGCACCGTGGACTTCATGTCCTGGGTGGTGCCGCCCGGGCCGGGGGCCACGCCCTCCACCAGGGCGTCGTCCTGCATGATGATGCGGTAGTCGCCGATCTGGATCAGATCGCCGTGCTGCAACTCCTGCGGCTGCGCCACGCGCAGACCGTTGACGTAGACGCCGTTGTAGCTGTCCAGGTCTTCCAGGTAGTAGCCGGACTGCGGAGGCGCGGCTGGCGCGCTGGTGCCGTTGGTCTTGTGGACCTTGGCGTGGTCACGCGAGACGTTGCGCTCCGTCAGGCGGATGGTGTTCCCCTCTTTGCGCCCGATCGTGTAGTCGTCGCGCGTCAGCGGCACGACGGTCCGCTTCCCTTCGTCGTCCTCGATGACCAGCTTCCACATGGGGCTTTGGTTGTTCGCCTCGGACAGCAATGGGGGGAGGGGGCCAGGCACGACGGACAACATGACGTGAACCTGGCGGGCTTGTGAACCGTGTTCGGCGCCAAGTTTAGCGAGGGCGGCCCGCTTCACGCAACCAGTCCCATCGCGGCCCTGCGCGAGAGGTCGCACGGCGCCGCGAGTTCAGCCTCCCGATGGCCCACTTGCGGGGGCGTCCCGGCCCTCCAGCCTTGACGTGTGATACATGCCGTCTTATGTATCACGACGTGACACAACGAGCGAAGGGCAAGGGCCTCGAGCCGCCGAAAGGCGCCCGTCGCCCCGAGAAACCGGCGAGAGACGAGGATTCCATGGAAGTCGAGGCGCGAGACAACGACCGCAAGGAGCGGGTGCTTCACACCCGGGTGCCGGCGGTGCTGGAGCGGGAGCTGAAGCGCTTCGCCGAGAACCTGCGGGTGCCGGTCTCCAACCTGGTGCGCACCATCCTGGAGGACGCGGTGGACGTGGCCGACATCGCCGGCGACCGGGTGGAGGAGCGGCTGCGCCACGCCGCCACCACCCTGGAGAAGGAGCGTGAGCGGCTGCGCCGGCGCGTGAAGGCCGACCCGCTGGCCGACGTGTTCGCCTACCAGGAGGTCACGCTCGCGCAGGCCTCGGCCTGCGCCAGGTGCGGGGAGGTCTTGCCCGCGGGGTCCCGCGCGCACCTCGGCCTCTGCGACGCCAAGCCCGGCAGCCGCGTCACCCCGAAGATCTTCGTCTGCGGCAAATGTCTGCCGCACGACCTGCCGACGCCAGAGAAGGAAGAAGAAGGAGACGAGTCATGAGCACGCACGAGACCGCACACCCCGAGGAGAAGAAGACCGCCGCCACCATCGTCGACTCGCTGTTCGACGTGGGCGAGGCCTGGGCTTCCTACGGCCTGAAGGTGGGCCAGCTCGCCCTCGAGACGAGCGCCCGCACGCTCGGCGGCGTCGCCAGGACGCTCGGCGCCCTCGCCGAGGGCCTGAAGAAGCCAGAAGAAGACGTGCACGTGATCGACGGCGCCGGCGAGTCGGTGCAGGGCTGATCACCCCTCCACGGACTGGGGCTCGCCTGCGGGCAGCGTCGCGACGAAGGCGTCGCGCGCGGCGCGCACGCGGGCCTCGTCCAGCCCGTCGAAGGTGAGCTTGGTCTTGTAGGCCGGGTCCCGCCACTTCGGGTACGAGCCGACGTCGACGTCCGGGAAGGCGGCCACCACCCTGTCCAGCAGGGGCTTGAGGTCGCCTTCTTCCATCCGGGTGTAGACGGCGAGCGAGACGTACCCGCGCCCCGCGCCGATGCGCTCCGCCACGACGGGCAGCTTCATGCGGAACACCTCCGGGATGCCCGGCAAACACCAGGTGTTCTCCATCCGCACCGTGGGCCAGCGCACCTCCGCGCTCACCTCCAGCGCGGCGCCCCGCGGGATGAGCGCCATGCGCAGGTGGCCGTCCCCGCAGCGCTCACCGTAGTGCGTGCGGAGCATCCGCTCCAGCTCGGGGTCGGAGACCACCGGCACGTCGTAGGCCCTGGCCACCGCCTCGATGGTGACGTCGTCGTGGGTGGGACCGACGCCGCCGGAGGTGAACAGCCAGTCGTGAGCCTTCGCCAGCAGGCGGACCTCCCCGGCGATCACCTCCACCTCGTCCGGCACCACCACCACGCGGGCGAGGCGCACGCCCAGGCGCCGGAGCAGGCGCGCCAGCTCCGCGACGTTCTTCTCCTCGATCTTGCCGGAGAGGATCTCGTTGCCGATCACCAAGGCCGCGGCGGTCTTCGTGGGCGACGGGGGCATGCCCGCAGCATAGCGCCCCGGGCCGTCGTCCGCTTTCCGCGCGTAGCGCAGGCCGTGTAAGCTCTCAGGGTGACCGCCCGCAAGGTGCTGCTCGTCGAAGACTCGGCCTCGACCCGGGCGTTCGTCCGCGCCGTGCTGGAGGGGGCCGACCTCGCCGCGCGCTCCGGAGCCTGCGAGGTGACCGAGGCGCGCTCCGGCTTCGAGGCGATGCGGCTGCTCCCCCGCGGGCCGTACGGCCTCATCGTCACCGACATCAACATGGGGGACATCAACGGGCTGGAGCTCATCAAGTTCGTCCGTCAGAGCGAGCATCACAAGACGACGCCCCTCATCATCATCTCGACCCAGAACACCGAGCGCGACGTGGAGCGCGGGCTCGCGCTGGGGGCGAACTGCTACGTGCCCAAGCCCTTCACGGCGGAGCAGCTCACCGAGGCGTGCGCCGAGTTGCTCGCGGCGGGGGAGACGTGACGGACGAGGGCGGCGGCGGGCACGGCCGCGGCGACGGCCCGACGGATCGCGCGCGGGAGGAGTTCTTCTCGGAGGCGCAGGAGCTGGTGGACGGCCTGGGGAGCGACCTCCTCGCCCTGGACGACCTCACCAAGACCGGCGGCAACGACCCCGAGCTGATCAACGAGGTCTTCCGCGCCGTGCACACGCTCAAGGGGCTCTCTGGCCTCTTCGGCGCGGCGATGATGACCGGCCTCTCGCACGAGCTGGAGGATCTGCTCGACGACCTGCGCCTCGGCAAGCTGGAGCTCACCCCGGGCGTCCTGGACGTCATCTTCAAGGCGGTCGAGCTGTACGGTCGCCTGCTCGCGGCCGAGCGCGGAGACGCGCCGGACCCCTCGGAGGACGTGGAGGCGCTGCTCGTCGCGCTCGGCGCGCTCGCGCACGGCGACGAGGCGGCGGCGAGCCCGGTCGCGCAGTACGAGCTCGACCCCGGGCTGCTCGGCGTGCTCACCGAGTACGAGGAGCACCGCCTGCGGTCCAACATCCAGGCGGGGACGTCGCTCTTCAAGGTGCGCGTGCAGTTCCCGCTCGCGACGATCGACACCGCGCTGGACGAGCTGAAGGCCAAGGCGCGCCCCCACGGCGAGATCATCACCTACCTGCCGACGGGCGGCGGCGGCGACGTCGACTCCATCGAGCTGGAGATCCTGCTCGCCAGCCGCGCGCCGGTGCACGTCCTCCGCGAGGCGCTGCTCGGGCCGAACGTGGTCGTCGACGAGGTGGCGCGTCGCGCGCCCTCGCCCGCGCGCTCGCTCACCCCGCCCGCGCGCCACACGAGCGCCCCGCCGCCGATGTTCCCCGCAGAGGCAGGCACGCAGATCGCCGCGGGGCGCCCCGGCGCGAGGGCCTCGCCGCAGTCGCTGCCCCCGCCCGCGGAGGGCGGCAAGGAGCTCTCGCTCCGCTCGGTGAGCCAGACGGTGCGCGTCGACATCCACAAGCTCGACCACCTGATGAACATCGTGGGCGAGCTGGCGATCGTCCGCACCGGCCTGGGGGCGCTGGGCGAGCGGGTGCGCGCGCGCCCGGAGCTGCGCGAGCTGGGCCAGGAGCTGCACCGCCTGAGCCGCGGGTTCGAGCGGCTCCTCGGGCAGATGCAGAACGGCATCCTCGAGGTGCGCATGGTCCCGCTGGGCCAGGCGTTCGACAAGCTGGCGCGGGTGGTGAGGCAGCTCTCCCGCGACGCCGACAAGCAGGTCAACCTGGTGGTGACGGGCGCCGAGACGGAGCTGGACAAGCTCATCGTGGAGGAGCTGAGCGACCCGCTCATGCACATGATCCGCAACGCGATCGACCATGGCATCGAGTCGCGCGACGAGCGGATGCGCGTGGGCAAGCCGCCCGTGGGCACGGTGGCCCTCAACGCCTTCCAGAAGGGCAATCAGGTCGTCATCGAGGTCGAGGACGACGGGCGCGGCATGGACCCGACGCTCCTCGTCGCCACCGCGGTCAAGCGCGGCGTGCTCACGGCGGAGGAGGCGCGCGACCTCTCCCCGCGGGAGCTTCTGGCGCTCGTCTTCCGCCCGGGGTTCACCACGCGCGAGACCGCGACCGACACCTCCGGGCGCGGCATCGGCATGGACGTCGTCAAGACGAACATCGGCAAGCTCGGCGGCATCGTCGACATCACGAGCGACGTGGGCATCGGCACCAAGATGACGATCACCCTGCCGATCACCCTCGCCATCATCAGCGCGCTCTTCGTGGAGATCGTCGGGCACAAGTACGCCATGCCGCTGGCGAGCGTGGAGGAGGCCATCGTCTTCGACCCGTCCCTGCTGCGCTCCTTCGAGGGGCGCGACGTGATGACGGTGCGTGGCGCCACGCTCCCCGTGGTCTCGCTCGCACGCCTCTTCGGTCACGGCGGCGCGCGCGCGTCCGCCAACGAGAAGGGCTTCGTCGTCGTCGCGGCCGTGGGATCGCGTCGCCTCGGCTTCGTGGTGGAGCGGCTCATCGGGCAGCAGGACATCGTCATCAAGGCGCTGGGGCGGACGCTGTCGCGGGTGCGCGGCTTCGCCGGCGCGACGGAGCTGGGCGATCAGCGCGTCGCCCTGGTGCTGGACATGGCGGCGCTGGTGGACGAGGTGCTGGCCACCTCCACCGAGGCGCGCGTTGAGGGCCGGGCCTGATGGCGGCGCTCGTCAAGCGAAGGGCCGAGCCGCTCGGTCGCCGCACCGGAGACGGGAAGAAGCGGACCGAGTACCTGGCCTTCGTCCTGGCCGGGGACACCTACGCGGTGCGCATCGGCGTGGTGGCCGAGATCCTCAAGCCGCCGCCCATCACCGAGGTGCCTCGCGCGCCCAGCCCCATCGTGGGTGTCGTCAGCGTCCGCGGCCGGCTGGTGACGGTGCTCGACCTGCGCCGCCGCTTCAACCTGCCGGAGGCCCCCTTCGATCACCGCACGCGCATCCTCCTCGTCGACGTCGGGGAGAACGAGCTCGCCGGACTCCTCGTCGACGAGGTGCTGCAGGTCTACCGCCTCGCCGAGGACGAGATTGAGCCCGCGCAGGTGCTCGGCGGCGACCAGCCGGCGCACATCGTCGGCATCGGCCGGCCGCAGGCCCCTGGCGCGCCCGGCGCGCGTCGGGGGGACGGCGTCATCCTCATCCTGCTCGACCTCCGGTCCACCATCGAGACGTGAGAGAATGTGAATGAATTCACATCTGTCTCTCCACAGGTCGCGGGGGCGGCGCGCGCCGCCCCTCCCCGCCCAGGTCATGGGTCGGGGCCTCTCCCCACGCGGGCCCTCCGCCCCGCGTCGGGCTGCCGGACCTGACGGAATGCTTCACAGGCTCTGACATCCATGGAAAGACGCCAGCGCAAGGACCCGTCCAAGAACCTCGTCGAGTGTGTCATCGGCGAGGTGCGCTACGCGATCCCCATCGCGGTGGTGCGGGAGATCGTCAACCCCCTGCCGCTGGTGGAGCTGCCCAGCGCGCCCGCGGCGGTGATCGGCGTGGCGGACTACCGCGACGAGGTCGTCCCGGTGCTCGACCTGCGCGCCCGCTTCGGGCTGGAGGCGGCGCCCCTCACGCGCCGCACCAAGTGGGTGGTGGTGGACCGCGGCTCGCACCTGCTCGCGCTCGTGGTGGACGGCGTGACCGAGGTCTTCCGCAGCGGCGAGATCCGCGACGCCCCCCCGATCGGCCCGGGCGACGACGTGCGCGGGATCGACGGCGTCACCACCCACGAGGGGGAGATGGTGTTCGTGCTGGACGCCGCGCGCTTCGACGACGTGGTCGCGCCCCTCGCGCGCGCCGCGCTGGCCCAGGGGGCGCGGACGTGAGCGACGCGGCCAAGCTCGCACGGCAGCTGGAGAGCCCCGACCCGGAGACGCGCCGGCTCGCGGTCAAGGACCTGCCGGGCGTGGACGGGGCCCTGGCCGCCGACCTGCTCGTGATCGCGCTCGGCGACGAGGACTGGCGCGTGCGCAAGGAGGCGGCGCAGCTCGCGCCGATGCTCGCGCGGCGGGAGGACGCCTTGCGGGCGCTCGGCCGCGCGCTGGACGACAAGACGAACGTGGGCCTGCGCAACGCGGCGGTCGAGGCGCTGATCGCCATGGGGCCCGACGCGGTGCCCACCGCCGCCGAGGCGCTGCGGCGGCTGGACGCCGACGGCCGCAAGCTCGCCGCGGAGGTCCTGGGCGGCGTGCCCGACGTGCGCGGCGCGCGCGCGCTCGCCGCGTGCCTGAAGGACGCCGACCCCAACGTGCGCTACGCGGCGGCGGAGGCGCTCGGCACCGCCGCGGTGTCCGGCGACGAGGTGCGGCGCGAGGCGATCAAGGGGCTCAGCCACGCGCTCGTGCACGGCGAGCCGGTGATGAAGCTCGCGGCGCTGGACGCGCTGCTGCACCTGGACGCGCCGCTGCCCTGGCGCCTGCTCGAGCCGCTCTGCGCCGACCCGATGGTGCGGCGGCGCGCGATCGGCGCGGCCGCGCGCTGCGCGGAGGACGCCGCCGGCCTGGCGCTCGCGGAGGCCATCTTCGACCCGAGCGCGCCGATCGCGCGCCACGCGCTGGTGGCGCTCGCCGAGTGGGTCGACGCGGCGTGGTGCGCCGGCCGCCCGCTGGACGCCGTGCGGGCGCGCTTGCAGTCGCACGCCGACGCCGCCGAGCGCGTCCGCGCGATGGGCCACGCCCAGGGGCCCGCCCTGGTGGCGCTCGCCGCCATCGGGCACCCGGCCGACGCGCCGGCGGTGGTGGAGGCGGCGCTCTCGCCCGACCTCGGTCCGAGCGCCGAGCTCGCCCTCGGGATGCTGGGCAGCGCGGCGGTCCCGGCGGTGCTGCAGGCGGCGAAGGGCGCGCCGCCCGAGCGCCGCGCCGCCCTCTTCGCCCTGCTCACCACGCTCACCGGCGCGCTCACGAGCGAGGCGCTCGACGCGGTGCGTGCCGCGCTCGCGGAGGACCCCGACGTGGCGGCGTCGGCGGCGCGCACGCTCGGGTCGCTCGGGGACGGGTCGGACCTGGATCGCGTGGCGCCGCTCGTCACGCACCCGGACATCCGCGCCGCGAGCGCCGCGGTGGCCGCCCTCGCTCGCCTGGCCGAGCGCCACCCGCAGGAGGCGCGCGCGGCCCTCACGCGCTTCGCCGCCGATGACGCGCGGGCCGCCGCCGGGTGCGTGCTCATCGCGGCGACGCCCCCGCCGGGCCCGCTGGCCGAGCGCGATCTCGCCTTCCTCCGCCGGGCGCTCGCCGCGTCCGACGTGCGCGTGCGCCGCGCGGCGCTGGAGGCCATCGCCTCGCGTGGCGGTGACGCCGCGCGCGAGCACGTGACGATGGCGCTCGCCGACGAGGAGCGGGAGGTGCGTCTCGCGGCGGTGCGCGCGCTCGGCCGGCTGGGCCACACCGACGCCCTGGAGACGCTGCTGGGTTCCGCCGCCGACGCCGAGCTCGTCGCCGCGGCGTGCCGCGCACTGGGCGACGCCGACCCGGAGCGTTGCGTGCACGTCGTCGCGTCGCTGGTGCGCTCGCCCGACGCCGCCGTCGCCTGCGCCGCGGTGGAGGCCGTGGGTCAGCTCTCGGTGCCCCGCGCGCGCGACGTGCTCATCGCCGCGCTGGACCACGGCGATCCCGAGGTGGTGCGCCTGGCGCTGAGCGAGATCTCCCGCGTGGGGGACGCGCGCACCCTCTCGCGGCTGGGCATGTGCCTGGACCACCAGGCGTGGGAGGTGCGCCGGCTCGCCGCCGAGCTGCTCGGCCAGGACGCCTCGAAGGAGGCGCGGGCGCTGCTGCGGGCGCGCCTGGAGCGGGAGACCGACGCGGTCGTGCGCGAGGCGATCCTCGTCGCGCTCTCCGGCAGTCAGAGCTTCTCCGGGATGCAGCAGGTGGAGTAGGCCTTGTCGCGCTCCACCTACATCGGCGGGGTGGCGATGAAGCCGGACGAGTTCCGCCTGCTCCGCGACCTGCTGGCGGCGCGCACCGGCCTCTCCTTCGGCGCCGACGCGCGCGGCTCGCTCGAGCGGCGCCTGCGCGAGCGGCTGGCGGTGCTGGGCCTCTCCAGCTTCGCCGAGTATTACCACTACCTGCGCTTCAACCCGCGCGCGGCGGTGGAGTGGGACGACGCGGTCGAGCTGCTCACCACCAACGAGACCTACTTCTTCCGCGAGGACTACCAGCTCCGCGCCTTCGCGACCGAGGTGGTGCCCCTGCTCCACGAGCAGGCGCGGGCGCGCAAGCGGCTCGTCGTGTGGAGCGCGGGGTGCTCCACCGGGGAGGAGGCGTACACCATCGCCATCCTGCTCTCGCAGTCGGCGCTCTTCGAAGGCTGGGACGTCAAGGTGTTCGGCTCGGACATCTCCAAGCGTTGCATCGCGGTGGCGCGTCGTGGCGTCTACGGCCCGGCGAGCTTCCGCAGCACCTCCCCCGAGCTCAAGCGCGCGTACTTCCTGGAGCGACCGGAGGGCCACGCGGTGGTGGAGCGGATCCGCGGCATGTGCCATTTCGGTTGCATGAACCTGCTGGACGAGGACAAGCCGCGTCTGCTGGGCCGCGCCGACGCCATCTTCTGCCGCAACGTGCTCATCTACTTCGACCAGCACGGCCGCCGCCGTGTCATCGACATGTTCCACGAGCGGCTCCACGCCGGCGGCGTGCTGCTGCTGGGCCACTCCGAGTCTCTCTTGAATGTCACGACGGCGTTCGAGCTGTTACACTTGCGCGAAGACCTCGTGTACAGAAAGCCCCTGGCCGCTCCCGGAAGGCCCAACGAGTGACCGCGACGACGAGCAAGCTCCGCGTCCTCATCGTCGACGATTCGGCCTACAACCGCCGGAACATCGCCGAGATCTTCGCGGGGCAAGAGGGCGTGGAGGTCGTCGGCAAGGCGGCCGACGGCGAGGAGGCGCTGCGCCTGGCGACGCTGCTGCGGCCGGACGTCATCACGCTGGACCTGGAGATGCCGCGCATGGACGGCTTCACCTTCCTGCGCATCCTGATGGCCAAGCAGCCCACGCCGGTCATCGTCGTCTCCTCCTACGCGCAGAAGGAGAACGTCTTCAAGGCGCTGGAGCTGGGCGCGCTGGACTTCGTCACCAAGCCGGACAGGCAGATCGCCCCCGACGCGGAGGGCGTCCGCGAGCAGATCCTGACCAAGGTGAAGCAGCTCCGGGTGGTGCGCCCTCACGTGACGCGCGTGATGCCGCGCCGCATCCCCAGCGGCATCTTCGCCGACAGCCCGCCGCTCGCGCCACCGGTCTCGCCGCGGCCGCCGGGCGAGGTGGCGCCGCGCTTCCTCGTGGCGATCGCCAGCTCGACGGGCGGGCCCAGCGCGTTGCTGGACATATTCAGCCGCGTTCCCTCGAGCACGCCCGCCACCTTCGTCGTCGCCCAGCACATGCCGGACAAGTTCACGCGGACCTTCGCCGAGCGGCTCGCCAAGCGCGGCGTGGTGCGCGTCTCGGAGGCGCAGGAGGGCGACAGGCTCTGGGCGCGCACCGGCTTCGTGTGCCCAGGCCGGCAGTGCATGGAGGTGGTCCAGGACGAGGTCAGCATGCGCCTGCGCCTCCTGCCCGCCTCGAGCGCGGACAAGTACGTCCCGAGCGCGGACCGGTTGCTGCGCTCCGCCGCCATCGCCGGCTCGCGCGCCGTCGGCGTCATCCTCACGGGCATGGGCGACGATGGCGTCGAGGGTGCCCGCGCCATCCGCGAGGCGGGCGGCACCGTGGTCGTCGAGTCGGCGGAGACGGCGGTCGTCTACGGCATGCCCGGCGCGGCCGTCCGCGCGGGTGTGGCCTCCCGGGAGATGCCGCTGGGGCAGATAGGCGAGTACCTGGCGCAGCTGGGGTGACGACAGAAGCGGGGCGCGTGCGATTGCGCTATCGTTCGGCGCGATGAGCGACCCCATCGACCGTGACCTTCAACGCCTCCTCGATCTCGGCGACGCCATCGTCGCCCGCGCGACCGAGGGCGGCGCGACTGTTGCAGAATGCATGCTTCGCACGGGGGCCGAGCTCTCGGCCAAGGTGCGCCTGGGCGAGCCAGAGCTCGTCGAGGAGGCGGGCCACCGCGCCGCCGGCCTGCGCGTGATGAAGGGCCAGCGCGTTGCCAGCACCTCCACCAGCAATCTCTCGGAGGCCGGCCTCGCGCGCTTCGTGCGCGACGCGCTCGACCTGGTGGAGCTCTCACAGGAAGACCCATCCGCCGGCCCCGCCAATCCGAAGCTCCTCTGCGATCCGACGAAGGCGCCCGATCTCGACCTGTACGACCCCAAGGGTGGCGCGGTCACCGCGGCGGAGGCCATCGCCTGGGCGAAGAAGGGGGAGGCCGCCGCGCGCGAGTTCGACCCGCGCATCACCAACAGCGAGGGCGCGACCTTCGGACGCACCGCCGGCGGGATCGCGCTGGTGCTCTCGGGCGGCTTCCGCGCCGCGTACAAGGGCTCCTACGCGTCGCTCAGCGTCGTGCCGGTCGCCGACGACGCGGGCGGCAAGAAGCGCCGCGGCTACCACTGGACCGCGCGCCGCTACCTCGCCGACCTGGACGACGCGGAGTCGGTCGGGCGCGAGGCCGCGCGCCGCACCCTGCGCAAGCTGGGCGCGCGCACGGTCGCCTCCTGCGAGGCGCCCGTCGTCTTCGATCCCGACGCCGCCCGGTCCATCCTGGGCCTGCTCGCGGGGTGCGTCATGGGCAGCTCCATCTGGCGCAAGTCGAGCTACCTGCTCGGCCGGGAGGGCACGCGCGTCGCGAGCGATCTCGTCACCGTCATCGACGACCCGCTCCTGCCGCGCGGGCCGGGGTCGCGCCCCTTCGACGGCGAGGGCCTCGCGAGCCGCAAGAACATGGTCGTGGAGAGGGGCATGCTGCGCACCTACCTCTGCGACAGCTACGCCGCGCGCAAGCTCTCCCGCGAGAGCACCGGCAGCGCCTCGCGCGGCGGCGGCGCGGGCGTGGGACCGAGCACCAGCAACTTCGTCCTGCAGCCGGGGACCGACACCAACGAGGCCATCGTCAAGGGCACCAAGCGCGGCCTGTACGTGACCGAGATGATGGGCTTCGGCTTCAACGCCGTCACCGGTGACTTCTCCCGCGGCGCCAGCGGCTTCTGGATCGAGAACGGCGAGCTCGCCTACCCGGTGAGCGAGCTCACCATCTCGCTCAACGTGGACGATCTCTGGCAGCGCATCGACGCCGTCGGGTCGGACCTGGACCTGCGCACCGCCACCGCCTCGCCGACGCTGCGCGTCGGCAAGATGACGATCGCCGGCGGCGGCTCCGGCGAGGAGTGACGTGTCGCCGGAGGAGATCAAGGCGCTGCGCCGCGAGCTGAAGTGCACCGCCCGCGAGCTCGCCGGCGCGCTCGGCCTGGAGCAGGCCACCGTGCTCAAGTGGGAGGACGGCGAGCTGTTCCCCACCAGGCAGTACGTCGACAAGATGAACGCCCTCCGCGAGAAGGGCCCGGGCGCGGTCCCGAAGAAGACCAAGGCGCTCGGCGATCCGATCAAGGCGCTCGGCGATCCGCAGGTCTGGGAGCTGCTCCGCAAGATCGCCGCCCACAAGAAGCTACGCGACGAGGTGGCGAAGCTCGCCGCCGGCTACCCGGATCCCGCCGGCGATCCGTGACCGGATCGGCGCGGCTCTGCCGTGGAGGGCTCGCGATGCAACGCGTGCAGCCGCCGCAAGGAATGCAACGTCTGCCGTGGCCAATGTCCCGAAATGTCGGCACAAGCGGTCGGGCACGGGAGGTGCTTGAGGGAGGGCATGAAACACCTCACGACCTCGATGCTCGGCATCCTCTGCCTCGCGCTCGCCGCGTGCGCCAGCGAGACAGGGGCCGTGCAGACCACCTCGGCAACCTTGCCGCCACCCAACGCCCAGGGCGAGTACACCGTCCCCTGGCCGACGTTCGGGCACGGGGAGGCACGCTTCATCACCATCCAGCTCGGGCCGGACACGTACGCCTACTGCCGGAACGTGAGCCCCAAGTTCCCCTTCGACCAGTCGGTCACGTACGTGCAGTATCGCGACCAGCTCCAGGCGCTCGCCTCGTGCTTGAAGCACCCCGCGATGGAAGGGCGACACGTGGTGCTCGTCGGCCGCGCGGACTCGCGCGGCCCCGATGACTACAACATCAAGCTCGGGGCGCGTCGGGCGGACGCCATCCGGAAGATCCTCATCGAGTCCGGCGTCCCGGCGGACCGGATCGAGACCGTGTCGTACGGCGCGCGTGGCGCCAGGGGCATGCTCCCCAGCTACTCCGACGGTTACGACCGGCGCGTCGACGTCGTCGTCACCGGGGGCACCCACCAGCCGTGAATTCGAGTCCGAGCCGGGGGCTCGGCCGACGAACGACGACGACCGAGGCCGCAGGCCGAGGGAAGGCGATGAAGTGGACGCGCGGGAACGCGGCGCTCAGGTGTCGCCGTCTTCGTCTTCCGCGCTCTCGTCGTCCTCTTCGTCGTCTTCGTCTTCGTCGTCGTCCTCGTCATCCTCGTCGTCGGGGAACATCTCCTCGTCGGCAGGATCGTAGGACTGCGCCACCTCCGGCCGGGGAGCCTCGGCGCTCTCCAGCGTGGGGCGCGCGCCTGGGTCGAGGTCCTGATCGGTCTGCGGCGGGTCCGACTCCAGCGCCACCGCCTCCGCCTCAGCTCCCGCGTCCGACTCCGCGTCCGACTCCGACTCCGCCTCCGACGTCGCAGGGGCCTCGCCGCCAGCCTCGTCCGTCGCGCCGCCGATGCGCTCCTCCAGCGACTCGCCGAGCTCGCGCTCCGCGACGCGCTTGGACTCCTCGTTGAGCTCGGTGAACTCGCGCAGGGTGGGCAGGTCCTTGAGCGACTTGAGGTTGAACAGCTCGAGGAAGCCCGTCGAGGTGCCGTAGAGGATGGGGCGCCCCGGTTCGTCCTTCTTGCCGAGGATGCGCACCAGATCGCGCTCGAGCAGCGTCTTGAGGACGGGCCCGCAGTCGACCCCGCGGATGTCGTCCACCTCCGGGCGGGTGACCGGCTGCCGGTACGCCACGATGGCGAGCGTCTCCAGCTGCGCGCGGGAGAGGCGCACCGGCTTCTGCCCGGTCAGGTCCCGCACGAAGGGCGCGTACGCCGCGCTGGTGCGGAAGACCCAGCCGCCGGCGACCTCGGCGAGCTGGATGCCGCGCCCCGCGTACTCCTCGGCCAGCTCGGCGAGCACCTCCTTCACCTGGCGCGCGGGGGCCGACGCCAGCTTGGCGACCTCCCCCGCCCGAAGCGGCTTGTCGCTGGCGAAGACGAGCGCCTCGAGCAGCCCGCGCAGGTGCTTGCGCGACGCGTCCCCCGCCTGGAGCGATTCGGAGCTCTGCGGGACGGGCTCCGTCTCCGGCTCCGGCTCTTCGATGTCCACCGCCGTGTCCTCCTGCTCGGCGAACGGCGGCTCGGCGAGCTCCTCCTCGGCGAGCGGCGCCTCCACTTCGGGCGCCTCCACTTCGGGCGCCTCCACTTCGGGCGCCTCCACTTCGGCGGACGGTTGGGCTTGGGGCTGGGCCTTCTTGCGGGGCATGGTGGGATCTCTCGCGGGGGGGCCGCGTCAGTCCTCGAGGGTTTCGGGGGAGGGGGCGTCGGTCACCTCGACGTACAGCGGCGCGAGGGGCTCGGTCTGCTGCAGGCGTGTCATCCGGAGCCGCGTCATCTCCAGCAAGGCGAGGAAGGTGATGACCAGGTCGAACCGGGTCGCCAGGTCGGCGAAGAGCTCGTCGAAGGTCATGCGCTTGCGTGCGCGCAGGACGTCGACGAGCTCGTGGATGCGATCGGTGATGCTGATGCGGTCGGGCATCACGTCGTGCGCGACCTTCACCTTGGCGCGCGAGAGCACGCGCTGGAAGGCCTCCAGCAGGGAGTAGAGCGGGACCTCCGCGAGAGGCGGCAGCTCCCCGGTGGGCGCCTCGTCCACCGGCGCGCCGCGGCCGAAGGTGTCGCGCCCGGAGAGGCCGCGCGAGGCGAGCTCCTCCCCGGCGAGCTTGTACTTCTGGTACTCGAGCAGGCGGCGGATGAGCGCCTCGCGCGGGTCCTCCTCCTCGCCGAGCGCCTCGTCTTCCTGACCAGGCGGCGGGGACGGCAGGAGCATCTTGCTCTTGATGTGCGCGAGCGTCGCCGCCATCAGCAAGTACTCGCTGGCGACGTCCAGGCTGAGCATCTGCATGACCGCGAGGTACTCCAGGTACTTCTCGGTCACGAAGCCGATGGGGATGTTCAGGATGTCCAGCTCGTGCTTCTGGCAGAGGTGAAGCAACAGGTCGAGCGGGCCCTCGAAAGCCGGGAGGCTGACGTGGTAGGCGGCGCTGCCGGCGCCTGTGGGCTCGGGCTCGGACATCGAACGCACCCGTCTACCTTTCGCGCCGCCCGGACTCAAGGGGCAGGCCCCTACTTCGGCGCGGGGCAGGCGGGGGTCGTGTCCTTGCCGGCGAAGAACTCCGCCAGCAGGGCCTTCCAGGCGCGGCCGTTCTCCGGCGGGCCGCACTTGAATGGCCTTCCACCCGGGAGGCGCTCGTGGTGGAGCACCGCGCGCTCCTCCTTGTACCAGCGCAGCGCCAGCTCGGCCGCGTACTCGCGGACGGGCGCGCCGTTGTTCCCCTGGAAGGCGTAATAGGTGCCGCCCCGCACCCTGGTGTCGTTGGGGGCGTAGGGGGCGAGGCACGCCACGTTCATCCGGCCGCACTTCTTGACGATGGCGTCGTAGTCGGCGGAGAGCGCGCGGTACGACCAGTCGCCGTGGGCGTCGTCGTTCATGTGGAAGATCTCGTGGAAGAGCGTCTCGCGCACGCCCTTCTCGCTGCGCAGGAGGGAGCCGGCGACGTTGTAGCCGAGCGACCAGCCGATCACAGCCGAGCCCGCGGGCCGCGGACCGCGGGCGTAGGCCGAGGGCGTCGTACGCCCCACCGACCGCAGGAAGCGGAAGGTGAGCCCGCGCCAGCGGTAAGGCGGGGGGCTGGCGCCGTAGAGATCTGCGTAGAATGCGTTGAAATCGGCGGCGGCCGCGCGCACCCACTCCAGCTGCTGGCGGTACTTGTCGACGGGCAGCTCCGGCACGAGGTGGATGCGGCCGCGGAAGCCGCCATCCATCCACTGCTCCTCCTCCAGCCCGGCGACGTCGCCGGTCACCCCGTACAGGTCCAGGGCGACGGCGCGTGCCTTCGGGTGAGGCAGGTAGAGCCGGCCGATGAGGCACCGCGTGTCGTGCTTGCACGCCGCCGGTGCGCCGCCCTTCGGGTAGAGCGCGCGCTCCGCCGCCGCGGGATCCACCACCGCCGCCGCGTCGAGCGCGCCTCCCGCCTCCGGTCCGGCCTCCGTGCCCGCGTCCTCTCCCCCCGCGCCGGTCTCCGGCGGGCGCGCTTGCGCCGCGCGCTGCTCCGCGCTCGGCCCGGGGGAGGGGCCGGACTTGGGCGTCGTGCACGCGAGCACGGCGAGGAGCGCCGCCGCCGCCGCGTGCGCAAAGGTCACAGCAGGTCCGTGCGGCCCGCGGCGCGCAGCGCGTCGACGATCGCGCGCACGTCCTGCGCGCGGTCGCGCGGGAGCACCAGCACCGCGTCGTCGGTCTCCACCAGCACAAGATCGGAGACGCCCAGCAGTGCGTAGGTGCGCTTCGGCCCGGCGCCGCGTCGGTCCCAGACGAGGTTGCCGCGCGCGTCCACCGCCACCGTGCCCTCCGGGACGGCGTTCTTCGCGGCGTCGTGCGGTGCGAGCTCCCAGCAGCTCAGCCAGCTCCCCACGTCGTTCCAGGTGAAGGTCGCCGGGACCACCGCCAGCCGCCGCTCCTTCTCCATGATCCCGACGTCGATGGACACCGAGGGCAGGGTGGGGAAGACGTTCGCGAGCGCGGCCGCCTCGTCGCCCCGCGCGGCCGCCGCGTCCAGCGCGGCCATCGCCGCCGCCACCTCCGGCAGGTGCTCGCGCACGGCGTCCATCATCAGCTTGCCCTGGAAGAAGAACATCCCGGCGTTCCAGAGGTGCTTGCCGCCCGCCACGTAGCGCTCGGCGAGCGCCAGGTCGGGCTTCTCCACGAAACGCACCACGTCGCGCAGGCCGGGCGAGAGCTCCTCCCCCGTCTCGATGTAGCCGTAGCCCGTCTCCGGCCGGGTGGGCACCACGCCGATGGTGGTGATGTAGCCGCGTTGCGCGCTCTCCACGGCGCGGTCGAGCGAGGCCACGAAGCCCGCCTCGTCGGCGATGAAGTGGTCGGCGGGGAAGACCGCCACGACCGCCTCCGGCTCCGCACGCAGGATGGTGGCCGTCGCCCACGCGATGCAGGGCGCGGTGTTGCGCGGGGCCGGCTCCGCCAGGATGTTGCGGCGTGGGATCTCCGGGAGCGCGCTCGCCGTCGCCTCCACCAGGTGCGCGCCGGTGGCGATGACCATGCGCTCGTGCGGGACGCGGGCGGCGAGGCGGTTCACGGTGGCGCGCAGCAGCGAGTCGTCGCCGACCAGCGACAGGAGCTGCTTCGGGTGCGCGGCGCGCGACGCTGGCCAGAAGCGCGTGCCCGCGCCGCCGGCGATGATGACCGCATGAAGGGGCGACATGGCCCGGACCGTAGAGCCCTTTTCGGCCGAAGGGAACGGTCCGCCGCAGGTGGCTCATCCTCCGAAATCGTCGCGGGTTTTTCGACCCCGCGCGCCCGCCGCGGTACTGGTGGCACATGCGGCCGCCGCGCGCCCGTCTCCGGATCCTGGCGCTCCTCGCCGTCCTCGCAGCGCTCGCGCTGCTGATGGGGTGCGAGCGCGACTACGGTCCCTCCCTCATCCAGGTGGACGCCCTCGCGCCCCGTCAGGTCGAGCTGGGCGATCGCCTGGAGGTGTCCGGCGTCGGCTTTCCGCAGGGGCACGAGGCGCGGCTCACCTTCCGCGGGGTGCTGCATCGGCCCGGCGAGGACCCCGTCACCGGCGCCTCGATCGACGTGGAGGGCGAGGTCGCCGCCCCCGACCGCATCGAGGTGCCCGTCACCGCCGCCGTGCTCGCCCTCTTCTGCCGGGGCGGCGCGCTCGCGGTCCACACGACCTTCGAGGGCGCGCTCGACGTGGTGTTCGCCGCCTCGTCCCCTGGGGCTCCGCCCGTCGCCGGCACCCTGCTCCAAACCACCCTCGACCTGATGCCGCCCTCGCCCTCGCGTGCGATCGCCCTCGACGACGCGCAGGAGGCGAGCCGGCTTCTGGCGGCCGTGGGACTTCACGCCGGCACGCCGCAGCCAGGGGGCGGTCTGGTGATCGCCTCCGTCGACGCGCAGTCCCCCGCCGCCCGCGCGGGGCTCCTCCCCGACGACCTCGTCGTCGCCGCCTCCGGCGTGCGCACGCAGACCCTGGCCGACCTCGCGCCGCCGCCGTCCGCGACGGCGGTGACGCTCGCCGTGCGCCGCGGGGCCGGCGCGCGCGAGGAACTGCACCAGCTCGCGGTGCCCGCCGGCGCCGCCGCCGCGCCGCGCCGCTTCGCCGTGCCCGCCATCCTCGTGGCCGCGGTGGCGCTGCTCATCCTGCTCCGCCACCTGCCGCGCGGGGCGACCATCCCCTGGCTGCGCGCGCGCGCCGCCGACCGCGGCCCGACGTCGGAGACGGAGGACGTGCCCGTCTCGCTCTGGGCCGCCGGCTCGGTGCTCGTCTTCCTGCTCGGGTGGCTCGCGCCGCGCGCCGACGTGAGCCTCGTGCTTCTCGTCAGCTGGATGGCGCTCGCGTGCACCAGCCTCCTCGCCTCGCGCTCCCTCGGCGCCGGCGCCGTCCGCGCCCTGCACACCGTCGTGCGGTCGCTGCTGCCCGCCATCGCCTGCTTCGCGGTGGTCACCACCCTCGGCTCGCTGCGCGCCGACGAGATCACCGCCGTTCAGGGCGGCTGGCCATGGGGCTTCGGGCTCTTCCGCGGGCCGGCGCACCCGCTCCTCGGCGTCGCCGCGCTGCTGCCCTTCTGCGTGCGCACCCGCGACGGCGCGGCGGCCTCGTCCCACCTGGCGCGCGCAGAAGCCCTCGCCCGGCTGCTCGGGTGCGCCCTCTTCGCGATCCTCTTCCTCGGTGGGGCGCGCGTCCCGGGCCTCGCCTCCGGCCAGGCTCGACCGTGGGCGCTCGTGGGCGCAGGCATCCTGCTCCTCAAGACGTGGGCGGCGCTGGGGCTTCTGACCCGGCTCAGGCGTGCCATCCCCGAGCTCACCTCCCGCGCCTTCACCGTCTGGCTCCTCAAGTGGGCGGCGCCCGCGGCGCTCGCGGCGTCCCTGGTCGCCTGGGTCTGGGAGGCGCGTGTGGCCGACCACGGCCTGCGCGCAGCCACGAGCTTCGCCACGCTCGCGCTGGTCGCGGCGCTGCTGCTGGCGCTGGTGCCCGGGCGCCCCGCCAAGCGGCCCGCCCTCGACGCCTTCCTGTAGCCGAAGGCCGGTGTGGACAGGGCGCGGCCGTGCGCCTAAAGGATTGCCGATGGTGTATCGCGGCCCGGCAGACGCGGGGGCGCCGGGACGTCAGCGCTTCGTGTACATCCCCCGGCCGCGGACGTGGCGCGCGTGGGTGGTGGACCTCATGGTGCTCGTCTCGGTGGTGACCGTGATCGCCATGGTCGCGCACCGCGACGTCGTCACGTGCCGCTGGGCCAACGCACGCGCCTCGTGCGACCTCGCCGAGGAGACCGCCCTCGGCAACGTCACCCACCGGACCTTTGGCGGCATTCACTCGGCGGCCTACCGTGTGGGCACGCGCGTCGGCTTCGTGACCGACACCAACAACCGCGACGCCAACGCCCTGTTCGCCACGCGGGAGCTCGTCCTCGCCGACGAGGCCTCCGCCGAGAAGGTGGAGGCCTTCGCCAACGATCGCGATCCCGACGTCGTCTCGGTCACCGGCGGCGCGTCGCACCCGCTCGCGTACACCCTCGGTCTGTTGGCCATCCTGCTCACGTACACGCTCGTCACGCGCAGCCCCGCGTACTCTCTGGTCATCGACAGGGGCGAGCGCCTGCTCTTCCTGCGCAAGGGCCGCAACGTGGAGCGCTTCGAGCTCGCCACGGTGGAGGGAATGGACGTGGAGAACAAGGCGGCGGGGCTGCATCGCGTTCGCCTCCGCCTCGCGGGAGCGAAGCCCAGGCCGCTCACCCCGGACTTCTACCCCGGCGGTCATCACCACGACTTCGCGGCGGAGGTCTCGAGCGCCCTCGCCCCGCAGGACGCCGGGGGATGAGACGAGCGCTCGCGTCGGTCGTCGTCGCGGCGTTCGCCCTCGCGGCCTGCGCCTCCAGCGCCGGCAGCGTGGACCCGCAGCCCGCGTGCATGGAGCGCGCGGCCTGGCCCGACAGGACCTCGGCGGCGTGCACCCAGTGCCTGGGCGACGCCGTCCTGCCAGCCTGCTCGTGCCGCACCGACCCGGGCGCGGCGGCGTGCGCCACGCAGCAGCAGGCGCAGGATCTGGAGCCGGACTGCGCCGACGTGCAGCCGTGCCTGCTCGCATGCGCGGGCGACTGCGCGTGCGTCGGTGGCTGCTACGCCGGCCACGACGCCTGCCGCCACGTCGCGGCGAACCTGCAGGGGTGCCTGATCGACGTCTGCGCGACGGCGTGTGGCGGGCGCTGAGCGTGAGGATGGGCAGGACGCTCCGGTAGGCCGTGGGCTGGGGCAGGCCGCCTTATCGTCCTGAAATAAGTAAGTTATATCGGTATGTTGCAAGAAAAGCGACATGCGCGACCGTTTACTACTTGCGCGTACATGTAGGACAACCTACAAGTGCACCTGCGTCGCGGGCGAGCCCCGCGCGAACGGTGTTTGCGATCCCCGAAGCCCAGTCCGGGTGGCACCTCGCGAAGGCCCCATCGATCGTGATGTCGAGCGCTCCGCCCCCGTGGCGAGCAGGAGACCCGGTCGGTGCTCCATCGCAGGAGTTTAGGTCCCCGGAGTCTCGCAAATGTTCACCAAGTTCGCCTCGGCTTGTCTCGTCGCCATCACCCTCGCCACCGCGTCCCTCACCGCCGCTTGCAGCGCGCCTGTCCAGGACGTCACCGCGGACGGCGCCGACCAGATCGTCTCCCACAGCGCTCATTTCGAGACCTTCGTTGGCAAGGACGGTGACCACTACTTCTCCCTCGTCGCCGCCAACGGCCAGAACGTCCTGCGCTCGGAGGGCTACACGAGCACCTCGGGCATGAAGAACGGGATGTCGTCGGTCGTGTCCAACGGCGTCGACATCACCAACTTCGACATTCGCGAGGCCACCAACGGCGAGTGGTACTTCAACCTGAAGGCGCAGAACCACCGCGTCATCGGCACGAGCGAGACCTACTCCACCAAGTCCAACGCCACCCGCGGCGCGAAGACGGTCGTCGCCCTCACGCTCCTCCTCGGCGCCACGCCCGAGGTCTCCGACGCCCTCCACCAGGAGCAGTTCGAGGTGTTCCGCGGCGAGGACAGGAAGTTCTACTTCCACCTCCGCGCCGGCAACGGCGAGATCGTCCTCGCCTCGCAGGGCTACACCACCAAGCAGAGCGCCGAGAACGGCATCAGCTCGGTGGAGACCAACGGCACGACGGACTCCCGCTACCAGGTGTTCGAGACCGGCGACGGCCAGTACGCCTTCCACCTCAAGGCGGGCAACGGCCGCATCATCGCGCGCAGCGAGTCGTACGTGTCGGAGTCCAACGCGCAGCGCGGCGTCGGCGACTGCGCCAGCATCCTCGGCGACCGCGGCATCCCCGTCGTCACCAAGTGACCTCGCGGGGCTCCCGCCCCGCCCGCGAAACGCCCGGCGGCGGTCCCTTGCGAGGGGCTGCCGCCGCGGTCATTTGGGGCCAGCGCCGGCGCGCGCCGGGCGGGCGAATGGAGTACAAGGAGCTTGATGTTCGAGCTCGTGGGCACCTTCGCGCGGCCGCAGGTCTCCGCCTGGCCCTGGCTCCTGCCCGCGCTGCCCCTGCTCTTCGCACTGCTCGTGTGGCGCGCGCGCGTCGTGCCCTCCCGGCGGCTGTCCATCGCGGGGGCGCTGGCGCCCGTCGCCGCGGCCCTCGCGCTCGCGGGGCGGCTCGCCGCGTTCCCCGCCGACCGTCGCGTGCTCGTCCACCACCTCTGGCTCGCCGCGCGCGTGTCCATGCTCGACGTGTCCGTCGACGCGCGCCTGGACCCGGCGGGCGTGGTGCTGGCCGCGGGCGCCGGCCTGGCGTGCGCGGCGTGGCTCCTGCGCGAGAGGGGCCAGGCCCGCCGCCGCCGTGCGCTGCTCGGCCTCGGGCTCCTGGGCTGCGCGGAGCTCGCCATCGTCGCCGACGGCTTCCCCCTGCTGGTGCTCGCGTGGGCCGGCGCCGCCGCGCTCGCGCTCACGCTGGGTCGGGCCCAGGCGCCCGCCTTCGTGGCCGATCGCGTCGCCGACGCGGCGCTGCTCTTCGGCGCCATCGCGCTCTTCTGGGTGCTGGGTGGCACCTTCACCGCGCAGGGTTACGCGCCGGACCTGGACCCCCGCGTCGTGGCGGCGCGCGCCACGCCCACGCCGCCGCCCACCTTCTTCGATGATGACGACGACGACGATCGCGAGGCGCTCCCGCCGCCGGTGACCGGCAACGCGCCGGCCACGCTGACGTTCGTCACCCTCCCCGGCGCCGACGTGGACATCGACGACGCGCGCGTCCCGCTGCGCGCGCCCTTCGCCGAGCACGCGCTCGCCGGCGGCCTCCACCGCGTACGCGTGCACCCGGGGCACGGCTCGGACGACTTCGTGCTCGACCGCTTCTACGTCGACGCCGGGGAGCACGCCGCGCTGACCATCCTCGGCTCCACGATGAGCTTCACCGCGCTCGACGCCCAGCTCGCGGCGCACGATCCCTCGGGCGAGGCGTTCGTCCGGCAGCGCCTCGCTGCCCGCACCCTGTTCGGCCTTCCGGCGGCGTGGCTCGCCGCGGCGATGGTGATCGTGGCCTTCGGCGCGCGCTCTCTGCGCGAGCGGCGGCCGGCGGTCGCCGGGCTCGCCGGGCTGGCGGCCGTCGCGGTGGTGCTGCGCGCGGCGCCGCTGTTCGCGATCACGCCGGGCTGGACGCCCGGCTTCGCCGCCGCCTTCGCGGTCCTCTCGGCGGGCGTGGCGACCTACGCGCTCCGGTTCGGCGGGGCCGGGCGCTGGGTCTCGGCGGAGATGGCGTTCGCCGCCTTCGCGGTGGCGGTGGGCGCGCCCGCGGCCGGCGTGCTGCACGCTTCGCTCGTGGGGCTCGCGTCGACACGGCCCGCGCGCGTGCCGCTCGCCGTCTCGGTGGCGCTGTTCGGGACGCGCCTCGCCGCGCTGGAGGCGGCGTACACCCAGCGTGCCGGCGTGCTGCTGCTGGTGCTCGGCGCCGTCGCGCTGCTCGCGTGCACCGCCGCCGTGCATCGCGGCGCCTCGCGCTCGGCCCGCGTGCCTGCCGCGTGGGCCGTCGCCGTGCTGGGCCTCGGCCTGGGCCTGGGGCCCCACCTGATCGCCGGAGACGTGCCGTCCCTCATCCAGGCGTGGGTGCTGCCCACGCGCGGCGCCGCGCCGCTCGCCACCGCGCCGGCCGTCTTCGCGCGCGCCGCGATCGCCCTGCTCGTCGCCGGTCTCACCGCCCTGGCGGTGCGAGACGCCTCGCGCGCGGCGCGCAGCGGCGCCGTGACGGCGATGGCGTCGGCGGTGCGCGGCGCGCGCGTGTCGGTCCTCGCCGCCGGCGCGGCGGTGCGCTCGCTGGCCGGCGTCGCCGCCGAGCTGGACGAGCGCGTCGTCTCCGGTGCCGCCGGCGCCGCCGGGCTGCTCGGTCGGGCCGCCGGCTTCGCGCAGGCGTACGTCGACGAGACGCTCTTCGAGGCGCCGACCGAGCGCGTCGCGCGCGCCGCCGGCGTCGCCGTGGGGCGGGCCATGACGATGGTCCTCGCCGCTCTCTTCCTGCTCATGGCGTTCGCCGCCCTCGCCCCCCTCCTCGCATGACGCCCCTCCTCCGCCGACTGATGCTCGCGTTGCTGGCGCTCGTCGTCGGGGTGACGTGGGCGCCCGCGCGGGCCTGGGCGGGCGGCCGCATCCAGCTCGTCCCCGTCGGGCAGGCGCGCGGCCCGCTGGAGCTCACGCCGCACGCCGGCTCGCTGGCCGGCGACTTCCGCATCCGCAACGACGACGACGCGCCGCTCGTGGTCTCGCGCGTGGCGGTGCGCAGCGACGCCGAGGACGTGCGCGTGCCGTCGCGCGTGCTGGTGCACCTCGCCGGGGGAGGCGCCAGCGCCACGGTCCCCCCGCGCGGCGCGCTGGACGTGCACGTCACGTGGGCGCCGGCGCGCGGCAGGCCGGTGCGCAGCTTCTACGGAGAGGTGGTGGTCACCTCCAGCGACGAGCGCGCGGGGGAGGTGGCGATGGGCATCCACGGGCGGCTCCCCGGCCGGCTCGGCCGCCTCGGCGATCACCTCCTCTCGGTGATGCTCGCGCTCCCCGTCGGCGGGGCGCTGCTCCTGGCCATCGGCCTGCTCGCCGGCCTCGCCGGAGAGCGGGGGCGCTTCGCGCGGGCGGTGGCGCTCTCGGTGAGCCTGGCGGAGGCCGCGCTCGCGTGCGCCGCCTACGCCCTGTTCCACCCGGACCTGCTGCGCGCCGCCGGGACGGAGGGGCTGCAGCTCGTCGAGCACGGCGCGTGGATCCGCCCCCTCGGCGCGGAGTACTTCGTCGGCGTCGACGGCGGATTGCTGCTCGGCGTGGTGCTCCTCTGCGCGGTGGCGCCGTGCGCGGTCGTCGCCGCGTGGCGGGAGCAGCGGCAGCCCGCGGGCTTCTTCGCGCTCCTGCTCCTGGCGCTCGCCGCGCTGCTCGGCGCCACGGTCGCGCAGGACGCGCTCTTCTGGCTCACGTGCGTGGCGTCGGCGGTGCTCGCGCTGGTGCTGCTCGTCGGCGGGTGGGGCTCGGGGGACGCGCGGACCGCGGCGGGGCGGCTCCTGGTGTTCGGCGGGATCGCCGTGGTGTGCCTGACGGCGGGCGTCGCCCTGCTCCACGCCTTCTCCGACCGCACCTTCCTCGTCGACGGCACCACCGTCAGCCACACCTGGTCGATGCCCGATTCTGATGCGCGTCGACTACGCGCGCAAGCCCGGTCACGTGCTGGGCGCGCCGGTGGTGAAGGTCGCCTTCGTGCTGACGTTCCTGGGTGGCTGGGTCCTGGGGGGCGGGTTCCCGGGGCATGCCTGGTTGCCGCGGACGCTGGCGTGCGCGCCGCCCGCCGCCGCGGCGCTGGTCGTCGCCGGCCTCCTGCGCGTCGCCGCGCTGGGGATGCTCCGCCTCGACCTGGACGTGCTGCCCAACGCGCTGCGCTGGGCGGCCCCGGCGCTGCTCGGCCTGGGCGCGGCGTCCGCCGCCTACGCGTCACTCGCCGCGCTCGGGCAGAGGTCGCTCGTGCGGGTCGTGGCGTTCGCGCTGATCGCGCAGCAGGGCGTCGCGCTCATGGCGTTCGCCTCGCGTACGCCGGAGGGGCTCGCCGGCTTCTACGGTCTGCTCTTCGGTGGGGGCGCCGCCGCGGCCGCGGCGGTCCTCGCGCTCGGCATGCTGGAGGCGCGCATCGGCGCGGTGGAGACCCGGGGGATCGCCGGGCTGGCACGCGACGCCGCGCTGCTCGCGGTCTTCGTAGGCGCCGCGCTCCTCGCGGTGGCGCAGGTCCCCGGTACGACGGCCTTCTGGGGGCCGCTCCTCGCCGCGACAGGCGCCGCGCCGCGCGCGCCGGCGCTGACCCTCGTCGCCGGGGCCGCGTGGGTCCTCACCGCGTGCGCGCTGGTGCTCCCGCTGCTGCGCGTGCTGCGCGGCACCGTCCCCGCGGCGCTGCGCGAGAGCGCGCTGCTCGAGCCCTTCGGCGGCCTGGTGCCCGAGCTCTCCTCGCGGGAGGCCCTCGCCCTGGCGCCGCTGCTGCTGCTGGCGGTGGGGCTCGGCCTCTACCCGGCGCCGATGTTCGATGTCGCGGCGGGCGCGGTGCGCGATCACGTCGACCTGGTCGACACCGTGGGACCGGACCAGATCGCGCTGTCCTCCCACGCGCCCTTCGGCCCGCTGGCCGGTATGGGGCCGGTCAGCCCTTCAGAGCTTCCGCGCCGCCGATGATCTCCATCAGCTCCTTGGTGATCGCCGCCTGACGCGCGCGGTTGTACTGGAGCGTCAGCCTGGCGATCATGTCCTTGGCGTTGCGCGTGGCGGCGTCCATCGCCGTCATCTGCGCGCCGAGGAAGCCGGCCTGACTCTCGAGCAGCGCGCGGTAGACGCTCATCTCCAGGTACATGGGCAGCAAGCGGTCGAGCACCTTGCTCTTGTCCGGCTCGAAGATCAGCCCCTCCACCAGGGCGTCCTTCGGCTCGGCCGAAGAATCGGCGGCGAGGGGCAGGAGCTCGTCGTCGGTGGGCCGCTGCGTGATCGCGCTGCGGAACTCGCTGAAGATGAGGTGGATGGAGTCGAACTCGCCGGCGCGGTAGCGGTCGGTCAGCCAGATGGCCACCGTCCGCGCGAAGTCGGTCGAGATGTCCTCGTTGCCGCGCGCGAAGTGATGCACCACCGTCCCCTTGCGACGGGTGAGGTAGTCGCGTCCCTTGCGGCCGATGGTGGCGAAGAAGACGCTGCGCCCCTCCTCCTCCTTCTTCTTCCACGCCGCCTCGGCCATCTTGCCGATGTTGGTGTTGAAGGCGCCGCAGAGGCCGCGGTCGCTGGTCACCACCAGCAGCAGCACGCTCTTCTCCGGGCGGCGCACCAGCAGCGGGTGGATGTCCTGGGCCTCCTCCGCGCCGCTCTCCTCGCTCGTCGTCTCCTCGGTGATGGCCCAGGACACCGCGTGGACGGCCTCCCGCGTCTTCACCGCGTAGGGACGGAGCGCCGTGATGCGCTGCTGCGCGCGGTTGAGGCGCGCGCCAGCGACCATCTTCATGGCGCGGGTGATCTTCTGCGTCGACTTGACGCTGGCGATCCGCTTGCGAATGGTCTTGAGAGAAGGCATCGGGGCTCCGGATCAGGCGGTCACTCCGCCGCGTCCTTCGTCTCCTTCTTCTTCTTCTTCTTCTTCTTCTTGACCGGCTGGTCCCCGGCGTAGGGATTCTCACCCTCCTCCGAGGGCTCCTCGGCGGCCCCGCCGTCGCCCCGGCCGAACGCCTTGGCGAACTGGTCGAGCGCGGAGGAGAGGCGCCCCTCCAGGTCCTTGTCGATGACCTTCCGCGCGCGGATGTCCTCGAAGATGGTCGGGTGCTTCGCCTCGAGGAAGGCGTGCACGTCGTGCTCGTAGGGGGCGATCTTCTCCATCGGGAGCGCGTCCAGGTACCCCTTGGTGCCGGCGAAGATGGAGACGATCTGCTTCTCCACCGCGAGCGGCTGGTACTGGCCCTGCTTGAGCAGCTCGACGAGGCGCGCGCCGCGCTCCAGCTGCTTGCGGGTGACGGCGTCCAGGTCGCTGGCGAACTGGGCGAAGGCGGCCATCGCGCGGTACTGCGCGAGATCGAGCTTGAGCGTGCCGGCGACGCTCTTCATGGCCTTGATCTGCGCGTTGCCGCCGACGCGGCTGACGGAGATACCGACGTTGATGGCCGGGCGGACGCCGGAGTAGAAGAGGTCGCTCTCCAGGAAGATCTGGCCGTCGGTGATGGAGATGACGTTCGTCGGGATGTACGCCGAGACGTCGCCCGCCTGGGTCTCGATGATGGGGAGCGCGGTGAGCGAGCCGCCGGAGTGCGGATCCTTCTCGATGACGTGGTCGCTCGCCTCGGCCTTGGCCTTGAGCTCCTTCTCCATCTCGCCGAGCTTCTTCTTGTCGGCGTCCTTCTTGGACTCCTCCTCCTCGAACTTGGCGAAGAGCTCCGGGGCGGCGAGCTTCCACAGCGCGTGCTTGGCCGACTCGTGGCCCGGCTCGCCCACGTGGTGCGCGCCGTCGGCGCCGCGGAACTTGGGGTCGCCGGCGGGGACGGTGGTGCCCTTCTTCACGACGTAGAGGACGTCGGCCATCTTGGCGGCGCGCTCGAGCAGGCGGGAGTGGGTGTAAAAGACGTCGCCGGGGTACGCCTCGCGGCCCGGCGGGCGGCGAAGGAGCAGCGAGAGCTGGCGGTAGGCGACGGCCTGCTTGGAGAGGTCGTCGTAGATGCACAGCGCGTGGCGGCCGGTGTCGCGGAAGTACTCCGCCATGGTCACGCCGGAGTAGGGGGCGATGTACTGCAGCGGCGCCATCTCGCTCGCGCCGGCGATGACGACGGTCGTGTACTCCATCGCGCCGTGCTGGGTGAGCTTGTCCACCACGCTGGCGACGGTGGACTGCTTCTGCCCGATGGCGACGTAGAAGCAGTACACGCCCTGGCCCATCTGGTTGAGGATGGTGTCGATCGCGACGGCGGTCTTGCCGGTCTGCCGGTCGCCGATGATCAGCTCGCGCTGCCCGCGGCCGATCGGCACCATCGCGTCGATGGCCTTGATGCCGGTCTGCAGCGGCTCCTTCACCGGCTGGCGCGCGAGGATGCCCGGCGCCTTGATCTCCACGCGGCGGCGGTGCGGGCTCTCGATGGGGCCCTTGCCGTCCACCGGATGCCCGAGCGCGTTGACGACGCGGCCGACCAGCGCCTCGCCGACGGGCACCTCCATGATGCGCCCGGTCCGCTTGACGATGGTGCCTTCCTTGATGTGCGTCGACTCGCCGAAGAGGGCGACGCCGACGTTGTCGGTCTCCAGGTTGAGCACCAGGCCCATCAGGTTTCCGGGGAACTCGAGCAGCTCGCCGGCCTGGGCCCCCTCGAGGCCGTAGATCCGCGCGATGCCGTCGCCGACGCTGATGACCGTGCCGGTCTCCATCGTCTGCGTGGCCTTCTCGTAGTTCTGGATGTTCTTCTTGATGATCTCGGAGATCTCTTCGGCGCGAAGCTGCATGGTCGGTTTCTCGGCTATGCGGGGTGGTGCGAGGGGTGGAGAGTGGCTTGGCCTAGTTGGGGAGCAGCGCGTTGCGCAGGCTCTCGAGACGGGTGCGGAGGGAGCCGTCGAGGACCATGTCCCCGAGGCGCGTCACGACGCCGCCGAGCAGCGCGGGGTCCTGCTTGCGGTCGAGCACGACGCGCTTGCCGGTCATCTTCTCGAGCTGCTCCTTGAGGCGCGAGTAGAAGGCCTCGCTGAGCGGGGCGGCGGTGGTGACCTCGGCGCGGACCAGGCCCTTGCGCTGGTCGTTCATCTCCCGGAGCATCTGGGCGATCTCCGGCAGGAGCTTGAGGCGGTTGCGGTCGCCCAGGAGCATCACGGTGTGCTTGGCGGTGGGGCCGACGCCCAGCTTGTCGGAGAGCTCGGCGAGGATGGCGCGCCGGGCGGGGTGCGGGACGACGGGGTTGTCCAGCGCGGCGCGGAGCTCCTCGCTCGCCTCGTAGGCGTTCGCCGTGGCCTCCATCTCCCCGGTGAGGGCGTCCAGGTTGCCGCCTTCGGTGCCCAGCTCCAGCAGTGCGCTGGCGTAGCGGCGCGAGACGTGGGCGGCGATCACGAGGCACCTCCGGCGGCGCCCGGGCGCTCGCGCGCGAGCTGGTCGAGGAACTCCTGCGCCAGGCGCTCGTGGTCCGCCGGGGTCAGCCCCTTCTTGATCATGCCCTCGGCCGCTGCGACGGCGGACTCCACCGCCTCGCGGGTGAGGTCGATCTTGAGCTGCTTGCCCTCCTGCTCCAGCATGAAGTCGGCGTCGCGGCGCATGCGCGCGGCCTTCTCCTGTGCCTCGCGGACGATCTTGTCGCGATCGCCCTCGCCGGCGGCGACGAGGGCCTTGCGGCCCTGCTCGGCGTCCGTCTGGACGTCCTCCAGCTTGGCCTGGTAGCGCTCGGCGCGGCCCTCCGCCTCCGCGAGCATGCGCGCTGCGCCCTCGATGTCCTTGGCGATGCCGTCCTTGCGGTTCTTCAGCCCCTGGACCACCGCCTTCTTGCCGAAGCGGTAGTAGAGGTAAAAGAGGATCACCGTGTCGAGGACGAGCGCGCCGTAGGGCGGCTGCTTCCGGTTGCCCAGGTCGATCCAGTTGATGGGGCCGGGTGGGCCACTCTCCTCGGCCTCTTCGCCCTTCTTCTCCACGGGCGCGGCGGTGCTCTCCTGCCCCTGCTCGATGGTCGGCTCGGGCTGGAGGCTCGCGGCGAGCGCGGTGGTGCTGGCGAAGAGGAGCGAGAGGAGGAGGGCGACGGCGGCCCCCGCGGTCAGGCGGCGCATCATCCGGACACCTCCCGCCCGAGCACGCGCGTGGCCAGGTCCTTGGCGAGGCGCTCCTGGTCCTTGCGCAGCTCCCCGCGCAGGGCGGTGGCCTCCTCGGCGGCCTTGCGGCGCGCCGCGTCCATCTTCGCCTGCGTCTCCTCGCGGACCTTGCCGAGCAGCTCGCTCTCCTTCTTCAGACCCTCGCCCTTGAGGCGCTCGCGCTCGGCGTTGCCGGCGGCGCGCGCCTTGTCCATGGCCGACTCGTACTTCGTCTTGGCCTCGATCGACTCCATGTCGATGTCGCGCGCCTGCTTGATGGCGCCCTCGATGCGGCGCTCGCGCTCCTCGAAGAGCTTGAGCATCGGGTCGAAGAGCAGCGGCTTGAGCACCACCCAGAGGAAAAGGAAGATGGCGATCTGGACCACGATGGTCCAGTCGAAGTCGACTGTGACGCCCCCCGCGGCGGCGCCGTGGGTGACCGTCTTTGCGAGGGCGTCGGCTCCCAGGCCGATGCTGACGAGAGACATGGATCCTCGAGAGGACACGGAAGAGGTGAAACGCGGCCATCGCCGGGGAAACCCGCGGCTTTTCGCCGGCAGGCCAGTACCATCATGCGGCCGGCATGTCTACGGCTGCTCGCACGTTCAACGTCCGTCGTCGGGGTGGAGCGCGGGCTGGTGTAGGGCCCCTGGCGGCTCGCGTCCAGCGCGGACTAGCGGCCGCGGGCGAGGCGGCGCAGGCTCAGGTTGGCGCTGCGGACCCGGACGGGGATGGACTTGATGCCGGTGTCCGGGTTGCTCGTCCCGAAGGTCGAGGGGATGCCGTTGGTCCGCACGGTGCTGTCCGACAGGCGCGGACCGAGCGGACGAGGGGCGGGGGCGGCGGCGCGCACCTCACCGGACGGCGGCACCGAGCGGCGCGGAGGGGGGACCAGGCTGATGGCGTGGGCTCTCGGCGGCGGGGGCGGAAGGGTGGCGACCGACTGGCCGGGGACGGCGGGCGGGGGCGGCAGCGGCCGGCGGATGGGCTCCCCACCCGGTGGGCTGGAGCGAGTGCGCACCAGGGCAGAGCCCAGCGGGCGGCTGGAGATGGGGCGCGCGAGGGCGGAGCTGGGCAGGGGGCGGAGCAGCGGCATGGGCGCGGCGGAGGGAGGCGCGCTCGGGCGGACCGGGACGGCGACCACCGGCGTGGCGTCCTCGTTCGCCGGCGGGGGCGAGGAGATGGTCGTCCCGTTGCGCTTGTCCTCGAAGCGGAGCACCGGCTGGGTGCGAACCAGGCGGATCTTGCCGTCCTCGTCGGTGTGGGCGAAGAGCATCGGGCAGCCGGCCCGGGGCATGTCCACCAGCCCGCCGGAGGAGGCGAGATCGAGCGTGGCGACGTACTGGGCGCCGACGATGCGCTCGGGCACCTGCGCGTGGGTGCGGCCGGGCGGCGCGACTGCCCACCGGCAGATGCCCTGCCCGTCGAGCATGAAGACACCCGATTCGGTGTGCGCGGCGTACACGATCTCCATCACGCGCGTATGAATGCAAAGGTCGGGCTCGGCCGGTCGGGGTGTCTCCCTTTCACGACGAGCGGCTTTTTCTGGGTTTTCGACCCCCACCAGAGCGCGGCGAATGGACCTTCGGCGATCCACCCCGGGGAGGAGACGGTCCATCGGCACGGGAGGGGCGCGCGTTGCGGTACGGCTGCTGGGCGGCGCTGCGGCTCACGCAGAGGCGCGGGCCGTCCGGGCCGAGCTCCGGGTGGACGCTGGCGTACCCCTCGGCCGTCGCGAAGCCCGCGAGGTCGCCGCGGTGGGCCTCCATGTGCTCGCTGAAGCGCTTCCAGAACGCCTGGGCCTCCGGCTCGGGCATGGGCACTCCGTCGACGAGGACCTCCAGGGCGGGCACGGCCTCGAGCATAGCACCCGCCCGGCAGGGCCCGCCCCCGCAGAAACCCGCCGGAACGCTCGATTGTCAGCCTGCTAGCGGTCCGACGGGTGGCCGCGTCCCGCCCGCCCCCCTGTCCCGGCCACCCCCCGGCCACCCCGTCCCACCTACCTTTCGGGGCGAGATCATCAGCAAGCACTCGAAAGGGCCTCGAACGGCCCTCCGCCCTCAGAGGATCCCGAACTCTTTCAGCCGGCGGTAGAACGTGCGCCGGGGAATGCCGGTGAGCTGCGCCGCCTTCACCCGGTTCCAGTTGCAGGCCTCCAGCGCGCGCAGGATGCGGTCTCGCTCCGAGCCCTTGAACTCCTCCTCGTTCTGGGCGAAGCGCGCCTGCCGCGAGGGCTGCGGGCGGCTCTGGTCGGGGAGCTGGAAGTCGCCGAGCACCAGCTCCTTCCCCTCGCCCATCAGCCACGCGTTGAGGAGCACGTGCTCGAGCTGCCGCACGTTGCCCGGCCACGAGTAGGCCGAGAGGCGTCGCAGGGCGTCGCGCTCCACCGATTTGCGCTCCCGCCTGTAGCGCGAGGAAAAGAGGGTGAGGAAGTGGTCGATGAGCGGGGGGATGTCCTCGCTGCGCTCGCGCAGCGCCGGGACGTGCAGCTCGATGACGTTCAGCCGGTAGTAGAGGTCCTCGCGGAAGGTTCCCTCGGCGACCATCTGCTCCAGGTCGCGGTTGGTGGCGGCGAGGACGCGGACGTCGACCGCCTCCTCCTTCTCGCCGCCGACGGGTCGCACCGTCCGCTCCTGCAGCACGCGCAGCAGGCCCGCCTGCATCTTGAGCGGCATCTCGCCGATCTCGTCGAGCAGCAGGGTGCCTCCCTCCGTCTCGCGGAAGAGGCCCTTGCGGTCGCGGTCGGCGCCGGTGAAGGCGCCGCGCACGTGGCCGAACAGCTCGCTCTCCAGCAGGTTGGCGGGGATGGCGCCGCAGTTGACGCCGAGGAAGGGCTTCTTCGCGCGCGGGCCGGCCTGGTGGATGGCGCGCGCCACCACCTCCTTGCCGGTGCCGCTCTCGCCGGTGACGAGCGCCGGGACGTCGGTGTCCTTGATGCGATCGATGAGGGCGTAGACGCGGCGCATGGCGGCGCTGGTGCCGACCAGGCCCGCGTAGCCGAAGTGGCCGCGCAGCTCGGCGCGCGCCTGCTGCAGGTTGCGGCGCGTGGCGTGGAGCTGCTCGGTGCGGCGGCCGAGCGCGTCGGCGAGCCGCTCCTTCGCCGCCTCGAGCTCCCGGCCCTTCTGCTCCAGCTCGGCGTTGCGGCGCTCGTTCTCCTCCAGGAGGCGCGCGTTCTCGATGGCGATGGCCGCCTGATCGGCGAAGGCGGCGAGGGTGGGCAGCTCCTCCTGGAAGCGCAGGCCCGGACGCAGGCGCGTCTCGATGTAGAGCGCGCCGATGGGCCGGCCGAGCGGCGGCGCCCCGCGCACCGGCACGCAGGCGATGGACTGGATCATGAGCTGGTGCACGCTCACCGCGGACGCGAGGCGCTCGTCCTCGCGCGCCTTGATCGCGACGACGGGCTCGCCCGTGCGCACCACCTTCTCCGCCACCGACCGTGAGAACTGGGCGTGAGGGTCGTCACCCTCGCGATCGCGAGCGGCGTGCGCGAGCAGCTCGCCCTCCTCGTTGGCCAGGACGACGAAGCCGCGCTCGCCGCCGAGCAGCGCCAGCGCGTGGTCGGTCACCTTGCGCAGCAGATCGGGCAGGCGGCGCTCGGTGGCGAGCTCGCGCGTCACCTCCAGCACCCGCGCCAGCTTGTCCTCGGCGGGGCGCGGCAAGAACAGCGAGGTGGCGGCGCCATCGCTGGGGTGCGTGGTGGAGGCGCGGTGGCGCAGCGCGCGGCGGCGTGCGTCGTCCCAGAAGACCTCGCGAAGATCTCGCGGGAGGCGCGACGCGCTCTCCTCCAGCATGCCGAGCGCCGTGTCGACGTCCCGGCGCGCGAGGGAGAGGTTGCCCTGCGTCGCGTGCAGGCGCGCGCGCGCCTCCAGCGCCCACACCGCGCGCTCCTGGTGACCGGCGGCGGTGGACGCCTGCACCGACTCGTCGAGCGCGCGCTTGGCCGCTGCCTCGTCGCCCTGGTGTGTCGCCAGCACGCCGCGCACCAGCTGGGCGAGCGGCTCGTGCTCGCCGAAGCCGCCGTCGATCCCGGCGCGCAGGCCGTCCAGCTCGGCGAGCAGCTTCTCGGCTCGCGCGTCCTTCGCCTCCGCCCGCACCAGCAGGCCCTCGAGCCGTGCCTCCACCGCGTCCAGCGCGCGCCCCTGCGTCTCGTAGGCGGCCGCGCACTGTTCGTAGAGCGGCGCGGCGCGCGCCACGTCCCCGGTGCGGGCGGCGAGCTCCGCCTCGCACCCGGCGAGCTGCGCCAGCACCGGTGCCCCGAGCTCCCCCTCGCGGCGCAGCGCCTCGATGGCGGCGCGCGCCCGCGCGTGACGTCCGAGGTACAGGTCCAGGTTGACCAGGTTGAGGCGCGCCTGCGTGACGGCGAGCAGCCCGCCCGCGCGCCGCCCCAGGTCCACCGCCGCCTCCAGGTGGCCGAGGGCGGCGGCCGGGTCCCCCTCGGCGCGCGCGAGGGCCGCCAGGTTGAGGCGCGTGGCCGCGACCGTCGCCGCGTCGCGCGCCGCCTCCGCCGCCGCGAGCGCGCCCTCGTACGCGCGCTTCGCGTCCCCCTGCCGGCTCGCACGCTGGTGCACGATCGCCAGCGACCCGAGAGCGATGCCCTCCACCCGGCGGTCGTTGGCGGCCCGCGCGAGGGCGACCGCGCGGGTGATCGCCTCGGTACCCTTGGCGTCGTCGCCCGTGAAGGCGAGCGCCAGGCCGAGCGTCGTCAGCGCCTCGGCGGCGGTGGAGTCCTCCGCGCCCGCGGCGGCCGCCTCGGCGTCGGCGCGCACGTCGGGGTAGCGCCCGGCGCGCAGAAGGGCTCGCGCGCGCGCCGCCGACCACGCGCGCCGCCGGGAGCCGCGCCGCGCCTCCGTCGCGACGGCGTCCAGCGCCTCCAGCGCCGCGCGCGCGTCGCCCCGACCGGTCGCGAGGCGCGAGCGCGCGATCGCCACGCGCACGGCGTCGTCGCCCGCGCCGCCGCCGGCTCGCGCCAGCTCGCGCTCCGCCTCGCCGACGTGGCCGCGGTCGATGAGCGACTCCACCTCGTCGAGCGACGCCGGGCCGCCGGACGTCTCCTCGCGGCCGAGCGCGGCGTCCACGTCGTCGGTGGACACGAGCGGGCGGCCTGCCAGCGCGCGCACCGCGGCGCGCAGCTTCCCCGGGCGCCCGCCGGTGCGCTTCACCAGGTGCGCGGCGAGCGTCTCGGAGAGGGACGGCATCGCGCGCACGAGGAGATCCCGCGCGACCGCGCCCTCCAGCGGGGGCACCTCGAAGACGCTCACCGGGCGTCCCAGCGCGCGCGCGGACTCCTCGCTCCCGGCGACCACGGCGCGCGCCCCCCGCGCGAGCGCCGCCCCGAGCTGCCCGCGCGTGGCCGCGTCCAGCGTCTCGGTGTCGTCCACCACCACCACGGCGTCCTTCGCCACGGGCGCGGCGCCGAGCGGCGGCGCCTCCACGACCGCCTTGCCCTCCACGCCCAGCGTCCACGCGATGCGGCGCAGCAGCGTCGTCTTCCCCGCTCCCGGAGGCCCGGTGACGACGAGCACCTCACCCGGAGCCAGATCGCGCGCGGCGGCGATCAACCGCTGCGCGGGCGCGTCGATGCCGAGCACCGGCCACGCCGGCAGCTCCTCGCTCGGCCCGAGGCCCGCCGCGCGACGCAGCGCGCTCGCCAGCTCGCCGGTGCTCGGGTAGCGCCGCTTCGCGTCTTCCTCCCGCGCGCGCGCGGCCACCTTCTCCAGCGATCTGCGCGTCGCGACGGGCAGGTCGGCGCCCCGGCGCGCCAGTCCGTCGGCGAGCGTGGCGCCGAGCGCGTAGACCTCCGCGCGCACCGTGAGCGGCGCGCCCGCGAGCACCTCCGGCGCGGCGTACTTCGGCGTGAGGCCCACCGCCTGCGCGCCTCCCTCCCGCAGCGGGGTCGCCAGCCCGAGGTCCACCAGCGTCCCGCGCCGGTCCGGCCCGACGATCACGTTCGCCGGCTTGATGTCGCCGTGAAGCAGCCCCGCGCGGTGCAGCGCGGTGAGCTGCTCGGCCGCGTGCGCGAGCGGCTCCAGCCAGTCCGCCGCGCGCGCGTCGTCGTCGCCCACGACGTCCTCCAGGCTGCGCCCCTCCACCAGCTCGCGCACCAGGTAGCGGCGGCCGCCCTCCAGCGTGCCGAAGCCGATCACCTTCGGCACGCCGAGGCCTTCCAGTCCGGAGAGGGCGACCGCCTCGCGCACCAGGGCGTGGAGCTCCGCCGCGCCCGCGCCCTTGGCGAGCACCTTGAGCGCAGCGCGCTCCCCGCGGACCCGGTCGCGCACGGCCCACACTTCGCCGCCGCCCCCCTGGCCCAGGCGGTGCAGCGCCTCGTACCGACCCGGGAGGGAGAGCAACTACTTCTTCTTCAGCAGCGGCTCGAAGCCGAAGTACCCGCTGAGGTTCCAGAAGAAGCCGGTCAGCGAGAAGCCGATGTTGGTGCGCAGCTCGAGGGCCTTGATGGGCTTGAAGCGCAAGCCGAGCACCGGGAGGGTGAAGTCGATGAACATGCCCGGGACGCTGCCGCCGCCGAACCAGTTGGGCTCGGTGTGGCCGGGGTAGGTGCCGATCTTCTCCTCGCCCACCTTCGACCCGGAGTGGTTGCTGGCGTTGCAGCCAGCCGGGCCGGTGGTCTCGCACTGGTAGTAGACCGTGCCGCTCGAGCTCTTCTTGCTGTACCAGCCGGGGTGCGACGAGTCGGTCGTCACCCAGGTGTCGTAGAGGTTGCCGAAGAGGAAGCCGATGCCGACGCCAAGGCCGTACTCGAAGTCGACGTAGCCCTTCTTGCTGATCGGCACCGACCACAGCAGGTCCAGCCCGCCGTAGATCCCCCAGAGGGTGGAGTGCACCATGCTCCAGTTGCCGGCGTCGCTGGCGTTCTTGCCCTTCTGGAGGAACAGCACCGGGTCGAAGCCGTACTCGGTGACGTTGAGCTTCGGCATCAGCGAGAAGTGGTCCTTGCGGATGTCGAGCTGGAGGCCGACGCTGTTGGTGTAGAAGGTCGCGCCCTCGTCCACGAAGAGGTTGACCATGAACTGCGGGACGATCGTCCCGCGGTAGTAGGCGCCCAGGAAGTAGTAGGTCTGGCCGGGCGTCTCGAGCACGTCCGACTCCGACTCGGTGGCCGCGGCCGTCGCCGGTGCCGCGGCGCCCTGGTTGGTCAGCCCAGCCTTGGGCACGGTCGTCGCGGTGTTCACGGGGGCCGCGCTGTCGTCGCCGGCCGTCGCCGAAGCGTCGCCGCTGCCCGTCACATCCGTCCCCGTCTGCGCGAACGCCGGACCGGAGACGGCGAGCGCTGCGAGGACCACTGCCAAGCGAAGCCGACCGACCATGGTTACTCCTTGAGCGTGTGAGCTAACGCGTTTCCTGCCGCGCGATGCGGCTCAGCCCGACAGACATGCTACACTAACGAGCAGGTACGCTTCAGGTCTTTTGTGATCCTCCACGGACGTCTGGTCGACCAAGCCATCGACGGTCACGAGCGCGCGACGTTCGTGAAGGAGGTGGTCGTCACCCGCGGCGCCGTACCCCTGGCGATGGTGCGCAAGCGTCTCGCCGACGGAGGCAAGGGCATCGCCGGCGGCGCGCGCGGTCCGGTCCTGCTGGTCCACGGCTTCGGGCAGAACCGTTACGCGTGGCACCTGCCCTCGCGCAGCTTCGTGAATTTCCTGGCACGGCTGGGCTTCGACGTCTTCAACCTCGACCTCCGCGGCCACGGCCGCTCGCGCCACTTCGGCACCAAGCGCTCGTCGAGCGTCAGCGACTACGTCGAGGAGGATCTGCCCAACGCCGTGGAAGAGGTGCAGCGCATCGCCGGCGTGCGGCCGGTGTTCCTCGTCGGTCACTCCCTCGGCGGTCTGGTGAGCTACGCGGCCGCGCCCAAGCTGGAGGGCGCCGTCGCGGGGATCACCTCCATCGGCAGCCCGTATCACTTCACGCGCGGATCCATGTCGCTCGCCGCCATCGCGACCTTCGTGCGTCTCGCGACCACGCTCAACGTGCGACCCAACTCGCTGGTGCCGCTGCGGCCCGTCGGGCTCACCATGTCCACCTTCCGCCGCTTCGCCGAGAGCCCGCTCTACCCCGTGCCGTGGCGCGGCTGGCACAGGGGTGCGCTCGAGCCGCAAGTGCTGACCGAGCATCTGCGCCTCGCCTTCGACCGCGCCGGCCTGGGTGAGCTGGTGGACATGTTCGAGTGGGCCTCGGAGCGGCAGTTCGGCGGCAAGGAGCGCGACTACGCCGAGCGCTTCGAGGCGATGGACCTCCCGCTGCTCGTGGTGGCCGGCACCAAGGACGACCTGGCCCCGCCGCAGAGCGTGCGGCCCGGCTTCGCCGCGAGCCGATCGCACGACAAGACCTACCGCGCGCTGCCGCTCGGCCACATCGACCTGCTCGTCGGGCGCGACGCGCCCTCGTCCACCTGGCCGCTCGTCGGCGAGTGGATGAGCGCGCGGGCGTGACGGCGGGGACGCGGCGTCGTACGTTCTGCCGGATGCGCAAGCTCGCCGTCGCGCTGCTCCTCCTGGCCGCCTGCGGTCCGGCCGCGCCGCCGCCGCCGGCCCCCCCGGCCACCGCCCCGAGCTGGAAGCCGAACGGGCACGAGGGCGACGCCGTTCGCCGCGTGAGCCTCCGCCCGGGCGGCACCGTGCGCGAGGCCGCCGCCGACATCGGCCAGGGCGAGTGTCCGGACGCCGTCTTCGTGTGGGGCGACGTCAACGCCGACCGCGCCATCACCAGGCCCGTCATCCTCTCCGTCGGCACGGCCGAGCTGGTGAAGGGCTTCATCCTCTGCGAGCGCGACATGACCGCCTTCCTCCGCGCGCAGACGCAGAACCCCAGGCTCAAGGCCGGCCACGGCGGCACCGCCGACCTGCGCTACGCCGAGGGGCAGCTCGTCATGCACCGCCGGTGGTCGGCGGGCCTGATCCCCATGGGCGACATGTCCACCATCCCCGACGGCGTCTTCCAGAAGGGCGAGGTGCTCGCCGCGCTCATCGAGGTGGAGCACCTGAGCGATCCCGCCGCCACCCTGCTGCGCGCCCTCCCCAACGTGCCGAAGGCCTTCCTCTTCGGCATGTGGCCGCTTCACTAGCCCTCGCTGCCGGCCAGGGCGGCGAGGATCTTCTCCTTGCCGCGGCGCAGCCGCCGATCGCCGCCGGAACCGAGCGCGCGGTGGAAGAGCGCGGCGAGCGCGAGCAGGCCGGCCGTGATCGGCACGAGCAACGCGGGAGCGTAGTGCATGGCGGCCACGTAGGTGCCGCCCAGCAGAAGCCCGCCGGCGATGGACAGCCCGAGGCCGACGAAGACCAGCCCGATGGGCGTCGCGTTGCCCCGCACGCTGCGGCGCGGGAGCATGCGCGGCATCCACACGCTGGTGCGTCGCCCCACGCCGTTCTGCACGAAGACGAGCGCGGCGAAGACGAGGACACCCCCGATCACCTGCACCACCGGCGTGTGCCGGAGCCAGAGCATGAGCCCCGCCAGGAGCGCCGCCTGGATGGCGTGGTAGCCCGCGAAGCCGACGGCCTTGCCACGCCACAGATCCCGCTCGGCGATGGGCAGGAGAAACAGGCACTTCACGCCGTGGCCATCCAGGCCGAACTGGTTGAGCTGGAACTGGTTGCCGACGAGCGCCACGTAGACGAAGGCGCTGGGGACGGTCCACGCGCTCTGCCCCACCACCTGCGCGAGCGGTCCGCGCACCAGCACCAGCACGATGAGCGGCACCACCAGCCCGAAGCGACCGATGCGGCTGCCCATCACGCTGGCGAACTGGAGCCGCGCCACGCCCTCCCACGGCGCGCCGAAGGACCACGCCCTCGCCGGGCGCCCCTCGCCGGTGAAGTCGCCGCGGGCCTCTCGCGAGAGCAGCCGGGCGGCCCACACCGAGGCGAGCAGCAAGATGGTTGCAGGATACACGTGAAGCAGCAGCGCCTTCCCCGCCGCGCCGCTGGCCCACGCGTGCACCGATCGCGCGCCGAAGGTCGTGGGAAGCGCCGCGGCGATCTTGCGCAGCGGCTCGAGGAGCCGCGTGAGCGCCGCCACGCGCGCCGGGGCGAGCGGGTCGTCGCCCGCCGCCTTCATCTCCGCCGGGATCATCGCGGTCAGCGCGATCCCCAGCCAGCCGGCGAGGGCGAGCAGGCCGAGCGCGACGCGCAGCCGGCGCACCGCGCGCTCGGCGAGGCTGCCGACCAGGATCTGCGCCACCAGCACGCCGAGCACACCCTCGACCAGCAGGAGCACCAGCATGGGCGTGGACGCGGGCACCGCGATGCCCACCCCGACGAGCAGGCACGCCGTCGCGACGCCCAGCACGATGGGGACGAGGTCGGCGGCGCCGGCGAGCAGCTCGGCGAGGAAGAGGGTGCGCACGCGCACCGGGTAGGTGCGGTAGCTCTCCCACGTGAGCTGCCGCGCCCCGCCCAGCGTGCCGCTCAGCGCGCCGCCCACCGCCGACGCCCCGAAGAGCACCGCGCCGAGGAGCGTCTGCGCGTTGGGGTTGGCGATGGACTTCCCGAGGAACCACCCCACACCCAGCATCATCGTCCAGAGCGGCAAAAGGAAGGTGGTGACGAGCAGCAAGATGAGCACCGCCACCAGCCACACGCCGGAGCGGCCCATCTCGCGCACCGCGCGGTTCTTGGTGGCGGTGGCGTGGGCGACCACGAGCGCGCGGAAGGCCCGCGGCCGCGGCGGCCCGTCCTGCGCGCCGCCCGCCGTCACAGCCACGAGAGCTCCCCCGTGCGCGCGCCACCCACCAGCTCCACGAAGGTGGTCTCCAGCGACGCGTTCTGTCCGCGCAGCTCCTCCAGCGAGCCGGCGCCGAGCAGCTTGCCCCTGTCCAGGATGGCGATCTCCGGACACAGCCGCTCGACGATCTCCAGGATGTGGCTGGTGAGCACCAGCGTGGTACCGCGCCGCTGCAGCCCCAGGAGAATGTCCTTGATGGTGCGGCTGGTGACCGGGTCGATCCCCTCGAAGGGCTCGTCCAGGAAGATCACCCTCGGGCCGTGCAGCAGCGCCGCCGAGAGCGCCACCTTCTTCTTCATGCCGAAGCTGTAGTCGCCGAGGAGCGTGCGCGGGCCGGGCGCCAGGTCCAGCTTCTCGAAGAGCTCCTTCTGCCGGGCGTCGATGACGTCGTCCTCCAGGCCGTACATGCGCCCGACGAAGCGCAGGTACTGCGGGCCGGTGAGCATCTCCAGCAGCGCCATGTCCTCCGGCATCACGCCGATGCGCCGCTTCACCGCAATCGGGTCCTTCGCCAGGTCGATGCCGAGCACCTGGATGGAGCCCGCGGTGGGCTCGACGAGCCCCGTCAGCATCTTCAGCGTGGTGGACTTGCCCGCGCCGTTGCGGCCGAGCAGCCCGAGGAAGGTGCCCTCCGGCACCGAAAGCGAGAGGTCGTCCACCGCGACCTTCTCCCCGAAGCGCTTGGTCACGTGATCGAGGACGATGGCCGCGGCCATGGCTACGCGGGCGTCCCGGAGACGACGAGGTCGAGCAGGGCCGCCGGCGCGTCGACGTGCACCCAGTGGCCCGCGCCGGGGACGATGTGGAAAAACACCCGGTGCGGCGCGACCAGGGCAGCGCGCTGCGCGCGCGCGCGGTCACCGGAGTCCAGCACCGAGGAGTCGCCGCCCGCGACCAGGTGCACCGCCACGCGCCCCGCGCGCGACTCCACCATCGCCCACTCGTCGGTCGCGAAGTAGTCGTCCAGGAGCGCCTTGATGCCCCCCATGTCCGCCCGCCACTCGTAGCCCGCGCCGTCCTTCGCGGCCTTGACCGACATGGCGAGCCACATCGCCGTCGGCCGGTCGACCCCTTGACCCGTCACGTATGCCAAAAAGTCCTCGCGCCGCGCGAAGCGAGCGGGGAGCGTCTCGAGCAGGCGCACGATCCGGATGGTCGCGTCCGATCCGCGCGCGTCCGGCCGGGCGCTGGGCGTGGAGTCGATGACCCACGCCACCTCCAGGTCGCGCCGCTCGCGCAGGTACTCCAGCGCCACCTTGCCGCCGAAGCTGTGGCCGAGCACGCCGCCGACCGGGCCGATCTCCGCCTCGAGGGCGCGCAGGTCCGCCGCGCAGGCGGCGAGGGTGTGCGGCGGGGGAAAATCCTGCGAGGCGCCGTGCAGCCGCAGGTCGACGAGGACCGCGCCCCAGCCGGGCCGCGCCGCCACGACCTGCTTGGCGAAGGTGCGCCAGTTGGCGCCGCTCCCGAGGATGCCGTGCAACAAGAGCATCCAGCGGGAAGGGGCGGCGCCTTCCGCGCGGACCAGCGCGTGAGCCAGGACCACGAGGCCGGACCTTAGCACGCGGCGCGGACGGCTTCGGCCGGCGCCTGTGCTATGCGTGCACCCCGTGAGCCAACCGAAGACCGCCATCACCCCGACCCGCGCCGAGGACTACGCCGAGTGGTACCAGCAGGTGGTCCGCGCGGCCGATCTCGCCGAGAGCTCGCCCGTCCGCGGCTGCATGATCATCAAGCCGTGGGGCTACGCGCTCTGGGAGAACATCCAGCGCGAGCTCGACCGCATGTTCAAGGAGACGGGCCACAAGAACGCCTACTTCCCGCTCTTCATCCCCAAGTCCTTCCTGGAGAAGGAGGCGGAGCACGTCGAGGGGTTCGCCAAGGAGTGCGCGGTCGTCACCCACCACCGGCTCGTCGCCGGCCCGGGCGGCGGGCTCATCCCCGACCCGGAGGCGAAGCTGGAGGAGCCGCTCATCGTGCGGCCCACGTCGGAGACGATCATCGGCGCCGCCTTCGCGAGCTGGGTGCAGAGCTACCGTGACCTGCCGCTGCTCATCAACCAGTGGGCCAACGTGGTGCGCTGGGAGCTGCGCACGCGCCTCTTCCTGCGCACCTCCGAGTTCCTCTGGCAGGAGGGCCACACCGCCCACGCGACGGAGGCGGAGGCGCGGGAGGAGACCGCGCGCATGCTCGGCGTCTACGCCACCTTCGCCCGCGACTTCCTCGCGATGCCCGTCATCAAGGGCCCGAAGTCCGCCGGCGAGCGCTTCCCCGGCGCCGTCGACACGTACGCCATCGAGGGGATGATGCAGGACCGCAAGGCCTTGCAGGCGGGGACCTCCCACTTCCTCGGCCAGAACTTCTCCCACGCCAGCGGCATCAAGTTCCAGAACAAGCAGGAGCAGGAGGAGTACGCGTGGACGACGTCGTGGGGCGTCTCCACGCGCCTCGTCGGCGGCCTGGTGATGACCCACGCCGACGACGACGGCCTGGTCATCCCGCCGCGCCTCGCCCCCGCGCACGTGGTCCTCTGGCCGGTCCTTCGTGGCGACGACACCAAGGCGCAGGTGCTGGAGTACGTCGACGCGCTGGCGAAGGAGCTGCGCGCGCGCACCGTGTTCGGCCGCGCCGTCGAGGTGGAGGTCGATCTGCGCGACGTGCGTGGCGGCGACAAGCAGTGGGAGTGGGTGAAGAAGGGCGTGCCGCTTCGCATCGAGGTCGGCCCGCGCGACGTCGCGGCGGGCGTCGCCATGGTCGCCCGGCGCGATCGCGGCCCGAAGGAGAAGGAGAGCGTCCCCCGCGCGGAGATCGGCGCGCGCGTCGTGGCGATGCTGGAGGAGATGCAGGCGGGCCTGCTCGCCCGCGCGACCAAGCTGCGCGACGACGCCACGCGCGTCGTCGACGACTGGGCGTCGCTGGAGCGCTTCTTCGAGAAGGACGGCGGCGGCTTCGCCCTGGTCCACTGGGACGGCACGCCGGAGAGCGAGGCGCGCTTCAAGGACGCGCTCAAGGCGACCATCCGCTGCATCGTCGAGCCGGAGCCCGGCGCCCCGTGGTCCGACGCCGTGCTCCAGCAGGGCAAGTGCATCGTCTCGGGCAAGCCGAGCCCCCGCCGCGTCGTGGTCGCGCGCGCGTACTGAATCGAGTGAGCTGGCGTCAGTCCCCTGCCGGGAACGCACAGCGGAATCCGGTGTACCAGAAGGCCTTCCAGCGAGTGTCTTTCAGGTCCTTGCTGGACAGCGCAGGGTGAACAATCCAAGCGTTTCCGCCGATACTGGTGGCTTGCTGGTCGGGCTGCGCCAGGAGGAATCCTAGGACGTCTCCGAGTTGCCACGAGAACGCGGTGCCGAACGTCGACTGGGGCAGATACGAGACCGGGTCCGCGGAGCCATCCTGCAAAGTACAGAACTCCGGTTCACCCAGACGAGCCGCTGCCGAACGAGTCCACTCCCCCGCGTTACCCCACAAGTCCACATGTCCGTAAGGCCCGACGTCCCATGACGTGGTACCGACGGCGACGGGCGCCCGCCCGTTCTGGCCGGCTGCCCGTGTCTCCCTTGCCAGGTCAGCGCAGATGGCGTCGGAGGCCCCGGCGAGGCACCGATCCCAGGCCGCTCGCACGGCCGGAATTCCCCAGCCCGGTGTCCCGCCCGTCGCCGCGCGCGTCCACTGCGCGTCGGAGGGCAGATCGCCGCCGTACTGCTGGCAGAAGCTGCGCGCCTGTGCCCAGGTCACCGAGACCGGCACCGCCGGGTCGGCGGGCGGGTCGACCGAGTCCTGAACGTCCTGACCGACGAGCCCCTTCGGCGAATCGCATGCGCCCTCCTGCATGCAGTCCGCCCACATGGCGTGCGTCACCTCGGTGCGCATCAAACGAAAGGAGTTGACGTAGAAGCGCCGCACGACGCCGTCGTAGGAGCAGTCGACCGCGGGGCTCCAGGCGCGCGTCTTGACATCCACCAGGAAGGAGCCGACATCCGTCATTCCTGCGGGCACGAGGAGAGTGTCGAGGCTCGCGGGCGGCGGCGTCGCCGCGTCGCCGAACACGTCGGCATCGGGCGGGCCAGCGGGCGTCACTTCGCCGCCGCAGGCACCGGCGGCGACGACGAGCAACCCGAGGACCACCGCTCCCTCCCGCATCACCAACCCTCGTCGTTGGAGCGGTTCATGGCCGCCGGATAGGCGGTGCTGCACTCCTTCGAGCCGGGATCACCCGGGTTGGCGCACATCAGGCTGTAGCCGGGAGGACAGTTGCCCACCGTGCACTGACCCGGTATCAGGGTCCCGGTATAGGCCTCGCACAGGCCCAGTGCGTGGCCCAGCTCGTGCGAGAGCACGAATGGCTTGGCGTCGCGCCCGACGCAGACGAGACCGCCGTTGAACCGACCATCGCCCTCGTCATCAATCCCAATGGCCTGTGGGCAGTTGCACGTCTGCATGAAGACGACGCGAATCGGCACTCCTGGCATCTCAAGGTTATGTGCGTTGGCGTAACCTTCGGCGCGGTGCATCGGCTCATTGTCGCCGAACGTGTCGCAAGTGCCCTGCTGCGCAACGACATACGAATCGTCGGGCGCCTCGAACTCCACGTAGTGCACCATGCGGAACTGGATCCCGCAGCGATCCCACACCGAGTCCGGCGTGTAGACCTCGCTGTAGTTGTAATGCCCGGTCTTGTCCCGGTTCGGCCACACAGTGATATTGGGGTTCCAGTTCTCGTTGGGCTTCTTGGGCGGCGTCCAGCTCCGCGCCACCGTGCTCAGCTCCGATCCCGAGCTGGTGGGGATGTCGATCTCGCTGTTCTCCGTCGGCTCGGAGCCTAGATCCCAGAGGACCTTCTGGAACGCAAGGCGGCGGTCCGTCTGCGGGTAGTGCGCGGTGTAGGGGACGATGACCTCGACCGGCACGAGCGCCACGCTCGGATCGAGCTGGACGTCGAAGGCCAGCGCCCCGAGCCGCCGCGTCATGTCGGGGAGCTTCTGCACCAGGGTGATGGTGAGCGGCGTATGGCCCAGCCGGACCGCGTGCGTGTCGAAGGGTACGTCGCCGTCGGCCGTGATCGGGACCGGCGCCCAGTAGCCGGCCTGGTTCGGCCAGGGGTAGAGCAGGTCGTTGACGGACCCGACCGCGCCGGATGTCCCGTCCGCGTTCGCCGGGTCCGCGCCGCCAGTCGCCTCGACCAGGAAGTCCGACTTGGAGAACTTGAAGTCGTACGGCGCGAGGTTGCCGAACACCTCCTGAGGCGAGGTCACGGTCCCGCTCTGGGCCGGAACGTACTGGAGCAGCTCCTTGAAGTGGATGTTCGGGTTATCCAGCTCCGAGTACACGAGCGTCGGGCTAGCAGGCGTGCCGGTCTCCACCTGGCTGGTGTTCGGGTCTACGCCCGGCTGGCCACAACCCCCCCCCGCCGGTCGGGTTGCAGGCAACCGCGACCACCACGCCGGCCGCGCTCCACGAAAGCCTCGCTGCTCGCCCCATGAGTCCCTCCGCGAGTTGAGTCTACATCAGCGTAGCACCGCACCACGACCGTGGGCATCGAAAGCGGGAGCGCCGGAAAGAGGTGCCGAAAGGTGCGCGGCCCGACCGTCCTACGGCCGGCACCGCGAGCGCCGACTACCGCCGCTTCTCCTTGCGGAGCTCGGCGATCTCCTCCTCCAGCTTGCGCACGGTGCGCTGGAGGTCCTTCACCTCGTCCTCGGTGGCCAGCGCCATCGCCTTGGCGATGCGCTCCACCTGATCGCTCGTGAAGCTCGTCACCTTGCCGGGCACGCTCATGGCCTTCATCACGGCCTTCATGACGCGCTCGTCCTGCATCAGCTTCATGACGCGCGGGTCGGTCATCAGCTTCATGCCCTGCTTCACCAGCGACTTCTTGATCGAGCTCATGGGTGGGACAAGCCTTACCGAAGGCCCGCGGCGGGCGCAACCACGCTCACGCCGACCGCGGGCGCTCCAGCGTCCAGTGCCGGTCGCTCACCCGCGCCACGCGCGCGTCGCCCAGGCCGGCCTCGCGCGCCAGCGCGGCGACCTCCTCCAGGGTGAGGGCGGCGCAGAGGGAGTCGAAGAAGAGCTGCTTCTGCCGCGGGCCGTCACCGGCGGCCACGCGCTCGACGGTGGCCCACGCCTCCTCGGTCGTCTCCGGGCGGATCAGGTCTCGCACGATGACGGCGCCCCCTGGCCTGACCACGCGCGCGAGCTCGCGCAGCAGCGCGATGGGCTCCGGCACGTGGTGCACGGCGGAGTTGCACATGACCATGTCGAAGCGGCCGGCGTCGAAGGGGAGCGCCTTGCCGTCCACTCGCTCGAGGCTGCACTGCGCGGAGAGGCCCGCGTCCGCCACCTTCCGCGCCGCGAGGCGCAGCATCTCTCCGGCGAGGTCCACGCCCACCACGCGCAGCCGCGCATCCCGCCGGAGCATGCGCACCGGGATGTCGGCGGTGCCCGTCCCGACGTCGAGCACCTCGGCGCCCGGCCGCTCGCCGAGGAGGGCGAGCGCGTCCTCGGCGAAGCGCCCGTTGGGCGCCGCGAAGTCCATCGCGTCGTACTCCGCGGCGTCCTCGGCCGTGTCCATCACCTCCGGCTCGAGGACGCGCTTCATGACGCTCGCTCCGGGGCGGGGGATCAGTCCTTGGCGTCGCCGCGGGCGAAGATGGAGGCGACGTAGTTGAGCACGTCGGTCGCCGAGACCTCGTTGTAGCCGAAGTTCTTGATGAGCCTCGACTTGATGATGTCGATCTTCTCCTGCGTGTCCTTGTCGACCACCGCGGAGACGAGCGTCTTCAGCTTGATGGAGTCCTTCTGGTCCTCGAAGAGCTTGAGCTCCAGCGCGCGGCGCAGCCTGTCGTTGGTGCTCCACTGGAACTTCTTGCCCTCCACCGCGAGCGCGCCGATGAAGTTCATGATCTCCCGCCGGAAGTCGTCCTTGCGGTTCTCGGCGATGTCGATCTTCTCCTCGATCGACCGCATCAGCCGCTCGTCCGGCTCCTCGTCCTGGCCGGTGTAGCGGTTCTTGACCTTCTCCTTGAGGGTGAAGGCCTTGATGTTGTCGATGTAGTTCGCCGCCAGCTTGGCGATGGCGTCCTCGTCCGCCGAGATGGCGCGCTGCACCTCGTTCTTGACGATCTCTTCGTACTCCCGCTTCACCAGGCTGATGATTTCCTGGTAGCGCTTGCGCTGCTCCTCGTTGGTGATGAGGGAGTGGTGGCGCAGGCCCTTCTCCAGCTCGTTGAGGACCATGAAGGGGTTGATGGTCCCCTCGCCCTGCTCGTTGACGAGCGCGTTGGAGATCTTGTCCTGCACGTAGCGCGGGCTGATGCCTTCCATGCCCTCGCGCTTGGACTCCTTCCGGAGCTCCTTCACCGTGTCCTGCGTGTACCCGGGCAGCACCTTGCCGTCGTACAGCTTCATCTTCTGCACGAGCGAGAGGTTGTGCTTCTTCGGGTCCTCCAGGCGGGTGATGACCGCCCACATCGCCGCGACCTCCAGCGTGTGCGGGGCGATGTGCTTGCCCTTGATCTTCTGCTGGTTGAAGTCCTTTTCGTAGATCTTGATCTCCTCCGTCAGCTTCGTGATGTAGGGGATGTCGATCTTGATGGTGCGGTCGCGCAGCGCCTCCATGAACTCGTTGTTCAGGAGCTTCTTGTACTCGGCCTCGTTGGTGTGGCCGAGGATGACCTCGTCGATGTCCGTCTGGGCGAACTTCTTCGGCTTGATGCGGTGCTCCTGCGAGGCGCCGAGCAGGTCGTAGAGGAAGGCGACGTCCAGCTTGAGCATCTCGACGAACTCGACGATGCCGCGGTTGGCGATGTTGAACTCGCCGTCGAAGTTGAAGGCGCGCGGGTCGGAGTCGGAGCCGTACTCGGCGATCTTGCGGTAGTTGATGTCGCCGGTGAGCTCCGTCGAGTCCTGGTTCTTCTCGTCCTTCGGCTGGAAGGTGCCGATGCCGACGCGGTCCTTCTCGCTGAGCACCAGGCGGCGCACGCGGATGTGCTTCTCCATCACCTTCGCCCAGTCGCCGCCGTAGTGCGTCATCAGGTGCTTGAAGATGAAGCGGCTCGCCGGGTCGAGGTCGCCGTCCACGCGGACCTTGAACTGATCGTTGCCCAGGCCCAGGTCCTCGATCGCCTTGGCGCGCCAGTCCAGCGGGATGAGGCGCAGCGGCTCCTCGTTCATCGGGCTGGGGAAGCGGTCGGTGTCGGTGCCGGCGAGGCCGGTCTCCTTCATGTTCACCCAGTCGAAGGAGTAGAGCGGGCCGTCGGGCGAGTGGGAGTAGAACTCGGCGCCCTGCTTCAGCAGGCGGGCGATGGTGCTCTTGCTCGAGCCGACCGGCCCGTGCAGCAGGATGACGCGCTTCTCCGGGCCGTAGCCCTCCGAGGCGGCCTTGAGCACGTGCACCAGGCGCATCAGGGGGATGTCCAGGCCGAAGATGGCGTTGGCCCCGCCGTTCATCTCGTCGCGGAAGAAGTTGTAACGGATGAGCTTCTTCTTGTTGTCGATGTACTCCTCGGTGCCGTAGCTGATGATCATGTCGTAGAGGCGCTGGTACGCGTTGCGCGTGATCTGCGGCCTCTCCCGGACGAGCTGGAGGTACTCCTCGAAGGAGCCCTCCCAGTGCAGCTCGCGGTAGTGCCGGTAGTCCTGCATCGCGGCTACTCGCTCGGTCATCGACGTGCGCATCTCGGCCATCTGGTGTCTCCTCGCCCGCGGACGACGGCCGCGGCGCCTTGGTTCGGGCAAAGAGTAACACCGCGGGTTCATTCCCGCTCCCGGCATCGATCCGCCTCGCGGCCGGTCCGCACTCCCTGGGCCGAGCCCGCCGACGCGCGAGCCGCCGATCATGTGCATGCTAATGATCTGGCGGTTGCGCGGCAGCAGGCAGGGGGTATCGCCGAGCCTCTCGGGGGAGGAACCGGGTGGCGGATGGGTAGGATCTGGACGATCGGCCCGACTGTGACAGTTCGGCACGCCGGCACCCCCTCCGCGCGTTCACACCTGGGCTGGCCATCGCAAGAGAACTTTGCGAAATCCCGGCCTTTACGCGCGTTGCTCGAGCTCTGGCGCGGGCCTAAGCTTTGCTTGGAACAGGAAGGAGCCTCGTCATGTCTTTGTCCTCAGCCCTCGCCCGCATTGCTCCCATGGCCGTGGTGGGCCTGGTCGCGGCCACGCTGACAGGGTGCGGGACCTACTATTACGACAGCCCTCCGGCGGCCTACGGCGAGTCGGGCGGCGCCTACGGGGACGATCAAGGCAACGGGGTGACCGTGGAGGGCTCTGCCAATGTGACAGAGGACGGCACGGTCGTTGACGGTGATGGCCAGGAGGTCGTGGTCGGGGCCGACGAAGACGAGTACGCCGACACCAATCCCTCCGCCCTGACCGACTTCCGCGCCACCCTCGACCCGTACGGCACCTGGGTGGAGGACCCCACCTACGGCACCGTCTGGGTCCCCGCCGCCACGGTCGTCGGCGCCGATTTCGCCCCGTACGTCACCGCCGGGCACTGGGTCTACGGCGACGATTACGTCTGGGTCAGCGACTACGACTGGGGCTGGGTCCCCTTCCACTACGGGCGCTGGGTCTACGTCGACAGCCGCGGCTGGGCGTGGATCCCCGGCCGCGAGTACGCCGGCGCGTGGGTCTCCTGGCGCGTGGGGGACGACGACTACGACTACGTCGGCTGGGGGCCCATGGCGCCCACCTGGTACTGGCGCGGCGGCGTCGCCTACCGCTTCGGCTTCGATGTCTTCACGCCCTACACCTTCTGCGACCGCGACGACCTCTTCGATCACCACGTCGGGCGGCACGTCATTCGCGGCCCGCGCGTCCACAACATCGCGACCCGCACGCGGCCGTGGAACCCCGGGCATCCCGGCGTCGGCGGCCCGCACCGTACCCCCGCGCATCCGGGCGTCGGCGGCCCGCATCGCACCCCCGCGTCGCCGGAGGTGGGGCCGCCGCATCACGGCGCCTCGCCCGCCCGCGTGCCGATGGGCCCGCCCCCCTCGTCACTCGGGCTGAAGGCGTCCAGCGTCGTTCGCGCGCCGGCGTCGGACGCCGGGCTCACCCGCGCGCTCGCCTACTCGCGGCCCAGCTCCGCCGCGCGGTTCGGGGCGCACGCGCCGCAGCACTTCGCGGGAACGGGCCGCCCCATCGCCCACACGACGACCATCGGCCGGCAGCCGGGCGCCTACTCGCGCCCCGCAGCGACAGCCCCGCGCTACGTGCAGGGCGGCCACGTCTACCAGTCCCCCTACCAGGTCCAGCGGCCGTCGCCCGTCTATCGCTCCTCCGGCACCCACTACACCCGGCCGACGCAGAGCTACCGCGCGCCGCAGTACACGCGGCCGACGCAGAGCTACCACGCGCCCGCGCCGTCCTCGCGCAGCAGCTGGCCCACGCAGAGCTACCACTCGCCCTCTCGCTCGTCGTCGTCCTCGTACCGCGCGCCGACGTACCACTCCTCTGCGCCGTCGCGCTCCTACCACTCCTCCGCGCCGTCGCGCTCCTACCACTCCTCCGCGCCCACCCGCTCCTTCCGCTCCTCGTACCACGGCTCCTCTTCCAGCTCCTCTTCGTCTTCGTCTTCGTCTTCGTCGCATCATGCGGCGTCTTCACACCACGCCGGCGGCGCCTCACGGCGCCGCTGAACGGAGTCCAGCATGCGTGTCCCGTCGCTTCTCGCCGTGAGCCTCGCCGTCCCCCTCGTCGTCGCGTGCACCGTGACGACGCATCACGGGGACCCGCCCCCCACGCCCCAGCCCACGCCGACGAGCAACCCGAACGTCGACCCCCTCACCGTGGTGGTGGACACCGACCAGACCATGACCGCCGCCGGCGGCGACGGCGTGGGCGTGTTCGTCGAGTACCAGAAGGGCGGGCACTGGCACATGTGGTGGACGTGCGACACCAACACCAGCGGCTACGACTGCGCGTTCGACATCAACGTCACGTCGTCCTCCATCAGCAACCCGGTGACCGAGCAGTTCGCCTCGAGCGACTCCCTCGTGCCGAGCGCGGGCTCGCTGCGCATCAGCACCGACACGACGACGACGGCGCCCGGGGTGACCTTCGACACCAGCGCCGGCGACACCATCCAGATCGACGTGACCATGAGCGGCATCCGCGACGGCAAGTTCTTCTTCTTCGTGCAGGACGGCGTGGTCAACGGCGGCTACTCCGGGCAGCTCACCGACCCGCTCATCTTCGAGCCCTCCACGCCTTGAGCGCCGCGTGACCCATCGCTACGCGGTTGGCCTGGGGGGGAACCTGGGCGATCGCCTGGGCACGCTGCGCGAGGCCGCGCGGCGGCTCGCGGCGGCCGGAACGGTGGTGCGCGTCTCGCGCGTCTACGAGACCGAGCCCGTCGGCCCCCCGCAGCCGCGCTTCCTGAACGCCGTCGCGCTCCTGCAGAGCGATCTGGAGCCGCCCGCGCTGATGCGTGTGCTGCTCGACGTGGAGCGCGACCTCGGCCGCGTCCGCGAAGAGGAAGCCGAGCGCTGGGGCCCGCGCGTCATCGACCTGGACCTCCTGGTCTGGGAGGGCGCGCCGTACGTGCACCCGGACATCACCATCCCGCACCCCCGCCTGCGCGAGCGCGCCTTCGCCCTCATCCCCCTGCGTGACGTCTGGCCCGAGGCGCTCGACCCGTCCACCGGCGAGCCCTGGGGCCCCGCCCCCAACCCCGGCGTCGAGCCGACCGGGGACGCCCTCCTCCTCCCTCAGGGAGAGGGGGCCGGGACGCCGCCGTTACCGGCTCGTTGAGCTTCACAGAGAGATCGGAAGATCAAGAAGCTGGAGGTTTGACGGCGACGAGCGGGTTCACAACCCGAAGGACCGCAGCTTCTTGTGCAGCCCCTCGCGGGTGATGCCGAGCGACTTCGCCGCCGCCGTCTTGTTGTTCTGGTGCTCGCGCAAGGCCTCGATCAAAAGCCACCGCTCCACCTGATCCATCATCTCCTTGAGCGTCCCCTTGGCGGGCTTCACGCGATCCAGCGTGCCCTCCACCTGCCGCACACGCGGGGAGAGCAGGTCCGGCGTGATGAAGCCGCCGGGATCGATCTGGATCACCAGGCGCTGCACCTCGTTCTGTAGCTCGCGCACGTTGCCGGGCCAGTCGTAGGTCTGGAGCAGCTCCATCGCCTGCTGCGAGTACCCGCCGGCGGGCTTGCCCAGCTCCTGGGCGAAGCGCTTGAGGAAGTACTCGGCGAGCAGCGGAATGTCCTCGCGGCGCTCACGCAGCGGCGGCACGCGCAGGGGGAAGACCTTCAGACGGTAGTAGAGGTCCTCGCGGAAGCGGCCCTCCGCCACCTCCTTCTCCAGGTTGCGGTTGGTCGCGGCGACGATGCGCACGTCGACCTTCTTCTCCTGCGTCGCGCCGATGGGGCGGATCTCGCCCTCCTGCAGGGCACGCAGCAGCTTGGACTGCAGCGACAGAGGCATCTCCGTCACCTCGTCCAGGAAGAGCGTGCCGCCGTCGGCGATCTCGAACAGGCCCTTCTTCTCCTCGTGGGCGCCGGTGAACGCGCCCTTCTTGTGGCCGAAGAGCTCGCTCTCCAGCAGGTTCTCCGGCATGGCCGCGCAGTTCTGCCCGACGAAGAGCTTGTCCCGGCGCTTCGACCGGTAGTGCACCGCCGCGGCCACCAGCTCCTTGCCGACGCCCGTCTCGCCCTCGATGAGCACCGTGACGCGCGTGTCCACCACCTTGTCGAGCTGACCGAGCAGGGTGCGTATCGCCGAGGAGGTGCCGATGATCTCCTGCTTGGCGCCGCCGCGCCCGCCGGTGCGGCGCTCCTGCTCGCGGCCCTTGAGGAACTGGTTCTCCTTGCGCAGCCGCTCCTCTGCGGCGCGCAGCCGGCGGACGAGGCGCGCGTTGGCGACCGCGAGGGAGGCGTTGTGCGCGAGCACCGCGATGAGCTCCAGGTCCTGCGAGGTGAAGACGCCGGTGGACTCGCGGTTGTCCAGCTGCAAGACGCCGAGGATCTCGTTGCCCTTCCAGAGCGGCACCGCCATCGTCGAGCGGATGCTCGCGCCCATGAGCGACTCCGACTGGCCGACCTCCCGAGGGGCGTCCGCCGCGACGACCGCCGCGCGCTCGGTGATGACCTTGCGGAAGACGCTGCGGGTGATCGGGATGGGGCCGGAGGGCTGCGGCTCGCCGCGCACGCGCGTCAGGATGGGCACGTAGGCCTGCGGCTTGGACCCCGCGTCCTCCTCGTCGTCGTCGCGGAGAATGAGGGTGACGTGCGTGGCGCGCACCACGAGCGCGAGCACGGCGTCGGCGACGGCGGAGAGCACGTCGGCGAGGTCCTCGGCGGCGCCTATCTTCTTTTGCGCCTCGTAGAGGGCGCGCAGGCGGCTGGCGTCCTGCTCGATCTTGCTCGTCGCCGGGGCGATCTCGTCGATGCGGCGCACCGCGAGCACGCGCGCGTCCTCGTCCTCCTGCAGCGTGACCTTGAAGCGTACGCCCAGGTCGCCCTTGCCGAGCTCGACCACGTCCCCGGACTCGAGCGGGAAGGGGGCCTCGCCGTCGACGCTGGTGTGCTCCCCGCCGCGCACGACGGCGGTGCCGTTGGTGGAGCCCAGGTCGAACAGGACGTAGCGCTCCCCCACGAACTGGATGCGCGCGTGATCTCCGGAGACGTGGTCATCGGGGAGAAGGAGGTCGTTGCCCTCGGCCCGACCGACACGAACGACGTCGGCCTCCGACTCGAGCCGCTTTCCCTTGGCCTGTCCGCTCTCGACCTCGATCCGGATCATGCGGTGGTCACTGCCCCGCGCGCGCGCGGAGGCGGAGTGACACCTTCACGAGCGCGTCGTCCGCCTTGTTGGCGTTCGACTTCGTGTCGGCTTCGACCACCTTGTCCAGCGCGTCCGCGGCGGCGACGTCGCCCTTCGGAGCGAGCTCGTCGATCGCCACGCTCACGGCCAGCCGCGCGCCCGGGTTCTCGACCTTGCCGATCTTCGCCACGAGCGCCTTGCGGGTGGCGTCGTCGCCGATCATCCCGGCCATCGCCGCGGCCTTGATCGCCTTCCAGTTGGCGGTGGGCGGGCTGGAGGGAACCGGCTCGTCCAGGACCTTGACGTAGCAGGCCGCGTCCTTCTTGCACTGGTCCAGCACGCCCGCGGCGCGGTCGTACGCGTCGCGGAGGTTGGCCACCGCGCTCTTCTCGTCCTTGCTCATGGAGGTGGACTCGAGCGCGCTCAGGGCGGCGCCGACCATCTTCTTCTGGTCGGGCTGCATCACCTTCGTCGCGGCCTGGATGGCGTTGAGCTTGGCGGCGATGACGAAGTCGCCCTTGGCCGCGGAGCCTTCCTTCAGCATCCACGGGATGAGGGAGGGGTCGTTGAACTCGCTGGAGACCTGGAGCAGGCCGGAGCGCTCGCGCCCGGTGGTCTCGCCGCCCTTGTCGGTGATGGGCGGGAGCTTCGCGTAGAGTTCCTTGAAGTCCTCCACGAGCTTGGGGTCGTGCGGGAACCAGATGAGCGACTGCGCGACCGCGGCGCGGTTGGTGTCGTTGTCCAGCGACGGGATCGCGGCGACGATGGCGTCCTTCGCGGCTTCCACCGAGGAGTACGAGAGGATGTCCACCAGCAGGATGACGTAGCCCTTCTCCTCCCCCCACTCGGGGTAGAGCTTGGCGAAGTCCGGGTCGCTGCCGGAGAGCGCGGCGGCGAGGATGGGCACCGAGGCCTTCGGCATCTTGAGGAGCGCCGTCTTCGCCGCGTTGGCGAGCTTCAGCTTGTTCTTGGTCATGATGACCGTGACGAGCGCCTTGCACGCCGGCGCGAACTTGAGCGCGCTGATCGTCTGCACCGCCGTCATCTGCCAGAAATCGAGCTGGTCGTTGACGGGCTGGTCGGTGAGCACCACCGGCGCGGCGAGCATGGCCACCGCCTTCGGCCCGTAGGAAGGGTCCTTCACCGCGAGCACGGCGTCGTGGATGGCGTGCGTGGCCTGGATGGAGTGGCTCTTGGTGGGCGTGAACTTGGTGAAGCACTTCCACAGGGCGTCGATGACGGTCTGGTCCAGCTTGGTGCCGTGGTCGGCGAGCCAGCCCACGGCCTCGGCGGCGTACTTCACGTCGTCGTCCATGCCGCTCTCGTACTCGTTGAACGCCTTGGCGAAGGCGGGCGACGCGCGCTTGTCCTTCATGTCGGACAGCGTCTTCATCAGGTCCTTGCGGGTCTTCTCGTCGAGGTTGCCCGCGGTGTAGGTCTTGGTGAGCGGCTCCACCGCCACGTCGAGCACCGCCTTCACCTCCGGGGAGTCCGGCTTCTTGCCGCTCCGGCTCATGGCGTCCTCGTAGAACTCGCCGAGCCGCTTGACCGCGGCCGAGCGCTGCGCGGGATCGTCCAGGCGCTTGACCCATGTCTTCGGGTCGTTCTCGTCGTCGCAGGCCGTCAGCCCCACACTGACCGCCACGAGCGGGCCGGCGACGGCGAGCGTGGGGAGGGTGATGCGGAGGGCGAACGAGAGGGCTTGTCCCAGCTTGCGCGTCTTCATGGCGAGCGTCCTTGGTTGGGCGGGGGCGTCGCGACCCCCGGGAAACGGGCAGAAAACACCCACCTCGGGGCAGACGCTAGCCCCAGAGCCCCGTGATCACAAGCGCAAGCGCAGTTCGGGCGGCTACCCGATGATCATCGCCTCGGAGAGGAGCTTGCCCTCCTTGAAGCGCCTCAGGTTCCACCGGTCGAACATGGGAAGGGCGGTCCTCTCCCGGATGTGGCGGGCGATCAGCTTGCCCACGACAGGCGCCATCATGAAGCCGTGCCCCATGAAGCCGGACGCCTGGTAGAAATCGTCGACCTCGTCCACCTCGCCCACGATGGGGTTCTGGTCCGGGGTGATGTCGTAGCAGCCGGACCACTGCCGCAGCACCTTGACGCTCCCGAGCACCGGGCAAGCCCGGGTGAGGGCCCGCGCGTAGAGGCCGAGGAAGGCGAAGCCGGACCCCTGGTCGATGCCGGGTGGCACCCGCGTCTGGCCCACGCCCCCCACGATCTCGCCGCGCGTGGACTGGCTGAAGTAGAGGCCGTCGGTGAGGTCGGCCACCAGCGGCTTCAGCCAGGGCTTGAGCGGCTCGGTCGAGCAGATCTCGTGGCGGTGCGGCTGGTTGGGCAGCTCCACGCCGAGCAGCCGCGCCACCTCCGGCGACCACGCGCCGGCGGCGTTGACCACCCGGTGGGTGCGGACCTTCTCCGCGTCCCCCACGTGCTCGCCGTCCGGTCCGACCCGCCGCGTCACGACGGCGTCGATGCGGCGCCCGGTGGTCTCGAAGCCGATGACGTCGCGGAAGGTCTCCACGTCGACGCCCAGCTTGCGCGCGCCCTGGGCGAAGCCCCAGACGAAGGGCCAGGGGAAGACCACGCCGTCGTCGCCGTTGTAGCTGGCCGCGACGACCCCGCTCACGTCCAGCTCGGGGACGAGCTTCTGCGCCTGCTTCGGCGTGAGCATGCGCGTGCCCAGGCCGCACGCCTTCTGCACCTTCACGCTCTGCTCCAGCGCGCGGCGCCTGTCCTCCGAGCGCACCAGGAAGAGGTAGCCGCCCTGGCGGAACCACACGTTGATCTTCATCTCGCTGGCGAACTCGCGGCACAGGCGGATGCTCTCCTGCATCAGCCGGACGTTCGCCTCGCTCGACCACTGCGCGCGCACGCCGCCGCCGTTGCGCCCGCTCGCGCCGCCGCAGAGGTAGCCGCGGTCGAGCACCACCACGTCGTTCGTTCCCTCCTTCGCCAGGTGATAGGCGATGGCGAGCCCCATGATGCCGGCCCCGACGACGACGATCTCCGCGCGGTCCCGCATGCGCGAACAATGCTAGCGCAGAACCGGATCAGCCGCCGAGCGCGGCGAGCACCGCCGGGCGCAGGGCCGGCGTGGTGACGAGGGTGCCGCCGAGCAGGTCGATCGTCCCGCGCGCGTAGTCCACCGGCGCCCCGCGCGTGTCGGACAGGAGCGCGCCCGCGCCCGCGGCGATGGCCCCCGGCGCGCACGCGTCCCACAGGCTGCCCGCCCTGCCGAGGTGCAGGTAGATCTCCGCCTCCCCCGCGGCCACGAGCGCCACCTTGATGCCCGCGCTCCCGACGCGCCGCACGTCGGTGATGCCCAGCCGCGCCAGCGCGTCCAGCGTCTCGGGGCTCGCCCGGGACCGCGACACCACGGCCCTGGCGCGCGAGGGATCGGCCTCGGGCGAAGCGCGCAGCGGCCGGCGCGAGCCATCGGCGGCGATCTCGAAGGCGCCGGCGCCCGGCCCGCCGGCGAAGACGCGCCCCATCGCCGGGCAGTCCACCACGCCGAGCGCCGCGCGGCCGGCGCGCGCCAGGCCGATCATCACCGCGAACTCGCCGTTGTGGGCGATGAAGTCGCGCGTGCCGTCGAGCGGGTCGACGAAGAAGGTCTCCGCCGCGCCCTCGCGGGCGGCGAAGGTGGAGGGGTCGCTCTCCTCCGCCACCACCGGCACCCCCGGGGCGACGCGGGCGAGCGCGGCGACGATCTCCGCGTTGGCCGCGCGGTCCACCTCGGTCACCGGATCGCCCGGAGACTTGTATTGTACATGGACCTGCCGCGCGTAGCCGTCCATCACGATGCGCGCGGCGTCACGCGCCATGCGCACCAGCTCCTCGAGCAGGGCAGCGTCCCCGCCGCTCACGTGAGGATCCCCACCTTGCCGAGCACGCGCGGCAGCCGGGCGAGGGCTGCGTCGGGGAGGTAGCGCGGGCCGCCGCCCGTCTCGCGCACGAGCTGCTCGGCCTGCTCCACGGTGTGCGGGCCCAGCACCACCGACGAGACGAGCGTGTTGGCCAGGACGAAGCGGACCGCCGCGGCCCGGAGGGTCTGCACCTCGCCCTGGACGAGGAAGCGCAGCGCGTCGAGCTGCTCGACGCGGTGCTCCAGCTCCAGCCGCGTCCAGCGCTCGTTGCGGTGGTCCGCCTCCTCGAAGGTGCGCTCCCGCGACCACGTGCCGGCGAGCAGGCCGTAGTCCAGCGGGGAGCGCGCGAGCACGCCGGCGCCGGTGACCATCACGTCCCCGGCGACGCGGTGCAGGTCGACGGAGTGCATCAGGTTGTAGGCGAGCTCCACGACCTCCGCGTCCTTGTCCAGCGCGGCGCGGGCGATCTCGTCGGTCCCCGCGGAGACGCCCCAGTGCGCGATCTTGCCCTTGTCCTTCAGCGCGAGCATCGCGTCCACGGCCTCGCTGGAGAGCACGGCGTCCAGGCTCGGGTTGTGCAGCAGGTAGACGTCGATCACGTCGCGCCCGAGGCGCTTGCGCGAGCGATCCACGCTCTGCTCCAGGTACTCGCGCTCGAAGTGCTTGCGCGGGGGGTCGGTGGTGCGGTCGGTGCCGCCCTTGGTCACCACCACCACGTCGTCCTGCTTGGCGATGACGCGCCCGACGAGGCGCTCCATCCGCCCCCCGCCGTAGGAGTCCGCCGTGTCGACGAGGGTGATGCCCATCTCCAGGCAGCGCCTCAGCACGCGCTCGGCGTCCGGCTCCGCGACCGGGCCGTACGCCTCACCGGACAGGCCCCAGGTGCCGATCGCCATCTCGGCGACGTAGAGCCCGGTCTTTCCGAGGGCGCGCTTCCTCACCGGGCAGGGTGTACTGGACCCGCGCCCCGGCCTCAAGCTGGCGAGGCCCAGCTCCCTGGCCCCACCCCTTTGCCAAGGGCGCGGGGCTTTCGCCCCCGCCAGAACTTTACAGCCCTGTTTTCAGGGCGCTTTTTCTGGAACCTGCGCCCCCGGACCGTGTCTCTTCCGGTGAGGCGCAATCGAGCGCCGAAGACGACAGGGCGGCGAAGCCGGATGGTCCGAGCCGCCGCCCAACCACTGGGCACGTCCGCCGGCGCCACACGCCAGCGTCTCGCGCCCACCCACCTGCGCGCCACCGCGCGCACCGAGGAGGACTGTGTCATGGCGGCGTATTCATCGACGGGCGTTTCGGCAAAGGGTTTCGCGGCGGAGGCGGGCGACGCCAAGGGCTACGAGATCGACATCACCCTGTACTGGGGCAGCACCGCCGGGGGTAACGCCATCGCCGAGCAGCACCTGCCCGTCGGTTCGAGCGTGCTCGTCGGCGAGGACGCCGCCTGCCACTTCACGGTCCCCGGCGAGACGCTCGGCGCGCAGTCGCACCAGCTCGTCACCTGCGACGGCGGCGAGGTCACCATCCACCCGCCGGCGGGCGCCGCGGTCTTCGTCGATCGCTTGATGCATCAAGGGTCCTTCGTGCTGCGCGCCGGGCACACCGCGGACGTGACGGTGGGCGGCTTCACCTTCCGCATCGGCGTCGCGGAGAAGGAGAAGGCGGTCCCGCGCGCCTTCGCCAAGCTGGAGGACAGCGCGCTGCCGACGATCGCCGGCGCGGGGGTGTTCCACGCCGCCCTCTTCGCCGCCTTCGCCTTCTTCATGCCCGCGATGGGCAACGCCGACGACGCGGGCATCAACCGCGACCACATGCTCGCGATGAAGCACTACATGTCCAGCATCGCCGAGAAGGAGCAAGACGAGATCGACCACGCCTCCGCGCAGGACGCGCGCGGCGCCGAGTCGCAGGCCTCCGGCGGGGCGCGCGCCAAGGACGCCGAGGGCGCGATGGGCGGCCCGAAGCCGGTCACCAAGCCCGGCCGCTGGAGCGAGAAGGGCGACAGCAAGCCCGAGGACATGACCCTCGCCCGCCAGCACGCGCTGGAGGAGGCCGAGAAGTTCGGCATGATCGGCCTGCTCAGCACCGCGGAGGCCGCGGACCCCAACGCCCCGGTGGTGCCGTGGGGCAGCGTCGCCTCGGGCGCCGACCAGGAGAGCCACATGGGCAACCTCTGGGCGGGCGACATCGGCGACGCCTTCGGCAGCGGCCTCGGCCTCACCGGCACCGGAGAGGGTGGCGGCGGCAAGGGCGAGGGGCTCGGCGTCAACGACGTGGGGGGTCTCGGCCGGTCGCTCGACAACCGCCTGGGCGCCTGCACCGGCGGCGACTGCGGCCACGGCCACGGTCACGGTCACGTCCCCGGCACCCACGTGGCGAAGGGCCCGTCGGTCCACTGGCGCAACCCCACGATCGACACCAACGGCCGCCTCGACCCGCAGGTCATCCAGCGCGTCGTGCGCCTGAACTCCGGCCGCTTCATCGGCTGCTACCAGGACGGCCTGCGCAGCAACCCGAGCCTGCAGGGGCGCGTCGCGGTGCAGTTCCTCATCGGGCGCGACGGCAGCGTGGCGACCGCCGCGGACACCTCCGGCAGCGACCTCGCCGACCCCGGCGTCCGCTCCTGCGTCGTGCGCAGCTTCTACAGCCTGAGCTTCCCCTCGCCGAAGGGCGGCACCGTCCGGGTCATCTACCCCTTCAGCTTCACCCCGGCGGACTGAACAGCCAGTAGTGGAAGGAGGTGAACGACCCTCCCCGAGCGCGAAGCTCGAGGGGGGTCGTCGCCTTTGCGGCGTCCGCCGGTACGTCGAACGTCTGCTCCGTCCACTCGTTGCCCGGCAGCGCCAGCGTCGCGATCACGCGCCCGCCGGCCAGCACCTCCACCGCGCAGCGGTCCTTCGACTTCAGCCGGGCGATGCCGTGCGCGAGGCGGCCTGCGGGCAGGTGCACCACGAAGCGCTCGCGGGTGCGGCGCGTGCGTCCGCCGTCCAGCACCTCCCGGCCGTCGGGCGTCGAGCCGTCCTCCACCGCCTCCTCCCCGTCGCGCGCGCCGAGCAGCTCGTAGGAATGCGCGGCCTCGCTCTCCAGGTCGGCCACGTCCAGCGCGTCCGCCGGAGCGCCCTCCACCCGGGTCCACGGCTGCTCCCCGGAGCCGAGCAGGGAGTAGTCGGCGACGTAGGCGACCATGTCCTGCCCGCCCAGGATGGTGGAGTCGGTGACGCGCTCCTCGTGGAGCTGCTCGCCGAAGAGGGCCCGCGTGCCGAACCACTCCGGGTAGACGATGAAGTGCGTGGGCAGCGCGCCGGGGTCGGTGCGACGCAGCCGCTCGTAGTGCTCGACGCGCGAGGCCACCCCCGCCACCCAGTACCGCGCCTCGCCCGCGGTGGTGAGGCCGACGATGTCGAAGGTCTTGCGGTCGCTGAAGTAGGCGATGGCGCCGGTGTCGTTGACGCCGATGATCGCGTCCCTGGGCAGGTTGTCCTTCGCCCAGCGCGCCATGGTGACGTGCTGGCGGTAGATGCCGCTCGCCGAGTTGGCGACGTCGTCGATCGTCCAGTCCAGGCGCACCGCGAGCGCGCCGGCGAAGGCGCCGGCGATCATCGGGACGCCCCACCGCGCGCGCGGGTGGAGCGCGGTCGCCAGGTCGGCCAGCACCGTCGCCACGCACGCCATCCCGATGATCCACCCGGTGCTGAAGGGCCAGAGGTAGCGAAGTCGGTTCCAGAGGAAGGTCACGTAGAAGCACGGCGCGAACATGCCGAGCGCGAGGAGCAGCACCGCCACGGCGCGCCAGCGGCGGCCGGCGCGCCACCCCGCCACGATCACCGCCACCGGCGCCATCAGCACCAGCGGCCCAGCGCCCGTCGGCAGGAACTCCACCGACCACGTCTGCCCGTTGAGGATGGTGCCGGTGAGTGTCCTGGCGTTGGCGAGCACCGCGTCCCAGAGCGCGTGGCCGGCGTAGTACGGGTTGCCCGGCAGCAGCTTGACCACCGCCGTGCTCGAGCGCGCGCTCCCTGTGAGCAGGTAGAGCGAGAGCGGCGTCACCACCGCGGCGAGCACCGGCGCGCCGGCCCAGGCGAGCTCGCGCGGGGTGCGCCGGCGCGGGAAGACCGCCAAGGTCACCGCGATGCCGAAGGCGGCGACCATGCCCTCCGGGCGCAGGAGCGGCGTGACGAGCGCGAGGGCGATGAGCTCCCAGCGACGCCGCGGGGTGCGCGTGTCCTCCTCCTTCCCGCCCGCCTTCGTCTTGCCCTCCGCCCACTCGCTGGCCCGCCGCGCGCACCGCGCCAGCGCCCACGCGAAGGGCATGACCTCCATGCCGCTCGCCGAGCACCAGGCGTACGCCGAGAAGCAGAGGACCATCGCCGCGCTGGCCCACGCGCCGGCGCGCCCGGCGAGCGGCTTCGCCAGGTAAAACGCCTCGTACGCGAGCAGGCCCTGCGCGGCGTAGGAGATCGCCCAGGCGGGCCAGAGGATGGAGAGCCCGCGGAAGCCCACCAGGTAGAAGGGCGCGAGCATCGCCGGCCAGAGCATGCTGGTGGCGCCGCTGGTGATGGGCGCCCCCGCCTGGTAGCGCAGCGGGTGGCCCTCCGCGATGGCCCGCGCGTACTGGAAGTGGATGAAGCTGTCGTCCAGCGTCGCGCAGGGGTGGCCGACCTGGGCGTGCAGCGCGGCGAGCGTCCGCCACGCCAGCACCAGCGTCGCCACCGCGATGGGCAGGCCGGGCAGCCAGCGGTCGGGGATGCGGAGGCGCCACGCCCGGTCCTTCGCCTTGCGGTCGGCTGCCACGTCGCGACCGAACACGCGCCGCCGCCGCGGGTCAAGGGGGAATATAAAGCTCCCATGGCCGAGGCGAAGAAGCGTTACGAGGACGCGCCGACACTGGACGGGGACCCGGCGGTCTTCCGTCCGGGCGCGCGCCGCGACACGCCGGTGGAGGTCGCGTCGCTCGTGCGCGGCGAGTGGGTCGAGGTGGAGATCGGCCCCGGCCGCGGCGGCTTCATGCTCGAGCGCGCCGTCGCCGAGCCGCGCGCGGGCCTCGTCGGCCTGGAGATCCGGCGCAAGTGGGCCGCCATCGTCGACGCGCGCCTCGCCGGGCTGGGCCACGGCGCGCGCGCGCGCGTCTTCGCCGAGGACGCCAGGCCCGCCCTCGCGCGACTGCGCCCCGACGCCTCGGTGCGGCGCTTCTTCCTGCACTTCCCCGACCCGTGGTGGAAGAAGCGGCACGCCAAGCGACTGGTCGTCGGCACCACCCTCCTCGACGAGATGGCGCGCCTGCTCGAGCCGGGCGGCGAGCTCTTCGTCCAGACCGACGTGGAGGAGCGGGCGGAGCAGTACGAGGCCCTCGTGCTCGCCGACGCGCGCTTCGCTCCCGCCGGGGACGCGGCCGGAAGCGCCCGGCTGGCGGACAACCCGTACGGCGCGCGCAGCCCGCGCGAGCACCGCGCCATCGCCGACGGCCTGCCGGTCCACCGGATGCGCTTCGTGCGGCAGGGCTGAGGCGCGTCACCGCTGACGCGCCAGGCGCCGCCGGTCCGACCTCTCCCGCGTCGCCGCCGACGCTACCCTCGCTCGTTGCGCGGTGATTTCGTGCCTCCCGCCGGCCGCGACGATGGAACGCGTCTTGAGATGGGGATGGGTCGGAGGTCTCGACCCATGCGCCTGCTCTTCTTCCCCATCTTCGTATCCACCGTCCTCGCCACCGCGTGCAGCGTCTCGACAGGAGGCCCGGGCGATCCGCAGAGCCAGAACGACGCGGGGACGGGGGGCGACTCGCAAGCGGCGCACCCCGACGCTGGCTTGCCGCAGCCCGTCCCGGCGGACGTGGTGGTCCAGACCACCTGCCCTGCGAGCACCGCGCCGTGCGGCGGCTCCGTCGTGGGCGTGTGGGACTACACCGGCGGCTGCGCCGAGGCCCCCCTCGACGACGTGAAGAAGGCCTGCCCGGCCGCCACCGTCTCCGACGTGCACGCCAAGGTGACCGGGCGCGTCGCCTTCGACGCGCTGACCGTGTCGCGCGCCTTCACGAGCACGTACCAGGCGACCATCACCGTCCCCGCCTCGTGCGCCACGGTCGCCGGCGGCTGCGCGGTGGTCCAGAAGGCCATGGCCCCGTCCTTTGACTCGGCCGCATGCACCGACGACGGCAGCGGCGGCTGCAGCTGCGCCGTCCAGGGCAGCCAGAGCAACTCCGCGGACACCGGCTACACCCTCCAGGGCAACACGGTCGTCACCGACGACGGAAACCGCTACGACTATTGCGTGCAGGGTTCGACGATGAGCTACCAGCACGTCCAGGGGTCGTCTCCGGAGGCGGGCTCCTTCCAGCTCACCAAGCGCTGAGATCATGAGAGTCGCCGCCGTCATCGCCGCCGCCCTCCTCGCCGGCTGCTTCTACGACTTCGGCACGCCACCCTTGCCGAAGGGCGGCGGCGACGCAGGCGGCGGCGGGGACGGTGGCCCCGGCTACCAGTGCTCGGGCGCCACCGCCGTGTGCAACGGCTCGTGCAACGACGGCTCGTGCGCGTTCGACTGCCCACCGGGCTCCACGTGCAACGCCTCGTGCAGCGGCGGCGGCTGCAGCTTCGTCTGCCCCGCGGGCTCGACGTGCAACGTCTCGTGCAGCGGCGGCGACTGCACCTTCGATTGCCACTCCGGATCGAAGTGCAACATCTCCTGCGCCGGCGGCGCGTGCAGCACCCAGTGCGACGGGAGCTGCGGGCCCATCAGCTGTCCACCCAGCGACTGCACCTGCGCCGGCCCCGGCTGCCAATGAGACGCACGATCCTCCTCGCCCTGGTCCTCGGCGTGGGGATGCTCGACGCGGCCCCCTCCCTCGCCCAGGATCGCACCGCGGCGAGCGCGGCGTACGATCGCGGCACGCAGGCCTACCACCGCGGCGACTACGCGGAGGCCGCCGGCGACTACGCCCGCGCGGACGAGCTCGCCCCGAGCGCCGTCGCGCTGCAGGCCGCGCTGGACGCCGCGGTGAAGGCGGACGACCCGGTGCTCGGCGCCGAGCTCCTGGAGCGGGCGGAGAAGCGCGCGGCGCACGGCGCGCTCGCCGCATCCATCCGCAAGGCCCGGGCGAAGCTCGCGCACCGCGCGGGGAAGGTGCGCGTCACGTGCCCCGGGCCGTGCACCGCCACCCTCGACGGCGGCGCGGTGGAGCTGGACCACTCGCGCTGGGTCAAGCCCGGCGCGCACGTCATCGCCTTCACCGTCGACGGCCGAAGCGCGAACCGCGACGTCACCGTGCGCCCCGACGAGACGGCGGAGGTGTCTCCCCCCGATGCGCTGCTCGCGCCCCCGCCCGTCGCGACCGCGCCGCCGCCCGCCGCGTCGTCGGCGCCGCCCGTCACCATCGCGCCGCCGCCCGCCACCACGTCGACCCCGCCCCCACCCGGTCCCGCGCCCACCGACCACGCCACCGCCGGCCTGTCGCCGGGCTGGTTCTGGGCGGGCCTCATCGTGACCGGCGTGTCGGCGGCGGGCGCCGTCGCAGCCCTCGCCGACGCGCAGTCGGTGCACGACCAGTTCGTGGCGAAGTCGTGCTCCAAGACCGCGTCGACCACGTGCACCAACCTCTCGCAGGAAGGCTGGGCCACCGAGATCGCCGGCGACGTGCTGGTGGGCGTGGGCGCCGTCGCGGCGTTGTGGACGGTCGTCGCCGGCGTCTGGCTCGTCCGCTGGCACGCGCCGAGTGTCGCGGTCACCGCGGGCCCACACGGGGCCGCGGTGCTCTGGTCGACGGCCTTTTGATATAGTCGACGGCCGATGGGCAGCGCTCCGGATGGCGCGTCCCGCTACGAGGTGCTCTTCAAGCTCGCCGCGGGGGGCATGGCTACGGTCTACGTGGGCACCGCTCGCGGCGCGATGGGCTTCCGTCAGATCGTCGCCATCAAGCGCCCTCACCCGCACCTGCTCGACGACCCGGGCTACCGCCGCGAGCTCGTCGCCGAGGCGCGCCTCGCGTCGCTGATCCATCACGTGAACGTCGTGGACGTGCGCGACGTGGAGGCGACCGACACCACGCTGCAGCTCGTGATGGACTACATCGAGGGCGCGTCCTTCGGCGAGCTCATCGTCGCCGCCAGCAAGGCGGGGCGGCGGCTGCCTCCCGGCGCGGTGGTGCGCATCGCCCTCGACGCGTGCGCCGGCCTGCACGCCGCCCACGAGCTCATCGACGAGAAGGGGCGGGCGGTCGGTCTCGTCCACCGCGACATCTCCCCGCAGAACATCCTGGTCGGGCTGGACGGCACCGCGCGCGTCTCCGACTTCGGGGTGGCGAAGGCGACCGCCGCCTCCGCCACGACCAGCGGCGCCCTGAAGGGCAAGCTCGCGTACATGGCGCCGGAGTACCTGCAGGGCCAGCGCATCGACCGCCGCGCCGACGTCTTCGCGATGGGCGTCGTCGTGTGGGAGGCGCTGACGGGCAAGCGCCTCTTCCGCGGCGCGAGCGAGGCGGACACCATCCACCGCGTGCTCTTCGTCGACCCGAAGCCTGTCTCGGCGGAGGCGCCGGAGCTCGGCACGCACTTCGACGCGGCGCTCGCCACCGCCCTCGCCAAGAAGCCGGAGGAGCGCTTCGCGACGGCGCGCGCCTTCGCCGCGGCGCTGGAGGCGAGCGCGCAAGGAGCCGGCACGCTCGCCAGCCACCCCGACGTCGCGGCCGTCGTGCTCGACCTCGCAGGCGTGGCGCTGGAGGCACGCCGCGCGGAGATCCGCGGGCGGCTCTCGCAGGAGCCGGGCCTGCTCAGCATCATGGGCGCCGACCCGCCCAGCTTGCCCACGCGCGATCTCGGCGCCGCCACCGTCCCCGACGCGCGGCCGGTGCAGCTGCCGCCGCTCGCGCTCTACGGCAGCACCGAGCCCACCGTCTCGGAGGTGTCCGCCGCGACGCAGGAGCCGCTCTCGCCCGCGGGTGTTCCTCCGGCGCGCTCCGCCCTGCGCCGCGTCGCCGGCGTGGCCGCCGTGGTCGGCGTGCTGGCCGGGGGCGCGGGGCTCCTCGCGATGCGCGCGGCGAGTCGACCGCCGGAGCGTGCCGCGCCGGCGTCGGACGTCTCCATCGCGCCGCCCGTGCGGAGCCAGGCCGCCTCGGCCGCGCCCGTGCCGTCGTCGGAGCTGGACGCCGCACCCCCGCCGCTCGCGCCGCTCTCCTCGACGGCCGCGCCGCCGGCGGCGCACGCGCCCGCGGCGCATCACGTCAAACCGCCCAGCGGACCTCCGCCCAACCCCTACCGCTGACAAGCGCTATCATCGCCGGACGATGTCCTTCCGTCTGGACGAGACCGAGCGCGCTCAGCCCAGGCCCGTCTTCGTCAAGGTCCCGCAGGTGACGCTCGTGGTGGTCGAGGGTCCCTCGCGCGGCCGCTCCGCCCGCGTGACCGGCAGCACGCTGCGCATCGGGTCGTCGGAGGCATGCGGTCTGCACATCGAGGACCGCCGCGTCTCGCGCGTGCACTGCGAGGTGGCCGTCTCCGCCGATGCCGTGGGCGTGCGCGATCTCGGCAGCACCAACGGCACCTTCGTCAACGGCGTGCGCGTGCGCGACGCGGACCTCGCCGCCGGGAGCGTCCTGCGCGTCGGCGACTCGTCGGTGCGCGTCGATGTCGACCCCGCTCCCGCCAGCGTGCCCATCTCCCCGCACGACTCCTTCGGCGAGCTGCTCGGCTCCAGCGTCGCGATGCGCATGCTCTACGCCGTGCTGGAGCGCGCCGCGCCGACCGACACCACCGTGCTGTTGCTCGGGGAGACGGGGACCGGCAAGGATGTCGCTGCGCGCAGCATCCACGCCGCCTCCGCGCGCAAGGACGGGCCGCTGGTGCCGGTGGATTGCGGCGCCATCCCGGAGAACCTCATCGAGAGCGAGCTCTTCGGCCACGTGCGCGGGGCGTTCACCGGCGCGGTCGCCAGCCGCAAGGGCGCCTTCGAGGAGGCGTCGGGCGGCACCCTCTTCCTGGACGAGATCGGCGAGATGCCGGTCTCCCTCCAGCCGAAGCTGCTTCGCGCCATCGAGACGCGCACCATCCGGCGCGTGGGCGAGACGACGCCGCGGCCCATCGACGTGCGCATCGTCGCGGCGACCAACCGACCCCTCGCGCGCGCGGTGAACGAGGGCACCTTCCGCGAGGACCTCTACTACCGCCTCGCGGTGATCGAGGCGACGCTGCCGCCGCTGCGCGCGCGCCGCGAGGACGTGCCCGCGCTCGCCGCCGCCTTCCACCGCCGCCTGGCGGGGGCGGACGCCACGCTCCCCGCGGCATACCTCGCCTCGCTCGCGGCGAAGGCCTGGCCGGGCAACGTCCGCGAGCTGCGCAACGCCATCGAGCGCGACGTCACCCTCGGCGCGACCGGCGCGCCCGGCGAGCCGGCCCTGCAGGAGCCGCTGCCCGCCGGCGTCGCCTCGCTGGTGCCGCTGCACCTGCCACTGAAGGACGCGCGCGCGGCGTGGAATCGTGCGTTCGAGAGCATCTACGCGCGGGCCATGCTGGACAAGACCGGGGGCAACCTCACGCGCGCCGCGGAGCTCGCGGGCGTGAGCCGGCGCTTCATGCAGCGCATGCTCGCGCGTCTCGGCATGAGCCGCGACGACGGCGCCGACGAGTGACGCCCTCGCGCAAGCCCGACGCGCGGCAGAGGACCTGCGCAGGGGAGGGGCCCGCTCAGAGCTTGAACTTGTAGCGGGCGGTCGAGTCGGCGGGGATGACGACCGTCGCCGAGAGCGTCTTGCCACCGGACGTGGTGCACGTCACGTGGTGCGGCCCGGAGCTGAGCGCGATGCCGGCCAGGGGTGTCGGGCCCTTGCCCGCGCCGTCCACCGCCACGTTGCACCAGCCGCCCGACGCGCCGACGTTGAGCTTGCCGTGCCCGGCGGGCGCGGTGGCGACGTGGTGGGAGCCAACGACGTGCACCTCCTTCTTCAGGCTCACGTCGAAGTGCTTGTTCTCCTGCGGCGAGCCGATGAAGCTGGTCGTGTAGTCCTGGTAGCCGGGCGCGGTCACCACCAGCTTGTGCTGATCGCCGGAGGAGATGCCGTCGACCTTCAGGCCCTCCGCCTTCTTCCCGTCCAGCGAGAGCGTCGCCTTGGCGCTCGCCGGGGACACGGTCACGTCGATGACGACCGAGCCCTTCGTGAGGGTGATGTCCACCGCGCCCTTGGGGGCCTCGTCGGTGAGCGAGACCGTCTTCTTCGCCGACTCGAAGCCGTCCTTGGTGATCTTGATCTCGATCGGGCCGCCGGAGGTCGGGAGCTGGTTCAGTGTCGCCGGCGTCACCTCCGGCCGCAGGTCGCCGTTCACCCAGATGGAGGCGCCCTCCGGGGTGCTCTTGACGTCCACGCTGCCCTTGGCGACCGGCGGGGGGACGGGGGCCGGCGGCGTGAGCGCGGCCTGCGCGGCGCGCTGCTGCGCCTGCTTCTGCTTCATCACGTAGATGGTGCCGCCGATGCCGCCGGCGATGAGGAGCAGCGCCAGGACCAGGCCCACCGCCCAGCCGCTGCCGCGCTTGCGGCTCTCCCCCACGCCGGTGAGGGTGTGCGCGGCCGCCGGCGTGGAGAGCATCGCCTGCGAGTTGATGTCGACCGAGGAGTCCAGCGGCTGCTGCTGCTCGATGATGTCGGCGAGCGCCTTGCCCTGCAGCAGGGCCTGCTTCTGCGAGGCGAGCTTGTCCTCGAAGAGGCTCTGCATGAACTGGCTGAGCGCGATGTTGGACACCGGGATGCGCTCGCGCCGGGAGAAGTCCTCGATGTCCCCCTGCATCTCGCGGGCGGACTGGTAGCGCTCGTTCTTGTCCTTCGCGAGCGCCTTCATCACGATGCGCTCGAGGTCCGGCGGGTAACCCGGGCGGATCTGCGAGGGGCGCGGGTACTCGCGCTCGCAGATCAGCTTGAGCGTCTCGAACTCGCTCTGACCCTTGAAGAGGCGCTTGCCGGTCGTCAGCTCGAAGAGCATCACGCCCGTCGCGAAGATGTCGCTGCGCGCGTCGATCGCCTCGCCGCGCGCCTGCTCCGGCGACATGTACGGCACCTTGCCTTTGAGCTTGCCGCTCTTGGTCTCGGTGTTGGCCTTGGAGTCGCTCTTGGCGATGCCGAAGTCGACGATCTTCACGTCCCCGGAGAAGGTGAGCACCACGTTCTGCGGGGAGATGTCGCGGTGGACGATGTTGAGGTCCGAGCCGTCCAGGTCGCGCTTGTCGTGGGCGTAGGCGAGGCCCGCGCACATGCCCAGCGCGATGGCGATGGCGTGCTCCAGCGGGAACTCCGGCACGCCCTTCACCTTCATCTGCCGGACGATGGAGCGGATGTCCTCGCCGTGGACGTGCTCCATCGCGATGAAGTAGAGGCCCTCGGCCTGCCCGACGTCGAAGATCTGGACGATGTTCGGGTGCGAGAGCGTGGCGGCGATGCGCGCCTCGTGGAGCAGCATCTCGATGAACGCCTGATCCTGGTTCATCGAGGGCAGGATGCGCTTGATGACGATGAGCTTCTCGAACCCGGCGACGCTCTTCTGGATGGCGAGAAAGAGCTCCGCCATGCCGCCCTTCGCCAGGGTGCGCAGGAGCGTGTACTTCCCGAAGCGCTTCGGAAGGCCGTCGGGGTTGTCGGGCGCACCCCCGCTGCTGCCCGCGTTGGGCACGGCTGGGGGGGGCGGAAGCAGCTCGGTCATGAATCCTCGGCCAGACGGAACGCGAACGTGACGAGCGCGTTTCGCCCGTGTCGATCGAAACCTCTAAACGGTAAACTGCGGACCTTGCCCGGTCAATCGAGCGCGCCCCTCCAGACGATGTGGTGCAAGGTGGGCGGCGCCCGCCGGCCAGGCACGGACGAGCCGGCCTTCAGGGGGCGGCGGCGTTTGGACCGGCGCCCGGCGCCCTGCCTTTGCTACAACTGCTGGCGTTGCGCCTCCTCGCCCTCGCCGCCGTGCTCCTGCTCCCGGCCACCGCGGTCGCGGCCGGGCCGAGCCCGGTCCTCAAGGGGCCCTGGCTCACCGAGCTGGGCGCGCACGGGGTGTCCATCCGCGCGGAGGTGGACCCGCCCGCGCCCGTGAGCGTCGTCATCGACTCGGCGACGCCCCCGCGCGAGCTGCGCGACGACCAGACCAGGGCCATCCACGTGGTGCGGGTGGACGGGCTGGAGCCGCACACCCGCTACCGCTACAGCCTGCACGTCGGCGGCGCGCAGATCGCCGGCAGCTTCACCACCGCGCCGCCCGACGACGACCCCGCGCCGATCCGGTTCATCATCTACGGCGACGACCGCTCTGACGTGCTCGCGCACGCGTCGGTGGTGCGCGCCATCTCCGACGAGCCCTCCGACTTCCTGATCAACACGGGCGACATGGTCGGCGACGGGGCGAGCGGCTCGCAGTGGCAGACCTTCTTCGAGGTCGAGGGCCCGCTTCTGCGCGACCGCTGCCTCTTCCCTGCCATCGGCAACCATGAGCTGGAGGACGGGACCATGTTCCCCTCCTTCTTCGGCCCCTCCTACGCGGAGGGCTTCGACTACACCTTCCGCTGGGGGCGGGCGCGCTTCTTCTTCGTCAACGGCGAGGGCAGCTTCACCGGGAAGCAGCGCGACTGGCTGGACCGCGTGCTCACCAAGGCCGACGCCGAGCCGGGCCTCGTCTGGCGGGTGTTCGTCATCCACGACGGCCCGTACGCGTCGGGCATCCACGGTGACAACCCCGCCGTGCACGCCGGCGACATCCCGGAGATGCTCGCACGGCATCACGTGGACTTCGTCCTGGAGGGGCACGATCACCTCTACGAGCGCGGCGCGGCAGACGGCCTGCGCTACGTCGCGAGCGGCGGCGGCGGCGCCCCCCTCTACCCCGTCGTGCATCGCCGGGCCACCACGCGCAAGGTGGAGTCCACCCACCACTTCGTGCTGTTCGAGCTGGGGAAGGACTCCGGCACGCTGACGGCCAAGCGCGTCGACGGGAGCGTCATCGAGCAGGTGGGCTTCAAGAAGACGAACCTCTGGGACGACGATCCGGCGCCGCCCGCCCCGCCGCCGTCCGGCCCCGCCGTCGGCAGGGCGCCTCCCGCGCCGCCGCAGCCGCTCGGGTGGACGGCGAGCCAGACGACACACACGCTGCGCAACGTCGTGATCGTGCTGGGCGCGCTCGCCGCGGTGGCGTGGGGCGTGCGCCGCATGCGACGAGAGAGTTGATCCGCCGCCCGCGGCGCCTGTACCCTCCGTGGCGATGCGCTCGCTCTTCGTCGTCCTCGCCCTCGTGGGCGCCGCCGGCTGCGCCACCTACAGCGACGAGCTGGGCCGCGGCCAGGCCGCCTTCGAGAAGAACGACTACGAGCGCGCGCTGGCGATGTTCCGCGCGCTGGAGCCCGACCAGTCGCACTTCTCCACGCAGGAGCGCGCGCACTACGCGTACCTGCGCGGCATGACGGACTACCGCATCGGCTACAAGTCGGACGCGCGCCACTGGCTGATGATCAGCACGGCCATCGACGAGCAGAACCCGGGCTCGCTCCCCTCCGACTGGAAGAAGCGCGACAAGGACACGCTCAAGGACCTGAACGACGACGTCTTCGGCGGGACGGGGCTCACCAACAAGCGGGTGACCGACACCGACATGCCGAAGCACTCGTCGTCTTCGTCCGGCGACGAATGACCCCGGACGCGCGCTAGTTGCGCGAGCGAGTCATGGCGTAGAGACGGTCCTTCATGGCGAGCTTCTCGCGCTTGAGGCGTGTGGCGAGCTGCCGCTCCACCTCGCTCATCCGCGCCCCGCGACGCTCCAGCCTCTTGATGCGCAAGTCCAGCACACGGTGCTGCGTCTCCAGGCCCTCGATCGACGTGCCTTCGCGCATTTTCCGACCCTTTCCCGGGGCGCTCGCCCCGACACGGCAGAACCCGCATCCAGATGGAAGTCGAGGGCGGCCCGAAGCCGCCGTCAATGGACGCGATGCCCGATTCTTGATGTCCTGGCTCGAAAAACCGCCGGGGCGTGGGAACATTCCAGGGCTGGTGAACTCGATCCTCTCGATGCGCGCTCTTCTGCTCCTGCTGCCCCTGGGCCTGGTGGCCTGCGCGGGCGCCGCACCCCCGCCTGCGGCCGCGCCGTTGGCCGCGCCGACACACGTCGTGGTGGACCAGCAGATCATCACTCCGACCCAGGACGCCAGCGCGCGCGAGCTGCTCGCCCGCGGCGAGCGAGCGCTGCTGGACGGCGACTACGAGGAGGCGCGACGCGCGCTGGACACCCTGCTCGCCGCCGGGCCCTCTCCGGCGATGAAGCCGCTGGTCCTGTTCGAGCTCGGCGCAGCGTACGAGGGGCTCGGCCAGCGCGAGCGCGCGCGCGACCTCTATCACGAGGTGGCCGACGAGTTTCCCCATTCCCCGCAGGCGCGCGCCGCGCTGGAGCGCGCCGTCTGGGTCCACGCTTACCTCGAGGAGTGGGACAAGCTCGGCGTCACAGGCGAGGCGCTGCTCGCGCGCCCCGACGCCAAGCCCATCGATCGCATGACCGCCTACGGCGCGCGCGCTCTCTCTCGCATCGAGGCGGGCGACGACGATCACGCCATGCGCGACGTCCAGTCCGGGCTCGATATCGTGGAGGCGCTGCACTTCGGCACCGCCGGTCGGCTCCCGCCGCCGGTGGCCATGCTCCGCTTCGCGCTGGCGGAGATCCGCCGCGTCCGCTCGGAGCGCATCACCTTGCAGCCGGTGACCGACGACTTCGTGGCGCGCCTCTCCGCTCGCTGCCAGCTCCTGCTCGACGCGCAGAGCGCCTACGCCGACGCGATGCGCTCGGAGGACACGCACTGGACGACGATGAGCGGCTACCGCGTGGGCGCGATGTACCGGCAGCTCCACGCCGAGCTGATGGCCATCCCCTCCGACGGCCGCGCCAAGAACGACAGCGACCGGCAGGTGTTCTACGCGATCATGCACGTGCGCTACCGCGCGCTGCTGGACAAGGGCATCGAGATGCTGCGGCGCACGCTGGCCACGGCGGACAGGACTCACGACGACTCGGCCTGGGTCGCGCGGTGCAAGGAGGCCAAGGCGGAGATGGAGAAGTCGCTGGAGGAGGAGAAGGCGACCATGGCCCGGTTCCCCTTCAACGAGGCGACCACCCAGCGCGCGCTCGAGATCATGGAGCAGCACTACAAGGAGAAGCAGGCGAAGGCTGCTGGACATCACGCGGCTGCGGCCGGCAAGGCGACCAGGGCGAAGGGCACGGGCCACGACAGGCACGCGGCGGGTGGGGAAGAGGTCGTGACCCACCCCAAGCACGCCGCCAGCTCGTCCGGTCCCTGAGCCGGTCGGGGCTGGCGGCCGAGACCCCTCCCCCACGCACGGAGGCACGGCGCCGGACCGCGAGCGTGCTAACGATGGCCGTCGGGAGGCAGAAAGTGGCGGGCTGCCCCGTCCGTCATCTTGCGGGCGCTGGCGGAGTAGGCTAGCTTCCGCGCCCCCCAAGGCCCGCGGTCGCTCTCCGACCGCTTGGACGAGGAGGTTTTCGCGCTGGCGTAGCTCAATGGCAGAGCACCTGTTTTGTAAACAGGTGGTTAGGGGTTCAAGTCCCCTCGCCAGCTCCGCCACGCGAGGTTCGAGTTTCAAGCATTCCGGAGGGTTGCCCGAGCGGCCAAAGGGAGCAGACTGTAAATCTGCCGGCTATGCCTTCGGTGGTTCGAATCCACCACCCTCCACCCTGCTTTCCTTCGTATTTTTGCGGGAGTAGCTCAGTTGGTAGAGCGTCAGCCTTCCAAGCTGAACGTCGCGGGTTCGAATCCCGTCTCCCGCTCCGCCCGGAGGGCCTTGCGTTGGGGTTGCCTCGAGCGTCCCTGGAGACCAGACCCTTCGTCCTCCCGCACGCGCGCGAGCGCGCGTGCACTCGGATTCGAATCCCGTCTCCCGCTCCGCCCTTCCCAAGGTTCATGCTCCGGGGGGATCGTTGGCAGGCGAACGAGGGGGCCGACCAGTCGGTCTGTCCGGGAACCGGGGGGTGCAGCGTCCCTGTTTTCTGGCGCCGCGGTGGCGCGGAAAGACCTGAACAGGTGTCCCGCCGGTTTTGGCTTCCGTTTTGCTTGCGCGCCCCATGAGCGTGCGCTAGCTTGCGCGCCCCAAACTTCGGAGGGGACGTGTGCACTGCGCTCGCCCCCTCACTACCCCTTTCCACTCGCCCACCTAGCTCAGTGGTAGAGCACTTCCTTGGTAAGGAAGAGGTCACGGGTTCAAGCCCCGTGGTGGGCTCGGCTCTTTCCAGAGCGCGTCAGCCACCGTCCAGGAGATCGCAATGGCGAAAGAGAAATTCGTACGCAGCAAGCCGCACGTGAACGTGGGGACGATCGGACACATCGACCACGGCAAGACGACGCTGACTGCGGCGCTGGTGAAGGTTCAGAGCAAGAAGAACCTGGCGAAGGCGATCAGCTACGCGGACATCGCGAAGGGCGGGACGGTCCGCGACGCGACGAAGACGGTGACGATCGCGGTCTCGCACGTGGAGTACGAGAGCGAGAAGCGGCACTACGCGCACGTGGATTGCCCGGGCCACGCGGACTACATCAAGAACATGATCACCGGGGCGGCGCAGATGGACGGCGCGATCCTGGTGGTGAGCGCGCTGGACAGCGTGATGCCGCAGACGCGCGAGCACGTTCTTCTGGCGCGCCAGGTGGGCCTGAACCACATCGTGGTGTTCTTGAACAAGTGCGACGCGGTGGACGACCCGGAGATGCTGGACCTGGTGGAGATGGAGGTCCGCGAGCTGCTGAACAAGTACAAGTTCAACGGGGACACGGCGAAGGTGATCCGCGGGGCGGCGTTCCCGGCGCTCAACGGCGAAGAGAAGTGGGAAAAGACGATCGGCGAGCTGATCGACGCGCTGGACTCGGAGATCCCCGACCCGGTGCGAGACATCGACAAGCCGTTCCTGATGGCGATCGAGGACGTGTTCTCGATCAAGGGCCGCGGGACGGTGGTGACGGGCCGCGTGGAGCGCGGGATCATCAAGACGGGCGAGGAGGTCGAGATCATCGGCTTCCGGGACACGCGCAAGACGGTGGTCACGGGCGTGGAGATGTTCCGCAAGCTGCTCGACGAGGGCCGCGCGGGGGACAACATCGGCGTCCTGCTCCGCGGCATCGAGAAGAACGACGTGGAGCGCGGGCAGATCCTGGCGAAGCCGGGGACGGTGACGCCGCACAAGAAGTTCCTCGGGGAGGTGTACGTGCTGAAGAAGGAGGAGGGCGGGCGCCACACGCCGTTCTTCACCAACTACCGGCCGCAGTTCTACATGCGCACGACGGACGTGACGGGCACGGTGACGCTGCCGGAGGGCACCAAGATGGTGATGCCCGGCGACAACATCACCATGACCATCGACCTCATCACCCCGGTGGGTCTGGAGGAGCAGATGCGCTTCGCCATCCGCGAGGGCGGCCGCACCGTCGGCGCGGGGATCGTCACCAAGATCCTGGAGTAGTCCCGCAGCGCCCGCCTTCCTCGTCCCGGGGGAGGCGGGCCCGAAAGCCGCACGTATGAGCCAGAGGGTGAGTGTTTCGCTCGTTTGCTCCGAATGCCAGGGCCGCAACTACAAGACGACCCGACGCACCGACAAGAAAGGCCAGCTGGAGCTGCGGAAATTCTGTCCGCACTGCAACAAGCACACCGTGCACAAGGAAGCGAAATAGCCACCTAGGGGTTTAGCTCAGTCGGTAGAGCAGCGGATTCCAAATCCGCAGGTCGTGGGTTCGAGTCCCTCAGCCCCTGCGAAAAGAGAAGTCAATGGCCACGGACGAAGAGCTGAAGAAGGATCCCGAAGAAGAGTCCGGCGACGATGATGCCGAGGCGGAGGCGGACGACCAGGCCGAGGCGGAAGCCGAAGCCGCTCCGGACGCCGAGGCCGAGGCCGGCGCCGAGAAGGAAGAACAGGAGGACGAGGGCAGCAAGCTGGAGAAGACCGGGCAGGACGAGGAAGAGGAAGAGGAAGACGACGAAGACGACGAGGACGTGGCCACGCCGGCGCAGCTCGGCTTTCGCCGCTACGTCTACGCGGCGTACCTCGCCGCGGCCGTCACCACCGCCTTCCTGCTGACCAAGGCGCTCGACTACGCGTGGTTCAAGCTTGCCACGTGGAAGCCGGAGTGGTTCGGCACCATCGGCGTCGAGCCGCGTGACGAGATCCTCGTCCCGCTGTGCGCCGCCATCGGCATCTTCCTGGCCATCTACTACTGGCGCAAGACGAAGGTTCGCACGCTGATCGAGGAGGTCGCCGAGGAGCTGACCAAGGTCACCTGGCCCACCCGCCAAGAGGTCACCAGCTCCACCACGGTCGTCATCATCGCCACGGCGTTCTCCACCGCCTTCTTCGCGCTGATGGACCAGTTCTGGCTCTGGCTCACCAAGCACGTGTACGGGTCGTGAGCTCAATTCCGGCGCGCGGCCTGCCCACGCGCGCCTCACACGCATCAGGGGTTTTCGGGGTCGTCATGAAGAAGTGGTACGTGATTCAGACCTACTCGGGATACGAGAACAAGGTCCGCGAGGCGCTCCAGCAGCGCATCAAGGAGCACAACATGGAGGAGCGCTTCGGCGAGGTCCTCATCCCGACCGAGACGGTTCAGGAGCCGCGCGCCGGCGGGAAGACCCGCGTCCGCCAAAAGAACAGCTTCCCCGGCTACATCTTCGTCGAGATGGACATGAGCGAGGAGGCCTGGCACCTCGTCAAGGACACCCCGAAGGTCACCGGCTTCATCGGCAACCAGCGCCCGCAGGAGGTCAAGCCTCCGCAGATCGACGACCTCCGCAAGATCATCGTGGAGGGCGCGGTCAAGCCCAAGCCCCGCGTCTCCTTCGAGGCGGGCAACCAGATCCGCGTCATCGACGGCCCCTTCGCCAACTTCTCCGGCACCGTCGAAGAGGTCAACCCCGACAAGCAGAAGCTCCGCGTCAAGGTGTCCATCTTCGGGCGCGCCACGCCGGTGGAGCTGGACTTCGCGCAGGTGGAGAAGAGCGCCTGAGGCGCGCAACGCAGGCTTAGACACGACACGACACATCACCACTACGGACCGCCCTCGCGGCGACCACCCGTAGGAGCTGGGACCCGAGCCACCGCGAAGGCCCCAACGAACCGAAGACAGGTAACGCGATGAAGAAGATCACCGGATACGTGAAGCTGCAGCTCCCCGCGGGAAAGGCCAACCCGGCGCCGCCGGTCGGGCCCGCGCTCGGCTCGGCCGGCGTGAACATCATGCAGTTCTGCAAGGAGTTCAACGCGAAGACCGCCGGCGGGGACATGATCATCCCCGTCGTCATCACGGTCTACTCCGACCGCTCCTTCACCTTCGTGCTGCGCACGCCCCCCGCGAGTGTCCTCTTGAAGAAGGCCGCCGGCCTCTCGACGGGGAAGAAGCCCGGCTCGGGCTCCAAGGAGCCGAACAAGACCAAGGTCGGTCAGGTGACGATGGCCCAGGTGCGCGAGCTGGCGAAGCAGAAGATCGTCGACATGAACACCGCCGATCTGGAGTCCGCCGTCCGCACCATCAAGGGCACCGCCCGCTCGATGGGCATCGACGTAGTCGAGAAGTGACCCCCGTACCACCGCCCGGGTAGTCAACCGGCAACGGTGGGAGATCCAAGCAACCGATCGAATAGGAGGCAAATGCCGAAAGTCTCGAAGAACCGCGCGAAGGTCGACGAAGTCGTCGATCGCACGCGCAAGTACAGCGTCGAGGAGGCGTGCGCTCTGGTCAAACAGGCCAAGTTCGCCAAGTTCGACGAAACGGTCGACATCGCTGTCCGTCTGGGCGTGAATCCCAAACACGCCGATCAGATGGTCCGCGGCGCGATCGTTCTGCCGCATGGAACCGGGCAGACCGTCCGCGTGCTCGTCTTCGCCAAGGGCGAGAAGGAGCGCGAGGCTCGCGAAGCCGGCGCCGACTTCGTCGGCTCCGACGACATGGTCGCCAAGGTCTCCGAAGGCTTCATGGACTTCGACCGCGTCATCGCCACGCCCGACATGATGGGCGTGGTCGGCAAGCTCGGTCGCGTCCTCGGCCCGCGTGGTCTCATGCCGAACCCCAAGGTCGGCACGGTGACCTTCGACGTGGGTCAGGCGGTCCGCGAGGCCAAGGGCGGCAAGGTGGAGTACCGGGTCGAGAAGGCGGGCATCGTCCACGCCCGCATCGGCAAGAGCTCGTTCGCGGAGGCCGCCCTCGCGGACAACGCGAGCGCCCTCATCAACGCCCTCGTCAAGGCCAAGCCCTCGACGGCGAAGGGGACCTACCTCAAGAGCATCACGGTGAGCTCCACCATGGGCCCTGGAGTGAAGGTCGACCCGGGTCCGTACATGGGCCACGTCGAGGAGGGGTGACCCCATGGAACGCGCTCAGAAAGAACAGCAGATCGGCGAGATCAAGTCTCGCTTCGACAAGATGACCGCCGCGGTCTTCCTCGACTTCAAGGGGATGACGGTGGAGCACGCGACCAAGCTCCGGTCGGAGTTCCGCAAGGCGGGCGTCGAATACAAGGTGTGCAAGAACACGCTCGTCAGGCAGGCCATCAAGGGCACCGCCTACGGCGAGAAGCTCGACGAGGTGCTGATCGGCATGACCGGCATCGCGTGGAGCTACGAGGACCCCAGCGCCGCCGCGAAGATCGTCAAGGCCTTCAAGAAGGACTCCGCCGGGGACAAGCTCACCATCAAGGCAGGTCTCGTCGAGGGACAGATCCTGGACGGCAAGGCCGTCGAGGACCAGCTCGCGACGATGCCCGGCAAGGACGAGCTACGGTCGATGCTGCTCGCGACGCTCCAGGCGCCCATGCAGCAGTTCGTCCGCTTGCTCAACGCCCCCGCCCAGAACTTCGTCTACGTACTGGCGGCGAAAGAGGACGAGGGCTGATTTCTCGGAGGTGGTTTCCACCTTCCAACAAAGACTCGATTGAAGATTACGGAGAATAACAATGGCTGAGATTACGAAAGAGCAAGTGGTCGATTTCCTCTCCAACATGCCGGTCATCCAGCTGGCGGAGATGATCAAGACGCTCGAGGACAAGTGGGGCGTCAAGGCGGCCCCGGCGGCGGTCGCGATGGCGGCGGCGCCGGCGGGCGGCGCGGCTCCCGCGGCGGTGGAGCAGACGGAGTTCACCGTCGAGCTCAAGGAGACGGGCGCGAACAAGATCAACGTGATCAAGGTCGTACGCGAGATCACTGGCCTGGGCCTCAAGGAGGCCAAGGACCTGGTCGAGGCCGCTCCGAAGCCCCTCAAGGAGGGCGTCTCCAAGGCCGAGGCCGAGGAGATGAAGAAGAAGCTCGAGGAAGCCGGCGCCAAGGTCGACCTCAAGTAAAGCCTGCGCCTCCCTCCCCCTCTCCCTCCCCGGGAGGGGGGGCCGGGGGGTGAGGTGATGCTTACTTTTCCTATTTTGTTTCCAGCTCTCGGTCGTGTCGCTCGCCCCATTCCCCCTTCACGGGGGGCGCGGGGGTGAGGTTAGGAGCAGCGATGGCCAGCGTCATCCAGTCGAACTTTCGCATCCGCAAGAACCTCGGCCGCATCCACAAGGTGATCGAGGTACCCAACCTCATCGACATCCAGAAGTCGTCTTACGACAAATTCCTGCAATCCAACGTCCCCCCGACGGATCGGGTGGAGGTCGGGCTGCAGGCGGTCTTCCGGAGCGTCTTCCCGATCAAGGACTTCAACGGGACGAGCGAGCTCGTTTTCGTCTCCTACAACCTGGAGAAGCCCAAGTACGACGTCGAGGAGTGCCGCCAGCGCGGCATGACCTACGCCGCGCCGATCAAGGTGACGACGCAGCTGATGATCTACGACACCCGCGAGGGCGGGGAGCGCATCGTGCGCGACATCAAGGAGCAGGAGGTCTACTTCGGCGAGATCCCGCTCATGACGGACACCGGTACCTTCATCATCAACGGCACCGAGCGCGTCGTCGTGTCGCAGCTGCACCGCAGCCCGGGCGTCTTCTTCGACCACGACAAGGGCAAGACCCACTCCAGCGGCAAGCTGCTCTACAGCGCCCGCGTGATCCCCTACCGCGGGTCCTGGCTCGACTTCGAGTTCGACCCGAAGGACATCATCTACGTCCGCATCGACCGCCGCCGGAAGATGCACGCGACGGTGCTGCTGCGCGCGCTCGGCTACTCCACCCAGGACCTTCTCAACTACTTCTACAACACCGAGACGGTCTACATCGAGAAGGGCGGCAAGTACGCCAAGAGCGTGGAGTACGACCTGCTCGCCGGGCAGCGCTCGACGCGGGACATCAAGGTCGGCGGCGAGACCATCGTCAAGAAGAACACCAAGTTCACCAAGGCCGCGATCAAGAAGCTCAAGGAAGCCAAGGTCGATCGCCTGCAGGTGGACCCGGAGGAGCTGGCCGGGAAGGTCGCCGCGCACGACGTGGTCGACATGGAGACCGGCGAGGTCCTGCTGGAGGTGAACGAGGAGCTGACCGCGGCGAAGCTGGACAAGCTCCGCGACGCGGGCGCCGCCGAGTTCAAGATCCTCTTCATCGACGGCCTCAACGTCGGCAGCTACCTGCGTGACACCCTGCTCGCCGAGAAGGTCAAGACGACCGAGGACGCGATCATGGAGATCTACCGGCGCCTGCGCCCGGGCGATCCCCCCACGCTGGAGACGGCCAAGACCCTCTTCCACAACCTCTTCTTCAACCCGGAGCGCTACGACCTCTCCAAGGTCGGCCGGCTGAAGCTCAACTACAAGTTCTACCGCGACCTGCCGGAGGAGCAGCGCCCCGCGCTCGACACGCAGGTGCTCACCGCCCAGGACATCCTGGAGACGGTGCGCCACCTCATCGAGCTGAAGAACGGGCGCGGCTCGGTCGACGACATCGACCACCTCGGCAACCGCCGCGTGCGCGCCGTCGGCGAGCTCATGGAGAACCAGTACCGCATCGGTCTGGTCCGCATGGAGCGCGCCATCAAGGAGCGCATGAGCATGTCGCAGGAGATCGACACGCTCATGCCGCACGACCTCATCAACGCGAAGCCCGTCTCCGCGGTGGTGAAGGAGTACTTCGGCAGCTCCCAGCTCTCGCAGTTCATGGACCAGACCAACCCGCTCAGCGAGGTGACGCACAAGCGGCGCCTGTCCGCGCTCGGGCCGGGCGGTCTCACCCGCGAGCGCGCCGGGTTCGAGGTGCGCGACGTCCACCCGACGCACTACGGCCGCATCTGCCCGATCGAGACGCCGGAAGGTCCGAACATCGGCCTCATCGCGTCCCTCTCCACCTACGCCCGCGTCAACGAGTTCGGCTTCGTCGAGACGCCCTACCGCCGCGTGGGCGAGGGCCGCGTCACCGACGACGTCGGCTGGTACTCCGCGCTCGAGGAGGAGGGCAAGTACATCGCCCAGGCCTCCGCGACCATGGACGAGAAGGGCAAGTTCCGAGAGAGCCTCGTCTCCGCCCGCCTCAACGGCGACTTCCACATGGTGACACCCGACATGGTGTCGCTGATGGACGTCGCGCCGAACCAGATGGTCTCGGTCGCCGCGGCGCTCGTGCCCTTCCTCGAGCACGACGACGCCAACCGCGCCCTCATGGGCGCCAACATGCAGCGCCAGGCGGTGCCGCTCATCCGCTCGCACGCGCCGTACGTCGGCACGGGCATGGAGCCCAAGCTGGCGCGCGACTCCGGCGTCTGCACCCTCGCCCGCCGCGACGGCGTGGTGGAGAGCGTGGACGCGACCCGCATCGTCGTCCGCACCGACGGCGACAAGGCCGAGATCCCCGACATCTACTCGCTGACCAAGTACCAGCGCTCCAACCAGTCCACTTGCTACAACCAGAAGCCCATCGTGCGCGCCGGCGAGCACGTCAACGTGGGCGACGTTCTGGCGGACGGCCCCTCGACGGACATGGGCGAGCTCGCGCTCGGCCAGAACGTGCTCGTCGCGTTCATGCCGTGGCAGGGCTACAACTTCGAGGACTCCATCCTCGTGAGCGAGCGCATCGCCAAGGACGACGTCTTCACCTCGATCCACATCGAGGAGTTCGAGTGCGTCGCCCGCGACACCAAGCTCGGCAAGGAGGAGGTCACCCGCGACATCCCCAACGTCGGCGAGGAGGCCCTCAAGGACCTCGACGAGAGCGGCATCGTCCGCATCGGCGCCGAGGTGAAGCCGGGCGACATCCTGGTCGGCAAGATCACCCCCAAGGGCGAGACGCAGCTCTCCCCCGAGGAGAAGCTGCTCCGCGCCATCTTCGGCGAGAAGGCCGGCGACGTCCGCGACAGCTCGCTGCGCGTGCCCCCGGGCGTCAGCGGCATCGTCATCAACGCCCGCATCTTCTCCCGCCGCAACATGGAGAAGGACGATCGCGCCAAGGACATCGAGGAGCATGAGCGCATGCGCCTCGAGCGGATGCGCGAGGAAGAGATCGCCATCCTGCGCGACTCCTTCTTCCGTCAGGTGAAGCGCCAGCTCGTCGGCTCGACCACGACCGGCAAGCTGGTGGACGACAAGGGCAAGGTCCTGCTGGCCAAGGGCGTCGTCATCACCGACGAGCAGCTCGACGCCGTGCCCCGCAAGTACTGGGCGGAGCTGCCGGTCGAGGGTGCGGAGGACATCGCCTCCAAGCTCGCCGAGCTGGAGGAGATCGTCCGCGTCCGCGAGGAGCACTTCCGCGACAAGATCGACCGCCTCTCCAAGGGCGACGAGCTGCCGCCGGGCGTGATCAAGATGGTGAAGGTCTACATCGCCATCAAGCGCAAGCTCCAGGTCGGCGACAAGATGGCCGGCCGCCACGGCAACAAGGGCGTCATCTCCCGCATCCTCGCGGAGGAGGACATGCCGTACCTGCAGGACGGCACCCCGGTCGACATCGTCCTCAACCCGCTCGGCGTGCCGAGCCGCATGAACGTCGGACAGATCCTCGAGACGCACCTCGGGTGGGGCGCCCGCGTGCTGGGCGCCCAGCTCAAGTACATGCTCGAGTCCAAGTTCGGCGCCGACGCCATCCGCAAGCACGTGCTCGGCATCTTCGAGGGCGACACGGACCTGGCCAAGTGGCTCGCCAAGCTCGGCGACGACGAGATCAAGGCAGTCGCGCACAAGCTGAAGCGCGGCATCCACTACGCGAGCCCGGTGTTCGACGGCGCGCCGGAGACGGCGATCAAGGACACCCTCGGTCTCGCCGGGCTGCCCTCCAGCGGCCAGGCGGTGCTCTTCGACGGACGCACGGGCGAGGCCTTCGCCCAGGACGTCACCGTCGGCGTCATGTACATGCTCAAGCTGCACCACCTCGTGGACGACAAGATCCACGCGCGCAGCATCGGGCCCTACTCGCTCGTCACCCAGCAGCCGCTGGGCGGCAAGGCGCAGTTCGGCGGGCAGCGCCTCGGCGAGATGGAAGTCTGGGCGATGGAGGCCTACGGCACGGCCTACGCGCTCCAGGAGTTCTTGACCGTCAAGAGCGACGACGTCATGGGCCGCACCCGCATGTACGAGGCCATCGTCAAGGGCGAGTACACGCTGGAGCCCGGCCTGCCGGAGAGCTTCAACGTCCTCATCAAGGAGCTCCAGGCGCTCTGTCTGAACGTCGAGCTCGTCGAGCCCGGCGCCGGCCGCGGAGACCAGGCGGCGGAGGAGTGACCTCCGCCGTCTCGGTCCGCTCTCACAAGACTCTTCGGCAGTAGGCAGCAGTCAGGAAAAGGAATAACCGATGCGCGACATTTTCAGCTTCTTCGAGAAGCCCAAGGATCCGCTCTCCTTCAGCGCGATTCGTATTTCGCTCGCGTCTCCCGAGAAGATTCGCGAGTGGTCGCACGGTGAGGTCAAGAAGCCCGAGACGATCAACTACCGCACCTTCAAGCCGGAGCGCGACGGCCTCTTCTGCGCCAAGATCTTCGGCCCGGTGAAGGACTACGAGTGCAACTGCGGCAAGTACAAGCGCATGAAGCACCGCGGGATCGTCTGCGAGAAGTGCGGCGTCGAGGTCATCCAGAGCAAGGTCCGCCGCGAGCGCCTCGGCCACATCAACCTGGCCACGCCCGTCGCGCACATCTGGTTCCTCAAGAGCCTGCCCAGCCGCATCGGCAACATCCTGGACATCACGCTGAAGGACCTGGAGAAGGTCCTGTACTGCGAGGCGTACATCGTCATCGACCCGAAGGAGACGGGTCTGTCGCGCGGCGAGCTGCTCGGCGAGGAGCGCTACATGCAGCTCCTCGACGAGTACGGCGACGACAAGTTCTCCGCGGGCATGGGCGGCGAGGCCGTCCTGGAGATGCTCAAGCAGGTGGACGTCCACACCCTGAGCGAGACCCTCCGCCAGGAGATGCGCGCCGCCACCAGCGAGGCGAAGCGCAAGAAGATCGTCAAGCGCCTGAAGGTGACCGAGGCGTTCCGCGAGAGCGGCAACCGCCCCGAGTGGATGATGCTCACCGTCATCCCGGTCCTTCCGCCGGACCTGCGCCCGCTCGTCCCGCTGGACGGCGGCCGCTTCGCCACCAGCGACCTGAACGACCTCTACCGCCGCGTCATCAACCGCAACAACCGCCTCAAGCGGCTGCTCGAGCTGAACGCGCCGGAGATCATCATCCGCAACGAGCGCCGCATGCTGCAGGAGGCGGTCGACGCCCTCTTCGACAACGGCCGTCGCGGCAAGACCATCACCGGCCCGAACAAGCGCCCGCTCAAGTCCCTCAGCGACATGCTCAAGGGCAAGCAGGGTCGCTTCCGCCAGAACCTGCTCGGCAAGCGCGTCGACTACTCCGGCCGCTCGGTCATCGTCGTCGGCCCGACGCTCAAGCTGCACCAGTGCGGCCTGCCGACCAAGATGGCGCTCGAGCTCTTCAAGCCGTTCATCTACAACAAGCTGGAAGAGCGCGGCTACGTCAACACCATCAAGAGCGCGAAGAAGATGGTGGAGAAGGAGCGCCCCGAGGTGTTCGACATCCTCGAGGAGGTGGTGAGCGAGCACCCGGTGCTCCTCAACCGCGCGCCGACGCTCCACCGCCTGGGCATCCAGGCCTTCGAGCCGGTGCTCATCGAGGGCAAGGCCATCCAGCTCCACCCGCTGGTGTGCGCGGCCTTCAACGCCGACTTCGACGGCGACCAGATGGCGGTCCACGTGCCGCTCAGCGTCGAGGCGCAGATGGAAGCGCGCGTGCTCATGATGAGCACGAACAACATCCTCTCGCCGGCGAACGGCCGCCCCATCATCAACCCCACGCAGGACATCGTCCTCGGGCTGTACTACGCGACGCGCGAGAAGAAGTTCGCGCGCGGCTACTACCGCCCGGGCAGCCTGACGGTGGACAAGAAGGGCCACGTCGAGGGCTACCTCAAGGGCGTCTACTCCTCGCCCGAGGAGGTCCGCATGGCCTACGACAACGACGAGGTCACGCTGCACAGCGGGATCCGCGTCCGCGTCATCGACCCGGAGACGAACGAGCGCCGCACGGTCAACACCACCGTCGGCCGCTGCCTCATCTCGGAGATCCTGCCGGAGGGCCTCTCCTTCGACCTCGTCAACAAGACGCTGGACAAGAAGGCCCTCAGCGCCCTCATCGACGCCTGCTACCGCAAGCACCGCAACAAGGCGACGGTGCTCCTGGCCGACCGGCTCCGCTCTCTCGGCTTCGAGTACGCGACGCGCAGCGGCTCCTCCATCTGCATGGACCACATGGTCATCCCGCCCGCCAAGGAGGTCCTCCTGAACGAGGCGCAGGCCGAGGTGCAGCGCGTCGTCGACCAGTACCAGGAAGGTCTCATCACCGACGGCGAGCGCTACAACAAGATCGTCGACATCTGGGCCGGCGTCGCCGACAAGGTCACCCAGGAGATGATGGTGGCGATCGGCAAGGAGAAGATCGTCGACCCGGAGACCGAGAAGGAGCTCATCGAGCCGAGCTTCAACCCGATCTACATCATGGCCGACTCCGGCGCGCGCGGTTCGACCCAGCAGATCCGCCAGCTCGCCGCCATGCGCGGCCTCATGGCCAAGCCCTCCGGCGAGATCATCGAGACGCCCATCACCGCGAACTTCCGCGAGGGCCTCACGGTGCTCCAGTACTTCATCTCGACCCACGGCGCCCGCAAGGGCCTCGCCGACACGGCGCTCAAGACGGCCAACTCCGGCTACCTCACGCGCCGCCTCGTCGACGTCGCTCAGGACGCCGTCGTCACCGAGTTCGACTGCGGCACGGTGGACGGCATCCGCGTCACCAAGCTGGAGGACGCGGGCGAGGTCATCCAGCCCCTCGGCGACCGCATCCTCGGCCGCGTGACGCTGGAAGACACCGTCGACCCGCTCACCGGCGAGGTGCTCGTCCCCCACAACACCGAGCTCGACGAGCAGCTCGTGATGAAGATCGAGGACGCCGGCATCGAGGAGGTGGTCATCCGCTCGGTGCTCACCTGCCAGACCAAGCGCGGCATCTGCGCCCGCTGCTACGGCCGCGACCTCGCGCGTGGCTACAAGGTCAACATCGGTGAGGCCGTCGGCATCATCGCCAGCCAGTCCATCGGCGAGCCGGGCACCCAGCTCACGATGCGCACCTTCCACATCGGCGGCGCGGCCGCCCGCGGCAAGATCGAGCAGAGCTCGCTCGAGGCGCGCAACGAGGGCTTCATCCGCATCCGCGGCGCCAACCTCGCCCAGAAGCGCGACGGCACCGTCAGCGTGATGAACCGCCACGGCGAGATCGTCCTCGTCGACGACACCGGCCGCGAGCGCGAGCACCACCGCCTGGTCTACGGCGCGCTGCTCAAGGTCGCGGAGGGCGACAAGGTCAAGGCCGGCCAGCTCCTCGCGGAGTGGGACGCCTTCGCGCTGCCCATCCTCACCGAGGTCGCGGGCATCGTGAAGTTCGGCGACATCGTCGAGGGCGTCACGATGATCGAGAAGCTCGACGAGGTCACCGGCCTCTCGCGCAAGGTGGTCATCGAGTCGCGCGCCGCGGACCTCCGCCCGCGCATCTCCATCAAGGACCCCAAGACGGGCGAGACCCTCAAGCTCCCCAACTCGACCCTGGAGGCGCGCTACCTGTTGCCGGTGGGCGCCAACATCGTCGTCCAGGACGGCGACGAGATCGAGGCGGGCGAGGTCCTGTCCAAGATCCCGCGCGAGACCACCAAGACGCAGGACATCACCGGCGGTCTCCCCCGCGTGGCCGAGCTGTTCGAGGCCCGCAAGCCGAAGGACCACGCGATCATCGCGGAGGTCGACGGCGAGGTCTCCTTCGGCAAGGACACCAAGGGCAAGCGCAAGGTCCTCATCACGCCGTTCGCCCAGGACGGCACGCAGCTCCCGGACCAGGCGCGCGAGTACCTGATCCAGAAGGGCAAGCACATCCAGGTGCAGCCGGGCGACCGCATCCGCGCGGGCGAGCCGCTCATGGACGGCCCGGCGAACCCGCACGACATCCTCCGCGTCAAGGGCGAGAAGGAGCTGGCGGCGTACCTCGTCAACGAGATCCAGCAGGTCTATCGCCTGCAGGGCGTCGCCATCAACGACAAGCACATCGAGGTCATCGTCCGCCAGATGATGCGCCGCGTGCGCATCAAGGACGTGGGCGACACCAACTTCCTCATCGACGAGCAGATCGAGAAGCACGTCTTCGAGCGAGAGAACCAGAAGGTCATCGAGCGTGGCGGCCGTCCCGCCATCGCCGAGCCGCTGCTCCTCGGCATCACCAAGGCGTCGCTCTCGACCGAATCCTTCATCAGCGCGTCGAGCTTCCAGGAGACCACCAAGGTGCTCACCGAGGCGGCCATCTGCGGCAAGACCGACTACCTGCGTGGCCTGAAGGAGAACGTCATCATGGGACGTCTCATCCCGGCCGGCACCGGCATCACCGCCTACAAGTCCCTCCGCGTCATCATCGAGGGCGAAGAGGAGGAGGAGCGCCGGATCTCGCCGCCCAGCGCGTCGTCCACCGAGCTGTCGGCGGTCAACGAGGAGTAGCGTCCCGCCATCGCCACTGCCCGGCCGGCTTCGACCCCTCGAGGCCGGCCGTGCTGTTTTGTCCGCTCGCCCTGCCCTGGCGCGCGGCGGGGGCCTCTTTATTTACACTGCAAGGTGGGAAGGATCCCTGCTCACGAGGCGTAGAACCAGCCCGAAATATACGTGAAGTCAAAGGGTTATCGATGTTGCTGCATTGGGTCCCACCTTCGGTGCCGATGTGGTATAAAGTCGCTCTTCGGCATACAGGAACCACCGCCATGAAGCTTGCACACGCCATCCAGGAAGAGCTCGACTGGGTCATCCCCGAGCCGGCCGACACCGAGGTCAGCCTCGATCTGATCGACGACGAGGATACGGCCGACGAGGCCACGCCGTCGCAGCGTGAGGAGTCGTACATCGGCACGCTCCCCCGCGAGGAGGACAACACCTTCGCCGCCCTGCAGACGCGCCACGCCGAGCTGGCGACGGCGGTCGGCGCGCTGGAGAAGGCGTGCGTCTCCTTCGACTCCGTCGACGTGTCGGCGCGGGCCGCCGAGACGTCGCTGCGTCGCCGGGCCGGCCGCCTCGCGCTCATCGCCAACGCCCTGGGCGGGGTCATCGACTTCGCCGTCCACCCGGACATCGAGCCGCTCTTCCGCGGCGACGGCGCCCTCGCGCCGTACCTCGCCGGCGTCTACCTCTGGACGGGCGAGGTGACCGACGTCCTCACCATCGTCGCGCACGATCTCAACGCCCTCAACCCCGACTGGGCCGCGATGCGCGCCCGGCTGGGGGAGGTCTCCTGGCTCTACGACATGGCGCTCGCCGAGCAGGCGCGTCTGGACGAGAGCGACGTCTTCTCCATCACCGACGAGGATCTCGCCGCGTCGCTCGACCACGTGATGGTCGGCCTGGTGAGCCTGAAGCGCGAGCTGGAAGAGCCCTTCGGCTGAGCCGCCTCACCCCCCGTCCCTCTCCCTGAGCCTCACCCCCCGTCCCCCTCTCCCTGAGCCTCACCCCCCGTCCCCCTCTCCCTGAGAGGGAGAGGGGGAGAGTTCACAGGCCGAGGAGGTGCTGCTTCAGGCCGGCGCCGAAGGCGGTCGGGGTGCCGTCGTAGGCGGTGATCAGCGCGGGGCCGCTGGCGCAGTCCCACACGTTCCACGTCCAGCCCAGGTAGGAGACGCCGCGCGCGTCCGCCCAGGTCATGTACGCGTCGATGAAGGTGTGGCCGCAGTCGTTCTCCCCGTTCTCTCCGGTGACGAGAGGCACCGCCTTGGCCACCGCCTCGTAGCGCGAGGTGAAGCACGCCGCGTCGGTGCAGCCGTTGAAGTTGTACAGGTGGAGGGAGGCGGCGATCTGGCCGAGCGGGTCCTTGGGCTGGTGCGCCAGCCAGCCGGAGAGGTCGCTCGAGTAGGCGAGCCCCGGCACCATGATGACGTTGGTCGCGCCGGTGGCGCGGATGGCGTCGACGAGCGACTGCGTCCCCGCGCTCGCGTAGGAGCCGCCCAGGTTCTGGCCCTTGATGATGGTGCAGCCGTCGCGCAGGCACGCCCACGGGTCCTGCGTGCTCGCGTTGCTCGTGTCGATGTACGGCTCGTTGAAGACGTCGAAGACCACGCCCGCGTCGTCCTTGAAGCGCGCCGCGACCGACTGCCAGAACGCCGGCGCGTGGTCGGCGTCGGCCATCGGTTGCTGCTCCTTCGGCACGTGCGCGCCGGGCGCGGCCCAGTGCAGATCGAGGACGACGTAGAGCCCGTGAGCCCGCAGCGTCGCCACCTGCGCGGCGATGGCGTCCCGGTACGCGGCCCCGGAGTACTTGGGGTCGATGCCGTTGATGCCCAGCCAGCACTGCTCGTTGAGCGGAAGGCGCACCGTGTTGATCTTCCAGGTGAGCATGGGCAGCGCGAGGGAGTCGTCGCTCGGCCCCTCCACGATGCCGTAGCCCTGCACGCACGCGTACTCCGCGCCGGAGTGGTTCACGCCGAGCAGGCGGACGGGCCCTCCGCGGTCCATCAGCCGGTTGCCCTCGACGTGCAGCCCCGTCGCGCCAGCATCGCCAGGCGGGGCGGCGTCCTGTCCGGCGCCCGCCTCCTCCGCCGGCGTGGTCCCGCCGTCGGGGAAGCTCGCCTGCGGCGCGCCGCCGCCGCACCCCGCGACCACCCACGCCGCCGCGGCGACGAGCCCGAGACCGCTTCGCATGACCCCATTGTAGACCCGGGCGCCCCCTCCGCACGGCGCCCTGCCGCTCCACCCATGACGCGCGCGTCACGGTGCCGTCCGGCCGACGACGCTCCCGCGCGACACGCACGCGGATTCGAACATGGCGCGCGCGTTGCAACTCCCGCTTGCCATGCGCTTGCTTGGTCGCCTCCCGTCGGTCTCCCTCGTCGTGGCGGCGGCGGCGGTCCTCCCCGCCTGCGCCTCCTCGTGTGGTCTGGGGTCGTCCGGCGACGCTCGGGGCTGCGTGAGCTACGCCAGCCCCTCGTGCACGGGCTTCCCGGCCACGCCGCACGCCACGACGGCGCCCAACGCGTTCGGCGCCTGCTCCACCACGTGCAACCTCGGCTACTACGACTGCAACGGTGCGCCCGGCGACGGCTGCGAGTCGACCACTCCTTGTAGCTTTGTGGGCGACGCAGGCGACGGCGGCATCGGTGGGGCGATGGTGACTCTCCAGCACGCCCCGCGCGGGCTCGCCCTCTGCGCGGGGCGCGCCTTCTTCATCGACGGCACCCAGCTGCGCGAGATGGGCGTCTACGGGTCTACCGTCGCCACCACGATCGCCAACGCCGGCGACGCGGCCGGCGGGCTGGCGTGCGACGGCGAGCGCCTGTACTGGCCCGTCGCCTCCTCCTCCGACGCCTCGCCCGGCGCCGACGGGGCCATCGCCAGCGTCGGCGTGGACGGCGGCGCCCCCGAGACGATCACGGCGGGCGTCGACCCCGGGCGCGGCGTGGCCGTTCATCCCTGGGGCGGCGGCGTCTACTGGCTCGCGCGCGCGGTCGACGGCGGCGGCGGCCTGATGCTGTCGCCCACGGACGGCGGTCCACCTTCCTGGCTGGTGCCGGCGGAGGAGGGCGACGCGGGCATCGCGCGCGCCTTCGACCTGTCCAGCACGCGCGCCTTCGGCGTGGCGGGCGGCCGGGTGTGGACGAGCTCCATCGACGGCGGGCCGCAGGCCATCGGCGCGCCCGGCGCCGTGGCCGTGGCGCTAGCTTTCGACCTGCCGTACGAGGCGGTGCGCGCCGCGCCGGGCGCGAGCGACGCCGGTGATGCCAGCGACGCAGGCAATCCGAGCGACGCCGGTGACGCCTCCTCGCCGGTCGAAACCACCCTCCAGGCAATCCTGGACGACGGCAGCACCCTGGACCTCGCCGTGACGGACCCGCCCGTCGCGATCATCGGCGACCGCGACGCCGACGTGCTCTACGTCGCCACCGACACCTCCATCGCGCGCGTCCCCACGATGGGCGACCTCCCGACCATGGTCGCCAGCGGCCAGCTCCACGTCACCGACATCGCCCTCGACGGCCCGTACGTCTACTGGACGACCCGCGGCGACACCACGACGTCCGGCACCCTCCGCCGCGCCCCCCGCTGACCTCCCCCTCTCGGCGTGAGGTCACTTCACGCAGCGAAACCCGACGTCGGCGATGCGCGCCGACGGCGCGTCCTTCCCCCGGTCGGACGAGCGCACGTCGCGCTCCTCGTCGGTCGCGAAGGAGGCGCCGCGCGTGGTGCGGTAGTCGCTCGAGCAGTTGTTGCCGGGGTACGGGCAGCTCGCGCTCGCGGTCCACTCCGAGACGTTGCCCGCCATGTCGAACAGGCCGAAGGGGCTGCGCCCGGCGGGGAAGGAGCGCACCGGCGCGGTGCCGTCGAAGTGATCCGTCGCCGGGTAGAGCGCCTTCCAGGGCAGGCCCAGCACGCTGCCCTTGGTGGCGCACTCCGGGCCGCACGCGTTGAGGCGCTCCGCGGAGGGCGCCTCGCCCCCCCAGGGGTAAGTGCGGTCGTCCGCCCCGCGCGCGGCGTACTCCCACTCCTCCTCGGTGGGGAGGCGCTTGCCGGCATATTTGCAGTATACACGAGCCTCTCCCCACGTGACGCAGTTCTGCGGGTGCGACTGACGGTCCGCCTTGCCGGTGTTGCAGTAGGCGTCCCACACCGCGTGGTCCTTCGGCTGGACGCCCTTCCACGCCACCGTCGTCGCCGCCGCCCTGCACGCCCCCGCGGCGACGCACGCGGCGTACGCCTGCACCGTGACCTCGGAGAGGTCCATGCAGAAGGCGTTGAGGGTGACCGCGTGCACAGGGCGCTCGTCACTGTCGCCGTCCTCCGAGCCCATGCGGAAGGTGCCGCCGGTCACCGCCGCCATGCCGTCGGGGCAGAGCAGCTCGCGCACGCCAGCGCCGGCGTCGGCGGGAGGGGGTGGGGGAGGGGCGTCGCCGCCATCGTGACGGAGCATGAGCAGCAGCCCCGCCACGCCGCCCAGCGCGATCACGCCCGCCACGGCGAAGATGGCGATGGGGGATCGGCCCACCGGCACCTTGCCGACGGGCTCGTCGTCGGGCACCAGCGCGCTCGCGTCGCGCACGGTGTGAGCAGAGCCGAGGTCCTGCGGCGTGAAGGCGCGCGCCGGGCCGGTCACGACGACACCACCCGAGGGCGGCAGCTGCGCCCCGCTGCCGGAGTCGATCCTGCCGCTCGAGGGCGCGCCGGCGCGCGGGGTTCCGGTCGCGTCGAGGAGCCCCTCGTACGCGATGCGCGCGTCGGGGTAGCGCGCGGGCGCCTCGCGCACCACGCACTTGCCGAACCACGCGTCGAACCCGGGCGGGAGCCGCCCGGGCGGCGCGCCCAGCTCCCCGGCGCGCACCGAGGCCGGCGGGATGTGCTCCAGCACCACCTCCCGCATCAGCGCGGTGAGGGAGGTGTCGTCCTCGTTGGCGGCCCGCCAGAAGTAGCGCCCGGTCAGCAGGTAAAAGGCGATGAGGCCGAGCGCCCAGACGTCCGCCGCCGGCGTGATGGCCGCGCGACGCTCCGTCTGCTCGGGCGCCATCCAGTGCGGCGTGCCCATCGCCCCGGTGTTGGTGGTCTTGGCCTCCTCCACCACCTTGGCGATGCCGAAGTCCAGCACCTTGACGGTGGGCGGGGCCCCCGCCGCGCGAGCCTGCCGCAAGAAGACGTTCTCCGGCTTGAGGTCGCGGTGGACGATGCTCGCCGCGTGCGCCGCGCCGACGGCGTCGCAGAGCTGTCCCATCACGCCGACGGTCTCCGCCCACGGCATGGGACCGCGCCGCTTCACCGTCTCCGCCAGGTCCGCCCCCACGAGGAGCTCCATCGCCAGGTACGGCGCGCCGCTCTCGGCGTCGACGCCGGCGGCGACCACCTCCACCACGTGGTCGCTCTGGATGCGCGCGCCGATGCGCGCCTCCTGCTCGAACTTGGCGCGCAGCCCCGGGTTGCCCACCAGCTCCGGGTGCATCAACTTGAGCGCGCGCTGCCTCCCGGTGGAGAGCTGCTCCACCCGGTACACCGCGCCCATCCCGCCCTCGCTGAGCTTGTTCACCACGCGGAAGTCCCGCGCGAAGATCTCACCGGGCTGGAGCGCGAGCAGGCCAGGCATCGCATTTCACGCTATCAGCGGGCCGGGCGGCGTGGAAGGCACGCCCCCAGCCCTCGACCTCGCCTCATGCATTGCGCACCAGACCCTCCAGCGCCTTCACCGCGCCGGGCACGTCCGGTCGGGCGGTGAGCACGCCGCGCATGAGATCGCCCACCGCCTCCACCCGCGGGGGTACCGTCCGGATGGTGAAGGTGGAGGGGTCGACGCCGTCCAGCTCCTCCCACGTGATCGGCGTCGAGACCCTGGCGCCAGGGAACGCGCGCACCGAGTACGGCGCCACGATGGTGCGGCGCGGCCCGGTCTGCCCCACGTCCACCAGCACCCGCTTGCCGCGTCGCTCCACCACCCGCTCCAGCGTGGCGATGTCGGGGTGGCGCTGCGCCACCAGCCGCCCGAGCAACCCGCACAGCGTGTGGGCGGTCTCGAAGCCGATGCCCGGCCCGAGCGGGACCAGCACGTGCAGGCCCGACTGCCCGCTCGTCTTGCAAAACCCCTGCAGGCCAATCGCGTCCAGCAGGCGCCGGAGCTCGCGGACCAGCGTCACGCCGTTGGCGAGCGTGGAGCGGTCGACGTCGAAGTCCAGGGTGAAGAAGTCGCACTGCTCCAGCGACTGCGCGCGGCAGGAGAGCACGTGCAGGGGGATCGCCCCGAGGTTGGCCACCGCGAGCAGGCCGTCCAGATCGTTGATCAGAAAGACGCGCTTCTTCCTGTCCTCGTCCGCGGTGCTCAGCGGGATGTGACGGATCCACGCAGGGAACCCCCACGGCACGTTCCACTGGAAGAAGTGCTTGCCCGCCACGCCGTCGGGGTAGCGCACCAGCACCACCGGGCGGTCGCGCAGGTAGGGCAGCAGCGCGCCGGAGATCGCCTCGTAGTAGCGGCAGAGGTCCCCCTTGGTGTAGCCCTCCTCCGGCCAGAAGACCTTGTCCTGGTTGGTGAGCACCGCGCGCTTGAGCGGGTGGCTCCCGCGGTACGACGACGCCGGCGGCTCCTCCTCGTCGGCCTCCCCCAGCGCGCGCGCGGCCGCCTCCCGCGCCCTCTTCTCCTTGCGGAAGCGCGGCGCCTCCAGCGAGGGCAGGTGCACCGCGGCGTCGTGCGGGCCGGCGACGCAGTCCTCGGGCGCGCGGTCGTAGTCGACGCCGCGGAAGGTGGGGAAGCGCAGCAGCCCCTCGTCCGACCAGCCGAGGAAGCGCACGCTCACCACCACCTCCGGCTTCACCAGGGTGCGGCCCTGCGGGGCGCTGCCGAGCTTGCCCTTGAAGGTCACCTGCTTCGTCCGGAGCGGCTCCAGCTTCGCCAGCAGCGCGTCGATGGTCCTCTCGTTCAGACCGCTGCCCACCTTGCCGCGCACGCGCAGCACGCCGTCCTCGTAGGCCCCGAGGTCCAGCGCGCCGAGGCGTGAGCGCCCCTCGTTGCCGCGCGTGTAGCCGATCACCACGAAGCTCTCGTCGCGCTCGCACTTGATCTTCACCCAGTTGGCCGTGCGCTTCGGCCCCGGACGGTACGGGGAGTCTGCGCGCTTGGCGACGATGCCCTCCAGCTTGCGCGCGCGGCAGAAGTCGAGCAGCGCCTCGCCGTGCGACTCGAGGTAGTCCAGCGCGCGGATGACGCCCTGCCCGGGTACCACCCGCCGCAGGATCTCCCGCCGGGCGAGCAGGGGCAGGCCGCGCAGGTCGTGGGGTCCGAGCGCCAGCACGTCGAAGACGAGGTAGACGACCGGCACGCTGAGCAGGGCGCGCCCGATGGCCCACTTCTCGTTGAGGTGGATGCGCTGCGCGAGGCGCTGGAAGTTGGGCACGCCCGCCTCGTCGAAGGCGACCACCTCGCCGTCCAGCACCACCCGCTCCGGCGCCAGCGCCCGCACCGCGCGCTCCACCTCCGGGTAGGCGGCGGTGGTGTCGCGGGCGGACCGGTAGGTGAGGGCGACGTCGCCGTCGCGCTTGTCGGCCACCACGCGCACGCCGTCCAGCTTCAGCTCGTAGACGTACCCGGAGCGGATGGCCGTCGGCAGCTCCGCGCCGACCTCCTCGTCCAGCGTGCTGCAGAGCATGGGGGAGACCTTGCGGCCGTCCACCTCTCCCTCCTTCGCCCCGAGCGCCCGCGCGCGGTCCTCCGCTTCCTTCACGAGCGCGGGGGCGCGCGCCAGCTCCCCCACCGTGAGCCCGCTCAGCACCGAGCGCGGGGCGTCCACACGCACGTCGTGCTCGCGGTCGGCGAAGGCGTCGTTCTTCTTGAGCAACAGCCACTCGTTGCCCTTGGCGCTCTTGTCCAGCTTCACCAGCGCATAGCGGCCGCGCAGCTTGTAGCCGCCGAGCACCAGGTCCACCTTGCCGCTCGCGAGCCCCTGCTCCGCGCTCGTCTCCAGGTAGCGCACCAGCCCGCGGTCCCAGCAGATCATCGGGCCCGCGCCGTAGTTGCCAGGCTCGATGACGCCCTCGAAGTCGACGTACTCGATGGGGTGGTCCTCGGTGCGGATGGCGAGGTGCTTCTCGGAGGGGTCGAGCCCCGGTCCCTTCGGCACGGCGAAGCTCGCCAGCACGCCGCCCACCTCCAGCCGCAGGTCGTAGTGGCGCCGGGTGGCGTCGTGCAGGTGCACCACGAAGGCGCCGGAGCGTGTCTCGCCCGAGGGGCCGGGGCCGGGCTCCTGATCCGCAGGCTCCGGCGGCTCGCCCGGGGGCTCCGGCGTCGCCTCCGCGCGCCGCTTGCTCCGGTAGCTCCGGAGCCTGTCCTTCGGGTCCGCCATGTCCTGTCCCGATCGTTAGCAAGCCGACAATCGCTCGACGCCGCGGTCCCATCCTAGCGCGCCGCAGCGCGCCGCTGCGCATCCGCTCAGTCCGCGCAATTTTCTCCGCGCCAATTTCGACAATCCACGGCCGGCCTCGTTACCATTTCGACATGCCCGCTCGCTCCATCGGATCTGGGACCATCTCCTTCGGCCTGGTCTCCATTCCCTTCAAGCTCTACACCGCGACGTCCTCGCAGAACGTCTCCTTCAACATGCTGCACAAGAAGTGCGGCGGGCGGATGAAGCAGCAGTACTTCTGCCCCGTGGACAACGTCGTCGTCGAGCGCACCGACATCGTGAAGGGTTACGAGTTCGCCAAGGACCAGTACGTCCAGTTCAGCGACGAGGAGCTCAAGAAGCTGGAGGCGCAGAAGACCGACAGCCTGGAGCTGGTGGAGTTCGTGCCGGAGAGCACCGTCGACCTCGTCTACCTGGAGAAGAGCTACTACCTCGGCCCGGACAAGGGCGGCGACCGCGCGTATCAGCTCCTCAGCCAGGCGATGCGCCGCACCGGCAAGATCGCCGTGGGCCGCTTCTGGACGCGCGGCAAGGAGCAGCTGGTCCTCATCCGCCCGTACCGGCAGAAGGGCCTCATCCTGCATTACGTGTATTATGCAAACGAGGTGCGCGCCTTCGACGAGGTGGGAACGGGCGCCGACGCCACCTTCAAGGACATCGAGATGGAGCTCGCCGACAAGCTTGTCGAGCAGCTCTCCTCCGCGGAGTTCGAGCCGGACAAATTTCGCGACGAGTACCAGGACCGCGTGCGCTCCGCCGTCGAGCAGAAGGTGGCCGGCGAGGAGATCGTGGTGGCCGAGGAGGCGCCCAAGGCGCAGATCATCGACCTCTTCGAGGCCCTCAAGCGCAGCCTGGGTGGCGCCGAGGCCGGCGCGGAGCCCCCGCCCTCCGCCAAGCCGCCGCCGCGCAAGACGCAGCCGAAGAAGGACGAGAAGAAGAAGACGAAGGCCGGCTGAGAGGATCCTCTCAGACCGCGGCGACCCACTTCATCAGCGAGCCGCACAGGTTGGACTGCGGGTCGCGGTCGCGCTCGAGCTTCAGGCCGGTGCGAAAGAGCTCCCCGGCGCGCGCGTCCTCCCCGATGACGACGTGGCAGATGCCCAGCAGCTCGAAGTCCTGCGGCTCGCCGAGGGCGCCCAGGATCTCGGTGAGCGGACCCATCGCGGCGCGGTACGCCTCCACCATCGACGGGGCGGGATGGGCAGGAGGGATCTTCGCGTTCACCACCAGCTTGATGGCGTGACGCTGCTCCTCCATCGGGTAGGTGCGAAACACGGGGCTCCGGTAGAGCTCCGCGTACGCGTTGAACGCCTCGTCCACCTTGCCCGCGCGCCCGAGCCCGATGATCTCCTTGACGCGCTGAACCAGAGCCTCCGTCGCCATGGCGCCACTATACAGCACCGCCGCGGCGGGGGGTCAGCCGCCCTTTTTTCCTTTGCGGAAGACGAAATAGGCGGCGATCGCGAAGAAGGTGACCAGCACACCGGCGAGGATCTTCATGATCGGGTACTGGTGTTCTTCCTCCTCCGGCTCGCTGGGGCCGGCCCCGTCGCCCGTCGCCCCGGTGCCGGTGCCCGGCCTGGACCCGTGCGCCGCCGCGCCGCCACCCGCGGTCTGACCCTGTGTCTGGTCGCCCGTCTGACCCTGATCGCCCGAAGCGCCGGTCTGGTCTCCCTGCTTGTCGCCCTTGGACTTGTCGTCCTTGCCGCCCGCCGTCGCGCCGCCCGCGCCCGCCCCACCGCCGGCGCCGTTGTCTCCCGCGGCCGCCCCGCCAAACTGCGACGTCGTCGCGCTGCCCGCGCCCTTCACGCGCCCGCCGACCAGCTTGAAGACCACCGCCGCGAGCACGAGGATGACGAACAGGATGATCGCGTACTCGGTCATCCCCGCGCCACGCCGGTCGCGGAACACGCGCGTATGCCTCACGAGCAGCGGCCCGGGCGGAGTGACGGACGTGTGTCGAGCGCGCGCTGCATCGGTTGCGGGACGTATCGTAGCTCACCCTGCTCCCCGCGTCTGGTCTGCCACCCGGGCGCTGGAATTACGCCCCGCGCGACGTTTGGCCATACCCGAACGGCGCGTTTCGTGGGAGATCTGCGGATCACGGAGGCGAGCTTGGGCATGCGCGCGGTCCTTTCTGCGGTCATCACCGTCGGTCTGCTTGCCGGGCCGGGGATCGCCCGCGCCGGCACCTTCGACACGAGCGGGGCCTTCTCCTTCGACCCCTCCGACATCGCGCGCGACGGCTTCGAAGTCCCCGTCGGGCAGAACGGCATCAAGCTCATCCGCGCGGCGGACGCGCTGGAGGGCCCCACCTACCTCAACGTCGATACCCAGCAGCAGTCGGCGGTCTTCCCCTTCGCCGTGCCCGCGATGGACGCCTCCTACCAGGCGCGCATCTTCGCGCGGACCAACCGCCTCGTCGCCAGCGTCAACATCGGCTACCCCGACGACAGCGGCTCGCCCGGCTTCTTCGCGCGCTTCTACCCGACAGGCGTGGTGACGAGCGACGGCTGGTACGAGCTCACCACCTCCGACTTCTCGGTGCAGGGCACGCGCGGCGCCACGGCGAGCCTCTCGGTCTACGCGAGCGGCGCCGACGTCGACGCCTTCGAGGTCTTCCCCCACGGCACCTTCCGCTCCCTCTCGGCGTGCTCGCCACCGTTCGACTCGGCGTGCCGCTCCGATGAGATCTGCGACGCCGGCTGGTGCCGCCAGGGGGCGGTGTTCGTGCCCCCGCTCCCCCATCCGGATGAGCAGGGCCCGCTGGCGGACTGGTTCGAGCACCGCTTCCAGTACTTCTTCGGGGGCGCGTACTCGCGCGAGCACTACCTGCCGGGCGCGCTCGCCACGCTGGAGACGATGCGCCACGCCACCAACGCCTACGCCTTCTGGAACGGGCTCGGCACCGCCATCCGCCGCCTGCACGACTGGCACACGACCCTGGGCGGCCCCGTCTCGCTCCCCGGCCAAGGCGCCTTCCCCATCTGCTTCGTCGAGGGCGACGGCGATCTCTCCCACAACCTCGCGCCGAAGGACCCGAAGTACTACGACGTGCTCGTCTCCAGCGTCGGCCCGGTGGCCAACAGCGGCCTGAAGCCGGGGGATCGCCTCGTCGCGATCAACGGCATGCACCCCATCGCCTTCGTCGAGAGCCTGGACACGGTGGACTGGGGGATGTGGCGCGCCGACGACCCGGGCACCCACGCCGAGGCGGTGGAGCGCATGCCCGGCGTCATCCGGCGCTTCGCGCACGACATCACCGTCATCCGCTGCGACGCCGGCACGAGCACATGCTCCGCGCCGGAGACGATCGACGTCGCCTCCCTTCCGCCGGACGCCTCCAACGTCCAGTACCCGTACTGCGACGAGCGCCCGGCCTACCACCTCGCGCAGGACAACCCCGACCCGGTGAAGCACGACTCGTACAAGGGCGTCGCCTACGGCCTGCTCGCCGACAGCCAGCAGGGCGAGGACGCCTACGGGATGATCTGGAACGACGTCTGGCTCACCGACCCGAACCAGAACGCCTACTCCCCGGCGATGGACGAATTCCGGCAGAACGCGCAGGAAGTCATCCTGGATCACCGGCAGGGCAACGGCGGCACCGCGTTCGCCGCGGAGTACCTGACGGAGCTGTTCCGCCCGCTCGAGACGCTCGCCGGCGGCACCGGCTTCCACCTCACCGTCGGCGAGATGGACCCGCCCTTCACGATGCAGGTGGGCACCGCGCTCTACCAGCTCATCCAGGGCTACGATCCCTACGAGGTGGGCGCCAGCGACGCGCGCACCAACCTGCCGACCGCCCTGCTGCTCGCGCGCGACGGCAGCGCGAGCGACTGGTTCCCCCTCGGCATGAAGGGCTCGAAGAACGTGCGCATCTTCGGCCGGCCGACGGCGGGCGCGTTCTCCTCGTACATCCAGTGGGACTACTACGCGAACTTCAACTGGCGCCTCGCCTCCGGCGACCTGCTCCACCCCGACGGCGCGAGCCAGCTCGGCTCCGGCGTCGTGCCCGACGAGGAGATCGTCCCCGAGCAGTCGGACCTGCTGGTGGGCAAGGACACCGTCTACCTGCGCGCCCTCGACTGGGTGCGCACCTGCGTGGGGTGCCGCCAATGAGCTCGCGCGCCGTCATCCTCTTCGCCCTCGGCGCCTCCGTCCTGGCCCTCGCCTGCGGGGAGGACTCCACCGGCACGCAGGGCGTCACCCCGCCGGTCCCGACGCAGGACGTGCCCCCGGCGGCCCCGGTCGCGCCGCACCGCACCGTCGGCTACCGCAACCCCTTCGGGGACCTCTCCCACCCGGACAACCTCGTCGCCGACGGCGACTTCGAGCTGACCGGCCGCGGTGGACAGATGCCCTGGCAGGTCTACTCCGGCGGCGGGCAGGCCACGCTCGACTACGACACGGGTGGGCGTTGCCTGACCGGCGTGCGCTGCGCGGTCATCGGCAAGGGGCAGACGCTGATCGGGTACTTCGCCTCGCCGGTGAAGGGCAACGTCGAGATCACGATGCACGCGCGCTCCGACTCCGGCCGGTGTCTCGACGCGAGCATCTTCACCGTCGACCTGGCCACGGGCCAGCCGTCCTCGCCCGTCTACGCGCCGACGGCGTCCGACTCCAGCGGCTGGTGCACCTACACGGCGAGCGCGCAGAACCTCGCCGACAAGCAGGGCGTGATCGACGTCGAGCTCACCGGCAACGCGAAGGGCACCAGGCTCTGGGTGGACGACGTGCTCGCGCTCCCCGCCTCGGGCAGCGGCAAGAACCAGAAGGGGAGCGGCGTGCCGCCCTCCGCCGCGTCGGTCGCCCGCGCCGGCTTCATCGCCGACTGGATCCGCATACACCAGATCGTCGGCCTGCCCTCGCGCCCGGTGGACGAGCACTAATCGGCGTGATCAGCGTCGCGGCGCTCAGTTCTCCGGCACCAGCGTGCCCGTCGCCGCCGGGTCGAGCAGGCTGCCGATGTCGGCGACGACAGCGTCGCGCGTCTGGAGCTGCCCGGTCTTCTGCCCGAGGAAGTTCCACTCCAGAAACTTCACCACGCTGGAGTGCTCCATCACCACGTGGCTCACGAAGTTCTTCTTCGCGAAGGGGCCCACCGCCAGCAGCGGCACACGTGTCCCGTAGGGCTTCTGGTCCACCGTGCTGTCCGGCGGGGGCGTGACGTGGTCGAAGTAGCCGCCTCCCTCGTCGTAGGTCACGAGCAAGAGCGTGTCCTCGCGGTAGCGCGAGGCGAAGACCGCGTCGGAGATGCCCTGGACGAAGGCCACGCCGTCGGAGAGCTTGTCCATCAGGCCGGGGTGCTCGGTGTGGTAGCCGCGGCCCTTGATGAAGGACACCGCCGGCAGGCCGCCGCCGTCGAGCGCCTTCTGGAACTCGGCGAGGTCCTTCATCGTCTGCGGGTCGTCTCGCGTGCTCGCGTAGTACTCGAAGGGGATGTCGCTCGGGTCCAGCCCGCACGGGTAGATGTTGAGCGCCGACGGGCAGTCGTCCGGCTTGGTGGGGCAGGTGCCCTGCGCGACGGCGGCGGCCATGTCGGCGTAGCCCTCGGCGTAGAAGGTCCAGGGCACGCCCGCGCCGGTGAGCAGATCGCCGATGGTGGTGCCGGTGAACTCCATCTGCGTGCTCGCGCCCAGGCTGCACGTGATGCCGACCGCGTCCTTCGGCCCGAAGGCGTTGTCGTCGAACACCCAGGAGGCGCGGGCGAAGTACATGTCGTTCGCCGAGCTCTGCCCGACGAGCGGCTGGAAGTACCGGTCGGCGAGGGCGCCGCCGGCGGCCATGTCCCAGTACGGCTTGACCACCGCCGGGTCGGCGAGCACGACGTTCTGCTTGCTGCCGCAGGACGCCGTTGCGTACTTGTCCATCTTGCCGCCGTCCATCTCCTCCGACTCGCACGCCGCGGTGTGGTCCGGGTCGTGGAAGGCCATCTCCTGGTCGGTGAGGGTGGTGAAGGGCGTGCCGGCCGGGTCGGTGTCGGGGGCGGCCTCGCAGCAGGCCGGGCCATCGTTGCAGGTGGGGTTGGAGCCGGCGGGGGCCGTGCAGTAGCGGCCGAAGTGGTCGTCGAAGGTGTGGTTCTCCTGGATGACGATCACCACGTGCTTGATGGCGGTCGCCGGGCAGGGGCCGGCGCACGAGTCGTCGGGGGCAGGGGGCGCGGGTGGCCCGCTCGGGTCGGGGCTGGAGCACGCGGCGGCGACGAGCAGGGCGGCGACGGGCGCGAGGAGGAGGAAGCGCACGGCAGGAGGCTACCAGCGCGTCAGGCTCGTGCCAATCTGGTGACGGCCGCGTGACGGTCGCCCGGCGGTGCCTCCTGCCCGCGCCGTCAGAGGGTTGGGCGAGTCGATCGGTAGCATGCTAACAATCAAGTATCCGGCCAGGAAACGCCGGTGGGAGCCCCTTTGCCGCTGACCCTCTACAGCATTCCCTACTCCCCCTGGTCCGAGCGCGCCCGCTGGGCCCTCCTCCACCACCGGCTGCCCTTCAACGAGCGCTCCCACACCCCCCTCCTCGGGGAGCTCTCCCTGCGCCTCGCGGCGCGCAAGCTGGGCGGTGGGGTCAGCGTCCCCCTCCTCTTGACCCCCGACGGCCCCGTCGGCGACTCGATGGACATCGTCGCCTGGGCGGACGCCCACGGGTCGGGCAGCCCCCTGCTGTTCGACGCCGCCCGCGAGGTGGTCGCTAGCCTGCGCGACACCGTCGAGGACGGCCTCTCCGCCGCCCGCGCCCGCGGACTCGCCCAGCTCGCCCACGATCCGCAGGCCCGGCGGGATGCGCTCCCCCCGTGGATGCGCAAGCTCCCGGCGGCCGGCGCCTCCGCGCGGGTCGGCGGCTGGTTCGTGGCCCGCAAGTACGGCTCGAGCTTCCAGGATCTGGAGACCCGCCAGCGCGCCAGCCTCTCCGCGCTGCGGACCCGCCTGGAGGGCCGGAAGTACCTCGCCGGGAGCTTCAGCGCCGCCAATCTCCTCGGGGCCTCCCTGCTCCAGGCCATCTCCCCCCCGGATGACGCCTTCCTGCCCATCGAGCCGGGCACCCGCCGGCAGTGGACCGAGCCCGCGCTCGCCGCCGACTTCGCCAATCTGCTCTCCTGGCGCAACGCCCTGTACACGCGGCACCGGCCAAAGGCCGGCGCTTTGGCTTGACAGTACGAAGCCCGTAAGTAGAGTGCGCCTCCCCGAAACTTCGGGCCGGGGTTCGCCCTGATCACCCAATCTCAAGAGCTTCGATGCCGACAATCAACCAGCTCATCAATCATGGTCGCGAGGCCGCGCGCTTCAAGACCGCGTCCCCCGCGCTCAAGGCATGCCCGCAGAAGCGCGGCGTGTGCGTCCGCGTCTACACCACCACCCCGAAGAAGCCGAACTCGGCGCTGCGGAAGGTGTGTCGCGTCCGCCTGACCAACGGCATGGAAGTCACCTCCTACATCCCGGGGGAGGGGCACAACCTGCAGGAGCACTCGGTCGTCCTCATCCGCGGCGGCCGCGTCAAGGACCTCCCGGGCGTGCGCTACCACGTGGTCCGCGGGACGCTGGACGCCTCCGGCGCCATCGGCCCGTCGTCCACCAACAAGCTCAACCGCAACCGCAAGCGCTCCAAGTACGGCGTGAAGCGCCCCAAGACCTGAGCCGGAGCACCGAACCATGCCGCGTCGCCGTGAAGTCCCCAAGCGTCGGATCATCCCGGACCCGAAGTACAAGGACAAGCTCATCTCCAAGTTCACCAACACCCTCATGCTGAGCGGCAAGAAGGCCACGGCAGAGGGCATCCTCTACGGCGCGCTGGACATCATCCAGGAGCGCCACAAGGAGGACCCGCTCGAGGTGTTCCGCAAGGCCCTCGACAACGTGAAGCCCAAGCTGGAGGTCAAGAGCCGCCGCGTGGGCGGCGCGACCTACCAGGTCCCGGTGGAGGTCCGCCCGGAGCGCCGCGTCGCCCTGGCCATGCGCTGGCTCGTCACCTACGCCCGCGGTCGCGGCGAGAAGACGATGCGCGAGCGCCTCGCCGGCGAGTTCGTGGACGCGTCCGCCGGCCGCGGCAACGCCGTCAAGAAGAAGGACGACACCCACAAGATGGCCGAGGCGAACAAGGCGTTCGCCCACTACCGCTGGTGAGCAAAGGCTCGCACGCGGACGCGAACATCAAGAGGAACGCACGAACGAGCATGGTGAAGACGACATAAGGATCGGGTTGCCCCGGAAAAGGCCGCGCTCGCGCCCGGCCACCGAAGTGGTACCCCGACACCCTCTCTGGATCCTCCCCCTCGAGGGGAAGGTGCTCGAAACCGCGAGCACCGGGCCGGAGAGGGTTTCGTGCATTCTGCAATCAACTGCCCCACGTCACTCGGCAACACTCAGGAGAATCTCGTGGCTCGCGAATACTCACTCGAACGGACGCGCAACATCGGCATCATGGCCCACATCGACGCGGGCAAGACGACCACGACCGAGCGCGTGCTGTATTACACGGGCGTCAACTACAAGATCGGTGAGGTCCACGAGGGCGCCGCGACCATGGACTACATGGTCCAGGAGCAGGAGCGCGGCATCACCATCACCTCCGCGGCGACGAACTGCTTCTGGCAGGCGCAGGAGGGCCCCAACGCCGGCATCCGCCACCGCATCAACATCATCGACACGCCCGGCCACGTGGACTTCACCATCGAGGTGGAGCGCTCCCTGCGCGTGCTCGACGGCGCCGTCGCGGTGCTCGACGGCGGCAACGGCGTGGAGCCGCAGACGGAGACCGTCTGGCGCCAGGCCGACAAGTTCCGCGTCCCGCGCATCGTGTTCGTCAACAAGATGGACAAGGTGGGCGCCGACTTCGAGATGAACGTCGAGTCCATCCGCGAGCGCCTGGGCGTCACCCCCGTGCCGATCCAGTGGCCGGTGGGCGAGGAGGACCAGCACAAGGGCGTGGTCGACCTCATCAAGATGAAGGCCGCCATCTTCGACGAGGAGTCGAAGGGCCAGAAGTACTCGTGGACGGAGATCCCCGCCGACATCGCCGACAAGTGCGCCACCGCGCGCGAGGCCATGATCGAGGCCTGCGCCGACATGGACGACGGGATCATGGCGAAGTTCCTGGACGGCAAGTCGAACGAGGTCGGCGAGGCGGAGATCGTCGCGGCCCTCCGCAAGGGCTGCACGAGCTTCAAGTTCTTCCCGGTGCTCTGCGGCTCCGCCTTCAAGAACAAGGGCGTGCAGCTCCTGCTCGACGCGGTGGTCAACTACCTGCCGTCGCCGCTGGACATCCCGCCGGTCAAGGGGATCAACCCGGACAACGACAAGGAAGAGGAGCGCAAGGCCGACGACAAGGAGCCCTTCGCCGCCTACGCCTTCAAGATCATCAACGACCCGCACGGCAACCTGACGTTTTTCCGCGTCTACTCCGGCACGATCAACTCCGGCACGATGGTGGCCAACTCCACGCGCGGAAAGCGCGAGCGAATGGGCCGCATCCTGCGTATGCACGCCAACAAGCGCGAGGAGCTCACCGAGGCGGACGCCGGCAACATCTACGCGGCCGTCGGCCTGAAGGACACGCGCACCGGCGACACGCTGTGCGACGAGAAGCGCCCCATCATCCTGGAGAAGATGGTCTTCCCGGAGCCGGTCATCTCCATCGCCATCGAGCCGAAGACCAAGAGCGACGTCGAGAAGATGGGCGTCGCCCTGCAGAAGCTCGCCGCGGAGGACCCCTCCTTCCGCATGCACACCGACGAGGAGTCCGGCCAGACCATCATCAGCGGTATGGGCGAGCTGCACCTCGACATCATCGTCGACCGCCTCCGTCGCGAGTTCAAGGTCGAGGCCAACGTCGGCAAGCCGGAGGTCGCCTACCGCGAGGCCATCTCCAAGCAGGTGCCCTGCGAGTACAAGTACGCCAAGCAGTCCGGCGGTCGCGGCCAGTACGGCCACGTCCTCATGGAGATCGGCCCGGGCGAGCGCGGCGTCGGCTTCGTCTTCGAGAACGACATCGTCGGCGGCGCGATCCCCAAGGAGTTCATCCCGGCGATCGAGAAGGGCGTTCGCGAGGCCATGGCGCGCGGCGTCCTCGCCGGCTACCCCCTCGTCGATCTGCACTGCCGCCTCTACGACGGCACCTACCACGACGTCGACTCCAGCGCGCAGGCGTTCGAGATCGCGGCCTCCCTCTGCTTCCAGGAGGGCGCGAAGAAGGCCGGCCTCCACCTCCTCGAGCCGGTCATGAAGAACGAGGTCGTCGTCCCCGAGCAGTACATGGGCGACGTCATCGGCGACATCAACTCGCGCCGCGGGCGCATCCTCGGCATGACCCAGCGCGGCAACGCGCAGGTCGTCGACAGCGAGGTCCCGCTCGCCACCATGTTCGGCTACGTGACCGACCTGCGCTCGATGACGCAGGGCCGCGCCACCAGCTCGCTGCACTTCTCCCACTACGCCGCGGTACCCGCCGCGGTGCAGGAGGACGTCGTCGCCAAGGTCAAGGGCGGCACCTGACCCTCCTCGCAGCTTCTCAAAGATAGGAAACCGGAGACATCGTCATGGCGAAAGAGAAATTCGTACGCAGCAAGCCGCACGTGAACGTGGGGACGATCGGACACATCGACCACGGCAAGACGACGCTGACTGCGGCGCTGGTGAAGGTTCAGAGCAAGAAGAACCTGGCGAAGGCGATCAGCTACGCGGACATCGCGAAGGGCGGGACGGTCCGCGACGCGACGAAGACGGTGACGATCGCGGTCTCGCACGTGGAGTACGAGAGCGAGAAGCGGCACTACGCGCACGTGGATTGCCCTGGCCACGCGGACTACATCAAGAACATGATCACCGGGGCGGCGCAGATGGACGGCGCGATCCTGGTGGTGAGCGCGCTGGACAGCGTGATGCCGCAGACGCGCGAGCACGTTCTTCTGGCGCGCCAGGTGGGGCTGAACCACATCGTGGTGTTCTTGAACAAGTGCGACGCGGTGGACGACCCGGAGATGCTGGACCTGGTGGAGATGGAGGTCCGCGAGCTGCTGAACAAGTACAAGTTCAACGGGGACACGGCGAAGGTGATCCGCGGGGCGGCGTTCCCGGCGCTCAACGGGGAAGAGAAGTGGGAAAAGACGATCGGCGAGCTGATCGACGCGCTGGACTCGGAGATCCCCGACCCGGTGCGAGACATCGACAAGCCCTTCCTGATGGCGATCGAGGACGTGTTCTCGATCAAGGGCCGCGGGACGGTGGTGACGGGCCGCGTGGAGCGCGGGATCATCAAGACGGGCGAGGAGGTCGAGATCATCGGCTTCCGGGACACGCGCAAGACGGTGGTCACGGGCGTGGAGATGTTCCGCAAGCTGCTCGACGAGGGCCGCGCGGGGGACAACATCGGCGTCCTGCTCCGCGGCATCGAGAAGAACGACGTGGAGCGTGGCCAGATCCTGGCGAAGCCCGGGACGGTGACGCCGCACAAGAAGTTCCTCGGGGAGGTGTACGTGCTGAAGAAGGAGGAGGGCGGGCGCCACACGCCGTTCTTCACCAACTACCGGCCGCAGTTCTACATGCGCACGACGGACGTGACGGGCACGGTGACGCTGCCGGAGGGCACCAAGATGGTGATGCCCGGCGACAACATCACCATGACCATCGACCTCATCACCCCGGTGGGTCTGGAGGAGCAGATGCGCTTCGCCATCCGCGAGGGCGGCCGCACCGTCGGCGCGGGGATCGTCACCAAGATCCTGGAGTAGTCCGATGACCAAGATTCGCATTCGCCTCAAGGCGTTCGACCACCAGCTGCTCGACAAGTCGGCCAACGACATCGTCGAGACGGCGAAGCGCACCGGAGCGCGGGTGGCGGGTCCGATCCCGCTGCCCACTCACATCTCGCGCTACACGGTGCTCCGCGGGCCGCACGTCGACAAGAAGTCGCGCGAGCAGTTCGAGATCCGCACCCACAAGCGCCTGCTCGACATCCTCGAGCCGACCCAGCAGACCCTCGACGCCCTGATGAAGCTCGACCTTTCGGCCGGCGTCGACGTCGAGATCAAGTCCTGAGAGGTCCGTCATGGCAAAGATCGACGTCTTCAACATGAAACGAGAGAAGGTCGGCCAGGTCGACCTCTCCGACGATGTCTTCGCGACCGAGGTCAAGGAGCAGCTCTTCTACGAGGTCGTGAAGGCGCAGCTCGCCTCGCGCCGCCAGGGCACGGCCGCCGCCAAGGAGCGCTCCGCGGTCTCCGGTAGCTCCAAGAAGCTCTACAAGCAGAAGGGCACCGGCCGCGCCCGCCACGGCTCGATCCGCGCGCCCATCTACGTCGGCGGCGGCCGCGCGCACCCGCCGCGTCCGCGCGACTGGAGCTACCGGCCCCCCCGCCAGGTGCGCCTCGGCGCGCTCAAGAGCGCTCTCTCCAAGTTCCACAAGGAGGGCCGCCTGGTCGTGGTGGATCGCTTCGAGCTCCCGGAGGTCAAGACCAAGGGCCTGCTCTCCGCGCTCACCACCCTCAAGGCGGACAAGAAGGTCATCGTCGTCGACAAGGCGGACAACCAGAACCTGAAGCTCTCCATCCGCAACTGCCGCGACCACCAGTACCTGCCCCCCGAGGGCGTCAACGTCTACGACCTCCTCCGCCACGACACGCTCGTCCTCTCCAAGGACGCGGCCAAGGCGCTCGAGGCCCGCTGCCTGCGCGAGAAGGAGGCCGCGAAATGAGAGCCGACATCGTCCTGCGCCGCCCCATCGTGCTCACCGAGAAGTCCAACCTCCTTCGCGAGAAGAACCAGGTGGTCTTCGAGGTCGCGCGCGCGGCCAACAAGATCCAGATCAAGGAAGCCGTCCAGTCGATGTTCAACGTCAAGGTGCTGGACGTGAACACCATGGTGGTGCGCGGCAAGGATCGCCGCATGGGCCGCGGTTACGCCAAGACGCAGAACTGGAAGAAGGCGATCATCACCCTCGGCGAGGGCGACACGATCGACTTCTTCGGCGACACCGCCGGGAACTGAGCCGGAGAAAACGATGGGTATCAAAGCCTACAAGCCTACTTCGCCGGCGCGCCGGTTCTACTCCGTGGCCGACTTCAAGGAAGTCACCAAGGGGAAGAAGCCCGAGCGCAGCCTGGTGGAGCACCAGACCCACAGCGGCGGGCGCAACAACGCCGGCCGCATCACCAGCCGCTTCCGCGGCGGCGGCCACAAGCAGCGCTACCGCCTCATCGACTGGCGCCGCGACAAGCTCGGCGTCCCCGCGTCCGTCGCCGCCATCGAGTACGACCCCAACCGCACCGCGCGCATCGCCCTGCTCCACTACGTGGACGGCGAGAAGCGCTACATCCTGGCGCCGGACGGCCTCGCCGTGGGCGACAGCATCGTCTCGAGCAAGAACGCCGACATCAAGCCCGGCAACTCGATGTCGCTCCGGCACATCCCGCTCGGCACGAGCATCCACAACATCGAGATGAAGCGCGGCAAGGGCGGGCAGCTCGTCCGCTCCGCCGGCTCCTCCGCCGCCCTCATGGCGAAGGACGGGGACTACGCGCAGGTCCGCCTGCCCTCCGGCGAGGTCCGCATGGTCCACCTGGACTGTTCGGCCACGATCGGTCAGGTCTCCAACATCGACCACAAGAACATCTCGCTCGGCAAGGCCGGGCGCGCCCGCTGGCTGGGGCGCCGCCCGCACAACCGCGGCGTCACGATGAACCCCGTCGACCACCCGATGGGCGGCGGCGAGGGCCGCACCAGCGGCGGCCGGCACCCCTGCTCTCCGTGGGGCCAGCTCGCCAAGGGCAAGAAGACGCGCAACAACAAGCGCACCGACAACATGATCGTCAAGCGCCGCGGCCAGAAGGGCTGACGGGTAGAGTCACAGGAGCTCCGGATGCCCCGTTCCATCAAGAAGGGTCCCTTCATCGACGGCCACCTGGCCGAGAAGATCGCGGCCGCCCAGGCGACGCAGAGCAAGAAGGTCATCAAGACCTGGTCGCGTCGCAGCACCATCACCCCCGACGCCGTCGGCCTGACCTTCGCGGTGCACAACGGCCGCAAGTTCGTGCCGGTGTTCATCACCGAGCGCATGGTGGGTCACAAGCTCGGCGAGTTTGCCCCCACCCGCACCTTCCACGGCCACTCCGGCGACAAGAAGGGGAAGGTGGGGAAGGGCCCCGGCAAGCGCTGACCGTTCCGCACACATCGTGGCCAATGAAGCCGCTCTGCCCACAGATCGTGGGCGGGCGGCTTTTTTGGTGCTTGGCGCCTTCACCAAGTTGGATCAGGATCTGCCCTGGGTAGAGGGAAGGGCAAAGGGGATCGATCCATGCGTCATCTGGGTTTGGTCGTGGGCGGGTCTGTGCTCGCAGCCTCGCTGGTGCTCTCGGCGCCGGGCTGCGGGAGCTCGCAGCCCTCCGGCTTCGGCAACGACTCGGGTCTGGGCGACTCCGGCCTCCCGCCGGACGACGACGCGAGCCCCAACTTCGGCGACAGCTCCACCGAGGCGGCCCCGCCGTGCGTGGGCCTGAAGTGCCAGCAGGTGAGCTGCGGCGGCGGCGCGAAGACCACCGTCACCGGCACCGTCTACGACCCGGCGGGCAAGAACCCCGTCTACAACGTCATCGTGTACGTGCCCAACGCGCCGCTCGACCCCATCAAGCACGGCGCGACATGCGAGTCGTGCGCGGGCGTCTCCGGCAAGCCCGTCGTCACCGCCCTCACCGACGCCAAGGGCCACTTCGAGCTCGACAACGTGCCCGTCGGCACCAACATCCCGCTCGTCATCCAGGTGGGCAAGTGGCGGCGCAAGTTCACGCTGCCGGACGTCAAGCAGTGCACCGACAATCCGGTGCCCGACCCGGTGGATCCCGCCCAGAAGCTGCGCCTGCCGAAGAACAAGAGCGAGGGCGACATGCCGCTCATCGCCCTCGCCACCGGCTGCGATCCCATCCACACGCTGGTGCAGAAGATCGGCATCGACCCCTCCGAGTACTCGAGCGGCACCGGCAACGGCATGGTCCACATCTACGTGGGCAAGGGCGGCGGCAACGCGGGCGTCAGCGGCGCGACCGACGCCTACGCCTTCTGGGGCAGCCTCTCCCAGATGATGAAGTACGACATCATCATCAACGAGTGCGAGTGCTCGCCCTACCCGCGCGACACGGCGGGACCGGCCTACGCCAACATGGACAGCTACCTCGCCGCCGGCGGGCGCCTGTTCGCCTCGCACTACCACATCAACTGGTTCTCCGACGCGAAGGCCGGCGCGGACCTGAAGAGCGCGGCGACATGGATCCCCTGGGGGAGCTGCGGCACCGCGCCCTACACCGTCGACACCACCTTCCCCAAGGGCAAGGCGATGGCCGACTGGCTCTACAACCTGCAGCCGGGCAACGGCAAGACGCCCACCTACGGCGTGGTGGACATCACCTCCGGGTGCGTGGTGCGCGACATCAAGGCGACCACGCCGAACGTCTCGCAGCAGTGGGTCTACGACAAGGCCAACTACCCGGCGTACATCTCCTTCAACACCCCGACGACAGCCCAGCCGGACCAGCGGTGCGGCCGCGCGGTGGCGGCGGACCTGCACGTGGGCACGTCGGGCCAGAACGTGAGCGAGCAGGAGGCCGTCCTGGAGTTCATGTTCTTCGACCTCGCCTCGTGCGTGCAGGATGACGGCAAGCCCCCGACGCCGCCCCCTCCCAACTGAGCGGGCCCCCACCCTGGCCCTCCGCGACGCATCGGGCCCCCGGATCGGGCTTTTTCCCTTGCAAACAGGCCACCCGTAGCTAAAGTGCGCCTCCCCCCGACCGGGCATCCCGGCCGGACTCGTGAGCGGCCGTAACGGTTCCCGGAACGATCTCGCGCACTTCGCTCGAATCCCTGGGAATACGACGGCGCAAGGAAAGCCCATGGTCAGCAAGGCGATCGCTCGCTTCGCGCGGATCAGCCCGCGCAAGGCCCGTGTCATGGTCAACCTCGTTCGTGGCCGCCAGGCCGGCGAGGCGCTGCAGATCCTCGAGTTCACCCCCAAGGCGGGCGCCCCCCTCCTGAAGAAGGTGATCGAGAGCGCGGTCGCCAACGCGCGCACCCAGAGCCCGGGCGTGGACCTCGACTCGCTCTACGTCGAGACCGCCTTCGTCGACAAGGCCCCCAACAAGTTCCTGCGCCGCTGGCGGCCCCGCGCCATGGGCCGCGCGACCCGCATCCAGAAGGGGCTGAGCCACATCACCGTCGTCCTCGGCGAGCGCTGAGAGCGCGACACCTCGGAGAATCAGAGAGCATGGGTCAGAAAGTTCATCCGTACGGCTTCCGCCTCGGCGTCATCAAGACCTGGAACTCGAAGTGGTTCGAGGACAAGGCCTACGCCAAGTGGCTGCACGAGGACATCCGCATCAAGCGGGCCGTGAAGGCCTACCTGATGAACGCCAACGTGGCGTCGGTCGAGGTGGAGCGCGCCGCGAACAAGGCCAAGGTCATCGTCTACACCGCGCGCCCCGGCATGGTCATCGGCAAGGGTGGCAAGGGCATCGAGATCCTCAAGAGCGGCAACATCGGCACCGCCGCCAAGGGCGAGACCCTCTTCCCGGGCGTCGCGTCCTTCACCGCGAACGAGGTCTTCATCGACGTGCAGGAGATCCGCAAGGCGGAGACCTCCGCGCAGCTCGTGGCGGAGAACGTCGCCACCCAGCTGGAGCGCCGCGTCGCCTTTCGCCGCGCCATGAAGAAGGCGATGTCCACCGCCATGAAGTTCGGCGCCAAGGGCATCCGCATCCGCTGCTCCGGCCGCCTGGGCGGCAGCGAGATGAGCCGCGTCGAGACCTACCGCGACGGGCGTGTCCCCCTGCACACCCTCCGCGCCGACATCGAGTTCGGCCTCGCCGAGGCGAAGACGAAGTACGGCATCATCGGCGTCAAGGTCTGGATCTTCAAGGGGGAGGTCCTCCAGCGCCGCAGCCGCCGCGGCATCGCGACGGGCGCCACCACCTGATCCCGACCGCCCGAAGGGCACGAAGAACGACTAGGAACCTGCCATGCTCTCCCCGAAGCGAACCAAGTACCGCAAGATGCAGAAGGGCAACAACCGCGGCCTCGCCATGCGCGGCTCGGATGTGTCCTTCGGTGATTTCGGCATGCAGGCCGTCGAGCCGGGCCGCCTCACCGCGCGCCAGATCGAGGCGGCTCGTATGGCCATCACCCGCCACGTCAAGCGCGTGGGCAAGCTCTGGATCCGCATCTTCCCGCACCGCCCCGTCACCAAGAAGCCCCTCGAGGTGCGCATGGGTGGCGGCAAGGGCGGCGTCGAGGAGTGGGCGGCCGACATCCTCCCCGGCCGCGTCATGTACGAGATCTCCGGCGTGGACGAGAAGACCGCGCGCGAGGCCTTCCGCCTCGCCGGCCACAAGCTCCCCGTCGGCTACAAGTTCCTGGTCCGCGGGGCCGTGGGCTGAGAGGGCACGATGAAAGCCAAGGATTTGCGCGAGCGCAGCGTCGACGACCTCCGTGACCTCGAGAAGACGCTCACGAAGGAGCTCTTCGACTCCCGCTTCAAGAACTTCACCAACCGGCTCGACGACACCAGCGCGCTCCGCAAGACGCGCCGCGAGCTCGCCCGTATCAAGACCATCCTGCTCGAGCAGAGCCGCCCGGCGGCGGCCCCCGCACCGGAGAAGAAGGCATGAGCACCGCCACCCCGCAGGCCGCACCGAGCACACGCAAGCTCGCCGAGCCGAAGAAGACCCACGGCTTCCGCCGCAAGATGGTCGGCAAGGTCATCAAGAACAAGATGCAGAAGTCGGTCGTCGTGGAGGTGGTCAACCACACCCGCGACCCGCTCTACGGCAAGTACGTCCGCACGCGGAAGCGCTACAAGGCCCACGACGAGAAGAACGAGTACATCGTCGGCGACCAGGTGGAGATCCAGGAGCACCGCCCCTTCTCCAAGGACAAGCGCTTCTTGGTCGTGCGGCTCGTCAAGAAGTTCGTCGAGGAGTGAGGAGCACGCCATGATCCAGACGCGAACCATCCTCGACGTCGCCGACAACTCCGGCGCCAAGCGCGTGCAGTGCATCAAGGTGCTCGGCGGGTCGCGCCGCCGCTACGCCTCGCTCGGCGACGTGATCGTCGTCTCCATCAAGGAGGCGCTGCCCGGCATGAAGGTGAAGAAGGGCGACACCGCCCGCGCCGTGGTCGTGCGCACCCGCCGCGAGCAGGCGCGCCCGGACGGCAGCTACATCAAGTTCGACGGCAACAGCGCCGTCCTCATCAACAACCAGCTCGAGCCCATCGGCACCCGCATCTTCGGGCCAGTCGCGCGCGAGCTGCGCGGCAAGAAGTTCATGAAGATCATCTCGCTCGCGCCGGAGGTGCTCTGATGCTCGCGCGTCTTCGCAAAGGCGACGAGGTCGTCGTCATCAGCGGCAAGGACAAGGGCAAGAAGGGCAAGGTCGCCCGCGTCCTGGTGGAAGAGGGCAAGGTCGTCGTCGAGGGCGTCAACCTGATCAAGCGCCACCTCCGCCCCACGCCGAAGAACCCGCAAGGCGGAATCCTGGAGCGCGAGGCGCCCATCTTCGCCAGCAAGGTGATGCCCATCGACCCGAAGACGGGCAAGGGTACCCGCGTCCGCGCCGGCAAGGGCGAGCGCGGCCACAAGATCCGCGTGGCCGTCAAGAGCGGCGAGGAGATCGTCGCGGCCAAGGCCTGACGAGTCGAGGAGCACCAGACATGGCAGCCAAGAAGGGCAAGGGGCAGGAGCAGAAGGCGCAGGCGGCGGCCGAGGCAGTGACCTCGACAGCCGAGATCGAGGCGCCCCGCTTCCGGCTCAAATACAAGGACGAGGTCATCGCGGCGCTCATCAAGGAGTTCGGGTTCACCAACCCGAACCAGGTGCCGCGTCTCCGGAAGATCGTCGTCAACATGGGCCTCGGCGCCGCCGTGGCGAACCCGAAGATCATCGACGCGGCGGTCGACGAGATGAAGGCCGTCACCGGGCAGAAGCCGGTGGTCACCCGCTCCAAGAAGGCGATCGCCAGCTTCAAGCTGCGCGCCGGCCTCCCCATCGGCGTGATGGTGACGCTCCGGAGCGGCCGCATGTGGGAGTTCTTGGACCGCCTGATCACGATCGCCCTCCCGCGCACGCGTGACTTCCGCGGTGTCTCCCGCAAGGCCTTCGACGGCAAGGGCAACTACACCCTCGGCCTGAAGGAGCAGATCATCTTCCCCGAGATCAACTACGACCGCATCGACGTGATCAAGGGGCTCAACATCAGCTTCGTGACGACGGCCCGCACCGACGAGGAGGGGCGTGCGCTGCTCCAGCACCTCGGCATGCCGTTCCGGGCGAATTGAAGAAGCAGAAGGAACTTTAGAGATGGCACGAGCATGTCAGTTTGCGAAGCTGAACCGCGCACCGAAATTCCCGGTGCGCCACCGCAACCGCTGCAAGGTGTGCGGTCGCGCGCGCGGCTACTACCGCAAGTTCGAACTCTGCAGGGTGTGCCTGCGGGTCTTCGCCCTCCGCGGCGAGATCCCCGGCGTGATCAAGGCGAGCTGGTGACCCCATGATGACCGATCCGATCGCGGACATGCTCACTCGCATTCGCAACGGCGCGCTCGCGCGGCACGACCGCGTGGACCTGCCCCACTCGCAGCTCAAGCAGCACATCGCCGGCGTCCTCAAGAGCGAGGGCTACGTCGACGACGTGCGCGTGAGCGACGGCGAGGGCAAGCGCACCCTCACCGTGGTGCTGCGTTACGGGCGCGACCGCCAGAGCGCCATCGACGGCCTCTCGCGCGTGTCGTCCCCCGGACGCCGCGTCTACGTCAGGCACGACCGCATCCCGCGCGTCCGTTCGGGGATGGGCATCTCCATCCTCTCGACGAGCCGCGGAGTGATGACCGACCGCGACGCGCGCAAGCAGCGCGTGGGCGGCGAGCTGCTCTGCGAGGTCTGGTGATCCCATGACCGCTCAGACCACGCAGTCCCCCACCGCCGGCGACGGCATCAAGCAGTCGCGCATCGGCAAGCGGCCCATCCCGCTGCCGAAGGGCGTCACCGCGACCGTCAAGGACGGCGCCATCGAGGTGAAGGGCCCCAAGGGCACCCTCTCCCGCAAGCTCCCGCCCAACGTCGCGGTGAAGGTCGGCGCCGCCGACATCACCGTGGTCCCCACCGTCCCCGGTCGCGACGGCGCGCGCTTCCAGGGCCTCGCCTGGGCGCTCATCGGCGGCATGGTGACGGGGGTGGGCACTGGCTACACCAAGACGCTCCAGCTCGTCGGCACCGGCTACCGCGCCGAGGTCAAGGGCCAGGTGCTCAACCTCTCGCTCGGCTTCTCTCACCCCGTCAACTTCCCCATCCCCGCCGGCATCAAGGTGGAGATCCCGGGGGACTCCAAGGGCACCATCGTCATCCTGACTGGCGCCAACAAGGAGATGATGGGCCAGACCGCCGCCAAGATCCGCGGGTTCCGCCCGCCGGAGCCCTACGGCGGAAAGGGCGTGCGCTACCAGGGGGAGAAGGTCCGCGAGAAGGCCGGCAAGGCGGCCAAGGGCGGGAAGTGACGTCGACTGGAAGGAAAGTGAAACCTCGCGGTTGAGGAGATACGCCGCGGGAACCACGAACCGAGGAATCGAATCATGGCCATGCAGATCGTCGGGCGGGAGCGCCGCAAGCTGCGCATCCGCCGAAAAATCAGCGGGACTTCGGCGCGTCCGCGCCTCACCGTCTTCCGTAGCGCGAAGCACATCTACGCTCAGGTCGTGGACGACGTGGCAGGCGCCACGCTGGCCCACTCCTCCACGCTCTCTCGCGAGGTGCGTGGCGCCCTCGCCGAGGAGGACAAGACCGGCGCGGCCAAGAAGGTGGGGGCCGCCATCGCCAAGGCCCTCCTGGCCAAGGGGATCGACAAGGTCGTCTTCGACCGCAACGGCTACCTCTACCACGGGCGCGTGCGCGCGCTCGCCGACGCCGCGCGTGAGGCCGGCCTCAAGTTCTGAGAAACGAAAAGGGACTCATCATCATGGCGTTGGACATCGACGAGGAAAAGCTCAAGGAGCGCATCATCCACATCAACCGCGTGGCCAAGGTGGTCAAGGGCGGTCGCCGCTTCTCCTTCGCGGCGCTGGTGGTGGTGGGTGACGAGTCCGGTCACGTCGGCGTGGGCCTGGGCAAGGCCAACGAGGTGCCGGAGGCGATCCGCAAGGGCAACGACCAGGCGCGCAAGAACCTCTTCCGCGTTCCGCTGGACGGCGTGACGATCCCCCACGAGATCACCGGTCACTTCGGCGCCGGCCGCGTGCTGCTGCGCCCGGCCTCGCCCGGTACCGGCGTCATCGCGGGCGGCGCCGTCCGCGCGGTCGTCGAGAGCGCGGGCATCCACGACATCCTCACCAAGAGCCTCGGGAGCTCCAACCCGCACAACGTGGTGCGCGCGGTGGTCAACGCCCTCGAGCAGCTCCGCAGCGTCGACGACGTCGCCCGCAAGCGCGGCAAGCAGCCCGCCGACGTCTACGGCGACAGCAAGAAGTCCAAGAAGCTCGCCGCGCCGGAGGCGGCGGCGTCCTGAGTCGAGGCGAACCATGAAGGCTCATCTCAAGGTCATCCAGACACGCAGCCTGATCGGGCAGGCCGAGCCCATGCGGCTCACCGTCCGCGGGCTCGGCCTTCGCGGCCCCGGCTCCGCCGTGGTCGTGGCGAACACGCCGTCCTTCCGCGGCGCGATCAAGAAGGTCATCCACCTCGTGTCCGTGGAGGAGGTCGACTCCCCCCCGGCGAAGAAGACGAAGAAGAGCTGAGGCAGTCATGGCCGACACGTTGAGCAAGCTCGCCAAGCCCATCGGTTCCACGGAGAAGAAGCTCCGCAAGGGCCGCGGCGTTGGCTCCGGACTGGGCAAGACCTCCGGCCGCGGCCAGAAGGGCCAGTACGCCCGCAATGGCGTGCGCCGGGAGTTCGAGGGCGGCCAGACGCCCATCGCCCGCCGCCTGCCGAAGCGCGGCTTCAATCCCCCCTTCCCGGTGCGCACCGCCGAGGTGAACGTCGGTGACCTGGAGGCGTTCGCCGCCGGCACCAACGTCGACGAGACCACCCTGCGCGACCACGGCCTGGTCAAGGGCCGCATCGACCGCATCAAGGTCCTCGGCAACGGTAGCCTCAACAGGAAGGTCACCGTCACCGCGCACGCGTTCTCCAAGTCTGCAGTGGCCAAGATCGAGAAGGCGGGCGGCAAGGCCGTCGTCATCCCGGAGCACCAGGCCGCCGAGGCACCAGGGCAGGCGCAGTAGCCAATGTCGCTCTTCGCGGGTTTCGCGAACATCGGGAAGGTCCCCGAGCTCCGAAAGCGCGTGGTCTTCACGCTCGTGATGCTCGCGGTCTACCGCGTGGGCGTCTTCATCACGATCCCCGGCGTGGACCGCAACGTCATGCAGGCGGTCGTCTCCAAGCGAGGCGGCCTGCTCGGCATGTTCAACATGTTCACGGGCGGAGGCCTCTCCAACCTCTCTCTCTTCGCGCTCGGCATCATGCCGTACGTCAGCGCGAGCATCATCCTGCAGCTGCTCACCATGGTGTTCAAGCCGCTGGACGAGCTGCGCAAGGAGGGTGAGGCGGGCCAGCGGAAGATCAACCAGTACACGCGCTACGGCACGGTGGCGCTCTCGGCGCTGCAGGCGTTCGGCATGGCCCTCACCGTGGAGGGCGCCAACAACGGCGACCTCGCGAGCTCGCACGTCGGCGACGTGGTGGCGCACCCGGGCTGGGGCTTCCGCCTCATGACGGTGCTGACCCTCACCACCGGCACCGCCTTCATCATGTGGCTCGGCGAGCAGATCACCGAGCGCGGAATCGGCAACGGCATCTCCCTGCTCATCTTCGCCGGCATCGTCGTCGGCATCCCGGGCGGGATGTTCCGCTTCTTCGAGACGCACAAGGGCAACATCCAGCCGCTCAACCTGGCGGCGGTGACGGCGATCATCCTGGCGACGGTCGCGACCATCGTCTTCTTCGAGCGCGCCCAGCGTCAGATTCCCATCTATTACGCACGAAGAACCGTAGGAAGAAGAGTCTACGGCGGGCAGACGGCGCACCTGCCGCTGCGCGTGAACACCGCGGGCACCATCCCGCCGATCTTCGCGATGTCGCTCCTGGGCTTCCCGGCGACCCTCGCGAACTTCCACGTCCCCGGCATGGGCGAGCTGCAGAGCATGCTCAACCGCGGCGACTGGGTGTTCAACCTCTTCTACATGGTCCTGATCATCTTCTTTTGTTACTTCTACACCGCGGTCACCTTCCAGCCGGTGGACGTCGCGGACAACCTGAAGAAGCAGCAGGCCTTCATCCCGACGATCCGCCAGGGCAAGCAGACGGCGGACTACATCGACAAGGTGCTGACGCGCATCACGCTCGGCGGCTCGCTCTACGTGGCGATCGTGTGCGTCGTGCCCAGCGTCATCACCGAGGCGTTCCACGTGCCGTTCCGCATGGGCGGCACGTCCCTCATGATCATCGTCGGCGTCGCGCTCGACACGGTGAGCCAGATCGAGGCCCACCTCCTGACCCGCAACTACGAAGGGCTCTCCGGCGGCGGTGGCCGCGCGACCCGCATCCGGGGGCGGAGGGATTACTGATGCGGCTCGTCTTCATGGGACCGCCGGGGGCCGGCAAGGGCACCCAGGCGAAGATTCTCTGCCAGAAGCTTTCCATCCCGCAGGTGTCGACGGGCGACATCCTTCGCGCGCGGAAGGCGGCGGGCACCCTCCCGGCCGAGCTGGTCAAGGCGATGGACACCGGGGGCCTGGTCCCGGACGAGGTCGTCATCGGCTACATCGACGAGCGCATCCAGGAGCCGGACTGCAAGAGCGGCTTCTTGCTCGACGGCTTCCCCCGCACCGTCCCGCAGGCGGAGGCGCTCGACCGCATGCTGGAGGCCCGCGGCGCCAAGCTGGACAGCGCCGTCGCCCTCCAGGTGCCCGAGGCACTGCTGGTCGAACGTACAGTGCTGCGGCGAACCGACAAACGCACTGGACAGATCTACCACTTGAAGTATAACCCCCCGCCCCCCGATGCCCAACTCGAGCATCGGGCGGACGACACGGAGGAGGCCGTTCGCAAGCGCCTTGACGCGTACGCGAGGGACACCGCCGCCGTCATCCCTTACTACGAGCAGAAGGGCATCCTGAAGCGCGTGGACGGGACGAAGGAAGTCGCCGAGGTGACGAAGGCCATCTTCGCCGCCCTGGGGATCTGAAGAGAAGCAGGGAATCGATGAGAGAGCGTAGGGAGCGAAAAGAACCCAAGGGCGACAAGCTCGAGTTCGACGGCGTCGTCCAGGAGGCGCTCCCCAACGCCATGTTCAAGGTCAGGTGCGACAACGGGCTGAGCGTGCTGGCCACCATCAGCGGCCGCATGCGTCAGTTCTACATCCGAATCCTCCCCGGAGACCGCGTCACCGTGGAGGTCAGCCCCTACGACCCGAGCCGCGGTCGCATCACGTACCGCCACAAGTGACTGAGGTCCGGCCGGCCACGGCCCGAAGGGCACGATGAAAGTGTCGAGGCAGCGATGAAAGTCCGTCCGTCCGTGAAGAAGATCTGTGACAAGTGCAAGGTCATCCGCCGCAAAGGGGTGGTCCGCATCATCTGCACCAACCCGCGCCACAAGCAGCGCCAGGGCTGATCGAAGGAATCCATCATGGCTCGTATCGCAGGCGTCGACCTCCCCCGCCACAAGCACATCGCGTACTCGCTGCCGTACCTCTACGGGATCGGCAAGAAGACCGCCTTCGAGATCTGCGCGAAGGCCGGCATCCCGCCGACCAAGCTCACCGAGGAGCTCACGGAGAACGAGATCAAGCGGATCCGCGAGCTCCTGGAGACCGAGTACAAGGTCGAGGGCGACCTGCGCCGCGAGGTGCAGATGAACATCAAGCGCCTCATGGACCTCGGCTGCTACCGGGGCCTGCGCCACCGCCGAGGCCTCCCGGTCCACGGCCAGCGCACCCACACCAACGCGCGCACCCGCAAGGGCCCGCGCAAGGGCACCATCGCCCGGCAGGGATCGGCGCGCGGCGCCAAGTGACGGGTACCCAGGAGCCATCGGAGTAAGACATGTCGCAGGCAAAGACCGCAACCGGCGCGACCGGCGGACGACCGAAGGGGACCAAGAAGAAGGTCCGCAAGAACGTGGCGTCGGGCATCGCCCACATCCAGTCGACCTTCAACAACACGGTCGTCACCATCACCGACATCAACGGCAACGCGATCGCGTGGTCGAGCGCCGGCGCGCGCGGCTTCAAGGGCTCGCGCAAGTCGACGCCCTTCGCCGCCCAGCTCGCCGCCGAGGAAGCCGCCCGCAAGGCGATGGAGCACGGCATGCGTTCGGTCGCCGTCTTCGTGAAGGGCCCCGGCGCCGGCCGCGAGAGCGCGCTGCGCGCCCTGCAGACGGCGGGCTTCAAGGTCACGCTCATCCGCGACGTGACCCCCGTCCCGCACAACGGCTGCCGCCCGCCGAAGCGCCGGCGCGTCTAGCCGACCAGGATTCTCGCTCCCTCCCCGGGAGCAAGCCGGGACGAAGTGCACAGCACGTAAACCGGTCAGCCACCGAAACGCTGAAGAAGGACACGAAGAATGGCTCGTTACATTGGACCCGTCTGCAAGCTCTGCCGCCGGGAGGGCATGAAGCTCTTCCTCAAGGGCGAGCGCTGCTACACCGACAAGTGCTCGTACACGCGGCGGCCGTACCCGCCGGGGCAGCACGGCCAGGGCCGCATCAAGCTCTCCGAGTACGCGGTGCGCCTGCGTGAGAAGCAGAAGGTCCGCCGCATCTACGGCGTGCTGGAGCGCCAGTTCCGCGCGTACTACTTCGCCGCGACGCGCCGCAAGGGCAGCACCGGCGAGCAGATGCTCGGCCTGCTGGAGAGCCGGCTGGACAACGTGGTGCACCGCATGGGCTTCGCCACCACCCGCGCCGAGGCGCGCCAGCTCGTCAAGCACAACCACGTGCTCATCAACGGCAAGCGCGTCAACATCCCCAGCTACAGCCTCCGGGTGGGCGACAAGATCACCATCCGCGAGGAGAGCCGGAAGATCGGCGCCGTCAACGCGGCCCTCGCCAACGTCGACAAGCGCCCGATGCTGTCCTGGCTCGAGCTGGACAAGGAGAACTTCTCCGGCGTGTTCAAGGCGGCCCCCGTCCGGGAGGAGCTGAACGAGCCGGCCATCCGCGAGCAGCTCGTCGTCGAGTACTACTCGCGCTGAGGCCAGGCCGGAGGCCGGCCGACACGGATCGAGGATTTTCGAAGCAACGAAGCACACGGGCAGGCGACGGGACGCTCCGGAGAGCGGGTTCGAAGGACGTACGGGATCGCCGCGTGAACCAGCAGACAGAGAAGGAGAAATCGCATGAGCGCCAACATCACCACGCGTAACTGGCGGGACCTCATCCGTCCTCGCGGCATCGCCGTCGAGCAGGAGACCCTCACCGACTTCTACGGCAAGTTCACCTGCGAGCCGCTCGAGCGCGGCTACGGCATCACGCTGGGCAACTCGCTCCGGCGCGTGCTCCTCTCCTCCCTGCAGGGCTCGGCCATCACCGCCGTCCGCGTCGACGGCGCGCTGCACGAGTTCACCACCATCGGCGACGTCGTCGAGGACGTGACCGACATCGTGCTGAACCTGAAGGAGGTCGTGCTCAAGGCCGCCTCGGTGAAGACGTACACCGTGCGCATCGACAAGGAGGGCCCCGGCCCGGTCTACGCGCGCGACATCTCGCTGGTCGACGGCCTCCAGGTCCTCAACCCGGACCACCTCATCGCCACGCTCGACAAGAAGGGCCCCCTGGCGATGGAGCTGACGGTCAACGTCGGCCGCGGCTACGTCCCGGCGGAGAAGAACAAGACCCCGACGATGGCGATCGGCACCATCCCGATCGACGCGCTCTACTCGCCGATCCGCAAGGTCAACTACATGGTGACCAACGCGCGCGTCGGCCAGCAGACCGACTTCGACAAGCTCTCCCTCGAGGTGTGGACCAACGGGAGCGTGAAGCCGCAGGACGCGGTCGCCTACGCGGCGAAGATCCTGAAGGAGCAGCTCACCATCTTCATCAACTTCGAGGAGACCGAGGAGACGAGCTACGCCGCCGTGGGTGGCGAGGACGAGCCCCTCAACGAGAACCTCTTCCGCTCGGTGGACGAGCTCGAGCTCTCCGTCCGCAGCGCCAACTGCCTGCAGAACGCGAACATCACGCTCATCGGTGAGCTGGTGCAGCGCACCGAGCAGGACATGCTCAAGACCAAGAACTTCGGCCGCAAGAGCCTCAAGGAGATCAAAGAGATCCTCCAGAACATGGGGCTTTCGCTCGGCATGAAGATCGACAACTGGCCGCAGATGCTCGAGCGCTGGAAGGCGCAGCAAGCCCAGGCCTGAGCCCGAGAGAGAAGCCATGCGTCACCGCAATTCGGGTCGTAAGTTCGACCGCAACAGCAGTCACCGCCGCGCGATGCTGCGCAACCTCACCGCGAACCTCGTCCTGCACGAGCGCATCGAGACGACCGACGCCAAGGCGAAGGAGGTTCGCCGTGTCGCGGAGCGCCTCATCACCAAGGCGCGCCGTCTCGGAGAGGTCGCGTACACCCCCAACGAGAAGCTCTCCGCGGGCGACCGCGCGCGGCGCCTCCACGCCGAGCGTCTGGTGGCGGCGTACATCCCCCGCTTCGCCGTGAAGGTGGAGAAGGGCGGCGCCCCGCAGAAGGTCGACATCGTCGAGAAGGTCTTCTGCGATCTGGCGAAGCGCTACAAGGACCGCCCGGGCGGCTACACGCGCATCGTCAAGTTCGGCCCGCGGCGTGGCGACAACGCCCCCATCTCCATGCTGGAGCTGGTGGGCGAGCTCGTCGCTGGCGAGCCGGAGGCCTCCGACGAGGGCGAGGCGAAGGCCAAGCCCTCCAAGAAGAAGGGCAAGGCGACAGCCGCTGAGCCCAAGACGGCCGCCAAGGCGGAGTGATCAGCGTCGTCGTCGACGCACCACCATCACCGCCGCGGCCAGCGCGCACGCCGTGAGACCGGCGGCCCACTCGTAGTGGGTCTGCCGGTCTTCGCGTTTTCGCGCGGCGTCGTCCATCGCCGCGAGGCGCGCGCGCGCGTCGGCGTTGGACGGATCTGCCTGGATGGCGCGCTCGTAGGGCGCGCGATCCTCGATACCGCGCGCGCGCAGGTCCTCTCCCTCCAGGTAGGCCAGCGCCCCGCGGATCTGTCCGGCGTGCGGTCCCCCCGGATCGAGCTCCAGCGCCTTGCGGTACGCCGCGCGCGCCGCCTGGTGGTCGGTGCCCTCCTTCTCTTGCGCCACCGCCACGTACGCCGGTGCCATCTGCGCGCGTCGCGGGAGCATCGGCTGCCGGGCCAGCGCCTTGTCGAAGTCGGTCACCGCCTCGTCGGCGCGGCCCGCGTGCAGCGCGGTGAGGCCCTCCTCCACCAGCGCGTCCAGCTCCGCGTTGCGCGACCTGTCCATCGTCGCGAAGACCGCGTGGGCGAGGCGCGCGGCGTCCCAGTCGGGTGGCGGCGGCGCGCCGTCCAGGTTCTGCGCCATCTCCCGCAGGCGCGGGGCGGCGAGGACGCCGTACTCCAGCGTGGCCGCGCGCGCGGCCTCGCGCACCGGCTCGCGCGCCGAGCCCACGAAGGACAGCACCACGCCCAGGCCGTCCAGGTCCTTGTTGGCGGCGTACGCGCCCAGCACGTCGACCAGGACCGCGTTGCTCTTGGTCTGCACCGCGTCCCCCGGCACCCGCACGCCGATGGACTCCAGCGTGGTGGAGGCGAAGTGGTGCAGGTGCGGCACCTTCTGCGCGAGGATCAGCCCCGCCCGCGCGCGCTCGCCGAGCGCCCGGACGCGCCGCGTGACCTCCGGGCGGAAGGCCCACGCGTGATCGGGGGCGACCATCGCCATCTGCAGGACGGCCGGCGTGGTGCCGTCGGCGGCGAGCGCGTGCAGAATACACACGGTCTCCACCGCGACGCGGAGCGCCTCGGGGTGGGCGCCCTGCGCCGCCTGCAGCGCACCCAGCAAGTCGAAGTCTTCGCCCCAGTACTTCGGCCCTGCGGCGCGCGCCACCTGCCGCGTCAGCTCGGTGATCCGCGCGGTGTCTCCGCGCCGGCGCAGCGATGCGAGCGCCGCGGTCATGTCCGCGAGGGAGAAGCGTCCGCGGGCGAGCGCCTCCGCGGCGGCGGGGTCGCCCGGTGCGGCCTCCACCTTCGCCAGCGCCGGAGCGAGGGCGACAACGCCGGCGTCGGCCCGCGCTGCGCTCGCCGCCGGGGCGACCGGGTCCGCACGCACCGCGCCGGCCAGCAGCAGCACGGTCGCGAGCGCGAAGCACGGGAGGGGGCGCACGCCCGGAAGAACGCTCCGCGCGGGCACCCGCTTCCTACTCCACGATCTGGAAGTCGGAGTAGTCGCCGCTGAAGCTGCGGTAACGCACGTCCACGTTGTCCACGCGCGCGGCGCTGGGGCCGTGGTGGGCCCAGCCGATCATCTCCTTGACCGCGTCCTCGTCGCCCTCGGCCAGGATCTCGATGCTGGCGTCGTTGCGGTTGCGGACCCAGCCTGTCACGCCGAGCCGGCGTGCCTCGCGTTGCGCGGCGGCGCGGAAGAAGACGCCGGTGACCCGGCCCCGGATGGAGATGTGAACGCACTTGGTCGCCATGTGGATTACCCAAATGCTAGCTAGCCAAAGAGCCCACGGCTGGGCAAGCTTTGGCGCATGCGCGTGAGCCTTTCCGGATGGGGCGTCCACACCGGGCGACCCGTCACGGTCGGGCTGGCTCGGGCGGAAGGGCCCGTCAGGCTGGTCCGGGACGGGGCGGCGGCGGCCGTGGATGAGCTGTCCCTGGCCGGGGCGGAGCGCTCCACGCGGGTGGCGGGCCGGGGGCTCGAGCTCGCCACCGTGGAGCACCTCTTCGGGGCGCTGGCGGGGCTCTCGGTGCGGGCGGGGGTGCGGGTGGAGGTCGACGGCCCGGAGCTGCCCTTGCTCGGTGGGGGGGCCGCCGAGTACGCCGCCGCCCTGCGCGCGCTGGAGGTGACCTCCGCGCCGCCCCGGTTGCATGTCGCGCGGGAGGGGACGGTAGAGGTGGCGGGCAGCCGCTACGCCTTCGCGCCGGGCCCGGGGACCGTGGTGGAGGTGACGATCGACTTCGGCGACCCGCGCCTGCACCCCGGCGCGCGCTTCGAGGGGGACGCGGAGGACTTCGTGACCCGCATCGCGCCGGCGCGCACCTTCGCCTTCGCCCACGAGGTCGAGGCGCTGGGGCAGGCGGGGCTCGCGCGGCACGCGTCGCCGGAGAGCGTCATCGTGGTGGGCGACGTGATCCACGCCCGCGGCGGCGCGGCGCCCGACGAGCCGGCGCGCCACAAGCTGCTCGACTTGCTGGGCGACGCCTACCTTCACGGCGGGCCGCCGCGTGGCGTGCTGCGGGCGCACCGTCCCGGGCACGCCCGCAACCACGAGGCGTTCGCGCGGGCGCTGGCCGCGGGCATCCTGGCGGTGGGCGCGGGCCCGTCCGCCGCGTCCGCCGGCGCGCCGGGGGCGACGGGGTAGGGCGTGCGCACGGGCTGGCTCGCGATCCTCTGGCTCCTCTCTCCGGGGGCGGCGCTCGCCGACGAGCCGGCGCGGCCGGTGACGCTGCCCGCCCTCACCCACCCGCACCCCGAGGTGTCGACCGACACCACGCTCGCGTCGGTCCTCTTCCGCGGCGGCGGCGCGGACCGCGCCACCTACTCGCACGTGGAGCGCGTCGCGGTGGAGGTGCCCATCATCGCGCCGCACTGGTACGCGGGCGCCGGCTACGACGCGGCGTTCGGGACCGCGCCGCTCGGGGGGACGCTGCTCATCTCCGGCAACCCCGAGTTCTGGTGGCGCGGCGTGTGGTCGTCGCCCTACGGCCTCGCCTTCGGCGGCGGCATCGCGGCGGTCATCCCGACGCTCTCGTTCGCGCCGGACGGCGGGCCGGGCGCCTCGGTCGCGGCGGGCGCCGTGGCCTCCCGCGGCTGGGAGCGCGCGCTCTTCGACCCGCAGTTCGCCACTGTGCGTCCCTTCCTCGACATGCGCTTCATCTCCGGCATCCTGACGCTGCAGTATCGCCAGTCGCTGGAGGCCGCGACCAACTTCTCCAGCCTGACCACGTACCGGATGGCCGCTGTCGGCACGCTGGACATGGCGCTGCGCGTCTCCCGGCTGGTGTCGGTCGCGGGGGAGCTCATCGAGTACTACCGGCTGGAGTCGGGCATCAGCGACGCCGACCGCTCGTACCTGGCCGTGGGCGCCCACGTGCGCCTGTCCACCCGCTACTACCAGCCGAGCATCGGCCTGGTGACCAACATCGGCTCCCCGCTCGACACCATCGCGCAGGTGGGTGGCGCGCCGGTCTCCACCTCGCCGGCGGCGTTCGTGGGGCTGCGCATCGGCATCACGTTCCCCATCGCGCGCGCTGGCTCAGACTGAGAGCACGACCTTGCCGAAGGTCTCGTTGCTCCCGAGCAGCGCGTGCGCGCCGGCGGCCTCCGCGAGGGGCATGACGCGGTCGACCACCGCCCGCAGCCTCCCCGACGCGAAGAGCGGGACCACGTGCTCCTCGAAGACGCGTGCCGCGTCGATCTTCTCCTCCAGCGGGCGGGCGCGCAGCATGGTGCCGCGCACCTCCAGGCGCTTGCCAAGCACCAGCGCGAGATCCAGGTCGACGCGCGCCCCCGCCATCAACCCCACGAGGACGATGCGCCCTCGCGGCCGCACGCAGGCCAGGTCCTCGGCGAGGTAGGGGCCCCCCACCAGCTCCAGCACGACGTGCACGCCGCCGGTCGCCTTCTTCACCTCCTCGGCGAAGCGCCCGCCCGCGGCGACGACGCCCACCTGCAGGCCGAGCGCGCGCGCCTGCTCCAGCTTGCGCTCCGATCGCGCGGTGCCCACGGCGCGCGCCCCGATGGCCGCGGCGATCTGGATCGCGGCTGTCCCCACGCCGCTGCCCGCGGCCGGGACGAGCACCCACTCCCCCGCCCCGAGCCGCGCCTGCGTGACCATGGCGTCGTACGCGGTGATGAACGCCTCCGGCACCGCGGCCGCGTCGGCGAAGCTCATCGCCTCCGGGATGTGCGCCAGCGTCCGCTCGTGCGCCACGACGTGCTCGGCGTAGGCGCCGCCGCCGACCAGGCCGAAGACCCTGTCGCCCACCGCCAGCCGCTCGACGCCCTCGCCCAGCGCGTCCACCTCCCCGGCCAGCTCCAGGCCGGGGATGTCGGCGGGCACGCCAGGGGGCGCGGGGTACGCACCCATCCGCTGGAGCAGGTCCGCGCGGTTGACCGCCGTCGCGCGCACGCGCACGCGCACCTCGCCGCGGGAAGGCACGGGCGAGGGGACCTCGCGGAGCTGCAGCACCTCCGGCCCTCCTGGCCGCGTGACGACAATCGCGTGCATCAGCGCTCCTGCCCGGAGTCGGGCCGCCGGCCGGCCCGGGGCCGGCGCTCAGTGGTTTCTCGCATGCTCCAGGCACAGGTTACGCGGTTTGCCGCCGCACTTCTCGCAGGAGCAGACGCGGATGTCGGCGCCATCGTCCTCGCTCACGTCGCAGATGGCGCAGCGCCGGCCGCCCGTCGCCCTGGCGGGCGGCGCCGACTGCGCGCGCCGCGCCGACTGTCGCACCCGCAAGTTGCGCGACTTCCAGTAATCCCGCCAGAAGCCGGTGAAGAAGAGGACGTAGTTGCCGGTCGCCGCGAAGATGGCGGCGCGCGCCACCCAGTCCCCCGAGATGAACTGCCAGACCAGCAGCACGCCGGCGAGGATGCCCAGCCACTTCACCTTCACCGGGATGATGAGGAACATGTAGACGACGAAGTCGGGGAAGAGCGTCGCGAAGGCGAGGAAGAGCGACTCGTTGATGAAGGTGTTGCCCACCGCGCCGCCCGTCACCAGCGCGGCGATCGTCGTGCCCACCATGCCGATGAGGTAGAAGGCGTTGAACTTGAACGCGCCCCACTCGTTCTCCAGGTTGGTCCCGATCAACCAGATGAAGTACAGGACGAAGAGCATCACGATGGGCCGGGGGAGGCCGCACATGTCGCCGGGGGGCGGGAGGAAGAGGTAGGTGATGAGCCGCCAGACCTGCCCGTGGCGGACCTGCGCCAGGTCGAGCGTGAGCAGGCCCTCGAAGCGCGGGCGGATCATGCCCAGCACGAAGACGACCGCCATCCCCGCGACGATGACGAAGGCCAGGTTGGGGATGGCGAAGCGACCGATGCGACGCTCGAGCCGCGCGAGGAGGCGGTCCATGCGCCGTGTTCTACCAACTCTTTCGCGCCGCCGCCCGCGGTCTTTCCCGAGGCTCAGTTCTTGGGCGCGCCGCACTCCACCCAGGTCTGCACGGTGGTCATGTCGGTGGGGGACATCGGCCCGGTGGCGAGGGTGTTGTCCTGCGCGGGCATCTGCAGCGAGCCGCAGCTCCCCTGCACGTTGCACAGGAAGCTGGAGTCGGTGCTGCTCGTCGAGCACGGGTTGAAGTACGGCTTGCCGCCGATCATGTAGCTCGTCAGGGTCAGGTACGCCTCGTCAGGGTCGGCGATCTGCGGCGTGTACGACGTGCCGCCGTGGCACTTGGCGTCGGCGCACTTCCACGTGCCGGCGGCGCTCATCATCGGCCAGATGTCCTTGGAGTAGCTCACCGCGCACGTGCCGGAGTCGATCGGCCCCTGACCGTTGCAGAGCGCCGCGGCGTCGCCGGCGTCCAGCGAGGGCGCCGGAGGGGTAGGCAGGTTGCCCTTGGAGAGGCCGGAGTGCGGCCCGTAGTGCGTGTTGGTCTCCAGGTCGCAGCCGAACGCCCAGCCGGCCGCGCAACCGAAGGCCAGACCGAGGACACCCAGGCGAAGGCCGAGCGGTGGGCGGCGTGGGCGGAGAGTGTGGCTCATGGCGCTGCCGCATTGTGGAAGCACCAAGCGTTCCGGCGCAAGGCGGTCCTTCGTCGGGGCGGAATGGGGCCGGATCGTTTGCCTGCCAACGATCGACGGGTCCAGCAGGCTGGTTCACCTGTGATCCAGGTGCGGTCCGGGATGGAACCACGTCGGCCGCCCGAGGGGGCGGATCCCGCAGGGAAATGCCATGGCCGCGGGCCCGGAGTGGTTGGCGCGTGTCGTGCAAAAGCCTGAAGGAGAAGGAGTCGACGATGCGGACCTCCCGGAACCTCCACCTGCTGCTCGCCGTCCTCGCCGTGCTGGGCGTGGCGGCCACCGGATGCGCGACCGTCGCCCCGTACCAGCGGGGAACGCTCGCCAAGCCCTCCATGACCCCCGAGGACGTGGCCACGGGCTTCGACGCGCACGTCCGCGCCGTCTCGGAGGGCGCGGCCGGAGGCTTCGGCGGCGGCGGGGGCGGCTGCGGCTGCAACTGATGCGGTAGGCGAGCGATTCCGCTACCGTAGCGCCGTGCTCCGCCTCCCGTACCGGCCAGCGTGGCTGGCACCGATGCTGTGCCTCGCTCTCGTGCTCGCGGTGCGGCAATCGTGGGCGGGCGGAGATGACGTCGCCGTGCTCTCCACAGTGCAGCAGGTCATGACGGAGGACTACACGTCCGCCGCCTTCGGCCCTGCGACGGAGAAGCTGCGCGCCGCGCTGGAGCGCTGCAAGCACGGCCAGTGCACGGGGGCCACCCGGGCGCAGGTCTACATCGCCATGGGGATGGTGGCCTCGCAGCTCGGCCATGCCGACGAGGCGAAGACCGACTTCTCGTCGGCGGTCGCGGCGGACCCACGGGCGAAGCTGCCCAGCTCCGGGACCACGCCGAGCATCCGGTCGCAGTGGGCCGCGGCGAACGGGCCCGACGCCGCCCCTCCCCCCTCCGACCTTGTCGCCTCGCCGCCGCCCGCGGCCGCGAAGCCCACGCACGTCCCCGGCTGGAACAGCGTGGACGCCTTCCAGTTCGCAAGCGCGGGCCTGAAGGCGGATTTGGCGCACGACCTGCCTGGCTGCATCAAGAACGACAAGGCATCGCTCGAGCTGGAGGAGCAGCCGCGCACGCGCCTCCACCTCGCGAGCTGCGAGCGACGTTCCGGCAAGCTCATCGACGCCCTGCGCGACACCGAGAAGGCGCTGCAGGACGGCATCAAGAAGCGCGACCGGCCCGTCATGCGCGCCGCGCGCAAGCGCGTCACCGACCTGCTGCACCGCATCCCGCACGTGACCTTCGTGCCACCGGCGGGCGTGAGCGATCTCTCGGTGACCTTCGACGATCGGCCGGTGCCGCCCGCCAGCCTCACCAAGCGCTTCTCCATCGACCCCGGGAAGCACGCCGTGCACGCCGAGGGCACGCAGGGCGGCATCCCGCTCTCCTTCGACAAGGAGTACGACGTCGAGGAGGGAGAGCTCGTCACCGTCCACATCACCCTCAAGGCGCGGACCTCCGAGTACCTGACACCCGGGCAGCTCAAATGCATGCTCGCGGCCAAGAGCCAGGAGGAGGTCGTCAAGTGCCTGCCGCAGGGGCGGAAGAACCTGGCGGTCAAGGCGGGGATGGAGTTCAGCGCGTACAGCGACACCAACGCCGTCAACGTGGTGACGCCGGCGATCAACGCCAGCGTCTCCTCGCCGACGGCCGGGTGGAACGTCGGCGCGACGTACCTGCTGGACGTGGTCACCGCGGCCTCGCCGGACATCGTGTCGGAGGCCTCGCCGGTCTTCCGCGACAGGCGTCACGCGGCGACGCTGACCGGCGGCTACAAGCACGGCATCTTCGCCGGGCAGGCGAACGCCGGCCTCTCCATCGAGAACGACTACACCTCGATCAGCGGCGGCCTCGCCCTCACCGCGGACCTGCGCGACAAGCTGCTCACCCCGCGCATCGCCTACAACTACTCGCACGACACCATCGGGCGCACCAACACCCCGCTGGATGTCTTCAGCCACCAGCTCGATACCCACGACTTCGACGTGGGGCTCACGATGGTGCTCTCCCCGACGACGATCCTCCTCGTCAGCGGCACCCTCCAGCTCGAGCGGGGCGATCAGTCCAAGCCGTACCGGTACATTCCCATGTTCGATCCGGCGACGGCGCGCCGCATCCCCGTGGGGGCGACGGTGGATCTGGTCAACCGCGTCCGCCTGCCCCTGCGACCCCTCGAGCAGCTCCCCACGTCGCTGGATCGCTACGCCGTCGGCGTGCGCCTCGCCCACCGCTTCCACGACACCGCGACGCTGCGCATCGACCAGCGCCTGTACGTCGACTCGTGGAGCATCCTCTCGACGACGACCGACGGCCGCTGGGTGCAGGACATCGGCAAGCGCCTCAGCGCGTGGCCTCACCTGCGCCTCAACGCGCAGACGGGCGCGAGCTTTTACCAGCTCGCCTACGCCGCCACGCTCAATCAAGATGGAAGCGTGACCGTTCCGCTCTTCCGCTCCGACGACCGCGAGCTCGGGCCGCTCATCACCCTCACGGGCGGCGGCGGCGCGCGCTTCGCCATCACGCCGCCCGACGCGCGCATGCAGGTGGGCATCACCGCCCAGGCCGACGTGATGTTCACCCGCTTCTTCGACGCCCTCTTCGTGACCGCCCGCACGGCGGTGTACGGTACGCTGGGCATCGACGTGGAGTACGAGTGATGCGCGCCCGCCCGCTGCCCCTGGTCCGGCACGCGCTGCCCGCCGCTCTGGTGGTCCTGGCGCTGCTCGCCGCGTGCAGCGACCCCGTCCCGGACGGGGCGATCAGCGCGCTCGGCGACGAGAACCCGACGATCCCGGTGGGCGAGTACCACCGCGCCGGGCAGCCGTGCGTGCTCTGCCACGACTCCAGCGGGCCCGCGTCGGACAAGCCCTTCGCCGTGGCGGGCACCGTCTTCGCCCAGCCGAACAACGCGGAGGGCGTGGACCAGGCCACCGTCGCCATGACCGACACGATGGGCTCGGTCTTCACGGTGAAGACCAACTGCGTGGGCAACTTCTTCGTCCCGCGCGGCGCGTGGGATCCGGCGTTCCCCATCTTCGTGCGCGTCTTCAAGGACGGCACCACCCGGACGATGCAGGGGCAGGTCGGTCGCGAACGCTCCTGCGCGAACTGTCACAAGGACGCGCTTACGCAGTCCGACCAGCTCACCAGCAAGGGCCACGTCTACCTGTACGAGGACGGTGACGCTGTGCCGCCCAACACCGATTGCCCCGTCAACCCCGTGGTGGGAGGCAATTGATGGTGCTCTCACGCTCGCTCTCCGCCGCCGCGGCGCTGCTGGTGGGCGGCGGGATGGTCCTCGCCGCCGTCGGGATGCCCGCGTGCGCGGCGAGCACCACCTACGACGACGGCGGGATCCGCATCACCACCATCCTCGCGCCCGACCAGGCGCAGTTCGACGCCGTCAGCCCCGTGTTCGAGCGACGCTGCGGCACGCTGGATTGCCACGGGCAGGCGGGGCGCCCGCTGCGCATCTACAGCGGACGCGGGTTGCGGCTGCCGAACGACGGCGGGCTGGCGCCCGGCATCGGGGACACCACCGCCGCCGAGGTGGCGGCCAACTACCGCGCCGTCATCGGGCTGGAGCCGGAGGAGATGACGCGCGTCGTCGCCGGCGTCGATCCGCCGCGCACCCTGCTCATCCTGGCCAAGCCGCTCAACCTGGAGTCACACAAGGGCGGCCCCGCCTTCGCTCCCACCAACGATCCCGGCGAGGTCTGCTTCACCACCTGGCTGAAGGGCGCCGTCGACCAGAACGCCTGCGCGAAGGCGATCGAGGGCCTGTAGGTCTCCGTCGTCCAGCCGATCGCCACGAGCCGACGTTCACGCGCCCCAGAAAGCAAAAGACCCGCCCCCCATCAAGGGAGCGGGTCTCGTGCGGGGGGGGTGAGGCTCAGGTCTGGACCGGGTTGATGATCCCGGTGATGGGACCGCCGCGGTAGAAGTCCTGCACCCTGCGCAGGTCGCCCTTCGCCACGGCGTAGGCTGCCGCGGCCGCCGCGGCCGCCGCGGTGGCGCCGCTGCCCTGGTTGGCCTGGTTGCCCGTCGCCGGGTCGAAGCCCATGACGGTGCGCTTCGCCGTGACGCCGCCGAACCAGCCCGTCTTCAGGTAGCCGTTGCCGAAGACGTACATCCAGTTGGAGTTCTGGGGCGTGCCATCGGGCCAGCCGTTGCGGTTGGTCGGGTCCTTCGGCGTGTCGCCGTGGATGGTCATGACGATGCCGTCGGCGAGGGACTTGCCGCAGCCGGATGGGTCCGGCGTCGCCGCGCAGTCCGCCATGAAGGCGTCGAAGATCTTCCCGAGCGCGACCACGTTGGCCTGGAGCTGGCCCATGTTGTTGAACGCGCCGTGCGGGTCGTCGCGCATGGCCGGGATGATGAGCGAGGAGGTGAGACCCAGCTTGAAGGCCTTCGCCGCGGTGCAGAGCGCGCGACCGATCTCGACGATGTTCGTCTTCGCGCCCGAGATGCCGTATCGCGTGTCGTCCGCCGCGCTGGGCTGGAGCTGGCTGGAGAGGTTCTTGCCCAGCAGGTTGGCGGCGACCTTGCCCGTGTCGCCCGGCTTCTGCAGCGTCTTGCGGCCGGCCGCGGCGTTCAGGTTGAGGAAGGCGCGGTAGTACGCGTCGTTCAGGTTGGACGCAGCCGGCGACTGGAGCAGCGTGCGGGAGGCCGCGCTGTTGAAGAGGTCCACCAGGCCGGAGGAGTTGGCCACCGTGGCGACGCCCGGCGCGCCGGGGGCGACACCGAAGACGATCGGGTTGACGCCGATGACCGGCAGCAGCGTGGGGTTGGCCTGCTGGATGGCGGCGATGGCCGCGATCATGCCCGTGCCGGTCGAGATCGTCGCGGCCGACTGCGGCGTCGACGTGTGCGTCTCGTTGTTGCCGGCCATGAAGGCGCTGATCTGCTTCTTCGGCCCGAGCGTCTGGAAGGGCGACTCCGGCGCGTAGACGAGCGGCTGGTCGGTGCCGGTGGCCTTCTTCGCCTTGCCGAGCGCGTGGAAGGCGGCGTTGTTGCCGCCGTTGAGCGCGACGTCGGTGTGGGGGAAAAGGAGCTGGAACCAGGCCAGCCCGCCGTTGCCCGCCACGAGGTGCACCGAGCGGTTCGTCGTCGGGCACGCGACCTGGTCGGCCAGCGCGGTGCCTGCCGTGTCAGAGACCACGTTCAGGAAGCGAGCTCGCTCGAGGCCGAGAACGGCGGCCACGGTGGCGCTCCACCGGAGGAAGTCGCGCCTGCCGCTTCCGCGAAGGTCCTTGAGTCGCTGGTCAGCCATGACGTTTCTCCTTACTCGCAGGTGTGAGCAGCCTCGAGGAGGCTTGCGATGGCGATCTGCTGGCCTTCGTCCATGGTCAGGCCCTGGTTCTGCGCCTCGGTCACGGCGTCGTTGGCGACGTTGACGTGGTCCGGGGTCGCCGGCTTGCCCATCAGACACGATAGACCATCCTGGGTGAACTTGCCCTGCCCGTCGACGAGCTGCGTGCCGGGGCACGCGGTCATGTCGAGGGTGCCGTCCTTCATCTTCGTCTGGATCTCCATGGCCGCGGCCACGAAGATGTCGAACTGCTTGGACAGCGCGGCGGTGGAGGCGATGACCGCCTCCGGAACGCGCCCGGCGTAGTTGGAGGTGCCCAGCGCGGCCTTGCCGGTCTTGTAGAGCTGCGAGGCCGAGTTCTTCTGGGTGGAGCCCAGGTCGACGCCGCGCGACTGCAGGATCGAGCCGAGGCCGTCGTAGGTGATCTTGCTGCAGGAGTGCAGCCGGGCCACGACCTCAGGGGAGCCGATCTTCTCGTCCTCCGCCTTCACCTCGTTCGGGTCGCTGATGCCGTTCTCGCCCGAGTTGGGATCCTGGAAGTGGTGCTGCGTGTTGCCGTCCGCGGCCAGGGAGTTGGGGTCGATGTCGCCGATGAGGCGGTCGTTCGGCTCGGTCGCGCAGCCGAGGCTGGCGAGCGTCGCGCCGATGATCAGGGTCAGAGCCATGCGGTTCATCGCTGCTATCTCCCTTCCCTCAGAACTTCACGAAGTCGTCGGAGGTGAAAATCGTCCGGAGCAGGTGCTTGACCTTCATGCCGTTCGACTTGAAGTCCTGCAGGAGCGGGTCGGTGACCACCGTGGGGACGGTGGCGAGGTCGTTGACCACGTCGCCGCGAGACATGGCGTAGTTCCACTCGCGGGTGACGATGCACCGCGCGACGTCGGGGTTGGCCGCGATGGCCTTGCCCAGGCTCGGCAGGTCGGTGACCGGCACGCCGCTGCGCCAGGCGAAGGTCTGCTGGCCCGCGGGGAGCCAGTCGTCGATCTGCGAGGTGGGGTTGCCCGCGGAGGGGGTCTGCACCTGGAACTTGGTCGCGTCGTAGCTGCCCTTGTCGTCGAAGTGGGCGAAGAGCGGCGCGATGTGGTTCAGCGTGGTGTGGCAGTTGGCGCAGATGACGGCCGAGGTGTCCTGGAAGTTGATGCGCGCCTTGGGGGAGTTGTCGGCGCCGGTGATGCTGTTGAAGTCCCAGGGGCTCGTGTACGCGCCCAGGCCCATCGGCTTGGGGGTCTGCGTGAACTCGGCCGGCATCTTGGAGCAGACGAACGTCTCCTGGACGAAGCGCACGCGCCGGAAGGACATGTTGGCGTAGTACTGCGCCATCAGGCCCGGGTCGGTGAGCAGACCGGCGGTGGGCTGCGAGCCGGGGCAGCTCGCGTCCTGGAACGCGCCGCTCGAGTACGTCGGGCAGGTGGCGGCGGAGGCGGTGAAGAGGTCGGTGTAGGGCCGGTCGTTCACCACGACCTCGGCGGCGAAGGTGGCCGCCGCGTCGAAGTCGGGCATGCCCTTGCCCGTCGGCATCCCTGCGGCGCCCGTCTTCAGCGTGTCGCGCCACCACTGGATCTGCTTGTCGGTGAAGCGCGGGTCGGCGAGCAGCGCGTCGATCTTCGCCTCGTAGGTCGCCTTCGGGTCCTGCGCGGAGGCGATGGCCTGGATGTCGGCCAGGTTGGGGAGCTCACCCACCAGCTTGAGGCTGGCGGTGCGGAGCGCCTCGCCGTAGTCCACCTTGCGGTTGTCCAGGTTGCCGGTGTCGCCGGCGCCACCCGTCCCGCCGGCGCTGCCCGCGGGCGGCGGTGTGCCGCCCGGGCCAGGGCTGTTCGGGTCCTGGCCCGTGGCCGGCCCGACGCCCGGGTCGTACGTCCCGTCCAGCACGTTGGGGTTCGAGTTGCCGCACGCCGAGACCGCGACCGCGAGGCCGACCGCTGCAAGGCCGTACGCGAGTTTGCTCTGTCGCATCGTCTCCCTTCCTTTCCCGTCTCGTCGTCCCATCGGAATCACTCTTTGTTCACCCACGTGAGGATGTTCTGGTAACCGGTCGAGTTGGTGCTGCCGAAGACCTGCACCGGGTGGTTCACCTGCTTCAGCGGCGCGAGCAGGATGTTGCTCTGCGTCTTGTTGGCGGTGTTCACCTGGGTCCGCGCCTGGGTGCAGGCGGTGTTGTAGTCGGGGCTGCCGCCGGTGAGCTTGGTCAGGTCCAGCGCGGAGGTGGCCTGCGAGTTGTTGCCGCCGTGGCAGCTCGTGCACGAGTTCATCAGCGTGGGGGCGGCGCTCGCCTTGAACGTGCCGACGTCCTTGCACGTGGTGCCCTGCTGCACGCCGCCGTCCCCGCCGCCGCCGCCGCCGGTGGACGACTCGATCTTCTGGAAGCCGATCTTCAGCTTGGCGCCGGCCTTCCAGTCGAAGAAGTAGAACACCGGGGCGATCTCGGCGGACTGGCCGGCGGCCACGGTGAGGTCCAGCGTAGAGTAGTCGGTGTTGTCCACCGGCGGGTCGGTGTCCGGCACCATCGTGAAGACGGGCGAGACGATGTGGACGCCGGCACCCGCGGGCGCCACCAGCTGCACGTTGTCGAACTTCAGCGTGGTGCCGAGCTGCGTGGCGGTGAAGGTGATCTTGGCGCCTGCGACGCCCGCCTTGGTCAGGTCCACGCTGCCGGACATCGGGTCGACCGGGTCGCTCGCGGGCAGCGGGATGGCGGCGATGTCCAGGGCCTCCGCGGTGAGCCAGGTGGTCACCTTCTGGGCGAGGTCGGCGTTGTTGGCGTCGACGAGGCTGGAAGAGGGGTGGTCGGAGGGGCGGCCGAGGAGCTTGCTCGCGTAGACGTCAGCGACGACGAAGCCCGGGTAGGCCTTGATGGTCTTGTAGGTGTCGGGGCCCTCGAGCCACTTCGGCGCGTTGTTGGCGCCGGTCGAGTGGCAGCTCCCGCAGGCCTTCACCAGGTCGGGCTCCAGGTCGCGGTACAGCCTCTCCGCCAGGGGGGGCTGCGGGCCGCCGTCGGCGTTGTAGGTCGGGCCGCCACCGCCGTTGCCCCAGCCGCCGCCGCCGCTGCCGTTGTCGGTGAAGTCCCCGCCACCGAGGAGGCTGTTGCCGGACGGGCCGCACGCCACCGCGGCGCCGGCGCAGAGGGCGACTCCCCCCAGCAGGGCGGCGAGCTTTGCGGTTGCGTTCATGACCAGCCTCACGCTGACCTCTAATGCACGGCTGGGGCCAAGGATCAGGCGCTTGAAATCACTGAGAAAATGGCGTGCCTACATGTGGGCTCCTGGGTCGGGTGGATCACCCATGACTCGCCCTTTCGGTCCATCCCCTCCCAAGACCGGAGATGTCGCATGATGTCGGACAGTTGGGCGCCCGCACCCCTCTGGGGGTCCACCCCCCAGCTCGTTGGGCGCGTCCGATTGTCAGCCTGCTAGCGATCGAACGAGGGCGCGTGGGGCTGGTGGGGATGCCCGGCGGCCCGTCACTGCCCGGTCGTGCGGGCGCGGAGCAAGCGGGCCGCTTCGGGGTATGCCGCGTTGTCCGGGTACGCCTTCGCCAGCTTCTCGTAGGCGTCTGCCGCCTCGACGTAGTGCCCGGAGGCGGCCAGGTCGGCGGCCTCGCGCTCCAGCGTCATCTGGCCGGGCTTGAGTTGCTTGTGGTGGGTCGGCTCGGGGGGCGGCGTGGTGGCGGTGGTCGTCGTCGTCGCGACGACTGGAGGAGCGGTCTCGGTGTCGGACGGCGCGGGGCCTCCGGAGACCACCTCGGTCGGCGCGGAGCTGGCGCTGGGGGCAGCGCTCGCCGAGCTGCTGGCGCTCGCGCTGGCGACCGGCTTGCTGCGGTGGTGCCGCACCGGCTGGGGGCCAGGGTCGGTGAGCAGGATGTACGCGCACACCGCGACGCCCGGGAAGGTGCCGATGATGATCTTGCGGGGAATGGACATCTGGTTCCATTCCGACTTGGTCCGGGCCCAGAGGGCCTTGATCGACTTGTCGTCCGCGGCGGGAGTCTGGATGCGGCCGGTGGGGGGCCCGGGCTGGGCGGCGCCGGGGTTGTAGCCCGGCGGCATGCCCTGCATGGGCATCCCCTGTGGCATGCCCTGCATGGGCATCCCCTGCATCCCCTGCATGGGCATCCCCGGCGGCATGCCCTGCATGGGCATCCCCTGTGGCATGCCTGGCTGCATCCCGGGCATGCCTGGCTGCATCCCGGGCTGTTGCATCCCGGGCATCCCGGGTTGCATCCCGTCCTGCGGGTAGCCGTACTGGCCCGGTGCCGGCGTCATGGCCACCTGGACGCTCCCGTACGCCTGGTAGGTCGCCTGGGGGGGCGGGGGCGCGGGCGCCTGCGGCGGCGCGCCGACCGTGGTGCTGGAGGGTGGGGGCAGATTGGGGGAGGGCGGAGCGAAGTAGGGGTTAGCGGCCGGGGCCCCGGCCGCCGGACGCGCCTTGGGGATGGGCGCCGCGGGCGCGCGCTTGGGCTCGAGCGGAGCTACCAGGGTGGGATTGGGGTCTCGCGTCAGCGGAGCGAAGCGGGTCGACTCGTCGTCGAGCTGCTGCCGGTTGGAGAACGCGCCCGCTCCCGGACGGAAGGCAGGCGGCCCTGGCGGAACCTTGATGGGCGCCGCGATGGTCTTGTCGTCCTCGTCCAGCATGTCGGCGTCGAGCTCTTCCTCGAGCGTCCGGTAGACGAGCCGCGCGCGGCCGAGCTCGATCGTGCAGGGGATCTCCAGCTGCTGCCACTGCGGGCCGATCGCCTGACCATTGCCCTTGGCCGGGTTGCCCGGGTCGGCGCTCTGCATGAAGAGCACACGTCCGTCGAAGTAGACGTAGGCGTGGACGTCCAGCACGCCCGGCGCATCCAGCGGCCACATCCCCGAGCGACCCACGCTCGTCGGCGACACGACCTCGCCCGGTTTGAGCTCGAGGATCGGACGCTGGGAGGTGCCGGCGCGCACCTCCACCACTCGGACGGCTGTGGCTTCAGGCATGGGTTGACTGGACTGGACCCCGCTTGGCAGCATCGTACATCGACGCCGGAAGGTCCAGCCCGTGCTCGTGCACCTGCTCGAGGGCTCTCGGGAGAATTCCCGATGGAACGAACGTGCTGAGCACCTCTCCCTTGGGTCCGAGACCTTGATACTGACGGACGAAGACGTCCTGCACCTGGTAGGTCTCGGTCTGTAGATCGAAGCCGAGCACCTCGGTGATGTGGGTGATCTTGCGCGAGCCGTCCTGCAGGCGTGACGTCTGCACGATCAGGTTGACCGCGCTGGCGAGCTGGATGCGCATGGCGAGCAGCGGCATGTCGACGTCGCTCATCATGGCCATCGTCTCCAGGCGCGAGAGCGTGTCGCGGGGGTAGGTGGCGTGGAGCGTGGAGAGGCAGCCGCCGTGGCCAGAGGTCATCGCCTGGATGAGGTCGAGCGCCTCGCCGCCGCGGATCTCCCCGACGACGATGCGGTCCGGCCGCATGCGGAGCGTGGCGCGGAAGAGGTCGCGGATGCCGACCTCGCCGCGGCCCTTCGGGTCCGGCGGGCGCGCCTCCAGCTGCACGACGTGATCGCGCTGGAGCTGGAGCTCGCGCGAGTCCTCGATGACGACCACACGCTCGCCGTTGGGAATGAAGGAGGAGAGGGCGTTGAGCATCGAGGTCTTCCCCGAGCCGGTGCCGCCCGCCACGAGGATGTTGAGCTTGGAGGCGACGAGCGCATGGAGCGCCGCCGCCGAGTCGTCGGTCATGGCGCCGAAGCCGATGAGGCGCTCGACGGTGAGCGTCTCCTTGAAGAATCGGCGGATGGAGACGTGCGGTCCGTCCGGCGCCGCGGGTGGGAGCACCGCCTCCACGCGGGAGCCGTCGGGGAGGCGGCCTTCCAGGATGGGTCGCATCTCGTCCACGTGCTTGCCGACGAACTGCGCCATGTTGCGCAGCGCCGCGGTGAGCGCCTCGCGGCTCTCGAACTTGACCGGAATGAGCTCCAGCTTGCCCTTGCGCTCGACGTAGATCTGGTTCGGGCCGTTGATCATCACCTCGCTCACCGCGGGGTCCTCGAGGTAGGCGCGCACCGGCCCCAAAAACTGAAGGATGGTCTCTTCGAAGACTTCTTTGGGGATGATGTTGGTGCTCATGGGACTTCCTTCAGTAGTGAAGCACGTGCTTCGTCGGCGTGCTCGCCCGATGGCGCGAGGCGCAGGTACTCGCGGAACTGGCCGTCGGCCCCCACCGCATCCTTGAGCTCGTCGCGCAGCAGCACGGCGAGCGCCCAGTGCGGGTCAGCCTTGTCCGGCTCTGCCGCGACCACCCACTCCAGCTCGCTGCGCGCGCGGGCAGAGTCGCCCACGGCCGAGTACAGCGTGCCGAGCAGGAAGCGCGTCTTGACGTCGCTCGGGTGCTTCTGGACGTACGGCTCGGCGTACTGGATGGCCGAGCGGTAGCGGCCGTCGTGCACGCACACCCCGATGAGCAGCGGCACGATGGTCTTCTCGTCGCCGCCGCGGGACATCGCCGCGGCGAGGTACTCCTCCGCGCGCGTGGTGTCGCCGACCGAAGCGTACGCCTTGCCGGCCGCGAAGAGCTTCTCCGGCGTCTCCTCGCGGCGCATCGTCTCGACCGCCTTGGCGGGGTCCGCGTGGTGCGCGGGGGCCCCGCACGCGGTCAGGCCCGCCAGCGCGAGCGCCGCGACGGATCCCCGGAGTCTCCCGGTCCTGGCGGTTCCTGGACGAGACATCCCCTCACGAAGGCGCGCGCCCAAGCTTCTGCTTGAGCTCGCGGTCGAGGGCGTGCAGGTAGTCGATGTAGGGGCCCTGCTTGTCGGCGAGGAGCTCGAGGAGCGTCTTCACCTCCTTGCGGGCCGTCTCCATGTCCTTGACGGTGAGGGCGTGCTGCAACCGCATGCGCCGCGTGCGGTAGTCGTCGTCCATCTCGGCGCGCAGCTCCTTGGCGGCGTCCTGCGACTGGGTGGCGCTGGTCTTGTCGCCGCCCTTCTCGTAGCAGGCGGCCGCCTGCTCGTAGAGCGGCACGGCGTCGACACCGTCGCGGACGTGGAACATGCGCCGCTCGCGCTTGGAGTCGGCCATGATGCGCTTCTCGTTCGCCAGGTTCACCGCCTGCTCGCCGGACTTGGCGCACGTCGTCGGCGCGGGCTCCCAGAGCTTCGGCGCGTCCTTCGGCTCCGGCATCCCCTGCTCCTGGTCGGCGAAGAGGAGGGTGTACGCGCCGAACGCCACCGCGACGAGCGCCGCGAGGATGAGCATCGGGTTGGTCTTCTGCTTCGGCTTGGAGGAGACGTTGACGCCCTCGCCCACCAGCGAGACCAGCATCTGCGTGCCGGTCACGCCCAGCACGGCGTCCGGCGGCAGCGGCGCCTGCTGGAAGGGGACGTTGGCGATCGTCGGCTGAGGCTCGAAGCTGAGCGCCTGGGCGAAGACGCCGCCGGCGCCGACGGTGATCAGGATGTGCTCCACCTGGGCCTGGTCGATCGGGAGGCGAATCTCGCAGTGCGCGCCGCTGCCGATGAGGGCGCGCTCCGCCTCGACGGTGACCTGCTCCTGGCGGCCGTTGGCGTGCTGGATCTGGAAGCGCAGGATGCTCACGGGGCCTCTAGGGTTACATGGCGGACATCTTGAGCGCCATGGGCGCCATGATCAGCGCCATGATGCTCGCGAACACGAGGACGAGGGGGCCGGTCATCGCCACGCCGGCCTTGGCGGCCATCTCCTCGGCGCGGACCGAGCGGCGCGTGCGCGAGGAGGTGGCCTGGATCTGCAGGACGTCGGCGACGGGGTTGCCGCGCTCCTCCGCCTGGATGAGCGCACCGGTGAACTCCTTCACGGCCTCCACCGGGCAGCGCCGGGTGAACTCCAGCAGCGCCTCCTTGCGGGTGCGGCCGAGGTTGAGCGTCTGCAGGATGAGGGTGAACTCCTCGACGATGGGGTCGTTCGGGTTGGAGGACTTCTCCACGACCTGCCGGACGGCGCCGGGGAAGTCGAGGCCGGCGCCCATCGCGAGGGCCATGAGGTCGATGACGTACGGGAGGCCGCGGCTGATGTTCTTCAGCCGCTCCTGGCCGGCGCCGCTGATCTGCATGTACGGGGCGATGGCGCCGATCGGCGTCATGATCAAGGGGATGGTGTAGTTGTCCATGATCGCCCCGAACACGAGGCCGCCCCCGAGCGCCGCGAAGGCGGACAGGATGCACAGGGCGAGGTACTCGTCGGTGGTGATGCCGAGGTAGTCGCCGGCGAGGGTGATCTGGTCGTCGAGCTTGTTGCGCTTGTCCTCCGGCAGGAGGCCGCTCACGCGCACGCCCAGCCAGCGCACGAGAGGCTCGACGCTCGGCCACAAGCCCGGCTCCGCGAGCGCGCGCTGGCGCTTGAGGCCTCGCAGGCCCAGGCGGCTCGCGATGCGCGTCGGGGCGCTGACGACCGCGTACACCGCGAGGAAGAACGAGATGGCGAAGGCCGCCAGGCAGACGATCTTGACGATTTGAGAACGCAGCTCCATGGCCTACCTCAGATGTCCACGCTCAGGATCTTGCGTGCCCACAGCAACGCGCTCACCCAGCAGCCCACAGCCATCGCCACCACCATGTAGCCCGACACCGTGTGCTGGAGGACGTCGAAGAACCCCGGCGACGCGATCGTGAGCATGATCACGAGCACGAAGGGCAGCAGCGCGATGACCCAGAGCTGCATCTTGCCCTCGGCCGTCTTGGTGCGGATGACGCCCTCCAGGCGGCCCATCTCGCGGATGGACGCTGCGGTGGACTCGAGCACCTTGGAGAGGTTGCCGCCGACCTGCCGGCCGATGAGCACCGCGGAGAGGGCGGAGTCGACCTGGCGGCTGCCGATGCGCGCCGCCATGTGGAGCAGCGCCTGATCGAGGCTGCTGCCGACCTTCATCTCCTTGGTCGCGAGCTCCACCTCTTCCCGGATGGGGCTCTGGAGGATGGGGACGACCGAGTTGAAGGCCGCGCTGATGCTGGGGATCGCCTTGAGGGCGTTCGCCAGCGCGAGGAGGAAGCCGTCGACCTGCTTTTCGATGGCGGTCAGGCGCTTCTTGCGCATGGACTCGATCTGCATGACCGGCAGCCCCAGCACCACGACGAGCCACACCGGGAAGACGGGCAGGTCGATGATGGCGATGTCGACGAACAGGAGCGCGAACACGGCACCGAGCTGGCCGAGGGCGATGGCGCGCCCCGGCGTGAAGATGAACATGGGCCGGAGCTTGCGCTCGAGGGAGGACGTGTAGCGGGCCCAGTACCGGTAGACCAGGCTGTCGCGATCCCCGAACGAGACGTAGATGGCCATGAAGGTGGCGAGACCGATGAGGCCGACGCCGCCCCACTTGAGGGCCATGCGCATCACGGTGCCGTGCACGGATGCCTCCTTCTGCTCGTGATCACAGGTAGGGCTCCCCGGGCTTGACGAGCCCCATGACGATGAAGTCTTGCAGATAGGAGGGCAAGTAGCCCGTCGCGCGGTGGTCGCCGATGACCTTCCCGCCAGTGCCGGTGCCGGTGCGGACGAACTCGAAGATGGGGCGCATCTCGATGCCGCCGTTCTCGTCGATGCCGGTGATCTCGGTGATGGCGGTGACCTTGCGGCTGCCGTCGGAGAGGCGGCTCTGCTGGACGATGAGGTGCACGCTGCCCGCGATCTGGTCGCGGATGGCGCGCACCGGGAGATCCACGCCGGCCATGAGCACCAGCGTCTCCAGGCGGGAGATGGCCTCGTCCGGCGAGTTGGCGTGGGTGGTGGTCAGCGAGCCGTCGTGGCCGGTGTTCATGGCCTGGAGCATGTCCAGCGCCTCGCCGCCGCGGCACTCGCCGACGACGATGCGGTCCGGGCGCATGCGCAGGGCGTTCTTGACCAGATCGCGGATGGTGTACTCGCCGCGGCCCTCCAGGTTGGCAGGACGGGTCTCCAGCGAGACGACGTGCGGCTGCTTGAGCTGGAGCTCCGCGGCGTCCTCGATGGTCACGATGCGCTCGTCCGACGGGATGGCGCCGGAGAGGCAGTTGAGGAGGGTGGTCTTGCCGGAGCCGGTGCCGCCGGAGATGACGATGTTGCGCTTGGCGAGCACCGAGCGGACGAGGAAGCGCGACATCCTGTCCGTCATGGCGCCGTAGTTCATCAGCTTCTCGAGCGTCAGCGGGGTGCGCGAGAACTTGCGGATGGTGATGCACGAGCCGCGCAGGGCGATGGGCCGGATGACCGCGTTCACGCGGGAGCCGTCCTTGAGGCGCGCGTCGACGAGGGGCGAGCTCTCGTCGATGCGGCGGCCGAGCGGGGTGACGATGCGCTCGATGACCGCGCGCACGCGCTCGTCGTCGGTGAACTTCACCTCGGAGAGCAGGAGCTTGCCGCCGCGCTCGTAGTAGATGGTCTCCGGATCGACGACCATGATCTCGCTGATGCTCGGGTCGGCGAGGAAGTGCTCGAGCGGGCCGAGGCCGAGCGCCTCGTCGGCGAGCTCGCCGATGAGCTTGTCGCGGTCCTGCGTGGCCGGGACGCGGCCGACGCCGTCGAGCTGGCCCACGATGCGGCGGAGGGCGCCGAGCACCTTCGGGCGCATCGAGGGCTCCTCGAGCTTCTTGGCGTCGATGGTCGCCAGGTCGAGGTGCTCGAGGAGCATCTTGTGGATCTCGCGGCGGAGCTTGACGTCAGCGTCGCGCGCCTTGGCGGCGACGTCGCGGGCGCGCGCCTTGGCGACGACGTCTCCCTTGGCGTGGCCGTTGAGCCCGGGGGCCGGCCTCGCCGGGACGGCGCCCGTCATCGCCGGGACGCCCCCGCTCATGCCGGGCAGCGGCCCGGTCTGCGGGGCCATGGGCACGCCGGCGCCGTTCATCGCCGGCAAGGGCTGGGACGCACCGGCGTGCGGGAGCTGGGGCGCCGACCCCTGCGGCAGCCCGCGCACGGTGGGCTTGGCGGGAGGCGGGGCGGTGGCGCCGGGGGGCGGCCCGTACGCACCGGAGCGCGCGGGACCCGGGGCGGAGGCCTGGTCCGCGGGGACCAGGTAGATGGTGAAGTTGCCGACGACGATGGGCGTCCCGAAGGGGACGTCGACCGACTCGCGACGGAGCAGGCGGTCGCCTGCGAGCGTGCCGTTGGTGGAGAGATCCTCGACGCGGAGCCCGCCGGCGCCTACCTCGACGACCGCGTGCTGGCGGGAGACCAAATCGCTGTCCAGGCGGAGAACGCAGTTCGGGTGTCGACCGATGGAGATGGGTCCATTCGGCTGGAATATCTCGCTGCGCTCCTGACCATCGTCAGTATGAACGACGACCTGAACATTCACACTCTCACTTCTCCTTGCGTTGGGCCTACTGCTCCTTCTTCGCGGACGGAGGCGTGCGGTCGAAGGTGTTCACGCTGTCGATGTCGCCGGTGTAGTCGTTGAACTGGCTGAGGGCGCTCTTGACGAGGTCGAGCGCGGACTTGGGCACCGTCTCCACGACGCTCGGGATGATGAACATGGCGTTCTCGATCTGCTGCTGCTGATCGCCATGGCTCCCGAAAAGGATACCCAGCACCGGGATCTCGCTCAACAGCGGGAGGCCCTGGATGTTGTGCGTCTGGGTGGAGCTCTTGATGCCGGAGAGCACCAGCGCCTGGCCGAGCTTGAGGTCGACGAGGGACTCCAGGCGATTGACGTCGCGGCCGGGGAGGTCGCCGCCGTTGGGGGGCGTGAGGTCGCTCACGTCGGCCACCAGACGCACCTCGATCTCCTTGGTGGTGGAGTCGAAGCGGGGCAAGACCGTGACGTTGGTGCCGAAGGTGATCTTCTGCACGCCGGACGTGGACTGGAAGGCGAACTGCTTGAAGTTCACCTCGCCGCCGGAGTTGAAGACCGCCTCCTGCCCGTTGGAGGTGATGATCGACGACTGCTTCATCACCTTGGCCCAGCCGTAGCGAGCCGCGATGTCCAGCTGCGGCAGCACCTGGTTGGTGATGAGGGCCTGCGCGGTGGTGAAGGCCGGGCCCTGCAGGAAGTCGTAGGTGATGTTGGTCGTCCCGATCTGCGCTCCGCCGATGGTGCCGGGGTAGTTGATGCCGAACTGGTAGTTGGAGTTCTTGTCGTACTGGACGAAGAAGAAGTCGATCCGGATGAGGACGCGGCGATCGCCCGCGCCGGAGCCGACCTGCACCAGGTTCTCGACCTGACCCGGGTAGAGCGCGGCGATGAGGCCGATGCGCTTGAGCTCCTGGTCGGTGGTGACGCCGCCCTCCAGGAAGAAGCGCCCGCCCACGCGGCGGATGCGCACGCCGGTGGTGCCTTCCAGGAGCTGCTGCAGCTCGCGGTAGACGACCTCGGGGGGGCGGGTGGAGACGTTGATGACCCAGGTGATCTGGGCGCCGTCGTTCTTGATCAGGAGCAGGGTGGTGCTTCCGGCCTTCTTGCCGACGATGACGAAGGCCGAACCGTCGGGCGCGACGCGGGCATCGACGATGCTCGGGTCCGCCACCGAGTAGTTTTTCACTTCCTTGGCGGAGATGGTCTTCGTCTCGCCGATGGAGAGGCCCAGCTCCTCGACGTGCTCCGAGCCGCCGGAGGCGCCGTGCTGCGCGAGCGCCGTTGCTGGCGTGAGGGCGAAGGCTCCCAGGACGACTGCAATTGCTGCTCGCTTCCAGGCCTTCGCCATCTTCATCAGTGGTTCCCCGTGATCTGCTGCGGAATGTTGGGTCGGGTGATGATCTGCACCGGCCCGGCCTTGATCAGGTCTGCGGAGCTGTACTTGGGCACCTCGCCGGTGGAGTTGTCGTCCGGGCTGCGCAGGACGACGGAGACCGAGCCCCTCTCCATCGCCACCGACATCGCCTGCGCCTGCTCCAGGCGCATGCTGAGGGTGAGGATGCTCTCGGTGCCGCGGCGATCCTTGGTGAGGTCGATGGCGTCGGGGGAGGTGTTGTACCCCGACGCCAGCACCAGGACCTTCTGCAACAGCACGACGGCCGAGCGGCTGTCACCGCCGCCCTGGTCGGGCAGGACCGCGATGACGTCGACGAAGTCGCCGGGGCGGACCATCGCGGAGCTGGCGTCCTCACGGCTGGTGCGGATGGAGACGGCGCGGCTGCCCGGCACGATGAGCGACGAGAGGTCCCGGCGCTCCTCGTTGGCGGTGGCGAGGTCCGTCCACATGAGGGTCTGGCCGGCCTGGACCGAGTTGCCCACCTTGAGGCCCAGGATCTTCGGCTTGTCGACCTCCTTGATGGCCCTGTCCTCCACGTACGCCTGCGGGACGTCGTGGGTCGTCAGCATGTCGTCGGTGATGGGCTTGTCGCGGTCGATCGGCTTGACCGCCGTGAGCAAGCGAACCTTGTCGCCGCCAGAGGCCTCTCGCTCGAAGCGCTTCGTGTAGAGTACAAGTAACATGACGCCCAGCAGGGCAACCACGAAGGCGAGGAGCAGCGCGCGACGATCCATGCTGACCGAACACGCTACCCGGCTTCGGCGCGTTTGGAAATGGGCCCATTTCCCGCTGGCTCGAGCGTTTGCTTCTGGCCCGCACGCGTCAGCGAGGAAGGCTCAGCGCAGCCGGGTCGGGCCGATCGCCACCGGGCCGTGGCGGCGCACGTAGATGACCTTCTTGTGCTGCACCTTGAAGGGCTGATCCACCATGTAGTACTCGTCGCGCGGCTGCACCACGACCGAGACCGTCGGGCTCTCCGGGCGCAGGTTCTTGGCGGACTTGTCCGAGGTATCGAGCAGAAACTCGAGCTGATCGCCGGGCTTGGCCTTCATCATGAAGGTCGCGGCGCCCGCCGAGTCGGTGCGGGCGATCTCGTTGCCCAGGTACTTGATGGGCAGGTCATAGCCGTGGTCGGAGCGCACGGCGACGACCACCTTGCGCTCGGTGGGGGGGCAGGCCGCCTCGTACTGGGTGATCTTGCCGTCGGCGAAGCGGTGGAGCTTCACGGTGATGGGGCGGACCGGGGACAGGTAGCCGTCCGGGCACTTCACCCACACCTCCAGCTGGTCGCCCTCCGAGCCGTGGAAGGTGAGGATCGCCTTGCCCGTCTCGTCCGTCTTGCCCAGCTCCTTCGAGCTGCGCTGGATGGAGGCGTTGGCGAGCGGGACGTTCTCGTCGGAGTCCACGCGGACGGCCACCTTGAAAGGTGGCGGCGGCGGGTCCTCCAGCTGCTTGCAGGCCATCGTTCCCCCGAGGAGGGGCAGGAGCACGAGCAAGAGTCTCCGCATGGTGAGAGTCTACGCGTCCCGGCCATGCCGTCAAAGGGGCGACGAGGCGGTGGCGTTGGGGGGAGGGCTAGGCCCGCAGGGTCGCGCCGAAGGTCTTCGAGACCGCCTCCACGACCTGGGCGTGGCGGGCGTCCACCTCGGCGTCGGTGAGGGTGCGGTCTTCCGCCCGGTAGAGGACCCGCAGCGCGAGGCTGACGCTGCCGGCGGGGATACCCTGCCCGGTGAAGCGGTCGAAGAGGTGGACGTGGGCGGCGAGGTCGCCGGCGGCCTTCTCCGCCTCGGCCACGACATCCCCGGCGGGGACGTCCTCCCGCACCACCACGGCCAGATCCCGGCTGCTCGAGGGGTAGCGGGGGAGGGGAACGTAGCGTGGGACGGGCGCAGCGTGGGCGGCCAGGGCGGCCAGGTCCAGCTCGATGACGAGCACGCGGTCGAGGTCCCAGGCGTCGGCGACGTCCGGGTGGAGGGGGCCGAGCACGCCGAAGCGGGTGCCCTGCACCTCGATGGCGCCAGCTCCCCGGGGGTGCAGGTGCCCGGGCCGGGCGTCCGGGGCGATCGTTGCCATGCTCGCGGTGGCGTAGCCGAGGCGGCGGAGCAGGCCCTCCGCGACACCCTTGGCATCCCAGACGTCCAGGGCCTCCGGGCGGCGGAGGTACGCGGGGCGCTCCCCGACCAGCAGCGCCGCGAAGCGATGCGTCTCGGTGGGGAGCGTCTCGCCCCCGCGGGGGGGAGGAAGACCGTGCCGACGGTGAACAGCGCGACGCCGGGCTCGCCGCGGTTCTTGGCCAGGCGCGCGACGTCGAGCAGGCCCGGCAGCACGCTGGTGCGCATCACGCCCTGCTGCGACGACAGTGGGTTGCGCAGGACGACCGCCGGGGGCGGCGCGCCCACCGCGGCGAGCGCCTCGGGGGAGCTGAAGGCGTAGGGGATCGCCTCCGACAGACCGAGCTCCACCGCCGCGGCGCGCACGCGTCGCACCAGCTCCTCGCGGCCACCGACGGGCAGCGTCGGGCGGATGGCGGGCAGGACGGTGGGCACCGAGTCCATGCCGCGCACCCGCACCACCTCCTCGGCGAGATCGGCCTCGCGCGCGACGTCCGGGCGATGGGTGGGGACGAGGAACGTGGCTGCCTCCTCCGACCCGCTCTTCTTCTGGAAGCCGAGGCGCTCCAGGAGGGCTGTCGCGTCCGCCATGGGCACGTGCACGCCGAGCAGCGCATCCATCCGCCGCGCGCGAAGGGTCACCGACGGCTGCGGCAGTCGCCTGGCCTCCGCGAGCAGCGGCTCCGGCGCCGCGGCGCCGCCGCCCAGCCGGCACGTCATGGCCGTCGCCTGGCGCAGGGCGTCGCGCGTGTCGCCGTGGTCGACGCCGCGCTCGAAGCGGTGGCTGGACTCGGAGTGCAGGCCGTGGCGGCGCGCAGTCCGCCGCACGGTGCGCGGGTCGAAGTACGCGCACTCGAGCAGGATGTGCTTCGTCGACGGCCCGATCTCGGTGGAGGCGCCGCCCATGACACCCGCGAGGGCGACCGGGCCGCTGGCGTCGGCGATGACCAGATCGTCGGCGGTGAGGGTGCGCGTCTCGCCGTCGAGGGTGACGAGCTTCTCCCCCTCCGTCGCCAGCCGGACGATGATGGTGCCGCCGGCGATCTTGTCGGCGTCGAAGGCGTGCATCGGGTGGCCGTACTCGAGCATCACCATGTTGGTGACGTCGACGACGTTGGAGATGGGGCGGACGCCCAGCGCCGCGAGGCGGTAGCGGACCTCCAGCGGGGAGGGGGCGATGGTGGCGCCCTCCACGATGCCCGCGGCGTAGTGGGGGCAGCGGTCCGGCGTGTCGATCCGGACCTTCACGCGCTGGCCCACGGGGGCGCCGCCCTCGCGCGCGGAGGACTCCGGCGCGGGCGTCTTCCACGGGATCTCGAGCAGGGCGGCGGCCTCCCGCGCGAGCCCCAGGTGGCCGAGGCCGTCGGGCCGGTTGGGGGTGAGGCCGATGTCGAAGACGGTGTCCTGCGCGGCGGGGACCGCGTCCACGAAGCGTGCGCCCGGCTCGGCGAAGGCGGGGGGCAGCACCAGGATGCCGCCTGATTCCTCGGTGAGCCCGAGCTCCGCCTCGCTGCAGAGCATGCCCTCGCTCGCGACGCCCGCGATGGTGCGCCGCTCGATGGTCATGCCCTTCGCCGGCAGGTGGGTGCCGAGGGGGGCGAGCACCACCACGCCGCCGGCCTCCGGGACGTTGGGCGCGCCGCACACCACTTCCTGGGTGGCCCCGCCGCGGTCCACCGTCACCAGACGCAGGCCGCTCTTTTGCGGGTGCGGGCGGACGGACACGACCCACGCGCACACGCACGTCTCGATGCCCGCGCCGTAGGTGTGGATGCCCTCCACCTCCAGGCCCGCCGCGGTGAAGCGCGCGGCGAGCTTCTTCGGGTCGTCAGGGAGCCCGGGGACCAGGCTCTTGAGCCAGCCGTAGGACGCTTTCATCGATCGGACCGTTTCATTCGCATCTCAGAACTGCGCGAGGAAGCGGGGGTCGTTCTCGAAGAAGAGGCGGATGTCGGGGATGTCGTGGCGAAGCATCGCCACGCGCTCGATGCCCATGCCCAGCGCGAAGCCGGTGTACTTCTCCGGGTCGATGCCGCAGTGCTCGAAGACGACGGGGTGGATCATCCCGCAGCCGAGGATCTCAATCCATCCTGTGTGCTTGCAGACGTTGCAGCCGCGGCGGGTGCCGTCGGGTTGCTTGCAGAATACACACCCGATGTCCACCTCCGCCCCCGGCTCGACGAAGGGGAAGTAGCTCGGACGCAGGCGCACCGGCGTGCCGCGGCCGTAGAAGCGCTCGGCGAAGGCGGCGAGGACGCCCTTGAGGTGGGCGAGGCTCACCCCCTCGTCCACCATGAAGGCCTCCAGCTGGTGGAACATGGGGGAGTGGGTGATGTCGTCGTCGCACCGGTAGACGGTGCCCGGCGCGATGAAGGCCATCGGCGGCTTCACCGTGGACATGGCGCGGACCTGGATGTTGCTCGTGTGCGTGCGCAGCACCTGGCCGGAGGTGGTCCAGAAGCTGTCCTGCATGTCCGTCGCCGGGTGGTCCGGCGGGAAGCCGAGCTTGGTGAAGTTGTTCTCCTCGAGGTCGATCTCCGGGCCGTCGAAGACCGCGAAGCCCATGGTCCCGAAGATGTGGACGAGCTCCTCCCGCACCGCGGAGAGGGGGTGCTTGTGGCCGAGGGGTGCGCGCTCGCGACCCGGGAGGGTGAGGTCGAAGGCCGGCGCGTTGAGATCGGCGTCGCGCTTCTTGCGGGCGATGGCCTGCAGGCGGGTCTCGAAGCTCTTCTCCACCTCCGCCTTGAGGCCGTTGACGCGCTCGCCGATGGCCTTGCGCTGGTCGGCCGGGACGCGGCCCATCAGCTTGAGGATGCCGGTCAGCTCCCCCTTCTTGCCGAGGATCTTGGCGTTCTCGTCGCGCAGCGCCTGCTCCGTCTCCGCCGCCTCGAACCGCGGGCCGTACGCCTTCGCGAGGGCTTCGAGGGAGGCGAGGATGTCGGCGTGGGCGTCGGCCATGGGGGCACTCGACATAGCACGGACGGGCGAGCCGCCTCAGCCCGGACCTGCCGCGCCTCGGTCGCCGCGGAGGAGTGGTGGTGCTACTTCGCGCCGGCCGTCTTGACGACCTTGGCGAACGCGGGGGCGTCGACGATGGCGATGTCGCTCAGGACCTTGCGATCCAGGGCGATGTTCGCCTTCTTCAGCCCGTGCATCAGGCGGGAGTAGCTGGTGCCGTTCTGCCGGGCGGCCGCGTTGATGCGGGCGATCCAGAGGCGGCGAAAGTCGCGCTTGCGGCGCTTGCGGTGGGCGTAGGAGTAGACCCACGCCTTCATCACCACCTCCTTCGCGTAGGCGAAGAGGCGGGAGCGGGCGCTGTGGTAGCCCGAGGCGTGTTCGAGGATACGGTTGCGACGGCGGCGGGCTTTGAAGCCCCTCTTGGCGCGCGGCATGGCTTTCTGGCTCCCTGGACGAAGACGTCAGCTGTAGGGGATGAGACGCTTGACCTTCCGCTCGAGCGTCGAATCCAGCATGTCGTTCTGACGCAGGCGGCGAAGGCGCTTGCGCGACTTCTCCTGCATCATGTGGTTGCCGCCCGCCTTCGGACGACGAACGCGGCCGGTCCCGGAAACCCGGAAGCGCTTGGCCGCGCTCTTGTTGGTCTTCATCTTCGGCATGGTGAGCCTCGTTCTCGCTCCGGAAAGGCCGCGGAAACCGCGGTTTTGGGGGACGCCCTTCCAGACGCGGGGAGCGGGTTTATGGTCGATGGGCCCCGGATTGTCAAGCGCCGGGGGCTCCCGGCGGGCGGGCCGCTCCGGTGCCGGGCTGCCATTTGACGCGAGCGGGCTGGCCCGGGTACCACGGGAGACGTGCGACGCTTCGTTCTCGCCCTCGGGCTGTTCGCCGTGGCTGCCGCCTCCGCCTGCTACCTGCCGGGCGAGAAGCCCAAGTCGGCCGCCGACAAGATCCCCAAGTGCCCGGAGCCCGCCATGTACGGCATGGTGCTGGCCACCATCCACGAGTACCACCTCGCCGATCAGGGCTTCCCGCTGGCGCGCGTGGGCGACGTGCTCGACGCCTACCGCCCCGATGTGGTCCTGGTCGACATCCCCGACGACATCCTGAAGGGCGACCACCCCGAGATGGGCCCGGTGGAGCTGGAGTACGTGAAGTACATCGCGGGGACCCGGCAGACCGACGTGGTCTCCATCGCGCCGCCGCCGCGTGACGAGCCGCCCGTCAACGCCCAGCCGGACAAGCTGGACGTGGACGCCCTGCGCAACGAGGTGGGCACCTCGCTCGACGACCTGACCACCGAGAGCTTCGAGCAGCTCAACGGCGACGAGGGCACGCTCAAGATCTACAAGGGTCTCAACGCGCGCACCCGCTACGTGAAGGGCAACCCCGACTGGGCCATGCACGAGGCGTGGCTGGAGCGAGGAGCCGACAAGGCCATCGCCACCGCCAAGCCGCGCAAGGTCCTGGCGATCGTCGACCCGGAGTACCGCTGGGCCCTGCAGGCGTACTTCGCCGGCCGCGGGATGGGCATCAAGAACCCGGTGAAGGTCGTGGCGAAGTCCACCGAGCGCCGTGAGGAGAGCAGCGTGCCGGCCATCGTGCTGCACGCGTGGCAGGAGCAGGCCGACAAGCTTCGCGACCGGGAGAGCCGGCTGCAGCCCGGCGACGATCGCAGCTCCATCGAGGCCCAGCTGCGCGTCATCGAGGCGGCCGTGGACAAGAACGGCGGCTGCTGCGTCAGCCCCGACGTCCTCCATCCGCCGCAGTCGGACACGCCCCCGCCCGCCGACGCCCAGAAGCACAAGCACAAGAAGAAGCGGTGACCCGGGGGGGCACCCGGACCTCGACGCCCGTAGGATGGCGCGATGACCTCCACGGGAACGCCCCTCTTCCTCACCCTCGGCGCCGCGGTGAGCGAGGGCGCCACGCTGCTCATCGCGATAGCCTTCGTCGTGGTGGCGGTGATGGTGCGGCGCACGCGCCCGGACGCCTTCGGCCTGCTGTTGAGCGCCTCGCTCGTCTTCTTGGGCAACCGGGTGGTGGGGTTCGCGCTCCAGCTGCTCGTCCCAATCTTCACGATCCGCAGCGGCCCATCGAGCCTCGATAGCTACGCGCAGGGGATGTTCCTGGTGAGCGTGCTCAGCAGCCTGATCAGCCTGGTGGGCTTCGGCCTCCTCTTCGCCGGTGTCCTGCGCCTCGCTCGGCCGCCGGGCGACGCGTCGTCGCGCACCGCCTTCGCCGAAGGGCGTTATCAAGGGCTGTGACCTACACGCCCGCGAGCTGCTGGAACGCGGCGGCGAGCTTCTGCATCACCGCGCGCGCGCGCGCCTCCGCCTCCGCGAACGGCTCGCCCGCGCGGACCTCCTCGCGCACGTCGAAGTAGAACTTCACCTTCGGCTCGGTGCCGCTCGGGCGGGCCAGGATGCGGCTCTGGCCGGCCAGGTCGAAGCCGACCATGTTGGTGCGGGGCAGGGTGAGGGGGGTGGACTTGCCGCCCTCGGTGCGGGTGCGCGTCTCGTAGTAGTCGCTGACGGCGACGACGGCGTGATCGCCGATGCGCTCCGGGCGCGCCTTGCGCAGGCGGTCCATGATCGCGGCGATCTCCGCCGCGCCCTCGGCGCCCTTGCGCACCACGCTCGCCTGCATGCTGACGAAGAGGCCGTGCTCGCGGGCGATCGCCTCCAGCGCCTGGTGCACCGTCTTGCCCTCGGTGGAGAGGGAGGCGGCGAGCTCGGCGAAGAGCACCGCCGCGCTCACGCCGTCCTTGTCGCGGACGACGTCGCCCACCGTGTAGCCGAGCGCCTCCTCGTAGCCGAAGACGAAGCGCAGTCCCTCCTCCCGCTCCAGGTCCATCGCCCGGTTGGCGATCCACTTGAAGCCGGTGAGCGTCTCCTCGTAGCGGACGCCCATCCCGCGGGCGATGACGCCGAGCATCGGCGAGGAGACGATGGAGGCGAGCACGACGCGCTTCCCCGACCGGTCGCCGCGGGTGAGCAGGTAGTGGCCGAGCAGCACGCCGACCTGGTTGCCGGTGAGCTGCAGCCACCCGCCCTTCGCGGTCGCGTCGGGGATCGCGACCGAGAGCCTGTCGGCGTCGGGATCGTTGGCGAGCACCAGCTCCGCGTTCTTCTTCCGGGCGAGGGCGAGCACCAGGTCCATCGCGCCCTTCTCCTCCGGGTTGGGGAAGGCGACGGTGGGGAAGGCGCCGTCGGGCTGGGCCTGCTCCGGCACCGACGTGACGTCGGTGAAGCCGGCCTCGGCGAGGGCGAGGTGGGCGAGCCGGTCGCCCACGCCGTGGAGCGGCGTGTAGGCGATGCGCAGGTCCCGGCGCTTGCCCTCGCCCACGCGCAGCTTCGCGACCGCGTCGAGGTACGCGCGCTCCACGGTCGGCGGTACGGTGACCACGAGCCCCTTCGCGCGCGCCTCCTTCAGCGCGGCGCGCGGGACGTCCTTCGCCGGCGGCGCGGCGTCGATCGCCTTCGCGATGTCGGCGTCGATGGGCGGGATGATCTGCGCGCTGTTGTGCCAGTAGACCTTGTAGCCGTTGTACTCCGGCGGATTGTGGCTGGCGGTGACCATCACGCCCGCGGCGGCGCCCAGGTGCTTGACCGCGAAGGCGGTGAGCGGCGTCGGGCAGACCGCGTCGAAGAGGTGCGCGTGGATGCCCATCGCGGCGAGCACGCACGCGGTGTCCTCGGCGAACGCGCGGCTCAGGTGGCGGCCGTCGTAGCCGACGACGACGCCGCGCGCGGCCGCGTCCTTCACCGCCGCGGCGAGGTGCGCCCCCAGGCCGTGCGTGGTGCGCAGCACGACGGCGCGGTTCATCCGGTTGGGGCCGGCGCCGAGGACGCCGCGCAGTCCCGCCGTGCCGAACTCGAGCTTTCCGGCAAAGCGGTCAGCGAGGTCCGCCTCCGCCGCCGCGTCGCCCTTCGCCAGCAGCGCCTCGAGCTCCTGCCGCGTCTCGGGGCTGGGGTCCTCGGCGATCCATCGCCGTGCGCGCTCGCGGAGTGCCTGGTCCATGACGGGGACATACCACCGGGCGCGCGCCGCGTCCCGGGCCGCCTCTGGCGCGGTATTTACGTTACAAACTGCGTGCGTCGGGGCGCGGGGGGCTAAGCTCGACCCCGCGAGATGCTGCGTTACGCGATCCGCCGGATTCTGTGGGCAGTACCGACGATCCTGGGCATCAGCGTCGTCGCCTTCCTCGTCAGCACGCTCATCCCGGAGCCGCCGCCGCTCTCCGTCGACCAGCAGATCGCGCTGCTCGGGAAGGACCCCGCCCAGTACGACAGCTACGTCGAATCGCGCCGGGAGCGGTCGCTGGATCTGCCCCGCTTCGTCAACCCCACGCCGCGCGACGTGCGCGCCCTCGCGGAGGCCGCCGTTGCGCATTTGGCGGCCAACGACGCGCAGGCGCCGCTCGCCGCGCACCAGCTCGCCCGGGTGGGCGGCGCCGCGCTGCCCTACGTGGTGCCCTCGCTCGACCGGCTCGCCCCCGCGGCGCGCCGCCGCGTGGCGATGGCGCTCCTGCCCATCGCGCGGCGCATGGGCCTGGACGACGACGCCCGCGTGCGCGACCCCGACACCGCGCCGGTGTTCTGGACGCAGTTCTGGGAGGACCGCTCGCTGGAGTTCACCGCGCCCGCCGTGCGCCGCTCGGTCGTGCGGCTCACGAGGCGCGCGACCGACGCGCGCGAGCGCGACGTGGTGGAGGTGGACACCTTCGCGCTGGGCGAGCTGGTGGCGGCGATGCAGACCTCGTCCGACCCCGACGCCACCGCGCGCCTCTCGGCGCTGGCGTCGCACGTCTCGTCGCACCAGGTCGCGGTGCCGCGGCCGCTCGACGCGGCCGGCGCGCGCCGCGTGGCCGACACCTGGGCGCGGTGGTGGGACATGCACCGCGCCGACTACCAGCCGCTGGAGGGCGGCGAGCGCATCACGGCGACGCTCTCCGAGACGCGTTACGGCCGGTGGCTGCTCTCCGCCGCGATGGGACGCTTCGGGACCAGCGTGCGCGACGGCGAGCCGATCATGGCGAAGGTGATGGCGCACGCGCGCATCACCCTCGCGCTGCTCTTCATCTCGCTGTTCGCCAGCTTCGGGCTGGCGGTCCCCATCGGCGTCATCAGCGCGCGGCGGCGCGGTCAGCCGGTGGACGTGTGGCTCGCCGTGACGCTCTTCTTGCTGCACTCGCTGCCGACCTACTTCCTCGCCGAGGTGCTGGTGCAGGCTTCCCGCGGCGGGTGGCCGGAGACGGTGCGCGTGGTGCTCGCCATCGTCACGATGACCGCGGCGGCGCTCGCCGCGCTCTCCCGCTACCAGCGCGCGTCCATGCTGGACGTGCTCGGCCAGGACTACATCCGCACCGCGCGGGCGAAGGGCCTCAGCGAGTGGCGCGTGCTGCTGGTCCACGGGCTTCGCAACGCCGTGCTGCCGATGGTGACGCTCGCCGGGCTGCAGATCCCGGTGCTCTTCGGCGCGGCCATCGTCGTGGAGGAGGTGTTCGAGCTCCCCGGCCTCGGCTACGAGACGATGCGCGCCGTGGAGTCGCACGACGCCTCGTGGCTGGTCGCCATCGTGCTCTTCACCGCCCTCGCGACGACGGCGGCGCTCATCGCGAGCGACGTCGCGTACGGCATCCTGGACCCGCGCATGCGTGAGCGGCTGCTCCGCCGCAGGGGAGGGGCCGCGTGAGCGAGCGCGCCGTGCTGAGGCCCGGGTCCATCCGGCGCGCGGTCGCCATCCTGGTGGGCAAGCGCGTGGTCCTGGCGTGCCTCGCCGTGCTGGGCGTGCTCGCGCTGGTGGCGGTGTTCGCCGACGAGATCGCCTCCGATCTGCCCGTCGTCTGCCGGGTGCACGGCACGCTCTACGTGATGCCCAACGTGACGCGGCCGGCCGCGCTGGAGGGCTACGATCACGCCCGCATCGCCCGCGAGCGGCAGGCGGGCGACTGGGCCTTCGGCCCGCTGATGCGCCAGGGGCCGCAGCAGGAGTCTCACGACGTGCTCGCCCCGCCGCTGCGGGAGCTCGGGCACCCGCTGGGTACCGACGAGCTCGGCCGCGACGTGCTGGTGCGGCTGGTCTACGGCGCGCGCGTCACGCTGGGGGTCGCCCTGCTCGCGGTCGTCGGGTTCGTGCTCGTGGGGGCGGTGCTGGGCGCGCTCTCCGGGTTCTTCGGCGGCGGTCTGGACTTCCTGGTGGCGCGCCTCACCGAGACACTCTCGTCCTTCCCGGTGCCGGTGCTGGTGCTCGCGGTGCAGGCGATGGTGCCGCGGCCGGGCGTGGGATCGCTCCTCACCACCATCGCGGTGCTGCGCTGGCCGGAGGTCGCCCGCCTGGTGCGGGCGGAGGTCATGGCGGTCGCCTCGTCCGACTACGTGGTCGCCGCGCGGGCGCTCGGGGCCACGCCGGCACGGGTGCTGCGGCGGCACGTGCTGCCGATGGCGCTCACCCCGGCGGTGGTCACGGCGGTGCTCGGGCTGGGCCAGATCGTGCTGCTGGAGTCGTCGCTGGACTTCCTGCGCGTCGGGCTGCCGGCGTCGGTGCCCACGTGGGGGGAGATGCTCAGCGAGTCGCGCGATCACTTCGGGGCGTGGTGGCTGCTGCTGCTCCCCGGGCTGCTGGTCTTCCTCACCGTCATCGCCACCAACGCCGTGGGCGAGGCCGCCCGCGACGCGCTCGACCCGCGGGTGTGAGTCCCCCTCAGGGAGGGTTGGACAGCGCGCGGGGAGTGGTTACCCTACCCGCGCATGAGCAACTTCGGACGGGGTCTCGCCCTCGGCGGCGCGGGCCCGAAAGCGGGCCCGGGTAAGGGCATTCCCACCATTCGCGAGCAGGACTTCGAGGCGGAGGTCCTCCGCAGCGAGGTGCCCGTCCTGCTGGAGTTTTCGGCGGAGTGGTGCCAGCCCTGCAAGCAGATCGCGCCGGAGGTGGAGTCCTTCGCCCAGGAGATGGAGGGCAAGGTCCGCGTCCGCAAGGTGGACGTGGACCAGTCACCGCTCGTCGCGCGCGAGCTGCGGGTCCAGTCGGTCCCCACCTTCATGCTCTTCGAGCACGGCCGTCCGGTGGACGCCGTCGTCGGCGCCATCGGCAAGAAGAAGCTGCGGGAGATGGTCGAGCCCTTCCTCCCCCGCGCCGAGGGCGCGGTGAAGGCGCCGGAGCTGGTGCAGCTCCTGAAGGAGGGCGTCGTCGTCCCGGTGGACACGCGCGACGCGGCCGCGTTCAAGCGCGCCCACGTGCCCGGCGCGCAGAACATCCCCTTCGAGGAGATTGGCGATCGCCTGGCGGAGCTGCACATGCTCCCCGGCCGGCCGGTTGTCTACTGCCGCTCCGGCGACAAGACGAAGGACCTCGCCCTCAAGCTGGCGGAAGACGGCGTGCCCGTCATGTTCCTGGAGGGTGGCCTGCTCGCGTGGGAGTCGGAGGGGCTGAAGGTCGAGCGGGGCTGACGCTCCCGCCGGCCGCCAAGGCCCGGCCCGGTGGTCGCCGTGCGCCGGCGCCCGCCCGCACGGCTTGCCGATCTCCCGCGGCGGGAACACACTGCGGCTGCATGAGAGGTGGTGGGGTGTGAGCGCGACCGAACGAGAAACAGGCGACCTCGACCGCTTCCGGGCGCTGCTGCACTCGCACATGGTCAAGAAGGGCCTCCGCTCGACCGATCAGCGGCGGCTCATCGTGGAGACCTTCTTCCGCTCGCCCAACCACGTCAGCATCGAGGAGCTGCTCGGGCAGGTCCGCGCGCAGGACCCGAAGGTGGGCTACGCGACGGTCTACCGGACGCTCAAGCTGCTCACCGAGTGCGGCGTCGCGCTGGAGCGGCGGTTCGGCGACGGCCTCGCCCGCTACGAGCTGGCGGACGACACCTCCCACCACCACGACCACCTGATCTGCGTGGAGTGCGGCGCCATCGTGGAGTTCGAGGAGCCGCGCATCGAGGCGCTGCAGGAAGAGGTGGCGTTGCGCTACGGCTTCGAGCTGCGCAGCCACAAGCACGAGATGTACGGCCTCTGCCCGGCGTGCCAGGACAAGCTGCGCGGCCCCCGCCGCAACTGAGCGATCTCAGCGCTTCGCAGGGTCGGCCTGGAGGGTGCGCCTGTCGGTCACGATCCACGCGACCGGGACGTCGTGCGGGGCGCGGGGGATCTCGGCGAGGAGCTGGAAGTCGTAGGCGACCCCCACCAGCACCGCGCCGGGGAGCCAGCGCGGCAGGGCCATGTCGTAGAAGCCGGCGCCGTAGCCGATGCGGAAGCCGGCCGCGTCGATCGCGATGGCCGGCACGATCACCACGTCCAGCGCGAGCGGCTCCTCCGCGCCGGGCGGCGGCTCGGCGAAGCCCATCCCGCGCTCCTCGAGCGTGGCGGGATCGTCCACGAAGCGGAAGGTCATCGTGCGCGTCTCGGGGTCGATGGACGGGTAGGCGACGCGCGCGCCTGCGGCGCGCAGCGAGGTGTCCAGGGGGCGGAGGTCGACCTCGTGCTTCTCCTCGATGGGCCAGAAGAGCGCCGCCGAGCGGGCCTGCGTCACGACCTCGAGCGACTGCAGCGCAAGGACGATGCGTCGCGAGCGCTCGGCGAGGGCGGAGGCCGGCGTCGTCTGCCGCAGGCCGCGCAGGCGGCGGCGCAGCTCTGCCTTCACGCGCATCCCCAGGATCTCGTCGTCCGTCACGCGCGCCTCCTCGATCGCCGGGGCGCGCCCTCCAGGCGCAGCCCGGGCGCCGCCCACGTGCCCACCAGCAGCTCGGCCGTCGGCCCGCGCTTGCTGGCGTCGGCGTGGATGCTCCGGGGCGCCTCGATGGATCGCATGGGGAAGCCGGCGTACAGCTCGCGCGTGTGGGGCGTGTCGGCGTTGGACAGCAGCGCGTGGACGCCCGCGTCCCGCAGCCGCGCCAGCTCGTCGCGCAGGCGCTCCTGGTCCTTCGCTCCGAAGCCGCCCGCGGCGTACGCGGTGAAGTCGCTGGTGCGCGACAGCGGCACGTAGGGCGGGTCGAAGTAGACGAAGTCCCCGGCGCGCAGCTTGCGCGTCACCGCGGTGAAGTCGCCGGTGCGCAGCTCGACGCCGGCGAGGGCCGCGGCGGCCGCGCGCAGCCGCTCCTGCTGGAGGATCCTGGGGTTGGCGTAGCGGCCGAAGGGGACGTTGAACTTGCCGCTGGCGTTGACCCGCCAGAGGCCGTTGAAGCAGGTGCGGTTGAGGAAGATGAAGCGCGCGGCGCGGGCCACGTCGCTCAGGGTGAGCGGGTCCAGCTCGCGGGTCTCGTAGAAGAGGTCGCGGTCGTAGCGGTAGGCGCCGAGCGCCTCGATGAGCTCCTCCACCCCGTCGCGCACCACCCGGTAGCAGAGGATGAGCTCCTCGTTGGCGTCGGAGAGGAAGGCGCGCGCGAAGCGCGGGCGCGCGTCGCCGGAGAGGGCGAAGAAGAGCGCGGCGCTGCCGACGAACGGCTCGGCGTAGGTACCCACCTTCTCGGGGACGCAGCCGAGCAGCTGCTCGCGGAGGCGCCACTTGCCTCCGGCCCACTTGAGGATGGGGCGCGCTTCCATTCCTTTGCTGGACGTAGGCCATGCGCGCCGGCGCAGCAAGTGATCAGAAGGAATCGCGGATGGGCGAGACGCGGTCGCGGGCGACGAGGAAGGTGGCGTCTATGCCGTCCACGCGGGCGAAGACCATCGGCAGGTTGTGCCGGACGGTGTCGCGCCCGAACACCAGGTGCGTCGTGCGCGCGCCGCCGTCGGCGGTGACGGTGGCGCGCAGCTGGAGCGACGGCGTCGCGAAGCCCTCGTCGGCGGCGGGGGCGCCAAGGTGGGCCACCTCGTCGGCGCGGAGGGTGTCCACGGCGTGGAGGAGGGCGTCGGGGCCCGCGGGGAGGCCTGCGTCCGGCCCGGTCCACTGGCCGGCGACCTGCGTGAGGACCACCGCCGCTCCCGGGCGCTCCACCTCGATGCGATCGGCGCGCGCGGTGTCGATGGTGACCGGGCTGCGGTCGACCAGGATCGTCTGGAGCAGGTCGCGCATGGTGCGCGGGAGGAGGAAGACCGGCGTCAGCGTCTTGGGTCGCCCGGGCTGCGCGTCCTCCGCCTGCGCGTAGACGCCGCCCTCGCCCTCGCGGCCGAGGCGCACGGTGACGGTGCGCGTGCCGCCCTCGAAGCCCAAAGTCAGCGTCACCGAGCACGGCGAGGTCGCGAAGCCGAAGGAGCCGTCGTCGTGGTCGGCGACCCAGGCGTCCGCCTGGAGCTTGGCGAGCTGGTCGACCATGTCGAGCGTCTTCGGCGGGTCCGCCGCGAAGCCGTGCGGCGCGCGCAGCGTCCACTGCGAGCCCGCGGCTTCCAGGTCCTGCGCCACGCCGCAGCGCAGCGAGAGCGTCTTCGCGTCGCGGGCGTCCAGCGATGGCAGGAAGACCGCGCGCCCCTTCAGCGCCACCAGCGAGGGCGTCAGCTTGCGCGCGACCTCCGGGCTCACCGAGAGGGTGGCGCCGTCGGCGTCGCGGTGCACGCGCGGGTGCGCGGCGTCTCCGCCGAGCTCCACCACCTCGCGGGCGTGCGTCTCGGCCCGCACCAGCGTCACGCGCGCGCGCGCGGCGAGCGGCGCCGCGTCCTCCTTCGCGTCGGTCCCCTCCGAGCGGACGACGGCGCCCACGAGGGCGTTGGCCATGTCGACCTCGTCCCCCTCCAGATCGCGGTCGGCGGGGGAGCGCTCGTGCCAGCCGGACCCCTTGCGCGCCAGCTCCACGCGGGTGCCGGAGGGCAGCGTCTCCAGGGTGATCTCCTCCACCTCGTCCTCGTGGGCGACGAAGAGGCGCGGGTCGACGAGCTCCGCCGCGGTGGTGCCCAGCCCGGCCAGCACGCCCTTGGGCACACACGCGGAGACGCGTGTCGGCTCGGTGCGCACGAAGGCGACGTCGTCGGGGTGGCCGGGGCACGCGTCGCCGACGACCATCACGCCCTTCGGCTTGGACGCGTCCTTCGGCGTCATGGTGATGGTGAACGCCGGCGCGGCCGTGAGGCGATCGGCGTCGGCGTCGGGGAGGAAGCTCTCCGCGCGCATGTCGGCGAAGGCCTGCCACACGCGGTCGATGACCTGCCGCGAGGCGCGCAGCTTCGACCCGGCGAGGCGGAAGGAGACGTCATCCATGCGGTCGACGTGGAAGCCGGACGTCTTGCCGCGCACCTCCAGGCTCGTCAGGTCCAGCGAGAGGTAGGGGACCACCGTGCGGCTGCGGTAGGCGTCGGCGCCGAGCAGGAGCTGATCGGTGAGCTCCTTGGAGACGACGTAGGCGCCCTCGCCCTCCACGCTCAGGTACGACGCGCCCGCCGGCGAGGGGGCGGCGGAGCCGAGCGCGAGGTGGAAGACGAGCTTGCCCATCGTCACGGTGATCCGCGCGCGCGGGGTGTCGGTGCCCGGGGCCTTCCCCTCCAGCTTGCGCACGTACGAGGCGAACTCCAGCGCGCCCACGAGGTGGTCGACGGCGTCGGGGTCGGCGGCCTGCGGCACTGGCTTCTCGATGCGCCACGGCGCGTCGCCGCTGTCGGCCGCCACGTCTCGCGCGAGCACCAGCGTCTCGCTGCCGCTGACGATCTCGATGCGAGAGAGCGCGTCGCGGCGGAAGGCAGGCAGGATGTCCCTGGCGCGCGCCTCGCGCTCGGTGTCGGTCACCTTGTCGCGGTCGACGAGCCACACGTACGCCGACAGGCCCACCGCGAGCGCGATCAGCACGATGGACGTGGCGTGCTTGCGCCACTTCACGGCGTGTCCTCGTCCTCGTCGTCGTCCGGCGCGTCCTCGCGCTCGTCCTCGCCGTCGCCGTCCTCCTGCTCCTCGTCGGGCGCCTCCTTCGCCTTGCGCTTCTTCGGCGGGCGGCGGTCGCCCGCCTTCCCGGGCGCGTTGCGCGGCTTTCCCTCGGTGCTCCGGCGGCGGAGGCCCACGCCGAGGGCGATGGCGAAGGCGGCGAGCGGCATGTAGAGCAGCACGTAGCGCTGGACCTGGCCCTCCACCGCCGCGTTCATCTTCAGGCCCGCGCCGACGGTGGGCTTGTCCGGGATGTCCAGCACCTCCGGCTTGGCCGCCAGCCAGGCGACGGCGTTCTCCACCAGGAAGGCGGTGCCGCGCCACGGGAGGGGCGCGCGCCAGTTGGCCATGGCGAGCGCGCTGGACGAGCCGAACACCACCACTCGCGGGCCGTGCGCCGCGTCCCTGGAGACCTTCGGGCGCTCGCTCGCCATGGCGAGAACGAAGGGGCCGGCCTCGTCGCCGCGCGCCTTCTCCGGCACCTCCGACGGGGGCGTGCGGGCGATGGCGCCGGCGCGGTCCACCCCCACGGCGAAGGACTTGTCGCTGGAGACGAGCAGGTCGCTCGCGGTGGTGCCCGACGGGTCGACCACGTGGTGCAGCGGGCGGGAGGTGTCCACCACCACCCGCGGCGGATCGCGCAGCTCGTCGGTGGGCACCAGGCCGGTGGTCACCGGGTGCGTCCTCGCCGTGGCGATGAAGGTGTTGGCGCGGGAGTCGGGGATGAGGAGCTTGGGGTCGGGCTCGAGCACCAGGCGGTCCCCCAGGCCGATCCCGAAGGGCGCGAGGACCTTGCCGAGCGGTCCCGCGGCGTCGTCGCTCTCCGCCCCCAGCGTCAGCAGCATGTTGCCGCCGCTCATCAGGTAGGTGCGAAGGCGGGTCGCCTCGGCGTCGGTGAGCGGGCCGAGGGAGCGCGCGCCGCGCACCGAAGGCGCCGCCACGATGACCACGTCGCAGCCCTTGAAGGGCTCGAAGGCGTTGGGCGGCGTGGAGTCGACCGCCTCGGTGTCGTAGTTGTCCTTCTCCAGCACGTCGCGCAAGAGGCCCAGGCCCTCGTCGCTCCCGTCCTCGATGGACCGCTCGCCGTGGCCGGTCAGAAAGCAGAGCTTGGTGCGCTCGCCCGCCACCACCCGCCGGATCGCCCCGGTGATGGCCTGCTCCTCACGCGGGCGCGCCTTGGTGTCGTCCCCCGGCGTGACCTCCACCATGTCCGCCGGCGTGAGGAACCAGTGGCGGTCCCCCCGCGCCACGATGACGATGGCGTCCGCCACCATCCGCCCGTCCTGCGCCGGCGAGGTCTCCACCTTGAAGCGCTTTCGCAGGTCCTGGAGGGCGAGCACGTCCTTGTCGGGGTCGACCCAGTGCACGTCCAGCTTCTGCGTCTCGCCCTCGTAGCTGGAGAGCAGGTGGCGCAGGCTCTGCTCCATCGGGTCGCCGCCGCCCAGGATGACCCAGAGCTGCACCTTGTCGGGCAGGGAGTGGAGCGTCTCCAGCGTCGGCCCGGAGAGGGTGTAGAGCTTGCCGCTCGTCCAGTCCCAGCGCTTGTAGTGGCGGGCGAGCAGCACGTTGAGCAGCACGCACACCGCCACCGCCGCCGCGATCCCCTCCCAGCGAGAGAGCGCGCGCGGTGTCGAGGACCCGCTTCCTGAGCGCCATCAGCTCCACCTCCACGCGTCGACGACGCGCACCGTGAGGAAGAGCGGGAGCACGACGAGCGTGGCGCCCCACGCCAGGCGCCGGGAGTCCACGACGCCGCTGGCGAAGTCGTTCATCTGCGCCCAGACCGAGACGTGGGCGCACACGGCGTGGAGGGTGGAGCCCTCCCGGGTGACGAACTCGCCGACGCCCAGGATGAAGAGGGACAGGATGACGAGCGCGGTGAGCACCAGGGCGAGGAACTGGCTGCGGGTGAGGGCGCTCATCAGCAGGCCGAGGGCGAGGTAGCCCGCGCCGACGAGCAGCACGCCGAGGTAGCTGGCCCCGACGACGTGCCAGTCCACCGTGCCGGAGCGCTGCAGGATGACGATGTACAGCACCGTGGGCGCCCACATGGCGACGTAGGTCGTCAGCGCGGCGAGGTACTTGGCCATCACCACCGCCGTCGCGCTGACCGGCGCGGTCATCAGCGCCTCGATCGTGCCGCTGCGCCGCTCCTCGGCGAAGAGGCGCATGGTCATCGGCGGGACCAGCAGGAAGAGCACCAGGTAGAGCAGCACCGTGTTGCCGAAGAAGGCCGCGACCGGCGTCTGATCGCTGTCCACCGCCGCGACGTTCGCGAAGTGGTCGACGAGCAGGTAGAAATGCATGCCCTGCACGAGCAAAAAGACGCAGATGAGCACCCACGCCAGCGGCGTCACGAAGAAGGCGAAGAGCTCGCGCTTGTAGATGGGCCAGAAGCTACGCATCGGCGTCCTCTTCCGGCCGCGCTGCCTCGCCCTCGCCCCCGTCGCCGCCCGGCTTGGTCGCCTCCGTCAGCTCGGCGAAGACCTCCTCCAAGGTGCTCTGCGCGGGCGCGACGGCGCGCACACCCACGCCCGCGGCGACGAGCGCCGCGACGACCCGCTCGGTCGCCTCGGCCGCGGACTTCGCCGTCTTCTTCTTCGACCAGGCGCACACCGCGCGCACGGTGCCGTCCGCGCCGCCCGCCTCCACGCGCACCCGCGCCACGCCGTCCATCCCGCCGAGCGTCTTCTTCACCTGCGCCGCGTCCCCCCGCAGGGTGAGCTCGAGCGCCGGCGAGCGCCGCATCCTGCGGATCTCCTCGGTGGTGCCTTCCGCCACGAGCTTGCCCCTGGTGATCACGATGACGCGCGAGCAGCTCGCCTCCACCTCGCTCAGGATGTGCGTGGAGAGCAGCACGGTGTGCTCGGCGCCGAGCGCGCGGATGACCTCGCGCACCTCGCGGATCTGGTTGGGGTCGAGGCCGGCGGTGGGCTCGTCCAGGATGAGCAGCGGCGGGTCGGCGACCAGCGCGTCGGCCAGCCCCACGCGCTGCCGGTAGCCCTTGGAGAGCTTGCCCACGAGGGTGTTGGCGCGGTCGGTGACAGCGGCCTTCTCCATCGCCGCGTCCACGCGGCCGCGGCGCTCCGCGCGCGGGACGCGCTTCAGCTCGGCGCGGAAGGTGAGGTACTCGGCGACGCGCATCTCGGGGTAGATGGGCACCGCCTCCGGCATGTAGCCGATGCTCTTGCGCGCCTCGAAGGAGTCCTCGCTCATGTCGTGGCCGCACACCTCGACCTTGCCGCCGGTGCGCCCGAGGAAGCCCGCGAGGATGCGCAGCGTGGTCGACTTGCCCGCGCCGTTCGGACCGAGGAAGCCCACGACGTCGCCCTTGCCCACCTCGAAGGAGAGATCGTCGACCGCGAGGACCGGGCCGTAGCGCTTGACGAGGTGCGAGACCGAGATCATGGCGGCGCCCGCTGCGATTAGCACGCCCCGGCGGCACGCGGCACCCTCTCTCTGGGCGGCCGCGGCCGCGCCGCGCGTTGGAACCGGGCGCGCGTCCGCGCTACAACGGCGCGCGTGCGTCTCCGGACCGCCGCGGTCGCGGCCCTCGTGATCCTTGCAGAGTGCACGCCTTCTGGCGAGCGGGAGGCGTCGGGCACGCCTGCCCCACCGCCGGGCGCCTCCGCGCAGGTGGCCGTCCGGCCGGCGGCTTCCGGCTCTGCCACCGCGCTCCCGTCCGCGTCCGCGCCCGCGGCGCCGGCCGTCTCCGCAGGCCCCGACGCGTCGGCTCCCGAGGCCGCGCCGCCGGGCATGCTCCTTGTGCCCGCGGGCAGCTTCACCATGGGCGCCGACACCGGCGGCGAGCAGGACGAGCACCCCGCGCACCGGGTCACCCTCCCGGCGTTCTGGCTGGACCGCACCGAGGTGACCAACGCCGCCTACGACGCGTGCGTGCGCGCGAAGGCCTGCCGCGTCAACGACCGGCACGTGGCGAGCCGCCGCCACGCCGGACCGGACGCGCGCTTCCTGAGCCCGAACAAGCCGGTCGTCGGGGTGAGCTGGGACGACGCGACCGCGTACTGCGCATGGCGGGGCGCCCGCCTGCCGCGGGAGGCGGAGTTCGAGCGCGCCGAGCGCGGGGACGACGACCGCACCTACCCGTGGGGCAACGAGCCGCCCACCCCGGACCGCGCGGTCTACGGCCGCCCGCTCGGCGTCGGCAGCACCGACGACGTGGGCACGCACCCCGCGGGTCGCGGCCCGTACGGTCACGAGGATCTCGCCGGCAACGTCTGGGAGTGGCAGCAGGACGAGTACGATCCCGTCGCCTACCGTCGCAAGACGGCGAGCGAGGGCAAGCCGGGCACCTGCCCGGAGATCCTCGCCACGCTGGCGAAGCTCCGCGCCGAGGGCAAGCAGGGCTTCACTGGCTCCAACCCCCTCCCCACCACCTGCGAGCACGTGCTGCGGGGCGGCGCGTTCAACTACTTCCCGCGCGGGCTGCGGGCGAGCAACCGCGTGCACCACCCCGGTCGGTACCGCCTGGTGATGTCCGGCTTCCGCTGCGCCAAGGACGCGCGCTGATGGCGGGCGCTCAGCCGCGCACGCGCCAGTTGCCGACGAAGGACTTCCCCACGTCGTCGCACGTCGGGTCGGTCGTCGTCAGCTCCGGGCGCATCCCGCGGCTGACGATGATGGTGTTCTGCCGGAAGACACGCCCGAAGGCGATGGCCTCGTCCCGCTCGATGCCGTGAACCAGCCACGACGGCTCGCGCCAGGTGCCCTCCGGCTCCTCCTCGTAGCCGACGCACGACTCCACGCGGTAACAGCCGAGGATGAGCAGATCGCGCAGGACGTTGTGGCGCGCGTCGTTGACCTTGCGCGGCAGGAGCATCGACCGCGGGTTGTATGCGGTGAGGATGCAGAAGGGCGTGCGCAGCAGCTCGGGCAGGGTGGACGGGTCGCTGACGATGTCGCCGTCGAGGGAGACGCGGAGCGGGCCGTTGGGAGTCGGCAGCTCGTAGACGGTCGAGAGGTACTGGCGGAGAAGCGAGGGGTCCATCGGGTCCTTGTTCCTAATCGAGCACGGAGCGTTCCGGAAGGACTGGGCCGCCCGACCGCGTCCCGCCCTGGAGACTAGCCATCGAAGCGATAACCTACACCCCGCACGGTGTGGAAGTGGTGCGGGGCCTGCGGGTCGACCTCCAGCTTGGCGCGCAGCTGCTGGATGAAGTTGTCGATGGTGCGTGGGGTGCCGTGGTGGCCCGGGCCCCAGACCTTGCGGAAGATGGCGTCGCGGCTGAGCGCGTGGCCCTTCGCGTCGAGCAGGCACATCAGGACGTCGAACTCGGTGGCGGTCATGTCGACCGGCTGGCCGCCGCGCCGCACGTCGCGCGCCTGGACGTCCACCACCACCTCGCCGAAGCGAATCGCGCGCGAGGCGACGGGACCGCGGCGAAGGGCGGCGCGCACCCGCGCCAGGAGCTCGGCCAGGCTGAACGGCTTGGCCACGTAGTCCTCGGCGCCGAGCTCCAGGCCGGTCACCTTGTCCATCTCCCCGGTGCGCGCCGAGAGCACGATGATCGGCATGCCGTAGCCCTCGGCGCGGAGGGTCTGCAGGACCTCGAAGCCGTTCTTGTTGGGGAGCATCAGGTCCAGGATGACCAGGTCCGGCCCGGCCGTCCGGGCGGTCTCCAGCCCGCGCTCGCCGTCTCCCTCCACGAGGACGCGGTAGCCTTCCTTCTCCAGGTTGATGCGCAGGCCGAGCGAGATGCTCGCGTCGTCCTCGACGACGAGCACCATCCGCCCCGAGGTCTGGCTGCCTCGCGCTCTGGGGGCCGTCGGTTGCATGCCCTGCGAAATTCCTTACCGCGCTTTGTGGGTGGATAGGGCCGAAACCGTCTCAGGGTCGCTGCGGGCTCGCGTCCGGCCCCGCCGTCTCGACCGGCGCGGCGGCCCGCTCCGGCTCGGTCGCGGCCCCCAGGACGATCTGGAAGGTCGCCCCCTCGCCGCGCGCGCTCGTCACCACCACCCGCCCGCGGTGCGCGCGCACGATGTGTTTCACGATGGCGAGGCCGAGGCCGCTCCCCTCGCGCGTGCGGGAGAGGCGGTCGTCGATGCGGTAGAACTTGTCGAAGATGCGCCGCTGCTCGGGCGCCGCGATGCCCTCGCCGTTGTCCTGCACCTCGAAGGCGACGCGCCCCTTGGTGGCCTGCACCGCGCGGAGGCGGACGACGGGCGGCGTGCCGCCGTACTTGCGGGCGTTGGAGAGCAGGTTGACCAGAGCGTCGACGATGGCGTCGCGGTCCGCCCTGACCGGCGGCAGCCCCGGCTCCACGCTGCTCTCGAAGTCGATCTTGCCGTCGGTCCGCAGCGGCGAGAAGGCGTCGATCGCCCCCTGCACGATGTCGTCCGCGGGCACGGCGCGCATGTCGAAGAGCTTGCGGCCCGCCTCCATGCGCCCCCAGTCCAGCAGCCGCTCGATGCGGCGGGAGAGCTTGTCGGTCTCCACCGCGAGGCTCTCGATGCACTGCTCACGCGTCGCCTCGTCGTCCCTCGAGCGCTCCAGGGTCTCGGCGAAGAGACGGATGGCGGTGAGCGGCGTGCGCAGCTCGTGACTGACCTTGGAGACGAAGTCGGCCTGCAGCGCGCTCAGGTTGGCCTCGCGGCGCAGGAAGACGAGCACCAGCACCACGCCCGTCACCACCACCCCGACGATGGTCACCGTGAGGATGCCCATCAGGAGGTCGATGCCCGCCTCGCCGATGAACATCAGGACGATGCCCAGCGAGAGCAGCAGCGCCGTGGGCACGATCACCAGGTACACCAGGAGCTGGACGATCCGGCGGTACCCCAGGCGCTGGCGGTTCTTGGTGGCTGCCACGACGACTCCAAAGGTAGGACGCCGCGCGCGAAACGGCTATGCCGGCGCCGTGGGGGGCTCGTCCAGCGCGGCCAGCATGGCTCTCCGGGGGGCGGTAGAGGCGAGCCAGAGCTCGAAGGCCAGGGCGCCCTGCCGCGCCAGCACGCCCAGCCCGCCCTCTGCGCGCAGGCCGTGCCGGCGGGCCGCGCGCAGGAAGGGCGTCTCGCGCGGCGCGTAGACGAGCTCCAGCGCCGCCGCGTCGCGCGGCATCGCGGGCCAGGCGACCGCGCCGGCCACCCCCTCGCCCGCGTCCGCCCCGGCCATCCCGGCGCTCGTCGCTTGCACCACGCACGCCGCGCGCGCCTCGACCTCTGCGTCCGCGGAGAGAGGGGTCGCGACCACCATGGCGGGGGTGCCCTCCGCCTCCAGCGCGCGCTCCAGCTCCAGGCACGCCCCTGCCGCGTCCGTGCGCGCGCGCACGACGACCCGCGCGACGCCGAGGAGCTGGGCGCAGGCGACCACCGCGGCCCGCGCCGCCCCGCCGGCGCCGAGCACCACCGCCGTGTCCCGCGTGCCGTCGACGCCGGCCCCCAGCGCGCGCAGCTCCTCGGCGATGGCGGGCACGTCGGTGTCGTAGGCCACGATCCGCCCCGCCCCGTCGCGCACCAGCGTGTTGCACGCCCCGACGACGCGCGCGCTCGGGTCCATGGCGTCCACGTACTGCAGGACGGCGACCTTGTGCGGGGCGGTCACGTTGACACCGTCCAGCTCCCCGGCCCGGAGGCGCGCGACGACCGCCGCGAGCTCCGCCGCGGTGGCGCGGATCGCCTCGTAGGTGTGCGGCAGGCCGAGCGCGCGGTACGCCGCCGCGTGCATCGCCGGGCTGCGGGAGTGGCCGACCGGATCGCCCACGACGGCGAAGCGCCGCGCCTTCACCCGCCCTCGGGGTCCGGCTCGCGCACCGCAGTCACCGTCGCCTCGACCTGTCCCTCGTGGACGCGCAGGGTGAGGGTGTCGCCCGGCGCGACGTCGCGCGCCGCCCGCACCGCGCGCCCGTCCGCCCGCGTCGCGATGGCGTACCCGCGGCCGAGCACCTTGAGCGGGCTCATCGCGTCCAGCCGCGCGCCCAGCTGCTCGAGCGAGGCGCTCTCCCGGGCGACGCGCGTCGCGACGAGGCTGCCCACCCGCGCGGCGACGCGCCCGAGCTCGGCCTTCTCGCGCGCCAGCACCGCGCCCGGGTGCACGACCGCGAGCCGCTGCGAGAGCGGAGCGAGCTGCGCGCGCCCGCGCCGCACCGCCCGGCGCGCCCCCGACTCCACGCGCCCCCGCCTGTCGTCCAGGGCCTGCTGGTGGGCGGCGATGGCGAGGCGCGGATCGCCGAGCAGCCGCGCGTGGCCGGCGAGCTCCGCCTTGCCGCGCGCCAGGTGAGCGCGCGCGGCGCGCTCCAGCCTCTCGCGCAGGTGCCGCGCCTCCCGCCGCATCGCCTGCCGATCGGGCACCGTCATCTCCGCCGCCTGCGACGGGGTCGCCGCGCGGCGGTCCGCCGCGAAGTCTGTGAGGGTGACGTCCACCTCGTGGCCCACCGCGCTCACCACCGGCACGCGGCAGGCGGCGACGGCGCGCACGAGCGCCTCGTCGTTCCACACCAGGAGCTCGTCGAAGGATCCGCCGCCGCGCCCCACGATGATGACGTCCACCGTGGCCACTCGCTGCAGGATGCGCAGCGCCCGCGCGATGCTCTCCGCCGCGCCGGCCCCCTGCACGCGCGCCGGGGCGAGCAGGATGCGCGCGCCGCCGCGCTGCTTCGCCACCTTGCAGATGTCGTGGATGACGGCGCCGCCGGCGCTGGTGACGACGCCCACGACGCGCGGCGACGACGGGAGCGCGCGCTTGCGCCCGGCGTCGAAGAGGCCCTCGGCGGCGAGCTTCGCCTTCAGCCGCTCGATCGCCTCGAGCAGGGCGCCGCGCCCGGCGAGCTCCACGCGGTCGGCGGTGAGCTGCAGCCGCCCGCGCGGGGCGTAGTACGTCGGCCGCCCGCGCAGGCGCACCCGGGCGCCGTCCTTGATCATCGCGCGGGTGCGGGAGGTCAGGTTGCTCTTGTAGACGACCACGTCGACCGCGGCGTCCTCCTCGGCGTCCTTGAGTGTAAAGTACAAGTGTCCGCTGCCCGCCGGGCGGGCCCCCACGACCTCGCCCTCGACCCACACCCCGCGCGCAAAGCCGGCGTCGATGGCCCCGCGGATGGCTCGCCCCAGCTCGGCGACGGACATGGCGCGCGGCTGGCCGCGGGGCTCCGGCGGGCGCGCCGCCGGCGCGGGAGGCCCCACGGGCGGCTCGTCGTCCAGCTCCACCCAGCGCGTGGGGCTCGGGGCGTCCGGGTACGGCGGCGGCCAGTCGGACTGCGGCGCCTCGCTCGCGGGTGCCTCCTCCTGCGCCGCGGGGAGGGCGTCGAAGTCGAATGTCAGCGAGCGCTGGTCGGTCACGCGCGAAGCATACCGAAAACGCGCGGGGTTATCTCCCGCGCGATTCCCTGGTAATCGAACGGGCATGCCCTTCCGCAAGGTCCTCATCGCCAACCGCGGGGAGATCGCGGTGCGCGTCATCCGCACCCTCCACGAGATGGGCATCGGCGCCGTCGCCGTCTACTCCGAGGCGGACCGCGCCGCCCTGCACGTGCGCATGGCCGACGAGGCCTACCCCATCGGCCCCGCGCCCGCGTCGGAGAGCTACCTGCGCGTCGACAAGATCGTGAGCGTGGCGAAGAAGGCGGGCTGCCAGGCGATCCACCCGGGCTACGGCTTCCTCAGCGAGAACCCCGCGCTGCCGGAGGCGTGCGAGGCCGCGAGCGTCACCTTCATCGGCCCGCCGGCGAGCGCGATGCGGCAGATGGGCTCCAAGACCGCCGCCCGCAAGCGCATGAGCGAGGCGGGCGTCCCCGTCACCCCCGGCGCGACGTGCGAGACCGCCGAGGAGGCGACGGCCGCCGCGAAGAAGATCGGCTTCCCGGTGATGCTGAAGGCGGCGAGCGGCGGCGGCGGCAAGGGCATGCGCCTGGTCGCGAGCCCGGACGAGATGGCCAGCGCGTGGGAGCGCGCGCGCAGCGAGGCGAAGAAGTTCTTCGGCGACGACACGGTCTACCTGGAGAAGGCGATCGAGCGCCCGCGCCACGTCGAGATCCAGGTCCTCGGCGACCGCGACGGCAACCTGGTCCACGTCTTCGAGCGCGACTGCTCCATCCAGCGGCGCAACCAGAAGGTCGTGGAGGAGACGCCCACGCCGGCGCTCTCGCAGGCCGGCGTGCCGGCGGACCTCGTCGAGCGCATGGGCGCCATCGCCGTGCAGGGCGCGAAGGCGGTGGGCTACTTCTCCGCCGGCACCTTCGAGTTCCTGCTCGCGCCGGACGGCAACTTCTACTTCCTGGAGATGAACACCCGGCTGCAGGTGGAGCACCCGGTCACCGAGCTGGTGACCGGCCTGGACCTGGTGCGCGAGATGGTGCTCGTGGCCCAGGGGGAGAAGCTCGGCTTCGCGCAGGGCGACATCACCCGTCGCGGCGCCGCCATCCAGTGCCGCGTCTACGCCGAGGACCCGTCCACCGGCTTCCTGCCCTCACCCGGAACGATCCAGGAGCTGGTCGTCCCGCATGGGCCGGGCATCCGCGACGACGGCGGCGCCTACCCGGGGTGCACCATCTCCAGCTTCTACGACCCGCTCGTCTCCAAGCTGTGCGTGTGGGCCCCGACGCGCGAGCGCGCCGTGGCCCGCATGCGGCGCGCGCTCTCCGAGTACGTGGTCACCGGCATCCGCACCAACATCGCCTTCCACCAGAAGCTCTTCTCCCACCCCGACTTCGTCGCCGGCCACTACGACACCGGCTTCTTGGAGCGGAACAAGGAGGCGCTGCTCGGCTACGAGGCGGTCCCCGCCGACCGGCGCGAGGCCGTCGCCGTGGCCCTCGCCGTGGCGGCGTCGCGCCTGGAGCGCGCCACCGGCGTGCAGGCCGCCGAGGTGGGAGAGGCGCAGGCGCGCCTGTCCCCGTGGGTGGCCCATCACCGCGCGCGCCGCTGCGGCCGCGCGTGAGCGGTCACTGACCGCCGGCGTCCTGGATGCCCGCGTCGCCACCGCCGTCGGGGGCGCCGCCGTCGAGGAAGGCGCTCAGCCCGCACTCGCCGTAGCAGTTCTTCTGCGCGCAACCGATGAGGGAGAAGCCGATGGCCTGGGTGTCGCTGCCCACGCCGGCGAAGGCGAGCAGCCCGCAGGAGGTGAGAGACTGGCCGTTCCCCAGGCAGTCGTAGAGGCTGATGATCGCGCCCTTGCACTCGCAGAGGTTGTTGCAGTCGTTGATGTCGGAGCTGCAGCTCGTCTTGAGGCACGCCGCGCAGGCGGGGACCGACCCGCCGGCGTCGCCGATGGCGGCGTTGGGGACGTTCAGGTTGTTGAGATCCCCGTCCACCGTGCAGGCGTCGCTCGGAGGCGCGGCGTCCTGGACGTCCGGCGCCACGTCGGGCATCGCGTCCTGCGTGGTCACGTCGGGGCCGGCATCGACGACGGTGTCGTCCGAGGTGTTGCCACACGCGGCGACGAGGCCGCCCATGGCGAGGGTGGACGCGGAGGCGAGGACCAGGACGATGCTACGAAGGCGCATGGGGAAGCTCCTTGCGAGGGGAGTCCAGCCTAGACCCCTTTGCAGCGCTCGGAAAAGCGCTTTCTGGTGCTAGAACGGCCTCATGATCACGCGCGCGCTCCGCCCCTACGGGCTCTTTGCAGTCTGCATCCTCTTTTCTTGCTCCAGCACCGAGACACCGCCGGCGCCGACCTCGCCGACGGTCCACTTCGTCGACGCAGCCGCGGTGCCCGACTTCATGGACGTTCCCTTCCCGTCCGACGCGTACCTCGCGAACGGGAAGATCGGCACCATCCCCGCGCTGGACGCCGTGGTGACGGTCAACGCCAGCTTCTTGCAGAAGGCCCTCTCCACGCTGGACGGCTTCTCCCGCACGGCGGCCGCCGAGTTCTACGTCGACGACCCCACGTCCACCGCCGACGAGCCCGTCTCGGCGAAGGTCGACCCGGCGACCCTCCCGGTGAACGAAGCCGCCTGCCTGGCCGATCAGAGCTCGGTCTTCTTCCTGGATCTCGAGCAGACCGACCCGGCGAAGGCGCGCATCGGCTGCCGCGCCGCTTATCACGTCGCCAGCCTGGCCAAGACGCGGCCGGCGCTCGGCGTGGGGCCCGCGCGCGGGGTCGTCCTGCTGGAGGGGCACCGCTACGCGGCCGTCGTCACCAGCCGGGTGAAGGACAAGGACGGTCACGCCCTCGCGGCGAGCCCGGACTTCCAGAAGATCGCCTCGGGGGACCGCTCTGGCCCGGTCGGCGCCATGTACGGCGACGCCTACGACAAGGTGTCGGCGCTGCTCTCCGGCGCGCTCGCCGCCGACGGCGCGCAGATCGTCGGGGTGGCGGCCTACACCACCGACCACTCCACCCGGGAGCTCTTCGCCCTGCGCGACGCCCTGGAGGACGCCCCCACGCCCGCGCTCAAGTGGGACACGGCCTCGCTCGCGCCCATGGGCGACGGACGGTTCGCCGCCGCGACGCCGTTGCCGGCGGGCTTCGCCGCCACCCTGGACGACTGGCTCGGCGTCGTCGACGCGAAGGACAAGCTCCCGAGCGGCGACGACGATCCCGATCGCAGCTTGCCCGTGCGCGCTCACGACAAGATCGCGGCCGTGGGCACCGCGGTGTTCGACGCGGTGAACTACCTGCAGGTGCGGCCGAACGGCTACGCCGACCCGGACCACGCCAACTTCGCCCGCGACGCGTCGGGCAACGTCATCCCCGCGCCGGAGAAGCCGACGAGCAAGATCTGGGTCACGATCGCGCTGCCCACCGCGGCGATGCCGCCGGACGGCTACCCGGTCGTCATCGTGCAGCACGGCCTCTCCAGCTCCCGCTCCTTCCTCTTCGACCTCGCCAACATCTTCTGCGCGAAGGGCTGGGCGGCCGTCGCCATCGACAGCGTCACCTTCGGCGCGCGCGCGCCGGAGCCGCAGTACCAGAACGACAAGACCACCAACTACGTCAGCGCGCCCGGCGCCAAGTACAACGGCCCGGACGGCATCGCCGACGTGGACGACAAGGGCGCCACCAACGGCTCCTTCGACCTCTTCGGTGGCCTGCAGAACCTCGGCGCCCTGCGCGATCAGCTCCGGCAGGCGGAGCTCGACACCGCGCAGCTCGTGAAGGTGCTGCGCGCCGGCCCGGACATCTCCCCGCTGCAGACGGGCGGCACCGCGCCGAAGCTGGACGGCTCGCGCATCGTCTACGTGGGCGATTCGCTCGGCGCGATCGAGGGGACCGTGGCCGCCGCGCTGGAGCCGCACGTGCTCGCGTGGGCGCTCAACGTCGACGGCGGCGGCATCATCAACGAGCTGGGCGTGCACTCCCCGGCCATCAGCGCGCAGCTCTCCCTCGCCGGCGCGCTCAACTTCGGCTTCCAGAACGACCAGTTCACCGACACGCACCCGCTGGTCACCCTGATCCAGACCATCGTCGGGCCCGGGGACCCCATCGACTACGCCTCGCGCCTGGTGACCGACCCGGCCCCGCTGAAGGGCGTGGCCACCAAGCCGCGCGACATCCTTCAGACGGAGGTCGTCTTCGACGAGATCGTCTCCAACGAGGCCGGCGAGGCGCTCGCCCGCGCCGCCGGGCTGCCGATGGCGTCGCCCAACGTCGGCTCCAACGCCGAGATCATGGACCTCAAGGCCCCCGACCAGAACCCGCACCGGATCGACTTCCCGCAGGCGGCGCCGGACTCGGGGGGCGCCATCCACGACACGCCGCTGGCGGGCACGACAGCCGTCCTGGTGCAGCTCTCCCCCGGCACCCACGGCGAGGACATCGCCAACAGCCACGGCACCCGGCAGTACCGGGCGCCCTGGGGGCAGTTCGACACCGATCAGCAGCCCTTCTTCCGCTTCGACACGGCCCAGCAGTACCAGGTGCGCTGCTCCTACCGGGAGACGCAGGCGGGCGTCACCGGCTTCTTCGACGGCGCCTTCGCCGGCAAGGTCCCGCAGATCGCCGGCTTCGCCGCGCCGGTGCGCGACCTGGACGACGACGGCACCCCGGACGCGACCGACCCCGATCCGAACGACCCCAGCGTCAAGTAGCGAGGCGCGCGCGCGCACTGCGCACGCCCTGCCACTTGATCGAACCGGCAGGCCAAGGTGCCGGGGCGGTGCTACGTTCCATCATGGAGGGAGTGCTTCCCTCCGAATGATGGGCGCGCTCCGTTCCCCCCCCTCGACCTACGTCGACCCGAAGGCAGAAGTTCGCCTCCGGCTCGGGGTGGCCCCCACGTTCTCGCGGGCGGCGGCGGTCGCGTGCGCGGCGCTCTTCGCCGCCGCGCCGCTGCTCTGGCTGGTGCTGGGCGAGGCGTGGCTGGGCGTCGCGTCGGCGCTGGCCGGGGCGGGTGTCCTCGGCTTCGCTCTGGCCCGTCGCGCGCGTGCGCCGTCGGCGTGGGTGAGCGCGCACGGATGGGGCCTCTCACGCACCGACACGCTCGGCTCGGTGCGCCTCGCGGCGTGGACGGAGCCCTTCGGTCTGACGCTGCTCGCCAACCCGGCGCGCACCCGAGCGTTGCTCGCCATCACGACGCAGCACCACACGCGCTTCGTCGGCGTGCGGCTGGACTCCCCGGCGATGCACGCCCTCCTGAACGAGGCCGCGACGGTCGCCGACGGCGGGGCGCTCGCCGCCCACGCGTCGGAGGAGTCGTCGCTCTCCGGTGAGGACGCCGTGATGCTCGTCGGGATGGTGCGCAGGCACTGTCCGCAGGCCCTCAAGCGGCTCTTTCTGTCCGGCTCCCGCGGGGAGCGCATCGTGCTGGACGGCGCAGACCTGCGCATCGAGTCGGCGCTGGACGCGGCCCACGTCGGCCGCACCTTCGACCTCGCGCGCCCGCTGGAGTGGCGCGGCTTCATGTTCCACGAGTCGATGGGGGCGGTCGCCATCGTCTACCAGGCGACGTGGATCCGCCAGGGGTCGACGGAGCTGGTCCTCGTCGCGCCCATGCCGGCGGAGCTCGCCACCGGACGCGGAGACGCCTCCGCCACCGATCACGATCGACGAGCCCTGCTGCGCGACCTGCGGCTGATGCAGTCGGCGCCGGGGGAGCCGCCGCCGCGCGAGCTGCGCGCCGCCATCGAGCGCGTCTTCATGCTCCCCCTGCGCCAGGCGCTGGACCGCGCGCCGCGCGCGGCGCGGAGCGCGCCGCCGACGCGCATCTCGTCCCCCGATCACGCGACGTGAGGACGCGAACGAGGGCGCCCGAGCCGGAGGCTAGGGGCACACCGAGGCGTCGAGGGTGCAGGTCTGCGCGGCGCAGGAGGTGCCGCCCAGACAGGAGGAGAGGCCCGTACAGCCGATGCCGCACTGGGTCCCGCCGCACTTCACTGCGCCCAGGCAAGTCAGCTGCTGCGAGCAGCACACCGAGGTGGACGGCGCGGTGCTCGTGATGGTGCTGGCGCAGGAGCTGTTGCCCGCGCAGGCGACGTCGCAGGTGGAGCCCGCGCACGTCACCGGCTTCGAACAGGAGCCCTGGCCGGTGCAGGCCAGCTTGCACTGCGTCGCCGCCGTGCATCCGACGGTGTCCTGACATGCGTAGAAGCCGCACGTGACGGAGCAGTCGTCCCCGGCGCACTTCACCGGGTGGCTGCAGGCGTAGCTCTGCCCGCAGTCGATGGTGCAGGTGGACGCCTCGCAGTCGACGACGTCCTGGCAGGCCGACTGGCCGCAGGTGATCGCGCAGCTCGCTCCGCCGCAGGTCACCGGGTGGGTGCAGGAGTAGCTACCGCCGCAGTCGACGTTGCACGCGCTCGCCTGCGAGCAGTCCACGACGTCCTGGCAGGCGCCGTAGCCGCACTTGATGTCGCACGGGATGCCCAAAGGACACTGGATCTTGCCCTGGCATGCGTAGTTCGCCGAGCAGTCGAAGAAGCACGTGCCGCCGTCCACGCACACGCCACCCGCGTCCGGACACTCCGCCGCGCAGAGCGCCGACGCGTCGATGGCCGGCGCGGCGTCCAGCTCGTCGGCCACGTCGGCGGGGCCGGCGTCGTGCACGTCTCTGGGCGCGTCCAGGGTGGCATCAAGACCGGCGTCCGGCGCTCCGGCATCGCTCGGTGGCAGCAGGCCGGACGCGGAGAGCGTGCAGCCCACGGCCACACCTGCCAGTCCCGCGCCGACCGCCCGACCCAGCCGCATCAGAACATCGTACCAGCTTCGAGCGCGCGCGGGGCCGCGTCCCCTGCGTCGCGGTGCGGCGCGTCAATCCTCGAACATCTCCATGCCCTCGGCGATCGCCTCCGCCACGTGCGCCTTGGTCACCACGCCGAGGACCTCCGGGCGCCCGTCGCGGCCCTCCGGCGCCACCACCACCGCGACCCGCGCCTTGCCCGATTGCATCCGCGCGATGAGATCGAAGAGCGTCGTGCCCGGCGCCACCGTGACGAAGTCGCCGTGCGCCACGTCGCCGATGCGCTCCGCCTCGCCCACCGTGTCCGGGTGCGCCAGCATCCACTCCCTGGCGAGCACGCCGGAGACGCGCCCGCGGTCCATGCACACCACGTGGCACGCGTCGCCCTCGGTGCCTCGCGACGTCCGTGCGTCGTGTGGCAGCACCAGCGCCTGGTCCATCGCCAGGTCGGAGACGTGGTGCACCAGGTGGGCGTTCGCCTGCAGCGCGTGCGGCATGTAGTGGCCGCGCCGCGCGAGCTTCATCGTGTAGATGCTCTCCGGTAGCCACAGGCGTCGCAGGCCGTAGCTCACCGCGACGGTGAGCGTCATCGGCAGCACCACCGAGTAGTCCAGCGTCATCTCGAAGATCATGACGATGGCGGTGAGCGCGGCGCCCGTCGCGCCTGCGACCAGCCCGGCCATGCCCGCGAGCGCCAGCGCGACGGGGTCGATGTGCAGGCCCGGGAAGAGCGCCTGCAGCACGATGCCGCACCCGCCGCCCAGCGCGGCGCCCATGAGGAGCGAGGGCGAGAAGATGCCGCCCGACGCGCCGGACCCCAGCGTCAGCGACGTGGCCACGAGTTTCAGCGCGAAGAGCAGCAAGAGCAGCCACACGTTGGTGAGCGCGCCGCGCAGCACGTCCATGATGGTCGCGTAGCCGACGCCCTCGATGTAGTAGTGCCCGCCGAAGTGCATCAGCAGCACCATCGTCACGCCCAGGCAGAGCATGCCGAGCATGTGGCGCAGGTACGGGTGGCGGGGGATGCGCTTGTCGAAGAAGTCCTCCGCGCCGTAGAGCATCTTGATGAAGAGCACCGACGCGCCCGCCATGATCACGCCGAGCGCCAGGTACGCGGGCAGGAGCACCGCCGCCGTCGTGTACGACATGTGCACCGCGGGGACCTCGAACGCCGGATGGCTGCCGAAGAAGAACTGGCCGACGTAGGTCGCGGTCGCCGTCGCCAGCGCCACGGGCACGAGCGTCCGCACGCTGACCTCGTGCATCAGCACCTCCACGGCGAAGAGGACGCCGCCGATCGGCGTGTTGAAGGTGGCGGCGATGCCCGCGCCGCCGCCGGCCGCGACGAGCGTCGCCGCCTCCCAGCGCGAGACCTTCGAGACGCGCCCCACCCACGACGCAAACGCCGCGCCGATCTGGATGATGGGGCCCTCGCGCCCGACCGACCCGCCGCTCCCGATCGAGAGCGCCGAGGCCAGCGACTTGATCAGCGCCACGATCGGCCGGATCCGGCTCTTCTGGTAGTAGATGGCGTCCATCACCTCCGGCACGCCGTGCCCCTTCGCCTCCGGCGCGAAGTTCTTGGTGAGGAAGACCACCAGCACGGCGCCGGCCACGGGCGCCAGCACCACCCACGGCCCCCACGGCGAGGGCGGCGTGTGCGCGGTCGTCACGTAGTCGAAGGACAGCTTCTGCAGGAAGAAGACGTTGTGGCAGAGGGCGATGAGCATCCGGAAGACGTAGGCGCCCAGCCCCGCGACCGCGCCGAGCAGGGTCGCGATCGCCGCCAGCGAGAAGGGGCCGCGGCCCTTGTGTCCCTCCCCGACGAGCCGCCGGGCGCGCGCCGGCGCCAGCGACTTCGCCAGGCCGAGCGCACGCGCGCCGAGCTCGCCGCCTTCCGCGAGCAGCGACCGGCGCGCCGTGCTCATGCCGAGCGCGGATGCAAGTCGTGAGGCCCGCGCGGCCGCCCGTGTCCACCCGCGACCGGCCTCCAGGCCATCTCAATCCACCGCGTCACGTCACGGCGAGAGAGCATCCCGACGAGGGCGCCGTCCTCGATGACCGGGAGCTGACCGACGTCCAGCTTCGCCAGTCGCTCGAACGCCTCGGCGAGCGGCTCCTCCGGACCGACGACCGTCGTGGCGTCCGCCGGGGTCATGATCTCGCCCACCTTCGTCGTCTCCCACCGGTCGAAGGGCAGGCTCCTCACGTCGGTCATGGAGACCACACCGGCGAACTCCCCGTCGCGCATCACCGCCACCGAGCGGTTCTCGGCGGGAACGAGGTAGTCGTGAACGAGCTGCGCCACCGGCAGGTCCGGCGTGACCGAAGCCCCCGTGCGGCGCATGAGCTGTCGCACCGTCAGCCCGGCGAGCGCGTCGTCGATGGCGAGGCGCACCTGCGCCTGGGACGCGGCCCCGTTGAGGAACCAGCCGATGAAGGCGAGCCAGAGGCCGCTCACCAGGCCGGTGCCGAAGAAGGGGACGTGCACGCCGAAGGCCATCGCGATGCCGGTGGCGATGAGGAGCCAGGCGAAGCCTTGTCCGATCAGCGACACCCAGCGCGTGGAGGCGCGCAGGTCCCCGGTGACGCCCCACACGATGGATCGCAGCACGCGCCCGCCGTCGAGCGGGAAGGCGGGGAGCAGGTTGAACACGCCGATGATGATGTTGATCGGCCCCAGCCACGCAAACAGCGTCCCCACTGGCCCGAGGTGTGTCACGCCGGCGTACACGTCCGCCCCGTTGGCGGTCGTCATGGCCATGAACACCCCGGCCAGCGCGAGGAAGCCGATGCCCAGCGCGATGCTGGTGATGGGCCCCACGATGGCGGTGAAGAACTCCGCCTTCGCCGACGGGGGCTCCTTCTCGATGTTGGATACGCCGCCGAAGAGGAAGAGCGTGATGTTGCGCACCTGGATGCCGTACCCCTTCGCCACGATGGAGTGCGCCATCTCGTGGATGAGCACCGAGAGGAAGAAGATGATCGAGCCGGCGATCGCCACGCCCAGCACCAGCGCCGGAGACCACCCCGGATGCCAGTGTGAGAAGACCGAGAGCAGGCTCCACGTCAGCAGGGCGAAGATGATGAGCCAGCTCCAGTCGATGCGGAGCTCGATTCCAAAGACGCGACCCAGGCGAAATGCCCGCATGACGTGACTCCTTTCGTGTCCCTCTTCCTGGCTTCGACCTCTGGAGAGCATCGACCGTGCCGAACGGTCCGGCACCCGTGCCCCCCAATCGGAGGCTCCGGCGCCGCGCAGAAGATGCAACCGCGTGAATCTCGTGCGCTTCGTGCGGGTGGCCGGTCAGGCCCGGCCCCGGCGCGCCGTCCGAACGCCGGGATCTCCGCGCACCACCCCTATGCTATGGCACTCGCGATGGCCCGCCCCTTCTACGTCACGACCCCCATCTACTACGTGAACGATGTCCCCCACCTGGGCACCGCGTACACGACCATCGTCGCCGACGCCGTCCGCCGGGTGAACCTGCTCTTCGGGCGCGACACGCGGATGCTGACGGGGACCGACGAGCACGGCCTGAAGCTCGAGCGCGAGGCCGCCGCCCGCGGGCAGACGCCGAAGGCCTTCGTCGACGAGATGAGCGCGCGCTTCCGCGCCGCCTGGCCGAAGCTGCTGGTGGAGCCGGACGACTTCATCCGCACGACCGAGCCGCGCCACGAGAAGCTGGTGCAGTGGATCTGGGAGCGCGTGGCCAAGAAGGGCGACCTGTACCTCGGCGCGTACGAGGACTGGTACTGCGTCGGCTGCGAGTCCTTCAAGACGGAGAAGGAGCTGCTCCCGGGCAACCTGTGCCCCATCCACCAGCGCGCGGTGGAGCGCGTGAAGGAGGAGACGTACTTCTTCAAGCTGGCCAACTACCAGAAGCCGCTCCTCGACTGGTACGACGCGCACCCCGGCTTCATCGAGCCGGAGTCGCGCAGGAACGAGGTGCTCGCCTTCGTGAAGGGCGGCCTGCACGACCTCTCCGTCTCGCGCACCAGCTTCTCCTGGGGCGTTCCGGTCCCCGGCGACCCGAAGCACGTGATGTACGTCTGGTTCGACGCGCTCGCCAACTACTGGACCGCCCTCGGGGGCGAGGGATCGACCAACGCGCGCTACTGGGAGCCCAGCGCGGAGGTGGTGCACCTGGTGGGCAAGGACATCCTGCGCTTCCACGCCGTCTACTGGCCGGCGTTCCTGATGAGCGCGGAGCTGCCGCTGCCCACCAAGATCTACGCGCACGGTTTCCTCACGGTGGACGGGCAGAAGATGAGCAAGTCGCTGCGCAACGCGGTGGACCCGGTGCGCATCGCCGAGACGGAGGAGCTCGGCGGCCCCGACGGCCTGCGCTACCAGCTCCTGCGCGCGGTGGCCTTCGGCCAGGACGGCGACTTCGACCACCGCGCGATGATCGAGCGCTACAACGCCGACCTCGGGAAGAACCTGGGCAACCTTCTCTCCCGCACGCTCGGCCTCTGCGCCAAGCTGAACGGCGGGCGGGTGCCCACGGGCGTCCGCATCTCCGACGCCGCCTTCGTCGCCGGCCTGCCGGAGATCGACCGCCGCTTCCTGGAGGACGCATCCACCCTGCTCGCCCGGGCGCGCGAGGACTGGACGGCGCTGCGGCCGCACGCGGCCCTGGAGTCGACGATGGCGCTCTCGTCGCGCGCCAACCAGTACGTCGATCAGGCGGCGCCGTGGGCGGAGGCCAAGAAGGGCAACGGCGAGCGGGTGCATCAGAGCCTGTATCTGCTGCTGGCGGCGCTCGATGCCCTCTCGCGGTGCGTGTGGCCCGCGCTCCCGCGCAAGGCGGCGGAGATCCGCGTGCAGCTCGCGCTGCCGGCCATCGCCACACGCGTCGGGGAGGACCACTTCCCCACCGCGCTCGGCGACCGCGCGCCGGACGAGCCGCTCGGCCGCGCCGCGCCGCTCTTCCAGACGATCGACAAGGACGTGGAGAAGGCGCTACTCGCGCGCCTGGTGCCCCCGCCGGACGCGCCCCACGCCGCGCCCGTCTCCGGCACCTCCATCCCCGGGCATCCCTCCAGCATCCCCGAGGCCGAGGCGATCGCCTACGAGCAGTTCTCGGCGGTGGACCTGCGCGTCGGCGTGATCCGCGAGGCGAAGCGCGTCCCGAAGAAGGACAAGCTGCTCGAGCTGGCGGTCGACCTGGGCGAGGAGACGCCCCGGACGATCATCGCCGGGCTCGCCCTGACCTTCGCGCCGGAGGCGCTCGTCGGGCGGCGCGTCGTGGTCGTGGCGAACCTCGCCCCGCGCGACTTCGGCAAGGGGCTGGTGTCGCACGGCATGCTGCTGGCCACCGGCCCGAGCGACGAGCTGCTGCTCGCCACGGTGCCGGACGGCGCCGCGCCCGGCGCGCGGCTCAAGTGAACGCTACGGGCAGTCGACCGAGACGTCGTGCGTGCGCTGCGCCGCGTCGCCGCTCAGGTTGACCTGCACGCCGGTGCCGCAGAGCGTGTCCTTGTGGGCGGACAGCGTGGCCGAGCCCTTCCAGGAGAGGGTGACCTTCTGGCCCGCGGCGATGTCCACGTTGGCGGCCGACCCGCTCGGCGAGACGAGCTGGATCTGCGTGCCGTAGCCGTGCGGGTCCTGCCAGACGAGCGTGGCCGTCGGCGGGTTGACGAGCGAGTCCACGGTGTCGGTGTTCTCGTACTGCGCGGTGATGGTGACGTTGACCGCGAGCGTCGACTCGTTGACCGAAACGCTCACGTCCTCCGAGTTCACCTTGACCGAGCTGGTGGAGTTGCTCGCGCTGCACGCGACGAGGGAGAGCGAGGCGAGAAGGAGTGCGGTGCGCATGCCCGGGCAATAGTGCAAGCGTCCGTCGTGGTCCAGCGGGAAGGCGACCGGCCGCCCGCCGTCCTGCTCACGCCTCGACGCGGCCGAGCACCAGGGTGCGCGCCGGCGGGGCCTCCGGGGCGATCGTGTACGCACCGCGGACCCGCTCCTCCACCGCGGCGTCGCGCCCCCGGAGGTGCAGGATGGCGAGCTCCTGCCCGCGTGTCACGGCGTCGCCCGGCTTGGCCAGCACGGTGATCCCCACCGCCTTGTCGACGTCCTGGTCGGCGCGTGTCCGCCCCGCGCCCATCGCCACCGCGGCGCGACCGATGGCCAGCGCGTCGGCGCGCGCCACGAAGCCGTCCTTCTCCGCGGTGACCGGCACCCTCACCGGCGCCACCTCCAGCAGGCCGGGGTCGGCCACCACGCGCGGGTCCCCGTGCTGCGCCTCGATCATCCGCTCGAGCACGCGCGCGGCGGCGCCCGAATTGATTGTATCATACAACAAAGGCACCGCCGTCAGGGTGTCCGGCGCCTTGCCGCCGAGCACCAGCATCTCCGCCGCCAGCGCCATCGTCACCTCGGTGACGTCGCCGGGGCCGCGGCCGTGGAGGATCTCGATGGCCTCGCGCGTCTCGAGGGCGTTGCCCACGGCCTTGCCCAGGGGCGCCTCCATGGCGGTGAGCAGCGCGACCACCTTCTTGCCGGCGCGGGTGCCCACGCGCACGAGCGCCTCGGCGAGGGCGCGCGCGTGCTCGACGTCCTTCATGAAGGCGCCGGAGCCCACCTTCACGTCGAGCACCAGGCCGTCGATGCCCTCCGCCAGCTTCTTGGAGAGGATGGAGGCGACGATGAGGGGGACGCACTCGACCGTCGCCGTGACGTCTCGCAGGGCGTAGATGCGCTTGTCGGCCGGGGCGATGTCGCGCGTCTGGCCGATCATGCAGGTGCCCACGTCGCCGACGATGCGGGTGAAGTCGGCGACCGAGAGATCGGTGCGGAAGCCGGGGATCGCCTCCAGCTTGTCCAGCGTGCCGCCGGTGTGGCCCAGGCCGCGCCCGCTGACCATCGGCACCGGGACGCCGCACGCGGCGACCAGCGGCGCCAGGGCGATGGACACCTTGTCCCCGACGCCGCCGGTGGAGTGCTTGTCCACCTTGATGCCCGGCACGCCGGAGAGGTCGATGACCGTCCCGCTGCGGAGCATGGCGTCGGTGAGGGCCACGGTCTCGGCGTCGGTCATGCCGCGGAAGAAGACCGCCATGAGGAAGGCGGCCATCTGGTAGTCGGTGACCTTGCCGTCCAAGAAGTCCCGGACGAGGCGGCGGATCTCCTCCTCGGCCAGCGCCTCGCCGTCGCGCTTCGCCCCGAGGATCTCCACCGTCGAACGCAAAATCATGATGGTCCGGACTGTAGCCGAACTATGCTCCCGCCGATGACCAAACCCATGGTGCTGGCGGCGTTGATCCTCGCCCTCGCCGCCTGTGACAAGAAGCCTCCGCCCTCGCCCGAGACGACGACCGCCACCGCCGACACGCCGCCGCCCTCGGCCTCGGCGCCGCCGAGCGCATCCCTCGCGGACGATGCCGCGCCCGCCGACTCGGCGTCGACGGCGGCGTCCGCGTCCGCGGCGCCGTCCGCATCCGCGGCCACCGGCGGCGCCACCGCGCTGGCCAACCCGTCGGGCGCCGGCGTGTGCGGCAAGAAGCCGCTGCCCTACTGCCCGCTGCAGGGGTGGATGAAGAAGAACACCGGCCCCGACATGAACGCGAAGGACTTCGCCGCCGTGGCGAAGGACCTCGACACCATCGCCACCTTCGCGCCCAAGGGGCCCGGCTACCCGCACTGGGTGTCCATCTCCAAGGACGGCGCGAACGCGGCGAAGGCCGCCGACCTGAAGGCGGTGAAGGCCGCGTGCCGCGGCTGCCACGACCAGTACAAGAAGACCTACCGGGCCGAGCTTCGGACGCGTCCCATCCCGCCGTGACGCGGAAGGCGATCCTCCCGAGAAAGGCGCGCGGGCCGGGGCGCCCGGAGGGCCGCTTCACGCAGCACCGCCGCATCGAGGGCATGCGCGAGCTGCTCGAGACGCACCCCGGCGGGGTGACCATCGAGGACCTCGCCAACGTGATGCGCGTGCACCCGCGCTCGGTGCGCCGCTACCTCTCCAGCCTGCGCGAACAGCTCGACCTCGAGCCGGTGCCGACGCAGCCCGGCGGGCCGAACCTCTGGCGCGTGAAGCCGGCGGAGCGCGGCCGCGCGGTGGCCCTGCGGCGCACGCAGGCGTACCTGCTGCTCGCCGCGCGCGCGGCGTTCGAGCCCCTGCGCGGCTCGGCGCTCTTCGACGAGCTGGACGTGGCGCACCGCCTGCTGCTCCAGCTCGCGCAGCGGCCGGTGCGCTCCGCGCAGACGGGCGACATACCGTCCGACGCGCGGCTGGAGGAGCGGCTCGTCGTGGCGTCGCCGCCGGCGACCTCCAGCGCGCCGAAGGGCGCGGAGATCGACGAGTTCTTCCGGGCGGTGGCCGAGCTGCGTACGCTCGCGTGCACCTCCGCGGGCGAACGCTTGACGTGTCATCCGTATGCGCTGGTGGTGGTGGACGGCGGGGTGGCGTGCGTCGCGCGCGACGTCCGCAGGCGCCGCGTGCGCGCCATCGCCCTGGCCGACGTGAGCGACGCGGCGGCGCAGGAAGCGCACTTCGAGCTGCCCCCCGACTTCGACGTGCAGCGCTACCTGCGCGGGCCGCTGGGCCTCGTGGTGGAGGAGGACGGACGGCGGGCGCTCATCGAGTTCGACGCGCAGGCGGCGGCGTCGGTGCGCGCGCGCAAGGTGCACCCCGCCCAGCGCGTCGCGGTGTCGCGCGACGGCCGGGTGCGCCTGTCCTTCCCGGTGGGCGACCTGGAGGCGCTGGCGAGCTGGGTGCTCGGCTTCGGCGAGCACGCGCGGGCGGTGGAGCCGCCGGACCTGGTCGCGCGGGTGCGCGAGCGCCTCGGCGCGGCGCTCGCCAAGTACCGCTAGCGCGCGCTGCACGTGACCGCGGCGAGCTTCGGCGCGGGCCCACCGGCCGGCGGGAGGGAGCCGCCCGGCTGGGCTGAGATTGCAAGCGTTTGTCCCCTGTGGGAGAAGTCCCCCATGGCCACGCTTCCCGTCGTCCAGCCCAGCTCGAGCGAGCCCATCCTCCCGAAGAAGCCGCCCGTCGACCCGTCGACGCTGGTGCACAAACAGCTCCGGGACGGCCCCTTCTGGCAGCGGCTCCCCGCCTACAAGGACGTGAGCGAGGAGCAGTTCCTCGACCACACCTGGCAGGCCAAGCACACCATCACCAACGTCTCGAAGCTGCTGAAGGCGGTCGAGGGTCTGGTCTCGCCGGCGTTCATCGCCGACGCGGAGGCGGGCTTCCACAAGGCGCCGATGAGCGTGCGCGTCAGCCCCTACCTCCTCTCCCTCATCGACTGGGAGCACCCCTACCAGGACCCGCTCCGCATCCAGTTCATCCCGCTCGGCTCGCGCCTGCGGCCGGACCACCCCAAGCTCAACCTGGACTCGCTCAACGAGCAGGGAGACGCCCCGGTCGCGGGCCTCACGCACCGCTACCCGGACAAGGCGCTCTTTCTCCCGCTGGACACCTGCCCGGTCTACTGCCGCTTCTGCACGCGCAGCTACGCCGTCGGCATCGACACCGACGAGGTGGAGAAGGTCAAGCTGCGCGTCAACGAGGAGCGCTGGCAGCGCGCCTACCAGTACATCGCGTCGCGCCCCGAGCTGGAGGACATCGTCATCTCCGGGGGCGACGCCTATCAGCTCCGCGCCACGCAGCTCGAGGAGATCGGCAACGCGCTCCTGGCGATGCCCAACGTCCGCCGCATGCGCTTCGCCACCAAGGGCCCCGCGGTGATGCCGATGAAGCTGCTCACCGACGACGCCTGGGTGGACGCGCTCACGCGGGTGGTGGAGAGGGGCCGCAAGCTCCACAAGGAGGTGGTGCTCCACACGCACTTCAACCACCCCAAGGAGATCACCTCGATCACCCAGCGCGCGATGAACCGGCTCATGGAGCGCGGCGTCTTCGTGCGCAACCAGTCGGTGTTGCAGCGGCAAGTCAACGACACGCCGGAGGTGATGACGCTGCTGGTGAAGCGCCTCGGCCACGTCAACGTGCACCCGTACTACGTGTACGTGCACGATCTGGTGAAGGGCGTGGAGGATCTTCGCACGACGCTGGACACCGCGCTCTACCTGGAGAAGCACGTGCGCGGGTCGACGGCGGGCTTCAACACGCCGGTCTTCGTGGTGGACGCGCCGGGCGGCGGCGGCAAGCGCGACGCGCACTCCTACGAGTATTACGACCGGGAGACGGGCATCAGCGTGTTCACCGCCCCGTCGGTCAAGCCGGGGCAGTACTTCCTGTACTACGATCCCCTCGAGCACCTGAGCGAGGCGGCGCGCCGACGCTGGGCCGAGCCGCGCGAGCACGACATCATGATCAACGTGGCGCTGCAGCGGGCGAAGGAGCGGACGCGCTAGCCGCCGGCGCCGCGCCCGCCGCCGAAGCGGACGCGCTCGCCGAAGCCGACGGGGCGCCGGCCTCCGCCCGCTCGGCGTCCTGCCGGTTGATCTCCTGCTGCACGCGCCCGGCGTACTTCACGCGGTACCACGCGTTGACCGTCACGATGGCGAGGATGAAGACGACGAAGACGCCAATCTCGAGCCGCGAGAACTTCGGCATCTAGAACGCGTAGGCCAGGGCCAGGCGCCCGACCAGGCGCGGTGACTGGTAGGACAGGCCGACGGCGGGGCCGAAGTCGATGAAGAGGCGTCGCTGCAGAAGCTCCAGCGACGCGGTGGGGCCGATGAAGTGGCGGGCGCCGCCCTCGGCATCGTCCCCGGTGCCGATCTCCTCCAGGTCCTGCCCGACGTACTCCAGCCCGAGCCGCACCGGACCCGCGAGGCGGTAGCTCGCACCCAGCATGACGAGCAGGTCCACCGCGTCGCGGTCCTCGGCGAAGACGTGCTCACCGTGGAGCGTGCCGGCGAGGCGCACCGGGCCGGCGTCGTAGGTGGCGGCGACCCGCGCGAACATCCCGCTCGCCTCGGTGCGGTCGAGCAGGTAGCCCCCGCCGAGCACCAGGCGGAAGTGGTGGCGCGCGGCGGCGAAGGGGGCGAAGCGCACGCCCGCCGTCATGCCGCCCTCCAGCGCGTCACCGAAGCCGATGACGCCCGTCGCGCCGACGGAGAGCATCGGCAGCAGGCCCACCTCCGCGTTCACCTCGCCCAGGCCGCCGACCGCGGCCGCGCACGTCGCGTCCCCTTGGTGACAGTTGGGGGCCACGTTGGAGGAGAAGGGCCGCGTCACGCTGCGCTCGCCGGCGTTGGAGAGCGTCAGCTCCGACCCCACCACCGCCTGCCACTGACCGGGGATGGTCGCGTCGTCGGTGTAGAGCCACGGCCGCTCCACCGTCCGCGGCGGCGGGGCCTTTCCGTCGTCGACGACGTCGCGCTGCTGCGCCAGCGCGCCTCCGGCCAGAAACGTCGTCATGCAGGCGGCGAGGAGCGAGGGGAGGGTGCGCATGGGCGGCCAGAGTCTACGCGAAATCGCGGCCGGACCACAGGCGCCTCGTCCCCCGCCTCGGCCTTGAACTAGGATGCTGATCGATGATGCCCCAGGGGGTCACGTCCTCGAACACGCTGGTCGGCGCGATCCTCTCGCGCCGGTACCGGTTGCTCTCGCCGCTCGGCGAGGGGGGCATGGGCCTCGTCTACGCGGCGGAGTCCCTCGCCGACGGCCGGCGCGTCGCGATCAAGATCCTGCGGCCGGAGTTCCTGGGCGAGACGCAGGTGCGGGCGCGCTTCGTGGACGAGGCGCGCACCTGCATGCGCCTGAGCCACCCCAACATCCTGCGCGTGTTCGAGGTGGCCGAGGCCGAGGACGGCAGCCCCTACTTCGTGATGGAGCTGCTGGAGGGCGCGCCGCTCAACGCCTACATGCAGCCGGGCCATCGCCTCCCCGTCCCTCAGGCCGTCGCCGTCATGCAGGGCGTGCTCTCCGGCCTCGCCGCGGCGCACGCCCAGGGCGTGGTGCATCGCGACCTGAAGCCGGAGAACGTCTTCCTGGTGCGCGACCCCTCCGGTCAATCGCACGCCAAGCTCCTGGACTTCGGCATCGCCAAGGTGATGGACGTCGCCGGCGGGATGGGTGGCAAGACGCGCACCGGGATGCTCCTCGGCACGCCCGGGTACATGAGCCCGGAGCAGATCCGCAGCTCGCGCGACACCGACGCGCGCAGCAATCTCTGGAGCGTCGGCGTGCTCCTCTACGAGATGATCACCGGGCGACAGGCGTTCGTCGCGCCGACGGAGTTCGCGAAGCTCGCGCAGGTGCTCGGCGCCCAGCCCGAGCCCGTCGCCGCGGCGGACCCGCAGCTCGCGCCGCTCCAGCCCTTCTTCGACCGGGCCCTGCAGAAGGACCGCGCCCTGCGCTTCCAGTCCGCGCAGGAGATGAGCGCCGCCCTCGCCAGCGCGACGGGGAGCGCCGCGGCGGCCACGTCGCTCAGCCGTCCGCCTCCCTCGTCGGGTAGCTACACGCCCCCGGGCACCACCGGCGTCGTCTCCACCTCCGGTCCCACCCTCTCGTCGAGCGACGCCGTCCAGCGCATCAGCCTCCCCGCCGTCGACTCCGGTCCGGGGGGGACGCTGAGCAGCGGCGCAGGCCGCACCCCGTCGGCCCCGCCGCCGCCGCAGGTGCTCATGGTCCCGCCGGCGACGCCCAACCTGGACCCGCACTCCTTCGCCGGCCCGCGGGGCGAGACGAAGCGCGCCGGCGTGGCCCCGGCCGTGGTCGCGCTGCTCGTCCTGCTCGCCCTTGGCGCCGGCTTCCTGCTCGGCTTCGCCGTCGGGCGGATCGCTTGATAGGGTGTGAATGACGAGGGTGGGCGTACATTGACTCGATGACCCGGCGCGCGCTGCTCGTCTTCATCGACGGTATCGGCTACGGCGCGCGTGGCCCGCAGAACCCCTTCGACGGCGCGCCGGTCTCCGTCCTGGCGCCGCTAGGTGGCGGCGCGGGGCACCCCGGCGTCGTCTACGGAGCGCTCGACGCGAGCCTCGGGCACCCCGGGTTGCCGCAGAGCGCCACCGGCCAGGCGATCCTCTTCACCGGCGACGACGCGATCGCGCTCGCCGGAGGCCACTGGAGCGGCAACCCGACCCCGCGCATCGCCTCGCTCGTCGCGCGGCGGAGCATCCTCGCGCGCGCGCGCGAGCGTGGGGGGACCTCCGCCTTCCTCAACGCCTACGACGCGCGCCGCGTCGCGCACGTCACGCGCGTCGTGCGGGGCGAGGAGCGCGCCAACCGGCGGCATCCGCCCTCGGCATCCAGCTGGGCTGCGCTGGCCGGCGGCGGCGCGCTGCGCACCTTCGACGACGTGCGCGCCGGGCGCGCGGCCACCTTCGACCTCACCGGCGAGCTGCTCGGCCACTTCGGTGTCGACGCGCCGCGCGTGACCATCGCCGGCGCCGCGGCCGCCGTCGCGAGGGGCGCGGCGGAGGTGGACCTGGCCCTCTTCGAGCTCTTCCTGACCGACAAGGCGGGGCACGCCCAGGACGTGGGCTGGGCGCGGCACGAGCTCTTCCGGACCGACCTCTTCCTGCGCGAGCTGCTGCGGGCTGTCGAGCCGCTCGAGCAGCTCGTCGTGGTCACCAGCGACCACGGCAACCTGGAGGACCTCTCGACGCGGAGCCACACCCGCAACCCGGTGCCGCTCGCCGCGTTCGGCCGGGACGCCGCGGATTTCGTCGCCGGCGCCACCAGCCTGCTCGACGTCGCGCCACGGCTTCTCGCCCACTCCGCGTGAGGGCGCGCCCGCGCCTGGCCAGGATCCTCTGCCGGACGGTCATGTGGGGGCGCCTGCCCTGATGGCCGTTGCTGCCCCGCGTGTTTGCTTGCTACCTTGACCAGGCCATGAGTGACGCGATCGACCCGAAGTACCTCGAGATCTTCCCTGCCTGGCTGCGCTCTCTCGGCGAAGACGCCGGCGCGCTGGGTACCATCGTGGCCAGCGACGCGTCGGAGGGCGTGCGGCGCCACGTCATCGCCGGGCTCAACTACATCTTCAAGTCGCTCGACCTCATCCCCGACGGCATCGACGATCTCGGCTTCCTGGACGACGCCTTCGTCCTGCGCGTGGCCGCGTCGCTCGCCGTCGCGGAGGACGCCGCCGCCAAGACCGGCCGCCTGGAGGAGCTGGCGCTGGACGCCGCGCAGCTCAAGGAGTTCCTCGGTGCCGACTACGATCGCCTGGAGACGTACGTGAAGGGGCTCGGCAAGGGCGCCGCGCGCGGCCGCACCGTCGACGACATCATCGGCGACGAGGCGCAGCGCACGGAGTTCACGCACGAGGTCGCCGCCTGGGCGAAGGACTACCAGGCCCCCACCTTCACCCGCGACGTCAAGACGCTGCTGAAGCTCAAGGCGTTCCTGAGCGCCAAGCTGCCCTGAGAGGATGTGAGCTTCGCTCACATCCCTCTCAGTGATGTCTCAATTGCGCGGGGCTCCTCCCCACGCAGGCCCTCCGCTGACGCGTCGGGCGTCGGGCGTCGGGCGTGGCATCACGGAGCAAGACGGGCGAGCGGCGGCGTCGCTCGTCAGGGCATCGGTCCGCGGCTCTCCGCGCCGGTGCCGCGCGCGCCGTGCGTCCCCTGGCCGTGCATGTTCTCCAGTAGCTCCTGGAGCAGGTCGCGGACCTCGGGGCGGCCCTTGAGGTGCGAGAGCAACAGCGTCGAGACCTCGCTGAAGGACCTCTCGAACTGCACGCCCTCGCGGGTGCGCGCGCTCACCTTCTCCCGGCCCTGCGCGAGATCTTCCTCCAGCGCCTCGGCGTAGCGCGAGAGCTGCGCGCGCAGCTCCTCGATCTGCCGGCGCAGGTCGCGCGCGTGGGCATCCTTCACCGAGGCCTTCTGCTCGCGCTCGGCGAGCTGCTCGCGCCGCGCCTCCACCAGCGCGGCCGCCGCTCCCGCGCGCTCGAACACCGCGCGGAGCTGCGCCGGCGGCAGCGCCACGCCGTTGTCCGCCTGCGCCTTGGCCGCGTGGGCGTTCTTCTCGGCGATCTGCATCTGCTCGCGGATGCGCGCGGCCTCCTGCTGCTCGGCGGCTGCGTCGCGCAGGGCGCGCGACTCCTCGTGCGCCAGCTCCTCCACCTTGCGGCCGATCTCGGCGCGGAGCGCGCGCCCGCGCCGCTCCAGCGACTCCAGCTTGCGCGTGTGGCTCGCCACCTCGCCCTCCAGGCGGGTCGCGCGCGCGGCGAGCTCCCACGACTGCGCCAGCGCCTTCTGCACCTCCGGCGGGGCGTTGCCCGACGGGTAGGCGCGGCTCACCATGCGCGAGAAGAGCGCGGCGCGGCTGGCCCACTCGATCACCCCGGGCGACTGCGGTGGTGGCGGCGGCGGCGGCGGCGCGAGCTCCCCGCCCACGCCGACCTCCCACGCCGTGCTGGGCAGGGCGCGCTGCAGGGCCTTGAGCTCCTCGTGCAGGTGGTGGGCGTCCTGGAAGCGGCGGCGGCGGTCCTTCTCCAGCAGCTTGAGGACGACGCCCTCCGCCGCGGGCAAGAGGTCCGCCTTGATGGACCGCGGCTTGGGCGGCGGCGCGCTGCGCTGCATCTCGAGCAGCGTCTCGCGGTCGCTCGAGCGGAAGGGGAGCTGGCCGGTGAGCATCTCGAAGAAGAGCACGCCGAGCGCGTACAGATCGCTCTGCGGCCCCGCCTCCTCACCGCGCGCCTGCTCCGGCGACATGTACTCCGGCGTGCCGAACACCGCGCCCTTCGGCGCGAGGCGCGGGTCCATCGCCAGGTGCGCGAGGCCGAAGTCCAGGATCTTGACGAAGTCCTTACGGCCGCCGCGTGTCGAGAGCAGGATGTTGTCGCTCTTGAGATCGCGGTGCACCACGCCCAGGTCGTGTGCGCGGCCGAGCGCGGCGCACATCTGCTCCAGGATGTCGACGCCGCGAGACAGCGGCATCGGCCCCTTGGCGAGCTCGCTGGAGAGCGCGGTGCCCACCAGGTACTCCATCACCAGATACAGCTCGCCCTCTTCCGTCTCGCCGATGTCGTGGATGTCGATGATGTGCGCGTGGTCCACGCGGTTGGCGGCGCGCGCCTCTCGCAGCATCCACGCGCGCAGGTGCGTCTCGCCGCGCAGGTCGGGGCGGATCAGCTTGAGGGCGACGACGCGATCGATGAGCACGTGCCGGGCGCGGTACACGACACCCATGCCGCCCTCGCCGGCGCGCGCCTCCAGCCGGTAGCGCCCTGCCACAACACGGCCGAGCATCGGGTCTGTGGGTTTGGATGCGGTCGGTCGCGTGGCCGTCGTCATCGGTCAGCTTTGCAGCGTACCAGAAGAAGTGGAGGTCGGGAGGCTTCGCGATGCGTTCAGAACGCCACCCTGACGACCGGCAGCCGGAGCTCGGGTGTGCGCACCACACCGAACTCCTTGGCCTGGCGCAGCGTGTAGTCGAAGTGCACTTCCGGAACGGGGACGCCCAGGCGGAAGGTGCCCTCGTGCACGTCGAAGAGGGACAGCGGGATGTAGGGGGGCGCGCCGCCGCCGCCGCCGCCAGTCGTCGGGGCAGGTGCGGGCGCGGGCGTTCCGCCGCCGGTGTCCCCGCCGGTGGTCGCGCCCCCGGTGGTCGCGCCGCCGGTGGTCGATGCGCCGCCGGTACCGGTGGCGGCCGAGCCGCCGCCCTGCACGACGCTCCCGCCCGGAGTGCCCGGGTTGGCTTCGGGCGCGTTCGTCGGCGCGTGGTCTTCCGTCGCGCCGGCCTCGGGGTGGTACCGGGTGGCGTTGAGCATCACGACGATGGCCGGGATGAGCAGGATCATGCCGCCCGCGAGCATGAACGCCGAGCCGTACGCGTTGGTCCCCGAGCTGTCGTAGGCCTGGTCCATGAAGAAGCCGCCGATGCCGCCGCCCACCGCTCCGAGGCCAGGGAACAGGGCGTACGCCCAGCCGGCCTTGACGCCGGCGAGGCCCATCGGAATGGTCACGACCTCGGCGCCGAGGAGCGCGCCGCCGACGATCGCCTTCGGCGTGCCCTGGATCTCGTCGGCCCGCGCGGATGGCGCGTAGGCGACGAGGGCTCCGAGGGTGAAGCTCGCGGTGGTGATGCCGGTTGCGACGCGCTTGGACAGTCTCATGAGCTCTCCCGAGAAGAAGAGGCCGGTGAGGGCAGGAACCCCCACGGCACATCGGTGCGAGAAGGTAGCACGGTGTTCAAGGGGTACCGCAAGCGTGAACTCCGTGGGCCGAAAAGGGGTGGCGCGGACGGCCACGCCCGCCACGGACAGTCGCGCGCAGCGCGGAAGCTCGGTCGAGGACGAATGCGCGAACGAAGAGAAAACGGAGCGACCGCTCTACGCTTCCTTCTCCGTCTTCACCGCCGGCTTCGGGTCGGGCTTCGGCTCGGGCTTCTTCTCGTCTTCGTCAGCCTCCTTCAAGCCCTTCTTGAAGTTGGCGATGCCCTGACCGAGGCCCTTGCCAATGTCCGCGATGCGACCCGCCCCGAACAGAAGAAGCGCGATCAACGCGATGATCAGCAGCTCACCAGGCCCGATGTTGCCCATGCGGGTGTGGTAGCAGCGCACTCATTCGGGGGCAAGGCCTCGAAATGCGCGCCGCTCAGGCGCGAGCGCTCCACCTGCGGCGTCCCACCCTGACCGCGACGATCTGCGTCAGCCATGTCGCCCCAGCTGCGACGAGCGGGATCACCGCATACCAGCCCGCGCGGGCGTCGCCGCGCTCGAGCGCGCGCATCACCCCGAGCGCCGCCAGCGGGCCGACCGCGCCGATCACCACCGCAGCGAGGGGCCCACGGCCCAGCCGTCGGAGCATGCCCTCGGTCGCCAGAAAGGCGGCGATCATCGCGGCGCCGAGGAGCACGAGCGCGCGCAGCCAGGCCGGCGCGCCGGAGGCCTGCGCCCAGGGCGGCAGCCCGCGCAGGGTCATCTGTCGCACGCGCAGCGCGGTGTGGCCGAGCAGGAGGTCGGCCTCGCGCATGTCGATGCGCCGCATGTCACCGGCGATGTGCGCGCCGGCGGCGCAGAACACAGCGCCGCTCATCGCGCCTGGACCGTGACCGTAAAGACGCGGCGTTCGCGCGGGCGCGCAGAGCCACGTGGCGCCCACGAAGGGCACCGCATACGTCGTCGCAGCAGGTGCCGTCGCGCAGGCGCGCTCGCCCTGGGCGATCAGGTCGTTGGCGATCCGTCCGGGCGCGGCGGCGTCGCGTCCGCCGAGCAGCGACGCGGCCACCAGCACCGCGGCGAGCGGCAGGGCGCTCCGCCAGAGCCGCAGGGTGGAGCGCGCCGGCGACTCGCCGAGGAGCGCCAGCACCCGCGCCTCGCCTCGATCGGCGAAGCGTTCGGCGGCCATCGCCCAGCCGAGGGGCCAGCCGAGCAGCACGGCGCTCTCGACCGCCACCTCGGCGATGCCGCGGGCGAAGGGCATCGCCACGCGCAGCGGGACGCCGGGCTCGAGCAGCCAGGGCAGCACCCGCACGCTTCCGGCGAGGAGCGCGGCGAGCGCGAGCGCACCGGAGAAGAGCGCCGCCGAACGGAGCGCTTCACGCTGCAGAGGGAGGCGGAGCACCGCCGGCCATCGTAGCGAGGTGGCGGCGCGACGGGCAGCCTTCGAAGGCTAGGCCTTCCCCTCGGGCGCCTTCTCCGGCTCGTCCTCGGTCGCCTCTCGCAGGCCCTTCTTGAAGTTGCGGATGCCCTCGCCGAGTCCCTTGCCGACGGAGGCCAGCCGTCCGGCCCCGAAGAGCAGGAGGGCGATCAGAGCAATGACGAGCAGCTCACCCGGTCCGAGATTTCCCATGGCGACACCTTTCTTCTTCGAGCCCCTCGGTGCACGACTCGTGCCCGGGAACCCGGATCGTTAGCATGCTCGTCGTCGACCCGCCGGATGGGAGGGGCCGGCTCGCCCACCGGGCAGCCGGTCCGATCGTCAGCCGGCTAGCGATCGCGCCAAAGCCCGGGTTTTCCCACGCGAGCGGCCAGGCCCGCTTCCCGACCGCCAGCGTGCTCGCGATCCGATGAGCCGGGCCGCAGCCGGGGCAGGGAGCCTTGCTCGCCGCCAGGACCGCCCCACCTGCGCCCATCCGAGGGGGATCCCCCTCCATCCGCACCTGGATCCCCGGGTAGTCACCTGCCACGCGATGCGTTAGAAGGACCTTCGTGTCCCACGCCCTCGCGAAGCGCCTGTCCGCCGTCGCGCCGAGCGTCACCCTCGCGATGAACGCGCGCGCCGCAGAGCTGCGGCAGAAGGGCTTCGACGTCTTTGCCTTCGGCGTGGGCGAGCCCGATTTCGATCCCCCTCCGTACGTGATGGAGGCCGCGAAGCGGGCGATCGACCAGGGCGCGCACAAGTACACGGCCGTCACCGGCGTCCTTCCCCTCCGCCAGGCCATCTGCGACGCCGCGGCCCGCTGGCGCGGCTACCAGCCCGCGCCCAACCAGGTCATCGTGACCGTCGGCGCCAAGCACGCGCTCTTCAACATCGCCCTCGCGCTCTACGAGCAGGGCGACGAGGTGCTCATCCCGGCGCCATGCTGGGTGAGCTACCCCGAGCAGGTGCGCCTCATGGGCGCGACGCCGGTCATCGTGCCCACGAAGGAGTCGGAGGGCTGGCGCATGTCGCCCGAGTCGCTCCGCGCCGCGCTCACCCCGCGCACCAAGGCGGTCGTGCTGTGCACGCCGTCCAATCCGACAGGGGCGGCCTATGACGAGGCCGGCCTGCGCGCGCTGCTCGACGTGCTCCGCGAGCACGACTGCTGGATCATCGTCGACGAGATCTACGCCGAGCTGGTCTACGACGGCTTCAAGCCGGTCTCGGTCGCCAAGCTCGCCCCCGAGCTCGCCGATCGCATCGTCATCGTGGACGGCGCGGCGAAGACGTACGCCATGACGGGTTGGCGCATCGGCTGGGCGATCGGCCCGCGCCCGCTCATCGCCGCGATGGATGTCATCCAGGGGCAGAGCACCACCAACGCCACCGCCGTCGCGCAGTACGCCGCCATCGCCGCCCTCAACGGCCCGCGCGACGCGATCGAGGCGATGCGCCAGAAGTTCGAGCGCCGGCGCGACGTGATGGTGGCCGGCCTCGAGAGCCTCCCTGGTGTGCGCTGCCGCAAGCCGGAGGGCGCGTTCTACGCCTTCGCCGATTGCCGCGGGCTGTACGGCATCGAGCACGACGGCAAGGCGATCGCGAGTGACGAGGACGTCGCCTTCTTCCTGCTGGACAAGGCGCACGTCGCCGCCGTCCCCGGCACGCCCTTCCACGGCCCGGGCTACGTGCGCTTCTCCTACGCCACGAGCGAGGAGCGCATCCTGGCGGGCATCGAGGCCATCAAGCGCGCCGTCGCCGCCGCGCCGCGCCTGTCCAATCCGCCGGCGACCGCCACCGGCTGACGGGCGCCCACCACCGCCAGTCCGCTCACGCGGTTCTTGCGCTTCTCCCGCCTGCCTGGAAAGCGTCGCAAGTCCCCGGAGCCCGACGCGTCGCGGAGGGCCCGCGTGAGGAGGGGCGGCGCGTGCGCCCTCCAGTCGAAAGGTGTGTGCGGGTGCTACCCCTTGATAACCGCCCAGGTTCGGGGCCAGTCTAGATGCAAACCAGCCCACCACCGTCCAACGCTGGGGTGCGCGTACGTCGGGCCGGGAAACCGGCGGCTTGCACTTCATCAAAGGAGCTTTCCTCATGGCGATTTCTCGGAAACTTAAATTCGGCGTGCTCGCCGTAGCGGCCGTGGTCATCCCGGTCGTGACCAACGGCTGCAGCGCCGTCCAGAACGCACAGAACTCCCTCTGCTGTCCGGAGTTCCAGCCCGGCGGCGACATGACCGCGGTGGCCGCGAAGGCCGACGTCTCGGTCCGTGGCAACGTCTACGCGATCGCGCAGGCGAGCGGCGACCTCATCGCGCTGGCCAACCAGGCCGCCGCCGACGTCACCACCGCCTGCCGCAACATCGCCGTCGACCTCGGCACCGATCCCCTGAGCTACACCCAGGACCCGAACTCCACGACGCCCGCCTCCGACGCGCTCACCTACTGGTGCGGAGCTGCTCAGACCGATCTCGGCACGGCGCTCAAGGGTGTCACCCTCACCGCCACCTTCGACCCGCCCCAGTGCACCGCCAGCATCCAGGCGCAGGCCGACTGCCAGGCGCGATGCGACGTCAGTGGCAAGTGCGACATCAAGGCCAACCCGCCGACCTGCACGGGCGGCACGCTGGAGGTGGAGTGCAAGGGCGACTGCGACGTCACCGCCAAGGCCCCCACGATCGACTGCGAGGGTAGCTGCACCGGCATGTGCTCCGGCACCTGCCAGGCGCAGGGCTCGACCGCGGTCGAGTGCGACGGCACCTGCGACGGCACCTGCGCCGCGGGCAAGCAGGGCTCCGGCATCCAGGCGGACGGGAGCTGCAAGGGTACGTGCAGCGGCACCTGCCACCTGCGCAGCACCGCGAAGGTGAGCTGCCAGGGGAGCTGCTCCGGCACCTGCGACGCCAAGTGCACCACCACGCCGGGTCAGGTCTCCTGCAAGTGCTCCGGCTCCTGCAGCGCCGACTACCAGCCGCTCGAGTGCAAGGGCGGCAAGCTGGAGGGCGGCTGCCAGGTCGACGCGCAGTGCCAGGCCAACTGCAACGCGAGCGTCCAGGCCCGCGCCGAGTGCACCCCGCCGAAGGTCAGCGTCTCGCTCACCGGCGGCACCGACCTCACCGCGGTCGAGCGCACGCTGGAGCAGAACCTGCCGATCATCATCACCATCGTGAAGGCTCGCGGCCAGCAGGCGGCGGACCTCATCCAGACCATCCTGCAATCGGCCGGGTCGATCCAGGGCACGGTCAACGCGGACACGGTCGGCTGCTTCACGGCGATGATCGCCCAGCTGCAGACCGCCCAGGTGAACTTCAAGGCCACCCTCAACGGGTCGACCGGGATCCTCACCGCGACGAACGTCAAGTAAGACGCTCGCGTCCCGGACGAAGGCGTGCCGCTTCACCGCGGCGCGCCTTCTCCATTTTGTGCCCGCCCAATCACCTGGGCGGGGAGGGGCGGCGCGTGCCGCGCCTCCCGGACGAGTCCTTCCGTGAGCGAAGCTCACATCCTCTCAATTCGGAGGCGCCTCCGAGCAGACGTGGTTGATGCACGTCACGCCCTGCGCGGCGTTGCAGCAGTCCGCCGTCGAGTCGCAGTGGTCGCCGTTCTGCGAGCAGTTGCCCGTCTTGGGGGAGCACACCGGCGCGCCCCCGTCGGCTCCCTGATCGCAGTAGCCGCCGCAGCACTCGGTGCCCGACTGGCACCCCTGCCCGTCCTGCTTGCACGGGTCGAGCGCCCAGAAGCCGCGCATGTTGATCGAGTCGATCGCCTGGCCGGGGAGGCGGAAGGGCGGGTGGCTCGGGTCCTTGCCCGGCGTCGGCGACTGGTCGATCGCGGCCACCCAGAGCTGCTTGACCTGGTCCTTGGTGCCGAGGAGCGCGTTGCCGTAGGTGCGGCGGCTGGTGAACACGACCCAGAAGAAGCCGCCCGACGCGACGGGCGCGAAGGTCGGCTCGAAGTTCCACGACAGATCGCGCGAGCCCGCCGCGAAGGGGTAGCCGTCGCCGTCGAGCGCCGCCAGGCGCACCTCGCTGTTCGCGGTCTGCGTGCTGGCGACGTACAGGTCGCTGGTGCCGTAGCGCGTGTCGGCCGAGGGGCCGCGGCCGTAGATGACCCACTTGCCGTCGGGCGCGACGGTGGGCCACAGGATGCGGTTGTTCGGGTCGCTGCCGGTCGCGACGAGCAACCGGTCGTTGGAGGCCATCGGGCTGGCCTTGGCGTCGAAGTCCACCGCGCGCAGGTCACCCGGCTGGGGGATGTTCCATCCCTGGGGCCAGGACGCCGGGTCGCCGGAGTTGACGTACGCGATGAGGGACCCCTCCGGCGACCACGACGGCATGGCGGACAGCTTGCCGTCCAGGCCGCTGCTGGCCACCTTCGCGCCGCTCTGCGTGTCGTACAGGCTCTCGAAGCCTCCCGGCCCGCCCGAGGCCAGGCTCAGCCCGACGGCCATGGTGTTGGTCAGCATGTACTTTCCGTCGGGCGAGACGGCGGAGTTGCTCCACTGCACCGACTGCCACTGCGTGGCCGCGTTGCCCGCGCCCCACGTGCCGCCGGTGTAGTGGACCGGCTGGCCGGCCTTCAGGTCGTACGAGCCGCCGTAGGTGCCGCCGCCGGAGACGATCGTCGAGCCGTCCGCCGACACCGTGTGGCACGTCATCAGGCAGCTCGACTGCACGTACTGGTTGCCGTCGTTGAGCGGCGCCTTGTAGGCGAAGTCGTCCGGGGCGGAGGCGCCGGGCTTGATGCGCATGACGCGGCCCAGGTTGTTGGCCCAGTAGTAGATGGTCCCGCGCATCGACTGGGGGGCGATGGTCCACTTCTGCTGCGTGACCACCGTCGCGTTGGAGCCGTCGTAGCGGGAGACGAAGAGGTCCGCCTTGCCGCTCGTCGAGTCGGTGAACTTGCGCCACAGGGTGTCGTCGAAGGCGAACTGCGAGGGCGGCGGCGCCTTGGCGAAGGACTCCAGCTCGAAGTACGGGCTGGTGAGGTGGACGTAGTACTGGTCGTTCGCCCCGCCGCCGTTCCACATGAGCGGGGTGGCGAGCAGGCCGCGCGGGAAGACCGTCTTGTCGTAGGGGTACGCCCACACGCACGACTTGTCCGGCGAGGTCGCGCCCTTCAGCGCCGACTGCGCGCCCGCAGGCACGTTGCCCGGGTTCACCTGGTACTGCAGCTTGATGGTCAGCTGCGCCGTGCCCTTCTGGCCCTGGTAGGCGGCGGTGATGGTGACGGGGCCGCCCACGTCGGTGGAGGGCGTGAAGATGCCGGTGGCGTCGATGGTGCCTGCGGCGGGGTAGTTGGCGGTCCAGGTGGGCGCGGGGATGGGCTGCTTGGTGCCGTCGGCGTAGTTGGCGAACGCGGCGAAGGCCTGGGTGATCACCTGATCGTTGACGATGGTGATCGTCGCGGTGGGCGGGTCCACCGTGATGCTCTTCAGGTCGTGGTTGCCGTTGTTGAACGGGTCGCTCTCGTTGCCGCCGTCCAGGCCGTTGCCGTTGTTGTTGCCGTTGTCGTCACCGCTGCTGCCGCACGCGGCGAGGCCGCCGGCCACGGCCACCGCCACCACGACAAGCACCGTCGCGCCCAGACGTCGGATCATCCACATGTCGGCTCTCCCTGCACGCACCACGCCACAGTGTGGCTACAATATTTCAGCGAAAGGCGAAGGACCGCAAGGGTCGGAAGGGACGCACCTGGGGATCCAGGGATCCACCTGTCACGTGCGCAGACTCGCAAGTAGAAGGCATTTTGGCCGGATCGCGTGAGGCGCCGTCGCAAAGAGACATGGTGGGGACGCGCCGGCCGACCTGGGGGCGCCGGGCCCCGCGCCGGCTTGACGGATCCGACCGCGCGGCCTACGAGCCACCCCATGACGACGCTCGAAGAACGCGTGACCGAGGCGCTGGGCAAGGTCAAGCACCCCACCCTCGATCAGAGCCTGACGGCTCTGGGCCTCGTGACCGGCGTGGCCAGCAGCGAGGGCAACGTGACGGTGACCCTCCGGCTGGAGGGTGGCGAGGGCGCGCTGCGCGAGACGCTCGGCGGCGCCGTCCGCGCGGCGGCCGGCGCGGTCGAGGGCGCGAAGGGGGTGGAGGTGAAGTGGGAAGAGGAGGTGCCCGCCCGCGCCCTCGCCCCGGACGACCCGCTGCCGGAGGTGCGCAACGTCATCCTGGTCATGAGCGGCAAGGGAGGCGTGGGCAAGAGCACCACCGCCGCCAACCTGACCCTGGCGCTCCATCGCGCGGGCTACCGCGTCGGGTTGCTGGACGCCGACATCTACGGCCCGTCCATCCCCACCATGCTGGGCGTGACCGGGCGGCCGGTGTCGCTGGACGGCAAGACGATCGAGCCGCTGACGCGCTTCGGCGTGAAGCTGATGAGCATCGGCTTCCTGCTGGAGGACCCCAAGGCCGCCGTCGTGTGGCGCGGGCCGATGCTCCACGGCGCGCTCCAGCAGTTCCTGAAGGACGTCAACTGGGGGCCGCTGGACTACCTGATCCTCGACCTGCCGCCCGGCACCGGCGACGTCGCGCTCACCCTCTCGCAGCGGGTGAAGTCGACCGGCGCCGTCATCGTCACCACGCCGCAGCCCGTGGCCACCGACGACGTCTTCAAGTCGGTGAGCATGTGCGAGAAGGTGTCGATCCCCATTCTCGGCGTCGTGGAGAACATGAGCTACTTCGTCGACACCGCGGGCGTGCGCCACGAGCTCTTCGGCAAGGGCGGCGGGCAGGCGGTGGCCGATTTCGCCAAGGCGCCGCTCCTCGGCCAGATCCCCATCGATCAGAGCGTCCGGGAGTGGGGCGACAAGGGGACGCCGGTGGTGCAGGCCGCGCCCGGCAGCGCCATCGCGAAGAGCTTCGTGGAGCTGGCGGAGCGGCTCGCCGACGTCGTCGCCACGCGCAACGCGGGCGAGGAGGCCGGCCCGGTGATCGACCGCAGCGGCGGCAAGGGCGGCAAGCGGCGCCTCCCCGTCGCTCGCTGACGTCTCAGCTCTTCCAGCCGCCGCTCTTCTTCGCGTGCTGGAACAGGTCCACGTCCTGCTCCTTCTTCAGCAGCACCCCGAGGAAGGGCAGCTCGCGGATGAAGCGCTCGTTGCCGATGCCGGCGCTCTGCAGCACGGCGATCCAGTCGACCAGCTCGCTCGTCGAGGGGCGCTTGCGCAGGCGCGGCAGGGCCCGCAGCTCGTAGAACTTCACCACCGCCTGGTCCACGAGGGACTGGTCGATGTGGGGGTGGTGGACGCGCACGATGCGCTTCATCAGCTCGACGTCGGGGAAGTCGATGAAGTGGAAGACGCACCGGCGCAGGAAGGCGTCGGGCAGCTCCTTCTCGTTGTTGGAGGTGATGACCACCACCGGCCGGTCCTTCGCGACAATCTCGTCGCCCGTCTCGGTGATGGAGAAGCGCATGCGGTCCAGCTCGTGGAGCAGGTCGTTGGGGAACTCGATGTCGGCCTTGTCCACCTCGTCGATGAGCAGGACGTGGCGGCCCCGCGAACCGTGGAAGTAGGCGGTCTCCCCCTCCGAGGAGGCGGCGAAGGCACGACCGAGGGGCCCGAGCTTGATGTAGTGCCGGACGTCCTTCACGTCGCCGTCACCGAAGCGTGCATCATACAAGCGTTGCACGGTGTCGTAGACGTAGAGGCCATCCTGCGCGCGTGTCGTCGACTTCACCGGCCAGTGGATGAGCGGCAGCTCCAGCGACTGGGCGATCGCCTCGGCCAGCAGGGTCTTGCCCGTGCCCGGCTCGCCCTTGACGAGGAGCGGACGCTCCAGCGCGAGGGCGCAGTTGACCGCGGCCTCCAGGGACTCGTTGGTGAGGTAGCTCGGCGTGCCAGCGAAGCGGCGAAACTCTTGGGTCACGCGCTAGGATGTAACGGCTCGCCGGGGGCGCCGCAACCTGCCTCACCCGTCGGCTCGTCCGCCCGCCGTGGCGTCGACGCCTTTCGCTGGTAGCGTACGGGGGTGAATCTGCGCGCCCCCGCCCTCGAGCCGGTCCCGGCCGCCCGCGTCGAGCGCGCGGCGATCGAGCTGGACCGGGCTCTGGGGACCTCCAAGCTCATCATGGAAGAGGGCGCCCGCGCGCCGTACGCCCGGGACGACAGCCCGGCCCCGGGGCGCGTGCCCGACGTGGTCGTGCTGGCGGAGACGCGGGAGGACATCGCCGCGGTGCTGCGCATCGCCGATGCCCACGACGTGCCGGTGACCCCCCGCGCGGCCGGCTCCGGCAGGACGGGCGGCGCGGTGCCGGTGCGCGGCGGCATCGTGCTCGCCACGCACGGCATGACCGCGGTCAAGGAGGTAAGCCGCCACGATCTCCTCGCCGTCGTGGAGCCCGGGGTGGTGACCGGCGAGCTGCATGCCCTCGTCGAGAAGGAGGGCCTCTTCTACCCGCCCGACCCCAACTCGATGGACATGTGCATGATCGGCGGCAACGTCGCCGAGAACGCCGGCGGCCCGCGAGCCTTCAAGTACGGTGTCACGCGGGAGTACGTGCTCGGTCTGGAGGCCTGCCTGATGGGAGGGCGCGTGGTGCGCACCGGCAAGCGCACGGTGAAGGGGGTGACCGGCTACGACGTGACCGCGCTGCTCGTCGGGAGCGAGGGCACGCTGGGCGTCTTCTCCGAGATCACCCTGCGCCTCTTGCCGCGGCCGCCGCGGGTGGCCACGCTGCTCGCCCTCTACTCCGACGTGCGCGCCGCGGGCGCCTCGGTCGCCGCCGTCGTGGCCGCGGGGCTGGTGCCGCGGTGCCTGGAGCTGCTGGACACGCTGACGCTGGACGCCGTGCGCCAGGCGGGCAACGCGATCGACCCGCGCGCCGGGGCGATGCTCCTCATCGAGGTGGACGGCGAGGACGCCGACGCGCAGGCCCAGCGGCTGGGCGAGGCGGTCTCGGCGGGCGAGGGCGTCCTGGACGTGGTGCTCGCGCAGGACGCGGCGCAGCGGGCGCGCCTCTGGTCGGCGCGCAAGTCGCTCTCCTACGCCACGCGGAAGCTGGCGAAGCACAAGCTCTCGGAGGACGTGGTCGTGCCGCGCTCGCGCGTCCCGGAGCTGCTCGCCCGCGTCGACGCGATCGGCGACGAGGAGCGCGTGCGCCACCTCACCTACGGCCACGCCGGGGACGGCAACCTGCACGTCAACTTCCTCTGGGACGACGACGACGAGCGCGAGCGGGTGGAGCGCGCGATCGAGGCGCTCATGCGCGCGACGGTGGAGCTCGGCGGGACGCTGAGCGGCGAGCACGGCATCGGCCTGGCGAAGGCGCCGTACCTGGCGATCGAGCAGTCGCCCGAGCTCATCGCCCTGCAGAAGGACCTCAAGCGCGTGTTCGACCCGAAGGACCTGCTCAACCCGGGCAAGATCTTCCCCGCCGGCGGCCACCGCGCCTGCTGAGAAGAGGAGGTGGTACGCTGCGGGCGTGCGCGTCCTCGTCGTCGAAGACAGCCCGCGCGTCGCCCAGGTGCTCACCGGCGCGCTGCGCCGTGCCGGTCACGCCGTCGCCGTCGCCCCGACGCGGGTGGAGGGCCTGGCCGAGGCGGAGCGCGCGCACGTGGACCTCGCCATCGTGGACGTGGGGCTTCCGGACGGCTCCGGGCTGGACCTCTGCCGCGCGTGGCGGTCGGCGGGGCACGACTTCCCGGTGCTGGTGCTGACGGCGCGCAACGGCGTGGGGGATCGCGTCGCCGGGCTCGACGCCGGGGCCGACGACTACCTCGGCAAGCCCTTCGCCGCCGCCGAGCTGCTCGCCCGCGTGCGCGCGCTCGGCCGCCGCGGCCCGCGCTGGACCGAGTCGAGGAAGACCTTCGGCGACGTGGTCATCGACCGCGACCGACGCACCATCACGCGCGGCGGCGGCGCGCTGCCGCTCACCCCGCGGGAGTTCGAGCTCGTGGCCCTGCTCGCCTGGCGCGACGGCCGGGTCGTCCCGCGCGACGAGGTGCTGGAGATCGTGTGGGGCGCGTGCACCGAGCGCGAGGCGGCGAGCCTGGAGGTGCTCGTCTCGCGCGTGCGGCGCAAGCTGGGGTCGCGCGCGGGTGACGAGGTGGTGCGGACAGTCCGGGGGGTGGGGTACGCGTGGGCGCTCGGACGCTCGAGTCCAGCCTGAGGGGCCGGCTGCTGCTGCTCGTCGCCCCCGCGCTCGTCGCGGTGGCGGCGATCGCGGTGCTCGTCACGTGGCGCGCGCTGTGGGCCGCCGACGAGGACGCCGCACGGACGCGCGCCTCGGCGCTGGTCACCGCGTTCGACGCCGAGCTCGGGGAGGGCGATCCCCCCGACATGGGCGCCAGCGAGGTGCTGGCGGAGGTGACCAAGGAGGGCGTGGCCGCCACGCTGCTCGACGATGCGTCGGGGCGGCGGTGGGACGGCGGCCTCCCGCTCGCCGCGGAGATCGCCGCGCTGCCCGCGGGGCAGTGCGCGCTGGCGCGCTCGGGCGGCGTGTGGTGGCGCGGCTGCCGGGTGCGGCGAGGCGATCACGAGGCCGTGGCCGCCATGCCGGTGACGTCTCACGTCGGGGTGGTGGCGAACGTGGCGGAGGCGATGGGCGTCGTGCTCGTCGCGGCGCTGGTCGCGCTCGTGCTCGCGGGGCGCGCGGCGGTGAAGCAGCCGCTCGCCTCGGTGGGGCGGCTGGTGGAGTGGAGCGAGAGCGTCGTGGCGGCCGGCGGCGAGCCGCCGCCCCCGCCGGCGGCCGACTCGGAGGAGATGCGGCGCCTCGGGGGGGCCTTCGACGCGCTGGTGCGGCGGCTGGTGCAGGCGCTCGCGCGCGAGCGCGCGACGGCCGCGCACATCGCCCACGAGCTTCGCACGCCGCTCACCGCGATGCGCGCGGAGCTGGAGGAGCTGCTGCCCTCCGGCGGCGATCGCGTGGAGCGAATGCTGGGCGACGCCGACCGGCTGGCGCGGGTGATCGACGCCATCTTGCTGCTGTCCTCGCCGCAGAAGGCGGAGAAGACGGAGGGCGTGGTGAACGTCGCCGACGTGGTGCGCGAGCTGGCGCCGCGTGGAGCGGAGGTGGACGCCCCCGACGAGGCGCTGGTCGACGCGGACCCGAACCTCGTGGAGCTGGCCGTGCACAACCTCATCGAGAACGCGCTGAAGCACGGCGGGCGCCCGGCGCGCGCGGTTCACGTCACGCGCGTGGAGGGCGGCGTGCGCGTCTCGGTGGTGGACGACGGCAAGGGGATGGCCCCGGACGCCATTCCCCACATCTTCGACCGCTACTGGCGCGGCTCCGGAGACGTCGGGGGCACCGGCCTCGGGCTGGCGCTCGTCCGCGCGGTCGCCGAGCGCTATGGCGGAGCGGTGCACGCCGCGCCCGCCGCCGGGTCTGGACTGGAGGTGGGCATCACCTTCGGGCGCGTCCTCGGGTGGCACGCCCACGCCTGACCGTTAGGATCCCGTTCAGGTTGGCCCGATAGCCTTGCGCGATGAGGCACGCGACGGTGACCACGGCGCTCGCTCTCGGCGTGACGCTGGTCGCGGCGGCTGCATACGCCCAGCCGACGACGCCGATCGGCTACCGTGACGCGCTGGAGCGGGCGCGGCGGGCCTCGCCCGACGTGGCGGCCGTGAGGGCCGAGGAGGCCGTCGCCCGGGCGGGCGTCGGGGTGGCGGGCACCTACCCCAATCCCTCGTGGGCCGTGGGCACGAACAGCCAGACCGCGGTCGTGAGCGGCGACGTCTCCATCCCGCTCGTCGTGCTGGGGCAGATCGGGACGGCCAAGGATGCCGCGCGCGGCGACCTGGATGTGGCCCGCATGGACACGCGCGTCGCGTGGGCCGACGTCCGCGCGCAGGCCGCGCACGCCTTCGTCGCGCTGTGGCTGGCGGACAAGGTCGCCGCGGAGCGCCGCACGGCCTCGGGGATCGAGCAGCGCCTGGAGCGCGCCGTCAACGATCGCGTCGACGTGGGGGCGGCGCCGCAGATCGACGCGCTGCGCGTGCACGCCGAGCGACTGCGGGCCGACGCGGAGGCCGACGAGGCCTCGGCGCTGGTGGTCGCCGCGGCCGCCGAGCTCGGGCGGTGGATCGGCATGGACGACGGCTCGTCGCTGAGGCCCGCCGGGGATCCCGACGTGCCGTCGCCCGCGCCGTCCCTCGGGGCGATGCGGGCGCGGGTGGGCGCGAGCCCGGCCGTCAGGCGTGCGCACGCGGAGGCTGCCGCGGCCCTCGCGCGGGCGAGCCACGAGCGGGCGCTGGCGCGGCCCACCCTCAGCCTGGACCTGGGGATCGATCTGTTCGACCCGACGCTCCCCGACACCAACTACCGCGCGCAGCTCGGCTTCGACTTCCCCATCTTCAACTACCGCGGCTCGTACGTGGACCGCGAGGAGAACGCCGCGGCGGCCGCCCGCTCGCGCGAGGCCGCGGAGCGCATCGCGCTGCTGGCCGCGCTCACGGCCTCGTACGCGCGCTTCGCGGCGATCGGGCGGCGCGCCGACGTGCTCGCCACCGGCGTGGTGCCCGCGGCCGAGGCGGCGGCCCGTGCGACCGAGGACGCCTACGGCCTGGGCCGGGCCTCGCTCGTGGCGGTGCTCGACGCCGAGAAGGCACGCCTGGACGCGCGGGTGTCGCTGGAGCAGGCGCGCGCGGAGCGCGCCGACGCGTGGGTCGAGGTGGAGCACGCCGCGGGGGTGGCCCCGTGAGGCGGGCGTGGGCGTGCGTGGCGGCGCTCGGGGTGCTCGTCGTGGCCTGCAAGAAGAGCGAGCAGCGCGACGAGCTCACGGCGGTGCCGGTGCACTGCGTGGCGCCGGAGCGCCGCGACGTGGACGAGACGGTGAAGCTCCGCGGTCGCGTCGCGCCGCCGCCCGGCGGGGACGTGGCGGTGGCGTCGCAGGTGGAGGGGCGCGTCGAGTCCGTCCCGGTGCGCGAGGGGCAGACGGTGGCGGTGGGCGACGTCGTGGCGCTCATCGATGGCGCGCCCTCGCGCGACGCGCTCCGCCAGGCGGACGCGGCGCTCGCCCAGGCGCGCGCCAACGACGCCAACGCCGCAGCCACGCTCGCGCGCGTGCAGGCGCTGGTCTCGCGGGGCATCGCCGCCAAGCAGGAGCTGGATGACGCGCAGGCGCACGCGGACGCCGCCCACGCCGAGGTGAGCTCCGCCGCGGCGGCCGCCAGCCAGGCGCGCCGCACGCTCGGGCGCGTGCAGGTCCGCACCGGGGTCGCCGGCGTGGTGACGCGCGTGTGGCGCGGCGCCGGCGCGCTGGTGGACGGTACGGCCTCCACGCCGATCGTGGAGGTCGCGTCCTCGGCGGCGATCGAGTTCGTGGCGGACGCGACGGTACGGCAGCTCGACCGCGTCGCGCCCGGACTGATGGCGAGCGTGTCCCTCGTCTCCGGCGAGAAGCTGAAGGGCACCGTCGTCACCCGCGCCAGCGCGCTCGACCCCACCACCGGCCTGGGCACCGTGCGGGTGGGGCTCGCGTCGGCCCCGCCCACGATCCCGGTCGGCACCTTCGGAACGGTGGTCGTCACCCTCGCGACGAGAAAGGGCGTGCCCACGCTCCCGGTCGCGGCCCTGCGGGGCGCCGTGGCCGACGGCGCCGAGGTGGCGGTGTGCGCCGGCGGCAAGGCGCAGATCCGCACCGTGCAGGTCGGCTGGCGCGACGCCGAGCGCTTCGAGGTGACGGGCGTGAAGGACGGCGAGCTCGTCGCGATCGACCACGTCCTCGGCCTCACCGACGGGACGCCGCTGGCGGAGGCGAAGTGATCGCGCTGCTTCGGCGGCACGCCAACCTCGTCTGGCTCACCACCGCGCTCCTGGTGCTGCTCGGGGTGGAGTCGGCGCTCTCCATGCCCAGCGGCATCTACCCGGAGGTGGAGTTCCCGCGCATCGTGGTCGTCGCGCGGACGGGGGGCTCGCCGCCCGATGTCTTCCTGACCCAGGTGACGCGTCCGCTGGAGCAGGAGCTGACCGCCGTGCTCGGCGTGCAGCGCATCCGCTCCCGCACCATCCGCGGGGCGACCGAGATCTCCCTGCAGTTCGCCCCTGGCACCGACATGTGGCGCGCCCTCGGCCTGGTGGAGGCGCGCGTCAACCAGACACGCAGCGAGCTGCCGCAGGATACCCAGATCGTCGTGCAGCGGATCACCACCGGCTCCTTCCCGGTGGTCACCTTCAACGTGGCCGGCGCGGTGGACCCGCGCGAGCTGCGCGAGGTCGCCGAGTACGTCATCCGTCCGGCGCTGGGTAACGTCCCCGGCGTGGGCACGGTCGAGGTGCAGGGCGGCGACGTGCGCGAGGAGGAGGTGATCCTCGACCCCGAGGCTGTCGCGTCGCTGCACCTCGACGCGGCCGGCGTCGCGGCGAAGCTGCACGACGCGATGGGCCTGGCGGCGGTGGGACGCGTCAACCACGACCAGCAGGTGATCACCGTCGTGGGTGACGCGCGGCCGAAGACGCTCGACGACATCCGCGCCATGCCGGTCGCCACCACCCCGAGCGGTGGCGTCGTGCCTGTCGGGTCCATCGCCGAGGTGGTCGAGGGGCACGAGGACCGGACGTCCTTCGTGGGCGGTCCGCGCGGCGCGACCGTCAGCATCAGCGTGCCGCGCCTGCCCGGTGCGAGCACTCCCGACGTCGTGGCGGGCGCGCTCGCGGCGGTCGAGGCGCTGCGGCCCAGCCTCCCCGCCGGGGTGACCATCGAGCCCGTCTACGACCAGGCAAACCTCGTCAACGACTCCATCGCCGGCGTGCGCGACGCGATCGTGCTGGGCATCCTCCTGTGCGCGACCGTCATCGGTCTGTTCCTGCGCGACCTGCGGGCGGGTCTCCTCGCCGGCATCTCGGTCCCCATCACGCTGGCGATCAGCTTCGGCTTCATGAAGCTGTTCCACCAGACGCTCAACCTCATGTCCCTGGGCGGGATGGCGGTGGCGGTGGGGCTGGTGGTCGACGACGCCATCGTCATGATCGAGGCGATCGCGCGGCGTCGGGATCTCGGGGACGACGCCGTCGCCGCGGCGACGAACGGCACGACCGAGCTCGCGCCGGCGATCATCGGGACCACCCTCACCACGGTCGTCGTCTTCGTGCCGCTCGCATTCCTGCAGGGGGTCGTCGGCGACTTCTTCCGCGCGCTGGCGTTCACCGTGACGGCCGCGGTGCTCGTCTCGCTCGCCGTAGCGCTGGTGCTCGTCCCGCTGGCCGCGGGCGTAGGCCTCTCGTCGAAGCCTCGCCACGCGACCTCGGTGCTGGGGGGCGCCTACGAGAAGGTCGTCGGCGGGATGCTCCGCAAGCCGTGGCTCGCGGCCGTGGTGTTCGCCGTGGCGGTCGCCGCCGGGGTGCTGATCGCCCCGCACCTCGAGCGAGGCTTCCTCCCGACGATGGACGAGGGAGCCTTCGTGCTCGACTACTTCCTCCCGGCGGGTACGTCGCTCGAGGCGACCGATCACTACGCGAAGAAGATCGAGGCGGAGCTCAGGGCGACGCCGGAGGTGCTCACCTTCTCCCGGCGGACGGGGGCGGAGCTCGGCCCCGCGGCGGCGACGCAGTGGCACCGGGGTGACATCATCGTCCGGCTGGTGGGGCGCGGCTCGCGCCACCGCTCCGCCGACGAGATCATCGCCGACGTGCGCGCGCGCGTGGAGCGCAACGTCCCGGAGGCGCGCGTGGAGTTCGTGCAGGTGCTCCAGGACGTGCTCAACGACCTGGCGGGCAACCCGCGTCCGATTCGAGATCAAGCTCTTCGGAGCGGACTACGGCAAGCTGAACGAGCTGGGCGATCAGCTCGCAGGGCAGATCAAGGGAGTGGACGGCCTGGTGGACCTGTATGCGGGCCACGAGCGCGATGTGCCCGAGCTGCACTTCGGCGTGAACCGCGACGAGGCAGCGCGCTTCGGCGTCACGCCGGACGAGGTGAGCGCGCAGCTCGACACCGCCTTGCACGGGAGCGTCGTCGGGTCCGTCCGCCGCTACGACCGCCTCGTCGGCGTGCGCGTCCGCTACCCCGACCCGGTGCGCTTCGACAAGGCGCACGTGCTGGACCTGCCGTTCGTCGCCGCGGGGAAGGTCACGACGTTCGACACGGTGACCGACATCGGCTTGCAGACCACGGCTTCGGAGCTCGAGCACGAGGCGCTGCAGCCGATGGTCGCGGTCACCGGCGACTACGAGGGGCGCGATCTGGGGAGCGTGGCGGACGACGTCGACGCCATCGCCAAGAAGCTGAAGGTCCCGCCCGGCTACCGGGTGGTGCTCGGCGGTCAGGCGGCGGCGCAGCGCGCCAGCCTGCACGACCTCCTGCGCATCGGAGGGCTCGCCGTGCTGCTCGTGCTCACGGTGCTCGCCGGGCAGTTCAAGCGGCTGCGCATCGCGGCGCTGGTGCTCGGCACCATCCCGGTGGCGGTGCTCGGGGCCATGGCGGCGCTGCTCGTCACCGGCACTCCCCTCAACGCGTCGTCCTTGATGGGGTGCGTGCTGCTCGTGGGGCTCGTGGTGAAGAACGGGGTCTTGCTCCTGGAGGAGGCAGAGCGTCGCGTGGAGTCGGGTGTGGCGGGCGACGAGGCCGTGAGGGGGGCGGCCGAGAGGCGCGTCCGCCCCATCGTCATGACCACCCTGGCCACCCTGGCCGGTCTGGCGCCGCTCGCCCTCAACATCGGGGCCGGCGCGGAGCTGCAGCAACCGCTGGCCATCGCGGTCATGGGCGGTCTCGTCACCTCGACGCTGGCCACGCTGGTGTTGCTGCCCCCCGCCGCCGCACCCCTGCTGCGCATGGGCAAGAAGACGAGCTGAGGTAAGCTCACGTCCCGTGTGGGCGATCGAGCACGCGGTGGGGAGACTCGTCGAGATCAGGATCTGGTCGCCGGTGTCGCTCGCCGAGACGGGCCCGTGGGCGCAGCGTCACAACGCGGTGAGCGACGCGGTGGTGGGCCCGTACGTGTGCCTGGTGGATCTGGTCGACGCGACGGTGTTCCCGCCCGACGTCGTGGACGGCTTCGTGTCGACGATGCGCAACGAGCCGCGCCTGCTCCGCACCGCGACGTTGCTCAACGCCAGCCCCACCTTCGGCATGCAGATCCAGCGGATGATCCGTGAGGCGGACAACCCCGAGCGCCGCGCCTTCCGCGATCCGGCGGAGCTGCTGGCGTGGTTCTCCGGCGTGCTCACCGACGCGGAGTGCGCGCGCGTTTGCACCTTGCTCGCGTCGCGCGGCCTCGTGGCGTAGTCGCACCCGCGCGGGGCCGCCGCGCAGCGCCTGCACTACGGTCGGCGAGCGCGTGGCACACGTGATGCACTCGGACTTCCCCATGCGTCCTCGCGCGGAGCACAACCAGACCCGCCGGTTGGAGCGGGGGATCCGCCTGCTCGCCGCGGGCTGCCTCGCCGTGGGATCCCTGTCGGCATGCGAGGGCGCGCCGGAGGGGCCGCCCTCGCTCGGCGGCACCGACGCCGCCGTCGGGACGCCCTCGGCGGCGACGCCGTCGTGCGCGTTCGCCGCGACGCCGCCCTTCACGCTCCCCGCCGTGCTGGGCGTGGAGCGTCCGCTGCGCGCGACGAGCGGGAGGGTGCCGTGCACCTCGGGCACCGGCTCGTATGACTTCGCGCTGCGTGACATGGACGGCGATCAGCGCGAGGACCTCGTCGTCACCCGCGCCTGCGACGACGCCACGGTGGGCGTCACGTCGTGGCGGGTCTACCCCAACAGCGGGGACGGCTTCGGTCCACCGGTGCGGTTCGCGCTTCCCGTACTCCCCGGGGCGGTCCCTTTGCCGTCGGGGTGCGCGCGCGAGTCGCTGGTGGACGTCGACGGAGATCGCCGCCCGGACATCCTCGTGACCGCGCTCTGCACCGACGCCGCCATCGGCACCACACGGTGGCTGGCGTACCGCAACTTGGGGAAGGGCTTCGAGCCCACGCCGCGCTCCTTCGCCTTGCCTGCCGCACCCGCGCCCGGTCTCTACGTCGACACCGAGGTGGACGCGCCGAGCTGCCGGAGCTTCCAGCCGGCGTACCGCTTCTTCGATCTCACCGGCGACCTCGTGCCCGATCTGGTGGTGACGCAGGCGTGCGACGACGCCACCGTCGGCCTCACGCACTGGCGCGTGTACGCGGGCACCGGCGACGGCGTCGCCGCGCCGGTCGACTTCGCTTTGCCTCCGGGCGGCACCTTCGCGTCGTCGGTCGGCGGCGCGATCGCGTGTCGGCCCTCCTTCCCGACGCCTCGCTACACGCTGCTCGACTTCGACGGCGACCTGACGCCGGACCTGCTGATCACCGGGAGCTGCACCGACACCACCGTCGGCGATACCACGTGGCTCGTCTACCGCAACGACGGGACCTCCTTCGCCCAGGCGCCGCTCCACGTGCCGCTCCCCATCGTGCCGCGGACTCCCGCCCCGCCCTTCGAGCTCCCCTCCGGGAGCGTGGCGTGCGCCGGCGGCTCCCGCGTGATGACGCACACGCTGGTGGACGTGGACGGCGACATGGCGCCGGACATCCTCTTCACCAGCGCATGCGACGACTCCTCCGACGGCGTCCTGTACTGGCGCGTCGCGCGCAACCAGGGCGCCGGGTTCGCGGCGCCCGTGCCCTACGCCCTCCCGCCGGCGCTCGGCGCGACGCCGGACATGTCCGTCGGCCTCGGCGGTCCGCTCGCGTGCGCCACGCTCCCGCATCGCGCGAGGTTCGCGGCGGAGCCGCTGCTCGGGCCGGACCTCGAGCTGGTCGCGACGTCGTCGTGCGACGACGCCAGCGTGGGGTCGTCGCGGTGGCTGCTCTTCCGCCCGTCGTGCCTTCCCTCTGCCGGGCGGTGACGGATCAGCCGCCGCTTGACGCGCTGCTCGGCGGCGTCGCGGCGCCGCCGTCCGCGTCCGCGCCGGGACCGGGGCAGCCGGTGGCCGGGTCGGCGGCGGCGGGGTCGTCGGGGCAGCGGTCCACCTCGTCGGGGACCACGTCGCCGAGCTCGTAGAGGTCGACGGTCGGGGTCTCCGGCGGCGTGGTCGCGGCGACGGGGCTGGAGCACGCGGCGAGGGACACCGCGGCGGCCAGCGTCGCCGCCGCCCTGAAGCGCACGTCCCCGCGGGCGTCGCGGGCGAAGCGCACGCACAGCCGAGCGCCGCGGGCGGCGGCGAGCAGCGCGCGCGCCTCCTCCTCGGTGCGGGCCGAGAGGTCGTGGACCTCCTTCCGGCATGCGTCACAGAAGCGGGTGCGATCGTCGCCGCGCATGGCGGCGAAGGACCCCGTGCAGGGGCGGGCGATGGGCAACATGCGGAGCGCCATGTCCATCGTACGCGGCGTGGCGCCGTCTGCTCCCCTGCGGCGGGTCCGCCGCGCCGCGCCGCCCCCCCCCGGCGGCGCGGGCGATCGCCTCGTCTCAGCGGCGGTGGCCGCCGTGCTCGCCGTGGTCGTGGCGCTCCTGGTGGTCGACCCTGTGGTCGCGCATCAGGCGCTCGAGCTGTCGCACCTCCTTCCGGAGCACCGCGCGGTCACGGCGCGCGTCGGCGAACCGGTGCGCGCGCTCGTCGCGGGCGATGTCGGCCCGGCGGTGCGCGATGTCGACGCGCAGGCGCGCGATCTCCATGTCGTCGCGGCGGACGTCGCTCGTGCGGGCGTGGCCGTCGTGCTCGTCGGCGAAGGCGAGCGTCGGCAGCGAGACCGCGGCGAGGGTGGTGAGGATGACGATGAGCTTCTTCGAGCGAACCATGATGACAATCTCTCCTTGAGCCGGGGGTGAGTGGGCCGGCGTGTTCATGAGAAGAGCAACCGGCGTGCCCCGCTCCTTCCCGCGGGATCCCCGCGCGGATCGATCGTGTGCAATCGCGCGTTCACGCCCGACCGGATCGCGATGGGCGCGCCGCCCGGCGCGATTGAATTCGCGCGGCGCGCGTCCGTCCAACGAGAGAACCCGGGGGGCCGGAGATCACCCGCGCTCGGCCCACTTCACCGCCGCCAGCGCGTCCACCACCCCCGCGCCCTGCTGCTCGTCCGGCACGCCCTCCAGGCGTCGCGCCGTCGCGCGCAGGCCCTCGCGCACCTTCTCCACGCCGAGGCGCGGCGACGCCTCCAGCATCTGCGCGACGATCCCGGCCACCACCGGCGCGGCGAAGCTCGTCCCGTCCACGTGCTGGTAGTCCGGCGCGATGTACTTCTGCAGCGCGATGCGCGCGTCCACTACCTCGAGCAGGTCGGCGGCGGACTCGCGGGCGCGCGGGTCCTCGGGCGGGTCGATCTGCATCTCCTCCAGGACCGTCAAGAGGTCGTAGAGCGCATGCGCCTCGCGTGCCTGCAACGTGCCGGGCACCATCGGCGCGGGCACCCAGATGGCCGGCGCGACGACGTCCGGCTTGTGCACGCCGGGGTGCGTCTCGCCGTAGCTCGACGGCCACGGCACGTCGTCGCTCGGGTCGCGCGTGTTGCGGTCGTCCAGGCCGCCGACCGTCACCACGCGCGCGGCCGATGCGGGGGGGCGCGGCGCCTCGCCGGGGACGTTGCCCGCCGCCGCCACCACCACGATGCCCGCGCGGACCGCCGCCGCCGCCGCGCGCTCCACGTCCTCGGCGTCGGGGTCGTCCTCGTCCGCGCCCACCGAGATGCTGATCACGCGCACGCCGAGCTCGGGGTGGTGCACCGGCAGCCGCAGCGCGGCGGCGATGCTCTTGCCCGACACGCTGCCGTCGGCGTCGTCGCCCGCCTTGATCAGCACCACGTCGCTCTCGTACGCCAGGCTCCGGTAACGGCCGCCGGAGAGGTAGCCGTTGCCCACCGCGCAGCACGCGGTCATCGTGCCGTGCCACGACCACGGCCGGCGCGACAGCAGCTCGGCGCGCAGCGCGTCGTCGCGCGTCACGTCGACGTAGGCGCGGATGCGGCTGCGCGGCTGGAGCAGGTCGGGGTGCGGGTAGAACCCCGCGTCGATCACCGCGACGCAGATGCCGCGGCCGGCGTACGCGCTGCTCGGGCATAGACGCTCGGCCAGGGACTGGATCTGCGGGCGCGGCACCTCACTCCTCCCGGTTGGTCACGGTGAGCGCCGCGGCGGCGCGCACCTCGCCGTGCGCGTCGATGGCGCCGCCCAGGACGAACTCCGACGTCACGCCGTCGCCGTCGAGGTCGCCGTGCGCGATCGCCTTGTACGAATCGCCCGGCGACGATCCCGTCCCGGTGCGCCGGTAGTCGTACTGGTAGTACTGCGGCTCGGTGATGTCGAACTTGAGGCACGAGAAGCCGGCGTACGGCGTGGTGTCGTCCCAGTCGGAGAGCGAGGACTGGTACTTCACGCCGCTCACGCGGGTCATGCTGGCGGGCACCGGGTTGCTCGCGGACCCGCAGAGCCTTCGCGTTGGCGCGCCGCCGAAGGCGCTGGGCTCGCCGTTCTCGTAGGCGGCGCCCGCCGCCCGGGAGATGGCGCCGACGTCGTTCATCGCCTCCGCCGTCTTGGAGGCGGCGATGTACCGGCGCATCCCGGCGTACGCGACGATGCCCAGCATCCCGACGATGAGGACGACGACGCCGATGACGAGCAGCAGGACGACGAGCCACGTGGGCGTCGAGCGCCGCGACACCGGCGGGGGAGGGGCGAACTGCATCCCCGCCATCCTAGTCCACCCACGGCCGCGGCGTCGCCGGCCGCGACCGGGAGCGGGCGTTCACGGCCCGAGCTGCCGGATCGTGACGCGGTCCCCATCCGCCAGCCGCTCGCTGGGATGGACGATCACCTTCTCTCCGGCGGCGAGCCCGGTGAGCACCTGCAGCTCGGTGGACCCGCGCTGGCCGATGGTGATCTTGCGGAGGTGCGCGCGTCCGCCCGCGATCGCGAAGACCGCCCAGGCGTCTTCTCGGCGGAAGGCCGCACCCTGAGGGACGGTGAGGACCTTGGGCTGCTCCCAGACCACGATGTGCGCGTCCAGGCTGTAGCCGTCGCCCAGGGCGGCCCACCGGTCGCGGGGATCGTCGAAGTCGATGATGACGTGCACACGCTGCTCCTCCACGCCCAGCGCGGAGACGCGCGTGAAGGCCTGCGGCTCGACGGTGCGGACGTGGCCGGAGAGCGGCTCGCCGCCCCAGCGAACGAGCGCGACCCTGGCGCCGGGCCTGATGCGCACCGCGTCGGTGGTGAGCACGTCGCTGACAATCTCCAGCGCCGACGGGTCGCCGATCTCGAGGAGCTGGGTGCCCGGCAGCACCGCCCCGGCGTCCTCGTGGATGACCTTGAGGACGCGCCCGCCGACCGGCGCCGTGAGCAGGAGCTGCTCGGCGGAGGGGCCGCCCCGCACGCGGGCCAGGGCGGCGCGCGCGAGGTCCAGCTCGTGGTTTGCCACCTGCGACGCGAAGCGCGCGGACACGAGGTCCTCCGCGCGCACCCGCTCCTCGAGCTCCTGCGTCTCCAGCACCTGCGCGCTGATGGCCCCCTTGGCGACGAGGGTGCGGTCGTCCTCCAGCTCCTTCTTGGCGTGCGCGGCGGCGATCTCCGCCCGCGTGATCGCCGAGCGAGACTGCAGCGCCGCGGCGGACGCCGACGCCACGCGCGCCTCAGCCTCGGCGCGGCTGCGCGCGTCGAGGAGCGGCGCCTCCAGCGGCGCGATGCGCGCCAGCACGTCGCCCGCCTTCACCGTGTCCCCCGCGTGCAGCTCGATGCGCGCCAGGTTGCCGGCGAGCGGCGCCGACATCACGTACCGGTCCTTCACCCGCGTCTTGGCCGTCTCGTCCACAGTGACGCGGAGCGGCCCGACGTCCGCCGTGGCCGTCTCGACGGGGATGGGCTTGGGCAGCCACGCCACCACCACGAGGGCGACGAGCAGGGTCGCGGCGGCGGCCGCCAGGACACGGCGGAGCCAGCGACGTCGCGTCTTCTTCTTCACCGGGCGCGTGAGCTCGGCGATCGTCCGCCGGGGCGCCGTCGTGGTCTCTCCGCGCGTTGCGTCTTGCGCCATCGAATTCACTCCCTGCTCTTGAGCACGCCGATGAGATCGAGGTGGTCCAGCTTGCGCCGTACAAGCAGCGCGCTGAGGACGGCGGCCAGCACGGTCACGCCCACGGCGAAGGCGTACGAGCGGCTGGAGACAACCGCGGGGAGGCGGAACATCTCCGGCTCCACCATGTTGGTGATGGCGTGACAGAGCGCGTCACCGAAGATCATGCCGGGGGCGATGGCCAGCAGCACGTAGATGGCGAGCTCGCCCAGCAGCACGCGGGAGATCTCGGCGCGGGTGAAGCCGAGCACGCGCAGGCTGGCGAGGTCGCGCTCGCGCATGGAGAGCGCCACGCGCGCGTCGTTGTAGACGACGCCCACCGCGATCGTCGCCGCGAAGAGCGTCAGGATGAGCGTCGTCGTGAGCAGGTTCTCCGCGCTCTGCTCGTTGAAGCGGGCGATGATGTCCTGGCGGCGCGTCACGCTGGCGACCTGGGGCATGTCCTCCAGACGCTTCTCGATGCCGTCGATGGCGTCCGGCTCGGCGGTGAGGGAGACGGCGGAGATGGCGTCGCTCTCGCCGAGCAGGCGCCGCGCGGCGTCGAGCCGCATGTGAAGCTGCATGCCGAACATCTCGCGGGTGAGGCCCACGACGGGGACGGTGACCTTGCGGTGGTCGCCCTCCAGCACGTCCACCTCGACCACGTCCCCCGGCCGGACGCCGAGCACCTCGGCGAGCTTGGCGGTGAGCAACACCCCGCTCTGGGGCATGGTCACCAGGCGCGGTGGCCACTCCACCACCCTCCGCAGCGTGGCCCCCCGAGGGTGGCCGACGAGCGGGACGTCGCGGTAGCGCGGGCCTGCGCGCACGCGGACCGGGACGGCGAGCTCCGCCTCCGTCGAGGTGACACCGGGCAGGTGGGCGATCTCACGGCGCGCCTCGCCCGAGACGGGGCGGAGGAAGGTCACGGTGAGGTCGTCGCGCTGCGCCGTCTCGAACTCGGTCCCGACCATCACGTCCAGCGCGTCGTAGGTGAATCGCGCGGCGACGAGCATGCCGATGGCCATCGCGATGCCCAGCGCGGAGAGCGCCGCGCGCCACGGCCGCCGCCCGATCTCCCGCAGCACCATGCGGCCACCGGGGTCGAGCAGGCGGCCGAGCCCCACGCGCTCGAGGATCGACGGGCGGTAGGTGGGTGGAGCCTCCGGGCGCATGGCCTCCGCCGGCGGGAGCGTCGCGATGCGGCGCACCGCGCCGATCGCGCCGAGCATCGCCGCGCCGACGCTCACCAGCATCGCCACCAGGACCACGCCCCACTCCAGGTGGTAGTGCAGGTCCGGGAAGCGGAAGTACGGGCGGTAGAGGCGGAGCATCCGCTCGCCGAGGTAGACGCCCACGCCGACGCCCAGCGCGCCCCCCATCGCGGCGATCACCCCGACGAGCTCCACGTAGAAGAGGGCGATGCGGCCGTCGGAGTACCCGAGCGCCTTGAGCGCGGCGATCTGCGTGCGCTGCAGGTGCACGAGCCGGGCGAGCACCACGTTGAGCAGGAACGCCGCCACGGCGAGGAAGACGGCGGGGACGAAGGTGGCCATGGAGGAGAGCTGCTGCAGCTCGCCGTGGAGGATCAGGTTGGAGACCTGTCGCTCGCGCAGGTACGCACCCTCGCTCCCGTACGGCTCCAGCACGCGGTCGACGCCGGCGAGCACGCCGCGCTCGCTCGCGCCCGGCGCGAGGCGGATGAGCACGTCGTCGAAGGCGCCGTCCATCTGGAACGCCGGTGCCAGCGCGGAGCGGTCCATCCAGATCACCGCGAAGCGCGCGTTGTCGGAGATGCCGCCGGAGGCGGGGCCGAGCGCGTAGACGTACTCGGGGGAGAGCGCGATGCCCACGACGCGTGGGTGGCGCAGCACGCCGTTGATCACGACGGGCAGGTGGTCGCCCGGCTTGATGTGGTGCGCCTCGGCGAAGGACTGTAGCAGGAGCACCTCGTCGGCGCGCCCCGGCTCCACCATCCGGCCCTGCTCGAGGTAGGGCTTGTTCAGCGCGGGGTCGCCGCCGCTGGGCAGGCTGACGATCTGCCCGACGGCCGGCTCCGACATGTCCTCCATCGGGAGCATCACCGTCTCGACCTCGCGCGTCTCCACCACGGCGACGCCGGGGAGGCGCTCCAGGTCCTGCTTCACCGCATCCGGAGCGCGCTTGCAGTGCGCGAAGACGTCGGCGAAGCGGTTGCGCTCGTAGTAGCGGTCCATGTCGTCGCCGAGCGACCGGTACACCGAGAAGAGGGAGACGAAGCTGGCGATGCCGCACGCCACCACCAGCGCGATGGTGATCGCCTGACCCCGGAGCTGCAGGAGGTCGCGAAGGAGCTTGCGGTCGAGGGCTCTCACCAGGCCAGCTCCTCCGGCCGTGCCTTCGTCGCGTTGCGCTCCACGCTCTTGATGGTCCCGTCGGAGAGGTGGATCACACGGTCCGCCATCCGCCCGATGGAGACGTTGTGCGTGATGACGGCGGTGGTGGTGCCGAGCTCCCGGTTGACCGTGTCGATCACCTCCAGGACCAGCTTCCCGGTCTCGAAGTCCAGCGCGCCGGTCGGCTCGTCGCAGAGCAGCACGTCCGGGCGCTTGGCGATGGCGCGCGCGATCGCGACGCGCTGCTGCTCGCCGCCGGAGAGCTGCGCGGGGAAGTGGTCCAGCCGCTCGACGAGGCCGACGAGCTCCAGCGCCGCCTCCGCCGCCATCGGCGCGTCGGCGATGTCGGTGACGAGCGCCACGTTCTCGCGCGCCGTCAGGCTGGGGATGAGGTTGTAGAACTGGAAGACGAAGCCGACGTGCTCGCGCCGGTAGCGGGTGAGCTCGCTCTCGTCGGCCGCGGTGAGGTCGTGGTCCATGTAGGCGACGGAGCCGGACGTGGGCACGTCCAGACCACCGATGATGTTGAGGAGCGTGGACTTGCCGCTGCCGGAGGGGCCGAGCAGGACCACCAGCTCACCCTCGACCAGCTCCACGTCCACCCCGCGGAGGGCGACGACGTTCACCTCGCCCATGCGATAGACCTTGGTCAGATCGGTGGCTGTCAGCACCGCGCGGGGCATGGCGGCGTGCTGAGCAACGCGCGTGCCGCGCCGCACAGCGACGGGCTTGCGGGATCCCCGCGACGGCGACGAATGGCCTGCGTTCCAGCGCAGGGATTGCGCCGGTCTACCCCAGGCGGCTGTCGATCCCCTCGGCGGCGCGCAGCGCCATCGCCATGATCGTGACCTGCGGGTTCACCCCCAGCGGCGTGGGCACCGCGCTGCCATCCACCACGTACAGGCGCTCCGTCTCGTGGGTCTCGTGATCCGGGCCGATCACGCTCGTCTCCGGATCGCTGCCCATGCGGCACGTGCCGAGCGGGTGGTACGCGCTCACCTCGATGTCGCCGGCGACGACGCGCTTCTTCTTCAGCGCCTCCAGGTCCGCGTGGGTGTGCACCTCCTCCGCCCCCGGCAGCATCGGGAGTACGCGCTTGGCGCCGGCGGCGAGGAAGATCTCGCAGAGGATGGCGATGCCGCGCTGCATGCGCTTGGTGTCGTGCGCGTTGAGGTCGTAGGTGATGAGCGGAGAGCCGCGGGGGCCCACGCGCACCTGCCCGCGGGAGGTGTCGGCGATCATGAAGCCGAAGGTGGCGAGGTGGCGGTAGCGCTCCATCACCTCCATGAAGCGCGTGCCGACCCAGGGCACCGCAAGGGCGGTGACGTCGAGCGGGGTGGAGCCGCCCTCGAACATCATGCCCTCGTCCTGGTAGTGGTCGACGGAGTAGCCCTGCGGGATGGCGCTCGCCATGTCGATGGCCTCGTCGAAGAGGGCCATGACCTTGCTCGCCGGGTGGATGGTGAGGTTCCGTCCCAGCGCGCGGCTGTTGCGGCACACCCCCGCCTTCTTCAGGATCACCGGCGTCATGAGGGCGCCGCCGGCGATGACCACCGCGTCCGCCTTGACCTTGAAGCGGCGGCCGGAGCCGAGCACCCCACCCACGCCGCGCGCGCGGCCGGCGACGACGTCGATGGAGTCGACGCGCGCCGCGGTGACGAGCTGCGCGCCACGCTCCAGCGCGCCCGGGACGTAGCTCACGTCGGTGGAGCGCTTGGCGCCGGTGGGGCAGCCGAAGCAGCAGACGCCGCGCCCGTCGCACCCGGGGGCGTTGCGGTGAAGGACGCCGTGGGCGAGGCCGAGCTTGCCCGCGCCCCGCGCGATGACGCGCCCCACGCCGCCGGTGAGCTCGAAATCCGCCGGCTCCACCTGGAGCATCGCTTCCACCCGCTCGAAGTAGGGCTTCATGCGCGCGGGAGTGATGGGGAGGCCCAGGTCGTGATGCCAGCGGCGGATGACGCGGTCCGGCGCGCGGTAGCAGGTGCCGGAGTTGATGACGGTGCTGCCGCCGACGGCGCGCCCCGCCCACACCGGCGCGCGCACGTTGCCGAGGGCGATGGTGAGGCCCTGATCGCGGTAGAGCTTCTTGCTCATGATCGCCGCGCGCGCGTTGAAGGTGTCGCGGCGGTGGTAGTCGCCCTCCTCCAGCAGCAGCACCGCGCGGCCGCGGCGGGCGAGCTCGTAGGCGCACGCCGCGCCCCCCGCGCCGGTGCCGACGACGACCACCTCGCACTCCAGCGTCAGCTCCTCGTCCACCTCGCGGCCGTCGGTGACCTGGCGCATCCAGCGGTCGGCCTCGGCGAGGCGCACCTTCTCCCCCTCGCCGCCGTAGGGGCAGCCGACGTGCTCGAACATGGTCGGGTCGTCGAAGTGCGCCGCCTTGATGGGCGTCATCACCGCGCGCAGGTGCGCCCGGCGGATCGGCATGCGCGAGGCGGACCAGCCCTCCAGGAAGTGCGCCGCCCGCTCCTCGGAGAGCCGCGAGAGCGGGCGGCCGGTGCTCGCCACCGCGGCGAGCTCCGCCGACCACAGCATCCCGCGCATCACCCTCCAGCGGTCGGGGGTGGCGTCGCCCATCCACTCGTAGAGGCGCGCGAGGGTGGCGGGGCCGCCGCCGGGGAGCACCTTGCCCCGGGGCATCGCCGCCTTCGCCAGCGCCAGGACGATCTGCTCCTCGCGGGGCGAGAAGCCGCGCCCCGCGCGCGTGCCCGCTCCGGGCCCCGGTTCCTCGCTCACCTGCACGCTCGCGCTCGCGACCATGAGTATTCTGTAGATGCAGAATGCTCAGGAAGCAAGCCCGACCGCAACGTCCTCACCCCTCGTCCAGCTTCGCCTGGATCGCGTCGTGCACCTGGGATCGCACGCGCTCCACGTCCGCCTCCGACTGCCAGTCACCGCGCGTCGACACCGGCGGCAAGGCGTGCATCGTCACCGGCACGGGGCGCGGGACCGGTGTCCCCCACCGGCCCAGCGCGATGGGGAAGTTGTAGCGCGCGTCGCCGAAGATCACGCGGCCGATGCCCGGTTCGTGCGCGACGACCCGGTACATGTCGTCGACGCCCGTCGCCGCCACCGGGACGATGGGCACGCCGGCGCGCATCGCCACGCGCGCGAAGCCGGCGCGACCGCGCCACTGCAGCTTGTTCCGCTCGCGCCAGAGCTTGTACGAGTCGAAGATGCCGCCGGGGTAGACGACGACCAGCTCGCCGCTTCGCAGCGAGCCGACCGCCGCGTCCGGCGTGCCGGGGACCGCGCCCACGTAGTCGAGCACGCGGCCGAAGCCGGGCGCCTTCCAGAGGTTGCGGTCGGCCAGCCACGTCGGCAGCCGTCGCAGATCGCGCGCGAGCAGCGCGCCGAGCACGAAGGAGTCCAGGCCGAAGATGCCGTGGTTGATGACGAGCAGCACGCCGCCGCCCGGCACGTTCTGGTGGCCGACGAGGCGCGCGTCGAAGTAGCCGACGAGCGCCTGGATGAGCAGGCGCCCGTGGCGAGTCTCCGGCAGCTTGTCGACCGCGCGCGGCATGGAGGCCCCATCGTAGCGGCTCACGCCGTCGCGCGCAGGAACTCCTCGGCGCGCGCGAAGGCGGAGCGCGCGGCTGTCGTCGTGACGAGGGCGGCGTGTCCCGGGGCCGGATCGCCGCCATCCCCCGCCGCGACGCGGTCGAACGCCCGCGGTCCCGCGCAGAAGCGCAGCATCGCCTCGACCGATCGCGGCCTGGCGTTCAGACGGTCCCCGCGGCTGGCGATGGCGTAGACCGGCACCGTGACCCGCGCGAGCGCCGCGAGGTAGTCGTCCTTGCCGTCGCGGCTGCGCCACGCCCCCTCCCGCGCGAAGCGGACGAGGTCGGCGACGTAGTCCTCCGCCTCGTCGTCGCTCCCCTGCCGCAGCGCGCGCGCCGGGAAGTAGCCCCGCCGCCGCGTCGTCTCCTCGAAGGCGCGCAGCGTCGCCATCTTGAGCGCCCACACCAGCGCCGAGCGCTCCAGCTCGCGCAGCCACACGTTGGCGGCGACGCCCACGAGCGCGTCGGCGTGCATGCGCCCGGTGCCCTGCGCGGCGAGGGCGACGTGGCCCCCCAGCGAGTGGCCGAGCACCGCGACGGGGGCGCGTCCGGACCGCGCGCGCGCGCTCGCGACGACCGCCGGAAGATCCAGGCGCACCAGGTCGTCGTAGGACCACCGCGCGCCCTCGGCGGCCTTCCCCGGTCCGCTCTCGCCGTGGCCGCGGAAGTCGAAGGTGACGACCCGCCACCCGCGCAGGGCGAAGAGGTCCGCCACGCCCTCGCCCGCCGGCCGGAAGAAGGCGCCCTGCCGCGCGAACATGGCGTGCGCCATCACCACCGTCCCGCGCGCCTTTCCCTCCGGCGCGAGCAGCCGCCCGCGCAGCGCCACGCCGTCCTCCGTACGGATCTCCAGCTCCTCCACCGCGCCGCCGCTTCCTCTCACCTCTCCCGCGAGGGACTTCAATCCAGCCCCAGCACCCACACGTCGTCTCCCACCGACACGCCGAGCTGCTCGGCGGCGTCGGCGGCGAGCGCGCCCTCGCCGTCCTTCTCCCGCGTGAAATAGGTGTATGCTGCACGGAAATACGGCGGGCCGGCGACGTCGACGCCGACGAGCGAGTGCTTGGCGCGCGTGGGCGCGGCCGTGGCGAGCCTGGTCACCCGGGAGCGCGTGGTCTGCCGCACCAGCGACACCTCGTCGGTCGGCGCGGTGAAGTGCGGGCCGCCGTCGAAGGGGTCGACTCGCTCGGCGTAGCGGAAGCCGATGCGCTTGAGCATCTTCTCGACGCCGCGCGTCTGCGGGCCGACCTTGCCGATGACCTCCTGCGCCTGCTGCGGCAAGAGCGACGCGTAGATGGTCCCCTCAGGGAAGAGGCCGCGGATGAACTCCTTGTTCTTCTTGGAGAGCAGGTCCGCCTCCGCGTAGGTCATCCCGGTGAAGTGGCGGCCGAGGGCGTTCCACAGGTGGCTCGTCCCGTCCGGCTCGAGCGGGGGAAGGAGCTCGGCGAGCAGCTCGTCGCGGAAGAGCTCGCGGTGCATCTTGATGTAGAGAAAGCGCACGTAGGAGATCATCAGGCCCAGGCGCTCCGGCGCGAGCCGGTAGTCCGGGAGCAGGATGAGCCCGCCGATCTCCGTCGGCCCGTTGTACGAGTAGCCGATCTTGAGGGTCGTGTGCTTGAAGTGCGTGTCCAGCGTCTGCGAGTAACGCTCCTCGTCGATGACGTCGAGGTAGATGTACGGCGCGTCGCGGCGGCCGAGCTGCGCCACGATCATCGAGGTGCCGATGAGCTTCTTCTTCTCCGCGTCGACGAGGACGAAGACGTACTGCCGGCGCTTCGGGTCCTTGATGTGCCCGGTGAAGCTGTTCTGTGCGTACTCGACGATGGCGTGGATCTCCTCGCGATCGTCCGGCAGGTTCACCGTGTTGAGGAAGTGCGCGACGGCGTGAAGCTGGTCCTCGTCGGAGGGCACCACACCGCGGATCTCGTACGGGGGCATGCCCGGCCCGTCTTACCACAGGCCTCCTTCCCCCGGAGCCCCCAGCCCGTCCCCAGCGCGGTCCCGACGTGACGCGGCGCGACGAACGTCGCGATCCGTGTCTTGCCCATCTACGACATCACGCCGCGCATCGCCGGGCGCCGACGTGAGCCTGGTGCTGCCGCCCGGTCACACCGAGCACACCTTCGACCCCACGCCCAGGGACGTGGAGGAGATCTCCGCCGCCAACGTGGGCGTGATGATCGGGCTGCGGCTCGACCCCTGGATGGAGAAGCTGCTGAAGGACGCCGCGCCGACGGCGGCGACCATCAAGGTGGGGGAGCTGGTGCCGACGATGACGGTCACGCAGGACGCCGTCGGCGGCGAGGCCGCGCACCGCACCCTGCCGGAGGACGATCACGATCACGACAAGGGCGCTGCGACCACCAGCGCGCCGCCGAGGTGGACGCGTCGCTCGATCGCCGCCATCCTGGTGACCCACAACCTGTGGAACGAGCTGGCGCGCGAGCGCGAGCTGGCGGCGATCCAGGCGGGGGACCGCCCCGACGCGATGATCATGGCCGGCGACTGAGGTCCAGCGCCCCACCAAGGGCGCGGGGCGTCATCCGAGGGGGCGGCGGAGCCAGGGGGCGGTTCGCGGGCCACGCGCCGAGCGTCCCATTGCAAGGGTTGCAGCAATGCGACGAGCCGCTCTCACCCGGGAAAAGAGGGGGGAGCGGCGTACAATTTACTGAAAAATTAGTTTGTCTTGACGCCGGCCGATCTCCTGACTAAATAAAAAGTCAATTAGGAGGGTCCGCATGTCCCTGCGCCGCCGCATCTTCTCCGCGATCGAGGATCTCCAGCCTTCCCTCCCGTCCGTGGTGCGGCCCGCCGTGCGCGCCGGGCTGCACCTGGCGGGCGAGACCGCGGCCAGGGGCGTCCCGCCAGCTCCGGAGAGCGACGTGCGCCTCGCCGGGCGCGCCGCGCCGCCCAGCTACACCGCCTACGCGCAGGAGCGCTCGCGCCCCGCGCCGGAGGGCCCGCGCGGGACCGAGACGCGCCCCGTCGCCTTCCCCATGACGTACGCGTGGGAGTACCACGCCGACCGCGTGGACCTGCGCGCGCTCTACGAGAAGTCCAAGGACCTCATGTGGAACGCCCGCACCGACCTGCCGTGGGAGACCTACGTCGACCCGGAGGGCGAGAGCGTGCCCGACACGATGAACCCCCTCTTCGGCACGCCCATCTGGGACAAGCTGGACAAGAAGCGCGACCTGCCCAGGCTCCGCCGCCACCTGGGCAGCTACATCCTGTCCAACTTCCTCCACGGCGAGCAGGGCGCGCTGCTCGCGACAGCGCAGATCGTCGACGCCGCGCCCACCATCGACGCCAAGATGTACGCCGCCGCGCAGGTCTTCGACGAGGCGCGCCACGTCGAGGCGTACGACCGCTATCTCCGGGAGAAGGTGGAGCTGGTCTACCCGGTGAGCCCGCACCTCAAGCAGCTCCTGGACACCCTGCTGGAGGACTCGCGCTGGGACTTCAAGTATCTCGGCATGCAGATCATGGTGGAGGGAGTGGCCCTCGCCGCCTTCGGCCTGATCCACAACGCGTCGAGGGAGCCGCTCATCCGGCAGATCACCGAGAAGATCATGCAGGACGAGTCGCGCCACGTCGCCTTCGGCGTGCTCTCCCTTCGCGACACCTACCTGGAGATGCCCGCGTCGGAGCTCCGGGACCGCGAGGACTTCATCCTGGAGGCCTCGCGCTTGCTGAGGGATCGCTTCCTCGGCCAGGAGGTCTGGGGCAACGTGGGCCTGCCGGAGAAGGAGTGCCAGGAGGCGGCGGACAAGAGCGTGATGATGGGCGTCTTCCGCAAGCTGCTCTTCTCCAAGATCGTGCCGAACACCAAGCGCCTCGGCCTGCTCACGCCCTACGTGCGGCGCGGCTTCGAGGAGCTGGGCGTCATCGAGTTCGAGCACCTCGACGCGAGCGCATGACGCGCGCGCGCGGGCGCACTATGCTCGCGGCGCGATGAGCGGCAAGAAGACGCGCAACGCCGCCGACACTCGCCGCAAGATCCTCGACGCCGCCGAGGCGGAGTTCGCGGCCAAGGGCTTCGACGGCGCGCGGCTCGGCAGCATCGCCCGCGCGGTGGGCGTCCAGCAGGCGCTCATCCACCACTACTTCGACGACAAGGCGGGCCTCTACCACGAGGTCATCGACCGCGCGCTCGGCGCCATCACCACCGAGGGCTGGGACATCCTCGCGCGCACCGTCTCCAGCCTGCGGCCGCGCGCGCGGGCCGGCCGCAAGGGAGGTCGCGCCGCCGACCCGCCGGGCGAGGAGACGCGCGGCAAGCTCACGCGCAGGGAGATGCGCCCCCTCCTCGACGCCTTCGTGGAGATGCTCCAGCGCTTCTTCGCCGAGCACGGCCAGATCCTCGCCATCGTGCGGCACGAGGCGGGCGAGCACCGGACCACCTCGGTCGGGATGGACGTCGTGCGCACGCGCGTGAAGCCGGTCGTGGACGGCGTGGTGGCCTACCTCGAGGCGCTCCAGGGTGGCGGCGAGCTGCGCGCCGACGTGGACGTCCGTCACCTCTGCGTCTTCGCCCTGGGCTCGGTCGCCTTCCCCTTCCTGGAGGCGCCGCTCATGACCACCGTCTGGCCGATGAACGTGCGCGACGCCGACTTCCGCGACGCGGCCCGGCGGGAGATCGTCGAGACGCTCCTCTCGCGGCTGCTGCCGTGAGGTGCCGCTACTCCGCGGGCTCGGGCGCGATGACCGGCTCTTTTAGCAGCGCGGGGGCGGCCGCGGGCCTGTCCACGCGGTGCGCGTCGCGCACGTGCGCGGGCGGCGTGTGCAGGTCCCACACCAGGCCCACCCAGCTCATCGCCTTGAGGACGTAATAGGTGACGTCGATCTCCCACCAGAAGAAGCCCTGGTTGGTGGCGCGCTGGTAGTAGTGGTGGTTGTTGTGCCAGCCCTCGCCCATCGTGATCAGGGCGAGCCAGACGTTGTTCTTGCTGTTGTCGGTCGTCTGGTAGCGCGTCTTGCCGAAGATGTGCGTCAGCGAGTTGATGGTGAAGGTGCCGTGCCACAGCAGCGTGGTGGACACGAACATGCCCCACACCAGGCCCCACCAGCCGAGCGCCAGCCACAGGCCGAAGCCCAGCGCGATCGGCGGGAGGAGGAACCAGCGGTCCAGCCAGCGCAGCTCCGGGTACTTGATCAGGTCCTTGACCTTCGACTCGTCGGTCCCCTCGTACTTGGTCGACACGATCCAGCCGACGTGGCTCCACCACAGGCCGTCGCGCTTGGCGGAGTGAACGTCGCCTTCGAGGTCGGAGTACTTGTGGTGCTGGCGGTGGTGCGCCGCCCACCAGATGACGCCCTTCTGCGAGCTCGACGTGGCGAGCAGCGCGAAGAGGAACTGCATCGGCCGGCTCGTCTTGAAGGTGCGGTGGGAGAAGTAGCGGTGGTAGCCGCCGGTCACCCCGAACATCCGCACGAAGTAGAGCGCGAGCGCGAGCGCCAGGCCCTTCCACGACCAGCCGAGCAGCACGACCCCCACGATCGCCAGCAGGTGCACGACGAAGAAGGGGATGGACTTGAGCGAGACGCGCCGGAGCGCCGCCTCGTCGGCCGTGGGAGAGGTCTGATTCACGCCTCTGAGCCTAATCGCCGGTGTGTCAGGAATTGGTCATGGTCCCGCCATCCTTCGACCAGTGACCCGGTAAAACCGGGACCGGAAGGCCCTTGCCGAGCCGCGGACCATGGGCGATCCTGCGCGGATGCGCCTCTCTTCCTGGGCCTGGCTCCTCCTGGCTGGGGCGGCTGCCGCGGTCGGCGTCGCGGTCACGAGCTGCGCCAACGGCATCGTCGTGGACGACGGAGCGGACGCCAGCACGAGCGAAGCCGGGCTGGACGCCTCGGGGTGCCCCGACGCCGACCTCGCCACCGACCCCAAGCACTGCGGCGGCTGCAACATCGTCTGCCAGCAAGACGAGGTGTGCTCCGGGGCTGCTTGCAAGAAGCAGTGCGACGCGCCGCTGGTGAAGTGCCCGAGCGTGCAGACCTGCGTCGACCTCAAGACCGACACCGACCACTGCGGCACGTGCGCGACGATATGCCCCGCGGTCTCCGATGGCGGCGGGATCCCCCCGGGCACCAACAACCCCGACGCCGGCATCCCCTTCGACGGTGGCTTTGACGCCGGACCCGGCTGGAGCGTCGGCTCCCCCGCGTGCGAGGCGGGCACGTGCGCCATCGCCTGCCCGCCCGGGATGACCGCCTGCTCCGACGGCGTCTGTTACGACACGCAGAACCACCACGATCACTGCGGCGACTGCAGCACCGCCTGCGCCGCCGACACCGAGTGGTGCTCGAGCGGCAAGTGCTGCCCCGTCGGGCAGCTCCCCTGCAACGGCGTCTGCACCGATGTCCTGGGCGATCCCAACAACTGCGGCGCGTGCGGCAACGTCTGCCAGGGACAGAACGGCTACTGCGGCGGCGGCGTGTGCGGGACCGGCGTCATCTACACCGAGAACTTCCCGAACGGCACGCTCTCCAGCAGCAGCCAGCAGTGCCTGGACTGGAACACCTTCCGCGGGAAGCTGACGGGCACCTTCACCGGCATCAAGATCACCGGGACCAACGATCAGGTCGGCATCAGCTGCACCGGCTCGAGCGCCAACACCATCTGCCAGGCGCTGCACAACAACACCACGGTGTCCGTCGCCTGCAACGGCCACACCTGGCAGACCGGCCCGTGCGGCAACGGGCAGGAGCTGAGCGCCGACGGCACCACCTGCCAGTGCGACAACCCCGGCTACATCGTCCGGCCGTGCATCAACAACCTGAACTGGGGCGGCGTGAACACCAACACCTGCGGCGCCCCCACCCAGACGATGACGGTCACCTGCTACTGAGGTCCGGCCGTCACTTCTTCGCGGGCAGCGCGCGCCACGCGTCGCCGTAGTAGCCGCCCGGGTTCCACATGATCCAGCCGGTGCCGCCGCCGTTGCCGGCCTCCACCGTCTCCTGCGCGAGGTACTTCGGCCCGTACTCCGGCGAGCGCCAGAAGAAGGCCTGCAGCCAGGGGCGCACCAGCGTCTTGGTCGCGCCCGCCGCCTTCAGCTTCCCCATCGCCGCCTTGGTGCCGATGGCGACGATCTCCGGGTGGTTGCCGGGGATCGCCCAGCCGTAGAAGCCCGTGCCGTAGTGCGAGGGGTAGACCATCGGCATCAGCACCTCGACCTCCGGGCCGAGCTTGGCGATGTCCTGCCCCAGGCGCTCCACGTCCTGCCGCGTGCCGATGGCGGTGACACCGAAGATGTCGACGGAGAGCGGCACGTGCGCGGCCTGCGTGATCTCGTGCACGTGGTGGACGAAGTCGGTGATGACGCCGATGCGCGTGCGCCCGGTGTCCTTGAGGTGGAAGTCGGCGTTGCCCAGCCCGTGCTGCACCGGGTAGCGCACGTAGTCCAGGTTCACCTCGTCCGCGCCCTGGGCGATGACCTCGTGCACCAGGTCGAAGATGTACTTCTGCGTCTTGGCGTCGCCGGGGTCCAGCCAGCCGATGGGGTAGGGGCCGCCCCAGTAGCCCTTGACCGAGAGCTCCGGCGCCGCCCTGGCGGCGAGCGGATCGTGGAAGCAGGAGACGCGCACCGAGACGCGGATGCCGTGCTTGTGCGCGAAGTGGATGGTGCGCGCGAGGTCGGCGATGGGGGCGCCCTTGATCGCCTTCGTCCGGACCGCCACGTCCACCTTCGACGGGTAGGTCACGTCGCCCATGTAGGCCTTGCCGTCCAGGATGACCGCGTTCATCCCGCGCGCGGCGAGGTGATCCATGGTGCTCTCCCAGCTCCCCAGCGCGTCGCGCCCGCCGAGGTAGACGCCGCGGAGCGCCTTGTCGTCGGGCCACGCCATCCGGTCGTCCGCGGGGGAGGGGACGGGGGCGGTGACGACGTCGGGGATGACGATGGTCTTGCCGGGGGCGATGACGTGGTTCTTCTTCTGGATGTCCTTGGCCAGGGCGCTGGCGAGGTAGACGTCGCTCACCTCCAGGTACGCCCTGGCGATGCTCACGGCCGTCTCCTTCTTCGCCACGTCGTGCGTCACCACCAGCGCGCCCGAGGCGTCGCGCGCGGCGTGGCCGCCGGCGGGGAGGTGCGCGCGGACGAAGTCGAGCAGCGCGTCGCGGGCGGGTGCCTCCGGTGCCTTGGACGCGGGCGGCTCGACCGGGGTGGCCGGCGGCGTCGTGCGCGTCGCCACGTTCTGCTCGAGGTGAGCGACCGGCGCGGGGGACGAGGCCGGAGGGGCCGCGCAGGAGAGGAGGACGGCGGAGACGGCGACGAGGCTTCGGATCGGCATGGGAAGGGACCCCCTTGGGCTGGCCGTGCGAGCTTGCCCGTCGCCGCGCGGAGCGGCCAACTTTGCGGCGTCAGAACCGTTGACGGGTCAACGATAGGCGGCGAGCTCGCGACCCACGTGCCACGCCGTCAGCGGGCCGCGGTAGACGAAGCCGGTGTAGAGCTGGACGAGGTCCGCCCCGGCGTCGAGCAGCGCGCGCGCGTGCTCCCCGCGCTCCACGCCCCCCACTCCGATGACCGTCGCCTTCGGGAGCGCGGCGCGCACCCGGCCGACGACCTCCAGCGCCCGCGCGCGCAGCGGCGCGCCGCTCAGGCCGCCCGCGCCGATCGCCTCCACCCGCGCGGCCGGGGTCTGCAGGCCTGATCTGCCGATGGTGGTGTTGGTCGCCACCACGCCGTCCAGGCCCACCTCTGCCACCACCGCGCAGAGCGCGTCCAGGTCGGCGTCCCCGAGATCGGGCGCCACCTTCACCAGGAGCGGCTTGCGCGTCCCGCCGCCGCGGTTCTCCGCTTCCAGCGCGCCGAGCAGCGCCCGCGCGAGCGCCGCGCCCTGGATGGCGCGCAGGTCCCTGGTGTTCGGCGAGCTCACGTTCACCACGACGAAGTCGGCGACCGGCCGCACCGCCCGGTAGGATTGCATGTAATCCGCAACTACCGGCGCGAGGTCCTCGCTCACCGGGACCGCCCGCGACTTGCCGATGGAGAAGCCCACCGGCACCCCAACCGCCAACGAGCCCCCGCGCGCGTCGAACCGCGCCGCCGCCGCCGCCGCGCCATGGTTGGGGAAGCCCAGCCGGTTGACGATCGCGCGGTCGGCCGGCAACCGGAAGAGGTTGGGCCGCGGGTTCTCCGCCTGCGCGAGCGCGGTCACCGTCCCCAGCTCCAGGAAGCCGAAGCCCAGCGCCGCCAGCGCGCGCGCGCGTCGGGCGTCCTTGTCGAACCCTCCGGCGAGGCCGATGGGCGAGGGGAAGTCGATCCCCATCGCCCGCGTCCGGAGCCCCGCGCTCGGCGAAGCGAACGCGCGCGTGAGCGCCCGCAGGGGGGCGAGGTGCTCCAGCGGCCAGAGCGCCGCCATCCCCAGCGCGTGGGCGAGCGCGGGGTCGAGCCGGAAGAGGAGGGGACGGACGAGCGCGTACACCCGCCGCCGAGGGCTACCACCTTTTGGCGCCTCGGCCGTGGTAGAATCGGCGACTCATGCGGGCTTTTCTGGGGATCGGGCTGGGGCTCCTGCTGCTCGCGGCCTGCAGCGACGGCGGCGCGGGACCGTCGGACGCCGGGCCGTCGTCCGTCAACGGCTGCGGCGACGCCGACTACGTGACCGGCCAGACCGCCATCGACTGGACCTTCGCCGTCAACCCACGCTGCGTCGAGATCCACGCGGGCGACTCTGTCACCTGGAACGGCGACTTCACCCTCCACCCCCTCGCCGCATCCGGCGGCGACACGCCCAGCCCCATCGAGGGCGTCACCAACACCGGCACCACCAAGACCTTCACCTTCAACGATCCCGGCACCTTCGGTTTCCACTGCCTCAATCACGCCAGCATGATCGGGGCCGTGCGCGTCCTACCCTGACCCTCTCAAAGGAGTTTCCCATGCGTCGCATCTTGCTTGTCTCCGCCTTCCTCCTTGGCTCTGCCGCGCTCGCCCTCGGCTGCAGCGGCGACGACTCCAGCACCGACGGCGGTACCAGTGACTCCGGCGGCGGCAACGACTCGGGGGGCAACGACTCCGGCACGGTGGACTCCGGCGGCGGCGACTCCGGCATGGTGGACTCCGGCGGTGGCGACTCCGGCACGACCGACTCCGGCGCGCAGGACGCTGGCTACGACGGCGGGACCGTCAACGCCTGCACCACCTTCACGGTGAAGACCAAGCCGAACGACACCCGCCAGATCACCTTCCCGAACGGCGCGTCGCCGGCGCAGTACAGCCCGGCGTGTCTGGAGATCAAGTCGGGCCAGTCGGTCACCTGGTCGGGCTCCTTCTCCAACCACCCGCTCGAGCCGGGCGGCGGCACCTCCAACTCGCCCATCCAGGTGACGAGCAACGGATCGACGGTGACCTTCACCTTCCCCAACGCGGGCACCTACGGCTTCAACTGCGGCATCCACCCCGGCATCATGTTCGGCGCGGTGCACGTCATTCCCTGAGAGGAGGTGAACTTCGTTCACCTCCCTCTCAGGACGGGTCGCAAGGGGCGGCACGCGCCGCCCCTCCCCGCCCAAGTGAATTGGGCGGGTCCCCTCCCCACGCGGGCCCTCCGCTGCGCGTCGGGCGAGCGGAGGTGAACTTCGTTCACCTCCCTCTCAGGACGGGTCGCAAGGGGCGGCACGCGCCGCCCCTCCCCGCCCAAGTGAATTGGGCGGGTCCCCTCCCCACGCGGGCCCTCCGCTGCGCGTCGGGCGAGCGGAGGTGAACTTCGTTCACCTCCCTCTCAGGACGGGTCGCAAGGGGCGGCACGCGCCGCCCCTCCCCGCCCAAGTGAATTGGGCGGGTCCCCTCCCCACGCGGGCCCTCCGCTGCGCGTCGGGCGAGCGGAGGTGAACTTCGTTCACCTCCCACTCAGGACGGGTCGCAAGGGGCGGCACGCGCCGCCCCTCCCCGCCCAAGTGAATTGGGCGGGTCCCCTCCCCACGCGGGCCCTCCGCTGCGCGTCGGGCGAGCATGGCCGCGTTGGAGGACCCCCGGTCGGTTGCGCTCCGGGGGGAGGCCGGTATGGTTTCCGGACCATGCTGCCTCCCCCGCCCGGCATCACCCGCCTCACCGACCTGGACGACGCCTGGCAGACCCACGGCGCTGGTCCCCGCCACCGGGCCGTGCGCCTCGGCGCCGAGCGGGTGCGTGAGCGCTTCGCCGGCGGGCCGCGCTGCGTGGCGGTGAAGACCCTGCCGCTCACCACCGCGCCGTACCCCACCAAGTACGCCTTCCGCGGGGCGGCGCTCTCCCCGGTGCCGCTGGTCAGCTTCACCCACCGCTGCCTGCTGGTGCAGTTCTTCCAGCGCGGAGAGCTCCGGACCCTCCTCTTCAACCCGACCGACATCGAGGCGGCGCGCAAGACCCCGTACTTCGCGCGCATCGCCGAGAAGTACGCTCGCTTCGAGCCGCTGCTGCAGAAGCGCTTCGAGACGCTGGAGGCGCAGCTCGGGGCGCTGGGCATCAAGAACGCGGACGTCGACTACATCGCCTTCGACCACTTCCACACCCAGGACCTGCGCGCGCAGCTCGGCACCGAGGACGAGCGCTACAAGACGCGCTTCCCCAACGCGACGCTGCTCGCCCCCAGGTGCGAGTGGGACGACTGGGACGACCTGCACCCGATGCAGCGCGCGTGGTTCGTGGACGACGGCAAGCGCGGCGTGAAGATGGGCAAGGTCGCCTTCACCGACGGCGATCTGGCGCTGGGCGACGGCGTGATGCTCCTGCGCACGCCCGGGCACACCAGCGGCAACCAGACCCTCTTCGTCAGCACCGAGGGCGGCGTGTGGGGGACCAGCGAGAACGGCACCTGCGCCGACTGCTGGACGCCGCTGGAGAGCCGCGTCCCCGGCGTGGCGACCTCGTGCCGGCGGGAGGACCTGGAGGTGCTCATCAACAGCAACACCCCCGAGTCCGGCGCGGACCAGCACACGTCGATGGTGCTGGAGAAGACCATCGTCGACCGCGTGAAGGGCAACCCCGGCTTCTGCCAGATGTTCCCCTCCACCGAGGTGACGCCTTCGCCCATCGCGCCGGGCCTGTCGCCGACGTGGCTGCACCGGGAGATCGCGCACGGCGAGGTGGTGCGCCCGGTCCGGAAGGCGAGCGCGGCGTGACGCGCGGCGGCCTGTTCTTCCCGGCCTGGGGCGACAACATGGTCGACTACCAGAACGGCCAGACGCAGGTCTTTGCGCCACAGTGGGCGCTTCCATGAGCGGGAGGCTGGAGCGGGTCGTGCTCGCGTCGGCAGTCGGCGCCGGCTTGATCGCGGCATGTGGCGGCCGCACGTCCCTCGGGGGAGGGCTCGCGGGCGATGTCCCCGTCGATGGCGGGACGCGTGACGCGGCCGACGGCGCCGCCGGTGGCGGGGAGTTCTGTGACTTCGTGCTGGGCCCGATGAGCCGGGCAATCCCCGGCCACTACGTATTCCAGTGTGAGGTGGGTCAGCAGTGTGTGTGGGGAACCTGCGGCGATCGGTCGGGCTTCGACTGCTGCCCGGTGGCCAACATTCGCAACCACGAGTGTCTCGAGTGTCAGTGACGCCGCTCTTGCGCCGTGCCACGCTCGTCCTGGGGCTCTTCTTCCCCGGCGTGGCAGGGTACCTGCTGGGTTGCGGCGGAGGACGGCAGGGTGCCGCTGACGCCAGCGTGCCGACAGGGACCGAGACCCCCCCCACACGCGACACCATGACGTTTGCCTTCGACCACATCTTCCTCGGCGACGCGTTGCCCGGCTTGCCAACTTCTCCCACGGCATGGGAGAAGTTCGGACACGACCGGGATCATCGCTGGACGAAGGCGGGCTCCACCGACGTCTGCACGCCCTGGCCTGGCGCTCCGCCGGACAACCAGGTAGACGCCGAGAATGGTGTGGACAATGCGTTCGGGAAGCTTGTGGTGCCTGCGGTGCAGCAGGTACTCGGTCTTACAGACCTTTCCGCCTCTATCACGGATGCGACCCTTGCGCTGGGGGTCTTCGCGCTTCAGCTTCGTGTGACCGGCCTGTCCTCGGATTCCAGACAGCTCTCTTTCGGACTGGTTGCCGACCTCTTCACGTCTGGAGAGTACCAGCAGGATGGCAGCGTGAACCCCGCCTTCGACACCACGACGGACTGGCCCGTCCTTCCCGACCTGCTCGTGGATCCGAACGATCTCTCCAAGGGCTCCCAGGATCATTTCGGCGACGCGTACATCGCCGGCGGCGCCTTCACCACGAGCGACGTCGTGTGGACCAATCCGGAGCCGCCGATCGCGATCGACCTGGTGTTCTCGGGCGTGCCCGTGAGCCTCACGATCCATAACCCGCTGATCACGTTCGACCACTCGTCGCCGAGCACCGCGACGAACGGCATGATCGCCGGCGTGTTCGAGACGGCGCAGGTCCTCTCCGCCCTTCGCGCCATCTTTGGCCTGGCATCGCCGAGCCTCTGCGGCTCCACGTGGGACCAGGTGGCGACGCAGGTAGAGCAGGCGTCGGACATGCTGAGCGACGGCACCAACGCGCCGGGGCAGCCGTGCGATGGCATCTCCTTCGGCATCGGGTTCACCGCGAGACAGATCGCCAACCCGACGCGCGTCGCGCCCCCTCACCCGGACGCGGGCGACCCGTGCACGTGGGACGCGGGCACCGACGGGGGAGACGCGGGGACCGGAGAAGGCGGCGCGGCGGACGCCGGAGGGGACTGAGCCCCCGCTACTTGATGACTTCCGGCTTCGGGGGCGCCATCCGCACCGACGGGTGAGCCGGTTGATGGGTCAACCAGTAGCCGGACAGGATCAGGATCACCACCAGGGCGATGCCGAGCAGCGCCTTCTGCACGGCGTCCGGCCCGGTCCGGGACACCAGGTCTCTCGCCGCCTCGCGCACTGCCTCGGGCTTGCCCTCCACGTCCAGCCTGGCCGCGCCGTCCCGCACCGCCCTGTAGTTCCCGGCGTCGAAGGACTCGAGCATGGCGTCCAGGTCGGGATCCTCGGGGTACGTCTCGGCGAAGCGGGGGCGCATGGAGCAGACCATGGAGTAGACTTCTTTCCGCCATGCGCAAGCTTCTCTTCTCGCTGGGCGTCGCCGGGGCCCTGGCGTTCTCCGCGTGCTCCAGCACGCCCCCGCCCATCCACTCCATCTTCGTCGCCCCGCAGTCGGTCTCCGACCTGCAGGGCACCGCGTACCTCGATCACCCCTTCCCGAGCGACGTTCGCCGTGACGCGAGCGGGCACGTGGTCATCGACGGGATGTTCAACCCGAGCCTCAACATCACCGTCCAGCGCTACGAGACGGTGACCGACGGGCTGCTCGACGGCTTCTCGCCCGCCGCCGCGGCGTACTTCCGGTTCGACGGGGAGCTGGATCCCGCCTCGCTCCCCGCGTCGCCGCCCGACTCGCTCTCACCGACCTCGACCGTGCAGATCGTGGACGTGGACCCGAGCTCGCCGGAGGAGGGGCAGCGCAAGCTGCTGCAGTGGTACTGGCGCAAAGACGAGGGGATGTACTGGCTGCCGGACACGCTCGCGGTCGCGCCCGCGCACGGCTACCCGCTGCGCCCGCACACGCAGTACGCGATCGTCGTCACGCGCGCGGCGCGCTCCGTCGACGGCGGAGGCGTGGTGCCCAGCGCCGACCTGATGGAGGTGCTCGGCCTGACCGCGCCCACCGACCGCACCGCCGCGGTCCGCGAGACCTTCGGCCCGGCGATCCAGGAGCTGTCCTCGCTCGGGCTCGGCCCGGAGAGCATCGCGCAGCTCACCGTCTTCACCACCAACAATCCCACCCGGGAGCTCTTCAAGATCGCCGACACGATGCGCTCGCAGGTCCCGGCGCCCACCGTCGAGCCGGACTCCTGGAAGCTGGTGAAGACCACCGCCATCGCCAACATCTACGAGGGCGTCTACGGACCCTCACCCAACTACCAGGCGGGGAAGATCCCCTTCGCCAACCTGGGCGACGGCGGCAACTTCGCCTTCGACGCGGGCGGCAATCCCATCGTGCAGGGCACCTTCACCATGCGCTTCTCGCTGGTCGTGCCGCTGCAGTCGGCGTGCCCCATGCCCGCGGACGGCTACCCCATCGTGCTCTACGCGCACGGCACCGGCGGCGACTTCGAGTCGGTGTGGCGGGAGTCGGGCGGCGCGGGCCAGACGCTGCCCAACGAGTGCATCGCGGCCATGGGCGTCGACCAGATCTTCCACGGCGCCCGCCCCGGCGCCCCGCCGCCCACCGACCCCAACCTGGAGACCGACATCGAGCTGCTCTTCTTCAACCTCAACAACCCCATCGCCGCGCGGACGAACGGCCAGCAGGCCGCCATCGACGTCATCCAGCAGGCGCGCCTGTTCACCGAGTCGCACGCCACCGTGCCGGTGGCCAAGCCGGACAACACCCCCATCTCGGCGACCGGCCAGGAGATCCGCTTCGACGCGAGCAAGCTCCTCTTCTTCGGCCACTCGCAGGGCGGCGTGAACGGCCCGCTCTTCCTCGCCGCCGACAATCAGGCGCGCGGCGGAGTGCTGAGCGGCACCGGCGCGATGATCACAGTGGCGCTGCTGGAGAAGACGCTCCCCACGCCCAGCGTGGCGGGTGCGGTCAAGACGCTGCTCGGCCTGAACGGCGAGGCGTATGCCGACGAGCTCAACCTCTTCCACCCCGTCATCAACCTGGCGCAGACCATCGTCGACTCGACCGACCCGCTCGAGTACATGCCGTACATCATCCAGCACCCGCGCCACGGGGTGCACAAGAGCATCTACCAGACCGAGGGCATCGGCCCGGACGGCGTGGGCGACAGCTACGCGCCGCCGCACGGCATCGAGATCGCCTCGGTGGCGATGGGGCTGCCGCTGCAGTCCCCCGGCGTGCGGGAGGTGGAGGAGGCGCCCTGGGGCGGCCTGGGCGACGTGACCGTCCCCGCAGGGGGGCTGTCCGGGAACCTCGCCGGCGGTCAGGCGAGCGGAGTGCTCGCGCAGTTCCCGCCCGCCGCCGGGAGCGACGGGCACTTCGTCGTCTTCGACGTCGCCGCCGCGCGCACGCAGGCGGCGCAGTTCATCCGGAACCTGGCCGACGATCCGAAGGGCCGGGTCCCCGCGCTTCAGTGAAGCCTGCGCCGCGGGCTGCTACTGGCAACACACGGTGCGCGTGGACGCGTAGGTCACGCTGGGGTTCGACTTGCCGGTCGCCGTGCAGCCGTTGAAGCTGGCGGTCGCGGTGTAGGAGAGGCCGTGGTACTGGCCCTGTTGCTGCGTGCCGTGGCACTTGCCATCGGCGGCGACGGTGTCCTCGCCGTTCTGGCAGGTATCGTCGCTCCAGAAGTGGACCGTGGGGCTGGTGCAGCCGCCCTTGAAGGTGCACGCCGTCCCGCAGTCGGAGCAGGTGAGGGTCGGCGTCTTCTCGACCAGCCGCTTCTGCGAGAAGGAAGAGCCGTTGGGGCAGGGCACGTCGGCGTCGTGGACGATGCACGCGGCGAACCCGTTGGGCGCGTAGCCCGCGCACGTGGCGGACTGGCACTCCGCCGGCGGCGGGCACAGGCGCACGTCGGTGCCGATCACCGCCCCGGCGTCCTGGACCTTGGCGACGTCGCATGTGCCGCCGCTCGGCTGGATCGTCGTGGCCTGCTCGTCCGCGTGAAGGAAGTAGTCCGTCGCGACGCAAGCGCCGTCGGTGAAGGTGATCGTGCCCTGATCATCCCCGTTGCAGGTGTTGAACTTCCCCTTCATGTGGATGGTGCCGGTGGTGCACGTGGGGTCGGTCAGCTTGGTGCAGGAGCACGAGCACGCGCCGTTGCCGGTCGTGACGTTGATCAACGCGTCGTCCGCGGGGCCGTAGGATTGCGGGCACGCGGTCTGCGTGTTCTCCGCATAGGCCACCGGCGTCCAGCCGGCGGGCACCTCCGCGCCGCCGCACGCGTTGGCGTCGGTGTAGCAGGGGCCGGCGTCGAACGGCGGCTGCACGACGTCCAGCCCGGCGTCGCTCGCGTCGGGGCCACCGCCCCCGTCGGGCAGGACGTCGCCGTCAGGCCCGACGTTGCCGTCGGGGAGCGGGTTGACCGCCGCGTCGTCCACCGGCGCGAGCCCGCTCTCGTCCAGACCGCACCCGATGACCAGCGCCCCGAGCATGGCGAGCGAGGTCATCCTCATCATACCGGTAAGGATAGCCCCCCTCCCGCGCCCGTCACAAGCGAAGAAGGTCCACATGCTGATGTGTACCGTAACACGCCTCGCGCCAGTCTTCCTTCGTGCCCTTCGGGCTGTCGGCCGCTCTCAGGTCCGCACGCCGTGCAGCGGGCCTCCCGCAGCGAAGAGGGCGTCGACGCGCCGCGACACGCCGGCGTCCTCGATCAGAGGCGGTGCGTGCTGGGGCTTGTGCCGCGCGTCGATGACCACCGATCCGGTGCAGCCCCAGGCCTTGTCGATGACGCGCTCCCCGCCGCCATGCACGTCACGCGCCGGGTCGGAGCGCGTGAAGGTGATCCACAGCCAGTTGCGGAGCGAGCGCGCGGCGAACTCGGCGTCGTCGACGAGCACCACCAGCGGGAAGCCGCTCACCGGCTCCGGGCCGAGCGCCGCGGCGAAGTCACGCGCGGCGCTCTCGCCGAAGGGGGGCGCACCCACGACGAGCACGCCCGGCAGCGCCACGCGCACCTCCGCCTGTCGTGTGGGCAGACGGAGTCCGTCCGGCACGCGGGTGCCGAGCGTCCGCCGCGACGGACCGGCGGCGGCGATCACCACCTTCGAGCCGGCGTTGAGGCCCGTGCCGGAGTAGTCGAGCGTGTCGATGGTGGTGTTGGTGACGAAGTGCAGATCGCGAGTCGGGTCGACGCGCTCGAGCACGTGCCGGAAGAACGCCCCGAGGTCACGCACGTCCAGCCCTGGCGCGCCGCCGCCGTCGGCGATGAAGAGGTACTTGGCGAGGGACATCTGCCCCTGCCCCAGGATGGCGCTCGCCTGCGTGAGGATCTCCATCGGCCGCGTGACGTCGGCATAAGGCGTGTAGCGCTCGCTGCCAATCGCGAGCAGGAGCGGGTGCACGCCCGCCGCGTCGACCGCGTGGACCGCGCGCACGCCGGGAAGCACGTCGGGCACGAGCGGGGCGGTGAGCTCGCCGATGAGCTCGCCGAAGATGGTGTCCTCCTGCGGCGGCCGCCCCACGACCGTGAAGGGCCAGATGGCGTCCTCGCGGCAGCGCACGTCCTCCACGTGCAGGACCGGGAAGTCGTGGCGGCGGGAGTAGTAGCCGAGGTGATCGCCGAAGGGGCCCTCCGGCTTGGTCTCCGTCGGGTCCACCCAGCCGCGCAGGACGAAGTCGGCGTCGGCGTGGACGCACGGCTCACCGCGCACCAGGCGCACGCTGCGCCGGTTGAGCGCGCCGGCGAAGGCGAGCTCGGGCAGCCCCTCCGGCAGGGGCATCACCGCGGCGAGGGTCATCGCGGGCGGGCCGCCGACGAAGACGTTGACGCGCAGGGTCTCCCCCCGCGCTCGCGCCGCGGCGTGGTGCACGCCGATGCCGCGGTGGATCTGGTAGTGCAGCCCCACCTCGCGCCCCGCGACGTACTCGTTGCCCGAGAGCTGGATGCGATACATCCCCAGGTTGGAGCGGCGCGGCCCGGGGGCGCCCGGGTCCTCGGTGTAGACCTGGGGCAGGGTGACGAAGGGGCCGCCGTCGTCGGGCCAGGAGACGAGCTGCGGCAGCGCCGCGATGGAGGTCTCGCGCGCGAGTGACGGAGCGCGCCGCACGAAGCGCGGGAGCAGGTGCGTCGCGGCAGCCGGCAGCCGCGCGGCCGCCGCCGGGTGCCGCAACAGGTCCGCCGGGTCGACGCGCGCCGCGACGAGCGCGCGTACGCCGTCCAGGGCGTCGCGAAATATGTATTCTGCACGCTTCCGGGTGCCGAGGAGGTTGGACACCATGGGGAAGGCGGTGCCCTTCACCCGCGCGAAGAGGATCGCCGGCCCGCCCGCGGCGAAGACGCGCCGCTGGATCTCGGCGGCCTCCAGGTACGCGTCCACCTCCACGTCCAGGCGCAGGAGCTGGTCGGTGCGCGCGAGGTCGTCGACGCAATCACGCAGGGAGGCGTAGCCCATCGGCGGGGGACTGTAGTCGCGCGCCGGGCAGATGCCGAGGGGGCAGACCGAGCCGCTCCCTCCGGTCAGCCTTTGTCATGGTAAAGGCAGCTTTCGTGAATCGCCCGGGCCTGGTACGCGTCGAACCGCCGGTGCGCGCGCTCGTTGCCCTCTCCATCCTCGGCGTCCTCCTCGCCTCGCCGCTCGCGCGCGCCCAGGCGCCGGCCGGCAGCCCGCCGCCATCCGGACCGCCGCCGGCCATCACGCCGGAGCACCAGGCGCAGGTGCGCGCCCAGCTCGAGCAGGAGTCGCGCGCCGCGCAGGGCCCCGGCATCTACGCTCAGGAGGCGCGCGACGTCGACGCGGCCCGCTACCAGGCGTGGGTGGCGCGCGGGAAGGCGGCGAAGCGCGGCCCCTTCCGGCTGGGCGACCGCCTGAGCGGCGTCGACACCGGGGGGTACTTCGCCGCGTACGGGGGGCGCGACGGTCTCTTCGCGATCGGCTCGCGCGTCGCCGGCCGGGTCGGCCTGTGGCGGTGGCTGGAGCTGGAGGGTCGCGCCTACGTCGCGTCGGAGGTCTTCCAGGGCTTCCACTTCGTCACGACCGCGGCCGTGCTCTCGATGCGCGCCGAGGTCGCGGTCTCCGGGTCGTCCACGCTGTACGCCACCCTCGGCGCCGGCGCGGAGGCGCCCCTCACCGGCGGCGCCCGCACGCCCGACGGGGCGCTGCTCGTGCCCCTGTCGCTCGGCGTGAGCGCCTGCATCGTCAACCTCGGCGATGCCGGCTGCGGCGGCATCATGGTGGAGTCCACGTTCGGCATCCGGGTCCCCTTCGGCGGCGCGGACGAGATGCGCATCGTCCGCGGGTACGTCGCCTTCAACTTCGGTCCCGCTCTGGTCTTCTGAGATGCGCGCGCCCGCCCTCGTCCTCGCCGCCGCCGTGGCGCTCGCCGCCGCGCCCGCGCTCGCGCAGCAGGTGACGTGCATCCCGGGCACGAGCGTCTGCGGTCAGGTCGGCCCGGACGGGAAGATCATCGTCGCGCCGCCGCCGGTGGGCGTGCAGGGGCAGGGGACGGTGCAGGGGCAGGGCCAGGGCCAGGGCCAGGGCCAGGTGCAGGTCGCGCCTCCCTCGTGGCAGGAGCAGGTGGCGAAGTGGCGGCTGCAGTGGGACGCATACTTCCGCTGGCGCGCGCAGCTCAAGGTGCAGGTCGACATCGACGTCGCCGCGCGCCTCCACGCCGAGGCGCACGCCGCCGACCTCGCCGTGCCGGACCCGTACCTCCATCGCCCGCTCTCCATCCCGGGGCCGAGCGTCCCCGACGTTCACTTCCCGCGCATGAGCCTCGGTCTGCTCGGCTTCTGCTTCGGGCACTGGGTCGGCGAGGGCGCGCCCGTCTACGCGGGCTACTGCCCGTCCATCCGCTACCGTCTCGGCAGGCTGGCGATCGCCCTCGACCCGTCGCTCACCGACGTCGACGAGGCCAACCGGCAGTACGTGCTCTTCGCCGTCCGCCCGGACGTCACGTACGCGATCCTCGCCGGCTCCGGCGAGACGCTCGGCTCCGAGCTCTTCGTGCGTGGCGGCGGCGACGTCTACTTCCCCTTCGACACCGACTACGAGACGCCCGCGGCGTTCCTCGGCGCGCACGCCGGCATCGGGGCGCAGATCACCGGCGCGACGTGGGCCTTCGGCATGGACTGGCGCGCGACGCTGCGCGGGGGCGTGTCGCCCGGCACCGACCCCGCCTCCCGCGCGATGGCGGACTTCCGCGCGGGCACCGAGGTGCGCGCGTACGTCACCGTGGAGTTCTAGGCGTCGTCACGCCTGCCTCTTCCTTCGCGCCGAGAGCGCGAGGCCGAGGCCGAGCACCACGGCGAGCGGGGCGCCGCCGGAGCCGCCACCCGCGCCGGAGGTGCTGCACCCGGCGGTGACCATCGGATCGCCGTTCGCGCCGGGCTCGGGCGACTCGTTCGCCTCGGCGCACGCGTCGCCCACGCCGTCCGCGTCGCTGTCGGTCTGGTCGGCGTTGGGGATGCCGGGGCAGTTGTCCTTCGTGTTGGGGACTCCGTCCCCATCCATGTCGTCGTCGCACACGTCGCCGGTGCCGTCGTCGTCCATGTCCGACTGATCCGCGTTGGCCACCTGCGGGCAGTTGTCGTCCTCGTCGGCGATGCCGTCGCCGTCGAAGTCGCCGTCGCAGGCGTCGCCCTCGCCGTCCTTGTCGGCGTCGGCCTGGTCGGGGTTGGCGTCGACCGGGCAGTTGTCGTCGGCGTTCGGCACGCCGTCGCCGTCGATGTCGTCGTCGCAGGCGTCGCCCTTGCCGTCGCCGTCGGTGTCGTCCTGGTCCAGGTTGGGCGTCTTCGGGCAGTTGTCCTGCGAGTCGGGCACGAAGTCGCCGTCGTCGTCCTGCTGGCAGGCATCGCCCTTGCCGTCGCCGTTGGTGTCGGTCTGGTTCGGGTTCTTCGTCTTGGGGCAGTTGTCCTTCGCGTCGGGGACGCCGTCGCCGTCGTCGTCGTCGTCGCACACGTCCCCCTTGCCGTCCTTGTCGGTGTCGGTCTGGGCGTGGTTCTTGTCCTTCGGGCAGTTGTCCTTCGCGTCGGGGATCTTGTCGTTGTCGTCGTCGTTGTCGCAGGCGTCGCCCTTGCCGTCCTTGTCGGTGTCGAGCTGCCCAGCGTTCTTGACGGTGCGGCAGTTGTCCTTGCCGTCGAGCACTCCGTCGTTGTCGTCGTCGTTGTCGCAGGCGTCGCCCTTGCCGTCCTTGTCGGTGTCGGTCTGGCCGTGGTTCTTGACGCCCGGGCAGTTGTCCTTGTTGTCGGGGATGCCGTCGCCGTCCTTGTCGTTGGCGATGCCGTCGAAGCGAATGGCGGTGAAGGTACGGCCCTCGTAGGAGATGTAGACCGAGCTGCCGTTGATGGAGACGTTGGAGGTGAACGCGTGCGCGTAGGGCTGCGCGGCGCTGCACCCAGGCTCCTCCAGGAACACCGCGCTCTTCTTGGGCGTCACCCACTTCTTGAACAGGACGATGTGCTCGGAGCGGTTGAGCGCGTCGCCGGGTTGCAGGTTGCCGCCGGAGATGGTGTGCGAGACCTGCGTGTTGAAGGGGGCGAACTGCGTGGTCACCCGGCCCGGCGCGGGAAGGGCCCACGCCCACGACACGAACCCCGAGCAGTCGGAGCGGTACGGGTCCCACTGCGCGTTGTTCTGACGCGAGCACGTCGACGAGCACGCCGCGTCGTAGTCGTGCTTGTGGTTCGGCGCCTGGCAGTACTTCAGCTTGGCGTTGACCCACTGCATCGCGCGGCTCACGGCGGTGGCCCCGGTGATGGCCTCGGAGGAGGACTCCTCGTCGGAGGTGGAGACGGCGCACCCGACGGCGAAAGCCACACCGGCCGCGATGATGAGTTGAGTCCCGCGCATTGAGTTCCTCCGGAGGGGACCATGAGCAATGCGCGTTCCAGCGGCGCGCGAGGCGGATTTTCCGGGTCGCCGGCGCGGTGGAGGGAGAAACCCCACCTCGCCCGGCCAGGGGCGCATGGGTCGCGGGGGATCCGCCTCGCGACGTGCCGCGATGAGGTGCGCGATCTCGCGACGTCGCGTGGGGTAGTCTGGTCGCGTGCTCGCGATGCGGATTCACGAATACGGTGGCCCGGACGTCTTCCGCGCCGACGAGGTCGATCGTCCGGAGCCGGGCCCCCGCGATCTCCTCGTCCGCGTCCACGCGACGGCGGTCAACCCGGTGGACTGGAAGCTGCGCAGCGGCGGACAGCGCAACGTGGCGCGCCTGGAGCTGCCGTGGATCCTGGGCCTGGACGTCTCCGGGGTGGTGGAGGCGGTCGGCCCGCGCGTGACGTGCTTCCGCGTGGGCGACGAGGTCTGGTCCACGCCCACGCACCGGCGGCCGGGTTGCTACGCCGAGTACACCTGCATCGACGAGCGGCAGGCGAGCAAGAAGCCGGCGCGCCTCTCGCACGTGGAGGCGGCGTCCATGCCGCTCGTGGGGCTCACCGCGTACCAGTGTCTGGTCGAGAGCGCGCGGCTTCGCGCCGGGGAGCGCGTGCTCATCCACGCCGGCGCCGGCGGCGTCGGGACCTTCGCCATCCAGCTCGCCAAGCACCTCGGCGCGCACGTGCTGACCACCTGCAGCGCGCGCAACACCGACTTCGTGCGCGCGCTCGGCGCCGACGAGGTCATCGACTACACGAAGGGCAGCTTCGCCGACCAGTGCGATCCGGTCGATGTGGTGCTCGACAGCATCGGTCCCAGGATCCTCGAGGACAACGTGCGCGTGCTCCGCGCCGGCGGGCGCCTCGCCAACATCTCGGTGGACCTGCCGGAGCACGTCGAGCGCCACGGCCCCTTCCTGGGCCTGTTCACCGTGGCCGGCGAGATGGTGCGGCTGCTGTCGCTGCCCTTTCATCGCAAGGCCATCCGCAGCCGGCACGTGCTCAAGCGCTCCGACGGCGTGCAGCTCGACGACATCGCCCGGCTGGTGGACGCAGGCGCGATCCGCGCGGTCATCGACCGTGTGCTGCCGCTGACCGAGGTGGCCGACGCGCACCGCTACGGGGAGACGAACCGCGCGCGCGGCAAGATCGTGCTGGCGGTGAACGGTGCGTGAGGTCGCCCTGGTCACCTGCCGCGAGCTCGCGGACGGTTACGAGGACGATCGCCTCGCCCTGGCGCCGCTCGCCGCGCTCGAGATCGAGACGCGCTTCGTCTCGTGGACGGACGAGATCGACTGGTCCGCGTTCGAGCTCGTCGTGCTGCGCAGCCCGTGGGACTGGTACCTCCGCGCGGGCGAGTTCGGCGCGTGGCTGGGCGCGCTGGAGCGGTCGGGCGCACGCGTGGAGAACGCCGGCGCGGCGCGCTGGCTGGACAAGACCTTCCTGCGCGCCCTCGGCGAGCGGCTGATCCCCACCGAGTGGGTCGCCCCGGGGGACGAGCGCTCGCTGGAGTCGATCGTGCGCGCGCGCGGATGGGAGCGCGCGGTGCTCAAGCCGTCGCTCTCCGCCAACGCGCACAGGACGCTGCTCTTCGACGCCGCGGACGCGCCCGCCCACGAGGCGGCGCTGAGGGGGATCGCCGCCGGGGGCGCGGCGATGGTCCAGCCCTACTTCGAGGAGGTCACGCGCGAAGGGGAGCACTCCTTCGTCTTTCTGGGAGGCGCATTCTCTCACGCGGTGCGCAAGATCGCCGCGCCGGGGGACTTCCGCGTGCAGAGCGATCACGGAGGGAGCGTGGTCTTCGGCCCGGAGGCCCCCGCGCCGCTGGTCGCCCAGGCGGCCGAGGCGCTGAAGCTCGTCGCCGCCGCGCCGCTCTACGCCCGGGTCGACGGCGTGGTCCGCGATGGCGTGCTGCGCGTGATGGAGCTCGAGCTGGTGGAGCCGGAGCTCTTCCTGCGCGCGCACCCGGAGGCGCCGGCGCGCTTCGCGCGCGCTGTCGCCGAGCGCGTGGGCCGGCGCCGCGCCGCGAGGTAGGTCCGGGCCTGCCTCCCCGGAGGTGGGGTCAAGAGTGCGCGGGGGCGGGCGGCGGCGCGGCGGAGCTGGCGCGCGTGAGCACCACGTTCCCTTCGCCCGGCTTGCACGGCCCGGACGAGCCGTCGTTGGTGTTGCGGTAGCAGAGGTCCAGCGTGCGGAGCGTCCGCGGGACGAAGCCGGGCTTGCTGATCCTCACCATGCACTTCGGCGCCTCGAAGGAGCTGCTGATGCCGCCGAAGCGGAACTCGCCCGACGCGCTCGCCTTGACCGTCTCCGTCCTGCCGGAGGGGCACGCGAGCGTCACCGTGGCGCCGCTCACCGTCGTGCCCGCGGTGTCGATCAGGTGGCCTTCCCCGCTCCAGACCGGATCGCAGCCGGCCAGGAGAAGGGCGAGGACGCCGAAGGTCTGGGGAAGGAGGCGCCGGTCCATCCGCGTCTCAGTACCGGAGCGCGATCCGCGTGGTGACGATCGTCCCGCCCTTCACCGTGAACCTGGACTCTTCCCACGAAGGGCGGCTCAGCGCGTGGGTGTGGTTGTTGGAGATGCCGTAGCCCTCCGTCGGGATGCCGAGGAAGTTGGTGTCCAGCTTGCCGTTGGAGTTCTCGTCGTGGATCACCGCGGCCGCGTACGTGCCGGCGGGCATGTCGCGGAAGGTGCACGTCGTGGTGGCGCCCGCGACCGGGACGCGGCTGCGCAGCTTCGGGTCGGTGGGCCACGTGTCGGGGAAGCCCGCGCTCGTGTCGTAGAGCTGGCAGCCGAGGACACCCTTGGTGTTCCGGAAGGTCGAGACCTGCAGCACGATCGTCGCCGTGGGGGCCGCGTGCGCGGGGGCGGGGGCGAGCGTCGTCGCCAGCGTCGTGGTCGCGAGGAAGAGGAAGGAGCGGAGCGGGGCGTTCATGGGGGACCGTACGCTCCCCGACGGTAGCACGTGAACGCCCCGCCGCCCGGCGACCTCCCGTGAGAGCGGCGCGCCGTCAGTTGCAGACGGTGAGCCCGTTCTTCGGCGGCGCGGTGTCGTCGCACACCAGGATGGCGTCGGGGAAGACGGCGATGGTCGCGACAGCGCCCGCCTTCGCGGTGAAGAGACGCGAGAGCGGGGTGCTGTTGATCACCGCGGAGAGCGTCCCGCTCGCGGGGTCCACCGTCACCGGGGTGAAGCCGATGGTCGTCGCGTCGAACTTGATGTTCGCGCCGAACTGTCCGGTCAAGAAGGCGGTGAAGGTCTGCTTCCCGGCCGTCGCGGCGGGGGAGTCGGCGGGGGACGCGGCGGTGGGGTTGCCGCTGTTCACCCAGATGAAGATGCGGCCGGTGTTGAAGAGGCCCGTCAGGTCGCCGCCGAGGCCCTGGGTGCAGTCGCCCACGTCGGCGTCGATCGCGCGCAGCGTCGCCTTGCCGGGGAGCGCCGGGAGGGAGAAGTACTGGCTGATGTTGCGCGGCGGCACGGGCGGCAGCCCCAGCGACGCGAGCACCGGCTGGCCGAAGGAGCTGTCGGTCGCCAGCTTCCGGCAGAGGTCCAGGTGCATCGGCGCCTTGTTGCTGTAGTTGGCGATGCGGAGCTGCAGCGGCCGCGCGTCCCCCGCGTCGCCTCCGGCGTCCTGCGGCGTCGCGGCATCGCCCCCGGCGTCGGCGTCGGCGCCGGTGTCGGCGGGCGCGTCGGCTCCGGCTTCGGGGATGACCTCCACGTCGGGCGAGGCATCCGCCGGTCCGTCCGTCGACGAGCCACACGCGACCGCACTCATCACGAGGATCAGGCCCCAGCTCCGCATGCGATGACCGATATCACGCCGGGCGCGGCCGGCAGGCGCGCGCGTGAGCTCCTGGGGCTTTCCCCAGCTCGCTCCCGGCGAGCCCCCGCTCTTGGCGTCGCCTGGGGCGCGTCGCGGCCTGTCAGTGCGCGTTGAGGTAGGTCTTGACGACCTTCCCCCAGGCCGACGCGGTGATCCCCGAGGCGTGCGTCACCGTGGCGAGGTCCGGTGCGCAGTCGTTGTAGGTGTCCAGGTCCCACGCCAGGTTGGGGATCTGCTTGGCCTCCACGTCGGCGTAGAAGGCGGTCGCGAAGGAGGTGTCCGACCCGCTCGGCCCGTACTCCCCGATGATGACGGGGATGTGCGTCTGGGTGTAGCCGGCCTTCTTTGGTGGGTACGAGTGGTACTCGTAGACGACATCGTCGTAGGGGAGGGGCGCCGAGTCGTAGAAGCCGATGGTGCTCGTCCAGTCGTTGCCCTGCACCGAGACCAGGTGGTGCGGCACGCCGAGCTTGTCCTCCTCCGCGCGGATGACGCCCACCGCGTGGCTCATCGCGTCGGAGAGCTGCTTGTTGGAGGCGGCGTTGCCGCCCGGCTCGTTGGAGACGCCGAAGAGGACGTAGGCCTTGTCCTTGAAGGTGTCGACGATGGCCCGGTAGACGTCGTCGGTCGAGGCCGTCGGGATGCACACCGCGTCGTCCCCGCCGTTGGCGCACTTCTGCCCAGACCCGTTGACCATGCTCGCCTCGCTGCGCAGCGTGACGAGCACGTAGGTGTTCGGGTACGCGCCGGCGGCGTTGATGATGTTCGTCATGTGCGTGCGGTACTGCGAGGTGTCGTTCTTCCAGCTGATGTTGAACGGCGCGAAGCTGTTCATCGACAGCGAGATGCGCAGAAACGTCGGCTTCCAGTCGGTCATCAGCGTGGTGAGCATCCCCATGTCCGCCTGCTCGGCGTCGGGGTTGCTCATCCAGAAGCCGGTGTTGTAGCCGCAGAGCAGGATGTCATCCATGTTCACACCGCGGCCCATCCACACCTTCCCGGAGGAGCCGTTCGAGACGTAGATCTTGCTGTCGTCGGGGAGGGTGTAGAGCCAGCCGGCGGGAGGCAGCCCGCCGTCGGGGGAGGAGGCGTCGCCTGGCGTCGCGCCGTCCGGTGTCCCGCCGTCCGGCGTCGTCGCGTCGGGGCCACCGGCGTCCTGGGCCGAGGCCGCGTCGGAGCCGCCGTCGGCCGTGGAGCTGTCGTCCCCGCCGCACGCCAGGGCAGGGGCGAGGAGGAGGAAGGCGAGAAGTACGAGGGCAGCGCGCATGGTGCGTCAAGCGTACTCCGGACCCACCGGGTATCCCAGCCGCGGCGTTGTGGCCCGCCCTTCGGCTTCGGCCCTGGAAGTAGTAGGCTCGGGGGGATGTCCGCCTCGTTCGACATCACCATCAACGGCAGGCTCTTCCGGGTGGACGGCGAGCCCGCGCACCGCACCCTCTTGCAGTGGCTGCGCGCGCAGGGCCTCACCGGGACCAAGGAGGGCTGCGCGGAGGGCGACTGCGGCGCCTGCACCGTCGCCATCGTGGAGACCGGCGCGGGCGGCGCGCCCACCTACCGCGCCATCAACGCGTGCATCGCGCTGCTCCCCATGTTCGCCGGCCGCGAGGTGTGGACGGTGGAGGGCCTCGCGCAGCAGAAGTCCGGCGGCGCCACGCCGCGCATGGAGGAGCTGCACCCGGTGCAGCGGGCGATGGTGGAGAGCTACGGCTCGCAGTGCGGCTACTGCACCCCCGGCTTCGTCGTCAGCATGTTCGAGGCCTACTACAGGGGCGACGTCGCGACCGACCCGGAGCGCAAGATCGCCGACCAGCTCCACGGCAACCTGTGCCGCTGCACCGGCTACCGCCCCATCCGCGACGCGATGATGCGCGCGCTGGAGGAGAAGCGCGGCGCGTCCGACCAGGACCTCTTCCAGCTGAGGCTGCAGAAGGAGGCGCCGCTCCCGCGGCAGCTGGAGTACGCCGCCGCGGGCGAGCGCTTCCTGCGGCCGACGTCCCTCGAGGCGCTGTGCACCCTGCTGAAGGAGCACGCCGAGGCGGTGATCGTCGCCGGCGCCACCGAGATTGGCGTCGAGATCAACAAGAAGGCGAAGGCCTTTCCTCTGCTGGTGTCCAGCGAGGCGATCCCGGAGCTTCGGCGCGTCTGGCGCGACGAGCGCGGCTGGCACGTCGGCGGCGCGGCGACGCTCACCCAGATCGAGGAGGCGGCGGCGGAGGAGCTCCCGGCGCTCGGCAAGATGCTGAGCGTCTTCGCCTCGCGGCAGATCCGCCACCGCGCCACCCTCGCCGGCAACCTGATCACCGCCTCGCCCATCGGCGATCTGGCGCCGGTGCTGCTCGCGCTCGACGCGACGGTGACGCTCGCGCGCACGGGGGAGGAGGGGCTGGAGCGGCGCACCGTGCCGCTCGCCGACTTCTTCACCGGCTACCGCGCCACGGTCCGCGCCCGGGAAGAGGTCCTGGAGGACGTCTTCATCCCCCACGCGCCGGCTGGCGTCAGCCGGCGCGTCGACTCGTACAAGGTGAGCAAGCGGCGGGAGCTGGACATCAGCATCGTCGCCGCCGCCTTCGTCGTCGACGTGAAGGACGGCGTGGTCGCGCGAGCGCGCCTGGCCTACGGCGGGGTCGCCGCGACGCCGGTCCGCGCGAAGAAGGCCGAGGCGCTGCTGACCGGCAAGCCGTGGAACGAGGACACCCTCGCCGCCCTCCTCCCCACCCTGCGCGGCGAGACCAGCCCCATCGACGACGTGCGGTCCGGCAAGGACTTCCGCGTCGGGCTGGTCGCGTCCCTCTTCCAGAAGTTCTTCCGCGGCCTGGAGAGCGAGGGGCAGGACGCGCCGCTTCGCTTCCTCCCCACCGCGCGCGAGGACGTCGGCGACCCGTCGCGGGCCCTCGCCCACGAGAGCGGCATCGGCCACGTCACCGGTGGCGCCCTCTACGTCGACGACGAGGCGCACCGCCGCGGCCCCATGCTGGAGATGTGGCCGGTGTGCTCACCGCACGCGCACGCGCGCGTCACCCGCCGCGACGCGACGACGGCTCGCGCCATGCCCGGCGTCGCCGCCGTCTTCTTCGCCGAGGACATCGAGGGCCACAACGACGTCGGCGCGGTCCGTCACGACGAGGCGCTGCTCGCGAAGGACGAGGTGTGCTTCCACGGCCACATGGTGGCGGTCGTCGTCGGAGAGTCGTACGAGGCGTGCCGCGCCGCCGCCGCCGCGGTGGAGGTGGACTACGAGCCGCTCCCCGCCGTCCGCACCATCGACGAGGTCATCAGAGGGGAGAGCTACCACAACGCCCCGCACCGCATCGCGCGCGGGGACGTGGACGCGGCGCTCTCGACCGCGCCGCACACCCTCGCCGGCACCGTCACCATCGGCGGGCAGGAGCACTTCTACCTGGAGTCGCAGGCCGCGTGGGCGGAGTGCGGGGACGACGGCGACGTGCGCGTGGTGAGCTCCACGCAGCACCCCTCCGAGATCCAGCAGGTCGTGTCCCACGTGCTCGGCTTGCCGCGCAACCGCATCGTCGTCGTGGCCCCGCGCATGGGCGGCGGCTTCGGCGGCAAGGAGACGCAGGGCAACACCTGGGCCGCGCTCGCCGCCCTCGCCGCGTGGAAGCTGAAGAAGCCGGTGCGCGTGCAGCTCGATCGCGACCTGGACATGCAGCTCACCGGCAAGCGCCACCCCTTCCGCGGCGACTACGAGGCCGCCTTCGACGACGACGGCAAGCTCCTCGCCTTGCGGGCGAAGCTGGTGAGCGACGGCGGCTGGGCGATCGACCTCTCCGAGGCCATCTGCGACCGCGCGCTCTTCCACATCGACAACGCCTACTTCATCCCCAACGTGGAGGTCGTCGGGCGGGTGGGCAAGACCAACAACGTCTCGCACACCGCCTTCCGCGGCTTCGGCGGCCCGCAGGGCATGGTGGTCGTGGAGGAGGTCCTGGATCGCGTCGCACGAGAGCTCGGCCTGCCGCCGGAGCTCGTGCGGGAGCGCAACCTGTACGGCGGGGACGCGGAGTCGCGCACGACGCACTACGGCCAGCTCATCGAGGACTGCCGCATCCGGACGATCTGGAAGTCGCTCTCGGAGAAGGTCGACCTCGGGAAGCGGCGCGAGGAGATCGCGCGCTTCAACGCCACGCGAGAGGACGTGAAGCGCGGCCTCGCCATCACGCCGGTGAAGTTCGGCATCTCCTTCACCGCCACGCTCCTCAACCAGGCCGGGGCGCTGGTGCTCGCCTACCGCGACGGCACCGTGCAGGTGAACCACGGCGGCACCGAGATGGGGCAGGGCCTCTACACCAAGGTGCGCGGCGTCGCGATGCGCGAGCTGGGTCTCTCCGCCGCCCGGGTGCGCGTGATGAAGACGCAGACGGACAAGGTGCCCAACACCTCGGCGACGGCGGCCTCCAGCGGCGCCGACCTCAACGGCGCCGCCGTCAAGAACGCGTGCGAGACCCTGCGCGAGCGCCTCGCGCCGGTGGCCGCCCACCTGCTGGGCGAGAAGCTCGGCGCGAAGGTCGACCCCGCCGGCGTCTTCTTCGCCGAGGACCAGGCCTTCGCGCGCGGCCACGAGGGCGCGGGCGTCCCCTTCGAGGACGTGTGCAACCGCGCGCACGCCGAGCAGATCAGCATGTCGGCGACGGGCTACTACCGCACGCCGGGCATCGGCTACGACCGCGCGAAGGGCAAGGGCACGCCCTTTTACTACTTCGCCTTCGGCGCGGCGGTGACGGAGGTGGAGGTGGACGCCCTCTCCGGCATGAAGCGCGTGCGCCGCGTCGACATCCTCCACGACGTGGGCGACTCGCTCAACCCGGGCGTCGACCGCGGGCAGATCGAGGGTGGCTTCGTGCAGGGCATGGGCTGGCTCACCGGCGAGGAGCTGAAGTGGGACGAGCGCGGGCGCCTGCTCGCGCACTCGGCGAGCACCTACCAGATCCCGGCGATCAGCGACGCGCCGTTCGACTTCCGCGTGGAGATCCTCCCGCGCGCCCCGCAGGCGGGGACCATCCACGGGAGCAAGGCGGTGGGGGAGCCGCCGCTGATGCTGGCGATCAGCGTGCGCGAGGCGATCCGAGACGCGATCGCGGCGTTCGGGGAGCCGGGGGGCCACGTGGAGCTGGGGTGCCCGGCGACACACGAGGCGATCTACGCGGCGGTGCAGCGCAGGCGCGGGAAGGCGCGGGTCTCCATCGCGGCGGAGGAGTAGGGGGGGCCTCCTCGCGGCCGTGCTCCGGCTCATGCTCGCGTGCCCGGCCGCGACGGGACTGCGCGATGGACACGACGCTGGCGGGCGCGCCCGCGCCGCGGAGAGGAGCGGCCCGGCGGGCCCCGTTTCCGTCGCAGGGGAATCATGGTTCCATCGTGGCGCGCGCGCTGCGCGCGGCTCCATGCGAAGTCCACCCGATGCCGTCCCCAGAGCGGAGGATGCCACCTTCGGCACGGTGTACGGCGTGCTGCGGGGGCTCGCGAGCCGGCAGCTCCGGCGACGCGGCGGCCAGACGCTGAACACCACTGCCCTCGTGCACGAGGCGTGGATCAAGCTCTCCGCAGGCGGGCGCGAGTTCGAGAATCGCGGGCACTTCCTCGCCGTGGCCGCCACGGCGATGCGGCAGATCCTCGTGGACCACGCCCGGCGCAAGCGCGCGGCCAAGCGCGGGGGTGCGGCGCGCGTCACGTCGTCCGGTCTGTCCGACGCCGGCGTCGTGTCCAACATGGAGGAGCTCCTCGCGGTGGACGCGGCGCTCGAGAAGCTGGAGGCGCGCGACGCGCGGCTCGCGCGCGTGGTCGAGTGGCGCTTCTTCGCCGGCCTCGAGGAGGCGGAGATCGCCGCCGCGCTCGACGTGGACGTCCGCACGGTGCGGCGCGACTGGCGCAAGGCGCGCGCCTTCATCCTCGCCGAGCTGGGTGGGCCGGGCCATGACGACGAAGCGTGAGCGCTTCCGCGCGGTCATGGACCTGGTGGACCGCGCGCTGGATCTGCCCCCCGCCGAGCGAAAGGCGCTGCTCGATGGGGCGCGCGAGAGCCCGGAGATCCGCGCCGAAGCCGAACGCCTCCTGGAGGCGGACGAGCGCGCGGGCGACTTCCTGGCGGAGCCGGCGGCCGGGCATCTGGAGTCGGCGCTCTCCGCGACGGCGTCCGCCACCAGCCCTGGCGCGGCGGCGGGCGACATGGTCGGCGCCTTCGAGCTCGTGGCGCTCATCGGCAAGGGCGGCATGGGCGAGGTGTGGGAAGCCGAGCGCGCCGGCGCCGACTTCGATCAGCGGGTGGCGGTCAAGCTCCTGCCTCCCGCCGTGGACGAGCGATCGGTCGCGCGCTTTCGCCGGGAGCGACGCATCCTGGCGCGCCTCGCCCACCCGCGCATCGCGCGCCTGCTCGACGGCGGCATCACGCCGGAGGGGCGCCCGTGGATCGCGATGGAGCGCGTCGAGGGTACGAGCCTGACCGAGCACTGCGCCTCGCGCGAGCTGGACGTCGACGCGCGCCTCCGCCTCTTCGCCGAGGTCTGTGACGGCGTGCAGTTCGCGCACCGGAGCCTGATCGTCCACCGCGATCTCAAGCCGAGCAACGTGCTCGTCACGCCGGAGGGCGAGCCCAAGCTGCTCGATTTCGGCATCGCGAAGCTCCTCTTCGACGAGGAGGAGGACGAGGGAACGCTCACGCGCCCGGACGAGCGCCCCATGACGCTGGACTACGCGGCGCCGGAGCAGATCCGCGGCGAGCCCGTGACGACCGCGAGCGACGTGTGGTCGCTCGGCGTCATCCTGCACGAGCTGCTCACCGGCGTTCGGCCGTACCGCACGACCGGCAAGAACCGGGCGGAGACCGAGCGCGCCATCCTGGCGGCCGCGCCGTCTCGTCCCAGCACCCACGTGGACGACGCCGACGTCCCGGACCGACCGAAGGAGGCCTCCGCGCGCGCGCTGCGTCGGCGCCTGCGCGGCGATCTGGACGCCATCGTCCTCAAGGCGATGCGCCCCGACCCGAAGGACCGCTACGCCTCCGCCGAGGCCCTCGGCGCCGACGTGCGGCGCCACCTGGAGCGCGCGCCGGTCCTCGCACGCGGCGACGCGACGGGTTACCTCGTGCGCGCGATGGTCCGGCGGCACCGCGTCGCCTTCGGCGTCTCGGCGCTGATGCTCGCCTCGCTCCTCGCCGGGCTGGGCGGCACGCTCTGGCAGGCACACGAGGCGCGCGAGCAGGCCCGTCGGGCCGAGCAGGCGCAGGCGTTCCTGGTGAGCATGCTGCGCGCGTTCGACCCGGAGGACGCCGACGGAGAGGCCGTCACCCAGCGCGACATCCTGGCGCGCGGCGAGACGCGGCTCGGCGAGCTGGACGATCAGCCGGAGGTGCAGGCGCGCCTGCTCGAGGCCTTCGCCGAGACCTGGTACAGCATCGGCGAGTACGATCGCGCGACGTCCGCCGGCGAGCGCGCGCTCGCCCTGGAACGCCGGACACGCGGGCCGCGGAGCATCGAGGTCGCCACGACGCTGATCCTGCTCGGCGAGGTGCACTTCGAGAAGGGAGAGCTGGACGAGTCCGACCGCCTCCTCACCGACGGGCTCGCCATCGCCCGCGAGGTGGAGGGGCCTCGAGGGCTCACCGTCGCGCGCGCGCTCAACGATCGCGCCGGCGTCATGCGGCGGCGCGTCGAGTTCGCGCAGGCGGAGACGCTGCGCCGGCAAGCGCTCGACATCTACGAGACGCGCGCGGGCGAGAAGGACGCGCGCACGCTGGGCGTGATGAACGATCTGGCCGTGCTCCTGGGCGACGAGGGCCGCTTCGCCGAGAGCGCCACGCTGCAGGCGCGCACGTGCGACCTCATGACCACGGTGCGTGGCGACGCGAACCCCGACACGCTCGTCTGTCGCTGCAACCTGGCGCGCGACTACATCGAGCAGGGGCGCGCCGCTGACGCCGATACGCTGCTCGGCCAGGTGTACGAAGAGCAGGCCCACGTGCTGGGAAAGGACTGGGTCGACATCCCCAACACGGAGGTCCTGCGCGCCCGCGCCGTCGATGCCCTCGGCCGGTCGGAGGACGCGCTCTCCCTCTTCCAGGACGCCATCGCGCGGACGACGAGGGCGCTCGGGGCGGAGAGTCCGACCCTCGCGAGCATCCAGGCGTACGAGTCGGTCACGCTCACTCACCTCGGTCGGTTCGACGAGGCCGAGGACACGGCGCGCCGTTCCCTCGCGTCCTGCCGCGCGCACTACGGCGAAGAGCACGCGTACACCGCCCGCGCGCACTACGCCCTCGGCTGCGCGCTGCTCGGGGAGGGCCACCGGGGGCAGGCCGAGCTGGAGCTCCGGAGCGCCCTCGGCACGCAGGAGAAGATGCTCGGGCGGGATCACGCCGACACGGCTCGCACCCGAGCGGCGCTCGCCCGCGCCACCGGCCCCGAAAAATAGTCTTCGCGGCGTGTCCTGTCCCGCTCCGCTCCTGCGTGACCCCCAATACGGAGTCGCTCATCCCGGCGACTCCCGGAACCCGACCAGGAGCCCACGATGCGTCCTCTCGTTCTTTGCAGCCTCCCCTTCGTGCTGTTCGTCGTCGCGTGCAGCGCCGGCGACTGCGCCCCCGGTGGCGTGACCCCGGACGCCGGCGGGACCGACGCCGCCAAGACGAGCGTGCTCGGCTTCACGCCCTCCAACGTGGACGTCTCCACGCTGGACTTCTCCGACGTCGGGGATCTGGTCGTCTCCTCCGACAAGACGTGGGAGACCGATCTGGGCGGCACGCTCGGCAGCGACAACGCCGGCAAGTATCACTACGAGGAGATCGCGCAATCGAACGGCCTCAAGCTCGGAGTCTTCACCGTCAAGTCGCTCACCATCCAGTCGGGGGTGACGGTCGGCGTCGCCGGCGCCGACGCGCTGGTGATCGTGGCGCTGGACAAGCTGGACATCGAGGGCAAGCTCCACGGCAACTCGCAGTTCGGCCCGGCGCGCCTTGGTCCAGGGGCGATGGAGGACGGCAGCAAGCCCGACGTGGTCGGCCTCGGCCCGGGCGGCGGCGGCGCGGGCACGGGCGACTCGTCCGGCGGCGGCGCCGGCTTCTGCGGTACCGGCGGCGCGGGCGCGGCCCTCGTCGGCGCGCCGGCCGCGGGCGGGCCGAGCTACGGAACGGCGGAGCTCTCGCCCCTCGTCGCCGGATTCGAGCGGTGGCAACGGCTTCGGCAGCAACGGCCCCGGCGGCGGCGCCGTCCAGCTCGTCGCCGCGCACTCCATCACGGTGGCCGGTGAGATCCACGTCGGCGGCGAGGGCGGGGCCAACGGCGGCGTCTACAATCCACCCAACTCGCAGGAGTCGGGCGGCGGCGGGAGCGGCGGCGCGCTCTTGCTCGAGTCCGCCGCGGTCACCGTCGGCGGAACACTCGCGGCCAACGGCGGGGGCGGCGGTCAGGGCGACGGCATCCGCGGCGCCGACGCGACCGCCGACGCGACGCCGGCACCCGGCGGCGACGACGGCCAGCACGGCTCGGTCGGCGGCGCGGGCGGCGCGGCGAGCGACGTCGACGGCAAGCCGGGAGCGGTCTCCGCGGCGAGCAGCGCCGGAGGCGGTGGCGGCGCGGCCGGGCGCATCCGCATCAACACGCTCTCCGGGCAGGCGACGGTCACCGGAACCATCTCGCCGTCCACGTCCACTCCGTGCGCGACCCAGGGCGTCGTCGCGCCCTGACGGTCGCGGGGCGCGGGGTGCCACGCCTTGTGACCACTGCGCGCGCGTGACACAGTCGCCGGGGACGTCATTGAACCAGGCCATCGCCTTCCACTTCGATTTCATCTCGCCCTATGCGTACCTCGCGTGGACGCAGATCCACGCGCTCGCCGCGCGCGCAGGCCGCGAGGTCACGCCGGTGCCCACGCTGCTCGCGCCGCTGCTCGCGCACGGCGGCACCCGGGGGCCGGCGGAGATCCCCGCAAAGCGCGTCTACACCTTCGTCGACGTGATGCGCAGCGCGCACGTCCTCGGCGTGCCGATGGCGCCGCCGCCGTCGCACCCCTTCAACCCGCTCCTGGCGCTGCGCGTCGCCTCGCTGGAGATGCCGCCGGCCGGCCGGCGCCGCCTCGTCGACGCGCTCTTCGCGGCGGTGTGGGCCACGCGGCAGGGCGTCGAGACACCGGAGAAGGTCGCCGCCGCGGCGATCGGCGCGGGGTTCGACGGCGCGGACCTCGTCCGTCGCGCGGGCGACCAGCCGGCGAAGGACGGCCTCCGCAAGCAGACCGACGACGCGATCGCCTCGGGCATCTTCGGCGTGCCCACGATGATGGTGGACGGGCACATGTTCTGGGGTCTGGACTCCTTCGGCCACCTGGAGCGGCAGCTCCGCGGCGGGGGCATCGACGTCCGCGCCAGGATGCGCGAGTGGGGCGGCGTCACGCCGAGCGCGCAGCGCAAGCCGGGGTAGCCGCCACCGTGAAGCCCGTCCCCCTCCTCTGCACCGTCGCCCTCCTCGGGTGCGCCGCGCGCGAGCCGGCGCCGCCGCCCGAGGTGGAGGTCGCGCTCCCCCAGCTCCCCGCCTCGGTGGCGTCCGCCCATCCGCCGGAGCCGCCGCCCGCGCCCCCGCCGCGCGCGTCGTACGAGGACGCGCTCGCCGATGCGGCGCCTTCGGACGACGACGCCGGTCCGGAGCTCACCAACGGGCAGCTCCTTCAGCCGATGAGGAGCCCGACCTTCCTCACGCGCTGCGGCGTGCCCGAGGCCACGCACGTCACCGTCAAGATGGCCATCCGCGGCGGCGGCCCTGTCGGCGTCACCGTCCTGATGTCCCCCGAGGATCCTGCGCTCCTCGGGTGCGTGGAGGACGCCCTCTGGGCGCTCACGTGGCCGCCCTCGCCGCGGCTCGACTCCTTCGTGACGACGTACTGATGCTACAATCCGGCGTGGTGCACCCCGACATCATCCTGCGTGGCGGCCTCTTCTTCGACGGCACCGGCGCCCGGGCAGAGGTGCGCGACGTCGCCATCCGCGGCGATCGCGTCGTCGCGGTGAGCAAGGAGCGCCTCGCGCCCGGCCCGGACACCCGCGTCGTCGACTGCGCCGGTAAGTGGGTGATGCCCGGCTTCATCGACCTGCACACCCACTACGACGCCGAGATCGAGCTCGCCCCCGCGCTCACCGAGTCGCTCCGTCACGGCGTGACCACCGTCATGCTCGGCAGCTGCAGCCTCAGCCTCGCCGTCGGCACCCCGGACAATCTCGCCGACCTCTTCTGTCGCGTGGAGGCCATCCCGGACGAGCTGGTGCGCCCGCTGCTGCACGACAAGAAGACCTGGTCCACCCACCAGGAGTACTTCGATCACCTCGGCTCGCTCGCGCTCGGCCCCAACGTGTGCTCCTTCGCCGGGCACTCCGCCATCCGCGCGCACGTGATGGGCATGGAGCGGAGCCTGGAGAAGGGCCTGATCCCCGAGCCGCGCGAGCTCGATGCCATGGAGGCGATGGTGGAGGGCGCGCTGGACGCCGGCTACCTCGGCCTCTCGGTGCAGACGCTGCCCTGGGACAAGGTCGGCGGGGATCGCGACATCCGCAGCCGTCCGCTCCCCTCGACCTTCGCGAAGTGGAGCGAGTACCGCCGCTTCACCCGCATCCTGCGCGAGCGCGACCGCATCTTCCAGGGCGTCCCCAACCCGGCCTCGCCCCTCGGCTCGGTCCTCTTCTTCGTGGAGAGCGCGGGCATCGTCCGCAAGCGCCTGAAGACCACGCTCATCTCCCTCATGGATCTGCGCGGCACGCGCTGGCTGCGCACCATGGCCGGGTCCCTCTCGCGCGTCTTCAACGGCCTCTTCGACGCCGACTTCCGGTGGCAGGCGCTTCCGGAGGCGTTCGACCTCTGGGCCGACGGCATCGACCTGGTGGTGTTTGAGGAGTTCGGCGCGGGCGCCGCCGCGCTGCACCTCACGGAGCACCAGAAGCGCATCGAGCTCTTCAAGAAGCCGGAGTACCGGGAGAAGTTCCGCGCGCAGTGGACCAACCGCTTCCTGCCGCGCGCCTTCCACCGCGACTTCAACGAGTCGCTGGTGCTCGCCTGCCCGGACGCGTCGATGGTCGGCAAGAGCTTCGCCGCCATCGCCGCGGAGATGGGGCGCGACGTGGTGGACGTGTTCCTGGACCTCGTGGCCGAGCACGGGACCGCCCTGCGCTGGTACACCGTGATGGGGAACGATCGCCCCCGCGCGCTCGAGCACATCGTCTCGCACCCCGACGTGCTCATCGGCTTCTCCGACGCCGGCGCGCACCTGCGGCAGATGGCGCACTACAACTTCCCGCTGCGCATGCTGCGGCTCGTGCGCGACGCCGAGAGGGCGGGCACCCACGTGATGAGCCTGGAGCAGGCCGTGCACCGCGTCACCGGCGAGATCGGCGGCTGGCTCGGCATCGACGCCGGCGTCCTCGGCGAGGGCAAGCGCGCCGACCTGGTGGTGGTGGACCCCGCCGGCCTCGACGACGAGCTGGATCACGCCGTCGAGATGCCGATGGAGTTCTTCTCCCACTTCGCGCGGATGGTCCGCCGCAACGACAGGGCGGTGAGCCTGGTCATGGTCGCGGGCAAGGAGGCGTTCGCCGCGGGGCAGCCGTCGGAGGCGCTCGGCCGCGATCGCATGGGCGCCGTCCTCGGCCCCGCCTGATCAGAGCAGGGGGGACAGCAGGCGCGCGCTCGCCTCGCCCAGCCGGGCGAGCATGTCGAGCTTCCCGCGCGACTTGAGCGTGACGTGCCGGGAGTGGCGCTTGTCGTGCTTGAAGAGGCGCTCCAGGTGGGCGACCGCCTCCTCCGAGTAGACCACCGCGTTGATCTCGAAGTTGAGGCGGAAGCTGCGGTTGTCCATGTTGGCGCTGCCCACGCACGCGACCTTGCCGTCCACCGCGAGCGTCTTGGCGTGGATCATCTTGGGGTACTCGAAGATCTGTGCGCCGGCGCGCAACAGCTCGTCGTAGTACGAGCGCGCCGCCGCGCTGACGACGCGCGAGTCGCTCACGTGCGGCACCAGGATCTGCACGTCCACCCCACGCAGCGCGGCGGTGCACAGGGCGACGCGGATGGCGTCGTCCGGCACGAAGTAGGGCGTCGTCAGGTGGATGCGGTCCTCCGCCTGGGTGATGAAGGTGAAGAAGACGTGCTGGATGGCCTCCCACTCGTGGTCCGGGCCGGAGGGGATGATCTGCACGACGTCCTGCTCGTCGTCACCGGGCTCGGGGAAGAGGCCCTTGTCGCGGACCACCTCGCTGGTGGCGAAGTTCCAGTCCTCCAGGAAGGCGAACTGCAGCTCGCGCACCGCGCCGCCCACGACGCGCATGTGCGTGTCGCGGTAGGCCTCCTTCTTGGTCACCTTCTCGGTGTACTCGTCGCCCACGTTGATGCCGCCGAGGAACCCGACGCGCCCGTCGCACACGACGATCTTGCGGTGGTTGCGCATGTTGATGCGCGGGAGCAGGCGCCCGACCCTCGGCGGGTTGAACCGGGCGAACTGGCCGCCCGCCTCCCGCAGCGGCCGCAGGAAGCTGCGAGAGAGGCTGGTGCCCACGCCATCGACGAGGAGGCGCACGACGACCCCCGCCTTCGCGCGCTCCACCAGCGCGTCGCGGATGCGCTCGCCGGTGATGTCCTGCTCGAAGATGTAGTACTCGAGGTGGATATGGTGCGTGGCCGCGCGGATGGCCTCCTCCAGCGCGTCGAAGCACATCGCCCCGCTCTCCAGGATCGTCACCTCCTTCGCCGTGGCCAGCACCGAGCCGCCGGAGCGCGCGGCCAGCGTCGCCATCTGCACGCGGAAGGGCGCGGTGAGGCCCTCGGGGTGCTTGCTCGCCTCACGCTCCAGCTCGGCGCGCACGCTCGCGCGCGACCGGGCGTGGCGGATGCGCTTGCGCGTCAGCCGGCGCGGGCCAATGAGGAAGTAGACGACGAAGCCGACGTAAGGGATCGCCGCCAGGGAGAGGATCCACGCGAGCGTGGCGACCGGGCTGCGTTTCTCCAGCACGATCCACGTCCCGAGGGCGATGACGTAGATGACCTCCAGCGTGGAGAAGACGGCCGTCCAGTGCACGGCTCATCCTACACGGTATGCGCCCTCTCCCCCCAGTTGCCGCCGCGAGCCACCGCTCTGCGCCGCCCCTGCACGCCATCCGCCGCGTCATCCAGCGCCCGGCCACCGGCGCGAACGCCCACGGCCCCGCCCGAGGGCAGCGCGCTCAGGCGGAGCCGGGCAGGGAGAAGCGCGCGAAGACTCGGTGCTGCCCGTCCGGAGCACCTCGCCGCAACCTCACGCGCTCGACCCGCCCGTCCCGCGCTTCCTTGGCAGTGGGCAGAGCTCGCTGATAATCTCTCCTGTGAAAGAGGAGGGTTCCATGAGTCTTCGCCCGGCGTACCTTGCGCTCTCGTGTCTTGCGTTCGCGATGGCCCAGGCTTGTGGAGGTGACGACACCGTCGTGCCGCTCGACGCGTCGCCCGACGGAACGACCGACGACGGCGGCGGCACCGACAGCGGCGGCGCCGACGTGGGGACCCAGGACGACGGCGGCGGTGGCGGCGACGCCGGGGTGGCCGATGGAGGTGGCGGCGACGGCGCGACCGACGGCGGGTCCACGAGCAACGTCACCTTCGTCTGCCCGGATGGCGGCGCGGCCACCGACTGCTCGCAGTGCGGCGGCGCGCCGCAGCCCTGCGTGTACTGCAACACCGGCGACGCCGGGGTACTCCTCGGTCGCTGCAGGCCGATGGGCCAGAACTGTTTCCAGGGGATCCCGAACGGGTTCGAGGACTGCCGGTGTGGCGCGGACGCGTCGGTCTGCCCGGAGAGCTATCAGGTCTGCACGGGCAACGGTCGCTGCCACACCTGCTCCGACGGCAACCAGAACGATGGTCGCACCTGCCAGAACGGCGGCACCTGCAACGCCGCCGACGGCGGCTGCAACTGACGTCGGCAAAGCGGGCGTGGGTCGGGAGTGGTCGCAGGCCGGGGAGTCGAACCCCGTAGTCCTCATCGGAACCCTCTCGAGCCCCGGAACCGCCGGGCCACCTGCGTCGGCCTGGAGGCGTGCATGTCACGGGCCAGCCCAGGTCGCCGGACAACTGGAGGCGCTCGAGGCGCAGGGGCTGCAAGGTGCGTCGCGGCGCGCACCGATTGCGCGTCACGCCCGACCGCGCGGCCGGCTCTCGCCGCGCGCCTACCACCGTGCGGGGGGCCATGCCGGGGAGGCGTGGGCGGCGTCTACTCTCCCCCACAAATGCGCGCGCCCATCTTCTCCAGCTTCCCCACCGCACCGGCGAGGCCCGACGGATCGGCGATGGGACTCGAGCACTCCGTAAGGGTGCACGCGTACGCCACCGCCTTGCCGTGATCCGGGTAGCTCCCCGGCACCGCCGCGTGCACCAGCTTGCGCGGCGCGGCCAGGCGCGCGGCCGCGGTCCACAGCGCGGTCTTCGCGGCGCCGTCGGGTCCGACGAGCGAGATCTCCACGAACCCGCCGAGCAGCTCGTAGAGCGCCTGCGCGAAGAGCGCCTTGTCCGCCCATCCGGCGGTCTTCACGTCGCGCTCGCTCACCTGCGCGAGCGCCCGCCGCGCGCTCGCCCTCCACGCGTCGTCGTGGGTGAGCCGCCCGAGGCGCAGGAAGAAGCGCGCGGTCTGCACGTTGGCCTCCATCGGCTTGTCGGGCGGGACGAGGTCGTCGGTGTCGCGCTTCGCGGTGGCGAAGAAGCCGCCGCTCGGGGCCTCCAGCGTGGCGCGGGTCGCCTCGCCGATGCGCAGCGCAGCGTCGCGGTAGCGCGCCTCGCCGGTCGCCTCGTACAGGGCCACGAGCGCGAGGCCGAGCTCGCCCTGCGGCGCGAGGTACAGCCGCCCGTCCGCCGCCGTCGGCCGGTAGCGCGCGTCCGATTGCAGACCGGGCGTGGCCGTCACCTGCACCACCCATCCGTCAGGGCTCGATCGCTTCGCGAGCAGCGCGTCGGTCGCCCTTCGTGCCGAGGCCAGGTACCGCGCCTCGCCTGTCGCCTCCCACGCCCGCACGTAGGCCGCCACGACGCGCCCGTTCTGGTCGGTGTAGATGCCGTGGTCGATGGGCGGGATGCCGAGCGCCCGCCGGTGCGCGTCGTCGAGCGCGTAGTACGTCGTCGCGTTCATCCCGGGGGGCAGGTGCGGCGGCTCGTCCTTCTGCGTGGAGTAGAAGGTGCCGTCGGGGGAGGTCATCCAGCCGCGCACGTAGCGATCGACGTCCGCGATGCGCTTGCGCCAGGCGTCGTCGTGGGAGGCGTCGAGCGCCTCGGCGAAGTTGGTCAGCGCGGCGGCCTGGTGCAGCATGCGCTTCTCCGGGATGGGGTGCTCCCAGAGGTCGGTGCGCGCCGCGACGAAGACGCCGCCCCACACCGGGTCGATCACCTTCGACTCGCCCACCGCCACGCTGACGCCGTGCGCGCTCTTGCCGTCGTCGCCGCGCGCGGCGGCGCGGTAGAAGTCCAGGTCGACCGGCGGCGCCTCGACGACGTGGAAGCCGCCGCCCCAGCCCCGCGTCGCAACCCCGGCGTCCAGCGTGGAGACGACGGCGGCGCAGCGCGCGTCGAGCGCCGCGTCGGAGGACTCCGGCGCGCCGTGGACGACGTGCCCGCGCAGGCTCAGCGTGCCGGCGGCGTAGCGCTTGGCGAGGTCGTCCAGGACGGGGACGAAGTCCTTCGCCGGCTCGCTCCCCTGGATGGCGAGCGCCACGGCGCCGTCCCCCGTCAGGAAGATCTCCGCCGGCCAGCCCCACGGCTCGTAGCGGGCGCCGATGTCCGGCTGCTGGTCGGCGTCGACCGACACCGGGACGAAGTCCTCCTGCACGCGCCGCGCGACCTCCGCGTCGCGATAGGTGCCCTCGTGCATCCACCGGCAGGCGGTGCAGCCCTCGATGCCGACGTCCACGAGCAGCAGCTTGTGCTCGCTCCTCGCGCGCGCGAAGGCGTTGGCCCCCCACCTCGCCCACGCGATCTTCGGCGCGGTCGCCGCCGCGGACGGCGACTTCGCCGCGGGCCCACCGCAGGAGGCGGTCAGCGCCACGAGGAGGAGCAGGGCCTTGCGCATGCGGCGGAGCGTACTCGGGTCGCCCGCGGGGGGCCACGCGGCGTGGCAGCGCGAGGCGTGTCGCCGCGGTGCCCTCGCCCTGTTGTCACGCACCATGACGGCGGTACTCTGCGGGGATGACTCGCCTGCACGTCGCGTGGTTGGCCGTGGCCCTGGTGACGACGGCCTGCGGGAGCGACGCTCCGGTCACTCCGGCCGGCGACGCCGGCGAGGATGCGCTCGCCGCGGAGGGCGGTGCACCCTTCGACGCCGCCGTCGACGCGCCCGCTCCGCCCGCGGACGCTGGTGACGCCGCCGCGGACGCCGGCGCGCTCGGCACCCTCTTCGGGGCGGCGTTCAGCCCGCACGACGCCGCGCACTACGACGCCCTCGTCACCGCGTGGGGCGGCGTGCAGGTGTCGCGTTCCTACGACGGCGGCTCCGGCGCGAAGCCCTTCCTCAACACCTACCAGGCGCAGGACATCGCGCGCGGCGCGGCCTCGGCGTACTCCTTCAAGTACGCCCCCTCCGAGGTCATCGCCGGGACTCACGATGCGGACATCCAGAGCTTCTTCGACGGCATCAAGGACGGGCACCCGGTCTTCTGGACCTACTGGCACGAGCCGGACGACGAGATCTTCAAGAGCAAGACATTCACCGCGACCGACTACCGTGACGCGTGGGCGCACATCCGCAAGATCGCAGACGCCGCGAAGGCCAAGCGCCCGAAGATGATCGCGTACGCGACGCTCATCATCATGCAGTATTCCATGACGCCCGCCGTGGCGCCCAGCCGCCCGCTCACCGGACCGAACGGGATGTACCCGGGCGACGCCGTGATCGACGTCTTCGGTGTGGACGCGTACAACTCCGCCGCCGACAAGGGCGGAGTGGTCGACGCGGCCACGCAGTTCGGCAAGGTGATCGACTTCGCCGAGGCGCACGGGAAGCGCTGGGCGATCGGCGAGCTCGGGTCGTGTCCGGTCAAGGGCGACGCGAACGGTCGCGCGACATACCTCCAGAACGCCGTGCACTACTGGGTGACGCGCAACGATCCTCCGGTGTTCGCCGCGTACTTCGACCTGGACTGGCCCACGTGCGATTACCGGCTGGACGCCGACGCGCCCGCCACCGCGGTGTGGAAGAAGGCCGTCACGCAGGGCGTCGCGGCGTTCTGAGCGGGCGCGCCACGCGCGCCGGAGCGTGGCCGGTCCGGCCACCACTTTGGCCGCCCAGGTCAACGACGGCGGGACTCCCACGTGCGACTACACGAGCGTACGGAGGCCCCATGCACACCCGCCTGCTCCCGCTCCTCGCGCTCATCGCGACCGTCGCCGCCTGCTCCGGCGCGCCGACCCCCCAGGGGACGGAGGAAGCCCCGCTCTCGCCCGCCCCCTTCTTCGCGGGCGACGAGGCCAACGACGCGGGGTTCGCGGTGGACGTCTCCTTCTGGGAGACGCCGCTCGCCCAGAGCCAGGCCGACTGCCTCTGGGACTCCGGCGTCCGGCACGTCGTCGTCGGCACGCAGGACGCGCTCATCGCGCAGCAGCAGCTGGCCATGGCGGTCTCCCGCGGGATGACGGTCGACGCGTACGTCTACCTGTACTGGGACCGGGACATCGCCTCGCAGGTCGAGGCCGCCTTCGCCATGACCAGGGGCTTCCCCATCGGGCGCATGTGGCTGGACATCGAGGAGAACCCGGAGGGCCTCGGGCCGAGCGCGCTCGTCTCGCTCATCCAGCAGGGCGTGGACGCGTGCCACGCCGACGGCACCGCCGGCTGCGGCATCTACACCGGCCCCGGCTTCTGGAAGTCGTACGTCGCCAACAGCGGGGCCTTCACCGGAGTGCCCCTCTGGTACGCGCTCTACAACAAGAAGCGCTCGCTCTCCGACTGGACGACCGAGCACTTCGGAGGGTGGACGAGCCCCGTCGCCAAGCAGTTCCAGACCGGCCCGCTCTGCGGCATGGGCGGCGCGGACTGGGACGTGATGCAGGTCTCGGCGAAGCCGACGGTCACGGTGGATCGCACGCCGCCCCCGCCCGCCACCACCACCCCCGCGGCGCCGCAGGGACTCTACCCCCAGGAGGGGATGGCCCTGCCGATCGACTACGTGAAGATCATGTCCGGGACGGTGCCCGGCGCCACGAGCTACCAGCTCGGGCTGGAGCGCTACAACGGCACCTCGTGGGGCACCTACTACACGTGGACCACTCCGAACGCCTACGTGAAGGTGTCGCCGCCGGCGAAGGCGGCGCTCTATCGCCTGCGCGCCCGCGCGCAGAACGCGTACGGCTGGGGCCCGTGGTCGGACTACGCGAGCTTCGACTACGGGACGTACACCGGGCCGCGGCCGGACGACGCGCCGCCGCCGGAGCCGACGCAGAGCAACGAGCCGCCGCCACCGCCGCCGCCCGCCGGCGTGCCGGGGGCGCTCGCGCCGGACGGAGGCGTGGTGATCACCACCTCCGCGGTGGCGATGACCTGCAGCAGCGTCGCCGGCGCCACCAGCTACCAGTTCGCCATCGACGACGACGCGGGGAGCGGCTGGTCCTCCTACTACACCTACGCGGCCGGCGTGCCGGCGCGCACCTTCTACCCCCAGATCCACGGCGCCGACTACCGCTTCCGGGTGCGCGCGATGGTGTCGGGGAGCTGGGGCGACTGGTCGAGCTACGCCACCTTCCACGTGAAGTGACGCGCGCGTCGCGGTAGGCTCTCGGACCGCGGATGGCGGTACCGACGATCGCGAGCGGCGCCCTGCGGAAGATGCTCGCCGTCGCGGGCGAGCTGGGTGTGAAGGCGGCGGACGTGCTCGGCGCGGTGGGGGTGGACGCCGCCGTGCTGGAGGACGCCGACGGGCGCATCCCCATCGTGACGCTGCACGCGGCGTGGGAGGCGGTGCTCTCCCGCGACCCGCGGGCGCGCGGCGTGTTCGTCGGGGCGGGCGCGTACACGCCCGGCGACTACGGCGTGATGGGCTACGTGGCGATGAGCAGCGCCACGCTGGGCGAGGCGATGGTGCACTTCGTCCGGTACATCGGGCTGTGGACCGACGAGCCCTCCTTCGACCGCGAGGGCGCCACGATCGTCTTCGCGTACCGTCAGTCCTTCCGGGACGGGCCGGGCCGGCGGGCCGCGCTGGAGGCGGCGCCCGCGGAGATCGTGCACGGGGCGCGGATGATCACCCAGCGGCGCATCGTCCCGCGCGAGGTGCGCTTCGCCCACCCGGCGCCGGAGGACGTGTCGGGCCTGGAGGGGTTCCTCGGCTGCCGCGTGCGCTTCGAGGCGCGCGACAACGCGCTGGTGCTCCGCCAGAAGGACCTCGCGGTGCGGCTGCCCAAGGCGGACCCTCAGCTCGTGGCGCTGCTGCGCGGCGTGGCCAACGAGGCGCTGTCCCGGCGCAGCGTGCCCGGCGACTCTCCCCTCGATCAGGTGCGCGCCATCATCGCCGAGGAGCTCTCGCGCGGGGTACCCGGCGTCGATGTCGTGGCCAGGCGGATGGCGACGAGCGAGCGGACGCTGCGCCGCAGACTGGAGCACAACGGCACCTCCTTTCGCGAGCTGCTGGACGACACGCGCGCGCGGCTCGCCCGGAGCTACGTGCGCGACCGGCGGATGCCGCTGGCGGAGGTTGCCTTCATGCTCGGCTTCTCCGAGCCGAGCGCATTCCACCGCGCCTTCAAGCGCTGGACGAGCACCACCCCGGCGGCCTGGCGCGCGCGCGGGTGACGGCCCGCGGGTCTCGCCGGCCGGCGGCGAGGTGGTAGAGTCGAGCGTCATGCGCGCGCCTCTTCTCTTTGCCTTCGGCTTCACCTTCGCCGCCGCCGCGGTCACCCTCCTCGCCTGCGGCGACGACACGCCGCAGACCTACGGCCCGACGTACGGCAAGGACTCCGGGCAGGACGGCACCGTCGGCGACGGGGGGCCCACCTCCGACGTCGCGGTCGACGCGCCCGCGGACGGCGCGCTCCTGGACGCCCCTCCCGACGCGCCGGCGTGCGGCTCCACCACGGTGATCCTGGGCGGCAACGGCTCCAGCCTCTTCGGCGGCGGCGGCGGCGGGTCCGCCGCGCTGGTCACCGCGACGCTCCCCGGGTCGGTCGCGGACCGCATCGCCGTCGCGCCGTACGGCACCGGCTTCGTCGCCGCGCTGCGCGCGACCGGCGGCGCGCTCGAGTCCACGGTGTTCACCACCTCGTGGGCGGACCCGGCGCCCATCGCCGCGCGCACCGCGCGCGACGCCCCGGCGCTCGCGAGCATCGGCGCCGTCGTCCACCTCGTCTACCAGTCGAACGACGCCGACGCGGGTGTAGACTACAAGTATTTCCACGGGCAGTACGCCAGCGACGCCTGGGACTCCGCCGACGATCCCGTCGGCGGCGGCGGCAACAGCCAGAGCTACGGCCCCCGGGCCCCGGGCGCCGCGGCGGTGGGGACGGATCTGGTCATCGCCCAGGCGGGCGACAACTCGGTGCTCTACGACCAGACCTGGAGCAGCACCTGGCAGGCCGCGCACGGGCAGAACGCCGCCGCCATCCAGAAGGACATCCCTCCGACGATCGTCGCGCTCACCGGCGGCTCCGCCGACCTGATGATCGCCTACATGCGCGACGGCGATTACAAGATCATGAGCGTCACGCGTTCGGGCGGGACGTGGAGCGCGCCGGTGCTGGTGAACACCACCGCGTACGCCAACGATCCGGTCGCCGTCGCGCCGATGGCGGGCGGCAAGGCGATCCTCGTCTTCCGCGGCACCGACATGAAGCCCTACTTCAGCCTCTACGACGGGCAGGGCGCGTGGTCGGCGCCGGCGGCGGTGGTCGCCCAGAGCTCGCCCACCGTCGCCTCGACGCCGTCGGTCGCGACAGGCGTGTGCGGCGACGACGCGGTGATCGCCTACGCCGCGAACGGCGGCGGGGTCGAGCTGGTGCACCTCCAGGGCGGCGCACCGCTCCCGCCCGTGCAGGTCAGCGGCACCACCGGCGCGCAGTTCGTGGCGGTCGCGACGCGGCCGTGAGGTCGTGACCGCGGCTCCGCGCGCGCGTAACGCGATGTAACGCGGAGGGGACGCTCGCGGCTGCATGGTCGGGTGGACGGCCCCGTCCATCGCACACATGAAGCGCATGTTCTTGTCTTGCGCCGCGGGCTTCGTGCTCGCGTGCGGTCCGTCCTCTCCGGTCCAGCCCGTGCCCGGTGGCGATGACGCGGGGGCCCCGATGGGCGACGCGTCTCCGCCGACCGGCGACGCGGCGCCTCCCGACGCGGGCGTCGGCGACGCCGGACCGGTCGACCCGGGCCCGCCCCTCGCCCCGCGCCTCATCGGCCCGCTCTCCACCATGCGCGCCACCTCCCGCCGGCCGACGCTCCACTGGAAGCTCGCCGGCGGCGCGACGGGCGCGCACGTGGAGGTGTGCGCCGATCACGCGTGCAACACCGTCCTCACCACCTTCGACGCGCAGGGGACCTCCGGCGCGCCATCGGTCGACCTGCCGCCGGGCGTCGTCTTCTGGCGCGCGTACGGGACGGGTGGCGGCGTGACGACCGCGAAGGCGAGCCCGCCGTGGGAGCTGGTCATCCCGCCCGTGAGCGCGCCGGTCGACACCGCGTGGGGCACCATGCTGGACGTGGACGGCGACGGCCTCGCCGAGCTGGCCGTGGGCGCCCCGGACGACGCGGGCTGGGTGGGCAAGGTCTACGTGTACATGGGGAGCCACGACGGGCCGTCGGGCAGCAGCACCATCCAGAGCCTGACCGGCATCGACGGCAACGGCGCCGGCTACGCGATGTCGGTATCGTCGGCGGGGGACGTGGACGGCGACGGCTACGCCGATCTCGCCGTCGGCGCCGAGACGCTGGACGAGGTCTACGTCTACCGCGGCAACGCGCTCACCCTGCCGGGGAAGCCTTCGTACACGCTGCAGGGCATCCACCCGACGGCGATCGGCGACGTGGACGGCGACGGCTACGGCGATCTGGCGCTGCAAGGTCCGAACGACGCGCTGTACCTCTACCCCGGGAGCGCCAGCGGACCTCCCAAGGCGCCGACGGTCTTGCCCGCGCCGCAGGGCGCGCAGGGCTTCGCGCACGAGATCGCCGGCGGCGACATCAACGGCGACGGCTATGGCGATCTGCTCGTCGCCGACTTCAAGCCGCACCCCGACCTGTACGTGTACCTCGGCGGTCCCGGCGGCTTGCCGTCGGCGCCGTCGGCGACCATCGCCTCGCCGGTGTGGCTCGGTCTCGTCCCGACGGGCGCCTTCGGCTTCAACCAGATCGGCACCGGCGACGTGAACGGCGACGGCTACGCCGACGTGGTCACCCTCGGGCACCACGACGACACCAGCATCGACTGCCCGGTGTACCTCTTCCGCGGCGGCTCCTCGGGCCTCGCGTCGACGCCGGACGCCGATACGCCGCTCGCCACCGGATGCCACGTCTCGCAGATGTATCTCGCCTCCAGCGGCGACGTGAACGGTGACGGCTACGCCGACGCGGTGGTGAGCTTGCCGAGCGGCCTGCAGACCAAGGGCGTCGCGTACGTCTTCGACGGCTCCTCCTCCGGCTTGCCCGCCTCGCCCACCAGCACCTTCGAGCCCTTCCCCGGGTTCACCTACGGCAACGCGGTGCTCTCCACCGACATCAACGGCGACGGCAAGGCGGACCCGGTGTTCGGCGCGAGCGCCTACTTCGTCCGAGCGTACATGAGCTCCGGGACCCCGCTCACACGCACGCTGAGCGGACCGGTCAGCTCCGCCTTCGGCGAGTGCGGCTCCTGCCTCGCCCTGGATCCGCGTCGAGCGCGGCTCAATCCCGCCGGATGACGCAGCGCGGGTCGCCGGTGACGCAGCACCGTGCGTTGTAGCGCGCGGTCATGTTGTGGACGTCCTCCGCGCCCGGCGCGGTGAGGCGGTGCAGCGAGAGGATGGCCGCGCGCGCCTCCCCACATTGGCCTGCCTGGATGGCGCTCCCCGCGAAGTTCAGGCGATCGGAGGTGAGCATGGTGGCGAAGGGGTAGCTCTGGTCGATGCGCCAGCAGCGCACGCCCGCCCCCGCGACGAGCGCGGCGCACGCGATCAGGATGCCCGTCGTGAGGCCCTTGCTGTAGGGACGCCCGCGGCGCCACATCACGGCGATGGCGGCGCCGGAGATCGCCCCGCCGGCGTGCGCCGCGTTGTCGAAGCCGCCGCTCGCGCCGCCGAGCCGGATGAGGAAGCTGACCACCAGGCCGAGGCCCAGGATGGTGAGCAGCCAGCCGCCCATCATCCGCATGATGGGGCTCTTCGGTCCCTCCAGCCGGTAGCCGATGACGAGCGCCGCGCCGATGAGGCCGCAGATCGCCCCCGACGCGCCGACTCCCAGGCGTTGCCCGCCGCTCAGCCAGCCGAAGAAGGTGCTGCCGGCGCTGCCCACGATGCCGCTCGCCACGTAGAGGGGCGCCATGCGCCCCACGCCGACGGCGCGCTCCACGAAGGGACCGATCTGCCGGAGCGCGACCATGTTGAAGGCGATGTGCAGCAGCGAGCCGTGGACGAAGCACGAGGTGAGCAGCGTCTCGTAGCGGCCCTCGTAGACGGTGGCCCCGGCGTAGTTGCCCCCGAAGGCGAGCAAGGTGTCGCCGGGCATGTTGGTCAGCGAGCCGAGGCCCCCGTGCCAGACCTGGGCCGCGAACACGACGACGTTCATCGCGATGATGGCGAAGGTCAGCGGCGAGGTCCGAAAGAGCGAGGCCTCCGGTGCTCGCCGCGGCGGCGCGCGGAGCGGCGCCGGGGTGGGGCCGATGGGCCGGGGGACCGGGGATCCGGACGTGCTCACCCGCGGACGATAACACGCCCGCCGCGCCGCCCCATCCCCCCGAAACTTGGCCGCCGCGCGAGCCACCTGGTAACGCCCTGGCGTCGGATGGAGCTCCTCGTACGCGCTTCGCTCTCCGTGCGGCGTCTCTGGCGCTGGGGACACGGCCTCGCGATCGCGTGCGCGGTCGCCGCGTTCGTGGTGGGCGGGGGGACGACCGCCGCCGCGGGCCTCGCCGGGCTCGCGCCGCTCGTGCTGGTGGTGGCGCTCGTCGCCGTGCGCGCCCGCAAGAAGCTCACCCTCGCGGACGAGGCGCCCTTCCACGTCGACCTGGACCTCGGCATCCTGCTGGCCACCGCGCTCATCGGGGCGCTGATCCGCGTCGACGGCACGCCCGACGGTCCCTTCGGCCCCACCGCGTACCTGCTCGTGGCCTTCCTCGCCGCCTTCACGCGGCCGGCCGCCGCGGTGTTCGCCGCCCTCTGGCTGCTCGGGCTGGACTTCGCCGTCCGTCGCTGGCTCCTCGCCGACGCCGACCTGCACGCGTGGGCGCGCCACGCCGGCCTGCTCGCCGCCTTCGCCGCGCTCAACCTCCTGCTGCTCCGCGCCGAGGTCGCGCGCATCCGCCGCGCCGCGCGCGCGCGCATCGAGCAGGAGCTGAAGCGCCTGAAGGACGACGCGCGCAGCTACCGCCTGCTCGGCGCCGGCGACGGCCACGGCGGGGAGGACCGGCTGGAGCGCTCCAGCGTGGAGGAGATCCAGAAGGCGGTGCACTACGCCCTGGACCTGCTCCGCCGCACGCTGGACCTCAACACCGCGGTGCTGCTCTGGCTCAACGACGCCGGCACCCACCTGCGCATCAGCGAGCTCTCCACCGGCTCCGACGACATCCACGACGCGCCCCTGCCCATCGGCGACGGCGTCCTGGGCGCGGTGGCGGCGCGCGGCGAGCGCGTCTCGCTCTCCAACCTCAAGCCCTCCTACAAGGTGCCCTACTACTCCGGCGCGTGCCCGGTGCGCGTGCTCCTCGCCATCCCCATCATGGAGGACCACAAGCTGCGCGGGATCCTGGTCATCGACCGCGCGAAGAACGACCCGTTCACCCTGCACGAGGAGGAGCTCACCGCGCAGGCCGCGCGCTACTGCACCCGCGCCATCCAGAACGAGCGCGTCTTCGTGCAGCTCGAGCGCGCCAAGGTGGAGCAGGGCAAGCTCTATCGCGCGGCGCAGTCGCTCGGCGCGGCGCTCAGCGAGAAGGACGTGCTCGACGCGGGCGTGCGCGCTGCCCGGGAGATCGCCAGCTTCGACCTCGCGGCGGTGACGCTCTACGACGAGGCCGCGCGCTCGCACCAGGTGGTGGCGGCGACGAGCCACGCCGGGGAGATCGACGACCTGGTCGGCGCGAAGTTCGGCCACAACGCCGGCCTCGTTTCCATGGTGGTGCAGAACAAGTTCCCGCTCCCCTACAAGGGGGAGTACGACCCCTCGCGGCAGGTGGTCCTCACGCGCCACTACCCCTGGCCGAAGCTGCCCAGCCTGCTCGTCTTGCCGCTGGTGCTCCACGACCGGCCGCTCGGCACCCTCATCCTCGGCGCGCGCCGGCGCCACGCCTTCGGGGACGCGGTGCGCCCCACGCTGGAGGTCCTGGCGAGCCACCTCGCGGTCTCGCTGTCCAACGCCCGGATGGTCGCCAAGCTGGAGCAGATGGCGACGACCGACGGCCTCACCGGTTTGCTCAACAAGCGCGCCATGCTGGACGCCGCCCACCAGAAGGTCGCCGCCGCGGCGCGCTTCGGCCGCAAGCTGAGCGTGCTCATCGCCGACATCGACTTCTTCAAGAAGGTCAACGACACCTACGGCCACGACGTGGGCGACGTCGTCATCAAGGGCCTCGGCGAGATCCTCAAGCGTCAGAAGCGCGCGACCGACCTCGTGGCGCGCTTCGGGGGCGAGGAGTTCGTCGTCCTCTGCGAGCAGACCGACGAGAAGGGCGCCATGCTCCTCGCCGAGCGCATCCGCGAGGAGCTGGGCAAGACGACCTTCCACGCCGAGCAGGGCACCTTCTCGGTCACCTGCTCCATCGGCGTCGCCACCTTCCCGGAGGCGGGCCGCGAGTGGGAGGCCCTCTTCAAGGCCTCCGACGAGGCGCTCTACGTCTCCAAGCGCTCCGGCCGCGACCGCTCCACCGCGTGGAGCCCGTCCAGGGCGCCCGGGGCGCCACCGAGCACGAAGCGCCTGGCGGGTTAGTCCTTCTTCGGCACCGGGTGCAGCGCGCAGTGGCCCGCCACGCACCCGCACGCGTTGGCGTCGCTCGTCGCGCAGCGCATCTCCTGGGTGCACATCGTCCCGGGCTTGCGGGGCTCCGCCTTCGCCTTCGCCACGCACGCCGCCGCGTGGCACGGCGTCGAGGGCGCGCAGTCGGCGTCCGTGGTGCACGCGTCGTCGGAGGGCAGCGGCTCGCACAGGGAGCAGCCGCAGAGCTTCGGCCCGCCGCCGGACATGTCGACCGCCGCGGGCGCCGCGTCCACCTGCTGCATGCCAGCGCCCGACCCGCCGTCGCCCAGGGTGACGGTCGGCGTCTTCGCGCCGCCGGAGTCGGCGGCGCCGGGGCCGCACGCGGCGGCGAGGACGAGGGCGGAGCAGGTCAGGCCCGGCGCGACGGATCGCATCATCCCGCCACGCTAGGTCAGCGCGCGCGATTCGGCCATGCCCTTCGTCAGGGGTGGACCTCCAGGTCGTAGTCGATGTGCGGGATGGTCTGCCCGTTGTTGGGGTCCGGGTAGACGTGCACGAGGATGTCGCGCCACGACTCGCCCATGGTGCCGGCGACGCTCTTGCTGGGCACCTCCGGCTCGCTGTCCACGGTTCCGCACGTCGGTCCCGAGATGAGGTCGGGGTCCCAGCCTGCGATCTGGTAGTCCTCCGAGTACCAGTACAGCTCCACGCACACGCTCTTGTCCGTGTTGACGCCGCTCGTCGGCTTGCGGATGGCCGCGCCCACCGAGAAGTTCACGGGCCCCGCGCTGTAGGCGTACCAGTCGTCGTCGGCGCCGCAGAGGTTCAGGTTCTTCAGCGTGATGGTGTTGCTGCCGCTGATCTGCCCGGCGATGGTCTGGTTCACGCCCTGCTGCCACGTGGCGTTGGGCTCCCAGGTGTCGGGCAGGCACTGCGGGGGCGGCGGCGCGGTCGCGTAGAGATCCTGGTAGAGCGCGGTCACGTCGTCGTCGACGATCTCGAGCGCCTTCTTCCAGTGGTCCTCGAAGTTCACGGTGGCCTGCTCGTCGGCGCCGTCCTTCTTGTAGTCGATCACGGCCTCCGTCGCGATCGCGAACACGCAGCTCAGGGCGGCGCCCGCCACCTTCTGCTTGTTCTCCGACATGATCTCCTCGAGCGACTCGTCGGGCACCTGCATCTTCCACGAGACGACGCCGTTCACCGCCAGCGCGTAGTTGCCGATCTTCACGCCGAAGAGGGCCTGTTCGAGCTCGGTCAGGCTGACGGTCTGTGTGAGCGAGTAGCGACCCTTGAGGAGCTGACCGACGAGGCCGTCGACCGTCTCGAAGCCGAACTCGATTCCCTTGGTGTTCATCTCCTCGGGGTTGTAGACGCCGATGTAGCCCTCGCGGACCTTCTGCGCGAGCGCGATGAGCGACTCGCCCACGGTGGTCAGCTCCTGCTGCTGCGCCGGCGTGTAGTCCTGCGGGGGGGACTTGTCGAGCTGGTCGAGCAGGTAGTTGTACTTGTAGAGCGCCACCCGGAGCTGCGTCTCCAGCGCCGTCTCTGGCGCGTCGCCCACGCGCGGCTTGGTCCAGCCGATCAGGTTCTTGCCGATGACGTTGCCGCAGAAGAGGCTCGCCGCCTTCTCCGGCAGCTCCTCCGTGGCGATCTGCATGGCGGCGTAGCCGACGCCCTTCTCCAGCGCCATCGGGATGCCCGCGAACGCGATGGACGCGAGGTCCGCGGTGACGGACCCCGCGATGGCGCACGCGTCGTGGTGCAGCGGCTCGAAGAAGAGGCAGGTGTTCTCCACCAGGTCCTTCATCACCATGCCGACGACGGTGGCCGCCGCGGCCATCATGACCGCCTCGATGGAGATGGTGAAGCTCAGGCCGAGCAGGGTGAACTGGCTGCTGAAGGGGTTGTCCGCCGGCGTGAAGACGTACCGGTCGCCGTTCGCCCCCTGCAGGTCTTTGCCCTGCACGGTGCCGCTCTGGTCCTTGCCGTCGATGGGGCCGTTGAAGACCATCGGCGCGTACTTGTCGTTGTCGTCCAGGACCAGATACGAGGCCGCGTCCTTCATGGCGCCGACCATCACCCGCAAGCCAGGCACCCCGACGCCCTTGTCGTCCTTGGTGTAGAGCTCGAACATGCCCTTGTGCGCCGGCGAGTAGAAGCGCGCGGCGCCGTCCGGGCCGGAGCTCGCCGTGCCCCACTCCACGCCGTCGGCGCCGGCCACCATCTTGACGATGCCGTTGTCCGCCAGCCACTGGTCGAGGTCGGCTCCGGGGTCGTCGACCGAGGGCGCGCCGCTCCCGACGTCGGCGGAGCACCCGCCGAGGACCACGCCGAGGATCACGAGGACGAAGAAAAGGAGGGTGCGTCGGACCATGCCGCCCACCCCAGCAAGCCCCGGACCAGCCTGCGGCGGCGCGTTTCCCGTGCAAATTCGCCGGCGCTACGAACCCCCCGTTCGTCACCACGATCGATTCGATCATGGTCGGGGACGGTACGGCATACTGCACCCGATGCCGCCGGCCGAGGACCAGCCCACCCTGACGCGCACCGGCCCCGACGCAGGGGAGGAGGGCCCGCGGCCCTTCGTCGTCACGGTGGTGGCGGGGCCGTCCACCGCGCTGGAGATCACCCTGGACGAGACCTCGCCACCCTCGGTGCTCATCGGGCAGAGCCCCGCGTGCGCCGTCCGGCTGGAGGATCCGCTCGTCTCGCGGCGCCACGCGAGCCTCGAGTGGGATGGCCCGCGCCTGCGGATCCGCGATCACGACTCCACCAACGGTACCTTCGTGCAGGGCGTACCCGTCGTGGAGGCGTACCTGCACGGCGGCGAGATCGTCCAGGTGGGGGACACGCGCCTGAGTGTCGAGCGCCGCGCGGTGGGCGCCGCCGCCCCGCCGATGCGCTCGCAGTTCGGCCGCACCCTCGGCGCCAGCCCGGAGATGCGCCGCATCTACGTCCTCGCGCACAAGCTGGCGCAGTCGGACGTACCCATGGTGCTGGAGGGCGAGACCGGGACCGGCAAGGAGGTGCTCGCCGAGTCCATCCACGAGGTGGGCCCGCGCAAGCACGGCCCCTTCGTCGTCTTCGACTGCACGGCGGTCGCCCCGACGGTGGTGGAGTCGGAGCTCTTCGGTCACGAGCGCGGGGCGTTCACCGGCGCCGTGGCCACGCGGCGCGGGGTGTTCGAGCAGGCGGACGGAGGCACCCTGCTCATCGACGAGGTGGGGGATCTCGGCCTCGACCTCCAGGCCAAGCTGCTGCGCGCCATCGAGCGCTCGGAGGTGCGTCGGGTCGGAGGCGACCGCTGGATCCGCGCCGACGTGCGCGTCATCGCGGCGACGCGCCGGGACCTCGACCGGGAGGTGCAGGAGGGCCGCTTCCGCGACGACCTCTTCTACCGCCTCGCGGTCGGCCGCATCGAGCTGCCTCCGCTGCGGCGTCGCACCGGCGACGTCACCTTCCTGGCTCATCACTTCTGGGCGGAGCAGGGCGGGCAGGGCGCCATCCCCGCGGCGCTGCTCCAGCAGCTCGAGGCGCAGCCCTGGCCCGGCAACGTGCGCGAGCTGCGCAACGCCGTGGTGCGCGCCCTGGTGCTGGGGGAGCTGGCGCGCGCGCCGGACGCCCCGCCGCGCGCGGGCGAGCCCGCCGGTGACTTCTTCGAGTGGCTGCTCGGCCAGCGCCTGCCCCTGCCGGAGGCCCGGCAGCGCGCGGCGCTCGAGCTGGAGCGGCGGTACGTCGAGCGCGCGGTCGCCGAGCACGGAGGCAACGTGACGCACGCCGCCGCGGCCTCGGGCGTGGGCCTGCGCTACTTCCAGATCGTGCGCGCCCGGTCAGGTCGTCGCGAAGGCTGACGCGGATGGCCTCCACCGGCGACATCCCGCGCGACACCACGATAGCGGGGCGGTTCCTCGTGGGCGACCTCGCCGGGCGAGGGGCCTCCGGCGCCGTGTATCGCGCGCAGGACCTCCAGACCGGCGGCGACGTCGCCCTCAAGGTCATCCGCGCGGACGACACGCCGGAGCACTTCCGCCGCGAGGCGCGCGTGCTCGAGGGCCTGCGCCACCCCGCGATCGTGTCCTACGTCGCCCACGGGACGACCGACGACGGGCGCTTCTACCTCGCGCTGGAGTGGCTGCAGGGCGAGACGCTCGCCGCGCGCCTTCGCCGCGCACCCCTCGGCACGGCCGAGTCGGTGCTCCTCGCGGGGGCGGTCGCGCGGGCGCTCGGCCACGCCCACGCCGCGGGGATCATCCATCGCGACATCAAGCCCTCCAACCTCTTCTTGCCTGGCGGCGGGGCCGGTGACGTCAAGGTGCTCGACTTCGGGATCGCGCGGATGGCGGAGGGCACGCGCATCACGCGCACCGGGCTGCTGCTCGGCACGCCCGGGTACATGGCGCCCGAGCAAGCGCGCGGCGCTCCGGTCGACGCGCGCGCCGACCTGTTCTCCCTCGGCTGCGTGCTGTACCGCTGCCTGAGCGGCGTCGCGCCCTTCGCCGCGGAGCACGTCACCGCGACGCTGGCGAAGGTCCTCTTCGAGGAGCCCGCCCCGCTGCGGACGCTGCGCCGCGAGGTCTCGCCCGAGCTGGAGGCGCTCGTGGTGCGCTTGCTCGCCAAGGACCCCGCTGGCCGCCCGGCCGGCGCCGAGGCCCTGCTCGACGAGCTCGCGCGCGTCCCCGGCGATCTCCGGCCCACCTCGGTGCCGCCGGCGGCCGCGTCGGCGCCGTCCCTCACCATGACCGAGCGCCGCTTCGTGACGGTGGTCCTCGCCCGCGCGGACGGCGCCGACGCCGGCGTCCCGGTCGACGTCGAGATCAGCGAGTCCCTGGCGCGGGACATGACCGTGCGGACCGACCACCCCACGCTCGACCAGCCTCCTCGCTCCGATCGCGGTCCGGCGGCCGCGGGCGCCCAGATCGTCCGGCTCGTCGACGGCACGCTCGCGGCCACCTTCGCCGGGCCGATGTCGGTCGTGGATCACGCCGGGCAGGCCGCGCGCTTCGCCCTGCTCCTGCGTCGCTCGCTTCCGGAGGGGCGCATCGTGGTCGCGACCGGCCGCGGCGTCGTCGACGGGCGTGTCCCGATGGGCGAGGTCATCGACCGCGCAGCGTCGATGCTGGACCGCGCGCAGGGCGAGCTCGACGGCGTGGCGCTCGACGAGCCGAGCGCCCGCTTGCTGGAGGGCCGCTTCGACATCGTGACCGACGGCCACGAGCAGGTGTTGCTCGGCGACCGCCGCGCCCCTGCGGCCGCGCGCACCTTGCTCGGCAAGCCCAGCCCGCACGTGGGTCGCGAGCGCGAGGTGGCGATGTTCGGCGGTCTCCTGGACGAGTGCGTCGCCGAGTCCACGACGCGGTGCGCGGTGCTCACCGGTCCGGCCGGTCTGGGCAAGACGCGCCTCGTCGCGGAGGTCCTCGAGCGCGCGCGCGACAGGCACCCGACGCTGGCCACGTGGTTCGCGCGCGGGGACCCCATCAGCGCGGGCTCCTCCTTCGGGCTCGCCTCCGACCTCCTGCGCGACGCGGCCGGAGCGCGCCGCGGGCAGTCGCTCGCCGCCCGGCGCACGCTGCTGCTGGGCGTGCTCGAGCAGACGGCGGCGCCCGAGCCGGAGGCCGAGCGCATCGCCGCGGCCCTCGCCGTCCTGGTGGGGGGCGACGACGACGGTCTGCCCGGCGACCCGCGCTCCTACGGCGACCGCGTGCGCACGGCGTGGGAGGACCTGGTCCGGCGCGTGGGGGAGACGCGGCCGATCGTCATCGTCCTCGACGACCTCCACTGGGGCGACCTCGCTTCGGTACGACTGGTGGAGTCGGCGATGCGAAACTTGCAGGATACACCTTTGTGCGTCCTCGCCGTGGCGCGCCCCGACGTGGAGACGCGCTTCCCGGGCCTCTGGGACGAGCGCGCGCCCTTGCGGGTGCGCCTGTCCGACCTGACGCCTCGCGCGGCCCGGCGCCTCGTCCACTCCGTGCTGGGCGACGCCGGGGAGTCGCTCGTCGAGCGCATCGTGGAGCGCGCGGCGGGCAACGCCTTCCACCTGGAAGAGCTCGTGCGCGCGGCGGCGGAGGGACGCGGCGGCTCGCTGCCCGAGACGGTGCTGGCGATGGTCTCCGAGCGCCTCCAGTCGCTCGACCCGGAGGTGCGTCGCCTGCTCCGCGCCGCCAGCGTCTTCGGCGAGACCTTCTGGGAGCAGGGCGTGCTCTCGTTGCTCGGGGAGGCGGAGGACGCCTCGTGGTCGGCGTGGGCGGGGCGGCTGGCGGAGCTGGTGCGTCAGGAGCTCGTCGTCGCCTCGACGGCGTCGCAGTTCGCCGGCGACGTGGAGTACCGCTTCCGCCACGGGCTCGTGCGCGACGCCGCCTACGCGACGCTCACCGAGGCGGACCGCGTCGTCGGCCACCGCATCGCCGGCGAGTGGCTGTCCGCCGCGGGGAGCGCCGACGCCCGCGCGCTCGCCGAGCACTTCGAGCGGGGAGGCGCGCCGGAGCGCGCCGCCAGCTTCTCCCTGCGTGCGGCCCAGCAGTCGCTGCTCGGCGGCGATGTCGCCTCCGTGCTGGAGCTGTGCACGCGCGCTCGCCGCTGCGACCCGGCGACCGGCGCCGCCGAGCTGGCGCGCCTCGAGGCGGAGGCGCACCTCTGGCGCGGCGAGTTCACGCGCGCGGAGGAGCGGGCGGAGGCGTGCCTCGCGGCGTCGACGACCGAAGACGCGGCGTGGTGGTCGGCGGCGGCGACCCTCGTCGTCTCCTGCCTCCGCCGCGAAGGCTGGGACCGCATCCTCGCCGTCTACGAGGCGATGCGCGCGGCGCCGTTCCGACCGCGCGTCGCGCCCACGCGCCTCTTCGCGGCGTCGCGCGTGGCCGTGCACCTCTGCGCGGCCGGTCGCTTCGCCGAGGCGGACGAGCTGCTCGGATCCATCCGCGGCGACGTCGCGCGCCTGGACGACCCCGACACCGCGACGCTCGGCGCGGTGCGCGTGGCCGAGGCGATGCGCGCGCTGTGTGCGGGCGACATCGCCGGGTGCCGCGGGGGGATGGCGGACGCGGCCGACCTCTTCGGGCGCGCGGGCGATCTCCGCAACGTGTGCATCACCGAGAGCAACCTGGGGTTCTGCAACGCAGAGCTCGGCGCCTACGCCGAGGCCGAGGCCGTCCTCCGCGCGACGGTCGCGCGGGCGCGGCGGCTCGGCATCTTCGCCGTGGAGTACAGCGCCATGCACAACCTGGGCTACGCGTTGCTGCGGCTCGGTCGTGTCGAGGAGGCGCGCGCGATGGAGCGCGAGTGCGTCGAGATGCTGGAGAAGCAGGGTGACCGGCGGCTCGCCGGGGGCTCGCGCCTCTACCTGGCCCTCATCGCGCTGGAGACGGGCGATCTGGTGGAGGCGGAGGCGGAGGTCGCCCGGGCGATGGACCTGCTCGCCGAGACGCCGCCGGTGCGCGCCTTCGCGCTGGCGGTGCTCGCCCGCACGCGACTCGGACAGGGGCGCGTGGAGGAGGCGCGCGCGGCGTCCGCGGAGGCGAGCGCGCTCCTCGCAGAGCTGGGCGCGATGGAGCAAGGCGAGTCGCTCGTGCGCCTCGCCGAGGCCGAGACGCTCCTCGCCACCGGCGACAGGGAGGGCGCGAGGCGCGCCGTGGCCGTCGCCCGCGATCGGTTGGCGGATCGCGCGGCGAAGATGACCGACGAGGTGCTGCGAGCGTCCTTCCTGGAGTGCGTGCCGGAGCACTCCCGCACGCGCGCGCTCGCCGACGAGCTGGGGGCCTGAGCGCGTCCCCCCGTCGCGTGGCTACTTGTCGTCCTCGGCCTCGCCGGGCTTCGGGGTCTCGGCGTCGTGCGAGGCGTCCGGCGGGGGCGCGGGGTCGGAGGGTTTGCGGCCGACGACGTCGCGCTCCAGCGTCTTGGCGACGTTCTCGAACGCGCGCCCCATCTCGTGCAGGCTGGTGCGCAGCGCGCCCTCGATGCCCTCGGTGGGGAGCTTCTCGAGGGCCTTCTGGAGATCGTCGACGCCGCCGCGGAACGCCTCCTCCACCTTGTCGGCGTGGACCTTGTCCTTCGCCTTGTGGGCCGCGACCTGCGCGGCGGCCTTGGCGGCGCGGAAGAGAAGGCCGACGCCCTTCTTGAGATCGGCGACCGGATCGTCGTCCGGGTCGGGCGGAGGCGCCGCGGGCGGAGGGGTGGTGGGGCTGTCGTCGTCGGTCATGGGGGGATCATAGCGCAGCGGAGGATTCATCCCGTCCTCTCAGGGCAGGTCGGTGGTGGCCTGCCGGCGTACCGCGGCGCAGTACGGGCTGCCCTCCACCGCACGGGCGTTCAGGCTCCAGAACCACCCGTCCAGCGCGTGCGCGGACGCCGCGTCGTCCCGCCGCAGCAGGCGCATCTCGGCGAGCAGCGCCTCACCCCCGCACACCACCATCAGCCTCATCTGCGCGGTCATCGGGCTGCCCGCGAACTCCACGTACCGGTAGCTCGCCGGCCCGAAGGGCGTGGCCATGCCGCCGTCGACGATGCGGTCCGGCTTGCCCAGCTTCGCCGTGCCCTGCAGCAGGGCCTGCTTCATGACGCGGATGACGTCCGGCGTGGGCCGCACCGAGCTCAGGACCGTCACGTCGGAGCTGACGTGGTTGGTCATCAGCAGCAGCAGCCCGCGCGGCCCGTTGGCGTCGAGCTCGTAGCCCGCCGGCGCCTTGAAGTGCAGGCCGACGAACGGGTCGACGAAGCTGTCCTCCACGATCACCCCCCGGTACTCCGCGCGGGCCTCGATGGGCGCGGGCGCCGGCGGGATCGTCACGTCTCCCAGCGGGGGCTTGGGACGCGGGGCTGGCCCGACGAGCGCCGCCGGGTCCACACGGGCGGCCCGCGCATCCTCTCCGGAGAGGAACGCCACCACCGTGCCGCTGCGCTCCGTGCGTCCGTCGGTGGCCAGCAGCCGCTGCACCTCCGCCGCCTCCCGCTCGCCGGAGAAGGCGAGCGTCCAGGAGTCGAACTCGTGCCCCTTGCCGTCGCTCGCCGACAGCAGCGTGTCGCCGCGCCACGCCGCGCCGATGCGCGCGACGTGGTCCGCGCTCTCGCCGAGCTTCCACAGCAGCTGCCGCAGCCCGTACTCGCCGACCGAGTCGTGCAGGTCCGCCCGGAAGCCGGCGGGCGGCGTCACGCCCCTCACCGGCTCGACCGGCCGCCCCGCGACGAAGTCCTCCGGGTGATAGATGTACGCGGTCGCCGCCGGCCGCACGGCGTACAGCTTGTCGACGAGGGGGAAGCCGCCGGCGCGGTAGATGGCCCCGACGAACAGCGTGCCCCACACGTACGGGAACATCACCGCCTCGCGCGTGGTGGCCGGCTGCGCGCGCAGCGCGGGGTCGGCCAGGTACTCGGGGTGGCGCACCTCGTCGGGCACCGTCTCGTCGGTCGTCGACGCCTCGACGACCGAGCGCTTCACCGGCCGCCCTTCGAGGTACGCCTCCGCCGCGACGCGGGTGATCTCCGCGTCGCCCTCCAGCACCGCGCGCATGGCGTGGACCGCGTCGGGCGACAGCCCGTCGTACAGCCGCTCCAGCCCGAAGTGTTGATCCTGCAGCGCGTGGGTCAGCTCGTGCGCCAGCGTCCCGCTCAGGCTCTGGTCGCGCAGCCACGGCGGCCGATCGCGCCGCACGAAGATGCCCCGTGTCGTCGGGTCGTAGAAGCCGACGAAGTAGCGCGCGTCCTCCTGGGGGTCGCGCGGCGCCGAGGGGGCGACCCCGTACTTCGCACGCCGCCGCGCGACGCCCTCCTCGAAGACGCGATCGAACTCCTCGTCCGACACGCGGCGGAGGGGGATGGGCCGCGTGGGCGTGAGGCCGCGCACGTGAACGACGGCGGCGAGGACCTTCTGCACGTCCACGTGCTCCTCCGCCGACGGCCTCGTGGGCCCACCCGACGACCCGGGCAGGGTGGTGCCGACCGGCGCGAGCGGCGCCTGCGGCGCGCACGCCGCGAGCAGCGCGAGCATGAGGGCGACTCGGCGCATCCGCCCAGCTTAGCAGCGGGGGCGGCGCGGGGTTGCAGGTCCCCCCACTTGGCGGTACTCGTCGCGCGTGAACACACGCGCCCTCGCCGCTCTCGCCGCCCTCGTGCTCGTCCTCCCCGCCACCCGCGTCCACGCGGGCGGGGGGCCCGCCCCCGCCCCCGGGCCGAAGCCGGCGCCCATCTTCCCGATGACGGTGGACACCCTCCCCAACGGGCTCACCGTGGTCACCGTCCCGATGGCCCACTCCGGCGCGGTCGCCTTCTACACCCTCGTGCGCGCGGGATCGCGCGACGAGGTCGAGCCCGGCAGGAGCGGCTACGCCCACCTCTTCGAGCACCTCATGTTCCGCGGCACCGCCAAGATCCCCGCCGCCGACTACGAGAAGCGCATGCAGGCGATGGGCTCCGACAACAACGCCTTCACCACCGACGACTTCACCTTCTTCACGCCGCTCGTGCCGAAGGAGTCGCTGGCCGAGCTCGTCCCCGTCGAGGCCGACCGCTTCCAGCACCTCGACGTGGCCGAGCGCCCCTACAAGGACGAGACCGGCGCGGTGCTCGGCGAGTACAACAAGGACTTCTCCAACCCGTACTGGTTCATGGACGAGGCGCTGCACGAGCTCGCCTTCAAGCAGCACACCTACGGGCACACCACGCTCGGCTTCAAGCGCGACGTGGAGGCGATGCCCAGAAACTACGCCTACTCCAAGCTCTTCTTCTCCCGCTTCTACACCCCGGACGACTGCGTCATCTTCGCCGTGGGCGACGTCGAGCGCGAGCGCGTGCTCGCCCTCGTCAAGCAGAGCTACGGCGACTGGAAGGGCAAGCGCGCCCAGCCGGCAATCAAGAAGGAGCCGGCGCAGACGGCGCCGCGCGTGAAGGCGCTCGTCTGGAAGGGCCCGACCACCCCGCGCATGATCATCGCGTACAAGGTCCCCGCCGCCAGCCAGGTGGACGACGTCGCCGCCCTCTCCGTCCTCGCCACGCTGGTCTTCGGCGAGCCGAGCGAGCTCTACCAGCGCCTGGTGGTCAAGGAGCAGAAGGCCATCGCTCTCGAGGCCGATCCCGACGAGACGCTGCACAAGGACCCGGGGGTGATGCGCGTCGACGTGCGCCTCAAGCCGGGCGTCGCCTTCGCCGACATCACCGGGGCGGTGCAGTCCTCGCTCGACGCCGTCGCCGGCGGCGCCGCGAAGCCGGCGGACGTGGAGGCCGCGCGCCGCCACCTGGTGAGCTCCATCACCCTCTCCATGCAGACCCCCGGCGCCGTCGCCGAGCGCATCGCCTACCTCGCCGCCACCACGGGCGACGTGCACGGCTTCAATCGCTACATGGCCGCCGTCGAGCAGGTCACTCCCGCCGACATCGCGCGCGTCGCCAAGGCGTACCTGGTGCCGGCGCGCCGCGACGTCGTCACCCTCTCGCCACCCCCACCGGCGAAGGCCAAGGCCCCGAAGAAGGGGGACACCACCCCGAAGAAGGGAGGCAAGAAGTGATGCGCCGTCTCGTCGCCGCCGCGCCGCTCGCCGCCGCGCTCCTCGCCTGCCACGGCGAGCCCCCGCTCAAGGTCGCCGGCCCCACCACCGCCAAACCCCCCGGCGCCACCACCGTCGCGCAGGAGCAGGGCGTCAAGAGCGTCGCGCAGCGCGACCCCTCCTCCCGCGTCGTCGCCTTCCGCATCCTGTTCAACGGCGGCTCCGCCGACGACCCGCCGGGCAAGGAGGGCCTCACCGCCCTCACCGCCGCCATGACGGCGGAGAGCGGCACCACCAAGCTCACCTACGCCGAGCTGGCCAAGGCGCTCTACCCCTTCGCGGCCTCCATCGACGCGCACGTCGACCGCGATCAGACCGTGTTCGAGGTGCAGGTCGCCGCCTCCAGCCTGAAGGACTTCTACCCGCTGCTGCGCGACGTGATCCTCACCCCGCGCCTGGACGAGGCCTCCTTCCAGCGACTCGAGACGCGCGCCCACAGCGAGCTGGTGGACGATCTTCGCGGCGCCGATGACGAGGAGCTCGGCAAGGAGGCGCTCCAGGCCTTCCTCTACGAGGGCCACCCCTACGGCCACCCCGCGGTCGGCACCGAGGCCGGCCTCGCCGCCCTCACCCGGGCCGACGTGGACGCGCAGCGCAAGCATGTATTCTGCAAAGATCGTGTCGTCCTGGGCATCGCCGGCAACTACCCGGAGGGCTTCGACAAGACCGTCGCCAAGGACCTCGCCGCGCTCCCCGCGTGCGACGCGCCGCGCGCCTCCTTGCCCGCGCCGCGCAAGATCGCCCGCACGCAGGTCCTCATCGTCGACAAGCCTGGCGCCGACGCCACCGCCATCTCCCTCGGCTACCCGACGGACATGACACGCGCCAGCGACGACTACCCGGCCGTCTTCTTCTTCACCAGCTACGTGGGCCTGCATCGCCAGTCGGCCGGCGTGCTCTACAACCGCCTGCGCGAGGAGCGCGGCCTCAACTACGGCGACTACGCCTACTCCGAGTACTTCGAGCAGGAGGGCTGGGAGCGCATCACCCAGCCGGACATCGCGCGGCGCCAGCAGATGATCAGCATCTGGATCCGCCCGGTGAAGCCGGCGAACGGCCCCTTCGCGCTGCGCGGGGCGCTCCACTACTGGCAGAAGACCGTCGCCTCCGGCATCCCCGACGAGGAGGTCGCGCGCTTCCGGACCTTCCTCTCGCGCTACGAGGGCCTGGAGCAGCAGACGGCCTCGCGCCGCCTGGGCTACGCCCTGGACGACCTGAGCTACGGCCTCGCCACGCCTTACCTCGAGCGGATGCGCACCGCGTGGTCCGGCCTCACGGCGGCGAAGCTGAAGGAGGCGATCGCCCGCCGCATCGCCGGCCACCCCTTCGCCATCGCCATCGTCACCAAGGACGGCGCCGCGCTGAAGAAGACGCTGGTCGAGGGCGGCCCCACGCCGCCGACCTACGACTCCCCCAAGCCGAAGGAGATCCTGGAGGAGGACAAGACCATCGAGGCCCTCCCCCTGCACCTGAAGGACACCGACGTCACCGTCATCCCCGTCGACAAGATGTTCGCCAGGTGACCCCTCTCCCACCGCGCCGCGGTTGCGAGCCGGTAACACCGGTGGGGGGTGAGCCTCACGCCACGCGGCGCTTGCGCATCTCGTAGTACACGCGCTTCGCGGGCTGCGAGACCAGCACCGCCTGTCGCCGGAAGATGGAGCGCGGCACCTTCTCCGTCTCGCGCAGCACCATGGCGGTGAGCCGCCCGCCGTAGACACACCCGGTGTCCAGGCCGGTGGCCCAAGGGTGGAGCTGCAAGCCGGGCAGCGCGTTGTGCCCGAACACCACGTGCGGCGCGCCGGCGTAGACGGAGCCCCAGAGCACGTGATGCTGGCCGAGCTTGCGGCTCGGCCCGCCGCGCACATCGACGGTGCGGATGTGCATGAGCGTCTCGCGGTTCTGCTCCTCCATCGGCACGCCGGGCACGACGCCCGCGTGCACGATGCGCAGGCCGTGCTCCGGCAGATCGATCCAGATGGGGGAGGTCTCCAGGAGTGTCCAGTCCACCGGGCGCATCGCCCGGGCGACCTCCAGGTGCAGCCGGCCCAGCGGCGAGGCCACCGGATCGCGCCGGTAGTCGAGCAGCTTCTGCTCGTGATTGCCGCGCACGATCACCGCGCCGGTGCGGCGCGCGACGTCGAGCACGCCCGGCGAGTCCGGCCCGCGCGCGATGAGGTCTCCCACGAAGATGAGGCGGTCACCGCTGGCGAAACCCACCCGGTCCAGCAGAGCCTCCAGCTCTGCCCGGCAGCCGTGCACATCGCCGACGATGATCGTTCTACCCATGGCCTCCTCGCGTCATGCCGAGCGGCCTTCGCTCCACCGGGAGAATGCCTGCTCACGCGGCCGGTGCCAACCCCCGATTACGGTCCATCCGTACAGATTGTGGATAACTCGCTCAACCATTTGAAATCACTTGGCCCGTGATCCGCCCAAGGCCCCGGAAGGCTCTGGCACGGAGGTTGGAAGAGAGGACCTGAACACCGCGGGGGTGGCGAAGGCAATTCCCGGCCGCCCTTCGCCACTCCCGCGGTGGACTTCTTTGCGTGGTCCTTCCTTCCATCGATGACCACGTCCGCCCCCCCTGTCCACCCGATCCCCGCTCCCGCCTCAATCGTCAGCAAGCTCCCAATCCCAGCTCTCCCCCCTTCCTCACCCCCCCGGCCCCCCTCTCCCTACGAGGGAGAGGGGGGGGAGAAGAGGGGGAGAGAGGGGGAGGAGATTAGGGGGAGGGAGAAGGTCAAGGGCGTCACTTCACCGCGTCGAGCTTGGCGCGCTTCGGGATGACCACCAGCCCGTTGTCGGAGACGAAGAACCGCCGCCGGTCCGCCTCGCGGTCGTAGCCGATGACCGTGTTGGGCGGGATCTCCACGTCCTTGTCGATGACGCACTTGCGGATGCGCGCGTGGCGGCCGATGCGCACCCGCTCGAAGAGCACGCTCTCCTCCACCTCGCTGAAGGAGTTGATGCGGCAGCCGATGCCGAGCACGCACCGGTGGATGCGGCCGCCGGAGATGATGCACCCGTCGGCGACGAGCGAGTCGGTCGCGATGCCCACGCGCGCCTGCGCCTCCTCGCGGAAGACGAACTTCGCCGGGGGCTCGTGCGTCATGCCCGTGCGGATGGGCCAGCGGCTATTGTAGAGGTTGAACGCCGGCTGGATGGCGATGAGGTCCATCTGCGCCTCCCAGTACGCCTCCAGCGTGCCGATGTCGCGCCAGTAGCCGCGCCCCGCGCCCGTCGGCTCCTCGCCGGGGACCAGGTTGTTCGCGAAGTCGTACGCGTAGACCGCGTGCCCCTCCTTCACCATCGTCGGCATGATGTTGTGACCGAAGTCGTGCTTCGACTCCTCGCGCCCTGCGTCCGCCTCCAGCGCGGAGAGCAGGAGGTCGGTGTGGAAGATGTAGTTGCCCATCGACGCGAGGCACATGTCGGGGCGGCCGGGCATGCTCGGCGGGTCCGCCACCTTCTCGTGGAAGGCGAGCACCCGGCCGGCCTCGTCGATCTCCAGCACGCCGAAGTCGCGCGCCGTCTTCTTCGGCACCGGGATGGCGGCGATGGTCGCGTCCGCGCCCGACTTCTGGTGGAAGTCGATCATCTGCCGGACGTCCATCTTGTAGACGTGGTCGCCCCCGAAGATGATGACCAGCTCCGGCTTCTCGTCGGTGATGACGTGCTGGCACTGGTAGACCGCGTCGGCCGACCCGCGGAACCACGACTTGCCCGTGCGCTGCTGCGCGGGGATCGCCTCGATGAACTGGTCGAGCATGGGCGAGAGGCGCCACACGCGCGCGATGTGCTCCTCCAGCGAGGCGCTCTTGTACTGCGTCAGGATCTTGATGCGGGCGAGCCCGGAGTTGACGAAGTTGGAGAGGACGATGTCGATGATGCGGTACCGCCCGCCGAACGGCACGGCCGGCTTGGCGCGGTCCAGCGTGAGCGGGTACAGCCGCTTCCCCTCGCCGCCCGCGAGGATCATGACGAGCAGCTGGCTCGGCTCGAAGGTGGACGGCATGGCCCGCATGGTAACGAAACCAGACGGATTTGTGTCCATTCGCCGCGGGATTGTCACGTCCGCTACAATGCACCCATGGCCCGGCCCGTCCTGCGCGAGGTGAAGGCGATCGCCCCCGACGCGATCGCCCCGCGTCCCGCGGCGGTGCACGAGGTGCTGGACGCCGCCGCGGCCTGCGCGCGCGCCGGCGTGACGGGCGCGATGGCCACCGTCCTGTCACGCCACGGGTCCGCGCCGTCGACACCTGGGCAGAAGCTGTTTCTCTCCGCGGCCGGCGAGTGCGTCGGCACCATCGGCGGCGGCGCCGTGGAGCGCGAGGTGATCGCGGCGCTGCGCGCGCTGGTCGAGGACCCCTCCCCACGCCACGCGGTGCGCAGCTTCCGCCTCGGCGCGGAGCTGGGCATGTGCTGCGGGGGCGGCGTGGACGTCCTGCTCGAGCCGCTCGCCGGGCTGGTGCCTTGCCTGCTCGTGGGCGGCGGCCACGTCGCCACAGCGACCGCGCCGCTGCTCGCGCGCGTGGGCTTCGCGGTGACGGTGGTGGACGCGCGCGACGCGTGGGGCGAGGAGGGCCGCATCCCCGGCGTGCGGACGGTGGTCGGCGACTACGACGACGTCGCGCGCGACTGGCCGGCCGGCGCGGTGGTGCTGGTGATGACCCACGATCACGCCCTCGATCAGCAGGCCGTCGAGTGGGCGCTGCGCCGCGGCTTCGTGTACGTGGGGGGCATCGGCAGCAAGGCAAAGGCGCAGCGGACGCGCGACAGGCTGGAGGCGAAGGGCTTCTCCGCCGAGGACCGCGACCGCGTCCGGATGCCCATCGGCCTGGCCGTCGGGGCGCGATTGCCCGAGGAGATCGCCGTCGCCATCGCCGCCGAGATGGTGGCCTGGCGCCGCTCTCGCCCCTGATCTCTCCGCGTGACGCGATGCGACATGCGAACCCCCGTTGTCGGCCACCCGGGAGCGGGACTAGATTCAGCGCCCACGCTCGCATGCAAGGAGACTCCCCGTGATCATCGGCGTACCCAAAGAGATCAAGACCCGTGAGTACCGCGTTGGAATGACCCCCGCCGGGGTCCGCAGCCTCACGGCGCGCGGGCACAAGGTGCTGGTGGAGAAGAGCGCAGGGGAGGGCAGCGGCATCAAGGACGCGGAGTACGTCGCCGCCGGCGCGAGCATCGTGCCGACCGCCGCCGACGCCTGGGGCGCCGAGATGGTGGTGAAGGTCAAGGAGCCGCTGAAGACCGAGTTCGGCTTCTTCCGCGAGAACCTCATCCTCTACACGTACCTGCACCTCGCCGCGGAGCCGGAGCTCACCAAGGAGCTGGTCAATAAGAAGGTGCACGGCGTCGCGTACGAGACCATCCAGAACCCCGACGGGACGCTGCCGCTGCTCCGCCCCATGAGCGAGGTCGCCGGTCGCATGGCCGTGCAGGTCGGCGCGACGTGTCTGGAGAAGGAGCGGGGCGGCAAGGGCGTGCTCCTCGGCGGCGTGCCGGGCACCCGCCGCGGCCGCGTCGTCATCCTCGGCGGCGGCGTGGTCGGTCGCAACGCGGCCACCATCGCCATCGGCATGGGCGCGCTGGTGGCGGTGCTCGACGTCCGCGCCGAGACCATGGCGTACCTCGAGGACGTCTTCGGCGGCGCAGTGGAGACCCTCTACTCCAACCCGACCAACGTCGAGCAGCAGGTGGCGCGCGCCGACCTCGTCATCGGCGGGGTGCTGGTGACCGGCGCCGCCGCGCCGAAGCTCGTCACGCGGGAGCTCATCGGCAAGATGGAGAAGGGGTCGGTCGTCGTGGACGTCGCCGTCGACCAGGGCGGCTGCATCGAGACCTGCCGGCCGACCTCGCACGACAACCCCACCTACGAGGTGGACGGCGTGGTGCACTACTGCGTGGCCAACATGCCCGGAGCCGTCCCGCAGACGAGCACCTGGGCGCTGACCAACACCACCATCTCCTACGCCGTGCGCATCGCCACCATGGGTCTGGTCAAGGCGGCCAAGGCGGATCGCGCGCTGCTCCTGGGCATCAACACCTACGCCGGCAACGTCACCTACGAGGGCGTCGCCCAGGCCACGAGCACCGAGTTCGTGCCCATCGAGAAGGTGCTCGGCTAGGGCGGGGATCGTCCGCGCCGCCCGCACGTAAGAAGGGCATGCGCGGCCTCGTCGTTCTAGCGGCGCTCGCCCTCGCGGCGTGTAGCCGTCCCGCGCCCTCCGGTGGCGAGGGGGCTCCGGCCTCGATGTCCGCGGCGCGCGGCGAGACCATGACGATCCCGTCGGTCGCCACGCCGCCTCCGGGCAAGCCCGCCGCGCCCCCTCCCGGTGTCCGCCTTCCCCCGGGCGCGGTCGTGCTCCGACCGCCGCAGCCGCACGGCGTCTTCGGCCCCGTCGTCGACGGCCCGACGATCTACTACACCGACGGCGCGGGCAACGTCTGGGCCCAAGCCAAGGACGGCTCCGGCCGCCCGCGCTCCCTCTGGAGCGGCAGGCGGGGCCACGCCATGTCCCTCGTCCTCGCCCGCGACCAGGTCTACTTCGGCGTGACGCCGGCGAACCGGCAGCAGGACAAGCCTCGCATCGTGCGAGTCCCGAAGACCGGTGGCGCCGCCGTCACCGTCACCGAGACGCCCGACGACGTCATCAACCTGGTGAGCGATGGCGACCATCTGTACTTCTCCCTCTTCGACGGCTCGCCCCTGCGCAAGGTGCCGCTCGCAGGAGGGCCGAGCACCATCGTGCGCGCGCCCGGCATCAAGCAGGGCGCCATCGCCGTCGACGACCGTTACCTCTATGTGACCGACTACCTCCGTAACCTCGTCGTTCGCGCGCCGAAGACACGCGGCGGCGCCGAGCACGTGCTGGCCGCGCGTCAGCCGAGGCCGGTGGGCATCGCCCTCGACGAGACCTACGTCTACTTCCCGTGCGAAAAGGACGGCAGCATCCGCCGCGTACCCAAGGCGGGCGGCGCGGTGAAGACGATAGCCACCGGGCAGATCAACCAGGACGACATCACCGTGGGCGAGACCTTCGTCTACTGGGCGAGCTGGGACCGGCGGCCGACGCTGCGCCGCACCCGCAAGGACGGCTCGCAGCCGCAGCCCGACGACCTGCTCACCGATCTGAAGGACCCCGAGGCCATCGCCCTGGACGGACAGAGGGTCTACGTGACCAACAAGGGCGACAGCGACATCATCGGCATCCCCCGCTGAAGACAGCCGCGCATCAAGGGCAGAGGGGCTGCCCCGCGCCGGCCTTGTAGGCCTTCACCTTGGCGATGAAGTTGCCGCCGTCGGACTCCGCCGTCGTCTGGTCGCCCGCGCCCGCGCCGAAGGCGAGGCCGATCGCGTGGGCGGCGGCGACCTCGTCCATGTGGGCGAAGAAGTAGTCCACGCGGTTGTCCTTCCAGTGGTTGGCCGTCTGGTTCTGGCTCATGTTCCCGTACGGGATCTGCCAGTAGATCGCCGGCTTGCCGAGCGCCTCGGTGAGCGCCTTCACCCACGCCAGGTCCTGGTGGAAGGTCGGCAGCTTCTGGTTGGTGTCGTCCCACCAGCGGTTCTGCCCGATGGACTGGTAGTAGCCGGCGTCGCGGTCGCTCGCCTCCACCACCACGAAGTCGGCGTCCTTCTCCCCGGCCGCCGACAGGAACGTCGCGAGCTTCTTCGCCTCGCCCGCGACGTCGAACTTCGGGTTGGTGTTCATCGCGACGTCCATGTTGGTGCCCCACGCGGAGGCGTGCAGGCCGACCTTCGCGTTGGGCGCGTACTTGCGCACCATCGCGATCATGCACTGCCCGAACCCGGCGAGCGTGTTCTCCATCCCGCCGCAGTCGGTCGCGTTGGCGGAGGCGACCGCGCTGGGGATGGAGTGCGGGTCCGCTCCGCCCTGCTCGGCGTACCCCCAGAAGTCCGGCTCGATGTGCAGGAGCGCGACGTCCTTGCCGATCTGCTTCAGCAAGAACCGCCAGTCCGCGTAGTAGCGCGCCATGTAGGTGGCGTCGCTGGTCTGCGTCACCTCTGGCGAGCCCTCCTTGACGCCGCTCGACTGCAGCACCGTGTAGTAGGTGAACATCGGGATCTGCCCCGCGCCCTTCGCGGTGGAGACGAAGGCGCGCGCGTAGCCGCCGGGCGGGTCCTTGTCGTACTGCCAGCAGCCCCACCACCCGCAGCCGCCGGCGTTGTTGGCGCAGCTCTGCCCCTTGGACGTGCAGCCGCTCGCGCAGCTCGTGCAAGGGCCGGCGCCGTCGGCGAAGTTGCCGGAGATGTAGATGTAGCGGAGGTCGATCGGCGTGCTCGACGCCGTCGCGTCCTGCATCGTCCCGCCGACGAGCAGCTTGCTCTTGCCCAGCCCGCCCAGGAGCGACGAGCCCAGGCACGACTCCACCGCGCCGTCGCCCTGCGTGCCGCCGCCGTCGTTTCCGCCGCCGCCGTCGGTCTGCGCGTTGCCGCCGTCGCCCGCCGGCGCCCCGCCGTCCGGCCCCGCATGCGTGGTGTCGTCGCCGCAGCCGCCGCAGCTCGCGGCGACGCAGGCCGCCACGAGCATCGCCCCGAAGGTACCGACCTTGCGCATGCGTCCGATTGTAGCTCCCCGCGGTCCTGGAAGAGACGGGGAAGGAGCTCCGACGCACGATCTGCCAGCCGGCACACACGAGCGTACCCTCCTCTGACCTCTTGCGCCTTCCCCCTTGAGCGGGCAACGGCAACACCACGACCGTCGACATCTCCGCCGTCTACAACGGCGACATGCAGATGTTCGTCACCGGCGGCGACGGCGTCCCCAACGGCGACGGAACCTCCGGCATGCTCGGCTCGGTGGCCGAGGACGTCGTGCCGTATGCCGATCCGCGCAACGTCGGGCAGACCATCGACTACGCCGCCCCGGCGAACGCGGATCTCTACGCGCGTGGCCTGCGTGTCGGCTATACGCCCCTGACGATCACGACGCGCGCGACGCTTCCGCACGGCGGAGTACTCGGTCCTGTGCTGTCACAGGGCACGCTGCGGCTGGACCCGTCGGTGATCCTCGTGCCGGTGCAGGTGGTCGTCGTCTGGAGCGACGATGACGCGGTGGACCCGCTGCTCCGGACCTTGCCGGCGCAGCTCAACGTGTGGGACCAGTGGCAGCCGGTCAGCAACCCGTTCCACGGGTCCGACCAGGGAGACCTCACGGTCAGCTCTCGCACCCTGGACCTGTGGATGGATCGCAAGACGCTCAGCGGGTGGAATGGCTTGCCCTACAGCGCGTACAGCAGAAGCTACGTGGATGAACAGGGGAGCTTCACGGGATACTTCACGCCCGATTCGATCTGGCAGTCGTGCGGCGTGCAGTTCCGGCTCGTCAACTTCCTGCGGATGCACGTCGATCGCCTCCACAACAAGGTGAGCAACCTCACCCCGGGCGAACCGTGCAACGACCTGCTCTCCATGGCCGGTCAGCTCTCCGGCTTCCTCTCCGAGGTCCCCACCGTCATCTTCACGCGCACGTATTCGGGCCAAGGCGGCGCCATCGGCGGCGATACGTTCGGCCAGACGATCGATCTCGGTGGCACCCAGCCGGTGAGCTGCTTGACGTGGTACGCCTCCGGACCGCCGGCGGTCCTGGCGCACGAAGTGGGTCACTGGACGGGCGCGCTGATTGTCCTTCCGGCTGCAGCAGCCCTTCTTGCCACATGATGTGCTCGACCAACGTCCGGCCGCCGCCCAGCGCGAGCGAGTGCAACGCCATGCACAGCTGGGCGTCCAGCAATTTCGCGACCTTCTTCCCGCACTGATCCCATGCGTCGCATCTTCCTCGGTATGGTCGCGCTCGTGCTCGTCTCCCGCTGCGGGGGAGAGGTGGCGGGACCGCCCATCCCGCCCTCCGCGACCGACTTCCCGCCGCCCGAGGCCGGTGCCGTCCCGTACGATCCTGCGATTGGCGCGCTGGGTACCGTCCCCGGTGGGGTGGCGTACATCGGTTGGTGGCAGATGGATGCTCACTTTGGCTCCGACGGCTACACAATGGACGGGTTCACCCTCTCTCCGCGGGCGTGCTCGCCCGCCTTCATGGAGCACGCCAGGGTCATCGTGGCGCCCTTTCGACTCATGATCACCGAGGTGACCAACGCGGCCTATGCGCGCTGTGTGAACGAAGGCGCGTGTGGCGCCCCTCAGCTCGGGGACGACGCGGTGCACTTTCCGAATATCCGGCCGCCGTGGGATGCTCCTGGAGAGGCACGCAAGCCCGTGGCCGTTTCGTGGCGGCAGGCGCGAGCGTTCTGCCGGCACTACGGCGGCGATCTCCCGACGCCCGGGCAGTTCGCGCGGGCGAGCGATCCGGACACCGACAGCCCGGGGATCCCATCCATGATCGGGCTGCTGCAAGACTGCTACGCCCACCCCGCCGAGTCCCCGGAGTGCGAGCACGTCGGGCATCCGGCGGACGCTCCGCAGCAGGGCGCGCCCACCCTGACGAACGGCGGCCTGCTCCTCGACGTGGGGTCCTTTCCGCAGGACACCGGGCCCTTCGGCCAACAGGATCTGTTCGCCAACGCCGCGGAGTGGGAGCGCGCGGGCGTACCGGCGGTCGTCTTGGACGCGTGCACGTGGCCGCTCTACGATCACGATGTCTATCCGCCGCCGGAGCAGCCGCCGCATGGTTTCACCTACTTCCCTCCGGGTACCCTCTCCAACGGGGATGTGTTGCCCGACTACGAAGCCACCGATGGCGACCTGGGGACGGCGATCACCGGGTTCCGCTGCGCGTTCCCTGTTCCGGACACCGGCGGAGGCTCCCCGTGACGCGCCTCTCGGTCCTGCTCCTCGCCGCCACCCTCGCGGGCTGCGGAGGTACCGTCTCCGTTCCCCCGGACGGGCGCACCGACGCCGCCGTCACCGGGGACGCCGCGCCCGACGCGAGCACCGCTCCTGACGCGGGGACGTGCGCGCCCTTCCTCCGCCCGCCGTCCGACCAGGGGAAGTTCTGCACGCTCGCGTGCAACCTGGAGTACGCGCGCGATCCGAAACTCTACGACTTCTGCACGATGGAGTGCACCGCCCCCTCCGACTGCCCTGCGGGCTTCGTCTGCCATCCACTGCCGGTCCCGACGACCACCATCCATGGCTGCTTCTTCGCATGCGACGCCGGCACGCCGTGCCCCAACCCGCTCAAGTGCGAGAGCGAAGGAGTATGCGACTGAGAGGCTCGCACGCACTATCCTGCCGCCCGTGAATCGCATCGATCCCGCGCTGGTGAAGGACGTCCGCCTGCTGTGCCTGGACGCGGGCAACACGGTCATCTTCCTCGACCACGATCGGCTCTCCCGCATCGCGAAGGAGGCGGGCTTCGACGTGCCCGCCTCGCGCCTGGTCGTCACCGAGGGCGAGGCGAAGCGGCTGACGCGCAGCCCGGCCGACATGGTGGACGTCGCCTGGACCGCGAAGGGCGAGCCCGGCGCCGCCGGCTGGGGCCGCATGATGGCGACCATGTTCGCGCGCGCCGGCGTGCCGGACGCCGCGCTCCCCGCGCTGGTCGACCGCCTCTGGGCGAGCCACCTGCGCCTCAACCTCTACTCGCGTGTCCCGGACGGCTTCGTGGACGCGATGGACCGCCTGCGCGCCGCCGGGGTGAAGACGGCGATCGTCTCCAACTCGGAGGGCATGCTCGACCACCTCTTCACCACCCTCGACATCCTGCAGTGCTTCGACGTGCTGGCCGACAGCGGCAAGCTCGGCGTCGAGAAGCCCGACCCGCGCATCTTCGCGTGGGCGTGCGAGCAGGCGGGCGCCTCCGCCGCGCAGGCGATCCACCTGGGGGACACGGTCGCCACCGACATCGACGGCGCCCGCGCCGCGGGTCTGCGCTGCGCGCTGGTGGATCCCTACGGCCACTACGAGGGCCTCTTCCCCGACGTGCCGCGCGTGCCGGGCGTGGTGGAGGTCGCCGACGCCATCATCGAGACCGCCTGACCGCACATACTTCTGGATCGCCCCGGGGCGCGTCGCCCGTATACTCGCCGGTCCCATGGCCAACCACCTCATCGCGATCATCCCGGGGGACGGCATCGGTCCGGAGGTCGTCGCCCAGGCGACGCGCCTGCTCGATCTCTATCGCGAGCGGCGCAGCCTGCCGCTCGACCTCTGGCAGCTGGACCTCGGCGCCGACCGCTACCTGAAGGACGGCACCACGTACCCGAAGGAGGTGCGCGAGCGCATCGAGAAGGAGGCGCGCGCCGTCTTGCTCGGCGCCCTCGGGGACCCGCGCGTCCCCGGCCTGGAGCACGCGCGCGACATCCTCTTCGGCCTGCGCTTCGGCCTGGACCTCTACGCCAACGTCCGCCCGGTCCGCGCCCTCGCCAATCGTCTGGTGCCGCTCAAGGGCCGCGGCAAGAAGGACGTCGACTTCGTCGTCTTCCGCGAGAACACCGAGGGCCTGTACGTCGGGATGGGCGGGCAGTTCAAGCGCGGCACCCCCGACGAGATCGCCATCAACGAGGACCTCAACACCCGCAAGGGTGTGGAGCGGCTGATCCGCGCGGGCTTCGAGCACGCGAAGAAGCACGGCAACAAGACGGTGCACATGGCGGACAAGTCCAACGCCATGCGCCACGCCCACGAGCTCTGGCACCGCTGCTTCTTCGAGGTGGCGAAGGAGTACCCGGGCATCGAGCCGAAGCACGTCTACGTCGACGCGCTGTGCCTGTACCTGGTGCAGGATCCCTCACCCTTCGAGGTCGTCGTGACGTGCAACCTCTTCGGCGACATCGTCACCGACCTGGGCGCCGGCCTGCAGGGGGGCCTGGGCATGGCGGGCAGCGCCAACATCCACGCGTCCGACCCGTCGCGAGTCGCCATGTTCGAGCCGGTGCACGGCTCCGCGCCCCCGCTCGCCGGCAAGGACCTGGCGAACCCCATCGCCAGCTTCCTCACAGTCGGCATGATGCTCGCGCACCTCGGCTGGCCGGACGAGGAGCGCCGCATCGAGGCGGCGTGCGCCCGTGCGATCGAGGAGAAGAAGTGCACGCGCGACGCCGGCGGGGAGCTCGGGACGAAGGCGACGGCCGACTGGATCCTGGGCGAGCTCCGCAAGGAGCTGTGACGACCAGACACCGGCCACACCCCGCTGCGGTCCCCGAGCGGCACGGGTACGCACATGCGACTGAGCTCGGCCGCGGCTGCGCCACGGCGTGCTATGGCAACGGGATGCGCAGCACGCTCTTCCTCGTCGGCGCGCTCCTCGTCGCGGCATGCTCCTCGTCCTCCCCGTCCACCGGCGACGCCGGCTCCACAGCCGACGCCGACGCGTCACCCGGCTCCGACGCGGGCGACGCCTCCGCCGTCGGCGACACCTGGACCAGCTTCGGCCAGGGCTTCTTCGCCAAGTACTGCGTCGAGTGTCACGCGGTCGGAAACGCCAACCGCGACTACACGACCCTCACCGACGTCGTGCGCGACAAGGATCTCATCCGCTGCGGCGTGGCCTCCACCACCCAGGCGAGCTGCCCCGCGTTCCCGCCCGCGAGGCAGTTCCCCATCGACAACGCGAGCAAGACCAACCCGAAGCCCACCGACGCTGAGCGCGATCGTGTCGTCGCGTGGATAGCCGCCGGCCTCCCGCAGTAGTCAGAAGCGGGCGGTGGGGGGCTCTCGCAAGCTCGTCGCCCGCTCTGCTCAGCGCGAGGCGGCAGGGGGCTGCTACGGGGTGCGCTGGGTCGGGGCGTCCACGTCGACGCCGTCCTCCGTGATGGGGTCGTCGTCGTCGCCCAGGTCTTCCAGCGGGATGTGATCGAAGAAGAGCGTGCTCAGCGCCGCGCCGCGGGGCGGGGCGTCGGTCAGGAGCTTCTTGGTCGCGGGGTCAAAGGCGTAACTCATGTCTGAGTTACTAATCCCGCCTCCGGAGATGTCAAGCGGCGCCGTGGCGGTCCCCGGCGCTTCGTGCGCACCTGCGAGCACACCGGCGCACTCATTTTCAGGGGGATTGGGGATCGAGCACCCCCCTTCCGCGTAAGAACCCAAGGAGAGGATGGCGGCGGTGTTCCAGAAGCTCAGGCGTTCCACGCAGCCGTCCTTTTTCGGGAACTTTTGTTCGAGCGGTCTGTCCTCTCCTCTGTCCGGTCGAGCTGGCATGGGGAGCGGACCTCACGAGGAACTGAAGGCACGGGCCCCGGCGCTGTGCCATTCTTGGGGAGCCATCTGAATGGACCTGCGTGCCCTGAACGTCGTGCTCGTGCTCATCATCGGCGGCCTGTTCCTCGCGAGCGGCACGCAGCGCGAGAGGTCCGTCCTGGCCGCAGGTCACGAGGCAGAAGTGAGCGCCCTCGAGAACACCTACGCCGCCCACCCCGACGCGGCCTCGCTCAAGGATCTCGCCCAGTCCTACATGGACGCGAACGCCCCCGGCCTGGCGGTCAACGCCATCGAGTCGGCGCCGCCCGCCCTCCAGGGCGACGCGCGCGTCGAGCACGCCTACGCCCGCGCCCTGCTGGACTCCGGCCGCGCCAACGACGCCCTCGTCGCCGAGCGCAAGGTGCTGGCCTCCTGCGCGACGGACGGGTGCGACACCTGGCTCCTCGCCTCCGCCACCCGCCGGGCGGATATCCTGGCCGAGCTGGTGCAGCTCGGGATCGAAGACGCGCAGGCTCACCCCGAGGCCAGCGCCCTCGCCTATCACGCCGCCACTCGCGAAGCTCGTCTGGCCATCCAGTGAGATCGCCGAGGGTCATCCTCGGCCTGCTGCTGCTCGCGACGGTGGGGTGTGCCCTGCACGAGCACAAGATGGCGGTGCGCCCGGCGGCCAACGCCATCCCGGACGAGACGGACCCTCAGCGGTACTTCAACCCGCCTTTCCAGCTCGCCGTGCCGGAGGACGCCATCGTGCGGATCGTCGGCCCGGTGACCACCTGCTCCGGCACCCTCATCGACGAGGACCTGGTGCTCACCGCGCACCACTGCGTGGTGAAGCTCACCGCCGACGAGCACTACACACGGACCACCCTCCCGCCGAGCCAGATGCAGGTGGAGCTCGGCGGCGATTACCTGCCGTGGGGCACCGTCGCGGTGCGCGAGATCGTCACCCCGCCCTGCGGGGAGTCGGGCGGCGCGGGCGATCTGGCGGTGCTGGTGCTCGACCACAAGCTGATCGGCATCGTCCCCTACACGGTGCGGCTGGACCAGGCGCCGCTGCGCGGGCAGACGGTGGACCCGGCGGGCTTCGGCCGGTGCGCGCTCTCCGCCGATGGCATCCACCGTGAGGTGCGCGCCGGCGGCCGCATCCGCGCTCTCACCAAGGACACCATCGGCGTCGTCGCCTCGGTGTGTCCGGGCGACTCCGGCGGCCCGGTCTTCCTGCGCGGCAGCCACGAGATCGTCGGCGTCGTCAGCCTGAGCGCGATGGACGGCGACGAACACACGCGCAGCCCCTCGATCATGGCGCGCGTGGACGCCTTCCGGTCGCTCTTCGCCGAGGCGCGCCTCATCGCCGACGGCCAGAACAAGGCCGAGCTCCCGCCGCTCTCCTGCAACAGGTAAAACGCGAGCCCCCGGCCCCGCATCCATCCTTTTGGGGTATGAACTCCCCTCCCGGATCGTTCGGGGAGCGAGGGCAAGATGTGCGGGATCGTCGCTTACGTGGGTGACAAGCAGTGCGCGCCGGTGCTGGTCGCGGGGCTCCGCAAGCTGGAGTACCGCGGGTACGACTCGGCGGGCCTCGCGGTGCACGACGGCAAGGCCATCGGCCTGGTGCGCGCCGTCGGCAAGCTGGACAACCTGGACGCCGCCCTGCGCGAGACGCCGCTCTCCGGCACCGTCGGCATCGGGCACACCCGCTGGGCCACGCACGGCCGCCCCAACCAGCAGAACGCGCACCCGCACGTCGCCGGCGGCGTCGCGGTGGTGCACAACGGCATCATCGAGAACCACGTGGCCCTGCGGCGCGAGCTGGAGGCGCAGGGCGCGCGCTTCGCGAGCGACACCGACACCGAGATCATCGCCCACCTGATCGACCGGGCGCAGCGCGCCGGCACGACCGACCTCGCCCAGGCGGTGCGCGAGGCGCTGCGGCAGGTGCGCGGCGCCTACGCCATCGCCGTCGTCAGCCAGAGCGCGCCGGATCGCGTCGTCGTCGCCAAGAACGAGTCGCCCATCGTCCTCGGCCTGGGCAAGGGGGAGACCTTCGCCGCGAGCGACATCCCCGCGATCCTGGAGCACACGCGCGACGTCGTCTTCCTGCACGAGGGGGAGATGGCGGTGCTCACGCGCGAGGGCGCCGTCCTCACCACCATCGAGGGCGCGCCGGTCACCCGCGAGCCGCGGCGCATCGACTGGTCGCCCACGCAGGCAGAGAAGGGCGGCTACAAGCACTTCATGCTCAAGGAGATCTACGAGCAGCCGCGCGCCGTGGAGGACACCCTGCGCGGTCGCGTGGATCTCGCCGCGGCGGACGTGGTGGCCGAGGAGATGGGCCTCACGGCGGAGCGCGCCGCGCGCGTGGGCCGCGTCTACTTCGTCGCGTGCGGGACGAGCTCTCACGCGGCGATGGCCGGGCGCTACTGGGTGGAGCAGCTCGCCCGGGTCCCGTCGGTCGTCGAGATCGGCAGCGAGGTGCGCTACCGCGACCCGGTCTTCATGCCCGACGATCTGGTCGTCGCCGTCAGCCAGAGCGGCGAGACGCTGGACACCCTCGCCGCGGTGAAGGCCGCCAAGCAGAAGGGCGCGCACGTGCTGGCGGTGGCCAACGTGCTGGACAGCGCGATCCCGCGTCTGTCCGACGGCGCGCTCTACACCCACGCCGGCCCGGAGATCGGCGTCGCCTCCACCAAGTGCTTCACCACGCAGCTCGCCGCGCTGCTCCTGCTCGCGGTCTACATCGGGCGTCGGCGCGGGTCGCTGCCGGAGGCGGAGGCGCGCCGGGTGCTCGATGCGCTCTGGCGGGCGCCTTCGCAGATGCGCGAGGTGCTCGAGCACGGCGACGCCATCCGCGCCATCGCGCGCAAGCACGTGCGCGCGAGCGACTACCTCTTCCTCGGCCGGGGCACCGGCTTCGCCATCGCCCTGGAGGGCGCCCTCAAGCTGAAGGAGATCTCGTACATCCACGCGGAGGGCTACGCCGCCGGGGAGATGAAGCACGGGCCCATCGCCCTGATCGACGAGAACATGCCCGTCGTGGTGCTCGCCCCGCGCGACGCGCACTACGACAAGACGCTCTCCAACATGCAGGAGGTCAAGGCGCGGGAGGGTCACGTCCTCGCCGTGTGCACCGAGGGCGACGAGGACGTGCCGCGCCTCGCCGACGACTGCTTCACCGTCCCCGCGTGCGAGCCGGAGGTGCTGCCGCTGCTCACCGTGCTGCCTCTGCAGCTCCTCGCGTACCACATGGCGGATCTCAAGGGGACGGACGTGGACCAGCCGCGCAACCTCGCCAAGACGGTGACGGTGGAGTAGGTCGCCTAGCGGACGGCGGAGTCCAGCAGGATGGTCACCGGACCATCGTTGACGGCGTCCACCATCATGTGCGCGGCGAAGCGGCCGGTCTCCACGCGCACCTGCGCGCGCGCGTCGCGCACGAAGGCCTCGTAGGCGGCCTCCGCCTCGGCGGGCGGCATCGCCGCGTCGAAGCTGGGGCGCTTGCCGCGACGCAGATCGCCGTAGAGGGTGAACTGGCTGACGACCAGGAGAGCGCCGGCGACGTCGACCACGCTGCGGTCCATCTTGCCCTGGTCGTTCGGGAAGATGCGCATCCCGAGCACCTTGCCGACCATCCAGGCGCGCTCGGCGTCGCCGTCGCCCTTTCCCACGCCGAGGTAGACGAGCAGGCCCCTCTCGATGACGCCGGTCTCGTCGCCGTCCACCGTCACGCGCGCGCGCGACACACGCTGGACGACCGCCCTCACGCCTGTTCACCCCGGGGCGGCACGCGCCGCCCCGCCCCGAGAAACGCGGCTTCTCGGGGCCCCCACCCCACGCGGGCGCGACTTCGTCGCGCGACTTCGACGCGTGAGCAGCTCACGATCTCACCCGAGCTCCCGCGCCAGCTTCGCGGTGACGGCGAAGTACGTCTGGCGATCGTACGGCTCGTTCAGGATGTGGAAGTCCTTGCGGGCGAGGCCCACGCACCCGAAGGCGTAGTTGCACCCGCTGCAGCCGACGCAGCGGACGAGGTACGCGCTCTGCGTGCAGCGCTCGCAGTCCTCGCAGTGCGAACAGCTCATGCAGCCGCGGCAGCCGGCGCAGTGCGAGCACTCGGTGCAGTCGTCACACCGGGTGCAGTAGTGGCAGCGGGCGATCTGCTTGCAGTCTGCACAGAACGTGCAGTCCTGCGCGCGCTCGCACCGCTCGCAGCCGATGCAGCCGTGGCTCTCCACCCCCCGCCCGGCGGACGACAGGAGCTTGCGAAAAGCGGCCTCGAACTCGCTTCGGGTCATGGGTTCCGGAGGGTGCCAGCCCCCCGGGCGGCGCGAAAACACAAAAAGTTGGCCCGGGTATGTCGATGTAGGCATTTGTGGGGTCATGAAGGCCGCAACTCCCCCCGCCCTCTTGATTGGCTCCCTCCTGATCGCCTCCACCGCGCTCGCGAAGCCGGCGGAGCACGCGCACAGGTCCAGGCACCACCATCGCCACCACACGACCGCCATGCACACGACGCAGGTGCACTCCAAGGACGACTCCCGACCCGGGCGCGCCGACCTGCCGCCGCTCGTGTCCCATCACGCCGGCGCCGCGCACTCCCACGTCGCCGAGCACCGCGACGCGCACGAGGGCTCTGCGAAGGACGCGGACCACGACGCCTCACCCTCTCGCGACCGGAAGAAGGACGGGAAGAAGAAGACGTCTGCGCCGGCGAGGGAGGTCGGGCATCACGCCAAGGCCCACGGCAAGCACCACCACAAGAAGAAGGCGAAGCCGAAGCCGCCCTGCCTGCGCGATCCCATCACCCTGACGCGCGGGATCGAGCAGGAGCGCTTCTCGCTGACGAAGTGCGACGGCGCGGTCGCGCCACTGGCGGTGGACCACATCTCCATGCTCGCGCGCCCCGGCAGCATGCTGCGGCCGGACAGGAGCTTCGCCCAGCTGGCGAAGAAGCAGGGGCCGTTCCTCGCGCCGGGGATCAAGCGGATGAACCCGGGGCTGCCGGTGCGCCTGCAGGCGGTCGTCGACCACTTCGCCAGGAAGGGCAAGCCGGTGACGCTGCACCTCATCTCCGGCTACCGCCCGCAGAGCCACGGCAGCTACCACGCCAAGGCGAGCGCCATGGACTTCAACATGGAGGGTGTCAGCAACGAGGCGCTGGTCGCCTTCTGCAAGACGCTCGACGACACCGGGTGCGGCTACTACCCCAACTCCACGTTCATCCACATGGACGTGAGGCCGACGGGCACCGGTCACGTGGCGTGGATCGACGCGAGCGGCCCGGGCGAGCGGCCTCACTACGTGGCGTCGTGGCCGCCGCCGCCGGAGCCCAAGCCGACGGAGCTGGGCGACCGGCTCGCCAAGATCCTGCCGGGCGTGCCTGTCGACTCGCATCCCGCCGAGGTGATGGGCGGCGCCGTCCCGCCGCCTCCCGCCGCCCCGCTCCCGGGCGACGTCGAAGGTCTAGAGACCGCCCTCTGACCCCTCCCCATCCCCCCCTCTCCACGAAGTGGAGAGGGGGTTGGGGGGTGAGGGGGTTGGGGGGTGAGGCGGTTGGGGGGGTGAGGTCACGTGACGCCGGGCTTCTCCAGGAGAGCGGCGACAGCCTGGCGGACGTCGTCGACGTGACGGTCGATGAGGATCTCGTGGTGGAAGACGTGCCGCACGATGCCTCCGGCGTCGACGATGAAGGTGACGCGCTTGGGGACGGAGAAGAGCGGCCAGAGCACGCCGCAGCTCCGCGCGATGGTGCCGCCCTCGTCGCCGACGAGCGGGAAGGGGACGCCGGTCCACTCGGCGAACTCGCACTGCTTGTCGTGTGGATCGGGCGAGATGCCGATGACCTCCACGCCCATCTCGGCGAGGTCGGGGTACTCGTCGCGGAAGCCCTTCGTCTCGCGGGTGCAGCCGGGGGTGAACGCCTTCGGAAAGAAGTAGACGACGAAGGGGCGGCCCCGCAGCTCGGCCGTGGAGATGGTGCGACCCTCGGTGGTGCGCGCCTTGAATGCTGGGATGGGGTCGCCGATTCGAATCAACGCTACTCCCGATGGATGCTCCGGACGGGCTCCCAGTTGCAGCCCGCGTGCTGCGCCTGGGCCCAAGGGATCCGGAGGTCCACCCCGCATTGTCGCTCGCCCGGCGGATTCCGGCCATAATGGTCTTCGTGACCGAGGCGAATCCGGACGCGGCCCCCGAGGATCAGGTCGAGCTGGCCGGCGCGCGACCCGACGAGACGGGGGCGCAACCCGCCGAGCCCGGCGCGCAGCCGGCCGAGAGTGGGACGTCGTCCGACGGCGAGGAGGAGGGCGCACTCGAGGAGCACGCCGAGGAGCCTGAGCCGTCCGGCGACGCCATCCTGGACGCCCTGTGGACCAAGACGCTCCAGAGCTGGGAGGACGACAAGCCCCACGCCGCGCTGCTGGAGTACGCGATTCGTCAGGAGCGGCTGCCCGACCTCGCCGGCCTCTACCGCGGCCTGCGCGACGACCCGCAGAGGGGCGAGCTGGCGAAGAAGAAGCTGGACGGCATCGTGGTGGCGGCCACCCAGATGCTCTTCGCGATGAAGACGCCGCGCCCCACCAAGACGCCCTTCTGGATGCTGGCGAGCGCCTTCGCGACGTGTGCCATCCTGCTCGGCTGGCTGGCGTACGCGATCCTCCGGCCTCAGTAGCCGGTGGACTTCGGCGCGGGGTCGTTGCTCTTGGTGATGCCGTGGGCGAGGACGTACGCCTCGAACTGCGTCGACTCCTGATCGAGCGCGTCGATCAGCGCGGCGACGGCGTCGACGGCCGCGTCGGCGGAGGCACCCTTCAGGTTGGCGGTGCGGTTCTGGGCGTCGTAGAGCTCGGCGCAGACGTAGTGGAAGATGTCCTGCTGCGCGCGCCAGTCGAGCTCGCTCTTGGGCACGATGCCGGAGAACGCCGACTCCACCGCGGCCACCAGCTCGGGGTGCTTGTCGCGCAGGTAGTCGGTCGCGAGGACCTTGAGCGTCGACATGTCGGGGTACTCCTGCATGTCGGCGCCGTTGTTGAGGACGTCGGCGTAGGACGGATCGCCCGGCCGGAGCTGGTTGCCCACGATGACCTGGCCGGTGATGGGGTCGCCGGCGGAGTCCTTCTGCCCGGGCCGCGCGAGGGCGCGGACGACCAGGCCGTAGAACTGCGCGCTCGTCATGTTGTAGCCCCAGCCGAGGGTGGGCCAGCCGAAGGCCATGCCGCGGTAGTCCTCGATCGCCATGACGGCGTACCAGTCGGTGATCGCCGAGCGGCCCGTGGGCGAGAGCTGCGAGGCGCGCGCGGGGTCCGACTTCGCCAGCAGGTCCATCATGGTGCGGGCGTAGATCGCGTCGTCCGACGCGGGCATCGCGCCCATGTCCAGGAGCTGCCGGCCGAAGGTGCTGGCGAGGGGGCCGTGGAGCGGCGTCTGCATCGCGACCACGCCGATGCGCTCGGCGCGCGCCGGGCGGTCGGTGATGAAGTACGCCATCGAGTCGCTGGTGATGGGCAGGCGCACCGAGCGTCCGGCGGCCGTCGAGAAGTACATGGAGAAGGTGGAGATGGCGAGGCCGGCAAGGCTCGGGTCCTTCAGGTTCGCCGTGATGGCGCTCGTGAACTTCTTCTCCTTCGTCAGCCGGTGCGGCGTCGTCCTGAGGTGGTCGACGGCGGTCACGATGCTCGCGAAGGCGGCGTTGCGCTCCGACCAGGTGCTGCCCTTGAGGTACTTGTACTGCCAGGAGCCGTGCTTGTAGAGCTCGCACGTGTGCAGCCACGCGCCGACCTTGCTCGCGTGGAAGATGGTGTACGACTCGCGGTCCTGCTGCGCCGCGGGCGCGAGCTCCTCCAGCAGGAAGGAGCGGAAGGGGCGATCGCCCGGGAGCTTCAGGGTGATCGGCTTCTTCGCGTAGTAGTCGCGCTTGAGGTGGATGGTGTGGCCAAAGGCCGTGCCCTCGATGACGTCGTCGCTCGGGTACCAGCTGTTGGCCTCGATCGCGAGGGAGCTGGATCCCTCGGTGAGGGTGTCGCCGCTGCGCGTGAGCGCGTGGTCGGAGCCGTCGACCAGGTCGAGGCGGATGCCCGCCGCGGGCCAGGACTCGATCATGGAGTCGCCCGTCTGCTTCTGACCGTCGACCGTGGTGATCCACAGGCCGTTCAGATCGTCGTCGCCGAGGGAGAGGCCCTCGTAGGTCTCGTCGGAGGTGTCCTCGGTGGTGGCGGCGCTGCAGCCGGTGAGGGCGGACTGCGCCAGCAGGGCGAGGGCGGGGAGCAGGAAGAGGCCGAGGTAGGGGCGATTTTTCACGGGGAAATCCATGGGAGGCGTGGTTGTACGGGGCAGACCTACATCACCTTCCCACCGGGGCGCAATGCCCTGGGTGGGAGGGGGGCGGAGGCTAGTGGAACGCCCACTCGGGGGCGGCGTCGCAGGAGACGAGCGGGATGGTGGAGGCGACGCCGTCGCTGGCGAAGTCCTGCTGGATGTCGGCGAGCGTCTCGCTGCCTCCGCTGATCGGGAGGTTGGTCTCGGTGTCGGCCAGGCTCTTGGGCGCGCCGCACGCGTCGATGGCGGTGTACGCGCGGTCGTCGCCGATGGCGGAGACGATGTCCGGCGCGCCGTAGAACGCCTGCCCGGAGACGGTGGTGAGCATCACGTCGGCGGGGCCGGCGTCGATGAGGGCGCGGTAGGGATGGGCGACGTCGCCGCGGACCACGACCAGGTCGGCGAAGAGCCCCTTGCGGATGGATCCGATCTTGTCGTCCATCGCGACGGTCTTCGCAGGGTTGATCGTCACCATGTCGACGAGCTGGCGGTCGGTGATGAGGCTGCCGAAGCGCTCGCGGTTGACGCGATCGGCGACCTTCAGCTCGCCCAGGACGTTGGCGCTGCCGGAGGGCGACCAGTCGGGGGCGATGGAGACGGTGATGCCGTCGGCGAGCGCGGTGGGGATGTCGGTCGTCTGCCCGTAGAGCGCCAGGTTGGAGAGGGGAGACCAGACGATCTTCATGCCGGCCTGACCCATCTTCGCGAGGCGCGGGGCGTCGAGGGCGGTGGCGTGGATGGCGACCACCTGCGGTTTGACCAGGCCGATGTCCTCCAGGTGATCGAACTCGGCGCGGGAGGAGTCGTCGACGCCCTCGGCCAGGTGGATGAAGAAGGCCTTCGTCTTGCCGCTCTGGAACTGGGCGTTCAGCTTGTCGGCGTCGGCCTGCTTGAGCGCGGTGACCGGGAGCACGTCCTGGCGGATCTCGTCCTTGCAGAAGTTCTTGTACTCCACGTTGCGCACCCACGAGCGGGTGCAGACCAGGTCGGCGGAGCCCTGGATGGTGGTGGTGCCGCCGGCGAGGGCGCGGAACTCGCCGTACTTCACCGCCTCGCACATGTGGTGGGCCTTCTTGACTGCGTTGTATGGCGCCTTCACCGCGGCGGAGTACGCGCTGGCGCGCGCCCACTGGTAGCGGTCGCTCCAGCGCCGGCCGGAGTTCCAGAAGGGGATGAAGTCGTAGGCGACGTGGTTGTGGAGGTCGATGAGGCCCGGCGCGATGACGCCGCCGGTCTCGATGATCTTCGCGTCGGACGGGACATCGGCGACGTCGGTCACCACGCCGGTGATGTGCTCGGCGGAGACGACGACGTACGCGGTCTCGGGGCCGTCGGGCAGCAGGGCGGTGCCGTGAAGGGCGTAGGTGGGGCCCGCGATGGCGGTGCAGCCGGTCTGGTAGGACGACGACGACTGCGAGTCATCGGCGGTGGTCTCGCCACCTGCCGACGAGCAGGCGGCCGACGCGAGGCACACCGCGGCCATCAGCGCGGCCGCGCGAACGAACGTACGCATCGAGAAGCTCCTTCTTGGGGCGGAACGCGCCGCGCGCCCGGGACCCGGGGCGGTGCGTTCGTGGAAGTGGCGGCGCGTGTGGCCGCGATGGTTCCGATGTACGCGGCTGTCGTCGGGAAGTTTCCCTCCCGGTGCGCGAGGGGGCGCTACCGTCCTCGCGCCTTCCGACGTGGCGTGCCCGGCGTGACGCGTGGGCGTTCGCCGCTGACCGCTCTTGGTGCCTGCACTGCGCCGCCAGCCATGGCGACGCACTCGCGCAAGAGCCGTGCGCTTGCGATGTCGAGGCTGCGGTCGCCGGTCTTCTGCACGAGGTTGTGCACGTGAGTGTCGAGGGTGAGGCGGGAGATACCCATCTCGGCTGCCAGCTCGGAACGCTCCACACCGAGCGCGCTGCGCTCGAGCAGCTGCCGCTCGCGTACGGTGAGCTGGTACTGGCGTGCCCAGCCGAGCGCCATCTCGAGGATCCCGGCATGCCTCTGCATCGCGCGCCGGGCGAACGCCACGACGTGCTCGGCTCGCGCAGGCTTGGGGAGATACTCAGCGTCCAGCTCGTAGGCGCGGCGAGCCACATCCGCTCCGTGCGACCCGGTCAGGACCAGAATGGGCATCGTGCGGCCGCGAGCCCGGACCTCCGCGACGAGCTCGACACCATCACCATCGGGGAGACCCGGATCGACGATCACGGCGCACCACGCGTCGTGGCCACCCAGCCGCCTGCGTCCGTCCCGCACAAGACGGCAGTGCGTGACGCTACCGTAGGGCCGCAAGAGGCGCGTCAAGGCCGACACGACAAGACCGTCGTCCTCGACGAGGAGGAAGCCCGCACCCATGAGGCAAGGTTACCCCCCCCCCGGGACGACCGTCCAGTCCCGTCGCACAGGCCCCGCAGGGCAAGACGCGGCAGGCGCAGTGGTAGGGCGCCTGGTCGCTGTGCCACCCGCAGTGCTCCCATAGTCCACTTTCGGGATGGATGTATGAGAGGGCGCATCAAATACGCTGCAACCCGCCATCTGGTGCGTACCGGGCTTGGACGGCGTGGTCGCAGTCGGCCACGGCCCCAAGACGGGATCGCAGCACTCTCCGACGTAGCCCCGGTCCGCCCCGCCCCGACCTTTGAGGCCGATCCATCTCCTTGGAAGGCGTCGTCGACGTTGCCGCCGCCTCGTCCCCAGATCCTTCCCCCCGCACGTGGCGGCAGTGAGCAGCAGCCCGCCGGCCGCCGCGGCGAGGAGGGAGAGGAGCAGGGATTTGGAGCGGCTTGCGCGCCTCCAGCTCGGGTCAGTGGCCCGGTCCGTAGCCGTCGCAGGTGACGCCTGGGTGCGCGTCACCGATGTTGGGGCAGCAATTGGTGGTGCCCACGGGGGGGCAACACGCCCAGACGGAGGGGTAAACAGCCACGTTCCATGCGCAGTGCGCGAGCCAGTGGGGACCGCCCTCCTCGTCTGGCGGCCAGAGCCCGCAGTAGATTCTTCGCCAGCCGCCATCGGCGTAGTAGGGCATGTGCGCGTCGTGATCGCAGTCGGCCACGGGCCCGAGGACGGGATCGCAGCACTCTCCGACGTAGGCGCCGTCGCCCCCGTCCGTCGAGGCCGCCCCGTCCCCGTGGAAGGCGGCGTCGACGTCGTCGCCGCCTTCCGCCCCGAAGAGCCGCCCCCCGCACGCGGCGACCGAGAGCAACGAGCCGGCGGCCGCCGCAGCCAGGAGGGAGACGAGCACGAGTCTGGAAGGTGTTGCATTCATCTCGTCACGGAGGGGCGATGCTGGAGACGTGCATCACGCTGTGGCCGGAGGTCCAGTCGCCGCTGAAGTCGAGCCACCAGAGCCCGCCATTGGCCGAGATGGAGTTGTGCCGTCCGAGGACGTCCCAGTCGAAGCCGTTGTTGATGGGGACGCCCAGCAACGTAGCAGGCGCGGGTGGGACGGGCCAGATGCGGCCGAGGGACGGCCCCGAGAGGAAGCCCGGGTTTGCGACGGTGAACTGCGATGCAGTGACGCCGTACACCCCGCTCGGCTGGTTCTGGTGGGTGGAGTCCTCGATGGAGTCCACCCACGCCAAGCCGACCGAGCCGGTGCCGTAGCCCGTCCAGAAGTGATCGGCGGCCAGCGCCGGCAGGAACTGATCCTGCGGAGGGTTGCCGGGCTGGGTGCTGTGGTCGGAGTGAAAGACGGGCACAGGTCCGATGTAACCGGGCGCCGAGGGGAAGGTGAAGGCGTTCGACTCGATGTAGGTGCCCGGGATGGGGCCGTAGGTGTGGTTCCACACGGCGACCGCGTCGATCACCGAGCTGGTGTTGTGGTCGAAGGCGAGCTGCGACCGCGCGTCGTTGACGTAGCTCGCGTCACCGGGGAAGAAGCCGACGCACGTGGGCCACGGATCGTTCGTGGCGTGGGAATCACCGAGTTCAGCGCCTCGGATGACGTGCTCACCGCCTCGTCGTCAACCGCGCACGCCGCCAGCACCGCGGCCAGGGTGGCGATGGCCGCCAGACTCAGTCGTTTCATGCGAACCTCCTTCGGCCCGACGTCGCAGCCGGAGCTCGCCAGTGCCTGGCCCGCCACCGACTGCCTGCCTCGCCGTGCACCAACGACGCTACGCGGATCCCGTCATTCGTAAATACAAGCGAGCTTGTATGTTACCGATGGGGAAGCGATCTACAGACTAGCGTGTACTCGACTTGGTGCCGCCGGTGACGCCGACGACGAGGAGCGCGGCCAGGAACGCGGCGGCGCCGGCGGCGACGCCCTGCACGACGGCGTAGGGCACGAGCGTCAGGTGCGGCTCGCCGTGCAGGGCGTAGCCGGCGAAGGCGGCGGCGAGCGACACGACGACCGCGGTGAGCCACGGGCGGAAGCGGTACATGAGCAGCGCGGGCACGAAGCCGATGAGCGCGGCGACGGCGGGGTAGACCAGCTCGAGGTGCGTGCCGAAGACGGGCAGCGGGCCGCTCCGGGCGAGGAGCTTCGCGCCCTCGGCGGCGAGCTTGGCGGCGCCCAGGCCGGCGCCGACGAAGAGGATCATGTAGCCGAAGGCGGTGAGCCCGGCGCGCGTGGTGAACCGGCTGGGCGCGGGCGCCTTCTTCTTCGCCGGCGCCTTCCTCGCGGCGGGCTTCGCCCGCGCCTCCTCCCCCTCGGGCGCGTCCGCCTCCGCCTCGTCGGCGCGCGCCGCGGTCGCCTTGCCGCGCGCGCCGGGCGCGGGCATCGGCCCGGACGTCGACGGCGGCGCGTCGCCCACCGTCATCACCATCGGCGGCGGCGTGCCGGAGGGCACCACCTCCGAGATGGACGGGCGCGTCTTCAGCCCCTGCCCGTGCGCGCGCGCGCGTCGCAGGTAGAGCTCGCGCTCCTCGGTGGACACGGTGGGATCGTCGGCGAGGAGGACGGCGTGGCGCACGCTCCCCATCTCGGCGAGGGCGCGCGCGTACCCCGGGCTGTCCGGCGCGTCGGTCACCCCCGCGCTGCGCGCCGCGCTGCGGTACCACACGTCGGCCTTGTCGGCGTCGGCGCCGTAGTGCACGCCCAGCTCGTAGAGGTTGGCCAGGTAGACCTTCGCCTCGACGAAGCCGCCGTCGGCCGCGGCGCGCAGGTGCGCGGCGCCCTCCTTCAGGTCCTGCGGGACGACGCCGCCCGCCAGGTGGAAGAGCGCCAGCGCGTACTCCGCCTCCGGGCTGCCCAGCTTGGCCGCCGTCGCGTACGTCTCGTAGCACCGCCGCAGGTCCTTCGGCTGGCCGTGCAGGCCGCCGCGGAAGGCCCTGGCGAGGAGCAGCAGACCCTCGACGTCGCCGGCGCGCTCCAGGTCCTCGCGCGTGCCGAGCTCGACTTCCCCCTCTTCCTCGGGGAGGTCTTCCTCTTGCTCGCCTTCAGGACGCCGGGCCGCCATGGGCTCTCTCCACCTCGGCGAGCACCGCCAGCAGCCGGCGGGTGCGCGGCTCGTCGGCGGGAGGCCTGGGGGAGCTGCCGCGGTTCTTCAGGTAGAACTCGCCCAGGTGCTCGGCCCAGGTGCGGTACTTGCGGCGGCCGGCGAAGATGATCTCCACGTCCGCCGCGGGGGTGGACTCGTCGGCGTCGAAGTCGACGTTGCTCCAGTCGATGGCGTCGCCCGGCTGGCCGGGTCGGCCGATCTCTTCGGCGTAGCTGAGACGCACCGGCGGCGCGGGCGTGGTGCGCTCGCCGTCGACCAGCAGGCCCACCATCGCGTCGGTCACCTTCACCTGCAGGATGCGAGCGACCAGGCGGAAGCTCACCGTGCTGCGTGAGAAGTACGGGTAGATGGCGGCGCCCACGATGGGCAGCACCTGCCGGGAGGTGCACACCTCCCGCACGAAGCCGTCCACCATCGCCTGCGGGAGGGCGAGGTCGGACTCGCGGAGTCGCTCGCTCGCCGTCTGCATCCACCACTTGAGGGTGTGCACCAGCACGCGCTTGACCTTGTCGCTCGCCTTGATCGACATGGGCGCCACCTGCGACCACGCCCGGCGCACCTCGTCCTCCAGGGCGTCCTCGTCGGCCACGAAGCGGCGCACCAGGTCGCCGAAGACGGCGCCGCTCGCCCGGCGTCGCATCTCGCGGTCGACCGCCTCCACCAGCGCGCGCGCGCTCGCCTCGATGCGCTCGCGCTCCTCCGCCTCGTCCTTCGAGGGCGTGAGGGCGCGCAGCACGCTGACCAGCTCGCCGTGGATGGCCCTCGCCTCCGCCTCCAGCTCGCGGGCCTTCACGTCGTCCTGCATCTTGTCGCGCAGGGCGGTGCAGAGGAGGGGCACGCCGCTGCGCGGCAGGCCGTCGTCGCTGGTGCCCTCGACGGCCGCCCACTTCGCCTCGAACCGGGCGATGTGTCGCTGCACGGCGCGCGACTGCATGTAGCCGGTCTTCACCACGTCGTAGTCGGGGTCGGTGGGCTTGAGCGTCGTCATCTGGTCCGCGTAGGGGTTGCGGACCCAGAACATGTTGGCGAAGGGGCGGCTCTTGGCCCCCCAGTTGTAGAGCCAGGAGGACGCGCCGCGCGCCCAGAACTCGACGCACGCCTCCTGCACGCGCGAGTCCCAGCGATCACGCGCGTTGTCGCTCCGCAGCGCGCTCAGGCTCATGTCGTACTTGGTCAGCGCGACGAAGAGGCTGGGGCGCTCCACGTCGCCGGCGAGCGTGGGGGTGGGGGAGCCGTGGCGGATGCGCAGCCAGCTCTCCACCTGCGACTGCATCTGGATCGCCTCCGGCTTCGTCGGGCCGGGCGAGCAGAGCACCAGCGCGGTGATCTCCCGGTCGAGGGAGAACTGCTCGAAGAGGTAGGTGAGCTTGCCGCGCTTGTAGACCTCGATGGCGTTGTCCATCTGGCCGGTGGACAGCTCCGCCTGGCCGAAGCCGTTGATGCCCTTGAGGGCGCGGCCGCCGGGGAAGTCGAGCAGATCGCACATCTCCAGCAGGGAGCCCTTCGCGCGGGCGAGCTGCAGGCGGATCTCGGCGATGAGGCCGGCGAGGACGCCGGGGGCGATCTGCGACTCGCGCGCGCCGCCGGCGGGGCGCACGCGCATCATGCCGCCGCCCTTGCCCATCGCGTTGAGGCAGGCGGCGTCGATGATGGTGGTCATGAAGGTCGCATCCCTCACCGCCCTCCTCATCGGCTCGCTCCTCGTCGCCTCCACCGCCCTCGCCAGGCCGGCGGAGCACGCGCACAAGACCCGGCGGCACCGCCATCACGCGACCGCCATGCACACCACCCAGGTCCACTCCAAGGACGACTCCACCCCCGGTCGCGTCGACGCGCCGCCGCTCCAGCTGCGCGGGACGTCGCGTCACCACGCCGCGGTGCACGAGGAAGGGGCCGACCGCCAGGACGCCCACGCCGACGGCCGGAGCGCGCCGGCGCGCGAGACGAAGAAGGATGGGAAGAAGTCGGGCCCGGCGACCGAGCTGGTGCACGGCAAGCACTCGGTCAAGCACCACGGCAAGCACCGGAAGGCGAAGCCCAAGCCGCCGTGCCTGCGCGATCCCATCACCCTGACGCGCGGGATCGAGGAGGAGCGCTTCTCCCTCACCGAGTGCAGCGGCGCGATCGCGCCCCTGGCGGTGGACCACATCTCCATGCTCGCGCGACCCGGCAGCATGCTGCGCCCGGACAGGACGTTCGCGGAGCTGGCCAAGCAGAAGGGGCCCTTCCTCGCGCCGGGCATCAAGCGGGTGAACCCGGGGCTCGCGCTGCGCCTGCAGCAGGTCGTCGACCACTTCGCAAAGAAGGGCAAGCCGGTGCGGCTGCACCTCATCTCCGGCTATCGCCCGCAGAGCCACGGCAGCTACCACGCCAAGGCGAGCGCGATGGACTTCAACATGGAGGGCGTGACCAACGAGGCGCTGGTGGCGTTCTGCAAGACGCTCCAGGACACCGGCTGCGGCTACTACCCCAACTCCACCTTCATCCACATGGACGTGCGGCCGGGAGGCACCGGGCACGTCGCCTGGATCGACGCGAGCGGCCCGGGCGAGAAGCCGCACTACGTGGCGGCGTGGCCGCCGCCGCCGGAGCCGAAGCCGACGGAGCTGGACGACCGGCTCGCCAAGATCCTCCCGGGCGTCCCGGTGGACGCGCACCCCGCCGAGGTGATGGGCGGAGGCACGCCGCCGCCCCCCGCGCCTCCGATGCCGGGCGACGTCGACAGCGACGAGACGACGCTCTGAGCTCACCCCCTCTGACCTCACCCCCCGGCCCCCTCTCCCTACGACGGAGAGGGGGAGAAGAAGAGGGAGGCGTCGCCCGGCGATCGTCTACTCGAGCAGGGTGGCGACGGCCTGGCGGACGTCGTCGACGTGGCGGTCGATGAGGATCTCGTGGTGGAAGACGTGGCGCACGATGCCGCCGGCGTCGACGATGAGGGTGACGCGCTTGGGCACCGAGAAGAGCGGCCAGAGCACGCCGCAGCTGCGCGCGATGGCGCCGCCCTCGTCGCCCACCAGGGGGAACGGCACGCCCGCCCACTCGGCGAACTCGCACTGCTTGTCGTGCGGGTCGGGGGAGATGCCGATGACCTCCACGCCCATCTCGGCGAGCTCGGGGTACTCGTCCCGGAAGCCCTTCGTCTCGCGGGTGCAGCCGGGGGTGAAGGCCCTGGGGAAGAAGTAGATGACGAAGAGGCGGCCCCGCAGCTCGGCCGTGGAGATCATCCGGCCCTCGGTCGTGCGGGCGGTGAATGCTGGGATGGGGTCGCCGATTCTGATCAACGCTCCTCCGATGGATGCTCCGGACGGGCTGCCAGTTGCAGCGGAGCTCGTGCGGACGCGGGCCAGGCGCCCGGAGACCGATCCTGGATTGTCGCTCGCCCGGAGGATTCCGGCCATAATGTCCTGCGTGAGCGAGGCGAATCCGGACGCGGCCACCGGGGATGAGGTCCAGGGCGAGGAGGTCGAGGAGTCGGCTGCCGCCACGCCGGCCGGGGAGCCCGGGCCCACCGGCGACGCCATCCTGGACGCGCTCTGGGCCAAGGCGCTGGAGGACTGGGGGGACGACAAGCCCCACGCCTCGCTGCTCGAGTACGCGATGCGTCAGGAGCGGCTGCCCGACCTGGCCGGCCTCTACCGCACCGTGCGCGACGATCCGGAGAAGGGCGAGCTGGCGAGGAAGAAGCTGGACGGCATCGTGGTGGCGGCCACGCAGATGCTCTTCGCGATGAAGACGCCGCGCCCCACCAAGACGCCCTTCTGGATGCTGGCCAGCGCCTTCGCGACCTGCGCCATCCTGCTCGGCTGGCTGGCGTACGCGATCCTCCGGCCTCAGTAGCCCGTCGACTTCGGCGCGGGGTCGTTGCTCCTGGTGATGCCGTGGGCGAGGATGTACGCCTCGAACTGCGCCGACTCCTGGTCGAGCGCGTCGACGAGCGCGCTGACGGCGGCGACCGCCGCGTCCGCCGAGGCGCCCTTCAGGTTCGCGGTGCGGTTCTGCGCGTCGTAGAGCTCGCCGCACACGTAGTGGAAGACGTCTTGCTGCGCGCGCCAGTCGAGCTCGCTCTTCGGGACGACGCCGGCGAACGCCGACTCCACCGCCGCCACCAGCTCGGGGTGGGTCTCGCGCAGGTAGTCGGTCGCGAGCACCTTGAGCGTCGACATGTCGGGGTACTCCTGCATGTCGGCGCCGTTGTTGAGGACGTCGGCGTAGGAGGGGTCGCCCGGCCGGAGCTGGTTGCCCACGATGACCTGGCCGGTGACGGGGTTGCCCGCGGAGTCCTTCTGGCCGGGCCGCGCGAGGGCGCGGACGACCAGGCCGTAGAACTGCGCGCTGGTCATGTTGTAGCCCCAGCCCAGGGTGGGCCAGCCGAAGGCCATCCCGCGGTAGTCCTCGATCGCCATCACCGCGTACCAGTCGGTGATCGCGGAGCGGCCCGTCGGGGAGAGCTGCGAGGCGCGCGCGGGGTCGGACTTCACCAGCAGGTCCATCATCGCGCGCGCGTAGAGGGGATCGTCCGACGCGGGCATCGCGCCCATGTCGAGGAGCTGGCGGCCGAAGGTGCTGGCGAGCGGGCCGTGGAGCGGCGTCTGCATCGCGACGACGCCGATGCGCTCGGCGCGCGCGGGGCGGTCGGTGATGAAGTACGCCATCGCGTCGCTGGTGATGGGCAGGCGCACCGAGCGGCCGGCGGCGGTGGAGAAGTACATGGAGAAGGTGGAGATGGCGAGGCCGGCGAGGCTCGGGTCCTTGAGGTTCGCCGTGATGGCGCTCGTGAACTTCTTCTCCTTGGTCAGCCGGTGCGGCGTGGTCTTGAGGTGATCCACCGCGGTGACGATGCTGGCGAAGCTCGCGTTGCGCTCCGCCCAGGTGCTCCCCTTGAGGTACTTGTACTGCCACAATCCGTGCTTGTAGAGCTCGCAGGTGTGCAGCCACGCGCCGACGCTGCTCGCGTGGAAGATGGTGTAGGACTCGCGGTCCTGCTGCGCGGCGGGGGCGAGCTCCTCCAGGAGGAAGGAGCGGAAGGGGCGGTCGCCCGGCAGCTTCAGCGTGATGGGCTTCTTCGCGGCGTAGTCGCGCTTCAGGTACACCGCGTGGCCGAAGGCGGTGCCCTCGATGACGTCGTCGCTCGCGTACCACTTGTTCGCCTCGATCGCGAGGGAGCTCGATCCCTCGGTGAGGGTGTCCGCGCTGCGGGTGAGCGTGTGGGCCGAGCCGTCGACGAGGTCGAGCCGGATGCCGGCCGCGGGCCAGGACTCGATCATGGAGTCGCCGGTCTGCTTCTGGCCGTCGATCGTGGTGACCCACAGGCCGTTGAGATCGTCGTCGCCGAGGGAGAGGCCCTCGTAGGTCTCGTCGGAGGTGTCCTCGGCGGCGCCGGCGCTGCAGCCGGTGACGGCCGACTGCGCCAGCAGGGCGAGGGCGGGGAGGAGGAGGAGGCCAAGGCGGGGGCGATTCTTGAAGTGGAGGTCCATGAGGAGCGTCCTTGTACGAGGGAGGCCTACCGGTCCTTCCCAGGCTGGAAGGTCAATGAAAGGCCCACTCGGGGGCCGCGTCGCACGAGACGAGCGGGATGGTGGAGGCGACGCCGTCGTTCACGAAGTCCTGCTGGATGTCGGCGAGCGTCTCGCTGCCGCCGCTGATCGGGAGGGTGGTCTCGGTGTCGGCCAGGCTCTTCGCCTCGCCGCACGCGTCGACGGTCGTGTAGGCGCGGTCGTCGCCGATGGCGGCGACGAGGTCCGGCGCGCCGTAGAACGCCTGGCCGGACACGGTGGTGAGCATCACGTCGGCGGGGCCGGCGTCGATGAGGGCGCGGTAGGGGTGCGTCACGTCCCCGCGCACGACGACGAGGTCGGCGAAGAGGCCCTTGCGGATGGATCCGATCTTGTCGTCCATCGCCACCGTCTTCGCGGGGTTGATGGTCACCATGTTGACGAGCTGCCGGTCGGTGATGAGGCCGGCGAAGCGCTCGCGGTTGACGCGGTCGGCGACCTTCAGCTCCGCGAGGACGTTGGCGCTGCCGGAGGGCGACCAGTCGGGGGCAATGGAGACGGTGATGCCGTCGGCGAGGGCGGTGGGGATGTCGGTCGTCTGCCCGTAGAGCGCCAGGTTGGAGAGGGGCGACCAGACGATCTTCATGCCGGCCTGGCCCATCTTCGCGAGGCGCGGGGCGTCGAGGGCCGTCGCGTGGATGGCCACCACCTGCGGTTTGACCAGGCCGATCTGCTCGAGGTAGTCGAACTCGGCGCGGGAGGAGTCGTCGGTGCCCTCGGCGAGGTGGATGAAGAACGCCTTGGTCTTCCCGTTCGCGAACTGCGCGTTGAGCGCGTCGGCGTCCGATTGCTTCAGCGCCGTCACGGGCAGGACGTCCTGGCGGATCTCGTCCTTGCAGAAGTTCTTGAACTCCACGTTGCGCACCCACGAGCGCGTGCAGGTGAGATCCGCCGACCCCTGGATGGTGGTGGTGCCGCCGGCGAGGGCGCGGAACTCGCCGTACTTCACCGCCTCGCACATGTGGTGGGCCTTCTTGACTGCGTTGTATGGCGCCTTCACCGCGGCGGAGTACGCGCTGGCGCGCGCCCACTGGTAGCGGTCGCTCCAGCGCCGGCCGGAGTTCCAGAAGGGGATGAAGTCGTAGGCGACGTGGTTGTGGAGGTCGATGAGGCCCGGCGCGATGACGCCGCCGGTCTCGATGATCTTCGCGTCGGACGGGACATCGGCGACGTCGGTCACCACGCCGGTGATGTGCTCGGCGGAGACGACGACGTACGCGGTCTCGGGGCCGTCGGGCAGCAGGGCGGTGCCGTGAAGGGCGTAGGTGGGGCCCGCGATGGCGGTGCAGCCGGTCTGGTAGGACGACGACGACTGCGAGTCATCGGCGGTGGTCTCGCCACCTGCCGACGAGCAGGCGGCCGACGCGAGGCACACCGCGGCCATCAGCGCGGCCGCGCGAACGAACGTACGCATCGAGAAGCTCCTTCTTGGGGCGGAACGCGCCGCGCGCCCGGGACCCGGGGCGGTGCGTTCGTGGAAGTGGCGGCGCGTGTGGCCGCGATGGTTCCGATGTACGCGGCTGTCGTCGGGAAGTTTCCCTCCCGGTGCGCGAGGGGGCGCTACCGTCCTCGCGCCTTCCGACGTGGCGTGCCCGGCGTGACGCGTGGGCGTTCGCCGCTGACCGCTCTTGGTGCCTGCACTGCGCCGCCAGCCATGGCGACGCACTCGCGCAAGAGCCGTGCGCTTGCGATGTCGAGGCTGCGGTCGCCGGTCTTCTGCACGAGGTTGTGCACGTGAGTGTCGAGGGTGAGGCGGGAGATACCCATCTCGGCTGCCATCTCGGAACGATCCACACCGAGCGCGCTGCGCTCGAGCAGCTGCCGCTCGCGTACCGTGAGCTGGTACTGGCGTGCCCACCCGAGCGCCATCTCGAGGATCCCGGCACCATCGGGGAGACCCGGATCGACGATCACGGCGCACCACGCGTCGTGGCCACCCAGCCGCCTGCGTCCGTCCCGCACAAGACGGCAGTGCGTGACGCTACCGTAGGGCCGCAAGAGGCGCGTCAAGGCCGACACGACAAGACCGTCGTCCTCGACGAGGAGGAAGCCCGCACCCATGAGGCAAGGTTACCCCCCCCCCGGGACGACCGTCCAGTCCCGTCGCACAGGCCCCGCAGGGCAAGACGCGGCAGGCGCAGTGGTAGGGCGCCTGGTCGCTGTGCCACCCGCAGTGCTCCCATAGTCCACTTTCGGGATGGATGTATGAGAGGGCGCATCAAATACGCTGCAACCCGCCATCTGGTGCGTACCGGGCTTGGACGGCGTGGTCGCAGTCGGCCACGGCCCCAAGACGGGATCGCAGCACTCTCCGACGTAGCCCCGGTCCGCCCCGCCCCGACCTTTGAGGCCGATCCATCTCCTTGGAAGGCGTCGTCGACGTTGCCGCCGCCTCGTCCCCAGATCCTTCCCCCCGCACGTGGCGGCAGTGAGCAGCAGCCCGCCGGCCGCCGCGGCGAGGAGGGAGAGGAGCAGGGATCTGGAGCGGCTTGCGCGCCTCCAGCTCGGGTCAGTGGCCCGGTCCGTAGCCGTCGCAGGTGACGCCTGGGTGCGCGTCACCGATGTTGGGGCAGCAACTGGTGGTGCCCACGGGGGGGCAACACGCCCAGACGGAGGGGTAAACAGCCACGTCCCATGCGCAGTGCGCGAGCCAGTGGGGACCGCCCTCCTCGTCTGGCGGCCAGAGCCCGCAGTAGATTCTTCGCCAGCCGCCATCGGCGTAGTAGGGCATGTGCGCGTCGTGATCGCAGTCGGCCACGGGCCCGAGGACGGGATCGCAGCACTCTCCGACGTAGGCGCCGTCGCCCCCGTCCGTCGACCCGTCCCCGTGGAGGGCGGCGTCGACGTCGTCGCCGCCTTCCGCCCCGAAGAGCCGCCCCCCGCACGCGGCGACCGAGAGCAACGAGCCGGCGGCCGCCGCAGCCAGGAGGGAGACGAGCACGAGTCTGGAAGGTGTTGCATTCATCTCGTCACGGAGGGGCGATGCTGGAGACGTGCATCACGCTGTGGCCGGAGGTCCAGTCGCCGCTGAAGTCGAGCCACCAGAGCCCGCCATTGGCCGAGATGGAGTTGTGCCGTCCGAGGACGTCCCAGTCGAAGCCGTTGTTGATGGGGACGCCCAGCAACGTAGCAGGCGCGGGTGGGACGGGCCAGATGCGGCCGAGGGACGGCCCCGAGAGGAAGCCCGGGTTTGCGACGGTGAACTGCGATGCAGTGACGCCGTACACCCCGCTCGGCTGGTTCTGGTGGGTGGAGTCCTCGATGGAGTCCACCCACGCCAAGCCGACCGAGCCGGTGCCGTAGCCCGTCCAGAAGTGATCGGCGGCCAGCGCCGGCAGGAACTGATCCTGCGGAGGGTTGCCGGGCTGGGTGCTGTGGTCGGAGTGAAAGACGGGCACAGGTCCGATGTAACCGGGCGCCGAGGGGAAGGTGAAGGCGTTCGACTCGATGTAGGTGCCCGGGATGGGGCCGTAGGTGTGGTTCCACACGGCGACCGCGTCGATCACCGAGCTGGTGTTGTGGTCGAAGGCGAGCTGCGACCGCGCGTCGTTGACGTAGCTCGCGTCACCGGGGAAGAAGCCGACGCACGTGGGCCACGGATCGTTCGTGGCGTGGGAATCGGGGAGCTGGTACCAGTGCAGGCCGTAGTCGTAGCTGACGGCCCCCTTCCATCGCTGGTTGAGCAGCACCTGTCCGCCGGTGGTGCAGTCGACGTGCAGCGTATCCTGGCCCCCCGTGTCGGTCGCGTTGACCGCAGGCCACTGCACCATCACGAAGGGATTTCTCGATGGCGGGTTCTGCACCAGCCCGGAGACGATGCTCATGTTGTAGATGGTGCCGGTGAAGATGGGCCCTCCGGTGGAGTAGTAGGCCTGCTGGGCGAGGTCGATGTCGCGGGGTTCCGTGACCAGCGACCAGGCACCGGTCACCGGGTCCTGGGCGTAGCTGACGATCTGGAACCAGCGGTGACCGCCGAACGTCCAGGTCACGAAGATGTCGTTCGTTCCGGTGTCGTGGTGGTAGAAGTAGACGCCGTTGTTGCGGTCGGGGAGGTACGAGGCTGCCGCCGCCAGATCGTCCAGCCCGATCTGGCCGGCGGATGTACCGGCGTCGTCCGTGGGGACGAGGTGCGGATCGTGCCACGTGACGCCACCGTCGGTGGACAGCACGATCGCCACGTACTTGTACTCGCAGGGGCACGCCCCGGGGATGCCGGCGCCCCGCCCCACCTGCGCGAGCAGCGCGATGGTGTTGGACTGGTCGGGATCACCGACCGGGAGGAGGACGGGCTCCTTGCTGTACACCATCTCGTCGTTCGGATGGAGCTCGGTCCAGCGTGGGGGCGTCCCGGTGATGGCCGTCGTGAGCTCGACGGCGGCCCCGCCGTTGTTCACGCTCACCGGGTTGAACCCGCACTGGTTCCCGACGAGGATGCGGACGGGCTGGTCGTTGGTGTGGGTCGACTCCTCCTCCCAGGCGGTGGTCGTCCGGAAGCCCTGGGGACACGTGGAGTCAGCGACCGTGATGGTCGACGACGTGGCAAAGTGGTTTTGTCCGCCGCCCGAGCCGAAGCCCGGGACGTTGGTGTACGTCGAGGCTGTCACCGAGTTCAGCGCCTCGGATGACGTGCTCACCGCCTCGTCGTCAACCGCGCACGCCGCCAGCACCGCGGCCAGGGTGGCGATGGCCGCCAGACTCAGTCGTTTCATGCGAACCTCCTTCGCCCGACGTCGCAGCCGGAGCTCGCCAGTGCCTGGCCCGCCACCGACTGCCTGCCTCGCCGTGCACCAACGACGCTACGCGGATCCCGTCATTCGTAAATACAAGCGAGCTTGTATGTTACCGATGGGGAAGCGATCTACAGACTAGCGTGTACTCGACTTGGTGCCGCCGGTGACGCCGACGAAGAGGAGCGCGGCCAGGAACGCCGCGGCGCCGGCGGCGACGCCCTGCACGACGGCGTACGGCACGAGCGTCAGGTGCGGCTCGCCGTGCAGGGCGTAGCCGGCGAAGGCGGCGGCGAGCGACACGACGACCGCGGTGAGCCACGGGCGGAAGCGGTACATGAGCAGCGCGGGCACGAAGCCGATGAGCGCGGCGACGGCGGGGTAGACCAGCTCGAGGTGCGTGCCGAAGACGGGCAGCGGGCCGCTCCGGGCGAGGAGCTTCGCGCCCTCGGCGGCGAGCTTGGCGGCGCCCAGGCCGGCGCCGACGAAGAGGACCATGTAGCCGAAGGCGGTGAGCCCAGCGCGCGTGGTGAAGCGGCTGGGCGCCTTCTTCTTCACAACACGCTTCGCCGGCGCCGCGGCCTCGTCCGCGGCGCCGGTGCGCGCCGCGGTCGCCTTGCCGCGCGGGCCGGGCGCGGGCATCGGTCCGGAGGTCGACGGCGGCGCGTCGCCCACCGCGACCACCATGGGTGGCGGCGTGCTGGAGGGCACCACCTCCGAGATGGACGGTCGTGTCTTGAGCCCCTGCCCGTGCGCGCGGGCGCGTCGCAGGTAGTGCTCGCGGTCCGCGGCGGACACCGCGGGATCGTCGGCGAGGAGCAGGGCATGCCTCACGCTCCCCATCTCGGCGAGGGCGCGCGCGTACTCCGGGCTCTCCGGTGCGTCGGTCACCCCCGCGCTGCGCGCGGCGCTGCGGTACCACACGTCGGCCTTGTCGGCGTCGGCGCCGTAGTGCACGCCCAGCTCGTAGAGGTTGGCGAGGTAGACCTTCGCCTCCACGAACCCGCCGTCGGCGGAGGCGCGCAGGTGCGCGGCGCCCTCCTTCAGGTCCTGCGGGACGACGCCGCCGGCGAGGTGGAAGAGGGCGAGGGCGTACTCCGCCTCCGGGCTGCCCAGCTTCGCCGCGGCGGCGTACGCCTCGTAGCACCGGCGAAGGTCCTTCGGCTGGCCGTGCAGGCCGCCGCGGAAGGCCCTGGCGAGGAGCAGCAGACCCTCGACGTCGCCGGCGCGCTCCAGGTCCTCGCGCGTGCCGAGCTCGACTTCCCCCTCTGCCTCGGGGAGGTCTTCCTCTTGCTCGCCTTCAGGACGCGGGGCCGCCATGGGCTCTCTCCACCTCGGCGAGCACCGCCAGCAGCCGGCGGGTGCGCGGCTCGTCGGCGGGCGGCCTGGGGGAGCTGCCGCGGTTCTTCAGGTAGAACTCGCCCAGGTGCTCGGCCCAGGTGCGGTACCTGCGCCGGCCCGCGAAGATGATCTCCACGTCCGCGGCGGGGGTGGACTCGTCGGCGTCGAAGTCGACGTTGCTCCAGTCGATGGCGTCGCCCGGCTGGCCGGGCCGGCCGAGCTCCTCGGCGTAGCTGAGCCGCACCGGCGGCGTCGGGGTGGCGCGCTCGCCCGTCTCCAGCAGGCCCACCATGGCGTCGGTGACCTTCACCTGCAGGATGCGCGCGACCAGACGGAAGCTCACCGTGCTGCGGGAGAAGTACGGGTAGATGGCGGTGCCCAGGATGGGCAGCACCTGCCGCGAGGTGCACACCTCCCGCACGAAGCCGTCCACCATCGCCTGGGGGAGCGCGAGGTCGGACTCGCGGATGCGCTCGCTCGCGGTCTGCATCCACCACTTGAGGGTGTGCACCAGCACGCGCTTGACCTTGTCGCTCGCCTTGATGGACATGGGCGCCACCTGCGACCACGCGCGGCGCACCTCGTCCTCCAGCTCGTCGTCGTCCGCCACGAAGCGGCGCACCAGATCGCCGAAGACGGCGCCGCTCGCCCGGCGGCGCATCTCGCGGTCGACCGCCTCCACCAGCTCGCGCGCGCTCGCCGCGATGCGCTCGCGCTCCTCCGCCTCGTCGCGCGAGGGCGTGAGGGAGCGCAGCACGTTGACCAGCTCGCCGTGGATGGCCTTGCCCTCCGCCTCCAGCTCGCGGGCCTTCACGTCGTCCTGCATCTTGTCGCGCAGGGCGGTGCAGAGGAGGGGCACGCCGCTGCGCGGCAGGCCATCGTCGCCGGCGCCCTCCACCGCCGCCCACTTCGCCTCGAAGCGGGCGATGTGCCGCTGCACCGCGCGCGACTGCATGTAGCCGGTCTTGACCACGTCGTAGTCGGGCTCGGCCGGCTTCAGCGTCGTCATCTGGTCGGCGTAGGGGTTTCTGACCCAGAACATGTTGGCGAAGGGGCGGCTCTTGGCCCCCCAGTTGTAGAGCCACGACGAGGCGCCGCGCGCCCAGAACTCCACGCACGCCTCCTGCACGCGCGAGTCCCAGCGGTCGCGCGCGTTGTCGCTGCGCAGCGCGCCGAGGCTCATGTCGTACTTCGTCAGCGCGACGAAGAGGCTGGGTCGCTCCACGTCGCCGGCGAGGGTGGGGGTGGGGGAGCCGTGGCGGATGCGCAGCCAGCTCTCCACCTGCGACTGCATCTGGATGGCCTCCGGCTTCGTCGGACCGGGGGAGCAGAGGACCAGGGCGGTGATCTCGCGGTCCAGCGAGTACTGCTCGAAGAGGTAGGTGAGCTTGCCGCGCTTGTAGACCTCGATGGCGTTGTCCATCTGGCCGGTGGACAGCTCCGCCTGGCCGAAGCCGTTGATGCCCTTGAGGGCGCGGCCGCCGGGGAAGTCGAGCAGATCGCACATCTCCAGCAGGGAGCCCTTCGCGCGGGCGAGCTGCAGGCGGATCTCGGCGATGAGGCCGGCGAGGACGCCGGGGGCGATCTGCGACTCGCGCGCGCCGCCGGCGGGGCGCACGCGCATCATGCCGCCGCCCTTGCCCATCGCGTTGAGGCAGGCGGCGTCGATGATGCTGGTGCCCTCGCTGGACGCGCGCACGTGCTCCAGACCGACCTCCACCACCTCGGCGTCGCCGACGGCCTCCAGGCCCTGGCAGAGCAGGCGCAGCACCTGATCGAGGTCCGGCGCGTGGCCGGGGCCGCCCCAGAGCAGGGAGAAGACGAGCTGCCAGCCGGCGACCGAGGCGATGTCCTTCTTCCACGCGTCGCTCTTGAGGGCCGTGCGGGCGCGGAGCTCGTTCAGGTAGGGGTGGCGGTCCTGGTACTTCTTGTTCAGGCCGTGCCAGACGGCGTCCCACGCGGCGCGGTAGGCGGGCGGGGCAGCCGCGCCGGAGAGGAGGCGCGCGTCGCGCAGGCACTTCTCCACGCGATCGCTGGCGATGCTGGGGGAGGTGCACTCGACGAGGAAGCCGGTGGCGAGCGACTCCAGCACGCCCTCGAGTGAGAGGAGCTGGCAGAGAAAACCGCTCTGCACCGGCTCCGCCGGGTCGTGAGTGGAGAAGCGGGTGACGACGCCGGTGGACTCCACGCCCTTGGCCGGGTTGATCTCCTTCAGGAAGTCGATCTGCCGGCCGCCGCAGCGCACCTCCAGGGTGCCGAGCTCGTGGGAGAGGATGGCACCGACCAGGAAGGACTTGCCCGCCTGCGAAGGGCCGAAGAGGCCGAGCGCCTGCGGACGGCCGCTGGCGCGCGCGAGCTTGCGCACGCGCACCGAGAGATCGTGCAGGACGTGAGACTCCGCCTGGTGCTCGCCGTCGCCGCCGGGAAGCGCGAGCGCCTGGGCGGCGTCGGAGACGCCCTGAGAGAGTGCGTGAAGCGTGCTCGGGTCCATCCGGCGCTCATCCTACTGCATCAGAAGGGGTGCCAGCCCCCCGCCTTGTCCATCCACTCGACGTGCACGCCCTGGAAGCTGCCGCCCGGCTTGAGCGTCACCACGTAGGTGTTGCCCGCGCCGCCGGGGGGCGTGGTGGCGGCCACCAGCGCCTGGCCCTGCGTGACCCTCCACCGCACGGCATCCGGTCGGAAGTGCGTGCGCGTCGGCGCCGCCGTCCCGGCGCCAATCCCGCCGCCCGTGACGACGACGGTGCCGGTCCCCATGCCGGTGCCGGTGCCCGTGCCCAGCTCGCCGCCGTCCCCCGCGGCCTCTCCGTCCCCCGCGGCCTCGGCATCGCCCCCGGCGGCGCCGTCGTCGCTGGCGTCTGCCGCCGCACCACCGTCACCCGCCATCGCCGCGGCGTCCGCGCTCGCCGCGCCATCGGCCGCGGCACCATCGGCGACGGCGCCGTCGGCGTGGGCCGCGCCGTCGGCGGCTGCCGCGTCGGCTGCCGGCTCCGGCGCGAGGCCTCCGCACGAGCGGAGCAGCCACGCCAGGCCGATGAGCACCGCCATCGCGAAGAGACCGGAGAGGATCCAGAGCCACCACGGCAGGATCTTCTTCTCCCCGTGCTCCGGCGGCTTCTCCTCTTCCTTCTGCTCCTCTTCTTCCTTCTTCTCCTCCGCCCGCTTCTCTTGCGGGGGGACGGCGGCGGTCTCCGTCGCGGGAGCGGCGGCAGCAACGGCGGCGGCGGCCGCGGCTGCAGCGGCCGTCTCGGCGCTGCCGAGCTTCGTCCAGTCGACCCAGCCGAAGACACGCACCTCCTGCCCGGCGAGGGTGCGCGGCGAGGCCCCCCAGTGGATGGCGAGGACCTTCTTCTGCACGGGATCGAAGTAGTAGTGCTCCTCCTCGTTCTCCGCCGCGGAGCCCGGCTGCAGGCCGGCGGGGAAGGTGAGGGCGTCCTTGAACTTGCGGTAGCCGGAGTCCTCCCGCCCGAGCTCCTCGGCGGTGCGCTCCAGGCACTTGACGAAGTCGCCCACCGCCGCCTCGACCTCGGCCGGGTGCTGCGCGCGGGCGTCGCGGAGCGGAACGAGTCCTTCCAGGTCCCAGATCACGCGGGAGGGGAGGCTGTCGGCCCCTTCGGTCTCGGGGACGAGGAGGCGACCGTCGAAGAACTGCGGCTGGTTGAGGTCCGGCGCGAGCTTCCAGATGGAGACGCCGCCGACGAGGTTGGGAAGCCAGGTCGCCTTGTCGTTCACGTTCGCACCAGCGCGCGCGAGCGCACCATCCCGGTGGCGGTGATCCGGCAGAGGAAGCTCTTCGGCACGACGGCCTTGGACTTCGGGTCGGAACCGGGCTCGCGCTCGTGGAGCTGGGAGTCGAACACCTGGGTGTGGTCCACGCTCTCCAGGCGCAGGCGCGGGAGCTCGCTGGACATGAGGGTGGCGAGGAGCGGGGCGATCACCGCGACGTTGGCGCGGTCGGCGTTGCGGTCCTCTGCGAAGGCGTAAAAGAGGCGGCTGGAGGCCAGGCCCACCTGCATGCGCAGGTCTTCGTCGATGGGGGCGCGGAAGAAGAAGTTGAGGGCGGCCGCCAGGGTGAAGCCGGCGTCCTCGTCGAGCTGCTCGGCGAGCTCGCCGAAGAAGAGGCGGAGGGGGAAGGCCTTGTCCGCCGGTCGCGCGCCGAGGATGTCGTCGCCGAGGATGTCGCCCAGCACGAGCCGGGAGAGGACGGAGTCGGTCAGGCGGCTGGCGCTTCGTGGCGCCGCGGGCACCGCGGAGAGGCGCTCCGGCGAGCCGGTGGCGACGGTGGGGGCGGGCGTGTCGACGCGGCCGAGGCGCGCGTCGACCGCTGCACGGAGGGTGTCCTTGTCGGTGGAAGCGACGAGGGCGTCGAGGACTGCGCCGAGGAGGTCAGGGCGGCTCACGGGCTGATATTCACCCGGAGCGCGAGGGGGATCCAGCGAAAGGGGTGGGGCGGGGTGGAGCGGCCGTCATCTAGCCGGCGGACGCGCCGGGAACGGCTTCATCACGCGATCGACCACGCCCCGGACGCGCGCGTCATCGGGCTTCTGCGGGTCGATCTCGGTGGTCGCGGCGCCGTGCCAGACCTGACCCCCGGTCCTGTCCAGGACGTCGATGACGATGCCGCCTTCGACCGCGCTGCGCGTCTCGTCTCCATCCCCCCCGCGCGCCGTCACGCGCCACGAGCGCCCCACGACGGTCTCCACGTCTCGCCGGCCCGCCGAGCACAGGATGACCAGCTCGCCCTGACCCGGCGGCGCGAGCACGTAGCCCTTCTGCTCGAGCGCCTGCGTGATGGACGCCTTCATCAGGTCGATGACGTGAGCGGAGCGCGGTGACTGCGGGTAGTCGCTGAGCGCGCGCTGGTGGTAGGCCGAGGCTCCCGTCGTGGGCGCGAAGGAGAACGTGCGGTAGTGCACGATCGGCGCGGTCTCGAGCGAGGTCGTTTGAACATCGGTCGGCGGCGCGCACGCCGCGCCTCCCAGCGCGAGCAGACCGGCGAGGACGGAGACGACCGGCTTCATGCGATGACCGGCTGCATCCGTCATGCCGCGGCGCCGCAGGACGTCCCGACCGCGCGCTCGTGGCACCGGCACACGAAAAGAACGGCGGCCGCGCACGAGACGCACGAGACGCACGAGACGTGAAGACCGGCGATTGCGGCACCGGACTTCTGCGCGATGCAAGGCGTGCTCACGTCGCGCACGCGCCGCGGCGCTACGCGTCTCTCGCTCGTCGCTGCCTCCTCCGAAATGTCGATGGACCGCCTGTTGCTTGGGGGACCGCGACCGTCCGCACGCCGCGGCAACAGTGCGAAAGGGACAGGGAGGTTCGACATGGCCATCAAAGAGTACAAGCCTGGAAGCGCGTTTCCCGGTGTGATCGGGCGGACCTTCGACGTCTCCAGCCCGGCGTGGCCCATGCCGCGGCGGGCGAAGGCGGGCGCGCCGAACGTGCTGTTTCTGGTGCTGGACGACACCGGCTTCGGACAGCTGGGCTGTTATGGAAGCCCCATCTCCACGCCGAACATCGACGCCCTCGCGAAGAACGGGCTGTTCTTCAACAACATGCACACGACCGCGCTCTGCTCGCCGACGCGCACGTGCATCATCACCGGGCGCAACCACCACTCCAACGCGATGTCGTGCATCACCGAGGGCTCCACCGGATATCCCGGCGCCAACGGGTACATCCCCTTCGAGAACGGGTTCCTCTCCGAGATCCTCCTGGAGCACGGCTACAACACCTTCGCGCTCGGCAAGTGGCACCTGACGCCGGCGGATCAGCTGTCGGCGGCCGGCCCCTACGACCGCTGGCCGCTCGGCCGGGGCTTCGAGCGCTACTACGGCTTCCTCGGCGGCGACACGCACCAGTACTACCCCGAGCTCGTCTACGACAACCACACCGTGGAGCCGGAGAAGACGCCCAAGGAGGGCTACCACCTGACCGTGGATCTGGTGGACAAGGCCATCGGCTTCATCGCCGACGCCAAGCAGATCGCTCCGGACAAGCCCTTCTTCCTGTACTTCTGCCCCGGCGCCACGCACGCGCCGCACCACGTCCCCAAGGAGTGGGCCGACAGGTACAAGGGCAAGTTCGACGCCGGCTGGGACGCGTATCGCGAGAAGACCTTCGCGCGGCAGAAGGAGCTCGGCGTCGTCCCGAAGGACGCGGTGCTCTCGCGGCACGACCCGGACGTCCCCGACTGGGAGACGCTGTCGGCGGACGAGAAGAAGCTCTACGCGCGCATGATGGAGGTGTTCGCGGGCTTCCTCACCCACACCGACTTCCACGTCGGGCGGCTGTTCGAGTTCCTCAAGTCGATCGGCGAGTGGGAAAACACGCTGATCATGCTCATCTCCGACAACGGCGCGAGCTCCGAAGGCGGGCCCACGGGCTCGGTCAACGAGAACAAGTTCTTCAACAACATCCCCGACTCCCTGCAGGAGAACCTGCGGAAGATCGACGAGCTCGGCGGACCGTCGACGTTCAATCACTACGCCTGGGGGTGGACCTTCGCCGGGAACACGCCCTTCCGGCGCTGGAAGCGTGAGACCTACCGCGGCGGCGTCAGTGATCCGTTCATCGTCCACTGGCCGAAGGGCATCAAGGCGAAGGGCGAGCTGCGCACGCAGTACGCGCACGCGATCGACATGGTCCCGACGGTGCTCGAGCTGCTGGACATCGAAGCCCCGCAGTCCATCCGGGGCGTCACGCAGTCGCCCATCCAGGGACACAGCTTCGCCCAGGCGCTCGATGACGCGAAGACGCCCACGAAGCACCTCACCCAGTACTTCGAGATGATGGGGCACCGCGCCATCTACCACGAGGGATGGCGCGCGGTGTGCCCGTGGCCGGGGACGTCCTTCAAGGAATCCGGGATGTTCTTCGGCGCCCCGATCGACAAGGACAAGCTGGCCGAGCTCGATGCGAAGAGCTGGGAGCTGTATCACATCGACGAGGACTTCGCGGAGAACCACGACGTCGCCGCCAAGAACCGCCAGAAGCTGATCGAGATGATCGCGACATGGTACGTCGAGGCGGGCAAGTACGATGTCCTCCCCATCGACTCGCGAGGCACGCTCCGCTTCGCCGACCCGCGGCCGCAGCTCGCGACCGATCGCACCAGCTACACCTACTACCCCGGCACGCAGATGGTCCCCACCAACGCGGCGGCCAAGGTGCTCAATCGGCCCCACAGCATCACGGCCGACGTGGAGATCCCCGAGGGGGGAGCGGACGGCGTGCTGCTCTCTGCGGGAGACGTGCAGGGCGGCTTCTCGTTCTACGTGCAGCACGGCAAGCTGCAGTACGTCTACAGCTACGTCGGCAGCAGCTTCTCCCACGTCGTCGCGACGGTTCCCGTCCCGGAGGGGCGCCACAAGCTGCGCTTCGAGTTCGAGGTGACCGGCAAGCCCGACATCCCCCACGGCAAGGGCGCGCCGGGGCGTGGCCTGCTCTACATCGACGGCAAGCTCGTCGGCCAGGGCGACATCCCGCTCACCATGCCGCTCTCCCTCGGGCTCGGCGGAGGCTTCGTCTGCGGTGCCGACAGCGGCTCGCCGGTCTGGACGGAGTACCAGCCGCCGTTCAAGTTCAGCGGCACGCTCCACAGCGTGACCGTCGACGTGAGCGGAGAGCTCATCGAGGACGCCGAGCACGCGATGAAGGTGATCCTCGCGCGGCAGTAGCGCGCGCGCAGCTCAGCGCACGCTCTCGCGCAGGTGAACCAGGGTCTGGTCCGCGTCGTCCACGCGGATCCTCCGAGCCTCCGGACGCGCGCGTCATGGTGTGGCCCGCACCGTCCGCGCCGCGAACGAACCCGCTGCGGGGCGCTCCGCTGCGGTCGGAATATTGGGCGCACCCGCCTCGCGCGTCGCGTCGATCCGCGGTGGTCAGGCGCTTGCAAGACGGACCGGCGCGCGATCGCGTTGGAGGGCAGCGAGGTGCAGGTTCTTCACCGGGCGACCAAGGCGTTCTGCTGGCGAGACGAAGGAGGTGCACCGTGAGCACGGTGGGTGACGCGACGAGGGGAGCGGTGAGCGTTCCGGGCGAGGAGCACCACGACGGCGCGACGCTCGCGGTCGTCTTGATGCTGCTGGGCGTCTTCGCCTTCACCGCCCCGGTGGCGTCGCTCTGAGGCGACCATGGAAGAGAAGCCCACCGCGCGCGACGACACCAGAGACGTGATCACCCCGAGGGCCCGTCGCCTGGTCTCGGTGTGGACGCTGGCGATCGTGCTCCTGTACGCCGTCTCTGCCTTCTTCGGGGCGCGCACGCTCCGCGGCTACGAGGCCGAGACGGAGCAGGCGCGCCAGGACTTCCTTCAGGCCGCGACCATCGACAGCGCGCATGTGCCCGACGCGGCCGTGCTGGCGAAGGCCACCGAGGTGAGCGTCGGCATCTATGTCAACGCCATCGGAGACGTCTCCACGCGGGACGGGACCTGGACGGAGGACTTCGACATCTGGTTCCGCTGGCAGAACTCCCCTGACGCCCCCATCGACCCGGGCGCCACCTTCCAGGTCGTCAACGGCGCGATCACGGAGCGGGACGAGGTCGTCTCCTACGCCACCGGAGCGGAGCGGTACGCGCGCTACCGGGTGAGGGCGCGGTTCACCAAGGCCTTCGACCCCGGGCGCTACCCCTTCGGCAACGATGCGCTGACGACACAGGTGGAGGACGGCGCTCACGGCGTGGACCGCGTGCGGTACGTAGCCGACGAGCAGAGCAGCGGGGTCAACCGTCGCGCGGTCCCGCGCGGCGTCGCCGTCACGCAGACCCTCGTCACCGTCAAGTACCTGGCTCACGAGTCCACGCTGGGCGACCCGCGCGCCGGCGCGCCGAAGACCCACTCGCTGCTCGTCTTCGCGATGGTCGTGGCGCCCACGAGCAGCCAGCTGTACCTCAAGAACTTCCAGGCGCTCTTCGCCGCGATCGCCGTCACGTTCATCGTGTTCTTCATCAGGCCGATCCACGTGGACGCTCGCTTCGGACTGCCGGTGGGGGCCATCTTCACGGCCACCGCGAACAACCTCATGGTCGTGGGCAGCCTCCCGCCGACAGGGCGCTTCACGCTGGCGGCGATGGTCAACGCCGCGGGCCTGGCGACCATCTTCCTCACGCTGGTCGAGTCGGCCATCTCGCTGTACCTGCTGGACACGCTCGGCCGCGAGCGACTGTATCGATGGATCGACCGGTGCTCCTTCGTCGCGCTCCTGCTCGGCTACCTGTCGCTGAACGTCGTTCTGGTCTGGGCGGCCACGCGATGACTCCTCGCCGCACGGGTGGTGTGCTCGTCGTGGCGTCGGTGCTCGCCCTCTGTTGCCCCGCGCGCGCCTCGGCGGGCCTCGTCGCAGAACGACGTGGAGCTCGTCGGCGGGGACCCTGGCGTTCGCGGGAGCGGGTTCTCGTTGGAGGGGCGATGGTGCTCGGCTCGGTGTTCGCCGCGCGACGCGTCGCGCTCTGGGCCCAGTGCGACGCCGTCTGGCCGCTCGGCGTGCCGGCGCCATGTCCGCCGGGCTTCGCCAGCGGACGGCGGCGCTCTGAGACTGCGGTCGAGCCGAACGTCAGTGCGCGACGAGCCGGGTGTCGCGGCCGAGGGCGTGGTCGAGGCGCACGCGGGCCGTACGCGCGTCGATGCGGGCGTTGAGCATCTGGAGGCGCGCGCGCGTGAGCTCGGTCTCGGCGTCGGTGAGGGTGGTGGAGGTCACGCGCCCGGCCTTGAACAGCTCGCGGGCGACGCGTACGGCCTCGTGCGCCGAGGTGAGCTGCTTCTCGGTGCTCTGGACGGAGAAGTCCGCCTCCTGCACGCCCTGGTAGGCCTGCGTGACCTCGATCGCGATCCCGTCGAGCAGGGTCTTCTTCTGGGCCTCGAGCGCCGCAGCGCGGCTCGACGCGTCGGCGCTGTTGGCGAGGGCGGTGGGGATGTCGTTCGGGCTCCACGTCAGGCGCGCGCCGGCGTCCCAGGTCGGAAACCACGTCTCGCTCTGCGGGAAGATGCGCTGGTTCGGGCTGGCGTACGTCGCGTCGCCGAAGGCGGAGAGCTGCGGGTACATCCCCGCCCGCTGGACGCGCGCCTGCGCCTTCACCGCCTCGATGTTGGCGTCGATGCTGTGGATCTCGAGGCGCGTGGAGTCGGCCTGCCCGATGAGCGCCGGCAGGTTGCCCTGCACCGGCGGGAGCGGGCGCGCGTCGATCGTCTCGCCCGACGTGAGCGTGACGCTGTCGGCGACGTGCATCGCGACGCGGAGCTGTTTGGCGGCGAGGTCGACGAAGTTCTGCGCCTGCACGACGGCGAGCTCGGCGCTGGAGACCGCGGTCTCCCCGCGCAGCACGTCGACCTGCGAGGCGTTGCCGACGGTGAACAGGTTCTTGGTGTCGGTGAGGTGCGTCTTCTGGTCCTGCAGCGCGAGCGTGGCGACGACGAGCGCGCCGCGGGCGCGTAGCCAGTTGTAGAATGCAACCTCCCCGTCGGACGCCGACTTGGCGCGCGCCGTGGCGACGTCGTAGCGCGCGGCGTCGCGCGCGTGGGTGGCGGCCGTGTAGTTCTCGTTGATGCGCAGGAAGTAGTCGGTGATGGGGACGACGAGCGTCGCCTGCAGCAGCCAGTTGTTGAAGACCAGGGGGAAGGCGAACGCCGAGGCGGGGATGGCGATCAGGGAGTTGGGGTCCACCTTGCATCCCGGAAGCCCCGCGTTCGGGGTGCACGGCGCCGCCGACGCGACGAGCGATCCGCTGGTGCCCGCCGAGAAGACCGACGGCGGGGTGAACTCGCTGAGGCGCGTGTAGCTGAAGACGCCGGAGAGGCGCGGCAGGAAGGCGTACCAGGCGGCGTCGACGCGCGCCGCCGCGCCTCGCAGGGCCTCCTCCGCGGCCTTGGCCTGGTAGCTCGTCTTGCCGGCCGCGGTGCCGACCGCGGTGGCGGTGAGCCCTCCGGGCTCCGCCTTGAGCGCCTCGTTGAAGGCCTGGTCCTCTGCGGCGGCCGCCGACTGCGCGCCTTCCTGGGCGAAGGCACGGATGGGGAGGAGAAGCGCTGCGGCCATGCCGGCCATCAAGAGAGTGGTTCGCATGAGGTCCTCGTCGGAGCGGCAACTTAGAGCCGATCGGTCGGGTGCACCACCGCCGTTGGATGCGCTTCAACAATTCTTCATCTCCCGCGTGCCGCTGTCTGAAAACCGACGGGCCGCCGGGTGGCTCGGCGGACGCGTGGCGCGGCGCGGGTGGGCCGACCGTCGCTCCCTCGAGCGGGTAGGGGGCAGTTCATGTGCGCGCTAACGATCTCGCGCGCGGCAGGGATTTCCCGGGGGACGGGACCCGCGAGGCTGGGGGGCCCGTGGCGGGGCGTCGCCGGCGCGCGCGCGCAGCGCCTCGCGAGGAGGGCCCCTACCAGACGGCGTCCTGATCCTCCGCCACGCCGAGCACGTCCTTCACCGTGACGCGCTCCTCGCCCAGCCGCACCGTCCCCGTCCACACCCCCGCCGGCTGCACGAACCGCGTGCGCACGACGCCGAAGTTCTTGTTCTCCTCGTGCATCGCCCCGGGGTCGAAGCGCAGGTCCACCGCCTCGTCCGCGCTCGTCACGCGCCAGCCCGCGAGCGGCGCCTCCCGGTCGAAGTCGAAGCGCCCCTCCGCCAGCGGGTGCACCTCTCCGCGCCACCACGCGGCGCACTCGGCGTCGCCGGTGAAGCCCTGAACCAGGTTGAGGCCGAAGGGCTCGCCCGCCTCCGTCGTGCCGAGCGCGAAGGCCCATCGCCACGCGGTGCGCCGGCCGAGCAGGCCGTGCGTGTAGTCGTAGCCCCCCAGGCCCCCCTCCAGGTTCACCGTCCGTCCGCCCGCGCGCAGCGAGCCCGACGCCGCGAGCAGCAGCCGCTTCTCGGTCACGTTGACCACGCCCCCGCGCACCGGGGCGATCGCCGTGATGGACGGCGGGGCCTCCCGCGCGTCCAGACGGGCGTCCAGGTCGATCCCTGCGCTCATCCCGCGCACCGCGAAGACGCCCGCCTCGCGCGTCACCGTGATCTGCAGCGCGCGCGAGCGAAATTGCATTCTGCAACCATCCTGCGCGCCGTCGGAGACGCGCGCGGCGCGCGGGCCGCCCACCGCGTCGGCGTGCGCGAGCATCCGCCGCGTCTTGCGATCGTAGGCGAAGACGAACCCGTTGGACGCGTAGCCCAGGTTCACCACGCACGCCGCCACGTAGACGTCGCCGCTGGCGAGCCCCACGTAGACCCAGCGCTTGCGTCGCAGCGCGTTGGCGACCGCGCCGGAGAGGGGCGAGAGGTCGACGTGCGCGACGGCGCCACGGTACGACCCGTAGCGGGGCGCCCCTGCGCCGTCGAGGACCGAAGCGGGTGCTTCCAGAAGGTCGCGGGCCATGCCATGGTCAGCCTGGCATGAGAAGGGCGGTGGTGGTCCTGGTCTTCGCGGTCGGCCTCGCTTGCGGCAAATCCAGCGCGCCGGAGGAGCCGCCGGCGCCCGCGCCCGTGGAGGCGGCGCCCGTGGCGAAGGGCAGGGTGGAGCTGGTGGACGCGCCGGAGGGCGACGTGCCCACGCTGGTGACCCAGGCGCGTGCCAGCGCCGAGTCGCGGCACCGCAAGCTGCTCGTGTACATCGGCGCGACCTGGTGCGAGCCGTGCCAGCGCTTTCACCACGCCGCGGAGAAGGGGGAGCTGGACGCCGAGTTCCCCGACCTCACCCTCCTCGTCTTCGACATGGACCGCGACGGCGTGCGCCTCGGGATGGCGGGCTACCAGCCCGAGTTCATCCCCTACTTCGGCATCCCCGACGCCCAGGGCAAGGCGACCGACGAGGCGGTGATGGGATCCATCAAGGGCGCGGGCGCGGTCGGCGAGATCGTCCCGCACCTGCACCAGCTCCTCGGTGAGTGACACGCAACGGAGACAGGCGATGCAGACCGAAGCCATGGTGATGAACAGGACGGGCGGGCCGGAGGTGCTGGAGCGCGCCACCATCGAGCTGCCCGAGCCCGGCCCGCGGGAGGTGCGCGTGCGCGTGCGCGCCGTCGCCCTCAACCACCTGGACCTCTGGACCCGGCGCGGCTTGCCCAACATCCGCTACGAGTTCCCTCACCGCCTGGGCGCGGACATCGCCGGCGAGATCGAGGCGCTCGGCCCGGGCGCGCGCAACGCGACCGTCGGCCAGAAGGTGATGATCAACCCGGGCCTCTCCTGCGGCGTGTGCATGCGCTGCCTGGACGGCGACGACAACCTCTGCGCGAAGTACCGCATCTTCGGCGAGGGGACGCAGGGCGGCTACGCGCGGCAGATCAACGTGCCGGACACCAACCTGCTGCCCATGCCGGAGGGTCTGTCCTTCGTGCAGGCCGCCGCCATCCCGCTCGTCTTCCTCACCGCGTGGCAGATGGTGGTGCGGCGCGGGGAGGTGAAGCCCGGGCAGACGGTGCTCGTGCAGGCGGCGGGGAGCGGCGTCTCCAGCGCGGCCATCCAGATCGCCCGCCTCTTCGGCGCGCGCGTCCTCGCCACCACCAGCACCGAGGAGAAGGCGAAGCGGGCGAAGGCGCTCGGGGCCGACGAGGTCATCAACTACACCACGCACGACTTCGTCGCCGAGACGAAGAAGCTCACCGGCAAGCGCGGGGTGGACGTGGTGATCGAGCACGTCGGCGGCGACGTCTTCGTCAAGAGCATCCGCGCGGCGGCGTGGGGCGGGCGCGTGGTGACGTGCGGCGCGACCGCCGGCTTCACCCCCCAGATCGACCTCAGGCAGATCTTCTTCCGGCAGGTGCAGGTGCTCGGCTCCACGATGGGCCGCAAGGGGGATCTCTTCACCATCCTGGAGCACGTGAAGGCCGGGCGGCTCGCGGCGGTGGTGGACCGCACCTTCCCGCTCTGGGAGGCGGCGAAGGCGCACCAGCTGCTGGAGGACCGGAAGGCGTTCGGCAAGGTCGTGCTGGAGGTGTGATGCGCTCTCTCCGCTCCCACTTCCGGCGCGCGATCCAGGCCGACCCGGAGCGCGTGCACCTCGCCGCGCACAGCCATCACCTCTGGCCGGACGCGAGCTTCGACGCGCACGTGGCGGCGTGGGAGGACGCCGCGCGCCTCGCTGACCGCAAGTGGGACAAGGTCTTCGGGGAGGTGTGGCCCGCGGCGCAGTCGCACGTGGCGCGCGCCCTGCGGCTGCCCGACCCGAAGACCGTCGCCTTCGCCCCCAACACCCACGAGCTGGCGATGCGCGTCCTCTCCGGGCTACGCGCCCCGACAGGTGAGCGGCCGCACCGCATCCTGACGACCGACGGGGAGTTTCACTCCTGGAAGCGGCAGCTCGCCCGGCTGGAGGAGGACGGGCTGGCGAAGGTCACGCGCGTGCCGGTCGAGCCCTTCGCCACCTTCACCGAGCGCTTCGCCGAGGCGGCGCGCGGCGATCTCGGATCTGGTCTACCTCAGCCAGGTCTTCTTCAACTCCGGCTTCGCGGTGGAGGACCTGGCGCGCATCGCCGGCGCGGCGCGCGCGGAGACGGTGGTGGTGGTGGACGGCTACCACGGCTTCTGGGCGGTGGACACCGACCTCTCGGCGATCGCCTCGCGCGTCTTCTACCTCGCCGGTGGCTACAAGTACGCGATGAGCGGCGAGGGCGCGTGCTTCGTCCACGCCCCGCCGGGGTGGCTGCCGCGCCCGCGCGACACGGGGTGGTTCGCCGACTTCTTCGCCCTCGCCGCCGCGCAGGGTGGCCCGGTGCCCTACGCGGCGGACGGGTCGCGCTTCTTGGGCGCGACCTTCGACCCGACGGCGCTCTACCGCTTCGTCGCGGTGATGGACTGGCTCGCGAAGGAAGGCGTGGACCCCGCCGCCGCGCACGCCCACGCCCACGCGATGCAGGCGCGCTTCCTCGCCGCGCTGCGCGTGCACCCGGGGCTGCCGGTGCGGGAGCAGGACCTGGTGGTCCCGCTCTCCGACGCACGCCGCGGCAACTTCCTCGCCTTCCGCACCCCCCGCGCGGGCGAGCTCCACGAGAAGCTGTATTCTGCAAATATCGTCACCGACGCCCGGGGCGACCGGCTCCGCTTCGGCTTCGGGGTCTACCACGACGAGGCCTCGGTGGACGCCGGGGCGGCGCGCGTGGCCGCCGTCCTCGCCCCGAAGGGGTGATACAGTGCGATCATGACCCAGCAAGCGCCCGACAACGCGTCGTCGCAGGTGCAGCTCCACCAGCTGCTGCGCGCCATGATCGAGAAGGGGGCGAGCGACCTCCACATCACCACCGGCGCGCCCCCCCTGCTGCGCATCGACGGCTCGGTCGTGCCGCTCAAGCTGCCCAAGCTGGAGCCCGTCGACACCAAGCGCCTCTGCTACACCATCCTCACCGAGGAGCAGAAGATCCAGTTCGAGCAGCACAACGAGCTGGACTTCGCCTTCGGCGTGCGCGGCCTCTCCCGCTTCCGCGCCAACATCTTCATGCAGCGCGACAACGTCGCCGGCGCCTTCCGCACCATCCCCTTCCGCATCCTGACCTTCGAGGAGCTGGGCCTGCCGCCGGGCGTGGCCGATCTCTCCCAGAAGCCCAGCGGCCTGGTGCTCGTCACCGGCCCCACCGGCTCCGGCAAGTCGACGACGCTCGCGTCCATGATCGACAAGATCAACGCCGAGCAGCGCCTGCACATCATCACGGTGGAGGACCCCATCGAGTACCTGCACCCGCACAAGCTGAGCGTGGTCAACCAGCGGGAGGTGGGCACCGACACCGAGAGCTTCAAGAACGCGCTCAAGTACGTGCTCCGGCAGGACCCCGACGTCGTGCTCGTCGGCGAGATGCGCGACCTGGAGACCATCGAGGCGGCGCTCACCATCAGCGAGACGGGGCACCTCGTCTTCGCCACGCTCCACACCAACAGCGCGGTGTCCACCATCAACCGCATCATCGACGTCTTCCCGCCGCACCAGCAGCAGCAGGTGCGCACCAAGGTGAGCTTCGTGCTGCAGGGGGTCGTCAGCCAGCAGCTCATCCCGCGCATGGGCGCGCCCGGCCGCGTGCTGGCGCTGGAGGTGATGCTCCCCAACGCCGCCATCCGCAACCTCATCCGCGAGGACAAGATCCACCAGATCTACAGCCAGATGCAGGTCGGCCAGGAGAAGCACGGCATGCAGACGCTCAACCAGTCGCTGTACTCGCTCTGGGCGCGCCGGCTCATCTCCCTGGAGGAGGCGATGGGACGGTCGCTGGAGCCGGACGAGTTCCGGATGATGGTCGAGGGCCGCACCGCGGCGTCGCAGGGGCAGAGGCCGCCCCTGCCGGGGAGATGAGGGCTCAGCCGCCGTCGAGCTTCCAGAGGGAGGTCTCGTCGACGAGGTAGCACCCCGCGTCGGCGTGGTCCGGAGTCTGGACGGTGACGGCGAGCGTACCGGAGGCGGTCGCCGTCCAGCGCACCCGCACGGGCTGATAGGTCGAGGAGATCGGCAATGACAAGCTGGAGATGCCGGACCCACCGGCGCCCATACCCGCCGTCACCGTGCCGATGCTGCTCGCGTCGGGGGCATCACGGACGCACGCGACGAACTCGTACGTCTCCCCCACTTTCACGGCGAGGTTCTGAACCTTCTGGTTGATCTGATCCAGGCCGCCGGTCGCGCACACGCGGCACGCGACGCTGCCGGCGAGGGGCGCGCCGAAGTCCGCCGCCAGCGTCGATTGGTAGGCATTCCAGCCGCCGCACCCGGTCTCGAAGCCCGCGTTGGCGAGGGGGACGGGCGCGCCGAAGAGCGCCGCGCCGCAGGCATTCACGTTCGGCCCGGCGTCGGAGGCGTCGGCCGCGGACCCATCGGCCGTGGACCCATCGGTCGCAGACCCGTCGGCCGCCAGCCCGTCGGATGGCGATCCGTCGGATGATGGCGACGCGTCCGCCCCGCTGCCCGCGTCGCCCCCCGTGAGCGCGGAGAGGTCGGTGATCACGGCGCATCCGGCGAGCGACCAGACGGCGGCGGAGCCCGCGATCACGACGAACCGCATCCCGGACCACGCTAGCACGAGTGAACTCCGCGCGCGGAGTGAACCGTGGCGGGGGCGCCGGTCCGCTGTTGCCGCGCGAGCGAAACGCGGGCACGATCGCCCCGCGCTCGGGGGGCACGCGACGCATCACACATCCACGATGAGGCCGTTCATGATCGCCCGCTCTCCGCGAAGACGATTCGCCGCGCTCGTGCTGTCCGTCTGCATGGGCATCGTCGGGCTGGGGCTCGTCCCTGGCTGCGACGGCGCGGACTCTCCCGGTGACCCCACGACAGCGGATGCAGGCTCGAGCTCGGCGGCCGACATCGTGAGCTTCACGATCAACGGCTCCGCGGCGACGATCACGGGGACCGACATCACGCTCGTGCTCCCCGCCGGCACGGACCTGAAGGCGCTGGCCCCGACCATCGTCACCTCCCCCGGCGCCACCGTGAGCCCCGCCTCCGGCAGCCAGGTCGATTTCACCTCGCCGGTCAGCTTCACGGTGACGGCGGCGGACAACAAGACGTCGAAGGTCTACGTCGCGACCGTCACCGTCCCCGCGTACCTGCGAGCCTTCTACGTCTCCAACGACGGCGACGACTCCGCGTCCGGGACCACCCCCGCGACGGCGTGGAAGACCATCGCGCACGTCAACGGGCTCACGACGCTGGCGCCCGGCGACGCCGTCCTCTTCGAGCGAGGAGGCACGTGGCGCGAGACCCTGGTCGTGCCGGCGTCGGGGGACGACACCAACGACATCACCTTCGGCAACTACGTGGGGAATCACGGGACCGCCAAGCCGAAGATCCTCGGCTCGGTTCAAGTGGCCGGCTGGACGGAGACGAGCCCCAACAGCCACGTGTGGCAGTCCACCAACACCTTCCAGGACCCCAGCACGCAGCCGGCGATCGCGGACATCTTCTTCGACGCTGCGGGCGCCGTCACCTGGGGTATGTACGAGAGCGCCGGCACGAGCGCCCTGAAGGCGGAGTATCAGTGGACCTGGAGCGGGGGCTCCATCTACGTCTACGGAGCGAGCGACCCGGGCAAGAAGTACACCGCCGTCGAGGTGCCGCAGAACAAGTACGGGTTCGACCTGAACAACGAGCAGCACCTGCACTTCGACGGGATCGACGTCTCGTACACGCGATGGTCGGGGTACGGGTACAACAACTCGAAGTTCAGCCAGAACGAGCGATTCGGGCTGACCATCGAGAACGCCGAGATCTCCTACCTGGGCTCCTACATGGCCGTGAACGGCATCACCGACATCTCGATCGGCGACGTCGGCTACGGGACCGAGCTCGCCTACACGAACATGATCGTCCGCAACAACAAGATTCACGATTGCGGACGAAGGGGCCTCTCCTTTCACCTGTACGGGAACGGGTTCACCGCCAAGAACATCCTGATCGAGGGCAACGAGTTCTTCGACGGCTCCCACACGACGGGGCCCGACTTCAGCGTGGGCACGGGCTACACGGCCAGCATCAGCGACGTGATCATCCGCAACAACCTGATCTACGAGAACCCGGGGAGAGCCGCCAACATCCACTCCGAGCTGATGTTCTTCCAGAATCGCGTGAGCTCGGCCACCCTCGGGAACGTGTCGATCTACAACAACGTCTTCAGGTTCGCGAACGGCTACGGCATCTTGGCTGAGGGGGTTTTGGGCTCGCTGAAGATCTTCCACAACGTGTTTGACGGCTTCAACACCATCGGCACCGCGCAGATCAGCGTGCAGAACAACGGGCAGGACGCCCACGCGACGATCAAGGACAACGTGTTCTACTCGGCGAGCAAGAAGGGTACCGGCGTGGAGACGTACGGCGGCCAGAACGTCGCGTTGGTCGACAGCGCGTACAACGTCTTCTTCAACACCAAGTCCACCCTCGGGGCCGAAACGGGCAGCCTGACCGCCGACCCCATGTTCGTGGACCCGGCGACGTACGACTTTCACTTGCAGGCTGGCTCCCCGGCGATCAACGCGGGAACGGACGTCGGGATCGCCTCCGACCGCGACGGCAATCCACGCGTGGGCGCGCCGGACATCGGTGCGTACGAGTTCCAGTGAAGGGCGCGCGGCCAGGATGACGGACTGAGCGGCCGCTCTACCCCTCCAAGATCGCCGGATCCATCCCCGCCCGCCGCACCAACTCGGCCAGCCGCGTCTCGTCCACGCACGCCTGCGCGATCGCCGAGAGCGCGCGCAGGTGCTCCTCCGGCTGGTCCAGCGGGCTCACGAGCAGCAGCACCACGTGCGCCGGGCGCTCCAGGTTGGGGAAGCGCACTCCCTCGCGCGAGAGGCCGAGGAAGAGCAGCGGGCGGTTCACGCCCTTCACCCTCACGTGGGGCAGCACCACCCCCGGCTTGAGCTCCGGCGCGTCGTCGCGCAGGGCGAGCGTCAGCGCGGAGAGGATCCGCTCGCGTCGCGCCTCCGTCTCGTGCGGGTCGCTGGCGAGCAGCTCCCGCAGCGCGTCCTCGTACCCCGACGGCAGGTTCGCCACCACGCGCTCGGGGGTGAGGTAGGCGTCCAGGGAGCCCTCCTCCGCCGGCTCGGGCTGCCGCTCCTCGCCGGTGGGCTCGCCGGGGTAGACGAACATCAGCGGCACCGCGCTCGTCGCCCCGACGACCAGCCGGGCGAGCCGATCGAGCCGGGCGTTCCACGCGAGCGTGCCACGCCGCGCGTGCAGCAGCACGACGAGGTCGTCGCGGTGCACCAGGTATTCCAGGCGCTCGCGCAGCCCGCGCGACGTCACCGGGGGGAGAAACTCGGTCGGGACCGCGGGCTTCATCGCCCCCACGTCGCGCGCGATCGCCTTGCCGTCCTCGTCGATCACCAGGACGTTCATCTTCGCGTCGAGCTGGTGGGCGAGGCGGCGGATGGTGCGCATCGCCTCCGGGAAGCCGGGCCCGTGGTTGGCGAGCTGCGGCACGAGCACCAGCACGCGGTTGACGGCGTTGAGCGCGCCCGGCAGACGCGCCACCACCAGCTGCACGCGCGTGCGCTCGAGGAGCTGGTCGAGCACGCTGCCGAAGACCGCCGACGGGGCGCCCGACCGGCTGTCCCACCCGAGGACCACGGTGGACGCGCGGCGCTCGGCGACGCCACGGGCGATGCCGCTCGCCACGTTGTGGTCCACGCGGGTGACCGCGTGCACCGGCACCGACGCCCCCGACGCCCGCAGCACCGCGTGACCGAGCATGCGCTCGGCGCGCGCCACGCCCGCCTCGATGCCCTCGCCCTCGTCGCCCACCACCATCAGCGGCAGGAGCGGCTCGGTGGAGCCGGTGGGCCGGAGCAGGATGGCCAGGTCGACCAGCGCGTCGCGGCTGGTCGGGTTGGAGATGGGCACGATGATGCGCGTCGGCGCCTCCCCCGACGGCCTGGCGCGCTCCTCGCGCAGCGCCATCTCGCGCCCCCAGCGCGTCACGGCCCAGGGGCCCAGGCCGCACGTCACGATGATGATGACCACCACCGCGTCGACGGCGGGGAGGCCGAACAGGCCGAGGTCGTAGCCGACCAGGGCGATGGCCATCGTCGCTGCGGCGCGCGAGACCGAGAGGCCGAACATGACCCAGCCGTCCTCCGCCGGAAAGCGGAAGAGCTTCTGCGTGACGATCGCCGCGAGGCCCTTGGCCAGGATGACGCTGCCGGTGAGCGCCGCGATGGCGCGCCACGCCTCCTCGTGCACGAAGGCGCGCACGTCCACCAGCATGCCCACCGAGAGCAGGAAGAAGGGGACGAAGAGGGTCGTCGCGGCGAAGCGGATGCGGCTCATCAGCGCGCTCTGCTCCGGCACGAAGCGGTTGAGGGCGAAGCCGGCGAGCAGCGCGCCGATGAGCGGCTCGATGCCGAGCACGTCGGCGCCGTAGGAGCAGGCGAAGAGCATCGCGAGGGCGAAGGCGAAGTCCAGCTCGCCGCCCGCGCCGAAGCGGCGGAAGAACCACCGCGCGAGGCGCGGCAGGCCGAGCAGGATGAGGGCGGCGTACGCGGGGAGCATTCCGGCGAGCCGTATCCAGAGGGCGATGCCCGCCCCTCCCTGCCGGATCCCGGCGACCACCGCGAGCACCAGGACGGCCAGGGTGTCGGTGATGAAGGTGCCGCCCAGGACGGTGGTGACCGCCGGCGTCTTCACGATGCCGAGGCGGCTCGCGATGGGATACGCGACGAGGGTGTGCGAGGCGAACATGGCGCCGAGCAGCAGCGCGGCGTGCCACCCGTAGCCGAGGGCGAGGGAGACGCCCCCGCCGATGACGAGCGGGAAGAAGAAGGACGTCAGGCCGAAGATCAGGCTCGGACGCCTGTGGCGGCGGAACTGCTCCATGTCCAGCTCGAGGCCGACCAGGAACATGAGGTAGAGCAGTCCGAGGGTGCCGAGGAGCTGGATGGCCTCGCCGCGCCGCAGCAGGTTGACGCCGTTCGGCCCGACGACCGCGCCGACCAGGATGAGGCCGATGAGGCCCGGCACGCGCATGCGCTCGAAGAACGTCGGCACGACGAGGAACACCGCCGTCGCGATGGCGAAGAAGAGCACCGGGTCGGTGGTCGGGAACGCGGGCAGGTGGAGGTGCATCGTCGGCGTGGAGCCGCGCAGCGCACGCGCGCCGCCTGGCGGATCGACGGATGGTTCACCGCGGGCGGCGGGATGTCGAGGAGATCAGGAGCGTCGGGGTCAGTGGGTGATGATCGGTGGCTTCACGAACGCGTCGACCGCGGCGTCGGTGCCGGGTGGCGGGAGCGCGGAGTCGAACGACGCATCGGGAACGCCCGTGGTGGCGTCGGGGGGGGCCACGTCCACGGCCGCGTCGTCGCCCCCGCCGGCGTCTCTGTCGACCACGGCGCCCCCGCAGCGCGAGGACGCGAGACCCGACAGGACGATGGCGGCAAACAACCTGTGACGCATCATGCTCCAACCTCCGTCGCGCGCACTTGCTCGAGCGCCGCGCGAGCGCGCGACGTGTCGAGCCCGGCCTCGTCGAAGCCCGCCAGCACGAGCGTGCCGACCGCGTCGCAGGCGACGGCGCGCGTCTCGCCCAGCGAGAGCACGCCGTGCTCGTGCGCTCCCTCCGGGAGGACGTGGGCCTTTGGCCCCATCCAGACGCGGAGCGTGGCCCGGACCATGGTCGAAAGATAGGCGCCGACAATCGCGCGAAACGGCCGGAACGCGGGCGAGCCGACGAACGCCCACCCGGTGCGCGCGTGGAGGATCTCGTCGCCGAGCAGCTCCCGCAGCGCCGCGCGCGCGGCCGGCTCGACCGCCACGGCGTGCGACCGCTCGAGCCACGCGTTGGCCACCGTCTCGCTCATGCACGCGTGGCTCACGAGCGCGAGCGCCGCGCGCTCCTCGGGCGACACGCCTTCGAGACGGAGCTCCTCGCTCGACACCGCGCCCGGCCAGCGGGCGTCACCGCCGTGCCGCCGCGACATCTCGAGGCACAGGTTCGCATGCCGGAGCTCGTCGCCCGGCGCGCGCGCCAGCATCTCGAGGACCGAGGCCGGAAACCCTGCCGCGATCGCGTCGGTCACGAGGCGCGCCGAGTAGCTCGCGACGGCGAGCTCACTCTCCGCGCGCTCCTTCCAGTGGTTGGCGAGCCACACGGTACCCATAGGGCGAGAGTGAACCCGATCGTCGAACGTGTCACTCCCCAGGCGTCACCTCGCGGTCATCACCACCGCGCCCTCGCCGCCGCTCTGCCGCTCAGCTCCTGGCGCTCTCGCCCGGCGTGTAGCCCGACCGGGAGATCAGGTAGTGCCCGGCGCGCAAGAGCGCGAGCGAGGCGACCGTGATGCCGAGAGTTGCCGCGAGGGTGAGCGCGAGGCCGGCGTGCTGAATGGACGACCAGAACGAGCCGGCGACGATCGCCATGCCCACGGCGATGAAGCGCGTGAGGGTGGGCATGAGCTCGTCGTGAGCGCGAACGAGGCGGAGCGAGATCTCCCCGGTCACGATGCCAATGAGCACGTACGCGAAAATGGTGATGTCTCCCATGCCGACCTCCTGATGGCCCTTCCGCCAGGGTCAGGCGGTTGGCGCGTGTCGCCGCAGGAAGTGCACGCCACGTGCCACGCCGGCGCTTCCGTCGGGAAACCGTGGAACCCGCGGCGGCCAGTCGAGCGCATGGCTGGCTCGCGGCAAATCACCGCGCGCCTGGTGCACACCCGACGCACGCGCTGCGCGCGCGAGACCGGACGCGCACTCGCTTCGCCTGCATCGTCCGCGACGGCTTGCTCTCGCGCGCCGCGAGGAGCGGCTACGCCTTGCCGGCGGTGCTGGCGCGGTCGGCGGCCGAAAGCGCGAAGACCAGGACGTTCGCGAGCAGCAAGGTGCCCGCCGTCGCGGCGACGATGAGCATCCCGCTCCGACCGGTGGGCGTCTCGGTGTACGGGATCGGCTGAACGCCTTCGCTCGTCCGGACCCACGCCAGGAGGTCCGAAGCGAAGTCGAACACGACGAAGGTCAGCAGCGCCTGGTACGCGATGATCGACGCGAGGAGTACCTTGTAGCGAGCGGCCATGGATCGCCGGGTTAGCACGCCCTGCGCTCTGCGTGCTCGACCGGGTGGATCAGGCGCCCAGAAAAGCCAGCGTCGCCTCCGCGAAGGCCTGCGTCGCATCCACGTGCATGAAGTGGGAGCCCCGCTCCACCCGCACGAACGGCGCGTCGGGAAACAGGGCGTGGAAGCGGTCGCCCACCACGGCCGGCACCATCGGATCCTTCGCTGCGTAGAGGAAGAGCAGGGGCACCGGGAACTTGCCGCCCAGGCCGCGGAGTGTCGCCTCGAAGTCGCGCATCGCGCGCACGTCCAGCGTCTGCCGGAGCATGCGCAGGAACGCCCTGCGCCCCTCCGGCGTGCGAAGCGGCTCGGCGTACTCGCGGTGCTCCTCGCGCGACTTGAGCGTCTCGTCGAAGTAGTGGACGTTCTTGTGGACCCAGCGCTCCGGATCGCGCGCGACGCGCGAGTCCACGACGCCGAGGGCGAAGGGCGCGAGGGCGAGCGCCCAGCGCAGCGCGGTCATGCGCGCCGTCGGCAGGCCGGGCGAGTGGACGTTCACCAGCTTGCTCATGCTGCCCGCGTCGAGGAGCGCGAGGCGCATGGCGAGGTAGCCGCCGAGCGAGTTGCCGACGACGGGCGCGCCCCGGATGCCCAGCGCGCTCATCGTCTCCCCGATGGACGTGGCCAGCGCGTCCGGTCCGTAGTCGGCGTCGGGCTTGCTGGAGCGCCCGGCGCCCACCAGATCGGGCGCGTAGCAGGTGAAGTGCTCGCCCAGCGGCGCGAGGGCGTAGCGCCAGGAGTAGCTGGTGGTCATGAAACCGTGCACGAGCAAGAGCGGCGGGCCGCTCCCGTGCACGCGCACGTGCACGTCCACCTTGCCGAAGGGGGTGGAGTCGAAGCTCACCGTCTCGGCGCGCGCGGCGAAGTAGCCGTGCGGGAGCCGCGGCTCGTCGGGTACGTCCTCGAAGGCGAGCTGGTGGAAGGGGGTCACAGGATTCGCTTCAAGGTATCTGCAAGATGCACGTATTCTTCCCGCGCGTTGTATGCCTGCGCGGAGACGCGCAGCACGCGCTTCGGCGGCGCGGGCCAGGGCACCACCGGCACCTCGATGCGGTGCTGCTCGAAGAGCACGTCCTGCAGCGGGTCGCCGTAGAGGGACCGCGCGGGCACCGTGGGGTCGCCGTCGGGCAGGCAGACCGCGGCGAGGGTGCCGATCATGGAGTCCGGGCAGGGCGGCCTCTGCCCGAGCGCCGCGCACAGGATGCCGCTCGCCTCCAGGGCGAGGGCGCGGTTCTTCTCCATCAGCTCCGGCCAGCCGCCGGGGTGGAGGGTGCCCAGGAAGTCTATCGCCGCCGGGATGCAGAGCTGCGGGGAGGGGTCGCTCGTGCCCGTCCAGTCCATCTCCAGCAGGAAGCGGCTGCGGTCCTCGCGCGGGGAGTTGGCGCCGTGGCTGATGACCAGCGGCCGGATCCCGTTGCGCCGGTCCTCGCGCACGTAGAGGAAGGCGGACCCCTTCGGCGTGCAGAGCCACTTGTGGCAGTTGGCAGTGTAGAAGGGCACGCCCAGCGCGCCGATGTCCAGCGGCACCATCCCCGGCGCGTGCGCGCCATCGACCAGCAGATCCACGCCGCGCGCATCCAGCTCTCGCGCGAGCCGCGCCAGGGGCATCACCATCCCGGTGGGGCTGGTGACGTGGTCCAGCAGGCAGAGGCGGGTGCGCGGGGTGACGGCCTCCATGACGGCCGCCACCACGGCGTCCTCCGAGGGGGCGGGGAAGGGGACGCGCGTCACCACCACCGTGGCGCCCGCGGCGGCGGCGACGAAGTCCAGCGCGTTCTTGCAGGCGTTGTACTCGTGGTCGGTGGTGAGCAGCTCGTCGCCGGCGGCGAAGCGCAGCGAGCGCAGCACGGTGTTCACCCCGGTCGTGGCGTTGGGGACGAAGGCGATGCCGCCGGGCTGGGCGCCGACGAAGCGGCCGAGGACCTCGCGCGCGGCGTCCAGGTGGCCCTCCAGCTCGCGCACGAAGAAGGTGACCGGCTCGGCCTCCATGCGCGCGCGCCACCGCGACTGCGCTTCCAGGACGGGGATGGGCGTCGCCCCGAACGACCCGTGGTTGAGGAAGGTGATGCTCGGGTCGAGCGTCCAGTGCGCCGCGAGGGGCGACCGGCTCATTTCTTCTTCTTCGGCGGCGGGCGGGGCTTCGGTGGCTTGAGACCCAGCGCGTCGCCTGCGGCGCGCACGTCGGGATCCACGAGGCCGGCCTCGTAGAGGGCCTTGACGTAATCCGCGCCGCGGTGGCGGTCCTTCATCGCGCCGAGCGCCATGGCGGCGATGATGCGCGCCGGGACGGGCGCGAGCTCCGGCGGCGGGTCGACGCTCGCCGTCTTGCCGCGCGCGTCCTCCACCTTGCCGGCGGAGGCGGACGCGTACGCGCCGAGCCACGCCTGCATCGGGCCGAGCACCAGCGGGTACTTGGCCAGCAGCGGCTTGACCTCGCGCGTCTGGTTGCGCGCCACGAGGACGAAGACGCGCTCGGCGAGCACGCGCGTGGTGACCGTGCCCTCCAGCGCGGTCTGGCTGAGCTTGTCGGCGTCGTCCAGCTTGCCGTCGAAGCGGGCGAGGCGCGAGAGGCGGAGCGCGCGCAGTGGCTTGTCTTCCGTCCCCTTCCACGACTCGGCGATCTTGTGGGCGGTGTCGAGGTCGCCGGTGTCCATCGCGGCGTCCATCGCGACGAAATCGCTCCACGGCGCGTCGTCGCCCGCGATCTCCGTCAGCCTGTCGGCGTCCAGCTTCTCGCGACCGCTGAGTACGTCCTGCGCGGTGGTGAGCGAGGAGAGGAAGGGGAGCTTGCGCTCGTCGGCGGGCACCGCCTCCAGCGCGCCGCCCAGCGCCGTGGCGTCGATGCGCTCGTACGCGGCCGCGGCGCGCACCACGGCGACGTCGGGGGAGTTGGCGTCCAGGTCCTCGGTGGCCTTGAGGGCCTCGTCCAGGCGATCGGCGAGGAGGGCGACGCGCGCGGCGAGCACGCGCGCGGGCGGGTAGACCGCGGAGAAGGCGACCGCGGCCAGCGCGGCCTTGCGGGCGAGCGCCTCGTCGCCGGTGGACAGGGCGATGGCGCCGAGCCAGGACGCGACCCCCGGGCCGTCGGCGACCGCGAGGCCCTTCTTCACCTCCGCCTTGGTGGTCTCGTAGTCGTGCTTGTCGGAGGCCTGCAGGGCGAGCAGCGCGTGCGGCACGACGCGGAGGCCCACCGGCAGGTCCTGCTCCTTCGTCGTGATGGCCTGCGCGATCTCCGGCGGTGGGTCCCCGCGCTCCGGGTCGCGCGCCCACGCGAGGCCGACGAGCGCCTGGCCCTCGACGCGGTTCGGCCACTTGGCGCGGAACGCCTTCGCGAGCTGCATGGCCTTCTGCGGATCCCCGTCGATGGCGGTCACGCGCGCGAGACCGATCTGCGCGACGACCAGATCGGGGTCGAGCTTCGTCGCCGCCTCGTAGCGGCCGGCCGCGCGCGGATCGCCCGCGCGCTCCAGCGCGGCGCCGGTCATCAGCTGGTACCAGGGATCCTTCTGCGCGGGGCCGTCCCACTTGGAGAGCAGGCCGGCGGCGCCGACGGTGTCGCCCTGGAAGAGGAAGGAGGCGATCTGCGCGAAGGCGATGAGCTCCTCCTTCACCTTCACGTCGTGCGCGCGCTTGATGCCCCCCTCGAAGGCCACGTCGCCGCCGCCGTTGAGCAGTCCGGTGAGCGCGCGCTCGCGCAGCCAGTCGACGGCGGCGCGGTCGGAGCGCGAGTCCAGCTCGAAGACGGAGGAGAACTCCTTCTCCACGTTGGGCAGCAGCGAGGCCTGCCCCTTGCGCATGTCGGTCTCGATGCTGCCGAGCGTGGCCTCCGCCTGGGTGTGCGCCTTCTCCCGCTGCTTCTGGACGTAGAAGAAGCCGCCGATGCCGCCGCCGACGAAGAGCATCGTCAGGGCGAGCAGGGGGAGGGTGCCGCGCCGCTTGGTCCGACCCGGGCGGTCCCAGTGGACCGGCATCGGCACGCCGGTGGGGTTCTCGAAGACGCCGGCGAGGGAGAGGGCATCGAGGACATCGCGCGCATCGGGCACCTCGGGGGAGGCGGCGGTGCGGAAGGGGGAGGGGGCGGGCGCGCCGTCGCGCGGGCCGAGGTCGACGGGGGCGGAGGGCATCTCCACCGCGGCCGCGGGCGAGGCGAGCGGGCGGAACTGCTCCTGCGTCTCGGCGTTGACGGGGTACTTGCGCGCGTCGGGGACGAGCAGCGGCTCGCTCGCGGGCTTCGGCATCGGGGGCGGCGCCTTGGCCGCGAGAGGCGGAGGCAGGATCTCCGCGCCGGCGAGGGGGGGCGGGACCGACGGAGGCCGCGGGGGCGCCAGCGGCGGGGGGATGGTGGGCACCTTCGGCGGTGGCGGCAGCGACGCCGGCACGCTGCGTACGGCTGTCTCCTCGTCGCTGAAGGACTCCATGCGCGAGCGCGCGGGCGCCTCCAGCGGGGCGACGCGCGCCACCTCCGCCGCGACGGCGCGCGCCCCGGCCTTGGTCTGCGTCGCCCGGAAGACCTTGGCGCGCTCCATCCAGGTGCGGCTCTCCTCGTCGTTGACGCCGAACTGCAGCGCCCGCTCGAAGACCTTCTCCGCCCGCTCGGCGTCGCCGCGGCGCAGGAGCACCTCCCCGAGCACGCGGTAGATCATGCCCTCCCGGGGGGAGATCTTGCCGGCCGCCACCAGGATGCTCTGGGCGTCGCCGAGCTTCTGCGCGCTCATGTACATGCGCGCCACGGCGAGGAGCACCGGGACGTTGGAGGAGTACTTCGCCTGCGCGAAATCGGCCACCTGCTGGACGAGAGTCGTCCGCACCGACCCGTGCAGTGCGTCGCACAAGGCGATGGTGGCGCCCGGGTCCTGGGACTTCTTCCAGCGCTGAGCGAGATCGTCGATCGAATCGGGCATCAGGGAAACGGACCGAACGATAGCAGGCAGAGTGGGGCGCTGGAACCGGGTATGCGCGCAAGTGCTGTTCGAGCTCGTCCTTGGAGGCGGCCTTTACCCCGGCCCTCCCGCGCGCTAGCACTAGGGCGTGGGCACGCGCTCGAAGTCGAAGGGCAAGGCCGCCAAGGCGTCCAGCGTCGCTGAGCTGCAGGGCATCCTCCGCGGCGCCGGTCTGCGCAGCACGGCGCCGCGTATTGCCGTGCTGCGGTACCTGCAGGCGGCCGCAGCCCCCGTCAGCCACCCCGAGATCTTCGAGGCGCTGGCCGGGGAGGGCTTCGACCGCGCCACTCTCTACCGCAACCTGATGGACCTCACCGACGCCGGCCTGGTGCGCCGCACCGACCTCGGCGACCACGTCTGGCGCTTCGAGCTGCGGGGCGAAGAGCAGGCGGGGCACGTCGTCGAGCACCCCCACTTCGTCTGCACCGACTGCGGCGAGGTGTCCTGCCTCCCCGGCGTGGCGGTCAAGATCGTCACGCACGGCGACGCGCCCGAGTCGGTGTCCTCGCAGCGGGTGGCGGTGCAGCTGAGCGGTCGTTGCAACGCGTGTGCGTGAACCGCCGAAGGTGAGCCTGTAGCCGTCCTCTCAGGGAGACGGTTGCCCGCGGGATGCTCTTCCAACGGAGTTGCGATGACGCTAAGAGTGCAGCTCGTGAGGGCGCCGCTCCGTCATGCATGGCCGCTTGGACTCGCCCTGGCGCTCGCCGCGGGGCCCGCGCTGGCCCAGCCCGAGACCCGCGAGATCACCCACCCGGTGGCGATCCACGCCGGCCCCGCGGTCTACCCGCCGGAGATGGTGTCCTCCGGGAAGCACGCCGACGTGGTGCTCTTCGTCACGCTGAACGCGGAGGGCAAGATCCGCGACGTGAGCCTCGCCGAATCGGGCGGCCCCGCCTTCGACGAGGCGGCGATGGAGGCGGTGCGCAAGTGGACCTTCTCCCCGGCCACCGTGGACGGCAAGCCGGTGCCCGCGCGCATCAAGGTGCCCTTCCACTTCGCGCCGCCCGCGCCGCCATCCGCGCCCACGCCGGGGCCCGTCAAGCCGCCCCCCGTCAAGCCGCCGCCCGCCGCCAAGCAGCCGCCCGCGCCGGCGGAGGAGCTGCCCCCGCAGCCCATCGAGGAGGTGCACGTGCTCGGGCGCACGCATCTGCCCAAGCGCGGCGGCGGCGACTTCGACATGCCCATCGGCCACCTGGCCGCGGTGCCGCACCGGGACGCGGGCAAGATGCTCGAGAGCATCCCCGGGGTCTACGTCGGCAACGAGGGCGGCGAGGGCCACCCTTACCAGATCGTCATGCGAGGCTTCGACTCGCAGGAGGGCCTGGCGGTGGAGACGACGCTCGACGGCATCCCGCTCAACGAGGTGGGCAACCCCCACGGCAACGGCCTGGTCGACGAGCACTTCATCATCCCCGAGCTCGTCATCAACCTGCGCGCGCTGGAGGGGCCGTTCGCGCCGCAGCAGGGCAACTTCGCCGTGGCCGGGTCGATCCTCTACGACGTCGGCCTGGAGCGCACCGGGCTGAACGTCTCCGGCACCTACGGGTCCTTCAACACGCGCCGGCTCCTGCTCACCTACCGGCCGCAGGGCTGCACCGACCGCACCTTCGGCGGCGTCGAGCTCTACGGCACCGACGGCTACGGACAGAACCGCGCGGCCAACCGCGCCACCGCGATGGCCGGCTACGAGTGGCACATGGGCCGCTACGGCTACCTGCGCGTGCTCGGCACCTCGTACACCGCGCACTACCAGCAGGCTGGCGTGGTGCGGCGGGACGACGTGAACGCCGGCCGCGTCGGCTTCTTCGACACCTACGACCCGTCGCAGGGCGGCGACTCCACGCGGCACTCAGTAGGCATCACCTTCGGCGATCGCTTCGGCGCCACGCGCATCACCCAGTCGGCCTTCTTCACGTACCGCGAGTTCGGCCTGCGCGCCAACGAGACCGGCTTCGTCGAGGACGTGCAGCAGCCGTGGCAGTCGGCGCACGCGCAGCGCGGCGACCTGACCGACCAGCACGACACCACCTTCACCGTCGGCGGACGCGGGGCCGCGCGCTACCGGTGGAAGGCGCTCGGCTCGCGCCAGGAGGTGGAGCTCGGCTATCTGGCGCGCTTCGACGCGGTGGACTCGCTGGTGCAGCGCGACCGCTTCGGGACCAACGTGCCGTACCTCACGGACTTCAGCCTGGCCTCGTCCATCAGCAACATCGGCGTCTACGTCGACGCCAACCTCAAGCCCACGCGGTGGATCACCGTCCGGGGCGGTGCACGCGGGGAGCTGTACGACTACGTCGTGCGCGACCGGTGCGCGGTGCCGCAGCCGCCCGCGGGCGTGACCGGTCCGCCCGACACCGAGTGCTTCTCGGTGGACGAGCAGGGCTACCGCAACCCGCAGCAGACCACGTCGGAGCAGGCGGGGGCCTTCCTGCCACGCGGCACGGTCATGCTCGGACCGTGGCGGGGCTTCACCTTCAGCGGCAGCGTGGGCGCCGGGACGCGTAGCCTGGATCCCTTGTATATTGCACAGACCGCCGACGCCACGCCGCCGGAGATCATCGCCTACGAGGGCGGCGTCAGCTACCAGCGGCCCATCGGCAGCGTCGACCTCACCGCGCGCTCGGTCTTCTTCGTCACGCACGTGGACAAGGACGTGCTCTTCGACCAGGCGGAGAACCGCATCACCGAATCGACGGCGACGACGCGGTCCGGGTGGACGGGCGCGGTGCGCGCGACGGGCGCCTTCTTCGACGTCTCCGCGAGCGCCACCTTCGCGCGCTCGACCTTCGACCTCGACCACACGCTCGTGCCCTACGTACCGCCGGCGCTCCTGCGTCTGGACGGCGCGCTCTTCCGCTCGCTCTTTCCCATCGCGCACCACCGGCTGGAGGGGCGCGTCGGCCTGGGCGTCTCCTACGCCGCGTCGCGCCCTCTGCCCGAGGACACCTGGTCGGATCCCGTCGGTCTGGTCGACCTCGGCGCGTCCCTCACCTGGCGCGGCTTCACGCTGAGCGGTCAGCTCACCAACCTGCTCGACACGCAGTACAAGAGCAGCGAGGACACCTACGCCTCCGACTTCCACACGCAGGCGCAGCCCACCACCGCGCCGGCGCGCCACTTCGTGGCCGGCATGCCGCGGGCCATCTTCGGAACGCTCAGCTACACCTTCGGCGGCGGACCGACCTGACCGCGAGCGCGCCGGCGGCGTGATCGCAACGGACCCCTGACGTCCCGTCTCACTCGACCTTCGTCTCCTGCCCGGCCTCCAGCGTGTAGCGCATCCACTCGGTGAGGGAGATGCGGCCCTTGCTCTTGCAGACGGGACACACGCCCTCCGGTCCCTCGCCGGTCCAGACGATGCCGTCGATGCAACGCGGCACCGGGCAAAGACGCGTGAGGTCGATGCGCGTGCTCGACTTGCGTTTGGTGATCATGCGCCGCCCGTGGTCCAGCAACGTACGTGCCGCCGTGGTGACACGGCGAGCAGGCCATGGCGTGCCGCGTCAACGTGACAAAATGCATCGGGCGGCTCGAGCGTCGTAGCGCTTTGCCACAAGCGCGCCTCACGCGGGCGCGCCGGGCAGGGGCACCGCGTCGAGGGGGACGACGCCCAGCTCCGCGCGCACCTGCTCCACCGGACGCGTCCACTCGGCGCGGAAGTCCCAGTCGGTCGAGATGTCCCTCTTGATCAGGGCGCCGCGCGCGTGATGGCGCACGAACCGGCGCACGTCGATTTGGTGCGCGACGCCCGGGGCGAACGGGGAGATGCGCAGGCCGATCTGGAACTGGAGGGCGACGGTGAAGAGCCAGAAGAAGGGGTCCTCCCGCCGGAAGCCGGCCATGAAGGCCACCACCTCCGCCTCGCCCGTCGGCGTGATGGGGTAGCCGCCGAGGACGTGCAGCATGTCGTGCCAGACCCCGCGCTCGCCGATGCCGCCTCGCTCTCCGGGAAAGCCGAGGTCGTTGTGCACGACGAAGTCCCAGTAGGCGCGGCCGAGCGTCCCCTGCGCCAGCTTGCCCAGGTCGTTGTAGCGGCGCGCGAGCTCGGGGTCGGTCGCCAGCCCGAGCAGCGGGCCGAAGGTGCGATAGAGACCGCGCGCGCCCTCCTCGTGCGCCGTGCGCAGCAGCTCGTCGCGCGCGTAGCCCCTGCGCGTGAGGTCCCACTTCATCGCCTCGACGTGCCCGTGCGCGAGCTGCGTCAGGTTCTTCACGCGAGGGTCGGCCACCTGCAGCGCGCCGGCCAGCTCGCCCACCACCGTCGCTTCCACGTCGAGGACCTCGCCGTCGATCACCGCCATGAGAATGGCGGCCTGAACGACGTGCTCGCGCTCGGTCGCGTCCAGCCCCAGCGCCGCCAGCTCCGCGCCGCGCACCGGCGTCAGGGCGTCCAGGTCGGTGGAGAGCCCGAGGGCGTCGCGCGCCGTCTCTAGCAGCTCGCGCTCCTCGACGGTCACGTCGCCGTCGGCCACGCAGACGGTGTGCATCGCCCGCAGCAGCAGGGTGCCGTGATCCGCCGCCACGTCGAAGAGGAACATGCGCCGTAGGGTAGCTCTGCCGGACGCCCGAGAGAACGCCGCGATGCGCCGGCGGTGGTGGTAGGGCCCGGTGCCCCGCGCATCGGCTACACTGCGCGGCGATGACGCTGCCGCCGGAGCTCGAGAAGACGGTGCGTGCGGGGATGGAGACCCTCTCCGACCTCGCCGCCACCATCGTCAAGAACCCGCGCGCCACCATCGTCCCGGTCGAGACCTCGCCCCGCAGCGGGCGCCGGGCCCTCGCCGCCCTGCGCGGCCTGAAGCGCGACCCGGCGTCGCTCCAGCTCGAGTCGGTGCTGGGGGAGGGCGGCATGGGCATCGTCCACCTCGCGCGGCAAGTGGCGCTGGACCGCCGCGTCGCCGTCAAGACGCTCCGCCCGCAGCACGTCAGCAGCGAGAACGTGGAGAGCCTGCTGGGCGAGGCGTGGCTCGCCGGATTGCTGGAGCACCCCAACGTGGTCCCTGTCTACGACCTGGGGCTGGACAAGAACGGCGTCCCGGTGCTGGTGATGAAGCGCATCGAGGGGGATGCCTGGTGTGATCTGCTCGCCGACGACGCCGTCGCGCGGCGCCACGCGCTGGAGCGCGACCTGCTCGAGTTCCACGTCCAGGTGCTCATCCAGGTCTGCAACGCCGTGCACTTCGCGCACTCGCGCGGGGTGGTGCACCGCGATCTGAAGCCGGACAACGTGATGATCGGTCACTTCGGCGAGGTGTACGTCGTCGACTGGGGCATCGCCGCGGCGCCCGGGCCGGTGCGCCACATGGCGGGCACCCCGGCGTACATGGCGCCGGAGATGCTCGGCGCCTCCGCGAGCGACGAGGTCACCGCCCGCACCGATGTCTACCTGCTGGGCGCGGTGCTCTACGAGGTGCTCGCCCGTCGCACGCCGCACGCGCCCGGCGACATGCGCGCCATCGTCTCGAGCATCCTGCTCTCCCAGCCGGACGTCCCCGCGGACGCCCCGGAGGAGCTCGCCGATCTGGTGCGCGCGTGCATGAGCCGCGACCCGGCGAGCCGCCCCCAGAGCGCGCTCGAGGTCCGCAAGCTGCTGGAGCGGTTCGTCGAGCACCGCGGGTCCATGGCGCTCGCCGCGCAATCGGAGGAGCGCTTGCGGGAGCTGAGCGAGCTCCTGCACGCGGAGAAGAAGGACATGATGCGCCTGTACAACGCGTACGGCGAGTGCCGCTTCGGCTTCCGGCAGGCGCTGCGCTCCTGGCCGGAGAACGCGCGGGCGAAGGAGGGGCTGCGCGAGGCGGTGTCGGCGATGCTGCGCTTCGAGGCAGAGCAAGGGGACGCGCGCGCGGCGTCGCTCCTTCTCGCCGATCTCGACGAGAAGCACCCCGACCTCGAGGCGCTGGTGGAGGTCGCGCGCCGGCGCGCCGAGCAGGAGCAGAAGAAGATCGAGGAGCTCCGCGCGCTGGAGAAGCAGCTCGACCCGCGCACCGGGCGCCAGACACGCCTGGCGATGGGCTTGCTGCTCGCCGTCCTCTGGACCGTCGCGCCGCTCTTCGGGCCGTGGGTCGTGAGCACCCACCCGCGGTACGAGGGGATCATCAGCGTGCCGATGGCGCTGCTCTCGGTGCTCATCGTCGTCGTGGGGACGCTCACCCGGCCGCGCTCGACGCCGCTCAACCGACAGCTCAATCGTGTCCTCATCTTCTGCATGCTCACGCAGGCGGGCGGGCTGCTCGCCGCGCACTGGCTGGGCCTGCCCCCCCACGAGACCATCTTCGGCCTGCTCGCCCTCTGGTTCGTGTGCATGGGCGTCGTCGCCGCCACGGTGGACCGGCGCGTGGGCATCGCCGCCGGCGCGTACCTGGTGGCGCTCGGCCTCGCGCTGCGGTGGCCGGAGATCCGCTACACCTTCGTCGCCGCGGCGAACCTGGTGGTCGTCTTCACGGTGGCCTTCATCTGGTCGCGCCGTGGCACCGAGCTGGAGATGGAGGCACAGAAGCGGGCATCGAGTGCCCACTTCGCGCGGTTTCGACTATAGGTCGCGCATGCGCAAGCTCGCCCTCGTCCTCGCCCTCGCCACCGCCTGCGGCGGCGGCACCCCCACGCCGGTCCCGCCCGTCACCTCCGCCCGGCCGGTCGTGGGCGCGGTCAAGGCGCCCGAGGGGCCGCCGCGGGAGGACGCCGGCCTCGTCCCGCGCAGCGTCTTCTTCGGCAACCCCGACCGCGCGCGGGTGCGCATCAGCCCGGACGGCAAGGAGCTCTCCTTCCTGGCGAGCGAGGCGGGCGTGCTCAACGTCTTCGTCGCCCCCGCGGACGAGCCATCCAGGGCGAAGGCGATCACCCACGAGCCGAAGCGCAACCTGCGCATCTACGCGTGGGCGATGGACAGCAAGTCGGTGCTGTACCTGCAGGACAAGGAGGGCGACGAGAACTGGCGGCTGCACGCGGTGGACGTCGCCACGGGCAAGGACCGCGAGCTCGTCGGCATCGACGGCGTACAGGTGCAGCTCCAGGACCTGAGCCCGAAGCGCCCGCACGAGGTGGTCATCGGCCTGAACGATCGCGACCGCAAGGACCACGACCTGTACGTGCTGGACATCGCCTCCGGCAAGCGCACCCTGCTCCAGAAGAACGAGGGCTTCGAGGGCTTCGTCGTCGACGACGACTTCAAGGTGCGCTTCGGCCTGAAGCCGCGGAAGGACGGCGGCACCGACGTCATGGAGCCCGCCGGGACGAAGGCGAAGCCGGACTGGAAGCCCTTCACCACCATCCCGATGGCGGACCACCTGACGACCGAGCTGGTGGACTTCGACAAGGCGGGCAAGACGCTCTACATGCTCGACAGCCGCGGGAGGAACACCTCCGCCCTCGTCTCGGTCGACCTGAAGACGAAGAAGAGCACCGTGCTGCTGGACGATGGCCAGGCGGACCTGGAGTCGCTCTTCATCCAGCCTGTGCAGAAGACGGTGCAGGCCGCGGAGGCCAACTACGAGCGCCGCCGCTGGCACGTCATCGACCCGGCGTTGCAGCCCGACTTCGACACCCTGCGCGCCGTGAGCGAGGGCGACATCGCCATCACCTCCCGCTCGCTGGACGACACGCGCTGGCTCGTCGCCTACGAGACCGAGGGCGCCACCCGCTACTACCGCTACGACCGGCCGAAGGCGACGAAGGGAAAGACCAAGAAGAAGGAGGAGCGCAAGGCGACGTTCCTCTTCGTGAGCGACGACGCCCTGGCGAAGGTCAAGCTCGCCAAGATGCGCCCCGTCATCCTGAAGTCTCGCGACGGGATGGACCTGGTCAGCTACGTGACCCTCCCCGCGGGCACCGACCCCGACGGCGACGGCGTCCCGGCGAAGCCGCTGCCGACGGTGCTCTTCGTGCACGGCGGCCCGTGGGCGCGCGACGAGTGGGGCCCCAACCCGATGACGCAGTGGCTCGCCAGCCGCGGCTACGCGGTGCTGCAGGTCAACTACCGCGGGTCCACCGGCTTCGGGAAGGCCTTCGTCAACGCGGGCAACACCGAGTGGGCCGGCAAGATGCACGACGACCTGGTCGACGCCGTCGCGTGGGCCAAGGCGCAGAAGATCGCCGACCCGGCGAAGGTGGCGATCCTGGGCGGCAGCTACGGCGGCTACGCGACGCTGGTGGGCCTCACCTTCACGCCGGACCTCTTCGCGTGCGGCGTGGACATCGTCGGGCCGTCCAACTTGCTCACGCTGCTGTCCACCATCCCTCCGTACTGGCACTCGGCGTTCGAGGACATGACCCGCCGCATCGGCGACCCCCGCACCGCCGCGGGCCGCAAGCTGCTGCTCGCGCGCTCTCCCCTCACCCGTGTCGACGCCATCCGGAAGCCGCTGCTCATCGGCCAGGGGCGCAACGACCCGCGGGTCAAGCAGTCGGAGTCCGACCAGATCGTGCAGGCGATGCAGAAGCGGGGGATCCCGGTGACGTACGTCCTTTACCCCGACGAGGGTCACGGCTTCGCGCGCGCCGAGAACAAGCTCTCCTTCGACGCGGTGGCGGAGATCTTCCTCGCCCAGTGCCTGGGCGGCCCGTATCAGCCCATCGGAGACGACTTCAAGGGCTCGTCCATCACCGTCCCGGCCGGCAAGGACCGGATCTGGTCGCTGAGCAGGTCCCTCCCCTGATCCGCTCAGTTGGGCGGGACGTTGCAGTCGCAGCAGGTCTGGTTGGTGATCGTCGCCAGGGCCTTCTTCAGGGCGGGGCCGTCGCTCGCCTTGAAGTAGAGGGGGGTGGTGTAGCTCTGGATGTTCGCGCTTGCCTTGCAGCCGGCCGAGGTGCACGTGCACGAGCTGGCGAAGTTGGACGCGGTGTGGCCGGCGCACGCCAGGTTGTTGAGGAGCACCGGGTCGTCGTCGCCGCCGAAGCCCACGACGAACGTCTTGATGCCCGCCTTCTCGAGCTGCTGCGCGATGCCGATGTCGTAGTCGCTCGTGTTGCACGAGCAGCACTCCCCGCCGTCGGTGACGAGCACCACGTACTGCGGCCGGTCGCCGGTCTTCGCGGCGGCGAGGGTGCTCAGCGCCGACTGGAGCGCCCCGCCGATGGGCGTGCCGTAGTCGAGCTGCGGGGACATCGTGGTGAGCGCGTTGCCGACGGCGGCGCTGGCCCCGAGCTTCATCGGGACGACGAGCTGGCTGGAGCAGGTGGCGCCGCCCACCTGCGGCAGCACCTCCAGGCCGAAGCGCACGCTGGTGTCGGTGGGCGGCTTGGTGATGGCCTCGATCGCCGAGATCGCCAGGTTGATGCGGCTGCCCTGGTTGGCGACCCCGAGGCTCATGCTGTCGCTCCGGTCGAGGATGATGAGCATGTCCGGCGGGTCGCACGACGGGCCCGCCTCCGCAGGGTGGACGTCGGGGCTGGCGTCGGGGAACTGGAAGTCGCCCGAGTCGCCCGCGCCCGCGCCCGCATCGGCGGCGGGGTCGGCCCCCGGACCGGGGTCGGAGGGCTGCGTGCTGGCGACGCACCCGGCGAGAAGGAACAGGGGAACGAAGGCGAAGGCGAAGCGGGGACGAGGGCTCATGATGGCCCGAGGCAGTGCAGCGCTCGTGCCACGGTCCGCCGCGCGCCGGAGGCCTGAAAAGACGGGCTCGGCGGTGGGCGGGAGGCGCACCCGGCCCGGTGCTCGCCCCTGGGGGCATTGCGGCCAGGGGTGGGGGAGGAGTGACCGCCTACCGGCGCGTCAGGGCCACTGGTCGGCGGCGAGCCCGTCGGTGCCGCCCGAGGCGCCGCCCGTTCCGCCGGTGCCGTGGAAGAGCAAGGGGTTGCCGTTGAGCGTCACGCTGCCGGCGCCGCCCTGCACGGCTGCGTACGACACGCCGCCGCCGCCGCCGCCGCCCTGTCCGCCGGTGCCACCGGTGCCGCCATTGCCACCCGCGGCGCCGCCGTCCAGCGTGTAGCCGCTGACCAGAGTCCCGCTACAGAAGTTGCCGAAGCAGCCGACGCCGGAGAGCTGCGTGGCGCAGGTGACGCCAGCACCCTTCGCGCCCCCCGTTCCCGTGCCGCCGGCGCCGCCGGCGCCGCCGGTGCCGCCATTGCCGCCGTTGGCGGCGGTGAGCTTGCCGCCGAAGACGGTCACGTGCGCATCCCAGACGTAGAGGGCGATGCTCGCCCCGCCGCCGCGCCCGTAGGTGCCGCCGGTGCCGCCGGCGCCGCCGCAGCCCGCGGTGCCGCTCTTGCCGCAGACCTGCGAGTTCTTGGTCGTGCAGCTCGTCGGGCAGTTGTCGGTCCACCCTGCGCACGTGGCGCACGCACCCGCCTTGCCCGCCGTGCCGTTGGCGCCGACCGCGCCGACGCCGGCGTCGCCGCCGCTGGTCGTGATGTAACCCGTCGACGAGAAGGTGCCCGCCGCGCCGCCGTTGCCCACCGACCCGGTGCTCCCGGTGGCGCCATTGCCCCCCGCGCAGCCCGCGTCCGTCGCGTTCGCTCCCACGGAGCCGCCGGTGCCGTCGTCGCCCTTGCCGCCGGGGCCAACGTCCACCACCACCTGGTCGAGCGTGACGTTCGTGGCCGAGCCGGAGACGAAGACGCCGTACATCGACTCGCTCGGGTCGGCCGCCGGCTTGCTGATGATGTGGAGATTGCGCAGCGTGGCGGACCCGGTGAACGACGCGGTGACCGTCGTGTTGGTGACGCCCTGGATCGTGACGCCGGTGCTGGTGGTGGCGTCGCAGACGGGCGTCCACGTGCCGCCGCTGTCGCTCCAGCCGCCTTCGATCGTCAGGGGTGCATCGAGCGTGATGGACTCCTGGTATGCGGCGCCGCCCGCGGCGTCGGTCGCCGGCGGTGCGGCGACGTACAGGGTCGTCTTGCCGTTCGCCGCCTTCGCCGCCGCGATGGCGTAGGTGATGGACTTGCAGGGGTTCTGCCGCGTGCCGCAGCCGTTCACGTCGGTGCCGCTCCGGGCGACGAAGACTCCTGCCGTGTCGTCGGCGGTGCGCGCGGCGCAACCGGTGGCGGCGTCGCCGCCGCCCCCGCTGTCCGGCTGCACGTTGGAGCCATCGAGCGAGGCGTCGGGCGGGCTGGTCGGCGAGTCGCCCACGCACGCCTCCATCGCCGCCATCATGGCGATTCCCGTCCCCATCACCAAGAGTCCCCCGAGAAGCGTGCGGCTGTACCTCATACCCATGAGCTTACACGAGGGCTGGCTCGTGCGAAAACTCACAGTTTGCACCGGACATCCGCATGGCGCGCGGCGACCGCTGGAGGACGGCGGCGACGCGAAGGTCCTCAGGGGCGCGCGATCGGCCTGAGCGCGCCGCTCGGGATCCACGTCTGCGTCGGGCCCCAGCGCACCTCCGTCCACGCCGCGCGGGTGCCCAGCACCTCCACGCGCGCCGCCTCCGGCAGCGCCGTCGCGCCGGGGACCGGGATCCCGTGCTCATCGGTGGGACGAGCCTCCGGGACGACGACCACCGCGTCGCGGAAGTAGAGGCGGTCGGCGCGCGCCGCGCGCGAGAGCGCGGCGAAGATCACGGTGCTCGGCACCGCCGCGAGGATGGTGACGGCCGCCGCCGCGCGCACGCGTGAGCTGCGTCCGAGCCAGCGCATGAAGAGGCCCACGCCGACGGCGAGCGACCCGACGAGTGCGAGGTAGGTCCACGCGTCCTCCGGGAGCGCGTGGGTGAGCGTGCGCCAGGGGGAGTCAGTCTGGTCCATGTCCACCGCCGTGCCCTCGCGCGCCTTGCGCCGCGCGACCTCGGCGCGGACGGCGGCCGCGGCGCGCATGGCGTTCTCCCGCAGCGTCGGGTCCGCGGCGAGCGCGCTCGCCTCGTCGAAGCCCTGGGCCGCGCGGCCGAGATCCCCCGGCTGCTCGGCGCCCATGCGCACGCGCATCGCATAGGCCAGGCCGCGGTCGTAGCTGGCGGATGCGTCGGTCACGCCGCGATCGGCCAGCGCCTCGAAGTTGGCGACGGCGTCCTGCGGGCGGCTCTGCTCCAGCGCCTTCACGCCCGCCGCGAAGAGGCTCGCCGTCTCGTCCGCGGCCCGCGCCGTCCCGCCCGCGAGGAACAGGAGCGCCATCGTCATGATCACGGCCACCGCTCCGCGCCGCTTCATGCGCGCGACCCCGGGAGCTTGTCGAGCAGCGCCTTGCCGCGCCGGGCGCGGTCGCGCGCGCCATCGAGCTGACCGCCGTCCGGCGAGAAGCGCGCCGCGGCGCAGCTCTCCAGCACGTCGCGCAGGTCCGCCGCGACGTCCTTGGCCACGCCCGCCTGCGTGAGGACGTCCACCATCGACTCGCCCCCGACGCCGCGCACGTTGACCCCCGCCCGGGCGATGGCGCCGGCCTCCACCACGCGCATCGTGGAGCCGTCGATGGCGCGCGCGTCGGTGCCGCTGAGGTCCTCCTCGAGCGTGCGGATGCGCTCTCGCAGCTCCGTCTCCGGTGACTCGCGGCGGCGGCGCATCCTCTCGCGGAGCCGCTCCGAGATGCTCTTGCCCGAGACCGCGCCGGCGAAGGCCAGGATCGGCATCCCCAGCAACACCCAGAAGAGGCCGCGGTCGGCGAGGTGGTCCTTCTCCACGCGCGTGCCGCCCAGGGTGGTTCGCATCGGCGGGAGGTTGTCGAGGACGCGGGCGGAGCTCTCCGGGGCCGCGCCGACCCCCGGCGTGACGGTGATGCTGCCGAGCGCGGCGCGCGCGACCTCGTACGACTTCGCGTCCGGGTCGTAATAGGGGAGCGTCATCTCCCCGAGATCGACCTGCCCCTGCTGCGTGGCGTGGACGACGTAGTCGAACGTGCGCTTCCCGCCGAGCTTGCCGTCGTTCGAGGTGATGTCGTCCTTCACGTCGGGGTCGAGCCACTCGACGCCCGGCCGGGTGGGGACGGTGAGCGAGCTCGGCAGATTGCCGGTGCCGGAGAGCACCACGCTCACCGCGACAGCCCCGCCGCGCGGGACGGTGCGCGGGGCCACGCTGGCCGTCAGCGTGTACTGCCCCACGTCTCCGACCACGTAGCCCGCGGGCCGGCCGGCCATCGGCGGCGCGACGGCGTGCACGTGCAGCGTCTCGCTCAGCCGCTTCCCGCCGCCCTGCACCATGCTCAGGCGCATCGGGGTGATGGTCAGGTCCCCCGTCTTGAGGGGGAAGAGGGCGTAGCGTCTCACGAGCGCCACGCTCCACACGCGCCCCCCCGCCTCGCCGAAGCCCATCTGCTCCACCTTGTTGTCGTCCTTCATGAGCGAGCGGCGAAGGAAGTCGCTGGTGCTCGGCTCGTGCGGGTCGGTGAAGTCCGGCTGGTTCGCCGAGAGGTCGACGTACAGGTAGACGGAGAGGGTGACCTGCTCGCCCACCACGGCGGTGTCCTTGTCCAGGGTCGCGTGGAGGAAGGCGACGGTGTCGCGCGCCTTGGAGAGCGCCAGCTTGGGGTCGGTGGGCACCTCCGGCATCTGCGGCTGCTGATCGATCTGGAAGCCGGGGAAGTTGGGCATGCCGCTCCCCTGGAGCAGATCGCGAAACTGGCTGAAGGGATCGAAGGGGTCCGGCGCGCCGGACTGCCGCCCGTTACCCAGCGTGCCCTTGGCGACCACCGTGACGTGCAGCTTGTGGGTGGCGTAGCGGACGCCGTCGACCGCCACCGACACCCCCCCGAACTCCAGGCGCCCGGTGGAGGTGGCGTGGAGCGTCCAGGTGGTGGAGAGGCCCCGCTTCTGGGATATCTGGCCGTTGATCACGGTGAGCTGCTGCGTCGGCATCGAGTTGGTGCCGATCACGGTGAGGCCCGGCGGGAGCTTGCCGATCTTCGCGTCGGTGGGCATGTCGCCGTCGGACATCGCCTGGAGCGTCACGCTGGTGGTGCCGTCCACCTCGATCCTCGGCGGGTCCACGGCGACGTTCATGTGCGGGGCCGCGGCGAGGGCGCTCACCCCGAAGAAGACGGTGGCCACGGCCACCAGGACGGCGAGCAGGCGCGCGCTCACTTGTCCGCCATCCCGGTGACGCGGCGATGTCGTGCCGCGTGCTTGGCCACCTCGTGCTGGAAGGTGGGCGCGTTCTCCAGCTGCTCCAGGATGCGATCGTCCTCGCTCTGCGTGCTCGGCGGCGGGGAGCCGGCGTCCGCCTCGTCCGGCTGCGGCGGGGGCTGCCCCGCGTCGGCGCCGCCGTCGTTGCCGCCACCGTCCTGCCCGCCGTCGTTGCCGCCGCCGCCGCCGTCGCCCGCGTCGCCCGCGTCGTTGCCGCCGCCGCCGTCATTGCCGCCGTCGCTGCCGCCGTCCTGGCCGCCGCCGTCGCCGGGGCCGCCGTCGCCCGGGCCGCCGTCGTTGCCGCCGTCGCTGCCGGCGTCCTTCTGCTGGTCCTCGATGCGCTCCAGCGCGATGGCTCGGTTCCACGCCGCGTCGCGGCCGACCGGATCGCCGGCGTCCGCCTGGCCCGGCGCGAGGGCGAGCGCCTTGTCGTAGGCGTCCACCGCTTGCTGGTACTCGCCGGCGAGAAAATGCAGGTTGCCCTCCAGGTAGCGCGCGCGCGCGCGCAGGTCGATGGGCTGCGACTCGTCCGCAGCGATGGCCTGGACCACGCGCAGGGCGCAGTCGATCTCGGCGAGGCGCAGCTTGCGCTGCTCCGGGTTGTCTCCGGCGTCGACCTCTTCCTCGCCGAAGCGACGCCCGTACTGCTCGCCGATGCGGAAGAGCGCGAGGCCCAGGTCGAAGCCTCCGCTGGAGCGCTGGCGGACCGCGTCGGGCACCCCGATGTTGCCGTCCTTGCACTTGCCGGTGGCGAGGTAGTCCTGGAGCAACGCGGCGGCGGCCGCGGCGTCGCCGCCGTCCCCGAGCTCGCCCATGGCGCGCTTGACCTCCGGCGACTCGCGCTCGAAGGGGCGCGACGGGTTCCACCCGCACGCGGCGAGCCAGAGCGCGGCGCACCCGCCGAGCGCCACCGAGCGCCAGACGCGCCTACGCACGGCGCGCCTCGGGGGTGGCGGGGTCCTCTGTCGCCTCGCCGCGCTTCTTCCGGCGCCGGACGAGGTCCACCAGGAGGAAGAAGAGGCTGACGGTGAAGAGAGAGGCGAACACCGCCATGATCACCTTGCCCGTCGTCCACGGCGCCATCCACGGCGTGTCGAAGATCAGCGCCTCGCTGAGCAGGAGGGCGATGGAGAGCAGCAAGGGTAGCCAGAAGATCTCGCCGTACACCGTCTCCACGCGCTCGGAGAGCTCCTCGCGCATCATCTTGGAGAGGTGAGAGGAGACCTTGTCGATGCCCGTCTCCCCGTGCTCGCTGCGCACGATCATGCCGCCCGTGGTGGTGGCGATCTTGGCGAGCTGCGCCTCGCCGTCGGCGGAGAGCTCGGTCGTCAGCGGCTTGCCGTGCTCGTCCTTGCGGATGCCGCGGACCCGCCCGTCCGGTCCCACGTCGGGGATCACCTCGGGGGCGCGCCCGCCGATCTGCACCACGTCGATGGTGGTCCCCTCCGCCGCGCACTTCTGCGCGACGGAGAGCGGGTCGCCCTCCAGGTCCTCGCCGTCGGTGACGAGCAGGATGACCCGCACATGGTCCTTCGTCGTCGGGTCGCGCTCCAGCAGCTCCCGCGCCCGCTCCAGCGCGCGCGCGGTGGCGGTCCCCCCGACGGGCATGTCGTTCGGCTCGAGCTGCCGGAAGAACTGGGCGATGGCCGCGCCGTCGCTGGTCAGCGGGAAGCTCATCGGCTCCCCGGCGAACGCGACCGCCCCGAAGCGCGCGCCGGAGAGGTTCTGGATCATCCGGGCGACCTCCGCCTTGGCGCGCGCGATGCGGCTCGGCACCACGTCGCGGGCGTACATGCTCTTGGAGTAGTCGAGCACCACCACCACGTCGACGTTGGTCGCCGGAATGAGGCGCGTGCCCTTGCCGTACTGCGGCCGCGCGAGGGCGAGCAGCGCGGCGGCGAGCGCCAGCACCAGCATCACGCCCTTGACCGCGCGCCGCTGCGTGGCGTCGTAGGAGGTGAGTCCGGCCACCAGGTCGGCGTCGCCGAAGCGCTTCTCCGCGCGCACCCGCGCGAAGGAGGAGACGACGAACATCGCCGCGAAGCCGACGACGAGCACCGCGCACGCGACGAAGGCGATCACCCAGGGGAAGGAGAAGAGGTCGTAGGCGAAGCGCATCAGGGGAACCTCCTGAGCAGGAGCGCGCGCAGCGCCGCCTCGAGGAGGAGGAGCAAGACGGCCGGACCCAGGAGCAGGGGGAAGAGGTCCTCCATCGCCGCCGACTGCGCCAAGAACTTCGTCTTCTCCAGGCTGTCGAGGATGGAGTGCATGCTCTGCTCGAGGCCCTTCTTGTCGGTCGCGACGAAGGACTCGCCGCCGGTGTCGGCGGCCATCTTCTTGAGCAGCTCGGGGTTGACCGGGAAGTGCTGGCGCACGTAGCGGGGCTGGCCGAAGAGGTCGACGCCGTCCTGCACCTGCACCTCGTCGCCGTTGCCGATCTGGACGGTGTAGACGCGCACTCCCTGGGTCTGCGCGAGGTGCGTCGCGTACTCGGGCGAGATGGCCCCGGCGTTGGAGTCGCCGTCGGTCAGCAGGACGATCGCCTTCGACTTGGCGTTGGAGCGGCGCAGGCGCGCCACGCCGGTGCCCACCGCGTCGCCGATGGCGGTGCCGTTGCCGTCGATGAGGTCGAGCTCCATCTTCTGCACCAGCGTGGTGAGCAGGGAGTAGTCGAGCGTGGGCGGGGAGAGGACGTACGCCGCCTTGCCGAAGACCACCACGCCGATGCGGTCGGTCTTGCGGCGGCTGATGAAGTCCAGGATGACGTCCTTCGCGGTGTCCAGGCGCGTCGGGCGCTTGCCGTTCTCGTGGACGTTCGCCCCGCCCACCGTCGCCGACGCCGGCGCGTCCATCACCGCGCGCATGGACCCGGAGAGGTCCAGCACGATGACGATGTCGATGCCGCGCTCCCCCGCCTTCTCGCCGTGGAGCACGTTCTGCGGCTGCGCGAGCGCCATGAACGCGACCGTGAGCGCCGCGCCGCGGAGCATGCCGGGGAGGTAGCGGAGGCGCGTGCGCCAGCCGCGCGGGCCGCCCGTGAGCCCCGCGAGCGTGGAGAGGAAGACGCGCGGCGCGCGCCCCTCCCCGCCGACGGTCATCGCGTAGGTGACGATGGGCGGCAACAGCAGCGCGCCGAGCAGCCACCACTTCGCCGTCCACTTCACGGCGAGCCACTCGTCGCCGCGGGCGAGGAGCGGGTAGAGCAGCGCGAGGGCGACGAGCACCCACCGCCCGAGCTCCACCAGGATGGCGCGCACCCACGGGCGGCTCACGCGTCACCTCCGGGGTCGGCGGGCGGTGGCGCCGCGGGCGCGGTCGGCGCGACGGGCGGGGTCGTCGGCGGCTCGGGCGGCGGCACCGTCGCCGCTCGCGCGGGGGACAGCGGCGGCATGGTGGTGCGCACGATCTTCTCGCCCGTCTCCAGCGCCTTGCGGCAGTCCTCGAGCGAAGGCGTGACGTTGGCGAACTTCACCAGATCGCACTCGCCGAGGAAGGCGACGATCTCCGGGAGCTGGCCGCCGGTGAGGGCGGAGCGGCGCAGCTCGGCGATCATCTCGTCGGTCGTCGACTCCAGACCATCGAAGCCGTAGCGCCCGCCGAGGTACTCGCGCAGGGCGTCGTTGACGCGGTCGAAGTAGTCGCCGAAGCGGCCGACGTCGAGCAGCCCCGCGTGGCGCACCTCGTCCAGCTTCTCCAGGGCGACCTCCCACGGCGGGCGCGGCGGAGGGGGCGGCGGCGCGGGCCGGGGGCGCGTCAGCCAGCGGCGCAGGATGTACGCGAGGATCGCGCCGGCGAGCAGGCCGACGCCCACCCACGTCGCCGCGCGCTTGAGGGCCGTCCACTCCTCGCGCTGCGGGCGCGGCGGCGGGTTGGCCTTCGGCTTGGCGTCGGGCGTCTCGGCGGTGGGGTCGTCGATGGTGATGTGGTGCTCGTGGGTGCAGACGGTGGCGACGTCGCCGCTCGCCCGCGAGACCGAGATGGGCAGCGGCGGCAGGGTGAGCACGTGACGGCCGGGCTTGTCCGGCAGCGCGACGAGCGGGAGCTCCAGGGTCGTCGTCACCTTCCCCGCCTTCTTCGGGTCGGGGGCGGAGACGGTGAGCCGGGCCCCCGCGCTGCCGTCCTGGTCGGGGAACGCCCAGCCGGAGGTCTTGAGCTGCTTGGCCACGTCGGAGGTCGATTGCAGGGAGAGGCCCGCGGGCAGGACCGTCTCGCCCTTGCCGTGCAGCACCTTCACGACGAGCGTCGCCGCGTAGCCGCTGCGCCCCCTGTCGGGGAGCGTGTCGGTGACCTCCGGTCGCTGCGCGCCTTGCGGGATGACCTCCACGCACCCGCCGATGGACGCGCCCTTTGGCGGAGGGGGCGGCGGCGGGGGAGACGCGGCCGACGGAGACTGCGCGAACGCCGGCGCGGCGGCGCCGGCGCCGAGCGCGAGGACCAACGACAGCAGGCCGCGCGCGCGGGTCATCGGGTGCGCACCCTCCGGGCGCGCCGGGCGAAGAGATCCTGCAGCGGCTTGACGAACGAGGCGTTGGTGTGGACCTCCACCGCGTCCATGCCCAGCTTGAGGAAGAGCTGCCGGCGCGCGGCCGCGAGCGCGCGCATGGCGTGGGCATGATGCGCGCGCACGCGCGGATCGCCGGTGTCGACGACGATCGTCGCGCCGCTCTCCAGGTCCTCGAAGGTGGCCAGGCCCACGTCGGGCAGCTCCATGTCGCGCGGATCGACGAGCACCACCGGGATGACGTCGTGCTTGGCCGCGGCGAGCGCCAGCGCGCGCTCGTAGCCCTGCGCGAAGAAGTCGCTGATGACGAAGGCGATGCTGCGGCGGCGCGCGACGCCCACCAGCGCCTCCAGCGCGCCCTTGAGGTCGGTCGCGGGGCCGAGCGGGTTCATCGCCGCCTTGGCGTGGACCTCCTCGCGGGCGTGAGTGCCGATGTTCGGATCGAAGCCGAGGATCTCCCGCACGACGCGCATGACGTGCTTCTCGCCCTTCTTCGGCGGCACGAGGCGCTCCACCTTGTGGGTGGCGAGGATCATCCCGACCCGGTCGTTGTTGCGGATGGCGCTGAAGGCCAGCAGCGCAGCCACCTCCGAGGCGACGCGCACCTTGGGGGCGCGGCGCGTGCCGAAGCGCTCGCTGGGGGAGAGGTCGACGACCAGCATGACGGTCATCTCCCGCTCCTCGACGAACACCTTGACGAAGGTGTCGTTCATGCGGGCGGAGACGTTCCAGTCGATGCTGCGCACGTCGTCGCCGGGCTGGTAAGGGCGCACCTCCCGGAAGGCGAGGCCCTGGCCCTTGAAGCTCGAGGTGTAGGTGCCCGAGAGGTTCTCCGTCGCGAGGCGCGCGGTGTGAATCTCGATGGTGCGCAGGGCGGCGAGGAGCTCCTTCGGGATCATCGAGGACGGCAGACCTTGGGGGGTGGGCGCGCGGGCGCTCTTGAACCCGGCCCGGGTAGACAGCCGGACGCTGGAAACTATTCCGCTTCGGGGCCCGGAGGATAGGCCAAAAGCCGGGCCGAGGCCCGGGGGCGTGCTAGGTGCAGCGCATGAAGCAGTCGGCAGGGCTGTTGCTGTACACCGGGGTGGGGGAGGGGCGCCGGGTGCTGCTGGTTCACGCCTCCGGCGCGTACAACCGCGCCTCGCCGTACTCCATCCCCAAGGGTGAGCCGGAGGGGGACGAGCCGCTGGAGGCCGCCGCCCGCCGCGAGACGATGGAAGAGGTGGGGGTCGAGGTGAAGGGGCCGCTCGTCTCGCTGGGGCACGCCGACTACCAGAAGACGCGCAAGCGCGTGCACGCGTGGGCCGCGCCGCTGCCCGAGGGGGCGACGCCGCGGTGCGCGTCGTGGGAGATCGACAGGGCGGAGCTGGTGACGATGGCCCGCGCCCGCGAGCTCCTCCACCCCGACCTGCGCGTCTTCCTGGACGGCCTCACCGCGCTCCCCTGATGGGCGGCCGCCGCCATCCTCATCAAGGGACCTCGACGACCTCGAACACCCGGCGGACCACCTGCTCCACGGTGATCTCCTCGGCGTCCGCCTCGTAGGTGAGCACGATGCGGTGGCGCAGCACGTCGGGGCCGACCGCCTTCACGTCCTCCGGGGTCACGTAGCCGCGGTGCCGCAGGAAGGCGTGCGCCCGCGCCGCGAAGTTGAGCGCGATGGACGCGCGCGGCGAGGCGCCGAAGTCGATGAGCGGCGCGAGGTCCTTCAGGTTGTACTTCTTCGGCTCGCGCGTCGCGAAGACCACGTCGACGATGTAGTCCTTCACCTTGTCGTCCACGTAGATCTGCGCGATCGTCCCCTTCGCCGAGACGAGCTCCTCCGGCGTGACCACGTGCTCCGCCTTCTGCGGCTCCATGGCGGTCATGCGGTCCATGATCTTGCGCTCGTCCTCACGCGAGGGGTAGCCGACCTTCACCATCAGCATGAAGCGGTCGACCTGCGCCTCGGGCAGCGGGTAGGTGCCCTCCTGCTCGATCGGGTTCTGCGTCGCCATGACGATGAAGGGGGCGGGCAGGGGGTAGGTCTTGTCGCCGATGGTGACCTGCCGCTCCTGCATCGCCTCGAGCAGGGCGCTCTGCACCTTGGCCGGGGCGCGGTTGATCTCGTCGGCGAGCACCAGGTTGGCGAAGATGGGGCCCAGCTTGCTGGTGAACTCGCCGCGCTGCTGGTTGTAGATGACGGTGCCCACGAGATCCGCCGGCAAGAGGTCCGGCGTGAACTGGATGCGGGCGAACTTGGCGGAGATGGCGTCGCAGAGGGTGCGGACGGTGAGCGTCTTGGCGAGGCCGGGGACGCCCTCGAGCAGCACGTGGCCGCCTGTGAGCAGGCCGATGAGGATGCGCTCGAGCATGTAGCTCTGGCCAACGATGACCTTGCCCACCTCGCCCATGATGCGCTCGACGAAGGCGCTCTCCTTCGCGACGAGCTCGTTCAACGCGCGGACGTCGTACATGGCGGGCCATTTAGCACACATCCCGCCCGGTCCATTCCCGTGCCCGCGCCGTGCCGTGCCGGCGGCGTGCTTCGCCGGGAGCTGGTGCGTCGGGTGCCCCTGCGAGGGCACGCGCACGGGGCACTCCGCGTCACTTCACGCCAGGATCTCTTCGGTATCTCTCTTCATCGCCCCCGGCGCGGGCGCCACCACGTACGACAGGGAGAGCAGCTCGATCAGCATCGACCGGTACACCAGGGCGACGTCGTCCACGTCCACGTCGTCCTTCGACTCGCCGGTCCGCGCGTCCAGCGCCGCCTCGACGTGCTCGTTCAGGAAGGCCACCAGCGCCGGCTGCTCCTGCGCCACCACGTCCTCGACCTCCACCGGCTCGTGGGCTCGCGCGGCGCGCAGCTCCTCCTCCAGACCGAGCGCCTCCTCGATGGCGCGCAGCAGCACCTCGTCCACCGGCGCGATGCGCCCGGCGAACTGCCGCTCGAACGCCAGCCAGACGGCGATGCCGAGGAAGTAGCCGAGGGCTAGGGCGGTGTCGTCCAGCGGGCGGGAGAGCACCGCGTTCAGCTTGGTGGCGAGCGCGGGCTGGGAAGTCTCGAACCGGGCGAACGCCGCGTCCAGATCGTCCTCGGCTTCGTCCGCCTCCGACGAGAGCTCCTCCTCGACCTTCTCGAGGGTCCGCTTGTCGATGACCGAATGGACCGGTATCGGACGGATGGCGGCTCCGCGCGTCCACACGCCATGGAGTCTACGGCAACTCCTCGCGGATGGCGACGGCCACGCGCGTCACTTGCTCTTGCTGCCGGTGAGCCACGCGAAGGCGATGCCCACCGTCGCCGGCAGCCGGATCTGCACGCCGAGCATGAGCTGGAAGACGTTGTCGACGGCGAACTGCCCGTAGCCGCCCTCGACGAAGCCGCCGATGCCCGCCTCGCCGAACGCCACGCCGAACGCGCCGCCGTCATGGTCGAGGCCGCCGTACGACCCGGAGGCGAACTGCGCGTACTCCAGCGCGACGCGCAGCGCCATGCCGCGGCCGAGGTCGGGGCTCTGCGGGTCGTACAGGAGGCGGAGCTGGGCGCCGCCGTCGATGCGGATGATGCCGCGCTTCGTGTACCGCCGGTAGAAGGCGAGGGTCCCCTCCAGGTAGGCGCCGTGGATCTCGCGCACGTCGCCGCCCTCGAAGAGGTAGCCCAGGCCAAGGTCGACGCGGCGCCCGAGGAAGCCGGGGTCGAAGGCGAGGGGGAAGAAGCCCACGTGCACCGCGCCCGGCACGTCGATGCCCTGCGTGGAGGTGTCGCGCACGCCCGTCGCCAGGTCGACGCGCGTGGGAGGAACGCCGTACGGCATCGCGATGCACCCGGCGCAGCCCAGCGCCAGGACGCATGGCCACGCCCGGCTCATCGACGCGACCGCTGCGCCGGACGGAGCAGGCGCACGCACCAGGCGACGGCGAGCGCGGAGACGGCGAGCGCGACGAGCACGGCGCGGCCGAGGGAGGCCTGCACGATGGGCTGCGTCCCGAAGTCCCCCTGGAACTGCGCGTAGGTGGCGCTGGTGGAGAGCCGCCGCTGCAAGATGGCCGCGATCAGCGCCGCCAGCGCGGCGGGCACCCCGACGGCCGCCAGCATGCCGCCGGAGCGTCCGCCGCGGGCGAGCGGCGCGCCCAGCGCGAAGCCCGCCGGGACCGCCGCGGCGCAGGCGAGCACCAGGGCGAGGTCGACGGCCGAAGGCACCCGCCGCCAGGGCACGAAGTAGAGGTAGACCCAGTCGCCGTGGAAGGTGGTGAAGTAGCCGATGGCGGGGGCGTAGACGAGCGCGGCGTACGCCACCGCGATGCGGAAGGGGCGGGAGGTGACCACCGACCCGTCGTGGTGTGCGACCTCGGCCCGGGCGATCCACGCGAACGCGGCCCCCAGCGAGAGGGCGACCAGGACGGCGATCGGCAGCGGCACGCTCCGATCGGTACCACACCGCCCGGGGCCCCGAAATCTCGGCCCGCCGCGCGATGGTTGGCAGGCGAACGATCGGCCGCGGGAGGGACCCGAGGCAGAAACGGCCCGCCGGTCCGTATGGATGAGCATGCGTCCCCTCATCCTCCTCCCACTCGCCTGGGGCCTCGCCGCCTGCGGGGGGGCGCCGCCCCCTCCCGTCCAGTCGGCCGTCGTCGTGCCGCCCCCTGACACGTCGTCGGCACCCGCCCCCTCGAGCGCGCCGGCGCCCCCTCCTCCTGCCCCCACCGCCGCGGCAGGGCTGGCGCCTCAGGGCGGGCCGCGGCCGACCCGCCTCCCCGGCAGCCCGATCCACTTCGGAGGGGGCGACGGCGCCTCGCAGGCGGCGGCCATCGTCGTCCTCGGCGCCAAGGGGGAGACGGACGGGGTGGCTGCAGAATACAACTATCTGGAGCTGGTCTACGGGCAGCGCAACGTCGACTGGAAGGTCACCCAGCAGTCGCTGCTCTCCGACGCCGACCGCTCCTTCGACGCGCTGACGGTCGTCTTCCCTGGCGGCGCCACCAAGCTGGTCTACTTCGACATCACCGACTACTTCGGCAAGATGTGACCGCGCGCCCACGCGCCGGCGGGGCGTGGCCCCAGCCGCCGCGGCCGTCGCGCCGTGCTACGTTCCGCGGGCCATGGACCGCCACCGACTGCAGGAACTGCTCGAGCGTGTCTCCCGGGGGGAGGAGAGCGTGGACACGGCGCTGGGCGTGCTCAAGAACCTGCCCTTCTCCGACATCGGCTACGCGGTGGTGGATCACCACCGCGCGCTGCGCCAGGGCGTGGCGGAGGTGATCCTCGGCCAGGGCAAGACGGCGGAGCAGATCGTGGGGGTGGCGCGCGAGCTGGCGCGCGCCGGCAGCAACGTGCTGGTCACCCGCGTGGCGCCCGACCTCGCCGCCACCGTGCGCGTGTCGCTGCCCGACATGCGCTACGGCGAGCTGGCACGCACCCTGACGCTGGAGCAGGCGGCCATCCCCGCCCTCTGCGAGCAGGCCGTCGCGCTGGTCAGCGCCGGCACGAGCGATCTGCCCGTCGCCGAGGAGTGCGCGGAGACGCTGCGCGTCCTTGGCGTCCCGTGCGAGCGCGTCTTCGACGTGGGCGTCTCCGGCATCCACCGCATCCTGCACCGCCGCGAGGTGCTCGAGCGCGCGCCGCTGGCCATCGTCGTCGCCGGCATGGAGGGCGCGCTCGCGAGCGTGGTCGGCGGCCTGGTCGACATCCCCGTCATCGCGGTGCCGACGTCGGTCGGGTACGGCGCGGCGTTCGGCGGCGTGGCCGCCCTGCTCGGGATGCTGACGAGCTGCGCGTCCGGAGTGACGGTGGTGAACATCGACAACGGGTTCGGCGCGGCGTTCGCGGCGGCGAGGATCCTTCGCGGCCGGAAGAGGGCGTGATGGGGCACGAGGGCCACGGGCACGAGCACGACCACGGGCACGAGCACGACCACGGGCACGGACACGAGCACGAGCACGACCACGGACAAGAGAAGCTGGGGAACCGGGCGGGGAGGGGGAAGGTGCTGTTCCTCGATGCGCCCAGCGGGATCGCGGGGGACATGACCATCGCCGCCCTCATCGACCTCGGGGTGCCGGTGACTGTGCTCGAGGAGGCCCTGGAGGCCGTCCCGCTCACGGGCTACCACGTGCACTTCTCCCACCGGGAGCGGAGCGGCATCGTGGCCACCACCTTCGACGTGCACCTGGACTCGCCGCAGCCGGAGCGGACGTACGGCGGCATCCGCGAGATGCTGGAGAAGACGGAGCTGCCCGAGGCGGTGAAGGCACGCGCCCTCGGCACCTTCCGGCGGCTCGCCGAGTCGGAGGCGCACGTGCACCGCATGCCCATCGACGACGTGCACTTCCACGAGGTGGGCGCGATCGACGCCATCGTGGACGTGGTGGGGAGCGCGGCGCTCCTCGCGTACCTGGACGCGGAGGTGCGCGTCTCCCCGCTGCCGATGGGCCGCGGCTTCGTCAAGGCGCGGCACGGCACCCTCCCGCTCCCGCCGCCCGCCGTGGTGGACTGCCTCCGCGGCTTCTCCACCTACGACGGCGGGCTGGACTTCGAGTTCGTGACGCCGACGGGCGCCGCCATCGTCGCCGCCAACGCCGCGCGCTCCGAGCGCTGGCCCGACATGACGCCGGAGGCGACAGGCTGGGGCGCGGGCGCGGCCGAGCTCGCCGATCGCCCCAACCTTCTGCGTGCGGTGCTGGGCGAGCCGACCCTCCGCGCGGGGGAGGCCCACACGCACGTGGTGCTGGAGGCCAACCTGGACGATGCCACCGGCGAGCTCGTCGGCGCCGCCATCGAGTCGGTGCTCGCCGCCGGCGCGCTGGACGTGTGGGCTGCCCCGGTGACGATGAAGAAGGGGAGACCAGGCGTCACGCTCGGCGCCCTCGCCCCGGCGGCGCGCGCCGACGCCGTCACGTTCGCCCTGCTGCGCGACACCACCACCCTCGGCGTGCGCCGGCACGGCGTCTCGCGCACCGAGCGACCCCGCCACGTGGTCGAGGTGGAGACCGCCTTCGGACCCATCCCCGTCAAGGTGGGTGAGGGCCCGTACGGTCCGCCTCAGGTCAAGCCCGAGTTCGACGCCTGCCTCGCCGCCGCGCGTACGCATGGGGTGACGGTGCGGGAGGTGCTCCAGGCCGCGCTGGTGGCGTTCGCCGCACGGTGATCCAGGCGTGGTGATATGCTGCGGCCGCGCGTCACGACGGCGCGCCGAGAACCATTCAGGGTTGGACACATGAACTGCCCGCAGTGCAACACGCCGGCAAAGGCCACCGACAAGTTCTGCAACTCGTGTGGATTCCTGCTGCAGCAGGCCGCGCCCGCGGCGGCGCCTGCCGCAGGCGGTCCGCCCCCCGCGTTCGGCGGTCCGCCGCAGGGCGGCGCGCCGCCCGCGCAGCAGCAGGGTTTCGGCGCCCCGCCGGGCTTCGGCGGCCCCCCCGCGCCGCCTCCGTACGAACCGCCGCCTGCGTTCGGCGGGGCTCCTCCGCAGCAGCAAGGCTTCGGTGGTCCCCCTCCGCAGCAGCAAGGCTTCGGTGGCCCTCCGCAGCAGCAAGGCTTCGGCGGTCCCCCTCCGCAGCAGCAAGGCTTCGGCGGCCCCCCTCCGCAGCAGCAAGGCTTCGGCGGCCCCCCTCCGCAGCAGCAAGGCTTCGGTGGTCCCCCTCCGCAGCAGCAAGGCTTCGGTGGTCCCCCTCCGCAGCAGCAAGGCTTCGGTGGTCCCCCTCCGCAGCAGTACGCGCCGCCGCCGCAGCAGCAGTACGGGGCTCCTCCTCCGCAGCAGCCCGCGTACGGCAACGCGCCGGCCGCCCAGTGCGCGCAGGGCCACGAGATCCCGCCCGGCGCGAGCTACTGCGCGATGGGCCATCCCCTCGCCGTCCAGGGCATGGACCAGTACGCCGGCGGCCAGGCGCCGCCCGCCTTCGGCGGCGCCCCGCAGGGCTTCGCCCCGCCGCCCGCCGGCCAGCCGCAGAGCTTCGGCAGCGCGCCCACCGCGCCGCCGGAGCAGTCCGCGCCGCAGCTCACCTCCACCTCGCTCCGCGGGTTCCTCGTCACCTTCCAGAGCAACGGGGCGGGTGACTTCTGGCCTCTCAAGGGCGGCCGGGTCGTCGTCGGCCGGGCGCAGTCGGGCGATGGTCTGGACATCCCGCTCGCCGACGCCACCATCTCCTCCCGCCACGCCGCCTTCGTGGTCGATGGTCTCGCCGGCACCATCCTCATCGAGGACACCGGCTCCACCAACGGGACCTACGTCAACGAGGAGCACATCGGGATGAACGGCCGCCGCAATCTGCGGGACGGCGACAAGGTCCGCTTTGGCGGGTACACGACCATCGTCAAGATCATCGGTAACGTGTGAGATGGAGAGAAGAGAGCCGCAGCACCCCAGGTTCAACCCGTTCGTGAGGTGGGCGGTCGCCGTCGCGATGGCGGCCGTCGCACTCGCCCTGCCACGCGCTGCCCTCGCCGTCCCGGAGGCCCACATCCTCCGGATCGACCCGCGCGCCGGCATGACCGGGGGCGCCCCGCTGCTGACCACCGTCGTGGAGGTGGTGCAGTTCAACTCCCCGTCGGAGGCGCTCGCCCCCTGCAACAACCTGAAGGGCAACGCTGCGCTCGATTGCTGGTCGAGCACCGTGGAGAAGGACGGCGTGCTGTGGAGCCCCTTCCCCTTCCCGGAGGCGAACGCGCTCTTCACCGCCAGCGTGGCCGGCGCCGATGTCCCCGCGAAGCTGGAGGGTCACGCCGAGAAGTGGGGTGACGCGGTCAAGGCGGGCGAGCCCAACGTCGGCACCGCGTGGGTCGTGTCGCTCGACGCCTCCAACGGCATGGGCGCCCGCTTCGCCGACGCCAAGCAGGTCGCCTACTCCTTCATCCAGGCGATGCAGCCCAACGACCTGATGGAGCTGGTCGTCTTCGACTCGCGCGATCACCAGTACCTCGCCGACTCGAAGTGGAAGACCTACAAGGAGCGCAACGATCTGGTGAAGGTCCTCGACGGCGCGGCCGTCAGCCACGACGGCGGCGACCGCTCCCTCTTCTCCATCATCAAGGGCGTCATCGGCGACGCGTTCGGCAACCTGGGCAACTACTCCGCGCCGCAGAGCATCCCGCTGCACCAGGCGCTCGTCGTGCTCTCCAACGGCACGAGCAAGGCGGACGCGAGCACCACCGGCCCCGTGGCCGAGGCCTTCAGCGACTACCTCAACAAGGGCCGCTTCCCGGACGACAACACCGCGCAGGTGAAGACGCCGCTGCCGGTCATCTCCATCTGGTTCCCCAACGCGTCGAGCTACGTCGGCAACCTCTATCGCAACAACGAAAACCAGTTCATGCAGCAGCTCGCCAACGTGAAGATTGGCGGGTTCTTCTCGGTGGTGCGGCAGGGGCAGGGCCAGCAGCACGGCCCCACCATCGTCAAGGCGGTGAAGAAGCGCTTCGACGCCATGTACCTGGTGAAGTGGCGCCTCGCCTGCCTCAACCCCTCGGTGGAGCAGAGCTTCGCGCTCAACTTCAAGAACACCAAGCCGCAGATCGTCGGCGACTCCAGCTTCAAGGACGTGCCCATCGGCATCGACCCCACGCAGTGGCCGCTGGACATCGACGAGCAGCGCACCAAGGCGGATGCCGAGGCGAACCCGCTCTACCCGGGCGGCACCTTCAAGGTCTACGGCGACTTCTGCTGGGGCGGCGACAAGAACCGCGCGGAGGCCTACTTCGTGCCCGCCGGCACCAAGCCGGACCCCAACGCCTCCAGCCCCGACCCCGCCACCGCCAAGAAGGCGATGCAGTCGCTCATCCAGCAGAACATGCGGGGCGGCGCCATCGAGGCGGGCGACACCTTCGTCACCTTCAAGGTCCCCGACGAGGACAAGATCCTCGACGGCACCGGCGACGCGACCGTCGCGCACGTCATCGTCTACGACAACGGGGCCAAGCGCGCGAGCGGCCACGACGAGAAGTCCATCCTCACGCTGAAGGCGACCAAGAAGCCCATCCCCTGGCTGCTCTTCGCCGGCATCGGCGGCGGCGTCGTGGTGCTCGGCCTGCTCATCGTCGTCATCATGCGGGGTGGCGGCGGCGGTGGTGGCGGCGGTCGCCGGCGCGGCGCGGCTCCTCCCCCCAGCCGATCGTGGCCGGCGGCGTGCCGCCCTACGGGGGCGGTGGCGGCTACGGTCCCCCGGGCGGCGGCGGCTACGGGGGCGGTGCGCCGCCCTACGGCGGCGGTCCCCCGGGTGGCGGCTACGGTCCACCTCCCGGAGGAGGAGGCTACGCGCCAAACCCTCCGTAGGCGCCCCGTCTCCACTGGAGGCTCGCGCGGCATCGGCGGAGAGCCCGGGGATCGGCGGCGCCGTCGCGGCGAGTCTTCCTGTGCCGGCCGCGGTCGCCCGCGCTCCGCAGCCGTCCTCCCCGGCGATGGTGGAGGTGCGCTGTCCGGCGTGCGGCGCGCCCACGATGGTCACGCCCGGGCAGTCTTCCTTCTGCTTCTCGTGCGGACAGCCGGTCCCCCCCCAGCTCGCCTCCGCCGGACAGTATCCGCTCACCGGCGCCATGCCCGCTCCCACTCCGCCCCCCAACCCGTACGCCTCCGCCGGTAGCGCCGTGCTCGCCGGCGCCTCGGGCACGTACACCGTCCGATCCGGAGGGGACGTGCTGGTGGGGCGCGACCCCGCGCAGTGCGCGATTCACCTGACCGAGCCGCGCGTCAGCGCCGTGCACGCCCGGCTCAAGCTCGAAGGAGGCCAGCTCATGGTGCGTGACGAGGCCTCCAACAACGGCGTGTGCGTCGCCGGCCAGCGCATCCCCCCCGGCGCGTGGACCCCGGTGCCGAGCGGCACCGCGCTGCGCTTCGGTCCGGTGGAGTTCGCGGTGAGGCTCGAGCCGTGATGCCCGGACCCTCGCCGGGCGTCGAGGTCGCGCTCCGGACCGATCCGGGACGCGACCCGGACAAGCAGGTCAACGAGGACGCGTGCGGCGATCGCGCCACGCCGTTCGGGCACCTCGTCGTCGTGTGCGACGGCATGGGCGGACACGAGGGCGGCCGCGAGGCGTCGAGCGCCGCGCTGGAGTCCATCCTGCGCACCTTCGAGATCGCCACGCCGGGCACCGACCCGCGCGAGGTGCTTCGCCTCGCCGTCGCGCGCGCCAACGACGTGGTCTTCGAGCTGGGCATCGGCAAGGAGGCGGGCGCGCGCCCGGGCTCCACCGTCGTCGCCATCCTGGTCCACGACGGCGGTACCGAGGTGGCTCACGTCGGCGACAGCCGCTGCTACCGCGTCCACCAGGGGCAGATCGCGCAGATCACCAAGGACCACTCGGTGGTGCAGAAGCTGGTCGACGCCGGCGCGCTCACCCCCGCGCAAGCCGCGCACCACCCCGACGCCAACCGCATCACGCGCGCGCTCGGCAGCAAGCTCGGCGTGGAGGTGGAGCTCGCCGGCGCGCCGCTTGGCCACGTGGCGGGCGACACCTTCGTGCTCTGCTCCGACGGCCTGAGCGATCTGGTGGAGCCGGAGGACATCCTTCGCATCGTGACCTCCGCGCCGCCGGAGCAGGCCGCCGGGCAGCTCGTCGATCTGGCCAACGCGCGCGGCGGACACGACAACATCACCGTCGCGGTGTGCCGCCCGCGCGAGACGGCGAAGGCGTCGACGTCGCTCGCCGCGGGGGCCACCGCGAGCAGCCCGCGCGTGGCGCCCACCATCCCGGCCACCATCGCCGAGTCCGGGCCCGCCCTGCCCGCGCCGCCGCCCACCGGCGAGCCGCGGGAGGATTCTGCCGAGCGCCCCGCCGCAGCGTTCCCGCAAGCCGCCGCTCGGCGTGCTCATCGGCGTGGGTCTGGTGCTGGCCGGCGCCGCGGCCGGCGGATACGCCGTCTGGCTGCACGAGGAGGGGGAGGAGCACCGCCACCACCACGACGTCCCCGCGGCGTTCAAGACCGACCTCGCGCCGGCGACGACGACGCAGGCGGCGTCGGCCGTCCCGCCCCCGCCGCCTCCGCCGGTCGTCGACGTCGACGCGGAGCCGCTGCTCCCACTGGCCGAGCCCGATGCCGGCCATCCGAGACACCACCACCACCGTCCGGGGTCCGAGCCGGAGTGACTTGTTGTACCCTCGGGGCGCCATGACTCGACGCTCCCGTTCGCGCCTGCTCCTGCTCGCCGCCACGTCCATCGCGGCGGTGGGCGCCCTCGTCGCCGCGTGCGCCCCCGCCGCCCCCGAGCCCGTCGTCTCGGGACGCGCGATCCCGCTGACGCGCGACGCGGGGCCGCCCGCGCCGCCCTTCGTCACTCCCTCGCGGTGGTCGCTCGCTTATTCCCCCCGGTGGCGTCCGCAGACGTCGGTCACCGTCGGCGACGGCGTCACGCTCTGGGTGGGCGAGGGCGGCGAGCGCTGGCTGCAGAGGTCCTCGGGGATCGAGGCCGCGGCGACGCTGCTCCCCGAGCGCATCGTCGGCGTGCAGCGCGCCGATGCCGGGTACCGCTTCGTCGGCGAGTCGGGCGCCGTGTACCTCGCGCGCGAGGCACTGGGTGGCGCCCGCCGCGTCTCCGACGCCGTGCCCGGCGCCCGGTCCATCGCGATCGGCAAGAGCGCCATCGTCATCGCCACGCACGAGGGCGATCTGGTCCGCAGCGCCGACGCGGGGCACACCTGGACGAAGGTGAAGTTGCCGCAGAGCGACGGCATCGCGGTGAGCGTCGCGATGAACGGCGCGGCGGGCATCGTGCTGGCGGCGCCGCAGCGCATCTACGGCACCAAGGACGACGGCCTGACGTGGTCGCCGGTCAAGAGCCCGGCCATCGGCGCCACCCGCGTGACCTCCCACGACGGCGCGGTCTGGCTGGAAGGCGATGGCGACAACCTGCGCTTCGACCCGGCGTGGGGGACCTTCAGCGCCGCCACCTCCGCGCACCACGCGGGCACGGTCAACCTGGTCGCACACGACGATCACTCGGTCACCACCACCAGCCGCTACCTGGACGGCAAGCGCGCGCTGGAGATCGACGGCACGCCTTCGCACGAGTGGACCGTCGCCGTCGGGGAGCTCGGGGCGATGCCCGCGCCACGGCCGTTGCCCGAGCTCGTCGGCTGCGAGTTCGTCAACGGCGCCATCCGCGGCAACACCGTCGTGCTCTCGTGCGACGCGCGCGGCACCGTGGCGGACGGCATCGACCGCGACGCCTCCGCGCCGCACACCTATTACAACACCGGAGCCCGCAGCTCCGGGGCCCCCGACGGCGGCACCCTGGGCTTCGTGACCAAGATCTACCGGAGCGACGACGGCGGCCGAACCTACCGCGACGACGCGACGGTCGAGGGCGGCATCCCGCAGGCCAACGACCAGGCCATCGCCCTGGGTGGTGGCGACTGGCTCTACCTCGGCATGCGCTGCGGCACCGGTTACTCGCCCGCGTGCCTCCCGGCGCGCGTCCGGCCGAACCGCGCCAACGGCTGGACCGAGCTCCCTCAGGGCGATCGCCGCGCGGGCAACGTGCGCTTCGCCGGGAGCGTGCTCGACACCAGCGTCTACAGCATCGGCGTGCGCGACGAGGAGGCCTACCTCTTCCAGTGGAAGGCGGGCGCGGGCGCGCCCGAGCCGCTCGGCAGGATCGCCGGGTCGCTCGAGGCACGGGCGGTGTCCCTGTCCATCGACGACGACGGCGCGGTGCGCGGCTTCGTCCGCGGCGACGGCAAGCCCCACGGCTTCGTCTACCGGCAGGGGCAGGGCATGAGCACCCTCGACCTCCCCGCCGAGGCGACGCGCGCCGCCTTCTCCGGCGCGCGCGGCATCGCCATCGACCGCCGCGGCAAGACGTTCGAGACCGACGACAGCGGCAAGACCTGGGTGCCCGCCGCCTTCCCAGCCTTCGTCACCGACATCGACCAGTGCACCACCTTCGGCTGCACGACCAACCGTGGCTTCCGCGTCGGCTGGGACATGGCCGCGCCGCCGCCCGCCGCGAGCCAGCCCGCGCCATCGCTGCTGTACGCCAAGCCGCTACGCTGCTCGGCCAAGGACAAGTGGGTCACCCTGGGCGGCGGCACCATCCCCAGGGTCGCCAGCGTCGATCACGGGGCCTCCCGCTGGGTGATGCCCGTGCGCGGGAAGGACGGCCGCATCACCCTGCTGCTCTCCAAGCGCGGCGACCCGACGACCAAGACCACGTCGCTCTCCATGATGGGCCCGGCCCCGGGGCCGCCCCTGCACGGCTCCGGCACCACCATGCACGTGCAGCCGGAGGGCGTGGTCGTCCTTCGCTACAGCTATCTCCGCAAGCGCACCGGCCTCGGCCGCTACAACCCGGTGGACGCGCAGATCGCCTGGTACCGCGACACCACGGGCAAGGTCGGGCACGGCAAGGCGCTCGGGAACCCGGCCTTCCGCGTCAACCGCGACCCGCAGGACGGCTACGACGCGGAGGTCCCTGCCTACCGCAGGATGCCCGAGGTGCTCTCGCTCCAGCCGAACGGCGTCTACTTCCACTCGCGCGCCTATTCCGACGAGGAGGCCGACGACGACGAGCCCGCGAAGCCCGCTCCCTTCGTGCTGCTGCGGGACAACGGGCGGACGGAGAAGCTCAAGTTTCCCAAGGCCGACGACGATGGCATGACGATGGTGGCGCCCCTGGACGGCTCGCCGGACGTGCTCGTCGCCAACGACCAGGTGTGGAGCCTCTACCGGCCCAACGGCGCCAAGGCGATCCGCTGGGCCGTGATGGGCGGCCTGGAGGATGACGACGCGCCCGTCAACCTCGTCTCTCTCGGCGGCAAGCCGGTGCTCGTGGCCACGGCGCGCGACGCGGGGCGCGCCTGGGGGATCCGCCTCGGCGCCACGCCCGACCTGGGGCCGATCTTCGCCCTCCCCACGCAGAAGTCGCTGGGCGACCAGCCCACGCCCTGCGACGGGGCGGTGCCCCACGATCCCTCCGTCCTTCGGTTCGACGCCCCGTGGGTGGTCGGCTCACGCCACCCGGTGATCGTGGACGTGGACGGCGTGGCCCACGTGCTCGCCACCGATCGCGCCGAGGTGCGCGGGAGCGCCACCAAGCCCGGGGCCTGCGTCGCCGCCTTCGACGCCACGCTCCCCTCCGGCGTGGACGACGACGACGACGACTGGGGCGCGCTCGTCTTCATGGACGATCTCGCGCACTCCCTCATCTTCCGCGCGGACACGACCGACTGGCCGGCGCAGGTCTCGGTCCGACCGATGGAGTGTCAGTTCACGGCCGGGCCGCTCCCCAGGTCCTTGCAGGACGCGCCCGGCTTCACCTCCGTCGCGTCCAAGAATCTCGGGGGCATCCCCGTCGTCCGGCCCCTGCGCCGCTGACGCGGAGGGGGTCAGTCGCTCGCCGCGTCGGCGCTGCCGGAGTCGGCGGTCGCGTCGGCGCCCGAGTCGCCGCCGCCGGCGTCGGTGTTGCCCGAGTCGCCGCCGCCGGCGTCCTTGGCGCACGCCCCGGAGGACGCCACCGGACGGGGCGCGTAGCCCTCCGGCGCGCAGAGCGGCACCGTCTTGCCGTCGCACCCGCAGGCGACGTTCGCCTCGCAGCCGGAGACCTGCGTGTAGGGCTGGCACTCGCCCGCCGCCCCGCACCCCTTGTCGACCGCGAAGACGCAGCGGTGGGTGTCGGGGCAGTCCCTGTCCGCGGTGCAGAAGCGACCGTTCGCGTCGCCGCCGCCCTCCGGAAAGACGCCGTTGCCGCTGGACGAACCAGGATCGTAGGGGTCGTCGTAGTTCTTGTCGCTCGTCGGCGGAGGGAGGGTGGTGTCGGAGCACGCGAGCAGCAGCGCGGCGGTGACGCAGCCGAGGACGAGGGAGGAGGCGCGCATCGCGGGAGGCATTGCAGGAAGTATGCGCCCGGTCGTTCGCCGGCTCAACGTGGTGCGATGCCCTCGCTCAGGGCCCGCGCGACCGCGAAGACGTGCGCGTCCTCCCGCCCGGCGTCGCGGATCGCCTCGGCGAGGCGAAGCGCATACTCCGCGTTGTCCCCGCTCGGGCCGCGCGCGCTGCGCACGGTCTGCACGATGGCCTCCAGCGGCGCGGGGCCGAGGTACTGCGGGTTGTCCGGCCCGGCAAAATAGACGAGCGCCCGCACCGCGCGGCCGTCCTCCAGCCGCGCGTCAATCTCCAGCCGCACGTAGCCGCCCTGCTCGCGCACGTCCAGGTGCGCGAGCACCTCCTCGCGACGCGCCTCCTCGATGCGATAGGCCATCCCCCAGAGCTCGACGTCCGGCGCTTGCACCAGCGTGACCACGCGGCCGGGGGCGTCAACAACGCCACGATGATCGACCGAGCCCTGCCAGAAGCGTCGCTCCCAGCCGCGCACCGTCGCGCCCACCCGCTCGGCGAAGGGGAAGGTGGGGCGCCAGATGAGCGATCCATACCCGAAGACCCACATGCCGCCGGACTCTACCCCCGACCCGCAGCTCGTGGGGCTGGCGATGGGGACGAGCATCGCCCCGGCCCGATTCGGCGGAGCCGAATGGTGCACGGTGATTTAGGATGCAACGCATGCTCGACGTGCCGCTCCCCATCGCCTGCCCCGTCAACGAACCCATCCTCGGCTACATGCCAGGCTCACCCGAGCGCCAGTCCCTGCGCGACGCGCTGGGCGACCTCGCCGGCGAGCGGCCGGACGTCCCCCACGTCATCGGCGGCAAGGAGCTGCGCGAGGGCGCGCCCTTCGACGTTTGCGCCCCGCACGACCACGGCCTCGTCCTGGCGAAGTGCCACCAGGGCGGCGGGGCGATGGCGAAGAAGGCGATCGAGGCGGCGCTGGCCGCCGCGCCCGGGTGGGCCGCCACCCCCTTCGAGGAGCGCGCCCGCGTCTTCCTCCGCGCGGCCGACATGCTCGCCGGCCCCTGGCGCGCGACGATCAACGCCGCCACCATGCTCGGCCAGAGCAAGACGGCGTTCCAGGCGGAGATCGACGCGGCGTGCGAGCTCATCGACTTCCTCCGCTTCAACGTGCACTTCGCCTCCCGCCTCGCGGAGCAGCCCTACTCGCCCGCCGGCGTACGCAACGCCCTGGAGCTCCGCCCGCTGGAGGGCTTCGTCCTCGCCGTCACGCCGTTCAACTTCACCGCCATCGCCGGCAACCTCCCGAGCGCGCCCGCGCTCATGGGCAACGTGGTGGTGTGGAAGCCGGCGGAGAACCAGAGCCTCGCCGCCTATCACACGATGCAGCTCTTCCAGGCGGCCGGCCTTCCTCCCGGCGTCATCAACGTCGTCTACGGCGAGGGCGCGCCGGTCGCGCGCGCGTGCCTGGAGGACCCGCACCTCGCCGGCGTCCACTTCACCGGCTCCACGCGCGTCTTCCAGGACATCCAGCGCGGCGTCGGCGAGCACATCGCGAGCTACCGGAGCTACCCGCGCGTCGTCGGCGAGACGGGCGGCAAGGACTTCGTCTTCGCCCACGCGTCGGCCGACGCCGACGCGCTCGCCGTCGCGCTCGTGCGCGGCGCCTACGAGTTCCAGGGGCAGAAGTGCTCCGCCGCATCGCGCGCGTACGTGCCGCGCTCCCTCTGGCCGTCGGTGCGCGACCGTATCGTCGCCGAGATCGGCGCGATCCGCATGGGTGACGTGCGCGACTTTCGCACCTTCATGGGCGCGGTGATCAACGAGCGCGCGTGGACGCGCCTCTCCGGCTGGCGCGACCGCCTGAAGAAGGACGCGTCCTGCGAGGTCCTCGCCGATCCCGGGTGGTCGCGCGATGCCGGCTGGTTCGCCGGTCCCACGCTGGTGGAGGTGAGCGATCCCTCGCACGACGTGATGCAGCAGGAGCTCTTCGGGCCCCTCCTCTCGGTGTACGCCTACGACGACGCGAAGGTGGACGAGACGCTGCGCCTGGTCGACAAGACGAGCCCCTACGGCCTGACAGGCGCCATCTTCGCGCGCGACCGCGGGGTCATCGCGCGCGCCATGCACACGCTGCGGCAGGCCGCGGGCAACCTCTACATCAACGACAAGCCCACCGGCGCGGTCGTGGGGCAGCAGCCCTTCGGCGGGGCGCGCGCGTCGGGCACCAACGACAAGGCCGGCAGCGCGTACAACTTGCTGCGCTGGGCCTCGCCGCGCGTGGTGAAGGAGACCTTCGTCCCGCCGGTGAAGGTCGGCTACCCGTACATGTCCGAGGGCTGACGCGCGATGGGCGCCGAGCCCGGCGACGAGGTGACGTTCGATGGAGAGCGCCTCGTCCAGTGGGAGGCCGACGCGCGGACGCGGGCGCTGTCTCGCTGGGGCCCGTGGACGGTGGTCGGGCTGATCGGCGTCGCCATGATGCGCCTGGGCGACCACCCGGGCGTGGCCCTCACCCCGCTGCTCGTGCTGTCCATCCTGGCGCTGCTGGCGACGCGCTTGCGGCAGTCGCGGGCGGCGGCGTGGCGCGCCGTGACGGTGGTCGCCTCGCGCGCGGGCCTGCGCGTCGGCAACGAGCACGTCCCGGACGTCGAGCTGGAGTCGGCGATGGTCGAGCCGGAGCTGGACGGCGGCCCGGTCGTGCGTGTCCGGCGGAAGCGCGCCGCGCCGCTGCTGGTGCGGGTGACCGACGTGGAGGATGGCCGGCGTCTGGTTCGCGCCCTCGGACTCGACCCCACCCGCCGCCTCGCCGAGATGCGCGCGCCTTCATGGGTGCTGACGCGCTACCCGCGCGCGACGCCCTTCGTCGTCGCGGCGGCGGCCATCCTCTGGGCGCTCCCCCTCTTCTCCTCGTCGCCGCTCTTCGTCTTCGCGCGGTGGGTGCTGTACCTCGCGAGCATCGCGGTGGTCCTCTGGCCCAGCCGCGTCGCCGTGGGCGCCGACGGCCTGCTCATCCGGTGGCTGGCGTACCGCCGCTTCATCCGCTTCGCCGACGTGAGGGACATGCACGTGGTGGAGCGGCGCAACCGTCGCGTCGCGCGCATCGTGCTGCGCTCGGGGGAGGCGCTGGAGCTGCTGCTCACGACACGGCAAGGCGCGCCGCGGAGCGCGGCGCTGGTGGAGCGCATCGAGGAGGGCCTGCTGGCGGCGAGGGCCAGCGCCGGCGAGTTCCTCCCCTACCTCCCGGCGCGCGCCGACAAGCCAGTGCGCCAGTGGCTGGAGGAGCTGCGCGGCTTCGGCATGGGGATGGCGACCCACCGGACGGCGGCGGCGGACCCGGAGGCGCTGGCGCGGGTGGTGGAGAGCGCCGCGGCCACCCCCAAGGATCGCGCGGCGGCCGCGGTGGCGCTGGCGGCGAGCGACGGGGGCGTCCCCCGCCTGCGCGTCGCCGCCGAGGCGGTGGCGGAGCCGAAGCTGCGGGTGGCGATCGACGCGGTGGCGGGCGGTGACGAGGCGGCGCTGGAGGAGGCGCTGGACGAGCTGGAGCGCGACGCGAGGGTGGCTGCGGGCTCCTGAGGCCTGTTTCCCGCCGCCGCGTCGGATTGTCGGCATGCTTGCGCTCCGACGCGCGGCGCGGATCCGCGAGCGACCCCCATCCAGCCAGAGAGGAAATTTCCTACCATCTAGCCAAGCCGTCTCCTCCTTGGTACTACCGCGCCTCGACAGTACTGCCGCGCCAGCGTGGGCGGCGTTTCGGGGATCCGGGGCTCGTGGAGTGGAGCGGCACGAGCAAGCGACCTCGCGGTGTCGGGGGCCGATTCCCACGACGACAAGGCCAACGGCCGAGAGAAGGAGAAAACATGGCGACGAAGGGCTGGATCAAGAAGGCCTCCTGGCCGGTGCTGGCGCTGGGGCTCGCGTCCCCGCTGTTCATTCACTGCGGGGGGAACATCCCGGGTGTGAACAACATCCCTGGCGGGGAGAACCTCCCGGGCGGCGCCAACGCGCCGAAGTGCCCGGACATGGCGGACGCCGACGGCGCGCTCGATTTCGACTGGGCGGGCAACTACAAGCTCGACGCCAAGGTCGCCAACCAGGTCAAGGGCGGTGTCGCCGCCTCCATCGAGATCAAGCAGGTCTCCGACATGATCGACGCGGACCTGAAGACGGGCTGCGGCGGTCTGGCGAAGGACCTCGGCGCGACGGGCGACTTCAAGACCGGCGAGGAGGCCTGCAAGGCCGCCATCAAGGTCGTCGGCGACGTCAAGGCGAAGCTGGGTGGCAAGCTCACCGTCGCCCTGAAGATCGATCCGCCGAAGTGCGGCGCCTCGCTCGACGTGGTCGCCGACTGCGCGGCCAAGTGCGACCCCAACATCCAGCCCGGCAGCGCCAAGGTGGAGTGCGAGCCCGGCAAGCTGCAGGGCCAGTGCTCGGCGCAGTGCTCCGGCTCCTGCGACGTCGAGGGCGGCGCCAAGTGCGACGGCCAGTGCTCCGGCAAGTGCGACGCGCAGGTCAGCGGCACGTGCAGCGGCACGTGCAACGGCAAGTGCGACGGCAAGAACTCGCACGGCTCCTGCGCGGGCAAGTGCGACGGCAAGTGCGACGGCCAGATCCAGGGCGAGTGCAAGGGCTCGTGCTCCGGCTCGTGCAAGCTCAAGGCGAAGGCGGAGTGCAAGGGCACCTGCAGCGGCAGCTGCTCGGCCGAGATGAAGGCCCCCAAGTGCACCGGCGAGGTGAAGCCCCCGTCGATGAGCCCGGAGTGCAAGGCGCACTGCGACGCGAAGGCGGAGGCCAAGGTGGAGTGCACCCCGGCGCACGTCGCCGTGGCGCTCTCCGGCGGCGCCGACGCCAAGCTCCAGGCCAAGTTCCAGATGGCCCTGGAGAAGAACCTGCCCCTCATCGTCAAGGTGGCCATGGGCATGGGTGACCGCGTGACCAAGCTGGCCGGCGACGTGAAGGATGTCGTCGGTGGCGTGCAGGGCGCGGTTCAGGGCGCGGTCTCGGCCTCGCCGATGATCGGCGCGCAGCTCACCTCGTGCGTGGCGGCTCCCTTCAAGGGCGCTGTCGACGCCGCGGCGGCGGTGCAGGCCAACGTGAAGGTCTCGGTCAACGTCTCCGCGAGCGTGTCCGCCAAGGGCAGCGCGAGCGGCAGCACGAAGTAACTCGACCTTCGAGACGCGGCGGCGGGGATGCCTCGAAAGAGGCGTCCCCGTCGTCATTTTGTGCGCGCGCGCGCCTTCCTGCGCAGAGAACCCGCGTGCAAAGAGCGTCCCGCCCGGGTGCTAGTCTCGTGTCATGAGGCCGCCGCCGATGCTCGCGATCGCCGCGGCGGTCACGCTCGGTGGCTGCGGCGCGCGCACGGGCCTCGGCGTGGCCGGCGGGTCGGGCGCCGGGGACGCGGGCCCGCGCGACGCCGCCTGCGTGTCACGGACGCTCACCCGGCAGGTCCCGGTCGCGTCGCCGTGGTTCGACACCGGCATCGATCTCGTGGCTGGCGCGCGCCTCGTCGTTCACGCCACCGGCACCGTCCGCTACGGCGGCGGAGGGTTGCAATTGACCGACGCGAACGGCGGCAACTTCGACGGCCAGAAGTTCTTCGGCAGCGCGGTCCTTCCGGGGGCGGTGGTGGTGAGCCTGATCGGCAAGACGGGTGGCTCCGCGACGGTGGGGACGGGGGCGCCCGTTCCGGAAGGCACGCCGGGCGACGGCACCGGCTTCGTGGGCACGAGCTACGACCGGACCGTGCCGTCCGGCGGCCGGCTGTTCCTCGGGTTCAACGACCAGCGCGACGCCTTCGGCGACAACAGTGGCGCCTTCACCGTCGCCGTGATGGTCGTCTGTGAGTGAGTCGTGGCATGAGCATCCACGCCCCGGGCCATGATCTCCGTCGCGCGCGCCGCGAAGCACGGGCCGTCCCCGACCCCGTGCGGATCGTCATCGATCGCTGACGCGCCGGGCGACCAGCACCTCGGAGGGAACGCCCCACATGGAGACCACCTCCCAGTGCGCGACCGTCCACGCCTCCGGGTCGAGGTGCTCGCGCACGCGCACCGGCCGGCAGCCGCCGACCAGGCTCGGGGCGAGCGCGTAGAGGCGATTCCACGTCGCGCACACGGCCCGGGAGACCGCGCCGCGCCCCTCCGTCAGCGCGACGACGCAAAGCGCGCCGCCGGGCGCGAGCACGCGGCGCGCCTCGACGAGCACATCACGCATCACCGGCTCGGAGAGCAGGTCCAGCACATAGGCGACGACGAATCGATCGAACGCGCCGTCGGCGTCGGCGAGTCCCTTCGACGCGTCCTCCTCGCGCACCGCGGCGCGCTCGGCCCACGGCGCGAGCCGCCTCCTCGCCAGCCGGACCATCGTGGAGCTCACGTCCACGCCGACGTAGCGTGCGTCCGGGGGGAGCCGCTCTCGCAGGAGCCGCTCGGCGAACCGTCCGGTGCCGCAGCCCAGCTCGAACACCGAGGAGGCGTGCTCGAAGTCGGCGTGCGCGACGAGACGATCCAGCGCCGCGTTCTCGTAGAACTGCAGGTCCTGCTTCGCGCCGAACCGGTCGTAGAAGCGCTTCGCGTCGTCCGGGCCGAACGTGCGTGGCATGCGCCCAGCGTAGGGCCGCCTCAGCCTTCCAGCCAGGCCGGCGGCCTGCCCTTGGCCAGACCCCGGCCGGGCGGGCCCGCACCAAGAAAATGCGATATGACTGCCTTCCCCCGTTCGTTTGCCGCTCGTACCCGCATGACGACCTTGGCTTATCCCCGGCTCTTCGCCGGACCGTCCGACCCGCCCGCCGAGGCGGACCTGCCTGCCCGGGCGCTCGCCGGGGACGCCAGCGCCTGGAACGCGCTCGTCCGCCGGCACAACCACCGGGTCGTGGTCGCCCTGCTCGGGCGCGGCTTCGGCATCGACCGCGCCAAGGACATCGCCCAGGAGGCCTGGGTCCGTCTCATCGAGCAGCAGCGCGCCGGCAAGCTGAGCGAGCTGCGCCTGCCCGCCCTGGCGGTGGCCCAGGCCACCTTCCTCGCCCTGGACGATGCCCGTCGCGAGGGACGCACCCGCGGCCTGGAGGAGGGCCAGGAGTTCGTCGACCCGCAGCCCCTCTCGGAGGAGCGCGTGATCGGCGAGCAGCGCCTCGCCCTCGCCGAGAAGACCCTCGCGCGGTGCTCGCCGATGGCGCGCCGCGTGTTCACCCTGGTCTACGGCGGAGGCGGTCTGAGCCACGCCGACGTGGCCGCGCAGGTCGGCCTCTCGGTGCAGCGGGTGCGGCAGATCGTGTGCGAGGTCCGCAAGGAGCTTCGAAGCGTGCTGGAGGAGCCATGAGCGAGCGTCACCTTTCTGCCGAGCGCCTCGAGCAGTACGTCATCGGCGCGCTCTCCGAGCCGGAGGCCTCCGAGGTGGAGCGCCACGTCGCGGCCTGCCCGGCGTGCGAGGCTCGCCTGATGAACGAGGCCAGCCTGGAGCTCGCCTTCGCGCAGGTCGCCTCCACCCGCAGGGTGGAGCCCTCCGTTCGTCGCGGCGTCTCGCGCGTCGTGCCCGCCGCGGTCGTCGGCGCCCTCGCCATGGCCGCCGCCGCCGTCGTGTGGTTGACGCCCGCCGCCCCCGTCGACTCTCGCGCCGCCGCCGCCCCGCCGCCGCAGGCGAGCTACGAGACCGGCGACGCCTCGACCGCGACCGCCCAGCTCGACGGCGACGCCCTCATCGGCATGCGCGATTGAGCCGGTAACTCCTTTCGCGGCGCCTCGCGCGAGGGCCCGGGAGGGCGCCTTTACCGTGCCCGCCAAAGAAGAACGTGGACGCGGTACCGGCTCTGCCTCTACACCTTGAGACCGCATGATCCCCGGTCTCGGCAAGGAGCAGATCCTCCTCGGAAGCGCCCCCGACGCCGACGTGGTGCTTCAGGGGCCAGGAGTCGCGCCTCACCACGCGCGCATCATCAAGCAGCAGGGGCAGCTCTTCTACGTGGACCTCGGCCAGGGCGCGAGCTTCGGCAACGGCGCGCCCGTCCCGCCGAACCAGCCCGTCCCCTTCGACTTCCGCACCGTCTTCGCCGCCGGGCAGGTGACCGTCCCCCTCGGCCACCCCGCGATCGTGATGATGCTCATGGCCCCCGGTCAGCTCCCCAACGTGCCGCGCGGGCACGTGGTCGTGGGACGCGATCCGGCGCGCGCCTCGCTCGTCGTCGGCCACGGCGCGGTCAGCTCGCAGCACGCCACGGTGATGCTCGACCGCATGGCGGTGGTGGACCACGGGTCGACGAGCGGCACCTACGTGGCGGGCCAGCAGGTGCCCCCCAACCAGCCGGTGCCCATCGACCCCAACGGCGTCGTCGCCTTCGGGCCGGTGCCAGTGCCCGTCTCGGTGCTCGGCCAGTACGCGAACGCCGTGGCCAGTGGCGCCCCCGCGCCCGGCGCGCCCATGGCCGGGGCGATGCCGGGCCAGCCGCCTCCGGGCCAGCCGATGCCGGGCCAGCCGGTCCCCGGCGCGCCGCCCGACGGCGCGCCCCCCCGCAAGCACCGCACCGTCATCGGCGAGCTGGACATGGCGGCGCTGCAGAGCAGCGTCCTCACCATCGGCCGCACGCCGGACAATCAGATCGTCGTCCCGCACCCGCAGGTGAGCTCGCGCCACGCGCAGATCATCAAGGTGGGCGACCAGCTCTTCATCGAGGACCTGCGCTCGGCCAACGGCACCTTCGTGCGCGGCCAGCGCCTGCCCCCCGGCCAGCGCGTCCCCGTGCAGAACGGCGAGAAGGTGCAGATCGGGCCGATGCCCCTTCTCATCCACATCGCCGGGCAGCAGATCAACGTCGTCGTCGAGGACCAGGCGAGCTGGGCGGGCAAGCCGCTCTACGAGATCGAGGCGTGGGACCTCTTCCTGGAGGTCCCCGATCGCGACAACAAGGCCACGATGAAGGTCCTCCTGGACCACGTGTCCTTCAAGGCCCTCCCCGGCGACATGATCGCCCTGATGGGCCCGAGCGGCGCGGGCAAGACCACGCTGCTGATGACGCTCAACGGCTACCTGCCGCCCACGAGCGGGCAGGTGCGCATCAACGGCGAGGACCTCTACGCCATCTACGACGCGATGCGCGGGTCGATCGGCTACGTCCCGCAGGACGACATCGTCCACCCGGAGCTCACCGTCTTCGAGGCGGTGAAGTACTCCGCGCAGTTCCGCCTCCCGCCCGACTACTCCGACGACGAGATCAACCAGCGCGTGGAGCAGACGCTGCGCGATCTGGGCCTGGAGGGCGTCAAGAACCTGCAGATCGGCAAGCCGGAGAAGAAGGTGCTCTCCGGCGGCCAGCGCAAGCGCGTCAACATCGCGCTGGAGCTGGTGACCGACCCGGTCATCCTCTTCCTGGACGAGCCGACGAGCGGTCTCGCCGCCGACGACACCACCGCCCTCATCACCCTGCTGGCGGACCTGACGAAGCAGACCGGCAAGACGATCGTCATGACGATCCACCAGCCGGCGAAGGACGAGTTCGAGAAGTTCAACCTCGCCTTCATCATGGGCTACGGCGGCATCCCCACCTACTTCGGCCCCAGCGGCGAGGCCGCGTACCGCTTCTTCGGCGGCATCATCGAGCGGCCGAACAGCCCTTACCGCGCCACGTACACCGGGCACGCGCAGCGGGTGGACAACCCGCGCGACATGTTCGACATGCTCAACCTGCGCGAGCGCTACGTGCACGAGGACATGAAGCGCCGCGACCCCACGACCCCGCGAAACATCGCGCGGCTCGAGGCCGCCCGCGGCTGGCGCGGAGAGTTCTTCCAGAACCAGAACGCCGTCTTCAACCAGATGTTCTCCGGGCGGCGGGCCGTCGGCACCGAGCCGGCCACCCGCGGCACGCCGCACCGCGCCTCCACCCCGCGCCTGCGGCAGCTCGCCCTGCTGATGTCGCGCTACTGGAAGGTGAAGATCCGCGACCGCGCGGGCGCCGCCATCATGTTCCTGCAGGCGCCCATCATCGGCATCATGCTCGCGTTCGTCTTCGGCGGGCAGAAGCCGGCCATTCCCTTCTGGTGCCTCGGCGCGCTGCAGGAGCTGGCCAAGCGCAACGCCACGGCGACGAGCGCCACCTCCGACCTCCTGGGTCAGATGCAGAACACCACGGACCACACGGCGGCGATGTTCTTCGTCGTCGTGTCCTGCGTGTGGTTCGGCACCAGCAACGCCGCCCGCGAGATCGTCACCGAGCGCGCGATCTACCTGCGCGAGCGCATGGTGAACCTCTCGCTCGTCAACTACGTCGTCTCCAAGTACGTGATCCTCAGCCTGGTGTGCGTGCTGCAGTGCACCATGCTGCTGGCCATCGTCTTCTTCGCGCTCGGGTTCAACGGCGGCATCGGCGCCTTCGCGATGGAGCTGGTGAGCATGATCGCGGTGGCGATGAACGCGGCCGCCCTGGGCTTGCTCCTGTCCACGGTGGTCTCCTCCGCCGAGGCGGCGATGGCCCTCACGCCCATCGCGCTCATCCCGCAGGTCGTGCTCGGCGGGCTGATGGTGCCCATGACCACCAACCCCATGCTCAAGCCGCTGATGATGGTGATGCCGGCGCGCTGGGGCTTCGAGGGATCCATCGCGCAGGAGCGCTTCTCCATCGCCGGGGACTCGGCCTGGCTCATCGACCTGCACAAGCCCGGCCTCTCCAGCGCGCCCGATTTCATCAAGAACGGGCATTTCGAGTGCGCGGTCGCCCAGATCCAGAGCAGCGACCTCTCCGGCGCGTGGGGCTTCAGCAACTGGGATCTCACCGGGCTGCCCTGGGGCGTGCTCTACGGCATGACCCTGGTCATGCTCATCGTCCTGATGATCCTGCTCAAGCGTCGCGACCCGGTCTGAAGAGCCGTCGTCTCCCGCCGATCACGCGCGGCGTGCGCACGCCGCGACTTGTTGTACCATGGGGGACCGGTATCACCCGCGAGCGAAGAGCGTGAAGAGCTGCCCCAAGTGCCAGCAACGGTTCGGTGACGACCGGACGTTCTGCTTCCTCGACGGGACGCCGCTCACCGAGCTCTCCGACGCGCGCCTGGGGACCGCGATCGCCGGGCGCTACACGCTGGAGAGCGTCATCGGCGAGGGCGGCATGGCCATCGTCTACCGGGCGCGGCACAAGGTGATGGACCAGCCCTTCGCCATCAAGGTGATGAGCCCGCTGCTCGCGCGCGACCCGGTGGTGCGCGAGCGCTTCCGGCGCGAGGCCAAGAGCGCCAAGAAGATCGCCCACCCCAACATCATCGAGATCTTCGAGGAGGGCGACACCGGCGACGGCACCGCCTACATGGTGATGGAGTACCTGCAGGGCGAGAGCCTGGCGGACATAATAACCCGGGGGCCCATCGACGCGAAGCGCGCCGTCGCGCTGATGATCCAGATGGCCCGTGGCATCGCGCGCGCGCACGACCTGGGCGTCATTCACCGCGACCTCAAGCCGGAGAACATCTTCGTCTGCCAGCGCGCCGACGCGACGGACCTCGTCAAGCTGCTGGACTTCGGCATCGCGCTCTCCAAGCAGGACTCGCGCCTCACCGGGACCGGCGAGCTGTTCGGCACGCCGCAGTACATGGCGCCCGAGCGCATCACCTCCACCGACACTGGCCCGGCCTCCGACCTGTACGCGCTGGGCGTCATCTTCTTCGAGATGCTGAGCGGCCGCCTGCCCTTCGACGCGCCGGACGTGGCCACCTTCTTCGTCCGGCACATCAAGGAGACGCCCCTGCCCATCCGCAAGCTCGCGCCGGGCACGCCGGAGGGGCTCGCCGACCTCATCGACCGACTGCTCGCCAAGGACCCGAAGGAGCGGCCGGTGGACGCGCACAAGGTGACGGCCGAGCTGGTGGCCGTCGCCGAGGAGCTGGGCGCGCCCATCCCACCGGAGCCCGCCGCCGACCCGGAGAGCCAGCGCTTCCCCTCCATGCCGCTCTCCGAGGGCGGCACGCGCCGGTGGATGCGCCGCGCCGACGTGCTGCGCGAGATGCTGCGGCGGGCCTACGCCGGGCAGGCGCCGCCGCCCGCGCTCGTGCAGCTGCTCGACCGCGTCACCGAGCTCGCGCGCAACGTGGCCGACCTGAGGTCGAAGAGCGTCGTGGAGCAGAACAAGCTGGAGGAGATCGCCCGGCGCGGGCGCGACGGGCGACAGCGCCTCGGCTACGCGGTGGACGCGCTCGGCCTGGACACCTCGCGGGCGCGCGAGGAGCTGCGCCACACCGAGGAGGCCATCGCCTCCGCGCGCAAGAACGTGGAGGCGGCGCGCAAGCAGTTCCTGCAGGTGCACAAGGACATCACCCTCTGGGAGGGCCGCTGCGGCTTCGCCGAGCCGTACGAGGACCTGATGAACGCCTACCGCGACGCCGCCGACGTCATCGAGGGCTGGCTCTCCGCGCGCGGGACGGAGCGGCGCGCGGGGTCGCAGGTGGACGAGCAGCGCAAGGCGGTGGGCGAGATGGAGTTCCAGCTCACGCAGCTCCGCGAGTCGTTGCTCACGCACGAGCAGGACATCGAGGCGGAGCGGGAGGCGACGGAGGGGCTGGTGGTGCAGCTCACGCACGAGACCGACGAGGCGGAGGAGGAGCTGCTGTCGCTGGCGGAGGCGTTCTGCGAGCCGCTGCGGGAGCGCGCGGAGCTGGATGCGTTGTTCCGGCAGCTGGAGGCGGCGTAGGGAGAGGATGGTGCTCCCGCCCGACCGCTCCTTCGCCTCCGCCTGCGAGGGCTCCATCGTCGGCCTCGCCGTCGGCGACGCGCTGGGCTTCCCCGCCGAGTTCCGGCGGCGAGACCCCATCCTCGCGTCCTTCGGCGCGGAGGGCATCACCGACTTCGTCGCCCTGCACGATCCGCGCTGGCCCGCGCGCCCGGCGATCATGGGCAAGGCGCACCCGCCCGGCACCTACAGCGACGACACGCAGATGACGCTCGCGCTGGCGGAGGGTTTGCTGGAGACGCGCGACGAGGACGACCTGGACACGCGCATGAACGCGATCGGCCGGCGCTTCGTCGCGTGGAGCGGCGCCGACGACAACGATCGCGCGCCCGGCAACGCGTGCATGACCGGCTGCCACGCCTTCGCGCGCGGCGCGCCGTGGCGCACCTCCGGCGTCGCCGACTCGAAGGGTTGCGGCAGCGCGATGCGCGTCGCGCCGATCGGCCTGCTCTACGCGCACGACCTGCCGAGGGTGCTGGAGCTGGCGCGCGCGCAGTCGCTGCTCACCCACCGCCACGACGCCGGCGTGGAGGGCGCCGCCGCCGCCGCGCTCCTCGTCGCGCTCGCGGTGCAGCGCCGCTCCCCGGAGGAGATGATCGTGGCCGTCCGCCGCGAGTGCTCGCCGCGCTCCCCCGACTTCGCCGCCTGCTGGGAGAAGCTCGACGCCCTCCGCGAGGCGCCGCCGGAGATCGCCCTCTCCTCGCGAGGGCTGGGCGAGGGCTGGGTCGCCGAGGAAGCGGTGGCGTCGGCGATGTGGTGCTTCCGGCGCGCCCCGGACGACTTCTCCCGCGCGGTGCTCACCGCCGCCACGACCGACGGCGACTCCGACAGCCTCGCGTGCATCGCCGGAGGGATCGCCGGCGCGTACCTGGGCGCGGCCGCCATCCCGGCGAAGTGGCGTCGCGACGTGGAGAACGCCGCCGCCCTCCGCGACCTCGCGCAGAGGATCGCGACCCGCGCGGCGCAGCGCTGAGCCCAGGGATTGCTTCAGGGACTCGCATGGCGGGGAGGGGCCCCCTCCTCTTCCTCTCTCTCTCACCGGAACCAGTAGTGGTGCACCACGAACACCACCCCGAAGATCCGCTGCTCGTGCCGCCCGAGCAGCGTCGCGCCGGGGAACGCGCCGGGATCGACGCCGTCGGGCACGCCGGTCATCCCGGGCGCCCAGAGCTCCAGCCGCTCGCCGAACACCCACGGGATCGCCACCGGGCCGACGACGAGCCACACGCCGGCGTCGTCGCCGTCGCGCTGTCGCGAGGTGAGCGCGGCGCCGGTGCGGTCCTCCGCGTCGGCGCCCAGCGGCTCGAGGCGCAGGATGCCCGCCACGTTGCCGCCGGGCATCGGGAAGACGGCGCTCATGTAGCGCGACTCGCCTCGCTGCCACGTGGCGTAGGCGACGGCCTGCATCACCTCGCCGGAGCCGGCGTAGGCGCGGATCACCGCCCGCGCGTCGGCGCGGCCGTCGAGCGAGGGGTCGATCGCCATCGCGCGCGTCACGATGCGCCCCTCCCGTCGCGGCAGCACGAACTGCCCGATGAGGCGCATCGCGTGCCGCGCGATCGGCCAGACCCACGAGAAGGGGAAGCGCCAGTGGCTGCGCACGAGCAGATCGAGCGACGCGGTGTCCTCGAAGAAGCGGGCGACCGCCGGGTGGATGCGCGCCACGTCCACGCCGGGGTTGGCGAGATCGGCGACGCGATCGACGACGCCGCGCGGCGCGGGATCGCGCGAGACCAGCGCCCCGCGCCGGGCAAAGTAGTCCGCCCCGACGTGGAGGAAGCCCCCGAAGCGGCTGCGCGCGGCCCTCACTGGATGGTGGAGTTGTCCACCTGCGGGTCGCCGTTCGCCAGGACGAAGATGCCCGGGTAGCCCTTCGTCTCGAAGCCGTCGGAGGGGTTGTCGGTCAGGGTGGAGTCCGCGGTGCAGGCGAGGACCACGAGGACACGAGAACGGTGACGCCCGGTGCGATCGCTCATGACGAGCCTCCCGGCGATCAGGATAGGCCGATCGCCCTTCCGATGCACGCCAGCGCGGTCGCGTGGCGCGCACGAGGAGCCCGATACCGGAAGGCGGACGCGCGCTGGTTGAGCGACGAGGCTCTCGAGGCGCGACGCGCTCGCCGCCGCGCGTGAGCGCCTGTCCCCGGGAGCCGGGAGCCTGTAACGTGGTCCGCCATGCGCCCCTGGTCCGTCCCCCTCCACGGCAAGCTCGAGGAGATGACCCTCGAAAGCGCGCTCCTGCGCGACAACCCCCTCGGCGATCCCAGCGAGCGCCCGCTCTGGGTCTACACGCCTCCCGCGTCGGTGAAGCACCCCGAGCGCCGGCTGCCGGTCATCTACCTCATCCAGGGCCTCACCGGGCAGCTCGACATGTGGCGCAACCGCGCGCCCTTCCGGCGCAACGTGCCCGAGCTGGTCGACGAGCTCTTCGCCCGCGAGGACGTGCCGCCGTGCTTCGTCGTCTACGTGGACGCGTGGACGGCCTACGGCGGGAGCCAGTTCGTCGACTCGCCCGGCACCGGCAAGTACATGTCCTACCTCTGCGACGAGGTCGTTCCCTTCGTCGACGCGCGCTATCCGACCCTCGCCGACCGCGATCACCGCGCGCTCACCGGCAAGTCGAGCGGCGGCTACGGCGCCATGGTGGTGCCCATGCTGCGGCCGGACGTCTTCGGCGCGCTGGCGACGCACGCGGGGGATGCGCTCTTCGAGCTCTGCTACGCCCACGGCTTCGGCAACACCGTCCGCGCCCTGCGCGATCACTACGAGGGATCCTACGAGAAGTTCTGGGAGGAGTTCCGCAAGCGGCCCGCCTTCAGCAAGGCGACCGACGCGACGCTGCTCAACGACTTCTGCATGGCCGCCTGCTACTCCGCCGACGCCGACGGCACCGTGCGCCTGCCCTTCGACGTGACGACCGGCCGGCGCATCCCGGAGGTGTGGGACCGCTGGCTCGCGTGGGATCCGGTGTACATGGCGCCGAAGTACGCCGAGGCGCTCCGATCCATGCGCGGGATCTACATCGACGCGGGCAAGCGCGACGAGTGGTACCTGGATCTCGGCGCGGAGGCGTTCCGCGGCGAGCTGGAGAAGCTCGGCGTGAAGGAGGTCTTCTGCGAGCTCTTCGACGCCACGCACTCCGCCATCGAGTACCGCTACCCGATCGCGATGGAGTACCTGGCGCGCAAGCTCGCCTGACGCCGGGGGGAGCCGATCCTCCGGAACGTACGCGCAAGCCCTTCACCTCAGGCAAAGCGGACTTATGTTCCAGGCGTGCCCGCGAAGGTCGGACACCCACCGGAGCGGCTGGCTCCGGGCGGACGCGCCGCCGGCCAGGTGAGGCAACCTGGCCCGGTCATGACGTCGCCCGGAATCGCCTTAGGGTGGTGGTGGGGCTCCACACGATGTTTCTCGCGCTGATGGTCATCGGCCTCGCAGGCCTTTTGTTGATGGCGGTGCCCGCGTTCGGGCGGCACGGTCACGGCCCGAGCGGCGTTCATGGGCGCGGCGGGGCCGGGCGCCTCGTGGCGGGGCACGGCGGCGCCGGGCGCGCGGCGCTCGTCGCCAGCAGCAAGGCGGGCGCGGCGGCGGGGGCGGCCAGCGCGACCGGCAGGGAGGACGAACCGGAGACGGCGGTCCACCGCCTGCTCGGCCTCCTGCCCTCACCCCGCGCGGTCTGCAGCGTGCTCGCGCTCTACGGCGCGTTCGGCAACGCGCTCGTCCACGCCGGTCACCTGCCCTTTGGCGTCGCCGCCCTCGTCGCGACGATCCCCGCGCTGCTGGTGGAGCGCCTCGTGGTGCGGCCGGTGTGGAACCTCGTCTTCCGCTTCCAGGGGCAGCCGAGCACCCCGCTCGACACGCTCCTCCTCTCGGAGGCGAAGGCGGTCGTCCCCTTCCGTAACGGGCGCGGCCTCGTCTCGGTCGTGCGTGACGGGCGCGTCGTGCAGCTCTCCGCGACGCTCCGCGTCGACCAGCGCAGCCTGCCGGTGCGCGTCGGCGAGCGGCTGCGCGTGGACGATGTGGACGCGCGCCGCGAGCGCGTGACGGTCTCGGTCCTCGGTCTCAGCAAGGAGTCATCATGCCAGAACCATCATTGATCATCGCAGGTGTCGTCGTCCTCGCCGTGGTGCTGCTCACCATGACGATGATCACGACCTTCCTTCGCAGCGTCGACGCGGGGGAGATCCTCCTCGCCAGCCGCGGGCGCAACCTCAAGATCTACCGCGGCCCCTGCAAGGCCCTCATCGTGCCGGTCATCACGCAGGTGCGCGTCATCCCGGCGCAGGCCATCAACGTCGACATCGAGATCACCGACCAGACGGCGGACATCGACGCCACCGGCCGCTCGGCCCCGGTGAAGGTCACCGTGAAGGCGTCGGCGATCGTGAGCGTCGGCGAGGACGAGGCGATGGTGAACACCGCCGCCAACAAGTTCTTCTCCAAGTCGCCCGTGACGCAGCTCTCGACGCTGACCGACGTGCTCTCGTCCGCTGGCCGCCGCGCCATCAACCTGCTCAAGCACGATCAGCTCTTCAACGTGCGGACCATCGCCGCGTCGCAGCCCGCGGCCGCGGCCGTCGGCCCGGATGGGCACGCGCTCCCCGAGCGCAGCGAGGACGACGAGCTGGCCGTGATCATCAAGGACGCCTGCTCCCGCGAGCTGCTGGACCTCGGCCTCTCCTTCAACAGCCTGAACATCAAGGCGGTGCTGAGCGAGGTCGCCGAGGCGCGGCGTCGCGAGTCAGCGGCACGCGCCAAGGCGGACGCCGACGTCGTACAGGCGCAAGAGGAGCAGCGCGCGCGCGTCGCTCAGCTGGAGGCGGCGCAGAAGATCAACGATCAGGAGCGCGCGCTCAACATGCAGATCGCGTCCAACGCGGCCTCGGTGGCGAGGGCGGAGGCCGAGAAGCAGGCCGCCATCCGGGACAGGCGCGAGGCGGAGCTCGGGGCATCGCAGATCACCCAGGCCCGCGCCGACGCCGAGCAGAACCTCATCGCGCAGGAGGCGGACGGTCGCGCCCAGGCCGCGCGCATCAAGGCGATCGCCGAGGCAGAGGCGGAGGCGATCCGCCGCAAGGCTCTCGCGCTCATGGAGGCGGGTGGCATCTACCTCGATCTGCGGCGGCTCGAGCTCGCGCCGGAGCTGACACAGCAGGTCGCCGCGGCGCTCGCCGGCGGGCAGTTCGTCAACTTCGGCACCTCGGGTGGCGCGGGGAGCGATCACGGCGCGGTCAGCACCGGCTCCGACGACGTGCTCCGTGTGGTCCAGACGCTCATGGCAGCGAAGGTGGTGACCGACTCCCCGCCGCCGGCGAGGGACACCCACGGCAACGGGACGGCCCGCGCCGCGCTGGAGGGCAAGCAGGTCGCGACGACCCTCCCCGCCCGCGCTCGCGGTCGCGAGCCGTGAGGGACCTCGCGAGACAACCTCCGCGGGTGGTGTATCCTCGACCTACCAGGTGGTCGCCGCCCTCGACTTGCTCGACATGTTCCAGGCGCTCGGGCTCGCGGCGATCACCCTCGCCTGCGGCCGGGAGGACGTCGCCGGCGTCAACGACGCCGCCCGCCGCCTGCTCGGCATGCCCGAGGGGACGCCGCCGGGGGCGTGGCTGGAGCGCCTCCACCCTGCCGACCGAGAGGCCGTCCGGGAGGCGTGCCGCGCGTCGGGCGCGTCGCGGGCGGTCTTCCGCGTCACCGCCGACGAGCTCTCCTTCCACACCGTCCACCTCGAGCTCCGCCCGCAGGAGGAGCTCACCCTCGGTCTTCTGGTGGAGAGCGCCGCGCGGGTGCCCCCAGGCACGGCGCCGCTCGAGGCGCTGATCGAGGCGCTGCCCTTCGAGGTCTGGGAGCGCGACACGGACGGCGTGCTCATCCGCCAGAACTCGACGTGCCTGCGCAACTGGGGGACGCGGCTCGGTACCACCGTGGAGTCCATGGAGCTCCCCGAGAAGCTGGCGCGGCTGTGGGCGTCGCTGAACGCGCGCGCCCTCTCCGGCGAGGTCGTCAGCCACCCCATCGATCACGAGCTGGGCGGGCATTGCGTCAGCCACATCAACCTCGTCGCCCCGGTGAGCGAGGGCGAGCGCATCCGCGGTGTCGTGGGCGTGAACATCGACATCACGGCCACCAAGGAGGCGGAGCGACAATCCGCGGAGCTCGTCGCGCAGCTCTCCCGCTCGCTCGAGGAGCTCGCCCTCGCGCAGGCGACGCTGGTCAGGCGCGAGCGCCTCGCCGCCCTCGGCGAGCTCGCCGCGGTGGTGGCCCACGAGGTGCGCAACCCGCTCGCGGCCATCTACACCTCCCTCTCCACCCTCAAGCGACAGGTGATCTTCGATCGCGACGCCGCGGTGCTCTTCGGCATCCTGGAGGAGGAGGCGGAGCGTCTGAACCGCACCGTGAGCGACCTGCTCAACTACGTGCGGCCGCTCCAGCCGGAGCGCCGTCCGGACGATCTCGCCGAGCTGGTGCGCGACGTCGTGCGCGAGCGCTGCGACGCGCGGCCGGAGGGCCGCGGCGAGCTCGTGGCGGGGGTGATCGCCCCTGCTGCCTTCGAGCCGGTGCACGCCGACCCGATCCTGATGCGCGTCGCGCTGTCCAACCTGGTGGCCAACGCCATCCAGGCCATGCCCGAGGGCGGCCGGCTCACCGTGACGCTGGCGGACGTGAAGCACGAGGAGCGCGACGCGGTGACGATCGCCGTGCGCGACGATGGCATCGGCATTCCCGCGGCGGTGATCGACCGCGTCTTCGAGCCCTTCTTCACGACGCGCGCGTCTGGCGCGGGCATCGGCCTCGCGGTGGTGCGCCGCATCGTGGAGGCGCACGAGGGACAGGTCACCGCGGACAGCGATCCCGACCGCGGCACCACCTTCACGATCTTCCTCCCGCGGTGAGGCCTCGAGAGTCACCTGGGCGGGGTGGCGAGGACGCTCGACGCGTAGCGGAGGGCCCGCGCGGGGAGGGCCCCGCTCAGGTATGCACCTCGACCGTCTCCACCTTCCCGGCGCGCACGACCTTGAGCACCACCTTCACCTCCACCTTGGTACGGAGCGCCGAGGCGAGCTCCCACGGGCTGCCGACGCGCACGCCGTCCAGCTCCAGGATCACGTCGCCGATGAGCATGCCGGCCTTCTCCGCCGGGCTCCCCGGCTCCAGCGCATGAATCAGGATCCCGACAGGCTGCCCCGCCGCTTGCTCCGTCGCCGCCGGCAGCTTCACAGGGTGGACGCCGACGCCGAGGTAGCCGCGCCGCACCTTGCCGTGCGCGAGCAGCTCGCCGACGACGCGCTCCAGCGTGACGTGCGGGAGGGTGACCCGGGCGTGGCGGAGCACGCCGCGGTTGTTCATGCCGAGCGCGTTGCCGTCCAGGTCGAGCAGCAGGCCGCCGGAGTAGCCGGGGGGCATGTCGGCGTCGGCCTCCAGGTAGCGCTCGACGTGACCGCCGCCGGGCGTTCGGTACGACTCGCCGAAGGTGCTGACGATGCCGAGGGTGGCGCGGACGGTCTTGCCCGGCCGCGCGACGGCCACGACGAGGTGGCCCACCTTCAGGCCCTCCAGCGCGCGGAAGGTCACCGCGGAGAGGCCCTTCGCATCGAGGCGCACGATGGCGAGGTCGGTGCCCTCGTCGCGGCCGACCACCGAGCCGGTGTGCGTCGCGCCGTCGTGGAGGGTGATCTCGATGTCTTCGTCGCGCTCCAGCACGTGGTTGGCGGTGACGATGACGCCGTCCTCGGACCAGACGGTACCGCTGGCGTTCCAGCGGTGGCCGCCGTCCACGCGGACGAGGCCGGGTGCTGCCTTCTCGACGGCGGCGGCGATGGATTCGGAGGAGAGGTTGGTCATGGTCGTTGCTCCTGGTCCGGAGTATGGAGACCGCGCCCCGGCGTCACATCGCCCGAAGCGGCAAAAATCGGCCTGCTCCGATGGATCGACGCCGCCCCCTTCCCTAGCCGAAAGGCCGGGGTCGCTTGACGCCGGCGGCGGAGGACCCACCTTGGACTCCGGTTACCTCTTGGATTCCCCGAACGATCAGGACCTCGCATCACCCGGCACGCCGCTCGAGGTGGTGGTGGTCGCGGAGGACCCTCTGGCGAGGTCGGCGCTCTCCATGCTCTTGACGGGTCAAGGAATGTCGGTGGCCACGGTCACCTCCGGCGGCGCCGCGGGCGACGCGCGCGCGGACGTCGCCGTGTGGGACCTCGGGGCGGACACCCGCCAGGCGCAGGAGCGCATCGACGAGATGGACGCGGCGCCGCAGCGGGTGGTCGCCCTCCTGCCCGACGCGACGCACGCCCCGGCGGCCTTCGCCGCGGGCGCGCGCGGGCTGCTCCTGCGCGAGACCAACGGGCCCTCGCTGGGGGCGGCCCTGCGCGCCGTCGCCGCCGGCCTCGTCGTGGTGGACCCCGCGCTCGCCACGGCGGTGGTCCCGGCGCGGGAGCGCGCCCCCCTCGCCGCGGAGCTGACCACCCGCGAGTCGGAGGTGCTGCAGCTCCTCTCCGCCGGCCTCTCCAACAAGGAGATCGCCGCGCGCATGAAGATCAGCGATCACACGGTGAAGTTCCACGTCAACGCCATCCTCACCAAGCTCGGAGTGAGCAGCCGGACGGAGGCGGTGGTGCAGGCCGCCAAGCGCGGCCTGGTCATTCTTTGAGAGGGGCGGCACGCGCCGCCCCTCCCCGCCCAAGTGAGTTGGCTGGCGGGGCCCCTCCCCACGCGGGCCCTCCGCTACGCGTCGGGCTTGGCGTACCTGGTAGGAACGGCTCGAGTGAATGGCGGCCGGGAACGGGAAGGTCTGGGTACGTCCGGCGTACCTTCCGCTATGCTCCGCAGCATGGAAGAGGAGCGGAAGGGCTCGCGTCGGTGCGGGCCGTGGATCGTCGGTGCGGGGCTCGTGCTCGGTGCCGCCGGCGTGCTCGCCGCGTGCGGCGGCGCGCAGAGGCCGGACACCGCATCACCCATCGTGGTCGCCTTGCCGACGGCCACGCCGCCCGCCCCGGGCGCCGGCGTGACCGCAAACGCCGATGGCGGCGAGCTCGGGACGGCGAGCGCCGCCGATGCGGGAGGCTTGGCGGCGTCGACGGGTGGCGACGAGCAGATGACCGCCCGCGCCGCGCTGCGCAAGGCGCTGGAGCTACACGTCAAGGCGTGCGACGGCGGCAAGGCGGAGGAGTGCAACACCGCCGGCATCGCCTACGAAGAGGGCCAGGGCGTCACCGTCGACTACCACGAGGCGGCGGGCCTCTACGGGAAGGCGTGCACCACGGGCGCGGCGGACGGCTGCGCCAACCTGGGCGCCCTCTATGACGACGGCAAGGGCTTCCCGGAGGACAAGGTCAAGGCCTCCAAGCTCTACGAGCAGGCGTGCGCGGGCAAGTCCAACCGCGGGTGCAACCACCTCGGCCTGCACTACCTGTACGCGACTGGCGGCAAGAAGCAGGACTACAAGAAGGCGGTGGAGCTCTTCAAGCGCGCGTGCGATCGCAGCGACGCCTACGCCTGCACCAACCTCGGCTACATGTACTGGAAGGGCTGGGGCGTGAAGCAGGACATGCCCACGTGCGTGAAGCTCTATCAGCAGGGCTGCGACGGCGGCGACCCGAACGGGTGCCACAACCTGGGCGTGCAGTACGAGCACGGCGAGGGCGTCGCGAAGAGCGACGCGCTCGCGGCGGGCGTCTACGCCAAGGCCTGCGCGGGCGGCGCCATGGGGGGGTGCGTCAACCTGGGCGTGCTCTACGAGGACGGTCGCGGCGTCGCGAAGGACGACACGAAGGCGGCGACCTACTACCAGCAGGGCTGCAAGGGCGGCAAGGCGAGCGGCTGCTACAACCTCGGCCGCCTGACGGAGGACGGCCGCGGCGTGCTGCAGGACATCCCCCGGGCGGAGGCGCTCTACCAGAAGGCGTGCAACATGAACGACGCGCTCGCGTGCACCAGCTACGCCAAGCTGATCAGCGGAGACGCGGGCGCGGGCGTGGCCGTGGGCGTGGGCCCGTGACGCCGGAGCACGCCGCCGGTCAGCGCGGCGGCGCCGCCGTGGCGGGCGCCCAGCGCGACGCGAGCACGTTCGCGGCGTCCCGCACCATCCCCGCCCCGCGCGCGAAGGCGACCGTCGCGAAGCCGTGGGAGAAGACGGCGCACAGCGGCGGCGTGCCGCCGTCCCAGTAGGTCCAGCACTCCCGCGAGGTGCCCCAGTACTCCAGCAGCCAGCCGAGCAGGCTGCCGGCGGCGAAGCGCACCAGGTCCTCGCGCGGGGTCTTGCCGGTGAGGCACGCGAGCGCGACGAAGGCGTAGGCCACCCAGGTCAGGGGGTGGGCGCGCCCGGGCGCCGTCCAGACCCAGAGGTACATGCAGAACGCGAGCAACGCCCCGCCGCGCAGCCAGCGGACCACGCGCCCGTCACGCCGTGGGACCACGCGCAGGGCGGCGCGCGCCAGGCGCTCGGTCGCCAGCGCCGCGACCGGCCAGGCGGGCAGGATGAAGAGGGGAGGCTGCTCGTGGGTGAAGTACGTCCACAGGCCGGAGCGGGTGCCCCACGTCTCGATGACCAGGCCCCCGCCGAAGGCGACGAGCGCCAGCGGCAGATCGCGCCGCGCCTCGAAGCGGTGCGCGCCGAGGGCCATCATGGCGAGCCAGAGGAAGAGGAGCAGGCCGTCGAAGTCCGCCCAGGTCAAGGACACGTAGTCCCGCCAGACGATGCCGCAGGCTGAGCCGACGAGGATCACCGCGGTGACGACGAGCACGCTCCGCCGGTCGTAGCCCTCCGCCACGCCTCGCCACGCCGTTCGGATCGAGGAATGTCCCATTGCCGGCCGAACGTTTTACCATGGACCCACCCCGGACCTTCCCCGACCATGAACCTCCTCGTCCGTTTCGCCATCTTGCTCGCCCTCGGGGGCGCCGCCCTCGGGGCCGGCGCGTGGGCGAGGGGCCGCTATCTGCCCGGCGGCGACACCCTGCCCGGCCTGAAGGTGGACGGGGCGCTCGTCCAGGGCGACGTCGCCGGGCTGGTTCACGAGCGCGCGCAGGCGCTCCTCGACCGGCAGGTGCGCCTCGTCTCCGGCGCCGACGGCGCGCTCCTGGAGACGCGGACGCTCGGGCAGCTCGGCGTGCACGTCGACGAGGCGGCGGTCGTCGCCCGCGCCCGCGCGCTGGGCCACCAGGGCGACATGCTGCAGCGCGCCCACCTGGAGGAGCGGGCCCGCGCCGGGGAGCTGGACGTGCCCCTGGAGCCCTCCGTCGACGCCGACGCGGTGGTGGCGGCCATCGTCCCCTTCAAGGAGACGCTGGACCGCGCGCCCGTCTCCGCGCGCCTCGACCTGGACGAGCGCAAGGTGATCGCGGGCAAGCCGGGCCGCTACCTCGACGCGTATGGCGCCGCCGAGGCGGTGGGCGCGGCCGCCCGGGACGCCGGCGCCTCCGAGGTGCACGTGCCGGTGGTCGCCGTCGCGCCGCGTGTCAGCGCCGACTTCGTGCGGAGCATCGACATCCACGTGGTGCTCGCGGAGTACTCCACCTACTTCTCGCGCGCGGGCGGCCAGAAGCGGCGCGGCGAGAACATCGATGTGGGGGCGAGCAAGCTGGACGGCCTGGTGCTCTCGCCCGGCGAGATCGTCAGCTTCAACCAGGTCGTGGGCGACCGTTCGCTGGAGAACGGCTTCCACAAGAGCTGGGAGATCTTCAAGGGGGAGATGGTGGAGGGCATCGGCGGCGGGACGTGCCAGGTCGCCTCCACGCTGCACGCGGCCGCGCTCTTCGCCGGGCTGGAGGTGCTCGAGCGCCTGCCGCACTCCCGCCCGCTCGGCTACATCCCGATGGGCCTGGACGCGACCGTCGTCTATCCCATCGTCGACCTGAAGCTGCGCGATCCGTACGACTTCCCGGTCGTGCTGCACGCCAGGACGGAGGGCAACAAGCTGACGATGCAGCTCCTCGGCGCGGCCAAGCCGAAGAAGGTGACCTTCACGCGGGAGGTGGTGGGGACCAGGCCCTTCGGCCGCACCGTCGAGGAGAACGACAGGCTCTCCGGCGAGACGGTGATGGTGAAGCAGCACGGCATCCGCGGCTTCAAGGTGGAGCGCCACCGCACCATCGTCGACGCCGACGGCACGCGGCGGGAGGAGAAGAACGTGGACGTCTACCCGCCCACCAACGAGGTGTACGCCGTGCCGCCGGGCTTCGACGTGTCGCAGCTCCCCCCGCTGCCGGGTCAGGCGGACGACGACGATGACGACGCGAGCGACGCGACGGCCGCGGCTGCGCCCCCTCCGGAGCCGGGCGCGGTGGCGTGCGCGGGGGACTGCCCGCCGGTGTCGGCGGTGAAGTTCGTGGAGGGGCGGGGCGCGCATCATCCGACGAAGGCGGTGGTGAGTCCGCCGAAGAAGCTGACGCTCACGCGGTGAAGGAGGGGAGGGGGGGGTGCCCCTCCGGGCGCCATGCTCGGGCTCGTGCTCGCCTTCGCGCGTGCCGCCGGTGGGTGCGGAGTGCACGGAGTCCGGCACGCACGAAGGCTTGCGCGCGAGCCCTGCGCGTGGCGCCCCTCCCCTCGATGTCGCGCTTCGCGCGCCATCGGGGAGGCTGGTGGGCTGTCCTGCGCTGACCTCGGCGCAGGAGGGGTGGGGCCCTCCTCCGATTGGCCGAACGTGGGCGGCGTTGCGCGAGGGGGACGGCGCGGGATCAGGGCTGCGGCGGGTGGCCGCACGCTTGGGGCGAGCCCGCGGTGCAGGCGCGCTCGAGGAGGGCCGCGGCGCGCGCCGGATCCTTCGGCACGCCGATGCCCTTCTGGTAGGCCGTCGCGAGGTTCGCGCAGGCGTCGGCGTAGTTGAGGTCGCAGCCGCGGCCCAGCAACTCGACCGCCTTCGTCGGGTCCCGCTGCGGGTTGGCCGGGTCGTCGAGGACCACGGCCAGCTGGTTGCAGCCGCGGCCCCCGCCGCCCTCGCACTCCCGCGTGAAGAGCCTCACGGCCTCGTCGACGTCTTGCGGGAGCTCGCCCAGCAGATACATGAGACCGAGACCGTCACACGCGTCCCAGTCCTTGGCGTCGCACGCTCGCCGGAGGAGCTTCGCGGCGCGCGGCGGATCCTTCGGTCGCCCGATGCCGACGCCCGTCCGCAGCGCGTTGCCCAGGTTGGCGCATCCGTGGACCGAGCCGCTGCGGCACGCCGCGTCGAGCAGGGCGTACGCGCGGACCTGGCTGACGGGCCCGCCGTCCCCGCGCGCGTGGAGCACCGCCTCGTCTGCGCAGGCGTCGGCGTCCCCGAGCTGGCACGCCGTGTCGTACAGGGCGCGCGCACGCCGGAACAGGGTCTGGGCCCGCCCTGAGTCGCTCGTTCGCTTTCTCTCGGCGGCGATGATGCAACCTCGCGCCACGAGGCCGTCGCCGGTCGCGTCGTAGTCGGTCACGTCCCCCATCGTGCAGGCCCGCTCGTAGAGCGAGAGGGTGAGCGTGGGATCCACGGGCACGCCCGCTCCACGGGCGTAGGCGCTCCCGAGCAGCGCGCACGCCGGGGCGTAGCCCCCGTCGCACGCCCTCTTCTGCAGGGCGACGACCTCCCCTTCGGGAGCGTGCGTCGCGCGGAGAATGGCGGCGAGGTTCTCGCACACCGCCGCGACGCCCCCGTCGCATCCCCGCTTGCCGAGCGCGATGGCTCGCTGGAGGTCTCGCGGGACTCCCTCTCCGGTGACATACATGGCGGCGAGCACCCCACATGCCTCGGGCGTGCCGGTCTCGCACGTGTGCTCGATCAGGGTCTTGGCTCGAGCCGTATCCGCGCGCACGCCCAGGCCGTGCAGGAGAGCCTGCCCGAACAAGGTGCAGCCCTGCCCGTCCCCGACGTCGCACGCCTTGCGATAGAACACCGCGGCGCGCGTCGCGTCCCGCTTCAGGCCGCGCCCGTGGCTGTACATCTGTCCGAGGGTGAAGCAGGCGCGGCCCACGCCCGCGCTGCACGCGTGATCGAACAGCTCGCGCGCGCCTTCGGGGTCCTTGCGCAAGAGCGCTCGGCCCGCCTCCACGCAAGCCTTCGCATCTCCCCCATCGCACGGCCCGACCTTCGTCTGCGGCGATGCCGCGGCGGGGGCTACGGCGCTCGGTCCACACGCACACGCGGACAGCAGCAGAACGCAAACGAGCAGCGCGTGATCGGACATCGTGTTCTCGGGACCCCTGCGGTGGACTGCTGCTACGGCCCGGGCGCGGAGGAGCTTCCCCGGCTCACGCGGCACAAGGGAAGGGGGGGCCGCGCGACGATGGTTGACCCGGGCGCGCCACGCGGGTCTCATCGCACCATGGGTGACCGCGATCCGTTCGACCTGGTCGGGAAGGTCATCGATGGCCGGTATCGGGTCGATCGAGTCATCGGGGAGGGTGGCTTCGGGGTCGTCTACCGCGGCTGGCACCTGAACTTCGAGCACGACGTCGCGATCAAGTGCCTCAAGACGCCCTCGCACTTCACCGACGAGGGGCAGCGCGCGTTCGTCGAGAAGTTTCGCGAGGAGGGCAAGCTCCTCTCGCGGCTCTCTCAGCACCCGGCGGTGGTGCGGGTGTACGACTTCGGCATCACGCCGGGCGCGCACGGCGCGAGCGTGCCGTACCTCGTGCTCGAGTGGCTCGTGGGCGAGCCGCTCGACTCGTGGCTCGCCAAGCGCGGGGCGCCGCTCGGCGCGCGCGAGGCCATCGAGCTGCTGCGACCCGCGATCGAGGGGCTCGCCTTCACGCACGCGACGGGCGTCGCGCATCGCGACGTGAAGCCGGCGAACCTCTTCGTCGTCCAGGCCGGCGAGCGCACGACCACCAAGGTGCTCGATTTCGCGGATCGCGAAGGCGATGCAAGAAGGCGAGAGCGCGACGTTCCTCGCGACGCACACGTCGAGCGGCTTCTCCGCGTTCTCGCCGACACGCCTCTACCACCCCGCGCGCCAGGGGCGCGCAGGTGACCGACGCGTTCGAGGCGCTGTGCGCTCGCGCGCTCGCGCGAGACGTCAAGGAGAGGTTCAAGGACGCCGGGGCGCTGCTCGAGGCGATCGACGCGCTGCGCCTGGACGCGGCTGCCGCGCCGGCACCCACGGCCGCGCGAGAAGTGGCGGCGGGCGCCGGCCGCAGCGAGGTCACGACCGGCAGCCCGGTCACCCTCGACGACACCGTCCTCGCCGCTCCGCTGCCTCTCCCCGCGCAGCCGCGACCGTCGACGGGGACGGTGGTGGCCGGGGCGCCGCAGGTTCCGGCCAACCAGAGCGCACCTCGGAGAGGCACCGCCAGGACGAGCACGCTCAGCGCGTTCGGCATCGTCGCCGTCCTCGCCGTGGGCGCCGTGGGGGCGAAGCTCGCGTACGGCAAGTACGGCGTCCGGCGGCCCGATGCGCCCACCCTGTCGCCGAGCACGTCGGTCGCGACGGACCTCGCGGCGTCCCCGAGCGCGTCGGCCGATCCGGGCGCGTCGGCATCGGCGCTCGGGCGCCAGCGCCGGTGCGCCACCGCGCGTCGGCGTCGGCGGTCGGCGAGGCGCTCGCCGCGGCCCCGCCCGAAGACGGGTTGCTCGGGACCTACTCCTGCAAGGTCGGCTCGAGCACCTACACCTGCGTCATCAAGCGCGACGCCAAGGGCAAGCTGGTGCTGACGAAGCCCTGCTGCTCCTGGACGTGGTACTTCTACCTGTCCAACGTGACCGACGCGGGCTTCAGCGCCGCCGGCGCCGCGCAGGTGGACCGGGGCTGGAAGGCGGCCAGCGGACGCGGCACCTTCTCCCAATCGGGCCCGACCGGATCACCGGGCGCGTCCACACCGTCAACGGCGATCACGGCCAGTACGGCGCGTGGGACGACGACGTCGTGATGGTTCGCACCAAGTAGCGCGCCCGCGCCGCCCTCTCAGCGCGGCATCTCGACCAGGTGCGGCAGGCTCGCCGGGTGCGCGACGAGGCGCGCGTGGCCGAGGCTTCCCCAGCACTGGACGGCGCCGCCGGCGAGCCGGGCGCAGGCGTGGCCGTCGCTCGCGCTGAGCTCTTCCGCGCGTCCGGCGAGCGGAACGAGCTCGACCCGCGGATCATTACGACCGCGGCACCCGACCCGTCCCGCGCGATCGAGGAAGCACGCGCCGTCGCCCGTGGCCGCGACCGCGACCGCGCCCGGCAAGCCCGCGGTCGGCCCGGGCGGCGTCGGCGGCACGCAGTTCATGGGTCGATACGGGTCGATCACGTGGAGGAACATCGAGCCGAGCGTGCAGCCGCCCGGGTCCGGGACCCAGACCTCGCCGCTCGTCTTCAGGATCCACTTGCCGTCGAGCTGGCGGACATCGGTCGAGCTCACGAGCGGCCTGGTGTTGCCCGCGCGGTCGAACCCGATGGCCGCTCCGGAGCGAAGACGCGCCTCGCCGAAGTGGATCTCGGCGACGCCCGCGAGCGTCATCCGCGTCGCCTTCGCGACGGCGGGCGTCGGACCGTCGCCGAGCTCGATCTGTTCGACCTGGCCGCGCGCGTCGCCGGCGAGGAGCACTCGGTCGCTGACGGCCATCGTGGTCACCTGGCGGCCCCGCTCGACCACACCGGACGCGCTCCAGCGGGTGCGATCGGCGCTCGCGCCGACGACCAGATGCCAGCATCGGACCTCGGGGCCGGGCATGGCGGCGCACACGGTGTTCTCCCCGCCGAAGATCGCGGTCGCGCCGGCCGAGCCGGGCAGCGGCGCCGCGGCGAACGGTGGCTCGCTCAGACCTTCGGCGAAGCACATGGCGTCCTCGCCGGCGCGCCGCGCACACGTGAAGGCGCCGCCGGAGGCGAGCCCCAGCGCGCCGGCGCTCGCGAGCGTGGCCACGCCGAACCGCCCGCGCGCGTCGGGCTCCTCCGAGCGATCGCCGGTGCCGGCGCAGGCCACGTCGCCCTTCGCGCGGGCGACGCAGGTCGAGCCGGTCGCGACGACGAGGTCGACGACGTCGTGGAACCCGCCGAACGCGATGGGCGACCGGCAGCCGATCGCGCGCCCGGTGCCGAGCTGCCCCGCCGTGCTCTCGCCCACGCACGCGACGCTGCCGTCGTGGCGGAGCGCGCAGACGTGGTCGGTCGCGACCGCGACGCGAACGGCGTGGTCGAGGACGCAGCGCACCTCCGGCATCGGGCCCGCGCCGAAGACACTCGGGCCCGGCGTGACGAGCGGCTCGCGCCGGTTGCACGAGACCTCGCCGTCGCGCCGCGCGACGCAGCGAAGGGTGCCGACGGCGGCGACGTCGACGTACTCGCCGGGCTCGAACCGCACCGTCCCGGGCGCCGGCGCGACGCGTCCGCGCCTGCCGGTCGTCGACTTCGAGGCGGCCACCGTCCAGATCGGCAGGCGCCCCTCGGCGTCGACGGCGGCGAGCTCCAGCACCGGCGCCGGCGCGGCGAGATCGGTCGACATGCCGATGCGCACGAGCGGCGCGGCCGACGCGAGCACGAGCGGCGCGCCGCTCGCCCCGCGGGTCACGTCGACGCAGGTGACGGTCGTCTTGCTCCGCGCGAGGCCGCACAGGTAGTCGTGACCGTCGAGCGCGCCGACGGCGGCCGCCGCCACGTCGCGGAGGACGACGCGCTCGCTCCCAATCTCTCGCCAGCGGAGGTCCCCCGAGGCATCGAGCTCGAAGCGCTTGAACGCGTCGTCGCTCCCCACGGCCGCGGGCGGCGCTTGCCTCGACGCGTAGGGCGCGTCTCCGTGGGCGCTGCGCGTCACGAGCGCGCCGTCCTGAGCGATCCAGACGGTGTCGCCGGTCACGCCGAGGAACTTCGCCGGGGTCCGCGCCACTCGTGCCGTCGCGGCGGACGCGGCGGGTGCCACCTCGCCCGCCACCGGGAGCGGGGCGCCGCCGCACGCGCTCGAGCCGAGCGCCAGCCCGACGACGCCGAGCGCGCGCACGAGAGCCATCGCCCGAGCATACGTCCGGGAGGCCGCGAGCTCCCCCGAGAACGTCGCTTCCATGACGGTCGAGGTAGCCTGCGGCGGAGCGCGGCGTCCTGGTGAAGAAGGACATCTCGATCGACTGCGACCTCCGCAAAGGAGTGGACGCCTCCGTGCGGGAGGAGCTCGGCGTCGTCCCCCTCGAGGCCGTCGCGCTGCCCGGCTGACGGCGCGCGCCGAGCTGCGGCGCGCCGCCAATATTGGCGACCCGGACCGCCAATATTGGCGAGCCTTCCGACCCGATGGCGCGGCGGTGCGCTGGACATATGTCACTCATCCCCAGGGAGTAGATCGCGACACTTGGCAATCGCGTCTACACGCCTATCCTCGGAGATCCTCGAGAGGAGGGTTCGGAGTGGGACAGCGCAGCGCGGGACAGACGCTCGCGGCGATCTACGTCGCCTTCACGCGGAAGAGAGACTGGACGCAGGCGGAGCTCGCGCGCGAGATCGGCATCAGCTCCAAGACGCTGGGCAAGCGGCTCGCGGAGCTCGAGGCCCTCGGGATGGGGATCGAGAAGGACGCGGACCCGCCGCACGTGTACTGGAGCGTCCCGAAGGGCTGGCTCCCCGGCGCGCTCGCGCTGACGAAGGAGCAGGTCGGGGAGGCGCTCCGGCTGCTCTCCCGGCTTCCGCGCACGAGGCGCCGCGACGCTCTCCTCGGCATGCTGGCGCGGGCGGTGCCGGCGCCGGAGCGACCCGTGCGCGATCCGGCGGACCAGGCGCAGCGCGACGAGCTGCTCTCGCAGGTCGAGGACGCCGCCCGATCCCTCGCCGTGCTCCACTTCCGCTACCGGAGCGCGAGCAGCGGCGCGGACCGGCTGCGCCGCGCCTCGGTGCACCGGGTGGTGCACGGCCCGCGCGCGCGCTTCGTCGCCTTCTGCCACGAGAAGCAGGCGCTGCGCTGGTTTCGAGTCGACCGGGTGCAGAGCGCGCGGATCGACCCCGCGGCGCGCTTCCACGAGGTGGAGCCGGACGCGGTGGACGCGTTCGTCGCCGGGAGCGTGGACGGCTTCCACCGGGGCGAGCCGGTGGCGTGCTCCTTCGTGCTGCTCCGCCGGGACATGGCCTGGGTGCAGGACACCTTGCCCGTCTCGATGCGGGTGGAGTCGACCGCGGAAGGCCTGCGCTTCGAGGCGATCACCGCGGGCGTGGAGCCGCTCGCGCGCTTCGTGGTGGGGCTCGGCGACGGCGCGAGGGTGGAGACGCCGGAGCTGGCGCTCCGCGTGAAGGAGCTGGCGCTCGGCGCGCTCGGGCAGGAGCCGGCGCGCGCGCGCCCGCTGCGGAGCACCAAACCACGCCGCGCGCAAGCCGCGCTGCTCAAGAGGGGGCGCTAAGTGGGCGCATGGTTGGGAGCTCGACCAGGTGCATCGTGGCGCACCGTGACCGAGCGAGCCTCAGCGCTTCTTCTTCGGCTTCGCCGCCGGCTTCCGCGTGGACCGTGCGGCCTGCGTCGTCGTGACCTTCGGCACGGTCACCTTGCCGGCTCCCCGGGCGACGGCGTTACCGAAGTGCGCGAGCGCGCCGGCCGGGACGTCGCGGAAGGAGAAGAGCCCCGCGTGCTCGCTCACCACCACCGACGCCAGCGGCGCGTGCTTCGTCAGCTCCGCGGAGAGCGCCTCGTAGGTCTGGCTCCTCGGCTTGCGGCGCGCCGCGCTCGTCAGCTTGGACGTCGCCGCCTGGATGTCGGTGACGGTGGCGTTCGCGAGGGCGCGAAGGTGCGTCGTGCCGTCCGCCTTCACCGGGACCTTCATCCGGTCGAAGTCGATGGGCGCCTTGCCGAGCGGCCCGCCGTTCTTCGCCTCCAGGTACCCGAGCGCCGCGTCGAGGGTGGACACGCCGTAGCGCTCCTCCTGCGCCGCGCTCGCGTGGTGCGCGACACGGATGTTGCGCAGCGCGGTGCGCTCCGTCTCGTGAAGCGCCTTCTCGTAGAACTCGCGCGCCGACCGGTAGTCGCCGACGACGTAGAGGGGCGGGTCGTGGGTGACGATCGCCTCCGCCGTCTCCCAGAGCACGTCGAACGCCCTGGACCCTCGCGCCTGTGCGTCGCGGAGCGTCGCGAGGTGCTCGTCCCAGAGCTTCTTCAGCTTTGCGTCGACCTTCACCTTGGGGTCGCCGGGGGACATGAGGAGGGGGAGGGGCTTGGTGCGACGGGGGCGGGCCTTGCGCATGGGCGGAATGTCGCATCGTGGGGCGGGGTGGGGCAAGAGGGACCGCCGATGTTGGCGGGGAGGGTCGCCGATGTTGGCGGGGGCTGCGACGAAGACGTGCTTCATCGCGCCCGAACTCTAGGCGACCTCGCGGATGCTCGAGCCCGACACGGCCGGCACGATGTCGGTGATGAACGGCGCGGCGAATCTCGTCCCTGGGCAGCGTCGAGCTCCACGCCGCCGACATCGACCGGAGCCACGCGAGCACGTGCTGGTCGCGGCCTCCGGGGGGCACGACCGCGAGCAAGTGATCCGTCGGGACGCGCCCGTCCTGAACGAGCGAGGGCTCGTCGATCGAGGTGTACGTGTCCCTCACGATGACGCACACCGCGTCGTCGAAGACGAGGCCACTGGGGCAGCCCGAGGACAGCATCCGCTGTTTCAGCCGCGCAACTGCGGTGGCGTCGGCGCGCGCCGTCGTCTCGACCACGAGCACGGGCTTGGGATCGGGAGGATCGGATGACCACGAAGACCACGTGGTGATCGTTACGCCGGGGGAGCGAGGGGGAAGCGAGAAAGCGCGAGACGTGACGTCGTCGCAGGAACGGGCCAAGCGCGGGGGTTGTGCCAGCCGGTTGGCTGCAGGAGCATCGCAGCCTCCTCAGCAGAATCTGTGGGTGAGCTCCGGCTCGGGTAGAGCGCCAAGTGCATGATACAAAGCGATTTCTGCGCCATGATAGGTGCGAAAACCGAAGGATTTTCTGGAGGTCAGTTTGGCCTTGGTGTTGAACCCCTCCACGACGCCGCTGGAAACCTGCCCTTTGGCACGGAACCAGTTGAGCAGCCGCGCGGTGGCCCCGGTGGGCGCGCAGCAACTTCGCAAACGGGTCGAGTCGTCGAGCGCATGGCCATGGTGACCACTTGTCCAGGAAGCGCCCGGCCCAGTAGGGCGAGCGATAGCCCCAGAAGTACTGGAAGTCCTCCTTGAGCAAGTAGGCGCGGACGGAGCGAAGTTGTAGCGCACCAGCTCGGCGAGCTTGCTGCCCGCTTGTCGGGAGGTTCTCCGGGCGCTTGAGCAGCAGCCAGCGGGTCTTGGTGAGCAGGGGGTGGCGTCCGGTGGCGCGCAGGGCGCGGACCTCGTCGCGCCGCACGGTGTCGACGGCCTCGCCGAGGAGCTTGGCGACGTGGAAGCGGTCGAGCACGTGGAGGACGACGGAGCAGCGGGCCTGCACGACGCTGAGGAAGGCACGCCACATGTCGCTGGCCACGAAGGCGATAGCCTTGGTGCGCTCCTCGCCGAGCATGTCGAAGAAGGAATGGAAGCTCGCGGCGGTGCGGTCGCGGGCGATGTGGAGCAGGCGACGGCAGTCGTGGTCGATCTGGTAGACGACGGTGAGGTACTTCTGCCCCTTCTTCCAGGCCAGCTCGTCGACGCCGATGGACCGGATGCCATCGAGGCTGCGATGCTCGAGGCCCCACTGTACCGCGTGCTCGACGCAGCGGAAGACGGTGTCCCAGCTCGAGTGGAAGCGGCGCGCCACCTCCGTCCACGAGAGCACCCGCGCCCAGCTCGCGACGAACCACACGAACGCGTGCGTCGCCTGGCTCTTGCCGGAGGCCCAGGGCACCAGCTCCACCGTGACGCCGCAACGCGGACAGTCCACGCGGCGCATCGCATAGACGAACAACACCGCGATGCCCCAGAGCGGCACGAAGGTGAACAGGCGCGGCGGCCCGTGGTCGTAGCCGCGCCGCTTCCGGTAGCAGTGCGAGCACACGGCAAGGGACCCGCGGCGAGGTCGAACGTGGACGTGCAGCGCTGGCCGCGTGGGCGTCCCGGCCCAGGTGATCTTGTCGTAGACGAATCCGGGCTGCGGCTGCAGCCGGCGCAGGATAGATTGAAGGTGCATCGTGCGAGGGGGTTGGAGGTTGGATGCCGTCTTCCTTGCACGATGCATCCTTCCCTTCCAGCCCCAACGACCGGCGCTCGGCGCGAGGCTCGCGGGCGGGACGCCCACACGCTCCCGCGATGCGAGCCCCGTGACGAGCGCCGAGCGATCCGCTTCACGTCAACCCACGGATTCGGCGGGGGAGCCGCATCGCAAAAGCCTACCCGACGACCAATGGTCCCAAAGCCTGCGTCGCCACATTTGCCCGAAGCACGAGCCCGCCATGAAACACCACCTTACAGGAGACCCGATGGCATTGAACCTGGATTTCGCTCGCACCGGTCCTCGGAGCGGGCGCGGGCGTCGCACGGGTCGGCGCGTCCCCGATGGTGCCCGGCACGGCTGCCGCGCACGATAAGCGCGTAGCGTGAGCACACGTCCCCCTTTCCCCCGCCTCGCAAACCAAGTTGTGTGCCGGTCAATTCAGCATCGGGCGAGGAGCGAGTCGCAGCTGCCAGCGACCCCCGACGCGCAGCAGGCGGCGGGCACCAGGACGCAGGCGCGACGCATCCAGGTCGCGCGCCAGTGTGCCACGGCGGTCCCCGGGCACAGCGACAGCACCCAGCGACGCATCAGGTTGTAGGCCAGCAGCTTGAGCAGCAACGCGGCCTCGTTGGCGTCGAAGGTGTTCGTCGGGGCGTAGCCGATGCCGAAGGCGTTCTTGAGCTCGGCGAAGAGCGGCTCGATCCCCGCCCGGCCGTCGTAGAAGCGCGCCACGTCGTCGGCGTCGCGGTCGTGATCGTTGGTCAGGTAGACCTGCGCCGAGTAGTCGAGGTCCTCCCAGAGGTGGACCTGCTTGCCGGTGTCGCGCTCGCTGGTCCGCACCGCCACCACGCGCCAGCCGGGAGGCCAGTCGTCGCGGCGGAAGTCCACCACGGCGACCTGTCGCGTCGGCTCGCCGAAGGCATCGCAATCGGTCGTGCGCCAGCGCGTCGTGCGCGCGACGGCGCTCATCAGGTTGGCGGTCTGCCGCATCTTCGCCACGAAGTACGCCCCGCCGCGCTCGACCGCAGAAAGCAGCGCTGCAGACTCTCCGCCGGAGTCGATCCGCATCGTCACCACGGCTTTCGGCGCGGCGCGATGCAGCCGTCCGATCCACTGCGCGATGTCCTCGACGTCGTCCTCGCCGATGCCCGTGTCGCCCGGCCGCAGCCGCGCTCCGAGCATCGTATCGGTCTCGGCGATGCGCGCCAGGATCGGGTGATAGCTCACGCGGCCGTGGTAGCGCGGGTTGTAGCCGACGTGCGCTCCCTCTTGCTCGCCGAACAGCGGCGTCACCGTCGTGTCCACGTCGATGGTCAGCTCCTTGGCGCGGAGCTTGGTGAGCGGCTCGAGCCCCTGCTCGGCCATCAGCTCTTCCAGCCTCTCGAGCTCGCGGCCCCTGAAGCGCCGCAGATCGTCGTAGAGCACGTCGATGCTCGGCACGATGCCGCCGGCGAGGTGCCGGAACACCGGGTCCGTCGCGAGCACCTCGAAGTCGAAGATGCGCCGCGCTCCCGCCACCGACGCGTCGAGCAGAAGCTGAATCTGCGCCGCCATCGGATAGACCACCTGCGCTCCGGTCTTGAGGTGCCCGAAGTCCCGCCGAAGCCGACGCCCGAGTCCAATCCCCTGCACGAACGCGTTGAAGGACGCGAGGCCCCCGAGTCCCGACAACCTCGGGTCCGGCCGCCCCACCTCCAGCCCGCTCGCGCGTGCTCGCCGCACCCGGCGATTCGCCCGCTGCCACTCCCACCCCTCGGGACGCTTGCTTCCGAGCTGCTCTCGTCGCACCTTCTGGGTGCTCGGCGTGTCGCTTGTTGTTGTCTTCATCAACTCCATCAACCGGCGCGCCGAGCGCTAAATTCCAGGGCGCGCGTCGATTTTCAGGAGCGTGCATCATGCAACCGTCGCCGGAATGGAGCGAAATCTAGGTTGAACGCTGATCACCTCAAAGAACTCGTAGCCGGACACCGTCGCTATCCGCGGCACCGCAACGCTGGAGCCCGCGGGTGGACCGGGAGACAAGATCTTCCCGCCCACCCATGCGCTGGATGACAAGAACAAGAAGCCCGAGCCTGGTGCCAAGTACGCGTTCGAAACACGCCGAATCGGCGGGCAGGACGTAGGGTGCGTGCTCATCGACTCGGTGCAGAGCCAGGCGAACCGGATGGAGGACGCGCTTCAGGCGCTGTGGGCCGACAAGCAGATCGCGCTTCCGGTCGTGAGCGTCGACTTCTCGTCGGTCGCGCCCGAGGTGGGACGCGTCACGTCGCTCAGCGCGCCTCACCGCATCGCCGACGCGCTCCTACGCGATAGCCTGCTCGACGGCCAGCTCTTTCGCCTCTCGGATATCGGCCAGTCGTTCACCGACGCGAGCACCAGGAACGCGACCGAGTTGTTCAAGGTTTGCCCGACCGGGCTCGTCTTCGGATTGTGGGACAGTACCGGACCGAAGGGCGGCCTAGGAGCCAAGTTCCAGCGCACGCTGGTCTCCGAGATCGTTGGAATCAACGCTGTCTCTGGCAGCAAGACCGAGAGTCGAATCGATCCGCTGAACATCCTCAAGAAGGCTGCAGACATCTACGTCGCGGCCGACGACAACGAGCGGTGGACGACCGACGTCGGCAAGGCGAAGAAGCACGAAAAGGACGACAAGCCCCACAAGAAGGGTGACCGAGCAAATTCGGGAAAGAGGGTAAGCCGTCGGAGGTGAACCACGGCAACGTCACGCCAAGCATCGACTCGGTCGGTGGCGGCGTGACGATCGACGAAGCAAGGCACACGGTGGTCTTCTCGCTCGCATCGCTTCGACGTCTGGGATTCACCACTGGAGCGGAGGAAGCCCGCACGGTGCTGGCCGCGCTCGGGTTGCTCGCCGTGTTCGCTGCGGAGAGCCGGGGGCACGATCTGCGCTCCCGCTGCCTGCTCGTGCCGAAGAAGGGCGCCGCGCTGAAGCTCGAAGCGATCGCACGAGATGGAAGCACGACTCCTGTGGATCTCGACCTCGCTGGGGCCATCGCGCTCTACAACGGGGCAGTCGGCGAAGCTTCCTGACGACATCAAGTTCGACGAAGTCTGCGGGCGAAGCACTCGCGGAGCTGCAGCCCTCGCCGAAGCTCGCCGACCTCGTGAAGAAGAGCCGCGAGCTTGCGGTCGCCGAGGCTGATGTCGGGGACGAGTGATGCTCGCGATCGAGGTCGAGCCTCGACGGGACGGTACGCGGCGACCGCGCACAACGATCGCAGGAGAGCGGAGTGGCCGCCACATCCCGCTCGGTTTTTCTCGGCGCTGGTCGCGGCACTTCACGACCACGAGGATGCTGATCAGGCCGAGCGAGCGGCGCTCCTGTGGCTCGAGCAGCAGAGCGCGCCGTCGCTATGGGTCGATCCCGAGTGGAGGATCGGGAGGAGGCAGGTGCAGGACGTGTACGTGCCGGTCAACGACGTCACGCTTGGCAGCGACGCGGCTATCCGCGAGGCTGAAGCCATGGTGGCCGAGGCCAAGACGCCCGCGAAAAAGCGGAAGGCGGAGGCTGCGCTCGAGGAGGTGAGGAGAGAAGCCATCGCGATTGATGCGCAGCCTTCCGACAAGGCGCTCGAGACGGCGACGGCGCTGATGCCCGCGCCATTCGTGGGCTACGGCGGCAAGGATGACAAGGGTCGCATGAAGCGCCAGCAGGGCCGAACACGCCAGGTACGCACCTTCCCCGTCGTGCTGCCCGAGACGCCAACCTTCGCGTTTCTCTGGCCCACCGCCGATCCTTCGCCGCACCGAGCCGCGCTCGAACAACTCTGCGCACGTGTGACCCGGCTGGGTCACTCTTCTTCGCTTGCGCGATGTGTCGTGGTCGATCGCGACCTCAACCCGACGCTCGTTCCAAGCGACGAGGGTGCGTCGTTCTGCGCGTGGTTGGCCCCGGCCAGCTCGAGCGCCTTGAACGAGCCTTCGAGCATCCATCAGGGCGCCCAGAACTACGTGCTCCCCGCGTGCCCTCAACGCTATCGCTCGGCGTCCAAGCTCATTGCGCCAGGTCCAAAGGCGAACAGCGTGTTCTCGACCGACTGGGTACTGTTCGAACGCGTTGGCGGGTCACGGCCAGTCGCTTCACGCACGAGCGATGTCGCGTGTGCGCTTCGTGCGGCGCTGATCGAAGTCCACGGCAACCAGGATCTTCCGGCCACGCTCTCGGGCCACACGGAAAGCGGGCCGACGGAACAACCCCATGTCGCGTTCGTCCCGCTGCCTTTCGTCGGGAACGAGCACGCCGATGGCGCGCTCATGGGTTGTGCCTTGGTGCTGCCGCGTGAGCCCCCAAGAACGATCGCGAGCTGCTTTTTCGCCTCATCGCCAAGTGGGAGAAGGAACGCTCCAACCAGCGGGGGGACCTGACGCTCGCGGGTGGGACGCTTCCGCCCTTCATTGTTCGCCGAGTGGACGTGTCCGCGAAGGCTGCCCTCGATCCGACGCGGTGGTGCCGTGCCTCCACGCGCTTCGTCACCGCGACGCCGATCGCCCTCGACAAGAACCCGGGCAACCTGCGCAGCAATCAGCACGGGACCGCGCACAAAGCCGCGCTCGAGGCGCAGCAGACGATCAGCGACGCGTGCCTTCGCGTGGTCGGGGCACGTCCCTCCACGGTCGAGGTGTCGCTCGCGCCGTTGCTTCCGGGTTCGCAACACGTGCGTGATTTCTTGCCATGGCCCGGGCGCTCAGGTCGAACGCCGCGCGTGCGCGTCCACGCGGACATCCGCTTCGAGGCGCCCGTGAGCGGCCCGCTCTTGCTCGGCGCCGGGCGTTATTTTGGTCTTGGCCTCTGCCTACCCGTGGAGGACCGATGACGCTCTCCACCTCCGACTTCGGTTCGTTCCACGCAGCGGTGCATGGCGGCAAGCAGCCCTTCGCTTGGCAGCAGCGTTTGCTTGAGCTGATCGTTCGAGACAGGGCATGGCCGCACGTGCTCGACCTGCCCACGGGCGCGGGGAAAACGACGTGCATCGACATTGCGCTGTTCGCGCTCGCGCTCGACGCGACGAACGAGGTCACCGAGCGTTGGTGTCCGCGTCGCATCGCGATGGTCGTTGATCGCCGCATCGTCGTCGATCAGGTTGCGGAGCGCGGGCGCTCCATCTTGCGCGCCTTGATGACGAGCACGGATAGCATCGTCGGCGCGGTCGCGAGCCGGCTGCGCTCCTTGGCTCGCACGGGCGAGGAACCGCTCGGCGTATTCACGCTCCGCGGTGGCATGCCGAAGGACGACGGCTGGGCGCGGACGCCGGATCAGCCGCTCGTCATCGCCTCGACCGTCGATCAGGTCGGCTCGCGCATGCTGATGCAGGGTTACGGCGTGAGCCCCGGCATGAAGCCGGTACATGCGGGCCTGCTGGCCAACGACACCCTGCTCCTCCTCGACGAAGTGCACCTCTCTGAGCCGTTCCGGCAAACGCTCGATCAGCTCGAGCGCTTGCGAACGCGTTTCTCCGGCAGCGGGCTGAAGAAACGCTTTGCGCACGCGTTCTTGTCGGCGACGCCGGGTGCTCGGGCACCGACAACCTTCGCGCTGCTCGAAGAGGAAAAGAAGGCCGACTCGCCGCTCGGACCGCGCCTGCACGCGAGCAAGCCCATGCGTCTCGTCGAGGTCGGGGATCGGACCGCGCTGGAGAAGGCGTGCGTCGATAAGGCCAAGGAGCTACTCGAACGGCATCGCACGATCGGCGTCGTCGTCAACCGTGTCGCGAGTGCCAGCGTGATCGCGCGACAGCTCGGCGAGATGCTGGGCGCTGATGCGACCATCACGCTACTAACAGGCCGCATGCGCCCGCTCGACCGTGACGACGTGCTTCGCGAGCTACGGCCCGCCGTGCAGACGGGGCGTTATCGGAGTGACGACAGTCCGAAGCGCGTCATCGTCGGGACCCAGTGCATCGAGGCGGGCGCAGACTTCGACTTCGACGCCCTGGTCACTGAGGCCGCGAGCCTCGACAGCCTGCGACAACGCTTCGGCCGTGTCGATCGACTCGGCAATTACGGGAAGGCCGAGGGCATCATCGTGTACGACAACTGCAAGACGCGGAAAGAAGAGCTCAAACGCCGCGGAAAGAAGCCATCGCTGGCAGATGACGACCCAATCTATGGCCAAGCGCTCGGTGAGACAATCAGTTGGTTCAAGGAACAAGAGAGGGCGCGGCCGAAGAGGCTAAGGGGAGAAGCTCAAGAAGCTCAAAGAGGAGGCAAAGAAGCTCGAGGGGGAGCCGAAGCAGCAGGCGGAAGAGCGAATGGCCAGAATGGCCCGAGTTGATTTCGGTGTCCTCGCGATCGAGGTGCCGGCCGGTGACGAGCTGACGAAGCTGCTCGCACCCAAGCCGAATGCACCCACGCTGCTTCCTGCGTACCTCGACCTTTGGGCGCAGAGTTCTCCGGCACCGAGCCAACTTCCCGATGTGAGCCTCTGGCTCCATGGGCCGAGCTCGGGTCCTGCGGATGTGCAGCTCGTCTGGCGTATGGACCTCACGGAGGAAGTGCTTCAGCGCGGAGATGTCGAGGGCGCGACGGCCGTGGTCGCGGCGGTTCGGCCTTCGAGCCTCGAGGCGATGTCGCTGCCCTTCGTTACGGCGCGGGCGTGGCTTGCGAACCAGCCGACGCGCGAATCTGGGCGACACCGAGGGCGCGAGCCCCGCCGACAGTTCTGAGCCGACGACGGCCGGGCGACGCGCGCTCCGCTGGAGAGGGGATGAGAGTGAGATTGTCTGCGCGCACTCCGACTCGGAGCCCTCGCTGAAGCCGGGGGACACCATCGTCGTCCCGGTGAGCTATGGCGGCATTCGGAGGGGTTGCTTCGACCCTACCTCGACCGAACCCGTTCAAGACCGCGCGGAGCAGGCCGAGCTGTTCGCGCGCGCGCGGCCCGTCTTGCGTCTACATCCCGTCGTCGTCGACAAGCTCGGGCTCGCGGTGCCGCTCGACGATCCCGACGAGGCGCGCACCGTGCTTGGTCGCCTCGCCTCCAACGGCGACTGGCCACCGTGGAAGCGGCTCTGGGGAGAAAAGCTCGCGAAGGGCCGTGGCTCGCTCGTCGTTGCCGGCGAGCCTTCGTGGACCGTTATCGAAGCGAGGCGAGTGCCGCTCGCCGCTCTTCGAGCCGTGCTTCAACCCGAGGAGACACTCGAAGACGGCGTCGAGCTGACGACGGACAGCGACGACTCCTTTCATGCGGGCCGTGCCGTCTCGCTCGCCGAGCACAGCGCCGACGTCGAGACGTTCGCGCGTGAGTACGCGGCGCGCTGCGGACTCGGCACGAGGCTCGCGGAGCACGTCGCCATCGCCGCATGGTTGCACGACATCGGCAAAGCCGACCGGCGCTTCCAGCTCATGCTGCGAGGTGGGAGCGAGATTGATTCTTCAAGGACGAGACGCCGTGGGCCAAGTCGGCGATGCCGCCTGGCGCCCGTGAGGCACATCGACTCGCGCAGCAGAAGAGCGGCTATCCGCGAGGAGCGCGCCACGAAGTCCAGTCACTCGCAATGCTGCAAGGAGAGTTGGAAGCCGTGAAGAAGGGTTTGAAGAAGGTAGACGCCACGAAGGAGCCCGATCTGGATCTGGTGCTCCATCTCGTCGCGAGCCACCACGGCTACTGTCGCCCCTTCGCTCCCGCCATCGTCGACCAGAACCCTGTCGACGTGACGCTCGCCGGGCACACGAGCACCACGTTCGGCAAGATCGACTTCGCCTCGCCAACCTCGTGCAACGGACTGCACCGCCTCGACTCGCCCCTTGCCGACCGCTTCTGGGCGCTGGTGGCGAAGTACGGATGGCAGGAATTGTGCTGGCTCGAGGCGATCCTTCGCCTCGCCGATCACCGCGCCAGCGAAGAGGAGCAGACGAAGGGGGCATCACCATGAGCCGCATCCAACTCATGGGCGTGGACGGCTCCAATCCGCTCGGTTTGCTGGCGGCGCTGGGGCTGCTGCGTATCGTTCCAGGCGCGAAGCTCGGGTTCTCCGAGGACGGTTCGTTCCGGGCCTTTGTCGATGGGGTCGACAAGAGCGAATCTGGCCTGGCGACGCTCATCGCGGCCGATGCAAAAGCCGCTGCAAAAGCGAGAGCGCGCCGTGGCGCTTCACCTACACGAAGGCTGCAACCAAGAAACTGGGGCCTCAGAAGGTCGCCGACCTCAAGCCGCCGCCGGAGGACTTCAAGAAGTTCCTCGCGACCTGCATCGAGGCCTGGTTGACCGGCGACGATGAGCCAGCGGGCTACGCGGCGGCCTATGGCACGGACGTCGCGGTCGACGCCAAGGGCAACACCAAGCCCACGGCGTTCCACTTCACGGCCGCCAAGCAGACCTTCCTCGGCGCAGTGGAGGGCATTCGCGCTTCCTTAGCCCAAGAGCGGGTCGAGACGTCGCTGTTCAAGGGGCACGGCGAGCGCCTGGGCAGCAACCTCCGATGGGATCCGGGCGCCGAGCGCAACTGGGCCTTGATGGCGAACAATCCGAGCGGCGAGGGAACCCGGGTGGATGCCCCGCTCGAGTGGCTCGCGTTCCGCGGCCTGCCGCTGCTGCCAAGCTTTCCGCGCGGCTCGAGGATCATCACTACCGGCGTCGTCGGTCGAGGAGATGAAATGATGTTCTCGTGGCCGCTCTGGTCAGTCCCGGCTTCGCTGCTAACGACGCGCTCGGTCCTTCAGGTTGACTGGACGGGGAGCACCAAGGAGCGTGCAGCGCGCGGCATCTTCGCGATCTGTAGTTCGGCGATCCGACGAACGAGCCAGGGCTTCGGCAACTTTGGGCCCTCGTTGGTGATGAGCTGATGAGAGCACTTCCGGAGACCGTTCCCTGGATAGGTCACCGGCGAGCGTGCTGATTCGCCTGCGTCCTCCGCCAAACATCGCCGGACCCCTTCTCCATTGGCGGCGAGGCCAACTTCGGGATGGGCCTGTTCGTCCCCCGAGCACCGCTTCCCCCTTACCTCCTCGGCGGCGGCGACGCCGTATCGCCGGGCTGCTCGGCGAGCTCTTTGCCTGGGGCCACGCGCACGCGAACCGCGAAGCGATGACCACCCTGCCGGCGCGAACGTTGGCGTCCCAGCGCGCCGACGTCGGCGGCGGACCGGAACGCCAACGCCGCGCTCGTACGCACGAGGTTGCCCCCCGGTACCCGGATGGGACATGCTGGGGACACGCCATGTCGAGCCCGCTACCCACCTTCCGAGCGTTCGGCGACGACGACGACCACCTCCGACTCACCGTGCTCATCGCGCGCGCGTTCGCGGCGGTCGAGCCGGAAGCGAGCGCCATGTGCCAAGCGACCCCCGCAGACGCCGTGGCTCGTGCGCGCGGACGCCCTCGAGAGGGTGCTCGATGCGTCCGTCGGCGCAAAGCTTCGCGCGAGCTTCGTCAATCCCGACTCGCTCGCGCCGCCGGGCGACGCGAATCCGTCGGAGGTCCAGGGCTTCCGGCGCGAGCGCCGCGCGCTGTTCCACACGGTTCTTCGTGCGGCTCGCCGCGGAAACTGGAGGCTGCACACGCGTCCCTCGGCCCCGCGAGGACCTCGCAGACGCCTTCGAGGACGTCGGCACCGCGCAGGACGACGAGCCGACGGACGAAGCACTTCTCATGGCAATAGTGCCTGCGGCACGGCCCCTCGCGCGCTGGCTCCGAAGCCGCGGCGCGCTCGGGGAGCGGCGCCTCGCGCGGCTCGTCGAAGACGGCGAGGATCTGACGTCGGTGGTCGTGGGAGAGGCTTGTGAAGCGCTGCCTGCCGCGACCCTCCGCGTCGCGCTGCGCCTGGCGTTGCTGCGGCCGCCCAGAAGGCCAATGGGCACATCGGGCCCTTCGCGATCGCGGACGCGGGCGGCGCGGGGACAGTTTCGCGAGCCAGCGTGGACGAGCTTGCCCGTGACGCCGGCTTTCTGCAAGCAACCGGCGGTCGTGCGGCGTTCATGCCAGGCGGGACTCCGACGGGCGCTGAGCAACCGGCGGCGTTCTCTGATGAGTGAAAGCGAGATCGCATCCGACCATGCCTGGCTCAGCAAGTCGTTGTCGAGCGATCCCTCCGACGCGGCCAGCGTGATCGAAGTGCATCACCACGCCGTGGAAGCCGGCGATCTCGAACGGGCGCGCGCGACCGCGCGGTACTACGGGGCAGACCTTCGACTGCTCGCCTTCCGCCTCGGTCGCGTCGCCGCGGCGACCGGCGACGCGCAGAAGTTCCTCGAAGCCGCTGCGGCGTACCGAGTCGTCATCGACGACTTCGACGCAACCGACGCGTACGCGTGGGAGTATTACGCCTTCAATCTCGCTCGCGGGCGAGGCTCCGCGCTGAGCACGGAACAGGCCACGGAGGTCGAGCATGGGTACGAGCGCGCTCGCCAGCTCGCGCCGCAGAATCCGCTTTTCCACGGCCGCCTCGTCGGCTTTCGCACCGAACGCGGTGCCTATGACCGCGCCGCATCAGCGCTGGCTCGCTCGGTACCGCGCGACGGAGGGCTCGAAGGCCTGCGCCTATTTCGGCCAGCCCGTGATCGACGCTCTTCATCGCACGGGGCGCCGCGACGAGGCCGTCGGTCCGCACGCCGATGGCGTATCGCCCCGCCCGAGCGCGATCGCCGGACCGAGGGGCCGCGCCGACCTCGGACGTTCGGGACCGCGGCGGGTCGCATCGAAGTCGCGGAGGACTTCGATGCGCCGCTCGCCGACTTCGGGCCGTACGAGAAGAAGTGAATCTGCTTGTCGACACCCACGGGCTGCGGTGGTTTCTCGCGGGCGATCCGAAGCTCAGCGCCGGCGCACCAACGCGATAGAAAATATCCAACGACGTCTGCGTGAGCGTCGCGTCGCTGTGGAGATCGCGATCAAGCATTCGCTGGGGAAGCTCGTGCTCCACGACGGGCTCACCGGACTGCTCACGGCGACCTTCGTGACGAACGGCTTCGAGCGGATGGACATCGAGCCGGAGCACCTCCGGTGAGCGCGCTTTCCCTACTTCACCTCGCCGCGCGAGCACCGGGATCCGTTCGACCGGCTCCTCGTTTCGCAGGCGCTCGCAGAGGGAGCGACGCTCGTCACGAAAGAGACCTGGTGGAGCGCCGCCTACGGTGTCGCAACGCTCTGGTAGAGCGAGCCATTTCGGATCGCAGCGTGCTGCGCGCGACTCGTCAGCCACCAATCCGCACCGCCTGCACGGCACGATAGAGGTCGGCGATCTCGTGCGTGGCGGAGCGTCATGAGCTGACGCGCGTCCCACTCGGCCGCGTACGCGTGGCGAAAGAAATGACGGGAAGGCGAGCAGCTTGCGCAGCGCTCGAATCGCTTCGCACGACAGCACGGCGGGACGGACCGTGTCGATACTCTAGAGGAGAGCCTCGTAGATGCGACAGTCCTTGAGGCCGTCCACCGGCCAATCCGGCGGGCGCCCCGCGAGACACCGCAGATCGCGACGCAGATGAATATCATGCGTGTGCCGCGGCACGCGGGAGACGGACCTGACGCGGTCGGCCACCTGGTCCGCCTGAGGCGGCAGAGCCGCGAGCGTCTCTTCGATCTCTCGACCGCGATCCTGAGGGCCTCTGCCCGCGGCGTCGAGCTGGCCGGACCTTGCCCATTGGTTCGCGGCCGCGCGGAGCGACTGCGCACGGGCGAGCGCGTCGCGAACCCAGCGGAGCGCGGTCCCGCGAAACTCGACCAGCACGTACTCGTGGCACCACGAGCTCCACTCGCTTCGTCTCGGCGAGCTCGACGAGGAGCACGGCCTGGTCGCCGTCCCGGCCCAGCCAGACGTCCAGGAGGATATTCGTGTCGAAGACCAGCAGCGGTAGGGTCATCCCCGGAGACACCTACTCGTGGAGGTCCACCCCTACCCGACGAGGCCCCTCGGCACATCGAAGCGCCGGTCGCACCCGCTGCGGCGGTGGCACGCGGGACCAGCCCCGAGGTCATGCAGGCCCACGACCTCTCCGAAGCCGCGCCGACCGACCTTCACTTCGCGCAGGCCGGCTTCCGCGTGCTCATGCGGGCGGAGGCGCGACGGGCTCGGTGAGCGTGCCGCCCGACGGACGCCTCACCCCGCCCCCGCCTCCGGCGGGCGGTCGATGCAGCAGCGCTTGTACTTCTTGCCGGACCCGCAGGGGCACGGCTCGTTGCGGCCCACGCGCCGGACGCGGCGGGGCGCAGCAGGTGCCTGTCCCCCATGGTCGCGCGACGGACCTCGGCGAAGCTCTCGTACGTCGCGGCGACGATGGCGCCGAGGGACCGCCGGACCGTGTCCCCGCCGTCCGGCAGCGCGTCGAGCTCGGCGAGCGTCTCGGGCGGGACGAGGTCCCGGCGCCCGCCGAGGTAAGCGATGCCCGAGGCGAACGTCCACCGCTCGGCGTCCCCAATCCATGCCGCGTCGAGCGCGGCGGCGGCCACGTAACCGGCCGCGAAGGAGGCGCAGGCCTCAACGTCTTCCTCGGGCGGCACGTAGCCCTCACCCTGGTCGACGGCGTCGAGGACCTGGTTGTAGAGGCGCAGGATCAGCTCGATCCCATGCATGTCCCCCGGACCCTCCGGCACGACCATCGGGAGCCAGCCGGAGGGCGGGAGCATGCCGGGGGCGACGACGACGGCGTGGAGCACGCCGAAGAGGGCGTCCAAATCGAGGGGCGAATGGGCGTCGAGGAAGTCGGAGAGGCCGTCAATCCCCCGGCGCTCGTCCCCGCGCGCATGGTCAACGAGCTCCTCTACTGCGAGCGCCTCATGGCGCTCGAGTGGGTGCAGCGCGAGTTCGCCGACAACGCGTTCACCCTGGAGGGCCGCTACGTGCACTCGCGGGCCGACGAGCCGCGCGGCAAGCTCGCCGCGCCTGGAGCCGCGGAGGCGCCGTATCAAGCGCGCTCCGTGTGGCTCTCGTCGGCGGAGCTCGGCCTCACCGCGAAGATCGACGTCGTGGAGGGCGACAAGTCGGGCACGGTCGTCCCCATCGAGTACAAGCGCGGCAAGCCGCCCGACGTGCCGGAGGGCGCTTACCTCTGGAACGGCGCGCGCGCGGTCCACGGCGACGGCACGACGGCGGGGGAAGCGCGGCTCTCGTCGAGGCGAGGCGCGACACCAACCGCCAGAGCCGGATGCGCCGCCTCCAGCCGCTCCACGAGATCGAACACCGGGACCCACGGCGACGTGCCCCCGAGCGCCGCGATCTTCGTCCTCTGGCGTCGCATGTTCTGGATCATGAGCGACGCGGCGCGATGGCTACGAGCGCACGAAGCAATCGTGGTCCCGGCTACTGGTTGCTTCGTGACTGTGGGCGCACGCCATCATCCTGTCGGCGCCTTGACTTGACAAGTCTGCTCCGGGTTCTACGCTTCCCACGTGCCCAGCCATCTCGCCACGACCCTCGCCGTGTTCACGACCACCATCCAGCACAGCAAGAACCGGCTCGTCGCCATCCCCGCGGCCGAGCAGGCCAGGCTCGGCCTGGTGCGGAGGCGGGAGAATCACATCGTCGCGTACTCCATCCGCCGCGCGGGCCGGGGGCGGTGGAACCATCACCTGGCGAAGCTCACCCACGACAACGAGTTCTCCATCCCGGCCGACGTGACCCGCCTGCGCCCGGGGGACCGTGTCGACGTGAAGATCCACAGGCTGGTGGCCGACGTGCCGGTCACCTTCGCGCCCGCCGCGGCGCCGGCGGACGCGCTGCTGGCGCTCGGCGCCTCCGCGGGCCGCGACGAGCGGACCGACGGCAGCGAGCGCGTGGACGAGTACCTCGCGGGAGAGCTTTGAAGCCGGCCGTGTTCGTCGACACGGCGTACCTGGTCGCGCTCACCAACGCCGCCGACGCGCATCACGGGCGCGCGGTCGCCATGGCGAAGGCGTGGTCGAAGGAGAAGCGAGCCTTCGTCACCACCGACGCGGTGCTCATCGAGTACGCGAACTTCTTCGCGCGCTCCCCCCTGCGCCCGCTCGCGGCGTCCGCGCTCCCGCGTCTGCGCGGGACCGAGGGGTGGACGATCGTCGCGAACGACCCGGTGCTCCTCTCGCGCGCGGAGCATCGATACGCCAAGCACGGTGACAAGTCGTGGAGCCTCACCGATTGCATCAGCATGGAGGTCATGCAGGCCCACGACCTCTCCGAAGCCGCGACGACCGACCTTCACTTCGCGCAGGCCGGCTTCCGCGTGCTCATGCGGGCGGAGGCGCGACGGGCTCGGTGAGCGTGCCGCCCGACGGACGCCTCACCCCGCCCCCGCCTCCGGCGGACGGTCGATGCAGCAGCGCTTGTACCTCTTGCCGGACCCGCAGGGGCACGGCTCGTTGCGGCCCACGCGCCGGACGCGGCGCGGCGCGCGAGCTGCTTGTGCCGGAAACGCCGCCCGGCGGACCTCGAGGAAGGTCTCGTACGTCGTGCTGACGATGCTGGCGAGCAATCGGCGGACCGCGCTCTCGCCGTCCGGCAGGGCGTCGAGCTCGGCGAGGGTCCCCGCCGGCACGAGGTCCCGCTGCCCGCCGAGGTAGGCGATGCCCGCGGCGAACGTCCAGCGATCGGCGTCGCCGACCCAGGCCGGATCGAGCGCGGCGGCGGAGGCGTAGCCCGCCGCGAAGCTCGCGCACGCCTCGAGGTCCTCCTCGGGCGGTATGTATGCCTCGTCATGATCGATGGCGTCGACGACCTGGTTGTACAGGCGCAGCATCAGGTCGATCCCGTGCGAGTCTCCAGGCCCTTCGGGCAGGACCATCGGGAGCCAGGCCGAGGGCATGAGCATGCCGGGGGCGACGACCACCGCGTGGAGCACGCCAAAGAGGCCGTCGAGATCGAGCGGCGAGACGGCGTCGAGGAGGTCCGAGAGGTCGTCCATCTCGTGATCGGAGAGCGGCCGGGAGAACTCGTGCGCCATGTTCTGGACGTTGCCCGAGTGGCGGCGCGCCGGCAAGGCGCTCGCGCGTGCCGCGGCCCGACGGCGCCGCCGGCTGCGAGCCGCGTGTGGCGCAGCGCGGGCGCGATCTACTCGCCCGAGGGGACCACCGCAATCAGGGGGCGAACCGCCCGTCGGAGGGCCAGGGTTCTCGGCGCTTCGCTCGTCCGCGGCGCCGTGGTACTCGCGCCTCATGCCGCGCACCAAGAAGCCCAGCGAGCTCACCCTCCACAATCTGCTCTCGCGCCTCGACCACCGCGCGGCGGTCAAGCTGCTCGGCGCGAAGGGCGAGGAGCTGCTCCGGCGAGGCGGGAAGTGGGACGTGGCCCTCTCCGACGTGGCCCTCCAGCCCGGCGCGCTCGTCGCGTACGTGGGCGCCGCCGCGGTCACCGTCACGCAGGATCCCGCCTCGCGCGGGCAGCTCCGCGTCCGGTGCGGGACGTGCCGCTCCTGGGGCTGCACTCACGCCGCCGCCACGCTCTCCTTCGTGCTGGAGGAGAAGCTCGCGCTCGGGCTGAGCGCGGAGGCGCCGGACTCGGTGCCGCTCGAGCACCTGACGCCGGACGCGCTGATCGCGCGCGAGCTCGCCGAGCGCGCCGAGCGGGCGCGCGAGGAGAAGATGACCGTCCAGAGCGCCGACGCGCGCCGCGCGTGGACCGACTACAGAGTCACAAGCCACGTCTCCGGCAAGACATACCGCGTGGCGCTGCGGAGCACGAAGCGCGGGGAGTCCTTCTGCTCCTGCCCGGACTTCCGCAAGAACCGCCTCGGCACCTGCAAGCACGTGCTGCGGGTGCTCGATCACGCGCGCCGCGCCTTCTCCCCCGCCGCCCTGCGCAGGCCGTACCGGCGGCGCCACGTCAGCGTCTCGGTGCGCTACGGCGAGACGGCCGACCTGGTGCTGCACGCGCCGGAGGATCTGCCCGCGGCGGCGCGCCGGATCGTCGCGCCCGTCGAGGGACGCGACGCCAATCCGGCGGACCTCCTGCGGCGCGTGGGCGAGCTGGAGCGGCTCGGGGTGGAGGTGACGATCTACCCCGACGCGGACGATCTCATCGGCCGTCGCCTCTTCGAGCGCCGCATCCGCGCGCTGGTGGCGGAGGTCCGGCGCGCTCCGGACCGCCACCCGCTGCGCCGCGAGCTGCTCCGGCGAGAGCTGCTCCCCTACCAGCTCGACGCGGTCGCCTTCGTCGCCGGCGCGGGCCGGGCGATCCTCGCCGACGACATGGGCCTGGGCAAGACGGTGCAGGCCATCGGCGCCGCCGAGCTGCTCGCGCGCGAGGCGGGCATCGAGCGCGTGCTGGTGGTCTGTCCGGCGTCGCTCAAGGCGCAGTGGCACGGGGAGATCGCGCGCTTCTCCGGCCGCGGCTGCGCGCTGGTGCAGGGGAGCGCGGCGGAGCGCGCCGCGCAGTACGGGAGCGCCTTCTTCACCGTCTGCAACTACGAGCAGCTCCTTCGCGATCTCGACGCGGCCGAGCGGGTGCGCTGGGACCTCATCGTGCTCGACGAGGCGCAGCGCATCAAGAACTGGGAGGCGAAGACCAGCCGCGTGATCAAGGCCCTGCGCTCGCGCTTCGCCCTCGCCCTCACCGGCACGCCGCTGGAGAACCGCCTGGAGGAGCTGCACTCGGTGGTGGAGTTCGTCGACGACCAGCGCCTCGGCGCGACGAACACCTTCTTGCACCGGCACCGCGTCGTCGACGGGCACCGCAAGGTCCTCGGCTACAAGGGCCTCGGCGCGCTGCGCGCGCGGCTCGCGCCGGTGATGCTGCGCCGCACGCGCGCCCAGGTGCTCGGGCAGCTCCCGCCGCGCACCACCGAGATCGTGCGCATCACGCCGACGGCGGAGCAGCTCGACGTGCACGACGGCCACCTGCGGGTGGTCGCCGCCATCGTGCGCAAGCACTACCTGACCGAGATGGATCTGCTGCGCCTGCGCAAGGCGCTCGCCGGTTGCCGCATGGCCGCCGACAGCACCGCGCTCGTCGACAGGGAGCTCCCGGGCTTCTCCAGCAAGCTGGAGGTGCTCGACGAGCTCGCGGGCCGGCTGGGCGCGGAGCAGGAGCGCAAGGTGATCGTCTTCAGCGAGTGGACCCGCATGCTCGACCTGATCGAGCCGCTCCTGCGCAAGCGACGCCTCGGCTTCGTGCGCCTGGATGGCGCGGTCCCGCAGAAGAAGCGGCAGGCGCTGGTGCACGCGTTCGACCGCGACCCCGACTGCCGCTTCTTCCTCGCGTCCAACGCCGGCGCCACCGGCCTCAACCTGCAGCGCGCCGACACCGTCATCAACGTCGACCTGCCCTGGAACCCGGCGCTGCTCGAGCAGCGCATCGCGCGGGCGCACCGCATGGGCCAGACGCGGCCCGTGCACGTCTTCGTGCTGGTGACGGAGGGGACGCTGGAGGAGAAGATGCTCGCGACGCTCTCGGCCAAGCACGACCTGGCCCTCGCCGCCCTCGATCCGGCGTCGGAGGTGGACGCGGTGAAGCTGGAGGGCGGGATGGACGCGCTCCGCCGCCGGCTGGAGGTGCTCCTCGGCGCGGCCCCGGAGGCGCCGCCGGACGAAAGCGCGAAGGTCCGGGCGGCCACGCCCGACGGCGATGAGCGCGACGCGCGCGTGGCCAAGGCGGCGAGCGACATGCTGCGCTCCGCCTTCGCCCTGGTCGCCGAGATGCTCCCCGACGCGCCGGAGTCGAAGGAGGCGCGGGAGGTGCTCGACCTGCTGCGCGGCAGCACCGTCGCGGCGCACGGCCGCGACGGCGACGGCCGCATCCGCCTCGCGCTCACCCTGCCGGCGGTGGGAGAGCTTGCTGCGAGCGACGCCGAGGGCGTGGGTCAGAGCGCCTCCAGCAGGCGAATCAGCTAGCCAGGACCCTGCACCTCACGGCAGCGGCGCGAGCTCCGGGATGTCGCGCGCCGGCATCGCGCGGACGAGCGGGCGCTTGCGCCACGTCCACGCCCGCTCGCCCGCGTGGACCACGGTGAGCGAATCGAGCCGGAGGTCCGACAGCGCGCTCTGCATGGATGGCGTGACGCGCGGCGCGGCGGTGTGCTTGATCTCGAAGCCGTGCCGCCGACCGCCCCGCACGACGAGCAGGTCCAGCTCGGCGCCCGTGTGGGTGCGCCAGAAGTGACAGTCCTCGTCGCGTGCGCCGAGCTGGGCGATGAGCTGCTCGATGCAGAAGCCCTCGAACGAAGCGCCCCGCTTCGGGTGACCACCGAGCTGCCGGAAGTCCTGGATGTCGAGCAGCGCGTGAAGCAGGCCGGAGTCCCGGACGTAGACCTTCGGAGACTTCACCTGTCGCTTGGAGACGTTCTCGAACCACGGCGGGAGGACGCGCACCATGAAGGTCGCCGCGAGCACGTCGACGTAGTGGCGCACGGTGTGGTCGGTCACGCCCATCGACCGGCCGAGCTCCGAGTGGTTGAGCACGTTCCCGTGCACGTGCGCGAGCATCATCCACATCCGGCGCAGCGCGGGCGCCGCGATGCGGAGACCGAGCCCGGGCACGTCCCGCTCGAGGAAGGTCCGGACGAACTCGCGCCGCCACCGCATGCTGGCGCGGGGGGCGGCGAGGAACGACCGCGGGAAGCCTCCTCGAACCCAGAGATCGTTGGCGCGCTCGGGACCGACCTCTCCGAGCGAGAGCCCCGGCAGGGGGTAGTACGCGATGCGCCCGGCGAGCGACTCGGACGACTGCCGGAGCAGCGAAGCGCTCGCGCTGCCGAGGACGAGGAAGCGCGGGCCGCGGGGGCGGTCCACCAGCGTCCGGAGCAAGGAGAAGAGACCGGGCCGGTGCTGGACCTCGTCGATCACCACCAACCCCCGGAGGTACTGCCCGGCGGTGCTGAGGTCTTCGAGGAGCACGGCGTCCGCGGGCTGCTCGAGGTCGAGGAAGGTCTTGGTCGTGCTCCGCTGCGCGTCGAAGATCCTTCGCGCGAGGGTGGTCTTCCCCACCTGCCGGGCCCCGACAATCGCGACCACGGGGAACTCCCGCATCAGGGCGCGTAGGGCGCGCAGGTGCCGCGGTCGCTCGAGCATGCGGCACGGTAGCACCATGAACTATCGTAGTCTATCTACGAGATTTCATGGCCGCCCGGCGCGCTCGCCGCGACCTCCGCCCCGCTCCGCCCGAGCCCCCGCCGCAAGCTGCGCCGATGCGCAGTGGGCGCCAACCGTGCTCCCGCTTCAATCCGCCCGGTCGCGCACGCTGGAGCAGCGCCGCCAATATTGGCGGTCCTGACCGCCAATATTGGCGAGCACGGAGGCCCCGCATGTCCACGTCCAGCTCCCCCAGCGCTCCTCCCGCAGCGCCCACCGAGGCGCGCGCCAAGTCGCTCCCCCTCGCGCCGTCCGAGCCGCCCGCGCTCGTGCCCGCGCGGATGGTCAACGAGCTGCTGTACTGCGAGCGCCTCATGGCGCTCGAGTGGGTGCAGCGCGAGTTCACCGACAACGCCTTCACCCTCGAGGGGCGGTTCGTGCACTCTCGCGCCGACGAGCCGCGGGGCAAGCTCGCGGCGCCCGGGCCGGTGGAGGTGCCCTACCAGGCGCGGTCGGTGTGGCTCTCGTCCGCCGAGCTGGGCCTCACCGCGAAGATCGACGTGGTGGAGGGGGACGCCGCGGGCACGGTCATCCCCATCGAGTACAAGCGCGGCAAGCCGCCGGACCTGCCGGAGGGCGCGTACCTGCCCGAGCGCGCGCAGCTCGCCGCGCAGGTCATGCTGCTGCGCGCGCACGGCCACGCGTGCGATCACGGAGAGATCTACTTCGCCGCGGCGAAGCGTCGCGTGCGCATCGAGATCGACGAGGCGCTCGTGCAGACGGTGAAGGACGCGGTCGCGCGCGCCCGCGAGCTCGCCCGCTCCGAGGACCTGCCGCCGCCGCTGGTCGATAGCCCCAAGTGCAACGGCTGCTCCCTCGTCGGGATCTGTCTGCCCGACGAGACCAACCTCCTGCGCGAGGCGGAGCCATCCCCTGCGCCGATCCGACAGCTCCTGCCCGCGCGCGACGATCGGCTGCCGCTCTACGTCACCGAGCCCGGCGCGCGGGTGGGCGTCGACGGCGAGGAGCTGGTGGTCCACGGCAAGGAGGGCAAGACGCGCGCGCGCATCCCGGACACCTCCCACGTCTCCCTCTTCGGCAACGTGCAAATCTCCGCTCAGGCGCTGCGCAAGCTCTTCGAGCGGGAGATCGGGGTGAGCTTCCTCTCCTCCGGGGGCTGGCTCTACGGGCGCGCGGAGGGCCTGCCGTCCAGCAACGTGGCGCTGCGCATGGCCCAGCACCGCGCGGCGGCGGACCCCGCGACGTGCCTGCGCCTCGCGCGCGCCTTCGTGGAGGCGAAGATACGCAACCAGCGCACCCTGCTGCGGCGCAACCACCCGGAGCCGCCGCAGGTCACCCTCTTCGAGCTGGAGCAGTTCGCGCGCAAGGCGCGGGACGCCGAGCGCGTCGAGAGCCTGCTCGGGATCGAGGGCACCGCGGCGCGGGCCTACTTCGGCGCTTTCAGCGGGATGCTCAAGGGGCCGCAGGCCGCGTGCTTCGACCTCGACGGCCGCAACCGCCGGCCGCCGCGGGATCCGGTCAACGCCCTGCTCTCCTTCGCGTACGCCCTCCTCGCGCGGGATCTCACCCTCGCGCTCGGGGACGCGGGCCTGGACCCGATGGTGGGCTTCTACCACCGCCCGCGCTTCGGCCGCCCGGCGCTGGCGCTGGACATGATGGAGGAGCTGCGCCCCATCGTCGCCAACTCCGTCGTCGTCACCGCGATCAACACCGGCGTCATCGGAGAGGGCGACTTCCTCGACCGCGGCGGCGCCGGGGTGAGCCTGACGCCCGCGGGTCGCAAGGCGATGGCCCTCGCCCACGAGCGCCGCCTCGATCAGCTCGGCACCCACCCCGTCTTCGGCTACCGCATCAGCGCCAAGCGCATGCTCGAGGTCCAGTCGCGCCTGCTCGGGCGCTTCCTGCTCGGGGAGATCCCCGAGTATCCCCAGCTCCGCCCGAGGTGAGGACGTGCGACAGGCCTACATCGTCACCTACGACGTCTGCGATCCCAAGCGCCTGCGGCGCGTCTACAAGCTGATGAGGGGCTTCGGACGCCACCTCCAGCTCTCGGTCTTCCACTGCGAGCTGGACGCCGCCCGGCGCATCGAGCTCATGGCGCGCCTCTCGAGGGAGATCAACCACGAGGAGGACCAGGTCCTCTTCGTGGACATCGGTCCCGCGAGCGGCCGGGCGCTCGAGTCGGTCGAGTCGGTGGGCAAGGCGTACGTGCCGCGGGTTCGCGGTGCAATCGTCGCCTGAGCGGACGTATGATGGCTCCCACGCGTCGTCACGATCCCCCCTGCGAGCGGTCCGGTGACGCGCCGCTCCCGGGACCCGCTCGCAACGCCCGCCGGCTCCTTGAAATCCCGGATGTTCCATTCGCTCGCGGCGAGCCGACCCGCGCCGGCGGCCTCCCGTTCACGGGGGCCGACGGAGGCTCTCGCGAGAACGTACCGGACCCCGCGGAATCCTTCGGGACCTGCGCGGTCAGTCTTCCGCCGCGATGAGCGGCGGCCCCATTGAAGCTCGCCGCGCGTCATGGCCCGCGCCGTGAACCGGAAGACGTCTTCCGCCGCGATGAGCGGCGGCCCCATTGAAGCAGCTCAACTCGTACGCGTCCCTCGCCGCGTCCTCTTGTCTTCCGCCGCGATGAGCGGCGGCCCCATTGAAGCCTGCAGCGCGATGCGGTACACGACCGCGGCCGCTGGTCTTCCGCCGCGATGAGCGGCGGCCCCATTGAAGCCTGATCTTGATCCGTGTAATATGCATGCGTCTACCCTCGTCTTCCGCCGCGATGAGCGGCGGCCCCATTGAAGCTCCCTCTTCGCCGCGCGCGTCATCCGTCGTCGCCCTCGTCTTCCGCCGCGATGAGCGGCGGCCCCATTGAAGCGTCGTCCCGATGAACGCGAGCTGCCTGGGTACGTCGATGTCTTCCGCCGCGATGAGCGGCGGCCCCATTGAAGCGCAGCAGATTGCGCGATGGCCGCTACTGGCCATCTGGCGTCTTCCGCCGCGATGAGCGGCGGCCCCATTGAAGCAGGCCCTGCAACGCGGCCACCGTTGCCGCGGCGACGCCGGGTCTTCCGCCGCGATGAGCGGCGGCCCCATTGAAGCAACGCGCTGTTCCCCGAGTACGTCCAGGACGTCGGCAGTCTTCCGCCGCGATGAGCGGCGGCCCCATTGAAGCGGTGGCGTCGCGGATGGGGGGCGACGTGCCTAGAGCGGTCTTCCGCCGCGATGAGCGGCGGCCCCATTGAAGCAAGTCGCCGCCGGAGGTTCGAACGCCGGTGAGGTGTCTTCCGCCGCGATGAGCGGCGGCCCCATTGAAGCAGGAGGCGGTCTTTCATCGGTATCTGCCGAGCAGCTCGCGCGTCTTCCGCCGCGATGAGCGGCGGCCCCATTGAAGCTGGGTGATGTTGGCGCTCGCGACGGGCGGCGAGACCGTGTCTTCCGCCGCGATGAGCGGCGGCCCCATTGAAGCGCCACGCAGGCCGTCAGTAGCACCACCATTACGCGCGTCTTCCGCCGCGATGAGCGGCGGCCCCATTGAAGCCGCATTTGTCGCAGATCATCTCTCGGCTCTCCTCTCGTCTTCCGCCGCGATGAGCGGCGGCCCCATTGAAGCTGAGGCAATGGGCGCTCGGTCGCCAGGGGAGGGTAGGGCGAGTCTTCCGCCGCGATGAGCGGCGGCCCCATTGAAGCCGAGGATCCTTGTGAGCTGCGATGGCGCCGAGAATGGCAGGTCTTCCGCCGCGATGAGCGGCGGCCCCATTGAAGCGGCCCGACTGGCGGCGACGGAGGCAACGGCAACGCCTCGTCTTCCGCCGCGATGAGCGGCGGCCCCATTGAAGCCGCGGGAGATCCCCAGCGTGAGACGAGCGCCGCGGCCATCACGTCTTCCGCCGCGATGAGCGGCGGCCCCATTGAAGCGTGACCGATTTCGCCGTGTCGCCACTCTGGACGTTGCCGAGTCTTCCGCCGCGATGAGCGGCGGCCCCATTGAAGCATCACGGTCGCTTCTGGACCTGTACACGCACCAGCGTCTTCCGCCGCGATGAGCGGCGGCCCCATTGAAGCCGTTGAAACAACCGAAGCTCGGGTCACACTCGCCACACGTCTTCCGCCGCGATGAGCGGCGGCCCCATTGAAGCGCGCTCCACGCTCGATGCGTACTCGGAACCGGTGCAGCGTCTTCCGCCGCGATGAGCGGCGGCCCCATTGAAGCGCGACGCCGAGGCGCTGACCCGTCAGGCGAACCGACGCGTCTTCCGCCGCGATGAGCGGCGGCCCCATTGAAGCGCGCGACGTCGCGATGCTCGGCCGCGTGCGACGCTGCGGGTCTTCCGCCGCGATGAGCGGCGGCCCCATTGAAGCGCGATTCGCGCCAGGTGCGCGCGGGCAGCCTCGACGAGCATCGGGTCTTCCGCCGCGATGAGCGGCGGCCCCATTGAAGCACGTAGGTCCCCATCGCCTCGAGCTGCCGCCAGCGGCGTCTTCCGCCGCGATGAGCGGCGGCCCCATTGAAGCTGAGCCAGTAGCGCGCTCGGTCGACGACGCGAGGCTAGGTCTTCCGCCGCGATGAGCGGCGGCCCCATTGAAGCCCGATCGGCGTTGGGTCGAGCCGCCGGGCCCACGCGCGCGTCTTCCGCCGCGATGAGCGGCGGCCCCATTGAAGCGCATCGGTCGGCGATCGCGATCGCCGGCGAGCGGCACGGCGGGGTCTTCCGCCGCGATGAGCGGCGGCCCCATTGAAGCACGGTCCATCGAGCTCGCGCTGACGTCAGCGGCGGGACGATGTCTTCCGCCGCGATGAGCGGCGGCCCCATTGAAGCGTCGCGCGTCAAGAACTCGGCCGGCATGCGAGTGCGCGCGTCTTCCGCCGCGATGAGCGGCGGCCCCATTGAAGCACGATCGCGCCGGTGAGCGTGGCAGTCGAACCGGCGTCGTGTCTTCCGCCGCGATGAGCGGCGGCCCCATTGAAGCACGTCGGCTTCAATCGCCAAAGGGCTAAGTCGGCGCGGCGTCTTCCGCCGCGATGAGCGGCGGCCCCATTGAAGCCGTCCACCGCTCAGGATGGGTCTTCCGCCGCGATGAGCGGCGGCCCCATTGAACTCGCCGTCGGTGAGCCGCAGCCGTCTTCCGCCGCGATGAGCGGCGGCCCCATTGAAGCCCCCGTTACCCGGTCGGCACCACCTACCGCCCCAAGTCTTCCGCCGCGATGAGCGGCGGCCCCATTGAAGCGACTCCACCGCCGCGGGCTACGTCGTGCAGGGCAAGGTCTTCCGCCGCGATGAGCGGCGGCCCCATTGAAGCTCCAGCCTGGCGCGCTCCTCCTCGGCCCCGCGGCGAGTCTTCCGCCGCGATGAGCGGCGGCCCCATTGAAGCGCGCCAGAGAGAGGAGGAGATCATCGCGTCCCCCTCGTCTTCCGCCGCGATGAGCGGCGGCCCCATTGAAGCCTCCTGGTACCTGGCGTGCGAGGAGATCGCGCCCGAGTCTTCCGCCGCGATGAGCGGCGGCCCCATTGAAGCGCCATCGGCCCGGATCCCGCCGCCGACGGCGGGACGGAGTCTTCCGCCGCGATGAGCGGCGGCCCCATTGAAGCCCGGACCTGCTGGCTGACGCCGCGGAGGAGCTCGAGTCTTCCGCCGCGATGAGCGGCGGCCCCATTGAAGCCGGCCCACCACGGCGTTCTGGGCCCGGGCCTTCGCGGTCTTCCGCCGCGATGAGCGGCGGCCCCATTGAAGCCCGGCCCGCTGGGCGTCCATCTGCGCCGTGGCCTGCGTCTTCCGCCGCGATGAGCGGCGGCCCCATTGAAGCGCGCCGTTGAGCTCGTCCCAGCCGGCCGCGAACGCCTCGTCTTCCGCCGCGATGAGCGGCGGCCCCATTGAAGCCGGCGTGGCCAGCTCCTCGGCGCCCAGAACCGCCGGACGTCTTCCGCCGCGATGAGCGGCGGCCCCATTGAAGCGTCGAACGGAAGAGCATGGCCGGCGGCCTTCTCGCGGGTCTTCCGCCGCGATGAGCGGCGGCCCCATTGAAGCAGGGGCGTTAGGGCCGTAAGCCCGTCGTTCGCGTCGGTCTTCCGCCGCGATGAGCGGCGGCCCCATTGAAGCAGCAGCTCGAAGATCACGTTTTGCAAGTTCCCGGCGCGTCTTCCGCCGCGATGAGCGGCGGCCCCATTGAAGCCACGCCAGCTTGGAGCACCCCGGAGTAGTCACCAGTGTCTTCCGCCGCGATGAGCGGCGGCCCCATTGAAGCCTCGACGTCGTGGCTGTGATCGACGCAGCGATCCCCGGGTCTTCCGCCGCGATGAGCGGCGGCCCCATTGAAGCACGTGACGCTCGCCGTCGCGATCATCGGCGGGCTCGTGGTCTTCCGCCGCGATGAGCGGCGGCCCCATTGAAGCGCCAAAGGTGGCGATCCATGACCAACGTGACGACGTGGGTCTTCCGCCGCGATGAGCGGCGGCCCCATTGAAGCGCTCGTGTGGCGGCACTGTCCGATCGGCGTCCCGCACGTCTTCCGCCGCGATGAGCGGCGGCCCCATTGAAGCTTCGCCAGGGCCGCGGCGACGTCGGAGAACTGGATCCCGTCTTCCGCCGCGATGAGCGGCGGCCCCATTGAAGCCAGACCGCGCCGGTGCCCACGTGTCCCGTGCCGGGAGTCTTCCGCCGCGATGAGCGGCGGCCCCATTGAAGCGGCACGTGGCTGAGTGCCGTACGCGCGCAGTCGCACGGTCTTCCGCCGCGATGAGCGGCGGCCCCATTGAAGCCGGCGGGCGACCCGGCGACCGGACGCCGTCCTTCTGCGCGAGTCTTCCGCCGCGATGAGCGGCGGCCCCATTGAAGCGACAGCGCGTAGTTGGTGGCGGCGAGCGAGCCCTCGAGGTCTTCCGCCGCGATGAGCGGCGGCCCCATTGAAGCGATGGGCACGTCCATCCTGAACGTCGCATCTCGCGCGTCTTCCGCCGCGATGAGCGGCGGCCCCATTGAAGCGAGCCCCGCAAGCGCGAGCAGACGGTGCGCTACCTCGTCTTCCGCCGCGATGAGCGGCGGCCCCATTGAAGCCCGCGTCTCGATGAGCGGCCGCAGGCGTACTTCGCGGGTCTTCCGCCGCGATGAGCGGCGGCCCCATTGAAGCGGGCTCCGGGGGCCCTTTTGCGCGCCGGTCGCGCGCAGTCTTCCGCCGCGATGAGCGGCGGCCCCATTGAAGCTCCACGCGCAGCCGCTTGGCCCTGGCCCATCGACTCGTCTTCCGCCGCGATGAGCGGCGGCCCCATTGAAGCCTCGGCGCCTGTCGCCGCCATGCGGCACAGCGCGTGGTCTTCCGCCGCGATGAGCGGCGGCCCCATTGAAGCTCGGCAGCCGATGCCGCGCGCACCTCGGCAACGGGGTCTTCCGCCGCGATGAGCGGCGGCCCCATTGAAGCGTCGTCGTCGTCTTCTTGGTCTTCATGTTGTCCTCCAGGTCTTCCGCCGCGATGAGCGGCGGCCTGTAGTGTGTCAGCGCCGGGTCTCGCCTCTCGCCCTCGCCCCGACTGCGCGCTTGCTCCGCTCCTCCGCGCACACGTCCGCCTGCTCCCCTCCGCCGCGCGACCAGCTTGTCAAAGACCGAGGCGCCGGACCAACATCCTCTCCGGCGCCCGTGCTTACGAGAACCGCCACCACCGGAGCCGGCCGTCGAACAGCAGCAGCCGTCCGCCGTGCGATCGCCCTGCGGCACGTCCCGCGTGCACCTCGTCGGGCGTCCGCCCTCCGAAGGCGCCATGCGGCCGGTGCGTGTTGTAGAACCACTCGAAGTCGCGGCACGCGCGCGCCACCTGCGCCCGGCTCCCCAGCATCCAGTAGCACCGCCGCAGCGTCTCCTTGAACGTCCGGAACACGCGCTCGATCCGCCCGTTCGTCCACGGGTGGTACGGGCGCGTCATCGTGTGCACGATCCCGCGCGCGCCCATCAGCGCCGCGAACGCGCGCGACCGGAACACCGAGCCGCGGTCCGTGAGGATCCTCCGCGGGCACCCGTGCCGCGCGAACGCGCGGTCCATCGCGCGCCCGATCGCTGCGGCGGACGGCCACGCGACCGGCTCGAGCGCCACGATCCGGCTGCCGTGGTAGTCGACCGCCCCCAGCACCCACACCGGCAAGAACCCCAGCACCCAGATCAACGTCAGGTCCACGCCCCAGAGCACGCGCGCCGCGCGCACGGCGATCCTCCGCCCCGGCCGCCCTCTCTCCCCTTCGAGCTCGGCGATCCTCCCCTGGTTCCGGATGACGATCCGGCGGAAGGTGCTCCGCGCCGCGTCGAACCCCAGCACCCGGCGCGCGAGGTGGCGGAGCTGCCCGGCGCCGAGGGCGGGCACCTCCACGTGCAGCCTGACGATCTCCTCCTCGACCTCGCGGGCCGTACGGTTCCACCCCCGCCGCCGCTCCACGCGCACGACGTGCCCATGGCGGCGTAGCCATCCTCGCAGCAGCCTGCGGACCGAGCCTCGCAGCCGCCGGGCGCCCTTCCGGACCGAGCGCCGCCAGTCGTCCACCGCGAGCGCGCCGCGGAGCGCCAGCCGGACGATCAGCACGCAGACCGCGTCGTGAGCGCTCAGCAACGTCTCCATCCGGCGAGAATACGGCCGTGCAATGCGGCGGGCCGCCCGGCCGGGTAGGCGATCCGCACCGCCAATATTGGCGACCCGGACCGCCAATATTGGCGGCCCGGATCGCGCGCTCCGCTCACCGCCCGACCAGCCGCACCAGCGTCCCGAGCACCTGATCGAACCGCCGCCGCACCTCCGGGTCGAGCTCGCCCATGTACCCGAGCGCCGCCGCCACCTCGAAGCACGCCACCACCTCCCGCAGCGAGCCCAGCGCGTTGTGGTACCGCGCCGCCCGGTTCTTCCCTCGCGAGTACATCCCCTCCGCCACGTTCAGCGGCGCGCTCGCCAGCGCCCTCCGGCACTGCCGGGCGAGATCCGCGTCACACCGCTCGAGCTGCCGCACCAGCGGCGCCACCGACCGAACCAGCTCCAAGAGCACAGGGTAGATGCGCAACATGCCGTGACTCCTTGATCGCACCCGCGCACCGCGCGCGGGGGCACCCGCCCCAGCCCGCCGCGCGCAGGAGCTGTCGAGGCTGCGAGCGAAGCGAGCACCGCGCGCAGCCGCCCGCAGCCGCGCGGAGGGCGCGCTCTGGATCCCTCGCCCAGTGACGCGAACGCGCGCCCGAGCACGGCGAGGACGGCGAGCACGGCCCGGCCTCGACAGCTCCGAGCACGGCGGGACAATCCCCTTCCCCGAGCGATCGCTCTCCCTCCCGCCCTCTCGCTCTCGCGCCCGCCCCCGCTCTCGCTCTCGCCCTCGCCCCCGCGCCCGCCCTCGCTCTCGCGCCCGCAGGTGGCGAGCTGCGGGATTTGTGGATCTACCTCGCGCGTTCGTCGCGGCGGTCGTGCGAGTCTGCGGCTTCGCCATCACGGCGCCCGCGGCCCGAGCGTCCAGTACCTCGTGCTCGACTGGCTGGACGGCGCGGCGACGCCGGCCGCATCTCGGGCGTGCTACGATCGACACCGTGTACGCCACGAAGGAACAGCTCCCCGAGCGCTCGATGGATCAGCGCGTCACGCTGCACGACGTGAGCTTCCAGGCCTACGAGGCGCTGCTGGCGTGGCGCGGCGAGCGGTCGGTGCCTCGGATGACGTACCTCGAAGGGGAGCTCGAGCTGATGACGCCTTCCATCGATCACGAGCTGCAGAAGACGCTGCTCGGCCGGCTGCTCGAGACGTTCGCGGACGAGACCGGCCTCGAGCTGGAGGGTGCCGGCTCGTGGACCGTCAAGCGGCGCGACCTCGAGCGCGGCGCCGAGGCCGACGAGTGCTACGTCCTCGGGTCGATCCAGGACCTTCGCCCGGCGGCGCCGGACATCGCGATCGAGGTCCTGTGGACCCGCGGCGGGCTCGACAAGCTGGAGGTCTGGCGGAAGCTCGGCGCGCGCGAGGTGTGGGGCTGGTCACGCGGGAAGCTCACCTTCCACGTGCTCCACCGCGATCGGTACACGGCGGCCAGACGCAGCAAGCTCGTGCCCGGGCTCAACCCTGATTTGATCGCAAGGTGCATGCAGTCCCGGACGCAGGGCGAAGCGGTCCGGATGCTCCGCGCCGCGCTCCGGAAGCGCTGATCCAGGATGGTTCGGGGCCGCCGCGCGGCGTGCATCCTCGTGGCGAGCTGCGGCGCCACGGACCGAACCAGCTCCAGCAACCCAGGGTAGATGCGCAACCTCGCAGACTCCTTCCTCACGCCGGCGTCTCCTACCCCCGCGCCCGCCCTCGCCCCCGCGCCCGCCCTCGCCCCCGCGTGAGGGCGGGGAGCGCGCCGTCCCCTGCGTTTTGCACTTTTGCCACGCGCGCGCGTGTGGCAGACGACACGGGTGATCGATCTGGTGCAGAAGCTCGCCCGGACGCCCGCGCGCCGCGGCGGCATCCTGGACATCCCCTTCGCCCAGTACGCCGAGGACGTCGGCTCCGCCCGGGTCGCCACCTTGCTCGCGAACTACGCGCGCCTGCACCGCCGGCCCACCCTGCGCGCGGTGATCTGCGACGACCGCTTCCAGCGCTGGGCCACCCTCGCCAGATCCTCGCGCATGGTCGCCGCGGTCAAAGAGGAGCTCTCCTTCGTGGCCACCGTCGTCGAGGAGGAATACATCCTGGATGATGAGGAGGTGGAGGACGAGCCCCCGGACGCGCACCAATCGCTCCGCGCGTGGGCCGAGGAAGCCGGCGTGGCGCGGCGGCTCGCGGACCCCGCGGCGGTGCTCGCCGCACGGATGGGCGGCGCCGCGTCGTGGATCCTTCGCACGGCGCACGGCGCGACGGTCGCCGACGTGCTCGAGGGCAAGTCGATCGTCGCCGGCGGCCTCGGGCCCGCCGAGCGCAAGAAGCTCGCGGCCGCCGCCGAGGCCCACGTGCGCCGGGCGGGCGAGCGCGCCCTCGCCGATCGGCGTGAGGAGGAACGGATCGCCGCGCTCGGCCACGTGCCCGAGGGCGAAGGCGCCCGCGCCTTCCTCGCGGCGGTCGAGGCGGCGCTCGCGACGACGAAGCGGAGTCGCGAGGCATACGTCGCAGGCGTCGAGCTCCGGCGCGATCCCACGCGGCTGCACGTGCAGGTCGAGACGTGCGCCCGTGGCAGGCAGCGCACCGGCGCCGGGGCCCTCCTGCTCGAGGACTGGCGCTCGGCGCCTCTGGCCAGGAGGCTCACGGGCGAGAAGATGCTGGCGGAGACCCTCCTGCGCGCTTGCCGCCGCGTGCTCCGCGATCCGGGCCACGCCGTTCATGCACCCCTCGTCGCGTACCTGAACGAGCCTCCCTGGCAGCGCGTCGCGCGACGCATCGCCGAGCTCGCCACGCGCGACGCTCTGGGCGAAGGCGCGGAGCTCCGGATCGGCTGGCGCGTGACCGGCGAGCGGCACCTCCGCGTCGAGCCGGAGGTGTCGGCGGGGACGGACCCCCCGCATCCGGTCTCCGTCGAGGCCCTCCTGCGCGCCCACGCGGGCGCCCTCGCGCCGCGCGACGAGGCGGTGGCGCGCGCGCTCCACGAGCCGCGCGCGTATGGTTACTACTACCCGCAGCCGGGAGGCGAGTCGCGCGCGCGGACGTACCGGGCGCTCGCGCTGCTCGTCGGCCACCCGCGCGTCCTGGGACGCGGCGGCATCGGCCTCGCCGTGCGCGAAGGAGAGCTCGAGATCGCCATCGAGGAGGGCCCAGGGGGCTTCCGGTACGCGTTCACCGTCGCGGGCGAGGGACTCTCGGCCCCCGAGCTTCGCGCCGCGGTGGATCGCGAGGGCTTCATCGTCCACATCGACCCGTCCCGGCGCTGCGTGCTGCTCGCGCACGTGGGCGCCCGGCGCGCCGCCGTGCTCCAGGCGCTCGTCTCGGAGGACGCCGTCTTCCCCCACGCCGCCGCGCAGGATCTGCTCGAGCAGAGCGTCGCGCTCCGCGGCCTGCTCCCCACGCACATCCCCGAGACGCTTGCGGGCGAGCGGGTCGAGGCGGACGCCCGCCCGCACGTGCGGGTCGTGCGCGAGGGCGCGACGCTCTCCCTCGAGTGGCTCGTCCGCCCGATCCCGTCGGGCCCGAGCTTCCCGCCGGGCGCCGGCCAGGAGCAGGTGCTCCTGCACGTGGACGGGCGCGCCGTCTTCGCGATGCGCGCGCGGGAGGACGAGTTCCAGCGCGCCCAGGCGCTCTCGGCGCGCCTGCCGCCGCCCGCGGCGAGCGGTCGGTACGAGGGGATCGAGGCGATGCTCGCGGTCATCGCGAGCCTGCGCGACGCGGTGGAGGCGGACGAGGCGGTCGTCCTGTGGCCAAAGACGCTCCCCAAAGTCGTCGGCGCGATGAGCGCCGCGAGCCTGCGGCTCGCCGTCTCTGCCGAGCGCGACTGGTTCGGCGTGCGCGGCGGCGCCTCCTCCGGGGGGGTGGAGATCACGCTCGCCAATCTGCTCGCGGCGAGGCGCGCGGGCGAGAAGCTCGTCGCCATCGGTCCGGACCGGCTCGTCGCCATCGCAGACGACCTGCGGGCCCGACTCGACGCGCTCGAGGCGATTGCCCGGCCCGCGTCGGTCTCGTCCAGGAGCGACTCGCTCGAGATCGCCCGCGTGGCGGCGCCCCTCCTCGCCGAGCTCGCGCGGGAGCAGATCGACGCCGCGCCCCCCTTCTGGTCGCTCCTCGAGCGGATCGAGGCGGCGAAGGCGAGCACGCCGAAGCTCCCTCGCGGGTTCCGCAAGACACTCCGCCCCTACCAGGTCGACGGGTACCGGTGGATGAGTCGCCTCGCGGCGTGGGGCGCGGGCGGGTGCCTCGCCGACGAGATGGGCCTCGGGAAGACGGTGCAGGCGCTGGCGATGCTCGCGGCGCGGAGCGACGCCGGCCCCGCCCTCGTCGTCGCGCCCACGTCCGTCGGACCCAACTGGATCCGCGAGGCCGCGCGCTTCGCGCCGCGGCTGCGCGCCGTGCTTCACCGGGGCGCGGACCGCGCGTCCGCGCTGCGGGAGCTCGGGCCGGGCGATCTGCTCGTCACCAGCTACGACATCGCCGTGCGCGATCGCGAGCGCCTCGCCGAGGTCCGCTTCGCGACGATCGTCGCGGACGAGGCCCAGGCGATCAAGAACGGCGCGACCGCCCGCGCGCAGGCGCTCCGGTCGCTCCAGGCCGAGATGCGTGTCGCGCTCACCGGCACGCCCGTCGAGAACCGCCTCGCCGAGCTCCACAGCCTGATGGAGTTCCTCAACCCGGGCTTCTTCGGCAGCGAGAAGGCGTTTCGCGCGCGGTACGTCATCCCGATCGAGCGCGACAAGGACCGCGCGCGCAGCGAGGCGCTGGCGGCGCTGGTGCGCCCGTTCTTGTTGCGGCGAATGAAGTCGGAGGTGCTCTCCGAGCTGCCCGCGCGCACCGAGATCACCCGCGCCGTCGAGCGCAGCGCCCCGGAGCGGCGACTCTACGAGGCCGCCAGGCGCGTCGCGCTGGAGGCGGTCACCGGAGGGGACGAGCGCGGCCGCTTCCGCGTCCTCGCCGAGATCATGCGCCTGCGGCGCCTCGCGTGTCACCCGAGGCTCTTCGACGAGCGCTCGACCGTGCCTTCGTCCAAGCTCGAGGCGTTCCTCGCGCTGGTCGGCGAGCTCCGCGACGGCGGTCACCGCGCGCTCGTCTTCAGCCAGTTCACCGGGCACCTCGCGCTCGTGGAGGAGGCGCTGCGCGAGCGCGGCGTCCCGTACCTCTACCTCGACGGGCAGACGCCGCTCGCCGACCGCACGCGCAGGGTCGCGGCGTTCCAGGCCGGCGAGGGCGACGTCTTCCTCATCTCGCTCAAGGCCGGCGGCACCGGCCTCAACCTCACGGCCGCGGACACCGTGATCCACCTCGACCCGTGGTGGAACCCCGCCGTCGAGGACCAGGCCTCCGACCGCGCGCACCGCATCGGACAGACGCGGCCCGTGACGGTGGTGCGCCTCATCGCGCAGGGGACGATCGAGGAGGCCGTGCTCGCCCTCCACGCGGACAAGCGCGAGCTCGCAGAGTCGATCCTCGCGGGCGCGGGCGCGACCGGCAAGCTGTCGATGGTGGAGCTCGGCGCGCTGATCCGGGAGGGCGCGACGCCCGGCGGCTCGCGCGAGTCTTCATGATTCGCGTCTCCCCCGTGCCGACCGGATCGCGCGTCAGCACGGCCCCCTACGTCCCGCGCGCAACGATCGCCCTCCAGCGCGCGACCATGTCGCGGGTGGTGGCGCGCGAGCTCTCGCGCACCCGCCAGGAGCGCCAGGAGCGCCGACTCGTGCTCGACGTGTGCCGCCTCTCAGTCGGGAGGGCCTACGTGCCGGCGGCGGCACCGCAGCTCAGGACGACGACGCGAGTCACTCCTCGGTCTCACCCCGCAGCGCGCGGCGGATCGCCTCCGCGTCCGCCTGGTCCTTCAGCCGGCCGTGCTCCTTCATGCGGAGCAATCCCTCGAGCGAGACCAGGTTGACGTTGCCGATGCGCTTCCGGTAGCGCGCGAGCTCCTGCCACGAGAAGCCCGACGCGGAGTTCATCACGTCGACGGTGAACTCGTCGTTGATGCGGATCGCGTAGGGCTCCTCGTGGAGCGTCTCGTCGCCCTCGAGTTCCTTGGCCGCGCCGTCCGGCAGCTTGGAGAGCGCCCGGACCCACCGCCGCGCGTTCTCCGCGGTGGGCTCGACGAGGATGTCGACGTCCTCGGTGAGGCGCACGATGCCCTGGAGCGCGAGCGCGTACCCGCCGATGAGCGCGTACTCGACGTGCTCGTCCTCGAGGAGCTTCGCTACGCGCTCGACGTCCTGGTACGTCGCCGCACGCGTTCGCTCGTCCATCGGTCCCAATCGCGGTTCGCCTCCTCCTGCGAACGATAGCGAAACACGCCCTTCGGTGCGCCGCCACCGAAAGCGAGGACCAGCGCGTCGAGGCCGGCGCGATCTCCGTGACCCTTCCGTCGCTTCCCGACGACACGCATGCGGCGAGCTTGTCACCCGGTCCGGCCGGGCGCCATCGCAAAAGCGGATCGCCCGCTCCCATGCCCGGCCCGCCCTCGCCCTCGCGCCCCCGCCCGCGCCTCGCCCTCGCGCCCGCGCCCGCGCCCGCCCCCGCGCCCGCCCCCGCTCCCGCTCTCGCGCCCGCCCCCGCGCCCGCCCCCGCGCCCGCCCCCGCGCCCGCGCCCGCCCCCGCTCCCGCTCTCGCGCCCGCCCCCGCTCCCGCTCCCGCTCTCGCTCTCGCTCCCGCTCCCGCTCCCGCTCTCGCCCTGGGGTTCGCGAGAGGGAGAGCGAGAGCGTGGGGGAGAGCGAGAGCGTGGGGGAGAGCGAGAGCGTGGGGGAGAGGGAGGGCGTGCGGGAGGACGCGCGGGAGCCGTGCGTGCAGACCAGGGCCATTCGTGCGACTCTCGGGCGCATGGGAGTTCGGGTCGCGGAGCTCGTCGGCGGGCTCTCGCTCGCCACCGACATGGGCGCCGGGCAGCCCCTGCAGTCGGCCATTGCGGCGACCATCCTGGCGACGCGCATGGCCACGCGCATGGGGCTCGACGAAGCGGATCGGCGCGCGACCTACTACGGCGTGATCCTGCGCTTCATCGGCTGCTCGTCGGTCGCGCCGGAGGCCGCGCAGATGGGGGCCGGCGACGACGCGTCACTCAACTACGCGTTCTCCATGTGCGACATGACGGACGCCGCGCAGGTCGCCGATGCGCTCGAACGTTACTGGGCCAAGGGTGCGGACGACGCCGTGCGCCGCCAGGTCATCCGAGCGTTGTCCGAAGATCTGAGCCAGATGGGCGCCGCGGCGGCGATGCACTGCGCGCAGGCCGTGGTGCTTTCGCAGCGCATCCCCGTGGGCGATCGCGTTCCTGCGATGCTCGCTCACATGTACAACCGCTACGATGGGATCGGTTCCACGCACGGCGGCGAGGCGATCCCGGTGCCGGCGCGGCTCTCCTGCCTCGCGGCCGACACCGCGGTCGTGCTGCGTTCGCTCGGCAAGCGCACGGCGCTCGATGTCATCGTGCCTCGCAAGGGAGGTCAGTTCTGCCCGGAGTGCACCAGCCTCCTCGAGAAGGACCACGCGACGCTGCTCGACGGCCTGGACGCGCCGTCGTGCTGGCAGGCCTATCTCGATCTCGAGCCGGGCACCCATGACGAGCTCGAGGGCGCCGCGCTCGAGAAGGCCTGCACCGCGTACGCGGACTACGCCGACCAGAAGTCCGGGTATCTGCTCGGGCACTCACGGCACGTGGCGAAGCTCGCCTTCTTCGCCGCGGAAGGCGCCGGCCTGGATCTCGAGGGCCGACGCAGGCTGCGCCTCGCGGCGTTGCTCCATGACGTGGGACGCGCGGGCGTGCCGTCGGGCCTCTGGGACAAGCCGGGAACGCTCACGACCCACGAGCGGCAGATCATCGAGAGCCACAACGGCCACACCGAGACGATCCTCCGGCTCGCGCCTGCGCTGCGCGAGCTGTGCGCGCAGGCCGCAGGCGTGCACGAGCGATCGGACAAGACCGGTTATCCGCGCGCCACGCCTCTCGATGACGTCACGACGGGGTTGCTCGCCGCGTCGGACGTCTATCAAGCACTGACGCACGATCGCCCGTGGCGCCTCGCCCTCGCGCCGGCGGAAGCGGCGGACCTGCTGATCGAAGAGGCGAGGCAGGGGCGGCTTCCGCGCCGGGCCGTGAGCGCCGTGCTCGACGCGGCGGGTCACGCCAGGAAGACGACCGTGGAGGCCTATCCCGCGGGCCTGTCCCGGCGCGAGGTCGAGGTGCTCGCGCTGCTCGCGCAAGGGCTCGGCACGAAGCAGATCGCCGACCGTCTCGCGATCTCCCCGAAGACTGCCGAGAACCACATCGGCCGCATCTACGACAAGACCAACGCGCGCGGGCGCGCCGCCGCCGCCCTGTTCGCCGTCGAGCACGGGCTGAACGAGCACGTCCTCACGCCCGAGCCGTCCTGAGTCCGCGCGCGGCATTTCTGGCTTCGCTGGGGGTATTCCCTCATCGCGCGGTGCCGGCCGTCGAGGCTAGGTTCTGGGTCGTCGACAACACGGGAGCGACGCTCCCAAGGAGGCACCGATGGCCTGTTACAACTCGAAGATCGTGAATGCCCCGATTGCCAAGGTCTGGAGCGCGATCCGCGACTTCCACGACATGTCCTGGGCGAAGGGGGTGATCGAGACGTGCGAGAACGTCGGCGGCCTGCCGGGCGACCGGATCGGCGCCCGCCGCAAGCTGAACGGCGTCTTCGTGGAGACGCTGCTCGCCCTCGATGAGGACGGCCGCACCATCAAGTACAGCATCGACCAGGGGCCCGACCCCGTGTCGAGCGCGAAGGGCTACGTCGGCCAGGTCCGCTTGCTGCCGCTCACCGACGGCGACAGGACCTTCGTCGAGTGGACGTCGAGCTGGAAGGCCGAGGCGGGCGGCGTCAAGGAATTCTGCGACTCGGTGTACCAGGCGGCGCTCGGCGCGATGGCGGCGAACGTGCGCTAGTGCGACGCGTCACCCGGCGCGGAGTGCCCCACGCACGGATTCCGCGCCGGGCCGACGCCATGGATTGTCGTAGTCGAAGGACGAGATCTCATGGCACGCCGCTCGGTCACCCGCGCGCGCGCCTGCCCTTCGCGAGAGGCCCCTATCCCTCCACCCCCACCCCGATTACCCTCGTAGCCCGCTCTCCATGGTCAAGCGCAAGGTCTCGCTCTCCAACGACGCCCCCGCCCGCACCAGCGACGCCGGCGTCCGCGCCCCCTCCGAGGAGGTGCTGGAGCTCTTCTTCGACACCGGCGTCGTCTTCCACGAGGTGGAGGCCCCCCCGCTGCCGGACATCGTCTCCGGCTTCAAGGTGATGCGCGACCCGACGACCGGCGCCGCGTCCGTCCGCCGGGCCGAGCCCGGGGAGGAGCCGGACGTGGAGGTCTCCGCGGTCGACCACCTGCCCGAGCTCTCGCATCGCTGGCTGCCGGTGCCCTACCAGCTCTCCTGCCCCTTCGCGGTGCAGGTCTACCTCGCGCCCACCGGCGACGACCCGCGCGCGGTGCGGGTGCTGCTCGCCGTCGACACCCTGGAGCAGAGCGCCTCGCAGGGCCGTCACCTGGACGCCGCGCTGGACGCCGGCCGCCCCTTCCGCCCGCTGGACCGCACCGAGACCGCGGCCTTCCTCGATCACCCCGAGACGCGCGAGCTCTGCCGCCGCATGGAGAAGGCGGGCGTGGACAAGGCGCCCTTCAAGGTGGCGGCGCTGCTCGACGCGCTCGGCCCGGTGCTGCCCCGCCTCCGCTTCTCGAAGGTGGAGGAGCACACCCCCATCCCGGTGTCGCTGGTGCTGGACCTGGGCAACTCGCGCTCCACCGCGGTGCTGGTGGAGCGTCGCGATCAGGGCCTGTTCGCCGTGCCGCTGGAGGTGCGCTCCGCGTCGGACCCCTTCGCGGTGAGCGACGAGACCTTCGACTCGCGCGTCACCTTCCTGCCGAGCGCCTTCGATCGCTCCGTCGCGGCCGTCGCCGTCGGCGAGTGCTTCGCGCGCCCCTCCATCGTCAAGATGGGGCGGGAGGCGCTCGACCGCGCGCTGGAGACGCCCGCGCGCTACCTCTGCACGCTGAGCGGCCCCAAGCGCTACCTCTGGGACGATCGCCCCTCGGCGGAGCGCTGGCACTACGCGACCGCCATCGACCCTTCGGGCGCCGGCCAGGGCGAGCACAAGCCCATCTTCGGTCGCATCCTGAAGTATCTCGTCGAGGAGAAGGGCGGCCTCCAGCTCCGCGGCGACGGCCCGGCCACCCCGGCCGACCCGCGCTACGCCCCGCGCGCGATGATGCTCTTCGCCCTGGTGGAGATCCTCTCGCAGGCGATCGCGCAGGTGAACTCGGTCGCCTACCGCGCCTTCCAGGGCAAGGAGCAGGTGCCGCGCGTGCTGCGTCACGTGGCGCTCACCTTTCCCTCCGCGATGCGCAAGGAGGAGCGCGACGTCTACGAGGCGCTCGCGCAGAACGCCGCCGCGCTCGTGTGCCACGTGCTGGGCCTTCCGCCGGAGCGCCGCCCCAACTTCGACGCGGCGAGCGGCGCGTGGGAGCCCTTCCTCTTCGTCGACGAGGCCCTCGCCGCGCAGATGGTCTACGTCTACCAGGAGGTCGCGCACGAGTTCTCCGGCTCCTTCGAGGAGCTGGCCGGCGTCTACGGCAAGAACGGCAAGACCCTGCGCGTCGCGTCGATCGACATCGGCGGCGGCACCAGCGACGTGATGATCGCCGACTACGCGGACAAGCAGCCCGGCGTCGCCACCTCCCTCACCATCAAGAAGCTCTTCCAGGACGGCGTCTCGGTGGCGGGCGACGAGGTGTGCCGCGCGGTGCTGGAGGACGTGGTCTTCTCGCAGGTGCTCGCCCAGCTCCCGAACGTCTCCGCGCGCACCAAGCTGGTGAACCTCTTCGGCGAGGGCGACGGTGGCCACGGCGAGGCGTGGCGCAGCCTGCGCGCCAAGCTGGTGCCGTACTTCTGGCTGCCGCTGGCGCGCTGCTTCTGGGCCCTGGCCGAGGGCCGCGAGCCGGAGGGCCACGCGGCGGACAAGCTCTACGGCATCAGCGACGTCTTCCGCGCCTTCGACACGCCCTTCTCGCCGTACGTCGTGGAGGAGGTGGACCGCTTCCTCGGCGCGGTGGTGCCGAAGTTCCCCGGCCTGCTCAACGTCGTCCTCAAGCTGGACCGCGCCGGGGTGGAGGCGAGCGTGCTCTCGGTGCTGCGCGAGCCGCTGCGCAAGTACGCCGACATCGTCGCGCAGTTCGACGCCGACCTGCTCGTGCTCGCCGGGCGCACTTCTGCCCTGCGCTGCGTGCGCGATCTCTTCGAGTCGGAGATGCCGCTCCCGCCGCCGCGCATCAAGTCGATGGCGAGCTACGGGGTGAGCGAGTGGTACCCCTCCCGCTGGCAGGAGGGCGGTCGCATCAAGGACCCCAAGAGCACCGTCACCGCCGGCGCCGCGGTCCTTCACCTGGCGAGCAAGAATCGCCTCCCCGGCTTCATGCTGGACGAGATCGTCCCCGCCGAGATGCACCCCATCTACGGCGTCTACCAGGACAAGGAGCCGCACGTCGCGCGCGACACCGAGCTGTTCCGCAAGGAGCGCACCAGCGCGCCGATGCTCTACACCGCGGGCATGATGCTCGGCTTCCGCAACGTGGACTCGGAGGAGATGGACGGCTCCCCCCTCTTCGAGGTGCGCCCGGCGAACGCCGACGTGGAGCAGGCGCTGCTGGAGGACCGCGTCAACCTGCGCTTCGCCCTGGACGAGTCGGGCCGCATCGCGGTCGCCGACGTGAGCTCGCAGCGCGACGTCTACTCCTTCGGAAAGGACGACTTCGTGCTCGCGCTGAAGACCATCACGACCGACCGGTACTGGCTGGACAGCGGCGTCTTCCGCAACCTCGGTCGCTACGTCTGACCGCCGAAAGCGTGTATGCTTCAGGCATGGGGAACCATCGCTTTCTTCGTGCACTTTGGCTCTTGCCCGCGCTCGCCGGCGGGGTGTGGCTCTTCGCCTGCGTGGGCGACACCAACACGCAGGCCTCACCGTGCGACGCCTACTGCAACGACATCCAGTCGGTCTGCACCGGCGTCGACCAGCAGTACCCCGACCTCGCCACGTGCCAGACCTTCTGCCGGCAGATGGCGCCGGGCACGCCGGCGCAGGGTGGGGCGGACACCGTCGCCTGCCGCCAGCTGGATGTCTCCAGCGCCAAGGACGCCGTCTCCGACGCGGAGAAGCACGCCAACTGCGTGGGGGCGGGCATCGCCACCAACTGCGGCGGCTCGCAGTGCGCCGCCTTCTGCAAGCTGAACCTCTCGATGTGCGGGGGCGTCTCCAGCTACGTGACCGCCGCCGGCTGCGAGGCCGCGTGCAAGAAGTGGGGGACGAGCTTCGACGGCAAGCTGCTCGGCTCCACGGGCGACACGTTGCAGTGCCGCACCTACCACATGGAGCTCTCGCAGACGGGCACCCCGCAGGACAAGACGACGCACTGCCCGCACACCGATCCTGTGAGCGCGCGGTGCTTCGACGCCGACGCGGGCGCGGGTGACGGCGGCGGGGACGCGGGCGCCTCCGACGCGGCAGCCGACTGATCAGGCGAGCGCCGCGCGCAGGCAGAAGCCGATCGCCGTCGCGGGCACCGCCGCGCACAACCAGCACACGACGGTGAGGCCGAGCCCGGTCGCGGCGGCGTTCGCGCACCATGCATCGGCCACGCCGGCCTGCTTGCGCGTCGCGTAGAAGTAGACGGGTAGCACCAGGAAGGGCGAGACGAGCGCCAGGGCCAGGTATCCCCCGAGGGATGGGGAGGAGAAGTCTGTCTGACGGCGGAGCCGTGCCGCGTCGCGGCGGTAGCCGCGGTCGATGACCATCGTGAGGGTGGCGAAGCCGAACCAGAGGAGCCAGAGGATCATGACCTCCCTTCGGCCGCTCCACGGCGAAGTTGCGTCGACTGGCTAGGGGGCGCCCGGACCGCGCTGCAGGATGGGCAGGTCCGGCAGCGCCAGCTCCACCCGCCACTTGCCCTTCTCCCGCGTGCACTGCACCGTGGCGTGCTCGCTCGGCAGGTCGCCCGTCACCTCCACGTGCGCCACGTCGCCCTCGACGGTGGCGTGCATGCTCTTGGGCCGGAAGCGCATGCCGAAGCGGCCCTGCGCGAGCATCTCGTACGGCTCGACGTGCCGGCCCTGCACCTGGCTCGCCCGCTCCGCGCGCTCCTCCAGGTTCTTGCGCGTCGCGCTGCCGAGCAGGCCGTAGGCGGCCTTCGCCTGGTCCGTGCCGCCGCTCTCCATGTCATCCATCCAGGCGCGCAGCGCGCCGTCGGGCGTGGCGTCCGGCTGCGGGTGCGAGCACGCGACCGCGCCGAGCAGCAGCGCGAAAAGGACCAGGGCGCGCACCATGACGCGAAGGCTTAGCCGAAAAGTGGCGGCCGCGCGAACCACCTCGATACGATCGCTCCGTGGGCAAGGTCTCCCGAGCGGTGCGACTCAGCTGGGACGGAAAAGCGGCCGGTTTCGGCCCCGCGGCGCCGCTGGCCAAGGCCCGGCCGGCGCCGGAGTGTGTGCTCTCCAGGCCGGACGGCAGCGCGCTCTACTTCGGCGACAACGTGGCGGCCATGGCCCACCTGGGGCCCGCGCTGGGCGAGAAGGTGACGCTGGCGTACCTCGACCCGCCCTTCCTCACCGGCCGCGTGCACGAGGCCAAGTCGCGCCAGGACGGCGGCCGCCGCGCCGCCTTCGACGACCGCTGGGAGGACCGCGCGGCGTACCTGGAGGCGCTCGCCCCGCGGCTCTGCCTGGTGCGCGAGCTGCTCGCGCCGCACGGCTCGGTGGTGGTGCACGTGGACCCCAAGACGAGCCACTACGTCAAGGTGATGATGGACGAGATCTTCGGCGACGCGTGCTTCGCCAGCGAGATCGTGTGGCGCTACCGCCGCTGGCCCGCCCGCACGCCCAACTTCCAGCGCGTGCACGACGTGATGCTGCGCTACCGCAAGGACGCGAGCGTTTCCCCGCGCTTCGTGCCCCTCTACGAGCCGCTCGCCCCGTCGACGCTGGCGACGTGGGGGACCCGCAAGCAGCGGGCGGTGGTCAAGGACGGCCGGCGCCTTCGCTCCAGCTCCACGTCCGCGCCCACGCCCGGGGTCCCCATGGGCGACGTCTGGGACGTCGGCGTCATCGCGCCGGTCGCTCGGGAGCGCACGGGCTACCCGTCGCAGAAGCCGGAGGCGCTGCTGGAGCGCCTCGTCGGCGCGCTCTCTGCCCCGGGGGAGATCGTGCTCGACCCCTACGCCGGCTCCGGGACGACCCTGGCGGTGGCCGCGCGCATGGGGCGGGTCTTCGTCGGTGTGGACGCCAGCCCGGTCGCCATCGAGACCGCGGCAGCCCGCCTCGAGGCGCCCTCCCGCCGCGCGGCGGCGCGGGTTTGAGCGTGGCAAGTCGCTTGCCTGGCCAGCCTCGGCCCGCGTACCCTCGACCCGGATGAGCTTGTCGGGAAAGCAGCTTGGCGGTGTGTTCGCCGTGCTGGTGATCGCCCTCGCGGGCGCGTTCCTGGTGAAGGACGCAGGCTCGACTCCCATCCTCGCCGTCATGGCGGTGGGCGTCGTGGCGGCCGGCGCGGTGGTCTACTTCGGCGGCGGAGCCGCCGCGGAGTCGCTCGATCCCATCGCCGAGGCGGTGCGGCGGGCGGCAGCCGGGGAGACCCCGAAGGCCCCGCAGGGCGCGAGCCAGGAGGTGCTGCGCGTCTTCGAGGAGCTGGAGGGGCTCGCCCGCGCGCGCCGCAAGGAGGACGGAGACCTCCAGCTGCTTCGCGACCGCGCGGAGGCGTCGGAGGGCGCCGACCGCACCCTGGGTGACGTCGCCAAGCGCCTGCGTGACGGCGTCTCGGCGCAGCTCCAGAGCATCGAGGTGACCTCGCGGCTCATGCGCGAGCTCGCGGGCGCCATCCACGAGGTGGCGGCCAACGTGGAGTCGCTCACCTCCAGCGCGGAGGAGTCCTCCAGCTCCATCCTGGAGATGACCGCCACCCACGACGAGGTGGCGGAGAACATCGGCGAGCTCGCGGGCAGCGTGCGCGAGACGGTCAGCTCCATCGAGGAGATGGCGTACTCCATCAAGGAGGTCGCCAAGAACGTCGACGCCCTGTCGCTGACGGCGGAGGAGACCAGCTCGTCGATGAACGAGATGGACGTCTCCATCGACCAGGTGCAGTCCAACGCCAACGAGACGGCGCGCCTCTCGGAGGAGGTGGCCCTGGACGCCGAGAAGGGCGCGGAGGCCATCCTCAAGACGATCAGCGAGATCTACCGCATCAAGGAGAGCTCGCAGGAGGCGGTGAGCGTCATCTCCAACCTGGGATCGCGCATCGAGGCCATCGGGCAGATCGTCAACGTCATCGACGACGTGGCGGAGCAGACCAACCTGCTCGCCCTCAACGCCGCCATCATCGCGGCGCAGGCAGGCGAGCAGGGCAAGGGCTTCGCCGTCGTCGCCGACGAGATCAAGGACCTGGCCGAGCGCGCCGGCGCCTCCACCCGCGAGATCACCGATCTCATCAAGACCGTGCAGGCGGAGAGCAAGAACGCCATCACCGCGGTGGAGCGCGGCGCCCACAACGTCGACCGCGGCGTGGAGGTCTCCAACGAGGCGGAGCGCGCCCTCAAGAAGATCCTGGAGAGCTCGCAGAAGTCCACGAACATGGTGCGCGCCATCGCGCGCGCGACGGTGGAGCAGGCCAAGGGCTCCAAGCAGGTCACCGACGCCATCGGCCGGATCGCCGAGACGGTGCAGCAGATCGCCGCGGCCACGGCGCAGCAGGCGCGCGGCAGCGAGCTCATCATGAAGAGCGCGGACAAGATGCGCCTCATCTCGCAGCACGTGGAGCGCAGCTCGCAGGAGCAGGCCAAGGGCAGCCGGCAGATCACCACGACGATCGAGGGCATCTCCACGATGGTCGGCCAGGTCAACGCGGGCCAGCGCGCGCAGACGAAGGTGAGCGAGCAGCTGATGGCGTCCACGCAGCGCATGGACGACGCCGTGCGCGGCCAGGACGCGGCGATCGCCAGCCTCGTGGAGGCGGTCGATCGCCTTCGCAACACCTGACTATTCCTTGCGCCCCGCCCGCGGGGTGGTCAAATGCGAGGGCGGGCGATGGGGCACGGGCACGACCACAAGCAGGGGCACGATCACGGTCATGATCACGCCATCGAGGCCGGCGGCGGGCACGCGCGCAAGCTGTGGATCGCGCTCGGCCTGACCGTCGGCTTCATGGGGGTGGAGGTGGTGGCGGGCTTCGCGGCGCACAGCCTCGCGCTGCTCTCCGATGCCGGTCACATGCTCACCGACGCCGGGGCGCTCGCCCTCGCGCTGATCGCCCAGCGCATCGCCGAGAAGCCGCGCACGCGCCTCTTCACCTTCGGCTTCCGGCGCGCGGAGATCGTCGCCGCCCTCCTCAACGGCATCATCCTCGCGCTCAGCGCCGTCTGGGTGATCGTGGAGGCGGTGCGCCGCTTCGCCGACCCGCCCCACATCGACGGCGGGTGGATGCTCGTGGTGGCCACGGTGGGCCTCCTGGTCAACCTGGTCTCGGCGTGGGTGCTGGGGAGCGGCTCCGGGGACAACGCCAACGTGCGCGCCGCCTTCCTCCACGTGCTCTCCGACGCCGCCGGGTCGGTCGCGGCCATCGTCGCCGGCGTCTTCATCGTCACTGTGGGCTGGACGCGGGCGGACCCTGTGGTCTCGGTGCTCATCTCGCTGCTCATCCTCTGGGGCGCGTATCGCCTGCTCCGCGACTCGGTCCACGTGCTGATGGAGACGAGCCCCGCCGGCGTGGACATCGAGAAGGTGGAGCGGACCATCCGGGCGACCCCCGGCGTGGCCGATCTCCACGACCTGCACGTGTGGGCCATCTCGCAGGGCTTCCCCGTCGTCACCGTCCACGTGCTGCTCGACGGCGACGCCCACGGCACCGACGTGGCGCGCGACGTGGGCGCGCGGCTGCGCGAGGCGCACGGCATCACGCACGTCACCGTGCAGCCGGAGGCGCCGGCGCACGACATCGTGCCGACGAGCCGCCTGTCGTCGCGCCGCAGCGCCGCGTCCTGACGCTCAGCGCGGGGCGAGCAGGGCGCGGTAGGCCTCGTCGCGATCGCGGCGGATGTCCTCCAGGCGTCGCGTGAGCTCCTCGAGCCCCATGCGCTCCACCGTGGCGAGGTTGGTGCGGGCGATGCGCTCGCGGAGCGGCGGCTGCGGCGGGCCGGCGGTCGCGAGGAACGCCTCCAGCGCGGACACGTCCACGTACTCCGTCCCCTGCGGCGAGCGCCCGCGCACGCGGTCGAGCACGCTCTCGCGCACGAGCTGCACCGTCGGGTCGGGTGTGCGCCGGAGGAAGGGGATGAGTCGCTCCGGCTGGCGGGTGTCGGCGGGCGCGCTCGGGTGGAAGGCCGCCATCGCGAAGGGGATGGCCCCTAGCGGATGGCGACGGGCGTCGGCGTCGCGCATGCGCGCGAAGAAGGCGTCGAACGGGGGCCGGCCCAGGTCCAGGCGCGGGTAGATGAGCAGCGCGACCTCCACCGTCTCGTCCGGGGCGAGCGCGTCGATGACGGCGAGCGACGCGGCGTGGGCCTCCTCCTCGCCGGCCGCCAGCACGACCCGCGGGTGGACGCGCCCCTCCAGCCGCGCGCGCTCCGCCCAAGGGCAGAGGCCGCACGCCTCCACGATCTCGACCTGATACCGCGCGTAGACGCGGAGCGCCTCGCGCTCGAGAGGGTCGGTGCGGTCGGGCATCGGGGGAGGATACCGCGCCCTCCGAGTCCGACGCGACTGTCACCTCTCAGTTGGGGATGCAGCCCAGGCCATCGGTGCACTGGCCGTTGCAGCACACCAGGTTGTCGCAGCACACCGTGTTGCCGTTGCAGGTGTCGTTGAGCTGGCCGCACGGGCCGCCGTCCTGCGGGGGAGGAGGCGCGATCGACTCCACCCACTGCGCCGAGTGGTTGTGGCTGTTCACGTCCTGGAAGGGGAGCCAGAAGGCGGGGAAGGAGCGGTCGCCGGAGTCCAGCGCCGTGCCGTCGTCCACCAGCACCGCGGCCATCCAGATCTGCGGCTGCGCGCAGTTCTCGTAGGTGGTGTTCTGCTTGGAGAGGGGCTGCGGCTGGTCGTACGTCGGACCCTCCGGCGGGTAGCAGTTGTCGAAGCCCTTGTTGCCGAGGTGCAGCCCGTAGTCGCGGTTGGAGGAGAAGGTCACCCAGAGCAGCTTGTGGCCCTTGTACTCCTGCACGAAGGGGCTCCAGCGCGGCCAGGAGTTGGTGAGATCGCCCTGGCCGTTGAGCGCGGGCAGGTCGATGGGCGTCGGGTTGTTGCCCGCCGGGTAGTGCAGCAGCTTCACGCGCGCGCCGCGGTTGTAGAAGGCGTCGTCGTTGGTCGTCGCCGTGTTGCCGGGCTGCGGCGCCTGGTCGAAGACGACGAAGGTGCCGTTGGGCGAGAAGGCGGGGTAGTAGTCGTTGTTGCTGCCCGCATCGAGCAGGAGCTGGGGCGCGCCCATGGCGTTGGTGGAGGCGTCGAAGGTGGCGGAGTACAGCGAGCCGCCGGTGAAGTGGTGGTCGCCGGCCTTCTCGATGGTGCCCGCGGCGGGCACGACGAAGACGAGCTGCGAGTCGTCGCGCGAGAGATCGGGCTGGGTCCCCAGCATGCCGCTGGGGAAGGCGTCGGTGGCGAGGAGCGTCTTGCCGTCCCCGTCGAAGACCTGGAACGACTTGTTCATCCCGGTCTTGAAGGTGCTGGCGATCATCTTGGAGTGGTCGTGGGTGAAGGTCTGGAAGCCCGGTGACAGGCTCTTGCCGCCGCCGGTCACCACCTTCGCCGGCACCGTGAGGACCTGGGTCTTGACGTCGCCGAACTCGTCGTCGCCGTCCGGATCGTCGGTGGCGAGCGCCATGCGCTGCCCGTCGCGCGAGAGGTTGTGGCAGCCGACGCACGTGCCGGTGGAGCCGGCGGTGAAGAAGGGCGTGGGCGTCGGGTCGAAGGTGCCGAAGTCGTGGCTGTAGATGCCGCCGGTCTTGCCGCCGATGCCGCCGTACACGGCGGACTGCCAGTAGTAGATGCCGCCGGCGAGGTCCTCCTTGGCGAAGCTGATGTCCACCTTGGTCTGCGACGTGGAGACGCAGGACCCGTCGACGGTCGCGCGGACGGTCACGGTGACCGGGTCGCCCTCGCGGTTGGTGTTGGCGATGTCGTTCCAGGCGCCCTGCGGGAGCGTGACGCCGCAGCCGCGGCTCGCGCCGCCGCGCACGTCGGGGACGGGGGCGCACGTCGTCTCGACGCGCACGTCGGTGACGCCGTTCTCGAAGTCCACCTCGTAGAGGGTCGCGGTCTGCGGAGGGACGAACTGCACCTCCAGGACGTTCATGTTGGGCGGGAGCAGGATGCCGTCGAGCGGGTAGGCGACGGTCGCGGGGCCGAGCACCTTCGGGTCGCACTCCGGCGCGGGCAGCGGCGGGAAGTCGGCGCAGCCCGTGCAGGGGTAGTCGGTGTGGACCTTGCCGTCGCCGTCGGGGGAGATGCCGTCGGTCGTCCCGTCGGCGCCGCCGTCGGTCAGCTGGTCCGACCCCCCGCTGTCGCCGCAATGAACCAGCATCGCCCCGCCCAGACCCAGGGTGATCGCGAGCGCCACGCCGCCGTGCGACTTCAACATGCCGTCCTCCCTTCCTTCAGTGAATGAGCGGCGCGCACCGCAGCGCGCCCGCGAGCCAGAGGCAATCCGAGGTGCCGGAGCAGCAGTCCGCGCGTGCGCTGCACGCCGCGCCGTCCGGCACGCACGCGGTGGAGCACGCGAAGCCCTGCGACGCGGGCGGGCAGCGCCCGTCGCAGCAGTCGTGGGCGAAGGCGCAGGACGCGCCCTGCGAGGCGCACGACGCACCCGGCGTGCAGCGTCGCGCGCCGAGGCTCCCGGGGTCCGGCGTGCACTTGGCGGGGCCTCCTGCGGAGCAGCACTGCCCATCGGCGGAGCAGATCTCCCCGGCGCCGTCGCACGAGCTGGAGGGCTGACACCGCTTCACCCCTGCCGAGTCCGCCGCGCAGGCGCCGGAGCAGCAGTCCGCCCCGTCGGAGCACGGCTCGCACGCGGGGCGGCACCCGCCGATGGGCGCGCAGCGCCTCGTGCCGTCGCCCGTCGGAACGCACCGCCGCGAGCAGCAGTCGCCGTCCCCCTTGCACACGTCGTCCACCACGCGCGAGCACGGCTTGCCGTCCCCGGCGGTGCAAGCCGCCGACCCGTTGCAGTGGCCCACGCCGTGCGAGTCCTTCGTGCAGTCGCTCGAGCAGCAGTCGGCGGGCGCGGTGCACACCTCGCCCGTGGCGCGGCACCCCTGCAGCAGCACGCAGCGAAGCTGCTCGTCGCTCGCCGTCGCGCAGACGCCGCCGCAGCACTCCGGGTCGCCCTTGCAGAGCTCGCCCGCCGGAGAGCAGGTCGCGGAGGTCTTGGCGCACTTGCCCGCCTGGCAGTCGCCGGAGCAGCAGTCCTCGCCGCCGGCGCACGACTCGCCCGACGACGCGCAGAGCGGCGACTCGGCGCACGCGCGGGCGGGGGGACCGGCGTCGGTCGGCGCGCACCCGAGCGAGCAGCACGCCCCGGCGAAGCCGCAGGCGGTCCCGACGCCGAGACACCCCGTCGTGGGACGGCAGGTAAGGCGCGCGGTGGTGTCGAGGCCGCAGAGGCCGGAGCAGCACTCCTGCGAGGCGGTGCACGAGGCACCCTGCGCCGACAGCGCGCACCCGGAGTCCGGGGAGGCGTCCGCACCGCCCTCGACGGGCGCCGCCGGCGCGTCGGCCGACCCGTCCTGCGGGGCGGGGGAGAGCACCTCCAGCGACGAGGGCTCGCAGGCGCCGACGAGGGCGATGGTCAGGACGCTGCACCACAGCAAGGTACCGCGCCACCCGGCGAGAGTGTCACGTCCCTTCAAAAGGTCCCCCAGAGGCCGAGCGACGCGGCGAGACCCGCGTCGGCGATGCCGCCGATGTAGGCGGCCCCGTCGGTGATGCGGACGGGATGGAGGGGCAGCGCCGCCTCGGCTTCGGCCACGAGCCGCAGGTCGGACCCGAGCCGCAGCCAGCCGCCCAGCCCTCCATCCAGCAGGACCGCGACGTCGCCGCGCGAGTAGCCCGTCGCCCCGGCGAGGGCCGTCCCGGAGTACTGGACCGCCAGCAGGGCGAGATGGGCCTGCAAATCCAGGCCGGCGCGCAGGGTCGGCGGCGTGAGCGTCAGGGCGGCGCCGAGCTTGCCGGCGAAGGCCTGCGCGGCCACGTCCCCGTCCGGCGCGTGGAGGGTCGCGGCTCCTCGCAGCCCGATCCGGGCGTCCAGCGCCAGGCGCGGCACCACCCACAGCCGCGCGTCGGCGTCGGCGCCGAGCAAGGTCGTGCCGGCGCCGAAGGCGTCGACGGCGAAGGCGGCGCCGAGCGCCGCGCGTGGCGTGGTCGGTCGCCCGAGCGACGCATCCACCGAGCGACGTATCTCGACGGGGACCGGCCTGGCTGGCGGCGGCGCGGTGCGCAGCGCCAGCTCCGCCCAGCTCGCGCGGAGCAGCTCGTCCGCCGCGAGCGCGATGGTGAGGGGCCGGCCGTCGGGCGGCACGGTGTCCAGGGCGACGTCGCGTCGCACCGACTTGGCCGTCACCGCGTCGTGCACCTCCACGTTCACCAGCGCCGCCGTCTCGCCCACGCGCACGTCGACCGTCGCGATCGCGGGCGTCGCGCCCGGCTGGGCGTCCTCGCAGAGCGCGATGTGCCGCGACGCGAGCTCGGCGCGCAGCAACCCGAGCACCTTCGCCGAGTCACTCTGCGCTCGCCCCTGCACCACCAGCCGCACCCACGGTGCTCCCGGCGGCGGGCACGCATCGTCCGCGGCGCACGGCGCGGCGTGAGCGATCCCCACGAGCAACGCGGCGATGCCCGCGCGTCTCGCCGTCATGGCGCGCAGCGGGCACCCACCTCCGCCGCGTGGACGCCCGACGGGTAGCGCGAGAGGTAGTTGTCCCGCGCCTCCGAGCAGCGCGGGTCGTGGGTGCGGTCGAGCGCCTGCACCCTGCGCGCCTCCGCGTCCTCCCGGAAGGGCGCCGCAGGCGAGAGGGCGATCGCGTCGTCGAAGGCCTCCACGGCGCCGCGCGGGTCGCCGAGGGCATCCAGTCGCAGCCGTCCGAGCTCGAAGGCCGCGAGCCCGGCGCGCGCATCGTGACGGTGGTGCTTGCGCAGGGTGTCCAGCGCGGCCGCCGCCTCGGCAGGTCGGTTCGCCATGCGCGCGGTGTCGGCCTTCTGGAGGAGGGCCTTCGCGCTCGGCACCGAGGCGCGCGGCGCGACGGTGGGCACCGGCGCCTCGCTCGCGGTGGCGCTCGTCGTCGCGCTCTCGCGCGGCGCGGTCGCGGCGGGCACCGGTGAAGGCACCGAGCTCCAGGACTCCCCACCCACCACCAGGCGCACCGGGAGCACGCCACGCCGGTCGCGCACCTCCACGCGCCCCAGCGCGACCTCCACGCGGACGGACTCCGGCCCCGGCGCCGGCGCGTACGCCACGGTGAACTCCGTCCCCACGTCCACCACGTCGAACCGTCCGGCGTGCACGACGAAGGGGCGGCCGGGTACGTGGGTCACCGTGAGGTGGGCCTCTCCCCGCTCCAGCGTGACCTCCACCCCACCCTCGTCGAAGCGCTCCAGCCGCACCTTCGCGCCCGCACCCAGCGTGATGTGCGAGCCGTCGGCGAGCGTCATGGCCCCGTCGCGATCGTACTCCACCGCGTGCGCCGCGGCGGCCGGCGGCGCCGGCGCGCGGTGCAGAGGAACGACCGCGACGACGCCGGCCGCCGCCACCGCGGCCGCCAGCCCCACCGCCGGCCATCGCCATCGCCAGGGAGGGCGCGCGCCGCGCGCGTCCACGCCGTTCCATAGCCGCTCGACGCGCGCGGAGTCGACGCGGGTGGGGACGAAGCGCTCGAGCTTCCGGGGATCCGAGAGAGTCATGGCTTCCTCCGGGGGGAAGGTTCTTCCAGGGCGGCGGCGAGCAGGGTGTCCGCCTGCGCGGCGAGGCGCTTGGCGGTGGAGAGCGAGACGCGGAGCATGGCGGCGACCTCCTCGTGACCGAGACCGTCCACGCGGCGGAGCACGAGCACCATCCGCACCCTCGCCGGGAGCCGCTCGATCAGCCCGTAGACGCCGACGAGCTCGGCGCGGACGTCGGGCGGCGCGTCGCGCCCGACGAGCGCCTCGACGTCCAGGGCGTCGCGCTGCCTGCCGAGGCCGAAGCGGCGCATCAGCGCGCGCCTGCGCAGCATCTTGTGCGACGTGCGCACCACGATCCGCTTGATCCAGAGCGCGAAGGCCTGCGGATCGTCCAGTCGTTGCAGCGACGCGAGCGCCTGGGCGAAGGCCTCCTGCGCGAGATCGTCCGCCTCGTCGTCGCGCCCCAGCAACCGATGGGCGAGCCCGATGACCGTGCTCGCGTAGCGGCGGCAAAGCGCCTCGCGCGCCCACGCCTCCCCGGCGCGCGCGGCGACCACCAGCGCGGCGTCGGAGGGGCCCGCCCCGCTGCGGGTGGGGGAGTCGGAGGGGGTGGGAAGGGCACCCATCGTCTCCAAGGTACCGCGAGTCCCGCCTGGCGGCTCAGCGTCCGGGGGCATCTTCGCGCGATCCCGCGGCGCCCTCGAGCGCCCGAGGCAGTCGGACCACGAAGGTGGACCCGCCGCCCACGCGGTGCTCGACGGTCACGGTGCCGTCGGCCTGCTCGACGATGCGCTGGACCGTGGCCAGGCCCATGCCGGTGCCCTGGCCGTCGCTCTTGTGGCTGTAGAAGGGCTCGAAGATCCGGTCCCTCTCGTCCTCCGGGATGCCCGGGCCCTCGTCGGATACGCTCAGCGCGACGAAGGGCACGCGGTCCACGTCGCGCGGGCCGATCTCGATGGCCACCGTGCCCCCCGCGGGGGTGACGTCGCGGGCGTTGAGCGCCAGGTTGAGCAGCACCTGCTCCAGCTGGCTGCGGTCCACCCGCACCGGCAACGGCTCGTCCGACACGGTGATCGTCACGTGCGCCCCGTCGTGCGAGAGCGTCTCGAGCACCGGCGTCATCGCGCGGAGCACCTCCCCCGCGTCGACGATCACGCCCTGGTCCGGCTGGTGCCGGGCGAACGCCATGAGCTGCGCGATGAGCCGCTTGCCGACCTCCGAGACCTGCAGCAGCCCCTCCGCCTGCTCGCGCAGCTCCGGCGTCACCGTCTCGGCATGGCGGAAGAGATCCGCCGTGAGCATGGCCGCCGCCAGCACGCCGTTGAAGTCGTGGGCGACGCCGGCGGCGAGGCGGCCGAGCGCCTCCATGCGGTCGGCGCGCGCACGCCGGGCCTGCTCGGCGCGCAGGTTCTCCTCGGCGGCGAGCCGGCCCGCCTGCTCGAAGAGCGCGGTCAGCATGTCGGAGACCGATCCCGCGAACTCCATGTCGCGCTCCGACCACTCCCGCTTCGACCCGACGTGCTCGTGGCACACGACCCCTGCCACGCGGCCGCTGCGGTACAGCGGCGCGTCCAGCATGCTCGTGATGCCGTGCGGCACGAGGTAGTGCTCCTCGAGCTCGCGCGTGCGCGCGTCCACGTGGACGTCGGCGGCCGCCACGAACTTCCGCGAGTGCAGCGCGGCGAGGTAGCGCGGCCAGCGCGTGACGTCGAGGACCTGCCCCGCGGTGAGCGACTCGGTGCGCGCGTCGTAGAGCGCCAGGCACCGCAGCGTGGTCTCGTCGCTGTCGAAGAGCCACACGCTGACGCGCGCGACCTCCAGCGTCTGCGAGCTCACCACCACTGCGCGCTCCACGGCGCGCATCAGCTCACCGGAGGCGGCGAGGCCCGTGCGTGCGAGGACGAGGCGGCTGGCCTCGAAGGTGGTCGGCGTCTCCCCCATGCTCCGAGCGTAGCCCGAGATGGCGGCGCTCGCTCAGCCGGAATCCGGCGGGTGGCTCCGGCGGTGGCTCCGCTTGCCCCAGTGGAAACAGACCGAGCGATTGGAGGCGAAGGTCGATGGGCTTCTCCTCCAGGGCCTTCTCCAGCGCCTCTGCCTGGACCGGCTCCCACGGCTTGGCCTCGAGCAGCGAGGTCTCCAGCGGCACGAAGGCGGTCTCGCTCACCGCGACCGAGTGGGCCTCCGGCGTGACGAAGAGCACCTGACCGGTCGGCGCACCGAGCGCGCGAAAGAGCACCTCCGGCGCGACGGCGGGGGTGACCTCGTAGCCCGCAGGGATGTAGAGCCCCGGGTGAAGCTCCACAAAAAAAGTGCCGAGGGGGATGGCCTCGATGCCCGTCGGTGATCGCAGGAAGGCCCCGCGCGAGGTGAGCGCGATGGTGGTCCGGTCCACCGTCTGCCGCGGCAGGGAGTACGCGAGGCGTCGCAGCAGCGGCACCTCCTCCGGACGGAGCCACGTGGCGGTGACGTTCTTCCAGGGCGCGCCGGAGGGCATGACCCGCAGCGGGACGCGCACCGGCTCCGGCTTGTGCGAGTCGGAGGCGATGGCCTCCCCGCCTTCCTCGGCGCGCAGCTCGACGCGCGCGAAGGCGCGCAGGTCGCCCAGCATGGGCATCTTGTCGAGCACCCAGGGCTCGTCGCCGCGACCGCGGATGAGCACCAGGCCGCCGGGGTCGAACACCGGGCACGCGCGCAGCATCACCGGGTGGCGGTAGCCGATCTCCACCGCCACGCCCGGACCGGCGGGGAGGAAGGTCGTCAGGCCGGGCGTCGCGCCCATGAGCGGGCGCATGCGCGGCGGCAGCTCCGGCACGCGCATGACGTAGCGTCGCACCGGGCCCTCGTCGAAGGCGCTCGCCGGCGGCCACTCGCCCACCGCCACCTCGCCGTCCACGCGCGAGCGCACGAAGTAGTGGATGAGCGCCGGCCCCAGGCCCTGCTCGGCGACGATGAAGCGCGTGCCGTTCTCGTCGGCCGTGGATGGGTCCACGTGCGGCATCAGGCGCAGCAGCAGCGCGCGCAGGTCGATGGGCTTGTCCACGTCGTAGGCCTGCGTGAACTTGTCGTGGTAGAGGACGACCGACGCCTCGCTCGGCAGGAGCTGCTGCGCGTCGTAGCCGAAGGGGGCGCCTGCGTCGCGGTACTGCACGAAGTGGCGGCTCGTGCCGGTGAAGGTGAAGCCGCCGACGAGGCGTGCCGTCTCCGCCATGCGGTCCATGCGATCGCTCGACTCCGCCGCGAAGGACAGGAGCAGCTCGCGCGTGCCCAGCTTGCTGCGCAGCACCTGGATCTCCAGGCTGGGCATCAGGTCCTCCAGCGAGTGCTCGCGCGTGTACACGCTGAGCAGCGCGACGAGCCTGTCGATGGAGGGCAAGAGGATGGTGCCCTTCGCGCCGAGCGCCACGCCCTTGCCGTCCAGGCCGAGGCCCGGCGTGCGCAGTCGGGTCTGGTGGAGGGCGATGCGGTCGAGCACGGGAGAGCAAGCCTACCAAGCCCCGAGGAGCACGGCGACCGCCCCGAGCACCGCCGCGGGGACCGTCTCGGTGCGGAGCACCGGCGCGTCGATCGCGCAGGCGCGGAAGCCGTGCGCCTCGGCCGTCCGGAGCTCGTCGTCGGAGAGTCCCCCCTCCGGTCCAGCGGCGAACACGAGCGCCTCGTCCGCAGACGCGCCGCGCAGCACCTCGCCGAGGCGCGCCTGCGCGGTGGGGTGGAGGCACACGCGCACCCCCTCCGGCGCGCGCCCCAGCGCGCCCTCCCACGACGCGGCGAGCGCGATCCGCGGCGCCTCCTCCCGGCCGCACTGCCGCGCCGCCTCCGCCGCCACCTTCTCCCAGCGGCGCAGGCGCGCGGCACCGCGCTCGCCCGCCAGGCGCGTCACGCTCCGCTCGGCGGGCGCGAAGACGATGTCCGTCGCCCCGAGCTCGGTCGCGTCGCGCGTGATGGCGTCGCTCTTGTCGCCGCGGGGCAGCCCGTGGATCCACACCACGGCGCGCCGGGCGCCGCGCCTGGCCGCGCGCGGAGGTCCGACACGCACCGTCGCGCGCCCGCTCGCGACGCGCTCGATGGTCGCGTCGGCGGCGACGCCCGCCCGGCCGTCGAAGAGCAGGAGCGCGTCGCCCGCGCGCCGCCGGTGCACGCTCACCACGTACCGCGAGGCCTCCTCCGGCAGCGTGACCAGGCCTTCGGCGATCGGCGAGAGCGGGACCCGCAGCGGTCCCTTCATGCGCGCGCGCGATACGCGAGGCCGATCCACTCCCCGTGCTCGATCGCGCGGACGGGCAGCCCGAAGGCCGCGATGACGTCCTCGCGACGCGAAGAGAGGATCCCCGAGAGGACCATGAGCCCGCCGGGGGCGAGGCGCTTGGAGAGGTCCTTCTTCAATCCGATGAGCGCATCGGCCTCGATGTTGGCCACCACGACCTGGAACTGGTCCGCCACGCGCTTGAGCGGCGTCGTCTCGAAGCGTGTCTTGCGCTGCATCCTGTTGCGCGCGGCGTTCTGCCGGGCGACCTCGATGGCGTCGGCGTCCACGTCGATACCGAGGGCGTCCTTGCCGCCGAGCGCCAGCCCCACCAGCGAGAGGATCCCGCTGCCGGTGCCCACGTCCAGGATGTGCGCGCCCTTCAGGTCGGCCGGCTGCGAGGCCAGGATGCGCGCCACCAGCGCGGTCGTCTCGTGCAGGCCGGTGCCGAAGGCGCGGCCGGGCTCCAGCTCCAGCACGTGATCGCCGTCGGGGGGGAGAGCTTCTCCCACGGCGGGCGGATCCACAGACCCGGGCACAGGCGGAAGGGACGGAAGTGCTCCTTCCACGCGTCGCGCCACTCGTCGCCCACCAGCTCCTCGATGCGGCCGCCCACCGACTTGGGGAGCTGCGCCAGCGCCTGCTTCGCCAGCTCCTCGGTCGGGAAGCTCCCGACGACGGTGACGCGGCCCGTCTTGCCGCGGACCAGCGTCGTCTCGTCGCGTACCTCCACGCCCTGGGCGCCGACGTCGAAGAAGCGCACGCCGAAGTCCTCGGCGCGCTCGGGCGGCACGTCGGCCGCGACGAAGTAATAGCGTGGAGTCTTCTTGGCCGCCCTCGTCGTCACTCGCCCACGCCCACGCTCACCGTCGCGTTGTTGTTGCCGCCGCCGAAGGTGCCGGTGGCGAAGAGGACCGCGATGACGCCGCCGGCGACCGCGAGCACGCCGGCGCCGACGCCCAGGCCGATGAGCCAGCCCTTGCTGGGCTCGGGGACGGCGACGCGGAGGGGCGCGGCGGCGTCGCCGCGCGACGCGATGGGCAGCCCGCCCTTGTCGAAGCCCTGGAAGTAGTACTCCACGAGCGGCGGCTTCACGACGGTGTGCGGGATGGTGGCGCGACCGGTGCTGTCGGCGATGGGCGTCTCCAGCTCGCTGAACTTGCCCTTCGACCCGGTGCGGTAGAAGAGCTTCACGTCCTGCACCCGGCCCTGCGGATCCTCCAGCTTGATGGTGAGCGGGATGTCGGTGTCCGGCTTGACCTGCGACGGCGAGCGGTGCTGGATGTCGACCGGCGCCTGCGTCGGCGCCGCCCCCGCCGTCACCAGACCGGGGCGGCCCTCCGCCTCCCACTTCTTCTGCACCTCGGAGAAGAAGTCGCGGAAGCGCGGCGACTCGCTCGCCGGCAGCGAGTACTCCGGCTCCAGCGAGAGCAGGCCGCGCACGGCGCTCTCCGCCTCTTCCTTGTGGTTGAGGGTGATGTAGTTGAGCGCCAGCAGCCGGTAGATCTCGATCTTCTGGTCCTTGGTGTTGTTGGGGCGGACCAGGGCGGCGCTCAGGGTCTGGATCGACTCCTCGTACTGCTGGTCGTCGAACAGGGAGCGGCCGTGGGCGATGAGATCCTGCTGCTTGGCGGCCTGGGCGAAGGCGGGCACCGCGACGGTGAACGCCGCGGAGTGAACCGCGGCGGCGAGGGCGACGGGGGCCACCCAGCGGACGAAGCGTCCAGTCATGAAACCCAGGGTACTTGAGGCGGCTCGTGTGCGATAGATCGTGATGCTGGGGTGGCCGCGAGCCCTGAAATTCCCGCCTCCACGCGGCCCCCAGCGGGATGTAGGTACTTGGCCCACCCCGGCGGTTGGGCGTATTGTCGCGATGGGTTCCGATGCAGTCGAAGTTTCTCGTGCCCATGCTCCTGGTGATCGGCGCCGCCCTCGTGGGGGGGACGGCGGAGGCGGGGAGCAAGCCCGCGCCGAAGAGCAAGTCGCCGCCGGCCAAGCACGCGGCAACGCCGGCGAAGCACGCGGCAGCGCCGGCGAAGCACGCGGCGGCGCCGGCGAAGCACGCGGCGGCGCCGGCGAAGCACGCGGCGGCGCACGGCGTGGCGAAGAAGCCGGCGACGAAGGGCCACAAGGGCTCGTCGCCCACCTTGCACGGCAAACTGGTCGGCGTGGCCGACCCGGCGGTGCGTCGCCAGGTCGCCGGCGGCCCCACGGTCGACGACGTGGAGCTGGGCGCCGAGAGCCCGGAGCTGCGCGCGTTGCGGGAGGCCGAGCGCGAGCTCTTCCCGCCCGCCGGTCCCCGACCGGGCAAGTCGTGGCCGAGCGAGCTGCCCTCGCCCGTCCCCCAGAGCGATGACGCGCCCATCGTGCACGCCACCGGCGTGGCGCCCCCGCCCCCGCCGAGCTCCCCGCCCGCCGCGGAGGGCGGCAAGGATCTGTCCTGGCTCTCCGCGCTGGTGCTGCCGGACCTGCCCGTTCGCTGGGACGCGCGCGTCGTCCGTTACCTCGAGCTCTACAAGAACGACCCGCGCGGGCGCGGCGCCCTCGCCGTGTGGCTGAAGCGCTCCGGCAAGTACCTGGACGAGATCCGCCGCACGCTGGCGAGCAAGGGGCTGCCGCGCGATCTGGCGTGGCTCGCCATGATCGAGAGCGGCTTCGAGCCGACCATCCGATCGCCGGCGGGCGCGGTTGGCCTGTGGCAGTTCATGCCGCTCACCGGCCGCAGCTACGGGCTCCCGGTCGATCGCTGGGTGGACGAGCGCATGAACGTGCGCGCCTCGACGGAGGCGGCGGCCGACTTCCTGAGCGACCTGCACCGCCGCTTCGGGAGCTGGGAGCTGGCGATGGCCTCCTACAACATGGGCTACGCCGGCGTCGCCGCGGCGGTGCGCAAGTACAACACCAACGACTTCTGGGAGCTCTCCCGGCTGGAGGGCTCGATGCCCTGGGAGACGACGCTCTACGTTCCCAAGATCATCGCCGCCGCCATCGTGATGCACAACCTCAAGGTCTTCGGCCTGGACGGCGTCACGCCGGAGGCTCCGGTCGAGTACGAGGAGGTCACCGTCCCCTACGGCGTGCCGCTGAAGTCGGTGGCCCGGGTGGCCGGCTGCAACACGAAGGACCTGGAGGCGCTCAACCCCGAGCTGCGCGCGGCGCGCACGCCGCCCAGGCAGAGCGACGCGGCGGCGACGGCAGGTCCCGACCAGGGCTTCGTCCTGCGCGTGCCGCCCGGGAAGGCGGAGCTGGTCTCGCAGAGCCTGCCGAAGCTCCAGCGCGACGACACCTCGCTGGAGCGCTACGTGGTGCGCTTCGGCGAGACGCTGGACCAGATCGCCGCCGCGCGCGCGACGACGGTGGCCAAGCTCGTCGACATCAACGCCATCGCCCAGGGGGAGGTCGTGCGCGGGGGCACGGTGCTGCTGGTACCGCACGCGCCCACCAAGAAGCCGGCGGGCGCGCCGGCCGCCGTCGCCGACGAGGACAAGCCGGTCGTCATCGTGCCGTCGGACCTCTTCGTCTACCCCGACAGGAAGCGTGTATTTTACAAGGTCCTGGTGGGTGACACCGTGCGCGACGTCGCCGTCGCGCTCCACGTCAGCGTGGACGAGCTCCGCCGCTGGAACGACATCGACCCCTCCGCGCGGCTGCAGGAGGGCATGACGCTGCAGGCCTTCGTCCCGGACGACGCCGACCTCTCCCGCGTGGTGCTCCTCTCGGAGAACGACGTGCGCGCCATCCCGGTCGGCTCCGACGACTTCTTCACGTACTGGGAGTCGAAGGGCCGGCAGCGCGTGACGGTGAAGGCGAAGGCCGGCGAGACCATCGCCGACATCGGCCGGCGCTACGGGCAGAGCGCCGGCCAGATGGAGCGCATCAACCGCCGCTCCCGCCACGAGGTGCTGGACGAGGGCGACGAGGTCATCCTCTACCTGAAGCCGCGCGCGACGCCCGCGGGCGCGCAGGCGAAGGCGGGCAATCCGCTCCCCGATCCGGACGCGGTGGAGGGCTCGCCCCTGCCGCCGCTCGAGACGGCGCCGCGTCCGGACCTCCTGCCGCCCTGAGGCCGCTCACTGCGGCGCGCAGGTGGAGACGCCCGCGCCGACGATGGTGGACGGCAGGGTGGTGGCCTTGGTCTCCGACTGGGTCTGCGGATCGTACCTGGTGACGGTGGAGGGGCCGCCCGGCGCGGTGAAGATCCAGAAGTCGCCGCCCCAGAAGGCGAAGGCGAAGGCGTCGTTCTGCTGGCCGATCTTCAGGTTGTTCAGCCCCGTAACCTGCGCCGTCACCGGGTCGATCTCGGCGATGTGGGAGCCGCTGCCGGTGGTATTGGGCCAGAAGGCGAAGAGGTGGCCATCGCCGGTGCCGGTGAGCTCGTCGCGGGGGATCGCCGGGTTGAACGCGGCGATGAAGTTCAGCCCGAGCGACTGCGTGTCGATGGTGGCGAGGCCCATGGAGGGGTTGGCGCTCTGCGAGACGAAGAGCGACTCCCCGTTCTGATCGCCGGAGAAGCCCATCCCGAAGGTGACGAACCCGTGCTGTCCGACCTGGAAGCTGGTGGACTGGCACGTCGCGGTGGCTGTCGAGACGTTGTACAGGCGCCCGTCGGTGAAGACGATGTACGCCAGGCCCTGGCGATCGACGGCCATGGAGAAGGGTGTCGTCTGCCCAGCGTTGGGACACGAGATGACGCCGATCTTCTTGAAGCCCAGCGTCGGCGGGTAGAAGGAGTAGAGCTCGTTCTGCTCGGTGATGACGTAGACGAGGGTGGAGCCGGCGTCGGGGCAATCGTTCGGCGGCTGCACGTCCTTGTGCACGACGTCGATGGGCGGGAGGGCGTCTTCTTCCTCCACGTCGATCCCCGTGTCGACGCCGCCGTCCTGCGCGTCCGGCGCGGCGTCCACGCCGCCGTCCTCCTCTGGCGCGGAGACGGCGAGCAGCCCGGTGCGGCTCCCGCACGCGACCAGCGCGATCGCCATCAGCGCGCGCAGCAGGCGTCCTCGTTTCGGCTGTGCCTTCATGCGCCGCAAACGTAATCCAGCGCCGCGCCCTCTGCTCAAACATTGGCGGTGCGGGTCGCCAATATTGGCGGGGGACAGGGAAGGCACCTCACGCCGGCCCGCCCTGCGCCACGACCGGCCGGAGCAGGGGGCCTGCCCCGTGGAAAACCGCGCTCGATTCCCCTGCGCTCCTCGAACGGCTCCGCGTGAGGCGTCGCGTCGTCGTCGCTGCTCGCGCGCCGCGGTCTTGCGTGTGCGCGGCACCGGGTCTACCCGTGTGGGCGATGGCCTTCGACCCGGTATCGTTCATCGAGTCGGCGTACGCGTGGGAAGCCGACGAACACGCATGGAGCGCGGGGCTCGCCGAGGCGGCGCGCACGCTCGTGCCGCGCAACCTGGGCGCCTACGCCATCACATACGATGCGTCCGACGTCGCGCGCTGCGTCTTCGGCAGGCTGGTCGTGAGCGGCATCGACAACCAGAAGGCGGTGCGCCTCCTGGAGGTGGACATTCCGCGCGCCTACCAATCCGACCCGACCTCCGTCGAGGCGGTCTTCCGGAGGACCTGGTACGGCCGCGCGCGGCACTTGCCCCTCGGCGACGGAGTGTCGTGGCGACCGGCGTCGGCGACATCCTCGGGCTCAACGGCGTGACGCCGGACGGCCGCAGCGTGCGTCTCGCAGGGCACGCTCGCTCCGTGACGGGCCCACGCCGCGTTCGACGCGCCTCGCCCTAACGAGCGGACCGGCGGATCGCGCCGGAATCTCCAGGAGCGCGCCGACGACGGAACGTGCGTCGTGCGTCCGGGCGCGGTCGCGTTCCGCCGGCCGCCCGACACGACGAGCCCGAGCGAACGAAGCTGCTACGAGGACGCCGGTTCGCGCGACGCGCTCGCGGCGTGCAGCGCGCTTCCAGGCATGGCCCGTCGAGGTAGACGCGGGCGGCCGCGCCTGACCAGCGCTCCCTTGCCCCCTGGCATGAAGTCGAGCGCCTCGCGTATCACCATCCTCGATGTCATGGCCACCAATCCAACCTGCGCCGCGTCGGCAGGGGTCGAGCACGGGTGAGGCCCTCAGAATACCCACGCGCGTCGCGCGTCCAACGTGGGAGGATTGAGGCATGAAAACCGAAGCCGTTCGTGCGCTCGGGGTGGGGCTCGTCACCGCGTGCGCGTTCGGCCTGGCCGGCGTCGCGGGCTGCGGCGGGGACGACAGCGGCGGGACGCCAGACGGGTCGACAGTCGGTGACGGCGGCGGCGACGGCACCACCAACCTCGACGGTGGCACCGCGTTCACCCTCGACCCCACGTTCGGCACCGACGGCGTCACCACCACGGCGATGCGCGAGAGCTACGACCTCGCCCCGCGCCTCCTCCGCCAGCCGAGCGGAAAGCTGGTGGTGGGTGGCTTCGACGAGTCCAACGCCACGCCCTACCTCGCGCGCTTCTCCGCGGCGGGGGCGCTCGACACGACCTTCGGCGTGGGTGGGCGCGTGATCCTCGCCGGACCTGTCACGCCCGGGCTCACCGCCAACCCCGGCGGGTTTGCAATGCAGCAGGACGGCAAACTGCTGGCGCTGGTCAACATCGTCGCGCTCGGCGGCGAGGTGGCGCGCTTCGACGTGGACGGCGCCGCGGACACCACCTTCGGCGACGGCGGGCGCCTGGTGATGACGAACATGTTCCCGTGGGGCGTCGTCCAGCAGCCAGACGGCAAGATCATCGTCGTCGGAGGGAACGCCGAGGACCCCAACTACCCGTTCATGATGACCCGGCTCACCGCCGGGGGCGCCGTGGACACCACCTTCGGCACCGCGGGCTTCGTGAGCATCACCAGCGGCGACGGCGCGGCGATCGGCGCCGGCGTCGCGCTGGATCCGAGCGGCAACATCGTCGCGCCCGGCGGCAGCCTGAGCGGGCTGGTGGTGCGCCGCTTCACGCCGGCGGGCGCGCTCGACACCACCTTTGGCGGCACCGGCATCGTCACGTCGTCGCTCACGCCGCCGGTGACCACGTTCAACCTGCGCGCCTTCGCGGTGCAAACCGACGGCAAGATCCTTCTGGGCGGCAGGGACCCGAACAACGGCCCGACCGTGGAGCGATTCGACACCGCGGGCGCGCTCGACACCACCTTTGGCGGCACCGGCATGGTTGCGATCGAGCCGGGGGCCTCCACCGATACGGTCGAGAGCCTCTCCGTCGCTCCAGACGGCAGCGTGCTGGCGACCGTGCAGAGCCTGGTCTTCCGCCTCACCTCGGCGGGCGTGGTCGACGCGACGTTCGCCGGCGGCCACCCGAGCGTAGCGTTCACGGCGCGCGCGACGATAGGCCTGTCCAACGGGAGCGTGCTCGCGGCCGGGGACGGCCCGCAGTTCAAGGCCTGGATCGCCGCGCTGACGCCCGCAGGCGCCTTCGACTCCGCCTTCGGCGCGAGCGGCAAGGTGAGCTTCGACATCGGCGCGTCGTCCGACGAGATCCTCTCTCTCTCCCTCGCGAGCGACGGAAGCATCGTCGCCGGTGGTCACGCCACCTCCTTCTCCCCGTTCAGCGAGGGGTGGGTGCTCTCGCGCTACAAGCCCGACGGCACGCTCGACCCGACGTTCGCGACCCAGGGCAAGTACTTCTCGCCGACGCCGGACAACTTCACTTCGCGCGCGGTGCTCGTCGACCCCAACGGCGCCATCTTGACGGCCGGCGGAGCCCTGACCTTCGACGCGGCGCGCTTCACCTCGGCCGGCGTCCTGGACACGACCTTCGGTACGGCCGGCTTGGCCTCGTACCCGGTGACGCCCTCCAAGTCGGCGGTGTGTTACGCGATGGCGCTCGACAAGAGCGGCCGCATCGTGCTCGCCGGTGGCGACAACTCCGCCGTTGGCAACGCGGAGCAGACCGGCGTCATGCGCCTGACCCCGCAGGGCGCGCTCGACACGACCTTCGGTGGCACGGGCGCGGTCTCGACGCCGTGGAACACCGCCACCGGCGTGAGCTCTGCCCTCGCGGTCGCGGTGCAGGCCGACGGGAAGATCGTGGCGGCCGGTACGGCCAGCGTGAAGAACGGCTACGGGGTCGCGGTCGCTCGCTACACCGACGCTGGCGCGCTGGACACCACCTTCGCCGGCACCGGCATCCTGACGGTGAGCGTCGCGCCGGACCCGACGTCCGCGTGGGAAGCCGCGCGGGCCATGGCCATCCAGCCCGACGGCAAGATCGTGCTCGTCGGCAGCGCGGGCTTGCCGCTCGGGAGCGGCCCGACGCCGGACGACTTCCTCAACTACGTCGGATACGGCCAGTCGCGCCTGGTCGTGGTGCGCGTCCTGCCCGACGGCACGCTGGATCCGAGCTTCGGCCAGGCGGGCATCGTCGCGGAGGACTTCGGCTACAAGGTGGCGCTGGGTCAGGCCGTGCAGATCCTGCCCAACGGGTTCATCGTCGTCGCCGGAACGGCGCTGGATGGAGGCACCAAGCACGGCCTCATCGCGCGATTCGGTCCCGGCGGTGCGCTCGACACGAGCTTTGCGCAGGGCGGGGTGGGCCTGATGAACCTGGGCGCGGGGAGTGGGCTGCGCGCCCTCGCGCTGCAGCCGGACGGCAAGGTCGTCGCCGGTGGGAGCGCGTTCATGAACCCGACGGGGTACGACTTCGCCCTGATGCGCCTGGAGTGACGGCGCCCTCGTCCTCCGTCACAGCACAACCGTCGGCCGGTCCGCCGCCCGCCCGCCTCCGCGCCGGCGACAGAGCAGGACGACGACAAGCCGAAGCGCTCCCGCTACTGGCCGTGGGCGGCGCTCATAGGGACCCCGCGGCCGGGCTGCGAAGCAGACCGCTGCCGCGGGCCACGCACCTTCGCGGTGGACGTGCAGCAGTGCCCGAAGTGCGAGGGCCGCATGAAGCTCGTCGCGATGGTGCAGGAGCCGCGCGGCATCCGGAGGTTCCTCGAGGGGCGCGGCGAGCCGCACGAGGTGCCGCCGCGCGCGCCGGCTCGCGCTCCGCCCTACTACCGCAGCGCCGTCATCCGCCGGATCGCCGGCGCCATCGTCGCCGCCTGACGCTCTGCCCGGGAGGGGAGACCTTGGCGAATATCAGCTCGCCGATTGTCTTGCGGGGCATGGGTGTCTCCCGGATCGATACCGCTTCCGACGTCAGGCGGAGTTTTCCTCGGGCTCCACCTCTTGCTCGATTTGTTCGGTCCACTGCCCGGCAGGATGCGTTGGTTCCGCGAGGGTGGCGTGTCGTGGACGAGTCGGCGATCCTGGGACTCGATGGGTGCCGCAGAAAACCGTCTTGCAAAGCCGCTGGGTGCCCTGTTGCCGGACTGCCGCGCGCCGGCGAGCTGAGCCATGCAAGGTTTCGCCACCGAAGTGGGCATCGTTGCTCTCGCCTGGTCGCCTGGTGGAGACCGCCTCGCCATCGTGCAGCAGAACCTCGAGACACACGCGATCAAGAACATGACCCGCGTATGCACCGCGGAGGGAGAGGTCCTGCACCAGTTTCCATCCGCGGGTGCTGCTGTCCGGCGCCGAGGTCCGCCCCGTGCAGCCGATCAGCCTCCCCGATGGCGCGCGGGAGCGCGACATCGAGGGGAGGGGCGCCACGCGCAGGGCTCGCGCGCAAGCCCGCGTGCGTGCCGGCGCCCGTGCACCACGTCTCCCCCGTCGGCACGCACGCGGGCGAGCACGAGCCCGAGCATGGCGCCCGGAGGGGCCCCCCCTCCCTCACTGCGGTGCGCAAGTCGACACCCCCGCCCCCACGATCGTCGACCCCAGCGTCGCCACCGCGGTCTCCTTCTGCGTGAGCGGATCATACTGCGTGACCGTCGACGCCCCGCCCGGCGAGGTGAAGATCCAGAAGTCCCCACCCCAGAACGCGAAGGCGAACGCGTCGTTCACTGCGCCCACCGCGAGCTTGTTGGCGCCGATGACGTTCGCCGTGGCCGGATCGATCTGCGACAGCACCGAGCCCGAGCCCCCCTGGTCCAGGCAGAAGGCGAACAGGCGCGCGTCGCCGGTGCCGGTGAGCTCGCAGCGCGGCAGCGGCGGGGAGAAGTTGCCGACGAAGCCGAGCGTGAAGCTCTGGGTGTCGATGATGCCGAGCCCCTTGGAGAGGCCGTTGAAGTTCGCCTCCGCGACGAAGAGCTGCTCGCCGTTCTGATCGCCCTCGAAGCCCATGCCGAAGGTCTGGAAGCCCAGCTGGCCGGGGGCGTACGTCGTCGTCTGGCAGGACGCGGTGGCGGTGCTCAGCTGGAAGAGGCGGCCGTCGGTGAAGACGGAGTAGGCGACGCCCAGGCGGTCGACGGCCATCGAGTAGGGCGTGGCCGAGCCGGCGGTGGGGCAGGCGATGTTGCCGATCTTCTTGAAGGCGTGGGTCGGCGGGTAAAAGGAGTAGAGCTGGTTCTGCGACGTGATGAGGTAGACGAGCGTCAGCGACGCGTCGGGGCAGTCGTTCGGCACGACGACGTCCTGCTTGGTGGCGTCGATGGGAGGCAGCGCGTCCTCCTCGGCGGCATCGATGACGTCCGGCCCGGCCTCGCGCGCATCGGGGCGGGCGTCGGGGAGCGAGGCGTCGTCCCCGCGCTCCGGCGCCAGCAGGCCGGTGCGCGAGCCGCACGCGAGGGCGAGCAGGGTGGCGGCGGCGATCTCCACCGCCACCACGTGGCGCAGCGCGCGCCGGCCTCTTTGCCTGCCCGAAGCCACCAACGCACATGTACCACGCCGCCGCGCCCGCGGCAGAGTCAGCGCGCTACTTCTTCTTCTTCTTCTTGTGGTGGTGGTGGGTGTGCTTCTTCTTCGGCGGCTTCTTGTGCTTCGGCGGCGGCTTGGGCTCCTCGTCGGGGCTCGCCGACCCACCCGACGCGTCGGCGGCGTCGGCGTCCGGCTTCTCCGGCGGGGGCTCCGTCTTCCTGTCCTCCGGCGGCGGAGCGGGCTTCGGCTTCGTCTCGTGACCCCTGGGGGGCGCGGCCGCAGCGGGGGGCGCCAGGTCGAAGGCGTACTGGAAGCCGAGGCCGATGATGGGCGCGGAGACGGAGTACTTGCCGCCGTTGACCGCCTCCGTCTGCGTCGGGTAACCCGACACCGGGTTGACGAGCGGGATCGCCGCCTCGCTCGGCGGGACGGTGATGTCCGGCATGATCGTGTAGGCGAAGACGGCGTCGAACCTCCAGCGCGGGCCGATGTGCAGCCCGGCGCCGACGGAGAGCGTCGCCTTGTCGCCGTCGATGGTCAGCGGGGAGACGTAGGCCGTGGGGATGGCGCTCGTCTCGTAGGAGAAGCCGAGGCGCAGGTCGAGCTTGGTCGCGGCGCTCACGTCGACGCGGTACTCGCCGCCCAGACGGAAGGAGTTGGAGTCCTGGAAGTGGCGCGGCATGCTGATGGTGCCGACGTGGAAGGGGCTCGGGAAGCCGTAGATCCCGCTGAGCGAGACGTCGTCGCTGGTGACGTCGATGGTGTCGTGCACGCTCCAGAACTCGCGCTCGTACGCCGCCTCGACGCGCAGGGCGGGCACCGGGCGCACCTCCACGCCCGCGCGCAGGATGGGCGGGAGGCGGAACTTGACGTGCGCGCTGTCGCCCGTCTGCACCGCGGCGTCGAACTCGGCCGCGGTGGGCAGGCGCACGCGCACCGTCGCCGGGGCATCCACCCAGAAGGGGAGCTGGCCGCTCAGGCCGAAGCGCAGCTGCTCGATGGGCTTGTAGATGACGCCCAGGTTGCCGCTCGGGGTGATGACCGTGGCGCGGAGCTGGCCGAGCGAGTCGTACTCCGGCGCCTGCGGTGGGCCGAGGAGGCGGTCGGCGGGGTTGGCGTTGAAGTAGAGCAGCGACTGGAAGACGCCGGTGAGCAGCTCCAGGCCCGCGCCCACGCGAAGCTTGTCGGAGAACTTGTACGAGGCGTACGCGCCCAGGCCGGCGAGGACTGTCCCCTCCAGGGAGATGAGGGAGTAGCGCTGCGGCGCCGGCTGGCCGTTCACCGTCTCCGGCCAGCGCAGGAGGGGCGCGTACGGCGCGAAGACGCCGCCGGCGAAGGTCCACTGCCGGTGGTCGCCCGCGGGGAAGGCGATGGCGAGGGTGGGGAAGGCGAGCGGTGGGGTGTCGCCGTGCACGCTCGGGTAGTCGTAGGTGCGGACGGTCCCGCCGGCGTCGACCACCTGCGTCTGGCGGGTGAAGTCGGCGTTGAAGAGCATCAGCGACGCGTCGAAGAGCATGGTGCCGCCGGCGTCGGCGATGCCGGCGGGGTTGAACCAGATGGCGCCCAGGTCGTCGGCGCCGGCGACGAAGGCGCCGCCGCGCGCGAGCGGCCGCACCCCGCGCTCGGAGTAGTACATGCCGCCGGCGTGCGCGGGGCGCGCGAGGCCCGCGACGGTGAGGGCGGCGGCGACGAGCGCCGCGCGCGTCTTGAAGGGCGTCACTCCTCGGTCCCCTTGCGTACGACCTCGTAGAACTGCTCCAGCCCGCGCTGCTTGTCGAGCAGGAAGCTCGACACCTGCGAGGCGATGGCGCCGTAGTCGTCGGCGGCCAGCTTGTCGGTCTGCGCGGGGTTCTTGCGGTTGACGTCGGCGATGACGTCCATGATCACCTCGAGCGGCGCCTGCGTCGCGCGCCCGGTGTCGTCGGTCATGGGCGTCACGAGGCGGGTGAGGACCTGCGTGAGGACCTGGTTGGGGTCCATCTCGCTGGCGCAGATCTCCTTGCCGCTCTGCTTGTCCACGTACTTGCCCGCGATGCGGGCGAGCAGCGCGAGCTGCGCGTCGACGAGGCTCTTCTTCACCACGTTGCCGTTCTGGTCCTTCTGCGTGGGCGCGAGGGCGGGGGCGAGCGCGTGGAAGATGGGCACCAGGTTCTGGTCGTCGTCGAGGACCTGCAGGGCGTCGGTGGACGCGGCGAGCATGGCGGCGAGGGCGTCGTTGTCGGAGGCGGCGTCGACCATATACTGCAGGAGCGCCTCGAGCTGCGTGCGCGCGCCCTCGTCCTGGCGGATGGCGTCGACCAAATCCATCGTCGTGGCGAAGAGCGGGCCCTTCACCGAGTCGGCCATGGAGTTGGTGAGATCGTCACGCGCCCAGCCGCACCGCGTGAAGGGCGCGGCGTAGCTGTCGGGGCAGTGCGCGAGCATCTGCCCGCGCAGCATGTCCACCAGCGTGGGGGTGATCGTCGGGATGGACGGGTCGGCGAAGGCGGAGGAGGCGCCGGAGCCCTTCACCGAGAGGAACTGGTCGACGAGCTGCGAGCGACCGAGGTGCCAGTTGTCGAGCCGCTTGGCGTCGTCCGGCGACTTCTGGGGGAACGTGGCGAAGGCGTTGTCGATGGCGTCGAGCGCGCCGGTGAGCAGGTAGACGGGGGTGACCTGCGGGTTTGTCGTGCCGTCGTTGCGCAGCGCCGTGACGCCGCCCTTGCGGTCCGTCAGTCCGGCGGACTTGGCGCGCACCGGGTCGACCAGGCCGCGCGTGCCCTCCGCCATCACCGTGATGCCGTCCTCGGTCTTGGAGCCGGTGCACATGTGGTTCTGGTCGGTCGCGGTGCAGACCTTGATCGTGGAGGACTCGAGCGTCTTGGTGAGGGCGGCGAGACCGGGGAGGAGATCCCCGGGGAGCGCGTCGACGAGCAGCGGCTCGTAGGAGTCGGCGCCATCCTTGGTGCACTTGTCGCACTCGGAGGCGGTGCCCTTGTCGTCCTGCCAGTGGCGGTAGATGGTATCCATCAGCTGGATGAACAGATCCTCGCGGCCGTGGATGGCGAAGGCGTTGATGAGCGGCGCCATCGCCGCGTAGCTGCCGAAGTTCTCCAGCACGAAGGTGGCGTCGGGGTCGCGCTCCTGGAGCGAGTCGCCCGGCGCGCATTGCCGCAGGCCGTGGATCTTGCCGTCGTTGGCGGCGTCGGCCGCGCCGGGGTCCGGGTCGTTGATGACCTTCTCCGGGCACGCGGTGGTCCCCACCGAGTTGACGCCCATCAGATCCTTGAGGAAGCGGTTGGTCTTGTAGTTGGTGCCGCCCGGGTTGGGGCTGTCGTTGGGGATATCGAAGTAGACCTGCCGGTTGAGAAACTGCGGCGTCGGCCGGAAGGTGTGCGCCCCGGCGGCGTCCCAGAAGCCGGTGATGCCGCTGGACTGCTCCATCATGCTCACCGTGGCGGCCCCGATGCCGGCGATGCCGTTGCGCAGCACGCCGGGCCGCATGTAGAGGTTGGCGCGGCCGACGATGGAGTCGACGTAGAACTTGGCGAGGTTGTCGATCTTGAAGACCTCGCACTCGTGGAAGGGGCGCGTGCCGGGCAGGGCGCAGAGGGCGAGTGTCCCGGCGCAGATGTCGCCGCTGCCGAGGATGGGGACGCCCTGGGCGTGGAGCACGGCGCCTTCCTTGTTGCACGCCGTCACGCCGTTGGTGTCGTGGACGACCTGCAGGAAGCGCAAGAAGGCGCTGCGGTTCCACCCGGTGTCCGCCTTGGTGCGGTCCACCGGGGTCTTCATGTCGTTGTTGCTCGCCGTGTCGAAGTTGTACGGCTTGCCGTTGAGGTTCTTGCGGTCGTAGCTGACGTGATCGCGAAACCCCATGTAGTTGGCGAAGATGCCGTTGAGCGGGAGGGCCTGGTCGGAGCCGAGGGAGCGCAGCACGTCCTCCAGCAGGCCCGGCTCCTGCTCGACCTTGACGAGCACGTCGAGGATCTCGTCCCAGAAGGTGGACTTGGCGGGGAGCACCGCCTCCGGGTGCTTGTCGGCGACGTCCTTGAAGGCGAGGCCCGCGCCGACGACCCGCGCCAGGTCGGCGGTGTGGTCCTTCATCAGCATGCTGGAGTACTGGAGGAGCGCGTCGGTCGGCGCGTCGCCGAGGAGCTGGCCCACGGCGTAGACCAGGTCGAGCAGGGGGGAGGTCTCGGCGTGGAAGGCGTCGTAGGTGACGGTCACCTGGCCGGTGGTCGTGTCGCCGTAGACCTTCTGCGTCATCGGCGCGCCGTCGCGCGGGCCGAGGATGACGACCATGCCGCCGAGCGCGTACATGAGCGTCTCGTGGGCGTCCTGCGGGTCGGGGTCGAGCAACGGCTTCATGTTGCGCAGGGCCGACGCTGTGAAGGTGTGGCTGGTGTCGACGTAGTCGTATAGGAGCTTGTTGGCGTCCAGCGACCGACCGAAGGTGTCGTAGGCCGTGGCGGGCGGGGCGTCGGCGGCGAAGAAGGGCGCCGGAGGGGCCTGGCCGTTGGTGGAGACGAAGCGGCCGAGGGCGTCGATGTCGGGGAGGCCGTCGGCGTCCTGGTCGACGAAGGGCGCGGGCACCTTGCCGCCGACGAGCGGCACCGCGGCGAAGCCGCGCGAGTCGCGGCGCACGATGTAGCGGGAGGTGCCGCCGCCGAAGGTCGGGTCCTCCGCGAGCATCACGTCCTGCAGCGCCTCCAGCGTGGTGCGCGGCCTGGAGAGCACGCTGCGGCTGGCCATCGCGTCGGGCGTGACGACGAGCGGCGTGGTCTTGGCGCTCGGCGTGGCGGTGCGCAGCTCCTGCTGGAGCACGGCGAGCGCCTGGTTGAACTGCGCGTTGGCGGAGCCGGGGGGGAGCTTGGGTCGTAGGCGTCGGAGTGATCGCTGAGGACGCGGAGCGTCGCGTTGGCGAGATCGCGCAGGTGGGGGTACGCCATCGCGGGGCGGGCCGCGCCGAGCGCCGTCGCCACCGGGCGGTAGCCGAGCCGCGCGCCGATGCGCGCGAACGCGGCCTGCGCGTCGGGGGAGGCCTGGATGGAGTCCATCAGCTCGCCGAGCGACTCGGTGGAGTGGGGGAGCGTCCCGTCGTCGTAGAGCGTCGCGAAGCGCGAGAGCATGTCGGCGAGGGCGTGCGGGAGCGAGTCCTCGCCGGAGGCCGCAGGGGCGTCGCAGCTCCTGGTGGGGTCGGGGTTGGACACGTCCTTCACCGGCACCTTCACGTCGGGCACGACGGCGTCGATGGCGGCGATGAGATCCTGCCGGCGGCGGGTGAGGGCGCCGATGCGCGACAGCGCATACGCCCGGTCGGCCTGCTGCTTCTCGATCGGAACGGGGTTGCCCTGCTGGTCGACGGCGTCGGAGGTGGGGGGCGGAAGCAGCGATTCGTCGACGGTGTCGGCGTACTGGCCGTCCACCTTGTGGCAGACGGCGTGGAAGGACGCGCCGGTCAGGTCCTCGCGCAGCACCTGTCCCGCCACGCGATCGCAGAAGATCCCGAAGACCTCCTCGCCCACCGACCCGCGCGCCGGGAGCTGGCGCGAGGTGTCGATGTCGGAGCAGGCTCCCATCACCAGCACCGACAAGCCAAAGAGCCCAAGCCGAACGAACCGCATCGCAGGACAGTCTACGTGACCTGCGCCGTCCCAGACATGGTGCACCGACGCCCATGGATGACGCGATGCGTCAGCCGGGCTCGCCATGGCGGCCCGGTGGGGGCTCCTCCCTGCCGCGCCAAGCGCGGGATGGTTCGCCGTGCAGCGATCGCCGATCGGCCCCGTTCCAGCGGGAGTGGCCGCCACCGCACTGTTGGCGGGCGAACGATCGGAGGTTGGCGGGCGAACCGTCGGAGGCCGGCCCGGTCCGATGGAGGGGCCCGGTCGGATGCAGGCCGGAGCGGCGGGCGCCCGATCGTTGGCACGCAGACGATCTGTGCTTGAATGCGCGGGCGATGGCGAAGACGACGGCGGTGATACTCGCGGCGGGGCAGGGGACGCGGATGAAGAGCGCCCTGCCCAAGGTGATGCACCCGATCGCCGGGCGGCCGCTGGTCCACTACCCCGTGCGGGCGGCCCTCGACGCCGGGTGCGACGACGTGGTGGTCGTGGTCGGCCATGGCCGCGAGGCCGTGACGGCGTACCTGATCGGCGCCTTCGGCACCCGGGTGCGTACGGCGGTGCAGGCAGAGCAGTGCGGCACGGGCGACGCCGCGGCGGCGGGTGTGGGAGCGGTTGCCCCCGACGCGGCGACGGTGCTCGTCTTCTACGGCGACGTGCCCCTGGTCGAGTCGGGCGACCTCGCCGCGGTGCTGCGCGCGCAGGCCGACGACGACGCGCTCGTCGGGCTGGCGACGTGCACGGTCCCGGACCCGACGGGCTACGGGCGCGTGCTGCGCGACGGGAAGGGCGAGGTCGTCGCCATCCGCGAGCAGAAGGACCTGGAGGACGACGCGCAGCGCGCGGTGCGCGAGATCAACCCGGGGATTTACGCCATGTCCGCCGCGCGCCTGCGCGCGCTGCTCGGACGCCTGAAGCCGAACAACGCCCAGGGCGAGCTCTACCTCACCGACGTCGTCTCGCTCGCGCGGGAGGACGGCGCGCGCGTCGTCGCCGTCGCGTCGCGCGGCGAGGTGCTCGCCGGCGTCAACGACCGTGTGCAGCTCGACGAGGCCGAGCAGCGCATGTACGCCCGCATCGCCGACCGGCTGCGCCGCGCGGGCGTCACCGTGAAGACCGGCGCGCGCGTGGACGACGGCGTGGAGGTGGGCGCCGATGCCGTGGTGGAGGCGGGGGCGGTGCTGCGCGGGACGACGCAGGTCGGCGCCCGGGCGATCGTCGACGTCGGGTGCGTACTCACCAACGTCTCGGTCGGCGAGGGGACCGTGCTCAAGCCCTACTCGGTCCTCGCCGCGTCCACCATCGGTGCCGACGCCCAGATCGGACCCTTCTCGCACGTGCGGCCGGACAGCGAGCTGGGCGACGGCGTGCACCTGGGCAACTTCGTCGAGACGAAGAAGACGCGCATGGCGCCGGGGAGCAAGGCCAACCACCTCGCCTACCTGGGCGACGGCGTCATCGGGGAGCGCGCCAACATCGGCGCCGGCACCATCTTCTGCAACTACGACGGCGTGCAGAAGCACACCACGACCGTCGAGGCGGAGGCGTTCATCGGGAGCGACTCGCAGCTCGTCGCGCCGGTCACCGTGGGCAAGGGCGCCTACGTCGCCACCGGCACGACCGTCACGCGGGACGTCCCGGCGGACGCGCTGGCCATCGCCCGCGTCAAGCAGGAGAACAAGGAAGGGTACGCGGGCAAGCTCCGGGCGCGCATGAAGGCCGCCAAGGAAGCGGGAAAAAAGTAGGGAGTTTGCCGCGCCCGACCCGGCGCGATAAGCGTAGGACTCGATGGACGCCATACGGGTTCGCGGCGGCGCGCCGCTCAAGGGCACGGTCAAGATCAGCGGCGCCAAGAACGCGGCGCTGCCCATCCTGTGCGCGACGCTGCTGAGCGACGGGCAGAGCAAGCTGCGCAACGTCCCCGCGCTGCGCGACATCGACACGACCGCCGCGCTGCTGCGCTTCCTCGGTCGCGACGTGAAGGTCGCCGCGCCGGAGGTGGTGGTGGAGGCGGGCTCCGACGTGCGGCCGGAGGCGCCGTACGAGCTGGTCAAGCAGATGCGCGCGAGCGTGCTGGTGCTCGGGCCACTGCTCGCCCGCTTCGGCCGGGCGAAGGTCTCGCTGCCCGGCGGCTGCCAGATCGGCTCTCGCCCCATCGACCAGCACCTCAAGGGGTTCGAGGCGATGGGCGCCGACATCAAGCTGGAGCGCGGCTACGTCGTCGCGACGGGGCCGAGCGGCGGCGGCCGCCTGCGCGGCGCGGAGGTCGTCTTCGACCTGCCGACCGTCACAGGCACCGAGAACCTGATGATGGCCGCGGCGCTCGCCAAGGGGCGCAGCACGCTCGTCAACTGCGCGCGCGAGCCGGAGGTGGAGGAGCTCGCCCGTGTGCTCAACAAGATGGGCGCGGAGGTGGACGGCGCCGGGACCGACGTCATCCACGTCAAGGGCCGCGAGCAGGGGGAGCTCGCGCCGTTCGATCACGCCATCATCCCCGACCGCATCGAGGCGGGGACGTACATGTGCGCCGCGGCGATGCTCGAAGGCGGCGACGTACTGGTCGAGGGCGCCGAGATCCAGCACCTGGAAGCGCTCGTCATGAAGATGCGCCGGGCGGGGGTGGAGATCGCCACCGAGGGGCAGAGCATCCGCGTGCGCCGGACGGGGCGGCTGCGCGCGGTGAACGTCACCACCGCGCCGCACCCCGGCTTCCCCACCGACATGCAGGCGCAGTTCATGGTGCTCATGTCGATGGCCGAGGGCGAGAGCGTGATCACCGAGACCATCTTCGAGAACCGCTTCATGCATGTGCCGGAGCTGCACCGCATGGGGGCGAACATCGCCCTGCGCGGCAAGACGGCGGTGGTGGAGGGCGTGAGCGAGCTCTATGGCGCGAGCGTCATGGCGACCGACCTGCGGGCGAGCGCGTCGCTCATCATCGCCGGGCTCGCGGCGGCGGACGAGACGGAGGTGCGCCGCGTCTACCACCTGGACCGCGGCTACGAGCACATCGAGGCGAAGCTCGGCGGACTGGGCGCGAAGATCGCCCGCGTGAAGGGGGCCGAGGGGTGAAGGAGTGACCGAGGCCCTCACCCTGGCCGTGCCGAAGGGGCGCGTGCTCAAGGCGCTGGCGCCGCTGCTCGTGCGCGCGGGCGTCGACGCCGCGCCGCTGCTCGCCGACGATCGCACCCTCATCCGCACCGCGGGGGGCCTGCGCTTCCTGCTGCTCAAGGCGGACGACGTGCCCACGTACGTGGAGTACGGCGCCGCGGACCTGGGCGTGTGCGGGCGCGACGTGCTGCGCGAGCACGAGCCCGACGTGCTCACCCCGCTGGACCTGCAGATCGGCCGGTGCACCATGATGGTGGCGGCGAAGCAGGGGCTCGGCCCGTGGCCCGACGTACCGCGCGTGGCCACCAAGTACCCGCGCACGGCGGCGGCCCACTTTGCCCGGCGGGGCGTGCAGGCGGAGATCATCGCGGTGTCCGGCTCCGTCGAGCTGGCGCCGCTGACCGGGCTGTCCGACTTCATCGTGGACCTCGTCGAGACGGGGGAGACGCTCCGCCAGAACGGGCTGGAGGTGGTGGAGGAGGTGGCGCGCGTCTCCAGCGTCCTCGCCGCCAACCGCGCCGCCCTCAAGCTGCGGCGCGCGGAGATCGTCCCGCTCATCGAGCGGCTGCGCGCCGCCGTCACCTGAACCAGCGTGCACGATTCGGCTACGCCGGATGGTGCCTCGGGGAGGCTCATCCCCGCGCCGCCGAAGTGAACTCGGCGGCTCTCCCCTTGGTTCGCGTTCGCGAATCGCGACCGCTCACCTGGTTGCAGTGACCGGTACGCCGGCGTCCGCGCTGCCCAGGCGCACCAGCGGCCGCAGCTTGTGCAGTGTGCGGCGGCCGATGCCGCGTACGCGCAGCAGATCCTCGATCTGCCGGAAGTGACCGAGCCTCCGCCGCAGCGAGAGGATGGCGAGCGCGCGCTTCGGGCCGATGCCGGGGAGGCGGCGCAGGTCGTCCGTCGTGGCTTCGTTGAGGTAGACGGGATCGTCCGGTGTGGCGCGCGCGGAGTGCGAGCGCGGGGCGGCGGCGTCGGGACCGGCCGCCGGCTCCACGTCCGCCGGGGGGGCCGCGGCGAGCGCGGACGGCGCGGGGGGAAGCGGCTCGGGGACCGCCGCGGCCGCCGGGGGGACCTGCCCCCCGACGACCACGAAGCGGCCCACGACCGCCAGGAGAAGGAGGCCCGCGGCTGACAGCAGCACGCGTGACGCAGGCCTCCACCACCGCGAGACGACGAAGCGCCGCGCGGTGGCCCTGACCGTGGTGAGCACGGCGACCCTCAGGCCTCCGCCGGCTGCTGCGGCAGACGAGGCGGACGCGCCTCCGCCGGCAGGCGGGGCGGGCGCACCGCCATCAGGTTGTTGGCGCCGCGGTTCTCGCCGGGCGGCTCCCACTCGCGAACCTGGAGCATCCCGTTGGTGGGGATGGCCTCCAGGCGCAGGTTGATGGACCCGTCCTGGTTGACGGAGCCGAAGCCCACCCGCGTCCAGTACGACTTGCCGTTGCGCTCCGTGACCGTGAACACCGTCTTCAGTTGCCGACCTTCCATGACTTCCTCACTTGTTTGTCCGAGAGCGCCCGCCTCCCTGGCGGTGCGCGAGAGGGTGTAGAGCGAGACGCGTGCCACGCACGCCACGGCGGAAATCCGCGCCGAACGCGTGAGCGGCCCCTGTCCCCGGACAGATCGCGGGTGTCCCCGGACACCCCGGCCGTCGTCCGGGCGCGGTCCCGATGAGCTCGCTAACGATCGCCCGGTTGCGCGCGTCGGCGCTCGGGGGGCTCGAGCAGGGTGAAGGCGAGCAGGCACGCCGTGGTGAAGCCGAGCGCGTTGGCGACGCCGTGCACCTCCACCATGCGGGTGATGGAGAAGAGCGGGTCGTCCGACGCGTCGCGCCCCGCCGACCCGGTGACGGCGAAGGTGGCGGCGAACGCCATGCTGACGACGAGGCTCAGCCCGGCGAGGGCGAAGAGCGCCGCGGCGGCGCGGCCGCGCCACCCGGGCCGCAAGGCGAGGGCGGCGCGCGTGGCGCGCAGGAAGAGGAGCGCCGCGAGCGCGAGCATGCCCGCCGCCAGCAGCAGCGCGCTGGTGGCCTCCGTGCCGTGGCTGGTGAGGATGCCGACGGCGGTGAGCGGCACGCCCGCGCACACCGCGACGGCGGCGACGCGGTACTCGAACGAGGTGCGCTCCCCCGGCTCGTGGACGAGCCGCCCCACCAGCCCGCAGACCAGCGGCGCGCCGAAGCCGGCGTAGTGGAAGTGCGCCGCCGTCAGCAGGATGACGGGCTCCCGGAAGCCGAGGGGCGTCGCGCCGCCGCGCGAGAGCGCCAGCCACACCGCGCCCACGGGCAGGTAGAGGAGCCCGACGTCGATGCAGACCTCGTCCGCGGTGAACAGCGCGCCCCGGCGCCATCGCCGCGCCGCGCGCGCCACCCCGAGCGCGCCGATGATCCCGCACGCGACGACCCACGCGCCCGCGAGCACGGCGGCAGCCGCCCCCGGCCGGTAGGTGTAGGATGCAATGACCGCGCACGCGCCGGGGAGCACCGCCATCGCCGCCGCGCGGTCCACGACGGGCCGCGGCTCTGCCGGCGCGCGCTGGATGACCAGCGCCAGCCCGAGCGGAACGATGGTGATCGCCGCGTAGGCGACCAGCACCTCCGCCGCCCACATGGGGAGGTACGGGGTGAGGGCGGCGGCGAGGAGCACCACGCCGGTCAGGGCAAGGCGCCTCAGGATGCGGGTCCACGGGTCCGGTGTCACGGCGACTGGTGGTGTATCCTGCCGACCGTGGCCGCGGGCAAGGATCCGTTTCACCTGAGCGGGCAGGTGCTCGACGGACAGTTTCGCGTGGACTCCGTGGTGGGGGAGGGGGGATTCTCGGCGGTCTACAAGGGGTTCCACCTCGGACTGGAGGAGCCCATCGCCATCAAGTGCCTCAAGCTCCCCACCACCGTGGGCGCGGCGATGATGGAGTCCTTCCTGCGGCGCTTCCGCGACGAGAGCAAGCTGCTCTACCGCCTCTCGCAGGGCAACCTCAACATCGTGCGGTCCATCGCGAGCGGCACCGTGGCGCAGGATGGTCAGGCCATCCCGTACATGGTGCTCGAGTGGCTGGAGGGCGTGTCGCTGGGCGAGGACTTCGACGAGCGGCGGGCGCGCGGCGCCGGTGCGCGGTCGCTGAGCGAGGTGATGGGGCTCTTCGAGCACGCGGCCGACGCGCTGGCGTACGCGCACGCGCAGGGGGTCATCCACCGGGACCTCAATCCGGGCAACCTCTTCCTCGCCCGCCGGCGCGAGGGCGGGGTGCGCATGAAGGTCCTGGACTTCGGCGTGGCGAAGGTGGTGAGCGACCACGCGCTGGAGCTCGGCCCGCGCGCGCCGACGCTCGGCCAGATCCGCATCTTCTCCCCCGGCTACGCGGCGCCGGAGCAGTTCGACGCCACCATCGCCCCCGCCTCACCCGCGACCGACGTCTACGCCTTCGCGCTCATCCTGACCGAGGCGCTGCTCGGCCGCCCGGTGGTGGAGGGGGTGACGCTCGGTGACTACTTCAAGCAGACCCTCACGCCGACCTTCGTGCGCACGCCGCGCGCGCTCGGCGCGGGAGTGGGGGAGGCGGTGGAGGCGGTGTTCGCGCGTGCGCTGTCGCTCGACCCGTCGGAGCGCCCCGCCGACGTGGGGCGTCTCTGGGCGGAGCTGCAGCAGGCGGCGCGCGGACCGGGGGCGCGCGACCCGCACCCCACCGTGCGGCAGATCGTGCCGCCGTCGGCGGGGCCGGCGTCGCAGGAGGAGCCCATCCCCTCCACCGACCCGCAGCTCGGCGAGGCCAGCACCTTGCCCGCCGCCATCAAGGTCCCCGGCCCGCCGGCGCCGGCCCCCGCCGCGCCGGGCGGCACGTCGCTCGCCAACCTGAAGTCCACCGTGCGCATGGCGTCACCACCTCCGCCCGGGCCGTCGCGGTCCACAGCGCCGCTGCTCCAGGGCGCGGCGATGCCGCCGCCCGCGGGGACGCCGAGCTTCCAGTCGCAGTCCATCCGCGCGTACGGCGGGCCGGTCGAGCCGCTGTCGTCCGACCAGGTGCCGGCGCCGCCCGCCGCGCCGTCGCCCGCGCCCGCGCAGCCCCCACCGCCCGCGGTCGCCGTGCCGCCGGCCGGCGCGACACGCGTCCCGACCGTCAAGATCGAGCGCGCCTCCCTCCCCGCGCCGGGGGAGGTCACCCCGCGCCGCACCAGCCTGCTCGTCCTCGGCCTCGCCGTCTTCTTCGGCGTCCTGCTGATCGGTGGCGCCATCCTGGCGCTCCTCGTCTGGCGGCAGCGCGCCTGATCTCAACGTCCGTGGAGCAGGCGTTCGCCCGGCGCGCAGCGGAGGGGCCCCGCGTGCAGCCCTCCCAGGCCAGTCCTCTCAGTCGGCGCCCGCGTCGGCCGGCGGCGCCGGACACGTGCTCAGACTCTGCACCCACTGCGTGAGCACGCCGACGCCCGCGGTGTCCACCATGCTCGTGGCGAGCGGTGGCATGCGGTACGCGTCCAGCCGTGACGGCCGCTGCACCAGCAGCGACTTCGCCGGATCGCCGGGCGCGATGATCTTCGCCCCTGCGATCCCCAGATCCCCCGCGCTCGGGTCGACGCCGCACGCCATCGCCGAAGCGAGCGGGGTGCCGAAGCGGAAGTCCATGCTCCCGCCGCCGCCCGCGTTGGGCCGGTGGCACATCGAGCAGTTGACGTGCAGGTACGCGCGGGCGCGCGCGTCGAGAGGCCCGGAGCCGAGCGGGTCGGGGTAGGCCACGAGCTGGTCCACCGGCGCCGGCAGCGGCGTCGAGAACATGCCGATGTGATCCAGCGTGGCCATCTGGTTGGAGAGGCGGTTGGTCTCCGGGTAGGTGAAGTCGTGATTGAGCTGCCCGATCTCCGGCCCCAGGCTCGTGTTGGCCGCCTGCGTGTGGCAGCGGAAGCACTCCGCGCGGCTGGGGAAGTACCAGGTCTGCCCGCCGACATCCTTCGACTTGCTGGAGGGAAGGAGCGTCGCGTCCGTCTGCGCATCGTTCCACTCGTAGCTGTAGCCGCCCCACCCACCGTCGTCGTGGCGGACGAACAGGCGCGTCTCCACGCGCTTGCCGCCGACGTCGAACTCCTTCACCAGCACCGTGCCGATGGGGAAGTCGAAGTCGCCGTCGGGCAGCAGGGTGATCGTCTTGCCGTCGGGAAGCGCCATCCAGCGGTGCTTCTCCGCGCCGTCGCTCCACAGGCGGCTCGACGGCTCGTAGGGGATGAGTCCCGGCGCGGCCTTCGTCGGGTCGCCGGGGTCGACGCAGCCGGTCTTGGAGAGGGTGGCGGGGAAGGTGTCCGGCGGCGTCGGGCCGGAGGCCACGAGCTGGTAGACCGCCCCGTACAGGGAGACCGCGAAGACCTCGCCGTCCTGATCCTGCGCGAAGTCCACCCAGCCTCCGCCGCCGCCGTTGGGGACATCGGCGACGACAGGCTTGCCCTGCGCGTCCACCGTCAGGCTCCACACCTTGCCGCTGCCGTTGTCGCCGAAGACGTAGGTGCCGACGAAGGAGGGGATGGCCTTGCCGCGGTAGACCACGCCGCCGATGACCGCGTTGCCCTGCGAGTGATCGTAGTTCCAGATGGGATCGATCAGCCCCGCGGTCGGGCAGTTGGTCGCGGGGCTGTAGCAGTGCTGCCCCTCGCGCACGTTCCAGCCGTAGTCGCCGCCGGCGCTCACGCCGAGGTCGATCTCCTCCCAGAGGTTCTGTCCGACGTCGCCCACCACGACCTGGTCGGTCGCCATGTCCACGCTGAAGCGGAAGGGGTTGCGGAAGCCGTAGGCGAAGGTCGCCGGCTCGCCGCCGGCGCTGGCGAAGGGGTTGCCCGGCGGGATGCCGTAGGTCTTGCCCTGCGGGACGTTGTCCACGTCCAGCCGCAGGATCTTGGAGAAGAAGAGGTTGGTGTTCTGCCCGTGGCCGAGCGGGTCGCCGCCGGAGCCGCCGTCGCCGAAGGAGCAGTACAGGTAGCCGTCGCTGCCGAAGTTCAGGTCGCCGCCGTCGTGGTTGGTGTACGGCTGGTCGAAGGAGAGGAGCTCCTTGTAGCTGGCCGCGGGGAAGGTCTTGCCGCCGTCGGTGCTGGTCATCTCCGCGATGACCGAGCGCATGTTGGCGGCGGAGGTGCCGCTCGTGGTGGTGAAGGAGATGTAGACCTTGCCGTTCTGGGCGAACTTTGGGTGAAAGGCCATCCCGAGGAAGCCGCCCTCGCCGGCGGTCTGCAGCGGCTTGGGGATGGTGAGGACCGTCGTCTTGGTGGCGTCCACAGGGTTCTGCGCGTCGAAGGAGACGGCGGTGCCGCTGCGCAGCGCCGCGAACCAGCGCGAGCCGTCCCCGGGGATCTGCGTGAGCAGCATCGGCGTGTTGAGGGTCAGCCCGGGAAAGACCTTCTTCAGCTCCACCGCCGAGGGCGCCTGCGGCCGCGCCGGCGCGAGGCACGTCGTGTTGGAAGGCCGCGCGTCGAGCCCGAACGGCGCGGGCGTGGGACCGGTCTCCACCGCCGCGTCCGGCCCGCCGCTCGTGCTGTCGTCGCCGCCGCACCCGCCCGCCGCCGCCGCAGCCAGAAGGCAGACGGCGGCGCATGCCCCCACGAAGCCACACTTCCACCGCATGCCGTCAGCGTATCACGCACCACGGCCGAGCCAGGAGCGTTACAGACGCGCTCATCCGGGCTTGATACCCTGGAGGCGTGGGCGCGGACGTCTTCGGACTTGGAGGTCACGTCATCGACGGACAGTTCCATGTCATGGACGTCGTCGGCGAGGGCGGGTTCTCGGTCGTCTACCGCGGGCAGCACCTGTCGCTGAAGGAGCCCATCGCGATCAAGTGCCTGAAGATCAGGACCAAGCAGAAGAGCGAGAAGCTCGTGCAGTCCTTCACCCAGCGCTTCTGGGACGAGAGCCGCATCATGTACCGGCTCTCGCAGGGCAACCTGGACATCGTGCGGTGCATCACCACCGGCTCCACCATCGCCCCGACGACAGGCGAGACGGTGCCGTACATGGTGCTGGAGTGGCTGGAGGGCGTCTCGCTCGCCCAGGACTTGCGGCAGCGCCGGGCCGAGCAGCGCCAGGGCCGCACGCCGGAGGAGCTCATCGAGCTCTTCGAGCCGGCGGCGACCGCCATCGCCTACGCGCACTCGCAGGGCATCGTGCACCGCGACGTCAAGCCGGGGAACCTCTTCGTGCACGCCACGCGCGCGGGCCAGCGCCTGAAGGTGCTGGACTTCGGCATGGCCAAGATCCTCGAGCCGCAGGCCATGGGCGGGATGCAGGGCGCGGCCACGCTGACCAACTTCATGGTCGCCTCGCCGCAGTACGCGACGCCGGAGCAGCTCGACCCGCACCACGGCGCCATCGGTCCGTGGACCGACGTCTACGCCTTCGCGCTCATCCTCGTCGAGGCCATGCTGGACCGTCGCCTGCGCTCGGCCGACACCCTCACCAATCTCATCGCGCAGGTCGCGCGCGGGCAGCTCACCACACCGCGCGCGATGGGGCTGCACGTGAGCGACGCGATGGAGGCGGTCTTTCGCTCCGCCCTCGCGGTGAAGTCGACGGACCGGCAGGCGGACATGGAACGGTTCTGGTCGGCCTTCACCGCGTCGGCGAAGGCGCCCGCCCCCGCCGCGCGTCAGGATTTCGCGCAGACCGTCGCGTCGCCGCCGCCCCAGGCGGAGCCGCCGCGACCGGCGGCCGCGCTCGGTCAGACGCTGCCGCTCTCCGCCGTGCGCTCGCGGGTGGTCGGTCGTCAGGCGGCGGGCCAGGGTGGCACCGCGCTGATGCCGAACCAGAGCGCCATGGAGCTCGTCGCCGCGGCGCGCGCCAACCGGGCGGCGTCGCAGCCCCCGCCCGCCGGGCCGAAGGCCCCGAGTCCCATGGCGGGTACCGTGGGCGGGCCGCCGCCCGCGCAGGCGCTGTCCCAGCAGCCGGCGAACGTCGTACCCGCGTGGGCCACCGCGCTGCCGCACTCGCGGGTGACACCACCTCCTCCTGGCCCCGCCCCGCCCTTCGCGCCTGCCGCGTCGGAGCCGCCGCCCGCGCTCGCCCCGCCCGCGCCCTCCCGCCCGGCCTGGCTGTGGGTGGTCGTCGCGATCAGCATCCTGGCGCTGCTGGGCAGCGTGGGCGTGATCGCGTACGTCATGCTGGTCGCGCGCACACGATGAGGGTGCCAGGCACCCACACGGCCCGGTCGCGCGCTCCGGACGGACGTGGGGGCTCCGCCCATGCTACAGAATCGGCCATGGCCGGCACGCGATCTCGAGAGCTCTTCGCGCGCGCACAGCGCGTCATCCCCGGTGGCGTCAACAGCCCGGTGCGCGCCTTCCGCGCCGTCGGCGGCGAGCCGCTCTTCATCGCCCGCGCGGCCGGGGCGAAGCTCTGGGACGCGGATGGTGTACAATACACGGATTACGTCGGCTCCTGGGGGCCGATGATCCTCGGCCACGCGTACCCCGCGGTGGTGGAGGCCGTGACGAGCGCCGCCAACAACGGCACCAGCTACGGCGCCCCCACCGAGCTGGAGGTCCGCTTCGCCGAGAAGCTCGTCGAGCTCTACCCGTCGATCGAGATGGTGCGCGCCACCTCCAGCGGCACCGAGGCGACGATGGCCGCCATCCGCGTCGCGCGCGGCTTCACCGGCCGCGACGTCGTGGTGAAGTTCGAGGGCTGTTACCACGGCCACGCCGACTTCCTCCTCGTCAAGGCGGGCTCCGGCCTCGCCACCTTCGGCGTGCCCGACTCCGCCGGTGTCCCCGCCGGGATCGCCGGCACGACGGCCACGCTTCCGTACAACGACGTGGCCAAGCTGAAGGCCCTCTTCGAGGCGCGCGGCGAGGAGATCGCCGCGGTGATCGTCGAGCCGGTCGTCGGCAACATGGGCTGCGTCCCGCCGGAGCCCGGCTTCCTGCAGGCCATCGTCGACGTGTGCAAGACGCACGGCGCGGTCAGCATCTTCGACGAGGTGATGACCGGCTGCCGCGTCGCGCGCGGCGGGATGCAGGAGCGCGCGGGCGTGCGCCCCGACATGACGTGCCTCGGCAAGGTCGTCGGCGGCGGGTTGCCGCTGGCGGCGTACGGCGGGCGCCGAGAGATCATGGAGAAGGTGGCGCCGCTCGGGCCGGTCTACCAGGCGGGCACGCTGAGCGGGAATCCGGTCGCGGTGAGCGCCGGGCTCGCGACCCTCGAGCACCTCAACGACAAGGTCTACGCCTACCTGGAGAAGCTCGGCGCCGCGCTCGAGTCGGGGATGCGCGCGGCGCTCGCGAAGACGAAGGTGGAGGGCTGCGTGCAGCGCGTCGGGGCGATGACGACGCTCTTCTTCACCGCCGGGCCGGTGCGCTCGTGGGACGACGCGAAGAAGGCGGACACGGCGCGCTTCGGCCGCTGGCACCAGGCCATGCTGGCGCACGGCCAGTACTGGCCGCCCTCCCAGTTCGAGGCGGCGTTCCTGAGCGCCGCGCACTCCGAAGAGGACGTGGCGAAGACGGTGGCCGCCTGCGAGGCGGCGCTCGCGGCGATCGGCTGAGGGCCCCTCCGCCCGCGCGCGATTTGCACGAGGTACCCCCGCCGCGCCCGCCTTTTGCGAGTCGCCGCGTGTCTTGCGCCCGGCCGCCGTGGACACGCCAGAAGATCGCGTCCGTCCGCGGCGGCACGCGCCGTGCTCAGTCCAGAGTCATGCAGCGCACGGTCGGCCCAAGGCCCCCCGCACCACGTGTCCTGCTCGCCGAGGACGACGAGCCCACGCGGATTGTCCTGGCCGAGGCGCTGCGGAGCATGGGGCTGAGCGTCGTCGACGTGGCCGACGGTGGCCGCATGCTGGTCAGCGTGGCCACCCGCTACCGGGAGCCCGCGGAGCCCGACGTCGACCTCATCGTGACCGACGTGCGGATGCCGGTGTGCAGCGGGCTGGACATCGTCGAGGCGCTCCGCGCGGCGAAGTGGCGTACGCCGGTCATCTTCGTGACCGGCCACGCCACCCCGTGGGTGCTGGAGATGGCGGAGCGACTCGGCGCCACCGTCATGCTCAAGCCGCTGGACCTGGAGAGCTTCGAGAAGAAGGTGCGCGACCTGCTCACCGTCTCGCGCACCCCCAGGGTGATGCAGTGAGCTTCCCCACGACACACCTCCCGGCGTCCCTACCTTCTGGTAGTGTGCTGGCATGCGTAGCATTTCTACCGGGAAGCTCGGTGTTCTCATCGGGTTCGGCATGGGCGCCTCCGCGGCGATCTTCGCCTGTGTGGGGGACTCGCCCGTCACTCAGGGGCCGGACGCCGGGTCGGATGCCAGCGGCGCGGACGTGGCGGACACGGGGCCGCCCTCCATCATCGAGGTCGCGGCCGGGCGCACGCACGCCTGCGCGCTCGCGAGCGACGGCGCCGTCTACTGCTGGGGTGACGACAGCGCCGGCCAGGCGGGCCTGGACCCCGCCGGTGCGGACGTATCGCATTGTGACTTCTCGGCCGGAGGTGGCGGGAGCGTTCCCTGCGTGACCAAGCCGACCCGCGTCGCCGGCCTGGCGCCGATGAAGCACCTGGCGCGCCGGCTGGGGGAGGGCTTCTCGTGCGCATACGACGACACCGCGGTCTACTGCTGGGGACAGAACGACCTCGGGCAGCTCGGGCACGCGCCGGGCGCCTCGGGTGACGGGAGCTGCAAGTCCTACGCAGGCAGCCAGGCCACGCAGGTCAACTGCAACTTCACGCCCCAGCCCACGGGTCTGCAGGCGTCGTCGATCAGCCAGGTGGCCTCGAGCTGGATCCACTCCTGCGCGGTCGCCGGCGGCCAGGTGTACTGCTGGGGAGACGACTCGCGCGAGCAGCTCGGCACTGCGGCGCCCCCTCCCGCCGGCAACGCCTTCAACGTGAAGCTCGCCGACGTGGCGCAGGTGTCGGCCGGTGGCGCGTCGACTTGTGCGGTCAACAACGCCGGCGACGTCTTTTGCTGGGGATCGAACCTGTACGGCCAGCTCGGGCATCCGCCCAGCACCGCCGGCGACGCCGACTGTCAGGGCATTCCCTGCACGCCCACTCCTTCGAAGGTCCCCCTCGGGGAGGCGACCGCGGAGGTGGAGACCTCCGGCCAGGCAACGTACTTCCGCAACGCGGGGCAGAGCCTCCTCGTGATGGGTACCAACGCCAACGGCGAGTACGCGACGGCGAGTACGCCTGACGCGGGTGTGCCGGTGCAGATCCCCGGACTACAGGTCTCCAGCATCAGCGCGGACTTCACGGAGTGCGTGGTCGACTTCCAGCACAACCTGAAGTGCTGGGGACGCAACGACTTCGGCGCGCTGGGACCGGCGACTCCAGGCGCGCCGGTGACGACCCCGGTGACGATCATCTCCAATCAGGACACGCTCGCGGTCAGCACGAGCAACACGTACCTGGTCGCGCTGACCATCGATCACAAGGTGCTGGCGGCGGGAGACAACACCCTGGGGGAGCTGGGGCACGCGCCCGGCCAGAGCGGCGACACCGGCTGCGGCAACCAGAACAAGGCGTGGTGCAACTCGACGCCGGTGCAGGTCACCGGCCTGCCGTGACCGCGCGGCGAGGCCCCCGCCTCAGTAGGCGACGGTGAAGCGGCTGCGGACGTGCTTGGGGTGCTCCAGCTCGTCGACGACGGCGGCCGCGTAGTCCGGGATGGAGATGCGGCTCGCGCCGGTGGCGTCGACCAGAAGATCGTCCCCGCCCACGCGGAAGGTGCCGGTGCGCTGGCCGGGCTCGACGAGCGCGGCGGGGCTGACGCAGGTCCACGCCAGATCGCTCACCTGGCGGTACACGTTGAGCGCGTTGCGGTGGGCGATGGCGACGGCCCGCCAGTCCGCCGGGAAATCGGGTGAGTCCAGCAGGTCGACGCCCCTCGCGGTGCGCAGGCTGCCGGCGCCGCCCACGACGAGCACCCGCTTCACGCCAGCCTTCCGCGCCCCGGCGACGAGCGCGTGCGCGACGTCCACCAGCAAATCGGCCGGTTGGTTGGCTGCCGGGCCGACCGCGCTCACGATCGCCTCGTGTCCACGCGCCACGCGCGCCACGGCGTTGGCGTTGCTCACGTCGGCCGTGGCGCGATGAAGTCTCGCCTCCGCGGCGGCGATCTTGCCGACGTGCCTCGCGACGGCCGTGACGCCGTGGCCGCGTCGCAGCGCTTCCTGGACGATGGCGCCGCCGATTTTGCCGGTGGCGCCGAAGACAATCAGCTTCAAGGGGACCTCCTCTTGCTCCCGGTGCGCAAGCTGCGGTCGGCTTCAAGACGACTCCTCACTTCGATGCTCGCGGGGCCGGCACGTTGTGCCGCGGGGTCGGCGCGGGTCGGGGCTCCGCGTGCGGCGCGCCCCGGCAGGGCGGGCTTCGCTCGCCGCGCCCCCGCGGCGATGAAGTGTCTACTTGGACATGAGGAAGGCGTGGAGGATGCCGTCCTGCGAGGCGACGAGGAGGCGGCGGGAGGCGACGGAGAGCCAGCCACCGTACGCGGCGGTCCAGGCCTGCTTGTGCGTCGCGATGTTGACGGCGTAGACGTTCTTGTCGCTCGCGACATAGACGTACCCGGCCGCGATGACCGGCGGGAGCTTGAGGGAGCCGTCCCCGGAGAAGGTCCAGGCGAGCGAGCCGTCCTGCGCGAACCGCGGCCACCTGGGGTAGCATGGGGGGAGGAGGTCTCCCATGCGCGTGCTCTCGCTCTCGCTCCTTCTTTGCCTCGCGGTCGCGTGCGGCGGGGACGACTCCGCCGGCACGCCCGACGCCGGCGGCGCGGACTCCGGGACCACCCCCGACGGCTCCAGCCCGCCGGATGGCTCCACCTCGCCCGACGCGTCCACCTCTCCCGACGCCGCCGCGCCGAGCGGGCTCGCCGCGCAGTACCCGGGCGACGTCGGCATCGACTCCGACCCGGCCGTCGTGTGGCACGAGCCCTTCGAGGAAGGGTCGGTCGGCGCCGTGACCGCGCGCTACGACGACTTCAAGAACGCGCCGGGCATGACGCTGGTCGCCGACGTGCCGCCGAAGAGCTCCGGCAAGGCGTCGATGAAGCTCGTGGCGGGCGGCAACCAGAGCGCGACCGACCTCTTCAAGGAGCTCACCAACGGGAGCGGCGGCTACGAGGAGTGGTACGTGCGCTGGTACGCCAAGTACCAGAAGGGCGTCCCGTGGCACCACACCGGCGTCTGGTTCGGCGGCTACGATCCGGCCTCCAAGTACCCCAACCCGCAGGCGGGGCTGAAGCCCAACGGCGACGACCGCTTCTCCGTCTCCATCGAGCCGGTGTGGGACATCGGCGGGCCGAACCCGCGCTTCGACACGTACGACTACTGGATGCAGATGCACTCCTGGATGGCGCAGCCGCAGGGCAACACTGCCTATTACGGCAACGCGGTCATCCACAAGAACTCCTTCACGCTCGACGAGGAGCAGTGGGTGTGCGTCGAGGTGCACGTGAAGCTCAACACCGACACCGCCTCCGGCGGCGGCGGGGTGCTGGAGGTGTGGAAGAACGACGCGCTCGTCCAGAGCTTCACCGACCAGGGACCGAAGGGGTACTGGATCAAGGACAAGTTCTGCACGCCCGACGCCGACGGCACCGAGTGCACCGACTACCCCGCGCCCTTCGACACCGTGCTCGACCTGCAGATGCGCTCCACCAGCGCCCTGAAGCTGAACGCCTTCTGGCCGCAGAACTACATCACCGACAACGCCACCGGCGCGGTGCAGTACGACGACATGATCGTCGCGACCAAGCGAATCGGCTGCCTGCAGTAGGTCGCGCGGACCACCGGGGAAGCGGACCTGACCTGGCCCGCCACGTCGGCTATCATGGTCCGGATGCACCGGGCCCTGGGTCGTCTCGTCCTCCTCGGAGGCGTCGTGTCGGGCGCCGGCGTCCTGGCGATCGCCTGCGGACTCGACCCCAGCGGGCTGGCGGATCTGGACGGGGGGGTCGGCGATCACGACGATGGCGGCGCCGGCGCCGATGCGTTCGACCTGCCGGAGGCGTGCAGCTCGCTCGACGCCAGCGCGTGCCTCGGCGCGCTGCCCGCCGGGTGGCAGCCGGTCTCGGTCGGATCGTCCTGCCCCGCCGGCTACCAGGCCGTGCCGTTCGTGACCGACCCGAGCGTGCCCGACGGCGGCTGCACGTGCGGCGCGTGCACGGTGAGCGGCACGTACTCCTGCGACGCGTCGGTCCCGATTTCGGGCGGCAACGGCTGCGGGGACAACCCCTTCGCGAACGCGACGCCCGGGCAGTGCAGCAACGTGAACCAGACGCAGCACCTCAAGGCGCACCTGGTGAAGGCGACCGGCAGCGTCTCCTGCTCCGCGCCGAACGACGCCGGTAGCGGCGCCGTGGCGACGCCGACGACCGTCTGCGTCCCGGGCTGCGACGTCGACTTCTGCGCCGGCGCCTCCCTCTGCGCGATGGCGGACGGACATCGCGCCTGCCCGCCGGGCCTGCCGCGCTCGCTCTACGTCGGCACCGGCGCCGACCCGGGGTGCGCGCCCTGCGGGTGCGACGCGAGCGCTCCGGAGAACTGCGCCGGCACCGTCACCGCGTACTACGGCAACGACTGCACGCCCGGCGACGAGGCGGGGACCTGGCCGGTCGACACCTGCCAGTACATCCAGGCCAAGTACAAGAGCGTACACGTCGACCTCACCGCGCCGCCGGCGACGTGCACCGTGGCGAGCGCCACGGTCGAGGGCGACGCGAGCCTCATCGGCGAGAAGACCGTCTGCTGCCAGTGAGCGCGCCGGATCAGTGGCACACGTCCACGGCGTGCTCGTTCGCCGCGCACGTCGGCGCGGTGTCGGCCTGACTGCAGGAGGGGACCTCCGTCTCGGAGGCCAGGCACGCGGTCGACGAGCAGGAGCAGCTCGCGCCGAGCGGGCTCCCCTGACCGGTCACGCAGCAGTGGCCTCCGGACGGAGGCGTGCACGAGGCCGTCGACGTCCCGTCGGCGGCGCTCGCCGTCACGCTGCACTTGCACACCAGGAGCGTCCCCGATCCGGAGGTGTAGCAGTGAGTCGTGATGGTGCAGGAGCACGCACCCGACGCCGGGTAGTCCGCCGACGCGCAGCACACTCCGTCCCCGCCCTGGATGGCGGCGGCCGAGCACGTGGTGTCGCTGCTGCCCGCGTCGCTCGGCGCGCAGTCGCAGAACGTGCCGCTTCCGGTGCAGGTGATCGCTTGCGACGAGGTCGCGTCATTCGCGCCGCAAGCGACGGCGAGCAGCCCCCCCAAGAGTAACCCGATCCGCCGCGTGATCATCATGGTCACCCTACGGGACTCATGATGACAATGCCAGTTCGCAGCCCGGTGTTCTTCGGGATGCTCCTCGGGTTCATGCTCGCGGGCGCGGAGCGACGCACACCGCTGGTGATCCGCCCCGCGGTCGGATCACCGTGGGTCAGGGCCGGAGCAGCCCGTCTCTGGTCACGTCCTCGAAGAATCGAGAGGCTGCCGCGTGGGCGGCGTTCCTCTCGCTCGGGGTGAACGCGCTGATCCACGACACTGGCAGCGCGCCCAGCCAGACGAACATGTGGCGGTTGATAGGGTACGCGTAGGACCTGAGCATCTGGCCGTTGCGGAAGACCTCGAAGATGACGTCGCAGCCGGTCTCGCCGTTGTAAAATGGAATGATCGTCAAGAAGGAGAGCGCAACGTAGCCGTAGATCTTTCCGGCGAGCGACATCTCGTGATCCCGGGTGCGGACGCGGACGAACGTGCCGGTGGCGGGGGCGTCGTACTCTTCAATCTCTCGCGCGCGTGGGAACCTCTCGCGCATGGCCGCGACGACGCCGTCGCGACCGCCGAACAGGTAGGCGCCGCGCATGACGTTGAAGCTCTGGAGGCCGTCGACCGGGGCGATGGCATCCGGAGCCGCGGGGTTGCTCATCCACGAGACGCAGCCCGTGAGGAAGAACGTGGCGAGGAGGAATGCTCCGACCGGCGCGAGCCTCTTCGGGTCCATGGCGGAGACCGTACATGGCTCAGCCGTGTAGATCAACATCGACAGCCGGGGACAGAGGAGTATCGGCGGTGGCCGTAGGCCGACTCATGACTCATGGGTGCTCATCCCGACTTGTACGGCACTTCGGTCCCTATCGCGCCGGCCTCCAAGGCGCACTCGATGACCTGCGCGAGTGCAAGTGCGAGTTCGCTGCCGGCCGACACAACCAGGTACCCCGCCGTTGCCCTTCTCGGGCCCTCTCTCAAGTTCTCGTCGCCTGCCTTCGAACGGCAGAGGCTGGCGCCCTGGCCGGCGAGACCCGTCGCACCGGGATCCGAATGGTGAGCGCCGGCGACACCCGGACGGCGAGTACGTTGATTGTCCTCGCCTTCCGAGGCTGCACGCGGCGATGCCATCCCCCCGTCGGGCGTCAGGCCGCGCGCGAGCCGTGCGTCGGTGGTGCAGACATCGGTCTGTATCCCCCACACGGTAGCGGGGACGCCTCACAAACCTGGAGGCGAGCGAGTTCGACTCTCGTTGCAGTCACCACCCGCCCTCGCGCTCAGCCGAGGGCGAACACCCGCCGCGCGTTGCCGTCGAGGAACATCCCGCGCGCCTCGTCGTCCAGGCCCAGCGCGTCCAGGGCCTCCAGCGCCTTGTGCGGGAGGATCATGGGGTAGTTGGAGCCGAAGAGCACCTTCTTGCGGCCGCCGCCCTGCATGTAGCGCACGAGCTCCGGCGGGTAGCGCTTGCAGGTGTACGCCGAGGTGTCGATGTAGACGTTCGGGTACTTGCGGGCGAGGGCGATCATCTCCTCCGTCCACGGGTAGCCGATGTGCCCGGCCACGATGACCAGGTCGGGGAAGTCCAGCGCCACGTCGTCCAGGTACGGGATGGGCCGCCCCGGCTCGGAGGAGCGCAGCGGCCCGGTGTGCCCGGCCTGCGTGCAGAAGGGCACGCCCAGCTCCACGCACTCGGCGTAGAGCGGGTAGTAGCGCCGGTCGTTGGGTGGCAGCCCCCAGAGCCAGGGCAGCATGCGAAGTCCCTTGAAGCCCAGCTCCTTCACGCACCGCCGGAGCTCGCGGACCGCCCGCATCGGCTTGTGCAGATCGACCGACGCCACGCCGGCGAAGCGGGTGGGGTGCGCCGCCACCATGCGCGCCACCTCGTCGTTGGGGATGAGCGCGCCCTGCGGCCCGTGCCACGCCGAGAGGAGGGCGACCTCGACGCCGGCGGCGTCCATCGCGGCGAGCGTCATGTCCGCGGGGAGCTCCTCCTCGGGCACCTCCGTCCCCGTCCAGCGCAGGAGGGAGGCGAACATCTCGTCTTGCAGGAAGTGCCGTGTGGGGTGCTGGATCCAGGCGTCGATGGTCATGGCTTGGCGGTGGCGACGGTGAGATCGTCGAACCAGAAGCTCTGCGCGACGGGCGAGCCGTCGCCGATGTAGGGCAGCATCAGGAACTGGTCGAACTGCATGCTGGCGTGCGCCCCGGTGCGAAAGAGGATCTGGTCGGAGGAGAGCACCAGGTCCCCGTCCACGGCGAGCCGGATCTTGCCGTCGGGCATGCCGACACCGCCCTGGATGGAGTTGAGCGCGTAGTACGCCTCCATGTAGTGCCAGTCGTTCTTGAAGTGCGGGCCCGCGCCGTCGGTGAACCACGCCGCGCCGCCGTTGCCGCGCCAGGTGCGCGCGCTGTACCACGGCGCGGTGTCGTTGCCGTTGACCGAGTAGCAATCACGCTGATCGAGGAAGCCCTGGAGCCCGTTGCACGAAGCGGCGGACCGGCTCTCGGTGAACTTGTAGGACTTGAAGTCTCCGTTGCACCCCACGAAGGAGTCGTCGTTCTTCAGGACGCACGCGGGGTCGACGTTGCTCAGATCCTGGATGGCGAGGCGCGGGGAGCCGCCGCCGGCGACCCACACCACCTCGAAGTAGGTGGTGAGGTGCGTGCCCGCGGGGCCGACGTAGTCGGTGTCCTCGTTGGTCACCAGGTGCATCATGTGGGGGTGGTACGGCTTGCCGGAGCCGACCCAGTTGCTCCCGAACTTGACCCAGACGCCGATGTAGACGCTCTGGCTCGGCGTGAACTTGTGGCGCGCGGGGGTGCCCCCCGTGCAGTTGGTGCCGCCCTTGGCGAAGGCGCACTCGAAGCTGCTGGTGCTGCCCTGGGCGTGCTCGCTCGTGACGACGCTTCCGCCGCTGGAGTCGTACCAGCCGCGCTTGGCGAACTGGGTGTCGTCGAAGTCTTCCTGGAAGAGGACGGTGCCGCCGGTCGGGATGCCGCCGGCGTCGCCGCTCGTGCCGCCGTCGGTGGGGGAGGGCGCGTCGGTCGCGGCGCCGTCGCCGGGGGTGCCGGCGTCGGGGGTGCCGGCGCCGTCGAGCGATGCGTCCGGGCCTGCGTCGGCGGTCTCGTCGGAGCCGGAGCTGCAGCCGGCGAGGAGGGCGAGCGCGAGGGCGAGGGCGGAGCAACGGAGTCGGTTCATCCGATCATGGTACGAGCGGCGTCGCTGAGTTCAAACCTTCTCCGGCCGCCGCAGGAGGGCCCTTGATACTAGCATGCTAGCAAGCTAGTACGTTCGCCGGATGCCGGACGACGTGAAGCAGTTCAACGTCTACCTGCCCGCCGACCTGATCCGCGAGGTGAAGCACCACGCCGTCGAGACGGAGCAGTCGCTCTCGGCGATCGTCGCGGCGGCGCTGCGCGCTCACCTCGCCGCGCACCGGCCCAGGCGGCGCCCGCCCGGAAAGGAGAAGTGACATGAAGACCGAGGGTATCGAGGCCGTCTTCCTGACGACCCACAACTGGGGCAAGGCGGCGAAGTTCTTCCAGGCGCTCGGCTACACGCTCGAGTTCGAGACCGACCACCACTCCGGCCAGCTCCGCAACGGCGCGGGGCCGTACCTGTTCATCGCCGAGGTGCCGGAGAGCGAGCCTGCGGACGTGCGGCTCGTCATGAAGGTCGCCGACGCCGCGGCGTTCCAGCCGGATCCCGTCGTGAAGGTCCTCACGCCGTTCCAGGACACGCACTGGGGCACGAAGGAGATGACGGTGGAGGATCCGGACGGGCGCGTCTGGAGCCTCCAGGCACCTGGCAGGCCCGGCGGGGGCGCGTGAGCGTCGTGCCGGAGGACGACACCGGGCCGGAGAGCACGGCGGCGCGGACCGCGCTGTGGCGGGCCCTGCATGTCGTGGCCGACCCCGCGCCGCACGTCCTGGAGGACGAGCTCGGGCTCCGGCTGCTGGCGCCGGAGGACGACTGGCGCAGCCGCCCCGACATGGACGTGCGCTTCACGCGACCCTTCCGCGCCGCGATCGTCGCGCGCGCGCGCTTCGTCGAGGACCTGGTGCTGGAACAGGCGGCGCGCGGCGTCGAGCAGTACGTCATCCTGGGAGCCGGGCTGGACACCTTCGCCCAGCGACGGCCGGAGAGCGCCTCGCGCGTGGTCGTCTTCGAGGTCGATCGACCTGGTCCTCAGGCATGGAAGCGCCGGCGTCTCGTCGAGCTGGGCCTCGGCGTCCCCTCCTCCCTGCGGCTCGTGCCCGTCGACTTCGAGGCGGGCGACGCGTGGTGGGAGCGGCTGGCGGCGCCGGGCTTCGACGCCACCAGACCCGCGGTCGTGGCCTCCGCGGGCGTCAGCATGTACCTCAGCAAGGGCGCGATCACCGCCACGCTGCGCCGCGCCGCCACGCTCGCGTCCGGCTCGACGCTGGTCATGACCTTCATGCTCCCGATCGACCGGGTGAGCCCGGAGGTGCGCGCCGGAATGGCCCGCGCGATGGAAGGTGCGCGCGCGAGCGGCACGCCGTTCGCCAGCTTCTTCACCCCGGAGGAGATGCTTGCGCTCGCGCGCGAGGCCGGCTTCCGGGACGTCGAGCACGTGTCCTCCGGCGCGATGGGGGAGCGCTACTTCGCGGGCAGGACCGACGGTCTTCGCCCGCCGGGCGCGTCGGAGGAGCTGCTGATCGCCCGGACGTGACGGCGCGGTCCCGCGGGGTGTCCCCGGGACAGGTCGAAACTGTCCCCGGACACCCCGCGTCGCGCCGCCACCGCGGAAAACGCCTGACTTCGCGCCGGCACGCGCCTCGCAATGAGGGTCGGTCATGCTGGCCACCGCCCTCAGCGCAAGTCTCCTCGGTCTGGATGCGTCGCCCGTTCGGGTGGAGGTCCAGGCGATGCGAGGCGTCCCCTCCTTCGAGATCGTCGGCCTCGCCGAGGCGTCGGTCCGCGAGAGCCGCGTGCGCGTCAAGAGCGCGCTCGCCGTGCTCGGGGTGGACCTGTCGGAGTACCGCATCATCGTCAACCTAGCGCCGGCGGACGTGCGCAAGTTCGGGACGGGGTTCGACGTCGCCATCGCCGCCGCCACCCTCGCCGCGCTGCGCGTCGTCCCGCTGGAGTCGCTGGAGGGGCTGCTGCTCCTGGGTGAGCTCGCGCTCGGCGGCAGCGTCCACACCGTGCGCGGCGTGCTCCCCAAGCTGCTCGGCGCGCGCAAGCGCGGCCTGCGCCGGGCCGTCGTGCCGGAGGGCAACCAGGCAGAGGGCGCGCTCGTCACCGGTCTGGACGTGCGCACCATGGGCTCGCTGGCCAATCTGCTCGGCGCCCTCCGCGGTGAGCACGCGCTCCCCCGGGCGATCCCCGGGCCGGAGCCGGAGGAGGCGCTCGCCGGCCTGGCGGACCTGGCGGACGTGCGCGGTCAGGCCTCCGCCCGTCGCGCGCTGGAGGTGTGCGCCGCCGGCGGCCACAACCTGCTGATGATCGGCCCGCCCGGCGCCGGCAAGACGATGCTCGCGCGCCGGCTGCCCAGCCTCCTGCCGCTCCTCTCCCCTGCGGAGTCGCTGGAGGTCACGGCCATCCACAGCGTGGCGGGCGCGCTCATGCAGACGCAGACGCTCCATCGGCTGCGCCCCTTCCGCGCGCCGCACCACACGGTGAGCGAGGTGGGGCTCGTCGGCGGGGGAGACTCGCCGCGCCCGGGGGAGGTGAGCCTCGCCCACCACGGCGTCCTCTTCCTGGACGAGCTGCCGGAGTTCCGGCGCGCGGCGCTGGAGTCGCTGCGCCAGCCGCTGGAGGACGGGACGGTCACCGTCTCGCGCGCGCTCGGCCGCGCCACCTTCCCCGCCCGGCCGATGGTCGTCGCCGCGATGAACCCGTGCCCGTGCGGTTACCTGGCGGACGGCACCGGCCGCTGCGGCTGCCCGCCGGAGCGCGTGCGCATGTACCGCTCGCGCCTGAGCGGCCCGCTGCTGGATCGCATCGACGTCCACGTCGCGCTGCCGCCGGTCTCGGTCTCGGCCCTGCAGCACCAGACCCACGGCGAGTGCTCCGCCGTGGTGCGCGCCCGGGTGGAGCGCGCGAGGGAGGCGCAGAGCGACCGCGCTCGCCGCAAGGAGGCGAGCGGGTGGCTCAACTCCGCCCTCTCCCCGCACGACGTGGAGAAGCTCGCGGCCCTCTGTCCACACGGAGAGCGGCTGCTCTCCGCGGCGGTGCAGCGCCTCGGCCTGTCCGCCCGGGCGTACGGCAAGGTGCTGCGCGTCGCGCGCACCATCGCCGACCTGGACGGCAAGGAGGCGCTCGGCCCGGAGCACGTGGCGGAGGCGATCTCCCTGCGCGTGCTGGACCGCCACGCCCACCCCGGAGTGCGGGCCGCATGAGGCGCGGTCGCAAGTCCGGCGCCGGACCGAAGGATCAGCGCGGCGCGCCCCGAGCCGCGCACCACTCTCGCGGGGCATTGCACACCAAGGAGAAGGTCATGTTGGAGCAGATCGCGGACAAGATGCGTGTTCTCAAGAGCGTCATCCACAGCGTGGAGAAGCAGTTCGGCAAGGGGTCGATCATGGCCCTGGGCGACGACGCCGACCCCGAGCCGGTGGCCACCATCAGCAGCGGCTCGCTGGCGCTGGACCTGGCCACCGGCGTGGGCGGCTACCCGCGCGGGCGCGTCGTGGAGATCTACGGCCCGGAGTCGAGCGGCAAGACCACCCTCGCGCTGCACGCCATCGCCCAGGCGCAGCGCAACGGCGGGGTGTGCGCCTTCATGGACGCCGAGCACGCGCTCGACCTCGCCTACGCGCGCGGCATCGGCGTGGAGACGGACAAGCTCCTGGTGTCGCAGCCGGACACCGGGGAGCAGGCCCTGGAGATCGTGGAGATGCTCATCCGCTCCGGCGCCATCGACCTGGTCGTCGTCGACTCCGTCGCCGCCCTCACCCCGAAGGCGGAGCTGGAGGGCGACATGGGCGACGCCCACATGGGCCTGCAGGCCCGGCTGATGAGCCAGGCCCTGCGCAAGCTCACCGCGGTCTCGCACCGCACCGGGACGACCATCCTCTTCCTCAACCAGCTCCGGCAGAAGATCGGCGTCACCTTCGGCAACCCGGAGACCACCACCGGCGGCAACGCGCTCAAGTTCTACGCCTCCATGCGCCTGGACGTCCGGCGCATCGGCCAGATCAAGATCGGCGACGAGATCGTCGGCGGCCGGACGCGCGTCAAGATCGCGAAGAACAAGTGCGCTCCTCCCTTCACCGAGGCGGAGTTCGAGATCCGCTACGGGACCGGCGTCGACCCGATGAGTGAGCTCATCGACCTGGGCCTCGCCCGCGGGCTGGTCGACAAGAGCGGCAGCCACCTGCACTTCGCCGGCGCGGCCCTCGGCAACGGGCGAGAGCGCGCCCGCGAGACGCTCTTCCAGACGCTGGACCTGCAGCAGACCCTTCGCCAGGCGATCCTGGCGTCCGGCCCGGTCAAGCCGGGCCGCAGGACGATGGAGGCGGCCGCCTAGGCCGCGCTCGCGTCGGGTGGCGGCGAACCCCCGCGGGACCGGATACTCCCCCCGGTCCCGCGGGGGACCGTGCCTCCAACCTGCAGCGCTAGCCTCGCGGCGCAGGAATGGACGCGTGCGCGGGCGGCGCCTCCCGTTCCCGCTCCGGCGCCGCCACCCGCCGGGGAGGGAGCTCCGGTCCGGCGAGGAAGGTGTCCACCTCCTGCGCCAGCGCCTCGGGCACCTCGTTCGCGAGGGAGTGGCGCGCGTCGCGGAAGACGTGAAGCCGCGCGCGCGGGAGCATCTTCACCAGGCGCTTGACCCCCGCGCCCATGCCCAGGCCGTGATCCTGATCGCCCCAGAGCAGGAGCGTCGGCTGGGCGATCTGGTGGGCGATGGGGAACAGGGAGGTGAGCACCTGCTCGCGCCCGAGCTCGAAGTACATGCGCACGAAGGCGCGACCGTGCACCTCGCGGAAGTGGGCGAAGGCCTCGCGCAGGGCGTTCTCCCGGCCGGGCCAGCGCGGGTGGTACCAGAAGCGCGACTGGATCCACACCATGGGCCAGAACATGACGCGGTTGCCGAGCAGGCGGCCGATGAGGGCCAGCCCGTGCTTCGGCTCCCACACGCCGGCAGGCGCCCAGGCGGCGAGGCGGCGGAAGCGCTCCGGCTCGCGGTGACCGAGGCGGAGGGTGAGGTTTCCCCCCAGGCTCCCGCCCGCGACGTGGGCCTCGTGGATCTGCAGGTGATCCAGGAGGCCGAGCACCGCGTCCTCCATGAAGGTGAGGGTATAGGGCCTGTCCGGCTTGTCGGAGTAACCGTTACCCGGCAAGTCCAGCACGATGACCCGGCGGCGGGCGCCCAGCACGGGCACCAGCTCCTCGTACTCCTCGATGCGGGAGGCGAGCCCGTGGAGCAGAACGACCGGCGGCTGCTCGCTCTCGGTGCCGGGTGGCACGTCGATGTAGCGGACCCGGACCCCGCCGGCGACTTCTGCGTCGCGCTGGGGGTAGCGCGTGGAACGGACGCGCCCGGGTCGCCTCATCTCCTTAACTTGGGGACTAGACCGCGCGCGCGCCACTCATGACGTGCGTGTCATGTCGCTTTGCGCGAAGCGCGGCGGCTCGCCGCGCACGCGATTCGTCGCCGAGGCCTGCGCGCTCGGGCTCCGGGCGCGCTAAGCTCAGGAGATGGTGCGCAGTCTCCGCTGGCTCGTCCTCGTCGCCGTCTCCGGTTGCGGCAGTCCTGGCTGGACCTCCACCTTCGACGGGACGGCGGTCCGGACGAACTCCTCCCACGGCTGCGACCCCATCGGCTCGGTGCGCCCGCCGCCTCCGATCACCGTGACCTTCCCGGATGCAGGCGGCGGCAGCCGCGCCGTTCACGTGGTGTCGGGTGGGGCCTCGTGCGACATGAGGATCGACAGCTCCGACTACAACGTGAGCTTCGTGAGCGACGCCATCCCGTGTGGGTCGCTGCTTGCGCCCCAGCCGCCGACGACCGGGCAGGCCACGATCGAGGGCGGCGACTCCCCCACGCACATCGTGTTCGCGTGGGCGTACCTCGGACCGGGCTGCTCGGTCACCGACGACTACACCCTCCAGGGGAAGTGACGCTCGGCGGATCGTCAGCGTGCTTGCGGTCCGGCGATTGCCGGTACGCCGGCGGTGTGGCCCGCCCGCCGGCAGCCCGCCCGCTCACCCGGCCAGCGGCTCCCGGCACTTCTCCGGCAGGCTGGAGGTCTCCTTCGAGCGGTCCAGCGCCACCTTGAAGACGACCGGCCCGACCAGCTGATTGAGCGCCACGGTCGCGATCACCAGCGACCTGAAGGAGGCGCCGAAGCTGGGGTTCTCGCGGTCGATGTTGGCGGCGATGCCCAGCGCCACGCCGGCCTGCGACACCAGCGCCGACCAGCCCCAGCGGGAGAGCACCGGCGGGTCGCGCGCGAGCCGCGCCCCCAGCGCGTTGAGGCCCACGGTGACCGCGAAGCGCGCGACGAAGAGGATGAGCGCCACCGCCCAGAGCGGCCGCAGGAGCGGGAGGTCGAGCTGCGCCCCGGCGATGGCGAAGAAGCTGACGTACACGACGCTCCCCATGTCCTCGATGGCGCCGAGGAACCTCTCGCCCTGCCTGGAGAGGTTCTGCACCAGGAAGCCGGCGACGAGAAAGGTGAGCAGCGGCTCGAAGCGCAGGTAGTTGATGACCTCGGTGAAGCCGAAGCCGAGCGCGAGGAGCACCACCAAGAACTGGCGCCGGACGAAGCGCAGGTAGGCGACGATGACCAGGCCGAGGGTGGTGCCGATGGAGACGCTGCCGAGGACCTCGTGCCAGAGGATCTCGAACTCGGCGGTGGAGAGGCTGGCGCCTGGCTCGAGCAGCGGCCGGACGAAGGTCATCACCGCCGCCGCGACGACGATGACGACGACGTCGGAGGTCATGACGAAGGCGAGGGAGAAGCGGGTGAGCGGCCCGCGCGCGCGCGTCTGCGAGAGGATGCCCAGGGTGGCCGCGGGGCTGCGGGTGATCGACATGACACCCCAGAGCAGCGCCACACCCGCGACGAAGGCGACCGGGCGATCGTGCATGAAGGGCATCAGCGGGGAGGCGGCGGCGAAGACGAGGGCGGTGCCCACGATGCCGAGCACGCTCTGCACGCCCGTCGCGACGAGCAGGCTGCGGAAGCCCTGGCGCACCAGGTCGAGCTTGAGCTCCGCGCCGCCGGCGAAGGCGATGAGCGCGAGGGCGAGGGTGTCGACGGGGCGCAGCGCGTCGACCGTGTGCCTGTCGACGAGGCCGAGGACGTACGGGCCGGCGAGCACGCCCACAGCCAGGTACGCGGTGAGGTGCGGGACGCCCAGCGGCTCCAGGAGCTCGCCGAAGAGCGTGCCGGCGGTGAGGAAGAAGCCGAGCGCCGAGATGGTGGAGACGTCGGCCTGGCCGTCGAGGCGCAGGTGCCTCGCGCCGTACAGGACGCCGAAGCACACCAGGAGCGCCGCGAGCTGGATGATCCTCGTGCCGCCGGCGGCGGGACGCGCCGTCGCGCTCACGAGGGCTCTCCTTCGGCCGCGGGCGCCGGAGCCGGCGCGGGCGCGTGCAGCTCGCCGGCGCGGCGGAGCGAGGCGCGGAGCGCCGGCGGCCCCAGGAGCTCGCCCGCGATGCACACCGCCGCAGCGGACGCGAGGATGAGGTCGCCGGTGCCCCCGTGGAAGCGCAGGTCGCAGAGCAGGCCGATGCACATGGAGAGGCCGCCCGACGACATCATCGCCAGCCCGACGAGCCCGCCAGCGGGCCGCGCCGGCGCGTACAGCCGGGAGACGACGGTGCCGAGGACGTACTTGGAGGCGATGCGCGCGGCGATGGCGACGCCGATGATGGCGGCCATCGCCGGCAGGCGGTGGGCCTGGATGCGCACCCCGCAGAGGATGAGGATCGGCAGTAGCGCCGAGCGCTCCGTCGCCACCACCATCGCCCGCACCTCGCCCGCGTGGCGCGAGACGGCGGCGATGGTGACGCCGGTGACGAACATGACGGCCACCACGGGCAGGCCCGCGCGGAACGAAACGCCGATGCCGAGCAGCGAGGTGCCCAGGATGACGCCCCACGTCTCGCGCAGCCGGAACTCGCGCCCGATGAGCGCGGCGCACAGGCCGCCGAGCACGATGCCCAGACCGACCGTGGCCGGCACCAGGAGGCGATGGTCGATGGGCGCGCCGGCCGGCCGGGGCGCGAGCGCGAACACCGCCACCACCGCCGCGATGGGCACGAAGTCCTCCGCGTCGGCGAGATCCCGCAGCAGCTCGAAGAGCGAACCGCGCGCGCCGTGGCGCTCCTCCACCCACCGCATCACGTGGCGGGTGGTCTCGGTGGAGGTCGCGGCGATGCCGACCGCGAGCACCAGCCGGCTGTCCGCCAGCCGTGGCGCGAGGTGCGGCACGGCGTAGTACACCGCCACGGCGACCGCGGCCCCCGACGCACTTCCCCACGCCAGCGAGAGCGCGACGCGTCGACCCGGAACGCGCCCGCGCGGACCCCGGGCGAAGGCGAGGCCCTCCACCAGCAGCAGCCACCCCAGCCCCACCACGACGACGGGCTCGACCGAGTCGATGAGGGAAGGGGAGATGACGCCCAGCGCGTGCGGCCCCAGGAGAAAGCCGAGCACGACCCACTCCACGCTGGACGGCAGGCCGACGCCACGCAGCGCCCGGTCGCCCACCAGGAAGCTGCCCAGGTACGAGACCAGGAGCAGCCCCATCAGCAGGAGCAGCGAGCTCACGGGCTCAAGCGCCCCTCGCGCGGCCGAGCGCGATGCCCGCGTCGGCGAGCGCCTGCGCCACCGCGACCGCGGGGTCCGGATCGTCGAGGTCCCGCTTGGCGACCACCTCGTAGCGCGCGCCGTCGGCGTCGATGCCGAGCAGTCGCACGCGCGGCGCGCCGTGCCGGGTGGCGCCCGCCGCGAGCAGCACCTCGCGCACCTCGGGCTGCGATGCCTTCGGGTCGACGACGACGTCCACCACCGCGAGCGGGTAGGGGCCGAGCACGCGCACCGGTCGCACGAGCGTCGCGAGGTGCGGGACGCGCAGCTCGGTGCCCTCGCCGTCGTGGATGCGGATGTCCAGAAGGGTGAGCGTGGCGACGCGCCCCTGGCGCCCGTCGTAGGAGACGAAGTCCCCCACGCGCAGGCGCCGCCAGAAGACGCTCACGAAGCCGACCGCCGCAGACGCGAGCAAGGGCACAGTCGCCAGCCCGAGCGCGCCCATCATCACGAACGCCGCGCGCCCCGCCGTCCCCTGCTCGGACCCGGTCACCAGCGGCGCGCCGACGACCAGCGCGGCCACCACGATGCCCAGCCGAACGACCGCGCTCGTCGGCCCCGCGAAGTCCTGCGGCAGCCACACGAACTGCGTCTCGCCGCTCTCGACGCTCTGGAAGAAGAGGCGCACGAACCGCAGGAGGAGCGCGAGCGCGAGGGTGGCGATGACGCCCACCACGATGAGCGGCAGCGACACCGCGAGGCGGCCCGCCAGCGCGCCGAAGGGCACGAGCACCAGCCCGGTGACGCGCTTTCCCACGTCGCGCGTGCTCTCGAACAAGGAGAGCACGAAGACGAGCCACACGTAGAGCAGCGCGAGCTGCATCGCGCGCTCGAGGGCGGAGACGCCGAGGCGTATCGCGCCCTGGAAGGCGGCCGGACGCAGGACCTCGATGGCGCCGGCGCGCAGGCCCGGCAGGCGCTTGGCGTTCTTCTGGATCCAGACGCGCAGCTTCCGCGAGATGTCGCTCAGCCGTCGGATGGCGAGGAAGGCGAGCAGGCCGGTGAAGACCACGAGCGACCACGCGAAGACGGTGTGCGCGACGTCGCGGCGCGTGCGCTCCGCGTGGACCGCGTCGCGCACCGCCTGGGCGACGGCCGCGCCGTGCACCTGCAGCGATGCATCGCCCGCCGCGCGCGCGTCCTCGGGGCCGAGCTGGACGACGGGCGCCTTGCCCAGCATCACCACGGCGACGTCCGGCCGCGTCCGCTCGACGGTGACGTCGGCGTCGGGATCGCTCTCGAAGGCGTGCTCGAGGGCCTGCTGCGCTCGCCGCGCGCGCTCCTCCGCCGGCACGCCGAGGCGCCCCACGCGCAGGACGAAGACCTCGTGGTCGTGGAGGTGGACCGGGAAGCTCTCTGCCGGCGCCGGCGCTTGCGGTTCGGCGCTCGTGACGGCTGTCGCGGCGGGTACGACGGCCGCCGAGGCGCCTGCGCCCGCGTCGACGGCGACGGCGACCGCCCCCGCCTCGGGTGCGGCCCACGCGAGCGCCGCGAGCAGCGTCACCACGAGCAGCGCGAGCCCCGCGACCGCCCAGGGTCCACGAGCTCGAGCGAGACGAGTCCGTGAGAGACGGGTCACGTGCATTCCTCCGGAATGTACACGAACGGCATCACGCGCCACCGCCGACCGGACGTCAGCCCGGCGTCCCCTTCCCCCGACGCTTGCGGAGCAGCTCGGCCACCATGCGCAGGTCCTCCCGCCCAATCTCCCGCAGCAGGGCGAGCAGCAGCAGGAACACACCCATCAGGCCCACGGCCTCCACCGGAGCGAGCAGGCGCCCGACGGCGGGGAGGCGCAGCCCGATGGAGACCGTCCCGGCGAGCGCGATGAGGACGCGCACCGCCGTGCCGAGGCCCACGAAGGCGCCGGTCGCGCGCCGCACGAGCCACGCGGAGAGCAGCAGCGCAGCGCCGAGCGCGAGGGAGACGGCCCACGCGGTGGCGTGGAGCTGCGCGGCGCCGAACGGCGCGTGGCGCGCGGCGAGGGTGCACGCGGAGGCGGCCATCACCGCGGCACCCGCGGTGAGCCACGCGCTCGTGCGCTCCTTGCCGATGCTGGACAGGATGGTGCAGGCGATGCCGAGCATGGCGAAGCCGCCCTGGCCGATCGCCAGCACCCGCAGGGTGGAGGCGCCACGCGCCGCGACCGTCGCGCCGTAGGCGAAGCGCAGGGAGGTCTCCGGCATGGCCGCGACGACGGCGACCATGGCGCCGGTGGCGATCGCCCCCAGGCGGGCGCCGCGCGCGACGTACGTGCGTACCGCCTCCCGATCGCCGTTGGCCGTGGCGTGAGCGAGCATGGGGAAGAGGACCTGCGTCAGGCTGAAGAGGAGCTGGTAGGGCAGGAAGGCGAAGAGCTGGCAGGCGCGGTAGACCGCCACCCACTCGTCCGCCGCGTGGGCGGCGGCCTCGCCGGTGAGCCCGGAGGCGAAGGCGCTCTTGGAGAGGAAGCGCCCCAGCAGGGTGATGTCCTGCTGCATGAGCGCGTTGGTGAAGAACTGCGCGAGCGCGAGCGGAAGCAGGATGCGCAGGTACTCGCGATTGGAGAGCAGCCCCGTCCGGTCCCCCCGCTTGCCCCAGCCCGTCATGCCGAGCGCGACCACGAGCACGAGCGCGGCGGCGACGACGAAGCCGACGGAGGCGCCGAGGGTGCCCGCGCCGGAGTGGTGGAAGAAGAGCCAGCCGAAGCCCAGCACCGCCGCGGTGCGGAGGGTGGCGGAGAGCACGTCGAGGGACGCCTGCTTGCCGAACCACCCGCGCCCGTTGAGCGCGCCGATGAGCGGCGCGTAGACGCCGTAGAGGAAGAGCACGCCGCTCATCACGAGCAGCGGCAGGCGTATGTACGGCGCGTCCTCGAACCAGGCGATGGCCCCGGACAGGGCCGCCATGACGATCCCCACCCCCGCCGCGATGGGCGTGTGCACGCGGAGGGCGGCGCGCTGCGCGACGTCGGCGCGGTCCTTCGCCTGCGCGACCGAGCGGCTCACGCCCTGCGTGGAGGCGGACACCACCACGTTCTTGACCACGTTGGTCGCCGCGAGCACGCGGGAGAGCGCGCCGTAGCCGGCCAGGCCGATCACCCTGGGGAGCAGCGCCTGCTGCACCAGGCCGGTGAGGATGAAGAAGACCTTGGCGCCAAGGACGAAAACGCCGCCGCGTCCGGCGCGCTTCGCGATGCCCTCGTCCTCGCTCACCAAGCGAAGCCGTAGCAGGGAAGTGCGGGGCGCCGGAAGCGCAATCGGCTGCGGCTGACTCAGTGCGTGGCGAAGGCGACGGGCGGGAGCGGAAGGAAGAGGTCGGGGCCCTTGCCGAGCAGGCAGCTGTCCCCGCGGTAGAAGGTGTGCACCGCGTACCCCGCGTCCACCTTGCGCCTGTCCCCGACCAGCAGCCGGTCGTCCACCCACACGAGCCCCGTCAGGTCGAAGCCCGGCGTGGGGCCGTACGACGGGCTGGAGAAGGTCTGCGTGGTCTGTCCGCTGTTCGCGTCGAAGGTGACCAGCACCGTGCGGTTCAGGTTGGGCGTCGCGTCGGCGAGAATGGCCGCGCCGCAGCCGCCGTTGCCGATGGCGACCTGGACGACGCTGCCGCCGAGCTGCGACTCGCGGAGCAGCAGCGAGCCCGTCCTCGTGGCGGGGGAGAAGCGCTCCACGCCCGCGTCGCTCTCGTGGTCGGCGTCGAAGCTGCCTGGCTCGGCGAGGTAGAAGTTGCCGCCCTGCTCTGTCATCAGCCCGAACGGGTTGCGGCCGGCGAGGGTGACGGTGCCCTCCACCTTGCGCGTGGCCAGGTCCACGACCGCCATGAGCGACGGCTGCGTGGACCTGGCTCCGCGCAGCATCCCCAGCGCGAAGAAGGCCTTGGGGGCACCCTGCGAGGTGGCGATGCGCACCGAGCTGGCGTCGGGGTTGCCGTCGGCGTCGAGGAAGCTCAGGTCCACCGTCGCCAGGGGCGCCCCGCCCGGCCCGAGCACCAGCTGGCTCGCGGTCAAGAAGCGCGCGATCCACAGCGACCCGTCGGGGGCGACCGCCACGTCCTGCGGGTCGATGTTGCCCGGCTGCTCGCCCGCCTGCAGCGCCGAGAAGCTGTGGGTCCCCTTACCGCACGGGCTGAGCCCGACCTCGAAGATGGCCGCCGTCGTCCGGTTGAGGAAGAACTGGCGCCCCCCGGAGACCGCGAACGCCGGGTCGCCGCCGAGCGCCACGCTGCTCCCCAGCACCGCCGGCGGGCCGTCGAGGGGCAGGTAGCCGACCTCGCTGGTCTGGTCGTAGTCGCTGACGACGACGAGGACCGAATCCGCGGGACAGTCGTTGGCCGTCGCCCCGAGGCCTCCCGACCCGCAGCCGAGCAAGGTCAGGCAAGTGAAGAGCGCGCCCCGCCGCATCGGCGCCGAACCTAGCACGCTCCCGCCTGCGTGCAGCGGCCGGTCACTCCAGGTGCTGCGGGTCGAGCACCTGGCCGTTCGGCTTCAGTCCGGCCGCTCGCCACCGCGCCGCCTCGTCCGGCAGCTGCGGCGCCTGCACCGGCGTCACGTCGTGGATCTCCAGCTCCGAGCCGTTCCCCCCGGACGCGGCGCGCACGTAGATGGTGATCTCCTTGTCCGGCTGGGCCGGCACCTTGACCCGGTCGAAGACCGTCTGGGTGGCCCCGGCGGTGACCTTGCCCTCCCGCACCCGCGCCCGCACGTAGTTGGCGAGCGCGTCGGGGGTGGCCGGGTCGCTGGCGTAGACGACGTCCACGAAGCGGTGCTTGACGTTGATGTTGCGCGGCAGCGGCAGGCCGAACGCCCGCTCCTTGCCCTCGAGCAGCTCACCCGGCGCGAGGTGGTCCACCGGCACGGCCGAGGCGCTGGCGACGGCCTGCCCCGTCTGCTGCACCGGCGCTGCCTTGTGGCAGGCGGCGAGCGAGCAGCCCAGAAGCAGGAGGGCGGTCGTTCCCCGTCCGATCACTCGACCACCGCCGCCCAGGAATCCACGACCGAGACGGTACGCGGAGCGGGCAGCGAAACGGAGAACGTCGCGTTGCTCGCGCCGTTGTTGCCAGCGTTCTTTCCGCCGACCTGCGCCACGAGCGAATAGTTACCCGGCGTGACGTAATTGGCCAGCGTGTGCACACCGCCGGTGTAGGCGTCGGTCCCCGTGGCCGAGGTGTCGGCGCACGCCGGCGTGACGTTGATGGAGACGCCGGGGATGACCTTGCCGGCGAGCGACGTGTCGTAGGTGGCCGGCACGATGTAGTCCGGCGGCTGAGGCGGCGGGTTCTGCGGCGGCTGCAGCCGCGGCACGCCGCCCTGCGACAGGTCCTGCGAGTCCTTGGGCAGCTCGTAGTCGCGGCCCCACATCTTGGCGGTGCCGCCCTGGCACACGCCCGCGTTGGAGGCGGCGGCGTAGGTGGTGAAGTAGAAGGTGCTGTCGAAGATGGTCATCGGCCCGGAGACGCGCTCGCCGTCGGTGAAGGGCAGGTACCAGTTCACCTTCGAGCGCAGGATGTTCGACTGCGTGTCGGCCGTCTCCGTCGTGGAGTAGACGAAGTTGGTTCCGGTCGGGGTGTAGGTCTCCTGGTCGCCCGTGGCGAAGGTGACGACCACCGAGCCGATGCGGTCCACCGCCACCACCGGGGCGACCTGGATGGGCTGCCCGTCGTTCCAGGAGGTCGCGCTCTTGTCGACGTCCTGGTTGTAGGCGTCGATGTACAGGCCGCCCGTCCACTTCTGCGGGTCGGTGTCGGTCAGGTCGAACTTCCAGATGGTGCCGTCGGCGTCACCGATGAACACCTTCTGCGCCACCGAGCCGGTGGTCGCGGGGTAGACGACCGGGACGCCCGTCATCGGGGAGTCGAGCGGCGTCTCGACGAGGCCGACGCGCTGCGCGTCGATGAGGGCCTGCGGCAGGTCCGCCTTGCGGCCGAAGACCCGCAGCACCTCGCCGGTGTCCAGCCGGACAATCGTGAGGGAGCGGCCGGGCACCGGGTCGGTCCCTGCCGACCAGCACCGGACCTTGTCGCGGCGGGCGAAGGTGTTGGTGGGGGCGAAGTCGTTGCCCGGCGCACCGTAGCGCGCGCAGGGGCCTCCCACCGCGGCGCCGTCGGACCCGCCCGGCAGGATCGCCACGCCCACCTCGTGCGGGCCGTTGCCGTCCAGGTCGGCGTAGACCGTGGTGATCGCCGGCGTCGCGCCGTGCTGGCCGAAGAGCTGCCGGTCCGCCTTGCCCTGGTAGTCCGGCATGTCGGTGAGCTGCCAGAGGAACTGCGGACCCTTGGTGAGGTCGGAGTTGGGGGCGGGATCCGTCACGTCCATCGCGTAGTAGCCGCGGTTGCCGGTGCCGAACCCGGCGACCAGCGCGGTGTGCCAGTTGGTCGCCGCGAGCAGGCTCCCCGCGCCCTTGTCACGGTCGAACACCACGTCCTGGACGACGGGCGCGCCGTCGAGCAAGAGCTGGTGCGAGGACGGGTAGCTCGAGAGGAGCTTGGGCAGCACCGCCGGGGGCATGAACGCCCAGAGCTCGCCCTGCTCGCGCGTGGTCTTGTCCACGTCGGCGTCGAACGCGTGCAGCAGGCCGTCGTTGGTGGCCACGTAGAGCACCGTCTTGCGCGTGGCGTGGAGCGAGGCGAACGTGCGGTACGACTCGTCGCTCAGGTCCGCGCCCGGCGGGCCGACGACGGCGGGCGTCGAGTGGAAGACGTCGCCCATGGCCGAGCCCGCGCGCGACTGGAACGGCTGGAAGGTGAAGTCGGGCATGGCGTCGGTGGAGGGCTCCGCCATCGTGAAGTTGAGCGCGAGGTGCGCGCAGGAGGTCGTCGACAGCCACTCGGTGTTGGTGGTGTTCGGGCAGCTCGTCGCGCCGATCTTGAGCGAGAGCGGCGTCAGCGAGGAGAGGATCTGCCCCGCCGTCGAGCCCACCAGCGCGCCGCTGTAGGTGCCCAGCTTGTCGTCGCGGTGCACGCCGGGGAGGCTCGCGTTGGTGACGTTCGGCCGCATGGTCCCGCCGGAGTTGACGACGCCCGAGACGTTGTCGCCCAGCACCGAGCGGAAGGAGCGGTTCGCCTCCGAGCCGGGCAGGTTCAGGTTGACGCCGAAGTCGTCGCCCTCGTTCGGGTCCACCACCGGCGGCGGCACCGTGTAGGTGTTGTTGTTGAACGTGCACTGGAAGCGCTGCCGCTGCACCGTGCCCACCCACGGGCGCCCGGGGATGGGCGCGAAGGACGAGAGGAACATCGCCGCGTTCGTGACCTTGGCGTTCGGGTTCACCGAGGGGTTGGCCACCACAGGCGAGTACGCCGGCACCGTGCGCGTCGTCACGTTCTGCGCGATGTTGGCGACGATCGCGCCGAGCGCCTTGTTCAGGTCGCCCGCGGTGTCGGCGAAGTACGCCGAGCCCGTGCCTCCGGCGATGGCCATCTTCTGCAGCTCGCAGCACGGGCCGTAGAGCGCCTGCACGTTCGGGTCCGGGTTGCTGCACGTCGCCGAGAGCACGTTGTTCTGCACCAGGTCGGCGCACTTGACGATGGTGTTGCCGTCCTTGATCTGGCTCACCGCGAAGCCGATGACGAACGTCTTGACCTTGTGCTTGTTGGCGCCGCCCTGCGCGAGCTCGGCGATGGTGTCCTCCGGCAGCTGGTACGGGCAGACGCCGGGCTGGTTGGGGTCCTGCGGCGTGTACGCGCAGGCCGGGCGCAGGTCCATGTTGGGCGCGCCGTCGGTGATGTGAATGATGTACTCGTCGCGGCAGTCGCCCTGGACGTACGGGTCCGTCTGCTGCGGGCCCTTCGGGTCTTGCCAGAAGTAGTACTTCGCGTCGGCGAAGAGGCCGGCGGTGGGCGTCGCGCCGTAGGGGCGCATCGCGTTGACGGCGAGCTGGATCTGGTCGTTCGTCGTCTCCACCTGCGCGAGCGTGCCGTTGGGGTCGGGCAGCATGACCAGGCGCCCCTCCCAGGGCGGGGCCGCCGGGTTGCGGGCCCCCACCTCGAACGGCGAGTACGCCGAGCAGTCCGCGGGCTTGCCCTGGTTGCCGGCTCCGCCGCCGTTCCACCCGTCGAAGTAGCTCCAGCCTCCGCTGAACGGCGTGGTCGGCGTGTTGGCGATCTGCAGCCCGGTGAAGCTCGCGCCGGTGCCGGCGGCCGAGTCGGTGTCGTACGTCATCAGCCCGAAGCGGATCATGTCGCGGGCCGAGTCCAGGATGCCGTTGGAGTACTGGCCGAAGGTGCATGTCCCGGCCGCGCCGGAGGCGAGGCGCGTGGTGATGGAGCCAGCGGGGAAGTCGGTCGCGTTGCCGCCCGCGCTCTTGGGGGGCGTACCCACGCCCTGCCCGCCGGGCACGCCCGGGAGCGCGCCCGGCGCGACGAGGCACGCCGTCGCCGCGCTGCTGCCCGTCGCGGGACGGTGGTACTTGAGGAAGTAGTTCACGTCGTACGGCGAGATGCCGTTGATCTTGTACTCGCTGTCGAACTCGCTCCCGCTCGCGCGCGACATCCCGTAGCAGCTGTAATAGGGCGCCATGTCGCCGGTGAGCGACTGCATGGCGATGCCCCACCGGTTGGGCAGCGTCGAGACGCCGGGCGAGCAGGTGGCGCCCTCCGACTCCGGGTCGTTGCCGTCGAGCATCTTCTCCATCGACCCCGAGGTGTCGAGCAGGATGACGGCGTTGGGGAGCGGCGGGTTGACGTCGACCTGCTGCGCGCGCGCCGTGTGGCCGGCGGAGAGGGCGCAGGCCCCGCCGAGGAGTCCGAGCAGCGTGCCGCGAAGGGCGTGCCGGCGCCGCCGCGTCGCGGGTGCTGCTTGCAGGAAGGACGTACGGTTTCGCATGGCGGTGCTCCTCAGTTGCATCCTTCACGCATCGGGCCGGCGGTGATCCGGGAGCGGCTCAGCTCTATCCCCTCCGAGCCGTAGAGGGCGGAGGGCGTCAGCGTCACGCCCTGCTGCTGCAACAGAACGGTGTCCGGCGCGGTGATGCCCACGGCGGTCACGGTGAACTGCTGGAAGCAGACGCCCAGGCGCGTGTCGATGCCGAACATGGAGCCCGCGGGCTCCGGGTCCGTCAGCTCCACGTAGAAGTCGCCCCGGAGCGGGTACGGCCCCAGGCTGCCTGCGGTGTTGTTCTGGAAGGACTCCACCGCCGGGAGGGAGGTGCCCCACGCCGCGGAGAGCTCCTGCGCCCCCATCCGGCGGCAGGCCTTGGACAGGTCCGACGCCGACACGTTCACGCTCGCCAGCGAGAGGCAGCCGGTGTCGCGCTGCGTGGGGTTCTTCATCATGCCGAGGTAGAGCTGGCCCGTCGTTCCGGCCATGGCCTGCGTACCCGCGAGCGCGCCGTACTCGCTGAGGTAGTGCGACTGCGCGGCCTGGCGGCCGTAGCCGCTCGTCTTCACCTCCACCGAGGCGGACTGCAGCGCGTACAGGCCGAGCGAGGCGAGCACGGCGAGCGTCATCGCCACGATGAAGATGATGGCGCCCTGCTGCGTGGCACGCAGGCGGGCGCGGCGCTTGACGGCGGAGAGGGAGGTCGACATCAGTAAAACACCCCGGCTTGGTTGGGCAGGGCCACTTCGCTCGTGATCGTCCGCATGCGCGCCCACCCGGTGATGCCCGGCGTGCAGCCCTTGGCGAGGACGCAGTAGCGGAGCGGGTAGGCGCCCTGCTGGGCGTTGGCCGGCGGCGCGGCGAGGCTGTCGGTGCGGTCGGCGATCGCCGAGCGCGTGGCCAGGCGGAAGCGCACCGACCGGATGCGCTGCGGCGCCTCGGTCCCGCTCGAGAGCGTCACGTCGTCGGCGATGTCCTTGTTGCGCGGGTCGCTCAGGCCGTAGACGGTGAGCTGGCGCTGCTGCTGCGTCGCCAGGTCCAGGTCGGCGCTGAAGGCGAACTTCAGGTCCACCGCGTACTCGGCGACGATCTCGGTCTGGTTGGTGAGGGTGCCCAGCGCGTCGACGTAGGTGCGGAACAGCTCGTACTTGTCCAGGTTGTTCGACACCAGCGCGGCGTAGGGGGCGTCGCGCGGCTGCGTCGTGTCCAGCGCGCGCAGCTCCCACCGCACGGTCTGCACCGGGTTCACGCGCAGGCGGCCGATGCCGAGGCCGGTCGCGCCGCCGTTGGTGTGCGTCTCCTGCGCGGAGAGGATCTTCACCCCGCCGTTGGCCTCCACGTCCACCCACGCCGTGGCCGCGAGGCCCGCGCCGTTCACGCCGGCGGCCTTGCCGCTGCACGTCGGGACATACTGGAAGTGGCCGGTGTCGTCCTCGACGCGCACCAGAAACTGCGCACCCGGCACCGGCTGGAACGCCGCCTCCAGGGCCGCGTCAGGGTTGGCCTGCCCGAGGATGCGCCACATCGCCGGCGAGTCGATCGCGAGCTCCAGCCGCTGGCCGCCGCACGAGCCCTGCCCGTTCTCCAGGATGCGCACCACGTACGCGTCGGTCGTCGTGAAGTTGCCCGAGATGTCGATCGCGTCCGGCGCGAGGCCCTCCGCCGCCGAGAGCGGCGTGGCCGGCTTGGAGCCCTCGTAGTAAAGGTGCAGCCCGGCGAGCTTGTACAGGCCCTGGTAGCTGCCGGAGGTGGGCACGTTGGGCGCCCCGGGCAGGTGCGCGATGTGCGTGTCCTTCTGGATGTTGGCCGTGCTCATGAAGGCCGCGCGCTCCAGGTCGCTCCGCAGGCGCCCCACCGCGGTGCGCAGCGACATCTCCGCCGAGGCGGTGCGCGCCTCCTCGTGGAAGGTGTCGGTCGCGTCCTTGGACAGCGCCACCACCGCCATCGCCACGAAGAGGCCGGCGACGAGCGAGACCATCAGCTCGATCAGCGTGAAGCCGCGACGGCGGGCGCGTCGGAAGGCCCTCGAGGGGCGCGGGAGGCGGCGGCGGGGGCTCATGGCTGCACGTTCTGTCGCAGGGCGGTGACGGCGTAGACGAAGTGGTAGATGTCGGTCTGCGTGTCGAGCGCGGCGGGCGGCGTCTGCTCGCAGTACTTGGGGTCCGGCGCCGCCGTGAGGTTGCGCGGCCAGAACACGCGCACCTCGGCGCGGATCAGCGTCTGGTCGGTGGTGGCGGGCGTGAGCCGGAGGTTGACGCAGTAGCGGAGGCCGTTGCCCGTCGCGAGCGAGGTCATGTCGCGGCCGAGGATGTCGAACCCGGCGCTCTCGTCGTCGAACTGCTGGCCGCTCGTGGTCATCCGCGCCTTGGGCACGAACCACTGCCCGGTCAGGTTCTCGTTCACCAGGAGCGCGCTGCTGAGGTTGGCGGGCGGCACGCTCGGGATCTGCGAGGGCGTCCAGAGCGTCGCGTCGCGCGTGAGGCGATCCAGCCACTGGCGGGCGATGGCCTGCGCCTGGTCCATCTCGCGCGCGTCGACGTTGCCCTGCACCGCCGCGCGCTGCATCGCCATCACGCCCATGGCGCCGATGGTGAGCACCGTGATGGACATGAGCACCTCCACCGCGGTGTAGGCGGCGGCGCGCGCGCGGCGGCGGGAGCGCGACAGCTTCACGGCAACCCCGGGGTGGCGGTGGAGAGGATGCGGGTGTTGCCGCTCGAAGGGATGAGGATGCGCCGCACGATGCCCTCGTTGTTGGCGGCGGAGATGGTGGTCTGGTTGGGCCAGAGGCGCGCCACGTCCACCGCGATGACGCCGACGAAGGGCGTGGCGGCGGTGAACGTGGGCGTCGACCCGCCGCTCGACACGTAGGCGTGGCCGAGCGGGTTGAAGCACAGGTAGACAGGCGAGGTCGCCTCGGCGGCGGTGCCCGTCGCGTCGTAGGTCACCACGCGCGAGCGGATGTTGGCGTTCACCTCGCCGTTGCCGTCCAGGCTGATGCCGTCGATGTAGGCGTTGCGGGTGTCGCCGGGGAGCCAGGCGGAGGGGGTGGGGTTGACGCAGGTCCCGCGGGGCAGACGGTTGGCGATGGAGTTGGGGCCGCCCGGGTTGGGGTCGACCGCCTCGAACATCTGGTAGTTGCCGCGGGTGCTCTGGGCAGAGAAGGAGACCATCGTCGCGGCGCCGCGGCCGATGGCGCGCGTGCGGGCGTTGCGCACCAGCTCCAGGATCTGCCCGGCGTCGTCGTAGGCGCGCCGGTCCTTCACCGCGTCGCCCATCTCGGGCATCGCCATCATCGCCAGGATGCCGATGATCATGATGACCACCGCGAGCTCCACGAGGGTGAAGCCGCCAGCCTGCGCGCGGCGCGCGCCGGGCCGCGAGGCAGGGGTCGGGGCAAATGGACGCTGGGCCATCGGAGGGGATTGAGCAAAGTGTATACCGCGCCGCTGGATTTATAACATACCGAGACCGCTCATGTTTTTGAGCGGAGGCGGTCCCTCCCCCTCGTAAGGATTGCGACGGCTTGAAATCCTTTCATAGCGGCCGACGACCCCGGCCCCCCCAGCCCAGGGCCGGCCACCTCGACCGTTCGCCTGCCAACGATCGGGGCGCTCGCGCCGGATCGGGGGAGGGGAGCCCTCCGGCCAGTCCGTGTGGTAGAGGACGCGCCATGTCCGTCGCATCGCTCAGGGTCCCCTTGCTCCTCGCTGTCCTGCTCGGCGTCGCGGCCTGCAAGGACGAGCCCAAGACGCAGGGGACGGCCCCGCCCCCGCTGCCGAGCGCGTCGTCCGGGACGAACGTGTGCGCCGGCGGCGGCGGGGAGGACACCGACACCCTGACCGCCCCCTACTTCCCGCGGCAGGTCTCCGGCTACTGCCTGGACCCCTCCGGCGACGTGAAGAGCTACGGCGAGAAGGCCAAGCTGGGGCTGGACCAGCTCTGCACCACCGCCCTCGACGGCGGGTGCGAGGAGTACAAGAAGTTCGGCGTGATGCGATCGGTCATCACCCGCTACGTCCAGGGGACGGGCGCGGGATTGGTGGAGGTCTTCCTCTCCGAGTTCGCCGGCGAGGGCGCCTACAGCATCTACACGACGCGCCTCACCGGCGAGGTCGACCCGGCCGACGCGCACTCCATGAAGCCGATCGACGCCGAGGCGCTCGGGGCGATGGGCACCGGCAAGGCCTACGCGTACCGCGGTCGCTACTTTTTGGAGCTCACCTACAGCAACGAGACCGAGTCGCCGGAGGAGCTCAAGAAGAGCAGCGACGCGATCCTCCCCTCGCTCGCGAAGGAAATCGCCGCCAAGCTGCCCGCCAAGCCGGATGTCCCCGCCTCCACCAAGGCGCTGCCCACGACCGACCTCGTCCCCAACGGCGTGGCCTACTTCGCCAAGGACGCGATGGGCGTGAAGGGGCTGGGCGCGGCTTCGGTCGGGTACTACAAGCCGGCCACCGGCAAGCGCTACCGGCTGCTCTCCATCGTCAAGCCGGACGCGGACCAGGCGAAGGACGCGCTCAAGTCGCTGCGTGGCAAGCCGGGCGCGCTGCCGGTGGCCAGCCTGGGCGACGGCGCGGTGGACGTGGTGCTGCAGGCCACGCCGGACAGGCCGAAGGTGGAGTGGGTGGTGGCGCGCAAGGGCGGCATGCTGCTCGGCATTGGCGACGAGGAGTTCGTCCTGCACCCGGACACCCCGCTCGCCCAGCAGGGGGACGTGCGCATGAGCAAGGACGAGAAGATCGCCAAGCTGCGCGCGCTGATCACCCCGACGACGCCCGGCCCGGCGCCGAAGAATAAGTAGTCAGGACGCCTTCACGCGCTCGAAGCACCGGTCGGGGAGGCCGCGCTTCTTGCGGACGAGCGCGCTGGCCTCGACGAAGCGCGCGGTGATCGGGTCGTGGTACCCGCTCACCTCGGGCAGGGTGGCGTCCTCGGCGCGGTGGTAGCGCACGATGCGCGCCATGAGCGCGTCGCGCGCCCACTTGCCCACGAGCGACGCGAGGCACACCAGAAGGTGCGAGGCGTCGGCGTCGCGCACGAAGGCGACGCGCCCCACGCCGGGGAAGGCGTACTCGCTGCGCGCCCGGCCCTCCTGCACGACGGCGTGCAGCCGGCCCCCGAGCGGGCCGAAGGCGGGGGAGTAGCGATCGTAGCCGCCGACCTTCCCGCAGGTGGCGATGACGTCCTCGCCGGCGTGCTCGCGCGCCGCGAGCACGAGCCGCTCCATCGCGTTCAGGTCGACGACGAAGCGTGAGCGCCCCGCGCGCGCGGCCTCGTTGAGGCGGTGCGTGCAGACGATGGCCAGCCGCACGCCGGCGACGTGTACGCCCTTCGCGGTGAGCTTGCGCAGGTCCTTGCGGACGGCGGCGAGCGTCTCGTCGGTGGAGGCGAAGGTCTCGCCGTGATCGTCCCAGCACTGGGCGGCGTGATCGGTGGGGCAGGGGGAGCGGAGGATGGCGTCGTCGTCGATGGAGAGGGCGCGGAGCAGCTCCGACGGCGTCTGCGCGCTCCGCCCCGTCGCCTCCAGCAACACCCGTCCCCACGCCTCGCCGAGCGCCGAGTCCTTGTAGGAGACGAGCGCCTTGGAGTCGCCCACCCGCGCCGCCAGCGAGCGGGGCGGCTTGCGCGAGGCCACGCGCTCACCGGCGCCCTCCGCGCGGGCCACGACGGACGTGACGAGCAGGGGCCCGAGCCGTGGGCCCAGTCCGTTCTCGTCGACGCCCATCAGAAACGGCACGCCCTCACGCTTAGACCAACGCGCACGACGCGGCTACGCCGAATCGTGCCGGTTCGGCGGGGCGCGCCCGCAGAGGCGCGCGGGCGCGGCGGTCAGCCGAAATCTTTCTCCAGCCGCTCCTGGTCCTCTTTGCAGCGGATGCAGAGCGTCGTCTCGGGGCGCGCTTCCAGGCGCTTGACCGAGATCTCCTCCCCGCACTCCTCGCACACGCCGAAGGTGCCTTCCTCGATCTTCTTGAGCGCCTTGTTGATCTTGTCGAGGAAGCTCTTCTCCCGCCCGCGAAGGCGGAAGGTGAACGACTGCAGGTATTCGCTCGAGGCGAGGTCCATCTCGTCGGGCAGATCGTTCGCGTCGAGGGCCATGTCCTCCTCGAGCGTCTGCTTGGCCTTCTTGATGATCTCGTCGCGCTTCTCGGAGAGGAGCGTCTTGAATTTTTTGAGCTGCGTCTTGTTCACTTCACTCGCTCCGGTCGATTGGTTTCGCCGTCTCGGGGCGGGGCCCGCCCGCGAGGAGAGTGCGCCCAAAGATGAGGAATTTGGGGCGCAAGACGGTAAGCATCCATGGCTTGCCCGTCAACGGATATGAGAGGCGCGTCTCCCTTTTCGGACCATCCCGCCGGGCCTGTCCACCACGGGGGGCTGGAAGCCCTATCGCCGCGCGGCCCTCGCGGCCTGTTTGTGGTGCCGTTCCAGCACCTCGCGCAGGTATTGCCCGGTGTGCGACGGCGCGTGAGCCACCACCTGCTCGGGCGTCCCGACCACCACCAGCTCGCCCCCGGCGTCGCCCCCCTCCGGGCCCATGTCCACCACCCAGTCGGCGCAGGCGATGACGTCCAGGTTGTGCTCGATGACCAGCACGGTGTTCCCCTGGTCCCGCAGGGAGGCGATCGCCTCCAGCAGCGCCTCGATGTCGGTGAAGTGCAGGCCCGTCGTCGGCTCGTCCAGGACGTAGAGGGTGCGTCCGGTGGCCTTGCGCGCGAGCTCTCGCGCCAGCTTCACGCGCTGCGCCTCTCCGCCGGAGAGCGTCGTGGCCGGCTGGCCGAGCGTGAGATAGCCGAGGCCCACGCGCTTGAGGGCGTCCAGCCGGTCGCGCACGCGCGGGATGGCGTCGAAGGTCTCGCTCGCCTGCGCCACGGTGAGGCCCAGCGCGTCGGCGATGGAGAGCCCGCGGTAGCGGATCTCCAGCGTCTCGCGGTTGTAGCGGCGGCCGCCGCACGTGTCGCAGGTGACGAAGACGTCGGGCAGGAAGTGCATCTCGACGCGCAGTACGCCGTCGCCCTGGCACGCCTCGCACCGCCCGCCCTTCACGTTGAAGGAGAAGCGGCCGGCCTTGTAGCCGCGCGTCCGCGCCTCCGGCAAGGTGGCGTAGAGATCGCGCAGCAGCGAAAAGACGCCGGTGTAGGTCGCGGCGTTGGAGCGCGGCGTCCGGCCGATGGGCGCCTGGTCGATGGAGATCACCTTGTCGATGTGGTCCAGCCCGCGCACGGCGTCGCACGCCCCGATGGGCGCGGTCGCCGAGTAGAGGCGTGCGCGCGCGGCCGGCAGCAGGGTGTCGACGATCAGGCTGGACTTGCCGCTGCCGGACACGCCGGTCACGCACACGAAGAGGCCGAGCGGGATCTTGATGGTGATGTCGCGCAGGTTGTGGGCGCGCGCGCCCTCCACCACGATCGACGCCTTGCCCGGAGCCTTGCGGTGCCGCGGCACCGGCAGCGCGCGGTGACCCGCCAGGTACGGCCCGGTGATGGACGCCGGGTCGGACATGATGTGCTCCGGCGTGCCCTCCGAGACCACGTTGCCGCCGTGGACGCCCGCGCCGGGGCCCATGTCCACCACGTGATCGGCCGCGAGGATGGCCTCGCGGTCGTGCTCCACGACGATGACGCTGTTGCCCAGGTCGCGCAGTCGGAGCTGCGCCTCGATGAGGCGCGCGTTGTCGCGCGCGTGCAGGCCGACGCTCGGCTCGTCCAGGACGTACAGCACGCCGACGAGCGCGGCGCCGATCTGCGTGGCGAGGCGGATGCGCTGGCCCTCGCCGCTGGAGAGCGTCTGCGCGCTGCGGTCCAGCGTCAGGTAGTCCAGGCCGACGTCGATGAGGAAGCCGAGGCGCGCGGCGACCGCGCGCAGGAGCGGCTCGGCCACGGCGCTCTCGCGCGCCGAGAAGGTGCTCGCGTCGAGGGAGGCGATGAACTCGCGCAGCCTGGAGATGGGCATGGCTCCCAGCTCGGCGATGTCCTTGTCCTGGATCTTCACGGCGAGCGCCTCCGGGCGGAGGCGGCGTCCCTTGCACGCGCTGCAGGTGCGGGTGACCAGGAAGCGGCCGAGCTCCTCGTCGGCGATGGCGCCCTCGCTCGCGTCGGGGTCGTCCTCGTCGTCGCGCGAGGGGCCGTCGTCGGCGAGGCGCGCCTCCATCCGCGTGACGATGCCCGTGTAGCTGTGGGCGTCCTTGCGCGCGCGCCCCCCCTTCTTCTTGGCCGCCCCCGCGCCGGCGCCGGCGCCGAAGAGGATGGCGTGACGCGTCTCCTCGGGCAGGCGTGACCACGGGACGTCGGGGTCGACGCCGAGCGCGCGGACCGCGCGCGACAGCTCGGTGGCGAGGGCGACCGAGCCGCGCCGGCCCCACGCCAGCACGACGCCCTCGCGCAGGGTGCGGTCGTCGTCGCCCACGGCGCGCTCCGGGTCCACCACCACACGCGAGCCCAGGCCGTCGCACTCGGGGCACGCGCCGTGCGGGCCGTTGAAGCTGAACATGCGCGGCTCGATGGGTGGCAGCGAGATGCCGCAGTCCACGCAGGCGAAGCGCTCGGAGAGCCAGAAGGGCTCCTCACCCTCCTGCGCGACGAGGATGCGGCCCTCCCCCAGCTTGAGCGCGAGCTCCACGCTGTCGGTCACGCGGCCCTTGACGCCCTCCTTGAGCACGACGCGGTCGACGACGACGTCCAGGTCGTGGGGGCGGCCGCGGTCCAGCTCGATCTCGTCGCCCAGGTCGAGCACGGTGCCGTCGACGCGCGCGCGCACGAAGCCCTCGCGGCGCAGCCGCTCCAGCTCGAGCCGGAGCTCCCCCTTGCGCCCGCGGCAGATGGGGGCCAGCACGCTCAGGCGCGTGCCCTCCCCGATGGAGAGGATGCGATCCACGATCTGCTGGACCGTCTGCGCCTCGATGCGCCGGCCGCAGCTGGGGCAGTGCGGGACGCCCACGCGCGCGTAGAGCACGCGCAGGTAGTCGGCGACCTCCGTCACCGTGCCGACGGTGGAGCGGGGGGACTTGGAGAGGGGCCGCTGCTCGATGGCGATGGCGGGGGAGAGGCCGTCGATGCGCTCGACGTGCGGCTTGGGGAGCTGCTCCAGGAACTGCCGCGCGTAGGCCGAGAGGGACTCGACGTAGCGGCGCTGGCCCTCGGCGTAGATGGTGTCGAAGGCGAGCGAGGACTTGCCCGAGCCGCTCGGCCCGGTGATCACCACGAGCTTGCCGCGGGGCAGGGAGACCGAGACGTTCTTGAGGTTGTGCTGCCGCGCCCCCACCACGACGATGCGGTCCACGCTCTTGCTCTGGATGCGGGTCGCCGCGCGGGTCACCATGGGGAGCCAGGCATCGTAAGGCTGATTGCCCCGTCCAGCAACGGGAGCTCCGCCGGGCCGCGCCCGGGGAGACTGCAAACTAGAGTATTGCGGTGAGCAGATCGCGCTCGAGGTCGCCCCGGCCCTCCAGCCCGACCGAGACGCGGATCAGTCCGTCGGTGATGCCGGCGGCCTCGCGGCCGGCGCGTGGCATCGTCGAGTGCGTCGTCGACGCCGGGTGGACGACGAGCGTGCGCACGTCGCCGAGGCTCACCGCGTGCGTCGCCACGCGGACCCGGCCGAGCACGTCCTTGCCGCGGTCGATCGCCGAGCGGCCGGCCCCGTCGGCCAGCTCGAACGCGAGGACGGACCCGTACGCGTGCATCTGCGCGCGGGCGACGCCGTGGCCGGGGTGCGCGGGCAGTGACGGGTGGTGGACGCGCGCGACCGAGGGCTGGGCCGCCAGCCGCGCGGCGAGGTGCGCGGCCGTCGCGCACGCGCGCTCTTGCCGCAGGGGGAAGGTGCGCAGCCCGCGCAGCACCATGTACGCGACGAAGGGGGAGAGCACGCCGCCCAGGCCCTTGACCACCAGGTCGCGCGCGGCCTCGACGCGCGCGCGCGCGCCGGCGATCGCCCCGCCGATCGCGTCGCCGTGGCCGGCGATGGCCTTCGTCATGGAGTGGACGACCAGGTCCACGCCGAGCGCGAGCGGGTTCTGCCCGTAGGGCGTGGCGAAGGTGTTGTCGGCGATGGTGACGAGGCCTCGCTCCCGCGCGAGGGCCACGACCGGCGCGATGTCGGTGATGCGCAGCGTGGGGTTGGCTGGCGTTTCGATGTACAGTACACGTGTCTCCGGCGTGACCGCCGCGGCGTAGGCTCCGGGGTCGGACGCGTCGACGAAGGTGGCGCGGACGCCGAAGCGGGTGAGCCGCTCGCGCAGGAGGCGCGCGCTCTCGCCGTACATGGCCTGCGGCGCGACGACGTGGTCTCCCGACGCGCACACGCTCATCACGGCGCCGGCCACCGCGGCCATCCCGCTCGCGGTGACACAGCAGTCCTCGGCGCCCTCCAGCGCGGCGAGCTTCGTCTCCAGGGCGCGCGCGGTCGGGTTGGCCCAGCGGCCATAGATGAAGGCGTCGCTCTCGGCGCGGAAGGCGCGCGCGGCGTCGTCGGCGTCGGCGAAGCCGAAGGCGCTGGAGAGCACCAGCGGCGGGTCCAGCGCACGGGTGGTCGGGTCCATCGCCTCCCCGGCGTGCACCGCGAGGGTGGCGAGCGTCTCGGTGCGGGCGGCCAGCGCGGCCTCGTACGGCTCGGCAGGGATGGGCACGAGCTCGTGCGTAGCGTGACGGCGCCACCGCGTCGAGCGCCGCCCGCCGGGTTTTCGTCGCGTCTTGCGTCGTGTGGTACGCTCTCGCCCCGGAGTTTCAACGGACGGATGCTGCGGATCGAGTGCGAGTCGTGCAAGGCGCCGTATCAGGTCGACGAGCGACGCGTGCCTCCGCAAGGCCTGAAGATGCGCTGCCCGAAGTGTGGGCACACCTTCCTGGTCACGCGGCCGGGTGAGGGTGCGTCCGGTCCTGCCGCGCCGCCCAAGAACGCCATGAAGATGACGATGGTCGGCCTGGGTAGTCAGGGTGGGGCAGACCTCCCGCCGGCGAAGCCGCCCGCGCCGGCGAAGCCGCCCGCGCCACCCGCCCCCGCGCCCGCCGCGCCGCCGCCCGCGGCGCCCGCCGCCGACGAAGCCGACCTGCCTGCGGCGCGTCCGATGCCGAAGACCTTCGGCCGGCCGGCGCCGCCGCGGCCTGGGGCACCGAAGGCGCCGCCCGTCCCGCCGCGTCCACCTCCGCCCAAGCCGGCCGCGGCCGCGCCGCCGGCGCCAGTGGCACCACCACCGCCAACGCCGGAGGAAGCGGATCTCCCTGCGGCGCGCCCCGCGCCCGCCCGGCCCGGAGCGCGTCCGCCGCCGCCCGCGCCGCTCGCCGCCAGGCCCCCGCCACCCGCCGCGCCCGAGGCGCCCACCTTCGAGGTGGATCTGCCGGCGGCCCGTCCCGCCCCGCCCAAGCCCGGCGCACGCCCCGCGCCGCCGGCCGCCGCCGCCCCGCCTCCCAACGAGCTGGACGATCTGCTGGGGACCGCAGCGGATCTGCCGTCGGCCGCGGTACCGAGGCGCTCGCCCAGCTTCCCGGCCGCGCTCGGCACCATCGACGATTCTGGATCTGCCCGCGCGTCCGGCCGCGGGGGCGAAGCCCACTGGCGGGTTCGGCGAGATCGACCTGGGCGGTGTCGACCTGCCCGCGGTCGCCGCCGATCTTCCCGCCCGGCCAGCCGCCGGCCTCCCCGCGCCGAAGGTGGGGGGCCACCCGGTCCGCGGCCCGGCGCCCATCGACTTCGAGCTGGACCTGCCGAGCGCGCCCGCCAAGCCGGCGAAGGACAGCGGCGAGCTGGACCTCGGCCCCCCCGCCGCGGACCTGCCGATGCCGCTCGCGGCGGGCTTGCCCGCGCGCGCGGACAACCTCCCGGCGCCGGCGGGGATCCTCCCGTCCCCGGCGGCCGCCGGTGCGCGCCGTGGCGGGGCGGAGCCGGCGTTCGGGGAGATTGACCTGCCCACCGTCGGCGCGGCGCTGCCGGAGGTGGCCTCGCAGCTCCCGGACGTCGCGGGCGTGCTTCCGCAGGTGGCGAGCTCGCTTCCCCAGGTCGCGGGGACACTGCCCCAGGTCGCGGGGACACTGCCCCAGGTCGCGGGGACACTGCCCCAGGTCGCGGGGACACTGCCCCAGGTCGCGGGGACACTGCCGCAGGTCGCCAACGTCATGCCCGCGACCGCCGGCAAGGGAGAGCTCGCCGATTTCGGCGAGCTGGACCTCGGCGCCGTCGACAGGCCGCCCGTGTCCGGTCCCCCCGTGCCCGGCGCCGGCCCCAGCTCGGGGGAGTTCGGCCTCCTCGATCTCGGCAGCGACCTGAAGAGTGTGCCCCCGTCCGGCCCGCCCGCCGGCCCGCCAGGCCCCGCACCCGGTCAGGCTTCGAGCAACGCCCTGAAGTTCGGCGAGCTGGATCTCGGTGGCGGGGGCGAGGACGCCTCCATCCAGACCGAGGCTCCCATCCCGTCCTCGCACGGCGGCGGCGGCGAGCTGCCCCTGCCGCAGGCCCCCGAGGAGCGCGTGTCCGGCGCCGGCACCTCCGGCGAGGTGGCGCTCCCCACCGCGCCGGCGACGCCGAAGCGCGAACGGCCGGAGGGGCAGCGCAAGCCCTCGCGCGCGGGCAAGGTCGTGCTCGGCGTCCTCGTCGTCATCCTGCTGGGTGGCGGTGCGCTGCAGTTCACCAAGCACGGCGCCTTCGCGTACCTGACGATCACCGATCGCCTCCACGCCAAGGACTACGCCGCGGCCACGACGGCGGCGGCGGCGGCGGCGCGCAAGCACATGGACAGGGACCTCTTCCTGGAGGCGCGCGGCGCGGTCGACGCGCTGGCGCAGGCCCACGACAGGACCCCGCGCGCGCGGGCGCTCTCCGCGTACGCGGCGTTCGGCACCTTCGCCTACGAGACGCGCTTCGGCTCGGACATCCCACGCGACAACAAGGCGAAGGCCTGGCTCGGCGCGATCAAGACCGAGCCGGAGACCCGCTTCTTGGGCGCCGCCCTCGCGGCGCAGGACGCCGCCGGCGGCGACTGGGCAAAGGCGCGCACCGGCCTGGAGGCCGCGAGCAAGCACGACCTGGGCGACCCCATCCAGCAGGACATCGCCTACCTGCGCGGCGAGGTGGAGCTCGCGGCCGGCAACCCGAAGGCCGCGACCACCTTCTTCACCACCGCGATGAAGGGCGGCAGCACCGCGCGCGGTCACTTCGGTCTGGCGCGCGCCGCGCACGCACTGGGTGACGACACCACCGCGACGAAGGAGGTGGCCACCACGCTCGCCGCCACGCCCAACCACCCGGGCGCGCTGCTGCTGCGCGCGCGCATCGAGTGGGCGTCGCTCGACGAGAAGGCGGCGCTGGCCGACCTCGCCACCGTGGCGGAGGGCCCGGCGAAGGTGAACGCGGCGCCGCGGCAGGTGGCGGCGGCCTTCGCGCTGCGCGGCGACATCCACGCGGCGCGAGGCCGTGGGAGCGAGGCGCGCGCGGCGTTCGACGCGGCGCTCAAGCTGGAGCCGCGCAACGTCACGGCGCTCTTCGGCCAGGGGCAGCTCCTCTACGACGAAGGCCGTTACACCGAGGCCCTCTCGCGGTTCGACACCGCGCTCGGCGCGGCCCCTGCCGACTTGAGGGTCATCGCCGCCGACGCCATGACCAAGCTGAAGCTGGAGCGTCTCAAGGACGCCAAGGACCAGCTCACCGCCGCCCACGCGAAGTTCCCCAAGTCGGTGCGCATCGCCAACGTCCTGTCCAAGGTGGACACCGCCCTCGGCGACAAGAAGGCCGCCGAGAAGCTGCTGCAGGAGGCGACGGAGCTCGCCACCGCCAAGGACGGCGACGACGCCATCGACGTCTACATCGCGTACGTCGGCTTCCTCGCGAGCGACGGCCGCACCAAGGACGCCGACGCCAAGCTGGAGGAGATGAAGGGCAAGCTGCCCGACTCGCCGAAGATGCAGCGCGCCCTGGGCGACTACCTCGCCTCTCGCGGCAAGTACGACGAGGCGGTGGGTCACCTGCGCGACGCGCTCGCCAAGGACCCGGAGGACGTCTCCACCCGCTTCGACCTGGGCGTGACCCTCCGCCACATGGGCAAGATGGACGAGGCGTCGGCCGAGCTGGACCGCGTGCTCGCCGCCGACAAGGACTACCCCGGGCTGGCGCTGGAGCGCGGCCTGCTCTTCGAGGAGTCCGGGCAGGTGGACAAGGCCCTCGAGCAGTTCAAGAACGCGCTCGCCAAGGCGCCCGACGACCCTGACCTCATGCTTCGCGTGGGCGCGGCGTACGTCGCCATCGGCCGCCCGGACGACGCGCTGCCCATGCTGCGCAAGGTCCTCGACAAGCGCAGCTCCAGCGCCGAGGCCAACCACTACCTGGGGCGCGCGCTCTTCGCGAAGGACCACCAGAGCGCCGACGCGATGCGCTACCTGAAGCACGCCGTCGAGCTGGACCCCAACCGCCCGGAGTACCACCTGTACGTCGCCTGGGCGGCGAACGAGGCGAGCCCCGCCGAGCTCGGCCTCGCCAAGGACGAGGTCGACAAGGCGCTGAAGCTCGACCAGCTCCTGCCCGAGGCGTACTGGCAGCGCGGCGAGGTGGAGCGCAAGGAGGGCGCCGTCGACGACGCTCTCAAGGACCTGCGCCACGCCCTGGAGCTCCGCCCAGGCCGCTTCGAGGCGCACGCCACGATGGCCGAGTGTTACGAGGACAAGAACCAGACGGAGACGGCCATCGCCGAGTGGCGCAAGGCGCTGGCAGGCGACGCGAACAACGCCTTCTGGCACTACCGCTTCGGCAAGCTGCTGCTCGACCGCAACGCCGCGGCGGAGGCCGCCCAGAACCTGACGTTCGCGGTGGACGCCGGGCTGAAGGCGGACAACCGGCCGCCGTGGCTCACCGACGCCGAGTTCAACGCCGCCGAGGCGCTCCGCAGGAGCGGGCACCGCAAGGAGGCCATCGACCTGTACCGGAAGTTCCTGCAGGTCGCGCCCACCAACTCCCCCGACCGCCGCGACGCCTTCAACGCGCTCAACGCGCTGGGGGCATCCGCCAACCCGGACAACTGAGGCGTCGCTCAGCCTGGCAGGCTCGCGGCGACCCGGGCGAAGTCCTCCGGGAGCAGGGTCTCGCCGCGCGCGCCCAGCGACACCCCCGCGGCCTCTGCCGCGCGCTCCAGGACCTCGCGCGGGGCGACGCCCTTCCACGCGTTGCGCAGCGTCTTGCGGCGCGCGCCGAAGGCTGCCCGCACCAGCGCGCGGAACGTGCCCGTCTCCTCGATCCGCGCCGCCCGCGGCACCAGCGCCACCACCGCGCTGTCCACCTCGGGCGCGGGGTAGAAGCTCCCCCGGGAGACGGCGAGCACCCGGGTCACGTCGAAGGCGGCCCGCACGAAGACGGTGAGCGCGCCGTACTCCTTGCCGCCGGGCGCCGCCAGCAGGCGCGCGGCGACCTCCGCCTGGACCATCACCACCGCCCGCTCCATGACACGTGCATTCTGCACGCATCGCTCCAGCAGCGGGCCGGTGAGCTGGTAGGGCAGGTTGCCGGCGAGGACGCGCGGCGCCTCGGCGCCCAGCAGCGCGCCGAGGTCCACCCGCTTCGCGTCCGCCTCCTGGACGTCCAGCGCGCCGCGGGCGATCGCGCCGGCGAAGGTCGCGCGCAGCAGCGGCACCAGGTCGCGGTCGCGCTCCACCCCCACCACCCGCCGCGCCCGCTCGAGCAGCGCCGCGGTGAGCACCCCGGTGCCCGCGCCGATCTCCACCACCACCGCGCGGCCCACCTCGGCCTCGGGCACGCAGGCGCGCGCGATGGCGTCGACGGCGTGGGGGGAGACCAGGAAGTTCTGCCCGAAGCTCTTCTTGGGCGCGAGCCCCGCCTCGCGCAGGACGCGTCGCGGGTCCGCGCGCTCGCCGCCCGACGTCACGACTCCTCGCCCGTGGGCTTCGCCGCGGCGGGCTCCGCCTCGACCGGAGCCTCCGTCGCCGGCCGCGGGCGCGTCTCCAGGCGTCGCAAGGGCCGAGCGCCCAGTCGCCGGAGCACGTGCTCCTCCTTGTTGCGCAGCACCGCCGCGCGGACGCGCACCGCCTCGAAGACGGCGTGGCGTACCCGCGACGCGCTCTCGTCGTCGGCGTCCTCGGGCAGGTCCACGGCCGGCAGCACCCACCGCACCTCGACGTGCCGGTTGCGCAGCCGCCGCACCGCCTGGGCGAGCGCCGAGGCGCCCGGCGGCGCGGGCGCCCACACCTGCACGATGCTCGGCCGCAGCTTCTCCTTGAGCAGCTTGTCGAAGGCCGCCGCCAGCATGGTGGCCGTCTTCTCCCGCTCACCCTCGGTGCGGGGCGGGACCTCGATGCCGAAGCTCGCCAGGTAGTGACGCAGCGTGCGGTCCCGCGCGCTCGCCGCCTGCGGCAGGCGCGGCGCGAACGGCGCGCGCGAGCGCAGCGACTCGGCGCGGGAGGCCAGGCGCGCCAGGTCGCCGCGGCCCACGTCGGCCAGGCCGCGCGGGTCGAGCGGCCGCGCGTGCTCGGCGACGCGCTGCGCGACCTCGGTCTCGTCCAGGTCGCAGCGGTCGGCGTCCACCATGCTCGCGGCGCTCGCCAGCGCCGCGGCGATCTTCATGGCGTGCGCCGGGCCGGAGCGCGGCGGCAACCAGGTGCGCAGCCGCGACGCCGAGACCACCAGGCCGACCCTGTCGCCCTTGGCGAGGTGGCGAGCCGTCATCGCCGCCACCTCCTCCACGGCGTGGTCCAGCGGCGCGTGACCCGGCTCCCCCGCCCAGAGCTCCACCGAGGCGTCCAGCACCAGCCACACGACGTCGCGCTGATCGCGCTCCATCTCGCGCACCATCAGCTTGCCGCGGCGCGCGCTCGCCTTCCACGCGATGCGCTTGAACGGGTCGCCTGGAACGTGGTCGCGCAGCTCCTTCAGGGTCTCTCCCTCGCCGGCGAGGTTGGTCGGCCGCCCGGCCTCGACCCCGCGGCGCGCGCGCCCGCCGCGCGGGGAGTCCACCAGCAGCTTGAGCGGCACCGGCAGCACCTCCACGCCGAAGGGGTTGGCGAACATGAGCGGCACCTCGTACAGGCTCTCGCTCGCCGCCTCGGTGCCACGCACCTCCAGCGCCATGCCGTGCACGCCCCAGCGGCCCACGCGCTTCGCCTTCACGCTCACCTTCACGAAGACGCGGCTCTCCGGCGGCAGGTCGACGACCGCAGGCTCAATCGTCGCCTCCAGCATGCTGGAGGTGATGACGCGCAGCGCGACGCCGCGCATGTCGTCCACGCCGCGGTTGCGCAGCTCGGCCTCCATCTCCACCACGCCGCCCTTGCTCGTCCGCGCGACGCGCTTGGGGGTGTTCCACACCATCTCGAAGCCCGCGGCGCGCAGGCGCGTCACGGCGGTGAGGGCCATCGAGCGGCCGACGGCGACGGCGAGCACCATCGCCGCGCCGAAGGCGACGACGGCAGGCGTCTTGATCGCCATGCCCGCCGCGAGCACCGCCGCCCCGGCGAAGGCGACGTGGAAGGTGGGGCGTGTGGGGTGGAGCCGCACGTCACCGCTTCACAGCGCGCGCACGCCCCGGCGGTAGCCCACCTTGGCGAGCGCCTCGTCGATGACAATCTGGCGCGTCCGGGCGTCCTGCTCCGCGTCCGCGGAGAGCACCAGCCGGTGACCCAGCACGCTGGGGGCGACGGCGCGCACGTCGTCGGGCGCGACGAAGGGCCGCCCGCCCAGCAGCGCGTACGCCTTCGCCGCCTGGATGAGGGCGAGGGAGGCGCGCGGGCTCGCCCCCAGCGCCACGCGCGGGTGATTGCGGGTGTAGGCGGTCAGGCCCACCGCGTAGTCGAGCAGGTCGTCCTCCACGTGGATGCGCGCGGAGATGGACTGCAGCGTGGAGACGTCCTGCGCCGTCAGCACCGGCTGCGCCACCGGCGGCTGCACGCCGAAGGTGCGGAGCATCTGCACCTCGTCGCGCGCGGCGGGGTAGCCCATCGGCACGCGCACGAGGAAGCGGTCGATCTGCGCCTCGGGCAGGGGGTAGGTGCCCTCCAGGTCGATCGGGTTCTGCGTGGCGAGCACCAGGAAGGGGCTGGGCAGCTCGAAGCGGTCGCCCTCGATCGTCACCTGCCGCTCCTGCATCGCCTCCAGCAGGGCGGACTGCGTCTTGGCCGGCGCGCGGTTGATCTCGTCGGCCAGGACGACGTTGGCGAAGATGGGCCCGGGCCGCAGGGTGAAGTTCCCCTCCTTGGGGGACAGCACGTAGGTGCCGGTGATGTCGGCGGGCAGCAGGTCCGGCGTGAACTGGATGCGGCGCGCGGTGCACCCCAGCGCCACGGCGAACGCCTTGACGAGCGTCGTCTTCGCGACGCCGGGCACGCCCTCCAGCAGCACGTGGCCCTGCGCCAGCAGCGCCACCACCATCAGGTCGAGGGCGCGCGACGAGCCGATGTAGATGCGCGCCACCTCCCGACGCAGGTCCTCCAGGCGCTCCTTCGCGGCGGCAATCTCGTTGGTGGCGACGGCGTGCACTGGGCGTGGATCCTAGCTCAGCGCGGGGCCGTCGGCATAGTGGGCCGCGTTCTCCCTGGCCTCGGCGAGGATGCGCGTGGCCTCGTTGGAGCAGAGGACCACCTCGGCGTCGTGGACGCGCCGCATGGCCTCCGCCCGGCGCGACAGTACGAGCGTCTCCACCTCGCCCATGCGCTTGAGCAGCACCCGCAGCGCGCTCGCCGCCCGCGCCGACAGCAGGCCGCGGTCCTGGGCGCTCTGAGCGAGCGCGTCCGGCGCCGGCGCGCGGTCCATGCCCAGCAGGCTGGCCATCTCTTCCTCCACCGCCGACTTGATCTCCAGCACGGCCAGCGCGCGCGTGGTCCCGGGCGCGGCGACCACCGCCGCGTGTCCGGCGACGCCGCCCTGCGCGGCGAGCGGCACCGCGCGGGTGTAGCGCGGGACGATGGCCCGGTGGACCCGGCCCGCGCGCGATCCCACCCAGAGCACCAGCCCCAGGCCCACCGCGATGGCGAGGAGGTAGGCGACGAGGGGCGGCGCGCCCTCGTCGCGGAGCTGGGTCCACATCTCCGCGATGGCGTGCAGGTGTCCCTTGAGCCTCCCGGAGAGGGACGCGTCTCCGAAGCTCCCCGTCTGCGCGAAGTCGCCCGAGACGACGTACAGCTTGCCGTGACGCGACCACGCGGCGTCGTCCTCCACGGCGTACTCGATGACGTTGCGCGCGAAGGTCCGGTTGCCCGGGTAGCGGAGCATGCCGTTGATGACGATGGACGAGTCGCCCACCGCGAGCAGCCGGCCCGCCCCCACCGCGCCGGCCATGGCGACCAGCACGCCCCGACCACTGCCGGCGCCGCGCACCTGCAGCAGCGGGGAGAGGTCGGGGTGCTTCAGGCCGGTGGCGTGGTTGAGCACCACCCGCCGCACGCCGCGCACCGCCGGGTGGGCGCCGTCCTCGTCCGCCGGCTCGGCGATCGCGAAGGCGGGCTTGCCGCGCAGCATCAGGGCCGGGTGCGCAGGGAGCGCCGTGCGCTCGATGCCGAAGTGCCGCAGCAGCTCGTCGCTGGTGCCGAAGTCGTCCAGGACGATGACCCTGCCGCCGTCGTGCATGAAGCGCGACAGGCTGTCGATGTCCAGCGCGTGCTGGGGGTGAACCAGCACCACCCCGTCCTCGCGGCGCAGGGTGTCGTAGCTCAGGGTGCTGGTCGCCACGACGCGCGCGGGGGTCAGATCCTCGCGCGCCAGGTCCATGAAGTCGGACAGCCCCTGCCAGTCTCGACCGGACGTGTCGAAGGGGGCAGCCACAGCCGTGCCACGAAGGGTGCAGAGTGCAACGATGCCCAGGAGCACCAAAAAAACCGCGGGTCCCCGCGGCCTTGCGCGTGGCGGTGAGCGACGCGACATCTCAGCCATGGCCGGCCATCGACCTGGAAGCATAGCGTCAAGCGGCGCCCTCCGCCGCGCCGGAGCAGCCGTTCTCTTGACCGCTCGGGTGGCGTTGCTACGTTAGCTGCAGGTAGGCGGCCGTATTCCCGAGGAGGCTCCTCGCACATGCTCCCTCCCTTCATCATCGAGCAAATCCGCAAGCGCGAGAGCGAAGAGCACGTGCGCAGGGAGCAGCCCCAGCTCGAGTTGCCGCTGGAGCCTGCCCGGCGTCCCTCCGTGGACCCGCAGGAAGAAGAGCGCCGCGGCGTCATCATCGTGGAGCTCTGAAGGCGCGTCCGGCCTCGCCCACGCACCTTCGGCGCCCGACGCGTAGCGGAGGGTCTGTGGAAGTGGGGCAAAACCTCTCCCTTGGCGTTGCGCGTCTGGCCGACTAGGCTCCGCCCCGTCCATGGGCGCGGCACCGGGAAAATCGACGCACACCCCGCGAGCCTTCGGCCCTCGCTCGCGCGGGCTGCAGGCGCTGGGCCTCGTCGCCGGCCTCTGCGTCGGGGCGGGGCTCGTGCCCGGCTGCTACACCGACGCGGGTGGTGGCCAGCCCCCGCCGACAGCCCAGTTCTACTTCCCGGTGGCGCTCGCCGTGTCCCGCGGCGGCAACGTGCTCTACGCCGTGAACTCCGATTTCGACCTGCAGTGGAACGGCGGCACCCTCCAGGCTTACGACCTGCACCTGATCCGCAAGCACGCGGTCGCGGCCATCGCCGACCCGCGCGATCCCATGCTCCCGGTGCCGAAGGAGTTCCTCCCGCCGCCCAACGCGTGCCCGGGCAACCCCCCCGCCGCCCGCCCCGACGGGTCCGGCCGCGCGCAGCCCTCCGGCTGGACCTGCGTCCCGCCGACGGACGCCGCCTTCTACGAGCGCGACTCGGTCATCGTGGGCGCGTTCGCCACCGATCTGCGCCTCGCCCTGGGCGGCTCGCGCCTCTTCGCGCCCATACGCGGGGACGCGTCGCTGACCTGGGCCAACGTGGCGCCGGACGATCCGGGCGTGGCCCCGACCCAGGACGCCACCGCCGAGACCTACGCCCCCTTCCGCATCGACTGCGGCACCCGCACCAGCGACGGCCGCTGCGATCAGGCCCACCACGCCGGCGACGACCCCAACGAGCCTGGTAACACGCGCAACATCACCATGCCCGGCGAGCCCTTCGGCATCGCCCTCACGGAGGATGGCACCGGGCTCATCGTCACCCACCAGACGGACACCAAGACCAGCCTCTTCTCCACCGGCAACGGCGGGCCCGCGGGAGACACGCCCGCGCTGCAGTACGTCCTCGACGGCCTGCCCACCGGGGGGATCGCGGCCGCCGCCATCCCGCACGACCCGCTCGCCTACCCGGAGTGCATCGCCTCCGTGGACTCGCCCGCGTGCGCCGCCGCCATGCCGCGAGAGGCCTTCCTGCAGACGAGCCGTGCGGTCGCGGCGGTGAGCCTCATCCGCTACTACAGCGACGACGGCACGTTCTCCGCCGGCAGCACGGGCACCACGTCGGCGCCCTATCGTCCGTACCTCATCAACGAGGCGAACGCCGCCATCACCGCCCAGGCAGGCGGGACCGACTCCCGCGGGATCGTCATCGACCCCACGCCCCGCATCCGGTGCGAGGCGGCCGTCCCCGCGGCCGACCCCTTCGCGACCCCGCCGCGCACGCAGGCGGACGTCGACGCCGACATCCTCGCGTGCGCCCGGCGCCCCGCCCGCGTCTTCATCGCCAGCCGCTCGCCCGCGGCGCTCCTCTACGGAGAGGTGGGCGACCGCAGCAGCACCGACGGCACCTACGACGCCGACTCCTTCCGCATCTCCGGCAACGTGCCGCTGCCCGCGGGGCCGTCGCAGGTCTACCTGGCCCCCATCGTGGACGCGACCGGCCACTATGCGCTGCGCATCTTCGCCGTCTGCTACGACGCCAGCCAGATCATCGTGCTGGACCCCGACGGCGGCCCAGACGGTCCGTCGCTCGAGTCGGTCATCGACGTCGGCCCTGGCCCCTTCGGCATGGCCTTCGACCCGTTCGACATGCACGACGTCGCGCTCCACGCCGAGGTGCCGATCGACACGCGCGACCCCTCGCTCCTGCTGCGCCGCTACCGCTTCGCCTACGTGGCCAGCTTCACCCAGTCCTACGTGCAGGTCGTCGATCTCGACGGGGCGCGCCCGGACAAGAGCACCTACGCGACCGTCGTCTACAAGGTGGGCGTGCCGACCGCGCCGAAGGGATCGTGATGCCGCCCGTGCGCCGCCGCCGTCTTCTGCTCGCCGGGCTCGGGGGGACCCTCGTCGTCGGCCTCCTGGGCGTCCTCGCCGCGCTGCTGGCGAGCTGCTCCAGCTCGCCCGCGCCGGTGGCCGTGCACACCTTCGAGCGCGCCCAGCGCGTCGACATCGTCTGCCTGCAGGTGCTGGACACGACCACCTTCGCGCCCATCACGCCGACGCCGGTCACCCCGTCGCACTGCGGCCCCACGCCGACGGACATCGACCCCGCGACGGAGCCCTACCACCTGTACGCCCTGGTCACCCAGACACTCCGCGGCGAGCTCGCGGTGGTGGATCTCACGGCCGGCCAGGAGGTGGACGTCAACGCCGCGCTGCCGGGCACCAGCTTCCTGCCCGTCGGCGCCAACCCGACCGACGTGGCCGCCACGCCGGACGGCGCCATGGTCTTCGTGGCCTCCGCGGAGGCTAACAAGCCGGCGATCTACGGCATCCCGGGCGCCAGCATTCTGGGCGACGCGACGGCGGTGAATGGCGGCGTCGTCACCGGGGCGCCCCCGGTGCTCGCCTCGTGGCCCGCCTGCGCGCTGCCGCAGGCACCCGGGCGCATCGCCATCGTGCCGACGACCGCCGCCCCGGGCGATGCCGGCGCCGACGCGGGCGCGTCGGCCGCCGGGTACGAGGTGGTCGTCGTGCTCCCCGGCAGCGCCACCCAGTCGGCGAAGGTGGTCACGCTGGACACCGCGCGCTTCATCGACCAGAGCCGCCCGGACCACATCGCCCCCGGGTCCCTCGCGCCGTGCCCCATCTCCGGCGCGGTCGCGCTGAGCGACAAGGTGCCTGGTTCGTGGCAGCCCGGCCCTGCCTGGCCGGACGGCGTGCCCTACGCCGACGGCGGTGTGGACCTCTTCCAGCCGCTGGACTCAGGCCTGCCTCAGCTCCCCACCTGGGCGTGCACGTCCACCGCCGACGCCGGCGCCGCCTCCGACGCCGGCATCGCCCTGCGGCCGCTCCCGGGCTCCACGCCGCGGGGCGCGGGCATCGTGACCGACGGCAAGTACGTCTACGTGGCGGACAACGGCCTGCCGATCATCCACGTCTTCGACGCCGGCCAGCCGGGGAGCCTGCAGGAGCTCGCGCCCCTCCTCGTCACCAGCCGCAACCGGCCGCAGAGCATCGTCACGGCGGGGGAGCTCGCGCTCAGCCCGCCCACGCACGACTACAAGCGTTACCTCTATGCGCTCGACAAGGAGAACGGCAGCCTCATCGTGTACGACGTGACCGACCCGGTCGCCGGGCCGCACACCCCGCTGGAGCGCCCCAACGCCGAGCTCGATCCCTTCAAGGATCCGGACCGCATCAACTTCGGCGTGCCCATCACGACCGTGTCCTTCGCGCGGCACGACTTCCCGCTCAGCACCGACGTGATCGCCACGCCGGGCGGCCTGCTCTGCAACCCCAACCCCAACGTCGGCACGGGCGCCGGCACCTTCACCGACAACAGCGCGGACCCGGTGCACCGCGATCAGGTGCTCGGCGCCAACTACCGCGCCAACGTCACGCAGTCGGTGGACCTTGGTCCTGCGCGCCTGCGCGGCGTCTTCGCCTTCGCCACACTCTCCAACGGCACCGTCGCCGTGATCGACGTGGACGACTGGGACGCGCCCTGCCGCCGGCCGGCGACGCTCTCCGCGTCGTCCCCCCCGCCCGGCGCCCTGGCGCTGCCGCAGGCGAGCTCCGGCCCGGCCGATCTGGACCCGTATCACACGCCCGTCGCCGCCTCCGGCGTGGACGGCGGCGCGGAGGAGCAGTACTCGACGCAGGAGGTGAGCTTCCCGGTCGTGGTCCCCAACGAGCCGCGGTCGCTCAACGCACTCGTCGACGACCCGACGCTGGGAAGCCACTGGCCGCAGGTCGTCGGCACGCCGCTGCTCTACCAGAACGACGCGCCGGTCCCCTCCAACAGCAAGTTCGCGCGCATCATGGCGCCGTACCTCCGGGGGGCCGCGGCCTCCGAGCCGGCGCTCAGCGCCGCCAGCCCGCCGAACATCCTCTTCTCCTTCGACCGGCTGCAGGCCCAGCTCGACCAGGACTGGACCGTCACCTACGAGGGCGCGCTCCCCGGCTTCGACGGCGTGGCGGCGAACCTCTCCACCGACGACAGCTTCGCGTCCATCCGCCTCGACAGCACCGACGCGCGCTTCTGCCGCGCCGGCGTCGAGGACCACCGCCTCGGGCAGGCCCGCGTGGCGGACATGGTCGCCGAGGACTCCGGCGCGCACGTGGGCTCCCAGCTCGCCGAGCGCATCGGTGACTACGTGCAGCTCACCGACGACATCCTCCCCGACACCGATCCGTACTGGCAGGTGGACAACGACTGCTGGGACGTGGACGTCCAGGTGGGCCAGAACAGCACCGTCAACCTGCAGTCCGCCAAGGACCAGCGGCAGCCGGTCTGCCAGAACAAGTTCGGCGACGCGGCCACGCAGCTCGGGCAGCGCGACTTCCCCATCCTGGAGGCGTACGAGGACCACGTGGTGGTCGGCCGCTACCTCTACAACGACGCCGCCAACCGCCCGACCAACGGCCGGATCATCGCCCCGCGCGACACCTCCTCCCAGGTCGACTTCAAGCTCCTCAAGTGCTGTTTCCACAACCAGGCGCGCTTCCGCGTCCGCACGGGCGGCGAGTGGGTCGCGGTGGGCTCGCAGAGCGGGTACATGCACCACGTCCAGGCGGACCCCAAGACGCGCGCGTGCGTGTGGTCCTGCGACCCGAACGAGGTGCTCCTCAATTCGCGCGCCCCGGAGTGGGTGGCCGCGGCCAGCGACACCTCGGCGCCCGACCGCAGCAGCGCCTACGCCGCGCGGAACCCGATGTTTGCGTTCTACATGCGAGCCCCGCCGCTCGCCAACGCCGACAAGGGGTCCATCTTCACGTACACGACGCGTGACGCGCTGTGGAAGTGGACCACCACCGGCGGCTACCAGCCGTTCACGGTGAGCCTCACCACCGACACCAACGCGGTCACGCCGCAGTCGATGCGCTACATCGCGCCGCTCGGACAGATGGCGGTGGTCGACGGCGCCTCGCAGGGGCTGATGCTCCTGGACCTCAACTCGCTCGCGCTCAGCGCCACCTACTACTAGGCGCCATGCCGAAGGAGGCTGCGGGCGCCGCCACGCCGGTGATGCGGCAGTACCTGGAGGCCAAGGCCCTCCACCCCGACGCGCTGCTCCTCTTCCGGCTGGGGGACTTCTACGAGCTGTTCTTCGAGGACGCGGTCGTGGCGGCGCGCGCGCTCGACCTCACCCTCACCAGCCGCAACAAGGGCGCGGCGGACCCCATCCCCATGGCCGGCGTGCCGTACCACGCCGCCAGCGGGTACATCCAGCGGCTGCTCGAGCAGGGCTTCAAGGTGGCCCTCTGCGAGCAGATGGCGGACCCGTCGAAGGTCAAGGGCATCGTCCCGCGTGAGGTGGTGCGGGTGGTGACGCCAGGGATCGTCTTCGACGACGCGGGCCTGAGCGCGCGGCGGAACCACTACGTGGCCGCCATCGAGCGCACGGCCGAGTCCTTCGGCGTCGCGGCGCTGGACATGTCGACGGGGGAGCTCGCCGCGTGCGACACGCCGGACGAGTCCGCCGCCGCCGCCGAGCTGCTCCGCCTGGATCCGGCCGAGGTGCTCGTCGGGCCGGGCGCCGAGTCCGCGGTCGCCCCCCTGCGCGAGCGCCGCCCGCGCCTCGCGGTGCGCGAGGTGCCCGGGCCGATGGAGGACGCCGCCGCGCGGGAGGCGGTGGACGCGCTCGTCGCGAAGGGCGAGGCGAAGCGGAGCGGGGCGAGCCCGGCGGCGCTGCGGGCGGCGGCGCGCGTGCTCCTGCTGGCGCGCGAGTGCGAGGCCGGCCGGGCGTCGCCGGTCGTCCGCCTCGCCGCGTACACGCTGGGCGATACCCTGCTGCTGGACGAGGCGACGCAGTCGCACCTGGAGCTCGTCCGGACGATGGCGGGCGAGACCGAGGGATCGCTCCTCGCGCAGGTGGACGAGACGCGCACCGGGCCGGGCGCGCGGCTGCTCCGCCGCCGGCTCCTCGCGCCTCGCACCGATGTGACGGAGGTGCGCCGGCGGCTGGACGCGGTGGAGTTCTTCGTCACCCAGCCGGGCCTGCGGCGGGAGGTGCGCGAGCGCCTCGGGGAGGTGCGCGACCTGGAGCGGCTGGTGGTGAAGGCGACGATGGGGCGCGCCGGCCCGCGCGATCTCGCGGCGCTCCGGGCCTCCCTCGCGGTGCTCCCGGCGCTGCGCGATGCCCTGGAGGCGTGCCCGGACCCGACGGGCCGCGAGGCGTTCGGGATCGGGCCGGGGGTGCCGTGGCTGGACACGTGCGGCGAGCTCGGCGCCCTGCTGGACGCGCGCGTCGCGCCGGACCCGCCCCTGCGCGTCACGGAGGGCGGGGCGATGCGGGAGGGCTTCGACCCCGCGCTGGACGAGTCGCGCGCGCTGATGCGCGACGGGCAGCGGCTCATCGTCGACCTGGAGGCGCGCCTGCGGGAGTCGACCCAGATCGGCAGCCTGAAGCTGCGCTACACGCGCGTCTTCGGCTGGTACGCGGAGGTCACGCGCACGCACGCGGCGAAGGTGCCCCAGGCCTGGCGTCGCAAGCAGACGGTGGCCACGGGCGAGCGCTACACCACCGAGGAGCTGGACGACCTCGCCGACAAGCTCGCGCACGCCGAGGAGCGCGCGCAGGCGCGGGAGGCGGAGCTGTTCGAGGACACGGTGCGCGCGGTGGCGAGGGAGGCGGAGCGCGTGCGTCGCACCGCCGCGCGGGTCGCGGAGCTGGACGTCACCGCGGCGCTGGCGGAGGTCGCCCACCAGCGCGACTACTGCCGCCCGGAGGTGGACGACTCGCTGCGCCTGGAGCTACAGGACGCGCGCCACCCGGTCGTCGAGCGGCTCGCCGCCGAGGGCCGCTTCGTGCCCAACGACGTGACGCTCGACGCCTCCCCGGACGCCGACGAGGCGCGCCTGTGGCTGGTCACCGGCCCCAACATGGCGGGCAAGTCCACGCTCATGCGGCAGGTGGCCCTGGCGGTCATCCTCGCGCAGATGGGCTCCTTCGTCCCCGCGCGCCGCGCGCACGTGGGCGTCGTCGACAGAGTGCTGACGCGCGTCGGCGCGAGCGACAACCTCTCCCGCGGGGAGAGCACCTTCATGGTGGAGATGAAGGAGACGGCCAACGTGCTGCGCCGGGCGACGGCGCGATCGCTGGTGGTGCTGGACGAGATCGGCCGCGGCACCTCCACCTACGACGGCCTGTCCATCGCGTGGGCCGTCGCCGAGCACCTGCACGACATCGCCGGCTGCCGCGCCATGTTCGCCACGCACTACCACGAGCTCACCGAGCTGGCGGCGACGCTCGCCGGTTGCGAGAACTGGAGCGTCTCGGCGCGGGAGCACGCCGGCGAGATCGTCTTCTTGCACAAGCTCCAGCGCGGGGCCGCCTCCCGCAGCTACGGCGTCGCGTGCGCGCGCCTCGCCGGGGTGCCGGAGCCGGTGCTCGCCCGCGCGCGCGCCATCCTGGCGGACCTCGAGCGCGGCGCGGCGCTGCCTGGCGGCGCGCACGCGAGCCTGCGAGGCCGCACCGCCGCCGGCCGCGCGCAGCTGGACCTCTTCGCCCGGGGCGCGCCGCCGCCGGCCGCGCCTGACCCGGCGCTGGAGACGCTGCGCGCGGTGGACGTGGACCGGCTCACGCCGCTCGAGGCGCTGCAGCTCGTGGCGAGCCTGAAGAAACAGCTCACGTGACCGCCTCCTCCTCGCCCGCCCGCGGAGCCCTGGGCGGATACCTCATGGTGATCGCCGCCGCGACGTCGTGGGGGTGCTGGCCGTTCATCCTGCGCCACGCGGAGCGCTTCGGCCCGGTGGACGCGCGCCTGGAGTCGGCGGTCGTCATGATCACCCTCACGCTGGTGACGCTGCCGCTCGCGCTGCGATCGCGCGGGGCGTCGCGGCGGCGCACGGCGGCCGGGTGGCTCGGCGTGGCGTGGCTCGGCGTGAGCGACGCCCTCAACGTCGTCCTCCTCTTCACCGCCTACAGGACGACGAGCGTGAGCATCGCGGTGCTCACGCACTACCTCACACCGGTGCTCGTCGCCGTGGCCGCGCCGCTGGTGCTCGCCGAGCGCGCCACGCGTACGACGCTCCTTTCGGTCGTGGTCGCCGTGCTCGGGCTGCTGCTCCTGCTGCGTCCGTGGGAGGTCTCCGCCGCCCCGCACGACGCGCTGGGCGCGGCGTTCGGCGCCGGCAGCGCGGTCTTCTACGCCTCCAACGTGCTGGTCAACAAGCGCCTCGCCGGCGGCTTCACGCCCGCCGAGCTGATGGGCTACCACGGCGTCGTCGCCGCGCCGCTGCTGGCGGCGCTGGTACCCGCGGCGGCGTGGCACGCCGTGGCGTGGCCGTCGCTCGGCGTGCTGGTGCTCGGCGGGCTGGGGCCCGGGGCGATCGCGGGGCTGCTCTTCGTGGGCGCGCTGCACCGTGTCCCGGCGAGCCACGCCTCGACGCTGACGCTGCTGGAGCCGCTCGTCGCGGTGCTCTTCGCCGTGGTCACCTTGCACGAGCGCCTTTCGGTGCTCGCCGTGGTGGGAGCTGCCATGATCCTGGGCGGCGCCGTTGCCGTGATGCGTCAAGCGCCGACCTGATGTGCGCCCATGTGCGCGCCCACAATCGAAGTGCGCCATCGGTGGTGCTGCCGTACGATTCCACACGGTGCGCGCTGCGCTGCGCGGTTCCCGCCGTCGTGATGGATCGCTTGCTTCGGAGGCGTGAGATGAGGTTTCGCTGGGTCTCGGTCGGTTCCATTCTTCTGCTCGCCACATGCGCCGCGTGCGGCGGCTCCGATCCGAGCAAGTTCGGCGAGGGCACCGACGGCGGGCCGGCCACCGACAGCGGGGTGCCCGGCGACGATGGCGGCGACCCCTTCGGCAACGTGGACGGAGGCGACGGCGGCGGCAAGAAGCTCGGCTGCAGCGGGGACCTTCGCAACGTCATCGACGAGCAGGGCGTCGTGCAGACGACGTGTCCGCCCGACCAGGGCTGCGCCGGCGGCAAGTGCATCGCCGCGTGCGACGCGGCCGCCGCCAGCAGGGGCAGCGTCGGGTGCGACTACGTCGTGCCGACGCCGTCCTTCTACGCCTACATCAAGCCGCCGTGCTTCGCGGTCTTCGTGGCCAACAACTGGCCGAAGGACGTCATGCTCACCGTCACGCGCGGCGGCACGAGCTACGACGTCACCAAGTTCGGCCGCATCCCGCAGTCGGGCACTCCCGTCACGAGCTGGCCGGCCGTCCCGTCGACCGGCCTCCCCGCGGGCAAGGTGGCCATCCTCTTCATGTCCGACGATCCCAACTCGGTGAACGGCGGGCCGCTCACCTGCCCGATCACCCCGGCGATCCGCCAGACCTACGGCACCGCCATCAGCGGCTCCGGCGGCGGGCCGAACGTCACCGGCCGCGGCGAGGCGTGGCACATCGTCAGCAGCGTCCCGGTCACCAACTACGACATCCTGCCGTACGGCGGCGCCAGCTCCTACCTGCCCAGCGCCGAGCTGCTCTTTCCCACCACCGCGTGGGGCACCAACTACTTCGGCGTCGTCCCCCAGCGCGGCAACTCCAGCCCGCAGTGGGGCCAGATCGTGGCCTACAAGGACAACACCCAGGTCACCGTCTTCCCCAACGTCGCGCTCCCCTCCGGCACCAACGTCGTCGCGGCCCCCGCCAACAAGCAGACCACCTACACGCTCAAGGCGGGCGAGTACGTCCAGTGGCAGGAGTCGAACGAGATGAGCGGCACGGTCATCCAGTCGACCAACCCCATCGGCTTCTTCGGTGGCCTCGGCTACGACTGCTACTCCTCCAAGACCTCCAGCGGCGGCGGCTGCGACTCCGCCCACCAGGAGGTGCCGCCGGTGTCCGCCTACGGCTCGGAGTACGCCATCCCGCCGTACACGACGCGCATGGCGAGCAAGCAGGACGAGTCCATCCGCTACCGCTTCGTCGGGGCGGTCAAGGGGACCAACCTCACCTACAGCCCGCAGATCGCCGGCGCGCCCGCGTCGCTCGCTGTCGGGCAGGTCGTCGATTTCGAGGCGACGGGGCCCTTCGTGGTGAAGGCGCAGGACAACGACCACCCCTTCTTCGTCGGGCAGGTCATGTCGGGCTGCAGCGTCTCCGGCGGAAGCGTGGGCGGCGGCTGCCTCGGCGACGAGGAGTACGTGAACATCCTCGCGCCCGCGCAGTTCCTCACCAAGTACGTCTTCTTCACCGACCCGACCTACAAGACCACCAACCTGGTCTTCACCCGCGTGAAGAACGGCAGCGGCTTCCACGACGTGAAGCTGGACTGTGCGGGCACGCTCACCGGCTGGAAGCCGCTCGGCGGCACGGGCAACTACGAGATCACCAACATCGATCTCATCCGCAACGGCACCAAGAACGGCACGTGCGACAACGGCCCGCACACCGCGTCGAGCGACGGCCCCTTCGGCATCATGGTCTGGGGCCTCGACACCTACTCCTCGTACGCGTACCCGGCCGGCGGCAACATCGCGCCGATCAACACCGTCGTCGTGCCCCCGCAGCCGCATTGAGCCGCAGCCCCCGGCCCCCTCTCCCTGCGAGGGAGAGGCTCCCCATTTCAGCGGCTGGGGTTGGTGTCCACGCAGGTGGCACCCTCCGGGCGCACCGCCACCTCGTCGGCCGGGAGGCCCAGGTCGGCGGCCAGGTGGCGGCCGGTGTCGCGCAGCGCCTCCTCCGCCACCTCCCGGAAGACGGCGAGCTTCGCCTCGTCGGCGAGCACCACGTGAAACTGCCGTAGCCGCGTCCCGCCGAGGGCGAGGTGCCACTTGAGCGCGGTCATCATCGCGCTGGCGCACGTCTCCATGGTCACCCGCGCGACGCCCGTGCCGAGGGCGGGCACCGCGAGCGAGCGCAGGCCCAGCTCGTCGGCGAGCAGCAGGCTGCGGAGCATCGCCCGCGCGACGCACGAGGCCTCGTTCCAGGCGCTCACCGCGTGCAGCACGTACTTCGCCGAGAGCTTCCCCGCGGTGGTCGCCACGCAGCTCCCCAGCGGCTGCTGGCCGTCCTTCGTCGCCTCCTTCTCGATGACGTCGCCGCCCTTCTGGCGCAGCGCCTTGCCCACCCCGGTGCGCATGGTCATCTCGTAGTTGCTCGAGTTGACGATCCCGTCGGCGCGCGCGTCGGCGATGTCCCCCGCGCTGAAGTGGATGGTGCACTCGCCGATGCGGAAGGTGTGCCGCTCGACGAACACCACCGGCGCGCGGTTCACGTTCTGTCCGAGGGTGTGCTCCAGCTGCGCGAACTGCCGCGCGGGCTCGCGCAGGTCCGCCGGGCGGTGCTCCTCGTCCTTGGAGAGCATGTCGGAGAGGACGTGCTGGAAGTACGCCTCCGCCGGGGTGTGCGGCGCCGGCATGCGCGGCGGACGTGCGGGATCGAGCGTCTGGTCCACCGTCTCGAAGGGCGGCTTCCCGTAGCGGAGGTCACACGCGGTGGCGCCGGCGCCCCACACGTCGGTGCGACGGGAGACCTTGCCGTTGGCGAGCTGCTCCGGCGCCATGAAGCGCAGCGTGCCGGACACCTCCTTCGTCTCCTCGGCGTTCCTGACGGCGATCCCGAAGTCCCCGAGGCGAATGCCCGTCTCCGGCGTGGCGAAGAGATTGGACGGCTTGACGTCGCGGTGCACCACGCCCGCCTGGTGCGCGGCCTGGAGCGCCTCGCACGACTGCTTCATCACGTGGCACACGAACCAGAGCGGCAGCCCGATGCCCAGTGACGCGCGGCGGCGGCGGTCCAGCTCGGCCAGGTCGATGCCGTCGACGTACTCCTGCACCAGGTACGGGATGTTGCCGTGCGTCCCCGCGTCGATGGCACGCACGACGTGGGGGTTGGTGATGCGCGCCATGAAGCGCGCCTCGTTGAGCACGCGCTCCGCCTCGCGTCCGGCCATCGTGCCGCTCGGGAAGTCGGCGCGCAGCGTCTTGATGATGACCGGTACGCAGAGCACGGTGTGCTTGGCGAGCCACACCTCGCTCATCCCGCCCTCGCCGAGCCTCCCCCAGATCTCGTAGTCGCGAATGCGCGCCGGCAGCGTGCTCATGGCGCCATCGTAGCATTCCGCCCCGCCGTCTCCCCTCAGCCTCGCGGCGGCACCCCGAGGAATTCACCTCACCCGGGGCGGGGCGGCGGGTGCCGCCCCGGCGATCAGGTCTGGTAGGCCTCGAGGGGCGCGCACGAACAGACGAGGTGGCGGTCGCCGTAGGCATTGTTGAGCCGGGCGACGGGCGGCCAGAACTTGCGCTGCCGCGTCCAGAGCGTGGGGAAGGCCGCCGTCTGCCGCGAGTAGGGGTGTGCCCACTCGTCGGTCGTGACCACGTCGGCGGTGTGCGGCGCGTGCTTGAGCGGGTTGTCGTCTTTCGGCATCCGCCCCTCCTCGATCGCGCGGATCTCCTCGCGGATGGAGATCATCGCGTCGCAGAAGCGATCCAGCTCGGCGAGAGACTCGCTCTCGGTGGGCTCCACCATCAGCGTGCCCGGAATGGGGAAGGACATTGTCGGGGCGTGGAAGCCGTAATCCATCAGCCGCTTGGCGACGTCGTCGACCTCGATGCCGGCGGTCTTCTTGAAGGGACGCACGTCGAAGATGCACTCGTGCGCGATGCGACCCTTCTTGCCGCGGTACACGACCGGGTAGTGGCCCTCCAGCCGCTTGGCGATGTAGTTGGCGTTGAGGATCGCCACGCGCGTGGCGTGGGTGAGGCCCTCGGCGCCCATCATCCGGATGTAGGCCCACGAGATGAGCAGGATGCTGGCGCTGCCCCATGGCGCCGCGGCCACCGCGCCGACGCCGCCGGCGTGGCCGAGCTCCACCACCGGGTGCGACGGGAGGAACGCCTCCAGGTGGGCCGCCACGCCGATGGGGCCCATCCCGGGGCCGCCGCCGCCGTGCGGGATGCAGAAGGTCTTGTGCAGGTTGATGTGGCACACGTCCGCGCCGATGTCCGCGGGGCGGCAGAGGCCGACCTGCGCGTTCATGTTGGCGCCGTCCATGTAGACCTGGCCGCCGTGCTCGTGGACGATCGCGCAGATGCGCTTGACGTCCTCCTCGAAGACGCCGTGCGTCGAGGGGTAGGTGATCATCAGCGCGGCGAGGTCCGCGGCGTGCTCCTTCGCGCGGGTCTCGAGGTCCGCCACGTCGATGTTGCCCTGCGGGTCGGTCTTGACGACGACCACCTTCATGCCGGCCATCACCGCCGACGCCGGGTTGGTCCCGTGCGCCGACTGCGGGATGAGGCACACGTCGCGGTGGCCCTGCCCCTTGCTCGCCAGGTACTTCTTGATGGCGAGCAGGCCCGCGTACTCGCCCTGCGCGCCGGCGTTGGGCTGCAGGGAGACGGCGGGGAAGCCGGTGATCTCCGCCAGCATGGCCTCCAGCTCGCGGAAGATCTCGGCGTAGCCCTCCGCCTGGTCGAGCGGGGCGAAGGGGTGCAGCCGGTTCCACACCGGCTCGGTGATGGGCATCATCTCGGCGGTGGCGTTGAGCTTCATCGTGCACGAGCCGAGCGGGATCATGGAGTGCACCAGAGACAGGTCGCGCGACTCCAGCATGCGCATGTATCGCAGCATCTCCGACTCGGAGTGGTAGCTGTTGAAGACGGGGTGGCCCAGGTAGCTCGACGTGCGGCGGAGCGCGTCGGGGATGGCGACGCTCGCCTCCTTCGCCAGCGCCGCGACGTCCAGCTCGTGACCGCGCTCGCCGCCGAAGACGGAGAGGAGGGTGGCGATCTCCGTCGCGTCCGTCGTCTCGTCCAGGCACACGCCGACGCAGCCGTGGTCGACGCGGCGCAGGTTGAGCTTCTGGCCCTGCGCCACCTGCACCCAGCGGTCGCAGTCGTCCCCGGTGCCGTGCACGCGCAGGGTGTCGAAGTAGCTCGCGTGGACGACCTTCACGCCCAGCTTCTCCAGGCCGCGCGCCAGCGTCGCGGCCATCCCGTGGACGCACTGCGCGATGCCCTTGATGCCCGCGGGCCCGTGGTAGACCGCGTACATGCTCGCGACGACCGCGAGCAGCGCCTGCGCGGTGCAGATGTTGCTCGTCGCCTTCTCGCGGCGGATGTGCTGCTCGCGCGTCTGCAGCGCCATGCGCAGCGCGGGCTGCTTGCGGGCGTCCTCCGATACGCCGATGATCCGACCGGGGAGCTTGCGCAGGTAGTCGTTCTTCGTGGCGAAGTACGCGGCGTGCGGGCCGCCGTAGCCCAGCGGCACCCCGAAGCGCTGCGTGCTGCCCACCGCCACGTCGGCCCCTAGCTCGCCCGGCGGCACCAGCAGGGCGAGGGCGAGGATGTCGGCGGCCATCGCCACCATGGCGCCGTGATCGTGCGCCTTCCGGATGAAGTCGCGGTGGTCCACCACCGCGCCGTCGGTCGCCGGGTACTGGAGCAGGGCGCCGAAGAACTTGGTGGGCTGCGCGTCCAGGTCCACCTTGGCCGGGTCCGCCACCACGACCGGGATGCCGTGCGCGTCGGCGCGGGTGCGGACGACGGCGATGGTCTGCGGGTGGCAGTCATCGGCGACGAAGAAGGCGCCGTGCGTCTCCGAGCCCTTGAACTCGTAGCAGAGGTGCATGGCCTCGGCCGCGGCCGTGGCCTCGTCGAGCAGCGACGCGTTGGCCACGTCGAAGCCGGTGAGGTCCATCACCATGGTCTGGAAGTTGAGCAGCGCCTCCAGGCGACCCTGCGCGATCTCCGCCTGGTAGGGCGTGTACTGGGTGTACCAGCCAGGGTTCTGCACGACGTTGCGCAGGATCACCGGGGGGGTGACGGTATCGGAGTAGCCCATCCCGATCAGCGAGTGGCACACGCGGTTCTTCGCGCCGATGGCGGCGGCCAGGTCGAGGAGCTCGTGCTCGCTCAGCGCCTTGGGCAGGTCGAGCGCCCGACCCATCCGGATGCTCTCCGGGACCGTCTCGGCGACCAGCGCGTCGAGCGACGCGACGCCCAGGCGCTCGAGCATCTTCTCGATCTCGTGGGAGCTCGGCCCCACGTGCCGCGTGACGAACCGGTCCGGATGCTCGAGGGAAACGCTCATGGGACAACCTCGCAGAGTCGAAAAAACTGGCCGCCTATGTAGCACAGCGCGGCCGGCCGCGACGCGCCCTCCCGGCGCGCATCCTCAGAAGGCGCCGAGGACACCGAAGACCACGCCGCTCTCCGCGTGCCCGCCGCGGTCCCCGGCGCCGACGAGAGGCGTCACCGTCGGCATGATCCACGCTCCGGCCGCGGCTGAGCCGTGCTTGTCGGCGTCCCCGGGGTTGGTCGGGGCGCCGAGGAGGTCCGGGGGGAGCTCGCGCCGCCGCGTCCCGTGGATGTCGGGCACGTAGTGCCACTGCGCCTCCACGACGCCGGCGATCATGGTGGCGGCGAGGGCCCCGAGCACCACCAGATCCGCCGTGCGGATGTCCCCCGCGCGGTGGGCGTAGAAGTTGTAGACCTGCGTCTTGTAATTCGCCGAGGTGGTGCTGTCGTCGGCGAGCGCGCCGTAGGCGCTGTCCACGCTCAGGCGGTAGCTGACGAAGAGCACGCCCGAGGCGACGATCATCGCCGCCTCCGAGCCGAAGAAGAGCCCGCCGAGCACCGGCTTGCCGTTCTGGAACTGGCCCACCCCGAAGGGGAGCATGGCGATCCAGCGCGAGTGGTGGTCGGTGTAGGCTTCCGTCGAGGCGAGCTCCCGCAGCTTGCGGAGCTGCTCCGCTTGCCGCGCCTTCTCCGCGGCTTCCGCCGCGCGCTTCGCGGCCTCCTGCCGGGCCTTCTCCTCGGCCTGGTGCTGCAGCACGCCGCGCAGCTTGGACTGCTCGTCGGTGAAGGTGTTGAGGACGTCGGTGGGGTAGGTGAGCGGGTCCGGCTGGTACTGCGGGTTCTTGCGGATGACCTTCTCGAAGAGGCCGGTCGCTTCCTTCTTCTTCCCCAGCGCGATGTCGACGGCGCCCCAGCACATCTGCGCCTCGATGATGACGTCGGGGCTGTGGAGCGTGCCGGTCGCCGGGTCGAGCATCGCCCGGAAGCGGGTGTCGGCGTCCTGGTAGTCCTTCTTCAGGTAGGCGTTGCGCGCCTTCTCGAAGTCGGCGCGCTCGTCGGCGCGGGCCACGCCCGCCGTCGCGAGGATCGCGACGAAGAGCGCGGCGGCGAGGGCGAAGCGTCTACGCATGTGTGGACCGGTCCCCGGGCCGATGCCGGCGCGAGCTCGGGGTCATCTTATGCGCACTGACACGGCGCCCGCGCCAAATATCGCCGGGCCGGAGCCGGGGGCAGGGGCCCTAGGGGCCGAAGACCACCTTGGTGGACTGGCCGGCGATCACGTTCTTGGTGCTGCAGTGGCTGGGGTCCGCGCGGTCGCAGATGGTCACCAGCGCGCTTCCGCTCGCGCCCGTCAGCGGGATGGTGACCGGCGCGCCGGGGTGGACCACCTGGCCGGGGTTGCTCGAGACGCTGAAGGTGGCCGAGGCGTCGTCGCTCTGCACCGTCAGCAGCGCGGGCTTCATCTTGAGGTGGACGCCGCGGGTCTCGTCCTTGTTGCCGGCGGAGAGCACCTGCACCTCCGGCTCGCACGCGTCGCCCTTGCACGCGAACTTGAGCGTGTGCTCGTGCGAGTCGAAGGTGAGCACGGTGCCGTTGAGGGCGTCCTGGGGCGGGCCGTTGTCCAGCGAGACGACGACGCCCACGACCGGGCGCACATCCAGCGTCACCTTCCGCTGCGCCTTCTCCGCGGCGATGGACGCGGTGTGGATCGCCGTCGCCGTCGGGGCCGTCTGCACCGGCGGCGTCGACGCGGAGGCCGCCGCGACGCTCTCGGTGGCCGACGCCACCGGCGCGGTGGCCGAGGGCGGCGCGCTCGCGGTCGTGTTCGGCGCGACGGAGGCCGTCGCCTGGGGCGGGTCGGGCTTCACCCTGGGCGTGCGCAGCGCGCGCGTGGCGAAGAAGGCGGCGGTGCCCAGCGCCACGGTCGCCAGCGCCACCGGCGCGGCCCGCCGCAGCAGCCTCGCGCGAGCCTCGGCGCGGTGCATCCCGGCGACCACCCGCAGCAGGTGCGGGTCGGTCGGGGCGTAGGCGAGGGCGCGGTTGTAGTCGCGCGCCGCGTCGAGGGCGCGCCCCTCCTTGCGCGCGGCGGTCGCGAGCTTGCACAGCACGTCGATCATCCGTTGCTCGTGCGCGGTGGCGTAGGCCTCGGGATCGTCGAAGAAGGTGGCGATCTCCTCGCGCGCGTCCGCCACGCCCAGCCGCGCCAGCTCGCCGGCCATCGCCTCCCGCATCTCGGAGGCGTCCGCGTAGCGGTCGGCCGGGTCGTGCGCGAGCGCCCTGTCCACGATGGCGCTCCACTGCGCGCCCACGGTGGGCTGCTCCAGATCGGCCGGCGCGTACTCGCCACCCAGCACGCGGCGGAGGACCTGCGCGGGGTTGTTGCCCTCGAAGGGCAGGTGACCCACCAGGCACTCGTAGAGCAGCACGCCCATGCCGAACACGTCGGAGCGGGCGTCCACCTCCCCGCCCTCGATCTGCTCCGGCGCCATGTGCGCGGGGCTCCCCAGCACCTGGCCGGTGGAGGTGACGCCCTTGGCGTCGAGGAGCTTGGCGATGCCGAAATCGGTCAGCTTCACCTTCACTCGCGGCTCGTTGCCGGAGGGCGGCGGTTCCGCCGAGAGCGCGCGGTGCTCGAGCAGCACGTTCTCCGGCTTCACGTCGCGGTGAACCACGCCCTCGCCGTGGGCGTGACCCAGCGCCGCGAGCAGGTCCATCGCGATGGAGGCCGCCACCTCCGGCGGCAGGGGCGCGTGCTCCTTCAGCAGGGTGCGAAGGGTGTGTCCGCGCACCAGCTCCACGACCAGGTACTGGTCGCGGTCGTTCTCCGACGAGACGTCGAACACCTCCACGATGTTGGGGTGCCGCAGCTTCGCCACGGCCTGCGCCTCGACGACGAACCGGTGGGCGACCTCCGGCGAGTCGCGCAGGTGCGGGTGGATCACCTTGACGGCGACGTCGCGGCCGAGGCGCCTGTCGTGCGCGCGATACACCGTCGCCATGCCGCCGTGCCCGATCTCCTCGAGCACGTCGTACTTGGAGAGCTCGGGGGGGCGCGCCCCCGTCGCCGTGGCGACCATGCGCGCATCGTATCACCGTCTCCCTGTCGAGGGCGGCGAAGCCCGAGGGGCAGGGTCGGTCAACCCTTCAGACCGAGGCGCTTCAGACGGCTGCGCAGGGTGCTCTCCGAGAGCCCGAGGGACCGCGCGGCCCGCGACTGGTTGCCGCCGTGGCGGGCCAGGATCTGGGCGAGGATGTCGCGCTCCAGCCGGTCGAAGGTCGTCCCGCCCTCCGGCATGTCCAGCACGAGGGTGGTCGGGTCCACCGCCGGGACGCCGCCCGACGCCGTCGCCGGGTTGGGCATGCGCCCGCCGGAGGAGGAGGGGGGGGTGCTGGGGCGGCTGGCCATGCGCTCCGGCGTCTCGTCCCCCAGGCTGGGCGGCAGGTCCAGGTCCTCGACGTCCACCTCGCGGCCGGCGTGGTAGATGGCGACCCGCTCCATCACGTTCGCCAGCTCGCGGACGTTGCCGGCCCAGCCGTGTCGCTCCAGCGCGCGCCACGAGGCGTCGGTCACGCGGGGGAGAGGCCGGCCGATGCGCCGGGCGGCGGCCTCGAGCATGGGCTGGCCGAGCCCGCGCACGTCCTCGATGCGCTCGCGCAGCGGCGGCACGGTGATGGGCGCGACGGCGAGGCGGTAGTAGAGGTCCAGCCGGAAGTGCCCCGCCTTGGCGGAGGCGAGCAGGTCGCGGTTGGTGGCGGCGATGATGCGCAGGTCCACCCGGCGCGGGTCGCTCGACCCCACCGGCCAGATCTCCCGCGACTCCAGCGCGCGCAGCAGCATCGCCTGCAGGTTCGGCGGCGCCTCGCCAATCTCGTCCAGGAACAGGGTGCCGCCATCGGCCAGCTCGAAGAGGCCGCGCCTGGAGGCCTGCGCCCCCGTGAAGGCGCCCTTGACGTGGCCGAACAGCTCGCTGGTCATGAGCTCGGGCGGCAGGGCCGCGAGGTTCTGGGCGACGAAGCGCCCGCGCTTGCGCGCGCTGCGCTCGTGGATCGCCTGCGCCACCAGCTCCTTGCCGACGCCCGTCTCCCCGACGAGCAGCACGTTGGCGTCCGTCCCGGCGACGGCGACGACCTGGTCGAGCACCTTCGCCATCGCCGGCGAGGTGACCATCAGCCGCGGGCGCACGGTGGCGATGGCCCGCGCCGCCACCTCCACGTCATCCTTCAGGCGCGCGTTGGCGGCCTGCAGCTCGGCGACGAGCCGCCGGTTCTCCAGCGAGAGCCGCCGCTGCTCCGCCGCGCTCTCCATCGTCAGCTTGAGCTGCTCGGCCTCCCACGGCTTCTGCACGTAGGCGAAGACGTGCCCGCGGTTGACGGCGTCGGCGAGGTCGTCGTGATCCGTGTAGCCGGTCAGGAGCACGCGCTGCACGTCGGGGTGCAGCTCGCAGGCGTGGGCGAGCAGCTCCGAGCCGCGCATCGGGTCCATGCGCATGTCGCTCACCAGCACGTCGAACTCGCCGCCCTCGAGCAGGGCGAGGGCCTCCGCGCCGCCGGGGGCGAGCGTCACGTCGAAGTCGCCGCCGAAGACCGCCGCGAAGACCTCGCGCACGTCCTCCTCGTCGTCGACGTAGAGGACGCGCGTACGAGGGGGGTCCGGTGTGGAGGTCACGCGCCCTTCACGTTACCAAAAGCTGCGCGATCTCGTCGTGGAAGCTCTTGAACGCGCTCTCGTTCGGCCACTCGGGGGCGCCGGCGAGCAGGGCGCGCGCGTCCTTGCGCTTGCCGTGGTCGATGGCGACGACCGCGGCGCCGTAGCGCATCGCCCAGTGCACCAGCGGGGAGGTGGAGGCGGCACGGACGAGCCGCTTCTCGTCGACCGCGTCGCTCTGGTGGGCGAACGCCCGCGCCAGCGCGTACATGCCCTGCCTGAGCCGGGTGATCCGCCGGCGCGCGAGCACCCCCCCACGGGGCAGCGGGAGCTGCACCAGCGCATTGGCCTTGGAGAGCGCCTGCTCGCGCTCGCCCTCGAAGGTGTCGAGGAGGGTCTCCACGAAGAGACGCTGCTCCAGCGCCGCATCCCACGCCGGACCGCGCACCGCCCGCGCGAGCGCGCGACGCGCCGCCTCCACCCAGCCGTAGGAGGCGTAGGCGGTGGCGATCATCAGCGGGGCCATCGTCTCGGGGTACATGATGCGCTCGATGGAGCGCTGCCACGTCTCCAGCACGCGCTGCACGTTGCCGCTCATCAAGAGGTGGCGCATGCGGCGGCGCGCGAGGAGGGCGGGGAGCGCGGCCGCGACGATCACCAGGGCCAGCGGGAGCAGGAAGCGGCGGTCCTGCACCGACTCGTGCGCCAGCCACAGGGCGCACGCGAGGCTCACCAGGAAGGGGAGCAAGGTGAGCGGCCGGACGCGTACCGTCATCGCACCTCGACTCACGACCCCGACTTGGAGTCGCCGATGCCGTGGCGGCGCAGGTACCCGCGCACGTGGGCGCGCTCCATCGCCGCCCTGCGCCCGATCTCGCTGACGTTGCCCGCGCACTCGGCGTACAGGGCGGTGAAGTACTCCCGCTCGAAGCGGGCGAGCACCTCGCGCTTGGCGTCCTGGAAGGTGCGCCCGCGCACCGGGGCCGACTCGCTCGGGGAGGCGAGGGGGTTGAGGTGCTGCGCGATGTCGATCGGGCCTTCCTTGCCGAAGGCCATCGCCACGGCCACCACGTTGCGCAGCTCGCGCACGTTGCCGGGCCAGTCGTGGCGCATGAGGCGCTCGAGCGAGTCGTGCGTGACGCGCTCGTACGCCGAGACGTCGCCCAGGTCGGTCATCATCCGCCGGATGAGGGCGGGCAGGTCCTCCAGGCGCTGGCGCAGCGGGGGCAGCTCGATCTTGAGCTGCGCGACGCGGAAATAGAGGTCGCTCCGGAAGTTGCCCGCGTTGACCTCCCGCACCAGGTCGCGGCGGGTGGCTGCGATGACGCGCACGTTCACCGGGCGGTAGGTGTTGGAGCCCACGCTCTTGATGCGCTGCTCGGCCAGCGCGCGCAGCAGCTTGGGCTGCACGTCGATGGGCAGCTCGCCGAGCTCGTCCAGGAAGATGGTGCCGCCGTCCGCCTCGAGGAAGGGGGAGACGCGCTTGTCGACGGCGCCGGTGAAGGACCCGCGCTCGTGGCCGAAGAGGGCGCTCTCCGCCAGCGACGGCGGGATGGACCCGCAGTCGACGACGACGAAGGGCTTGCGCGCGCGCGGGCTCGCCTGGTGGATGGCCTGCGCGACCAGCTCCTTGCCGGTGCCCGTCTCCCCGCCGACGAGGACCGTCAGCTCGGTGGGCGCCGCCTTGCGGAGCCGCTCGAAGACCGCGCGCATCACCGGGCTCGACCCGACGAGCGGCCCGAAGTGCGCGACGTCGGGGACGTTGACCTGCTCCGGGTTGGACGGCGAGAACTCGAGGACCGTCTCCCCGCAGGTGATCCGGCCCTTCTTGGTGAGGTAGACCTCGCCGATCCGGGTGTCACCGACGAAGGTGCCGTTGCGCGAGCCGAGGTCGCGGACGCGCACTCCGCGCTCGGTCGCGACGAGCTCCATGTGGACGGCGCTCACCTTCTTGTCGTCCAGGACGAGGTCGCACGCCTCGTTCCGGCCGACGACCTGCGTCTCCGGGCCGATGTCGAGCTCCGACTTGTTGCCGCTGCCCTTGGTGACCCGGAGCGCGCCGCCCCGGACCTCGAACCGGCCTTTGGCGACGATGGTGGCATCCACGGGGGTGTTTTTAGCACGGATCGCGCGGCTTTTCGCAAGCGCGACCGAAAGAGTCCCGGACGCCGCTTCAGCGGCCGGGGAAGTCGTCCGTCGAGATGGTGTTCACCGTCACCTCGGTGTGGTCGTCGCTCGGCCACTCTTCCCGCACGACGAGGCGGCTGGGGCGGTCGCGCGGGGCGTTGCCCATGACCTGACAGACCTTGCGCCACTCCTCCAGCGCCTCGCGCGCCAGCCGGAAGCGCCGCTCGCGGTCGCGCGCCATCATCCGCTCCAGAAATCGCTCGATCGCCTGCGGCCACTCGTCGCCGGTCGTGGCGGCGAGCGATGGCGCCTCGCGGTCCAGCTTGAGCGCGATGAGGGTGAGGGCGTTGGAGCCCTCGAAGGGGAGGCGGCCGGTGAGCGCGCGGAAGGCCACGGCGCCCAGGGCGTAGAGATCCGCCCGCTCGTCGACCCGCGCCGACCCCCGCACCTGCTCCGGCGCCATGTAGGCGAAGCTGCCGAGCGTCGCGTCGAAGGCGGTGAGGGAGGGCTCGCTCGACTTCTTGCCCTGCCGCCGGAGCTTGGAGATGCCGAAATCCAGGATGCGCGTGCGCTCCTCGACCTCCCCGGCGGCGACCTGCCTGGCGGTGAGCTGGCGGCGCTCGATGTAGAGGTTGGCCGGCTTGATGTCGCGGTGGATGACGCCGGCGGCGTGCGCGGCCATCAGGCCCTGCGTGGCGTCGTCGACGATGGGCGCCACGTCGGCGAAGGAGAGGTACTGCTCGCGCCGGAGCCGTTCGTCCAGGCCCTCGCCCTCCAGCCGCTCGAAGGCGATCCACAGGCGGCCGGTGCGGTCCTTCCCCGCGCCCAGGATGCCGGCGACGTACGGCGACTTGATGTGCGCGGCGATGGAGGACTCGCGCTGGAAGCGGGCGACGAGATCGGGATCCTGCGCCGCGCGGTCGTGCAGCACCTTGAGGGCCACCTTCTCGCCCGCCTTGCCGTCTGCGGCGTAGACCTCTCCCATGCCGCCGTGGCCGATGAGGCGGCGGACCTTGTAGATGCCACCGATGGTGGATCCGACGAGCGTGCCGCTGTCGGCGCCCATGCCTCGTGAACGATATCACGGGGGTCATGGGAGCGCGCGTACAACCGCCGGGCCGCGGCCACGGGGCCGGCGCCGCGGCGAGCCGCCGCCAGCCCCCGCGGGCGCGGGGCCTCACGTCGTTCTGGCCAGGCCGGACCGCGGCGCATATCTTGGCCTCTACCATGCGCAACGTGAAGGACGTCGAGGCCTACCTGGAGAAGCTGAATCGGCAGTTCTCGGCGGTCGAGGACCAGCCGGGCACTTTCGTGATCGCGTCGGTGGACGGCAAGCCGCCCATCGCCGTTCGCGTCGACACGCCCCTCGTCGTACTGCGCGTGCACATCGGGGACGTGTCCAAGGCCGACGGCCCCGGGCTGACGGCCCTCTTCAAGCGCCTCCTGCAGCTCAACGCCGGGGAGCTCGTGCACGCCAGCTATGGCCTGGAGGGAGAGCGCATCGTCCTCTCCGCCGCGCTGGAGCTGGAGAACCTGGACTTCAACGAGATCGAGGCGACGCTGGACGAGATGGACATCGCCCTCGCGGAGCAGGTCCCCGAGCTGTCCGAGCTCTCCAAGAAGGCTTCGTAGTCGTCCCCCTCACCGGTCCGACGGGAAAAATCGATGGGAATTTTCAGCCGCCTCGCCCAGCTCATCAAGTCCAACATCAACGACCTGATCAGCAAGTCCGAAGACCCGGAGAAGATGCTCAACCAGGTCGTTCTGGACATGAACAACCAGCTCGTGGAGGCCAAGAAGCAGGTCGCCTCCTCGATCGCCGACGAGAAGCGCCTGGCGAAGCAGTGCGAGCAGGAGCAGGCCAACGCCGCGGAGTGGGAGCGCCGCGCGATGATGGCGCTCCGCGCGGGCAACGAGGAGCTCGCGCGCGAGGCGCTCACGCGCAAGAAGGAGCACGACCAGCTCGCTGTCACCTTCAAGGAGCAGTGGCAGAAGCAGAAGGCCGCCGTCGAGAAGCTGAAGCAGGCGCTTCGCATGCTCAACGACAAGATCGAGGAGGCCAAGCGCAAGAAGAACGTCCTCGTCGCCCGGAAGAAGCGCGCGGAGGCACAGCGCGCCATCCAGGAGACGATGAGCGGCCTGAAGGACCAGAGCGCCTTCGAGACGTTCGATCGCATGTCGCAGAAGATCGACCAGATCGAGGCGGAGGCGGAGGCGGGCGAGGAGCTGGCGGAGGAGTACACCGGCGACGTCCTCGCCTCGCAGTTCGCCAAGCTTGAGCGCACCGCTGGCGCCGACGACGAGCTGGAGGCGCTCAAGCGCAAGATGGGCATGCTCCCCGACGAGGGCCCCAAGCCCGCCGAGGAGGCCCCCGTCCAGGCTCGCGTCGAGGCGCCGGCCCCCAAGAAGGCCGCCAGCGAGCAGGACGAGCTCGCCGCCGCCCTGGAGGAGCTGGAGGCCGAGCAGCAGGCCGAACAGAAGAAGATGGGCCGCTGACGCGTGGCGAAGCCGGCTCACTCCGAGCGCGTCGAGGATCTGCTCGAGCGCCTCGCCGCTGATCCCGCCGCGGGCCTCGACGAGGGCGAGATCCAGAAGCGCCTCGTGCGCGACGGGCCGAACGAGCTGCCCGCCCCGCCCAAGCCGAGCGCCATCAAGAAGTTCTTCGAGCAGTTCGCCAACCCCATCGTGGGGACGCTGCTCGTCGCGGCCGTCATCGCGCTGATCAACGGCGCCCGCAGCCACCACCACTCCTTCCTCGTCCGCTACGGGGACGCGACCGCGATCCTGCTCATCGTGGCGCTCAACGCGGTGCTCGGCTTCTACCAGGAGCGCCGCGCGGAAGAGGCGCTGGACGCCCTCCAGAAGATGCAGACGCCCAACGCGCGCGTGCGCCGCGGGGGCGCCATCCGCGTGGTGCCCGCGACGCAGGTCGTCGTCGGCGACATCCTGGAGCTGGAGACCGGCGACGCGGTCGCGGCGGACGCCCGCCTGCTGCAGACCGCCAACGCCGCCACGGAGGAGAGCTCGCTCACCGGCGAGAGCGTCCCGGTGGGAAAGGACGCCAAGGCCGCCATCGCCGACGACGCCACGCTCGGCGACCGCGCGACGATGGTCTACGTCGGCACCAGCGTCGTGCGCGGCCGCGCGCGGGCGGTCGTCGTGGCCACCGGCAAGAACACCGAGATCGGCAAGCTCAACGCTCTCATCCAGAGCGCCGAGCAGGGGCGCACCCCGCTGGAGGAGAAGCTGGAGGTCTTCGGCAAGAAGATCCTCTGGACCTGCCTCGCCCTCTCCGCCCTGCTGCTCGTCCGCGGCCTCATCAAGGGCGACCGCACCTGGAACGAGGTCCTGCTGGAGGCCGTCAGCCTCGCGGTGGCCGCCATCCCGGAGGGGCTGCCGGCGATCACCACCATCACCCTCGCCCTCGGCATGCAGCGCATGGCGCGCCGCGGGGCGATCATCCGCAAGCTCGCCGCGGTGGAGACGCTCGGGTCGGCCACCGTCATCTGCTCCGACAAGACCGGCACCCTCACGCAGAACGAGATGACGGTGCGCGAGGTCTACGCGAGCGACGTCACCTACGAGGTGACTGGCATCGGCTACGACCCGGACGGCAGCATCGTCGACCCCAAGGGGAGCGAGGTGCACGAGCCCGGCGGCACGCTGCGCCACCTGCTGGCCACCGTCGCCCTCTGCAACAACGCGCATCTGGAGCAGCAGGACGACGGCGGCTGGAAGGTCGCCGGCGACCCGACGGAGGGCGCGCTGCTCACTCTCGCGGCGAAGGGAGGCTTGCCCAAGGAGTCCATCGCGCCGAGCGTGCAGGTGCTCCGCGAGCTGCCCTTCGACAGCGACCGCAAGCGCATGACGGTGCTCGCCCTGGACGAGAACGGGCGGGAGGTCGTGCACGTCAAGGGCTCGGCGGACGTGGTGCTGCACATGTGCTCCAGCTACGCCACCGACGACGGCATGCACACCCTGGACGACGCCCGGCGCGAGCAGTTCCTCGCCGAGGGCGAGCGCATGAGCCGGCTCTCGCTGCGCGTGCTCGCCGTCGCGCGCCGCGTCTTCCGCGAGGCGCAGCCGGTCGACCCGCCCGACGACGACCCCGCGTCGCTCCCCGAACCGGAGCCCTCCGGCGTGGACCGCCCCAGCCTGGAGCTGGAGGAGCAGCTCACCTTCCTGGGCCTGGTGGGGATGATGGACCCCCCGCGCGAGGGCGTGAAGGAGGCCGTGCGGGCGTGTCACGAGGCGCAGGTGCGCGCCGTCATGATCACCGGCGACCACAAGCTCACCGCCGTCGCCATCGCCCGCGACCTCGGCATCTGGGACGAGGGCTCCATCGCCCTCACCGGGTCCGAGCTGGAGAAGATGAGCGACGCGGAGCTCGCCGCGCGCGTCGACAGCACGCGCGTCTTCGCCCGCGTCACGGCCGAGCAGAAGCTCCGGATCGTGCGCGCCTTCAAGGCGGTCGGGCACGTGGTGGCGATGACGGGCGACGGGGTCAACGACGCGCCCGCCCTGCGCGAGGCGCACATCGGCGTGGCGATGGGCAAGGAGGGGACCGACGTCGCGCGCCAGGCCGCCGACATGGTCATCGCCGACGACAACTTCGCGACGATCGTCGACGCCGTGCGCGAGGGGCGCGCGATCTACCGCAACATCCAGAAGTTCATCTTCTTCCTGCTCTCCTCCAACGCCGGCCTGCTCGTCGCCGTCTTCGTCGCCTCCTTCCTGCCGCACCTGCCGCCGCTGACGCCCCTGATGATCCTGTGGATCAACCTGGTCACCAACGGCATGCCCGCCCTCGCCCTGGGCGTGGACCCGCCGGACCCGACGCAGATGGAGGAGCCCCCGCGCAAGGCGACCAGCGGCCTGCTGACGGCGCGCGAGTACCTCGGCATCGGCGCCGTCGGGCTCTGGATGGGTGCCGCCGCGCTCGTCTGCTACTTCTGGCCCTGGCCGGGGCAGGCCCACCCGCAGTGGCAGCCGCGCGCCATCGCCTTCTCCCTGCTGGCGCTCTCCCCGCTCTTCCATGCCTTCAACTGCCGATCGGCGAGCGCGTCCATCGCCAGGCTCCGGCCCTTCGTCTCCAAGCCGCTGGTGCTGGCGGTGGTGCTCTCGGCGGCGATCCACCTGGTGGCGGTGCTGGTCCCGGTCCTGCGTCCCGTCTTCCGCACCTTCCCGCTGACGGCCTACGAGTGGGGCGTCATGCTCGCGCTGTCCGCCTCCATCATCCCGGCGATCGAGCTGCTCAAGCTGGTCCAGCGGCGGGGGATGTTCGCGAGCAAGCTCGGCCCCCTTTCGCGCCGCCCGGGGTGATCCTATCGTGGCAACGATGCGTGTCGCGGCCATACGCGTGGTGGGTGTGCTCTTCACGGCCTTGCTGGCCGCGTGCGGTGGCGGGGCCGGCGCGAGCGGTGGGGCGAAGACGGGCGGGGCCTCCGGCGCCTCCGGTGACGTCTCCATCGGCGATCTCGCCTCCAGCCAGGGCGGCCTCACGTCGCTGGGCGGCGGCGACAACGCCGCGGTCCCCGATACCGGCTACGCCGGCGCGCTCAAGGCGGACATCGTCTTGCCGGGCAGCCCGGTGAAGCTGGACGGCGTGCTCAAGGAGTGGCCGGCGCGCGTCGCGGCGAAGACCGTCGTGTCCGGCAAGCCCGCGCGCCTGGCCTTCGCGTGCGCCGTCCAGTACGACGCGCACCACGTCTACTTCGCCGGGGACGCCAACGACCCGCAGTTTTACCGCACGTCCCACTTCGGCGCGGACGAGGACCACGCCTCGCTCATCCTGGCGGTCCCCGGCGCGGGCGGCGCCCTGGTCGCGACCGAGGTCGGCTTCTTCGCGGGCAAGCCCGGCGAGTACGCCGGCGTCGTGCGCTACCTCTCCGGGCAGATGAAGGGCAAGGAGGTGCCCGGCAGCAAGATCGTCGAGGCGCCCACCGCGCACGGCTACTCCTTCGAGGCGTCGGTCCCGTGGTCCACCTTCCCCGGCACGCAGACCGTCCGCGTCGGCCTCCACGGCGTGGGCCGGTACTACGATGGCACGAGCGCCGTCGTCGCGACGGGCGCGGGGGACGTGCACCACGCCGCGGACATGCCCGCCCTGGAGACCGAGCCGGAGCAGTCCCTCGTGGAGAGCTTCCTCGTGCCCAAGGGCCTGCTCGCCGCGACGCCCCGCGCCGACGTCTACGCCGACATCACCGGCGACGCGATGAAGGAGCGCATCACCGTCTTCGACCGCTTCGTGACGATCGTCGGGCCGGGCTACCGCGGGGGCAAGGAGTTCTTCTTCCGCGATCTCGGCGCGGATCTGGTGCACCTGGACGCCCGCCCCATCACCGGGCGCGGCAAGGACAATCTGCTCTTCCGCGTCCGCTTCGATGGGGAGGACCAGCGCGAGTGGGTGGAGGTCTGGAGCTTCCTCTCCGGCGCCGAGCCCACCACGACCTTCACCCACGAGATCCTGGTCTCCCAGGGAAGCAACCAGGTCGCCAACAGCGTGCACCTCGGCCACAAGACGATCGAGGTCGGCTACGAGCCGGCGAAGGGCTGGACCGCGGCGACCTACCAGCGCCCCGTGGCGACGGACGTGGAGCCGGTGCTCTTGCCCTGGGGCCCCACCAGGTCGCAGCTCTTCCGCTTCGACGGATCCAAGTTCCGGAAGGTGAAGGAGGTGGCGCAGAAGGCCACCGGCCCCGCGCCCACCGGGTCGGTCTCGGTCGGCCACCGCCCCACCATTCGCCGCGTCGAGCCGCCGACCCCGGTCGTGCATCACGACACCAATCTCTCCAAGGAGCTGCTCGCGCGCTACCGCGCCGACCGCGGCGTCCCGGCGAGCGTGAAGTCGCGCTTCGACATGTCGGTGCAGCTCACCGGCGACCCGCGTCCGGAGCGCGTGGTGCTCGTCGGGCGCGACGTGGTGGTCTTCGGCCCCGGCTTCAAGGGCGGCACCGCGTACGCGTACATCACCCTCTCGCAGTTCGCCGACCCGGCGGACATCCAGGACATCCACGCGCGGGATCTCACCGGGGACGGCGACGCCGACCTGGTGGTGCGCGGCCTGCGCCACGTGACGGCCGCCGGCAGCGGCAAGATCGACATGGACGTGCTCTTCGTCTACCAGGTCAAGAGCGACTCCCTCGCGCGCATCTTCGGCATCGAGACGGGCCGCCAGCAGGGGCGCAAGCGCATCCAGGGGATGGTGCAGTTCATCCCCGGGCCGGGCGGCAAGGGCTTCACCGTGGACGTGCGGCCGGGGCGCGCCGTCGGGTGGACAGAGAAGACCTACCCGTGGGCGCAGGACCCTCCGGGCGCGGGCCCGCTGGAGCCCCTCCTCCTGCCGTGGGGGAGCCCGAATCACTTGCAGTATACATACAACGGGAGCGCCTTCGCGCAGAGCCCCTGAGCGCGGGGTAGGTACGCGCCCGCGCCTCGCTACCTCCTGTTCAGGAACGGATCCGGCCCGAGCCCATCGCCGATGCCGCCCGCGTGACCGCCGCCCTGCTTGACGTGGCTCCCGCCGCTCTTGTGGACGCTGGGGACGGGGACCAGCTTGACGAAGCGCGACGCGTCGGTGGACGCGACGGTGACCGTCTGCGAGACGTACCCCCCGCGCGCCACCAGCAGCGTGGCGGACTCGCCGTCGGCGAGCGAGAGCACGACCGGGTTGTGGAGCACCTCGCCGTCGCGGGTGACCTTCGCGTCGGGGGGCTGCACGGCCACCGCGATGGCGTGCGTCGGCGCGGCGACGGGGGCGGTGGCGCTCGGCGGCGGCGCAGGCGCGCTCGACGCCACCGGCGTCGTGGTGACGGCGGCCGACGCCTTGTCCGCCGGATCCCGCCGGGCGTCTGCCTCCGAGGCGCTGGAGCGCGCGAAGATGGCGACGACGATCCCAATCGCCGTCAGCACGCCCGCCGCGCCGGCGACGAGCGGCCACCGGGTGCGCCGCGAGCGTCGCTGCGGCGAGCCCGGCACCGCCGGCGGCATGATGCTGGAGCGGAAGTAGTCCGCCGGGACGTTGAAGCCGCCGGAGCGCGCCATCATCTCGGCGACGGCCTCGGGCATGGTGCCCTTTTCCAGCCTCTCCAGGTCCTCCACCAGCGCGTCCATCGACTCGTAGCGCTGGTCCACCTTCTTGGAGAGGCACTTGAGGACGACGGCGTCCAGCCCGGAGGGGATCTCCTGCGGCGCGGGCACCAGCGCGCGCATGGGGACCGGCGCCTTGTACATGTGCATCGTCAGGATGCCCATGAAGTTCTCGGCGTCGAAGGGGACCTTCCCTGCCGCCATCTCGTAGAGCATCACGCCGAGCGAGTAGATGTCGGTCTTGTGGTTGACCGCGGCGCCGGCGGCCTGCTCCGGCGACATGTAGTGCGGCGTCCCGAAGACGCTACCCGCCTTGGTGAGCTTGGCGGTCTCCCCGCTCACCTTCGCGATGCCGAAGTCCAGGATCTTGACGAAGTCCTTCTCCTGCCCGCGGGCGATGAGCATCACGTTGTCCGGCTTGAGATCCCGGTGGACGATGCCCGCGGCGTGCGCGGCGGAGAGCCCCTGGGCGATCTGCTTGGCGATGTGCAGGATCCGGGACACCGGGAGCGGGCGCGCCTCCTCCATCACGGTGGAGAGCGGCTTGCCGTCCAGGTACTCCATGATGAAGTACGTCGCGCCGTCGGGGAGCACGCCGAAGTCGGAGATGTCGATGATGTGCGGGTTGCCGATGGCGGACGCGGCGCGCGCCTCCTGGAGGAAGCGGTCGGTCACCTCCTTGTCGCGCGCCATCTCCCCGCGCAGCACCTTGATGGCCACCCTCTTGTCGATCAGCTTGTGCTTGCCCCGGTAGACGATGCCCATGCCGCCCTGGCCGAGCACGCCGTCCACCTGGTAGCGGCCGTCGATCACCTTGCCGACGTACGGGTCGACCTGGGCCGGAGGGTCGGTCACCTCGAGCAGGTCCACCTCCGAAGGAGAGCGCGTCGGAACATCCGCGCCGAACTGTTTGGTGTCGCCCATGAGGCCGACACCACTATACCCCGAACCCCGGCCGTCGCCACGTGACGGGCCTCGCCGCCGCTCCCCGCGGGGCTCCCCCTCTCCCGCCCCTTTCCCCGGGCCCTCTCCGTGCTAAGTGTGCCGGGCCATGGGTTTCTCGCTCTCGCTCGCGCTCCGGTACCTCGGGTCGAAGAAGCGCGAGTTCATCTCGGTGGGGACGGCCTTCGCGATGATCGGCGTCACCCTCGGCGTCGCGGCCCTGGCGATCGTGATGAGCGTCACCGGCGGCTTCCAGCAGCAGTTCCGGGAGAAGGTGCTGGGCGTCAACGCCGACGTGCTCGTCCTCAAGTACTCCATCGACTTCCGCGAGTACCGCGAGATCATGGCCAAGCTCAACGGCATGAGCGTGACCAAGCCGGAGTTCTTCTTCTGCCCGTGGAGCTTCTGCCCGCAGCGCACGGTGCACGTCACCGGCGTGGCGCCCTTCGTCATCAACCCGATGATGCTCACCCACGGGGACCGCACCGCCACCGGCGTGCTCCTCAAGGGCGTCGACCCCGAGCTGATGCCCAAGGTGCTCGACCTGCCGAAGCACATCCTCCCCGGCGGCAGCCTCGCCGGCCTCCGCCGCCCCGGCGCCAAGCCCCCGCCCCCCAAGCGGGAGGGCAACTACCTGGAGAACCAGGGCGTGGCCACCCCGCCGCCGCCGCACATCGACCTGCCCAGCCACAAGGACCAGACCCTGCAGGGCATCCACGACCCGCTCGACGGCGGGCGTGAGGCGCTCTTCCAGGCCATCGCCGGCGACCTCGACTCCGACGCCGGCGCCCCCGCGCCCCCGCCGGACGAGCTCGAGGAGCTCGGCATGCTGGGCGGGGACCTGGACGCGGGCGTCGCCGGCGACCTCACCCCCGACGGCGGTTACGCCAGCTCGATGCCCGACGACATCGTCCTGCCCGACACCGTCGACCCCGACCCGTGCAAGAGCCCGGAGCAGATCGCCAAGCTCCCCGGCGTCGTCGTCGGCAAGACGCTGGCGAAGCAGCTCAACGTCGGCATCGGCGACTGCGTCCAGATCACCTCCCCGAGCATCGGCATGACGCTCGGCGCCTCCTCGCGCGCGCCGGTGGCCAAGCAGTTCCGCGTCATCGCCGAGTTCGATGCCGGCTTCGACCAGTACGACTCCAAGCTCGTCTACACCGACCTCTACGAGGCGCAGGCCTTCTACGATCAGGGCGACAGCGTCACCGGCGTCGAGATGAAGGTCGACGACATCGAGCACGCCCACGACGTCGCGCAGAAGATCGACGCCGACCTCAACAACAGCGTCTACCACACGATGGACTGGATGGAGCTCAACCACGGCCTCTTCACCGCGCTGCTCATCCAGCAGATCGGCATGAGCGTCGTGCTCGCGCTCATCATCGTGGTCGCCGCCTTCACCGTCATCGCCACGCTCATCATGGTCGTGCTCGACAAGAAGCGGGAGATCGCCCTGCTCAAGGCCCTCGGCGCGAAGGACTCGGCGATATTACGCGCCTTCCTCTACCAGGGCGGGATCATAGGCTTCGTCGGCACCTCGCTCGGCCTGCTGCTCGGCTGGGTCTGCTGCAAGGGGGTGCTGGCCTACGGGTTCCCGCTCGACCCCAAGGTGTATTTCATCTCGCACCTGCCGGTGGTGATCCGCCCGACGGAGTTCATCATCACCGGGACCTTCTCCATCCTCATCTGCCTGCTCGGCACGGTCTTCCCGGCGCTCTACGCGGCGAACCTGCGCCCGGCGGACGGCCTGCGGGCGGAGTGAGGTCCGGCGGAAACAGCCCGAAGGGCAGCGTGACGCTCGCCGTCGCGTGTCACCCGAAAATTGGCGCCTCACGCGACACGCCCGCGGCCCCGCTTTTTTTCGTAACGGAGGCGCGCTCTACCCGCACCGGGCGTCGAGGCACGACACGCGTGTGGAGCGCCACGTTGACCCGCAGTCGGCGCGGCTGATAAGACCATCCAGCCCATGAGGATCTGCTTGTTCGCGACGTGTCGCGACCCGGAAACGCGCCGCGGGGAATCGGGGGGCAGAACCACGACGGCGACGGAGAGGACCTGACGATGCGCTGGGTCGTCGAGGTCGCCGCGCTGGACAAGTCCGCGTCGCACACATACTGCGTCGAGGCCGAGTCCTGGCAGGGCGCGCTGCAGTCCGCACGGCGGCTGCGCGGTGACGCCAGCCGCATGTCCGGCTTCTCCATCGACATCACGAACGATGGCTGCCGCGCCGTCGATCCGGCGAAGCAGCTCCGCTACGAGGTGAAGCGCACCGGCGACGAGACGCCGCTCACGCCGGGCGGCGAGGCGCCGCCGCCGTCGTCGAAGAAGAAGAGCGGCCCGACCTCCGGCAAGATCCCCGACTCCGCGCCCACGCAGCCGCGCCTGCCCGACACCACCATGCCGCTCGCGGCGCTGCCCTCCGACGTCGAGCTCCCGCCGGACTCCGGCCCCACCTCCGCACCCGCGAAGCCCGCGGCGCCGGCGAAGGCCGCGGCGGCGCCCGCGCCGGCGGCGAAGCCCGCACCGGCGGCGAAGCCCGCACCGGCGCCCGCGGCGAAGCCTGCGGCGCCCGCGCCGGCACCGAAGCCTGCAGCCCCCGCGCCGGCGGCGAAGCCTGCGGCCCCCGCCCCCGCGGCGATGCCCGCCGCTCAGGCCGCGCCCACCGGGCCGCCCGTGCCGCCCATCGTGATCCAGCGCGAGCAGGACGCGACGGCCGACGTCCCCCTCACGTACCGTGAGTACGCGTTTGCCCTGCCGCAAGGCACGACGGAAGAGGTCGCGGCGAAGGTGCTCCTGCAGCAGCAGGCGCGCATCGCGCAGCTGCTCACCGCCGCGCCGGCCGGCAAGCTGGTGAACCTGGCGGCGTTCGACGTGACCTTCCAGGGCCGTCCCCCGGTCCTGCCCCTCGCCACCCTCACGTGGAAAGACTGGCGCGGCGATCCCACCCTCGCCTTCCCCCGCCGCAACCGCCCCCAGCCCGCCCCCGCGCCCGCAGCCGCGCCCGCGCCCGCAGCCGCGCCCGCGCCCGCGCCCGCAGCCGCGCCCGCCCCCGCCCCCGCGCCCGCCCCCGCCCCCGCGCCCGCCCCCGCCCCCGCGCCCGCAGCCGCGCCCGCGCCCGCGCCCGCCCCCGCCCCCGCCCCCGCCCCCGTCGCGCCCACCCCCGCGGCAGCTCCCCCCACCTCCCAGGCTCACCCCAGGCCCCCCGTCCCGCAGAAGCCGCCCGTCCCCGCGAGCAAGGCCAAGCGCGTCCGCGGAGACGAGCTCATCGCCGTCCTCTTCGAGGCGATGCACGATCTCCACTTCCTGCGCGACGCGATCGAGGGCGGCGAGTTCTGCCTCGCCCTCGCGATGGACAAGCTCCCCTCCCGCCTGGGCGTCGTCTACCTCTACGACATCGACCATCGCGAGTTCGTCGTCGTGGGCGCCGCCGGCGCCGTGCCCGCCGGGCTCGCGCAGGCACGCTACCCCGAGAGCGAGGCGGTCCTTGCCCGCGCGATGAAGAAGCGGCGCGCCATCCTGCTCTCCGCCGCCGACAAGACGCTCGCCGCGCACGCCGGCGCCATGGGCGGCGGCAAGAGCGTGGTCCTCGCGCCGGTCATGCTGTCCGGTCGCTTCCTCGGCGCCATCGAGCTCTTCGATCCCGCCGACGGCGTCCCCTTCTCCGATCTGGACGCCAACGCCATGTCGTACATGGCCGAGCAGTTCGCGGAGTTCGTCGCGGCGCGCGGCGTCCTGCTTCGCCGCGACTCGCACCCCCCCGCCGCCTCCACCTCCTGAGGCCGCGCCGGTCCCGAGCCAGTGACCCGGGAGCGCCCAGCCCGGGCCGAGGTGTTACGCTCCGCCCGTGGACTCCAGCCGTCGGGAGCGGATTCTGTCGTTCGTGCTGCTCCCGGCCGTGCTCGTCGCCGTCGGGGTCCTGGCGTTCTTCACCTTCCGCACCACCCTGCAGCTGGAGAAGCTCCGCCAGCAGTCGGTGCTCGAGTCCACGCTCGGCCTCGCGACCGAGAAGGCCGACCGCCTGGACAAGCGCATCATCACCGAGGACAACGTCGTCATCGCGGTGACCGATCCGGCCAATCTCTCCGGCCTGGCCGAGCGCTGGCTGCCGACGGCGCAGCGCGAGACGCCCACCGTGCGCGCCATCCTGGTGCTCGACGAGTCGCACGACGTCCTCGCGTTCGCCTCCCGCGCGAGCAGCGCGTGGTCGGACGAGGAGCAGTTCCGGCGCCTGCTCGTGCACCGCATGCTCTCCGACATGGACCTCTCGGCGCAGCCGCTCGACGAGCTGCGGCACCTGCACCACGAGTACGGCGGGCAGGGCTATCTCGTCAGCTACTGGCAGAAGATGAGCCACGGCCGCCGCTACATCATCGTCGCGTGGCACGACATCGGCCGCATCGTGAAGGACACGCTCCCCTCGGTCTACACCGAGACCGCGCTCGGCGGCGCGCCGCAGAGCCGCGTCAACGTCGTGGACGAGGAGGGCCGCATCATCTTCGGCCCGGTCCTGCGCTCCGGGCAGTTCACCGTCGGCGTGCGCTTCCCGACGACCCTGTACAACTGGCGCCTGCAGGTGTCCCCCACCGCGAGCGAGGAGCTCGCGACGCGCGTGCAGAACCGCAAGACGCTGGAGCTCGTGCTCATCACGCTCTCGTGCGTGGTCATCGTGGCGGGTGTCGCCACCATCCTGCTCGCGGTGGAGAAGGAGCGGCGCATCAACGCCCTCAAGAGCGAGTTCGTCGCCAACGTGAGCCACGAGCTCAAGACGCCGCTCGCGCTGGTGCGCATGTTCGGGGAGATGCTCCAGTCTGGCCGCGTGCCGAGCGACCAGAAGCGCCAGGAGTACCTGGACATCATCGTCCACGAGAGCGAGCGCCTCTCCAGCCTCATCGAGAACGTGCTGGACTTCGCCAAGGTGGAGCGCGGGCGCGAGTCCTACGACTTCGCCGAGGGGGACGTGGGCGACGTCGTCGCCCGCGCCGCGCAGGTGCTCCGCTACCGCGCGGAGCGCGAGCAGGTGCAGCTGGAGGTCGACATCGAGCCGAACCTACCGGTCTGCCGCATCGACGAGCGCGCCCTGCAGCTCGCCGTCATCAACCTCATCGACAACGCCCTGAAGTACGCCCCGGGCAGCGGCGTCGTCCAGGTCTCCGCCCGCAAGGAGCGCAGCGGCATCGCCATCCGGGTGACCGACCGCGGCCCGGGCATCGCCCGCGACGAGCAGGCCCGGATCTTCGAGCGATTCGTGCGCGGGTCCACCTCCCGCGACGGCGTCGGCGCCCCGGTTCGGGGCAGCGGCATCGGCCTTGCTTTGGTCAAGCACATCGTCGAGAGCCACGGGGGCACCGTCGGCGTGGAGAGCGAGCTGGGCAAGGGCAGCACCTTCTTCCTGACCGTCCCGGCGATGGGCGAGCCCGAACCGGCGGTCCAGCCCGCGCCCTCCTGAGGCCGCCCGCCCTTCCCCCATTGACCTCCTCGCGCCCACGGATATCGTCTAGAGGTCCGGGCCACGCGGAGAGGCGCCACGGTCCGGGTTTTTTTTTAGGATCAAATTGCATGGCGAATGAGGACGCGAAGCTGTTCGTGGCAGGGCTGCCGGACAGCATTTCGGAAGACGTGTTGAAGCAGCTCTTCGAAGCCGCCGGCGGCACCGTGCTGCAGGTGAGCATCCCGAAAGACAGGATGACGGGCAGACCGCGTGGCTTCGGCTTCGTGACGCTGTCCACCCCTGCGGAGGCGCAGACGGCGCGCGACGCGCTCGACGGCTCACTGCAGGGCGGCAAGTCCATCTCGGTGCGGCCGTTCCAGGCGGAGCCGCCGCGCCGCGACTCCGTCGGCCCCGGCGGCCCGCGCTCGAGCGGCCCCCGCCCCAGCGGCGGCCCAGGTGCGCCCAATCGCACGCTCTACGTGGGCAACCTCCCCTACGACTGCACCCAGCAGGAGCTGGAGGAGCTCATCAACACGGCCACGGCGGGGGAGGGCCAGGTCGTCCGCATCCACATGCCGACCGACCCTGACGGTCGCAAGCGTGGCTTCGGCTTCGTCACCATGTCCAGCACGGACACCGCCAAGTCGGCGGCCGAGTCGCTCAAGTCGTCGGACATCCGCGGACGGCGGCTCGTCGTCAACCTCGCTCACCCCAAGGGCGAGCGCCCGCCGCGCAGCGAAGGCGGCGGCTACAGCGGAGGTGGAGGTGGAGGCTACGCTGGCGGGGGCGGCGGCTACAGTGGAGGCGGCGGCGGTCATGGCGGCGGCTTCCCGTCGTCCGGCAGCGCGCCCCCCGCAGGCCGCAAGACCTTCGACAGCGATCGCCGCAAGCGCCACGGCGGCGGCCACGGCGGTCCCGGGGAGGACGGCTCACCCCCGTCGCGCAAGCGCAAGGAGCGCGAGCCCCGCGGAGGCTGGGGCGGTGGCGGCGACGACGACTGACCTCTCACCCCCCCTTGACTTGGGGCGTGGGGCGCGTAGGTTGCGTCGCCCCGCTGGAGATTTGCGATGCGTGACCTCATCAAGATGACGTGCGGCAACTGCGGCCGCGCCAACTACACGACGACGAAGAACAAGCGGACCATGTCCGAGAAGTTCGAGATCAAGAAGTTCTGCCCCGTGTGCCGGAAGCACTTCCCGCACAAAGAGGGCAAGATCTCGAAGGGCTGATCTGCGACGCCTCGCCGGCGCCGCTGCCCGGGCATGGACATGCGTGCAGTCCCGCCGGGGGAGCGGGGTAGACACGCTACGTCCGTGTGATAGAAGCGGGAGCCCCCGCGGGGGGAATCTCGCCATGCGGTCGTCCTCGCCCTTCATCTGTCGCGCACGCCGCGGAGGCGCGAAGCGATGATCTTCGACTGGCTCAGCGGCCTGTTCTCGAACGATCTGGCGATCGACCTCGGGACGGCCAACACGCTCATCTACGTCAAGGGCAAGGGCATCGTCTCGTGCGAGCCCTCCGTCGTCGCCGTCCAGCGTGACGTGCGCGGCGGCAACAAGGTCCTCGCCGTGGGCCGCGAGGCCAAGGAGATGCTCGGCCGCACGCCCGGCAACATCCGCGCAGTGCGCCCGCTCCGCGATGGCGTCATCGCCGACTTCGAGATCACCGAGGCGATGCTCCGTTACTTCATCGCCCGCGCGCACAACCGCCGCACGCTGGTGAAGCCGCGCATCATCATCTGCGTGCCCTTCGGCATCACCGAGGTGGAGAAGCGCGCGGTGAAGGAGAGCGCGGAGAGCGCCGGCGCCCGCGAGGTCTACCTGATCGAGGAGCCCATGGCCGCCGCCATCGGCGCCGGCCTCCCCATCACCGAGCCGAGCGGCAACATGGTGGTGGACATCGGCGGCGGCACGACCGAGGTCGCCGTCATCTCCCTGGCGGGCATCGTCTATTCGCAGAGCGTCCGCGTCGGCGGCGACAAGATGGACGAGGCCATCCAGGCCTACCTGAAGCGCAAGTACAACCTCGCCATCGGCGAGCAGACGGCCGAGCGCATCAAGATGCAGATCGGCAACGCGTTCCCCCTCGAGCAGCAGCTCACCACCGAGGTGAAGGGGCGCGATCTGGTGGCCGGCGTCCCGAAGACGGTCGTCGTCAACTCCGACGAGGTGCGCGAGTCGCTCATGGAGCCGCTCAACGCCATCGTCGAGGCGGTGCTGCTCGCCCTGGAGAAGACCCCGCCCGAGCTGGCGGCCGACATCGTCGACAAGGGCATCGTGCTCACCGGCGGCGGCGCGCTCCTGCAGAGCCTGGACGTGCTCCTTCGCGAGGAGACCGGCCTGCCCGTCATGGTCTCCGACGACCCCATCAGCGCGGTCGTCCTGGGCAGCGGCAAGACGCTCGACCACATCGAGCTCTTGAAGGAAGTCACCATCGGCTAGCCCGAGAGGGCCGCCCACCACGCTGAGGGAAGCTGTCGTGTCCCCGCTCAAGCGCTACCGCGACCCGATCATCGTCGCTTTCTTGCTGGCGCTGCCCTTCTTCATGCTCCGGGCGAACATGAAGAAGCCGGAGAACCTGAACGCGCTGGACCGCGTGCTGCTCCGCATCTCCGCGCCCATCGAGTACGGCGCGGCGACGATGGCGCGCGGCGTGTCGAGCGTCTGGGGCGACTACATCTACCTGGTCGACGTCAAGAAGGACAACGACCGCCTCAGCTACGACAACGCCCGCCTGCACGAGGACGTGCACCGGCTGGAGCAGGCCCAGGCGGAGAACCAGCAGCTCCGGCGACTGCTGCAGCTCCGCGAGAGCACGCCCGGCGAGACGGTCAGCGCGCTCGTCGTCGGCAAGGACTTCAACCAGTTCTTTCGCGTCACGCGCGTCGTCCTCGACCGCGGCTCGCGCGACGTGAAGCCCTACATGCCCGTCGTCTCCCCCGACGGCGTCGTCGGTGTCGTGCTCCACGTGGTGGGCGACGAGGTGGACGTCCAGCTCGCGGTGGACGCGGCGTTCGGCGTGGACGTCGAGGACGAGCGCACCAGCGCGCGCGGCTTCGTCCGCGGCACGGGCGACCCGTCGCGACACTGGTGCCGCGTGGAGATGGTGGACTCGCGCGACATCGTCCAGGTCGGCGACCTGCTGGTGACCAGCGGCAAGGGCAAGCGCTTCCCGCGCGGCATCCCCGTGGCCCGCGTGACGAAGGTGGTCAAGCTGGAGCGCGGGCGCGATCAGGAGGTGGAGGCCTCGCCCACCGTCGACTTCTCCCGCCTGGACTCCGTCCTCATCCTGCTCACCACCCCCGACGAGGCGGCCGGCCTCACCGCGGACGCCCAGAAGCCGAAGGGGAAGTGACGTGCGGCACGCGGCGCTCTTTTTGTTCGGGCTCGTGCTCATCCTGGTGCAGTCCAACCTGTTCCGGGTGCTCGATCACGTGCACGTCCCGGGCCTCACGCCCACCCTGGTGCTGCCCATCATCGTCTTCATGGGTGTGCACGAGTACCCCCTCGCCAAGGGCGCCGGTGTCGCCTTCGCCCTCGGCTACGCGACCGACCTCGTCTCCATCGCGCCGGTCGGCCTGTTCACCTTCACCTTCGTCGCGCTCTACGTGCTGACGCGCGCCGCCGGCGTCCGCCTGGCCGCGCAGACCGCGATGATGCAGATCGTCGTCGCCGTGGCCGCCGCCCTGGTCCACGCGGTGATGATCCTCGTGCTCCTCGCCATCTTCGGGCGGGACCCGTACGTGCCGCGCGCGCTCTACCCGCTGATGCTCCCCAACGTGCTGTCGACCGGTCTCCTCGCGCCGCTCGTGTTTCGCGCGTGCCGCCGCGTCCACACGGCCACCGCGCGCAGCGAGGGCGCGCAGGGAGGCCGGGCGTGAGTAACCTGCTCGTCCCGCGCGAGGGCGCCGCGGAGTTCCGCAAGCGCTACAAGTGGTTCGCCCTCGGGGTCGTGCTCGCCTTCGGCGTCATCGTCGTGCGGCTCTTCCAGCTCCAGGTGCTGCAGGGCCAGGACTACGCCGACATGGCCCACGAGAACATCGTGCGGCGCGCCTCCATCGCCACCACCCGCGGCGTCATCCTGGACTCGCAGGGCAAGGTGCTCGCCTCCAGCCGCCCGGCCTACAACGTGATCGTCGTGCCCGGCCGCGTGCTCCCGAGCGCCGTCGCCGGCCGCCGGCCGAGCAGCGTGGCCGACGCGCCGGACACCTGGCCGAAGATCGCCGAGACGCTCCGCCTCAACCCGGACGAGCGCCAGCGCACCGAGGCGCGCTTGCGTGCCGCGTGCGTCGGGGCCTCCTGGCGGGACGCCCCCGAGGTGCGACGCCACTCCCCGTGCTGGCGCGCCATCCTCCTGCGCGAGGACGTCTCGCGCGACATCGTCGCCGAGCTGAAGGAGCACGCCGCCGAGCTCACCGGCGAGCGCGTCGCGTCCGCCCCCGTCCGCTACTACCCGTACAAGAGCCTCGGATCGCACATGCTCGGCTACGTGCACGAGCTGGACGCGGAGACGCTCGCGAAGGTCAAGCCCAAGGGCTACGAGGACATGACCCCCGAGGAGCGGCAGAAGGTCAACCCGCTCGGCTACGAGGTGGGCGACACCCTCGGCGCGACGGGCGTCGAGCGGGCGTGGGAGAGTCGTTTGCGGGGCCAGCGCGGCTGGGAGAAGCGCGTGGTGGACGCCCACGGCCACTACCACTCCGGCCCGGAGACCGAGCGCCTGCTGGATGACCCGAAGCGGCAGGAGCCCATCCCGGGCAACGGCCTGCGCCTAACGGTCGACATCGAGCTGGAGCAGGCGATCGAGCGCGCCATGCGCCCGCACGTCGCCGGCGCGGTCGTCGTGGTGGACGTCCGCACCGGGCGCCTGCGCGCCCTGTACTCCAAGCCGGGCTTCGACCCGAACGACCTCTCCGGCGCCGGCGGCAAGTCGCGCGTGCGCGAGACCTACAAGAAGCTCGCGGCGGACCCCATGCAGCCGCTGCTCGACAAGACCATCAGCGGCGCCTACCAGCCCGGGTCCACCTTCAAGCCCTTCTCCGCGCTCGCCGCGCTCGAAGACAACCTGATCGATCCGGAGGACACGCAGCGCTGCGACGGCTACCTCATGTTCGGCCGCCGTATCTTCCACTGCACCCACGTCCATGGCCGCGTGAACATGCACGACGCCATCGCCGCCTCGTGCAACGTGTACTTCTTCCACCTCGCCGAGACCGTCGGCATGGATCGCATCGCCGAGGTGGCGACCGACTTCGGGCTGGGCCAGAAGACAGGCCTCGGGGACAACCCGGAGGCGTCTGGCCGCATCCCCACGCGAAGCTGGTACGCGCTGCGCTACCGCGGGCAGTTCCGCCTCGGCTTCACGCTCAACACCGCCATCGGGCAGGGCGACGCGTCGGTGACGCCCCTGCAGCTCGCCCTGGCCTACGCCGCCATCGCCAACGGCGGCACGGTCTACCTGCCGCAGCTCATCCGCGCGGTGGAGACGAGCGACGGTGACGTGGTGCAGGACTTCCCGCCGCGCGTCCGCCACAAGGTGCACATCAAGCCGGAGAACCTCGCGCGGGTCGTCTCCGCCCTCCAGGCCGTCGTCAACGACCCGAAGGGCACTGCCTACGCGGTGCGAGATCCTGCGCTGGACGTCGCGGGCAAGACAGGCACCGCGCAGACCGGTTACATTCCCGCCAAGGGGGAGGACCCCAAGCTGGCCGCCTTCTTCTCGCGCGACCACGCCTGGTTCGCCGCCTTCTCGCCCTCGAAGGCGCCGGAGATCGCCGTCGTCGTCTTCATCGAGCACGGCGGCGCCGGCCCCACGCAGGCCGCGCCGATCGCGATGCAGATCGTCCGCGACTACGAGCGCATCGCCGCCTCGCGCGGGCCGAAGCCCAAGACCCCGCCGCCGCCACCGCCGAAGCCGGCGGCCGTCGTCCCCGCGCCAACCGCCACGTCGCCGCCCCCGGCCGACGCGGGCGCGACCGCGACCACCGCCAAGGACGCCGGCCCCGCCGGCGACCAGGCTCACGTGGCCCCCGACGCCGGAGCCTCGCCGTGAGCGCCGACGGCACCTGGTTCTCCTCCGCGCGCACCTTCGAAAGGACGCGCGACCAGTTCGACTGGGTCCTCTTCCTGGTCGCCGCGATGCTCGCCGTGGTGGGCGTCGTGAACCTGTACTCCGCGACGAGCGTCGTGCGCGCCTCGCTCTCCGATCTCTACGTCCTGCAGGTCTACTGGCTCGTCTTCGGCGGCATCTTCGCGACCATCGTCGCCGCCATCGACTACCGCCACTACGAGCGCCTGGGCTACGCGCTCTACGGGTTCGGCGTGGTGCTCCTGCTGCTCGTCTTCATCCTGGGGCGCGACATCCGCGGCAGCTCCCGCTGGATCTACATCGGCTCGTTCAGCTTGCAGCCGAGCGAGTTCATGAAGCTGTTCTTGATCATCGCGCTGGCCAAGTATCTCCACAACGATCCCAAGAGCGAGGGCCGCACCCTGCGCGACCTCGCCATCCCCGCGCTCATCGCCGCGGTGCCCGTGGTGCTCGTGCTCCGCCAGCCGGACCTCGGCACCGCGCTCATCCTGATGCTCATCTTCGCCAGCATCTGCGCGATGATGCGCATCCGCCGCCGCACCGTCGCGTGGATCGCCGCCGGCGTCGTGGTCTCCTTCTACCTGGCGTACAACTACGGCCTCAAGGGCTACCAGCTCGAGCGCATCACCAGCTTCCTCCACCCCGAGCAGCAGCTCCTCGGCGCCAACTGGCACGCCCACCACGCGCGCGTGGCCATCGGCAGCGGGCAGTGGCTCGGGGAGGGCTTCATGAAGGGGACGCAGAACCAGTTCCTCTTCCTGCCCGACCAGTACACCGACTTCCCCTTCCCGGTCTTCGCCGAGGACTGGGGCTTCGCCGGGTCCATGCTGCTCGTCGCCCTGTACGGCTTCCTCGTGCTCTGGGCGGTGCGGGTCGCCGCCACCGCGCGCGATCGGTTCGGCGCGGTCATCTCCATCGGCGTCGGCGCGCTCCTCTTCTGGCACGCCTTCTTCAACCTGGGCATGGTCACCGGCCTGCTCCCGGTCGTCGGCGTCACCCTCCCGCTCTTCTCCTACGGCGGCTCCAGCGTCCTCACGGTCATGATCGGCCTGGGTCTGCTGATGAACGTGTCCATGCGGCGCTACCAGGTCGCGCCGGGCCGCTTCTGACCGCGCCCGCCTCGCCGCCTCACCCCCGGGGGAGATGATCCATCAGCCGACGATGGGGGCGAGCACCATCGCGAGGGCGGCGAAGGTCAAGGCGATGGGGCGCGACACCGCCTCGCCCAGCGCGGAGGCGACCAGCAGCGCGAGCGCGGCGCCGGCGACCGCCTGCGCGCCCGCGCCGAACCCCACGCGAAGCAGCACGCCCGTCGCGCACACCGCCGCGACCACCACGAAGGTGGTCCGCACCCGCGCCCGGAGGCTCGGGCCGCCGCGTACCAGCGCGCCGAGCACCAGCGCCCCGAGCACCGCCACCGCGACCGCCGGGCGCGCGACGTCGATGCCGCGCACCGCCACGCCGGCGACCGCGCACCGCGTGAGCAGCGTCGCGTGGTCCGCCGCCGGCGCGTGCATCGTCATCGCCCAGCGCGCGCACGCCGCGGCGCTCACCGCGTCCAGCACCGCCAGCCCCACCGCCAGCGCCCCCAGCACCGCGCCGACCCGCGCCGCGACGCGCGCGGCCTCGTGCGTCTCTCGCCACGCGTCCGGCTGCGCCCCGGAGGCCACCTGCAGCAGCACCGCCGCGCCCTGCGCGCCGATCGCCGCCACCACCACGCCGAAGGCGGCCGCGTGCGCCTTGCCCGACCTGGCGGCGACCGCAGCGCTCGCCAGCGCCGCCAGCGCGACGCACAGGAAGGACACCACCTCAACGAGCCGCGGCCGCGCCGACGCGCGCGCCACCGAGAAGACGCCCGCCGTCGCCGCGATGCCCGCTGCCCCGCAGAACACCAGCACCAGCCAGAGGGATCCGGAGAGGGCCGAGGCCGCCCCCACGATGCCGAAGAGGGTGAGGATGGCGGCGACGAAGAAGGCGCGCGACATGGCCGCGCCCTCCGTCTCGCGTGGGCCCACCCGCAGCGACGCCACGCCGAACACCGCGGCCACCGCGCCGAGCGCCCGAGCCGCCACCGGGAAGAGCAAGAGCCCCAGCGCGCTCTCGTAGCCCGGACCGGCCTGCAGCGCCCCCGAGTTCTGATCGAAGAAGTACGCCGCCACGAGCATCGCCGCGCCCGTCTCCACCGCCGCCTCCGACGAAGGCCGCGCGCGCTCGTCGCCGGAGGCGACCGCCGCGACGCCCGACGCGAACCCCGCGATGAGCCAGGCCACGTGTGGAGCGAGCCGCTGCGGCGCGGCGAAGGCGCCGGAGACCGCCCAAGCCGCGAAGACGAGCACCGTCAGGCCCGCCAGCGCGCCGAGCAGGTCGGCGAGCGGACCCACGGCCGACGCGCGCACCGCCAGCTCGAGCGGGCCGCCGTCCGGCGCCCGCGCGGCGGCGGCCCGCGCTGCCCAGTCGCGCAGCGCGCGCGCGAGCGTCGTCACCAGCACGCCGGCGGCGCACGAGCCGCACGCCCACGCCCCGGCCGCGAGCGCGTCGCGGGCGAAGGGTGTGGGCCCCCGCCCCGCCGCCACGGCCAGCAGCAGCACCGGCGCGAGTGCCGCGCCCGCCAGCGCGTCGTCGCGGACGGCCCGCGCGGGCACCGGCGGCGCCTCGCCCACGACCGGCTGCTTGCGCAGCGAGGTCGCAACCCAGCCCAGCCCACCGGCGCCGAGCGCGGTGGCGATCAGCACAGGGGCGATCTCGATCATGGCGGCGGCCGGCGGGGACGCGCGGCGACACGCGCGCCGGGCGCGCGCCGTGTCACTTCTTGGCGCCCTGGAGCACCATCAGGTGGAACTTGTTGAACTCGTTCTGCCCGAGGGTGAAGAGCACCTCGACGAGCAGACGGTAGGGCGTGCCGGCGTCGGCGATGACGATCGCCTCGCTGCCGCTGGCGTCCTTGCCCTGCGCCTGGCGGATCTGCCGGTCGGTGTCGCGCCAGGCCTTCACCGTCTGGCCGAGCTTGGTGATGTACAGGTCGTTCGGCCCGCCCCGCTTGTACTTCGCCTCCACGCCGTGCGTGGCGTCGGCGGGCACGTCGACGACGGCCTCGTCCTCGACCAGGATCTTGCTCTTGGAGATGATGATGGGGACGCCTTCCTCGGCGGCCTCCGTCGTCAGGACGCTCTTCGGCATCTGCAGGTCCTTCGACTGCGGGAGCGACGCCGAGGACTGGCTCATGCTCTTGAGCAAGAACACCAGGATGATGGTCATCATGTCCATCATCGCGGTGATGTTGAGGAAGTTGATCTCCGGCTCGAGGGCCCGGCGGCGGACCTCCTTGCGGAGCATGCGCTTGTAGGTGGCCATGCTCGCCGGCTTCTGGCGAGGCTGCGGAGCGAGCTGACCCGGCGGCGGTTGCTGAGGTCCGTGCGGTTGCATGGGCTTACTTGGCGAGACCGAAGTTGACGTCGGGGAAGAGTGCCTTGCCGTCCGACGTGTCGCGGAGCGCGTCGATGGTGCTGATGACGGCCTGGTACGGGATGTTCGGGTTGGCGCTCACCGTGACCTGCGTCTCGTCGGCGAAATCCGCCGAGGAGTTCTTCAGGCTCTGGGCGCACTTGTTGAGGGCGGCGTAGTCGTACTCGTCCCCCCTCTTGGCGATGGCGAGGCCAGGGCCGACGTCATGACAGCCCGGGGCCACGTTGCCGCCCTTGGCCTTGAGGCTGAAGCCGTCGTTGACGATGAGCACCGCCAGGCCGAGCGTCGGCTTCGTCGGCGGGCGCGCCGCCGACCCACCCGCCTTGGGCGGGAAGGTGTCGATCGTCGCGGTGAAGGTCACCGTCACGGTGGCGAGCACGAACATCAGCACGTTGGTGATGATGTCGAGGAAGGGGACGATGTTGAGCTCGCCGCCCTCCTCGTCCGGGGACATCTCCGTCGGCGCGGAGAGCCTGCGGATCTTGCTCCGCTGCGCGGCGCTGAGCTTTTCCTCCGCCATCAGCGACCCCGACTCACGGTCCGTGAATCAATCCCACCCGACGCGCGGCGGAGGGCCCGCGCGGGGAGGGACGGCGCGCGCCGCCCCTGCGACGCGTCATGAGAGGGATGTGAATTCATTCACATCCTCTCAGTAGCCGCCGGGGCGGGTCTGGATCGTGAGGAGGTTGAAGACGCGCTCCTGCGTGGCGTCCAGGTCGTGCTGAATGTTCTTCGAGCGCTGGTGCAGGATGAGGTGGGCGATCATGCACGTGACGGCGATGCCGAGGCCGAACGCCGTGTTGTACATGGCCTCCGCGATGCCGTTCGCCAGGATGCGCTGCTTCTCGGCCTGCGAGAGGCCCTGCGCGGCGACGGCGCCGAAGGTGTGGATCAGACCGAGCACCGTGCCGAGGAGGCCGACGAGGGTCGCGATGTTGGCCAGTGACCAGAGGGAGCCGACGCGCTTCTCGACGGCGGGCTTCAGCTCGCCGATCTTCTCGCTCATCGCCGCGTCGATCTCGTCGGGGCCCTTGTTGGCGTGCGTGAGGCCCGCCTTCACGAGCTGCAGCGTCGGGTAGTCGCCCGCGTCGCACAGCTTGATCGCGCGGTCGATGTTACCCGCGGTGACGAGCTTCTTGACCTGCGCGAAGAACTCCTTGGAGTTGACGCGGTACTTCGTGAGCTGGAAGGCCGCCCGCTCGATCACGATGGCGATGACGACGGCGCTGACGACGAGGTTGATGGAGAGGAAGGTCGGGTTCTGCTTGAACGCCTCCATCAACCCGTTGCTATTGCCACTCGTCTCCGCTGCTGCAGGGGCCCCACTCAGGAGAGCAACGAACATCCCCGACGCTCCTTTCGAACTCGATTCACTCGACTGCGCACCCCGCGATTGCCGCGAGGGACAAGGTTTTCTTCTTGATGCGACACGCGACATCGACGCCCATCGAGCGCGGTGCAGCGCGTCGCGAGGCGACCAGGTTTTGCGACGATACAGCCTCGCGATCGGCGAAGTCAACGACACCACTGGGCCAACCCGCATCCCGACCCGGCTGGCTCGACTTTGAGCGGGCTGGATTCCATGTACATCAAAAAGTTAGACAAACACACGATAACTGTAAGTTTTTTCGTTCCCGATCAAGCTGCTCAGGCGACGAATTTCACCCAAAGTCTATTGACTCTCTTCGGTCTGACCCTGCATGCTGGCTCGGCGCGTGCCCGCTCGCTTCGTGCGATCCGGGCCAAGCATCTCTCACCAACTCAGCGGGAGAGCGAAGACCGACCCGGGCACCTTTCGTCGTACGAGCTTGCGTCGCCTCTTCGCGTTCAGATAGTCTCCCATCGCTTCGCTATTCTGCCCCACGACGTTTCGCTTCCGCACCTGGCATGCGAACCGACCAAGAGAGAGATCGTCGCAACGTTCCGGGGCTTGACTTCACCAAGGTCTGACGCGCTCAAACGCTACGCGCCCGAGTCGATGAACGAAGGGCACGGTTGAGGAGGACGATATCCAATGGCTGCGATCTGGAAGCACTTCAGGGACGGTGGATGGGGCATGTACCCCATCGTTTTGTGGTCGATTCTGACCATCGGTATCATCATCGAGCGCGCCCTCTACCTGTTCGGCTCGTCGATCAACAAGGACGTGTTCCTTGCGACGATGCAGAAGTGCATCCTCGCGGGTGACGTGGCGAAGGCGGTGAAGATGTGCTCCGCCGCCAACGCGCCGCTCGCGCGCATCGTGCAGGCGGGCCTGGTGAAGGTGAACCGCCCGGACGAGGAAGTTCAGGCGGCCATGGACGAAGCGGCGCTCCGCGAGATCCCGAAGATCTCCAAGCGCACGGGCTTCCTCGCCCTCCTCGCGAACCTCGCGATGCTCTCCGGTCTGCTCGGCACCGTGTCGGGTCTGATCCAGAGCTTCGGCGCGGTCTCCGGAGAGAGCGTCGACCCGAGCCAGAAGGCGCGCATCCTCGCCGAAGGCATCTCCGAGGCGATGAACTGCACCGCCTTCGGCCTCATCGTCGCCATCATCGGCCTCATCGGCTTCGCCGTTCTCAACGGCAAGACGCAGAGCCTCGAGGACGACATCAACGAGTCCAGCGTGCAGGTGCTCAACCTGGTGGTGACCAACCGCCAGAAGGTGAACCTGGGCGCGGTCCAGGGCTGATTCAACCTCACACCCCCCTGACCCCCTCTCCGGAAGGAGAGGGGGCTCATGAGAGGATGCCATGGCAGGCGTAGACGTAGGCGGAGGCGGCGGCGGCGGACGCAAGAAGCTGGACTCGGAGATCAACATGATCCCGTTCATCGACTTGCTCATGGTGACCATCTCCTTCCTCCTCATCACGGCGGTGTGGTCACACATGGCCCGCATCAACGCGGACGCCCAGGTTCCCGGCCCGCCTCGCCCTGACACCGAGGTGAAGCCGAAGGAGCCGGAGAAGATCCTGCACGTGGAGATGCGCTCTCCGGACAAGTTCGTGCTGGTCTGGAAGCAGGGCGCCCAGGTCGTCAACTCGATCGACGTGCCCCGCAAGGACGACCTTCAGGTCACCAACGGGGCGAAGAAGATCCGCTACCCGGACCTCGCGAAGAAGATCGAGAGCGAGTGGAACAACTCGGGCTCGCACCGCGACCCGACGGACACGAAGCTGGACCAGGCGGTCCTGCACACCGACAACGACACGCAGTACGTCTACCTGATCGGCGTCATCGACGCGATCTACCAGACGCACCGCAAGCTGAACCTGCCGAGCGGGAAGACGGAAGAGATGCCCGCCTTCAACGTCACCTTCGCGGTGAACTGAGCCGAGGACCCGAGAGATGCCGCTTCACGAGCCCGGCCGACGCCTGATGCACTTCATCCCGTTGCCCTACGTCACCAAGAAGGTGGTGGGGCACGGCGGACGCAACGTCAACGCCGGCCTGTCGCTGACGTCGATGATCGACTTCCTCATCGTCGTCGTCGTCTTCCTGCTGATGACCTTCGCCGCGTCGGGGCAGACGCCCATCGCCAAGGGCCTCCACCTGCCGCAGGCGGAGAACACCCTGGACATGATCGACGCACCGATGGTCGCCATCAACGGCAACCAGATCCTGGTGGACGGCGCGGCCGCGGGCAACACGCACTCCATCGAGGACAGCAAGCGCCTGCAGCGCATCGAGGAGCTGTTCAACGTCCTCAAGGGCAAGCGCGAGGTCTGGCGGCAGCTTCACCCGGGCAAGGACTTCCCCGGCGTGGTGGTGCTCCAGGTGGACCAGGACGTCCCGGCGGTCGTGGTGAAGAGCACCTTCCAGACCGCGGCCTTCGCCGGCTACCCGAACGTCAGCTTCATGGTCAACCAGCTGCCCAAGTCGCACCACTGACCCAGCCCGGCTGCACGACGAGCAGAGGCCGCGGGGCGAGGTAGCCCGCGGCCTTTCTCTTTTTCCGGACAAGCATGCCTGCACCGCCCCCGCCGAAGAAGAAGCCCGGACTCCCCGCGATCTACGAGGGCCGCGAGAAGCGCAAGAAGGGCAGCTTCAGCCGGCCGACGAGCAGCGTCTGGCTGGTGGTGCTGGGCGGGCTCGTGGCGTCGCTGCTCGCCTATCACTTCGTCTCCAGCCACCAGCTGGAGAGCGCGCGCGGGGCGCTCCTCGCCAAGCAGCGGGCGGTGGACACCACGGTCGGCGTCGAGTGGGCGCCGCTGCGCGACCGGATCGAGAAGTTCGTGACCGAGCAGTCGGGGGCCTACGCGGGCGACATGGTCGACCCTGCGGCGCGGCAGTGGGACTTCCGCGAGCAGCCGGGCATCTACCTGCGGCTGGAGCTGAAGGACGCGGCCACGCCGGAGGCCATCCGCGCGGCGGCGGGAGACTCGCTCAAGGACGCCTTCGCCGCGTGCCTTCTCAAGACCGAGAACCCGGGCCTCGCCGCCGGCGTGCCCGACGCCAGCACCTTCCCGGAGCAGCCGTGGAACCTGCGGCAGGCATACGCGTCGACACGCATCCTGACGCCGGCGTGGGTGTCGGAGGTGAAGGCCGCCGAGGACCCGCTGCGCCTTCGCGTCTTCCAGCAGCAGTACGAGAAGGCGGAGTCGATGGAGATCCCCGAGGCGATCCGCATCATCAAGCAGGCGCAGTTCTTCCTGCTGGTGCTGGACGAGCCCGCGGCCGAGGGGAAGGCCGCGGAGGCCCCCGCGACCGCCGACGCCGGGGCGACGGGGCTGGAGGCGCTGGAGCTCGTGCCCCACTTCGCGCGGGTGTACGTGCTCGACCTGCGCGACAACCACGAGATCCTCCGCCTGCGAAGGATGGCGGAGGGGAAGTTCTTCTTCACGGGGCGCCCCGCCAGCGACCCGGAGACGGTCGATGCCGTGAAGCGGCAGGTGAACAACTGCGCGCTCGCGCAGGACGTCCGCCTGGCGATCGCGCCGCCGCCGGCGCCGGCAGAGAGCGACGGCGGCGCGCCGGAGGCCGCACCCTGATCAGCGCAGGGTGTCGCCAACGTCGACGGCGTGCCCGCCGAAGATCTGCTGCCACGCCACGACGAAGCTGACGACGAACGCGCGCTGCTCCGGCGTGGACGGGTCGGCGCCGGAGAGGGCGCCGTCGCTCCAGCGCAGCGTGGCGTGGACGCCGAGCAGCGGCCCGCTCGCGCGCGGGAGCAGAGGAAACTCCAGGCCCAGGCCGAAGGAGAGGCCGCCCACGCTGGCGAAGCCGCGGCCGGGCGGCTGCGCGGCGAAGGCGCCGAGCTCGAGGGCGAGCGAGTCGATGAGCAGGTCCACGCGCGGGCTGCCGAGCTCGTGGCCGGTGAGCCACCGGCCCAGAAAGAGCGGGCGCAGCTCGAGCCCGCCGGCGAGCACGCGCGCCGGCGCGGCGTCGCCGCCGAAGCCCTCCTCGTAGGTGAGGAATATACCTGCACTCTGCAAGTATCGCAGGCGGAGGTCGGCCGCGCCGCGCGGGCCTCGCGCGCCGGCGACGACGCCGAGCGCCCCGCGAATGGCCATGTCGCCGTCGATGCGGCCGTACGTCGTGTCGGCCGCGGCGTGCCGGGCCGCGCCGGCGTCCATCAGCGTCATGGCCGCGGCCAGGAGCGCGTCAGCGGGGAACATCGTCCGTCAGCCTCCGGGTGATCTCCTCCCGGAGCTCCGGCGCGAGGATCAGCCGCACGCGCGACAGCTCCTCCCCCGCCAGCCGGGCCAGGAGGAAGGACACCTCGCCGAGCGGCCGCGCCGGGCCCTTCGCGTAGACGACGAGCGGCTCCTGACCGCCCTCGAAGGGGACGTCGCTCGCCACGTCCAGGTCGACGTAGACCTCCGGCTCCAGACCCTGCTCGGCGGCGACCTCGCGCGCGAGGGCGAGGGCCTTCAGGCGCCCCTCCGCCGTGGCCTGATCGCCGAAGAGCTCCAGCGTCTTGAAGAGGGCGCGGCGCCGCACGCGGCGGGCGAGATCGGCCAGCGGGGCGTCCTTCGCTCCCTCCCACGCGTGCATCGTGACGGTGAGCAGGGCGTCGTCCAGCTCCAGGTAATCGCCGAGCGGCACCTCTTGCCCGTGGGCGGCGAGCTCGATCACCCGGGGCACGGCCGGGAGTCGCGCGCCGTCGCGGACGAGGCGCGCCGCGCGCCCGAGGACGGCGCGGATCATCCACTCCGCGGCGCGCGTCGCCTTGTGGAGGTAGACCTGCTGGAACATGAAGAGACGCGAGACCAAGAACGCCTCGATCGCCGGGAGGCCCTTCGCGCCGTCGATGGCGAGCGAGGGCGCGCGCTCGGGATCCGCCGCGGGGGCGAAGCGCAGGCTGCGCAGCAGCCAGTCCAGGTCGAACACGCCGTAGCGGACGCCCGTCGCGTGGGCGTCGCGCAGCAGGTAGTCGCAGCGGTCGACGTCGAAGGTGCCGCTCACCGATCGCGCCAGGTAGGGCAGCGGGTGCTCGCCGCGCACGAGCGCCGCGACGCGCCCGGGCAGGCCCCCGTCGCGCGAGGCGAGGATCTGGTGCACGCTCGTCGACGGGTCCAGGAGGATGCGCTCGGTCCACTGCTCGTGGTGGGGGATGCCCGGGATGGCGTCCTCGAAGAGGTGCGAGAGCGGACCGTGGCCGAGGTCGTGGAGGAAGGCGGCGGCGAGCGCCTCCTCCGCGGTGTCGCTGGTGATCTGCTGCCAGAAGGGGAGGTCGCCCTGGATCGCTCGCAGCCGCGCGACGAGCTGCTTCATCACGAAGGCCGCGCCCACGGCGTGGGCGAAGCGCGTGTGCTCGGCGCCGGGGAAGGCGTACGACGCGACGCCGAGCTGCCGCACGCGGCGCAGCCGCTGGACCTCCGGCGTGTCCATGAGGCGCTCGATGAGCCGCTCCTCGTCGGCCTCGAAGGAGACGAGTCCGTGGATGGGGTCGCGCAGGATCATGGGGCGCGCGTCTCCGCGACGGTGCCGTCGTCCTCGTAGACGCGCACGCGCAGCGCGGGGGCGCTCTGCGCGATGTCGGCGAAGGTGGCGATCTTCGCCGGGCCGCCCAGCGTGCGGGCGGCGTGCCACGAGGCGGCGAAGGGTGCGGCGGCCTCCCCCGCGGTGTCGATCGCCCAGGCGAGCGGCTCGCTCGGCTCCAGCAGGATGACGCGCGTGCCGAGCAGGTGCTTGTCCAGGCCGACCCGCGCGCACCGCGCGGCCGGCTCCTCGCAGCCCACGTACTCCACCGTCGGCACGAGGCCCCTGCGGATCAGACGGGCCCGCCCGTTCGCGAGGGCGACGGCGCCGGCGTCCGCGGCGACGACGCGCCGGCCCGCGAGCGCCGCCGCCTCCGCCGTCGTGCCGCTCCCCGCGAAGAGGTCCACCACCACGCCGTCCTCGGGCGAGGCGCAGCGGACGATGCGGTCGAGCAGCGCCAGCGGCTTCTGGGTCGGATAGCCGGTGCGCTCGGAGGGCGGCGCGTGGCGCAAGGGCGGCACGTCGTTCCACAGCGTGTCGACGCGACGCTCGCGGCACCAGCGCCCCTCGTCGTCCTTCACCATGAAGTACTTGATGTAGACGCGGCCGGAGGCGGTGCGCAGCACGCGCCCCTCCTTCTCCAGCCTGGCGATGGATGCGTCGGTGTAGTCGCCGCGCGGCGCGGAGGTGAAGGGCCGGCCCTCGTCGTCGAAGCGGATGGCGCGCTCCTCGATGGGCTCGAGCCGGGTCGGCGGCCGCAGCTTCGCCGCCGGCCCGCCGTAGACCAGGAGCGTGTCCAGCGTACGGCCGAACTGTCCGCTCGCCGCCTGCCGGCCGAGGTTGGGCGCGCGCCGCCACACGATCTCGTTCTTGAAGGCGTCGCGCCCCATGATCTCGTCCAGCACGACCCGCACGAGGTACGCCGAGCGCCAGTCGAGGTGGACCCAGAGCGTGCCGTCCTCGCGCAGCAGCCGCGCCGCGGCCTCGAGGCGCGGCGCGAGCATGTCGAGGTAGGCGCCCACGCCGCCGTTCTTCCCGTTCCACCGGTCCTCGTAGGCGAGCGAACGGCGCGTGCGGCCGTCGGCCACGCCGTCCATGCGCGCCTCGGCGACGTAGTCGGTCTGCGATGCGTAGGGTGGGTCGACGTAGACGAGGTGCGCGCGGACGTCGCGCTCGTCGAGCAGCGCGGCCGTGTCGAGCGCGTCGCCGACGAGCCAGGTCACGCGCGGGTCGCCGCGCTCCCAGAGGCGCGCGGGCTTCGGCGACGGAGCGGCGCCGGGGTCCCACGCGCGTCCCTCCCACGCCAGACGCATGGGGTCGCGCCGGCGCGCCCGTCGGTGGCGGGCGTGGACCGAGGGGGATCGCGCGGACACGCGGGCATGGTAGCGCAAACGTCTCGCCGGGGGGGCCGTGCGGTCCCGGCTCGAAAAGGGTGTATGCTGCCAAGGTCGTGGAACATGCTCAACCGACGAGGATCGTGGAGGTGCTCCGCGCGCTGCCGGGCAAGGAGCTTGGCGCGCTCATCGACCGCCTCGGCATCCACATCGACTCGGCGAAGCGGCTGGACGAGCCGGCGCAGGTCGCCCGCGCCCTCGTCACCCTGCCGGACCTCCGCGACACCTCGCGCCTGCCGTCGGCCAGCGTGGAGCTGCTGCACCGCGTCGCCGAGGCGAAGGGAAGCCTGCTGGTCAGCGCGGTGCCGCCCTCGCTCCAGCCGCTCCTCGCGCGCGGGCTGATGTTCGCGCGCGGGACCGCGCGCAACGCCGAGCTGGTGCTCCCCACCGCGTACCTGGTGCAGCTTCGCTCGTGGGAGGGCGAGGACCCGCGAGGCGTCCGCGCGCTGCTCGCGCAGGCATCCTTCGAGACGATGAGCGCCATCGCCTCCTACTACCTGGGCCGGCCCGCCACGCCGCCGATCGCCCTGTCGCTGGAGGCGGCGTGGGAGGTGCTCGCCGACCCGGCCGCCCTCGCCAAGGAGGTGGAGCGCCTCGCCCCGTCGGAGCTGCGCGTGCTCGAGAAGATCGAGCAGGAGGGTGGGGAGGTGGACACCGAGGAGCTGCTGGAGATCGAGCGCGAGCCGCTCCGTCTGCGGACGGCGACGGGTGTGTCTCCCTCCCGGCGGGGCGTGGGCTCGGCGCTGGAGCGGCGCGGGTTCCTCATCCCCCTCCACCCCAACCGCCACGTCGTCCCGACCGAGGTGTCGCTCATCGTCTCCAAGGCGCGTCGCGCCGAGCGCGCCGCGCGTCGCGAGGAGGTCAAACGCTACGTCCTCTCCGGCGATCACGCGCCGCGCCGCGCGCGCTTCGCCCCGGACCCGGGGCCCATCGCGCTCGGACTGGCGGTCGCGGTGCGGGAGTCGCAAGGCGACGTCCGGCCGGCGGTGGGTACGCCCAAGTCGCTCGTCGCCAAGCTCGCGTCCCGCTTCGGGCGGGAGGCCAACCACGTCGCGCTCCTCGCCGCGCTCTCGCGCGCGGTCGGGCTGTGGGAGCCGTCCGCGCTGCTGGCGTCGTCGCCGCCGGGGTCGCTCGCCATGTCCGACCTGCCGTCGCTGCTCTTCTCCGCCTGGCGCAGGGGCGGCGCGTGGGACGAGGCGCGCGAGGAGCCGGAGGTGCTGCGCCTGCAGCCGGACGCGCGCGACCCGAGCCCTGTCGGCGTGGTGCGAGAGACGGTGCTGGAGGCCTTGCTGGACCTGGGCGAGGGCTGGATCCCGTGGGTGGCCCTCGCGCGGTATTTCCGGTCGGACCACCGCATGCCCGGCCTGACGCGGCTGTTTCGCCGCTGGGCGGACCGCTGCGGCCTCCCGCAGGCGGACCCCATCGCCATCGTGCGGCGCATCGTGCGCGAGAGCCTGCCCGCGCTGGGCATCCTCGACATGGGCGAGGACGAGGATCTCGCCGACGACGCGCCGGTCTCCCGCGTGGACGACGATCGCCTCACCGAGGCGGAGCGCGAGCAGCGCGCGACGGACCTCGTCACGGTGCTGCGTCTCACGCCGCGCGGCCGCTCGCTGCTCTCCGCGCGGACGGTGTCCAACGACGGCGCGCCGGCGAAGTTCCTCGACGCGCACGTGCTGCGGATCGGGTCGTCGACGCACGTGAGCGCGGTGCTCTCCATCGCGCCGCTGGTGGAGGTGGCGCGCGCGGCGGAGACCCTGGATCTCATCGTCGCGCCGCAGACACTGGCGCGCGCGCTCTCCGCGGGGCTGGAGGCGGACCTGTTGCGGCAGCGGCTGGAGGCGGTCGCGCATCTGCCCGACAGCCTCTCCAAGACGCTCGCGCAGGCGAGCGTCGTGCTGGGCCGCGCCACCTTCACGGCGGGCTCCGGCTTCCTCTGGGTGGAGGACGCCAACCTGCGCGAGCTGCTGCGCACGCGCCGCGCGACGGCGGAGCTGTTCGTGGACCCGTCGCCGCCCGGCGGGCTGCTGGTGGTGGCGGGGGTGGACGTGGATCGACTGTCGCGGCGGTGCCGCACGGTGGGGATCGAGATCCTGGTGGACGGCCAGGTGGTGCGCGCGCGGAGCATTCCGCCGGGGGGCGTCACGCCGCCGCCGGGGAAGGTGTCGCCGGTGCCGCGGAAGCTGACGCCGGGGGAGGGGACGCGGAGGCGGTCGTCGCAGGTGAAGGTGCAGGTGCCGCGGAAGGGCGGGAGCTAGTCTCTCTCGCACGGACTCGTCGCGGGGAAGGAACGCGCCGCGGCGGACTCTCTTACACACGAAGAGCCGCAATTTTCCGCAGATCCTCGCCGCTTCGCGCGCGTACGAGCGGGGATGAAGAAGCTTCTCGTCCTCCTCGCGCTCGCCGCCGTCGCCCTGCCGGCGTGCGCGCACACCGTCACCCCGCACGCGGTCGACGCGCTCGTCGTCGCGCCAGCGAAGGCGCAGGAGCGACTGCCGACGCCCAGGCTGCTCGCCGCGCTCGGGTCGAAGATGCTGCCCGCTTCGCGTGACTCGGTCGTCATCGCGCGCCTCACGCTGGACAGCGAGTCCGACGCCAAGGTCGCGCGGCCTCCGCTCAACGTCGCCCTCTGCATCGACACCTCCGGATCCATGGACGGCAAGGCGATCGAGGACGCGCGCAAGGCGGCGCAGACGTTCCTCGACGGCCTGCGGCCGGGCGACGGCTTCTCCGTCGTCACCTTCGACTCCACCGCGCGCGTGGTGGTGCCCGCCACCCACCTGCGCGACAAGGCGGAGCTGGCGGACGTTCGCAAGAGCATCGACGGCATCCACGCGGAGGGCACGACCGACATGGTGGACGGGCTCTCCCTCGCGGTGCAGCAGGTGGAGAAGCTCTACGACGCGTCGCGTGTGAACCGCGTGGTGCTCCTGGGTGACGGCGTGCCGAACGACGCCAGCCGGCTGCGGACGATCGCGCAGCAGGCCGCCGGGCGCGGGGTGAGCATCTCCACCGTCGGCCTGGGCCTGGACTACGACGAGATCCTGATGGGCGACATCGCCCAGACCGCCGGCGGCCGCTTCGAGTACGTCGACGACTCCTCGAAGATCGCCTCGTACTTCGCCGAGGAGCTCTCGCACATCAGCCGCGTCTCGGCGCGCCAGGCGCGGGTGCGCCTCTCCCCCGGGCCGGGCGTCACCATCGAGGGCGTCATCGGCTTCCCCGTCTCGCCCGCCGGCGCCGGGGCGGTGGACGTGTACGTCGGCGACCTCAGCCTGGGCACCAGGCGGGACCTCTTCGTGAAGATGCGCGTCCACGGCCGCCGGGACGGCGCCTCGGTGGAGCTCGCCGACGCGACGCTCTCCTTCACCGCGTCCGACGGCACGCCGGGCAGCGACCACGTCTTCCTCGGCGCGCACTCGTCGGGCGAGGACGCGAAGGTCGCCGCCGGACGTGACGCGAGCGTGGAGCACGACGCGAAGAAGGCGCAGCAGGCCGCCGACGCGATCGAGGCGATTCGCAAGGCCCGCGAGTCGGACCGCGCCTCCAGCGGCGCCGCGGGGCTCGGCGGGGGCGGCGGCGTGAAGCGTCCGGTCGCGCCACGCCCCCCGCCCATGGCCCCCGCGCAGGTCAAGCGCGAGCACGCCGCCGCCATGAGCACCCTCATGGGCGAGTGAGGCCGCGCGCGTCGCGCTTCAAAGCGCGCGCCGGACGAAGATCTCTTCCAGCGTCTCGCGTCGCGGTGTCAGGCTCTGCACCTGCGCGCCGCGCGCGTGCGCGAGGTCCATCACCTTGCGGACATCCTCGTAGCCGTCCACCTCGACGACGTGGGCCGAGCCCATCGCGCGGCCGGGGAAGCCGGCCTGCTCCAGCGCGGCCACGCACTCCTCCGACGCGCCGGTGAGGGCGATCTCGCTGCGCGCGCCCGTCGCGCGGAGCAGCTCGGTGAGCTTCCCCGACTCCACGACCTCGCCCTTGCGCAGGATGCACACGCGGTCGCAGAGCATCTCCACGTCGGAGAGGATGTGGGTCGAGAAGAAGACGGTCTTGCCGCGCCCTCGCTCCTCCAGGATGAGATCCCGCACGTCCTTGCGGCCGACGGGGTCGAGCCCGCTCATCGGCTCGTCCAGGATGAGCAGGTCCGGGTCGTGCACGAGCGCCGAGGCGAGGCCGACCCGCTGGCCCATGCCCTTGGAGAGGGCGCGCACCGGCCTGTCGATGGCATCGCTCATCCCGACCCGCGCGATCACCTCCTCGACGCGGCGGCCGAGATCCTTGCCCGGGACGCCGCTCAGGCGCCCGCACAAGCTCACGAACTCCCGCGGGGTGAGGTACGGGTAGACGTACGGGTTCTCCGGCAAGAAGCCCACGCGCTCCATCGCGGCGGGGGAGGGGGCCTCCCGCCCGAAGACGCGCGCGCTGCCGGAGGTGGGGAAGATCAACCCGGTGAGCATCTTGATGCTCGTCGTCTTGCCGGCGCCGTTGGGGCCGACGAAGCCGAAGACCTCCCCCTGCTTCACCTCCAGCGACACGCCGCGCACCGCCTCCACCTTCCGGCCGGAGAAGGGCTTGCGGAAGGTCTTGCTCAGCTTCTCGGTGACGAGGACCGGCTCGCTCACGCGTCCCTCTTTTCGTCGGCGGGGGGGCGTCCGCGCGCGCGGGCGCGGCGTCCTTGCCGACCTCCGGCGCGTACTCGTGGAGCTTGTACTGGATCTTGCGGGTGGACACGCCGAGGATCATCGCGGCCTTGGAGGTGGATCCTCCACAAGCCTCGAGTGTGCGCAAGATGGCATATCGCTCCAGCTCGGCGATGGTGCTCCCCGGCACCGGCGGCGGCCCGCCGCCCTGCACCTGCGGGACGATCGTGCGGGGCAGGTGGCGCTTCTCCACCTGCGTGCCGTCGCACAGGACCACCGCGCGCTCCACCACGTTCTCCAGCTCGCGCACGTTGCCCGGCCAGTCGTAGGAGACGAGGAGGTCCAGCGCCTCCCCGGCGAAGCCCTCGATCTCCTTGCCGTTCTCGGTGGCGTAGCGCCGCAGGAAGAAGGTGGCCAGGGCGGGGATGTCGCGCTTGCGCTTGCGCAGCGGCGGCAGCTCGATGGGCACGACGTTGAGGCGGTAGTACAGGTCCTCGCGGAAGCGCCCGTGCCGCGCTTCCGCCTGAAGGTCCTTGTTGGTCGCGGCGATGATCCGCACGTCCACCTTCAGCGTCTCGTTGCCGCCAACGCGCTCGAACGCCTTCTCCTGCAGCACCCGCAGCAGCTTCACCTGCGTGCCGGGCGGGATCTCGCCGATCTCGTCCAGGAAGAGGGTGCCGCCGTCGGCCTGCTCGAAGCGCCCCTCCCGCCGCGCCACGGCGCCGGTGAAGGCCCCGCGCTCGTGACCGAAGAGCTCGCTCTCCAGCAGGCCCTCGGCGAGCGCCGCGCAGTTGAGGCGCACCAGCGGCTTCTGCGCGCGCGGCGACGCGCCGTGGATGGCCTCGGCGATGAGCTCCTTGCCCGTCCCGCTCTCCCCGGTGATGAGCACGCTCGCCTTGCTCGGCCCGACCTGCGCGACGAGATTGAGGATCTCCTTCATCCTGGGGTCGTCGGTGACGACGTGGCGGAAGGCGTTGCGGTCGCGCAGGCGGTCGCGCAGCGCTCGGGCCTCCTGGAAGAGGCGGGCCTTCTCCATCGCCCGCTCGATCACCGCCGAGAGCGCCTCGTACTCCAGGGGCTTGGTCAGGTAGTTCTCCGCGCCCTTCTTCACCGCCTCCACCGCGCTGGAGATGGTCCCGAAGGCGGTCATCACCACGAACACCGCCCCCGGCGTCGCCGCCCGCGCCTTCTCCATGAGCGAGATGCCGTCCAGCCCGGGCATCTTGAGGTCGGTGAGGATGACGTCCGGCGCGAAATCCTCCAGCTTTCCGAGCGCCTTGAAGCCGTCGGCGGCGGTCTCGGTCTGGTAGCCCTCGTCGTGGAGGATCTCGCTCAAGGCCGCGCGCGCGTTCGCCTCGTCGTCCACGATGAGGATCCGTCCGCGGGAGGCCATCGCGGGGAGCATAGATCGAAGGGCTCGAGCGCGCCGACCCTGAACCGCCCGCGACCGCCTCGCGGGGCCCCGGGGGCGCCGGGACCGGCCGCGTAAAAGGGGCCTTTTCCCTTTTTCACCTCATCAAAAAGGGTGTTACAACCTCGGCTCAGCATGAACAGGCACTCCGCTTTCTCCCGGTGTGTTGTTGGCTCGATCCCTGGGCTCCTCGCCCTCGGCCTCGTGTCGAGTCCGGCGTACGCGCAGAAGATCACCTTCGGAGGCGGGGGTGCTGCACAGCCCTCCGGCAACGCCGCGACCGGCTCGGCCGGCGCGGCGGCACCGAAGCCTGCCGCCACCAAGGCGCCGCCGCCCGCCGCGACGCCCAAGACGGGCACCACCGAGAAGGTGGAGGAGACTCCGGAGACGTCCGAGTGGAGCGACCGCGACAGCGCCGCGGACGAGGCGGCCTCGCTGCCCGGCGGCCTGGGGCTGCTGCACGTCGAGCACGCGCAGCCCGGCAAGTCCGGGCAGTTCCGCCTGGCGTTCACGCCCGAGTTCTTCTCGGCGAGCTTCCAGTGCACCTCGGTCTACCCGTGCCCCAACCCGAACGGCGGGGACGCGCTGACCAGCGGCACCAGCACCAACCACATCGGCGGCACCATCGCCGTCGGCGTCTCCATCCTGGACTGGCTGGAGGCCTACGCGTCGACGGGTGCCTACGCCAACTCCAACGACGCCAACCGCCCGTCCCTGCTGCAGGTGCTCGGCGACACCACCTTTGGCGTCAAGGGTGCCTACGACTTCAAGACCAAGTGGCTGTGGGTGGGCTTCGCCCCCGAGCTGCACCTCGTCAACGGCACCGGCTCCGTCGGCCTCAGCGGCTCCGGCACCGGCGCGCGCTTCCCGCTGCTCGCGACGATGGACATGCGCCAGATGAAGAAGCGCATCCCCCTGCGCGTCAGCCTCAACCTCGCCTACAACGTGGACAACTCCGGCGAGGTCGTGACCGACACCGAGGCCGCGCGCGGCACGCCCGACTCCCCCCAGCCGATCACCCGGATCGAGCGCTTCGGCCTGAAGATCAACCGCGTCGATCACTTCGACATCGGCCTGGGCGCCGAGACGTTCCTGGTGCACGACCGCATCCGGCCCTTCGTCGAGTTCTCGATGCTCGCGCCGATCAACCGCCAGGGCTACGCCTGCCACACCAACAACCCGAGCAGCGACAACTGCCTCGCCTCCGACACCGTGATCCCGACGACCCTGACCCTCGGCGGCCGCTTCTACCCGTGGAAGCGCGGCTTCAGCCTGCTGGCGGCGGTGGACATCGGCATGACCGGCGTCGCCAACTTCATCGAGGAGATCGCCCCCAACGCCCCGTACACCGTCTACCTCGGCGCCGGCTGGGCCATCGACACCTGGGAGCGCCCGCCGGTCGAGAAGACGAAGATGGTGGAGAAGGTGGTGGCCGCCACGCCGCCGCCGGAGGCCAAGATCAAGGGCTTCGTCCACGAGAAGGACAAGACCGACGTCGCCGTGCCCAACGCGATCGTCGCGTGGGACAACCACCCCGAGCTGACCTCCCTCGTCGCCGGCGCGGACGGCCACTTCATCACGCAGTCGCTGCCCGTCGGCAAGTACACCTTCGCCGTCAAGGGCGACGGCTACAAGGACGGCTCCTGCGCCGCCGCGGTGCAGGCCGCCGGCAAGGACGTGACGATCGACTGCCCGCTGGAGGCGCTCCCCCGCGTCGGCACCCTCGTGGGGCACGTGCGCGACGCCGAGAGCAACGCCCCGGTGCCCAACGCGACGGTCAAGCTGAAGGACGCGTCGGGCAAGGAGCTGCAGGTCACCGCGGACTCCGGCGGCGGCTACAAGTTCGAGGGCGTCGCCCCCGGCAATGGCTCGCTCTCGGTCGAGGCCGATGACTACCTGAGCTTCGTCGAGCCGGCGGACGTCAAGGTCCGCCAGGAAGTGACGACCGACGCGATCATCCGCAAGCGGCCGAAGAAGTCGCTGGTCCGGGTCACCAAGAAGGAGATCCAGATCAAGCAGCAGATCCAGTTCGCGCTGGATCAGGCCGTCATCCTTCCGGAGTCGGTCCCGCTGCTGACCGAGATCGCCGACGTGCTCATCCACAACCCGGAGATCAAGCGCGTCGAGATCCAGGGCCACACCGACAACTCCGGTACGCCGGCGCACAACCAGACGCTCAGCGAGCAGCGGGCGGACTCGGTCAAGACCTGGCTGCAGCAGCACGGCGTGAACACCGAGCTGGAGGCGAAGGGCTACGGCCAGACCCGCCCGCTGGTGCCCAACGTCACCGCCGCCAACAAGGCGAAGAACCGCCGCGTCCAGTTCATCATCCTGGAGCGCGAGGGTGCGGCCCCGGCCGCCGGTGGCGCGAAGCACCGCCAGCCCCCGCCGTTCTGAGCCTCACCCCCCGGCCCCCTCTCCACTTCGTGGCGAGGGGGAGGAGGAAGAGGCCCGCCTACCGGTAGATCTCGCCGCCGTCCTCGCGGAACTCGCGGGCCTTGTCCTCGAGTCCGCGGACCAGGGCCTTCTCCGGGACCACCTGATTCTTCTGCGCGTAGTCGCGCACGTCCTCGGTGATCTTCATCGAGCAGAAGTGCGGGCCGCACATGGAGCAGAAGTGCGCGGTCTTCGCGCCGTCCTGCGGGAGCGTCTCGTCGTGGAGCTCCTGCGCCTTCTCCGGGTCCAGGCCCAGGTTGAACTGGTCCTGCCACCGGAACTCGAAGCGCGCCTTGCTCAGCGCGTTGTCGCGCGCCTGCGCGCCCGGGTGGCCCTTGGCGAGGTCGGCGGCGTGGGCGGCGATCTTGTAGGCGATGACGCCCTCGCGGACGTCGTCCTTGTCGGGCAGGCCCAGGTGCTCCTTCGGCGTGACGTAGCAGAGCATCGCCGTGCCGAACCAGCCGATCATCGCCGCGCCGATGGCGCTGGTGACGTGGTCGTAGCCGGGGGCGATGTCGGTCACCAGCGGGCCGAGCGTGTAAAAGGGCGCCTCGTGGCATAGCTCGAGCTGCTTCGTCACGTTCTCGTGGATCAGGTGCATCGGCACGTGGCCGGGGCCCTCGATCATCACCTGCACGTCGTGCTTCCAGGCCACCTTCGTCAGCTCGCCCAGCGTGGCCAGCTCCGCCATCTGCGCCTCGTCGTTGGCGTCGGCGACGCTACCGGGACGCAGGCCGTCTCCCAGGGAGAAGGAGACGTCGTAGGCCTTCATGATCTCGCAGATCTCCTCGAAGTGCGTGGTGAGGAAGTTCTCCTGGTGGTGGGCGAGGCACCACTTGGCGAGGATGGAGCCCCCGCGCGAGACGATGCCGGTCACGCGGCGCGCCGTCAGCGGCACGTACCGCAGGAGCACGCCGGCGTGGATGGTGAAGTAGTCCACGCCCTGCTCGGCCTGCTCGACGAGCGTGTCGGCGAAGATCTCCCAGGTGAGGTCCTCCGCCTTGCCGCCCACCTTCTCGAGGGCCTGGTAGATGGGCACGGTGCCGATGGGGACCGGCGAGTTGCGCAGCACCCACTCCCGCGTCTCGTGGATGTTCTTGCCGGTGGACAGGTCCATCACCGTGTCGGCGCCCCAGCGGATGGCCCACACCATCTTCTCCACCTCCTCCTCGATCGAGGAGGCGACGGCGGAGTTGCCGATGTTGGCGTTGATCTTCACCAGGAAGTTGCGGCCGATGGCCATCGGCTCGAGCTCGGGGTGGTTCACGTTGGCGGGGATGATCGCGCGGCCGCGCGCCACCTCGTCGCGCACGTACTCCGGCGTGATCACCCGCGGGATCGCGGCGCCGTGCGACTGGCCGGGGTGCTGCGCGGCGTGGGCGGCCTCCACCCGGGCGTTCTCCCGGACGGCGACGGCCTCCATCTCCGGCGTCACGATGCCCCGGCGGGCGTAGTGCATCTGCGTGACGTTGGCGCCCGCCATCGCGCGGCGGGGCGGCCGGGTGGCGTGGAAGCGGATGGAGTCGAGGGCCGGGTCGCCCAGGCGGGCGCGCCCGTAGGCGGAGGTGGTCCCCTCCAGGGCCACGGTGTCCCCGCGCGACGCGATCCACTCGGCGCGGACGGGCGCGAGCCCGCGGGTCACGTCGATGCGCGCCGCGGGATCGGTGTAGGGGCCGCTGGTGTCGTAGACGACGACCGAGGGGTTGGCGACCTCCTGGGTGGTGCCGTTCTGCCGGACGCGGGTGGGGCCCTGCTCCACCTCGCGCATGGGCACGCGGATCCCTTCGCGCGAGCCGGAGACGTAGACCTTCTTCGAGCCGGGCAAGGGGCCCGTCGTGACGGCGGTAACCTTCCCCACGTCCACAGCGCTCTGCTTGGTCATCGCCCTCGGGTACGGTCAAAGGTCGGGGCCGTCAAGGGCCCGCGGGTCGCGGCCGGCACCGAGGCCCGGCCGGCGAGCCCGGGGACCGGCCGGCTCGGGGGGCCGGAAACAAGGCGTCAGGTCACTCTTGATTACGCCCTACATCGGAGCTATCTTCCGCGCCCCAGTTGGTGGTTTTGTGACGCGGACCCCAATCCGGGGCGCCGCGTTTTTTTTTCCCCCTGTCTCCGTTCCAACCGATGACCCACGCTTTTCGCTCCTCTCCCGACACGCTCGGCGGCGCGCTCCGGCTCGACCGCGCGAAGCTGCTGTCCATCGTGGAGCCGGTGGCGCGCGCGCACGGGGCGGAGATCAGCGACGTGGAGCTCACCAACGAGGGCGGCTGGATCCTGCGCGTCTTCGTCGAGAAGGCGGGGAGCGCGGCCCGCAAGGCCACCACGCAAGAGGCGGCGGTGGACCTCGAGCTCTGCGCGGGCCTCGCGCGCGACCTCTCCCCCGCGCTGGACGTGGCGGACCTCATTCCGGCTCGCTACCACCTGGAGGTCAGCTCCCCGGGCGTCGAACGTCCTCTTCGCGACGAGTCGGACTTCGACCGCTTCGCCGGTCAGAAGGCCAAGCTCAAGCTTCGCACGCCGGTCTCGGGACAGAAGGTCCTGGTCGGCGTGATCTCCGCGCCCACCGGCGGCAAGGTCCTCGTCGAGGACGGCGGGCGCAGCCACGAGGTCTCGCTCGACGACGTCGAGTGGGCTCGCCTCGTCTTCGAATTCGGGCCGGCGCCCAAACCCGGAAAAGGCCCGCGCGCCGGGCGCAGATAACGAGTGTCACCGAGGTAATCCATGGCCACGCACACCGCGCAATCGATCCCTTCCACGGACATCAGCCTGCTCTCGGCCATCGAGATGGTCGCCAGGGACAAGGGCATCGACAAGGCACGTCTCATCAAGACGGTGGAGGAGGCCATCCTCAAGGCCGCACAGAGCGTCTTCGGTCCCAACCGCGAGCTCGAGGCGCGCTTCAACGAGGAGAGCGGCCAGGTCGATCTCTTCCAGTACATGACCGTGGTCGACGACCCGTCCGACGAGGAGCGCGAGATCGCCCTGGAGGACGCGCAGCGCGTGGGCCTGGAGGCGGAGCTGGGCGAGGAGCTCGGCTTCCAGATCTTCTGGCACCCGGCCGACGCCAAGAAGGCCGCCGAGCAGGACAAGGAGTTCGGCGATCTGCTTCAGGTCAAGCAGGCGCGCAGCGCCTTCGGCCGCATCGCCGCGCAGACCGCCAAGCAGGTGCTCATCCAGCGGGTGCGCGACGAGGAGCGGGACCTCATCTACAACGAGTTCAAGGATCGCAAGGGCACCCTCATCAAGGGCACGGTCCGGCGCTTCGAGAAGGGCAACAACATCATCGTCGATCTCGACCGCACCGAGGGCGTGCTCCCCTTCCGCGAGCAGACCCCGCGCGAGACGTACCGCCCGGGCGATCGCATCGTCGCCTACGTGAAGGACATCGACCGTGAGGCGCGCGGCCCGCAGATCATCCTCTCCCGCTCCGACCCGCGCCTGGTGGAGAAGCTCTTCGAGGCGGAGGTCCCGGAGATCTACGAGGGCATCGTCAAGATCGTCGCGTGCGCGCGCGAGCCGGGAGCTCGCAGCAAGATCGCCGTCACCTCCCGCGACGCCGACGTCGATCCGGTCGGCGCGTGCGTCGGCATGAAGGGCTCGCGCGTGCAGGCCGTCGTGCAGGAGCTCCGCGGCGAGAAGATCGACATCGTCCCGTACGACAAGGACCCGGCGCGCTTCGTGTGCGCCGCCATCCAGCCGGCGGAGGTGAACAAGGTCATCGTCGACGAGGCGGACAACCGCATGGAGCTGGTCGTCCCCGACGAGAAGCTCTCCCTCGCCATCGGCCGCAAGGGCCAGAACGTGCGCCTCGCCGCCCAGCTCACCGGCTGGAAGCTGGACATCATCAGCGAGGCCAAGTTCAAGCAGATGGAGGAGGAGGCGATCGCCTCGCTCCAGCAGGTGGGCAACGTCACCGAGCAGATCGCCCGCGCCATGTACCGCCTGGGCTTCCGCGCCATCGAGGAGCTGGTGGAGGCGACGGAGGAGGAGCTCGCCACCATCCCCGGCGTCGGCTCGCCCGAGGCGGCGCAGGGTATCCAGAAGGACGCCGAGACGACGATGGAGCGCCTCCGCCTGGAGCGCATGCAGGCCGCCACCACCCGCGTCGAGCCGCTCACCGACCGCGAGCGCCTGCTCTTCGTCCGCGGCGTGGGCCTGCGCACGGCGACGCTGCTCGAGGAGGCCGGCTACAAGATGGTCGAGGACGTGCAGCGCGAGGACGAGGACAAGCTCGCCATCAAGACCGGCCTCGGCATCAAGAAGGCGCGCGTCATCAAGCAGGGCGCCGAGCACTTCCTGTCCACCGAGTGGAAGCAGATCGAATCCGCGCGGAAGGAGGCGGCGAAGGCGAAGGCCTGACCCGAACGTCATGATGACCGAGCAATCCCAGCACCGCAGCCGCGCCGAGGAGGCCGGGGACGCGACGTCCTCGCCCGCGCGCACGCGTCTGTGCGTGGGGTGCGGCCAGCGGAGCGCGCCGGAGGAGCTCGTCCGCGTCGTGCTCGGCCCGGAGGGTCAGGTGGCGGTGGACATGGCCGGAGGCGCCTTCGGCCGCGGGGCCCACGTCCACCCGGCACGGAGTTGTATGATGCAAGCATGTCGCGCGGGCCTGGCCCGGGCGTTCAAGCAGAAGGTGGTCGCGACGCCCGAGGACCTGGGCGCGCAGATCGTCGCCGGGTGCGAGCGCCGCGTGGCCGGGCTGCTGCTCGGCGCCCGGCGCGCCAACCAGCTCGCCGTCGGGGCGGACGCCGCCATCGAGGCGCTCGGGCGCGGCGCGCCGCTGCTGCTCCTGGCCACCGACGCCGCCACCATCGCCAAGCGAGCCGAAGTGGCCCGCGCCGCGGCCGACGGCAAGGCGGTGGCCTTCGGCACGAAGCAACGGCTCGGTGAGCTGCTCGGCAAGGACGAGATCGCCGTCGTCGCCGTGCTCCACGCCGGCATCGCTGACAGCGTGTCGTCCTCCGTCCGCCTCGCGGGCAGGGTCGCCACGTATTCGAGTAGTAGTCTGGAGGATCGATGAGCAAGGTGCGCGTGTACGAAGCGGCGAAACAGCTCAACGTCGAGCCCAAGGCCGCCGTTGCGTTGTTCCAGGCGGTCGGGATCGCCGAGGTCCGCAACCACATGAGCTCCGTGGAGCCGGAGGCGATCGAGCGCGTGAGGCGCCACCTGGAGAAGCAGAAGACGCACGACGTGGTGGAGGAGCGAATCCGCCCCACCGTCGTCAAGCGTCGCTCCATCGCCAAGAAGGCCGCACCGGGGGACGCGCCGTCGGCGCCCGCGATGCCGCCTCCCCCTCCCTCGATGCCGCAGGTGGCGGAGGCCCCGCCCGAGCCGGCGCCGAGCAACGGCCATGGCGCCGTCGCCGCGGAGCCCGCCCCCGCCGAGCCGAGCGCGCCCCAGGTCGCGCCGGTCTCCGTACCGGCGGACCGCAAGAGCGCCCGCGAGGTGGAGCCGGAGGCTGTGGCCGCCGCCCCCGTCTCTGTCCCCGCCGTGGAGGAGCCGCCGGCGCCGCCGCCGGAGCCGGTGCACGTCGAGCCTCCGCCCCCGGAGCCGCCGCCGCCGCCGCCACCCCCGCCGCCGCCGCCTCCCCCGCGCACCTCCCCGCCGAAGACCGGCGTCGAGTACTGGACCGGCCGCCCCGGCGTGCCGATGCCCACCCCCGCGTCCGCGCAGCGCACCGCCATCGGCGGCGGCGTGACCGGCGCCATGCCTCGCCGCACGCAGTACGACCCGCGCGCGGGCTCGTCTCCCGGCCGCGGTCGCCCCGGCGCGCCGATGGGCCGTCCCATGGGCCGCGGGCCGATGGGTCGCCGCATGGGCCCCGGCTCCATGCCGATGCGCACCAAGAGCGGCATCGTCTCCACGCAGGAGATGAGCGCTCACAAGAAGGTCATCCGCATCGAGGAGAACATCACCCTCGCGGCGATGGCCGCCAAGATGAGCCTCAAGGCGACAGAGCTGCTGATGAAGCTGCTCGGCATGGGCATGACGGGCGTGCACATCAACACCACCCTCGACGCCGACACGGCGAAGATCCTCGCCGGCGAGTTCGGCTGGGAGGTCGAGGACGTCGCGGTCAGCGAGGAGGAGAGCATCGCGGCCGCCCGCGGCGAGCAGGCCGCGGCCGAGGCGTCCGACGAGGCGCTCGTCGCCCGGCCCCCGGTGGTGACGGTGATGGGTCACGTCGACCACGGCAAGACCAGCCTCCTCGACAAGATCCGCAAGGCCAACGTCGCCGGCGGCGAGGCCGGCGGCATCACGCAGCACATCGGCGCCTACAAGGTGACCACCAAGAGCGGGCCGGTCGTCTTCCTCGACACCCCCGGCCACGAGGCCTTCACCCAGATGCGCGCGCGCGGCGCGAGCGTCACCGACATCGTGGTGCTCGTCGTCGCCGCCGACGACGGCGTGATGCCGCAGACGCGCGAGGCCGTGAACCACGCCAAGGCGGCGAAGGTGCCGATCATCGTCGCGGTCAACAAGATCGACAAGGCCAACGCCGAGCCGGACCGCGCGCGTCGCGAGCTGGCAGAGCTCGGCCTCACCCCGGAGGACTGGGGCGGCGACACCATGTACGTCAACGTCTCCGCCCTCACCGGCCAGGGGGTCGACGAGCTGCTCGACCGCATCGCCCTGCAGGCGGAGGTCATGGAGCTCAAGGCCAACCCGGACCGCCCGGCGAGCGGCACCGTGATCGAGGCGCTTCTCGACCGCGGGCGCGGCCCCGTCGCGCGCGTCCTGGTCCAGGACGGCACCCTCCACGTGGGCGACTTCGTCCTCGCGGGCCCCGGCTTCGGCAAGGTCCGCGCGATGACGAACGAGCACGGCAAGCAGATCCAGGAGGCGGGTCCCGCCACGCCGGTGGAGATCCTCGGCCTCTCGGAGGTCCCCGGCGCGGGCGACCCGCTCGACGCGGTCAAGGACGCCAAGAAGGCGCAGGAGATCGCCGAGAGCCGCAAGGGCAAGCTCGCCAAGAGCCTCATCCCGCCGGAGGCCCGCGCCTCCCTGCAGGACGTCATCGACAAGATCCGCGAGAGCGAGCAGCTCGAGCTGCGCATCATCATCAAGGGCGACGTGCAGGGCTCGGTGGAGGCGCTGGCCAACGCGCTCTCCCGCCTCTCGACCGAGCGCGTCCGCCTCTCCATCATCCACGCCGGCGTCGGGGCCATCACCGAGGGTGACATCAACCTCGCCATCGCCTCCCGGGCGATCATCGTGGGCTTCAACGTCCGGCCCGCCGGCAAGGCGGCCGCCGCAGCGGAGGAGAACAAGATCGAGATCCGCCTCTACTCGATCATCTACAACGCGGTGGACGACATCCGCTCGGCGATGGAGGGGCTGCTCCCCGCCACGCTGGTGGAGAAGAGCAGCGGCAAGGCGGAGGTCCGGCAGATCTTCAAGATCAAGGGCACCGTCGTCGCCGGCTGCTACATCATCCAGGGCATGTTCAAGCGCGCCGGTCAGGTGCGGCTCATCCGCGACGACGCGGTGGTGTGGAGCGGAAAGGTCTCCGCCCTCAAGCGCTTCAAGGACGACGTGAAGGACGTCGCCGAGGGCTTCGAGTGCGGCATCAGCCTGGACGGCTACACCGACATCAAGGAAAAGGACATCCTGGAGAGCTTCGACGTGGAAGAGGTCAAGCAGAAGCTGTGACCTCTCACCCCCCCCGCCCCCCCTCTCCCTGAACGGAGCGGGAGGGGGGGAGAAGCCGGGTCAGGGGTTGTCGGTGGGGTCGTCCCAGGGGTTGGACCCGAGGCCGTTCAGGCCGTCGGGCGCGCCCGCGCCGCCGAGGCCACGCAGGAGCTTGGGGTCGGGGTCGGCCTTCGGCTTGCGCCGGTGGACCGGCGCGTCGTGGAAGAAGACCAGCTCCAGCTTCGTCGAGAGCTGGTCGAAGGCGCGCGCGGCCATGATCTCGTACACGAGGGAGTCGCTCGGCCCCGCGTCCGGGTTGTCCACCAGCGCCCCGAAGGAGGGGTCGGTGAAGGTGTCGTAGCTCACGTGGAAGTGGTCCGGAGGGAGCACGCTCATCTGGAAGGTGAGCGCCTGCTCGTCGTCCGGCTGGACCATCTTCACGTCGAACGCGATCTTGATGCCGACGAACCGCCGGCTCTCCTTGCGGTTGACGTACGTCTCGCCCGACCAGCCGACGACGTAGTCGATGAGGATGGTCGGCTTGGTGAGGTCCAGCTTCTCCTTGGGGTCATCGGGGAGCACGTCGCCCAGCTCGAGCGGCAGCACGTCCGCGGGGAAGACCTCGCCGAAGGCGCTCTGCAGGGCGCCGACCATCGCGCGCTCGCGCTTCTCGCCGTCCTGCGGGTCGAAGTGTTGCGACACGGCGGCGAACCCCATCGGGCCGGTGTCGCCCGGGTCGTCGGCGGCGAGGATCTTGTCGGCGGCGGCGAGCGTCACCGAGTTGTGACGGCGGAAGCGCACCGCGACGCTGGACGAGTCGTGCATCTCCTCGTACGCGAGCAGGCTCTGGACGAAGGGCAGCACGTTCTTGTCGGCGACGTTCGCCTTCGGGCGGAAGTCGGCGAGCGTCTCCTCGAAGAGTCGATGGATCGCCGTCTTCGCCGCGCCGACGTCGTCGGCCTTCGGGTAGTCCTTGATGAAGGCGCGGAGCGCCGAGACGGTGCCGGCGTTCTTCGCCGTGACGAAGTCGTCGTGGATGGCGTCCTTCAGGGCCTGCTGCGCCTCGGCGTCGACCGACGAGTGGGGATACTTCACGAGGAAGTCCTTGATCGCCGCGACGCTCTGCTTCTCCTTCGCGTCGCGGAGCTCGGCGTGGGGGAGCAGGTTCTGGCGCACCTCGTCCGCGTGGCGCGTCCCCTTCCAGAGGTAATCCTCGTAGGAATAGGTGTTGTCGCTGCGCTTCGCCTTGGAGAAGGCGATCTCGTCGCTCAGCGCGTTTCGGGCGAGCCAGAGGGGCGCGGCCAGCACCGCCAGGCCGAGGCCCGCGGCCCAGCCCATCTTGAGCCAGGAGGGGACCTGCCTCGCCATGAGCACGCCGTCCTCGTTGCCGGCGGAGACGTTCTGCCAGTCCTGCATCCGCACGTCGAAGAAGGGGTCGAGCGCGGCGATCTGGTCGACGTCGCGCGCGGCGATCGCCTGGTCGAGCAGCATCTGGCTGCGCCGGAGGTTGCCGAGCATCGCCTCGGCGAAGGGCTTGCTGCGCGCGGAGAAGGTGAAGCGCCTGCCGCCGACGGTCGAGATGTGGAAGGCGGTGTGGGTGTAGAACCCGTTGCGGTAGTGGTGGACGGGCTGCAGGCTCACCACGTTCGCGAACGGGATGAGCTCCAGGTCCTTCGACTCGGCGATGACGATGTCCATCGGGAAGACGTACTTGCCGGTGGGGAAGGGGAGGGAGCCGCTGAGGCGCATGCGCCGGAGCACGCCGAAGGCCGACAGGCCGACCAGGAACAGGGCGATCGCCATCCCGAGCAGCGCGAGGGGCGACTGGCGGCAGCTGTACATCGAGCCGAAGGAGGCGGCGGGGATCCACGCCAGCACGCCCAGCGCCACAAGGCCGAGGAGCACCCAGCCGACCACCGCCCCGCCGCTCCGCATGACGAAGATGGGGGCAGGCGCGGAGCGCCCTTGCAGGCACGCGACGAACCGCTCGCGCGCCGAGCGCGGCAGGTGGTTGAAGTCGAGGATGCGGTTCTGGGCCATGACTCTCCCCGGTCGGCCTCCGCCAGAGCGGGCCGCCCTCTGTCGCTCATCGTCCCGGCCCTCGATGGGGCGGGAGTCGTCAGTGCAGCGACAGGTTGATGATGAAGGCGATGACCGTCAGCACGATGTCCAGGATGCCGATGATCATGGCGGCCTGCGCCATGCCACCGCCACGCATGCCGGGTGTGCCGGCGATGATCATCTGCGCCGAGCGCGCCTTGGAGATGGCAATGCCGCCGAGGATGGGGCCGCAGCAGAAGAGGCCGACGATGGCGTAGATGAGCGCCTGCTTCGCCAGCGCGCACTCGCCGGGGTCGTAGCCCATGCCGGGGGCCGGGTAGCCGCCGTAGGGGTTGGGGGGCATGCCGAAGCCGCCAGGGGGCGGGGCGCCGAAGCCGCCAGGAGGCGCGCCGCCGGGGGGACCATAGCCGCCAGGGGGAGGGCCGTAGCCGCCAGGAGGCGGCCCGCCAGGCGGGCCGAAGCCGCCTGCAGCCTGAACGAGGCTCTCGGAAGGAGCCGTGCCGGTGGGTTCCATCGCCCCATCGTACGCGAGAACGGAGCACTCCTTCCCGCCGATCGTCGGCCCGTACCGCCCGGTCGATCGTCTACAGCCCCGGCGCTTCGGCGGTGCGCGCCGCCCGCCTTTCGGGCTAAACCTGGTCCCCTGGCCATGTTCGTGGGCGTGCTTGAGCTGGTTTTCCACATCCCCCACGCGCGCTCCCTCAAGGAGAAGCGCGCGGTGGTGCGGCGCTTTCGTGACCGGGTGCGGGCGCGCTTCGACGTCTCGGTGGCGGAGGTGGGCGCGCAGGACCTCCACCAGCGCGCCGTCTTCGGCGTGAGCGTCGTCTCCGGCGACGCGGCGGTGTGCGACGCCGTCCTCGCGCAGGTGGCCCACGAGGCGGAGACGCAGCGCGACGCGGTGCTCACGGCACGGCACACCGAGGTGATGACGATGGGCGACGAGCTCTACGAGGGCAGCGATGGCTGAGGTGAAACGGAGCGCCCGGGTGGCGGAGCGCGTGCGTCAGGTGCTGGCCGAGCTCTTCGCCCGCGAGGTGCGGGACCCGCGCGTCGCCGGCGTGGTCGTCACGCGCGTCGAGCTGACGGACGACCTGCGCGTGGCGCGCGTGATGGTGCGCGTGCTCGAGGGCGACGACGACGGCTCGCGCCGCAAGCCCTTGCTCGAGGGCCTCGCGCGCGCCACCCCGCTGCTCCGCCGCGAGGTGGGCCGCCGCGCCAGCCTGCGCTTCGCCCCCGAGCTCCGGTTCGCCTACGACGAGGGCCTGGACCACACCACCCGCGTCGAAGAGATCCTCCACCAGATCGCCAAGGAAAAGAAATGACCTGGCCGCGGGGGGGCGTCACCGCAAGCGCGTGACGTACCAGCTCCCGCGCCACGCCGTCATCTCCCGGATCTCCAGTTTGTGCTCCTTGCCGTCGATGGAGAAGGTCAGCGTGTTGTCGCGCACCTGCCAGAGCCCCACCTTCCACTCCTTGTGCTTCGGCTCCGCCTTGACGATCTGGTGGCCGATGTCGAAGGAGACGAACGCCGCGCGGTCGATCCCGCGCGTGCGCCGGGTGACGCGCTTGATGTCCTTGTCGAACTTGGGCTTGAAGCGATCGTCCCACTGCTTGCCCGGGTCGTCGGCGTCGCGGGTCGCCATGTAGGCGTTGCGCGGGAAGACGATGTCGCGGCAGAGGTCCGGGTTGCCGTCGCGCAGCGCCTCCAGCAGGTGCTTGGCGCGCGTGGTGAGCTCCGCGGAGCTGGGCTCGGGGAGCGCGTCGTCCGGGGGGCCGGCCTCCATCAGCGCGAGGGCGTCCAGCGTCGCGGCGTCGCGCACCGGCCGGGGGGCGGCGGCGTCCGTGGAGGGGTGGGGTTTGTCGTGGCAGCCCGTGGCGGCGAGCAGGCCGAGGGCGACGGCGCGCGCGAGGGGCGAACCCCTCATGCCAGATTGGGCAGGGTGACGACGTCGACGTGCAGCACCTCGTCGAACGCGCAGATCTCCTTCAGGCACGCCTCGCTGGGGCGCGAGACCAGGCGCAGCTTGGCGCAGGCGGCGCCGCCGCCCTCGAAGACGGTGTTGGTCACCTCCTCGACGTTGATCCCGTGGCGCTTGAGCACGTTCAGAACGTGCGCGAAGGTGCCCACTTTGTCCAGCATGCGGATGACGAGCTGGAAGCGGGTCATGGAGGCGGAGAGCACGTTGACCACGTTGGGCACGGTGCCTTCGAGCAGGAAGGAGCGGATGATGCGCACCGCCTCGGTCGCGATGGCGAGCTGCGCCTGGTCGGTGGACGCGGCGATGTGGGGCGTGCCGTAGATGAAGCCGCCATCGGCGGTGGCGGTGGCGTCGAAGAGGTCGGACTTGTAGGCCGTCGTGCCCCTCGGCTCGTCGGGGTAGACGTCGATGCCGACGCGCAGGCCGCGCTCGCGGACGGCGCGCTTCATCGCCTCGTAGTCGACGAGGTCGGCGCGCGCGGTGTTGATGAAGATGGCGCGGGCCGGCAGGGCGTCGAAGACCCGCTTGGAGACGATGCCGCGCGTGCGCGGCGCGAGCGCCAGGTGCACGGTCATCACGTCGGAGCGGGACGCGAGCTCCTCCAGGTTGGCCGCGTAGCCGATGCCCAGCTCCCCCGCGCGCGTGGGCGTGAGCGAGCGGCTGGACGCGATGACGTGAAAGCCGAAGGCGCGGGCACGCCCCGCGACCTCGCGGCCGATGGCGCCCAGGCCTGCGATGCCCATCGTCTTGCCGTACAGGCCCTCCGCCTTGCCGTACTCCGCGCGCTCCAGCCGGCCGGCGCGAAGCGCGACGGTGGCGTCGACGATGCGCCTGTCCAGCGCGACGATCAGCCCGAAGACGAGCTCGGCGACGGCCGCCGCGTTCTTGCCGGGGCAGTTGGCGACGTAGATGCCGCGCTGGCTGGCGGCGCGCACGTCGATCGTCTGGTAGCCCGCGCCCGCGCGCACGATGAGGTTCAGCTCGCGCGCCTTGTCGATGGCCTGCGCGGTGACGGGCGTGGAGCGCACGACGAGGATGCCCGCGCCGCGAAGCTGGTTCTCCAGCGTCTCGGGCGTGAGGTCCGGCTCGTACTGCACCTCGATGGGAAGGGCCTTGAGCTCCTCGATGGCGCGGGGGTGAAGCTTGTCTGCAATGAGAAGGCGCATCCGTGGGCCCTGGGTTTGGTTGGAGTTCAGAAGGTGAGGGGACCGCGTACCTGGCCGGGCGGGATGTCGCCGCTGTCGGCGCCGCGCTCGGTGAGCAGCGCGACGGTCAAGGCGACCCCGCCGGCCACGGCGACGCCGATGGCCGTCCAGAACCACCAGCGCTGGTAGATCGCGGGGGTCCTCTCGAGCCTGAGGTCCACGGCGCGGTGCTCCCCGCGCTCGACGACGGCGCTGGTGGCCAGGTCGTAGTAACCGTCGCGGCGGAGCAGCAGGCGGTGGGTGCCGGGCAGCAGGGACACCGAGAGCGGCGTGCCGCCCAGCAGCTTGCCGTCGACCAGCGTGGACGTCGCGCCGGGGGTGCTGTGCACCACGAGCACGCCCGTCGGCGTCGCGCGCTTGAGCTCGAAGGTGAGAGCCAGGTTGCCGCCCATCGGGAGCGTGACCTGCCGCTTCTCGCTCACGTAGTCGGGGGCGTTGACCTCGATGGTGGCCGCGCCGGAGTTGAGCTTGATGCCCGTCAGAGGCGTCTGCCCGACCGCCTTGTCGCGCACCAGCACGCGCGCGCCCGGCACGTTGCTCGTCACGGTGAGGCTGGAGACGTGCTGGCGGAAGTTGTCGATGAGGCCCTGGAGCTTCGGCACCTTCGCGAGGAGGCTGGGCGGGGCGTCCTGCTGGAAGCGCTCCAGCTCGCTGACGGCCTCGGGGTAGTTGCCCAGCGCGCCGAGCGCGCGGCCCATGTTGTAGACGTCGCGCGGGTCCTTCGAGAGGGCGTACGCCTTGCGGTAACCCTCCAGCGCCTCGGCGTAGCGGAGGTTGTCCATGGCGTCGTCGGCGGCGGCCTTCAGCTTCTCGGCCTGGGCGTGGTCGGCGGCGGTCTGCGCCAGGGCGACGCGCGGCACCGCTGCGGCGAGGCAAACGGCCAGGGCGAGCCGGTGGACCCACGGGATCACGGCGCGACGCGGTCGGGTCATCGGGGGTGGATCATAGGCGCGTCGGGGTCGGCCGCGGGGTCGTCGTGGCGGTCGCCTTGTGCGTGGGAGCCGGGGGAGGATGCCGTGGCCGCGAGGTCGTCGTCGGCCGCGGGTGCTTCGCCGACGGTACCGCGACCGCGGTCGCGGCGGAAGTCGTCCCCGTGGCGCTGGGCGCGGGCGCGCTGGCCGAGGGCGTGGCGGTGACCGTGGGGGGCGGCGGGGACGGCTCGGTGGCCACCACGTGCGTCGGCTCGGCGGTGGGGGCGGGAGGCGCGCCGCTGGACCGGAGCAGGACGAGCGCCGCCACCCCGATGAGCGCGGCCGCACCGAAGCCCGCGCTCAGGCCCACCACGAGCGCGCTGCGGCGCTTGGCGGTGCCCGAGCGCGTGGACCACCCGGGCAGGGTATGGGGAGACGAGCTGGCCAGCGGGGCGACCTCCGGCAGGCTCCCCGAGGCGTCGGGCAGGCTGCGCTGGCTGCGCGGGAGCACGATGTTCGCCTGCGACGGGTCCGGCCCGCGCACGGTGCCCGAGCCGAAGGGCCCGATGGCGACCGCGAGGGAGTGCACGTTGGGGAAGCGCGCCGAGGCCACCTTCTCCAGCGCGGTGCGGATCGTCTGCTCGAGCTCGGCCGGCACGTCGGGACGGAACTGCGAGAGCGGCGGAGGCTCGTCGATGCAGATGGCCGCCGCCGCCGCGGTGGTGCTGCCCTCGAACGGCGTACGCCCGGCGAGCAGCTCGTACAGGATGATGCCCAGCGACCAGATGTCGGTGCGCGTGTCCACGTGCTTGGCCGAGCGCACCTGCTCCGGCGACATGTAGAGCGGCGTGCCGACCACCGTCTGCGTGGCGGTGACGCGCGTGTCCATGTCGTTTTCGACCTTGGAGATGCCGAAATCGAGCACCTTCACCAGCGGACGCTCTCCGCCGCACAGGAAGAGGTTGGAGGGCTTGAGGTCCCGGTGGACGATGCCCGCCGCGTGCGCCTCCGCCATGGCGTTGCAGGTCTGCAGCACGTAGTCCACGGCCTCGGCCACCGGGAGCTGCTTGCGTGCCTCGAGCACCTGGGAAAGATCGTTGCCCTCCAGGTACTCCATCACCATGTAGGGCAGGCCGCCCTCCGACACGTCCACGTCCAGCACGCGCGCAGTGTTCTCGCTGCGGAGCTGCCCCGCGGCGCGCGCCTCCCGCTCGAAGCGGGACACCACGTCGGGCACGTCCAGCACCTCCGGCAGGAGCATCTTGATGGCGACGTGCTGCTGGATGCGCACGTGCACCGCCTCGTAGACGACGCCCATGCCGCCCTCGCCGATGCGGCGAACGAGCTTGTACTTCCCCGCCAGGGTCTCGCCCAGCTCGGGGAGGGTACGGCTAAGCATCGAAGTCACGACCGGATACGATACCCTGCGGGCGCGAGGCGGCCAATCGAGGGATAGTCTTGGAGGACATGAAACCCGGAGAGCACCCCGAATTCTTCCGGCTCCCGCCCCCTCCCGGGCGGTCCCGGGAGAGCACCATCGTCCTGGACGCCGAGGGGCGCTTCTCCCACGACGGCGAGCGGGTCGCCCACCCCAAGCTTGCCGCGGCGATGCACGGCTGGATCAGCCGCCACCCCGACGACGGGCGCTACATCCTCACCAACGGCTACGACTGGACCTACCTCACGGTCGAGGATGCGCCGTACGTGGTGCGGGCGGTGCGGGTGGAGCCGGAGCGCGTGGTGCTGCTGCTCAGCGACGGCACCGAGGAAGCGTGGGATCCCGCGGGGGCGCGGGTGGGGGCGCACGATGTCCTGTACACGCGGGTCAAGGACGAGGCGCCGCGTGGGCCGTTCGAGGCACGGTTCAGCCGGCACGCCCAGACGTCGCTCGCGCCGGTGCTGGAGGAGCGGGGCGGGCGGCTGGTGGTCCACCTGGCGGGCCGGGACCACCCCATCGGCTGACCCCCGTGCGTCGGAGCGCTAGCCTGCTAGCGGTCGCCGCAATTCGGCAGGATCACGGGAGAAAGGCGGTGGGGGGCTGCGCCGCTTACGGCGTCAGTTCACGCAGGGCGCCTTGACCGGTGCGCTCTGGTCGTTGTCCTCGCGGCACTCGTGGAAGGTGGGGTTCTTCGGGTCGATGAGGATCTTGGCGTAGAGGGTGTCGCTGCTGGTCGCCGGCGCCGAGAGGTTGACCGTCAGCGTCTGCGTCTGGCCGGGCAGCAGCCCGATGGTGGTGGTGGCGGTGCCAACCTGGACATCCCCCGGCGTGACGAAGACGCCCACGACGACGCCCGCCGGCAACCCCGACTGCCCGATGTTGCGCACCGACACGTGGGCGATGACAGGCGTCACGCACTCCGCGGTCATGGAGACGACGGCGTCGGGCGCGTTGAAGATCCCCTTGTCCTGCACGTTCTGGCGGAAGTCGTTCAGCCACGGCAGCGTCCAGTTGGACGTCTCGTTCTTGGGGATGGAGCCGTAGACGTTCGGCCCGCTGCAGGCGTTGTCGGTGTCGTCGCAGATGTTGCTCACGTGGTAGGTGTGCTCGTTCCAGAGCGTGCGCGTGCCCACCCACGAGTCGGCGGTGTCGCCGATGGCGACCAGCCCGCGGTACGAGGAGTTGGACTCGGGCCCGGGGGTCCAGTACTGGCCGTTCATCGCCGTCTTGCCCTTCTCGTAACCGATGCAGTTCCAGTTGTTCATGTCGACGCCCTGCGAGGGGATGAGCATCTCCGCGTGGCCGTCGCCGTCGATGTCGGCGACGAGGGAGGCCTCGGTCGCCGTGAAGGAGGAGTGCGAGACCGCGAGCCGCTCGTTGCCCGTCTCGCCGTCGAAGACCCAGAGCCAGCACTCGTCGGCGTAGACCACCTCCGCCTTGCCGTCGCCCTCGAAGTCGAAGACGGTGGAGCCGGTCACCGAGGACGAGAAGTCGTGGTTCTGCGCCTTCCACAGCAGCTTGAGGACCTTGTTCTTGAGGTCCGGTTTGAGCACCGAGTAGTAGTTCGCCTGCGCGACGCCAATCTCCGGGAAGCCGTCGCCGTCGAAGTCGGCGATGGTGGGCGGGCCCCCGCCGCCCGTGCCGGGGAGGGCGAAGGGTCCGTAGACGATGGCGCCGGTCGCGCCGTCGAGCACCCACACCTTGCCGCTGCCGACCACCACGGCCTCCGGCTTGCCGTCCTTGTCGAAGTCGCCGACGCCCGGGAAGCCGTTGGTCACGCTGGTGTTCTGCCAGAGGGTCGTGCCGTCGGCCTTGTAGGCGGTGTTGCCGGCGAGTAGCTCCAGGTTGCCGTCGTTGGCGAGGTCGAGGTCGGAGATCGCGCTGAGCGCCTGGTTGGTCGCGCCGCCCGTTCCCTTCCCGCCGACCCAGGCGCGCGTGAGCGTGCCGCCCTTCATCGTCCAGACGGTGTCGCCGTAGGCGATCTCCGGCCAGCCGTCGTGGTCCATGTCGGCGATGGCGAGGCCTCCGCCCCAGCCGATGCCCGAGTTGATGGTGCCGTACGGCTTGTCGCTCGTGTACTTGACGTTCCCGTCGCGGTCGACGACGACGAGGTAGCCCTCGCCGGTCATGGCGACCACGTCCATGAAGCCGTCCTGGTCGACGTCGCCCGTCGCGACCGAGATGCCTCCCATGAAGCCGACCGAGGTGTTGCTCGCCTTCCGGAGCGACCACACGTCCTGCCCGGTGCGGCCGTCGACCATCCGCAGCACACCATCGTGGCAGGTGTTCGGGTAGCTGGGGCTGGTCGTGCTGCTGCAGTAGGTGGCCCCGGTGTCGCCGGAGACGAAGACGATGACCGGCGAGTCGAGGGAGTCGATCTTGCCGTCGCAGTTGGTGTCATGGACCCGGCCGACCGTGGGCGTCGCCCAGACGTCGATGAAGTTCTTGTACTGGGTCTCGTTCGGTCCCCAGACCCACTTCGTCTTCGCCGTCAGCGGGGCGCCGGCGTCGGGGTGGTACTCGCACTGCGCGACGCACGTGCCGCCGTCCGGCGCGCCGCCGTCGGGATCGCACGTGGGAGGCAGCGGGAGGCAGCGCCCCTCCACGGGCAGCGGCTCGCTGCAGCCGGCCTCCAGGGTGCCGCCGTCGCCGGTGCCGGCGTCCTTGTCGCCCAGGCTGGGCTCGCAGTACTGGCCGGGATCGCAGTCGTTGCCGCTGTGGCATGGCTTGCCGGGCGTGAGGCACTGATCGAAGAGGCACACGCTGCCGCCGCCGCAGCAGGCGCCGCCGCAGACGTTCTCCGCCTTGTCGCAGCAGACGCCGGAGCCCTGGATGCAGATGCCGCCGTCGCAGTCGGCCGACGAGCTGCAGCGCGAGCCGCCGTCGTCGAAGCTGGGCGCGTCGATGCCCGAGCCGTCGTCGCCGCCGATGCCCGCGTCGCCGTTATCACCGCCGCCATCCGAGCCACACCCCACGTACGCCGCCGCGAAGAGCGCCGTCGCGGCCAGGGGAATGGACCACCTCACGAGCCGACCTACGTCCATAGAAGCACTACATCCGCTCCAGCCGGAATAATCAAGCCAGGTTGTCGCTCCCCCCGCGTCCCATTCGGGTCCCCACCCCACCCCCGGACGCGCCCTGCCGCTCCACCGCTAGCATGCTTGCCATGCGACGGGCGACCGACGGGTCGGGATCCGGCAGGCAGCGCGCTGCGGCGCACGGACAGCGCGAGGTCACTTCCTCACGTACAACTCGACGAAGGTGTCGTTGCCGGAGTGGGAGATGAGCTCCAGCACGCCGCCGCTGCTCATATACTGGGCGGAGGAGTCGGTGCTGGTGCCGCACACCGGGCTGAAGTGGAGCGTGGTGGAGTCCTTCGTCACGGCCACGGTCAGCCGTTGTACCGGCGGCTGACCCTGCTCGGAGGCGATCTGCCAGGTCGAGCCGGAGGCCTGGATGGTGACGGTGAGGTGGCCCAGGGTGGACGAGCTTCCGTTGGGTCCCGTGTAGTCCACGAACTTCTGCAGGACGTAGGTGCCGTCCGGGATGGGACCTCCCAGCAGGAAGCTCGGCGGGTTCTGCGGCACCCCGACCAGAGGTACCAGTGGCCCGGACAACGCGATGCCGTTGCACTGGCCGGGCGGCGGGGGAGGAGGCTCCGCGTCCGCCGGCGGCTGCGCGTCGGGGAGGGGCGGGGGCGGAGGATTGAGGGCGTCGGCCATCGCGTCGGTGACGCCGGCGTCCTCGGAGGGGCCGGCGTCGGTGAGGCCGGCGATCTTCCCGCCGCAGGCGGACAGCGTGATCAAGGCAAGACAAGCGAATCGATTCATGGCGGGAGCGTGTCGCGAGTCGGCGCGACGTGCAAGCGTCGCGCGCGGGCCAGGGGTTGACGGTCCGCGGAGCCGGGGCCTAAGAACGAGGGACTTTCATGACCACCCCGCCCATCGCCGAGCTCGACCGGCGGCCGATGCACGAGCGCGAGCACGGGCAGGCGGTGCGCTCCATGTTCGATCGCATCGCGCCCACCTACGACGCGCTCAACCGGCTGATGAGCGCGGGGGTGGACCGGCGGTGGCGCAAGCAGGCGGTGGCCCTGCTGCGGCGCGCGCCGGCCGGGCCGGTGCTCGATCTCTGCGCGGGGACCATGGACCTGACGGCCCTCGTCGCCCGCGCGCGCCCGAACGACCGCGTCATCGCGACCGACTTCGCCGCGGAGATGCTCGAGCGCGGGCGGCACAAGGCGCCGCGCGCCGAGCGCGTGGTGGCCGACGCGCTGGATCTGCCCTTCGAGTCGGCCTCTGTCGCGGCGGTCGTATGCGGCTTCGGCGTGCGCAACCTCGCCGACCCGGCGCTCGGCGCGCGGGAGGTGCGGCGCGTGCTGCGGCCGGGCGGGGTCTTCGTCGTGCTGGAGTTCTTCCGCCCGGAGCGCGCCGTCACCCGCGCGTTCCACGCGATCTACGCCGAGCGCGTGCTCCCCGCGGTGGGCGGTCTCTTCTCCGGCGACCGCGCGGCGTACCGCTACCTCGCCGACAGCATGGGCGCCTTCCTCTCCCGCGCCGAGTACGAGGCGGTGCTGCGCGACGCGGGGTTCGTCAACGTGCGCGGGCAGGACCTGACGCTGGGCGTGGCGGGTCTGGTGCGCGCGGAAGCGCCATCCAGCGTCGAGCACCACCCCGAGGCACGGTGAGCACGGGCCGGCCCCGCAAGATCGCCGTGGGTGTGACGGGCGCGAGCGGCGCGCCGTACGCGAAGCGGCTGCTCGAGGTGCTGGCCGCCCGGCGTCGCGCGGGGGACGTCGAGGTCGGCGTGTGCCTCTCGTCCACCGCGCCGGAGGTGTGGGCGCTGGAGTGTGGCGGCGATCTGCGCGAGGCGCTCGCGACGCTGGACCTGCCGCTCTGGGGGCTGCGCGACTACAAGGCGCCCTTCGCGAGCGGCAGCGCCGGCTGGGACGCGATGGCGATCGTCCCGTGCTCCATGGGCACCGTCGGGCGCGTGGCGCACGGCATCTCCGACACGCTGCTCACCCGCGCGGCCGACGTCATGCTCAAGGAGCGTCGCGCGCTGATCGTGGTCCCCCGGGAGATGCCCCTCTCGGTCATCCACCTGGAGAACCTGACGGTGCTCGCGCGCGCGGGGGCGGTCGTGCTGCCCGCGAGCCCGACCTTCTACGGGAAGACGGAGACCCTCGCCGACGCGATCGACACCGTCGTGGGGCGCGTGCTCGATCAGCTCGGGGTGGAGCACGACCTCCTGAAGCGCTGGGGTTAGCCCGGGCCGCGCTCAGGGGCGTGGCGTCCAGGTGCCGGCCCAGTCAGAGCAGGTGCCCGTCGCGATGATCTTCAGCGCGCCCTTGGCGTCCTTCTCGATGGACCCCTCGCAGTGGCCCTTCGTCTGGAAGGTGCAGGTGGTCTTCGACGAGCAGTCGACGCTGTCGAAGAGGTCGGAGGTGTTGGCGCCGCCGCCGGCGGTGATGGGGCCGACCTTGATCTGCGGCGCGTGCATCATGTCCCCCGACTTCATCGAGATGCCGGTCGAGGTCACGGTGAGCACGTCGGGGCCGCCGAGGGACGTGGACATGTCCATGTCGGGGAGCTGGAGGTCCTGCGGCATGCCGGGCATCGCGGGGAGGGTGCCGCCCTGCATCGTGGTCTTCGCCGCCGCGCCCGCCGCGGTGTAGGTGCCCGTGAGATCGGCCGGGAGCGCGTGCGCGTGGTGACAGCCCGCCGCCAGCAGGGCTACGAGGCCGAGCCGCTTGACCATGGGCAGGGACTATGGAGGTCGGTGGGGGAGGCGTCAACGCGCCCCGGACCGCCCCCGACCGTCGGACTGCAAGGGTCGTGGCGGTCGGACGCCGGGCGCCTCCCTTGACTCCCCGCCGCGCCCGGTCCTAAGAATCGTTCGTTTCAAATATTTTTGAAACATTCGAGGAAAGGCTGAAAAGGCGAGTGACCCCCATCGTTTTGCAGGCGATCGAGGCCGCGGGTCTCGGCGACGTGCTGGTCGCGCGGCGCGCGGGGGACCTCCCGGCCGTGCGCGCCTCGGAGGCACGCCTGGTCGTCGCCGACCTGCTCGCGGTGGGCGCGCTGGCCGACGCGGTGCGCGCGGAGGAGGTGGGCGACGTGGTGCGCGTCCACACCGGCGCGCAGAGACCACGTCTCGACCCGGGCGTGCTGCTCGGCGCCGACGCCGGCGGGCTGGACCTGCTGCGGCGCGTGGCGATCGCGCGCCTCACCGCGCCGCGCGGGGCCGTGGTGGCCGTGGACTGGGCCGCGGCGGGCTTCGAGATCGCGCAGGTGGCGCTCGGCTTCGGCGCGGACGCGCTGGTCGGGCCGGTGCAGAGCCGGCGCGGCCTGCCCATCGCCGAGGACGCGGCGAAGAAGGTGAAGGGACAGGGCATGGTGGCGGTCGCGACGCTCAAGAAGCAGGAGATCGCCGGCATCATCCGGCGCACCGGGCGCAGGCCGCTCTTCGACGACGAGGCGGAGTCCCCGCTCGAGCGGGCCGGCGTGGTCCAGGAGGAGGCGCGATGAGCCTGGAAGCGATCGCGAGGAAGGTGCGCGCCGGCGAGCGGCTGGACTTCGAGGACGGCGTGGCCCTCTTCCACGAGCCGGACCTGCTCGCCGTCGGCCAGCTCGCCAACGAGGTGCGCGAGCGCCTTCACGGGGACCGCACCTACTTCAACCGCAACATGCGGGTGGAGGTGACCAACGTCTGCGTCGCCTCCTGCCTCTTCTGCTCCTTCGCCAAGCTGGAGGAGGGATCCCCCGGCGCGCACACGATGAAGCTGGAGGACGCGTGGAAGGAGCTCGAGGCGCGGATGGATGACCCGCCGGGCGAGATCCACATCGTCAACGGGCTGCACCCCGGGCTGCCCTTCTCCTACTACGAGGAGCTGCTCCGCGGCTTCAAGCGCATCAAGCCGGACATCCACATGAAGTGCTTCACCGCGGTGGAGATCCACTTCTTCGCGCAGCACTACAAGATGACCCACCGGGAGGTGCTGGAGAAGCTGCGGGCCGCGGGCCTGGACAGCATGCCCGGCGGCGGCGCGGAGATCTTCCACCCGGACGTGCGCAAGCGGATCTCCGACGACAAGGCGACGGCGGACGAGTACCTGGAGGTGCACCGCGTCGCGCACTCGCTCGGCATGCGCACCAACGTGACGATGCTCTTCGGCCACATCGAGACCTTCGAGCACCGCGTCGACCACCTGCTGCGCACGCGCGCGCTGCAGGACGAGACGCGCGGGTTTCAGGTGTTCATCCCGCTCGCCTTCCACCCGGACGGCAACGGGATGAAGAACCTCCCGGCGCCGACGGCGGTGGACGACCTGCGCACCCTCGCGGTGTCGCGCCTGATGCTCGACAACATCCCGCACATCAAGGCGTACTGGGTGTCGAGCGGGCCGGACGTCGCGCAGATCGCCCTGCGCTTCGGCGCGGACGACATCGACGGCACCATCGTGCACGAGACGATCTACCACGCGGCGGGATCGCGCGTGCCGCAGGGGCTCCGCTACGACGACCTGGTGCGCCTGATCCGCGAGGCGGGGCGCACGCCCATCGAGCGCGACACCCTCTACAACGTGGTGCGGGAGCACCCGCGCGCGGCCACGCCGGAGGCGGCGGTGAAGGTGCGCGAGCGCAAGGCGGGCAAGCACCTGGAGGTGCTCTCGTGACCTCGGCGGACGAGAGGCTGCGCGTCGCGGGGGTGCAGTACCTCAACGCGCGCCCGCTCTACGAGGGGCTGGATCGCGAGCCGGCGTCGGCGCGCGTGCGGCTGGACCTGGCGCTCCCCAGCGAGGTGGCGCGGCGGGTGGCGGAGGACGAGGCGGACGTGGCGCTGATGCCCGTCGCCGCGGCCGCGACGATCGGCGATCTGCGCATGGTGCGGGGCAGCGCCATCGGCGCGCGCGGCAAGGTGCGCAGCGTGGTGATCTTCTCCGAGCGTCCTGTCGAGGAGCTGGAGGAGGTCGCGCTGGATCTCTCCTCGCGCACCAGCGTGGTGCTGGCGCGGCTGGTGCTGCGCGCGCGTCTGGGCAAGGAGCCGGTGCTGCGCGGTCTCGCGTCGAAGGACGCGCTCGACTTCGTCGGCGGCACGCGCGGCGCGGTGGTCATCGGCGATCCGGCGCTCGCCCACGAGGGCCGGTTCCCCTTCACGCTGGATCTCGGCGAGGCGTGGCTGGAGCGGACGGGCCTGCCCTTCGTCTTCGCCGCGTGGTGCGGGCGTCCGGGCGCGATCACGCCGGAGGACGAGCGGCTCTTCGACGAGGCGCGCGTCCAGGGCCTGCGCGCGCGCGACGCCATCGCCGACGCACACGCCGAGGCGAGCGGGCTGCCGAAGGAGAGCCTGCGCGCGTACCTGCAGGAGGCGATTCGCTACCCGTTCGGCGAGGAGGAGGCGGAGGGGCTGCAGCGCTTCTTCGACGAGGCGGCGGAGGCGCGGCTGCTCCCGGCGACGCGCGTGCGCTTCTATGGCGATCGCGAGCGCGTGCACTCGGTGCCGTCGCTCGACACGCTGCTGCAGCGCGCGGCCGACGGGGAGCGGCTGTCGGCGGCGGAGGGCGAGCGGCTCGCCGCGGGCGCGGGCCTGTTCGACCTGGGCCTCGCGGCGGACGCGGTGCGCGCGCGCCGCCACCCGCACGGGGTGGTGACGTACATCGTCGACCGCAACGTCAACTACACCAACGTCTGCACCACGAGCTGTCGCTTCTGCGCCTTCTACAGGCCGGTCGGCCACCCGGAGGGCTACGTGCTCTCGCGCGAGGTGCTCGGCCAGAAGCTCCAGGAGGTGGTGGACGCGGGCGGGGTGCAGATCCTCCTGCAGGGCGGCCTCAACCCGGACCTGCCCATCGGCTGGTACGAGGACCTCTTCCGGTGGATCAAGGCGCAGTACGGCCTGGGGCTGCACGCGCTCTCGCCGGAGGAGATCCTGCACGTCGCGCGGATGGAGTCGCTGCCGGTGCGGCAGGTGCTGGAGCGGCTGCACGCCGCGGGGCTGGACAGCGTGCCGGGTGGGGGCGCGGAGATCCTGGTCGACAGGGTGCGGCGGCGCATCGCGAAGGCGAAGTGCACCAGCGAGGAGTGGCTGGGCGTGATGCGTACGGCGCACCACATGGGCCTGCGCTCCAGCGCCACGATGATGTACGGCACGACCGACACGGCGCGCGACCGGGTCACGCACCTGATCAAGCTGCGCGACCTGCAGGACGAGACGGGCGGCTTCACCGCCTTCTTCTGCTGGGACTTCCAGCACGAGGAGGGGGTGCGCATCGAGGCGGGCGACCACGGCACGCACCTGTACCTGCGGCAGCAGGCGCTCGCGCGCATCCTGCTGGACAACGTGGAGCACGTGGGCGCCTCGTGGGTGACGCAGGGGCCGGAGATCGGGCAGCTCGCGCTGCGCTTCGGCGCGGACGATTTCGGGAGCGTGATGTTCGAGGAGAACGTGGTGTCCAGCGCAGGGACGACGTACTGCATCGACGCCGACGCGATCGAGAGTCGCATCCGCGGCGCGGGCTTCAAGAGCGTGAGGCGCAACGTGAAGTACGAGTGGCTGGACGAGCCGCGCGCGTAGGTTCCGGCTCGCCGGCGGCCTAGCACCAGGCGGGGAGGCGGGGCGTCGTGCCGCGTCTGTGCTAGGCTCGGGCGAGGAAAGGGGGCGGTCATGCGCACCTGGCTTCTGGGAGTTCTTGTGTTCGGTCTCGCCGCGTGCGGCTCCAACGGCCCGAGCGGCTTCGACACCGACGGTGGCGCCACCGACGGGAGCGTCGGCAACGACGACGCGCCGTCGTTCACCGGCGACGGTGCCACCGGCGACGGCGGGGCGTGCGTCAACCTGCAGTGCAAGCAGGTGGATTGCGGCGGGGGTGCGACCACCACGGTGAGCGGCACGGTCGTCACCGCGACGCCCTCGCAGTACGGCTCGCCCGACCCGATCTACAACGCCATCGTCTACGTGCCGAACGCGGCGGTGGACCCCTTCCCGGCCGGCGTCTCGTGCGACCAGTGCGGCGCGGCGGTGAGCGGGAGCCCGGTGGTCGTCGCGCTGTCCGACTCGTCGGGCAAGTTCACGCTGAAGAACGTGCCGGTGGGCGACAACATCCCGCTGGTGGTGCAGATCGGCCGCTGGCGCAGGCAGGTTGTGATCCCGACGGTGAAGCAGTGCGTGGACAACCCGATCCCGACGACGCTCACCCACATCCCGCGCAACAAGTCGGAGGGTGACATCCCGCACATCGCCATCGCCACGAGCACGTACGACGCCGAGGAGTGCATCCTGCTCAAGATGGGCGTGGACGTGAGCGAGTTCACCGCGTCCAGCGGCAACGGGCGCATTCACCTCTATCACGGCAACGGCACGACGCTGCCCGGCGCGTCGCCGATGGCGGACCTCACCGCGAGCCTCGCCACGCTCAAGCAGTACGACGTGGTGCAGTTCCCGTGCTCGTCGGTGCCGGTCATCGGGGGCAGCCCGGGTCAGGCGGGCAAGAACCTCCTCGACTACCTCGACGCGGGCGGCAGGGCCTTCGCCACCGACCTGAGCTACTCCTGGTACAAGGACGGCCCCGCGCCGCTGCCGAGCACGGCCCCCTGGGGGACGTGGGGCGGCGGGATGCCGTGGCCGCTGCCCGCGACGATCGACCAGAGCTTCCCCAAGGGGAAGGCGCTCGCCGAGTGGCTGAAGAACATCGGCGCGACGCCCACGCAGGGGAGCATCGACCTGAACGAGACCTACCACATCACCGACAGCGTCAACGCGCCCACGTCGCGCTGGCTGTACTCGACCAGCCCCACGTCGGTGCAGACGCTCTCCTTCAACACGCCTATCGGCAACGCGCCGGACAAGCAGTGCGGCCGCGCGTACTACTCCAACTTCCACATCGCAGGCGGTCAGTCGGGCGGGGGGACCACCTTCCCGGCGGAGTGCGACTCCAAGCCGCTCACCCCGCAGGAGAAGGCGATGGAGTTCTTCCTCTTCGACCTCTCCTCGTGCGTGCAGGACGACAGCAAGCCACCCGTGCCCCCGAAGTGACGCGCCCGAGCGCGGCGACGGGAGCCACGCGATGGCCGATCTGAAGGAGCTGGCGGGCACGGTGCGTGACCTCCTGGTCCGCGCACCGCGCGCGACCCTGGCCACGCTGACCGCCGGCGCGCCGTACGCCTCGCTCGTGCTCGTCGCGGACGACGGCGCGGGCGCGCCGCTCCTGCTCCTGTCCGATCTGGCGGAGCACACGCGCAACCTGAAGCGCGACCCGCGCGCATCGGTCCTCGTCTGGGCCGCCGCCGGCGATCCCCTCGCCGCGGCGCGTGCCACCTTCCTGGGCGAGGTCGTGCCCGTCACCGACGGCGCGATGCGCGAGCGCTTCCTGCGCCGCCATCCGACCGCCGCGACGTACGCGTCCTTCAAGGACTTCGCCGTCTACCGGCTCGAGGTCGCCCGCGTGCATCTGGTCGCCGGCTTCGGCCGGATCGACTGGCTGCCCGGGGACGACTACCGCGCGGGGCTGGCGCCCGCCGCGGGCTGATCCGCGCGCGCGCCTGGTCGGGCTTTCGTCCCCTCCCAGCGTGGCCGCCGGCTGCACGCCCCCACCGCCCAGGCGCGACCTGCGACGTGCGCCCCCTCAGGCCGCGCTGCCGCTCCCGCCGCCCTGTCCCCCCTGTCCCCCCCTCTGTCCCCGGACACCCAAACGTCGGACCGCTAGCACGCTCGCACTCCGACGTTTCGCGGCGATCTCGCGGAGGGGAGGGGGGGTGGGGGGGTTGGTATGGGGCGTGCTGAGGGGGTGGGGATGGATCCGGTGTTCTTCACAATCAAGCGTGCGTACTACGCGACGCTGCGTCTCACGCGTCGGGCGCTGGCCGCCATCGGGCTCACGGCGGCTCGCTTCGACCTTCTCGACGCCCTCTACCGGCTGGGGACGGGGGCCAGCAACCTGCAGAGTCACCTTCGCCGGGGGCTGGGCGTCGCTCGGTCCACCATCAGCCGGATGCTCGGTGCCCTCGAGCGGCTGGGGCTGGTCACGCGGCATCGCGCGGGGCGCGAGTGCGTCGTCAAGCTCACCCCGGAAGGGCGGCGCCGTGTGCGGTGCGCGTTCTTCGGGCTCGTCCGCGTGGGGCACGTCGCGCTGGCGCTGGACAGCGCGCTCGCGCCCGGCAGCCGGTTCTGGCCCACGCCGCGCGCATGCGTCGCGGCGCGAAGACATCTCATGGTGCTCTGCCTTCGCATCCGGCTGGGCCTTGGCGACAAGGCGACGCTCGACAGGCTCACCGAAGGCGGGTTCTGGGTCCTGCGGGACCTGGACCGGGCCCGGCGCTTGCGCGCTCGCACGCAGCGTCGCGAGCGAGGCGACGCGGAGGTGTGGCTGGCGTGAACGGGCCTGGTCCGGCGTGCGGGGACGACGCAAGAACAGAACACCCAACATCGAGGGGCGAGGCCGCGATGCCACCAGGCCGCGATGCCACCAGGCCACCAGGCCGCGATGCCGCGAGGTCGCGAAGCCCGCCGCTTCAGAACGTCTGGTTCAGATAGCGGAAGAGCAGATAGGTGGGAGTCGCCGAGGTGGGGTCCACCACGATCGCGCCGTCGGGGTAGCCATCGTTGCGGTGTACCTGATGCGCGCTGCTCGGCTCGGTGCCATCCGAGTACGCGAACACCGAGACCGGCGCGCCCACCGTGACGTGCGCGCAGACGAAGGCGACGGCCTCGTCCTGCGTCACCGTGGTGAAGTCGGTGCTGTGCACGCCCAGGTCGGCGGCGTAGTCCAGCGTGACGCCGGTGTGCCAGCCCTCGGCGTAGGCGGGGCCGAGGAGCGGCGCGTTCGCGGTGTCCACCGCGACGCCGCTGACCGACGTCACCAGCCGCTGCACCTGGCCCTGGATGGACAGCTCGAGCACCACGTGCGTCCCGTTGGGCAGCGCGCACTGCTGGTCCACCGGACGGACGAGCGCGACCAGGGTGCCGTCGGCGCGGCCGTCGGCCTTGGTGAACAGCGAGCCGAAGGTGGTGGCGCACGCCTGCGCCTTTTCCTCGCAGCTCACCCCCGCCTCGGCCGGCGTCGCCTCCCCGCCCGCGTCCCCCGCCGCGTCGCCCGGCGAGGCCTCCGCGCCCCCGTCGTCCGGTCCGCCGTCCTTCGCGCCGGCGTCCGCGGCCCCGTCGGGGCCGCACGCCGCCAGCGCCAGCGAAAGTACCCCGAGCGCCGTGAGCCACCGTGCCAGCATGATCGACCGGCTACCTACCACGAACGCCGTGCCGAACGGTGCTACCACTAGCGCGTGTCCCGAATCCCCATCCCCTCCGCCCCCGGCCCCGGCCCGATGTGGGGGCTCGGCGTGCGCGGCAACGCCCTCCGCTGGATCCGCGACCCCATCGGCTACGCGGGGCGCCTCTTCGCCCGCTACGGCAACGTCGCCTCCATCGTCCGCGGTCCGCTGCGCATCGTGAACCCCGGCCCGACACCGGCGATCCCGTTGCTCGAGGCGGCCCGCGGCGCCGGCGTGGTGTGCGTGAACGGCGCCGAGCTCAACCGGCAGGTGCTCACCGACCACGAGCGCTACCACACGATCGCGCTCCCCGGTCGCCTCTACCCGACACGCGGCACCCCCAGCGGGCGCGAGCGGCCCGTCACGCGCACCATGACCGGCCTCTTCCACGTCAACGGCGGCGAGCATCGCAAGCACCGCCGCCTGCTCATGCCGGCGTTCGCCAAGACGCGCATCGATGCCTATCGCGACGACATGGTGCGCATCACCGGCGAGGTGCTCGCGCAGTACCGCCCGGGGGAGACGCGCGACGTCCACGCCGACATGACCGAGCTCACCTTGCGCGTGGCCACCAAGACCCTCTTCGGCGAGGACGAGGGCGCGCGAGGCGCCGAGCTCGCGCGGATGATGCAGCGCTGGCTCGTGACGATGATGTCACCGGGGATGCTCGTCCGCTACGACGTGCGGCCGCTGGCGTACTGGCGCTTCCTCAACCTCACCCGCGAGATCGACGAAGGCACCGCCGCGATCCTGCGCGACCGGCGCGGTCGCGGAGAGGGCGCGGACATGCTCTCCATGCTCCTCGCCGCGCGCGACGAGGACGGCAGCGCGCTCGACGAGGACGATCTCGTCGGCCACACGGGCGTCATCTTCGCGGCGGGGCACGAGACGAGCACCAACGCCCTCGCCTGGACGCTGCTCCTCCTCTCGCAGCACCCGCGCGTCCTCCGCGAGCTCGACGACGAGCTCGCCTGCCTGCGCGGCGCCCCGCCGGCGGTGGAGGACCTCGCGCGGCTCACCCTCCTCGACGCCGTCGTCAAGGAGAGCATGCGCCTGCTCCCGCCCGTGCCGCTCCACCCGCGCATCGTGGCGAAGGACTCCGAGCTGGGCGGCCACCACCTCCCCGCCGGGAGCGAGGTGTTCCTCAGCATCTTCCACATGCACCACGACCCCGACGTCTTTCCCGACCCCGAGACCTTCTCGCCGCGCCGCTGGGAGCGGGCGAAGCCCACCGTCTACGAGTACAACCCCTTCAGCGCGGGCCCGCGCATGTGCATCGGCGCCTCCTTCGCGATGATGGAGATCAAGGTCGTCCTCGCCATGCTCCTCTCCCGGTTCCGCCTGGAGCTGCCGGCCGGATCGCGCGTCGACCCACGCGTGGCGATCACCATGGCGCCGCGCGGCGGGCTGCGGATGACCGTGCGCGCGGGCGGCGGCGCGCCGGCGCGGGCCGAGGGCTTCGGCGGCGAGGTCCGCCGGCTCGCCCGCTGGCCCTCCTGACGCCCCGCTACCTCGGCGCCGGGGCGTCCAGCACCTCGCGCACCTTGCGCGCCAGCGCCTCCGGCGTCACCGGCTTCTGCAGGAAGGACACGCCGGAGTCCAGCACCCCGTGGTGGACGATGGAGTTCTCCGTGTAGCCGGACATGTAGAGTACACGCATGTCCGGGCGCACCGCCCGCAGCCGCTCGGCGAGCTGCCGCCCGCTCATGCGTGGCATCACCACGTCGGAGAGGAGCAGGTGGATCGTCGCCCCGTGCTGCTCGCAGATGAGCAGCGCGTCCCCGCCGCTCTGCGCCTCCAGCACGTGGTACCCCATGCGCCGAAGGATGGTCCGCGCCAAAACCCGCACCGGCTCCTCGTCCTCCACGAGCAGGATCGTCTCCGTCCCGCGGAGGGCCTCCGCCGGCGGCGCCGACGGCGCCGAGGAGGCGCTCCGCTTCACCGCGGAGAGGTCGGTGCGCGGGAAGTAGACCTTCACCGTCGTGCCGCGCCCCGGCTCGCTGTAGACCCAGAGGTGCCCGTTGCTCTGCTTCACGATGCCGAAGACCGTCGCGAGCCCGAGCCCGGTGCCCTTGCCCGTCGCCTTGGTCGTGAAGAAGGGCTCGAACATGCGCGCCCGGGTCTCGGCGTCCATCCCCTCGCCGGTGTCGGTCACCATGAGCGCGACGTGAGGGCCGGGCGTCACCCCGAGGTGCGCGGCGGCGTAGTCGGCGTCGAGCTCCGCGCGGGCCACCTCCACCGTGAGCTTCCCGCCGCGCGGCATCGCGTCGCGCGCGTTGGCGACCAGGTTGACCAGGATCTGATCGATCTGGCTGGGGTCGAGGGTGACGACGGCCGAGCCCCCGCGCAGGAGGGTGAGCTCGATGTCCTCGCCGACCAGCCGGCGGAGCATCTTCTCCAGGCCCGCGACCACGTCGCCCAGGTCCACCGGCCGCGGCTGGAGGATCTGCCGGCGTCCGAAGGCGAGGAGCTGGCGGGTGAGGCTGGTGGCGCGCTCCGCCGCGGCGTGGATCTCCTGGATGTCGGTGCGCAAGGGGTCGCTCGGGCTGAGGTCACCGAGGAGCATCGAGGAGTAACTGAGGATCACCGAAAGCAGGTTGTTGAAGTCGTGCGCGATGCCGCCCGCGAGCCGACCGATGGCGTCCATCTTCTGCGCCTGGCGAAACTGCTCCTCGGTGCGCGCGAGCGACTCCTCCAGCCGGCGCTGAGCGGTGAGGTCGCGGACGATGCAGAGCACCACCGGGCGCTTCTCGAAGGAGAAGGAGGCGAGCCCGATGTCCACCGGGATCTCCGTGCCGTCGCGCCGCAGCGCGGCGAGCGCGGGCGCCTCGCCCATGCGTCGCGTCCGCGGGGCGGCGAAGTAGCCGTCGCGCAGGCCCGCGTGCGCCTCCCGCACCGCAGACGGCACCAGCTCGTCGATGCCGAGGCCGAGCAGCGCGCCGCTCTCGCGACCGAAGAGCGTGTCCGCCTCCGGGTTGGCGAGCAGGATGGTGCCGCTGCGGGCGACCATCAGCATCGCGTCGGGGGCCGCCTCGAACATCCGTCGGAAGACGCCCTCGGTCTGCTGCAGCGCCACGAAGAGGCGCTCGCGCTCCGCGGCTTCGGTGTGGAGGGCGGCGTTGGCGTACCGTAGCTCCTCGGTGCGCGCCGCCACCCGACGCTCCAGCTCGTCGCGCGCGCCGTGCAGGGCCTCCAGCGCGGCCTTCTCCGCCGTGATGTCACGGGCGACGGCGTAGACGAGGCCGCTGGCCGGCTCCACGACCGAGTTCCACACCAGCCAGCGGTACGTGCCGTCCTTGCAGACATGGCGGTTCGCGAATCCGGTGGCGGCGTCGCCGGCGCGGACCCGTGCTCGCGTCTCGAGCGTGGCCTGGCAATCGTCCGGGTGCACGAAGTCGATCTGCGGCCTGGCCAGGAGCTCCTCGACGCTCCACCCGAGCGTCCGCTCCCAGGCAGGGTTGACGACCTTGAAGTACCCGTCAGCGCCGGCCACGGCCATCAGGGCGGGAGACAGGCGGAAGAACTCTGCCCAGTTGATGGGGCCTTGCGGCACTGGCGTGTTGGCGTCGGCCAAGGGGGACCCACTCTAGCAGCTCCGCCCGCGGCGGTGAGGGGCGGCGCATCGCGCGAGCGCCTCCGGCCGCGTGTCGGCACGGGATCATGGAAGCAAGGGGGAGCGTGCGCCGACGTGGGCGAGCACCGCCTGATGCCGCGCGCGCGTGACGGCGACGTACAGCATGCGGCGAGCCGCGGGCGTGTCGGGGTAGTCGACCGCGCTCGCGTCCGGGACCACCACCGTGTCGAACTCGAGACCCTTCGCCTCCTCCACGAGGGTGACCTGCACCGGGCCTCGCGGCAGGAAGCGCCCATCCCACACCAGGCGTGCCGGCAGGTGCGGTCGCAGCAGGGCGGCCACGCGCCGCGCGGTCATGGGCGTGCGGCAGAGCACGGCGACGGAGAGGCGCGGATCGGCCTCGAGCAGCGGCGCCAGCCGCAGACCGAGCGCCGCGGCCATGGCTCCTTCGTCCTCGAAGGCAAGGCAAGGGGGCAGCTCCGCGCTCCCGGGTGGCTCGGCATCGCGGACGCTCCGCGCCAGCGCCACCACCTCCGGCGGGCAGCGGTAGGAGACCTCCAGGCGCACCGCCTCGTGGTCTGCGTGGCCGAGCTCGCGCATCGCCGCGTCCCAGCCGCGGAAGCTCGTGGTGTCGTCCGTCTGCTGGTCGCCGTCCCCGGCGACGATGAGCGTCCCGCCCGGCGCGAGGCTCCGACCGAGCAGCGCGAGCTCCAGCGGCGCCAGGTCCTGGGCCTCGTCGACGAAGAGGACGTCGTGGAGGCGGAGCGTCGCCGGCGGTCTCCCCGCGCGCTCCGCCCGCAGACGATCGAGCTCGAAGAGCACCGCGTAGTCCTCGACGTCCACGCTCGCCGCGTCGGCGGACGCCGTCCCCTCGTCAATCGCGCGACGGTCCACCGCGACGAGCCGGTCGCGGTCGGTCACGTGCCTCCACTCTTGCTCCGTGGTGAGCTCGAACTGCACGCGGGTGTGCTCGAGCACGTCCGCGATCATCCGCGGCGTGACCGACGCCGATCCCGCGAAGGCGTGCTCGAGGAGGCGCGCGTCGCCGAAGAGGTGCTGCAGGTCCCCGCGTTGCGCGAGGGCGCGCGTCCGCACCGGCGGGGCCTCCTCGTCGTCGTCGATGCGTCCAGGTGGGCGCTCCGCGAGCTCGGAGAGCGCGGCCCGCAGCCCGGGGTCTCGCTTGAGGCGCGCGACCGTCGGCGGCGCCTGCTCGCTCTCGCGACGCGGAATGTCCGGGAAGGCGCGGCGTGCCTGGCGTGCCGCCCAGCGGTCGTAGGTGCGCGCCTCCACGTCCACGCCGAGCTTGCGCAAGAGCGGCTGGATCAGGCGCGCCAGCCCCTCCGTCGGGACGACCACCGCCGCGCGGTGGCGTGCTCCCGCCGCGTGCCAGACGTGCGCGAGGCGGTGGAGCGCCACGGTCGTCTTGCCGTGTCCGGCCTCGCCGAGCGCGAGCAGCGCGCGGTCGCGAGACAGGGAGATGGCGGCGCGCTGCGCCGGGTCGAGCGTGACGTCGACCAGCGACGACGTCCGCCGGCGCTCGACGCGCGTGCGAGGACGAAAGGGGGCGGTGGCGGGCGCGTGGCGGTGGGCTCGGGGCACGCGCGGATCAAGCCCGAAGCGCGCGCGCGAAGGAAGCTCCCCCCGGAGCGGCGAAGGCGTGATAATTGATGGGCGCGCCGTGCATGAGGTGGGGAGCATCCGGCCGGTCCCGGACAGGCGCATCGAGTCGGGCATCGGCGCGTGAGGGCGGCGAGCTCGTCACACGACGATCATGATCTCCTCCAGCGGCTTCTTGCGCAGCGCCGCGCGCGGGACCGTGCATCCGTCTGCGGGGTAGCCGACGGGGATGAGCAGGTAGGGCCGCTCGTTCTCCGGCCGCGAGAGGATCCTGGAGAGGAACTTCATCGGCGCGGGCGTGTGGGTGAGCGTCGCGAGGCCGGCGTGCTGCGCGGCGCAGAGGAACATGCCCACCGCGATGCCGACCGACTCGTGCGTGTAGTAGACGGCCTCGCCCTCGTCGCCCGCGGCGAGGCGGAAGACCACCACCAGCCACGGGGCGATCTCCAGGAACGCCTTGTCAGGGTCGGTGCCGAGCGGCGCGAGATCCTCCAGCCAGCGCTTCCCCGCGCGGCCGGCGTAGAAGGCGCGCTCCTCCTCCTCCGCGCCCAGCCGGATGCGCCGCTTGACCGCCGGATCGCGCACGCACACGAAGCGCCACGGCTGACGGTTCGCCCCGCTGGGCGCGGTGCCCGCCGTCGCGACGAGCGACGCGATCAGCTCCTCGGGGACGTCGCGATCGGAGAGGTCTCGCACGCTGCGGCGTCGGCGCATCACCTCGCGGAACGCCTCGGCCGCCTCGAGCGGCGACACTGCCGGGACGTAGCGATGCGGGTAGGGGACCGGCTCGTAGGGCTCCATCAGGCCGTGCCCAGGCCCCAGCGCTCGAACAGCATCTCGAGCAGCTCCCACTCTGCCTCGACGATGGTGTCGGCCGCGGCCACGTCGCGCAGCGCCACGTAGATCGCCTCGCGCGCGTCCCGTCGCGTGATCGACTCCGCCGCGAGGGCGAAGGCGTCGCGCCCGGAAGGCTCGTGGCTCGCGCGCTCCAGGAAGGGCTGGAGCGTCGCCACGCCGTCCGCGCTGTCGTCCGCGGACAGGCGGTAGGGGCTCGCGCCGCCGCCGTTGCCGAGCCGCACGCGCTCGGCGAACATGCGCAGGGCTTCGTGCTCGTCGGGAGACACCTTGCCGTCGACGCGCAGGAGGGTGACCAGCATCCGGGCGAGCGCCGTCAGCTCGGCCTCTGTGAAGTGCTCGATGGGGTTGTCCTCGGCGGCCATCCCTCATGGATAGCGCGGTTGGTGGCCGACGTCCTGTCTGGCGGGGCGCCGGACGTGGTAATCAGGCGCCAATGCTCGCAGCCTGGGGCCGCTTCGTCTTCCGCAACCGCGTGGTGGTGCTCGTCTGCTCCGTCCTGCTGGTCGCGGCCGCCGCGCTGAGCCTGCGCCACGGCGGGAACCTGACGACGGGGACGCTCGCCGACCTGGAGTCGACCCACGCCGACGAGCTGGCGCGCCAGGCGCTGGGCGATCGCGCGGGCCCGACGGTGATCGCCCTCTTCCGCTCGGACACGATGACGGTCGACGACCCGTCCTTCTACTCCGCGATGGACGACGCGCTCTCGCCGCTGGAGGACGATCACGACGTGGCCGACGTCCTCTCGCCGGTGGAGGCCCCCACCGCCATCGGCGACAAGCTCGTCTCCGCCGATCGCCACGAGGCGCTGGCGGTGATCACGCTCCATGGGACCCTCACCCACGCCGAGCACCTGTTCCCCTCGCTGCGCGCCAGGATCAAGCCGGGTCCGCTGACGGTGTCCTACACCGGGGAGGCCAAGTACCGCGCCGACCTCGACACCACCCTTCGCAGCGATCTCCTGGTCGCCGAGCTGGTGAGCTTCCCGCTCGCGCTGCTGGTGCTGCTGATCGTCTTCCGCAGCGTGGTGGCGGCCACGCTGCCGGTCGTGGTCGGGGGGCTCGCCGTGCTCACCGCCATCGCGTGCGTGCTGCAGATCGCCCGGGTGACCGACATGGCGCAGTACACGCTCAACGTGGCGTCGCTCATCGGGCTGGGCCTCGCCATCGACTACTCGCTCTTTTACACGAGCCGCTTCCGCGAGGAGCTCGCGGGCGGCGCGACCGTCGCCCAAGCCATCGAGGTGGCGATGGACACCGCCGGACACGCGGTGCTCGGGAGCGGGCTCGCGGTGGGCGTGGGCCTCTCCGGCCTGCTCTTCTTCCGGCACTCCTACGTCTCGGCGATGGGCCTGGCCGGCGGGGTCGTCGTCCTGCTCTCGGTCGCCTCGGCGCTGACCTTGCTTCCCGCCTTGCTCGCGGTGCTGGGCAAGCGGGTCGACGCCGGCGCCCTGCGGCTCCGCCGCCGGAAGGACGTCGATGCCCGCGGGCCCCGGCAGGAGGGGCGCCTGTGGCGCGCCATCGTGCCGCGGGTGATGGCGCACCCGGTGATCGTGCTGGTGCCGACGCTCGCGGTGGTCCTCGCGCTGGGCACGCCCTTCTTCCGGCTGCGCACGGCGAGCGCCTTCGTCGGTGTCCTGCCGATGAAGACCGAGTCGCGCGCCACCTACGAGAGGATCCGCGCCGACTTCCCCGCGCAGGCCGACAACCGCCTGGCGGTCGTGGTGCACTTCCCCACCGACGCGCTCACCCTCCCGCGCGTCCAGGCCCTGCGCGCGCTGCGGGATCGCATCGCGGCGCTGCCCGGCGTCGTCGGCGTGGACAGCCTCTTCGACTTCGACGCCACGTTGCCGCCCGACGAGGCCGATCGCGTCCTGGCGCTGCCGGCCGACCTGCGCCCCATCCCCGCCGCCTCCGCGCTGGAGAGCACCTCCGGGCACGGCACGTACCTGCTCGTCGTGCGGACCCGCGGCGGCCCGCGCACCGATCAGGCGCGCGCCGCCGTGCACGCGATCCGCCAGGACCGCGTGGTGGCCGACGGCTCGCTCGTCGTGGGCGGCCTGACCGCCATCGACGTCGACATGAACGCCTTCTTCCGCGCGCACACCCCGGCGGCGGTCGGCTTCGTCGCCTTGCTGACCTACGTCATCCTCTTCTTCGTCTTCCGCTCGGTGGTGCTGCCGCTGAAGGCGGTGCTGAGCAACCTGCTCTCCATCTCCGCCTCCTTCGGCGCGCTCGTCTGGATCTTCCAGGAGGGGCACCTCTCCGGCCTGCTCGCCTTCGAGCCGGGGCCCATCGAGCCCACCCTGCCGGTGCTCCTCTTCTGCGTCGTCTTCGGCCTCTCCATGGACTACGAGGTCCTCCTCCTCAGCCGGATGCGCGAGGAGTGGCTCGCCCACGGCGACAACACGCGCGCCGTCACCGAGGGCCTCGCGCGGAGCGGCAGCCTCATCACGAGCGCCGCGGCCATCATGGTGCTCGTGTTCGCGGCGTTCTCGCTGGCCACCGTCATCATGGTCAAGGCGATGGGCGTGGCCATGGCGATCGCCATCGCGCTGGACGCCACGCTGGTGCGCACGCTGCTCGTGCCCGCCACGATGCGGCTGTTCGGCCGCCTCAACTGGTGGGCGCCGTTCGGGCTGGGAAAGCGATAGGATCACCGGCGGGATGGGGATGAAGACGGTCCGGCTGGCCGATGGAACGGAGATCTTCTGCCTGACGCGGCCGGAGTCACGCGCCCTCGACGCGCACATCGAGGGGTACTTCCGCCACGGGATCGACGTGCGCCCGGGCGACGTCGTCTTCGACGTGGGCGCCAACATCGGCCTGCTCGGCGTGCGCATCGCGCAGCGCACCGGCGGCCGCGCGCAGGTCGTCGCCTTCGAGCCGGTGCCCGCCATCCGCGCCGTCCTGGAGGCGAACGTCGGGCGTCACGGCCGGGGCGGCGTCCGCGTGATGTCCTGCGCGCTCGCGGAGAAGCCGGGGGAGATGGAGATCGCCTACTACCCGCGCAGCCCCGGGCTCTCGACCGGTCACCCGGAGATCTGGGACGCGGAGCGCGATCGCCTGACCGACGCGGTGCTGGGCGGCGCGCGGACCGGTCCGTCGGGGGCGTGGGGCCGGCTCATGCCGCGCGCGGCGGCGCGGTGGATCGCCGGCTTCCTGCGTGGTCGCGTCGAGCGCACGCGCTGCCCGGTGCGCACCGTGCCCGACGTGCGGCGCGAGCTCGGGCTGGAGCGCATCGACGTCCTGAAGATCGACGTGGAGGGCGCGGAGCTCGACGTGCTCCGCGGTCTGGGTGACGACCCCGACGAGTGGCGGCGCGTCGGCGCGCTGGTCATCGAGGTGCACGACATCGACGGCCGACTGGAGGAGGTCCGCGCGCTCCTCGCGCGGCACGGCTTCGACCACGTCGTCGTGGAGGCGGAGGCGGGCTTCGAGAGCACCGTGCTGCGGAACGTCTACGCGACGCGCGGCGAAGCGCGGGCGTGACCGAGCTCTCGCACGCCGATCTCGACGTCGCCTGCAGCGCGCGCCCGTGTCGAGGGAGGTGCCGCGCGCGCTGGACAGGGAAGAAGCGTCCGCCGGCGGCCACCCTCTCGCGGCGGCGGCTCGCGGTCGCGCGCGCTACCGGTAGCGGACAGGGGCCGGGGCCGGGGCCGGGGCGGGGGCCGGGGTCGTGTACTGGTCCGAGCTGCCGAAGAGGATACCCACGCCGAGCTGGAAGATCAGCCCGCCGAAGGCGCTGGAGCCCGTGTCGTTGACGCTGGTGTTCACCGGCACGCCGACCGACGCCTCCGGCAGGATGCGGACGGAGTCGCTGGCGCGGAACGCGACCCCGAAGGACCCGCCCAGGTAGAGCAGGTTGGCGGTGGAGGTCGTCGAGCCGGCGGAGTCGGTGAAGCTGCCGAACAGCACCTGATCGATGAGGCGCGGGCCGATGACGATCTCGTGACCGCCCACGTCGATACCCATCAGGACCGGCAGGTAGAAGCTGAGCGTGCCGACGAAGCCACCGCCGCCGCCGGTGCTCCCGCTGGACGCCCCGAAGCCGACGAAGCCGACGCCGGGGTTGAGCGAGAGGTTGAAGCCGCTCTCCATGGTGGGAGAGCGGAGCAGGCCGAACTTGCCCTCCAGCGCGACGCCGTTGAACCCGAGCCGGCCACCCAGCTCGACGCGATCGGTCACGCCGTAGCGCACGCCGCCTTCCAGCAGCGGATATCCGATGCCGCTGCCCGAGGTGCTCGTGTTGTTGATCGCGACCACGCCGCCGCCCTCTGGCGCGACCCAGCCCTGCACCGCGCCCTGGTTGAGCGTGCGCGCCAGCCCGAACGTGGAGAGCGATGCGCATCCCGTCAGCGGCGCAGCGAGCACGATCAGGCCAAGCAATGCCTTCGTCATGGTGGAAGCCTCCCGGGGCATCGTCGGGCCTGCGCCGCCGGAACGCAAGTTTGGCGCGCGAGAGTGATCGTCGCGAACGGCGCGCAACGCACCGGCCACGAACGAAGCCTTGCGCGTGCCGCGCGCAGGACGCACCAAACACGACGGAGAATGCATGGCGAGCCGCGCACCGGACAAGATGGGCTTCAACGCCACGTGGTCGATGGCCGTCGGCGGCATGGTCGGCGGCGGCATCTTCTCCGTCCTCGGCGTGGTGGTCCACGTCGCCGGCCCGCTCGCGTGGCTCAGCTTCGTCTTCGCGGGGGTGATCGCGCTCATCACCGGCTTCAGCTACGTGCATCTCACCGCGCGCTACGAGGAGAGCGGCGGCGCGTTCACCTACCTGCGGCGGACGGGTCACCCCGCGTTCGCCGGCATCCTCGCGTGGGTCCTCATCCTCGGCTACGTGCTCACGCTCTCCGTCTACGCCTTCACCTTCGGCCACTACCTGGCCGAGGCATTCGGGCTGGGCGGCCTCTTCGCGCGCGGCGCGGCGCTGGCGATCGTCCTCGGTCTGGTGGGCGTCAACCTCCTCGGCATCAGCGAGTCGGCCGGCTTCGAGATCGTCGCCGTCTGGGCGAAGCTCGCCGTGCTCGCGGCGCTCGCCGGGGCGGGCCTGTGGCTCTGGCACCCCGAGCGTCTCTCCACCGGTGTCCCGCCGGGGAGCCTCCACGGCGCGCTCATCGGCGCCGCGACGATCTTCATGGGCTACGAGGGTTTCCAGCTCCTGGCGTACGACTACCACGTCATCCACCAGCCGAGGCGGACGCTGCTCCGCGCGGTGCCGCTGGCCATCGTCGTCGTCATCGGTGTCTACGTGGCGGTGGCGCTCGGCACGGCGTCGCTCGTGGGGGCGGACACCATCGTGCGCAACAAGGACGTCTCGCTGGCCATCGCGGGGAGGGCGTTGCTCGGGCAGCCGGGCGTGTGGGCGGTCTCTGCGGCCGCGGCCTTCTCCACCGGGTCGGCGATCAACGCCACGCTCTTCGCCACCGCGCGGCTGGTGAAGACGGTGGCGGCGGAGGGAGAGCTGCCCGCCCAGGCCGCGCGCCTGAACCGGAGGGACGTGCCGGACCGCGCGGTCCTCGCGCTGGGCGGCGCGGGCGCGGTGCTGGCGATGGTCGGCTCGCTGGCCGAGCTCGTCTCCGCCGCCAGCCTGACGTTCCTCTTCACCTTCGCCATCGTCAACGCCGTGGCCTTCCGTGAGCTCGCCGCTCGCGCGTGGAAGGTGTCGGCGGCGTGCGGCACCTTGCTGGCGGGCGCCGCGGCGCTGGTGCTCATGTGGCGTCTGGCGGTGACCAACCCGCTCTCGTTGGGACTGCTGGGCGGGATGGTGGTGGTGACGCTCGTCGGCCGCCCGATCGTCGTGCGGCGTTCCCGGTCGACCCGCCCCCCGTCGGGCGGTCCTCCATCGCCTGGTTGATGCGCGACGCGCCTGCACGTGGCGGCGGCCGGGGGCTACCCCGCGCGCGGCCCCGGCAGCTCAGCGGCGTCGCGCTCCGGGCGGGGGAGCGTTGGTGTCCACCGGCAAGCAGCTGCTGTTGCAGCGCGGGTCGTTCCCGCACGCCTCGGCGCAGGGGACGGTCGAGTGGAAGGGGGCGAACTTGTCCTTCGTGCCGGCCGACTTGGACTCCGCGCGGTTGCCGCCGCACGCGACGAGGAGCAGCATCATCAGCGCGTAGCGCATCGCGGGGGGATGGTAGCTCACGCCGCGGAGGAGAGCACCTCGGTGATGCGCTCGGCGACCTTGCCCCGCCACCCCCGCGCCAGGCCCTCGAAGGCGAAGGCGTGGGCGGGCAGGAAGCCGGCGTGGTCGAGCACCAGGTGCGTGCCGCCGGCGGCGCCGGGCGCGAGCGTCCAGGTGACGGTGGTGTCGATGCGCGACGACGCGGGGCCGCCTCGCCACGAGTAGCTCAGGCGCTCCGGCTCCTGTACCTCGAGCACCTCGCAGTCGACGGTGCCGTCCCAGTCCTGCATCGGCGGCGCGCGGAAGGTGAAGCGGTGCCCGACGACGGGGCGGAAGTCGTTCTTCATCAGCCACGCGCCGAGGAGGGCGGGGTCGGTGAGCGCGCGCCACACCTTCGCCGGGGGGTGGGGGAGATCGTACTCGACGTGGATGGTCTTCGCGTCTGGTTGCGTGGTCATTCCCTCATCTCCTCCAGCAGGGAGGCGAGGCTCGCCATGTGGCGGAGCCAGAACGCCTCGTAGTGGGCTACCCAGTCGACGAGCGGGCGCAGGCCCGCCGGGCGAGCGCGGTAGTAGACGTGCCGCCCCTCCCGCCGCAGCGACACCAGCCCGGCCTCGCGCAGGGCGGCCAGGTGCTGCGAGACCGCCGGCTGCGAGACGGAGAAGCGGGCCGTCAGGTCCTTCACCGGCGCCTCGCCACGGGCGAGCCGCGCGAGGATCGCCCGGCGGGTGGGATCGGCGAGCGCACGAAAGACGGCATCTTCGCGGTGCACCCGGATTACATAAGTGATGGCTTATGTAATGTCAAGACCTGCGTCTCTCCGGGGCCCTCCCCCCCGTCGACCTGGGGGTTCGTAGTACGCTGGCCTTCATGCCTCGCGCCGCGCTCCGGATGCTCGCGTGCCTCGCGGCGGTCGTGCTCGCCCTCGCCGCCGGATGCTCCGCCGACTCCGGGCCGCCGCCCCCGCCCTACGCGAGCGCGTACCACAAGCCGCTGGTGCTGCCGAACACCGGGGCCGACACCGCCGACCCGCACTGCATCCTGTTCCAGGGCACCTGGTACCTCTACGCCACCAGCTCGCAGAAGAACCTGGAGGTGTGGACGAGCACCGACCTGCTCACGTGGAGCTACGGCGGCGTCGTGTGGCAGCCCACGCCGGGTACGTGGAACAATCTCTCCTCGACGGGGGTGTACGGGGCCTGGGCGCCCAGCGTGCACCAGGGCGACGACGGCGCCTTCTACCTCTACTACACGGCTGCGCTGCGCGTGGGCGTGGCCCGCGCCGCCACGCCGCTCGGGCCCTTCGCGGAGGTGCTCGACCACCCGCTGCTCGGCGACGGCCACGGCGGCGTGGGCGACGGCGTGCTCGTCGGGACCGGCCGCGTGGACCTGCCCAACGACTTCCAGGAGTTCGCCATCGACCCCTTCGTGCTGCGCACGTCCACCGGCGCGCGCTACCTCTACGCGGCGATCTACACCCCCATCAGCGTCATCGCCGCGTGGCCCATGACCGACATGAGCACCCTCGCGGCGAGCACGCCGACGATCGTCGGGACGCCCAACTCCTCGTGGGAGGGGGGCGTGATGGAGGGGCCGTTCGTCGTCGAGGAGGGCGGCAAGTTCCTGCTGACCTACTCCGGCAACCGCTACACGAGCGTCAGCTACGGGCTGGGCGTGGCGGTGGCGGACGACCCGCTCGGCCCCTTCACCAAGGACGACAACAACCCCTTCTTCGCGACGATGGACGCGCGCGGCATCTGGGGGCCGGGCCACCACAGCTTCGTCGATGGCGGGCACGGCAACACGCTCATCTTCTATCACTCCAAGGCGAGCCCCGACCCGGGCGCCAACCGACAAATCCGCTTCGGACCGGTGACCTTCGGCGGGGCGGCCCCGGTGACCGTGCAGTTTCCGGGGTGAGCGGTCGCGGGCGCTACGCGTGCTTGTGGTACGGGGCCTCCCGCTTCTCCAGGGCCTCCAGCTCCTCCGGCGTCAGGACGATCGCGTCGTGGAACTCCACCGCGACCTGGTGCGTCCACAGCGAGATGCGCTCGTCGGGGAGCGGCTCGATGCGCAGCGTCTTGCCGGTGGCCACGCGCGGTGTCTGGGCGTCGATGGTGACGTAGAGCTCCAGCCGCAGCTCGTCGCCCACCGCCCAGTCCGGCTTTCGAAGGAGCAGCAGCGCGCCGCCCTCCGAGAGATCGGCGATGAGGGCGGTGACCCGCGCGTCCGCGCCTCTGTCCACGTAGCTGGGGAAGCACGCCACCCGCCGCGGGGCCCGCCGGCGGTCGGAGCTGGGAGGAGCCTCGTCGACCATGACTGGAGAGTACCCAGAAAGGTCGGTGTCGTCTCCCGCCACGGCGCGCCCTCTCCCGAGGACGATGACGTCCGAAAACCGCGAGCCGCGGGCCGCGTAGCATGGCGCGAAGGCGAGCCGCGCCTTCGCGAGTCTCTGCTGGCCCCGGCGAGCGCGCCCACCGCTTGCGCCCGCGCGCGGCACGTCGCACCATCTCGGTCGGCGTGAGCGCATCGCTTCGTCACCTCGACAGCTACCAGCCGGTCCTCGCCGCGCTCCGTCGTGAAGGCGTGGACCCCGAAGGGCTGCTGCGCGAGCTCGGCGTGGACCCCGTGGCGCCGGTGACGCGCTCGCCGCGGCCGACGTCGCACATCGGCGTCGCGCTTCTGGAGCGCGCCGTGGCGCTGCGCGGGGAGGGCTTCGGCGCGCGCGCCGCCGCCACGCTCCGGCTGGATGCGCTCGGCGTCCTCGGTCTGGCGTGTCTCTCCGCGCCGACGGTGGGCGAAGCGCTCGAGCGCGCCCTGCGCTACCGCAGGCTCGTCTTCGACGCCGACGACTACGCCCTGGAGATCGAGGAGGGCTCCGCGACGCTCGTTCGCCGCCCGGTCCCCGCGGCGCTCGCGCGGACGCTCCCGCGCGGGGCGCGGGCGCTCGTCGAGCTGGGGCTGATCGAGCACCTCGTGGCCCTGCGCGAGATCGCGGGCGGACGCCTCGGCCCGCGGGTGGAGCTCCGCTTCGCGCACGCCGCCCCGCCGGACGGCGGCGCGGAGCTGCGCAGGGTCGCCGCGGCGCGCGCGCGCTTTGCGACATCGCGTCACGAGCTCCGCCTGCCGCGCTCCCTGCTCGCCCGCCCGACGCGTCACGGGCACCCGGCGATGGCAGCCTTCTTCGCCGACCTCGCGCGCGACCGACTCGCCGCGTCGGCAACCGCCGGCTCGGCGGCGTCATGCGTGCGTGCCTTTCTGGCGCGCGAGCTGCGCGGCGGGGCCCCCACGGCTCGCGCCGCCGCGCGCGCGCTCGGGACGAGCGACCGGACGCTCACGCGGCGCCTCGCGGCGGAGGGGACGACCTTCCCCGCGCTGCTCGACGAGGTGCGACGTGAGGCTGCGCTCGCCCTCCTTCGCCGCCAGGACGTGACACTCGCCGAGATCGCTTTCCTCCTCGGCTTCTCCGAGCCACGCGCCTTTCACCGCGCCTTCCGCCGGTGGACGGGTCGCACCCCGGGGCAGGTCCGCGCCGCGGGCTGAGCCCGGCTACCGAAGCGCGCAGGCGACCAGGAAGGTGGCGGAGCCCAGGACTGCGTAGTAGGCGCCGCGCGCCGGAGGCGACACCGCGGACGGTGCCTGCATCGACGGCTCCATCCAGAGGACGTTCGCGACGTTCCGCGCGAGGTGCGTCGCGGTGGCCACCCACACCGAGCCGGTGACCACGTAGATGCCGCCGAGCGCCACCCCGCCTCCCAGCCAGTTGACGAGCGACCACCGATCGGTGCGCGACGTGGGCACGTGGACCAGCGTGAAGACGGCGGCCGATGCGAGCAGGGCGATCGCGATCCCGTGGGGTCGCAGCCACGCGAAGGCGAAGGCGCGGAAGAGGAGCTCCTCCATCCACGCACCGCACGTCAGGCATGCGAGCAGCGCAACGCGCGTCTCTGCGCCGGGCACGACGAGCGACGGGCGGGCGCTGCCGCCGCTCCACCGCGCGAAGCCCGCGGCGAGGGCGAAGGTGAGGCCCGAGGCGGCCACGCAGATGACGAGGTCTCGCGGGAGCAGCCTCGTACCGAGAGAGGCGAGGGGACGCCCCGCGAGCGCGGTGTGCTCCAGCACCACCACCACGCCAATCGCGAAGTTCGCGGCGGCGGCGACCGCGAGCGACGTGGCGTCCGGTTCGCGCGCCGCGCGGCGCTTCAGGCGAGATCCGCGACGCCGCAGGACGAGCCCGGCGAGCGAGGCGAAGATCGCGTAGGTGAGCAGGCCAAGCGTGAGAAAGAAGATGCTCGCCGGCGTCGTCATCATGGTCGTCTCGATCTACGTCTCCCTCGATGTCCACGCCGTGACCCGCGCCGCCAGAAGAGGGACCCGCGCCGCCACCGACGAGGTCCCCGGTCTCGTGCAATCACTGCATGCGACTTCGCGCCGGTTGTCCCTCGCGCTGGGCGCATAGGGACTTACCTTTCGGGGAGCGCGGCCCAAGCTGGCCGCCGAGGAGGCGCGATGTGGCCCGACATCCCCTATGAGCCCTGGCGTCCCACGTGCGAGGCGCTGCACCTGTACACGCAGATCGTCGGCAAGTACCGGCTCGCGCGCACGCCGTGGGTGAACCACTCGTGGCACGCCACGCTCTACGTCGACGGGCGCGGACTCACCACGTCCCTCGTCCCCGACGGCGCGGGCGGCATCGAGATCGTCTTCGATCTCGTCCGTCACGAGCTGCTGGGCTTCGCCACCGACGGACGCAGGGCCGGGTTCCGGCTGAGGCCGATGTCGGTCGCCGCCTTCCACTCCGCCTTCTGCGGCGTCCTCCGCGAGCTGGGCGGCACGCCCGAGTTCCACGATCACCCGAGCGAGCTGCCCGACCCGGTGCGCTTCGTCGACGATCGCGCCGAGCGTCCGTACGACGCCGCCGCGGTCACACGCTTCTTCGAGGCGCTGGTCGGCGCGCACAACGTGCTCTCGCGCTTCCGCACCTCCTTCCTGGGCAAGGCGAGCCCGGTGCACCTCTTCTGGGGCAGCTTCGACCTCGTCCTCACGCGCTTCTCCGGCAAGCGCGCGCCGCTGCACCCGGGCGGCGTGACCGGCCTGCCCGACGACGTGGTGCGCGAGGCCTACAGCCACGAGGTCTCCTCGTGCGGCTTCTGGCCGGGCGATCGCAACTACCCTCGGCCGGCGTTCTACGCGTACGCGTACCCCGAGCCGGAGGGTTACGCGCGCGCGCCCGTCGAGCCGTCCGCCGGCGCCTACGACGAGAAGATGCGCGAGTTCATCCTGCCGTACGAGGCGGCGCGCGCCTCGCGCGATCCGGAGGCGGTCGTCATGCGCTTCCTGGAGACGACGTACCGCGCCGCGGCCGACCTCGGCCGGTGGGACTGTCCGTCGCTGGAGTGTGAGCTGGGCGAGCCCCTCCGCCCGCGCCCGGTGTGAGCGCTCTCGGCAGCGCGCGTCACGCGGGGCGCAGGGTGGTGCGGTCGAAGGCGCGCGGGTCCTCCTGGAGGAAAACCTCGAGGCGGTCTCTCTCCGGAGCGTCGAGCAGCGGGCCGAGCACCCCGTTCAGGCTGGCGAGGTCCCCGTGCACCGTGCGCTGCGGGTTGGCCGCCTCGCGGAGGATCTGCTCCACCTGCTTGCGGAGCGCCGTCTTCTCCGGGTCGATGAGCACGGCGTTGTGCGCGATCTTCGGGTTGTCGCGCCGCATGACCCACACGATGGTGTCGGCCATCGCCTTGTCGAAGCGCGAGACCTCGCGCCAGTCGCAACAGAAGATCAGCGGGTCTGTCGCCGCCGCAACGAGGTTGCGGACGGCGAGGGTGAAGTCGGTGAGCTCGTCCTGCGTGAGCGGGTCGAGGTAGCGCACCTCGCAGAGCCGGCCGACCCTTCGTGTGACGGTCATCATTGCCCGCGAGCGTATCGCGTCGCGCGGCCGGATGGGGAGGGGTGGGTCGCCCGCCACCGTGCGTTGACCGTCCCCGAGGATCGTGCACCATCCCGTCCATGAAGAAGATCGCGGTTCTCGGCTCGGGCACGGTCGGGCAGACGCTCGCCGACGGATTCCTCAAGCACGGTCACGAGGTCATGCGCGGCTCGCGCGACCCGAAGAAGCTCGCGGAGTGGAAGGAGAAGGCCGGCGGCAAGGGCACGGTCGGCACCTTCGCCGACGCGGCGAAATACGGCGAGGTCGTCGTGCTCGCGGTCAAGGGGACAGGCGCCGAGTCGGCGGTGGGCCTCTGCGGCGACGCGCTGGCGGGCAAGACGGTGATCGACACCACCAACCCCATCGCCGACGAGCCGCCGGAGAAGGGCGTCATCCGCTTCTTCACCGGCCCGAACGACTCGCTCATGGAGCGCCTGCAGAAGAAGGCGCCCACCGCGCACTTCGTGAAGGCGTTCTCCTCGGTGGGCAACGCGCTCATGGTCAACCCCGACCTGGGGTCACGGCCCTCCATGTTCATCTGCGGCGACGACGAGGCCGCGAAGAAGGAGGTCGCCGGCATCCTGGAGACCTTTGGCTGGGACACCGAGGACATGGGCGCCGCCGCGGCGGCCCGGGCGATCGAGCCGCTGTGCATGCTCTGGTGCATCCCGGGCTTCCTGCGCAACGACTGGATGCACGCCTACAAGGTGCTGCGGAAGTAGCCGCCGCGGCCTCCCGGCGCCGGACATTGACACCCGGCGTCCATGGCGAATGATGACCTCCGGAGGCGTACGACGAGGAAGGTCATGACGGTGCGGCGGCAGCTCTTCTTCGTCCGGTGGTTACTGTGGCTGGCGTGCGTCGTCGCCATCTTCGTGGTGGCCAGGCGCACCCAGCCGCCCATCTCGTGGATCTTCGCCATCGCCCTCCTGGGCGGGATGCCGGTGGTCCGTCGCATCGCCACCAAGCTCGTCGCCCGCCGCGCCTTCGTGCGGCTCAAGCGCTTCGCGCAGGAGCGTCGCTACGCCGAGGCGCGCCGCCTCCTCGCCGATCTGCGGGGCGTCTACGCCCACTCGCCGCTGGCGCTCGAGCACATGCGCCTGCACGAGGGCTCCCTCCTCGCCCAGGAGGGTCGCTACGCCGAGGCGGCGCGCGTCTTCGAGGCGATCGACCGGCGGCGCGTGGGCCGGGGGCTTCCGCTGCTGCTCAACAACCTCGCCTGGTGCCTCGTCCGGACGGGGAAGGGCCCGCGGGCGCTGGTCCTCGCGCGCGAGTCGATCGCCGCGGGCGACGGCGGGCTCTCCGGCGGCGACCTCCAGGCGTGTCAGCTCGGCACGCTGGGTGCGGCGCTCGTCACCGACGGCAAGCCGGACGAGGCCATCGCCCCGCTGGAGCGGGCGCTCGCGTGCGGCGGCGTCCCGCGTCACCAGGCGGTGCGCGCCTTCTACCTCGGTGAGGCGCTGCACGCCGTCGGCCGCGAGGACGAGGCCGTCCTGGCGTGGCAGCGCGCCGCGAAGGCGTGCCCGGACGACGGCGTCGCCGTGGAGGCGAAGGACCGCCTCCGCCGCCACGCGCCCTACCGCAGCTGAGCCGGCTCTTCGCGCTACCCATCCCCCGCGACCCGCCCTACGTTCCTCCGGCCCATGCGCACCATCCACGCCGATCACGTCCTGCTCGGGGACGTCCTCACCCCGCTCCGCGACGGCGCCGTCGTCGTCGACGAGGAGGGGACGGTCGTCGCGGTGGGCGAGGCGCGCGAGGTCCTCGGCAGCCCCGCCTTCGCCATGCTCCCGGTCGAGCGCGTCCACGGCGTCGTCTTCCCGGGCCTGGTCAACGCACACACCCACCTGGAGCTCTCCGCCCTGCGCGGCCGCGTCCCCGGCGGCTACGGCTTCGTGCGCTGGGTGGACGCGCTGGTCGGCCTGCGGACCGAGGTGACGCAGGAGGAAGAGGCGGAGGGCATCGCGCGCGCCGTCGAGGAGCTGGACGCGCACGGGACCGCGGCCGTCGGTGAGGTGACAAACTCCCTGGGCGCGGTGCACGCCCTCGCCGATCGCGGCATCGGCGGCTGCATCTTCCACGAGGTGTTCGGCACCCAGCTCGAGAAGCTGCGCGCGCGCGTGGCCGGGCTGGAGGAGGAGCTGCGCGAGCGCGTGGGCGGCTGGCCCACGCCCGACCTCGCCTACGCGCCGGCGCCGCACACCCTCTACACGCTGCACCTGGACGTGGTGCGCATGATCGTCGACGAGGTGCGGGCGCGCGGGCGCCGCACCAGCCTGCACGTCGCCGAGCACGCGGCGGAGCGGCGCGCGCTGGAGCACGGGGACGGTCCGGTGGTGGAGTGGCTCGCCGCGCGTACCCGCACCGACCCTGCGTCCTTCGCGTGGCCGCACGCCGGGCCGATCGAGGTGGCGGCCGCCGTGGGCGCGCTCGACCCGCACGTGCTCCTGGTCCACCTGACCGACGCGCGGCCGGACGAGCTGGCGCGCGTCGCCGCCTCCGGCGCGCCGGTGGTGCTGTGTCCGCGCTCCAACCTCTACATCGAGGCCAAGCTCCCGCCGCTGCTCGCCATGCGGGAGGCGGGCATCGAGCCCGCCCTGGGCACCGACTCGCTCGCGTCGAGCCCTTCGCTCGACGTGCTGGCGGAGGCGCGCGCCCTCGCCGATCGCTTCCCGCGCGTGCCCGCGGCGGAGCTGGTGCGCATGGCGACGCATGGCGGCGCGCGCGCGCTCGGGCGCGAGGACCTCGGCGCCATCACGCAGGGCGCGCGGCCCGGCGTCGTCGCGGTGGAGGGCAAGGTGGAGGGCAATCCCGCCGCCTGGCTGCTGCGCAACGTCAAGGCGCCGCGTCGCTGGGTCGCGCGCCGGGTGGAGCCGTGAGCGCCGGCGCCAGCCCCCGCACCCTGACCGAGCGCCTCCGCACCTACGGAGACCTCGTCGCCTTCTCGCACACCATCTTCGCCATGCCCTTCGCGGCGACGGCGCTGGTGCTGACGAGGGCGGTGCCCCACACGCCCTTCACGCCGTGGCGCATCGCGGCGATGGTGGTGTGCATGGTGGCCGCGCGCACCGCGGCGATGGCGTTCAATCGCTGGGCGGACCGCGACGTGGACGCGAAGAACCCGCGGACGAAGGGGCGTCACGTCCCCTCCGGCGCGGTGAAGCCGGGCGAGGCGCTCGCCCTCACCGCGCTGGCCGCCGTCGTCTTCCTGGCGGCCGCGGCGACGCTGGGCTTCTGGCCGGCGGTGCTCGCACCGGCGGTGCTCGCGGTGCTGCTCGGCTACTCGCTGGCCAAGCGCTTCACCTGGGCCGCGCACGCGTGGCTCGGCGTGGCGCTGGCGCTCGCCCCGGGCGGCGCGTGGGTCGCCGCGGGGGCGACGCCCGGCTGGGGCATCGGCGCGCTCATGCTCGGCGTGGTGACGTGGCTGCTCGGCTTCGACGTCCTCTACTCCCTCCAGGACGAGCACTTCGACCGCGCGGAGGGCCTGCACTCCATCCCGGCGCGCTTCGGCACGAGCGGGGCGCTCGTCATCAGCGGCGCCGCCCACGTGGTCACCGTGGCCTCCTTCGCGGCGAGCGGCCTGCTGCTCCACCGCGGCCTCTTCTTCTTCGTCGCGGTGGGCGCCTCCGGCGCCCTGCTCGTCTACGAGCACGCGCTCGTCGGCAGGGGCAACCTCGCCAAGATCGGCAAGGCCTTCTTCGACGTGAACGCGTACGTCAGCGTGGCCTTCTTCGCCTTCGCCGTGCTGGACGAGCTGCGCCGCTCGGGCGTGGTGTGACCCTCACTCCGCGATGACCACCACCAGGAGGGCGTTGGGGGCGCCGCCGTGCGGACCCTGCGCGACGCCGATGCCCACGGTCTCGACGTCCTAGACGACGTCCAGCGTGGCGATCGCGGCGAGGGACCCCAGGCTCGCCATCTGCCACTTCGACGCCCTCGGCCGGCGGAGCGCGGTCATCCTCGGGTCGATGACGGCGAGCACCGCCGACTGCGCCGCGTCCCCGGTCGCCTCGCCGCCCGCGCCACGACCCGGGCGGCGCGCCCTGCTACACTTGTCCTTCACGAAGGGAGACACGCCATGGCGAAGAGGAAGGCTCGGGCAGTAGGAGTCCACCGCGACACGGCGACGATGTCGCTCCGCCACGTGCTCCTCGGCGGCGGCGTCTTCGACAACACCGGCGAGCACCCGAACGGGAAGGGGTGGGACATCTTCGAGCTGGGGCAGCGATCCTTCTGGGCGGTGCCCACCGCGATCGACTGGACCGAGCCGGTGCGCGAGGACCCGGAGTACGCCGAGTCCATCGCGGCGATGCTCACCTTCCTCGCCCCCGGCGAGAAGGCGGCGGTCACCGGCGCGTCGATGATCTCCCTGGCGGTGCAGAGCGAGGAGGCCAAGTTCTACTTCGCCGAGCAGGCGCTGGAGGAGGCCAAGCACTTCGACGCGCTCCGGCGCCTCGTCGCCAAGATCACGGGCAAGCCGCTGCCCGAGCCCAGCCCGTGGGTGCGCCTGCTCTACTCCTTCGGCGTCATCGATCCGGGCGACGTCGCCTTCATGATGGGGAGCATCAACATCATCGGCGAGCACCTGGCGCACCAGATCTTCCACCAGATCAACCACGCCGCGAAGGACGAGACCACGCGCAAGGTCATCGCACTCATCGGCAAGGACGAGTCGCGCCACATCGCCGCGGGGCAGCGCTTCTTCCCGGAGGTCTACGACCAGTTCCGCAAGAACCGGCGATCCATCATGGCGAAGAACCTGGCCACCACCATCGTGCTGCTGATGGCCGGCTACGACATGGTCAACCCCATGCGCAAGCTGGGCATCGACCTGAGCAAGATCCTCGACTCCATGTACCAGCACTACGACGAGGTGACGTCGGGCCTGCCGGCGTTCCCGGAGCAGGCGATGCTCGACGCGCTCCTCGCCATCGTGCGACGCGGGACGCCGCGCGCCATCTCGGTGGTGCACAAGGTGACCGGCGACGACGGTCAGCTCGACGGCCGGCGGCTGGTCGCGCTTTGCGAGACCGCGCTCCGCTCCCCGCGCGCGCTGCGCGACCTGTTCGCGGCCTGACATGTCGCTCCGCGCCGTCGTCGTGGGGTCCGGCATCGGCGGCTCGGCCGCGGCGATGCTCCTCGCCCACGCCAGCGTGCCGACGACGCTCGTCGAGAAGAACCGGCGCGTGGGCGGCTCGTGCTCCGGCTACGACAAGCAGGGCTTCCACATCGACATCGGCACCCACATGTTCTGCCGCGGGCCGCGCGGGCCGCTCGGGGAGGTGCTGCGGCGGGTGGGGGAGGACGGCGCGATCGACTTTCGCCGCACCCGCGACATCGCCGAGCTGCGCTTCGCCCGCCGCCACCCGAGCGGCGAGGGGGACGAGCGCTCCAGCGTGGCGGTCCCTGCCGAGCTGCACCGCGTCCCCGCCTTTGCCTGGCGGCTGGCGCGCGCCCTCAGCCTCTCGCCGCTGGAGGCGCTGCGCGTCGGCCGGCTGTTCGCGCGCATCCTGACGATGAGCGACGAGGAGGTCTTCGCCTGGGACGGGCGGACGCTGGACGAGTTCGTTGCAAAGTACACCAATCACGGGCCGACGCTGGGCGTCTTCGGCTTCCTGCTGGGCCTGTACTTCATCCTGCCGTACTGGGAGGTCTCCGCCGGGGAGGCGCTGCACTGCTTCCGCAAGATGGCGATGGACAACCACCTGTCTTACCCGCGCGGCGGAGCCATCGCGATCCCCGAGACGTACGTGCGGATCGCGCAGCGCCTCGGCGCAGAGCTGCGGACGGGCGCGGGCGTGCGTCGCATCGTGGTGAAGGATGCGCGCGTCGTCGGGGTGGAGCTGTCCGACGGGACCATGATCCCGGCCAACGTGGTCATCAGCACCTCCAGCCTGCGCACGACGGTGCTGCGCCTGGTGGGGCCGGAGCACTTCCCCGAGGCGTACGTGGAGCGCGCGCGCGCCGTGCGCGGGAGCTTCATCGCCGTGCAGGCGAAGATCGCGCTGCGCAAGAAGCTGGTGCACGCGGGCGCCATCTGCGGCGGTGTGGGGGACGAGGTGGACCTGGCGCACGTGACGCACGCGGACATGCGGCGCATGTTCGAGTCGGTGAAGGAGGGGAGGGTGCCGCCCGTCGTGCCCTTCTACTGCCCGGTCCCCACCAACTTCGACCCTTCGCTCGCGCCGCCGGGGCACCAGCTCCTCACGGTGTGCGCGGTGGCGCCGACGACCGACGTCGCGCTCACCGACCCGGGACCGGCGTGGGAGGAGGCGATGATGCGCGCCATCCGCCGCGTGGTGCCCGGGCTGGACGACCACGTGGTCTTCGTCGACCGCTTCTCGGTGGACTTCATCGAGTCATGGATCGGCAAGGAGTTCGGGCCGGCGGTGTCGACGGCGCAGACGCCCGACCAGGTGGGCAAGCGGCGGCCGGCGGTGCACACGCCGGTGCGGGGGCTGTACCTGGCGGGGTGCAACGCGGGGGCGCGCGGGGTGGGGACGGAGCTGGCGGCGGCGAGCGCGATGGAGTGCGTGGACCGGGTCCTGGCGGACGCGGGCGCGGAGCTCGTCGGTCGGCCCGCGCAGCCCAGCTTCACCCGCGCGGCGCTCCGGGCGGCGGCGAGACCGGTGGGGTGGGCGATCCGGTAGCAGAGAGCTCGCGCGCGCCCGACGGCGCTCCGCCGCGCGTTCGAGCGCGGCCGCAGCCTGGTCGACGGTGGGCTACAGTGCTCCGCGATGGCGCTGCTGGAAGGGCTCGACGCAATCGACTGGGCCGCGCTCGAGGACGCGTACGGTCCGTCCGTGGACACCCCGCGGCACCTGCGCGCGGTGCGGGAGGGTGGCGAGGCGGCTGCGGACGCGCTCTGGGCGCTGGAGGCGGCGGTCTTCCATCAGGGCGGCTACTACGCCGCGGCGGCGCCCGCCGCGCGCTTCCTGGTGGAGCTCGCCACCTCGACCTCGGTCCCGGTCCGGGGGCCCATCCTCACGCTCCTCGCCGAGATGAGCGCGGGTCACGCCGACGACCTCGTGCAGGGGCATGACCCCTTCGCCTTCGAGAGCGCGCCGGGGTTGCCGGACTATCCGGAGGCGCAGCGCACGATCCAGGAGATCACCCGCGCGAGCGCCCGATACCTCCCGCTCCTCGCCGACGCGGACCCGTTCGTCCGCGCGGGGGCCGCTTACCTGATCGGCGGTCTCGCGCTCGACGACCCGACGGAGGTGACGCCCGCGCTCGTCGCCGCGCTCGCGCGGGAGGAGGAGCCTGCCGTCGCCGCGAGCATGACGCTCGCGTGGGCGCGGCAGCGAGGCAGCGGCGAGCCGGCGCGGCCGCCGGACACGAACGCGACGGGCGCGATCGTGGACGCGGCGGTCGCCGTCGCCGCCGCATGGCGCGGGCACCCCGACCTGGACGCGCTGGAGGCCGCGGCGCTCGCGGCGCCGGACGAGGAGGCGCCGTTCCCGTGGGCGCAGGGATCGGTCGCCGCGCTCGCGGTCACGGCGCTTGGGCGCGCGCCGGGCAGCGGGGCGGCGCTCGGCCGCGTCCTGCAGGGGTGGCTGCGCCGCGGCGGCCCGCTCGAGCCCTTTCACTGGTCCGACTGGAGCGACGAGCCGCCTTCGCTCGCGGGCTCGCCGCGCGAGCGGCTGGTGCGCTCCGCGATGGCCTTCCTCGCCCGCGATCTCTTCTCCCGGTTCGGGCCGGAGCGCGAGAGCGCTCCCATCACCGTCGACGAGCTGGACGAGGCGCAGCGCGCCGCCGTCCGGCTCACGGCGGACCACGGCCTGAACGTGCCGGTGCCGGGCCTGCCCTGGGTCGACCGGGCCAGCGCCGCCAGGTTCCTGCGGGGAGGCGGGGCTCTCGACCGGGTCGTCGACGGCGTGCCGCTGTGGAAGCGCTTCCACCGCGTGACCTCCGGCGCGGCGTCGGACGACGAGCGCGCGGCGCTGCACACCGCGCTCGCTTCCCTGGAGCCGCATGCGCTCCTGGACGTGTGCGCGGACGCTGCGTCGGGCGCCTACCCCCACCCGCGCGGGGGCGGTACTTGCATGACCCGCGCGACATGGCAGGAGGTGCTCGCCTCGCTGGCGCCCCACTGGTCCGAGCTGGAGGCGCCGCTCGCGTCGTACCTCGCGTCGCTGCTGGCGCGCGGCGCGCCCCGTCACCAGGAGGCGCGGCTGGCGCTGGCGGGGTACTTCGCGGCGCACGCGCCGACGCCGCCGGAGCTGGACCCGCTGCTCCTGGTCGGTCTGCCAGAGGACGAGGTGGCGGCGCGCGCGGTCGTCGAGGCGCTCCCCCGGGCGCGTCGCTCGGTGCTCGTCGGACGGATGGTCGCGCCGCGCCGCAAGACGTACTACGCGCTGTGCAATCTCGACGTGGTCGCGCGCGAGACGGTGGACGCCTTCCTGGCGCCCACGTGGGCGCCGTCTCGCGTGATGACGGAGGACTGGCTCCTCGGGCTGGGCGAGGCGGCCGTGGCGCCGCTCCGCGCGCGGCTGGAGGGCGCGCCGCCGAAGAAGCGGGCCCTGATGGATCGGGTGCTCGTCGAGCTCACCGGCGCCCTCCTCGACCTCACGCTGACGGTGGCTGTTCGTGACGACGGCCTTCACGCCTCGCTCGCCCCCCGCGACGGCGGTCGGGCGCTCGGCGAGGTCGACTGGCCCGCGGTCCCGGAGCCGGAGGACGTCGCGCGGCTCACCGGCGAACTCGAGGCGCCCGACCGGACCCGCGTGCGCGTCGTGTGCGAGGAGCGGACCCTCGGCTATCGCCTGCAGCGCCTGCTCGCCGACGAGGGCGTGCGAGAGGTCGCGCTGGGCGGCTCCACGCTCAAGCGGTACTGAGTTCGGGACCGTGTCGCGGCTCGGCGACGCGCGCGCTGCCCCGAATCACCAACGTGGGCGTCAGCCTTCCAGCTCTTTCAGGATCGCCTTCATGCCCTCTTCGATCTTGCGCGACTGCGTCGCGCGGATCTCCGCGCGCAAGCTCTCGCCGTCGATCGCGTACTTCGCGATGATGCGATCGACGAAGCTCTTCTCCGCTGCGTTGTACGAACCGTCGACGAAGAGCGCGTGGGCGATCCATACGTGCGTGACCCGGCGGTGCACCGGATCCTTCTCCAGCAGGGCGACCGACGCCTCGAGATCGAGCGCGCGCACCCGCTCCGCGTCGGCGCCGATGCGCCCGAGAAATGCGTCGAAGTCGCTGCGCTCGAGCGGCGTGAGCTGCCCGTCGGCGTTGTAAACCTCCCAGAGCACGCGCCCGAGGGCCTGGCGCGTGTCGCTGCTCCACAACCGGACGAGGCGTTCTTCGAGCGGCTGGGCTTGGGCTAGCAAGGTCATGCGCCCACCGTACCACGAGGGTTGGCGGCGGCTCGTCGATCGGCATGCTCCGGCGCACCATTCCACCCGGGTCTCGCCGCCGTGCTCGCTCACGGCGCCACGACGCCCGTCGCGCCCGCGTGGAGCTGCGGCGGCTTCGCGGTCTCGAGCAGGAGGTGGCTCATCGTGTAGCCGGTGGCGGTGGCTCCCTCCCCGTAGGTGCACGCGCCGGCGTAGTGGGCGAGCTCGCTCTGCGAGAACTGCGGCGCGAGGAGCCTCGCCGCGAGCACCGCGCCGGCGCCGTCGCGGCGGAGCACGCCGGCGGCAGGGTCGGCGAACGGGACGACCACGCACCCGAGCCGCCCGGTGCTCGCCAGCTCCGGCGTCGCCATGAGGTACTCCGTGGTCCCCAGCGTGAAGAGGTCGGCGGCGTTGACGCGCTGACCGTCCCCTCCGAAGCACGCGCCGTCGGCGCCGCGCAGCGGGGTGGCCAGGTAGCTCCAGGTCTTGGCGTGATCGGTCGAGCGAAGCAGCACGATGTCGATCGTCGGCTTGCTGAACGGCGGCTGGATGCACCCCAGCGCGAGGTGCAGCGAGCCGTCCGGCGCCACCGTCGCGCCCGGCTCGCCGAACGCGCCGCACGCCGTCGTCCCCGGATCACTCGTCGAGAGATACGCCGCGCCGCCCTGCGAGAACGCGGTCCCCGGCCAGCCCACCGCGACCTCCGGGGCGCTCCACGGTCCCGCCGGCTGCGCGGCGGTGTAGAGCCCGATGTGGCCGTCGGTGTAGAGGATCAGATCGCTGAGCCCGGCGCGCCGGACCACCACGTAGCGATGCGTGAAGAGCTTCCAGCGCCGCGCGGCCACGTCGGTCGGGTCGTAGACGATGCTGCTCGTCTCGTTGACGATGCTCGCGCTGCACGCGCCGGCGTCGGGGCACGTCTGCGGCGGCGGCGTGGTGGAGGCGGGCTGGTTCGCCGTCGCCACGTACGTCCAGGTCTTGCCGGCGTCGTTCGACACGGCGACGTGCGTGCCGATCGCCGCCTGGTCCGGCTGCGCGTTCTGCCCGGCCGGCAGGCTGGAGAAGGAGAGCGCGCCGGCCGGCGCGTTGGGCGGGTAGTAGATGGACGGATCCGCGATCGCGACCGACCCCACGTCGCCGGCGATGGTGAGCTGCGGCGCCTGGGAGTCGTCGACGGCGGTCGTCTGCTCCGGGGCCGGACACGGACCGGCGTCGCCCGCGGCCTCCGCGACCGCATCGGCCGCGGCCTCGGTCGCGCCGCCGTCGTCCGACGTCGAGGCGTCCGGCGCGCTCGTGGTGTCGTCGCCGGAGCAGCCGACGGACGCCGCCGTCGCCAGCACCCCGACGACGACGATGAGCGTCACGCGGGTCATGAGGGCGAGTGTACAGGACGGCCACGACCGCGCGAGCGTCCTCGAAGCGCGCGGGCGTGACCGCGTCCTGGCTACTTGACGATGACGCTGCAGTACCCGTCGAGGCACTGGGCGTTGCCGTCGCAGCAATCCGCCGCCGTCTGGCACGCGTTGCCGACGCTGGCGCAGCCGTTGCCCTTGCCGCACACGTAGGAGCCGCCCTGCTTGACGCAGCTCTCGTGACCGCAGCAGTCGAACCCCGCGCTGCACGACTCGCCGTCCTGCTTGCACGGCGGCAGCGCGAACTGCGCCTGCTCGTTCTGCGACGTGCCGTCCTGTCCGCGGAGGTAGAACGCCGGGTGGGAGGGATCGGCGGCGCCCGGGGGATCGTCGATGGCGGCGACCCAGAGCTGCGCGCGCTCCTTGCCGACGAGGGTGTTGCCGTAGTCTCGCCGGGACAGGAACACGATCCACGAGTAGCCGCCCGCGCGGAGCGGCGCGAAGCGGGCGTCGGCGGACTGATCGGCGACCGAGCCGCTCGCGTTGAGGAGGTGCTTCACGTTCGCGCCGGTCACGTCGGTGAGGTAGAGGTCGCCGCCGGTCGACGCGTAGGATCCGCTGGTGAAGTAGTCGTCCGGCTTGAGGCGCGTGTAGACGAGCCACTTGGAGTCGGGCGAGAAGTCCGGCTGCCCGTTGCGCGATCCGGCGCCGGGGACGATGGCGTGGGGGTTGGTGAACGTCGTCCCGTTGGCGCCGGCGACCCAGATGTCGGCCGACGAGCACTCGAAGGCCCAGCCGTTGGCGCAGTTGTTCCCGCTGAGCTGGCAGCTCGCCGCGATGGTCTTGCCGTCGGGCGACCACGCGGGCTCGCCGCAGCCGGCGGGCATGGCGAACGTCTTGAGGATCGCGCCGGTGTTGGCGTCCATGATGTCCAGCCCGCCCGTCGTGCCGGTGAAGTGGCCGTGGGAGGTGTTGCCCTCTGCGGAGAAGAGGATGTAGTTGCCCGTGTTGTCGAAGACGCCGTTGACGCCTCCGGTGTCCGGGTTCTGGGGCACCACGCTGCCCAGCTTGGGCGTCCCGGCGAGATCGACCGTGCCGAGCGTGAGCGCGCTGGTGCCCTGGAAGCTGGCGACCATCTTGGTCCCGTCACGGCTCACGCTGTGGCAGCCCCAGCAACCGGGGTCGTTGCCGCCCCCGCCGGGGGCCCAGGAGTTGGGGATGCTGATGAAGCTCGATGGCGCGGTGTCGCCCGGCTTGAGCCGGACGATGGACCCGTTGCCGCAGCAGTGCGAGTTGCCGGCGGACGCGCCGCCCGGTATCTGCCAGTAGTAGACGACGCCGTGCAGGTTCGACTGGGCGACGTGCCACGTCTGCGTCATCGGGTCGTAGGCGGTGGAGCCGGTGGCGCGCGTGAGGGCGGCGCTCACCGGATCGGTCTGCGGGCCGTCACCGGAGGACGCGATCGCCGCCCAGTCGTCGTCGGCGACGAGGTGGCTGAACGGCGCGGGCGCGTTCGCGAAGTACTCGACGTAGTCGTAGTACTTCTCCTTGATCTCCAGCTTGTACGTGTCGCTCGCGGTGGCGCCGTTCCACTGGATCTGCGGGCCGAGCACGCCCAGCGGGAAGACGGTACCGTCGTTCGGGTAGACGACGCTCGCCGAGGGGTCGCCGCCGCCGCCCGGCTTGTCCAGGAGCGCCTGCTGCTGCGACGTGAGGCCGCCGGTGAGCGTCTCGTGCACGATCACGCTGGCGGTCGCCGTGCCCTGCGCCTTGTCCAGCGTCGCGGTGAGGTGGTCGACACCGCCGACCTTGCTGGTGGGCACGAAGGTGGAGGTGTTCCCGTCCACGTCGCCCACGTCCGGCCGGTCCGCGGACCACGTGACCTTCGCCGTCACGTCCTGCCCGTCCAGGGTGACCTTGAACGCCGGAGGGGAGGGCGGCGCCTGCCCGGTGCCCACGTCGTACGGACCGATGGACGGTGGGGTGATCACCAGGGTCCCGGTGACGCCGCTCTCACCGAAGCCGACGTCGGGCGCGAAGGGGGCGTCGGCGCCGCCGTCGGCGCCACCGGCCTGGATGAACCCGCCGGAGTCCTGGACGGCGCAGGCGCCGGCGACGGCGAGCACGAGGACGAGCGGGAGCGCGAGCAACGATCGCATGGTGGACCTCCGCGCAGATAGAGGACGCGTCTCGTCGGATCGGGTCATGGCGATGTGGCGGAATCCTCACCGAGCTCGCGCAGCCGGCTCTCCGCGCTCGGGCGCATGACCGCGTCGGGGTGCGCGGCGACGAAGGCGCGCAGGGCCGCGCGCTCGGCACGGGTGTCCCCGAGGGCGCGCTCCGACGAGGCGACGCCCCAGCTCGCCTCCTCGCTGAGCGAGCCGCCGGGGCGCTGCGCCAGCGCGGACCGATAGAGCTCCAGCGCGCCCGCCGCGTCGTGCAGGTGTTCCAGGCGGATGGAAGCCGCCGCGACGGTCGCCGCGTAGGCCTCCGCACCGCCGGGTGCGCGTCTCGTCACTCGCCGGTACGTCTTCTCGGCGTCGGTCCACTTGTGCTCGGTGCGCTGCTGGTTGGCGAGACGCAGCAGGTCCGCCGGTGGCTCCCGCGGCACGACGGCGACCGAGGACGCCGCGCTCGGCTCCGCCACGGCAGCGGACGTCACGACCTCCGGGGGCGGCGCAGGCACCGCCGACACCACGGGCGTGGGCGGACTCCAGGTGACCGGGCTCGACGGGACCGGCGCGGGACGACGGCGTCCGGCGAGCAACGTGGCTGCGAGCGCGGTGCCGAGCACGAGCAGGAACGCGGCGGCGATCGCCAGCATGGCCCAGCGCCGCGCCCCCGATCGCCTCGCGGGGGGGGCGAGCCGCGCCGGCTCCGCGCGCTCGTGAGCCTCCATCGCGGCCTGCACCATCGCCGCCGCCCGCTCCGCGGAGACGGGCGACGCGGGCCCGGGCCCGGCATCCAGCGGGAAGCGGAGATCGTCCTCCGGCGCGTCGCTCATGCGCGCCCCTCTCCCACGGCTGCCGCCGGCTCGCCGAGGTGCTCGCGCAGCCGGGCGCGCCCGTTGCGGAGACGGCTGCGCACGGTCTCGAGCGGCACGCCGAGCTCGGTGGCCACCTCCGGAGCGCTCATCTCGAAGACGTGGTGGAGCACGAGGGTCTCGCGCATCTCCTGGGACAGGGTGTCGAGACACGCCACGAGGCGACGCCTGGCGAGGTAGTCGTCTGCGCGCTCCGGAGCGGCGACCTCCACGTCCGACGCCGTCCGCGACGTCTCCGCGCGTCGCCTCCGCGACGCCTCCATCGCCACCCGGGCGACCACGCGGTCGCACCACGCGGTGATGGAGCCGTCGCCGCGGTAGGTGGGAAGCCCGCGGAGCACGGCCATCAGCCCGTCTTGCACGATGTCGTCGATGTCGTCTCCGCGCACGAAGTACCTCACCAGGTTGCGCATGCGCGGCAGGAGATCCGTGAGGAGCGAGGCGGTCGCCTCGCGATCCCCCCTCACGGCGCCGCTGACGCGGGAGTCCTCGCTGCTCATCCGTTCATGATCATGCTACGCGCTCCAGAAGGGATAGAGGGGCCTCGCGCGAGGAACGGGTCAAAAGGATCGCGAAGAAAACTCCAACCCCAGGAAGGCGCGGGGCTGGAGCGTGGCGGGCGTCAGGTAGGAGACGAAGCCGCCGGCGCCGGAGAAGCCGAAGGCCGGCGCGCCGAGCACGGTGTCGACGCCGGCAGCGCCGACGAGCGCCCATCGGTCCGCCGTGGGGCGCCACCTGAGTCTGAGCTCGAGGCCCAGCAGGGGCGCGCCCTCGAGCCCGGTCGTCGAGGCCACGAGCTCCGGCGCCGGCGCGCGCGTCTGCCGTACGTAAAGGAGGGCTCCGGCGCGCGCGCCCGCCGCGAGGTCCCAGCGCGCTCTCCGCACGAGGGCGACGCTCGCCCCGAGCGTCACCGCGTGCCGGGCGATGTGCAGCGTCCCGTAGGGAGTCGGCGTGTCGGTCGGCACGCCGAACGCGGCTTCGACTCGCGCCTCGAAGGCGCGCACGCGCAGCCCGAGCCAGGTGGCCGCCGCCGCGTCGCCGTCGGCGCCGTCGGTGCCCGCCTGTAGGCCCAGCCCGCCGACGGCGGCGATGACGACGCGCGGCGGCCGCTGTCGCCGGGGGCGCGGGACAGGCGGCTTCGGCTCGGCCGTACGGGGCGCGAGCGTCCTCCGCTCGACGCCGATGGTGCCGCCGGCGGCCAGCGCCCGCAGCGCACTGCGGACGATGAGCGCTGCTTCCTCCAGCGTGGCGGACGTGGGGGGTCCACCCGCCTGATCGCGGCCGACACGACGAAGCAGCACGCGGCCCCCCTTCGGCTCGGCGACGCAGACGAGCAGACCGGGCGAGCCCGGGATGGCGGTGAACCACACGACGACACGGGCCTCGTGCTCCGCCGCCAGCGCGTCCGCCTCGGCGAGCTGCCCGGCCAACGTCGGCTCGACGGCCGGTGTCGCCTGCGTGTCCAGCGTCACGTCCAGGTCCGCCGCCTGGCCCCGGACCCGCGCCAGCAGCGCGTCGTCGCCCTCGCCCGTGACGCGCAGGACGGCGCGCATCGGCTCGTCGGCGGCGGCTCCGCTCGCAACGAGGAGCGCGACCCCCAGCGTCGCGCAGGCCAGCCGCCGGACTGCGGGCCGAGGAGGCACCATGGCGACTCACCGTACCACCGACGCGAGCGGCGCCGGGCGAGTCGACGCGGGCAAACGCTGGGGCGGTCGTACGGGAAAGGGAGCATAATCCCCTCATGCGAAGACGCTCCGTCCGCCCGCACTGGAGGGGTGGAGCAAGTCTGGGCCTCGGCGCAATCCTGGCCGCCCTGGGTTGCTCGCTCTACCCGAACGTCGACGACCTGACCGGTGGCGGCGCGGACGGGGGAGCCGCGGCGGACGCGGTCTCGGAAGCTTCGGACGCGGGGGACGCGGGCGATTGGTGCGCCGCCAACGCCCCGCAGGGCGCCTTCTGCGAGGACTTCGACCAGCACCCGCTCGACTTCGCCTGGGCCGTGCAGAACTTCAATCTCAACGGCCCGGGCACCGCCTCGGTCACCCTCGACCCGCTGGCGCACTCGCCACCGAGCTCCCTGGCCGTGAAGCTCGCGGCGAACCAGGAAGAGTGCAGCTACGGCATGCTCGAGCGCGTCTTCGCTCATTCGGGCACCCACGCGCAGGTCGCGCTGGACGTCCGGTTCGGCGATGCGAGCGGTGACGCTGGCCTCTCGCTCGGACGCAACATCTTCCTCGGCTACTTCCACGAGGTCGGAACCACGCGCTGTGGGTTCTTGCTCAACCAGAGCAGCGGGTCCGTCGGCGTGCAAGAGCAAGACTACCTCCCCGACGGCGGCACGTTCGACAGCGAGCACCCGGCCAACGGCGCGCTCCCGCTCGGGCGCTGGGGCCGTTTCGTCCTCGACGCCGACTACAGCGTCTCGCCGCCGCACTTCAGCGTGACGCTGGACGGCGCGGCCCTGCTCACCGACGAGGTCATGTCCGGCGACTGCGCCGGGACCGGTACCGAGCGTGTCGAGATCGGCCTGTACTGCCAGGACAAGGTGGACGCCCCGACAGAGCTGCGCATCGACAACGTCGTCGTCGAGACGAACTAGGACCGCGAAACACGGCGCCGCGCCGGGGAGCGCTACCGTCCCACGCACGCGCCCGACGGGTCGAAGTGGCACGTCGGGTCCGCGGGGCGCGGGGCGCAGATCGAGTCACATACGATCTGGACATCGAACGCGTCGGTGCAGGAGCCGCTGACGCACCACGAGGTGACCGACGCCTTCAGCGGTGCGTTCTTCCAGACCGGGTGGTGCACGGTCCAGTGATCGCCGTCGCGCTCTCCGACGCCGCAGCTGTACGTGCAGCCGCACGCCTTCGAGACGACCGGGAGGCAGCGGCGCTCGACGGACGCGTCGGGTCGTGCGGCGCTCGCCGTGCCGGCGCCAGCGTCGGCCACCTCGGCGGCCCTCGGCGTCGTGTGAGTGCACGCGGCCGCGACGGCGGGGACCACCACGAGGCACAGCCGAGGAAGCATCACGCGTGGCGCGCGTCGCATCGTCACCTCACCGACGCCCTCACGGTCGTCGTGGGGCGTCCGGCGCTGTGGCGCAGGGTCACCGTCACGTCGAACCGCCGGCTCGGAGCGCCCATCATCTGCAGCGGGATCGTGCAAGACGTCTCCTCCTCGCCCGACGGGCGATCACTCGCGTCCTTCCCGGCCACCGAGACCGTGTTGAGCGCGTACGGATGCTAGCGCGGTCGGACGAGGGCCGACACCTCGAGCCGTCACTTCAGCACCTCCGACTCCCAGTGCGAGCCGCCGTCGCCGTCGAACACCTCCCAGTGGAGGGTCTTCGTCATGGGGTCAACGTCCAGCCACTCCACCAGGTTCGACTGCGTGTGCGCGTCGCCGTCGTCCACACGAAAGCGGAAGTCGCACTCGTTCCCTAGCGGATCGTCGTCGTCCGCGCGCACGGCGCAACGCTTCGCGCAGCCGAAGCCGAAGGCGAGGCCGTGGCTCCCGACGATGACGCCGGGCGTCGTCTTCCTCAGCTTCTGGAGGTGTCGCGACGCCATGGCGGCCTGCTCGGCGCCCGCTGCGCTGATGCGGAAAGGCGGGACGACGCGCTCGCTCGGCGCCATCTCGCCGCCGGTACCCGCGATGCACCACTGCTCGTCGCGCGTCACGTCGTCGCTCTCCTCGATGATGCGGCCGCTCGCGTCGAATCGCATCAGCATCGGGTACGTCCTCTTCGCGCCCCTGTCCTTCGTCACCTTGTCGAAGCGCGCCCACGTCTCCTTCCCGTCGGCGGTCTTCTCGAAGACGGGCTTCTCGACGGCCTGCGTGTAGCCGGGAGAGGTCGCGAACGCGGCGCGCTTCTTCGCCGCGGCGTCGGCGGCGGTGGTGGCCGTACCGTAGAAGAGGACCTGCGGCGCGTAGAGCCTCTCCAGCGCGTCGGCGTCGTGCCTGGCGTGCGCGTCATTCCACGCGTCCAGGACCTGGTGCGGGTCGGTGGGGACAGCCGGCGCGTGCGAGCTGGCGGCGACGGCAGGGCTGCCGCTCGCCGACGACGCCGTCGCGGACGGCGCCGTCGCGGACGGCGCGGGCGGCGCGCGCTTGCACGCGGCGCAGACGGCCATGGCGATCGCGAGGCCGACGATCGAGCGCGAGGGCTGCACGAAGCGAGGATGCTCCGACCCAGGCCGCTTGCCCAGGGGCGTCTCGTCGACCGTGCCGCCGCTCGTGGGCGTCAGGACGCGAGCCACTGGACGGAGTCGGGGCTCAGCGTCTTGCGCTCGCTGCCGAAGGCCACCTTGACCTTCAGCGAGGGGCCGGAGCCCGACATCGACGTCACGACTCCCTCTCCGAACTTCGAGTGCTTGACGCGCGCCCCGACCCTCGCTCCGGCGGCCCGTCGCTCTTCGGAGTCGCGGCCTTCGCCGGGCCAAGTCCGAGGGCGGTGAGGCGCTGGACAATGGCCGTTCGGTCATCGCCGGCGCGGGCGTTCTTGGCGTAGTCGTACGCGGCCCAGCCCTCGGCATGCCGGACCGCCGGATCCGCGCCAGCCGCGAGGAGCGCCTCCACCAGAGAGCGCGGTCTTCCCCGATTCGCCTGTGGCATCGAGGGATGACGATGCCTCCACCAGGCGAGCAACCTCCGCATCATCACCGTCGTTGACAGCGTCCAGGACCGTGCGAACCATGTCGGCCATCGTAGTGGATGTGCCGCCGCGAAGGGTCACCGTCGGCTTCGGCGTCGGTAGGTTGGTTGGTGGCGAGCGACGAGATGATCCGCGACACACAGGGCAAGCAGCGGGGTCGGGGGATGCTCGAGGAGACCTCTTGGCGGCGCGCGCGGCTCGCCGCGTGGCTCGCCGCGTGGCTCGCCTGCGTATCGTGCGCGGGAGCGGGCTCGTTCGCGGTGACGCCGGTGACGCCGGCGACGACCGACGACCTGCTCTCGGTCTGGTGCATGCCCGGGGGCGGCGTCTATGCCCTCGATCGGCACGGCGGCGCCCACCCGCTCGAAGGGCGCGGGCCCCGAGTCGGCTGGGACGACGGCGGTCCGGTAACGGTCGCGGGCGGCCGACTCTACCAGGTGAGGCAGGGGCAGCTCCGGCGCTCCGACGACGGCGGCGCGCACTGGACGCCGCTGATGGTGACGGCGCCCGCGGACGTGCCGTACGGGCGCGCCAGCCTCCTGGCGGTCGCCGCGGGCGCGAGCGGCACGCCCCTGTTCGCGCTCGGTCGGTACCTCGCGATCGGCAACAGCCTCGAGAGCGCTTACGTCTACCTCGTCCGCTCCGACGACGGCGGCACGTCGTGGTCGCGGGTGTGGACCGGGTCTGACGAGGGGCCGATGGGCTTGCTCGGCGGGCGTCACGGCCCGGGCGTCACGGCCGCGCTCGCCGTGTTGCCGGGGGGCGCGATCGCGCTCGGTGGCATGGACGGCTCCGTCCTCGTCTCGAGCGATGGCGGCCGCACGTTCGTCGCGCGGCCCACCCCGGCGAAGGCGGCCATCCTCGGCCTGTGGGCAGCACCGCGCGGCGCGCTCTACGGCGTCGGAGTCCGCGGCGCGATCGTCGTCTCCACGGACGGTGGCCGGACCTTCAGCGCTGCCAACGCCCGTGTCGCTTCCGATCTGTACGCCGTCACCGGCTGCGCCGGCCACGTGTGGATCGTCGGCGCCCACGGCGCGGCGCTCCGCCAGCGGCGACCTTGATGTCCTCCGCGTCTCGACGACTCCTGTTTGGCGCAGCACTCCTCGGCGCGGCGGTTCGTACGTCGCGTGCGGCGAGCACGCGGCGCTGCCCCCGCACGGTCCGCATCACCGCGTGCCGGGTGACGGGGTCGCGGCGCTCCCAGCCGTCGCCGGAGCGGTCGTCGTGTGCTGGCGCCAGAGCATGTAGGTGCTCACCCCGCCGCCGACGAACACCAGGGCGACGCCGCCAATGACCACCAGCAACACGCCGGCGATGATCATGCGCCGAGGCTAGCTCCGCTCGTCGCGCCCGGGCAACGAGCATCGCCTGGCACGATTCGGCGTGGCCGAATAGCGCACGCTGATCTAGAGTCCGGCCCGATGAAAGCCCTGATCCTGATCGGTCTCCTGGCCGCGGTCGCGGCCGCGTGCAGCAGCACGTCCAGCCAACCGGCCGGCGCCACCTGCTCCTCGAACAGCGAATGCGCCTCGGGCGAGTGCCTCGATCTGGCGGTGGTCAGCGACGGCGGATGCACCTCGGTGGGCAAGGCGTGCTCGAAGACCTGCCTGACCGACACCGACTGTGCGTCGCTGGGCCCCAAGTTCAAGTGCTTCGACGGCTGCGCAGGAACCAAATCGTGCGGGGCCACGCCCTGAGCCGCTCTGCGAGGAGCGTCGTGTTCTGCGTCCTCGAGAGGTGGACAGTCGCTTTCTGAGCGAGCTCAGCGTCGCGCAGCGTCACAGGCGCCGTCGACGCACACCGCCCGAAAGCTCTCGGCGCTCTCGGTCGGCTTGCAGAGGGCGTCGCACTTCGCGCACTTCACCTTCTTCGTCGCGCACTCGCCGCGCTCCCGCACGAGATCGACCTTGGTGATCGAGCGTGGCGGCACCGCGCAGCACGCGCAGCAGTCGGGGCTCGCGTTCGTCACGGTGCACTCGTCGTCGCGAGTGCACTGTCCCCCTCCACCTGGGTGGAGCTCGAGGGATGATGGATGCGGCAGCGGCGCGACCGCGGCGACCGCGGTCGCGGCGTCGACGGTCGCAGCGTCCGCCGAGCCGATGGATACGCTCATCGGCTCGGCGGGCCTAGGCTGGCACGCGATCAGCGTCGCCGAGAATGCGAGGAGCGAGGCGGGCGTGGCCCCGCTCGCAAGGCGCCATCTCAAGTGCACTTGTGGAGGACGACCGCCGGTCCCTGCTGCTGGTACTCCGCGCGCGTGATGTACATCGCGTCGAAGGTGCTGAGGCTCGCGAGGATGGACTCCCCGATGAAGACGGAGTTCGTCGCGTCGGCCGGCTGCACCACCTTTGTCGTCATCGCAGTCGGCGCCAGCGCCTTGACGCCCGCTTGCAGGCGCGCGCCGAGGCCGCGGTAGTGACCCAGGCGCCCGGCGATCACGATGTTGTTGTAGAGATCCTTCCGGATGTCGACGTCGCACTTCATGATGAACTCGTAGACGAGCTTGTGGATCCCCTCCTGCTCCAAGCTGATTAACTGCGGCTCGAAGTACGCCTCCGGCGCCATGAAGCGCTCGGTGCCGACCGTGATGGTGCGGCCGCTGGAGAGCCGGAACGGACTGGCAGCGTGTTGTTCTTTCCTCGGATTCAGCGCGATGTAGCCGAACGTCTGGTCGAGACGTCGCTGGTCCGTCTCGTCGTTGGCGGGCACTCCGCGCGGGGCCTCGAGCGCCGACCAGCGCTTCAGGATGTCTGCCTCCCCGATGTCGAGCCTCAGCGCGGCGTGCGGCAAGGCGTATCCTTCGTAGATCGGCGCGACCCTCGTGATGTCGCGGTCTCCCTCGAGCACGACGCCCGTGGTCCGGCCCGAAGCGTACAGGGCGAGGACGGGCTCCTGCGCGACGTAGAAGGCCTGGGCACCAACCCCGTTGAAGATCGTGGTGGTCAGCCGCATCCGGACGGCCTTCGAGGTGAACAGTGGCTCGCTGACGAGGATGCGAGCGTTCGCGGGCGCCACCCCGAGCTTTCCAAGTACGTAGCGTACCAGCTGGCCGAACACTGCGAAGTTCGTGATGACCTGCTTCTGGATGGGGTACACGAGGCTGAGTTGTGCCCGGCGGGCGAGCGCGTCGTTCCCGAAGGCGACAGCGGTGCCGGAGCCCCTCGGCGCGCCGGCCACCGCCGGCACCACCAGGCGCGGAGCGGTGTCCCCGCCGATGCCCGCCTGGATCGTGTCGGAGTCGAGGGCCAGGATGACGTTGCGGACGGCGCCGTGCGGCGTCACCGGCCGCGGGCGCCCGATGGTGTTGGGTGGGAATGTCGGCGCCTGCACGACGGGAGCCGGCCCTGCGGAGGCGACCGCAGGCAGGGCAGTGACAGCGAGGGCGAGCAGGGCGAGGGTGGCGAGATGGCGCATCGGTGCTCCGGTTCGACGGACAGTGGGCGGCGGCATTCACCCCATCCTGGCGACATCGTACCCCACGACCACCGCGCCCCGCGCCGGAAAGGATGTATCCGAGGCCCAGGCCGTCATCCCCGCGAGCAACGCGCGGCGACGGCCTCCATCACCTCGATCGTGGACTCGACGAGCCAGAGATCGACGTTGGGGGTGCCTCCGTACAAGACCCCCTCGTCGTGGAGCACCAGGTACACCGGGGACTCGCCTGCGTCCCCGGGTCGGCGCAGGACACAGTGGAAGTCGGAGTCGATCCGGGCAACGGGAACCGCGATGGCCCCCGGACTCAGCTCGGGTGGCGGCTCGGAGAACTCGTCCAGCAGTGTCGCCAGCTCGTCGGAGAGCGCGCGGATCTCGTCCACATCACAGGTGACGAGATCCCTCCCGATGGCGAGGGATCCATGGCCCAGGAGCCTCCGGTGGCTCGGGGCGAGTCTGGCGCCGAGGCTACCTTCGAGGCGGTCGATCGCGGCAGCGTCGGCCGGCGTCCCCTCGCGGCGCAGCAGCTGGGCAACATCGCCGATGCGTGACCGAAGCGCATCCGCGTGTCCGGCCGTGCGCATCTGGTCCACCCACTGCACGGTGGCGGCCTCGAGTGCATCGAGGGACACCCCGGCGCCGAGCCGGGCGGCGCACTGCTGGGTGATGGCGTCGGGATCCCCAGCGGCGGCAGCGGCGTCTCGGGCCTGCGTCTCCAGACGGGCCATGCCGGCGGTCCCCGCGGCCCGACTCTCGGCCGCTCGTTCGGGCGACACGATCCCGGCTGCTGCCAGGAGGTCTGCCATCGACTTCTTCCTGCGCTCGTCGGCCACGGGCTCGTCCTGACTTCAGGTCGCTGAGAGTGTGATGGCGTCCACCCCGAGGACGTGTGGGCGCATGGGAAATACTAGCGCGGTCGACCCGGCAGGCGAGGACGTTCCCGCGTACCATGAGGACCGCGTGGCAAACGGCAATGGGGAGCGATCGATGAGCTGGCGAACGGTGGGCGGAGTGAGCGCGCTGGTCGCGGCGGCGCTCGGGGCGAGCTGCAAGCACCCTCCTCCCCCGGCTGCCGTGGACGCGGGGCCGGCGGCGAGCATCACGGCTGCGCCCGTCGCCACGCGCGAGTCGACGGCCAGCGCCGCGCCGCCGGTGCCGACGCCTGCGGCCTCGGTGGCCCCCGCCACGCTGCCCGGGGACGCGGGCGCCGGAGCGTGCGCGCTCGTCTGGGGGCCGGCGAAGCTGGCGACGACGGGGCCGGTGGCGCTCGCGGCCACCGCGACCGGCGTCGATGTGGTGCAGAACGACAACGGGGCGGCGGTGCACGTGGCGTTCGCGCTGGGGAAGCTGGACCCGAAGGCGAAGCCGGTCGCGCCGCCCGCGCCGGCGGACGCTCGGCGCGTCTCGCGGCAGCCGTGCGCGCTCGCCGGGAGTGTTGCGTTCTGCACGGATCGGTCCGGCGGGGTGCACCGCGCGCCGGTCGGCGGGGGCGCCGGTCCAGTCGTCGGGCACGCGCGGCCGGGCGCGTGGGTGGCCGCGTCGCTCGTGGCGGGCAAGCCGGTGGTCGCCTTCCTGCGCGATCGCACGACGAGCGAGGGCAACACGCAGGAGGCGTACCTCGTCGACGCCGACGGCGCGGAGCAGCGGCTGTCGGAGGACGGCAGCGGGGCAACGTTCGTGGCGCTCGCGCCGCGCGGGGAGGGCGCGATCGCGGTGTACGTCGACGCGCGCATGGCGATGTCGCCGGTGCACGCGCGCACGGTCGCCGGGGCGAAGCCGGTGCTCGGCAAGGACGAGGTGCTCTTCATCGGCGGCAGCGCGGAGGCGACGACGCGCCTCGCGGTCGGCGTGCAGGCGGGCGGGCCGGCCTTCGCGCTGGTGCCCATCTCGCACGATCTGGCCTTCTCGCTCGCCATCGCGAGGATGGATGCCGGTCCCACGACGGACGCGCCGACGACGTGGTCGGACTACCCGAACGGGCTGGACCCGGCGCCCATCGCGGCGACGGCGGGCGCGAAGCGGGTGACGGTGGCCCGGGTGCGCCCGTCGGAGGCGCGGTTCGGCGCGCCGCGGGTGCTGGAGCTCGGACGCGTCGACGCGGGCGGCGGCTTCGCGCCGCTGGGCCTCGTGTCGACGCACGGCGCGGCGAGCCACGTGGCGATCGTGGAGGATCGCGGCGGAGGGATCGTGATCGGCTACACCGACGGCGCGGGGAGCTGGGTGGAGCGGAGGAGCTGCAAGTAGAGAGAGAGGGGGGATGCCCCTCCTCGCGTGTGCTCGGGCCCATGCTCGCTCGCGCGCGCGCCGGCCGATGGGTGCAGGGTGCACGGGCTCCGGCGCGCGCGCGAGCTTGCGCGTGGGCCCTGCGCGCACGCGTCCTCCCCACGATGTCGCGCTCCGCGCGCCATACGGGGAGGAAGGTGTGTCCGACGTGCGGGCGGACGAAGTCGAGCACCGAGCGGCCGGCGCGGAAGCCGTGGGCGCACACGTGCAGCGGGACGTGCGCCAGGATGCCGTCGAGCAGCGCGCGCTGCAGCGCGCGCAGGCGTGGCTTGGGGATCTCCAGCAGGCGCGCGCCGCCGCCGGGCTTCGGCAGCCAGCGGTACCGGTAGTGGCGCATGCGCTGCTCCGGGGCGAAGCGGGAGAGCCCGCGACGGTCGGCGAGCGCGTCGAGCTCGCGCACCTCCACGCCCAGGAACGTCGCAAGATCGCCGGTCGTGGGGATGGGCGGCACCTCGAAGAGCGTCGGCCGCATCCGGGGGATCCGGAAGAACGGGCGCTCCACGCGCAGGGCGTAATGCGGCAGGTCCTGCCACGCACGGCTCTCCGTCAGGGCGCGCGCGAGCGCGTCGCGGGCGTCGTGCGGCGGCGAGGGGAAGCGGCTGCGGGCGAAGCGGACCAGGCCGCGCAGCCCGCGCGGCCGCCTGTCCAGCGCGAGGGCGTCCTCCAGGCGGGCGAGCATCGCCTGCTCGTCCCAGTCGCCGGCAAGCATGGCGTCGGCGAGGCGTCTGGCGAGGAGGTCGGTCGTGAAAGAGCGTGCGGCGCGCGTCAACGAGACCCGTCGTGCACGAGCAGCACTGCGCCGCAGCCGCAGATCGGGCTCGTGCCATGAGATGCCCAAGTAAGGAGTTTCCCCCGGAGTAACCCCGGAGAGGCGATGCGAATCGCCGGCTTGATCACGCGCCGCACGACGTCAGTCTATTCGTATCTCCGTTCGAGGGAAGTACGAGGCCGGGCACCACCCTCCCCGTGTGGCGCGCGGAGCGCGACACCGTGGGGAGGGCGGCCACGCGCAGGGCTCGCGCGCAAGCTCGCGTGCGCGCCGGAGCATGTGTAGTTTGCACATGGCGGCGGCGCGCGCGCGAGCGAGCACGAGCCCGAGCATGGCCGGGGAGGGGCAGCTAATTCCCCACCAGACCCAGCCAGTACGTCTTGCTCGTCCCGAGGGTGCTCTCGATCCAGAAGGGCGACGCCCCGAAGGAGCTCTTCGCCAGCGCCTTGATCGTGAGGTTCAGCTTGTCGCCGTTCTGCCCCTGGCTCTGGTCGAAGGTGAACGAGAGCGCCGCGGCGCCGCCGAAGAAGGCGCTGGAGAGGTCCAGGGCCTTCACCGTCCAAGGGCCGCTCGTCGGGCCGTCGCTGTACAGGTCCAGCTCGATCGTCTTGGACTGGCCGATGGGGATCTTCACGCCGCGGTTCTGGAAGGAGCCGATGGGGGAGCCGATGACCGAGATGGTGTCGGGCAGGACGGGCGCCGAGTTGAAGTAGGGGCTCGGCGCGTCGGGCTCGCACGGGCCGTGGCCGGCCGCGGCCGACGCGTTGGACCACACGCGCTGCACCAGGTTGTCGACGCCCGTGGGGCGGTAGAAGGAGTCGGGGAAGTAGGCGCACACGTCGCCAATCTCCCCGCCGGCGAGGATGGCCCACGCCTTGTCGTCGATGTCGGTGTAGGCGGGCTTGTTGTTGGGGTACGGGTCCGTCGCCGCCTCGACGAACTCGTGCGACGCCTCGGCGGAGACCTGATCCATCGCGCTCGCCTGGCCCTGCGGCGGGCACCTCCCGACGACCGTGTAGATGACCTCGGTGGTGCCATCCATCAGGTAGTCGCCGTGGTAGCCCTGGTAGTCGCTGCACAGGCTGCCGCCGCCCATGGTCACGTCGGTGCCCGTCGGGTAGTAGACGACGTAGAGGGTGTTGCCGTCCGGCTGGGGGAAGCCGTTGCCCGCCTTGATCTTCGCGGTGAGCCACGTCTGCACGTCGGTGTCGCTGAGCGACGCGGGGGGCGTCTCGGCGAGGTGCATCGGAGCGGTGGCGGTGAGCTCGCCCACGCCGTACTCCGAGACCGCGCCCGCCCAGTACGCCTTCGCCGCGACGAGCTGCGTGACGAAGTTGTCCAGGCTGGACTCGAGCGGATCGCCCTGGAAGGAGATGGGCACCAGCTTCGGCGCGGTCATCACCGGGCCGCCCTTGGTGACCGCCTTGGGCATCGGCGGGTGGTCGGCGGGGTACGCGCTCCCCGCGTCGCCGCCGCCGTCGTCGCCCGCGTCGGGCGTGCCGCCGTCGTCGGTGGGGGTGGACGCGCTGTCGCTGCACGCGACGAGCGCCATCGCGAGACCAAGGAAGAGGATGGAGCGCATCACGTCAGGATAGAGGGAACGCCCGAAGATGGAAGAGCTCCCGGCCGCGAGCGCCGCCGGCTCAAGGCTGAGTTGGCTGCGCCGCGCGGGCCGCCCGCACCTTCACCCGGTGGTCCCACCACGCCAGGAGCGTCGCGGCGACGAGCACCCCGGCCGCGGCCCCGGCGACGACGAGGAAGAGGGTGTAGCCCCACACGTAGACGCGCCCCGCCTCGAAGTACCAGTCGGGGTGGCGCAGCGCCGGCAGGGAGCGCACCACGCCCACCGCGCCGCCCGCGAGGGCGAAGGGAACGAGCAAGAAGCCTCCCCCGCGCCGCGCCGGCGGCTCCTGCGTGCTCTGCAAGGAGAGGCGCCGCAGGACCCAGAGCGCGATCACGCCGCCGACGATCGACGCGCCGACCTGCGTCAGGGTGTGCGTCGTGAACCTGAGGTGCGCGACGTGGAAGACGGTGTGCGGCATCCACCCGGGGAGCATCACGTGCGTCAGCGCGTCGAACGCGAGGTGAGAGAAGGACCCGCAGAGCGCGCTCGCCGCCGCGCGCGCGACGCCGCCGGGTTGCGTGACGTCGGTGGCGGCGTCGGAGAGCCACGCGAGGCGCTTCCCGAGCCGCGCGGCGAGCACCTCGCCCAGGCGGAGGTTTCCCACGAGCAACACGACCGCCATCGTCACAGGCAGGCAGAAGGTGAACTGACCGGCGAAGGTGTGGCCGAACTCCACCGAGCGATGCGGGTCGTTCCAGAAGTTCTGCAGGTCCGGCGCCATGCTGCCGATGACCAGCGCCGTCGCGTTGAAGGCGGCCGGCCGCCACGCCTTGAGCGGGAGCACGGGGGCCTGGTGGGCGAGCAGCGGGAAGGGCACGGCGGCAGGTGGAGCAAAGCACACGCGGGGGGCATGTGCTCGCAGGACTGGGGAGATCGGCTCGGGAGACTTCAGACCCGTTCGAGGGCGTAGACGTCCACGTCGACGCCCGGACTGTAGAGGTCGGGCGTGCGCCCGCCCAGCGCGCTCGGCGGGAGGCCGGCCGCGACGAGCAGCGACTCGTCGAGTCGCTCGATGCTCGCGGAGCGCAGCGGATAAGGCGTGTGGTGCACCTGGCCCCGGTACAGCACACCCGCCGGGCTCTTCGAGTAGAGGAAGTAGCGCTCGGCGAGGAAGAACTGGAGCGTTCCGTCCCGGCTCGCCTCCAGCGCCTCGCCCACGGCGTACTCCAGGTCGAGCGCGGCTGGTGTGGGCTCCGGCCACAGGCGGCGCGACCGGTAGACGATGCGGTCGCCCTCCCGTTCGAGGCTCATCTCGGCGCGGAAGTACGGCAGGTGGAAGAAGCGGCGCGCGGCGCGCACCGCGAGCGAGCTGGCGGCGTCCAGGCTGAAGAAGTAGACGCCGGGGTCCCGCCCGCCGTGATGGACGTAGACGCGCACGTTCGTCTCGTGGAAGGCGCTGACCCCCGGCATCCCGGGCAGCCAGCGCAGGGGTCGGATGCCCCGCATGGTGAAGGGGACCAGACCCACGTAGGTCCGCCCCTCGAAGGTGTCGATCTCCAGCTCCGGCGGGACGAGGCGCCGGATGCGGTCGGGGTCCACCTCCCAGTGGACGAAGAGCAGATCGCGCCAGAGGTGGCGCCCCTGAGGCGAGTGATCCGGTCTGCGCGTCGGGCCGATGCGATCCACGCGCGGAGACTACCGCGCGCCGCCGCTGCCCCAAAGCGCGCAGGCTCGACCGCCGCACCCGAAGTCGTTACAACGGGCGCTGAGGTCTCACCATGCGCGGATCGCGGCAGTGGAGTGCGAGCAGAGCCGCGGCGTTCGCGGGCGCGCTGGGCATGGCGGGGCTCGCGCTCTTCGTCTGGGCGTGCGGCGGCGACGACGCGTCCCAGCCCGGCGACGCCGGCTCCGACGTCACCGGCGCCGATGCGCCCGCGCCCGACGCCGGCGTCGACGTCGACGCGGCGGACGCGGCGAGGGGGTGCGATCTCGCCAGGCCCTTCGACGCGCCCGTCTCCGTCGTCGAGCTGAACGGCCCGGGCGACGACGTCGGAGCGCGGCTCTCCGCCGACGGCCTCACCGTCTACCTCACGAGCAACCGCGGGACCGACGCCGGGAGCGACTTCTTCACCCTCCCCACCATGGCGATCTACCGCGCGACGCGCGCCGCCTCGGACCAGCCCTTCGGCGCGCCCGCGCCCGCCGCCGACCTCGACTCCGACGCGGGCGATGGGTACGTCACCCTCACCGGCGACGGCCTCACCGCGTACTTCGCCTCTCGCCGGGCCGGGTCGGGCGCCGCGGAGGTCTTCGTGGCCACACGCGCCGCCGCGGGCGATCCCTTCGGCGCCGCCGCGGCGATCCCCGACCTCGTGGCGGGCGGGGCGAACGCCGACCAGCCCTACGTGACGCCCGCGCGCTCCGCCCTGTACTTCGCCTCGACACGCGGCGTCGACGGCGGGGTGGCGGGCTTCCACGTCTTCCGCTCGCCCATCACCGCGGGCACGGTGGGCGCGCCGGCGCTCGTGGACGGTGTCTACGGGCCCGACGCCGGCGTCAAGGTGAGCTTCTCCCCGGTGGTGAGCGCCGACGAGCTCACCCTGTACTTCTCCGCGCCGAACCTCGGCAACCTGGACATCTGGCGGGCGACGCGCGCCAGCGCGCAGGACGCCTTCTCCAATCCCACGCCGGTCACCGAGCTGAACACCGCCGACCTGGATGCGCCCTCGTACCTGACGCCGGACGGCTGCACCCTCTACTTCTACAGCAGCCGCGGCGGCGGCTTCGGCAAGCTGGACATCTACCGGGCGAGCAAGCCGGCGAAGTGACGATGGCGAACGTCTGAGCCAAGGCGCCCGCGGTTTGCTACACCCTGGGGCCTCGATGAGCGGCGCGTGGGTGGTGCACAAGTTCGGGGGGACGAGCGTGGCGAGCGCGGAGCGCTACCGCCAGGTCGCGGGCGTCGTCGCGCGCGAGCCCGGCGCGAGGAAGGCCATCGTGGTCTCGGCGATGTCGGGCGTCACCGACGCGCTGCACGCGCTCGTCGACCTCGCCCGCGGCCGCGACGACGCCTACCACGCCAGGCTGCGCGAGCTACGCAACCGGCACGTGGAGACCGCGCGCGCGCTCCTGCCGCCGGACGAGGCCGAGCGCATCGAGGCGGTGCTGGACGACGACGTGCGCGACGTCGCCGACATCCTGCGCGCCATCTGGCTGGGCAAGAGCTGCTCCGAGCTGACGGCGGAGCTGGTCGCCGGTTACGGCGAGCTCTGGTCGGCGCAGATGTTCTGCGCGCACCTGCGCGCGCTGGGCGTGCGCGCCGACTGGCTGGACGCGCGGCTGGTCCTGACGGTCCGCCCGGGCGAGCTCGGCCCCATCGTCGACTTCGCCGGCGGCGCGGAGCGCACCCGTGCGTGGCTCGCCGAGCGCTCCTGCGATCACGTCGTCGTCACCGGCTACATCGCCTCGACGGCCGAGGGCGTGCCGACGACGCTCAAGCGCAACGGGAGCGACTTCTCCGCCTCCATCTTCGGCGCGTTGCTGGAGGCGGCGAGCATCACCATCTGGACCGACGTGGACGGCGTGCTCAGCGCCGACCCGCGCCGCGTGCCGGAGGCGGTCGTCGTCGAGTCCATGTCTTACGACGAGGCGATCGAGCTGGCGTACTTCGGCGCGAAGGTGCTGCACCCGCGCACGATGGAGCCCGCGGTCTCGCGCGGGATCCCCATCTGGATCCGCAACACCTTCCGGCCGGAGCGGCCGGGGACGCGCATCGGCCCGGCGGAGCCCGCCGGGGAGCGCTCGCGCACCGTCGTGAAGGGCTTCTCCACCTTCGAGGACGTCGCGCTGGTCAACGTGGAGGGCACCGGGATGATCGGCGTGCCCGGCGTGGCGCAGCGCCTCTTCGGCGCGCTGCGCGACGTGTCGGTGAGCGTGGTGCTCATCTCGCAGGCGAGCTCGGAGCACTCCATCTGCTTCGCCGTGCCGCACGGGCAGGGCGAGACGGCGCGCGCCACGGCGATGCGCGCCTTCGACCACGAGATCCGCGCCGGGCAGGTGCAGCGGGTGGAGCTGCTCTCCTCGTGCTGCGTCCTCGCCGCGGTGGGCGACGAGATGGCGCGCTCGCCGGGGGTGGCGGCGACCTTCTTCGGCGCGCTCGGCAAGGCGGGCGTCAACGTGCGCGCCATCGCGCAGGGCTCCTCCGAGCGCAACATCTCGGCGGTCATCGACCAGGAGGACTCCACCCGCGCCCTGCGCGCGGTGCACGCCGGCTTCTACCTCTCCGACAGGGTGCTCTCGGTGGGCGTGGTCGGGCCGGGCCTGGTCGGACGCGCGCTGCTCGCCCAGCTCGCCCGGCAGGCGCCCGTCCTGCGCGAGCAGCACCGCATCGACCTGCGCGTCCGGGCGATCGCCAACCGCCGCAGCATGATCACCGCCGAGACCGCGCTCGACCTCGCGCGGTGGAGCGAGCAGCTCGCCGGGGGCGAGCCGGCGGACCTGGAGCTCTTCGCGGCGCACGTCCACGCCGAGCACCTGCCGCACGCCGTCATCGTCGACTGCACGGCGAGCGACGAGGTCGCCGCGCGCTACGAGGAGTGGCTGCGGCGCGGCATCCACGTCGTCACGCCCAACAAGCGCGCCGGCGCAGGGCCCCTCGCGCGCTACCGCGCCATCCGCGCGCTCGGCCGCACCCTCTCGCGCCACTTCTTCTACGAGGCCACCGTCGGCGCGGGGCTCCCGGTCATCACCACCCTGCGTGATCTCATCCAGACGGGCGATCGCGTGGAGAAGATCGAGGGCGTGCTCTCCGGCACGCTGTCGTACGTGTTCAACACCTTCTCCGCGGGCGGCGTCGCCTTCTCGGAGGTGGTGCGCAAGGCGCGCGAGCTCGGATACACCGAGCCGGACCCGCGCGACGACCTCTCCGGGATGGACGTGGCGCGCAAGCTGGTCATCCTGGCGCGGGAGACGGGCCTATCCATCGAGCTGGGCGGCGTGGAGGTGCAGAGCCTGGTCTCGCCGGAGGGGCAGGACGCCGGGAGTCCGGACGAGTTCCTGGACGGCCTCGCCGCGACCGACGCCGAGATGGCCGATCGGCGCGACCGCGCGGCCGCCCGCGGGGAGGTGCTGCGCTACGTGGGGCTGCTGGACACGACCGGCCGGGCGACGGTCTCGCTGCGCACCTACCCCGAGTCGCACCCCTTCGCGCGGGTGGCCGCGACCGACAACATCTTCGCCTTCACGACGGCGCGCTACCACGAGCAGCCGCTCGTCGTGCAGGGGCCCGGCGCCGGGCCGGAGGTGACCGCGGGCGGGGTGTTCGCGGACCTGCTGCGCCTCGCCAACTACCTCGGCGGAGGGGAGTGAGGGGGCTCCGCCATGCCTCGGAGCGGAGCGCCCGCGCCCGCGTCTAGCGACGGTCGTGCGTGGCGTCGATCGCCCGGCGGACGGCGTCGATGTCGGCGGGCAGCTCCACGGGCCGGTTCGCGTGGCGCGCGGTGACGCCCGGGAGGGTGCCCATGTGGTACGCGCGCTTGAACTCGGTGAACTTCAGGCCGTGCGCCGTGCTGATCACCACCACGCGCTCGTCCTTGCCGATGACCCCGCGGCGCACCAGCTTCTCCGTCGCCGCGAGCGCCACGCCGGTGTGCGGGCAGTTGTACATCCCGGTGCGGTCGGCGCGCGCCACCGCGTCGGCGAGCTCGTCCTCGGTCGCCTGCTCCACGACGCCGTCGGTCGCCTGGAGCACACGGATGGCGCGCTGGATGCTCACCGGGTCGCCGATCTGGATCGCGCTCGCGGCGGTGGGCTGCGCGGCGATGGGCGCGTAGGTCTCGAAGCCGTTCTGGAAGGCGCGGTAGAGCGGGTTGGCGCGCTCGGCCTGGGCGACGCAGAGGCGCGGCAGCTTCGAGATGATGCCGAGGTCGCGCAGGAGCATGAAGCCCTTGCCGAGCGCGTAGACGTTGCCCAGGTTGCCGCCGGGCACCACCACCCAGTCGGGCACGGCCCAGTCGAACTGCTGGACGATCTCCACCGCCACGGTCTTCTGTCCCTCGATGCGCAGGCTGTTCATCGAGTTGGCGAGGTAGATGGAGCCGTCGGCGGTGAGCTCCTGCACCACGCGCATGCAGCCATCGAAGTCGGTGTCCAGGGAGAGGACGAGCGCGCCGTTGGCGAGCGGCTGCAGGAGCTGGGCGACGGAGACCTTGTTCCGCGGCAGCAGCACCAGCGCGGGGAGACCGGCCGCTGCACAGTAGGCGGCGAGCGCGGCGGAGGTGTCGCCGGTGCTCGCGCAGGCGATGGCGCGGACGGAGCGGCCGCGGCGGATCATCTCGCGCACGGCGGAGACGAGCACGGTCATGCCCAGGTCCTTGAAGGACCCGGTGTGCGAGTTGCCACACTGCTTGATCCAGAGGTCCGAGAGGCCGAGCTCGCGGCCGTAGCGGTCGGCCCAGAGCAAGTTGGAGCCGCCCTCGGCGAAGCTGACGATGCTCTGGTGATGGATGCCCGGGTAGACCCACTCCAGCTTCCCCCACACCCCCGAGCCGTAGGGCCACTCTGTGCGCATCCAGCGCCTGTCGAGCAGCGCCGTCCACTCGGCGGCGGTCCGGTCGCGCAGGGCGTCCACGTCCTGCTCCACGTCCAGGAGCGAGCCGCAGCGCTTGCAGCGGTAGACGATCTCGTCGAGGGGGTAGTGCTCGCCGCATCCGGCGAAGCACCCGAAGCGGGCCCGGTAGGTCATCGGTCCATCCTCCTCGCCCTCACCGCGGTCGGCCCTTGCGGTGGGGCTTGGGGGGTCGCCGGATCACGCGCGTGCCGCCGGTCGAGCGCGGCGTCTCCACCTTGCGCGTGCTCTTGCGCGGGGGCGGAGCGGGCCGCTCTTCCTTGCTCGAGGTCTCCAGCTTGCGCGTGCTCCTGCGCGGGGGCGGAGCGGGCCGCTCTTCCTTGCTCGAGGTCTCCAGCTTGCGCGTGCTCCTGCGCGGGGGCGGCGTGGGCGCGCGCTCGGTCGCGGGCTGCTCGCGCAGCACCTTCACGCGCGGATCGCGCGGGTCGGGACGGCCGGCGGCCTCGGCGAAGCGCTCGGCCACCGCGGCGGACACGTCGACGATCGAGTAGCTCCGCTCGACGCTGATCGCGCCGATGTCCTTGCCCTGGATGCCGCCGCGCCGGCACAGCATGGCGAGCACCCGGCGCGCGTCGGCGCCGTGCTGGCCGCCCCACGTCACGCGGAAGCGTGTCCAGGCGCCGGGCGCGCCCGGGCCCGCCTCGCGCCGGGGGGGCCGCGCGTCGGGGTGAACCGGGGGCCGTCGCGGCGCGAGGGCGTCGGGGTAGGCCGGGGGGCGTCGCGGCGCGGGGGCGTCCGGATGCGGCGCGTCCCGACGTGTGTGCGCGTCGCGCGCCGTCGCCCGCGGCGCCGTGTGGGCGACCGGCACGGCGCGGATGTCCCGCGGCTGCGCGGCGCCGAAGAGGCGTCCGCGCGCCAGCAGCCGCGCCAGTACGCGCGAGCGCGGCTCCTCCTTGGCGAGGCGCTTCGCGAGCGCCCAGATGGACTCGTCGATGCCGGCGTCCGGCGCCTCGCCCGTCAGCTCGGCGAAGAGGCGCTCCGCCGCCGCCCTGCGCAGCTCCTCCGCCGTGGGCACCGGCTCGATCCGCCAGCGCACCTTCGCCCGCGAGAGCAGGCCGGTGACGCGCCGGAGCGCCGCCGGCGCCGCGAGCACCGAGCTCGTCCCCTGCCGGCCCGCGCGCCCGGTCCGGCCGCTGCGGTGCGTGTACGTGTCGGCGTCCCCCGGCGGCTCGGCGTGGATGACGCGCCCGATGTCCTGCACGTCGATCCCGCGCGCGGCGACGTCGGTCGCCACCAGAGCCTGGATCGCCCCGCGCTTGAAGGCGGCGAGGGCGCGGTCGCGCTCCGGCTGATCCATGTCGCCGGAGAGCGAGCCGATGGCGAAGCCCGCCGCCTGCAGCAGCGCGGAGAGCTCGGCGACGTCGGCGCGGGTGCGCACGAAGACGAGCGACGGCGCGTCGGGCGTCGCGAGCAGCAGGTTGACGATGGCGTCCAGCCGCTGGTGCGACTGCACCACGTGGATGAGGTGCTCGATGTCGGTGTTGGCCGCCCCGAGCGGTGTCCCCTCGACGAACGCGGGATCGGTCTGCACGCGGTCGGCGAGGGCTCGGACCTCGCGCGGGAAGGTCGCCGAGACCAGGATGGTCCGTCGCTCCGCCGGGGCCTTGGCCAGGATGGCGTCGATGTCCTCCTTGAAGCCCATGTCCAGCATGCGATCGGCCTCGTCCAGGACGACGGCGCGCACCGACGCGGTCTCCAGTCCGCCGCGCTCGAGGTGATCGCGGAGCCTGCCGGGCGTCCCGACGACGACGGCCGGCTTGCGCGCGAGCGCGCGGTGCTCGTCCCGGTAGCTGGAGCCGCCGGTGACCGACGTCACCTCCGCGCCGAGCGGCGCGAAGAACCACCGCAGCTCCTGCTCCACCTGCTTGGCCAGCTCGCGCGTGGGCGCGATCAGCAGGGCGCGCGGCGAGCCGGCGTCGCGGTCGGCGACGACGTCGCGGATGGCGATGCCCACCGCCACCGTCTTGCCCGAGCCCGTCTGCGAGGTGATGCGCAGATCGCGGCCCGCGAGCTCGGGGCTCAGCACGGCCTCCTGCACCGGCGTGAGCGTGTCGTAGCCTCTGGCCGCGAGCGCGGAGGCGAGCTCGGGCCCCAGGGATTCGTGGATGTCGGTCATGGCTCCTGCCGCACTGCCTCGATCGCCGCGAGGACGCCGCGCGCCTTGCTGCGCGTCTCCTCAGCCTCCGACGCGGGATCGCTCGCCTCCACGATCCCGGCGCCGGCCGTCACGGTGAAGGCATCCTTTTCGCACACCGCGGTGCGAATGGCGATCGCCAGGTCCATGTCGGCCCCGAGGTAGCCGACGGCGCCGCCGTAGATCCCGCGCGGGCGCGTCTCCAGCTCGCGGACGATCTGCATGGCGCGCAGCTTCGGCGCGCCGGAGAGGGTACCGGCGGGGAAGGCGGCGCGCAGCACCTCGACGGGCGGCACGCGCACCGGGACGCGCCCGCGCACCTCGCTCACCAGGTGCATGACGTGGGAGTAGCGCTCCACCTCCATCTGGCGCAAGACCTCCACGCTCCCCACCTCGGCGACCTGGCCGACGTCGTTGCGGCCGAGGTCGATGAGCATCACGTGCTCGGCGCGCTCCTTCGGGTCGGCGCGAAGCTCCGCCTCCATCGCCGCGTCGTCCGCAGGGGTCTTGCCCCGCCGGCGCGTGCCGGCGATGGGCCGCACCGTCATCACCGCGCCTCCCGGCCCGCGCTCCAGGCGCACCAGCGTCTCCGGGCTGGCGCCGAGCACCTGCGTGCGCGTGCCGCCCTGGGCGACGGGCGGCAGGTCGAGGAACATCATGTACGGCGACGGGTTGACCAGGCGCATCGCCCGGTAGACGTCGAACGGGTCGCGCCCCTGCCGCGGCACGGTGAAGCTGCGCGCGAGCACGATCTGGAAGGCGTCGCCGGCGGCGATGTACTCCTTGGCGCGCCGGACCGCCGCCTCGTAGTGGAAGTCGTCCATGGAGACCTCCACCCCCGACGGCACGCGCGCGCGGTCGGGCAGGGCGATCTCGGCGAGGTGGACGTCTGCCTCGAGGTCCCGGCGCGCGGCCTCGACCGTCGCCTCGTCGTCGGCGGCGATGGTGACGGTCTGATCCAGCGCGTCGAAGACGCAGACCACCGGGCGGCCGAGCAGCCGCGCCACCGGCCGGCGTTCGGGCGTCTCCCAGCCCGGCACGCGCGCGATGCGGTGGACCAGGTCCCAGGCGAAGTAGCCCACGTGCGCCCGCGCGATGCGCTCGGCCAGGTGCGCCGTCGGCGCGGCGTCGTCGATCATGCGCGCCGCGGCCGCCAGCGGGTCGCCCGCGTCCTGCTCCAGCGCGTCGGCGAACGCGGGCCGCTCACCGCGCACCTCCCACGGGCCGCGGTCGAAGAGGACGGCCTCGTAGCGCGGGCGGTAGCCGAGGATGGAGTGGCGCGCCCAGCGCTCGCCGCCGACGACGCTCTCGAGCAGGAAGGACGCGCCGCCCGCCGCCGCGCGGCGCAAGCCGGCGTACGCGCGCACCGGCGTGAGCGCGTCGGCGACGAAGGTGCGTGTCGTCGTCATCGACGATGCATCACGCCGAGCATGGTGCGCGCGCGCTCCGGCGCGACCGGCGTCCGGCCGACGCTCTTCGCGTAGGCGGCCGCGCGGGCCACGAGCGGCGCGGAGCCTTCGGCGAGCACGCCCCGGTCCAGGTAGATGTTGTCCTCCAGCCCGACGCGCGCGTGGCCGCCCATGCGGATGGCGAGCTCGGTGAGGGGACGCTGGTGCTTGCCCACCGCGGCGACGGCCCACGTCGCGCCCCCGGGCAGGAGCGATTTCATGTAGTTTACATGTTCCTCGCGCGCCCCGATGCCGCCGGGCACGCCGAGCACGAACTGGAAGTGCAGGGGCGGTGCGATGGCGCCCTCCGCCAGCAGGCGCAGCGCCTCCTCCACGTGGCCGACCTCGTAGCACTCCAGCTCCGGGATGCTGCCCGCCGCGCGGATGCGCTTGGCCAGGTCGCGGATGTCGGGCCGGGAGTTGACGAAGACGTCGTCGCCGAAGTTGATGGTGCCGCAGTTGAGGGTGGCCATCTCCGGCTTGCACTGCAGCGGCTGGGCGCGCTCGTCCAGGCTCATGCCCACCGCGCCGCCCGTGGAGGTCTGCACGATGCAGTCGGTCTTCTTGCGGATGGCGTCGATGGCCTCGGCGAAGCGGTCGGCGGACTGCGTGGGGGAGCCGTCGGGGTTGCGCACGTGCAGGTGGATGACGGCGGCGCCGGCGTCGCGGCAGCGCGCGGCCTCGTCGGCAATCTCGTGCGCGGTGATGGGCACGTGCGGGTTCTGCTCGCGCGTCACCTCCGCGCCGACGATGGCCGCCGTCAGGATGACCTCCGGCTGCGGCTCCGGCGTGACGATGGGGGAGGTGCTCGGGGAGGGCCCGGGCGGCAGGCCGGGCGCGTAGAGGCCCTTGGGGCGCCGCTGCATCGCGGCCGGAACGACGCAGGTGCCCATCGCGCGGCAGACGACGACCGGCTCCTCCATCACGTCGGCGGCGCTGGGAGGCAGGCCGGGCTCACGCAGGTTGCCGATGACCTTGCGAGCCTCGAACTGCATGCGCCGGCTGGTCTTGCCCATGCGGATGAGCTCGGCGGTGGCCTCGATGTAGTCGCCGGCGAAGACGGGGGCGAGGAACTCCACCGACTCGTAGGCGCGGAAGAGCCCCTCGTCGCCGTCGAGGCGGATGAGCAGCTCGGTCGCCAGGTCGCCGAAGAGGGCGAGCATGCGCGCGCCGTCGACCAGCTCGCCCGCGTAGTGGGCGTCGTGGGAGGACATGCGCAGGCGCAGGGTGACTCGGAGGGGGAGCATGGGGGTATCAAAGCGCGTGGCGCGAGCGGCGACAACCTCGTCCGCCCCCCCGCCCCCAGCTCGGCAGCCCCGACGCGTAGCGGAGGGCCCGCGTGGGGAGGGGCCCCGCCCAAATGACTTTGGGCGTGGAGGGTCGGCGCGTGCCGCCGTCGGCAAGCCCGACGCGTAGCGGAGGGCCCGCGTGGGGAGGTGCCCCGCCCAAATGACTTTGGGCGGGGAGGGGCGGCGCGTGCCGCCGTCGGCAAGCCCGACGCGAAGCGGAGGGCCCGCGTGGGGAGGTGCCCCGCCCAAATGACTTTGGGCGGGGAGGGGCGGCGCGTGCCGCCGTCGGCAAGCCCGACGCGAAGCGGAGGGCCCGCGTGGGGAGGGGCCCCGCCCAAATGACTTTGGGCGGGGAGGGTCGGCGCGTGCCACCGTCGGCAAGCCCGACGCGAAGCGGAGGGCCCGCGTGGGGAGGGGCCCCGCCCAAATTACTTTGGGCGGGGAGGGGCGGCGCGTGCCGCCCCTCCTGTTAACGATGCGCGGAGAGCCAGAGGTAGGCGAGGCCTGCCAGCGAGAGAGCCACCACGACCACGATCGCCAGGGAGGTGGCGGAGTGCCGGCCGACGGGAGAGCTCACCGGACCGGAGTCGGGCGGGGGAGGGCGCTCGGAGAGGGAGGAGGCCTCGACCGGCGGCGGGGGCTCGCTCGTGGCGCGCGTCTGCACCTCGTCGAAGTTCACCCGCGGCGGGACCGTATCGTCCACGTCCAGCCCGGAGAAGGACACCGCCATGCGCCGCACGTCGCACGCCTCGACGAAGGCATCGGACATCTCCTTCGCCGTCTGGAAGCGCTCCTTGCGATCTTTGTTGAGCGCCTTCTTCAGCCACGCCACCACCGTCGGCGGGATGTCGGCGCGGAGCGTCGTTGGCTCCCGCGGCGGCTTGGTCGTGATGGAGACGATGATCTCGCCGACGGTGTCGCTCTCTTCATACGGCGGCTGGCCGGTGAGGCACTTGTAGGCGACGACGCCGAGCGAATACAAATCGCTGCGGCCGTCCACGTCCTTCTTCCCGAGCGCCTGCTCCGGGCTCATGAACATGGGCGTGCCGAGGAGCTGGCCGGTGATGGTGAGGTTGCCGCCCCCGGAGAGCTCCCGGTCCGCCCGGGCGATGCCGAAGTCCAGGAGCTTCACCGAGAAGCCGTCCTGCTCCTTGCAGAGGAAGACGTTCTCCGGCTTGAGGTCGCGGTGCACCACGCCGGCGGCGTGGGCGGCGGTGAGGCCCTTGCACGTCTCGACCACCACCTGCTTCACCAGGTCGATGGACAGGGGGCCCTCGCGCTCCAGGCGCTGCTCCAGCTCCTCGCCGCGCAGCAGCTCCATGGCGAGGTACGGGCGGCCGCCCTGATCCTTGCCGTAGTCCAGGATCTTGACGACGTGCGGGTTCTGGATCGTCGCGGCGGCGGTCGCTTCCTGGTTGAAGCGCTTGAGCATCGTCTCGTCGCCGGCGGCGAAGGCGGCGTCCATGAACTTCACCGCCACGTCCACCTTCAGCGTGAGGTGGTGGGCGGTCCAGACGCTGGCCATGCCTCCCTGGCCCAGCTTCTGCACCAGCCGAAAACGCCCGGCGATGACCTGTCCCGGCGAGCGCTCCACTCCCATCGGCGCGCTACGGTATCACGCCGCCAGACAGGGCTTTCGCCCTTTCAAAGCCCGACGCCTGACCGAGTCCCTTCCAGGACGGGATGGGAACGAGGTTCACCTCGTCTCAGAGGTCAGGGCCCTTGCGGTCGATGGCGTTCAGCAAGCCGTCGAAGGTGTCGCGCATCGCCCATGCCTGGGCGCTGGAGCTGGTGAGCTTGGAGGCCTTGTCCCGCCCGGCCTTCAGCGCATCCGTCGGGCCCTTGCACGACGCGGGAAGGGTGCGCTCCAGCGTCTGCGCGGTGCTCTCGTAGGTGCTGTAGCAGGCGGCGAAGTTGCCGTCGTTGTAGAGGGGGGCGCCGATGTCGATGGCGTCGTTGATCTTGTCCTGGATGCTGTTCAGGTCTGTCTTGCTGCAGCCATCCAGCGTCCTGACGGCGAAGACGGGGATGTTGCGCTTCACCGGCGGCAGGTACGGCTTGGGGGCGCCGCCGCCGTAGAGGCCGCCGGAGCCCGAACCGTAGCCTGAGCCGCCCGAGCCGCCTGAGCCGTAGCCCGACCCCGAGCCGTAGCTGTCGTAGCCGCTGCCGTAGCCGGAGCCGCCCGAGCCGTAGCCCGAGCCGCCCGAGCCGTAGCCGGAGCCGCCCGAGCCGTAGCCCGAGCCCGAGCCCGAGCCATAGCCTGAGCTGCCCGAGCCGTAGCCGGAGCCGCCCGAGCCGTAGCCCGAGCTGCCCGAGCCGCTGTACGCGTAGCTGGAGTGCTTGGGCGTCATGACCTGCCACGCGATGACGAGGCCGCCGATGGCGAACGCGGTGAGCAGCCCGCCCGCGAGGAGCAGCCACACCACCCAGTGCACGCCGGGCGCGCTCGGCGCCCCGTATTGCTGCGGGGGATACGGGTAGGCGGGCGGGGGGCCTTGGGGCGGCGGGTACTGGCCGTAGGGCGGCTGCATCGGGTCTTTCAGGTGTGGTGTCGGAACATGGCCGGCGTCAAGCGTCGCGCGCCCGCAAACGACCGAAAAGGAAGTCCGGCCGGATCATACGCGTGCCCGCCCCTGACCTTCCATCCCGCCGGTCCAGACCGTTCGGCGTGGCCCGAGCCGCCCCGACACGGGCGCGCAGGATGCGATACGCTACCCGAGGGCCGGTCGTTACCCCTCCAATTGCTCGCCGCGAGCCCCCGTGATACCCAGCGACCCGCGCGAATGACCCTCGTCGAAGCCCGCAACCTGCCGTCGCACGTCGGCATCATCATGGATGGCAACGGCCGGTGGGCCCAGCAGCGTGGCCTTCCGCGCGTGCAGGGTCACCGCAAGGGCTCGCAGGCGGTCCGCCGCATGGTGCGGATCGCGCGGCGGCTCGGCCTCCGCGCCCTCACCCTCTACGCCTTCAGCGAGCAGAACTGGGCGCGCCCCGGCGACGAGGTGGACGCCCTGATGGAGCTGCTGCGCGAGTTCCTGACGAGCGAGCGCGACGAGATCCTGGACAACGGCATCCGCCTCAACGCCGTCGGCAACCTGGGGCGGCTGCCGCACCTGGTCCGCGCCGTCCTCGAGCCGCTGCAGCGCGAGAGCGAGCCCAACAGCGAGATGACCCTCACCCTCGCCCTCTCGTACGGAGGCCGCGAGGAGATCGCCGCCGCCGCGCGCGAGCTGGCCCGCCGCGTGGCCGAGGGCCGCATCGATCTGGACGAGGTGACGGAAGACGCCCTTCACGGCCTGATGCCCAGCCTGAGCGTCGGCGATCCCGATCTGGTCATCCGCACCGGCGGCGAGCGCCGCATCTCCAACTTCCTGCTCTACGGCCTCGCCTACGCCGAGCTGTACTTCGCCGACGTGCTCTGGCCGGACTTCGAGGCCGAGGATCTCTTCGCCGCCATCGAGAGCTACCAGCAGCGTGAGCGCCGGTTCGGCAAGGTCGGCAAGCCCGCATCGCCGATCGCCAGCGCCGTGCAGGGCGCCTCGGCCAAGGTCACCCGCATCGCCCTCTGAGCCCCGAGCGGATCTGCCGTGAAGACGCCCACCTCGGAAGAGAGCCCCACGGCGACCGAGGGAGCGCCGCCGCCGAAGAAGAGCGCGTCCAACCTGGCGGTGCGCCTGGCGACCGCCGCCGTCGCCGTCCCGCTGCTGCTGCTGCTTCTGTATCGCGGGCCCGCGTGGGGCCTCTACCTGCTCGTGCTGCCCGCGTCGGTCGTGGGCGCCTCCGAGCTGTTCGGCATGACCCACGCCGGCGACCGCGTCTCGCAAGGCATCGGGCTGGCGCTCACCGCCGCCGTCTCCGCGGCGATCTACTTCGGCGGACACGACGCGCGCGTGGTGCTGACGGTGCTGGCGATCGTGCCGGTGATCGGACCGCTGGTGACCCTCGCGCGGCTGGGCGACATCCACACCGCCGCCATCCGTTCCTTCGCGATGGGCCTCGGCCCCGTCTTCGTCGCCGTGCCGCTCACGTGGCTCGCCGTCATCCGCCGCGACCTCCCCGACGGCCCGAGCTACGTCGTCATGACGCTGATGTTCGCGTGGTTCAGCGACACCGGCGGCTACTTCGCCGGGCGCTTCCTCGGCAAGCACAAGCTCTACGAGGTGGTGTCCCCCAAGAAGACGGTGGAGGGCGCCATCGGCGGTCTCGGGGGCGCGGCCGTCGGCGCGTGCCTGGCCCACTTCTGGTTCCTGCGCAGCATCCCGCTCGGGCACGCGCTGCTCCTGTCGCTGGTGGCCGGCGCGCTCGGGCAGGCAGGCGACCTGGGCGAGTCGCTCATCAAGCGAGCGACGGGCGTGAAGGACTCCGGTCACATCGTGCCGGGGCACGGTGGCATCCTGGACCGGGTCGACGCGCTCCTGCTGACGAGCACCGTCGTCTACCTCTACAGCCTTTGGATCCCGGCAAACTAACGCGTCGCGTCACGTCGCTTCTGAGTATGCTCCACCCGTTTCTGTCCGCGTCGCGGCTCGCGCCCCGCGGGCGACCCCCATCGACAAGGAAGCCATGAGCAACAAGCCTCCCCCGAGCTCTTCCGCCATCCCGGCGGCCCCCGGATCCATGCGTTCGATCGGCAAGGAGTACGACTTCTTCCGCGTCATCCAGGATTACCTGGACACCGCGTCGAAGGTCATCAACCTGGCCCCGTACGTCTCGACCATCCTCAGCCAGCCGAAGAACGAGATCATCGTCAACTTCCCAGTCCGCATGGACAGCGGCGAGATTCGCCTCTTCAAGGGATACCGCGTCCAGCACAACAACCTGCTCGGCCCCTTCAAGGGCGGCATCCGCTACCACGCCAACGTCACCCTGGACGACGTCAAGGCGCTCTCCACGATGATGACGTGGAAGTGCTCGCTCATGGGTCTGCCGTACGGCGGCGGCAAGGGCGGCATCAAGTTCGACCCGCGCAGCGTGTCGCGCAACGAGCTGCAGCGCATCACGCGCCGCTTCACCCACGCCCTCGGCGAGAACATCGGGCCGGAGTACGACGTCCCGGCGCCGGACATGGGCACCAACAGCCAGACCATGGCCTGGATGATGGACACCTACTCCAACATGGTGGGCTCCGCGCACAAGCAGAGCGTGAAGGGCGTCGTCACCGGCAAGCCCGTCGCCAGCGGCGGCACCCTCGGCCGCAGCAAGGCCACCGGCCAGGGCATGGTCCACTGCCTCACCGAGTGGGCGAAGGACAAGGGCTTCAACCTGGAAGGCTCGACGATGCTCGTCCAGGGCTTCGGCAACGTGGGCAGCCACTTCGCGGTGCTGCTCTCCAAGCTGGGCGTGTCCACCATCGCCGTCGGCGATCACAGCGGGTACCTCTACAACCCGGAGGGCTTCAACGCCCACAAGCTGCAGGACCACGTCGAGAAGCACCACAGCATCGCCGGCTACCCCGGCGGGAAGCCCATCTCCCGCGAGGAGTTCTGGGCGACGAAGGCAGACATCTGCGCCCCCGCCGCCCTGGAGAACCAGATCGGCGAGGCGGAGGCTTCGGCCATCCAGGCGAAGGTGGTGGTGGAAGGCGCCAACGGCCCGACCAACCCCGCCGGCGAGAAGATCCTGCTCGAGCGCGGCATCGACATCCTGCCCGACGTGCTCGCCAACTCGGGCGGCGTGACGGTCAGCTACTACGAGTGGTGCCAGAACAAGCGCTCCGAGTTCTGGACGCTCGAAGAGGTGGACGACAAGCTGGAGACCGCGATGAAGCGCGTCTACCGCGACGTCGACAACGTGGCGCGCAGCCGCAAGGTGGACCGCCGCATCGCCGCGTACGCGCTGGCGCTGCAGCGCATCGAGGCGGTCTACAAGGAGCGCGAGATTTTCCCCTGAGGGGCGGCACGCGCCGCCCCTCCCCGCGGGGCCCTCCGCTACGCGTCGGGCGTTGCGGCCTGGGAGGATGTGGCCTCGGTTCATCTCCCTCTCAGGTCTTCTTGCAGGGGCGGCACGCGCCGCCCCTCCCCGCCCAAGTGAATTGGGCGGGGCCCCTCCCCACGCGGGCCCTCCGCTACGCGTCGGGCGTTGCGGCCTGGGAGGATGTGGCCTCGGTTCATCTCCGTCTCAGGTCTTCTTGCAGGGGCGGCACGCGCCGCCCCTCCCCGCGGGGCCCTCCGCTACGCGTCGGGCGTGAGCGAGCGAGAGGGCCCGATCGGCCTGACGTGAACGGCGGCGGCGGGGTGCGGACTTTCTGGTAAGGTCCGCGCCTCGGCATGTACGTCTCCACCCGGCTCGGACGCTGGTTCTACCGCGAGCACGGCAAGCCCGCGCGTGAGGGCGCGCCGGCGATCGTGCTGTGGCCCTCCTTCCTCTGCGACGGCTCCATGTGGGACGCGCAGGTGGGCCCGCTGTCCGAGCTCGGTCGCGTCCTCTGCTTCGACGGGCCCGGCCACGGCAAGAGCGAGCTGCCGCCGCCCTTCTCCCTGGACGACAACACCCGCGCCCTGCTCGATGCCTGCGACGCCCTGGGCGTCGACAAGCTGGTGCTCGTCGGCCTGTCCTGGGGCGGCATGGTCGGCATGCGCCTCGCGCTGCTGGCGCCCGACCGCGTGAAGGGCCTCGTCCTGCTGGACACCAGCGCCCAGGCGGAGCGCAAGCGCGACCGCGTGAAGTACCGCGCGCTCGCCTCCCTCTTCCGCCGCGCGGGCATGCCGCCGTGGCTGGTGGAGCGGCAGGTCGCGCCGAAGATGTTCGGGCGCACCACGCTCGCCACCCACCCGGAGATGTCCGCGCGCCTCTCGCGCGACGTGAACGGCTTCTCCCGCGAGGGCGTGTACCGCGCCAGCAAGGCCATCTTCCGGCGGCCGGACGTCACCGCGGAGATCGCCGCCATCCGCGCGCCCACGCTGGTGCTCTGCGGGGAAGAGGACGTGGCCACCCCGCCGGCGCGCTCGCGCCTCATCGCCGACCGCATCCCCGGCGCGCGGCTGGAGATGGTGCCCGGCGCCGGACACCTCTCCGCCCTGGAGCAGCCGGACCGGGTGAACGCCGTCCTCGTGCCCTTCGTCCGGGAGGCAATCTCACCACCCCGACCCCCCGCTCCTCACGCACGAGAGGGGGCGAGCGACCGCTAGCCCGGGTTTTGGGCCTCCGGACGGGACGGAGTAGACTTCGCCCATGCGCGCTCGCTTCCTCCTTGGCCTCGCCGCCGCGTTCTCGGGCGTCGTCGGGTGCTCGCTGGCCCTCTCGACGAGCGACGAGCAGTGCAAGACCGACGGCGACTGCGCCGCGCGGGGGGGCGCCTTCGCCGGCAGCGTGTGTCGCGACCGCGTGTGCGTGGCCTCGCCGGTGGACGCCGGCGGCACCGAGGAAGCCCCGCCGGACGTGCAGCAGGTCGACCCCACGTGGGGCTGCCTCGGCAGCGTGACCTTTCCCACGGCGGTGAAGCCGCAGGTGACGGTGAAGGTCCCCTTCATCGATCTGGTCACCAAGGCCCCGATGACCGAGCTGACCATCAAGGTCTGCGCCAAGCTGGACGTGTCGTGCACCAGCCCGCTCGGCCAGCCGCTCACCCCCGACTCGAAGGGCGTCGTCACCGTGCCGAACGTCGCGGCGGGCTTCGACGGATACCTGGACGTGCAGAGCTCGCAGGCCCCGCCCGACGGTGGTCTGCCGGCGGTCGTCCCGTCGCTCGTCTTCTTCAACCCGCCGCTCGTCGACGACACGACCTACGCCACGATCCTGATGCTCACGCCCGCCACGCTCGCGCAGCTCGCGACGACGGCGGGCAACACCCTGGACCCGTCCCTCGGGGCGGCGTTCTACGGCGCGGTGGACTGCCAGTCCAAGTTCGCCGCCGACGTGGCGTGCACCATCGACCGCACCGACCCGCAGACGAAGGGCTTCTTCCTCGTCGGCGGCCTGCCCAGCGAGACCGCCTCCTCCACCGACTCCTCCGGGTACGGCGGCTTCATCAACGTGCCCACCGGCTACATCCGCCTCACCGCGACCGTCCACTCCACCAGCAAGCGCATCGGAGAGACGAGCGTGCTCGTGAGGCCGTCGACCATCAGCTACACCTTCCTCGTCCCCTCGCCATGACCTCCCGCGCCCCCGCCGATCTCGAGCCGGAGAGCCTCGGTCGCTACAAGCCGATCGCCATCCTCGGCCGCGGCGGCATGGCGCGCGTGCAGCTCGCCATCGCGCAGGGGCCCGCGGGCGTGAACAAGCTCCTGGTGCTCAAGGAGATCCGCCCCGAGCTGGCGCACGACGTCGAGTTCGTCACCATGTTCATGGACGAGGCCCGCCTCGCCGCGCGCCTCAGTCACCGCAACGTCCTGCACACCTACGAGGTGGGCCTGGAGCCCGGCGATCCGCCGCGCCCCTTCATGGTGATGGAGTACCTGGAGGGGCAGTCGCTGCAGGCGCTCACCTCGCGCATCGGTCGCTCGCGCATGCCCCTGGCGATCCACCTGGCGATCCTCACGCAGGCGCTCGCCGGTCTCCACTACGCGCACGAGCTCGCCGACTACGACGGCACGCCGCTGCACGTCGTGCACCGCGACGTCAGCCCGCAGAACGTGTTCGTCTGCTACGACGGCCAGGTCAAGATCGTCGACTTCGGCATCGCGAAGGTCGCCGGCGCGGTGTCGCGCACCGAGACGGGCGTCTTCAAGGGGAAGCTGGGGTACATCGCGCCGGAGCAGATCGCCGCGCGCGAGGTGGATCGCCGGGCGGACATCTACAGCGTCGGGATCATCCTGTGGGAAGCGCTGACGCAGCGCCGCCTCACCTCCGGCGACATCGAGGCGGTCGTCATCAGCAAGCGCACCCACGGCGACTACCCCTCCGCGCGCGCGCTGCGCCCGGAGGTGCCGGAGGCGCTGAGCGCGGTGGCCGCGCGGGCGATGGCGCCCAACCCCGACGACCGCTTCGCCACCGCCGCCGAGATGCAGGCCGCGCTGGAGTCGGCGATGGAGTCGACCGGCCTCCGCGCAGGCGTGCGCGAGGTGGGCGCCCTGTGCACCGAGGCCTTCGCCACCGAGCGCGAGCGCATCCGGGCCATCATCGAGCGGCAGGTGGCCCTCGCCAGCGCCTCGGCGACGGGCGAGCTCGCGGCGGTGTCGCTGCCCGGCGTGCGGGAGGAGTCGGTGTCCATGCCGCCTCCCAGCCTGCCATCGGCGACGCCGCCGGAGATGGATGGCGCGGGCGGGGGGCCGGCCTCCTTCACCGTCACGCGCAAGGACGAGCTGCGGCCGCGCCGGGTCTGGGCTCTCGCCGGCGGGGGCGTGGTGCTCGCGGGCATCCTCGGCGCGGTGGTGGTGCTCGCCATGCGCGACACCTCCACGCCCGCGGCCACCCGCGCCGCCGGGCCGGTCCCCTCGCCGCCTCCCGCGCCCGCGTCCGCGTCCGCGCCCGCGCCCGCGACCATCGACCTGCACGTCTCCGCGGCGCCCGCCGCCGCGCGCATCACCCTCGACGGCACGCCCGTCTCGTCCAACCCCTTCCACGTGACGCTCAAGCGCGACGACTCCCTGCACAGGGTCTCCGCGTCGGCGCCCGGGTTCGTCACCGAGGATCGCATGGTCGCCTTCGACAAGGACGTCTCGCTCGACCTCTCCCTCCAGCGCGCGGCGGTGCATGGACCGCCCGTGGCGCCGCCGCCCGTCGCCGCGCCGAGCGCGAGCGCCGCGACCGGGGCGAAGCCGGGAGACGACCTTGGCGCGGGCACCAACATCCCCGTCGGTCCGCGGCCGAAGCACACCATCGACGAGAAGGATCCCTACAAATGAGCGCGCGCGCGACCTCCTGCCTGCTCGCCCTCGCCGTGGCGCTCGCCGCCTCCGGGGCGGCCGCCGCCCCGCCGACCGCCCAGGCACACGATCTCTTCCAGCGCGGCGTGAAGGACTACAAGGAGGGCGACTTCAACGGGGCGCTCGTCGAGTTCAAGCGAGCCTACGAGATCGCCCCCAACTACCTCGTGCTCTACAACCTGGGTCAGACGGCGCTGGAGCTGCAGGACTACGCGCAGGGCATCCGCTACTTCCACCAGTACCTGAAGGACGGCGGCAAGGACGTCGCGGCCGCGCGCACCGAGCAGGTGCAGCAGGAGATCGACAAGGCGGCGCAGCACGTCGGCACCGTGCGCATCACCACCAACGCGGACGGCGCCAACGTGACCGTCGACGACGTCTCGGTGGGCAAGTCGCCGCTCGCCGGGCCGGTGCTCGTCAACGCCGGGCAACGGCGCATCGCCGCGACCAAGGGCGGCGCCACCGCGGTGAAGGTGCTGGACGTCGCCGGGGGCGACACGCCGACGGTCGATCTGGAGATCGCCGCGCCGACGCCGCCGCCGGCCACGCCGCGGACGGTGGAGCAGCCGCCGGTGTCCACGCCGCCGCCCTCCGCGCCGGAGGCGCACTCCGGGAGCAAGCTCTGGATCGGCATCACCGTCACCGGCGTGCTCGCCGCGGGCGCCGTCGCGACGGGCATCGCGGCCATCGCCGAGAAGAGCGACTACGAAAGCAAGGTGGCGACGTTTGGGTCCACGACGCAGCAGATCGACGACGCGCGCAGCCGCACGCAGACCTTCGCCGCGGTGGCCGACATCCTGACGGGCGCGGCGGTGGTGTCCGGCGCGGTCACGCTGGTGGTGGCGATCCTCTCCGGGCGGGGGCATGCGAAGGAGAGCGCGGTGCACGTGGGAATCGGGCCGGGGAGCGTGTCGGTGGGCGGGGTGTTTTAGGGAGGAGAGGGAGGGGGGCCCCTCCTCGCGTGTGCTCGGGCCCATGCTCGCTCGCGCGCGCGCCGTCGATGGGTGCAGGGTGCACGGGCTCTGGCGCGCGCGCGAGCTTGCGCGTGGGCCCTGCGCGCACGCGTCCTCCCCCGGCCCATCGCTCGCTGTCGCTCGCTCGGGCGGGGAGGATGTTCGGGGCGCTGGTGACGGGCTGTGGACGGTAGAAACGGTGGGAACGGGCCCTCCCCCGCGAATGGCCTCCCCTCTCTGTTCTTCCTTCACCACCACGCGCGGCGGATGCGGCGAAAGGACGCGACGCGATCGGAGGCGGCGCTGTGGCAGGAGCTCCGGGGGGCGGCGGTGCGGCGGGGTGAAGTTTCGGCGGCAGCACGTGCTGGGCTCAGCTCGATGATGTCCACGAACGACTGGATGGACGTTTTTCGCGTAGGTGTACCCGATGGCCACGTCCCAAAGCAGATGCCATGGGACGACCCGACGGGCGGCACTGGCGGCGGAGGCCCTCGTTCCGCTCAGTACACCGTCTACATGCCAGCACCGGATGACCCAAACGGAGTTGGCGGTGGGTTTGGACCACGCGCCAACCCTGCTTGGTCGGACATCTACGCGTTCCCCAACCCGGAGGGCACCGGTGGCGGCAACCCGCACTCCCGGCAATACCGTCCCAGCCCGGAGGATCCGACCGGCCCTGGCCCAAGGGGGCCCTCTGCCTGACGAGCAGAGCTCCAAGGGGCAGACATGGTATCATCACGGATTGACATCCTTCTCGTGCTTGCGGCCGTGGCCGTGTCGCTCGGATGGCTCGTCGCGGCCGCTGTCCTGCGGCGTCGTCGCGTCAGCGCGGAGGGAAGGCGTCGCGCGCAGCTGCCGGAGGCTGATGACCCTACCAGGCTCTACATTCAGGACGCCCCAGAGGTGCCCACAGAGTGGTTCTCGTCGCTGTTCACCCCGAGTAGTAAGGTACCAGCATGGGAGCTATCGAGCGAGTAGCTGTTCCCCTTGGCCCTCGTGCAGCGACGTAACCCATCAGTGAGCCACGTGGTCGAGGTGCCCTGCGTGCCAAGGAGCTGGAGCGCCGGGCGTGAGCCCGCGCGCTACTGCGCGGCGACGTTCAGGACCCAGCCGTGCGGCTCCCAGACCACGTCGTCGGGATCGAACGGCGCCGACCAGTTGCCCACGTTGACGCCCACGAGCAGCACGCTCGCGGTCTGGTCCAGCTCGGTCAGGGTGATCGCCCCGCTCGTCGCCTTCTGCGCGACGTTGATGGGCACGCGCGCCAGCTCGTGGCCCTGCGCGTCCAGCTTCACCGCGACCCAGCGCATCCGGGCGAGCTGCTCCCAGCGCACCTCCACGCGCAGGCGCATGCCCGTCGGCGCGCCGGCGTGGCTCACCCGCACGTACGACGCGCCCGTCGGCGCGACGGGGGCCGGCGAGGCCAGGCCGCGCGCGGTGAGCGGCCAGCCGATGTCCCAGTCCAGCCGCACGCGCGCGGCGTCGCCCAGGGCGCGCGACTCCGGGAAGTGGGCGTCGTCCGCGGTGGAGCCCATGAAGGCGCGCGCCACCGCGAAGTCGATCAGGAGATCGTCGATGGTCGATCCCTCCGAGAGGGTGCCCTTCATGCTGGTGCGCAGGACGTCGAAGGCGTCCGGCTCGTTGACCCAGCGCTCCGCGCCGACGGGCGTCTTCGTCGCCGCGAGGGCGTAGAGGGCGAGCACCGTCGATCCTGGCGACTGCGCGAAGGTGTCGTCCAGCCACCAGAAGAAGAGGCCCGCGCCGTGATCGTAGCGCCGGCCGGCGGCGACCCACCCGGGATCGGCGGGCGAGGCGGGGCCCCTTGCCGGCGCGTAGGTCCACGCGGGCGGCCACGCCCACGGATCCACCACCACGTGGTCGGGGTTCTGCTGGAAGACCTCGGCGCCGTCGGGGATGCCCTGCGCGCACGGCACCGCGAGGTGGGCGAGGGCTGCCGCCTCGCCCAGCGCGGTGCCCTCCTCCGCCGCCGGCACCGCGCGGTAGCCGATGGCGCGGAACAGCTCCCGCGCGACGACGTAGTCCAGCGTGCAGCCCGGCCGCAGGCGGGAGTCAATCGTCGTCACCGCGCTGGCGCGGTCGAACGCGGCGGAGAAGCCCCGGTGGGCGAGGGCGGTGGTGCCCAGCCCGCCATCCGCCGGCTCGCCCAGCACGATGTCCCACACCCCGGTCTGCACGTCGGCCTCCGGGGGGGGCATCTGCATGGGCCCGGTGGCGAGGTCCCACGCATGCTCTGCGCTGGCCAGCGTCTCCATGACCGGCGCGCCCGCGTGTGCGGCGTGCACGCACACCGCGTGGCGGAAGGAGCAGGCCGAGAAGGGCAGCCGCCCGAGTGGGGCGGCCTGCGAGAGGTCCGGGCCCGGGGTCGCGGCGACGGGGGCAGCGGCGCGGGGCGCTCCGGCCTCCGCGGCTTCCCCGCCTTCCGTGGCGCCCGCGGCCTCTCCGCCCGGACCGGCGCCGGTGACCGCCGCGGCGGCCACGACCGCCACAAGGAGGGCCTTCGCGGTTTGACGCCGATTTGACACGCTCTTTCGCACCCCTCTATAACCGTGTTCGCCGGAGAAAGCATGGCCGAAACCGTCGATTTGTCCCACGCCGTTCGCTTCGATCTGTCGTCAGGCAGCATCCAGCTGGAGGGCGGGGCGCAGGCGGTCGTGCTCCCCGCCGACGCCCTCGGCGAGCTGGTGAGCGGCGTCCCCGCCGATGCGCGCGTGCGCGTGGGCCGCGCCGTCGGCCAGACGATGGGCAAGGCCGCCGCCGCGCGCGCGGGCGGCGCGAGCGGCGTGCTCGCCGCCAGCCTGGAGTCGGTCGCCTCGCAGCTCGGCGCCGAGCTGGCGGTGCGCGGCATGGGCACCCTCGCCATCGAGCGCTGGGGCCGCGCCCTCGTCCTGCACGTGACGTCGGCGCCCATCACCTCCGCGGACTTCTACGTCGGCCTGCTGGAGGGCGCGATGGACGCGATGACCGGCCGCACCGTCGGCGCGGCGCTCCTCAGCGACGCGGGCGGCGTGCGCGTGCTCGTCGCGAGCGCCGGCGGCGCCCTGCGCGTGCGCGGGTGGATCGAGCAGGGCGTGAGCTGGAGCGACGCGCTGGTGCGCTTGCAAGCGGGGAGCGGGGCATGAGCCAGGAGCAGATCGCCAAGCTGGAGAGCTTGCTGGAGCGCATCGTTCGCAACGCGGCGCTGCCGCGCATGCCTCACGTGGAGGCCGCCGCCGCGGGCGAGGAGGCGACCGAGGCGCCCATCCCGACGGTGCCGCCTTCCGCCGACGCGCAGGTGGCGCTGGAGCAGGAGCGCGAGCCGGAGGCGCCCGCCGCCATCGTTGCCGAGGAGAGCCGCTCGCGTCTGGTGGCCGCCGAGCCGGCCGAGCCGGAGGAGCTGGGCGAAGAGGTGCTGGAGCTGGACGATCGTCACATCGTCCACGAGGAAGAGGGCGAGGCCCCCGCCGTCGAGGTGGTGATGGAGGAGGCGGAGGTCGAGGTGGCGGAGCCGCCGCCCTCGTCGCGCCGCGCCATCGCCGAGCCGATGGAGGCCGCGGGCCCGGAGATTGAGATCCCGCCCGCGCCGATGACGCCGCCGCCCGAGTCGGGCAAGCAGGTCGCCGCCCAGTCCGACTTCGAGGACTTCACCGGCGTCCGCGAGGCCAAGAAGCAGGAGGCGCCCCCCGAGGAGGAGCCGATCCCCCTCGCGTCGATGCGCACCGCCGAGGCGAAGCCCGCCCAGGAGATGGAAGCGGAGCTGCCGCCGGCGAAGGCGCCGGGCGAGTACAGCGCCGACCTCGCGCCGCCGACGCCCATGCGCACCGGCACCGCGCCGTCGATGACGGCGGTCACGGCGCCCGCCCCGGTCAAGCCGGAGATCACGCAGGCCGCCGCCCCCACGGCCACATCGGTCGCGAAGATGGAGGGCGCCGTCACCGCCTTCGCGCCGAAGAACTTCGGCGAGCTGCTCGACGCCACGCTGGCGCTGTAGTTCAGACCAGCCACTCCACCTTCGCGGAGCGGAGCCACGTGGTCTGCCGGCGGGCGAAGACGCGCGTCGCGCGGACGATGGTGTCGCGCAGCTCGGCGCGCGGCAGGTCCCCGCGCACGCAGGCGGCGACCTCCTTGTAGCCCACCGATCCCATCGCCCTCGCGTCTCTCAGGCCGTCGTCCAGCAGCGCGCGCACCTCCTGCTCCCATCCGGCGGCGAGGAAGGCGTCGACGCGCGCGGCGATGCGCGCCGTCAGCTCCGCCGGCTCCCGTCGCGGGGCGAAGAGCAGCGCCTCGTGGCGCGCCCGCGCGAAGCCGTGCGCCGCGTGCAGGTCGCTCAATCGTTGACCCGTCAACTGAACCACCTCCAGCGCGCGGCTCACCCGCACCACGTCGTTGGGGTGCAGCCGCGCCGCCGACGCAGGGTCGACCTTCGCCAGCTCGGCGTGGAGCGCGGCACGCCCTTCCTTCTCCACCCGCGCGCGGTGCGCCTCCCGCAGCGGCTCGCTGGCCGGCGGCGCCGCGACGAGCCCCTGCACCAGCGCCTTCACCCAGAGGAAGGTGCCGCCGCACACGACGGGCACGCGCCCGCGCGCGCGGATGTCCTCCAGCGCGCGGTCGGCGCGCGCCGCCCACCGCGCCGCGTCGATCGCGTCGCGCGGGTCCAGGATGGAGATCAGGTGGTGCGGCGCGCGCGCGAGCTCCTCCGCCGTGGGCTTGCCCGATCCCACGTCGAACCGGCGGTAGACCTGCACGCTGTCGGCGCTGACGATCTCGCCGCCCAGCCGCTCCGCCACGCGCACCGCCAGCTCGGTCTTGCCGGAGGCCGTCGGCCCGACGACGCACACCAGCGCAGCGGGCGCCGCGGCGCTCGCCTCGAGCACGCGCTCCGCGGCGCGGTCCATCGCGCCGGGGGTCACGCCGTGCCGGCGCCGCCCTGCTGGCCCTTCGCCTTGATGGCCGTCTGGGCGGCGGCGAGGCGCGCGACGATCACGCGGAAGGGCGAGCAGCTCACGTACTGCAGGCCGGCGGCCTGGAAGAAGGCGATGCTCGGAGGGTCGCCGCCGTGCTCGCCGCACACGCCCACCTTGATGCTGGGGCGGGTGCTCTTGCCGCGCTCGGTCGCGAGCTTCACCAGCTGGCCGACGCCGGGCTGATCGAGCGACACGAAGGGGTCCTTCGGCAGCAGGCCGCGGTCGACGTACTCGGGCAGGAAGCGCCCGGCGTCGTCGCGCGAGAGGCCCAGCGTGGCCTGGGTGAGATCGTTGGTGCCGAAGGAGAAGAACTCCGCCGTCTCCGCCAGCTCGTTCGCCAGCAGCGCCGCGCGGGGCAGCTCGATCATCGTGCCGAAGGCGAACTCCGGCACCGAGGCCGTCTTCTTCACCTCCGCCGCGACGTCGTCGACGATCTTGCGCATCACATCCAGCTCCGCCTTGGAGATGGCGAGCGGGATCATGATCTCCGGGTGGACCTTCACGCCCTCCTTCGCCACCGCGGCGGCGGCCTCCAGGATGGCGCGCACCTGCATCGCGTAGATCTCCGGGTGCGTGACGGCCAGGCGGCACCCGCGGTGGCCGAGCATGGGGTTCTGCTCGTGCAGGTCCCTGGCGCGCGCCGCGACCGTCTGCGGCGAGAGGCCCATCGCCTTCGCCAGCTCTTCCATCTGCTTCGGCTCCGTCGGGAGGAACTCGTGCAGCGGCGGGTCGAGCAGGCGCACGGTGACGGGCAGCCCGTCCATCGCGCGGAAGATGCCGGCGAAGTCGGAGCGCTGGAAGGGCAGCAGCTTGGCGAGCGCGCGCTCGCGCTCCTTCGCGTCGTCGGAGAGGATCATCTCGCGCACCGCGGCGATGCGCTCCTCGCCGAAGAACATGTGCTCGGTGCGGCAGAGGCCGATGCCCTCGGCGCCGAAGGCGCGCGCGGTGCGGGCGTCGTTGGGGGTGTCGGCGTTGGCGCGCACGTGCATGGTGCGGAAGGTGTCCGCCCAGCGCATCAGCTCCTCGAAGCCGCCGGTGAGGCCGGCGGGCACCGTGGGCACCGCACCGGCGAAGACCTCGCCCGTGCCGCCGTCGATGGTGATCATGTCGCCCTTCTTGAGCGTCACGGTGGAGCCGTCGGGCAGGGAGAAGCCGGCGGTCTGCACGTCGTAGCGGACCTGCAGGGAGGTGGTGCCGGCGACGCACGGCTTGCCCATCCCGCGGGCGACGACGGCCGCGTGGCTGGTCATGCCTCCGCGCGCGGTGAGGATCCCGCGGGAGACCTGCATGCCCTGGATGTCCTCCGGCGAGGTCTCGGTGCGCACCAGCACCACCGGCGTGCCCTGCGAGGAGAGCAGCTTCGCCTCCTCGGCGTCGAAGACGATCTTGCCGCTGGCCGCGCCGGGGCTGGCGGACAGACCCTTGGCGAGCAGCTTCTTCTCCGCCTTGGGGTCGAGCGTCGGGTGAAGGAGCTGCTCGAGCGACTCCGGCTCCACGCGCAGCACCGCCTCCTCCCTGGAGATGGTGCCGTCGTGCGCCATGTCCACCGCGATGCGCACCGCGGCCTTGCTGGTGCGCTTGCCGTTGCGGCACTGGAGCATGTAGAGGCGGCCGTCCTGGATGGTGAACTCCAGGTCCTGCATGTCGCGGAAGTGCGCCTCGAGCGTGCCGGCGATGCGGACCAGGTCGGCGTGCGCCTCGGGCATGCGCGTCTCCAGCGAGTCCGCCTTGCCGTCGGCGCGCTCGGCGCGGATGGGCATGGGCGTGCGGATGCCGGCGACCACGTCCTCGCCCTGCGCGTTGGGGAGCCACTCGCCGAAGAGCTTCTTCTCGCCGGTCGACGGGTCGCGGGTGAAGGCGACGCCGGTGGCGCTCTTGTCCCCCAGGTTGCCGAAGACCATCGCCTGCACGTTGCACGCGGTGCCCCAGTCGTCCGGAATGTCGTGCAGCTTGCGGTAGTAGGCGGCGCGCGCGTTGTTCCAGGAGCCGAACACCGCCTCGATGGCACCCCAGAGCTGGGCCTTCGGGTCGGTGGGGAAGGGCTTGCCCGTCTGGTCCTTCACGATGCCCTTGAAGGTGGCGACGAGCGCCTCCAGGTCCTTCTCCGGCAGGTCGCTGTCGGGCACCGCGCGCTTGAGCTCCTCCGTGTTCATGCGGGTCGGGTCGATGTTCTTGGTCTTCGCCACGCGCACGCGCACGTCGTCGATCGCCTTGTCGAAGGGCTCCTTCTCCAGCCCGAGCGCGATCGTCCCGTACATGGCGATGAAGCGCCGGTAGGCGTCCATCGCGAAGCGGCGGCTCTGCGACCGCGCGGCGAGGCCCTCGGCGGTCTCGTCGTTGAGGCCCAGGTTGAGGATGGTGTCCATCATCCCGGGCATCGACGCGCGGGCGCCGGAGCGCACGCTCACCAGCAGCGGGTTCTTCGCGTCGCCCAGCTTGGCGCCGACGGCCGCCTCGACCTTGGCGAGCGCCTCCTCCACGGCAGCGGCGAGCCCGGGGTCGTGCTTGCCCGTCTTCGCGAAGACGTTGCAGGCCTCGGTCGAGATGGTGAGGCCGGGCGGGACAGGGAGCCCGAGGCCGGTCATCTCGGCGAGCCCGGCGCCCTTGCCACCGAGCAGATCGCGGCGCTTGGGATCGCCCTCCGCCTTCCCATTTCCGAAGAAGAACACTTGCTTGGTCATGCGTCGTCTCTCTCTCCCGGAGGCGCGGGCAAGCTAACGCAACCGTGGGGTCGACGCAAAGCGTCGCCGACAGCGACGGCCGGTGACTTGCGCCGGCCTCGTTGCCATGCTCCCACTCGGCTGAGCAGTCGGTGCACCACCAAGCAGGCGGCATGGCGCTCGCAGGCAGGCAGGCAGGCAGGCAGGCAGGCAGGCAGGCAGGCTATAGCAGGGCGGTCCTCCTAGCCGGCCGCCTCGGCCGAGCCATGTGGTCCGACGTGCAACATGATGTGCTCCAACAAGGGAGGGCGGCCTCCTCCCGACCCTGGCGACTGCAACCGCATGCGTTCCTGGGCTTCCCTCTTCGCGAACTTCTTTCCGCATCCCTAGCCATGCGCGTCGCCCTCTTCACGATCTGCATCGCTCTGTCGCCTGGCTGTGGCGGCCAGGTGGAGGCGCCGCCGATCCCCGTCCCGCCCTCGGCGAGCGACTTCCCTCCGTCCGAACCCAGCGCGGTGCCGTACGATCCACGCCTCGGCGCGCTCGCCGACGTGCCGGGCGGGGCGACCCACGTCGGCGACTGGACCCTCAGCGTCCCGTCCTTCGCCATCGCGCCGAACGCGTGCTCCGAGCTCATCACGCCCAACGCGCGTGTCATCGTCGCTCCCTTCCGGCTCATGGTGACCGAAGTGACCAACGGGGAGTACGCCGTCTGCGTAGACGGGGGGGCATGCACCGAGCCGCCGGACGTTGCCGGGCTCGGGGGCGTGTCCTGGCGCGACGCATCCATCGTGAACCGACCAGTGATCGTCTCGTGGTCGCAGGCTCGCGGCTTCTGCCGTCACTACGGGGGCGATCTGCCGACGTCGGGCGAGTTTCAGCGCGCGGAGGGGGCCGACGACACGCCCGGACAGCCGTCCCTCGTGAGCAAGTGGCAAGCATGCCGGAGGAGCGGCTCGCCGGTGTCACCGGAGTGCGCCCGTATCACTGACCCTTTTTCGAGCGGCGCCCGATCCCTGCAGGATGTCGGTCAGGATCCGTCCGACGTTGGTCCTTACGGTCACCACGATCTCTTCGGCAACGCCGACGAGTGGGAGCGGGCGCTCCTGGAGACCCCGGCGAGTCAGGACCTGTGCGCCTGGCCTCTCGATGATCACGATGTCTACCGTGCGCCGGACGCCGTTCACCCCTTTGTGTACTTCCCTGTCGGGTCGCTCGCCGCGAGCGCCGGTCCGGACGCCGCCTCGGAGCCCCCCTTCGAAGTTCCAGACCTTCGGCCTGATGGGTACTACAAGGGAGAGCCCAGCGGCTTCCGCTGCGCCTTTCCCATCCCGGCGACCGACGGAAGCGGCTCATGACGCGCGCCCCCGCGCTCCTTGCCGTCTGGCTCGTGGGCTGCGGCGGCGCGACGATCTCGACGCCGTCCGATGCCGGCGAGGACGGCTCGCCCGAGGCGGCCGCGACGCCCGACGGCTCGGCGGCGCCAGACGCGAGCACCCCGCCGGATGCGGGGACCTGCACGCCGTTCCTTCGCCCGCCGCACAAGGGGTACCTCGCGTGCCCCCTCGCCTGCGACGCGGCGTTCGCCCGCGATCCGGACCTCTATGACTTCTGCACGGTGAGCTGCGGCGACACCGCCTGCCCGGACGGCTTCGTCTGCGAGCCGGTGCAAGTGTCGAACGGCGTCTACAAGATTCTGCTTCTTCGCCTGCGACGACCAGACGCCGTGCCCGTCGCCCCTCCAGTGCGAGAGCGGCACCGGGACGCGTGCGTGCAACTGACGGCCGGTCAGCTCGCGAGGGGGTCGCGGTAGATGTCGTTCACGTCGAGGGTGAAGGGCTCACCGCACGATGCGATCTCCGCGCGCTCGCCCTCGCGCGCCTCGGCGACGAGCTCCCAGTTGCCGCGCTCGTTGCGCCGGTACACCTCGATGAGCGGCTCACGCTGGGAGACGAGGACGTACTCGCCCAGGGAGGGGATGCGCCGGTAGTGCGCCGCCTTGGCGCCGCGGTCGTAGGCCTCGGTCGAGTCGGAGAGGACCTCCACGATGAGCGAGGGATTGAGGACGCCGTCCGGATCCTTCTCGTCGGTCTCGACCTTGCCGCAGACGACCGTCACGTCCGGATACGTCGAGAGATCGGTCGACTGGATGCGCACGCGAACGTCGGAGGAGAGCGCGCGGCAAGGTCGACCGCGCAGCGCGCTTCCCAGCGCGACCGTCATGGCGGCCGCGAGGGCGCCATGCTCGACCGTGCCGCCGGCCATCGCGAAGACCTCGCCCGCGAGGTACTCGTGCTTCGTCTCGCCCCTCGCCTCGAACGCGAGGTACTCGGCGTAGGTCATCCGCGCGACCGGGACCGGCGTGGGCATGCACGGAAGATAACACGCGCCGGCGGGATCGGGCCTGAGGCTGAGGCGCACAGGATGCGAGCAATCGCGCATGAGGTGCGTGCGGAACGGTCCGGGCGCTTGCTACGAGACCGACATGCAGAAGGTTCGCAGCTCCTCCCCGCTCCTCCTCTCCCTCTCCCTCCTCACCGTCCTCGCCGGATGCGGCGGCGGCGCCTCCGGCGGATCGCCCTCGCCCGATCCCACCGGCGGCACGACCCCTCCTCCGTCCTCGACCGGTCCGGGTGGCAGCGAGGGGGGCGGCGGCGGCGGCACCGTCTCCGACCTTGCGCGCGCCCCGCAGATCTCGCAGGCCAAGCCACCTGCGCAATTCGCCAAGATGCCGCTCATCAGCTTGGGCCGCCCCACCTTCGCGACCTACGCACAGGCTGACGCGCCGCTCGCGGTGGACAACGACTACGGCACCTCCTGGCGCACCTACCACGTGCCCACCGCCGGCGCGCCGGACGTCCTCGCCATCGACCTCTCCGGCCTCCCGCTCACCGAGCGGAGCGCCGTCTACTCGGTGTGGTTCAACGAGAACGGCTACAACTACGACACGTCCGACGCCGAGAGCTACACGCTCCCCGGCGACTACCAGATCCAGGCCAGCACGGCGTCCGGCGGCGGCGCACCCCCGCAGTCCGGCTGGGTCACCCTCGTCACGGTGAAGGGCAACACCCTGAGCTCGCGCGCCGACGTTCTCGACCTCACCGGCTACCAGTGGGTGCGCTTCTTCTGCACCGCGAGCGCACCCAACGCCGCCGCGCAGAACACCGACGTCTCACTCCAGTGGAACCTCTACGACGCCCACGCCGGGGTGGACGGCTGGAAGTTCGGGGGCGACTCCATCACCGCCAACTCGATGGGCCACAAGAGCACCAACGACAGCTTCGATCAGCTCGTCCACGCGCAGGTGCCCGACGCCACGCCCGCCTTCGAGATGGGCGGCCACGGGGGCTGGACCACCACCGACATGCTCGGCCACATCGACGCCTACCTCGCCAACTTCCCCGGTCGCTACTTCGCGCTGCCGCTCGGCACCAACGACGCCGGCAACGACCCTGTCGGCTACGCGGCGAACATGACCAAGCTCATCGACAAGATCCTTGCGGTAGGCAAGGTCCCGGTGGTGCCGACCATCCCGTACACCGGCGACCCTCAGCACGCCGCCATCCCGTCGTACAACGCGCAGATCCAGCAGCTTTACGCCACGTACGGGGCCAAGCTCGTCCAGGGACCGGACCTGTACGCCGTGCTGTACGCCGGCCGCGCCACCATGTTCGACAACCCCACCGATCTGCACCCCAACGAGAAGGGGAACGCGGCGATTCGCAAGGCCTGGGGCGACGCGATGGTGAAGAACGTCTACGCCAAGTAGCCTCGCCGGCCGCCCTTTTTGCAGGCCGCCACTCGCGCCGGTGGCAGCCTGCCAAGGGGCCGGTGGCTCTTCTGGCACGAGCGGTGCACCGCGACTCCCTGCGCCCCAACCACGGCGGGCGCCAGGAGGCACGCATGCATTTCACGACCTTCCCCCGGCCTCCGGCCTCGGTCGGTCTCGTTCGTCGCCCGAGCCTCCGGCTCGGCCCCGAACTGGTCCAGCGCCTCGTCCGTGGCCTCGCCCCGGCGTCGCTCCTTCTGCTGATGGCCTGCGGCCCGGGATCGCTGCCCGCCGGCAACCCGGACTCCGGAGCCCCCGACGCGGGGACCGACTCGTCTCCTGGAGACCCGTGCGCCAACCTCACCGTGACTCCGCCGGTGACCCCGGCCACCCCGCCGGTGGGGACGCAGCTGCAGCAAGGCGAAGATCTGGCGGTGCGAGGCGTGACCAGCGACGGCTGGGTCGTCTACGCCGACGACGCCGCCCACACGCTTCACGCGATGCCCCTCGCCGGTGGCGCGGCACAGGACCTGGGCGCGCTGGGCGACAAGTACTGGGTGATGGTCGACGGCAAGGACGCCTTCATCTGGTCCAACGTCACGGGCAACAACGTGGGTGCCCTCTCGGTGTGGAACTCCGTCGCCGGGCTGCACGCGCTCGCACCGGCGTCGTTCGGGCTGCTCGAGTCGGCCACGTCCGACGGCGGGCTCATCCTCTACCTGGCGAACGTGGACGCGCAGGGCGAGACGGGTGACGTGATGGTGGCGGCGGGCGACGGCACTAGCCCGACCAAGCTGGTGGGGGGCGCGACCATCGACGGCTGCTTCCCGCAGCTCGGGTTCGCCGGCAGCTCGGCGGTCGTCTCGCACTGCTCCGCCAAGCCCACCGGCGCGCCCAACGCCACGATCAGCACCTTCGACATGACGAAGGGATGGGCGGGCACCGACCTGGTGACCGACGCGCAGAACTACTGGTGGACCGACGCCGCCGGCGACAAGGTGTTCGTCTCCAAGAGCCCCGGCGTGTTCGTCGTCCCGACCGGCGGGGGTACGCCGGAGACCATCGACGCCAACGGCTTCCTCGGGGTGCTCACCTCCGACGGGAAGACCGCACTCTACAGCACCATGTCGCAGGGCCTGCGGCGCTCGCCGGTGAGCGCTCCCTCCCCCGTCACCCTGGTGGACAAGGGCTTCGGCGGCATCTGGGCGCTCTCGCCGGACGAGGCGTGGCTGCTCTTCTTCTACAACCTGGGCTCGAACGGCGGCGACATGTTCCTTTCGTCCACGTCGGTGCCCGGAACGCCGACCACGCTCTCGCAAGCCGTCACGTCCGCCGTCAGCGGGGACGCCTTCACCGCCGATTCGCACTACGCGCTGTATGTCGGCTCGCTGGACGTGTGCACCAGCGCGGGCACGCTGACCGCGGTCCCGGTGTCGGGCGGCGCCCCGATCACGCTGGGCGAGCGGGCGTGGGCGGACCACGCCGCCGGCGGTTCCAGGGTCGTCTTCGTCGACGACTTCTCGCCCACGTCGGTCGGAGCGGCCGCCGCCACCGACATGCGCTACGGCCGCGCCGACGTGGAGCTGGTCGACCTCGCGAAGGGGTCGACGGTCACGCGCCTCGTCGACCAGGCCGACGCGGTCGTCGCGCTCTCCCCGGCGCAGGATTCGCTCGTCTACACGTGGTCGGCGGAGGCGGGAGCGAAGGCCGGCCTCTACGTCCTGCCGCTTCCCTGAGTCCGATGACGGCGCCCCGGCCCGAAGTCCTGCTCACCATGGCCGATTATCACGGCACGCTCGCGGCGGTCCGCTCGCTGGGCCGCGCGGGCGTGCCGGTGGTGGTGGCAGACGGTCATCGCCTAGCACCGGCGCGCTTCTCGAGGCACGCCGCGCGGGTGGTGTCGTGTCCGGACGTGGGCGCAGAGCCGGAGAGCTTCGTCGACTGGCTGCTGTGGCTCGGGACGCGCGAGCCGGGCCGGGTGCTGCTCCCCACCAGCGACGACGTCGCGTGGATCCTCGCGCTGCACCGCGACGCGCTGTCGCCCCACTACCGGATGTACGGGCCGCCCGCGGAGTCCATCTGGATGCTGCTCGACAAGTGGCGCCTGCACCGCGCCTGCCTCGCGCTGGACATCGCCACGCCCGCCACCTGGCTGCCGCGCGACGCGGAGGGGCTGGAGGTCGTCCGCCAGGAGGCCCGCTTCCCGGTCGTGGTGAAGCCGCGCACGCAGGTCTTCCTCACGCCTCACCAGAAGGGGCGCGTGGTGCAGCGCGCGGAGGAGCTCGCGCCGCTCTACGAGGATCTGCTGCACGCCACCTCCCACGCGCGCACGCTGGTGGAGTCGGCGCCGGACGTCGACGGTCCGATCGTGCAGGCCTTCGCCGACACCAGGGCCGACGGGGTCTACAGCCTGAGCGGCTTCATCGACGAGACGGGCGAGATCTTCGCCGTGGAGGCGTCGCGCAAGCTCTTGCAGTGGCCGCCGCGTCTGGGCGTGGGCACGTGCTTCGAGGCGACGGAGGTGCGCGGGGACCTCGCCGACGCTGTCGCGAGGCTGCTGCGCCACGCCGGCTACCACGGCGCCTTCGAGGTGGAGTTCGTGCGCGTCGACGGGCGCTACCGGATCATCGACGTCAACCCGCGCTTCTACGGGCAGATGCAGCTCGACGTCGCGCGGGGGCTCGACCTGCCGCGCATGATGTACGTCGCGGCGCTGGGCGAGCGCCGGGAGCTGCGGCGCTTGGCGGGGGCCGGCCGGAACGGCGCCCGCCGCGTCTACTGCAGCCGGATCGAGCTGGAGGTGTCGTTGCGGCTGCTCCGCGCCGCCGGGAAGCTGGGCAACGGGGAGCGACGGCGGTGGAAGCAGTGGCTGGAGAGCCACGAGGGAGAGCTGGTGGACCCGGTGATCGACCGCGACGACTGGGCGCCGGCGGCGGTGGAGGCGGTGAGCGCGGTGTGGAGGCGCGCGCGCCACCCGCGCAGCGCGTGGCGCGAGGCGAGGGGCGTCGCCACCTCCCCGCACGCCGCGCAGCGTGAAGAGCGACACCCCTCGTGACGCGCGGCCGCTGACCCCTAGCGGCGCGAGGCGGCCGGGAGGTGCGACACGAACGCGGCGACGTCGGTGATCACGCGCTCGTCCACGTGACCGGGCTTCGCGTAGTCGCCGGGCGTCGACGGCCCGGTGCCCGCGACGAAGGCGTGGTTCAGCTCGGGGTACGTCCGCAGGGTGACGCTCTTCTTCTTGCGGAGGGCCGCGCGCCACCCGGCGAAGTCGTCGGCCACGGTGACCTGGTAGTCGCGCTCGCCCTGCAGGACGAGCATCGGAATGGAGAGCGACGCGGCGACCTTCTCCGGGTGGTAGCCGCGGACGTCGAGGAAGTAGGCGCCGGGGATGGGGGAGGTCATGGGGACCTGGACCATCGTGTCCGGCTTCAGCGCGGGATCCTCCACCGCGTGCTTGAAGCGCTCGGCCGCCTGGATCATGGCGGCGAGCTCGGGCCGCTCGGGGTCGAGCTTCGCGAGGTAGTGGAGCTGCGAGAGGAGCGAATCCTCCAGGGGACGCGTGGACCCGGCGAGGATGACCAGACCCTTGATGGCCGGATCGCCGCGGGCGATGCGCGGCGCGAGGAAGCCCCCCTGGCTGTGACCGAGCAGGACGACGCGTGTGGGGTCGACGCCGGGCGTCTGCCCGAGGAGCGCGACGGCGGCGTGGGCGGCGTCCTCCACCTCCTCCTCCTGCGTGCGCACGCCGGTGGGATCGACGCGCGTGCGCTTGTCGTAGCGGAGCACCGCGACGCCGCGGCTGGCGAGGCCCCAGGCGAGATCCCTGAACGGCTTGATCGCGCCGAGGGTCTCGTCGGCGTCGTTGGGGCCGGAGCCGTGCACCAGCACCACCGCGGGGAAGGTCTTCGCGCCCCTCGGGATGGTGAGGACCCCCGGCAGCGCGGGGGACGTCCCGACCGTCACGGGCTCCTCCTCGAAGGCGTCGACCTTCGCGTACGCGGGCGGCGTCCAGGCCGCCGCCGTGTCGCCAGGCGTGACGAAGAGGCCCGAGACGTGGCCCCGCGCGTCGAGCACCACGCGCACGACGAGCGGCGCGGCGGCGAACGTTGCCTTCACCAGGGCGACGTGGTGGCCGCCCTGGTCCGCGACGCTCACCGCGTCGATGTGCTGGAACACGCCCGCGCCCGACTCCACTGATGTCCACACCGCGCGGAGCTTCTCGGCGGGGAGCTTCTCCCGCATCGTCTCGTCGAAGGTGGCCTCCGCCGACTCGAACTGGTGGGCGGCGAGCTGGGCCACCAGATCGCGCGCGCGCTGCTCGTCGGTCATGGCGTGTACCTCCGTGGTGGGTGTCCTGTGGTGGGGGCGGGCCGTGCACGCGCGTCACGGCGATAATGAGTCAAGGCCTCCCCGGTCGAGTTTCGGCCGCCTATCGCCCCACGCGCCTCTCCAGCTCGGCGAAGGGCACGCGCGTCACGACCGGCCGCCCGTGCGGGCAGTAGCCGGAGAAGTCGACGCCATCCAGGGCCTCCAGCAGCGCCCTCGCCTGCTCGGGCGACATGGGATCGCCCGCGCGGATGGAGCCGTGGCACGCCATGGTGGCGAGCACCAGATCGCGCGCGCCGCTGAAGGGGCGGCCTGCCGCGCGGCCCAGCTCCGCCAGGAGATCGCGGAGGAGTCGCTCCGGACGCCCGCGCCCGAGCAGCCGCGGCACGCCGTGCACCGCTACTGCCTGCGGGCCGACCATGCGCACCTCCACCCCGAAGCGCGCGGCGTCCTCCTCGTGCTCGGAGAGGATGGCGGCCTCCTGCGGGGAGAGCTCGACGACCTCCGGGATGAGGAGCTTCTGCACCGCGACGGTGCGCTGCTCGAAGGCGCGGCGGAGGCGGTCGTAGTTGCGGCGCTCGTCGGCGGCGTGCTGGTCCAGGACGTAGAGGGCGTCGTCGCCCTCGCAGAGGAGGAAGGTGTTGCGGACCTGGGCGACGAAGCGGAGGCGGGAGTAGAAGCCGCCCTCGGTGAAGAGGGGGAGGTCCGGGGAGGAGGCGGGAGCGAGGGCGGGCGCAGGCGCGGGCGCGGGCGCGAGAGGGGAAGAGGCAGGGGGAGCGGAAGAAGGTGGAGAAGAGGAGAAGGAGGAGGGGGCGGACCAGGCGGGGGATTCGCGCAAGGGGTAGGGGGCCGCCGAGCGCGGCGGCGGGAGCCAGGGGCGGGAGGTGGGGCCCATCGCCGGGATGTCGAAGGCGCGAGCGAGGGTGGTGAAGAGCTCGCGCGTCACCGCGTCGAAGACGGCGCGGGCGTCCTGGAAGCGGACCTCCGCCTTCTGGGGATGGACGTTCACGTCCACCAGGTCCGGCGGGAGATCGATGTAGACTACACCGACCGGGTAGCGGCCGCCCTCCAGCACCGAGCCGTAGGCCTGCGCGACCGCGCGGGCGAGCGGGCGGTCGCGGACGGGGCGGCCGTTGACGAGCAGGTGCAGCGCGCCGGTGCCGGCGCGGGCGCGCTCCGGCGGGGCGAGGTACGCCTCGATGCGCATCGGTCCGCGCTCGCCCAGGCACGCGGCCAGCCGCGGCTCGCCCACCACCTGCTTGGCGCGCTCCTCGCGCCTGCCCGCGCGCAGGTACTCGCGCGCCTGCTTGCCGTCGCGCGTGAGCACGAAGGTGACCTCCGGCCGCGACAGCGCGGCGAGCGACACCACCTCGCCCACGTGCGCGCTCTCCGTGGCCGGCGCCTTCAGGAACTTGCGGCGCGCGGGGACGTTGAAGAAGAGCTCGCGCACCTCCACCGTCGTGCCCTCCGCGCGGCCGGCGGGCTTCGTCTGCGCCGCGCCGCCGCCGTCGACGACCACCTCGGTCCCCTCCGCCGCCCCGCGCTCGCGCGTGGTGAGCCGCAGCCGCGCCACCGAGGCGATGCTCGGCAACGCCTCGCCCCGGAAGCCGAAGCTGTGCAGCGATCCCAGGTCCTCGAACGCGGTGATCTTGCTCGTGGCGTGGCGCTCCAGCGCGAGCAGCGCGTCCTCGGGCGAGAGGCCCTCGCCGTCGTCGCTCACGCGCAACATGTCCATGCCCCCGCGCTCCACGTCCACGCGCACCCGCGTCGCGCCGGCGTCCAGCGCGTTCTCCACCAGCTCCTTGACCACGCTCGCCGGGCGCTCCACCACCTCGCCCGCGGCGATCTGGTTGATGAGGTCGTCCTGGAGCCGGCGGATCTTGCCCATGCGCCGGATCAGCCGTGCGTGGTCTGCTCGGACGCCGCCTCGTAGAACTCGCGCGTGCGCCGGCGCGTCAGCGCGATCACGATGAGCCCCACGACGAGGGTGCGGACCACCAGCTTGCCCACCTCCATCGCCGGCGCGATCTTGCGCGTGATGGATGTCGCCTCGTCGACGAGCTGTGGGTCCTTCCCGTTCTCGCGGAGCGTGGCGGAGCGGATGGTGAGGTCCAGGTCCAGCGTGGCCGCCCGCACCCTCGGCGTGGCCACGTCCATCGCGATGACCAGCGCGGCCTGCACGATCATCACCTGCACCAGCGCCGAGCGGGCGCCCCGGCGGCCGGACATCGCGCCGATGGAGAGCCCGAGCGCCGCCAGGCCGAGGACCAGCTCCGCCGCCCCCATCGGGAAGAGGCGCGGACGCTCCGCCTGCAGGGCGCCCATGAGCTTGTTGATCGAGGCCTGCGCCGCCGCGCGGTTGGACTCGCGCGAGATGTCCCGGGTGATCTCCGACGTGTCGATGTGGTCGGTCCGGTAGACGTCGATGGTCTCCCACCCCTCCAGCGTCCCGACCGAGCCGAGAAAGGAGCAGATGATCAGCGCGACGATGAGGTACCAGGGGCGCCGGCGGACCTCGGGGGCCGGGGAGGGCATCGCAGGCGGGATAGCACGGCCGCGCCCCCGGCGCGACCCGTTGCGCCGCCGCGGGGTCGCCTCGATGCGCCCTGAAATCCCTTCGCAATTCCGGAGAAAAATGGTTCTGTCCCCCCGTCCAAGGGGAAAAGCGCCATGATCAGAACACTCCGGAACGCGAGCGCCGCCGGCGCCGTGCTTTTCATGGGAGCGGTGCTCGCGGGCAACGCGTCCGCCGCGCCGCCGCACAAGAAGGGGGCCGCCGCCGCCGCCCCCGCGCCCACGGTACCGCCGACGGCGACGGCCGATCTGCGCTCGGGCGACGCGACGAAGATCCGCGGCGCGCTGGACGACATCCGCATGGCGGGCAAGCCGGCCGGCGCGAAGCTGGCGCCCGTCATCATCGAGCTGCTGAAGAAGGGCATGCCGGTCAGCCTGACCGAGGCGGCGATCGACACCCTCGGCGACCTGGAGACGGGCGCGGCGAGCGGCGTCATCGTCGACTACCTGCACCACCGCGACCCGAAGATCCGCCAGGCCGCCGCCAAGGCCCTGCTCAAGACCAAGGGGGGCGCGCCCGTCGTCAAGGCGCTCCGCGCCGCCCTCTCCGACCCGGACCCGCAGGTGCGCGGCGTCGCGGCGACGGGCCTCGGCGAGCTGAGGGCCAAGGACGCCGTGCCGGACCTCTTCCTCGCCCTCGCTCACCGCGTCTACGAGTCCGCCGCCTCCATCGGCGCGCTCTGCGACGCCGCGCAGTGCGAGACCTTCGCGAGCAACCTGGGCAAGTACCCGCTGGACGTCATGCTCGGCGGCATCGACCCGATCCTCTTCCGCCCCGACGTCACCGACGACACCAAGATCAAGATGGTCGGCCACGTGCGCGAGCTCGGCACGCAGGAGGCGAACAAGTTCCTGCGCGACGTGCTCAAGCGCTGGAAGGGCTCGGCGCGCATCAAGCAGTCGCTCCAGCAGGCCGTGCAGGCGACGGGAGGTGGCGCGTGAAGCTCGGGCTCCTCCACCTCGCCGGTCTCGCGTCCGTGCTCGCCCTCACGGCGTGCGGCGGCGGCCAGACGCACCCCAACCTCTTCGCCACCGACTGGAACGACGACGGCGGCCAGGCCGTCGCGGCGGTCTGGCAGAAGCTCGCCGGCGTCAAGGCGCCCGCCGGCGTCAACGTGGCGGTCGGCGTCGCCGGCAACGACGACAAACTCGTCGGCATCTCCCTGGACGGCGGCGCGAAGTGGACCTTCCCCCACGCCATCGAGGTGCGGCCGGCGATCGCCGGCGGCGTGGTGGTGTGCGAGGGCGGCGGCGAGCTCTTCGCGCTCGACGCGGCCACCGGGCGCAAGCTCTGGGCGCGCAACGTCGGCCCGGCGCTCATGCGCGGCGCGGGCGACGACGGCAAGGTCACCGTGGTGTCGCTGGAGCAGAACGGCGGCGCCGGCTCGATCCTGCTCGCGGTCGGACGCGACGGCGGCGTCGTGCGGCAGATGGAGACGGACAAGCAGCTCGGGGTCCCGGCGGTGCTGGGCGGCTACGTCTTCGTCCCCTGGCAGCGCCAGTACGTGAGCATCATCGACCTCACCAACGGCGACGAGGCGGCGCGCATCCTGCTGCGCGGCAAGGCGAGCCACGCCTTCACCGAGGGCGGCGGCCTCTACTTCGGCGAGCAGGAGCTCTTCCGCTGGGACGCCCACATCAAGGACGGCTCGCGCAACCAGGCCACGCGCCTCACGCTGCCGGACCGCGAGCTGCCCGGCACGCCGGCGCTGTTCCAGCCGGGCGAGCAGCACACCGCGCCCATCGCCCTCGCGCTCGACAAGGCGCGACTCTACGCGCGCCCGGCGTCCCCCGACGGCCCCACCGGCTTCGACACCAGCCGCTTCTACGGCAGCTACTTCCGCCTGGTGATGGCGTTCGACACGACGAAGGGCTCGCTCGCGTGGGTCCACTCCGACAAGTCGGACGTGCTGGGCGGCGCGCCCGGCCCCGGCTCCTTCACCCTCTGCGACGAGGAGGGCAACATCACCGTGGTCGACGCGCAGAGCGGCGGCACCGCGAAGACCCTCGCCCTCGGCGAGCCGGTCAAGAGCTGCACCGTCCAGGCGGACACCCTGCAGGCGACGGGCGCCACGCCGCCGCCGCCGCTCGTCCAGCAGATCGCCGCCGCGCTGACCAACCGCGACGCCGAGATGGTGGCCGGCCAGCGTCTTTTGCTACGCGAGATGGCGCAGCTCCAGGACGAGCTGGTGACCAAGACGCTCGTCGACCTGGCGAGCGATCCGCGCACCGCGCCGCCCCTCCTCAAGGACGCCCGCACCGATCTCGCCGCGCGCCGCAACGGCAAGCAGTACATGCTCGACGCGCTGGCGAAGCACTACGACTTCCTCCACGACGTGCTGCGCCCGCCGCCGGTCGGGCCCATCGCGCAGGCCCTCGGGGCGATGAAGGAGAAGTCGGCGGCGCCGCTGCTCGCCGCGCACCTGCTCGACCCGGCAGACACCGACGACGACGTGCAGCAAGCGGCGGTCGCCCTGGTGGAGATCGGCGACGCCGCGCAGGCCCCCGAGCTCGCGCAGTTCTTCGCGCTCTATCACGCCGGCGCGGGCAGCCCGGAGGTCGCCCTCGCCGCGGCGAGCGCGGGCCAGGCGCTGCTCAAGGTGGGCGGCAAGAACGGCCGCGCCACCGTCGACGCGGCGATCGAGGATCCGCTCACCCTCGGCCCGGTCCGCGAGCGCCTCATCGCCATCGAGCAGTCCATGGACGCGCAGAAGTCCGAGGCGCCGGCCGCGGATGCGGGCAAGGGCAAGGGCAAGAAGCCCGAGAAGAAGGACAAGAAGAAGAAGTAGGAGGAGCGCCCTGCGCGAATCCGGCCGTCACCGGTCGGCGTCGGGCGTCGCGGCCGGCCGCGCGCCGGCGTCGAACACGACGCCCAGGTGCAGCCCGATGCTCAGCATCCCCTCCCACTGCTGCGGGACGTTCGCACCGAGCGGGAGCCCGCCGCGATAGACGCCCTCCAGCCCGAGTACGACCATCGCCAGGCGGGCCTCCGCCGTCACGCCGAAGCGTCCGCCGAGGGTCGAGTGGTCCTGGGTGCCGTTGCCACCGACGAAGCCGACGGCGGGGCCGACATCGAGGTAGATGGCACCCGTGGGGCCGTGCAGCTCGCGCGGCCCGACGAGCCGGAGGGAGTAGCCCGCGTCGGCGACGGCCGCCTGCGGGCCGAAGATACCCTCGCCGACCGCGAAGGAGGTGAAGACGCCGTGCATCGGGAGCGGGTGCACGCGGAGCGTCCCGCCGACGAAGCCGCCGCCTTCGTCGGAGGGGGACTGCGCCGAGCGCTCGAAGTTGGCGATGCCAACGACCGCGGCGAGGTTGAACCGCGGTGGCTGGTCGTCGGCGGCGGCGCGGCGCGAAGCAAGACCGAGGAGGGCGAAGCAGAGGACGGCGGGGAGGACCGCCTTGATGTGGAGGGGCGAGTGCATGCCCGGAGGAAGAGCAACCGGCGTGCCGTGCGTGATTTCCGGCGGATGCGACGCCCCATCGTGATCGCCGCGTCGCGGGGTGTGGTGGAATCGATACGCGCGTAGCGGGATTCGTGAGCAGTTCGTCTACTTCAGAGTGGCTTGCGTACGCGGACAATCCTGCCCGTGTTTGCCTGCCCGGTGCCCTTGTCCGCCCAGTAGACGAAGTCCCCGTCATTCACCAGCGAGGTGGGGTTGGGCTGGTTGACCGCGAGGGTGACCGGCCCGGCCTTGCAGTCGGGGAGCTTGCACGCGCGGATGGTCCCGTCGGGCGCCGTGCCGGAGCCGCGGATGGCCCAGTAGACGTAGCTCGAATCGGCGGTGATCGCGGAGACCCCGTTCTCCTTGGTGGCCAGCACCGTGCCCGAGCCGCTGCACCCGCCCAGGTCGCAGCCCACGATGGCGCCGCTGCTCTTCTGGTTCACGAAGGCGGTCGCTCCGTTGGTCGCCACGTACTCCGCGCTGTCGAGCAGCAGCGTCCACGACGCCTTGCAGTCGCTCGCGGTGTCGCAGACGTACACGCCGCCCCCGTTGATGGCGATGTTGCCGTCGGTGATGAGGAAGTGCGTGTCGTCCACCGCCATGTGCAGGGGGAAGGTGAGCGTGGCGACGTGACCCAGGCTGGTCTCCGCCTTGGTGCCGCGGGTCACGCGGAACACCGCGCCGTCGGGCGGGTCGAGCCAGTAGAGGTTCGTGGCGTTGCCGACCATCTCGTCGTTGCGGAAGCCGGGCGAGTAGAAGGGCGCCGGCAGGGTCTGGCCGCACCCGGAGTCCGGGCAGGTGAAGATGGAGTAGCTCTGGTTGTCGTTGGTGTAGCCGGCCCAGTACACGTTCGTCGCGTCCGCCGAGATGTAGTACGGCGAGAGCCCCGGGTACTTCGGCAGGTTGACCGAATCGCCCACGTCGCCCGGCGTGCCCGGGCAGCCGGTGACGGGGCAGCGCTGCACCTCCTGGTCAATCATCCAGAAGACGCTCGGCCCGGCGACCGACAGCGAGACGGGGTTGGCCGCCTTGTCGGCGATGACCATCGGCTGGCAGACGCCCGCGTTGCAGAGCCCCTTGCCGCCGCAGTCGTGGCCGCACGCGCCGCAGTCGGTGTCGCTGCTGAGGAGCGAGGTCTCGCACCCGGCCACGTTGGGATCGCAGTCGGCCGTGCCGGCCGGGCAGGTGACGGGGACGTCGGGTGCGCCGGAGTCGGGCGTGCCGGAGTCGGGCGTACCGGAGTCCGGCTGCGAGCTGGCGTCCGGTCTGTCGGTGGGGGAGTCGGTCACGCACGCGGTGAGCAAGAGAGGCAGGGCAAGGCAGGCGAGGAGACGCATGGTGGGATCTCTCGCACGGCCGAAGCGCGCTGTCCATTCGACCGCTAGCGGTGGGACACGATGGACGGGCGCGGTGTGAGGCGGCAGGTGCGGTCCTTGTGGCCCGGCCGCGAGAGCACGCACGACGCGAGCACCCCCGAGTCGACGAGCGTCAGCAGGCCGCGCGCGTTGCCGCCGGGGGAGCTGACGTCGGCCCCGGGGCTCAGGGTGATGGTGACGCCGCCGTGGAAGCCGTAGGTGTCCTTCGACGTGGTCTTGCCGTTCTTCATCGTGGAGGACGACGACATGCCGCCCGGCGCGTGCGCCTTGTGCGCGTCGTCGAGGAGGTCCTGCCCCACGCGCCACGTCCAGTGGGTGCCGTCGGAGAGCGCGACGTCGACGACGCTGGTCATGGTGGTGATGGTCCCGTCGGCGTCGAAGGCGGCGTACTCCTTCTCGGTCATGAACGGCACCGAAGGCACGAGCTGCACGCGGATGTGCCCCGTCGCGGCGTCGACGCCGGTGAAGCGGCCCTCCAGCTCGAGGGCGCGCGTCGGCGCGTTGGGCTTCGGGCCCCGGCAGGTGTCGTCGAAGTCGAGATCGAACTGGTTCCACTCCAGACCGGAGAGCGAGCTCGGCGCGAGACACGACGGCGAGGCGCCGGTGACGTGGAGCTGCCGCGTGAAGGGCGACCACTGCACCGTGAAGGTGTGGCTCGAGGGCGCGACGCCGCCGTGCCCGTCACGGAAGGCGAGGGTGGCATCGAAGGTCTGGTCCAGCGTGCCGGTGGCGAGCAGCGTCTTGAGCTGCGCCAGGGTGACGGTCCCCGGGCGCACCAGGTGGGCGTTGAAGTCGAAGAAACCCTGAAGGTGGATGACGCCCTTCTCCAGCGACGGCCCGGCCACGAGGGTGCCCACCCAGCGCAGCGCGCCGGTGGGGTCGATGAAGGCGACGACCCGGACGTTGTTGACCATCACGTGGCCGTCGGGCGACTCCTTGACCGGCATGGGCCCGAGGGCATGGTGACCCCGGATCACCGTGTCGACGTCCACCGTGATGAGCGTGGTGTTGTTCGGCCCGGCGGCCTGGTGGACGCTGCCCAGCACCACGAGCGACGCGTTCTTCTGCAGCGTGGCGAAGTCGGTCTGCATCGGCGCCGCCCGGCCGGGCTGGGCGAGCGTCAGCGCCAGGAGCGCGACGGCGAGAAGGAGGAGACGGCGGGCGGCGGGCATACCGGGGTTGTACGTTGGTCCCCGCGAAATGCTCTCCGCCGTGAGGGCCGCCAGATTCACTTTGCCGGGGAGGGTCCCCGCCCAATTGACTTGGGCGGGGAGGGGCGGCGCGTGCCGCCCCTGCGACCCGTCCTGAGAGGATGAGAGCGCCGGTAACATCCTCTGCGCCCGACGCGTAGCGGAGGGCCCGCGTGGGGAGGGTCCCCGCCCAATTGACTTGGGCGGGGAGGGGCGGCGCGTGCCGCCCCTGCGACCCGTCCTGAGAGGATGAGAGCGCAGCTCTCATCCTCTCAGAGCCAGGACTCGTGGTACCCCGCCACCTCGATGTTTTGGGCCTGCGCGGTCGGTACGAGCGGCACGAGCGTGTCGCACATCACGGCCAGTTCGTCGGTCCGCGTCGTGCCGATGCTCTTCTCGTACGCCCCCGGGTGCGGCCCGTGGCAGATGCCTGCAGGATGCAACGAAATGCACCCCGGCCCCACGCCCTTGCGGCTGGTGAAGTTGCCGCGCAGGTACAGGATGACCTCGTCGCAGTCGACGCTGGAGTGGGGGTACGGGCAGGGGATGGCGTTGGGGTGGTAGTCGACCAGCCGCGGCACGAAGGAGCACACCAGAAACCCCGGCCCGGCGAAGGTGGTGTGGATGGTCGGCGGCAGGTGAACCAGCCCGGTCTTCGGCTGGTACTTCTCGATGTTGAACGCCCAGGGGTAGACGAAGCCGTCCCACCCGACGACGTCCATCGGCGCGTGCTCCAGGGCGTAGTGCGAGAAGGCGCCGCCCTTCTTCACCAGCAGCGCGCGCGGCCCGTCCTGCACCTTGTCCGGCGTGGCGATGGGCCCCGCGGGGTGGACGAAGTCGCGATGCGTGTAGGGTGCATCCATCCGGAGCTGCCCGACGGGGTTGCGGAAGTCGTCGGGGACTCGCACGCCGCCGCTCGCCTCGAACACCATCGCCCGCAGCTCGCCGCCCACGACGTGCCAGCGGTGCGTCATGGACTTGGGGACCCACACGTAGTCACCGGCGCGCACGTCCAGCCAGCCGCAGGGCGACTCCACCCGCGCGTTGCCCTCGTGCACGTACCAGAGCTCGTCGCCGTCGCCGTTGGCGAAGTAGGCGTCGTCGGTCTGCGTGGCGCGCACCAGGTAGACGGTGACGTCCTTGTTGAAGAGCACCGGCACGCGCTTGTCGACGGCCTGCCCGCCCCCGCCCACCTTGTTGGAGTCGTAGAGGCGCCGCCGCAGCGGAGTGACGGACTCTTCGTCCGGCGTCGGGCGCGCGAAGCCGCGATGCGTCGGCGTCGGGCGCGAGGGGGTGATGGGGTTGCGATGGTAGAAGTAGCTGAAGGGCCCGGAGAAGCCGCCGCGGGTGAACATCTCCTCGTAGAAGAGCTTGCCCTCCGCGTCGCGGAGGGCGGTGTGCGGCTTGTCGGGGAGGATCCCCGCGTGGCGGCGCTCGATCATTTCGCCTTCGCCGCGGCCTTCTGCGCGCGCTCGATGCTCTCGAACAGGGCCCGGAAGTTGCCGTAGCCGAAGCCCTTGTCCCCGGCGCGCTGGATGATCTCGTAGAAGAAGGGCCCCGCGCGCGAGTCGTCGTAGAGGCTGGCGGCCTCGCGCATGAAGATCTGCAGCATGTACTTGTCCTCCTGGCCGTCGACCAGGATCTGCAGGCGCTCGAGCTCCGCGAGCTCCTCCTTCACGTTGGTGATGCCGAGCTTCTCCAGGCGCCCGGGGAGGTCGCGGAAGTAGGAGGGCGGCGTCGTCATGAACTCCACGCCGCGCTTCTTCAGGTCCTCCACCGTGGGGATGATCCGGGGCACGCCGAAGGCGATGTGCTGGATGCCGTTGCCGCGGTTGTCCTCCACGAACTTCCAGATCTGCGACTCGCGGAAGGCGGGGCGCATCGGCTCGTTGGTGGCGAACTTCACCTCGCTCTCCGGGTCCCACATCACGATGGACTTGAGGCCGGAGCCGCCGAGCGTCTTGCTCACGTCCTGGGTGTGGAACTTGATCTCCCAGAACTGCTCGAAGCCGAGCACGTCGCGGTACCAGGAGACGATGGGCTCCATCGTCAGGCCGTTGGAGGTCACGTGGTCGACCGCGGCGATGCCGTAGCGGTTCTCCGGGCGGCCGCCGTGGCCGACACCCGAGTCCACGAAGCCAGGCGCGAAGGCGCGGAAGTCGGTGCGCTCGATGAAGCGGAAGGCCACGTCGTCGAGCGGCGTCGCGATCTCGAAGCTGCGGTAGGTGCCCCCGCGCTCGTCCTTCTGCTCCAGCGGCTCGGAGAGCACGGTGCCGTTGCGCTTCTCCAGGAAGGCGAGGGTGTGGTCCAGGCTCTTCACGCGGAAGCTGAGGCTCATCACCCCCGCCGGGTGGCGCTTGAGGTAGCGCGCCGCCTTCGAGCCCTGGTTGAGCGGCGTGGAGACGCACACCCGCACGTCGCCGGCCCCGTAGACCGTGGACTGCTGGCCGCTCCGCGCCACGAGGTCGTCGCCCGCGCGCGCGACCTCCTTGAAGTCCATCACCTCGGTGTAGAACTTCCGCGACCGCTCGAAGTTCTCCACGACGAAGTGATAGGAGTCGAAGCCCAGAAGCCCGATCGTCTCGCCTGCCATGGGCGGAGCTTGCCACAAGCGACCTCACCCCCCAAGCCCTCACCCCCTGCCCGTGCCCGTGCCCCCGCCCGCGTGAAACATCGCTCGCGTGGTGACGTTGCACGCGCGCGCCCGTCCGGTAACCGATGCGTGGCGCCGCCGGATCGGCTATGCTACGTGCGCGCGCAGGCGGGGGAGGTCCCCCGCACAGGAGAGGTCCATGAGCCGAAAGCCGACGAAGTACGTGTTCGTGACCGGCGGGGTCGTCTCGTCCATCGGCAAGGGCCTCGCGAGCGCGTCGGTCGGCGCTCTGCTCGAGGCGCGCGGCCTCAAGATCACCCACGTCAAGCTGGACCCCTACATCAACGTGGACCCGGGCACGATGAGCCCGTACCAGCACGGCGAGGTCTTCGTCACCGACGACGGCGCGGAGACGGACCTCGACCTTGGCCACTACGAGCGCTTCACCAGCGCGCGGATGACCCGCAGCCACAACCTCACCACCGGCCGCATCTACGAGTCGGTCATCTCCAAGGAGCGGCGCGGCGAGTACCTCGGCGCCACGGTCCAGGTGATCCCCCACATCACCGACGAGATCAAGGCGCGCGTCCGCGACGCCACCGAGGGCGTGGACGTCGCCATCATCGAGATCGGGGGTACCGTCGGCGACATCGAGTCGCTCCCCTTCCTGGAGGCCATCCGCCAGATCAAGATGGAGGCCGGCCCGCAGAACGCGCTCAGCATGCACGTCACGCTGGTCCCCTTCATCGCCACCGCCGGCGAGCTGAAGACGAAGCCCACGCAGCACTCCGTCAAGGAGATGCGCGAGATTGGCATCCAGCCGGACATCCTCATCTGCCGCACGCAGGAGACGCTCTCGCAGAGCACCAAGGAGAAGATCTCCCTCTTCTCCAACGTGCCGGTGGAGGCCGTCATCTCGGCGATCGACGTCTCCTGCATCTACGAGGTGCCGCTGTACTTCCACAAGGAGGGCCTGGACGACCTCATCGCCGACAGGCTCAACATCTGGAGCCGCCAGCCGGACCTGACGGCGTGGCAGCGCATCGTCGATCGCTTCAAGAAGCCCGCGCGCGGCACGGTGAAGGTGGGCATCGTCGGCAAGTACGTGCACCTCAAGGACGCCTACAAGTCCCTGCACGAGGCGCTCGTCCACGGCGCGCTCAAGCACGACTGCATGGTGGACTTCGAGTACATCGACTCGGAGGAGATCGAGCACGGGGACCCGGCCGAGCTCCTCGGCGGCCTGGACGCCGTGCTCGTCCCCGGCGGCTTCGGCGACCGCGGGACGGAGGGCAAGATCTCCGCCATCCGCTACGCGCGGGAGAGCGGGCTGCCCTTCTTCGGCATCTGCCTGGGCATGCAGCTCGCGGTGGTCGAGTTCGCCCGGCACGTGGCGGGTCTGGAGCAGGCCAACTCCACCGAGTTCGACAAGGACTGCACGCAGGCGGTGATCGACCTCCTGCCCGAGCAGCGGCACCTCAAGAACAAGGGCGCCACCATGCGGCTCGGCGCCTTCCCCTGCGCCCTGCAGCCGGGCACCATCGCCGCCGACGCCTACGGCGTGACCGAGATCTCCGAGCGCCACCGCCACCGCTACGAGTTCGCCAACGAGTACCGCGACCAGCTCGCCGGCGCGGGCCTGGTGCTCTCCGGTACCTCCCCCGACAAGAAGCTGGTGGAGGTGGTGGAGCTCCAGGACCACCCCTACTTCCTCGCCTGCCAGTTCCACCCCGAGTTCAAGAGCCGGCCGACGTCGCCGCACCCGCTCTTCGCCCGCTTCGTACGCGCCGCGCTGGAGCGCCGTGACTTGCGCACGCAGCAGGCGTCGATGGAGAAGGTCGCCGAGGCCCGCGCCGTGAACTGATCGCGGGGGCCGCGCGCGCCTCCCGGGACCTCGGGCCTCTTCAGAACGTCACGCGCAGCCCGGCCGTGCGCGCGGCCGGGAGCGGGGCAGGCACCACCGCGCCCGTCGGCGCGACATCCGCCCGGTCCGGCGCGTTGGTCAGGCCGAGCGCCAGACCCACCCCGAGGGATGTGCCGGAGGCGATGGTGGTGACCAGGCCCGCGGTGAGGATGTCGCCGGCGCTGGAGCTCTTGTCCACCAGGCCGACGACCAGGATGGGGACGCCGACGAGCAGACCTATGAACCCCAGGGCTCCGAGCACCCCGCCCAGCACGTTGAGGGCCGCCACCCCCTTGCCGGCGTGCGGGCGGACGGTGAGCACCAGGCCCGCGGGGAAGAGCATGCCACCCGGGACCTCCACCGCGCGCTCCGCCCCGCCGCGCTTGCGCACCATGACGAGACCGGCGGGGTCGGTGAGCCACTTCTCGCACGGCATGGTGCACACCAGGCCGCCCGAAGCGTCGCGCAGCGTCCACACGTCGCCGGCCTTCGCCTCGGGGGCGACCGGCGTGACGAACTTGTAGAGTACACCGAACTTGCGCGCCCGCTCCGCCTCCCCGCTCGTCGCCTTGCCGCTCACCACGCCGCCCGGCACGCTCCGCGTCTCGGTGTCCGCGGGGATCTCCAGCTCCAGCGTCTTGGCGTCGCGCTCGGCGAGCGTCACCTTCCGGGTCACGACCTGACCCCTCGGCGTCTTCGCCACCACCGTGTGCTCGCCGGGGTCGAGCCGGCGCGCGATGCCGAGCAGGGAGGAGGGCATGGGCTCGCCGTCGAGGGTCAGCGTGACGCCGTCGACCGCGCCCGCGGCGGTGATCGTGAGGGTGGGCACGCGCGCGTGAAGGTCGGTGGCGAGCTTCTGCGCCTCGGCGCGCGCCGCCCTCGAGTGCGCGGACTCCTTGCTGCTCGCCGGGATGCGACGGACCGCGTTCGCCGTCTCCTCCGCCTCCGCCAGCTCGCCCTTCATGGCCAGCGTGCGGGCGAGCTCCAGCGACGATGGCGGCGTGTCGTAGAGATCGTGCGCGGCGCGGAGCTTGACCAGCGCCTCGTCCACCTTGCCCTGATCGCGCAGGCGCAGTCCCTCCCGGAAGAGGTCGCGCGCGGTGGCCACGTCCGCCGCGCTCTGCGCGAGGGCGGGCGTCGCGGCGGCGGCGATGGCAACGGCGACGAGGGCGACGGGGGCGCGGCGCATCGTGGGTCGGAGCTCAGTCGATGGAGGTGCGGTCGAAGGAGGCGGCGGGGGCTGTCTTCGGCGGGTGGGTCGGCGAGGGCTTCGCGGTCGGGTGTACGGCGGGGGGCGGCGGGACCTTCCCTCGAGGCGCCGCCGTCGCGTGGGGTCCCGGCGCGGGCGGCGGGGCAGTCGAGGCCGCGGCCGACGCGCTCGGCGCGACCACAGGCGTCAGCGGCGCGAGCGGAGGTGACGCCGCCGTCTCGCTCACCACGGGCGCGGGGTCGGGCGGCGCGGCGGGCGAGGGGACGGGGTGCGAGCGCATCAGCACCACCAGCAGGATGACGCCCGCGCCGGCGACGGCCGCGATGAGCGCGATGAGCACGGCGATGGCCGCGTTGCTCCGCCGCGCGGCCCTCGTCGACGGGCCCGGACCGACGCTCGTCGGCGCGTTCGTGGTGGACCCCAGCTTCCCGACTGGTGGCAGCTCGGCGGAGGGCACGCTCGGCGCCGTCGCCGCGAGGGCGAGCGGCACGCCCCCGAGCGTCACCGCCTCGAAGGACTCGGCGAGCTCGCGCGCCGTCGCGAAGCGGTCCTCCGCCCGCCGCGCGCACGCCCTGGCGAACCACCTGTCGACCGCGGGGGACAGGCGGGGGCTCGACGCGGAGGGGACCGGCATGGGCGCCGAGCAGATCGCCACGGCCAGCGCGCCGACCGTCTCGCCCTGGAAGGGCTTGCGCCCGGTGAGCATCTCGAAGGCCATGACGCCGACGGCCCAGAGATCGGCGCGCAGGTCCACGCTCCGCGAGCCGAGCGCCTGCTCCGGGCTCATGTAGTACGGCGTGCCCATGATCGCGCCGGTGCTCGTCGTATCCAGGCCGCCCTGCAGCTCCCCGCTCGCCTTGGCGATGCCGAAGTCCAGCAGCTTCACGAACGCCTCGCCCCCGCCCACATGGCAGAGAAAGACGTTGTTGGGCTTGATGTCGCGGTGGACGATCCCCCGCTCGTGCGCCCGCGCCAGCGCCTTGCACACCTGCCCGATGACCATGGCGGCGTCCCCGGGCGGGACCGGTCCGCGGGTGAGGCGCGCGGCGAGGTCCTCCCCCTCCAGCAGCTCCATCACGATGAAGGGGACGCCGTCGGGGGTGACGCCGTGGTCGAAGATCTGCACGACGTGCGGGCTCTTCACGTTGGCGGCCGCGGCGGCCTCGCGGGAGAAGCGCGCCTTGCTGTCCGCGTCGCCCGCGAGGTCGGGACGCATCAGCTTGACGACGACCTCGGTCCGTAGCGTCAGGTGCTCCGCCACCCACACGCTGCCCATTCCGCCCGCGCCGAGCGGCCGGAGCAGCCGGATGGTCGGGGTGATCATCGCCCCTTCGGAGAGCACGGCGCGAAGGTAGCACACGGCCACGGCAGCCGCCGCCGCCCCGGCGCGCGCAGGACGGCATGGTCGTCGGCGTCGAGAGGCGCTATAGGGCTGCGCCATGCGCGTTCGCCGGCCGGTCGTCCGTTCCTTCAAAGAGCAGTTCGTGCGTGAGTGCGCGGCCTGGGTTCGCTCGGGCGGTCACGCCGTTCTCTGGGCCTCCCCCCGTCGCGCGCGGCTGGTCGTCCCGCCGCCGGACGAGGCCAACGACGCGGACCTCGGCCTCTGGTCGATGATGGACCTCGGCAAGTCCACGTGGAACGTGGACCACCGCGGCACGCTGCGCGGCCTGGCCGTCACGCCCGTCCCGCGCGATTGCCTGGACGTGGTGCGCATGCGCGCCGAGCGCGACTCCGTCCACCGCGGCCCCTTCCGCACCATCGAGCTGGACTGCCTGGAGTGCGGCGCGTGCTGCCGGTCGAACGAGGTGGTGCTCGAGAAGGCCGACCTCCGCCGCTTCGACGAGGCCGGTCGTCCGGAGCTGTATCGACCGCCCTACGCCATCCGCAAGCGCGACGGCCGCGTCATCCTGCGCCTGAAGAAGGACGGTCGCTGCAAGCACCTGGGCGAGGACAACATGTGTGCAGTCTACACATTCCGCCCCGAGGCCTGCCGCGAGTTCCCCGCCGGGAGCGAGTGCTGCCTCTGGGCCCGTTACGAGGAGCTGGACCTCATGGACGGCGCTCCGCCCAGTCGGGGCGGCGGCAAGGGCCGCCCCTCCCCGCCGGGTAGCTCGTAGGCCTCACTGAGGGGCGCAGAGGAAGCGGTCGTCGATGTACGCCGACGTGTAGCGCGCCACGACGCGCGCGGCGTCACGCATGCGCGAGCCGGACGCGAACGAGCCGGTCACCTTCGCCTTGGTGCGGATCTCGTCATAGAGCTTCTGGCCGGAGGCGTCGTAGATGTCGACCGTGATCTGCGCCTCGGCCGGCTTGGACACGATGACCGCCTCGAACCCGGGCTCCCAGTGCGTGAAGGAGGCGCGCATCAAGAACACGTTCGGCCCGGCGGCGGGCGCCGGGACGACGAGCGACGGGTGGCGCTGGGCGAGCTCGTCGCGGAAGATGGAGCTGAAGGCCGCCTTGTCCTGCTGGTAGCTCGCCTGCTGCTCCGGCGACTTGTCGGCGGCGTATCGCGCGTCCGGCTCGTCCCCGACGATGAGCTTGTTCGTCGCGACGTCGGCCACGGCGAGCCGGCACTGGGCGTGGACGAACGGGTTGGGCACGGCCTCACGGACGACGACGTACGGCTTGCTGCATGCCACGGCGAAGGAGGCGGCGGCGATGGCCACGGCGAGCTGGGTCTTCATGGTCCCGGAGGGTATCAGGGACTGCGGGCGATCGCGTGGCCAACGAAGAAGGGCCCCATCTGCACGATGTACTCGGAGGTTTGCCGCGTCTTTCGCATGGCCTGCACCAGGTGCGAGAGGGGGTGCAGCTCGGCGCCGACGAGGCCGAGGACGAACTCGTTGTCGCGGGCGTCCAGCCCGTGGCAGGCCAGGCGCACGTCGTGGGCGAGGTCCTGCTGGCCGTAGGCGTGGCCGATCACCGCGTGCTCGCGCATCATGTCGGCGACGGCCGTCGGCTCCAGCCGGGAGAAGGCGCCGCTGCGCCGGAGCGGGTACCAGACGTGCCAGGGCCAGCGCTCGTCCAGCACGTTCTGGACCGGGCGCTCCAGCAGCCAGTGCAGCAGGTTCGGCTCGTGGCCCGTCGCGTACGTGCGGCCGACCATGCCGAAGTCCGGCCGCAGCACCGCCCGCGCCAGGATGCCGGAGAAGAGCGGGCGCACGTCCCGCACGAAGCACGCCGGGTCCTCGCCCCAGGTGAGCAGGCCCATCCCGCGCGGGCCCATGGTGTCGGCGTAGACGACGCCGCCCAGCCCGCGCTCGCGCATCGCAGCGGAGAGCTCCCGCGGCTTGTCCGCCACCTCCTCCGCGGGCAGGTCGAAGACCAGCAGCTGCATGAAGAGGCGACGGTTGGCGCTCTGCCGCTCGCCGTCCTTCTTGCCGCCGTACTCGTTGACGTCGATCGTCGGGAGCCCGGAGGTCTTGGCCTCGGTGTCTTGGCTCATGGGCGCGCAGCATACCGAGTCGCGGCGCCGAGCGCACGCGCCACTCCAGGTGGCCCGCATGCAGCCGGGGAGTAAGCTTCACGGATGCTCATGTCCCGGACACGCGCGCTCGGCGTGCTCTCCATCCTCGCGGCGGCCGCCGCGGGATGCGGCGGCGGGACGCCCCCGCCCTCGGCCGTGCAGACGCAGGCCCACGACGTCCACGCCACCGACGCGCTGCTCCAGCAGGGCGGGTGGCGCCTGGTCTCCTTCCAGCCGGAGGTGGCGCCGGACCCCATGTTCGCCGCGCTGCTGGCCTCGCAGGTCGGCCAGCTCGTCGTGCACTTCGGCCAGGGGCAGATGCACGCCGACTCGCCCACGCTGCACCTGACGCGGGCGTACCGCGTCATCGACGCCGCGGGACCGTCCTTCCGCCTGGAGTCGCCGGATTACGGCGGCGGGACGCTGGTGACCAGCGCGCAGCTCTCGGAGGACGGGCAGCACATCGCCTTCCACGCCGACACCGACCCGTTCCGCGGGAGCGGGACGCTCGTGCACGTGCCGTGACCTTCAGCCGAAGGTGACGATGAGCGGGGCGTGGTCGCTCGTGCCGAACTCGCGGCATACCCGGTAGGTGTCCGCCTTCTCCGCGAGAGAGGGCGACGCGAGGACGTAGTCGATGCGCCAGCCGGCGTTGCGCTGGCGTGAGTTGCGCCAGTACGGCCACCAGGTGAAGAGGTCCTCGGCGTCCGGCGCGAGCCGGCGCGTCACGTCGACGAGCTGACCCTCCAGCAGCTCCTCGAAGAGAGATCGCTCGTCGGGGCGCTGGCCGATCATCGCCTCGTTGCGCTGGTTCTTGTACACGTCGGCCGGGGCGCGCGCGACGTTGAGGTCGCCGCAGAGGACCACCTCCTCGCCGGCGAGGACCTTCGGGTAGCCCGCGAGCCTCTTCATGAACTCGATCTTGGCCGCGTAGTCCTTGCCGCCGTTGGGGACGTACATGGAGACGAAGACGCGGCCGCCGGCATGCGCCTCCACCACCCGCGACTCCATGTCGAAGTCGGGGTGCGCGAAGCGCGGCTTCTCCGGGAAGCGCTCCTTGCGCAGGTGGACGCTCACCCCGGAGTAGCCGCCCTTGCCGTGGAAGTAGCCGTGGTAGTCCGGCAGGCCGGCGAGGCCCCAGAGCGACGCCGGGAGCTGCTCGGGCGTCGCCTTGGTCTCCTGGAAGCAGGCCACGTCCGGCTTCTCCTCGTCGAGGAGCGCGAGCACCTCCTTCTCGCGCGCGCGGATCCCGTTGACGTTCCACGTGAGTACCTTGAGCGTCACGCGGGCATCCTGCGACAGGCCCACCCCCTTTGCAACGAGGAGCCCGGGCTCACGCGCGGCGCGTCACGGCACCGACGCGAGCCCCAGCCACCGGCCCTCCGCGCTCGGCACGAAGCTCGACGCGCGCGCGCTCACCACCGCGATCTGGTCCTCGTGCCAGAGCGGGATCCAGTAGGCCTGCGCCAGCACGCGATCCTCCAGCTTCGCGTAGTCGGCGCGGCGCGCGTCGCGGTCGGTGGTGGCGTCGCCGGCGTCCAGCAGCGCGTCCACGTCCGGGTCGCGTACCCGCGAGCGGTTCGCTCCTGCCGGCGGGATGGAAGTCGAGTGCAGGAAGACGCGCAGCACGTTGGGCTCGGTGAGCTCGGGGATCTGGAGGATGGCGGCGTCGAAGTCCCCCGACGAGAGGCGCGCGAGCAGCGTCCCCAGCTCCAGCGGCACCACCTCCACCTCGAAGCCCACGTCCTCCAGCTCCTGCGCGACCACCCGGGCGATGGAGACGCGCAGGCGCTCGGTGGAGGTGAGAAAAGTGCAATGTACATGCATCCCGCCGAGCAGCGCGCGCGCCCTCGCCACGTCCCGCGCCGGCAGGTCGGGCCGCGGGGTGTACGACCAGTGCCCGGGCGGCAGCAGCCCCGTCGCCAGGCGCGCGCGCCCCTCCAGCAGGTACTTCACGATCGCCCGCCGGTCGATCCCCAGCTCCACCGCGCGCCGGCGGTCCGCCCCGGCGAAGACGCCCTGGTCGGTGCGGAAGAGGAGGTACGTCAGGTTCGCCCCCGGCCGCGCCTTCACCTCCACGCCCTTCTCGCGCTCCAGCGCGGGGAGCACCGCCGGGGAGACGCCGTTGACCATGACGTCGGCGCGGCCGCCCAGCACGCGCATGACCCGCGCGTTCTCGTCGTGGACGGTGCGGATGCGCAGGCCGTGGTGCGGGCGCGGCAACGGCGAGCCGTCCGCCGGCTCCAGATCCACCTCCCCGGTCGAGACGGCCTTCACCACGTACGGCCCCAGCCCGTCCAGCGCGCCCTTCGGGTCGGGCGGCCCCGCGGCCTGGTCGGCGCGCAGGATGGGCACCTCCAGGTCGCTCAACAGCGTGGCGTGCGGGCGGGCGAGGTGAAAGACCACGTGCGTCGCGTCCACCGCCTCCACGCGGGCCAGCGCGTCGAACACGTGCGTGTGGCGCGAGGCCACCTTCGGGTCGCGGAACGCCGCGAGCGTGGCGACGACGTCCCGTGCGGTGAGCGGGGCGCCGGAGTGGAAGTGCACGTCCCGCCGCAGGGTCACCTCGAGCGTGAGAGGATCCCGGTAGCGGTACGACTCCGCCGCGTAGGGCCGTGGCTCGAGCGTGTCCGGGTCGAGCCGCGTCAGGCCTGCGTGCACCAGCCGCGTGACGCGCATGCCCACCGCGTCCACCACGTAGCGCGGGTCGAGCGTCTCGGCGTCGTTCGGCACGACCACCTCGAGCGCGGCGTCGGCGGCGTGCGTCGTGCCCGGCCGGCACGCCAGCACCGGCAGCAGCAGCGCGAGCCATTTCCCTTTCGCGAGCCGCCGACGCGTTGTATCGAACCGTCCATGCGTGCCAGCCTGCTCGCGACCGCCGTGCTGGTGGGCGTCCTCGCCGCCGCCGGCGACGTCCGCTCGCAGGCGCCGGCGCCCGCCGCCCACACGGCCGTCTCCTCCCCCGCGCTCGACGCCGCGGTGCGCGCGCTCGTCGCCACCCGTGGCCTGGAGGGCGCCGCCATCGGCGTCGCCATCCTCGACGTCGCCTCCGGCAAGATGCTGGCCTCTCACAACGAGCATGTCCCGCTCAATCCCGCGTCCAACGCGAAGCTTTACACCGCCTCGGCCGCCCTGGCGATCCTTCACGGCGAGCACCGCTACGAGACGAGCCTCAGCGGTAAGGAGACGGACGGCGCGGTCGGGTCGCTCACCCTGCGCGGCTACGGCGACCCGTCGCTCTCCGGCGACGACCTCGCCGGCATGGCGGAGGACCTGCGCGAGCGCGGCGTGCGCCGCGTCGACGGCGACATCCTGGTGGACGAGCGCTTCTTCGACGAAAATAACACCCCGCCCGCCTACGACCAGAAGCCGGGTGAGTGGGCAGCCTTCCGCGCGCCCATCTGCGCCCTCGCGGTGAACGAGGACACCGTGACCCTGACGGTGCGTCCCGGCAAGCCGGGGGACACCGCGCACGCCTACTTCGAGCCATACGGCTTCGTCGACGTGGAGGGCTCGGTCAAGACGGGCGAGGGCGCCGGCGCCGACACCATCGGCCTCGCCCTGACGCCGAACGGCAAGCGCATGTCCGCGAAGCTCTCCGGCACCGTCGGCACCGATGCCCACCTGGTCCGCTTCACGCGCCGCGTGGAGGACCCGTCGCTGCTCGCCGGCTACGTCCTGCGCGCCGCGCTGGACCACCTGGGCATGAAGGTCTCGGGCGAGGTGAAGGCGGGCCACGGCAAGGGCCCGGTCCTGGTGCGCCACCACTCCGCGCCGCTCTCCAACCTGCTCTACGCGCTCGGCAAGAACAGCGACAACTTCTACGCCGAGATGATCTTCAAGTCTCTCGCGGCCGAGCACAAGGGCCGCCCGGCGAAGGACGCGGACGCGGCGGAGACCGTGCTGAAGTACACCCGCGACGTCGGCGCCTACGATCAGGGCGTGGTGATCAAGAACGGCTCCGGCCTCTACGACGCCAACCGCGTCACCCCCACCAGCGTCGTCAAGCTCCTGCGCGCGAGCTGGCAGAACCCGGCCATCGCCCCGGAGTACGTGGCGATGCTCTCCATCGGCGGCGTCGACGGTACGCTTCACAAGCGCCTGCGCGCCGACAGGACACGCCGCGCGGTGCGCGCCAAGACCGGCACGCTCAACGACGTCATCGCCCTCTCCGGCTACGTGTTCGGCCCGCCCGGCAAGGGCCCCATCGCCTTCTCCATCCTCTTCAACAAGGTGGAGGGGAAGGCCTCGGTGGCGCGCCTCGCGGCCGATCGCGTGGTCGAGGCGATCCTGCGGCAGCTCTGGCCGAGCGAGTAGGGTACGCTGCAGGAGCCGCTCCGGCGGCGTGGTCAGGATGAGCTCCACAGGTCAGACCCTCGGAGGCCGCTACCGGCTCGGCGCCCGTCTCGGGCAGGGCGGGATGGGCACGGTCTACGAGGCCACGCAGGAGGACCTCGGCCGCCGCGTGGCGGTGAAGGTGCTCGACGAGCGCCTGGCGGAGGACCACGCGCAGATCGAGCGCTTCCGCCGCGAGGCGCTGGCCGCCGCCGCGCTGGGCCACCCCAACATCGTGGCGGTGACCGACTTCGGGTGGGATCCGCCGGAGCCGCCGTTCCTGGTCATGGAATACTTGACGGGTCAATCGCTTGCCCGCCTGCTGGAGGTGGAGGGCTCGCTGCCGCCGGAGCGCGTCGCCTTCATCCTGGCGCAGGTGCTCTCGGCGCTCGCGGCGGCGCACGCGGAGGGCATGGTCCACCGCGACGTCAAGCCGGACAACGTCTTCCTGGTGAGCGGCGCGCCGGTCCCGGACTTCGTGAAGGTGCTGGACTTCGGCATCGCCAAGCTGGGCGCGCAGTCCGCCGCCGGCGCGCGCCTCACCAGCACCGGCGCGATGCTCGGCACGCCCGCGTACATGGCGCCGGAGCAGGCGCGCGGCGCGGACGTGGACGCGCGCGCGGACATCTACGCCGTCGGCGCGACGCTCTACCAGGCGCTGTCCGGCCGGCTGCCCTTCGAGGAGCCCAGCCTGCAGGCGATGCTCTTCGCCATCGTCGAGAAGACGCCGCCCTCGCTGGCGGAGGTGCGGCCAGACCTGCCGCCGGAGCTCGTCGCGGTGGTGGACAGGGCGATGGCGAAGGACCGCGCAGGGCGCTACTCGTCGGCGGAGGAGATGCGCGCCGCGCTCGCGCCGTGGGCGCCGGTCGCGGCGACGCAGACCGCCGCCGGGCTCGCCCCCGACGTCGCGGTGAACGCGCCGACGATGGCCGTCGCCGGGGCGACGCCCGCGCCCGCCTCGCCGGTCGTGGTGCGCAGCAACCCGAAGGCACCCGTCAGCGCGCAGCCGACGCCGGTGGCCTCCTCCGCCTCGTCGCCGCCGTCGCGCGGCCGCAGCTCGGCGGCGACGATCGTGCTGGGCATCGTGGCCGGTCTGGTGGCGATCACCGCCATCGTGATGGGTAGTTTGGTGATGATGGCGCGCGCGAGGAACGCGCGCGACGCGGCGGAGGACTCGGTGCGTCCGGAGCGCGAGGTGACGAGCGCGGCCTCGGCCTCGGCGACAATCGCGACGGTCGCGCCGTCCGCGTCGGCGGTGCCCTCGGCGATCGACTCCGCGCCGAGCGCGACGGCGTCCTCGGCGCCCCCCCCGCGTCCGCGTCCGAAGGTGTACGGCGGCAAGACGGCGTTCATGTCCTCCACCAACTTCGGCGACTGCCCGGGCTGCGGGTGGAAGGCCTACCGCGACGCCGTCCAGGGGAAGGTCGCGGCGATCGACGCCTGCTTCGCCGCCTCGGTCCACGAGCCGCCGGTGCACGAGTACCCGCAGTACAAGGTCAGCGTGGCCGCCGACGGGACCATCCAGGACGTCCAGCCGCTGGGCGGCGACAGCGCGCCGGGGCTCGACCGCTGTCTGGGCGCGCTCCTGCGCCACACGCCGCTCTCCAAGTCGACGGGCGGCGCGGGGAGCTTCAGCGTCGGCTTCACCGGGCGCTGCCGCACCTTCGAGTGCAGGTAGCTAGCGCCGGCGTCGCCGCAGGATGCGGCCGAGGCCGAGGAAGGTGAGCCCCATCAGCCCGAGCGCGCCGTAGAGGCGTCGCCCGGTCGGGGCGCTGGAGCAGCCCTCGCCCAGCTTGTCCGGCGGGGCGTCGGCGTACTTGGTTGCATAGTGCACGTTGCTCTCCGGTACCTGCGAGACGGTGGGCTCCAGCCGCAGGTCGGTGTCGAGCGCCGAGGCCGGGAGGTTCGCGCGCAGGCGGGTGAGCCACACGTTGCCCTGGTGCAGGCCGCGCAGCGCCACGTCCAGGTCGTCGAAGGAGGCGCAGGCGTTGGCCGGCGGCGGGTTCACGCCCGCGTCGTCGGTCGCGCCGCCATCGTCGCCCGCGTCGTCGGTCGCGCCGCCATCGTCGGTCGCGCCGCCGTCGTCGGGGACCGGCCCGGCGTCGGTGCTGGTGGGACCGCCATCGCTGAACACCGGGCCCGCGTCGCCGGTGTCGGTCTGTCCCGCGTCGCTGGTCGGCGCGCCCGCGTCGGAGCGCGGGCACGGGTCGCCCGGCAGGTCCCCGCCAGACGAGTTTCCCCCGCCGGAGGACGACGGGTACCGGCACAGCCCCTCGTACACGTCGAAGAGCCCGGGGTTGCCGCCGTAGGTGGTCTGGTAGCTGGGGTTGTAGTAACCGGTGCCGCTCGTCTGCGGCTGGTCCGCGTACTCGGTCAGCCAGGAGAGCCCGCCCGCCTCCGCCATCGCCGCGGCGGCGAGGTCCTGGTAGTTGGAGCGGTTCTGGTAACGGTCCCAGCGCAGCTTGGTGTAGTCGATCGTCGCGTCGGGGAAGTTCTGCGGGTGGTAGCGCCCCTCGCTGATGACGAAGAGCGTGATGCCCACGTACGCGCCCACGCCCGCGGCCACCATGCGCAGCGGCAGCGTCGCGTCGGCGCCGGGCGTGACGACGCGGACCGGCTGCATCGAGCGCTCGTCGCAGCTCGGGAGCAGCCGCAGCGCGATGAAGTCGAAGTGCTCCTGCACGTAAGCGGCGATCGTCGGCTGGATCGCCGTCGGGATGGCGTAGCCGTGCCCGGTGAGCCACTGCGTGAGCGCGTCTGGATTGGTGGAGCGGAGCGTCACCGTCTCGTACGGGCCGACGACGCTGTCGTTGATGACCTGCACCCCGCCGCCGGGCGAGCCGCTCGCGCTGCTCGTCGCGCCGCACCCGGCGAGCGCGCAGCCCGCCCCGGAGGCGGGCGTGGGCCCGTAGATGATGGGCTGCGTGCTCGCGTCGAGCGCCGCGAACCACTCGTTGTGCGACAGCTCCAGCTTCGCGCCCTCCCGCACCGGTAGCACCCACGCGAACTCGCTGGGGTTGCCGGAGTAGGTGATCTGGTCCCACAGCACCGTCTGCTGCGTGGACACCGAGAGCGCCATGCGGTGGTCGGTCACCACCGTGCGCTCGCTGGGTGGGGCGAAGCACCCGCCGCATGCGCGCGCGTCGCGCTGGAAGGCGCACAGAACGACCGCGCCGGAGAGTCCAAGCCAAGGAAGGAAGGAAGAAAAGCGCATACGAGTACCTCCGAGCCCCACGCCGCCGCCGCCGAGGGGCGGAGACGGGAGCTCACCGCGAAACGAAGGAAAAGGACGAGATCAGAGCGAGAGAGCGCCGAAGCTGGCGGTCTCCCCGGTGGCTGTGTCGGTGAGGCGCAGCCGCGAGGCCGCGCCCGCGTCGCCGGCGGAGGCCCCGGCGAGCGTCGCCGTGTAGGTGGTGGACGAGCCGTAGGCGTCGGACAGGACGATCTGGAAGGCGTAGGGGTCGTTCGGGTCGAGCTTCACCGCGAACGTGCGCGTGTAGGCGGAGCCAGCGCCGCGCTTCAGGCTGCCGTCGGGCGTCGACACGAGCAGGTAGGCGAGCTTGCCGGTGAACTCCACGCCCACCGCGTCGTCCGGGATGTCTGTGAGCAGCCCCGAGCAGCGGACCCACTGCAGGCCGCTCAGGTCCTCGTACACGAGCGTGGTGGCGCCGGCGTCGGCCGCGGCGAACTGGGTGGCGCTGTTGTCCGGGCCGCTGCACGCGGCGGTCTGGGTCGTGGCCGGCTGGATGGCGGAGGCGCCGGAGACCGAGCAGCCGGCGGCGAGGAGCGCGCCGGCGAGGAACGTGACGTGGGTGGACAGTCGCATGGATGGGGCACCGGGGGTCCCTGCAGCGGCCGAGCCTGACAGTGATGTCACGGGCGCCCGCCGCGGGAAGCGCGAGAATCAGGGCTTTCTCGCGGGTTCGTGGGTCGCAACCGCGTCCCGTCCCTTCCCATCGCAACTCGTGTGCCGGAACGCCGCGCCCGGGGCCGCGTCGCTCGCCGGAGCGCCGGACAGACCCCGCCCATCCCCCCGCCCAGCCCTACACGCCCACACGCGGTGCACACACCTCCGCCCCTCTGGGGGCGTCACTCGCGCATGTGCTTGCGGATCTTCCCGAGCGCCTGCTCCTGGAGCTGGCGGATCCGCTCGCGCGACAGGTTGTACTTGTCGCCGATCTCCTTGAGGGTGAGCTCGTCCTCGTCGTCCAGGCCGAAGCGCCAGCGGATGATGCGCGACTCGATCGGCGTGAGGGTGCCGAGCAGGCGCCGTACCTCGTCGCCCCACTTCTGCGAGACGAGGTTCTCGTAAGGGGAGACGCCGTTGTCGTCCTGGAGGAAGTCGATGAACTTGCGGCCGTCCTCGTCGCCGACGGGGCGATCGAGGGAGAAGGGCGTCTCCGCCCAGGCGCCCTTGACCTTGTCCAGCTTCTCCTGCGGGATGCCGGTCTCGTGCTCGAGCTCCTCGAGCGTGGGCTCGCGGCCGGTGCGCGCGATGACCGACGCGGTGGCGCGGGCCACGCGGTTGTGCGTGTCCAGCATGTGGACCGGGATGCGCACCGCGCGCCCCTTGTCCGCCAGGGCGCGGCTGATGGCGTGGCGGATCCACCACGACGCGTACGTGGAGAAGCGGTAGCCGCGCGCGTGATCGAAGCGCTCCACCGCCTTCATCAGGCCGATGTTGCCCTCCTGAATGAGGTCGATCAGCGGGAGGCGGCCGCGGTTGTAGCGGCGAGCGATGGAGACGACGAGGCGCAGGTTGGCCTTCACGAACCTGTTCTTCACCCGGCGGGATTTGGCCGCCGCGGCGCTGATGCGGTCCACGAAGCGGCGGAACTCGCGCGTGACGTTCAGCTTGGGCTCGAGGTGGCGGCTGACGTGGACGTCGGAGTCGGGGAGGGGCACGTCGTCCAGGTCCGGGAGCTCGACGAGGCCACGGGCGACCTGCTCGGCGTGCGCGATCCACAGCCGATCGCTGTCGGCCAGGCGGATGGCGCGGGCGAGCGAGTCGGTGGTCGCGGCCCAGCGCTTCTCCTGGGGGGCGGTGAGCTTCATCCGCGCCTTGCGCGCGGTCTTGATGAGCTTGTGCAGGTCGGCGAGCTGCGGGAGCGTGAGCGCCTCCTCGCCAACGGGCAGATCCCGCTCCAGGGACTCCAGCACGTACTCGGCGGCGGGCATGTACGAGAAGATGGCCATCCAGTGGCCGACCTCCGCGCGCTCCACCTCGATGGCGGTCTTCAGCTCCTCTTCCTGCCCCATGACCGAGTGCGTCGCCATCTCGCGGAAGTAGCGCGCGAGCATGGAGTCGCCGCCGCTCTCCTCGATCTCCCGGTCGCGGATGGGCTCCTTGGCGGGAGGCGTGCTCGGCGACGGCGAGGAGGACTCGGAGGCATCCGCCTCGACGTCTTCGTGGAGGGAAGAGGTGGAGGCGAGCTCCGGCGTGGCGCTCGAGACGGGCTCCTCGGTGTCGTCGGCGGGCTGCGGCGCAGCGGCCAGGCGCGTGGTCTGGAGCTCGTTCTTGCGGGCGGCGTTGCTTCGTTTCGTCATGGGGTCCTCGTGGCCAAGCGGAGCGGAAGAAGGAAGCGGTTTCGAAACATCGTTGGATGCCGCGGGGGCCCGGGGGCTCGCGCCGAGCTTTTTGGGCAACGGAGGGGTGGGGGCCCTCATTCCTTCAGACGTGCGACGGGTGCGTGCTTTGACAATCGGCTTCGCTGCGCTAAGAACGGACGAGCCGTGCCGCTCCGCGCGGACGCGCTTCGGCTGGGCGCGCGCCGGGCGGGAAGACGCAGGGGTCATGGGTGAACGAGATGCAAATTTCGTTCCGGATTGTAGGTTCTTGCGCGGGCTCGTATTGGATGCAGTGACCTTGCTCATGGATGGGTGCTGCGTTCTCTCTTCCGTGATGCGGCGCCGTGAACCGACGTTCGCCCTCAAGTCAACGTAAGGACGATTTGCGCACCGTGCACGGCCGTGCCTCTCTTTCCACCTTCTACGTGGATGCGGTGCGGAGGGTTTTCCTCTCGCCTGCTCGGGGGGGCTTTTTCCTGGCGGGGGCGGCCGCTTCGGGCCTCGGCCATGCCGGTCTCGCCGCGGCGGCGGCGGCCTGTGCGCAGGCGCTGGCGGGGGTGAGGCCAGGCTGGATCGGCGGGATGGCGCTGCCCACGTCGCCCGGCCGGCTGGCGGTCACGCTGGCGGCGGCGGGGCTCGGAGCCGCGGTGCTGAAGGCCGCAGGCGGGGTGGTGACGGCGCGCGAGCAGGCGCGGATGGCCGGGGAGGTGGGGTGCCAGCTGCGGCTCGGCCTCCTGGACGGCTGGATCGCCATGCACGGCGTGGCCCATCCGCGACATCCGGATCATGGACCGTCAACGATTCTGGCGGACCCGGTGTCCGCGCGAGCGCGGGGCGTGGCGGCGCTCACCCAGGATGCGCGCGAGGTGGAGGGCGGCTTCTCGGCGGCGCTTTCGGCGGTCCGTGCGGTGATGCAAATCGTGCCGCTCGCGCTGCTCGCCGCTGCTGCGGGGTGGCGGATGCTCGTCTTTGCGGCCGTGGTGATGGTGCCCTTCGGCGTGCTGCTCGGGCGTGTGCGGCGTCGCGTGGCCCGCGCGCACGCCGCGTCGCTCGCGCGCGGTCGCTCGCTGCTCGAGGCGGCCGACGAGACCGTACGCCACGCCGACCTGTGGGCGACGTACGGCGCGGAGCGCAGGGTGCGCGGGCGGGTAGCCGCGCTGGGGCAATCGTTGACACGTCAATCCATGCGCGCGGCCGCGGGCGGCGCCGCGCTCAGCGGCGGCAACGAGGTGCTCGGCGCGGTGGGGCTGCTGGCGGTGGTGCTCGCCGCGGGGGCGGGGTGGCTGGGTCCGGGCGGCGCGGGTGACCACCTCCTGCCCTTCGCCGTCGCCTTCTTCATGGCATACCGCCCGGTACGCGATCTGGGCGACGCGCGCGTGGGGCTCGCCCGGGCGGAGGCGGCCTTCGAGGGGCTGGCTCCGGTGGTGGAGGTGGGCGTGCGGGTGGAGGCGGCGGAGGAGGAAGCCGCCGGTTGGCCCGCGGCGACGCTCGAGCTGCGCGCGCTGCGGCTCGCGCACGGCGCGCTCGGGCCGCTCGACCTGCGTGTGGAGCCCGGATCGGTGGTGGCGCTCGTCGGGCCAACCGGCGCGGGCAAGACGACGCTGCTGCGGACCTTGCTCGGCCTCGAGGCCCCGCGAGGCGGGGAGGTGCGCTACGGCGCCACGCCCCTCGACGCGGGCGTCGGGCCGGCGGCCCGGCCCTTCGCGTGGGTGCCTCAGGACGCGCCGGTGGTCGCCGGGACGCTGACGGAGAACGTCGCCCTGGCCGAGGGTGTGGGGGACGCGGCCCGCACCGAGGCGGCGCTGGACGCGCTCGGCGCCGGCGAGCTGGCGGCGCGGGTGGGGAACGCGCGGCTCGGCGGCGTGGAGAGGGCGGTGTCCGGCGGCGAGCGGCAGTGGATCGCGCTGGCCCGGGCGCTGGCGACGCGCCGGCCGGTGCTGCTGCTGGACGAGCCCACGAGCGGGCTGGACGCCGGCGCGCAGGCGGAGGTGCTGGAGGCGATCGCCCGGCTGCGCGGGCGGCGGACGGTGATCCTGGTCACGCATCGCCTGGAGCCGCTGGCGGTGGCGGACCGGGTGATCCGGCTGGCAGGGGCGGAGGCGCCCGTGGTGGCGGTGGCGCCGGACGAGCGCTCGTTAGCCTGCTGACGGTCGCTCACGCAGAGAGCACGCGCAGGAGGGGGCCGGGGGCGAGGCGCACCTCCGATGTCCGGAACACCTCCCCGTCCAGCACGTAGGCATCCTCGGCGGCGAAGCGCACGGTCACCTCCCGCGCGAGGGTGTCGACGTGGTGCTTGCCGCGCAGCCGCTTGCCGGCGAGCACCAGCGGCATCTGCGGGCCCAGCCGACGCGCCCCGAGCGGGCTGGCCACGAAGTGGATGCGCTCCGGGTCCTCCGCCGCGCGGTAGAGGACGTGCATGTGCAGGCCGAGATCGCGCACGACGCTCGAAGCCATGAGGCTGAAGCCGCGCGCCTGCTGCGCGACGCCGTCGACGTGCACCTCGCACGGCACCGGCGTGAGCACGCGGCGCGCGACGGCGCCGCCGAAGGGCGACTCGACGAAGATGCGCGCGACGATGCCGGCGGCCGCGATGTAGCCCGCGCGCGGCCGCGCGTAGTAGGCGTCGAAGAAGCGCGCGACCAGGCCGGCACCCCAGATGAAGCCCACCCGGTCCCCGCCGCGCTCGTCGCGCACCCTGAGGGTGGGCCGGGAGACGGCGCGGGCGGTGCCCGCACCGACCGCCGCGACGAGCGCGCGCGCGTAGGGCGCGAGCGGTCCGTGTAGCCCCCAGTTGCGCGCGGTGGTGCTCACGGTGCCGCCCGGCGCGAGGGCGACGGGGGGCAAGGGCAGGGCGCGCGCCCCGAAGCTGGCCACGAGCGCGGTGACGCCGGCCATGTACGTGCCGTCGCCGCCGGCGAGCACCACCGCGCGCCCGCCCTCCCGCGCGATGGTCGCGGCGATGTCGTCCAGCTCGTCGAGCGACCGGGTCTCGTGCACCGTGGCCGCGGGCGCACGACGCAGCGCGGACAGAAGAGGGCCCTCGAGACGCAGATGCCGCGCCTGCCGGTTGATGATGACGTGGACGGGGCCCTCTCCCATCGCTCGGGCTGGCGAGTAGCACGGCGCAGGGAAACGGGCTACTTGAGGGGCATGCGCCGCCTCGACGCGCTCCTGCTCTCGCTGGTCCTCGCCGGCTGCGCGGCATCGCCCGCCGTCACCGCCGCGCGCAACGGTGACGTCGGCGCCCTGCGCGCCGCGATGGCGCCCGCCCTGCGCGAAGGCAAGCTGGACGACGCCGAGGCCGCGCGCATCGCCGCCGCGGTCGCGGACCACGAGCTCGCCTCGGCGCGCGGCGACGACGCGGTGGCGCGCGTGCTCGACGTCCGCCCCTGCGCCGACGCGCTCGAGGACGCGCTGCGCGAGCGCGCGGCCATGCACGACGAGGCGGGCGCCGCGGCGACGCTCGCCCTGCTGGAGGCCGGTCTGCTGTCACCCGCCGACGCGCGACAGCACCTGAACGACCCGGCCGACGCATGGCGCGCCGTGGGCGCCCGCGGGCTGGTGCGCCCCGAGGATCGCGAGGCACGGCAGCACGCGCTGGTGGACGCGAGCGTGGCGGTGCGGCGTGCCGCCATGCGCGCGTGCGGCGTCGCGAAGGACCCTGCCGACGTCGGTCCTCTCCTGGAGATCGCGCGGCTGGATCCCATCCCCATGGCCCGGACCGAGGCCGTGCGCGCCATCGCGCGGATCGACCCGCGCGACCTGGACCTGCCCAATCGCCTGCGCGACCTCTGGAACGGCGCCGATGACCCCCTGCGGGAGGACATCGCCGCCGCGTACGCCGCGCCGAACATCGCCGCCTCCGGTGGCGCCGGCGCCATCCGCGTGCTCGTCGCCTCCGGGCACGGCCCCGGGGTGGTCTCCTCTGCCGCCGAGGTGCTGCGCCCCGCGCGGCCGGGTGGTCCGGTCTACGACGAGGAGACGCGCCAGAGCGCCATCGCACTCCTGGTGCGATCCATCGAGGCCGGCCCGCAGCGCGACCGCATCCTCGCCATCGCCGTCGCGCCCATCCGGGATCCGGACGTGCTCGCCGCCGTCCAGAAGGCGTCGCACGCCGAGGGCGATGCCGACGTGGTGATGTCCGCCCTGTCCCGTCTGCTGGACGTGCCCGCCCAGCGCGAGGCGGCGAAGCGCGCGCTCTACGCCTACGCCGCGCCCGGGCAGCGCGGTCCGGTGGGCCAGCGAGCGCGGCTCGCCCTGGCGCAGGCGGGGGATCGGCGCATCCAGGCCTGGATCGAGCAAGATCTCAGCTCCCCCGCGCCGAGCGCCCGGCTCCTGGCGGCCAACGCGCTCGTCTCTCTCGACCGCGCCGCCCGCGCCGCCCCCCTGCTGGGCGATGCGGACGTCCGGGTCCGCACCCGGGCGGCGTGCACCATCCTGCAGGCCGTCCGGTAGCCCGCGCCGCGGTCCTGCCCCGGACGGCGGATCGCCAGCATGCTTGCAATCCTCGCCCGGGAGCGGCGAATCGGTGGCGGGGGGCCACGTCGCGCGTTGACACGGCTGGGCCGGGCTCGTTACATGCCCCGACCATGCGCTCCCGCCTGCTCACTCTCGGTCTCGTCGTGGGTCTCTCGCTCGGTGCGACCGGCTGCATCCAGAAGATGCTGACCGACGGCACCATCAAGTCGACACGCAAGGGCGCCGGCGCGCTCGACACCGTGGGCGACTACGACGTCGCGCGCGCCGCGGCGATGGCCGGCCTCGCCCAGTTCGAGGGCATGCACCGCCTCGCGCCGGACAACGAGGATGCCCTCTTCCTGCTCACCAAGGGCTGGGTGGGCTACGGCTTCGCCTTCGCCGAGGACGACATGGAGGCCGCCAAGCTCGCTGGCAACGACGAGCTGGCCGCGTACGACAGGAGCCGCGCACGCATGGCGTACGAGCGCGGCGTCTTCTACGGCCTGGAGCTCCTCGGCCACGAGGCCGAGGGCTTCAAGAAGGCCGAGACGAACGAGGACACCATCAAGAAGTGGCTGGACGCCAACTTCGACGACAAGGAGGACGCCGAGCCCCTCTTCTGGACCGGGTACGCCTGGCTGGCGCGCGTCAACGTCAACAAGGACAACCCGGCGATGATCGGCAACCTCTTCGTCGGCGTGGCCATGCTGGAGAAGAGCGTGCAGCTCGACCCCACCTACAACCACTGGGCCGGCACCGTGGCGCTGGCCTCGTACCACGCCCGCACCGCGATGGCGGAGCTGGACCAGGCCAAGCAGCTCTTCGAGGAGGCGCTCGCCAAGACGCAGCGCAAGAGCCTGGTGGTCCAGTACAACTACGCCGTCCGCTACGCCTGTTTGAAGGGCGACAAGGCGCTCTACGAGAAGCTCCTCAACGAGGTGCTCACCGCCAACGACCCCGACCCGCAGCAGCGGCTGACCAACGCCATCGCCAAGCGAAAGGCCAAGCGCGCCCTCAACCCGGACCGCGAGGAGGATTGCGGTTTCCCGTGACGCGACGCGTCACCAGCTCTTTTCGCCTGCCCTGAATCCGCGCGCTCGACTACCGTCCAACGCTTGGCCAGGGCCCGGACTGCCGAGGCCCGCCCGTGCGCCGGCCAAACGGCGCTCTCAGGGGGCGCCGTGACTGAGACAAGGAGGATCTTCACGCCATGCTTCGAAAGTTGATCGCATTCGCCGCCGCGGCGGCGCTGGTCCTCTCCTTCAGCCACCGCGCGCACGCCGGTACGGTCCTGAAGGTGGGTACGCTGGCCCCGGGCGAGTCCCCGTGGGGTCAGGTGTTCAAGGTCTGGAAGAAGGCCGTGAAGCAGAAGAGCGGCGGCTCGCTGGAGCTGCAGTTCTTCTGGAACGGCACCCAGGGCGACGAAGCCTCCATGGTCGGCAAGATCCGCACGGGTCAGCTCGATGGCGCCGCCATCACCGCCGTCGGCCTGGGGCAGATCTACAAGCAGGTCCTGGTGCTGCAGCTCCCCGGCCTGTACCAGTCGTGGGGCAAGCTGGACAACGCCCGCACGCAGATGCGCGGCAAGTTCGACAGCGAGTTCGGCAAGCAGGGCTTCAAGGTGCTCGGCTGGGGTGACGTCGGCCTTGCCCACGTGATGAGCAAGGGCTTCGCGGTGAAGTCGCCGGCGGACCTCAAGCACAAGAACACCTTCTTCCTGCCGGGCGATCCCATCGCCCCGGTGCTCTTCTCCCTCGTCGGAGACGTGACGCCGCGTCAGGTCGGCGTGACCGAGATCCTCCCCGGCCTCACCAACGGGACGATCAACGTGGTCACGGCGCCCGCGCTGGCCGCCGAGCAGCTCCAGTGGGCGAGCCGCCTGGACAACATCAACACCGAGACCGCTGCCTGCGGCATCGGCGCGCTCGTCTTCTCGTCGACGCGCATCAAGGGGCTGCCGGCGGACGCGCAGGCCATCCTGATCGACACCGGCCGCCTCGCCGGGCGCGCGCTCACGACGCGCATCCGCAACGAGGACAACGCCGCGTTCAACCGCCTCAAGGCGCGCATGCACACCTACACGCCGACGGCGGCGGAGCAGGCCCAGTGGGCCAAGCTCTTCTCCGACACCCGCGCCCGCCTTCGCGGCACGGTGTTCAAGACGGACGTGTTCGACCAGGCCGTGCGCTACTCGCACTGACCTCGTCCCCCGCAGCCGGCGAGCCACTTGGCCGCTGACTGAGCCATGACCCTCCGCCCGCGCGGGCTGGAGGGTCATCGCTTTTTGTGCGGTCGGGCGGTGGGTTGCTCTACCCTTGCAGGTCGCATGACGGACGAGAAGAAGGGCAGCGACGACGGCGAGAGCACCGCCGCCGGCGATCCGGGGGCGGTGGCGAAGGGCGAGGCGGAGGCGAAGGCCGCGAAGCCGGAGGCGGAGGCGGAGGCCGCGAAGCCGGAGGCGGAGGCGGAGGCCGCGAAGCCGGAGGCGGACGCCAGGGAGGACGCTGACGCGGACGCCGAGGCGAAGGCCGCGGACGCCGAAGTGGACTCGCCCGCGGCGGAGGAGGTCAAGCCGGGCGCGGTGGACGAGGAGGAGGTGGAGCACGAGATGCCCGCCATCCACCACAACCCCGCGCCCACCGGCGCCGCCTGGATGCGGCCGCTCGTGAAGTTCGATGACTGGTGGACGCGCGTGGAGGCCAAGCTGGTGCTCTACGTCCTCTTCTCCGAGATCATCGCGATGTGCCTCTGGGTCGCGCTGAAGGGGATGAGCGCGGATTACCGGCCGGGCGGCGGCGACTATTCCGGCCTGGTCCTGCGGGCGGTGCTGGGGGCGTCGGTGCTGGGGGCGATCGTCAACCGCGCCCTGCGCCCCAAGGATCCCGAGGACCCCGGCCAGCGGACACGCCACCAGGTGGGCGTCACCGTCGCGGTGGCCTTCGGCCTGGCGGCCTCGCGCCTCTGGGCGAGCGCGGGGAGCGAGTACTTCTCCAACGTCCTCAACTGGCTGCAGAGCACCAGCACCCTCACCCTGCTGGGTGGCCTTCGCGGCGTCGCGACGCGCCTCACCCTGTGGGTCGCGCTGCTCGGCGGCTCGCTCGCCACGGCGCAGGGCAAGCACATCAACGTCGACGTGGTGATGCGCTTCCTCACCCCGAAGCTGCGCGTGCCCGTCGCCATCCTGGGCTGGGCGGTGGCGGCGACGGTGTGCCTCGCGGGGGCGTGGGGCTTCTTCGACCACCTCGCCATCGCCGAGTTCAAGGTGACGCCGGCGGTCGCCTGCGCCGACGACCCGGCCAAGATGTGCGACACGCCCGCCAGCGAGAAGATGAAGAAGGTGCGCCACGAGATGATGCGCGACTTCTTCCTCACCCGCCGTCAGCTCGCGCTGGACGTCGTCAGCGCGCCGCGCGTTCTCACCGGCGCCAAGTACGAGAACTACCTCCACGCGGCGCGGTGGAACGAGTGGATGCGCGCCGGCGACTGGGAGGCCTACTTCGACAAGGACGACGTGGCCGGACAGATGATGGACGAGTCGGACGCCAACGCCACCCGCCTGCCGATCATCAACATCCCTGGCTCGGGGGACAACACCAACGGCCTGCTCATCCGCGACCTGGACTTCGTCTTTCCCTTCGGTCTGCTGATGATCGCGCTGCGCTTCCTCTTGCGGTGCCTGCTGGCGGCCACCGGGTGGGTGCGCGTCGACATCGACGCCGCCCACGACGAGGAGGACATCGACGACGTCCACGAGCCCCACGCCGCGAAGAAGGAGGGGGCATCGTGAGCGCCAAGACCAAGGCGCCGGACGCGCCGAAGGGATCGGCGGCGAGCCTCGGCCTCGTCGGGGCGGTCGTCGCCGCGATCGGGGCGATCGGCGGCCCGCTCGCCGGCATGGTCATCGCCCTCGCGCTGCTGGGCACGCCGCTCTTCGCGATCATGGGGGGCGCCAGCGAGCTCCTCTGGTTCACCCACAAGAACCCGGAGTACCACCACCTCCGCTACATCGCCGCGAACATCCTCACCGAGCAGTTCGCCGGGTCGCCCATCCTCGTCACCATCCCGCTCTTCACCTTCATCGGCTACGTGCTGGCCGAGTCGAAGACGGCGGAGCGGCTGGTGCGCACGTCGGGCGCGCTCGTCGGCTGGCTGCCGGGCGGCCTCGCCATCGTGTGCGTGCTCGCGAGCGCGGTGTTCACCCTCTTCACCGGCGGCAGCGGCGTCACCATCATCGCCATCGGCGGCCTGCTCTACCCCGCGCTGCGCAAGGAGGGCTACTCCGAGCGCTTCTCGCTGGGCGTGGTGACCACCGGCGGGTCCATCGGCCTGCTCTTGCCCTTCTCCGTCCCGCTGATGGTCTACTCCATCGTCGGGCACGTCGACATCGAGTACGCCAACAAGGCGGTCATCGCGCCGGGCATCCTCGTCGTCTTGCTGTTCTCCGCGTACGCCATCTACGTCGGCGTGAAGGAGAAGATCCCGCGCAAGCGCTTCGTGCTCGCCGACGTGGGCACCTCGCTCTGGACGCTGAAGTGGGAGCTGGGCATCCCCGTGGTGCTCATCGTCGGCTTCAAGTGGGGCGGGCTGCAGCTCGACGAGCTGGCGGGCGCGCTCGCCCTCTACACCGTCATCGCCGAGGTCTTCTTCTACAAGGACCTCTCGCTCAAGAAGGACCTGCCGCGCATCGCCAAGGCGTCGCTCGCGCTGGGCGGCGCGATCATCCTCATCCTGTCGATGGCCAACGCGCTCATCAACTACGTGGTGCAGGAGAAGATCCCCGACGCGGTCCTCACCTTCATGCTGCACATGGGCATCGACTCGACGCCCAAGTTCCTCATCGCGATGAACATCTTCCTGCTGGTCATCGGCATGTTGATGGAGGGCTTCAGCGCGATCCTCGTCGGCGTCCCGCTGATCCTGCCATTCGCCGCGCGCTTCCACCTCGGGCCGTTCCACGTGGCGATGATCTTCCTCATCAACCTGGAGCTCGCCTACTGCACGCCGCCCCTCGGGCTGAACCTGTTCATCTCCAGCTTCCGCTTCGGGCGGCCGGCGACGAGCCTCTATCGGCCCATCTTGCCCTTCTTGGGCGTACTGCTCGCGTCGCTGTTGATCATCAGCTACGTGCCGGGCCTGAGCACGATCATGGTCCAGAAGGACATCGACGCCGCCCGCGCGAAGGCGGAGGCCATGGGCGCGCCGCCGACGGAGGCCTGGAAGCTGGAGTGCGTCCAGGACGACCCGAACAACCCGCTGCCCTGCACCGACGCGGACCGCAAGAAATACCCGAACGGGCAGCTCCCGGAGCCACCCAGCGTCGTCGAGCAGCCCAAGGAGGACGCCGGCACCGGCTCGAGCGACCAGGATCTGCTCAACCAGATGCTGGGCGGCGACGAGGACGCTGGCGCGGGCGGCGGCAACAGCGACGACGACCTGCTCAACCAGATGCTCAACGCCGGTGGCCCGGACGCGGGAGCCCCCGCCCCTGCCCCGAAGGCCACGAGTGACGACGACCTGTTCAACCAGATGATGCAGGCCGGCGACGACGGCGGCCCCTGATCACATGCGTGCGCTCGCCGGCTGCGCGTCGGCGTCGTGCTCGGCGTACGGCAGCTCGCTGCGGTAGGTGTAGGCCTCCGTCTGCCCGTGCTCCTCGGTGTGGCGCTCGCACCACCACCACTCGCCGCCGCTGCGCGAGCGGACCGCCAGGCACGCCTGGCAGATCGACCCGGGTCGCGGCGTCTCGTCGTCGAAGGCCCCGGCGGGCTTGGGGCCGGCGTCCAGCACCGGGCAGCCCGCGCAGCGCACGACGCGCTCGGTCACCGAGCCGAGGATGAGCCGCTTGATGTGCGGCGGCCGCTGCGTCCCGAGGACGATCAGGTCCGCGGCGATCTCGCGGGCGAGCTGCACGACCTCGTGCGCGGGGTTTCCCATCCGGACGTGGATGCCCACCCCCGCGCGCGCCAGTCCGCCCAGCGCCTCCGCCTGCTCGGCGACGTAGACACGAACGTTCGCGGCGGTCTTCTCGAGCAAGTCCTCCGCGTCCGCCTCCCCGCCGTCCTTCACGACGTGGATCACGTGGAGCTTGCTCCCCGGCACCCGCATCGCCACTCGCGCGGCCTGGTCGAGCGCGTACCGGCTCGCCTCACCGAGGTCGATGCCGACCACGATGACGAAGGCGCGTCGCTCTCGACCGAGAGTCCTGTTCTGGGCGTTCTTCACCATGGGCTCCTCCTTCAATTGCTGAGGGGTAGTAGGTTGTTGACGGCAGCACGCAGGTCGTCGAGCGCGAACGGCTTGTCGAAGAGGACGGCGCCGAGATCCTCCGCGCGTGAGCGGGTCTCGTCGTCGCCGAAAGCGGTCATCAGGATGACCGGCACGCGCCAGTGGGCGTCGCGCAGGCCTTTGAGGATTTGCAGCCCGCTCGAGACGGGCATGCGAATGTCGGAGATGATGAGGTCGATGGCCTCGTCCGGCCGCGTGTATTGCGCGGCGATCTTGACCAGCATGCGCCCCCCGTCTGCGGCCTCCTCGACCTCGTAGCCGTCCTTGCGCAGCGCCCCGACCACGAGACGCCGCATCTCGATGTCGTCCTCGGCCACTAGGATGCGAGGACGCCGGTTGAGGTCGCGCTCGGGTGCAGGCGCAGCGGCGCGAAGCTTTCCCGAGGAGGCGAGGTTGCGTGGGGGTGACTCATCGATTGCCATGAGGCTCCTTTCCGCCTCACGACTTGCATGCCACGTGCCACGCGGCGGATGTGCTCAGCCGAAGAGCTTCTTCGTCGACGTATCCGGCAGGTGCGACTCGGTGCGCGCCGTGTCGGGGGAGCCGCCGCCCACGGTGTCACGCGCGCCATGGAGTGGTGCTCTGCGGGACGCTGTGTCGCCGCTCGCCTCACCCTCGCCACGGCCAGGCACCTCGATGTGGAGGCGGTCGAGCATGCGGTACAGCCGCTTGCGGTCGAAGCCGAGGATGCGAGCGGCGGCGGTCTTGTTCCCGCCCACGGCTTCCATCACCCGGGCCACGTAGCGGCGCTCGACCTCCTCCATGGGCACCAGCTCCGAAGGATCGTCGCTGGCGACGATGACGTGCGAGCTGCGGTAATCCCTGATTTTTTCGGGCAGGTCGTCGACGACGATCTGGTCGAAGCGGGCGAGGGCGACGGCGCGCTCGATGCAGTTCTTCAGCTCGCGGACATTCCCCGGCCAGGAGTAGGACAGGAGGCGCTCTGCTGCGGGCGGGGCGATGCCCGTCACGTGCTTGCCCGAGCGGTCGGCCAGCTCGGCGACGAAGGTCTGCGCCAGCGGCAGGATGTCGGCGGATCGCGCGCGCAGCGGGGGAAGCGGGAGGGTGACGACGTTGATGCGGTAGTAGAGATCCTCCCGGAAGCGTCCATCCTCGATGGCCGACTCCAGGTCGCGGTTGGTGGCGGCGATGACGCGCACGTCGATGGGCAGCTCGGTGCGCCCGCCGACGGGCCTCACCGTGCGCTCCTGCAGCGCGCGCAGGATCTTCGGCTGCAGGCCGATGGGCATGTCGCCGATCTCGTCCAGGAAGATGGTGCCGCCGTTGGCCTGAGCGAAGAGCCCCCCCTGCGCGCTCTTCGCGTCGGTGAAGGCGCCCCGCACGTGGCCGAAGAGCTCGCTCTCGAGCAGGTTCTCCGGCATGGCGGCGCAGTTGATGGCGACGAACGGCCCGGCTGCGCGGCGGCTGTGGCGGTGCAGCGCGCGCGCCACGACCTCCTTGCCGGTGCCGCTCTCGCCAGTGATGAGGATCGACGCCTCCGAGTCCGCCACGCGCTCCATCAGGTCGTAGACGCGGCGCATCACCGGGCTCTCGCCCATCAGCTCGTCGAAGCGCGCGAAACGCCCCACCTCCAGGCGCAGCCGGCGCACCTCTTCCCGCAGCGAGCGGTCGCGGGCGGCGCGATCCACCGCAATGACCAGGGCATCCAGCTCCACCGGCTTGCTGATGAAGTCGTACGCGCCGGCGCGGATCGCCGCCACGGCCGCGGAGAGGCTCCCGAACCCGGTGAGCACGATGACGGGCACGTCGGGCCGGTTGCCCAGCATGCGCTCGCACAGCTCGATCCCGCTGGTGCCACGCATGTTGAGGTCGGTCAGGACGACGTCGAAGTCCTGCGCCGCCGCGAGGTTGATGGCCGTCTCGGGCGACGTCTGCGCGGTGACGGAGTAGCCGCGCTTCTGCAGGCCGAGCTGGAGCGTCTCGCAGAGAGCCGCGTCGTCGTCGACGAGGAGGATGCGGGTGGCGGAGGGGGAGGTGGTCGAGGTCATGCGTTGCGGGGCAGATGGACCCTGAAGGTGGTACCGCGTCCTGGCGCGCTGTCTACCGTGATCCAACCGCCGTGGTCCCGAATGATTCCATACGAGACGGCCAGGCCGAGCCCGGTGCCCTCACCGACGTCCTTCGTGGTGAAGAAGGGCTCGAAGATGTGGGGCAGGTGCTCCTTGGCGATACCCGCGCCGTCGTCGCGTACTTCCAGGCACAGGCAGTCGGTGGCCACCTCGCCCATGCCGGCGGGCGGCATCACCGCCTCGTCGCTCAAGCTGGTGGTCACCGTGCCTCCCTCGGGCATGGCCTGCATGGCGTTCATGACCAGGTTCGTCAGCACCTGTTGCACCTGGGCGGCGTCGATCGAGACGCGCGTGTCCTCGGTGCCGATGACGAGCTCCAGCTCCACCGTGCGCTTCTTGGCCAGGGGCCGGAGCAAATCCATCGTCTCGCGGCAGAGGTCGGCGACGTCCTCCTGGGCCTTCTGCAGGCCCGTCCGGCGCGCAAACTGCATGAGCTGCCGGATGATCCTGGTCATCCGCTCGCTCGCGCCGGCGATGACCCGCGCGTAGTCGCGGGCCTCGTCGGGTGTCGCCTCCCCGGAGGCGATCATTCCGGCCCGGGCGGACACCACGTTGAGCGGCGTGCCGAGCTCGTGCGCCAGACCGGACGCGAGCTTGCCCACCGTGGCGAGGCGGTCGGCGTGGCGGAGCTGCTCGAGCGTGGTGGCGAGCTTGTCGCTCATCGCGTTCATCTCCTTGGCGAGGTCGGCCAGCTCGTCCCGTGGTCGCAGGACCACCGGCCCGCTGAAATCGCCGTGGCCCACGCGCCGCGCCTTGTCGGAGAGGATCGCCACGGGGCCGCCGACCAGCCACTGGCCGAGCGCGAACGCGAGCACCGCGCTCACCAGCACGAGCGCGCCGGCGCTCGCCACGGTGTCCACGATGGTGCTCTGGGTGAAGCGCGCCTCGCTCGTCGCCGGCTCCGAGAGCTCGATGGCGCCGGCGCGACGGCTGTCGATGTCGAGCGGGACGTAAGTGTACCAGTGTGGCTCCGGGTTGTGCACGAAGCGCGTGACCGGCTCCCCCGACTCGGTCGCGGCGAGCACCTCCGGGTCGATGTTCATCTCGCTGACCTGCTCGGCGTCGAGCCAGCGGATGTGGATGCGCTTGAAGTGCCCGTTGACCGCGTTGACGGTCTTGATCGCGGCGGTGCGGCCCTCCGTCGTCCACATCGCCGACACGGCCGCGCCGAGGGAGCGGCCGATCATCTCGTGATCGCGCATGCGATCCGACTCGAAGAAGGCGACCTCGCGCCGGACCCGGAAGTAGCCGTTGATCGCCAGGATGACGCACGTGCCCGCCACCAGCGCGAGCGTGAGCTTGGGAACGATTCGCATGGCCTTCTCCGGGGCGTCGCGTGCGGGCGCGCACGAACGCTAGCGCGTCACGCGCGCAATGGAAGATAGCGTGGCGTTTCGCCACAGGCGCCCCGATACGCCACGCACCTCCTCGACCTTCTTAGCAAATTCGAGTGGGTTCCTCGCGGAGGACGCGCAGGGTGCCTCCCGGCACACGCCGTGCAAAAAGCGGGGGAAGAGCGCCAGTCTGGGAGCGGCAAGTGGCCGCCGCTGGAGCGCGTCGACCGGGGAGCGGTCGACGCCCGCTCGCCAACTTCAGAGACGGATCGTCTTCCACGCACCCCGCCAGAACTTGATGCTCATGGTCACCGCGGCGAGCACGGCGTAAGCGCAGGCCGTCATCCAGATGCCGAGCAGGCCGTACCCGAGCTTCAGCCCGAGGAGGTATGCGCCGGGCACGAGCAGGCCGAACACCAGCACCAGCTGCGCGGCGGCGACGAACTTGGGGCTGCCCGCACCGAAGAGCGCCTCGCTCAGGATGAGCGCCACGCTGATGAGGGGCGTCACGATGGCCATCAGCAGCATGGGGACCATCATCGCCTCGCGCACCCTCACGCTCTGCGTGAGGAAGTCGATGAGCGGCGCGCGGAAGACGAGGCCCTCCAGCAGCCCCACGACCCCGAAGACAAGCAGCCCGAGGCGCACGCTCGTCCAGCCGTAGCGGGACGCCTCGTCCGGCTTGTTGCGGCCGAGCGACTGGCTCACCAGGGTGGCTGTCGCCGTCCCGAAGGCGATGCACGCGGTGAAGGTGAGCTTGAGGATCTCGATGATGTCGGTCGTGGCCGCGGCGTTGACGGCCTCCACGTGGTGGCGGTCCAGCCGCCCGACGATGCGCGAGAAGAGCCCGAAGCCCGCCATCATCACGATCGTCGCGAGCGCGGCGGGCATGCTCAGCTTGAACATGTCCCACGTGAGGCGGCGCGAGAGGTTGGACCAGCGGAGCGGGTGGAACTCCTTCCGGTGCCAGAAGACGTAGACCAGCATGATGGCGAGGCCGACCCACGTGGCGAGGAACGCCGAGAGACCGGCGCCCGGCGCGCCGAGGGCGGGCGCCCCGAAGTGGCCGAAGATGAACGTCCAGCAGAGAAGGACGTTGACCGCGTTCATCACGAAGGAGGCGACGAAGTGGTAGGTGGTCTTGCCGGTGCCGTCGAAGAAGCCCTTCACGGCCATCGTCATGGACATCGAGACGAAGCCGAGCAGGCGCCAGCGCGAGTACGCGATGCCGATCACGCGCACCGCGTGGACCGGGATCATGAAGTGCAGGATGACGGGGATGGAGAAGTAGCCGAGGACGGTGAAGAGCACCCCGCCCACCAGCGTGAACCACATGCCGTTGGCGAGGACGGCGCCGGCGTCCTCGTGCTTGTGCTCGGCGAAGCGCCGCGCGGTGAGGGCCTGCGTGCCGACGCTGATGGCGCCGAGCGACCCGCCGAAGAGCCAGACGATGATGAGCGACGGCAGCAGGGCCGCCTGCGCGTTGGAGGCCATCGTCTTGTCGGGCAGGTGCGAGAAGAAGACGACGTCGATGTCGTTGACGATGCTCTGCAGCAGCATCGCGAAGACCGTGGGCGTCGCGAGCTTGAGGATCGTCCACGTCTTGTTGCCCTCGAAATCGATGGGTGTGGAGATGCTCGCGGAGCCCATGAGAGGCCGCGGATCCCGGCGTGGCCGTGAGGCCGGGGACGCGGCAGGTGCTCCTTACGGCACCCTGGCATGCTTGACAAGTTGACAACCTGGCGGGACCCGTTGCAAACCGGTGGAACATGAGCCGCGTAGCCATCCGTCGAACGCTGGCCGCCCTCGCCTGGGGGGGCGCGCTCGTCGTCTCCGTGGGCCTGGGGTGCGGCGGCCTGAAGTACCCCAGCTGCGAGAGCGACGAGGACTGCACGGCCGACGGTCACACCGGCGTGTGCGTCGCCGGCAAGTGCGTGGAGTGCCGGGACGACGCGGCGTGCGGGACGGGCAAGTCGTGCGACGAGGGCAAGTGCGTGGCGATCCCCGGCTACTGCGACGACTCCAAGGCGTGCGAGCAGGGGTCCACGTGCGGCAAGGACCACCGCTGCAAGAAGGTGGTGGCGTCCGTCGCACCGAAGGAGTGCGACGACGACAACCCCTGCGCCGACCCGAAGCAGCACTGCCAGAACGGCCACTGCGTCTCCCCGCCCAACGGCGGGCCCGGCTGCACCGACTTTCCCGCGCCGACCTTCAGCTTCGAGTCGCCGGAGGTGCAGGGCCAGGCGAAGAAGACGCTGGACCGGCTGGTGGGGTGCCTGAACAAGTCGCTCAAGGGCGCGCACGTGCTGCTCGTCGGCCACTGCGACGCGCGTGGCGAGTACGAGTTCAACATGGGTCTGGGTGCGCAGCGCGCGGAGGGGGTCAAGGGCTACCTCACGACGGCCGGCATCCCCGCCGACATCATCGCGACCTCCTCCCGCGGGAAGCTGGACGCGACTGGCACCGACGAGGCGGGCTGGCAGCACGACCGCCGGGTCGACATCGAGATCCGCTGAAATGTTAGGGCAGGGGCGGGGACGCCCCACGGGGCTTGCCCGTCGTTGACAGCGGGCGGGATTTGCCTCATTGTCCGCGGCCCTTTACAGGAAGAAAGCACATGGTCTCCTCCACCCAGCAGTTCGAGCGCATTCGCAAGCGCAAGAAGACCACCAGCGGCAAGCGGAACAAGCGCGCGCTCCGCGCCCACGGCACGCCGGTGTTCGCCGTTCACCCCGAGGGGTACGATCCCAAGGCGGCGGACGCGAAGAAGGCGCCCGCGAAGGCTGCCGCTCCGGCCGCGAAGCCCGCGAAGACCGCGAAGAAGTAACGTCAGAGCCCCAGGTCGATGCCCTTGGCGCTCAGCCGTGCCCGGGCGCGCTCCGCCCGATCGCACGCGGGCAGGGCGATCGCGGCCAGCACCACCGCGGCGACGGCCGCGCCGGGGGTGAGCATGACGAAGAACGCCACGAAGCGGTGGATGAAGGCGTAGACGAACCACCCGCCGCCCACGACGACCAGCAGCCCCACGGCCACCAGGCCGACCACGGCCGCCCAGCGGCGAGCGCCCGCGAGCTTGGCTCCGGCGACGATGCACGCGATGCCCAGGAGGAAGATCGCGTAGGGGGCGACCATCATCGGGCCGCGGATCTCCACCGTGAGCCAGGTCTGCCCCGACGCGAGCACGGCGAAGAGGCCCGTCAGGGCGAGCGCGCCGCCTGCCACTTTGCAGAGCATCGGGCTGAGGGCGCGCAGGTCTTCGTCGTCCTGGTCGGGCCGCGGCATCGGCTGCGGCGACCACTGCGGGGAAGGGGCCTGGGGCGGGGACCACTGGGGCGGCTGCGGCTGCATGGTTTCTCAGGCGCCGGCGAGGACCGACTCGGCCTCGGGCAGGATGCCACGAACGTACGCACGCGCCTCGGCGTCCGCCAGGACGGGCTCGCTCGGGCGGGTGGCGGCGGCGGGGGACCCGGCGGCGATCCGCGCGAGCGCGTAGGACTCGAGCGCCTCCGCCAGGACGGCCTCGCTGGCGACGAGGACGTTGCGAAGGAGCGCGTGCTCGGCGTCCAGGACGCGCACCACCTCCGGCCACTGGCCGCGGCGCGCGGCGATCATGGCGCACGCGCGGACGGCGTACGCGATGGCGAGGGAGGTCGGTGGCAGGGCGCCCATCGCGGCGAGCTCCACCTCCGCGCCTCGCGTGTCCTGCAGGATGGCGAGGGTGAAGGCGAGCTGGGAGCGCGCGAGGCTCTGGTAGTAGTCCGGAGTGGAGCCGAAGCGGAAGCCGCGCGACGCCTCGATCGCCGCGCGGAAGAGGGCCGCTGCGCCCTCGAAGTCCCGCCGCCGCAGGGCGATCACGCCCAGGTTGTGGAGCGCCATCACCACGGTGTCGCGCAGGTAGTAGCCGGTGGCCGTGGCGCGGAAACCCGCGGCGGCGGCGTCGGTGTCGTCGCGCTGCAACGCCTGCACGCCGTCGTTGTTCAGCCGCACCCCCGCGCGCACGTAAAACCGGAGGACGACGAGCGGCACGAAGACCACGACCATGGGGGCGGCGAGCATGAGCGGGTGCGGGTCGGCGCCGGTGACCACGCCGAGCAGCGTGACGACGAAGGCGACGATCAGCGCCAGCCCGAGGAGGGACGGGTTGATACGGTGGATCCGGGCGCCCCCCAGGTAAGGAGTGGCCTCCGCCAGCCGGTACGCCTCGCGCCTCACGGCTCCACCCCCATCACCGCCGCCGCCTCCGGGACGGCGCGGAGGATCCAGCGACGCAGCGCCGGGTCGCCGCCGACGACCGCCGCGCCACGCGCGGCGCCGGAGAGCTTCGCGCGCGCCATCACCTCCAGGACGTGGGCGAGCACGCGCTCGCGGTGGGCGAAGCCGTTGCGATGGATGACGCGGTCTTGCTCCAGCCGTGCGAGGAGCGCGGCGGCGTCGCCGCGGCGCGCCTCGATGAGCAGGCCGGCGCGACTCTCCAGCACCTGCGCCGCCGGGAGCGCGTCACGATGCGTGGCCGCCCGGAGCACGGCGGCCGCGTCGTCCACGCGGCCCTCGGCGGCGAGGGCGAAGGCGCGGCGGGCCGCGACGACCGGCAGGAGCTGCGCCTTGAAGATCGCCGCCACGGGCGCCCGCTGGATCTCGTCCCACGCGAGCCCGTAGACCGCGGCCGCCTCGGCGAAGTCTCCGGCCGCCTCGGCGGCGCGGGCGAGCAGCACGAGCACCTGGCCCCGCGCGTAGCCGCTCATCGGCGTCGCGAGGGCGGCTCGCGCGGCCTGCACCGCGTGGTCGATCCGCCCGCGAAGCAGCAGCATCTCGACGCCCTGGACCTGCGTGACGACACGGCGCGCTCCGCCGCGCACGAACCCGCCAGTCCGGACCCCGATCGCCAGCACGACGACGGCGACGCCGGCGAAGAGGCCGGTCGCCAGCCAGTCGGGGCCACCGCGCTGCATGACGGCCCAGATCGCCATCAGCAGGAGGAAGATCGCAGCCCACAGCAGGGAGGCGCCACGCGTGGGGCGGATGCGCCGCGGCGGCGGTAGGCCGTCCACGTAACGATTGGCCATGGCAGAGGATGGTACGCCACCCGGGCAGCGCATCTACCTCGCGCGGGCTGCCAGCCCGACCAGCAGGACGACGTACGCCGCGAGCGTGCCGCCGAACGCCCAGACGCGCGCGCGATAGCCCTCGCGCCACGCCCAGACCAGCCCGAGCGGGGCGATGAAGAAGCCCACGGCCGCGCGCCACCGCGGCGGGCGCAGCGCGAGGCCGACCACCACCGCCAGGTGCGTCGCTGCGTGGAGCACGAGCACCACCAGCGCGAGCACGCCGAACGCGTTGTGGGTTTCGCCCATCGAGGCTGGATGTGTAGCAAAGCCCGGAGCGGAGCCGAAGCGACTCGGCGCAAATGAGGCGAATGGCGCCGCCGAAGTGAATTCGGCGGCTCCCCCCCTGGTTCGCGTTCGCGAATGGCGAACGCTCATCTAAAATCGGCGTTCGTGATCCTCGAACGCCGATCTTCGCGAGCAAAGCGAGCGCCGCGTGGGGTGGGGCCCCGAAGAACCGCGTTTTTCGGGACGGGGCGGCGCGTGCCGCCCCGTGAGACAAGACCTGAATCGGACGAGCCCGATTCCGAATCGCGCTCCTTCATTTAGATTGCCGAACGCGAAGATGGCCAAGACACCGTCCCGTTTCGGCGCCGCGCGGGCGCGCTGGGCCGACCGGCTCGCCCGCTCCAGCCGCGTCTTCCTCGCCGGGCTGATCATCGCCTGCGGCATCGAGGTGATGGTCGACTGGAACCAGACCTTCTTCGAGATCAACGTGCTGCGCGACCAGGTGCGCGAGAAGGCGACGAGCTACGCCGGCTTGCTCGAGCGCGCCGCCGTCGAGCCGATGCAGGGCCACGACGTCGCCGCCCTCGACACCCTGGCGGCGGGCGTCCTCGACGACGAGGACGCGGTGTACGTGCGCATCACCGACCCGCGCGGCGAGGTGATCTACGAGAAGCTGAAGGCGGACTACGGCGCCGCCTACGCCAAGAAGCGCGGCGAGACCTTCACCACGCACTACGCCCGGCTGGTGGACCGCGACGTGCGCGGCATCCTGAACGACCCCGCCGGCTTCCGCCGCCGGCTCGCCAACAGCCGGTACCGCGACTTCGCGCAGGTCTGGACGGACACGACCGCCCGCGCCGTCTCCCTCTTCGTGCCGCCGAAGCCGCCGCCGCCGGCGCGCGCCAACCTCGTCTACCAGGATCGCCTGCGCGACACGAACCGCGAGCGCGACGACGCGGTGACGTGGGCCATCGCGCCGCTCGAGAAGGACGGCGCGAAGCTCGGAGCGGTGCTCGTCGCCTTCGACATGACGCGCACCAACGACGGCATCCGCCTCAAGTACTTCAAGGGCTTCGGGATGGTCGTCTTCTTCGTCGGCCTCATCCTGGTGCAGAGCACCATCAACCGGCGCGACAAGCTGCGCATCCTGGACCTGGAGGCGCGCTACGCGTCGGCGAAGAAGGCCCTGCGCGCCGCGCTGCCCCAGGGCCCGGTGCGGGTCGGCGGGCTCGTGGCGTCGGGCGCGCTGGAGCAGGCCAAGGGGCCGGTCGACGGCATGATCTGGGACGCCTGCGACGACCGCGGCGCGATGGTGGTGCTGGTGGTCGACCCCGACGGTGACGGCATCGACGCCGCCGCCATCGGGCTGCACATGGCGAGGACCTTCCGCGCCCGCTGCGCTGCCGGCACGCCGGTGGACCTGGACGCCGAGGTGCGCGCCCTCGGCGCGGCGACCGCCGACATCCCGCTGACGCGCCCCATCGGCGTGCTGCTCGCCCGCGTGACGCAGGACGGCGCCGTGGAGGCGCGGGTGAGCCGCTTCGCCTCGCTGCACGTGCTGGACGGCGCGTCGGTGGCGGCGCTGCCCGCCCACGACGCCGACGCGGAGCCGGCCGAGGGCATCGTGCCCCCCATCGCCCGGGCCGAGGGCGTGCTGCCGGCGCACGCGACGCTGGTGTGCGCGTGCTCCGGCAAGGGCCAGAAGGAGGCGCGCCTGGACGGCGAGGCGCTCGCCCGCTACGCCCTTCGTACGCGGGGTCCGGCGGGGGAGGTCACGGCGGAGGACGCGGCGATCTGGGCGCGCGGCAAGCACGCCGCCCTCGCCGAGAACGACGTGGTGGTCGTCACGGTCCAGCGCACCTGAGGTCCGGCCGACGGCCCGAAGGGCACGACGACGGATGGGTCCGGTTGCGTGCGCCGCGGCGGCGGGTGACACTCCGCGCGTGCGCGCCTCCATCCTGCAATCGCTCGCCGCCGGCGCCGGGCTCGCGCTGGGCATGCTCGCCGCGCTCCCCGCCCGCGGCGACGCGAAGGCCCCCACCATCTCCCCCGACGAGATCCACGAGGGCATGAAGGGGTATGGGCTGACCGTGTTCCACGGCTTCCAGCCGCAGCGCTTCGACGTGGAGGTCATCGGCGTCCTGCACAACTTCCGCCCGGCGCAGGATCTCATCCTGGTGAAGACGCCCAACCCGCGCCTGGACATCACGCACAACGTGCAGGGCATGAGCGGCAGCCCGATCTACCTCGACGGCCGTCTGGCCGGGGCTTACGCCTACAGCCTTCGCGGCTTCATGACCGAGTCGGTCGCCGGCATCACCCCCATCGGGCCGATGCTCAAGGAGCTGCACCGGCCCATCCCGCCTGGGTTCTGGCCGCTGCAGGGCGGCGCGCCGCTCCCCGCCGCGCAGGCCCGGCCCCCCGTGCGTCGCGCGTCGCTGGACGACGGCCCCACGCGCTGGGACGGGCCCCCCGGCCAGTACGACCTGCTCGCCCACGCCCGGCAGGTGGCCGCGCGTCTCGGGCCCACGGGCGACGCCTCCCGCGGCATCACCCCCGCCGCCACGCCGCTCGTCGTCGCGGGCGTGGGGAGCCGCACGATGGGCATGGTGCGCACCCTCTTCGGTCCGCTCGGCCTGGACCCGGTCGCCGGCGGCGGCGCCGGACAGGCCGCGGCGAAGGGCGAGACCATCCCCACCCACTTCGTCGACGGCGGATCGCTCGGCGTGCTCCTCGCCGGCGGCGACGTGTCCTTCATGGGGCTCGGCACGGTGACGCACGTGGAGGGGCAGAAGCTCTGCGCCTTCGGCCACCCGATGATGGGCGCCGGGGACACCGCCCTGCCCACCGCCATCGCCCGCGTGCTCTGGATCTACGCGAGCCAGCAGCACAGCTTCAAGGTGGGTGAGGCGATCAAGCCGTACGGGACGCTGGTGCAGGATCGCATGAGCGCGGTGGTCGCGGACGAGACCCGCCGCGCGCCGGTCATCCCGGTGCACATCGACGTGACCGGCGTCGTCGGTGCGCCCAAGACCTCGTGGAACATGACCATCTCGCAGGAGAAGTTCATGAGCGCCTCGCTCACCGCGTCCATGTTCGGCTCGGTGGTCGAGGCCACCACCGCGGAGCGGCGCGACCTCACCTGGAAGGTCCGCTCGCGCGTCCATGTTCGCGGCCACGGGACCATCGACGTCGACGACTTCGGCGTCGCCATCGGCGGGATGCCCGAGACGGGCGACTGGTTCCAGTCGCGGGTGGTGCGCCTGGTGGGCGGCACCCTCAACAACCCGTGGGAGAACGTCGCCATCGATCGCATCGACGCGACGCTCTCGGTCGACTACTCGCGCCAGCTCTGGCGGCTGCGCGGCGTGGACGCGCTCGACCCGGTCGTCGACGCCGGGGACAAGGCGCGCTTCGTCCTGCACTTCCTCCCCTTCGCCGGGCCGGAGGTGACGCGGACGGTGGAGGTTGTCGTGCCGCCGGAGCTCGCGGGCAAGGACGCGGAGGTGGAGGTCTACCCCGGCTACGAGGTCACGCCGGACGTGGCCCCCCCGGAGAACCTGAACCAGCTCCTGGCCAACGCCACACGGCAGACGGAGACGCCCCGCAGCATCGTGGTCCAGATCAAGCTGCCCACCCAGGGACTGGCCTTCAACGGGCACATCGCGCCGCGGCTGCCTTACTCCATGCTGGACGCGCTGCGGCCCGCCACGAGCGACATCGCGCCCCAGAGATTCGTGAGCTATGCACGCACCGTCATCCCGCTGCCCAACTACGTCGACGGCCACGACAAGCTCAAGATCAAGGTGCGCGAAAAGTTGCGCTGACGTTTCTTCCCGGCGCGAGGCCCGGCCCCGGTGTACAAAGGGGCGCATGCCCCGGTTTCGCGCGCGTGTCGCAGCGTCCCTCCTGGCCCTGGCCACGTGCGCGCTCGCGCCCGCCGCCGGCGCCGTGGGGACTCGCACCTTCGACCTGGACACGCTGGACGAGCTCTCCGGCGGGGACCTCAAGGCGGTGGCGGTGGGGTCCGACGGCGTCGTCCGCGCCGGCTTCGTCCTCGGCAACGTGCCGGTGGGGGACGCCACCACGGTGCACTCCGCGCTCGCGCTCGCCGACGGCAGCGGCGTCCTGGTCGGCACCGGTCCGGGCGGCAAGGTCTTCGAGCTCGCGGGCGACAAGGCGACCCTCTTCGCCGACACCAAGCAGATGGCGGTCACCGCCCTCGCGCAGGATGCGCACGGAAACGTGTATGCTGCAACTGTCGGGGACAACCACGTCTATCGCCTCACGCGGGGCAAGGCGGAGGTCTTCGCCACGCTGCCCGACGTCTCGCACGTGCTGGCGCTCGCCGTGGGCCGCGCGGGGACCACGCTGTTCGCGGCGGCCGGGCCGGACGGCCGCGTCTTTCGCATCAACGCCGCCGGGCAGGCGGAGGTCTTCTTCAAGAGCAGCGAGCCCGACCTCGTGTCGCTCGCCGTGGCCCCCAACGGGGACGTGCTCGCCGGCTCGAGCGGCAAGGCGCTCCTGTACCGCATCACCGCGGCCGGCCACGCGACGGTGATGTACGACTTCCCCGGCGACGAGGTGCAGGGCATCGCCGCGCGGCCCGACGGCACCATCTTCGCCATCGCCAACGAGTTCGGCGACCCGCCGGACGTCCCGCACCACAGCGCGAGCGCCACGCGCAGCCCGGCGAGCCCGACGTCCACGACGCCGCGGACCAAGCCGGGGAAGGGATCGCTCTGGCGCTTCGACCCGCAGGGCCGGCCCGAGCGCATGATGCACCACGACGAGTTCCACTACACCGCGCTCGCCCTGGACGACGCCGGCCAGCCGTACGTCGGCACCGGCGCGGAGGGGCGCGTCTACACGGTGGACGACGCCCACACCATCACCCTGGTGGCCGACACCGACGAGCGGCAGATCGCCGCCCTCTCCCTGCACGGCCTGCCGAAGAACGCCGCGCGCCCGGGCGTCGGCGCGTTCCTCGTCTCCAGCGACGGCGCGGTCTTCCACCGCATCCTCGGCAAGGGCGGCGCCGACGCCGTGTGGACGAGCAAGGTGTTCGACGCCGGTCTGCGCGCGCACTTCGGCGTCCTCTCCTGGCGGTCGACGGGTCCGCTGGAGATCTCGACGCGCACGGGGAACACCTCCGACCCGGACACCACCTGGAGCGCCTGGAGCACGCCGATGGTCGGCGCCAGCGGCCGGGTGACGAGCCCCGCGGCGCGCTTCTTCCAGGTGCGCGCCCGCTGGTCGCGGGCGCCCAACGCCGAGCTGTCGGAGGTGCGCGTACCCTTCGTCACCGACAACCTGCGCGCGGTGGTGACCGAGGTGAGCGCCGAGCCGAAGTCGGGCACCCCGAGCGACAAGGAAGGCCTGCAGGAGAGCGGCGGCGCGCTGCCCAAGCACGACAGCGTGCTGAAGGTGACGTGGAAGGTGGACAACCCCGACTCCGACCAGCTCCGCTACCGGCTCTACTATCGCCTGGAGACCGAGCGCGCCTGGCGGGCGATGCTGCGCACCGACGAGATCGTCACCAAGACCACCTACGACTGGGACACCGCCACGCTGCCGGAGGGCAAGTACCGCGTCCGCGTCGAGGCGAGCGACGAGATGGCGAACCCGCCTTCGGACGTGCAGCGCCACGCGCTGGACTCGCGCACGGTGCTCGTCGACAACACACCGCCGGTGTTCGCGCAGCTCGCGCTGGCCGGCCGGCGCCTCACCGCGCGCGTGGTGGACGGAGTGGGTCCCGTCGCGCGGCTGGAGGTGTCGATCGACGGCCAGGACGAGTGGCGTCCGGTCGTGCCGGTGGACGGCGTCTTCGACTCGGCGACCGAGTCCTTCGCGGCCGACGTCTCGGCCATCGTACCCACGGGGTCCCACATCGTCGCCGTGCGCGCCTTCGACGCCGCAGGCAACGCGGTGATCAAGAACCTCGAAGCCCGCTGAGGGACTGCCGTGCCACGCGGGCGCCAGAGCTGCGCCCACCGCGACACCGGTGCCACACCCGCCGCCGCCAAAAGTGTGGCGGAGGTCGCGTTTTGTGCGAGCATGTTGGAGACGGCACGCTCCGTGTAATGCAAGCACCAAGGCGGTCCCGCCCACCTGGCTCGACCGCTGAATCGCACCACACAACGGACCGTCTTCTTCCTCATGCCTCGCCTACGTTTCCTCGGCCTCCTTACAGGCGCTGCGCTCGTGACGGCCCTCCTCGCGAGCGGCTGCGGGCTGGCGAGCCTGACCTCCGCCGGCATCGGCGGGGACGGCGGGGGCTACGACGCCGGGGGCATGGATGTGGCGGCCGACGGCGCCACCCTCACGCCGGACGCCGGCGTTCTGCCCCCCAAGGGCAACACTCTCTGCCACGACGACCCGAGCACCTGCATGCCGGACAAGGCGGGGTGCGCGCTGCCCGAAGACGCCGGCGTCAGCTCCACGGCCGACGCCGGGGATGCCGGGCCGGGCAGCGCGTGCCGGGTGATGCTGGGCGACGCCAGCACCGCCGCGCCGGTGTGCGGCGTCGCGGGGCAGAACCAGGACGGCGAGCCATGCACCACCGGCGACGACTGCGCTGCCGGCTTCGAGTGCGTGGGGTCCCCCGGTCGCTGCCGCCACTACTGCTGCGACTCGAGCGCGTGTGCCACGCTGGACAACGGCAACACGCTGAAGAAGCACTTCTGCGACGTGGCGTCGGAGGCGGAGCACACCAACGTGAAGGTGCCGGTGTGCCAGGTGGTGCAGCCGTGCACGCTGCTCGCTGGCGGGTGCGATCAGGGCTTCACCTGCGCGCTCGTCGACATCAACGACGGCACGACGAGCTGCGTCCCCCTCGGCCCGGCGAAGGCCGGCCAGGAGTGCGGCGCGGAGCACTGCGGCAGGGACCTGAGCTGCATCGGCGAGGGGCAGGCGGCGACGTGCCAGCAGCTCTGCGACAACTACCACCCGTGCCCGGGCGACCAGCAGTGCATGTCGTCGTGGCCGAGCTTGAAGCAGCTGGGCGTGGGCATCTGCCAGTGACGTCGGCTGTCGCGGGGGCGGCACGCGCCGCCCCGCCCTCATGAAGTGAGTTCCTTGATGGGGTCGGGGGGGGGTGAGGCGTCACTTCGGGACGGGGACGACCACGACGGTGTTGATCGGCTGGACGCTCATGCCGGCCGGGTAACCGTAGCTGACCGCCTGCGTGTAGAAGTTCGTCGTCGCCGCGGAGCCCCAGCCCCACACGGTGACACCGAAGGTGCCGTCGCTCTTGATGTCGTGGCGGCCGTTGTCACACTTGCCCACCTTGGCGAAGTTGCCGGTGACCAGGTCGATCCGCGTGTACTCGTAATCGCCGGCGGAGCCGACGGGCTGCCAGCCCGTGAGCGTGCCGGCGCAGTCCAGCGTGACGTCCTTGAAGGTGGCGTCCTTCGCCTTGCGGCGCACCACCACCAGGTGCGTCTCGGAGTACGTCGGGTCGGTGAAGAAGGTGTAGTGGTCCAGGTACTGGAGCGCCGGCACCACGTTGACGAACTCGGGATCGCCGCGGCAGTCGGAGCCGCTCCAGTACGGGGTGCAGCCCGTCATGTACTGCGCGACGTAGAAGGGATGCTTGTCGTCCTGGCTCTTGACCACGTACGGGCCGGTGCCCTGGAACTCTGCGAGCTGGCCGACGTCCAGCGTGGTGGGCGCGCCCGGAGGCGTCGACGGCTCCCAGGTGAGCTGCGTCCCCTTGACCGCACCCACCAGTCGCCACGGCGGCGACTCGTCCTTCCCGCTGTAGCGGTTGCGATAGCGAACGAGCACGTACTCGCTGCCGAGCGCCTTGACCGGCGGGATCTGCTGGTGCGCGCCGTCACACGCCTGCGCGGTCGTCGGCACGTCCATGCACGACGTCCCACCGAAGAAGCCGATGGGCTTGGTGGCCTGGATGGGCGAGCCGGTGAGCTCCGCCTGCTGGTAGAACTCCAGGAACTGGCCCTTGTTGAGGCTGTAGGTGTGAGGCACGCCCTGGCCGGTCGGCGCCACGCCGTTGCCGCCGACGATGGCGGCCGTCGGGCTGATGGTGACGTCGGTGTTGTCCTCCGAGGCGACGATCATCGACCACGGCTGCGACCACGTCTGACCGACGCTCTTGTACGCGTCCGCCGCGATGTAGTTGGTGTCCCACGCGGTGGTGGGAAGCAAGAGGGTGGCGCTGGTGATGGCGCTGTTGCCCCCGCCGTACGGGTAGATGTCGTAGGCGACGACGGGTGCGCTGGTGGACAGGTGGAACGCCTGCCCGATGCCGGAGCCGTGGAGCGTCGGGTCGGTCTGCATCGCCGGCGTCACCGTGTTCGGGCAAGGCGAGAGGGTGCCGCCGGGGCCCTGCGAGAGGAAGACGATGGCGACCTGGCCGGCGGGGAGCTGCCCGTTCGGCAGCGCGGTGTAGGTGATGGATTGCCCGTTGCCGGAGGGGATGCGCGCCGCGCTCGCGATGTCGAGGGTGGAGCCGCCGCGTTCGAGGCCCAGCGTGATGGGAGAGCCCCACGTGTTGGCGACGAAGGTGGCGAAGCAGTTGCCAGCCCAGTTGGCGTAGCTCGCGTCCGGCGCGGGGATCCAGTAGTCGCAGCCGATGGTGGTCTTGTTCGCCTCGGCGGCCTTGCATGCGTCCACGCACTTCCCGCCGGCGCAGCCCTGGGTGTTGGGGCAGGTGGTGATGACCTTGTCGTTGCAGTCGACCACCGAGTGAAGGTCGCTGGAGCAGTGCAGGTCGCAGGACAATCCGTCGCCCGAGGCGTCGTTGGGGAAGAAGGGGTTCGCGTCGTCGGGGGGCGTCGTGGCGTCGCTCACGGCGCCGTCGGCGCCGCCATCGACGCCGAAGCCGGAGCCGTCGGAGCCACCGCAGGCAACGAGGAGCAAGGAGGCGAGGGAGAGGACGGCGGGAAGGAAGCGACGGCGCATCGTCGCATTGTAGGCCGCGAGCCGACGCCATCCAAGCATCGCCCCCCGGCCACGCCTTCCAGGTGGCCACGCCTCCATCGGTGTGCGTGCTAACGGTTCGACGGTTGGCGGCCGGTCTCGATGGGTGGGGGGTCGCCGCGCGTGGGGAAGGGCTCGAGCGGGCCCGCGCCCGGCGGGAGGCACGCCACGATGGGCAGGTGGTCCTTCCCGAAGATGTAGGTGCATCCGGCCGACAGCGGCGTCCCCTGCGGCTGTCCGGCGTCGGCGGCAGACCCCTGGAAGGTGCCAGTCGGCGGCGGCGGATCATCCTCCACGGCCACCGCGCACCCCGTGAGCATCAGCAACAGCACAAGATACAGCTTCACGACTACCTCGCTTTCGGGGTGCTTCGGCCTCCTCCCCCCACGCCGGTGCGGGTCACGCGTCACTTCCGCGCCGATGGTCCAGGTACCTTCATCGACCGTGCCACGCGCGATTCGCGCCGGGCGAGGCGAACAAACCGGCGGCAGATCGGGGCGATGCCGCTCGGCGGCAGGGATGGCGAACCGGCGCGTCGGGCCGCAGACCGCAGTGGCTGCGTCGCACCGCACCGTGTGCAGAAGTGCCCCGGCGTACCTCGCAGGGGTGGCCCGGGACAGTCAGGGGGACACCCCTGACAGGGCCGCAAGCGGCCTTTCCCGGCGTTCTGGCGCGGCACTCCGCGTGCACTACGGCTCGGGATGCAGACCGACCATGGCGAAGGACCGCGCGAGCGCGCGCGGCAGCGGCCCCCCGGCGACCTCAGCGACGCAGAGCTCCTCGCGCTCCTGCTCGGCACGGGCTCCCGCGGGGAGTCGGTGGAGCAGCTCGCGGTGGCCGTCCTGGCCGAGCACGGCGGCCTGCGCGGCGTGGCGCGCGCGGGCGTGGGCGCGCTCTGCGCGAGGCCCGGCGTGGGCGAGGTGAAGGGCCTGCGCGTGGTCGCCGCCGTGGAGCTCGGGCGTCGCGTCGCCGCGGAGCCTGCCGCGCTCGGGTGGCTGCCGGACAGCCGCGCGGTGCACGCGTGGGCGCAGGGCACCCTCACCGCGCTGGAGCACGAGGAGCTGTGGCTCCTCGCGCTGGACGGGCAGAACCGCATGCGCGCGGCGCGTCGCGTGGCGGTGGGCGGCCTCCACGGCCTCCACGTCTCGGTGCGCGATCCGCTGCGCATCGCCCTGCGGGAGGGGGCGAGCGCGTTCGTCCTGGTGCACAACCACCCGAGCGGCGATCCCTCGCCCAGCCGGGAGGACCTGCACTTCACCGAGCAGGTCGCCGCAGCGGCGGAGCTGCTCGCGACGCCGCTGGTCGATCACGTGGTCGTCGTGCCCGCCGGCTATCGCTCCCTTCTGGACGACGGCCTGCTCGCCGTCTCCCCCTCCGGTCCGCGCCGTGTCAGCCGAAGAGGGTGAGCTGTCGCTTCGCCGGCGCGGGGTGGCACAGCCCGACGTAGCCGCAGTGGATCGCCCGGCACCGCGCCTCGGGGACGCGCGGGTAGTTCTCGCTCTGCCGGGCGGCGAGGAGCGCCCGCACGTCCGCCTCGATGGCGGCGCGGGCACGCGCCTCGTCCGGCGCGGCCACGAAGCGCGGCTCCTCCGCGTCCCCTCCGAGGAAGAGCACGCCGGCGCGCACCTTCCGGGCGCCCAGGACCGCCCGCGCGGCGAGCGCGTAGACGTCCAGCTGCAGCGCGTGCGCCGCGACGCTCGGCCCGCGGGAGCGCTTGTAGTCCACGACGTCGGCGCGTCCGTCCGGCCAGAGCACCACCAGGTCCATCACGCCTCGCAGGGTGACGCGTGGCTCCCCCGCCCCCACCTCCAGGGCGAACGGCTCCTCGCGGCGCAGCGCCGCGCCCGCCTCCCGCACGCGCCGCGCGTAGGCGCCGCGGAGGAACCGGCTCGCGCGCTGCACCACCGGCGCCAGCGCCGGATCGGCGGCGTCCAGCCCCTCGCGCGAGAGCACCTCGGCGATCGCCTCGCTGGCATCCCCGGCCCCGAAGGCCTGTGTGTCCACGCGCTCGAGCACGCGGTGCGTGAGCACGCCCTCGTCGCGCGCGTCGAGGCCGGCCGGCTCCGTCGCCTGGGGCGCCGGCTGGGGTCCCCCGCGCCGCGCGCCCTCCGGGAGGTCGAGCAGATGCGCCAGGTAGAAGCGCCGCGGACACAGGGAGAAGTCCTGCAGCGTGGTCGTCGCCACCGCCACCGCCGCAGCCGTCGCCGGGGTCGGGCCGAGCTCTGCGGCCGGCATGGCGACTGTCGCGGCCCGCCGGAGCGCAGGCGCCTCCGGGTCGAGAGGCGTCGTCTCGCGCACCTCCATCGCGTCGCCCGCCGGGCCGTCCTCCACCTCGCTCGCCACCGCGCCGAGGCAGCCGCCTCGCGTCCGGGCGGGGGTGGACTTGGCGTCGCCGACGAGCACCAGCCACGACTCCGCCCGCGTGAGCGCCACGTAGAACAGCCGTCGGCGCTCGGCGCGCGCGCGTCGCCGGTCCGCCTCCAGCAGCTCCCGGTACGTCGGGCTCTCCTGCGGGTCCCCCTCCAGGTCGAGGAACTTGGTCGCCAGCACCGGCGGGTCGGCGGTCAGGTCGAGGGCGACGGTGGTGGAGCGCGCGCGCCCCCCGGTGCGCGGCAGGTCGGGGACGATCACCGACGGGGAAGGCGAGCCCCTTGCTCGCGTGCACCGTGAGGAGTCGCACCGCGTCGTCGTCCTCGGAGAAGGTGGCGGCCTCCGTCTCGCGCTCGCGCGCCTCCCCGCGTCGCACCTGCTCCAGGAAGGCCTCCACGTCCGGCTGGGCGTCGGCGAGCAGAAGCAGCTTGTGCACGTTGGCGATGCGCTGCACCCCACGGGGCATGGCGACCAGCGTGCGCTCCAGCCCCAGCTCGCTCACCGCCGCACGCAGCACGCCCCCCGGGCCCAGCCGGTGCACGTTGCGCCGCAAGGTGACGAGCACGTCGCGCAGCCGCTCCAGCGCCTCCCGGTCGGAGGCCCGGAGGAGCGCCGCGCGCGAGCCCGCGCCCCACGCGCCGGGGTCGGTCGCCAGTCCGCGATGCGGCTCGGTCAGCCCGAGCAGCGAGTCGTCGTGGAGCGCGGCGAAGGGCCCGCGGAGCACGCCGACGAGCGCCACGCGATCGTCCGGGCGCGCCACCGCGCGCAGCATCGCCAGCACGTCCTGCACCTCGCGCGCGGCGTAGAAGCCGCGACCGGCGACGACGTGTGGCACCGCCGCGCGGGAGAGCGCCCACGCCGCCGCGTCGAGCGTGGCGTTGGACTGGGCCAGCACGGCGAAGTCGCGGAAGGCGAGGGGCCCGCCGTCGCGCCGCCGCTCCCCACCCTCCAGCAGCGCGCGGACGGCCTGCACGACGAGCAGCGCGTCGTCGGTGCGCTCGGTGTCGGCGGCCTTCCCGTCCCTTCGCGCGGGCCGCAGCCACAGCGTGTGGGGGCCGCCATCGGCTTCGGGCGGTGCGCCCGGCGGGACCGAGAGCTCCTCGGTCTCGGGCACGTAGCGCACCTCGGAGAGGTCGTCGGACTCCGGCACCAGGCACACCGCGCTCGCCGCGTTGACGAACCGCAGCAGCGCGGGTCCGCTGCGGTGGCTGTGCTTGAGCGCGACGAAGTCCGCCGTGGGCGCCGGCGGGGAGGGGACGGCCCCCGCGGCGATCCCCAGCCCGGCGCGCGCGGCCTCGCCCGCCAGCTCCACGCACATGGCGGAGAAGACGCCGACGTCGGCGCCGCGGAAGGCGTAGATGGACTGCTTGCGATCGCCCACGACCAGCATGCCGGACGGGCGAAAGTCGCCCCACGCCGGCGCGGCGCCCGGCGCCCGCGAGGCGGGGTCGCGCTCCCAGAGCAGCCGGACGATGTCGCACTGCACGCGTGACGTGTCCTGGAACTCGTCGACCAGCAGCACGTCGTAGCGCGCGGTCACCTCCGCGGCTCGCCTGGGGTGATGGAGCAGGGCGTCGCGGGCGGCTCGCAGCACCGCGCCGAAGCCGAGCACGCCGGCGCGCGCGTAGGCCTGCCGCAGCGCGCGCTCCCCCTGGGCGAGCACCGCGCGCACCACCCGCGCCGTCGCGGCGGCCTGGTCGCGCGCCCCCCACGCCCGGCCGAGCGCCTCCCCGCGGGCGTGGTTCGCCCCGGAGCCCGCCTCGTCGCGGAGCTGGAGCAGGTGCTCGACCTCCGCGCTCAGCTCGCCCCGCGGCTTGCGCACGTCGAACAGCGCCCCCAGCGCCGCGGCGAGCGCGGGCCCATCGCCGGCCGCGTGGGCGCGCACGGCTTCGCCGGCCGGAACGGCGAAGCGCGGGTCACCGGCCACCCCCCGCGCGGCGTCCACCACTCGCGCCGTGCGCGCCTCGATGCGCGCGGCGTCGTCCGCCACGCACACCGCCTCCGCGCTGCGCCCGTCCTCCTCGAGGCGCGTCAGCAGCTCCACCACCAGGTCCACCCCCCGAACCGAGCCGCGTGCGACGCGCAGGAAATCGCGCACGGCCTCCGGCTGCTCGCGCGCGACGGCGCCGAGCGCGTCCTCGGCGGCCTCCCTGATCATGCGCTCGCCTTCCTCTTCCCCGGCGAGGCCGAAGCCGGGGGGGAGCCCCAGCTCGATCGCGTGCGCACGGGCGATCGCGTGGGCGAAGCCGTGCAGCGTCCCGATCTGCGCCCGGCCGATGCCGGCCAGCGCCCTCCGGGCGGTGTCGCGCACCACCCGCCCTCCGTCCGGCGCGCCGCCGCGCCCGAGCGCCGCGGTGAGCGACGCCGCGTAAGGTGAGGCCTCGCCCCCCGCGAGGTGCCCGAGCTGGCGCACCACGCGCTCGCGGATCTCCGCGGCCGCCTTGCGCGAGAAGGTCGTCGCCACCACGCGCGCGGGGTCCACCGGCGCGCGGGGCCCCTCGCCGCCCATCTCGCTCGCGCCGAGCAGCACGTGGAGCAGCACCCCGACGAGCGCGTGCGTCTTGCCGGTGCCGGCGCTCGCGGCGAGCACCAGGTTCCGGCGAAAGCGAAAGACGTCGTGGGCCGGCGCCGCGCTCATTCGTCGGCGTCTCCCAGCATCCCGATGGCGAAGCGCGGGCGGCGGCATGCCGCGTCGAAGGGGCAGTGCGTGCAGGCCTGCTCCGGGTGCGGGTACGGCGCGAGCATGCCGTGCCGCACGCGACGCGTCACCTTCAGGATGCGCTTCTCGAGCTGCGTCGCGCCGTCCTCCTCCTGGAAGAGCTCGCGGTAGCGCCGCTGGAACCCGGAGTACGCCGGGCGCTCCGGGTTCTTGGTGAGAAGGTACTCGCCCTCGTGCTCCGGCACGCCCAGGCGCGTCGCCGCGACGTGCGCGTAGACCGGGACCTGCAGCGTCGTCTTGCCCACCTCGTCGCCGGAGCCCGAGCTCGCCCGGTGCTTGTAGTCCACCACGTGCACCGCCGCGCGCAGGTGCCCCTGGTCGATGCGATCGATCTTGCCGCGGAGGCTCACCCGCTCCGCGCCCTCGCCGAGCGTCCAGGCCGGCCACGCGTCCCCCTCCGAGCCGAAGGACTGCTCCGCCATCAAGAAGTCCCACTCCTCGTCGCCGGCGGCGAGGCGCACCACGCGCATCGCCTCGTCGCGGATGCGCGCGAGCGTGGCGTCGCGCACCGGCTGGCCCGACACCGAGAGCGCCGTCGTCACCGCCGCCTCGGCGCCGGCGAGGATGGCCGCGACGTCGCGCGGGCGCGCCGGCCAGAGCGCGCGCGTCGCCTCGAAGGCGGCGCGGAGCGCCTCGTGCACGATCGTGCCTTCCTCGCGGCCGTCCGGCGTGTCGGTGGCGAGCTCGGCGTCGCGCGCCCCGAGCACCTGCGCGGCGAACCCCTGGAAGGGGCAGCGCGCGAGCCGCTCCAGCGCGGTCACCGAGAGCGGACGGGAGCCCCCGCCCGTCTCCGTCTCGAGCACCACGCGCAGCGCCGGGTCGTCCGGGAGCGCGCCGCACGCCTGCGAGGGGTGCGCGAAGCTCGTGTGCCAGCGTTCGCGCTCCAGCTCGATGACGGTGCGGCGGGCGGCGGCGGGATCCACGTCGCCGGCGCGCTCCGGGAAGTGCGCCAGCAGGGAGAGCGCGCGCTCCTCCGGGGTGACCGCGCCGCCGAGCAGGGGCGAGGCGTGGGCCACCTGCGACGCGACGCCGCCGCGCTCCAGCCACGCCACCAGCGGCGCCGGCGCCAGCGGGGCGCCCGTCGCGTCGCGCAGCTTGTAGACGAGCACCACGCGCTCCGCCGCCGCCGCCGCGAGCGCCAGGGACGCCAGGTCGCGCCCCTCCAGCACCGCGCGCGGCACCAGCGCGCGCAGCGGGTCGCGCTCGGTGAACGCGCGCACCAGCCGATCCGACACCAGAATCGCCGTGCTCGGCGGGGGAGGGGATGGCGCCGTCCTCGGCGTCCAGCACCACCAGGAGATCGAGCGCGTCGCCCGCGACGTCGCCCGGCCGCCCGATGCGCACGGCGCCGAGACGCCCGGCTGTGGGCGGGGGCGCACCGCCCTCCAGCGCGCGGGCCAGCTCGTGACGGAAGGTGGCCGCCGAGCAGGCCTCGCCGCAGCGGGCGTCGCGCGCGGCATGCTCCACGGCACCCAGCGCCGCGTCCAGCACGTCCCACGCGTGAAAGTCACGCGCCACCGAGTGGAGCTCCGCCCGGGCGATGCCCCGCGCCGGTGTGTCCTGCGCGAGCCACGCCTTCGTCAGATCGCCCGGGCGCGGCTGCAGCCCGAACGCTCCCCAGAGCGCGCGCGCGGCCCGCGCATGGGCCACGCGCGATTGTGTGCAATCTACACGCATGCACGCCGCCCCGATGCGCCGTGCCAGCGCGGCGCGGCCCTCGCGCGCGGCGGCGTCCTCCCACGGGCCGCGCGGTGCGGCCGCGGTGGCGGCGAGGCGACTCACCGCGTCCTCCCCGGCGGCGGTCGGCGTGCGCTCCAGCACCGCCGCCAGATCGTCCAGCAGGCGACGCGCCACCCTCCCGCCGGCGACGTCGGTCAGCGTCCGGGCGTCCAGGTATCGCGAGCGGAGCATCCGCGCGACGCGCTCGCGCGGGAGGGAGGGCGCCAGCGCGAGGAGGTCCAGCGCGACCGAGACGAGCCCCGACGCGAGCGGCGCCGGCCCGCGCGCGTCGAAGGTGGGGACGCCGCCCTCGTCGAGCAGGCGGCGGAGCGGGGCGAGCGTGGCCTCGTCCAGGCGCGGGACCACCACCGCGACGCGATCGGTCCGGCCTCCGGCCGCGAGCGCCGCGTGCACCGCCAGCGCCGCGGCCCGCGCCTGCGCCCCGGCGTCGGCGGCGCGCCGGACGGAGACCCGCGTGCGCGTCGCCCCGGGTACCTCCCCGAGCAGGGTCAGGTCGCCGAGCACCGGCGCGACGAGGCCGGTCTCCGGCGCCTCGTCCAGCCGCAGCGCCAGGTCGTCCAGCAGCGTGTCGAGCGGATCGCGCTCGCGCGTGGCGTCGATCGGCTTGTCGAACGCGGGCAGCTCCACCACCGCGCGGCCGCCGGCGCGCGACAGCGCCGCGTCGAGCGCGCGCCACCACGCGACGTCCGCGGGGTCCCACCGGACGAGCAGCCGCGCGCGCAGGTGCCGCGCGCCCGCCGCCCGCGCCACGTCCTCCGGCTCCGCGCGGGCGAGGACGCGCGCCAGCCGTGTGCCCACCGCGCGCCCGTCGACCATGCCGCGCGCCTGGAGCGCACCGTCGAGCGCGCGCAGCGCCACGCGCAGCCACCGGGCGCGCTCGCCGGCTGCGCCCTCCACCTGCGCCAGATCGTCGGCGTCCAGTCCGGCCGCGCGCAGCGCGCCGATGGCGTCGTCCACCGCGTCGAAGGTGCGCAGCATCGCCGCCTCGCCGCCCTCGGTCTTGCTCGCGAAGCCCAGCGCGTCGTGTGCGGCCTCCCACAACACCATGCGCGTGGCCTCCGGACCGGCCACCCGCACCGTCGGACCGAGCGCGGCGTGGAGCGCGTCGCGCAGCCGCCCCCGCGTGATCGCCCGCTGCCCGCTCTGCGCGGCGCGCTCCACGTGGCGCTCGGTCGGCACCACCAGCAGCGCAGGGCCGCCCCACGGCGGCGCGGTCAAGGCGCGCTCCCGTCGGCGCGCCTGGGCAGGTGCAGCACCTCCGTCATGCTCGGCGGGTCGTAGAGGGCGGCGTAGGTGAGCTCGCTCCCCAGCACGCGCTTGATGTAGCCGCGCGTCTCGGCGTAGGGGATCTCCTCCACCCACAGGTCGAAGTCGTGCGTGCCGCGCGCGCGCAGCCATGAGCGGACGGCGCCGGGGCCGCCGTTGTACGCGGCGATGGCCAGCGAAGGGTTGGCGGAGAAGCTGGACCGGAGGGAGGCGAGCAGCTTGGCGCCGAGTGCGATGGAGACGGTGGGCGTCTCCAGGCCATCCTGATCGTGCGCGAGGTTGGTGCCGCGCGCGACCAGCCGCGCGGTGGAGGGCATCAGCTGCATCAGCCCGATGGCGCCCGCCGGGCTGTGGATCCCGGCGATGAAGGCGGACTCCTCGCGCATGACGCCCCACAGCAGCGCGGGGGAGACGGCCTGCGCGGAGGCCTGCTGCCGCACGAGCGGCTCGAACGCCCTGGGGTATGCGGCGGCCCACGGACGTCGCCACCGCCCCTCCGGGTAGTGGGAGAGGTGCGCCTGCAGCCGGCGGCGGGCGAGGGCGCTGCCGACGTCGGGCGCGCCCGCCTCGTCGAAGAGCTCGGCGACCGCAAACACCAGGCCGTCGTCGGCGCCGGCGACCGTCGCGTCCGCCGCCGTCATCTCGTCACGCGCCGCGTCCACCTCGCCGACGCCGAGCAGGGCGGTCGCCGTGACGAACTCCGGGCGGTGCGTCGGCGCCTCGTCGTGGTCCAGCAGCGCGCCGGGCTCCTCGCGCGACATCGCGTCGCGCAGCGCGGTCTCGGCGGCCTTCGGGTCCGTCTCGGCGAGGCGCGCCTCGGCCTGGGCCATGAAGTAGCTGAGCGGATACCCCGCGACGACCGCGGCGTAGCGCCGCCCGGCGTCCGCGGCGTCGCCCGTCATCGCCGCCGCGCGCGCGCGGAAGTACGCCGCCCTCCCGCCTGTCGCCCAGTGGTGGCTGTCTGCGTCCAGCGTGGCCGCGCGGTCGAGCGGCGCGGTGGCGCCCGCCCAGTCGCCGGCGACCATCCGCGCGAGCGCGACGCGGAAGAGCGCCTCGCTGCGCATGTCCCCGGAGGGGAAGTCGTCGGCGAGGGCGAGGAGCATCTTCTCCGCCTTCGCCTCGTCGCCCTTGTCTTGCACGATGAGCGCCGCCTGCAGGCGCGCGTCGTCGGCCAGGTGGTCGTGGGGGAACGCCTTCTCCAGCGCGGCGTATCGTGCGAGGGCCGTGTCGGTGTCGTGCGCGGCGGCGCTCGCCTTGGCGCCGGCGTAGAGCGCGCGCCCCTCGGCCGCGTCCCCCGCCGGCTTGCACGCCTTGATGACATCCGCCCAGGCCGCGGCGGCCGCGCCGTGCAGCCGCCCGATGGCGCGGGCGCGCGTGTCCTCCAGCCCGCAGCGCAGCTCCGGCGTCTTCTTGCCCGCGGCGAGGAGCACCCGCTCCGCCTCGGCGCGCGCCTCCTTGGCGTGGCCGGAGTCCAGCCACGCGCGGGCGCGCCGGGCGCGGTCCTCCGGCGAATCCTTGCGGGGGAGGGAAGGCTCGAGCGCGCGCGCCCGCGCCACCAGCTTGTCGGCCTCCAGCTTCTCGGCGTGCGCCGGCGCCTCGATGACGACGCGCTCGGCCAGGTCGAACGCCTCCCGCGCGCGGCTCTTCGGATCGCCGTCCTGCCCGTCGAGCAGGGCGCTCGCCAGGTGCGCGGCGGTCTCCACCCAGCGCGCGCCGTGCGGGTGATCGGCGAGCAGCGTCCGCCAGATGGGCACCGCCTTGCCGCGCTCGCCGCGCGCGGCGAGGGCCTCCGCGAGGAGGATCTGCGTCTCGGAGGCCAGGGCGATGTCCGGGCTGACGCGCGACGCGCGGGCGACGGCCTCGTCCGCGCCGCCGGCGCGCTCCCACGCCTCGGCGGCGCGCAGGCGCGCGTAGTCGGCGAGCGGGCAGGGGGCGCCGGCCTCTCCGCCGCCGGTCGCCGCGTCGAAGGCGTCGGCGGCGCCTCGGTCGTCTCCCGCCAGGGCGCGCAGGCGACCCAGCACGTAGCTCGCGGCGCAACAATCGGCTGGGCCGCCGGCGTCGGCGGCCATCGCCTCGGCGAGCGCCTTGGCGGCGCCGGCGTAGTCGTGCGCGGTCGCCAGCGCGGAGGCGCCGGCGAAGCGGGGATCGTCGAGCACCACGCGCGGCGCCGGCGGGTCGAAGGGTGAGCGCGCGCCGGTGTCCTCCGCCGCGCCCGCGTCCGCCACCACCGGCTCGGACGGGGCCTGCGCCTTGGGCTCCGCCGTGCCGCCCCGGCACGCGGCCGCCGCCAGCGCGGCGGCGAGGATCAGCCGCGCCGGTCGCGCCATGCCTCCGCGGAAGCCTCCTCTTCGCGCGCCTCGGCTTCCTTCCGGAGCCGGTTCACGAAGCGCGCCTTGTCCTTGTCCACCACGTCGGCGTCGGCCTTTCGCGCGGCGAGCGCCGTCTTCGCCGCCTGCTCCTGCTCCCGGGCGGCGGCCTCCTGCTCGGCGGCCGACGCCACCCGGCCTGTCAGCTGCGCTGCCCGGACGCCGGCGCCCACCTCCCACGCCTGAGCTCGCTGCAGGTCCCCGGCGGAGAGCTCTCCGTGGGCGAGCGAATCTTGCACACCTTCGCGCACCTGGGAGGCAGCGCGCTCTTCCTCGCGCCGCCGCACTTCCGCCGCTTCCCGGGCGCGCGCCGCCCGCTCCCGCTCGCCCACCCGGGCCGCCAGATCTTTCGTTGCCGCATCCACTTGCGTACCGCGTAGCTTCGCCAAAGGATCCAGCGGGTACTTCTGCTTCGCCATCCCGGCGGAGTGTCGCACGCCAGAGGGAACGCTGCAGACGCAATCGTGATGCCCAACGACGCCACTTCCTTCCCGGTGCGCATCCTGGACGCCCTCGGCCCGGCGTGGTTCCGCCGGCTGCCCCTCCTGGTCGCTGCGGGCCTGGCGCTCGCGGCCCTCCCGGCGACCGCCCTCTCGCCCCCCGTGGCCGCCGCCGTCTTCTGCCTGGCCTTCGCCGCCCTCATCATGCCGAGCCCGGTGCTGCGCCTGCGGGCACGCGCCGGGCGACTGAGGTGTCTGCCCGGCGCGGTGGAGGTGACGAAGGCGGGCGTCGCGTCGCAGACCCTCCGCGCGCGCGATCTGGTCGGCGCGACCACCGCCAGCGTGCGCGGCAAGATCAGCCTGGTGCTGGCGCACCGGAAGCGCCGCCTCGCGCCGGTCGTGCTGGAGCTGTCCTCCCGGGCGGAGCTCGACGCCGTGTGCCGCTCCCTCGGCATCGGTCACCACGGCTTCGGCCAGGTGGGCTGGGGCGTGCGCCGCGGCAAGGGCTCCGCCCTGGAGGTGACGATGCGCATGCTCACCTCCATGCTCCTCGTGTTCTTCCCCGTGGCGATGCTCATCGGAGGCGACCTGTGGGACGGGCTGGGCGGTCTGGCCGCGCTCGCGGCCATGGGCGCCGGAGCCCTCGCGGCCGGCGCGTGGGCGATCGGCACCGGTGTCGCACCCAGCGTGTACATGGACCCTTCCGGTCTGAGCTACGGCACCGGCGTGCGCCGGCGGCAGGTGAGCTTCGGCGCGATCCACCGGCTGGAGCTGATGGCGGACGACATCCACGTCGTGACCGACTCCGGCGAGCACGGCCAGCAGCACGACTGGCTGCACGCGCCGCCCAGCCGCTTCGCGCGGGAGGGCATGAGCGCGGAGGAGCGCGAGCACGCCTTCGCGCAGATGGAGGCCGCGGTGGAGCGGGCGCACGGGCGGTTCGTGCTCAAGGAGGAGGCCGCCTCCACCGTCGACGTCCTGCGCCGCAACGAGGGCGAGCCCGCCGGCGCGTGGCTGGCGCGGCTGGACGCGCTGAGCGCCGTCGTCGGAGTGCAGGGCTACCGCGGCGGCGCGCTCGAGGTCGTCGACGTGGAGCGTGTGCTGGCCGACCCGGAGGCGCCCGCCGACATGCGCGCCGGGGCCGCGCGGGTGCTCCGCCGCGTGGGGTCCCCGGACGACGTGCGCGTGCGCATCGCCGACGTGCTCTCGGCCACGCGCGAGCCCTCCGTCCGCAAGCGCATCGCCGCGGCGATCGACGACGACATCGCCCGCGCGGAGATGGTGCTGGACGAGGAGCTGACGCCCGAGCCCACCGTGCCGCGCGCCGCGCGCTGAGTCACCGGCGGGCGCTCACCGCGACTCCGCCGCCCACTCCTGCAGCGACTTCACGCTCACGGCGGCGTCCCCGCGCGTCGCCTCCAGCGCGTCGCACGCGGCGAGCGCCGCGGCGATGGTGGTGAAGTACGGGATGTTGGACAGCACCGTCTGCCGGCGCAGGGAGTAGCTGTCGCGCACCTCCTTCGCGCCGATGGTGGTGTTGACCACGATGGAGATGTCCCCGCCGCGCATCGCGTCCACGACGTGCGGCGTGCCCTCGTTGACCTTGTTGAGCGTCTCGCACGGGAGGCGCGCGCGCTGGATCGCGGCCGCGGTGCCGCGGGTGGCGCACAGGCCGAAGCCGAGCGTCCACAGGCGCCGCGCGATGTGCACCGCCACCGGTTTGTCCTCGTCCTTGACGCTGATGAAGGCGCGCTTCTTCTCGCCCGGCGCCGGGACGGCGATCGGGATGCCGCTCGCCGCCATCGCCTTGCCGAAGGCGCGCGCGAAGGTGTCGGCGATGCCCATCACCTCCCCGGTGGATCGCATCTCCGGGCCGAGGATGGTGTCGACCCCGGGAAACTTGGCGAAGGGGAAGACGCTCTCCTTCACCGCGACGTGCCGCGGGACGAAGGCCTCGTCCACCCCCAGGTCGTCCAGCGTCTTGCCCACCATGAGCTTGGCGGCGATCTTCGCCAGCGGCCGGCCGGTGGCCTTGGACACGAAGGGCACGGTACGGCTCGCGCGCGGGTTGACCTCCAGGACGTAGACCTCCCCGCCCTTCACCGCGAACTGCACGTTCATCAGGCCGACGACGCCCAGCTCCAGCGCGAGCATCCGCGTCTGCTCCTCGATGGAGAGGACGATCTCCGGCGACAGCGAGTACGGCGGCAGCACGCTGGTGGAGTCTCCGGAGTGGATGCCCGCCTCCTCGATGTGCTGCATGACGCCGCCGATGACCGCGCGCTTGCCGTCGGCGACGCAGTCGACGTCCACCTCGATGGCGTCCTTGAGGAACTCGTCGACCAGGATCCCCGCCGCGCCGGAGTCCTTCGCCACCTCGACGGCCAGCAGCACGTACGCCTCCAGCTCGGTGCGGGTGTAGGCGATCATCATGGCGCGCCCGCCGAGCACGTAGCTCGGCCGCACCAGCACCGGGTAGCCGATGGTCTCGGCGATCTGGATGGCGTCGTGCATGCCGCGGGCGATGCCGCTGCGCGGGCGCTTGAGCGAGAGCTTGGTGAGGAGGCGGTCGAAGCGCTCGCGGTCCTCCGCCCGGTCGATGGCGTCGGCGCTGGTGCCGAGGAGCCTGGTGCCGCACTTCTCCAGCGGCACGGCCAGCTTGAGCGGCGTCTGCCCGCCAAACTGGACGATCACCCCCTCGGGCTTCTCTTCGTGGCAGATGGCGAGCACGTCCTCCAGCGTGAGCGGCTCGAAGTAGAGGCGATCCGCGGTGTCGTAGTCGGTGGAGACCGTCTCCGGGTTGCAGTTGACCATGATGGTCTCGAACCCGAGCTCGCGCAGCGCCTGGACCGCGTGCACGCAGCAGTAGTCGAACTCGATGCCCTGCCCGATGCGGTTGGGCCCGCCGCCCAGGATGACCACCTTGGGCTTCGTGGTGGGCGCCGCCTCGCTCTCCGATTCGTATGTAGAATACAAATAAGGCGTCTTCGCCGGGAACTCCGCCGCGCAGGTGTCCACGCGCTCGTAGACGGGGCGCGCGCCGGCCTGCTCGCGCAGCTTGCGCACGTCCTCCTCGCTGACGGCCGCGAGCTTGGCGAGCTGCCTGTCGGAGAAGCCCAGGCGCTTGTACTCGCGCAGCTCCTCGGGGGAGGCGTTCCCCGAGGCGGCGCGCGCCTCCGCGCCGACGATGCGGCGGAGCTGCGCGAGGAACCACGGATCGATCCGGGTGCGATCGAACAGCTCGGCGTCCGTCGAGCCGGTGCGCATGGCGTCGAGCACGTAGAAGAGGCGCTCGGCGCTGGGGATCGCCACCAGCGTGGCGAGGGCCGCGCGGATCTCGTCCTGCGTCGGCGGCGGCAGGCTCTTCGGCGGCTCCTGCTCCGGCGCGTCCATCACCATGTCGCGCCGCTTCTTCGGCTCGGCGAGCAGGCGGTAGTCCACGCGGCCGAGCAGCGACCCCAGGCCGTCCTTGCCGGTCTCCAGCGAGCGCGCCGCCTTCTGGATCGCCTCGCAGAAGGTGCGGCCCAGGCTCATCACCTCGCCCACGCTCTTCATCTGCGTGCCGAGCGTCGCGTCGGCGCCGGGGAACTTCTCGAAGGCGAAGCGCGGCCACTTCACCACGACGTAGTCGATCACCGGCTCGAAGGCGGCGCTCGTGCCGGTGATGTCGTTTCGCAGCTCGTCGAGCGTGTAGCCGACGGCGAGCTTCGCCGCGACCTTCGCGATGGGGTAGCCGGTCGCCTTCGACGCGAGGGCCGACGAGCGCGACACACGCGGGTTCATCTCGATGACCAGGATGCGCCCATCGGTCGGCGAGACGGCGAACTGCACGTTGGACCCGCCGGTCTCCACGCCGATCTCGGTCATGACCGCGCGCGCGGCGTCGCGCAGGCGCTGGTACTCGCGGTCGGTGAGGGTCATCGCCGGGGCCACGGTGATGGAGTCGCCGGTGTGCACGCCCATCGGGTCGACGTTCTCGATCGAGCAGACGACGATGAAGTTGTCCGCCTTGTCGCGGATGACCTCCAGCTCGAACTCCTTGAAGCCGAGCACGCTCTCCTCGATCAGCACCTCGCTGGACGGCGACTGCGAGAGCGCCCACGCCACCTTGGCCTCGAACTCGCCCTCGTTGTACGCGATCCCTCCGCCGGAGCCGCCGAGGGTGAAGCTGGGCCGCAGGATGGCCGGGAAGCCGGTCTCCTTGACGATGGCCCACGCCTCCTCCACCGAGTGGGCCGCGGAGGCCTTCGGGCACGCGAGGCCGATCTTCTCCATCGCCGCCTTGAACAGGGAGCGATCCTCCGCCTTGGCGATGGCGTCCGGGCGGGCGCCGAGCATCTCCACGCCCAGCCGCGCGAGCGTGCCGCGCGCGTGCAGCGCCATCGCCAGGTTGAGCGCCGTCTGCCCGCCCAGCGTCGGCAGCAGGGCGTCCGGCTTCTCCCGCTCCAGGATCGCCTCCAGCGTGCGCACCTCCAGGGGCTCGACGTACGTCCGGGTGGCGAGCTCCGGGTCGGTCATGATCGTCGCCGGGTTGGAGTTGACGAGGACGACCTCGTAGCCCTCCTGCCGCAGGGCCTTGGCCCCTTGCGTGCCCGAGTAATCGAACTCACACGCCTGGCCGATGACGATCGGGCCGGCGCCGATGAGCAGGATCTTCTCGATGTCGGTACGCTTCGGCATGCGCCGAGGCGCGTCGATAGCAGCGCGGAGCGCCGGCGGCTACAGGCAAAGGGTCGCCGGCGTGCGGTCCGGCTGTGGGACCGCGCGCGGAAAAATCGCGCGCGTGCTGCTTTTTCGCCATCCCCCATGAGCCTCACGGCCTCGATGAGCTGGAGGCGGCGTGCAACACCGAGAATCTCCCGGCCCGCTGCTCCGTCCAACGGGCATGCTTGTTGATATGAGGTGCCCCGGAGAGGAGCCTGAGCCATGCGCCGCGTCCTGATGTTTCTGCCTTTGCTGCCGCTTGCAGTGCTCGCCGGCTGCGACCCGGTGGTCTACTACCCACCGTCGACGCAGTACGAAGCCACCGCCACCTACGGCACGCCGGCGGTCACCGTGGAGGGGCAGCCCAACGTCTCGGGGGAGGTGGTGGTCGGGGGCGGCTACGACGACGAGTACGTCGACACCGACGCGAGCGCCCTCACCGAGTTCCGGGCCACCCTCGACCCCTACGGCACCTGGGTGGACGACCCGACGTGGGGCGTGGTGTGGGTCCCGTACGAGTCGACCGTGGGGCGCGACTTCGAGCCCTACACCGCCGGCCACTGGGTCTACGACAACGACGACTACGTGTGGGTGAGCGACTACTCCTGGGGCTGGGCCCCCTTCCACTACGGCCGCTGGGTCTACATCGGCGGGCGCGGCTGGGCGTGGATCCCCGGCCGGCAGTACGCCGGCGCATGGGTCGACTGGCGCGTCGGGGACGAGGGCTACGGCTACGTGGGCTGGGCGCCCATGCCGCCCACCTGGTACTGGCACGGTGGCGTGGCGGTCGCGGTGGGGGCCGTCCCCCAGCCGCGGTGGGTCTACCTCTCCCGCAAGGATCTGTTCGAGCGCCACCTGCACCACCGCGTGATCGCCGGGCCGCGCGTCGGGCCGATCGCCGAGCACACCCGGCCGTGGAAGCCGGCGTCGCCAGGCGTCGGCCACGGCGGACATCACCGGCCCGGCCCGCCGCCCACGCGCCTCGGCTTCCAGCCCAAGGCCGTGCCGCACGTCACGCCGAGCGACACCGGCATCGCCCGCGCGCGGCAGCTTCAGCATCGCCCGCCGCCCGCGCAGCGCGGTCCTGCGGGCCACCCCGGCGGGGTGACGCCTGCGCCGCGGGGGGGAGGTGGCGGCACGCCGCAGCCGCGTGAGCGCTACAACCCGCCGACGCCCGCGCCGCAGCACCGGACGCCGACCCCGGCGCCTCGCGAGCGCTACAACCCGCCGACGCCCGCGCCGCAGCACCGGACGCCGACCCCGGCGCCTCGCGAGCGCTACAACCCGCCGACGCCCGCGCCGCAGCACCGGACGCCGACCCCGGCGCCGACGCAGCACGTCCGCCCGCCGCCCTCGCCGCCCCCGCAGCAGCACCGGGCGCCCCCCGCGCCGACGGAGCGCATCCATCCCGCGCCGCCGCCGGCGCCGCGACCCTCGCCGCGGCACTTCACGCCGGCTCCGGCGCCCTCTCCCTCCAACTCGTCGCACAACAAGCCGCCGCCCAAGAAGCCGCCGCCCGCGCGCGGCCGCGCGCCCCGCTGAGAGGCGCTCGGGCCGGGGGCCGCTCCCGCGCCGCCTCCCCCACGATTGGGCGTGGCCGAATCGGGCTGGCTGACTTACCTTCCCGCCTCCATGACGACGCCCGCCGAGAAGGCCCTCGCCGACGACCTGGATCGCATCGCCGCCCGCTACGAGTCGCAGTTCTCCGGCCAGCCCCGGAGCAGCCGCAACGTCGACGAGCTGGACGCCATCATCGCGGACACCGCGGCGCTGCTCGCCCGCGTCGAGTCCATCCCCGATGCCGTGCGCCCCGCGTCGATGTCGGAGCTCGCCGCGCGGATCCACACCAACCTGGAGATCTACCAGCGTGAGCGCGGCCTGATCGACGAGGCGAGGAAGATCGGCCCCGGCTTCGAGGAGTTCGCCCCCCTCGCCGCGGCGGCCAACTTCGTCTTCGCGCGCTACCACCGCCACTTCGCCGGCCAGTCGCGCGCCTCGCGCGATCTCGGCCTCATCCAGGAGATGGTCGACGACCTGGAGACCATCGAGGAGGGCATGGCGGACATCGTCGGCAGCCACCCCTCCGAGCAGCTCCAGAAGGACGTCGACCTGGTCCGCCGCACCCGCAAGATGTACGCGGACGAGGCGGAGGCCATCACCGAGGCGCGGACCACCGGCACCGCCGACGAGCGCGCCAGCCGCATGGCGGGCCTCGCCAACGCGCAGTTCAAGCTCTACCAGGACCACTTCGCCGGCCAGCCGCGGCAGACGCGCCGCCCCGCGCTGCTCATGCGGATGGTCGAGGAGCTGAAGCGCGTCCAGGTGGAGATGAAGGCGCTGCAGAAGGCGGGGGGCCTCTCCAACGACAGCAACAAGAAGAACGTCGAGATCGTCCAGCGGCAGATGGAGATGTACGAGAAGGAGCTCGGCGAGATCCGCAAGGCGCGCCAGGAGACGCCCATGGGCGACCTGATGGGCATGCTCGGCGGGACCGCGAACGAGATCTTCGAGGCGTACAACAAGGACTTCGCCGGCCAGGACCGCAAGACGCGCGACCTGGCCAAGCTGCGCGTGCTCTGCGACCAGCTCGGGGAGGTGCGCCGGCAGATGGCGGACCTCTCGCGCGCGGAGTCGAGCGTGACCAACGAGCAGAACCTGGACATCGTCAGCTCGCAGCTGGCGGCGTACGAGCAGGAGTACGAGGAGATCGAGCGACTGAAGGGGGAGGGGTAGGAGCGCTCCGCCCGCCACCGCGACTACGTCGCCATGATCTGCGCGTACTCCGACGCTCTCGCGCGGGGGTCCAGCACCCGCTGAACCTCCGACACGAACCCTCGCCGCGCGGTCACCAGGCGCTGCTCCGCCTCCTCGCGCGCCGCCCCGCCGTCGTGCCGCAGCGACTCCACCGCGCCGAGGGCCGCCATCAGGTGGTTTAGCACGTCCTGCCGGTGCCCCTGGAAGGCGAGCTCCTTCTCCTTGCCCTTGCCATCGCCCACGAGGTTGGGGAAAAACCACCGCCCGCGATCGACCAGCGCGGAGAGCGTCGCGGCCGTCGCGCGCAGCTCCGCACCCCGGGTCGCGGCGTCTTCCTGATCGCGGCACAGGGCGACGGCGCGCGCGATCGACGCCACCGCCTCCGCCGCCCACCCGTGCACGTCCTCGAAGTAGCGCTCCCGCACCTCGAAGCGCTGGATCGCCGTGCTCCGCCCGGCGACGCGCACGTTCAGCCCGAGCGCCACCACGGACACGACCGCCGAGACCACGCCCACCCAGGCCTGCGTGTCGAGCCAGCTCATCCCGGTACACCTACCTGCGTCCCGCGCCCGCGTCACCCGCCGCGCCGGCCGCGCCCGCCGCCACCCGGTCACCGAGCACGAGCAGCAGCGGCCCCCCTCTGCTCACCCCCCCGCCCGCACGAAGGGCAGGTACTTCGCCTGCCACATCTTCGACCGCACGTACTCGACCCGGTCCCCCGCCGGCGGAGGCCGCCTGGCCACGCCGTCCTTCTCCGCCTGCTCGATCACCCGCGCCGCGACGATGGCGGACACCTCGCGGATCTCGTCCACCGGCGGGTACACCAGCCCCTTCGCCAGGTACTTCCTGGCGGTGTAGTCGGCGAGCGCGGTGGCCGCGGCGGTCACCATCGCGTCGGTGATCTCCGAGACCTCCGCGAGGATGGCCCCGAAGCCCAGGCCCGGGAAGATGAAGGCGTTGTTCCCTTGCCCGATCTCGAACGTCTTGCCGCCGTACGCCACCGGCTCGAACGGACTGCCCGTCGCCACGATGGCCTGCCCGTCGGTCCACGCAAAGATGTCCGCCGGCTGCGCCTCGCACGCGCTCGTCGGGTTGGACAAGGCGAAGATCACCGGCCGCGCGGTGTTCTTCGTCAGGGCGCGCACCGTCTCCTCCTTGAAGGTGCCCGGCTGGCCGGACAGGCCGAGCAGCACGGTGGCCCGCGAGTGCACCACCGTCTCCAGGAGGGTAGGCGCTCCGGGCCCACCCCAGCCGGCGACCGCCGTCCCCTTCTTGGCGAAGGGTCGCTTGTAGTCCTCCATGGGGCGGTCCTCCACGAGCAGCCCCTTGGAGTCGAGGACGAAGAGGCGGCTCATCGCCTCCTCGCGCGAGAGGCCCTCCGCCTCCAGGCCGCGGCACAGCTCCCACGCCACGCCCGCGCCGCCGGCGCCTGCGCCGTAGACGATGATGCGCTGCGCGGAGAGCGGCTCGCCGCGCAGCTTGCACGCGGAGAGCACGCCGGCGAGGGCGACAGCGCCCGTCCCCTGGATGTCGTCGTTGAAGGAGGGCAGGCGCTTGCGGTAGCGCTCGCGCACGGTGAAGGCGGCGTCCTTGGCGAGATCCTCCCACTGCAGGATGGCGCGCGGGTAGCGCTCGCGGATGGCGTCGACGAACTTGTCCATGAAGGCGAGGTACTCCTCGCCCTTGAGGCGCTTCTGTCGCACGCCCAGGTACGCCGGGTGCTCGATGAGGTCCTTGCGATCGGTGCCGACGTCCAGCCCCACGGGCAGCGAGCGGTACGGGCTCACGCCGCCGGCGGCGGTGTAGAGCGCCAGCTTGCCGATGCTGATCGCGACGCCGCCGTAGCCCTGGTCGCCGATCCCCAGGATGGCGGAGGAGTCGGTCGCCACGATCATGCGCACGTCGTCGTACAGGTTGTTGTCCGCCACCTCGTGCGCGTGGTCGATGTTGACCGGCGAGAAGGAGAGGCCGCGCGCGGCCTGGTAGATGGCGTGGTACTGCTTCACCGCGTCGCCGACGGTGGGCGTGTAGATGATGGGGAGCACCTCCGCGAGGTGGCGGCCGACCATCGCGTAGAAGAGGGTCTCGTTACGCTCCTGCACCGCGCGCAGGTAGACGTACTTGGCGAGAGGGTTGGGCTCGCGCAGGAAGCCCGCGTAGACGCGAGCCAGCTGCTCCTCCATCGTGGAGACGTGCGGCGGCAGCAGGCCGTCGAGCCGCAGCGCGCGCCGCTCCTCCACGGAGAAGGCGGAGCCCTTGTTGGTCTGCGCGAGGCGCAGGAGCGCCGGGCCGTCCAGCTGGACGTGCATCCGGAAGACGCCGTCCGCGTCGCGACGTGTCTCGAAGTAGCGAGAGAGCTTGGGCATGACGGGCGGCAGGGTCGCACATTTCCTCGCTCGCGCCGAGTCGCCCGCGCGGGGCGAACTTGCCCAAAAGTTGGCCGGAGGCGCCACCTCTACATAGCATGCACCCCATGGCGGCAGCGGCATCGCAAGGGTTCGAGGCGGCGGCGTTCGACGTGCCGCGCGTCTTCGGCCGCCTCGTGCTGCTCAAGCTCATCGCCCGGGGGGGAATGGGCGACGTCTACCTCGCGGCGACGACCGGCATCGAGGGGGCGGAGCGCCCCTGCGTCGTCAAGACCATCCGCCGCGATCACATCCACGACGGCTCCTTCCTGGCCCGCTTCCTGGACGAGGCGCGCGTGCAGTCGCAGCTCCACCATCCCGGAGTCGCGCAGGTGGTCGAGGCCTCCACCGACGAGCAGGGCGAGCCGTACTCCGTCGTCGAGTACGTGGAGGGGCGGTCGCTCGCCGACGTGCGGCAGCGCGCCATCCAGAGCGGCGCGCGCATCGGGTGGCCGGAGGCGGTCGCCATCGCCATCGAGATGGCCAACGCCCTCGCCCACGTGCACGAGCGCGCGGGCGCCGACGGTACGCCGCTGGGCATCGTCCACCGCGACCTGTCGCCGCAGAACGTGATGGTCGGCTACGCCGGCGAGGTGAAGCTCATCGACTTCGGTACGGCGCGGGGCCACAACCGCCGCTGCCACACCGTGGCGGGTGTGGTCTTCGCCAAGCCCGGCTACGTGGCGCCGGAGGTGGCGCGCCAGCAGGTGGGCGACGGCCGCATCGACGTCTACGCCCTCGGCATCATGCTGTGGGAGCTGTGCGCGGGTCGCCGTTACCTGACGGGCGACCCGCAGAAGCACCTGGAAGACGCCGCCGCCGGCAAGCTGGTGGTGCCGCCCATCGCCGGCGACGTCGGCGCGCCCGCGCTGCTCGACAAGGTCATCGACAAGCTCACCCAGAGCGATCCGGACGAGCGCTACGCGACCGCCTCCCTCGCCGCGGCCGACCTGGGCCGCGTGCTGGCGGCCGCCCCCGCGGGCAAGAACGGCGAGCGCAGCGTGCGCGGTCGCGTCGGCACGCTCATGCACGCGCTCTGGCCGAAGGAGCCGGCGCGCTCCCGCGCCGACTTCGTCAAGCTCTTGAAGGACGCGCGCGCGCTTCGCCCGAAGGAGGTCCGCACCCCCGCGGCCCCCGAGGTCGCGCAGAAGGTCGCCGAGCACATGCACGAGGAGGGTGGCGTGCTGGCCGGCACCTCCTACCGCCTGCTCGAGAAGATCGGCGAGGGCGCGAGCGGCGCGGTCTGGAGCGCGGAGCACATGGAGCTCGGTCGCCGCGTCGCCATCAAGGTGCTCGCCCCCGAGCACGCCTCCGCCACCGACGCCATCGAGCGCTTCCGGCGCGAGGCGCGCGCGGTGGCCGCGCTCTCGCACGAGAACCTCGTCGCGCTCTACGACTTCGGCAAGGCGCAGGACGGCCGCGTCTTCTTGGCGATGGAGCTGCTCGACGGCCGCCCGCTGGATCGCGTCGTCAAGTCGCGCCGACTCGGCTGGCGCAAGAGCGTCGAGCTCGCCATCCAGGCGGCTCGCGCGCTGGAGGCGGCCCACGGCGCGGGCCTGGTGCACCGCGACCTGAAGCCGGCCAACCTCTTCTTGACGCGGCAGGGCACCGTCAAGCTGCTCGACTTCGGCGTGGCGATGGCGCTCTCCGACACCGCCGACTCGGTCGACGGCCCGTCGACCCGCGCAGGCGCGGAGCCTCGAGCCAGGCGGCAGAAGGGCTTCGCCATCTTCGGCACGCCGGAGTACATGGCGCCGGAGCAGGTCACCGGCGAGCCGGTCGACGCCCGCTGCGACGTGTACGCGCTGGGCTGCGTCCTGTACGAGATGCTCACCGGCCAGCGCCCCTTCCGCGGCAAGTCCAGCGTGGAGGTGCTCGGCAAGCAGGTGCGCGAGGCACCCATGCCCCCGCGCGAGCGCGCGGCCGACCGCGACATCCCGGAGGCGGTCGAGGACGTGGTGCTGCGCGCGATGATGAAGGCGCGTGAGGAGCGCTACGCGAGCGCGAAGGAGATGCGCCGCGCGCTGGAGGAGGCGCTCGTCGTCCCCGTCGCGCCGCCGCCGCCGCGCTTCGTGTGGTCGAAGCGCCTCGTGGCGCTTTCGCTCACGGCCGGCGCGGTCGCGCTCGTCTCACACGTCGGGCTCGCGTCGGCGCCGAAGCCTCCGGGGCTCGCGCGGGAGGCGGACGGCATGGCGGCGCTGCCCGGTGGCGACACGCGCGTCGCCCCTGCTGTGACGCAGGTGGCGGTGGCGCCTGCTCCGAACGACGGCAGCGGCGCGGGCAAGGCCTCGGCCGGGCAGGGCGGGCGCGAGAGGCTGGACGCCGCGCGCGCCGCGGCCCGCGCGCACCCCGGCGACGTCCGCGCCCTGCAGGAGTGGGCGGCCGCGGCCCTGGAGGCGGGCGAGCTGCGCGAGGCCCGCAGCGCGACGGAGGCCTGGAGCCTACGCGACGGGAGCCCGGCCCCGAAGCTCTTCCTGGCCACCATCTACGAGGCGGCCGGTCGCGCCGCGGACGCGCGCGCCACGCTCGAGGAGGTGCTGCAGGCGCACCCGGAGAGCGACGTCGCGCGCCGGATGCTCGCGGGGCTGGGTGTCGCGCTGCCGCCGCCGCCGACCGGCGTCCGCAAGAGCGAGGTCGCGCACCGCTAGTTTGGAGTCTGCGCGTGGTCGCTCCGGTGAAGTCATCGGCGCCTACCGCCTTGATTCGCGCTCGCGAACCGCGCACGCTCCTCTATTCTCGGGTCATGCAACGTCGCATCGCGGTCCTGCTCGCCGGCGCCTCCCTCGCCGGCGCGACGCTTCCCGGCGTCTGGCTCGGCGGGTGCTCCCCCTCCGGCGCGGACGTGGACGCCGGGACGGGGATGGACGCCTCCGAGCAGGGTCACTGCTGCGATCCCGCCGGCGCGCCCGCGTGCGGCATGGCGTTCGGCGGGTGGGTCGACCCGGGCGTCGCGTGCCCTCACGCGAACGGCCTGCTACCGGACTTTCACTCGTCGCAGTGGACGCTCGCCGAGGACGACGCCGGCTGTCCGAGGTGGACGCTGCCCGGCATCCAGGGCACCGAGTGCGGCCCGGCGGCCGACGGCGGTGGACCGTGCCCCAACGACGAGACGGGCTTCCAGCCCTCGGCGGCCGAGCCGGCGAACCCGGCGCAAGACGTGTGTACTCCGCAACAGGTCGACGGCTACTGGGCCAGCTGCCTGGCGCCCAACGTGCCGGCGGTGGCGTGCGACGCGTGGCTCGCCTCCGACGCGGCGAACAACCAGGCCTGCGGCGATTGTATCGCCACCTCCGAGCTCGCCCAGAGCTGGGGCGCCGTCGTCCTGGGTGTGGACGGCGTGGCGCGCATCAACACGGCGGGCTGCATCGCCCTGCTCACCGGCGACGACCCGCCGAAGCCGGGCGGATGCGCCGCGGCCTACCAGGCCGCGCGCGACTGCGAGACCGCCGGCTGCACCGGCTGCAACCTCGCGGCGGGGTTCGGGTGCACCAGCCCGGCCTGCTACCAGCAGTGCGTGGACCAGGTCGCGGCGGGGACTTGCAAGCCGGTCGAGGACTCCGTGTGCGACCCGGACGCATCCACCTTCTCGGCGTGCTTCGACAGCCAGGGGAACGGCGCGGAGGGCCTGTTCAAGAGCGTGGCGTCGGTGTTCTGCGCGAGCGGGCAATGACGGACCCGCCGGCCTGCTTTGACGCAGGCGCGCCCCGTTCCGGCTCGCGCTCGCTCGAGCTTTTTTTACGCGGAGGCCAATCCCCCGCGCAAAATGGGCCTCCGTTCCCCGTGCTACCATCGACCCCGTGAAGAGCGCGTCCGGGTCGGCCGAAGCAGGGCGTCCCGCCTCCAAGATCTGCCCCTCGTGTGGCGACAGGTTTCCCCTGGACGCTCTCTTCTGCCCCAACGATGGCTCACCGCTCGGCATGGCGGCGGCGTCCGGCAGCTCCGACGCGTACGCGCCCGGCGCCACCGATGTGTACCTCGATCGGGAGATCTCCGGCCACATCAAGGTGCGCCAGCTCGTCGGCGTGGGCGCGATGGGGCGCGTCTACCGAGCCTTCCAGCGGGGCATCGATCGCGACGTCGCGGTGAAGATCCTGCACCGCGAGCTGTCGGCCAACCAGCAGCTCGTCTCGCGCTTCCACCGCGAGGCGAAGGTCGCCTCCCGCCTGCAGCACCCCAACGTCGTGACGGTGTACCTCGTCGGCCAGCTCCCCGACGGCGCGATGTACATCGTCATGGAGTATCTGGACGGCCTCTCCCTGCAGAGCGCGCTCGCGGCCGGCGGCGGCGCGTTCGACCTGCCGCGGGTGCTGCACATCGCCCTGCAGCTCTGCGACGCGGCGGGCGAGGCGCACGCGCAGGGCATCGTGCATCGCGACTTCAAGCCGGAGAATGTGATGCTGGTGCGCCGCGGCGCCGACCCCGATTTCGTGAAGGTGCTGGACTTCGGCATCGCTCGCCTCAACTGGGGCGAGCAGTCGATGGCGACCGCCGCGGGGCTCATCTTCGGCACCGCGCGCTACATCTCGCCGGAGGGCGCGCAGGGCGAGACCGTCGGCCCGTCGGGCGACGTGTACGCCATCGCCACGCTCGTCTACCAGATGCTCGCGGGGCGCACGCCGTTCGAGGGCGAGCAGGCCGTCGCGCTGCTGGTGCAGCAGATTCACGACCCGCCCCCGCACCTGCGCTCGATACCGCGCGCGTCGTACGTGCCGGAGCCCATCGCCGAGGCGGTGATGCGCAACCTGGCGAAGGACCCGCTCGCGCGCGAGCCCGACGCCCGCGCCTTCGCCCGCGCGCTGGTGGACGCGGCCAAGCTCGCCGGGCTCTCCGCAGAGGAGCTGATGGCGCGCCCCATGCTGAGCCCCGGCCGCTCCAGCCCGGTGCAGCTCCCGCCGATGCAGCGGACCAAGCAGCTCAACCTGGCGCCGGAGGAGCAGCGCGCGCTGGAGCACATGGCGAGCCACCTGGCGCCGCCCGCGCCGGCCGTGTCGTCGCCGCCGCTCGCCGCGCCCGCGGTCTCCGCGCCTCCCGCCGCCTACTCCCCGGGCGCGAGCGGCCAGCCGCCGGCGGCGGCGCCCCGCCCGAGCGGCGTGGAGATCACGATGGACGACGTGGAGGTGCCGCCGTTACCGCTCGTCGCGCCGGCCGCGCCCGCGCACCGGATGGAACGCACGCAGGCGGTGACGCCGCTGGCGGAGGCGGTCCTCCCGGCGTCGCCAGGCCCCTCGGCCCGGCCGCCGCAGGTCTCCTTGCCGCCGGTGCGCGGCTCGATGCCGTCGGGCGACGAGCCCTTCGAGGACACGCTGGAGGCGGACAGCGCCCCGGTCTCGGAGGACCCGCGCATCAAGAAGCGCCGCGCGCGCTCGCGGGCGATCGTGCTCTTCATCGGCTGCTTTCTCGTGGGCGCGGGGGGCTCGGCCGCCGTCGCGTACAAGATGGGTCTCGTCGGGGCGCCCGCGGGGCAGCACACCCTCGACCAGCAGGTGGACCTCGCGGACAAGGCGGTGGACGACAAGCGCTGGGACTCGCCTCCGGGCGACAACGTGCGCGACCTCACGACGGAGGGGCTGAAGCGCTGGCCCAACGACCCACGACTGCTCGCCGTGCGCGCGGAGGCGACCGACAAGCTGGTGAAGGACGCGCTCGGCGAGCGCTACCTCGGCCACGAGGACAAGGCACTGCACCTGGCGCGCCTCGCGCACGAGCTGGATCCCACCGACGAGACCGCCACGAAGCTCGCCACCGATCTGGAGGCCGCCGAGTCGACGGCCGAGGCGGGCGCGGAGGACGCCACCGACGCGGGGGCGGCCACGCACAAGACGACGGCGGTGACGCACGCGCAGCCGCCGCACGCCACCGTCGGGCTGTCGGCGGCGAAGCCCCGAACCGGTCAGGCCGTCGACATCGTCGTGCACGTCGCGGGCGCCGGTGGCCACGCGCCGCACGCGGCGGCGAGCGGGCCCGAGCTGGCGGTCTCCGGTCCGGGCGTCCCCCCGGGCACGAAGGTGCCTCTCGTCGCCGAGGGCACCACCGTCGAGCGCGCGAGCCTGACCTTCCTGCAGGGCGGCAAGTTCGAGCTCGTCTTCACCGCCAGGGTGGACGGCGTCGCGGTGAAGTCGGTGCGCACGGTCACGGTGGCCGCGCCCGCGCCGCTGCCCTCCACCACGACCACGGCCACGCAGGAGTCGCCGCCCGTGGACGCCGGGGGCAAGTGGCTCTGACGCGCGCCCCCGCGTCCGGCGCTCTCGCGCTCGGCGCCGCCGTCTTCGCCGTGCTCGTCGCGGTCCCGGGCGTCGCGCGCGCCGACGACGTGCCCGCGTCCGGCTCCGCCTCGGTGCTGCGCTTCGTCGAGCGCCCGCACACCGTCGCGCTCCTGGAGGCGGGCGTGATCGCGCTGCCGAACGCGCCGATCTCGCAGAGTCAGCGGGGAGGCGCCGTGCCGCTCGTTGGCCCCATCGGGAAGGGCGACTCCACCATCCAGATGGGGATTCACATCCAGTTCCGCGTGGCGCGAGACTGGGCCTTCGGCGCGCGCTTCTTGCTCGACCCCAACCCGACCGCCGACCCCGAATATGGCCTCGGTGGGCTCGGGGCCCTGCCGCGCACCCACTCGCGCAGCTACTTCACCTTCGGCGGCGAGGCGCGCTACATCCCGCTCCACAGTCGCTTCTTCGAGGGCTGGGTGGGGGCGATGCTCGGCGGCGTCATCATCGCCGATCGCTTCAGCACCGACGTGGGCGAGCTCAAGCCCAAGGTGTTCGGCGATCGCGTCGTCACCCTCAGCACGGAGGGGTTTTACCTGGGCGCCCAGGTCGGCGCGGACTGGATCGTCTCCGACAAGGTCCTCGTGGGGCTCGTCTTCCGCGGCAGCCACTGGTTCTTGCCGACGACGCCCAACTGCTCCCCCATCGGCGACTGCGCCACCCTCACCGGCTCCACCGATGCCATCGAGTTCGGCGTGACGGTGGGCTATCGCATCCCGCTCTGAGCCCGCGAGCGGCGCGCGCCTACGGCGTGTGGCGCACCGCGATGGCCATCAGCGCCGCCACGCGGTCGAAGACCACGCCCGTCACCGCGAGCAGCAGCAGCGCGCGCATCGGCGCGAGCAGGGCATGGATCTGGGCGGGCGACGACGCCCGCGCGATCACGGCGCCGGCCACCTCGATGACCAGCGAGGCGGCGAGCAGTGGCCCCCCGATCGAGACCGCGAGCCCGATGCCCCCGGCGATGTCGTTCGCCGCCGAGAGCAGCGGGTGCGCGGGGAACGGCGCCACCGCCAGCGCGTGGGCGATCCGCGACGGCCCGCCCGTACCGAGAAAGATGGCGGAGGCGAGCAGCGCGAAGGGCACCCCCATCGGCGTCGTTCGCCCCTCGATGGTTGCAACCTGCACCGATTGCTGCGAGCCCCGCAGCGCGTCGAGGACGCCGCCGGTCATCGTCGCCGCCCAGAGGGGCACCGCACACGCGATCGCCACGGGCAGGCCGCGCACCAGCTCCGCCACGAGCAGCAACGGCCACGGCGTGCCCGCGGCGGACGCCACCTCCGGGGCCAGCGCCGGGTAGATGGCTCCCGCCAGCGCCAGGGCCACCACCGCCCGCGCCGCCGCGGGGAGCGCCCGCAGCCCGAAGGCAGGCACGAGCACCACCGTCGGCGTCGCCCGCGCCCACGCCAGCCCCAGCGCAGCCAGATCCACGCCGCTCTCGCGAAACGCGGTCTCGACCTCGGTGAGCAGCCCCGGCATGCGCCGCGCAGTCTACCCGCCTTCCCCCCGCCCCGCTCACGTACAGCACCCCCCCGGCCCCTGCCCCCTGTGCCCCCTGTCTGTCCCCCCTGTCCCCCTCCCCCGTCCCCGGACACCAAACGTCGAACTGCAAGCAGTGCTGCACCGCGACGTTTCGCGTGAATCGTGGGGGAGGGGGGGGTGGCATGCGGCGTGCTCTGGGACTCGGGATGGATCCTGTGTTCTTCACCATCAAGCGCGCCTATTACGCCACGCTGCGGCTGACGCGGCGGGCGCTCGCGGCGATGGGGCTCACCGCGGCGCGGTTCGACCTCCTCGATGCGCTGTATCGCCTGGGGACGCGCTGCGTTCACTACCAGAGCCACCTTCGACGCGCGCTCGGCGTCGCGCGCTCCACCATCAGCGTGATGATGCGGTCGCTCGAGCGGCTCGGGCTCGTCGAGCGGCGGCGCGTCGGGCGTGAGGTGCTGGTCGCGCTGACGCCGGAGGGCCGTCGCCGCGTGCGCCGCGCCTTCTTCGGCCTCGTCCTCGTCGGGCACGTCGGGGTGGCGCTGGACGGAGCGCTCGCGCCGGGTGCGCGCCGCTGGCCCGCGCCGCGAGCCTGCGCGAGCGCCCGGAGGCACCTCCAGGCGCTCTGCATGCGCATTCGCCGTGGCTTCGGCGACGCCGCCGACCTCGACCTGGTCGGGAGCATATGGTGGGCGCGCGACGTGGAGCGCGCGCGCCGCGACCGGTACCGCCACGAACGTTACCAGGCGGAGATCGCGCGCGTCGATGCGCTCCTCGGCCCGGCAGGGTGATCGCCGGCGTCGCCGGGCGCTCCGGCCGTCAGGTCCTTGAACTGCGCGGCGATCGTCCATCTTGGCCGCGGCGGCGCCCCTTCAACCGTCGCCCCGCGGCGCTTCACCTCGCGGGCGCGCCGTCGTATGAAGGCGCATGGCGCTCGATCTGTCCGTCGTCGGCAAGGTCTCGGAGGTCTCCCGCTTCACCTACGCGTGGAAGGACGTGGTGCTCTACGCGCTCGGCATCGGCGCGAAGAAGGACGAGCTCGACTACCTCTACGAAGGCGCCACCTTCGGCAACGTGGAGCGCAAGACGACCGAGCCCCGGCCAAAGGTCTACCCGAGCTTCGCCGTCGTCCCGACCTTCCCGGTGATGCTCTCGCATGTAGGCACCACCGGTGGCGACCTCGCGATGGTCGTCCACGGCGCCCAGCGCGTCCGCGTGCACGCCCCCTTCGCGCCGAGCGGCACTCTCCTCTCCACCGCGAAGGTCCGCGGCATCTACGACATGCGCAAGTTCGCCAGCGTCCTGGTCGACACCGAGACGAAGAACGAAGCGGGTCAGCTCGTCGCCGAGGCCACGTGGACCATCATCTACCGTGGCGCGGGCGGCTTCGGCGGTCAGCCGCCGCCCAAGGAGCCCAGCGGGATCGACGTGCCCAAGGGCACCGAGCCGGCCTTCCGCATCGAGGAGACCACCCCCCCCGAGCAGGCGCTGCTCTACCGCCTCTCCGGCGATCCCAACCCCCTGCACGCCGACCCCGAGTTCGCCAGGAGCGTCGGCTTCGAGCGCGGCCCCATCCTCCACGGACTCTGCACCTACGGCTACATGGTTCGCCACGCGGCGATGGGCGCGTGCGGCGGCGACGCCTCCCGCCTCACCGGCTTCGAGGGCCGGTTCAGCAAGCCCGTCTGGCCGGGCGACACCATCGTCACCGAGGGCTGGATCGTGGGGGACGGAAAGGTTGCCCTCTCCGTCAAGGTGAAGGAGCGCAGCGAGACGGTCATCACCAGCGCCTGGGCGACATTCGCCTAGCGCCCGCCCCAGTGCTCGGGTGCTTGCAATCGAACGCCGGCGCCGCCGGCCGGGGAGACCACCCGGCCCGCCCTGCCCAAGCCCGCTGCGGCCCCAGCCTAACCCCGGCCTGGCCAGCCGCGCTCGGCACCCGCACCGCGGCGCCCGGCCCTCACAATCTGGCCGACCGGTCCCTCCGCCATGCGTCCGCCGCCCGGCTCAGTGACTCATCGCGCTGACGCACGCGCTGAAGGCGATCCCACCCAGCACCAGCACCGCGATGGACAGCCGGATGATCCAGATGATGTTCCACGTGGTGCGCCACGTGGACCGCGTGCTCATCGGCGCGTACTGCTGCGGGTAGTAGGGCTGCTGGGCCGCGTACGGGTTCTGCCCCTGCGGCCCGTACCCGTAGCCCTGCGGCGGCGGCCCGTAGCCCTGCGGCGGATACCCCTGCGGCTGCGCATAGCCCTGCTGCGGATACCCTTGCGGCTGCGCGTAGCCCCCCTGGGGCGCACCCCCCTGCGGCTGCGCGTACGCCTGCGGCGCGCCTCCGGCGAGCGCCGCCCCGCAGTACCCGCACTGCGCAGCGGAAGGGTTCGTCACGATGGCGGAGCAGCTCGGGCACCTCGGCGCTTGCATGGGTACAGCCTCCCTTCGAGCAGCATACGCCAGCCCGTCGACTCCCTCTTCCCAAAACGCCCCGGCCGCGCCACATTGACCCCCGTTTCACCCCCACGCGAGGAACCTCAGCCATGGCCAAGCTCTCGAAGTCCATCGTCATCGTCGGCGCCAAGCGCACGGCATTCGGAACCATGCAAGGCACGCTCAAGAGCACGAGCGCCATCGACCTCGCGGTCCACGCCGCCAAGGCGGCCGTCGCCCAGGCCGGCATCGCCCTGGATGCCATGGGGCACGTCGTCGTCGGCAACGTGATGCAGACCAGTCCCGACGCCATCTACTGCGCGCGCCACGTCGGCCTGAAGGCCGGCCTCCCCGTCACCACCCCCGCGCTCACCGTCAACCGCCTCTGCGGCTCCGGCTTCCAGGCCATCATCACGGGCGCCGAGCAGATCCTGCTGGGCGAGACCGACGCCGTCCTCGTCGGCGGCACCGAGAACATGACCCAGGCCCCGCACGTCCTGCGCGGCGGGCGCGAGGGCTGGGCCTTCGGCAAGTCGCCGCAGGTCGAGGACTCCCTCTGGAGCGCCCTCACCGACAGCTATTGCAGCACCCCGATGGCGGTCACCGCGGAGAACCTCGCCGAGAAGTACGGCATCACCCGGGCGCAGTGCGACGAGTACGCGCTCACCAGCCAGCAGCGCTGGGCCGCCGCCAACGAGAAGGGCTACTTCAAGGACGAGATCGCCCCGCTGGAGATCAAGACGCGCAAGGGCACCGTGCAGTTCGCGGTGGACGAGCACCCGCGCCCGCAGACCACCCTGGAGATCCTCGGCAAGCTGGCGCCCGTCTTCAAGAAGGACGGCGTCGTCACCGCGGGCAACGCGTCGGGCATCTGCGATGGCGCCTCCGCCCTCGTCGTCGTCACCGAGGACTTCGCCAAGAAGAACGGCATGACCCCCCTCGCGCGGATCGTGCAGTGGGGCGTCGCCGGCGTCGAGCCCACCCTCATGGGCATCGGCCCCGCGCCCGCCGTGCAGAACGCCCTCACCCGCGCCGGCATGAAGCTCGGCGAGATGGACCTCGTGGAGGTCAACGAGGCCTTCGCCCCGCAGTACCTCGCCGTCGAGAAGGAACTCGGTCTGGACCGCACCCGCACCAACGTCAACGGCGGCGCGATCGCCCTGGGCCACCCCCTCGGCGCAAGCGGCGCCCGCATCACCACGCATCTGGTCTACGAGCTGCGCCGTCGCAACGCGCACTACGCCGTTGGCAGCGCCTGCATCGGCGGCGGCCAGGGCCTCGCGATCATCCTCGAGCGCATGTGACGCGCTCCTCTGCGCCTCCCGCGTGCACCGCACGCGGGGGCGCGAGACCTTCTCAGGCCTCCGCCAGGAGCTCTCCGCTCGCGTCGCGCCCGGAGAAGATGGACCACTTCACCGCGTTGCGCATCGCCCCGGCCGCGCCCAGCGCCGCCTGGAAGCTGGGAAACACCCACGAGAGCGTACCCGGCTGCACGTTGTGCCACCCGTAGACCACCAGCGTCACCTCGCTCAGGATCTTGGCGCGGTCCGCGCTGCGGTACGTGCCCGATTCCAGGGCGTCGGGCTCGGGTTGGATGCTCGGTTCCGGTTCCATGTTCTGGACGGCTGTGCCGCTCTTGCTCCAGAACCGCCTCGCTCGCTTTCGCATTCCCATGTCCACCACCCGAAACAGGATCGATCGTACTGCGTTCGATCACGAGAACACCTCGTGACAAACCCGTGTCCCTCCCCAATAAGCCGATCGCTCGAGTCCACGAAGAGAGCGAGCCCATAGTTAAGCCACTGGCCCATCGACGCAAGAGCCAGCGCGCACGATCGTGACGATCGCGATGCAGTGCGTAAAACAGACTTCCTCTCGGTCGGACTTCCTCTCGGTCGAACGCCGCGTGCGCCGCGTGCGCGGCCGCGCACCACGGTTCGCGAACTTGCAGGGCGTGTGCGATAACCGCGGGTAGGACACCATGACGTCGACGCCGCTTGCCGCGGGGGCCTCCAGACGCCCGGGACCGCGGACGCGCCTGGGCGGGGCGTTCGGCTGGCCGCTCGTCCCCCTCGCCCCGCTCGTGGTCATCGTCGTCGGTCTGGTCGTCGCCGCCGCCATCGGCCTCTTCGGCCTCTCGCACCTCGCGCAAGCCACGCGCGATCACGCCGCCGCGCGCGCAGAGCTGCTGGCGTCCACGCTGGGCGAGCGTCTCGCGCATCTGCGGCCCGCCGGGCAGTCGGACGCGGTGCAGCTCGCCGCGAGGCGCACCGGCGCGGAGGTGCTGGTGGCCGGTCCGGACGGCGCCGTCCGCGAGGACGCCACGCTGGGCTTGCCCGACCCCTCCGCGCTCGGCCCCGTCCTCGCGGCAGGGCACGGCGAGCTGGTCACCAAGATGGGCAACACCCGCTACGCCACGCACCCGGCGGGGGAGGGGAACGTCGTCGTCGTCTTCGTGCGCATCCCTGGCGCGCCGGAGGGGGCGCCGGCGCTGTGGAGCGCGCTGCTCGCCCTCACCACGCTGCTCATCGGCGTGGCCGCCATCGTGGCCTTCTCGGTCGCGCGCGACGCCGACATGGACATCACCTACGTGTCCCGCCGCGTGCTCGGCATGGCCCTCGTGCCCACCGAGCCCGCCGGCGAGCCGGTGCCCGTGCGCACGATGGACGAGGTCGGTGCGCTGACGAGCGCCTTCAACGATCTGGTGGCGCGCTTCGCCGCGGCGGAGCAGGCCTACCGCCACGACCGGACGCGCGCCGACGACGCCGACCGCGAGCGCGCCGCGTTCCTCGCCGCGGTGAGCCACGAGCTGCGCACGCCGCTCAACGCCATCCTCGGCTTCGCCGACGTGCTCATGAAGGAGGTGGACGGCCCGCTCACCGCCGTCCAGCGCGAGGAGGTGCAGCAGATTCGCGACAGCGGCCAGCACCTGAGCGATCTCATCAAGGACATCCTGGAGCTCTCCGCGCTGGAGAGCGGCCAGCTCCGTCTCCACCCCGTCCCGGTCGACGCCTTCGCCGTCGCGCAAGACCTGGTGCGCGAGGCTGCCGTCGTCGCGGAGGCGAAGTCGGTCGCCGTGCGCCTGGAGGGCGGCCTGGGGGTGCGCGTCCGCGCCGACCCGAAGCGCCTGCGGCAGATCCTCGGGAACGTCGTCGGCAACGCGGTGAAGTTCACGCAGGCCGGCGAGGTGGTCGTGCGCGTCGAGACGCGCGGCACCCAGGGCGCCATCGCAGTACGCGACACCGGCCCGGGTATCCCCGCCGCCGAGCGCTCCCTCATCTTCGAGGAGTACCGCCAGGCCGGCGCCGAGCGCGCGCGGCGACGCGGCACCGGACTGGGGCTCGCGATCGCGCGGCGGCTCGCCCTCATGCAGGGCGGGGCCATCGAGGTGGAGAGCGAGCTGGGCAAGGGCTCCACCTTCACGGTGCTCTTGCCTCTCGCGCGGGAGGGGCGCCCGTGACCTCCACCCCCCGCCTCTTCGTGCGTCTGGTGGCGATCGTCGCGCTGGTCGACGTCCTCACCGCCGCGATCTTCTGGACCTTCGCCCCGCGCTGGCTGCTCCTCGACCCGGCGATCGTCGCCGCGACCGCCGACCTCGCCTGGGCGGTGGTGCTCATCGCCTTCGCGACCGAGGCCGCGCTGGTGCTCGTGCTCACCGCGCGCGTGCGGCGTCTGCTGGGCGCCCTGCGAGGCCCGCACGACGACTCCGCCGCCGGACCGAAGATCGAGGCCGATCAGGTGCTCCGCCTCTTCGCCGTCCCCTCCCGCATCGCGTACGCGCACCTGGGCGTGGCGCTCGTGCTCGGCGTGGCCACCGTCACCGACGCCTTCCGCCCCGAGTCGGTGGACTCCTACACGCAGGGGGCGCTGGTGGTCCTCTACCTCACGCTGGTGAGCACCGCCACGCTGCCGCTCTACGTCGGTGCCCGCGGCGCGGTGGCGCGCGCGCTGGAGCTCGTGCCCGCGTCGTCGGCGCGTGAGGCGATCGTGGTGCTGCGCGACATCGGCCGCGGGACGCTGCGCGTGCGCCGCCGCTTCCTCGCGGCGCTCGCCGCCCCCGTCGCGCTGGTCGTCGTGGGCGCGTCGCTGCTCGTCTACGCGCACGCCCGCAGCGCCGAGACCGCCGCCCGACGCGCCGACGCCCTCGCCGTCGCCGCCGGCGTGCTCGACAGCGTGGACGGCCACACCGAGGGACGCGTCTCCGCCATCCGCGCCGCGCGCGAGGCCGGCTTCTCCTCCGAGATCGAGACCGGCCCCAGGCTCTCGGCGGTCCCGCCGCCCCAGGACGCCAACGTGGTGGTCGTCCCCCTGGAGGACGGCCGCGCCGTCGTGCGCGTCGAGCCGCCCGGCCTCGGGTCGGTCGCACTCGCCCTCGCCGCCCTCGCCGTCTTTGCCGTCGCCCTCGCCGCCCTCTTCGGCGACCGCATCGGCGCGCTCCTCTCCGACGACGTCAACTACGCGACGCACGAGATCGAGGCCACCGGCGTGGTGGACGTCATCCGGGGCTCTCGCGTCTTCGAGCGCGCCGCTTTCCAGTCGGTGCGGGGGCTCGCCGCCGCGGTCGACCGCCTCGGCGGCGTCTTCCGCGAGTTCGCCGCGGTGCAGGAGCGCGCCATCCAGGGCCGCGCGGCCGCCGAGCGCATGCGCGGCCTGCTGCTGGCCACGATGAGCCACGATCTCAAGGGCCCGCTCAACGCCATCCTCGGCTTCGCCGCCCTGGTGGGACGCGGCAACCTGACCGACGGCCAGCGCGAGAGCCTCGCCATCATCGAGCAGCGTGGCCGCGAGCTACTCTTCCTCATCCAGACCGTCCTGGACTCCGCGCGCGTGGAGGCAGGCGAGCTCGAGCTCACGCGCGCCCCGGTGCCCGCGTCCGACGTGGTCCTCGCCGCCGTGCTCGACGCGCGCGAGCTCGCCGGCACGACGGACCGCCGCGCCATCCAGCCGGAGCTCGAGCCGGGCCTGGGTGACGTGGACGTCGACTCGGTGCGGATCAGCCAGGCCCTCACCGCCACCATCCTCGCCGCCCTGCGCATGACCGAGCGCGGTCCGGTCGTGGTGCGCGCGACCCGCGCCGTCTCCGGCGGCCTGCGCGTGCGGGTGGAGGCCTCCGGGGCGCGTGTGAGCGCGGAGGAAGAGGCCAAGATGTTCGACGCCTTCGCCTCCCCCGCGCTCGCCCGCAAGCACGGCAGCCTCGGGCTCGGCCTCTCCCTGGCCCGCAGCATCTTCGAGGCGCACGGGGGCCGGCTGGAGGCCGAGAGCGCCAAGAAGGGCCTGCTCTCCCTCTCCGCCGTGGTCCCAGGGTGAACGGCTCGATCCGATCTGCTAGCGTTCCCAGCCCGCGTCCATGACCGAGCTCGACCCCACGCGCGCCTACTACGACGAGTTCTCCGCCGCCTACGAGGCGCAGCGGCGCCCCAACGACCCTGACGGCTACCACGCCCTGGTGGACGATCTGGAGGTGGAGCTCGTCTCCCGCCACGGCACCGGCAAGGACGTGCTGGAGTGCGGGTGCGGCACCGGCCTCATCCTCGAGCGCGTCTCCCGCTTCGCTCGCAGCGCCCACGGCATCGATCTGTCCCCGCGCATGCTCGACCGCGCGCGCGAGCGCGGCCTCGAGGTGCAGGAGGGCAGCGTCACCGCGCTCCCCTTCGAGGACGCGCGCTTCGACGTGACCTGCTCCTTCAAGGTGCTCGCGCACGTGGAGGACATCGGCCGCGCCCTGTCCGAGATGGCGCGCGTCACCCGCCCCGGCGGCGTGATCCTGGCCGAGTTCTACAACCCGCTGAGCTTCCGCGGCGCCCTCAAGCGCTTCGGCCCCGCCGGCCGCATCTCCCGCTACACCAAGGAGAGCGCGGTCTACACCCGCTTCGACGCGCCGTGGGTGGTGCCGCGCCTGCTGCCCGCCGGCACCCACGTCGAGGGGCACTACGGCGTGCGCATCGTCACGCCCGCCGCCGCGGCGCTGCGGGTGTGGGGCCTGCGGTCCGTCCTGCCCCGGGTGGAGCGGCTGCTCGCCCCGACCCTTGCCGCCTTCCTCGCCGGCTTCTACGTCGCGGTGATCCGCAAAGCTCCCTCAGCCTCTCCCTCGCGAGAGGGTGCCGGCGGCTGAGGTATTTCCACCCCCTTTCAACGCCTTCGCCCCCCTCGCGCGTCTATACTTCGAGCCAGCCCATGCGTCCTCGCCTCCGCGAACAGATCATCAAAGTCGGCGCTCTTCTGGGCGCGTTCGTCATCGCCAGCGTCCTGGCGCTCCGCCTGCACGGCGGCGGCCTCTGGCGGGGCCTCGCCCCGGCGAGCGCCGCCAGCGTGGCAGGGGAGAGCACCCCCTACGACCTCACCCAGCTCAAGGTCGTCAACGAGGTGCTGCGCATCATCCGCGACAAGTACGTCGACCCCAAGCGCGTCAAGCCGAAGGACATGCTCCTGTCGGCGCTCAACTTCGTCCAGCGCGACGTGGCCCAGATCATCGTCCTTCACGACGAGGGCGCGGCGACGGTGAAGGTCCGCGTGGACACGCAGGAGAAGGAGTTCCGCGTCGACAACGTGCAGGGCCCCTGGGACGTCTCCGCGCGCCTGCGCGAGATCTTCGCCTTCGTGCAGGACAACCTGCGCGGCACCGACGTGGACCTGCGCGAGGTCGAGTACGCCGCCTGCAACGGCATGCTCCACACGCTGGACCCGCACAGCGTGCTGCTCTCGCCGGAGGCCTACAAGGACATGAACCTGTCGACGAGCGGCCAGTTCGGCGGCCTCGGCATCGTCATCTCCATCCGCGACCAGCAGCTCACCGTCATCAAGCCGATGCCCGACACGCCCGCCTCCCGCGCGGGCCTCCACAAGCTGGATCGCATCGTCAAGATCAACAGCGAGTCCACGCTGAACATGGGCCTCAACGAGGCCGTCAACCACCTGCGTGGAACGCCGGACTCCAAGGTCACCATCTGGATCCACCGCGACGGCCCGGAGGGCTGGGCCGGCTCGCGGCCCTTCGAGCTGAAGCGCGAGGTCATCCACGTGGCGAGCGTGGAGCACAAGCGGCTGGACGGCGACATCGGCTACATCCGCATCAAGCAGTTCCAGGCCAACACCGCGAGCGAGCTGGACAGCGCCCTCACCGACCTCAAGCACGGTGGCGCCATCAAGGGCCTGGTGCTGGACCTGCGCGGCAACCCCGGCGGTCTCCTGGAGCAGGCGGTCAAGGTGGCCGACAAGTTCATCGCCTCCGGGCCCATCGTCGCCACCGTCGGCAACAGCGAGGGCCGCGACGAGAAGGTCGCGCACCAGGACGGCACCGAGCCGAACTACCCCATCGCCATGCTGGTCAGCGGCAACTCGGCGAGCGCCAGCGAGATCGTCTCCGGCGCGATGAAGAACCACGACCGCGCGGTGCTCATCGGACAGACCACCTTCGGCAAGGGCTCGGTGCAGCTCGTCTTCAACGAGATGCCCGACAAGGCCGCCCTCAAGCTCACCATCGCCCAGTACCTGACGGAGCCGGGCGACATCTCCATCCAGGGCACCGGCGTCACGCCGGACATCGAGCTCGACCCGATGACCGTCGACCCGCTGGAGATGGACCTCGCCGTCGACTCCAGCGGCATCAAGGAGCGCGACCTCTCCCGCAGCCTCTCCAACGCCCGCGCGCGCGAGGGCCAGCACGCCGAGGAGACGCTCCGCTACAATCTCCCGCAGAAGGAGCGTGACGCCCTCCGCGAGACCGGCGGCGACCCGGACGAGAACTTCCAGATGGACTTCCCCATCAAGTTCGCCCACGACTTCGTCGCCAAGGTGCCGCCCGGCATGCGCCTGGATCAGGTGCACGCCGCCAAGCAGCTCATCGCCGACACCCGCGTGGCCGAGCTGGCGAAGGTCGCCGCCGACCTGCAGAAGCTCGGCGTCGACTGGAGCGCCCCCGCTGCGTCGGAGGCCAAGCCCACCGCCGCCCCCCCGCTCGAGGTGAAGGTGGACACCGATCGCCAGGGCAACGAGGTCACCGCCGGCGAGCCGATGTCCCTCAAGATCAGCGTCACCAACAAGGGCACCGTCCCGCTCTATCGCGTCTACGCGACCACCAAGAGCGACGACGGCTACTTCGACGCGAAGGAGCTCGTCCTCGGGAAGCTGGAGCCGGGCAAGACGCGCACCGCCGTCGCCCCGCTCGGCTGGTGCGACGTCGACGGCCGCAAGGTGGGCTCGACGGCCCCGCTCCCCAAGGATGCCCCGCGCGTCTGCAAGATCCCGCGCGACGCCCTCACCCGCGCCGATGGCATCAAGCTCCACTTCGCCGACGCCCGCGACCTCGCCATCCCCGACGTGGAGGCGCGCGCCTCCATCAAGGCGCTCGAGCGGCCGACCTTCGCCTACAGCTACGAGATCGTCGACAACCGCAAGGGCAACGGGGATGGCCGCCTGCAGAAGGGCGAAGAGCTCACGATGTACATGACGGTGCGCAACACCGGCAAGGGCCGCAGCTTCGACGCCCAGGCCAACCTGCGCAACCTCTCCGGCGACGGCCTGCTCCTCCGCGACGGCCGCTTCAACGACGTCTCCAACATGAACCCGGGCGACGAGCGTCGCTTCGCCTTCACCTTCGACGTGCGCCCCACCCTCCACGACCCGGAGGCCAAGGTGGAGCTCTCCATCGTCGACAAGGACCTGCGCGAGTCGGTCGTGGAGAAGGTGCACATCCCGGTCGCGCCGCCCGCCGTCATCAGCCCCGCCTCCGGCGTGATGAAGGCCGGCGCCCAGGGCGCGGCCCTCCTCAACTCACCGGACCTCGGCGTCCGCGCCTTCGGCCGCCTGCCCGCGGGCACCGCGGTCAAGCTCCTCGGCGAGAGCGGCGACTACGACAAGATCTCGCTGGGTGGCACGCGCTTCGCGTTCGTCAAGCGGGCCGAGCTGGCGAAGGGCGGCGGCGCCCCGGGCACCGTGGCCTTCCAGGACCTGATGCTCCACGCGCCCCCGGCGATCGAGCTGACGCCTCCCGCCCTGGCCACGCGCGACAACCACATCGTCATCAAGGGCACCGCCAGCGACGGCGACAAGCTCCTCGACGCCTACGTCTTCGTGGGCGCGCGCAAGGTCTTCTACCGCTCCAACCGCGCCGGCACCGACCCGAAGAAGATGTCCTTCGAGGCGGACCTGCCGCTCCGCGCCGGCACCAACATCGTGAGCGTCTGGGCGCGCGAGAACCCGGACACCACCAGCCACAAGGTCTTCGTCATCCGCAAGGATGGTCCCCACGGCGAGCTGCTGCCGACGCCCAAGACCGAGGACGACCTCGCCGAGAACGCCTCCTCCGGCGGGGAGTAGCCGCTTGCCCATGCGACTGCACGTCAACGTCGACCACGTCGCGACGCTGCGTAACGCGCGCGGCACCCCCTACCCGGACCCGGTCGAGATCGCGGGCATCTGCCTCGAGGCCGGCGCCGATGGCATCACCGCGCACCTGCGTGAGGACCGCCGCCACGTCAAGGACGACGACCTGCGGCGGCTGCGCGCGCTGGTGAAGAAGACCCTCAACATGGAGTGCGCGGCCACCGACGAGATGGTCCGCATCGCGCGAGATCTCCACCCCGACGTCGCCACCCTGGTGCCCGAGCGCCGCGAGGAGCGCACGACGGAGGGTGGGCTGGACGTGCGCGGCGGCGGCGCCGCGCTCGCCGCGCGCGTCGGCGCCCTGCGCGACGCCGGCGTCCGCGTGAGCCTCTTCATCGCCCCCGACGAGGACACCATCCGCGCTTCGAAGAACCTCGGCGTCGCCCAGGTGGAGCTCCACACCGGCGAGTACGCCCACGCCTTCGGCGGCGCCTCGCAGGAGGCGGAGCTCCGTCGCCTCGCCGAAGGCGCGCGCCTCGCCCGCGAGCTCGGGATGGAGGTCGCCGCCGGCCACGGCCTCACCCTCGCCAACGTCCCGGCGCTGGTGCGCATCGCGGAGATCGTCGAGCTGAACATCGGCCACGCGATGATCTCCGACGCCCTCTTTCTCTCCATGGCGGGCGCGGTGCAGGCCATGCGCCAGGCCATGACGCGCTGACCGCGCGCGCTGCCCCGCGCAAGATCCTCGCAGGCCGCACCCTCCCGCGGTGGTGCTACGCTCGCGCTCGTGATCGTCGGCATCGGTCTGGACGTCTGCTCCATCGAGCGCATGCGCCGCGCGCTGGAGCGCCACGGCGAGCGCTTCTACGGCCGCATCTGCAGCGCGGACGAGCGCGCCGACCTCGCCGGTCGCGACGAGGCCACCGCCCTCGCCGGCCGCTTCGCGGCGAAAGAGGCCTTCGCCAAGGCGATGGACGGCGCCCCCGGCGTCGGCTGGCACGAGGTGCAGGTGCGCCGCCTGGAGTCCGGGCGCCCGCGCCTCGACCTGCACGGCAACGCCCTCGCCATGGCCACGCGCCTGGGCGCGTCGCGCTGGCACCTCACCATCACCCACGACGCGGGCATCGCCGCCGCCGTCGTCATCCTGGAGGGCGCGTGATCCCCGTGCTCTCGCGCGAGCAGGCCCGCGCCTTCGACGCCGAGGCCATCGAGAAGTGCGGCGTGCCGGGCCTCCTGCTGATGGAGAACGCCGGGCGCGGCGCCGCCGACGTCCTGGAGCGCGAGCTGCTCGGCGGCAGCTTGGCGGGCAAGCGCGTGCTCGTCGTGTGCGGTACCGGCAACAACGGCGGCGACGGCTTCGTCATCGCGCGCCACGCCCTGCTGCGCGGCGCGGTCGTCGACGTGCGCCTCGTCGGCGACGAGTCCCGCCTCTCCCCCGACGCCGCCACCAACGCCACCGCCTGGCGCGCCTTCGGCGGCGCGGTGCGCGCGGTCACCGAAGCCGACGCCGACGCCCTCGGCGAGGACGCCCGGGACGCCGACGCGGTGGTGGACGCCCTCTTCGGCACCGGCCTCGACCGCCCGCTGCACGGCGTCCCGCTCGCGGTGGTGCGCGCCCTGCAGTCCCCCGGCGCGCCGGTCCTCGCCGTCGACATCCCCTCCGGCCTCCACGCCGACACCGGCGCCGTGCTGGGCGCCGTCGTCCACGCCGCGTGCACCGTCACCTTCGCGCACTACAAGCGCGGCCTGCTCACCCCCGCCGGCGCCACGTGCACCGGCGACGTCTTCGTCGTCGACATCGGCGTCCCCGGGTGGCTCGTCGAGCGCAGCGGCCACGCCGCCTCGCTGCTCGAGCCCGCGGACATCGCCGGCTGGCTCACGCCCCGCGCCGCCGACGCGCACAAGTACGCCGCCGGCCACGTCGGCGTCCTCGCGGGCTCGTCGGGGAAGGTGGGCGCCTCGGTGATGGTCGCCCACGCCGCCCTGCGCGCCGGCGCGGGCGCCGCCACCATCTGCACGTGGCCCACCGCCGCGAGCAGCCTGGAGGCGCGCGTGGTGGAGATCATGACCGCTCGCCTGGACGAGGCGCGCCTGCCGGAGAGCGTGGCGGAGTTCGCCGCCCGCAAGCCCGCGATGGTCGCCGGCCCCGGCTTCGGCACCGGCGATCGCGCGCGAGAGGCGGTGCTCGCGCTGCTCCTCGGCTACGACGGACCCCTCGTCCTCGACGCCGACGCCCTCTCGCTCTTCGCCGGCGCCGCGAGCGAGCTGGCGAGCGCCAGGGCGAAGCTCGTCCTCACCCCGCACGCGGGGGAGGCGGCGCGCCTGCTCGCGACCACCTCCGAGGAGGTGGAGGCCGACCGGTTCGCCGCCGCGCACAACCTCGCCTCCGCGGCGAAGGCCGTGGTGGTGCTCAAGGGCGCGCGCACGCTCGTCACCGCGCCGGACGGACGCGTGGCGATCGTCCCGACCGGCAATCCGGCGCTGGCGACCGCGGGCGCGGGGGACGTCCTCTCCGGCACCGTCGCCGCGCTTGCATGCACCATGCAGCCGTTCGAGGCGGCGTGCGCCGGCGCCTACGTCCACGGCGCCGCGGCGGACGCGTGGGCCGCCGCCGGCCCCGCCCCCCGCGACCGCGGTCTGCTCGCCTCGGAGGTCGCCGACCGCGTCCCGGACGTCCTGGCCGGACTCCTGGCCGGCGCCTGAGGTCGGGGCGGAGGCCGACCGACAGCCCGGTGGGCGTGGACGGAGGTCGGGCATCGCCTCCGGCCCGTCGACGCCCTCGTCGGACTGCGAGCATGCTTGCGCTCCGACGCCCGGGTGTCTCCTCCCGCCCACGCCCAGCGGGAGAGCGGACACGAGCTCCCGCACCGAGCCCAATGATTTCAACTGGTTGTGTGCGCGCGAGCCCGGCACTCCCTGTGCTCTACCCCACCGCGGAGGTTCACCGGATGTCGCCGTCTCGCTCTCGCCAGCCGCTCGTCGCTCACGATGCCCCGGGCCTCGCCGCCGGGCTCGTCACCCTCATCCCCGACCTGCGCGCCCGCGCGCTGCGCCTCACCGCGTGCGAGGCGACCGCCGACGATCTGGTGCAGGACACCGTCGAGCGGGCCCTCCGCTTCTCCGGGCAGTATGCGCTCGGCACCAACCTGCGTGCCTGGGCGCAGCAGATCCTCTTCAGCGTCTTCGTCACCCGGTACCGCCGCGTGCGCCGCGAGAAGAACGCGCTCAAGAACCTGACGTTCGATCCCAACGCGTGGACGGGCGAGGACCGCTTCGCCCCGCCGGACGCGCACGCCGCGCTGACGCGACGCACGCAGGCGAAGCTCGACGCGCTCCCCGGTGGCTTCCGCGCCGTCGTCGAGATGGTCGACCTGCAGCAGCACAGCTACCGCGAGGCCGCGGAGCGCCTGGGCGTGCCCGTAGGCACCGTCATGAGCCGCCTGCACCGCGGCCGCAAGATGCTCGCCGAGCAGCTCGCGTCCGCCGCCTGACCGCGAGCTTGCTCGCGGTCACTTCGCCGCGCGAGGCGTCCAGGGCACGTCGGGTACGCCGCGCGCGTGGTTCTCCACCCGGGCGAGCACGAACAGCAGATCGCTCAGCCGGTTCAGGTAGATGACCAGCTCCGCGCGCGCGGCCTCCGCGGCGCTCGCCTCCCCCAGCGCCAGCACCGCCCGCTCCGCCCGCCGGCACACCGTGCGCGCGTGGTGCAGCGCCGCCCCCTGGGGGGACCCGCCGGGCAGCACGAAGGTCTTCAGCGTCTCCAGCCCAGCCTCCCCCTCGTCGATGGCGCGCTCCAGCCGCTCGGCGTCGGCGGGCGCGAGGCGCGTCATCGGCAGCTTGTCCTCCTTGCCCGGCGCCGTGGCCAGCTCCGCGCCCAGCGCGAAGAGGTCCACCTGCGCCTCGCCGAGCACCCGCTCCGCCAGCGGCCCGAGCCCGAGGGCGCGCGCCACACCGAGCACCGCGTTGAGCTCGTCGACCGTCCCGTACGCCTCGACGCGCGCGGACGCCTTCGGCACGCGCGCCCCGCCGAAGAGCCCGGTCGTCCCGTCGTCACCCGTCTTCGTGTAGATCTTCATCGTCCGCGCCAGTCTGGCACGGCGAGGGAGAAAAATGGCGGTCGGCTGCAACCGGCCGGGCCACGCGGTCGATGGGGTTCCAGTTCAAGTCAAGGAGCCCACGATGAGCACCCTCTCCCAGCTCAAGAAGCAGATCGAACAACAGGACGCCCAGATCGAGGCGCTCACGGCCTTCGTGCGCGACCGCAACCTGCGCCTTCCCGCCGAGATGGTGGAGGAGCTCAACGAGGCCATCGACGCCATCCCCGACGCGCCTGCGGCGGCCAAGGCCCCCATCCCCGTTCCCACCGGCATTCGTGCCTGAAAGAGAGACTCCCATGTCAGTCGCCCCCCCCCAACCCGCGCCTTCCGCTCACCCTGCCTCGGCTCCCGCGGACTTCATCGACGACGACTTCTTCACCGCCTGGTGCCAGACTCGACTGCTCAGCATGGACTCCCAGATCCGCAGCTTCATGGACGGCCAAAAGGCACTTCAGGACAAGCAGAACCAACTCAACGAACTCAAGAACATGTTCAACAACGCCGCGGGGCACGCACCAAAGGACGGGTACGACAAGGGCAGTGCCGAAGGCCTCAAGGCCTATCAAGACCTGGCAAACCAGATCGAGGAGTACGAGAAGGCGCACAACCTCTCGCCGGACGTGAAGGACCAGTTCGACCAGGCGAAGGCCAGCGTCCAGAGCTGGTATCCGCCGAAGAAGGACGACCAGGGCAACGTGGTGCGGGATGACGACAAGAAGGTGGTATACGACAACCAGTACGTCAATGCCGACAACATCAAGGCTCTCGGGGAAGGGCTGCAGTCCAGCATCGACAGCTACCAGAACGAGGCGAGCATGGACATGCTCCGCATGAACTCGTGCGTCAGCAAGCGCGAGCAAGCGGTTCAGCTCACCAGCAACATGCTCAAGAAGCTCGATGACACGGTCTCGGCCGCCATCGCCAACATCAGGTGAGCCCGCCATGAAGATCCAATCCTTCGTCCCGCAACCCACCTGGCTCGAAGGCCCTGACGGGGCGGGGCCGGCCAGCTCGGGCGACGACGACATCGGTTCCATCTCGCTCGACGACGCGATGACCGTGCTCGTCGGCATGGTCGACAAGCAGTCCTCCGACCAGGCGCGCAACGCCCAGAAGCAGGCGGCCGGGATGGCCAGCCTGCGCAAGGGGATGACCAAGCGCATCCAGGAAGCCCTCGAGGAGAAGCTCAAGAACGAGGGCGGCAAGGGCATCTTCGATTCCGTCAGCGATCTGGTGACGGACGTCACCAAGGATCTCTTCACCGGCCACATCGCCGACGCCTTCAACGACTGCGGCGGCGATCTCGACAAGATGGTCAACAGCCCCAAGTTCTGGGGCGACGTGAAGCAGATCGCGATGGCGGTCGCCGAGGCGGCGGCCACCATCGGGTCCATCGCGTCCTTCGGGACGGCGAGCGCGGGGGCCGCGGCGCTCATCGCGGTCGGGATCGCCATGTCGGCCACTGGCTTCGCCGAGAGCAACTTCCAGGTGCTCGAGAAGATGGGCGCCGACCCCGAGGTCGCCAAGTGGGTGGGCGTCGGTGTCGCCATCGGCGGCGCCGCATGCTCGTGCGGCGCAGGACTCGTCAACGCGGGCACCGCGGCCGGGTCGGCCGCCGACGCGGCGACGCAGGGCACGGACGCGGCGGCGCAGGCGAGCTCCACCGCCTCCCGGGTCGGCGGCGCCATGTCGGCTGTCGGCGGGGGCGCGTCGATCGTGGGCGGGGGCGCCGGCATCGCAACGTCGGTCTTCGCGTACGACGCCACGCAGGCCGAGATCGCTGCGGAGAAGGCGCGCCAGCACTCGGCGTTCATCGAGCGCCTCGCAGAAGCGATCGTGGCCGACCTGAAGGCGGACGAGAAGCGCAACGAGAAGGACCGTCAGACGGCGGTCAAGGGTGTCGAGGCCTCCAACCAGACGCAGCTCGCTGCAGTCATGAGGGTATGAACATGAAGATCCAACCCAACCTGACCTCCGTGCAGTTCACGGGTGTCGAGGACACGGCGACCGAGGTGGCGATGCTGGCCCTGAAGATGGGCACCGACGCCAAGCACAACGCCGAGCAGGAGCGCGACGCCGAGGAGCGGCTTCAGGCCGCCGCGGAGCACAACCAGCTCCAGGCGATGCAGGACAAGGCGACGACCGCGCTCGTCGGAGGCATCGCGAGCGGTACGCTCTCGATGGCGAGCGGCGCGATGCAGGTCGCCTCTGCGTCGGCCAATCCGAAGGCCGTGATTCGGGAGCGCCAGGGGCGCCTCTCCGACACCGAGAAGTCGCAGGTGATCGCCAAGGCGGAGACGACTCGTGGCCAGTGCCTCACGGATGCCGCCAAGGCGGACGTGCTGGCAAGGGCTTCCGCGGACAAAGCGGCGCGGGCGAGCGTCGCCGGCTCGTCGGAGGTGCTCGGCGCCGAGGCGTCCACGCTGCAGGCGGGGAGCAAGCTGGTCGACGGTGTCTCGAACGGCGTGCAGCAGTACTTCGACGCCGACGCTCAGCGGGCCGAGACGCAGGCCCACAGCGCCTCACGCGAGGTGGACAAGGCGAACGACGAGGTGCACGGCGCGCAGTCGCTCGTCGATCAGTCGATCGAGGCGGCTCGCGAGGTGCAGAACACCAACAACGAGGTGTTGCTGCTCACCGCGCGAATGGCGTGAGCCTCACGCGCGGAAGATGCCCGCGACCTCTTCCGCCAGGGCCTGCTCGGTCACCTTCTTCGCGAAGGCGAGCTCCTTCATCAGCAGGCTCTTCGCGCGGTCCAGCAGGTGGCGCTCGCCGAAGGAGAGGTCCTTGTCGAACTTGAGGCGGTGCATGTCGCGCAGGACCTTGGCCACCTCGTGCGGGGAGCCGCTCTGCACCATCTCGGTGTAGGCGCGGAAGCGGCGGCTCCACGGCTGCAGGTCCACCGCCACCTCGCGCGCGCGCATGGTCGCGAGGACGGCGTCGGCCTCCTTGGAGCTCATGATGCCGCGCAGGCCCGCCTGGCTGGCGGCGTTGGTCGGGACCATGACCTTCATCCCGTTGTCCAGGATGCGCAGGACGTAGAACATGCCCTTCGTCCCGCCGAGCTCGCGGTGCTCGATGGCGGTGACCTCGCCCACGCCGTGCTTCGGGTGGACGGCCTTGTCGCCGATCTTGAAGTTCACCTTGCGGGCGGGCGGCATCGGGGGAGCGGGCGGGAGGACCGAGCCATTCCGCACGGGGGCCATGATGACGGGCGCGGGCGCGGGCGGGGGCTTGGAAGCCACGGCGGTGCGCGCCGCCGTCTTGGGGCGACCGGCGGGGGGCGTGGAGACGGGCCGGCGCGCCGGGGAGGCCGGGCGGCTGACGGCGTGGACGTTGGCGCTCTTGGGGGCGGCCTTGCGGGTGGCCTTGGCGGGGGTGGCGGTGGGGCGCGTGGTGCGCGCGCGGGCGGCGGTGCGGGCGGAAATTCGGGGCATGTTGCTCATGGGGTGAGGGCCACTCGTTAGGGGCGAACGACCGGTCTGACGAGCCCTGGACGGGCTCGGGGGGCAGGATGGTCTGCCTTCCAACGGGGGGGGCTCCCCTAACATTCCCGGGCCATACCCGTCAACGGCCCCCTAATAGCTCATGATTTCTTGAATTTGCGCGGAGGTCGCCGCGCGGACCCCGCGGACGAGCTCAAGGGCGTCCACCGTGAGGGTGACGGTGAGGGCCTCGGGGGACGTGTGCAGGTCCGGTCCGCGGCGGGGGCGATCCACCCCGCTGAGGCGTCCGAGGCCGCTGTGGGCGATGGTGTTCAGGGCTGCGGCGAAGCAATCCCCCGCCGTTTTGGCGTCATTTCCCCACGCGCCGAGGAGGGTGACGGTCACGTCGAGGGCGGCCCCCGGCTCATCGCTAGCATGCTCGCGGTCGTCCCCGGCAGGCCGGACGGCGATGCCCACCGCGGTCGCCGCCTTCAGCAGCCCCGCCAGCCCCTCCTGCGCATCGCCCTCGAACGGGCCGGCGAAAAATATGCGTACGGGCGCCGGCCCCAGAAGGGCGGAGGCGGACTGCAGAGGTGGGGTCCTCAGGACGGGCCGTGCCTTCTTCAGCCTGTGCAGGGCGAACAGCTCGGCCGCCCGAACTGGGCCCGCTGCCCAGGGAGCCGAGGGGTCCTTCGGCGCCGGGAGCAGGTCGAGCGCCGCCGCCTGGTGACCGAAGAGCACAAGCTCCTCGCGGCCGTCGGTCATGGTGCCGCGGAGGCGGATGACGGTGGAGAGCGGGCCCCCGCGATGGTCGACGAAGCGGGCGTCCACGCTCATCGCGCGCCGTCCGAAGGAGGCCTCCTCCTTGGCCGGGTCCAGCACGCCGCGCGCGAGCACCAGCGTCGCCCGGGGATAGGTCGCGACGACGATGTCGTCGAGCTGGCGAGGGTCGACGCCGCCGTGGCGAGTGGCGAAGGTGCGGAAGGAGTCGTCGGGATAGAGCACGTCGAGCACCGGCAAGAGCTCGGCGTGGGCGAGGAGGGCCTTGGGGTGGACCTCGACGAGCGTGGAGAGGCCCGCCGCCGGGGCGAGGTCGACCGTCGCGGGCAGCGCGATGGCGGTCTCCGTCGCCTTCGGCGTGGTGGGCGTGCCGCCGCACGCGAAAGGGAAGAGCGCGAGGAGGCCGAGCGCCAGGGAGGCGGCCAGCGGGCGCGCGCTCACGCGCCGGCGCCCCGCACGGTGACGTAGGCGAAGCGGCGGTTCTTGGAGCCGACGCGCAGGAGGTAGCGCTTGCCCGCCTCGAGCTGGAGCTGCGGATCGGTGACGCGCTTCTGGTCGACCTCGACGCCGCCCTGCTCCACCAGGCGCTTGCCCTCCCCGGAGGACTTCACCAGACCCGCGGCGGAGAGGGCCTTGGCGATCCAGAGGCTGGGGCCCTCGGTGGGCACGTCGATCTCCGGGACGTCGTCGGGGACGGCGTCCTTGCCGTAGACGCGCGCGAACTCCGCGGCGGCGTGGCGCGCCGCCTCCGCGTCGTGGAAGCGGGTCACGAGCTCCTCGGCGAAGAGCGCCTTGATCTCCATGGGGCTCTTGCCCGCGCGCTTGTCCTGCTTCAGGCGCGCGATCTCCTCGTTGGAGCGGGAGGAGAGCAGCTCGAAGTAACGGAAGATGACCTCGTCGTCGACCTGCATCACCTTGCGGTGCATCTCGAGCGGGTCCTCCAGCAGGCCGATGGTGTTGCCGGCGCTCTTGGACATCTTCTTGCCGACCACCTGGCCGTTCTCGATGCGCGCGTCGATGCCCTCCAGGATGGGAGTGGTCATCACCATCTGCCCGCGCTGGCCGTACTTCGGCATGATGTCGCGGCCGACGAGGAGGTTGAAGAGCTGGTCGGTGCCGCCGAGCTCGATGTCCGCCTTCAGGGCGACGGAGTCGTAGCCCTGGAGCAGCGGGTAGAGGAACTCGTGCTGGTAGATGGGCTTGTGCTCGGCGAAGCGCTGGCCGAAGTCGTTGCGCTCCAGCATGCGGGAGACGGTCATCTTCGCCATCAGCTCGACGAGCTCGGACGGCTTGAGGGCATCAAGCCACTCCGAGTTGTAACGAATCTCCGTCTTGCCCTCCTCCAGGATCTTGAAGGCCTGGTCGGTGTAGGTCTTGGCGGCGGCGCGGACGTCCTCGCGGGAGAGGCGCGGGCGCAGGTCGTTCTGGCCGGTGGGGTCGCCGACCATCGCGGTGAAGTCGCCCACGAGGAGGATGACCTGGTGGCCGAGGTCCTGGAACTGCCGCATCTTGGCGAGCAGGACGGCGTGGCCGATGTGCAGGTCGGGGCGGGTGGGGTCGAAGCCGGCCTTCACGCGGAGCGGGGTGCTCGTCTTCTGCGCGGCGGCGAGGCGCTCCTCCAGCTCGGCGCGGACGTGCAGGTCGACGACGCCGCGCGTGAGCAGGGCCATCTGCTCGGGGATGGGGGCGAAGCTCGTCATGGGACGCTTCTTAGCAGACTCGGGCCGCGAGAAACCCCGACGGCGAGCGCGCTCGCGGCCGCACGTCCGGTACCCGCTCCACGGAAAGGCGCGATCATGAACATGCTAATGATCTGGCGCCTGGGTGATCCAGGCCACGCACCCCACCGGGGGGGGTCAGCGGTCGTCGTTGTCGTTGCCGCCGGTGATGGGCAGGTGGCGGCTGCTGTTGACCAGCTCCTTGAGCTCCTTGCCCACCTTGAAGAAGGGCAGGCGCTTGGCCGGCACCGGGACGGGATCGCCCGTGCGCGGGTTGCGACCGGAGTACGCCTTGTAGGGGCGCACCGTGAAGCTGCCGAAGCCGCGGATCTCGATGCCCTCGCCCTGCTGCAGCGCCTCCGTCATGGCGTCGAAGATGCAGTTGACGACCAGCTCCGCCCGGGCCTTCGTCAGGTTGCCGCGTGCAGCCATCGTGTCGATCAGCTCGCTCTTCGTCATCCGTGCGCCTCCCGGCCCCGCGCTCCGTCAACGCGCCCTTCGTGCCGCCGGCCCCCTTCGAAGGAGACCGACCCACTGACGAAAAAATGAGGCAAATCGCGGATTAGGTCAACGGGGACCGATCGGGCGCAGGACCGTGCGGTCGAGCGCCACCGGAGCGCCCTGGGCGCCCAGCTCGAAGGGCAGGTCACGCGGCGGGAGGGTGACCTCGCGGGGAGGGAGGTCGAGGCAGGTGCCGGCGGGGCCGTCGTCCACCCACGACCAGCGGGCCAGGTCCTCCGTTCCAGCGTAAATCCTGGCGGATCCGCGGCCGTGGGTGTTCTGCAGCCACACGCGCGGGGTGACGAGGAAGCGGCCGTGGTGAGGGGAGGGGAGGGCGATGGTGACCGTGCCGGGGTGGGCTCCGGCGGGCATGACGGTCAGCGCCTGGCCCCCGGAGACGCAGGTGCCGGCGGCCCAGGTGGGCTCGGCCCACGCACCCTGCTGGGCGAGGGGGGGCCAGTCGCTCTCGGCCTCGAAGCGCCACTGCTCGTAGCCGAGGTTGTCCGTCGCCGCGGGCGGCACGAAGGGCAGCAGCGTCACCACGCCATCGCCGTAGCGGTAGGCGCTCGTCGGGGGCTCGCCGAGGCGGTCGTAGACGAGACGATCGTGGTCGTCGTGGTGCAGGCGGGCGACGACGAGCCCCTCGGTCGGGCGGGCCTCCGGGTCGTGCGCGAGATCGAAGCCGTGATCGGTGTCGACGAAGAGCAGGCCGTGATCGACGTGGTGCTCGGCGAGACGCTCAGGTTCGAACATGGGCCGGCCGCCCTCGCGCGAGGCCAGCGCGAGGTGCCCGAAGGCGGCGTGCAGGGCGAAGCCGGCGCACGCCAGGCCGAGCAGCGCGCCGAGCTTGCGCGCGAGCGCCACGCGGGGGAGCCACGCGACGAGCGCCACCGCGAGGAGGGCGTGCTCGACGGGCAGCACGTCGGCGTAGAAGCGCGCGCCGCCGCCGGGATAGTCGCCGTCGAAGTAGAAGGGCGCGTAGGCGAGGATCTGCAGGCCGACGAGGGCGAAGGCGACGCGGGCGACCGGCCGCGCGCGGACCTCGTGCACGAGGGCGGGCAGCGCGAGCAGGAGCACCGGCCACGCGTTGAGGGCGTCGGAGACGTGAAGGTGAAGGCGGCGCGCGGTGGTGCCGATCGCCGCGACGAGGCCGTAGCCGTGCTGCAGGTGCGCGCGCACGAAGTCGCCGTGCTCGTGGAGGCACCCGACGCCGGCGCCGAAGCCGTAGCGGAAGCAGCCGGGCGGGCCGTCGGAGACGGCGTAGTAGGCGCGCTGGGTGGAGGCGAGCCAGTGGCCGGTGCCGAGGTGCTGCGCCTGCAGGAGCAGCGCGAGGCCGGGCAGGGCGGCGGCGACGAGGCGCGGAGTGGCGCGTCGCAGATCGCTCCGGGCGAGCCATCCGACGCACGCGCCGATGGGGAGCGCGGAGGCGGGGCGCGTGGCGGCCACGTACCCGACGGCGAGGCCGGCGAGAAGCCACGGGCGCGTCGCGCCGGTGCGGCGCGCACGGAGGGCGGCGACGAGCGCGACGACCACGCCGAGGGCGGCGGCGCCGTGCGACATGGTGTCGGCCGTGTGGTAGCGGAGCGCGCCACACACGACCGAGAGGAGCACCGCGCCGCGCGCGGCGAGCTCGCGGTCCGGCTCCGGCAGGCCGTGGCCCAGCTCCCGCGCGAGCGCCCACGTCGCCACGACGAGCGCGGCGGCGAGCACCGGACCGACCACCATGGGCGCGCCCACGAGGAAGCCGGCGGCGAGCAGGAGCGGGTAGCCGGGCGGGAAGATGCCGGCCATCACGCCGTCGTGGAAGAGCAGGAAGCGGCCGCGGAAGCTGGCGCTCGGCGTGGGCACCGCCCAGGCGAGTCGCCCGTGGGAGAGGGCGCGCCCCTGCAGGTAGTAGGCAGTCGCGTCGACGATGCGGGGGCCGCCGTGCAGGTAGTGGTCGACGTAGAGCAGCGACAGGAGGGTCGCGGCGATCGCGGCGCCCGCGACGAAGCGGCGAGATGGTTGACGCATCAACGAATCGCGCAGCGCGGCCGGAAAGAGCGCCGCGGCCGCGAGCAGGAGTACGCCCAGGACCAGCGCCGCCCACGCCGCGCCGTCGGGCGGCGCGCCCCACGGCCCCATCAGCTTCAGCAGCGCGTGTCCCACTACTGCGCCACCCACACGTGGTAGTCGAGGAAATCGCCCGGGCCGTCGTTCTGGAGGCGCAGGTCCATCGAGGAGCGCACGGCGCTCGCCGGGATGGTCAGCGTCTTCTCGACCCAGCCGTCGGCGGCCGTGAAGTCCAGCGCGCCGACGACCTGCCCGCCGGCCAGGACGCGCACGTGCGCCGGCACGTTCGGTGCCGAGCGAACGATCAGCGTCGCGGCGGCGCCCGGCCGCAGGTGACCGAGGCGCATCGACTCCCCGCGTCCTCCGGAGATGCGGCGGCCGGCGTCGAAGAAGTCCTGCGTGGCGTCCGCGGGGTCCTGGAGGATCTTCATCTCCGTCCATCCGCCGGCGGGGTGGGGGAAGACGTAGCGGTGCTCGCGCTCGCTCACCAGGTCGGCGACGTCCACCGAGTCGACGACGCGCCCCGACAGCGCCGCGCGCGGCCTGTCCCCCTTGCCGAGCGGGCTCCAGTCGGCGGTGTAGAGCACGTCCTCGTAGCCGCCGCAGATGACGTTGCCGTGCGCCGGGACGCGGGCGACGACGTCGTGAGCGAACCACGTCGGGAGCACGCCCCACCACGACGGGTAGATGGCGAACATGTCGGGGCGGTCTGCCGGCGGCATCCGCTCGATGAGCTCGATGGACGCCGGGAGGCCCTGCACGCCCGCGCGCGCGAAGGGCAGGTCGTGGTAGCCGCCGAGGCCGATGATGTCGAGGCCGGGGCGGCCGGAGGCGTACATGAGCGCGCCGGCGTCGCCCACCAGCACGCGGTGCGGGTGGAGCTGGGCGAGCATGCGCCCCGCGACGATGTGCTGATCGCGGATGTTGCGGCACGCGCGGCCGAAGAACCACTTCTGGTCGCGCATCTTGCTCACCTGGTGGTCGTGCGCGAGGAAGAGCGCGGCGGCGACGGCGAGCGCGCGCGCGGGCCAGAAGCGCAGCACCAGGGCGACGCCCAGCCCCGCGCCCGCGGCGTACGCGAGCGGCACGCGCAGCGACGGCATGGTCCCGGCGGGGCGCGTGACGATGCCCACCAGCTCCACCGCCGCGGTGCCAGCGAGCAGGCCGAAGACCACGCTCGGGCGGCCGAGTCGGCGGAGCATGGCGGCGGCGCCGAGGGCGGCGAGGGTGAGCAGCCACGCGACCGCGGGCATGGTGTAGCGCTCGTTCTGCCAGCGCACCTGTCCGTTGAAGGCGACGAGCAGCAGCCAGCCGGCGATCTGCAGCCAGAGCAGCACGCCCACGCGGCGCGTGGCGGGGACGGCGAGCGCGGCGAGCGCGAGCGCGGGCACCAGGAACCCGAGCGCGGGCGCGTCGGTGAAGTGGTACTCGACGTTGCGCAGCACCGTGTAGGTCAGGTTGAAGGTGTAGTCGGCGAGCTTCTCGCGCGGCAGCATGAAGGGGTTGTTGAGCGCCAGCTTCACGATGGCGCCGTTGGCGCTGTACTCGCCGGTGAAGGCGCGGTTGGCGAGCGTCTGCAGCACGAGGAAGGCGACGCCCGGCGCCCCGACGCGCAGGAGCATCGCTGCGCGCTCGCTCGCGCGGAGCCGGTCCTTGCGCCAGAACGCTGCCACCAGGCCAAAGACGGCGACCGTCGTCGCCGCCTCGGGGCGCGTGGCGACGAGCAGCAGGCACCACGCGCCGAGCGCCCACGCGCGGCCGCGCAGCTCCCGGCCGCGCGCGTCGTCCAGGGCGAAGAAGGCGAGCAGCGCGCATGCCCACACGCCCAGGAAGAACGCCACCTCCATGCCGCTCCAGAGCGACCAGTCCAGCGCGCCCAGGCCGAGCAGGACCGGAGGCAGGAGGTAGGAGAGCCAGCGCATCCCCTCGCCGCGGCCCGAGGCGCTGCGCAGGAAGAGGGAGCGTCCGGCGAGCAGGGTGCCGAAGGTGCACACCATCGCCAGGAGCGCGGCCCACTTCATCAGGGCGAGATCGTGGAAGCCGAGGACGTAGCCGAGCGCGAGGACGAAGGGGTAGGTGACGCTGGTGTTGCCGGAGGAGTAGCCGTTTCCGGCGACCCACTCGAAGGGGTGGCCCTGGGCGATCGCGCGGGCGTAGTCGAAGTGGATGAAGACGTCGTCGAGCGGCGCCGACCACTCGCCGCCGGTCTGCTTCATCATGAAGCCGTAGAAGAGCCGCGCGGAGGCGAGCGTGCAGTACGCCGCCCACAGCGCGTAGAGCGCGGGGTCCACACGCCGGAGCGCGAGCTCCAGCCTCTTCGCGTGGCCGGCGAGCCCGGCAGGTCGCAGCACGTCCGCTCGTATAGCAAACGCGGCGTCCGGGCCGAAGCCGGAGCCGAAACGGCCGAGCTATCCCTGGCGGGCGAGGGGAGATAGGACTGATCTTTCATGCCTGCGACGGATCCCATCGACACCTCCCGCGAGGCGCCTCCGCACCTCGTGCAGGCCGGGATCGTCGTGCGCGTGGTGATCGCCATCGCCATGGTCCTGACGGCCTTCTTGCCGTGGGCGACGGCCCCCGACGGGACGCCGGTCACGGGCGAGGAGTGGTACGGCGCCGGCGTGCTCGCCCTCTGCGGCGGCATGCTCCTGAGCGCGCTGCTCCCGCTGGGCTCGCGGAGGGCACAGATCGGCCTGGCGAGCGCCATCTCCACCGCCCTCTTCGCGCTGGGCGCCCTCTGGCTGGCCACCGGCCCGGTGCGCCACGGCGGCCAGACGCTGGTGCGCACACGCGTGCCTCACCTCTTCAAGGACATGGCGTGGGTCGCCTTCGCGGTGGCCGTCTGGCAGACGTACGTGCACGCCTTCGCGCTCTCCCAGGCGCGCAAATCTCGCCGCTGAGCATCGTGGAGTGGCCGCTGCCGGTTGCGGCTGGGCCGCCGCGCGACTAATCCCAATCCGCCGATGCGTTCGCTCCACACGAGATGGGCCGTCCTCGCGAGCGCGGCCGCCGTGCTGTGGGCGTCCGGGGCGTCCGCGCAGGGATTTGGCGGGGTAGTCCCGCCGGCGGACACCGGCGGGGTCACGCCCGCGCCCGCGCCCCCCAAGGTCACCCTGCCGGTGATCCAGAAGGACGAGGGCGCCGTGTACCCGGAGCAGGCGCTCAAGGACGACGTGCGCGCGCCGGTGACGGTGGTGCTGGTGCTCACCATCGACGCCACCGGCCACGTCATCGACGCGAAGGTGGAGGCCCCGCAGGGCCACGGCTTCGACGAGTCGGCGCTCGCCGCCGCGAAGGCGATCCAGTTCGCCCCCGCGACGAAAGACGGCAAGCCGATGGCGGCGCGGATCAAGCACAAGTACGTCTTCTTGCCGCCGCCCGGCGTGCTGGACGGCCGCGTGACGACCGAGACCGGCCGGCCGATCCCCGGGGCGTCGCTCGTGATCACCGACGACAAGGGCAAGCGGAGCGTCGCCACGACCGACGCGCGGGGCACCTTCCGGCTGGAGAGCCTGCCCCTCGGCGCGTACCACATCGCGCTGACCGCCGAGGGCTTCGTCGGCCAGGAGGCGGACGAGGACGTCGGGCCGGGCGAGGAGGTGAAGGAGATCTTTCGCCTCGCGCGCAAGCAGGAGAAGCCCGAGAAGGTGGTGAAGCCGCCCCCCGGCGCCGCGGGCGGCGAGATCGAGGACGTCTACGTGCGCGGCAAGCGCCCCGCGCGCGAGGTGACACGGCGCACGCTCGACCAGCGGGAGCTGCTGCGCTCACCGGGCACCAACGGCGACGCGCTGCGGGCGCTGCAGAACATGCCGGGCATCGCGCGGCCGCCGGGCATCGCGGGGATCCTCATCGTGCGCGGGTCGTCGCCGCAGGACACGCAGATCTTCGTCGACGGCACCAACATCCCGCTCGTCTACCACTTCGGCGGCCTCTCCTCCGTGGTGCCGACCGAGCTGCTCGACAAGATCGACTTCTACCCGGGCAACTTCAGCACCATGTACGGGCGCGCCACCGGCGGCATCGTCGACGTGGGCGTGCGCTCGCCCAAGACCGACAAGCTGCACGGGATGGCGCAGGTGGATCTCATCGACGCGCGTGTCCTGGCGGAGGGCCCCATCGGCAAGGGCTGGAGCTTCGAGGTCGCGGGGCGCCGCTCGTGGGTGGACGCGTGGCTCAAGCCCGTACTGGAGGCGACAGGCGCCGGCGTCTCCACCGCGCCTGTCTATTACGACTGGCAGGCGCTGCTCCAGAAGAACTTCGCCAAGGAGCACTACCTGCGTGTCTTCTTCTTCGGCAGCGACGACAGGCTGGATCTGCTCATCAAGGACGCCAACGGCCGCGACCCCACCCTGACCGGCGAGACCAGCTTCCACACCAACTTCTGGCGGGTGCAGGCGCTCTACAAGAACCGCATCTCCAGCAAGACCGAGCTCAAGGCCCTCGCCGCCTTCGGCGAGGACAAGATCGACTTCTCCCTCGGCAACATCTTCTTCACCCTGGAGAGCTATCCGCTCTCCGGTCGGGTGGAGCTCTCGCAGAAGATCGCCTCCCGCGTGACCGCCAACGTGGGCGTCGACATGCTCTGGGCGCCGTACAACGTCTCGGCGCGCCTGCCGGCGCCGCCCCCGCCGGGCCAGCCGTCGGGCGGCACCTTCGGAAGCCGGCCGCCGCTGGACGAGTCGCAGAGCGGGGCGCAGTACGCGCCGGCGATGTACACCGAGCTGGAGCTGACGCCGTGGCACGGGGCGCGCATCGTCCCCGGCCTGCGCCTGGACTACACCAAGGTGACCGGCCGCTACGACTTCGCGCCGCGCGTCGTGGTGCGACAGGACATCGGCCCGGCCTTCCCGCGCACCACCGTCAAGGGCGGCGTGGGCGTCTTCTACGAGCCGCCGCTGCCGCAGCAGAGCGACCCGGTCTTCGGCCAGCTCGGGCTCAAGTCGGAGCGCGCCATCCAGTACGACGTGGGCGTGGAGCGCGAGTTCACCAAGAACCTGGAGGCCTCCGTCGAGGGCTTCTACAAGCAGCTCGACGATCTGGTGGCGACGGGCAACGGCAACGCGGGACAGGGCTGGGTCTACGGCCTGGAGACGCTCATCCGCTACAAGCCGGACAAGCACTTCTTCGGGTGGATCGCCTACACGCTCTCGCGCAGCACCCGGCGCGACCTGCCCGGCCAGCCGATCCGCACCGCGCCCTTCGACCAGACGCACATCCTGACGATCCTGGGCAGCTACCGGTTCGGGCACGGCTGGGAGGTGGGCGCGCGCTTCCGGCTGGTGAGCGGCAACCCCACGACGCCCGACGCGTACGGCTTCTACGACGCCAACACAGGCAGCTACCTGCCGCTCTCCGGGTACCCGCCCAACGGCGACCGGCTGCCCCTCTTCCACCAGCTCGACCTGCGCGTCGACAAGACCTGGCAGTTCAAGGCGTGGAAGCTCGGCGTCTACGCCGACGTGCAGAACGTCTACAACGCGGGCAACGTGGAGGGCACGAGCTACAACTACAACTACACGCAGCGCACGTACGCCACGGGCCTGCCGTTCTTGCCGAGCATCGGCCTGCGCGGGGAGTTCTAAGCGATGAAGCGCACGCTCGCGAAGATCACGGCCACACTGGCGCTCTCCGGCGCCGCGGCGGGGGTGCTGGGCGCCGCGGCGTGCGGGCCGGCGGGCTTCGACCCGGCGTCCGACGTCCAGACCGTCCGCGTCTTCGCCGCGCGCGCGGACAAGCCCTACGCGAAGCCCGGGGATACGGTGAACGTGGACCTGTACGCCTACGACGGGCGCCCCGCGCCGACGACGGCGATGAAGATCTACTGGCTGCCCTTCGTCTGCAAGGATCCGCCGGGTGACGTGTATTATGCATGCTTCAGCGCGCTCCTCGCCGGCGCGGGCGACGGCGGGGCGGGCGAGGCCGGCGCGGGCGACGGCGGGCTGCCGCCCATCTTCCAGAGCGGCTTCGACATCACCGACTTCCTCGTCCAGGGCTCGCGCTTCACCTTCAAGATGCCCCAGGACGTCATCACGGCGCACCGGGTGGTGCAGGGCGCGGCCGAGCCCTACGGCATCGCCTTCGTCTTCGCCATCGCCTGCGCGGGGCGCGTGCGGATCGCCCCCATCGACCCGAACAACATCGACCCGCAGAAGGTGCCCATCGGCTGCTACGACGACCAGGGCAACGCGCTCGGGCCGGACGACTACGTCATCGCCTTCTCCCGGGTGTACGCCTACCAGAGCGCGACCAACACGAACCCGGAGATCGACGGCGTCACCTTCGACGGCAAGCCGGTGGACCTCAACGCGGGGGTGGTGGTCGACCGCTGCAGGTCGAAGAACAACCTGGACTGCGCGCACAAGTTCAACGTGAACGTGCCCGACTCGAGCTGGGAGCTGGCGACCGGCACGCCCGCGCAGCCGGACGGCACGCAGCTCCACGAGCAGGTGTACGCGCAGTACTACTGGACACTCCCGCAGACGACGTCCGACGGGCGGCTGCTCTTCGACCCGTCGACCGGCCGCGTGCCCGACAGCGACAACAAGTTCCTGCCGCCGTACGGGCCGAGCGAGGGGCGGATCTTCGTGGTGGTGCACGACAACCGCGGCGGCGCGAACTGGGTGGACTTCCCGGTGTACGTGCGGTGACGGGGCAGCACCACCCACAAGGGAGTACGACCTAGCACGAATCGGATCAGCCGACCCGCTTCCGGCTTGCGCCACGGCCGAGCCAGGTTCACTCTTTGGACCGAGACCAGTGACCAGAAGAGAGGGGGGCGGCATGGCGCTCGCAGGGCAGGGCAGGGCAGGGGGGCAGGGCAGGGCAAGCTCGATGGCCACTTGCGTTGATGGTGCTGGCCTGCGCGTCCTGTAGCAGCGGCGCAGGCGTCGCGAGCAACCGCTCTCCGCTCCAGCGGCCCATCGAGGGCGGTGCCAGCATCGAGGGCCGTCCCGGCGCTCAAGATACCTCCACGAGCGCGGCCCAGGCCGGCTTTGTTCAGACCAGCGGCCTCGCAGCGGTCATCGGCGCCGGAGACGCGAGCCCGTGGATCACCGGGACCCCAAACTACGTCTATCACTACGGCAACGACTACGCCCCGCCGCGAAGCTGGCACCGGCAGGAGGATGCGCCGCAGAGCTGCACGTTCCCGGGAGTGACCCGGGCCTCGTTCAGCACGAGCTCCCTGGCCGTCTCACCGGAGGGCACGCCGTGGGAGATCGACAGCAACGGCACGGTCTGGAAGCACGCCGGAACGGGGCCGTATGAAGACAATTCTTGCTGGCTGCAGATGGGCACCACGGCGATGTACGAGGTGGGCGTCGGCGCGAACGATGTCGCGTTCGCGATCGGCCGGACAGGGTGCTCCAGCGAGAACTGCCCCATCTACAGGTGGACGGGGAGCTCGTGGCAGCAAACCTCCGGCGCCGCCAGCCACGTCGCGGTGGCGCCCGACGGGGCCGCGTACGTCAGCAACTACCAGGGCAGCATCTACGAGTGGGACGGCACCAGCACGTGGTATCCGTTCTACGGAGGGGGCTGCGTAAGCCACCTCGGTACGGGTGACACGCTCGGCTGGCCCGTCCTGGCGGCGGGGCCGAACGACGGGCTCTGGGTGATCGGCTGCAGCAGCGGCGGGAACGGCAATATCATCCAGGCATTCTTGAGGCAGGGCTCCTCCTGGAGCACGGTCCCGGGCGCGGCGGTGACGCTCTCGGTGAGCGCGGATGGGACACCGTGGATCGTCAATTCAGTACGGCAGATCTTCGAATACGTCAGCTCGTGGCAGCCCGTCGGCCCGCGGGGCTTCAACTTCGACGACAACGGGGTCAATCAGATCTACACGGGCGAGATCCACGACGTGGACGCCGCGCCGGCCAGTGGTGCGATCACCGTCGGCGTGACCTCCGGCGGCGTCTGGCAGACACCTCCGACGCTGGGCTGGGTCCCCATCGGGGACGTGGGTGCGGGCGTGCTCGCGCGACCTGGACCGATCAACTCCGTCGGAACCGTCGCGGTCAAGCCCACCGATCAGAACACGGTCCTCGTCGGCACGGGCGTGGCCGGCTCCCTGAATGGCCCGAATGCCAGGGGCAACGGCATCTGGTGGACGGACAGCGCGGACGCCGTAGATGCCACCGGGCACCCCGATGTCCCGTGGACTCGCTCCATCTTGCACCTGGCGACCGGTGGCACGATCATCCCCGACACCGTCGTCAAGATCCGCTACAGTCACGACGCAACGTGGCTGTACGCCCTCACCCCCGACACGCTCTTCGTCTCCAACGACGACGGTCACAACTTCTACGAGGCGGGTTGGACCTGCGTGCACGGGACGGGACACGTCTTCACCGATCTCGTCGTCGACCCACAGAGCGCGCTCACCGCCTACATCGGGGTCTCGAGCGAAGGCGTCTACCAGACCACCAACGGTGGTCTATCGTGCAATGCCGGGACACCACCCGTCCTCTATGGCGGAGCTCCGGCGAGCACGATCACCGACGTGGCGCTCGCCATGTCCAACTCCTCGCGGCTCTACGCCGCCTTCGCCGGCCTCATCACCCAGCCCAATTGTCAGTTCTCTCAGAATCCTGAGTGTGACGACTTCGCAAATATCGATGCGACGAGCACGCAGAGCTGGGGCGCCTGGACGGTCACCGTGCCGGCTATGCCCGGTCAACAACCGAAGCTCCACTCGGTGAATGGGCACGCGTGGGCCCTTGGTACGGATCCCTCCGGGACGCTGCTTTTGGTCGCCGGCGCCGGTCTCTGGCGAGGTACGGGGTGTGGTCCAACGAGCTGCACGGACTTCTATCAGGTCCCCCCGGACTACGCCCCGTCGCCAAGCCACGCCGACTACCACGCGATCACCTGGGGCCAGGACGGCACAGTCTACGTCGTGAACGACGGAGGCATCTTCTCCTCCTTCGACGGGGGAGCCACGTGGACCGATCCGATCAACAATCTTGGCGTGGCCAACGAGACGAGCGTCGATGTGCATCTGGACAACATCTTCGCGAACGCGTGGGACGTCGGGGTCCAGGTGAGCCCGGACCAGGGCGCGACCTGGGTCGGCGGCCCCTTCGGTAACGATGAAGCGAAGTTGGCACACGGCGATGGCTTTCAGGCGGTCGCAGACCTCAGCAGCACGACCGACGGCTTCTACTGCATGGGAACGGGCGACAAAAGGCGGATGTCGTGGGACGGCACGCAGCTCTGGGGCATCGACAACGGACTGGCGCAAGCGGGTACGTGCCGGATGTCGACCAACCTGCTCGGAGATCTCTTCACGACCGGCACGGCGATGCAGAAGGCCGTTCTGCGCAGCACGGACAAGGGGCAGACGTGGGCGCAGTACCTGGGCCTGCTACCCCAGGCGCCCTCATCGATCCTCGCAGCCGCCACCGAGTATCCGCCGACGGTCTACGTCACGATGGGCACGAGCCTCCTGGACGTGTCCGTCACCGGTCAAAGCTGGGCACCTTTGACCCCTCCCTGGCCGCCAGGCTACACATTCGCAGAGTACGACGGCGCCGCCGGAGCGGCGATGGCCATCGACCGCGCCACGAACGACCTGTACGTGTGCGGCGTCGATTCCAGCCGTACGAGCGCTCATGTGGACATGAGCCCTGCCAGCTCTCACGGGCAGACGTGGGTCCCATTGACGGGCCAGACAGCGGGTTCGCCCGGAATGCCCGGAATGCTCAAGAGCGACGAGAAGGTCCAGGCGGTGGGGGTGGACTCCAGCGCTCGCGTCGTCATCGTGTCGACCGACGGTGTGGCCGCCAACGCCAGCCCCAGCAGTGTGTACGGGGCGGCGACCATCTGGCGTCTGAACAACCGCGACGTGGCCGACGCGGACCATCACTGGCGCCCGTGGGTGAACGGCCTGCCCGTGGGCACCCAGGACATCAAGTCGATCTCCGGGGAATACGAAAATGGAGTCTATTACTTCTATGTGGCCACATGGGGCCGCGGGGTCTGGAAGCGGGAGGCGCGTGGTGGTGATCTTTGAACGCCTCTTCATCGTGGTTGCTCTGTCGCTGGGCGTGGGGTGCGGGCGTACGGTCGACATAGAGGAGGCAGGCGGCCCGCCTCCCGATGTAGCGTTCTCCTGCCCTCACGACTTCGACAATCCGGATGCCGGAGCGGAGCGGTGCCACTCCGCGACGCAGTTCTGCGTGCTGAGGTTCAGCGGCGTGATGGGCCAACCAAACCAGGGGTTCTGCGTGCCGCTCCCCGATGGGTGCGTGCCCGACTCGTGCGATTGCTTCACGGCCGACGGCGGGCTCCCTGGGTGGTCCTGCCATGGTTACGTGGACTGCCGCAACGACGATGGTGGGATCACCGTTCAAGCACCATCGCAATGCAACTGAGCATGGTGCTTTGGAGGGACGCGGATCTGGAAGCGGGAGGCGCGCGGTGCTGGGCTTCCTGCATGGAAACCGAGAAGCCACCCAAAGAGCCAAAACGTCACATACGTGGAAAGGAGCATCGGAACAACCGATGAGTAGAGCGGCCACGGGGAAACATGATCGTGCAAGTCAAGGTCGTTCAGGGCTTTACATCCGGGGCCATCGAGGCAACCACGAAGTCCGAATGGTGCCCGTGGGGCGCAGAACGTCAAGTCTATCTCGGGGCGGGCGGGATCACGGTTCAAGTGCCATCGCAGTGCCGTGACCGCGCCGCTGACCCGCGGACGTCGGCGGCCCGCGCCGCCTCGGTCTCGTCCTCCGCCGGCGCCTCGGTCTATGCTCCCGGGGTGCTTCGCTTGGTCCGGTCGATCCTCGCCGCGCTACCCGCGGGCGTGCTCGCGCTCGCCGCGTGCTCGTCGGCGCCGGAGCCGATCCACCCCGCGGACGATCTCGCGCCGTACGACGACACCTTCGACGCGTCCTCCATCGTCGACGGGGTGGCGAGCTTCACCGATCCCTTCTCCCTGCCGCTCGCGAGCGACGTGCAGACGTTTTTGAAGAAGACGCCGTACGACCGGCCCAGCTTCCTCGCCACGTACTCGTCCAACGGGGTCCGCGCCTCCGACGCCATCGCGGCGGCCGCGGTCGCCTACCAGATCAACCCGATGGTCTTCCTGGTGCGCGCGGAGGTGGACCAGGGGCTCGTCGCGGCGACGAGCTACCCCACGCCGGCGGCGCGCGTGGAGTACGCCTTCGGGTGCGGCTGCTCCGGCGGCGTGTGCGACGCCGCGTACGCCGGCTTCGACCGGCAGGTGGACTGCCTGGGGCGGACCCTGCGCGGCTACCTGGACCAGGCGTGCGGGGTGCCGCAGCAGACGCAGGGCGGGTGGGCCGCCGACAAGACGTCCACGTCCCTCGACGGCGTGCAGGTGACGCCGACGAGCGCCGCCACCGCGGTGCTCTACCAGTACGATCCGGTCGTCGGGCTGGGCGCGAGCGACAACTGGATGTTCTGGAACCTGTGGCTGAAGTACTCCGACTACATCGGCTACGGCGGCGCCTTCCCCGACACCTGGGTGGGCGACGCGTGCTGCGGCGACGCGACATGCACCTTCGACGGCGCCACCTGCGCGGTCAACGTGCCGGGCGGCGCGTGCACCGCGGCCTGCGACGCCAGCACGCCGTGCCCCACCGATCCCAACCGCGCCGCGGTGTGCGCGAGCCTCGCCGGCCAGGGCTTCTGCTTGCTCGCGTGCAACCCCGGCGAGTGCAGGCCGGGCTACAAGTGCGCGGGCGTGAACGTGGTGGGCGGCGGCACCGCCAGCGCCTGCCTGCCGCAGTGAGGCGCCTTCAGGGAGACACGACGAAGGCGAGGACGTCGACGGCGTCCACCGACACCTGCCCGGCGGCGAGCACCTCCTCGTCCGCCGGGGCGCGTGCGAGGCGCTCGCGCACGCGCAGGAAGCTCGGGATGTAGACGCACTCGCGGCCCAGGCCGGGGGCCTCGCCGTGGCTGCCGCGGAAGGCGCGCTCGGCGACGGCGACGGCCTCGGCGGGCGTCGCGCCGTGCTCGCGTCGGAGCAGTCGCACCACGTCGACGAAGGTGGCGCCCTCGCGCATCGCCCGGACGGCGAGGTGGCGGCGGCCGAGCTCGGCGCGGCGCGCGGCGTCGAGGAAGCCGGCGCGGTCCTCGTAGACGAGCGCGAGGCCCTCCTGATCGTCGGTGCCGCGCGCGGTGCCCGCGGCGAAGATGGCGAAGGGCGAGCGCGCCGCACGGGCGCGGGGCAGCGCGTGCGCGTGGACCTCGTGCAGCACGGTGCGCCGCGCGATCCGATCGGTCACGTCGCGCCCGCGCGCGACGTAGATGGTGCGCTCCCCCGTCGCGGCGAGCGCGGAGAGATCGCCGGTGACCTCCACGGCGAAGTCCAGGCCCCGGTCGGCGAGCTCCCGACGCATCCGCGCGAGCAGCGAGCGCGGGTCGGCGGCGTCGCTGCGGACCGTGGCGGTCTCGTCGGGTGGCGCGTCGCCGGCGCCGGCCACCCACGCCCGCGCCAGCGTGTCGGTGCGCGCCGGATCGCCCGCGTCGAAGCGCTCGGCGGCGAGGGCGCCGAGCTCGTCGGTCCCCGCGGCGCTCATCAGCCGGGCCTCCAGCGCGAGCTCGCGCGCGCGGGCGAGGTGCAGGTCGACGAGCGGTCCGCGCTCGTCGCGCAGGCCGCGCTCGATCCCGGTGAGCCACCGCAGCAGCGGCCGCGCGTCGGGCGGCGTGCCGTACTCCCAGCGCGGCGCGCGCTCCCGGCCGCGCTCGGCCTCGCGCAGCAGCTCGGCCCGCTCCGCCGAGGCGTTGGACGCCGTCAGCGCTCCGAGGATGCGGACGCGTCGCGCCACCTCGAGCATGGCGCGGCCCGCTTCGTGAACGACGGGGGAAGGACCGGAAAGCACGGCCCACGATGATAGGCCCAATTGGCCGTAGCCGAATGGTGGCCGTTCTACTAGCGTCCGGCGCGAGGCGCCGAGTGAAGAAAAATTACGTTCTCGACACCAACGTCATCCTCCACGATCCCCGGGCCATCTTCCGTTTCGAAGACAACGACGTGATCATCCCGATCTACGTCATCGAGGAGGTCGATCAGTTCAAGCGAGAGGGGACCGAGCGCGGCCGCAACGCGCGGCAGATCGCCCGCTTCCTCGACGACCTGCGGGAGAAGGGCGGCTCCCTCGCCAAGGGTGTGGCCCTCGACAGCGGCGGCAGTCTGCGCGTGGCGGTCCCCGCCAAGCGCCCCGAGCTGCCCAGCGCCATCGACCACGCGGCGATGGACGCGGCGATCCTCCAGTGCGCGTTCGACGTGCGCGAGCAGGACGGCGGCCGCCCCACCGTGTTCGTCACGATGGACACCAACCTGCGCATCCGCGCCGACGCGCTCGGCATGGTCGCGCAGACCTACGAGAACATGCGCGTGGAGGCGGAGCGCCTCGACACCGGCGTCAAGGAGATCGAGCTGGACGGCAAGCGCATCGACGAGTTCTTCGTCGAGGGGCGCCTCACCGTGGAGGGCACCGACGCCGTGCCCAACGTGTGCATCCTGCTGCGCGACCGCGACAACCCCTCGCACACCGCGCTGGGCCGCTGGGACGCGACGCGCAAGGAGGTGATGGCGCTGCGCACCCCGCGCGAGGGGCTCATGGGCGTGCGCCCGCGCAACAAGGAGCAGAGCTACGCCATCGACCTGCTCCTGGACGAGAACATCCGCCTGGTCACCCTCGTCGGCAAGGCGGGCACCGGCAAGACGCTGCTGGCGCTCGCCGCCGGCCTCAAGAAGACCGTCGACGACGGCGTCTACACCCGCATGCTCGTCTCGCGCCCGGTGATGCCGCTCGGCCGCGACATCGGCTACCTGCCCGGGGACGTGGACGAGAAGCTCAACCCCTGGATGCAGCCCATCTTCGACAACCTGGAGTTCCTCTTCTCCGGCAGCACCCGCCGCGGGCCGCGCGCCTACGCCGAGCTGCTCGACAGCGGGCAGATCCAGGTCGAGCCGCTCACCTACATCCGCGGGCGCTCGCTCCCGCAGCAGTTCATCATCGTCGACGAGGCGCAGAACCTCACGCCGCACGAGGTGAAGACGATCATCACCCGCTCCGGCGACGGCACGAAGATCGTGCTCACCGGCGACCCTGGGCAGATCGACAACCCGTACGTCGACAGCGCGTCCAACGGCCTCACCATCGCGGCGGACAAGTTCCGCGGGGAGAAGCTGGCCGGGCACATCGTGCTCGCGAAGGGCGAGCGGAGCGAGCTGGCGGAGCTCGCGGCCAACCTGCTGTAGGCAGGCCCCCTCGACACGACCCGGAGTCGCGCGTGGACGTCGGCCTCTCGTACAAGCAAAAGCCCATCGTCGGCAGCTACGACGCCATCGTGATCGGCTCGGGGGGCCGGGTGTGGTGCTCGACGTGATGCGACCCTAATTGGGGACCGGCGCGCCGACTTGCGGAGCCGACGCGGAGGGGGCAAACCCTTCACATGAGGTGGCTCGCCCTGCTGCTGCTCGGGTGCATCGGGTGCACCTCGGTGGGCGTCACCGAGTCGCCGGCGCCGGGGGTGCGCCTGCCGCCGCGCGCAGGCAACGTGGCGATCTTCGCGAGCCACGCGCCCCGGAGCGCGACCGATCTGGGCGAGGTGGAGGTCCACGCCGACCGGGACGAGGGCACGGTGGAGCAGCTCTTTCCCCTCTTCGTGGAGCGCGTGGCGGCGATGGGGGGCGACGCCGCCGTCATCGACTCGGTGTACGCGCGCTTCGACATCGTGCCGCGGCCTTACTTCGACACCTTCACCTACCGCTGCGGCTTCGCGACGTGCGTGGGGCAGCAGAGCAACGTGTCCGCCGTGGAGGTGGTGACCCTGGTGATGCGCGGCCACGCCATGCGGCTCGCCCCCTCGGGAGGCGCGCGATGATCCGCCACCGTGCGGTCGCGCTTTTCGCCGCGGTGGTGCTCTGCGGCTGCGGTACCACCGAGCTGCACGAGGTGGTCTTCCGCACCGCGCCGCCCACCCGCGCCGCCTGCATGCCCATCTACGGGGCGGAGCAGTCGCTCCCCCGCCCGGCGGACGACATGGCGCTGCTGGAGGTGATCGCCACGGGCAACGCGATGTCGCGCGCGCACGTGGAGAAGACGCTGGCGGAGCGCGCCGCGCAGCTGGGGTGCGACGCGGTGGCGCGCGAGTCGGTGCAGCAGGGCGCGACCGTCATGCACGCCTACGGGGTGTGCGTGCACTGGTCGCCCGCCGGCTACGCCTCCGCTCGCTGATTGACGCTGCCCGGCGCAGGCGCCATCGTGCGCGCGTGGGTCCCCGCCGCGCCGCGCCGCTGGTCATACTGCTCGCCCTCGCGGCGGCCTCGCCGCTCGCCGCGCAGACCGCCCGTCACCCGGCACGCGGCGCCACGGCGGGCGGACCGGGCGCGTCCTCGCACCCCGGCGCGGACCCGGGCGAAGGGGCGGAGGTGGGCGAGCCCGGGCGCCCGCCGGCGAGCAAGGCCGCGGCGCGCGGCTCGATCGTGCGCACCGTGGTCCCGGTGAAGGACGGCATGCTGCTCATCCCCGGCCAGCGCTTCACCATGGGCTCCGGCAATCCGCGCGCCCCCTACAACGAGCGCCCGGCCCACCCGGCCCAGATCGCCCCCTTCTGGATGGACCGCACCGAGGTCACCGTGGGCGCGTACCGCGCGTGCGTGGACGCCGGCAAGTGCGCCCCCCCGGCGAAGAGCAGCCCGCTCTGCACCTGGGACATGGGCGACGACCAGCTGCCCGTCTCGTGCGTGCACTGGTCGGACGCCGACGACTACTGCCGCTTCGCCGGCAAGCGCCTCCCGCACGAGGCGGAGTGGGAGTTCGCGGCGCGGGGGCGGCGCGTGTTGCGCTACCCGTGGGGCGGCCGCGCCACCACCTGCGCCTACGCCACCACCCTGCTGCACGAGGCGACGGCGCGCGGCTGCGCGCGCAAGCCCTCTCGCGTGGGGACGCACCCCGCCGGCGCGAGCCCCTTCGGCGTGCTGGACCTCTCCGGCAACGTGGAGGAGTGGACGAGCGACTGGTACGTCGCGCGGGAGGCGAGCGGTGTCCGGCCGTCCTCCGGCTCGGCTCACGTGCTGCGCGGGGGCGGCTGGCTCTCCCCGCCTTCAGCCTCCCGGACCACCTCCCGGGACTGGGGCTCGGCCCTCGAAGCAGGCCCGAACGTGGGCTTCCGCTGCGCCCGGGATCCAGACGCCTCCGGGCCCTCCCCACCCAAGTAAAATTGGCCGGCGCCCCTCCCAGCGCGGGCCCTCCGGGGCGCGTCGGGCGTCGCCATTTGAAGCCATTCCTCCCGGAAGATGCCGCGCGGATGGGAGCCGCGATGCCGGGCCTCCGGGGGCCCGGGGGAATACGCCCCGCCCCCGCGAGTTGACGCAGTCGGCCGCAGAGACTATCCCTCCCGAGCTTTTTCCGGAGATTCCAACCAAGTGCATAGCCAGGCCCTGATCACCCACGACGGTTCCACCCTCGCCTTTCTGGCGGCCCTCGAGCCCCCCGGCGCCAAGGAAGGGACCAACGCGGCGCCCCAGGGCGCGCCTCCGCCCCCCGCGGCCCCGGCAGGCGGCGCGACCACCCAGCAGGCGCCGAAGCAGCCGCCGCCCGGCCCCATGGGGATCCTGGCGTCGCCGCTGTTCATGCTGCTCATCTTCGTGCCCTTCATCTGGCTCATGTTCCGGCGGAACAAGAAGGAGCAGGAGGCACGCTCCAAGCTGAAGAAGGGCGACCGGGTCGTGGGCGGCTCCGGCCTGGTGGGAGAGGTCGTGGACATGGACGAGCGCCTGGCGAAGGTGAAGATCGCCCCGGGCGTGACCGTGCAGATGATGGTCAGCTCCCTCTCCCCGCTCGAGGCGCCGCAGACCAAGCCGGAGCCGGGTCTCAAGGACCTGAAGGACGCCAAGGCGTCGGCAGACAAGAAGTGACGCGGGCCGGGACATGAACAGCTCGCGTCGCAACGCGCTCATCCTCATCGTCCTCGCCGGCGCAGGCGGCTACGCCTTCTTCCGCGCGGATAACTTCTGGGGTCTCGTCTGCTGCGGCCTCATCGCCATCTGGAGCCTCTTCGCGATGCTCCCGGTGATGGACTCGCCCTGGCGGCTCAAGGTCGGCTTCGTCGCTGTGACCTTCGCCGCGGCCTTCGTCGCCCTGTGGCCCAACCTGGACAACCTGACGGCCGGCCATCTCAAGTGCCCGGCGTACGTGAGGAGCCACATCAACTTCGGCATCGCGCAGGGGCTCGACCTCAAGGGCGGCCTGCGCCTCGTCTACACCGTGGAGGTGGACGAGGCCATCCGCGACAAGCGCGACCGCTACGCCGACGACATGCGCCGGGAGCTGGCCACCATCTACGGCTTTCACTCCGGCGAGGGCCTGCTGAAGCGCGAGGAGCTGGACAAGCTCAAGACGAAGGTCACCGTCTCGGTCCCCGACGCGAACATCATCCGCCTCAAGTTCGCCGACCCCAACGACACCTCCAAGCTGGACGCGCGCTACCAGAAGCGCTTCGCCACCGAGCTGATCCAGCAGCGCGGCCCGGGCGAGGGCGTCGTCACCTACAAGATCCGCAGCGAGGTCGAGTCGCAGATCCGCGACAAGGCCGTGCAGCAGGCCAAGGACACCGTCTCCAAGCGCATCGACGAGATGGGCCTCCGCGAGGCCAGCGTCACCACGCGCGACGAGGACATCATCGTGGAGGTCCCGGGCGAGAGCAAGGAGACCTTCGACAAGATCAAGGACATCATCCGCCGCACCGCCCGCCTCGAGTTCAAGATGGTGGACGAGGCCGGCGCCCGCGATTTCTTCGGCAAGTACAAGGAGGCGGACGACTGCAAGTCGGGCGACCAGTACTGCCTGCCGCCCAACGAGGGCTTCGCCGTCTACGACGAGGACGCTCCGGACGGCCCGGGCAAGAGCGTCAAGACGCACTTCATCCGCGTCCAGAAGCAGCCCAAGGAGACCTCGCAGGACTGCCTGGAGCGGCTGAAGAAGTGGGCTGCCGCGCAGGACGTCCCCGACGATCACGAGATCGGCTTCGAGGAGATCGAGGACTACGACCCCGACACGCTCAAGTCGACGGTGCGTGGCTGGCGCACGTTCTACCTGTTCCGTCGCGCGGAGGTCACCGGTGACCTCATCACCGACGCCTCGGTCCAGCAGGACCCGGAGAAGATGGGGCAGTACTACGTGGCGGTGACCTTCAGCAACGCGGGCGCGGAGCGCTTCGGCGAGGTCACCGGCGCCAACGTGCAGCGGCGCTTCGCCATCATCCTGGACGGCATCATCAACTCGGCGCCCGTCATCCGCAGCAAGATCGACGGCGGCCGCGCCAGCATCACCCTGGGCGAGGGCGACCCGGACGTGCAGCTCGCCAAGGCGCGTCAGCTCGAGCTGGTGCTCCGCTCCGGCGCGCTCCCGGCGCCCATCAGCCCCTCGAACGAGTCGCTCATCGGCCCCTCGCTCGGGAAGGACGCGATCCACCAGGGCGTGAAGGGCATGCTGATCGGCTCCAGCCTGGTCTTCGTCTTCATGGTCTTTTACTACCGCAAGAGCGGGGTGGTCGCCGACATCGCGGTGCTCTTCAACCTGATGCTGCAGATGGCCATCCTGGCCTCCTTCAGCGCGACGATGACGCTGCCCGGCATCGCCGGCCTCGCCCTGACGATAGGCATGGCCGTCGACGCCAACGTGCTCATCAACGAGCGCATCCGCGAGGAGCTGCGCGGGGGCCGGAGCATCCGCGCCGCCGTGGAGGCCGGCTACGAGAAGGCCTTCCCCTCCATCATCGACGGCCACGTGACGGTGCTCATCAGCGGTCTCATCCTCGCGCAGTACGGCACCGGCCCGGTCAAGGGCTTCGCCGTCGCCCTCATCGTGGGCATCGCAGCGAGCCTCTACACCGGCGTCTTCTGCACGCGGCTGGTGTTCGACTGGTGGGTGCGCCACCAGAAGGTCAAGCGCCTCAGCGTCGGAGCGGAGTTCTAGGCCATGGAGTTCTTCAAGCCCGGACGCGTCTACGACTTCATGGGGCTGCGGAAGCTGTTCTTCACGCTCAGCACGCTGCTCATCCTGGGGTCCATCGTCCTCATGTTCTACCCGGGGCCCAACTACGGGACCGACTTCCGTGGCGGCACCGAGGTGGAGCTCGCCTTCTTGAAGAAGGTCGACGCCGGGGAGATCCGCAAGGCGGTGCAGGCCGGGGGCTTCAGGGACCCCGACGTCGTGCAGGTGGTGGACCCGCAGAACCCGTACCACTTCCTCATCCGCGTCCGCGACGTCACCGCCATCTCCGACAAGGAGAAGACGGAGCTCAAGCAGGCCCTCTGCATGACCGGCGAGGGGCAGACGATCGACGAGGCCCGCTGCCCGAAGGACGCCCGCGCCACCGAGGTCAAGTTCAGCCTCGGCGGCGACAAGGTGTCGATGCGCTACGACGTCGACCCCGACCTGAAGAAGATCACCGAGCAGGTGCAGAGCGTCCCCGGCGTGACGATGCGCACCTCCGAGACGAACCCGCAGCTCCTCAACCCGCGCGATCACCGCGTGGAGGTGCAGCTCCAGTCCAAGGGCGACCAGCTCATGGAGTCGCTGCAGAAGCAGCTCGGCTCGCAGGTGGTGCCGGAGAAGCCGCTGCGCGTGGAGTGGGTGGGGCCGAAGGCCGGCAAGCAGCTCCGCGACAGCGCGCGCAACGCCGTGGCCATCTCCATCGTCTTCATCATGCTCTACCTGGCGTTCCGCTTCGACCTGCGCTTCGCGCCGGGCGTGGTCATCGCCTGCCTGCACGACGCGACGATCGTCATCGGGGGCTTCATCCTCCTGCACAAGGAGGTGACGCTCTCGACCATCGCCGCGGTGCTCACCATCGTCGGCTATTCCATGAACGACACGGTCGTCGTCTACGATCGCATCCGCGAGAACCTGGGCAAGCATCGCGGCAAGTCCTTCCCGCAGATCATCAACCTGAGCGTCTCGGAGACCCTCAGCCGGACGATCCTCACCTCCAGCGCGACGATGCTCTCGATGCTCGCCTTCTTCTTCTGGGGGACCGGCGTCATCAAGGACTTCGCGCTGGCGATGGTCATCGGCATCGTGGTCGGCACCTACTCCAGCATCTACGTCGCCGCGCCGCTGACCGAGTGGATCGACGCCCGCATGGCGAAGCGGGGCAAGGGCAAGAGCATGGCCCGCAAGAAGAGGAAGAAGAAGAAGGTCGGGACGGCGACCCCCTCCACCTCCACCGCTCGGTAGGTTCGCGCCCGAGCCCCCCGAGACGCCTCAGACTGGACAAGACCAGCTCGTGGGTATAGTGGGTCGACCTTGAGCTGGGGGTCGTCATGCGGTTGGTGAGAGGAGCAGGAGTGGCGCTCGTGGCGCTTGCGGCGGCAGGCGCGGCCACCGCCGTGGTGCGCGAGGCGCGCGCCCGCGCCACCCACGTCGAGGCGACCCACCGCCGCATCGAGGGCATCATCACCGCGGTCGACCACGTCAACGTGACCATCTCGCCCATCCGCGGGCGTCGCCGCTGCATCACCGGCAGGGTGGACAACCGCACGCGCGTCATCATCGACGGGCATGCCGCCCACGTGGCCGACCTGCGCGTCACCTACGACGCCCGCGCCGAGCTCGGCCTGGACGATTACTGGAAGACCATCCGCGTCGACACCTCCCGCTGATCTCGCCCTCGGTGTGTTTGGCGTGGCCGGGAGCGCGGGGGCGTTCTAGGCTTTGCGCGTGACGGTCAAGCCGGGCGAGGTACTGGTCCAGTACAGCCACGTGCAGAAGCGCTTCGGCCCCAAGGTCATCTTCGCGGACCTGACGCTGGACGTGATGCGGGGGGAGGTGCTCACCATCCTCGGGCCGTCCGGCGTGGGCAAGAGCGTGGCCCTCAAGCTGCTCATCGGCCTGATCCCCGCCGACAGCGGCTCCATCCTCTTCGACGGCCAGGAGGTCACGCAGATGGACGAGCATCGCCTGCTGGAGGTGCGGCGGCGGATCGCCTACCTCTTCCAGGGCGCGGCCCTCTTCGACTCGCTCGACGTCGGCGAGAACGTCGCCTACGGCCTGCGCGAGCGCTTCTGGAACACCATGAAGGAGGAGGAGATCCGGGAGCGCGTCGCGCGCTCGCTGGAGCTGGTGAGCATGCCCGGCATCCAGGAAATGCGCCCGAGCGATCTCTCCGGCGGCATGCGCAAGCGCGTGGGGCTGGCGCGCACGCTGGCCCTCCAGCCGGAGGTCATCCTCTACGACGAGCCCACCACAGGCCTCGATCCCATCAACACCGCTCGCATCAACCACCTGATCAACAGCATCCGCCGCGCGCTGAAGCTGACGAGCATCGTCGTGACCCACGACATGGGCACCGCGTTTGCCGTCTCCGACAGGCTGGCGATCCTCCACCGCGGGCGCGTCCGGCTCGTCGGCGACCAGGACACCTTCCGGAACACGCGCGATCCCTTCGTGCGCGACTTCATCGAAGGGAGGGCCCCCGAAGAAGAGGACGTGGCCTCCCTCCTTTCACCCACGTGAGATGGCCATGACCAAAGAGAAGAAAGTGGGGCTCTTCGTCGTCGCCGGGCTCCTCGTGCTGGCCCTGAGCGTCTTCCTCATCGGGCAAAACAGCCGGTTCTGGGAGCGGAAGGTCAACTACACCGCGGTCTACGACAACGTCGCCGGGCTGCGGAGCGGCGCCCCGGTGAGCATGGGCGGCGTGGACGTCGGCATCGTCACGCGCGTGCACTACGCCGACGACCCGAAGGACCCGCACATCTACGTCAACCTGAGCATCGTCAAGGACCAGGCGGAGCGCATCCGGCGGCGGGTGCTCGGGCCGGATGGCAAGAAGGTCCAGTACGAGGGCACCGTCGCCAGCATCGTCAACAAGGGCCTGCTCGGCGACAAGATGCTGGAGCTGAGCATGGCCGACTCGCGCGCGCCGGTGCTCGACCCCGCCACCCCCATCCGGAGCGAGGAGCCGCTGGACCTCTCCACGTACGTGGCGAAGGTGGACGCCCTCTCCGCCAAGGCGGACAAGGTGCTCGGCAACCTGGAGGGCGCGACCGAGGGCCTGAACGACCCGCAGCTCGCCGACGACCTGCGCGGCTCCGTCGGCGCGCTGCACAACATCCTGAACGCCGTCGCCCACGAGGACGGCGCCGCCCACCGCCTCATCTACGACAAGAAGGAGGCGGACCACATCAGCCACGTGATGGCCAACCTGGACAGCTCCACCGGGCAGCTCAGCGGGCTCCTCGCGGACGCACACGACGTCACCCGGCAGGTGCGGCAGGGGCCGGGCATGGCCCACGCGCTCGTCTACGACGGGGAGATGTCCTCCAACGCGGCCGGGTCCCTCGCCGAGGTGCACAAGGACCTGGAGCACATCCGCACGGGCAACGGGCTGGCGCACGCGCTGCTCTACGGCGACACCGACTCGCAGCACCTGATGACCAACGTCAACGCGATGAGCGACGACCTGCGCACCATCGTGGGCAACCTGAAGAACGGCAAGGGGACGCTGGGCGCGCTGCTCGTCGACCCCAGCATCTACGAGGACCTCAAGCGCATCGTCGGCAACGTGGAGCGCAACGAGGTCCTGCGCGCGCTGGTCCGCTACTCGCTCCAGCAGGACGACAAGCAGGCGGGCGGGCAGAGCCCCGAGCCCAAGGTGGAGTCGAGCAGCCCCTGAGCGCGGGCTGCGGGCTCCAGGGCGGGGCTCGTGGGGTGGTGTGCGCGCGAGACCTATCCTGTTAGGGATAGACTTGGACTATCTCGAAAGGTATATCTCTGGGGACGGCCCGGCTCGGCGGGGCGTCTTCCCAAAGGAGCTCTCTCATGCGCGCTTACACTCTTGGTTGCCTTGCCATCCTCTCCGCCGCGGCGGTCATCCACTGTTCCGGCTCCGGCGACGACTGCACGACGAGCGGCACGTGCGCCACGTCCGACGGCGGCGGCGGCGATGGTGACGTCACCGCGGACGCGGGGCCCGACGTGGTCGTGCCCCCAGGGTGCGACCTCACCAAGGACCTCGCCGACAGTCCGGCGTGCATCGACGACGGCATCGGCGTGTTCGTCGACGCGCAGAACGGCGACGACGACGCCAACGACGGCAGCGAGGCCCACCCGTTCAAGACCATCGCCAAGGGCATCGCCGCCGCGGGCGGCAAGCCGCGCGTCTACGTGTGCGAGGGGACCTACCCGGAGGACGTCTCCATCACCCTGCAGAACGCGGTGAACATCTACGGCGGCCTCAAGTGCGGCGACTGGTCCTACAGCGGCGGCAAGCCGGTGGTCGGCGCCGGGCTGATGGCCCTGCACGTCGACGGCCTCACCAAGCCCGTCGTCTTCGAGGACCTCACCTTCCAGGCGGCCGACGGCAAGAAGGCGGGCGACAGTAGCCTCGGCGCGCTCGTCAACTCCAGCGCCGACGTCACCTTCCGCCGCGTGAAGCTCGTCGCCGGCAAGGGCATGGCGGGCGCGGACGGCGTGACCGGGAGCAACTGGACGCAAATCGCCCAGTCGGACGCGAGCATCGCCGGCACGAGCGCCAGCGGCACCAGCGGCGGCAAGGCGCAGGCGTGCGCCAACCTCTGCGTCGACAAGGTCGTCAGCTCGGGCGGCAAGGGCGGCGACGGCACGCTCACCCCGGGCGCCGGCGCCGACGGCGCCCCGGGCCTCGGCGGCCAGTCGCCCACCGACGGCAAGGGCGGCGCCTCCGGCTGCAAGGACGGCGACGATGGCGCGAGCGCGCCCGCGGGGACGGACGGCAAGGGCGCCGCGGCGCTGGGCGTGCTCTCCGCGACCGGCTGGGCGCCGATGGCGGGCACCGCCGCGAAGAACGGTGGCCCCGGGCAGGGTGGTGGCGGCGGCGGCGGCGGCTCCTCGCTCACCAAGGGCGGCGGCGGCGGCGGCGCGTGCGGTGGCTGCGGCGGCGCGGGCGGCATGGCCGGCGGCGGCGGCGGCGCGAGCATCGCGCTCGCGGTGGTGTCGAGCACGGTGACCCTCGCCAGCTCGGAGCTCTCGGCGAGCGACGCGGGCGCCGGCGGCGCCGGCAGCGTCGGGCAGGGCGGACAGACGGGCGGCTTCGCCGGCCAGGGCGACTCGCCTGGCTGCGGCGGCGGCAACGGCGGTACCGGCGGCGCGGGTGGCGCGGGGGGCGGGGGCGCCGGCGGCGTCTCGGCCGGCGTCTTCTACCAGGGCACCATGCCCACCCTCGACGACGCGACGACCAACGCCATCACCGTGGCGGCGGTGGGCGCGGCGAAGGGCACCGGCGGCGCGGCCGGGGTGAACGACGGCGTCGCCGGCGTGGCGCAGCCGGTGCTCCAGGCCAAGTAGACAAGCGCGCGCGCTACCACGAGCGCGCGGCGAGGATCCCCATCTCTCCGGTCCCTTCCGTGTACCCGCGTGGGACGGACCGGAGAGCGCTGGGGGTCGGCGGCTTTCGTATACCGAAACGGATAGAAGCGTGCTATCCCAGTACGGATATGCACGGCCGCGCTCCCCCCCCGGGCGCGGCCAAGGAGTACCCCATGCGCGCACACGCTCTCGGCTGCCTCGCCTTCCTGTGTTTCGCCGCCGGCTGCTCCGGCTCCAGCGACGACTGCCTCACGACCGGCACCTGCGACCCCGCGGCCGACGGCGGCGCCGGCGACGTGATGCCCGGCGACGCGGCCCCCGACGTGGTGGTGCCGGAGGGCTGCGACCTCACCAGGGACCTGGCCGACAGCCCCGCGTGCATCGACGAGGGCATCGGCGTCTTCGTGGACGCCGCCGGTGGGGACGACGCCGGCGATGGCACCAGGGCGCACCCCTTCAAGACCATCGGCCACGCCGTGGCGAGCGCCGGCTTCAAGCCGCGCATCTACGTGTGCGACGGCACCTACGCCGAGGACGTCAGCCTCGACGGGACGACCGGCGTCAGCCTCTACGGGGGCCTGAAGTGCGGCGACTGGTCCTATGACGGGCAGCAGCCCACCGTCGGCCAGGGCACCACCTCGCTGCGGATGAAGGGCGTGAGCAAGTCTGTGGTGATCGAGGACCTCTCCTTCGTCGCGTCCAACGCCACCACGGCCGGCGGATTGAGCATCGCCGCGCTGGTCACCGGGTGCGCGGGCGTCACCTTCCGTCGCGTGGCGTTCTCCGCGGGCACCGCGATGGACGGCGCCGCAGGCACGTTGACGAGCAACTGGTCGCAGGTGGCGCAGTCCGACGCCAGCATCGCGGGCAAGAACGCGACCGGGACGTCGGGTGGGGGCGCGCACGCCTGCACCCTCTGCGCCGACGGCACCAACAGCACCGGCGGCGCGGGCGGCAGCGGCGGGCTCCTCACCGGGAGCGCCGGCAAGGACGGGGTGCCGAGCCTGGGTGGCAAGGCGCCCGACGACGGCACGGGCGGCGCCGCCGGGTGCAAGGCGGGTGACGACGGGGCGAGCGCGCAGGACCCCACGCGCGGCGCCGGCGCCTCCAGGCTGGGCGTACTGTCGAAGGACGGCTGGGCGCCCGGCGCGGGCGTCGCGGGCAAGAACGGCGGCCCCGGGCAGGGCGGTGGCGGCGGCGGCGGCACCGACTCGCTCAGCAGCGGTGGTGGCGGTGGCGGCGCCTGTGGTGGATGCGGCGGCGGCGGCGGCGGCCCCGGCGGCGGCGGCGGCGGGAGCATCGGCCTCGCCGTCTCTGCAAGCGACGTCACCCTCATCGCGTCGCGCCTCGCCGCGACGACGGCGGGCAAGGGCGGCGCGGGCGTCGCGGGGCAGGCCGGCCAGCCCGGCGGCTACGGCGGGGACGGCGCGTCCCCCGGTTGCAACGGCGGCAATGGCGGGACGGGTGGCGCCGGCGGCGCGGGTGGTGGCGGCGCGGGCGGCGTCTCGGTCGGAGTGCTCTACGCGGGGACGAAGCCCTCGCTGGACGACGCGACGCTGCAGGCGATCAGCGTCGCCGCCCTCGGCGGTAGCAAGGGCGTGGGCGGCGCGCCCGGCCTGGACGACGGCACGCCCGGCGTCGCGCAGCCGGTGGTGGAGCTCAAGTAGCCGCGCGCGTCGGATCGCTCACTTGCAGCCCTGCACCCGCGTGCCCGCGTCGGCGCCGGTGCAGGCGATGGTGCCGGTGCACTGCACGAACGCCCCGGTCTCGCCGCAGCCGGGATCGATGACGAAGCCCATCGCCGAGCCGCAGTTGGTGGAGATCTGCGAGCAGCTGACCGCCGGGTACTCCTTGTCCACCGTCCCGTCGCAGTTCCAGTCTCCGAGCAGCGCAGCGTCGGGCACGTCGTGAACGAAGCCGGCGCCGGGATGGATGCGCGCGTCGTTGTCGTTGCAGTCGTCGCCGCCGCACGCCTGGGTGTTCGCGCGGTGGCCGTCCTGGTCCCGGTCGCACGGGTCCGGTCCCCCATCTCCGGCGTCTCCGCCGCCCGCCTCCGGCGTCGGGCCGCCATCGGCCGCGGCGTCGCTCACGCCGGCGTCGTCGCCCGCGTCACCGTCGAAGCGTACGTCCGGAAACGTGCAGTATACAAGCAAGGGTGTCAGCGTCAGGAGAAGGCAGAGGCGTCGCATCAGAAGCTCCACGCGGCGGAGACGCCCCCCAGCCCCACCGAGACGGCGGCGCGCGGCGAGGCGGACGCCGGCGCGGTCAAGAGGAGGACGACGCCGGCGGCCGTCGCCACGCCGCCGGTGATGGCGAGCACGGTGACCAGGGCGCTCGCGACGTTGCCGCGATCGACCACGCCGCGCAACGAGTCCGGGCACGAGGCGGTGGCGTAGCCCGGGCAGGCGTCCTGAAGCTGACCGAGCGCGTCCTGGCGGACGCCGAGGCTCACCCCCATGCCGACCAGTGAGGCCGCGCCGAGGCCCACCGCCGTCCACCCGAGGGCCCTGCGCGCTCCGCCGCCCCTGTGGGGCGCCGGCGTGACGTCCGGCTGGCGGACGTGAAGCGGTGCGCGCGCCGCGGGGAGCACCAGGCGCACGTGCTTGTCGTCGCCGGCGGCGAGCGTGACCGTCGCCTCCGCGCGGAGGTCCGGCGGGAGCTCCGCCCGCGCCACGTACGAGCCCGGATCGCGCTCCAGCGCGGTGCCGTAGAGGACGGGAGCGACCTCCTCGCCGGCGAGGGTGACCTTGACCGCGGCGTCGTGGATCGGGTGGCCCGCGGTGTCGACGACGTCCAGCGTCACGCGCGCCACCCTGGGCGCGAGCGCGTCGGCGTCGCCGCGCGCCTCTGCTTCCCACCCGGCGTACCTGGCCTCGTGCGAGAGCATCGCCGCGCGCGACAGGTCCAGCCATGCGCGTCGCGCCGACGCCCAGTGACCGAGCGCCTGCTCGCACTCGGCGATGTTGCGCAGGCTGCCCAGGCCTTGCGGGTAGAGGGCGTACGCCTTGCGAAAGAGCGCGACGGCCTGATCGCACCGGCCGCTCGACCGCAGCTCGTGGCCGCGCTCGAAGAGGTCCTTCGCGTCGGACGCCGGGTCGGCGCGGGCAGGGGTCGCCGCGCTCACCAGGCCCGCCACCGCCGCGACCATCAGGGCAACTCGCACGCGGCGCATGCCATCCATTCTAGTTAGACGGGTACGTATAGTCGAGGCGTCAGAAGACGTTGCTCTTGTCGATCGTGTCTCCGGGCGCGGGGACGGCGCTGGAGGCGGCGGTGGGGGCGGCGGCGGCGTGGGGCGCGCTCGCGCCGGGTGGCGGGGCGGGGCGGTTGCGAGGCGGCGGGGCCGTCGTCCCCCTTGCGGGCGGCAGGTCCTGCGGTCGCAGCGAGGGGACGGCGGAGGCGGCGGGGTGCGGGGGCGGCGGCGCGGTCCGAGCCTGCGTCGGCGTGGTCGTCTCCGCCGCGGACGGAGCGGCCGCGGACGGAGCGGTCGCGGACGGAGGGGTTGTGGGTGGCGCGGCGGGCTGGTCTCCCATCGCGTGGACCCCGAAGGCTCCGACCGCGATCAGCACCAGCACCGCCGCGACCCCGAGGAGCACCCCGGTGCTCGGCGAGCGCAGCGGCACGCTCGGCGCCCCGGTGTCTTCGCGCGGCGCTGGCGCCGCCTGAGGCTCCGGCGCCTGCGTCACCGCCGGCTCGCCCGCGGTCGCTTGCCCCGGCCCGGTGACCGGCGGCGGCGCGACGGACACGCGGACCCGCGGCACCTCCGCCGGCGGCGCGATCGCCGCGAAGGCGCGCGCCAGCTCCTGGGCGCTGCCGAAGCGCTCGTCGATGGACCGCGCGAAGGCGCGCGCAAAGAAGGCGTCGAACGCGTCACCCAGCTCGGGGGCGTGCTCGCCGAGCGGTGCGGCCCTGTGGTTGACCACCCGCAGGATGGTGTCCTCCTGGGTCGGGCCGGCGAAGGGCGGCACGCCGGCGAGCATCTCGTAGGCCACCACCGCGAGCGACCACACGTCGGCGCGCGCGTCGAGCGGCTGCGCGAGCGCCTGCTCCGGGCTCATGTAGCTCGGGCTGCCGAGCACGAGTCCCTTGGCGGTGAGGCGGGAGGAGACCCGCGGCACCGAGCCGCGCACGTCACGGATCCCCGCGATGCCGAAATCCAGGATCTTGACGAGCAGGTGGCCCTCCTCGTCCTGCGCAAGAAAGACGTTACCCGGCTTGAGGTCACGGTGAAGCACGCCCTCCGCGTGAGCCACACCGAGCCCCCGCGCGATCTGCCCGACGACGGCGCTCGTCGTCGGGGGATCGAGGTGCCCCAGCGTGTCCAGGCATCCGTCGAGCGAGGAGCCCTGGAGCAGATCCATCACCAGGTAGACCATGCCGCGGTCCTCGCCGTGGTCGGTCACCTGCACGATATTGCGGCTCTTTCGCGAGAGCGACGCGGCCACCTGGGCCTCCAGCAGAAAGCGCCGGCGCGTGACGCGCGCGTCCTCGTGGCTGTCGCGCGGAGGCAAGAGCAGCTTGAGGGCCACGTCCTGCGCGAGCGATCGGTGCCGCGCGATCCACACCTGGCCCATCCCGCCTTCTCCGAGAAGGCGCCTGAGCTCGTACTTCCGGTCCACGATCTGGCCGACGTCGATCTCCATCAGACCCGTTCAAGAGTACTCGCCCCGTGGCCGGGTTCTGCTATTCTTGTCACGTGGCCGAGCGTACGGGACGCAGACTCAAGACCGAGGCCGGCTGGAGTGGCGACGCCAACGACGCGCAGGCCTTCGCGGCGAGCGTCGGCGAGCGCATCCGCGTCGCGCGGCAGAAGCTGGGGTGGACGCAGGTCGAGCTGGCGGAGGCCGCTTCCCTCTCGAGCAACTACGTCGCCCGGCTGGAGCGTGGCGAGCTCGGGCCCTCCCTCATGGTGGCCTGTCGCATCGCCGAGGCGCTCGGGATCGGGGTGGATTCGCTGGTGAGCGCGGCGTCGTCGGCCTCGCGCAGCACGCGCCGCCGCGTCGCCACCTGAGAGGTCCGACGCCCGCGGGGGGCGCTGGGAGCGGGCGAACCGTGAGCGAGGCTACTGCTGCGCAGCGGTGCGCACGGCGCGCACGACGATGTCGGCGACCATGTTGTCGTACAGAAGCGTGTTGTGCCCGCGCTGCGGCAGGACCACCCGCCTGCCCTCGGGGAAGGCGAGCGCCGCCTCCTGCGAGACGAGCGTGTCGCTCGCGCCGGCGACCGAGAGGTGCGGCACGCCGTGGACCTGGGCGCGCGCGCGTAGCCGCCGGAGCAGGGGGCTGCCAGGGCGCAGGTCGCGGCCCACGAGGATGGGGAAGCGGTTCGCCAGCGGGGTGCCGCCGAAGGGCGAGGCGAGGGAGATCGTCTGCGCGACGCGGGCGTGCCCGCCGAGCTCCTGCACGTACCATCGCGCGACGAGGCCGCCCAGGCTGTGCCCGACGACGTGCACGCGCGCGCGCGGAGGCAGCCGGTCCACCAGCGCGGCGAGCGCCCCGGCGATGGACTTCACGCCGGCGCCCGGCGCGTGCGTGAAGGACGCCACGTGGGCGCCGGCCTCCCGCTCGATGCGCGCGCGCAGCGGGCGGAAGACGCCGGCGCTCGCGAGGAAGCCGTGGACCAGCACCACGATGTCGTCCTCGTCGGAGGCGTCCGGCAGGACGGGGGCGATGTCCCGGGCCATGAGCGCGACCTCCCGCAGGGTCGCCACGGCCTCGTGGGCGCGGGCGCGCAGGGTGAGCATGGGGGCCACCGGGGGGGGCGGCGGCGACGGCATGGCCGACATCGGCTCCCATCAATGCACATTCCGTGCATGACCGGCCAGCTTTTGGCTATGACGGTGTCCGTGGAAAGCTCCAGCACCTACGCGCATCGCCTGACCGTCGGAGACGCCGACATCGACGAGCTCGGCCATGCGAGCAACATCGCGTATATCCGCTGGCTTCAGGACTCTGCCGTGGCCCACTCGAGCGCCGTAGGGCTGGGCTGGGAGGCCTATGCCCGGCTGGGCGGGGTGTTCGTCGTGCGCCGCCAGGAAGTGGATTATCTGCGTTCGGCGCTACGCGGTGACGCGGTGGAGGTGCGTACGCGCATCTCCAGCTTCATGGCCGCAAAATGCGAGCGCGTGTCGGAGATCGTGCGCAAGGCGGACGAGGAGGTGCTCCTCCGGGCGCTCACCACCTGGGGCTACGTGGACGCGTCGCTGGGGCGGCCGTCCCGCATCCCCGACGAGGTGCTCACCGCGTTCGGCTTCCCGCCGCGCCGCCGCCGCGCGCTCGCCGCCAACCCTTGACCCATCAGCGATGTGCGCTCGGCGCAGCGCCGAGCAGCCACACGTGGAAGTCGCGCAGCGCGCCGCGGCGCGCGGTGATGGTGACCGCGTCGCCCGCGCGGATCTCGCCCAGCCACGCCGACGCGTAGAGCCAGGCGCCGGGCGCCGCGCCGGCGTGCAGGTCCGCCGTCGCGCGGGGCGTCGTCACGCGCGCGTCCACCGGCGCGTCGCTGCGCAGCACGAGACGCGCCTGCGGCGCCGCCGCGCGCAGCACGAAGCGCTCGGCCTGCCCCTCCGGGATGATGCGGCCGCCGTCGAACATGGGCGCGCCCGCGCGCGTCGGGAGGACCATGAGCACCGTCCAGCCGCCCAGCGGCGCCGGCGAGGCGTAGGCGTGCTCCGCCTCGCTCGTCACGTCCGCCACGTCCAGCGCGTCCAGCACGCGGCCGGGCGGCGGATCGCGCGCGTCGAGCGCGGACCAGTCAGCCCGGTAGATGACCTTGGTGGGGCCGCCGCAGATGACGTTGGGGTGGATGGTGACGCGGTCCACCTCGCGGCCGAAGCTGGCGGTCAGCGCGCCGAACCAGTTGGGGTAGAGCGCCAGCCACGCCGGCCGCTCCCCCGGCGGCAGCCGCTGCAGGAGCTCGGCGGTGGAGCCCTGGCCGCTCACCGCCGCGCGGGTGAAGGGCAGGCGGTGGAAGCCGCCCAGTCCGAGCGCGTCCATCGCCCCGCGGCCGGCGACGTAGGGGATGGCGCCGGCGTCGTTGACGAGCACGCGATCGCCGGGCGCCATGACGCGCGCCAGGCGACGCCCCACCTCCACCTGCTGATCGTGGACGTTCAGGGAGGCGGCGCGGAAGAAGTCCACCTGCGGACGCGCGCGCCACGCCGCGCCGGCGGGCAGCGCGAAGGCGAGCAGCGCGGCCAGCGGCGCGGGCAGCACGCGCGCGAGCGCCGCCACACCGAGGGCCGCGGCGACGAACAGCAGCGCCACGGCTGGCACGTAGTAGCGGAAGTTCTGGTACCGGGCGGCGCCGTTGGCGGAGACGAGCAGCGCCCAGAGCACCGCCGACACGAGCACCGCCGCGGCGATCGCGCGGGTGCGGCGCGGCGCGAGGCCCGCGGCGCAGAGCAGGCCGAAGGGCAGGGCGAGGCGCGGCGAGGGGAGGACGCTCGCCTCCATCACCTTCCACTCGAAGTGGAGCAGGTTCATGCCCAGCTCGCGCGCGCGGTCCAGGTCGGAGAGGTACGGGTTGCTGGCGAGCAGCTTGAGGCGCGCGCCGGCGCTCTCCGGGTCGCCGGTGAGCGCCCAGTTGAGCGCGAGCACCGCGAGCGTGGCGATGGCCCCCGGGAGGGCCGCGCGTAGCAGCGACCCGACCGCGCCGAGGGAGCCCGCCCCGCGTGCCACGATCACGGCAAAAGGTGCCACGATGACCGCCGCCTCCGGCCGCGTCCAGACCAGCGCCGCGCCCCACAGCCCGAGCGCGAGCTGGGCGCGGGCGCGGGCGGTCGGCGGCGCCCGCAGCGCCCGGTCCAGGGCGAGCGTCGCGCGCAGCAGCAGCGCGGTGAAGAAGGCGAGCTCCATCCCGGAGAACCAGCTCCAGTCCACGACGCCCGCCGAGACGAAGAGCGCGGCCCCCGCCCACGCGACGAAGGGGGGCTCCCGCGCGAGCAGCGCACGCAGGGAGCGCAGCGCGTCCCAGAGCGAGACGCACGCCACCAGCGCCGTCCACACGCCGAGGCTCAGGCCGTGGAACCCGAGCGCGTAGCCGAGCGCGACGACGACGGCGTAGAGCGGCGCCGTCTCCCCGGAGCAGTAGCCCTGCCCGGCCACCCACTCGAAGGGGTGACCGTGGACGAGCGCGCGGGCGAAGTCGAAGTGGATGAAGACGTCGTCCAGCGGGACCGGCCAGTCGCCGCGGGTGGCGCGCAGGGCCGGCACGTAGAACGCCGCGGCGGAGGCGAGGACGAGCGCCGCGGCGTAGGCGTCGAAGGCGACGTGGCGATTGTGCCCGCCGCGCGCCGTGCTTAGGTTGCTCCATCCCGACATGCCCACCACGCCCATCTCGCTACAGCGCCCCGAAGACGCCGCCGATCACGCCTACTGGGACGCCGTGGAAGAGGCAACCGAGCTGTTGCACGAGGAGCACTTCCACGAGGCGCTGCACCTGCTGCGCGACGTCATCGAGGCGGACCGCGCCAACCCCTACGCTTACTACTTCCTGGGCGTCGGCCTGTACGAGGTCGGGGAGCTCGGGCCGGCGCGCGACGCTTACCGCGCGTGCCTGCGGCTCGCGCCCGCGCACCTGGGCGCGCGGGTGGCGCTGTGCCATGTCCTGCGGGAGCTGGGGGACACGCGGGAGGCGGTGAAGGAGGGCACGCAGGCGCTCAGCCAGGCCCCCGGGGACGCCGACGCCCTCTACGCCGTGGGCATGGCGTACCTCGCCCGGGGAGAGGGCGCGGCCGCCAAGAAATACCTGCAGGCGTTCCTCTCCGCGCGGCCCGAGTTCGAGTCGGCGGTGGAGGTGCAGGCCGTCCTGGCAAAGCTGGCGGAAGAGGGGGTCTGAGTCGCCGGGCTACTGGGTGCCCTGGTCGCAGTTCTCGAAGCGGAACTCCGCCGTCGCCTGGCAGCTCTTGGTGCTCTGGTTCGCGTCGTTCTTGTTCGGCGCGTTGGGGCAGAAGACGCTCGCCCACACGCGGCCGGGGGCGATGCCGGCGTTGGTGATGGGCGTGCCGTCCAGCGTCGCGTTGTCCACGTCGGTGTACATGGCGTAGCAGTCGTTCTCGTCCAGGGTGATGGTCTCGTCCTGGAAGATGGCGCGGATGTTCTCGCTGCGGGCCTTCGGGTTGTTCGGGTCCAGCGCGGCGAAGCTGCCGATGATGGTGATGGTGCCCTTGTTGGCGCCGCCGCTGACCGTGGCGCGGGCGGACACGTCGAAGTTCGCCCCGTTCGGCTTGACGGAGCACTCCACCACCACGCCCGCGGTCCCTGTGTCCACCACGCCGGTGCTGGGGTCGCCGATCGTGAGGAAGGGGCCCGCACGGTTGCACGCGCCGGGCGCGGAGGGGCTCGTCTGGACGGTGGAGCTCAGGGCGACGCCCTTCGCGGGCGGAGGGTCGCCGCTGCAGGCGACGAGCAAGACTCCACCGGCGGCGGCGGCGAGGACCACCAGCGACTTCAACGGCTTGACCATCGGCACGCGATTCATCGTCTCCTCCACTCGAAAAAGGGAAGCGTATCCGTGAGAATAGCGCGCCGGGCGCGCCAGGGCGAACAATGCGTCACCCGCGGAAAGCCGCCTCGAAGCCAGCCTCGAGGTCGGCGCGGAGGTCCGCCTCGTCCTCGATGCCCACCGAGAGGCGGATGAGGCCGTCCCCGATGCCCAGCGCGCGGCGCGCCTCCGCGGGGAGGCTGGCGTGAGTCATGATCGCCGGGTGCTCGGCGAGGGACTCCACCCCGCCGAGGCTCTCGGCGCAGGCGAACACCTCCAGCGCGCGCAGGAAGGCGGTGGCCTGCGGGATGCCGCCGTCGATCTCGAAGCCGATCATCCCGCCGGGGCCCTTCATCTGCTTGCTCGCGAGGGCGTGGCCGGGATGCGAGGGCAGGCCCGGGTAGAGCACCTTCTTGACGCGGGAGTGGGTGGAGAGCCACGCGGCGATCTTGCTGGCGTTCTGCACGTGTCTCTCCATGCGCACCGAGAGCGTCTTCAGGCCGCGCAGCACGAGGTAGCAGTCGAACGGGCTCGGGACGCCGCCCACCGACTTCTGCAGGAAGTGGAGCTTCTCGGCGAGCGCCTCGTCGCTCGTCATGACGCACCCACCGACCACGTCGGAGTGGCCGTTGAGGTACTTGGTCATGGAGTGCACGGCCATCGTCGCGCCGAGGTCGAGCGGGCGCTGGAGCATCGGCGTGGCGAAGGTGTTGTCCACGGCGAGGGGGATCTTGGCCTTGCGCGCCACCTCGGCGATGGCGGCGATGTCGAAGACCTTGAGCATCGGGTTGGAGGGGGTCTCCATCCACACCAGGCGCGTGTTCGGGCGGATGGCCTCGCGGACGCGCGCGGGGTCGGTCATGTCGAGGAACGTCGCCTCCACACCGAACTGCTTCATCACCTTGTCGAAGATGCGGAAGGTGCCGCCGTACACGTCGTCGCCCACCAGCACGTGATCGCCGGACTGCAGGGTGAGCAGGACGGCGGTGGTCGCCGCGCAGCCGCTCCCGAAGGCGATGGCGTGCCCGGCGCCCTCCAGCGCGGCGAGGCAGCCCTCCAGCGCGGCGCGCGTGGGGTTGCCGGCGCGGGAGTAGTCGAAGCCCGCCTTGGGGTTGCCCGGGCCGTCCTGCCAGAAGGTGCTGGAAAGGACGATGGGCGTCATGACGGCGCCGTGGACGGGGTCCGGCTCCTGACCGGCGTGGATGCAGAGGGTGCTGGGGGCGTGGGGCATGCCCCCGCCCTTATCACGAAGGGGCGGGAGCGAGACCGGCGAAGGTGCCGCCGGGGAAGAATGCGAGCGGGCGCAGCGCGGGAGATGGGCCCGGCGAGACGATGACCAACTGGAGGGTGAAATCTCCTTCCGTCCATTCGCCGCGCGTACGCGCCGCTCGGGGAGGGGTATCGCAACGGGCGTGCCGTCGATGCGTGCCAGTGAGATCGCGGGCTTGCGCGTCGCGCGCCCTGTCCTCCCTGTCCCCGCGGGGTGTCCCGGGACAGGGGGTTGGCGCGCTCAGCCGCGCTCCGCCGCGCGCGCCTTCGCCTTGGCGGCGCGCTTGGACACCTTGCGCAGCAGCTCGTCGAGGGTGGCGTAAAGGACCTGGTTGCCCTCCTGCTGGTGGCGCGCCACGCGCGCGGCGTAGCGGTCGCGCTCTCGCAAGAAGAGGCGCAGGAGCTCCGGCTCGATGCCTCCGGCGCCGAGGCCGTAGCCGAGCTCCTCCAGGTAGCGGGCGTTCATCACCTGCTCGAACTGGTTTCGCACCGGCACGGTGAAGATGGGCTTGCCGAGGTAGAGCGCCTCGCCGATGAGGGAGAGGCCGCCGTTGCTGACCACGGCCTGCGCGGTCGCCAGGTCGTGGACGAAGCCCTCCTCGCTGAAGTCCTTGATGACGCAGTTGCCCGCGCGGTCGAGCGCGGCGTGGGCGCTCTTCTGGTCGTGGCGCTTGAGGCCGTAGACGACGAAGCGGTGCTCGCGCAGGCCGTTGAGCGCCGGGATGAGGCCGGAGTCGCTGGCGGAGGTCTGGTAGACGAGCACGTGCCCGCCGACGCTCGCGTTCGCCCGCGCCTCCAGGATGGCCTTGCGCAGGATGGGCGGCACCAGCGTGGTGGTGTCGCGGTACTTCTTGCGGATGGGCGGGTAGAAGAAGGTGGTGATCACGTAGTGATCGCAGCCGGGGAGCTTGGCGCGCACGAAGGCCTTGGTCATCTGGTAGTCGACCTTCACGCCCTGCTTGATCGCGTCGTCGTGCTTGCAGCGGCTGATGACCTGCTGGTTGTCGACCGAGACGATGGGGATGCCGTGCCGCTTGGCGAAGAAGTAGGCGAAGGAGTCGAAGTCGCTGAAGACGACGTCCGGCTCGAAGGCGACCACCTTCTCGTAGTAAGCGCTGACGTTGTCTGCGATGAGGCCGGGCGCCGCCACCAGGTTGCGCGCGAGCGTGGCGTCGCGGTCCATGCGGTTGTCGACGTAGCGGATGGTGAGGCCCTTGATCTCCACCACGTCGGCGAAGGCGCGCGACAAGAAGGAGTGCGCCCGGCCGGAGACGACGATCTTCACCTCGTGCCCGCGCGCCACCAGGTGCTCGCACACGACCTTGCTGCGCGTCGCGTGCCCCATCCCTTCGCCCACCACGCCATAGAGGATGCGCATGCGGCGGAGGATACACCCGCGCGCGCGGCTACTCCCGCGGTAGCTTGACGATGGCGTAGACGACCGGGCCGGCCGCCAGCGCGGTGAGCACGAAGAGCGCCGCCGTCGCCCCGTTCCATTCGGAGGGCGGGCCCACCCGCAGGAGGGAGGCCCCGAGGACCATCGCCCCGCCGATGGCGTGCTCACGGGTGGGGAGGCGATAGACGAGCACCGCCACCGTCAGGGCGAAGAGCACGCTGGCGATGGCGACGAGGCTCTTCCACGTCCACGGCTCGCTCACGGTGGCGAACCACGCGATGAGCGCCGCCGTGGTGGCGAGCGCGAACCCCGCGAGCGCCACGGCCGCGTACATGCCCAGGCGCCGTGGGTCGGGCGGGTGGGACTGGGCGTCTCGAGGAGGCATCAGGGGTTGGTCATGACGGTTTTTGTTGCCGTTCGCGACGGTTCCATCATCGTGACGGGATGGCGGCAGGCTGGTGGCGGTCGGGTGTCCTTCTGGTGGTGGCCATGACGGTAGCTTGCGGCAGCTCCCCCGGGGAGCCCCTCGCGGGAGCGGATGGCGGAACGGACGGTTCGCCCGGCGAGGGGTCGGCGGGCGACGCGGCCGGCGACGCGGCAGACGACGCCGCGCCGCCCACGCCCATCCCCATCAAGCACGTCGTGATCATCGTCAAGGAGAACCACACCTTCGACAACTACTTCGGCTCCTTCCCGGGCGCCGACGGCATCTCGCAGATCAAGACGCAGAACGGCACCATCACCCCGCCGGAGGCGCCGGACAAGACCCCGCGTGACTTCTGCCACGCCCACTCCTGCGCGCTGGCCGACTGGAACGGCGGCGCCATGGACGGCTGGGACAACACCGCCGGCACCAGCCAGAACGGCGACAACCTCGCCTACGCGCAGTACCTGGAGAAGGACATCCCCAACTACTGGCAGTACGCCCGCCACTTCGTCCTCGCCGATCGCTTCTTCGCCAACGTGCTCGGCCCGAGCTTCCCCGGCCACACCTTCGTGCTGGCCGCGCAGGCGGGGTGGTCGTACGGCAACCCCAACACCCAGATCTGGCACCCGTACTGGGGGTGCGATCAGTCCTCCAGCACCACCGTCGCCATCCAGGACCAGCAGACCTGCACCGAGAAGCAGGTGTTCCCGTGCTTCGACATCCCCTCGGTGCCCGACGTGCTGCCGCAGGGGGTCGACTGGAAGTTCTACGGGTCGGACTTCTACGTCCTCGGCGAGATCTGGTCGATGTTCGACGGGATCAAGAGCATCCGCAACGGCCCGGGGTGGAAGCACGTGGTCAACGCGAGCACGTTCGACTCCGACGTCGACGCCGGGAAGCTCCCCGCGGTCACCTGGCTGGTGAACCAGGACCTGGACGACGAGCACCCCAACATCGGCGGCGTGTGCGCGGGCGAGAACTGGACCGTCGGGCACATCAACAAGATCATGCAGAGCCAGTACTGGAAGGACACCGCCATCCTCTTCACGATGGATGACTTCGGCGGCTGGTACGACCACGTGCCGCCCCCGCGGCAGTACGGCTGCGACACCAAGCAGCCCTATGGCCTGGGTTTCCGCCTGCCGCTCATCGTCATCTCGCCGTACGCGAAGGAGGGCTTCATCTTCCACGAGGAGTCGGAGCAGGCGAGCATCCCGCGCTTCATCGAGCGCGTCTTCGGGGCCAAGACGCTCTCGTCGATCGATCCCGCCGCGCAGGACGGCCAGGCCAACGACCTGATGGACGCCTTCGACTTCACCCAGAAGCCGCTGCCTCCGCTGGTGCTGCAGCCGCGCTCCTGCCCCTGACCGCCCCGTTCACGCGTGCAGGCGTCGGCGGTGGGTGCGCCGCGGCGGGCTGTGGCCGGACATCAGCAGCCACTGCACCACGCGGAAGCGGTGGCCGCGGTACGGCTCGAGCAGCTCCAGCATGCGCGCGTCGGTGCCGCGCTCCTCCCCGGCGAAGGCCCGCGCGACCATGTGCGCGTGGTGGTAGTCGCCCACCGGCACGGCGTCGGGATCGCCGCCCGCCCACGCCATCACCAGGGCGGTGGTCCACGGGCCGGTGCCGTGCAGCGACTCCAGCCGCGCGCGCAGCGCCTCGCGATCGTCCACGGCGGCCTGCAGGGCCTCGGCCGCGCGCGCGGCGACGAGCAAGGCGCGGTGGCGCTTCAGCTCCACCCCCGCGGCGCGCGCCTCGAAGGAGGGCAGCTCGCGCCACTGCTTCGCCGAGAGGGGCAGCCGGAGCGGCCGGGGGCCCGGCGCGGGATCGCCGTGCCGGGTGGTCAGCCGGCGCCAGGCGTCCGCCGCCTGCACGAACTCCACGCGCTGCTCCAGGATGGCCCTGGCGTGGATCTCCCCGGCGCACACCGCGCGCGCGAGGCGCACGCCGCGGAGGCGGAGGGCGAGCTCGCGCAGCCACGCGGGCTGCTCGGGACGGAAGGCGGAAGGGTCGTCCTGCATCCCGGTGAGGGCGGGCGCGCGGGAGACGGCCCAACCTGCGCCGGCGCCCCACGCGCGCACCACCACGCGCGCGGCGAGCGGCTCGTGGCGCAGGTGCACGGTGACGGGTCCAGCGGGCGTGTGGGCGGCCTTCCAGACCGAGAGGCCTCCCTCGTCCGCCTGCGCCGCCGGATCGCCCACGCCGAAGCGGTGCACCCGCAGGGTGCGCGCCGCGTCGTACGGGGCCGGGGTCGGGACGGACGTCTGCTCGTCCGGTGTCACGTGGTCAGCCGCGGATGCGGATGGCGTACGTCAGCTTCGCCACGCTACGCAGCACGTTGGGCACCCGCTTGAACAGGTTGATGGAGGGCGGGCGCTTCTCGATGATGTGCACCGGGATCTCCTTCGTCTTGACCCCGCCGCGGTCCGCGCGGATGACGAACTCGCTCGCGAAGACGTCCTTGTCGACCAGGCACGCGCGCACGGTGTCGAGCAGGGCGGTGCGGCGGAAGGCCTTCAGGCCGTGGGTGTCGGTGCCGCGGAAGCCGAGCATGACGCGCAGCAGGCCGGAGTACGCCATGCTCGCGACGTGACGGAGCATCGGCCGGTCGTCCTCGGCGCCGCGGGCGAGCTTCGAGCCGATGACCAGATCCGCCTCGCCCGTCTCCAGGATATCCACCGCGCGGCGGTGGAAGTCCACGTCGCAGAGGTCGATCTCGTCGCAGATGACGATGTCGCCGCGCGCGAGGAGGATCCCCTGCTTGAGCGCCTTGCCGTAGTTGGGCTCGCCCAGGCTGATGACCTTCACCTGGCCGTCGATGGTGTGCTGGTACTTGGCCGCGAGCTCGTGGGCGATCTCGACGGTGCGGTCCTTGGAGCCGTTCTCCGCCAGGATGACCTCGTACGACCAGCCGAGGGGCTTGAGCCGCTCCCGCAGGTCCACGACGGCCGCGTGGAGGATCGCCTGCTCGTTGTAGATCGGGATGACGATGGAGATGCGCGGGTCCGCCATGGGAAGGGCCGATGAGGGAAGGTCTCCCGTTCCACGGGCCCACTCCGGGCCCCCGGGAGAAAGGCCCCCGTCATAGCCCAAGTGAGGCAGCTTCCCAAACCGAATCGCGGCGCCCACGCCAGCTCCAACGGGGCGCGGGGCCGGCACGTATCGCGGCTCAGGTTGCGCGCCGTTCGGGCCGTCGGCCGGCCTTCGGCCGGACCTCAGGTTGCGCGCCGTTCGGGCCGTCGGCCGGCCTTCGGCCGGACCTCAGGTCGCGTGCCCTTCGGGCCGTCGGCCGGCCTTCGGCCGGACCTCAGGTCGCGTGCCCTTCGGGCCGTCGGCCGGCCTTCGGCCGGACCTCAGGTCGCGTGCCCTTCGGGCCGTCGGCCGGCCTTCGGCCGGAGCTCAGGTCGCGCGCCCTTCGGGCCGTCGGCCGGCCTTCGGCCGGACCTCAGGTTGCGTGCCCTTCGGGCCGTCGGCCGGCCTTCGGCCGGACCTCAGGTTGCGTGCCCTTCGGGCCGTCGGCCGGCCTTCGGCCGGACCTCAGGTTGCGTGCCCTTCGGGCCGTCGGCCGGCCTTCGGCCGGACCTCAGGTTGCGTGCCCTTCGGGCCGTCGGCCGGCCTTCGGCCGGACCTCAGGTTGCGTGCCCTTCGGGCCGTCGGCCGGCCTTCGGCCGGACCTCAGGTTGCGTGCCCTTCGGGCCGTCGGCCGGCCTTCGGCCGGACCTCAGGTTGCGTGCCCTTCGGGCCGTCGGCCGGCCTTCGGCCGGACCTCAGCCGCGCCGGGTGGGGCTGTCCCGGGTGTCCCCCGGAGGTGTCCGGGGACAGTTGACGGCGGCGCGATACCACGCAAAGTAGCTGCCTTCGCGCTGGCACATCGGGTGCAGTGCCTGGGGAACGAGGAGATTACGACGATGGCCGAAGGCTTGAACAAGGTGTTGCTGTTCGGAAACCTGGGCGCGGACCCGGAGCTGCGCGTCACCCCGAGCGGCCAGGCGGTGCTCAAGCTGCGTCTCGCCACGACGGAGAGCTACGTCGACAAGAGCAACACCCGGCAGGAGCGCACCGAGTGGCACTCCATCACCATCTGGGGCAAGCGCGGTGAGGCGCTCGCCAAGATCCTCGGCAAGGGCGACCGCGTGTTCATCGAGGGCTCGCTCCGCACCTCGAGCTACGAGAAGAACGGCGAGAAGCGCTACCGCACCGAGATTGTGGCGAGCAACATCATCCTCGGTGGCGGCGGCCGCCGCGGCGGCGCCGAGCGCTCGGAGGAAGCGCCCCGCTCCTACGGCCGCTCTGCCCCGGCCGCTCAGCCGGTGGACGCCGGCGGTGGCGCGGACGACTTCGTCGACGCCGGCGGCGACGACGAGATCCCCTTCTGAGCTCGGCGGTGCTCTCCACCCTGGGCGCGGAGGCCCTCGCACGGTCGGTGCGAGAGCGCGCCGCCGCGCTGGAGCGTCCCGTCGCCGCGTTTGACGCCGACGGCACGCTCTGGTCGGGCGACGTGGGGGAAGACCTCTTCTTCTCCGCGCTCGAGCGGGCCGACGTGCGCGCGCCGGCCGCGACCGCCCTGCGGGAGGTGGCGCGCGCCCACTCGCTACCTGACGCGGGCGGCGGCGTCGCGGTGGCGCGCGGCCTGTGGGAGGCCTACCTGCGCGGCGCCTTCGCCGAGCAGGCCGTGTGCGAGATGATGACCTGGCTCTTCGCCGGCTGGTCGGAGGGGGAGATGGACGCCTTCGCCGCCACCGTCGTGGCCGCGGCGAGCTTGCCTTCGCGCGGGCAGGGCGAGGTGCTCTCGGTGCTCGCCGCCGCGCGCGAGGCGGGCGTGGAGTGCTTCGTGGTGAGCGCGTCGCCGCTGCCCATCGTTCGCGTCGGGGCGGCGCTGCTCGGGTTCGACGCGTCGCACGTGCTGGCCGGCATCCCGGCGCGCGCGGCGGGTGTCCTTCAGGCGGACGTGGAGCGCCCCTTCCCCTACGGCGCGGGCAAGGTGGCGGCCCTGCGCGGCCGTGTGGGGGAGCGGCCGCTCGCCGCCGCCTTCGGCGACAGCCCCTCGGACGCGGACATGCTGCGGCAGGCGCGTGTCCCCGTCGCGGTCCGGCCGAAGCCCAGGCTCCGGGCGATGGGCGCGGAGGTGCGCGGCCTGGTGGAGCTCTCGCCCAAGTAGATGAGCGTTCGCGACTCGCGAACGCGAACCAAGCGCGGGAGCTGGCGAGTTCTCAGGTCGGGAACCCCGACGCATAGCGGATGGCCCGCGTGCGAGGGGCTCCTGCCAGATTCACAAGCAGCTCGCCCCCTGTCCCCCCCGGCCCCCCTTCCTGTCCCCGGACACCAGACGTCGAAGTGCAAGGATCCTTTCACTTCGACGTCTGTGCGGGAATCCGTGAGGAGGGGGGGTGGCATGGGGGGTGCTTGGGGGGCGGGGATGGATCCTGTGTTCTTCACGATCAAGCGGGCGTACTACGCGACGCTCCGGCTCACGCGGCGGGCGCTTCGGGCGATGGGGTTGACGGCGGCGCGGTTCGACGTGCTCGACGCGCTGTACCGGCTGGGGACGGGGTGCGCGCACTTCCAGAGCGACCTCCGGCGCGGGCTCGGCGTGGCCCGATCCACCATCAGCGAGATGATGCGGTCGCTCGAGAAGGTCGGGCTCGTGACGCGGCGGCGTGACGGGCGCGACGTCATCGTCGCGCTCAGCGTCGAGGGGCGGCGGCGGATCCGGCGCGCGTACTACGGGCTCGTGCTCGTGGGGCACGTGGGGCACGCGCTGGACGGCGCGCTTGCGCCGGGCGAGCGGCGCTGGCCCGATCCGCGGCGCTGCGCCAGCGCGCGCAGACACCTCGAGGCGCTCTGCATGCGCATCCGGCTCGGGTTCGGCGACGGGGCGACGCTGGACCGGCACACCGAGTATGGGTTCTGGGTTCTGCGGGACCACGACCGCGCCCGCCACGCCAACGCTCGGCGGGAGCAGCGCCAGCGCGAGCTCGATCGCGCCTACGCGCTCGCCCCGCCGAGGACGTGACTAGGTCTCTCTCAGTTGCAGAGCGGGCAGCCCACCGGGCAGGTCGGCCCGGGCTCGCACTTGGGCGGGCCGGAGGGGCCCGGACCCTGGATCTCGCAGCACACGTCGCCGCCGGCGCACGCGGGTTTGCACGTCGGCGCCTGACACTTGCCGTTGAGGCACATGGAGGTCTTGCCCTCGCACTTGGTGCCGCAGCCGCCGCAGTTGAGCGGATCGTTCTGCTCGTTGATGCAGGCGTCGCCGCAGCAGGCGAGGCCAGGCGCGCAGGCGCCCGCGTCGCACGGGCCGCCGCCGCTGTCGGCGCCGGAGTCGGTGCCGCCGCCGGAGTCGGGGGTCCCGCCGTCGACGCCGCCGGAGTCCGTACCGCCGCCGGAGTCCAGCGACGCGTCGGGGCCTGCGTCCAGGTCGGTGCTGGTGGAGCCGCTGCAGGCGGCGAGGAGCAGGGCGGACGAGAGGAGAAGCAAGCGGTTCATGGCCTCCAGTCTAGCCCTCCGTGGCCCGATCGTCAGCCGCGATGACCAGCGTCGGCGCAACGGCGAAGCGGCGTGATCAGGAGCTCCCCATTTCAATCGCCGCACCGCTTCGTCATCGACGACGTCACACCTGCGCCACCGGGTACATCGTTGCGTGGCCGCCGGAGATCAGCGCGAGGCGGTCTCGATCGGGTCGGGCAGGGGTACCGCCATCTCCCCGCGCACCTCGGCCTCGTAGCGAAGCGCGACGGCGGTGCGCGCGCAACGACCGGTGGCGTACGCCCACACCGGGTGCCCCGGGCAGACGTCGATCGCCCGCCGGAGGATCTTCACCGCGAGCCGGGTCTGCCCGCGCGCGTCTCGCCGCGGCGTGCGCGCGCACGGCGTCTGGTAGGCGCCACACGACCGGCCGTGATCACCCACGGCGTGCGGGTGGTACGCGCTCTCGTGCGCGGCGAGCACGTCGAGCAGCGCGGCGTAGAGCTGCGGCGCCTCGGTCTCGGCGGCGACCTCGGCGATCACGCGCGCGGCGCCGAGGGGCCGCGGGATGGGGAAGCCGTGGCCGTCGTGGAGCAAGGGCAGCGCGAGAAGCCATGCGAGAAGCTGTGCGGACGTCATGAGTCGGCCTCCGTGGTGGCGAGGCCGGGGGACGTGGGGCCCGGGTCCCGATTTGGAAAGGGGGAGCGCCCCGCGCCGCAGAAGGTGCGCTCGTCGACCCCGGCTCCCCGCGCTACTCCGCGGCCGCCGCCTTCCGCGCTCGCTGCTTCGGGTCGCGCGTCGTGCGCGTCGCTCTGCGCTTGAGGTTGGACGTCGGCTTGGCGCGGTTGGCGCTCGCGCGGGTGGACTTGCGTGACGGCTTACCCGTCGCCGAGTTCTCCAGCGCGTAGGCCGCCTTGCCCGCGGCGTGCTCCGACCGATTACGCTTGGCCGTGCCCTTCGGGCCGACCTTGCGCGCCGACGCGCTCACGCCCGGGAGGGACGTGTCCACCGGCTTGTCGCGCCGGGGTGCCTTCGGCTTCTTGGGCTTGCCGGGGCCGGACCGCTCGGCCCGGTAACGAGACTTCTCGGCTTTTGTCGACATGGCGATCTGCCTTTCGTGTGCGTCTAAGGTCTCCATGCCCACGGCCATGGTCAAGGCCGAGCCAGATCAAATCGCGACGTCGGGCCGGAACGACTGCTCCTCGCACCGCTCGCGCAACTTGCGCAGCGCGGCGGCCTCGATCTGCCGCACGCGCTCACGGCTGAGCGACAGCACCGTGCCGATCTCCTCCAGCGTGTGCTCGGAGGAGCCCTCCAGGCCGAAGCGCATGCCGAGCACGCGGCGCTCGCGGGCGTCGAGGGTGGTGAGCAGGTCTCGCGCGCTCCTTCGCATGCGCGCGGAGGCGACCTCGTCGTCGGGCATCGGCGTCGTGTCGTTGGCGACGATGTCGCCGAGGCTCTTCTCGCCGTCGAACATCGTCGGGGCGTCCAGGCTCGCCGGCTCGCGGGCGAGGCCCAGCACCAGCTCCACCTTGGCGATGGGAAGGCCGCTCTTGTGCGCGAGCTGCGCCGGCGTCGGTTCCTCCCCGAGCTCCTGGCGCAGGCGGCCGCGCGCGCGCAGCACCTTGATGCGGCTCTCGACGATGTGCACCGGCACGCGGATCGTCGGGGCGCGGTCGGCGATGGCGCGCTGCATGGCCTGCTTGATCCACCACGACGCGTAGGTGCTCAGCCGGTGACCCGTGCGGTAGTCGTACTTGTCGACGGCGCGCATGAGGCCCACGTTGCCCTCCTGAACCAGGTCGAGGAACGCCAGGTGATCGCTGCGGTAGCCGCGCGCGAAGGACACGACCAGCCGCAGGTTGCTCTCGATGAGCTCGTTCTTCGCGCGCTGCACGCTGCGCTTGGCGGCGCTCACGCGGGCGATGACCGAGGTGTTCCCCGCGAGGCGCACGGCCTCCTCCATCCTCTCCACGACGTCGGGGTGGAGCCGCAGCGCGACAAGGCGCCGGAGGAGGTCCTCGCGGCTGCGGCGGGCGGCGAGGGTCCGCACGAGTCGCGTGCGCTGCGTCCTCGCCGCCTCACGGCTCTGCTCGACGTTGCGGAGCACCATCCCCAGCGTGAGCCGGCCGGCGCAGAGATCGGCGCGCATCTCGGCGAGGACGCACGCAGCCTCGTCGGTCTCCAGGAGCGCCTCGAGGATGGCGCGCTCGCTGTCCTCGATGTCCCGCGCGATGCGCACTTCTTCCTCGCGCGTCAGCACCGGTTTGCGCAGACCGCCGAGGTAGAGCGTCCGCGCGTGTGCTCGCGGCGAGCTCGGCCTGTTTTGTTGGGCTCGGGTGTTCAATGAAGGGCTGCTCGGGGCTGGCCGCGCGGGCGGTCGCCGGTCCCGGCGCTTCTTCGCGACGCCGGGGGCTGACGGGTTCGCCCGACACGGTAAGCATCCCTCGCACTTCGTGCCAGCCGTCGGGTACGCGCTACGCGAGCGCCGCGCGCCCCACCCGCCTCGTCCGTGGCCGCATGGGGCGTCGCGCGACGTCCGCGACCACCTGCGGGCGCGCCAGCTTGCCCTCGATGGCGTCGGCGAGCACGCGCAGCGCGTCGGTCGTCGTGAAGACACCGAGCACGTCGCCGTGATCCACGACCACGGCCGAGCCGATCTTCTTCGCCACCATGCTCCGCGCCACCTTGGTCACCAGGGCGTCGGACGTGACGGCGTACGGCTTCGCGGTCATCACGTCCTGCACGCTCCGCCGCTCGCGAGGTGCGGACTTCTCCGGGAGGAGGCGCGTGTCGCGCTCGGACACCACGCCCACCAGCTTGCCGCGGTCGTCGGTCACCGGGAGGTGCCGCACCCCGTACTCCTTCATCAGCCTGCGCGCGACGGTGACAGCCTGGTGGGTGAGGACGGTGCGCGGCACCAGCGTCATCACGTCGCCCACGATGGGCATGGTCCTGCTCGTTCTGTTCATGACGTTCTCCTGCGCGCCCTGCGTTGCCAGGCTCGTGCCACCCACGTGCGGCGCGCCGGCACCCGCGCCACGTCGCCCCCTGGCTCCGCATCGACTGCGCACTCCCGGCAAGGGCTGCGTGACGTTTGGCTAGCACCGTGTCGGCGAAAACTGCGATATGACCGTCGGCATGAGACGTCTCCTCCATGCCCTGCTCCCGGTGGCGGTGATCGCGGCGAGCTGCGCGCCGCCCCCGGCGCCCGTGACGGCCGTCGCGGTGCCGCAGCCCGCCGCCGCCGCGTGCTCCGGCGCGCCCGAGGACGATGAGCCGCTGATCGTGGACTGGCGCGCCGACAAGCGAGCGGACCTGGAGGCCCAGCTCGCGAAGGGGCCCGTCGTCGTCGTTCACTACGACTGCGGGGGTCTGCGCGTCTTGCCGGACTGCACGGTCGACGGGACATACGCCTTCCTGGGCATCACCGAGAAGGAGCAGACCCTGCAGTTTGCGACACCGGACGAGGTTCGCGTCAACCTGCCCATCGGTGGTGCCGCGCTCGCGTCCCGTCTCACGCCGACGTTGCGGCGCGGCGGCGAGCTGGAGGTCGCCATGGCGCTCGTCGGCAAGCGTGTCAGCTCGCGCGCCTCGGTATCCCGTGCGGACCTCCACGGGGCATGTGACGGAGCGACGCACTTCGTGCGGAGCGCCACGCTGGGCGCCTTCGCGATGGCCGCCTCCCCCGCGGCATCCACCGGCGTCGGCTCCGTCTTCGAGAGGAAGGACGCGATGGGTCGCGACGGGTCCGTCGCGGCGTGCCGCGCCTCCGCCGGCGACACCCCGCCGACCGCGTGCGCGGCCCCGCTGCGGCTGGACCTTCGGGTCATCGGGACCGGCAAGGCGGCGGCGTCGTCGCGGGAGGAAGGGGGTCGGGGGCGATGCCCGAAGGGGATGGTGCTGCTCGACGGCGGCGCCTGCGCCTCCTCCGGCAGGCGGGCGCCACACGTCTGCTACATCGACGATCCCGCCGACTGCGACGCCCAGTGCAACGCTGGCTCCATGTCGAGCTGCGCGCTGCTCGGGCGCAGCTACATGATGGGCCGCGGCGTGCCGCGCGACTTCGCCCGCGCCAAGCGGCTGCTCACCAAGGCGTGCGACGGCGGCTCCGCCCCCGGGTGCGGGAGACTCGGCGAGATCGCGCTGAGCGAGCACGACGCGCCGACCGCGTCACGCCTGCTCGTCAAGGCGTGCCGCGCCGGCTGGGCGACCGCGTGTGCGTCGCTCGGCCACCTCCGGGTGATGGCCAACGCCCTCCCGGCGCCGGAGCTCTTCCAGCGGGCGTGCCTTGGCGGCGACGCGGAGGGGTGCGCGTCGCTGGGCCAGCTCCAGGAGAAGGGGCTCGGCGTTCCCGCGAACCCGACCATGGCCGTTCACGACTACCAGCTCGCGTGTGACGGGGCCTCGGGTATGGGGTGCGCGAACCTCGCCGCCATGGTCGACGAGGGTCGAGGCACGCCCGCCGACCCCGCGCGGGCCATCGCGATCCTCCGCGCTGCGTGCGACAAGAACCTCTCTCCGGCGTGCACGGCGCTGAGCGTCCGCTACTTCCAGGGCCACGGCGTACCGAAGGATGTCGCGAAGGGCGCCATGTTGCTCCAGAAGGCATGCGAGGGGACCGAGCGCATGCAGTGTTTCGTGCTGGCCATGCGCTACCAGGCCGGCACCGGCGTCCCGAAGGACGCCGACAAGGCGACACGCTACTTCACGATGGCCTGCGACGCAGGCCTCGAGTTCGCGTGCAAGCAGGTCCAGAAGGGGCACTGAGGCCCGGCCGCAGGCCGGCCGACGGCCCGAAGGGCACGCAGACTGAGGCCCGGCCGCAGGCCGGCCGACGGCCCGAAGGGCACGCAGACTGAGGCCCGGCCGCAGGCCGGCCGACAGCCCGAAGGGCGCGTAGACTGAGGTCCGGCCGCAGGCCGGCCGACAGCCCGAAGGGCACGTACACTGAGGTCCGGCCGAGACGGCGGCGCTTGAGCCCGGGCACCCGGCGTCGTACCGTCTACCGCCGAGGAGAGCACTGGATGGCCGCGCCCGTCCGGCCGGGGGACGTCGTCCTCGGCAAGTACAGAATCGAGTCGCCGCTCGGCGCCGGCGGCATGGGCGTGGTCATGCGCGCGATGCACCTGCAGCTCCACCAGCCGGTGGCGCTCAAGTTCCTCGTGGTGCGCACCCCGCTGGAGGCCGAGGTCGCCATCGAGCGCTTCCTGCGCGAGGCGCGAGCGACCTTCCGGCTGCGGAGCGAGCACACCGTCCGGGTGATGGACGTGGGCACGCTGCTCACCGGCGAACCCTTCATCGTCATGGAGCTGCTGGAGGGCAAGGACCTCAAGGACCTCCTCGCCGCCGAGGGCCCGCTCGACCCGCGCGTCGCCGCCGACTACATGGCGCAGGTCTGCGACTCGCTGGCCGAGGCCCACGCGATCGGCATCGTCCATCGCGATCTCAAGTCGCGGAATCTCTTTCTCACGCACCGTGTCGACGGCACCCCGTGCATCAAGGTGCTCGACTTCGGCCTCTCCAAGGTGGCAGACGAAGCGGAGGGAGAGGATGGCCCGCTCACCCGCCCGGACCAGGCCATGGGCTCGCCGCGGTACATGGCCCCGGAGCAGTGGCAGTCGGCGGCGACGGTGGACGCGCGCGCTGACGTGTACGGCGCCGGGGTCGTTCTCTACGAGCTGCTGACGGGCCAGCTCCCCCTCGCGGGCCTCCCGCTGGGCGAGCTGATTCGCCGCCTCATGGCCGGGGCCATCCCGTCGCCGAAGGAGCTGCGCCCGGACCTTTCCGACGAGCTCGCGCGCGTGGTGCTCAAGGCGATGCGCCCGCACCCGGAGGAGCGCTACGCGTCGGCGGCTCACCTGGGGGAGGCGCTGCGCAGCGCGTTCCCCGTCGCCGCCGCGCGTCCGCGGCCCCCGCGGATGAGCTTCGCCAGGACGGCGCCCACCGCGGTGGTGGATCAGGAGGCGCTCCTGGCGCGGGCCCAGCTCTCCGCGGCCCTGGGCTCGAGCGGGGCGGACGCGCCGCCGCCCACCACCGACCCGGCCCCCACACCGCTGATGGTGCCGTCGCCGTACGCCCACGACGGCCCGGATGTCCCCCCGTCGGTCCACGCCACCAGCCCCCTCGCCGCTTCGGTTCCGACACCGGAGCAGCGCCAGTCGTGGCAGCCCGATGGCTTCGACGACCCGAACATGGCGACCAAGGTGAGCCGCGTCCAGATCCCCGAGCACGTCGCACAGATGGCGCAGCGGCCCGTCCATCAAGGCGCCGGCACGCTGGTCAGCCAGCAGGGGCCGCCGCCTGCCGTGGAACGCGCGTCGCATCCGATGGCGTATGCCGCGCCCGCGCAGCGCGGGACGCCGGTCCCGCAGCGCAGCACGTACGCCCCTCAGCGCCCGCTGTCGCCCCCGACGCCCCCGCGCCGCTCGACCACGCGCGTGGTGTTCTGGGTCGCGCTCGTCGTGGCCTGCTTCGCGCTGGGTGGCGCCGCGGCGCTCGCGCTGCGCTACCTCGGATGACCCCACGCGGCCCTTACGGTATAGAGGGCCGATGGACTTCGACCTGACCGAGGAGCAGAAGCTCATCCGGGACACCGCGAGGGACTTCGCCGCCCGGGAGATCGCCCCCAAGGCCGCGGAGATCGACAAGAGCGGCCGCTGGCCGGGCGAGATCGTCAAGCGCATGGCGGAGCTCGGCTTCCTGGGCATGGCGATCCCCGAGGAGTACGGCGGCGGCGGGCTCGATGCCCTCAGCTACGCGCTGGCGATGGAGGAGATCAGCGCCGCCTGCGCGAGCTGCGGCGTCATCATGAGCGTCAACAACTCCCTCTTCTGCGACCCCGTCTACAAGTTCGGGACCGACGCGCAGAAGAAGGAGGTGCTCACGCCAGTGGCGCGCGGGGAGAAGCTCGGGTGCTTCGGCCTGACGGAGCCGATGAGCGGCTCCGACGCGCAGACGATGGTCACCCAGGCGGACAGGACCTCCGGCGGCTGGGTGCTCAACGGCGCGAAGAACTGGATCACCAACGGCCCCCACGCCGACTACGTCATCGTCTTCGCGGTCACCGATCGCAGCGGCCCCAAGGTGCGGCACACCGCCTTCCTCGTGCCGAAGGGCACGCCCGGCTACACGCAGAACCCGCCGGACCACAAGCTGGGCATCCACGGCGCGCACTCGTGCACCATCTTCTTCGAGAACTGCAAGCTCGGGGACGACGCGGTCGTCGGCAAGCCGGGGGACGGCTTCAAGGTGGCGATGGCCACGCTGGATGGCGGCCGCATCGGCATCGCCTCGCAGGCGCTCGGCATCGCCCGCGCCGCGCTCGACGACGCGGTCCCTTACTCCAAGGAGCGAAAGAGCTTCGGCGTGCCCATCGCGCAGCACCAGGCCATCCAGTTCATGCTGGCGGACATGGCCACGCAGCTCGACGCCGCGCGCCTGCTCACCTGGCGCGCCGCCACGATGAAGGACAAGGGCGTGCGCCACACGCAGGAGAGCGCCGAGGCGAAGCTCTACGCGAGCGAGATGGCCACCCGCGTGGCCCACAAGGCGATCCAGATCTTCGGGGGGTACGGGTACTCGACGGAGTACCCGGTGGAACGGCACTACCGCGACGCCCGCATCACCGAGATCTACGAGGGCACGAGCGAGATCCAGCGCATCGTGATCGCCGCCAGCCTGCTGCGCTGACCCAAACCCGCCGAGGGACGAGACGAGATGAAGGTTCGATTGCTTGCACTCTGCACGATTCTGCTCGCGGCCTGCGGGGGCGAGGAGCCCGTGGCCAAGCCGCCCCCGCCCGCGCCCACCGTCGCGCCCGCCGACACCGGCCCGAAGCTCGTCGCGACGCAGGAGCTCGGGTCCATCGACGAGGACAAGACCAACGCGACCTTCAACAGCCTGAACGGGTCCGCCTTCCAGAAGTGCCTCAACGAGGGTGCCAAGCGCCTGGACTTCCTCGGCGGCGAGGCGAAGTTCTTCGTGCGCATCGGCGCCGACGGCCACGCCAAGTACAGCTACTTCGAGGACTCGACGCTCGGCGATCACGACACCGAGCAGTGCATGCTCGACGCCATCGACCAGGCGCAGTGGCCAGTCCCCGTCGGCGGCGAGGCCGAGGCGCGCTACACGACCAACTTCGAGCCCCCGGGCGACGCGCGGCCTCCCGCGGACTGGGACTCCGACCGCATCGCCGAGGCGCTGGGCAAGCACAAGGAGGACATCGGCAAGTGCACCTCCGGCGTGGACGCCAAGTTCACCGTCACCGCCTACGTCAAGCCGGCTGGCAAGAAGGCCGGCAAGGTGATGGCCGTCGGCGTCGCCACCAGCAACAAGAAGGGCATCCCGCAGATCCAGTGCGTGGCGGACGCCATCAAGGGGATGAAGGTGCCGAGCCCGGGCAGCTACTGGGCGAAGGTGACCTTCTCGCTGTAGAGCCATGGACCTCGATCTCGACGAGACACAGGCGCTGGTGCAGAAGTCGGCGCGCGACTTCGCGACGCGCGTCATCGCCCCGCAGGCCGCCGACATCGATCGCCACGAGCGCTTTCCGCGGGAGATCCTCGCCGGCCTGGCGAAGCTGGGACTGATGGCCGTCAACGTGCCGCCGGAGCTGGGCGGCGCGGGTGCGGGCGTGGTGGCCTACGCCCTGGCCATGCAGGAGGTCGCGCGGGCCTGCGCGTCCACGGCCGTGACGATGGCCGTCACCAACATGGTCGGCGAGGTCATCGCCCGCTTCGGCACCGAGGAGCAGAAGCAGGCGTACTGTCCGCGCCTGGCGAGCGGCGAGTACGCCGCCGGCTCCTTCGCGCTGAGCGAGCCGGGCGCCGGGAGCGATCCCGGCGGCATGACCACCGTGGCCAAAGACGACGGCGACGCCTGGGTGCTCGACGGCGAGAAGCAGTGGATCACCAGCGGCGCGCACGCCGGGGTGATGGTCGTCTGGGCGCGCACCGGCGACCGGCAGAAGCTCCCCGGCACCCGCGGCATCTCGTGCTTCCTGGTGGAGGGTGGCACGCCCGGCCTGAAGGTGGGCAGGGCCGAGGACAAGATGGGCATCCGCGGCTCCAACACGGTGTCCTTGCAGTTCGAGGGCTGCCGCGTGCCGAAGAGCGCGCTCCTCGGCGAGCTCCACGGCGGCTTCAAGATCGCCATGATGGCGCTCGACGGCGGCCGCATCGGCATCAGCGCGCAGTCCATCGGCATCGCGCGCGCCGCGCTGGAGGAGAGCGTCGTCTACGCGAAGGACCGCAAGCAGTTCGGCAAGCCCATCGCCGACTTCCAGGCCATCCAGTGGAAGCTCGCCGACATGAAGACCGAGCTCGACGCCGCGCACCTGCTCTGCATGCGCGCCGCCTCCCTCAAGGAGCAAGGCAAGGCCTTCTCGCGCGAGGCCTCCATGTCCAAGCTCTTCTCCACCGAGGCGGCGGTGCGCATCTGCAACGAGGCGGTGCAGATCCACGGCGGCTACGGCTACATCCGGGAGTTCGCCGCCGAGCGCCACCTGCGTGACGTGCGCGTCACCATGATCTACGAGGGAACGAGCGAGGTGCAGCGCATCGTCGTCGCCCGCAGCGTGCTCGCCTGAACACCCGCCGCCCCGCCCCGAAGAACGCGGTTTTTCGGGGCCCCACCCCACGCGGCGCTCGAGGATCAACAACGCCGATTCAGGCGCGCTCCCTCAGCGCAGCTCGAACTCGGGGCAGTCGGCGCGGATCGCGCCCGTGCCCGGGTCGAGCAGCCACGCCATGCACAGGCGCCTCGGGACGCGGATGCGCTCGACGGGCCGGTAGGTGCCGAAGACCACGTCCCACAGCGGGGAGGTCACGCCGTGGTTGTAGCGGGCGTCGGCGAAGTGGTGCGCGAAGTGGTGCCGGCGCGCCCACCGGCCGTACGGCCCGAAGCCGCGGTGCGTGTGCTCCCGGCGGTGCAGCACCTCGTAGGCGACGTAGAAGCCGATGAGGCCGACGGCGAAGGCCACGCCGCGCGGGCCGCCCGCCACCGCCACCGCGGGCCACGCCACCACGGCGAGCGCGACGAGCGCGACGATCCCCTTCTTCCACGTGGGGGCGAAGTAGTCGCCCTCGGTGTGGTGGCGCACGTGCTCGGAGGCGAAGGGGTTGGGCCGCAGCCGCCGGTGATGGCCGAGGAAGCGGTGGATGAAGTACTCGAGCAGCGTCCACGCGAGGACGCCGAGCAGGGCGGACGTGACGAGGGATGCGATCATCATTCGGGCTCTCCGAAGTGCCTGGACCGCGCGACGGGCGCGGCGACGTTCATGGCCGCCTCCACGGCGGCCTCCTGCGCGCCCCACCCGCAGAGCAGGGCTCGGGTGCCGCGCACGGCGAGGCGCTCGACGTCGAGCACCTCCGGCGCGAGGCGTGACTGCTTGTGGAGCTGCAGCACGCCCTGCAGCAGCGCGAAGACGCACACCGTCCGCTCGGCGACGTCTCCCGGCTGCAGGAGCGCAGCGCGCTCGGCGTCGTGAAGGGCATCGGCGAGGGGCTGCAGCGTCGCGATCACCACGCGGGCGACCGGCTCGGCGTCGGTGGCCTCGCGCAGCAGCACGCGCGACTCCGCCATGGTCATCGCCAGCAGCGCGAAGCGATGCGGGCGCAGCCGGGCGAAGGCGCGGTAGCCGTGCACCAGCGCGAACACGTGTGCGAGCGGGCCAGCGCCGTCGGGCAGCAGCGCGCGGGCCTGCAGCAGGAAGCCGTGGACCTCGCCCAGGATGCGGGCCACCAGCGCGGACAGGAGCGCGTCCTTGGAGTCGAAGTACCGGTAGAGGGCGCCCGGCGTGTAGTCCACCGCCTCCGCCAGCCGCGTCATCGTCAGGGCGCCCAGGCCATCGGATGCGACCATGGCGAGGGCGGTCTCCAGGATGCGCTGGAGGTTGGCCGCCCGCCGCCGCGCGCGCGGGCTCTTCACCAAGTCGTGAGGCATGAGCAATTAGTAAACGACGTTCACTGGTTGGTCAAGCCCGATCGCGCCCTGGCCCGCCCCCACCCCTTCCCCCACGTTTTCCGCCTCCCCGCGCCATTGTCAGCACCCTTGCAATCCGACGCCTGGCAGCCGGACTGGAGGAAGGCCCCTCCCCGGCGTCCCCTTGCGGACCTGACGCGCCGCGTTATAATGCGGCGCGTCAACCAAGGAGGATCTCAATGTCCGCCATCGCCATGCTCCAGGAAACCGGCCGCCACCTCAGCAGGGAGCGCCAGGCCCTCGTCGGCCGCACTCGCGCGGCAGGCGCCGCCTTCCTCGGCGAGACCCGCGCCGCCGGTCGAGACTTCGCCCGCGTGGCCCAGCACGAGGTGCGGCGCTGGCGTCGCTTCGCCCAGGTCCGCGCCGGCCACGCCACCGAGCAGCTGCTGCCGCGATCCATCGAGCGCCAGGTGCTCGCCCGCGTCGACGGGGGCCTGCGCTCTCTCGAGCGGCAGGTGAGCCGCCGCCTGCACGCGCTCCAGCCGCGCCCGGCGAAGGCCGCCAAGCTCGCCAAGCCCGCCGCGCCCCGCCGCACGACAAAGGCGGCGCTCCGCAAGAGCAAGAAGGCGCGCGCCAACGGCGCCGCCACGCTCGCCGGCGCCCGCGCCTGAGCCGGCACGCCGGCGCCGTCAGCGCACGAGATCACGCGTGACGTCGGCGAGGGTCGGGCAACCGGCCAGCGTCATCGCCAGGTCGAGCTCCTCGCGCAGCGTCTCCAGCACGAAGCGCACCCCCGCCTCGCCGTCGTAGGCGAGCCCCCACAGCACCGGTCTGCCGACCAGCACCGCCCGCGCGCCGAGCGCGACGGCCTTGAGCACGTCGGTGCCGCGCCGCACGCCGCCGTCCATCCACACCTCGAGCTCCGGCACCGCGGCGGCGACCGGCCCGAGCACGTCGATGGTCGCCGGCGACGTGTCGAGCTGGCGTCCCCCGTGGTTGGAGACCACCACCGCCGCTGCCCCGGCGTCCCGCGCGCGCCGCGCGTCGTCGGGCCGGACGACGCCCTTGATGACGAGCGGCAGCCTGGTGAGGGACCGCAGCCACGCGATGTCCTTCCACGAGAGCGAGGCGTCGATCAGGGAGGCGAAGTACGCGGCGAGCCCGGAGTCCTCGGCCTGCACCAGGTCGCCGCACCCCGCCGGCACCAGGTTCTTGACGGAGAGCCCCTCCGGGAGCTGAAAGCGGTTGCGGACGTCGCGTTCGCGCCGGCCGAGCTTCGGCGCGTCCACGGTGAGCACCAGCGCCTTCGCGCCCGCCGCCTCGACGCGCCGCACGAGCCCCTCGGTGATGCCGCGGTCCTTGTAGACGTAGAGCTGGAAGAAGACCGGGCCGGCGCTCGCCGCGCACACCTCCTCCACATCGGTGTTGGAGAGGGAGCTCAGGATCATCGCCGTCTTCGCCCCCGCCGCGGCGCGCGCGGTGGCCACCTCGCCATCGGCGTGGGCCATCTTGTGGAAGGCGGTGGGCGCCACCAGCACCGGCATGGACACCTCGTGCCCGAGCACCCGCGTGCCGAGCGCGCGCGTCGCCACGTCGACCAGCACGCGGTAGTGCACGCGCAGCCGCTCGAAGGCGGCGCGGTTCTCCCGCAGGGTGATCTCGTCGTGCGCGCCGCTGGCGTAGTAGTCGTACGCGTGCGCGTGGAGCCGCTCGCGCGCCAGCGCCTCCAGCTCCAGCAGGTTCAGCGGCGGCTCGCTCATCACGCCAGCGGGTCGATCGCGATGGGCGGCCGCGGCACGCTCGCCGCGCCGATGCGCTCCAGGTGCGCGCAGGCGGCCAGCACCGTCGCTTCGTCCCACGCGTCGCCGAGGAGCTGCAGGCCGATGGGGAGGCCCGAGGCGTCGACGCCGACGGGCGCGGAGCACGCGGGCAGGCCGGTGAGGTTGCCCAGGAAGGCGTAGCGGCAGAGCCCGGCGAGCGCCTGCGCGTCCAAGAAGCCGCTCTCGAACTGCGCGTCCGTCACGTGCGGCGCCGTCGTCGCCGTCGTCGGCAGGGCGATCAGGTCCACCTCACCCATCGCCCGCGCCATCGTGTTGCGGAGCCCAGCGCGCAGGCGCATCGCGTCGGCGAGCTCCACCGCCCCGAGCTCGCCCACCACCGCCATCGTGATCTGCAGGTCGGGCGACATGTCGTCGGCGTGCTCCAGCCACTCCTGGCGCAGCTCCGCGCGCGTCTCGATGGAGATGGCCAGGTAGCCGACGGCGGGCGCGTGCGCGAGCGCGCCGAGCTCCAGCGTCTTGAGCACCGCGCCCTCTGCCTCCAGGGCGCGCAGCGCATCCTGCCCGGCGCGGACCACCTCCGGGCTGGCGTCGGCCCACTCCTTCTCCGGGACGCCGATGACCAGGCCGGCGACCCCGCGGCCGAGCGCGCGCACCAGCGAGCCAGCCGGCACCTGGGGCGCCCCGTTCGTCTCCGGGTCGCGCGGGTCCGGGGCGCCGATGACCTCCAGGCAGCGCGCGAGATCCAGCGTGGAGCTCGCCAGCGGGCCCAGGTGCGCGACCGACCCGCCGAACATGTCCCCCGCGCGGCTGACGCGCCCCCACGTCGGCTTGATGCCGAAGACGCCGTTGAGCGCGGACGGGATGCGGATGGACCCGCCGCCGTCGGCTCCGATGGCGAAGGGCACGAGCCCCGTCGCGACCGCCACCCCGCTGCCTGTCGACGACCCGCCCGCCACGTGATCGGCGTGGTGCGGGTTGCGAGGCATCTTGCGGTGCGGGTTGAAGCCGAGCGGCGTCATCCCGTACTCGGTCATTGGCGTGGTGCCCACGATGACGGCGCCGGCGTCGCGCAGCCGCCGCACGATGGTCGCGTCCTCCGGCTGCGGGGTGCCGTCGACGAAGCTGGTGCCCCCGCGCGCCGGCAGCCCGCGCACGTGCGTCTGCTCCTTGATCGCGACGCACACGCCGTCGAGCGGGCCTCTCGGCGCGCCGACGCGGTAGCGGTCCCCGGCGGCGTCGGCCTCGCCGCGCGCGCTGTCCTCCGCGTAGTCGCAGATCACCGCCATGGTGGGCGTGCGGTTCTCCAGCGCGCGGGCGGCCTCCAGCACGCGCTCCACCACCGCCTCCGGCGTGCGGCGACGCGCCTCGTACGCCGCGACGTACTCCGCGCTGCTGCGCACGTGGCTCGCGCCCTTCGGCAGCGGGAGGCGAGCGTCCTGCGCCTTGCGCGGGGGCCGGCCCTGGAGCGCGCGGTTGTGCAGCGGGTAGGCCCCGCGCCACGACTCCGGCAGCGCGGCGAGCGCGTTGATGCCCAGCTCGGCGCGCAGCGCCACCTCCATGGCCGAGCTGCCCGCGCGTGTCCGCGCGAGCCGCGCGAGCGAGCGAAGCCAAGACCCAAAGATCCGCGGCGTAGAAATCAAGCGCTCCTCCTTCTGCCTGCGGCGCGAAAGACGAGCGAACATCCTAGATGAGGCGTTCGCGATTCGCGAACGCGAATCAAGGGGGTAGCCTCCGAATTCACCTCGGCGGCGTGGAGTTCCGTCACGTCCGCCGGTGACGCGGCCCGGGCCCGCGTTGCTCTCGCCTGCCGCGTCTGACACAATCCATCCCACATGCAGCTCACGCTGGGCCAGCGCTTGCGCCTCTCGCGCGGCGCGCTCGTCTTCGCGGCGGTGGATCGCGCCGCGCACGCCCTCGCCAAGGTCCGCTACGCGATGCCCGACGCCTCGCCGGAGCGCCACCATGTCGTGGTGCACCGCAACGTCCCCTACCGCGAGGGCGGCGACCACCACAACAGCCTGGACGTCTACATCCCCACGCGGGCGCGCAAGCCCTTGCCGGTGGTGATGTACGTGCACGGCGGCGCCTTCGCCATGCTCTCCAAGGAGACGCACCGCGTGATGGCGCTGGCGATCGCGCGGCGCGGCTACCTCCTCTTCAACATCAACTATCGCCAGGGGCTGCGTCACACCTTCCCCACGCCCCTCGAGGACGCGGCGGAGGCGCTGCTCTGGGTCGCGAAGAACGCCGCGCGCTTCGGCGGCGACCCCACACGCATCGCGCTTGCGGGGGAGTCGGCGGGCGGCAACCTCGTCACCGCGCTGGCGGTCATGGCCACCGAGCCGCGGCCGGAGCCCTTCGCGAGGCGCGTGTATGATGCAAATATCTCGCTGCGCGCCGTCGTCTCGACCTACCCCTTCCTCGACCTGGGCGACACGCGCCGCTACCAGGAGCACCCCCGCCTCTCCTTCTGGTACAAGGCGGCGCTCTTCGACGCCGCCTCCGCGTACCTCGGGCACCGCGTCTTCCACGCCGAGCACGCCGAGCTGGCGAGCCCGCTGCGCATCCTGGAGAACGGCTTCTCCCCCGCGCGGCCGGTGCCGCCCTTCTTCATCTCCTGCGGCTCTCGCGACCCCTTCCTCCCGCAGTGCCGCCGCCTGAAGGAGGCCCTGGACCGCATGGGCGTAGACGCCGAGCTCTTCGTCGCGCCCGGCGAGATCCACGCCTTCGACGCGATGGTGTGGCGCAAGCCCGCGCGCGACAAGTGGCGGGCCACCCACGCCTTCCTCGCGCGCCATCTGGAGCACGTGCCGCTGGAGCGCCCCCGCCGCGGCTGACACGACCGCCGTCGGGCGCACCTATTGCGGGCTGCGCGGCCCCGTGGCAAATCTGCGCCGTGTCCACCGCACTCACCGACGGCATCAAGGTCTCCGTCCAGTCGCAGTACGTCGCCGAGCAGTCGTCGCCCCGCGCCCAGCGCTACGTCTTCGCCTACACCGTGCGCATCGAGAACGAGGGCGCCAAGCCCGCGCAGCTTCGCAGCCGCCACTGGGTCATCACCGATGGCAGCGGCCGGGTGGAAGAGGTGAGGGGGCCTGGCGTCGTGGGCCAGCAGCCTTACCTTCACCCTGGAGAGCACTTCGAATATACGAGCGGGTGCGTGCTCACGACGCCCCGCGGCCAGATGCGCGGCACTTACCAGATGCACCGCCCCGACGGCTCCACCTTCGACGCGGCCATCGCCGCCTTCGACCTCCTCCTGCCGTACTCCCTCAACTGATGGTGCTGTCATGGACGAGCCCACCTACCAGAAGCTGGCTGACTCCACGTTCGCGACGATCGAGGACCTCTTCAAGGAGGTCGACGCCGACGACGTCGACTGCGAGCGAGCCGGAGACGTGCTGACGCTCACCTTCAAGGATGGGCAGAAGTGCATCATCAACACGCAGCGACCCACGCGGCAGATCTGGGTCGCCGCGGGCGCGCGCGCCTGGCACTTCTCCTACGACACCAAGGAGGAGCGCTGGTACGACGACAAGGACGAGGCGCACGAGCTGTTCACCACGGTCAAGACGATCGTGAGCGACCAGGCGCACCTGTCCGTCTAGCCGGATGTCCCTTTACGACGACATCGGCGGCGAGGAGGGCCTCCGCCGCGTGCTGCGTACTCTCTACGATCGCCTCTTCGACGACATGATGGTCGGCTTCCTGTTCGCCGGGAAGGACAAGGAGAAGCTGATCGAGCACCAGCTCTGGTTCACCGCGCGCTTCCTCGGCGGGCCGAGCCGCTACGCCGGCCGCTCGCTGCCCGACGCGCACGCGCACCTGCCGATCCTGCGTGGCCACTTCGACCGGCGGCACCACCTGCTGCGGCAGGCGCTGGAGGAGCACCACGTCCCCGCGCACGTCGCGGCGGAGTGGCTGCGCGTGGACCAGTCGCTCGCGCACGCGGTCATCAAGTCCGGCGCGGGGGCGCGGGAGCAGGCGCGCAAGGCGACCGACTGACGAGGCGCCTCGCCGCGCATGCAGTGCGAGACGCGCGATCCGTGCGTGGCGCGTGGCGGACGATCGTCCGATTCCGCGGGCGCCACTGCTCGAGCCATGGCGGCACGGTGCTTGCTCCGATCACGATCCGCCAGAGTGTTCGTTGCCCCCCGCGCCGATGACGCGACGAGGGCCAACGTCGAGCACGCCATGTGGGCGTTGCCGCGGTGTCGAGCCGTGTCGACGCGGAAAGGAGCGTCGTCATGCCCTCCAAGAGATTTGCGATCGCGTCGGTGGGCATCGCCCTCGTCGCGGCGACCGCCGCATACAGAAATTGCGCGTCGACGGGCGACGAGGTCGGCACGACCAGCATCACCGCCGCCAGCATTCCGCCTCCCGGCTCCTGCCCAGCTGACGTGGCGGGCACCACAGTGACCACCACCGCCAGCGACGGCGCCGTGGCGCTCGACTTCGCGACGAGCGGAGACGTGGCCGCGCTGCGCGTGCGCGTGCGCGGCATGTCCGAGCTGAACAACCGGAACCCCGGCGAGATGCGCCTGGCCGCCGGCAACCTCGGCGGCGTGGTGACGCTGCCCCAGGCGTCGGCGTCGGTGGAAGATCGTCCGGACGGGGCGCGTCTCATCGTGCGTCCGGCGGACCCCGCGCAGCTCGGCGTGCTCCAGCGCGATGCGCCGGAGTGGGCCGACCGGCTGGCGAGCGGGCAGTGCCCCTCGCTGGGACCGCGCCCCGTTCAGGCAGCGCCGCGGATGGCTCCGCAGGAGGTGCCGGTGAACCACGACATCCTCACCCCGCCGCCCTTCACGCCCGCGCGCTGATCGCCGCGCGACCGGCGGGGGGACGCGCCTCCCGTTGCGCTCGCCTCTGGTACAACCGTTTCCATGGGCTGCTGGCACTACTACCTCCCGGAGGAAGGCAAGGAGGCGGCCTTCTCCATCGACGCCTCGCGCATCGTCTTCGGGCGAGGCGCGGTGCGGGAGGTGGGCGAGCACGCGCGCGCGCTCGGCTGCGCCCGCGTGGCGCTCTTCACCGACCCCCGCGTCGGCGGCATGGAGCACGTGCGCCGCGCGCGCGAGTCGTTGCAGAATGCACGTATCGACGTGGCGCTCTACGACGCCGTCCACGTCGAGCCCACCGACGCCTCCTTCCGCGAGGCCGCGCGCTTCGCCGCGGACGGTCGCTTCGACGGCTACGTCTCGGTGGGCGGCGGGTCGGTCATGGACACGTGCAAGGCTGCCGCGCTCTACGCGACCTACCCCGCGGACTTCCTCGACTACGTCAATCGCCCGGTGGGCGCTGGCAAGCCGGTGCCCGGCCCGCTGCCGCCGCACGTCGCGTGTCCGACGACGTGCGGGACGGGCAGCGAGACCACCGGCATCGCCATCTGCGACGTGCTCGACCTGAAGGCGAAGACCGGCATCGCCTCCGCGCGCCTGCGCCCGTCGCTCGCGCTCGTCGACCCCGACGCCACGGGCAGCCTCCCGTCGCAGGTCGTCGCCGCGAGCGGCTACGACGTCCTCTGCCACGCGCTGGAGTCCTTCACCGCGCGCCCCTTCACCGCCCGCGACCCCGCCTCGCCGCCGGGCGCCCGGCCGATGAGCCAGGGCGCCAACCCGTGGAGCGACGTGGGCAGTCGTGAGGCGCTGCGCCTGGCCGGCGCCTACCTGGTGCGCGCAGTGCGCGATCCGGCCGACGCCGAGGCGCGGGAGAAGCTCATGTGGGCGGCCACGCTCGCCGGCGTCGCCTTCGGCAACGCGGGGGTGCACCTGCCGCACGGCATGGCCTACGCCGTCGCCGGCCTGGTGCGCGACTTCCGCATGCCCGGCTACCCCGACGCCGAGCCGATGGTGCCGCACGGCGTCTCGGTCGTGGTGAGCGCGCCGAGCGTCTTCCGCTTCACCGCGCCGGCGTGCCCGGATCGCCACCTGGAGGCGGCCGCCATCCTGGGCGCCGATGTGCGCGGCGCGACGCCGGAGGACGCCGGCGAGGTGCTCGCCTCCGCGCTGGCGAAGGCGATGCAGGACACCGGCATCCCCAACGGCCTCGGCGCGGTGGGCTACGCGGACGGGGACGTGGGCGCGCTCACCCGCGGCACCCTCGTGCAGCAGCGTCTGCTGAGTAACGCCCCGCGCGCGGTGGGCGAGGCCGAGTTCGGCGATCTCTTCCGCGGCGCGATGCGCTACTGGTGACGCCATGCCCGACAAGCCCGCGCCGCCGGCGGACACGCGCGCCGACTACCCGCACCTGCTCCGCGTGCCGACGCGCTGGATGGACAACGACGTCTACGGCCACGTAAACAACGTCGTGTACTACGCGTACTTCGACACCGTCATCAACCGCTGGCTCGTCGGCGAGGGCGGGCTGGACGTCGCGCGTGACCCGGTGATCGGCGTGTGCGTCGAGTCGCAGTGTCGCTACCTCCGGTCGGTCGCGTTCCCGGAGGACGTCGACGCGGGCCTGCGGGTGGTCACCCTGGGCACGAGCAGCGTGCGCTACGAGATCGGCATCTTCCGCGCGGACACAGAGGACCTGTGCGCGGCCGGCTCCTTCGTCCACGTGTTCGTCGACCGCGCGACGCGCAAGCCGTCACCCATCCCGGCGGGTGTGCGGGCCGCGCTGGCGCGGATCGCCCGCTGATCAGGGGACGGACACGGCGATGTAGCCGCCGCTGCCGGTGGTCCCAGCGGCCCCGCCGCCGGCGGCAGGAGCCTGGTAGTAAGCGTGGTTGGTGTTCGGCGCGATGGTGCCGTTGCCCGTGGCGGTGGACCCGCCGGTGCCGGTCGGGTCGACGTACCCGCCGCCGCCACCACCGCCCTTGCCGCCTGGGCACCCCAGCGCGCCGGGCGACCCGGCACCTCCGCCGTAGAACCCGCCGCCGCCACCGCCGCCGGTGTAGCCACCGGTGCCGCCGCCAGGCATTCCGCCCGGGGTCAGCTTGGGGTTCCAGCTGCCTCCCTGGAGCTGCGTTCCGGCGGGCGCGGTGTTGCACGCGGTGCCGCCCTTGCCGCCCGCGGTCGTCGTGCCCCCCTTGCCGCCTCCCGTGCCGACGCCGTCTTCGCCAGCCGCCCCGCTTCCGGCCCCGCCCGCCGTGCCGGCGGCGCTCTGGCCTTGCTGGAAGGAGTAGTAGCCGCCGCCTCCTCCGCCACCGCCGCCGGCGACGATCAGGTACGGCGTGCCGCCGTCGGTGGTGGGGGTGACCCCGGCGTCCAGCAGGTCTCCGCGCGCCACCGCGGAGTAGCCGCCGCCACCGCCGCCGCGCCCCTGCGTGTTGTTGTTCAGACCGCCGGTGCCGCCGGTCGCGACGATGAGCGTCAGCGTCTCCCCCGGCGTGACCGGGAAGGTCGCCTCGGCGAAGCCGCCCGCCCCGCCCGCGGCGCCGGAGAGCTTGTTGTTGCTGGCCATGCCGCCGCCGCCGCCTCCCGCGCCCCACGCGGTGATGGTCGCGTTGTTCACGTCGTCCGGCACGACGAAGGTCGTCGACGTGTCGGTCGCGAGCAGCAGGTGGCCGACGCGGATCGTCAGCGGTCGCGACGCCGTCAGCCCGGTGGGCGTGCTCTGCGCCGACACCGCGACCTGGAGCACCTGTCCGGGGGTGACCGTCTTGTCGGCGAAGACGTTGAGCGTGCCGGTGCTCGCGTTGCCCGGGATGATCGCCGAGCCGCTGATGCCCGACGCGCCCGTCACGGTGATCGCGACCGCCTCGGAGAAGCCGTCCTTGCGCGCCAGCGTGATGGCGACCGGGCCGCTCGCGCCGGCGGGCTCCAGCACCAGCTGCCCCGGCGTGATGGTCATGTCGTAGCTCGGGTTGGTCGCCGCCTCGAAGGGCGCGTCGACGCACCCGCCGTCGGCGCAGGGGTCCTGCACCGCGAGGTCGCGGTCCTGCAGACCGGCGATGGCCTCGCACCCGACAGCCGCCGCCAGGGCGAGGGCGCCCACGAAAGCCATGCGAAGCGCGCGCATCCTAGAACCTCCCTCCGACGGTGATCCCCCCGCCGTTCCGCCCGATCGCCGGCGCGACGCCGAGCGAGCCGATCGTCGGCGTGACGTGGTGCTTGGCCGTCGCGACGAGGTACGCGCCCACCGCCGCCGCGGCCACGCCGACGGGGATGAGCACGTCGCTCAGCACCGCGAAGGTGTGCGCGGAGGAGTTCTTGTCCAGCGCGTCCTGCGTGGGACACGGCCCGCCGGGGCACGCGTCGTTCACCTCGCCGGCGAGGGAGAGCGTCATCACGCCGAAGACGATCCCGGCGCCGAGCACGGCGGCGCCCCCGCCGACGGCGACCCAGCCGCCGATGAGCTTGGGCTGGGAGGTCTCGTAGTGCGGCTGCTCCGCCGGCGGCGGCGTCGTCACCTTGGGCGTCGGGGGAGGGGGCGGCGGCGCGGCGTCCTCGAGCGCGGGCATCGCCACGTCCTTGGTCTCGCCGGGGTCCACGTGAAAGTGCGTGGTGGAGGTCTTCTTCTTCGGCGCGGAGACCTCGAGGGTGTGGTCGCCCGGGTCGATGGCGAAGGACGTGCCCAGCACCGCGGCGTCGAGCGTCTTGCCGTCCAGCTTCATCGTCGTGCCGACGTCCGCCGCGCCGGTGATGGTGGTGTGCGGGAGCTGCGGCTCGATCGCCGCGACGCGCTCCTTCGCGATGGCGAGGCGCTTGCGGTCGTGCGTCGCCAGCCGCGCCAGCTCCTTGTACTCGCCCCACGCGCTGGCGATCTTGCCCTGCAGCTCGTAGCAGTGGGCGAGGTTGAGGCGCGTGCCGAGCGTGGGCGAGAGGCGCAGGCTCTCGGCGAACTTGGGACACGCCTCGTCGAACTTGCCGGCGTCGACGAGGTGGCGGGCGTCGTCGAAGAGGCCCTCGGCGATGGCGGTGTTGTCTCCCTGGGCGCGCGCCACGCCGCCGGCGCAGACGAGGGCGGCGAGGATGGGGAGGGCGAGGTGCGCCTTCATCGCGCCCAGGGGTCCTCGTTCTTGTCCGCGGGCCGCGCCGTCGCCGTCGCCCTCGCGGTCGCCGGCGGGGGCGCGGTCAGGTCCATCGTCGCGGTGGCGGTGACCGTCGGCGCGGCCGTGGCGCTCGCGGTCGCGCTCGGCGCTTCGGCGCTGGCGGACGCGCTCGCCGTCGTGTCGGCCTTCGCGGTGGTCGCCTGGTTCGCGGCTGTCGTCGCGGTGGTGGTGGTCGGCGCGGGTGGTGTCGCGACGGCTGGCGCCTGGGTCACGACGGGCGCCTCATGGCGCGCCTGCCACACGCGGAAGCTCACGAAGCCGACGGCCGCCACGGCGAAGACCGCCAGCAGGCCCACCCAGAAGGAGAGGAGCGAGCGCGGCGGCGGCTCCGCCTCGATCCCCGGCTCCCTGCCAGGGAGCGAGGCCGCGCTGGGGTAGGAGCTCGTGCCGGCCACGGAGCCTGCCCCGGGGAAGGAGCTGGTGCCGGGCAACGAACCCGCGGGCGGCGGGAGACTCGGCGCGGAGGCGAACCCGGGCGCCGGCGCCGGCTGCACGCCGGAGTGTGACTGCGTCGCCGGCGCGAGCGTGGCGTTCATGGAGATGGACGCGGGCAGGGGCAGACCGAGCGCCTCCGCCAGCGCCTCCACCTGCTCGCCGGCCGTGGCCCAGCGTCTCGCCGGATCGCGATGGCACGAGCGCAGGAACCACGCGTCGAACCCGGGTACCGCCGCGAGACGGGGGTTCTGCGTGCTGGGCGGTGGCATCGGGTCGTTGAGGATCATCGACATCAGCTCGCCGGTCGTCGCCGACGGCCAGTAGCTGGCCCCCGCCAGAAACCGGTACGCGAGCATGCCCAGCGCCCACACGTCCGTCTGCGGCCCCACGGGGTGGTTGCGCACCTGCTCGGGCGCCATGAAGTACGGCGTGCCGAGGAGCGTGCCGGCCTGCGTCGCCTCGGCGTCCTGCATGTCGTCGCGGATCTTGGCGACGCCGAAGTCCAGCAGCTTGACGACCTCGATGCCGTCGTCGCGGCTGTGCAGGAAGATGTTCTCCGGCTTGATGTCGCGGTGGACGATGCCGGCGGCGTGGGCGCGATCCAGCGCGCGGCCCACCTGCCACAAGATCCCCAGCGCCTGCTCAGGAGTGAAGGCGCCCAGCCGGCGCATGCGCCGCCGGCTGTCCTCTCCCTCCAGCAGCTCCATCACCAGGAAGGGCACGCCGCCGAGCTCCGGCGACATGTCGGCGTCGATGATGCGCACCACGTGCTCGCTCTTGATCTTCGCCGCGGCGCGGGCCTCCCGGCGGAAGCGCTCCACGATCTCCGGGCTGTCACCGAACATGCGGTGGAGCACCTTGAGCGCGAGCTGATCGCCGGTGTGGATGTGCTCCACCAGCATCACCGCGCCCATGCCCCCTCGGCCGATCTCCCCGATGACGCGGTAGCGCCCGGCCACGACCATCTCTGCGGTGGATGGCCCCATCATCGACGCCCGAGCCTACCACACGAGCCGCTCGGCAAAGTCTCACCCTTGCGTGAGGCTTGACACCCCTCGACACCCATACTACCAACCCTTACGTAAGCGTAAGACATGTCCGAGATCGTCCGCCTCCCCATCGCCACCGACCCCTCCACGGGAGAGGTGCGCCCGGAAGAGGTGATGCAAGTGGGCGATCTGGCGCGGGAAACGGGCAAGACCGTCCGTGCCATCCACCTCTACGACGAGCTGGGCCTGCTCCAACCGCTGGGTCGCTCCAAGGGTCGCTACCGGCTCTACGGGCCCGACGCCCTCCTTCGCATTCGCTGGATCGGCAAGCTCCAGGACATGGGCTTCAGCCTCACCGACATCCAGACCGTCGTGCGCGACTGGGAGGCCTCCGGCTCCGCCCCCCGCGCGATGACGAAGATGCGTGAGGTCTACAAGAACAAGCTGGAGGAGACGCGCAAGCACCTCCGCCGCCTCGCCCAGCTCGAGCGCGAGCTGCAGGCGAGCCTCCACTACCTGGACACGTGCGAGGTGTGCGAGCCGGACCGCCTGCTCACCGCGTGCAACGCGTGCGACCACCACGACTGCGAGCACTCGGTGCCCGAGCTGGTGGCCGGCTTCCGCGCGAATCCCGAGAGGATGTGAATGAGCTCACATCCCTCTCAGGACAGGTCTCAGGGCCGGCACGCGCCGCCCCTCCCCACCCAAGTGAATTGGGCGGGGCCACTCTGAGGACATCCATGGCCGTCAAGCTTCCCATCTTCATGGACAACCACTCGACCACGCCGGTGGACCCGCGCGTGCTCGAGGAGATGCTGCCGTACTTCACCGAGAAGTTCGGCAACGCGGCGAGCCGCAGCCACGTCTTCGGCTGGGTGGCGGAGGAAGCGGTCGGCCACGCGCGCGAGCGCATCGCCCAGCTCATCGGCGCGTCGAGCGAGAAGGAGATCGTCTTCACCTCCGGCGCGACGGAGTCGGACAACCTGGCGCTCAAGGGTGTGGCCGAGTTCTACAAGGACAAGGGCGACCACATCATCACGACGGTGACCGAGCACAAGGCCATCCTGGACACGTGCAAGCGCCTGGAGAAGGAGGGCTTCCAGGTCACCTACCTGGGCGTGGACAAGACCGGCCGGGTCGACCCGGACGACGTGAAGAAGGCCATCACCGACAAGACCATCCTGGTCAGCATCATGCTCGCCAACAACGAGATCGGCACGGTGCAGCCGCTCGAGGCCATCGGCAAGATCACCCGCGAGAAGGGCGTGCTGCTCCACTCCGACGCGGTGCAGGGCGTCGGCAAGGTGGACTTCGACGTCCAGAAGATGAACGTGGACCTCGCCTCCATCACCGCCCACAAGATGTACGGGCCGAAGGGCGTCGGCGCGCTGTACGTGCGGCGCAGCAAGCCGCGCGTGCGCGTCGTCGCGCAGATGGACGGCGGCGGTCACGAGCGCGGCATGCGCTCCGGCACCCTCAACGTCCCCGGGATCGTCGGCTTCGGCAAGGCGGCGGAGATCATGCGCACCGAGGGCAAGGAGGAGAACGCCCGCATCCTCGCCCTGCGCGAGCGCCTCCGCGCGAAGTTCATGGACAGCCTGGAAGAGGTGTACGTCAACGGATCGATGGAGCACCGCCACCCCGGCAACCTCAACGTCTCCTTCAACTTCGTCGAGGGCGAGGCCATGATGATGGCCATCAAGGACGTGGCGGTCAGCTCCGGCTCGGCGTGCACCTCCGCCAGCCTGGAGCCGAGCTACGTGCTCCGCGCCCTCGGCGCTTCGGACGAGCTGGCGCACTCCAGCATTCGCTTCGGCCTCGGCCGCTTCAACACGCAGGAAGAGGTCGACTACGTGGCCGACCTCGTCATCGGCAAGGTGAAGCACCTGCGCGACATGTCCCCCCTCTGGGAGATGCACAAGGAAGGCATCGACCTCAAATCCGTCCAGTGGGCCGCTCATTGAGCCCCTACCTGTTGTCACAGGGGCGGCACGCGCCGCCCCTCCCCGCCCAAGTGAATCGGGCGGGGCCCCTCCCCACGCGGGCCCTCCGCTACGCGTCGGGCATCTCAACCTGGTGATGTCTTCAACGAGTTCGAGAGGAGAACGAACGTCATGGCGTACAGCGACAAGGTCATCGACCACGCCGAGAACCCGCGCAACGTGGGCACCCTCGACAAGAACGACCCTACCGTGGGCACTGGGCTCGTCGGCGCACCCGCGTGCGGCGACGTCATGCGCCTGCAGATCAAGGTCAACGACCAGGGCGTCATCGAGGACGCCAAGTTCAAGACCTTCGGCTGCGGCTCGGCCATCGCCAGCTCGTCTCTCGCCACCGAGTGGATCAAGGGCAAGAGCATCGACGAGGCGGAGAAGATCAAGAACGTCGACATCGTCACCGAGCTCAACCTGCCGCCGGTGAAGATCCACTGCTCGGTGCTGGCGGAGGACGCCATCAAGAGCGCCATCGCCGATTTCCGCGCGAAGAAGCAGGCGCGCGCAGCCAAGTGACCGGGGCGCGCGCCGCGCCGTCGCGCGACGCGTGCACAACGCCATGAACACCCAGACTCCCAGCAAGACGACTGAAGCCGAGACCCCGGCGCGCGCGGCGATCACCGTGACGCCCAAGGCGGTCGAGGCCATCAAGAAGCAGGTGCACAAGCGCGGCGTGCCGGAGACGTCGCTGCGTCTCGGCATCCGTGGCGGCGGCTGCTCCGGCTTCTCCTACGTCATCGAGTTCCACGACGGCGCCCCGCGCGCGAAGGACCGCGTCTTCGACTACACCGCGGAGGACGGCACCCCGGTGCGCGTGGTGGTGGACCCGAAGAGCCTGATCTACCTCGCCGGCACCGAGCTCGACTGGGAGCAGACGCTCATGTCGCAGGGCTTCAAGTTCAAGAACCCGAACGAGAAGACGAGCTGCGGCTGCGGGCACAGCTTCACCGTCTAACTCCACTGCTGGAGACCTCATCCCATGATTCGCCATGTCCTCTCGGTCGAACCGCGGCAGCGGGACGACAGCGGCGAGGCCGCCGGAGTGTGTTTCGCCGGTGGCGACGGCCGCGAGGTTTGCCCGCCGGGGCTTCTCGCTGCCGCTCCTCGAGCGCGAGCGACGAGCAAGGTCGCGACAACCTTCCGGCAGTAGGACCAGTGGACCCCTTCGCCACCCTCGGCATCCCGCGCCGGTTCGACCTGGACCTCGGCGCGGTGGAGAAGACGCACCGCGAGCTCTCGCGCGCGCTTCACCCGGACCGCTACGCCGGCGCCTCGGCGAGCGAGCGGCGCGCCGCGCTCACCAAGGCGGCGGACGTCAACGAGGCGTGGCGCACGGTGCGCGATCCGGTGCGGCGCGCCGGGGCGCTCTTCGCCCTCGCCGGCGCCGCCGTGGGCGAGGACCGGGAGCCGAAGCCCGCGCCCGACTTCCTGATGGAGGTCATGGAGCAGCGCGAGGCCCTGGCGGAGGCGAAGGCGGCGCGGGACGCCGCCCGCGTGCGGGCTCTGGCGCAGGACATCGAGGCCCGCGCGGCCGACGCGGAGCGACGCCTGGGGGCGGCGCTGGTGCCGGGTGCGCAGGCGGAATCATTGACCAGTCAACTCCCCGTCCTCGGCGAGCTGCGCTTCTACAAGCGCTTCCTCGAGGAGGTCGCCGTCATCGAAGAGGAGCTCGAGGCCTGAGATGTTGTTCGAGATCTTCGACCCCAAGGCCGCGCCCAAGCCGGTCGGCATCGACCTGGGCACCACCAACTCGGTGGTGGCCTGCGTGCGCAACGAGAAGCCGCAGCCCATCGCCGACTGCAACGGGGAGATCCTGGTACCCAGCGTGGTCTCGTACGCGGAGGAGACGCCCGTCGTCGGCACGCGCGCGCAGGGCCTGGCGCTGGAGCACCCCCGCGAGACGATCGTCAGCGTGAAGCGCTTCATGGGGCGCGGCGCGGACGATCCGGAGACGCGACGGCTCGGCCCCTACGAGTTCGCCGACGCCGCGCCGGGCGGGCCCAACGTGGTGCGCTTCAAGGTGAAGGGCCACGAGCTCACGCCCGTCGAGGTGAGCGCCGACATCCTGCGCGAGCTCAAGCAGCGCGCGGAGGACGAGCTCGGGCGCATCGGCGGCGCGGTCATCACGGTGCCGGCGTACTTCGACGACGCGCAGCGGCAGGCCACCAAGGACGCCGCGCGCCTCGCCGGCCTGGAGGTGCTGCGCCTGCTCAACGAGCCCACCGCGGCGGCGCTCGCCTACGGCCTGCAGACGAAGCAAAACGGCCACTTCGTCGTCTACGATCTGGGCGGCGGCACCTTCGACGTCACCGTGCTCCTGCTGGAGGACGGCGTCTTCCAGGTGAAGTCCACCGGCGGCGACAGCGCCCTCGGCGGCGACGACATGGACCGCGCGATCGCCAATGAGGTGCTGGAGCAGCTCGGGTGGCTCTCGGCGGACAAGGCCAAGGCGCACGCCCTCACGCGGCACCCGAAGCTCACCCCCGGCGTGGTGCGCCTGGTGCTGGACAAGGCGCGCGCGATGAAGCACCTGCTCACGACCAAGGACGCGGTCTCCGGCGAGGTGCCGCTCCCCGACGGGGGATCGCGCGTCGCGCGATTGACGCGCCTGCGCTTCGACGAGCTGGTGCTCCCCCTGCTCGAGCGCACGGGCGCGGCGTGCAAGCGCGCCCTGCGCGACGCCGGCTTCAAGCCCGGCGATCTGGACGGCGTCATCCTGGTGGGCGGCGCGACGCGCGTGCCCGCGGTGCGCGCGTACGTGAAGAAGCTCTTCGGCAAGGACCCGCTGGCCGACATCGATCCGGACCAGGTGGTGGCGCTGGGCGCCGCGGTGCAGGCGGACCTGCTGGCGGGGCAGGGGAACCCCGAGGACGTGCTCCTGCTCGACGTCATCCCGCTCTCGCTGGGCATCGAGGTGGGCGGCGGCGTGGTGGACAAGATCCTCCCGCGCAACACCACCATCCCGACGGCCGCGCGCTCCACCTACACCACGCAGCAGGACAGGCAGACGGGCTTCGAGATCCACGTGCTGCAGGGCGAGCGGGAGATGGCCTCCGACTGCCGCAGCCTGGCGCGCTTCACCCTCAAGGGGATCCCGCCCATGCCTGCGGGCCTGGCGCGGCTGGAGGTGACCTTCCGCGTCGACGCCGACGGCCTGCTCTCCGTCCACGCCAAGGAGACGACCACCGGCGTGGAGCAGACGGTGCACGTGACGCCGAGCTACGGCCTGGACGACGCGACGGTGGAGAAGATGCTCCTCGACGCGCTGGACCACGGCGAGGACGATCTGCGGGCGCGGCGGCTCGCGGAGGGTCGCGTGGAGGCGGGGCGCATCCTGCTGGCGACGGGCAAGGCGCTGGAGGCGGATCCGGATCTGCTCCAGCCCGGGGAGCGCGAGCGCGTCGCGGCGGCGATGAAGGCGCTGGAGCAGGCGTGCGCGGGAGACGACCCGCGCAAGGTCACCGCGCGCATCGACGAGCTGGACATGGCGACGAAGGAGTTCGCGGGGCGGCGGATGAACCGGGCGATCGCCCGCGCCATCGAGGGCAAGAAGGTGGACCAGCTGGACGAGGAAGTGGCGCACGCGAAGGGCATCGAGCGCGCCCACGAGCAACCGGATCTCGGGAGCTGACATGCCGAAGGTGATCTTCCGCGGGTACGCCGAGGTGGAGGTGCCGGTGGGGACGTCCATCCTGCAGGCGGCGCAGAAGGTGGAGGCGCCGGAGGGCTACGCGTGTGGAGGCGTGTGCGCCTGCTCCACGTGCCACGTCTACGTGCACGAGGGCCAGGAGCTCCTGAGCGAGGCGGAGGACGAGGAGCTGGACATCCTGGACAAGGCCTTCGACGTGCGCGCCAGCTCGCGCCTGGGGTGTCAGTCGAAGATCGAGGCGGACGGGGTCGTGGAGGTGGAGATCACCCGCGAGAGCCTGGAGGCCTACGAGAACGAGCACCCCGAGGCGCGGGGCAAGTACACGAAGCGCTGACGCCGCCGGCGCCCTCCGGGCGGCGGGGCACCTTGACGCGCAGCGGCGGAAGAGCTGTATTCACTCCTGGGATGAGGGCTCGATCCGTCTTTCTTGTCGCCGCGCTCGGCGCGGGCTCGCTGGGGCTCGCCTCGCCGGCGCTCGCCGGCGCGCCCAGCGTGGCGAGCATGTGCTCGCCGGTGAACGTCACGTGCGAGCGGGCGACGCTCGCCGCCAGCAAGTCGGACAAGGCGCCGTACGACTTCGACTGGGACACGGGGTGGGTGCCCGCCAACTCCCCCATCCAGGTGCGCTTCGCGCTGAAGGTGCACAACCGCACCCAGGTGAACCTGGGCGGCACCCTGGACTCCACCTGGCCGGACCCCATCACCCTGACGCCGAAGGGGACGATGCAGACGGGCCTCATCGCCATCGACGACGGCCTGGAGGTCGTGGCGCAGGGCAAGTTCACGGTCACCGTCCTGGGCAAGACCTACTCCTGGACCGGCAACCTGCCCGGCCTGCCGAACGTCGAGCTGCTGGCGAAGGGCTCGGAGAAGTTCGACCCGTGGGCGTACAAGGAGGCGGGCAATCCGCCGACGGTGAGCGCCGACTCGCCGACGACGAAGCTCGCGCAGGTCGACCTCACCAAGATCATCGTGAACATCCCCGGCATCTCCGGCGGCTTCGAGCTGGACGGCTCGGCGACATATTCGGCCTGGTACGACACGCTGCGCCTCGCCTTCGACGAGGTGAACGGCGTCTCCCCCATCCCGGAGGTGGACTACGTCGACCCGTCCACGCGCCTGCTCATCACCCACGCGCCGTCCTTCGACACCAGCGTCTTCATCCACGGCGAGGTCACGCACCAGGTGACGGTGCACCTCATCCCCGCCTTCTACTTCAGCATCCTGGGCAAGGACTTCACCCTGCCGCTGGCCAACCTGCCGGTGGCGCTCCCGGCGTCCGCGCCGCAGCCGTGGGACTTCGACCCGCTGCCGGTGCACGTGCCGCTGCCGGAGATCCAGGTGAAGCAGCCGGAGGTGGACCTGGGCGACATCCCGGTCAACGTGGCGACCTCCACGCTGCTGCCGGTCGACGACATCGGGGAGGAGCAGCTGGTGGTGGACGCCTCGACGCAGGCGCCCGTGGCCTTCATCGACACGACGCACTTCACCGTGGCGCCCGCGCAGACCGGGTCGGTCAAGGTGGCCATCACGCCGGCGGCGGCGGGCCCGATCGACGCGCTCATCGTCGTGGCGACCAACGATCCGCTGCAGCCGGAGACCGGGATCCACATCAAGGCAAACGCGGTGGCCGGGATGGGCACCCCCATCAACGAGGAAGGCGGCTGCGGCTGCCACGCGGCGGGCGAGGCGCCCGGTGGCACGGGAGCGGGCCTGTTCGGCCTGGCGCTCGGCCTCGCCCTCGTCATCCGCCGCCGGCTCCCCCCCTCCTGACCTTTCCGGAGCAGCCGCGGCAGCTCGCGCCCCCTGTCCCCCCTGTCCCCCTCTCCCGTCCCCGGACACCAAACGTCGGATTGCAAGGACCCTCGCGCTTCGACGTTTCCGCGGAGTTCTGCGAGGAGGGGGGGGTGGCATGGGGGGTGCTTGGGGTGGGGGGATGGACCCTGTGTTCTTCACCATCAAGCGGGCCTATTACGCGACGCTCAAGCTGACACGGCGGGCGCTGGGGGCGATGGGGCTCACGGCGGCGCGCTTCGACCTGCTGGACGCGCTCTACAAGCTCGGGAATCGCACCATTCACCTTCAGAGTCAGCTCCGGCGCGGGCTGGGCGTTGCACGCTCGACCATCAGCGAGATGATGCGGTCACTCGAGCGGCTGGGCCTGGTCACGCGGCGGCGGGATGGACGCGACTGCATCGTCGCGCTCACGGCCGAGGGGCGTCGCCGCGTACGCCGCGCTCACTACGGGCTGGTGCTCGTCGGGCATGTCGGCTTCGCGCTGGACGGCGCGCTCGCGCCGGGGGAGCGCCGCTGGCCCGGCGCCCGCGCCTGCAGGCGCGCTCGCAGGCACCTGGAGGCGCTCTGCATGCGCATTCGACGCGGCTTCGGCGACGAGGCGACGCTGGACAGGCTCACCGAGTACGGGTTCTGGGTGCTGCGAGCCAACGACCGCGCGCGCCGCGCGCAGGCTCGCTCCCAGCAGCGCGAGCGTCAGCTCGACGAGGCGTACGCGCTCATGGCGCCACCAAGCTGAGCGACGCGGGCCCGACTGGCGCGTACGAGACGGATATGTCTCGATAGTCAGTATGAACTGCTTGCTTGCTCGGTGTCGTGAGGGCCTGCCGCCACCCTGGATCCCCACCGCGTTGCTCGCGTTGGCGCGTCTCCTCGCCGGCCTGCTGCTCGTCGCATCTCTCGCCGGTTGCACGACCAGCGTCACGCGCGTGACCACGGTCGCTCCTCGCGGTGCGGCCGACTACGAGCCGCGCGGCCGGGTCATCGCCGTCAACGGCGCTCCAGTCGACAACGGCATCGTCTCCCGCGAAGGCCGCACCTACGTCCTGCAGACGTCGAACGCGCGTGCCGTCCTCCGCGACACCGACAGGGTCACTGTCCAGCTCGTGTACGGCGACGGTGACGAGGTGCCGGGCGAGGGCGTCGTGCACGTGTCGGCGCATCCCGCCCTGATCCTGGGCGGCACGCTCGTGATGGGTGCAGGAGTCGGCCTGCTGGCGCTGGGCGCGGTCGTCTGGAAGGACGGCCCCTTCGGACCCCTCGCGGCGCTCTCCCCGCTGCTGATCGGTGGCTGCGCCGTCGCCGGCGGCCTCGCCATGCTCGTGGTGGGCTATGTGGTCAACGCGCACATCGTCAGGTCGCCCACAGCCTTCGTCCCGGACGACATGTCCTCCGTCGCCATCCACTTCTGACGCGTCTTGCGCCCTCGCGCCCGCGCCCGCCGCCCCGCGCGCGCCCGCCCGGCCGGAGGATCCACGCGGATCGGCGGTGGCACGCTTCACCCGGCCGCACGACGTGTGCCGGACGAAGGAAGATCACCGTGCGTGATCGCGGCGTGGAGTACGACGGGGTCCAGATCCGCTCCGTTCGGCCACACCACCGTCCCCAGCTCCGGGTCTACCCGCACGCGCGCGAAGTACGCCGGATCGCGCAGCGGTTCGAAGACGCCCTCGAACGCGAGCCCCGACGCATCGTAGATGCCGCGGGAGCCGTCGTCGAACTCGAGGCTCCAGCGCGACGACGGCGATCACATCCGGCACCATCGCATCACTCCAGCGGCCCGATGGGCTCGAGCGGCTGCAAGGCACGGGCTCGATCCCAGTCGGCGGCGAGCTCGCCGCGATGCGACGAGGCCCATTCGAGGACGAGCCCGAGCGCGCGGGACGGCAGCGCTCCGGCGAGCACGGTGAAGGTGTCGATCGCGATGATCGCCCTGTGGTCACCGTAGCGCGCGTGGAGATGGGCGCGCACCCCCGCTCAGACCCGCAGCCCCGGTGCGGGATACTTCCCGCACAGCTCCTTCACCTCGCCGGCCACCTTCGCGACGACAGCCTCGTCCGCCGGCGCCGCCACGACCCGGTCGATCCACTCCGCCAGCTTGACCATCACGTCCTTGCCCATGCCGCGCGTCGTGACGGCGGGCGTCCCGAGGCGCAGGCCGGACGGGTCGAACGGCTTGCGCGGATCGAAGGGGATGCTGTTGTAGTTGAGCACCACCCCCGCGCGGTCCAGCGCCTGCGCCGCCACCTTGCCGGGCACGCCCTTGCTCGTCAGGTCCAGCAGCAAGAGGTGGTTGTCGGTCCCGCCGGTGATGAGGCTGAAGCCGCGCCCCGCCAGCGCCTCCCCCAGCGCCCTGGCGTTCTCCACCACCTTCTTTGCATACTGCACGAAGTCCGGGCGCGCGGCCTCGCCCGCGGCGACCGCGATGGCGGCCGTCGTGTGGTTGTGCGGCCCGCCCTGCAGCCCGGGGAAGACGGCGCGGTCGATCGCCGACGCGTGCTCCTTCTTGCACAGGATCATCCCGCCGCGCGGGCCGCGGAAGGTCTTGTGCGTCGTCGACGTCACCACGTCGGCGATGCCGACCGGCGAGGGGTGCGCCCCGCCGACCACCAGCCCGGAGATGTGCGCGATGTCCGCGGCGAGGATCGCCCCCACCTCGTCGGCGATCTCCCGGAACGCCGCGAAGTCCAGCGTGCGCGGGTACGCCGTCGTCCCGCACCAGATGAGCTTCGGCTTGTGCTCGCGCGCCAGCGCCCGCACCTCGTCCAGGTCGATGCGGTGGTCCGACCGCTTCACGCCGTAGGGCACGCTCTTGAAGAACTTGCCGGTGATGGAGACGCTGTGCCCGTGCGTCAGGTGGCCGCCCGCGGGCAGCCCCAGGCCCATGATCGTCTCCCCCGGCTTCACGAAGGCCAGGTACACCGCGAGGTTCGCCGGGCTGCCGGAGTAGGGCTGCACGTTGACGTGCAGATCCTCCTCGCCGGAGCCGACGGCGCGCGTCTTCGCGAAGAGCGACTTCACCCGCGCGATGGCGAGCTCCTCCACCTCGTCGATGACCGCCTGCCCCTCGTAGTAGCGCTTGTGGGCGTAGCCCTCCGAGTACTTGTTGGTGAGGCAGGAGCCGGTCGCCTCCATCACCGCGCGCGAGGCGTAATTCTCGCTGGCGATGAGGCGCAGCGAGTCGTGCTCGCGGCGGTTCTCCTCTGCGATGAGCTTGGCGACGGCGGGATCGGATTCCTGGAGCGACGGCTCGGACATGCGCGGGAGCTTACACCAGGAAGGGCGCCTCGCCCGGTGGTAGAATACGCGTGTGCAACAGGACGCAGAGCGGCGCCGCAGGGCGGAAGCACGACGGGGACAGGCGGTCCTGCGCAGGAGCACGCTCCACGAGCCGGCGCAGGATCTCTCGCCCGTCCGCGGCGAGGCGGCGCTGTCGCTCGTCACGCGGCTCACCGCGGAGAGCTACGCGGAGGCCGGGCTGGAGGTCCCGCGCTACGCGCGCGTCGAGACCCCGTACCGGTTCGTGCCGCGCGAGCGCCGCCGGTGATCGATCTCCCCGCCGACTTCCGCGACCTGCTGATCGAGCTGGCTGACGCCGGCGCGGACTTCGTCGTCCTGGGCGGACACGCGGTCGCCTTCCACGGTCACCCTCGCGCGACGAAGGATCTGGACGTCCTGGTGAGGCCGACCCCGGAGAACGCCGCGCGCGTCTACGGCGCGCTCGCGGCGTTCGGCGCGCCGCTGGCGAGCTTCGAGGTGGGCGCCGAGGACTTCACGACATACGACGGCGTGCTGCAGATTGGCCTGCCGCCCCGGCGGATCGACATCCTCAATCGCGCTGACGGCATCACCTTCGACCAGGCGATCGCCCACGCCGGGTCGTTCACCGTGGAGGGTCGGAAGATCCCGGTGATCGGTCGAGACGCCCTGCTGCAGAACAAGCGGGCGGCCGGCCGCACGCAGGATCTCGCGGACGTCGAGGCACTGGAGCGCGTCTCCCGCGAGGGAGGCTGAGCCTCACCGGGTCTTCGGCGGCGCGTGCCCCGCGGGCTTCTTCCCCGCCGGCTTCTTCGCGTCCTTGGCGCCCTTCGCGTCCTTCGCCTCGGCCGGCTTCGGGGGCTTCTTCGGGTCGGTCACGTCCAGCGTCACGGCGACGGTGCCCTTGTCGCTGTCGAGCTGCGTCTCCGGGACCACCTGCATGTCGTCGCGGCCCTTGTCGTGGTGCAGCTTCTGGATCCTGGCGATGTCCTCCATCACCTTCTTGCGGGAGAAGACCTCCTTCGGCTTGCCGGTGAGGAGCTTCTGGTAGGCGGCCTTCCCCGCGAGCAGATCGCCCTTCACGCCGTAGTGGCTCACCTTGAAGATGGGGCCCTCCTTGACGTCGAAGACGATGGACTCCTTGTCCCCGCTGCGCTCCACCTTCTGGTGCACCTCCGAGACGAGCATCCCGCGGTCGTACATGAGCGCCTGGATCTGCACCGTCGCGCGGTCCAGGCGATCCTGGTCGATGACCATGCCGGGCGCGTTGACCTTGCCGCCTTCGGTGTCGACCAGGGCGCGTAGGTCGTCCTCCTTCAGGTTGGTGAGGCCTGTGAAGGCGACCTTGTCGATGGTCACGCGCGGCCCCTCCTTCAGGGAGGCGCACACGTCCATCTCCCCTGGCGCGCCCTCGACCGAGCCCATGTCGAGCGTCGCGTCCAGGTAGCCCTTCGACCGCAGGTCGGACAGCAGGGCGGCCTTGCCGGAGACGAGGTCGATCGGGTTGTAGGGCCGGCCGGCGGCGACATGCAGCGCCTTGCCCAGGTCGGCGTCGTTCATGCCGGCGTCGCCGTGGACCACCACCTCGCCGAGCTGCGGCCGCGGGTGCAGCACGAACTGCAGCGCCAGCCCCTGCGGCGTGCTGTGCGCGGCGAGCTGCACGTCGTCCACGCCGCCCAGGGCGTACAGGCGGCGGATCGTCTGCTGCGCCTTGTGCAGGTCGAAGGTGTCGCCGGGCTTGAGGCCCACCACCGACTTCGCCTTCTCCGGGGAGCTGGCGCCTGTCACCGCGACGCTCGCCACCACGCCGGCGGGGATGGCGGTGTCGGCGTGCGCGGCGAAGGTGGCGGGCGCCGCGAGATCGTGCTTCTCACAGGCGGCGGCGCGGCGCTCCTGGGGCGAGGCGGCGGGGCGCAGCAGCAGCGGCGGCCCGGAGGAGGTGGTGGCGGGCTTCGGCTCGGGACCGCAGGCGAACAGGACGCCGAGCGCGAGCGCCGCGGCGACGCGCTTCACATCCCCTCCAGTCGGATCTCGACGTACGTCGAGCCGCGCAGCTTGGTGAGCATGTCGGTGCGGACCTTGTCGGCGCGCTCGTTGGCGATCTGGTTCATCAAGAGCGGGCGCGCCTCGTCGAAGGACTTCATCTTCGAGGGGTCCTTGGAGTGCTTCTTGATGTCCTCATAGCGCTGGCGCAGCTCACCCTCGCCGATCTGCAGGGAGGTCTGCGCCTTGAGGATGATGAGCTTGCCCTCCACGAACTGGTGGCGCACCTCCGCGCGGAAGTCCGCCTCCGTCATGCCCTGGCCCTTCGCCGCGGAGAGCACCTTCTGCACGGTCACCCCGTTCTGCTGGGCGAGGCGCTCGATGCCGGCGGTCACCTCGGCGTCGGTCACCTCGATGTGGAGGCGGGCGGCCTCGTCGTCCTCCAGGGTCTCGTCCACCAGGCGCTCGCAGATCTCGTGCATCAGCGCGGCCTCCGCCTTGGGACGATCCGCCGCGGGCTGCGCGGCGACGGCCTTCAGGAAGGGGTGCGCGTGGACGCGGACCTCGCTCTCGAGGATGACGTGATCGCCGACGACGGCGGCGATGCGATCGAAGGGCTGCGCCGACGAGACGTCGGCGAGCGCCAGGCCGGAGAGTAGTATGGGCAGGGCAAACACGCGCGCAGCCTAGTGCGCGGCGAGAGGTCGGACCACAACAAATTCGGTGAAGGAAGTGCCATGCGATACGAGCTCTACTACTGGCCGGGCATCCCGGGGCGCGGCGAGTTCATCCGGCTGGCGCTGGAAGAGGCGGGGGCGGACTGGGTGGACGTGGTGCGCGAGAAGGGCATGCCGGCGATGTTCCGGATGATGGACGGGGCGCGCGTCAAGCACCCGTCCTTCGCGCCGCCCTTCCTGCGCGCCGGCAAGCTCGTCGTCGGGCAGACGGCGAACGTCCTCTTCTACCTCGGCGGAAAGCTCGGGCTCGCGCCCGCCGGCGAGGAGGGGCGCCTGTGGACGCACCAGCTCCAGCTCACCCTGGTCGACTTCGTGGACGAGGTGCACGACACGCACCACCCGGTCGCGCTCAACCTGGTCTACGAGGAGCAGAAGAAGGAGGCGAAGCGGCGGGCGGAGCAGTTCCGCAAGGCGCGGGCGCCCAAGTTTCTCGGCTGGTTCGAGCGCGTCCTCGGGAGCCACGGCCGGCGCGGGAACTACCTGCTCGGGGCGCGCATGACCTACGCGGACCTCTCCCTGTTCCAGATGGTGGAGGGTCTTCGCTACGCCTTCCCGCGCGCGATGAAGCGGCTGGAGAAGAAGCACCCGCGCGTGGTCGCGGTGCACGATCGCGTCGCCGCGCGCCCGCGCGTCCGGGCGTATCTCGCGTCGGAGATGCGCATGCCGTTCAACGAGCAGGGGATCTTCCGGAGGTATCCGGAACTGGATGGGTGAGCGGGAGCTCGCTTCGCTCGCTCGGGCGGGGAGGATGGTCTGGGCGCTGGTGGCGGGGTGTGGACGGAAGCGTACGGGCTCGGCCGCAGGAGGCGCGCGAGAACGGTAGGTGCCTTGATGGGGGCGTCAGGGTCAGACGTCCGCGTCGCGGACGTCGCCGGACTCCACGAGCGACTCCAGGCGCTCCAGCGCCTCGGCCCAGCCCTCCGTCGCCATCTTGCGCTCGCGCAGGACCGCGGCGCTCGCGGCGAGCTCGGGCGGCAGCACGCGCTGGCGCACCGTCATCTCCGTCCGCCCGTCGCGCTGGACGAAGGTGACGCTCGTGCGGATGAAGGCGTCGCGGGGGAAGTCCGGGCCTCTGGACGGGCGAGCCGCTCCCCGGGTGGCCCACGACGGCGCGACCAGGCGGCGACGGGCATGCGGCACCAGGAGGCGCCGCGCCGGGGCTACCCGCAGAGCGCCTGGATGGTCTCTTCGAAGTCCGGGAACTCCTTCTTCGCCGCGGCAATCGCTTCCTTCGCCGTCTTCCTGGCCGCCTTCGCGTGCTTCATCGCGAACTTCTCGAAGTCCGGCGTCGGCTTGCGGGCTTCGCCCTCGTACGAGATGGCCTGGTAGGGGCCGACGCCGGCCGCGAGCACCCACAGGTAGTCGGCGAAGTTGCGCGCCACGACGCCGAGCTCGCCCTCGGAGCCGAAGAAGACGATGGGCTGCTCGAGTAGGTCGGCGCCGGGTCGCACGAGCCAGAAGGCCGCGTACCCGCCGGTCCCGTCCATGCCGAAGACGCGGTACTCGGCGCCGGTCAGCTCGGCGTTGCCGGTCCACGCCTTGATCCAGTCGGCGTTGTCCTCTGCCGACTGGAACTCCTCGTACGGCTCGAAGTCGATGCCCTCGCCGTCGGCGTAGTCGAAGTGGAGCTCGTGGAGCTCGGAGAGCACGGGCGGAAGGGTCCTGTCGAAGTCGGTCATCGTGGGGCGGGACACTACCATCCGGACCGTCGCACGGTCCGTCCTGTGCGCCCTGCGCCTGGGGTGCAGCACCTCGCCGGTGGTGGGAGGGGTGAAGCCGGCTTCGCACCGCGATCGGCCTTGCGCGCCGACGTGGGGTCACGCGATAGGAGCGCGCGGTTCACACCCGACCGCGAGGTGCGCCCTTTCTCCAGCGATCGCGCGTGGCCCAGCGCTTGCGATGCGCTGCCGCCATGCAGGTTCGCTTCGTGCTCACGGCTTGCCTCCTCCTCGGCTGCGCGTACACCGGTCACGACTCGCTCGCGGCCAACGGAGAGGACGGCGCCCTGTTCTTCTCCGGCGCGACCGCGCCGGACGTGGGCGTGGTGCCCCTCGGGACGTCGCGCACGATCCAGGTGGACCGCCTGCCGGGCGGCGACGTCACCTGCTACGCGCCGGGCATGGCCGGCGGTCACCCGGATCTCCTGTCCCCCACCACGTGCAACGCCCCGCCCGACTACCCCATCGTCCTCGACTCTGCGAGCTGCGACGCCGACGCGTGCGACGTCACCTCCACGATCGAACGAGGCCACCTCACGCTCCACGTGTCGGGCAAGTCGGCCGGCGCCACCAAGCTCCACGTGGTGGTCCACGGAACGAGCGACGGCGCGGTGCACTCCGACTCGGTCGCGATCGCCTTCGCCCCCGCTGGCCGCATCGAGCTCCAGGCGTCGCCCTACGATCTCGCGCCCCTGCGCGCGCCCGTCCTGCCGGGCGTGTCCTTCTCCCCCCCGGCTGCGACCGTGCTCGACGCGGCCGGCCACGCGATGAGCGTCGACCCCCACGCGCTGACGTATTCGGTCGACGGGGACGCCTTCACGGCGAAACAGGACGGCACGCTCGTCGCCGGCCAGCCCGGGCACACCACGCTAGAGTGGCAGATCCCCGGGGCGATCTCGCGCAAGGTCAATCTCGAGGTGGTCAGTCCGAGCGACGTCACCTCGCTCGAGGTGTCCCCTTCCCCGTGGCATGGCTACCAGTCAGCCGTCGATTTCGACGCGCCCGTCCCGAGCGGCGGCGCGCCGCTCTCCTCGATCGAAACCTCGTCAGCGACTGTCGGGCTCACCTTCGCGACGCGCGCGGTGCTGCTCGATGGCCGTCGCGCGCTGCCCTTCCTCGACGCGACCACCGTCACGCCGTCGTCGCTGGGGCTCGACGTCAGACCCGAGATGTTCGAGGCGTGGGACTTCACGATCTGGTCGGCGCCCGCCGCCGGGCAAGGCACGCTCGAAGTGCGCGCGGACGGGCTCGTCGCCGATCTGCCGCTCTCCGTGTCGGCCCCCTGATCGCCCGGGCCTGGAGAGCCCGGGTCCACGCGGAGCTGGTGCCGGCGATCGTCTTCCCTCAGGGCGCGGTCCGGTCGGCCTGGCGGGGTGGGGAGTGCTTCACGAGCTGCGCGAGCTCGGCGACGAGGCGGTCGGCATCGACGGGCTTGGAGAGGTACGACTGGAAGCCCGCCTCGAACGCCCGTTGCCGATCTTCCGCGCCCGCGAGCGCGGTGAGGGCCAGCGCCGGCACGTGCCCGCCGCGCTCCGGCCCCAGCCCGCGGATCCGACCGAGGAGGGTGTAGCCGTCCTCGCCCGGCATGGCGATGTCGCAGACGAGAAGCTGGGGATCGAACGCGGCGTGGACGGCCAGCGCCTCCTCGGCCGACGCCGCCGACCGGACCTGCGCTCCGCTCGCCTGCAACGCGTCGGTCAGCGCCTCGCGCGTCCCGGCGTCGTCCTCGACGACGAGGACGCGCACCCCTCCGATGCCGTCGGCGGGCGGCTCGCTCGCGGGGGCGGGCGCCACTCCCTTCGAGGACGCGCGCGCGTCGGCCTCCGCCATCAGCGGAAGCAGCACGGTGAAGGTCGTGCCCCGGCCTCTCCCCTCGCTCTCGACCTGGACGCTGCCGCGGTGGGCCTCCACGAGATAGCGCACGATCGCCAGGCCCAGACCGAGCCCGCCGTGTGCGCGCGTCTGCAGGCGATCCTCCTGCGTGAAGCGATCGAAGATGTGGGTCAGGAAGGCGCGCTCGATGCCGATGCCGGTGTCGCTCACGCGGATCCGCGCGCGTCGCTCGACGGAGTCCACGGTCACCACCACGCGGCCCCCCTCGGGCGTGAACTTGATGGCGTTGTTCAGCAGGTTCAAGACGACCTGCTCCAGCCGCTGAGGGTCGGCGGCGACCCGCGCGACCGGCGCGTCCAGCCGGAGCTCGACGGCGACGCGGGCGCTCTCGGCGGTGGCGCCGACCGCGTCCGCGGCCGCGCGGACGATGGACGCCACGTCGACGGGCTGCATCACGATCTTCAGCTTGCCCGTCACGATGCGGGAGACGTCGAGCAGGTCGTCGACGAGCTGCGCCTGCGCCTTCGTGGCGCGCTCGATGGCCACCGCCGCCTTCCGGAGCCTGGGTTCCTCCACGGGCCCGCGCTGCAGGAGCTGGGACTGCAGGAGCAACGTCGACAGCGGGGTCCGCAGCTCGTGAGAGAGCGTCGCGAGGAAGATGTCCTTCGCCCGGTTCGCCTGCTCCGCGCTGGCCTTGGCGGACTCGGCGTCCGCGAGCAGCTGCGCCCGCTCCGCCTCGGCGCGCCGGCGGTCGGTGACGTCCTCGACGGCAAGCACGAGCATGCGCCGTCCGGCGGGCGTCGGGATCGCACGACCGGAGAGCCACAAGGAGCGAAGACCCACGCCGGGGATGTCCACCTCCGCGTCCACGCGCTCGAAGCTCACGTCGCCGTCCGGCGCCCCGCCCAGCACCGCCCGGAGCGCGGGGACGTCCAGGGCTCCCCCCATCGATTCGTAGAGCCCGCGGCCCTCCGACGCCTTGCCGGAGCCGCCGTAGCGCTCGTCGAACGCCTCGTTGGCCGAGAGGATCCGGAGCGCCGGATCGAGCACCAGGACGGGCGTCGGAAGCGCCTCCACGACCGCCCTCGCGTAATCGCGAGCCCACTCGGCCGCGCCGAGCGCGCGCTTGAGGACGTCGACGTCGACCACCGACAGAACGGCGCCGTCCACCCTCTTGTCCACGGTGGTGTACGGCCGGATCTGGAGCCTGTACCAGCGCCCGTCCCGCCCCTCGACCTCCTCCTCGTGCATCGTCACCGTCTCGATGACCGCGGCGATCTTCGTGTCCAGGTCGTTCATCAGGAGGTTCGGCCTGATGTCGTCCATCACGCGTCCGACGTCGGTGGCGAGCACGTTGAGGATGGGGCGAGCGTTGGGCGTGAATCGGCGGATGCGCCGGTGCGAGTCCACGATGACCATGGGGATCTCGGAGGCGCCCAGGACGTTCACCAGGTCGCCGTTCACCGCGTCCAGCTCCAGGTTGCGGGTCTGCAGCTCCTCGTTGAGGGTGCTCAGCTCTTCGTTCGTCGACTGCAGCTCCTCCTTCGCCGTCTGCAGCTCCTCGTTCAGGCTCTGGAGCTCCTCGTTCGTGGACACGAGCTCCTCGTTGGCCGACATCAGCTCTTCGTTGGTGTGCTCGTGCTCCTCGATGATGGAGCGCAGATACTCCTTGTTCGTCCTGAGCTCCTCCTCAAGCCGCTCGACGCGGCGGGTCTCGGCCGCGGTGGGCCGCGGCTCCCGCGCGCCGGAGCCTCGCGGAGCCGGCTCCTCCGGCGGAGGGTGCGCCTCCTCGAACAGGACGACGAAGGCGCGGCCTTGCGACGCCGGGGCCTGGGCGACCGGGATCACGACGACGTTGCACAGCCGCGTCGACCCGTTCTGTCCCACGCGGACGTCCGGCCGGCGGACGACGGTGTTGTCCTTCACGGCCGTCTTGATGGCGATTCGCAGATCGGGCATCAGCCCGGGACGCGCCATCATGAGGAGATCGTGCTGCGGCTGGCCGGGCGGCGCCTCCAGGTACGGCCCCGTACGCCCGCGGAAGTGCAGGATCTCCATCCGCTCGTTGACGACGACGCCTGCCGGCGCGTAGCGGTCGAGCATGAGGCTCTCCGCGCGCCTCACCACCTCCGCGACGGGGGCCAAGCGCGCGCGCGTCTCGCCGCGCCGGGACGCCGTCGGCGCGACGTCTCGCGCCGGGGCGAGCCGCAAGGTGCTCTTGACCGCGGTCCGGGCGAAGATCTTGTGCTGCTTGTCCGAGGGCGCGAACAGGTGCAACCCGTCCACGACGTTCTCCGCGTGACCCAGCAGGAGGAAGCCCGGCTCGTTCAGCGCGAAGTGGAAGGAGGCCAGGACGCGCTGCTGCAGCTCCTGCCCGAAGTAGATGAGGACGTTGCGGCAGCTCACCAGGTCGATCCTGGAGAAGGGCGGGTCGCGCGCCAGATCGTGCTTCACGAAGGCGCAGCGTTCGCGAACGGCCTTGTCGATACGGTACCCGCCACTCTCCACGTTGAAGAAGCGCGCGAGCCGCTCCGCCCCGACGTCGCGCACGGTGGCGTCGCGGTAGAAGCCGGCCCGCGCCTGCTCGACGGCCTTCTCGCTGATGTCGGTGCCGAAGAGCTGGACCGGGACGTCGTTGGCGCCCTGCTCCCGCAGGAACTCGAGCACCGACATCATGATCGAGTAGGCCTCCTCGCCGGTGGAGCAGCCGGCAGACCAGATGCGAATGGTGCCGCCGTCCCGCTTGCGCTTCAGGATCTCCGGCAGGGCGTGCTCCTTCAGCTTCTCGAGCGCCGCGCCGTCCCGGAAGAAGGACGTCACGTGGATGAGGATGTCGTCGAAGAGCGCCTGCGCCTCGGCGCGATCGTCCCGGACCACGCGCACGTAGTCGTCGAGGGTCGCGAGCCGGTGCACCGCCATCCGCCGCGCCACGCGCCGCCGCACGCTGGACAGCTTGTACTCCGCGAAGTCCACGCCCACCGCGCTCCGCAGCAAGAGCAGGACCTTCCGCAGCTCCGTGTCGTCGTCGGGGCTGGAGAGCACCGCGTCGTCCCGGGAGCGGATGAAGGGGTGCCGCCCAATCCGCATCAGCTCGTCGGCGAGCTCCGGGATGGGGAGGACGAAATCGACGGCGCCCGTCTTGACCGCGGCCTCCGGCATGCCGCTGAACTTCGCCGACTCCGGCGCCTGGGCGAAGGTGACGCCGTCCTCCGCCTTGATGGCGCGCAGACCTTCGGCGCCGTCGGCCCCCGTCCCGGACAGGACGATGCCGATGGCCTGGCTTCCACGATCCTTGGCCAGGGCCTCGAAGAAGAAGTCGATCGGGAGATGAGGCCAGCGCGTCGGCGATGGGCGGGGCAGGAGCGCGAGCGCCCCGTGGAGAATGCCGAGGTCGGCGTCCGGCGGGATGACGTAGACGTGGTCGGGCGAGACGATCATCCCGTCCCGCGCTTCCTCCACCGGGAGCTTGGTCGATCGGGAGATCGCCTCGCTGAGGTAGCTCGCGTGGGTCGGGTCGAGGTGCTGCACCAGCACGAACGCCATGCCGCTGTTCAGCGGGACACGGCGGAGAAGGTCGATGAAGGCTTCCATGCCGCCGGCAGACGCGCCGACCGCCACGACGGGGCACGGCGTCGGGCGAGACGAAGGCGCCGGCGCGAGTGTGAGCGACGACGACGGCGTCGGCGGGCTCTTGCTCTTCTTCTTCATGTTCACGCTTCCCCGGCGGCCGGCGCCCGCGCGTTCATGTGGCTGTCGCGCGCGCGACCTCGCGGATGACGAGATCCATCTCGACCGGCTTGGCCAGCACGCGCTCGAATCCGGAGGCCTCCGCCCGTGAGAGGTCCTCCGGCTCCGACCAGCCGGACAGCGCGAGAAGTCGCGTGCCGGCGAGGGACGGGTCCTCGCGAACCGCGCGGGCGATCTGGTGCCCATCGAGACGCGGCAGCGAGATGTCGCAGAGGACGAGGTCCGGGTGCGTCGCCCGGATGAGCGCCAGCCCGGCCACGCCGTCGGTAGCCACCGACACATCGTAGCCTTCATGCTCGAGGATGTCCTTGAGCACGTCGGCCATGTCGGCCGCGTCCTCGACGATGACGACGTGTCGTCTTCGATGGCTTTCGTTTGTGGCTTCGCCGCGCATGGTACCTCCTGGTGCGGCATTCCACCCGACTCGGTCACGATGACGCCCAGCACAAGATAAACACGACGACCACTGTTCGCCGGGAATTCATCGGTGGAAGCGCTCCCCCGCACCGTTTGCAGGGACACCCATCCGGCTGCGTGGTCGCCCGACGGATGACCTTCTTGCGCGGCCACGACGCCACGCCGGCTCTCGTGATAGACCCGCGGCATGAGGCCCGGACGAGGCAGTCGTACGGCGGTGATGGTGTGCCAGGCGCGCGCCTTCGCCCAGCGCACGCGCACCGTCGCCGGCTTCGACGACCCGACCGCCTTCGCGCTGCTGCCGGACGACGCGCGGCGAGAGCTCGAGCGGCACCTCGCCGGCGGCGCGCCCCGCCGCTTCTCGTACCAGAGCCTCGTGAAGCGCAGCGCGATGATGGTCGCGCGCACCGTCGCGATCGACGAGGTGGTCCGCGAGGCGGCGGCGCCGCAGGTCGTCATCCTCGGGGCGGGCCTCGACGGCCGGGCGTGGCGCATGCCCGAGCTGCGGGACGCCGTCGTCTTCGAGGTCGACCACCCCGACTCCCAGCGGGACAAGAGGGCGCGGCTCGGCGGGCTCGACGCGACGGCGCGCGAGGTCCGCTTCGTCGCGGTGGACTTCTCCCGCGACAATCTCGACGCCGCGCTCCAGGCCGCGGGCCACGACCGATCACGCCCCACCACCTGGATATGGGAGGGCGTCGTCATGTACCTCGCCCTGCCGGACATCGAGCGCACCCTCGCGGTGGTGCAGCGCCGGTCGGCGGCGGGATCGCGGATCACGGTGCTCTATCACTGCCGCGGCTGGATCCTGCTCCTGGTGGCGCCGCTCGTCCGCCTCCTCGGAGAGCCGCTGCGATCCATCTTCGAGCCGGCGCAGATGCGCGAGCTGCTCGCGCGCTTCGGCGGCGAGGTCGTGCGGGACGAAGCCATCCCGGCGATCGCCAGGCGCATCTCGGCGGACCTGGAGAAGGACACGAAGGTCATGGGCCACCTGCGGCTCGTGACCGCGACCATCGGCGGGTGACCGTGCCGTCAGCCGTCGAGGTCGTCGAGCTCGTGCTCGTCCACCGCCGACCACGGCCGGCCGTGCGCCAGGTCGACGAGGAGTCGCCTGACGGTGGGTCGCCCCGGCCGTGCGGCGATGCGTTCGATGTGACCGGCGGACGCCTCGAAGGCCTTCAAGACGGCCGGCGCGACCGCCGCGTTCTTCTCGTACGTCGTGCACTCCGCGATGGTGATCAACCCGCAGAGCAGGCGCGGCTCGGACCTGAAAGGCGGATCGGCCGCGAGCGCGCACAGAAAGGGGACGGCGTAGGCCGTCGCCTCGTAGAGATCGCCCTGGTGATGCAGCGTCCCCATGACGCCGTGGAACGCCTCGTCCTGCGAGTCCTCGTCCGGCTCCGCGAACGCCCGGAGGATCGCGGCGGCGTCGTCGAGGGGCACCAGGTACTTCGCGTACGTCCCCGGCTCCGCGCCGCTGTACGCGTTGCCGAGCGTGCGCCACGGGACCTTCGCGAGATCTTCGAGGGCGCTCACGCCGGAGGCGGAGGGAACGACGAGCGGGACCATCGAGGGCGAGCGTAGCGCGATCGGAGGTCGCCGAGCTCGTCTCGGTCGCGAACGATCACATCGTGCCCGGCGTGCCCAGTGGCCATCGCGTCCGCCTGCCGCTGCCCCTGCCCGAGCGCGTGGTGCTGCCCGGGCTGGACTGACTCATTCGTCAGCGGCGCCAGCTCCATAGACGTGCGCGATCACGGCTCCGTCACCGGAGCGACAGGGGCGGACAACTACGTCGAGAATGATGTTGCCTTGCCGGAAGTCGTTTCCCCATCGGCGACCACCAGCCCGACATCGGAACCTCGCACCAGACCGATGATGCCCGCTCTCGAGACCGATCGCGGCAGGGTTTGTCACGCGTTCGAGCGGGGAGATCACCAGCCACGGACAACCACACCAATGGTGTAGGGACATGCACCTCCGATCGGTCCTCCTCGTCGCCGCGCTGCTCGTCGCCTGCAGCGACCAGGCCGCGCCGGATCAGGGAGACGCGGCGGCAGACGCGAGCGCGGGGGGCTGCTGCGCTCCCTCCCCGGGGCCCGACTGCTGCATGGACTACGGGGGATACAGCTCGGACGGGCGATGCGGCGAGACTTGCGACGGCATGCCGCTGCCGAGCGATCCGGGATGGAAGCTGGTCAAGGACGGGCACGGTTGCGATGTGTGGACCAACCCGAGGGGCACCATCGTCGGCGACGGGTGCGGTTCGCTTCCCCCGCCGCCAGATGCCGGTGGGGACGCCGGAGCGGACGCCGCCGCCGACGCCGGAGCGGACGCCGCCGCCGATGCCGCGGCCACGCTCGACGCATCCTCCGACTAGAACGGCGTGGCGACACGCCTCTCCGGCGCCCGGCGGCGACCGACTTGCTCTCCGGCTACAAGCAGGACGGCGCCGACCGGGAGGTTCAGAGCCCGAACCCCACCTCCTCGAGCCACCTGACGAACCGCGCCCGGACCCCGGGCACGTCGTCGAAGTACCGCGCGAGCCACTCCCCGCGTCCCGCGAATCGCGAGCCCTCCGCCGCGTCGACATACTGAGCGAACATCCGCGCGTGGTCTCTCGCGATGCCGGATCGCTCCGCCATCAGCGCCTCGAGGAACCTGGTGAACGCCTCTCGATGCACGGCGCCGCGGTACGCTCGGCTGAAGAACTTGCGCCCGGTGCGCTGCGCGCGGTGCCCGAGCTTCTCGTGGACGCGCGCGCCGAGGGAGAGCGGCCGCCACTTGAGCACGCGCTTGCGTCGGACGGCATCGACCGCGCCCTCGTCCTCGGCGGTGAGCGCCCGCTTGACGCGTCGGCGGAAGCTCCGCTGCGCGATCGCCTCGCGCTTCGGCCAGCTGGCGCGGAAGGCGTGCGGGTATTCCGCGTAGGTCGGGAAGTCCCGCTCGTAGGCGAGCTTCTTCTTCTCGGGAGGGCTCCGCCGGCGCCGCATGCGTGCACGGACGTTTGTGTCTCGGATTCCTGAAGCACGCCGCCGTGGCCGCAGCCGCGGCCGCGAGCTGGCGTCGAAGAAGACGCGCGACCCGATCGCGATCCTCCGGGAGCACCCGGCGGGCTGTAGTCGTCGCGAACCCAGACGCGTGCCGCCGAAGCCGCGGAGATCCTCCCATGCCCATGCTCCAGCCCGACGTCGCCCCTGTCGATGGCATGCGCGAGCCAGCGCACGAGGCGGTAGCCCTTCTCGTGCAGCTCAACGGCGCGGGAGACCTCATCGCGGGAAAACGTGGCCCCTCGGACGGAGCCGCACGCGCTTGGCTGACATCCGCGCCGGCGCTGTGGAGGTGACGTCGAGGTTTCGATCGGAGGGTGAAGACCGCGGGTGACAGGACTGCAGTGACGCGGCCATGGATAGGCATGGTCATCGCTACACGCCTCTCGGCCGCGGCGGCGCTGCTGGTCCCGATGCTCCTGGCGTGCGGGGGCGAGGCTGCGGGTGATGGAGACGGGGGCGACGACGCGACGGCCGACGCGCCGCTCGCCGACGGCGGGCGGGGCGATGGTGGCGATTCGGGTGCCGACGCCCCCGCCGACGCCGGGGACGAGAGCGCGACGGCGATCTCGCTGCACCTGAAGTGTGCGGAGGGCGATCAGTGTGAAGGCGGCGTCTGTTGCGCGACGCTCGCCTTCGGTGGCGACTGCGTGCTCGACGAGATCTCGCCCGCCTGCACCCCATCGAGCGGGTGCCCCACCACGCTCCAGCCTTTCTGCGGCGGCGACGAGACCGTGCAGCTCTGCGACAGCAACGCGGACTGCACCGAGCCGGGCTACGACAGGTGCTGCACCTTCCAGATCACCGGCCACGCCAGCTCGCTGACGCTGTGCGCGAGCCAGCAGATGGTCCAATCCGCGGACGCGTCGTGCCCCTGAGCCACGCGCAGGCTTGCAGCGTACGGACGGCGCTCGGGGGCTGCTTCCATCAGGGAAGCCCCGCCACGTCCACCGGCACGTGGCTCTCCTTGGTCGTCCCGAAGAGCAACGGGGTGGTCGCGCTCCCGGCGAACGGAGGTGCGCACGGGTGATGAAGCGACAACACACGGTGTGCGGAAACGCGCGGTCCTCTGGACGGGGGGGCCGCGCGTTTTCGTTTTGTGGTTCCGATGGACTGAGATGGCGACAGAATCTCAGCCGGTTCCGTGGACACCCCGAGAGGCCCGAAGATGCGCCAATCGTTCGACCGGTCCACGAGACCGGGGGAGGATCAGTCGTCCTGATGCGCAACAATCACCACCCATCCCCGTCGAAGCCGCCCCTCGGCGCCGCCCTCCCCCGCGCAGCCTGCTGCGTATTCCTGCTTGCCTGCAGCACGGCGCCCGCCTCCCCCGACGCCGACGCGAGCACCGACGCCGCCGCCTGCCCCGACGCCAGGCCCGGCTGCTACTGGCTCCACTGCGGCGATCCCTTCGTCCCGGGTCTCACCTGCGTGGACGGCGCCTGGGTGTGCGACCGGGGAGCCACCGATCCGTCGCAGGGCTGCCCCTGTCCCGTCGTGGGACCCGACCCGCCGCCATATTGCTACAACTGCGACGGAGGCCGGGTAGGGGAGTGGTCCTGCAACAGCGCGACGCGCGCGTGGGAGTGCGCGGACGGCGGCTACACCACCCGCGACGCGCCCGCCTGCACCGCCGACGCCGGCGCCGACTGACGCGCGCGGGTCCGGCTCACCTCCCGCCCCTGAGCGCCGCGCGCACCATCCCCGCCGCACGCTTCGCGTTCTCCTCCACCACCTCCGCCTCGATCCGCAGCACCCGGAACCCCAGCGCCTCGATCACCGCCTGCCGCGCCGCATCCGCCTCCGCATGCCCCGGCTCCCGGTGCACCCCGCCGTCCACCTCCACCACCAGCCGCTCGCTCAGCGCGACGAAGTCCACGATGTAGCTCCCCGCCAGCACATGCTGCCGCCTGAACTTCACCCCGCCGCACCGTCGCCCCCGCAGCTCCCGCCACAGCATCGCCTCCGATCGCGTCGCCTCCTCCCGCCGCATCCGCCGCGCGTGGTGATGAAGGAAGAAGAGAGAGGGAGCTTCGTGCGGTGCCATGCCCTCCCCACAGCGACAGAAGCGTGACAGCCGCAGTGAAGCCACCCGCGATCCCAAGGAAGGCTGGCGCGCTTCTTTCGCTCCCAGGGCGTGGCACCGCACGAAGCTCCCTCGCACGCTCCTGCGCAACCTCGAGGGGAGGCACACCGCGGGGGGAGGGCCCCGTTCCCTAGTGTTCGCCGTCGGGGAGAGCGGGCACGCGCACGGGCATGGCCCCATCATCGTCGATAGCCCGCCTACCAGCGCCCAGACCATCCTCCCCGCCCGAGCGAGCGCGAGCGAGCGATGGGCAAGGGGAGGAGCCGCGCGCGGACCGCTCACCCGCTGCGCGTGAGCGGGAGCACGCGGCAGGCGGGGCCTACCCCACCACCCTCCCCACCAGAAGCGCCAGCATCCGCTCCAGCTCCCCCGCGCTCCCCGCAGCCGCGCCGAGCCCGTCCGCCGACCGGTCGAGCAGCGTGGCGATGCGCGGCGCGAGCCGGCCGCCGACGTGACGGCAGCGAGCGAGGTGCTTCTGCAGAGAGGCGACGTACAGGGCGTGGGCCGACTCGCTCTCCTTGCCGCCGACGGCGTTCATGGCCTCGAGCAGCTCCGCGGCGTGGCGCGAGCTGTGGACGAGCGCGTACATCTCCAGGTGCTTGCTGGCGAGCGAGGCGAGCACCGCCGCCTCCGGCGACCGCGCCCGGCCCGCGGCGGCCTCCGCCCGCGCGTGCATGGCCTCTCCCAGCGTGGTGATGACGGCGGCGAAGACCGCCTCCTTGTTCGGGAAGTGGGCGTACGCCGTGGCCTTGGCGACACTGGCCTCCGCCGCGATGGCCTCCATCGAGGTGTGGCGGAAGCCGTACGCACTGAAGAGGCGTGCGGCCGCGTCCAGCAGCGCCACGCGCGTCTTGTTCGGCCTCACGGGCTTCATCGAAGACCTTCGAGATTAGCGCCGTTCGGCGCGCCCGGGATCGCCGTCCGACGTATTGAACGATCCAGGTACATATCGTATGGTCCGTCCATGCCCGTTTCACGCGCCGTTCTCATCACCGGGTGCTCCTCCGGCCTCGGCAAGGCCACCGCCATCCAGCTCGCGAAGAAGGGGTGGACCGTCTACGCCACCGCCCGCAAGACGGCGGACCTGGCGGAGGCGGAGGCGGCGGGCTGCCGGCTGCTCGCCCTCGACGTGACCGACGAGGCGTCGATGAAGGCCGCGGTCGCCGCCGTCGAGGTCGAGCACGGCGCCGTCGGCGTGCTCGTCAACAACGCGGGCTACTCCCAGTCGGGCGCCTTCGAGAGCGTGCCGATGGACCGCGTGCGCCGGCAGTTCGAGACCAACGTCTTCGGCCTGGTGCGCCTCACCCAGCTCGTGCTCCCCGGCATGCGCAAGCAGCGCTGGGGGCGCGTCGTGAACCTGAGCTCCATGGGCGGCAAGCTCGTCTTCCCGGGCGGCGGCTTCTACCACGCGACCAAGTACGCGGTCGAAGCGCTCAGCGACGCGCTGCGCTTCGAGGTCCGCGGCTTCGGGATCGACGTGATCGTCATCGAGCCCGGGCTCATCAAGAGCGGCTTCGCCGAGGCGGCGGCCGCGGCGATGAAGGGCGACGGCGAGGTGGCGGAGGCCTACGCAGACTTCGACGCAGCGGTGGCGCGCTCGACGAAGGAGGTCTACGAGAAGGGCCCCCTCGCCAAACTGGCGGGCGTGCCGGAGGACGTCGCCCGGACCATCGGCAAGGCGCTCGCGGCCAGGCGGCCGAAGACGCGATACACCGTGTCCCTCTCGGCGAAGGTGTTCCTCACGCAGCGCGCGCTGATGAGTGACCGCGCGTGGGACTGGATGATGCGCCAGTCCATGCCCTCCCCAGGCGCGTGACGCCCTACTCAGTACGTCCCCTGGAACATGAAGCCGCCGTGGCACGCGGGCGTACTGGCGCCGGCGTCCAGCGGCTCGCAGTCGTAATGGACCACGTCGGGCGTGCTGCAGTCCGCGCCGGAGCTGCTGCACGAGAGGACCGCCATCGCCCCCGCCGACAGGACGAGAGCCCCGGCCACGACGGCGCAGCGACAGGCGACGGACAGCGCTCCACGCGCGCCGCGACCGAAGGACATTCGTGCCCTCACGAGGGGGATACGGAAAGCGTAGCCCGGGAGCGTGCACTCGGTCCGGAAACAAACTGCGAGCCCGCGAACGCCACAAAGCCTCATTCAACCTTCTCGCTCGTGCCGACCCCTGCCGCCCCGCATCCGCCTCTGGATGCCCCATGCGCATGTCGACGGGCGCCGAGGGGACGTAGATCCGGACGCTGCGCGGCAGGCTCAGCACCGCGACGCGAGCACCGCCGCGAGCTCGGCGATGTAGCTCGGATCCCGGCCAACGCGCGCGAGCGCGCCGCGAACCGCGATCTCGATCACGTCGTCGACCGACTCGACGCGGCCCGACGGGTCGCGAACATGGACGGGCACGAGCTGCACCGCTCCCCGCTTGGTCGCCTTGTCACACCGTAGTTGCCAGCACCACCACCCGAGCGTCGCTCGCCGAATGCCGTGCCGCCGTGCGACCTCGTCGATCGAGCCCACGCGACCGACCTCGCGAACCAGTTGCTCCCACTCCGCTCGTGAACGACGCGCTGCCATCACGGCAGACTCCACGATCACCTCGACACCCGCGAGACGTCCATCGGCGGACGGTTACGCCGCAGGCGATACGCAAACCGCGAGCAGCGCGCCGCGCGCGAGGTGGCCGCATTTGGAGACTCATCCCTCGCCACCTGGACGTCTTGCTATCCGCCAGTCCCGCAAAAGCTCCTCCGGGTTGTCGCCCTCGGCCCGCTCGTAGAAGTCGCGAATCTCGATCGGAAACTTACGAACGAGTCCCTGGCGCCAAATCGCCATGAACCTTCGGACCTCCACCATGCTCGCAGTCGCATCACTATAGTCAAGTAGCGCACCAACGAGCGCATTGGATACATCCGCATTCCGAGGCCGCAGCTCCACAGCGCGGCGCGCCGCTTCCACAGCCTCTCCGGTGCGCCCCAGATCGCTTAGCAGCTCATACAGAACGAGCCATCCGGCCGCACTGGCAGGATCCAGTGCCAGCGCTCGCTGAAAGGCAGCAACAGCCTCCCCGCGCTCGCCCCGCTCACGGAGCTCGAACGCCTCCTTGAATGCCGCCTCACGCTCGCCCTCATCAGGACCCCTTGTCTCCTGCGGCACGTGGCCCTCCTTGCCGAGTCAGCGGCAACCGTAGCATGCACTACTCCCTCACTCATCATCCAAGTCACCCGAGCTTCGTATGCCGCGTCGGCCGTTCTTCAGCTGCTGGAGCATAGGAAACGCTAGCGCGAGCGGGCGCGAAAGTTTGCGGAAGCGATCTTACGCGAAGTCGTGCGGTTTGCTCTCCGCGGACGATGCGCTTCGTGAGGTCGACAACTTGATTGCAACTCTCCGAAGGGGTGCACTCCCACCGCGCCTCGATCTTGAAATCCTCTTCGCGTCCACGGGGCCGATCCAGGAGGTGAGCCTGAGCAGCGGATGGGCGCAGCCGTTTCTCGCGCTCGCGAGTCGCTTCGATGCCGCAATGGCGGAGGTCTACAGGTCGGCGTCCTGAGGTCGGCGGACCCCACTCGCGGGAGAGCCCCAGTCCCCTTCGTCCTCCTCCGTCCACAGCCCGCCACCACCGCCCAGACCATCCTCCCCGCCCGAGCGAGCGCGAGCGAGCGATGGGCCGGGGGAGGAGCCGCGCGCGGACCGCTCACGCGCTGCGCGTTAGCGGGAGCACGCGGCAGGAGGGGCGTATCATCATCTCCCCCCGTGTCCGCCCCTCTCCGCCCGCGCCTCCAAGTCATCGCCCTCGCCCCCCTCCTGTCCGCATGCGCCGGAACCCACGCCGCCCCCCACCCGGCCGCGCCTCCCCCCCGCCCGACCTCCGCCCAATCCGCGCCGCCCCCCGCGCCCGCGCCGGGCCATACGGAGCAGATGCCCCCCGCCTCCGCCGACGCCCACTCCGTCGGCTGCATCGGCTGGAACCCCCCCGCCCGCCGCGCCGTCTGCATCACCGGCGAGTCCTCCATCCAGCAAGGCGACAATCTGGTCGTCGAGGAGCTCGGCGGGGACGCCACCTTCGACTGGTTGAAGACCCCGGGCCAGTCCTTCGACGCCGCCCCGAGCCCCGCCGCGGTGACCCGCCTGCGCGCGCTCCTCGCGGCCGGCGCCTACACCGCGCTCCCCGCCGGCCGCACCCTCGCGCCGGGCGAGGCGATCCCCTGGCCCGGCACGCACCTCGTCTTCCGCTACGCCCGCCAGTCGCGTCCGGACGTGGAGACGGACGAGGGCTCGTGGAGCGACGTCACCGATCGCATCGAGATCGACTGCGGCGCCGGCAAGCGCACCCTGTTCGAGCGAGAGATCCAGGGCGCCGGCGACGGGCCGGCGATCCTGCGCGGCGCGGCGCAGCAGCACCTGGTGCTCGTCGAGTGGGCGCCCACCTGGGCGCTGGAGGGCGACTCCGGCGGCGCGGTGCAGGCGACGCTCATCGACACCGCCGCCGAGCGCTGCGCCGATCCCTGACCGCCCGCCGCCCGCCGCCGGCCCGCTACTTCGAAGACGAAGGCGCCGCCGGCGCCCCCGCGAGCACCCCGCACGTCCGCACGCGCTTCACCTCCGTCTGCGTCCCGTAGGGGATGAACGTCCCGAGCACGAACACCGAATCGGCGAAGTGCCTGAGCGACTCCTGGTCCCGGAAGGCGACGCGCACCCCGCACTCGTGCTTGGGCCCCACCACCGCCGGCACGGTGAAGGTCGGATCGATCGATTGATAGAAGTGCCCCGCCCAGAACACGTCGCACTCGCCGATCGACACCGACTCGACGCCCGGCAGCCGCTCCAGCGCCTCCTTGGCGCGGTCGAACCCCTTCCGCGCGTCTGCCGCCGCCGAGGCGTCGTCGCAGGTCACGCCGGTGATCGCCAGGGATGGATGCGCGCTGCTGACCGGGGATGCAGGCGCGACGGCCGGCGGCGCCGGTGACCCACACGCGACGACGACGACCGAGGCCGTCGCCAGGAGTCCTCTGTGCATGATCGACTCCATATGGAGTCCTGCGCGCGACGTCAAAGGTGGCGCGCCGCGCACTCGTCGTCGGCAGGGTGAAGGTGCCGCCGCCCCCTGCCTGCGGAACCGCCCCGCCCCTTAGTGGTCACCCCGCCCCCACCCGGTCCGATCCAGGACCATGACGCCACTGTCTTGCTCTGCGGACCGCACGCCGCACCGATCGCCGCGGCACCCGCAAGAAACCGCCACCATCCCTCCCGGCACGGCCCTTGCGATGGGTAGCCACCATGCGCTCCCTCCCTCTCGCCGGCTTCCTCGCCTTCGTCGTCTCCGCCACCGCCTTCGCCGCCGGCTGCGGCTGCGATCCGGGCAACAACGGATATCGCGCGCCCCTCGGCTTCCAGCCCTCCAGCGTCGAGGCCTTCCGCACGCCGGCGCGCTGCGGCGCGGCCAACCCGGACGCGGCGCCGGGCGACGTGCTCTCCCTCGAGCTCGTCGGCGCGACGGACGTCGCCCCGCCGTACACCGCGATGGACCTGGACGTGACGCGCAGCGCGCCGCAGGGACAGGCGGTGCCGCTGGTGGTGAGCCAGACCTCCCAGGGCACCGTCACGGCGAAGTCGACCGACGGCTCCATCCAGTTCACCTTCACCGTGGGATCGAACGCGGGCGAGATCGACTCCGCGGCGCTCGCCTCGGTGGTCGTGACCCTCGACACGATCCCGACGGCCGACGGCGAGCCCCTCGCCGCCGAGCTCCACCTCCGCTTCGACGACGGCAGCGTGCTCGATCAGTCCTACAGCGCTCCGGTGCACACCCCGCTCTTTCGCTGCGTCGCGAGCCCGACGCAGTGAGCTAGACTCGGATCGCCATGCTGCGGCGCGCGCTTCCCCTTCTCCTCCTGCTCGGCACCGCGTGCGGCCCGAGCACGCCGGAGGGGCAAGAGGAGGTGCTGTTGCCCTTTCCGGATGACGGCGGGGTGACGTGGGACGCGTGGGTCGGCCCCTTCGTCCGCGACTACTGCGTCCAGTGCCACGAGCCCAGCGCGCCCTGCGGCGGCAACGGGTGCCACGCGGCGGGCAATCCCGCGCTGTTCGACCTGCACGACAAGCAGGTGGCGGTCACCCTCTCGCAGACCATCCGGTGCGGCATCGCCACGACGCAGGATCCGAGCTGGAACTGCAGCGTGTCGGCGAAGAAGTTCCCGGTCGAGAACGGCGGCAACCCGCTCCCCACCGACGAGCAGCGCGCGCTGGTGGTCGGCTGGGTCGACGCCGGCTGCCCCTGACGGGCGCGTTGCTGCGGCCAGATCGCGTCGGTCGTCCCGGCGCCAGCCTCCCCTTGTGAGCGCGCACCCTACCGCCTCCCCGCCGAGAGGCCCGACCCCGTACGCGGAGGCATGGGTTCGCCTTCGACGTCGCCGGCTCATACGACGGCTCTCGTTCGGGGTGGTGGGGGACGAACTGGACGGTGATGGCGATCGGGATGGGCCCGACCCAGAGTTGGAGCCCTTGATGGCGCCGCAGGCGCCGCCTCACCTCTCGCCCCTGAGCGCCGCGCGCACCATCCCCACCGCCCGCTTCGCGTTCCCCTCCACCACCTCCGCCTCGATCCGCAGCACCCGGAACCCCAGCGCCTCGATCACCGCCTGCCGCGCCGCATCCGCCTCCGCATGCCCCGGCTCCCGGTGCACCCCGCCGTCCACCTCCACCACCAGCCGCTCGCTCAGCGCGACGAAGTCCACGATGTAGCTCCCCGCCAGCACATGCTGCCGCCTGAATTTCGCGCCGCCGCACCGCCGCTCCCGCAGCTCCCGCCACAGCATCGCCTCCGACCGCGTCGCCTCCTCCCGCCGCATCCGCCGCGCATGGTGATGGAGGAAGAAGAGAGAGGGAGCTTCGTGCGGTGCCATGCCCTCCCCACAGCGACAGAAGCGTGACAGCCGCAGTGAAGCCACCCGCGATCCCAAGGAAGGCTGGCGCGCTTCTTTCGCTCCCAGGGCGTGGCACCGCACGAAGCTCCCTCGCACGTTCCTGCGCAACCTCGAGGGGAGGGACACCGCGGGGGGGGAGGGCCCTGTTCCCTACTGTTCGCCGTCGGGGGAGAGCCGGCACGGGCACGCGCGCGAACCCATCATCGTCGATAGTTCGCCACCAGCGCGCCGACCATCCTCCCCGCCCGAGCGAGCGAAGCGAGCGATGGGCAAGGGGAGGAGCCGCGCGCGGACCGCTCACGCGCTGCGCGTGAGCGGGAGCACGCGGCAGGAGGGGCCCATCCCCTCAAGGCCCCGAATAAAACACCACCCGCGCCCCGAGCACGAGCGCGTGCCGGTCAATCGACCGAGCCCCCACATAGTTGTATTCTACATCCGGCCCCAGCGCGAGATGCACGTGCTTCCCCCGCAGCACGTTCCACTCGTAGAACGCGCCCACCCCGAGGAAGGACTGCACCCCGCTCGCCCCCGGGTACGGACCCCGGCTCGCCTCGAGCTGCGCCTGTCCGATCCCGAACGCCGCCATGAACCCCAGATCGCGCAGCCACGGCGCCACGTAGAAGAGCGGAAACGCCTCCACCCGGAAGCCGAAGGCGGTGCTCATCGACGACCAGTCCCCGTTCTGGAGGAGGCCGCTCCCGCCCCAGATGCCGACGCTGAAGACATCCGCCAGCGCGGCCTCGATGAAGAGCGCGCCGGTGCCGCCGAACATGTTGCCGCCCGCGGCGTAGTACGCCGGATCGCCGATCTTGGAGGACTCGTTGGGGTAGCCGGACGCCGTGCCGAGGAGGAAGCCGCCGGTGATCCCCGCGACGAAGCCGCTGCGCCGCGTCGCAGGCGCCGCGGTGGGCTCCTCGTCGCCTTTCGAGGTGCGCGTGGCGGTGGGCGGAGGCGCGGGGGCGCGCGGGGTCTGGGGCGCCTGGGCCCGCGCCACGGCGGGTGCGAACGCGAGGGAGGCGGCGAGGAGCGCGGCAGGGCGACGCACGGCCTCGCTTCTAGCCCGAAACGGCCCCGGACGGAAACCCGCGGCGGGCCCGAAGTTGCGCCCCGCGCCGGCCAGGCGTAACTATCTCAGGGTCCGGAGGCACCAAATGGGCGACGAGCGCAAAGATTACGATCCGGCGGCGGGCGACATCACGCGCCGCAAGTTCATCGGCGGGGCGGCGGCGGCGACCGCGGCGGTCTCCCTGCTCGGCGGGGAGAAGAGCGCGCTCGCGGGGACGCACCTCCCCCCGGCCAAGCCCATGGCAGCCGCGCCACCCAAGGGCTTCGTCCCCTTCAGCGCCCCCGGCCACGTGGTGAAGGTGAGCAAGCCCGGCTCGCTGCAGCACAACCAGCTGTACCCCAAGCCGGACGACGCCAAGCTCATGCTGGAGCGCGCCCTCACCGAGCTGACGGGCAAGGCCTCGCTGGCGGAGGCGATCAAGCTCTTCGTGCACCCCGACGACAAGGTGTGCGTGAAGGTCAACGGCATCGCCAAGGCGAACATGGCGACGAACAAGGAGCTGGTGCTCCCCTTCCTCGAGGGGATGATCGCGGCGGGCATCCCGGCGCGCAACATCACCGTGCTCGAGCAGTACTACGGCTTCCTCGCCGGGACCCGCATCACCGCGGCCAACGTGCCGGCGGGCGTCAACGTCGCGACCCACAACAACAAGGACGCGACGATGGACTTCCGGATGATCACCGGCACCGGCGTCCGGACGAAGTTCGTCCGCGTGCTGACGGAGTCGACGGCGCTCATCAACTTCGCCCTCATCAAGGATCACTCCATCTGCGGCTACACCGGCACCCTGAAGAACATGACGCACGGGTGCACCGTCAACCCGCAGGACTTCCACCTGCACCACGCCAGCCCGCAGATCGCCCTGCTCGCCGACCAGGACGTGCTCAAGAGCCGCCTCCGCCTGACGATCACCGACGCCTTCAAGGTGATGGCCCACGGCGGCCCGCTCGACAAGATGCCGCAGTACCGCAAGCCGTACGAGGCGGTCTTCACCTCCACCGACCCCGTCGCGATGGACACCATCGGCTGGGAGATCGTGGAGCAGGCGCGAAAGAAGTTCGGCCTGCGGACGCTGACGGAGGAGGGCCGCCCGCCGGCGTACATCAAGGCGGCAGGGGATTTGGGCCTGGGCGTCGCCGACCGGTCGAGGATCCGCCTGCAGGAAGTGGCGATCTAGCTCGGCCGCACCGGGCGCTCGGGATCGACCGACCCACCCGGGTTTGTTGTACAATTCCAGCGTGCCCCGGGAGACCGACGAAGACACGGTGAGCATCACGCCGATCCGTGCCGAGCCCGGCCCGCGCAGCTCACGGCCCGGCGCGGGCGAGGCGTGCCTCGTCATCATCTACGGTCAGGACCTCGGGCGCCGCATCCCGCTCGCGGGGGGGCCCTTCGTCATCGGCCGGTCCTCCAAGTCGGACTTCTGCCTGGACCAGGACTCGGTGAGCCGCCACCACGCGCGCATCGTCCGCACGCACGACGGCATCTACACCGTCTCCGACCTGGGCTCCACCAACGGCACCTACGTCAACGACACCCCCGTGAGCGAGCGCGTCCTGTCCGACGGCGATCAGATCAAGATCGGGCGGAGCATCCTCAAGTTCATGGCGGGCGACAACATCGAGGCCAGCTACCACGAGGAGATCTACCGCCTGATGACGGTGGACGGCCTCACGCAGCTCTTCAACCGCCGCTACTTCAACGAGACCCTGGAGCGGGAGATCAACCGCTCCCGCCGCTACACCCGGGCGCTGTCGCTGGTGCTCTTCGACATCGACTACTTCAAGAAGATCAACGACGAGTTCGGCCACGTGGCGGGGGACGCGCTCCTGCGCCAGCTCGCGGTGGTGATCAAGCCGCGCCTGCGCCGGGAGGACGTGCTCGCGCGCGTGGGCGGCGAGGAGTTCGCGCTGCTGCTGCCGGAGGTGGCCCTGGATGGCGCGGCGACCACCGCGGAGAAGGTGCGCGAGACGGTGGAGTCGTCGTCGTTCGTCTTCGACGACGCGGTGATGCCGTGCACGGTGAGCCTGGGCATCGCGGAGTGGGACGGGGATCGGATGGCGGCGCCGAAGGATCTGTACGGCAAGGCGGACGAGGCGCTGTACCGCGCGAAGCAGGGGGGAAGAAACCGCGTGGAGCGCTGAGCGGCCACGCGCACCGCGCCCGCGCTCGCTCCCGCCCCCGCGCTCACGCCCGCCCTCGCGCCCGCCGCCTCCGCCGGACCAGCCACAGCGCCGACAGCGCCACCATCGCCAGCGATCCCCCTGGACCCCGCGCCCGCCTCCCCACCGTGCACGCGCAGCCGCCCCCCGCCGACAGCAGCTCCGTCCCGCCGTCCATCGCCGCACCGCCATCGTCGCCGCCGTCCGCCGCCCCCGCGTCCGGCTGCGACGCCGGCGGGCAGACGACGTCGTCGTCCACCAGCGCGGTGAAGGGCAGGTTGGTGATGCCGGCGAACCCGACGTTGTCCAGCTCCCACCCGAAGTCTCCGCTCGCGTCGTCGGTGCCCACGCGGAAGCGCACGCGCACCGTCTTGCCCGCGAGCTTGGTTCCCATGTCGACCTTCACCGTGTCGCGCTTCGGCCACGAGGCGTTCTGCGCGACGTAGCCCATGCGCTTGGCGAGCACGTTCTTCGCCTGGCCGGTGGGATCGCCGATCGTCCCGCCGTAGCCGGGGTCGCCGTACTGGCTGACGTCCTCCCAGTGGGCGCCGTCGTCGGTGGAGATCTCCACCACCCCGCCGTCCCAGTAGACCTCGCCGTTGCCCGGATCGCTCGCCTCGAACTGGTGCCGCTCGTCGAAGGTGAGGACGAAGGGATCCGTGGTGCTCACCTGCAGCGGCGGGGAGACGAGGGCGGTGTCGGAGGGGGAGCCGTGGTCCTGGCCGCGCCACGCGTGATCCCCCGCGGTGACCTCCTGCCGCGACCAGATCTGGTCGGGAGGGGTGCCGTCGTCCGCGGTGCCGTCCGGCTTCCACGTCGAGGTGTCCGCCTCCACGTCGTCGGTCGCCGCGGCGTCGGGCACCGCGCGGAAGTCGACGAGGGCCGCGGGATCGATGCTCGCGTTGGGATCGCAGCTCGCGGTCGGGGCGAGGTCCACGTGGAACGCCGCCACCTGCTTGCCCGGGAACGCAGGGTCCAGCGCGACCTGGACGGCGACCGTCCCCATGGCGAAGGGATCGATGGTGATGGTGCTCTCCGGCCCGTTCGGGAACTGGACGCCGCTGGTGGTGGTGCTCACCGTCACCTTCCCCGACCACGCGCTGGTGCCGCCGTTCATGAACTTCAGGGTGAGGAGGCCGGTCTCGCCGCGGTCCAGGTTGCCGTCGGCGTTGCAGGCGTGGACGCTGTCGTCGAGGTGGCTGGAGACCAGGTTGACCACCGAGGAGATGGAGAAGTCCTCGGTGACGCCCTTCAGGTCCGTCGAGTCGCGCGGCGGGGAGAGCGCGCACGTGCCCGCGCCCCGGCGCGCGAACGCCTGCGCGAGGAGCTGGCCGTCCTTCGGATCGGCGGCGAAGGCGGCGGCGAGGATGCCGTCGCGCTGCTCGGTGTAGGTCGGGTCCACCGGCGCCATCATCATGCCGCCCACGACGTAGTCGGACATCCGCCGGCGCGCCTGATCGAAGGTGTACGGCGGATTGGCGGCCTTGCTCCGCTGGAGCATCGCCACGAAGCCCTCGAACAGCATGGTCGCCCAGATCTCCCCGGCGTCGTGCACCTCCGAGTTGGCGATCCCGGCCACGTCGGGGTTCTCGGCGACGCCCTGGGGGAGGGCCTGCCCGTCGGAGATGTCCCCGAAGGTGAGAGCGTTCTTGGTGAAGTCGACGGAGTAGGGGTAGCGCCGGATGCCGAAGTAGCCCGGATCGGTGTCGGCGCGCGTGGCGTACTGCCCGACCGCGAAGGTGCCGCCCAGGTCGTCGCCTTGCCGGAGCATCACCTGCAGCGCGGTGAAGTCCGCCCACCCCTCGCTCTCGGCGCCGCAGGTGTGGCTGCCGCACTGCACCAGCCGGTGGTGCAGGTAGTGGCCCCACTCGTGCGACACGACGGTGTTGTCGATGGTGCCGTCGACGTCGGGATCGGTGCTGCGCGTCATCGTCGCGGTCACCGTGCCGCTCTGCAGGCCGGTCTTCAGGGTGGCGCCGTCCTCTTTCGTGATGCCCAGCAGCGCGATGGTGATCGTCGCGTTGACGTTGGGATCGTTGCCGAGGGGAGGCGGCGGCTGGTTGGCCTGGTTGTTCGCCAGGATCATCCCGGTCCCGCCGGCGTCCTGGACGTGCAGCGCCTTCGTCTTGAAGCTGCACGTCCCGCGGTCGACGAGGGCGATCTTGCCGGCGATGGATCCGGTGAGCGCCTCGCACGCGTCGGTGGTCGTGCCGCTGCCATCGTCGGCCAGGACGACCGGATCGGTGACGGAGAAGGAGAGGGGACCGAAGCCGGCGACCGAGGTGGGCAGCGTCTGGTCGAGCGGCTGCACGTGGAGCGAGTGGGTGACCTTGCCGTCCCAGACGTACATCTGCATCCGGGGCGAGGCGCCGTCGCTCAGGGTCTGCATGTTGGAGTTGTTGCGGGTGGACGGCGCGCCGTCCTGGGCCTCCGCGTGCAGCGGATCCCCCGCCACGCCGCCGCGGCCCAGGTTGTCCTTCTGCGCGTTGCCCGCCGCCTCGTCGAAGCCGGAGTCGTACCACCAGTCGTGCAGCCAGTTGGTGACGTAGAAGAGGTCGGTGACCGCCGCCATCTTCTGTCCGGCGCTGCTCTGCGGGCCGAGGGTGGTGTCGTAGGTGCGGTCGAAGGTGTTGGCGGAGGTGATCGTCGCGCGCAGGTCGGGCGGCCCGGAGAAGCCGTCGGGCTTGTCGTCGTCGGTGTAGGCGTCGACGTTGTTGCCCGTGGTCTCGGTGGCGGCGGGCGGCAGCCAGGGGTCGCCGAACTTGTCGAAGCCGTCGATGGCGATCAGGTTGGGCGTGGCGTAGTCGGGGTAGCTCCCGTCGGGCATCGCCGTCGGGTGCGGGGTGAAGTCGGCGATGGGGCCGTCCGCCGGGCGGTGGTCCCCGCTCGCGTCGGCGAAGACGCGGTAGTCGAAGACGTCGTGCGCGGTGAGGTCCTCGCGGAAGAGCAGGCGGCCGTCGTCGGCGGCGTAGACGTGATCGGTGGCGACGGAGCCCGCGGTGCCCGCGCGCTCGGAGAGCGTCTCGACGAACCAGGCGGGCACGATGCGCTCGGGGAGCGGGAAGTAGACCTTCTTCACGCGCGCCCGGTCGACGAAGCGCAGGCCGAGCGCGCGCACCGCGGGGGTCGAGGCGAGGCCGAAGGTGCGGTAGTCGCCCTCGGTGCGGCGCAGGTCGCGCACGTCGCGCGGACCGACCGAGGCGCCGCAGACGTCGGTGAGCGCGGCGGCCAGCGCGTCGGCGGGCCCGGTGCGGAAGGGCGCGCGCACGTGCGGCGTGGCCGCGGGGTGCAGGCCGCCGGCGATGGCGACCAGGTCCAGGTGGCGATCGAGCAGGACCTTCACGTCGGAGAGGAAGAGGGAGACGCCGCCGACGCGCTGCCGCAGGGTGACGACGATGCCGCCGCGTCCGACGTCGTGGACGTGGGTGACGAGCGCTGTGGAGAGCGCGGCCGGCGTCAGTCCGTAGCGGCCGGCGTAGCGCGCGAGGTAGAAGCGCGCCGCCTGCTCGGGCGTGGTGACGCGCGGGCCGTGGCGGAGCGACGGCGGTGCGGGGCGAGGCGCGAAGAGGAAGGAGGGGACGCCGCGCAGGCCGTCGCGCGAGGCGACGAAGGCGGGCGGGCCGGCGGCGTCAGGCGGGAGCGGCACGGAGGAGGGCGGCGCGTGGTAGCGGGCGTCGTAGTTGGGGTGCGGCGCGCTCGCCGAGGAACCGGCCGGCGGCTTTCCCTGCTGGCCCCACGCCGATCCGAAGGAGCCGAACGGGAACACGACCAGCGCGATGAGAGGCAAGAGACGCCGCATCACGACACCTTATTCGGAGCGACCTGGCGGGGGAAGGGAGAGGGGCGCGGGAGGGAGTGCGAGCCACGCTCGCGCTCGCGCCCGCCCCCGCCCCCGCGCTCGCCCCCGCCCCCGCGCCCGCCCCCCTCACGGGCACGTCTTCGCGCACGTCGTCTTCGCGCCCTCGGCAATCCACAGCTCGACCCGCTCCAGCTCGTCCTGCCCGAGCGGCGTGTTCGTCGCGTCGCCGTTGGCGTGCGGCATCGGCATGCCGGGGACCAGATCGCCCAGGCGCGCCGTCTCCTCCGCCGACACCGGCGCCGTGGGTCCGTAGTCGAACGATCCGAACGACGCGTTGCACGGCGAGGTGTCGCGCGCCGGGCCGCCCACCGGTCCGATCAGCAGCTTGTAGAGCAGGAAGCTGTCACCGGGGTTGTACGGATCCACGATGGGCATGTCGCTCGGGAACACCCCCGTCGTCCGCCCCGGACCGATGCGCGCGCCGTCGCTCACCAGGTGTCCCGCCAGACCGAGCGCCGTCGCCTGCACGCCCGCCGCCGTGTCCAGCACCAGGCCCTCCGGCGCGGACGCGGGCTGGCCCGCCCCCGGGGAGGAGTGACAGCCCGCGGTGGCGCACGCGCTCCGCAGGAGCGGCAGCACGTCGGTGCAGAAGTCCACCGACGGCGGCGGCTTGCGGCCGGTCGCCGCCGTCGCCAAAAAGCCGATCGCCTCCGGCGTCGACGGGTCGAGCACCGCGCCGTCGATCGCGCGCACCCCGAAGATGTCCCCCGCGTCCTGCGGGACCGGAAAGACGAGCTTGTACGGCTGGCCGGGCACCACCCAGTCGGCGCCCGCCGGGTTGGGGCTGGAGATCGTCACGACCCGCGCCACCGGATCGTAGGTGACGAGCGGGATGAGCACCGCCAGGCCCGTCTCGTCTCGGAGCTGGAAGGACTGCCGCGTCACCGTCGTCGGGTCCAGGTACCTGTCGAAGGCGAGCTGGATCACGCCGTCGACCGGAAGCGGCCGGTCCGGTCCGACGTTGGCGCCGAGGAAATGGATGGGCGGGCCCAGCCTCGTCTCGTCACCCTGCGTCCCCTGATCGCACGCGCCGGCGAGGGCGGCAGCCAGGAGCGCGGCGCCGATCAGCTCTCGGCGTAGAGGGAGAGCTGCTCGCGCATCACGTCGTGGTTGATGCCGCTCTGGATGTGATCCTTGAGGCAGTCCGCCAGGGTGATGAGCATGTCGTCCACGCCCTTGTCCTGGATGAGCTTCGACAGGAGGGCCTTCGCCTCGCGGCTCTCGTCCCCGCGGAGGAACTGCCGGACCTGCTCGAGCGAGATCTCGCCCTGAAAGTCGAGGTAAACGTTCTCCAGCAGGTACGCCACGAGCTCTTTCACGTCGTTCCTCCTTGGCGGCAGACCCCTGCGTATAGCTCCCCGGGGGCCGCCCCCGCAAGGTTCTTCCTCCGCTTTCGGTGGAATCGTCTAGCGGCATGACTGGAGCACCTGGTCGCCGGGCTGGTGGCAGACGTAGCACGGCCGAGGGTTACGCCGGAGCTGCACGCCGCAGCCCGCCGCGAAGCCCGCCGGGTGGATGTTGTAGCCGCCGCCCCCCATGCCGGTGCTCGCGTGGCACGACGCGCAGTCGCGCTCGGTGTGGCAGGAGACGCAGGCGTTCAGGTTGCGCTCTGCCTCGTCCGCGTGGTGACCGGGGCGGCGCGGCAGGTCGGTCCAGATCGCCTTCGGCGGGTGGAAGCGGCCGAGCACCTTGTCGCCGGTGGGGCTCTCGTTCGCCACGCCGGAGCGCAGGTGGCACGGCAGACAGAAGCTCTGCTCGCGGTGGCAGCTCTGGCAGCGCTGCGTCGCCATGCGCGCCTCGACGGGGTGCATCTGGAGGTAGTCGTTCGGGTGCACGCCGCGCGGGCGGACGCGCCCGTCGTGGCAGTCGACGCAGAAGCTCTCCTTGTGGCAGTTGGCGCAGAAGGCGGAGTCGTTGCCGGCGACCATCTTGTGGCGCTCGAGGAAGTCCGGGCCGTGCTTGGCGTTGTGGAGCCAGCGCGGGGGCTCGAGCTTGCCGGAGGGGAAGCGCGTACGGATGACGCCGCCCTCCGCGCCGCCGGTCCGGCGGACGTGGCAGGTGTCGCACGCGCTCTTCGCGTCGCCGCGGGCGAGGGCGTCGGGCATCTGGTGGCACCCGAGGCACCCGCGCATGCGCGGCATCTGGTCGCGCGTGGCGAGCTCGAGCTGCTGCACCTCCCCGTGGCACTGCCCGCAGCCGATGTTGCGCACGGCGTGCTTGCGATGCGAAAAGACCATGTTCGGCCGCGGGATGACGAGCGACGCGACGCGGTTGCCGTCGCCGGGGCGGTACCCCAGGTGGCAGAAGGCGCACTGCCCGCTCGCGCCCGTCCCCGCCTTCACCACGTCCAGGTCGGAGTGGTCGGTCAGGTGGCAGTCGTCGCACACCGTCGCGCGCGGGATGAGCGAGTCGGCCGAGGAGTCGCTGGTGATGGCGCCCGGGTGGCACGACTTGCACGCGAGGTGCTGGCCCTGGACGTGGAGCTTGTGGTTGAAGCGCAGCGTGAGCTGCTGCTCCGGGAAGATGACGTCGCTCGGGCCGGTGTCGGGGGCGGAGGCGCCGGGCGGGAGCCAGCGCGCGGGCACCTTCTGGTCGGCGGGCATCGGCGTGGTGCCGGAGACCCACGTCGTGGGCGCGCCGGACCCGGCCGGTGGGGGCGCGGAGGCCGACGGTGTCGGCGCCGCCAGGCCGAGCGGCGGAGGGTCCGCGGCGAACGCCAGCGTCGCGCCGAGGGCGAGCGCGAGGGCGAGCAGCACGAAGGCGAGGCGCGCGCTCATTTGCTCACCGCGAGCTGGAGGTAGGCGATCGTCCGGAAGCGCAGGCCGACGAGGCGGTTGATGTCGTTCTCCATCTCCACGCCGACCTGCGAGCGGCCGAAGAAGCGGTAGCCGAGGCCGAGGACGTACGCGAGGGAGGCGGCGCTGCGGTCGGGGCGCAGCTTGTCGTTCCAGTGCCAGAAGCCCAGGCGCGCGGAAAGCACGTAGTGGGTGTCGTAGATGCGCTGGCCGAAGAGGTCGGCGCCGACGCGATCGCCCGCGTCGCCCACGTCCGCCGCGCCCTGCAGCGTGACGGTGGTGGAGGGCCGCCGGTAGCGCACGCCCAGGGTGCCGCCGCCGTCGAAGGTGACGCCCGCGCCGTAGACGTTGGGCGCGGCGGGCACCGGGCCGTTGTTGGCGTAGCCGGGGTAGGGCGTCGTCGCCGGCTGGTCGAGGTGATCGCTCGTCTGGGCGTCGAAGGCCCGCACGTGGCCGCTCGCCGAGAGGGCCCAGCGGTCGGTGGGCATGACCGCCACGCGCCCGCCGACGTCGTTCATCGGGCTCATGGCGAAGAAGTTGAAGATGGAGTCGCCGTCGAAGCTCGGGCGGAAGAAGTCGTAGTCGACGCTGGCGATCACCTTCGACCCCAGGAACGCCTCGGCGGTCCCGTAGATGCTGGTGAAGGCGGCGTCGTACAAGTCGTAGACCATGCCGCCGTTCACCCCGCCCACCTTGGGGAGGCTCGCGCTCAGCGTGTAGCCCAGCCGCTCCTGCGAGATGCGCGTGTCGGAGTAGGGGACGACGGGGACGCCGAGCCCGGTGCCGAGCAGAGCGACGCCCGCATCACCTGTATTGTACACGCGCCGGTAGGAGAGCCGCCCGTGCAGCCAGGTGATGCCGCTGCTCTCGATCGCCGCCCCGAAGGCTGGGGCGATCTCCGCGTTCTCGAACTCGGGGTACTCGGTGGGATCGAAGTTGGAGCGGTCCCCTCGCCACACGCCGTCCTGCGACCAGCGGCCCAGCGCGCCGGACGCCGGCAGCCCGCCGCGCACCTCCAGGCCGCCGTAGGCCTCCACCGCGAAGAACGCCGGGGTGGTGACGCGCACCTCCGCGCCGTCGAAGGACCAGTAGCCGAGGGCGTCGACCTGGTACTGGCGGCCGAGCTTGAAGTCGAGCAAGCCGTGCAGGAAGCGCCGCCCCTCCACGTACGCGTACATGAAGTCCACCGGCCCTCGCGAGAAGCCGGCGACGTAGCGGTCGTAGGCGCTCGGCGTCGCCTCCGCCGAGCTCGCGCCGTAGTCGGCGTCGTAGCGCAGGCGCGCGCGGAAGCTCAGCTCGGGGGCCTTCTCCTGGCCCACGCCTTCCGGCCGCTTCAGCAGGTCGTAGGCGAGCACGCCCAGCGTCGTCGTGAGGCGGCGACGCATCAGGATGGGCTGCCCGGTGGGGCTGCGTACGTCGTAGAACTGCGTCGTCGTGTCGCTGGTGACCTCGCCCTCGAACGCGCGCGAAGCGGAGGGGACGAGGGCCAGCGCACACGTGCAGCCCGCGGCGAGCCAGGCTCTCATCCGTTCCCCGCGCTCACGATGGCTCGTGCGGTGGCCGGCGCATCAGGCCTTGTCGGAGGCGCGCTTCCCGCCGAACTCCTTCACGAGGCGGTCGTCGTAGGTGTCGGCCACGGCGGAGAGATGGCGGACCATCTGCTCCACCTCTTCCGCGTCCAGTCCGCCCGCGGGCCGCTCCGAGACGGCGACGACCTTGTCGTTCATGATGCCGAAGGCCGCGTTGGCGAGCCCGCCGGCGTTCAGCTCGAGCAGGCGCTTGTAGAGAGGCTCGCGGTTGGCCTCATCCATGAGGAGGACGGGCGAGACGACGCGCAGGAAGATGGCCTTCTGCTCGGTGCGGTGCACGACGGAGATGAGCACCGAGGCGCTGCCGCGCATCATGGTGTAGCTGGCCTGCTCGGGCGTATCCTTCACCTTCGCCTTGGCGGGGTCGATGCCGAGCTTCTGGATCACGCTCTCCACGGTCGCCTTGGTGCCGGAAAACAGCTCTTCCACGTCGTCTCTCCTTCTGGTGCGCCCTTCGGGCCGCCGGCCATGCGGGTCCGGCCAGCCAGTGCTTCCACGAACGGTTGGGGCGAGCATCCTCGCAGCCCGGGGGCGTGTCAACGGCGCCTGCAGCCCGGCCGGGCGGGCAAACGCCCGTGTCGGCGCGCGCCCAGCTTGACCCCCCTCCGGCCCGGATGGCACGCTGACGCTCACCACATGGCCGACTCCCAGCAACGGTACCGGGTCATCGAGAAGCTCGAGTCCGGGGGCATGGCGGAGGTGTTCCGCGCGGAGAGCGAAGGCCTCCAGGGCTTCAAGAAGCAAGTCGCCATCAAGCGCGTCCTGCCTCACCTCTCGGAGAAGAAGAAGTTCATCTCCATGTTCCTGGACGAGGCGCGCCTCTCCGCGCAGCTCTCGCACTCCAACTGCGTGCAGGTCTTCGACATCGGCGTGGGCGACAGCGCCTACTTCATCGTCATGGAGTTCGTCGACGGGGCGAACCTCAAGAGCGTCGCCGAGACGCTGAAGAAGCAGGGCCACGAGTTCCCCGTCTCCGCCGCCGTGTGGATCGCCATCGAGATCTGCAAGGGCCTGTCCTACGCGCACGAGCTCCAGGACACGAGCGGCAACGCGATGCACATCGTCCACCGCGACATGTCCCCGCCGAACGTCCTCATCACCAAGTTCGGCGAGGTGAAGATCGTGGACTTCGGCCTCGCCAAGGCGAACTCGCAGCTGGAGAAGAGCGAGCCGGGCATCATCAAGGGCAAGTTCAGCTACCTCTCGCCGGAGGCGGCGATGGGCGGGGACGTCGACCCGCGCACCGACATCTTCGCCGTCGGGATCATCCTCTGGGAGCTGCTCGCCGGCCAGCGCCTCTTCCTCGGCGACACCGACTTCCAGACGGTGAAGAAGGTGCAGCAGGCGGCGGTGCCGCCCGTCACCCAGATCAACCCGCAGGTGTCGCCGGAGCTCGAGCGCATCGTCAACCGCGCCCTCGCCCGCGACCCGGACATGCGCTACCGCAGCGCGCGCGACCTGGCGCGCGACCTGAACAAGTTCCTCTTCGACAACGGCCAGGCCGTCTCCAGCTTCGACGTCGCCCAGCTCGTCATGGGGACGATGAAGGCGCAGCGGCGCAAGAAGCCGCAGCAGGGCTCCATCATCGACAAGCTGATCGAGGAGGCGCTGCTCGAGTTCACCTCCCTCACCGACGACAAGGGCGGCGGCGGGCCGAAGCCCTCGGCGGAGCAGTCGCAGGCGACGGCGCCGCTCAACCTGGGCGAGTTCATCGATCCCAAGGGATGGATCGACGAGATCGCCGGGGACCTCGCGCCCGCCCCCACGCGCGACTCCTTCCGCGGGCAGCTCCCCTCCGGGCTGGAGGGCAACCTCTCCGCGCTGGAGGACGAGCCCATCCGGCCGTCGGCGCCGATGGCCGCGCCGCCCCCGTCCGCGCCGGCCTCCGCGCCGCGCGCGCCGACGCCCGTGCCCACGCCTCCGCCCAACCTCGCCCTGCAGGGCCCCCCGCCGCCGGTGCTCAACACCGCCACCGCGGCGCTGCGCGAGGAGAAGAAGGGCGGCAGCGCGGTGACCATCCTGGTCCTGCTCATGTTCCTGGCGGCCGCCGGTGTCGGCCTCGCCTGGTACATGCACTGGATCCCGCACTGAGCGCCGAGCGCACCTTCGAGCTACGGCCCATCGGGGTGGCGCGCACCCCCTTCCACGAGAAGGTGGAGGCGCCCCGGCAGGCGGCGGCGGCGCGCGACGTCGCGGCGACCATCGAGCTCTTTCCGGGTCACCACTACGAGGACGCGCTCGCGGACCTGGAGGGCTTCACGCACGTCTGGATCCTGTACTGGTTCGATCGCGTGACGGGCTGGAAGCCGAAGGTGCTGCCGCCGCGCAGCGAGTCCCGGCGCGGCCTCTTCGCCACGCGCTCCCCGCACCGCCCCAACCCGATCGGCCTGTCGGTCGCGCGTCTGGTGGGCGTGGAGGGGCTGAAGGTGCACGTCACCGGCGTGGACATGCTGGACGGCACGCCGGTCCTCGATCTCAAGCCGTACATTCGCTACGCCGACGCGATCACCGACGCCGGCGACGGGTGGCTCGCCGCCGACCCGCGCGCGGTGTGGACGGTGCGCTTCGAGCCGCGCGCGCGCGAGCAGCTCGACTTCCTGAAGGGGCACGGGGTCGAGCTGGAGGCGGCGCTGGTGCGCGCGCTGGAGCTCGGGCCGCAGCCGCACGCGTACCGCAGGATCCGGCAGGTGGACGGGGGCTTCGTGATCGGGGTGAAGGAGTGGCGGGCGCGCTTTCGCGTGGTGGAAAAGGAGATCGTGGTGGCCTCGGTGTTCAGCGGCCATCGCGGGCGGGAGCCCGCGGGCGCGCACGCGGCGTTCGTCCAGCGGTTCGGCCGGTAGCGGCCACCGACGGCCGCGGTCCTCACGTCGCGGCGGGGGCGCCGGGGGTCCGCCGTCTCCTCAGCCAGCCGATCAGCATCGCCACGGTGACGAACCCGTAGATGCCCACGAGCAGCCACACCAGGACGTACCCCATCGCGCTGGCGCCCTGGTGGACCTCGAGCGGAGGGGCGGCCCGGTCGTTCGCGAAGGCCCGGATGGTCGCCGCGATGGCGGCCTGTGGCGCGCGGTCGGTCTTCGCCCCGCCGAGCTGGCGTGAGCCGCTCCGGGTGACGACGTCGACGCCGTAGACCTTCTGGTCGGAGTAGTAGAGCAAGGTCTTGTGCGACCACACGACCTTCGCTCCCAGCAGCTCGCTGGCCGGAAACTGCTCGCGATGATGGATCAGCCAGCCGTTGTCGATCTCGCAGCGATTCTCCGCCCTGCTGCAGGCGAGCGTGCCCCCCTGCGCGTCCAGCGTCCACTGGACCGCGAAGACGCCCGCGGCGAGCAGCGCCAGCACCATCATCACGAGCTGTCTGGGCCCGAGGCGAGACGCAGGTGGAGTCGCGGGACGGGCGCCGGAGGGATCGCCGTCGCCCGGGCCGGGCAGCGGGGAGGTCACGGCGCCGACGCGGCAGGACTCGGGCTCCGGGCGTCCACCGCGGCGATCGCGCTCTCCACCACGTCGCCCTTGCGCAGGCACGACCAGCAATCGCGCGTGCCGAACAGCCCGCACCCGCGCCGTTGCTCCAGGTGCTTGAGCGTCGGCAGGGCGCGGCTGTCGCCCGCGGCGGTGACCTTCTCCACCGCCGCCTTCTTCGCCTTGCAGCCCTTGGCGTCGCGCAGGTCGAGCAGCGCGTCCAGCGCGGGCGACGCGTGCTTGCGGACCCCCGGCTGGTCGAGCGCCTTGGCGAAGCGCGACCGCTTGCCGCCCTTCTCGGCGAGGTCGTAGAGCACGTCGGCGCCGCCCGCGCCCATCGGGCCCTCCAGCAGGTCCATCGCCCGGTCGGCGGTGGCGCCCTGGCCCTTCGCCGCGGCGGCGACCACCTTCTGCATCGCCGGATCGGCGGCCGCGCTGGGGTCGGCGTCGAGCAAGGTGGCGAAGGAGCCGAGCGCGTCGTCGTCGCGGCCGCCCTTCGCGTACGCGCCCACGAGCGCGCGCAGCACCGCCGGATCGCGCGGGTGCTTCTGCGCCATCTTCTCCAGCGCGGGGATGCCCTTCGCCTGCGCCGCGGCGAGATCGTCCTCGTCCACCTCCGACTCGACCGTCGCCGAGGGCGCGCCGGGCACCGAGACGACGACGCGATGGCGACCGAGCGCCGAGGCCGCCACCACCACGACGAGCACCAGCAGGAGCGCCGCGCCGCCCGCGGCGCCGATCACGATCGCGCGCCGCTCGCGGGCGAAGGCGAGGGCGCGCGCGACGCGCGGGTCGGCGAGCAGCCCGGCCTTGGCGGGCATCACCATCGGCATGCGCGTCTTCGCCACGGCGTCGGCGGAGCTCCACGCGGGGGAGCGCGTGGAGATGGGCGGCGCGAGCGGGGAGCGTGTGGGGAGCGCCACGCCCGATGGCGGCGCGGGCGACGTCTCACCGAGCACCGCGGCGAGGGCGGCCTCCAGCTCGTGCGCGGAGGCGAAGCGATCCTCCGGCTTCTTCTCCAGCAGCTTGCGGACGATGGCCTCCACCGCGGACGAGACCGCCACGCCGGGGGCCGCCTCCGCGAAGGTCGGCACGGGCGCGGCCATGTGCATCCCCAGCAGGCCGACCAGATCGTCCGACTCGAAGGGGCGCCGGCCGGCGAGCATCTCGAAGAGCATGACGCCGAGCGCGTAGAGGTCCGCGCGCGCGTCGACGGTGTCGCCGGCGGCCTGCTCCGGCGCCATGTACTCCGGCGTGCCGAAGATCTGCCCCGCCTGGGTGAGGACCTGGCCGCCGCCGGCGTCGGCGCCCGCGAGATCGTCGACGTTGACCTTGGCGATGCCGAAGTCCAGCACCTTGACGAAGTCCCCGCCGCCCTCCTGCGCGATGAGCACGACGTTCTCCGGCTTCAGGTCGCGGTGGACGATCCCCAGCTCGTGGGCGCGGCCGAGCGCGCTGGCGATCTGCCTCGCGATGGAGACCGCGCGGGCCTCCGGCAGCGGCCCGGCCTCCCCCGCGTCGCGCAGGCTCATGCCCTCGACGAACTCGAGCACCAGGAAGAAGGAGCCGTCGGCGAGGCGGCCGAAGTCGGTGGCCTCCGCGACGTGCGGGTGACCGATGTGCGCGGCCGCCATCGCCTCGCGCTCGAAGCGCGCCACCACCTCCGGGTTCTGGCACATCTCCTTGCGGAGCACCTTCAGGGCGAAGCGCTTGCGGAGGTGGGCGTGCTCCACGAGCCACACCGCGCCCATCCCGCCCATGCCCAGGAGGCGAAGGGTACGGTAGCGCTCGGCGACGATCTGCTCGGGCTCGAGGTCGGAATCGCTCACGAGGGGCAGAAGGTAGGCGTGCGGGAGGGCGGCCGCAACGCGGACCGCATGCTTTACGAGGCCGTGCTTCTACTTCTTCGCGAGCTGGCGGAGCACGAAGTGCAGGATGCCGCCGTTCTGGTAGTAGGCGAACTCGTTCGGCGTATCGATGCGCACGAGCGCCTTGAAGGCGACGGCCTTGCCGCCGGGCGGGGTGGCCACCACCTCCACGGTCTGCCCGCGCTCCGCCTTCTTCACGGCCGCCGGGAGGCCCTTGATCGCGAAGACCTCCTCGCCGGTGAGGCCGAGCGCGCCGGCGCTCTCGCCGGCCATGAACTGCAGGGGCAGCACGCCCATGCCGACGAGGTTGGAGCGATGGATGCGCTCGTAGCTCTCGGCGATGACCGCGCGCACGCCGAGCAGCCGCGGGCCCTTGGCCGCCCAGTCGCGCGAGCTGCCGGAGCCGTACTCCTTGCCCGCCAGCACCACGAGCGGCACGCCGTCCTTCAGGTAACGCTCCGACGCCTCGAAGATGCTGACGACGTCCCCGCTGGGGAGGTGCCTGGTCACGCCGCCCTCCGTCCCCGGCGCGAGCTGGTTGCGCAGCCGCACGTTGGCGAAGGTGCCGCGCATCATCACCTCGTGGTTGCCGCGCCGCGAGCCGAGGGAGTTGAAGTCCTTCGGGTCCACGCCGTGCGACGAGAGGTACTGCCCCGCCGGGCTCTTCGCCTTGATGCTCCCCGCCGGGGAGATGTGGTCGGTGGTGATGGAGTCGGCCAGCTTGGCCAGCACACGCGCACCGGCGATGTCCTGCACCGGCGGCGGCTCCTTGCCCATGCCGTCGAAGTACGGCGGGTTGCGCACGTAGGTGCTGGCGTCGTCCCACGCGTAGAGGTCGCCCTCCGGGACCGCCAGCTTCTGCCAGCGCTCGTCGCCCTTGAAGACGTCGGAGTAGACCTTCTTGAACTCCTCCTGCGAGAGGCTCGCCGCGATGACCTTCTGCACCTCGGCGTTCGTCGGCCAGATGTCCTTCAAGAAGACGTCCTTGCCGTCCTTGCCCTTGCCGAGGGGGTCCTTGCCGATGTCGATGTCCACCGTGCCGGCGAGCGCGTACGCGACGACGAGCGGCGGGGAGGCGAGGTAGTTGGCGCGGACCTCGGCGTGGACGCGGCCCTCGAAGTTGCGGTTGCCGCTGAGGACAGACGCGACGGCGAGGTTGCCCTTCTCGATGGCCCTGGACACGGCGGGCGGGAGCGGCCCGCTGTTGCCGATGCACGTGGTGCAGCCGAAGCCCACCACGTTGAAGCGCAGCTTCTCCAGGTAGGAGAGCAGCCCCGCCTTCGCCAGATACTCCGGCACCACCTGCGAGCCGGGCGCCAGGCTGGTCTTCACCCACGGCTTGGTGTCGAGCCCCTTCTCCACCGCGTTCTTCGCGACGAGGCCGGCGGCGACGAGCACGGCGGGGTTGGAGGTGTTGGTGCAGCTGGTGATGGCGGCGATGACGACGCTGCCGTGGTCCAGCATGGAGCCGTCATCCATCTTCTGCGGGTTGGAGCGCGCGCCGCCCGCGGCGCGGTTGAGCATCGCGTCGAGCGAGCCGTAGAAGCTCTGCTTCACCTCGCCCAGCAGCACGCGGTCCTGCGGGCGCTTCGGCCCGGCGAGGCTCGGCTGCACGTCGCCCAGATCCAGGTGGAGCGTGTCGGAGAAGAGGGGCTCCGCCTTCGCGTCGAAGAAGAGGCCCTGCTCCTTCGCGTAAGCCTCCACCAGCGCGACCGTCTCCGGCGCGCGGCCGGTGAACTTGAGGTAGCGCAGCGTCTCGTCGTCGATGGGGAAGATGCCGCACGTCGCGCCGTACTCCGGCGCCATGTTGGCGATCGTCGCGCGGTCGGCGAGGGAGAGGTTGTTGACGCCCTCGCCGTAGAACTCGACGAACTTGCCGACGACGCCGCGCTTGCGGAGCATCTGCGTCACGGTGAGCACCAGGTCGGTCGCCGTGGCGCCCTCGGGCAGGCGGCCGGTGAGCTTGAAGCCCACGACGTGGGGCAGCAGCATGGTGACCGGCTGGCCGAGCATGGCCGCCTCCGCCTCGATGCCGCCGCAGCCCCAGCCGAGCACGCCCAGGCCGTTGACCATGGTGGTGTGCGAGTCGGTGCCGACCAGCGTGTCGGGGTAGGCCTCTCCCGTCGCGTCGTTCACGAAGACGACGCGCGCGAGGTACTCCAGGTTGACCTGGTGGACGATGCCGGTGTCCGGCGGCACGACACGGAAGTTGCGGAACGCCTTCTGACCCCAGCGCAGAAAGAGGTAGCGCTCGCGGTTGCGCTGGAACTCCAGCAGCGCGTTCATGCTCATCGCGTCCTTGCTGCCGAACTCGTCCACCTGCACCGAGTGGTCGATGACCAGCTCCACCGGTTGCAGCGGGTTGACCTTCTCCGGGTCGCCGCCGAGGCGCTTGATGGCGTCGCGCATCGCCGCCAGGTCCACCACCGCGGGGACGCCGGTGAAGTCCTGCAGCAGCACGCGGCTGGGGGTGAAGGCGATCTCGGTGCTGGGATCCGCCTTGGGGTCCCAGCCGAGGACGGCCTCGATGTCCTCCCGGCGCACCGCGCCGCCGCCCTCGGTGCGGAGCAGGTTCTCCAGCAGCACCTTCATCGAGTAGGGCAGCTTGGCGACGCGCGGGTACTGCTTCTCGAGCGCCCGCAGGCTGTAGATGGTGTGCGTCCGCCCAGCGGCGGAGAGGCTGGACTTGGTGCCGAAGGAGTTGGCGTTCATGGCTGCGAGCGCATGTAACGCCGAAGCGGAAAAATGGCCAGCGGGAGGCCACACCGATCGTATCGGTCGGGTGACACTGGATCGCAACTTGTCCACGGGGGAGCGTGCGAAAACGCTGGACGCACGGTGGATTCGCTGCAAACTCAGGCTTCGTAACATGGCCGCGCACCCCTCCTACGATTCGCTCCCGCGCTACGGCATGACGGAGGACAACCCCGACGCGTCGCTCCCCCGCTTCGCGATCGAAGAGAGCGCGCGCTACTTGGATTTCGACGATCTGGATGCGATGCAGACGCGCGTTCGCGAGGCATCCGTGGACTACTCCGCCGCGCCCCCGACGAAGGTGCACGCCAAGCGCGCGCTGCGCGCGGGCACGCGCCCGAAGCCGCAGGCCCGGCTCGACGACGTGATCGAAGACCTGCGCGAGGCCGCCGGCGGTCCCGTCGCGCGCGAGCTGTCCTCGCGCGACATCGCCGACGCGACCTGCGAGCTCACCGCCGACGATCTGGACGAGGTCGTCGTCCTCGCCGATGGCGAGGCCGAGCTGATCGACGCGCCGCCGGAGCGTCCGGTGTGGAACGTACGGGAGGCGTCGCCGCTCCGCCTGCCGCCGCGCCCGGCGATCGCCGCGGCGCCGCCCAGCCGCGCCGTGACCGCCCTGGCCGTGGGGGCCGGGATCCTGCTCGCGGTGTCGGCGGCCGCCGCCACGCTCTTCTTCAGTGGCGTGACGCTGTAGACTTCCGCCCGGTCTGCGCGGCGGGTCGTCTTCTGGCGCCTCCGGTCCGTCTCAAGCGGGCTTTTTGGTTGGCCGAGCCCTGCCGTTGGGTCAGACTTCGCTCCGCCTCCGCCAGCGTCTGCCCGAAGGAGGGAGCCGTGACCCAGCCTCCGCGTCCTCGCCAGCATTCCGTCCGCAAGTGGGTGCCCGTCCAGCGTCCGAGGGACGACTTCGACACCGCGCGCACCAACGAGCTGCCGCCGCTCTCGCACCGCGTCGCCGTGCGCACGCTCTCGCAGCCCGACACGACGGGCGAGATCGATGCGGCCGACATCCTGGTCGCCGTGCCCGTCGCCCGTCCGCCTGCACGGCGGGTGTCGGCGCCGCCGCCACCCGCCGACGAGATCGTGGTGGAGGTGGGCCCGGTGGAGGTGCGCCCCCCGACCTTCTCCATCAACGCCACCCAGGAGATCCTGGCCGAGGACGTGGTGGAGGAGCTGGCCTTGCAGCAGGCGCCCAACCCCTTCCTGGAGCAGGCGCCCTTCCGGCCCGCGCCGTACGTCGCCGCCCCGCCCTCGGACATGCCGTCGGCGCCGCCGCCGCCATGGACGGTGGATACGCTGGAGGAGGACCTCTTCGCCCCCCACCTGTCCATCCGCGACCCGCAGCTCACCGCCCTGAGCACGATGGAGCTCATCCGTCGCCGCTCCCGCGGGACGCTGGTCGTCGGCGCCGTCGTCGGCGCGGCCGTCGGGGTGGTGCTGCTCGCGCTGGGGATCAAGCTCCTGTCCGGCGGCTCCGACACCGTCTCCGCCGCGAGCGAGCCGGCCACCACGCTGGTGCGCGACGCCAAGACCCGCGAGCACCTCATCTACCCGCCCGCCGTCAACGTCGGCCACGCCGTCACGCCGACGCGCCACGCCGCGGCCCGGCCGGCCCTGACGATCGACACCTCCAACGTGCCGACCGTCTCCATCGACTCCCTGCCGCGCGCCCGCTGAGCCGGCCACGGCCCGCCGACCGCCGACCCTTCCCCTCCGCCCCCGGCGAGATTAGGTTGCCCGGGATGCGTCCGCCGCCGGCCTTCGGGCTCCTCCTCGCCCTCGTCCTCGCCGGGTGCTCCAACCCGAAGCCCTCGTCGGCCAGGACCGACGAGCCGGGCCCGGCACCCTCCGCCAGCGCCCCCACGCCCGCGCCGGCGTCCGACGCGCAGGCGCCCGCGGCCGACGCCGGCACCGCGGCGCTCCCCGCGCCGCCGCTCGAGGGGCAGGACTTCGTCGCCGAGGCGAAGGACCTCTTCCGCGTCGCGGCGTGCGGGGGCGAGGGGCCCGTGCCGCCCGGCTTCGACGCCGCCGTGGTCAACGCCCACTGCGCCGCCATGGCGAAGATGTATGCAGAATACAAGTCTTCGTGGATGGACGTGGCGATGCCCTTCCTCGCCAAGCTGGTGCCGGCGTCCACGCCCACCACCGTCGTCTACCCCTTCGGCGGCGGGGACCTGCTCGGCGCGCTCGCCACCTACCCGAAGGGCACCGACTTCACCACCGTCTCGCTGGAGGCGGCGGCCTCCGTCCGCAAGGTGGACCGCGTCCCGCCGGCGTCGCTCAAGAAGGAGCTCGCGCGCTACCGCATGGTGCTGGAGAAGTACTTCGAGAAGGCTCACAGCCGCACCGACAACCTGGGCATCGGCACGCGCAGCGTGCTGCCGGGCGAGCTCGTCTTCGACCTGGTCGCGCTGGAGCTGCACGGCTACGAGCCGACGAGCCTGCGCTACTTCCACTTCGCCCCCGACGGCACCGTCAAGTACGTGCACAAGAGCGAGGTCGACGCGGCCGACGCCGCGGTGAAGGCGAAGAAGAAGACGCGCAAGCAGGCGGACGCGGCGCTCTTCCGCAACGTGGAGCTGCAGTTCCGCAAGCGCGGCGACGCCGCGGCCCCGGTGAAGATCCTCCGGCACGTCGCCTTCAACCTGGACGACGAGCACATGAAGAAGGACGGCCGTCTCTTGAAGTTCCTGGAGGCGAAGGGCAAGGTCGCGGCGATGACGAAGGCCGCCAGCCACCTGCTCTGGTCGGACGACTTCTCCATCATCCGGAACTACCTGGCGACACACACCGACTGGATGATCAGCGACTCCACCGGCTTCACCCCCGCCTACGCGAAGAAGATGGGCTTCGTGCAGGACACCTACGGCACGTACACGTGGCCGGAGCCCTTCGGCACGGTGGACGTCAAGGACGCCGAGGCGCTGCACAAGCTCTTCGAGTCCAACCCCCACGTCGACCTGTCCTTCCGCTACGGCTACCCGGACAAGGACCACCACGGGCACATCGTGGTCACGCGCAAGCCCGGCGTGGGCAAGGCGCTCGCGGCGGCGGACGCGCCGCACGCCAGGTAGCGCGGATGCGTCAGTACCTGGACCTGCTCTCCACCATCCTCGAGCGCGGGCGCGACCGCCCGGACCGCACCGGCACCGGGACGCGTGGCATCTTCGGTCACCAGATGCGCTTCGACCTGCGCGAGGGCTTCCCCCTCCTCACGACGAAGAAGGTCCACACCAAGAGCATCATCCACGAGCTGCTCTGGTTCTTGCGCGGGGACACGCACGTCGCCTCCTTGCAGGCGGCGGGCGTCTCCATCTGGAACGAGTGGGCGACCGCCGAGCAGGCGGCGCGCTTCGGCCGCGCGGCGGGGGATCTCGGTCCGGTCTACGGGCACCAGTGGCGCAACTTCGGGGCGACGCTCCGGCCCGACGGCACCTACGCGCGGGACGGCGTGGACCAGATCGCCAGGCTGCTCGTCGACCTGCGCGAGCGGCCGCACTCCCGCCGCCACGTCGTCACCGGCTGGAACCCGAAGGAGAGCGATCAGGTCGCGCTGCCGCCCTGTCACACCCTCTTCCAGTTCCACGTCCAGGACGGCGAGCTCTCCTGCCAGCTCTACCAGCGCAGCGCCGACGTCTTCCTGGGCGTGCCCTTCAACATCGCGAGCTACGCCCTGCTCACCATGATGATCGCGCAGGTGACGGGGCTGCGCGCGGCGGAGTTCGTCCACACCTTCGGCGACGCGCACCTGTACAAGAATCACTTCGAGCAGGCGCGCCTGCAGCTCTCCCGCGAGCCGCGCCCGCTGCCGCGCATGCGCCTCGACCCGGAGGTGAACGACCTCTTCGCCTTTCGCTTCGAGCACTTCACGCTCGAGGGCTACGACCCGCACCCGCACATCCCCGCGCCGGTGGCCGTATGAGCCGCGGGGTCGCGCTGGTCTTCGCGATGAGCGACGCGCGCGTCATCGGAAAGGACGGCGGGCTGCCGTGGCACATCCCGGAGGACATGAAGCACTTCCGCCGGGTGACGCTCGACCACGCCGTCGTCATGGGACGCTTGACCTATCAATCGATGGGCGAGCCGCTGCCGCGCCGCCGCAACATCGTCGTCACGCGCGACCCGGCCGTCCGCTTCGAGGGGTGCGAGGTCGTCACCACGCTGGACGCCGCGCTGGAGCTCGCCTGGCAGACCGACGACGAGCCGCGCGTCATCGGCGGCTCGCAGATCTACGCCCTGGCGTTGCCCCGTGCGACGCGCATGTACATGACCGAGATCCACCGCGACGTGGAGGGGGACGTGCGCTTCCCCGAGTTCGACCGGAGCGAGTGGCGGGAGGTGGAGCGCCGGCGCGCGGAGACCGAGCCGGACGTGGAGTTCGTGACGCTGGAGCGGGTGCGGCCCGCCCCGTGACGCCAGGCGGGGCCTAGTCCAGGTAGACGGCGCCCTCGGTCGCGTCGACGGTGACCGCCGCGCCCTCGGCGATCACCAGCTCGTCCTCCTCGTCGCCCTCGTGGAGCACCATGCAGGCGTCGGCGTAGCGGACGATGAGCGCGCCGCAGCCCACCAGGCACGGCTTGCCCAGCGTCCGCGCCACGATCGCGCCGTCCCCGGTGATGCCGCCGCGGGTGGTGACGATGGCGGCCGCCACGCGCAGGCCGGGCATGTCCTCCGCGCTCGTCTCCATCCGGACGAGCACCGGCGGCGTTCCCTTCGCGGCGAGCGCGACCGCGGCCTCCGCCGAGAAGGCGACCGGGCCGGAGGCGCGGCCCGGGCTGGCGCTCTGCCCGCGGGCGAGGAGGCGGCTGCTCATGGCCGGTGGATGTACCAACGAGCGGCCCTGCGCACAACCCGCGGGGGTCGGGGTCGAGGCGTCCGGCCGCGCGGCGCCGCGGCCGGGCGTTGACGGGGTGGGGGTGGGCGAGCGTCACCCGCGGTTCACACGCCTCCGCCATCCGCCAAGAACTCCGGGCCTTTCTCGCTGGCACCCTCGTTGCTCTTTCCCTTCATGCGATGCGTCTCCCGGCTCCCCTCCTCGTCCTGGCCGCCGGCGCCGCCCTCGGGTCGGCGGCGTGCGTCGCCAACTCGGCCCCGCGGGCGAACGGCTACAACGTGGAGCTCTGGTTCGCGGGGCCCCACGTGGGGCAGGCGCTGACGGTCGGCGAGGCCGCGCCCATCGAGGTGAAGCGCGTGGAGTCCGACTGGAGCGCGTGCGCCAACCAGTCGGCGCGGTGCGATCCGACGACGACGATGCCCATCACCCTCGTCTCCGCGGCCTGCGACGACGACGCGTGCTCCGTCGAGTCGGTGCCGAGCGACGACGGCGTCGTCCACCTCCGCACCACCGGCACGCGCGCCGGCGCCGCCACCCTCCGGGTGCACGTCATGACCCGGGACGGCACCACCCTCGAGGACTCCTATCCCCTCGTCTTCGAGGTCAAGCCCGTCCAGGATACGCAGCGCGCGGTCGTCGATCTCGCCCTGCGCGCAGACCAGGCGTACGCTCCGGCGCGCTGACCGCCCCCGGGCGCGCCATCCGGGCGCGACGGCGGTGCAGGTCGTGCATCGGGAGCGACTCCATGATCGATCTGTACACCTGGACGACACCCAACGGCCTCAAGGCCCTCATCCTGCTCGAGGAGCTGGGCCTAGAGTACCGCGCCATCCCGGTGAACATCGACAAGGGCGAGCAGCACGCTCCGGAGTTTCTGCGGGTCAATCCCAACGCCAAGATCCCCGCTGTCGTCGACGACGGCGTGCGCGTCTTCGAGTCCGGCGCCATCCTCATCCACCTCGCCGAGAAGGCCGGGCGCTTCCTGCCGGCGTCCGGCCAGCCGCGCGCCGACACGCTCTCCTGGCTCATGTTCCAGATGGGCGGCGTCGGGCCGATGTTCGGCCAGTTCGGTCACTTCATGATGGCCAAGCGCGAGGATCCGTACCCGCTCGAGCGCTACGCGAAGGAGACCCAGCGTCTCGCCCGCGTGCTGGACGAGCGCCTCGCCGATGTCCCCTTCCTCGCCGGCGAGTACTCCATCGCCGACATGGCCACCGTCGGGTGGGTACGCGGCATGGAGTCCCGCATGAAGGTGGACATGACGCCGTACCCCCACCTCACGCGGTGGCGGGACACCGTGAGCGAGCGTCCTGCCGTGCAGCGCGCGCTCGCCTGGAAGCCCTGACCTCCCGGAGCGTCCTCACCCGCGACTTCGTGCTACGAAGAGGGCGTGCGACGCGTCCTGTGCCTCTCCGTCTGCGGTCTGTCCGTCGCCGTCGCGTGTGGCGGGTCGGAGCCGCAGTCGTACCCGCCCAGCGCGCCCGTGGGGCCGTGCAACGCGGTGGAGCAGCAGCACCCCATCGAGGGGCAGACCCACGTCGACGTGTGCTCGCACATCGACTACCAGACCAGGCCGCCGTCGTCGGGCGACCACTACCCCATCTGGGCGGCGTACCGCAGCTACCCCGACGCCATCCCGGAGGGCTTCTGGGTACACGACCTGGAGCACGGGGCGGTGGTCTTCTCCTACAACTGCACCAACTGCGCAGACCAGATCGCCGCGGCGCAGGCGCTCATCGACGCGCAGCCGGACGATCCGCTCTGCACGCCCGTGGGGCTGCACAACCGCTTCGTCATGACGCCCGACCCGCACCTGGACGTGCCCTTCGCCGCGAGCACGTGGGGATGGACGCTGCGCGCCGACTGCTTCGACGCCGCCGCCTTCGGCGACTTCGTGAAGAAACACTACGGTCAGGGCCGCGAGCCGGTCTGCGGCCAGGGCCAGGATGTCTCGACCGGGCTGGCGCCCGGGTGCGGGCAGTGATGCCATGCGCACTGTGACGTGGTTGCTGATCCCCGCGCTGCTGCTGCCGGCGTGCTCGCGCGACGAGGCCACGACTTCAGCGACGCCCGCGCCGTCCGCGTCGCAGACCCCGGCGGTCGCGCCCCCGGCGTCGGTGGCCCCGGCGGGCGCGCCGCCGCGCAACTTCGGAGAGGTGATGGCGGAGGTGGGTAGCCGCTTCCAGATGGCGGGTCAGGCCGAGGAGGCCAGCCGCTTCGAGATGGCCGCCTTCCAGGTGGGCGAGCTCGGGGAGCTCTTCGAGGACGACCTCCCGCACGCCAGCCTGCCGAAGGAGGGGCCGACCGCGCAGATCCCCGGGATGATGCGCGCCTTCGTCGCCAGCAACATCCCCGAGCTGCAGAAGGCCGCCAATGCGCGTGACCCGAAGGCGTTCGCCGGCGCGTTCGCCAGCGCCGCGGAGGCGTGCAACGGCTGTCATGTCGCCTCGGCGAAGGGGTTCATCGAGATCCCGAGCGTGCCCGGCAAGGCGGTGCCGGACCTGTCCCCGGTACCGGCGTCCGCCAGGGGGAAGTGAGCCGGAGGACGCGGGTGCGCGGGGAGTTGGGAGCGCTCGGGGGGTGATCGTGGTGGCGTGCTCGGAGCTGTCGAGGCGGGGCCGTCCTCGCGGCGGGGTCGGGGGCGTGCGCTGGACGCGTCCGATGCTACCGTGATGGTTCGTGACCCCCTCGAGCTTCGGAGCAGGGACCCTCTTCGGCGGCGACTACCGCGTCGTGCGCCCGCTCAGCCAGGGCGGCATGGGGGCGATCTACGTGGTCGAGCAGGTGAGCACCGGCAAGCAGCGGGCGCTCAAGCTGATGCACCCGCAGCTCGTCGCCGAGCCGGAGCTCCGCCGCCGCTTCGAGCAGGAGGCGCGCATCGGCTCGCGCATCGCGAGCGAGCACCTGGTGGACGTGAACGCCGCGGGCGTGGACGCCGCGACGGGCGTGCCCTTCCTGGTGATGGAGCTGCTCGAGGGCGAGACGCTCCACGATCGCGTCCGCCGCGCCGGACCGCTCTCGGTGGAAGACGTGCGCGCCGTCTACGAGCAGCTCTGTCACGCGGTGAGCGCCGCGCACGCCGCCGGCATCATCCACCGCGATCTCAAGCCGGAGAACGTCTTCCTCGCGCGATCGCAGCGCGCCGTCGGCCCCGCCTTCACCGTCAAGGTGCTCGACTTCGGCATCGCCAAGCTCGTCGCCGAGGCGGGCACGCACGGCTCCACCGGGGCGATGGGCTCGCCCCTGTGGATGGCGCCGGAGCAGACCGATCGCGGCGCGGTGACGCCCGCCGCGGACGTGTGGGCGCTCGGCCTGATCGCCTTCTTCCTGCTCTCCGGCGCCAACTTCTGGCGGTCGGCGTCGTCGCCGCAGGTGACCATCGCCCAGGTGCTGCGGGAGATCGTCCTCGAGCCCATCCCCCCGGCGAGCGCGCGCGCCGCGGAGCTGGGGAGCGCCGCGCTGCCGCCCGCCTTCGACGCGTGGTTCGCGCGGTGCGTGGTGCGCGAGGTACCCCAGCGCTTCCCCGACGCCGGCGTCATGTGGCAGGCGATGCAGGCGGTCTTCGGCGCGCCCGCGAGCACGGCCGACGCCCACGCCGCGACGATGGTCGCGTCGGTCCCACCGATGACGCCCAACCCGCACTCCCCCGCGCCGGTCACGCCCGGCGCTGTGACCCCTGCGCCGTACACGCCGCCGGCCGCCACGCCCTGGCCCGCCACGCCCTCGCCGTACACGCCACCGGCGGGCGCCCCGCAGGCGGTCGCGCCGGCGGTCGCCGCGGGTCTGTCCGCCGGGACGCCCCCGCCCATCTCGCAGACCACGGGCGTCGGCTCCTCGGGCGGCCCGTGGATCTTCGGCTCGGCGGTCGTCGTCGCCCTCGCGGTGCTCGGCTCGGTGGGTGGATGGCTGTGGCTCAAGTCGCGCGAGGTGGACGCCGCGGCGCGGGCGCAGGCCACCGTCGCCCCCAGCGCCACGCCGGACCTCGCCAGCGCCGCGCCCTCCGCGACGGCGCCGCTCGTGGCGAGCGCCGCGCCCTCCGCCACCGCGCCCGTCGCGAGCGTGGCACCCGCCGACACCGCGCGCGCGGTCGCGAAGGCGCCCACGCCCTCGCACGCCGGCGCGGTGAAGGTTGCCTCCGGCAAGGGCGGCGGCGGCTCCGCGCTCGCGTCCGGCCAGTACGCCGACGGGATCCCGCGCATGCGCATCTGGAAGGTGGACAACCACCGCGTGCGCGTCCTGCCCGGCGCGGTCACCACCAACGGCAACATCCCCGAAGAGGTCGTGCAGTCGGCGATCGACTGGGAGCCGTGGATGTACCTGCAGTGCTACGAGAAGGCGTTCAAGGGCACCTCCCCGCTCCGGAGCGGGACGGTCACCGTGCAGTTCAAGGTGCTCGATCAGCTCCCGCGCTACACCAAGCTCCTGCGGAGCGATTTCTCCGACGCCAAGTTCAACCAGTGCGTGGTCGGCACCGTGACGGGGCAGACCGTCAACGCGGCCGGGCCGGCGGGCAAGGCCGACGTCGTCTTCCCGCTGGTCTTCAAGGTCCTGGACTGACGCACGCCAGGCGTCGCGATATGGTCGCGGCGTCGAGCGCGTCGAGCATCCATCGCTGGAGGCTCCCGAGCGGGGAGCGACTGCCCGCGCTCGGTGCCGTCGGCCAGGCCGCGGGGCTCGCCATCAGTCCGGACGGCCAGTGGCTGGTCGCGACCATCGACTCGAAGGTGCACCGATGGAGGTTGTCGGACGGCGCACCACGACGTCGGTCCCGAGCTGTCGGACCTCTGCTTCTCCCCGGACGGCAAGCGGGACGCTTGCCCGCGAGAGTCGCCACCGGCTGGCTCGGACGGCGTTCCGCTCTGTCGCCGTCAGCGATCGCTGGGTGGCCGGGGCGAGCACCGACGAGCCCGGGCCCGTCACGCTCTTCGCCCTCGGGACCAAGCGGGTCGTCTCCTTGCCCAAGCCGCGGGCCGCGGGCGTGACGGCGCTCGCCTTCACGTGTGGAACATCCGGCGTACGCCGCGAGCGCCGCGGGTACGCGATCACGGTGCTCGCTCGCGCTCACGGGCGAGCGAGGGTAGCCTGGTCGGCATGAGCGCTGTCCTCGGCACGGGACGCACGCTGGCCGTGCTCGCACTGCTCCCGCTGGCGGCCGCGTGCGCCGCGCCGGCCGTCGCGCCCGCGGCGGCGCCCGCCAACCCGCCACCGCGCGAGGCGCCGCCTCCGGCCATGGCGATGTGCACCGCCGCGCCGTCGGCCCCCGCGACCGCCGGCGCCAGCAGCAGCCCGCCGCCCGCCACCTCGTCCTCCGCGCCGGCGCCGGCCCCCACGCCGGTGCCGCCCGCGCTCGCCGCCGACCTGGACGCCGCGGCGAAGGCCATCGCCGCCAGGCAGTGGGCCTCCGCCGACAAGCACATCGCCGCGGCCTCGGCGGAGGCGAAGGACGACGCGCACCTGGGCTACCTCGTCGCCCGGACGCGCGCGACGCGCGCCGCGTACGCGGGCGACTTCGAGCACGCCGCCGCCGCCTTCGTCGCGGTCATCCCCGCGCTGGCGAAGCACCCCGAGCTGCGCGACGAGTTCTGGTCGCACAACGCGATGATGATGATCCGCGAGGCGCAGGGCGATCCCGCCGCCGCCCTCGCCGAGAATGATCAGGCGACGCTCTGCGCCGCGCGCGGCACCTGGGATCCCGGCGAGCGCGAGAAGCTCGCCTTCCAGAAGGACCGCTGGCACCGCGCGTACCTCACGCGCATGCTGGCGGAGTCGCGCACCGGCTCGGTGAAGAAGGCGCTCGTGCAGTACGCGCAGGCCGCACTGGACGACTACCGCACGCGCGGCTTCCCGGAGTCGGTCGCGGTGCTGGAGGCCTACTTCGCCGCGCTGGACGGCAAGGGCCCCGCGGCGCTCGCCGCGGCGAAGCGCGTCGACCCCGCGAAGGACGACGACGTGGAGGACCTGTACCTGGTCGTGGTGGGGCTGGAGGCGGGCGGCGATCACGCCGGGGCGGAGGCGGTCCGGCGGGTGATGCGCCGGCCCGGACCGGCGCACCTGTCGCGCGCCATCATGCTGCGCTGGCTGGACATCGACGCGAAGGGCCCGCACGCCAAGGGCTTCACGCCCCTCCACGCGACGGCGCGGTGAGGCCGCCCGTCGCTACGCGAGGCGGGCGAAGTCGGCGATGCGCAGCATGCACGTGGCGCCGTACGAGAGCAGACACAGCCGGAGCGGCGTCTGCGGATCGTCCGGATCGTTGACCAGGGTGCTCTCGAAGATGGCGTCCACCTGCTCGGCGACCTTCCCCATCGCGAAGAGCGCCGCGCGCACGCCGTGCTCGTCGACCAGCGACGCGGTCTTGGCGTCCAGCTCCTCCACCACGTCGACGATGGCGCCGTCGGTCGGCCTGGTGAAGGCGCTCCGCGGGGCGCGCTCGGGCGAGGCCTCCTTGCTGATGCCGCTCAGGCGCTTGGCGACGGTGCGCGCCTTCTCCAGCCAGGGCGTCTTCTCGTCGATGACCGCCTGCAGGGCCCGGGCCTTCGCCAGCGCGTAGGCGGGGTGCTCGACGGCGAAGGCGCGCTCGCCGTCGACCCACGCGTAGCCGGCGAGCACCGCGTCCGCCGCCGCGCGGCTGGACTGCGTCTCCAGCAAGCCGCGCATGCGCTCTGTCGCGAACTCCTCCAGCTTCGCCGCGGTGTCGCCCGCGCCAAGATCCAGCTTCGTCCCGGCGAAGAGGCCGTGCGCGAACCGGACCAGATCGCCGAAGCCGAGGCGGCCGTACGCCGGGGGCGCGCCCTCCAGCAGCGTGCGCAGCAGCCCGATGCACGCGCGGCGCAGGGCGAAGGGGTCGGCCGCGCCCGTCGGCGCGAGGCCGACGGCGAAGCACCCGGTCAGCGTATCCAGCCTGTCGGCGAGGGCCACCACGCGCGCGACGTCGTCGCTCGCCACCGCGCCGTCGGCGCCCACGGGGCAGTAGTGATCGCGCAGGGCGTCCGCGACGCGCGGGGGCTCGCCCTCCAGCAGCGCGTAGGTGCGGCCCATCGTGCCCTGCAGCTCGGGGAACTCGCCCACCATCAGGGAGACCAGAATCGCACTTGCAGAGGCGCGCCGCCCGCGCGGCGAGGTCGACGTCGGCTGCGGGCAAGCCCAGCTTCGTGCCGATGTGCTTCGCCAGCTTCTCGAGGCGCGTCACCTTGTCCTTCACCGTGCCGAGGCGGTGGTGGAAGACGATGCCGCCGAGCTTCTCCATCCGCTGCTCGAGGGGGACCTTCTTGTCCTCCTCGAAGAAGAACTGGGCGTCCGCCAGCCGCGCCTTCATCACGCGGTCGTTGCCCTTGCGCACGTTGGCCGGCTCCCTGGCGGTGTTCACCACCGCGAGGTAGTGCGGCAAGAGCGGTGCCTCCGGGCCGAGCGCGGTCTGCACGACGAAGTACTTCTGGTGGCCGCGCGCGACCGCGCGGATCACCGCCGGCGGCAGGTCGAGGTACTCCTTGTCGAAGGAGCCGATGACGACGTGCGGCTCCTCCACGAGCGACGCGTTCTCGCTCACCAGGTACGGGTCCGGGTCCTGGACGCCGCCCGCGTCGCGCGCGGCCACGGCCACCCGCTCCATCATGGTGCGCTCGCGCTCCGCCCTGTCGACCAGGACGTGCGCCGCGCGGAGCTGCTCGACGTAGGAGTCGGTGGTGGCGACGTCGAAGAAGGCCGGGGCGAGGAAGCGGTGCCCGCGCGAGCGGCGGCCGCTGCGCACCCCGGCGAAGGAGAAGTCCACGACGTCGTTGCCGGCAAGCGCCACCAGCCACTGCACCGGCCGCCCGAAGGGCGTGTCCAGGTCCGACCAACGCATCGACTTGCGGAAGGGGATCGCGGCGCACACCTCCGCCAGGAGCGGTCCGATCAGCTCGCGCGTGGGCTTGCCCTTCTCCACGCGCCGCCCCGCCACGTAGCGCCCCGCCTTCTTGTTGCCGGATGCCGGCACGTCCTTCACCACCAGATCGCCGACCGCCACCCCCAGCTTGGCGGCGAACGCCTCCGCCGCGCGGGTGGGCTTGCCGTCCTTGAAGGCGGCAGTCTCCGGCGGGCCGACCACCTCCTCGTCCAGATCCGCCTGCGCGCTGGCGATGCCCTTCACCATCACCGCGAGGCGTCGCGGGGTGCCCAGCGCGCGCACCTCGTCGTGCGTCACCCGCGCCGCCTGCAGCCGCGTGCGGAAGAGGTCGGGTAGCGCCTGGAGCGCGGCGTCGACGTAGGAAGACGGCAGCTCCTCGCAGCCGATCTCCAGGAGGAGGGGAAAGGTCGGGATCACGCGATGAGAGCTTTAGGTGAAATGCGCCGCGCCGTCGAGCCGAAGGCGAGGCCGGGAGGCCGCCGGCCGCGGGAGGTGTTGCGCGTGGCGGCTGGGGGCTTATAAAGCCCCCGTGGCGCGCAGGCGTGTCTTTCCCAAGAAGTGCCGCTGCGGCTACGGGCTGGAGCACCCGCTCGTGGCACCGCGGCTGCACTTCTCCCCCATCGGCTGGGTCTTCCTGTGCCTCGGGGCCACGCCGTACCCGATCCGCGTGGACTACCTGTGCTGCCGCTGCAACGTGATGCTCGGGTCCACGCGGGAGCGGAAGGTCATGCGGACGTTCTGACCTCACCCTCCCACCCCCTCTCCCTACGAGGGAGAGGGGGGACAAGAGAGAGGACGCCACAAGGCGCTCGCTTCGCTCGGTCGGGCGGGGAGGATGTCTGCGGCGTGCTACCACTGTGCGGTGACCTACCGCGAGCCGGACCAGGAGAGCCTCGCCGAGCTGGAGCAGGAACGGCGCGCGCGGGAGCAGGCGCGCGAGCGGTCGCGCGCCGCCGACGCCGCGGCCATCCGGGCGATGAAGAGCCCCTTCCACGGCCTCGGGCGTCACGTGCCCCGCGGGATCACGCGCGTGGCGGTGTACGCGTCGCTCACCGGCGTGGTGTTCCCGCTGGTCGTGGCGACGCTCGCCGTGCTGGTGCGCCCGCCGGACGAGGTCTCCCCGGCCGCGGTGTGGGCGGTGCTCCTCGTCGGCTGTGGGGCGGGGCTCGTCGGCGTCGCCTGCGGCGTCGCGGCGCTCCTCTCGCCGTCGAGCGCGCGCCTCGCCGGCGTCGCCGCCGTGCTGACCGGGCTCTTCGCGCTGCCGTGCTCCCTCGGCTGCGCGGTCCTCGTGGCGCTGACGACGTCGGGGATGCGGTAGGGAGCCTCGCCGGGATGCCTGCGCTCGACGTGGTGCTTCGCTCGGTCTGCCTGCTCGCGCTCGTCGCGGCGTGTGCCGCCCCATCGGCGACCGCGCCGCGCGCCGCCGGCGACGGCGATGCCGCCAGGGCGGCTTCCTCACCGGGCCAGCGCTGGCAGTGCGGCGGCGGTGGCCGGTGCACGCTGGTCGGCGATCCGGACCCACAGCAGTGCGGCGACGTGCGTTGCGCCGACGATCAAACGTGTTGCAACGCGAGCTGCAGCACCTGCGTGCCGCATGGTCACGTGTGCTTCTCCGGCGAGTGTCTGCGCGGCGTGCTGAAGTGAGAACCGCGCGGCCCTCGCTCAAGATGACGGGGAGTGTTCTTTGCGTGTAGCGATCGCCCTCTCGCCGTTCCTGCTGGCCGTCGCTTGCGGCGGGCACGCCTCGCTGGCGCCGGCCGTCGTTGCCGCGCCGCCGCCGCCCCCGAGAGCGGCCCGGAGGCGACCCCGGAGGTCGCCAAACCGTACGTCGACCCGTGCGCGACGGGATCGGTGGATGAGGTCATCGCGTGCCTCGCGCGCGACTGCCCGACGAAGGTCTACGCGGCGACGCCGCCCGACCTGTCGAAGCCGGGCTGTTCGCTCATCGTGTGCGACGAGCCTGCGCGGTGCGCGGACAACGACCTGTTCACGGACGGGTCCGGCAGCGTGTGGTTGTACCGCGCGCACGGCGACTCCCTTCGGCTGGCGCAGCTCCTCACCGACCTCGGCCTGTCGGCGAAGAACTACGATGACGCGTCGTTCGCGATCCGGTCGGCGACGAGTCGAACCGTCGCCGGGCAACACGTCCTCTGGCTCGAGTGGACCAGCTCCGACTCCCAGTGTGCCTCGGGTACGGACGGCTGCGACGCCGACGAGACGACCTCGGTGACGGTGTGCACGCAGGAGACGCCCGTCCCCAGCTGCCCACTCACGCTCGTCGAGCGCTACAGCCGCACCTTCACGCCGATGGCCCCGAACGTGCAGGCCTGGAAGGGCAGCGTCACGCACGCCGTCGAGATCGCCGGTGACGGCGTCGACGTGAAGCTGGTGAAGGACGAGTGGCCGAAGCCGGACCCCGAAGAGGCGTCGTCCCCCCCGGCGAGCGATGAAATCGGCCAGCACCCGCTCCGCGGCGACCGCTGACGCGAGGGGTCGTCCGGCGCGCGATCACGGCGCTCCGGCGAACGTGAGCGTCTTCCACGCGATGTGCAGCGCGGCCGGTGTCGGTCGCACCTTGTTCACCATCTGCAAGGTGAAGGGCATCGCCTCACCGATGCGGGCCAGGTCGATGACGTCGAGCTGCGGGAGCTGCCCGCGCTGTCTGATCGCTACGGCATCGATATGTCGCAGCTGGCACGCGACGTGAGCGCTCAATCGTCCCGGAGCGGCAGCGGCTCGACGGCAAACAAGTGCCTGGAGAAGGCGTAGACCCGCAAGCGCTGGCGTTGCCCGACCCAGTGCTCGAGGAGCTTCAAGCGAAGCGCGATGATGGCGCCGGAGGCCGGTCCTCGCGTGTACGTAACCGCGTCGGCCCAGTAGAAGTGCCGCTCGCCAAGCTCGAGCCTCAGGCTCGGGCCGCTGGAGGTCACCCCCTCACAGCCGGAGGCCACTCCTTCGCACGATTCGAAGCGACCTTCCGCGATCGCCTTCTTGGGAGCGATCCGCGAATGCACCAGGCCGAACAGGTCTGGAGTCCCGGCGAGGAGCCGAGCCTTCTGGGGCTGGGAGAGCCGGCCCTCGCGGTTCTCGGCCAGGTCGTCCAGCGTCCAGCCCTGGAGCCCGACGATCTCGGCGAGCGTCAGCTCGGAGATCGCGACTCCCTCACTCGGCAACCTGGCGAAAGACTCCGAAGCACCGCTGGACATCGGATGAGTCTAGCTCGGACGCGAGCGGGTGAGCAAAGAGCTGTCCGCCTGCTCCAACCAGCGCGCGACCGCGGGCAATCGCCTCGTCCAGCGTGAAGGCAACGGCGAGACGCGCGGTGTCGTCGAGCAGCTCGAGGAAGTCGCCCGTGGGCCGCGGCGCGCACCCGCCGTTCCGTCAGCGCCTCTCTCATCGGCCCCACGGCCCGCTCCACGACCTTCTCCAGGCGGAGCTCCGACCCCCGGGCCGCGTGCTACGACTGCGCGGTGACGTACCGCGAGCCGGACCAGGAACGCCTCGCGGAGGCGGAGGAGAAGCAGCGCGCGTCGGAGCAGGCGCGGGAGCGGGAGCCCATCGCCGACGCCGCGGCCGTGCGGGCCATGAAGAGCCCGGTCCATGGTCTCGGGCGCCACGTGCCGCGCGGGATCACGCGCGTGGCGGCGTATGCGTCGCTGACCGGCGTGGTGTTCCCGCTGCTCGTGGCCCTGCTCTCGATGGTGGTGCACCTGCCTCGCGAGATCGCCGAGGTCACGGTCTGGGTCGTGGTCATCGTCGGCTGCGCGGCCGGCCTGGTCGGCTTCGGCTGCGGCGTCGCGGCGCTCCTGTCCCCCTCGAGCGCCCGCCTCGCGGGGGTGGCCGCCGTGCAGGCGGGGCTCCTCGCGCTGCCGTGGTCCTTCGGCTGCGCAGTCCTGGTGGCGGTGGTGACGTCGGGGATGTGGTAGGCGGCCTGTTCGCGGAGGGCGCGGTGCGAGCGTCGGGTCGGGGTGTGGTGCCGGAGGAGAGGGGAGCGAGGACGTGCACCGCACGAGGGACGTGGCCGGCGCCGGTGCGGACCGCCGAAGCAGCGCTGGAAATCCTCGAGCAGTTCCCGACCGTGGCATCCTTCGCCCCCGGCGTGACCGCCACCGCCGCCTTCACCCCACCAGAGGGCCTCGTCGCACCCGAGTTTCGGATGCCCGCGGACGCCGCATGACGGTCCCCGCACAGCCCCTGATGGCGATCCACCCCGAGGGGATGCTCACGGTCACCGTCCAGATGGACAACGGCCCGCTGAGGTTCAACGTCGTGTCTTGCCGATACCTCCCTGCGACGGTGCAGTCCCCGCAGGCCACCCACAGGGTGGTGGCGATCGAGGTGCTGCACGATCCCGCGAACCCCACCCCCCTCGTGCCCTACTACTGCAACCCCGCCTCGCTCACGCGGCTCGTCGTGCCTGCCGGCGCGCTCCTGGAGGTCCGGCCCTACGTGTCTGCTTAGCGGCGTCCCACACTGTGGGTCCATTCTTCCCTCCTGATGCGAGAAGTTCTTTCCATGCGGCCTGATCGCGTGCATCACGGATCACGTGACGTCCGAGCAGCGGATCAGCGAGCTGGAGCAGGAGAATGCGGCGCTGCGGAGGCGCGACGCAAGACTAAGTGACGCGTTTGTGCGTCCTTTGTGCGCGACGCTCCACGCGATTCTGGTGCATGGTTCGGATTGGGCGATGCGGGCCGCGGGCAGACGCGGGACGCGCCGCATCAGGCCGGGAGACGCGGGTGGTGCTTGGGAGGTCGGGTACGCCAACCTCGTGGGAATCGTCCGTCCATGGTCCAAGGAGGCAGAGCATGTTCGGAACCTTTCCTTCGTCACGTGCAGCGGTTCTCGTCATGCTGGCCGGCCTGCTGGCCGTCGGCTCCTCCGCGGCGCTCTCCGCTTGCTCGTCGGCGCCGTCGGAGTCGGTCGGCACCGCGAAGCAGCCGGACACCATCGTGACCACGAAGAAGTCGGTCGCCTTCGGGAGCGAGACGACCGTCGCGTGGATCCCCGCGATCGTGGGCGGCGCGGGTCCCTTCGTGCTCGTCGGCTACAACGACGGCACCGGCGCCTTCGGCCAGATGGCGTGGGCAGTGTCGACGGACAACGGCCTCACGTTCCCGACGACCGGCGTGGAGACGTCCAACGCCGTGGGCGTCAGCAACTTCTTCAGCATCACCGACGGCGGCACCACACCGCCTCTCAATGATGGCTCCCCCTACCTGAAGACGGCGAGCGATCCTGCCGTCGTGGCCACCGGGTGGCCGGGCGTCGCCGCCTACTTCACGCTCGCCAACAGCACAACCTCTACCAAGCCGGTGGACGTCGTGATGATCACCTCCGTCGACGGCGGCACCACGTGGGGGCCGGCGAACGGCGGCGACTTCAAGCGCATCTCCGATCTCAGCTCGTCGGGTGCCGCCGTGACGAGCGGATTCGTCGATGAGCCGGTTGCCTACTACGAGGGCGGGCAGACCCACGTCATCTGGACGAACTGGAACAACGTCAACACGCCCTCCAACTATGGAGGACCGCGCAACTGGGTCGCGAAGGTACACATCACCAGCGCCGGGCAGATCGATAGCGTCTCGACCCCGCAGGAGGCCCGAATCGACTGCGGTCTGAGCTGCGTGAAGTTCACCCAGGCGAACCTGGCGAGCTACTGCAGCACGCCGAGCGTTGACGGGTGCGTGGGTGGCACCGAGACGCTCCTGATGGGGTTCCCGCGCGTGAACAACGGCACGAGCCGGTGCTCCTACCAGGAGACGTCCCTCATCTGCAACCAGCAGGTCCTCCCGTGCACCAGCACGCTGGAGGTGGAGTACCACATCGCCACCTCCGTGGACGGCGGGCAGACGTGGACGCAGGGCGTGGGCAACTCGGACGGGTCGATCAACGTCATCGGGGACTCCGCCTGGCCCAACTGCATCGTGCCCACCGGAGTCCACCTTCCCACGCAGGACGCCGGCGCGAACTGGGGAGGCAACAACCGCGGCAAGATGGCGCTCGCCCATGACGATGCCCTGGGTGTCTGGCACATCCTCGTCAACAACGGCACGCGCAACGGCGCCGACGGCGGCGACAGCGGGCAGCGGATCCTGCACATCTGGGACTCCAGCGACGACCTCAGCGGGATCACCGGCTCCTTCTCCACGCACAACGAGGAGACCTGCCCGGTGACGATGACGCCGGGCAGCTCCTACATGCAGTACTGCTCGAGCATCGACCACACCGCGGAGTGCTTCCTTTAACCAGTGGGGGCCGGAGCTCGCCGTCACGCTGCTCGCCGACGGCGGGAGCCAGGTGGCGGCGGCGTGGCACGACAGCCGCCTCGGCGACGCCGGTGATGGGACAGAGGCGTTCTTCGGGAGCGCCGCCCTCAACGGTCAGGGCTCGTCCTGGCCGAGCAACGGCTCGTGCCGCCTGCTCTCGCAGGGATACAGCCCGGCAGCGCTGCTCACCAACGGCGATTTCGAGACCGGGGGCTTCTCCCCGTGGAGCACCTCCGGGCCCGCAGTGTCCATCAGCACCTCCACTGTGCACGCCGGGACGTACGGCGCGATGCTCGGCTCGACGTCTCCGACCAACGGCGAGAGCACCATCACCCAGGCCGTGACCATCCCGACCTACAGCAACGCGGTCGGCCCGGCGGGCGCAGCGCTCGGCCTGTACTACTGGGAGACCTGCCCAGATACGTGCGGCACCAACTGCGACTTCTTCCGCGTGGAGATCCGCGACTCGTCCAACAACGTCCTCTCGACGCCCTTGCCCAAGCAGTGCACGAGCACCGGCGGCTGGGCGCACCTCACCGCGGATCTCACCACGTACGCCGGGCAGACCGTCGTGGTGGCGATCACCAACAAGGACGACAACTGGTGGAGCGTCGACGACGGGTGTGGAACGTTCCACGGCTGGATCCCAAGGATGCCGGCGCGGACGCCAGCGTGGATGCGGGCGAGTACGCCGGCGCGGACGCCGCGGCCACGCTGGACGCGTCCTCCGATTAGAACCGCGGCGCGATGCGCTAACCGACCACCTTGCTCGGGCGGTGCCTCGCCAGCTCGAGCACGTAGCGCGGCCGTCCGTCGGCGTCGCGGATCGCGAACACCTTCCCGAACGGCTTGTCCGTGAGCTCCATGGCGACCTCCGCCGTCGTGGAGAGCTCCTTCCATGCCGCCGGCGCGTCGTCGACGAGCCAGTACAGCTCCGGCTCGTCCGCGCCGCCGAGCGGTTCGTCGCTCGCGATGGCGAAATGCTCGAACTGGACGAACACCGGCGCCTCGCGCTGGATGACGAGGCCGAGAACGTCCACGTAGAAGCGCTTTGCCTTCTCGATGTCCTTCACGTACTCGATCGCGAATCCGAACCTGGGCTCGTTTGCCATGGGGACTCTCCTGCTGTCGGGTGATCCGCAAGAGCAGTACCCCACGCACCTGACAGGGGCATGTCAGGTTTGTCGCGCGACGCGATGCACGATCTGAAGTTGCGACGCCCCACCTCTCTCTCCCCCCTTCATCTCGGCGTGCCCCACGAGCGTCCCCGCCGGGTCGAGCACCCAGCTCTCCCTGGCGCCGTAGGACGTCTCCCGCTCCGCGATGAGCACGCGCGCGCCGGCCGTCCTCGCCGCCTCGCGCGCCTCGGCGAGGCTCGCGACGTCGCAGTAGAGCGCGCACGGCGGTCGAGGTCCGGGACGCCGAGGTCCGCCCGCACGCGCGCGCGCGTTTGGAGCATGACCTCGCGGCCGTCGTTCTCGAGGAGCACGAAGCCGGCGGCGCCCTCGTGCGGGACCCGCAGCAACGCATCCGCCGGCGGACCGTACCTGTGGATCCTCGTCGTGGACGACTCGCCGACGACCGCCGCGAGCGCGCTCCGCATCCAGGCGGAGGGCTCGCTCACCGGTGACCTCGCGGCGCTTCGGCAGCTACTGCCTCAGCGCCTCCCTCACCATCCCCACCGCCCGCTTCACGTCCCCCTCCACCACCTCCGCCTCAATCCTCAGCACCCGAAACCCCATCGCCTCGATCGTCCGCTGCCGCCGTGCATCCGCCTCCCGATGCCCCGCCGCCCGGTGGATCCCCCCGTCCACCTCCACCACCAGCCGCTCGCTCAGCGCCACGAAGTCCACGATGTAGCAACCCGCCAGCACGTGCTGCCGCCTGAACTTGACGCCCCCGCACCGCCGCGCCTGAAGCTCTCGCCACAGCATCGCCTCCGATCGCGTCGCCTCCTCCCGCCGCATCCGCCGCGCATGATGGAGGAGGAAGAAGAGAGAGGGAGCTTCGTGCGGTGCCATGCCCCCTCGAGGCGGAAGAAGCATGACAGCCGCAGTGTCGCCGTTCCCCGCGCCCCCGGAAGGCTGGCGGGCTTCTTCCGCCCGCCCGGCGTGGCACCGCACGAAGCTCCCTCGCTCGTCCGCTCCCAGCCTGGGCGGAGGGCCCTCGCGGGGGAGGGCCCGTCACTCCCGTCCTCCGTCCCCCGCCCGCGCACCCGCGCACAGAAACCCTCCCCGCCCACGAGCGAGCGAAGCGAGCGAGGGGGCCGGGGGAGGGCGCTCACGCGCAGGGCTCGCGCGCAAGCGCGCGTGCGTGCCGTCGCCCGTGCACCGCGCGCCCCCCGCCGGCACGCGCGCGCGCGAGCACGAGCCCGAGCATGAGCGGGGCGGGGCCCCCCCTTCCTCCCTACCCCCCCACCTGAGCCTCCAGAAACTCGTCAATCCGCCCCCCCAGCACCCGCCGCACATCCCCATCCACCACCCCCGTCCGCCGGTCCCGCACCCCGCGCGAGTGCCACTGATCGTAAGTCCGGATCGGAGGCTCATCATCACGCGCGGAAGGCTTCTCTCCCGTCCCCCCGACCGTCCGCACCTCGACCCGGGCCAGATACGTCTCCCCCCGCTTGTGATCCTTCACCTTCGGCGCCGCGATCAGCCGGTGCCCGCCCCGCTCCCCCTTCAGGTACCCGAGCGCATACGGCCCGCGCACCACCACGTCCACCTGGTGCGCCTGCTCGGTCAGCTCCACGTCGTACTTCCGCTCCTTCGCCCACGCCGCGTACATCGCGGCGAGCTCCTTCGCCCACGCGCTCGCGCCCTCCTTGCCGCCGACCGCGCGCACCGTCAGGTGCGCGTCCCCCTGGTCGGCGTCGTCCATCAGCACGATCTCCCGCTCCGCCCGGCGGAGCTGCCGCTCCAGGCGCGCGTACTTCTGCACCAGCGCCTCCTTCGCCGAGTCCTTCGCCTCCGCGAAGGACGCCTCCACCTGCGTCTGCAGCATCGCGAGGCGATCACGCAGGTCCTCCAGCCGGCGCAGCTCGACGGTCAGCCGGTGGCGCCGGTAGACCTCCCCGCCCTTGCCGAAGGCCTGGTCCCAGAAGGCGGGGCTCTTGGCGCTCTCCTCCATCGCCTCCAGCTCCGCCTTCAGCTTCCCGACGTCCGCCTTCTCCTCCAGCGTCGCCAGCCGCTCGTAGAGGGAGCCGAGCGCCTTCTTCACCTCCGCGACCGACAGCCGCACCACGCCGCCCTCGCCGTCGTCGACGCGCGTGCGCCGCTCAAGGTTCTGCAGCTTGCGCGACGACTCGGTGTCCTCGAAGGAGAGGGAGACGCCGTCGCCCCTGCGCGCCACGCGAAGGAGCTGGAAGCGGGAGAAGGGGGCGCCGAGCACCGCGCGGGCGAGCGGCAGCACCAGCAGCTCCTCGATCGCGCGCTTGAGCGGCCGCGCGCCGTACTTGGGATCGAAGCCGCGGTCGAGGAGCAGGTCGATGACGCCGTCGTCCACCTCCAGGAGCAGATCGCGCTCCAGCAGGCCCTCGCGCCGGTACACCTTGCCGAGCTCGCGCTGCGCGATGCGCCGCATGTCCGCCTTCTGCAGGGCGTGGAAGACCAGGATGCGGTCGATGCGGTTGAGGAACTCCGGTCGGTAGGTCTGCTCCAGCGCGCGCCGCACGCCGCGCGCCATCTCCTCCGGCACGTCCCCCGCGCGCTTCTCCCCGAAGCCGATGGAGCTGGTGACGTCGCGCAGGTTGGAGCCCACGTTGGAGGTCAGGATCAGGATGGCGTGGCGGAAGTCCACCGTGTCGCCGAAGGCGTCGCTGAGGCGGCCGTCGTCGAAGACCTGCAGGAAGAGGTCGGCGAGGTTCGGGTGGCCCTTCTCGAACTCGTCGAGCAAGACGACGCTGAAGGGGTTCTTGCGGACGTGGTCGGTGAGCAGCCCCGTCTTGTTCTGCTTCGGGTCCCCGATGAGCTTCTCGAAGGAGTGGAAGTCCTTGTACTCGCTCAGGTCGACGCGGAGCATCTTGTCGCGCGAGCCAAAGAGGAACTCGGCGGTGGCCTTGGCGAGCTCGGTCTTGCCGACGCCCGTCGGCCCGACGAAGAGCAGCACGCCCGCGGGGCGCTCCGGATCGTTGAGGCCGGTCTTGTAGAGCGCGAGCAGGTCGGCCACCGCGGAGACGGCCTCCGTCTGGCCGAGCACGCGCTCGGCGAGGAAGGCGTGCATCTCCTCGTACGTCATGCGCACGACCGGCGAGATCATGTGCATGGGCAGCCCGCTCTGCCGCGCGAACACCTCCTCCACGAACGCCGCGTCGATGGGCGCGGTCCGGGGTGCCGCCGTCGTCGCGCCCGGCTCCACGGGGACGGTCGGACGCGCCTCCTGCGCCACGCGGCGCAGCAGGTCCACGCCCTTGCCCGGGAAGCTCTGCGTGGGCAGGAACTTCTTGGCCAGCGAGTAGACGCGGTCGATCGCCTGCTTCTCGAAGGCGGGCGACAGCTCCGCGGCCACGCGCAGCAGCAGCTCGCGCGTCTGCTCCTCCGGCATCTCCTTGACCGGCACCGTGGCGAAGTCGCGCGCGAGCACCGGGTGCTCGCGGCAGAGCTTGTCCCAGCGGCCGGGGGTCATCTCCCCGAAGAGAATGAGCTTGCCGCTCTCGATCCCCGGGCGCATCAGGTCGTAGATGCCGCGCGGGTTGGTACTGTAGGAGCCGGCGTAGGGCAGGTTCCAGAGATCGCTGATGTAGTGCAGGCGCCTGGGCCCGGCGTGCTGCAGCACGCTGCGGATGCGGGTCTCCTGCTGGCCGGTGAAGCGGGTGTCGGAGCACAGGCCGACGGTGGAGATCTCGAAGATGCGGGTGCCCGCGAGCTCGGGGAGGCGGCCGTCGCGCAGGTAGGAGAGGAGCTTCTGCACGACGGCGGTCTTGCCGACGCCGGAGGGACCCACCAGGACGGCCGACCGGCCGCTCGCCAGGGTCCGCGCGAGGGCGTGGATCTCGTCCTGACGCCCGAAGGTCTTGTTCCCCGTCGCCGTGACCTCGGCCGTGAGCTCGCGCCCGTCGGTCGCGACGACATCGAACGAGGTGCTGTCTGCCACGGCTCTACTGTACTTGAGAGCGTGGACGCCCCGGCACGTCTTCTGCTTCCCGGGCGGAGCGGGTGCCGGGAGGACCACACGCCGGCATGGTCTTTCGGCCTGGTCGGGAGCGCGCAAAGTGCCTACGCTTCCAGTCCTACAGAGCATGAAGCTGGACCCCAGGCACCACGGAGAGGTGCTCTCTCCAGGTCGGCCGAGCGACAAGCTCCTCGCCGCCCTGTTCGACGGGGCGCTCGACGCCATCCTGCTGTGCGACGACAGCGGCGTCTTCCTCGACGCCAACCCTGCCGCCTGCGCGATGGTGGGCGTGCCGCACGCCTCGCTGGTCGGCCGCCCCTCCGACGAGTTCGTCCCGTTGGCCTATGACCTGAAGGACGTGCGCAGGAGACTGGTGGAGGAGGGGATGATCCGTGTGATCCTCCCCTTGCTGCGGCCCGACGGCTCGATGCGCATCCTGGACATGAGCGCGACGGCCAACATCCTCTTGGGCGTGCACCTGTGCGTGATGCGCGACGTCACCGAGCAGCAGCAGGCCGAGGCCGACCTGCGCGAGAGCGAGCGGCGGTCCCGGCGCATGGTGGAGAGCACGCGCGCCATCCTGGAGGCCTCGGAGGACGCCATCATCAGCTGGGAGCTGGACGGCACCATCACGAGCTGGAGCGTCGGCGCGCAGGCGCTCTACGGCTACGCCGCCCAGGAGGTGGTGGGGCACAACCTCCGCCTCCTCATCCCTCCCCATCGCATGGCGGAGGCGGACGCCCTGCTGGCGACGATGGGCTCCGGCAGGCGCACCGAGCGTCTGGAGACCGAGCGGGTGACCAAGGACGGAACCACGCTGTCGGTCAACCTGACCCTCTCCTCCATGTGCGACGCGAACGGCCACGTGCTCGGCGGCTTCTCGGTGGCGCGCGACCTCAGCTTCCGCAAGCAGGCGGAGGAGGACCTTCGCTCCACCAGCGAGCAGCTACGGCAAGCGCAGAAGATGGAGGCCATCGGCCTGCTCGCGGGCGGCGTCGCGCACGACTTCAACAACCTGCTCTCGGTCATCCTGAGCTACTCCAGCATGATGATGGACGAGCTGGAGGCCGGCGCCCCGATGCGCGACGATCTCCACGAGGTCCTCACCGCGGGCAACCGCGCCGCCGAGCTCACGCGGCAGCTGCTCGCCTTCAGCCGCAAGCAGGTGCTGGAGCCGCGCAACCTGGACCTGAACCAGACACTCGAGGGCATGAGCAAGATGCTCCGTCGCCTGCTCGGCGAGGACATCGAGCTCTCGCTCGAGCTCGCGCACGGGCTGGAGCCAGTGTGCGCCGACCCGGGCCAGATCGAGCAGGTGGTGATGAACCTGGTGGTCAACGCGCGCGACGCGATGCCGAGGGGAGGCCGGCTCGTGATCGAGACGTCGTCGGTCGAGCTGGCGGGCCTCGCCGCCGAACGGCTGCAGCTCGACCCAGGCCGCTACCTCGCCCTGGCGGTGGCCGACAACGGCTGCGGGATCGACGCCGAGACCCAGTCACGCATCTTCGAGCCCTTCTTCACCACCAAGGACAAGGGCAAGGGCACCGGCCTGGGGCTCTCCACGGTGTTCGGCATCGTCCACCAGAGCGACGGAGCCATCGAGGTCTCGAGCAAGGCCGGGGAAGGCACGCGCTTCACCATCTACCTCCCGCGCGCGAAGGGCACGGGCACGAGCCAGCCTCCGAGCGTCCTGCCGCCCGCCACGCTCCGCGGCACCGAGACGGTGCTGCTGGTGGAGGACGAGGATCAGCTGCGCGCGCTCGCCGCGTCGCTCCTGAAGCGCAACGGCTACCACGTGCTGGAGGCCGCCAACGGCGGCGAGGCGTTCCTCGTGTGCGAGAAGCACGCCGGCAAGATCGACCTCCTGCTGACCGACGTGGTCATGCCGCGGATGAGCGGGCGCGAGCTCTCGGAGCGTCTCGCCGGGATGCGTCCGGACATGCGGGTCCTCTTCATGTCCGGCTACACCGACGACGCCATGGTTCACCACGGCGTGCTCGGCGGCGGGATCGCCTTCTTGCACAAGCCCATCACGCCGGAGGCGCTGCTGCGCAAGGTGCGGCAGGTCCTCGACCAGCCGGGCTGAGGCGGGACGCGCTACTTCCCCTGGAAGCGCGGCTTGCGCTTCTCCCCGAAGGCGACGAGCGCCTCGCCCAGGTCCTCCGAGGGCAAGAACGCCGAGTTCCACACCGCGACGTAGCGGAGGCCGGCGTCGTCGGCGCGGGCGACCCGCTCGTTCATCACCTGCTTGACGCCCTGGACCACGCGCGGCGGGTTCTCGGCGATGGCCCGCGCCGTCTGGCGCGCGGCGTCCCACGCCAGCTCGCGGGTCTCGCAGACATCGTTGACCAGGCCGATGCGCAGCGCGCGCTCGGCGTCGATGTCCTTGCCGGTGAGCGCCAGCTCGCGCGCGTGCCCCTCCCCGACGATGCGCGGGAGGCGCTGCAGCGTCCCCAGGTCCGCCACCATCGCCACGCGCACCTCGCGCACGCTGAAGCGCGCGTCGCGGCTCGCCACGCGCACGTCGCACGCGGTGATGACGTCCACGCCGCCGCCGATGCACGCCCCGTGAATCGCCGCGATGACCGGCTTGCGGCACCGGGTGATGGACGTCACCGCGGCCTGCAGGCCGAGGATGGTGTCGTGCATGCGGGTGCGCGCGGCGGCGAGACCGCCCGACATGAAGGAGCCGAGGTCGCCCATCATGGAGACGAGATCCAGCCCGTAGGTGAAGTGGTCGCCGTCGGCACGCAGGACGACCGCGCGCACCGCGTCGTCCTCGTCGAGGGCGAGGAAGGTCTGGGGCAGCTCGCGCCAGAAATCGGGACCGAGCGCGTTGCCCTTGCCGGGCGTGCGCAGCACGACCTCCGCCACGTGATCGGAGGTCTGCACGAAGAGAGAGCTTGGCATGCGGGGGTTCTACCCCGGAAGGCCGCCGGCGTCAGGGGGGCGCTCCGACGCAAGGGCGCGGTCGAGTTCGCGCTGGTGGCGCTCCCGGTCGGCCCGCGCGCGACGTGCCTGCTCCTCCGCGGGGAGGACCCAGAACCCGCCGAGCGTGAGCCGGTCGAGCGTCGCCTCGTCGCCGAACCCGAGCCGGATGCGCATGCAGAGCGCCTCCAGGTGCCTGCGGGCACGAGCGCAGGCGCGGGCGGCGGGCCAGCGTCGCTCGCCGGGCGCGAGCGCGCCGTCGAGCGCCAGCTCCACGTGCCCGACCAGCACCAGCCCGTAGAACGCGCGGCGCACGCGGCGCCGCCCCTCCGGCGTGAGCTCGACGACCATGTCCCGCCCGTCCCGCCGCCGCGTGACGAGCCCCAGCTGCTCGAGCGACCGCATCATCCGGCTGATCGTCGACCGCGCGACGCCGAGCCCGCGCCGCAGGTGACTCTGAAGATGAACCGTACGCGTCCCCAGCCGATACAGCGCATCGAGCAGGTCGTACCGCGCCGCCGTGAGCCCCATCGCCGCCAGCGCGCGCCGCGTGAGCCGCAGCGTCGCGTGATAGGCCCGCTTGATCGTGAAGAACACAGGATCCATCCCAGGCCACCAGAGCACACCCCATGCCACCCCCCCTCCCCACAGATTCCGCGGAAACGTCGAAGTGCGAGCGTGCTAGCAGTCCGACGTTTGGTGTCCGGGACAGGGAGAAGGGACAGGGGGGACAGGTCTCGTTCGCGACGGGCGCGGACGCTGGAGAGCGCCCGCGAAGGGTCGAGGGGCGGCGCTCAGAGGCCGGTCCACGTGAGCGTCAGGCCGAGCGGCGCGCCGGACACCCCAGGGGCGAGGCGCCAGGCCGAGTCGGGGAAGACATTCACCACGACCACCCGCGTGCGCCAGAAGTGCCCGACGAGCGCGGTGAGGAGGCCGCCGAACTGGAGGGCGGCGTCGGCGATCAGCAGGCCGGTGAAGAGCCCCGCGTCCTCCTTGTCCTGCACGCCGGGGAGGGCGGCGGCGATGATCGGCCCCGCGACGGGCAGGTAGAGGAGGTCGTAGGTTTGGTCGGTGCACTGCCCGTTGCATGCGAGGTCGCCGATCTCGGCGACGAAGGTGCTGGCCATGTACGCCCCGAGCGCAGTGAACGCGCCCGCCTGAAAGAGCGCCTCGTGGCGGCGGAGCTCCAGCCGCCCGTGGGGTGGGAGCGGGCCGCCGTCGTAGTCGTACTCGAAGGCTGGGCCGTAGGACTCCGTGGAGGGGCGCCAGGCGTGGCGCGCGTCGGGCGGGGCGATCTGCGCGGCGGCGACGCGGGAGATCGAGCACGCCGCCAGCACCGAGGCGGCGACCATGCAGCGCGCGCGCATGCGCAGACGATAGCAGCTCGGCGGGTGCGCGGCGTCAGGCGCCGCGGGGCTCCTTCGCCGCCTTGCGCTCCATCGTGCTCAGGCGGTAGGCGTGGTTGCGCGCTCGCATCACCGCGCCGAGGGGGCGGTGCTCCACCAGCGCGTGCCACGGGTCGAAGGACATGACCTCGATCGCCTCCGCGGTCTGCTGGCCCTCGCCGGAGGTCACGTCCTGGCTCGGCAGCGTCAGCGTACCCACCACCACGCGGGGCGCGTCCTCCTCCCGCCAGACCACCGACGCGTCCTCGACCGGTGTCCGCTTCTCGTCGACGAAGAACTGCGCGGCGAGGTCGAACGACACCGGACCCTCCGCCAGGCGCGCGCCGAGCTCCTCGCCCAGGTAGTCGCGCGAGGCGCCGCGCGTCGCGCCCGCCTCCGGCTGCGCGTGGGGCATCAGGGAGAGCTGCGCGCAGTGGTCCCCGAAGCGGATGGGCGTGGCGGTGTAGTACGGCATCGTCGCCAGGGAGGTGATGGGCGGGGCCAGCAGCTTCTGCAGCGCGCCGAGCAGCCCGAAGGTGCGCCCGATGCCCAGGCGTCCGAGGAGGCGCGGCAAGAGCAGGAGCGGATTGCCGCCGACCGCGGTCACCAGCGCGATGAACTCGTCGGGGTTGCGGAAGGGGGTGGCCGGGACGTGCAGGAAGAGGAAATCCTGCGTCGTCTCGTCCTCCATGCCGGGGATGATCTTCTTGCCGGGCACGCCCACGAGCTTGATCGCCAGGCCGCGGAGGTCGCCCTTGCGGTCGTGCAGCACGTCGCCGCCGCCGTTGGAGAAGCGCGCGTAGCCCTCGTAGCGCGCCGGCTTCGCGAAGAGCCCGGCGCGCGCGTGCGCGGGGAGATCGTCGTGCACCCTGAGCTCGGCGCGGACGCCGGCGGTGCCCTTGGCGTGAAGCGCCCGCCGCGGGGAGGCGCCGCGCACGCGGCCTCGCTGCATCTCGCGCAGACGCTCGGCGTAGCGGGTGAAGCGCTCCTCCTCGTCCGGGAGCACGACCTCTTTCCAGTCGGTGGACGGCGTCGTCATGGCGCGCATGGTGCCACAACGCGCGCGCGTCGCCGCCCGCTTCGCGCGCGTGGGCGCGGCGGGCTATGATCGAGGGGTGAGCGTCTCGACCGTCGCACCCCAGCAGTCCCAGGAGTCGCCGCGGCCTTCGCGCGGCCGGGCAGCCCTCGCCCTCGTCGCGGTGCTGCTCGCCGTCGCGCTCGCCGGTGTGGGCGGGTACTTCCTCGGCCAGCCGAAGGACGACACCGACCCGAACCTGCACCAGCGCGCGACGCCGTCGCTGCTCCTGGCAACCCGGGACCTCTCACGCCTGCAGACGAGCGAGATGCACGTGGAGAAGGTGATCGACCTCACCGATCAGCAGAGCACCTTCTTCGGCCTGCTGGACGGCACCGACAACGTGCTGCTCGTGGCGGTGGGCGACGTGACGATGGGCGTGGACCTGGGCAAGCTGGCCGAGGGCGACGTCACGCTGGACGAGGCGCACGCCGCGCACTTCCGGCTGCCCGCGCCGGAGGTGTTCTCCTCCCGCCTGGACGCCCACGGGACCTACGTCTACTCGCGGACGACCAGCGTGTTCGCCCGGCGCAACGAGCAGCTCGAGTCGAAGGCCCGGCAGAAGGCGGAGGACGCCATCCAGAAGGCGGCGGACACGCCGGAGGCGCGCGACCGGGCGAAGCGGCAGGCGGAGAAGGTGCTGCGCGAGCTGGCGACGAGCCTCGGCGCGACGAGCGTCACCTTCGAGTGGCACTGAGGCCGCGTCACTCGCAGGCGACGTAGTAGGTGCCGCAGCCGCCGCGCGCCGGGGGCGCGGTGGTGATGCCCTGGCAGCCCCACGTCGTGCCGGTGACGTTGGAGAGGTTGCCGTCGTAGCCGCTGTCGGTCGAGTAGTCGTAGCCAAACTGCTGGCCGACGGTGCTGGGGATGGTGACGACGTTGCCGTGCCACAATCCCACGCCGCAGCACTGGCTCCAGTACGCGTTGGACACGCCGATGAGGCACTGCCCCGCGACGTTGGCGTCGTTGTTCACGTAGTAGGAGATGGACCAGTGGCACGACACCGTCGCGCCGAGCGAGACGACGGCGTTGGTACCGTCGCTGGCGTGGCTCACCAGCTTGCGGCCGATGCCCGTGCAGGACGTCTCGGCCACCGACTCGGCTTCGACCGCATCGTCGGCAAGGCACCGGCCGCGCCCGCGAAGGGCGGCGGCGGGAGGACCACCGGTCACCACCACGGGAGCGGCGCCAGCAACGCGCCTTGCCCAGGCCCTGGCCTCACGCGCCGTTGCAACGGGGTGTGCGTCAACATCCAGACCGACGACCACAACTGCGGCGCCTGCGGCAGCGTGTGCGCGTCCGGCATGCACTGCGATGGGCACATGTTCTGCCGGGATGCCCAGGGGAATCTCTGACCGAACACGCGGTCGGGTGATCGTGTCCCGGTCGCCATTGACGGGCCTCTCTCCCGCTACGTAGGCTGGCCGTCCTATCCGGGGCGGAGACCTTTGCGCGCATGATGCGCGCGGACGGCGCTTGCCCTTCGTGCGGAGGTTGGACGATGGGTCTGCTCGATACGATCAAGTCGATGTTGGGTATGGGCGGCGCGGCGTCGGCAGCGGCGCAGGCGGCGCAGCAGGCCGTGGCGCCCGGACAGCCGGCGCAGGCCGCGCAGGCCGCGCAGGCCGCCCCCCCGCCGAGCGCGCCGGAGGACGATTCGAGCGACGACGACGACGACGCGGGCTTCAAGCGCGACTACGACCTGGAGGCCAAGGACGACCACGCCAGCTTCGACCTGCAGGGCGACCTGGAGGGCTGGTACGTCGCCGAGTTCCGCATCGAGCAGGCCTGGGAGGACGACGCCGGGCGCACCGCGATCTTCGCCGAGTACGGCATCCGCGATCAGCCGCACTACTACCAGGTGAAGGCGACGGTCGACCGCTACGTCCAGAGCCCGGCCGCGCAGGCCAAGTACGGCGGCATGGGCGAGATCATGCACGTCAAGATGGCCGCCACGCAGAAGCACATGATGGCGGGCATGCAGGCGCAGATGCAGACCGGCGCGCTCAAGGGCGAGGTGGAGCCGGTGGAGGGCGTCACCCTCGACCAGTGGGCGGAGGCGCAGGCGCGCGTCGCCGGTGGGCAGAACGTGGACGACATCATCAAGGGCATCGGCTGCGACCGCGCCAAGTGGGACCGCGTGAGCGCCGAGTGGAACGCGCGCATGTCGCGCGACACCACCGCCACCATCGCCATGGCCTACGGCAACGCCTTCCAGAAGGCGCAGGCCAAGCCGGGCGTCTCCACCAGCAAGTACGCCAGCCTCGCGGCCAACCCGGGGAAGGGCGACCTGCCGATGCCGCTCGAGCAGTACATCGAGATCATGGAGGCGCAGAGCGCAGGCGCGACGCAGGGCAAGGACGCGAGCGCCATCCTCAAGTCCTTCGGCCTCTCGGTGCTCGACTGGTCCAACCTGGGCGGCTGGTTCTCCACCTACTTCAGCGAGAACGCGATGAAGAACGACGGCAAGCTCCACAAGGAGTGGACCGCCCTGCAGGAGAAGTACAAGGCGAAGTACGCGCAGGCCTCCGCCGACAGCGACATCTCCTTCTGACGGTCCGCCGTGAGCGGGGAGGCGCACGAAGAACTGCTCGGGCTCGAACGCTGGCTGGACCAGTGGGAGGCCCACGTGCGCACGCGCGCCCGCGGCTGCGCGCGCGGGGGTGACGCGACCTGGGACGAGGTGCTCGCCTCGCTCGGCGTCGCGCCGCTCCCCGCCGCGGAGCGCGAGGCGCACCTGCGCGACGGCCCCAAGCAGCGGGCCGGCGCGCTGCCCATCGAGGTGCGCTGGGTCGCCCAGAAGCTCCACGACCAGGCGCACGCGCGGTGCCGCGAGCTGGACCTGAAGATCACCGGCGGCGACGAGGTGGTGGATCGCATCGAGCGCAGGCTCGCCGACTTCGTCGACGAGACGGTGCGCGGGCACCTGCAGGCGCTGGTGCCGCCGACGACGACGTCGAGCATCTTCGCCAACGCGCTCGCCTCCACGCCCGACTACAACGCGATGTCCGGCGGCGGCGGCGCGATGACCCTGACGCGCAAGTGCACCGTGTGCGGGGCGCCGCAGAAGAAGGACGAGGCGAGCGCCGTCTGCGTCTACTGCGGCGGCGGCCTGAAGTAACCGAGGAGGAGACGATCATGAGCGACGCGGTGGTGGCCCGGTGGGACGGTTTCCTCGCGCAGATCAAGCAGCGCTTCGACCAGGTGATGGTCGAGGCCCACCAGGGCTGCATGGGCCTGCTCCACCAGACGGACTTCAACTCGGTGGCCATGGGCAACGCCTGGAGCGCGATGGAGCGCCGCGCCAAGGAGCTGTCCACCAAGGTGGACGAGACGTGGCGCTCGGCGGTGGAGACCAAGTTCGAGGAGTCCGGCGCCTCGCAGGCGGTGGTCGAGCGCGAGCGCAAGAAGGGGGCGGACTTCCGCTTCTGGCTGGACAACGAGATCGAGCGCAACCGCATCGCCCTGTACAACGAGGCGTCGCGCGCCCTGATGGGTGAGGCGCAGCGCGCGGTGGGCGACGGCTTCAAGTGCACGCAGTGTGGCGCGGCGCTCCCGGTGAAGCTGAGCTTCCGCGCGGTGAGCGCAAAGTGCGGTCACTGCGGCGCGGTGAGCACGTGCGAGCCGGGCATGCACATGCGCATGGTGGAGGCCATGGGCGTGCACGCCATGTGCGAGCAGGCCGCGTGGGAGGAGTGGCTCGTCTGGCAGAACGCCGAGCGCGCCTGGAAGGCCGCCCGCCCGGAGACCTACGAGAGCATCGAGCGGGTGGAGAAGGCGCTGATCGCCTACTGGACGAGGTACCTGCGGCACCGCGCGGAGCTGATGCCCGAGACGGCGGCGGCGTTCGACAAGGACCTGAGCGGGAAGCTCGCGTACTTCTACCAGGGGCTCGCGCACAACAAGGCGTGGCTGAGCGTCCGGCGCCCGGGGTGAGCCGCGGCGGGGCGGCGCGTGCCGCCCCCGAGATCAGTCGTCGTCGTACGCGTCGTCGTCCGGGTCGTCCTCCGCCACCGGCGGCGCGGGGCTCGCCGGGCCGGGCGACGTCATCTGCTCCCGCAGGACGCGCAGCTGCGCGCGCAGGTGCGCCCCCATCTCCCCGGCCTTGCGCTCGGCAATCCAGCGCACCATGGCCGAGACGTAGAGCTCCTTCAGGTAGGCGAAGGAGAACCCCCCGGTGTCCTCCACCAGCTCCCCGATCGCCTTCGCGTCGACGCGCATGGCCGCGTCCACCCGCTCGTTCCACATCCGCAGGTAGCGCTCGCGCTCCGGGGCGGCGGGCAGCTCGAAGTGGTACTTGCGGTCGAAGCGGCTCGGGCGGTCGAGGATCGCGGGGTCGAGGCGGTCGGCGTGGTTGGTCGTCGCCAGCGTGACCAGGCCGGGCGCGCTGGAGAGGCCGTCCAGCTTGTTCAGGAAGAAGGAGCGGTTCTTGTCGTGGATCATCGCGTCGAGGTCCTCGAACACCAGGACGCAGGGCGTGATCTCCCGCGCGCGCTCGAAGACGCGGTCGATGCAGGCGTCCTCCGAGTCGTAGCGCGACTTGAGGCTGGTGACGTAGATGCAGGGGAGGGCGAGCCGCTTGATGAGCGCCCGCAGGCAGTGGGTCTTGCCGTTGCCGGGCGGGCCGAGCAGCAGCACGCCGCGCTTGTACGGGACGCCGTACTGCTCGTACTCCGGGCGCGCGGCGAGGAAGGCCTCGAAGTCCTCGATGACGCGCTCCTTCAGGTCGCCGGCGAGGACCAGGTCGTCGAAGGAGGCGCGCGCGATCTCCCGGTAGAGCCTGTGGTCGTGGGTGAAGCAGCCGCCGGAGAAGCGCAGCACGGCCTCCCGCGGTTCGTTGCAGAATGCACATACCTTGTCGGCGAAATCGCGCGCCACCTCCTCGCTCTCGGCGACGACGAGGCTGTAGGACTGCTGGTCGTAGCCGGCGCGCCACGACGCGACGACCACGTGCAGCGCGTGCCCCTGCCACGCCACGTCGTAGACCGCGTTCACCGCGGACGTCTGCAGGCCATGGCCCCGCCGCCACCCGGTCGTCAGCTGCGCGTGCTGGTCGCGGGCGAGGGCAATCGTCGCTTGCCCTGACTCGTCGGCGTAGTCCTCGACGTCGAAGGGGCTGCCGACGCCGTCCAGGACGAACTTGCCCGGGTACAGCTCCCCGACGAGGCGCCCGAGACGCCAGCCGATCCCCGCGGCGGGGTCGAAGGCGGCGTCGAAGACCTGCGGCCCGGAGAGGGTGTCGTCCATGGGCTCAGCGTACTACGAAGTAGCGCGCGCGGGGGTTGACGCGCAGAGGTCGCCGCAACTGACGGCTTCCGTTTTGGCCGCGAGATCGCCCGGTCTCCGTTCAGGCCGAGAGCCCGCTCGCCGCGGCCCACGCGATGGTCTGCGCGTGCTCCCACGGCCGTTGCAGGAAGCGCTCGCGCCACGCCGGGTCGGAGAGGCCGTCCGCCTGCGCGATGAGCCGGGCGTACGCGTCGGCGAGCGCCGCGCGCGCGGCCTCGAAGCGCCCCGCGGCCTGGAGGGCCCGCGTGTGCACCAGCCGCACCAGCGTGGACCCGGAGGCGCCCTCGCCCGCGGCCTCCAGCGCCGCCATGGCCTCCGTGGACTGCTCCAGCGCCTCCATGGGCTGGTTGGCCTTGAGCAGCACGTACGCGAGCGTCGCGCGGATCTGGCCGTGCTCGCGCTTGGCCGCGTGGGTCAGCTCGCTCGCGAGGCGCGCCTCGGAGAGCGCGCGGTCCACGTCGCCTCGACGCAGCAGCGCCATGGCGAGCTGGGCACGTGCGGCGCCCTCCATGCGGCGATCGCCCTGCGCCATGAACTCGCCCGCGGCGAGCTCGCCCATCGTCACCGCCTCGTCCCAGCGGCCCAGGCGCTCCAGCGCGGCGGTGAGGTCGACGCGGATGGTGGCGGCCACGAGGTTGAGGTGCATGCGCTCGGCGACGGGCAGCCAGGCGCGGAGCTGCGCCTCGGCGCCCTCGTAGTCGCCCACCACCAGCCGCGCGTACGCCGCGTTCGCGCGGGCGAGCGCCGCGGCGCGCAGGTTGCCCACCGTCTGGTAGGCGCTCGCGGCGAGGTCGAAGTGCTCGACCTGACCGCGCGGGTCCCCGGAGCCGTCGGCGAAGAAGGCCTCGAAGGAGTGCAGGATGCCGCGCGCCTGCCCGTCGCGGGTGTCGACCGGCGCCGCCGCCAGCCGCGCGCGGAGCTCGGTGGCGTCCTGCAGCCGGCCGGCGAAGAGGATATTGATCCCGACGGTCGCGGCCATCACCACCTTGGCGTGCGTCACCGGCTCCTCGGCGAGCGCCGCCATCGCCTCGAGCATCCTCTGGTCGGCCTGCCGCACGTGTCCGAGCTTGAAGCTCGCCGACGCCGCCGCGGTGAGCGCCACGGCCCACTCGTCGGAGCCGCGCGGGCTCAGGCGCAGCGCCTCGCTCGCGGCGCGCTCCACCCCGCCGTTATCGCCGGCCCATCGCTTCGCCTCGGCGATGGTGATCCAGAGCGGGAGCAGCGTCGCGTCGGGCGGGTGGCACGCCACACCCCGCTCCGCCAGGGCGATGGCGCCCTCGAAGTCGTTGCCCTCGAGCATCTGCCGCGCGGCGCGGCGGTAGCAGTCGGCCGCGCGCTTCGTCTCGCCGGCGCGCTCGAAGTGCGCCGCGAGGACGCCCGGGTCCAGCTCCCCCATCGCCTCCAGCCACGACGCCGCGACGCCGTGCGCGGCGCGTCGCTCGTCCTCCGGTAGCATGGCGTACGCGGCGTCGCGCATCAGCGCGTGGCGGAAGGTGAGCTCGCGCTCGTCGGTGAAGCGCGCGGGCGTCACCGCCGAGAGCACGTCCAGGAGGTCCAGCGCCGCGAGCCAGTGCTCCACCGCGCCGGCGTCCATGTCCCCGAGGAGCGCGGAGAGGCCTCCGACCCAGAAGGTCTGCCCGAAGACGCTCGCCGCGCGCAGCACGCGCCGGGCGTCGGGGGGGAAGCGGTCCAGGCGGGACTCCACCACGGCCAGGACGGTCTCGGGCAGGGCGCCGCCGCGGCCCTCGCCCACGGTGCGCACGAGCTCCTCCAGGAAGAAGGGGTTGCCGTTGGCGAGCGCCAGCACGCGCTCCATCGTGCTCGCGTCGAGGACGCCGCCGGTCAGCGCGTTCACCAGCCGCTCCGCGCTCTTGCGCGGCAGGTCCTCCAGCTTCATCTCCTGCACCCGCCGGCCGGCGAAGAGGTCGGGCCAGCTCGTCTTGACGGACGGCCTGCCCAGCCCGAGCACCATCAGCGGCGCGTCGGCGGCGCGTGCCAGCGCCGCGTCGACGAGTCGCAGCGAGGCGGCGTCACTCCAGTGCAGATCCTCCAGCAGCAGGAGGAGCGGCGCCCGCGCGCACTCCGCCATGATCCAGTCCTCCCAGGCCCGGCGGATCTGGTCGGCCATGAGCACCCGCTCGCGGCGCGCGGCGGCGAGCTCGTCGTTGTGCGCGTCGTCGAACGGGGCGCCGGCGACCTCGGCGACGAAGCACAGCACGCGCTCGAGGTCCGCGGGGGGCAGCACCAGCGAGAGGCGCGCGCGGAGCTTCTGCTGGCGCTCCGGTAGCGGGTCGTCGTCGTGGGCCCCCGCGACGCGCCGGATGGCCTGACCGAGCATGGAGAAGGGGGCCTGCGATCCCATGGGGTCGGCGCGCGTCGTCCAGACGGCCGCCTCCGCCGCCGGCGTGGCGCGGAGCCGCTGCTGCCACTCCTTGGCGAGGCGCGTCTTGCCCGTGCCTGCGTCCGCGACGACCAGCATCGCGCGCGCCACGTGATCGTTTCGCACCTGCTCGAAGGTGGCGTCCAGGACGGCGAGCTCGCGGTCGCGTCCCACGCACGGCGCCTGCGCCCGGCGCATGGACCGCCAGTCGTGCGCGGACGACTCGTCCTCCCCGATGAGCTCCAGGCCCAGGGCGCCGTCGTGCACGGTGAAGCGCGAGTCGAGCAGCCCCGCGGTGACCGGGTCGATGCGCACGAACGGCGCCCCGCCGCGCGCGGAGCGCGGGCCGTCGCGGAGCAGCTCGGCGGCGCGGTCGATCGCCGCGGTGACCATCTCGTCGGAGGTGGTGTCGCTGCGCACCGTCGCGACGGTGACGAGCACGCCGGGCATGCGCGAGCGGAGCGCCAGCGCGCAGCGGGCGGCGGTGAGGGCGCGCATCGTGGCGCCGGCCGACTCGACGAACTTCACCGCCATCGTCCCGTTGGCGAGCGCCTCGGGGACGCCGCCGAAGCGACGCCCGAGGTCCACCGCGTCCTCCGGGACGCCGCCGGCGCGCTGTCCTACGAAGACCACCGAGCACAGGCGCGCCTCGCGTGCGCTCACACGCGGCGTGGACGCGTGCGAGGAGCCGTAGCTCGGCTGATCGGTCCCGACCGATGGGCGCAGGGCGCGCAGGGCGTCGGCGGCGGCGGTGGCGGAGGGGAACCGGTCCTCGCGCTCCTTCGCCATCATCCGGGCGATGAGGGCGTCCAGCGCGGGGTGGACGTCCTTGCGCTCCTCGCGAACGTGCGGCGTCTCCTGGAAGAGGATCTTCGCCAGCACCGCCACCATGTCCGACCCGCGGAAGGGTGCATGGCCGGTCAGGCACGCGAAGAGCACGCACCCGAGGGAGAACAGGTCGGAGCGGGCGTCCACGTCGGGGGAGGCGCGCGCCTGCTCCGGCGATACGTAGCCGGGCGTGCCCACCAGCATCCCCGGCTGCGTGAGCGCGACCGTGGCGTCCATCGCCCTGGCGATGCCGAAGTCCAGGAGCATGACCGCCGACGGCGCGGCGCCGTTCGGGATCATCAGGTTGCTCGGCTTGAGATCGCGGTGCACGACGTCCTTCGCGTGCGCCTCGGCGAGCGCGGTCGCCACCGCCACGCCGATGTCCACCGTCGCCTCTCCACCCAGCGGCCCGCGCGCCTTGAGCCGAGCGCTGAGCGTCTCGCCGTCGACCCACCGCATGGCGAGGAAGGGCGCGCCGCCCTCCGTCACGCCGTGCGCCACGTACCCCACGATGCCGGGGTGCTTGAGGCGCGCCAGCACACGGGCCTCCCGGGCGAAGCGATCCTCGCCATCCTCCAGCGTGCCCTGGAGCACCTTCAGGGCCACCGTCCCGCCCGTCGTGCCGTCCACGGCCCGGAAGACCTCGGCCATCCCGCCGGAGCCGGCGAGGCCCTCGATCGTGAAGCGATCTCCGACGATGTCCCCTGGCTGCATGGCCCTCTGGGCGCCTGGCCCAACTCTCCACGTTACCACCGCCGGCGGAAACGGAGCTGGCTATCACGCGGGGCCTCTCGTCCGCCGCCCGACGCAGGCGCTGCTTTTGCGCGAGAGGGTCGGCTACTCTCCGGGCCATGCCGAAGACGGCCGACTCCACCGAGGCGGTGCACGCGGGCGAGCGGGCCGAGAAGGCGTTCGACGCGGTGCCCGAGCCCATCGTCCAGACATCGACCTACACCTTCGCCGACACGGCGGAGGTGGTGGCGATGACCGAGGGGCGGCATCCGCGCGGCGAGCGAGACGAGTACGGCCGCTATGGCAACCCGACGTGCCGGAGCGTGGAGGCGCGCGCCGCCGCGCTGGAGGGCACCGAGGACGCCGCCCTGTTCGCGAGCGGCATGGCCGCCGTGACCACGGCGATCCTCGCGCTGGTCAAGCAGGACCAGCATGTCGTCCTCTTCGCCGACTGCTACCGCATGACGCGCGAGTTCGTGACCACGACACTCGCCGGCTTCGGCGTCTCGTGCACGCTCGTCCCCGCCGCGGACGTGGGCGCGCTCCGGAGCGCGCTCCGGCCGGAGACGCGGCTGGTCGTGAGCGAGTCGCCGACCAACCCGTACCTGCGCTGCGTCGACCTGGAGGCGCTCGTCGCCGCGTGCAAGGGGCGCCGCGGCCTGAAGACCCTCATCGACGCGACCTTCGCCACGCCGGTGCACTGCCGGCCGGCGAGCTACGGCGTGGACCTGGTGGTCCACAGCGCGACGAAGTACCTGGGCGGGCACCACGACGTGCTCGCCGGTCTGGTGTGCGGCCCGCGGCCGCTCGTCTCCGCCATCCGTGATCTGCGCGGCACGCTCGGCAACGTCTGCGACCCGCACGCGGCGTTCCTCGTCGGTCGCGGGATGAAGACGCTCGCGCTGCGCATGCGCCAGCACGCCGCGAGCGCCCAGGCGGTGGCGGAGTGGCTGGAGAGGCACCCGGCCGTCGAGCGCGTGCATTACCCCGGGCTCGCCTCGCACCCGGACCACGCGGTGGCCACGCGCCAGATGGCCGGCTTCGGTGGGGTGGTGAGCTTCGTGGTGCGCGGCGGTCTCCAGGCCGCCTCACGCGTCGTCGATGGCTGCCGGCTCGCGCGCATCGGTCCGAGCTTCGGTGGGCCGGAGACCCTCGTCGAGCAGCCGGCGATCATGAGCTTTTACGCGATGACCGCCGAGGAGCGGCGCGCCGCCGGGATCGAGGACGGCCTGATCCGCCTGGCCATCGGCCTGGAGGAGACGAAGGACGTGATCGCCGACCTGGAGTCCGCGCTCCTGGCCTGACGACTCCGAACCTTGCCATGGCCCTCTGCGCTAGACTGTGCGCCATGCCCTCTTCCAAGACACTCCTCGCGCTTGCCGTGACTTCGGTCCTCGTCCCGGCGTGTTCCAGCTCCGCGCCGGAGGGGCCGCCGTGCCCGCCGGGCGTCGCCTGCACCTCCTTCGGCGCGGGCGTCGACGAGCAGACCATCCAGGACGCCTTCGCCACGGCGACGGACGGGGAGCTCTTGCTCTTCGGGGCGGGCACCTTCGAGCTGACGAACACGCTGACGGTCGCCGCGAACAACGTGACCATCCAGGGGCAGGGGATGGACCAGACCATCCTGGACTTCAAGGGTCAGAAGGCCGGCAGCGAGGGCGTCTTCGCGCAGAGCGTCCAGAACATCACGCTCGACAGCTTCACGGTGCGCGACACCACCGGCAACGCGGTCAAGATCCTGGGCGCCACCGGCGTCATCATCCGCAAGGTGCACGCGACGTGGACCTCCGACGACGCGGCGAGCCACGGCGGCTACGGCCTCTACCCCGTGCAGTCGAAGAACGTGCTCGTGGAGGACAGCATCGCCGACGGTGCGTCGGACTCCGGCATCTACCTCGGGCAGTCGCAGAACGCGGTGCTGCGCCGCAACGAGGTGCACGACAACGTCGCCGGCCTGGAGGTGGAGAACACCTACGACGCCGACGTCTACGAGAACAACGCCCACGACAACACCGGCGGCATCCTGGTCTTCGACCTGCCGGGCCTGCCGCAGCTGGGCGGCCACGGGGTGCGCGTCTATAGCAACCAGATCGTGAGCAACAACACCGACAACTTCGCCGCGCCGGGCAACACGGTGGGCCTGGTCCCGCGCGGGACGGGCTTCCTGGTCATGGCCAACAGCCAGGTGGAGGTCTACGGCAACACCTTCAAGGACAACGCCACCGGCAACAGCGCCATCCTGAGCTACTTCGTCACGCAGCAGGACATCAAGGACCCCAACTATTACCCGTACCCGAGCCAGATCTACTTCCACGACAACACCTACTCGGGCGGAGGCACGGCGCCGGACGCCAAGAAGCAGATGGGGATCCTGCTCTCCACGGCGCTGCCCAAGTTCGCGGGCAACGTGGTGCCCAACCTCATCTGGGACGGGATCGTCGACTCGGCCAAGACCGACCCGAACAACCCGATGCAGATCTGCATCCACAACAACGGGCCGGACTCCTTCGCCGACCTGCACTTCGACAAGCTCGACACCAACGCGCCGGACCTGGGCGCCATCCTCACGACCGACTCCACCAACTACCAGTGCACGCTGCCGTCGTTGCCGCCGGTGAGCTTCCCCGGCCTGAATTGAGGATGCGCGCGGTCGGCACCCGGTTGCTCATGGCCGGCGCGCTCGCCCTCGCGGCTGCGGGGGTGTCCTGCGGCGGGGGGGACACGTGCACGCCCGGCGGGGACGGCACCTACCTCACCAGGCCGTACCCCACGCTGGACGGGTACTGCGTGGTGTCCATGCAGGATGCGACCATCGTCCCGAAGGCGGGCGTGGTGCCCTACGACGAGAGCACGCCGCTCTTCTCCGACTACGCGTCCAAGTTCCGCACGGTGTGGATCCCGCCGGGGAAGTCGGCGACGTACACCGCCGACGGGCCGATGGACTTCCCCGTCGGGACCATCGTCACCAAGTCCTTCGGCTTCCCGGCGGACGTGCGCAACCCGCAGCCTGTCACCTGGGTGGAGACACGGGTGATGGTGCGGCGGGAGAGCGGCTGGTTCGGCGTCGCCTACGTGTGGGACAAGGACCAGAAGAAGGCGACGATCCAGCCGGGCGGCTCGCTGCACGAGATCTCCTTCGTCAAGCCGAGCGGCGCGCCGGCCACGAGCGACTACCTGGTGCCCAGCCAGAACGAGTGCATCAAGTGCCACGAGGACCTCGGCACCATCGTGCCGATCGGCCTGCGCGCGGCGCGCATCAACCACGACTACCCGTACCCCGGGGGCACGGAGAACCAGCTGGATCACTGGGCGCGCCTCGGCATCCTGCAGGGCGCGCCGGCGAGCGATCAGGCGCCGCGGCTGGTGGCCTGGGACGACACCTCCCAGCCGGTGGAGGCGCGCGCGCGGGCGTACCTGGAGGCCAACTGCTCGCACTGCCACAGCGAGACGGGCGAGGCGCGCACGACAGGGCTCTTCCTCGGCAACGCGGTGACCGACCCGTACAAGTACGGCGTGTGCAAGAACCCGGTGGCCACCGGCCAGGCGTCCTCCGACCTGACCTACGACGTGGTGCCCGGGCAGCCCGACCGGTCCATCCTCGTCTTCCGCGTGCAGTCCACGCAGCCGAGCATCGCCATGCCGGAGATCGGCCGCAGCGTGGTGCACGACGAGGGCGTCGCGCTGCTGCGCGACTGGATCACCGGCCTCCCCGGCCAGTGCCAGTAGCCTCAGCGCGCCGCGTCGTAGCCGCGGGCGCGCGCGGCGCGCAGCATGTGGCGCAGCGGCTCGAAGTGATCGCCGGTGGGCACGCGGAAGTGCGTGGTGCTGAGAAGATCCGTCAGCGGCCCGCGCGAGGGCTCGTCGGCGTGCAGCAGCCAGCGCACGAGGGCGGAGCGATCGGTCGCGGAGGTGCTGCGCGCCGCGAGGATGGCGTCGTTGGGCACCGGGCCGACGATGTGGGCGATCTCCATCTGCCGGATGGGGTGGCCGTCGGCGCGCAGCCACCCGGCGTTCATCACCGCCCTGGTGACGGGGTGGATGCGGCACCAGCTCGTGCCGACGTCCACGGTCCCGGTGGCGACGGCGTCGAGCATCGCCATGTGTGTCTCGGCGAAGGACTCCTTGGAGAAGAAGTCGCGTGGGTCCCACCCGCGGGCGAACAGGTGCAGGCGCGGGACGACGTAGCCGGAGGCGCTGCGACGATCGAGCCACATCACGCGCCTGCCACGCAGCTCCTCCAGCGAGCGCGGGCCGCCATGGCGCACCACGAAGGCGACGCTGGAGGTGAGCAGGCCATGGCGCTCCGGCAGGGCGACGACGACGCCGAGCCCGCGGTCGAGCAGATCGAGCGCGACGATGGGCGGCGCCCAGGCGAGCTTGATCGTACCCGCCTCCAGCGCCTCGCCGAGCGCCTCGTAGCTGGGGAGGTGGCGCGGGACGATGCGCAGCCCCGTCTGCCGCGAGCCGGCGTGACACAGCTCGGCGAAGCGCAAGACGGCGCCGGCGGCCAGCCTGCATGCGCCGAAGCCCAGCTCACCATCCCCCGTCATCTGCGAAGAACTCTATCGGCAATCGGTTGACGCATCAACGGCCAACGGCGCGATCAGCCGCCGTCGAGTGTCCGCGCGAAGGCGGTGATGCGCGCGGAGAGGGCGGCCGGGGCGTCCACGTGGGGGCAGTGGCCGAAGCCGAGCGGGCGCTCGACGCGGGCGTGGCGCGGCAGGTGCTTCTCGAAGTACGCCAGGTGCGAGGGCGGGAGCAGCCGCTCCGACTGCCCCCACACCAGGAGGATGGGCATGGGCAGCGCGGCCAGCTCTTCCGGGGTGGGGAGGTGCTCGTTGGTGGCGGCGGCCAGCAGCTCGCGCACGGCGGGGCGCTGGCCGATGGTGGCCGGCAGCTCGAAGGCCACCAGGGGGATGAACCACGGGGGCCGGTGGTAGACGCGCCGCAAAAACTCGCGCGCCTCGCCGGTGTTCGCGAGCTCGAAGACGCGGCGGAGCGCGCGCCACTCGGCATCGGTGGAGTGCGCGCCGGCGGGGGACACCAGCACCAGGCCGCGCACCCGCTCCGGGTGGGCGACGGCGTACTGGAGCGCCAGCGCGCCGCCGAGCGAGTTGCCGACGACGATGGACGGCTCGGGCACGAGGCGCTCGAGGGTGAGGCGCACCGAGTCGAAGAGCGCGGTGGGGTCGAGGGGCGTGCGGCTGTCGCTGCTGAAGCCGTGGCCGGGGTAGTCCGGCGCGACCACGCGCTTCATGTTGGGGCGCAGGCGGGCAAGCACAGGACCGAAGGGCGTCGCCGCGGACCCGATGCCGTGCAAGAGCACCGTCGTCGGCAGCGAGCCTCCGCCCGGTGCGTCGTAGACGTGGACGGTCCCCTGCGGGGTCTCCACCCAGCGCGTGTCGACGCCGCGTCGGCGCAGCGCCCTGCGGCCAAGCCGCTCCGCGAGCGGGATGAGGATGGGAGGCACCATGGGTCCAAGATAGGCACGAAATGCCGCAAAGGAAGCGTTTGTGTCGCCTCCCGCCGGCGGCCGAGGCTCGCGGGCGTGTCAGCGCTTGCGCGGACCCAGCCAGACGCGCTCGCGTCGCTCGGCGACGAGCTTGTCGTAGCGCGCCTGCTGATCGGGCCGGAGGACCGCGCGGATGTCGGCGTCCACCTTGGTCTTGTGATCACGCAGCGGCTGGCCGCACCGCTGGAGCATGGCGCGGCTGAGCTGCCGCGAGTCGTCGCGGTCCGTCTGGAGGATGGTCCGGATGCGGGACTCCTGATCGGCGTCGAGGTCCAGCTTGCGCGAGAGGGCGTGCAGGCGGCGGCTCTCGAACTCCTTGCCGTCCTCCCGCAGGAGCGCGGCGTGGCGCTGATCGCTGTACGCGAACATCGCGCCCCCGCCTGCGGCCGCGCCCAGCACGAACACCACGGCGAGGACCAGGTAGCCTTTGGTCTTGCTCGTCACCAGTCCAGCTCCACGGCATCGTACGAGCTGGCGAGAGCGTCGTCGAAGGTGTGTGCGCTGTGCACCGCCCACGTCACGCCGAGCACCGCCGCGAGCGCCGCCACCGGGAGCAGTCGCCAGGCGGTGCGCGGGAGGTCGGCGAGCCAGCTCGTCTCCGCCGGCTTCGCGGCGCCCACCGCGCCCATCACCCGCGCGGAGAAGCCGGCGCGAGGCGCCACGCCCTCGGTGGCCTTCGCCAGGCGCGCCAGGCGCGCGTCCATGTCTTCGGGATCGGTCACGACTCGTTCCTCCTTTGCCGCAGCGTGGTCCTCGCCCGCACCAGCCGCTGCTCCACCGCGCCCTCGCTGCAGTCCATGATCTCGGCGATCTCCGCCGACGACATGCCTTCCACCACCTTGAGCACCAGCGCCGTCTGCTGCTCCTCCGGTAGCTGGCCCAGCCAGTCGGCGAGCTCGCGCAGCGCCACCGTGGCGTCCGCCGAGGCGGCGCCGTCCCAGCCCGGGTCCACCAGCTCGTCGGTCGCCGTGCGCTTGCGCTTGCGCTTCGCGTCGATGGTCGTGTTGACCACCACGCGGTAGAGCCACGTGGCGACGCGCGACCGGCCGTCGAACTGGCCGTCCACGAGCGCGCGATACGCCTTCACGTACGCGTCCTGCACCACGTCCTCCGCATCTGCAACGTTTCCCAGCATCCTAGCGCTCAGCCTGACGAGCTTCGCGCTCGTCGCGTCCACGATCTCCTGAAATGCCGACACCTCGCCCCGCGCCACGCGGCGGGCGGCGTCCTCGAGGTTGGTCAATGCGTGTCTCCGCCGGCAAGGTTCAACGGACTCCTTGCATACAGGACGAACGGGGAGGGGGGGACCCTACGGAGGAGGGGAGGAATTTGCGTGGGGGCGTGAGGGGGCGCGGGCGCGGGGACGAGAGGGGGCGCGGGGGCGTGAGGGGGCGCGGGCGCGAGGGCGGGCGCGGGCGCGGGGGCGTGAGGGGGCGCGGGGGCGTGAGGGGGCGCGGGAGGGGGAGGGGGCGCGGGAGGGGGAGGGGGCGCGGGCGTGGGGGGAGGGGGTACGGGGAAGGGGCCCCACACAGTTCGAGCCGAGATCGTTAGCGAGCACATGAAGAGGCGCTTCGCCGGCATTTTGCCGTCTCCGATGCCCGAGCCCCCACCCCCTCTCCATCTGCCCCACCCTCGCGGCCCGCGGCCGGGCCCGCGCTCGCCCTCGCGCTTCGAGCCGAGATCGTTAGCGAGCACATGAAGAGGCGGTTCGCTGACATCCCGCTGGCCGCGACGGCCCCCACCCCTCTCCCTCTGCGCCCCCCTCGCAGCCCGGCTGCGCCCGCGCCCGCCCCCGCCCCCCGCGCTCGCGCCCGCCCTCCGCGCTCGCGCCCGCCCCCCGCGCTCGCGCCCGCCCCCGCGCCCGCGCCCGCCCCCGCGCTCGCGCCCACCCCCCGCGCTCGCGCCCGCCCCCCGCGCTCGCGCCCGCGCCCGCGCCCGCGCCCGCCCCCGCGCTCGCGCCCACCCCCCGCGCTCGCGCCCGCCCCCCGCGCTCGCGCCCGCGCCCGCGCCCGCGCCCGCCCCCGCGCTCGCGCCCGCCCCCCGCGCTCGCGCCCGCGCCCGCCCGAGCCGTTTTCCCTAATGACATCGAGCGTATAGGGGCCATCCAACAAAACATCGCCCCAAACCGTAGGGTGACCCCCGGCGCCGTCGTCGGAACGGGCATAGGAGGTTCCACGATGCGATCGACGAAGGTTCTGGTTGGTGGTCTTTTTGCGCTGCTTCTCGCTGCCTGCTCCGGTGCGGACGCTGGACAGTCTCAGCAGGCGAGCCTCGGCACGGCGAGCAATCAGGTGCAGGAGAGCGCGCACCACGACCCCGCGCGCTTCCTCCAGCATTTCGACAAGAACGGCGACGGCAAGGTGCAGGTCTCCGAGCTCCCCGCGAAGATGCAGGAGCGTCTCGGCAAGGCCGACACGAACGGTGACGGCGTGATCTCGCCCGAGGAGATGCAGGCCCGCTTCGCCGAGATGAAGAAGGAGCGCTTCGCCAAGGCCGACAAGAACGGCGACGGCGCGCTCGACGCGACCGAGGTGGGCGCCCGGCGCTGGACGTTCATGCAGGCGGCGGACGCGAACAAGGACGGCAAGGTCACGCCGGCCGAGATGGATCAGGCGCGCGCCTCCGGCGTCCTGAAGCAGCAGGCGAAGGCCCGCTTCGCGCAGATGAAGAAGGAGCGCTTCGCCAAGGCCGACAAGAACGGCGACGGCGCGCTCGACGCGACCGAGGTGGGCGCCAGGCGCTGGGCACGCATCCAGGTGGCCGACGCCGACAAGGACGGCAAGGTGACCTCGGCCGAGCTGGACCAGGCGCGCACGTCCGGCCTGATCAAGCACGAGCACCGCGCCCGCTGGCACGGGGCCGAGGGCGCCAAGGGCGGCGAGAAGGGCCCGCGCGCCCGCTGGCACGGCGGCGACGGCGAGCACGCCGGCAAGGGCGAGCACGCGCGCCACGCGCGGTCGCCGGAGCAGATCATCGCCCGCTTCGACGCCAACAAGGACGGCATCCTGCAGACCTCCGAGATGCCCGACCGGATGCGCACCCGCCTGGAGCGCGCCGACACCAACAAGGACGGCGCGGTGACGAAGGAAGAGCTCACGGCCTTCCACGCGCAGATGAAGGCGGCGCGTGACGCCCGCCACGCGGCCGGCCCCTCCGGCGCGAGCGGCGCCCCCGGCGCGGCCGAGACCGCCCCGGCCCCCGGCGCCAACGTCGTGAAGTGAGATCCGGAAACGCGTAACCCGCACCGAGGGTGGGGCCACTACATGGTGGTCCCACCCTCGGGCCATTTCGGAGGTCTCCTTCATGCACACGGGTCTGCGCGCTTCCTTTGTCCTCTCGGCCGTCGCCCTCGGCCTGGCACTGCTCGGCGCCTGCGGCGGCGGCGGAGGCTCCACCGGCGACAGCTGCTCGTCCGCCGGCGGATGCGGTGGTGGCGTGTGCCTCCAGTCCTCCGACTTCCCCGGCGGCTACTGCTCGCAAGCGTGCAACCTGTCCGACCCCTCGAGCTGCCCCGGCGGCTCGGTGTGCATCGACGACGCCAGCGGCGCTCCCTCGGGCACGAAGGCGGTCTGCTACAAGACCTGCAAGACGAACTCCGATTGCTCCCGTCCGGGGTTCGCCTGCCTGGAGAAGGCCAACCAGCTCGTGTGCCGCAACGGCGGCTGACGGCGCGGCGCGCCCCGCGGCCTCAGCCCAGGCCGTCGAGCATGCTGAGCAGCGCGCTGGCTTGCGCGCTCATCTCCTCCGTCGACATCTTCGGCAGCGCGTCCACCTCCACGGTGGTCACCAGCTCCTCCGGGATGTCGGACAGGAAGCGGCTCGGCGTGCGCGGCGCGGGCTTGCCCCGCACCGCGCGGTGCTTGCAGCGCGACACGACGAGCCGCTCGCGCGCGCGCGTGACGCCGACGTAGAACAGGCGCCGCTCCTCCTCGATGTCGGAGGAGATGCCCAGCTCCTGCGCGGCCTCTCCCCCCGCCGCGTCGTTGGCGCGCGTGTCCAGCGTGCGCGAGTGCGGGAGCAGGCCCTCCTCGCAGCCGATCAAGAAGACGTGGTCGAACTCCAGCCCCTTCGAGCCGTGAAGCGTCGAGAGGGTGACGAGCTCGGCGGGCGTTGCCTCCTCCGCGTCGTCGACGTGGAGCATCAGCGCCTGGATGAAGGCGAGCAGACCGGCCGCCCCCGTCGGGTCGCCGCCGGCGGCGACCTCCCGCTGCTCGCGACGCGCCAAGAGCGCGAAGAGACCCTCGACGTTGCCCCAGCGGCGCGCGGCGGCCTGCGGCGTGCCCGAGCCCGCGTCGATGTCCTTGCGCAGGCCCACGCGCTCGCATAGCCACCGCGCCGTCTCGCTCGCTCGCGCGTGCTCGACGAGCAGCTTCTTGCGCGCCTCGCCGATGATGCGCTCCAGGTCCTTGCACCCCGCGCGCGCCGCGCTCGGCACGTCGTCCAGCGCGTCGACACGCTCGATCGTCTCCCAGAGGCTCCACCCGCGCGCCAGCCCGTGCGTCGCGAGCCGCCCCAGGCTCGTCTCCCCCACGCCGCGCGCCGGGTAGTTCACCACGCGGCGCAGCGCGATCTCGTCGGTGCGGTGCAGCGCCAGCTTCAGGTACGCGAGGATGTCCTTGACCTCCTTGCGCTCGAAGAACTGCTGCCCGCCGATGATGCGGTAGCCGATGCCCTCCTCCCGCAGCGCCGCCTCGATGGCCTTGGCCTGGCCGTTGGAGCGGTAGAGCACCGCGATCTCCCGCGCGCGGACGTGCTCGTCCTTCACCAGCCGGCGGATCTCCCGCGCGACGTACCCCGCCTCCACCTCCGGCGACACCGCGGTCACCAGCACCGGCAGCTCCCCGCCTGCCCGCTCGGTGAACAGCACCTTGCGGTGCTTGGCGTCCTGTCGCTTCGCGATGACCGCGTTGGCTACCGCGAGCACCGGGCCGCGGGAGCGGTAGTTCTGCTCCAGCTTGACCACCTCCGCTCCGGGGAAGTGCTCCTCGAACTCCAGGATGTTGCGCACGTCGGCGCCGCGCCACGCGTAGATGGCCTGGTCGTCGTCGCCCACCACGCACACGTTCCTGTGCTTCTCCCCGAGCAGGCGGAGCAGCTCGAGCTGCGCGCGGTTGGTGTCCTGGTACTCGTCGACCAGCATGAAGCGGAAGCGATCCTGCCAGCGCTCGCGCACGTCCGCGCGGTCCTTCCAGAGGCGCGCCACCTCGCACACCAGGTCGTCGAAGTCGTAGGCGCGGAAGGCGCGCAGCGCCGCCTGGTAGCGTGGGTAGACCTCCCGCGTGATCTCGTCGTACGCGTCCTCCGAGTCCTTCTCGGCGAGCGCCTCCGGCGAGAGGAAGGCGTTCTTGGCCATCGAGATGCGCGCCAGCACCGCCGGCACGTCGAAGCGCTTGCCGGCGTCGAGGTTGCGCATCGACTCCTTCACGACGCCCAGGCAGTCGCCCTGGTCGAAGATGGTGAAGGCGCCGCCCGTGGCCTCCTTCTCGCGCGAGAGCACCTGCAGGCCGAAGGAGTGGAACGTGGAGATCACCAGCTCCTTCGCCGAGAACCTGCGCGCCTTGCCGATCTTCGCCACGCGCTCCGCCATCTCCCCGGCGGCCTTGTTGGTGAAGGTGAGCGCGACGATCGCGCGGGCGGGCACGCCGCGTTCGACGAGGCGCGCGATGCGCTCGGTGATGACGCGTGTCTTGCCCGACCCGGCCCCGGCGAGGACGAGGAGCGGGCCCATCTGGTGCTCGACGGCGCGTTTCTGCGCGGGATTCAGCGCGACGGAGCTCATGGTGCTGCCCGAGCCTTCAACCATGGCGGCGACGCGGGGGGAAGCTTGCTTTTTCGGGCGCGCTGCGCCTCGCGCGTCTATCCTCGCGCGATGCGCCGCCTGCTCCCCCTCGCCCTCGTCTCCGCACTCGCGTGTGGGGGCGCGCCCCCGCCGCCGGCGCAGCCCGTGCTGCTCCCCACGGCCACCGCCACGCAGACGGTCGAGGCGCCCTCCGTCGACCTGTCGCCCGTCCCGGTGCCCGCGTCGCTGGCGGTCTACGCGCGGCTCTCCTCGCCGTCCCGTACGCTGGACATGCTCGGCACCTGGGTGGGCACCAGCCTGGATGGTCACGAGCCCCTCGCGGAGGCCATCGGTGAGCGGCTCGCCAAGCTCGCGGACATGACCGCGCCCATCGATCTGGCCGTGGTCTTTCACTCGCCCCTCCACGGCGACTCGGGCGGGGACATCGTGCTGAGCGTGCCGCTGCAATCGCTGGAGGACGCGAAGTCGGCGTTCGCCGGCAAGCTCGTCCCGCTGTCCAACGGCGCCTTCGAGATCCTGGGCGGCGCGGAGGAGGGCGAGGACGACGGTCCGTCGGGCCACCTGCACGCCTGCGCCATCTCGCCGGCCGTCGGCGCGGCAGGGGCGCGGGCGCTCTGCTCCCGCCGCCCCGACGCCCGTGACGCCGTGATGCCGTACCTGGTGCGCACCGCGCCGCGCAAGACCTTCCCCTCCGACCTGCACGTCGAGGTCTTCGCCGCGCCCTTCACGTCCTTCTCCAGAGACAACCCCCGGATCATCCCGCAGATCGTGCACTCCATGGGCGGCTCCGATCCGGCCGTCCACGACGCCTTCACGTCGGCCTTCGCCGACCTCGTCGACACCCTCTCCGACCTGCGCTCGGTGAGCTTCGACGGAGCCGTCGACCCGGCGGCGGCGAGCGTGCAGCTTCAGGCGACCTTCCACGGGAGCAGCGGCCTGGTCACGCGCGTGCTGACCGGCCACCCCGAACGCGCCGAGGCGCTCCCCGCTGCCTTCCTGCGGCTGCCCTCGGACAGCGACCTCGCCGTCTTCGGTCACGGGATGGACGCCGACCAGCTCGCGCACCCGCGCGACATCGCGACGAGGGCCTTCGACAACGGCCTGACCTACGCGAAGGAGCTCAAGCCTGCCGACCGCAAGGCCTTCGAGGACGCCTTCTCCCACACCGTGGACCTTCTGGCCTACCCCTTCGTCTACGCGCGCGGCGTGGACGTGGGGCCCGCGTCGCGGGCGCTGGCGAAGTGGCACGCGTCCCCCGGCGATGCGGCGAAGGAGCGCGCCGCGTACGCGCAGGTCGCCGGCTGGGACGTGTTCGGCACGCAGGCGCCGAAGGGCGCCGTCGCGCAGGCGGTCAAGCAGTGGCAGGCGGCGTTCCGGCGGCCGGCCACCCTGCGGTGGTTGAAGGCTCACGCGGGGCGAGGCGGCAAGCCGCCGGTGGTCAAGCTCGCGGCGGTGCCGTCCGGGCTGCCGGCGGGGACCGTGCACCTGGAGGCGGACATCTACTCCACCCCGCCCGCGCCGCCGGCCCCGCCCCCGCGGGCGAACCGCGGGACCCGCAAGCCGGTGCGCCGCGCGCGGCCGGCGCCCACCCTCACCAGGCTCCACGTCCTGGTCGTGCCGGACGCCGACACGACGTGGGTCGTCAGCGCGCTCGACGACAAGCTCGCCGCGGCGCGCGCGCGCGCCATGCTCAAGCCGGCCGCCTCCGGCACGCTGGCCAGCCGCGGCGGCATCGAGGCGCTGCGCGGCGCGCGGCTCAACGCCGGAGGCCTGCTCACCATGCGGGGCCTGGGCATGAAGACGCCCTTCGTCTGGGCGATGCTCGATCCCACCGACGAGCTGCAGGACGATCCCCTGCTCGGCATGTCCAGCGCGTCGCAGGGAAGCACGCTGCTGCCCTTCACCTACGTCGAGTCGGCGAAGGGCGGAGAGCGCTCCTTCACGATGGCGCTGCGGGTACCGCGGACCGCGCTGTCCGGGTTGATGAACGTGGGGCCACGGATCTTCCCGTAGAGCGGGTGCGCGCGTGGAGGTGGGTGAGGCACCGGGCGCGCTGAGCGGTGCGATCGTCCTTGTGCCCGGCCCCGAACGACGCGATACCCGGACGCGGACCCGATCGTGAGGCAACAGTGGGAGAGTCAGAGGCGCGCGACGTCGCGCGGGGCGCGACGGTGACCGAGCTCCAGGAAGACGAGGGCGGTCACCCGCTCCGGAGCATCGTCGCGGTGATCGGCGGCATCTTCGTCGGGGCCGTCTGCACCATCGGGACCGATGGCGTGCTCCGTGCCATCCACGTGTATCCGTCCGCCGGCGCGTCGATGACCGCCGGGCTCTTCGTCCTGGCGGCCGGCCATCGAGCGGTGTGGGCGGTCCTCGCGAGCCTCGTCGCCGGGCGCATCGGCCGCCCGAGGCCGATGCTCCACGCGATGATCGTGGGCGGCCTCAACCTGCTGGTGAACGCGGCGGGCACCCTCGCGACGTGGCACAAGGGGCCCGAGTTCGGGCCGAAGTGGTACCCGATCCTGCTCACGGCGCTCGCCTTGCCCTGCGCGTGGGTGGGCGGGCGCCTCGCCGCGCGCGGGTCCAGCGTCCGCGTTCCATCGGGCGGCAGTACGCTATAGAGTCGCTCGGATGGGGTTGGTGCGCGCCCTGCTTCGAGGCATGCTCCTCGCCGCGAGCGCGTCCGCGTGCGGCTGTGCCGTCTTCGGCAGCGCGACCGCCGGCTACGGCCACGCGTTCGCCCAGGCGCCGGAGCGGAGCACCTTCACGACCAACGTCTACGCCGGCTATGGACCGGGCACCGGCGAACCGGGCGGGACGGGGCTGGGGTTCGGCGACGCCGTCGGCCTGCGAACGAAGTGGAGCGACGCCGTCCAGCAGGTCTCCATCTCCGACTCGCTCTTCTTTCTCTACGGCTTCGGGCTCGACGGCTCCGGAAACCCGGCGATCGGCCTGTTCGCGAACGCGGGGGCGGCGCTCTTCACGTTCGAGGAGGTGGCCGGGGAGTCGTCCGCCTCGCTCGCGAGTCCGTTCGCCGAGCTCGGCACCTTCTTTCGCGTACTGGACGAGTGGGGGATCACGGCGAGCGTCGGCATCGAGGACGACATCCGCTTCACCGACTTGCCCAGCACCGGGTACCTGACCTTCGCGCTCGGCGTCGGCGTGATGTCGTTCGTCGAGTTGGATCTGCGCCGTCCCCCACCAGGGGCACGGCACGCGTACACCGGCGATCGCCGGTAGAGGCACTCCAGCCCGCGCGGACGCGGGCGCCGGATCACTCCACGACCAGGCCAGGCCACACGGCGACTCGCGCGCCGAGTCGGGAGGTGATCATGAAGGCGTGCGCGCCGCCGACCAGCGAGGCGCCCGTGACGGTGATGGTGAGCTGGAGCTTGTCGCCGTTGTGGCCCTGCGTGCGGTCCCAGGCGAAGTCGAGGGTCGGCTTGAGCCCGTACGAGCCGTAGTACGCCGAGAGCACGTCGGCGGCGCTGACCGTCCACGGGCCGCCGGTGTCGCCGTCGCTGAACAGGTCGACCTCTATCGTCTTGCTCGCGCCCCGGGCGATGGTCACGCCCTTGGTCGTGACGTCGCCGGTGAGGGTCGACGTGAAGCTGACGGTCTCGTCGAGCACCGGCGCGCTGTCGAAGAAGGGGCCCGCGATCGCCGGCACGCATGGGTCGTGGCTCGCCGCGGCGGCCAGGTTGGACCACGTGCGCTGCACGCGCTGGCCGACGTCCGGCGGGGTGACGTAGACGGCCGGACCCTCGGGGTCGCACATGTCACCGGCCTCCCCGCCGCCGAGCAGGGCCCACACCGCGTGGTCGCCGTCCGGCCCGTAGAACGCCGACGTCGGGCCGGCGGCGAGCGTGAAGGTGCCGCCGGAGGTCACCTGCGGGTCCGTCGCCGCCTCCACCCACTCGTGGCTGATCGTGGAGGTGACGGTGGCCAGCGCCCCGCACGTGGGGATCACCGCGTAGGCGAAGTCGGTGGTCCCGGCGTCGTCCAGGGCGAGGTCCACGTTGTCGTGGTAGCCGAGGAAGGCCACGCAGCTGTTGACCGTCCCGAAGATGGATCCGACGGGGTTCGGCTCGGTCACGGTCGTCGTCTTCGGAAGGACGATCGTGTAGATGGCCTGCGGGTCGGGCGTACCGAACGCGCCGCTCTGGATCTCGGCGCCGACCCACGTCTGCATGTCCGCCTGCGAGATGGTCGTCGGCGGCGTCTCCCCGGTCAGGTCGATGGTGCCGGCGTACGCGAGCGCGCCCACGCCGTACTCGGCAGTCGTGGCGGACCAGTAGGTGCTCTTCGCCATCGACTGCGCGAACGCCTGCAGTGGCTGCTCCGACGCGTAGCCCGGGTAAAAGACGAGGACCACTCGCGGAGAGGTGAGCACGGGGCCCTTCGATGCGTTGACAATCTGGGGCAGCGGCGGGTGTGGCGCGGGGTAGCCCACCTCCGGCGGGGAGTCGGGGCCGGCGTCCGCCATGCCGGCGTCGTCGCCGGTGGGTTGCACGCTGCTGCCGCAGCCGAGAGCGAGCACGAGGCACCAGGCGACGGTGTGTGGATGCATGCGGACCTCTCCCCGTAAAGGAACATAGCACCCCGCGGGGGTGGGACCGTCGCGCGGCCTCGTGGTATGCGCTGGGCGTGCGGGTCGCGGTCGTCGGACATCTGGAGTGGGTCGAGTTCCTGCGCCTCGCGCGGGTCCCGCGCGCGGGGGAGATCGTGCAGGCCGAGCCCGGCGTCGCGGTCGCCGCGGGCGGAGGCGCGGTGGCCGCCGTGGCGCTGGCGCGCTTCGGCGCCGAGACGCTCTTCTTCACCGCGCTCGGTGACGACCCGCTCGGCCATCGCGCCGAACAGGAGCTGGCCGCGCGTGGCGTCCAGGTCCGCGCGGTGTTTCGCGATGAGCCGCAGCGCCGCGCCATCACCTTCGTCGACGCCTCGAGGGAGCGCACGATCGTGACGGTCGGGGACCGGCTCGTACCCCGCGCCGGCGATCCGGTGCCCTGGGAGGAGCTCGAGCGGTGCGAGGCGGTGTACGTCACGGCAGGCGACGCGGCGGCGGTGCGCCTCGCCCGCCGCGCGCGCGTCGTCGTCGGCACCTCGCGGGTGCTGCCCTTGCTGCGTGAGGCGCGTGTGGCGCTCGACGCGCTCGTCGGCAGCGCGAACGACCCGGCGGAGCGCTTCGTGTCGGGCGATCTCGACCCCGCGCCGCGCCTCGTCGTGCGCACCGACGGGGCGCGCGGCGGCGAATGGGTCGTGCCCGACGGCTCCTCGCATCGCTGGGCCGCGGTGCCCGCCGGCGCCTCCGGCGACGCCTACGGGGCGGGCGACACCTTCGCCGCCGCGCTGACGCTCGCGCTCGGACAGCGAAGGTCGCCGGCGGACGCGGTCGCCTTCGCGGCGGCGCGGGCAGCGGAGGTGGTCGCGTTCGAGGGACCGTACCCGCCCTGATGTGTGCGACCGGTCGTGTTACGCTATCGCGATGACCCTCTCGGTTTGCAAGTGCGGCAAGCACGTTCGCGTGACGGACTCGACCTGCCCGTTCTGCGGCGCCCGGCGCGGCGCGGCGCGCATCTCACGCGCGCTGCTCTTCGCGGGCATCGCGGCGACGAGCGCCGCGTCGGTCGCGTGCTACGGCGGCCCGGTCCCGCCGCCGCGGAGTGCGCCGCCCCCCGCGTCGTCCGGAAGCGGCAGCTCGACTCCGTGACGGGCGCCGTCGCGCGGCCCCGTCGCTACCCCTCCGCCACGCTCGACAGCGGCTCGGCGATCTCCTCCAGCGACCTCCTCTCGGCCTTCACCCCCAGGACCGCCCCCACCGCCGCCGCGACGAGCATCAGCCCTGCGCCCACGGCGTACCCGTAGAACAGGTGCATCGGGTCCTTCGTCCCGACGAGCCACCCGAAGAACGCCGGCGCGCCCAGGCCGCCAACGCCCGTCCCCACCGCGTAGAAGAGGGCGATCGCCATGGCGCGGATCTCCACCGGGAAGAGCTCGCTCACGGTGAGGTACGCCGAGCTCGCCGCGGCCGACCCGAAGAAGAAGATCCCCGACCAGAGCAGCGTCTGCGTCGTGGCGTTCAGCGATCCGTGCACGAAGAGCACGCCCGACCCCAGCAGCAGCACGCCGGACGCCGCGTAGGTGGTGACGATCATCGCCTTGCGCCCCACCGCGTCGAAGGCGCGCCCGAGTACCAGCGGACCGAGGAAGTTCCCCACGGCGAAGGGCAGCAGGTACAGCCCGACGCGCTCCGGTCGCACCGAGAAGAACTGGGTGAGGATGAGCGAGTAGCTGAAGAAGATGGAGTTGTAGAAGAAGGCCTGCGCCACCATGAGGGTGAGGCCGAGCACCGCCCGCGCGCGGTACTGCGAGAGGATCACCCGTGCGACGCGCTTGAAGCCGGTGCGCACGCCGACCTCGATGTGGATGTGGCCGCGCGGCTCCGCGAGCGGCTCGGGGTGGTGGCGCGCGACGATGGTCTCGATGTCGCCGACGATGCCCTCCGCCTCCTTCTCCCGGCCGTGCAACAGGAGCCATCGCGGGCTCTCCGGCACGAAGCGGCGCACCAGGACCACCGCGAAGGCGAGCACCGCGCCCATGGCGAAGGCGAGGCGCCAGCCCAGCCAGCGCGGAAAGAAGCGCGGGTCGAGGAGCACCGTGCTGGCCGCGGCGCCCGCCGCGGTGCCGACCCAGTAGCTCCCGTTGATGGCGAGGTCCGCGTGGCCGCGCACCCGCGCGGGCAGGAGCTCGTCGATCGCCGAGTTGATGGCGGCGTACTCCCCGCCGATGGCCGTGCCGGTCATCACGCGGAAGACGGCGAACGACGCGAAGTTCCACGCCATCGCCGTCAGCAAGGTCGACACGAGATAGATGGCGAGCGTCACCAGAAAGAGGCGCTTGCGCCCGAGCCGATCGGTGAGGTGGCCGAAGACCAGCGCCCCCGCGATGGCCCCCATGATGTACATGCTGCCCGCGAGCCCCACCTGGTCGCTGGTGAGCCGCAGCGTGTCCCCCCGCTCCAGGACGCTGCCGATCGCGCCGACGATCGTCACCTCCAGGCCGTCCAGGATCCAGGTGATCCCCAAAGACACCACCACGAACCAGTGCCAGCGCGACCACGGCAGGCGGTCCAGCCTCGCGGGGATGTTGCTCGTCACGCGACGCGGCTGGCCGTCCATCCGTCGATACTACGCATCGAGGCGCGCGACGCACGGCCCACGGTGAGCGCTGGTATAGTGGCACACGGAGGCCCCTTGCGAAGGACGCACCCCACAGCTCGCCGGTTCGTCTGTGCCGCGCTGGCGCTCGCCGCGGTCGTCGCGTCGTCGTCCGCCGCCGCCGCCACCCTGCAGGCCGGCCCGACGCGCACCTACAAGACGCCGTGCGCGGCCATCGCCGCCGCCAAGGCCGGCGACGTGATCGAGGTGGACGCCGGCCGCTACGACGGTGACACCTGCGCGTGGTCGACGGACGACCTGACCGTCCGCGCCGTCGGCGGCCGCGCCAAGATCGACGACACCAAGGTCGCGGTGTCGCAGAAGAAGGGGATCTTCGTCATCACCGCGCCGAATGCCACCGTCGAGGGCTTCGAGCTCTCCGGCGCGGCCATCTCGGCGGCCGACGGCAACAACGGCGCGGGCATTCGCCATCAGGGCCAGAACCTCACCGTGCGTGACTGCTACTTCCACGACGACCAGGACGGCATCCTGGGTGCGCCGCCGGCGGACGGGCAGGGGACCGTGATCATCGAGCGCTCCGAGTTCTCCCACAACGGCGCGGGCGACGGGTACTCGCACAACATGTACCTGAACCACTACGCGAGCTTCACCCTCCGGTACTCGTACTCCCACGACGCCAACGTGGGGCACCTGGTCAAGACGCGCGCCCACCAGAACTTCATCCTCTACAACCGCCTCACCGACGAGACCGGCGGCAAGGCGAGCTACGAGCTGGACGTCCCGAGCGCCGGCAAGACGTACGTGATCGGCAACGTCATCGAGCAGGCGTCCACCACGCAGAACCCGAACATCGTCTCGTACGGCGAGGAGGGCGGCACCCTCAACCCCGACACGCACCTCTTCTTCGTCGGCAACACCGTGCTCAACGACGACGCCAAGGGCACCTTCGTCGTCGTGGCGCCCAGCACGCCGGCCTTCTTCGCCGACAACATCTTCTCCGGCCCGGGCACGGTCACCTCGCAAAAGTCCGCGGTGCAGAAGAACGATTTCGACGACTCGATGGGCGACCCCATGTTCGTCGATCGCGCGAGCTTTGACGTGCACCTCGCCGCCGGCTCCCCGTGCATCGACCAGGGGGCGGACCCCGGGAGCGACGGCGCCCAGTCGCTGATGCCGGACCACGAGTACGTCCACCCCCTCTCGGAGGAAGCGCGCGGCGTCGTCGGCGCGGCGATCGACATCGGTGCTTACGAGTACGGCAACACGCCCGACGCGGGCGCGCCGGGCGCCGACGGTGGGGGGCCGGGGAGCGACGGGGGCGCCGTCGGCCCCGACGGCGGCGTGGTGGGCGACGGCGGCGCGGGCGGCTGCGGCTGCGTGGTCGGCGCCCCGGCGGGCGGTGCCCTCGCGTGGCTCGGCGTGCTCACCGCCGCGGCCGCGCTCGCCGCCCGTCGCCGTCGCGGCTGATCTACGGGGCCTCGGCCGGCGAGGTCGGCGTCGACGGACTCCACGGGAAGTCGAGGCGCATCGTCGTGCCCTCCGCCGAGGTGGTCTCCACCTCCAGCTCGCCGCCGAGCGTGTGGACCAGGCCGAGGGAGACGGCGAGGCCCAGCCCGGTGCCGACGTGGCGCGGTCGCGTGGAGAAGAAGGGCTCGAAGAGACGCTGGCGCACCTCCTCGCCGATGCCTGTGCCGTCGTCGCGAACGCGCATCACCACCCTGTCGCCGTCGCGCTCGGCGCGGATGGCGATGAAGCCGCGCCGACCGGCCGCCTCCGGGCCCAGCTTGGTGCGGGCCTCGGTCACGGCCTGCGCGGCGTTGGTGAAGAGGTTGACGAGCACCTGCTCGAGGAGGGCGGCGTTGCCCCGCACGTGCAGGTCCACCGGCACTGTCACGTCGATCTGGATCGCCTCGTCGCGGCCGGACCGGGAAGAGGAGAGGGCCACCGCCACCGCGTCGGCGACGCGCACCGGCGTCACGGTCTGCGCGCCCTCGGCCACGCGGCCGGCGTCCAGGAGCTGCCGCACGATGCGGGCGATGCGCGCGATGGCCGCGAGTGACTCCTCCACGCAGTCCCGGGCGTCCGCCGGCATCTCGCCGCGCTCCAGGAAGGACTGCAGGTACTCCAGGTTCGCCAGGACGGCGGCGGCGGGGTTGTTCACCTCGTGCGCGACGCCTGCGGCGAGTCGTCCGATGGCCGCGAGCTTCTCGTTGCGCATCGAGGCCGTCTGCACCGCGGCGAGCTCGCGCGTGCGCTCCTCCACCAGGTGCTCGAGCTGCCTGGACAGGGCGTCCAGCTCGCGAGCGTCCTGCACGAAGCGGCGGGCGCCGATGCTGCCGACCGACACCACCAGGACGAGGAACCCCGCGTCGACGAGGTAGATGCCGTCGTAGACGCCCATGCCGACGAGGGTGTCGTTGATCGCCGTGCCCACCAGAAAGGCGAGCCCAACGGCCTGCGGGGCGGCGTACTGCACCCCGGCCTTCCACTCGCGAACGTAGTGGATCAGCGGGACGAGCAGCGCGCCCACCGCGATGAAGAAGACGAGCACCCCCAGGCCGGTGGGCACCGCATCCGCGAGCGTCATGCCCAGCCACGGGACGGCGTGCACCCGCACGCCCGGCGCCACCACGAGGTCAGGCACCAGGGAGGCGACGCCCGCCCCGAGTGCGGTGTAGCCCACGACGCGCTCCAGGCGGGTGTTGGGCCTGGAGGCCGAGGCGGCGAGGTAGCGGATCCAGGCGAAGCCGTGCAGCCCCGCCACCGCCAGGCAGATCCGGGATCCCCAGGCGATGAGGAGGGGATCGTGAGTCGCCGGCGGGAGGATGTCGGTGCACGCGTACACGGCGGCGGTGCCGGCGATGAGCGCGAACCAGCGGAGCTGCTTCCAGCCCGGCGCCGCGGCGGCGAGGAGGGTCAGCAGGGTGAAGAGCGTGCTCACCACCGCCGACACGACCGGGAGTGCCAAATCGAGGCGCATCCATGACCCATACGGCTCGGTGCCGGCGCGCCCTTAGGCGTCCCGATCGCCGAAGCCCGCGAAATCCGACCGGGGCGGGGTGCCCGCGGCGGGCCGAGTTGACGCGCAAACGGCGCGTCAACCGAGCGTCCTCACCCGGGGTGGGCGACGAGGACTCGCACCCGCTCGTCGAGTGCGTACCCGTCCTGTGCCCGCTTGAGGACGCCCCGCAGCCCGCTGGCGCGCAGCGAGGCGAGCGCGACGTGCAGCCGGTTGGTGGCGGTCGCCGCCGGCAGTCGCTCGCCTGGCCAGCCGGCGGAGATGAGGTCCGTCGCTCCCAGCGCCTCGCCAGGCGCCGTCATGCGCCGCCGGACGAGCTCCATCAGCAGCCGCCGGTGCACCGCCCGCCGGGCGATGTCCACACGCGGGCCGCCGGGGGGCTGGAACCAGGCGCCGTCCTCGCTCACCACCAGGGCATCGCCGTCGGCGGGTGCCAAGGCGGAGGCGGGCACGCTCGCCACCCGGGCGAGCATGCGGGCGGCGAAGCGCACGTCGTCCGACTGCTGGGCCAGCCCCGCCGCCGCGCCCACCCGCGCGGCGATCGCCCCGGCGTCCGCCCCCGGCGCCGCCGCGTCCACGCGTGCGCGGTGCAGCGCCACCGCCGCGACGACGCGCGGCTCCCCCTGCCTCGCCGCCGCCTCCTCCGCCGCGGCGACGCGCGCCGTCGCCGCCTCCCGGTCCCCGGCGGCCGCGAGCACCGCCGCCAGGCTCGCCCCGAAGACCGCGTTGAACTTCTCGTCACGCAGCGTCGCGGTGATCGCCAGCGCCGCCTCGTAGCGCTCCTGCGCCGCGGCCAGCTCCCCCTCCTCGTCGTCGAGCCCGGCGAGGTACCCCGAGGTGATCCCCTCGTGGCGCCGGTTGCCCACCTCCCGGTGCGTCGCCAGTGCGTCCTCGTACGCCGCGCGCGCGGCGGCGAGATCGCCGAGCTCCTGCAGCACGATGCCCAGATCCACCTGCACCATCGCCGCCGTCGCCCGGTCGCCGAGGGCGCGCTGGGTGGCCACCACCCGCTCCAGCCTGCCGCGCGCGGCGTCCAGATCGCCCTCGCCCAGGTCCAGCGCGGCCAGTCCGCTCAGCACCACCGTCGCGCTGCCCACCTCGCCCGTCTCGTCGAAGAGGGCCATCGAGGCCTCCAGCCGCTCCCGCGCCTCGGCGAGCCGTCCCTCCGCCCGCAGCGCGCTCCCGAGGTAGGCGAGCGCCCGCGCGGACTGCCCGCCGTCGCGCGCTTTACGTGCATGATACAACGATCGCTCGAAGGACGCCATCGCCTCCGGCCGCCGCGCGCAGAGCTGCAGCGCGCGCCCGCGCACCAGGAAGAAGCGCGCCGCGAGCGCCGGGTCGGCGGCCTCGGCGCGCGGGAGATCGCGCGCGTCGTCGAGCAGCGCCAGGTACTCGGGGTACGGCCCGGTGACGGCGTACGGGGGATAGAGCGCGATCGCCGCGCGCAGCACGTCGGCGCTCCCCGACTCCGCCGCGCGCGCGTGGACGGCGAGCAGGTTGCCGCGCTCCAGCGCCAGCCGCTGCGCGTCGGGCACCCCGCCGTACCACGCGTCCCAGCGGGTCCCCACATCCAGGTAGTGCGCGGCGTGCCGCTCCCGCGCCGCGCGCGCCGCCTCGTCGAGCGCGCCCGCCGCCTTCCCTGCCGCGAGCTGCCGCAGCCCCTCGTACATGCCGAAGCGCAGTCCGAGCTTGGTCTCGGTGCTGCGCAGGAGCGATTTGCCCAGCAGCGACTGGACGACGTCCACCACCGGCGGCGCGCCGGGCTCCATCACGACGACCGCCTCCGCCGCCTCGAGGAAGAAGCCCCCGCAGAAGACGGTGCACTGCACCAGCGCCGACTGCTCGGAGGGTTGCAGCATCGACCACGACCACTCGAGGGCGCCGCGCAGCGACCGCTGCCGGTCGGTGCCGGTGCGCCACGCCGCCGAGACCAGGTCCAGCGCGCCGCCCAGCCGCGACGCCAGCTCCGCCGGGCTCATCACCCCGAGGCGCGACGCCGCCAGCTCGATCGCCAGCGGCACGCCCTCCAGCTTGCGGGCGATGTCCTCCAGCGCCTCGCCGCGCCCCGCGTCGAACGACCTGCGCGCGCGGCGCGCGCGCTCTGCGAGCAGCGCCACCGCGCTCGCGACGTCCAGCGGGCCCACCTCCACCACGTGCTCCTCCGGCAGGCGCAGCGTCTCGCGCGACGTCACCAGCAGCCGCGCCTCTGGACACGCCCGCAGCAGTCCGGCGACCACGCGCGCCAGGTCCTCCAGGATGGGCTCGGCGCTGTCGAGCACCAGCACCGCGCGGCCCCGCGCGCGCACCGCGCCCGCGAGCATCGCCACCGGATCGCGCCCGCCGCCCAGCGAGACGTCCAGCGCCCCGGCGACCACCATGCAGGCGTCGGCGACCGACCGCGCCCCGGCCAGATCGCAGAAGGTCGAGCCGCCGCTGTCCGACGCCACCGCGCGGGCGAGCGCCGTCTTGCCGATCCCCGGCGGCCCGTGCAGCGTCACCAGCCGCGCGCCCTGATCGAAGAGCGCGGCCAGCGCCCGCCTCTCCTCGTCGCGGCCGAAGAGCACCACCCGGCCATTGTACCCGCGCGATCACGCCGCGCGGTGGATCGTCGCCGGATCACCCCGCGCGCCCGGATTAAGGCCCCTTTAAGAGGTGTCGCCGCGGCCTCGGCTGCAGGGTGGAAGGCAAGAGGTGCTCATCATGCGAACGACGGTGTCTGGTTTGTTGCTCATCGGAACTCTGGCCCTGGTCGCGTGCGGCGGCAGCCCCGACGACGCGGCGAGCACTGCGGACGATCTGGTCACGGTCTGCGCGGCCGGTGGCACGCTGGAGGGCGTCGACGTCTCCGAGTTCCAGGGCGCCATCGACTGGAACGCGGTGCACGCATCCGGCCGCGCCTTCGGCATCGCGCGGGTCAGCGACGGCACGCAGCACGTCGACCCCACCTTCGCCGCCAACTACGCCGGCATGAAGTCGGTCGGCATGGTGCGCGGCTCCTACCAGTTCTTCCGCGCGAGCCAGGATCCCATCGCGCAGGCGGACCTCCTGCTGTCGCGGATCGGCACGCTCGGCCCGGGCGATCTCGCGCCGATGCTGGACGTGGAGGTGACTGACGGCCAGTCCAACGCGCTCATCGACGCGCGCATCGCCACGTGGGTCGCGCACGTGAAGGCGGCGACCGGGCGCGACCCGCTCATCTACACCGGGCCGTACTTCTGGCAGCAGATCGGCTCCCCCGACCAGTCGCAGACGACGCTGGTGGTCGCCGACTGGGGCCCCCAGTGCCCGCTCGTGCCGCCCACGTGGGCGCGCTGGAAGATGTGGCAGTACGCCGACAACGGGCACGTGCCGGGGATCGGGCCGCTCGTGGACCTGGACAGCTTCGACGGCGACGGCGCCGCGCTCGCCGCGCTCGCCGCCGGCGGGCAGCAGCCCTCCGACCTGCCCGCGCGCACCGACTACGTTGGCATCGCCTCCAGCCAGGACGGCGGCGGCTACTGGGTGCTCAAGGGCGACGGCGGCATCTTCAGCTTCGGCGACGCCAAGTTCCACGGCTCGGCCGGCGGCTCCGGCATCGCGCAGCCGGCGATCGCGCTCACGCCGACCGACGACGGCGGCGGCTACTTCATCGCGGCGACCGACGGCGGCGTCTTCACCTACGGCGACGCCGGCTTCCACGGCTCGATGGGCGGCAAGTCTCTCTCCGGCCACGTGGTGGGCATCGCCGGCGACGGCAGCGGCGGCTACTGGCTCGCCGGCACCGACGGCGGCGTCTTCTCCTTCGGCGCGGCGTTTTACGGTTCGATGGGCGGTCAGAAGCTGAACGCGCCGGTCGTCGGGATGGCGGCGACGCCGAGCGGGAAGGGCTACTGGCTGGTGGCATCGGACGGCGGGCTGTTCGCCTTCGGCGACGCCGGCTTCCACGGGTCGATGGGCGGCAAGAAGCTGAACGCGCCGGTGGTGGGGATGGCGGCGACACCGAGCGGGAAGGGCTACTGGCTGGTGGCGTCGGACGGCGGGCTGTTCGCCTTCGGCGACGCGCACTTCTACGGGTCGATGGGCGGCACCAAGCTCGCCGCGCCGGTCACCGGCATGGCCGCGCGCCCGCAGGGCGACGGCTACTGGCTCGTCGCGCGCGACGGCGGCGTCTTCTCTTTCGGCGCGGCCGACTTCCACGGCAGGCCGTGACGCCGCCAGGCTGACCCGTCCACGCCGTGCCCGTGCGCGTCGCGGGCACGGCGTTCCGCCCCGGACGCGCGTCGTCGTCACCGCGCGCCTGCTCTCGCCGTGCACCCGGTACATCTCTCCAAACGGCCGGGTGACGGAGATTCGGATGACGCATGAGCTCCGGGGGCGCCGCCATTTCTTGAAGCTCGCCGCGGCGACCGTCGCGACGACGACCGCGAGCTGCCTGTACAACACGACGGGGGGCCCCTCGAGCGTGGACACCGCCGCGGGCAACGTGAGCGCGCTGCCGGTCGGCTCGCTCCAGGCGGTGGGCAACTCCCTCTGCGTCGGCCGCGACGCCGGCGGCGTCTACGCCATGTCCACCATCTGCACCCACGCCGGCTGCGACATCTCCGGCCAGGGCACCATCTCCTCGTCGGGCCTGTACTGCGCCTGCCACGGGAGCCGCTTCGACCCGAACGGCAAGGTCACGCGCGGGCCGGCAGGCTCCCCGCTGCAGCACTACTCGGTGACGGTCGACGCGCAGGGCGAGCTGACGGTCCACCCGGCGACGAAGGTCGACGCGAGCGCGCGCCTCGCCGTGTGATCACGAGGCGTGTCCTCACACCAGGTGGCTCGCCAGATCGCGCGCCAGCGCGCCGGCGTCCAGGGCGACGCTCGCGTCGAGCATCACGCCGACGCGCACGCGCCCGGCGTAGCTCATCAGCGTCACCGCCAGCGTGACGCTCCCCGGCGCGGGCGCCCACACCACGATGTCCTTCACCTCGGCGCCGCACACGTGCGCCGGCGCAGCGGGTCCGCGCACGCTGGAGACGACCGCGCTCGCCTTGCGCGAGAAGAGCGCCACGCCGGCGTGCTCCATCGCGCGGGTGCCCGCGCCCGCCGCCTCTGCGAGCCGCCCGCCCGCCGCGCCGCCATGGTGCGCGCGCGCGCTCGCGAGCGCGTCCGCCGCCGCGCGCAGGCGGTCGTGGGCGCCGGCGAGGTGCACGGGGAGCCGGACCCGCGCCGAGCCGAAGTGGTTGCCCTCGCCCGCGCCCGGCGTGCGCACCGGCACGAGCGCGTGGACGCGCAGCCGATCGGCGGCGTCGTCGTGGCCGAGCGCGCCGCGGAGCGCGCCGGCCACCGCCGCCAGCAGCACCGCGGCGATCGTCGCCTCGCCCGCGTGCGCGCGTGCCTCGAGCGCGTGGAGCACTAGGGGCGGGGAGAAGGCGAGCCGCTTGCGCCCGGACGGCGCCACGCGCAGCGCGGTGCGGGGCTCCGGAGCGCCGAGCAGCAGCTTGCGCGCGCCCGCGACGCCGCCGGCGAGGCGCTCGATGCGCGAGGCGTGGCGCTTCGCCGGCGTGCGCGCGGCGCCCGGCGCGAGCCTCGTCGCCGCGCGCGCCCCCTCGTCGCTCAGCTCCGCCAGCAGCGCGAGCAGCGCGCCGCCGTCGGCGAGCGCGTGGTGCACGCGCAGCACGATCGCCCCGCCGTCATCGACGCCGTCGACGAGGTGGAGCTGCCACAGCGGCGCCGCCGGGTCGAGCGGGGTGCTCGCCAGATTGGAGAGCAGCTCGGCGAGCGCGCTCTCGTCGCCGGGCCACGGGCAGCCGACGCGCCGCACGAGCTCGCCGGCGTCGAGGTCGGGCCGCTCCGCCCACCGGGGCGTCCGCAGGCCCGCGCGCCCCTCGACCACCACGCTGCGAAAGCGCGCGTGCGCCGCGGCGAGCCGCCGTGCCACCTCCTCCACCGCGGCGCGCGCGACGCGCCGGTCGAGGAGCAGCGCCGCGACGATCACCATCGGGTTCTGGCGCGTGCTCATGTGAAGCCGCGCGGCGTCGGCGGCGGCGAGCGGCGTGTTCCTCGGCATGCCCACGGCGTGCCCATCCGCGCGCCCCGCGTCAAGGGCGACGCATCGCGGCATTGAGCGGGACATGGTGGCTGCGTCGCAGGCTCAGGGTGGTACGCTTGGGCTGATTTTCGCAGAGGAGGCCGAAATGCGCATCGCCGCTTGCTTGACCGTCGTCCCCTTCCTGTTCGCGCTCGGATGCGGCAGCAACCACCCCTCCAACTTCGGAGACGTCGACGGCGGCATCACCGACGGCGCGGTGGACGACTCGCCCATCATCATCGGCGGCGGCGACGGCGGCGGTGACGGCGGCGGGTGCTCCGTGACCTGCTCGAGCGACCTGCACTCGGTCATCGACTGCCACGGCAACGTGGTCAAGACCTGCCCGGACAACCAGGGCTGCGGCGCCGGCGGCCAGTGCGTCGACGCGTGCGAGAGCGCGAAGGACAACAAGAGCACCATCGGCTGCGACTACTACTCGGTGGACCCCGACATCATCCCGGAGGGGCAGGGGGGTTGCTTCGCGGCGTACATCGCCAACACGTGGAACGGCCCGGTCGACATCACCGTGCAGCGCAACGGCACCACCCTCCCGGTCTCGCAGTTCGCCCGCATCCCGAAGGGCAACGGGCAGTCGATCACCTACCAGCCGCTGCCGAACAACCAGCTCCCCGCCGGCGACGTGGCCATCCTCTTCCTCGCCTACGCGGGCTTCGTCGCGTGCCCGGCGGGCATCACCGCGGGCTACACCGCGGGCCCGGCGGAGGTGAACGGCACCGGGATGGGCAGCGCGTTCCACATCACCACTTCCCGCCCGGTCGTCGCCTACGACATCTTCCCGTACGGCGGCGGACAGAGCGCGGCCACCAGCGCCACGCTCCTGCTCCCGACGACGGCGTGGGGCACCAACTACATCGGCGTCAACGCCTACCGCCAGAGCCAGATCGCGGTGGGCGCGGCCCCGTCGATGGACATCGTCGCCCAGCAGGACGGCACGCAGGTCACCATCAGCCCCACCGCGGCCATCGTGGGCGGCGGTGGCGTGGCGGCCACCGGCAAGGGCGTGCCGCACACCTACAACCTCAGCAAGGGACAGATCCTGCAGTTCACCCAGCCGGCGGAGCTCACCGGCAGCCCCATCCAGTCCAACTACCCCATCGGCCTCTGGGGCGCTGCCTCCTGCCTGAACATCGACGTGACCGACTCCGCCTGCGACTCGGCGCACCAGCAGATCCCGCCGGTCAACGCGCTCGGCCACGAGTACGTCGCCGTCCGCTACCGCAACCGCATCGACAACGGCCCGGAGGAGACACCCCCGTGGCGCATCGTCGGCGCCGTCGACGGCACCAAGCTCACCTACGAGCCGGCGATCCCCACCGGCGCGCCCAGCACCCTGCAGTCCGGCCAGGTGGCCGAGTTCAAGAGCGCCGGCCCCTTCGTGGTGAAGAGCCAGGACGACAAGCACCCCTTCTACATCTCCGCGCACATGACGGGCGGCGGCAACTTCGGCGGCATCGGCGACCCCGAGTTCGTCAACGTCATCCCGCCGCAGGAGTACCTGGACTCCTACGTCTTCTTCACCGATCCCACCTACTCCGAGACGGACCTGGTCGTCGTGAGGGAGAAGGACAAGAACAACACCTTCCAGGACGTCAACCTGGACTGCGCGGGCAACCTCACCGGCTGGAAGGCCGCCGACTCCAGCGGCAAGTACCAGTACACGCGCATCGATCTGGTGCGCCACAACTTCGCCAAGCAGGGCAACTGCGACAACGGCCGCCACTTCATCAAGAGCAACGCGCCCTTCGGCCTGACGGTGTGGGGCTGGGGCAGCCTGGAGACCACCGGCTTCAGCACCGCCTACGTGAGCTACGCCTACCCCGCAGGCGCCAGCATCCAGCCCATCAATACCGTCGTCGTCCCGCCCGTCCCCAAGTGAGGCGCCGGGCGGCGCGCGTCGCCGTGGCGCCGCGTGCGGAGGCCGGTGGCAAGGCGTGCGCCAGCCGGGCCGAGGTCCGGCTCGAGGGCTCGAGGCGCTTGCCCGCACCGCGGGGATGCGGGGATGCCTCGCGATGATGCGGCGCAGGGCAGCCCCCATCCGGCATGGGCTGAGCGGAGCACGGGTCGCCCACTACGTCAGGACGGGGCAGCGCGGGACGTTACTCACGCTCCTCGGGAAATGCCCCGAAGTGCGCGAAATCAACTCGCCTCACGCCGCCCCACCCGAATTCCAATGAACCCTGACGATGTCAACGAACCGAACCCGCCGGTACGCCCCAGCTCAATCGCCATGTCGCCAGAGTCGGGCAACACGGCTATCCGAGCACGCAGGCGCCAGCGTCATAGGCACTAACCCAAGACTCACCGTCGTATACCGGCATTACAACCGCGCACGCCCGAGACACAAACGCCTCGAGGGCCGCCGGCGCGGCTCGTCCAGGGGTCAGCGACGGAGGAGACGACACACACACAGTCCCGGCGTCAGCTCTGCTCCGCCCTATCAAGTATGCAAGTGCGGCGTAGTTGTCTCCCAAGCCGCGCGCTCCAAGAAAGACGCTGTCGCCAACGATCGTGAGCGTCTGTCCAGTCGCTCGCAACGAATCCAGAAACGTATCGCGCGCGAGAAACGGGTCCCCCGGGCGTGCAAAGGGGTGCTCAAACACTGCAGCCCACTCGGCCAACCGCAGCTTGTTCAAGAGCCATCGCGCCGTAGACATGGCGACTTCGGTGCGAGACGTGCCCATGCCGACGCTACTCGCAAAATCGTAACTTGTTGCATTCTGGTCCGTCAGCACAGCAAGTCGGCCGCGCGACACGCACCGAGACTCCGCGGCGAGCGCCGACAGTGGTCCTAGCTGCCTCAGCTCACCCTGGACGAGGCTACGGGCTCGCTCGTCCAGCTGATGTTCCTTGAGTCCTGCGTCCATCCTCGCATTCTACTTCGGGACGACTCGTCCATCGCGGAAGATCCGAAACGGCTTGCCGTTGCTGTCGGTGTAGTCGCAATGTGGGCCGATGGGGGGGGCCATGGCCCAAGTCTGGGTGAAGGCTTTCGTCAGTACTCGGATTGTAGAAGCTACCCCGCCGAGTTCCAATGGCCCCTCTGCCGCGCCACTCCCAGTCTGCGCCTGGCGCTACAGTGGGGTCGTCGCCTGGCCATCCGCCGCTCCACGCGGCCCCCACCGTGTTGACTATTGCTGGAACGCTCCAGAGTGCCACGCCGCCGACCCCAACGTCCGCACCGAGATAGACATCTCGCACGGCTGCGAGCTTGTGACACGGCCACTCGGCGCGCGCTCGCCCGATCAAGTCTTTCGAGATCTCAATCAGATCCGTGCCCCATTGTTGCCACCGGTAATCAGCGCTAGCAGGGTGCTGAAAAAGTCTCCCCAAAGGGGATCGACAAGCGGATCGCGGCGTGATCTAAATCGGTCATGCGAGGCGAGAACGCGAAGCAATCGTCGATGTTGATGCTGATGTCGCCCGAGTCGCGGGTGCCGCGAGGGCACCCTCTTCGGGAGATCAAGAGGATGGCGGACGACGCGCTGGCGCAGCTCTCGCCGATCTTCGATGCGATGTACGCGGAGGGCGGGCGGCCGTCGATCCCGCCGGAACGGCTGCTCAAGTCGATGCTGCTGATGGCGCTGTACACGGTGCGGAGCGAGCGCCAGTTCTGCGAGCAGCTCGACTACAACCTGCTGTTCCGCTGGTTTCTCGACATGGACATGGTCGAGGAGAGCTTCGTGCCGACGGTCTTCACCAAGAACCGCGACCGGCTGATCGCCCATGACGTGGCGGGCGAGTTCCTTCGCGCGGTCGTTGCCCAGGCGCGGAGCGCCAAGCTGATGAGCAGCGAGCACTTCACCGTCGACGGCACGCTCATCGAGTCGTGGGCGTCGCTCAAGAGCTTCAAGAAGAAGGGCGACGACGACAAGACGCCGCCGGACGATCCGGGCAACCCGATGGTGGACTTTCGCGGCGAGAAGCGCAGCAACAAGACGCACGAGTCGACCACCGACCCGGACGCGAAGCTCGCGCGCAAGGGCAACGGGAAGGAGGCGAAGCTCGCGTACTCGGCCCACGCGCTGATGGAGAACCGCAGCGGGCTGATCGTCGACCTGCAGATGGACGTCGCGGACGGGCACGCCGAGCGCCGCAACGCGCTGGAGATGCTGGACAACAACCTGCCTGGCTGCCGTCGGATCACGCTCGGCGCCGACAAGGGCTACGACACGCAAGACTTCATCGCGGAGTGCCGCGAGCGGAACGTCACGCCGCACGTCGCACAGAACATCACGGAGCGACGTGGCTCGAACATCGACGAGCGCACGGCGAAGCCGGTGGGGTACGCGATCAGCCAGCGCATCCGAAAGCGTGTCGAGGAAGTGTTCGGCTGGATCAAGACGGTCGGCAACTTCCGCAAGACTCGCTACGTCGGCCTCGGACCCAACCAGCTCGCAGCGCACTTCCTCGCAGCCGCGTACAACCTGGTGAGGATGGCGAAGCTGGTGGAGGAGGGTTGAGACAGCAACCCGGCCGACCGCGCGACGGTCGCGGCCGAGGCACGCGACGGGCCGAACGGCTACCATCCAGAGCGCCGATTTTTCAGCACCCTGCTAGGGGCTCGTCGTTGACCCCCCGTCGCTCATCCCCCGATGCGGCAAGACGATCGAGGCTGGTCGCGCAAGTGGGTAACCAGAAAACGGGCCGATAGATAGCCTCATGTAGTGATCCTCTACGCACTTCTTCTCCGTAATGGAGACTTGCGCAGGGGCATAGGTTGGAATCCGCTGAACGCTGACGATGTCAACGAACCGAACCCGCCCGGTCGGAAGAAAGTAGAGCATCAGGCCCCACGCAGCAGGGGGCTCGCCCGTTCGGGCGCATTCGTCCGGGGTAGGAAGCCGCTGAGCCGCGTCGGGTGCCACCAGCGGAATAGGTACGCAATCACGCAGCTCATCATCTGTCGGCGCCGTTGTCAGGACGTGCACGCCGACCAGACGCGGTTCCTGTCCGAGTTTCCCATCCACAGGGTAGACAGGGTAGACAACCGTACCTTCCGCAATGACGCGACCAGAGCAGGACGCCTCCTCCCCGTCGGCGAATTGCACGGGTAGCTCGCCAATGTAACTGCCACTGGCCGTGTGCGACAACTCCCCCTCCACTGCAATGTGGTCTTTGACGCCAGGTTCCAGTCCGATTTGTCTGGATACGTGGAAGCAGTTGGAATGAGCACGACGGAAAACTTGGTGACGACAGGGGCCGGACGACTTGACACCAATCGACGGTTGCGGTACCGACTTCTCCCCGCTCCCAGTGTCTTGACCCGCGTCGAGGCCAAGCGACGACGAATGGTCCGTGCTCTCGCAAGAATTCGCCCAGCAGAGCAAGCCGGCTGCCAGCGCGATTTGCATGGCACAACGGGACATGTGTGGCGTAATCGCAATCATCCATCTACCACGGCAGTGTCCCCGGGGTGCCGTGCGGGGCATCGGTGCTATACGGACGGAGAAATCGATAGCCGACGATATATCCGTAGTGCTCTCCGGGAAGGTTCTCCCTGGACTCGTCATTATCGCTTGGCCATGCCTTGTACATGCTCGGGTCCCAGTTGTTCGGATGGGTGTGAAGAGACCCAACGGACGACCAGGCGGTGCCCCAAAAACCGACGAGCACGTCGGCGTCCGCAATGTTGTAGGCGTCATTCTTGCGTTCGTTAACGTTGTCCGGTGAGCGTCCAGGAACGCCGAAGGTGTCGCAGTCCGCCGCGGCTTGCCCCTGCGCCTTAGGGTCTCCTCTCCGATAGGCGCCATAAACATAGCCCCAGCCTGCAAGCGTTGGCACCCGATAGAGCCGTGCGCCATTTTCCACGCCATATGTCTGGCCGAGCCACCACAGGTCTCCTGCAGCTCCCTGGGCTGCCGCATCGGGAGTCAAGTACACCTGCCAAGGCTTCCGGCCGTCCGGATCGATGCAGTTCACCGGGTCATTCCCGCAGTACGCGTAGAAGTTCAGCCCGCCGCCGAAGCGGATCGGGTCCTTGCTCAGCCAGCGGTGCTCCCAGCCACTGTAGTCCCGTGCGCCCATGTGGTAAATCGCCGGGTAGTAATCGACCAGGCCGCCGGCGAAGCCGAAGGGCTGGTAAACGAGCGCCGGGCCGGTCATCGCGCCGAAGTCGTTGTAGTAGGTGTATGGGCCCTCGATGATGTTGCCGGGTGTTCCGCCGCACGCCGGGCCGCTCAGGCAAATGACTGCGCGCGCCGTGCCGACGCCGTCGCTGACGATGCGCAGGATGCTACCATCGGCACGGTAGACCAGATCCGGGATGTTCTGCTTCGTCACGTAGGCGAAGTGGGCCGTGACGGCCCCGCTGCTGTCCAGGGTCGCGATGACTCGGTCGCCCTGGTAGAGGTACCCCGCGCTCTCGGCACCGGGCGGCTGGCTGCCGCTGCTCGTGCGGAAGACGAGGCGCCCCTGCCCGTCGACGGCGTAGTTGAGCGTCACGTTGCTGGATGGATCGGAGTAGTGACGGAGGTTGCCGAGGGGATCGTAGCCGAAAGTCTGGGTCTGCCCGCCTCGGTGGCGGTTGACGGCCTCGCCGTTGGAGGAGTAGTCCCAGGTCCAGTACCCGTCATTGATGAGCCGATCCTGCGCGTCGTAGGTCCACGCGTTCCCGTTGCCGCCGTTGCCGTCGGCGTCATACGGAGTGTTCACGGGGGGAGTCGAGCAGCCGGAGGTGGTGGAGTAGGCGAGGAAGGTCTTGTAGGTGGTGTCGTAGTGGTAGGTCGTGACACAGGCGGTGCCGTTGTTGAAGGTCTCGCGCTTCGTCGCCACGCGGCCGCTGGCAGGATCGCGAGTGTAGACCAGAGCATACCGCGGCTGAGCATCGTAGGTGATGGTGTCGGTGAGCAACGCCCCGTACCGGTCGTAGGTGAAGTCCTCGTGGAGGAGATCCGTGTCCGTACTCGCGAGCATGCGGTTGTAGCCTTGCGCGCCGCGGTTGAGCGTCATGGTCATGATGCCGCCCACATCCACCGCGCTCAGCGCGCCGTCGCCGTCCCGGTCGAAGGTGTAGCCGAGGGCACCGTCGATGTCGCGCGTGTGCAGCCTGCCGTAGCCGTCGTACCCGTAGTTGACGCTGCGCGTGGCGCTGGGCGAGGTGAGCCCGTAGGTCTCCTGCGTCAGCATCGAGCCGTCGTAGCTGTAGGTGAGATTGACCTGGCCGTTGTCGAGGGTATGCAGCTGCCCCGTCGACAGGTACGTGTACTGGTTGGTCACGGTGCCGGTGAACGGTGCGAAGTAGCTCGCGGTGGACGGACGTCCGGCGCCGTCATACGCATAGCTCACGGTGCGACCCGGTTCCTGCATGCTCGTCATGAGGCCATCCAGGTCGTAAAGGTAGCTGGTCGGACCGGTGGCGCCAACGGACGGCGGCGTGTAGGTGTCGAGCAGGTCCAGAGGGGTCGCGGAGAACTGGTGCCACTTTCCCGCGGGGGTGTCTGCCCACGTTACATTGCCGTTCGCGTCGTAGTACCGGAACAACGTCCGGCCAGGAATCCTGACTCGCTGGGCTCGACCCACGCCATCGAACATCGTGAAGTCGTAGGTACCAATGCCCGGCACATCGACGGAGGACACGGCCCCGGTCCACGGATCATACGTGAGCGTCGTGATGCGCGAGTTGACAGTGTACTTCCAGGGCTGTCCGGTGGGGTAGTAGTCGATCTGTACGGGGTAGAGTTCGGCGCTCGGCCCCGGCACCTTCCCCGTCACCTGGATGCTGGACGGACGCTCGTGCTGGCTGTCCAGCGTGATTTCCGTGCTGGCGCCGGCGGCGCTGGTCGCGGTGAGCTTCGACTGGCTCGAGTCGTACTGGGCGGTCGAGGTGAGGGTGTTGTTGTCGATGTCCGAGACCGTGGTGGTGTCCGTCTCGGACGTCACGTTGTCGGTCTGCGGGTCGGTGGTGACCATGCTCGCGTTGGTGGTGGTGACCGTCTTGCTGCCGTCGATCACCACGCGCTTCGCCGGGTAGCTCGCGTTCACGCCGAACCGGGGGTCGGGGGCGTAGGTGCTGGAGATTTGGGTTCCGTCGCGGAGCGAGACGTTTTCCGATCCGTCGGCGTACGTCGTGTGGGTGGACAGCAGGCCCGCCGGATCCGTGATGGTCCGGGACTCCACCTGATTCGCTCCGTCTCCCCCGGTCGTGCCGCGCGTGGTGTCGACGGAGTAGGTGGTCGATCGGGACTCCGCCGTGGTCAGCGCGACGTTCCATCCGCTGCCCGTCACCGGCATCGAACGCGCCAGGGTGACCCCGGGCGAGCTCTGCGGGTTCTTGTCGTTGGTCAGTAGGCCGAAGCTGTCGTATGTGAAGTGGTGGTGCTGGCCCTTCGCGTCGGTCAGGTCGGTGAGCAGGCCACCCGTGCCATAGCCGAGCTGGATCGTCTCGTTGTTGGCGTTGACGACTCCCGCGAGGTAGAGCGTGCCGCCGTAGTCTTGGAATTCCAGAGTCGTCGGCTCGTTACTCGCGATCCCGGTCGCTGGCGTGATGGTCTTGCAGTCGTCGAAACCGCAGGACAAGCCGGTGTCGGTGATCTGCGTGACGTTGCCGTAGTCATCCGTGATCGAGGACAACACGCCCGAGGTGTACGCGAGGGTCTCGAGCGGCACGCCTCGGTAGCGGCTGAGGGTGGCGACGTGCTGCCCGCTGCTGTCGAACTTGTAAATGGCGGAGCCGTCGGGGCTCAACAGGCGGTAGCCCGTGATAGGGTCCGGTGTGCCGAGGGGCTGCAAGGCCCTGACGATCGTGCCCGTGTTGCCGTCGCCGCCGGGTTCACGGCTGGTGTAGAGCAGCGATCCGTCCTGCCCGTCGGCCAGTCCCACCAGCTCCGAGCCGCCGCCGTGACCGCCGCCCGTGGCAGGCGCGCCGTCCACGTAGGCGATCGTATTCTGCCCGTTGTTGACGATGCAGCTGCTACCTACCACCGTTGACATGGTCCCGTCTGGCTCGATCCGGCGCACTGCAGCCTGGTCCTTGTCGGCGATGTACAGCGCTCCGGCCTTCCACAGGAGCCGCTGGGGCGCGCCGAGGGGCGCTAGCGTTGCCGCGTTCCCGTCGCCCCAGTCATGAGGGCAGGTGTATTCACCGACACCGTAGTCGAATCCGTTGCCGCCCGCGGCGACGTGCAGCTTCCCATCGGTCGAGACACGAAACACCACCGCGCGACCGAAGGAGCTCAAGGCGTTCTCGGAGAAGTAGACGTCGCCATTCGGGGCGACGGCCACGCCTTCGACGTCCTCTAGCGCATAGCTCGTCGCGGGCTTTCCCGCCATCGTGGCGAGGTCCGCCAGGTTGCCATTCCCAGAGCCGGCGATCGTCTCCAAAACGCCGTCAGTCCGTACGCGCCGGACCTCTGACTCCACCTTCCCGCGGTTATCGACGAACACGACGCTGCCATCGGGGGCGGTGGTGATCGCGCTCACGGTGTTCAGGGAGGCCGCCGTTGCCAGGCCCCCGGCGGCCTCGAAGTGCCCATCCGTTCGGCAGCCGAGCTGGGAAGGCCGCGCGTCGCCGGCGAGCACCGTCGTGTGAGCGCTGCTCCAATGGGGTGGATTGTCCGTCGGGGCGTCCACGTGGAGCACGTCGCATGCGCCTCCGACGAGCACCGCGCCGTCCCGCGACGGAGCCACGGCCTGGCCGTTCACGTACACGCTCCCGAGGTTCGTGCCGTTGCTCGGCACCGGTGGGGCGCCGGCATCGACGCTCGACACGATCGTGTTGCCGGGAAACGCCCTCACCGCGCCGCTGTAGAGTCCGATGTCGGCGGCGAGTATGGTTCCGTTGCTGTCGCTCGTGGCCGTCAGCCCTCCCAGCTGATCCGAGGTGTCCTCCTGCCGCACCATGTCCGGGAGCTCGGTCGCGGTTCGCTTCTCTCCGTACCCCGTCCAGAGCGTCCCGCTGCTCGGCTCGTACACGTGCTCCGCGCTCAAGGTCCAGCCCCCGAAGCCGAGCGGCTGCGCGTCCAGCGCGTCCAGGTGCACGTCGTAGTCGCGGCGGAGGAAGATCAGCCGCTCGTTGCGGTTGCCGTCCACGATCACGTCGCCACCGGTCCCGTAGGAGCCGAAGGTGGGGGTGAGTCCCGACGGGGTCGCCGGGTACGCGTAGGCCACGCGGACGTGGGCCACGACCGAGCCCTGGATCGGGCGGCCGTACGCGTCCTCGCGGTTCCACGCCCACGAGATGGACTGGTTCTTCTGCGGCACGCCATTCTTCGTCACATCCAGGTTCGTGAAGAGGGCACGCTGGCCCGCCACGTCGATCTCCACCTCCGCGTAGTTTGGGGCAGGACTCAGCGTGGTGTCATCGGTGTACGGGACCGTGATGACGGGGTGGAAGCCCCGCTGCGTCTCGCTCCGGTAGTGCAGGCTGTAGGGAGTGCCGGCGATCGGGATGTCCTCGCCCAACACCTGGTTCTCGCACTCGATGATGGATCCGTGGTGCTTGCAGCCCTTGTCCTTGGATGTGCTCTTGGAGGGACTCAGGTTGGGCGGAGGCTTCGCGCCCGCCTCCGGCCCGGCGGACCAGTTGAGGTCCAGGCCGGAGAAGTGCGGCATCGGGACGCGCCAGACCTGCTTCTTGTTGGCGTTGGGGTAGACCGTCGCGAGCTCCTGGCGCTCTCCATCGGTGATGGGCGGCGACTCCAGGGAGTAATCGCTGATCTCGGTCGTGCAGCCGGTGGTCCCGCGCCCTAGCTGCGCCTTCGGGGGGTTGCCGCCGTCCAGGCCGATGATGCAGTAGACCCTGCCGTTCATCTCCGGCTGCCAGACGCCACGGGATCGATCGTAGCTGCCCGTGGGTATCACGTTCTTGTAATGACCGTGGCCGTCCACGTCCGTGTCGTCCATCGAGACGCCGGTGAAGTTGTCCAGGTAGAAGAAGACGTCGTGATTGAAGTGGACGGTCGCGTCGCCGGCCTCGAGCATCGCCGCCTCGAACGCGTAGGTGTAGGCGCTCTGCGGCGGTAGCTCCCCGGGAAGTGCCAGCCGGCCCTCGGACCCCACGGTGTACTCCGTGACGTGCATGGTCACGGTGGCCCCGCAGTTTGGACATTCCTGCTGATTCACCGTCGTGCCCGGCGGTATCAAGATCGTCGCGGTCCTCTGCGTATCCAAGTCGGTGTGCGGGTTGCCCTGGACGACCTGCCAGCCGCCGGCGTTGAGGGCGATCGACGTGGTGTTCTCCGGCTTCGTGAGGGCGATGTCCGGGAGCACGCTCCAGTCGAGCCACCGCGTCTCCGCGCGCCGCTGGACCGTGAGGTACGCGGGGCTGTTCACGTGGTCCGACAGCTCCACCACGTACGTGGTCCCGCCGTTCACGGCCATGTCGAACCAGCCGTCCGCCCGCGTCTGGGTCGTGCCGTACTCCGGGTGGTTCAGGATGCTCACGGTGATGTCCCCGAGGTTGACGAGCGGATTATCGCGCTCGACGACGTGCCCGCGGATGATGGAGACGTGGCTCTTCACCATGTTCGCCGTGACGCCGGTCTGGATCTGGCTGACCGCGTCGAGCATGCCCTGCCCGATGTCGCTCGGGACCGTGCCGCCGCCCGGGTAAGGAGTGACCCCGTTCACCCCGTTCGGCACCCCGCAGCCCTGCATGGGCGTGTTCACGGGGTGCCCGTCGACGCAGGTATCGGTCGTGCAGGAGTTGCCGTCGTTTACCGGCACGTCCCCTCCGGTGATCTGCTGCCCGCTCTCGTTGCAGTAGGTGACCTGGTAGGCGTTGCCGTTGCACTCCGTCCCGATGTGTCTGCTTAGCGGTGTCGCACACTGTGGGTCCATTCTTCGTTCCTGATGCGAGAAGTTCTTTCCATGGGACCTGATCGGGAGCATCCCGGATCACGTGACGCCCGAGCAGCGGATCCAGGAGCTGGAGCAGGAGAACGCCGCGCTTCGCGAGGAGCTGGCGAAGCTGCGCAAGGAGATCGAGGAGTGGAAGCGGGGGTTCCGCGAGCGCGGGAAGCGGCGGACGTCGCGTTCCGAGGGTCGGCGGGCGGCCTCGGGCAAGCCACGCGGCCGCAAGGCGGGCCATGTCGGATCGCGGCCCGCCGCACCGGCCCACGTCGACGACGAAGTCGTGCACGAGATGCCGGCGACGTGCAGCTGTGGCGGGGCAGTCGTGGCGACGGGCGAGACGGACAGCACAGTCGTCACCGACATCCCAGTGGTGCAGCCGCGGCAGACGCATCACGTGGCGCACGTCGGCAGCTGCGAGGTGTGCCACAAGCGCGTGGTCGCGAAGCTGCCGGGCGCGCCGGCCGCGGGCAAGAGCGTCGCCGCGGTGTCGTTCGGCCCCAACGTGCAGGCGATGGCGCTGGACCTGCGCTTCGAGCGCGACATGCCGCTGGGCAAGATCAGTGCGTTCCTCGGACAGTGGCTCGGCATCTCGATCACGACCGGCGGCCTGGCGCAGATGTTCGACCGATTGCGACGCCGCTCGGCGCCGAGCTACGACGAGCTGGTCGACGCGGTGCGCGCATCGCCCGTGGCGGGCCTCGACGAGAGCGGCCATCGACAGGACGGCGTGCCGGGTTGGATGTGGCTGATGCGCACCGACCGCGTCTCGGTCTTCCGCGCCGAGCTGTCGCGCGGCGCGTGGGTCGCCGAGTCGATGCTCGGCGCGAGCTTCAAAGGCGTCCTGTGCACCGACTTCTACGGCGTGTACACGAGTCACGACGGCTGGACCCACGCCTACTGCGGTGCGCACACCATCCGCGAGGCGAAGAAGATCGCCGAGCTCACCCCGTGCGCCGCGACCGAGGAGTTCCGCGACCGACTCATCGGCTTCTACGTCGCGGGCAAGCACGCCGCGGCGAGCGGCGATCCCGAGCAGCGCCGAGGCGCGCGCATCCGCCTCGGCCATCTCATCAGCAGCACCAACTTCGTGGAGTTCCCGGACATCGTCCGGCTGCAGGAGCGCCTCGACGAGCACAAGGTGGGGGTGACGCTCTTCATCGACCGCCCCGACGTCCCGGCCACGAACAACGCGACCGAACGCGACATCCGCGCCCACGGGCGGCACCGCGCGATGACCGGCGGCACGCGCTCGGCCGCCGGCAGCGCCACCCTGGCGCACTGGATGAGCATCACGCAGACGCGGCGCAAGTGCCGGCTCCCGCTTCGGGGCTTCGTCATCGGGCTGTACGAAAGTCACCTCCACGGCAAGCCGCCTCCGTCTGTCTTTGCCCACTAGCCGGCGAGTCCTCCGACGGTCGACGTCACGCCCGGGCCGCGGGCCGTCTTCCGGCCGCTAAGCAGAGACGTCCCGATGACGGTGCCTGCCGGGACCAGCTCCGAGTTGTCGATCACCCCGTTGACGCACTTGTCCACGGTGCAGGGGTCGCCATCGTCGGCGTTGAAGTCCACGTCGGCCTCCACCTGAGCGGACTCCACTCCGGGCTGCGTAACGCCCGCTGAGAGCTCGAGGTACGACGTCGTCGTCGGACTTCCCGCGGAAAGCGCGTTCGTGCAGATCGTGAGGGGTAGCGGGTTGGTCTCCAGCCCCGTCTCCTGCGTGCGCCCGTATGTGCAGTAACCCCCTTCGACCGTGAACGTGGCCCAGATCGAGTCGCCAGCCTGGACGTTGGCGCTGACGACGTTCACGGTTGCGGGCACCAGGACATGCCGCTCGCTGCCCAGCGATAGGTAGTAGCTGCCGTTGCCGGACCATGCCAGAATCCCCTGATTCCCGCAGGCGGCGGCGAGCGGGCTCTGCGTGCTGGCCGTCTGCTCGTCGGGGGAACCGCCGCACGAGAGGCCGATCATCACCGCGAGGATCAGCATCGCCGTCGAACGCCCGGAGATGCGCAGCTTCGTGAGTGCCATGACTCCCTCCTCCCCGGCGACTGTGCGCGTCCGCGGGGGCCGGCGTCAACCCAGTTAGATCCTGCGACACTACGTTGTTGCACATGGATGTGTCTGAATGGGCTCGGCGCTCGGGTGACGATATTGGTCAATAATATCGGGAGATGAGATACGAGTGCTCGGCAATCTGTCACAACCATCTACTCCCTAGGGAGTAGAGGCATCCGTTCAGGTGGACGCCGTGCCACGGCCGGTCGCGGTGGATAGATGGGCGCGACGCGTGGTACCGCGTGGTACTCTCGGGCCATGAGGCGGCAGGTCCGGAGACGAGGCGCGATCGTCGTCGCGGCGACGGCCCTCTCCCTCTGCCACGCCTGCGGGGGCACGACCGCGACCGCGCCCCCGCACGTCGTGCTCGGTGCGTCCGGGCTCGACTTCGGCCTCGTCGACTGCGGCGGCGCCGCGTCGACCGAGCCGCTGACCATCGCGAACACGGGCGGCTCCCCGCTGACGTGGGAGGCGAGCGTGGGCAAGACGGGCGCCTTCTCCCTGGATGGCGCCCCCGCGGGCACGCTCGCGCCGGGAGAGACGACGAGCCTCTCGGTGAAGGCGAAGGTCCCAGACGGGGCGCCCGCGGCCGAGGCGCTCGACACCACGCTCTGGGTGACCACCAACGATCCGGCGAACGGGACGAGCAGCATCCCGCTCCACCTGATTTCCCGCGGCGCCATGCTCACCGTGAAGCCCGCCACCGCCGACTTCGGCCAGATCCCGCTCGGCCTGACGGCGCCGGACATCGCGGTGACCGTCACCAACTCGGGCAACGACGCTGTCGCGCTGGCCTTCGGCGCGCCGCAGGATCCGCAGTTCACCGCGGGGTGGGACGGCGCCCCCGCCGCGGCGAGCCTGCCGCCCGGTGGCGAGCTCACCGCGACGCTCGGCTTCACACCGACCACCGACAAGGCGGTGGCGGACGCGTCCGCCCTCCTCGTGACCGGCGCGGTGTGCGCCGCGCCGCAGACGGTCGCGATCAAGGGCGAGGGCACGAAGGGGATCGCGGGCGTGAGCCCGGGCCTGCTCGACTTCGGCGTGGTCGGGTGCGCGACGGCGGCGCCGCCGCAGGAGGTGACCCTGCTCAACGCGGGCAACCAGGCCTACGACTTCACCGCCACGCTGTCGCAGGGCGGAAGCTCGCCGTACGTGGTCACCCCGAGCAGCGGCACCGTCCCGCCCAAGTCGCAGGTGCAGCTCGCGGTCGCGCCGAAGACCGTCCCCCCGCAGTCCGCGCTGACGCCGGACCTCTACGACGACACGCTGGCGATCATGACGACCGCGCTCGACGACGTGCCGCACGCGGTCGCGTTGCAGGAGTCGGCGGGCGGCGCCATCCTCTCCACCAGTGCGCCCCTGGTCTTCTCGCGGCTCGCCGTGGGCGCCACCCCCGCGACGCAGCAGCTCGTGATCACCAACGCGGGCAACCAGCCGGCGCAGGTGACCTTCAGCTCGCCCGAGCCCTTCTCCGCCGCGGGCCCGGTGCTCGTCCCCGCGGGCGGCACGGCGACGACCACCATCTCCTTCACGCCCGACCCCGGAAGCCTGGGCCCGGTCACCCAGGACCTCGGGATGAGCACGACCGATCCCGTGTGCGCGCCGATCAGCGCCGCGAACGCGACCGCGACCACGTACGACCGCGCCAGGATGCTGGCGGCGGGGGACACGCACGCTTGCGCGACCGCGGTCAGCGGGGTGACGTATTGCTGGGGACGCAACTTGGAAGGTGAGCTCGGCGACGGCACCACCCTCATGAGAAAGAAGCCGGTACCCGTGAGCGGCCTGAAGGACGTTCTCGGCTTGGGGCTGGGGCAGTACCATTCGTGCGCCGTGGTGCAGGGCGGCACGGTCGAGTGCTGGGGCGCAGACTTCGATGGCCAGCTCGGCGGCGGGAACACCGGAGGATACTCCACCAAGCCCGTCGCGGTGTTGAACCTCGCCGATGCCACCCAGGTGGCAGGTGGCGGTCAGTCATCCTACGCGCTGACGTCCGCAGGAGGCGTCGTGGCGTGGGGCCTCAACGGCGCCGGCCAGCTCGGCGACGGAACGACGGTCGACTCCAACGTCCCCGTGACGGTCTCGGGCATCACCGATGCGGTGCAGGTCGCCGGACGACGATGGACGGCCTGCGCCCTGCGTGCCGGTGGAGGCGTCTGGTGTTGGGGAGACTATTACCTCGGCGATGGCACGAAGGGATCGTCGGCCGTGCCGGTGGACACGGGGCTGACGGACGTCGTGCAGGTGGGTGGCGGACGGGGTACGGAGGGGAATGGTTGCGCGGTCGAGACGACGGGTGGGGTGGCGTGTTGGGGCTACAACCCGTACTCGACGACGCCGAGCTCGTTCGGGGGGCTCACCGACGCAGTGCAGGTCGGGGTCGGCGAGGAGTTCGCATGCGCGCGTCGCGCGGCAGGCGGCGTGATGTGCTGGGGCGACAACTCGTGGGGACAGCTCGGGCACGGGGGGTATTTTTACTCATGGGTGCCTGTTGAGGTGTCGGGGGTGACCGACGCGGCGAGCATCGCCGTGGGCGCCAACTTCGCGTGCGTGATGAACGGCGACGGCACGTTGCTCTGTTGGGGAAGTGGCATCAGCTATGAACTCGGCGACGGCGACCATGGCAATACCCCCAACCCGATGCCCGTCACCGGCTTCGACTGACGTCCCATCCCGCGGCGCCCTCGAGCAGTCGACACAAAACGGAAACGCGCGGCCCCCTCTTCCGGAGAGGGCCGCGCCTTCCCGCGCGACACGTCCTGCCGCCCGTCACCCGTGCGCACCTCCCGGGGCCGGGAGCGCGAGCACTCCGTTGCTCTTCCCGTTCACCTGCGCGGGCGGCAGCGCGGCGATCGGGGCGCGCAGCAGCTCGAGCAGCGCGGGCGCCGCGGGCGCGGGACTGACGATCTGCGCGGGGACCTCCACCGGTGCGCGCGCCGCCGGGGCCGCGGCCTTCGAGGGGCCGCGCGCGCGCGCTTGCCGATGCCGAGGCGCAGGAGCTGGTCGCGCCGGGGGATGACCGCGCGCGCAGTCCGACCGGTCCTGCACCCAGGCGTGAAGCTCCGTCAGCGCCTGCATGCGCTCGTCGGTCACCGGGGCGATCTCCACCGCGGCCGGCGCGGGGGTGCTCTCGACCAGGTGCACGAGCGTGCGCGCGCTTGCGCTCCTCGGTGGTGAGGCCGCGCCGCGCATCACCGTCCGAGCAGCCGGCGAGGCGCTCCGCACGAACGATCTCCCGCGCTTGCCCACATGGGACAAGCACGCGTGCGGCTCGTGCGACATGGTCGGCCTGTGCCGGAAGCGGAGCGCCTAGGAGATCGTGGCGCGATCGAGCAGCGTCGAGCGCGCTCCGTTCACCCCCCACCCCGCAGCGCCTCCCTCACCATCCCCGCCGCCCGCTTCACATCCCCCTCCACCACCCCCGCCTCGATCCTCAGCACCCGGAACCCCATCGCCTCGATCGTCCGCTGCCGCCGCGCATCCGCCTCCGGATGCCCCGGCGCCCGGTGCACCCCGCCGTCCACCTCCACCACCAGCCGCTCGCTCAGCGCCACGAAGTCCACGATGTACGTCCCACCCAGCACGTGCTGCCGCCGGAACTTCACCCCGCAGCACCGCCGCGCCTGCAGCTCCTTCCACAACAGCGCCTCCGATCGCGTCGCCTCCTTCCCCCGCATCCGCCGCGCCCGCTGGTGAAGGAAGAAGAGAGAGGGAGCTTCGTGCGGTGCCATGCCCCCTCGAGGCGGAAGAAGCATGACAGCCGCAGTCCCGCCGCCCCCCGGCCCCCGGAAGGCTGGCGGGCTTCTTCCGCCCGCCCGGCGTGGCACCGCACGAAGCTCCCTCGCTCGCCCCCTCCCAGCCTGGGCGGAGGACCTTCGCGGGGGAGGGCCCGTCACCTCCGTCCTCCATCCGGCCCCCCTCCTGGTCTCCCATCCTCGCGTCCCCCCGCCCGCACACCGCGCCCAGAAACCCTCCCCGCCCACGAGCGAGCGAAGCGAGCGAGGGGCCGGGGGAGGGCGCTCACGCGCAGGGCTCGCGCGCAAGCGCGCGTGCGTGCCGTCGCCCGCCCCTCATGCGCCCCCCGCCGGCACGCACGCGCGCGAGCACGAGCCCGAGCATGAGCGGGGCGGGGCCCCCCTCATCATCCGCCCCCCCGCCCAACTGAGCCGCCCGCGACCCGGGCGCCGCGCCTCAGGCGTGGGAAGGGATGCGAAACCCGAGAAACGGCCTTAGGTTAGGCGCGTGGTCGACGCCCCCAAGAGCCTGGAGCCCGCAGCCGCCGGGGAGGTCCTGCGCCGGAGCCTCGCGAAGGCACCCGGCGGCATCAAGCCCGTGACCGTGGCGGACGCCTCGGTGACGAGCGGCCTGGCCCTCCGCGACGCCCAGGCCGGACTCCACTGGCTCACCGGGGAGTACCGCGGCCACCTGCGCGTCACCGAGGACGGCGATCTGGTCCACGTCTTCCCCACCGGCTTCACCAAGCCCTGGGAGACGCGCGATCGCCTCGCCCGCGCGTGGTCGGCCGCCGGCCGCGGCCTGCTCGGCGCCGGCCGCTTCATCGTCCGCGCGTGGATCCTGGTCGTGATGCTCGGCTACACCGCGCTCTTCGTCGCGCTGCTCATCGGCCTCACCTTCGCCGGCCGCTCCAACGACTCCCGCAACGACCGCGGCTCCTTCGGCCTGCTGGGCGGCATGCTCCGCCTGCTGGCCGAGGCCTTCTTCTGGACGTTTCACCCCTTCTCGCCGTTTTACTACTACGACTACGGGTACGGGTACGGCCAGGGCTACGGCTACGGCTACGGCCGCCCGGCGGTGCCCGCCCGCTCCAGCCGCCGGCGCAAGGGCAAGAACGACATCCCCTTCTACGAGAAGGTGAACCGCTTCGTCTTCGGTCCCACTCCCCCGCCGGAGGACCCCAACGCGGTGCGCGCGCGCATCCTGGCGCAGGTGCGCGCGCAGAAGGGGCGCATCGGCCTCGCCGACGTGATGCGCGTGACCGGCCTCCCCCGCACCGAGGCCGATCCGCTCATGGCCCGACTGATGCTCGACTACGACGGCACGGTGGAGGTGGGGGAGCAGGGCGGCATCATCTACCGCTTCGAGTCGGTGCGCCGGACGGCAGAGGCGGTGCCGGGGACCGCCACGCCTCCCCCCGCGTGGGAGACGCCGCGTCGCCTGGCGCCGCTCACCGGCAACGGCGTCGGCTCCAACGTCATCATCTCCTTGCTCAACGGCTTCAACCTGGTGGCGAGCGGCGTCGTGATCGGCGCGGGCCTCACCATCTCCAACATCCTGCTCCTCTTCAGCAAGCACCCCCCGCGCGTCCTCCCGTACGACGGTGTCCCCGTCGCGCTCGGCGTGGTGCCCCTCGTCTTCTCCGCCGCGCTCTTCGCGCTACCCACCCTGCGCGCCCTCTTCCGGCGTCGGGCCGCCCGCGGCGTCGCGCGGGAGAACGCGCGCCTCGCCATCCTGCGCGAGGTGCTTGCGCGCGCCCCCCACAAGGAGCCGGTGCCGGACGAGACCCTGCGGGCCGCGTACCGCGTGGCCACCGGGGAGGACGCGAGCTCGAAGGAGATCACCCGCCGCGTCGTGGAGCTGGGCGGCGACGTGGACGTGGGCCCGGAGGGCGAGGTGCGCTACCGCTTCGCCGACCTGGAGGCCGAGGCCGAAGCACTCGAGGAGGAACGCGCAACCGCGAGCGACGCCGAGGCCCGCCTCGGCAAGGTCGTCTTCGCCAGCGACGCATGAGGGCACCATGGCGACACCCGACCCCAAGATGCGCTGGTATCGCTTCATGGTCCCGCTGCTCGTCGCGGTGCTGGTCACCCTCTTCCTGTGGCGCACCTCCCTGCTCGATCAGGGAGCCCCCACGCCGATGTCCTACAGCGATCTCGTCTCCGCCGTGGACGAGGGCCGCGTCGAGGAGGTGGAGATCCACGCCGACGAGATCATCTCCCGGGTCCACCCGGAGGCGGGCAAGCCGCTCAAGACGATGGTCACCCAGCGTATCCCGAACGTGCAGGGCGACGCGCTGCTCAAGAACCTCATCGACCACAAGGTGAAGATCAAGGGCGAGATCGAGCACGGCTCCGTCTGGACGAGCCTGCTCATCGGTGGCCTGCCCCTGCTCATCATCCCCATCGGCTTCTGGCTGCTCTCGGTGTTCGTCTCCAAGCGGTCCGGCGGCGTCGGGGGCGGCACCCGCCCGATGAGCTTCGGCAAGAGCCAGCCGAAGATCTACGACAAGAGCAAGGAGAACGGCGCAACCTTCGCCGACGTGGCCGGCGTGGACGAGGCCCGCGACGAGCTGAACGAGGTGGTCAGCTTCCTCAAGGAACCCACCAGGTACACCGCGGTGGGCGCCCGCGTGCCCAAGGGCGTGCTGCTGGTGGGCCCGCCCGGCACCGGCAAGACGCTGCTCGCGCGCGCGGTCGCCGGCGAGTCGGGCGTCCCCTTCTTCTCCCTGTCCGGCTCCGAGTTCGTGGAGATGTTCGTCGGCGTGGGCGCCTCGCGCGTGCGCGACCTCTTCGTCCAGGCGAAGGAGCGCGCGCCGTGCATCATCTTCATCGACGAGCTGGACGCCATCGGCAAGTCGCGCGCGGGAGCGAGCGGCTTCGTCGCCAACGAGGAGCGCGAGCAGACGCTCAACCAGCTCCTCGTCGAGATGGACGGCTTCGACTCCGGCGTGGGCATCATCATCATGGCCGCCACCAACCGCCCGGAGATCCTGGACAAGGCCCTGCTGCGCGCCGGCCGGTTCGACCGGCAGGTGGTGGTGGACAGGCCCGACGTGCGCGGGCGCGAGGCCATCCTCAAGGTGCACGTGCGCAAGGTGAAGCTGGCGCCGGACGTGGAGCTGAAGGTGGTGGCGCAGCGCACGCCGGGCATGGTCGGCGCGGACCTCGCCAACCTGGTGAACGAGGCGGCGCTCGCCTCGGTCAGGCGGCAGGGCGACGTCGTGACCGCAGCCGACTTCGAGGAGGCCATCGACCGCATCCAGCTCGGCCTCAAGAAGGAGGGCCGCCTGATGACGCCCGACGAGAAGCGGCGCGTCGCCTTCCACGAGTCCGGCCACGCCCTGGTGGCCCTCTCGGTCGAGCACTCCGATCCGGTGCACCGCGTCACCATCATCCCGCGGTCCATCGGCGCGCTCGGCGCGACGCTCCAGCTCCCGACGGAGGAGCGGTACCTGATGACACGCGAGGAGCTGCGGGACCGCATCTGCGTGCTCATGGGTGGCCGCACCGCCGAGGAGATCATCTGCCACGACGTCTCCACGGGCGCCGAGGACGACCTCTCCCGCGCCACGGAGCTCGCCCGCATGATGGTCACGCGCTTCGGCATGAGCGAGAAGCTCGGCCCGCAGACCTTCGGCAAGCAGACGGCGATGCGCTTCCTCAAGGACGTCTCGGAGGAGCGCGACTACGGCGAGGAGACGGCCCGGACGATCGACGACGAGGTGCGCGGCATCCTGGAGCGAGAGCACGGCCGCGCCCGCGAGATCCTCGAGCGCCGGCACGGCACCCTCGACGCCATCGGCAAGGAGCTGCTGGAGCACGAGACGCTCCAGCGCGACGAGCTGGAGCGCATCGTGAAGAAGACCTCCGGCGGCGGCGCCACCGGCATGGCCGCCGCGCCCCCCACGAACTGAGCACGTCACGCCTCGGCGATCACCCGCAGGATCGCCTCGCCGTACTGCTCGGCGCGCGCCGGGCCCATGCCGTGGACGGCGAGCAGCTCCGCGATCGTCCGCGGCCGCGCCGCGGCGAGCTCCGCCAGCGTGCGGTCGAAGGCGACGACGTACGCCGGCACGCCGCGCTCGCGCGCGACCTCCGCCCGGTGCGTGCGCAGCCGCTCGAACAGCGCCTGGTCCGCGGCGGCCAGCGCGGGCGCAGCCGCCTGCCCTCGCGCGGACTGCTGCCCTCTCGACCTGCGCCTCGCGCGTGGCTCCGCGGGCAGCACGATGCGCGCCGGCGCGCGCCCCTTCATCACCTCCGCCCCGACGCCCGTCAGGAAGGGAACGGGGTGGTCGGTCGGGGTGAGATCGACCCACCCGGCGGCGAGCAGCGCCCGCAGCAGCGCCACGACCCACTCCGCCGAGCGGTCCTCCAGCAGGCCGAAGGTGGAGAGCCGCGTGAAGCCGAACCTGCGGGTCTTGTCCGAGTCCACGCCGCGCAGCATCTCGGCGATCGCCAGCAGCCCGGCGCGCCGGTTCGCCCGCGCCACGCCGGAGAGCGCCTTGCGGACCACCAGCGTCACCTCCGGGTCCACCGCGCCGGCGGTGTCCTCGCCGCGCTCGTCGATGGCCTCGCACACGTCGCAGTGGCCGCAGCCGCCGAGCAGCTCCTGCTCGTCGCCGAAGTAGCGGAGCACGAAGTCGTGCCGGCAGGTGCGGGCGTCCAGGTACCGCAGCAGATCACGGAAGAGCGCCCAGGCGTGCGCGGCGAGCGCCGGGTCGTCCCCGTCCGCGAGCACCAGCCGGCGGCGCAGGGCGATGTCGGCGCCGGAGCAGAGCAAGAGGCCCGTGGCCGGCTGCCCGTCGCGCCCCGCGCGCCCCACCTCCTGGTAGTAGGCCTCGATGGACGAGGGCGGCTGCACGTGGACCACCGCGCGGATGTCCGCCCGGTCGATGCCCATGCCGAACGCGTTGGTGGCGACGACGACGTCGGTCTCGCGCGCGGCGAAGCGAGACGCGACCCGGGTGCGCGCGTCCCCGTCCATGCCGGCGTGGTAGTGGGCGGCGTCCCAGCCGCGCTCGCGCAGCAGCCCGGCGTACTGCTCGGTCGACTTGCGCGTGGCGGCGTAGACGATGGCGCCGCCGCGCGGGGAGCGCGCGTCGCCCAGCGCCTCGCCGAGCGTCTCGAGGAGCGCCGATCGCGCCTGCCGCGGGCCGTCGACGCTGCGCGCGCCGAGGTGCAGGTTGGGTCGCGCGAAGCCGCGCAGCACCTCGTGGCAGGGCTCCAGCTTCAGGTGCGCGCGGATCTCCTTGCGGACCTGGGGCGTCGCCGTGGCGGTGCACGCGAGCACGCGCGGCGGGCGCAGCCGCTCCAGCAAGCTGCCCAGCCGGAGGTAGTCCGGGCGGAAGTCGTGACCCCACTGCGAGATGCAGTGCGCCTCGTCGATGGCCACCAGCGAGATGTCGCACCGCCCGAGCAGCCCGACGAACGCGTCGGAGGCGAGGCGCTCCGGTGCGGCGTAGACGAGCGACCAGCGGCCACGAAGCATGTCCGCCTCCCGGCGCCGGCGCTCCGCGAGGTCCACCGTGGAGGCGAGGTACGTCGCCTCGATGCCGCGCGCCTGGAGCGACCGCACCTGGTCTTCCATCAGCGCGACCAGCGGCGAGATGACGAGCGTGGTGCCGCCCAGCATCGCCGCCGGGAGCTGGTAGGTCAGCGACTTGCCGCCGCCCGTCGGCGCGACCACCAGCACGCGGCCGGGCCCCTCCAGCAAGGCGACGATCGCCTCGCGCTGCCACGGCCTGAATTCCTGCAGGCCGAAGCGTTCGCGCAGCACCTCTTCCATCCCGACCTCGTCGGCGCGAGCGCGCGGCCCGTTGCTATTCGCGGTAGGTGGCGCTGCCGATGCAGCGCAGGAGCCGCCGGCAGGGGGCGTTGCCCGTCTGCCCGTGGCAGGTGTCCTCCACCTCGAACTGCGGCTGGCCGGCGTAGAGGGCACGCATCACCGCGTCGGTGATCTCGTGGCCGCCGTCCTTGCAGGCGGGATCCCCGCAGGGGAGCCAGAAGAGCGCAGGCGCGTGATCCACCACGATATGGCGGATGTGCGAGGGTTCACCCACGCCGCCGCCGCCGGATTGCTCCTCGACGTCGAGCCGCAGGCTCTCCAGCTTGGGGACCTGGGTGAGCAGGCGTGGCGCTTCGTCCTCGCGGCGCCGGCGCTCGGCGAACCGCAAGGCCGCCTCGGAGGAGCGTCGATTCATCACCCTCAAACCATAGCACTTTTCGAGAGCGCGCGCCGTTTCGATGACGCCACAACGCGCTCGCCCGAGCCGGCGTGGTGGTACGCTCGCGTCATGACCAAGCTCCCCAAGCAATCCTTTCTCGCGCTCGCCGCCATCGGCTGGGCGGACGGCGCGCTCCAGCGCATCGAGGCCACCGGCCTGCTGAGGGCCGCGAAGGAGTCGGGCGTCTCCCCGGAGGATTACGCCGCGATCGAGCAGGCGACGAAGAACAAGATCGCGCTCGAGGACGTCGACGTGGGCGGGATGAGCGAGTGGGAGCAGGTGCTCACCTACGCGCTCGCCGCGTGGTTCGCGCAGCTCGACGGCGTCGTCTCCACGAGCGAGCACACCACGATGGTGGACCTGGGCGACAAGCTGGGCCTGGACGAGGCGCTGCGCAAGCGCGCGGCCGTCGCCGCCTACGACATCGCGTGTCTGCCGGAGGGTGGCCGCCCCAATCGCTACGACTTCGTGAAGCTCGGCGAGCGCCTGCACGAGCGCATGCCGCAGCTCGGCTGACGATGGGACTTCGACGCCGGCTCGTCGATCTGCGGCGGAGGGCCACCCTCGCCGCGACCGACAAGTTCTTCGTGTCGCTCTCCGCCGCCGGCCGCATGCACCCGCTCGCGGCGCCGGAGCGGCACAACGTGGAGCTGGTGCGCGACGTGCCGTACGTGCCGGGTGGCGACGCCGCGCACCGGCTGGACGTCTGGCGGCCGCGGGATGCCAGCCCGGACGCGCCGCGGCCCTGCATCTTCTACGTGCACGGCGGCGGCTTCCGCATCCTGAGCAAGGACACCCACTGGATCATGGGGCTCATGTTCGCGCGCGCCGGGTACGTCGTGTTCAACGTCAACTACCGCCTCGCCCCCGCGCACCCCTTCCCGGAGGGCCTGCGCGACGTGTGCGACGCCCTGCGCTGGGTAGCCGATCACGCGACGGAGTACGGCGCCGACCCGGGCGAGCTGGTCTTCGCCGGGGAGAGCGCCGGCGCCAACCTCGTCACCGCGCTCACCCTCGCCACGTGCTACGCGCGGCCGGAGCCCTGGGCGCGCGCCGTCTTCGACCGCGGGGTGGTCCCGCGCGTGGTGCTGCCCGCGTGCGGCCTGCTGCAGGTCACCGAGCCGGGGCGCTTCGCGCGGCGCTGGCCGCACCTCGCCACCTTCGCCCACGACCAGATCGTCGTCATCTCGGAGCAGTACCTCTCCCGCGCCGCCGAGCTGGACCCGAGGACGCTGGACCTCGCCGATCCGCTCCTGGTGCTCGAGCGCGGCGACACGCCGGACCGGCCGCTCCCGCCCTTCTTCGTCTCCGTCGGCACCCGCGACCCGCTGCTCGACGACGCGCGCCGGCTCACCCGCGCGCTCGTCACGCGCGGCGTCGACGCCGAGCTCGCCGTCTACGCGCGCGAACCGCACGCCTTCCACGCCGTCGTGCTGACGAAGAACGCGCGCCGCTGCTGGCGCGATACCTTCCGCTTCCTGGGCGATCACCTGGGCGCCGGGCCCGACGCCGAGCGCATGGCCGGCCCGGTCGCCGACGTTTGAGGTCCAGCCCACGCCGAAGTCGTCTACGTTTGGAGGCACCGAGGTCGCATGCCCAACATCCCGCGTCCCGCGCCCAGCTCCCGCCCCGCGCCGAAGTCCCGCCCGTCGAGCTCCCGCGCGGCGCCGCCCAGCTCCAAGTCGGTCAAGGCGCTGCCGGAGCTCATCGTCTTCGGCTACGCCGCGCCCGAGGCGAGCGCGGAGGCGAAGCGCCGGATGACCGACCTCGCCATCCGGCTCGGCAAGCTCGCCGGCACCGACGTCGGCATGACCGCCCTGCCCTCGTACGAGCGGGTGGCACAGCTCGTCCACAAGGGTGAGATCGACCTCGCCTGGCTCTCGCCCATCCCCTTCATCGCGCTGATGCGCGGCAAGAGCGTGGTCCCGCTGGTGAGCCAGTATCGCGTCGGGCGCAACAGCTACCACGGCGCCATCATCGTCGCCGCGTCCTCCCGGGTGCGCTCGCCCACGGGGCTGAAGGGCAAGCGCGCGGCGTGGGTGGACAAGCACAGCGCCAGCGGCTTCGTGTTGCCGCGCATCCAGCTCGCGGCGATGGGCGTCGACCCGCGCACCGCCTTCTCCGGGCAGCGCTTCTACGGGTCACACCAGGCGGTGGTCAAGGCGGTGGCGTCGGGCAAGGCGGATTTCGGCGCGACGTACGTGCAGCTCGGCAAGCAGGGGGCCATCGCCGACGGCCCGTGGACGCACGTCCCGGGCCTCGGCTCCTCCATCCGCGTGCTGGCGATCTTCGGCGAGATCCCCTCCGACGTCATCGCCGCGCGCGGCGATCTCCCGGCCGCCGGGCGCGACCGTCTCACGCGCGCCTTCTTGCAGCTCGCCAAGGACCCGAAGGGCAAGGAGCTGGTGCGGGAGGTGTTCGGCGCGGACGACTTCCGTCGCCCCAGCGTGGCGAGCTACGAGGAGCTGCGCAACGCCGCCGCCGGCGCGGTGGAGGACGGCCTCCTCGACGCGGGCGCCGGAGAGCGCGGCGCGGCCGAGGCCTCGGCCGACAAGACCCAGCCCATCCAGGTGCGCCGCCGCGCCGACAGCACGCAGGAGGCGGAGATCATCGAGGTGATCGAGGAGTAGCGCGGCGCTAGACTCTGAGCCGATGGACCTCGATCGGATGCTCGAGCGCTGCCGGCGCGATCAGTGGTCGGTGCACGACATCGACCTCTCCCGTCCGCCGCGGGCGCTCTCCGAAGAGGACGAGATCGCGGTCTGCCAGCTCTTCACCGACATGGCGGTGATCGAGCGGCTCGCAGGCGCGCTCTTCCGCGAGCAGTCGCGGCGGGTGGACGATCCGGTGCTGCACGACATCTTCGAGACGTTCGTCGTCGACGAGATCCGCCACGCGCAGATGGCGCAGCTCCTCGCCGACCACTACGACCGCCGGCGGCTGCGCGTCTACCGGCCGAGCCCCGCGCTGACCCGCTTCTTCGACCACTTCGTCACCGCGGTGACCGGCCTCGACGACGACGTCGCCAACACCTACATCACCGCGGGTGAGCTGATCCTGGACATCGCCCTCCTGCGCTCGCTCAACGACTACGTCGCCGACGAGGCGAGCGACCAGGCGATGCGGCTCATCAACCGCGACGAGTCGCGGCACATCGCCATCGACTACCACATGGTGGGCTACTACTCGTCGCCCGCGTGGGCGGAGCGCCGGGCGCGCCGCCCGCACAAGACGCCTCGCGATCACGCGCGCTCGGCCTGGACGTTCGCCTCGATGCTTTACTTCGGCCAGCCCTTCTTCCGCGACGTCTTCTTCCGGCCGATGGAGCGCATCGACCCGTCCGGCACGCGCATGCGCGAGGCGTTCAAGCGCCTGCAGCTCCTCGGCGCCAAGCCGGCCGTGATGAACACGTGGTTCGGCACCTTCGCCCGGGTGCTGCAGGACGGCTACAACCACCCGGTCGTCGGCCGCGCGCTCGGCCCGGCCATCCGGCGCGTGGCGGGCATCGGTGATTTCCTGGGGCGCCTCTACTCCGACGAGGAGCAGCACAAGGCCGCCGCGATGAGCTACGCCGAGCTCGCGGAGGAGGCGGTGGCGGTGAAGGAGGGCGGCGCCCTCTTCGAGTAGACGCGGCCCCCCCGCGTCGCGCCTCAGACCTTGCGCTCGTCCGGCCTGTAGCCACCCCGGACGATCAGCCCGTGCGCCATGCGCAAGAAGAGCACGACGGCGAGAGAAATGCCGGCTGCGGCGAACAGGTCCCGAACCGGATCTCCGGTGTGCATGACGTCCAGACGGAAGACGCCGCCCACCAGGGCCGAGCCCACGGCGAAGAAGCGCGTCATCGTGCGCACGGCGGGTTCCCGCGTGGGAATCAGCCGGAGACTGACCTCGCTCACGGCGACGCCGATGACGAGGAAGAGGAGGAGCATGGCCATGGTGGACTCCGATCTGCGCACCGGAGGTGCGGCTATGCATCGTCAGGTGCATCCCATGTGCCACGGCAGCACGCCCGGGGTGTGACGGCAGCGCTCCGGTCCGACTGGCGACGCGATCAGCTCACGACCCAGCGTCGCGGGCCATCGGGCGCCCAGGCGCGCAGCTCCGCCACCGGCTGGCCATCGTCGCCGAGCTGGATGACCAGGTGCGTGCGGGGAGCCCGATACGCATCCTCGTCGGCGACGTCCGGCTCCTCCTCCGCCCAGGAGCCGACGTTGATGTACGTCGCCGCGCCCTCGTTGACGGGGGTCTCGGCCGGCGCGTGGGTGTGCCCCATCACGACGAACGCCGCGGGGAGCAGGCGCGCGAGGTGTGTCGCCCGCTCGGCCATCTGCTCGGCGGGATCCAGCTGGCGCTGCCGCGAGAGGTACGCGTGGCCGAGCACCCAGCCCAGCGCGACGCATGCGCTGGCGTAGAAGAAGTGACCGGAGCGCAGGCCCAGCACCCCCGTCACCAGCAGCAGCAGCGAGCAGAGCAGGGCGAGGGCGAGCCTGTCGAGCAGCACGCTCGCCAGGATGCCGCGGATGGATCGCGTGACGGGCGGCGTCTGCAGGGCGGCGAGCGCGCGCAGCCTGTCAATCCCGATGCGCGTCGCCTCAGCCACCAGACCCATGCGCCGCTCGTGCTCTGCCTTGAGCGCGCGCGCCGCCTCCGAGAAGTGGCCGCGCCGCAGGCGGAAGAGCTCCACGACCGCCTCGAGGAAGCGGAAGAGGAGCTTGAACATGCCGCCGATGCCGAGGCGCGCCCCGAAGGTGAGGTAGTCGAGCATGCCCTTGTGCTCGTGGCCGTGCTCGTGCATGCCCATCGTGGGGCGGACGACGTAGCGCAGGAGCACGTCGGAGAAGCCGCGGGCCACGCGGCGCGGATCCAGCGGGGAGAGCGGCGCCATCAGGTAGTCGGTGGCGCAGAAGGCGTCGTACTGGTGACCGTGCTCGATGTAGGCCACGCCCTTCCAGAAGAAGAACCAGGGGCGGAAATCGATGCGATCGAGGAAGCGCGCCGCCTCCTCGCCGGTGAGGGCGGTGTGCGCGAGGAGCAGGGCGCGGAAGTCCTCCTTGACGCCGTCCCAGTAGAACTCCACGTCGTGGTTGCCGTGCACGACGGTGAGCGCGTGGCCGCCCGCGACGAAGGTGGCGAGCGCGGCGAACACGTCCGGGTGGCGCCCGGCGACGCGACGGAGCTTGGCGCGCGCGTGGTCCGCGGCGTTGCCCAGGCCGTGCTCCTGCTCCTCCTCGTTCAGCGCGGTCTCCAGCGGGCCGTCCGGGCTCACCGTGATGCCGATGAAGTCGATGAAGTCCCCCGCGATGACGATGCGCCACCGGTCCGCCGCCGGCTTCTCGTTGCGGTAGTGGGCGAGGAAGTCGACGAGATCGTGGTCGATGCGATCGGAGCGGCGCGCTCGCTGGGCGGGGGCGAGGCGATCGTTCAGGTCACTCCCGAGGTGAACGTCGGAAAAGACGAGCAGACTCTCGCGGGGGGAATTGGGAGTGAGTGAGGACACGACTGTACGGTTAATATGACGCACGAGTCGTGCCAGCGCTCGTCATGGGAGCGTCATTTCGGCAGCGATCGCGCCGATTTCGCCGCGCGTTCGTGCGCGTGGCCTCGCGTCACCAGCCGAATCGAACGGCGCCCCAGAGCGCGGCGAGGATCACGATGGCGATGCCGGCCATCAGGAACAGATTGGAGATGAAGAAGGGGTAGGCGATGAGCAGCACGCCCGCGATCATGTGGGGGAACCGCGCCTGGCGCTTGCCGTAGACGAGCGCCACCGTGCCGATCCCGCTGATGACGATCGAGGCGAGGATGGCGTTGGCGTCGAGGTCCATGGGTGCAAGCTAGCACGCGCGGCAGGCCGCGCCCGGGCGGCCACCGCGCGCGCGCCGCGCACCGGGTGCAGAGGCGCGCAGGATTGGTCGCCGCGTCCCCGCCGCAGCGCTTCTTTTCGGACTCGACGTCGCGGCACGAGCGATGCAGCTCGTCGTCTTGCCATGCGTCATCACCTCGCCAGTGCCTTGTTGATCCTCTCCTCCAGCGTCGTCGCGTGCGGCGCGCAGCCGTCGGCCGAGTATCCGGTGACCGCCAGCACCGCGCCCGCTCCTGCGCCCGCCCCCCCGCCTGCCGCGGCGCCGGGCCGCATGGGCGCCGGTCCGCGCGCAGGAGGCGGCGCAAACGCCGACTGCCCCTGGCGTGGCCAGATGGGCGCCGGGGCCGTCGCGCCGCGCACGGGGGCTTCCTGCCCCGGGGCGAGCGGGGCGACTCCCGTGCCCTTCACCGAAGGCGTCGCGCAGGCGGTGAACCGTGCCTACCAGGACGAGCTGCGCGCGCAGGCGACGTACGACAAGGCGATCGCGGATCACGGGGCGGCGCGGCCGTTCCAGCGCATCGCCTTCTCGGAGGCGCGTCACGCGTGGCTGGTGCGCGGGCTGTATTCCTCGCGCGGGCTCGAGCCGCCCAAGAGCGCGTGGAGCGCGGCCGCCGTGCCCTCGTACAAGACGATGCAGGCCGCCTGCGCCGCCGGCGTGGCCATCGAGACGGAGAACGTCGCCATGTACGATCAGCTCCTGGCGCGGACGGACCTGCCGCCGGACGTCCGCAACGTCTTCGAGCGCCTGCGCGCCATGTCGCAGAACCGGCACCTCCCCGCGTTCCGCTCCTGCGCGCCCTGAATCAGCGTCGCCGTCGCGGTCGGTCCCCGGCCAACGGCCGGCTCACGCGCAGCCGCACCCCGCGGGCGGGAGCTGATCGATGAAGTCGCGGTAGCGGGCGGTCACCTCGTCCAGCAGCGCCTCCGCGCCGTCGGCGAGCTTCGCGTCGATGCCGGCCCACTGCGCGGGCCCGAGGCGTGCCACGGCGAGCGGGAAGACCAGCGCCTCCTCCACCGCCATGTTGCGTCGCAGCTCCGCGGTGTACGCGAAGCCGAGGTGGGCGATGCTCCGGCGCTCCACCGGCGCGTCGGCGAGGGCGCAGTCGAGCAGCTCCTGCAGGAGGAGGCCGCGCCGGGCGATGGTGTCGTGCTGACTCCTCAGCGTGTCGGCGATCACCTGGAGCGACGGGTCGTTCGCCACGAGCTCGGCCATCACCAGCTCCTCGCGCGTGTGGTGCACGGCGTCGATGTACTCGGTGAGGAAGCTCACCACCTCGCGCATCATCGCGCAGTCCCCGTCCCCGGCGGCGTGCACGAGGGTGAGCTGTGACTCCAGCGAGGCGAGCAGGCGGGATACGTCGTCGTGCTCCCGGCGCAACCGCCCGACCGGAGCGTCGTCGGGCGTGGGCGTGATGGCCACACCGGACGAGTGGTCCACCACGTGTGTGTACGTGCCATCGTTCGGGTGATTCATGGGGCACCTCCAGCGCAGAACAGGCCGATCATGGAAGAAACATGTGCATCCACCGTGCCCGGGGCAGCCCAGCCCATCCCGATGGTTGGAGAGTCCGATCGCCCCGCGACGAGCTGCACATCGGTCGTCGCACGCGCAAAACGAGCGCGCCCACCGGGGCATTTGGGTGGCGCAAAAGTCGCACCATGCGTCATAGTGGAGCCTCAGCGATGCGTCGAAGGGGTCCTGTGCGGGGTGTGGCGAGTGGTGCGCTGACAGGCCTGCTCCTGGTCGGTGCGCTGGGCTGCGCCACCGGTGGCAAGGTGAGCGATGATGCCGGCACGCCGCAGGTGGAGGCGGGCGGCGACACTGGCGCGCCGGTCGACGCCGCCGCCGACGCCCCCGCGTCCGACGCCGCGGCGGACGGCGGGACCGAGGACGCCGCGGTCGACGCCGACGCCGGCTCCGGCCTCGCGCGCCTCCAGCTCAACGAGATCGCCCCCAACGTCAGCAGCAACGTCGACCTCGTCGAGCTGCTGGTGGTCGCTGCCGGGAAGACGACGGGCATCACGCTGGAGCAGGACATCACCAGCGGCGTGCTCATCCTCGCCACGCTGCCCGACCTGCCGGTGGCCAAGGGGGACTTCATCGTCGTGCACCTCAAGCCCCCGGCCGGCGTGACCGACGAGACCACCAGCCAGACGGACTGCACCAACGCCAACTGCTACGACACGGGGTGGGACGTACGTGGTGGCGCCGGGGGCATCACCTACTCCGGGCGCGTGCTGGTGCTCCGCGACTTCAACAACGGACCCATCCAGGACGGCGCCGCCTTCTACCGGAGCAACGCCACGTCCCCCGCGGGCTTCTTCAACGAGGTGATGGCGCTCCAGGTGGCCACGCAGTGGCTCCCGGCGGACTGCGGCGGCAACGCATGCAACACCAATCCTCTCGCCGAGGGCGTCTCCGCCGACTGGGCCGGCTGCGGGAGCGGGCCGGCGGGCAAGACCGTCGCGCGCGTCGCTGGCGCCGACACCGACGGCGCGGGCGACTGGGCGGTGGGGACCAACTCCATCGCCCTGACCAACCCTTGACGCGTCAAGCGTTCGCCGTCCGCCGCCGGATGAGCCCCTCCTGCGCGGTGGAAGCCACCAGCCGGCCGTCGCGTGTGAAGACGCGGCCGCGGGCCAGCCCGCGAGCCCCGTGGGCGGCCGGGCTGTCGATGACGTAGAGCAGCCACTCGTCGACGCGGAAGGAGCGATGAAACCACATCACGTGATCCAGGCTCGCCACCTGCATCCCGCGGGTCAGCCAGGTCACGCCGTGAGGCAGCAGCGACGTGGTGACGAAGGCGAAGTCGGAGGCGTAGGCGAGCAGGTAGCCGTGGAGCGCCGGGTCGTCGGGGAGCTGCCCGGCGGTGCGCAGCCACAGCATCCGCCGCGGCGGGCGCGGCGCGGGGGCGAAGGGGTCGTCGTCGGGCTCGACGGGTCTCGTCTCGAAGGGGCGTGGCGCGAGCGCGCGCTGCAGCGCGAAGGCCGGGAGCCTGTCGGCGTGCGCCTTCCACCGCTCCTGCTCGGTGGCGAGCGACTCCGGCTCCGGCGCCTCCGGCATCTCGTCCTGGTGCTCGAAGCCGGGCTCCTCCTTCTGGAAGGAGGCGGCGAGGTTGAAGATGGCCTTGCCGCTCTGCACGGCGACGACCCGGCGGGTCGTGAAGGAGCCGCCGTCGCGGATGCGGTCCACCTCGTAGACGATGGGCTTGCGCACGTCCCCCGGCCGCAGGAAGTACGCGTGCATGGAGTGGGCGTGGCGCTCCGCCGGCACCGTCTGTACGGCGGCGGAGAGGGCCTGCCCGAGCACCTGCCCGCCGAAGACGGTGCCCCACCCCAGATCCTGGCTCTGGCCGCGGAACAGGTTCTCCTCGATCCGCTCCAGGGCGAGCAGGGTGACGAGCTCGTCGAGCACCTTGGCCATGGAGCACGTTATAGCGGCTTTACATCCGGCCGCGCGCGTGGATGCATGCGGCCATGCGCACCGCACTCATCGTCGGGTCCTCCGGTCTGGTCGGCGGCTGCTGTCTGTCGCACCTCGTGGAGCGCATGGAGTACGCGCGCGTGGTGGCGCTGGTGCGGCGCCCCTCCGGACGCAAGGACGCCGGGCTGGAGGAGCGCGTCGTCGACTTCGACCGGCTGGAGGAGCACAAGGACGCCTTCGCCGTGGACGACGTCTACGCGTGCCTGGGGACGACGATCAAGAAGGCCGGCTCGCAGGAGAGGTTCCGGCGCGTCGATCACGACTACACCGCGGCGGTGGCGCGGCTCGCGGCCGGGGGCGGGGCCTCCCGCTTCGCGCTGGTGTCGTCGGTGGGGGCGAGCGAGCGCGCGTCCAGCTTCTACCTGCGGGTGAAGGGGGAGACCGAGCGCGACGTGGCGGCGGCGGGGTTCGAGTCGCTGGTGATCGCGCGCCCCAGCCTCCTCGTGGGCGAGCGCGCGGAGAACCGGCCGGGCGAGCGCATCGGCATCGGCGTGGCGCGGGCGGTGACCTTCACCCTGATGGGCGGGCTGCGCAAGTACCGCCCGATCGCGGCCGACACCGTCGCGCGCGCGCTCGTCGCGGCGACGCTGGCGGGGGAGCAGGGCACGCGCATCCTCCACTTCGACGAGCTGGTCGCCTTCGGCGCGTGACGCCCCGCGGGCAGGCAACGCCTGGTGGGCCCGCGCCGATGGGCCCCCATGAACATCCAGAGACGGACGACGTCCGCCGGACCCGCCCCGGATCACGACGAGCAGCCCGGCGCCGCGACGGAGGCGCGCCACCATCACGAACCGACGCCCGACCTGGGCGGTGGCCACGAGCACGAGCTCGACCACTCGGCGGTGCTCTTCGCGCAGAACGCGGGACGGGAGCCGCCGACGCGCTCCGACGCCACGAGCACGCAGCCGCGGCCGCACCTCAACGACGGGATCATCTACCTCGGCATGAACTCCACGGTCGGTGACGACACTCACGAGCACCAGAACGAGCTCGAAGCGAAGAACCTCCCCGGCGCCGTGGTGATCGCGCACTCCGAAGACGGCCCCGACGGCGCCGACCACGCGCGCGTGGGCGGGAGGTCGGTCGACCTCTCCACGCCCGAGGGCGCGAAGGCCTTCGCCCAGTCGCTAGGCCTTCCTCCCGCGCAGTCGGGCGCCATCGCCCGCGTGCTGCGAGGCGCGGGCACCGGATCCCGCGACGAGCTCGCCGGCCTCGCGCGCCTCTTCGCCCGCGCCGAGCACGGCGGCACCATCCCCAGCAGGCTTGTGCTCTCCGGTCACTCTGTGGGCGAGGGGATCTACGACGGCGCGGGCAAGGACGGCGGGCTCGGGTTCGCCTCGGTCCAGGCGCTCGCCGACGCCATGCCGGAGGCGGCCGCGCAGATCGAGGACCTCATGCTGTCGGCGTGCAGCACCGGCTACGAGGGCGTGCCGAACAAGACGTCGCTCAGCTCCTGGAAGGCACACTTCCCCAACCTGAAGACCGCGTGGGGCTACGAGATGCCGAGCGACTTTCACTCGCCGACCGAGAACCACGCGGTCTCGCACATCACCGCGTGGCGGGAGCACACGCGCGGCCGCACCAATCACCTCGACGGGCCGAGCGCCGTCCGCGAGAGCTATGCGCGGCACCACGACGTGTGGGGGAGCAAGCCGCTCGTCCCGGAGAACGTCGCGGTGTGGACCGAGTCGCAGGGCTACCGGGAAGGACACCGCTGATGCGCGCGCTCGCCCTTCTCCCGCTCGTCGCGTTCGTCGCGTGCGCCGCACCGCGCGCCGAGCATCCAGTCGTCGCGCTCGAGATCCCGCCGGCGCCGACCGCCCCGACGCCGGCGTGCAGCGCGCCGGCCGCTCCGGCGGTGAAGATGTGCGACATCCCGGGCGGCTCCAACGACTTCATGCACAAGGGGCTCGTCCCTCTCGACTTTCAGACGTGTGACGACTACGTCCCCGAATTCCAGTACCGCATCAGCGACGCCTGTCGCGACGCGCTACCGAAGGTCGCCAAGATCGTCGGCGACCTGAACGGCGAGCGTGAGGACAGCGGCCTCTACACCCACGACGCCATGACCGAGCGCAACGCCCGGATGGTCGCGGTGTCGCTGCCGCTCCTGCCACCCCGGTGTCGCACGCACTTTCCGGACGGCGTCGCGGCCGACGACGTGGACCGCGCCATCTGGGAGGTGGACTCCCGCTGGCGGGATTGCCAGCCGGACCCGGAGGTCGCGGCCTCCTACACCTTCGACGAGGGGACGGTGGTCCACCACCCCACGGCCAACGTCCCGGTGGGCGCGTTCCTCCTCGCGATCGTGCTGGAGCCGCACCTCGGGCCGCTCGGCAAGCAGTACCTGCGCAAGTTCATGGTGTGCGAGATGATCGAGATGGAGGCGCGGCACGACCTGGAGAACCGCGCGAACATCGCGAAGGGCGTCCTCGTCCCCTGACCGGGCATCACGGCCGTGCGCGCGCGGCGAAGTACTCGTCGAAGCGGGCGTCGGCGTCCTCGTCGCCGAAGAGGAGGCGGCACGCCTCGCGCAGACCGGGGGCGGCGCGAAGGTCCTCCCGGCGCATCACCAGGGCGATCTTCGACCGGCGCCTCAGGAAGTCCTCCAGCTTGACGATCATCTCGCGGCGCGCGGCGTGGGCGATCTCGCAGCGCAGATACTCGGCGCCCTCGATGAGCACCTCGCCGTTCGCCGGGTCGTCGCGGATCTCGTCGAGCAGGCCGAGCGCGGCGTCGCCGTAGCGCCGCCAGAGGCGGATGGTGAGCGGCTCCGACGACGTGGGCGAGGTCATGGCGTCCAGGTCCATGAGGCGCGCCTGGTGCAGGAACTCCTTGTGTGTCTCCTCCGGCGGCTCGCCGTACCACCGCGCGGCCGGGTGCCCGAGCGCCACGCCCAGCGCGGCGACGTGGCGGGCGACCTCGTCGCCCACGTTGAGGCAATCGGTGAGCTTGCCGCCGAAGATGCTGACGTGCTTCGCCGCCGCGTCCACCTCCACCACGTGCTTGCGCGAGAGGTGCATCCAGTCGGCGCCGCGGTCCGCGTGCCCGCGCACGGCCAGCGGCCGCACGCCGCAGCGCTCGGCGATGACGTCCGCCTCGGTCAGTGGCTCGTCCAGGCGCAGTCGCTTGTTGATGTTGTCCAGGATGAAGCGGCGGTCCTCGTCGGTGACGTGCGCGACGGGGTCCTCGACGGGCGTGTCGGTGGTGCCGATGCACGTGCGCGGCCCCATCGGCAGCACGAAGAAGGGGCGGCCGTCGTCGGCGAAGAAGGTGAGGACGCGCTTGTGGGGCGTCAGGCGGTCCACGATCAGGTGGACGCCCTTGGACAGGACGTGCCGGTGCTCCGTCTCCTCGCCGCTCATGGAGTTGAGCGTGTCGACGTACGGGCCGCACGCGTTGACCAGCACCCGCGCGCGAACGTCCAGCTCGCCGCCGAGCGCGACGTCGCGGCAGCGCGCGTGCCACACGCCGTCGTCGCCCTTCGTGGCGGCGGTCATCTCCACGTAGTTGGCGGCGACGCACCCGTGCTCCAGCGCCGAGCGGACGAAGTTCCACACGAACCGCGCGTCGTTGTCGTGCAGGTAGGCGTCGGAGTACTCGAAGCCGCCGTCCACGCGGCTCATGTCCACGATGGGCTCCTCGCGGGCGAGCTCGCGGGCGGAGAGGCGCCGCGGCCTCCGCGTGAAGCAGCTGCCGATCACCCAGTACAGCCAGGCCCCGAGCACCAGCTTCCAGAGGCCGTGACGGAAGCCGCGCGGGTGCGCGGCGAGGAAGCGGATCTCCTGGACGGTGGAGGGGTAGCTCTGGATCAGGTGGTTGCGCGACCGGCAGAGCTTGCGCACCAGGCCCAGCTCCAGGCTCTCCATGTACTTGATGCCGCCCCAGGCCAGGTTGGACGACTGCTGGCTCGTGAAGCCGGCGAAATCGCCGCGGTCGACGAGCGCCACCCGCGCCCCGCGCGCCGCGAGGCACGCCGCGGAGACGGCGCCGTTGATGCCGCCGCCCACCACCAGGACGTCGTAGATCCCCTCTTCCAGCCGGTGCACGTTGGCGTTTCTGCGGGACGACATGTCGGGCGGGCGAACCATAGCGAAGCCGGGGGCGCCGGTCTCGGTTTGCGGTACCGTGTCCGCCATGCGAGCGGTCCGCGTCCACGAGCTCATCGGTCCGAAGGGTCTGCGCGTCGACGAGGTGCCCGAGCCCACGCCCGGCCCGGGCGAGCTGCTCCTGGACGTGAAGGCGGCCGGGGTGAACTTCCCGGACGTGCTGCTCTCCGAGGGCAAGTATCAGTTCAAGCCCGCGCTGCCCTTCTCCCCGGGCGGCGAGGCGGCCGGCGTGGTGCGCGCGGTCGGCGCGGGCGTGACCCGCTTCGCGCCAGGGGACCGCGTCGCGACGATGCTCGTCTACGGCGCCTTCGCCGAGCGCATCGTGGTGCCGGAGGCGGCGAGCGTGCTCCTGCCCGACGCCGTGTCCTTCGAGGTCGGCGGCGGCGCGATGGTCACCTACACCACCACGATGCACGCGCTGGTGGACCGGGCGAAGGTGCGCGCGGGCGAGACGCTGCTCGTGCTCGGCGCCGCGGGCGGCGTGGGCCTCGCGGCCGTGGAGCTCGGCAAGCTGCTCGGCGCGCGCGTCATCGCCGCCGCCTCCACCCAGGAGAAGGTTGCATTCTGCAAGGAACGCGGCGCCGACGACGGCATCGTCTACACGCCGCAGAACCTGAAGGAGCGCGTGAAGGCGCTGGCGAGCGGCGGCGTGGACGTGGTCTACGACCCGGTGGGCGGCCCCTTCGCCGAGCCGGCGCTGCGTGCCACCGGGTGGGAGGGGCGCTACCTCGTCGTCGGCTTCGCCAGCGGGGAGATCCCGCGTATCCCGCTGAACCTGACGCTCCTCAAGGGCTGCCAGATCATGGGCGTCTTCTGGGGCGCCTTCGCGATGCGCGAGCCGGAGCGCAACCGCGACAACGCCGCGCGCGTGCTGGACTGGATCGCCGAGGGCAAGCTGCGGCCGCACGTCGACGCGGTCATCCCCTTCGCCCGCGCGGCGGAGGCGCTGGAGCGCCTGGCGAAGCGGGAAGTGAAGGGGAAGGTCGTGCTCGTCCCGTGAAGGAAGCCTTCAGGCCACCGAGTTCACTTGGGCGGGGAGGGGCGGCGCGTGCCGCCCCTCCCAGATCGATCAGTGCACCATGGGGACGAAGATGACGCCGCCGAGATCCTCGGTGGTGACCTTGCCCGCGTGCTTCGCGTAGCGGAGCAGGCGCTGGTCCTGGTGCTGCTCGCCGACGGGGACGACGAGCAGCCCGCCCTCGGCGAGCTGGTCGAGCAGCGCCTGCGGCACCGCCTGCGGGGCGGCGGTCACGATGATGCGGTCGAAGGGGGCCTCCTCCGGCCAGCCCGCGTAGCCGTCCCCGGTGCGCACGTGCACGTTGGCGTAGCCGAGCCGGGCGAGCCGGGCGCGCGCCTGCTCCGCGAGGGGCGCCAGGATCTCGATGGTGTAGACCTCCCGGGCGAGGTGGGAGAGCACCGCGGCCTGGTAGCCGGAGCCGGTGCCGATCTCGAGCACCCGCTCCTTCCCCGTGAGCTCGAGCGCCTCGCTCATGATGCCGACGATGCTTGGCTGCGGAGATCGTCTGGTCCCAGCCGATGGGGCGCGCGTCGTCGACGTAGGCCTCCTCCAGGGAGTAGCCGGGCATGAACTGGTGGCGAGGCACTGCGCGCATGGCCGCCTGCACGCGTGGGTCGTGGACCTCCCGCGCGACCTTGGCGACCAGGGCGTCGCGCAGCTCGCGCGCCCGGGCATCGTCCTCCGTGGCGACCGAGGCCGCGGGCGCCGACGCGTCGCCGCTCGCGGGGAGCGTGCGCCGGCACCCGAGGCTCCCCAGAAGGGCGGTGGCGAGGAGGAGCACGCGGCGGTTCATTACGGCTGCGTTAACCACGAACGCCCGGCCGCGCACACATCGCGCCGCGGCCCTCGTTGCGTGGGCCCGCAAGCATTGCACGCCGTCGGCGCCTCGCCGAGGCAGCCATGCCCGTGGGCGGGCTGGCGCCAGGTATGCAAGGAGTTCTCCCATCATGACGACGTCTCATCGAATCCTGCTGCTCGCTTCGTCGATCGTCGCGGCCCTCGCCCTGGGCGGCTGCACCCTCCGGGCTGGACCCCCGGTCGTCACCGGCGGCGTGACCGTGGAGAGCGCCCCCATCGACGTCGACGTCTATCCTCACGTCTACTACGACGGTCAGTGGGTCTACCTGGTGGGCGACCGCTGGTACCACCGCGGTGCTCATGGCTGGATCGTCGTCGGACGGGAGCCGGCCGCGCTCTACCACCACCGGTTGTACTACCGGCAGCACCGGCGCTTCGAGGGGCCGGCGGTCCGGCACGAGCGGCGTGACGACCGGCACCAGCGGCCCGACATCCGGCACGAGCGGCGTGACGACCGCCACGAGCGGCGTGACGACCGGCACCACGGTCACGGCCACTGATCGTGAGCCTGCCGTCCCCCCTCGTCGGCTGGCTTCCCGCGGCGGGCGTCGTCCTGCTGGGCGCCGCGGCGGGGCTCTTCGCCCGGCGCCTGCTCTACGGCCGGCTGGAGCGGTGGGCGGCGCGCACGCGCACCCACGTGGACGACGTCATCGTCAAGGCGACGCGCTGGCACCTGCCCTTCCTCGCCGTGCTGGGCGGCGTCTACCTGGGCATGCGCCTCTCGCCGCTCTCGGAGCGGACCGACGCCATCCTGGACAAGATCGTCGGCGTGCTGGCGACCATCTCGGTCACCTGGATGGCCGCCGACGCCGTCTCCGGCCTCCTGAAGCTGCACAAGCCGCGCACTGACTGGTCCATCGACGTCGCCCGCATGACGCAGCAGATCGTGCTCATCGTCATCTCGGGCACGGGGCTCCTGTACCTGCTCTCGGCCATCGGGATCCCGCCGACGCCGCTGCTGCTCGTGGTGGGCATCGCCGCGGGCACGGGCGCGCTCGCGATGCGCAACATCCTGCCGGACCTGGTCGCCGGCATCAGCATCGCCCTCGGCCACGAGATCCGCCGCGGCGACCGCATCCGGCTGGGCTCGCAGGAGGGGGTGGTCACCGAGATCGGGTGGCGCAGCACCACGCTGCGCTCCGAGCGCGGCGAGCGCACGATCATCCCCAACTCGCAGCTCGCCGCCGCCGTGGTCAGCACGGCACCCGGCGCCGCGCGCCTCGACGCGGAGCGGCGCGTCGAGGCGCCCTTCCGCTTCGTCACCCGTCTGGCGCTGACCGAGCTGACCGGCCTGCGGGCCACGACGCTCCCGGAGCTCATCGTCGCGCTGGAGCGCGTGCCGCTCTCGGTCGTGCACCACCACAGCCTCCAGTTCGTGGCGGAGCACGAGCACCTGAGCCCGACGCCCACCAGCGACTTCGCGCGCTGGGTGTCGGAGTCGCTCGGCTACGTGGACCTGGGCGAGGTGATGGCGAGCATCGACCCCTGCGCATGCACCTCGCTGGAGGAGTACCGCCAGAAGCTGCTCGACCTCTGCCGGGAGTACGCCGCCTCGCGTGACGACGGCCGCCGCTCGCAGCGCGGGCAGGAGCTCTTCTTCGAGAAGTCGCGCCTCTTCCTCTTCCACACGGGCGAAGAGGCGCACTCGCTGGGGGAGCTGGCCCAGGTGCTGCGCACCGTGTCGGCCACCTCGCTCTACTACCACCTGTTCGAGTCGCGCGTTCTGCCGGACCGCACGACCAACGACTTCTCCCTCTGGATCGAGCAGAGCGTCGGCGACGCGGAGCTCGCCGGGCGCATCGCGGGGCTCGACCCCTACACCCGCACGGCGGAGGGGGTTCGCAACGCGCTCCTGGCCCTCGTCGAGGAGCGCATCGGATGACCGACCTGCTGAGCAACTACGCCGAGATCGCCGGCCCCGCCGTCGTCCACGAGCTGCGCGTGCTCGCCGGGCACCTGCGCGGGCGGAGCGTCCAGCACGTCAACTCGACGCGCGTCGGCGGCGGCGTCGCCGAGATCCTCGCACGCATGGTCCCGCTGCTGGAGGAGCTCGGGGTGAAGGCGCGCTGGGACGTGATCGGGGGCAACCCGGCCTTCTTCGACGTGACCAAGAAGCTGCACAACGCCCTGCACGGCCGGGGGGAGGACATCACCCCGGCCGACCGCGAGGTGTTCTGGGAGACGGCGCACGCGGCGACCCGGGCGTTCCGGCCGGCGGCGGACACCGTCTTCGTCCACGACCCGCAGCCGAGCGCGCTCGTGCAGCACGAGAACGCCAGAGACCACACGTGGATCTGGAGGTGCCACATCGACGTGTCGCACCCGCTGCCTGGCGCCTGGTCGTTGCTGGAGGAGGTGGTGCCCCGCTACCAGGCCGCCGTCTTCTCCTCGCCGCAGTTCGCGCGGGAGCTCCCCATCGCGCAGTTCAAGATCGCGCCCTCCATCGATCCGCTCAGCCTGAAGAACCGCGAGCTCCCGGAGGAGACCATCGAGAAGGTGCTCGCCAAGTACGGCATCGAGCGCGACCGGCCCATCGTCACGCAGATCTCCCGCTTCGACCGGCTGAAGGACCCGGTCGGGGTGATGCAAGCGTTCCGGATGGTGCGCAAGACGACGCGCTGCCAGCTCGTCCTCGCCGGCGGCGGTGCCTCCGACGACCCGGAGGGCGCGGAGGTGCTGGCGGAGGTGCAGGAGCGGGCGGGAGACGATCCGGACGTGCACGTGCTCTTGCTGCCGCCGGGGAGCGACGTGGAGGTCAACGCGCTCCAGCGCGCCTCCGACGTGGTCGTGCAGAAGTCGCTCGCGGAGGGCTTCGGTCTCACGGTCAGCGAGGCGCTGTGGAAGGCGCGACCGACGGTCGCCTCCGGCGTGGGCGGCATCCCGATGCAGGTGGAGCACCGCAAGACGGGGCTGCTGGTGCACACGGTGGAGGGCACCGCGCTCGCCATCCGCGAGCTGCTCAACAACGTGTCCTTCGCCACGTGGCTGGGCAACAACGCGCGCGAGCACGTGCGCCACAACTTCCTGCTCACGCGGCACCTGAAGGACTGGCTGCTCCTGTTTCTGGCCGCCGGCCACGAGGAGGAGATCGTCGAGCTGACCTGAGCGCGCGCGGTCATCGGTACTTGTGGTGGCACTCCTTGCACGTCGCCTTGATGGCGGTCAGCGTGCCGGAGGCCGTCCCCGCGTCCTTCTTCTCGGCCGCGGCGGAGAGGGCCGCGGCCTGCTGGTTGAGCTGGTCGGCCAGCTTGTCGAAGCCGGGCCCCGTCGTGAACTGGTGCGCCTTCCTGCTCGTCACCTGCAGACGGTTGCCCATGTCGGCGAAGGCGGCCCAGTCCTCGGCGGTGTAGCTGGCCTGGCCTGCCTTCTTGAACTGCGGGTCGGAGATGGTGGCCTGGACGTCCATCACGTCGGAGAGCTTGGTGAGCGTCTCGATCTGCGCCGGCGGCAGGTCGCGGTGAGGCACGCACCCGGCGGCGAGGAAGGGGAGGGCGGCGAAGGCGAGCGAGGCGAAGAGGTCACGCGGGGTGAGCATCGCCCGAGGGTAGAAGACCCTCCCGGTGGACGGAAGCCCCCGCGAGATCTGCGGCGCGCCCTGTTGGGACTTGGCGGCGCGCGCGGCCGTTGTACGCTCCGCCTTCTCTCTCCAAGGAGGAGACCATGGCCAACCCCTTCGTTCACATCGAGCTGAACACCGACGACATGTCCGCGGCGAAGAAGTTCTACAGGACCGTGTTCGCCTGGAAGCTCAACGACATACCCTCCATGCACTACACCACGATCGACGTGGGCAAGGGCACCGGCGGCGGCATGATGCAGAAGGCCGTGCCGGGCTCGCCGACACTCTGGCTCCCGTACGTGGAGGTCGACAGCGTGAAGGCCACCATCGCGAAGGCGCGCAAGGCGGGCGCCGACGTGCACGTCGAGTACATGCCCATCCCGGGGATGGGCGCGTTCGGCGTGTTCGTGGACCCGACAGGCGCCCCGCTCGGCGTGTGGGAGATGGCGAAGGCCGCCCCGAAGCGCACGGCGAAGAAGGCCGCGAAGAAGGCCGCGAAGAAGCCCGCGAAGAAGGCGGCGAAGAAGGCCGCGAGGAAGAGACAGTAGGCGTCGGCGCGCGCCGAGCGTGCGATGCTGAGCGGCATGGGCACCTACGCCGCGTTCCTCCGGGCGGTCAACCTCGCCGGCACGGGGAGGGTCGCGATGGCCGACCTGCGGGCTCTCTTCGCGACGCTCGGCTTCCCCGGCGCGCGCACCCTCCTGCAGAGCGGCAACGTCGTCTTCGACAGCGAGGGCCGGAAGGAGGCCGCCGCGCTGGAGCGGCTGCTCGAGGAGGCCACCGCGAAGCACCTGCGTGTCGAGACGGATTACCTGGTGCGGAGCGCCGGCGCGCTGCGGCGGGTGCTCGCCGACAACCCGTTCCCCGACGAGGCGAAGCGCGACCCGAGCCACCTCGTGGTCATGTTCCTGAAGGCGGCGCCCGCGGACGCCTCTGTCCGGGCGCTGCAGGCGGCGATCCGCGGGCGGGAGGTGGTGCGCGTCTCCGGCCCTCACGCGTACCTCTACTACCCCGACGGCATCGGCCGCTCCAAGCTCACCCCCGCGCTGCTCGGGAGCAAGCTCGGCTGCGGCACCGGACGCAACTGGAACACCGTCACCAAGGTGGCGGCGCTGATGGGATAGGGCTCAGTCCTCGTCGTCGTCGACGGTCTGCATCGGGCCCTCGGCGGGCTCGACCGACGTGCCATGCGCGCCGGCCGACGCCGCCGAGTAGGCACCGACGCCCGCGCGCGGATGCGCGAGGTTGGGCGCGCCCAGTTCCCCGCCGCTGACGCCCAGCTCGGCGTCCAGCTCCGCGTCGTGCCGCCGCTCCCTGGCGTGTTCGCGCTCGGAGACCTTCTCCGCCGTCGCTCCGGCGAGGGCGCCGAGGGCGATGCCGGCCAGCAAGCCCGGCGGGCCGCCCACCGCGCCGAGCGCGCCGCCCGCGAGGGCGCCTGCCATGGCGCCGGCCACCTCGCGCGCGATGGCACGGCGCTTCGCCTTCGCCTTCGGGGTGGGTTTCGCCTTCGCCTTCGGGGTGGGCTTCGCTTTCGCCTTCGGGGTGGGTTTCGCCTTCGCCTTCGGCGTGGGCTTCGCTTTCGCCTTCGGCTTGGCCTTGGGCGCGGCCTTCGCCTCGAGCTTCGTCTTGGGCCTGGCGGTGACCTTCGCCTTGGGTCTGGCCTTGGGCTTCGCCTTCGTCCTGGGGCTGGGCTTCGCCTTCGCCCCCGCGCGGGGCTTCGCCTTCGCGGGGGTCTCCTTGGCCTTGCTCGTCTTCCTGCTCGCCATCGTCCGCTCCCTTCCACGCGACCGTACTCGCACGCGCCCCAGGGGCCCTGGAGTGCTCGTGCTCGAGGCGGGACGAGCATAACACCCCCTGCCTCCTCGTCGCGGCTGGCGCGGCCGCCGGTCCGATCCACACTGAAAGGACAGGAGTATCGAGGTCGGCAGTCGTGACCTTCCCCAGCGCCCGTGGCGCGCAGCACGCAGCATCCGTCTCCCGCAGAGCTCGCCGCTCGCGGCGGGGCGCCGGCGCGCTCTTCTTCGGCCTGACCACCATCGTCGGAGCGTGCGCGGCGCGCGACGGGAGCGCTCCGGCGCGCGCCGGGCACACCCTCACCGTGGCCGCGGCCGTCGACAATCCGGCGGGTATCGCGCCGACGCTCCCCCCGCCGCGCGCTCCCTCGGCCCCGCCCGTCGCCGCAGCCCCCGCGGCGCCGTGTCCGGAGGGCATGGTGCTCGTGGAAGGGGCGTACTGCCCGGACGTGCGTCAGGTGTGCCTGAAGTGGATGGACCCGCCCGGCCCCTACGCCCACCTGCGCTGCGCAAGGTTTCGCTCCCCCGCGCGCTGCGCCGGGTCGAAGGAGCCCATGCGCTTCTGCGTCGACCAGGAGGAGCACGTCGACGAGGGGCAGGAGCTCCCGCGCGTCGGCGTGAGCTGGACGGACGCGGTCTCCCTCTGCGAGGCAGCCGGCAAGCACCTGTGCACCGAGCGCGAGTGGGAGCTGGCGTGCGAGGGCCCCGCCATGCTGCCGTACCCGTACGGCTTCTCTCGCGACTCGAGCGCCTGCAACATCGACCGCACGGATCTGGGCCGCCCCAACGGGGGCCTCATCGATCACCGCGCGCCGCCGGGCTCCTTCCCGCGCTGCGAGAGCCCGTACGGCGTGCTGGACATGACCGGCAACGTCGACGAGTGGACGGTGCGTGAGGACGCGAAGGCCCCGCACCGCTCCGCCCTGCACGGCGGCTGGTGGCTCCCCGGCCGCAACAACTGCCGCGCCGCGACCCTCGGTCACTTCGAGTCGTACGCGGGCAAGCAGGTGGGCTTTCGCTGCTGCGCGGACCCGTCCTGACCCCTCCCGAGACCCATCGGGGACACGCGCCCGGGCGGCCGGACAGCCCGTCCGTGGTAGCTTCTGAGACGAAACGTAGGAGGTAGCATGGGGCTCAGCGTATCCAGGTGGCTCATCGGTTCGATCGCGGCAGGCGCCCTCCTGGCCGTCGCGTGCGGCAGCCACGGTGACTTCGGCGGCGGACCGGACGGCTCCGCCGATGGCGGCGACCTGACCGACGCCCAGTTCAACACCGACGCCAGTGGGGGCGACGGGGGCGACGCCGGAACGAACCCCAAAGGCTGCGACCAGTCGTGCGTCGCCGCCGGAGGCAAGTGCGTCAACGACACGTGCATCCTCGGCGACAACCCGGGCAAGGTGGACCAGGCCACACAGACCAAGCTCAAGGCGGGCGGCTCCACCGACAGCAAGTTCAAGTTCCTCTACCCCTACAATCAGACCGTCTTCCCCCGCGGCCTGCAGGCGCCGACCCTCCAGTTCGACGGCACCTCCTGGGACGCCGCTTACGTCCACGTCACCTTCACCGGCTTCGACTACGAGGGCTTCTACGGCGCGGCCACGCCCGGGCGCCTCGCCTTCTCGGCGGCGGTGTGGAAGGCGCTGACCCTCGCGACGGTCGCCAAGTCGGACGTCAAGGTGGAGGTCAGCAAGATCCTGGGCGGCAACGTCACCGGCCCGGTCACCGAGCACTGGACGATCGCCCAGGGCAGCCTCCGCGGCACCATCTACTACGAGACCTACGACTCGCTGCTCGCCGGCGGCCTGGGGTCGGTCGGCATCATGAAGATCTCCCCGGGCGCCTCGCAGCCGGTGGTGATCAAGTCCGGCTGCGGCAACGTGTGCCACACTGCCAGCGCCGACGGCTCCACCCTCGTGGCGAACAGCGGCTTCTTCATCGGCAGCTCCACCTACGACCTGAAGAACAACGCCGCGACCATCTACGCCACCGGCGCGCAGAGCTTCACCTACGGCGGCGTCTACCCCGACGGCAGCTTCGTCGTGTCCGCCACCAACTACCGCACGTGGCTGAACGGGCCCTCGCGCCTGTACGACACCAAGACCGGCGCCAACATCCCGGCCGCGAGCTGGGACAGCAAGATCACCAACAGCGGCACGCCGGCGTTCTCGCCGGACGGCAAGCACATCGCATTCAACCACGAGGACACCGGCGGCGGGCACACGCTCGCCGTGGCGGACTTCGACGTCAAGACGAAGACCTTCTCCAACTTCGTCGACATCGCGACCGACAACCAGAACACGCTCGCCTGGCCGGCCTTCACGCCGGACGGCAAGTGGGTCGTCTACCACGCCGGCTCCAACACCGCGTTCGAGACCGACAACAACGAGACGGGCGACGTGTTCATCGTCGACCTCGCCACCAAGACGGTGCACCGACTCGACGCGCTGGACGGCTACACCGGCAACCAGACCTACCTCCCGGCGAACGACCCGAAGCTGAGCTTCGCCCCGACGGTCCTTCCGGAGGCGGTGGGCGGGTACTTCTGGGCGGTCTTCACCAGCCACCGCTCCTATGGCAACACCCTGCCGTCGATGGACCACTCCGACGAGTACGGCAAGCTCTGGGTGTCGGCCATCGACCTCGACCCCAAGCCCGGAGCCGACCCGAGCCACCCCGCCTTCTTCCTGGACGGGCAGGAGCAGAGCGCCGACAACCTGCGCGGTTTCTGGGTGCTCAATCCGTGCAAGGGCGACGGCAGCGACTGCAAGTCGGGCGACGAGTGCTGCGACGGCTACTGCCGCCCGGCCGACGGCGGGCTGCAGTGCGTGCCGCCCCCCGGCGGCTGCTCGCACGAGTACGAGAAGTGCACCACCGCTTCCGACTGCTGCGACAGCAGCGCCCAGTGCATCAACGGCCGCTGCGCCTCCCCGCCCCCGAACTGAGCTAACACCCGGGTCGGATGGCGCGTCGCGCCGGGCCCTGGCCCCTCTCCGGCCGGTGGTATGGTGAGCCAATGCGACGCCTTGCGGTCCTTCTCGCGCTCTTGGTCGGGTCCATCGGGGCCATCGGGTGCAACGGCAGCTCGTCGGCCCCGGCGGACGCCGGCGTGGAGGCGGACGTGCCGCCGCCGGGCGGGGATCGCCCGGTGCCGCTCTTCATGACCCCCGACGACTGGGACGGCAAGACACCCTTGCCCCTCATCATGGTGCTCCACGGCTACGGCGTCGGCGGCATCGCGCAGGCGATCTACTTCGGCCTGGAGCCGCTGGTGAACGAGAAGCAGGTGATGCTCGTCGCGCCCGACGGCACGATCGACAGCGCCGGCTCCCGCTTCTGGAACGCCGTCGACACGTGCTGCGACTTCGACCACACCGGCGTCGACGACGTGAAGTACCTCACCGGGCTCGTCGCCGAGATCGAGGCGCGCTACCCGGTCGACACCAAGCGCATCTACCTCATCGGTCACTCCAACGGCGGGGCCATGTCCCTTCGCCTCGCGTGCGACGCCACGCCGACGTTCGCCGCGGTGCTGGAGCTCGCCGGGCCCTTCTGGTCCGACCCCACGGCGAGCTGCTCGCCCTCGGCGCCCATCGCCCTGCGCGTGCTGCACGGCACCGCCGACGAGGCCGTCCCGTACGACGGCGGGATGGCCGACGGTGACGTCCTCAACACGCCCTCCGCGCACGCGGTGGCCGCCTTCTTCGCGGCGAAGAACGGGTGCTCGCCCACGCCGGACGAGAGCGCGCCGCCGGTGGACCTGGACACGGGCATCCCTGGAGCGGAGACGAAGATCACCCGCTACACCGGCTGCCCGGCGGACGGGGACGTGGAGCTCTGGTCCATCCAGGGCGGGACGCACATCCCCTCGCTGCCGCTGAACTTCGCCGACCAGGTCTGGACGTACTTCTCGGCGCACTCGCGCTGAGCTCGGGCGTGCAATCGCTGCCACGGCCCGCAGGTGCTGCGCCTGGCGGCCTGCGAACGGGCGCGGGGCCGCGCACATCTCGCATGGCGCGCACCTTGCTCCATGCCGGTGCATCGAAAGGAGTCATCCACATGCGAGCACCTGCCACGCAGCGAACCACGTCCAGGTCCACCACGAGGGCCGCCCTCTCCGGTCCGCTGGCCCGGCCGGCAAAGCGGCGCGCTGGTCGCGCCGACGCCGCGAACACTCCGGCCAGCTTCCGCGTGCACGGCCTCGACCGCAGCCCCACGCTGCGCGACCACGTGCGTGAGCGCCTCGGCCTCAAGGTGGGCAAGTTCGCGACGAACATCTCGCGCGTGAGCGTGCGCCTGGACGACCTGAGCGGTCCGGTGGGCAAGCCCACCATCTCGTGCACGATCAAGGTGATGCTCAACGGCCTGGAGCCGGTGGTGGTCGAGGCGCGCGAGCCGGACCCCTGGGCCGCCGTCGACGTGGCAATCGAGCAGGTGCAGCGCGCCGTGTCGCGCGCGCTGAGCCGCCGCCGGACCCAGGAGCGCAAGGCGCAGCGCGGCGCGAGCAAGCCTGTCTCCAGGCAGCGGCGCGCGTAGCCCGCCAGGTGGCGGGCGGGCCTCACGGCTTCTTCTTCTCTCCCGCTCCCCCGCGGGGAGAGGGGGCCGGGGGGTGAGGTGCCGCGGGGTGAGGTGGTCGCCCGAACTCGAACCACTGCGTCGGGTGGTCGCGCAAGAAGCTCCCCATCGCGTCGGCGATGGTCTGCGCGGCGCGCCGCACCTCCGCCGCCGTGGCGCGCCGCGGCAGCATGATCGGCGCGTGTGCGCGCAGGTGGTACTCGTGAAAGCCGCGTCGCGCGGCGAAGACGGGCAGCATCGGCGCGCCGCTGAGCTGCGCGATGCGGAGCGGCCCCTCCGGGATGGCGTAGGGCTTGCCCATCAGCTCGACCTCCACGACGCGTCCGTTCGGCGGCGCGCGATCGATCTGCAGCGCCACCACCCCCTTCTTCTGCAGGTGATGCAGGATCGGCAGCGCGGAGAGGGGGTCCTCGCCGACGTGCAGGAACCTGGCCCCCGAGGAGGCGCGCGCGCCGTCCTGGATCGCCTGCGCGCCGGCGCTGCGCTCGGCCTCCATCACCACCATCACGTCCAGCTTCGTCTCGTGCGTGAAGAGGGGCGTCGCCAGCTCCCAGCCCGCGGTGTGCATCGTCAGCAGGAGGCCCCCGCGGCCGAGGGAGAGCGCCTCCGTCACGTGCTCCGCGCCGGCGTATGTCGCGTGCAGCCTCGCCCCGTTGCGCGAGCCCTGGGCCAGCGCCTCCGCCAGGCAGCTCGCGTAGGTCGCGAAGGTCCGCGCGGTATCCAGCGCGTCGCGCCACGCCGGCGCGGGGCCGCGGATGCGCTCCAGGTTGCACTGCACCGCCCGCCGCGCCTCCGGCAGGGCGACGGCGGCGGCGACGCCGAAGAAGGGCGGCGAGTAGCGCAGCCACCATCGCGGAAGGCGGCGCGCGCCCGTCGCCGCCACCTTCCGCCAGAAGGCGCCGTCGTAGGCGAACCGCGAGGGATGGGGCATGCGCTCACTTCCCCGTGACGCGCAGCGAGACCTTCGTCGCGCCGGCGTCCGCCTGGATGAGCAGCTCCCCCTGGTGCGACGTGTCCACGCAGGCGCCCTGGAGGTCCACGTCGAACCCGGCCGGGTACGCCCGCGCGGGGAGCGAGACCTCGGTGAGGCCGGCGTCGTCCACCGGCGCGTAGTCCAGCGAGAAGGTGCGCGTCTGGGTGTCGAAGCGTGTGGTGACCGAGTCGCCCGCGACGGCGCGCGGGAAGGGACGCACCACCGCCGACGCCACCGGGTACTCCGTCCCGTCGGCGGCCACGATGCCGTCCGTCTCGCCGTTCCACGCCTCGGCCGCGACGCTGTACTCCCACTCGGTGCCGCTCAGCGAGAGCGCGTCCAGCGCGTCGAAGTGCGCGCTCATGAAGGGCAGCGCGCGGTCGTCGTCGTGCGACACGCCGAACTCCCCCACGAACACCGGGACGTTCCAGGCCTTCTGCAGGTCGGACCAGGGCTGCATGTCACCGAGGACGACGTCGGGATCGTGGCTCACCGGGTAGAAGTGCGGCGCGAAGACGAGACCGTCCCCGGGCGGGAGGGTGAGCTTGGTCGTCAGGCTCACGCCGGCGAGCCCCGTCGGGTCGAGGAAGATCAGCGAGCTGGGCGCCCTGGCGCGGATGCGCGGGACCATCATCGCGTAGAAGTCGCTGAGCGAGCCGGCCTCGAAGGCGTCCGCCTGCTGCGAGCCCCAGCCCGGCTCGTTGATGATCTCGAAGCCGAGCACGCCGGGCTTGTCGGCGTAGCGCGCGGCCATCCGGTCCCACATGGCGGCGAGGCCGTCCTTGACCGGGGAGCCGTCCGCCCATAGCGCGTCGAAGGCCGCGATCACCCCCTTGTCGCCGAAGTACTCGAAGCTCCACTGCGGGCAGTCGTGGTGCGGCGCCGGCGCGGGCGCGGGGATCGTCCAGGCGGGGAAGCCGTCGCCGCAGAAGGCCTCGGCGTAGACGTCCTGGTGGAAATCGACGACGGTCCAGATTCCGCGCGCCCAGGCGGCGTCGAGCAGCGCGTCGTAGCGGGTGAGGAAGTCGGCGTCGTCCTGGCCCTGCACCGGCTCCACCGCGGCCCAGGTGAAGGGCACGCGCATCACGTCGATGCCCCAGGCCTTCGCGCGGTCCATGTAGGACGCGAGCGCCGCGTCGAAGCCGCCCGGCGCGTAATCGAAGGGCACGTACGGCGCGAACTTGCTGCGCCCGCCCGCGTCCACGCCTCGAAGGAACACCGTGCGGCCGAGCCCGTCGACGAAGTGGGTGCCGATCGCCTTCAGTCGCCAGTCCGCCGGCGCCGGCTGGGCGAGCGAGCACGTGCGCGCGTACGGAGCCGGAGGCCCCGAGTCCCCGCACGCGAGCGCGGCCAGCACGAGTGTGGCGAGCCCGAGCGGCGCCCGCCGGATACGCCACCCATCGCCGCGTTCGCCCATGGCCGCCATGATACACATAGCCACGCATGACGCTGGCCATCGAAGAACTCAACGACACCAACTGCAAGACGTACCTCCTCTCCAGCGGCGTGGCCGCGGCGCTGGTCGACCCGGTGCGCGAGCGCGTCGAGACGTACCGCGCCGCGCTCGCCGCCCGCGGCCTGCACCTCTCGATGGTGCTGGAGACGCACACCCACGCCGACCACCTGATGCTCAGCCGCGCGCTGAAGGCGGCGCTCGGCGCGCCGGTGGTCATGCACCGCGCCAGCCCCAGCCCGCTGACCGACCGGCACGTGGAAGACGGCGACGTGATCGCCCTGGGCGACACGAAGATCGAGGTCCTGCACACCCCCGGTCACACCCCCGATTCGGTCTGCTACCGCGTCCCGGGCGCCGTGCTCACCGGCGATACGCTCCTCATCGGCGGCTCCGGCCGCACCGACTTCCCCGGCGGCGACGCGGGCGCGCAGTACGACGCCGTCACCGGCAAGCTCTTCACGCTGCCCGACGAGACCGTGGTGTGGCCCGCGCACGACTACAAGGGCAACAAGAGCTCCACCATCGGCGAGGAGCGCGCCCACAACGCGCGCTTCGCCGGCAGGTCACGGGCTCAGTACGTGGAGGTCATGGCGCACCTCGGGCTGCCCTTCCCCGAGAAGGTGCAGAAGGCGCTGCAGGTGAACCAGTCCGGCTTCGAGGAGGGCGAGGTGCTCTTCCCCACGGTGGCCGACGTCGCGAAGCTGGAGGAGATCACCGCCGCGGACCTCGCGAGCCGTCTCGCCGGCCCCTCACGACCGCTGGTCCTGGACGTGCGCGAGCCGGAGGAGTTCACGGGGCCCACCGGCCACGTGGAGGGCGCGCTGCTCGTGCCGCTGGACGCGCTGGAGCACCGGCTGCCCAAGCTCGCCGGCTACGTCGACCGGGAGGTGGTGCTCGTCTGCCGCGCGGGGGCGCGCAGCGCGACGGCGGGGGCGATCCTGCAGCGCGCCGGGTTCTCGCGCGTGCGAAACCTGGCCGGCGGGATGCTCGCGTGGGGGAGCGCCGGGTTGGCCGTCCAGCGTTGAGGTTCAGGTCACGCGCGCCAGCACCGCGGCGAGGGCGCGGTGGAGGTCCGCCGCCGAGAAGGGCTTGCTCACGATGGGGTTGGAGACCGTCTCGAGGAATGCGCGCGTCCTCGGCGTGTACGCGCCGCCGGTGACGAAGGCGAATCGCTTCTCCAGCCCCGGGTGCTCGGCGGCGACGCGCTCGTAGAGCTCCATCCCGGTCATGCCGGGCATCATCAGATCGCAGAGGACGGCGTCGTACTGCGCGCCGGAGGAGAGGCGCTCGAGCGCGGCGGCGGCGCTGGTCACGCCGTCCACGTCGTACTTCTTGGAGAGCACACGCGTCAGCCCGGTGACGATGAGCGGCTCGTCGTCGATGACCAGCAGCCGCCCACGCTCCGGCGTCGGCTGCGGTGTGGAGGCCAGTGGGGGAGGCGGAGCCTCGGCGAGTTCGCCGGCGCGCCGTAGCTCCAGGCGCATGGTGGTGCCGCGGCCGAGCTCGCTTCGCGCGACGATGGTGCCTCCCGCGCGGGTGACGATGTCGCGGCAGATGGCGAGCCCGAGGCCGGTGCCGCGGCCGGAGGACTTGGTCGTGAAGAAGGGCTCGAAGACGCGCTCGAGCAGATCCTGGGGGATGCCCGGCCCGTTGTCGGCCACCTCCACCACGACGTGGTCGTGCTCCTCGCGCACGCGCACCGTCACCTCGGGGTCGACCGCGTCCTCCTCGAAGGCCATCGTGGCGTTGAGGAACAGGTTGACGAACACCTGCTCCAGGCGTGTCGCGACGCCACGGACGGCGGGCGCCTCGGCGAGGTCCTTGCGCACCTTCACGCGCGGGCGCATCTCGTGGGCGACGAGCCGCTCGGCGGTCTCGATCGCCCCCGCGAGATCCACGGCGCCCTGGGCCACGTCCTCGTAGCGGCCGTACACCCGCAGGTCGCGCACGATCCCGGCGATGCGATCCAGACCAATCCGCACCTCCCGGGCGAGGGGAAGCAGCTCCGCCTGCTCGGCGGAGTCGAGCTTGCGCTCGAGCATCTCGGCTGCCAGCCCCATGAAGGCGAGGGGGTTGTTGATCTCGTGCGCGACGCCCGCGGCCATCGCCCCGAGGGCGGCGAGGCGGTCGGCGTGCTCCAGCCGGGCGCGCAGGGCCACCCGCTCGGTGACGTCGCGGGCGAAGGCCAGGACGGCCGGACCGCCGTCGAAGTCGATGGGGATGGAGGCGATCTCGGCGGTGATGACGCTCCCGTCGCGGCGCGTGGCCGGGTACTCGTGCGGCACCAGCCGCTCGCCCGTCTCCACCATGTGCTGGATGCGCTGGCGCATCGTCGTGATGGCGCGCCCGTCGAGGAAGGTCATGGGGTGGCCCACCAGCTCGGAGGCTTCTTCGCAGCCGAGGATGCGGAGGGCCGCGGGGTTGGCGTAGAGCACCACCCCGTTGCGGGAGATGACGATGCCGTCGGGAGCGGCCTCCACCAGATCGCGGAAACGCTCCCGGGAAGCTGTCAGCTCGCGTTGATCGTCCGGCCCGCTCGTCACTCTCTCTCCAGGGCTGAGCGACCCAGTGTACAGGTGACGCGGCGGCGCGTCTTCAGAGGACGAGCTTCTGGTTGGCCCCCACCTTGAAGTTGGTGCCCGACTGATTGCTGACCACGGTCCCCTGCGTGTAGTGGCCGCTGCCGTCCGCGCCCTGGGCGTTGGCGTTCCACGTGTTGCCGACGGCCTGGAACGTGCCGTTCGACGTCCCGATGGTGACATCGACCCCCGTCGTCGAGTGACCCTGGATGATGTTGTTGCCGTGGGAGTTGGTCGTCCCGAGGTCCACCGAGATGGAGCCCAGCACAACGAGCCCGTAGGGCGCGTTCTTCATCGTGGTGCCGCGCATGATGACGCTCGCGCCCTGCGTGTAGATGTTGCCGACGGCGTTCCCGGAGAGGGTCGCGTTCTTGATGTCCAGCGTGCCGCCGACGTGCTCGATGGCCAGGCGACCGGACCCTGTGATGCTCGTGCCGTCCATCGTCAGCGAGAGGTTGCCCGTGATGCCGTCGTGGCTCACGTTGGTGATCGCGCCGCCGGTCATCACCAGCTTCGCCGCGGCGGCTCCGCCGTAGATGCCGTCCGCGCCCTTGTCGATGGTGACGGTGTCGAGCGTGATGGAGGGCGTGCCTGAGGCGAGGGAGATCACCGTGCCCGCGCCGTTGGACAGCGTGCCCTTCGTCATCGTGATGCTGCACCCATCCTGGGCGCCGACCACGGTCCCGGCGGCGTTGGCGGTGGTGATGGAGTCGATGGAGACCATGGCGCCGCCGACGCACGAGAACATGCCGCCGCCCCCGCCGCCGCCGGTGACGCTCGCGCCGTTCACCGCGACCTTCGCGGTGCCCGCCGCCTTCACCGCGAGGCCGCCACCGCCCATGGTGAAGCCGTTCACCGTCACGTCGGCGGTGCCGGAGGCATCGAGCGCGAGCCCGACGGCCTTCAACCCCTTGTCCACCCGGAGCGCCGAGACGTTCTGCGCCCCCTGGGTCGCCGAGATCGCCGTCTGGAAGCCGGAGACGGTGAGGTTGCCGAGGCCCCCGCCCTTCACGAACACCAGGCCGGTGGGGGTCGCGCCCTGAATGCGCGCGCCGGAGCCGCCGTCCGCCGCGCCGACGCCGAGGACCTTGACGCCGTCGGGGATCGACTCCGGGAAGGACTCGCCGTTGGCGGTGTCGTAGGTGCCGGCCAGCAGGTAGACGTTGTCCCCCGGCTTGGCGAGGGAGAGGCCCTTCTTCAGCGTCTTCAGCGGCGCCGCCATCGTGCCGGGGTTGGTGTCGTCGCCGGTGTCCGCGCTCACGTAGAAGCCGGGTGCGGCGGCGTCCGGCCCGGTGTCCGCCGAGGCGTCGGCTGCGCCCGTGTCGCCTCCGGTGTCCGCCGCGCCATCCACGCCACCGCCATCGGGGCCGGTCGCCACGGGCGAATCGCCCACACACGCCACGAGCAACCCCGACAGGACCAGCAACCCCCAAGCCTTCATTCTTCGGTACCTCCGCTGGAAGAAGACGGCCGGAGCCGACCGTCACCTGGAGACTATCACGGAGGAGGAGGATCGTAGGCCAGGGCGTCCCGGGGCGACTCGGTCACCACCTCGGCGACAGGCTCGCCCATGTGCGCGCGTTGCGGCGGCGCGAGGGCGAGCAGCGTCCGCACTGTCGCGGCCACGTCGGCGAGGTGCAGTGGGCGCGAGGGACACACCGCACCCTGGCCGCGCATCCCGCCGCCCCACGCCGCCAGGAAGGTGCGGGCCGACTCCGGCGCGAACATCCCGTGGTCGCGGAAGTTGGCCGCGCGGCCGTGATCCGCCGTGACCAGCACGGTGGTCTGCGCCGCGCCCGGGCCCATCGCCTCGATGAGGGTCTCCAGGTCGCCGAGCACGCGGTCCACCTGCGCGATCGCGCCGAGGTAGCTCGCGTAGTCGTCGCGGTGGCCGTACTCGTCGGTGTCCCCGAGGCCGAGGAACATCATCCGCGGGTGGTTCAGCTCGAAGTAGCGCAGCGCGAGCTTGGCGGTCTGCGCGTCCGGCCGGTACCCCTCGTTGCCGGGATAGCTCGGCTCCTTCGCGCCGGTCTCCAGCGTGGCGCGCATGAGGGCGTCACCGACGAGCGCGTCGCGATGGGAGACGAAGCTCTTGCCCGCAGACGCGACGAACGCGTTCGGGTCCAGCACCGCCCGCTCGATGGGCGTCCAGGAGGTGAACATGGCGACCTCGTCGGCGCCGAGCTCCTCCCGCGCGCCGTCGAGCACCGAGGGGACCGTGGTGCGGGCGCACTCGTTGGTGGTGCAGCCGCTCCGGCGCTGGCCGGTGAGCATCTCCATGTAGCCGGGCAGGGAGATGAAGTTGGGCCCGGACGCGGCGACGGTGTTGTCACACCCCGGGCCGCCGAGGAGCACGCCCGACTCGGCCACCAGGCGATGCAGGTTGGGGGTGAGCGCCTCCGCGGTGGCGTACGCGCTGGCGTCCACGCCGTGGCTGCGGGCGAGCGCGGCGTCGGCGCCGTCGAAGATCTCCTGCCAGCGCACGCCGTCGATCGCGACCACGATCACGCCGGGGGGCGGCGGGGACTCCGCGGGGTCCGGGGGTTGGACCTCCGCGTCCACCGGCGTGGAGGCGGCTACCGTCGCGGCGGCCGGGGGGGCGCTCCGGGTGGCGGCGCCCCGCGCCGGTGCCGGCGCGGGCACGTGCGCGCAGCCTGCGAGGGCGACGGACACGGCCAGGACGCGAAAACCATTGGAGCTCAAACTACCAAAATATACCCCGCCCGACCCCTCCAGGCACGAAACCAGCGAGTAAATTTCTCCCTTCGCTGGAGTGACGCGCCCTTCAGGTCTCGCGGGCGCGCCGACGCGCGGGGCCAGGCCGCCGCCGGCGCGCGCCGCAGCTCGGCCGTTTCGCCCTTTTTCGGAGTCCTTCCCGGGGCGACTCGCGGTAAAGGAGATCCTGTGACCTCGACCGTTCAGCAGCCCAGCGCGCCGGCCCGCGAGCTCTCCCCCGAGCTCCTGGTCCGCATCCACGACATCATGGTCCGGGCCCGGTGCCTCGAAGAGCGGCTCATCCGCATGAACAAGCAGGGGGACGGCTTCTTCTGGATCGGCGGCCCCGGGGAGGAGGCGCTCAACACCTCCCTCGGCCTGCTCGTCGACAAGGGACACGGCCCCGCGCACGACTACCTGCACCTGCACTACCGCTCCAGCGCCACCCTCATGGCCATGGGCGCCGACCCGGTGGACGCCATCCGGCAGATGAAGAACACCGCCACCGACCCGTACTCGGGCGGGCGGAACTTCTGCAACCACTACAGCCTGCGCAGGTGGAACGTGGTGCCGGTGAGCTCTCCCATCGAGGTGCAGTTCTCCATGGCGCCGGGCACCGCGATGGCCAACAAGCGCGCCGGCGGGCGGGGGATCACCATCGTGCAGGGCGGCGACGCGGGGACGGCGGAGGGCGACTTCGCCACCTGCCTCATCTGGAGCTCCCGGCCGGCCAACCCGCTGCCGGTGCTGATCCTCGTCGCCAACAACCAGTGGGGCATCTCCACGGCGGCGGGCCCGCAGCACGGCGAGCGCCACATCGCCGACAGGGGCAAGGCCTTCGGCATGGAGACCGCGGTCATCGACGGCACCGACCCCGAGGCCGCCTGGGAGGGCCTCAAGCGGGCGATGGACTACGTGCGGACGGAGCGCCGCCCCTTCCTGCTGGAGGCGATGGTCTCGCGCCTGTACGGCCACTCCTCCGCGTCGGGCGCCAACTACGTCTCGGAGGAGCAGGACTGCATCCCGCGCTTCGAGAAGAAGCTGGAGGAGCGCGGGGTGCTGACGCGCGCGCAGATGGAGGCGGTGCACACCCGCTACACCGAGGAGTTCCTGGAGGCCATCAAGCGCGTGCGGGAGGAGCCGCAGCCGGACGGCCGGAGCATCCACGAGCACGTCTTCGCCGACCGCAACGTCGTCGGCGGAGAGAACGGAGCTTCCTGATGGCGACCCTGGTCCAGGCCATCCGTCTCGCGCTCCACGTCGGCGAGGAGCGCCTCGGCGTCACCGACATCTTCGGCGAGGACGTGGGCCCGCCGCTCGGCGGCGTCTTCACCCAGACCCAGGGCCTCAAGACGGCGTGGAACTCCCCGCTGGACGAGCGCGGCATCGTCGGCGCGGCCATGGGCCTGGCGATGGCCGGGCAGAAGCCGGTCGCCGAGATCCAGTTCTGCGACTACGCCTTCAACACCATCGACCTGCTCAAGCTCGCCGGCGGCGTGTGCTGGTCGTCGGCGGGGGACTTCAACCTTCCGATGGTGCTGATGACGCCGGTCGGCTCGGGCATCCGCGGCAGCATCTACCACTCGCACTCCTTCGACGGACAGGCCACGCGCATCCCCGGCTGGAAGATCGTCATGCCCAGCAACCCGCGGGATGCCTACGGCCTGCTGCTCTCCGCCATCGCCAATCCCAACCCGGTGATGTTCCTGCCCCCCAAGGCGCTGATGCGCACGCGCGCGCTGCCCGGCGAGCAGATCCCGGGGGAGCCGGCGGACGAGAAGCTGCTCTCCAAGATGATCGACGCCCCGCTGGGCGATCGCTCGGCGTGGCGCCCGCAGTGGCCGGACGTGGAGGACCTCTTCGTCCCCATCGGCGAGGCGCGGACGGCGCGGCGGGGCCGCGACGTGACCGCGGTGAGCTACGGGCGGACGCTCCCGCTGTGCGTGAAGGCGGCGGAGGAGCTGGCGAAGGAGGGCGTCGAGGTGGAGGTCATCGACCTGCGCACCCTCTATCCCTACGACTGGGACTGCATCGCCGAGAGCGTGAAGCGGACCAACCGGGTGCTCTTCGTCAACGAGGACACCGAGGTGACCAACTTCGGCGAGCACCTGATGCGGCGGGTGGTGGAGGAGCTCTTCTACGAGCTGTACGCGCCGCCGCGCCTGCTCGCCGGCGCCAACGTGCCCGGCATCGGTCTCGCCGACAACCTGGAGAAGGCGTCGGTCCCGCAGGTGGACGGGATCGTGCGCGCGCTGCGGGAGATGGCGAAGCACGCCCCTTGAGGGGCTGATCTACACCTTAGGGTGTAGATCGGCGACCAAGCGGTCAGTCCGATGGAGCCCGTTGTCGGCGCGTCGATATTTCGCATTCGCCCTTGTCACGTGTTCGCTCACGTGATGTCCTCGGCCTTCAGGAGGGCGCCGGCATGATCTTCGCGCAGGCAGGCAGGCAGGCGGTCGATGTGGACGGGGCAGGTGACGATCACCGGCGGGCCGCTCTCGCAGGTGAAGTCGCAGAACCTCCGGGTAGATCCGAACTGACGGGGCCAGGATGGATCTCCGGCGCATCGTCCTCGGCGTGCTGTCGCTGGCTTGTGGTGTCGCGGGCGCGTTCTGCGGCGGAACGGTGGACGACGGCTGGAACGGCCTGACCGCGGGCGGCGACGTGGACGCCCTGGCGCCGCTTGGGAGCCCCAATGGTGTCGCCTGCGGCGATTTCCACGCACCGATCACGCCCGCACCATGCGACGGCGACGCCGGCGCGACGGCCATGGACCAGGAGTGTCAGCAGAGTCTCCCCGCCCCGCCGCCGCTAGGGACTGGATGTGCCCCCCTTGATCGCAATAGCAGCTATTGCGTGGCATATCCTCCGGGCGCGCCGCCTTGCAAAGCAGGTCCCGAGGGCGACGCTTACTGCCATGAGTTCTTCAGACAGTTCATCCGCGGCAACGCCTCCTTCGTGGCCCAGTGTCCGAACCATTTCCCGGACACGTGCCAGCTCGTGGCGCAAGGGGAGTGCAATGGTCAGTTCTCGCGCTGCGCTCCCTGGCAGCTGTGTGTGGCTCGCGACGCCGGCTGGACCTGCGAGTCTCCGTGTCAGTGAAGTGAAGGAGGGTGTGCTCATGGTTCTACGGGGAATGTCGCCGTCTCGCTGCTCCTCTTCGCGGCATGGCCGGTCCTGCCCCCATCACGAGGCGTGGGCTCGGTCGCGTCGGCGAGCGGCCGCACGGGCAGGCTCGATCCGATGAGGTGTTCCAGCTCTCGACGGGTGGGTCGTACTACCGGCTCGGCAACTACAACGAGATGGCCACCACCCCTCTCTCGGTGTGCGAGTCGCAGAACACGACCCTCGACGTCTTCCCCGTGTACGCGGCCTACGACAAGGAGCTCAACCAGCTCGGCACCGGCCAGGCTGCTACCATCACCAATCCGTGACGCGAGCCCCGTGGTACCTCGTCCCGCTGGCGCTCACGGCGTGCAGCAACGGCAAGGTGATCGACCCTGCCCAGGGCGGTGATCTGGCCGCGATCCATGACGCCGGGTGGGGGTGCGTCGACTACGACGCGAGCGTGGACGCTCGGTACCCTGGACCGAGCTGCACGGCCGAGGCCGGGACCGAGGATCCGGTGTGCGATCAGTGGATACGGACCACTGAGCCCGCCGGCATGGCGATCGCCGCGTGCGGCATCAAGTACCAGCCGCCGCCGTACTTCTGCCAGGGGGACGTGCTTGATCCGCCGGCGTGCCACGCCGGCGCGTCAGGGGACGCATTTTGCGACGCGTGGGCCACGCAGTACGTGGTCGGCGACGCCCGGGGCCTCTCCTTCTGCAGCGTCCCGAAGGGACAGTGCGTGCTCCGGTGGTCCTGCGGCCAGCCCGCAGGGGCGTACGATTGCTTCTGCGTCGAGCGCAACGGCACCGCGGGATGCGAAGCGCTCTGCCAGAAGTAGGAGGTATCAGTCGCCCACCACGCCCCACCACATGTGGTCCGCGTAGCCCTGCGTCGAGCGCAGGATGAACGGGTCGCTGCCGAAGTAGCTGCTGGTGCCCAGGCGGGTGATGGTGAGCTTCAGGGTGTCGCCGGGGTGGGCGTAGGTCTTGTCCAGGGTGAGCGTGAGCACCGGCTTGCCGCCGTAGAAGGTGCTCGCGTCCATCGCGTCGACGTTGAAGCCGGCGATGGATCCGTTGGCGATCACCTGCACGTCGATGGTCGTCGTGTTGCCCTGCGCGAGCTTCACGCCCTGCGCCATGCGGTTCTGCCCCTCGTACTTGATCTGCACCAGGTCGGGCAGCACCGGCGCCGCCGCGAACCACACGTCGCTGTCCGCGGGCTGGCACGGGTTCTCGCCCATGTACGCGGCGCGGTTGGACCAGCTCCGCTGCACGGCGAACGGGTAGTTGTCGGGCGTGTAGTTGGAGCTCTTGTTGAACTCGCACATGTCGCCGATCTCCGAGCCGCCGAGGATGCCCCACGCGGAGTCGGCGGCGTCCAGGTCGTAGTAGCCCTCGCCGCTGGGGTCGCTCACGAACTCGAGCAGCTCGTGGCTCGTCGAGACGGTGAGCTCGCGCAGGCTGCCGCACCGGGGCATCACCGCGTAGCCGATGTTCTTGCCCTGGTAGTTGACCCACTGGTGGTACGCGCCGAAGCTCTGGCAGCTCTTCGACCCGTACAGGTTCACGCTGGTGCCGTCCGGGTAGAAGATGGCGTAGACGGTGTTCTCGTCCGGCTTGCCGAAGGAGGGATCGCTTGCCAGCTTTTTGAGCAGCCAGCTCTGGATCTGGTCATCGCTGATCTGCGCGGGGGCCGTCTCGCTCAGGTGGACCGGCGGGCCGCCGATGCCGTCGCCGACGCCGTAGTCCGTCGCCACGCTGCGCCAGTAGTCGGTGCAGCCGACCGAGTCGATGAAGTCCTCGATGGGGTCGCGCTGATCGTCGCCGTCGAAGGTGACGGGGACGAAGACGGGCAGGCGGGCCGTCGTCCCGCTGGGGGTGCGCACCTGCGGCGGGCGCAGGACGAGGCCGGCGTCGCCGCCGTCCGCTCCACCGTCGCTCACCCCGCCGTCGGCGGGCTCCGCGAAGGGCGCGGGCGGGACGGCGTTCGGATCGCGCACGCACTTCACCCCCTGCGGCACGTACGGCGGCGGTCCGGTGTCCACGCCGGCGTCGCGCGGCTTCGGCTTGCTCGCGTCGACGTCGGCGCCCGCGTCGGAGGGCTGATCGGAGGTGGTGCCGCCGCAGCCGAGGGCGAGCGCCCCGACGCACGCGAGCCCGAGGAAAGCCAAGCGCATCGCTCTCTCTTGCCACGCCGGGAGGGGCAAGAGCAACAGGAGCCAGCGGCTCCCTTGAGCCTGTAATTTTCCTCAGAACTCGGGACGCCTGAAGGCGCGTTGCGTCAGCGATCCAAGCCGGTGGAGAGATCCAACCCGGTGGGGATCACCTCGTAGTCGGGCATCCCGTAGGGGAGCTCGCGCTGGTACGAGAAGCTGTGCGCCTTCTTGGCGTGGTGCGCATGGCGCTCGCACCACCACTGCGTGCCGCCCGACGCCTTGCGCGTCGTCTCGCAGTCCGGGCACGGCGGCTCGATCGACGGTACGAAGTGGGCGGGCGCCGGCTTCGGGCCTGCCACCATCACCGGGCACGGCGCCATGGCGAGCAGGTGCTCGGCGGTGGAGCCGACGACCCAGCTCTTCATGTGCGGGTGCTTGTGCGCCCCGAGGACGATGAGGTCGGCGCCGAGCTCGCTGGCGAGCTGGACGATCTCCCGGACCGGGTTGCCGGTGCGCAGGTGGATGCCGATCGCGTTCCCGGACAGCCCACCGACGGCGGCGGCCTGCTCGTTGGCATAGAGGCGGAGGCGCTGCACCAGGTCGCGCGACTTGCCGTTGGTGGGCTCGTCCTCGAACACGTGCACGAGGTGGATCGCCGCGTGGGGGATGCGCTTGGCGATGCGCGCCGCCTGCTGGAAGGCGAAGCCGCCGGCGTCTGTGAAGTCCAGGCCGACGACGACGGAGAAGGGGCGGGACTGCTTGGTCTCGGAGGTCATGATCGCTGCTCCTTGGCGGGAATGCGATGACCAGCTGCAAGGCGCGCGCCGAGCGAAATGATCGCCGCAATTCGCCCGGGAGCGCGCGAGACCTGCGCGCCGGCGCGAACCGATTGCGCCGGCGCCGTTGGCGGGGTCAGGCTTCGTCCTCGGCGGGGACGATTTGCCGGAGCTGCCAGGCCTGGATGCGCAGCCGCTCCTCCGCCGCGTGGAGGCGGTCGCGCAAGCGTGTGAGATACACGCATACCGCCACGATGGGGATGAGGGTCACCGCCAGCAGGTACACGACCGTCGGCACCTCCGGGAAGGCCACGGCCTGCGCGCGGATGCAGAGGCGGTCCGGGCCGAAGTCGTAGGACGCCGGGAAGATGCCCGCCCACTCGAGGAGCAGGGGTACGACGACGGACGCGGTGCCCGCGCCGACCGTCGCGCGTAGCGGCAGCACACGCGGGAAGAGGGCCATGCCCACCGCGAGGCCGAGTGCCATCGGCGGGACCACCATGAAGGGGCCGGCGATGCGCGACGCCGCGACCAGGCCGAGCACGCCCCACATCGCGACGACGAAGGGGCGGAGTCCGGCGAGCTTGACCCTGTGGGAGAGCGCGACGCCGGCGCCGGCGAGCCCGCCGCACGCGAAGACGGAGGCGACCCAGAAGACGCTGCGGACACCCATCCAGAAGAGCAGCAGCAGCGGCACCATGGACGTGAGGAAGGCCAGCGCGGCGTAGCGGCGCGCGGCGCGGACGTCCAGCTCACGGTGCTCCAAGAATCTGGGTGGTGACCTCCGGCGGCGGAGTCTTCGGCGGCTCGGTCAGCAGGCGCACCATCGCGCGCATCGCCTCGGCGTTGCGAGGGTCGAGGGCGAGGGCCCGGCCGACCTCGCGCATCGCGTCGGCGCGTGCCTTGTGATCGCCCTCCGCGACGGCGGCGAGGGCGAGCGCCTCGGCGGCGCGCGCGTGCTCGGCGCTCCGCGTGCGGCGTCGCTCCAGGTCGCGATCACCCTCCAGGAATCGCTCGATCGCGTCGTGCATGGCGCGCGCGCTCTGGAAGCGGTCGGCCGGGTCGCTGCGGGTGGCGCGCACGCAGATCTCCTCCAGCTCCACGGGGACGTCGCGCTCCGGGGCGCGCACGGTCACGCGGGCGTCGGCGCCGGTGAGGGCGGACTGGAGCGCGGCGGCCACGGTGTGCACTTCGTGGAGGGGCACGCCGGCGAGCAGCTCGAAGAGGCACGCGCCCAGGGCGTAGATGTCGGTGCGGGCGTCGACGTCTTCTCCGCGCACTTGCTCCGGTGCCATGTAGCCGGGCGTGCCGAGCAGGGCGCCGACGGTGGTGGCGGCGCCCTCGTCCGGCCCGGAGCGCGAGGTGCCGGAGGGGCCGATGTCGTCGTGGTCCACCAGCTTGGCCAGGCCCCAGTCCAGGACGTAGACCTCGCCGTAGTCGCCGATCATCAGGTTGGGGAGCTTGATGTCGCGGTGAACGACGCCGTGCGCGTGGGCGAAGTCCACCGCCAGGCAGATGCGGCTCATCGCGGTGAGCACGGCGTGGCGGGAGAGCGTCTCCCCGTGCTGGCCAATCTCGTCGAGGCAGCGGCCGCGCACGCGCTGCATGGTGAAGTAGAGGCGCCCGTCGGGCGTGGTGCCAAGGTCGTAGACGGGCACGATGGAGGGGTGCGCGAGCTGGCCTTGCACGCGCGCCTCGCGCAGGAAGCGGCGGCGCGCGCCGGCGTCGACCTCCAGCGCCTTGCGAACGGACTTCATCGCGACGTCGCGTCCGATGACCTGATCGCGCGTGAGCACGACCTCGCCCATGCCGCCCTCGCCGAGCGACGAGATGGGCGCGTAGCGCGTGCCGGTGTCGACGGAGGAGAGCAGCTCCGGCGCGGCGCGATCGGGCGAGACGCGATCCATGGGGGTCAGCAGGGTGGGGGCGAGGGGGGCGCCGTCCTTGCGTTGAGGCATGGCCGTATCATGGGGGGAGGTGCGGCGCGCGCATAGAGGCCGTCGCGCCCGGCGCGGCGGCGACGAAGCCGTCGACTGGAGAAGCGCGTTGCGCTGCGCCGCAGCCGGCCTCGCGGGGGTGCGTTGCCCAGCACGCCGCGGCGGCCGTGGGCGCTGGAGCGCGCGGGAGGCGGTGCGGCTGGTGGACGAGGCGCTACGTCACGTCGTGGGCGAGGAGATCACGCGGGTGGGGTCGCGTCCCCGCTGACGGGAGGGCGTGGTCGACCGCGAGCACGCTTGCGGTCCTGCGTGGGGCGCGGGAGGTCCGCGGCCCCCTGGGAGGGCGCGCCGGTCGGCATCACGCGTCGTCGAGGGCGCCGAGCAGCCGCTCCACACGGAGCATGGCGCGCATGTCGCCCTTGCGGTGTGCGTGGTCCATCGCGGCGAAGAGGTGCGACTGCTCCCATGCCAGCCGCGCGGGGTCCTTCTCCAGGAGGGTGACGTAGTGCTCGAAGAGGCGCTCCGGCGCCGCGCGCGTGCGCTTCGCCACGGCGTAGCGCACGACGGCATGGAGGGCGAAGCGCCCATCCATCGGCTCCTGCACCAGGTGCCACGCGACGAGGGGGGCGAGGGCGCGCTCCAGCGCACCGCGCACCCGGGCGAGGTGGGCGAGGGACGCGCGGTCGACGTGATCGCCCTCGACGTGGGCGAGTACGCCCAGCATGCGGCGGCTCTGCGGGGTGAGGCGGCGCCAGGCCCAGTCGACCAGGAGCGCGACCTCCGGCAAGTCGTCCTCGTGGTCGATGACGCGGACGCGCTGCACGCCGTTGGCCTGGAGATGCGTGGCCAGCTCGGCCGGCGTGGCCGCGCGTGTCCCGACGATGGCGTCGGCGATGTCGAGGGCGAGGGGGTTCCACCGCAGCAGGCGCGTGAGCGCGGCGACGCGCGGGAAGGCGGCGCGGCCGGAGGTGACCAGCGGCGCGGTGACCGGAAAGACGAAGACCCCGGCGAGCAGGCACCGGCGCGCGGTGACGACGAAGGTCGTCGGGGTCTGGGCGAGGGCGTCGAGCAGCGCCGCGGTGGAGCGATCGTCCTCGTGGTTGTCCAGCACGACGAGGTGCTCCGCCCGGCCGAGGAAGGCACGCAGCCCGGGCAGCAGGGCGTGACGCTCGCGCGGGGTACCGAAGCGCAGCGCGAGCATCTCGCCCAGCGTGCGGAAGTCCCACGCGCCGACGCGAAACCAGTGGATGCGCCGGCCGAAGCGCCTGGCCAGCCGGTGGCCGAGCGCCGCGGCGAGCATGGACTTGCCGCTGCCGCCCGACCCGACCAGGGCGAGGCGCGCGGGCGCGGTGCTCTGCACGATGCGGGCGAGCGTGGCGAGCTCGGAGGCGCGGCCGCGCATGCCACGGGGAGGGGGAGGGAAGCCCCCGCGCCGAGCGGTGTCGAGAGAGTCCGGGGTGCGCAAGAGCGCCACCATACACGACGCGGCGCGCCCCGAAAGTTGGCCGCGGCGCGCGGGGCGTCGGACGATCCGTGCATGAAGCTCGAAGCCGATCGCCGCATAGCCCGAAGCTCGCGCCCCGCCGAGGCGCTCGCCCTGCTCCTCGAGCACGCGAGCCGCAAGCTGGGCATCCGCGCGCTCACCCTGAGCACCACGGAGGGGCAGCTGATCCTCGGGGTGGGCGAGGGACTGGAAGAGGTGGCGGAGGCGGGGGCGCGCGTCGACACGGGCGCGCCCGTGGATGCGCGTGTGGCGACGTGGCGGCTGCGCGTCGGAACGGCCGAGATGCTGCTCACCTCCCTCGGCGGCGCGATGGACCCGGGCCTGGGCGCCGGCGTCCGGCGGATCCTCTCGACGAGCTGACCCCCCGTCGGGTGGCCTGAACGTCGCCGGGCGCCGTCGGGGGACCGGATCATGCCGGGGGCGCGGCGAGCTGGTACGCGCGATCGATCTGGCGCCGGTGGTGGTCCCGGCGGGCCCGAGCGCGGCGCATGCGGTCCTGCTCCCTCCGCACCCAGAACCCGTACTCGGTGAGCCTGTCGAGCGTGGCCTCGTCGCCGAACCCGACGCGAATGCGCATGCAGAGCGCCTCGAGGTGTCTGCGCGCGCTGGCGCAGGCGCGCGCGGCGGGCCAGCGGCGCTCACCCGGCGCAAGCGCGCCGTCGAGCGCCAGCCCCACGTGCCCGACGAGCACCAGCCCGTAGAACGCCCGGCGCACCCGGCGACGCCCCTCCGCCGTGAGCGCGACGATGCAATCGCGCCCATCGCGCCGCCGCGTGACGAGCCCGAGCTGCTCGAGCGAGATCATCATGCGGCTGATGGTGGAGCGCGCCACGCCCAGCCCGCGCCGCAGGTTGCTCTGCAGGTGAACGCACCGCGTCCCGAGCCGGTAGAGCGCATCGAGCAGGTCGAACCGCGCCGCGGTGAGCCCCATCGCCCGGAGCGCCCGCCGCGTCAGCTTGAGCGTCGCGTAGTAGGCCCGCTTGATCGAGAAGAACACAGGATCCATCCCCACCCCCAAAGCACCCCCCATGCCACCCCCCCCTCTCCGCAGATTCCCGCTGAAACGTCGGATTGTCAGCGTGCTAGCACTGCGACGTTTGGTGTCCGGGGACAGGGGAGGGGGACAGGGGGTCGGGGCTTCGGTGGTTGAGCTGGCGGGGGGGAGCGGCTGCCGGCGGGTTGTTGGCGGCAGCGTGTGGCTTTGCTGGGCTACGTGGCCAGCTTGCGGTGAGGATGGGGTGCACGCCCGTGACGGGGCGCGTTGGCGCGGGCGCCAGCGGCACGTGGTTGGACTATGCTCCACGCCGTGCGTCCGTCCCACGTCCTGGCGACCGTCCTCGTGCTGGCCACCACGCTCGGGGGTGGGGCGCTGGAGTGCAGCACCCGCGCGCAGGTCCGCGCGCAGCGCGGCGAGCGGATCTACGGGAAGATGTGCGCCGTCTGCCACGGCGCGGCGGGGGAGGGTTACAAGGCGGACAACGCGCCGGCGCTCGGGCACCCGAGCTTCCTCGCGTCGGTCAGCGACGACTTCCTGCGCGACACCATCACCGACGGGCGCGGAGCCACCACCATGTCCGCGTGGGGCGCCGAGCATGGCGGACCGCTCCAGCCAGACCAGGTCGACGCGCTCGTCACCTTCCTCCACACCTGGGAGATGATGCCGCGCGCCAACCTGGACGAGCGCCCGCTCGCCGGGGACTCAAGCCGCGGCGCCGGCATCTTTGCGCGGGAGTGTACGCGCTGCCACGGCATCCGCGGCCGCGGCGGGCCGAACGTCAGCGTCGGCCACCCGCAGCTCCTCGCGCACGCCTCCAACGGCTTCCTGCGCTACGCCATCCGGCACGGCCGACCAGGCACCGCGATGCCTGCCTTCGGCGACAAGCTGGGCGACAGGGGCATCGACGACGTCATCGCCGCCCTCCGAGGCTGGCGTGCCGCGGACCTGCCGCGCTTCCGCCCGCCGCCGTCGCGCTCGCCGCCGCTCCCGCTCGGCCCCGTGCCCCTCAACCCCGACGGGCCGGAGCCCGTGGGCTTCCGCAAGTCGCCGCTCACCACGCCGGCGGAGTTGATCAAGGGCCAGCTCGATCGCGGCGCGCGCATGGCGCTGCTGGATGCGCGCGCGCCCTCCGATTACACCCGCCAGCACATCGCCGGCGCCGTGAGCGTCCCCTTCTACGATCCCGACCCGTACGTTCCGCTGCTCCCGAAGGACGCCTGGCTGGTCTGCTACTGCTCCTGCCCGCACGCCGAGTCGGGGCAGCTTGCCGCGAAACTCCGCGCCAAGGGGTTCACGAAGGTCACGGTCCTCGACGAGGGCCTAGGATTCTGGAACCGGCAGGGCTACCCGACGCACACTGGCGCCGACCCTTGACCCGGACGCGCCGCGTCTCACCTCGCTAGCGAGAGGGCGCTCGTGATAAGGTCAGCCACTTATACCCTACGCAACGAGGGAGACAGATGCGGTCGATGGCACGCTGGGGAACTGTGTTGGTCGGGGCGGGGCTGCTCGGCGGCGGCGCGCTGCTGAACTGTGTCGGCGATTCGCCGGTCGGGCCGGGCCTCGACGCCGGCACGGACGTCACGACCCCCGCCGACGCCTCCGGCACCGACTCCGGCGGCGGGGACGCCGGGGGCTGCTCGGCGCGCGCGGTCGACGACGCGAAGGGCATCTACGTGAGCATCAACGGGGCGGACTCGCCGACGTGCGGCGCGCGCACCGCGCCCTGCCAGACGATCCAGAGCGGCGTGAACCAGGCCAAGCTGCTCGGGCGCTCCACCGTGTACATCGCCCGCGGCACCTTCAAGGAGTCGGTGACCATGGCCCCCGGCGTCACCCTCGAGGGCGGCTGGGACACACTCAGCGCGCAGTGGGTGCCCATCTGCGGGAGCGACGAGATCAGCGCGGTGAAGATCGTGATGCCCGACGCAGAGAGCAAGGTCATCACCGCCGACTTCAAGGGCGCCACGGGCTTGCGCCTGCTCAGCGTGCTCGGCAAGGCCACCGTCGCGCCGGGCGAGTCGGTCTACGGCGTGCTCGCCCACGACGCCACGGTGACCCTCGACTCGGTCGTGGTGAACGTCGGTGACGCTGGCGCGGGCAGTGACGCCGACGCCGGGGCGACGGGCGCCAGCGGCGGCGTCAAGTGCGCGGAGAGCACCGGCGCCGCGGGTAAGGCCGCGAAGGACGGCACCGGCGCCCCCGCCGGCACCTTCGGCGCGAACGGCTACGTCCTCTCCGACGGGACGGCGGGCGCCTCCGACGGCGGGACCGGCACCGCAGGCGCGTGCAACATCACCCCGAGCTGCTTCACCGTTTGCAACACCTGCACCAAGGACTGCGTCAAGGACCTCGCCGGGTGCGGCGGTGGCCCGGGCAGCGGGGGTGGCGGCGGCACCGGCGGCGGGAGCAGCATCGCGGTCTACGGATGGAACGCCACCTTCACCCTCGTGGGCGGGTCCTACACCGCGGGCAATGGCGGCAACGGCGGCAACGGCGGCGCCGGCGGCCCCGGCGGCACCGGCGGCGCCGGCAGCAACGAGCAGGAGCTCTGTCTCTCCTCGTGCGACCAGAACGGCTGCGCGTCGGTGGGCGATCAGACCCTCGCCGCGGGCAACACGGGCGGCGCAGGCGGCCCAGGCGGCGCGGGCGGTGGCGGTGCGGGCGGCTTCTCCTACGCCGTCTTCAACGGCGGCGACGCTGGCGCCGTCACCACCCAGAACGCCCCCACGTTCGTCCACGGCACCGCCGGCACCGGCGGCTCTCTCGGCGGCGCGACCGGCCTCGCGGGCGACAAGGGGCCCTGATGCTCGGCCCCCCGCGCTCACTCGCTCCCTGACGACACTCCGCCGCGCCGCGCGCGCACCAGCCGCTCGGCGATGACGACGTGGCGGCGCCACTGGCCGTACATCGCGCCCTCCGACTCCAGCCGCGCCATGCCCAGCGCCGTCGCCTCGTCGATGGGGGTCGGCACCGCGTCACGCAGCGGCGTGCCGGGCAGCGGCATGAAGGCGTGGCTGTGGATGCGCGCGCCCATCGCCACCAGTCTGTCGGCCAGGGCGAACGTCGCGGCGCGGTCCGCCTCCGTCTCGCCGGGCAACCCGAAGAGGAAGTCCACGTCGGCGCGGAAGCCCATCGCGCGGCATGTCTCCACCGCGCGCACCACCTCCGCCACGCCGTGGCCGCGCCGGGTGGCCTCCAGGAGCCGGTCCGACCCGCTCTGTGCGCCGACGATGAGCGAGCGGTTGTCCGCCCACCGCGCCAGCACCTCCAGCGCCTCCCGCGTCAGGTGCTCCGGCCGCACCTCCGAGGGGAACGTGCCGAAGTAGATGGCGCCGTCCTCGCCCAGCTCCTCGCGCACCGCGCGCAGCAGCGCCTCCACCGCGGCGAGGTTGGGCTCGGTCCCCTCCGACCCGTACGAGAGCGACGTGGGGGTGACGAAGCGCATGAAGCGGGCGCCCTGCGCGTGCATGCGCGCGACCTCCCCGCGCGCGTTCTCCACGCTGCGGTGGCGAAAGCGCGCCTTGAACACGTATGGAGTCTGGCAGAAGGCGCACGCGTAGACGCACCCGCGCGTCAGCTCGATGGGGTTCCACTTGCCGAAGCGCTCGTTGAACGAGGGGAATGCGTCCAGCGGCGCGCGAGGGCCCGGTCCATGCGAAACCAGGCGATCCCGCTCCAGGTAGGCGAAGCCGGCGAGACCGTGCGCGTCGCCGCCGCGCGCCACGAGCTCGACGATCGACGTCTCTCCCTCGCCGAGGGCCACCACGTCGAAGCTGGCCCGCAGCGTCGCGAGCGGCTCCGCCGTCGCGTGCACCCCACCCGCCACGTGCACCCCGCGCGAGGTGCGCGCGCGTACCCGGGCGAGGTCGGCGGCGGAGGTCTCGAAGTCCGGCGAGTAGAAGGACCAGAGGACGAGCACCGGCCCTGCCGCGGTGTCGATGGCGTCCACGAGCTCGTCCACGCCGCCGGCGAAGACGACGTCCGCGCCGGCGGTGCGCGCGTCGGCGTCCAGCGCCGCCGTCACCACGTTGAGCGCCGCGCGTCCGCTCCGCGCGTGGTGCGCGACGACGCGCGGACGGGTCACTCGAAGCCTTGCGTGATGGCGGCGGGCCGGGCGTGCTCCGCCGCCGACGCCTGCACCGCCGCCCCCGCCGCCGCGAGCATCCCCACCGCCGCGATCCCGATGCTCAGCCGCCGGATCCTGTGGCGGCGGCGCGTGCCCCAGGGGCAGTCGTCGGTGAGCACCGTGCCGTCGGTGCGGCGATAGAAGCGCACGCACACGTCGCCGCGCGCCTTGCTCTCCAGCAAGGCCTCCGCCTGCTCGGCCGTCATCGCGGTCAGGTCGTGGACGTTCTTCTTGCACATGGCGCAGAAGCGGGTGCTGTCAGTCCCGGACATCTCGCTCCAGAGCGCGGGGCACGGCGCGGCGACGTGCAGCGTGGCGAGGTGCGGGAGCTGTCGTCGCACGCCGAGGCTCTCGATCTGCCGGCGCACCGACTCGATCTCGCGCATCACCGCGTCCTCGCGGCCGCGCGGAGGCTCGACCGCCTCCCGCGCGCGCCGCGCCTGCGCGATGTCCCGCTCGAGCGAATCCGGCGCGCGGTACGGGGCGACGGTGCCGCGGTGGGCGTCGCGCGACCCTTCCAGCCGGCGTTCCTCGCTGCGCAGCTCGCGCGCCTTCTCGGTCCCCCGCCGGATCTCCTCGAGCGAGGCCTGCAGTGCGTCCTCGCGCGTCCTCAGCCCACCGAGCGTGCGATGGTTCATGCCATGAGGATCCCACCAGTCGCGCCCGTTGGCCAGCCTCGGAGGGCTTGCCATCTTCTCGTCCGGTCGCGCGAACCTGACCGCCTGGCAGGCGCCTCGGCTCTCCCGCGGGTGGTCACCCCAGGCGCTCGAGCACCGCGATGACGTGCTCCGGGCTGCGCTCGCTCAGCTTGCGCAGCTTGGCCGCGTCGAAGAACGCGATCGTCGTCTCCGGGCGCGCCACCGCGGTGATGGGCGAGGCGATCTGGTGGAGGGCGTCGCGCATGCCGAAGAACTGGTCGGCGGGCACGGTGCCCACCTCCCTCTCGCCCTGGAAGAGGGCGAGCTCCCCGCGCGCCACCAGCAGGGCCACGTCCGGCACCACGTCGCCCAGCAAGAGGAGCGTCTCCTCCTTGAAGGTCTCCAGTCGCTGGATGCACGCCAGCATCTCGTCGCGCACGTGCACGTCGAGCTGGCTCATCGTCTCGTGCATGGAGAAGAAGGAGTCGATGCGGTGGAGCTGCTTGGTGGAGACGATGCGCTCGGCGAAGCCGGTGTCCTTCGTCATCGCCAGCTTGACGATGGCGGCGGGGAGGACCCACACCTCGCTCACGCGCTCCGCGCGCAGCGTCGCCGTGCAGTGCGGCTCGCCCTCCACCAGCACGCTGGACTCGCCGAGCAGCCAGCCGGGGTAGCAGCAGCGCACCAGCCACGAGCCGCCGGAGGGTTTCTCCAGGAGCACGCCCACCAGCCCGCTGCGGACGACGAACACGTTCCTCGACGGCTCGCCCTCCTGCACGAGCACCTCCTCCGGCGCCAGGGTGCGCAGCTCCGCCTTCTCGGCGAGCCACGCGCTCACGTCCTCCGGCAGGCCGGCGAAGCTGCGGCAGTCGGTGAGCGCGCCGAGCGGCGTCAGGCGCTTGCGCCCGTCCTCCAGGAGCTGGTGGATGGGGGAGCGGCCGTAGGCCTCCTTGCCCAGCATCTCCAGCGCGGTCGCCCCGACGCGCTCGAGCGCGGTCATGTCGAAGCGGTCGGCGAGCTCGCGCGCCGCGGCCTCCAGGTAGCCGAGCGCGAGATGCTCCTGCCCGAGAGCCTTCTCGACGCGCGCCATCCGGAACAGGGTGTCACCCTGGGTCTCGTGATCGCGGAGCAGCCGCGGGAGCTGCTCGCGCGCCATGCGCAGCGCCTCCAGGTTGCCGGCCGCGAGCGCCTTGTCGACGCGCGCCTCCAGGTCATCGAGGGAGCTCGGCGCGATCTCGTCCAGCATGTCGCCGACATCGTCCTCGCCCCCGCCCAGGTCGGCGAAGTCGCCCATCGGATCGGGGGGCGGCGGCGCGAGCGACGCGCGCGCGAGGTGGTTGCGCACTGCCTCGACCACGTCGTCTGGGCCGATCAGGCGCGAGAGCTTGCCGTCGTCCTCGACGGTGACGTCGGCCACGTGGATCGCGCCCGAGGGCGCGTTCAGCACCACCGTGACGTCCCACGCGTCGTCGGCGACGCGTCGCACGCGTCGCACGTCGCGTACCTCAAGCAGCCTGCCGAACTCGCGGCGGAGCTGCTCGGTGACGGCCTCCCACACTTCTTCGCGTGTCACGCGCCAAGCCTACCGGGCTTTGGCCGCGCTCGAAACTGAGGTCCGCCCGGAGGGCGGCCGACAGCCCGAAGGGCACGCAGACTGAGGCCACCGGACAGATCGCGCGCAAGTGCCTGAAATTTGGTCGCGCCAGCCGGACTTCTGGTCCTGTTCAGCTTGCATGTCGGGCGGGGATCTGGTGTGTTCGTTGGGATACTGCTTCCGTGGCGTTGATCCGCCGTCCGGCCCGTGTCGGATGTGCCTTCGTCGCGCCGCGCTACGAGCCCGCCAATTCCGGCGATCGGGCGTCAGGGGAGGCGTATCGGAAACACAAAGGGAGCTCGATGAAGGAACACGCCTGGCAAACCCTGTCCCAAGCAACCCCCGAAGTGGCGGCGCCCAACAAGCCCGCCGACCCGCGCCTCGAGGCCATCTGGGCTCGCGCCTACCGCGCGAAGACCCGCGATGACCTCAAACAGCTCTACGCCGACTGGGCCGAGACCTACGACGCCGACCACGACACGGTCGGGTTCTTCGGGCACCGGTTGACGGCCGAGGTGCTGGCGCGGCAGCTCACGCGACGTGACGCTGCGAGGGTTCTGGACGCGGGTGCCGGGACGGGTGCGGCGGGCGAGGCGCTCGCCGGCCTGGGCTTCAAGGACCTCGTCGCCGTCGATCTCAGCGACGCGATGCTCGCGCGCGCAAGAGAGAAGGGCGTGTACTCGCAGACGATGGTCGCGGACCTCTCGCTGCCGGTCGACGCCTTCGGCGACGACGCCTTCGACGCGGCGGTGCTCGTCGGCGTCTTCTCCTACGGGCAGGCCCCGGCGGAGGCGCTCGACGAGATCATCCGCATGGTGCGGCCTGGCGGCGTCGTCGCCTTCACCCTCCGCACCGACTTCTACGGCGAGGACGCCATGGGCGTCCGCACCAAGATGCAGCTCCTCGAGCGACGCGGCACGTGGCACCTGCTCGAGACCACCGAGCCCGCGCCGTACCTGCCTGGCAAGGATCCCGAAGCCAAGTTCCAGGTGTGGTGCTACCGCGTCACCGGCCAGAAGACGCCGGAGGTGGAAGAGGGCTTCGACACCGCGGTGCGCGAGGCGCTCGCGGGCGACGACTGGGTGAAGAAGATCGACCACGCGTGGATCTGGGACTCCACCGCCTCGCGTCTCTACGATCGCTACACGCAGACGGCCGGCTACTACCTGACGGACTGCGAGGAGGAGATCCTCCGCGACCGCGCGAAGGAGATCCTCGGCGAGGAGCGCCTCGTCGTGGAGCTCGGCTGCGGCTCGGCGCGCAAGATCTCGCACGTGCTCCAGGCGTGCGTCGATCGCGGCGGCCCCGTCCGCTACCTCCCGATCGACGTGTCGAAGGGCGCCCTCAAGGCGACGGAGGCCGACGTGCGCCGCCGCTTCGGCGACAAGGTCACCATCGAGCCGCGGCAGGGCATGTTCGACGACGTGCTGCCGACGCTGCCGGTGGGCGAGAAGAAGCTCGTCTTCTTCTTCGGCTCCTCCATCGGCAACCTGGACACGATCGACGACACGGTGACGTTCCTCGCGCGGCTGCGCACGCGGCTGCACCCGGGCGACCGGTTCGTCGTCGGCATGGACCTGCACAAGGACGAGTCGGTTCTGGAGGCGGCGTACAACCACGAGGAGGCGTGCCGCGCCTTCTTCGCGCACATGATCCGGCGCATCAACGAGCACCTCGGCGCCGACTTCGACCCGCGCGTCTTCAAGCTCGCCTCGGAGTACATCCCGGAGAAGACGAAGGCGCCTTTCCGCTCGTGGCGCATGGCCCTGCGCGTCGCGCCGACGGAGCCGCAGCACACCTGGGTGCGCGCGCTCGGGATGGAGGTGCACCTCGAGCCGGGGCAGCCGGTGCAGGTGGGTCTCTCGCGCAAGTTCGAGCCGGAGAGCATCGCCAAGCTCGCGGGCCTGGCGGAGCTCAAGCTCACGCGGCAGTGGCTCGACAAGCGCAAGTGGTTCTCGCTCAACGAGCTCGAGCTTCCTTCCGGATGATCAAGCTGGAGGGGGTCTCGCGCACGTTCAAGGCTGACGGGCGAGACCCCGTCCGCGCCCTCGTCGGCCTCGATCTGCAGATCGAGACCGGCGAGACGATGGCCCTGCTCGGGCCGTCGGGGTGCGGAAAGACCACGACGTTGCGGCTGCTCAACCGGCTCCTCGAGCCGACGGGCGGCCGCATCCTCGTGGGCGGCGAGGACACCGCCGCGCTCGACCCGGTGCTCTTGCGGCGCCGGATGGGTTACGTCGTGCAGCGCGGCGGGCTCTTCCCGCACATGACGGTGCGCCGCAACGTCGGCCTGCTCTGCGACCTGGAAGACTGGCCGAAGCCGAAGACCGACGCGCGCGTCGACGCGCTGCTGGAGCTGGTCAACCTCCCTCCGGCCGAGTTCCGCGATCGGTACCCGCGCGAGCTCTCCGGTGGGCAGCGGCAGCGCGTGGGCGTGGCCCGCGCCCTCGCCCTGGACCCGGAGATCCTCCTGATGGACGAGCCCTTCGGCGCGCTCGATCCCATCACCCGCCGCAAGCTGCAGAAGGACTTCCTGGCGATGGAGCACCTGGTATCCAAGACCATCGTGATCGTCACCCACGACCTGGACGAGGCCTTCCTGCTGGGGGATCGCGTCGCGATCCTGCGCAAGGGCAGGCTGGTGCAGGTGGGGACGCCGGAGGAGATCCAGGTGACGCCGGCCACCGACTGGGTGAGGCGCTTCATCGCGAGCAGCCACCCGCCGGCGGAGGCCGTGGCTGAACAGGGGGGCGCCTGAGCGTGCGCGCGCGCGTGCTGCTCGCGGTCGTCGCCCTGCTGGTGCTGGTGGGCGTGTCCGGCGCGCGGGCGCCGGCGGCCCGTGCCGCCCCGGCGAGCAGCGGCCACATCGTCATCGGCTCCAAGAACTTCACCGAGTCGCGCATCCTGGGCGCGATGCTCACGCTGCTGGTGCGCTCGCGCACGCACCTGACCGTCGAGCACCGCAGCGGCCTCGGCGGCACGCTGGTGTGCTTCGGCGCGCTCAAGAGCGGGGAGATCGACCTCTACCCCGAGTACACCGGCACGGCCTGGTCCATCGTGCTCAAGGAGCCGACGAAGATCACCAGCCGCCTCCACGCCTTCCTGGAGGTGCAGAAGAAGTACCGGCAGATCTACGACATCGAGTGGATGGAGCCCTTCGGCCTGAACAACACCTACGCGCTGGCGATGCGCGAGGACAAGGCGAAGGCGCTGGGCGTGCGGACCATCTCCGATCTCGTCCCGCACGCGAAGGACCTGAAGGCCGGCTTCAGCATCGAGTTCATGAACCGGGAGGACGGCTGGCCCGGCCTCGGCCCGTACTACGGCCTGCGCTTCGGGCAGGCGCGGTCGCTCGAGCACGGGCTCGGGTACGAGGCCATCGCCAACGGATCCATCGACATCATCGACGCCTACTCCACCGACGGGAAGCTGATGCGCTACCCGCTGCGCGTCCTGGACGACGACCGTCACTTCTTCCCGCCGTACAACGCCGCGCCCATCGTGCGCGGTGACACGCTGCGCGCTCACCCCGAGCTCAAGGACGCGCTCGACGCGCTGGCCTTCAAGATCGACGACAAGACGATGATGCGCCTCAACTACGAGGTGGAGGAGAAGGGCAGGGGCTTCCAGGAGGTGGCGCACGATTTCCTGGTGAAGAACAAGCTCCTGGACGCCAGCGTGAAGATGGGGACCGACGCCACGGCTGGCCGCGGGTCCTTCCCGTCGTTCCTGGCGAGCCGGTGGAAGGAGACGCTGCGCCTCGGCTGGCAGCACATCGAGCTCACCCTCGCGGCGGTGCTGCTGGCGGTGCTGCTCGCGGTGCCGCTGGGGATCGCCATCACGCGCAGCAGTCTGGGGGAGCGGATCGCGCTGGGGTCGGCGGGGGTGCTGCAGACCGTCCCGAGCCTGGCCCTGCTCGCCTTCATGATCGCCATCCCGGGGCTGGGGCTCTCGGTGCGCTCGGCGATCCTGGCGCTCTTCCTGTACGCCATCCTGCCCATCCTGCGGAACACGCACACCGGGTTGAAGGACGTGGACCCCGACCTGATCGACGCGGCCACGGGGCTGGGGCTCACGCCGGCTCAGATCCTCTTCAAGGTGCAGCTCCCGCTGGCGACGCGGACGATCATGGCCGGGGTGCGGACGGCGACGGTGATCAGCATCGGCGTGGCGACGCTGGCGGCGTTCATCGGCGCGGGCGGGCTGGGGGAGCCGATCGTGACGGGGCTCTACCTGAACGACACGTGGTTGATCCTGTCGGGGGCGATCCCAGCCGCGGTGCTGGCGCTGGTGGCGGACTGGGGGCTCGGGCGCGTGGAGAACTGCCTGACGCCAAGGGGGATCCGGTAGGGGGAGAGGGCGCGGGCTCCATCGCGCGCAGCGGGCGTGGGACGGACCGGTGGGGCACGCCGTCACTGGTGGCGGTCGCTCCGCGGCGCGTATCCTCGGTCGCCATGATCCCGTCCACCACCCCGCCAGCTTCCCGCTTCACGCGTCTCGCCGTGCTCGCCGCCGCGCTGACCTTCCCCGCCGCCGGCTGCTCCAAGACTTCGCCGAGCGCGACCAGCGCCGGCGTGCCCGCCCGCAGCGCGGCGGTCGCGGCCCCCGCCGGCTCCGCCAGCGCGGCGGTCGCCGCGGGCCCGTCCGCCGCGATGCACGTGGATCCGCCGCGTACCGACGCCGCGCGCGTGGAGGTGCCCATCTCGCAGGTGAAGCTGCCCGACGGGACCATCCGCTACTGGGTCCCCGTGCGCGTCGGCCGCGGCAAGCCGATCCACGCGATGCTCGACACGGGCTCGAGCGGTCTGCGGGTGCTGGCGGCCGCGCTCTCCCCGGGCGACTACGAGGAGACGCCGCAGACGCAGCAGTACCACTACGCCAGCGGCGTGACGCTGGAGGGCCCGCTCGCCCGGGCGGCGGTGCGCGTCGGCACCCTGCGCGCGGGCAAGATCCTGGTCCAGGTCGTCAAGAGCGTGCACTGCGGGGCGCGCAAGGCGCACTGCGCGGCGGCGCACCTGGCGCCTGGCCAGTACCGCATCGGCGGCGACGGGCTCGCTGGCCAGGGCTTCGAGGCGATCCTCGGCGTGTCCGTCCGCTCGCCGCTGACCGGCGCGGCGGTCAACCCGCTCGCCGGCATCGGGGAGCAGGCCTGGGTGGTGGAGCTCCCGCTCCCGACGGCCCCCGCCGACGCGCACGGCACGCTGCTGGTCAACCCGACGGCGGCCGACCGCGCGGGCTTCCAGATGCTGCCGGTCCCTCCGAAGGACCACGCCGCGCTGGAGCTGCCGCTGTGCCTGGACCACGCCGCCGTCGGCGGTAGCTGCCCGCCGGCGAAGCTCGACAGCGGGGCGCGCGCCGGGCTGCCGGCGTTCTACGCGTACGACCTCCTCTTCGACCGGAAGCAGGAGCAGATCGGCGCGAAGTCCCGGTCGGCGCGCTGAGGCCGACCACCCGTCTCAGGGCGGCGTCACGCCGCGCGACTGGTTCACCTGGATGCGCGCCTGCACGTCGTTCGCGGCGGTCTGCGCGGACACCACGTCGTAGCCGCCGTCGAAGAGCGCCTTGAGGTCCGCCACCGTCGCGGTGGGCGAGCTCGTGTACGTGAAGGAGCGCACGCCGGCGGGGTGCAGCTTCGTCGTCGTGATGGTCCCGACGCTCACGGTCGGGTCGAACTCGACCATGAACGCGCGCGGGTTCTTGAGGTTGAGGATCGTGTCGACGTCCGCCACGTTCGTACCGACGTTGACCAGGTACCAGACCGAGTCCCCGCCCGGGATGGTCGGGACGATGTTCTGGAGGTCGGCCGTCGACCCGAGCTCGATGAAGGCGAAGTCCTCGGCCTTGAGCGCGTGGATCTCCTGCACCGTCCGCGCGTAGTCGGTCGCGAGCTTCACGCAGAGCTGCGTGACCATCTTGCCGCGCAGGGTGTTCAGCACATCGTCGAGACGGGCGACATCCTCGCGCTCCCGTTCGCCGACGAGTCCTTCGACGCCGTCCTCTCCACGTACAGCATGTGCCCGCTCTACGACCCGGCGAAGGGCGTGCTGCAGCTGTATCGCGTGGTGAAGAAGGGTGGCCGGCTCGCGGCGGCGCACTCGGTCGAGCCGGCGAACGGCTTGATCCGGTGGATCGCCAACGGCGTGGAGAGCGTCGTGTGGCGGTTTCCCAGCCTGAGCATGGGATGCCGACCGGTGGAGACGCTGGGTGCCCTCCGCGACGCCGGCGCCGAGGTGCTGTTCGAGGAGCGCTTCGGCGTACCGCTCTGGCCGTTCATCGTCTACGCGGCGCGAAAGCCGGCGGCGGGCGGTCCTGCGCAGAAAGCGCGGGCGGGCTAGTTTGGCGGGCGCCTGCGCGCCCCCACACGCCGGTGGCGGACCCGGGCGTCGCGCGTCATGTGAAGGGCATGGTCCTGCGCGTCGCGCTCCTCGCCTTGCTGCTCGCGGCCTGCGGCTCCCCGCCGAAGCCGCCACGCTCCGGGTGGCTCACCTCCGTCGACGCGTCGAACCCGCTGGTTGGACGCGCGTACGACGAGCACGCCGGCCGCTTCGTCACCCGCGAGCAGCTCGACGCCGCCCTGGCCGGCGCGCCCTTCGTCCTGCTCGGCGAGAAGCACGACAACGCCGACCACCACCGGCTGCAGGCGCGCGCGCTCGCGTCCCTCGTCGCCGCCGGCCGCCGCCCGGCCGTGGTCTTCGAGATGATCGACCTCGGCCTCCAGCCGGCGGTCGACGCGTACATGGCGCGGGCCGACGCGACGGTCGACGGGCTCGGCGGCGTGCTCCGGTGGGACAAGAGCGGGTGGCCCGCGTGGAGCATCTACCGTCCGATCTTCGAGGTCGCGATGCGGGCGCACCTGCCGATCGTCGCAGCCGGCCTCTCTCACGACACGGCCCACGCGCTCTTCGAGGGGGGGCTGCCCGCGTTGCCGGGCGATCTCTCGCACCTGGACGTGCCGCCGCTGTCGCCGCCCCTCGAGGCCTCGCTGGAGCAGGAGCTGGTCGGCGCCCACTGCGGCATGCTCCCGCAGGACATGGTCGCGCCCATGGGTCTCGTGCAGCGGGTGAGGGACGCGCTGATGGCGGATCGCATGGTGTCGCGCGCCACGCCCGACGGGGCCGTGCTCGTCGCGGGCGCCGGACACGTGCGGACCGACCGCGGCGTCCCCGTCTACCTGGCGAGGTCGCGGCCCGCGCGTCGCTCCTTCACCGTCTCCTTCCTGGAGGTGGACACCGGCGGCGACCCACGGGCGTACGCCGCCGATCAGCCGTCCGACGCGCTCGTGTTCACGCCGCGGGTCGACGACGCGGACCCGTGCGCCCAGTTCCACCACCCGATCCGGTGATGGGGCTCGCCGTCGGTCACTGCGGGCAGGTGGCGCCGCAGCTCGTCACCGCGGAGAGCTCGTCGGGCCGCGGCGCGCACGCGTTCGCCACGTGGTCGAGGTAGCAGCGCGCCTGGCAGTCGCTCGACGCGGTGCACGTCGTCGGACCGGCGTCCGGCGCGGCGCACGCGCTCGTCTTCGCCTGCAGCTCGGCGCACGACGTGCCCGCCTGGGCCGCGGCGATGCACGCGTCGAGCGCGCTCCTGTCGCATCCCGGGAACTCCGAGGTGATCCCGTTGCAGGTGAAGTTCGAGCTGGTGCACGCGTAGTACGCGTCGAGCTGGTTCCCGCACCCCGACGCGCTCGCCTCGTCGCGGAGCGCGTCGGTGGCGGTCTGGCACGAGGCGATCCAGTTGGTGTCGCCCTTCTGCGAGCAGTCGCCGACGTTCTCGCAGTAGGTCTGCTCGTCGGACGCGCACGCGGCGAGCAGGAGGAGCGTGAGGGAGAGGACGGTCTTCATCAGAACGCCGCGTGGACCCGCACGGAGAAGACGTGCACCGGACCGCGGTCCTGGTTGTACCCGGGGTCGATGATGGGCTGGTAGATGAGCGAGCAGTCCAGGAAGTCCGTCAGGGCGAGCCGGTAGTAGATGTCTCCCTCGACCTCCGCGCCGTAGTGCAGCGCGCCGTCGCCGAGGATGAAGCCCAGGCCCCCGCCCTCGAGGTAGCGCTCGTGCATCGGCGACAGGCCGTTGACGACGAGCGCCGCGCCGGCCTCGTCGCGGTTGCGCTTCCAGAGCTTGCCGCTCTGCACCGCGCCGATCGCGAAGGAGCGATCGATCTCGGTGAAGGCCCACGACTCGGTCTGCCCGTCGTTGACGCTCGCGCGCAGGAAGGCGCCGAGGGTGTGCGTGATCTGCTGCTCCATCGAGAGGGCGAAGCCGTACTTCACCCGGCCGTCCTCGCGCGTCGCCGCGATCTCGTTCCCGTACTTCGCCGGGTCCGCGAGCACCTGCTGGTAGCTCCCCATGCGCGCCTGGTTGACGAAGGCCAGCACGCTGAAGGCGCCGGGCCGGCTGGCGATCTTGTAGCGGGCCTCGTACTCGAACATCAGACCGCGCGAGACGTCCAGTCGCCAGTCCATCTTCGCGAGGTTGGCGTACATGGGCTCGAGGGCGATGCCGGCGCGAGCGGACCACCAGTCCATCGTCAGGTCGGCGAGCGCGCCGTAGGTGTACCCGCGCGTGTCGGCGGGGTAGTCCCACGCGCCGGAGGCGAAGAGCGCCCAGTCGAAGAAGCCCTCCGTCGCGTCGGCGGCGTAGCGGTTGCCGTCGAACACGTCGGTCACGGCGAGCCGGCCGACCGTGATGGCCAGCTGGTCTCGGTCGTGCTTGCGGGCGAGGTCGTTCGGGCCCGCCTCGGTGACGACGGTGCCTCCGCCCAGGCCGATCGTCTGGCGGACGGCGAGCCGCGCCAGGTAGACGGACGGCGCGGGGTCGCCGACGCGGTAGACGATGCCGCCGGGGAACGCCGCGACGCCGAGCGTGCTGCTCAGGCCCGCGCCGCCGCTCATCTCCGGGTCGACGATCAGCTCGGCGCCCGGCCAGAGGCGCAGGTCGGCGTAGAGGGTGGAGACGAACGCCGACGCCGCCTCGGCGTCCGGGCTCATGCTGTTCGGGCCGGAGTACTTCGCGAAGAAGGACGGGTGCGCCTGCGTGGCCGCGGTGAGCTGGAGGTGGAAGCTCAGGTACTCCTGCTCGCCCGCCGCGGGGTTCACCGGCACCGTCGGCTCGTCCTCCGAGGGGACGTCGCGCGGCCCCTTCGCCGCCGCCACGCGCGGGGCGAGAAGCCCGAGCGCCAGGGCGATCACCGGGGCGCAATGGACGCGGCGCATGCGGGATCCGGTCTGTATCACCAAAGGCCTGAAGAACCGCCGAAAATTCGTTCATCGGCGCGCGCGTCCGCTGAACATTTCGTTCGGTCGTGTGGTGCGCGCCGGGGGTCGTCCCGCGGTTCCGGGCGGGATCGTCGTGCGGCACGACGCGTGCTTGGAGCGAGCCGCCCCGAGGAGTCTTCCCGCAGCCCATGTCCATCGCCCCGAGTCGTCGTGCCCGCTTCCTGGGGCTCGCCGCCCTCTTCGCCGCTCTCCCCCTGACGTTGATCGCCTCGCCCGCCGGCGCGCAGACCGCTCCGGGCTCCGGCCCCGGTACGGTCGAGGTGGCGCTGCTCCTCCGCAACGACCACGCGCTCGCCGACTGGCTCTCGCGCAGCCACCCCGACGTCGCGGCCGCCCGCGCGCGCGTGGCGCAGCAGCAAGCCGCCGTCGGCGTGGCGAGGCGGCTGCTGCCGAACCCCTCCCTGGGCTTCACGGTCGGCGGCATCGCGCTCGGCGAGCGCAACCCCGCCTCGCTCTCGCCCGGCGACACGATGAACTACACGGTGGGGCTCTACCAGACCATCGAGCTCGGCAAGCGCGGCCCGCGCGTGGACGCCGAGGTGCTGCGGCGTGACGCGACCGAGCAGGCCTTCCGCGACACCCTCGCCGGGCGGCTGGCCGACGCGCGCGACGCCCTCGCGCGGGTGATCTACTTCGACGCGCGGCAGAAGGTCCTCGACGAGCGGCTGAAGTCGGCGCAGGACATCGCCACGCTGGAGAAGACGCGCCTGCAGCAGGGCGACATCAGCGGGATCGATCACGACCGGCTCGTCCTGGACGCGATGCAGGTGGAGCGCGAGGTGGCGGACAACCACGCCGACGCGCAGCTCGCCCTCGCCGACTGCGCCGCGTCGTTGGTGGTGGCGCGCTGCTCGTCACAGGGCGCCACGATGGACGCCGTGGACGCCGCGGCCCCCGCGCCCATGACCCTCCCCGACGTCGCGCCGGCCATCGCCGGTCGCCCCGACGTGCGGGCGCTGCGCTTCGCCGGCCAGGCGGCCGACGCCGACGCGACGGGGTGGCGACGTCAGGCGATCCCCGACCCGACCGTGGGCGTGGCCTACACGCGCGATTTCCTCACCTACGCGGGCGACCAGCCCAGCACCTTGAGCCTCACCCTCTCCATCCCGCTGCCCATCTTCGACCACGGCGCGTACCAGGCGCGGCAGGCTTCGGGGCAGGCCACCGAGCTGGAGCTGCAGGCGCGCTCGCTGGAGTCACGCGCCCGCGCCGACGCTGACGCGCTGCTCACCCGGCGCCGCATCCTGGAGCAGAAGCTGAAGGAGCTGCAGGAGGGTGCGGTGCCGCACTCCCGCGCGGTGCTGCAGGCGATGCAGACCGCCTACCAGCACGGGCAGGTCAGCATGACCGACCTCTTGCTCGTCCGCCGCGACGACGTCGCGCTGACCCTGGACGTGACCGACACACGCTTCGCCCTGTTCGCGATTCGCAACCAGCTCCGACGCGTCCTCGGCCTCGACGCCGCGGAGCTCTCGGGCGGAAGCCGAGGTGACCGATGAGTGACCTTCTCGACAAGTGGAAGACCCTCCGCATCCGGCGCGTCACGGTGCTGAGCGTCGCCGCGGCCGTCCTGGTGAGCGTGGTGTCCGTCGTGGCGTCGGCGCACTTCCGCCGCAAGCCGCCGCCGCCTCCGCAGACGACGGACGACGTGAACGTGACGGCGGGCCGCATCCGCATCGCCGACGGCGCGCCGCAGTGGGACATGGTCAAGCTCGGCCGCGCGGAGGCGAGCACCGAGCGCTGGACCGACCCGGTGCCCGCGCACGTCAAGGTGGACGAGACGCTGGCCGCCCGCGTGGGTGCCCCGCTCGGCGGCCGCGTGGTGAAGGTCTTCGCCGAGCTGGGCCAGCCGGTGAAGAAGGGCGACATGCTCTTCTCCGTGTCCAGCCCGGACATGGCGTCCCTCAACGCCGAGAACGCCAAGGCGAAGGTGGAGCTGGAGACCGCGCAGACGGTGCTCGACCGCGTGAAGGCGATCGTGCAGGCGCGCGCGCTGCCGGCGAAGGAGGAGATCGCGGCGATGCAGCAGCTCCGACAGGCGCAGGTGGACTACGGCACCGCCCAGGCGAAGCTGGCCAGCCTGAGGGTCTCGCCGCGCTCCGACAGCGAGTTCGTGGTGCGCTCGCCGCGCGACGGCTACGTGGTGGAGAAGAACGTGTTGCCCGGCCAGGAGCTCGGTGACGGCACGGCGACGCTCATGATGGTCGCCGACCTGTCCTCGGTCTGGGTGGTCGCCGAGCTCTTCGAGGCCGACGCCGGCGGTGTGGAGGTCGGCACGAAGGCGCACATCACCGTCGCGTCCATGCCCGGCACCGTGCTCGACGGCACCGTCGACGTGGTCTCGGCGGTGGTCGACCCCGACCGTCACACGGTGCCGGTGCGCGTGCGCCTGGACAACCCCGACGGCAAGCTCAAGCCCAACACCTACGCGCGCATGCAGTTTCGCTCGACGCCCCCGCCCGGTGCGGTGGAGGTCGCGTCGACCGCCATCGTCTCCGATGGCGCGCATCAGTACGTCTACCTGCGCGCGCCGGACGGGAGCTTCGGGCGGCAGGAAGTCGTCGCCGGCCCGGTGCGCGAGGGCCGCGTGCTCATCCTGCACGGCCTGCAGGCCGGACAGACCGTCGTCGAGCACGGCGGCATCCTGCTCGACAACCAGATCGCCATCTCCGAGTAGCCTCCCATGCTCGACTCGCTGCTGCGTTACTCGCTCAAGAACCGCCTCGCGGCGTTCGTCTTCGCGATCACCCTGGCCATCGTCGGGTACTGGTCGTACCGCAACCTCACCGTCGAGGCCTTCCCCGACCCGACGGATACGCAGGTGCAGGTCATCACCGTCTTCCCCGGCCAGCCGACCGAGGAGGTGGAGCGGCGCGTGTCCATCCCGCTGGAGCGCGCGCTCAACGGCACGCCGGACCTCTTCCGCCTGCGGAGCGTGTCGCTCTTCGGGCTGTCCTTCGTCACGCTGACGTTCGACGACCAGATCAGCCTGCAGGAGGCCCGCCAGCTCGTGCTGGAGAGGCTGCGCGACGCCGACCTGCCCGACGGCGTCACCCCGGGGCTCGGGCCCATGGCGACGCCCATCGGCGAGGTCTACCGCTACAGCCTCGACGGCAAGGGCGCCGACCCGATGACGCTGCGCACCCTGCAGGACTGGGTGGTGCGCCCGCAGTTCCTCCGCGTGCCGGGGGTGGCCGACGTGGTGTCGTACGGCGGCCTGGTGCGCGAGGTACACGTGGTGCCCGACCCGGCGAAGATGGCGTCGCTCGGCGTGAGCCTGCAGGACGTCTTCGCCGCGCTGAGCAAGGCGAGCGACAACGCCACGGGCGGCTACGTCGAGCGCGGCTCGGAGATGTTCGTCATTCGCAGCCTGGGCATCTTCAAGACCACCGACGACATCAAGAAGACGCGCGTGGCGGACCACAACGGCGTGCCGGTGCTCCTGAAGGACGTGGCCGCGGTGGACGACGGCTACCAGCCGCGGCAGGGCATCGTCACGCGCGACGGCAACCAGGACGCGGTGGAGGGCATCGTCCTGATGCGCCGCGGGCAGAACCCCACGGTCGTGCTGGACGCGCTGCGCGAGCGCATCAAGGAGCTCAACACGCGCATCCTGCCGCCGGGCGTCAAGGTCGACCCCTTCTACGACCGCACCAACCTGGTCGACAAGACGCTGGACACCGTCTTCCACAACCTGGCGGAGGGCGCGCTGCTGGTGACGCTCGTCCTCTTCGCCTTCACCCTCTCCATCCGCGCGTCGCTCATCGTGGCGACGGTCATCCCGCTCTCGCTCGCGACGAGCTTCGCCTACCTCCACGCCCGGGGGATGAGCGCCAACCTGCTCAGCATGGGGGCGATCGACTTCGGCATCATCGTCGACGGCGCGGTCATCCTCGTGGAGCACCTGTTCCACAAGATCCCGCACTCCGACCCGGACAAGCCCATCGGCGACCGCATCTTCGAGGCGGCCCACGAGGTGGCGCGGCCCACCCTCTTCTCGCTGCTCATCATCATCGCCGCCTACATCCCCATCTTCAGCATGCAGCGGGTGGAGGGCCGCATCTTCGCCCCCATGGCCAACACCGTGGTGAGCGCCCTCGTCGGCGCGCTGCTGGTGAGCTTCACCCTGGTGCCGGTGCTCTGCCTCTTCGCCCTGCGCAAGCCGCGGCCGGAGCGCGAGTCGCCGCTCCTGCGCTGGGCGCGGCAGGCCTACGAGCCCTCGCTGCGCTTCGCCATCGCGCGGCCGGCGCTGGTGCTCATCCTCGCCACGGGCGCGCTGGTCTCCTCCTTCGTCCTCATCCCCCACCTGGGATCGGAGTTCTTGCCCGAGCTGAACGAGGGCGCGCTGTACGTCACCTTCACCCTGCCGGGGAACATGTCGCTCGCGGAGGGCCGCAAGCTCACGCCGCAGATCCGCGCGCGGCTGATCCGCACGCCGGAGGTGGACGGCCTGATGAGCCAGCTCGGCCGCCCGGAGGACGGCACCGACCCCACGCTCCCCAACAACCTGGAGTTCTTCGTCAAGCTCAAGCCCATGGAGGAGTGGCGGAGCGACAAGCACAGCATGGACGATCTGGTCGCCGAGATGACCCACAACCTGCTGGAGATCCCCGGGCTGGAGTACAACTTCTCGCAGCCCATCCGCGACAACGTCGCCGAGAACATCAGCGGCCAGTTCGGGCAGATCGCGCTCAAGATCTACGGCGACGACCTGGACACCCTCCAGCAGGCGGCGGAGACGGCGAAGGACACCATCTCCGGCGTGGCGGGCGTGGCGGACCTGGGCATCGTCAAGAGCGGCGAGTCGCCGCAGATCGCCGTGAAGCTGGACCGCGACGCCCTCGCGCGCTTCGACCTGGACATGTCCGACGTGCAGGACACCATCGAGACGGCGATGGCGGGTCACACCGCCAGCCAGCTCTGGGAGGGGGAGAAGCGCTTCGACGTCACCGTGCGCCTGCCGCAGGCGACGCGCGAGGACGTCCAGGCGATCCGCCAGATACGCCTTCCGCTCAAGAACGGCACGCTCATCCCGCTCTCCGCCGTCGGTAGGGTGCAGATGGGCCTGGGCCGCGCGGCCATCACCCGCGAGAACGGGCACCGGTACGTCGGCGTGCGGATGAACGTCCGCAACCGCGACATGGGGTCGTTCGTGGCCGAGGCGCGGCAGAAGGTGGACGCCGCGCTCCACCTGCCGCCCGGCTACCAGATCAGCTGGGGTGGCGAGTTCGAGAATCAGCAGCGGGCGATGCAGCGATTGCGGCTCGTCATCCCGCTGGCGCTCGTGATCACCTTTCTGCTCCTCTTCTCGGCGTTCCAGAGCGTCTGGGACGCCTCCATCATCCTGCTCCACGTGCCCTTCGCCCTCATCGGGGGCGTGCTCGCCCTGGCCGTCGCCGGGATGACGCTCTCGGTCTCCGCGGCGGTGGGCTTCATCGCACTGCTGGGCCAGGCGGTCCTCAACGGCGTGCTCGTCGTCGCCGCCATACGCGCGCGGCTGGAGGCCGGGCAGGACTTCTACGAGGCGGTGACCGGAGGCGCCCGGGAGCGCCTGCGCGCCATCCTGATGACCGCCCTGCTCGCCTCCCTGGGTCTGCTCCCGGCCGCCATGTCGCACGCCATCGGCAGTGAGACGCAGCGTCCCATCGCGGTCGTGGTGGTGGGGGGGACCATCTCGGCGGCGGCGCTCACCTTGATCGTCCTGCCGGTGAGCTATTATTGGGCGCTGGTGATCCGTGACGCGCTCAAACGTTACCGTGCGGCGCGCCTCGCCGCGTCGCCGGGGTGATCGCGTGGTGGGGGGAGCGGCCAACAAGGTCGCCGCGGCGCACGCGCGCTTCGCCAAGGCGGCGCTGCTCATCTACCTCGGAGCGGCCGTGGTGGCGGTCGCCCTGCTCGTGGCCACCCTCGTCACCGACCGCAACTACCAGGACGAGCAGACGCAGATGCGCCTGCAGCTCGAGACGGAGGTGCGCGCCTACTACCTGGAGCAGCACCTCACCCTGCTCACCGACGAGCTGAGGCGCCTCGGCCGCCGCTCGGAGGTGGACCTCCTCGACGCCAACATGGCCCCGGAGCGCGGACTGCTCGAGGTCTCCCACGCGCAGAGCACCTTCTTCAACCTGGGCGTGGCCATCGTGGACGTGGACGGCAACGTGATGTGGTCGGAGCCGGAGACGTTCCTGCCCACGACGACGTCCCTCGCCGACACGCCGTGGTTTCTGAAGGCGCGGCAGGACCGCGACGAGGCCATCGTGCCGGTCGACCCCCGGGCGAAGGACGCGGTGCTCTACGTCGTGTCCCCGGTGGTGCGAGACGAGCAGTTCACCGGGGCGCTGGTGGGGGGCATGGACCTGGCGCGCGGGCGGCCGCTGGACCCGGAGGACGCCAGCACGATGACCGTCATCGCGACGGGCCGCGGGCAAGTGGTTTACCCCGCGGTCCCGCCGCGCTTCGCCTTCGGCTCGGAGTGGTCGGACATCTTCAAGCGGCCTTCCGCGCAGACCTCCACCACGCAGACGCGGCTGGACGACGTGCCGATGGTCGTCGCCGCGGTGCCGCTCACCATGGGCAACCTGGTGGTGCTCTCCGTCGCCCCGCGCGATCGTCTCTTTCACGCCGCGAGCGTCCACATGCGCACGCGGCTTCTGCTCGGGCTCGCGCTGGCCCTGGCGCCGCTGGTGGCGCTGGTGCTCCTGCTGCGCCGCTCGCTGCGCGAGCTCCGCCGCTCGGAGGAGCAGGCCATGCGGGAGGAGCGGCTGCAGCGCACCGGGGAGGCGGCCAACCTCATCGCCCACGAGGTGCGCAACTCCCTCAACGGCCTCAAGATGGGGCTGGACCTGGTGCTGCGCGAGAAGAGCCGCCCCAACGAGCGCGTGGTGCGCGAGCTCCGCGCGGAGATCGAGCGTCTCAGCGGCTTCACCCACCAGCTCATGCTCTTCGCCAAGGACCCCACCCCGCATCGCTCCGATGTCGACCTCTCCCGCCTGGTGCCCGACGCGCTCGGCTTCGCGCGGGACCTGGCCGCGGAGCTGGACGTGGAGCTGTCGGTGACTGGCGTGGACGAGCCGCTGCCCGCGCGGGCCGACCCGGTGCTGGTCCCCATCGCCGTCTCCAACCTGGTGTCCAACGCCCTGGACGCGGTGAGCGGCGCGACGACGGACGGGCCCGGCCGGGTGGAGGTGGACGTCACCGCCGACGACGACCAGGTCGCGGTGCGCGTGAGCGACAACGGGCCGGGCGTCCCGGCGGAGCTGCGCGCCAACCTCTTCGAGCCCTTCGTCACCGGCAAGCCGAGCGGCGTGGGGATCGGCCTGGCGCTGGCGCGCAAGATCGCCCAGGTCCACGGCGGCGACCTGACGCTCATGCCGAGCGAGCGCGGCGCCGAGTTCCGGCTTACCCTGCCGCGCGGGGCGAAGAAGGCCGTGGAGGGATCCGCGTGAGAGCCAGCGTACTGGTCGTCGACGACGAGCGGGTGTTCCGGGTGATGGCGGAGGAGGCCCTCGGCGAGGAGGGCTTCGAGGTCCGCAGCGTGGCGAACCTCGCCAGGGCGCGGGCCGAGCTCGCGCGCGCCACGCCCGATGTGCTGGTGCTCGACCGCCGCCTGCCCGACGGCGACGGCATCGATCTCCTGGAGTCGCTTCGCGCGGAGAGCGCGACGGGCCCGCTGGTGATCGTCGTCACCGCGTACGGCGACGTGGAGAACGCGGTCGCCGCGCTGCGCGCCGGCGCCGCCGACTACCTCACCAAGCCGCTGCAGGTCGCCGACCTGCTGGTCAAGCTGGACAAGGCGCTGGAGTCGCGCGGCCTGCGCGAGCGCCTCGCGCTCGAGCGCAGCAACAAGGGGCGCCCGCCCCTCACCGAGGGAAAGAGCGCGGCAGACCGCGCGGTGCGCGAGCGGCTGCGGAGCGTGAGCGCGAGCGCCTCGACGCCGGTGCTGCTCGCGGGCCCCTCCGGCGCGGGCAAGCAGTGCGTCGCCGAGCTGCTGCACCAGATGACCTACGCTGACGCGGAGGACGCCCCCTTCGTCGAGGTCAACTGCGCGGCGCTCCCGGCGGAGCTCGTCGAGAGCGAGCTCTTCGGCCACGAGAAGGGCGCCTTCACCGACGCCCGAGCGATGCGCCGCGGCCTGGTGGAGATGGCGGCGGGCGGCACCCTCTTCTTGGACGAGGTGACCGAGCTGCCCGAGCGCTCGCAGGCCAAGCTGCTCAAGTTCCTGGACACCATGCGCTTCCGGCGAGTGGGCGGCGAGCGGGAGGTGGAGGTGCAGCTGCGCATCGTCGCGGCGACCAACCAGAACATCGTGGAGCTGGCGGGGAGTGGCCGCTTCCGCGCCGACCTGTATCACCGCCTCAGCGTCTTCACGATCGACGTGCCGCCGCTCGCCTCGCGGCGGGAGGACATCGCCGACCTGGTCGACAACTTCGTCACCTTCTTCGCGTCGCGCGTGAAGAAGCGCGTCGTGGGGCTCACGCCGGCCGCCCGCGATCGCCTGACGAGCTACGACTACCCGGGCAACGTGCGTGAGCTGCGCAACATCATCGAGCGGGCGGTCATCCTGGCGCGCGGCCCGGAGCTGACGGAGGAGGACGTGGTGCTCCCCGCCCCCGGAGGCGCAGTGCCCGGGCTGCCCGCCAGCGCCTTCTTCTCGGTGCAGCTCGACGCCCAGGGCGAGCCCCCCACCGGCGAGCACGTGGAGCAGGCGTACGTGCGGCGCGTGCTCGAACACTTCGACGGCAAGCGCACGCAGGCCGCGCAGGCGCTGGGGATCTCCTACCCGACGTTCTTGCGACGGCTGCGCGAGCTGGGGCTCGATTGAGCGCGAGAGGCGGTGGCCGAGGCGCGCGGGACGCACTAACGTGAGGGCATGCGAGAAGAGCTCGCGAGGTCTCTCGGTCCGGTGGAGTTCGCCGACCTGCGCGCGCACCTCGCGCGCGACGCGGTGATCGTGGTGGACGCGTCGCTCGACCTGCTCGACGTGGGCGAGGCGCTCGCGCTGGACGACGAGCCTCGCGTGGCGGCGTGGATCGCCGCCGGGCTGATCGGCAAGCCCTCGCTCCAGGCTCTGGAGCGGTGGGCACGGACGGAGGGCCCGGCGTGGACCTCACTGGTGGTGCAGCCCTTCGTGCTGGTGCGGGAAGGGGGAGGGAGCGCCTCGTCGTGAGCGCGGCAGGGGTGGGTACGGCAGGCGCACTCCTCCGCCTCGCGCGGCCGAAGGGCAGCGCGGCGCTGCTCGCGGTGGTGCTCCTCGGCTACGGCTTCGCGCACTGGGACGTGGGGCTCCCTCTCACCCGGCCGGGCGCGCTCGGCGCCGTGCTGGTGGCGTGGCTGCTGCTCGGGTCGGGGACTTTGTGGCTCAACGCGTCGCTGGACGGCGACGAGGGCGGCGCGCTCTTCGCCGAGCGCGCGACGCGTCCGCTGCACCTGACGGCGTGGGCGTACGCCGCGCTGGTCGTCGCGGTGGCGCTCGCGTCGGTCGCGTCGCGCGGAGCGGGGCTCGCTTGCACGGCGTGCGCGGCGCTCTCGGTGGCGTACTCGCACCCGCGGACCATGTGGAAGGCCCACCCGGTGCTCGGCCCGGCGGTCAACGGGCTGGGCTACGGCCTGCTCAGCGCGCTCGGCGGGTGGGCGGTGCCCGGCGTGGCCATGAGCGTGCGCACGGCGGCCGCCTTCGTCTTGCTCTCCGTGTTCGTCGTGGGGATGACCTTCGGCGCGCAGGCCTTCCAGCGCGAGGACGACGCGCGCCGCGGCTACCGCACGCTCGTCGTCACGCACGGCCCGGCGGCGTGCCTGCGCGCGCTGCGGGTGTGCACCCTCGTCTCGGTGGCGGGGGTGGGGGTGCTCGCGGCGGCGGGCGTCTACCCGCGGCTGTGCTTGCTCGGCCTGCCCGCGTTCTTCTTCGCCGACCGCTGGATGCGCAGGTGGCAGGCGGCACCCTGCGGCGGTGGACCGGGGTACGCGGCGGGGCTGGTGATCCGGATGCTCGCGGCGTGCGGAGTGCTGGTGGGCCTGGCGTACGCCGCGACGCTCTTCCAGTCGTCGCCGTAGCGGACCGCGGCGGCTCCGCCGCGCGTCACTCGTACTTGCGCGCGCACGTACCCGCGTTGCACACGAAGACGAAGGGCGCGCCGCGCGTGGGTCCGACGGTCTCGCGGTCGGCCGCGTCGCAGGACGTGCAGCGCGTGCCGTCGGCGCACGCGCAGGGCATCTGGCAGCCCTGCACCGGATCGCACACGAGGCCGGGCGCGCAGTCGCTCGTGGTGTTGCACGTCGCCTCCAGGCTGCCCGTGCACCCGCCGGCTCCGGTGTCGCAGCTCGCGCAGAGGACCTCGGCGATGGCGTAGCCCCCGCGGCAGGTGATGGACGTCGTGCCGTCGCACGCGCTCGCGGCGCCTTCGGTGCACGAGGGCTCCGGCGTCGGGGAGAGGGTGCAGAACGCGTCCTGCTTCGTCACGCCTCGCGAGTCCTTCACCCGCTCGGTCTGGCAGAGGCCCGCGCCGCACGCCGCCGACACTTGCCACGTGTTGGGGCTGCTGTCGTGATGGTGCACGTCGACCGGGTCGACGGAGACGTCGGTCCCGGAGGGGTGCGCCCGGCACTCCTCGATGGTGCCGTCCTGCGTGCACCGACGCTCCCCCGGGATGCAGTCGGCGCCCATGCTGCACCCGCCGGTGAGCGTCGCGGCGCCAACGAGCGGACACACGAGACCGAGGACGGTCGTCCACGCCATGAGCGATCTCCCCGCGATTCCCCGCGCGAGTCGCCTGAAGAGGAGAAGCATGGCCCGGCGCAATGCAAAGCGTGGGCCACGCCCGCGGGCTATCGATCCTGTGCAGTCCGGCGGTGGAGCGGCGCGTGCGCGGCGCCTCCGGAGGCGACGCGCCGATCGCCGAGGTGACCGGCGACCTGGGTCGCGGTGGTCTTCACGCGCAGCGTGCCGTCGTCGCCGAGCGCCAGGTCGGCGGCGGGCGCGCCCTGGAGGTGTTCGGCGAAGAATGCGACGAGGGCGCGACGCGCGAGGGTGCGGACCGTGAAGGAGTCGGCGGTGCCGACGCGGCAGATTCGCTGCCCGGGGAAGTCCGGGTCGTCCATCACCTGGACGTGGTCGGCGTTGCGCAGCATGACCTCCACCGTCCCCGCCGGCGCCTGCTCGAAGAAGCGCTCGTAGTTGTGGTCGCGCGGGCAGCAGACGTCCCACCCGCGCCACGCGACCTGGGCGCCGATGAGCATGAGCGGCGCGTGCAGCGCGCCGAGCGCGACATGGATGACCGAGATCGGTCCCTGATCGTCCGGCTCCAGCGCCACGACCGCGCGAAACCGGATGTCGACCGCGGCGGCCCACACCGCGTCCTTCGCGCCGCGCGAGTGACCCGCCACACCGAGGCGCGCGGGGTCGACGAGGCCGGAGGCGACGAGCCAGTCGGCGATGAAGCTCGCGTCGTCCCGGAGCTCCGCGTCGGAGCGGAACGGACCGTACCCTCCCCGCACCGCCACCACGAAGCCCCGCGACGCGAGGTCGCGCGCGTAGCTCTCGTACTGGAACTCCGGGGCCATCAGCCCGGGCAGGAACACCACCGCGGGGGCAGGGCGCTCCATCCGGGCCGGGCGGTAGAGCACGATCGCGAACCGACCGATGTCCATCCCGCCGGCGGTGACCATCTCGGGGCCAGGACCGGCCCAGTCGCCACGCCGAAGCTGCCGCGCGTCCCTCGCAAGCGCTGCGCCCGGCCCCGGGGGGAGCGAGCCCATCCGGACGCAGTCGACGAGCAGGAGCGCCAGCGCCATCGGTACGAAGATGCCGCCCGCGCGCCTGACGAGGGAGGTCCGGGGCGTGCTCAAGGTGTCCACTCGGCGTAGCAGCCTCGCGCGTTCCGCCAAGCTCGGCCATGCGCGTCATGCGCGGCACGAGTCTCGCACCATGGCCGGGCATGACGCTCGAGGTGGTCCGCAACGAGGCCCCGGCGCGCGCGCCGCTCATCGCCAATCTCGTCCGCCGGCACGGCGGTCCCGTCTCGGCGGCGCTCTTCGACGCCGACATCGAGGTGTTTCGCGCCGAAAGCATGGAGGGGGTGATCGCATTCCGCCACGGTTTCGGTTGCGCCGTCTCCATCGGCGATCCGGTGTGCGCGCGCGACCGCATGCCGGCGCTAGCCGAGGCCTTTCGCTCCCACTGCCGTGCTCGCGGGTGGAGCACGGTGTACGCCGTCGCCAGCGAGCCTCTCGCGGCGTGGGCCGCGAATCGCGGGTACGCCGCCATCGAGTTCGCGCGCGAGCTGATCGTCGACCCCCGTCACGACCCGCTCGCGGGCTCGTCCGCGCAGCGGCTCCGTGGCAAGGTGCACCGCGCCGAGCGGGAGGGCGTGGTCGCCGCGGAGTACGCGCCAGGCGCGGCGCGCGACGAGGCGCTCGAGAGGGCGCTCACGGCCGCCGCCCGCGCGTGGCTCGAGGCGCGGCATGGCCCGCAGGTCTACCTGACACCCATCGCGCTGTTCGCCGGGCGCGGATGCAAGCGCTGGTTTTACGCGCGGCGCGGCGAGGCCATCGTCGGCGTGATGCAGCTCGTCCGCATGGACGCGTACGACGGCTACCTCATCAGCCAGCTCATCGCCACACCCGACGCGCCGCCGGGTACGACCGAGTTGCTCGGCGTCGCGGGGCTTTCGGCGCTCGGCGTGGAGGGGTGCGGCTACGCCACCTGGGGGCCCGCGCCGCTCGTGGACTTCGGCCACGTCACGGGCCTCGGTTCGCTCTCCGAGCAGATCGGGCGCGCGGTCTATCGCGCCGCCGGACACGCCTTCCACCTCGAGGCGCGCAACGACTACCGCCGCAAGTTCCCCATCGCGCGCACCGCGGGCTCCTACCTGCTCTTCGACCCGCCCCGGATCGGCCCGGGTATCGCGCTCGAGGTGCTGCGCGCCTTCCACGCGTCGGCCCGCTGAGCCATCGTCCGACCCGTCAAGCCAGACCGGTCCATTCGCGGCTGCGACGCACCAGCTCGTCCTGCAGGGCGATGTCGTTGGCGAGCGGGTTGGGCTCCTTGCGCTTGCAGCTGTCGTAGTACAGGCCGGTCTCCTTCGCGAGGGAGGGGTCGGTGGCGCACCAGGTCTGCGTCCTCGCGCCCCGCTCGTTGGAGATCATGAAGGGCTTGAGCAGCCCGGCGAAGATGCCCAGTCGCCGTGACCAGATGTCGCTCGCCACGGTGCCGGGGTGGAGCGAGTAGGTCGTCACCGGGGTGTCGGCGAGCCTGCGCGCGAGCTCCTTGGCGTACAGCACGTTGCACAGCTTGCTCACGAAGTACTCGGGCATCGCGCTGGTGCTCCGCGTGACGCCGCGCACGGCGTCCCAGTCGATCCCCTTCGCGCGGTAATGGCCTTCGCTGGAGACGATGACGACGCGCCCCTGCGGCGCGCGCCGGACCAGCGGGAGCAGGCGCTCGGTGAGCAGGAAGGGGCCGAGGTGGTTGGTCCCGAAGGTCAGCTCGAAGCCGTCCTTCGTCTCGCCGCGCACGCCGGCGATCCCCGCGTTGTCGATCAGGGCGTCGATCGTCGGGTCGAGCGCCAGGATCTCGTCGGCCGCCCGGCGGACGGAGGCCAGATCGCCGAGCTCCAGGGCCACGAAGGACGCCTCCAGCCCGGGGTGGGCGCGGAGCTCGGCGAGGACGGGCTCGGTCTTCTCTCGGCTGCGCGAGGCGATGAGGATGCGCGAAGCGCCCGCCTCGGCGAGCGCCCGGACGGTGGCCCGCCCGATGCCGGTGTTGGCACCCGTCACGACGTACGTCTTGCCCTTCAGGTTCATGAGCGCCTCCGATGCCGCGGCCGCGGCCCCCGTCGCCGGGGACGGTATCACGCCGCTCAGCCGGAGGGTCTGCGCGCCTCCAGCTCCTCCCACCGCGCCGTGCGCTTCGTCACCTCCGCCTGCGCCGCTTCCAGCGCGGCGCGCACCGGCCCCACCTCCGCCGGCGTCTCGGCGTAGAGCGCCGGGTCGGCGAGGCGCGCCTCCAGGCGCGCGACCTCCGCCTCCGCCTCGGCGACGACGTCCAGGATGCCGTCCAGCTCGATGCGCTCGGCGTAGGTGAGGGGCTTCGGGCCCGGCGCCGCCTGCCGCCGCGCGCGAGGCGCGGCAGGTGCGGCCTCCGGCGCCGCGCGCTTGCCCGGCGCATCGGGGCGCTGCGACCGGTATGTCGCGTAGTTGCCGGCGTAGAGCACCGCGTGCCCGTCCGGCTCCATCGCCAGGATGTGGGTCGCGACCCGATCCAGAAAGGCGCGATCGTGCGAGACGACGAGCGCGGCGCCCGGCCACGACTCCAGCAGCTCCTCCAGCGTGGCGAGGGTGGTCACGTCCAGATCGTTGGTGGGCTCGTCCAGGAGCAGCAGGTTGTCGCCTGCGCGCAGCACCTTGGCCAGCGCGACGCGCGCGCGCTCGCCGCCGGAGAGCGAGCCCACCTTCTGCCGCTGCTTGGCGCCGTCGAAGAGGAACTGCTCCAGGTACGCGCGCATCTCCACGGTGCGCTCGCCGATGGTCACGACGCCCGCGCCCTGCCGCTCGGCGCCCTCCCGCCCCGCCACGTTGTCCAGCACCGACCAGCCGTCCTCCAGGTTCGCCCGGGCCTGGTCGAAGTGCGCGATGCGCGTGCGCCCGCCGCGCACCACCTTGCCGGCCGCCGGCTCCAGCTCGCCGGTGACCACGCGCAGCAGCGAGGTCTTGCCCGCGCCGTTGGGACCGACGATGCCCACGCGCTCGCCGGTCTGCAGGTGCAGCGTCACGTCCTTCACGAGCACGCGGCCGGCGATCGCCACGTCCACGTGCTCCAGGTCCAGCACCGTCTTGCCCAGGCGCGGCGCCGAGGACTCCAGCCCGGTGAGGTCGAGGGCCTGCGGCGCCTTCGTCGGCTCGGCGGCGGCCAGGGCTTCCGCCCGCTGGATGCGCGCCTTCTGCTTGGTGCTGCGCGCCTTCGCGCCGCGGCGTAGCCACGCGGTCTCTCGCCGCAGCAGGTTGAGGCGGTTCTGCCCGACGCGCTCCTCGTGAGCGAGCCGCTCCGCCTTCTGCTCCAGGTAATCGGCGTAGCCGCCGGCGTACTCGGTGAGCGCGCCGCGATCGAGCTCCAGGATGCGGTTGCAGAGCGCGTCCATCACGTAGCGGTCGTGGGTGACCACCAGCACCGCGCCGCCGAAGTCGCTCGCGAGGTACTCCTCCAGCCAGGCGATGGTGTCGGCGTCCAGGTGGTTGGTGGGCTCGTCCAGGATGGCGAGATCAGGCCGGGCGACGAGGATGCGCGCGAGGGCGACGCGGCGCCGCTCGCCGCCGCTCATGGTGCCCACGGCGCGGTCGGCGTCGCGCACGCCCAGCTTGTCCAGCATCTCGCTCGCGAGGTGCCCGCGCGACCACCCGCCGAGGTGCTCCACGCGCTCGGCGAGGTGCGACTGCTCCAGCACGAGGGCGTCGGTCGCGCCCTCCCGCTCGATGCGCCGTGTGACCTCGGCGTGGCGGGTCGAGGCGTCCTTCCACGCGGCGAGCCCCTCCTCGACCACCTCGCGCGCCGTTGCCTCCGCCGTGAGCGTCGGCTCCTGCGCGAGGTACAGGATGGAGGCGTCGCGGCGGCGGTCGACGGTCCCGGTGTCCGCCACCTCGATGCCGGCGAGCACGCGCAGCAGCGTGGACTTGCCGGTCCCGTTGATGCCGAGCAAGCCCACGCGCTCGCCCGCGGCGACGCTCAGCGACACGTCGCGCAGCAACGTCTGCGTCCCGTACGCCTTGGCGAGGTGGCGGGCGCCGAGGACCGGACCGGAGCGAAGGTCGGGGAGGGAGGGCGGCATGGCGTAGTGTACGGTCGAGCGCAGACGCCCTACCAGCAGCCGCCCCCGAGGGCCAGGCGGTTTCGGTCCGGGTCAGCATTCTCGTTCTGGTCGCGGCTCGACCTTGGAGGTGCGCGGCAGAGCCGGGGGCTGGCCATGGACACGACGTGCCGCGTTCCTATGTTGGGGATGCGGCGCACAGGCCGTGAGAGAGAGGCATGGGTGGACGCCGTGGCCGGCCCGCAGCGCAAGAAGACGATCCTGGTGGTGGACGACACCGCCCCGCTGCGTCGCGCTCTGGCGTTCCAGCTCGTCATGCTCGGGTTCGCGGTCCGGGAGGCGGAGGATGGCCTGCAGGCGCTCGAGGAGGTGGAGCGCGCCACGCCCGACCTCGTCCTCTCCGACCTGCGCATGCCCCGCATGGACGGGCTCGCGCTGCTCGCCTCGCTCCGCGAGTCGCACCCCGACCTGCCGGTGGTGGTGATGTCCGGGGCGGGTCTGCTGCAGGACGCCATCGGCGCGATGAGGCTCGGCGCGTGGGACTACGTCGAGAAGCCTCTGCCGCCCGCGGAGGCGCTGAGGCACGCGCTCGATCGCGTGCTGGAGAGCGCGGCCCTCCGCGAGGAAAATCGGTGCCAGCGCCGGCAGCTCGAGGCGACCAACCGCGAGCTGCGCGCGACGCTCACCCTCCTCGCCGCCGACGAGGAGGCGGGGAGGCAGCTGCAGTTTCGCATGCTGCCGAAGAACCACATGAGATTCGGCCCGTTCGAGTTCAGCCGCGAGCTGTTGCCTTCGGCGTTCCTGAGCGGGGACTTCGTCGACGCCTTCGTCATCGACGACCACCGCTGGGCCTTCTACCTGGCGGACGTGGCCGGTCACGGCGTCTCGTCGGCGATGGTGACCGTACTGGTGCGCTCGCTCGTCCAGGGCATCGCCGGCGAGCGCGGCCCGGGCGGCGACCCGCTGGTGCTCTCCCCGGCGCGCGTCCTCGAGCGCCTCAACCAGGAGATGGCCAAGGAGCGCGTCGACAAGCACCTGACGCTCTTCTTCGGCGTGATCGACAACGCGGACGCCACGCTCGTGTACGCCAACGCGGGGCAGTTCCCGTGGCCGATCGTCTACGACGGGTCGCGCGTGACGCCCCTCGCGCACCCGGGCATGCCCATCGGCATGCTCGCCCACGCGCGTTACGAGGAGCACTCCATCCACTTCGCCGACGAGGGTCGGCTGGTGGCCGTCTCCGACGGCTTGCTGGAGGTCCTGCCTCACAGCGGCGTCGCGGCGAAGCAGGCGTTCCTCGACGCTCTCTTCGCGCGCGACGACGTGACCGTGGAGCAGGTGCGCCACGAGCTCCGACTCGACGAGCGCCTGCCGCTCCCGGACGACATCGCGATCCTGCTCATCAAGAGAGGAGGGACCCATGCCTCAGTCGAGAACGCGGGCGCTCTTCGGCCTCGCTGACCGCATGGCGGTCCTCGTCCTGGAGGGGCCCGTCCGCTACACAGCCGCGCAGGCGCTCCGCGCGTTCGTCGACGGACCCCTGGCGCACGCGGACGTGGACACCGTCGTGGTGGACCTGCGAAGGGCGACCTTCATCGACAGCACGGGCATGGGTCTGGTCGCCCGCGTCGGCAAGTCCACGCTGGAGCGGCACGGGCGGCGGGCCGTGCTGGTCTGCCAGGACAACGACGTCGCCGTCGCCCTCCGCGCCGCCACGTTCGATCTGCTGTGCGCGATGGTGGAGGAGCCGCCCTACGACGCACAACCGGCTCTCGAGGAGGTCTCGCTCCCGCAGGCGGACGCCGCCGAAGGGCAGGCGCTCGGCCGCGTCATCCTGGAGGCCCACCGTGACCTCTCCGTGCTCAGCGAGCACAACCGTGACGAGTACGCGAGGGTCATTGCCGCGCTGGAAGCGGAGCTGCCGCGGGGCAGCTCGTCGTGAGGGTTCTGGCGACTCGCCGCGCGGATCAGGGGTCGTCGCCCAGCGCCGCCGCGAGGCTTGCGTCGCGCGCCCAGTCGCTCCAGCTGCCCTCGTAGAGCATCGCGCCTCCCATGCCCGCGCGCTCGAGCGCGAGGATGTCGTGGCAAGCGGTGACGCCGGAGCCGCAGTAGACGATGACCGGCACATCGCCGGTCGCGCCGAGGGCGCGGTAGCGCTCCCGCAGCGCGGCGGCGCTCTTGAACCGGCCGTCCTGCAGGTTCTCCGCCCACGGGGCGCTCTTCGCGCCGGGGATGTGGCCGGGACGGGCGTCGATCGGCTCGCGCTCGCCGCGGTAACGCTCCCGCGCGCGCGCGTCGAGGAGCAGCGCCCCGGCGGAGAGCGCGGTGGCGACCGCGCGCTTGTCGACGACCCACGGCGCGCGCGGCGTCGCCTCGAAGTCGCCCGGCGCGACGGCCGGCACGTCACGGACGAGCGCGCCGCCCGCCGCGGTCCACGCCTGCAGACCGCCGTCCAGCACCGAGGCACGCGGGTGGCCGTGCGCGCGCAGCAGCCACCAGAGGCGCGACGCGATCGCGCCGCCGGTGTCGTCGAGCGCCACCACGTGCGTGCCGCGCGAGACACCCGCCGCGCGCATGGCCGCGGCGAGCCGCGCAGGATCGGGGAGGGGATGGCGGCCAGGGCCCTCCGGCGCGCTGACGTCCTCCAGGTCGACGAACACCGATCCCGGGACGTGCCCCTCGGCGTAGGCGGCGGCGCCCTGGTTCCCCTGCATGTACCAGCGGAAGTCCACGACGCGCACGTCGGGATCGCCGGCGTGGGCGAGGAGCCATCCCGCGTCGACGAGGAGAGGAGCGCTCACGGCGCGTCAAGGTAGCAGACGCCGCGCGCCGTGGTACGGTGCCGCGCGCGTCACGCCGTCGTGGACGCTCGTCACCCTGGCTCCCAGTCACCCGAGATGGCCGATTTCGTCAGGTCCGCAGCGCTGCTGCTGGTGCTCCTCAACCCGTTCCTGGTGATCGTCTACCTGGTCGACGTGGTCGAGAAGCTCCCGTGGAAGCGGTTCGCCCGGGTTCTGCTCGCCGGGGGGGCCATCGCCGCCGGGGTGCTGTGCTGCTTCGCCATCCTGGGTGACGCCATCTTCTCCAACATGGTGCAGGCGAAGTTCGCGTCCTTCCAGATCTTCGGCGGCGTCGTCTTCCTCCTCATCGGGCTGCAGTTCGTCTTCCAGGGGCCGAAGGCGATCAACATCCTGCGCGGCGACTCGGAGCACCTCGCCGGCGCCATCGCCATGCCGGTGCTGATCGGCCCCGGCACCATCAGCGCCAGCGTCATCATCGGCAAGCGGCACGATCGGCTGGTGGCCTGCGTGATCGTGGCGGTGGCGGTGATCAGCTCCGTCGTCCTCATGCTCGGGCTCAAGTGGCTTCACGACTTCGTGCGCCCGCGCAACGAGCGCCTCGTGCAGCGTTACATCGAGATCACCGGGCGCATCGTGGCCCTCTTCGTCGGCACGGTGGCCGTCGAGATGATCATGCAAGGCATCGAGTCCTGGCTCGGCAAGTTCTGAGATCAGGCCCGGCCGAGCCCGGCGGGGGATGGCTCGATCGACCCTTCCGTCACCGCCTTCAGGCGCTCCACCCACGGCGCGACGTCCACCCCCGCCATCGAGGCGCTTGGCTCCCCCGCGAACGGGACCGTCGCGATCCTCGCCTCCGGCGCGCGCGCGATCACGGCCTTCACGCGAGGGTCGACGCGCACCAGCTCCTCGCGCAGGAGCGACTCCGACGTGTCGAGCGGCCACGCCCAGACGGCGACTGACCCGAGCGCCCCGACCAGCGCCGCCCGCGCGCCCGGCGGCGGAGCCGGCGCCGCCCCCGCGGGCAGCGCGCACACGGCGAGGGTCAGGCCCGGGCCACGCGCCCAGAGCGCCGCCAGCTTCGCCAGGTTGCGCTGCGCGGCGACGCGCCGCTTGCCGATGGCGGCGAGCGAGCGGGGCGCGGAAAAGACCAGATCCACCTCGTGCGCGTCGGCGACGTGCGCGTGAGGCTGCGCCACGGCGGCGATGACGAGGTCCGCCTCGGTGTCGTCGCCGTCCTCGCCGGCGCGCGCGGCCCGCAGCAGCTCCGTCACGCGCTGCGTGAGGCCGAGCGACGCCAGGGCATCCATCGCCCGGAGGCGCAGGGCGCGCTCGTCCTCGGCGCTCGAGTCCAGCGCGGCGTCCGCGTCCACCAGCGCCGCGCCGAGACCGACGCCGAGCGCGCGGAACCTGTCGCGAAGCGTGTCCACCTCCTGGCGCGAGGGCGGCTCGCCCAGCATGCGCCGCGCGCGATGGCCGATGCGCTCCGCGAAGGCGGCGAAGACCGAGAGCGGCGGCGCCGCGCCCTCGGCGATCTCCTTGCCGTTCGCCGCGAGATCGCGCGCGGCCTCCGCCTGCCCGGCGTCCAGCGCGACCTCCGCCAGGAACGCGAGCGCGCGCGCCCGTCCGTGGCGATCCCCGAGGCGCGTGGCGAGGAGCTCCTGCGCCCCCAGGTGCGCCCGCGCCGCATCCAGGTCGCCGCGCGCGAGGGCGAGGGAGCCGAGCTGGCCGCGGGCGATGGCCTCGCTCTCCACCAGGCCGAGCCGCCGCGCCAGCTCCGCCGCGTGCTCCAGCACGCTCGCCGCCGCGCCCTGCGCGCCGAGCACGCCGTAGAGCGTGCCCATGGAGTTGAGGACGCGCACGCGCTCGGGGAGGAGGTCGTCGGAGGCGGCGACGGCCACGGCGAACGCGTCGAGCGCCTGCTCCGGCTGCCCCGCCGCGACGTACGCGGCGCCGAGGACGGTGCTCGCGGTGGCGCGCACGAGCGCGTCCTCGCCCGCCGCCCGCCCCACCGCCGCGATCCGCGCGATGAGCTCGGGGAGGTGCTGGCGTGGACCGCGGCGCGTCTCGGCCACGAGCGACTCGCATCGCGCGAGCGCGCTCGCCTGCGCCTCGCCGCACGCGGCGAACGCCTCGGCGGCGGCGGAGAGCTCGGTCCCCGCGAGGTGGAGCTGCCCGGTGCGAAGCGCCAGCTCCCCGCGCGCGAAGCGCAGGGCGGCGCGCTCCGCGGCCGAGGAGACGACGCCCTCGAGGCGATCCATCTCCGCGCGCGCCCCCTCGGGCGCGCCGCCGAGCAGGAGGCGCTCCACCGTGGAGTGCGGGGCGAGGGGCGCGAGCGGCCTCACGACGCCGCCCTCGCTTCCTGCGCCGCGCGCCAGCGCGCCGCGAGCGCGTGCAGCGACGCCTTGGTCACGTCGATGGAGAGCCCGGGGCGCGCGGCCCGGATGCGCGCGACGTGCGCGGCCACGTGCGGGGTCGCGAAGGACGTGCCGGTCCAGCGGCGCTCGCCGCCGCCGAGCGCCGGCGCGAGCACGTTCTCCCCGGGCGCCACGATCTCGTAGTCGGCGGTGAGCTGCGTGCGAAGCCCCTCCGCGTCGTCGAACGCCGCGCGCCCCACGCCGATGAGCGACTTGAACTTCCCCGGGTAGGTCCGGAACGCGCCCAGGTTGGGCCCGGAGGCGACGAGCACGACGCCGCGCGTGTACGCCGCGTCGGCGAGCTCGTACAGGTCCACGATGCCGGGGTAGTCCCCCGGCCGGAGCGGTGCGCTCCGCGGCACGTCGATGCCCAGGCTGAGGTTGACCACGTCGTAGCGCTCCACGACGCAGTGCCGGATCGCCGCCAGCAGGAGCTCGCGCGTGCACTTGCCGCCCGCGTCGAGCACGCGCACGTCGGCGATCTCGGCCTCCGGGACGAGGCGGTGGATGATGCCCGCGCAGGCCGTGCCGTGACCGCTCGCGTCGCCACCCTCGCAGGGCTCCGCGCGCGGCTTCCCCTCGCCGGCGCGCATGGCGAGGTGGCGCATGTTGGCCGCGCGGAGCCACGGGTGGGAAGGGTCGACGCCGGAGTCGACGATGGCGACGCGCACGCCGCGGCCGGACGCCACGATCGGCACGTCGGCGCCGAAGTCCGCCGGCGCGGTCACGGGGTGTCCCCTTCGCCGCCGTGCGCGACGCGCTCCAGCCCGCGGAAGTACGCGTCGAAGCGCTCCAGCACGTCCACGACGAGCTGGGCGTCGTCGGGCCCGCGCGACGCCACGCGGCCGCAGAGCAGGGCGAGGCGCAGGCTGGTGCGGTACGCGGGGTCGAGGCGCATCGCCCGCACGTGCCGCTCGAGCTGCGCGCCGAGGCGCGTGTCCAGATCGCCGCCGAGCACGTCGGGGAGTGCGCGCGCGAAGAGCTCGAAGAGCGCCCGCTCGGTCCGGAAGCTCTCCACGGTGAGGGAGAGCACGTCGCCGAGCTGCTGGGCCAGGCGTACCTCGCGATCGCCCGACGCCTCGGCGCGCAGGAGCATCACCCCGCCGACCACGCCGCGGCCGACGCGGATGGGCGCGAGGACACAGGAGCGCGGCGAGGACGCGACGGCGTCACGCAGGGGAGCGAGGGCGGGGTCGTCCGGCTCCAGCGACAGCGCGTGCGCGTCGCCGCCGGCGAGCAGGTACGCGAAGGGCGTCCCCACCGCGAGGAGCTGGAGGTCCAGCTCGCGGAAGCCTTCGGGCGTGGCGACGACCGGCACGTGGAGGCGGCCGAACGCCTCCAGCTCCAGCGCGACGAGCGCCTCGTCGCACGGCACCGCGATGCACGCGAACTGGAGCTGCTCGCGCAGGCCCCGCACGCGCGCCTCCACGCTCGCGACGAGCGACGACGACTCGATCGTCGAGAGCAGGTCGCGCAGGCGGGCGACGAAGGCGTTCTGGGGCTCGCGCGGCATGGCCACCGAGTCTACTCCGCCACCGCGGCGGGCGCGCCCGGCGCGGGCGCCGTGTCCGGCGCGCGCAGCGCGTCCGCCAGGAGCTCGCGGTAGGGCGCGCACGTGGCGCGGAGCTCCTCGTGCGTCCCGCGGGCGACGATGCGACCGCCGTCGAGCAGCACGTTGAAGGTGGCGTCGAGCAGGTGGGGCGCGTGCGTCACGACGATGCAGGTGCGGCCCGAGGCCGCGGCCTTCACCCGGCGCAGGAGCGCCTCGGCGTCGGCGCTCGGGAGGGCCGCCTCCGGCTCGTCGAGCAGGAGCACAGGGGGCTTGCGCAGCACCATGCGAGCCAGGGCGAGACGGCGGATCTCCCCGCCGGAGAGGTTGCTCTGCGCGGCGCGGAAGGAGTAGTCGAGGTCGCGCTCGCTCCCCGTCCCGAACTGCCCGTCCAGGCCGGCGACGCGCAGCGCCTCCTCCAGCTCGGTGTCGTCCGGTGTACGGTCCAGCCCGAGCGTGAGGTTCTCGCGCAGGGAGCGGTCGAGCAGCGCCGAGTGCTGACCCAGCACGCCGAAGACGCGCGGAAGGTCGTCGGGCTCGAGGTCACGAACGTCGACGCCGTCCACCGTGATCGCCCCCGCCGTCGGGTCGACGCCGCGGAGCAGCAAGCGGAGGAGGGTGGACTTGCCCGAGCCGCTCTTGCCGCAGATGCCCACGACGGCGCCGGCCGGGATGTCGAGCGTGACGCCGTCGAGCTGCGGCTTCGGCGATCCCTCGAAGGCGAAGCTCACCGCGTCGAAGCGCACGTCGCCGCGCAGGGCGGCGGGGTCGGCGTGGCGCGCGCCCTCGCGGCGCGGCGGCGAGGCGGGCAGGGAGAGCACGCGCGCGCTGGCCTCCAGCATCGGGCGGCGCTCGGTGAAGCCGATGCGCAGGCCGTCCAGGCCGTCGAGGCGCGCCATGAGGAGGGGCACGAGCAGCACCAGCTTGGCCACGACGCCCGGCGGCATCTGTCCGTGCGCGCCGTGGACGCTCTGCAGCACGAGCACGACGAGCAGCGGCGAGAGCGCGGTGAAGGCGCTCTTGATCTGGCCGGTGGAGGCGAGGGCTGCGGCGTGTCTGGACCGGCCGTCCGCGCACTCCTGGGCGACCTCCGCGAACTCGTCGACCGCCGCGTCGCGCGCGCCGAGCAGCCGGAGCTCCTCGCTTCGCTCGAGCGTCTCCCCGAGGCGCCCGAACAGCGCGGCGTCGGCGTGCTGCATGGAGGCGTAGGCGGCCGACACGCGCCGGATCGCGCGCTGCGAGAGCAGCCGTGACAGGACGAAGATGGCGACCCCTCCGCCGAGCGCGAGCCACGCCCCCGACGCGACGAGGTCGTAGCCCAGCACGGCGAGGCTGAAGACGATCTGCGGCAGGTTGGCCAGCGCCGCGACGAGGAACTCGGCGACCCCGGGCGCGGTGCTCGCGATGGTCACCCGCACCAGGTCCGCTCCCCGCGCGCCCGGGCGGCCGCGCGGCGTCCTGGACGCCGCGGGAGCAAGGCGCTCGCGATCGGCGGCGGAGGCGCGGAGCGCCGCCCGGAGCATCGCCACCCGGAGCGCCGCGGCGACGCGTGCCCCCAGCGTGGTCGAGAGGCGCATGGAGTACATCGTGAGGCCGACGGAGACGAGCGTGGCCAGCACCGCCGCGCCCACGGCCGCCGCGGGGCCCCCGACGTGGAGCCAGTCGGCGAAGGCGCCGCTCAGGCCGTGCCCCTCTCGCGCCGGCGCGCCCGGCGTCATCACCGCGTCGATGGCGGTCCCGACGAGCGCCGGCGAGACGCTGGAGGCAGACCCCGCAAGGGCCGCGACCCCGACGATGCCGAGCGCGCCGAGCGCGAGCTTGCCCCGGAAATCAGCCGCCGCGCGGGTGACGATGAGTCGTAAGGTCACAAGAGTCCTGCCCAGAGCCCTCGGGCCGTCGGTGACCGCGCACCACAAAGCCTCTCGCGATGCGCTCGCGACCGATGGTAACCTATCCAGTCCTTGTCTGCTGGAGGAGCGAAGACAATGAGCGAGGACACGTCTCCCATCTTGGTGGTCCCCTTGCCTGGAGGGCGCGTCGCGCGCGTCCCCCTGGCCGAGCTCGAGCGGTTCGTCGCGGCCGGCGCGAAGCTCTCGCACACCGGCGAAGAGGAGGCGGCGGCGACCGACCCGGACGGGGACGTGACGGCGCACCACCTCAACGTGGACGCCTCCACCGGCACGAGCACCTGGCATACCGACTACGAGTACGGCCCGTGCAGCTATACGGACGAATCCGGCTTTCCGCACTACGGCTTCGCGTGGCACTGCCACCCCACCGGCAGCGAGTACGCCGAGGTCCTTCGCTGACATGAACGCGGCCAGAACTCTCGCCTCCGGCGCGGCGCTCGCCACGTTCGTCGCGGCTGGTCCCGGGTGTCTCTCGACCGTCCACCCGCTCGACCAGGCGGGGACGGTCCAGATCTACTCCGACGTCAGCGGGCCGCTCTTCGCCGCCACGCCCGGCGGGTCGACGCGCCAGCGGTACTCCGAGAACGTGACGCTGGAGCTGACCGAGGACGGGCAGCCCGCGCACAACGCCTTCGTCGACGTGAAGGTGTCCTCGGCCGCGCTGACGCTCCATGCCACCGACGACACCTGCAAGTTCGACGGCGGCTTCTTCCGCTGCTCCGCCGACGCGCAGGGGTTCGCCTACTTCCGGGTGGAGGCCGCGTCCAACTGGTCCACCACCGACCCGGCGAAGGTGGAGGCCACCTGGTCGGACAGGTCCGCGACGCTGAATGTCACCGTGTTCCCGCCGGGCCTGCCGTCCAACGTGACCGCGTTCTCGCTGAGCGTGGGAGGCCTCGCGGCCGACCAGCACGTGCCCCCGACCTTCGCTCCCTTCTCGTGCACGTACAAGCCGGCGGACCCGCAGGCCCCCTGGTCGGCGAAGCCGCGCTCGAGGCAGGTCGTCGTCCACGCGGTTGCCGCCGCCGGCGATCCCGACGTCCTCACCAACGCGCCCGTCGTACTCCAGTCGCCGAGCACCGACGTCCAGTTCTCCACGGCGCCCGATTGCACGCAGCGGTCGTCGCAGCTCACGGTCTTGCTCGACGCGGCAGGTAGCTCGTCCCCCGCCTACGCGTGCTTCAGCGATCTCGGCGGGACCGTCGAGATCCAGGCGGTCTCCGGCGAGGTGGCGGCGACCGCGTCGTCGAAGCAGCAGGTCATCGTCGACGCCGAGCCGTACTTCCTGGGCGTCACCGCCATCAACCCGGTGGCGCACGTCGATCAATCGAACAACCTGTTCCAGATCGAGGCGCGCGACGCTCTCGGTCAGCGGCTCGCCCTCTCCGTCGGCGTGTCGGCGGCCGGCACCGGATCGATCTCTCTCTCCCAGGCCACCTACAAGCTCGCCGACGAATCCGCCGACCCCACCGTCGTGACCGCGATCCCCAAGACCACCGGCGCGGTCCACCTCCACGTCGCGCCGTCGCTCGCGCCCAGCCTGGGCTGCGACTCCCCAGACATCGACATCCAACCGTGATTTCCAGAACACTCCTTCGAAGCCTCCTCGCCTGCACCGTCGGCCTGGCCGCCGTGGTGTGGTCTCCGGCCCGCGCGCGCGCGCAGTCCCAGCCCGCGGCGGCGGTTCGCGTCGAGGCCGGCGCGGACGTGCACGTCGCCGCCGGCATCAAGACGGACGCCACGCCGATGACGGTGGTCACCACGGGCGCGGCGCCTCCCTCGGCGACGTCCGCACCGGTGGAGATCTTCCCCCTCGCCGCGCACGCGTGGCTCCACACGCTCGATCTCGGCGACGCCGACTACAAGCGCATCGACGCCGCGCGCAGGAGCCTCCCCGGCTCGTGGTTCTGTCGCACGCCGGCCGGGGCCGCCGCCTGCTCCGCGCAGGGGCACGTGGGCCCCGCGGAGGGCTACGACGACGCGATCCTCCTCTCCATCCGCCACATGCTCCCCTGGGCGGCGAGCGCGATCACCGTGTACAACCGGCGGCAAGGTCTGCTCTACGATCCCCGGCTGGTCGGCCACGCGGTGAACAACCTCTCCCGCTGGAAGGGGGAGGGGATCCCGCGCCCGGCGCCGCCGCCCATGCCCGCGCCGCCGCGCGCGCACGCCGGAAAGCAGGACGTGTGTCCGCCGGTGCCGATGCCGTCGCTCCCGCCGAGCGACGGCGAGCTGCAGCTCGTCTTCCGCTGGCCCACGCCGGCCGAGACTGGCGACTTCCGGTACATCGCGGTGGTGGACGAGTGCAACAACGCGGTCGTGACCCGCTTCGCGCGGCAGTTCTACGTCCCGGCGGAGGTGGAGGCGACCGACAGCTGCACGGCGGCCGGCGTAGGCCGTGGCCCGCTCAAGCTGCTGCGCGGCGGCACGACCCTCCACGTCACCGCGTTCAACCTCGACGCGCCGACACGCGGCAACGTCCTGTCGTCCACGTACCGCGTGACCGTCCCGAACATGGAGACCGACGCCGACGGTCACCCCGCGCCGGTGCTCGTGCCGGACTTCTCGCGGGACGACCTGCGCCTCGACTGCAGCGCCACGGAGGCGCCGAAGGCGAAGCCGAAGCCCGCGAGCGACAAGTGCCCCGCGGGCCCGCCGCCGCGCGCCGGTCACGCCATGGCCGACGAGTCCTTCGTCATCGGGCCGGAGCCGCTGCGCACCGGGCGGTGCCGCATCGTCTTCGACTCGCCGAGGATCTCCCGCCTCTCCGGCGCGCCGCTGCTCCTGCACGTCACGCTGGAGCGCGTGGACGTCGCGGCCGACGCGGGCAACCGCGGCCTCGTCCACGCCTCGTGGCTGGTCTCGCCCGGGCCGGGGCGGTCCTTCGTGCTGCCGCCGCTCGGGGCGATCGAAGGCGACTCCCGGCTGCGCCTGACGGTGTCGTCGGACCCGGCCGGCGCCTCCGGGAAGGCCATCGTCTTCACCGACGCGCTGCGCGGCGTGAAGCACGCGACGGGCACCACCGCCAGCGGCTTCCGCCGGGACATCGCCTCTTCCACGATCACCACCGCGGCGCTCTGCGGCGGGTGGGACTTCCGCACCATCGAGGAGACCGGCTCCTGCTTCCGCGCCTACATCACGGTGCCGGTGATGCTCGCGACGTTCCAGATGACGCGCGCGCCCTGGGAAGAGAAGCCCATCATCGACCCCTCGGTGCCAGGTGGCATCGGCGTGGCCCTCGCGTTCGACCGCTACGACCCGGCGAAGCAGCAGGCGTTCCCGCTCTCCTTGCAGATCGGCGGCGCCTTCGAGAAGCTGACCGACAGCAAGAACGGCATCCTCGCCTACGTCGGGTTGATGCCCTCGCTGCCCGTCCTCGGCAAGGGGGGCACGACGACGTCCATCGGCCTGCTCGCCGGGCTAGGGCTCACCTACATCATGGACTCCGCCGGCCCCAACGAGGGCTTCAAGCCGGCGCTCTTCGTCGCGGTGGTGATCGGCACAGGCCAGTTCGTCCTCAAGGCGACCGGCGCGAACACCGTCACGAGCGAGTGAGCGAGGCGCCCTTGGGGGCCGTGGTCAGCCGCGCGATGAAGTAGGATGGTCGTCCGATGACGACAATCGCGGAAGAGGCGCACGACATCGGTGCGTTGCTGCGACGCGCTGCGGTCGAGCGCGATCCGGTGCCGTCGCTCCTGCTCGCGCTGCGGTGGCGTCGTGCCGCCGGCCCCGAGGACAGGCAGGCCGTCGAGGCGCGCGTCGTCGACGCGGCGACGGCCTCGTACGAGGGACTCGCGGGCCTGGTCCGGGCCATTCACATCTACTGGCCGGAGGGACTGCTGGCGCCGCCGGTGCGTGCCTCCCTCCACGTCGCGCTGGAGGCGGGGCGGTTCGAGGCGCACGAGCTGTTCCACGTGCTCTCCCCGCTGCTCGCGGCGGAGGACCGCTTCGAGGAGCTGCTCGCGCACTCGGAGAGGCTGGGGCTCGGCGCGCGGCTGCGCCTGGCGACGCTGTGCCAGCGGCTGGCGACCGCGGTGCAGGTGTTCGGGCCGGAGGCCTTCGTCCCGGGCGAGCGCGAGCGCGCGTTCGACACCGTGCTCGAGCGGCTCTTCGAGGACCGCGACGCCGGCGTGGCGCTGCGCGCCGCGTGGGCGGTCGGCGTCCGGGCCGCGGCGTCCAAGCCCTGGCGCGGCCGCCTCGCCGCCCTCTCGCGCGACGCTTCGCCGCGGCGCAAGCGCCGGGCCCTGGCGGCGCGCACCGCGCTCTGGGTGCTCGGGGAGGACGCCTGGGACTACGAGCGGGAGCTCACGTCTGGGCTGGGCAAGACCGACCCGTACGCGCGCGCGACGGCCCTGCTCGCGATGCGGTTCGGCGTCCGCATCGCCCCGGGCACGGTGGCGGCGATGGCGGAGCAGCTCGTGTCGCGGTCCGCGCCGGTGGAGGTGCTCGTCGCGGCGCTCGAGCTCGCGCGCGTGCACCCTGACGAGGCGCTCCGCACGCACGTCGCCGAGCGCGCGGAGGTCGAGCGGCCTCCGGCGGAGCTCGCGATCCTGCTCCGGCGGACCGCGCCCGGAGCGCCGGGCGGCGCGGCCGGCATCGTGGAGCTCGGCGACGCGCTCGTGGAAGCCTCCGCCGTGTCGCCTGGCGAGGCATCGCGCGCGGCGGCGGCGCTCGCGCGGCGACTCTCGCGCGGGATCAGCGGCGACGCCGAGGAGCAGGAGGCCTGCGAGCGGGTGCTCTTCGACGGGACGCTCTTTCGCGACGCGCTCGTCATCGGGGCCCGTACGCCCGCCGCCCGTCGCGAGGCGTACGAGGTGTGGGTGGGCGCGGTGGCCGCGTGCCGTGAGGCGCGCCTCGCCGCGCTGGGTGAGGGGGATGCGCGGGAGCGGACCGCGGCGTGGCGGCGCGCGGCCAGGGCGCTCGACGCGTCCCCGCGCGGCATCCGGCGGGACGGGGCGCCGGACGCGGAGGCCCGCAGCCCGGTGCGCCGGGACGCGGCGCGCGTCCGCCTCGCGAGCGCCGCGCGCCTGGCCGGCCGCGCCGACTCGATGGAGGAGCGTCCGGCGATCGGCGCCCTCCTCGTCGCCGCCGACATCGAGGCCGTGGTCGCGCCGAGCGTCTTCGGGGACGTGCTGGCGGCGCTGCTCTCGTCGCGCTCGCCGCGCGCGCTCCGCCACGCGCTCGATGGCTGCCCCGCGGGTGCGCCCCTGCACGACGCGCTCACGGCCCTGGAGGCGCTCCGCGCGCTCGCCGAGCCCCGGGGGAAGAAGGCGCCGGCCGTGGATCGCGACACGCTCGCGCAGGCGACGTGGCACCTCGCGCAGGCGTCGCTCGCGGTCACGGGGGATCGTGCCGCACCGGCCGCGGCTGCGCCGCTCGCGCTGGACGCCGCCGTGAGCCTCTCCCTGGCGCCACCGTCGTCGCCGGGCGCCGTGCTCGCCGCATGGAGCGCCGCCGCGCGTGCGTGCATCCGCCTGCGCGAGGGGGTGGCAGAGGACGCAGGCGCGCCGCCGCCGTCCTTCCCGAACGCCGCGCGCGTCGAGAAGGCAATCGTCTCGCTCTTCGAGCCTCAGTCCAGGCGCGAGCGCTCCCTCAAGGACGAGGCGGCGCTGGAGGTGCTCGCCTCCGTCGTCCCGCCCGCGCTGGCGTCGCTCCCGCACCTGCTCGGCCGGGTGCTGCGCGCGCGCAAGGCGCCGGCGGCTCGCCCGCGCCGTGACCCGTTCGCGCCGTCGAAGGTCATCGGCGACTTCGTCGTGGAGAAGAAGCTCGGCGCCGGCGGGATGGGCGCGTGCCTGCTGGTTCGCCGCCGGGCGGCGCCGCGGGGCGCCGGGTGCTTCGTGCTCAAGGTCCCCCTGAAGGGGGATGCCTTCGCCCAGTGCGCCTTCGTGGACGAGGCGCAGACCCTCATCACGCTGTCGCGCGCCCCCCACCCGGGCGTGGTGCGCTTCCTCGGCTACATGACGTGCGGCTACCGCCTGCCGTACCTGATCATGCAGCACATCGAGGGCAGGCCGCTCGACGGCGTGCTGAAGAAGGGACCGCTGCCCCTGGGTGCGGCGCTCCGCGATGGCGCGCGGCTCGCCGATGCGCTCGCGCACTGCCACGCGAGCGGTGTCACGCACCACGACGTCAAGCCCGCCAACGTCATCTCCGGTCCGGAGGGCGCGGTGCTCGTGGACTTCGGCATCGCCGGAGCCGGGAAGGACGGCGCGGGGACGCCCATGTACATGTCGCCGGAGCGCTTCGACCGCACCAATGCGCCGGAGCTCGCGCCCGCCGCCGACGTCTTCGCCCTGGGCTGCATGGTGCACGAGCTCTGGACCGGCACGCCGCTGATGAACGTGCCCATCGGCGCGCACGAGGCGCCGGAGATCCCCTCCACCATCGTCGAGTTGAGCCGCGAGGTCGGGCGGGGCGAGGCGAGCATGATGGGCGTCCAGCTCGTCTTCGGCGTGCTCGCGCGGACGCACGCACTCCTCGTGCGGCGTCTCGCTCGCGGGCTGGATGGTGCGCCCGCCGCGCTGCGGGCGCCGCTCGGCACCCTCGTCGAGGCGATGGTGGCGACCGACCCGCGCACACGCCCGACCGCGGCGTTCGCGGCCGCCGAGCTCGGGCGCCTGGCGTCGGTCGTGGAGCGGGCGGTCACGGTATAGTGGCTCGAATGGCCGTCGAGACGTCCACAGAAGAGCGGGTCGAGAGGGCGCCGGACGTGCCCGTGGCCCACGAGCGTGGCGGGCGGGCCGACCTCGCGGCGCTGCGCGACCGCCGCGCGCTCGCGATGATGCCCGTGGTGGTCTTCGGCGCGATGCTCCCGTTCGTCGCCCGCGCGACCGAGTCGCTCTGGATGGACGCTTCCCCGGTCGCGAAGGCGCGGCTCCTCGTCCGGCTCTGCGTGAGCTTCGTCCTGCTCGGCTGCTACCCGCTGGTTCTCGTCCTCGTGCGCCTCGGAGTCACCGACGTGACGGCGAGCCAGCACCGCTGGCTTCTCCGGGTGTACCCGGCTGTCACCACCCTGTGGCAGTCCCTGGTGGCGCTGGACGCGTTCGTACTGATCGCGTGGCCCCGGCTGGTCTCCATGCCGAGCTTCGCCGCCGATCTGACCATCTCCATCGCTGCGTGCGGGCTCATCCCGTTCGTGCAGCACCACATGACCTTCTTCTATGGCTTCGACGTCGGCACCCTCCTCCGCGCGCGCGCCCTGCTGGGCAAGGAGCCGAAGCTCGCGCGCGCTCCCCTGGACACGCTCGACTACAAGGTGTTGCAGCTCATCGCCAGGAGCGGCAGTGACGTGGCGAACGTGATGATCAACGACATGGGGATCGGCTTCCGCGATCTCATGCTTCGCCTGGCGAAGCTCGTGGCGCTCGGCTACCTGCACGTCGTCAAGGAGCTCCACGGCCCGCAGGTGGTCCTCTCCACGCTGGCCACCGACACGCTGGCGCTCCCGATATCGCTGTTCACGTGGGACACCGACGATCGCGAGCTGCTCGGCGAGCTCGCGAGCGCGCGGCTGTCGCTGGAGGCGCGCGAGCCGCAGAAGGTCGTGGTGGCGTGCGCGCGCTCGTGCGAGCGGCTCCTGCGCGGCGGACTGGCGACCGTCGAGCCCAGGATCACGCACGTGGGCAACAAGGAGCTCTCGAAGGCGACGCTGGGAGAGCTCGTGGGCGCCTGTCGGCAGCACAGGATCATCGGTCGCTTCGAGGACGGCATTTTCTCGGCGATCAACGAGCGCAGGAAGAAGATCCACGCGCTCGAAGGGGAGGCGCCCATCGACGACCAGGACGCCTTCGTGCTCTACACGCTGACCGAGATCGTCGCGCGTGATCTGCTCACGCGCCGGCGCGGGCGCGGGCGTCGCGCCGGCGACGACCCCGCAGCCGCGCCTCCCACTCAGTAGCACGAGCAGAGCGGATCGCCCGGCGAGCAGCGACAGGTGGGCTTCGCCGAGACCTTCGGGAACTTCGGTCGCCGGACGGGGGGCGCGCCCGCGTCGGCGGCCGCAGCGTCGCAGGCCGTCGTGTCGCCCGCCTTGCAGAGCTGGACCAGCATCGCCTTCGCCTCGGCCGGGTCGGCGAAGGGCTGCGCGGGCTCCCCGGTGCCCGCTATGAGGCGCGCGCAGGACGTGGCATCGTGGGCCTGGCAGGCGCGCCCGAAGAAGTCCGCTGCGCGTCGCGCGTCCTTCGACACGCCGCGGCCCTCCGCGAACGTCTCGCCCGCGAGCGCGCAGCCGGTCGCGTCGTCCGCGTCGCAGGCGCGCTGGAAGAGGGAGACGGCGCGCACGGCGTCCTGCGCGACGCCGACCCCGCCGGCGTAGAGTCTGCCCAGGTTGCCGCAGGCGTGGGCGTCGCCGTCGGTGCACGCGTGATCGTACAGCTTGGCGGCGCGCGCCGGATCCTTCGGCGCTCCGCGGCCGTCCTCGACGAGCGCACCGAGCCCGCCGCAGGCGAAGGCGTGGCCGGCGTTGCACGCCGTCTCGAAGAGCTTCGCCGCGCGCGGCAGATCGTCTCCCTTCGTGGCCAGCGAGACCGCCAGCATGCCGCACGCGGACGACGAGCCGGCGGTGCAGGCGCGGTCGTAGAGGGAGCGCGCGCGCGCGGCGTCTCGCGTCACGCCCTCGCCGGTGTCGTAGAGCACGCCGAGGTTGGCGCACCCGTTGGGGTACCCACCGTCGCACGACTGCTGGTAGAGCTTCGCCGCCCGCGCCAGGTCCTTGGGCCCACCGCGCCCCTCCTTGAGCATGATGCCGAGCGAGTCGCAGGCCTGCGCGCGGCCGGCGTCGCACGCCTGTCCGTAGCGGACGCGCGCGGCGTCGTAGTCGGTCGTCAGGCCGTGGCCCCTCTCCAGCGCCGCCCCGAGCTCGTAGCACGCCTGGGAATCTCCGCCGTCGCACGCCCGCCGGTAGAGCTCGGCGGCCCGCGCCGCGTCCTTGGGGACGCCGCTCGCCTGCGCATACATCACGCCCAGGCTGAAGCAGCTCGTCGCGTTGCCTCGGTCGCACTGCTTGGTGCAGTCGGGCGCGTCGCCGAGCGTGCACTCGTGAGGCTGGAGGGCGCGCCGGAAGCCGAAGGCCGTCGCGCCGGACCCCGCGAGCACCAGGGCGGCGCCGGCGCCGGCCAGGACCTTGTTGCGGCGCACGGCCAGGCCCACGCGGTAGCCGAGCGTCGCGCCGCGCGCGGTGACGGGCCGTCCGGCCAGCAGCGCGTCGATGTCCTGGGCGAGCTCGCGCGCGGTGCCGTAGCGAAGCGCGCGATCCTTCTGCGTGGCCTTCTCCAGGATCTTCGCCAGGTCCACCGGCAGCGTGGGGTTCGCCTTGCGCGCGGGGAGCGGCGCGGCGTGGAGCACCTGCGTGACGAGCTGCGCCTCGGTCTCGCCGTCGAAGAAGGCGCGCCCCGTGAAGAGCTCGTAGAAGGTGGCCGCCAGCGCGTAGACGTCGGCGCGCGCGTCGAGGTCGAGCAGGCTCCGCTGGAGCTGCTCCGGGGGCATGTAGCGGAGCGTGCCGAGGAGGGAGCTCTTGTCGCGCGTGATGGATTGGGTCGCGTCGCCGATCGCCGCGAGCCCAAGGTCCATCACCACGACGCGATGGTCCGTGGCGGTCACCATCAGGTTCCCGGGCTTGAGGTCTCGGTGGAGAATCCCCGCGTCGTGCAGCGCCTGCACGGCGAGCGCGGCGTCGCGGAAGAGGCGCGTGAGCTTGCGGACGCGCTCCACGCCCGTCTCGGCGATGGGATCCGGGCGCGCGGGGGCTGCCTTCGCCGTGTCGGCGAGCGCCGCGGCCTTCACCTTCCGCACGCCGCTCGACGCGGTCGCGATCGCGGCGTCCAGGCTGTCGCTCGACGCGAGCGCGCCGGCCACCTCCGACAGGTCGGCGCCCTCGATGAGCTCCATCGCGTAGTAGTGCGTGTCGCCGCGCTTGCCGGAGGTGAGGATCTTGACGACGTTCGGGTGGTCGCAGCGTGACAGCGACTGGATCTCGCGCCGGAACCTCGCCACCGCGACCGGGTCGTCGGCGGTCCCGGGGGCGAGCATCTTGAGGGCGACGAGGCGGCCGAGGCTCTCCTGCCGCGCGAGGTGCACGACGCCCATCCCGCCCTCCCCGAGCTTGCCTAGCAGGGTGTAGTCGCCGAACTGGTCGTCGCGCGGCGCCTCCTCCGCGCGCGCGGTCAGCGGCGCGGCGTGCAGCAGCGCCACGACGTCCTGTTCCACGGAGGGGAACTCCTCGGCGAGGGCCTTGCCCCTCAGCGCCTCGCCGCCGACGTAGTCCAGGAAGGAGCAGCCGGAGCCTCCGCGCCCGTTGAAGTACAGCACCTGCTCGCGCAGCTCGGACTCGCGGAAGAGCAGCCATGGGTGCAGGGGGGTGAAGGTGTCCTCGCGCATCGCCCACAGCCGGCGTGGCAGGACGTCCTCGGGGAGCGGCGTGCCGCGCGGGTCGAGCACGAGGGGCGTCTCGTCGGACAGGTCGAGCAGCCTGCCCGTGCGCGTGCCGTCGGGCCCGACCTCCACGGAGTCGACGAACACGACCTTCGTGCCAGGCGCGAGGAAGAGGCCCTCGTGCCACGCGGCGTCCAGGCCCGCCACGAGCGTGGTCGCCGCGTCGTCGTAGAACGCGGCTCCGCGCGTGGAGCCGTGACCGAGGACCTGGTTCCGGTACGCGGGCACGCCGTCAAGCAGTCGGCGCGGCGTGACCGAACGGCTGCCGTCCGGCTTGCCCTTGACGACCTCGGAGAAGAGCGAGCTCACGGCCAGGACGGCCGGGTCGTCGAGCCGCGCGTCGCGGGTGTCGATCGCGCGCACGAAGTGGCCGATGGACGGCATGGCGAGGGTGCCCGCGTCCGCGGGAGGCCGGGCCGCCACCGTCAGGCGAATGGACGCCTCCCACGCGTAGTACGCGGTGTCATGGCGCTCCTTGGGCGACTTCGCGTTGTGCGCGCGACGCCGGAGCGCGGCCACGGGCAGCGGCAAGGCGGACCGGGATACGACGCGGGGCATGGTGAGCCGGAGTGTACACCGAGGTCGTGGTCGGTGGCTCCACGGCCCGGCCCCCGCGCGCCCCTCAAGGACAGTCGCAGAGGGGATCGCGTCGCGGGTCGCAGTCGCAGTCGCCGCGCCTCGCGCGCCGGTCCTCGATCGGCTCGACGGGCGCCTCGCCGGGCGGCTCGAGGATGTCGGGCGCCCGAGACGGCGCGCGGGAGAGGCCGGTCTCGGTGAATCGCTCGGCGCAGAGGGCGAAGGGGAGATCCATGGCGCCCACGCGGCATACGAGGCCGTCGGCGACGTCGCCGTGCAGCTCGACGTGCCCCGCGGCGTCGAAGGCTACGCTGCCGCCGGGGACCGGCGCGACGGCGAAGCGGCGGGCCGCCGACGTGACGTCGAGCACCTGCAGCGCGTCCCCTCCGGTCACCGCGACGCTGCCATCCGCGGACAGCGCGACCGACGTGGCGTGCAGATCGTCGAACGCCGCCACGGCCTTGCCCTTGCGCAGGTCGCGCACGTCCAGCCAGTTGTGCTGCGCGATCGCCACGACCTCGCCGTCGGCGGAGGTGGCCAGGGGCCCGCACCCGTCCATCTGGCGGATGGAGAAGGCGTCGGCGTCGCGCTTCTCCTCTGCGTCCGGGGGCTCCAGCCGGAAGCGCTGCGTCACTCCGTCGCCGTTCCGGCGCTGTTTCGGCCGCGCCAGGAGCGCGGGCACGACGCGCATCGGGGAGGCGCCGGTGCGGATCCCCTCCGCCTGGGAGACGACCACCGTCCCGTCGGCGAGGAACGCGGCGTGCGCCGCGAACTCGTCGTAGGGGAGCTTACCCACCCGCGCGCCCGTGGAGGTGTCGAAGACGCCGAGCCACGACGGGCTGTGGCTCACGGTGAGCATCACCCGCGCCCCGTCCCGCGAGAGCAGCGGCGCGTGCCGCTCGAAGCCGTCGCCGAACCTGGAGTGCTCCTTCGGGAGCACCACGTGGGCGAGCTCGCGGCCGGAGGCGAGGTCGAAGGTCCCCAGCTCCTCGCCGTCCATCCACGCCACCACCTTGTGGCCACCGGCGCTGACGGCGATGGGGCCGCGCGCCGCCTTCACGTCGAATCGCGCGATCTCCTGCGCGTCGTCCGACGCGAAGGTGCGCATGGTGCCGTCCTCCAGCAGGGCGACCACCCTCTTCCCGTCGGGGGTCATCACCGCATCGAGCGTCGCCGGCCCGGGCGCGATCCGCAGCGGCGCGCGGGATCCGTCGGTGGTGACGACCATCACGTCCGAGGCGCCGGCGGTCGTAGACCAGCGCCAGGGTGGTGCGCCGACGAGGGCGATCGCCACCCGCCCGTCGCCGGACAGCCGCACGTCCGAGGCCGGCTTGCGCTCCGCGGTCGAGCGCTCCTCGCCCGTCGCGAGATCACCCACGCGCAGCTGGCCGTCGTCATCGACCCAGGCGACCCGGGCCGCCCGCGGGTCAAGCAGGAAGCGGTCGTGTCGCGCGAGGTGAAGTGTGACCTTCCCCGAGGGGAGGGCGACGAAGCGTCGCTCCTCCGCGTGCTTTCCCGCCCGCGCCAGCATCGACAGATAGGCGTGTCCGATCAGCTCGACGTTCGAGAACCGCCCCTCGCCGAGGTCGAGGGTCACGTCGCCGGTCCTGGTGTCGATGACGAGCACGTGGTAAGCGCGCTCCTGCCCGACGACGACGACCGCGAGCGAGCCGTCATCGGAGACCACCGCGTCGACGCAGTAGCGGCCGGCCACCTTCCGCCGTCGCTCGTGGTCGTCGCGGAGGATGTGCAGCACGTGGTCGGGCGTCAGCCGCATGGAGACCTTGCCGTCCGCGGTGGTCGCCTGGCACAACGGCTCCGCCTCCCGTCGGCTGCGGTGATGGCGCGTTCCGACGCCCCCGCCGCTCTGCAGCAGGGCCAGCGCGCCCGAGGTTCCGGACTCCCGTCCGGCCGCTGGAGCGTTCTTCGGCGCGGTCGCGCTGGGTCGGAGCGACCACGTCTCCGGCCCGGCGCCCACATCGAACTGAAGCGCGTCGCCGCCCGGTGAGAACGTCACGCCAGATATCCGCGAGGCGACCACCAGACGCCGCAGCTCGCGGCCGTCGGTCAGGTCCCAGAGTCGGACGGTCCCGTCTGCGGAGCCGGAGGCGATGCGCCGCCCGTCCGGCGAGAAGGCGACGTCGGAGACGTAGGCCGTGTGACCGCGCAGGCGGAGCCTCTCCTGCATCGAGGTGGCGTCGACGACGGCGATCGCGTCATCCGCCTCCACCGCGAGCAGTGAGCCGTCGGGCGACCACGCGAGGATCTCACCGTACCGCTCGGCGCGGACGGTCACCTCCGCGCGCGCGTGCGCGGCCCGCTCGTAGGCGGTGAGCGTCCGGTCGAGCAAGCGCTGCGCCTCCGCCGCGTCGCCCGCCGCATGCGCCCTGGCGGCGAGCTCGAGCAGGACGGAGGGGGCCTCCGTCCCGCGCCCCGTGGCGACGAGGTCGCGCGCCCGCTTCGCGGCGGCCTGCGCGGCAGCCGCCGCCGTCCGCTCCGCGTCGATGGCGTCTGCGAGGCTCGTCGCCGCCTCGCGTCGCCCCACCTCGGCGAGGGTGGAGACCTGAAGGTCCTCCATCGCCCGCGCGTGTGACGGGCAGGCGCGCTCGTCGGCGGCGATCACGCGCAGCGCGCGGTCGAGGCGGCCCCGCGCGAGCAACGCCTGCACGCGAGGCCGGGGCGGAGCGACGCGGGCGCATGGGTCCGGCGCGCGCGCTGCCGTCTTTGGCGGGACCGCCCGAGGCGTCGACGCGCACGCCGCCACCACCCACAAGCCCGTCGCGAGCGCGAGACGTCGCACGATCCGCGAAGATACCACGTTCACCGCTCTCCGCTCCGCGGCTACCATGCGTAGCGTGCGGCTTCTTCCCTGCGTGCTCGGCTTGGTGCTCGCTCTCGGCTGCGGGGGCACGCCGCGGGCGCGCACGCCGCATGCGCCCGCGGCGCACGTGGGACGTCCGCCGGAGCAGTTCATCCAGAGCACCCACTGGGGCGACGTCACCACGCTGGCCTTCTCCCCCGACGGCGCCTACCTCGCCTCCGCGGCCGAGGACCGGACGCTGCGTGTCTGGGACGTGCCCCGCCGCCGCGAGCTGCGCATCTTCCCCGTTGACGGCGAGGTCACCTCGCTCTCCTGGGACGGTCACGCGCGGCTCATGGTGGGACGAGAGCACGAACGCGCTGTGCTCCTGGACGTGCAGAAGGGCACCGAGATCGCCGAGCTGGGTGCGATCGCGCGCACGGGCCCGTTCCGCGTCCCGGGCAACCCCGCCCGCTGGCTCGCCTGGGCGGACCGCGGTAGTCACTTCGACGAGGGGCTCGCGACGTTCGACGACGACGGCAACCGCGTCGCCAACCTGGAATCGCTGCAGGCCGTGGGGGATGCCCCCATCGCCTTCACCCCCGACGCCTCGGCGGCCAGCGTCGCCCCCCCCTTCATCGACACGAAACCCGTCCTGCTTCACCGGGTGGGCGCCAGCTTCGTGCCGGTGGACGTGAAGCTTCCCGCAGCGCCGCCCGACTCGCGCTGGACGGCCCTCGTCCCCGCTCCAGGCGCCGCCGCCGCCGCACTCCTGGGCGAGTCGGGCCCGTCGTACCTCGTCGGCGCGCGCGCGCCGCGGCCTCTGCCCACACCGGCGGATCACGTGGTCCGAACCGCCGTCTTCTCCCCATCGGCAGACGCGCTCGCCGTCGTCCTCGCCGACAAGACGTCGTGGTTCTATCCCGGCGCCGGGTCGCTGGCGGTGGTGGACGTCGCGACCGACGCGCTGCGCTTCGCCGAGGCGCCCGGCGGCACGACCGTCCTCGCCTTCTCCCCCGATGGTCGCACCATCGCCGCCGGGGACGTCCTCGGCCGCATCACCCTCTTCGACGCGCGCACCGGGCGGCACCTCGGTGCGTTCGGCCAGCGCATCGTCGGCGGTGGGTGGCTCCACTTCGAGGGCAACGAGCTGGTGGTGGAGTCGTGTCGCGGGGTGACGCGGTGGTCGCTCGTCACCGGCGCGCTGCTCCGCCGGCGCGCCATCAAGTGTGACGAGAAGCGCATCCGGAGCCTGGACCGCGCGCACGCCGCCGGCCTGACGCGCGTCGTCACCGCCCCGGACGGCACGACCTACGCCGGCGACGAGGACGGCAACCTCCTGGTGACGCGCGGCGGGCGCACGATCGCGCGCGGGAAGAGCGACGGGCTCGCCATCGAGCAGCTCGTGCTCGACCCGAAGGCCGGACGCCTCGCCTCGGTGAGCAGCGACCAGATCGTGCGCATCTGGGACGCGAAGACGGCGGCGGTGCGCGCCCTCTTCATCGCCTTCGATGACGACGAGTGGATGGCCACCACCCCGCGCGGGGCCTACTTCGGCACGCGGGAGGTGGACGATCGCGTGGGCTGGGTCTACGAGGACCCCCTCGACCTCTACTCCTTCGCGCAGTTCAAGGGGGAGTTCGAGTCCCCGGACCAGGTGCGGCGCAGGTTGGCCGGCGAGGACGTGGAGGCGCCGACGTACGTGCCGCGCCCGCCGAGCGTCAAGCTCGTCTCCGCGCCCACCACCCCGGTGCGCTCGGTCGCGGCGACGGTGCGCGTGGCGGTCGGGTCGGAGAGCCGGGTCGCCGCGGTGCGCGCCTTCGTCGAGGCACGGCTGGTCGCCGAGGTCCATCCCTCGCCGGGCGCGCGCACCGTCGACCTCGCCGTCCCGCTGCGGAGCGGCACCAACCACGTCAGCGTCGTCGCCTTCGACGATCAGGGCATCGCCTCCAACGAGCTGCCCCTGGAGATCCAGAGTCTGGCGCCGCCGGGCGCGCGCCCGGACGTGTGGGTCGTCGCCATCGGCGTCAGCGCGTACCCACACCTGCTCGACCTGGTGCGGCTCCCGCCGGCGAGGCGCGCCCGGGAGCTGGCCGACCTGCAGCTGCACGCGGCCCGTCGCGACGCCGAGGCGATCGCCGGCGCGATGGGGGCGATGGCCGGCCCGGGCAAGGCCTACGCGCGCGCACACGTGGTGCTCCTGCCCGACGCGCGGGCGGATGGCGACTCCATCCGCCGCGCCCTCGGCGGGCTCGCCGCCATGCGCCCGTCCGACCTCGGCGTGATCTTCTTCGCCGGCCACGGCCTGGAGTCCAGGCACGGCGACATGGTGCTCGTCACCGGTGGCGCGCAGCTCGCCGCGGACGGCAAGGGCCTCACGCCGGAGTCGCTCGCCGGCGCGACCGTGGGCTGGCAGGAGCTGGCGGACGCGCTCTCCCGTGCGAAGGGGCGAGTGCTCGTGTTGCTGGACGCGTGCCACTCCGGCCACTTCAACCAGGATCTGGTGCCGCCCAACGGCGTGCTGGCGGACCGGCTGGTGCGCGACGGCCGTGCCGGTGCCATCGTCTTCGCCGCCGCGAAGGGCCGCCAGTCCTCCTACGAGGGCGACGTCCGCCGGGACGCGCGCGCCGGCGCGGCAGCTGGGCGCGCGCCACGCGCCATGCACGGCCTGTTCACGTCCGCGATCCTCGACGCGCTGGCCGACGCCTCCACCGACCGCAACCACGACGGGACGCTGCAGGCCTCCGAGCTCATCGACGCGACGACCGACCGCGTCTCGCAGGCGTCCGGCGGGAAGCAGACGCCGTGGGTCGTGCGGCGAGAGGAGTTCGGCGACTTCGCGTTGAAGCGCGTCGCGCGGTGAGCGCGCGCGTCAGTTGGTGAGGCGGATCCCGCGCTTGCGCAGGCACTGATCGTTGACGTTCTCGTAGCCCTCCGGGCACTGGCCCTGCGCGTCGGGCTCGGGCGGCGGCCCGGCGTCCTCCTCGGGGGCCGGGGTCGCCACCGCGGTGTCGCTCGGCTCGGGCGTGGCGGAGGGCGTCGGGCTCACCGCGTGGGTACCGGCGTCGCCGGCGCACGCAACGACCGCGAGCGCGGGCAGGAGGAAGGAAACGGCGAGCCAGGATTCCACAGTCCGGAGTATCGGCGGCCTCCGCGTCTCCAGCAAGACTCACGCGGACGCCGTCGTGCCGTCACCGCCACGCGCGAGGTCCTGCAGCTCGGGCGTCTCGACGCCGGGGCGCCTGCCGAGGAGCTCCAGCGCGCCGCGAGCGACTGCGCGGCCCTGGTCCATCTGGCCTGCCGCTCGCAGGCGGCGCGCCGCGAGCACCAGGGCCGCGATGGGCAGCTCCAGCAGCTCCGGTCTCGGCTGGATGCCCAGCACCTCGGCCTGAAGCTCGACCGCGATCGCCGCCGTGCCGGCGGTGTCGCCCGCCTCCGCCGCGTCCACGAGGGCCAGCGCGCGGAGCTGCGCCGCGCGGAGCGGGTCGGGCGTGGCGCCGGCGCGCTCGGCCAGGAGCCGCTCGGCCTCTTCGTCTCGCCGGCCGCGGGCCACCGCCCGCGCGGCCTTCAGCCACGCGCACGACGCGGCGACCTCGTCGTTGTGGCTGCGCGTGGCGAGCTCGTCCGCGCGCGCCAGGACCCTGTCCACGTCTTCGCGGCGGAGCAGCGCCCGCACGTGGGCCAGCGTGAGGAGGGTGTTCGCCTGCTCGCCGAAGAGCGTGAGCGAAGCGTCGACCTCGGCCGCCCGGACCAGCGCCGCCTCGGCTTCCTCCAGGTGTCCTGCCTCCAGCTCGTAGGAGCCGACGTTGCCGAGGGCGATCGCCACCAGCCGCGGGTCCTCGATGCGCTCGCCCAGGGCGAGCTGCCTCCTCGCGTGGGCCACCGCCGCGTCCAGACGCCCGCGCTCGCGCTCCGCCACGCCGAGGTTGCCGAGCGCAGCGGCCAACGTGCGCGTCAGGCCGGCGCGCGTCGCGATGTCCAGCGCCTCCTTCCACAGCGCCAGCGGCGTCTCCAGGTCTCCAAGCCGCCACGCCGAGGTGCCGGCGGTGATGCGCGTGGTGGCCCGCGCGGCGTCGTCCCCGCTCTCGTCCGCCCACGCCACCGCGCGCTGCGCCAGCGCCATGGCGCCCGCCCCGTCCCGCGACTGCGACGCGATGGCCTGCTGGCGGCGCGCCTCCGCGGCGTCCGCCAGCGCCCCGGCCTCGTGGAGCTTCTCGCTGGCGTCGGCGAGCAGCGTGCCCGCCTCCTCCGCGCCGCCACGCAGCGCGAGGATCTCCGCGCGCCGCACCCCCGCGCGCAGCGCCAGCACCCGCTCCCCCGCCGCGGTCGCCCCCTCGCTCGCGGCGGAGAGCAGCGTGAGCGCGTCGTCGAGCAGGCCGCGCTGCTGCGCGAGCAGGGCCATCCGGAAGCTTGCCTCCGCCACGAGGAGGCTCGCGCCCAAATGCCCTGCGATGGTGCGCGCCGCGGCGACGACCGTCTGCGCGGCGGCGACCTCCCCCGTGGCGAAGAGGCCGTCGAACGCCGCGAGCAGCGCCCGGGTCCCGTTCGCCGCGGGCCGCCGCGTCAGCTCCTCCAGCACCGCGCCCGTCGAGGCGTCCTGGGTGCGCGTCATCTGCTCCAGGAGGGCGCGCGCGATCTCCACCACGATCGCCGCGGCCGGCCCGGAGCCGGCGCGGGCCAGCGACTCGGCGGTGAGCGACGCGCGCCCCGCCCGCGCCGCGCGCAAGAGGAGCGTGACCAGCGCGCCCTGGAGTGCCTCGAACCGCGTCGCCCTCCGCGCGAGGCCGAGCACACCCACCGGGTCGCGGCAGGACGCCTCGTGGTGATCGGCGAGGAGGTACTCGAGCAGGCGAGGGGACTGAAACCGCACCAGCGTCCGCTCGCCGTCCCAGATCTCCACCAGCGCGCCCAGGTCCAGCAGCTGCGCGTACGCGCTGTCGCGCTCCACGTTGCGCAGCGCGCGGCGCAGCGCCGGCACGTCGTACAGGTCGTCTCTCGCCACCGCGTCGGTGCCCGCGGCGTCGAGCTCGCCCGCGACCGAGCGCAGCAGGGCCCCGCGCTCGTAGAAGGGACCGGTCGGGTCGCCCTCGGCGACGACCACGTGAGCAAAGTACATCCGCATCGCGTCGTCGCTGGAGAGGTCGCGCGGCACGGCGCGCCCGCGGTACGTCGCCGCGAGCAGCCGCAGCATCAGCGGGTTGCGCATGAGCGCCGCCGTGGAGCCGCCGCGCAGCTCGTCGAAGGGCGTGAGCGGGCGGAAGGCACGCGTCTCGCCATCCTCCGTCTCCGCGCGGTGCTCGCGGTAGCGCGCGTACAGCTCCGCCACCTCGTCCGACTCCAGCTCCCCGATGGGGACGTAAGGCACCCGTCGCATCTGCGCGCCGGCGCGCTGCTCGGTGGCGAAGTAGCGCGTCCCCTCCAGCCGCCCGAACCGCGACTCCGCGGGCAGGCGCTCCCACGTGCCGGCCCCCATCGTGGCGATCACGCGCACCCAGGGGTAGTCGCTCACCTGCCGCACCAGGGCGTCGAGCGACCCGACGAGTGCGCCCAGGTCCCCGGTGTGCTCGTTCAGCCCGTCGACGAGGACCCAGAGGCGCCGCCCCGCCCGAGCGAAGGCGCGGCTCGCCCCGCCGAGGAAGTCCTCGAAGAAGGTGTCGCGGAGGCCGAGGTCGCGCAGCACGCGCGACTGCAGGTCCGCGCCGGGGAGCGCGGCGGCGCGATAGAGCAGCACGACGTCGCCCTGCTGCGCGCGGCGCAGGGCGTGCTCGGCGAGGAGGGTCGTCTTGCCACTCCCGCTCGCCCCCGCGAAGACCAGCGCCCGGCAGTCAGAGGCGTCGAGCTCGCCCACCGGTCGTGTGACGGCGCGGGGCAGGACGACGACGCCGGGCAGGTAGCGACCGGACGCGACGAGCTCGCTCATCGCCGGCCCGGTCACGCGGCTCGCCGCCTCGCGCAATGCGTCCACGCTCAGGTCGCCGAGGCGCAGCAGCCTGGCGTCGGTGGCCTTCTGCGCGAGCAGCGCGCGCCAAGCCGCCGCGCGCCCCTGCCGCTCCACGTGCGCGCCCTGGGTGCCGGCGTAGATGAGCGTGGAGCGCGTGTTGCCCTCGAAGAGCAGCACGTCGTCGCCGCCCTCGCCCCTGTCGAAGAGCGGGTCGAGCGCGAGCGAGCGTCCGTCCTCCGCCACGAAGGCGAGCACCTCCGCCCCGCCGAGCGTGTAGCGCGCGAGGAAGCGCGCCTCCTCCAGGACCTCCTCGAGCACCGGCGTGTAGAGGGCGAGCAGCTCCCGCGCGCGCGCGACCGCCAGGTCCGAGCCGTGCGCCAGCCCGTTACGGAGCTTGATGAGCGCCTGGATCTTGCCCAGCTTGCTGGTGCGGGTGCGCGCCTGCCCGCGCTCGTCCTCGTAGGGTGTCTCGGCGAGGAACCAGCTCCGGCAGCGCAGCTCCAGGTGATCGTAGGCCGCGGGCAGCTCGCGGAAGAAGGGCTCCACGCCCGCGTCGCGGAACGCGGCGAGCGCTCGCACCGAGAAGAGGTGCCAGACGCTGATGAGGGGGCGCTGGAAGTCTCGCGAGAGCAGCTCGTTGAGCTGCGCGTCGCGCAGGGGCGAGCGCAGGTACTGGCTGGCGAGCGTGAGCGCCCAGACCTTGAGCACCCGCGTGAAGGTGTCGACCAGGAGGCGGCAGCGCTGGCGGGGATCCTGCTCCACCGCGAAGCGCCGGTAGGTATCGGCGATGGGCGCCGGCATGCCGCGCACCAGATCGGGTGTGGCCTCGACGCGCGGTGGCTCCGGCGTGGTCACGACCCCGGCCGCCACCGCGACGCCCTCGGCGAAGGTGACCGGGCCCCCGGGCCGCAGCACCCGCGGCTCTCCCCGCGCGGGGACCAGGACCACCTCGCCGGTCAGCTCGTCGAGCACCAGGAGCCCGTCTTCCGACGGGAACGCGGTGTAGCGCTTCAGGGGCGAGGGCATCACCCCGCAGCTTATCCCGCCTCCCTCACGGCGAACACGGATCGCGCAGGGCGATGTTCGCCCGGGCGAGCGTCCGCTTCGTCCCGCGGTCGACGAGGTCGTCCGGCATGGCGGCAACCGCAGCGCGCGCTTCGTCGCGGCCGCGCATCAACGCGACGACCGCCTCGTTGCGCCGGACCGCGCCCGGCAGCTCGGGGTCCGCGCCCGACCAGCGCGCCTCGGCGTCGTGGTGGCCGTCGCGCAGCGCCTCGCAGTAGGCGTCGTCCTGCCGGGCGCTCTGCGCGTCGGTGGGGTGCGTCGGGAAGCCGAAGGAGACGCTCTGGGTGAAGTGCGGGTAGGGCAGACCCTGCGGCACGCCCTCACGCATCCAGAGCACCGACGCCCGCGCCCACACGATCGCCTTCGGCCGGATCCCCGCGCGCGCCTGCGTGACCTCCCGCGCGAAGGTGAGATGGAGCCTGTGGTAGGCGTTGCCGCGGATGGCGGGCTCGACCGCGACGACGCCGCCGTCCCCCCAGCGCATCGTGAACGCGTCGAGCCCGCGCAGCGCCGCCTCGAGGGCGCGCAGCTCGTCCGCGGGTGCGGCGACGAAGGTGGGATGGAAGCAGGCGGCGAGCCGCGCGTGCCAGTCCGCGTCGTCGCCGTCGGGGCCATCGTCGAGGTGAGGCACCTCCCGCCGCAGCAGGCCCCAGCGTGCCCCGGGCGTCGCGGTGCAGGTGACGACCACGTGCTCCTCCCCGGGGACGTCGTCGCAGACGGCTGGCTGCAGGCACTGCTGGTCCGTAGCGAGCACCCGGTTGGCCTCCACCGTGCAGTACGCGTCGCGCACCTCGACAGCGGCGCGCGGCGCCGGGTACGGCGGCAGGTGGGGATCGTCCGGCGTGGTCGCCCAGAGGTCCAGGGTGCGGTGGAGCAGGCAGGACGTGTAGACCTTCGGCGGCTCCGGGACGCGCGCCGGGGGCGGCGCGACGGCGCGGGTGCCGCACGCCGTCACGATGGCGGCCAGCACCACGCCCGCGGATCCGGCGGCGCGCCTCACGGCTTCCCCTTCGCGCACGGGTCCACCGTGGTCTCGGCGCTCGCGTCGACGGCCTCGTCGATCGCGCGCGGCGCCATCGCCCGCGCCTCCTTCAACCGCCCGGCGAGGGCGAGCACGAGGGGGAAGTTGCGCGAGGTGGGCTCGTCCTTGCGGTAGTAGCTCACGATCGGCTCCCACGCGATCCCCGACGCGTCCCGGGGCTTCTCGTGCTCCATCCCGTCGCCGGTCCCGCGGAGCAGCCACGGCACCATGCCGTCCTCGAAGGAGAGGCGGAGCACCGCCTGCGTCGGATGGAAGGGCAGGGTCACCACCGGGCGTCCCGCGCGGGCGGCGTGCACGGCGACCGCCGTCTCGTCGGGGCCGGCGACTGCCGAGTAGAGGCACGTGCCGTCGGGCTCCTCGCGGCAGTGCCCGAGGAAGGGCGCCTCGTCGTGCTCTACGGTCACGATGACGTACGCCTCGCCGGGGGATGGAGGGAGGGCGCCCGGGTCGGCCGCGAGCGCCGCCTCGTAGCGCGCGACCGCGTCCTTGGGCCACACCGTCGGGTGCACCGCGTAGCACCGGGACAGCCGATCACGCAGGTCCTGGCTGGGGGACCGCTCGGAGTGCTGGGTGGCGGCAAACGTCGGGTCGAGCGCGCTCCCCGGCTCGCAGCGCACGCGCCGGCCGGCGGCGGTCTCGCGGACCACGCAGGTGAGCTGCACCACGCCGACGCTCGCGCCCGGCGTGGGCCACGGCGCCTCGCCCGCCGGGACGGCGCGCGTGTAGAACGTCGCGCGAAACGACGCGTGGCTGGTGAAGTGGTCGATCGGGTGCCAGTCGGCGCCGGCCCCGTCGGCGGATTCGTGCGCGCAGCCGGCGAGCGCCGCGGCGAGGGCTGAGAGGACGGCGAGCGCGCGGCGCATCGAAGGCCGTCGGACGCGCTCGGCGGGCGGCGTATTCATCTGCTAAGCATGCGGCGTGGGCCGCTCCTTCTACCTCGCACCCCTGCTCCTGCTCCTTGCCGCGTGTGGCGGCCGCACCGAGCTCGGCGCGGCGCGGGCCGATGCGAGCGTGGTGGACGCAGGCGTACCACGCGACGCGGGCGTGGATCGCGGCGTGCCCGCGGCGCCGGGGAGCGTCGTGCTCTTCGGGGGGATCGGCGGTCCCGCCGCGGTGACGCCCTTTGGCGACACGTGGGGATGGGACGGCTTGGCCTGGACCGAGCTCCAGACCGGCGGCCCGGCGCCGCGCTGGGGTGCGGCGTCCGGACTGCGCGACGGCAAGCTCGTCGTCTTCGGCGGCTGTCCCGGCACGACGGCGTATCTGGACGACACCTGGACGTTCGACGGCTCGGCGTGGGCATCCGTCCCCTCGAGCGGGCCCGTCGCCCGGGTCTACGCGGCGACGGCACCCTCCGCCGGTTCCCTGCTGATGATGGGCGGAGATCCGAGCGCCGCCCCGTGGCTGACCGAGATGTGGTCCTTCGACGGCAAGGCGTGGAACAAGCTCGGCGCCAGCCTCGCCGGGCTTCCGGCCAACAGCGTCGGCGGGCCGGGCCTGCCCTTCCAGCCGGCGGTCTCCCTCGCCGGGCGGGTGGTGCTCTTCGGCGCCATCGGCCCGCAGAATCAGGTCCTGGGCGACACTTGGTCCTTCGACGGCACCGCATGGCACCAGCTCCCCGTGAAGGGCCCGGCCGGCAGGTACGGCGCCGTCTTCGCCACGCTGGGCAACGAGGCGGTGCTGTTCGGCGGCTCGACGGACTGGGTGGGCGAGCACCCCGAGGGAGACACCTGGCTCTTCGACGGCAAGTCGTGGAAGGCGGTCCCCGGCCCCGGCCCCAGCCCGCGCGTGCTCGCAGCGGCCGCGGAGCACGACGGCAAGCTGGTGCTCTTCGGCGGGGAGGACGCCATAGACCACGTCCTGGACGACACCTGGGAGTTCGACGGCACGTCCTGGGCGCAGCTCCCGGTGCACGGTCCGCCCGCGCGCGCGGCGGCGGCCATGACGACGCTCCCCTGAGCGCTACTCCGCGGCCTGCTTCGCCAGCGCCTGCTGCACCTTGCTGTGGCGCCGCCCGTAGAAGAAGTAGATCGCCATGCCGATGGCGAGCCAGACGGCCAGGCGCAGCCACGTCTCCCAGGGGAGCGCGATCATCATCGCCGCCGCGACGACGATGCCCATGATGGGGGTGAACGGCACCCACGGCGTCTTGAAGGGGCGCTCCATCTCGGGGTGGCGGCGCCGCAGGATCCACACCCCCGCGCACACGATGACGAACGCGAGCAGCGTACCGATGCTCACCAGCTCGCCCAGGATCCCGATGGGAATGAGGGCGGCGAAGATCGCGACGAAGATGCCGACGGCGATGGACGAGAGCCACGGCGTGCGGAAGCGCGGGTGGATGCTCGCCGCCCACTTCCAGAGCAGGCCGTCGTTGCTCATGCTGAAGAACACGCGCGACTGCGCGAGGAGCATCACCAGCATGACCGAGCCGAGGCCGGCGATCGCCCCGACCTTCACCAAAAATCGCCCCCAGTGCACGCCGGTGGCGTCGACGCCGACGGCGACAGGGTCGGGCACGTTGAGGCTGGTGTAGGGGACCAGCCCGGTGAGCGTGCCGGCGACCAGGATGTAGAGCACCGTGCAGACCAGGAGCGAGCCGAGGATGCCGATGGGCATGTCCTTCTGGGGCTGCTTCGCCTCCTGCGCGGCCGTCGAGACGGCGTCGAAGCCGATGTACGCGAAGAAGATGACGCCCGCCCCGCGCAGCACCCCGCTCCACCCGAAGTGACCGAACTCCCCGGTGTTCGGCGGGATGAAGGGCGTCCAGTTCTTGTGCAGCGGCGCCCAGTGCGCGTGCGCCAGCGTGGAGATGCCCAGCCCGATGAAGACGAGCACCACGCTGATTCTGATCATGACGACGGCGGTGTTCACGCTCGCCGACTCGCGGATGCCCACCACCAGGATGGCGGTCACCACCAGGATGGCGAGGAACGCGACCAGGTTGAAGCTCGCCGTCACGTGGGGGAGCGTGGCCGGGTCGACGTGCGCCTTCTCCAGCACGTGCTGGATGGTGTCGGCCGGCGCCCACCGGCCCTGGTACTGGACGAGGTCGGTCCCCGGCGAGGCGGTGAGCGACGGCGGGATGTGCACGCCGTAGTCCTGCAAGAAGCTGTTGAGGTAGCCGCTCCAGCCGACCGCGACCGTGGCCGCGCCGAAGGCGTACTCCAGGATGAGGTCCCAGCCGATGATCCACGCGAAGAGCTCGCCGAGCGTGGCGTAGCCGTAGGTGTAGGCGCTCCCGGCGATGGGGATGAGTGAGGCGAACTCGGCGTAACAGAGGCCCGCGAAGCCGCAGCCGATGCCCGCGATGATGAAGGAGATCATGATCGCCGGGCCCGCGTACTGCGCGGCGGCGCTGCCCGTCAGCACGAAGATGCCCGCGCCGATGATGGCCCCGACCCCGAGCGCGACGAGATCGCGCGCGGCCAGGGCGCGCTTGAGCCCGCCCTCCTCGCTGTCCGCCTCCGCACGCAGCGCGTGGAATTCCTTGCGTGCCAACAGTCCCATGCGTCCTCCGCTCGCGCTTATACCCCGGGGCGGTACGTCGCGACCAGGCTTCGGCGCCGTCCGGCAGGTTCTCCCCCGGACCGCGCGGCGAAGGCGATGCGCGCCCCGCGTAGCGCTTGCAGTCGGCCCCCGCGCGATCGCGCCCGGCCCACCGCCTTTCCGCTTGGCACCGACGATGCAACGGACATGTCGCACGAGGTCATCCCATGTCCACCACGACCACGCACCCCCCCACCAACAACACGCGCGCGATCGCCGCGATCAACGCCTGCATCGAGGCCTGCACCGACGGCCAGAAGGCGTACGCCATCGCCGCGGCCAACGTCCGCGCGCCCGCCATCAAGACGCTCTACCAGTCCTACTCCGACCAGCGCGCGGCCTTCGCCCTGGCGCTGCAGGACGCCGTACGCAAGCTCGGCGGCTTCCCGGAGAACCAGGGCACGGTCAGGGGCGCCGCGCGCCGCCGCATCATGGAGATGCGTCGGGGCGTCGAGTTCACCCATGACGACCGCGTCGTCATCCAGGAGTGCATCCGCGACGAGCAGGCATCCCTCCGGGCCTACGAGACGGCCTTCCGCACGGCCCCTCGCGAGGGGCTGCCCGGCGACGTCGGGCAGATGCTCGACGCGCAGTACGAGGCCATCCTCACCTCCATCGGCGAGAGCAAGAACCGCCTGGACATGCACTGAAGTCCGGCCGCGGCGTTGGCCACGCGCCGGGCCGGCGGCTATCCTGCCGCGCGTGGGAACGTCGGCCCCCAGCTTGCCGCAGGTCGGCGCCATCCTCGGCGGCAAGTACCGCGTGGAGCGCGTGCTCGGCGAGGGCGGGATGGGCATCGTCTTCCAGGCGGTCCACACCCGTCTGGACAAGCACGTCGCCATCAAGATGCTCCTGCCGCAGATGCTCCAGGTCCCGGAGCTGGTCGGCCGCTTCGAGCGCGAGGCTCGCGCCGCCGGCCGCCTCCGCCACCGCCACAGCGCGCGCGTCATCGACGTGGACGTCACCGCGGACGGCATCCCCTTCATGGTGATGGAGCTGCTGCACGGCCACGACCTGGAGACCGAGCTGCGCGCGCGCGGCCGCCTCCCGCCGGGCGAGGCGGTGGCCTACGTGACGCAGGCGTGCGCCGCGATGGCCGAGGCGCACGAGGCGGGCATCGTGCATCGCGATCTCAAGCCGTCCAACCTGTTCCTGAGCGAGGAGCAGGACGGCACCGTGTGCGTGAAGGTCCTGGACTTCGGCATCTCCAAGCTGCAGACGCCCGACGAGGCGCGCGTCACGTCGACGCAGACGCAGATGGGGACGCCGCTGTACATGTCGCCGGAGCAGGTGCGCTCGGCGAAGAACGTCGACCTGCGCACCGACGTGTGGTCGCTCGGCGTCATCCTCTACGAGCTGCTCGCTGGCCACGCGCCCTTCGACGGGACGCCCATGGCCGTGGCCGCCGCCATCGTCGGGGATACGCCGCCGCCACTTCGGCAGCTCGTGCCCGAGGTGCCCGAGGCGCTCGCCGTCGTGGTCGCGCGGGCGATGGAGAAGGATCCGGCGCGTCGCTTCGCCTCGACCGTCTCGCTGAGCGAGGCGCTCGCCCCCTTCGCCACCGCGCCCGCGGCTGCCCGGCCGAGCCTGCCGCTCGACGCACGGCAGGTGCAGACGTCGTCGCCCTCGCTGGTCACCGCGCCCACGCTCGCCGCGACGCCCGCCGATGCCGGCGCCAGACCGCGCGAGCCGGAGGGAGCCACCGGCGGGAGCTGGGCCACGTCGGAGGCCGAGACGCCGCGTCCGCGCCGCACGGGGTTGCTCGTGGCGGGGGTCGGCGCGGTGGTGGTGCTCGCCGGCGTCGCCTTTCTCGCCTCGAGGCTGGTGCACGCGCCCCCGAGCCCGGCGGCCGCCGACTCCCGGACCGCGCCGCCCGCGCCCAGCGCGAGCGTGGCCCGCGCGCCCATGGACTCCGCCGCGCCTGTCTCCTCCACGCCGTCGCCCGCGCCGCCGTCGCCCACGACGACCCGCTCGACCGCGACGACCGCGACGACGGCGGCGACGGCGAGGAACTCGGCGACGCCGGCACACGGCACGTACACCGCGCGGCCGCGGCACCCGCCGCCCCCGGTCACGACGGCGCCCGTCAGCAACCCGCAACGCCTCTGACGCCCGCCCGTCAGAGCGAGTAGACCCACACCGTGTCGTCGATCAGCACGACGAGCCGGTTGTTGGCGCCGAGCACCATCCTGTACGGCAGCGCGGTCAGCGTGATGCCCAGCGGCGCCGCGTGCAGCCCGAGCCCCACCAGCTCGTTCTTCTCGTTGCTGTCGTAGAAGGTGCCGTCCGAGGCGAAGGCGGGGAAGGCGGCGCTGCCGTTGTACGTCGTGGACTGCTTGCCGTCGGCGTCCACCGAGTACAGGTTGTAGTCGTCCGCGGTGAAGTAGGTGGTCCCGTCCGGCGTGATGGCGACAATCTGCGCGATGGAGTGCATGCCCTCGTCCGTTCGCCACACGACCTTGCTAAGGTCCGACGCCACCCGGGCGATGGAGAAGGGGTAAGGCGGGCCGTTGACTCCGGCCTCGGAGTCGTAGTCCACCACCAGGAGCCTGTAGTCGCCATCCGGCCCGACCGAGACGGTGTCCAGCGCGCCGCCCGCGAGGACCTGCAGCTTGCCGAGCACCTTCAGGTCGGCGTCCATCGCCCAGAGCGTGCCGTTGCTGGTGTCGCCGACGAGCACCTTGCCGCCGGTCACCGTCGGGTCGACGAGGTCGAAGCCCCCGAGCGTGCTCGACGTGGGCCCGGGCTCGAGCCCGTTCAGCGTGTCCACCGAGTCGACCTGGCTCACCGGTCCGCTGAAGTACAGCCGCCCGGCCGCGCCGGGCCCGGGCGTCAGCGTGGAGCGCACGGTGGTGTCGGGCGCGTCCACCGGCGTGCCCTTCACCGCGCCCGTCAGCGGGTCGATGGCGAAGATCTGCGTGTCGTCTCCGGCGTAGACCGTGCCCGTCGGCCCGATGAGCAAGGTCCCGTCGGTCGACGACAGCGGCGTCCCCTGCAGGGGCACCTCCCACGTCTTGGACACCGTCTGCAGGTCGAACCTGGCCAGCTCACCGTTCTCCGCAAGGACGTAGGCGGCGTTGGCGGCGTCGATGGCGATGGTCCGCGGGATGCCGCCGTCCATCGTGAAGGACTTGGAGCTGGTCAGCTTGGGCTGCAGCACCGCCCCGAAGCGACTCAGCCCGGTGTGGCCAGGGCAGCCGAGGTGCATCGGCCAGACGGCGCCGGCCTGCAGCCCGCTCATGTCCCCGCACCCGGACGGCCCGGCGCCGCCGTCCAGCCCGCCGTCCCCGGCGTCGCCCGGCCCGGCGTCGACCCCGCCGTCGGCGTGGAGGCTGCAATCGCTCCTGCACTGCTCGGGGTCCACCTGCGCCGAGACGCACACGCCGTCGACGCAGGTCTTGTCGCCGGAGCAAGGCACGCCCGCGCACACCTGCTGCAGCAAGATGGGCACCGTCAGCGCCGTGCTGTCCAGGAACGGCAAGGAGCGGCGGGCGTGGAGACACCCCGGCGCTCCCTCGGCGCAGGTCCCGTCGTTGTCGATCGTCGCGGGGGCCACCGCCGCGATGACCTCGATGGTGATGGGCCGCGCCTTGCCCGGCGTGACGACCACCTTCCCGACGTAGCCGCCCGCGCACGCCGACGACGCGGCGGCGATCGGCCCCTGCGGGTCGTAGGTGGCGCCGACGCGCACGCCGACGGGGCCGGTGAGCAGGGCGCAGTCGAAGTCGGTGGTGACCTCCACCACGATCTCGGTCGGATCGCGGCACCCCAGGTACGCCGCGCCGCAGAGGAGCGGCACCAGCGCCAGCCCCGCGACGCGCTTCACCATCGCAAGGGAGCCCCGACCTGCCCGGGGGTGAAGCCGTCCCCGGAGTCCGGGGAACGCGGCGTCAGGAGCGCCACCGTCAGGGCCGCGCCGCCTGCCACCACGACGGCGATGCCCGTCCAGAACCACCACCTGGTGGCGATGGAGGAGCGGGCCACCAGCGGCACGTCCAGCTCGTGCCGCGCCCCTGCGGCGACGACCGCCGCGCTCTCCGCGTCCTCGTAGCCGTCCCGCTGCACGACGACCTTGTGCGAGCCCGCGGTCACGGTCACCTCGATGGGCGCGGTGCCCTCGCGCGTGCCGTCGACGAAGACCGTCCCGCCGCCCGGCTTCGTCTGGATCACCAGCACGCCGTGCGTGTTCTTCGCGTCCAGCTTGGCGTCGATGACCGTCGTCCCCCCGCCGGCGAGGTCGAGCTGTCTGCGGTAGGGGAGGTAGCCGTCGGCGTCGATCTCCACCGAGGCCTTCCCCGCCGCGAGCCGCAGTGGCTTGGCGAGCGGCGTGGTGCCCACGACGCGCTCGCGGACGAGCACGCGCGCGCCGCTCACGTTGGTGGTGATGGCCAGCGTGGCTACCTTGGCGCGCACCTCTGCGATGAGCTCGTCGAGCCGGGGGACGCGCGCCTTGAGCGCGGGTGGCGCCTCCCGCGCGAAGGCCTCGAGGGAGTCCAGCGCCTCCGGGTAGTCGCCCCGCGCCCTGCGGACCTGACCCACGTTGTAGAGGATCGCCGGGTCGTGGGAGAGCGCGTAGGACGCCGCGTAGTCCTTGAGCGCCTCGTCGTAGTGGAGCGCGTCCATCGCCGCGTCGCCCTGCGTCTTGAGGTCGTGCGCGCGGGCGGCGTCGTCGGGCGAGGGGTCGCCGGCGAAGGCGCCGCTGGCGACGACGAAGAGCGCCAGGGCGAGGGCGAGCGGCCAGCGGTGTGGCGTCATGACAGACCGGAGATATATCGTCGCGGACCCGGCCCGCCAAGGAGCCATGGATCGAGGGCTCGGGCGGCTGCCCTCGAGCGGGCTCAGGGAGGCGCGGCCGGGGCGGGGTACTTCGCGACGAGATCCGGCGTGACCGCGTCGGCGTCGGCGATCTCCCGGTAGACGGACACCGCCTGCCGGGCGACGCGCGTCTTCTGCGGGTCCTTCGGGTCCACGGCGTACAGGCCCAGCTTCCAGTCCATGCCGTGGTTCCACTCGTAGTTGTCCATCAGCGACCAGTAGAAGTAGCCGCGCACGTCGGCGCCGTCGTGGATGGCGCGGGCGAGCCAGGAGAGGTGCCGGACCATGTAGCTCGGCGCGGTGCCGTCATCGTTCGGGTCGGCCGCGCCGTTCTCGGTGATGATCGCCGGGAGCCCGAGGTCGTTCTTCACGATCATCGCCATCTCGTAGATGCCGTGCGGGTAGTCCTCGTACGTCTGGATCGTGAAGGGGTTGAAGGTGCTGAGCGGCGAGAGGTCGGGCAGCGCGGGCGCAGTCTCCCCCTGCACGGTGATGCGCGTGTAGTAGTTGATGCCGATGTAATCCATCCGGTTGGCGAGGTCGTCGCGGTGCACCGGGTTGCCGTCCAGGTTGGCGTCCAGGTCCCCCTTCGCCACCCCGTTCAGGTAGACCATGTTCCACAGGTAAAAGACGTTCTTCGCCGCCTGCACGTCGACGGGGTCGGTCGGGTCCTTCGGCGCGACCGGCGACATGGCGTAGACCACGCCCACCTGCGAGGCCTTGCCGTCGCCGTCGGCGTCCACCGTGTCGTTCGCCTTGATGGCGTCGTACATGCGCGCGTGCGCCTCGATGAGCGCGACGAGCACCGTCTTGGCGTCGGCGCTCTGCAGCGTCACCGCGGGCGGGTTGGAGCGCTCGGCCGAGGGGAAGATGTACCCGGGCAGCACCACCGCGAAGGGCTCGTTGAGCGTCGCCCAGAGGTCCACCTCTCCGCCGAACTCCTTCGCGACGAAGCCGGCGTACTTGGCGATCTCGGCGACGGTCTTGTCCTTGTCCAGCCACCCGCGCGGCGAGCACGTCTCGATGTTCTGGTGGCAGCCCACGCCGTCGTGCACCCACGTGGGCAGGGTGTAGTGGTCGACGGTGACGAGCGGGGTGATCCCGCGCTGCTTCATCGCCGCGAGCATGGCGTGGTAGTGCGCGAGCGCCGCCGGGTCGGCGATCGCCTTCAGCGCGTCGTAGCCCTCGACGCCCCAGGTGGGCTTGGGGAAGATGCGGCTCCACTCGAAGCTGAAGCGGAAGCCGCCGAGGTGCACCTCGTTCTTGAGCAGGTCGAGATCCTTCTCGTAGAGCTCCCACTCGCCCGGGCCGTCGTCGGGAGACTCGCCGCTCACGTGCGTCCCGGTGTCGCCGACGATCGCGGGGGAGGTGACGAACTGATACCAGTCGCTGTTGGGATCGTCGCACTGGTCCTTGGCGAGCGTCGGGCAGCCCATGTCCACCTGGAAGCCCGCCACCGAGGCGCCGAAGAGGAACCCCTTCGGGAAGGGAGGGGGCGGTCCCTCGTCGGGCGCGGGCGACGACGAGTCGCACGCGGCGAGCAAGACCGCCGCCAGCAGCACGCAGAAGCTGGAGAGGCGCATCACTGTGCAATCTACCTCAACGCGCTGCCCTTCGTGCCCGACGCGTAGCGGAGGGCCCGCGCCAGGGGCGGCGCGTGCCGCCCCTCCCAGATCAGCGGAAGTAGAACTCCACCGCGGCGCCGGCGCCCACGTAGTGAGCGCCGTCGTCGATGCGGGGGAAGTCGATCTGCGCCTTGAGGTCCAGGAAGCGCGCGAGCGACACCCCCACGCCGAAGCCCAGGTTGACGTCGAAGCGCCGCGGGGAGTCGGCGTAGGCGTCCTCCGAGTAGTAGCGAAAGCCGGTCATCGGCCCGAGCCACACGCGGTCGGTCACCTGGAACCAGAACGCCACCGGCACCTCGAAGGTTGCGAGCACCCGCCGGTGGAAGGTGAAGTGGCTGTAGGCGCCGAGGTCGATGCGCACCTTGGTGCCGATGTGGAACGCCATCGGCACGCCCACCACCTGCGTGAAATCGGTGCCCCCCGCCGTCGGGAAGATGGCGCGCCCCTCCACGCCGAGCTCGAAGACGTTCTTCACGAAGAGGATGCGGCCGCGCACCCTCAGCTCGGGGTTGGCGAACGCGTCGCCCCCGTAGACGCCGGGATAGAAGGCGAGCGGGTCGAAGGGGCGCGCGTACGCGTCGGCGTGGCTGACGGCGCCTTCGTTGATGCCGAGGCCGTCGTCGAAGCCGCGGAAGCCCACGCGGAAGCCGATGTCGACGCGGCCCGCGATCCCCAGCACGCCGTCGACGCTGACGCCGGTGCCGTTGAAGGAGCAGTACCCGCAGCGGGGGCCGACACCCTCGTCGGCGTGGGCGAAGCCGCCGCCCAGGTCGATGGTCCCCGCGACGGGCCCCGGGAGCGTGAGGAGCCGATCCACCCAGCGCGGGGTGGTGCCGGCGGCGCGGGCGCTTCCCGCGGTCAGCAGCGTGGCGGCCGTGGCCGCAGCGAGCGCGAATCCGAGACGCATGGGAGCACCTCCTGACCCAAGCTCTACCGCGCCGGCGGCCCTGCCGTCTCCCCTCCCGTGACGAAGTCCCTGCGCCCCCTTGGTCGTGCGCCGGACAAGGTCTACCCTGACGGGCCATGATTCGATCCTCCTCGCCCCGGCGCCGCGTCCTCGCCGCCGTCGCCTCGAGCCTCCTCGCCGCCCTCCTCGCCACCGCCTGCAAGGCGCACCCGGGCGACTCGTGCGACGGCCCGGCCACCAAGTGCTACTCGCCCACGCAGAACCTCTCCTGTCAGGGCGGGCACTACATGCTCGAGACGTGCAAGGGCCCGAAGAAGTGCTCGGTGGAGAACGGCAAGGCCGTCTGCGACAACACCCACGCCGACATCGGCGACCCGTGCGTTGCGATCAACTCGCTGGTGTGCTCGTCGGACGGGAAGTCGGAGCTGCGCTGCGTGAACCACAAGTACGCGCTGGTCAACCACTGCGGGGGCGGCGGCTGCAGCATGAGCGACACCGGCGACGCGTACTGCTCGTGGCCGTACGGCATCGCAGGCGAGCCGTGCAAGGACAAGGGCGCGTGCAGCCAGGACGCCAAGACCGAGCTGGCGTGTGTCGGCGGCAAGCTGGTGGCGAAGAACCCGTGTCGCGGCGACGAGAAGTGCGTGGGGCTCTCATCCGGCCCCAACTGCGACCGCTCGGTGGGTCTGCCCGGCGACTCGTGCGACCCCAACGACCCCGAGCTCGCCGCCGCGTGCACGCAGGCGGGTGACACGCTCCTCGTCTGCCAGAACCACAAGCTCGTCCCGGGGCCTCGCTGCGCGGGCGAGGGCAAGTGCGGCGTGGCCAAGTACGGCATCGACGGCCGGCGTCACTTCCGCGCCGTGTGCGACCAGTCGATGGCGGACGAGGGCGACGACTGCATCAAGGACCAGGGCCTCGCCTGCGCCACCGACCTGAAGAGCCGTCTCATCTGCAAGAACGGCAAGTTCACCCTCGACAAGCTCTGCAAGAAGAAAGACTGCATCGTCCACAGCGTCCCTGACCCCTTCGAGTGCGATTGAGCGAGCGGCGCCTCTACCCCCCTGCCGTCCGGGCGCGCCGCACCGCGCACGTCATCTCCTTCTTCGCCGTCGCCTTCTCCCTCGGGTTCGGGGTCACCCTGAGGGTCTCCCTCGGGCGCATGCCGCCGGGGACCACCTTCGCCGACTTCTTCTCGCCGGACTCCGGCCTGGCGGTGGCGGCCCTGTGGCTCTCGCTCGCCCTCTCCCTGCTGTGCATCGCCCTGGTGCTGCGCATGCTGGCGGCCATCTTCGAGCTGCTCTGGCTGGAGCGCGCGTGGTCCAACCTGCCCGAGGAGCTGCGTCGCGTCGGCCCGGTGGACAACGTGAGCTCGGTGATGGTCCTGGGCTTCTCCTTCGTCCCGGTCGTGAACTACGTGTGGAAGCTGGGGCTGGTGCGGGGCATCGCCAACGGGCTGGAGGCCGTGCGCGCGGAGACGCCGTTCCGTTCCCCGGTGCCGAGGCGGCTGGGGACGGCGGCGGTGATCGCCGGCTGGGTGCCCGGCCTCAACGTGTACCTCGCCCCCTTCCTCTGGGAGATGTTCGCCCGGCGGATCGACGCGGTGGTGGTCGAGCTCGGGGGGTGAGCGCGGGCCGCGGCGGCCGTCACGGCGAGGCGTCGCAGGAGACGTGCGCGACGAAGACGCGGGCCGGCGAGGCGCGGAAGGTGAGCACGTCGACGGACGCCCTGCCCTGGACGCTCACCTGCTGGGGCTGCGGGTTGACGTCGGTGAAGACGGTGCAGACGAACGACCGGTCGCACGCGTTGGTCAGGTGCACGACGTGGTTGTAGGCGCCGCCCACCGGGATCGCCTCGGGGCGCGCGGTGACGCAGGGGGGGCTGGCGTCCTCGGCCGCGGCGCGCGGGGCGGCGACGACGAGGGGCAGGGCGACCCCGAAGAGAACGGCGGCGATGGCGGCGACGCGCTTCATGACCCGGTAGAAAGGTGTGTCCGGCGCGGCGGGGGTCAAGATCGCAAGCGCCGCGCGGCAGCGCGCCTCTTGCGTCGAGGCGCGGCTTGAAGCACGAAGGGGTGGTGGAGATCGTGGTCTTCGTCGTGGGGTCGGTCGTCGGCCTCTTGCTCCTGTGGCTCGCGTCCCGCTCGGCCATCACCCTCTGCGTGCTGGAGGTTCAGGCCGGCGAGCTGACCGTGGTTCAGGGCGCCCTCGCGCCGCGCGTCCGCTCCGACGTCGAGGACGTGGTGCAGCGCGCCAAGGTCGCGCACGCCACCATTCGCATCGTCCGGCAGGGGGATCACGCCGCGCTGCAGATCCGGGGGGACATGTCCGACGCGACGCGGCAGCGGCTGCGCAACGTCGTCGGTAACGTGCCGCTCGCCAAGCTGAAGGCGGGAGGCGCGCGCAAGCGCCGCCGCTGATGCACCCTCGCGCCGTCCTCCCATCCGTGTAAACTGCAGGGCGTAGCTTTGCGGAAGGGGCTTTCCATGAGCTTGCTGGGTCACCTGCGTCTGGTCGCCGCCGCGGCGGGCGCCTCGGTCGCGATTTGGGCGTGCGCCACCTCCACGAGCGACACACCGCCGCCTGCATCTTGCGCGGCGGGGCTGTCGCTGTGCGGGGACGTGTGCGCCAACCTGAAGACGAGCGCGCTGCACTGCGGGACGTGCGACAAGGCGTGCGACCCGGACCAGCGCTGCAGCAACGGGACGTGCAAGCTGGGGTGCGCGGACGGGCTGACGTCGTGCAGCAGCGGGTGCGCGGACCTGAAGAACGACCCGAAGAACTGCGGCAACTGCGGCGTGGCGTGCACGGGCGGGAGTGTCTGCTTCGAGGGCGCGTGCGTCTCGAGCTGCGGCAAGGAAGGCACGCTGTGCACCGTGGGCGACGCGGACTCGTACTGCGCGAACACCGACAGCGACACCAAGAACTGCGGCCAGTGCGCCAACGAGTGCGGCCCGGGGCAGGCGTGCCTGGCCGGGCTGTGCACCGACAACTGCGGCCCGGGCTCGACGCTGTGCAACGCCGCGGACGCGGGGGCGGACGGGGGCGAGCCGTACTGCGCGCAGACGCAGGCGGACAACGCCAACTGCGGCGGCTGCGGGGTCGCGTGCACGGGCGGTCAGGTCTGCGACAACGGCAGCTGCGGGACCAACTGCGGTGGCTCGGAGGTGCTCTGCGCGCCGGACGGCGGGCTGCCGTACTGCGCGGCGACACAGACGGACAACGCCAACTGCGGGAGCTGCGGGAAGGTGTGCCCGCAGGGGCAGGCGTGCCAGTCGGGCACGTGCAAGGTGGTGTGTCAGGGCGGGCTGTCGGCGTGCGGTAACGCGTGCGTGGACACCAAGACGAGTCGCGACAACTGCGGGGGTTGCGGGAAGGTCTGCGCCTCGACGTCCACCTCGTGCGTCAACGGGGTGTGCCAGTGAAGCTCACGGTAGGGCTCGCGGCGCGGGTGGCGGCGGCGGTGGCGGCGGCGGCGACGCTGGCGGTCATCGGGTGCTCCAGCGACACGGTGACGCCGCCCAAGACGTGCGCGACGGGCGAGACGCTGTGCGGGGACAACTGCGCGGAGACGGCGGCGGACCCGGACAACTGCGGGGCGTGCGGCAACGCGTGTCAGGCGGGGGAGGTGTGCTCGCAGGGCGCGTGCGCGAAGACGTGCGCGGGCGGCTCGACGCAGTGCGGGCAGTCGTGCTTCGACCTGAACGTGCACCCGAAGAACTGCGGGGCGTGCGGCAAGGCGTGCAACGCCGGGGAGGTGTGCTCGGCGGGCACGTGCGTGGCGCAGTGCCCGGCGTCGCAGACGCTGTGCGTGGGAGACGCGGGCGCGGTCTCGTGCGTCAACGAGCAGAACGACAGCGCCAACTGCGGCACGTGCGGCAACGCGTGCGAGGCGGGCAAGGTGTGCACCGGCGGGCAGTGCGAGGACTCGTGCGGCGCGGGCGAGACGCTCTGCGCGGGCGACGCCGGGACGCCGTCGTGCGCGGCGACGCAGACCGACAGCGCCAACTGCGGCACGTGCGGCCACACGTGCACCAACGGGCTGGTGTGCTCCGGCGGGCAGTGCGTGGCCAACTGCGGCCCGAACGAGGTGCTCTGCGGGGGCGACGGCGGCGCGCCCTACTGCGCCAGGACCGACACCGACAACGCCAACTGCGGCGGCTGCGGCACCCCCTGCGGCCAGGGCCTGCTCTGCGCCGCCGGCCAGTGCGTCTCGCAGTGCTCGCAGGGCTACTCCAGGTGCGGAAACGAGTGCGTGGACCTCAACGGCGACCGCGACCACTGCGGCAACTGCTCCACCACCTGCAGCGGCTCCACCCCCTACTGCGTCAACGGCACCTGCGGCTCCGCCAGCGGGACGGTCACCGACGCCAACGGGATCGTCTCGCCGGTGCTCTACGTCAAGTGCGGCAACGGGACGAACACCAACTGCACGGAGGCCGTCGCCGAGGCGTCGTGCACCAACGTGGGCAAGAAGCTGGTGAGCCACGCGTCGGACGGCACGAGCGGCGTCGTCTCCCTCGGCGCGACGACCTCCTGCCACTGGTCGGTGTCGTATTTCACCAACACCGACCCGCAGGTGGCCGGGCAGTGCCTCATCGCGATGTCCAACGTGAAGTGGACCAGCTGCTGCGGCCTCACCCAGTGGCACGGCAACGTGCTGTCCGTCCCGGGCTCGCTCGGCCAGCAGTTCGGCTACGTCTACTCCACCGACAGCGGCTACAACGCCAACCTCTCCAACGTCTCGGGCTCGACGTGGGGCTGCCAGGCGCTGACCACCACCCCGCCGTCGAGCGGCTGCACGACGTACTTCGTCGCCTGCAAGTGAGGGCGCCCTCTACCTGGGCAGCAGCGAGAGGAGCGTCGCCGCCGTCGTGACGCCCACGTGCTGCGCCACCGGCTTGCCGCCGGCGAAGGCGATGACCGTGGGCACGCCGCGGATGGCGTACTCCCTGGCGATCTCCGGCGCGTCGTCGATGTCCACCTTGACCACGGCGTACTTGCCGGCAGCCTTGCCGGCGAGCTCGTCCAGCACGGGGGTCAGCAGCTTGCACGGGCTGCACCATGACGCCGTAAACTCGGCGAGCACGGGGCAGGACGACTCGAGCACCCGCTTCTGGAACTCGTGCGCGTCGACGTAGGGCACCGCCTGCTCGCCGAACGCCATGCGCGCCACCTCCGCCACGGTGAAGCCGGCGAGCCCGGCGTGGAGGTCGCCGTCGCCCGCCTTCGCCATGACCGCCTCTAGCGTGGCGCGCATGGTGGCCTTCCCGCCGGTCGCGGCACTCGGCCCCTCCGGCTCCAGGGCGTCGTGGACCTGTTGCAGGCTGATTTCCTGCGCCGGACGCGCCAGATGGTAGCCGCCCCCGTGGGTGTCCCTGGCCTCGACGAGGCCGGCGCGCACCAGCGTACGCATCAGGGAGCGGAGGAAGCTCGGGGCGGTGTTCAGCCCCTCGGCCAGGGCATCGATGGGGGCGCCCCCACCGTCGTGAGCAAGCACCGCGAGGGCGTGGACGGCGATGGCGAACTGGCTGGTGCTCATGGCTCATCTCTACGCCCGCGCCGCACCGTGTCAACGGGCCGCCCCCTTGCGGATGGGCCTCCACAGATCTGCGGAGGACCTCCATCGATCTGCCAGGGCACCATAGATATGCGAGACGCCAGCCGGCTTCCGGGCTAGAACGGCAATCGCTGCGCGCCCCGAGCCTCGCAGAAACCCAAGGCATGGCTCGGTGCTGCTGCGATCACGGACTCAAGAGGCACGCGCATGGACATTCTCAAGGCCCTCAATCACCAGGCCGATTACTCCAAGACCCAGCTCCAGCTCATCCTGGGAGCGTGGGTGCTGACCACCCTCGTGGAGAAGAAGAACAAGATCTCGCTCGCCGACGGCAACGTCTCCGAGGACGACTACCACAAGCAGTCGATCTACTCGCTGCTCTACGCCCTGTACCGATCCATGGGCGAGGTGCGCAGCGACACCGGCCAGCGGTACGAGTTCACCTTCAACACGTGGGGCTATGCCTGGCCGAAGTCGTGGGGAGAGTGCCCGAACAGCGCGACGGATCCGCAGCGCTACGGCAAGAACGCCTACAGCGGCCTGTACCACTTCGAAGACGTGAAGAAGTACGTCGAGGAGCGCGACGGCAAGGTGCACGTCGTGGAGATGGGGTGCGGCACCGGCGCCGGCGCGCACCACGTCGCCTCCAAGGTCCTGCCGAAGTGCACGTACGAGGCGGTGGACATGCAGAACGCCGCCATCCAGACGTGTCGCCGCAAGTTCGTGCCGGAGCTGGGCGGCCGCCTGAAGGCCACGTGCTCCGACGCCACGCGCCTGACCAACAGGGACGGCGAGGCGGACTTCGTCGCCGTCAACGAGACGCACGTCACCGAGCAGCCCGGCGTCATCACCGAGGAGGACGAGCGCTTCTTCGAGACGGCGCGGCGCCTGCTCAAGCCGGGTGGCTACCTGGTGTGGGGCAACGCCATCCCCGACAGCACCTGGAAGCCGTGCTTCGACTACCTGGAGTCCATCGGCATGAAGGTCCGGCAGGTGGACGACGTCACGTCGGAGGCCGTTCAGGCGCGCGACGAGGACAAGGCCCGCCTCGACACCTACGTCGACCAGTGCATCGACGCCTTCTTCGGCTTCCGGATCCCGGTGCTGGGCAACAAGAAGCGCGTGGAGGCGGAGGTCGCCCTCAAGAACTTCGGCCGCAACCCCGGCACGCGGCTCTACGAGAACATGGTCGACCGCACCGACACCTACCGCGTCGCGCTCGTCCAGAAGATCGCCGATTGACGAGGGGCGGTACGCGCCGCCCCTCCCCGCCGAGGGTCGCCTGGTCGTTGCAAGCGCTCACGGATTCGAGATGAGCAGCGGCAGGTAGTGCTTCGTCGCGCCGAGGGTGCTGATGACCGTCAGCATCTCCGCCTTGATGGGGCCTTCCTGCTTCACCGTCACGCTCAAGAACGTCTTCTCGCCGTTCTGCCCGCTCGTCTTGTTCGGGTCGATCGACAGGGTGAGGCGGCCGGTGACCGGCTGCACCAGCGGGTTGGACTCGGCGACCGTCACCGTCCACGGGCCGGCCGCCGCGTCGCTGTAGAAGCCGAGCGGGATCTGGATCGTCTCGCCCAGCTTGGCGGCGTACCCCTTCGTCTTGAAGGTGGACGACGCGCCGAGCTGTGAGAGGTCCACGATGATGTCCTGCATCTCCAGCGGCGCCATGTTGAAGTACGCCCCGGCGTAGGGCTGGCACGGCGAGTGTCCGAGCGGGCCCTGCTTGTTGGACCACAGCCGCTGCACCGCGTACGGGAACGGCTGCGGCTCGGTGTAGTACGAGTCCTTGAAGAACTCGCAGGCGTCGCCGTTCTCGTCGTTGCTCCGCTGCCAGAGGTCGAAGACCAGGTACGGGTCGTCGAAGCCGACGAGCCCCGCGCCCGCCCCGGGGTGAGGATCGGTCGACGCCTCGCCCAGCTCGTGGCTGGCGGCGGCGGTCACGCCCGAGTCGCTCCCGCAGCGGGGCAGCACGGCGTACGCCACCTGCGAGCCGTTGTTGGAGAAGCTGTCGTGGTAGCCGCCGATGCCGGCCTGGCAGGCGTTCTGCTTGTTGAAGAGCAGCGTCGTCGACTTGGACAGGTACACGACGTAGATGGTCTGCGACGTGGCCGCGGGCAGCAGGGTGCCCACGTTCGTCTTGATGAAGTTCTGGATGTCGCTGTCGCTCATCTGCGCCGGCGGCGCCGTCGAGACGTGCACGTGGTTGCTCGGTCCGCTCGTCGCGGCGCCGACGCCGTACTCGCCCACAGCGGCCGACCAGTAGGAGGACGTGCCGATCCCGTCGCCGAAGCCCTCGAACAGGCTCCGGGAGCCGTCGCCGTCCCAGGTGATCGTCACGATGACCGGCGCGGTGAGCATCGCGCCGCCGTTCTTGGTGAGCTGACCCATGTACGGCGTGAAGGCCGGGTAGGTGTCGCTCGGCGCGCCGTACGGTCCGGCCTCCACCGGCGCCGCCTCGTCGGCGCCGGCGTCGCCGGGCAACGTCGTCGCCCCGTCGCCCGTGCCGCCGCCGCCGTCGACGTCCAGGTTGAGGTTGGGGTCCGAGCCCCCGCACGCGAGGGAGAGTCCCGCGATGCCCGCCACGAAGAACCAGTGCAGCCTCATCCTCGCTCCTTCCGGCGCACACACTGGCAAAGTCGTCGCGCGCCGCCCACTCTCGCGCGCGTCTCCGCCGTAGTTAGGTGGGAGCTGCCCCTACGAACGTGGCGGCGGAGCGGAAAATTGCGCTAGGCACGCAGCCCTTCACGCATGTCCTTCTCGCAGCGGACCGACGACGCCAACCGCGGCGGTGCGGGACGGTGCGCGGTCGCGTGCCCCGCCGGCATGAGGCCGCGGAGGGAGTAGACTCACGGACCATGTCCGACATCGTCCTCGGCGCGCGGCCCCTCGGCTTCCCGTGGGAGACCGCCAATCCGTTCCTCTTCTGCGTGCACCACGACGACGCCTACCCGGCGGGCAACGAGAAGCTCGGGCCGGCGGCGTCGCTCGCGGGCCGGCGCATCGGCCAGGACTTCGAGGGCAAGGACGGCTGGCGGATGTACCACGGAGAGGTGGTGCCCGGCTTCCCGCAGCACCCGCACCGCGGCTTCGAGACGGTGACCATCGCGCGGCGCGGCTTCATCGATCACTCCGACTCGCTCGGGGCGACCGCGCGCTTCGGCCGCGGCGACGTGCAGTGGCTCACCGCCGGCAGCGGCATCGTCCACGCCGAGATGTTCCCTCTGCTGGAGCGCGACGCCCCCAACCCGGTGGAGCTCTTCCAGATCTGGCTCAACCTCCCGGCCGAGGACAAGCTGGTGGAGCCGCACTTCGCCATGCTCTGGAGCGGCGACATCCCGCGCTGCGTCTTCACCGACGACGCCGGCCGCACCACCGAGGTCACCGTCGTGGCGGGCACCCTGGACGGACGCCGCGCGCCGCCTCCGCCCCCGCGCTCGTGGGCGTCGCGGCCCGACTCGGAGGTCGCCATCTGGTGCATCCGGATGCAGCCCGGCGCGCGCTGGACGATGCCGCCGGCGGCGACCAATCGCACCCGCCGCACTCTCTTCTTCTTCGCCGGGCCCTCCCTCCGCGTGGGCGACGTGACCCAGCGATCCCACGCGGCCCTCTCGGTGCGCGCGGGCCGCGAGCTCTCGCTCGAAGCGGGCGAGGGCGAGTGCGAGATGCTCCTTCTGCAGGGCCGTCCCATCGGCGAGCCCGTCGTGCAGTACGGGCCCTTCGTCATGAACACGCGCGCGGAGATCGAGCGCGCGGTCCTCGACTACCGCCGCACCCGCTTCGGTGGCTGGCCCTGGCCGAAGGACGATCCGGTGCACGGCCGCGACGCGCGCTTCGCGCGGCACGCCGATGGCAAGGTGGAGCGCCCCGGCGGCGAGTCACTGCAGGCGCAGGAGCCCGTAGGGGAGGGGATAGCCGGTGACGCCGGCCACGGTGGGCAGCGCGCGTCGGGGTGAGACCTGCACCATGTGAGCCTCGGGCGCGCGGGCGCCCAGCGCCGTGGCGCTCGCGGGCGTCGCGTACTGCCGGGCGACGCCGAGCGCCGCGTTGTCCAGGGCGTGGCGGATGTAGCGAGGCGCGATGTTCAGGCTCGCGGGCGGCGGTCCCCCCACCAGGAACTGACCAAGCGGCCCGGGGGGCGGTGGTGAGGTGTCGTTCAAAAACGGTGCGGTGTGCAGGGCGATGAACCGACCGGCGTCGCCCGACACCACCCACGGGGAGAGGTCGGCGCGAAACAGAATCGCCAGCCGCGCAGAAGACGAAGGGCGCCACGGGCGAGGGGTTCGTCGCCACGGCGAGGTCGCCCTCCCAGATCCAGCCCGGCGGGCGCGGCGCCCAGCCGACATAGCCCTGGCCCGTGCGCCAGACCACCCAGGAGTCGGCGTACGTCCGCCCGGCGACCCACACCCACCCGCGCCCTTGCGACCACACCCACCGCCCGTAGTGGAAGGGGACGTGGCCCCAGGAGAAGTCGCTGATCCACACGTAGCCCGTCTGGTACGCCCAGTGACCCGACGTCAGGTACGGGACGAAGCCGCGGCCGACGACGTGGACGTCGGGTACCCACACGGTGCCCAGGGTGGCGTCGTCCACCCACGATCCGAAGTGCGCCAGCGTGGTGTTGAAGTCGGTGAGCGCGCCGGGGTCGGTGTCGGCGTACCGGTCGGGGCTCGCGTGGACCCACACATCGTGCAGCGGCTGAGCCAGCGGCGCGCTCAGGGTCTGCAGCGGCATGCCCTCGTCCAGGCAGCTGGTGACCATCACCAGGCCGGCGATCCGGATCGCGGTACGCAACAGGGCCAGGGCCATGACTCACGAGGAAGCGAAGTGCATGCCTCACCGGGGGACCGAGAAAGCCGCCTCCTCCGCGCGCCGGCCGTGCACCGCGTGCGCCTGGCGCGACGGGCGTGCGTGCCGGCGCCGCGGCTCGCGCGCTCACGCGTCGATCACCCCGCGCGCGCCTGGCGCCGCTTGAAGTCGATGTCCCCGCACCGTGAGGGTGTCGCGCCGCGAAGTCCGCGGGCGAGCTCGGTGGTCGCCAGCCGCTGCGCGCCGGTGCACAATGCGCGTCATGCGACTGCTCGCTCGCGTCGTGACCGTGGCGCTCGTCTTGACGCTGGCCCGGGCGGCGAGCGCCGGGCCGGTGGTGCTCAAGGTGGGGACCCTGGCGCCGCCCGACTCGCCGTGGGGGCAGGTCTTCAAGGTGTGGAAGCGCGCGGTGCACCAGCGCTCCGCCGGCTCGGTGGAGCTGCAGTTCTTCTGGAACGGCTCGCAGGGCGACGACCGCGCGATGGTCGGGAAGATCCGCACCGGTCAGCTCGACGGCGCGACCCTCGCGGCCGCCGGCCTCGGCGAGATCGACAAGCAGGTGCTCGTCCTGCAGCTCCCCGGCCTCTTTCGCGACTGGAGCAAGCTGGACGCCGCGCGCGCCGACATGCAGCCTGGGTTCGACGCTGCCTTCGCGAGTCAGGGCTTCAAGGTGCTCGGCTGGGGCGACGTCGGCCGCGCGCACTCCATGAGCCGCGGCTTCGAGGTGCGCGTCCCCTCCGACGTGAAGCACCACCACGTCTTTTACCTCCCCGGCGATCCCATCGCCCCCGTCGTGTTCTCCCTCATCGGCGACGTGACGCCGCGGCAGGTGGCCGTGCCGGAGATCCTCCCCGGCCTGAGCAACGGCAGCATCGACATGCTCACCGCCCCGCCGCTGGTGGCCGAGCAGCTCCAGTGGGCGAGCCGGCTGGACACCCTCGGCGACGAGGTCGCCGGCATCGGCATCGGCGCGCTCGTCTTCTCCTCGGCGCGCTACGCCAGCGTCCCCGCCGACGCCAAGACGTTCCTCCTGCAGACCGGGCGCGTCGCCAGCCTCGCGCTCACCCGGCGCATCCGCGCGGAGGACGACGCCGCGCTCCGCCGGCTGCAGGCGCGCATGCACCACTACTCGCTGACGCCGGCGGAGAAGGCGCAGTGGGAGCGCCTCTTCGTCCAGACGGCGAAGCACCTGCGCGGGGCGGTCTTCGACGCGCGCATCTTCGACGAGGCCGTCCGGCACAGGTGACCGCGTCGAAGGACCGCGTCGACAAAGTGGATACGCCGCCGTGCCCTCGGTATGCTTCCCCCATGGCGACGATCGAGTGTCCCTCGTGCGGCGGCTCCGGCGGCGGTCCCTTCGGCCCCGCGGGCAGCGCGTGGGACGACGAGGCGTACGTCTGCCCGCGCTGTCAGGGCGCCGGCAGGATCGCGGCGACGCCCGGCCTGCGGTCGATGCCCAGCCGTCCGCCGGTGGCCAAGGCCTCGCCCGCGCCCGCCGCCGCGAAGCCCGCCAAGAAGGCCGCGAGCGAGGACTGACGGTTCACGCCTCGGCCGCGCGCCGGTCGTGGGCCTCCAGGGCGAAGCGGAAGCTCACGCGCGCCACGCGGAAGCAGAGCGGCCGCGCGTCGCCGGCGATGGCGTGCGCCGCGCGGGAGATCACCTCCCCCTCCATCGGCTCGCACGCCTCCAGCGGGATGCCCAAGGCAATCTCCTGCCGCGAGACGCGCCGGCGCAGCGGCTGGCTGCTCATCGCGCGGTCCTGCGGCACGCAGTAGGCGAGGAAGGCGCGGAAGTCCGGCCAGCACTCGGCCCACGCGCCGGTCATCGCCGGCGTCTCGCACGGACGGAGGAGCAGCTCGGCGTCGGGCGCGGAGCCCCCACCCGGGTCCAGCGTCACGCGCAGCGCCGCGCCTTCGTGGCGCACCTCCCCGCGCCGGAGCACGTGCATCGGCATCCCCTCGGTGAGCATGCGCGCCGCGAGCGCCTGCGGCGTGTTGGTGATGGCGTTGGTGAGGAAGGTGATCCCCTCCTGGCCGGTCTCCGGGTCCCGCACGTGGATGCGCCAGTTGGTCTGCACCGGCGACGGGAAGAGCCTGCGCAGCGGGCCGAGGAAGGCGAAGCCGAAGTGCCCGTGCTGGTAGGTGAGGAAGGTGAAGAGCGCGTGCTCCCCGCGCGGCCCGAGGCGCTGCAGCTCCAGTCCGGGCGGCACCAGCGCCGCCGCCTTCTCCGCCGGGACGAGGTAGTTGACGTAAACCACGTCGGTGATGTCGCTCCGCATCGGCACCTCCGGCAGCGGCTCGAGCAGCGCGCCGAAGAGCCGGCTGTTGGCGAAGGCGTCGCAGAGCCGCGCGAGGGCTCCGGAGCCCGGGTGACGCCACCTCGCGAGGCGGCCGAAGGGCTCGTCGGGCCGCGCGCGCCGGAGCACCGCCTCCGTGACCAGCCCGAGCCACACCTGGAGCTGGAGGAACCCCAGGCCGTTGGCCGCCGAGACGAACGTGGCAGTCGGCCGGTGCTCCACCGGCAGGAGCGGCGCGAGCACCGCGACGAGCATCGTCGTCCAGAGCGGCACGCTGAGCAGCCCCAGCGCGCGCGACCACACCCCGCCCCCTGCGAAGCACCATGTCCAGCCGAGCGCGGCGAGGGTGTACAGGAGCGCGCCCCACCCGGCGGTGAGCGGGAAGATCGCCCGCTCCAGCGCCAGGTACGCGGCGTGGTCGGTCTGCGCCAGCGCCACCCCGCGCGTGACCCACACGGCCTGCGCGTACTGATCGGGCACGACCGCGGCGACAGTGAAGATCACCACCAGGACTCGCGCGGCGCGCGGCATCCACCGCACCCGCGCCATGGCGAGCGCGAGCAGGAGGTCGGCGAGCGCGCACGCCTGCCACGGCAGCCAGCCCAGTCGGAAGCGCCACGGGTGCGCGGCGATGCTCGCCACGCGCGCGGCGTCGTCCGGAGCGGTCCCGCCGGGCAGCGCCGGCAGCAGCAGCAGCGCCATGGAGAGCAGGGCGACGCCGTGCACCACGAAGTTGAAGAGCAGCGCCCGCTCCAGCGCGCGGTCAGCCGGCGTGTAGGCGTGCGGCCCGCGCATGCGCGCGATTGTGGCCCGCCGGCCGCCCCGATGAAAGGCCATCGGCCAGCGCCGGAGCGTCCTCCGGTGCGCGCGCCCGCGAGCCCTGACCTCCGCGGGTCAGGTCGTGCGCGGCACCAGCGGAGGCGCGGGACGCTCCGACTCCAGCTGTCCGCGCAGGAAGATGGCCAGCGCGACGATGGCGACGCCCAGCATGAGGTAAAGCGCCTGGGAGGCGAGAAAGGCGTGCATCATCACCGCCCACACCAGCGTCCAGATCACCAGGCCGGTGCCCGCCACGGCGGAGACTGTCGCGCCGGACGAGCGTCGCCGCAGCGCCTGGACACCGCCGAGCAGGTGGCCGCACCCGAGGAGGAAGAAGAGGAGCAGGCCGGGCACGAGGAAGTCGGCGAAGGGGGAGCGCGAGAGCACGTCCAGCGGGGCCTGGATGAGTGAGCCGTCCGGGCGCAGCACCAGCGCGCCGCCGCCGAAGAGGGCGCCGGCGGCCACGAAGAGGTCCAGCACGCCGAGCAGCACCCAGCCGAAGAGGGCCTCCTGCAGTCGCTGGGCGCCGAGGGGGCGCGCCTCCGGCAGCGTCCGCCTGATCTCCGCCGCGAAGGCGCGCACGTGCTCCGGCCGTCGCCAGTCGCCGGCGTGCGTCTTGGCCATCGCCGACGCGATGAAGCCGTGGGCGTCGGGCGTCAGGCGGCCGCCGAAGGTGGCGTGGCCCTGCGCCCCGACCTTGCGCATCAGCGCCTGGACCTGCTTGGTCGGCGGGATGTCGCCCTGCTCGGCCGAGTCGTCGAGCGGGCCGCTCGAGAAGAACCACACCGGCACATGGCGCAGCACATGCTCGCGCCGGGTGACGAAGCGACGAGCGTCGCGGTGCCAGCGGTTGGCGTAGAGCGCGCCTCCCACCACCGCCGCGTCGAAGCCGGTCGCGCCGAGCGCCTCATCCGCGGGGAGGAGATCGACCTCCATCCCAGCTTGTTCCAGATCGTCCGCCAGCCAGCGGGCAATCCCCTCGGTCCCGCCGCGCTTGGAGCCCCACGTGATGAGAACGCGCATGGTCGAGCCTCCACTAACCCTGCGTTTTGCAAGACCGGGGCCGCCGCGTTGCCCAGGAAACTCGCGCGCGAAGGCCGCCCTTTCGGGCAGGGAATGCGCGGGTGCGACCCCTTTGCATCGGTGTGGCAAGCTTGCCTCCGGAGTGCGAAAAGGCGCGCGCTGGTGCGGGTGTGTGCGCCTCGCTCCCCACGCTTCGGGCGCGAATCAAGGCGCCGGAGGTGGTAGCCTGGTTGTCCAGTGCCAGGTCCTGCCCGCAAAGAAGACACGGCTGCCACCCAGCGCGTCGGGACGACGCTCAAGGGCAAGTGGCACCTCGACGCGCTGCTCGGCGTCGGAGGCATGGCGACGGTCTACGCGGCGACCCACCGCAACGGTCAGCGCGCCGCGCTGAAGATCCTGCACGGCGATTTTGCACGCGACCGCGCCATCATCGATCGCTTCCTGAAGGAGTCGTACGTCTCCAACAAGATCGGCCACGAGGCGTGCGTCCGCGTCCTGGACGACGACGTGACCGACGAGGGCGAGCCCTTCCTCATCATGGAGCTGCTGGAGGGCAAGACGGTCGGCCAGCTCTGGAAGAGCCACGGCCGGCGGATGCCCCTGTTGAAGGCGCTGGAGATCGCCGAGGCGGTCTGCGACTGCCTCCAGGCCTGTCACGCGGTGGGCGTCATCCACCGCGACCTCAAGCCGGCCAACGTCTTCATGACCAACGAGGGGCAGGTCAAGGTGCTGGACTTCGGCGTGGCCCAGTTCCACGACGCCGGCAGCGAGCGCACCGTCGCAGGGACCGCGCTGGGCACGCCCTCGTACATGTCGCCGGAGCAGGCGATGGGCCTCTCCAAGGACCTGGACGGCCGCACCGACCTCTTCTCGGTGGGCGCCATGCTCCACGCCATGATCACCGGCCAGCGCATCAACCAGGGCCGGACCGAGGCGGAGGCGCTCGTCGTCGCCTCGACCACGCCGGTGCCGTCGGTCGCGCGCATCGCGCCGGACCTCCCCATCGAGCTCATCCAGCTCATCGACAGGTCGCTCGCCTTCGACCGCCGCAACCGCTACGGCGACGCCCGCGAGATGCAGCAGGCGATCGCCGAGGTGCTCGGCTCCCTCTCGCGCGGCGTGCGCCTCCCGGACTCCGTCAGCCCGCAGGCGGCCCCGTCGGTCCGGCCTTCGGTGCCGGCCGCGGGCCCCGGCGCGTCGCGCCCGCCGTCGCAGGTGCCGTCGGTCTCCGGCTCGGTGGAGGTGCAGGTCCCGGAGGACGACCCGCGCGTCGGCCACGCGCGCGACGTGACCAAGCACATCGAGCGCGTGCTGCCCAACGTGCGGCAGTTCGGCTGGGACCACCCGGCGACCGAGCGCGTGCTGCGCACCGCCTTCGAGGGCGTCGCCGAGACGCTCTCCAGGGCGCGCGAGCCGGTCGAGCTCTCGGTGCGGCCCTACTCGATGCTCTCCTTCGGCCACACCGCCTGGGAGCCGACCGCGCCGTGGGACTCCATCCCCTACAACCTCTTCACCTGCGGCATGCGCGCGCTGCGCGTGGTGCCCGGCATCACCATCGAGGAGCTGCGCTCGCTGCTGGAGACGATGATGCTGGACCCCGGCCGCGACCTGCCGCCGGAGGACGACATCGTCACCGCCTTCTGGGAGAAGGCGCTGCCGCACGTGGAGTACGACGTGGCCGACGCCTTCGCCGAGGGCGACGCCGCCGCGCGCGAGGCCTTCTACGACGAGTCGGATCGCCTGGAGCACGCCGCCGCGCAGGCCCAGCAGGCGAAGGTGAGCGCGCTGGAGGCGCGGGCGATGGCGGTGGCCACCGACCGCGACCGCCTCTCCGCCGTGGGGGGCGCCACCGCGATGAGCCTGGAGGACGCGATGAAGGCGGCCTACGCGACGCAGCTCGACGTCGCGTCGGAGGAGTGGAGCGATCGCTACGTGGACGCCATCGTGGAGGGTCTGGTCGACGCGGTGAAGCGGCGCGAGCCGGATCTGGTGCTCGGCTCTCTCCGCCGCTCCAGCGCCAACCTGCTTGTCGCCGGCCGCGTGGAGATCGTGGCCGGGCTGCTGACCTCGCTCTGCGCGCGCGTCGAGCGGCGGGCCGCGCCGAAGGAGCGGGCAGCGCTGCAGGCCGCGCTCACATCCACCCTCTTCGGCGGCGAGCCGCTGGAGATCGCGCTGCGCAAGCTCGCCGAGGACCCGGCGAAGGTGGACGCCTTCGCCGGCGTGCTGCGCACGCTCCCGGCGTCGGAGCTCCCCCGCCTGCTCTCCGCGCTCGGCCAGCCCTGTCCGGACCCGCTCGCCGCGTGCATCCTGGAGTTCGTCGCGCGCCACCTCGCCGGTCACGAGGAGGACGTGGCCAAGGTGGCCGCCGGCGCGCCCCCGGAGGTGCGCACGCGGATGCTGGAGATGCTGGTCGGCGCGCAGACGCAGGGCGCGCGCGCCGCGCTGGGCCGCCTGGCCGAGGTGGAGGACCCCGCGCTGCGCGTGGAGGTGCGCATCCTCACGGCCGGCGGCGCCGACCAAATCCGGCAGGAGCTGAGCACCCTCTTCGAGCAGGGCTCCGCCGTCGTGCGCGTCGGCGCGCTGCGCACGGTGGTCAAGCACGGGGTGCGCGCGGCGTGGCCCGCGGTCAAGCGCGCCTACGACAAGCCCGGCTTCCACGACCTCGGCGCCGACGAGCGGCGCGAGCTGCTCCGCGCGCTGGTGGCGCTCTCGCCGGACCACGGCGAGCCCGTGGCGCTGGAGCTGCTGAAGAAGGGCGGCCTCTTCCGCTCGGAGGCGAAGGAGACGTCGCGCACCATCGCCGCGGAGGTGCTGGGCGAGCTCTCCAGCTCCCCGGAGGTCCTGGCCGCGCTCGAGGATGTCTCGCAGTCCCGCTGGAGCGCCTCGGAGGGGACGCGCAACGCCGCGCACGCCGCGGCCGAGCGCATCCGCGCCTCGCAGGGGGCGCCCTCGTGACGCAGGCCGCGCGCGTCAACATCGTCTCCAACAACGCCGGCGATCTCGTCCGCCGCGAGCACGCCCGCGATCTCGGGGCGAGCGTGGTCGTGGCGATCTACCGTCTCGCCAAGCTCGCCAAGCTCCACGACCTCGGCAACGAGGCCCTCCGGCGGCAGCTCGAGCAGACGCGCGACGCGATCCACGACTACTGCCTGCGCGCCGGCACCGACGTGGACGTCCTCTTCGCGCACCGCGCCGTCTTCGTGGCGGGGCAGCTCCTCAAGGGCTCGCGCGGGATCTACGACTCGGCGGCGGAGCTGGGCGAGATCCTCGCCTGGTGCGGCGGCTCGGAGCTGGCCATCACCCGCGACGTCACGCTGGAGGATCTCCACGCCTTCGCCGAGGCGGTCTCGGCGGCCATGCGGGCAGAGCGCGGCAGCTTCCGCTCCCCGGCGAAGAGCATCCGCCTGCGCCCGGTGGCCGAGGCGGCGCGCGTGCGCGGCCTGGAAGTCGAGCGCCTCCCCTTCGAGCAGCGCGTCGTGCGCACCTACGCCTCCGCGGTGGTGATCATGCGTCGCTTCTTGGAGGACCTGGAGGCGGGCCGCTACGTGCTGCCCAAGCGGGTGAAGCGCGTCGCGCAGAACCTGGTGGACCTCTCGGAGGGCGGCACCGCCGCCTTCCTCGGCGTGACCGAGATGCGCAACGCCAACACCGACGACGCCGGTCGTGCGGTCAACGCGGCCATCCTCTCGGTGCTGGTGGCGCGCCAGCTCACCGGCGACCGCGCCGCGCTCGCCCACGTGGCGATGGCGGCGATGATGCACGACGTGGGGCGCCCGCGCGCCACCGCGCACGCGGCGAAGTCGCTCGGCATCGCGCGCGTGCGCCTGAGTGAGGACGAGGAGGACGCCCTGCCCGCCGGCACCGCGGCGGTGCTCACGGCCCTCGGACGCCTCAACGACGCCTCCATCCGCCGCACCGTCATCACCTTCGAGGCGCTCTCCCTGCGCCGCGCCGCGAGCATCGGGCCGCCCTACCGCGGCGCGCGGCAGGCCACGCTCCACGCCCGCATCCTGCGGGTGGTGCGCCGCTACAACGAGCTCATGGTGCCGGACCCGGGGCTCCCCTCGCCGGCGCCGGACCACGCCATCGCCAGGCTCTCCGTCGAGCTGACGGAGCCGGCGGACCAGACCGTCCTGCGCATGCTGGTCGCGGCGCTCGGCACCTATCCCATCGGCACCGCGTTGCAGCTCTCCGGCGGGGAGGTGGTGGAGGTGGTCAAGGGCGGTCCCCGCCCGCGCGTGCGCGTGGTGATGGACGCGCGGGGCGCGGTCGCGAGACAGGCGGTCGAGATCGACCTGTCCGCGCGGCCGGAAGTGACTGTGCTTCGCGTCCTCGGCACCGAGGGCTGGCGGAAGGGGGAGGGCGCGGTGCTGGAGGGCGAGACGCCGTCGTCGGTCCAGCCGCCCAGCCAGCGCAGCGCCTCCATCTCACGCGAGCGCCGCGTCGATCCTTCGGCGCCGCCCTCCGCCCCGTCGCGGCCCTCCTTCACCAACGAGCCCTCCTTCAACACCGGACCTTCGTCCCCCTCGCTAGGCACCACGCCCTCCGGGGTGGTGGACGCGATGGGGAGCCGCGACGAGAGCGAGGACTCACCCAACATCATCGAGACCGACGACGAGGGCCGCACGGTGCTCGCGCCGTCGCCCTTCGCCAGCGACAATCGCTCCGTCGCCGCCGTGCGGCACGGCGCGACCGCCGTCGGGCACATCGCGACGACGCCTGTCGTGCACATCTTCGTCTACGTGCTCGAGCGCGGGCTCACCGGCAGCGTGGAGCTCACCGAGCCGACGGGTGAGCGTCACCAGCTACGCTTCCTCGAGGGTGGGCTCGTCAAGGTGAAGACGGGCCGCACGGTGGCGCCGCTCGCGAAGGAGCTGGTCGCCGCCGGCCTCCTCACCGACGCCGCCGCCGCCATGTCGGTCGCGCAGTCGAAGGCATCGAGCACGCTGCTCGGCGAGTTCTTGGTGCAGCGCAAGCTGGTCAGCCGCGAGGACGTCGCCCTCGCGCTCGCCCGGCAGGCGCGCCGCAAGCTCGCTGCCATCGTCAACCTGCCCGCGCACACCATGTACGCCTTCTACGGCGACCAGGACCTGCTCGGCGACTGGGCGGGCCAGGGGACGGAGGTGGAGCCCATCGGCACCGTCCTCGCCGCCGCGCGCGCGTGGAACAATCGCGCCCGCATCCGCGCCACGCTCCAGCGCATCGCCGCCCACCCCATGCGCGTGCACCCCAGCTCCACCATCGACATGGTGGACATGACCGACGCGGAGCGCGCGGTGCTCGCCGTCATCCGCGAGCGCGAGCCGGTGCTCTCCGAGCTGTTCGCCGTGCCCGGGCTGGCGGAGGAGGCGGTCGCCTCGCTCGCCTACACCCTCGCCGTCACGCGACACGTCGTGCTCCCCGGGCAGCGCGGGGGGCCGATGGCCCTGGAGGGCAGCGCGCGGCTGTCGCGCGCGCCGGCGCCGGCGGCCGGCGAGCGGACGGTGGGCGGCGCGGATCGCACGGTCGCCATCTCCTCGCAGCGGACGCTGGCGGTGCGCCTGCGCGACGACGACGCGACGCTCGCCCGCGCCAGCGCCGCCTCCGCGCCGCCCCCTTCGGGTCGAGATCTCTCCGGCCCGCCGGCCTCGGCGCGAGGTACGTCGCCGTCGCCCGCGCCCGTCTCGGTGCGCTCGCCCGGTCCGCCGCCGTCCATTCGCGAGCGCGCCTCCGCGTCGCCGCCCCTGCCCGCCATGCCGCCGCCGCCCCCGTCCTCGCGCGCCGTGGCCCCGACGCCCCCGGCTTCCTCTCGCGCGGTCGCACCTCCGCCGCCGCCCTCCGCCCGCGACATGGTGCCGCCGGCCCCGCCGTCGATGCGCGACGTGCCGCCGGCGCCGACATCCTCGCGCGATCTCGGCCAGTCGCCGCCGCCGGTCTCCTCGGTGCGCGAGCTGCCGCCCATGTCGCACCGGTCGCGGGAGGCTCTCGGGGAGCTGCGCCAGGCGGAGAGCTTCCTGCAGAAGAAGGACTTCGTCGCGGCGGAGGAGCACGCGCGCCGCGGCATGAAGCTGGACCCCGACCACGCCGAGCCCGCGGCGTTCGTGGAGTGGGTGCTGGTGATGGCGGGGAAGCAGACGCCGGCCCAGGCCATCGTCGGCATCAGCGACGTCCTCCAGCGCGACCCGAACTCGGTGCGCGCGCGCGTCCTGCGCGCCAAGCTCCTCAAGCGCGAGAACAAGATTCACGACGCCATCGCCGACCTCGAGCTCGCCCTGCGCGCCGAGCCGGATCACAAGGACGCCAAGAACGAGCTGCAGCTCCTCAAGCTATTCGCCAGGTAGCCTGTCGATGCGTCGATTCGTCGGCTTGCTGCTGGTCGCGCCCCTCGCCACCGTCGTGCCCTTCATGGTGCGGAGCTGTCACCGCGCCGGCCCCGCGCGCGACGCCGGCTCCGACCTCACCGACAACCTGCTGACCGCGCTCTTCATCCTCGGCCTGCCGCTGGCAATCGTCGGGTGCAAGATGCTCTTCGGCCGGCTGCCCGCGTCGGCCGGACCGAAGGCCCCCGGACCGAGGGGCTGAGCTCTCGAACGGGAGGCTCGGTCAGGAGCTGGACTTGAGCGCGATGTCAACGCGGCGGTCGGTCCGGTAGCTGGACTCATCGGTGCCGGTGGCGTCCAGCGAGCCGCGCGACGTCTCGCCGATGCGGGGCGCGGCGACGCCCTTGCCCACGAGGAAGCTCCGCACGGTGTGGGCGCGGTGCTCGCCCAGCGCCATGTTGTACTCGTCGGTGCCCCGCGGGTCCGCGCGGCCGGTGAGCGAGATGCCGCGCCCCTTGAGCGGGCCGGTGGTGAGGCAGGTGGCGATCTTGGCGAGCACCGCGTGGTCCGCCGGTGTCAGGCGGCTGGCGTCGTAGGCGAACTTGGGCGCGGCCTCGGTGTCGCTCGTGGCGTCCAGGTGGCACAGCTCGTAGATGGCCTGGTCCACGCGGACGTTGGGGCTGACGGCGTGGGGCTTGGGCGCCGGCTGATCCGCCCTGGGTACGACCTGCGCGGTCTGCGGCGCCTCCGGCGTCTTGACCGCCTCGTGGCCGCACGCGGTGGCGAGCGAAGCAACGAAGATCCCGAGGGTGGGGAGAAGGGTACGTGCGTTCATGGATGACCTCTCGGCGCCGAGAACAATCGCGCGCGGCGGATTGTTTCGGGCAGCATCGCGCCGATTTTGCGCGAAGCACGCGGATCGACGCCGTATTCGAGCTTGGATGACGCGAGGGCGAGGGGCGTTGCGCCTCGGCGCGCTCAGGGCACGTCGTGGTACGGACTCTTGCCCTTGCACGCGCCGAGCGGCCCTCTCGAGAGCGCCGGCGCGCTGATCGCCGCGTCGATGGCGTCCTCCAGGCGGACGAGCTCCTTCTCCACCGGGCTCTGATCGAAGCCGTAGCGGTGCACGCGCTTGGTCTTGCCGTCCAGGGTGACGCGCGTGTTCGTCGAGGGCATGTCGGTGATCGGGACCGTGTACTCCTTCTTCATTCCGAAGAAGCCGACGCGCCTCGCCGTGTCGGCGAGAGAGGAGACGACCGCGGGGGCGACCTTCCCCTCGGCGCAACCCTTGTGCGGGTACCAGCCGGCGAAGCGCCAGCTCCCGTCCCCCCGGATGCTCACCGTGTAGACGGGGCAGGTGCCGAGGCACGGGGTGCGCTCCAGCTCGAACATGGCATCGGCCGGCGCCGCGGCGTCGGCGGAGGTCATCGTCGCCGAGGCGACCGCGCCGGGCGGGGCGGCATCGGGGAGCGTCGTGGTGGATGACGTCGCGCCGGGGAGGTCCGGCGCGCCCGTTGCCGGCGAGGCGGAGGGCGCGGGCGGCGTGACCGGCGCCGCTGGCCGCGTCGCCTCGGGCGTGTTGCAGGCGACGAACGCGCCGATCAGGAGGAAGGGGGAGACTCGCATGGTCGCGGGACCTCAGCCCGCGTCGCCGGCGTCCGGCGCGTCGGGGGAGAAGGAGATGGGATAGGTCACGGTGACCTTGCCGTCGTCCGGCGGTGGCTCGAAGGTCACGCTGTAGAGCGACTGCTTGAGGCACTCGAGTACGTCGGGATCGCCGAGCGTGGTGCCGCCATCCCGGTCGAAGGCCACCTCGTCGATGATGCCGCCGACGTTCTTGTTCCCGACGATGGAGAAGTCGGCGACGATCTTCCCGGCGAGCTTGGGGTTCTTCTTCAGGCCCTGCTCGTAACAGTCCTTGGCCAGGGGGATGTAGTCCTCGCGGATGCGGCTGCGGATGTAGTCCTTGTCCAGGACCTTGGCGCTGGGGGCGGCCGCCGCCGCCGTCCCCTCCGGCGGAGGCGTCTGGCTCCAGGCGCGGTAGATGAGCTCGCGCATCGCGTCGCGCCTCTGGCGGTCGAGCCGCGGTCCGGCGTCGTCGCCCGAGGGAGGCGCCCCCGGCGCGTCGTACGCGTGCAACCGGTCCGACGGCGCGCCTGGCTCCGGCTCTACCCACGCCGGCGTGCCCTCCACCGGCGCCGCGGCACCGTCCGCCCCGCCGGCGCTCCGGGGCGGCGTGCGCACGGACCGCCACACCAGCCACGTGGCAAGCGCGACGGCGACGACGGCGAGCACCACCCACTGAGGGCGCTTCACGACGCGATCCTCCTCATGCCCCACACTCCTGCCGCCGGAGTATACCCAAAAGCCGACCGGCGCCCTGGGATCCCGCGCGCGCCGGAGGGGGCAGCTGCGCGCTCACGCCGAGGGTAGCTCCAGGGTGACGCGGGTGCCCTTGCCCTCCGTCGAGTCCAGCAGGATGCGGCCCTCGTGCGCCTCCATCACCCGCTTCACGAAGGCGAGGCCGAGGCCGGAGCCCTTCGCCTTGGTGGTGAAGAACTCGTCGAAGGCGCGCTCGCGCGTGCGCGCGTCCATGCCCCGTCCGTCGTCGCTCACGACGATGCGCACCACGCCGCCGGAGGAGGAGGTGGTGACCTCCACCGAGCCCTCCGGGCCGAGCGCCTCGCGCGCGTTGCGCAGCACGTTCTCGACCACGATGGCGACGAGGTCGGGGTCGGCCTTGCAGGCGGGGAGGGTGGCGTCCAGGTGCTTGCGCACCGGGCAGTCTACGGAGGCGAGCGCGCCCTCGACGATGGCGTTCAGGTCGGTGGCGCGGGGGGACGGGTCGACGCGGCCGAGTCGCTGGTACTGCTCGATGACGCGCGACATGTGGTCGACCTGATCGACCAGGAGCTGGAGGTACTCCGGGTGGGCCTCCAGCGGGCGGCCTGCCTCGCGCTCGACCTGGAGGAACTGCGCCGCCCCGCGGATGGCGGCCAGCGGGTTGCGGAGGTCGTGCGCCATCTGCTGCGACATGCGCCCGAGCGCCGCCTGCGACCGCAGGCGCGCCCGGGACTCGGAGACCGCGGAGAGAAGGAACCGGCCCATCAGCAGGGCCGCCAGGCCGATGAGCACCGAGCCGACGGCGAGCAGGGCCGAGCGATCGCCCACCCACCGGAAGAGCGCGAGCTCGCCCAGGACGACGCCGCCGGCCGCGGCGACCGCGTTGAGGCCGACCAGCACCGAGACCTGCTCGAGCACCGGGGTGCGTAGCGCCGTGACGCCCAGCAGCGCCGCGCTGCCGACCAGCGCCCACGGGCCGAGCCGCGGGGAGAGCGCGCCGGCGATGGCGGCCAGATCGGTCGCGGTGCCGCACGCGGCGACGACCACCGCCGCCAGGACGAGCGCGGTGCGCGCGCGCTCCTCCGCCCCCGAGCGACGCGCGTGGCGCACCAGCGCGACGACGCCCACGGCGACGCACGGCGCCATGCCCGCCAGCATGAGCACCGCCCAGCGCGGCCCGTTGGGGAAGCCCGCCATCGCCGGGGTGATCGCCGGCGAGAAGCAGGCGAGCGCGAGCGCCGTGAAGTAGACGTAGTAGGCGATGATCTCCCTGCGGCGCGCGCGACGCTGGCCGACGAAGGTCATGACGAAGTGGAAGAACGCCGGCGGGACCAGCGCCGCCGACGCCGCGTTGGAGTCGTTCCACGCGGCGTTCGGCGAGAGGAGGGAGATGATCTCGAAGGAGTTGTAGGCGAAGAGCCAGACGCAGAGGTTGGCGAAGCGGGAGGCGAGCGGCTCTCGCCGGCCACGCAAGGCGGCGAGCACCGCCATCGCGAGGAAGGCGGCGCACGCAAAGGCGGTGGCGGGCACCTCCATCGCGTCATGATGCCAGCCCACCCCATGCCTCCGCATCAATGCTCTCTCTTCCTTCCTCCCGTCGCCCCTGCGCCGACGGCCTTCTCCTCGCGCCCCCTGCCCGAGCAATGATGATGCCAGCCCCGCGCTCCGCGCGCGCGGGGCCCCGCGGTGTGCAGCGGGCTGCACGGGCGCGCCCGCCGGTGCGCACGGTCCCGCCCTCCACCCCGTCGGTACCCGTCGGCAGGAACCGTGTATCTTCGAGTCTCATGGGGAAGGAGAGCATCCTCGTCGTGGACGACGACCCGGCCCTCCGCACCGTGCTCGTGGGGCTGCTCTCGCAGGCGGGCTACGCGGCGCGCGCGGTGGCGTCGGGAGCGGCCGCCCTCGAGGAGGTCACCACCCAGCAGACCGATCTGGTCGTCACCGACCTCCGCATGCCCGGGATGGACGGCATGGCCCTGCTCGCCGAGCTCGGGCGCGTCGCCCCGGAGGTGCCCACCATCATGATCAGCGCGCACGGCACCATCCCCGTCGCGGTGGAGGCGATGAAGGCGGGCGCGAAGGAGTTCGTGATGAAGCCCTTCGATCGGGACGAGGTGCTCGTCACGATCGACCGCGTGCTGGACGCCTACGTGCGGCGCGCCTCGGAGCCGCCGGAGCCCCCCGCGGCCCGCGCGATGATAGGCGACTCCGCCACGCTCGCCGAGTCCAAGGACCTGATCGCCCGCGCGGCGAAGAGCACCGCCAACGTGCTGCTCCGCGGGGAGAGCGGCACCGGCAAGGAGGTGGCGGCGCGCGCCATCCACGCGCAGAGCGCGCGCGCCTCCGGGTCGTTCGTGCCGGTGCACTGCGCCGCGCTGCCGGACACGCTCCTGGAGAGCGAGCTCTTCGGCTACGAGAAGGGCGCCTTCACCGGCGCGGTCAAGCGCAAGCCCGGCCGCGTGGAGCTCGCCGCCGGCGGCACCCTGCTGCTCGACGAGATCGGCGACGTGAGCCCGCAGGTGCAGGTGAAGCTGCTGCGCCTGATGCAGGACAAGGAGTTTCAGCGCGTGGGCGGGGCCCACCCGGAGCGGGTGGACGTGCGCTTCGTCGCGGCGACGCACCGCGACCTGGAGACGATGGTGCAGCGTGGCGAGTTCCGCGAGGACCTCTTCTACCGGCTGAACGTGATCCCCATCTGGCTGCCGGCCCTGCGCGAGCGCCGGGAGGACATTCCGGCACTCGCGCGGCGCTTCTGCGCGGCCGCGTCGGAGGCCAACGGCCGCTCGGCGTCGCTCGCGCCCGGCGCCGTCGCGCTCCTGGAGCAGCAGGCGTGGCCGGGGAACGTGCGCGAGCTGCAGACGTTCGTCGAGCGGCTGGTCGTCTTCTCCGACGGCGCGACGATCGGCGAGGCCGACGTGCAGCGGGAGCTCGGCCGCGCGCGGCGGGGTGCGCCCGCGGGCCAGTCCTCGTCGTCCCACGGGTCGCTCCAGGCCACGCGCGGGGTCGCCGAGCGCCAGGCGGTGGAGGAGGCGCTAGCCCGCGCGCGAGGCAACCGGTCGCTCGCGGCGCGCCTGCTGGGGATCAGCCGTCGGACGCTCTACAACAAGATGGGCGAGCTCGACCTGAAGTGAGCGGCGTCGCGCGTCCGTTGGGCCGGGGGCGGACCGTGCCGCGCCGGCGACTCTCGCGCGCGCCCCGTCCGCTCGCGGTAGCATCGACGCCATCATGACCAGCCCTCTCCAGGCTCACGACGTGCACGAGACGGACATCGCGCTGGGCGGCGACTCGCGCGCCATCCGCAACGACTTCGTGCGCAAGCTCTTCTTCCAGCTCGCCAAGTTCCCGGGTGTGGCCACCACCAACAATCACTACCTCGCCCTGGCCTTCGCCGTCCGCGACCGGATACTGCACCGCTGGGTGCGCAGCGCGCGCACCTACCTGGAGGGCGAGCACCGCACGGTGATCTACCTCTCGGCGGAGTACCTGCTGGGGCCGCAGCTCGCGCACAACCTGCTGACGCTGGGCATCGGCGCGCAGGTGCGGGAGGCGATGTCTTCGCTCGGGCTGGACCTGGAGGAGCTCGTCGAGCACGAGGAGGAGCCGGGGCTCGGCAACGGCGGCCTCGGGCGGCTGGCCGCGTGCTTCATGGACTCGCTCGCCACCCTGGACATCCCGACCATCGGCCACGGGATCCGCTACGAGTTTGGCATCTTCGACCAGGCCATCCGCGACGGCTGGCAGGTGGAGGTGGCCGACCGATGGCTGCGTCACGGCAACCCGTGGGAGGTGCGCCGCTGGGACATCGAGCTCCCGGTGGGGCTCGGCGGCCACACCGAGCACCGGGTGGACGAGGACGGGCGGCACCGCGTGCGGTGGGTGCCGGAGCGCGTGGTGAAGGGCGTGCCGTACGACACGCCGGTGCTCGGCTACGGCACCGCCAACGCCAACTTCCTGCGCCTCTGGGGCGCGGTGGCCGACGAGGAGCTGGACCTGGAGGCGTTCCAGGTCGGCGACTACGTGCGCGCCGTCGAGGAGAAGGTGCGCAGCGAGAACGTCACCAAGGTCCTGTACCCCAACGACTCCAGCATGGCGGGCAAGCAGCTGCGCCTGGAGCAGGAGTACTTCTTCGTCTCGTGCGCGCTGCAGGACTGCATCCGCCTGCTGCTGCAGAAGACGACGATCGACGAGTTCGGTGACAAGTTCGCGGTGCAGCTCAACGATACGCACCCCGCGCTCGCCGTGCCAGAGCTGATGCGCCTGCTGATGGACGTGCACGGCATGACCTGGGACAAGGCGTGGGGCATCACCACCCGGACCTTCTCGTACACCAACCACACGCTCCTCCCGGAAGCGCTGGAGGCGTGGCCGCTCCCTCTCTTCGCGCGGCTGCTGCCCAGACACCTGGAGATCGTCTACGAGATCAACCGCCGCTTCCTCGACGAGGTGCGCGCCAGCCACCCCGGGGACGACGCGCGCCTGGCGCGGATGTCGCTCATCGACGAGCACGGGCGCAAGGCGGTGCGCATGGCCCACCTGGCGACCGTCGGCAGCCACGCGGTCAACGGCGTCGCGGAGCTGCACTCGCGCCTGCTGCGGGAGACCGTGCTGCGCGACTTCGCCGAGGAGTACCCGTCGCGCTTCGTCAACGTCACCAACGGGGTGACCCCGCGCCGGTTCGTCGCGCTGGCCAACCCGGGCCTCTCCCGGCTGCTCACCGAGACCATCGGCGACGGCTGGCAGACCGACCTGGATCGCCTGGAGCGGCTGCGCCCCCTCGCCGGCGACGCCGGCTTCCGCGAGAAGCTGCGCGCGGTGAAGCGCAAGAACAAGGAACGCCTCGCCGACTGGCTGCGCCGGACGCACGACGTCACGGTGGACCCGACCTCCATGTTCGACGCGCAGTGCAAGCGTATCCACGAGTACAAGCGGCAGCACCTGGCCGCGCTGCACGCGGTGTGGCTCTACCAGCGCATCAAGGAGGGGCGGCGCGACCACGTCGTGCCGCGCACGCTCCTCTTCGCCGGCAAGGCCGCGCCCGCCTACCGCATGGCGAAGCTCATGGTGCGCCTCCTCCACGGGATCCGGGAGGTGCTCGAGGCCGACCCGGCCGTGCGCGAGGTGCTGCGCCTCGTCTTCGTGCCCGACTTCAACGTGAAGAACGCGCAGCGCATCTACCCCGCGGCCGACCTCTCCGAGCAGATCTCCACCGCGGGGATGGAGGCCTCCGGCACCGGCAACATGAAGTTCGCGCTCAACGGCGCGCTGACCATCGGCACACTGGACGGCGCCAACGTGGAGATCCGCGAGGCCGTCGGCGCGGAGAACTTCTTCCTCTTCGGCATGACGGCCGAGGAGGTCGTCGCCCGGCGCGCCGGGTACCGGCCCCTGGAGCTGCTCGCGGCCGACCCGGAGCTCGCGAGCGCGGTCTCCCTGGTCGCGAGCGGCCGCTTCAGCGGCGGGGACGCCACCCTCGTCGAGCCGCTGGTGCGCTCGCTCGTGGACGAAGATCGCTTCTTCGTCCTGGCCGACTTCCGCGCCTACGTCGCGTGCCAGCAGCGCGTGGCGGACGCGTGGACGGACCACGACGCCTGGTCACGCACCGCCGCGCTCAACATCGCCGCCATGGGTCGCTTCAGCTCCGACCAATCCATCCGCGACTACCTGCGCGACGTGTGGAACGTGCCGGAGGTGGACGTGCTCCCGCCGGACGTGATGAGCCGCCCGCCCCCGCCGTGAGGCGTCGGGCGGACGCCTCGCCGCCGCGCGCTCGCTGGATGCCCCCGGGACGAAGCAGATCGTCCGTGGTCCGTGGGTGACTGGCCTCGAGCACGCGCGCAAAGCGTTCCGGTGAACGAGTGCGCTATTCTGGGGCCATGGAGCGCCTCTACGTCGCCGGCGCCGTCCTCCTCGCGCTGTTCTCCGGGATCGCGATGGTGGATGGCAGCTATTTTCACATCATCAAGTACAAGCTGCACACCCGTCCGGAGTCGCGCACCGAGCACCTGACCCACACGCTCAACGCGTTCCTCTTCCCGCCGATGGTCTACCTGCTGCTGTACCGGCCGCACGCGGGAGCGGCGCTCTGGGCCGCGGTCTTCGTCGTCGCCGCCGACGTGGCGGTGGAGAGCTGGGACGTGTTCATCGAGAAGGCGAGTCGGGAGAGCCTCGGCGGGCTCACGCCGACCGAGTACTGGGTCCACGTCATGGCGATCACCCTGCGCGTCGCGGGCATCGCGGTGCTCTTCGCCGCGCGGCCCGTCGCGGCGTGGAGTCTGTCCGCGCCGCTCGTGCTCGGGGCGGACCCTCCGGGCCTCGTCCGCATCGTCGCGCTGGTGCTGATGGGCGGCGGCGCGTTCACCGCGCTCCAGCACGCGTGGTTGCTGCAGCCGCGCTACGTGCGCCGCCCCGCCTCCGCGTAGATCAGCCGCGCACGCCGGGGGCCTCGGCGCCGGTCTCGCTGACGTACTCGCCGTAGCCGCCGCCGTACTTGTGGATCCCGTCCGGTGTGAGCTCCAGCACGCGGTTGCTCAGCGCGCGCAGGAAGTGGCGGTCGTGGGAGACGAAGAGCATCGTCCCCTGGTAGCCGGCGAGCGCCTCGATGAGCATCTCCTTGGTGTCCATGTCCAGGTGGTTGGTGGGCTCGTCGAGCACCAGGAAGTTGGGCGGGTCGTAGAGCATCTGCGCGAGCACCAGCCGCGCCTTCTCCCCGCCCGAGAGCACGCGGCAGCGCTTCTCCACGTCGTCGCCGGAGAAGCCGAAGACCCCGGCGAGCGTGCGAAGCGAGCCGATGGAGGCGTGCGGGAACCGGCCGACCAGCGCGTCCCACACCGTCTCGGTCGGCTCGAGCAGCTCCATCGCGTGCTGCGCGAAGTAGCCCATCTTCACGCTCGCCCCGACCGCGACGCGTCCGGAGTCCGGCGCCGTCGCGCCGGCGACCAGCTTGAGCAGCGTGGACTTGCCGGCGCCGTTGACGCCCATCACGCACCATCGTTCGCCGCGGCGCACCAGCCAGTCGAAGCCCTCGTAGATGACGCGGCTGCCGTACGCCTTGCTCACGCCGTCGACCTTGGCGACGTCGTCGCCGGATCGCGGGGCGTCGGGGAAGTCGAAGCGCAGCTTCTTGCGCCGTCGCGGGGGCTCCACCCGCTCGATCTTCTCCAGCTTCTTCACGCGCGACTGCACCTGCGCGGCGTGGCTCGCCCGGGCCTTGAAGCGCGCGATGAACGCCTCCTCCTTGGCGAGCATGGCCTGCTGCCGCTCGAACCCGCTCTGGGCCTGCGCGTCGAGCACGGCGCGCTGCTTGACGTAAAACTCGTAGCCGCCGGAGAAGACCGTCAGCTCCCCGCCGTCGATCTCGACAATCTTGGAGACGATGCGGTCCATGAACTCGCGGTCGTGCGAGGTCATGACGAGCGCGCCCTCGTAGCTCTTGAGGAACTGCTCCAGCCAGAGGATGGACTCGATGTCCAGGTGGTTGGTGGGCTCGTCCAGGAGCATCGCGTCCGGCTTCATCAAGAGGATGCGGGCGAGGGCGACGCGCATCTTCCACCCGCCGGAGAGGGTGCCGACGTCGGAGTCCATCACCTCCTGCGAGAAGCCCAGGCCGGCGAGGATCTCCCGGGCGCGCGCCTCCAGCGCGTAGCCGCCCAGCTCCTCGAAGCGGGCCTGCGCCTCGCCGAACTCCTCGATCATCCGATCCATCTGGTCGGCCAGCTCCGGGTCGGCGAGCTGGTGCTCCAGCGCGTGCAGGCGGGCGCCCGCCTCCGAGACCGCGCCGGCGCCGTCCAGCGTGGCGGCCACGACGCTCATGCCCTCCATCTCCCCGACGTCCTGGCTGAAGTAGCCGATGGTGGTGCCGCGGTCGATCGCCACGCCGCCGGCGTCGGGCGCCTCTTCCTTGACGATCATCCGGAAGATCGTCGATTTGCCCGAGCCGTTGGGCCCGACCAGGCCCACCTTCTCCCCGCGCTGCACGGCGCAGGAGGCGTCCATGAAGAGGATCTGACGGCCGTGCTGCTTGGATACGGAGTCGAGGCGGATCATCGAAGGTGCCGAGGCGCCTCTATCACACGAGATCCCGCGCGGCACGAACCTTTCTGCTACATCCGAGCTCATGCGCGCGCTCAGGGTGGAAAGTGGAGACGTCTCGGTCGCCCACGTGCCGGTGCCCGAGGCGAAGGGCGAGGCGGTGGTGCGGGTGACGCTCTCCGGCCTCTGCAATACCGACCTGGAGATCGCCCGCGGCTACGCCGGGTTCGCCGGCACCATCGGTCACGAGTTCGTGGGCGTGGTGGAGGACCCCGGCGGCGGCGCGATCGGCCGCGGGCAGCGCGTCGTCGGCGAGATCAACGCCGGGTGTGGCGCGTGCGCGCGCTGCGAGGAGGGCGACCCGCGCCACTGCGCCACGCGCACGGTGCTCGGCATCGTGGGGCGCGACGGGGCGCACGCCGACGTGCTGCGCCTGCCCGCGCGCAACCTCCTGCGCGTGCCCGACGCCGTGACCGACGTTCAGGCCGTCTTCGTCGAGCCGCTCGCGGCGGCGTGCGGCGTGCTGGAGCGGAGCCCGCTCGAGCCGGGGGCGCGCGTGGCGGTCATCGGGGACGGCAAGCTCGGCCTGCTCTGCGCGATGGTGCTCGCCGACGCGGGCGCGTCGCCGCTGCTCGTCGGCAAGCACGAGCGGAAGCTGGGCCTCGCGCGGGCGCGGGACCTCGAGACGGCGTTGGTGGAGGAGGCACGCAAGCGCGCCGGCGCCTTCGACGTCGTCGTGGAGGCCTCGGGCGCGGCCGGCGGCTTCGACCTCGCGCTGGACCTGCTCCGGCCGCAGGGCACGCTGGTGCTCAAGTCCACCTTCCACGGGGCGACGCCCATCGACGCGGCGCGCGTCGTGGTGGACGAGATCCGCGTCGTCGGCTCGCGCTGCGGGCGCTTCGCCCCCGCGCTCGACCTGCTCGCCCGCGGCGCGGTCGACGTGGAGTGCCTGGTGAGCGAGGTGCTCTCCCTCGACCAGGGAACCGACGCGATGGGCCGCGCCGCCGCCCCCGGCGTGCTGAAGGTGCTGCTCTCGCGCTAGCGACTGACGAGGTAGGTGATCTTGGCCTTGCCGCCAGGGTGTGCGGGCAGGCCGAAGGCCGCGCGCACCTGGATGTTCCCCGGGCCGGAGCTGCACGTCAGGGGGAAGGAGGCCTGCACCGCGCCGGGGATGCTGCCGTCCGGCTTGATGCGCACCACCGCCTTCGTCTTCTTGTAGGTGACGGAGACGAGCTTGCCGCCCCACACCATGGGCTGCGGCGTCGCGGGCTGGCCGGCGGCGGGCTGCGGCGAGCCCGGGGCCGCCGGGGCGCCGGTGAAGGTGGGCAAGATCGGGCCGGTCGTGGGGAGTGACAGGGTGATCTCCACGACCACCTCGCCGGCGACGCGCTTGACCGTCGCCGCCGCCTTGCTCTTCGGCCCCAGGCTGGGACACATCGACGGTGGCGGCACCGGGTCGGAGCCCATCATCGGGTGGTGCGTCAGCATGGCATCGGGTGGCTTCACGTCGCGCGCCGAGGCGGCGCTGCTCGCGCTCGGTCGCGGGGGCGCCGCCGCGTGGCTCGCGCTGGCCGATGGCGTGGTCGGGATCGTGACCGTGGTCGCCGCGGGGGCGGTCTCCCCGCCGCACCCGGCGGCGGCGAGCGTCGTGGCGGCCGCGAGCAGCCGCCGCATGTGCGCCAGCGTCCGGTCACGCGACCCGCCTGCCCCTCTCTCTCCGCCCACCCCCGCACGGTACCGCGGTGTGGACGCCGGGTACATCGTGGACGGTGAATCCTTCAGCCGGCGAGCCGCCGGCCCGCCGCGAGATGGCCGCGCCGGACGCGCGTGTGCGAGGCCACGTCCCGGGCGGCCTCGCTGGCGTCAGTCGACGACGAAGCTACGCCCGGGCGCGGTAGCGCGGATAGGAATACCAGCTCGTGCCCTGCCGACGAGAAGCCCGACGCGTAGCGGAGGGCCCGCGCGGGGAGCGGCGCCCCTCAGTAAGGATGAGGCGCGTACCCTGCGGCCGCGGCGTACTGCTTGTAGGCGGGCAGCACCAGGTCGTCGTCGTATTGCGTGTTGTACTGGGTGCAGCTCTTGGTGCTGCCGTAGCTGTTGTAGTCGCCGATCGCCATCAGCGTGTACTGCTCGGTGGTGCAGCCCGAAAACTTCTTCTCCTCCTGCTTGCGGTTGCCCGCGATCCCGGCGATGCCGACCTCGATGTTCACGTCGGGGTTGAACACCGAGCTCCCCCAGTCGCTCGAGGAGGGGTCGGTCGTCATGTCGGGGTGGCCGCTGGGGAGCAGGCCCGCGTCCCCCGGCGAGCCACCGCACGCGGGGACGATCTGCATCAGGCCGTAGCACCCCGTCTCCGAGGCGCTCCACCCGCTGGGCGTGCCGCACGGCATGTTGGGGCAGGCTGCGGCGTTCTTGTCGAAGCGCGACTCGACGTAGATGATCGCCTTGAAGATCATCGGGTCGGGCTCGGAGTACTGGGCCGACCACTTCAGGATGGAGCAGTCGAAGGCGTCGACGCTGACGCCGGTCTGCTGCGCCGTCAGGCCGGTCTTCAGCGGGTCTGTGTCGCAGGAGCCGGAGATCGCGCCGTCTCCCCCGCCGCCCGCGTCGCCGCTCGCCGCGTCGTCGCCCGAGCCGCAGGCGACTGCCCCTGCCACGAGAGCGGTCGCGCCGATCCACCACGCCATACGGAGTGCGGTGCCCATGCCCGGAGGGTATCACCGCGGCTCCGTGCGAATCACGCCGCGCCGAAGCCGATGCGCCTTCCTCCGGTCCGCTTCCCCCGCAGGTCAATCTCGCGGCGCAACAGGTCCACGATCCGCTCGGCGTCCCCCGCCGGCGCGAGGCGCACCTGTCGCGCCACCGCCGCGAAGTCGCCGGGCGTGAGGCCGTCCAGGCGGTCCAGGCGCGCGGGCGCGTCCGCCGCGAGGTCGCCGAAGACGCGCGCGAACATGGCGCGTCGCTGCTCGGCGCGCAGCGGCTTCATCTCCACCTTCAGCGCGAAGCGCCGGAGCGACGCCACGTCCAGCTGGTCCACCAGGTTCGTCGCGCAGAAGAAGACGCCGTCGAACGCCTCCACCTGCACCAGCAGCTCGTTCACCTGCGTCACCTCCCAGGAGTGGCGCGCCGTCGCGCGCTCGCGCAGGAGGCCGTCGCACTCGTCCAGGAAGAGGAGCGCTCTCTCCGCGGCCGCGTCGCGGAACATCGCGGCGATCTTGCTCTCCGTCTCGCCCAGCCACATGCTCAGGAGGTCGGAGGTCCGCCGCGCCCGGAAGGGCATCCCCAGCCGCCGCGCCACCTCCGCTGCGAGCGCCGTCTTCCCCGTCCCCGGCGGCCCGTACAGGCACACGCTCGCGTGGGGGTGCGTGCCGAGCGCGGCGATCAGGCCCTCGACGTCCACCGACGCGTTGACGAAGGCGGCCTCGTACTTCCCGCACGGCGAGGCACCCGCGGCGGGGCGCGGGGCGCCGCCGGCGGCGAGGTTGCGGTCCAGCATGATGGTGAGCGTCTCCTCCACGCGCCGCGGCGAGCGCGCGCCGACGAGGCGCACGCCCCGCGCCGCCTGCTCCACGTGCGCGGGGGAGAGTCGTTCGTCGGCGGACGTGCGGTCGAGCCACTGGGCCGAGACGCCGAGCGACCCCAGCTTCGACTCCAGGATCCGGCGGCGCGCGGTCTGCGGCGGCACCGGCAGCTCCAGGACGAAGGCGAAGCGCCGCAGCGTGGCCGGATCGAGCTGGTCGATCGCGTTGGCGGTCCAGATCGTCGGCACGCGCGCGTTCTCCAGCATGCGGTGCGTCCACCCCTTCGCCCGCGTGGTGTTGCGCGCCGGGCCGACGGCGTCGCGCCCGAGGGCCAGGACCTCCTCCGCCTCGTCGAAGAGGAGCAGCGCACCGCGCGTGGCGCGCAGGACCCGGTCGGCCAGCACCACCTTGGCCAGGCGCTCCATCCGTTCGGCCACGCCGCCGTCCTCGTCCTGATCGAGCACCTCGTGGAGGCTCGCGCCCAGCTCGCGCGCCAGCACGCGGGAGAGCTCGGTCTTGCCGGTGCCGGGCGCGCCGTGGAGCAGTACGTGGAGGCCGCGCGCCCCGCGGGCCAGGCCCCCGCGCAGCAGGCCGAGCGCGACGGCGACGTCCTTCTGGACGTGGGCGAAGTCCGCGAGGGTCAGCGCGGAGGAGCGGGAGCGCCGCACGGCCGCCCGGGTGATGGGCGCGACCGACGCGACGCCGTCGACGAGCGGCTCGGCGATCTCGTCGCAGACCGCGAACTCCCACGGCGACAGCAGGCCCCCCGCGTGCAGCACGCCGTCGTGGTCCAGCGCGCGCCGGACGTCCTGGCGCGGCTGCCCGAGCGCCTCCGCCAGCGCGGACACGCGCGTCACGCCGTCGTGGAAGCAGCGCTCGAGCCCGGCGTCCACCGCGCAGAGCACGGCCACCCCGAGGACCTGCTCCTCCACGTCCCCCATGCCCAGCTTGCGGGCGACGTGCCGCACGCTGCGCAACACGGGCGCCTCCCGGTGCCGTCCGGCGCGCTCCAGCTTGCGGAGCCGCTTGGCCGCCTTCGCCACGCCGTTGCGCACATTCCGCTCGCTCGCGAGGTCGGGCAGGCCGATGGTGGCAGCCACGTGGCTGTCGAGCCCGTGGGGGTAGCGGACGTGACGGGCGACGTCGGAGCGGAGGAGCGCCCGCAGGGCCCAGAGCGCGGCGAGGTCGGAGGTCGGATCGTCGCCCGGGCGCGGGTCGCGGGTGCGCGGGGTGACGAGATCCAGGATCTCCTTGCGGATCGGGGCGTGGGAGGACATGGCCGGAGAGGTGCGGGCACCGGCACGGGCACGGGCACGGCACGGGGATGGAAGACGTGCGGCGCGGGTGTGCCTGACGGTTCAGGCGCTGGCGAGCTTCAGGAACTGGCCGGACACGGGGTCGTAGTCGAAGACCTCACCGGTCGCGATCTTGAAGACCCAGCCGTTCATCTTGAGAGTCCCGGCGTCCAGACGGCGCGCCACGAAGTCGAAGGTCCGCAGGTTCTCCAGCTGCAGGAGCACGTTCTCCTCCACGGCGGCCGTCATGCGCGCCTCGCCCTCCAGGTGGCCGTAGCGCTCCTCGATGAGCCTCGGGATGCGCTCCGACTCCGCGACCCAGCGCGCCACGTGCTGCAGGTGCGCGCTGCGCTCCGGGTGGAGGATGGCGTCGATGGCGCCGCAGCGCGTGTGTCCGCACACGATGACGCTCGTCACCTGGAGCACCTCCACCGCGTACTCGATGGCCGCCGAGACGCCGCCGAGCACCCCTCGCTCCACCGCCGGCACGATGTTGCCGACGTTGCGCACGATGAACAGCTCCCCGGGCGCCGCGCTGGTGATGAGGTTGGGCACCACGCGCGAGTCTGAGCAGGTGATGAGCAGCGTCTCCGGCTGCTGCCCGTGCTCGGCGAGCTGCTCGAACAGGGCGCGGTTGGAGGCGAAGTAGTTGGCCTGGAAGTGGTGGATGCCGTCGGCGAGCTTCTGCACGCCGCCAGTCTACCCGACTTGTGGCGTCGCTCCGAGCGTGCGGATGCGATCCAGCCACGCCTCGGGGAAGTAGCCCGCGACGAGCAGCGTCATCATGAGCAAGGCGAACCACACCACCGGCCCGAACATCAGCGCGATCATGGCGTGCATGGCGAGGCCGAACCCCAGGGCGTAGGGGCGCGTCCGGCGAAGCCCGAAGAGGAGCGGCGCGCAGGTCTCGAAGAAGAGCACCGTCCCCTGCATCGCCGTCCACGACCACCGGGGCAGGGCCCGCGCGAGGGCATAGGCCACCGGCGTCTGGTAGCTGCCGTGGATCTGCGAGAAGAGCACGAGCGGCTCGTGCAGCCAGTCGGCGCGCGCCTTGGCGATCCCGGAGGCCATGTAGAGCACGACGGGCAGGAGCTGGAGGAAGCGGATCGAGCCGCTCGGGATCTCGGTCTTCCATCGCTTGCCGCCGCGCCGCCGCTTCAGGAAGGCGTCGACCGAGAGGAGCCGCCCGCAGGGGCCGGCCGCCACCGCCACCATGATCACCGGGGTGAGCTTGCTCACCGAGTACGCGCCGAGCCTGTCGGACAGCGCGCCGAAGAAGAGGGTCGCGGCGAAGACGAGCGCGCTCGCCCGCGTGCGGTAGCCGACCGAGCACGCGATGCCGGAGACGACCATCGTGACGGCGACGGTCCACGCCGCCCACGACGGCAGGGCGGGGATGAAGAGCGGCTGCCGCCAGTCCGGCTTGCCCAGGTCCGGAACGCGGAAGCCCGCGTCGCCCAGCCAGTGCCCGGCGTGCGTGACGCGCGCCCACATGAAGCCGAGCGTGACGAGCGGCACCAGGATGCGCACCACCTCCAGGCGCACCAGGGGCACCGGATCCTCCAGCCAGTAGGCGAGGCGCGCGCGCAGCGTCATTGGTACCCCTCCGCGCCCGGCGCGCAGCGGCGCGCCCGGACCGAGGCGGGCGTGTGATAGAAGTGGTGCCGCTTCGTCTCCGGGTAGTGCGCGAGCGGGTAGCGACGGTAGCGCTCGAAGGACGAACCCACCTCCGGGATGGGGATGCGGAGGCTGAGCATCCGCACGCCGCCGATGCGCTCGCCCGGGTCGATGCCGTCGTCCCCCGGCTGCTCGTCGTGGCTGCGCACGAGGTAGAGATCGAGCGCGCGCATGGTCGTGCGGTTCTCGCGGTAAAAGTGCATCGCGCGGTTGAAGCGGTTCTCCTTGTCGTCCGGGTCGATCGGGAAGTACGGGCGCGTGTCGAGCTCCACCCACTGGCGCCGCGAGCACACCCAGGCCTCCGCGCGGTAGTCGATGGTGGCGTGCGCCGCCCGCGGGAAGAGCACCGCGACCTGCGTGAAGAAGAGGGCGGGGCGCGGCAGCACGTGCGAGGGGAGCGAGCAGCCCGCGCCGTCGAGCGCGACGGACGCCAGGTACGCGGCCGCGAGCGCGCGAAGCGCCAGGCTCGTCCGCCGGCGCCATGTCGCCCTTCGCTCGGCGCGCTCGAACGCGCGACGCGTCCGCCTCGTCATGTGACCGCGCAGGTCTCGCACGGGACGCGAGGGGAGACAAGAAGGGGCATGGGCGGGACAGCGCGCCTCGCGCGCGACCGTTGCGGGCGTCGTGCGATGTCTGCGTGCCGCGGGCCCCACGACGGCGCCGGTGTCCGGCGCACCCGCCCGCCGCGCGCTTTGGCCGGGCGTGTGCAAGTGAGAGGAGCATGAGCGACAAGGACACACTGCACGTCATCCTCGGCGCGGGGGGCGCCATCGGTACTCCACTCGCGCGCGAGCTGCTCGCGCGCAAAGTGCGCCTGCGGACGGTGTCGCGGAGCGGTCGCGGGCCGGTCGCCGCCGAGACGATGCGGGCCGACCTCACGCGCCGCGACGAGGTGATGCGCGTGATCGGCGAGGGCTCCACCGCGTACCTGACGGTGGGCCTCCCGTACGATCGGCGTGTGTGGCGCGAGCAGTGGCCCGCCATCATGCACAACGTCGTCGACGCGTGCGTCGCCAAGGACGCGCGCCTCCTCTTCTTCGACAACGTGTACATGTACGGCAAGGTCGACGGCATCATGACCGAGGCGAGCCCGGACCAGCCGTGCAGCGAGAAGGGCGCGGTGCGCGCCGAGATCGCCCGCTACCTGCAGAACGAGATGGCGGCGGGGCGCGTCAAGGCGCTCATCGCGCGCTCGGCGGACTTCTACGGCCCGGACACCGACGGCAAGAGCGTGCTGACGATGCTCGTCTTCCGCCGGCTCGCCGCCGGCAAGCGCGCGCAGGTGCTGCTCCGCGCCGACGCGCGGCACTCCTACACCTACACCCCGGACTGCGCGAAGGCCCTCTGCATGCTCGCCGAGGCGGACGACGCCTTCGGTCAGGTCTGGCACATGCCCACCGCGCAGCCCCCGCTCACCGGGCGCGAGCTGGTCGAGCGCGCCGCCCGCGCGATCGGGGTCCCCGCGCGCCTCTCCGCCATGCCGGGGTGGCTGCTGCGCGCCGCGGGCTTCTTCGTCCCGGTGCTGGGGGAGCTCGGGGAGATGCTCTACCAGTACGACCGCGACTACGTCTTCGACTCCACCAAGTTCGAGCGGCGCTTCGACTTCACGCCCACGCCCTACGAGGAGGGCATCCGCGCGACCGCGCGCTGGGTCACCCACCACGCGCCCGACGGCGCGCCTCTCGTCTCGCATGGCGCCCAGCACCCGACGTGACCAGCCCCGGGCCGATCACCAAGACGCGTGACCCGCGTGGCAGGCGCTGCGCGTCGTCGAGACCCTGGACCGCGACCGCGTGCGCGACCTTCTCACCGAGTGGCCGTGGGGGAAGGGTACCGTGCTGGAGGTCCGTCGCTGCCGGTGCGGGTGCACGATGGCTCGCCTCCGCGACGCATGACCCACCGCCGCCAGCCGCTCGCGAAGCACCGCCGATCAGGCCAGCTTCGCCGTCAGGGTGATCGGGGTGGCGGCGAGGGCCTTGGAGACCGGGCAGCCCTTCTTGGCACCCTCCGCGATGGCCTTGAACTTGGGCTCGTCGATGCCGGGGACGCGCGCCTCCAGCTCCAGGGCGATGCCCTTGATGCCGAAGCCGTCGTCGGTCTTCTGAAGATCCACCCCGGCGGTGACGCGGATCTCCTCCGGCACGTGCCCCGCCTCGCTCAGCGCGAAGGACAGCGCCATGGCAAAGCATCCGGCATGCGCCGCGCCGAGCAGCTCCTCCGGGTTGGTCCCCGCCTTGCCGTCCTCGCTCTGGAAGCGGGTCATGAAGGAATAGGGCTGGTCGGCGAGGACGCCGCTCTGGGTAGTGAGCTCACCCTTCCCGTGGGGACCGTCGCCGCGCCAGCGTGCCGTGCTCCTGCGAATCATGGGCTTTCCTCCTGAAGACCTTGTTGGATGCCCGTCGCCCGCCCGCCGTCGCGCCTGCCCGCGCGACACCCCTGCACCAGGCCCGGCGCCCGCCGCCCTGCGGGCTGGGCGAGGTCGGCGCGTGGGTGGCGGCCGAGGGGCAGGTCGCCTCCGCGGCGATGGGTCTCGCCCCGGCGAGCGCGACGACGCATCCCGGGCGCCGCTTGACGATGGTTCACGTGCGAGTTAACTATTGCGAACCGAAGCAACATTGTCCCTCGCCTGGAGGTCCCGATGAAACCTGCGCCCGCCGGCTTCGCCCGCATCACGCCCGCCATCTTCTACGACGACGCCGCGAAGGCCATCGACTGGCTGTGCGAGGCCTTCGGCTTCGAGGTGCAGCTCAAGGTGGAGACGGGCGACGGCCACATCGCCCACTCCGAGCTGGTCTTCGGGGACGGCACCATCATGGTGGGCGAGGTCGCGCGCAGGGAGAAGCGCGCCAGCCCGCAGGCGCTCGGCGGCGTCAACACCCAGTCGCTCGAGGTTCACGTCGACGACGTGGACGCCCACTGCGCCCACGCGCGCGCCTCCGGCGCGACAATCCTCGCGGAGCCGAAGGTGAGCGACTACGGCGAGGACTACTGGAGCTCCAAGACCTACGAGGCCCAGGACCTGGAGGGCCACCGCTGGTGGTTCACAGAGCGCCTGCGCAGCCCCGCCAGGCCCGGCCCCAAGTACGCCAAGGAGTGATCGCGGCCATGAGCGCCGCGGAGAGACTGGACGAGACCCTCCTCGCGCTCGCCGACCCGGCGCGCCGCGGCGTCATCGATCTGCTCAAGCGCAAGCCGCGCCGCGCGGGGGAGCTGGCTGCCTCGCTGCACATGAGCGCCCCCGCGATGAGCCGCCACCTGCGCGTGCTGCGCAGCACGGGGCTGGTCGCCGAGGAGTCGCTCGAGCACGACGCGCGGGTGCGCGTCTACCGCCTCCGGCCGGAGCGCTTCTCCGCCCTGCGCGACTGGCTGGACGAGGTGGAGGCCTTCTGGGGGGCCGAGCTCGCGTCCTTCAAGGCGCACGCCGAGAAGACGCGCAAGGGCAAGGGGAAGGGGAGCCGCCGGTGACGGCGCCCGCGAGTCGCGAGACCGCGCGCGTCACCACCTTCGTCGCGGTGCACCCGGATGACGCGTTCGACGTGTTCACGTCGGAGATCGACCGCTGGTGGCGGCGAGGCCCCAGGTTTCGTCACTCGCGGCGGATGGAGGGGGAGCTCGCCTTCGATGGCGGCGCCGGCGGCCGCCTGGTGGAGCGCACCGCGGGGGGCGAGGTGTTCGTCATCGGCCGCGTGCTGGCGTGGGAGCCGGGCGCGCGCCTGGTCTTCGAGTGGCGCGCGAGCAACTACGCGCCCGGCGAGTGGACGGAGGTGGAGGTCCGCTTCCAGGCGGCGCGGGGCGGCACGCGGGTGGTGCTGGAGCACCGCGGGTGGGAGGCGCTGCGGCGCGACCACCCCGCGCGTCACGGGCAGCAAGACGCCGTCTTCAGCCAGCGGATAGGCCTGTGGTGGGCCGACCTGCTGACGGCGTACCGCACCTTCGCACCTGGTGCGGTCAGCCCGCGTTGATCGTGAGCTGCTTGCGGCCCGTGTACTGCTCCCAGAACTTCTCGGCGATCGCCGCCGGTTCCAGCGTGGCGTTGCCGGAGTCGAAGGCGGTGCCCTTCACGCTGCCGAGCACCATCACCTCGCCCACGTGGATGCCGAGCGGCCGGAGCTTCTCCGCCAGCAGGCCCACCGCCTTGTGCTGCGCGGCCTTCCCCAGGGCGAGGCCCATCGCGTTCCACTGGACCGCCATCGCGTCCACCTTGGGATCGTACATGCAGAGGCCGCCGCCGGTCACGAGCACCGCGGCGTCCTTCTGTGTCTTCAGGTCGGGGAGGGCGGCCTGCACCGCGGCGAGCATGCCGGTGACGCTCACGTCCAGCACCGGGCCGAGCTCGGCGAGGTCCGCCGAGGTGAAGTCGGCGGCGCCGCCGGCGTACGCGTTCCAGTGAATCACGGTGATGGGGCCGAGCTTCTCGCGCGCGTCGGCGACGAGCTTCGCGACGGCCTTCCGGTCGCCGAGGTCGGTGGGGAAGGCGGCCGCCTTCACGCCCGCGCCCTGCAGCTCGGTGGCGGCGGCGGCGAGCTTGTCCTTGCTGCGCGCCGCGAGGGCGACGGAGAAGCCCTCCGCGCCGAACTTCCTGGCGACCGCGCTGGAGATGCCCGTTCCGTACCCGCAGATGAGGATGGTCTTCGACATGGTGACGTTGGATGCTACTCGCCCGCGCGGCGTCGCGGAATCTGCGCATCACCGCGCTGGCCAAGGGCTGCGACGCGGGGGCGGTCATCGCGTGCAGCAACCTTGGGGTCGCCTACGAGCGAGGCATCGGCGTGGCGAGGGACCCCGACCGCGCGCACGCCCTCTACGAGCAGGCGTGCTCCGGGGGCTGGCAGGGCGCCTGCGCCCACCTGCCGGCGCCATGAGCACGGCCGCTCCGTCCGGGCGTAGCGACGGTCGGCCCAGGCGCTCCGCCTGCGCGGCCCGCGCGAGATGCGCGCGCAAACGCACGTCACCGGCGCCGGCGCCGCACGGCAGGGCCGGCACGCGCCGTGCAACCGGCCACGCGGCCATGAGTGAGGACTCGAGCAACCGGACCCGTGTGCTGGTGGTCGACGACGACGAAGGCTCGTTATCTCGCGCACTTGCGCCCGAGCTCGCGGGACACACCGTCACCACCGCGCACGACGTGGTCGAGGCGATTCACCACATCAACTGTGCGGTCGGGAACCCGTTCGACATCATCTTTTGTGACGTCGCGTGCGGCGACGTGACGGGCCCCGAGCTCTGGGCGTACCTCTCGCAGAATCGCAAGAACGCCGCGCAGCGCATGGTGTTCGTCGCGAGGGAGCCCGTGCCGCTGCCCACGCGCGCCTTCCTCGCCGCCGTACCCAACGCGTGGGTGCAGCTCCCGCTCGACCGGACGCCGCGAGGCTCCTCGCGCTCGAGGCATCCGGGCCACGTCGCCTGACCGAGCCGACTCAGCGCGGACGGCACCTCGGAGGCGACGATGCACTGCGCGTCGTTCAGTGGCACCCGCCGTTGTCACACGAGGTGGAGCCGTGGGGGCAGTCGGCGAGCGTCTGGCACACGATCGGCGAGCAGTCGCCCCCGTTGCTGGTGCTGTTGTTGCCGGAGCAGCAGGCGGCGCAGACCGCCCTGGGACCGATGACGGCGGTCGAGCCGCTCGGGGCGTCGCCCAGTACGAAGCACGCGGTCGCGCCGCCGGAGCAGCCGCCCGTCGGGCTCGGTGTCTGGTCGCACGAGATCGTCAGGCTGCCGGTGTCGGGGACGGTGCAGGTGCGGCCGGCCTGATCTTTCACGGTGACGCCGGAGCTGGAGCTGCAAGCAGCGGCGACGACGCCGACCAGGGCGATCGCAAACGAGAGGTTGCTGCGCATGAGGTCAGCCTACCGCGCTCCGGCGTCCGGCGACGCCGTTTCCCGGATCAGGATGCGCCGGCTCACCCCCTCCTCTCCGGAGGCGTCGGGGCCGCACACGCGGCAGGCGCGACGTCGATCGGCGTGCCCGGGAAATAGCGTTTGTGCGCCCACAGGGAGACGTTCACGAGGCTGATGAGCACGGGCACCTCCACGAGCGGACCGATCACGGCTGCGAAGGCCGCCCCGCTGTGGATACCAAAGCTGGCGATGGCAACGGCGATCGCCAGCTCGAAGTTGTTCGACGCCGCCGTGAACGAGAGCGTGGCCGTCTGCTCGTAGTCCGCGCCGACGCGCCTGCTCATGAAGAAGGACACGGTGAACATGACGACGAAGTAGATGAGCAGCGGGGCGGCGATGCGGAGCACGTCGAGCGGAAGCTTCACGATGGTCTCGCCCTTCAGCGAGAACATCACGACGATGGTGAACAAGAGCGAGACGAGCGTGATCGGGCTGATTCTCGGCACGAAGGCCTTCTCGTACCAGTCGCGCCCCTTCGCCCTCACGAGCACGCGACGCGTGAGGAACCCCAGAGCGAATGGCACGCCGAGGTAGATGCTCACGCTCTTCGCGATGTCGCCGATACCGATGTGGACGACGGCGGCTTCGAGCCCCAGCCACGTGGGCAGCAGCGTCGCGAAGAAGTACGCGTAGAAGGAGAAGAACAGCACCTGGAAGATCGAGTTCAACGCGACGAGCCCGGCGCAGTACTCGGTGTCGCCCTTCGCGAGGTCGTTCCACACGATGACCATCGCGATGCAACGCGCGAGGCCGACGAGGATGAGGCCGACCATGTACTCGGGCTTGTCGCGCAGAAACAGGACGGCGAGCCCGAACATCAGCAGCGGGCCGATCACCCAGTTTTGAACGAGCGACAGCGCCAGCACCCGCTTGTTGCGGAAGACCTTCCCGAGCTGTTCGTAACGGACCTTCGCGAGCGGCGGGTACATCATCAAGATGAGGCCCACCGCGATCGGGATGGATGTCGTCCCCACGCTCAAGCGGTTGAGCGCCGTCGTGAAGCCCGGGGCCAGGAAGCCGAGGCCCACCCCGAGACCCATCGCGAGGAAGATCCAGAGCGTCAGATAGCGATCGAGAAAGGAGAGCTTGCCGAGGAGCCCGGCCTTCGCGGTGTGCATGTCTACTCCGCTCCCTGGCCTTCGCCGGGCCAGGGGTCGGCCCACAAAGAGAAGAGCCCCGGCAAAAGCCGAGGCTTCTTGGTTGCGCGGGTAGGATTTGAACCTACGACCTTCGGGTTATGAGCCCGACGAGCTACCAGGCTGCTCCACCGCGCGTCGTGAGGAGGGGCAACATACTTGCGCGCGGCCCGGTGTCAAGGCCGCTCGTGGAGCGGCCGATGATCGCGGCCACATCCGGCCTCAAGGACGCGTGCCCTCGCCATCGCCTGACGGACGCCGCCGCCGTTTGGGCGGCGGCCAGCGCGACCGGAGGATCGCGATGACGCCGGTGATGAAGGGAAACACTCCCATGGTGGCGCCGGCCATCAGGGCCATGCGCGCCTCCTGTTTCGACTGCCGGTGCAGCTCCTCGTAGTCGTCCCGGGTGATGCCGCGGTCGAGCTGCTCGCTGTGCGTCTCGGAGCGCGCGAACGTCATGGCGACGGCCCCCGCCATGTCACAGCCCATGGCGCAGACGAGCGCCAGCCAGCCGAAGCCTGCCGCGACGGTGTGCCACCGCCGCGCGATCACCACCCCGAGCACGCCGACCACCGCGCCTGCGGCGAACAGCGCGAGGATGATCAGGAAGGGCAGCGGGTCGTCCTCCACCACGCTCGTCCATGTCGGCTGCTCCAGCTCCATCCGCACCCCCGCGAAGCTTCCAGGATAAGGCGTCGCTGCGCGGCGCGTAAGGATCGAACGTCCAAAAGTGAGAACCGGCCGCTGGGTCGGAGGACGCAAGTCGTTCGTCGCCGGCGACGCTTGCGACGAACGCGCTATCTGCGCGCGGCGTGTGCCTTGGCCTGCGCGATGGCGATGACTCCGACGGCGAAAGGTATGATGCTCATCATAATCCCGGCCACCAGGCAATAGTGGCCCTCCAGCTCGGCGTGGGCCTGGACCGCCTCCACGTCGGCAAGGGTCATGCCGCGGACCAGCGCGCTCAGCGGCGGCTCGGCCGACTCCGCGACGAACATGGTGAGGAGGCCGACGGCGTCGCACACGGTGGCGATGCCCACCGCGACCCAGCCGAGCTTGCGGCTGGTCGCGCACCGCCTTCGCGCCATCGAGATCCCGGCGACGCCGAAGGCGGCACCCATCGCGAACAACACGCCCATCGCGACAAACGGCAACGGGTGCTCCTCGAGCACGCCAAGAAGCTGACTCATGTTCCCTCCCCTGATGCAGCAAAGGGGAGAGTAGGCAATTGAAGCCGATTGGGAAGACCCGAAGGGGATAATTCCGGGTGCACCATTTTCGGCGCTCTCGAGGAGGCGTCGCGCCTCGTGTCACCGCGCCCGGGCGCGCTCCAGCTCCTCGGGGGAGTGAGCGCAGAAGACGCGCACGTCGGAGTGCTCGCGCGCGAGCAAACGCAGCCGACCCAGGTTCTGCCGTCGCGCGTCCAGGTCCATCGCGATGGCGGTCTGGAACAGCTCCAGCAGGGGAGGGGCCACCGCGCCCCGCGTGATCTCGCGCTCGTGGAAGTAGGCGTCGCCGGCGTGGAGGAGCCAGTCGTCGCCGTCGCGCACCGCGATCCCGGCGTGCCCCAGGGTGTGGCCGACGAGCGGCACGATCGCGACGTCGGCGTCGAGCCCTTCGATCGGTCGGACGGCCTGGAATCCCTTCCATGTGTCGCCGCCCAGATCGTGCCGCCGCCACTTCACGTCGTGGGCCCACTCGGCGGAGACGTAGCGCCGGCGTTCGATGAGGGTGCGGCGCGCCACGGCGGCCTCGTGCTCCGGGGCGTAGAGGTGCACCTCGGCGTCGGGGAAGTCGGGCAGGCCCCCGGCGTGGTCGACGTCCAGGTGGGTGACGATGACGTGCCGAACGTCCTCGCGCGCGAAGCCGAGCGCCTCGATCGCGCGGAGGGCGGTGGAGCGCGTGCCGCCGCGAGCGGCGAGCAGCCGCCGCGACGCGGCGTCGATGCGGCGCGCCGTGTCCTCGTCGGCGGCGAAGAGGCCGGTGTCCACCAGGACGAGCCCGCGGTTGGTCTCGACGAGCAGGCAGTGGCACACCAGCCGCGCCTGGCGGAAGAGCGCGCCGCCGGAGAGCAGGCCACCACCGAGGGGGCACATCGTCACCGCGTCGAAATGGTGGACCCGAGGCATGCGTCACCGTTAGCACGAAGCCGCGCGGTTACGGCGTCACGAGGAACGCCGGGACGTCCGGCACCTTGTCCAGGATCTTCAGGTCGACGAGCTGCTCGCCCAGGAGCTGCCAGCGCGCCTTCGTCATCGACCCGACCGGCGCGCCCCCCTCCGGCTGGACGAGCTTCTGCTGCGCGGCCGCGGCGCCGGCGAAGGTGGCGGCGTCCATCGCCGGGTTGAGCTTCTGCATCGCCGCGTTGGCGGGCGCCGGGTCGGCGAGGTAGGCCTTCCAGCCTTCGCGCGCGGCCTCCACGAAGGCGCGCACGTCGGCCCGCCGCGCCTCGAAGGTGGCGCGGCTCACGATGACCACGCCCACGTAGGGGTTGAAGCCCTCGTCGGCGACCAGGAAGACCTGCGGATCGCCGCCCTTCTTCTTCGCCGCGAGCGGCTCGGCGGTGACGTAGCACTGCTGCGCGTAGTCCCTGTCGACCATGAAGCGCGCGACGCCGCCGTCGTACGGGACGATGGAGACCTTGCCGAAGCCGTACTTCTTCTTCAGGAACGCCGCGTACGGCAGGCCGGGCTCGATGGCGAGGGTGCCGGAAGAGAGCACGTCGCCGAGGGTCTTCGCGCCGCGCGAGGCGTGGACCATGATGCCTTGCGGGGAGGTCTGGAAGGTCGCGAACACCGGCAGCACGTCGGCGCCACGCGCGCGGGCGGTGAGGATCTCGTCGGCGCCGGCGACGCCGAGCTCCACCTTGCCGCTCGCCACCTGCTGCACCACCGGCGCGCCCGCGCCGCCGCCCTGGATGGTGACGTCCAGGCCGTGGCGCGCGAAGGCGCCGGACTCGCGCGCGGCGTAGAAGCCGCCGAACTCCGGCTCGGGGACCCAGTCGAGGGCGAGGGTGAGGTGCGCGTGGGTCGCGCCGTCCTGCGCCGCGGGCGCGGGGTGCTTCCTGGAGCAGGCAACGATTGGCAGGAGAAGCGGCAGCGCCCAGGCGAGCCATCCGAGGACGAAACGGCGCGCGTCGGTCATCGGCACGGGACGCTAGCACGGCGACCGACCTGGATCCGGAGGAGCTGTTTCAGACGCTCGCGACCATCTCGACCGGTGCCGAGCCGGACATCCAGCACAACGTGGCGGTGCGCCAGCAGCTCACGCAGCAATACCTGCCCCTCGTTCCGACGATGGTCTACCCGCCCGACCCGTCCTTCCTCGTGGGGAACCTGATGACGGCGCGGCTCCACGTGGGGGACTTCTGGGGGGTGCCCGACCCGACTGGCCCGGGCGCCATCCCTGGCCCGAATGGAAGCGTCAAATCCGTGAAGGTCGTTCAGGACGGGATCTGCTCCCAGGATCTCGCCTATGTCACCGCCGACCAGACCGGACTGCTCGACCAGATCGGCGACGGTGCGTACGGCGGCTTCCGTGACCTGGTTGCCCGCGGAGAGGCTGGCGGGGTTGGCTGCACCAAGCGCTACTGGTCGAACGTCGTCCCCTACCTCCACCAGAGCGCGGCTCGTGAAGATGCCGATGGCGGGTTCTTCTTCCGCTTCGCGTACGAGTTCAACGCGAACGTCGTCGCCTCGACCGCCGTCATCTTCGAGTACAACGTGGCGTACCGGTGGCGGCTGCTCGACGGCATCGTCGACGTGGACCCGATCTTCAGCGATGACTCCTACCGGGATGGGACGGGCCGCCAGGCCATCGAGCAGGCCGTCACGGATCTGTTGCTGAAGGCCAACGACGAGACGGTCCACCAGAGCGACCTGATCAACCCGGCGCCCATGACTCTCGCCAAGGAGGTGCACGACATCGCGGCGGAGAAGCAGCGCCTCTACTCCTTCGTCCCCAGCAATGATCCGAAGGACCCATACAAGTACGCCATGACGTGCGATCCGATCGAGACGCACCCTCAGCCGGGCTTCCACGACGTGCTGGACGATCGCGTTCCCAGCCAGCCGCCGTCGGGAGCGAACCTGTGCCAGGGATTCGTCATGCAGATGGAGAACTTCGTCCAGGGAGCGTATGGCGTCGTCACACCGCCGCTCTCGAGTCTCGAGCAGCAGCGGGTCATCCAGACCATCACGGAGGTGGACTCCGACGGCTACTACAAGCACTTCCGGTGCGCCCATCGAGAGGGGCCGCCGCTGCCCAATGGCAAGGGTGGAGATCTGACCGTGACGCCCGATCGCGCGGGAATTAACGCGATCCGTCGTTCGTTCGCGGCGGCATGATGATCCCGAACCGAGTGACGGCCGCGCGAGCGGCCACGAGTGTCCCGCCGAGCGAGCCGTCGACCCTGGAGAAACTGCGGAAGTTCGTCGAAACTCACCGGATGAAGGAGAAGATGGGGCCGCAGGCGTTCGCCCAGTTCGAGAAGGAGCTGCACGAGCGGATGATGGAGGCGGAGCGCGACATCGTGGCCGCGGAGATGAAGCGGCTCGATGTCGACGCCGACGCGGTGGTGATCGACGGCAAGGTCCATCGCCGGGTGCTGCGCGCGTCGCAGACGTACATCACGTCGGCCGGCGAGGTCGTCGTCGAGCGCACGCTCTACAAGGACCGGAAGGACGAGGATGGACGCTGCGTGAGCCCGATGGAGCTGACGCTCGGCGTGATCGGCGACTTCTGGACGCCGCGCGCCGCGCAGCAGGCGCTCTGGGTCGCCGCGCAGATGACGCCGAAGAAGGGGGCCGAGTTGTTCGAGCGCATCGGGAACATGGCGCCATCCAAGAGCAGCCTCGATCGGCTGCCGAAGCTCGTCGCCAAGCGTTGGGAGGGCGATCGCGAAGCGTTCGAGGCCGCGCTCCGCGACGGCCTCCAGGTGCCCGAGGGTACGACCTCGATCGCCGTCTCGCTCGACGGCGTTCTCGCTCCGATCGACGGTGCGAACAGCCCGACGGAGGTGCGCGCAAGAGCCGCCGACGAAGGACGTCTGAGCAAGGGGCCGGCCGGATACCGCGAGGCGAGCTGCGCAACGATTCTCGTTCTGCGACGACAAGGGCGATCTGCTCGGCGCGATTCGCATGGCGCGCGCGCCGGAGGCGAAGAAGAAGACCTTGAAGGAGATGCTGGCCGCCGAGATCGCCGCCGTCCTCCGACGCAAGCCCACGCTGAAGCTCGTGAAGGTCGCGGACGGCGCGGCGGACAACTGGCAGTACCTCTCGTCGGACGCGCTGCCGGCCGGCGACGAGGTCGTCGACTTCTTTCACGCGAGCGAGCATCTGCATGCAGCGATCGCCGAGGCATACGGCGACGCGACGCACGAGACGCAGTTCCGCTACGCGACGCTCCGCGACACGCTGCGCGACGAGGAGGACGGCGTCGACAAGGTCATCCGCGCCCTCAAGCACCTCGCGAGCAAGCACTCGCGCAAGGCGATCATCGCGCGCGAGCTGGCCTACTTCCGCAAGCACAAGCGGCGGATGCGCTACTTCGACCTGCAGTCGAAGGGACTCATGATCGGCTCGGGCATCGTCGAGGCCGCATGCAAGACGCTCGTCACGCAGCGCCTGAAGCAGAGCGGGATGCGATGGAGCACGCCCGGCGCTCAGGCGATCCTCACGCCGCGCGGATGGGACCAGAGCGAGCGCGACGTTCGCGACGATGCCGACCGATCCCGAGCCGGACATTGAGTACAACGTGGCTGTGCGCGAGCAACTCACGTAGCAGTACGTGTGCGCGGGTCGATCGCCAACGCATCCGTACAGCATGTGCCAGAACCTCCTGGGCACGCCGCAGACGACGTGGTGCACCGCGGCGGACCCCACCATTTGCGGGCAAGGACGTGGGTGTTTCATCTACACCGTGGACGGCCCATCGCAGTCGTTCGCCGACGCACATGGTGTCTGCATCGACATCGGCATCTGCCTCGCCGCCGGCCAGTCCTACCCGGGCGGCGCGAAGTGCGTGCATCAGTAGCCTGATCGGAAGGACGCGTGCCATCGGCGCAGCAGGAGGTAGCCCAGCAGGCTCACCGCGCCGAAGAGCAAGAGGCCCAGGCCGGACGCGAAGCCGACCGCGGCGAAGAGCAGGTCGGTCCGGAGCTGGCGGTACGACGACAGGATGAGGATGCCCAGCCCCGCCCCCGACTCGGAGAAGCCGGCGACGAACTCGCCGACGATGGCCCCGATGACGGCGAGCCCGGCCGCCACGCGCAGGCCGGTGACGATGCTGGGCAGCGCGGAGGGGAGCTGCAGCTTGGTGAGCGTCGCCAGCCGCGAGGCGCCGTAGAGGCGGAACAGATCCCGCAGCGCGGGGTCCGCCGAGCGGATGCCGCTCAGCGCGCTGGCGATGACGGGGAAGACGGAGACGATGAACGCGGAGACGGTGACCGCGCGCATGCCCGCGCCGAACCACAGCACCAGGAGCGGCGCGATCGCCACGATGGGCACGGTCTGGAGGAACACCGTGTACGGGTAGAGCGCGCGCTCCATCGGTCGCGACGACGCGAGCACGATGGCCGCGAGCGTCCCGAAGACGGCCGAGAGCACGAAGCCGTAGAGCGCCGCGCGCGCGGTGACCGAGGCGGCGGCGAGCAGGGCAGGGAGCTGCGCTCCCGCGGCGCGCGCGACGGCCGAGGGCGGCGGGAGCAGGTACTCCGGCACGTGCAGCGCCCGGGCGAGCGCCTCCCACGCCCCGACCAGGACGACGAAGGCCGCCAGCGGGGGCAGCGCCGCCCGCAGGATCCGTCCGGCGCGCGAGGTCACGCGCCCCCTCGTTCCAGCGCCTCGCGCAGGGCGCGGCACTCCTTCGCGAACGCCGGCTCGTCACGCAGCGCGACGTCGCGCGCGGCGGGCAGGTCGAGCGGGTGGTCCAGCACCACGCGAGCGGGCCGCTGCGACAGCACGACTGCGCGCTCGGCGAGGTAGGTCGCCTCGTCCACCGAGTGGGTGACGAAGAGCACCGTCAGCCCGAGGCGCCTCCACAGATCCCGGAGCTGATCGTCCAGGCGCTGCCGCGTCAGCTCGTCCAGCGCGGCGAAGGGCTCGTCCAGGAGCAAGAGGCGCGGGCCGGTCACCAGCGCGCGCGCCAGCGAGACGCGCATCCGCATGCCGCCGGAGAGCTCGGCCGGCAGGCGCGCGGCGGCGTCGGCGAGGCCCACGTCGGCGAGCACCGCGCGGGCCTTCTCGCGGCGCTCCCGCGCGCCCACGCCCTCCAGCTCGAGGGGCAGCGCGGCGTTGTCCACCACGTCGCGCCACGGCAGCAGGTGCGCGTCCTGGAAGACGAAGGCGACGCCCCCGTCGCGCGGCGCGGGCTCCAGCGTCACGGCGCCCGCGTCCGGCCGATCCAGGCCGGCGACCAGCCGCAGCAGGGTGGACTTGCCGCACCCGGAGGGCCCGAGCAGGGCGACGAAGGCGCCGGGCGCGATGTCCAGGTCCAGCGCGTCGAGCACCGCGCCGCCCTCCTCGAAGGCGCGCCCGAGCCCGGCGACGCGCACGCCGATGCCGCGCGTCTCTCCGCTCGCCGACGTCATCGACTTCGCGTGTTAGCCCATCTCCCCCTCTCCCGCGAGGGAGAGGGGAGTCGGGGGTGACGTCAGCGCTTCCGCAGCATGCTGCTCGCGTCCTTCGGCGAGAGGGCGCCCTCCGCCACGCGGTGCAGGATGCTCTCCACGTCGCGGTCGTCGCGCGGGGGCGTCGACGCGCCGCGCTGGCGGTAGGACTCGCGCACCTTGATGGTGCCGATGTCGGCGTTGAGCTCCAGCACCGCGGCCGCGCGCGGATCGGACGGGTACTCGACGCGCGCCGCGCCGAGCTCCGTCTTGGCCTTGATGTTGACGTTCATGCCGCGCGCCAGGTCGACCTTGATGGCCCCCACGCTGGTGTGGATGCGATGGGTGCCGGGCGCGAGCTCGGCAATCTGCAGGCGCACCGCGCCCGCGGTGGAGGAGATGTCGAAGCTGCCTTGCAGGTCCTCGCCGTCGATGCGCCCTGCCTGCGTCGAGGCGCGCACCGCGCCGTGGACGTCGTCCAGGCTGATGGCGCCGAAGTCAGTCTCCAGGACGACGGAGCAGCCCTCGAGGCGCTCGGCGTGGATGGTCCCGGCGCTGGAGCGCACGCGGCCGCGGAGCGCGGCGGGGACGTGCACGACGACACGCGCGCGGACGCCGAAGGCGAGCGGGCCGAGGCCGGTGTCGATGCGGACGCGGGTGGTGTCCGCCTCGGCGCGGATGTCGACGAGCACGCGCTCGCCGTCGCGGCCGAGCAGCTCCAGGAAGGGCGGCTCGTCGGGATCGAGCGGCACCAGGGTGATCTGCGCCGAGTCGCTCACCAGCTCCAGGTTGGGGTGCTCCGCGAGCGGAAGGGGGAAGCGCCGCTGCATGGCGTGCGCGCCGGGGGTGCTGGTCATCGTCTGCTGGGTCATGGTCGCCTCGCTTTGCCGCGTCCCCTGCGCGTCCCGTGCCGAGGCCGATTTCCAGCACTTATGCGGCCCAAATCCGCATCAGGTTCGTGCCGGGTGCACCGGCTGCGGTCGCTTCGGCTAGCCTTGCACCCGGAATGGCGCGCCGCGCTCGACTGACCCTCGTCCAGCTCTTCGTGCTCACCACCGTGGTGGTGGCCGTGGTGGCGGGGGCGGCGCTCTTCGTCCTCGTCGGTTCGTCGCGTGCTTCCATCCTGCAGTCCGCCGAGGTGCAGCGCGAGGCGGAAGCCCGCGACGTCGACGAGCAGGTGACCAGGGAGCTGGGCGTCGCGGGCGACACCCTCGCCGAGGTGGAGCGCGCGATGCGCCACGGCGCGGTGCGGGCCGACGACCCCTCCGCGGTGGAGGTGACGCTGTTCACGGCGCTGCTCGATCACCCCAGCCTCTCCGACGTCACCTTCACCCACGCCAGCAGCGAGGGCTTCGCCCCCGACGGCGACATGCGACTCGCGCCCGACGACCGGTGGCAGGTCTCGCTGTACCGCACGCACGGGGGCAAGGCGTACACGCGGCGCGTCTCGCAGCAGGGCGGCGTGCTCGTCGCCGACGTGCGCCAGCGACCGCCGGACGGCGGGCTCGACTCGGCCCCCTTCACGCGGGAGGCGGGCGCGACCGACCCGACGCGCCACCCCACCTTCGAGGTGACGGCGTCGAAGGGGTCCTACGGCAAGGCCATCTGGAGCGACCTGCACTGGTCGGAGCGCGACGCCGCGATCCCGAAGAAGCAGCGACGCGTCGTCGTCACCGTGCAGAAGGCGGTGGAGGACACCCAGGGCCACTTCGTCGGCGTGCTGCGCGTCGGGCTGGACACACGGATGCTCGACAAGGTGCCCGTCGCCGCCGCGCGGGGCGCGACCGACGGCCGGCAGGTCTTCCTCTGCGACGCCCAGGGGAGGCTGGTGGCGCGGCCCGAACCGGGCGACGCGCTGGAGGTCTCCGGCGACGACCTGCGCGTGGCGCCCGCGCACCTGGACGCGACCATCGCCGCCGCGCTCGCCAGCCCCCGCCTGCGCGAGGTAAAGGAGGGCCGTCCGCGATCCGACACGCTGGACGTGGGCGGCCGCCGGGTGCTCGTCACCTTCCGCGCGCTGGCGCACACGCAGGGCTGGGTGGTGGGCGTGGCCGTGCCCGAGCAGGCCTACACCCACGCGCTGACGTCGCTGCGCGGCCGCTTCCTCGGCGTCTTCGGTGGCCTCGTGGTGGTGGTGCTGCTCGCCGGCGGCTTCGTCCTGCGCGCGCTGCGGCGCGGCCTGGGGTCCATCGTGGCGTCCACGTCGCGGATGCGCGCGCTGGACTTCGGGCCGCAGGCTCCCGAGAGCGCGTTTCGTGACGTGGCGGAGGTGCAGGCGGAGCTGGAGCGCGCCAAGACCTCGATGCGCGCGCTCGGCAAGTACGTGCCGCTCGATCTGGTGCGCGATCTCTACGAGTCCAACCGCGAGCCGAAGCTGGGCGGCGAGCTGGTCGAGCTCTCCATGATGTTCACCGACATCGAGGGCTTCACCACGCTCTCGGAGAAGCTGGCGCCCGACGTGCTGGCGGAGGCGCTCGGCCTGTACCTGGCGGCGATGACCGAGGGCGTACGCGAGCAGGGCGGCACCGTGGACAAATTCGTCGGCGACGCGGTGATGGCGTTCTGGAACGCGCCGCACCCGGTCGAGGACCACGCGACGCGGGCGTGCCGCGCGGTGGTGGCGTGCATGCAGAAGACTCGGGCGCTCTACGCGTCGCCGGCGTGGGAGGAGCTGCCGCCGCTCTTCACGCGGTTCGGCCTGCACCGCGCGACGGTGATGGTGGGGCACTTCGGCGCGCCCGATCGCTTCAGCTACACCGCGCTCGGCGACGGAGTGAACCTCGCGTCGCGGCTGGAGGGGCTCTGCAAGCACTACGGGGTCGCGGTGCTCGCCAGCGAGGCCGTGATGGAGCGCGCCCGCGACGAGTTCGCCTTCCGGCTGGTGGACAGGGTGGCGGTGAAGGGCAAGACGGAGGGCGTGCGCGTCTACGAGCTGCTCGGCCCGAAGGACGCCGCCGACGCCGGCGCGGGCGTGGTGGAGGCGTACGAGAAGGCGCTGGAGGCCTACTTCGCGCGCGACTTCGGGGGGGCGCTGCGGCTGCTCGAGCCTCACCCCGACGACCCGCCGAGCGGGGTGCTGGCGCGACGGTGCAGGGCGCTGCTGGAGGACCCGCCGCCGGAGGACTGGGACGGCGTCTACGTGGCGACGTCGAAGTGAGGTCTCACGTCGCGGCCGTCCGTCCGTCCTCCTTCGCCGCCCGGCCGAGGTTGCGGAACAACAGGTGGTCGACGGAGAGCGCGCCGGGGCCGATGATGGCGATCATGACGAGCACGACCAGGTACGTGAACTCGTCGGCGCCGATGAGATCGAACAGACCATGAATATCGGGGAGCTTCGCCGTGAGGATGGCGACGATCATGCTCACGATGAGCGGGATGGTGCCCAGCCGCGTGAGCAGGCCGATCACCAGCAGCACGCCGCAGACGAGCTCGCTGTAGCCGACGAGCACCGCGTTGAAGTGCGGCATGGGGATGTGCAGGCTCTCGAAGAAGCTCGTCACCTTGGCGACGTTGTGGACCTTGCCCCACCCGGTGGACATGAAGAGCAGTCCCACCGCGAGGCGCCCGAGCAGCGGCGCGAGCCACTTCACGCGCTCCACCAGGCCGAGGCCCACCGCGCTTCCCCTCTCCACCAGATCCTTCATCCCCATCGCGTCATCCTCTCCCTTCGCGGCGTCCTCTGTCCATACGTCGATGGGCGCGGCAGGTTTCGTCGCCGGCGTCTGACCGTGCGCTCGGGGCCCGCGCTCGCGGCGCTGTCCGCGCTGGCGATGGCCTCGTGCGGCCGAGCGGAGCCTCGGCATCCCGGGCACGTCCCGCCCCGGCCGATGGCGCCGAGCGTGGTGTGGACCTTCGAGGTGAAGGCGGACGGGGTGGAGGACCTGGCCGTCGAGGCGACCTTCGAGCCCACGCGCGCCGACGCCTTCGCGGTGGACGATGCCATGCCCTTCGCGAAGGACGTCCAGATCGCCGCCGGCGCGACGTGGACGCCGGCGGCGCGGCGCGCCGACGCCTTCGTCGTGCCGTGCGCGGAGGGCTGCCGCGTCCGCTACCACTTCGCGCTGAAGGAGGCCGCCGACTCCATCCACGACGTCGACACCGCCATCCGGTCCGGCGACATCGTCTTCGCGCCGCCGTCGACGTGGCTCTTGCACCCGGTGTCGCCGGGGCCGCTCGGTCGCTTCCTGCTGCACGTCGACGCCGGCGCGGCCTCGCGCTTCGTCACCGGGATGGGCCGCGACAGCCAGGGCGGGTTCGTGGGGAAGACCGACGACCTGGACGACGGCGCGTTCAGCGCGTTCGGGCCGGTCCACGTGGGCGAGGTGAAGGTCGGCGGCGCGACGCTGACGGTCGGGGTCGCCCCCGACAGGCTGCCGATGAGCGACGCGGAGGTCCTCGCGTGGGTGCGCGCGTCCGCCGGCGCGGTGGCCGCGTACTACGAGGACCGGCTGCCCGCGCGCCGGGCGCTCATCTTCGTCATGGAGGGCAGCGGCGGCCCCACGCGCGGCAAGACGCTCGGCCCGCTCGGCCCAGCGATGCTGGTGCGCGCGGGCGAGGGCGTGACGGCGAAGAACACCCGTGACGACTGGGTCGTCACCCACGAGCTCCTGCACGTCAACTTCCCCTACATCGGCTACGACCACGCGTGGCTCACCGAGGGGCTTGCCACGTACATCGAGCCCATCGCGCGGGCGCGGGTCGGGCTGATCGACGCGGGCAAGGTGTGGCGCGACATGATCGATGGCATGCCGCAGGGCCTCCCCGAGAAGGGCGACCGCGGTCTGGAGAACACCCCGACGTGGGGGCGGACCTACTGGGGCGGCGGCATGTTCTGCCTCGTCGCCGACGTGACCATCCGGGAGCAGACGGGCAACCGCAAGTCGCTCGACGACGTGCTGCGGGCGATCGGCAGGACCGGCGCGACGGTCCAGACGGACTGGACCGTCGGCCAGGTGCTGGACGCCGGCGACGCGGCCACCGGCACCCGCGTGCTGCACGATCTCTATGCCAAACTCGCGCTCGCCCCCGGCGTGATCGATCTCGACGCCCTCTGGGCGAAGCTGGGCGTGCGCGCGGAGGGGGCCTCGGTGGCGTATGACGACCACGCCCCGCTGGCCGCGATCCGCCGCGCCATCACCGCCCCCGTCTCCCCCGGGTCCACCGATCGTTAGCAGGCTCGCGATCGCGGCGCTGGGGGCAGCTCCCGGCCGCCCCGGTGGGGCGTGACGCCAACGTGCTACTTCTGCGGCGGGGTTGACTTGGTCGAGGGGGCGGCGCCATCCTCCCGGCTTCCACGGCTCCCGAACAAAAAAAAGAGACGCCGCGAAACGCGCGGCCGCCCGTGCGCGTAGGTAGAGCGCACGCGGTATAGCGGGCCGAGAACAAACCAAGTCAACAAGAGGTCATTTCGCATGAAGCTGACGCACACACTCATGGCAGCAGCGGTTGGTGGCATCCTTGCGGGCGCCACGGTGGCTTGCGGGGGCGAGACGCCGCCGCCTGCGGAGCCGGCGGCCGGCGCGACCCCCGCCGCGACCGACACCTCGGCTCCGGCCGCGGGCTCGGCGGCTCCGGCCGCGACCGACACGGCGGCGCCCGCGGCCGGCGCGAAGCACGCCTGCAAGGGCCAGAACGACTGCAAGGGTCAGGGCGGCTGCAAGACCGACGCGCACGCCTGCAAGGGCCAGAACGACTGCAAGGGCCAGGGCGGCTGCCACGGCTGAGGGTCGCCGAGCGTGAGCGCCCGCGGCTCCGGCCGCCGGCGCCCCGCTCACACCCGTCGTCATGGCGAATCGTTTTGGCCTGCCCGACCTCGGGATCGGCCTGGGCCTGAGGACGGTGCACTACAAGCGCATCCTGGAGGACGAGCCGTCGGTCGACTGGTTCGAGATCCTCAGCGAGAACTACATGCAGACGTCCGGCCGCCCGCTGGACTTCGCGGACGCCGTCGCCGCGCGCTACCCCGTGGTCATGCACGGGGTGTCCATGTCCGTCGGCTCCAGCGATCCGCTCGACCGCGAGTACCTGAAGGAGCTCAAGGCGCTGCGCGACCGCCTCGGCGCGCGCTGGGTGTCCGACCACCTGTGCTGGACGGGCGTGGCCGGCAAGAACACCCACGACCTCTTGCCGCTCCCCTACACCGAGGAGGCGCTGGCGCACGTGGCCGGCAGGGTGCGCGCGGTCCAGGACTTCCTGGGCGCGCCGCTCGCGCTGGAGAACCCCTCCACCTACGCCGAGCTCACCGGCGCGACGATGCGCGAGTGGGAGTTCCTCGGCCGCCTGGCCGAGGAGGCCGACTGCGCCATCCTGCTCGACGTGAACAACGTCTACGTCTCCGCGTTCAACCACGGCTTCGACCCGATGACGTACCTCGAGGCGGTGCCCTTCGATCGCGTGGTGCAGCTCCACGTGGCGGGGCACACCCACCACGGCACGCACATCATCGACTCGCACATCGGTCCGGTGATCGACCCGGTGTGGAAGCTGCTCGCCGAGGCGCACCGTCGCGCGGGCGGCGTCAGCATCCTGCTGGAGTGGGACGCCGAGATCCCCAGCTTCGAGGAGACCCACGCCGAGGCGCTGCGCGCGCGCGAGTTCCTGGGAGCGGCCGCGTGACCGCCGACGCGCGCCGGCAGATGACGCGGCAGGCGACGGCCGACGCCGTCGGCGTGCACGAGCGGGCGAGCGCCACGCCGTCGCATGTCACCGCCCGGCACGCCGCCGAGCCCGCCGGGAAGCCCGCGCCACGCGCCCCGGCGTCGCCGGAGCTGCCCGCGCACCTCGATCTGCGCGCCCACCAGGAGTGGTTCTCGGCGGCGGTCACCACGCCGGAGTCGGAGCCCGCGCCCGTGGACGAGGCGACGGCCCCGCGCCTGGTCACGTCCAGCCGCACCATGACCTCCCTCGAGCGGCTGGAGGTCTACCGCCGCGGCTACCACGCGCGGCTGGTGGAGTGTCTCGCCGACGACTACCCGGTGCTCGCCCACCTGCTCGGCGAGGAGGCGTTCGACGCGCTCTGCCGCGCCTACATCGCACGCTTCCCCTCGCGCGCGCCCAACCTCAACGCCTACGGCCGCCACATGGCGGAGCTCTGTCGCGCCGAGCCGCTCGCCGACCCGGCCTTCGCCGCCGACCTCGCCACGCTGGAGTGGGCGATCGTCACCGCGATCCACGCCCCTACCGCGCCCCTGCTCTCGCCGGAGGACCTGGCGAAGGTCCCCGCCGAGCGCTGGCCCCAGGCGCGCCTGGAGCCCAACCCGTCGCTCCGCGTGCTGCACCTGTCGCACCCGGTCAACGCGTACTTCCAGGCGTTCCGGACGGGCGCGCCCGTCCCGGTGGCGGACGCCCGCGGCGAGATCGCCGTCGCGGTCTATCGCACCGGCAAGAGCCTCTGGCGCATGGAGCTCGCCCCGGCGATGGTCGTGCTCGTCGAGTCGCTCGCCGCGCGCAAGACACTGCTCGCGTCGCTCGACGCGGTGGAGCCCCTGCTCGACGTGCAGGACGAGGCCGCCGCCGGCCAGCTCGTGATGTCCTGGTTCCAGAACAGCATCTCCAGCGGGATGTTCTCCGGGGTATCGTTGGGGTAGTGACCCGCGCCCCGCTGCTGGACGAGGCCCTCCGCGCGCTGGGTGTGCGGCGGCTCCTCTTCGCGATCCACGACGCCTGCTTCCCGTCGGACGACGACGAGGATCTGGGCGCCGGATCGCCGCACACCAGGGCGGCGGCGCGGCTGCTCGCCTGGCTCGGCGAGAGCGGCTTCACCGGCGTGCAGCTCGGCCCCCAGGGGCGTACGTCGCGCGGCAACGGCTCGCCGTACGACGCGACCATGTTCTCCCGGAACCCGATGACCATCCCCGTCGCCTCCTTCGGCGGCGAGGGTCCGTGGCGGGGGCTCGTGCCGGAGGAGCTGCTCGCGCGGGCCGTGGAGCGTGGCCGCGGTCACGAACGGTCGCGGCACGAGGTCGCCTTCGACGCCGTCACCGAGATCACCGCGGCGGCGTTCGAAGCCTTCGAGCGCGGCGCCCGGCCGGAATCTCGCGCCGCGCCTGCGCCGCTTCCGCGCCGACCACGCGGCGTGGCTGGAGCGCGACGCCCTCTACCACGCGCTGCGCGCCGAGCACGGCACGACGTTCGCCACCTGGCCGCGCGACGGCGACCTCCACGACGACGGCGATCACGCCGCCCGCCGCCGCGAGCTCCTCGCCGAGCACGCGCACGCCGTCACGCGCTACGCCTTCGAGCAGCTCCTGGTGCACGAGGAGCACCACCGCCTCCACACCCTCGCGAGGGGGCTCGGCCTCACCCTCTTCGGCGATCTCCAGGTGGGCGCGTCCGACGCCGACACCTGGGGCGCCCGCGCGTGCTTCCTGGACGGCTACGCCATGGGCGCCCCGCCCAGCCGCACCAACCCGGAGGGCCAGCCCTGGAACTACCCGGTGCTGGACCCGGATCGCTACGACGGCGAGGCCGGCGCGCTGCTCGACGCGCGCCTGCACAAGGCCTTCGAGGAGTATGACGGCCTGCGCGTGGACCACCCGCACGGGCTGGTGTGCCCGTGGGTCTATCGCGCCGGCACCGACGATCCGCTGCGCGCCGTGCAGCACGGCACGCGCCTCTTCGCCTCGCCGGACCTGCCCGATCACCCCGAGCTGGCGCGCTTCGCCATCGCGAGGCCGGAGCAGCTCGCGCGCTCGGTGCCGCGTCACGCCGACGGCTGGGTCACCGACCTGGATGACGACCAGGTGCACCGCTACGCGCGCCTGTTCGATCGCATCGTGGACGCCGCGCACCGCTCTGGCCGCTCGCGCGAGGACATCGCGTGCGAGGTGCTCAGCACCATGCCCTTCCCCCTCGGCAGGGTGCTCGCGCGCCACGGCCTGGGACGCTACCGCGTGGCGCAGAAGGCCAACCTGGACGACCCGACCGACGTCTACCGCTCGGAGAACGCGCGCCCCGAGGACTGGGTGATGCTCGGCAACCACGACACCCGCTCGGTCTGGCGCATCGAGCGCGAGATGACCGCCGGCGCGCGCGAGAAGTGGGTCCGTCACCTCTGCGCGCGGCTGGGGCGCACCCCGCACGAGCTCTCCGCGCCCGGCGCCCTCGCCCACGCCATGCTCGCCGAGCTCTTCGCCTCGCCCGCCCGGAACGTGAGCCTCTTCTTCGCCGACCTGTTCGGCATCACCGAGCGCTACAACGCCCCGGGCACCGTCAGCGACGACAACTGGTCGCTCCGCCTGCCGGCGTCCTTCGAGCGGCTTCATCGCGAGCGTCGCGCGCGGGGGGCGGCGCTGGATCTCGCCCTCGTGCTCGCGTGGGCGCTCGAGGCCCGCGGTCCGGAGCACACGGAGCTCGCGAGCCGGCTGCGCGAGCCACGCTAGCCAAGAACCTCGTGCCCGCCGCCGTCACGCGCGCGCGAAGTCGTCCTCCAGGCGGCGTGTCAGCTCGGCGTAGGCGCTCGCGAGCGCGTCGTCGGCCCCGCCGCGCGCGGCGGCGTCCTCGAGGTCCGCCGGCGCGAGGCCCGAGGCTTCGAGGGTGGCCACGAGCTCGCGCACCCGGCGTACGGCGGCGAGGCGCGGCGCGACGGGGCCGCCCTCGCGACGGTGGCGATCGTAGAGCCGGCACGCGAAGCGGCGGCACGCACGCGGCCGCGCGTCGTAGACCGAGCACGCGCGGCGCGCGCCGGCGTCGGGGCCCACCGCGACGAGCGCGGCGCACGGCTGCTCGAACGCCCTGTCGCCCACCACACGCAGGCGCCGGCGCGCCAGCGCGATCTCGTCGGGCTCCAGATCGACGCGGTTGAAGAGGGAGCCGTCGCAGCACAGGCCGCACGACTGGCAGAGCAGCTCGAGGTCGGTGTCGGTGGCGATGGCGTCACTCCGTCGTGGCGAACGGCGTGCCCGTCCCGGTGTCGGCGACGTAGAAGTCGTTGGTGAACGTCGCGCTGGTGCCGATGTTGCCGGACGGGTTGGATGTCGGGATCTGCCCGTACACGTAGCCGGACCCGGAGGTCGCGTACGCGAGGAAGCGCAAGGAGGCAGGCAGCCCGTTGGACCCGAGGGCGGTCCAGGGGATGACCTCCTCGCGCGTGGTGCCGTTGCTGCAGAAGGTGACCGCGTTGGTGACCGCCGAGCCCCACGTGCCGGCGTCCTGGCTGCCCAGGCGGAGTTCCTGGTAGCCGGACTTCGCGTACACCACCGCGTCCGCCGCGAAGGGCAGGGTGCCGCCGGTGACGTCGTAGGTGTAGGTGGCCATCGGGCCGAGGCCGGAGTAGCCGACGTAGATCACCGCGGCCTCGGTCAGGGTGGCGGTGTCCAGCCCGACGTACAGGTTGGTCGCGTCCCAGGTCATGTACCAGTTCTGACTCCCGCTCGCGGTCGTGTAGAGGGCGCCGCCGTACTCCTGCGCGCTGACCACGCCGTCGCAGGTGGGGGCCTGCCACTGGCCGCCGCCGTCGGCGTCGTCGCCGGCGTCGAGGGAGGCGTCGGCGTCGTCGCCGGCGTCGAGGGAGGCGTCGGCGTCGTCGCCGGCGTCGAGGGAGGCGTCGGCGTCTGCGCCCGCGTCGAGGGAGGCGTCGGCGTCCGTCGCCGCGTCGGAGGCATCCACGTCCGCGTCGGATGCGCCGTCGCTCCCGGCGTCGGCGACGACGACGTCGGCCTTGGCGTCGGAGGCCGCGTCGGTCGTCGTCACGTCCGCCCCGCTGTCGGTCGTCGCGTCGGTCGTCGTCCCGTCGCTCGCCGCGTCCGCCCCGGCATCGGTGCCAGCGTCGCCCGTGTCGTCGCCGCTGCACGCGAGGGGAACCAGGGGCGTCAGGGCGATCAGCAGGAGCAGGCGGCGTCGAATCATCGGTCCCTCCGGGTAGGCGGCGCTTCTACCATCATCCCGCTCGCCGGACCATGGCGCGTCCGACGCGGCGTCGCGTCCCGGGCGGCTACTTCGCCGCGCCCTCGCTCGTCGTCTTGATCCTCCCGGCGAGGATCTCCAAAAACTGCTTCCAGCCGTCTTCGTGCCCGCGCCCCAGCTCGTCGTCGGGCACGCCGGAGTGCGTGAGGCGAAGCTCCGTCCCGCCGCGCGCCGCCTTCATCTCCAGGGTGACGCGCGACTCCCGTCCGTGCGTCGCCTCCGACACCCACGCAAATTCGAGCAGGCCCGGTCGCTCGACACGCAGGTAGCGGCAGTAATGCACCCAGCGCTTGCCGGTGCTCTTCTGCAGGTGCTCCCAGTACCAGAGCTCGTCCACCGCGGCCGTGCGCAGCACCGCGCGGTGCGGCTCGAACCAGCGGCGAAACAGGTCCGGGTCGGCCCAGGCGTCGAACACCTCCGCGGGCGAGCCCTCGATGAAGCGGGGGACGGTGATGGTGAGCAGTCCGTCGGTGGAGGTCGCGGCGGTCATGAGTCCTTCTTTCTGTTGGCGCGCACGAAGGCGTCGAGCTTGTCCAGTCGGTCGTTCCAGAAGCGTTCGTAGCGGGTGGCCCAGCGCGAGATGCGGTGGATCGGCGCGGGGTTCAGGGCGATGTGGTGCTCCCGCCCGACGCGCGTGCGCCGCACCAGGCCCGCGCGCTCCAGCACCTTGACGTGCTTGGAGACGGCGTTGAGTGACATGTCGAAGGGCTCGGCCAGGTCGGTGACCCGGACCGCGCCGGCGGTGAGCCGCTCGACGATCTGGCGGCGGGTGGGGTCCGCCAGGGCGGTGAAGGCGAGATCGAGGCTGGGGATGGCGCTCATTCATTCAACCCACGAGTTGAATAAAGCGCCCCGGTCCGCCTGTCAATGGCCGGTGGCGCCGTCAGTGGAGAAGGCTCGTCGCCTGCAGGAAGTGACCGGCCGCGATCCCGATGACCGCGTCGTGCAGGGCGTGGGCGATCATCCCCGGCCGCAGGCTGCGCCGCCAGCGCGCGAGCGCGCCGAACATGCCGCCGTAGAGGGCGAGCACGATCATCGTCCGCCACCCCTCGTAGCCGTGCGACGCGCCGAAGACGATCGCCTGGAGCACGACGCCGCCGGCCACGCTCCGCGTGATGACGCCGAACTGCTCGAGCAAGTACCCCCGGAAGACGATCTCCTCGCAGATGCCCGCGGTCGCGGCGACGGCGCAGAAGGTCGCGATCTCCGCCGGCGTGTGCGGCAGGATCCGCCGCAGCGCCTCCGTCGGTCGCGAGTGGACGAGCGCGCCGGCCACGGCGAGCACCACGTTGGCCGCGACGACGAACGCCACCGCGATCCCCACGTCGCGCAGCACGAGCTTCCACGAGCGCGCGTTGTCCCCGAGCAGATCCCGCAGCCGCCGCCCGCGCAGCCACAGCCCGAGCCACACGAAGGCCACGAAGAGCCACTCCAGCACGATGCTCAGCCCGTAGACGACGAGGCGGCCGGCGTGGACGCGCCCGGCCTGCTGCATCGAGGCGTTGACCACCGAGAACCCGACGAGCGCGGCGAGCAGCACGACGGTGTGCCACGCGGGAGCGACGAGCCGGCCGTGCGCGCGGGTCATCGGAGGCGCTCAGTACAGCCCGAGCCCGTGCAGCCGCTTGCGCTGCTGCGTGCCGAGGGTGAGGCCCACCTGCGCGACGTCGATGGTCCGCGTGGTGCCCGGCGCGCCGGGGACGTCGGCGTGGTTCCAGAGCCCGCGGACGCACACCGCGAGCGTCTCTCCCGGCTCGGCGCACAGCGAGCCCTCGACCCAGCTCACCGGTCCGGGCGAGTCGGAGGAGGGGACGACGTGCATCCACCGGGCCGCGAGGGAGACGGGTCGGGTGTGCAGCGCGACGACCGCCCCGGTGGCCCACGAGACGTCCAGATCGCGCGAGGCGCCGCCGGCGTCGCTGCGCCCGGTGAGGATCAGCCCGGACGTCCAGGCGACCTCGGCGAGCACCACGCGCGAGAGCAGGTACTGGTAGCCCACGTGGGCATCGGGGAGCACGAGCGCCGAGCGGTAGTAGAGGTCGTTGCCCTCCAGCATGCCCAGGAAGCCGGCGCGCACGAAGGGGCCTTGCCGTGGGGTGACGGCGAGGCGGTAGCCGCCCATCAGGGAGAAGGAGAGGCCGCCCTGGAACATGGCGCCGCGATCGCTCGCGCCCCCGCCGATCTGCGCCGTGTTCACCATGCGCACGACCACGCCGCGGTCGTAGCTGTAGCCGGCGATCGCGCTGCGGGCGGTGATCGCGCCGCCGCGGTGCACGCCGCTCGGGTCGCGCGCGAGCGTCTCGCTCCCGTCCAGTCCGGTGCTGCCGACGAGCATCGCCGAGACCTGAGCGCCGCCAGGCCGGTGCGGCAGCGTCGCCAGTCGCGTGAGGGCGTCGTCGCTCGCGAACAGAAAGAGCGCGATGGGGAGCACTGCGGCATCACCCTACACGACTGGCCGCGCGGCGCACGGCCGACAGCCCGAGCTACTGCCCGAGGAGCTGGGCGAGGCGCGCCTGCCCGACCTGGATGGCCTTCGCGTGGTCCTCGATGGGCGAGACTTTTGCGCTGGAGCCGGTGAAGGCGACATAGAGCACGTCCGGCGCGTCCACGCCGCCCTTGCTCGGGTCGGGGTTGACGCCGAGATCACTGGCCGTCGCGTACGAAGCCTCGCCGATGTCCGCCGAGGGCCCGACGTCCCCGTACACCGCGTACTCGACCTGCCCCTTGTAGAGCACCAGGATCACGTCGCCCTTCGCCAGCCCGGCCGCGCCGAAGTCGAAGCGGCTGCTCTTGCCCGGCACCACGACGTACGGCAGGTGCGCCGCGTCCAGCGCGTTGCCCTGCGAGTCGGTCGCCGCGGTCTGATTCTGGTAGTCGGGGTCGGTCGAGAGGTTGCACTCGGTCGTCGTCTTGCCATCGCAGTCGATGTCCATGTCCGCCTTCCAGAAGAGCGCGTTGCTGAGCTGGCAGATGGGCACCGTGGGCGTGTCGCCGGCGTTGAGGGCGTAGAGGCCGCTGGAGACCTGGTTGCACTTCGCGGTGAGCGCCTGCAGCGCGGCGACCGGATCCACCGCGGCGTCGGCGTCGGGCGCCTCGGCCGCATCGCTCGACGCGTCCGCCGCCGGCGCGTCGCTCGACGTGTCGGCGACCGAGGCGTCCGGCGTGTCGCCGGCGTCGGTGTCGACCGGCGTGTCCGACCCGCAGGCGAGGAGACCTGCAGCGGCGAGGGCCAGGACGAGGCGGAGCATGCCGCCAGCATACTTCACCGGGGGCGCGCAGCCCATGCGCGCGAGCCGCGCGCGCCAGGCCCTTGACCGGCTTGAGCCAGTACGCACCTTGCGACCAGGAAGGGCGTCATGAAGTCCCTCGTCGCCATCGTGTTCGGACTCGCGCTGCCACTCGTCGTGGCCGCTCCCCGGGGCGTCGCGGAGGACCCCGGCCCCGGCCCGTGCATCGAGGTCGCCGCCGTCACCGTCTGGGGAGGCTGGGGCTACAACCACATCGTCTACCTGACCGACCGGTGCGACGAGCCGTACGCCTGCGATGTCTCCACCGACGTCGACCCGGAGATCCACCACGCGCTGGTCCCCGGCAGGACGACGGTCCAGGTGTACACAGCGGTGAACTCCCTCGCGCGCGTCATCTTCCCGAAGGTCGACTGCGTGCTCGCGTCGAAGTGAGCGCCACCTTCACAACGTGTGCAGCGGCGTGCACGCTCCGCCCTCCCTCGGGTCGTGGGCGAGGGAATTGCTGCCATGGCACGGGGGCTGCTTGAGTAGTGTTCACCCTGGACGCGAAGCCTCGCGGCGGCGCGCACCCTTCGAATGAACCGACGCCTACTCTTCGCGCTCCTCACCGCCATCGTCCTCTTGCGCGTCGCTCCCGCGCGCGCGCAGGACACCACCGCGCCGCGCCCCACGCGACCATCGCCGCACACGCTCGGGCTGCTCGGCGGACTGGGGTACCTGGAGAGTCCGAGCCTCGGCGGCTCGGCCTTCATGCTCGGCGTCCGCTACCGGCCGATCACCCATTTCGCGCTGAGCTTCGACGCCGGCTACGGCCTGCTGAACGGCGACGCGCAGGTGCAGGACCGCTGGTGGCTGATGCCGAGCGTCGCGCTGGTCGTCCCCGTGCGGCGTCTCCAGCTCGAGCTCGGCGCGGGGCTCGGCTTCGGGGCGACCTCGGGGTACCGGTCGTGGGACGCGTACTTCGCCGGGCCCTTCGACCCGACGTGGGCGCTGCAGCTCGTCCCCACCTTCCGCGCTCACGCGATGGCGATCGCCCCCGTCACGCGGACGCTCGACGTCTTCGTCCGCGCCGACACGGCCGTGCTGCTCCTCGGCGGCAACTCCATTGGATCGCGCGTCAACGATCCGGACCCGCCCGCCGCCGACACCCTCTGGCTGGACCTCACCGTCGGCGTGCACTTCCGCGTGCTCTGAGCCGCCTCCACCGGCGCCACTGGGGTCGAACGCCGCCCCGGCCGGTACGCGCCACGACGACTGATCGAGTCGGGTAGGCTGGGGCCATGTCGCCATCCCGGAAGCGAGTCCTCGTCACCGGCGCGAGCGCCGGTATCGGCCGTCACGCGGCGCTTCGCCTCGCCGAGCGCGGGTGGGAGGTGTTCGCCGCGGCGCGCCGGACCGCCCGGCTGGAGACGCTGAAGGCGGAGGCCGGCGAGCTCCTCCACACCGTCGCGCTGGACGTGAACGACGCCGCGTCGATCGAGCGCGCCGCCGCCGAGATCCACGAGCGCACCTCCGGCTACGGCGTGGACGGTGTGGTGAACAACGCGGGCATCGCCATCGCCGGCGCGCTCGCCGAGGTCAGCGACGCCGACATGCGCGCCCAGTTCGAGACCAACGTGTTCGGGCTGCTCAGCGTGACACGCAAGTTCCTGCCGGGGATGATGGAGCGGGGGTCGGGCCGCATCGTCAACCTCTCCAGCTCCGGCGGCCTCGTCAGCCTGCCCTTCGTCGGCGTCTATCACGCGACCAAGTTCGCCGTCGAAGCGCTCTCCGACGCCCTGCGCTGGGAGCTCGCGCCCTTCGGCGTCCGCGTCTCGCTCATCGAGCCGGGGCCCATCCGGACCGAGTTCGGCGACAAGCTCGTCGCCACGGCCGACCGGCTCGGCCCCGGCTCGACGTACGCGCCGCTCTTCCGGGACGTCGACCGGCTCAAGGAGCTCGCAGAGCGCGGCATGAGCGACCCGCGGATCGTCACGCGCGACATCGTGCACGCCCTGACGGCCCGGCGCCCGCGCGCGCGCTACCTGGAGCCGCGCTATCTCTGGCTCGCCATCAAGCTCTACCAGCTCACGCCCACGTGGCTGAGCGACTGGGTGATCACGCGCGCGACGGGCCTCACGTCGAAGCGCCTGCGTCCGCCGGCAGATGCACGCGAGGCTCGCTGACGCGCGCGCGGCGGAGTAGCATGACCGGATGACGGAGACGGCGAAGGGCGTGGTGGTCGGGTTCCAGAAGGAGCAGGGCTTCGGTCGCGTGACGGTGGAAGGGCAGGGGGAGATGTCCTTCGACGCCGTCGTCACCCTCGCCAAACCGGAGGACCTCGTCGCCGGCGCCAAGGTGAACGTCGAGCTGGCACCCTCACGCATCCCGGGCAGGATGAAGGTGGCGAAGCTCTGGCTGGAGGGAGCCTCCGGCGAGCCGCTGAAGCAGAGCTGACGTTTGCGGCGGGCGCCGCGGGATCACTGCACGACGAGCATCGTCACCGGTACCGCTCGCCCCTCGCGCCGGATGGCCTGCGTGAAGTCCACGGTCACCTGCGGGACTGTGTCCCAGTCGAACCCTTGCTCCGCGAACTCCACATACACCGCGTGCGATCCGTTCGGCGGGATGACGTAGTTGTTGTGCTGCGTCATCGCGCCGCTGGCGCGGCCCACCGTCTGCCCACCCGGCAGCCGCGCGGTGACGAGGTCGCGCGTCACCACGATGGGCTCGGCGCCGTCGTTGATGACGGTGACGCGCACCCAGAGCTTGTGGCCGCCGACCCAGACCTGCATCGGCTGCACGGTGATGCCCCCCGCGTGGGCCGAGCGGGCCTGGAGGTAGTGCTTGCTGCACGCGAGGAGCGCGAGCATCGCAACCAGAAGGAGCATGCCGAACAGGAAGTGGTGTCGCCGGGTCATGGGGGGCCTCCGCGCCGGAGACACTAGCAACGAACACGCCACTGCTTGGATGCGATTTACACGTGCCGCGCGGCCTCGTCCAACCGCGCAAAGTCGGCAAGCATGCAGCCGGTGCCCCCGGACGGCACGCCTTGCGTGGTCCCGAGCGTGCGCGCGCCTCCGGTCCGTGCGACGCTGCGGCGGGCGCGATGCCACTCTCGACCGACGCGATCCATGCCTTCATGCGCGAGGCCCTCGGCGAGGGCCGCAAGGCGCTGCCGCTCTGCCTGCCCAACCCGCCCGTCGGGTGCGTGCTCGTGCGCGGGGACGTGGTCGTCGCGCGTGGCTTCACGCAGCCGCCGTATCAGCCGCACGCGGAGCCGATGGCCCTGGGGCAGCTCCAGGGAGATCTCGGCGACGTGACGGCCTTCGTGACGCTGGAGCCGTGCGCGTTCCACCAGCGCACGCCGTCGTGCGCGAAGGAGCTCGTCGCGCGGAAGGTGGGCGCGGTGTACGTCGCGATGATCGACCCGCACCCACGAAACCGCGGCGCGGGCATCGAGATGCTGCGAGCGGCGGGGATCCCAGTCGTCGTCGGCATCCTGGAAGCGGAGGCGCAGGCGGAGATGGGCCCGTACCTGCACGACGCGGCGAAGCCTCCGGTGGGCTGGTAGAGCAGCGCGACGCGCCTTCTCTTACGGCAGTACGACACAATTACGATCGCCGCGGACGGTCGGGGCTCCGCGCCTCGATATTCGTGTCGGAATTTGCAATCTGGGCACTCCCACTTCGTGCGCGATGGACGTAGGGTCCGCGCCTGCCAGATGCCTGCCAGATGGATGAGGTGATGCCATGCGATGGATGATGTTGACCGCGATCGCGCTCACGGCGGCGTGCAGCTCCAATCAGGGTAGCGGGTTCGGCCCCGGCAGCGACGGCGGCGCGGACGGCGCGAACACCTTCCCCTCCGACGACGGAGGGTGCGCGCTCTGCAACGGCGACGCTGCGCTCAACCCCGGCGACGGCGCCGCGCCGTGCGTGCCCGACCCCAACAACTACGACATCCCGGGCAACAACTGCGACGACGACGGCGACGGCACCGTCGACAACGCGCCGGCCTGCGACGGCAACCTGCCCGCCAGCGGCACCGCGGCGCAGCTCGCGCAGGCGATGGGCCTCTGCAAGACCTCCACGAACGGGAGCTGGGGCGTCGTCTCGGCGAAGCTGACGCAGGGCTACGGCAACAACTCCGCGCCGGACGCCCACCAGACGAGCATCCTCAAGACCTTCGGGAACAAGCTCACCCCGCGCGAGGGCAAGGCCTTCTCGGTCCTCAGCTCCGGCTACGCGCAGGCGATGGACTCGTGCCCCACCAGCAAGCGCTTCTCCAGCCTGGCGGGCACGTCCTTCAAGTTCGGCTGCGCGATGACGGGGCAGGGCGCGGCACCCGCGGGGTTCCCGAAGAGCGCGAACGGCTGCCCCTCGCAGCAGGGCTCCGCGGTCAACGACGTGGTCGACCTGCAGCTCGTCATCAAGGTCCCCAACAACGCCAACGGCTTCTCCTTCGACTTCGACTTCGGGTCGGGCGAGTGGCCGGAGTACGTGTGCAGCCCCTTCAACGACTCCTTCATCGCGTACCTGAAGTCGGCCGCCTTCAACGGCGGCGCGCCGGACAACATCTCCTTCGACTCCAAGAACAACCCGGTCAGCGTGAACAACGCCTTCTTCAGCGAGTGCTCACCGACGGGCGCCAAGACCGGCTGCGCGCCGCAGGGCACCGCCGGCACCGCGCAGTGCTCCAACGGTACCGCCGACCTGATGGGCACGGGCTTCTACGACCTCAACGACTCCAACAACCCCTACGCCTGCAACAACAGCGAGACGGGTGGAGGCATGACGGGCTGGCTCACCACGCAGGCGCCCGCCCAGCCGGGGGAGACGCTGACCATCGACTTCCTCATCTGGGACACCGGCGATCAGTACTACGACTCGTCGGTCGTCATGGACAACTGGACCTGGAAGCCGGATCCCGTCACAGTCAGCACCGTGCCGAAGTGAGCGCGGTCCCCCGGACCGTGCGCGCCCTCGGGCCGGGTGATCCACCATGGCGTATGTGCTCAGCGTCGTCCTCGCGACGGCTGTCGGGGTCCTGCCGGGCCTCTACCTCGGCGGCGCGCTCGGGTGGCTCGCGTCGATGGTGCGCCGCAAGCGTGCCGGAGTCGAGAGCGCGGACGCGGACCACCTCACCTTCACGGAGGCCATGCTCTGGGGTTGCGGGATGGCGCTGGGCGTCGGGGCCACCGTCGCCTCCCTCTTCTGGATGGTGGACGTCTCCTGGCGGGCGCTCGCCTGGCCGGTGACCGCCGGAGCGCTCGTCGCGGGCGCGTCGTGGGCGCGCGTGGCGCGGATCGGCATGCCGGGGATGCGCGGGGGGTCTCTCCTCCTCGCGTGCGCCGGGCTGAGCGCGCTGGTGGCCGGGCTCGCGGCGGCGGCGACTCGCTAGTTGCGCCCGCACGCGTGCACGGTCTTCCCTGTCGGCACGCCGAGCGAATCGTCCAGCTCGATCGCGATGCACTTCGCGCCGCCGGTGCAATCGGTGTCGACGCGGCACCGGCGTGTGCACCACTTCTTGCTGAAGCCGCCCTTGCCGAGGATGAACCCGGTCGACTCGGCGCAGAGCCCCGAGCGGCAGTCGTGCCCCTTCTTGCACGACTCGCCGTACGCGCTCCTGCGGAAGTAGCCGACGAAGGTCAGCCCGCCCATGCCGAGGATCATGACCGCGAACATGATCAGCACGCGTCGTCGTACCCGGCGCCTGCGGACACGCGCCGCCGCCCGCAGGTCGAGGTACAGGCGCTGCCGCCTTCGCCGCCGGCGGTTGGCGTTCTCGATGGCGTGGACGACCTTCTTCTTGGTCCCGACGCGCACCAGAAGGTTCCCGCGGCCTGCGGGCACCGCCCGCCGCACGACGTCGCGACGGAGCCCGGGCGCGTCGCCGAGCCCCTCGAGCGACACCGCGTCGCCGTCCTTCATCCCCGCGTCCCAGCGGGCCACCACCTTGCTCTTCTGGAGGCCGGCGCCGCACTCCCCGCACACCGAGCAGCCCACGCCCTCGCAGACCTCGCACCGGACGAGCGCCTGGTGCTCGAGCGTCCGCTCCCCTCCGCTCGCGAGAATCCTCCGCGTCGACGAGGATCGCCCGCACCCTGTGCCCGTCCGGCGTGGTGATCTCTGGATCGAGGTCCGGCGCTCGCCCGGGCGGCGCCTCCGGGACCTGCGGCTCGCGGTAGGGATCGGCCACGACTCAGTCCAAGAACTCGGCGATGATGCGCTTGAGCACCTCATCGTCGGCGAACACCTCGGCGATGCCGGCGTCCTCCTCGAGCAGGGCGATGACGCTCGCGATGGCGCGCTTCTCCGGCTTGAGGGCAAGGAGCGGCGTCACGCGCACGGCGACCTCCGGGATGGAGCTGCCCTCCTCGATCTCCACCAGCTCGCGGTCGGCGAGGAAGTGAAGGAGAAGCTCCGCCGGCGGCCGCGTCTTCGCCTGGGTCGCGGGCGCACGCTTCGCCGCCTCCGCCCCGACGACAATCTCGCCCTTCTCCAGCTTCCGCACCCGCGGCGCGAGCCACGCCGCGAAGCTCATCGCCTCCTCCATGACGCCCTCCAGCCCCTCGTCGGCGATCTCGAAGAGGAAGACCCCCCCGTGGAGCGTGTCGATGGCGAACAGCCAGTCGTCGTCGACGGGTGCGCGGACGCCGTCGTCCTCGTCGTCGCGCGGGGCGTCCTTGCCGCGCATCCAGAGCAAGGGGACCAGCGTCGTGCGCGCGACGCCCTCCTCCGCGTCCGCCTCGCCGCGCATGCACGCGCCGGTGTCGTCGTCGAACCAGGCCTCGAACGGGCCCGCGGCGACCACCTCGGCGAGAGACATCCACCGCAGCTCCGGCTCGGAGGTGTTGTACGTCTCCCACGCCTCGGTGTGCTCGTCGGCGCGCAGGGCGTCGAGGAGTCCCGCGCCCTCCGTCTCGCCGTCGTGCCACTCGTACAGTGCACGTAACGTGGCGGGGAGCTTGGTCCCGAGGGACTTCTCCGCCTTCGCGATGGCGGCGTCCGTGGCCGGTGGGGCGAGCAGACGGGCGCGGGCGGGGGAGGCTGCGATCCAGGCGTCGAGCCGGGAGAGGACGTCCTTGAGCGAGGGTTGCTTGACGGGCACGCCGGCAGACTACGTCATCTCGGGGTCCGGCCCCAGTCCGCTGCAAACCCCCCCCGCGAGCGCCTGAGCCGGCGCGTGTCTTACACCAGGACGAGGCGCACCCTCGGGTCCAGGCGGCGCAGGTCGTCCGGATCCGAGGTGGCCACAGCCAGCTCGTGCTCGCGCGCCGACAGCACCACAGAGGCATCGACCACATCGCGCGTGCCCGCGAGGCCGCACAGCTGTCCGGCGGCCCGGGCGCGATGATCGTCGAGCGGTTCGACGACGACGACGGGCGACCCCAGCAGCCGGGCCAGCCGCGCCTGGCGGGCGCCGTCGCGCCACACCCGCCCCACCACGCCGGCGGGCACGACGAGCTTCCCGCGGAGCATGACGAGCCTCTTGACGAGCATGACCACCTCGCGATCGCTACGCTCGAACGCGATGAGCGCGCCGGCGTCGAAGACCAGGCCGCTCACGCCTTCTTCTTCGTGCGGCCCGACGCGAGGCGCGTGGTACGCCGGCGCCCCGGGCCGAGGACGAGGCGGTCGACGCGCGTCTGCTCCGCCCGGGTCATCGGTCCGCCAATCTCCTCGAGCATCTGGTTCAGGAGATCGTCCAGCTCGTCGAGCGTCGCCTTCTGCTCGAGCGCGGCCGCCACGTAGGCGCTGAGGGACGCGGCGCGCCCGCGCCGGACGGCGCGCTTCGCCCGCCGGAAGGTCTCCTCGGGAAGACTGACGGCGAGCTTCACGGTGGTCATACCCGTGATACTACCACGGCAAGCTCGAGCGGGTGGCTCGCCGGGTGGGCGCGCGCGAACACGCGCTTGACGCGCCGCCGGGGGCGCGGGATATCCTGCCGCCCGCGAGGTTCACCCATGGCGATCGTGCTCTACCACCACCCCTTCTCCCGCGCTGCCGGCGTCCTCTGGATGCTCGAGGAGGTGGGCGTCCCCTACGAACTGCGCTTCGTCGACCTCATGAAGGGCGAGCAGAAGAGCCCGGCGATCGTCGCGCTCAACCGGATGGGCAAGCTGCCCATCCTCACCGACGGCGACGCGGTGGTCACGGAGGGCGCGGCGATCGGCCTCTACCTCGCCGACCGCTACGCGCCCGGGCGCCTCGCGCCGGCGGTCGACGACCCCGCGCGCGCGACGTATCTCCGCTGGTCGCTCTTCGCGCCCTCGGTCGTCGAGCCGGGCGCGATGGCGAAGGCCGGAGGGTGGACCTTCAAGGCGAGCCAGGCCGGGTGGGGCGACTACGACGCCATGCTCGGGGCCATGGAGGGTGCGCTCGCGGATGGCGAGTACCTGCTCGGCGAGCGCTTCTCGATGGCGGACGTCATCTTCGGCGGCACGGTGCGCTACATGCTCCGCTTCAAGATGATCGAGGCGAGGCCGGTGTTCACCGCGTACGCCGAGCGCCTCGACGCGCGCCCGGCGCTCCAGCGCGCCGACGCGAAGAACGCCGAGGTGATCGCGGCGCACGGCTTGAATCACTGAGCAGCAGTGCAGTCTCTCGACAGGTGGCATACGCACTGTCGCCCGTAGTGCGGATAGTCGTCGCCAGTCGTGTAGGCGGCTAGTCGGCGCAACGGCCTTGTGCGATGATGGCCGGCGTGACGATTGCCTCCCCGGCCGCGATTCCCCCGCTCGGTCTTCTGCTCGCGTCCGCCGCGCTCACCGTCTCACTCGCGCGCTCCGCCCTCGCCTCGCCGGACGTCCGCCCTCGGTACGCCGGCGCCACGTTCGCCGCCCAGGCCGGCGCCGGGCTGGGTGGCTACGAGCTCATCACCGTCGGCGGGGACGTCTTCACCGGCTACCGCCTCTCCCGGTGGGTCTCGCTCGAGGGCTTCTTCGGCTACCGCTTCGCGACGGCCCCGTCTGCCTCGCAAGAAGCTGTTGGCGCGGCGTGCGCCGGGGCGACGGACCACTGGCGGACCGAGGTCCTCGGCGCGCGCCTCTGGATCCACCTGCTTCACCGGCGGACCGTGGACGTCTCGATCGCGCCCTCCGTTGCCGCTGGCGTCTCCTTCAACCGCGGCGAGTTCGAGGCCTTCCGTCCCGGCGTCGGGTGCGGCCAGGTGCTCCTCACCAAGGCGGGCTGGGCCTTCGACGGCGGGCTGGACTTCGGTGTGGAGGTCCGCCCAGCGCGCTGGCTCGGGCTGCGTGCGATGATGGAGACGTCGATCGACCTTGGGCACGCCGGCGGTGAGGCCTACGACGTGCTCTCGGTGAGCGGCTGGGTCGGCCCCGTCCTTCGGTTCTGAGCATGCTCGTCCATCCGCGCCCGCAGCGGCGCGTCCGGCCCGCACGCTCACGGCTTCTGCGCGGCCGGGTCCAGCACGCGACCGGCGAACAGCACCTGTCCCGTCTTCCGGCTGCGCACGAAGAACAGGAACGGACGGTCCACCCCCGTCGCCGCGGCCGCGGTCGTGCCGGTCTCGTCCACCTGGATGAACGCGCGGTGAAAGACGTCGCTCACCGACAGCCGGTCCTGCGGGCGGGAGGGCTTCGTGATGCCGGAGAAGTCCGCCGCGACGCGGAAGGCGGTCCGCACGCCATCGCCTCGAGCTCCGGCTTGATCGACCGACCCCACGCGCCACTCGAAGCGCGGAAGCGACGGCACCACCTTCGTCTTCGCGAGGCCCTTGCTCCACGCGTCGATCACCCCGCCGCTCAGCCCGGCGAGCACGCCGTCGATCGGGGTGGTGCTCGGCGGCAGCGCCACGAGCAGCGCCCGGTCGCTCTTGTCGTAGGGTAGCTCGACGATCTGCACGCCCCCCGCTCTCCGCGTGGAGCATGTCTGCCGACCACCGTGAGAAGAGCGAGAGCGATCGATGCGCGCGCGAGCTTCATGCGCGCCATGGTAGACGAAGCCGATGCGCCACGCGTGGCCTCACCGCGTCGCCCAGCTGGCTGCCTCGTAGTACCTCGCCTGCGGATCGCCCAGGTACCGCCACGGGTACTCGGTGTAAGCGTACGACCCGATGCGCATGAACGCCTGCGCCGCGCGCTCCCGGTCGCCCGCGCGCCAGAACCAGAACGCCGCCTCGTTCAGCAGGTAGATGGTGCTCGCGCGCGGCACGTGCCCCGGCGCGGCGAGGGACGCGTGGTACGCCGAGGCGCACTCCGCGCGGTTCGCCTCGGAGTGGACGTACGCGTCGGCCGCGGTCTTGTCGCCGTCGAAGTGCTGCTTGTACGCCCACACCTCCACGTGCGCCCGGATGACGAGCGCGACGAGGTCGGAGCCGGGGCGCGCGCTGGTCGCCACCCCCCGCGCGAAGGCGAGCTGGTCCTCGTGCGAGCCGTGCCACTTGGCGGCGAGGAAGGAGAGCATGTTGTTGTGGGCGAAGAAGTTGTCGGGATCGCGCCGCACGGCCTCGTCCAGGTAGCGCTGCGCGGCCGGCTTGCCGAGATCACGCGCGCGGGCGATGGTCACCAGCAACGCCCACGGCGTGGGGTCGGCGGGGTCCATCTGCGCGGCGCGCTCCAGGTCCTGCTGCGCGAGCGCGAGCCGCTCCTCGAAGAGCTGCCGGCCCGCCTGGCTGACGGAAGACGCCTTGCCGCTGCCGCGCGCCTCCCACGCCCAGAAGATGCCGTGGCGGCCGCGCATCAGGAAGGGCTCCGGCGCGTTCGGCTGGGTCGCGCACCACGTGTCGATGGCCGCCCGGCCCATCCCCTCGCTCACCACCTCGACGGCCATCCCGCGCTCGTCCCAGCGGCCTTCGCGGCAGGCGGCGAGGTAAGCGAACAGTCCGCTGAAGTCGTTCTTCTGGACGCTGGCGACGAGCGCCTGGATGTCGGGGCCGCCGATGGCGCCTGCGCCGCGCGCCTGCGCACCGCCGCCCTCGCCGCTCTTGCGGCGGGCGAGGAGGTATGCGAGCGCGACGATGGTGAGGCCGACGACCGGCGTCAGGATCTGGCTGAGCGACATGACGGTGACCTCCCCTGATCGGACCCGGCGATGCGCGAGCGGCGTCGCGTGGCGGAGCCCCGCACCTCCCCGGTGCCGCAGAGACGATAGCTCAGGTGGGCGGGGCCCGGCGAGGAGGCCCTCACCGACCGACTCGTCGAACGGGCCGGCCGTCTTGCGACGGACCCGGGTGCCCTGTACTGCGAGCGCATGACAGAGCCGGAAGCACGCGGCGGCATGACTCCCCAGACCTCCGACGTCGAGGCCGAGTGGGCGCGCGCCAACAAGGGCGCGTGGAAGCGGCGCCTGCCGTTCGTCGTGGGGCTGGTGGTGGGGCTGCTGGGGGCGGGCCTCGGCCTGGGGATCGCGGCGGCGCTCGGCGGCGGGGCCCAGGCGCACCAGAAGGAGCTGGACGATCAGGGTCTGCGGGAGGTCTGCATCAAGGCCGGCTGCCACGAGCGCGAAGCGATGGGCTCGGGGATCATCCTGATCGCTCTCCCCGCCGTGCTCGCGCTCGGCGGGTTCGCCGGCGGGTTCCTGGTCTCGGGCGGCAAGCTGTCGGGGGCGTACGCGGCCGGCTTGCGGCGGCTGTGATCGCGGCAAACGACGGGGTGACCTACCCGGCCGGCTTCTCCATGATCACCGCCGCGATCCGCACGATCAGCCGCCGTGGCACGAAGCGCAGAAGCCACATCCCGATCGAGTTCGTCACGCCGGCGACGACGTTCCGCCGCCCCGCGAAGAGGGCGCGCAGGCCGATGCGCGCGCAGCGCTCGGCGGACATGAGCGCCGCCTTCACCAGGGCGGTCTCCTTCTGCCCGGAGACCTGGAGGAACTCGGTCGCGGTGCCGCCCGGGCACAGGCAGCACACGCGAACGGGCGTGCGGCGCAGCTCGAAGGCGAGCGCCTCGGTGAAGTTGCGCACGTAGGCCTTGCCGGCCGCGTAGGCCGCGTAGTCCGGCACGGGCATGTACGCGCCGATCGAGGCCACGTTGAGGATCCAGCCCTGCCCGCGCGACAGCATCGCCTTCGCGAAGCGGTGCGTGAGCTCGGTGAGCGAGACGACGTTGAGCTGGAGCTGCTCGCGCTGCCTGTCCCACGGGATGTCGACGAAGTGCTCCTGCGTGCCGAAGCCCGCGTTGTTGATCAGGACGTCGACGCGCTTGCCGGCGGCCTCCACCTTCTCGAACAGCTCGGACGGCGCGCCCGGCTGGCCGAGGTCGAGCGGCACCACCTCGACCTCGACCGAGTGCCTGGCGCGCAGCTCCCCGGCGAGCGCCTCCAGCCTGTCGGCGCGGCGCGCCGTGATGACGAGGTTCATGCCGCGCGCGGCGAGCTGGCGCGCGAAGTGCTCGCCGATGCCGCTCGACGCGCCGGTCACCAGCGCGGTTCGCCCCTTCAGTGGTTCCATGGGGCGGCACTCTACTTCGTGCGCGTCAGGCCCGCGACGGGGCGCGCGACGCCACGCGGTACAGGCCCCACACCACCAGGCACACCAGCGCGAGCCCCGGCAGCGCGGAGTGATGCACCCCGAACACCGCGAGCACGTCGGAGCGCCCGGAGAGCACGATCGGGATCGCCATCAGGATGCCGACCAGCGCCTCGCCCGTGATGAGCCCGGAGGACAGCAGCAGGCCGCGCTGCTCCAGGTCCTTCTTCGCGTCCTCCGACAGTCCGGCCTCGCGGCGCGCGACCGCGCGCTTCACGAAGTGCGCGATCAGCCCGCCGACGATGATCGGCGTCGAGAGCTCCAGCGGCAGGTAGATGCCCACCGCGACGGCGAGCACCGGCGCGCGGAAGGCGGACCCGCGCTTCTCCAGCACTAGGTCCACCACGATGATGACCACCGCCAGCCCCATGCCGATGAACACCATCGGCCACGGCAGCCCGCCCTCGAACACGCCGCGCGCGACCGAAGCCATCAGCGTCGCCTGCGGCGCGGTGAGCGACTGCGGGTGCGCGGCGGTGTGCGGGCCGATGCCGTACGCCGCGAGCAGGAGGTTCAGGATGGGCGCCATCACGAACGCGGAGACGCCCGTGCCGACGATCAGCATCACCTGCTGCTTCCAGGGCGTCGCGCCGACCAGGTAGCCCGTCTTGAGATCGTGCAGGTTGTCCCCGGCGATCGCCGACGCGCACGCGACCACCGCGCCGATCAGGATCGCCGCGGCCGCCCCGCTCGCGCCCGTCGCCCCGAAGACGAAGAGCAACAGAAGCGACGCGAAGAGGATGGTCGCGATCGTCACGCCGGAGACGGGGTTGTTGGACGACCCGACGAGGCCCGTCATGTACCCGGACACCGCGGAGAAGAGGAAGCCGGCGAGCACCATGATCACGGCCATGCCCAGGCTCATGCCGACGTGACCGACGAGGAAGTGATACAGAAAATAGAGCGGCAGGATCGACAGCACGATCACCACCAGCACCCACTGCATCGGCATGTCCCGCTCGGTGCGCGGCGTCTCCGCGCTGCCCTTGTCCTTGAGTCTCCTGTAGGCATCGAGCCCGGAGCGGATGCCGGTGAGCACGCTGCCGCGCATGCGCACCAGCGCCCACAGGCCACCCACCACCATCGCGCCCACACCGAGGTAGCGTGTCTGCGCGGACCAGACGTCCAGCGCGTGATCCGCCGCGCTCTGTCCGGCGGGCACCCCGCCGTGGAGCCAGGTCAGGATGGGGATCGCGATCCAGAAGTTCAGGACGCCGCCGGCGAAGACGAGCACCGCGATGTTCAGGCCGACGATGTAGCCGACCGCGATGAGCGCGGGCGACAGATCCGAGCCGATGTAGAAGAGGGTCCGCTTGCCCGCGAGGGGGGTCGCCCACTCCGCCGTCTCCTTCCACAGCCGGAGCCCCGTCTGGCCGAGCTTGAAGAGCGCCGACACGATCGCCGCGCCGGTGACGAGCCGCACGCCGGCCCCGCCGCGCTCGCCGGTCTCCAGCACCTCCGCGCAGGCGACGCCCTCCGGGAACTGCAGCGGATCCTCGACGATCAGCGCGCGGCGGAGCGGCACGGTGAAGAGCACGCCGAGGATGCCCCCGAAGCCCGCGATCAAGGTGGTCTGCAGGAAGTCGAAGTGACGCCAGGTGCCGAGCAGCACCAGCGCGGGCACCGTGAAGATGACGCCCGCGGCGAGCGACTCCCCCGCGCTCGCGCACGTCTGCACGATGTTGTTCTCCAGGATGTTGGAGCGCTTGAAGAAGCGGAGCACCCCCATCGAGATGACCGCCGCGGGGATGGACGCGGAGACCGTCATCCCCGCGAAGAGGCCGAGGTAGGCGTTCGCGCCGGCGAGCACCACCGCCAGCACCACGCCGAGGATCACCGCCTTGACGGTGATCTCCGGAAGCGAGGTGGAGCTCGGGATGAAGGGCCCGGAGGAGCCGTCGCGCTGCGGTGCGGGTGTCACGGCGAAGCGGACGGTACCACGCCGGGGCGCCGGCCTTGTATGACTGGGCCATGCCCCGCGTGCTGCGCGGTCTTAGTTCGTCGAGCAGCGCGTGAAGTCCGCGTCGACGTGGGTCGTGCCGCCACCGGGCCTCGGGCACGCGACGTGCAGGTGTCCGGTCACCGCATGCACGCCGTTCACCCGCGCGTTCGCCCACTCCACGTGTACGTTCCAGGTGGAGCAGGACTGGTCGGTCACGTGGAACGACCTTTCGTCGTCGTCCGGCGCGTACACGACGAGCGAGGACTTCGGGCCGGAGCCGATGACGCGCACGCGATGACCGTCGCGGCCCTTCAGTCCGGGTGCCCGGCGATGAGCACCGCCGAGCGAGCGGGACGTCAACCCGCGGGCCGGACGCCCGCAGCTGCGTCACTCCGCGGCGTGCATCGTCTTGAACGTGGGAGCTTCCGGTGGCCAGCCGACTTCCACGACGGAGCCATCATAACGAAGCGCGTAGAGCTGACCGACGAGTCCGGCAATCTCCTTCACGTTCGACAGCCCGGCGACCACGGTCGGCACGAGCGCGCACGTGTCGCCGATTCCGCAGTTACCCGTCGAGCCGGGCGAGTAGGGATAGACCGCGCCCCAGCACACGACGCTCCGGTCGGCCCGGATGGCGCACGTCGCGTTCACACGGGTGACGACGTGCTGGTAGCCCGAGCCGATCAGCACGGGGGTCTCCCTCGGCGTCGTAGTGCCGTCGCCCAACTGACCGTCGTCGTTCGCGCCCCAGCAGTAGAGACTGGTGTCGTCCGTGATCGCGCAGGACGTGCCGCCAAAATAGTCGTCGGTCGTCGCCTGGACCACGTGCGTGAGGATCGGATGCGAGCCGCCCGTCATCGGGTACAGGTCACCGCTCTCCAGGATGGCAAAGTCGCCGGCGAGCCTGCGGACGGGACCAGGAAATGACGCCGCGTGGCCATGACCCCAGCACACCACCTTGCCCGCGAAATCCACCCCGCACGCGTGGTGCACCTGGCGGAGACCCATGACGCCGGGGAGCTGCGACCAGTCGGCGACGCATGGGTAGCAGCCAGGGCCGAAGAGTTGGACGCAGTTGGACTCGTTGCACCCCGTCCGGCTCTCGGGCGGATGATCGCAGCCGTTGTAGCAGCTATCGGTAGGGATCGAGCCGAGCTCCCCATCGACGTTCGAGCCCGTGCACAGCACCTCGCCCGTAGGGAGCGACGCGCACTCCCAGGCCGTCGGTGGGCTACCCATGATCGAGATCGACGGAAAGCCCCCTGCCGAGATGCTCGTCGCGCGGTCCAGCGCGGGCTCGGGCTCGTCGAGCCGGGCGCCGCCGAGCACCTCGCCGTCGAGCGCCCGGGCGTAGATGAGGGTGCCGTAGTCGTCATCGAAGAGGTGCACGAGCGGCACGTCGAGCGTCCGCCCGGCGTCGGGCGCGCCGGGCGCCGTCGTCGTCTCGCACCCCAGCGCGGAGATCGCGATCGCCGGCAGCGGGAGAAGGAGGGGCAGCGGACGCACGAAATGACTGTGTCGGTCTGGAGGGCTCGCTGCCATGGGCAATTCGCCGTGAGTATCGACTCCGATGAGTACCGATCAGCCCGCGCAGCTGCGTCGAGTCGTTCCCGAGACGAGGCGCATGGAGTCCGGCGAGGTGGGCGTCCCGTTGCGTGTCGGACCGCGCCACGATTCGTGCCCGGGCGGGTGTCCAGGGACGGCCTCCGCGGACAGGGGTGACAGCGCACCGCTCCGCGATCGCACGGCAAACCCGCCTCGAGCGCGCTGGCACGGCCCCTGCTCAGGCTCCTCCCATGCACGGCCGACGCGGCGGTGAAGGCGAGCTACCATGAGCGTGATGATCACCTCGCGGGCCTCCTCCCTGCGCCACCTGCGCCCCGTGCAGCCGCTGGACTTCCCGGCGTCGCGAGAGGAGTGGGAGCTGGGTCAGTCGCTGCGTCACCTTCACCTGTGCGAGCTGCTGCACCAGATCCTGCTCGCCGCGGTCACGCCGCAGGACAGCGTGGGCGCGGATCAGTTCGTCTACTTCGACGCGGGCGATCCGGGCCGGTGCCTCGCGCCGGATGGCTTCGTCAAGCGCGGCCACTCGCAGGACTTCTTCTCCTCCTGGAAGGTGTGGGAGCGCGGCACGCCGGAGCTCTGCGTGGAGATCCTCAGCCCGAGCGACACCCGCGAGCCGCTCACCCTGGAGAAGAAGCTCGCCCTCTACCGGGCACTCGGCACCCTGGAGGTCGTGTGCTTCGACGCGGACGAGGGGCGCGTGCGCGCGTGGGATCGGATCGAGGGCGATCTGGTGGAGCGGGACGTCCCCGCCGGTGGCGGCACCCCTTGCCTCACGCTGGACGCCGAGTGGGTGATCGCTCCCGGCGGCGTCGTGGGCGCGGCCCTGCGACTGGCGCGGGAGGGCGCGCTGGTGCTCACGCCGGAGGAGCGCGCCGTCGCCGGCGAGCAGGCCGAGCGCGCGGCGAAGGAGCAGGAGCGCGCGGCGAAGGAGCAGGAGCGCGCCGCGAAGGAGGAGGCGCTCGCGGAGGTCGCCCGGCTGCGCGCGCTGCTGGATGACCGCGGCTGACGCGGTGCGCGTGGCGCGTGCTCCCGCTCATGCTCGCGTGCTCGGCCGCGACGGGAGTGCACGATGGCGACGAGCTCGCGGCCTGCGCGCGCTGCGCGTGAGCGGTCCGCGCGCGCCTCCTCCCCCGGCCCATCGCTCGCTCGCGCTCGCTCGGGCGGGGAGGATGGTCTGGGCGCTGGTGGCGGTCGCCCCGAAGTGCGCGAGCGGGATGCCGCCGAGGCGCCGTCGGTGCTACCGGCGGAGACGGGGTGCGCCGGCCGCGCGGGTCAAGCGCCCGAGCCCCCGGAGCGCGTGGCGCGCACGACCTTCGCGGGGCGGCCCGCGAAGGTGGTCCGTGAGCCCTCGGCGCCGGCGAAGCCCGCCTCGACGAGCGACGCGGCCAGCGCCTCGACGTCCACGTCGTCGAAGTGGTGGTGGTGTCGCGCCCGGCGAGCTCGCACGCGGTCGTGCGAGGGATGAGCGGGGTCGTCGAAGTCCTCGTCCACCAGCAACACGCGCCCCCCGGACCGCATGACCCTGGCCAGCTCGCGGCACGCCGCGGCGCGGTCGGTCCAGTGGTGCATCGTGTTGACGGTCCACAGCGCGTCGACGCTGGCGTCGGCCAGGGGGATGGACTCCGCGGACCCGCTCACGACCGTGATGGCGGCCCGGTCGCGCTGCCACCCCCGCCGCAGGCCCAGGATCCTTCGCATGTACGAGGTGGGGTCGACGGCGACCACCGCGGCGCCGGTCCGCGCCGCGGCCACCGTGGCGGGGCCCATGCCCGCGCCGAGATCGACCACGCGCTCTCCGGCTCTCGGGGCCACCCGACGCACGACCTCGTCGCTCACCTCGGAGCGCCACATCCGCGGTAACAGGGTCAGGTAGCGCAACAGACCCCGTGCTCCGCGATCGTGCGCGTGCCCGTGATCCGCAGTGTGCGCGTGCCGCGGATCGTGGTGATGGTCGCCGTGGTTGGTCATGGTCCTGCCGTGGTGGAGAGGTGGTTGGCGGCGCCGTGGCTGGCCTCGAGTCGCCTCGCTGCGATCATGGCGCCGTCCGAGCCAACGCGCCCGGCGAGCGAGCGCGCGCGAGCCGCGACGCCCGGATCGAGCGCCGTCCGCAGCGCCGCGCTCAGCGACTCCTCCGACATCGTCGCGTACGGGGTCGTGCTCCCGATCCCGAGCGCCACCACGCGGCTGGCCCAGTAGAACTGATCGCCGAACATCGGCACGACGACCTGAGGGGCGCCGGCGCGCGCCGCGGTGGCGACGGTGCCGGCGCCGCCATGGTGGACGACCGCCGCGACCCGCGGGAAGAGGACGTCGTAGCTCACGTCGCCGAGGGCCATGCAGTCGTGCGCATCGTCGACGAGGTCGAGGTCCGCCCAGCCTCTCGAGACGAGGATCCGGCGACGCGCCGCGCGGACCGCGCCGATCAGCCGGTGGCTCGCCTCGCGGGCGAGGGGCATGCTGCCGAAGCCCACGAGGACGGGCGGCTCCCCTCGCGCCAGGAACGCCTCCAGATCGGCCGGGAGCGGCGCGCCGCCGGCGAGCAGCCACGCGCCTGTCTGGAAGACTTGCCGACCGGGCGTGGTGGGCACCGGCGCGAGCGCGGCGTCCGCGGCGAGCCACGTGGGGTCGGTGAGGACGTAGTCGAGGACGTCATCGATCGGCTGCATGCCGAGTCGGCCACGGTTGTGGTTGATGCGCTCGAGCGCGCGCTCGCTCCACGCCCTGGCGGCGTCGCGCCAGCGCTCCTCGATGCTCGCGGCCTCGCTCGCGGTCTCGCCCGGCGTCGGCGGTGGCGGGACGTCCGTCGACGGCAGCGCGACCGGCGCGTAGACGGCCGTCACGCACCCGATGCCTGCGTACTCGGCGATCGACGGCGCCGCGTACTGATGCGCGTTGGCGCCGACGATGACGTCGCACCCTTCCACGGCGGCGCCGACGGTCTCGAACTGGTCCGTGATCAGGTCGGGCATGGACTCCCGCAGCCGGCGCAGCTCCTCCGGAGTGAGCTGCGGCGCCAGACCCGAGCTGCGCGCGGGCATCCGCATCTCGACGCCCATGGGCACCGCCTCCAGCCCCAGGCCCCGGGCCCACGCGACGAAGTTCGGCTAGGTGCACAATCGCACCCCGTGTCCAAGCCTTCGTAGCTCCAGCGCCAGGGCGAGCGCGGGCTGCACGTCACCCCGGGTTCCCACCGCCGTCAACAGTACGCGCATGATCCTCCTCGCCCCCATGGACACTCTACGCGCTGGAGCATCCGCGGAGATGCTGCGCTCCGGCTCGCCGGAGCATGGGAAGGCGTAGCGCGATCGGGCGGGGAAACCGTGACGGCTCGCATCTCATGCGAAGTGGCGGTCCGCTCTCACTGGAAGCACCGACCCGGTGGGTCGGCTGCGCGTGGGGGCGGCACCCCGACTCCGGAGCGCGAGACACCTCCTTCCCGTAGATGCGGCTGAATCGGTACGCGTCGCGTCCGTCCAACGTTCGGGCGCCGTGTATCGACAAGGAGTGCCTCATGTTCGGGAAATCCGTGGTGGTCGGCTCGCTCGCCGTGGTGTTCACCGTCAGCCTCGCGGCGACGAGCAGCAGCGCCGTGTCCGCGTGCAAGGCGGGGGAGGAGGACCTCGGCGGAGGCAAGTGCGCGCCCGCCTGTCCGGCGGGGACGGTGCGGCAGAAGCAGCCGCCGTTCCGGTGCCTGGGGCCCGCCAGCCGGTGCAAGGCGGGGGAGGAGGACCTCGGTGGCGGCAAGTGCGCGCCCGCCTGTCCTGCGGGGACGGTGCGGCAGAAGCAGCCGCCGTTCCGGTGCCTGGGGCCCGCCAGCCGGTGCAAGGCGGGGGAGGAGGACCTCGGCGGCGGCAAGTGCGCGCCCGCCTGTCCGGCGGGGACGGTGCGGCAGAAGCAGCCGCCGTTCCGGTGCCTGGGGCCCGCCAGCCGGTGCAAGGTGGGGGAGGAGGACCTCGGCGGCGGCAAGTGCGCGCCCGCCTGTCCTGCGGGGACGGTGCGGCAGAAGCAGCCGCCGTTCCGGTGCCTGGGGCCCGCCAGCCGGTGCAAGGTGGGGGAGGAGGACCTCGGCGGCGGCAAGTGCGCGCCCGCCTGTCCTGCGGGGACGGTGCGGCAGAAGCAGCCGCCGTTCCGGTGCCTGGCGCCCGTCAACCGGTGCAGGGCGGGCGAGGAGCCTGTCGGCGACAGGTGCATGCCCCGCTGCCCCAAGGGCCAGACGCGCAAGCAAGACGGCGGCTGCGGGCCGTAGTCCCACGCGTGAGCGCCACCAGCACCTGGGCCTGGTCGCGCGGGACATCGCCGGGGCCCACCAGCACGGCGACCTCCACGACGTGGAGCCAGCCGTCCTGGCCGGGAGGCGCCGTCAGGTCTTTCGTGGCCGCTCCAGGAACCCACGCCCCGCATAGATCGCCGGCATCGCCTTCTCGATCCTCGTCGCGCGCGTCGCCGCCTGCTTCGCCTGGGCGAAGTGAAACAGATATCCCCGCTGCCGTCCCGGCGTCAGCGCCTCGAAGGCCTTCCTGAACCGAGGCTCTCGCCGAAACTTCTCCTTCAACTCCTCCGGAACTGGAAACTCCGAGGTCCTCTTCTTCTCCACCCGCGCCCCGGCCTTCCGCACCGCCATCGCCTCGCGTACGTACGCCTTGATCGTCGCCGCCTGCGCGGCGATCTCGCGCGCGCTGGTGAACTTCATGACGCGTCCAGCCTGCGTCTGTCCCAGCTGCCGCAGCAGCCGCTTCGGGTCCTTCAGCAGCGCACCCTGAAAGAACCCCAGCGCGAAGTACTCCTTGAACCCCTGCAGGATGACGATGTTCTTTCCGCCTGCCGTGTAGGTCGGCTTCCCCCACTTGCACTCCTCCACCATCCCGAAGGGGGCGAGGATCCGCTGCATCTCGACGATCTCCGCCTCCCACCGCTTTCGGTACGCCATCTCCATCGCGACACCATTAGAGCATACGCTCGGCGGGAAGAGTCGTCGGCTACGACATCCTGGCACGGGCTGCGTCGGGTTCGACGCTGCGGCCTATAGGTGCTGTGGACGAGCATCCGCTCCGGAGAGGCCCACGAGCGTCAGGGCTGCGCGGGCAGCTCGCGATCGCGGTAGCATCGAAGCATGAAGGCGCTCGTACGCTCCACGACGCTCGGCGCGGTGGTCGCGGCCGCGGTGACCGCGGTCGCCGTCGCGTGCGGCGGCGGCGACGACAGCGGCGCCGCGAACGACGCGTCGGCGCCCGACGGCTCACGCGACGCCACGACATTCGACGCGCCGCAGGGTGACGTCGCGGACGCGGGTCGAGCGCCCGACGCCGCACCCCCGACGCTCGCGAACGCCGTGCTGTGGCTCGTCGCGAGCGAGGGCACGACGCTCGACGGCGGCGCGGTCACCGCGTGGGCCGATCAGTCCGGCCAGCACAACGACGGCGTCGCCGGCAAGTTCGCCCCCACGATGTCCGCCGCGGACATCGGCGGCCGGCCGGCGATTCACTTCGTCGCCGGCCAGCGGAACATGTTCGTCATCGCCGACTCGACCAGCCTCCAGTGGGGCGCGGGCCCGTACCTCGTCGAGGCCGTCGGCCGCTTCGACAACGATCCCACCCAGGGCATCTCCATCGGCGCGGGCCCGTTCTACGTCAAGCTCGGCCCGAACAGCCTGGTCGCGCTCTACGCGAACTACCAGACGATCACCGACGCGGGCGGCTACGGGCCGGTCGTCGCCGGGCTCTGGTCACAGGAGAGCTACGACACGTACGTCGGGGTCGAGGCGGCGTACAACGACTCGATGCCTCGCCTCTACGCCGTGCAATACGACGCCGGCGTGTTGACCCTGCGCGTGAACGGATCGGTCGTCGCGACGTCCACCGGCGGCGTCGACGTGTCCGAGCCCGGGCAGAAGGCGAGCGTCGGCGGGTCGTACTACGGCAGCGGCAACCTTGACGGCGACATCGCGGAGCTCGTCGCCGTCAAGGGCGCGATCAGCTCGAGCGATCTCGCGGACCTCGAGGGCTACCTCATGGCCAAGTACGGGCTCTGACGCGCCCCCTCACGGCCGCCGGGGCGTCGGCTCGCTCCAGTCACCGCCTCGCAACGGCGAACAGTACGGTCTATGCAGCTCCGCTGCGACGACTACCCCGTCGGGCACTGCGGGGGGACGTCCGGCTTGGTAAACTGGAAGACCAGCGCCTTCAACGAGGGCGGCTTCCAGCTATTCCAGCCGGATATCGCCGCACATGACGGAGCGCGCGCCCGCCGCATGCGGCGACGCTCTCGGGGACGCTGCCCAACTGAAACGGGGAGGCTAGGCTCGCGAGCCTCGCGGTCGGGCTGGCCTCCCGAGCATTCTGCACCGTAACGTCTCGCCCTGCCGCGTCCTGACGCAGGCGCCGGCGCGTTCCAAGGCTACCTGATGGCCAAGTACGGGCTCTGACACGCGCTCCGGCGGAGGTCGGGGGAAGTCCCGCACGGACGATCATCACGCGCGCTCCAGGTACCGATCGATCGCGTCGAGGATCGCCGTGTCGGCGTCCAGCTCCTCCGAGAGCGTCATCGTGGCGTTGCCGGGGCCGTAGAGCCGGTAAGCGCGCCACACGTCGCGCGGGTGGTAGAGGATGGCGGAGAGCTGGACCTCGTCCCCGGCGGCGAACGGCCCGAACGGGGCCAGGACGCGGAAGCGGTCGTGCGGGTGCATGCGCTCCGGCCGCAGGCGCCGGATGTCGATCCGCACCGCCTCCACGATCGCAGGCAGCACCGCGCGGAGCTGGTCGACGGAGCGCACCTTCCAGGCGTCGTCTCGACCGACCCGCACCGTGCACTCCCCCGGCGCCTCCTCCTCGGCGGTCACGACGGAGACGAGCTCAGCGCCCTGCGGCAACGACGCGCGGGCGGTGGGGAAGCTCTCGTGGAACTCCGGCGGCCGCCAGCCCTTCTTGCGGATGGACGCGACGGCCTTCGCGATCACGGGCATGACCTGCCGGACGCCGAAGGGACGCTCCGGGAACGCGTCGCGCGCCGCCAGGGCGCGCCGCGTCGCCTCCACCATCTCCGGCAGCAGCGCGGTCGCGCGCGCGGCCGTCTCGACGTCGAGCACCCGGCGTGGTGCCCCGACCGCCTCCGGGGAGAGCGTGACGCGCGCGCCGCCGCCCGCGCGCGCCTCGACCCGGATCGAGACGCCGCCGTTGAGCTCGTAGAGGCTGAGCGCCGCCGGCTGCGGCGACGCGATCGTCCAGGACCACCCCGACGCGCCGGGGCCCTCCGCCGCGAGGCGGTCGAGCAGGGTGAGCCCGAGGTCGAGGGGGGTGACCGCGGCGGCGTCCGCGCCGCCCGCGTCCAGCCAGGCGAGCAGATGCGCGGCCGCCCCGTCGACGTCGCCCGGCGCCACGGCCGTCTCGCGGAACCGGATCGCGCCGTCGCCGCGCGCGAGGACCGCCGCCCGGAGCGCCTTGCCGGTGCCGCTCACGATCGCGTGCCCCAGCGCCCGCCCGTCCACGATGGTGCCGATGACCGCGCGCGGATCCCGCGCCCGCTGCGTGGGGCGGATCATGAAGGCGCGCGGCCGGTCCAGCACGCCCACCACCGCGCGGACGATGGCGAAGGCGACGGAGTCGGCGGCCGCGGAGTCGGGCGGGGGCGGCGGCGACTCGCCGAGCCCGAGGAGGTGCATCTCGAGCTGCAGGCGGCGGTCGCGGGCGTAGGCCTCGTCGTGGGCGTCGCCGCACGCGATGGCCTCGCCGTACGCGGCGCAGGCAGCCGCCATGTCCGCCGCCATGTCCAGCGCCTTGGCGCGGTTGAGCCACACCACACCCCAGCGGGGTCGAAGACGGTCGGCCTCCGCCAGGTGCGCCAGCGCGCGCCGCAGATCGCAGTCCTTCGCGGTGAAGTACCAGCCCAGCCAGTTGTGCGCCGTGGCGGCGAGCCGCCCGTCGCCGGCGGCCACGCGCTCCAGCTCCTCGACGGCGTCGCCCGGGCGCCCGAGCCTCAGCAGCGCGACGCCCAGGTTGTTCGCCGCCTCCGGCGTACCCGGATCGCGCGCGATGCTCCGGCGGAAGCACGCGACCGCCTCCTGTAGCTCCGCGGGTGTGGCCCCCGGCCTGGAGAGGATCGCCCAGCCCGCGCGGTTGTCGGAGGGCGGCTGCGCGACATCGGAGGGCGGCTGCGCGTCATCCTCCTGGTCGTCCTCCTCGTCGTCCTCCGAGAAGAGGGCGTCGAACGCCGCCAGGGACGGCACCAGCGCGGCCACCACGGCATCGGTGTCTCCCTCCCGCGCCGCCATCACGCCCACCGCGCTCCCGTCGGGCCACGGCCCGCCCTCGCCGAGCAGCCGCTCCACGTTCGGGACGAAGACCCAGCGGAGCCACTGCACGAACGCCATGGTGCGCGAGCCGAACGCGCCCATGTCCTCGAACGCCTCCTCGGGTGGGCGCTCCGCGTCCCACGCTCCCTCGCGCTTCATCGCCGCGACGACCTCGTCCAGCCGCGCGCGCACCGCCGCCGGGTCGATCACGCCTGGGCCCTCGTGCGGTCACGGCGCTGCATCACGCACCCCACTCTAGCGCCGGCGCGCGGATCACTTCCCGATCATCGCGCTCAGCCGCTCGTGCACCACGCGCGCCTCCGGCCCCAGCAGGATCCCCATCGGTGGCGCGGTGACCCCTCCAGGCGCCAGCGACTTCTCGCGGACAAGGCAGGGGTAGCGGAAGGCGATGAAGCTCGCGTCCTCGTCCTGGCTGATGATGACGAGCGTCTCGACCCGCTGGCCCCCGGGGACGACGGCCTCGCGGAGGCGGAGGTTGCGGTCGAGCGCGATGGCGACCCGCTCGCCCGGCATCTCGAGGACGAGCTCCTGGGCGTCGAGCACCAGCTGCCCGACGCGCGCCAGCCGCTGCACCAGCGGGATGGAGGCCATGATGGCGACGGACGACAGCACGATGACGCCGACCACGACCGCGAGCGCGTGCTCTCGCGTCTGGTCGAGCAGGATCGCGGGCACCACAATCAGCGCGGGCGGCAGCAGCACCAGGGGCAGCGCGATGCCCACGCCCCGCAGCACCGAGACGACAGGGATCTCCACCCGTTCCGCCTGCCGCAGGGCCTCCCGCCGCCGCAGCACCTGGCGCCTCAGGTGGACGCTCCACCCCATCATGCCGGCCGTGACGGCGAGCACCGCCACGACGATCCACACCGCCGGGTCCACCCTGGGCGTGTACTCCACCGGCACCGGCCGGGCAAGCGGGGGGGGAGGGGGCCCCGCCTGCCGCGGGCTCGGGCCCATGCTCCCTCGCGCGGGTGCCGACGTGGTGCACGAGAGGTCGGACGTCGGCCCCCACGCGAGGTTGCGCGTGGGCCCTGCGCGCGCGGCTCCTCCCCCGGCCCATCGCTCGCTTCGCTCGCTCGGGCGGGGAGGATGGTCGCGGCGCTGGTGGCGGGCTGTGGACGCCACATGGTCGTGATATCTCTCGACGAGATGCGCCACATCGTGTTCGCGCTCGTCGTCGCCGCAGCAGCCGTGGTCACGCTGGCCCCCTCCGCTCCCGGGGTGCGCGCGCCCGGGCGCCGCGGGTGCTGCTCGCACCATCACGGCGTTTGCGGGTGCTCGTCGGGGCGCGCTGTCTGCTGCGACAAGACCCTCAGCCCGACGTGCGGATGCTGAGGACGCTCGCCGACCGCGCGCTCTCCCCGCCCCGTGCCTCCTTTACTCCGCGCCAGGTGTCCGGGGATCGCCCGCGGGTCGGTGGTGGGCACGCATGCGCCGACAGAGCCCACGGGTAGCTCCGCCCGGAGGGGGTCACGTCACCGCTTGCGCAGCGCCGCGCGGAGCATCCGGACCGCCGCGGTCTGCGTCCGGACCTCTATGCACCTGGCGATCAGATCCGGATCCAGTTTGGGCACGAGCTTGCTGCGCCGGGCCGCGTATCGGTCGCGGTGGAGCACGTGAAACCCGTATAGCATGATCTTGCGGTGGCCACGTCGGCGCCGGGGTGCGGCTCCGGGCGGGACACCAGCCACAAAAGCCCTCCCGCCTCCTTCTTTTGGTGCCGCCGGTTTTAATGCGGCTGGGGGCACAACCGACTGAAGCGCGCGGGAGCCCGTTTAGACCGCCAGAAGTGCCGAGCCGGCCACCGCGTTGGACGAGGCCACCGCGGAGGATCGGATACGCTCACTTGTCCTTGCCGCCGAGCGACTTCAGCACCTCGATGATGCGCGTCGGGCTGCCCTCGTCCTCTCCGGAGCCAGCGTAGCCACTCGGCGGGGGCGTGAAGATGCAGCGCGCCGACTCCAGCAGGATCGCCTGCTTCGCGGCTGCGTCATCCGTCGACGCGGCAAAGGTCTCGTAGGTGTGCAGGGCGTTCGCCCGGTGCTCGTTCATCACCGCGATGTGGCGGTGCGATCGGTGGTTCCGGGTGCACCACACGAGGAAGTAGAACAGGACGAGGATCGACCCCAGGCGCACGAGCACGTAGTGGGCGATGTCGCCATTCTTCGCGCTGGGATCCAACGGGTAGATGATGATGGCGACGGTCAGGAAGACGGCGATGGCCACACCGACGAAGATCGACGCGGCCAACCACTTCCCCGCCGCCTTATTGCTGTCCGTGACGGCCGTCCGAAAGTCCCCCTCGTGCGCCGCAACGCCGGTCTTGGCTGCTCCAGCGCGCGCCGCGACCGCGATCCCCTCGATCTCCCTGAGCTTCTCCTCTGCGGACTTGTTGACCGCCTCGGCGCCATCGTTCGCGTTCTTCTCCGCGGCCTTCATGACTTCGTCGACCGCCCTCGCCGCCTCTTCTGCGCGCCTCTTGGCGTCCTCCGCTGCAGTGGCTGCCTCCTGCGCACGTTCGTCCGGGGGCAGCAGCGCGAGGATGTTCGCAAGCGCCGGGCCGACACTCCCCAGCGCGGCGTCCAGGTTGATCATGTACTGCGGGCGGCCGGCCAGCTGCTGTGGCGTGGCTGGGTTGAACGTCGTCAGCTGCCCGAGTGTATTCTCAAGTGTGGATGTGGAGTTGATCAGCGGAGTCAGAATCTGCATCGGGACGAAGCCGGGGTGCGTTCCGATGCGGTCTACGATGCTCTGGAGCCGCGTGCCGAGTACCTTTACCGCGGAGAGCGTGGGGAGTGCATCAGTGAAGCCCAGGTCGCCGAGGCTCTCCTTCCGGGTGGCCACGACCGGGTCGAGCCTGGCCCACGCGTCCGCGCGAGACTCGATCTTCTTGAGCGCCGCGTTCCACTCTTCGTTGGCCATCCCCCAGATCTAGCCGATCAAATAACTAATCCACAAGTGATCACTTCTCCACCAGCGGTCGGAGGAACGGAGGAACGCGTAGACCGATTGGAGGGCGGAGTGGCTTGCCGCGCGGTCGGCGTGGAGCGTCGCTATCGCGACAAGATGAGTTGACGGTGCTTCGGCGAACGACGCCGCGAGTGCTACGACGTGCGCCATGTGGCTTCCGCCCGGCACGTCGTGCCGCCGAAGGAATACCCAACGCCGGCCCCCAACTCCGCCTGAGCTCCTTCACGGCGGCCAAGGCGGAAGAATCCGCAACACGTCTCGCTCAACTTTCTTACGGAAGCACGGCGCTCGACAAGACGAGCTTCGCGTGTGAACCTTGGAACTGCCGACGATGCCGACAAAGATCGAATGGACCGACGAAACGTGGAACCCTGTGACGGGTTGCGTAAAGATCTCGCCAGGCTGCAAGCACTGCTACGCCGAGAAGTTCGCCGAGCGTTGGCGCGGCGTCGTGCTCCCGAATCGGAGGCTTCACGTCTTCCACGACGGCTTCGATCCGACATTGCGACCTGACCGGGTGAAGCAGCCGCTCACGTGGAAGGCGCCGCGGATGGTCTTCGTCAACAGCATGAGTGACCTGTTCGGCGAGTTCGTGCCGGACGCCTTCCTCACATCGGTCTTCGACGTCATGCGGCGCACGCCGCAGCACACGTACCAGATCCTCACGAAGCGGGCGGAGCGCCTGGAGGAGTGGACGCGTCGAGCACCATGGTTGTCGCTCATGCCTCACATCTGGCTCGGCGTCTCCGTGGAAGACCGGAAGTACGGCGTTCCACGGATCGAGCACCTCCGGCGAGCGGTCGCCGGAACGCGCTTCCTGTCCATTGAGCCGCTGCTCGCCGATGTCGGGATGCTCGATCTCCGGCAGATCGACTGGGTCATCGTCGGGGGAGAGAGCGGCCCCCGCGCGCGGCCGATGCAACAGGCCTGGGTGCAGAGCGTCCGCGACCAGTGCGTTACGGCGGGCGTTGCGTTCTTCTTCAAGCAATGGGGCGGCGTGCAGAAACACCGGACCGGCCGCGTGCTCGAAGGCCGCACGTGGGACGAGTTCCCGACGCGGGGGCGGGCTGATGGCGGAATGCAGAAACAGGACCACCGGCAACTGCACGCTCGCGCGTGAGGGCAACCTGCCCGTTCAGTGTGTCGGGGAGTGGGCGAAGGAGAAGCACGACTTCATCCGCCGCTACATCGCCGCAACCGGAGGCCCACGTAAGAAGTACGCGTCCAAGGGCACGGGCGGGCTCTGCTACGTCGACCTCTTCGCTGGTCCCGGCCGCGCATACATTCCGAAGACCAAGGAGTTCATCGATGGCAGTCCCCTCATTGCGGCAGCCGCGCCCATCGAGCGATACACGTCGCTCGTGCTTTGCGATCTCGTCGACGAGAATATTGAGGCGCTCCGCATGCGCATGGCTGGCACCACAGGAATCCACTTCGTGCCAGGTGACTGCAACGAGATGATTGAGGCCGTCACGACCCACATCCCGAAGCATGCCTTGAGCCTTGCCGTGGTCGATCCATTCGGCGCGAGCGCCCTCGATTTCGCGACGGTCCGGCGCCTCGCTCAGTTCGACCGCATGGACCTCATCGTCCACTTCCCGACGATGGGCATGAAACGCAACTTCGCCAAGCCCGACTACGACAAGAAGATCGATCGCTTCCTCGGAACGACGTTGTGGCGGGCTGACGTCCGCGAGCCGGAACACGTCGTGAAGCTGATCCCTTACATGAAGAGGCAGCTCGTGCAGCTCGGCTACACCGAGGACGACGAGGTCCGGGAGATAGAAGTGAAGAACGACCAGCGCGGAGTCCTCTACCATCTGTTCTTCGCGTCGAAGAGCCCTCTCGGGAACAGGATCTGGAAGTCGATCACGAAGACAACCGCGACCGGGCAGCGGGAGATGTTCTAGCCCCCACCCATCGTCGAGGGTCCGTCGCTCGCTCACCTCCCACCCCGCAGCGCCGCCCTCACCATCGCCAGCGCCCGCTTCACGTTCCCCTCCACCACCCCCGCCTCGATCCTGAGCACCCGAAACCCCAGCCCCTCGATCACCGCCTGCCGCGCCGCATCCGCCTCCGCGTGCCCCGCCGCCCCGTGGATCCCCCCATCCACCTCCACCACCAGCCGCTCGCTCAGCGCCACGAAGTCCACGATGTACGTCCCAGCCAGCACGTGCTGCCGGCGAAACTTGACCCCCGCCACCCGCCGCCCCCGAAGCTCCCGCCACAGCAATGCCTCCGACGGCGTCGCGTCCTCCCGTCGCATCCGCCGCGCGTGATGGTGAAGGAAGAACAGAGAGGGAGCTTCGTGCGGTGCCATGCCCTCCCCACAGCGACAGAAGCGTGACAGCCGCAGTGACGCCACCCACGCCCCAAGGAAGGCTGGCGCGCTTCTTTCGCCCTCAGGGCGTGGCACCGCACGAAGCTCCCTCGCACGTTCCCGCGCACCCTCGAGGGGAGCGCCATTGGGGGGAGGGCCTTGTTCACAGCCCGCCACCAGCGCGCCGAACATCCTCCCCGCCCGAGCGAGCGAAGCGAGCGATGGGCAAGGGGAGGAGCCGCGCGCGTCAGCGCGCGGCAGGAGGGGCCCCCCTCTTCCTCAAAAACACAGCCCCCAGCGGCGGCACCACCAGACTCACCGACATCGCCCTCCCGTGCGCCGGCACCGGCGCCGCCTCCACCGACCCCAGGTTCCCGTGCCCGCTCCCGCCCAGCTCCTTCCCGTCCGTGTTCAAGATCTCGTCCCAGCTCCCCCCGCGCGCCGCCCCGACCCGGTAGTTTTGCAGCGGCACCGGCGTGAAGTTGAGCACCACGATCAACCTGGCGCCGTCCCGCGCCACCCGCTCGTACGCGAGCACGCTGCGCTCGGTGTCGTTGGGCTCGATCCAGCGAAACCCCGCCGGATCGCAGTCCAGATCGTGGAGGCAGGGCTCCGTCTTGTAGAGCCTGTTCAGCTCCCCGACCAATAGCTGGAGCTGCCGGTGGCGCTCGTCCGCGAGCAGGTGCCAGTCCAGGCTGGCGTCGTGGTTCCACTCCCGCTCCTGGCCGAATTCGTCCCCCATGAAGAGGAGCTTCTTGCCCGGCTGCGAGAACATGTAGGCGAAGAGCAGGCGCAGGTTGGCGCGCTTCTGCCAGTCGTCGCCCGCCATCTTGCCGTACAGCGACCCCTTGCCGTGCACGACCTCGTCGTGGGAAAGCGGGAGCACGTACGCCTCGCTGAAGGCGTACAGGCCGCGCATGGTGAGGTCTCCTTGGTGGTGCTTGCGGTGGATGGGATCGCGCCCCAGGTAGCGCAGGGTGTCGTGCATCCAGCCGAGGTCCCACTTGAAGTCGAAGCCCAGGCCCCCGTCCTCGGTGCGGCCGGTGACGCGCGGCCACGCGGTGGACTCCTCCGCGATCGTCACCACGCCCGGGCGCTCGCGGTGCACGGCGTCGTTGAGCTGCTGCAGGAACTGGACGGCGCCCAGGTTCTCGTGGCCGCCGTGGATGTTGGGGACCCACTCCCCGCCTCGCCGGCCGTAATCGAGGTAGAGCATGGAGGCGACGCCATCGACGCGCAGGCCGTCGGCGTGGAAGCGGTCGACCCAGTACATGGCGCTGGAGAGCAGGAAGCTGCGCACCTCCCCGCGGTCGTAGTTGAAGATGGCGGTCTGCCACTCGGGGTGGAAGCCCTGCCGCGGGTCGGCGTGCTCGTAGAGGTGGCTGCCGTCGAAGAAGACCAGGCCGTGCTCGTCGGTCGGGAAGTGGCCGGGGACCCAGTCCAGGATCACGCCGATGCCCGCCTGGTGCAGGGCGTCGACGAGCGCCATGAGCTCCGCCGGATCGCCGTAGCGCGAGGTCGGGGCGAAGTAGCCTGTCGTCTCGTAGCCCCACGATCCGTAGAAGGGATGCTCCATCACCGGCAGCAGCTCCACGTGGGTGAAGCCCAGTCGCTCGACGTACTCCACCAGCTTCGGCGCCAGCTCGGAGTAGCGCATGAAGCGATTGCCCTCTTCGGGTACGCGCATCCAGGAGCCGAGGTGGACCTCGTAGACGCTCATGGGCGCCCCTCGGCCGGAGCGAGCGGCGCGGTCGCGCATCCACGCCTCGTCCTTCCAGGCGTACTCGGTGGCGTCGATCACCGACGCCGTCCGGGGCGAGATCTCCGCGCGGCGGGCGAAGGGATCCGCCTTGTCCACGCGATAGCCGTTCAGCCGCGAGGCGATGCGGAACTTGTAGCAGGCCCCGGGTGAGGCGCCGGGCGCGAAGCCTTCCCACACGCCGCTCGCGCCGTGCGGGACGAGGCGGGTGGCCTCGCCGTTCCAGCCGTTGAAGTCGCCCACCACGTTCACCGACTCCGCCGTGGGCGCCCAGACGGCGAACCAGGTGCCGTCCTTGCCGTCCACCGTGGCGCGGTGCGCGCCCAGCGTGTCGTAGAGGCGGGGGTGGGTGCCCTCCGCGAAGAGGTACAGGTCCACCTCCCCGAGCACCGGCGGCGCCGGCGGCATCACGCCTCCCCCTTCGGCGCGAGCATGCCGAGCAGCCCGCGCAGGGGGATGCCCAGCCAGTCGGGGCGGTTGTCCAGCTCGTAGCCGACCTCGTAGATGCATTTCTCCACGACGAAGAAGTTGAGCAGCATGGCGAGGTCCTCCTTGGACGCGGGCACGAGCGGGACGCCGTGCGCGTGCTCCATGTACGCGGCGACGAAGGCGCTGGAGACCCACCCGGCCCACGCCTCCGCCCAGGGCGTGACGAGCGGTACGTCCTCCGCGCGCAGCCGGCCGCCGCGCAGGGCCGCGACGCCCGCGTAGTGGAAGGAGCGCACCATGCCCGCCACGTCGCGCAGGGCGCAGCGCTTGAAGCGGCGGTGGGCGAGGGGGCGGCCGGGCTCTCCCTCGAAGTCGATGATGACGAAGTCGTCGCCCGTGAAGAGGACCTGGCCCAGGTGGTAGTCGCCGTGCAGGCGGATGCGCTGCACGTCGATGCGGCGGGCGGTGACCCTGGCCAGCAGGTGGTCCACGTCGTCCTCGCGGGCGAGGAACCGCTCGGCGAGCTCGCGCTCCTCCGGGCCCAGCGACGGGAGCTTCCGGCGGAGTGTCTGCACCGTGCGCGCGAGCAGCCCCTGCGCCGACTGGTAGAGCGACTGCTGGTGCATGATGTCGTAGGGCTCCGGCGCGAACGCGGGGTCCTTCGCGTCGCGGGAGAGTGCGAGGTGCATCTCGGCGGTGCGCTGCCCGAGCAGACGCACGCGCGGGAGGTACGGGCCGAGGCGGTCCACCGTGCCCGCGTCGGTGAGGGGCGGGTCGAGCAGGCCGACGAGCGCCGGGCTCTCCGGGCGCGCCTCCTCCGCGAGGATGCGGTCGAAGAAGCGGTCGAGCGACTGCAGGGTCATGCTCCACGCGTCGCCCTGGTTGGGCACGTACTCGAAGAGGGTGGCCACCGTGCTCGGCTCGTGGCCGGGCACGCGGTACTCCAGCGCGCCGGCGAGCCGCGCGATGGACCGGAAGGCGGTCTGCTGCGAGAGGAAGCGGCCGATCTCGTAGTCGGCGTTGAGGCCCTCCTCGATGCGCCGAAAGACCTTCAGGATGAGCCTGTCGCCGTACAGGATGCTGGTGTTGGACTGCTCGGCGGAGCCGGGGCGCGCGGCGAGGCTGGCGTCCGCCGGGACCTCCTTGAGGGCCTTGTACGTGACCGCGCCGAGCTGGCCGTGCTCGCCGGCGAGCACGCGCCGGCCGCTGACCGCGCGGAGCAGCGCGTCGTCCCACGCGGGATCGAGCAGCGCGTCGTACAGGACGCCCACGCGCCGGGCCCCCCCCGCGGCGGCGGGCTCGAGGGTGAGCCTGGCGATCACCCCGGCGGGCGCGGGCGCCTCCGCCTCGCCGTCGGCGGCGAAGGCCACCGGCACGACGTACGTCTCCGGGCCGCGATCGGCGTACTCGACGGAGAGGAGGACGACGGCGGCGGAGCGGTCGCCCAGCGGCAGGGGGATGACGTCCACGATCGACGCGCCCTTCGGGCTGCCCGCCTTGCCGCGGAACCACCGCCGCTGCGCCGCGTACGTCAGCATCGCGCTCGCGAGGCGCGGGCGGGGCGCGGTGCGTGTCCACTCGCCCCGGGCCTCCAGCGACGCGGGGCCGGACGCGGCCTGCGTCGCGGGCGCGTGCGGCGGGCGCAGCGACAGCCAGTAGTAGCCGTGCGGGGCGAGGGAGAGGAAGTACGGCTCCTTGCCGATCGGCGGGAAGCGAGCGTGGCCGAACACCTCGACGGGGAGCATCTCGGCGAAGCGCTCCAGGTTGAGGCGGGCGCACTGCACGAAGCGGGAGAGGTTGGCGACGACGAGCATCGCCTCCCCCTCGTGCTCGCGGACGAAGGCGAGCACGCGCGCGTTGTCTCCGGCGACGAAGTCGATGGAGCCGCGGCCGAAGAGGCGGTGCTCCTTGCGCTTGGCGATGATGCGCTTGGTCCACCAGAGGAGCGACGAGGAGTTTGCCTGCTGCGCCTCCACGTTGATCGCCTCGGCGTGGAACTCGGGGTCGACGACGGTGGGTAGGTACAGCCTCTGCGGGTTGGCCTCGGAGAAGCCGGCGTTCTTGCCGGAGCTCCACTGCATCGGGGTGCGCACGCCGTCGCGATCCCCCAGGTAGATGTTGTCCCCCATGCCGATCTCGTCGCCGTAGTACAGGACGGGCGTGCCCGGCAGCGCGAGCAGCAGGGCGGTCATCAGCTCCTGCTTCTGGCGCATCTTGAGCAGCGGCGCGAGGCGGCGGCGGATGCCCAGGTTGAGGCGCGCGGTGCGGTCCGCCGCGTAGGCGCGGTACATGGTGTCGCGGTCCTCGTCGGTCACCATCTCCAGCGTCAGCTCGTCGTGGTTGCGCAGGAAGGTGGCCCACTGGCAGGACTCGGGGAGCGGCGGCGTCTGGTCCAGGATGTTGATGATGGGGAAGCTGTCCTCCAGCTCCACCGCCATGAACATGCGGGGCATGAGCGGGAAGTGGAAGTTCATGTGGCACTCGTCCCCCTCGCCGAAGTACGCGGCGGCGTCGGCGGGCCACTGGTTGGCCTCGGCGAGGAGGATGCGATGCTGGAACTTGGTGTCGATGTGCGCGCGCAGCTTCTTCAGGAAGGCGTGCGTCTCGGGGAGGTTCTCGCAGCTGGTGCCCTCCCGCTCGTACAGGTAGGGGACGGCGTCCAGGCGCAGGCCGTCGACCCCCATGTCCAGCCAGAAGTCGACGACGTCGAAGAGTGCCTGGTGGACCTCCGGGTTGTCGAAGTTCAGATCCGGCTGGTGGGCGTAGAAGCGGTGCCAGTAATACTGCTTGGCGACAGGGTCCCACGACCAGTTGGAGGTCTCGAAGTCCTTGAAGATGATGCGCGCGTCCTCGTAGTGCGCGGGGGAGTCCGCCCAGACATAGAAGTTGCGCGCCTTGCTGCCCTTGGGCGCGCGGCGGGCGCGCTGGAACCACGGGTGCTCGGAGGAGGTGTGGTTGAGCACCAGCTCGGTGATGACGCGCAGGCCGCGACGGTGGGCCTCGCGCATCAGGCGGGCGAAGTCGCGGCGGGTGCCGTAGCTCTCGTGGATGGCGGTGTAGTCGGAGATGTCGTAGCCGCCGTCGCGGAGCGGGGAGGGGTAGAAGGGCAGCAGCCAGATGGCGGTGACGCCCAGGTCGGCGATGTAGTCCAGCTTCTCGACGAGGCCGTTGAGATCGCCCTTGCCGTCTCCGTTGGAGTCCTTGAAGGCGCGGATGTGCACCTCGTAGATGATGGCGTCCTTGTGCCAGAGGGCGCTGTCGGGTTCGGGGCTCGGCGGGGGCGTGCTGGTCATGTCTCTCGCTTGTTCGACGTTCGGGTTCACATGAAGTATTCGAACTGGTTCTCGGTGCGCACGAAGCGGCGGAGGGCGAAGACGTGGGCGGGCATCGCCCTCGGGTCGAGCTCCACGTAGTTGCGGGCGCCGCGCCACGCGAAGTGCGCGCCGCCGAGCTCGTCGTCGACCTGGAAGCTCTCGTCGGCGGCGAGGCCGAGCGCGTCGAGGTCGAGGTCCAGCCACGCGGAGTGGGTGTGGTGCGGGTCCAGGTTGACGACGACCAGCACGGTGTCGTCGCGACCGCCCGGGGCGCGGGCCTTCTCCCGCTTGCTGTAGCAGAGCACCAGCTCGTTGCTCGTCGGGTGGAAGTGCAGGGAGCGGTTGTCCTGCAGGGCGGGGTGCGCGCGGCGGATGGCGTTGAGGCGGGTGACGACCGGCGCGAGGGAGTCCTCCCGCGTCAGGTCCCAGCGGCGCACCTGGTACTTCTCGCAGTGCAGCAGCTCCTCGGCGCCCGGACGCGGGGTGCTCTCCATCAGCTCGTAGCTCGGTCCGTAGATGCCGTAGGCGCTCGAGAGGGTGCTCGCCAGCACCAGGCGGGAGAGGAAGGCCCCGCGGCCGCCGTGCACCAGGTGCTCGGGGAAGATGTCCGGCGTGGTGGGCCACAGGTTGGGGCGGAAGAACTCCCCCACCTCGGTGCGCGTCAGCTCGGTCATGTACGCGGTGAGCTCCTCCTTCGTCGTGCGCCACGTGAAGTACGTGTACGACTGCGAGAAGCCCGCCTTGGCGAGGGCGTACATCACCTTCGGCCGGGTGAAGGCCTCGGCGAGGAAGACGGTCTCCGGGTGGCGCTCGCGGACGGTGCGGATGCACCAGTCCCAGAAGGGGATGGCCTTGGTGTGCGGGTTGTCCACGCGGAAGACGCGCACGCCGTGGCCCACCCAGAAGAGGACGACGTCGCGCAGGGCGCTCCAGAGCGCGCGCCAGTCCTCGCACTCGAAGTCGAAGGGGTACACGTCCTGGTACTTCTTGGGCGGGTTCTCCGCGTACTGGATGGAGCCATCGGGGCGGGCGCGGAACCAGCCGGCGTGCTCCTTCACCCACGGATGATCCGGCGAGGCCTGGAAGGCGACGTCCAGCGCGATCTCCATCCCGAGCTCGCGCGCGCGGGCGACGAGGCGATCGAAGTCGGCGAGGGTGCCGAGATCGGGGTGCACGCTGGTGTGGCCGCCCTCCTTCGCGCCGATGGCCCAGGGGCTGCCGGGATCGCCGGGCTTCGCCTCCGGGGTGTTGTCCGGTCCCTTGCGGAAGGTGCGGCCGATGGGGTGGATGGGCGGGAGGTAGACGATGTCGAAGCCCATGCCGGCGACGTAGTCCAGGCGCTTCGCGGCGTCGGCGAAGGTGCCGTGGCCATCGGCGTCGGCGGTGGAGCGTGGGAACATCTCGTACCAGGCGGAGCAGCGCGCGATCTTCGGCTCGACGACGGCGACGAGCTCCGCCGAGCGCGTGGCGCGGGAGCGATCGGGGAAGCGGGAGACCTCCTCGCGCAGCGTGGCGCTGGTGGCCTGGGCGACGCGCTCGGCTATCGGCCCGCTGTCCAGCGCGCGGGCGGCGTCCTTCAGCCACGCGCCCCGGTCGCCGGCGCGCGCGGCGGCGGCGCGCACCAGGGCGGCGCCCTCCTGCAGCTCGAGGGAGACGTCGGCGCCGGCGGCGAGCTTGCGGTCGAGCGCCCAGCGCCAGCTCGCGAAGGCGTCCACCCAGCCCTCCACGGCGTAGCGCCAGCCACCGAGCAGGGGCAGGTCGAAGGCGCCGTGGAAGACGTCGTTGGGGGCGGCGACGAGCGGGGACTCGGTCCACTCGGTCACCGACTCGTGGCGGTGGCGGACGACGCCGGCGAGCAGATCGTGGCCGTCGACGACCAGATCCGCCTCGACGTCCAGGCGGTCGCCCACGACGCGCTTGACCGGGTGGCGCCCGGCGTCGACGCGCGGGCGGACGTCGGCGACGACGACGCGACGGCGGGCGGATTCGGGGAGGGAGCGATCGTCCATGGACGATCAGGGATACCGCCGTGAGCCGTCATGGCAAGCCCCGGTCCGCTCTCGGGATCCCGCCCTTCGTCGTCGCCGGGCGCGGCCTGCCCTCCTCGCCGTGCCGATGGTCGTCTCGTCACTCGTTCGCGCGCGCCCGTCGCATCCCGCGGCGCGTCGCGTGACAAGCTGCCCTTGTGCTCCTTTGGCGTCGCTGAGCTTGGTCGGCGAGAGCCGCGACGCCGTCGACGTACTGGTTTGGCGCGGTTGTTCCAGATCTGGGTCGGCGACGGCAGGCACGTGTCCATGTCGCAGTGGTCGATGGTCCAGTTGGAGGAGTAGAAGAGGCCGCTCGAGTCCACCGCGATGTGAACGGCGCCGGGCAAGCCGGCCCGGAGCGTCTCGACGGGCACTTTCCCCCGACGCACGCGGCCGTTGCTGCACGAATGCCCGCACTTGCCGCAGTCGGTGGACGCCGTTCGGCGGTCGCGCGAGCGGCGTGTGCCGGTCTACGGCGCGCACGGTGGCGTGTAGAGCGCCCCGCTGTTCGGAAAGGCGAAGGCGCCGGCGTCGGCGTTCCACTCGCCACCCCAGACGAACATCTGCTTTCCGTTCCACACGTCGTGGTACCCGACGTACATGTTGGTGGCGAAGGACGGCGCGCCGTCGAGCGTGACGGGGCCGTCCCACGCGTTGGCCTCGGGGTCGAAGATGGCGCCGCTCGCCGACACCGTGCCGCCATCGAGGCTCGGGATGTTGCCCCACACGATCATGCGCTTCCCGGTCCACACCAGCGTGTGGGGGAACAGCCCGGGCGCCGGCGCCCCCACCATCGACGTCGCGGTCCACGTGTCCGTCTTCGGGTCGTAGATGCCGCCGGTCCCGTACTGGAACGACTTGTTCGCGCCGACGCCGCCGTAGACCACGAACTTGGACCCCGTCCACACCGCGGCGGCGAACATGCGCGCGTCGGGGGCGTTGACCTTGGAGATGAGCTTCCAGGAGTTCGTCGCGTAGTTGTAGAGGGCACCCGCGTTGGTGACGTTGCTCACGACGCTGTTCCAGGGGTGCGGGTCGGTCGTGCCGCCCCACACGAAGAAGTCGGTGTCGGAGGTGGCGGTGGCGTAATACGCCGTCCCCGCGAACCCCGTGCTCGGCTGCGTCGGGTACCAGGCGTCCTTCTGCGGATCGTAGTACGCGCCGCTCGTGAGCGGATTGCCGTTCGGAACGCTCGCGTCGGCGGCGGTGTCCAGGCTCTCGCCGCCCCAGAGGAAGAAGCGCCCGTTGACGTAGTAGCTCGCGTGATTCGCCCGCGGGGTCGGCGCGTTCGTCGCGGTCACCTGCTTCCAGGTGTCGCTCGCGAGATCGTAGAGCCAGCCGCCGATCTGGATGCCGAAGCCGCTGTAGGTGAAGAGCTGTCCGCCGCCGAACGCCCACGACATGTCCCACCGGTACGCCGGCGGCGAGCCCACGTTGGAGATGCGCGTCCAGGTGTTGGTCTTCGGGTCGTAGCGCGCGCCGTCGGAGCAGGTGTTGGATGGGTACGGCAGGCCGCAGCCGAGCGGGAGGCCTCCCTCCGGGACCGGCGGGGCCGCGCCGTCGGGCTCGACCTCGGCCGTCGAGGCGCTGCTCCACTCCGTGCCGCCGAAGACGAGGTAGTCGGTGCCCGTCCAGAAGATGGCGGCCTCGTCGCGGCCGGGGAGCGGACCGGGCGCGACCGGCGTCCACGCCTGCGGCGCCGCGTCGACGCACGACACGGGCGACGCATCCGGAAGTCCGGCGTCGGGCACGTTCATGTCGCCCTGCGCGTCCGTCCCTCCCGCGTCGCCGGCGTCTGGACCGGTGAGTCCGTCGAGGCCCGTGAGGAGGCTGCACGCCACCAGCGAGGCGCCGGCCAGCGCGCCCAGGAGCACTCGCAGCGTGAGCATTCTCTTGATGGGGACGGACGGCATGTCGGCCAGGCGAGCACGAGGTGCTTCGCTTTACCGTACCACGCCGGCACGGCCACGGCGCACTCCTCACTTCGCCACGGCCCTACCGCCGCGAGAATGCCGGCCGAGCGCTCAACGCTTCTCTTCTCTTTTGGCCGGAGTGGAGCGACGCAGCCGCGCACAGACCCAGAGCCACGACGCATACGCGGACAGCAGCCAGACGAGCGCCACCGGAACCCACCACCACGTGAAGCGAAGCGCCCAGCCGCTGCTCGCCCACCATGAGATGCCCAGCGCGGTGAGCACGCCGAAGATGGCCACGACCGTGATGTCCGGCTCGGCGACCTTCATCCCCACGATGGTACCACCGCTCGCTGATCCTCCCCTTCAGGGCACCGGAGGGAGCATCAGGCGCTCGAAGCGCACGTCCTCCCGTCACCCCGGCAAGAGCTTCGGCGCGTAGACCGCCAGGAAGGCGACGACCGCCGCGTTCCACCCGATGCTCAGCGCCATGGGCAACGCGACGCGCCGGTGCGGGACGTTGGAGTAGCGCATCACCGCCATCACCAGCCAAGGACCGAGGAATGTCCCGAAGGCCAGGATCATCCAGAACATGTAGGGCGACGATGCCATGCGCTCGAGTCGAGGTGTACGCTTGCGCTCGATGAGACGCCCCCACCACGGGATGCGGTGGAGGGTCCTCCAGAGCACGTCGACGACGAGCACCTGCACGTACGCGAGGGGCCAGCCGACGAGCGCCGCGACCCACGGCGAGACGCCGAGCACGGCCTTGGCGTACGGGATGGCGAAGAGCAACCCGCCGAAGGGGTTGATCGCCAGCGCCACGAACCCGCCGTACGTGAGCCACATCGCCTGTACTTCACAGATGACCGCGCGGCGCCCCTGATGCAAGCCCGGGCGGGACGCTTTCTCTTCGCGATGTGGGAAGGCGGCGGGACCGTGCCGCCGGAGCTGGCGGTGGCCTCGCGGCTCCGGGCGCGCGGGCACGAGGTGACGGTCATCGGCGATCCTTCGCTCGAGGCGGACGTGAAGGCGGCGGGCGCGCAGTTCGTGCCGTGGAGGGAGGCGCCACACCGCACGACGCGCACCCCCGAGAGCGAGATCGTACGCGACTGGGCCGCGCGGACGCCGCTCGGCGCCTTCGCGCGGGCGCGCGATCGGCACGCCTTCGCGCCGGCGTGGCTCTTCGCGCGCGAGGTCGTCGCCGCCTTCGAGCGGCGCCCGGCCGACGTCGTCGTCGTCGACGCGATGCTCTTCGGCGCGCTGGTGGGCGCGGAGGCGACGGGCGCGCGGGTGGCGGCGCTCCTGCCGATGACGTCCTTTCTCCCCGCGCCGGGCCGCCCGCCGGCTTCCCTCGGGCTGCGTCCCGCACGCGGGCTGCTCGGGCGGGCGCGCGACCGCGCGCTGTACGCCATGGGCGACGCGCTCCTGTGGCGGTCGTGCTTGCCGCTGCTGAACCGCGCGCGCCGCGAGGTCGGGCTCGCGCTGCTGGCGCACCCGCTCGACCAGCTTCGCCGCGCGGATCGCGTGCTCGTGCAGACGAGCGCGTGGTTCGATCTGGACGCGCCGGCGGCCGAAGGCAACGTGCGATACGTCGGCCCCGAGCTCGCGGACCCGGCGTGGGCGGCGTCGAGCCCGCCGCCGCCGCCGGCAGAGCCGCTCGTGCTGGTCGCCTTCAGCACCACCTTCATGGGGCAGACGGGGCTCCTCGAGCGCGTGGCGCGCGCGCTCGGCGAGCTGCCGGTGCGCGGGCTCCTCACGACCGGGCCGTCGCTCGACCCCCGCGCGGTGCGCGCGCCCCCGAACGTGACCGTCGTCCGGTCGGCGTCCCACGCCGCCGCGCTCGAGGAGGCCGCGCTCGTCGTCACGCACGGCGGGCACGGCACGGTCATCCGCGCGCTCGCGCATGGCGTGCCGCTGGTGATCCTGCCGATGGGACGCGATCAGGGCGACAACGCGGTGCGCGCGGCGCGGGTCGGCGCGGCCGTCGCGCTGTCGCGTCACGCGAGCGCGCGGCGCCTGCGTCGGGTGATCGGTGCAGCCGTCCGCGACGAGGCGCTGCACGCCGCGGCGCGTCGCGCGCGCGACCGGCTCGCGCGGGAGCGGCGAGGCGATCCCGCGATCGCCGAGCTCGAGGCGCTCCTGGAGGTGCCCGGTGGGTGAGTCGCCCGTCGCCCGGCTGCCGCGCATGGGCCTCGCGTCGAGCTACGGCGTCGGCGAGCGCGAGGTCGACGAGGCGTTCGAGCGCGGCGTCCGGTTCTTCTTCTGGGGGGCGCTCCGCCGCAGGAGCTTCGGCGCCGGGCTCCGGCGGCTCGCGCGGACCCGCCGCGGCGAGATGGTCGTGGCGATCCAGACGTTCACCCGCCGGGCGCGGCTCGTCCGCCCGTCGGTCGAGATCGCGCGCGCGCGGCTCGGCGTCGACGCGGTGGACGTGCTCTGCCTCGCGTACCGCAACGCCGGCGTCGAGCCGGGCGTGCTCGAGGCGGCGCACGCGCTCGTCGATCGAGGCCTGGTGCGATCCGTCATCGTCTCGTCCCACGACCGGCCGACGCTGATCGCGCTCGCCGGGGAGGACCGCGTCGGTGGGCTCATGGTCCGCTACAACGCCGCTCACCGGGGCGCGGAGGCGGCCGTGTTCCCCGCGGCGCTGGCGCGCGGCCGCGCGGCGGTGGCCTACACCGCGACGCGCTGGGGGAGCCTGCTCGACCCCGCCGCGCTCCCGCCGGGCGAGCCCCCTCCGCGCGGCTCCGATTGCTATAGGTTCGTGCTCTCGCACCCGGCGGTCACCTCGTGCCTGTTCGGTCCCGCCGACCGTGACGAGATGATCGAGGCGCTCGCGGCGATCGAGCGCGGGCCGATGAGCGAAGAGGAGCTCGCGTGGATGAGGCGCGTCGGTGACGCCGTCCGCGCGCACCTCCGGAGCGCGCCGCCGCTGGGCGCGCGCGGCTGGGCGCGTCACGCTGTCGGGATGGCGCGCTCGATCCGGCGGCACGGGATCACCGAAGATCTCCTCAGTCGCTTCAATCGGTAGATAGTAGGCACGTCGTGCTGCGCGCTCTCGCCTACGTGCTCGGGGCAACCCTCGTGACCGCGGTGGTCCACGCCTACCTGCACCGGCGGCTCGTTCGCGACACGGAGCTGCCCGCGCCGTGGCGTGGGCGCGCGCGCGCGGCGACGTGGGGGCTCGCTGCCTTGCTCCCCGCGGGCATGGTGGGCCTCCTGACGATGCGCGAGGCGCCGCGCGCGCTGCAGGCCCCGCTGATGTGGTGCGCCTTCGTGTGGGTCGGCGTGCTCGGGTTCCTCTTGCCGCTGGTGCTCGCGGGGGAGGCGGTGCGCGTCTGGGCGGGCCGCGAGGCTCCGGCGGACCCGTCGCGCCGCCGCGCGATGGCGCGCCTCGTCGGCGTCGCGAGCGGGCTCGCCACGGTCCTGCTCGGAGGTGCGGCGGTCGCGACCGCCGAGATGCCCCTGGCGGTTCGCCGCCTCCGCGTGCGCCTGGCGGGCCTGGGGATACGGAAGAGCGGCTACAGGATCGTGCAGGTGTCGGACGTTCACGTCAGCGCCACCATCGGCGCGGCGCTCGTCGAGGCCATCGTCGCGCGCGTGAACGCGCTCCAGCCCGACCTCGTCGCGATCACCGGCGATCTGGTCGACGGCGGCGTGGCGGAGCTCGGCCCCCTGCTCGCGCCGCTCGCGCGGCTCCGCGCGCGCGACGGCGTCTTCTTCGTCACCGGCAATCACGAGTATCTGTCGGGCGCCGAGGAGTGGCTCGCGTTCCTCCCGTCGCTCGGCATCCACGCGCTCCGCAACGCGCGCGTCGCGATCGGCGGGGAGGACGGCTTCGACCTGATCGGGGTCGACGACCAGTCCGGCGGTGACTGGCTTCCGGGGCACGGCACCGACCTCCCGCGCGCGACGGGCGGACGCGATCGGCGACGCGCGTCGGTCCTGCTCGCGCACCGCCCCGACGACGTGCGCGACGCCGCGGCGCGCGGCATCGGGCTACAGATCTCCGGGCACACGCACGGCGGCCAGGTCGTGCCAATCGGCTGGGCGCTCGAGCGCATGCACCAGCCGTACGTCTACGGCCGCTACGAGGTCGGCGGCACGGTCCTGTACGTCACGTCGGGCGCGGGCTACTGGGGGCCGCCGATGCGGCTCGCGACGCGCGCGGAGATCGCCTGCTTCGAGCTCGATGGCGGTCCGGTCACGCACGCTTGACGCTCGCCCGCCCGCGAGAAGATCGGGGGCTCCCATTGCTGCACGGTGCCATTTTCGGTATGTGCTGCCGATGAGATGGCTCGTCTGCGGGATGATTGCGACGACGCTCGCGTGCAGCTCGACCGGGCAGGGCACGCCCGACGCCGGCGGCGGTGACGCGGGCGACGTCGATGGCGCGCCGCCCCCCGCCTACGTGTGCACCGTCGCCAGCACGGGGACGAGCGGCGTCGTCCTGACGGGGCGCGTGCTGCTCCCGTCCGGGCCGATCGACGGTGAGGTGTTCGTCGACGGCAACGGCGTCATCGCGTGCGCGGGCGCCTCGTGCGCGAGCTCCGCGGGGTACGACGCCGCCACGCACCTGGCGTGCCCGGGCGGCGTCATCTCCCCCTCGCTCATCAACCCCCACGACCACATCAACTTCGCGACCTCCGGGCCCGTCGGGCACGGCACGACGCGCTACCAGCACCGGCACGACTGGCGCACCGGCGCCGAGGGCGCGAAGGCGCTCCCCACGCCCAAGAGCACGACCGACACCAAGATCATCGCCGCGGCGGAGCTGCGCTTCGTCCTGGGCGGGGCCACCGCCGTCGTGTCCTCGGGCGGCGTGCGCGGCCTGATGCGTGACCTCGCCAACTACAGCGACACCTCCCAGCTCGAGGGGCTGACCGGCAAGACCGCCTACTACGACACCTTCCCCCTCGGCGACGCCAACGGCACGCTGCTCTCCTCGGGCTGCGGATACCCGAACATCCGCAAGGCCAGCTCGGCCTTCCAGGACGGCCAGTACGTGCCGCACGTCGGCGAGGGCATCAACCTCGCCGCGGAGAACGAGCTCACCTGCGAGTCGCAGCAGAGCAACGACATCATCACCGCGCGGACCTCCATCATCCACGGCGTCGGCTTCAACGCGAAGGACGTGGACGTGGTGCGACAGGCCGGCGCCAAGGTGATCTGGTCGCCCCGCTCCAACATCAGCCTCTACGGCGACACCGCGCCGGTCACCGAGTACAAGGCGGCGGGCGTCACCATCGCCCTCGGCACCGACTGGCTGGCGAGCGGCTCGATGAACATGCTGCGCGAGCTGGCCTGCGCCGACTCGCTCGACCAGAAGTACTTCCACCAGGCCTTCTCCGATCAACAGCTGTGGGCCATGGTCACCATCAACGCCGCGGTCGCCGCGGGCTTCGACTCGCAGATCGGCAGCTTGGAGGTCGGCAAGGTCGCCGACGTGGCGGTGTTCGACGGGCGGGTCCACGCGGATTATCGGGCGGTCATCGCCGCCGGCGCGGAGGACGTGCACCTGGTCCTGCGCGGGGGCAAGCCGCTCTACGGCGACGCGGATCTGGTCGACGCGCTGCAGACCGGCTGCGCGGCGATGGACGTGTGCGGCAACGCGCGCGCGGTGTGCCTCGACGTGCCGAGCGTGACGCTCGCCGACGTCCAGGCGGCCGCGTCGAGCATCTACCCGCTCTTCTTCTGCCGCGACGCCGACGTCACCGACGAGCCCTCGTGCGTGCCGTACCGGGACAGCTACCCGGACGGCACGTCGGCCACCGATGGCGATGGCGACGGCGTACCCGACGCCACCGACGACTGCCCGACCGTCTTCAACCCCCCGCGGCCGATGGATGGCGCCGCGCAGGCGGACGTCGACAGCGACGGCTTCGGTGACGCGTGCGACGCCAAGCCGCTGGACCCCGGCGCGCACTGATCGCGGACTGATCCGCCGCGTCGCGTCGACGCGCGGGCTACAGGGTGACCCGGCGGCGTCGCACGGCGACGAGGGCGAGGCCGAGTCCGAGGAAGAGCGCCGCGCCGTCGGTGCCGCCGCCGCCCGCCGCGGAGCAGCCGCCGCCCTGGCCCGGCTGCGCCGAGCCGCCCGGCGGGTTGTTCCCGTTGCCGCCGCCACCCGGGCCGCCAGGAGGCGGCGGGTTCGCCGGGTCGACGTGCTTGACGCCCGCGTAGCGGAGCGACGCGTAGTACTTCTCCGCGCCCCAGCCCTTGGCGTCGGACCACGCCGCGCCGGGCTGCGGATCGGCGAAGCCGGTGCCGGTGGAGAGCGCGCAGGTCAGCCCGGAGGCCGCGCGGGCGCACACGTCGTCCATGCCGTCGCCGTTGATGTCGCCGAAGCCGATGGTGGAGTCGTACTTGGGCGCGTCCCACCCGCTGGCGGTGCTCCACGCCGGCCCGTCGAAGGCGCCCGCGAAGCTGGTCCCCTTCGAGACCGCGCAGACGACGCCCTTCGACGCGCGCGCGCAGAGGTCGGCCATGCCGTCGCCGTTGACGTCGGCGGTCTGGATGGTCGTGAAGTACTGCTCGGCCGCCCAGCCGTTGCTGTCCGCCCAGGTCGGGCCCTTCACCTCGGTGACGAAGCCGGTGCCGTCGGACAGCTCGCAGAGCATGCCGGTCTTGGAGCGGCCGCACACGTCGGTCTTGCCGTCGCCGTTGACGTCGGCGTAGCGGATCGTCGTCACGTACTGCGGCGCGGCCCAGCCGCTGGCGTCGCTCCACGCCGGGCCGGTGAAGGCGCCGGGGAAGCCGTTGCCGTCGGCGAGCTTGCAGAGCACGCCGGACTTGGAGCGGCCGCAGATGTCCGCCTTGCCGTCGCCGTCCACGTCGACGAGGCGAATCGTCGAGTAGAACTGCGGCAGGTTCCAGCCGTTGGCGTCGCTCCACGTGGGGCCCGTGACGGCCGTCGGGAAGCCGTTGCCGTCGGAGAGGGCGCAGGTGATCCCCGCGGCCGCGCGGGCGCAGACGTCCGCCTTGCCGTCGCCGTTGATGTCGCCGAACTGGATGGTCGAGTAGTACTGCTCCTTCGTCCAACCCTTGGCGTCACTCCAGTCGGGGCCGCGCACCTCCGCGCCGAAGCCCCCGCCCGTCGAGAGCTCGCACACGATGCCCTGCTTGTCGCGGCCGCAGAGATCGCCCTTGCCGTCGCCGTTCACGTCGGCGAACTGGATGGTGTCGTAGTAGGAGGCGGCGTCCCAGCCGGCGGCGTCGCTCCACGCCGGGCCCTTGACCTCCGTCGCCGCCGCGCCGCCCTGCGAGAGCTCGCAGACGACGCCGCTCGAGCTGCGGCCGCACACGTCGCTCACGCCGTCGCCGTCGATGTCCGCCGCCTCGCGGTGCAGCACCGTCGGGTAGACGGGGGCGGCGGTGCCGGCGAGCTTCTGCAGCGTGGCGAGCGAGCCGTTGAAGACGTCGTGATCGAGGGAGCCGCCGCCGTCGCTGTACTGCCACATGGTCCACTTGGACCAGCCGTTGGGCACCAGCGGACACGACGGGCCGTAGTCGGCGATCCAGAGCGGGTAGGCGCCGAAGCTGGTGGAGCCGACGTTGTCCTGCCAGAAATAGGGACCGGTGTAGATGATGGGGCGCTTGCCGGTACCCTTCTCCACCAGGGTGAGCCAGGTCTTCACCTTGGACGCGATGGTGGAGCCGGACTGGCCGCCTGTCGTCTCCACGTCGATCATGCAGGGCAGGTCGCCGTCGCCCAGCATGCCGCCGACCGCCTTGATCATCAGGTTGGCCTGGGTGGTGGCGTTCTGGCCGGGCTCGAAGAACTGGTAGGCGCCGCGGAGCACGCCGGCCTTCTTCATCTTGGACCAGTTGCTGGCGAACTGGCTGTCGGTGTAGTTGACGCCGTCGCCGATGCGCGCGTAGCCGAAGTCGACGCCCGCCTTCTTCTGCGCGGCCCAGTCGAAGTTGCCCTGGTAGACCGAGACGTCGCGCCCCTGGACGGCCCCGCTCGACTTGGCCCCGCAGACGGTGGACAGAGCCTCGGCGCCGGTGCCTACATCCTCCCCGGGGGCGGAGCTGCACGCCGCGGCGAGGAGCGCGACGAGCGCGGCGAAGAGGGCGAGGCCCCGTGAGCGGGAAGGTCGGCGGCTGGGCATGGCCCGGGTAGAGCAAGACCGGGGCCAGCGCGTGGCCCGCGGGAAAAGCCCGGGATTCGTGCCTCCTCGCGCCGCCTGCAGGCCGGATTCGCGACCGGTCGCTAGGGCTCGCGAGCAGGCGCTGGGGTCCATGCGATCCGGGTGGTCCGCGCGGGGGATGGGGGAGCAGAACCCACTAGGGGCGCCGGCTGAAGCAAGATACTCTGATGGCACGCACATGCAGGCGCTGAAGGTCCACGTGGGGGAGGTGGCCGACCGACTCGTCCCGGTGCTGTTCGCCCTCCTCGCGCTGCTCGTCACGCGCGCCGCCTTCGCGGCCGGGTACGTGCCGCCGCCCATCGCGGGGCACGTGACCGATCCAGGCAAGCAGCTGACCCCCGATCAGGTCGGCGCGCTGGACGCGAAGCTCGCCGACTACCGAAGGTGCTCCGGCAACCACGTGGCGGTGTTCATCGCCCCGTCGCTGAAGGGCTACCCGATCGAGGACGTGGCGTACGCGACCTTCAACACGTGGAAGATCGGCGAGGCGAAGAAGGACAACGGCGTGCTCCTCGTCATCGCCCCCACCGAGCGCAAGGTGCGCATCGAGGTGGGGCGCGGCGTCGAGGGGGAGCTGACGGACCTGCAGTCGAACGACATCCTGCGCCGGCACGTCTCGCCGCACCTGAAGGCGGGGGACATGGCCGCCGCCATCGACGACGGGACGAGCGCGATCGGCGTCGCGCTCGGCGGGTGCGCCATGAGCCCGGCGTTCGCCGCCGTTCATGACGCCGGCGCGTTCGCGCCATCCGATCCGGCCGGCGCGGCGGACGGGCGGGCGGCCGCTCCGCCGACCCACCTCGCGGCGACGAAGCCGCCCGACAGCCACGCGGGCGAGCGCGCGGTGACGACGCTCGTCATCAGTCTACTGGTCATGTCGATCGCGCTCGCGTTCGCCAAGAAGGGGTCGCGTGCGATGGCCACGCTCCTCGCCGGGGCCTTCGCCGCGTTCTTCTTCGGTATCGTCGAGACACTCTCCGGCAGCAAGCTGGGCGGAGGCTTCGACATGGACGCCGCGTACGGTGCCTTCGGGGTCCTGGCGTTCATCCTGGTGTGCGTGAACCTGTTCGCCTGGATCGCGAGGGGCCGGGGGTACTTGCTCGCGGGCGCGGGCGGGTCGTCGGGCAGCGGCGGGGGCGGGAGCGCCGACCCTTTCGGGTCGTCGAGCTCCTTCGACACGTCGAGCTCCTTCGACACGTCGAGCTCCTCCGACTCCTCCTTCTCTTCGAGCAGCTCCGACTCCTCCTTCTCTTCGAGCAGCTCCGACTCCAGCTACTCCGGCGGCGGCGGAAGCTCCGGCGGCGGCGGCTCCAGCGACAGCTACTGAGGTCGCGCGCGGCGTCTCATCGCAGCTCGAGCGCGCGCAGCTCCATCGCGTACACCTTGCGCGCGAGATGCTTCGGTCCGCTCCCGTTCGCGGCGAGGAAGGGGAGGTTCATCTCGGTCTCGTCGGAGGTGCGGAGCTCTGCCCGCGCCTTCACCCACGCCTCGCCGACGCGCCGCACTCCCATCGCGTCGAGCGTCACGTCGTACTGCGCCTCGAACTCGGTCACCAGCCGGGTGATGGCCCCCGCGACGCCCGCGGCCTCCGCGCCGAGGCACATGAGGGCGGCCTGCGTCGCCCGGTCGACGGCGAGCCAGAGCGGGATCTCCGGGGTGCGCGCGCCGAACTCGTCCTGGAAGCGCTGGAAGTCTTCACGGGTCGGGTCGGGCATGGCCCGACGATACCGCGAAGCCCCACCGGTGGGATCGCCGCGTCACGGCGCGGCGACGTACAGCACCTTTCCGTGGACCGGGTCCGCCACGTAGGCGGCGCCCGTCTTGTCCGCCACGACGACGCGCGCGCCGAGCGACGTGGGCGCGGTCGCCACGATCGACAGCACGCCGTGATCGTCCACGTGCGCCACGGTGAGCTGCCCGGACTTCGCCGAGGCCACGTACACCAGCCGCCGCGCGGGCAGGAAGTCGATGTTGTCGACCCCCGCGCCGACGTTGATCTTGTCGATCCACTTGCCGCCGTGCCCCGCGTCCAGCACCGCCAGGCCGTCGGCGCAGGCGACCATCAGCAGGCCCTTGTCCGGGTCGTAGGCGAGGCCCTTGGGCTCGACGTCGTGGCAGCGCGGCTCCCACGTGGCGGTGACCTTGCGCGTGTGTACGTCGATGGCGACCGTCTGGTTGCGGTCTTCCAGGTTGGTGAAGAACAGGCCGTGCGCCCCGTCCACCGCGTAGCCCTCCGGCCGGCCACCAAGCGTGATGTGCGACTTCACGGTGAGCCTGGCCGGCGTCGCGGCGTCCAGGATGGTGATGCCGTTCTGGCGCGGCACGGTCACCCACACCTCCTTCGTCGCCGCCACGTACGCCACGCCGTCGGGCGTCGACTTCAGCGTGACGCACGCGCCGCGCGCGAGCTTGGCGGTGTCCACGGCGCACACCTGCGCGTTGGCGCGGTCGCCCACGTAGAGGAAGCCGTCGCCGAGGGCGGCAGAGCTGGGGCCGAGCATGTGGTGCGCGCCGTGCCCCTCGCGCGCGGCGGTCGGGAAGCCGCCCACGGCGGAGACCTTGCGCGTCGCGACGTCGATGACCGCGACGTTGCCGGTGGACCCGGCGGGCACGTAGACGCGCCCGCCGGCGCGGTCGCTCGCCATGTAGTCCATCGACACCGCGCCCTTGGCGCCCGGTAGGTCGAGCGCCGTCACCACGAGCGAGGGCGGCGCGGGCTCCGCGTCCGGCGTCGCGGCGACCGAGGCGGCCGCCGAAGCCGAGGCCGACGAGGCCGAGGTCGCGTGCGGCGTCTGATTGCGCGAGCACGCGCCGAGCAACACCACGAGAGGAAGGAGATGCAAGGCGCGCATGCCGCCGGCGTAGCACACGCCACCAGCGTGCGCGACCGGGACCGAGCGCCCTGCCGTGGCGCGAACCGTCACCGCGTGGCGCGGACGGCGGCGGCCTTCTCCTCGAGCGCGACGAGCACGTCGAAGGCGCGCGCGTGAACCGCGCGGCGCGCGGTCTCGAAGTGCACCGACCCGCGATACGGGTCGAACAGCGGGCAGGCGTCCATCCACGAGGCGTCGAAGAGCCCGGCGGCGACGGCCTCGTCGAGCGCGCGCAGGGCGCGGTCGTCCTCGTGCGCCCAGGCGGAGAGCTCGGCGGCGAGCTGGAAGACGAAGGCACGCCGGCGCAGGGAGGCGCCCGCGACGAAGGGCTCGAAGCTCGCGGGGGGCCGGCCGCTTTCGAGCACGGTGTGGGACACCGTCCTGAGGAGCGGGAAGCCGAGGCGGTCGAGCTTCCTGGTGTCGATGCGGTCGATGAACTCGTGCAGCGCCGCGCGGTCGCGGTTCCAGACGGCGACGCGCGACGCGTGCACCTGCAGCCGGGTCCAGCCGGCTTGCTGCCGATCGGCGCGGCGCGCCACGTCCAGGGCGTCCGCGTAGCGGCCGCGCAGCGCCGCGACGCGCATCTCGACCTCGGCGCCGGTGATGTAGGACGCATCCAGCGTGGTGACCGAGCGCGCCAGGCCCAACGCCGGCTCGATCGCGCCTGCCTCGAGCAGCACGTGCGCCAGCGCGTCGCGCGCGTCCACCGTGCCGGGCGCGAGGCGCAGGGCGTCGACGAAGTGCGACGCCCCCTCGACGGCGCTCATCTCCTGCAGGCACGCCCAGCCGAGCGCGACGTGCGGCTCCGGGTCGTCCCCGCCCGTGGCGAGCGCCTGCTCGCAGAGCGCGCGGGGGTCCTCGGCGGTGCGCTTCCAGAACCCCTGGCGTGCCAGGGCGAGCGCCTTCCACCCCAGCGCCGACGAGCAACCGAGCTCCTCGAGGCGGGTGAACATCTGCAGCGCGCGCGCGAGGTGGTCGGGGTAGAGCTGCCTGTACTCGGCGCGCGCCTGGAGAAAGAGCGTGGCCGCCTCCTCGCTGCCGAAGGCCGCCGCGGCGGTCGGCGGTCGCGTCTCGGTGGCGAGGGCGCGCGCGGCGAGGGAAGCCGCGCTCTCGGCGAGGTGGGTGAGCTCGGCCGCCGGGCCGCGGAGCTCGGTCCGCCAGAAGGTGTCCCCGCCGCGGCTGTGCAGCGAGACGGCCAGAGTGCACGCGCCCTCGCGCAGGGTGACGTCGCCCTCGAGGACGGCGACGGCGGCCTCGCGGTCCGTCCCGACGCGGACCTCGCCCGACTCGCCGAGGCGCGCCGCGAGGTGGCTCGCCACCGCGTCGCGGAGCAAGGGGCTCGCCCCGTGGTACGCCAGGTCGAGCACGATGGATCGCGCCGGGCGGCAGAGCTCGTGCACCAGGGCGAACAGTTCGCTCTCCGCGCGGCTTTCGTACTGCGCGAGGACGGCGAGCGCGGTGCGCACCTCGCTCGCCGATGCGAAGCGGGCGGTGGGGTCGAGCGCCATCGCGCGCACCACGATCGCGCCGAGTGCCTCCGGGATGCTCGGGTCCACCGCGCGCGGGTCGGGCGGCGGCTCGCCTCCGGTGCGCTTGGTGGAGAAGGGGCGCTGCGCGGTGGCGGCCGTGAAGAGCAGCGCCCCGAGCGCGAACACGTCCGCCCGCGCCCCGACCGCTTCTCCGGCGAGCTGCTCCGGCGCCGCGTAGCTGGGCGTGCCGTAGCCGTCGGTGTGCGCGCTGGACGCGCGCAGGGCGATGCCGAAGTCGGTGATGACCGCGTGCCCGTCCGGAGCGAGCAGGACGTTGCCCGGCTTGAGGTCGCGGTGCACCACGCCGGCCGCGTGGATGGCCTCGAGGCCGGCGCAGACGTCGCCGGCCATCCGCGCGAGCTCGTGCACGGCGAGCGGCCCGCGCTTCAGGCGCGCGGCGAGGGACTGCCCCTCCACGTACTGCATCGTCAGGAAGAGGCGGCCGTCCTGCTCACCCAGGTCGTGGGTGCGGGCGACGTGCGGGCTGGAGACCCGCCGCGCGAGCCGGACCTCTTCCCGGAACCGCGCCAGCATGTCCGGCCGCAGGTCGAAGCTGGGGTCCACCACCTTCAGGGCGACCATCTCGTCGAGCTCGGAGTCGTATGCGAGATACACGCTTCCCATCCCGCCCGCGCCGAGCAGCGACACCACGCGCCACCGCCCGCTGAACACCACCGGCGCCTCCGCTTCGTGCGGAGGCACCCTGCGCTCGATCAGCGTCGCCTCCGCGTCGGCGGGCATCGGTCCAGCATAGCGCAAGGGGGAAGCAAGGAGGGGAGGGGAGCCTCAGGGCCAGCTCGTGCCGTCGCGGCGGTGCACGGTCCATCCGGAGGGGACCAGATCCGGCGGGACCGAGGCGTCGATCGGGATGCGTGTGCCCGCCTCGATCTGCGCCTTGTGCTTCACGATGAACAGCTTCCACCGGCGCGCCAGCGCCGCCGCGGCGCCAGGAGAGGGAGCCCCCGACGATCCGTAGCCGTGCTCGTCCAGCAGGGAGACCAGCTCCCCCAGCACCTCGTTGGACATCGCCGGCTCCGGGATACGACCCGCGAGCACGAGCGCGCAGTCGTAGCGCGCGCCCAGGTCGCCGGCGGCGTTGATCGCGGCGTTGAGGCGCATGTCGTCCTTCGCGTGGGCGACGATGGCGAGCACCGGCTTGACCAGCGCGACGAGCTTGCCGCGCTGCGCGAGCTGTGCGGCGGCGACCTGCACATCCGGGTCCGGGTGAGCGAGATCCGCGGCGACGGCGGGCACCATGCGCGCGGGCACCGGGGCCGGCGTGCGCTGCAGCGCGAGCTGCCGCACGTACGCGATGCGGTGCGCCAGCGCGCGCCCGAGCTCGGCCTCCCAGCCCGCGGGACGCGCGCCCTGGCCGAGCGCGACGAGCCAGACGGCGGTCTCGCCTGCGTCGTGGGGCGACGCCGCCGGCGAGGCGCCACGCCCGAGGAGGATGAGCGCCGCGCGCAGCAGCTCCTGGCAGGCCCCGCGCGGCGTCGGGTAGACGTCCGTCTCCGGGGGGACGGTGCGCGTGCGATCGATGGCGGTCGTCAACGCGGACGTCACGCCGGCGAGGTCCGGCGGGGTGCCGACCGCCTCCATCATGAAGGCGCCGCTCTGGACGTCGCCGACGTCGGTCGAGAGCAGGAGCTTGTGCGCGGCGGCGCGCACGTCGCCCGTGAAGGCGGCGCGCCACGCGTGCGACGAGAGGTACTTGCGCTGGTCGGTCATCTCGTTCGCAAAGACGTTGCGCGGGGGGAGCCCTCCGGCCAGCGCCGGGTCGGGGAGTCGCATCGCGAGCCCGCCGGCGGCGGCGCGCCGGACCTTCACGTCGCCGGCGCCGAGCAGCGACACCAGCGCGCGCGTCGCGTCGGACGTGGGGATCTCGGCGAGGCCGGAGACGGCGTCGACGGACCCGGCGCGAGCGCGCGCGCGCAGCGGCGCGACGTAGACCTCGTAGCGCAGGGCGGAGAAGTCGGCGTAGGGGATGGAGACCTTGCCCGCCTCGCGGTTCGGATCGCGGGGCAGGGCGTCCATCCGCGCGACGACGGCGGCCGCCTCCGCGGCGTCGGGCGTGACCAGCTCCACGCTGCCGGTGCCGGCCGGGGCGGTGCCCTTCGGCCACCCGAGATCGTGGGTCACGCGGATCGCGTACGTCCCCGCCGCGTCGATGCGCGCGTAGCGGGCGAGCGGCAGCGACTGACACCACTTGGTGCCCGGCGCGATGCTCGGCGAGTACGACATCCCACCCAGGTTGTACGGGTGGGGATCGGGGTCGGCCATGAGCGTGCCGTGCGCGTCGCGCACCTGCACCTTGAAGCGCAGGCTGCGCGACGAGCCGCGGTAGTCTCCTCCGACGTCGATGGTGAACGGCGCGGCCCCTGTGTTCGTCACGCAGTAGTCGACCAGGACGTTCTCGCCGAGGAAGTGCTTGCCGCGGGCGTCGAGGGTGACGCGCGCCCCGGTCGCCGGCGCCGGGGTCGCGGGCGCCGCGTCCGCAGCGGAGCCCGCAGACGCCGCGGTCGTCGCGGCCGCCGCAGACGCCACCGTGCCGGGGGGCGCCGGGCTCGGCCCGGGGGACGGCACCGCGGCCGATCTCCCGCACGCCACCACCAGGACCAGCACGCCCAGGCGCCTCCGCATGGACCTTGGTACGTCCCAGGCTGCCGTTTGTTCCGTCGCCCCGCATTTCAGCGCGGCCGCGCGGCCCGCACCATCGCGCCCGCGGCGTGGGCAACATGCTCCGCGGTCAACGTCCACGCCCACGTCGACGGTTCACCTCCGGCGCGCCGCGGCCGGCGCAGCACGCGAGCATGAGCCGGAGCACGGCCGCGAGGAGGGGCCACCCCCCCTCTCGCTCTTCTCTCTCACTCTCCCGCAGCCGGCTGGGCAGCGGGGGCCGCGCCCGGCTCCTCCGCCTTCATCCCGAACAGCCTCCGGAGTCCCACCGAGAGATCGTCGAACAGCGAGTACGCCACCGGTGTGGCCAGGAGGGTGAGCAGCAAGGACAGCACCTGCCCGCCCACGACCACGCCCGCCGTCGCCCGGTTGAAGCCCGCGCCGACGCCCTTGGAGAGCAGCAGCGGGATCATGCCCGCCACGAAGGCCGCGGTCGTCATCAGGATGGGCCGCAACCGATCGCGGTTGGCGAGCAGGATCGCCTCCAGCCGCGGCATCCCGCTCTCGCGGAGCTTGTTGGTGTGGTCCACCTGCAAGATGGCGTTCTTCTTCACCACGCCGAAGAGCACGAGGATGCCGAGCACCGAGTAGATGTCGATCGCCTGGTGAAACAGCACGATGGACATGAAGGCGAAGGGGAGCGTCAGCGGCAGCGAGAGCAGGATGGTGATGGGGTGCAGCCACGACTCGAACTGCGCGGCGAGCACCAGGTACATGAAGACGAAGGACAGGACGAGCGAGAGGATGAAGGCGACGAAGACGCGCCCCATCTCGCGCGTCTGCCCGGTGGGCGCGGCCTGGTAGCCCGGGGGCAGGTGCTCCTCGTTCAGGATCTTCTGCAGCGCGGCGGCGATGGCGCCGTCGCCCACGCCCGGCGCCGCGTTGGCCATCAGCGTCACCTGCCGCTGCCGGTTGAGGCGGTCGATGCGTGACGGCCCGGTGCCCCGCTTGAGGTGGACCACGTCGCTCAGCGGCACGAAGCCGAGCTTCGCCGACGGCACCGTCAACAGCTCCAGCCCCGCGGCGTCGGTGCGGTAGGCGTGCTCCGCGCGCACGTGCACCTCGTATTGCTCGCCGTTCTCCTCGTACGTGGAGACGTCTAGGCCCTCCACGAGCAGCCGCAGCGCGTTGGCCACGTCCTGCACCTGCACGCCCAGGTCCGCCGCGCGCTCGCGGTCGATGTACACGCCGATCTCCGGCTTGCCGACGATGAGCGACGAGTCCACGTCCACCGCGCCGGGCACCTTCCTCAGCTTGGCGGTCACGTCCTTGGCGATGGCCTCCAGCTTCTTCAGGTCCGGCCCCCGCACGGTGAACTGGGTGCGCGCCGTCGAGAAGCCGCCGCCGAACATGCCGACCTCGCCGACCGTGATGCGCAGGTCCTTCGGCTGGTGGGCGATGACGCTGGTGCGTACCCACTCCATCATGTCGTTCTGCGAGACCAGGCGGGTCTTCGGGTCGGTGAGCAGCACGTAGATGGTGGAGAGGTTCTTCGTCTCCGCGGCGTCGTCTCCCGCGGTGACGACGGTGAGCTTGACGTTGGGGTTGGTGCGGAGCTCGCGCGCGATGCGCTCGCCGATGAGCTCCGTCTGCTCCAGGCTGGTGCCCTCCGGCGCGCGGATCTGCACGTTGAAGCGCGCCTCGTCGTTGACCGGGAGGAAGCCCTTGTTGGCGTGCTTCGCCAGCGGGATGCACGAGCCGAGGGTGAGGCATGCGGCGACGACGACGAGCCAGCGGTGTCGCATCACGTACTTGAGCAGGGCGGAGTACGCGCGCTCGATGGGGCGGTAGAAGAAGTCCACCGTGCGCTCCCCGAGGGGCTTCTCCACCGCGTTGCCGGGTTCGCGCGGCTTGAGCCAGCGGGAGGCGAGCATCGGCGTGAGGGAGAAGCTCACGACCATGGAGACGGCGATGGCGCACGCCATGGTCACGCCGAAGCTCGCGAGGAAGCGGCCCGGGATGCCGCCCATGAAGGCCACCGGGAGGAACACCGCGATGAGGGAGAGGGTGGTGGCGACGACCGCCATGCCGATCTCCTTGGTGGCGGTGACGGCGGCCACGCGCGGCGCCTCTCCCTTCTCGTCGACGTGGCGGAAGATGTTCTCCAGCACGACGATGGCGTCGTCGATGACGATGCCGACGGCCAGGGCGAGCGCCAGCAGGGTGATGGTGTTGAGCGTGTAGTGGAAAAACCACATCGTGGCGAAGGTGCCGACGATGCTGGTGGGGATGGCCAGCGCCGCGATGACGGTGCTGCGCAGGCTCCCGAGGAAGAGGAGCACCACCACCGCGGCGAAGAGCGCGCCGACGACAAGGTGCTCCTTCACCGAGTCGACGCTCGTCTGGATGGTGGCCGAGTCGTCGCGGACCAGGTCGATGGAGTAGCCCGCCGGCAGCTCCTTCTTCAGGTCGGAGACGCGCTCCTTGACCCGGCTGGCCACCTCCACGGTGTTGGTGCCCGACTGCTTGCGCAGGGCGAGGAGCACGGTGGGCGCGCCGTCGAGCTCGGCGGCCGAGGAGGCCTCCTGCTGGCCGTCGTCCACGCGCGCCACGTCGGCGACACGTACGGAATGCCCGGAGACTTGCTTGACCACCAGGTCGCCGATCTCCTTCGGGTCGACGACGCGGCCGTGGATGCGCACCGTCAGCTCCTGCGGGCCGGTGTCGACGCGGCCGCCGGGGACGGTGAGGTTCTGCGCGGCGATCGCGCGCTGGACGTCGGTTGCTGTGATGCCGTAAGCGCGCAGGCGGATGGGATCCAGCCAGACGTTGATCTGCCGCTTGCGGCCGCCGATGAGCTGCACCTGCCCGACGCCGTTCACCGATTCCAGCGAGCGCCGCACCTTCTTGTCGGCGACCTCGGTCACGTCCTTGATGTCGCGGCCGGGCGCCTTCAGCGCGAAGTAGAGGATGGGCTGCGCGTCGGGGTCGAGCTTGGCGACCGTCGGCAGGTCGATGTCCTTGGGCAGGTCGGGGATGACCAGGTTGAGGCGGTCGCGGACCTCCTGCGCGGCGGCGTCGGTGTTCTTGTCCAGGACGAAGGTGATGTAGACCTGCGAGACGCCCTCGGTGGAGACGCTTCGCAGCTCGTCGATACCGCTGATGGTGTTGACCGCCTCCTCCACCTTGTCGGTGATCTCGGTCTCCACGTCCTCCGGCGCGGCGCCGGGCAGGACCGTGGTGATGGCGACGACGGGGAGGTCGACGTTGGGGAAACGGTCGACGCCGAGCTGCATGTAGCCGGCGAACCCGATGACGAGGATCACCAGGATGAGGACCGACGCGAAGATCGGCCTACGGACGCAGATCGCCGCGAGCCACTGCATGCGTCACTCCACCGGCGCGCCGTCGCGCAGGTCCGCGCCGGGCGCGGTGACGACCATGTCCCCCGGCTTGACGCCGTTGATGATGCCGATCTTGTCCCCGGACTCGCTGCCCGTCTGCACGATGCGCTCCACCACCAGCCGCTCGACGACGACGAAGACGTGCGCCTTGCCGTCCTCCATGCGAAGGGCAGTCTTCGGGACCACGGGCATGGTCTTGTCGGCGAGGCGCAGGCGCGCGACCGCGAACATGCCCGGGCGCAGCTTGCCGTCGGCGTTGGGGACGGTCGCCTCGATGACCAGATCGCGCGAGGCGGCGCGCACGTTGGGGCTGATGAACTTGACGGTGCCGGTGAACGCCTCGTCGCCGAAGGCCGCCACGGTGAAGCTGACCGCCATGTCCTGCTGGAGCGCCCCGATGTCCGCCTCGGGCACGGTGAGCTCGAGGCGCAGCGGGTCGGGCTCGTAGAGGGAGGCGACGCGGGTGGCGGGTGAGACGTACTGCCCGACGTTGACGAAGCGCTCGCCGATGGTGCCGTCGAAGGGCGCGCGGATGCGCGAGTCACCCACCAGCTTGGAGGCGGTCTGCACCTGCGCCTCGGCCGCGGCCGCCGACCACTGCTGCGAGCTGCACAGCGTGGTGGCGCGGTCGAACTCGGCCTGCGAGATGGCGCCGGTGTCGAAGAGGTGCTTGTCGCGCGCGCAGTCCTTCTGCGCCTGGTCGAGCTGCGTCTTGGCGAGGTTCGCCTGGGCCTGGGCGGCTGTGGCGGAGAGCGCCGCGCTGCGTGCGTCCAGCGTGATGAGGATCTCGCCCTTCTTGACGTGCTGGCCGCGCTCCGCGTTGGTCTTGAGCACCTTGCCCGAGGCGTCCGCGGCGATGTCCGACTCCTCGCTCGCCCGGAGGGTGCCGGTGAGGGTGAGGTACTCCGGCATGGGCTGCTCGGCGACCGGCGCCGTCTGCACATGGACGGGCTTGAGCGCCTCCTTGGCGGCGGCGGATGACGGCGGGTCGTCCCCGCGCTTGCAGGCGGCGAGGGCGAGGGCGGCGAGAAGGAGGACGCTTCGAGCGCGCATCGGAGGGGGCGGCCATGCATAGCACGGCGCGCGACGAGTGTACCGATGCGCCGCCCGCGCCGCTCGTTGCGAGTCGCGTCACGCCTCGGCCGCGCTGTCCGAAGTCCGACAGGGCCTCACTCGACCCAGTCGGGGAAGTGCTTCGGGGCGTCGAGGAGCATCTCGGCGCACGAGACGTTGCCGTTGCCGTCGATGTCGTCGGAGGCGTCGGTGCGCTCGGCGCGGTACGGGCTGCCCGGGTGGATGTCGATCTTGATGGTCGCGGCGGTGGCGAGGCAGGGGTCGTCGTAGCCGAGGATGGACTCGTCCAGGTGGACGTTGAGCTTGCCCTCGATGACGTCCGGCGTGAGCACGGTGCCCGAGAGGATGCCTGAGGTGCGCAGCGCGACGAAGAGATCCTGCGGCTGGGTGCAGGTGAGCACGGTGGCGAGGAGCGAGACGCCGGGGTGGCCGTCGCTGTCCTCGTCGATGGCGCCGGTGAGATCGTCCTGCGTCGGGAGCGGATCGGTCGCCGGGTTCTTCAGCGCGGCGCCCACGAGCACGAGGAAGGGCGGCGGCTGGTAGCTCGCGCCCAGGATGCTGTCGCTGGAGAGGTAGTCGCCCGTCGACTCGCTGGTCTTGGTCTGGATGAGCGACTGGAGCGCGGGCGGGATCTCCAGCGTGGCCACGTCCTGCACGACGGGGAGCTTGAAGGCGCAGAGGGTGGTCTTCTGGTGGACGCTCTTGCCCTTCTGCACGATGCGCAGTCGCAAGAGCTGCCGGAGCTGCACCGGCACGACGACGGTCGCGTCGATCGTCGCCTCGACGATGAAGATGCCGGTGAGGGGGCCGGCGCCGGTGGTGTCCCAGTCCTCCAGCGGCTCGTCCGGGATGGTGGCCGGCCCGGTGTCCGGCCCGCTCCCGGCGTCCACGCACCCGCCGACGGGGCAGTGGTCGGTGCGCAGGTAGGCCACGGCGGAGGCGTCCGGGCCGCAGTGCGCCAGCGCGGCCGCGAGCACGGCGCCCGCCGCGAGGACTGCGAGGCTGCCGGACTTCACCATCGCGCCTCCACGCCCAGCGAGGTGGCGAGCACGTGCCCGCCGTAGACGTAAGAAGGATAGCCCGGGTTCTTCATGAGCGCCGTGTCGCTGGGGAAGCGGCGGAAGTCCTTGGTCTCCGATTGCTCGACCAGGACGATGTCCATCAGCGCGGCGGTGACGCGGGCGTCGATGCTCGGCCAGTGGAAGGCCTTGCCCAGGTCGAGCTGGAAGCCGAGGGAGCCGACGTGGCGGTCGGCGTCGAGCAGGTTGCTCGGCCCGCCGAAGTTGTCGACGGGCGACCTCTGGAAGCGGTAGCCGGCCATCAGGGCGAAGGCGGGCGTGGCGCGCCAGCGCGCTCCGAAGGCGGGGGTGAGGGTGTTGCCCCAGTTGCCCTCGCCGAAGAAGTTGCGGTTGGTGCTGAGCGCCTCCGACCAGAGGCCGTAGGTGAGGTCGGCGGAGAGGTCGACGCCCGCGCCGGCGTCCACGCCCACCGCGAGGGTCATCTCGCTGGGCTCGAAGTAGTGCGAGAAGTGGTGGGAGTAGCCCATCACGCCCAGGTCGGGCACGCCGCTGATGCGGGTGTTGCCCCAGTCGTCGACGTGACTCGCCTGGCGGTAGACGAGGCCGATGCGCAGGCGGTCGACGGGGGTGATGGTGGCTCCGAAGAGGGGCTCGACGCGGCCGAACACCTGCGCGTCGGTGCCGAGCTGGGTGTGCGTGCGCACGACGTCCTTGCCCGTCTGCGGGTCCGGCTCGAGCGCGACGCTGGTGACGACGCCGCGGGTGAGCGTCTGCACGTCGAAGAGGACGCGCAGCCCGACGCCGAGGGAGAGCCAGCGGGTGAGGCGGTAGGCGATCCCGGCGTGCGCGGACAGGACCTGCGTGCGGTCGGTGAGCAGCGTCCACTGCACGTCGTCGTCGGGGCGGATGGACCACTGGAAGAGGTGGCTGGGCACGTAGACGGCGAGGCCCATGTCCAGGCCGTCGAGGTGGAAGGGCTGCCCGACGCTGAAGCGGGTGCCGACGACGACGCCGGCGGTGTCGGGTGTCTCGGGCGTGGCGATCTCGCGCCCGCCGGGGCCGCTGACGTGGAGGGTGGGGTGCGCGTAGACGAGGGAGGCGGCGCCCTCGAAGAAGCCGCCCTTCTCGACGACGCCGCCGCCCGGCGCGAGGCCCGCGGGGTTGTAGTAGGTGGAGGCGTAGGTGCCGGGGCGCGCGGCGCAGGACCCGGCGAGCGCCATCGCCCCGGGGCCGAGGGCGAGGGTGTCCTCCACGCCGGCGCGCGCCGGGAGGGCGGCGAGCGTGACGACCGCGCATGCGGCGGTGGCGAGGAGGCGCGCGTTCATCGGGCGTCCTTCCCGACGAAGACGGTGAGGGTGAGGCCCGCCTGGTAGAGGTTGGCTCGCGAGGCGAAGCCGGGGTAGCCCAGGTTGGTGATCTGCTGGCCGGGCGTGTTCGGGTCGGCGTCGGCGATCTTGCCGGGGTCCTTCATCGCGCTCTGCAGTCCGCCGAGGCGCGTGCGCACGTGGGCGTCGATGGCGACGGGCCAGTGGAGCAGCGGGCGGAAGTCGACGCCGCCGCCCAGGCCGAGCACCAGGCTGCTGCCACCGAGGTAGTTGGTGCCGCCCACCTGCTCGGGGATGGGCGAGGGCTCGACCGCCCAGCCCGCGCGCAGGGCGAAGATGTGACGGCGGCAGCGCCACTCCAGCCCCTGCCGCACGCTCACGGTGTCGCCGAAGGGCTGGTCGAGGGGGCGGCCGAAGCCGTCGCGGAAGTCAGACCAGCGGTGGACGGTGACGTCGGTGGAGACGGTGAGGCCGGCGAGGGGGCCGACGGCTGCGCCGAAGACGAGCTCGGCGGGATCCCAGAAGGCGAGGAAGTCGATGGGGTCGTCGGCGAGGATGCCGCCGGCGACCGTTCGCTGGCTGCCGCTGGCGCGGGAGATCGACCTGTCGCGATAGACGACTGCGAGGGAGAGCTTCTGGAGCGGCCGGCCGCGCACGCCGAAGAAGGGGGACGCCTCGAAGGTGAGGTTGCGGTCGAGCCGGACGACGACGTCGCGGCTGATGTCCTTGTCGCGGCTGGCGTCGTAGGTGACGACCGTCGGGGTGTCGAGCGAGGGCGTGACCGCGAGGCCGGCGCCGAGCTGGAGGCGGTCGAAGAGCTGCACCGCGAGGGTGCCGATGGTGCTGAGGCGATCGGGGCGGCTGCTGTACAGAGGCGAGGTGGGGGTGTCGAGGCGCTCCTGGACGGTGACCTGAAGGACGTGCTCGGCGGGCACATCCATGGCGAAGCCAACGCGGAAGCGGCGGAGCCACGCGGGGCCGGGGAGCGGAGTGGCGGCGGCGAAGCCGAAGCCGCCGAACCAGCGGCTCATGTCCTGGTGTGGCTCGCCGGAGCGCGCGAACCACTGGTCGAGGCGGTCGGCGTGGCCGGTGAAGAGGACGGCTGGGCCTTGCAGGTCGGCGAGGCCCGCGGGGTTGAGGAGCATCGTGCCGAGGCTGCCGGGCATGGCGCTGACGGCGTTCGCCATCGCGGCCGGCCGGGAGGTCTCGCCGAACGCGGTGCCCGCCGTGGCGTGTGCGTCGCCCGCGGCCGCGAGCGTGGCGAGCGTCACGAGCAGCCCGGCGACGTGGCGCATCACTTCACCGGGAGCGGGCACGCGCCGCTGGCGTCCGGAGGCGTGACGGCGATGGTGCTCCGGGCGATGCCGACACCCCCCGCGGCGTTCTCCACGCGCAGGGTCACGTGGAGGGGCCGGTCGGCGGCCATCGTCACGCTGAGCGCTTCACCGATGAGGTCGTCGCCATCGCCGAGCTGGTAGTCCGAGCCGGAGAAGGACCAGAGGTACTTCAGCGGCGGGGCGCCGGGGTCCGGCCGGACGTAGACGAGGGTGAGGTTGGGGGCCGACTGCTTGGCGTCCAGGTGGATGGTGGTGTGGTACCCGTCCCCCAGACAGACGGCAGTGGGGTCGGCGTTGATGACGGCGGAGGGCTCCGGCGGGGGAGGGGAGCCGCACGCCGCCAGCACGCCGGCGACCACCCCCCACGCCACGATGCCCCCGAGCCCCAGCCTCATCCGGACGCCATCTTTGCGCCCGTCGAATGGGGAGCGCAAGGCGGCCGTACCGCGGAATCCCCCCCGGACGTCCGACTGCAAGCGTCCTTGCAATGGTGCGCCCGGGCCCGGCCGTGGGCTGGAGCCCCCAGACGGAGGGCCCCAGGAAGAGAGGACCTTTCAGCGGCGGCCCTTGCGAAACGCACGGGAATCGCTAAAGTGCTCGCACTCACGAGAACGTTATCCGCACCTTCACGCTCTCCGATTCGGGATCGTTACGCTGCGCTGCGTTGTCACGTGAGGACGCGAGAAAACCAAGCAACATTCTCCTTCTCGCGCGCCTCCCACCGATCCCGACGGCCCATTGGATGGCAGGCAGCATGGTCACGACTGGGCTGTCTCGAGACGAGACAAAGCAATGGGTAACCGACTCTACGTAGGCAATCTCTCCTTCAACTCCACCACCGACACCCTCCGCCAGCATTTTTCGGCGTTCGGTGAGGTCACCGACGTGCACGTGGTGACCGACCGCGAGACCGGCCGCTCCCGCGGCTTCGGTTTCGTAACCATGGGCTCGGCCGACGAGGCGGCGAAGGCGATCGCCGAGATGAACGGCGCCGTCATCGACGGTCGTCCCCTCCGCGTCAACGAGGCTGAGGAGCGTCAGAACCGCGGCGGCGGCGGTGGCGGCGGCTTCGGCGGTGGCGGCGGCGGCGGTTACGGCGGCGGCGGCGGCGGTGGCCGCGGCGGCAAGCGCGACCGCTGGTGATTCGCCGTCGCGCGGGCGCCCTCTCTGTCATGGAGAGGGCGCCCGTCGCGACGCTTCTCCCCGCGGCAGGCCGCGAGCGGTCTGGCTCCGCGCTCCCTCGCACAGGAGGTGACGATGGGCAACCCCAGCATCAGCAAGCGTCAGAAAGAAAAAAACCGCCAGGACAAGCGACGCGACAAGCTCGCGAGGCGGCAGGAGCGAAAGACCACCCGCGATGACGCGCCGGCCGCTCCGCCGGGCGTAGACCCTGACATCGCCGGCATCATTCCTGGTCCCCAGCCGATCCCGGAAGAGATGCTGGACTAGCCGTCGTGACGGACGGCACGCACGCTCACGCCTACGCGCAGCTCGCGGGCGTTCGGCTGCATTACATCGAGGCGGGGCAAGGTCCACTGGTCGTGCTGTTGCACGGCTTCCCGGAGTACTGCGGCGCGTGGCGCGCGCAGCTCGTCGCGCTCACGGGCGCGGGATTCCGGGTGGTCGCGCCGGACATGAGGGGCTACGGCCTGTCGGACAAGCCGGCGGGGGTGCGCTCCTATGGCGCGCGCGCTCTCGCGGAGGACGTGGCCGGGCTCATCCGCGCGTGCGGCGCGGAGCGCGCCACGGTCGTCGGGCACGACTGGGGCGGCGGCGTGGCGTGGGCGTTCGCGATGGCGCACCCCGAGCTGCTGGAGCGTCTGGTGATCCTGGACAGTCCGCACCCGGCGCGGTTCGTCCGCGCGCTGCGCACGGCGCGGCAGCTCAAGAAGAGCTGGTACATGTTCGCGATGCTCCCGCCGCGCCTACCGGAGGCGATGCTGCGCCGGGATGACTTCGCGATGCTGAAGGCGCCGCTGCTCCACGATCCGCTGCCCGATCGCGTACCGTCGCGGGAGGAGATGGAGGGTTACGTGGAGGCGTGGTCGCAGCCCGGCGCGCTCACGGGGATGGTCAACTACTACCGCGCCGCTTTCCGTCCGCGCCTTCATGTGCGCGCGCGCCGCGTGGAGGCGCCGGTGCTGGTGCTCTGGGGGGATCGCGACCGGTACCTGGGCACCGAGCTGGCGCGTCCCGACGCGGCGCTCGTCCCGAACGTGCGCGTGAAGATATTGCAGAATGCAAGTCACTGGATCCACTGGGAGCGCCCGGACGAGGTGAACGCGGCGCTGGTGGATTTCCTCCGGCCGTCCTGAGCGGGGGGGGCGGGCGGCGTGCGCTGCGGCGGTGCTCCACGTGAGCGGGCGGCGCTGCGGCGGCGCCAGGTGTGCGGTCGCGCAGTGCGCTAGGTGTGCGGCTCGGTCGCCTTCATGGAGGGGCGCTCGCGGAAGCTCGCGTACCACTCGAAGAGCGAGGCGTGGCGGCGGCGCAGATCGCCGACGGGCTTGCGGAACTCCAGCCAGCCGAGGGTCACGCCCGCGCAGATCTGCGCGAGGCTCAGGTCCGCGCCGAAGGAGGCGGACTCGCGCTCGAGCGTCTCCACGCCCTGCAGGACCTTCTCCGTCTGGCCGGCGATCCAGTCGCGCCACTGCAGCTCCTTGGGGCGCAGGACGGTCTCGTAGCGGACGAGGATCCCCGCGTCGAGGATGCCGTCGCAGAGCGCCTGTACGCGCAGCACGCGGAAGCGCTCGGAGCCGCTCGCCGGGGTGAGCTTGCGGCCGCCGTGGAGCGTGTCCAGGTACTCGCAGATGACCGGCGAGTCGTAGAGGGTCACCCCGTGGTCGGTCACCAGCGCGGGGATCTTCACCAGCGGGTTGTGCGGCGAGAGCGAGGGCTCTGCCTTCACCGGCGTGAGGGTGACGGGTAGAAGCTCGATGCGATCTCGGAGGCCGGTCTCGCGGGCGTAGACGAGCACCTTGCGGACGAAGGGAGAGGTGGTGGAGCAGTAGAGCTTCATGCCGGTCGCACGAGCGTAGCGGATGCGCAGGTGAAAGCCGACCGTGGTGCGGGCAGAGTGCCGGGCGGCGCCCCGGCCGGAAGCCGCTATGCTCGCCGCATGTTCGAGCTGACCATCACGGCCCCGGGGAAGAATGCCCTCTCGCGCGCGTCCATGACCGTCCTCATCGAGGGGCTGCGCGCGGCGAGGGGCGAGCCGCTGCTGCTGTTCGGCGCGGGGGACGCCTTCTCGGCGGGGCTCAACCTGAAGGAGGTGGCGTCGCTCGACGTGGCGGGGATGCGCGACTTCCTGCACACGCTGGATGATCTGGTGGATGCGCTCTACACGTACCCGGGCCCGACGGTCGCGTGGGTGAATGGCCATGCCATCGCCGGCGGGTGCGTGCTCGCCCTCGCGTGCGACGCGGCGGTGGCGACGGACGACGCGGCCGTGCGCATCGGGCTGAACGAGACGGCCATCGGCCTGCCCTTCCCGCCGAAGATCCTCGCGATGGTGCGGGCGACCGTCCCGCCCGCTTCGCTCGACGAAGTGGTGCTCGGCGCGGAGCTGCACGCTCCCCGGGTCGCCATGGCGCTCGGGCTGGTGAACGAGGTCGCGAGCGACGCGCGTGCGCGTGCGCTGGTGGTGCTCGAGGGGCTGGCGCGGCACCCGAAGGAGACGTATGCGCACACCAAGCGGGAGCTGCGGCGCGGGGTGCTCGACCTCTCGCCGGAGCGTCGGCGCGAGTACGACGAGAAGGTGCTCCCCGCCTGGGCGTCACCCGAGATCAAGGCGCGACTCCAGTCGCGGCTCGCGAGGCGCTAGGCGGCGGGGTCCCCGCCCGTCGGCGTGCGGTCTGCGTGCGTGGACCACCCCTCAATCGTCCGGGAAGCCCCATGGATAGTAGAGCGTGGCCGTGTCGCGGAAGTACCGAGCGAGGATGTTCAGCGTGCTCTCGGTGTACGCGCGCTTGAGAAACCGCACGTTCTCGTCGAGGGAGCGGCCGTGCGTCAGGGCGTCGTCGATGGGGAAGGAGAGGATCTCCGGCGCGATGAGCTCGTCCAGCACCCGCTTCAGCAGCCGCTCGCCGGCCGGGGTGAGGTCGACCTTGCGCGTGCGCCGGTCGTGCGTCGGCCCGCGCCACACCAGCCCGAGCTTCTCGAGCGAGGCGAGCATGCGGCTGACCGTCGGCCGCGACACGCCCAGCACGCGCCGCAGCTCCATCTGCGTCATGAAGGTGCGGCCGGAGTGCCGGATGGCGTAGATCATGTCGAACCGCGCGGGCGTCAGCCCGATACGGGAGAGGATGAAGCGCCCGACCTTGAGGGTTGCCTGGTAGGCGCGCTTGAGACCGAAGTAGATGGCGTCCATGCCTTCCCCACAGCACGCTCCATGCCGGCCCCCGCCCCCCCTCCTCCGCCCCCCCAAACCCACTACGTTTCGAGGCCCTGGCGAGTGCTTGCTAACGGTGAGGTCGCGACGCGGAGGTGGCCGGGGTGTCCCTGGAGGGTGTCCCTGGACAGGTGGAGGGCACGCGCGAGCGGGTGCTGGAGGAGACCGTTAGCAAGCACTCGCCAGGGCCTCGAAACGTCATCGAGTTGTGGGGGGAGGGGGGGGCTCCCGGGGGCGCGGCGGGGAGCTAGTCGAAGAGGCGGAGTTGGGTGGGTCGACCGGCAGCCTGGGGCTTCCGGTTGCGGGGGGGCTTGGCGCCGGACGCCTTGCCGGGTGTGGCACGTGGACCCTGTCCAGCGGCGGCCTTGCGTGGTGCTCCGTCGCCGTCGCTCGGTGGCGCGTGCCGGGTGCCGCCTGGCGTCGCGCGGCGCCCACCGCTCGCGCGTTCAGCCTCGTCGGATGCGGGCGCCGCGTCGGTGGCGAGCAGCATCCGGACGAGCGCCGACTCGCGCCGGAAGAAGCCCTCGGTGTGGAAGCTCTCGGTGAGGCCGAGCAGGACGACGTCCAGGTGGTGGAGGAGCTCGTGGACGAGGGTGCGCAGGAAGGTCTTGAAGCGCACGACCTGGCGGTGCGCGGCGGTGCGCATCCACACCTCGATCTCCGGCACGTCGTCCTTCTCCAGGGCGAAGGTGTAGAGGCCGTGCAGCTCGCCGCCCTCGATCTGCGGGCGCACCTCGCGCACGCGCACACGCACGGGCGCCACCTGGAGCTGGCTGCAGAGGGCGTTGGCGAGGGCCTGCGCGCTCTTGCCGACGCCGACGCGCTTGCCGGCGGCGAGCGCGGTCTCCATCGCCTGCACGACGGGCCGCAGGCGCCCCGGGTGCGGCACCTCGATCGAGCCGACAGCGTCGCTCTTGCGGTAGATGCGCTTGTCCGCGGTGGAGAGGCGCGCGTAGTAGCCGAAGCGCTTGGCGGCCATCAGGCGGTCATCGCGGTGCGCCGGCGCACCGCCCCCCAGAGAACGAGCGCGGCGAGCGTCGGCGCCAGGCAGGCCACCGCCACCGTGACGATGTGCTGCGCGTCGTGGAGGCGGGGGAGGTTGAAGACGAAGGCCTCTGCCCAGGTGATGACGGCGTCGGCGGTGACGACGCTCGCCATGAGCACGCCCAGCCAGGAGCGGTAGCGGCGCGCGAGCATGACGAGGCCCGCGAAGAGGGCGACGTCGAAGACGAGCCACGCCGCCTTGATCCACGGGTCGGGGAACCAGCCCTGCCAGCTCGCCAGCGCCATGGCGAGCGTCCACGGCACGAGGAGCAGGGTGAGGGTCCAGACGACCGGGAGCGGTCCCCGCAGCACCGTGCGCGCCGCGAAGGAGAAGAGGTTGCCCTGCGCGAAGGCGCGCAGAGAGTCGTAGATGGCGACGGCCGCGGGCGTCTCGCGCGGGTAGACGAGCCAGATGGGCTGCCACGCGTGTGGCCGCAGCTTGGCCTTGAAAGCGTGGAGCCCGCGGAAGTCGTAGAAGGGGGAGGCGAGGGCGCGGATGCGCCGCAGCCAGCTCGCGACAGGGCCCGCCAGCGGCGCGAGCCCCAGCGTGACGTGCCCGCACTCACCCTCTGCCGCCGCGCGCATCGCAGCGTCGACGAGCAGCTCCGCGGTGCCGTTCGGCGCGGTGCGCTCGCGGATCAGGTCCTCGAAGAACCAGCCCTCGCGTGCGTAGACGGGCACCGCGGCGAGGAAGCCGACGATGCGCCCGCCGCGCTCCGCCACGAGCAGCATGCGCTCCTCCGGCCACTCGAAGGGCTGGACGTCCACCATGAAGCCCATGGGCGCCATGTCGCGCGAGGCGAGCCACCGCTCGATGAGCCGCTCCACGGCCTGCCGCACGCGCGAGGTCTTGGCGCGCACCTCCTCGGCCTCGATGCGCCGCACGGTCACCCCCTTGGCGCGCGCCCGCCGAAGCTGGTAGCGCAGCGAGCGGTCGCCCGCGACGACCTCGTCCCAGTGGCGCGCGTCCCACGTGGGCTGCTCACCGACCACCACGCGGTCGAGCTGCCGCGTATCCTCCAGCTCCGTCTCCACGCCGAAGAAGACCGCCCGCCGGCTCTGGCGGCTCGCCTCCTCCGCGAACTCGTGCATCACCTCCGCCGCGCGCTCGGGTGGGGCGACCGGGTCGCCGCCCGCCACCCACGCCGTGCCCGTGTCGACGTACGCGACGCACGCGTCCTCGCCGGAGAACCAGTACGAGAACCCGCGCTCGAGCACCTGGAAGGACGTCGCCGTGTGACCGTGTCGGCGCAGGAGCCCCAGTACGCGCGCGCGCTCGTCGGGAGAGGGCGGTTCGGCTGCGGTCGTTGCCGGGACCATCGATGCGGGCCAGGCAGCCGCGCACGGCGCACGGCGGCCAACGGTCGGGGTCGACTTTAGGGCCGCGCCGCCCGTCGCGCCACCCCCGCCCCCGTCAGGGCCTTGTACGCCTCGAACCAGAGGGGCGAGGCGAGGCCCGCCGCGAGCGCCGCCGCGAAGAACGGCGCCGGCACCGGCGTCAGGTAGAAGAGGTGGTGGAGCCCGGGCGTGTAGACGCACACGCCGAGCACCAGGAGCGCCGCGCCCACCACCCAGAGCAGCGCCCGGTTGCGCTTGCGCCCGCGTCGCAGCAGCGTGCTCTCCCGCCACGAGCGGTTGACCTGGATCAGGCCGAGGTTGCCGCCCATCAGCACCACGAACGCGATCGTCCGCGCCGCGTCCTCGCTCGCCCCGCGCGACAGACTGAAATAGAGCGCGCCGAGACTGACCCCCAGCACCGTCATCCCCAGCGCCGCCGAGAGCGCCAGGCCGCGCGCGCCGACCAGCGGCTGGCCCCCGCGCCGCGGCGGGCGGCTCATCACGTCCGGCTCCTCCGGCTCCGCCTCGAACACCACCGAGCAGACCGGGTCAATCACCAGCTGCAGCAACGCGATGTGGATCGGCTCCAGCACGACGGCCCCCCCCAGCAGCACCGGCAGCAGCGAGAGCCCGGCGATGGGGATGTGCACCGCGACGATGTACGCCAGCGCCTTCTTCAGGTTGTCGAAGATGCCGCGGCCGGTGCGGATCGCGTCCACCACCGAGGCGAAGTGGTCGTCCGTCAGCACCAGCGACGACGCCTCGCGCGCCACGTCGGTCCCGCGCGCGCCCATCGCGATGCCGATGTCGGCCGCCCGCAGCGCCGGCGCGTCGTTCACCCCGTCCCCCGTCATCGCCACCACCTCGCCCGCCGCGCGCAGCGCCTTCACGATGCGCAGCTTCTGCTCCGGCAGCACCCGCGCGAACACCGACGCCGACCGCACCCGGTCGCGCAGCACCTCCTCGCTCATCGCCTCCAGCTCCGCGCCCGTCACCACGCCGTCCTGCGCGATGCCCGCGGCCCGCGCGATGCTCCGCGCCGTCCCCGCGTAGTCGCCGGTGATCATCACCACGCGAACGCCCGCCTCGTGGCACCGCGCGACCGCCGCGGGCACCTCGGCGCGTACCGGATCCGCCAGCGCCACCAGGCCCATCAGCTCGAAGTCGAAGTCGTGGTGGCTGTCGGGCAGCGGCGCGCTGGGCTCGAAGTAGGCGCGCGCCACGCCGAGCACCCGCAGCCCCCGGTCCGCCAGCGCGCTCACCTGCCGACGCAGCGCCTCGCGCTCCGGCTCCGGCAGGTGACACAGATCCGCGACCGCCTCCGGCGCGCCCTTCGTCGCGACCACCGCCCGCGCCGACGGCGCCTCCGGCGAGCGCCACACGTGCGAGAGCGCGAGCAGGTTCGGCGCCAGCGGGTACTCGCGCTCCAGCACCCACGTCTCGTGCAGGTGCTCCGTGCCGGCGAGCGCCTCCGCGCCGAACGCGGTGATCGCGGCATCCATCGGGTCGAAGGCCTGCCGCTGGCTCGCGAGCACCGCCACCTCCGCCAGCCCGTGCCACTCCTCCGGCAGCGCGCGCCCGTCGCTCGTGTCCAGCTCCCCGGCGTGCGGCGAGAGCAGTCGCGCCACCTTCATCCGGTTCTCGGTGAGCGTCCCCGTCTTGTCGCACGCGATCACAGTCGCCTCGCCGAGCGTCTCCACCGCCGTCGTCCGCCGCGTGAGCACGTTGCGCCGCGAGAGCCGCCAGGCGCCGAGCGCCAGGAACACCGTGAGCACCACCGGGAACTCCTCCGGCAGCACCGCCATCGCCAGGGTGAGCCCGGCGAGCAGCCCGTTCAGCCAGTCGCCGCGGTGCAGGCCGAAGACCAGGAGCAGCAGCGTGGACATCGCCGCTCCGCCCCAGGCGAACACCCGCACCAGGCGCCGCACCTCCACCTGCACACCCGTCGGCGCGGCGGCCGGCTCCCCCAGCCCCTTGCCGATGCGCCCGACCTCCGTGTGCATTCCCGTCGCCGTCACCCGCGCGATCGCGTGCCCGCGCACGACCAGCGTCGCCGCGTACAGGTGCGGCGTCGCGTCGCCGCCCGGGCGCGCCTGGTCGGGATCGCCCTCCCCGCGCTCGCGCTTGCGCACCGGGACCGATTCTCCGGTGAGCAGCGACTCGTCCACCAGCGTGTGCGCCGACTCCAGGAGGAGCGCGTCGGCCGGCACGCGGTCGCCCTCGGCGAGCAGCAGCACGTCCCCCCGCACCACCTCTCGCCCCGCGATGCGCCGCTGCTGGCCCCCGCGCACCACCAGCGCGCGCGGACTGGACAGATCCCGCAGCGCCGCCAGCGCGTTCTCCGTCTTGTGCTCCTGGTAGACGGTGATCGCCACGATCACCACGACGAACGAAGACAGCATCAGCGCGTCTCGCAGATCGCCGAACGCCATGTAGACGGCGCCGCACGCGAGCAGGAGCAGCAACATCGGCTCGCGCAGCACGCCGACGATGACTCGCAGCACCGTCCGCTGCTCGTGCACGGCGAGCTCGTTCGGCCCGTCCTCACTCAGGCGTCGCGCCGCTTCGTCCGGCGTCAATCCGGTGGTCGTCTCGTCATCCACCCGTGAGACTCCTTGTCGCGGTGCCCGCTCCGGTGCGGACGCGCCCCCTCGCAGGGTGTACCCTCGGCGCCACGAGGGACGAGCGCGAATGATTACGCTCTATCACGACGGCGAGTCGGCTCACTGCATTCGCGCGCGGATCGGCCTCGCGCTCGCCGGTGTGCCCTACCGGCAGATCGCGATGAAGCCGGACGGCGATCCGGGCACGCCCTCCATCCGCGCGATGGCGACCCTCGGCGCCGTGCCGCTGCTGGTGGACGGGCGGGCCGTCGTCGGCGACTCCTACGCGATCCTGCTCTGGCTGGGGGAGCGCTTCCCGCGTCTGCTCCCCGCGCGGATGGCGCGCGCGCGGGCGCTCACCTGGCTGGAGGCCTCCGCCAACGTCGTCGATCCGCCCGTGCAGCGCGCGGCCGACCTCCTCCGCCGTGGCAACAAGGACTCGCGCGAGGTGCGCGATGCCTTCGCCGACGTGCGTCTGGCGCTCTCGCGCGTGGAGCGCGCGCAGACCGGCTCCAGTCACCCTTACGTGATGGGCCGGACCCTCACGGTCGTCGACGCCGCGCTCTTCCCCGCCTTCGCCGTCCTGGCGGATCTCGCGGCCCACCACGGACGGGCGATGCAGCTCGGCCGGGCCCCCTGGTGGAAGGCGTGGTGCCTGCGCATGCGCGCGCGGCCGGAGATCCGCGTCGCGCTGGCTCAGCCCGCGGGGTGAGGGCATGTCTTCCCACAAGCAACCCGCGATCCACGGGCGGACGCGCCCAGGAGAGGCGTCCCGCGCCTCCTGGCGCAACCCTCGCGCCTCCTCGCGCAAGCCGCGCGTCACTGCCGCGTGAAGGCGCCGTCGCCGGAGGAGACGAGGACCACGTCGCCGTCACGGGAGGTGTCCCAGAGCCGGTCGCTCGCCGGGACCATCTTCCAGCTCGCGTCGTCCGCGTCGTCGCACTTGTTCGCGTCGTAGGCGCGGAGGGGCGCGCCGGTGCCGCCCAGCTCGGCGCTCAGCCGCCGCACCACCGCCGCGCGCGGGTGGCAGTACTCCCGGTTGAGCCCCTCGTGCGGCTTGCCCGAAGAGATCACCGCGTAGCGAGGGGCCACCTCCCGCAGGAAGGCGTCGCCGCTGGAGGTGGAGCTGCCGTGGTGGCCGACCTGGAGCACCGTCGCCGGGCGCGCCGGCAGCCTGCGCTCCAGCGGCGTCTCCGCGTCGCCCACGAAGAGCGCCGACGACGCGCAGTCGTCCACCCGCAGCGCGATGGAGCACTCGTTCGGGTCGCGCCGGCACGCGCCCGGCCACGCGCGCGGCAGCACGGTGCTCACGCCGGCGAGCGGCGGGACGAGCGCCGGGTGATCCGGGTCCACCACCTCCACCGGAGTCCCCGCGCGCGCCGCCGCCTCCCGCGCCGCGCGCACGTGCGCCTTGTCCAGGTCGCGCCCGTTGTCCACGTAGCGCAGCACGTGGAAGCGTCCGAGCACGTCCGGGGCGCCCCCGTCGTGGTCTGAGTGCTGGTGGGTGATCCACAAAAGGTCGATGGGCGCGCCGCGCAGGTCGGCGGTCAGCCGGTCGAGCAGGTGGGTGTGGGCGTGAGCGCAGACGTCCGCGCAGCCGCCGCGCGCGGGGCTGTCGCCGGCGTCCACCAGCACGTGCCGGCCGGAGGGCAGGTCGACGAGCACCGAGAGCCCCTGCCCCACGTCGTAGAAGTGCAGGCGAAGCACCCCGCACGTCGCGGTGGGCGCGTGCCTCGCGGCGGGACCCACGGTGGCGGCGGGGGCACGCGCCGGGGGCGTGGCGCCGCCCGCCGTGCACGCGAGCGCGCAGAGAAGAAGCAGGAGCAGCGGCGGGGCCGGGCGCACCCGAGCAGCCTATCCGTCTGTCCGTCGCAGGGAAAAGATTCGCGAGATCAGCCGGCCAGGACGATGTCCACGCGGCGGTCCTCCGACCAGGCCGCCTGCGAGGAGCCTGCCGAGTCGAGCTCCCCGCGTGACGTCTCGTGCACGCGTGTCGACTCGACGCCGGCGTTCTCCAGATAGGCGCTCACCGTGTGCGCGCGGTGCGCGCCGAGCACGAAGTTGTACTCGACGGTGCCGCGCGGGTCGGCGCGCCCGACGAGGGTGACCCGGCGCCCCGCCAGGGGGCCGGAGGTGAGGCACGCGGCAATCTGGTCCAGCACCGCCTTGTCCTGCGGCATCAAGTCGCTCTCGTCGTACTGGAACTTCGGTGCGCCGGAGACCTCGTCGAAGTGCAGGCCACAGGCCTGGATGATGTCGTCGCCCACGTTGAGGCTCGCGCTCAGGTTCTTGAGAGTGACCGGATCCGGCTTCGCCTTCGCCTCGGCGGCGGGCTTGGGTGCTGCGACGGGGGGCGCGGCCACCTTGCCGGTGGACGGCGGGGGGCCCATCGGCGCCTTGGCGCAACCGGCGGCGAGGAGGACGGCGACGACGCTCGAGAAGATGGTGACCGTGTGCTTCATGACTGGCTCCTGAACCATGGCTGGGCCGGCCGCGGCCCCGTCGGTACAACGCTCCCGCGCGGCGCGGTGTTCCCGCACCGAGGTCCGGCCGCAGGCTGGCCGATAGCCCGAAGAGCACGATGACGCGTGCCTCCGAAGGCTGGAGAGCAACGGTAGGATCGGCTGCGCGCCGCGGCCAAGAAAGCGGCTGGCGCGGCCGGGGGGAGATGACAGCGGGCCGACCGTTCTGCCAGACTGCGCCGAATGGGCAAGGACACGCCGCCGGCCGTCGCGCTCGACCCGACCCTCACCTTCATGCGGCTGCTCTGGGCGGTCGATCATGGTCTGCAATCGCACTCCAAGCGCATGGCCGTCACCCGCGGCGTCACCGGCCCGCAGCGCTTCGTGCTGCGGCTGGTCGACATGCGGCCGGGCATCGCGCCGAGCGAGATCGCCGAGGTGCTTCACTTCGATCGCAGCACGGTCTCCGGCATCCTTCGCCGCCTGGAGACGCGCGGGCTCCTGCACCGCGTCCCCGACCCGGCCGACGGCCGGCGCGTCAAGCTCACCCTCTCCCCCCGCGGACGCAAAACCGCGCGCGACACGACAGGCTCGCCCGAGGAGCGCGTGCGCGCCGCCCTGCGGTCCATGCGCACCCCGCGCGTGGAGGTGGCGAAGGAAGTGCTCGACGCCATCGCCCAGGCGCTGCAAGCGGGCGGTTGACGGTGCGCGCGGGGCCGTGACACGCTTGCAGAATGCACCTACTCCACTCCGTGCGCCGCGCGGTCCTCGCCGCGCCGCTCCCGCTCCTCCTCCTCGGCTGCGCCCCGCTCGACGTCGCCGGGAGCTGGCAGGGGACCTGGCGGCTGGATGACGGCAGCGCGAGCGGCGCCATCACGCTCGACGTCTCGCAGAGCGGCCGCAACCTGAGCGGCAACTTCTCCCTGGGAGGATCCTTCTGCGTCGCCAGCGGCACGATCGACGGCACCCTCGCCGCGCACCTGATCGACGTGACGCTCAGCAACGGCGTGGGCGGCAACGCCCACCTCACCGGCACCGTCGACTCCAACGAGACCGCGATGGACGGCAACTTCAAGGTCACCAGCGGGCTCTGCAACGGCCAGAGCGGCAACTTTCACGTGACGCGCTGAGCTCGCGCGCCGGCGTCACATCCGCTCGACGTCGTAGCCGGCCTTCTTCAGCAGGGAGACCACGCTCCCGTCGTCGCCGAGCAGGTGCGCGGCGCCGACGGCCAGCAGGAAGGACCGCTTCGGCTGCGCCTTGAGCCGGGCCGCGAAGCGCTTCGCCATGACCGCGTTGCGGTTGGTCACCAGGCGCCGGTAGAGCTTCACGTCCAGCGGCTTGGACTTGTCGAAGCCGGCGTTGAGCAGCGCGAGCAGCGGCGTGGCGTCGCCCTTCACGTAGGCCTCGATGAGGTCATGGACCTCGTCCTTGTGCTCCTTCTTCGCCTTGTCGCGCTCGTCGAGGGCCTGCTCCAGCACGCGCACCTGCTCCTTCGTCGTGAGCCCGTCGAAGACGGCCATCTGCTCCGACACCGTCTCGATGCCCCCGACCTCCTTCTTCTCGTCCTGGGCGCGCGCGTAGATCCGCGCGTCGAGCGGCTTGCCGTTCATCATGTCCGTCAGGTGGTCCAGCATGGCGATCTGCGCGGCGATGGCCCACACCTTGACGTGCGACATCGCCTGGAAGGGGACGCCCTTCTCGTCGAAGGCCGCCTTGGTGCGCGCGAGCAGCGGGGCGGGGACGATCTTGGAGAGGGTCTGGCCCGGCGGCAGCACCACCTGGCCCATCACCGACATCTGCGTCTTGGAGTCCATGGGGATCTCGGTCAGCACGACGTCGGCGCCCTTGACCGCGGCCTCCAGCGCAGGCGGGAAGGCGGCGAGGCGGGAGTCGGGGATGTGGATGGTGCCCACGAGGTAGGAGGCCGTGGCGCCGGCGGGGGCGCCGTGCGGGGTCACCTTCCAGAGGAAGGGGTGCTGCCAGGCCTGCGCGGTCGTGGTCGCGGTCGCGTCGCCCGCGGCGGAGTTGGCCGGCGCGGCGGAGGGCGCCGCGGACGGCGGGGGCGCGGGCGTGGTGGTCGCCGCGCTGGGCGAGGCGGCGGGCGGCGCGGGGGAGGCCTTCTCGGCGCGGCAGCCCACGACGAGGGCGGCGAGAAGAGTGCAGACTGCAAATACCCCGGCCCAGGTGGTTTGGCGCATCGCGCGAGCGTAGCTCAGCGCCGGCGCGCGTAGGTGCCCGTCGTGGCGTCCCACGCGTGCTCCGCCACGACCGTGACGCCCCGGCCGGCGGCGAGGTCCGCCTTGCGCGGACGGAAGCCCTCGGTCAGCGGGATCTTCGTCACCTGCAGGACGCGGCGGGGCCGCTCGTGGGGGGCGAGCGCGGCGGCGAGCCCGGCGAGGCGCTCGGCGTCCACCTCCCCCTGCGCGGTGAAGGCGGCGGCGAGCTCGGCCTCGACCCCCCAGCAGGCCGCGAGCTCCACCTCGGGCAGCGCGTAGAAGGCATCCTCCACCTTGCGCGTGGAGACCGGGCCGCCGGCGGTGCGCACGAAGCCCCAGAGCGCGTCGATGAACCACGCGTCGCCGTCGGCGTCGCGCCGGACCACGTCGCCGGTCACGAACCAGCGGTCCTGCTCGAGCAGCACGCCCCGGATCACCGCCTCCGGCCGCGCCTCCTCGTCGTCCTCCAGCCGCGCGGCGAGCAGCCCGGGCTCGCCCGTCGCCGCGATGATCGGGCGTCCGCGCGCGTCGCGGGTGATCTCGCCGGTGCCCAGGTCACACGCGAGCACGACGACCGGCGCGCTCCCGGGCAGCGGTCGCCCGAGCGCGCCGACCTTGCCGCCGGCGACGCTCGCCAGGATCACCTTGTGCGCGGTGCCGGCGTAGAACTCCATCGCCGGGACGCCCATACGCTCGCGCAGGCGCGCGGCGAGGTCAGCGCGCATGCCGCTGCCGGCGAAGAGGCGCACCGGCAGCGTCTTGTCCCCGCGGCTGGGCGGCTGGAAGAGCAGCGCGCGCAGCATCTCCCCGGCGTAGAAGACGACCGTCGCTCCGGCGCGCCGCACGTCGGCGTCGAAGGTGGCGGGCGTGAAGTGCTCGGCCAGCGCCAGGCGTACGCCGCCGGCGATGGCGGCGCCCACCGAGGCGAGCACGCCCGTCGGGTGGTGGAGCGGGATGCAGCAGTAGACGGTGTCGCCGGGCTTGAGCGTGCACGCCGCCGCCGCGCCGAAGGCGGAGAGCGCCCAGCGGTGGTTGGTGACCGCCGCGGCGCGCAGCTCGCCGCGGTCCCCCGGGCGGAGCAGGATCATCGAGAGGTCCCGCGCGCGTCCGGCGTCCAGCGCGATCTCCGCGGGGAGCACGACCGTGGACGGGTCGATCGTCTCCATGTCCACCAGGCCCGGCGGCAGCGTGCGCGGCCCCGGCCCGCCGCCCAGCACCAGCACCTCCTTGCCCGTCGCCGCGCGAACCCGCGGCGCGTGCTCCGGGTCGGACGCGACGACGCCCACCTTCGCCTCCTCGAACGCCGCGGCGATCGCCGCGCTCGTCGCGTCGACCGGGGCGACCACCGCGACCGCGCCCACGCGCGAGAGCGCCGTCACCATCGAGAGGAAGCTCGGGCGCGAGCCCATCACCACGCCCACGCGATCCCCGGGCCGTACGCCGCAGGAGATCAGGCCGCGCGCCACGTTGCCGACGCGCGTGTCGGCGTCGCGGTAGGAGAAGGCGCGGTCGCGCCAGAGGAAGAAGGTGGCCTCCGGGTGGCGCTCCGCGCGCTCGGCGAGGACGCGCGCCGGGCTGACCGGCGTGTCCGGCTGCATCGCGCCGAGGCGCCGCAGGCGCGGCTCCTGGTAGCGCACCGCGTCCATCACGTCGTTGGCTCCTGCCGCCATCTCGCCCAGCCGCTTCCACGCGGCGCGCGCGCCCTTGGTGACGGTGTCGAACACCATCTCCAGCTCCAGGTCGAAGTCGGCGGCCTCCAGATCGTCGGGATCGAGCGGCCGGGGCGCGCGCAGCGCGGCGGGCTCGGGGCCGGTGCCCTCTCGCCACGCGATCCAGCCGGCGACCGCGGGCCACGTCACCTGCATCGCGCGGGATCCCACGACCAGCCCGAAGTGGCCGGCGGGGACGGTGAGGAAGGAGACGTCGGCGTACGGTGCGGCCTGCTCGATCGCCCTCACCGCGGCGGGGCGCGCCATCTCGTCGGTGCCGCCGACGAAGGCGAGGATGGGGCACCGGATGTCGGCGAGGGTGACGGTGCGCCCGTCGATGACGAAGCCGCCCGAGAGCATGCGATTGTGGACGATGAAGTCCTCGACGAAGCTCTTGAACGCGGGGCCCGGCCACGCGACGAACCCCTCGCCGCCGAGGAAGCGCCGCCGCGCCTCCCGCCGCACCAGGGCGCTGCGATCGCTGAGCAGGCGCAGGAACTCCATGCGCTGCTGGATCTCCTTGCGGGTGCTCACCAGCTTGAAGGCGGTGCTCGTCAGCTTGCCGGGCAGGCCCTCGACGCTGTCGATGACGCGCGTCACCGCCGGCTCGAGGAGCTGCACCAGCGCGCCCGTCAGGTCGCGACGCAGCGCGGGCAGGCTGCGGTGGATGTCCACCGGGCTGCCGAAGGTGACGACCGAGCGCACCCCGGCGCCGCGCAGGTAGGCCGCGGCCTGGTAGGCGAACATGCCGCCCTGCGAGTAGCCGACGATGTGCACGTCGCGGCTGGAGAGGGCCCGTACGCGCTCGATGCAGGCGACGACCGCGCGCACGTGGTCGTCCAGGGTGCGCTCCATGCCGCCCTCCTCGCGCTCCGGCGCGCCGAAGTCGACGACGAAGGGGCGGACGCCGTAGCCACCGAGGGCGGTGACGGCGGAGGTGTCGGCGGCGAGGTCGTAGATCTCGGCGGTGAGCATGAGCGGCGGGACGAGCAGCGCGACCGGCGCGCCCTCACCGGCCTGCGTGGCGTAGCGGCGCAGCTTGTGGTGCGCGCCCTGGTCCACCACCTCGTACGGCGCGCCGTACTGCTCGCCGAGGCGGCCGAGGCGCGCGAGCTCCAGCGCGTTGCGCGCGGAGGAACGGAGGCGACGGCGCAGCTTGGCCAGGGCGCGGGTGCGGTTGGGCACGGCGCGGCACTGTAGCAGCTCGCCCGGGGGGCGTGGCGGGGCCCGGCGCCCGCCTCGCCGTCACGGATCGATCACCAAGTCATAGGCGCCGTCCGGACGCTTCACCCAGTGCGTGTGCTCCTCGACGGGCACAGGCTTCGGGAAAGGGGGGTTGAGCCATGGGTGGTCGGCGCAGGCGAGCTTCTGCGAGTGCACCACGCCGTCCCCCAGGCGCACGAAGAGGAACTCGGCCGTGGGCCCCTGGAACGCCACGTGCGCGGCGACCGCGCTGTCGTCGGGGGCTGGGTCGAACTGCCAGAGGTCCTTGCGGTGAAAATCCACCTGGGTGTGATGCACCAGATCGAAGACCACGCCGCCGGAGACGTACAGCTTGCCCCCCGCGAGCCAGCCGCTCTCGCCGCCATGGTGGAGCGCGTGCTTGACCTGGCGTCCACCGACGACCTCCAGCAGGGTGGGATCGGAGGTGCCCATCTCGTGTTGCCACGAGTAGGTGACGGCCTCCACAGTGGCGTCGGGGCTGACCGAGCATCCCTGGGCGACGCGGCTGCCGCTCGGGGACTCGAGGCGCTTGCCGTTCACCTCGACCTCGCACCACTCGAGCACCCGCCGCCCCTTCGCCGCCTGGTACGGGTTGCCGAACTCGCGCACGGTGATGGAGCCGTGCGTGGTCACGCCGTGCGACTCGGTGGAGCAGCCGTGCGTGTAGGTGGGGGCGCAGCCCATGAGCATCCCGACGACGACGAGCAGCGGCGTGCGGGAGCTTGGTGGGCGCGGACGGCGATGGCGTGGACGTGCGCTCATCGCCCCGAGGCTACCGCAAGACGCGCCGCCAGCGTGTGAACCCCGAGGTGGCGTCCGGCCGGCTGGATCAGAAGCGCCCGACCTTACCGCGGTCGGTCAGCTCCCCTTCAGCGCGATGACCTTGCCCGGACCGAAGCCGCCGATGGACGCGGGGGGCGAGTCGATCACGTAGACCATGTCGCCGACGAGGACAGGATCGTGCACGGCGCCGGCGGCGCCGGTGATCTTGCCGTGCCACTGGTCCTCGCCCGTCGTGAGGGAGAGCACGTGGACGCCGTCGCTGCCCGTGACCACCAGCGTGCCGCTGGGGACGGCCGCGGCGAGGGAGGTCGCGATGGCGGCGCCGAGGTACTGCGTGCCGCTGCACCCGTTGGTGATGGTCATCGTGTAGGCGCGCGCGGCGGCCCCGGGCACGGGGGTCGCCCACTTCGGCTCACCGGACTTGGCGTCGAAGGCCGACACCCCGGCGGAGCCCGCGGCGATCACCAGCCCGGCGGCGATGACCGGTGCCTGCGCGCCCGCGCCCGCGAGCGGCTGGGACCACGCCTTCGCGCCGTCGGCCTGGCTGCGCGCAACGACCTCGCCGCCCTCCACCAGGTACAGCAGGCCGTCGGCGGCGCTCAGGGTGCTCGCGGGCTTCGCGGGGACGTTCCACTTCGGCTTGCCCGTCGCGGCGTCGAACGCATAGACGCCCGACGCGAAGGTGGGTTGCACCGACGAGCCGGTCGCGTAGCTGGGCGCGTAGAAGAGCACGCCGGCGTCCAGCGCGATGCCGCCCATCTGGTCGGAGAGGGCGTCGCCGCACTTGGTCCCCTGCTCGTTGCCCTTCCACGTCGTCTTCGCCGCGGAGCTCAGCTCGCCGACGAAGAGGCCCGGGCCGTCGGACTTGGAGGTGTTGGCGAACCACACGCCGCCGCTCGTGTCGGCGATGGACTGCCCCCACCAGTCGACCCCGGTGCCCACGCTCTTCTTCCCGGTGGCGAGGTCGAGGAAGTAGGCCCCGTCGTCCTGCACCACCAGGTTGGCGCCGCTGACCGTCGCCCAGTTGCCCATGTTGGCGTCGCTGCCGCTGTCCCAGGTCCAGACGCGCTGGCCCTGCGGCGAGACCTTGTCCGCGGCGGTGGTGCCGATGTACTGCCCGTCGGAGGCGGCCCACTGCAGGTACACCGCGTCGGTGGCGGCGAGCGCGTGGTGGACCGCGTTCACGGTGTGGTTCGCCGGGGGCGCCGGCGCGTACGTCCAGGAGGGCGCGAGCGGACCCTTGATGCAGGCGTCGGACGCGAAGGTCCGCTGGCCGTCGTGTCCGTAGGTGAGCCACGCGCCGGTGCCGCACGCGGGGGGCGGCGGGGCGTCGGGTGAGGCGTCGGTCGCGGCGTCGCCGGCGGCGTCGCCGCCGGTCGCGTCGGGCGCGGTCCCCGCGTCGTCCGGCTGCGTCGTGTCGCTGCCGCAGCCGAGCACCACCACGCAGAGCACGCACAGAAGGCGAGGCGTCATCGACATGGTCCGATGGAAAACGCGGCCTGGCGCGCTGTCAATCGGCGGCCCGACCGGGCGGCGCGCCACCGCGCCGCGGCCGCGCACCCCCCTGTCCGCGCGCGGAGGCGTGCGGTAAAAGAAGCCGGCGCGATGCAGCCGATCCACGTGCTCTTCGGGAGCGAGTCCAACAACTCGGCCGACCTGGCCGATCGCACCGCCGAGGCGTTGCAGAAGGCCGGTCTTCCCGTGGTGGTGGTGGACATGGCCTCCATCGACGCGACCAAGCTGCCCGAGCTCCACACCGTGCTGGTGATCACGAGCACCTACGGCAACGGCAACCCGCCCTCCAACGCGGAGGCCCTGTACGGGCAGCTCATGGGGACCGACATCCCGCTCGCCGGGGTGCGCTTCTCCGTCTGCGGCCTGGGCGACACGACCTACGACCGCTTCGCCCAGTGCGGCAAGGACTTCGACGCGCGCCTGGGAGAGCTGGGCGGCACGCGCATCGCGCCGCGGCAGGACTGCGACGTGGACTACGAGGAGCCGTGGCAGGCCTGGCTGGACGAGGTGCTGGCCGCGCTGGCGGGCCTGGTGGCGGACTCCGGCATGTCGACGACGCCTTCCATCGCGCCGCCCGCCGTCGCGCCCATCACCGCCGCCCCCGGCACGCGCCGCAACCCGGTCGTCGCGCGCCTGCTGCGCACCCGTCCCCTCGGGGGCGTCGGCTCGACGAAGGAGACGCTGCACGTGGAGCTCTCCCTGGAAGGCAGCGGCCTCGTCTACGAGCCGGGCGACTCGCTCGGCATCTTCGCGACGCACGACCCCGCGCTCGTCGACGACGTGCTCATCGCCTCCAGGTGCGATGGCGGCGCGCAGGTGACGCTGACCGGCGCGGTGCACGAGGCCTCCGGGAGCGCGGGCAAGGTCACGCTGCGGGAGGCGCTCTCGCGCCGGCTGGACCTCGCCCACGTCGACCCGCGCCTGCTCCAGGCAACGGGCGCGGCGCTCACGGGGGACGAGCCGTACCACGTGATCGACGTGCTGCTCGCGGCGAAGGAGCACCTGCCCCCGCAGCGCCTCGCGGACTGTCTGCGGCCGCTGGCGCCACGCGCGTACTCCATCGCCTCGTCGCCGCGCGCGCATCCGGGCGAGGTGCACCTGACCGTCGACGTCATCCGCTACGTCCTGCGCGGCCGGCAGCGCGGCGGCGTCGCCTCCACGCAGCTCGCCGACCGCGCGCGCCCCGGCGCGACGTTCGCCGTCTACCTGCACGGCGCGCCGCACTTCCGCCTCGCCGCGGACGATGTCCCCATCATCATGATCGGCCCGGGCACCGGCGTGGCGCCCTTCCGCGCCTTCCTGGAGGAGCGCAGGGCGCGCGGCGCGAGCGGGCAGTCCTGGCTCTTCTTCGGCGCGCGCAACGCGGGGGGCGACTTCTTCTACGGCGACGAGTTCGAGGCGATGCGCGCGTCGGGCGCCCTCACACGCCTGGACTGCGCCTTCTCGCGCGACCAGCCGGAGCGCGTGTACGTCCAGCACCGGATGCGCGAGCACGCCGCCGAGCTGTACGCCTGGATCGAGCGGGGGGCCGTGGTCTACGTGTGCGGCGATGCCCACAAGATGGCGCCGGACGTGAACGCCGCGCTCGTGGACATCCTGGCGGGCCAGGGCAAGACGTCTCGTGAGGATGCGGCCGCCCGGCTGGCGAAGATGACGGACGAAGGCCGCCACCGCAAGGACGTGTACTGACGAGCTCGGCGAGTGGCGTGGTATGTTGCGAGCTGGCTACTTCTTGCCTGCCATCGATGGAGAGCTTCGCATGCGCCTCACGACCCTGAGCACGGCCCTCGCTTCGTGCATCCTCGTGGCCTGTGTCACCGACAGCCCGGTGGACCGGCCCGACAAGGACAGCGGGACGGTGAACCCGCCCGTCGATGCCGGGGCCGACCAGGGCAGCCCGGACGCGCAGCCCGAGGCCTCGCCGGTACTCGCCACCTTCTCCATCCAGCCCGCGACCCCGTTCGTGCGCCGCAAGGGTAGCGTCGACGTCACGGTCACGGTCGCGCGCGGCTCGCTCACCGGGGCAATCCCGCTCTCGGTCACCGGGCTGCCGACGGGCGTCACCTTCACGCCGGCGGCCGTCGCCGGCGGCGCCACCACCGCCACGCTGCACTTCGACGCGACGGACACCGCGACCGAGGGGCTCGCGCAGCTCACCCTCTCCGCGAAGGGCGCCACCGACCTCAAGTTCCAGCTCCTCGTCGGCGGCGATCCGGGCACGCTCGACGAGAGCTTCGACAGCGACGGCATCCTGCTCGACACGTCCTTCGCCGGGAACGTCTTTTACGACCTGGTGGTCCAGCCCGACGGCAAGATCGTGGCGGTCGGGACGACGGCGCCCGGCGGTGGCATGTGGCTCGCGCGCCGTTACGCCGACGACGGCACCGAGGACACCGCCTTCGAGCAAGGGTTCGGGTCCATCCTGCCCAAGTCCAAGGCCGCGCGCGGCGTGGCCATCGACCCGAACGGCGACAAGGTCGTCATCGCCGGCAGCACGGCGGGCAACAGCGAGGAGATCACGCTCGTGCGCGTGAACGCCAACGGCAAGCCCGACCAGACCGTCAACGGGACCGGCGCCATCACCACCACCAGCGTCTTCTTCCCGCAGGGCGCCCGGGCGAACGCGGTCGCCGTCATGTCGGACTCGTCCATCGTGATCGCGGGGCAATCCATCGCCAGCAAGCTCGGCCTCGTGGCGAAGTTCGCGGCGAAGGACGCGACCGAGGTCACCTCCGGGTTCACGCGCTACGAGTCGCCCGGCGGCGAATTCACCGCGCTGCAGCACCTCGCCAACGGCCAGTGGCTCGCCAGCGGCACCGACCTGACCATCTCGCCCAACGCGATCGGCGTCGCGCGCCTCGACGCCAACGGTAAGCCGGACAGCACCTTCGGCACCGGCGGCTACCACACCTTCGCCCAGTACGCCAACGGCCTGGGGGCCGCCCTCGCGACCGGCGGGGACCTGCTCGTCGCGGGGGAGGACATCACTGGCCCGTCCTACTCGCAGAGCCGCATCGACGTCTCCGGCGCGGGGACCCTCCTCTGGCACAAGAACACCGGCGGCGGCAGCAGCGCCCGGTTCACCTGCGCGGCGCCCGGGCCGGGCGACAGCACCTACGTCGCCGGGTACGGCGGCGGCACGTACGACAAGTCCTCGCTCCTGCAGCGCAACCTGAAGGGCGGCGCGCTCGACACCACCTTCGCCACCGGCGGCGTGCTCACGCTCGAGGACTCGCAGAGCCCGGACACGTACTTCTACCAGCTCCACGCGGCGGCGGTGGACTCCTACGGGCGCGTCCTTGTCGCCGGCGCGCGGCTGGGCGCCTCGCCCGGCGCGGTGATCTTCCGCGTCTGGCCGTGAGCGCCCCCTCCACCTCGTCGCGCGAGCAGCACTGGAACGACATCTACGCGCGCAAGCGTGAGGACGAGGTCTCCTGGTACCAGCAGGAGGCCACCCTCTCGCTCGAGCTGGTCGCGCGCTGCGGTCTCACGCCCGGCGCGAAGGTCCTCGACGTGGGAGGCGGCGCGGGTCGTCTCGTCGACGGCCTGCTGGACCGCGGCTTCGCGGACGTGACGGTCCTGGACGTCTCCGAGCAGGCCCTGCTGAAGGCGCGCGCGAGGCTGGGCGCGCGGGCGGAGCGCGTGCAGTGGGTCGTCGCCGACGTCACGACGTTCCAGCCCACCGGGCGCTACGACCTCTGGCACGACCGCGCGGTGTTCCACTTTCTCACCTCGCCCGCCGAGCGCGCAGCCTACGTCGCGGCGCTGGAGCGCGCGGTCGCGCCGGGCGGGCACGTCATCGTGGGGACCTTCGCCCCCGATGGGCCGAAGCGGTGCAGCGGTCTGGAGGTCGTGCGCTACGACGCAGCGGGCCTCGCCGCGGCGCTCGGCCCGTCGTTCACGCTCGTCGAGGAGGCGCGACAGGAGCACGTCACGCCCGCGGGGAAGGCGCAGGCGTTCACCTTCGTGCGGCTCGTGCGCGCCTGACGCGCGCCGCGCTACAGCAGCTCCCCCAGCACCTTCGCCAGCGCGCGCGTCTCCAGGATGTTGTCCTCGATGGAGCAGTACGTCCACCCGCCGTAGCGTCCCACCGGGTAGACCCCCGCCGCCGCGAGCACCGGCTTCACCCGCGCCACCTCCGCCAGCGACGCCTTGGTGATGTGCACGTACGCCGGGTCCATCACCACCGAGTGCCAGGCGAGGAGCTGGTGGCCCTGCACGATCTTCTGCCGCCCGAGGTCCGCCAGCACGCGCTCGCGCATGGCGTCCACGTCGACCTCGCCCTCCCGCGGCAGGCCGATCTCCACGTAGAGGCTCATGCGCTCGGAGCCGAAGATGTTGTCGTAGAAGCCCACCCGGTAAAACGCCGTCTCCCGGTCGGGGAAGTACATCCAGTGCGTGTCCTTCGGGCCCTTCTTGTCGAAGCCCAGGTTGTAGACGAGCACGCGGTTGTAGGTGAACGCCTCGCGGTCGAAGGGGACGTCGCAGAGCGCGAGCATCCGGTGGAGCGGCGCCGAGCTGACGAGGTACTGGTAGCGGATCTCCCGCTTGCTCGTCTTGGCGACGCGCGCGCGCAGGTCCACGCCCACCAGGCGCTCACCCAGGCCGAGGGTGCCCTCCGGCAGGTCCTTCAGCAGCGCCTTGACGTACTCGATGGCGCCGCCGCGCGGGTAGGTGAAGCTGGAGTTGTAGCTGGCGTTGTCCGGCTCCTTCATGTTGCGCACGATGTCGTCGATGCTCGCGTGCGGGAAGAAGCGGCCCATCGCGTCCACGTCCAGCGTGGAGAGATCGCAGGCGTAGAGCTTCTCGTTGTACGGGATGAGGAAGCGCTCGGCGATGCCTCGGCCGAAGCGGAGGAAGAGCATCTCCAGGAAGTTCTCCGGCGGCGGCGCGTCCTTCTCGCGGAAGTACAGGTCGTAGAGGCAGTCGATGAAGTCCTGCCGCGGGAGCTGGTGGATGTTCTTCTGGAAGGGGAAGTCGACGTCGGCCTCGCCGAAGCGCACGCGCGAGCGGCGCATGATGGTCTCCACCGATCCGGGCGGCATGCGCTCGCGGAGCCAGCGCTCGATCTCCTCGTGCTTGAAGTGGAAGAAGTGGCCGGAGTAGTCCCAGACGAAGCCCTCCTTCTTCACCGTCTTGCAGTAGCCGCCCGGCTCGTCGTCGGCCTCCAGCACCAGCACCTCCGGCGCGGGCCGCCCTCGCTCCTCCGCCTCTCCGCGGATGGCGTTGGCGAAGGAGAGGCCGCTGATGCCGGCGCCCACGACGAGGTGCGAGACGGAGTCCATCGCGGCCCAAGGTGCCCCGGGGCGCGCGGGCGCGCAAGCGGTGGCCTTCTCCCGGGCGAGAGACTACCTTCGCCCCCGGTTCCACGCTCGCGGAGGCATGCATGTACACTGCACGTAACCTGGCTTTCCTCGCTCTCGTCCTCGCCGCCGGCTGCGGTGGCGGCGAAGAGGCGGCGCCTCCGCCGAAGGAGACGCCCCCGCCGCCCCCGCCGACCGTGCCCGACGCCGGCGCGCCCAAGGCGGATCCGCTCGCCGGGCTGCAGAAGACGGCGGCGGAGGCGTACGTGTGGGGCTACCCCCTCGTCTTCATGGACCGCGAGATGCGCACCATGACCACCAACGTGCGTCTGCCGCTCGGGTCCTTCGCGCACGATCAGAAGCTCCCCGGTCCGAAGGACGGCGACGTCTTCCCCAACCGCGACGCGCTCCTGTCCTCGGCGTGGGTGGACCTGAAGACGGAGCCGATGGTGCTCAAGGTCCCCGCCATGGGCAGCCGCTTCTACCTCTTCCAGGTCGTCGACATGTACGGCGACGTCTTCGCCAACGTCGGCACCAAGGACACCGGCTCCAAGGCCGGCTCCTTCTTGCTGACGGGCCCCGGCTTCAAGGGTGACGTGCCGAAGGGAATGACGCAGATCAAGTGCCCGACCGACGGCGTCTGGCTCCTCGGCCGCACGCACGTCACCGGCGACAAGGACGTGCCGAAGGCGCTCGCGCTGCTCAAGAAGTTCTCCATCACCACCGTCGCGGGCAAGAAGAGCGACGCGATGCCGCCGGCGCCGCAGGGGCGCCCGCAGGATCTCAAGTTCGCCGGGCCCGCCTTCTTCGACGAGCTGGGCGCCGACATGAAGGAGTTCCCGCCGCCCGCGGCGGCTGCCGACGTGGTGGCGAAGCTCGCGAAGGCGGGCATCGGCCCGGACCTCACGCCGAGCAAGACGCTCAAGCAGGAGGAGGTCGCCGCGATCGCCCAGGGCCTCAAGGACGGCGAGGAGCAGATCGAGGCCACGCTGGACAAGCTGGTCACCAAGAAGAACGGCTGGGACGTGGACACGCGCTTCGGCAAGGCGGACAACCCGCCCGTCGTCAAGGCGGCCTTCATCCTGCGTGGCATGGACTGGTTCCAGGCGGACGAGGCCTTCTTCCCGCTCACGCGCGTGGACGACGGCGATCGCACGCTGAGCGGCGCGCACGAGTACGTCCTGCACTTCGACAAGGGCAAGACGCCGCCGGTGGAGGCCTTCTGGTCGCTGGCGATGTATGGCAAGGCGGCCAACCTGGTCGACAACCCGGCGAACCGCTACGTGATCAGCGACACCTCGCCGGGCTTCAAGAAGAACAAGGACGGCTCGGAGGACATCTACATCCAGGCCGACTCCCCGAAGGGCCACGAGAAGAATTGGCTCCCCGCGCCGAAGAACCAGGCCTTCTTCCTGGTGCTGCGCATGTACCAGCCGAAGCCCGACGCGACGAGCGGCGCCTGGGCGATCCCGCCGGTGAAGCGCATCAAGTGAGCCGGCGCTTGCGGAACGGATAGAGCATCTGCGCGACGAAGCGCTGCGGCACCGGGTCCGCCGAGCCGTAGGCGAGCGGCTGGCGCAGCGGCGTGTAGAAGGTGCCGAAGACCAGGTCCCAGAGCGGGAAGATGGCGGCGAAGTTGACGCCGTTCGGCCGCGGCGGGTACGCGGCGTGGTGCCAGCGGTGGAAGAGGGGCGTCGCGAAGACGTAGCGCGCGCGTCCGAACGTCCAGCTCACGTTGGCGTGGAGCATGAGCGCCCAGAGGCCGAGCACCGGGCCGATGACCAGGAAGATGCGCGGGTCGAAGCCGAGGGCGATGACCGGTAGCCCCACCGCCACCTGGCCGAGCGCCTCGGCGATGGGGTGGTTGCGCGCGCCGGCGAGCCAGTCGAGGGTGCGCGAGGAGTGGTGCACCGCGTGGAAGGGCCAGAGCACGCGCCCGTGCTGCAGGCGGTGCATCCAGTAGGCGAAGAGGTCGGCGACGAGCAGGCCGGCGACCGCCTGCAGGACGAAGGGCAGGTGCCCGAAGGGGGAGCGCGCGTGGAGCCAGTCCAGGAGCTGGTCCGGGCGGCGCGGCGCGCCGGTGGCGAGCACGACGACGATGGCGATGGCGGCGGAGAAGGCCTTGCCCGCCGGGCGGGTGACGAAGCCCCCGAAGAGGGCGTGGGCGATGTCGTTGAGGCGCCCCCTGCGGAAGAAGCGCACCCCCCGGACGGCGGGGGAGATGCGCTCGAGGGTGCCGATCACGACGGCCAGGATGGCCAGGAGGACGAGCGCGCCGAGGAGCTTGTGAAGCAGGCCCATGAGGGGTGTTCGTCGGCGGCAGCCAGTTAATTTCACCCACGATCGCGGCTCTGGCGCGCCGTCGTGGTGGGTGGAGGTAGGCGTCAAGCAAGTGGACTTTTTTCTCGGGTCATGATCTCTGAAGGGGATCTTGACCCTGCGCGCCGATCTCCCCGGGGCCGTCCGGCCCGTCCCCACCGTCCGCCTCTTCGCCGAGCGGGTGCTCGTCGCCCGCACCGAGGGCCTCCGCACCGAGCACGACGAGGTGCTGCTGCCGCTGCTCGCGCTCGGCTTCGACTACGGGGGCACGCGCGTGGGGGCCGGCGAGTCGCGGCGCGTCATGCACGCCGGCGCGGGCGGGCTCGCCGTGCTGGAGCGCGACGCCGCCGCCGAGTCGGAGGCGCGCCGGGTGCTGGAGCGGATGGGCGCCGTCGAGGCGGACTGCCTGGAAGACGTCGTCCTCCCGCACGACTGCGCGGCGGACTACGTCGTGCACCCCGGCGGCGATCGCCACGCCTTCTGCGCCTTCACCACCGACGCGCTGCCGCGCCTCGCCGCCCTCGGGTGGCGCGTGGACGTGGCGCCGGACTACCCCTTCCGCGTCGCCCCGCACGACGCGAAGTGGTTCGCCGCGGTCGCCCCCGATGAGGAGCGTCCCGACTGGTTCGGCCTGCAGCTCGGCATCGAGGTGGACGGCCGCCGCATCGACATGCTCCCCGCCGTCGTGGAGCTGCTGCGCGACGCCGGCGAGGAGGACGACCTGCGCGCGGTCGAGAAGCGGGTGCGCTCCTCCTTCGCGCTGAAGGTGAGCGACGCGATGCACGTGTCGGTCATGCCCGAGCAGCTCCGCGCCCTGCTGCGCGTGGTGATCGAGCTCTACCTCGGCGTGCGCGGGCGCGGCATCAACCCGATCCGCTTCCCGGAGGCGCGCGCCGGCGCCATCGTGCGGGCGGAGCAGGCGCTCTCGGCGGCGGGCATCCCGCTGCGCCTGGGCGATCCGACCGGTGTCGTGGAGCGCGCGCGGGCGCGGCTGCAGCGGCCGCCGCCCGCGCCGCCGCCGCCCATGCTGCGGGCGACCTTGCGTCCTTACCAGGAAGAGGGCGTGGCCTTCCTCGCGCACCTGCGCGAGCAGGGCGTGGGCGGCGTGCTCGCCGACGACATGGGCCTGGGCAAGACGCTGCAGACCATCGCGCACCTGTGCGCGGAGAAGGACGCCGGCCGCCTCGCGTTGCCCGCGCTCGTCGTCGCGCCCACCAGCCTCGCCTTCAACTGGGAGCGGGAGATCGCGCGCTTCGCCCCGCACCTGCGCGCGACGGTGCTGCGCGGGCCGGACCGCCACCGCCGCTTCGACGCCGCGCTGCGGGGCGACGTCGTCATCACCACCTACCCGGTGCTGGTGCGCGACGAGGAGCGCTTCGCCGAGGCGCAGTTCTCCACGCTCGTCCTGGACGAGGCGCAGACGCTGAAGAACCACCGCACGCAGGCGTACCAGGCGATCCGCGCGGTGCGCGCCGAGCACTGCGTGTGCCTGACGGGCACGCCGGTCGAGAACCACCTGGGCGAGCTGTGGGCGCTCTTCGACCTGCTCGCGCCCGGCCTGCTCGGCGACGAGGTGCGCTTCCGCGCGTGGTACCGGCAGCCCATCGAGGTGCGCGGCGACGGCGAGCGGCTGGCGGCGCTGCGCGATCAGGTCGCGCCCTACGTGCTGCGGCGGGTGAAGCGCGACGTGGCGAAGGACCTGCCGCCCAAGACCGAGCTGTACCGCCCGGTGGAGATGACCGGCCGGCAGCGCGAGCTCTACGAGCACATCCGCGTGGCGGCGCACGCCGACGTGCGCCAGGTGATCCGCAAGAAGGGTCTGGCCGCCTCCACGCTCCCCATCCTGGACGCCCTCACCAAGCTGCGGCAGGTCTGCTGCGATCCGCGGCTGTTGCCGCTGGATGCCGCGCGCGGCGTGACCGAGTCGGCCAAGATGCAGAGCCTCTTCGAGCTGCTGGAGAGCGATCTGCCCGGCGGGCACCGGGTGCTCATCTTCTCGCAGTTCACCAGCATGCTCGCGCTGATCGCCAGGGGGCTGGAGGCGCGCAAGACGAAGTACCTGGTGCTCACCGGCGCGACGCAGAACCGGCAGCGCGTGGTCGACGCCTTCGAGCGCGGCGAGGCCGACGTCTTCCTCATCAGCCTGAAGGCGGGCGGCACCGGCCTCAACCTGGTGAGCGCCGACACCGTGGTGCACTTCGACCCCTGGTGGAACCCGAGCGCGCAGGCGCAGGCGACCGACCGCGCCTACCGCATCGGACAGACGAAGCCGGTGTTCGTGCACGCGCTCTACGCCTCGGGGAGCGTGGAGGAGCGGGTGCTCGCGCTGCAGGAGAAGAAGCGCTGGCTGCAGGCGACGCTGCTCGGCGACGACCCGCAGCCGAAGGGCTTCGGCCTGGGCGACGTGGAGGCCCTGTTCGCCCCGCTGGAGGAGTAGGAGCGCCTCACGCGCTGCGCACGGGGTGGGCCACGCTGCCGCACGCGGGGGCAACCGGTCGCGATGCGTGCACTCTGCACACATCCGGCGCGCGGGTGGTCCGTTCTCCCTCACGCCTGCTCTGTCGGCGACGACGGTACTCCTCCCGGAGGAGGTCCTCGTCATGACTTGCTTGCGCTACCTAGCCTTCGCCGGTGTGTTCACCTGCCTCACCGCCGCGAGCTGCGGCGGCTCCACCGACGTCGGCACCGGGCTGGATGGGGGCACCGGCGGCGACGCGACGGCGCAAGGTGGCGACGCGGCCACGGGTGGCGACGGCTCGACCGTCGGCCCCGCCTGCACCACGGATGCCAACTGCGCCCAGCCGACGCCCTACTGCGACCCCGGCTCGCAGCACTGCGTGCAGTGCCTGGGCGATCCCAACTGCAGCCAGGGCCGGAGCTGCAACCTCACCACCCACACCTGCGTCGAGTGCACCTCGAGCGCGCAGTGCGGCGGACAGAACCCGTACTGCTCCGCCGGCGGGCGGTGCGTGCAGTGTCTGGGCGACGGCAACTGCCAGCAGGGCTACGCGTGCGACCTGACGGACAACCGCTGCGTGCGTACGTGCACCGGCGACCAGCAGTGCACCCAGCCCACGCCGCACTGCAACACGCAGACGCAGCGGTGCGTGCAGTGCGTGGACAGCACGCAGTGCGCCGGCGGGCAGGTCCAGGGCAACGTGTGCGACACGACGAGCGGGCGCTGCGTGCAGTGCCTCGTCGCGGCCGACTGCGCGGGCAACCAGACGCGGACCAAGTGCGACACCCAGACGATGCGCTGCGTGGAGTGCCTGACGAGCGCCGACTGCCCGAACAACGGGACGTGCAGCCAGAACGGCACCTGCTTCTGAGCGCGCGGGAGCGCGGTTCGGTCAGCGCGGGCCGCGGGCGCGCCACTCCAGCGGCGTCATCTTCGTCCAGCGGCGGAAGGCGCGGGCGAAGGCGCGGCCGTCGGAGTAGCCGAGCAGCAGGGCCACGTCGGTCACCGAGCGCGCGCGATCGCCCAGGTAGGCGAGCGCGAGCTTGTGGCGGAGCTGGTCCACCAGCCGGCCGAAGGTGGTGCCCTCGGCGGCGATGCGGCGGTGGAGGGTGCGCTCGCTCGTGCCGATGACCGCGGCGACGTGCTTCGCCGTCGGCTCGCCCTTCTCCAGCTCGCGCGTGACGGCGCGTCGCACGCCCTCCAGGGCGTCGTCGGTGGACAGCGCCGCGGCGAGCTCCAGGGCGCGCGCCTCCAGCACCCGCAGCAGGGACGGGTCGGGCGCCGCGAGGGGGGTGTCGAGCGCCGCCCCCGAGAGGTCCACCCCGTTGAAGCCCGACGCGTAGACGATCTCGCCCGTGCCGAGGTACTGGGCGAGCAGGGCGTCGGGCTCCGCCGGCGGTGCGTGGGCGAAGAAGACGCGGTCGGGCGTGACGTCCACGCCGCAGGCCTGGCGGACGACCTGCACCTGGTGGGTGAGGGAGAACACGTTGCCCTGGCGGCCCAGACACTCCGGCTCCCCCTCGATGCGCTGCTCCAGGCGCCCGGTCTTCTCGTCGAAGCGCGCCACCAGCTGCGCGTTGATCAGCCGGCTGAAGCGGAGGAGCTGCACCATCAGCGCGCGCACCGTCGGCGTGTTGCGCGCGACGTACTCGATGAGCCCGTAGGCGCCGCGGGGCATCTCCATCGCGGCGTGGAGGCCGAAGTGCGCGTCGCCGGCGCGCTCGGCGATCGCGTCGCAGAGGGCGCGCGAGGCGCCGCACGAGATGGACACCTCGTCGGCCGTCTCGTCCACGCCGGAGCGCGTGGCGAGGTCGGTGACGTCGACGCCCAGGCGCCGCGCGCGACGCAGGAACACCGGCACCATCTGCGACCGCAGCACGACCGCCACACCGCGGTGGTAGCACGCGATCCACCCTGGATCGCGGGTCTTCGCGACGTGGGCCTCCAGGCGCGCGGCCGCTCGCGGGTTGGCAGGCCGGGTCCCGGCGCGTGGCAGCGTGCGTCCGATCGCCCCGCGGCACACGCGTTGCTGACGTGGGGGGCGGAGGTCCATCGATGAAAGCCCGAGCCCTTGCGTTGCTGATCGTGCTCGCCACCGCCGCCGCGTGCGGTGGCGCGGAGGAGTCCACGAGCGTCACCACCGAGCAGATCTCGGTGTGCGCCAGCGGTCCGGTCACCTACGGCGTGGACGTCTCCGAGTTCCAGGGCAACATCGACTGGGGCGCGGTCAAGGCGGGCGGGCGTGACTTCGCCTTCATCCGCCTGGCCGACGGCTTCTACCCCGACGCCACCTTCGATCAGAACTGGCAGGGCGCGGCCGGCGCGCACGTCGCGCGCGGCGCGTACCAGTTCTTCCGCGCGAGCGAGGACGGGACCGCGCAGGCCAACTTCTTCCTGAGCCGCGTGTCGGGTGGGGAGCTCGCGCCGGCGCTGGACGTGGAGGTCACCGACGGCCAGTCCGCCGCGACGATCATGGCGGGCATCGGCGCGTGGGTGGCGCGCATCGAGCAGGCGACCGGCAAGACGCCGGTGGTCTACACCGCGCCGGGCTTCTGGAACGGCCTCGCCGGCGCCCAGTCCTTCGGCGCGCCTCTCTGGGTCGCGCACTGGTTCGCGACCTGTCCGAGCATGCCCTACTCCTGGAGCGGCTGGACCTTCTGGCAGTACGCCGACAACGGCTCGGTCCCGGGTATCGGCGGCGCGGTGGACCTGGACGTCTTCAACGGCCCGCTGGCCGCCCTCGCCGGCGTGCCCACGGCGGCGCGCGTGGCGCCGGTGTCCGCCGCGACCAACGCCGACGGCCGGCTGGAGGTGTTTGTCCCCGGCAGCGACACCCAGCTCTGGCACCAGTGGCAGAAGACGCCCGGCGGAGCGTGGTCCGGCTTCTGGGGCATGACCGGGAGCATGACCGGCGCGCCTGCAGTGGCGCAGAACGCCGACGGCCGGCTGGAGGTGTTCGTGCGGGGGAGCGACGGGCAGCTCTGGCACCAGTGGCAGGTGACGCCGAACGGCGGCTGGTCCGGCTTCTCCCCGATGACGGGGCACATGACGGACTCGCCGGCGGTGGCGCAGAACGCCGACGGCCGGCTGGAGGTGTTCGTGCGGGGGAGCGACGGGCAGCTCTGGCACCAGTGGCAGGTGACGCCGAACGGCGGCTGGTCGGGCGGCTTCGTGCCCATGGCCGGAGACATGACGGGCACCCCGGCGGTGGCGCGCGACGCCGACGGTCGTCTGGAGGTGTTCGTGCGGGGGAGCGACGGGCAGCTCTGGCACCAGTGGCAGCTGACGCCCGGCGGCGGGTGGTCGGGCTTCGCGCCGATGACCGGGAACATGACGGACTCGCCGGCGGTGGCGCAGAACGCCGACGGTCGTCTGGAGGTGTTCGTGCGGGGGAGCGACGGCCGGCTCTGGCACCAGTGGCAGGTCACCCCGAACGGCGGCTGGTCGGGCGGCTTCGCGCCGATGACCGGGAACATGACCGGCACGCCGGCCGTCGGACGCAACGCCGACGGTCGTCTGGAGGTGTTCGTGCGCGGGAGCGACGGCCACCTCTGGCATCAATGGCAGCTCACGCCCGGCGGCGGCTGGTCGGGCTTCGCCTCCCTCAGCGGTCAGATGACTGACTCCCCCGCGGTCGCCTCCAACGCCGACGGCCGCCTGGAGGTCCTCGTCCGCGGCGCGGACCACGCGCTCTGGCACCAGTGGCAGGTGACGCCGAACGGTGGGTGGTCGGGCTTCGCGTCGCTGGGCGGGCAGATCGAGTGAAGCGCGCTCACGCCGCGCAGACGAAGTCTGCGCCCTCGACGAGGTGGTGCTCGCGCATCCACGCGCGCACCGCCTCGCGCGCGCCCGGCGCCCCGACGGCCACGACGATCGTCGCCGCGCCGGGCCGGATCGCCTCCGGCGCCAGGACGGGCGCGCCGCGCGCCGTCCGGCCGAGCTTGTCCGGGTCGATGTCGACGAACGCCGCGGCGTGTACGCCCTCCGGCTCCAGCGCGCGGGCGAGGCGCTTGCCCGTCTGCCCCGCGCCCCAGACCCAGAGGGGGCGAGTGGTCCGGCCCAGCCACGCCGCGAGGTAACGGGCCCGCGCCTCGAGCAGACGCTCCGGCGCGCACCGCGGGTCGGCGAAGGTGGCGCGGCCGTCGCGCTGGCGCCAGGCGAAGAGCTCGCGGTCCACCTTCGCCATGCCGACGCCGCGCGCGTGCATGCGCAGCCAGAGGTCGTAGTCCTCCGGCCAGGGAGTGTCGCGATAGCCGCCGGCGGCCTCCAGCGCCGCGCGGCGCATCAGGACCGAGGGGTGGCACAGCGGCGACTCGACGAAGACGTCGCGCGCGTGGTCCTGGGGCGTGAGCAGCGCGTTCTGCCAGGCGAGGTAGCGCGCGAGGCCCTCCGCCGGGCCGAGACCTCGCACGCGGCAACCCACCACGCCCAGCCCGGGGTCCGCCTCGAGCATCGCGCGCTGCGCGGCGAAGCGGCCGGGGAGGGAGACGTCGTCGGCGTCCATCCGCCCGACGAGCTCGCCGCGGGCACGCTCGAGGCCCGCCGCGAGCGCGCGCGCGATGCCCACCGACTCGGTCGTCAGGTGCACCACGCGTGAGTCGCCCGGGGCGCGCGCCACCCCGGCGCTCGCGTCGCGGGAGCCGTCGTCGATCGCGATCACCTCGTCCACCTCCGGCTCGGCCAGCACGCCGGCGAGCGCCTCGGCGAGCGTCGCCTCGGCGTCGCGGTACGGCAGAAGGACCGAGATCACGACGCGGCGCGCTTGCGCAGCGTGACGACCACCGACTTGGACGTGGGCGTCCGGCTCTTGTCCGCGTAGCTCCCCAGCGGCACGAGCGGGTTGGCCTCCGGGAAGTAGGTGGCCACGCAGCGGCGCGGGATGGAGAAGGGCACGATGGCGAAGCGCTCGGCGATGCGCCGCTCGCCCTCGAAGTGACTGACCAGGTCCACCACCTCGCCCGGCGCGAAGCCGAGCTCGGCGACGTCCGCCTCGTTCATGAAGACCACGCGCCGGCTCCCGGAGATGCCGCGGTAGCGGTCGTCCTGCGTGTAGACCGTGGTGTTGAACTGGTCGTGGCTGCGGATGGTCATCATCAGCAGCTGCCCGGGCGCGAGCTCCAGCCGCGGGACCTCGTGCGCGGTGAAGCGCGCCTTGCCCGTCTTCGTCTTGAAGACCCGCTCGCGCGCGCCGTTGGGCAGGTAGAAGCCGCCCGGCTCGCGGACGCGCCGGTTGTAGTCGTGCGCGCCCTCCACCACCTCGGCGATCAGGGAACGGATGCGGTCGTAGTCGGTGGCGAGCGCCTCCCAGTCGACCGTCCCGTTGCCCAGGGTGGCCTTCGCCATGCGCGCGACGATCGCCGGCTCGCTCAGCAGCTCGCGGCTCGCCGGCTCGTTCCTCCCCTCCGAGGTGTGGACCATGCCCATCGAGTTCTCGACCGTCACGAACTGGGGGCCGGTCTCCTGCTCGTCGCGCTCGGTGCGGCCGAGGCACGGCAACAGGAGCGCGCGCTTGCCCGGCGTGACGTGGGAGCGGTTGAGCTTGGTGGCGACGTGCACGGTGAGCCGGCAGCGCGCGAGGCCCTCGGCGACGCGATCGGTGTCGGGCGTGGCGGAGAGGAAGTTGCCGCCCATCGCGAAGAAGACGCGCACCTTGCCGGCGATCATCGCCTCGATCGCCCCGACGGTGTCGTACCCGTGCGGACGCGGGGGCTCGAAGCCGACGGCGCGGCCCAGCCTGTCGAGGAAGGCGTCGGGCATCTTCTCCCCGATGCCCATGGTGCGGTCGCCCTGCACGTTGCTGTGACCGCGCACGGGGCAGAGCCCGGCGCCGGGCCGGCCGACGTTGCCGCGCAGCAACGCGACGTCCACCACCTCCTGGATGGTCGCCACCGAGTGCTTGTGCTGCGTGAGGCCCATCGCCCAGCAGAAGATGGTGCGCTCCGAGCGCATCGCCACCTGCGCGGCCTCGTGGACCTCGCGGCGGGAGAGCCCGGTCTCCGCCTCGATGTCCTCCCAGCGCGCCGCCCGCGCCGCCGCGGCGTACGCCTCGAAGCCGTCCGTGTATTCTGCAATGAACGCGCGGTCCAGCACGCCCCCGTGCGCGTCCTCCGCCTCCAGCATCGCCTTGCCGATGCCGCGGAAGAGGGCCATGTCGCTCCCGACGCGGAGCTGCAGCAGCATCGTCGCGATGGGCGTCCCGCGCGAGAGGAGCCCCGCGTAGTCCTGCGGGTTGGAGAAGCGCACCAGCCCCGGCTCCGGCAGCGGGTTGATCGCCACGATCTTGCAGCCGCGCTTGGCAGCCTCCGCCAGCGCGATGAGCATGCGCGGGTGGTTGGTCCCGGGGTTCTGCCCGACGACGAAGACGGCGTCGGCGACCGCGAAGTCCTCCAGGCGCACCGTGCCCTTGCCGATGCCGATGACCTCGCCCAGGCCGGTGCCGCTCGACTCGTGGCACATGTTGGAGCAGTCGGGCAGGTTGTTGGTGCCGAGCATCCGGGCGAAGAGCTGGTAGAGGAACGCCGCCTCGTTGCTGGTGCGGCCGGAGGTGTAAAAGACCGCGTCGTCGGGCGAGGGGAGGGCGCGCAGCTCCTCGGCGAGCAGGGCGAAGGCGTCGTCCCAGGAGATGGGGACGTAGTGGTCCTGCCCCTCGCGCAGCACCATCGGCTCGGTCAGTCGGCCCTGCGCGTTGAGCCACTCGTCGCCGCGCGCGGCGAGGGACGCCACCGAGTGCGCCTCGAAGAAGCCGGCGTCGACGCGCAGGCGCGTGGCCTCGTCGGCGACGTGCTTGACCCCGTTCTCGCAGAACTCGAAGGCGGAGCGGTGGTCCTTCGGCTCGGGCCAGGCGCAGCCGGGGCAGTCGAATCCGCCGATCTGGTTCAGGAGCCGCAGCGTGCGCACCGCGCGCATCGCGCCGATGGGCCGCGCGAACCGGGCGGAGACGAGCGCCGCCTTGAGCCCCGCGGCGGCGTCGGGCGGCGGGCGCACGCAGAGGCTGCCCGCCTCGGGCGTCTCGTCTCTCTGGGGATCACGGCGGGGGGCGGCGGTCATGGCGGGCGCTCGGCTCTCGCAGTGTAGTCCGGACGGTGCCGGCGTTGTAGCGATGCCCCCGGGCGGGGCGGCCGGTCACGCGCGCATCGCGGCCAGAGCGTCCGCCCAGCGCGCGAGCTCGTCCAGCATGACGGCCGCCGCCTTCTCCATCCCCTCCTCCCCCTTGAACACGCCGCCGTCCATGAGCCGCGAGAAGAAGGGGATGGTGACCGCCTCCGGGATGGGCATGATCTTCAGGGTGCTCAACACGCCCTTGGTCATCTGCACCGCGCGCGTCCCGCCGGAGACGCCTCCGTAGCTCACGAAGCCGGCCACCTTGTACGACCACTCGTGAAAGAGGTAGTCGATCGCGTTGAGGAGCGCCGGCGGCGCGCCGAAGTTGTACTCCGGCGTGACGAAGACGAAGGCGTCGAGGGCCGCCACCGCCGCGCTCCACCGCCTGGTGTGATCGTGCTGGTAGTCGCGGAAGCGCGGGTGCTTCGGTTCATCCAGGAGCGGCAGGTTCCACTCCGCGAGGTCGACGAGCTCGACCTCCATCTTGCCGTGGACCTTCGCCCTCTCGAAGAACCAGCGCGCGACCGGCAGCCCGACCCGCCCCGGCCGCGTGCTCGCGATGACGATTCCCAGCTTGCGCATCGAACGGTGCTCCTCTGTCCGGCTGGCGAAACGGTCGCCATCCCGCGCGCCGCCGTTCGCGCGAGGGGCGCGGCATGATACGCCACGCGAGCGATGAAAGCGCTCCGAACGCCCGACGCCCGCTTCGCCGACCTCCCCGACTTCCCCTTCGCGCCGCACTACCTGGACGTGGGGGACGACCTGCGCATGCACTACGTCGACGAGGGCCCGCGCGACGGACGCCCGGTCCTCATGCTCCACGGCGAGCCCTCGTGGTCCTTCCTCTACCGCAAGATGATCCCGGTGTTCGCGCAGGCGGGCTTCCGGGCCGTCGCGCCGGACCTCATCGGCTTCGGCCGGTCGGACAAGCCGGTGCGCAAGGCCGACTACACCTACGCGCGGCACGTCGCGTGGGTGAAGGCGCTGATCGACGCGCTCGATCTGCGTGAGGCGACGCTCGTCGCGCAGGACTGGGGCTCGCTCGTCGGCCTGCGCCTCGCCGCGGAGAACGAGGAGCGCTTCGCGCGCATCGCGATCGCCAACGGCTTCCTGCCCACCGCCGATCGGGCCGTGCCCAGGGCCTTCCACGTCTGGCGTGCCTTCTCGCGATACGCCCCCGTCCTTCCCGTCGGACGCATCGTGGCCTCCGGGTGCGTGACCAAGCTCTCCCCGCGCGTGCGCGCCGCCTACGACGCCCCCTTCCCGTCGGGCGCGTACAAGGCGGGCGCTCGCATCTTCCCGTCGCTCGTCCCGGTGGACCCGTCCGACCCCGCCGTCCCCGCCAACCGCGCGGCGTGGGAGGTGCTCGGGCGCTGGGAGAAGCCCTTCCTCACCCTCTTCGGCAAGAACGATCCCATCCTCGGCAAGGCGGATCGCCCGCTCCAGGAGCACGTGCCCGGCGCGAAGGGCCAGCCGCACGAGCGCTTCTGGGGCGGCCACTTCGTCCAGGAGGATCGCGGCGACTACCTGGCGAGCGCGATCGTCCGCTGGCTCGGCTGACCGACGCGGCCAGCGTCGCTCACCACTTCCCGGCCGTGAGGCGCATCAGCCCGATGTCCAGCCTCGCGAGCGGCACCTTGATCGCGCGGTACGGCTCGGTGGATGGGCTGAGGGTGAGGTCGAAGACGTCGTCGCCGGAGGCGTCCACCTCGGTGAGCACGCGCGGCTCCTGCGGGCTGCCGCCCCAGCCGACGACGCTCTCGCCGTCGGGGTAGCGGCGGAAGCTGCCCTGGAACTGGCTCTTCGCCTTGCCGAGGACCTGCCACGCGACCGTCGCCGTGCCCTTGCCGTGGTCGATGGCGTACTCGACGCCGCGGGCGACGCCGGCCGTCGTGGTGTGATCGTCGAAGAGGGTGACGTCGCCGTTGGCGAGGATGCGAGCGTCGTGCTGCTTGGTGAAGGCGACCTGCGGGTCGCCGACGATCTGGATGTGCGCCGCGCCGTCCCTGGCGGGCGGCGTCCCGCCCAGCTTCCACGCGATCTTCCCGGTCTGCCTGTCGATGTAGATGACGCCGTCCAGCTGGCGGAAGGAGACGAGCAGGTTGCCGCTCGCGTCCACGTCCACCGAGTTGCAGTGGAAGACGTCGCGCACGGTCTTGCCTCCCACGATGCTCGAGAGCACGACCAGCGACTCGGTCACCGGGTCGACGTGGTCGGAGGCGAGCCACGACCACACCAGGTTGCCCCCGGGGTCGATCTCCTGCACCTCGCAGTCGGCCATGGTCTCGTCGGAGCCCAGCTTGCCCAGGCCGGTGAGGTCGACGTGCTGCTCGATGGGGTAGGTGAGCAGGACGTGGTCGCCGCCGGGGAGCAGCCGCAGGTCGTGCCCGTCCGTCGGAGTGCCGACGGCCTTCACCGTCTGCACCGGGTCCCCGTTCAGCGAGAGGATCTCGAAGGCCTCCGCCGGATTGGTCCCGAAGGTCCCCGACGCCGTTGGCATCAGCGAGATGGTGTCGGTCGCGAGGGCGTCGACGTCCAGCACGCGGGTGCCGCGCGCGTACCAGACCGGCGTCCCGTGCGTGTCGAGCACCATGCCGTAGGTCGGCGACTCGAGCAGGTAGTAGCCCGGGGTGGGCTTGCCGCTCGGGTACGACGGGCCGAGCACGGGGAAGTCGTGCGGCAGGCACCGGATCCAGTAGTCGTTCGCCGCGACCACGGCCTGGTCCTCGAGCAGGTCGTACGGGGTCGAGGTGGTGCCCGTCGCGTCGGTGACCGTCACGGTGAGCGGGTTGTCCCCCGCGGCGCAACGGACATAGTAGTCGTGGATGTCCGGCGAGAAGGGCGGGACCAGCGTGAGGGGGGAGACGGAGATCTCGAGCGCAGCCGCGTCCCCATCGGGCGTCGCGTCGGCGGCCGCGTCCGGTCGCGCGGCTTCCGTCGACGCGTCGGTCACGCCGGCGTCGGCGGAGCTCGCGGCGGGGTCGTCCCCGCACGCGGCGAGCAGCGTCGCGATCACCAGGAAGTACGGGGACGGCGACCCACGCGGCACACCATAGCGTACCACGCTCGAATACCCCGGCCCGCCCTCACCGGATCGTCGCTGGGCGCCGCCGTGGCGTGGCCTGCGGGGCTCCGCCGGGCATGAGACGAGGTACTCTTGGCGGGTAGCGCCCTCGCGAAAGGACCCCCCATGCGTCTGTTCGGACCTGCGATCTTCGGTGTCATGCTGGCGGCCGCGTGCAGCAGCAACGGGGCCTTCGACGTCGGGAAGGATTGCACCAGCGACTCCGACTGCGGCGACGCCAGGTGCGTCGACGTCAGCGTCCCCGGCGACGCCGGTTGCGTCACCCAGAAGCAGTGCTTCTACCCGTGCACGACGGACAGCGACTGCGCCGGAAAGAAGTTCGGCAGCTTCGACACGCCGATCTGCTCCAACGGCGGTGCGGGCGGCTGCCCGCTGCTCACCCCGACCTGCACCTCCGCGCCCTGATGCCGCTCGGGCGTCACTGCGCGTGGGCCACGCAGAGGCCCTGATCGCACGACGCGGCGAACGCCGAGCCGAGCTGGCCGAGCTCGTCCACCGCCGGGCTCGGCGGGCACTTGCACACCTTGCACGAGGTGTTGTCCGCCGTCTGCGTGCTCTCGAAGGTGCTCGCCTGATCGCCGCGGATCCCCTCCTTGACGATGGACCCGCAGCAGTCGGCGACCCGATCGACCACGGTGCAGTCGGCCGCGCTCTGGCACTGCCGCTGGGCGTCGGCGCGCGGATCGCCGTAGCAGCCGGCGTCCTGGCCGCTCGCGGCGTCGGCGCCGGCGTCGGCCGCCGCGGTCTGGCCGCCGCAGGCCGCGCAGAGGAGGGTTGCCGTCAGCCACGCCAGCCGCACGCTCGGTCTCATGGTCCGAGCATAGGCCAGGACGGGTCGGTTCAGAACTTGATGAAGAAGAAGGCGACGGCGACCCAGTCGGCGCGGATGCCCCGGGCGTAGCCGATGGTGGAGTGGCTCGCGTTCTCCACGGTCCCGTCCGACTTGACGTAGCCGATGGTGGAGTGGCTGCTGTTCTCCACGGTCCCGTCCGACTTGACGTAACCGATGGTGGAGTGGCTCCCGTTCTCCACGGTGCCGCCGCGCACGTAGCCGATGGTGGAGTGGCTGCCGTTCTCGATGGTCCCGTCCTGCTTGATGTAGCCGACGGTGGAGTGGCTGGCGTTCTCGATGGTGCCGTCCGCCTTGATGTAGCCGTGGGTGGAGTGGCTTCCGTCCTCCATCGTCTGCGCGAGCGCGGGGCCCGCGGAGAGGAGGACGGTGAGCAGGGCGAGGGGCAGGGTGTTCTTCACGGGCTCTCCTACGGCAGACCGCTCCGGGACCTTCCCCCGAGGTGGGCGCTAGCGAGCGGTGCGCTCCCCGGCACTTGCTCCTCCTCCTCGCCGGCCTCTTCCAGCCGTCCCATGTGCGCGTCCCCGGAGGCGGCGATGCGGTAGCCGGCGGGCTGCGCCTTGCCCAGCGCGGAGGAGAGGCCGCGGAAGACCCCGTGCGCGAGCACCTCCGGCGGCAGGCCAACAGGCTTGGAGGTGAGCAGCATCCTGGCCGCTTGCCACACGAGGAAGATCAGCATCGGGAAGACCAGCATCGCGCCGAGGATGACGGCCGCGACGATGCGCTGGTCCTGCCACGGGCGCACGTCCAGTCGCACGCGTGTCCCCGACTCCTCCGGCTCGACGCGCACGATAATCTCGCGCCCGGGCATGCCGGCCATGTGCGCCGTGTAGCACCCGGGCAGCGGGTTCTGGATGGTCTCGCCGAGCGCCTGGGCGAGCACCTGCGGCAGCACCGCGAGCACCGCGTCCTCCGAGAGCCCGTAGACGCGTGACTCGGTGTAGGTCGAGTCCGAAACCGGTCGTCCCTGCGCGGCCACGGCGCATCATGGCCCGGGCCGCCGGTCGATTCAACCGGCGCGCCGCTACGCGAAGGCGTCGACCAAGAACCGCACGAAGGCGCGCGCGTTGGCCGAGGTCGCGCGGGCGGCGGTCGTCAGGGCGCGGATGTCCGGACCCGCCGTCGACGCCGCCGCGAGGACCTCCACGAGCAATCCCTCGCGGAGCTGCTCCTCCACCATGAAGTCGATGGCCTGGAAGATGCCCATCCCCGCCGTCGCCGCCTGGAGCAGGAAGGCCGCCTGATCGAGCAGCAGGTTGCCCGCGACCGCCACGCCGGAGGTCCGCGTGCCGTCGGAGAAGGTCCAGTCGCGCGGCCTGCCGTTCGGCCCGACGAAGCGCAGGCAGTTGTGCCGGGCCAGATCGTCCGGGTGCTTCGGCACGCCGCGGCGCGCGAGGTACCCGGGGGAGGCGATCGTCACCCAGCGCGTCTTGCGCAGCAGCCGGGAGACGAGGGTGGAGTCTTCCAGCGCACCCATGCGGATCGCCACGTCGTAGCTCTCGACGGCGAGGCGCGCGATGCGATCGCTCAGGTCGATGCGGAAGGAGAGGCGCGGGTACTGCGCGACGAGGCGGGGCAGGTTCGGCACGACGAAGGGTGCGAGGATGAAGGGGAGAGTCACCGCGACCTCCCCGTGCGGCTCGCGGCGCGTGGCGTGCATCGCCTCACGCGCGCCCTGCACACCGAGCACCGCTGGCCGGCACCGCTCGAGGAAGGTCTCGCCCTCGCGCGTGAGGCGGACGACGCGCGAGCTGCGCTCGAGCAGGCGCACGCCCAGGTCGTCCTCCAGCCTGCGCACCGCCTTGCTCACGGCGGCGGTGGTGACGCCCAGGCTCGCTGCGGCGCGGCCGAAGCTGCGCTCCTCCGCGGTGCGGACGAAGGGGAGGATCCCTGCGAAGAGGTCGGGGCGGACCTTCATGGTGGCCGGGGCGCGTTCATCGTCAACTTCTGCTCAACGATAGGTTTCCCCATAGCGACTGGTCAACCCACGCGACGTGCTTACCCTGGGTCTCGAAGGAGATGAACACCATGAACATCGGCGTGCTCGGAACAGGGATCGTGGCCAAGAGCATCGCGGGGAAGCTCGCCTCGCTCGGACATTCGGTGAAGCTGGGGACGCGCGACCCGGCGGAGACGCTGAAGCGCAGCGAGCCGGACATGGCGGGCGGTCCGCCCGTGCGTACGTGGCTGGAGGCGCAGCCGAAGGTGTCGCTGGTGCCCTTCGCCGAGGCGGCGAAGCACGGGGAGGTCGTGTTCAACGCCCTCTCCGGACAGGGCGCGCTCGCGGCGCTGGAGCTCGCCGGCAAGGACAACCTGGCGGGCAAGGTGATGGTGGACATCACCAACCCGCTGGACTTCTCGAAGGGCATGCCGCCGTCGCTGACGATCGCCAACACCGACTCGCTCGGCGAGCAGATCCAGCGCGCCCTGCCGAAGACGAAGGTGGTCAAGACGCTGAACACCCTCAACGCCTTCCTCATGGTCGACCCTGCGTCGCTGGCCGGCGGCGATCACAGCATCTTCGTGAGCGGCAACGACGCCGGGGCGAAGGGTGAGGTCACCAAGATCCTGAAGGAGTGGTTCGGCTGGAAGGACGTCATCGATCTGGGTGACATCTCCACCGCGCGCGGGACGGAGATGTTCGTCGCGCTCTGGGCGCGCCTCTGGGGGGCGCTCGGGTCGCCGTCGTTCAACATCAAGGTCGTGCGCTGAGCCGCGCGGCTCAGCGCTTCTCGCACGGGGCGCCGGCGGCGCGCCGCATCGCGCAGGCCATCTCCGACTCGCCCGGGCAGCAGGGCGACGGCGGTGGCTTGCGCGCGGCGCTCGCCGCCGGCGACGGCCCCTCACGTCACACGAGGCGCTTCTCGTAGACGTTGTCGCACCAGTCGTTGTCCAGCTCCTCGACGAGCACGAAGCCGTTGCGCTCGTAGAGACGGCGCGCCTCCACGAAGCGCCGCGAGGAGTCCAGCCAGATGCGTCCGTAGCCGGCAGCGCGGGCGAACACCTCTGCGCGCGCGTAGAGGCCGCGACCGACGCCGAGGCCCCGGGCGGACTTGCTCACGTACAGGCGCTTGATCTCGCACGTCGCGCCCTCGCGCGGCCGGACCGCGACGGTCCCGGCGACGGCGCCGTCGATCTCCGCGACCCAGAAGCCGGCGCGCGCGCCCGCGTAGGTGGCGGTCACGTCGGCCAGATCGCGCCGCAGGCCGCCGACGTCCGCCGTGAAGCCGTACTCGGCGAGGACTCCGCTCACCAGGTCGACCACGGCGTCGTGGTCTTGCGGGCGGTAGTCGCGGATCACCGTCGCATCCGTCCGTGGCAGGCGGCGCTCGTCACGAGCCGGGTGACGGCGGTGTAGCCCATGCGCCGAGTGTAGCCCTGCCCCCTGGTCCCGTGTGGTAAGCAACGGCCATGCGAATCTGCATCCTGGGCGCCACGGGTCTGGTCGGTCGGGAGAGCCTCTCGCTCGCCGGGCGGGCGTGGCCGGGCGCCGAGCTGGTGCTCTACGCGAGCCGCGACCAGACGATGGAGCACGAGGGCAAGTCGCTCCCGGTGTGGGCCGCTGCGCAGCTGGAGACCGCCGGCGCGCCGCGCGGAGACCTGGCGCTCGTGGCGCTCGACGACGATCACAGCAAGCGGTACGTGCCGCGCCTGCTGGAGCTCGGCTACCGCGTCGTCGACAAGAGCAACACCTACCGCATGGACCCGAAGGTGCCGCTGGTGGTCGGCGGCGTGAACACGGCGGAGGTGCGCGACGACGTGCGGCTGGTCGCCAACCCCAACTGCACCACCATCCCCTTTGCCCTCGCGCTTGGTCCGCTGCAGCGTCGCTTCGGCCTGGCCGCGGCGACGGTGAGCACCTACCAGGCTGTGAGCGGCGCCGGCCTCGCCGCCCTGGACGCGTTCCTCGCCGAGTCGAAGGTGGGCTACGCCGAGGTCGAGAGGCTCGGCGTGGCGTTCGACGTGGCGCACTACGCGGCGAACGTGGTCCCCCACGACGGCAAGACCGACGAGAGCGGCTTCTCCGGGGAGGAGCGCAAGCTCGTCCAGGAGAGTCGCAAGATCCTGGCGCTGCCCGAGCTGCCCGTCTCGGCGCAGTGCTGTCGCGTGGCGGTCGCGGTCGGGCACTACCTGAACGCGTGGGTCACCCTCGGAGAGCGCGCGGAGCTGGAGGCGATCGCGGCCACGCTGGGCGACGCCGCGCAGAGCCCCTTCGTGCGCTACCACCCCGGCGCGACGGGCGGCGGCATCACCACGCTGGCGTGCGTTCGCGATCGCGATCGCGCCCTGGTGGGCCGGCTGCGGCGGGATCCGCGCGACGCGAGCGGGCGCAGCGTGTGCCTCACCATGGCGGCGGACAACCTGCGCCTGGGCGCGGCCACCAACGCCGTGCGCGTCGCCAGCCGCTGGTTCGCCTCGCAGGACGCCGACCTCGCCGCGCCCCGCTGAAGCAAGAGGTGCCGTCACCGTGTGACGCGCGCGCGCTGGGGTGCGACACTCCCGCCCATGAGCCCACGCGTCACCATCGAGAAGGAGGGGCACGTCCTCTCCATCGGCGTCAACCGGCCGGAGAAGCGCAACGCCTTCGACCTGCAGACCATCGACGAGCTCGGGAAGGCCTACGCCGCCTTCGCGGAGGACGACGACGCGCGCGTCGCGGTGCTCTTCGGTCACGGCCCGCACTTCTCCGCCGGGCTGGACCTCGCGGAGGTCGGTCCGGCGGTCGCCGCGAACGGGCCGGACGCGCTCGCCGGCGGGCACGACTACAATCCCTTCGGCATGTGGGGGAAGCTCGCGCCCAAGCCTGTCGTGATGGCGGTGAGCGGCATCGCCTTCACCCTCTCCATCGAGCTCGCCCTCGCGTGCGACATCGTCGTCGCCGCCGAGGACGTGCGCTTCCGGCAGCTGGAGATCGGCCGCGGCATCCTGCCCTTCGGCGGGGCGACGGTCCGCGCGCCCGCGCAGCTCGGGTGGGGCAACGCGATGCGCTTCCTGCTCACGGCCGAGGAGTTCGGCGCGGCGGAGGCGCTGCGCATCGGCCTGGTGCAGGAGGTCGTGGCGCCGGGCGAGCACGTGACGCGCGCCCGCGCGATCGCGGCGACGATCGCGAAGCAGGCGCCGCTCGGCGTGCGGGGCACGCTGGAGAACGCGCGCATCGCGCGCGAGAAGGGGCTGGACGCGGCGCGCGAGCACCTGAAGACGATGCTGCCGAAGCTGATGACGAGCGAGGACGCGGCGGAGGGGCTCGCGAGCTTCCTCGAGCGCCGCGAGGCGTCGTTCCGCGGCCGCTGATCTCGCGCGTGTGCCGTGATACCGTCCGTGAACGATGGGCGGGTCTTCTTCCTTCGCCCCCGGGGCCATCTTCGCGCGAGACTTCCGCATCGAGCGCCCGCTGTCGGAGGGTGGCATGGGCGCGGTGTTCGTGGCGGAGCAGATCTCCACGGGGAAGCAGCGCGCGCTCAAGATCATGCAGCCGGAGCTCGTCGGCGACGCGCGCCTCCGCGAGCGCTTCGTCCAGGAGGCGCGCATCGGCAGCCGCATCGAGAGCGATCACGTCGTCGAGGTGGTGGGCGCCGGCATCGACGACGCGTCGGGCATGCCCTGGCTCGCCATGGAGCTGCTGCGCGGCCAGACGCTCGCCGAGCGCATCGCCGCGCGCGGGGCGCTGCCCCCGGCGGAGGTCCTGGAGATCTTAAAGCAGCTCTGTCACGGCCTCGGGCTCGCCCACGAGGCCGGGATCGTGCACCGCGACCTCAAGCCGGAGAACGTCTTCCTCGCGACGCCGCGACGCGAGGGCGTCGCCTTCACCGTGAAGGTGCTGGACTTCGGCATCGCCAAGCTGGTGGCGGAGGTGCGGACGAAGGCGACCGCCGCGATCGGGACGCCGCTCTACATGCCGCCGGAGCAGATGGAGCCGGGCCGCGCGATCGTGCCCGCCTCCGACGTCTGGGCGCTCGGGCTCATCGCCTTCGTGTGCCTCGCCGGCAAGAGCTACTGGCGCGCGGCCTCCGTCGAGAACCCCACGCCGCTCATGATCGTGAACGAGGTGTCCGCCCTGCCGATGCCGCCGGCCTCCGAGCGCGCGCGGCAGCTCGGCGCGGCGACGCTGCCCGCCGGCTTCGACGCGTGGTTCGCCCGCGCGACGTCGCGGCCGATCGAGGCGCGCTTCGCCGGCGCGCGCGAGGCGTTCGCCGCACTCGCCCCCATCCTCGCCGGGGGGCGATCGCAGCTGGCCGCGCAGACCGTCGCGGCCGCCCCGATCATGGTGGCCCCGCCATCCCCCGCCGCGGCCCGGACCGAGCGCGTGCGTCACCCGGTCGCGCCGGGGGCGGGCGCCGGCACGGGCTGCATCGTCGCCGCGGTGCTCGGCGTCGGCGCATTGGTCGTGGGGGGCGCCTTCGCGGCCTTCGTGTTCCTGCGGCGTCCGGCGGACGACCCGGCGGAGCCCCTCGCGTCGGCGGCGGCGCTCGACACGACGCCCGCGCCGAGCGCGGTCCCGCTGGCGGACACCGCGCCCGCGACGCCCGTCACGTCGGCCTCCGCGGTGGCCGCGGCCTCGTCGGCCCCTGCCTCCGCGGCGAGCATCGCCCCGCTGGCCCCCCTCCACGCCGCGCCAGGCGACGCCGTGGCCGGCGACTACTGGTGCACGATCGATACCTACTCCGCGATGGCCTGCCGCATCTCCCGCAAGCCGAACGGCACGCTCTATCTCGAGAAGCTGGCGGGCTCGCAGCGGTTCAAGGGACCGCTCACCCTCTCCGGCGACAACCTCGTCTTCCACGGCACCTACTTCTGCCCCTTCGGCGCCTGCACCGAGCCGGTGAGCGGCACCTTCGTCAAGCGCGGTGCGGGTCACTACGCCGGCACGCTGCACGGGTCGGAGCCGGCGAAGGTGGTCCTGCGCAAGAAGTGACCGCGCGCGGCTTCACGCCAGCTCGAGGACGATCTCCGGCGCGCCGGGCGGCCCGTAGGGCCCTTCGAAGCGCACCAGCCGCAGCGGCCCCTCGCCGTTCTTCGCGTACCAGATGTGGTACTTCGGCAAGAACGGTCGGACCATCCGCGTGATGACGCTCCCCAGCTTCACCCAGTCGTTGATGTCCGGGTACATCACGAGCTCGGTCGTCTCGAAGCGGCCCGCGGGCACCGTCACGTCGGCGCGCTTCTTCGCCACCTCGTAGTAGACCTTGGCGACGAAGCGATCGCAGATCCACGCGTAGAGGGAGCGGCGCTCGGCGTCGAGCGGGTGGCCGCGCAGGAGGAAGGGGAGCATCGTCTCGGGGTAGGTGGCCTCCGGGAGCTTCGGCACCGCCGAGCCGAAGTCGGCGTGCTCCTGCCGGAGCGCTTCGCCGCCGGCGTCACGCAGCGCGCGCGTGAAGCGGGTCGGCCGCAGCGCGGGCGCCGTCGCGAAGCTGCAGCGCTCGTCGAAGTGGCCGCTGGCGACGGGCATCTGGACGCTCAGCTCGCCGATGCCGTCGGCGAGCGACCAGGTGACCGTCGCTGCCTCCCGCGACGTGAAGAGGTCACTCGCGTCCAGCGCGGTGTGGAAGGCGCGGGTCTCGCGCGGCCGCACGCGGTAGCGCGCCGTGACCGGCTCGGAGTGGAAAGGGTTGTGGATGGGTTGAGGGACCACGGCTTCACCGAGCACCGTCGCACAGCGCGGGCCGTCGTGCGAGACGCACTCCACGCGCTCGAGGACCGTCCGATTGTCGAGGACGGCCGGTGCCTGGCCTGGTAGGTTCCGGCGATGAAAGACGAGCGCATCAAGTTGTTCCGCACCGCGCTGGAGGGGCTGCTGGAGTCTCTGGACGCCACGGTGCGGGTGAACCGTTGGACGGGGGCGGAGAGCATCCCGGAGCCCCTGATGGAGAGCGCGTCGCGTCTCATGGAGCGCCTCGGCACGGCCGACAGGCTCGCGGCGAGCACCTTCAACGGGTCGCCGAACGACAACGCGCGCGTGAAGGTCATCTGTGCGTCGCTGCGTCGTCTGGACGCCGCCTACGTGGCGTACCGCCAGCGCTTCGAGGCGGAGCCCTCTGCGCGCGAGCTCGCCGCGACGACCCTCAACGCGGAGCTGGACGAGGTTCGGTCCGCCGCCGCGGCCGCCCAGTCCGCCTGAGCCGAGCGATCCTGATCTAGAGGGCGCGGACGGCGGAGAGCACCTTCGCCACCGCCTCCCAGTCCACGTTGAGCTCGTCCAGCGAGCGCTGCTCGGTCCACATGCGGCCGACGGCGCGGAGGGCTTCCATGCGCGTGTTGCCCCACTCGGCGAACACCGGCTTGTCCTCCGGCGAGCGGCCGGCGCGCGCCTCCACGTGCCACTCACCCGCGTCGTCCTCGCTCTTGCGGGGTGTCATCGTGACCGTCAGCCGCACGCCCTCGCAACGCATCTCGTAGACCATGGCGTCCCTCGCGCGGAACTGATTGGTGATCGCGAGCGAGGGCTTGTCCTTGTCTTTCATGGGTTCCTTGTCACGGGCAGACGAAGGCTACCATGGTGGCGCGGCGTCAGCACGCGCCGTCAGGGTGTGGGAAGGCGTCGTCTTCGCTCTCGCCCTCGCGAGGCTTGAGGCAGGCGAAGTCCTTCTCCACCAGGATGCGCAGCGTGGTCGCGCCGGCGACCTGCTCCGCGTCGAAGCCCACCTGATCGGTGTCGCAGAAGGCGCGCGCCACCGCGTCTGGGACGGTGACGAGCACGCGGCCGGAGACGAACGTCGCCGCCACGCCGGGCGCGTCGGCGCTGCGCACCAGCGCGTAGACCAGCTCGGCGCCGGGCGCGAACACGGCCCGGTCCTCGACGCGACCGGACTCCCGCAGCGCGGCGACCTCACCGCGAGTGAGGCGCAGACGGAGGGAGCTGCCACGGATCCTGAGCTTCATCGCCCGGCAGTGTAGTACGGTCGAACGCAGAAGGAGGAACGATGCACTGCACCTCGTGCGGCACCCCCATCCCCTCGGCTGTCGAGCAAGCTCCCTTCTGCGCCTTCTGCGGCACGCGCCGCTCGGAGGTCTCGGAGGGGCAGGCGAAGCTCGTCGTGGCGCTGGCTCAGGCGTCGGCCGCGAAGAAGAAGGACGCCATCGCCCACGCGAAACGCGAGCACCAGGGCGAGGCGGAGAAGCCCTTCACCGTCAGCTCGTCAGACCTGTGCATGGCGTTCGACCCGCAGGCGGGGTTCGCCCTGATCGGCGTGTCCGCCCCCGACCACGAGGAGCCGCGACTGCGCGCCTACGACATGGTCAACAAGCGCGTCGCCTGGGAGTCGCTCGTCGGCCAGAAGGAGATCAAGGACGTCGACGACGAGCGCCTCGCCGTGCGCGGTCGCAACGTCTACGTCTCCCTCGGCCGCACCATGCGCGCGCTCGACCTGTTCACCGGGCAGCCCAAGTGGGGCGCGGAGTTCTCCGACAAGCTGAAGCACGACTACCCCTTCACCGCCGAGCGCGGCCTCCGCATCCTCGACACCGCGCCGGTCGGTCAGCGCGGCGCCGTCCTGACGATGACCGAGGACTACACGCTGACCGCCTTCGATCGCGACACCGGCCAGCCGCTCTGGCGAGAGGTCCGCGAGCGCCTCCCCAGCGGCGCCTACGGGCTGCCCGGCTCCGGCATGGTCTTCTTTTGCGAGCCCAACCAGCTCATCAACCCCTTCCAGCAGAAGCCGGTCGCCACCTTCGACGGGCGCATCGAGCGCTGCGACATCGAGGGCCAGTACGGCATCTGGCAGGTCAGGCACTGGGGCTGGCGCGACCGCGAGGGCATCGCGCTGCACGACTTCGCGACGAACAAGGAGGTGCTCTTCCAGGCCATCGACAACATGGAGGACGACGTGCAGAGCGTCATGGGGCACGGGCGGGTCTTCTGCGCGCTGGAGAGCGGCGCCAAGCTCTTCGCCGCGCCTCACGGCAAGCCGGTGGAGCTGGTGCCGACCTTCCACATCCGGTCGATGGTGATGTGCGGCCCCACCCTCTTCGTCCTCCTGGAGAAGGCGCACGGCACCGACTACCGCCGCGTCGTGGGCGTCGACCCGGCGACGCTCGCCGTCCGCTTCGACCTCGGGGAGCTGACGACCGAGCCGGACGACGACTGGACGCTGCAGATGTGCACCAACGGGCAGGTGCTCGTGCTCGTCACCAGCCCGACCGACAACGACGACAACTGCGAGCTCTGGGGCATCGATCCCGGAGGCCGCCAGCTCTGGAAGCGGGCGGTGGGCCGCTGGCGGGGTCACTACTTCCTGGGCGGCCACGTCGTCGTGTACTCCGGCGACCAGGGCTGGCAGCTCCTGCGCCCCGAGAGCGGGGACGTGGTCGCCGCGTACTCGCGCGGGGGTGGCTGGTGACGGTCGCCTCCCGCGGAGGCGGGCGGCCATGGTGACCCTCTCGCGCAGGGTCTCCGCGATGATCCGTACCGCCCGCATCCTTTGGGCGGCGCTCCTCTTCTCCACGCTCATCCTGCTCTTCGTACTGATCCAGGTCCGCGCGCACGGTGGCGGGAGCCCCGCGCCGCCGGACCCTGTGATGAAGCTCGGGCTCGGCGTGGTCGCCCTGGCGACCGCGATCGTGGCGGTGCTCTTCCCCCGCAGCGCCCTGAGGCAAGGCCTGCGCCGGATCGACCACTCCACCCTGAACACGGTCGACGCCGCGCTGCGGGCGGCGTTCCCCGTCTACCAGACCACGTTGATCCTGGGGATGGCGCTCGCGGAGTCGGTCGCCCTCTTCGGCTTCGTGCTCGTCTTCCTGGGAGAGCCCCTCCTCACCGGAGCGCCCTTCTTCGTCGTGGCGTGGGGGATCATGCTCAGCAAGGCCCCGTCCGCCCGCGGGCTCGTCCGCGCCTTCGAGCGGGCCACCGGCGCGATCCTCCGGTAGCGCCCGCCGCGCGCGTCACGCGATGCGCTGCGGTCCGGCGTAGACGTTGAAGCGGTCGTCGCGCAGGAAGCCGACGAGCGTCATCCCCGTCTCCTCCGCCAGCGCCACCGCGAGGCTCGTCGGCGCCCCGACCGCCGCGAGCACCGGGACGCCGGCGACAGCCGCCTTCTGCACCAGCTCGAAGGCGGCGCGCCCGCTCACGAACAGGACGTGCCCCCGCAGCGGCACGTGGCCGGCGAGCAGCTCCGCGCCGACGACCTTGTCCACGGCGTTGTGACGGCCCACGTCCTCGCGCGCGCGGAGCAGCCCGCCGCCCGCGTCGAAGAGGGCGGCGGCGTGCAGGCCCCCCGTCGTGTCGAAGGCGGCCTGCGCGGCGCGGGCGCGCTCCGGAAGCATGTAGAGTACATGTGTCGCCACGCGCGCCCGGTCGCTGGCCACCGAGACGCCCCGCACGCGCAGCGCCTCGAGCGAGGCCTTGCCGCACACGCCGCAGCTGGAGGTCGTGTAGAAGTTGCGGCGCAGCCGCTCGCCCAGCGGCTCCACGCCCGGGGCGAGCGTCACGCGCACGTGGTGCGGACCGACGTGGCCGACGGCGGCGACGTCGGCGGCGCCGCGCAGCACGCCCTCGGTGAAGAGAAACCCGGCGGCGAGCTCGGCGTCGTGCCCGGGCGTGCGCATGGTGATGGAGACCGTCTCGTCGCCGACGTCGATCCCCAGCGGCTCCTCCACCGCGACGCGGTCGCGCACCTCCTCCGACGCGCCGCCGCGGAAGGCGCGCACCGGCCGCTCCGCGGTCGCCTCGGTCAGGGAGGGCTCGGGCGTCAGCCGGCGTGTCATGCGGTCACGTCCCGGGGCGTGTCCCAGTCGCGGAGCTCGGCGTCCTCGCCCTCGCCGAGGGGGAGCTCCGTCGCGCCGGCGGCGTCGAGCAGCCCCTGCAGCGCGAGCTCGCCCCGCGCCGCGCGCGCCTCGGCGAGCGCGAGCACCCGCGGCGGATCGAAGGAGGCGAAGAGGGGCTCCCAGCGGCCGTCGCGCCGCGGCGCCACGACCGGGGCCTCGCTCGCGGCGACCAGCCGGGCGAGCAGGGCAGGGGAGACGAAGGGCATGTCGCACGCCACCGCGATCGCGCGCTCCTCGCGGGCCGCGCGCAGAAGACCGACGAGGCCTCCGAGCGGGCCCAGGCCCGGCGCCGCGTCGTCCACGACCGGCAGATCCACCTGCGCGTACTCCGGGCGCCGGCCGACGAGCACCGGCCGCGCCCCCGCGTCGCGGAGCAGCCGCTGCCACCGCGCGATCAGCGTCAGCCCCTCCGGCGCGCGCAGCAGCCCCTTCGCGCGGCCCATGCGCGAGGAGCTTCCCCCGACGAAGATCCCGCCGATCATCGCGCGGCCTACGACGGCGACGCGCCGCCGAGCACCTCGCGCACCTTGGCGTGGCAGCGCTCGGCGATCTCCTCCGGCGACAGATCGTCCTCGTCCACCTCGTAGCTGAAGGCGATCCGCTTGCCGCCGGCGCTGGCCCAGCCGTCCAGCGTCACCCGGCCGTCCGCCTTCTTGCCGTAGGCGCTGATGCCGAGGCGATCGAGGATCTCCGCGGCGTCCCCGGCGAGCTTCAGGCGGTCCACGGCCATGCCCGGAGTCTACACCGGCTCTTGGCGGGACGCCGGAACATGGGGGCGCTAGGATGGTCATCACCGCATGCGTATCGTCCTGCTCTACCCCCCGCCCTGGAAGACCGCGCCGGCCGACGCGCCCGCGTACCCGAAGGGGGAGGGCCCGCCCGACGGCTACCGCCCGGGCGACCTGGACGCCGACTTCTACCAGACGCCCTACGGCCTCTTCTCCCTCGGCGCGCAGGCCATCCGCGCGGGACATCAGGTCAAGCTCTTCAACCTCTCGGCGTTCGACTGGCCGCGGGTGCAAGAGCTGGTCGCGTCGATCGACGCGGACCTGTGGGGCATGTCCTGCTGGACGGCCAACCGCCGCGGCGTGGCGATGGTCGCGCGTCTCATCAAGGAGCAGCGCCCCGGCGCGCACGTCGTCGTGGGCGGCCCGCACGCCACCCCCTTCGCGAAGGAGATCCTGGAGCACTGGCCGGCGGTGGACACCGTCTCCACCGGCGAGAGCGACGACACCTTCCTCGAGCTCGCCTCGCGCCTGGAGAAGGGCGAGAGCCCGAAGGGCATCGCCGGCACCCTCTATCGCGAGGAGGGCGAGGTCCACCAGGGCCCGCGCCGACCGAACATCCCCGACCTGGACGTGCTCGCCTCCCCGCAGGACTACTTCGACACCCACATCCTGATGACCTCCCGCGGGTGCCCGTGGAACTGCACCTTCTGCGGCGCGGAGACGAGCTGGGGCCGCGGCTTCCGCGGCAACTCGGTGGGCTACGTGCTCGACGCGATGCAGAAGATCACCGCGCGCCTGCCGGTGAAGATGGTCCAGATCAAGGACGACACCTTCACCACCAACAAGAAGCGCGTGCTGGAGCTGTGCCGCGGCATCCGCGAGCGTAACCTGCAGTTCTTCTGGAGCTGCGACACCCGCGTCGACCTCCTCACCGACGAGCTGCTGCGCGAGATGCGCCTGGCCGGCTGCTCGCGCCTCTCGCTGGGCGTGGAGTCCGGCTCGCAGCGCATCCTGGATCTCATCGACAAGAAGATCACCCCGGACGAGATCATCGAGTCGACGCGCCTCGCCAAGCGGTACGGCGTGAAGGTCCGCTACTACATGATGCTGGGCAACCGCGGGGAGACGGCGGAGACCTTCCGCGAGACGCTCGCCTTCCTGGAGCGCGCGCAGCCGCACGAGTACATCTTCTCCTGCCTCTCGGTCTATCCGGGCACCCGCGACTTCCACGACGCGGAGAGAGAGGGCTGGCTGGACCGCGAGGTCTACTTCACCGACGACTTCCAGGAGCTCAAGACCCCCTTCGACGCCAGCGAGGCGGACACCGCGCTGATGAACGGCTGGTTCGCCGATCACAGCGGCCTGCGCACCGTGTACCGGGAGAGCGCGGCGGACTACGCCGCCATCCTGGAGCGCCTCGGCGACTACCACGCCGCGCACATGGACCTCGGCGCCGCGTACTACCGCGAGAAGAAGTACGACCTGGCGGAGAAGCATGTCCGCCGCGCTCTCGAGCTCGGCTACCCGCTGCCCGGACTCTGCCACAACCACCTGGCGTGCATCGCCAGGGCGCGCGGCGATCTGGACGGCATGATGAACGAGTTCTCGACGGCGGCGAAGGTCGACCCGCAGCACTACGTCCTCATCCAGAACGTCAACGCGGCGCGCGCGTGGTTCAAGGCGGGCGGCCCGGGCAAGGGCCTGCCGCTGGAGCTGACGGTGCGCCACGACTTCCAGCTCCTGGAGCGCACCGCGCAGCCCACGCTTCCGGGGCCCCTGCCGGAGAACTACGCCGAGTGGGGCGAGGCGTCGCCCGCGGCGGACGCCGACGTACTCATCAAGACGCCGGAGCTGGAGGGGAGCAAGAAGCCGCTCGGGGACCGCCGCCGGCTGAAGGTGGTGTGAGCAAAGGCGCTCAGCGGAGGAAGTACAGGCCGACCGCGGCGCCGCTCGCGACGAGGCGCGCGATCTCCAGCGGCGGCGCCCAGCGCTTCGACTCCAGGATGCCGCTCAGCGACGCGAGCGCGAGGGCGATCGACGCGCACAGGGCGAGCAGCACCACCATGGGAATGGCGGCGTGCCAGTTCATCACCGCCCCGGTCACCACCACCAGAAGTATGTATTGTGCAAGTACATACCGCCCCCGCGCGCGCGAGGGCCGCACGGCGTACTTCTCCCACGTCTCCGGGGAGACCTCCCTCGGCGGCGCCGCCGGCATCGCCTCCGGCTTCCACGCCGGCGACGCGACGACGACGCGCAGCTTCTCCAGCCCGGAGGCCGCGCGCATCATGCGGCCCATCTGGAAGAAGTACTCCACCTGCGCCCAGAGCGGGTTGAAGCTGCGGATGGGCTTCGTCACCCCGTAGACGCACGGCTCGACCTCCTCCTCGAAGGTGCCGAAGAGGCGGTCCCACACGATGAGGGTGGCCGCGTAGTTCTTGTCCAGGTACCGCGGGTTGATCGCGTGGTGGACGCGGTGGTGGTGCGGCAGGTTGAGCACCCACCCGAGCGGCCCGCCGACGCGCGGCACGAGCTGCGTGTGAATCCAGAACTGGTAGAGCGTGGAGAGGGCGTAGACCGTCGCGAAGACGAGCGGCGGGACGCCGACGAGCGCGAGGGGGAAGTGGAAGGGCAGGATGGTGAAGGCGGTGAGCACCGCCTGCCGCAGCGCCACGGCGAGGTTGTAGTCCTCGCTCTGGTGGTGCACCACGTGCGCCGCCCAGAGCAGGTTCACCTCGTGGCTCATGCGGTGCCACCAGTAGTAGACGAAGTCGACGGCGACGAAGGCGACCGCCCACTGCACCCACACCGGGCCGATGCTCACCATCCGGTGCGCGTAGACGAGCGCGTACGCGGCCAGCAGCGCCGCGCCGAGGAGCACCGCCTGGATCTGCGAGGCGATGCCGCACGACAGGTCGGCGATGGCGTCGACGAAGCGGTAGACCTTCCTGCCCTTCGCGCGCGCCCAGACGAGCTCGACCGCGATGAGCACGAAGAAGAAGGGGACCGCGAGGGCGATGGGGTTGACCATCCGTCCCTATTCCTAGCGCGTCCGGGGCCGATCGCGCGAGCGTACCAGCGGTCTGGCGAGGGGGCCGAGCTCTGCTATGGTGCGCGCCCTCGAACGGGAGGTTCTCACCATGCGCAAGGCAATCCTTACGGGTCTCTTCGGAATCGGCGCGGCGATCGCGTGGGCGTGCGGCGGCGAGCAGCCGCAGGCCGAGCCCCCGCCTCCGCCTCCTCCGGTGGCGCCCACCGCGACGACCGCCCCCAGCGCCAGCGCGAGCGCCGCCCCGGCCGCGAGCGCGGATCCCCCCAAGGGACCCGCCCCCGCCTGGCACCTCGCCAGCTTCCAGACGCCGGAGAGCGTGCTCTACGACGACAAGGCGGACCGCTACCTCGTCTCCAACATCAACGGCAAGCCGCTGGACGTCGACGGCAACGGCTACATCTCTGTGGTCTCCCCCGACGGCAAGGTGACGACGGAGAAGTGGATCGAGGGCGGCAAGAACAAGGTCACGCTCAACGCGCCGAAGGGCATGACCATCACAGGCGGCGTGCTCTACGTCGCCGACCTGGACACCGTCCGCACCTTCGACGCGAAGACGGGCAAGGCCAAGGCTGCCATCAAGATCAAGGGCGCCACCTTCCTCAACGACGTCGCCTCCGACGCCAAGGGCAAGGTCTACGTCTCCGACTCCGGCATGAAGGCGAACGCCAAGGGCGGCTTCGACCCGACCGGCACCGACGCCGTCTGGGTCATCTCCAAGGGCAAGGCCAAGCCGCTCGCCAAGGGCACCGACCTCGGCCGCCCCAACGGCGTGCTGTGGACGGACAAGGGCGTGTGGGTCGTGACCTTCGGCACCAACGAGCTGTACCGCCTCGACGACAAGGGCAAGATGCAGGACGTCACCAAGCTGCCCAAGGGCTCGCTCGACGGCCTCGTCATGCTCCCCGACGGGACGTTCCTCGTCTCCAGCTGGGAGTCGTCGTCGGTCTACCGCGGCAAGCCCGGCGGCACCTTCGAGGCGGTGATCACCGGCGTGAAGTCGCCGGCGGACATCGGCTACGACACCAAGCGCTCGCGGGTCATGGTGCCGGAGTTCATGGAGAACACCGTCGAGGCGTACGACGTGAAGTGAGGGGGGGAGCCCCTCCTGGCGCCATGCTCGGGCTCGTGCTCGCCTCCTCGCGCGCCGCCGGTGTATGCAGAATGCACATGTTCCGGCGCGCGAGGAGGCTTGCGCGCGAGCCCTGCGCGTGGCGCCTCCTCCCCACGGTGTCGCGCTCCGCGCGCCACACGGGGAGGAGGGTGCGCCGTCTCGCGCGGACCTCGGCGGTCCCTCTGCTCACTGGTCTCCCCGTGCGAACGCTCGCGCGTGCTCGTGCCCGAGTTCACGCAGAACGTCGTCGAGGCCTACGGCTCAAGTGAGCTCCTCTCCCCCTCTCCCCCTCGGGGAGAGGGGGCCGGGGGGTGAGGTCACTTGGGCGTCGGGGGGACGACGACGGTGTTGATCGACTGCACGCTCGCGCCCGCGGGGTAGGCGTAGCTCACGTATTCCGAGTACTGCGCCGTGCCGCTGCCGCCGGTCACCTCGGTGCCCCAGCCCCACACCGTCAGCCCGAAGGGGCCGTCGCTGTGCGATTCGTGGGCGCCGTTGTCGCAGTTGCCCACGCCCTTGAAGTTGCCGGTGGCGATGTCGGCGGTCGTGTACTCGTACTCGCCGCCGCTGCCGACGGGCTTCCACCCGCCGATGACGCCTGCGCAGTCCAGGGTGACGTCCTTGAAGGTGTCGTCCTGCGCCTTCTTGCGGATGTAGACGAGGTTGGTCTCCGGGTACGTCGGATTGGTGAAGAAGACGTAGCGCGAGAGGTACTGCGCCGCCGGCACCACGTTGACGAACTCCGGGTCGCCGCGGTTGCTGAAGGCGGCGCCGCCGGTCATGTACGTGGCCACGTAGAAGGGGTGCTTGTCGTCCTGGCTCTTGACGACGAACGGCCCGCTGGAGCGCACCTCGAAGGACTCGCCCTCGTTGACCGTCGGCTGCGCGCCGGTGGGCGACGGGTCCCAGGTGAGCTGCGTGCCGTCGACGGCGCCGGTGATGCGCGTGGGCGGCGTCTCGTCGATGTTGGGGTCGCGGTTGCGGTAGCGCCCGTAGACGTACTCGCTGCCGAGCGCGCGCACCGGGGGGATCTGCTCGTGGGCGCCGTCGCACGCGAGGGCGTCGATGTTTATGCACTGCTGCTCGCCCCACACGCCGACCGGCTTGTCCGCGCTGACGACCGAGCCGAGCAGGTCCGCCTGCTGCTCGATGCGCAGCACCTGCCCCTTGTTGAGCGCGTAGGTCTGCGGCTGCCCCTTCGTCGCCGCCGCCACGCCGGTGCCCGCGGTGATGTCCGCGGTGGGCCGGATGGTGACGTTGGTGCTGTCGTCGGAGGCGACGATGGCGATGGCCGGGCTGAGCGTGTTGTTGCCGAGCGGGCGCGGGGTGATCGCGATGTAGTTCTTGTCCCACGTCGAGGTGGGCAACAGCAGCGTGGCGTCGGTGACCTCGCTGCGGCCGCCGCCGTACGGCAGGATGTCGTAGACGACCACGGGCGCGGAGGCGACCACGTGCAGCGCCTGCCCGGAGGCGTTGGTGCCGGAGACCGGATCCGTCCACGCCGACGCGTTGGTGTCGGTCTCCGCGGCGGGCTCGCCGCAGTTGGTGCCAAGCCCGCCGTTGCCGTCGCGCAAGAAGACGATCGCCACCTTGCCCGGCGGGATCTGCCCGTTCTGCCCGAGCGCGGTGAGCTTGAGCGTCGGCCCGCTGCCCGTCGGCAGGTAGGCGTACTTGCTCAGGTCGATCTTGTTGCCCTTGGCGTCGGCGCTGATCGTCACGCCGCTCGTCCAGGTGTTGGCGACGTAGAGCGCGAAGCACCCCTTGCCGAAGATCATGAGCGGGTTGTGCGCGTAGTACTCGCACCCCACGCTGCTCTTGTTGGCGACCGCCGCGTCGCACGCCGCGATGCACTGCCCGCCGGCGCAGCCCTGCGTATCGGAGCACTTCTGCACGACGTTCCCGTGGCAGTCGACGAGGGAGTGCATGTCCCCGGAGCAGGTGGGCGCCTTGCCGCCGCAGTCGCCAGGACCCGTGGTGTCGCCGCCGAAGATGACGTCGTCGAGGCTGGGCGCGTCGTCGACCAGTCCGCCGTCGGTGCCGCCATCGTCGCCGAAGTTGGAGGGAGGAGTGGTGCCGCACTGCGCGAGGAGGAGGGCGCCGCCCAGACCCAGCCCCGCGAGCCCCAGGGAAGAGAGGATGCGCATGCCAAAAGGCGAGCAGACTGCAGGCGGGGCGTCAACCTGGCCGGCGGAATTTCCCCGCGCTGACGGGCGATCCTGACGCCGTGCGGCACGACCGGGTTCGCTTGCGGCCGCACTTCGGCTACTGCTTCACGGAGTGACGCACCCCTCCGAAGCCCCCGCGAGCGAGCCGCCGAGCAGCGTCGAGGACGTGGCCGTGCTCGCCGGTGGCACGCTGCTCCGCGGCCTCGCGCCCGGGGACGTGCGCGCCATCCTGCAGCACTTCGACCAGGTGGCCTTCACCAAAGGGACGGTGCTCGCGACGGAGCACGAGCCCGGCGAGCAGCTCTACGTCCTGCTGGAGGGCCGCGCGCGCGTGACGCGCAAGCAGGTGGAGCTGCGCGAGCTCGGGCCCGGCGACTGCTTCGGGGGGCTGTCGCTGGTCGGCGCCACGCAGGGCGCGGCCACGGTGGAGGCGGCGACGACCCTGCGCCTCGCCCGCCTGCCGCGCACGCGATACGACGTGCTCTCCCGCGAGCACCCGCAGCTCGCGCTGCACATCGCGCTCGCCCTCGCCCGCCTCCTCGCCGGCGAGATCGACGCGATCGCCGACAGCCTGGGGAGCCTGCTGCTCGAGCGCTCGCTGCCGCGCCGCGCGGAGGTGCACGTGAACGTCGACGGCGTCGCGCGCACGGTCCCCACCGGCGTGCGGCTGGACACGCTGCTGCCGGTGGAGACGGCCGGGGCCAAGGTGATGGGCGCGCTGGTCAACGGCAAGCCGGCCACGCTCTCCATGCCCGTCCTGTCCGACGTCACCATCACCCCGCTCACCCTGCGCTCACAGGAGGGCTTCGAGATCTACCGCCGCAGCGCGTGCCTCCTCCTGCTGGAGGCGGCCGCGACGATGCACCCGGAGATCGAGCTGGGCTTCAGCGCGCCGGTCGGCAGCTCGCAGGTGGTGCGCGTGCGCACGCCTAAGGTCGACCACGCGGAGCTCGGCCGGACTCTCACGCGCGCGATGAGGCACCTCGCCGCGGACGACGTGGCCTTCCGCGACGAGCTGTGGTCCACCGACGAGGCGCGCAACTTCTTCTCCGAGCGAGGCTGGCGGGATGCCGCGCTGCTGCTGCGCATCGAGCGCGAGTCCACCGTGGTGCTGGTCACGTGCGGTCACGTCTACGCCCGGGAGCCCGGGCCGATGTTGCCGCGCGCCGGGCTGGTGAAGAGCTTCCGCATCCGCGAGCACCCCGACGGCCTGCTGCTCGACCTGGACCATGCCCTGCACGAGTCCGATCCGGTGCTGGCCGGCACGCTGGGCGGCCTGACGGCGCGCGAGCCGCAGTCGCCGCGCTTCGGCGGGGCGATGGCGCTCGAGCACCGCGCGTGGCTGGGCGCGATGGGCATCGAGAGCGTGGGCAGCTTCAACGACGCGTGCGTGTCCGTCTCCGGCCAGGTCAACCAGCTCGTGCGCGTGGCCGAGGGCTTTCACGAGAAGCACATCGGCAAGATCGCCGACGTCATCGCTGCGCGGCGGGACCAGGTGCGGGTCATCTGCGTGGCGGGGCCCTCCTCCTCCGGCAAGACCACCTTCATCAAGCGGCTCACCGTGCAGATGGAGATCGACGGCATCCGTCCGGTGGGGCTCTCGCTCGACGACTACTACGTCGACCGTGACAAGACCCCGCGCGACGAGTCGGGTGCCTACGACTTCGAGGCGGTCGCCGCGGTGGACCTGGACATGCTGCACGCGCAGGTGCGCGGCCTGCTCGCCGGCGAGCAGGTGCAGACCGCGCGCTTCGACTTCCTCCTCGGCAAGAGCATGCCCGGCGGCGGCAAGACGGTGAGCATGGGCCCGACCGACATGCTCCTCCTCGAGGGGATCCACGGGCTCAACCCGGCGATCCTCGACGAGATCGTCCCCCGTGAGCAGATCTTCAACATCTTCGTGCACCCGGCGAACACGCTCCCCCTCGACAGGCTCACCCCGGTGTCGTCGGAGGAGGTGCGCCTGCTCCGGCGCCTGGTGCGCGACCGCCACATGCGCGGCTACCACGCCGCCGACACCATCCTGCGCTGGCCCGCGGTCGTGCGCGGCGACGCGCTGCACATCTACCCGTTCCAGCACCGCGCCGACGTCATCTTCGACTCGTCGCTGGTCTACGAGATGAGCGTGCTCAAGGCCTTCGCCGAGCGCTACCTGCTGGAGGTCCCGGAGGGCCACCCCTCCTACGCGATGGCGCTCCGCCTGCGGATGCTGCTCGACCGCTTCGTGACCATCTACCCCGAGCGCGTCCCGCCGACGTCCCTGCTGCGCGAGTTCATCGGCGGCAGCGGGTTCGAGTACTGAAGCGCGGGGTAGGTGCCCCTCCCGGCGCCATGCTCGGGCTCGTGCTCGCCTTCGCGCGCGCCGTCGATGGGTGCAGAATGCAACAACGTCGGCGCGCACGAAGGCTTGCGCGCGAGCCCTGCGCGTGGCGCCCCTCCCCTCGATGTCGCGCTCCGCGCGCCATCGGGGAGGCTGGGTGCTTCCCTGTTCGGACCTCGGCGCGGGGGACGAGGGGGGACATGGCCCTCCTCCGATTCTCCGAACGCGTTTGCACGTCGCGCGAGGGGGCTTCGTGCGGTGCCACGCCGAGCCGGCGGAAGGATCGCGCCAGCCTTCCTGGTGCCCACGGGGGATGCGTCACTGCGGCTGTCACGCTCCTTCCGCCATGGAAGGGCATGGCACCGCACGAAGCCCCCTCGCTCTTTCTCCTTCACACGTACGCGCGCCGGATGCGGCGGGAGGGAGCTACGCGGTCGGAGGAGATGCTGTGGCGGGCGCTCAAGGGGCGGAAGCTGTGCGGGGTGAAGTTTCGGCGGCAGCATGTGGTCGCGGGGAGCTACATCGTGGACTTCGTCGCGCTGAGCCATCGGCTGGTGGTGGAGGTGGACGGCGGGGTGCACCGGGAGCCGGAGCGGGCGGTGGCGGATGCGGCGCGGCAGGGGGTGATCGAGGGGCTCGGGTTTCGGGGCGTGCGGGTGGCGGCGGAGGTGGTGGAGCGAGACGTGGGCGCGGCGGTGGCGCAGGTGCGGGCGGCGCTGGCGCGGTGAACGCCGCCGGCGGCCACCCGGGCAGCTCCGGCACCTCGCGCTTCGCGTGCTGGGCTTCGGCACCTCGCGGCAGACGGTGCGGCGGCTCCTCCGAGTGGCGTCGCCTTCACGCGCACCACGCTCGACCCCTGGCCGTGAGGGGGCCTCGCCGATATCGGCGACCCGCACCGCCGATATCGGCGGTCTCGACCAACCCCACTCCTCGTCGACGCGCGGCCCGGCGAGGGGCGAGCCCGTCGTGGCGCGGCGACCCCGGCTCTAGAAGATCGGCAACGTCGCCGATCTTTCGGCAACGTCGCCGATCGCGTCCTCCCCGGGCGTTCATTGCCCTCCCGAGAGCCGCACCAGCGTCCCGAGCACGTGATCGATCCGGTCCCGCAGCGCCACGTCCAGCGGCGGCACGTACCCGAGCGCCGCCCCGACCTCGAAGCACGCGAGCACCTCTCGCAGCGATCCGAGTGCTGAGGTCCGGCCGAAGGCCGGCCGACGGTCCGAAGGGCGCATGGACTGGTGTGATACCGCGCCGCCCGGTTCGGCCCCCACGAGTACATCCCCTCCGCGACGTTGAGCGGCGCGCTGCTCAGCGCGCGCCGGCACTGCCACGCCAAATCCGCATCACACCGCTCCAGGTCGCGCACCCTCGGCGCCAGCGTCCGGACCAGATCCAGAAGCACGGGGTAGATTCTCAGATCGCATCCTCCTTGCATCGCCCGCGCACCGCGCGCGGGCGCCACCCGCCCCGACCCCGCCGCGCGCAGGAGTCCGGAAGGCTGCGAGCGGAGCGAGCACCGCCCGGAGCCACGCGCAGGGCGCGGAGCGCCCGAGCTGGCGAGGAGGGCCCCGGCCTTGCGGACTCCGAGCACGGCGGGAGGATCGACATCCCGAGCGGCCCCTCCCTCTCCGCCGCGGTCCGCCCGCGCCCGCGCCCGCCCTCGCGCCCGCCCCCGCGCTCGCCCTCGCGCTCGCCCCCGCGCCCGCGCCCGCCCTCGCGCCCGCCCCCGCGCTCGCCCCCGCGCTCGCCCCCGCACCCGCCCTCGCCCTCGCGCTCCCGCCTCACCGCGCGCCGGGATCGTACTTCCGAGCCTTCATCGCCTTCAGGTACGCGATCAGGTGATCCAGGTCCGCGTCGCTCAGATCCGGGTGCGGCGGCATGTTCCCGTACCGGAACGTCAGCGGGTCCCTGATGTACGCCCGGATCTGCGCCTCCGGCCGGTACTCGGTGATGTTCTGCGGCACGTTGAGGTCCGGCCCGACGTGGCCGCCCTCCCGGTTGATCGCGTGGCAGCGGATGCACCGGTCGCGGAACAGCCCGTAGCCGATCTCCGCGGGCGCGTCGGCGGGCAGATCGCCCGGCGACGTGTGCGGAAACGCCTTCTCGAACGGCGTCATGTCGATGGAGGCGAGCTGCCACGGTCGCGGGTAGGTCTCCTCGTTCGCCTGCGACGGCTTGCTCCACACCAGGTAGAAGGGCCCGGGGCTCACGTGCTGCGGGCCGATGGGCTCCCACCCGGGCACGTCCAGATCGGCGAAGGCGACGTACGCGCCGTCTTCCAGCGCGAGCTCCCCGCGGATGGGGACGGTGAAGCCGTCGCTCGCGCGGAAGACGTACTCGCGCTTGCCCAGGTCGGAGACGCCGGCGAAGCCGAGCTCCAGCACCTTGCGCAGGGGCAGCGCGCGGAAGCGCTTCGGCTTCTGGTAGTAAGGGTCGAAGAGCGTCAGCGTCTCCGCCGGCACCTTCGCCTCCATCTGGGCGAGCGTCAGCGAGCGCAGCGGCGCGCCGTCGCGGGTGAAGGCGAGCGACGCGCCCGCGTCAGGCGGCGGGGTGGCCGCGTCCGGAGCGGCGGGCGCGCCCTTGCGCGAGCATCCCGGCGCGATCGCCGCCAGGCATGCCGCCGCAACCAGCAACCCGCGCGCCGCCCGCCTCACGCGCCCTCCTCCCGCGGCGCGCGCCAGAGCACGAAGGCCACGAAGAGCGCGTAGTACATGACGTTGGCTGCGATGCGCGGCGCATATCCGGCGTCGCTCCCTGTCTTCAGCAGGATGGCGTCGGCCCCCGCCCACAGCCCGTACTGCGCCAGCTCGAAGGCGGTGATCTCCCGCGCGACCTTGCGCGAGGCCTCCGGGAGGCGCCCCGCGCGCGCCAGCATGATCGCCGCGAGCAGCACGAAGAGCAGCTCGTAGACCAGGTACACCACGCGCTCGTTCGCGAAGGCCCGCGGGGACGCCAGGGCCAGCACGTGCGACACGACGGGCACGACGAAGGCGAGGCCCACCGCGCGCAGCAATCGCGCCTTCCCACCCGCGACGTGCTCGTAGGCGACGAAATACCGCAGGTCCCCGGCGATGACGAAGACGACCCCGGCGGCGGTCGCCGCCGCGGTGCCCGGCGGGATGGGCGACCACGGCCCGGTCAGCGCCGCGTCGGCGGCGATCTCCAGGGCGAACACCACGCCGAAGATGCGCCGGAAGCCGCGGAGCCGCAGGGCGAAGACGAGCGTCAGCAGGCTCGCCAGCCAGGGGAGCGCGGGAATCACCGCGGGGCTATCGTAGATTGTCTTCCACATGCAGGCCGAAGCACGACCCCCCAACCCGGAGCGTGAAGCGCGCGCGAGCGTCGAGGAGCTCGGGCGCCGGGCGCGGTCGATCCCGCAGGAGATTGCCCGGGCTCTGGCCGCGCCGCCACCCCTTCTGTCGGCGGAGCTCGCCGCGGGGCCGTGGGTGGTCTCCGGCATCGGCGCCTCGGAGGGCCCGGCCCGGCTGCTCGCCGCGCTGCTGCGCGACGTGGGTGCGCGCGCCGAGTTCTCCCCCGCGTCCAGCTTTTTGGAGCCGGGCGGCGCGTCCGGACGGGTCCTCGCGGTGGTCTCGCAGCGCCTCTCGCCCAACGCGCGCCTGCCGCTGGGCCGGCGCGCCGACTTCGACGCGTGCTTTTTGCTGACGACCCTGGCGCCGGAGCGCGACGCGGTGGCGGCGTCGCTCGCGGCTTCCGGGGTACGCGTCATCTCGCACGGGCCGGTGCGCGAGGACCGCCTCTTCCTGCGCGTCGTCGGCCCCGCGGTCGCCTATGTCGTGGCGATGCGCCTCGCCCTCGCCGCGGCGCACGCGCTCGGCGTGACGCCCGCGTGGGAGGCGGGGCTCGCCTCTCTCCCGGAGGTGCTCGGCGGCGCGGCGCCGCGTGCGCGGGCGGCCCTCGCCGAGCACGATCCGCGCGCGCTGTTCGAGACGGCGGGCCTGGTCACGAGCGGCCCCTGGACGACGGCGAGCGAGGGCCTGCGCCTCAAGCTGGTGGAGGGACTGGGCCTCGGGAGCGTCGGCCTGTGGGACGTGTGCGGCGTCGCGCACGGGCCGCTGCAGACGTTCTACGAGCGCAAGGCGACGCTGCTCGCGCTCGTCCGCGCGGGCGAGACGGGCACGCGCGAAGTGTGGGACCGGCTGGAGCGCGTGCTGGATCCTTCGCGGCACACCGTGCTGCGGCTCGTCGCCGAGCTGCCGCCCCCGCTCTCCATCGTGGAGCACGACGCGCTCCTCGACCACGTGCTGCTCGCCGCGGTGGAGGCTTTCCCCCACAATCTGTGCACCTGGCCGGCCCAGGGCGCGGACGCCCCCATCTACAATCTCGGCTCCGATCTGCTCTGAACGCGGAGCGCCCGCGCGGGCCGGCGCGCGCCGCTCCGGTGAGGTTGCGGTGCGCGCCGGATCCGCGCACCCTGCTTGCATGCGAGGCACCACGCTTGCTCTGGTCGCGATGGTGACCACCGCCGCCGCCCTCTGCGGCCTCTACGCGTGCAGCGGAGACGACACCCAGGCGGCCAGCGACGCCGGCGCCGACCAGACCGCCGACACCAACGTGGGACCGGCGCCGGGGTGCGTCGTCTCCCCGACGCCGGCGCCCTTCCCGACGGGGCAGTGCAACGTCCCGCAGCCCGCGCAGCCGGACTCCTTCGACGAGGCGCTCGGGAAGGTCGGGCTCGATCGTTGTAGTATGCAACAAGACCCCTCCAAGATGGTCGACGCGGTCATGGCCGTCCTGGACAAGCGGCAGATGCCCGACTTCCGCCCGCTGCTGCAGTACCCGCTGCGCCTGCCGGCGTACGGGGCGGAGACCGCGAAGTGGCTGGACGACGCCATGGCCGGCAAGACGCCCGTCGCCAGCGCCATCGCCGCCGCCGCCGCGCGGAGGGGCGCGCCGGTGACCGACTGCGCGGACCCCGCGTGGTCCGTCGTGGACGGCGAGGACCAGGCGCCGCTCGCGACCACGCTGGGCGAGATGGCCAGCGCCTTCGGCGCGGACTTCGATCACGACGCGACGGCCCAGGCGACCGCCGGGCTCCCCATCGACCTGCGCCGCGCGCTGGTGCCGGTGATGCGCGCGATGACGCAGGCGTCGCAGGACATCGCCGCCGCGCGCGCCCCCGCGGAGGGGAAGTTCGCGGCCCTCTTCAAGCTGGCGCCCGACTGGATCATCGGCACCTACTCGTACAACTGGTCCACCGGCCTGCTGCCGGCCTTCGACGCGGTGGACGTCAACGCGATCACCCGCGCGTCGCTCTACGTCGCCAGCACGGTGGAGAGCGCGGACCTCGCGCGCTTCCGCGGCGCGACCTTCGACCCCGTCGAGGTGGACACTCCGCTCGGGTCGCTGGTGATCCACGGCGCGGGCAAGGACGACTACGAGCCGGGCTCCGCGGCGGAGAAGGCCTTCTTCCTGCTCGACACCGGCGGCGACGACACCTACCGCGTGCCGGTGGGCTCGGCGAGCTACGACCACTCGCTCTCGGTGTCGGTGGACCTCGCGGGCAAGGACACCTACGGGTACGTGGAGAAGGCGGACCCCGCGGACAACGTCGGCCACCGTCTGCCGAGCGACGGCGCGGGGCGCCAGCAGGGCCTGACCCGCTCGCGCGTGGCGCGGCAGGGCGGCGCGCTGCTCGGCGTCGGCCTCCTCTGGGACCTCGGCACCGACGACGACACCTACCAGTCGCTCGCCGTCTCGCAGGGCACCGGCGTCTTCGGCGTGGGCGTGCTCTACGACGAGGGCGGCAACGACAGCTACAAGTCGGAGGCGCTCTCGCAGGGCGCGGCCGGCTTCGGCATCGGCCTGCTGCTCGACGGCGCCGGCAACGACCACTACCTCGTCTACGCCGCGTCGGAGGGCTTCGGCTTCACGCAGGGCGTGGGCGCGCTGGTGGACGAGTCGGGCGATGACACCTACTACTCCGACCCCGGCGATCCCGCCGTCGGCGGTGACGCCATCTACGCCAACGCGCAGCTTCCCGGCGTGGGCAACACCTCGATGACCCAGGGCTGCGGCGAGGGCCACCGCCCCGACGCGCCGGAGCCCGGCTACCAGTTCGCCGGCGGCATGGGCATCCTGCGCGACGCCGCGGGCAACGACAGCTACACGACCAGCGTCTTCGGCCAGGGCTGCTCCTTCGCCATGGGCATCGGCCTGTTCCTCGAAGGCGGCGGGGACGACACCTACGAGGGCCTCTGGTACGTGCAGGGCAGCGCGGCCCACACCGGCGTCGTCTACTTCTGGGACCACGCCGGCAACGACGAGTACGATCCCACCTTCCCCATCCGCGCGACGAGCATCGGCGTGGGCCACGACTACTCGTCGGTCATCCACTACGACGAGGGCGGCGACGACGCCTACCACGGCCCGGGCCTCTCCATGGGCTGCGGCAACGCCAACGGCGTCGGCTTGCTCGTCAACGTGGGCGGCACCGACACCTTCAGCGCGCCCAACCAGAACTCTCTCGGCTGCGCCAACTCGACCGAGGTCTTCAAGACGCCGCGCAAGTCCATCCAGACCCTCGGCGTCTTCGTCAAGGCGGGCGGATCGGCGACCTACACCGTCGGCGGTATCGACGCGGGCTCGTACCCGGGCGGCGAGTGGAGCTACACCCCGAACAACACGCCGCTCGACGCCGGGCTGGACGGCCCGTTCTACGAGTACGAAAAGAGCATCGGCATCGATCGCCCGGACGGCTCGGCGACGCTGCCGTGACCTCACCCCCGGCTCCCTCTCCCTATGAGGAAGAGGGGGAGGGGAGACGAGGCGAGAACTTAGAGCAGCAGGTGGAGCTGGCCGAGGAGGGACCAGGACTCGATGCCCGCCTGGACGCCGCCGCGGAAGTCGTCGGTGTAGATGGCGTCCAGGCGCAGGTCCATGTGCGGCGCGAGAAACCACCACACCGTCGACCACGCGGACACCGAGGTGGTGTCGTCGACGAAGTTGCGGTTGTAGAGCTCCCCCGTCAGCATCACGTGGATGCCCTGGAAAGGCTCCAGGTCTGCCTGCACGTAGCTCGTCGCGCCGACGTGGTCCTTCGCCATCGGCTGCGACTCGAAGATGAGGTCGCCCTCGGCCATCAGCACCAGCGGCTTCCACGGCGAGTAGCGCACGAAGGGTCCGTAGTTGTGCCGCCACACCGCCGTCTGAAGCGTGGGGTTCCGCTCCGAGTGCATGAGCTGTGCGCTCGCGCCGACCGCCAGCTTCTCGAGCGGCGCCCACTCCACCAGCGCCGCGCCCCCGCGCTCCCGCAGCGCATCGTCGGGGATGGAGTAGTTGCCGAAGGCGGCCATCACCTCGCCGCGCAGCTTGTCCCCGGTGTACGAGAGGGCGACGCCTGTCTGCTGCTGGTCGTTGATGTTGGTGTTCGTCTCGAAGCGGGTGAAGAGGTTGTGCTCGATCGTCCGGATGCCGAAGGGCACGTCGAAGCGCCCCGCGCGCAGCAGGAACTGCTCATCGGAGCCGAGGTCGACGCCGAGCCACAGGCTGCGCGCGATGAGGTTGTCGCGCGGATCGGTGGTGAGCTTGGCGAAGAACGCCCCGTCGTGCGCGAAGCCGAGGCTCGCGTTGGCGCGGAAGCGCCCGACCTTCACCTGCCCGGCCATGTCCGCCTGCATGAGGATGGGCAACCGCCCCGACGGCGCGTTCGGGGCAGTCGGGAAGACGCCGAGCTCGGCGTACCGCCCGTCCGCCTGCAGCAGCAGCGCGTCCGGGAGCTGGAAGGCGCCGAACATGAAGTTGCCCAGCGTCCCGGGGTCCTCGTCCTCCGACGGCTTGCCGTCGTAGTGCATGCGCAGCAGGACCTCCTCCATCCCGCGGCCGTACCGGGTGAGCAGCCCGCCGCCCGAGGGGTCCGCGTGGCACGTGTTGCACTGCGTGTAGCCGTGCCGGATCATCCACGGGAACGCTTCGGCGCGGTGCGCGAGCCCCGTCACCAGGAGCAGCAGCGCGACGCCGAGGAGACGCGCGAGCAAGCGATGGGTCGCCCGGTGCACTGCCTTCAGCAGGCGCGTGGGGACGCGCTCACTCCGTGGCGGCGAAGTGCACGTCGATGTCGATATCGGGCTTCACGGTGACGCCCAGGTACGACGGCACCTTGATCCCGAAGTCGCGGAAATCGATGTGCGCCCTGCCCGTCACGTCCACCTTCCCGCCGGCGTGGTGCGCGGCGTAGTGGAAGGAGACACGCTTGCTCTTGCCGTGGATCGTCATGGTGCCCTGCGCGTCCCCGGAGCCCTCCGTCTTGACGGACGCGCGGTCGACGACGAGGTCGGCGTTGGGATACTTGCCGACCTCCAGGTACTTCTCGCGCATGTGGTGATCGCGCAGGCCGATGCCGGTGGCCAGGTGCGCCAGCGGCACACGGATGGTGACGGTCGCGCCCTGGTCGATCACGTCCAGATCACTGGTGGTGCCGGTGAGGTGCATGCCGGCGGGGCCGCGCGCGTGGAAGGCGACGGCGGGGGTGCCGGTGCGGGCGAGCTTGGCGTCGGCTGCGAGAGGAACGCAGAGGCCCATCGTGACGAGAACAGCGAGTCGTAGGGGTCGGTTCATGAACATCTCCAAAGGGGTTCTAGCACGCAACAAACCCAGAGGTAGGTACCGGCACCGGTGGGGGAGCAGGCGGCGCGGCGCATGAGGTGCGGATTTGCTTTGTGCGCGTGACGTGGAATACGAGCGAAGGATGGCATCGGCCGCCGGCCTGCTGATCTTCGTCATCGCGTCGCGCGACGGCCGTGACGCCACGCTCGACGCCGCGGTCGCGGCGGCGCGGGAGACGCTCGGCGAGAACGCCACGGTTCAGGTCGAGGTCAGCCCCGCCGCCAGCGACCCCGGCATCGTCGCGCTGGAGGACGAGCGGCACGCCGGCGCCGTCGCCACGCTGCGCTGGGACCCCTCTCACACGAGCGCCACCATCCATCTGCACCGTGCCCGCGAGGGGCGGTGGGTGGACCGGACGATCGTCTTTCGCGCGGCTGACGCGCCCGCCGAGCGGGGACGCACCATCGGCTTCGCCGTGGCGTCGATGCTGCCGGAGCAGGAGCTTCCACGCGCGCCCGAGCACAGGATCATCATCGCGCCACCGCCACCCACAGCTCATCACCCGTTTGACGGTCCATGGCACGGTTCATTCGATGCGCAGGCCGTCGGCGCGCTCCCCTTCAGCGGGTACGGGGCAGGGGTGGGCGCCGACCTCTCCGGTCAGTGGTACCTCTCCCGGCTGGGCTTCCGGCTGGGCGCCGTCATCCGCGCGGGAGACGTGGCGCCCGCCCAGGCCACCTCCATCATGGTGTCGGTGGCCGCCGGCCTGGAGGTGCGCATCGTCGAGCCGGCCGCCGGGGAGCGCTTCGGGCTCGCCCTGCGCTTCGACATGCTGGCCACCTTCCTCTCCCTGCGGCATCTGGACGCCGACGACCCCTCGCCCGTCGTTCAGGACAGGTGGCTGCCGGGGGGCGATCTGGTGGCGGAAGGTACCTTCCAGCTCGGCCCCGCCACGGCGATCATCCTGGGGCTGGGGGCGGAGGCGTCGCTGGGGTCGACCAATGTCTACGTGGCGCGGAAGCCGGTGGCGACGATCGAGCCGATACGCCTGGTCGGGGAGCTGGGCCTGAGAGCCCGCTTCTAGCCGCCCGGGGCCTTCCACCCGTTGCTCGCTAACGATCTGGCTCAGCCTCGCGATATGACAGGAATATACGCGCCCGCGGGGCGGCCGATCCCAGCCTGATCGCCCTCGCCTCGGGGTACAGTAGAGGGGCATGTCTCTCCCTGCGCGCCCCCCTCTGCGCCTGGTGCCCCCGCCCGAAGGCGAGTCCGGGACCGAGGTCGCATCCGGACGGTCCGCCCGCACCTCCGACAGGGTGCCGGCCCCGTCGCGCCGGCACGCGCCCGCGCTCGATGACACCGAGCTCCTGACCGCCCTGCGCGTGGGTGACCCTTCCGCCGCCACCTCCCTGCACGACCGCGTCCGCCCGCAGGTCGACCGCACCATCTTCCGCCTGCTCGGCCGCCGCGACGTCGACCACGACGATCTCGCCCAGCTCGCGATGATCGAGATCATCGGCAGCATCGATCGCTTCCGCGGCGACTGCTCCCTGGACGCGTGGACGGCGACGGTGACGGCCCACGTCGTCTACAAGCACCTGCGCCGCCGCAAGACGGAGCGCCGCATCTTCTCGCCGCCCTCGCCCGACGACATGAGCGTGGCCTCGCCCATCAGCGCCAGCCGCCAGGCGATGGTGCGCAGCGCGATGACGCGAGTGGTCCGTCACCTGGACGACATGGATGAGAATCGTGCCTGGACTTACCTGCTTCACGACGTCTGCGGGTACGACTTACGCGAGATTGCACAGATCACGGGGGTCACAGTGGCAGCCGCACAAACGCGCCTCGTGAGGGGGCGCAAGGACATTCACGAGCGCATCGGTTCGGACCCCGAGCTCGCCAGCATCCTGGCGGAAACGGAGCGGGCATGACCTCGCCTCGCAATGCTCAGCTCGCCGCCGCGTTTCTGCGCACGCAGCGGGACGCTCTACCGGCGACGCCGCCTCACCGCGAGGTCCGCGCGCAGGCCATACTCGCGCTGCAGGAGGAGCTCGCCAAGCGTGCGAGGGCCCGCAAGCGCGCGCGCTGGGTCTTCGGCGCCGTCGCCGCGGCGGCCGCGGTCGCCATCACCGGCGGCGGCATGCTCGCCCTCCACATGCATCATGCGTCGAGCCTCGCCGCGTCTGCGCCGTCGACCCCCAAGCCCGCCGCCACGGTGGCGGTGATCGCGCATCCCACCGGCGACGTGACGGTGGTGGGTGGGGACGGCAAGCCGGAGGCCCTCACCGACGGCAGCCTTCTGCGCGCGGGCAGCCATGTCGTGGCCCGCTCGCACGGCCGCGTCGTGCTCTCCTTCGCCACGGGCACCCAGCTCACCGCGGAGGACGGCGGCGACGTGACGGTGATGGAGAACGGCAGCGTGCAGCGCCTGCTGCTCGCCAGCGGATCGTTGCAGGCCAAGGTCCACAAGCTCGGCCCGCACCAGCGCTTCCTGGTCAGCACCCCGGACGCGGAGGTCGAGGTGCGCGGCACCCAGTTCCGCGTCTCGGTCGTCGGGGCCGATCCGTCGTGTGGCGGCGGCACGCGCACGCGCGTCGTGGTCACCGAGGGCGTGGTGTCGGTGCGCAGCCACGGCGAGGAAGCGCGCGTGCCCGCGGGCTCGTCGTGGCCGCCCGGTTGCGTGGCGAGGACAGCGGTGGGCTCCACGGCGACCGCGCCCACGGAGCTCGCCGAGTCGACGTCGCCCCGGCCCAAGGCCGTCCCGCGGCCGGGTAACGCCGCGTCGCAGGCTTCCCGCTCCACCCTCACCGAGGAGAACGATCTGTTCGGCAAGGCCGTCGCCGCCCGCCAGCGCGGCGATGCACCGGGTGCGGTGGCCGCGTGGTCGACCTTCATCGCGAAGTACCCGAGCAGCCCCCTGGCGGAGAGCGCTGCCGTCGAGCGCATGAAGACGCTGCGCGGCGTGGACCGCGCGCGAGCGAGCGCGGCGGCGCGGCAGTACCTCGACGAGTACCCGTCCGGATTCGCGCGCGCGGAGGCCCAGGCCATCCTCGCGGAGGATCGGTGACCCTGCGGCGACCCTCCACCAGGGTCGCCATCGCGCTGCTCGTCGCCGGGGGCCTCGCCGCCTGCAACGGCGAGTTCCACTTCGACGAGCCGGGGGACGCGGCTCTCCCCGAGCCGGACGCCGGCGACGCGCAGACGGGCCGGCCGCGGTGCAGCACCGACGCCGACTGCGGGCTGTCCAGCCTCCACTGCGACACCGCCTCCGGCGACTGCGTCGCGTGCGTCACCGACACCAACTGCACCGACCCGGGCTTTCCGCGGTGCGACTTCGCCATCCACCGGTGCGTGGAGTGCGGCATCAGCACCGACTGCCCCGTCGGGGAGTACTGCGAGAACCAGACGCGCCGGTGCGTGCCGCGCTGCCAGGACCCCGACGAGTGCCCGCTCTCGCGGCCCTTCTGCGACAAGGTCAACGTGCGCTGCTACGAGTGCCTGACCGACACCGACTGCCTTCCGCTCCTGCTGCCGCGCTGCGACACCGCCGGCTTCATCTGTGTCCAGTGCATGACGGACGCCGACTGCGGCTCAGGGCATCGCTGCGACACGCCCGACGGCGTGTGCGTCGATTGCCTCAGCAGTGACGACTGCCCCTACCCGGAGGCGTGCGATCCCGCCAAGGGCCGCTGCGTCACGCCGTAGCGACGGCTCGCCGCAGACTTTACACGCCGGGGATCGTGCTTATCCGTTTGTTCGACAACGGCTGCGGAGCGCCCCCAGGGCGCACGCGATCAACGGCTCGAGCATAGGCCACGAGGGGGCGTCCCTCGCATGGCGTACGAGAGGTGTCTCATGCGAATGACGGTGCTCAATGGGTTGCGGCGCGAGCCGCTCGCGGAGCTGGACGAGCTGCGCAGGGAGATGGATCGCTTCTTCGGAGGCGCGCTCGGCTTCTCGCCGCCCGCGTGGCCGGAGCCAGGCCTGCGCGAGCTGGCGGACCGCTACGAGCTCGCGCTGGACGTGCCCGGCCTCGTCGCCGGCGACGTCGAGATCAAGGTGGAAGAGGGCGTGCTGCGCCTGCGCGCCGAGCACAAGCCCGCCGCCGAGGAAGGAACGAAGGACGGCGACGACCTGAAGCTCGTCCGCAAGGAGCGCGCCGCGGTGCGCGTCGCCCGGAGCTTCGAGCTTCCGGCGCACGTCGACGTGGAGCGCATCGCCGCGACGCTGGACAAGGGCGTGCTCACCCTGACCGTCCCCAAGTCGGAGGCGGCCCGCAGCCGCACCGTGGAAGTGAAAGGAGCCTGACGATGAGCGCGGAGAAGGAGAAGCTGCTGGTCCGTCCCCCCACCGATGTGCTCGAGGGCAAGGACGCCTTCGTGCTGGTCGCCGAGGTGCCCGGCGTGGGGCCGGAAGATCTGGACGTGCGCGTCGACAAGGGCCTGCTCCTGCTGGACGCGAAGCGTGAAGGCCGCGTCGCCTACGCGCGGACGTTCCGGCTCCCCAAGGGGGTCGACGAGAACGCGATCGCCGCGACGCTGAAGGACGGCCTGGTGAGCATCCGCCTGCCGAAGGCGGAGAGCGCGAAGCCGCGGCTGGTCCCCATCGCCACGGGGTGACGCGGGCGCGCTTGACGCCCATCCGCCCCGCCGACCATTCTCGGCCTCCCGGCTGAGGTCCCGCGCTCGCGCAGGCCGACAGCCCGAAGGGCACGAAGATGGAGTCGTCGAAGAAGCAGACCATCCTGGAGGCCGCGACGCGCGTCTTCGCCCGCCACGGCTTCAAGAAGGCCTCCATCGACGAGATCGCCCAGGCCGCCGGGGTGGCGAAGGGCACCGTCTACCTCGCGGCGACCTCCAAGGAGGACCTCTTCTACCAGGTCCTGCACCGGGAGGTCCGCGCCTGGGTGGCGGAGATTTCCCGGCTCATTGACCCCCGGACCCCCGCGGACCAGCTCCTGGCCGTCATGGCCCAGACGGGCATGGACTACCTCGCCGCACACCCCCTGGTCGGCGACCTCCTCTTCGGTAAGACCGCGGAATTACTGCCCCGCTGGTCCGACCGCCTGCTCGAGCTCCGGACCATCGGCCACGCGAATGTGGTGGAGGTCCTACGGATCGGCATCAAGCAGGGCATTTTCCGGGCGGAGCTGGACGTGGAGGCGGTGGCGGCCCTGCTCCAGGACATGCAGCTCTCGACGGTCGTGTTCTACCGGCACGTCGGGGAGGAGGCCCTGGATCGGCGGAAAATGGCGGGATTTGACCTGGTGTTGAACGGGTTGAGGGTCAGGGGAGGGGGAGGCGCGTGAGGGCTAGCGGAGGGTGGGAGATCGCCCTATACTCAGCGCATCCGTGCCCCGCGTGAACGCTTGCAGGAGGGAGGGCAACGGATGCCCTTTGTAGAGGAGAATGCTCGATGACCGATCCCAACGCCGAGGTGAAGGAGGCTCCTGCGGAGCAGGAGACGCCGAAGAAGCGCCCGTACGTGGCGCCCCGGCTCGTGGAGCTGGGGAAGGTGCGGGATCTGACGGCGGCGGGCGGGGCTTCTAGCACCGATGGTGGTTTCACTCGACGCCCGTAGGCAACTGTTGATCTCCGGTCCCTTCGGGCTGCCTCGACTCTACTACTCCGTTGGTGACCACCGTGTCGCGCCTGAGTTGGATCGTCTGAGGCGCATCACCGACGCAGAACCGGACGATGCAGGTCTCGCGGGCTGGTGCACCGGAATCCGTGACGCTGATGCCGGCACCACACTCTTCACCCGCCTCCGCCGGCTTCAACCGTTCGAGACCATTCCAGCATCCTCTGATGATGCGGGCCGTTCCGCGCAGATGCCCGTCCTGCCGTCCCGAGCGTGGGACCGTCGATCTCCTGCAGACCTGGCGACTGAACTCCGCGCGCGTCTGTTCAGCGCCGTCGCGAGGATTACGAAGGGAGCCCACAGGGTGGCGGTGATGCTTGGGGGCCTAGACTCAAGCGCGGTACTCAGTATCTTGACGAGGCTCTTCCCACCGACTTCCCTCTTCGCCATCACTATCCTGTTTGAAGAGGGGGAGCGCGATGCTCCATATGCTGAGGCCTTGTGTCGCCACTTCGGCGTAAGATGGTATCCGTTACCCTTGTCGAGAGCGGTGCCGGTAGAGGCGTTTGTGGTGGCTGATGCTCACCCCTGCCTCTCGCCCCACGCCGGTAGCGAGCTTGGAGCTTTTCGGCTGGCCGCAGAGCTGGGCGCCGACGTTGTCGTCACGGCAACGCTTGGCGACGCGGCGTTCGGGGGAAATCTTGGCCAAATTGGCCGCCTCTACGCCCGCCGTCATCCCATCGCGGCCGCTCGCCTCGCGCTTCGCGCTCAGCTTCCGTGGCATCCGAGTCCGCTCCGACGTGTGCGCAGTTTGCTCGTTGCACCGAACATCCGCGACCGTATGCCCGAGGTTGTACGCCGGTGGCGCTCGCGCCGGCAATGGAGAGACAGGGCTCCTTGGGTTACGCCCCACTTTTCGAGACTACTGGAGCGACATGAGCTTTCCGCCGCCAAGCCATACTTTATTAGTACTACGCCGGCGGCTTGGCTGCGAGAGCTGGTTGCAAACGTCGATGTGTTGACCGTCACGGCCGGGCTCTCGGCCTTCGCCCAAACCTCTGGACTTCGTTGGCGGGACGCGCTCTTTGATGTGCCTCTGCTCGCGTTTCTGGCTGCTATTCCCATCGAGCGGCTACTTGATTGCAACAAGTTTCGAGGCTTGCTTCGTCGAGCGATGGCGGGCTGGATGCCGGACCCTGTTCGCTTGCGGGCTGGCAAGGCATCCATGAACGGCCGCAAGCGACACTTCCGGGCTGACGACTTGAGGGCGATGGGGGAGTTTGCCCGAGCGAGACAACTCGCGAAGCGGGGGCTTGTCGACTCGGCGGCGCTGCGTGCTGCGTTCGAACACGCCGACGACATCTCGCCCATTTGGCGTTTTCTGGCTGCCGAAGCTTGGTTGCAACGGGTGGCTTGATGACTGTAGCAGCTGGCATTCCCTGCCTGGTGAACAGCGTGGCCGGCGGATATTCCGCGGAGTGGCCGGGCTTGGGTAGTCTCCGCATTCAGGGCTCTTCAACTGTTCACCATACCTATGTTGATGATGCAGTTGCCGCCGAGAAGTGGCGCCGCGGTCCCGCGATGGCCGTGGAAAGATACTTGCGTCGCACCGGCGTCGGATTTCACGCGTCGGCTGTCAGTTTGCCCAGTGGCCACGCCATTGTCTTCGCCGGGGCAAGCGGTGCCGGAAAGTCCACCGCCGCCGCGGTCTTGTGTCTTCGAATGGGAGCAAGCTTGCTGGCAGATGACGTCTGCATCGGCAAGATCGACCGCGGTCAACTCTGGATAGAGCCCTCGGAGTCGCAGCACTGGCTGGATGGCCCGGCGCGCGAGCGTCTCGCGTACCCGCGTGGCCAGGGTCCTAAGCGGCCAGTGGCCGCCAGCTCGCTGGCCCACGCCCCTATCCCGGCCGCGAAGCTTGTGGCGCTGCGTGATGATGGGCCCGTGCAGCCCGTGCGCCTTCGTGGCCTGGAGGCGCTGACCGCGATAGCAGCGGCGTCGATGGCTCCCCACGTGGATGCTGAGGCGCAGAGTCGAGCCGTCGAGGATCTGGATCGGTTCGTCGTGATCGGGCGGCTCGTGGAGGTGGTGGCCTGCTGTCGTCTCCCCGATGATCTCCTGCTGCGGAAACTGGTGGCGTGATGGAACGGGCTCTGACTTCCGACCGCTTCCAGGTGGCTGAGCACGTGCACGCCCGCGAGTTCGACGGGGAGATGGTCGTGCTCGATCTGCAGTCAGGCACCTACTTCGGCCTCGACGAAGTGGGAGCCTTCTGCTGGCAGGCGCTGGGCGCCGGTCGTGCGGTCTCCGAGGTTGCGGGAGAGATCGCGGCCGTCTACGACGTCTCCCGAGACGAGGCTCTTCGGGATCTTCTAGCCTTGGCCGACGAATTATTGCAGCGGCACCTCGTCCAACGGAGGGCACCATGAGCGGCCTGCACGTCGCCTCACGATTGGCGCTGCGGCTTCTTCGCCCACGCCAGGCTTTTCGGGTGGTGGCCGCCCTGGGGCGCCTCGTGCCCTCGCTCGACCGCACGGAGGCCGAGGCCTACGCGGTGAACCTGTCCGGGAGGGGCAGCTGCCTCTCCCGATCCGTCGCGGTGGCCGCTCGTCTTCCCGGCGCGAAGGTCATGATCGGCGTGGCGCCCGTCGGGTACGGGGCGGTGCGCGCCGCGCTCTACGGGGCAAGGCGCGGGGAGGTGCTCAAGGCGCATGCCTGGGTCGAGGTGGATGGGCGCCCCCTCGCAGGACAGCGGCCCCTGGGCAAGGTTCTGGCGACGCTCGAGGTAGCTCGACCAGTCACCGATTCATGATATCCTGGACGCGTCGGGAAGGAGCTTTCCATGAGGAACTTGTCACGCATCGCAGCGATGGCTGGAGGGATCGTGGCCTGCAACGTCATCGCCTGGACGTCGATGGTGGGTTGCAGCGGAGACGACAACGCAATCCCCGATGGGGGCGATGCGGCCCCTGACAACACCCAGATAGATGTCTTCGTGCCCGACGTGCAGGGCCAGGACGTCGTGGGCGACGAGGACGCTGGCACCAACCCCGACGCTCCCTATGACGCAGCGTCTCTCCTAGCCTTCCCCGCCGAGGAAGCGCTGGCGAGCTGTGGTCGTCTCCGGACGTGCTGCTACGGCGCCGACGCTGGGGTCGCTCTCACCAAATGCATTGGACATGTTAGTCCACTTGGGATCAATGGCACCCTCGTGGAATTGAGTCTCCCAGGCGTGCTTGATGGCGGGCATCTTCACCTGGATGAGACGACGGCAAACTCCTGTCTCGCAGCACTCAGTACCTTCTCGTGCCCGGTGATGCCGGAGTCCGAATACCGGAACGTCACACAGAATTGCTACGGGGCCGTGTCCGGTACCCTTCCCATCGGGGCTCAGGGGTGCAAGACGAGCGTTGAGTGCGTGCCGGGAGCGTACTGCGCTGCTGCGACTGCGCCCGACGGCGGTCCCACGAAGGAGTGTTATGTTGTTGGCGATGCCGGCTCGCCCTGTACCGCATCCAACATCCAGTGCATGTACCGCGGGTATCTAGGCCAGAACCAGCTTCGTTGTGCCATTGACGGTGGGTCCACGGGGACATGTGGTCCCCAGCTCCAGAACGGTGCGAAGTGCAACTACTCCTTCGACTGTCTGTCGCAAACCTGCGACGAGACGGGCCATTGCGGTACTGCCTTCACACTGACGGATCCGGGGACTTGCGACTACCTCTTCTACAGCGACGCCGGGCTCTAGTCCGTCCCGTCGACGTCGATGACGTCTCGCCTCACCGCACTGCGCCGAGCAGGTCCCTGGACCGCGCTCGGCGCGGCGCTTTTGTTCACCGAGCGCGTCGCCATCTTCGCCGCCGCCTCCGGTCTCGCCGCGCGGAGCGCCCGCGCCGCGCTCATCGCCGGGGCCGGCGCCTCCGCACTCCACCTGACCCGCTCCGCCTTCGGCTCCCTCGCCCGCACGCGGAGCCAGGCGGCGCTCTACGACGAGGCGCTCACCGCCGTGCTCGAGGGGGACGTGCTGGCGGTACAGGGCGAGAAGCTCCAGGCGACGCTCTTCTCGGCCATCGACGCCGCCGCGCGTGTCGGCGCCACCGCCGTTCCCTCGCTCATCGGTGACGGGCTCGCCGCCGCCGTCCTCGGCGTGTGGGTCGTCGCGGGCACGCCCACCGCGACCTGGGCCGTCGCGGGCGCCGCGCTCGCCGCGGGCCTCGTCCTCGCCCTGATCTCCCGTCGCGTCGCCGGCGCCGCCTCCGACCGGTTCTGGGCCGCGCACGAGCGCGTCGCGCGGCACCTCGTCGACGGCGTGGACGGGCGCGTCGACCTCGCCGCGAGCGGTGAGGTCCCCGCCTTCCGCGAGGGCCTGCAGAGCGCCGTCTCGTCGCAGCGCTCCGTCGCGCGCCGCGCGGCCATGCTCGAGGCCTTCGCGGGACGTGCGCCCATGGCCGCCGCGGTCTTCGCCGCGCTGGGGGCCGTCCTCGCGCTTCATCCGTCGCTCGCCGGGACCGGCCTGGCGCACCTGATCGTGCTCGCCGGCGTCATGCCGCCCTTCGCGGGGCTCGCGATGTCCCTCGCGCAGGTGGCGCGCGCTCGCGGTCCGCTCCGCGCGCTGGACGCTCTCCTCCGCTCTCCGCGCATGGACGCAGGCGGTTCCTCGCAGCCTGCCGTGGCGGCCATCGATCTCCGGGGCGTGACCGTCCGCTACGGCGAGACGGTCGCCCTCGACGGGGTGACCATCCACCTGGAGCCGTCCGGCGTGCACGTACTCGTGGGTCCCAACGGGTGTGGAAAGACGACGCTCCTCGGCGTGCTCGCCCGGCTCGTTCGACCGTCCGACGGCGAGATCCTGGTCGGGGGCGACACGCTGGATGCGCTCGACCTCCGCGCCTGGCGTGCATCGCTCGGCTACCTCTCGCAGCGCCCGTACCTCCCGGTGCGCTGCTCGGTCCGCGTCGCGATGCGCTTCGTCGCCCCGCGCGCGGACGACGAGGCGCTGCGGGCTGCGCTGCGGCGGACGCGCGCGTGGGAGGTGCTCGCGAAGAAGTCGCCGGACGATCCGCTCTCCACCCCGGTCGACGGCCTGTCCGCCGGCGAGCGCCAGCGCGTCGCCCTCGCCCGCGTCCTGGTGCGCCAGCCTCGCGTGCTCCTGCTCGACGAGCCGGACGCCAACCTCGACGCCGAAGGCCGCGCGCTGCTCGTCCGGCTGCTCCGCGAGCTGGGGGAGTCGTGCTGCGTCGTCTGCGCGGCGCATGGCCGAGAGATCCGGGAAGCCGCCGATGTTCTGGTCCACCTCGAAGCAGGCCGGGTGGGCAGCGAGGAGCAGCCGCACCGTCCCCTCACCTCCGGGCGGCTCGCCTCGTCCGCGTGACGAGCCGCCGCGGCCGCCGCGTCACCGTTCCCTCACCTCCGGACACACCGGGCTCACCTCCCGCCCCGTCCCGCGCCCCACCGTCACCTTCTCCGGCTCTCCAAACGCCGCGATCAGCGCAAAATGCTCGTACCGGCACGGGGTCACCTCCAGCGCCGGGACCCCGCGCGCCCGCAGCTCCAGACCCCGGTCGATCTGCGCGTCCCGGCGCTCCGTCGGGCCGTTGCCCGGCACCTCCCGCCACCGGCCCGCCACCCCGCTCAGCCACGCCACCCCGCCGATCACCACCGCCGCCACGAGCCACGCCTCCCGCCCGGGCCGGCCGTGGATCCCCGCCACCACCAGCGTCCGCGCGCCGTCCGCACCGGCGCACGCGAGCACCGCGAAGAGCGTCATCATCGCGCGCGCCGGATGGTGCGTGGGCGCGGCGTCCGCCAGATCGCCCGCCACGAGGAAGACCATGACCAGCAGCGCGCCGGCGAGCGGCAAGGCCCAGCGCGCGCGGAAGGCCCTCGACCGCAAGCACAGCACCGCCGGGATGGCGGCCAGCGGGATCTCCGGCGCCCCGTCCAGCGCCGCGCGCGGGTAGGCGAGCAGACGATCGACCAGCGGGCCTCCGCCGCCCAGCGCCTTGCGGTAGTTCGTGACGCGCGCCAGGAAGTGCACCGGGCTGCCGTGCGCGTGCGCGTTCCACGCCATCCAGGCGAGCGGTCCCAGCGCCGCCAGCGCCGCCGCCGTCGTCAGGCCGCGCCTCTCGCCGCGCTCCGCCTTCATCGCGCGCCACCCCGCCACGCACGCCACCATCGCCGCGATGGGCCACGCCTCGTAGCGCGACAGCGCCGCGACCAGCGAGAACGCGCCGGCCGCCGTCAGCGCCGCCGGGCGCCGGTCCGCCAGCAGCACCAGCGCCGCCGCCGCGAGCAGCCCCGCCCATCCCTCGGGCACCGTCGCCACCCCGAGCCACACGCTCCACGGGGTCAACGCCGCGAGCCCCGCGCCCAGCAGCGCGGAGATGCGCGGCACCTGCACCGCTCGCATGGCGCCGTAGAGCACCAGCGGCGCGGCGGTCCCGAGCACGAACGCAAGCCCGCGCGCGGTCGCCAGCGACCGCCCGAACGCCATCATGGTCGCTCCCGTCAGCCAGAAGGGCAGGGGAAGCCAGCTCGTGCCGCTCGGGTCCAGCCGCGGCGCGTGCGCGAAGCTCTCGGCGATGACCGTGCGCGCGTAGTCGTCGTCCGACACCTGCGCGAAGCCCGCGTGCAGGACGTAGAGCATCGCCCCCGTCCGGGCGAGCAGCAGCGCGAGCGCGCCGAGGTCGAGCGCCGGCGGCGCCGCGGCCCGCGTCACGTCACGGGGCGGACGCGCTCGTCGCCGGGGGCGGCGCGGGTGCGGTGGCGGTGGTCGTCGCGACCACGTGCGGGGCGCTGGCGGTGGCCGCGGGCGGCGCCGCGGCGTGCGTGGCCGCGGCCGCGGCATGCGTCGGAGCGGGGGCAGGCGCCGAACGCGTGCGTCGGGGTCGGCGGCGCGGGCGCCTTGGCGGACGGCGCCGGTGCGGTGGCCGAGGGAGCCGGCGCGGTCGCGCTGTCCGACGGCGCGCTCACCGGCGGCGCAGGGGTCGACGAGGGAACGCCCAGGTCGATGGGCGGCTTGGCCCCCGACGGGACGGCGCTCGTCTCCGGGTGCTCCTTGTGATGGGTGCCGCGCTCCGCCTTCTTCTCCTTCTCCAGCTCGAGCTTCGCCGCGAGGGCGCGGTCGGCGGAGGAGGAGCGGTACGCCAAAGACACGCTGGTGAGCATGAACATGGTGGCGGCGATGGCGGTGGCCTTGGTGAGGATGTTGCCCGCACCGCGCCCACCGAACACCTGGGTCGCGCCGCCGCCGCCGAAGGCGGCGCCGAGGCCTCCGCCGCGGCCCTGCTGCAGGAGCACCACGCCGATGAGCACCGCGGCCACCAGGACGTGCAAGATCTTGAGTAAGGTATCGAGGACGCTGCCCATCAAAGGCTCCTGCCGATGGCTTCGGCGGCGTTGGCGATAGCACCGAATGACCCGGCGTCCAAGCTCGCCCCGCCGATGAGCGCCCCGTCCACGTCCGGCTGGCCGAGCAGGGCGGTCGCGTTGTCCGGCTTGACCGAGCCCCCGTAGAGCACCCGCGTGGCCTCCGCGAGCTCGGCCGTCACCCCGCCGAGCCACCCCCGGATGGCGGCGTGGACCTCCTGGGCGTCCTGAGGTGCGGCGTTCTTGCCGGTCCCGATGGCCCAGACCGGCTCGTAGGCGATGGCAGCCGACACCGTCGCGTCCGCCAGCGCGGGCAGGAAGGCCGAGACCTGCCGGTGGACCACCTCGAGCGTCTTGCCCGCCTCGCGCTCGGCCAGAGTCTCGCCCACGCAGACGATGGGCACGATGGATTGGGAGAAGGCGGAGGCGACCTTGGCGGTCACCGAGGCGTCCGTCTCGCCGAAGAGCTGGCGGCGCTCGCTGTGACCCAGGATGACCCAGCCCGCTCCGGACTCCTTGATCATCGGGCCGCTGACCTCGCCGGTGAACGCGCCCTGCGGCTTGTCGTGCATGTTCTGGGCGGCGAGCTTCACGCTCGAGCCCTCCAGCTCGTGCGCCACGGCGGCGAGGGCGGTGAACGGCGGCGCGACCAGGAGGTCCACGCCGGGGACCTGAGCGGCGAGGTCGCGGACCTGGGCCGCGAGGCGGACGCCCTCCAGGCCGCCGTGGAACATCTTCCAGTTGCCCGCGATGAGGGGGCGGCGCTTCGGGCTCACCCTCGCAGAACCTCGATGCCGGGCAGCTTCTTCCCCTCGATCAGCTCGAGCGAGGCGCCGCCGCCGGTGGAGATGTGACCCATCTTCGCGGCGATGTCGCCGCCGGCGGCGTGGACGGCCGCCGCGCTGTCGCCCCCGCCCACCACGGTGAACGCCTTCGACGCGGCGAGCGCCGCGGCCACGCCGAAGGTACCCTTCGCGAAGGGCGCCTTCTCGAAGAGGCCCATCGGGCCGTTCCAGAAGACGGTCTTGGCGGTGGCGAGGCGCTTCGCGAAGAGCTCGACGGTCCTCGGACCGATGTCCAGGATCATCTTGCCCTCGGGGACGGCGGAGACGTCGACAATCGCACCCTCGGTGGCGTCCAGGCCGTCCGCCACGACGGCGTCGACCGGCAGCAGCACCTCCACCTTCCGCTCGCGCGCCTTCTCCAGGAGCGTGCGGGCGAGGGCGAGCTTGTCGCCCTCCACCCTGGACTTCTTGACGTCCTTGCCGGTCGCCGCGAGGAAGGTGTTGGCCATCGCCCCGCCGATGACGAGCGCGTCGACCTGCGCGAGCAGCGCCTCCACGACCGCGATCTTGTCGGAGACCTTGGCGCCGCCCAGCACCGCCACGTAGGGCTTGTCCGGCCCGAGCACCAGCTTGCCGAGCGCGTCGATCTCCTTCTCCAGCAGGAAGCCGCAGCCGCAATCGCGGAAGAGCCGCGCGACGGCGTGCACGCTGGCGTGGGCGCGGTGCACCGCGCCGAAGGCGTCGTCAACGTACACGTCGGCCAGGGACGCGAGCTCCTTCGCGAAGCCCTCGTCGTCCTTCTCCTCCTCCGCGTGGAAGCGCAGGTTCTCCAGCAGGCACACCTGACCGTCGCGCAGGTCGAAGACCACCTTCTTCGCCGCGTCGCCCACGCAGTCCTCCGGGACGTGGACCTCCGCGCCGAGCAGCTCGGCGAGGCGCTCGCCCGCGGGGACGAGGGAGAGCGCGGGGTCCGGCCCCTTCTTCGGGCGCCCCAGGTGGCTGGCGAGGATCACCCGCGCCCCGCGCTCCATCGCGTGCTGGATCGTGGGCAGCGCCGCGCGGATGCGGGTGTCGTCGCTGACGTCGCCGTCGGCCATCGGCACGTTGAAATCCACGCGCAAGAACAGCCGCTTGTTCTCGATGGGGAGGTCGCGGACGGTCTTGATGCCTTCGAGCGGGTTGGCCATGGCGCGCCCCCGCTCACATCTTGGAGACGACCAGCTCGGCCAGGTCAATCATGCGGTTGGAGAAGCCCCACTCGTTGTCGTACCAGCTGAAGACCTTCACGAAGCGGTCTCCCATGACCTGGGTGAGCGTCGCGTCGAAGATGGAGGAGCGCGGATCGCCGATGTAGTCGCTGGAGACGAGCGGCTGCTCCTCGTAGCCGAGGATGCCCTTCATCGCGCCCTCGGAGGCGGCCTTCATCGCCGCGTTCAGCGCGTCCTTGGTGACGGGCTTCTCGGTCTGGACGGCGAGATCGATGAGGCTGACGTCCATCGTCGGGACGCGGATGGCCTGGCCGTCGAACTTGCCCTTCAGCTCCGGGATGACCTCGGCGAGCGCCTTGGCGGCGCCGGTGGAGGTGGGGATCATGTTCTGCGCGGCCGCGCGGGCGCGCCGCAGATCGCCCTTGCGGTGCGGGGCGTCCAGGACGTGCTGGTCGTTGGTGTAGGAGTGGATGGTCGTCATCAGGCCGTGGACCACGCCGAAGTTGTCCCGGAGGACCTTGGCCACCGGCGCGAGGCAGTTGGTGGTGCACGAGCCGTTGGAGACGATGTGGTGGTTGGCCGGATCGTAGCTGGCGTGGTTGACGCCCATGACCAGCGTGGCGTCCTGCCCCTTGGCGGGCGCGCTGATGATCACCTTCCTGGCGCCGGCGTCGAGATGCGCGCTGGCCTTCTCCCTGGTGGTGAAGAGGCCGGTGCACTCCAGCACCACGGCCGCGCCGACGTCCTTGAGGGGCAGCTTGGCGGGGTCCTTCTCGGCGGTCACCTTGATGTGCATGCCGCCGATCTCGATGCCGCCGTCCACGGCCCGCGCCTTCGGGTTCGCGCGCCCGTGCACCGTGTCGTAGTTGTAGAGGTGGGCGAGGGTCCGGGCGTCGGTGAGGTCGTTGACCAGCACGACCGGCAGGTCAGAGGCCTTGCGCGCAACCATGGCGCGGACGAGGCACCGGCCGATGCGGCCGAAGCCGTTGATGGCGATCTTGGTGGACATCAGGGGCAGCTCCTTCCGAAGGGGTCGCGGAGCCTAGTCCGCTGCCCGGTGTCAGGCAACCCCGGGGGGACAGGCAGACGCTCCTGCACCCCGCAGGGGGGTGCAACGCGTGCGCCGCGCGCAGGGGATTCGCACGGGAGCGAGCGGCTTCTGCCGGCGATCCTGCGCGAACCGCGTGGGCACGAAGGTGGCTAGCGCAAGGGTATGGCCAGCCCCTACGAGGTCGCGCGGCTCGGCGGCCCGACCTTCGCGACCCCCCTGCCGACCCCCGCTCCCGGCTTCGTGGAGGACGGCGTCCGCGTCGTCCTCGACCCCGTCCTGGCCGTGCAGCACGCCGACGTGGCCTCCTTCGAGAAGGCTGGCCCCCGCGCCCGCCTGGCGTTCGAGGCGAGCGATGCCCGGGTCGGCATCGTCACCTGCGGGGGCCTCTGCCCGGGCATCAACAACGCGGTGCGGGCGCTCTTCATGGAGCTGCACCACGGCTACGGTGTGCCGGAGGTGTTCGGCTTCCGCTTCGGGCTGGAGGGGCTCGTGCGCGGCGAGCCCTCGCGGCTGACCCCGGCGCTCCTGCGGCCGGCGCACCGGATGGGCGGCAGCATCCTGGGGACCTCGCGCGGGCGGCAGCAGGTGAGCGCGATGGTGGACACGCTCGTGCGGCTGGGGTTGAACGTGCTCTTCCTCGTCGGCGGCAACGGGACGCTTCGTGCGGCCGACGCCTTGCACCAGGAGATCACCCGCCGCGGTTTGCGCATCGGCGTGGTGGTCCTGCCCAAGACCATCGACGACGACGTGCCGCTTCTGGACAAGACCTTCGGCTTCGCGACGGCCGTGGAGCACGCGCGCGCCGCCATCGACGCGGCCCACGTGGAGGCGACGGGGGCGCGCCACGGCATCGGGATCGTGAAGCTGATGGGGCGGGACGCGGGGTTCATCGCGGCCACCGCGACGCTCGCCAGCGCGGAGGTAAACTTCTGCATGCTGCCGGAGTACCCCTTCGCGCTGGGAGGAGATCAGGGACTGCTGGCGGCCCTGGAGGAGCGCGTCGTGCGGCGAGGCCACGCCGTCGTGGTCGTCGCGGAGGGCTGCGGGGCCGCGCTGGTCGGCCCCGGCGCGCCGCGCGACCCCTCGGGGAATCTGCGCTACGCGGCGCCGGAGCTGGACATCGGGACGCACCTGCGCGACGCGGTGAAGGCGCACTTCGCGGCCTCCGGCGTGCCGGCGACGGTCAAGTACATCGACCCGAGCTACACCATCCGCGCCGCCCCGGCGAACGCCGCCGACGCGGTCTACTGCGCGCACCTCGGTCGCCACGCCGCGCACGCGGGGATGGCGGGTCGGACCGGGGTGCTGGTCGGGCGCGTGCACGGCCTCTTCGTGCACGTGCCCGTGCCAATGGCGATGCGCGACACCCGGCACGTGGAGGCCGATCTCTGGCAGGCGGTGCGGGAGGTCACCGGCCAGCCGGCCCTGGGCGCCTGAGCCGGGTGGCGCGTCAGGGTCGGGCGGGCGCCCCGGCCTGGACGGCGTAGCTCTCGATCCGGGCGGGATGCTCCGGGACGCCGCCGGTGAGGCCGCGCAGGACGTCCAGCGTGGAGAGCATGCCCAGCGCGACGCCGTGGGCGTCCACGACGACGAGGTGGTGGAGGTCGCCCGCCACGAGAAGCTGCGCCGCCTCCTCGAGGCTGGCGCTCGCGCTCACCGTCTGCAGGATGCTGGACATGTGGACGGGGCCGCTGCGGTCCGCCAGCTCGCGCAGGGTGATGAGGCCGACCGGCTTGTGGTCGTCATCGAGCACCGGGACCGCGCTCAGGCGGAGCTCCATCATGGGGCCGAGGGCGATCTCCAGGCGATCGCCGTCGCGCACGTAGACGAGGCGGGGGTTCATGAAGTCCGCGGCTGTCGCCATGCTCGCGCAAGCTGCAAGAAGAAGACCGCAAGAGATTCGCTGAGGATCCGCTGAGGATCCGCGTCGCCCCGCCCGCGGAGGCTGCACGCCTTGCGGTGCGCCGCAACCTGCGCATCAGGCCCACAAAAGCCGAACCGCGCGCATGCCCTGGAGCATAGCGCGCGGCCGGCGGCGCAGCGACGTCTGGAGGCGTCAGCCCGGCGCGGGCTTCGGCGGGACGCCGCCGAAGATGCTCGCCACCTTGCGGTCCTTCTTCTGCTTCTCCTTCTCGGAGTACGTCGGGATGACGATCCGCGCGCGCTCCGGCAAGGGCTGGCCGTCGTAGACCAGCTTCAGCTCCGCCGCGTCGAGCGTCTCGCGATCCATCAGGGCCTTGGCGAGGGCCTCGACCTTGTCCTTGCGCTCGGTGAGGAGCGCGCGCACCCGGCCGTACTGCTCGGTCACGATGGCGCGCACTTCCTGGTCAATCTCGCGGGCGGTCTGCTCGGAGTAGTCCTGGTTGCGCTGGGTGAAGTCACGGCCGAGGAAGAGGGAGCCCTCCTCGCTGCCGAACGCCATCGGCCCGAGCTTCTCGCTCATGCCGAACTCGCACACCATCGCGCGGGCGATGTCGGTCACCTTGCGGATGTCGCTCGCCGCGCCGGTGGTCAGCTTGCCGAAGAAGATCTCCTCGGCGATGCGGCCGCCGAGGGCGCTCTGGATCTGCGCCTCGAACTGCTCCTTGGAGCGGCCGAGGACGTCGCCCTTGGGGAGCGGCATGGTCACGCCGAGGGCGCGTCCGCGCGGGATGATGGAGACCTTGTGGATGGGGTCGTGATCCTCGTTGGTGATCATGACCACCGCGTGGCCCGCCTCGTGGACGGCGGTGTTCCACTTGTCCTCCTCGCTCATCACCATCGACCGGCGCTCCGAGCCCATCAGGACCTTGTCCTTGGCCATCTCGAAGTCGAGCATGCCGAGGGCGTCCTTGTCCTGGCGCGCGGCGAGCAGGGCCGCCTCGTTGACCAGGTTCTCCAGGTCCGCGCCGGCGAAGCCGGGGGTGCCGCGGGCGATGATCTCCAGGTCCACGTCGGGGGAGAGCGGGGTGCGCTTGGTGTGGACGCGCAGGATGGCCTCGCGGCCGCGCACGTCGGGGCGGCTCACCGTGATGCGCCGGTCGAAGCGGCCGGGGCGCAGGATGGCCGGGTCGAGCACGTCGGGGCGGTTGGTCGCCGCGATGATGATGACGCCCTCGTTGGACTCGAAGCCGTCCATCTCCACGAGCAGCTGGTTGAGCGTCTGCTCGCGCTCGTCGTGGCCTCCGCCCAGGCCGGCGCCGCGGTGGCGGCCGACGGCGTCGATCTCGTCGATGAAGATGATGCAGGGCGCGTGCTTCTTGCCCTGCTCGAACAGGTCGCGGACGCGGCTGGCGCCCACGCCGACGAACATCTCGACGAAGTCCGACCCGGAGATGCTGAAGAAGGGCACGCCCGCCTCGCCCGCGATGGCGCGCGCGAGCAGCGTCTTGCCGGTGCCCGGCGGGCCGATCATCAGGACGCCCTTGGGGATGCGGCCGCCCAGGCGCTGGAACTTCTTGGGGTCCTTCAGGAAGGCGATGATCTCCTCGACCTCGTCCTTCGCCTCGTCGACGCCGGCGACGTCGGCGAACGTCACCTTGTTCTGCGAGTCGCTCAGCATGCGGGCCTTGGCCTTGCCGAAGCTCATCGCCTTGCCGCCACCCGCCTGGAGCTGGCGCATGAAGAGGAAGAACATCGCCGCGATGAAGAGCATCGGCAGCAGGGTGATGAGGGTGCTCGACCAGAAGGGCGAGTTGTCCTCCTTCTCGAAGTAGATCTTCGGCGCGGGGGTCTCCGCCTTGTCGGGCTTGAGGGTGGCGAGCAGGGCCTCGTCTGCGGAGGGGCCGATCGCCTCCTTCAGGACCGTCGTCTTGGACGCGTCGCCGGTGCGGACACGGAAGGAATACTCCTTGTCCTTGATCTTCACCTCGTCGACGTGGCCCGCGTGGACCTCGCTCATGAACTCGCTGAAGGCGACGGGCTGCTTGGTCGTGTTGGGGCTCAGAAACTCCCAGATCGCCAGGAACATGAGGATCAACAGAACCCAGAGCAGCAGCGTCTTGTGAGATTGCTTCACGTGTTTACCTCGAAAACGGGCGCGGTCCTTCTAGACGTACCATCGATCCCCCGTGGCTTCCACTCGGCCAGGGACAGGTCGTCCCTCACGCGCTCCGGCCGGCTCCGGGCTGCGGCGGGGCATGCCTCTGGCCGCCCTCCCAACGTCCGCCACGGCCGGCCCATGCGCTCTTCTTGACCTTTCTTCACGGTTCGGCCGGCGGGGGTGCCGGACCAGGGGCTCTCCACGTGCCTCACGGCCGCCGAAGACGCTTGGATCCAACCTGCGTCGTCTGGGCGGTCGCGACAAGGCCCCCCGGAAGAAGCACGCGACCGCGCGGCGAGCTCGAGGCGGCGAGGCGCGCCAGCGCGTCCAGGGTGGCTCGTGGCAGCGGGTATGCGGGCGCGTCCGGGTCGCGCGCCTCCCCGAGCTGATCGGCCAGGGCGCAGAGGTGAAGCACGACGGTGGGGCTGAGCGACTCCAGCAGCGGGAGCACCTCCTTGCGCACGCGCACCCGCAGGAAGCGGGCGTCCTCGTTGGAGGGGTCCTGCGCGAAGGGGACGCGGTGTCGAGCCAGGTGGGCCAGCACGTCGAGCTTCCGCGCCCGGATGAGCGGCCGGACCAGCGGTCCGGCGCGCGGCGGGAGCACGGCGAGGCCGCGGGGGCCGGCGCCTCGCAGCAGGCGCAAGAGGACGGTCTCCGCGCGATCGTCGGCGTGGTGGGCCAGGGCGATGAAGCTCGCGCGGTGCTTCGCGGCGGCCTCCCGGAGGGCCGCGTGGCGCGCCTCCCGCGCTCGGGCCTGAAGGTTGCCCCCTGGCGCGACGCGCAGCGCCGTGCGGGCGAAGGGCACCTGCAGGGTCGCCGCGAAGTCGCGGGCCAGGTCCAGCTCGGCCGACGCGCCGGCGCGTAGCCCGTGGTCCACGCCGTGGGCGAGCACCTCCAGCCCGGCAGGCCGCCGCAGGGCCGCGAGCACGTCGAGCAGCGCCATGGAGTCCGGACCGCCGCTCACCCCGCACAGGATGCTCGCGCCTCGCCCGACGCCCGCCTCGCGAAGCGCCCGGCGCGCCAGGGTGATCAGCGTGGGCGGGTGCGACGAGGTCACTGCAGCTCGAACTCCTTGCAGAAGACGATCTCGGGGGCGGCGAGCGGCAGGCGGTGCTCGCCGGTGGGGTAGCCGTGGCTGCACGCGGCGCGCTCGGCGTCGAAGTGCGCGCAGTCGTCGCAGCGAAAGCGCAGGTCGAAGCGCTCTGCCTCCCGGCGCAGCGTGGCGTCCACCCGCGTCCTCACGACGCCCCGCGCTCCAGCACCACCACCGACTCCAGGTGGCTCGTGTAGGGGAACATCTCGAACGCCTCGACGGCGCGGACGCGGTAGGCGCCGGCCAGGATGTCGAGGTCCCGCGCGAGGGTCGCCAGGTCGCACGAGACGTAGACGACGTGCCGCACGTGGCTCGCGACGAGCGCCTCGGCCGCCTGGCGCGCCCCCGTCCGCGGCGGATCGAGCACGACGAGCTGGGCTCTCGGGATGGGGAAGGCGCCGGCGTCGGCGCAGGTGACGCGGGCCTCCAGCCCCCGGGCGCGGAGGTTGCGCCGCGCCGCCTCGCACGCCGCCTCGTCCGACTCCACCGCCACGAGCTGCGCGGCGCCGCGCGCCAGCAGCACCGTGAGGTTGCCGGCGCCGGCGTACAGCTCCACCGTCCGCGCGCCCTGCGGCGCCAGGGCGGCGACGCGTCCGGCGAGCACGCGGTTCATCGCCTCCTGCGCCTGCGAGAAGCCTCCGGGGGCGAGCTCCAGCGGCGCGCCGTCGGCCCCGGCGATCCACGGGGTGGGGTCGCCGATGACCGCCGGGCGGGTGGTCTCGCCGCACCACACCCGCACGCCCTGCAGCGCGCCGCCCTTCACCGCCTCCTCGAACCGCGCGAAGCACGCGGCGGGGAGCTCGCGCGACCAGCGGAGGTCCATCACCGGCTGCCGGGCCTCGTCACGAAGCGCCCCGAGGGCGATCGACGCCTCGCCGTCCCCCACGGCGCCTTCCAGGACCGCGGCGAGCTGCAGCCGCGCGGCGTCCAGCGCGGGGGCGAGCACCACGCACACGGGGACGTGCACCGGCTCGTGCGTGCGCGCGGCGAAGATGCCCACCTTCGCCCGACCGCCGCTGGCGCGGGCGTGGAGGCGGGCGCGGGTGCGGTACCCGAGGTCCTGCGGCGCGAGGTGGTAGGCGACGGGCACGTCGCGCCCGGCGGCCGGGAGGGCGGCGCGCAGGTGCAACAGGTGCAGGCGCTGCTGCGCCTCGCGCGCGATCGGCATCCAGTCGCAGCCACCGCACGCCTCGGCGTAGGCGCACGGCGACGGCACGCGGTCGGGCCCGGGCTCCTCGATGGTCTCGATGACCCCCCGCGCCGGTCGCCGCGCCATGTCCACCCGCACGCGCAGCCGGTCACCGGGCGCGGCCTGGCGCACCAGCACCGCGCGCCGCTCGCCCTCACGCGTGACGTGCGCCACGCCCTCGCCGCTCGGCGCGACGCCGGTGATCTCGACCGAGACCCGCTCCGCCGCGTCCTTGTCGTGCCTGGGCTTCGTCACGGTCCTCGCCCTCTCACTTGCTGCACGCGTACAGCGCGTAGCCGCCCGCCGGGTCGCTCGGGAGCAGGCCCGACTTGCGGCTCGTCCACGCCACGAGCACCTTGGAGTCGGTCGCGAGCACCGCGACCGGCCCATCGTGGAAGGTCCGGGGAACGCGCGGGTCGTCCGCGGCGCGCACGTCGCGCAGCTCGGTCGGGCTGGAGCCGCCGACACCATCGACGACGCTGATCTGCAGCGTGTCCTTCTGCTCGATCACGGCGAACGCGCGGTCCTGCGCGACCGCCAGGTCCAGCGCCTCCACGCCGGTGATGTCGGCCGCCACCAGCCCCAGCTCGTACGAGGCCCCGGACTGCCCGACGTCGTACGCGCGCAGCGCCTCGTCCTGGCCCTGGCCGGTGCCGTTGGTCAGCAGCAGCGCGCGCCCCCCGAGCGCCGCCAGCGCGGCCAGCGTGCCCTCCGGCTGATCCACGGGTGCGCCGAGGTCCTGCGGATCGGGTGACTGCGGCAGGACGAAGACGCGCGCGCCGTCGCCGCCGCCGGCGTCGGCGTCGATCTTCCCCAGCGTGGCCACGGCCAGCGAGGTGGCGCCCCGGGCGATCTGCACGCCTTTGTCCTGCGGCGCACCGAACGCGCTGGTCACCTGCGTCGTCACGCTGGTGCCGTCGGTGAGCGCCATCGTGGACGCGCCGTTCTGGCGGTACACCACCAGGTACTTGCCGCCCGCCGCCGCGGGCGCCACCGGGTGCGGGGAGACGCCGATCTCCGGCGGGGAGTTGTACAGGTAGGTGTGGCGATCGAGCACGTTGCCGTCGCCGTCGAGCGAGTACAGCTCCAGGCCGCTCCGGTTCTGGCAGGGCGGTCGCGCGAAGACGAGCAGCCCACCGGAGGAGTCCAGCGTCACCCCCACCGCGTCGAGGGTCGTCTCGCTCGGGCAGTGGCCGTCGACGTCCTGCTGCGTCGCGCCCAGGATGCCGCCCGCGTCGTCGAGCGACTCGATCGTCAGGCGCATGGAGCCGTCGCCGGGCTGGTACTCGGTGTACGCGACGAGGAAGCCCGCGGTGGTCACGGCCAGCGCGGGCGCCGAGACGAGCGGTCCGTCATCCATCGGGTCGGCGAGCGGGCCGGCGGCGAGCAGTCGCATGGAGCAGGCGGCGCCCACGGCCGGGTCCGGCGGCGGCGGCGGGACGCAGCGACCGAGGTAGCAGACCGCGCCGGAGGCGCACGCCGAAGCGTCGGGACCGTCGACGAGGGAGAGCGGGACGGCGACCGAGCCGCCGCGCGTCACGTCCTTCGGGACGCAGCCCGCCGCCACCACGCCGCAGTCGTCGCGCCGGACGACGGCGGCGAAGCCGTAGCTCCCGCTCGGGAGGAGCCCCAGCCCCGCGGGCCCGTCATCCGCCTTGTAGGAGACCCGCGCCGTCGCGCCGGCCTGCGGGAGGCCGCCGGAGAGCTGCGAGGGTGGGGGGCACGCCCCCTTCGGAAAGGCGGCGATCTCGATCCACGCAGCCTGGTCCAGCGCGTCCTGCGGCACGTCGAGGGTCACCGAGACGCCGGGCGGATCGCACGAGCTGACGAAGAGGAGAGCGGCGAGCGCCGTGGCGCTCCGCAGGATCATTGCACCATCGGAATGGTTCGCCGCTCCACCTTCCCGCCGATGATGATGACGGAGATCGTCTTGTCCACGTGGGGGTTGTTGGCCACCAGGCGGATGCGGTGTCGCCCCACGGGCAGCGGCTTGTTGACGATGGGGCAGTGACCCATGTTCGTGCCGTTGTCGTACCACTGGTCGCACGGGGGCAGCGTGATGACGTAGAGGTAGCCCGTCTCGCCCTTGGCGGTGCCGCTCACCGTGTGGTGCGTGACGGTGGGGACCGTGTGCGTCACGGTGGTGGCCGCCGTCGCCGTGACGGTTGCGGTGGCCGTCGGCGCTGCGGACGCGCTCGCCGTCGCCGAGGGCTCGGCCGCGGTGGCGGAAGGCGGCGGCGCCGTGGACGCCGTCGCGCTCGGCGTGGCGCTGTCTCCAGGGGCGGGCGTCGCGGCGATCGCCACCGAGAAGGCGGCCCGCGCGGCGCTGAAGGGCCCGTTGCCCGAAGCGACGACAGCCCCCGCGGTGGTCGCGGTGGTCTCCGGTGCCGTCGCGGTCTTCGCCGTCTTGCCGGGCGCCACCAGCACGTAGACGAGGGTGAGCACCAGGAGCGCCGCGACACCCGAGGCGACGCCCACCGCCCACATCGGGATGCCCCGCCGGACGGGGCGAAGGAGCGCGGTGGCGCCGGGCGAGATGGTGGGGCCCATCCCCGGGACCTGTCCGGGGTAGGCCGGCGGGGGAGGCTGCGGCGGACCCATGCGCGGGTCCTGCGGGTTGAAGGTGGGCGCGAAGCCGGGCGGCATGAACCCTCCCGGCGGCCCAGGCGGCGCAGGCGGCGGCGCCCCGGGGCCCACCACCACCGGCGGAAGGTCCACCGGCTGATCGCTGGCGCGCGCGGGCACCGCGCGTGGAGGCACCGCGACCGCCGCGTTCATCGCGACGCGCGTAGGCATCTCGTCGTAGGTGGGCGGCGGCATCCCCGCGGCCGGCCGCGGACGCCCATCGGGATCCGCCTTGGCCTCGGTGATGATGGTGGCGTCGTCGTCGTCGTCGAAGTCCTCCTCCTCCGTCGGCGTCGGCGCCATGATGGTCGGCCCGTCGTCCTCCATCGTGTCCAGGTCGGCGAGCTGAGGGGCGGCGGCGACGGGAGCCGGCGGCCGCCCGGCACCGAGCGGCATCGTCTGGCCCAGCTTCGCCGGTGGGCGGAGCGTGTCCGGCTTGGGTGGCTCCGGCCGTCGGCCTGCCGCCGGTCGCGGGACCGGCGCACCCGCCGCCGGGACCGCCGGCCGGGCGGCCTGCGGCGCAGGCTGCACCTCCGAGTTGTAGGTCTGCAGCGAGCCATCCAGGTCCGGCACGTTGGCGCCGAGGGCATCCAGGCTGATCGTCTGCGTGACCTCCGCCGCCCATCGCAGGTGCGCCTCCCGCTTCTGGATGCGGTCGGCGAAGATGGACGTCACGTACGACGCCACCTCGTCGCTGGCGATGAACAGCCCGCGCTTCATCAGCATCGACTGCAGGGCGCGCGAGAGCTCGCGCGCGGTGCGGTAGCGCTCGTTCTTGTTCTTGGCGAGCGCCTTCATCGCGATCTTCTCGAGGTCGAGCGGGTAGCCCCGCACGAGCGTCGAGGGCCGCGGCACGTTGCACTCCTGCACCTTGGCGAGGGTGTCCAGGTCGCTCTCCATGCGGAAGAGTCGCTGCCCCGTCGTCAGCTCCCAGAGCACCACGCCCAGCGCGAAGACGTCCGTCCGCCGGTCGATCGGCTCGCCCGCCACCTGCTCCGGCGACATGTACGCCAGCTTGCCCTTGAGCGTGCCCGCGCGCGTCGAGCTCATGCGCGAGCTGAACTTGGCGATGCCGAAGTCGACGACCTTGGTGTTGCCGTCGTAGCAGACGAAGAGGTTGTGCGGCGTGACGTCGCGGTGGACCAGGTTCAGCTTCTCGCCGTTCTTGCCGTACAGCTCGTGCGCTGCGTGCAGGCCCTCGGCGGCGTCGGCGATGACGCGGCAGGCGATCTCCGGCGGCATCGGCGCGCCGAGCTCCTCGGTGCGGCGCATGACCTCCCGCAGCGGCTCGCCGTGCAGGTACTCCATCGCGATCCAGTAGGTGTCGTCGTGCTTGCCCAGCTCGAACACCGTCGCGACGTTGGGGTGGGAGATGCGCGCGGCGACGCGCGCCTCGTCCAAGAACATCTGGATGAAGCTCTCGTCCTCCACCAGGTGCGCGTGGATGCGCTTGATGGCGACCCACTTCTGGAAGCCGCCCGGCCCGTCCATGCGGCCCAGGTGCACGCTCGCCATGCCGCCGATGCCAATCTCGTCGACGACGCGGTAGCGGCCAAGGAAATACGTCCCCACCTGGCTGGGTGGGTTCTGGTCCGGCAGGACCGGCGCGGATGCCTGCATCGGGCGTGCGCCGGGCGGCGGCGGGTTGGGGCGCGGGGCTCGATCGTGCGGCAAAGAGTGCTCCTACGGACTTGGTTGAATCTGCGCCGGACCGACCAACACCTGGTCGGGGGTCCGGAGCAGGAAGTAGCCGGCGGTCGCCCCCCCGGCGGCGAGCAGGGCGCCGCCGATGACGTATGGCCAGGGGCCGGACCAGAAGCCGCCGTGGTGCGGCTCGGGTGCGTCGCCGGTGGCCACGGGCTCCGGCCGCACCTCGACGTGCTGCTCCGCGAACCCGAGCTGGTTGTCGTGCGCGTCGAGGGCGTCGACGTGGATGCGCAGCCGCGCCCCCGGCAGGGTCATGGTGCCGGGCACGCGGAAATGCACCACCGTGGAGGCCGGGTTCTCGAAGCGGTAGGTCTTCTTGGTCGTCGGGTCGGTGGCGGTCATGCCGAGCCGGGTGATGGCGGCGACCTCCGAGGGGTCAAGGAGCACGTTGACCGCGAAGGCCGCGCCGGAGTCCACCTCCGCCGGCGCGCTCGCCTCGAAGCGGATCGGCGCCAGGTGCTGCTCGCGCACCGTGTCCGCGAGCGCCGTCGCCTTCTTGCCCGTCTCCGGGGGCACGACAAAGTCGGGGTCGATGATGACCGCCACGCGGAAGGCCTCGATCGCGCCGTGCTTCTTGCCGAGCACCGCGCGGAGCGCGCCGATGCGCACGTAGCACTCCAGCGTCTCCTCGCGGTTCAACCCGCCCTTCTCCAGCGCGTGGGCGTACTCCGGCGCCGCGCGATCCAGCTCGCCGTCGTCCCAGGAGGTGCGCGCCTTGGCGAGCGCCTCCGCGCCCGCGGCCTCCTTCCTGGAGGTCCCCTGCGCGTGGGTGAAGCCGGCCGCGCCGAGCAGCACGGAGGCCACGGCGGCGGCGGCGACGCCCCGCCTCGCCGCGGGACACGGCCCCCGCGACGCGCCGAGGAGGCCGGCCACAGGCCGACGACATGCGAGGCCGATCGAAGGAAACACCGGTCGTAAAGGGTATCGGCGTTGACCAGGGCGCGCAAGCAACGGAGCCTGCGTGGGAGGCGCGGCACGCGCCTGGCGCCGTGGGCGGGGGGTAGTCCGCCGGGCGAGGGTTACCCACGTTGTGGGAGCACGCTCAGCGAGGTTCTGTCACGGAAATGCCTGGGCGGGCTGGCCGCGCTCGAAATAGAAGCGGAAGGACCCCTGGAGGTGGCCGCGGCACGGGGGAGGCGGCCCCACACCGCCCGGGCACTCGTCGCGCGGATCCGCCAGGTAGACGTCGAAGGTGGCCTCGGTGAGGCGCTTGTCGGCGTCTCCCTCGTCGGGGTTGCCGTCGAACAGGGAGGAGAAGGTGATGGTGCTCTTGCCCACCGCCGGTGGCACGGCGGTGCTGCCGCACTGGCTCGCCGCCGAGCGCGTGGCGTCGTCGCAGCTCCCGTCGGCGTTGGTCGTCGCCTCTTCCACGGCGTAGAGCCCAGGCGTCTCCGGCCTGCACGTGCGCTGCAGGTAGAGCGCGAACTGCACCAGCGGCGGGTCGGGGTTGGCGGTGACGGGCACCCCCGGCGGGGTGACGTCCGGCGGGAGCGCCATCTTGAGCGGCTGCCCGAGCATCGTCGTGCGCACGGTGGTGACGTCGTTGACGAGGATGGACGCGCCGTCGCTGAAGTTCTGGAGGTCGGAGCTGCGCTGGATGCGCAGGGTGACGGTGTTGCGGTAGGGCGAGGCGGCGAAGAAGTCCGGCTGCAGGTCGAATTTGCCCGACCAGCAGTCGGGCACGAAGAGGGTCCCGGTGACCGAGCCCTGCCCGCCGCCCACCGTGCAGGAAGCCACCAGGGGCGCGATCGCCACGGCGGCCACCACCCCGACGAGGGCGCGACGGCCGATCACGCGCGCGCCTCCCCGCCGGCGCGAGGGCCGCGCGCGGAGGCGATGCGGCCGCCACCGAGCACGCGGTCGCCGTCGTAGAAGACCGCCACCTGGCCGCGCGTCACGGCGCGCGCCGGTTCGGCGAAGCGCACCAGCGCCCCGCCCGCGTGGGGTTCGACCGTGGCAGCCACTCCACGATGACGATACCGCACACGGACCGCCGCCGGTAGCGGCAGGCGAGCGCCGGGCGCGAGCACCAGGTCAGCGATCTCTGCGCTCTCGGCGAGCAGGCCGGCCTCCGCGCCGAGGTGCACCGTCCCGCTCGGCGCGTCGATGTGCGTCACGAACGCCGGAGCCCCCAGCGCGACGCCGAGCCCCTTGCGCTGCCCGACGGTGAAGCGGTGCACGCCCTCGTGCGTCCCGACGACGCGTCCGGCCGCGTCCACGACGGGCCCCGGCCGGACGCGACCCTCCGCGCGCTCCTCCACGAACCGCGCGTACGCCCCCCTGCCTTCGCCGACGAAGCAGAGCTCCTGGCTCTCGCCCTTCGTCGCGCCCGGCAGCGCGCGGCGCACCGCCTCCGCGCGCACCTCGCCCTTGGTGCTCTCGCCCAGCGGGAACATCAGCCGCGCGAGCTGCTCCGGCGGGGTGGCGTAGAGGAAGTAGCTCTGGTCCTTGTCCGGATCGAGCCCGGCGAGCAGCGCGGTCGTCCCGCCGTCCGCCGCGGTCCGCGCGTAGTGACCCGTCGCTACGTGGGACGCGCCGAGGCGATCGGCCAGGCCGAACAGCTCCCCCAGCTTCACGCCGCGGTTGCACGCCGTGCAGGGGCTGGGCGTCTCGCCGGCGAGGTACGCCTCGACGAACGGCTCGACGACCTTCTCGGCGAAGAGCGCGCGGCGGTCGAAGGTGAAGTGCGGGAAGCCCAATGCGTCGGCCACGCGCCGCGCGTCGTACTGGTCCTCCGGCGCGCAGCAGCGCGCGTGCGAGCCGGCGCCCTTTTCCGGGTAGTCCCAGAGGTGCAGGGTGCAGCCGACGACGTCGTGGCCCTGGTCGCGCAGGCGCGCCGCCGCCACCGACGAATCGACGCCGCCGCTCATCGCCACCAGCACCCGCGCCATGCGGAAGAGGTAGCACGCAACGGCCGGAGGGGCCGGGTCGATGGGGCACCAGGAGGTCTCTCATGTCCATTCGAAGCATCGGCGAGCGCGCGCCTGCCATCCCCTCGACCCCGACGCCCGCCGCGCACCCGCACGCGGCCGCGCACCGCAAGCCCGCGCACGCCCCGGCCGAGCCGTTCGCGCGGCTGGTCGCGGGGCTGGGCCACGAGCTCAACGCCGGCGAGCACACCGTGCAGCACGCCATCGCCGCCGGTGGCGCCGGGCGCGACCTGGACCCCGGGGAGCTCATCGCCCTGCAGGCGGGCGTCTACCGCTACGGCGAGGCGGTCGACCTGGCGTCCAAGCTCGTCGATCACGCGGCCACCGGGATCAAGTCGGTCGTGCAGGGGCAGTGACCTCGCCCCGCCCCGTCCTTTGCAGGAGCGGGGGGAGTTGGTAAACGCGGGGCGTGGATCGCTCGCCTCTGGATCGTTTCGTCGCGTCGTCCGCGCCGGCGGTGACCGACGGGCGCGGCGTGCACTCCTACGCCGACCTCGCCACGATCGCCGATCGCGTGGCGGCCCGGCTCGGGGACGCGCGGGGCGCCCGCGTCGGCCTGCTGGCGTCGCCCGGCGCGAGCTTCGTCGGGGCGCTCTACGGCATCTGGCGCGCGGGCGGCTGCGGGCTGGTGCTCTCGCCGCTGCACCCGGCGGCGGAGAGCGCGTACTTCAGCGAGGACGCCGGGCTGCGCACCATCCTCGTCACGCCGGACCAGCGGGCGCGGGCGGAGTCGTTCGCCGGCGAGCGCGTGCTCGTCGACGTGGATGCGCTGCCGGCGGGGGCGCCGGCGTCGCCCGCGGCGCCGGCGGCCGGCGATCCCGCGCTGATGCTCTACACCAGCGGCACGACCGGCAAGCCGAAGGGCGCGGTGCTCACGCACGGCAACCTCGCCACGCAGCAGCGGCTCGTGGGCGAGGCGTGGGGCTGGTCCAGCGCGGATGTCCTGCTCCACACCCTCCCGCTCCACCACATGCACGGCCTGTGCATCGCGCTGCTCTCCGCGCTCGGCGCGGGCGCCTCCGCGCGCATGCTCCCCGGCTTCGACGCGGCGCGCGTGTGGGAGGCGATGGGCGAGTCCACCGTCTTCATGGCGGTGCCGACGATCTACGCGAAGCTCTTCGCCGCGGAGGCGGCGGCGGACGAGCCGACGCGCGCGCGATGGATGCAGAATGCAAAGAATCTGCGCCTCGCCACCAGCGGCAGCGCGGCGCTGCCGGTCACGCTCGCCGAGCGGTGGCGCGGCATCGCGGGCGTCATCCCGCTCGAGCGCTACGGCATGACCGAGATCGGCGTGGGGATCTCCAACCCGCTGCGCGGCGAGCGGCGCGCGGGCACGGTGGGGCTGCCGCTGCCCACCGTGGAGACGCGCGTCGTCGGCGAGGACGGCGCGGACGCGGAGACGGGCGAGCTCTGGGTGCGCGGGCCGAGCGTCTTCGCCGGCTATCACGGCAAGCCGGAGGCGACGAAGGCCGCCTTCGCCGACGGCTGGTTCAAGACGGGCGACACGGTGACGCGAGGGGAGGGCGGCTACTTCCGCATCCTCGGCCGCACCAGCGTCGACATCCTCAAGAGCGGCGGCTACAAGCTGAGCGCCCTGGAGATCGAGGAGGCGCTGCGCGCGCACCCGGAGGTGGCCGACGTCGGCGTGGTCGGCATCCCCGACGAGACGTGGGGCGACCGCGTGGTGGCGTGCGTGGTCGCGCGGGGAGAGGTGGGCGAGGAGGAGCTGCGCGCGTTCGCCAAGGAGCGGCTCGCCTCCTACAAGTGCCCCAAGCGCGTCCTCTTCTTCGACGACCTGCCCCGCAACGCGATGGGCAAGGTGGTCAAGCCGGAGCTCGCGCGCATCGCGAAGGCCCGCGCCTGAGGGGATTCGCCCGAACGGCGCGTCGGAGGCCCCGACGCGTAGCGGGGGACGTGGGCGGGGAGGGGAGGCGGGTGCGGCGGGCCGGCGTGTCGCGGGGTGGTGCGGCGCGTGCCGCCCCTCCCCGACTAAAGCCCGTGCAGGTGGGCGCGCAGCTCGTCGCTCTTGCACAGGCCGGTGCGGCGGAAGACGACGTGCCCCCCCCGGTCCAGGATGACGACGGTGGGGACGCTGTGCACGTCGCCGAGCGGGCCGCCGCCGGCGATCGTCGCCTCGTCGGCCATCCCGACGGGGAACTTCACCTTCATCGCGTCGCGGTAGGCCTCGACCAGCTCTCGCGTGGAGGGGTCCTGCAGGGCGATGAGTGCATAATACACAGAATCGCCGTCGTGCCGGGACATGGGGACGAGGAAGCTCACCTGCGCCTGGCTCACGATGTCGCCGGTGGTGATGAAGGCGAGCACCGCGGGGCGCCCGCGCGCGGCGTCGGAGGCGACGGGGCGCGCGTCGAGGGAGTCGTAGCGGAAGCTGACCGGCCCGTCCTCCTGCGGCGTGGACATGCCGGGGACGGGCGCGGCCTTCTCGCTCGCGCAGCCGCAGAGGACGAGCGCCGCGACGGCGGCCGCGCGAGGGAGCCTAGTCCTCGCCCTTGTGGCCCACGAAACCATCATCCCTTTCGGCGAAGAGCACATTGAACGTCGTCAGCGATCCGTAGCACTGCGTGACGTACTGCTGCATCTGGACCTTCTCCTCGTCGTCCAGCTTGGCGCTGCCGTTGATCTTCTGCTCCAGCACCCGCAGCTTGTCGCGGATCATGACGATCTTGTGGAAGAAGGTCTCGATGGGCATCGTCTTGTCGGCGGTGCCTTCCCGGCCGGGCTTGAGGATCACCTCTCCGCCCTTCCAGCGGGCGCCCAGCGTCACCACGCTCACGCCCAGCTCGTCGCGGATGACCTCGCGCAGCACTCTCCGGAATTCGTCGGCGTCCATGTCCAGCAGCTCCTCGGGGATGGTGATGGGCTCACGGGGTGGTTCTTGCTCGGTCCGGGCGGGGCCGCGCTGCCGCGGGCTCGTCGCGCGCTCGCGCCGCGCCGGCTTGGCGGTGAAGGTGCCCTTGCGAACGTACTGCGAGCAGGTGTTGTCGGCGTAGAGGGGCGCGGGCCAGACGCCGAGCAGGCACTCGCCGCGGCGGCGGACCTCGCCGTTCTGGTCGATGACCTCGCTGACGCGCACGAAGCGGGCGCAGGTGCCACAGCGGCCGTCCAGCGGGTCGTCGCTCAAGGCGGGGCTCCCGCGAGGGCGCCCTGCTCCGGGGAGAAGAGCCGCGCGAAGGCGGTGACGGCGGGCGGCGCATCGCGCCCGGCGCGCCTGTCGGAGAGGATGGCGTGGGCGAGGTCCTCCACCACGAAGCCGAGCGGCACGTTCTGCAGGGCGACGCCCTCCACCTCGGTGCGATCCACGTCGTCCGCGAGACAGAGCGGGTCGTGGCGGGCGGAGACGATGCCCTCGTCCGGCTCGTAGCGGCACTGCAGCGTCTCGACGAAGCGCAGGTAGAGCGGGACGACGACGACGCACACGTGCTCGCCGCGCTCGCCGTGCCCGAGCCACGCGCGCGTCTGGCCGCCGAGCGGCGCGCCCGCGCACTCCTCGGCGATGCGGCGGCGGCGGACGTCGTCGCCCTCCACGAAGAGCAGCGGCGCGTAGAGCGCGACGCGCGGCGCGGCGATGGCGTCGGCGTCCGCGCGCAGCGCGTCCAGCCAGGCGTCGCGGTGCGCGGGCTCCAGCGCATCGTAGGCGAGCGCCGCGGCGAGCGCGGCCTCCGCGTCCTCGGCGAGGGCCCCGAGCCACGAGCGCCACGCCGCGCGCGCGCGCTCGTCGCCGAGCCGCGAGGCCCAGCGCTCCAGTTCTTCGTCCCCGCGGCCCATGGCGAGGCGAAGCTTAGCGATCTCGGTCACGCCGCGGAAGGGTCGTACGTCGGCCGGTTGCGGTTCCCTTCGCCGCGCCTAAGGGGTAGATCCGAAGGCGATGCCGCTCGCGCCCGCCGACTCTCCCGAGACCCTCGCTCGGGTCAAGGAAGGGATGGAGCTGGTGGACCTGCTCGCGCGGCAGCTCCGCCGGAACCTCGGGCCGAGCACCGACTACGACGACCTCGCCTCGGCCGGGCGCGAGGGCCTGCTCGCGGCGGCGCGCAGCTACGACCCTTCGCACGGCGTGCCCTTCCGCCGCTGGGCCAACCTGCGGGTGCGCGGCGCCATGATGGACGCGGTGCGCTCGCAGAGCGCCCTGCCGCGCCGCGTGTACGCCCAGCTCCGCGCGATGGAGGCCGGCGATCGCGTGGTCGAGGCGGCGAACGAGGACGAGGTGCAGCGACCGCCCACCGGCGCGGCCGAGGCGGACAGCCGCCTGAGCGGGTACCTCGCCGGCATCGCCACCGCGATGACCCTCGGCGTCATCTCTCCCTCGGCGGGGCCCGACCCGGACGACGTGCGCGACACGCGGCTGTCGGCGGAGGAGCAGGTGGCCGAGCGGGAGCTGATCGAGCTGGTGCGGTCCGTCGTGGACCAGCAGCCCGACGCCGAGCGCCATCTGCTGAAGCGCCACTACTTCGACGGCGTGACGTTCGAGCAAGCGGCCAAGGAGATCGGCCTCTCCAAGAGCTGGGCGAGCCGCATCCACGCGCGCGCCATCGAGGCGCTCACCCGCGAGCTCAGGCGCGTGCACGTGGAGTGAGCTGGCGGGCCCACCGGGCGACCGCGCACCCGAGCCGCGGCGGGATTTCGCCCTCGCGCGCCTGGTTTGGGGTATCGTCCCTCCGCCGCGCTCCCGGGGGGAGCTCGGTCACGAGGAGCCATGCTGGAGCATCCGTCCCTGGGCACGCCGACGCCCAAGCCCGCGAAGTTTCCGCCGCCCGCGCCCGGCAAGAAGCCGAGGATGCCGCGGCTGGAAGCAGCCAAGTTTCCGCCCGATGACGACGATCTGCCCGCCGGGCCGCCCGGCGGCATGCCGATGGGCGGGCCCTACGGCGGCGACGACGGCAACTTCAAGCGAGGGGCCACCAAGCCCATCCTGATCGTCGTCGGCCTCCTGATCGCGATCGGCGCCGTGGTGCTGGCGATCTTCGCGGCCAAGGGCGAGTCGGAGAAGATGACGGTCGACCAGATCGCCAACGAGCGAAAGGCGATCGCCCTGCTCCCGAAGGCGGAGCAGATGCCCAAGTGGCGCGCGTGGGCCGCCCGCGACGACGCCGAGCCGCTGCAGGAGGACGCCTTCGCCAACCTGGCCTGGGCGAAGGACAAGCCGGGTCTGAAGATCATCATCGACAAGGGCCTCGCCTCCAACGACCACCGCGTGCGTGCGCGCGCCGCCCAGGCGATCGCCGAGTACGGCTCGCCGATGGCGGACGCCGCCAAGCCCGCGCTGCTCAAGGACCTGAAGGACGCCGACTCCACCGACAAGCCGCACATCTGCTGGGCGCTCGCCGTCCTGAAGGAGCCCACCGCCTTCGACGAGGTGCTCAAGGAGTACCGGGTCGGTCACCTGGCCTCCATCCAGCGACTGGACGGCTTCCCCGCGTTCGACCCCGAGGTGCTCGCCGGGATGGTCTCCCTCGACAAGCTGGCGAGCTACGCCAACGACCCGAGCGACGCCGTGCGGCAGCTCATCGCCACCATCCTCTCCAAGACGGGCGACGCCCAGTGGACGAGCACCCTCACCAAGCTGGTGCAGGACAAGCAGGTGGAGGTCGCGCGCGAGGCGGCCGTCGGTCTGGGCAAGATCGCCAACGAGCAGTCCATCGCGCCGCTGCTGGCCGCGCTCAACCGCGCGGACAAGGACTCCCGCCCCAAGTTCCTCGAGGCACTGCGTGACGGCGTCGGCGCCACCGGGCTCGTCCTGGCGCTCCGCAGCGTGCAGCCGGGCCACGAGTTCTACCAGACCAAGCAGATCTTCGACATGCTCAAGGAGCTGGAGGATCCCCGCGGCGGCGACGCGCTGGTGAAGTACCTCGACACGCCGGGCATCCACCCGCACTGGAAGACGGAGGCCGCGCTGCGTCTCGCCGAGATCGGCGACCCGCGCGCGGTGCCCTTCCTCGCGTGGCGCCTCGCCCAGGACCCGGTGAAACTCTACGGCAAGGACCCGAAGGAGGAGATCCAGATGATGGCTCGCGACGACAACGAGCGCGTCGTCGCGGCCCGCATGCTGGCGGACCTCGCCATCCTCTACCCGGCCAAGCGGCCGGAGTTCCTGACCGAGGCCGAGGACGCGACGATGGGCTGGGCGACGTCGCACCCGCAGCCGCACGCCAACGCGCTGCGCTTCCTGGCCGCCGCCGGGTCGACGAAGGTCCTGCCCGATCTGCGCAAGTGGGCCAACCCGTCGGACCCGCTCCCCAAGGAGGGTCAGCAGGACTTCCCGCAGTCGTGGGCGACGGCGCAGAGCGCGCTGCGCTACATCGGCTGGATGCAGGACGAGCAGAGCTGGTCGCTCCTGGAGCGGCAGCTCCACCGCCGCCCGCCGAAGGTGGACGCCACGATGTCCTCGCTCCAGCAGGGCGGCCTCGCCGTGCTCGGCATGACGCTGCGCGCCCTCGGCGTCGGCGCCTCCGATGGCTTCGCCCAGTGGGGGAGTGACAAGGCCTACCCCGACCTGGTCAAGTACATCGAGGACCCGATGGAGAACGAGCAGGCCCGCTACGAGGCGTGCTTCGCGCTCTCCTGGGTCGCAAACGACGACCAGATGAAGGAGGTCGTGAAGAAGGTCCACGACTTCAACAAGCCCGACCCGGCCAGCCAGCTGGTGCGCAGCTGTTACCTGGAGTCCCTCATCCACCGGCCGGTGCCCGCCGCCAACAGCGGGCTGGTCGATCTCATCACAGCGGAGGCCGACCCGCAGGTGGCCAAGCAGGCCGCGCGCGCCATCGGCTTCGGGGGCGTGGACCAGAGCGTCGTCCCCAAGCTGATGGACATGCTGAAGGACAACTCGCTGCGCAACTACGCGATGCTCGCGCTGCTCATCGGCGCGGACCCCGACACCACGTCGCGCGCGCTGGCCACCTACAACGACGCCCCGCCGGAGGCGATGGAGGAGCTCAAGAGCTTCTACGATCAGAGCTTCGGCTACTGGAGCGACAAGAACTACGAGAACGGCGACGTCGCCCGGTGGATCGCCAACGCGGAGGCTTGCCGCCACGTGAAGGTGAAGAACGTGCTGCAGGACTGGCCGAGCATGATCCTCAAGCGGGCCATCCAGGGGATCGAGTTCGACAACGGGCCGCACTCGATCACGCGCGTGCAGTTCCGCGTGCGCCTCATCGCCGACGCCAAGGGGCAGGACGCCAAGAAGCGCGAGGACGCGGTGGCGATCCTCAAGTTCATGCGCGAAAAGGGCGTGCTGATGGCGCTGCGCACCCAGCCGCCGCCGCTGGGCGAGCTCGCGCGCAAGGCCTTCTTCGAGGTCATGAACCCCAAGCTCACCGACCAGAGCATCCCCGAGTCGCAGAAGGCCGCGAGCGGCGGCAACGTGCTCCCGCCTCCGTGAGGGCACGTTCGGGTCGTCTCCGGTGAAGCGCTCCGTCCGCGGGCTGATGCTCGCCGCGCTGCTCGCGGGCGCGGCGTGCGGTCCGCCGCCGTCGCCAGAGCTCCCGCAGGGCGGCGCCGCGGCGGCGGACCCGTACGCCGGCCTGGAGGCGCACGCCCGGGCGCGCGACGCCGAGGGCGAGCGCCTCACCGCCCTGGCGCTGGCGTCCGGCGACGCGGCGTCACGGGCGCGCGGCATGGCGGCGGCGCTGGACTACCGGACCTCGCCGCCCAAGGCCGTCCACACCGCGCTCCTCGCGCTGCTCGGCCGCTCGCAGGGGGACGAGCGGGCCGCGGCGGTCTGGGTGCTGCTCGCCGGTGGGGACGATGCGGTGCTGGCGCAGGCGCTGGAGGAGTACGCTCAGGGACGGCTGCAGCGGGTGACGCTGCCGGGTCGCGCGCACCTCTACGACGCGGTGGTGCTGGCGAAGACCGTGGCCGGCCTCCCCTGGCCCGAGCCGAAGGACGCCGTCCGCGAGCGCGTCCTGGTGGAGGCGCTGCCCGCCGCGGACCCGACGACACGCGGGATGCTGCTGCAGGCGCTCGAGGAGGCGGAGGGTGGCTCCGGCCTGGTCGCCGCCATCGGCGGGCTCGCCCGCGCGCCGCGCGCGGTGCAGGTCGTCTTCGCGCGGCTGCGCGACGCGCCGGACCCGCGCGCGGCCGACGCCCTCGCCGCGTACCTGGCCTCCGGGCCGCCCCCGCATTTCCGGACGGAGGCGGCGCTGCGCCTGGCCGAGCTGGGGGATCTGCGCGCGGTCCCGCACCTCGCGTGGCGCCTGCGGCAGGAGCCGGCGACGCTGTACCCGAAGGGCGGCGACTTCCCGGAGCTGGCGCGCAACGACAACGAGCGCGTGGCCTGCGCGCGGATGCTGGTGGACCTCGCGGCGCTGCACCCGGAGGCGCTCGCGTCCCTGCGCGCGCAGGCGGAGGACGCGGTGCTCGCGTGGGCGACCGGGCGGTCGGAGCCTCACGCCAACGCGCTTCGCTTCCTCGCCGCGGTCGGGTCGACGAGCGCGCTGCCCTCGCTGCGCCGCTGGGCGGACCCGCCGACGCCGCTGCCCGCGCCGGGGGCCGTGCCGTTCCCCCCGGAGTTCTTCGTCGCGCAGTCGGCGCTCCAATCGCTGGGTCGCACGCGCGATCCGGGGGCCTGGGCGGTGCTGCAGAAGCAGCTCTTCCGGCGCCCGGCGAGCGTGGACGGGTCCATGGACGCGCTGATGCGAGGCGGGCAAGCGGTGCCGGGGATGGCCCTGCGCGCCCTCGCCTTCGGTGCGGCCGACGGCTTCGCCGAGTGGGGGGACTCGCGGGCGTTCCCGCTGCTGGTCAAGTACGTGCAGGATGCACGCAACAACGAGGAGTCGCGCCTGGAGGCGTGCCGGGCCATCGCGTGGGTGGCGACGGACGCGCAGCGCAGGAGCGTGGTCACGAAGGCCATGGCGGTGCGCGGCGCGTCGCCGAAGGCGGGGGTGCTCCGCGCGTGCTGGCTGGAGGCGCTCGCCGAGCGGCCTGTCGCGGCGGTGAACGCGGGTCTGCTGGGCATGCTCTCCGCGCACGTGCCGCCGGAGGCGCATCACGCCGCGGCGCGCGCGCTGGGCCGGGGCGGGCTGGATCCGTCGATCGAGGGCAAGGTGAGGGACGCGCTGAAGGACAAGGCGCGACGGCACGACGCGGCGCTCGCGCTGCTGCTGGGCGGGTCGGACGACGACGTCGCCGAGGCCCTCGGCGCCTACGAGACCGCGACCGCGGCTCAGGGCCTGCGGCAGCTCTACTTCCGGAGCATCTCGGCCGTGACCGACGACGACCTCGCCTCCGGCAACGTGGCCCGCTGGGCCGCGCGCGCCGACGCCGCGCGTCGGGTGCGGGTTCGCGGCGTGCCGCAGGACTGGGTGTGGGGCGTGCTCGGGCAGGCGCTCCGCGACACGCAGTTCGACAGCGGCCCGCACACCCTCACGCGCACCGTCCTGCGCGCGCGCCTGCTCGCCGACGCGCGCGGCGCCGACGCGGCCAGGCGCGACGACGCCCTGCGCCTGCTCGCGCTGCTGGGCGAGCGCGGGGTGATGGCCGCGCTGGCGGCGGAGGACGACCCGCTCGGCGCCGCCGCGCGCGCGCGGCTGGAGGAGGCGCGATGAGGCCGGCGCGCCTGGCGGTGTTCGGGCTGGCGCTCGTCGCCTGCGGGCCGGCGCCCGCGCCGAAGTCCTCGGCGAACATCGCGGTGTCGCGCATCGACGCGCCACCCGGCGTGACCCTCGAGCAGGCCTGCACCCCGACCGGCCCCGAGCTGTGCTTCAACGCGGCGGACGACAACTGCAACGGCATCATCGACGAGGGGTGCGGCGTCCGCACCGGCGCGCTGCAGTTCGCCATCGCGTGGGGCGACAGCCCCGCCGACGTCGACCTGCGCGTGACCGACCCGGACGGCGCCACCATCGACTCCTCCAGGCCGGGGCAGCCCGACGGCCTGCACCTCGACCGCGACTGCCCGAAGGACGACTGCCACGGGCAGAACGAGGAGAACATCCTGTTCGAGGGCGTGGACCCGCCGCGCGGGCGCTACGTGGTCGACGTGGTGCTCGCCGAGACGCACGGCGCGGCGCTGCCCGTCTCGGTGACGCTCGGGGCACGCATCGGCAACCGCTCCTACCGCGCGGACCTGGTGCTCGAGAAGCGCGACGACAAGAAGAGCTTCGCCTTCACCCTGTGAGCGTCAGCCGGCTGCCGAGTCGGGGCCGGCGTCGCCGGTGCCCCAACGCGCCTTGAAGAAGCACTCGTCCTGCTGGCGCGCCCGGCAGCGCGGGTGCTCGATGAGCACGTTCTTCGCGCCGACGAGCTCCATCAGCCGGGTGAGGTAGCCCACGAGCTCGCGGCAGAGGGCCTCGTCCACGCAACCCCAGCCCTCCAGCGTGCCGGAGAGCCTCGTCGGCGACTCGCGCGTGAGCTTCCACTCGCCGGTGTCGTGGAAGCGGCGCCAGTACTCGCCCGTCTTCTCGACCACGATGGCCGGGTTCATGATGCGCAAGAACACGCGGTGGATGAGGGTGAGGTCGCGCTCCGCCTCGAACCGCCCGAGCTGCACCACGAGCGCCATGTCGCCGTACCCGTGCGCCTCCTCGAGGGCGTTGATGAGGCGGGCGTAGAGCGCCAGCGAGTACCAGCCGATGGTGACGACCGAAGGCAGGACCTCGCGGTCCGCCGGCGTGAGTCGCTCGAGGACGGCGTCGTAGCCCTCCTGCCCGAAGCGCTGGATCGTGAACGCCTTCACGTTCACGAAGCTGATGCCCTTGGTGAGTGCCTCCCCGTCCATTGGTGAACCAGCTCCTTCAGGTCGCACCGCCCGACGTGCAGCGGGCAGCCCGTGCCAGGCTAGATTTGACGCGAAGCGGCGTCACCCTATAAAAGGCCTATCTTCGTTGGCCGGCGCCGCCCGTCGTGGCGCCTCGGAGGAACATGGGTCCCACGGCGATGCTCGCCATCCTGGTTGCTGCCCTCGCGGCGTTCGGCTGGTCCGCAAGCCGCCGCTGGCAGCTCATGCTCGCCGGCAGGCGGATCCAGCGGCTGGATCGCATCGGCGAGCGGCTGAAGGGCGTGTGGCGCTACGCCTTCAAGCAGGAGCGGATGGACTACTACCAGCCCTCCGGAGTCGCCCATAAGCTCATCTTCCTCGGCTTCATGGTGCTGCTCGCGCGCAGCCTGGTGCTCTGGGGTCGCGGCTTCTCGCCGACGTTCAACCTGTTCGGCGTCCTGGCGCCGTGGACGCCGTTCGGCCGGGCCTACGAGTTCGCCAAGGACTCGACCGCCACGCTGGTCATCGCCGGCACCGTCATCTTCTTCTACTTCCGGTCCATCCGGCCGCTGAAGCGCATCAACCGCAGCTTCGAGGGCACGCTCATCCTCTGGATCATCCTGGTGATGATGCTGGCGGACATGGCCTACGACGGCGCGTCGATGGTGCTGGCCGCCCACAAGACGCAGATGTGCGGCATGGGCACCGCCTCGGTGGCGACGGCCGTGCAGTGCGACGCCATCCGCACGATCGTGGCGCCGCTCGGGAGCCACGTGGCGGAGGTGGGTCACGGCGGGGTGGCCTGGTCGCCCTTCCCGTCGCCCTCCAGCTCCCTGATGGCGGTGGCCTTCAAGGGCCTCGGGCCGGCGTGGCTCATCGCCATCGCCCGCGCCGGCTACTGGACGCACTCCACGCTGGTCCTCATCTTCCTGAACCTCCTCCCGCACTCGAAGCACTTCCACGTCATCACGGCGATCCCCAACGTCTTCTTGCGCAACCTCGACCCGCCCGGGCGCCTCCAGCCCATGGCGGAGAACACCGAGAAGCTCATGGAGAAGATGGAGGCGGCGAGCGGTCTGGAGGATCCCGTCGCCGCGCCCATCGGCGTCGGGCGCATGGAGCACTTCTCGTGGAAGGCCATCCTGGACTTCTACACGTGCACCGAGTGCGGACGCTGCTCCGACAACTGCCCGGCGCATCGCACGGGGAAGATCCTCAGCCCCAAGAACCTGACGGTCGACGTGCGCAACAACCTCTACGGCCGCGAGAAGGAGTTCATCCTCGGGCCGCCGGAGGAGGAGAAGAAGCCGGCCGAGGCGAAGGAAGGGGAGGAGGCGACGCCGGAGCTGCCCTTCGACATCAAGAAGTACGCCGCGATCAACATCGCGCCGGACGTCATCCACCCCGACGTGCTCTGGGCGTGCACCACCTGCCGCGCGTGCGAGGAGCAGTGCCCCGTCTTCATCTCGTACGTGGACAAGATCGTCGACGTGCGGCGCAACCTGATGATGATCCAGAACGAGTTCCCGCACGAGCTCGCCAAGCCCTTCCAGGCGATGGAGACCAACGGCAACCCGTGGAACCTCTCCCGCATGGACCGCGCCGCGTGGACGGACGGGCTGGACATCCCGATGCTGGCGGACAAGCCGACCGCCGAGGTCCTCTACTGGGTGGGCTGCGCGGCGAGCTACGACGATCGCGCCAAGAAGATCGCCCGCGCCACGGCCTCGCTCCTCAAGCAGGCGGGGGTGGACTTCGCCGTGCTCGGGCAGGAGGAGAACTGCACCGGGGATCCGGCGCGGCGCGCGGGCAACGAGCTGCTCTTCGCCATGCTGGCGGAGGGCAACGCGGCGACGCTCAACGGCTACAAGGAGCAGGGCGGGGTGAAGACGGTCGTCACCGCCTGCCCGCACTGCTTCAACACCCTCAAGAACGAGTACCCCGACTTCGGCTGCAAGCTGGAGGTGGTGCACCACACCGACTACCTCCTCGGCCTGCTCGCGGAGGGGAAGCTCACCCCGCAGAACCCGGTGGAGGGGCGCGTCGCGTACCACGACAGCTGCTACCTCGGTCGCTACAACGGCGTCTACGAGTCGCCGCGCGAGATCCTCAGGCGCATCCCCGGCGTGGAGCTGGTGGAGGCCGAGTACTGGAACAAGCAGCGCGGCCTGTGCTGCGGCGCCGGCGGCGCGCAGATGTGGATGGAGGAGCAGAACCAGAACCGCGTGAACGTGAAGCGCACGCTGCAGCTGGTGGACACCGGCGCCAAGACGCTCGCCAGCGCGTGCCCCTTCTGCATGACGATGCTCACCGACGGCCTCAAGAGCCAGAGCCTGGAGGAGCAGATCCAGCAGATGGACGTCGCCGAGCTGCTGGACAGGAGCTGCGCGAAGCCGGCGGAGGACACGCAGTCCGCGCTGCCGCCGCCCGAGGTCGTCGCCGAGGTGCCGGCGGCCGCCGCGCCCGCCGGGCCGGCCGAGGCGGAGTAGCCTCGGGGGGGTTTACTTCGGCGCCCGGTTTGCAGCTATCCTCGGGGAATGATGCCTCCGGGGGACCCTTCGCGGAGACCGTTCCCGCCGCCGCAGGAGCCGGGTCCTGGGTCGCCGGTCTTCGCCTTCGGCCCCCCGCCACGGCCTCCGCCCAAGCAGCTCCCCACCTCGCTCAAGGCGATCCTGTACCTGAAGGGCGCGGGCGCGATCGTCGGCATACTGCTGTCGATGGTCGCCTTCATGACCCTCGGAAAGATCGCCACCGAGACGACTTACCTGGAGCACGACCAGTCGGTGAAGATGGGGAGGTTGCTGCTCTTCGCGGCGGCGGTGTCCTTCGTGCAGCTCGTGGGCGTGTGGGCGACCTTCAACTTCAAGAAGTGGGGCGTGCTCACCATCCTCGCCTTCTCGCTGCTCAACGTGCTCGTGCGCGTGCGGGCGGGCGGGGGCTCCATCTTCGTGACGAGCTCCGTCCTGGTGACGGTCGCTCTCGCCGCCCTCGTCTTCCCGCGCTGGGCGGACTTCGAGTAAGGCGCTATACCTAGCGGCGATGGCGACCTGCCCGATCTGCCGCCGCAGCGCGGCGCCTCGCACGGACAACGCGGCCTTCCCCTTCTGCAGCCCACGCTGCCGTCAGAATCGACCTCGGCAAGTGGCTGAGCGAGGACTACCGCATCTCGTCGCCGGCGCTCGGCGACGAGACGACACCGGCGACGACGAGCGAGGAGCCGTCGTGACGCCCGGTCGCTTCGCGGCGGGCGCGGCGTTCGCCGCGGTGCTCGTGGCCGCGCCCGCGCTCGCGCAGACCACGCCGCCGCCGGGCGGCTACGGGCAGCCGACCTACGGCCAGCCGACCGGGCAGCCAGGCTATGGCCAGCCGCCGCCGGGTGGGCTCGCCCCGCCGCCGCCCATCGCGTCCACCGCGCCGGGCTCGCCCACAGCGCCCCCGCCGGGCTCCGGCACCGCCACCACCCAGAAGCTGAACGAGGCGCAGAAGAAGGACAGCGGGCGCGGGCTGGAGTGGGTCTACGCCGACGCCGAGGCCGGCTTCGCGTATGCGTCGCTCGGCTCGCTCTCCAACAACCTCTCCATCCAGCGCACCGACAACTCCGGCCCGATGCTCGGCGCGGCGGCCGGCGTGCGGCTGCTCGTCTTCACGCTGGGCGCGCGCTTTCGCTACCAGCTCCTGGACAGCTTCAACTTCTGGCAGCTCAACGCCGTCGTGGGGGTCCACGTCCCGCTCGGCCACTGGGACCCCTACGTGGCGATCCACGGCGGCTACTCGGCGATCGGGACGCTGGACTCCAGCGTGGTCGACATCAAGAACCTGGCGAGCGGCGCCACCTCCAGCGACATCTCCGTCCACGGCGGCAACGTCGGGCTCTCCGGCGGGGTGGACTACTACTTCGTCCGCTTCCTCTCGCTCGGGGTGGACGGCAGCTTCGAGTTCCTCTTCCTGAAGCGCGATCCGCTGCCCATGCCGGCGGGCTGCGCGGCCACGCCGGCTTGCCAGGCGGCGGTCGCCAGCAACCCGCTTTACCAGAAGTCGGGCGACTCGGTCGGCATGGGCCTCAGCGTCTCGTTGCACCTCGGGCTGCACATTTGACGGGTCGCGAGGGGCGGCACGCGCCGTCCCTCCCCGGCCCTCCGCTGCGCGTCGGGCGCGGCGCGTCGCAGCAACCACGCTATACTGCGGCGGGGCGCGCGCGTTTTGCCGCCGATTGGGCCGGGGCGGGCGGCGGCGCTAAGCTCCGGGCGTGCTCGCCGTCCTCAGGTGGCTGCTCCCGTCGGTGGTGCCGGCGCTCGCGTTGCTGGTGCTGCTCTGGCGCACCGACCGCAACCGCGAGCCTCCGCTCGTCGTGCTGGGCACCTACGGCCTGGGGATCCTCTTCGGCGCCGCAGCCTTCTGGGTCACCGGCAAGGCCAGGACGGCCATGGGCCTGGACCTCAGCATCCACGCCGCCGGACAGGCAGGCGCCCTCGCCTTCGTCTTCGCCATCTACTCCCCGTTCGGTGAGTTCGCGAAGGTCGCCGCGACGTGGCCCGCCTTCCGCTCCAGGTACTTCGACGAGCCGTTCGACGGCGTCGTCTACGCGGGCAGCGCGGCGCTCGGCTTCGCCACGCTGGAGAGCGCGCGCATCCTGCTGCGTCATCCCACCGGCGGGGTGTGGATCGCGCGCGCCCTCCTCGCCCTGCCGGCGCACCTCTTCTTCGCCGCGCTCTGGGGCTGGGGCCTCGGCCGCGCGAAGCGATCACGCGAGCCGAGCAAGGCCTTCCCCACGCTCTTCGTCGTGGCGGTGATCGGCCACGGCTTCTACACGCACCTCATCTACGGGCGCGGCGCGGGCGCGATGCTGGCGGTCATCCCCATGCTGCTCGGCATGGCCGTGGTGGCCTTCTTCGTCGGGCGCGACCTGCGCAAGCGCAACACGCTCGACCGCCAGTCCAGCGTCACGCGCCTCTCGATGGTGGGGCTGGAGGCGGCGGCGCGCCCCTCCATCCAGGCGTTCCGCGAGGCGCTCCGCAGGCGCGAGCGCCCCCTCATGATCCGCTGGGTCGTCATGGCGGTCTTCGTCACCTTCGGCGCGATGGTGCTCGGGCTCGCCGCCTCGGTGGCGCTCGGCTTCTTCGCGCACGTGGACTTCTCGGTCGTCGACGAGCGCGACGTCAGCGCGTCGGCGCCGGTGGCGCTCTTCGTGGCCGGCCTGCTCGCCGCCTTCCCGCTGAGCGGGTATCTCATCGCCCGGGCCGCCTCCCTCCGCGGCATCGCCGAGCCCGCCGCCGGGAGCGCCATCGCCATCCTCGCCACCCTGGTGCTGCTCGGCCTCGTCGCGCCGGTCGCGCTGGTCTTCGCGCTCGCCCTCGCGCCCATCGCCTTCGGCCTCTCCTGCCTGGGCGCGCTCTTCGGCCGCGCCTGAGAGGGTGCGTTCGGCCTTTTTCACGGACTGATCGGATCGGAGGGCACGTAAAGGCGCCTTGGCGCCGGTGAGCCCCACGTGCCAAGATCGCGCCGTGCGCCTCCTCGCGAGCGCCCTCTTCTGGCGCATCCTGCTCTCGTCGCTGCTCGTCGTCGGCGTGCTCGGGGTCGGGCTCTACCGCGCCTCGCTCGCGCACCAGCAGCTCGAGCACCAGTTCGATCGGCTGGTGCAGCACGACCTGCGCCTGGCCGACGACGCAGAGGTCCTGCTGCGCCTCACCGCCGACCTGGAGACGGGCAAGCGCGGCTTCCTCCTCACCGGCGACAGGTCCTTCCTCATGCCCTACGAGCAGGCCCGCCACGAGCTGGACGGCCTGCTGGCCGAGACGCAGAACACCGCCGAGCCGGGCAAGGAGGACGAGCACGTCGCCGCCTACGGCCGGCTCGTCCACGACTGGATCGCCAACGTGAGCGAGCCGCAGATCCGCTCGCGCGAGCTCAAGGGGCGCGTCGACTCGGGCATGATCGGCGAGGGCAAGGCGCGCACCGACGAGATGCGATCCATCCTCACCGAGCTCCGCAACGACGCCATCAAGGACGCGGGCGAGCAGGAGGCCGTCGCCTTCACGTCGGTCGCGCGGTCGCGCGGGGAGACGACGGGCGTGCTCCTGCTCGCGATCGTCATCGCGCTGGGGACAGGCATCTGGATCGCGCGCGACCTCGCCGGCGCGGCGACGCGTCTGGAGGAGGCCATCGACGCGACCGGCAAGCTGGCGCCGCTGCCGCCGTTGCCCGATCGCCGGGACGAGCTGGGGGCGGTGGGCCGGAGCCTGGTGAAGACCGCCGAGCTCCTGCACGACAAGGACCAGCGGCTGCGCAACACCCTGGCCGAGCGCGAGGCCACGCTGCTCGACCTGAGGCGCGCCAACGCCGAGCTCGCGCAGCGCGACGCCAACAACCTCGCGTACGCGGAGTTCGTGCGCGAGCTCAAGACGCTGGACGTGGCAGAGCTGTCCACCTCCGGGCTGCGCGGCATGGTCCGCCTGGCCGACGCCCAGGTGGGCGTGGTCCTCTTGCTCGACTCGACCGACGCGCTCGTGCCGGTGCACGCGTGTCGCGTCGATGGGCGCGCCGTCGACCACGCCAGCTTCGTCGGAGGCCGCTTCCCCGACGCGCTCATGCACACGCGCGAGCCGGTGGTGCTTGCCGGCGAGGCGCTCGGGAGCGCGCCCCCGCAGCTCGACCTGGGGACCGAGACGCTCACCCTCGGGTGGGTGCTCGCCCAGCCGGTCGCGGTGGGCGAGGAGTACGCCGGCGCGGTGCTGCTCGGCCGCTCCGCCGCCCCCACGCCCGACCGCGAGGAGCTGGTGCGCGACGCCGCCCGCCAGTTCGCCGCCGGCCTCCACAACGCCTGGACGCACGCGCGGCTGCGGGAGAAGAGCAACACCCTCGCCGAGCAGGGGGAGACGCTCGCCCGCGCCAACCGCGTCAAGACCGAGTTCCTCGCCTCGATGAGCCACGAGCTGCGCACGCCGCTCAACGCCATCCTGGGCTTCGCCGACCTGCTGCTCGCCTCCCCGCGGGAGAACCTCAGCCCCCGCGCGCGCGAGTCGCTGGAGCGGGTGCGCCGCAACGGCACGCACCTGCTCACCCTCATCAACGACGTGCTGGACCTGGCCAAGGCGGAGTCCGGCCGCATCGACGTCCGGCTGGAGGCCGTGGACGTACCGCAGCTCGTCCGCGCCTGCGCGGCGGAGGTGGACAGCCTCCGCCAGGGCAAGGGGCTCACGCTCGAGGTGGACGCCCCCGCGCAGCTCGAGACGGTGACCGACTCGCAGCGGGTCCGCCAGATCCTGCTCAACCTGCTCTCCAACGCCATCAAGTTCACCGAAGCGGGGAAGGTGACGGTCGCGGTCGCCTCCAGCCCGGCGGAGCTGCGCGTGGCGGTGACCGACACCGGAATGGGCATCCCGGAGCGGGCCATGGCGGACCTCTTCAAGGACTTCCAGCAGCTGGATGCCGGCGACGGCAAGCGGTATGCGGGCACGGGCATCGGCCTGGCCCTCTCCCGCCGGCTCGCCCGGGCGCTCGGCGGCGAGATCGAGGTGCGCTCGACAGAGCGGGCAGGGTCCACGTTCACGCTCGTGCTGCCTCGCGGCCTTCGCGCCTTGCGCGGCGGTCCTGACGGTACCAAAGAGAAGCCCGTGGAGCCTTCCGCGTCGCTGGAGAAGATCGTCTCGTGATAGCCCAAGAAAGCGCTCCCGATCCGGCCGAGCCGCAGGTGCTCTCCGGCGCCGACGTGCTCGTCGTCGACGACTTCCCCGACACCCTCGCCCTCTACGAAGCCCTGCTCACCGACGATGGCCACCGCGTGCGCACCGCCCGCAGCGGCGCCGAGGCGCTCGCCAAGGTCGAGGAGCGCGAGCCGGAGCTGGTGCTGCTCGACGTGTCCATGCCCGGTCTGGATGGCTACGAGGTCCTGCGCCGCCTGCGCGCCCGCCAGGGCGGGGGTCCGGCGGTGCTCATGCTCACCGCCGCGCGCCGGGAGCCGGCCGCCATCGAGCACGGACTGCGGCAGGGCGCGGATGCGTATCTGACCAAGCCCATCGAGGGGCGGGAGCTGCTCGCCCGGCTGCGCGGCGCGCTGGAGTCCTTCCGGCTGCGCCGCCTGCTGGAGGCGCAGCGCCGTGATCACGTGGCCATGCTGGTGCACGATCTCCGCCACCCGCTCGGGTCGCTGGGGCTCGTCGCCGAGATCCTGGGCGCGGACGACCTCTCCGGGGACGAGCGGCAGCAGGCGCTCGCGACGATGCGGAGCCTCTGCGCGGACATGGCGCGGCTGGTCGACGGCGTGCTTGCCGCCAGCCGCCTGGAGGCGGGGGTCTTCACGGTGGACCCGCGCCCCACCACCGTGCGCAACGTTGTCGGCCCCACGATCGACGCCTTCGCCTCGGTCGCCTCCCGCCGCCACATCACCTTCTCCTTCGAGGGCGAGCTGGGCGCTCCCCTCCACGCCGACCCCATCAAGCTGCGGCAGGCCATCGACAACCTCGTCGCCAACGCGCTGAAGTTCACGCCGCGCGGGGGCCACGTGCGGGTGGCCTTCCAGACCCACGAGGACTCGGTCTGCTTCGACGTCAGCGACAGCGGCCCCGGCATCCCGCCCTCCGAGCGGCAGGCCGTCTTCGACCGCTACCGCCAGGGGCGGAGCGGCCGGACCGCGGGAGGGGCAGGGCTGGGGCTGGCCATCGCCCTGGGCATCGCCAAGGCCCACGGGGGCACCGTCACCATCGGCGAGAGCGACTGGGGCGGCTCGAGCTTCCGCCTCAGCCTGCCCGTGCCCGCCTGAGCGCTCCGCCGCCCGCAGGACCGAGGTTGACAAGCGGCCAATCTTGCCTAAAGTGCGCGCTCCGCATCCCGACCTGAGGTTTTTGTCGTGGCCAATCATCCGTCTGCAGAAAAGCGCAACCGCCAGCGGCTCACCCGCACCGCCCGCAACCGCTCCATCACCAGCTCCGTGCGCACGCACGTGAAGCAGGTCCGGACGGCCATCCACGACAAGCAGAAGGACGCCGCGGTCAAGGCGCTCGCCGTCGCCATCTCCGCGCTGGACAGGGCCGCCCAGAAGGGCGCCCTGCACCGCAAGGCCGCGTCCCGCACCATCGCGCGTCTCTCCGCCCAGGTGCACGAGCTCGCCAAGTAAGGCTGTCGATGGCGCCCGAGCGCCGTCGTGAGCTCGAAGGCCTCGTTGGAAGGACGCTGGGCGGCAAGTACCGCCTGGAGCGGCTCCTGGGGGCTGGCGGCATGGGCGGCGTGTACGAGGCCCGCGGCCCGGGCGGCGAGCGTGTCGCCGTCAAGGTCCTCTCGGTGCTCGACCCCGCCTCGCGCGAGCGGGTGATGGGGCGCTTCACCCGCGAGGCGCGCGCCGCCTCCGCCGTCGCCAGCGATCACATCGTCGGCGTGATCGACGCGGGCACCGATGCCGGCCGCCCCTTCATCGTCATGGAGCTGCTGGAGGGCGAGGACCTCGGCCACCGCCTGCGTAGCGCCGGCCGCCTCCCCGAGGCGGAGGCGCTCCACGTGGCCGCGCAGATCCTCGCCGCGCTGGCGGTGACGCACGACGCGGGCGTGGTGCACCGCGACCTGAAGCCGGACAACGTCTTTCTCTGCCGGCGCCCCGACGACCCCTGCTTCGTCAAGGTCGTCGACTTCGGGATGTCCAAGCTCGCGCCCAAGGCGGGCGCCACCCTCCCGCTCGCGCTCACCGGCAAGGGCCTCGCGGTGGGGACGCCGTCGTACATGTCGCCCGAGCAGGCCCGCGCGCTGGCCGATGTCGACGGCCGCGCGGACCTGTGGGCGGTGGGCGCCATCCTCTTCGAGTGCCTCACGGGCTCGCCGCCCTTCGTCGCGAGCGCGCAGGAGCAGGTGCTCATCGCCATCTGCACCGTCGACGCGCCGGAGGTGCGGAGCATCGTGCCCGCGGTGTCCGAGCCGGTCGCGCGGCTGGTGAAGGAGGCGCTCTCGCGCGATCGCGCCAACCGATTCCCCACCGCGTGGCACATGCTGCGCGCCATCACCGACCTCGCCCCGGCGGAGATGCGCTTGTTGCCACACCAGGCGGTGACGCGCATGGACACCGTGGTCACGGGCCCGCCGGCGGAGGTGGCCGCGCTGCTCGCGCGCGCCGTCCCGCCGGAGGCCAGCGGGCCGTACCCGGCGCCCGAGGGCAGCGGCGCCATCCTCCTCCCCGCCGACGCGAGCGGGTCGAACGCCGCGCTGCGCGCTTCGGCGCCGAGGATCTCGGTGCCGCGCGTGTCCGCCCCCGCGGTGGTGGCGTCGCGCCCGCTCACGCGCCTGGGCAGGCCTTCGCGCGCGCCGGTCGTGGCGATCGCCATCGCCGCGGCCCTGCTCGGGGGCGGCGTGACGACGTACCTCGTCGCGAGCGCCAGAGCGAAGCATCGCCGGGAGGTGTCGAGCGAGGCGGCGTGGAGCGAGACGACCCCGAGCGCCGCCGGCAGCGTGAGCGCGCCGCGCGACAACACCCTCGAGCCGCTCGCGTCGTCCGCGCCGTCGGCCGGCGGGAGCGCGGTGGAGCCGCTGAGCACGCTGGCCCCGCTGCATGCGCCGCACGCGCACGCCACGGGCCGCCCGCCGGCCCATCACCACGCCCCGGCCGCCCACTCCGCCCGGCCCGGGGGCCTGAACCTCGCGCGCGATCTGCCCTGATCGAAGTACCATGGCGCCGTGCACCGGCGAGCTGCCACGACGACGTGCCGGGCGGCGTGGGCGCTGGCCGTCCTGTCCGCCGCGCTGCTCCTCGCCGCACCCCTGCGCGCGCAGGAGGACGAGGTCGCGGCCCGCGCGCACTTCCGCGCGGGGGTGAAGCGCTTCGACGCGAAGGACTACGAGCAGGCCCTGACCGAGTTCCAGACGGCGTACGCCGCCAGGCCGTCGCCCACCATCGCGCGCAACGTCGGCCTGACGCAGCGCGCCCTCGGGCGCTACGCCGACGCGTGCACCACCCTGGACGACATGCTCGCTTCGCCCGCGGGGCTGAAGCCGGACGTCGTGACCGCCACGCGTCGCACCATCGACGAGATGCGCGCGAAGGTGGCCTTCGTGCACGTGGCGCTCCGGTCCGCGGCCGGGTCCGCGCCGGTGTCGGCGACCCTCTCGGTGGACGGCGAGGCGGTGCCCGCCGCGCGCGTCGCCCGCGGCCTGTACCTCTCCCCCGGGGACCACTACTTCGCCGCGCGCGCCGCGGGCTACACCGAGGCGGACAAGTCGGAGACGGTCACCGCCGGGCAAGAGGTCACCGTGGACCTTCTCCTCGCGAGCACCGGCGGTGGGGAGAGCGGCGTGGTCATCAGCAGCCCCGAGGCGCCGCCGCCCGGAGTGACCCTCTCCGCCGCCCCGGTGGCCGCCCCTGCGCCGGCGTCGCGTCCGCCGCAACGGCATCGCGGGTGGGCCTCCGTCGCGGTGGAGGGCGTGGCCACCGAGCTGCCCGTCGCGCCCGCGCTGCTGTCGGGTGGAACGCAGCTCCTGGGAGGCATCGGCCTCGCCGGGCACATCGCCTACCAGGCGCTCCCGTTCCTCGCCCTCGGCGCGGACGCGGAGGCCAACGTCCTGCTGGTCCCGCACCCGGCGAACACCACCTTCTCGGTCTCGCAGATCGGCATCGGGCCGCACGTGCGGTTGATGACCCCCAACCGCGTGCATCTCTTCCTGGGCGTGAGCGGGGGCCTCTTCCTCGTCGGGACGTCGACCCAGCTCCCCGGCGAGACCTCGTCGCAGGCCTCGACGGCGTTCACCGGCTTCGCCCTCGGCGAGGCGGGCGTCGTCGTCGACGTGAGCGAGAAGGTTGGGGTGGAGGTGGAGGGCTACGGGGGCGTCGCGGGGATCGACGGCTCCCGCAAGGACACCGCGGGCGTCTCGTCGGGCCTCTACACCTCCGGACTGACCTGGCGCGCGGGGGGGCGCGCCGGTGTCCTGTTCCGCTTCTGACCCCACCCCACGCCTCCGCCACGCGTAACGCGATGTAACGAGAATCCGGCCGTGGAGCGGCTATTTCGAGGCATGCGCAAGCTCGCCGCCCCCGCCGCCTCCTTTGTCTCGCTCCTGGCGGTCATCGCCGCCTGTTCCCCCGACGCGACCGAGAACCCGGGCGGCGGCCCGGCGCCCGGCACCGTGGTGGAGGAGGGGAACTACACGCTGACGGTGCTCGCGCCCGCCACGGCGGGGAGCTGCGACGTCCACGCCGAGCAGCCGGCGCACTTCACCGACGCGTCGGCGGCGATGGGCCTCTCCGGCGTCGCCATGAGCGGCTTCTACTCCGCCGACCTGGACCACGACGGGTACCCCGACCTGGTGCTCCTCTCCGGCGCGGCGAACAAGCGCGGGACCGTGGGCGACAGCAAGCCGGACGTGCTGGTGCTCATGAACCGCCCCGCCGACGGCGGGGGGCGCACCTTCGTCGACGAGACGGAGAAGAGCGGGCTCTTCCAGACGCGCGACGCGTCGAGCACCGAGTACCGCATGACGCAGATCGTCTCGATGGCGGACGTGAACAACGACGGCAACCTCGACGTGTTCGCCGGTATCAACTACGACCCGAACAACACCGACAAGACCTCGTCCTTCAACCAGGATCGCGACGAGGTCCTGCTCAACGACGGCCACGGTCACTTCTCCCTCGCCCCGCAGTCGGACCCCAGCGGGGACACCGAGTCGGACAACACGCAGGCGGTCTTCACCGACGTCGACGACGACGGCTCCCTCGATCTGCTGCTGACCTACTGGTACAAGAACTCGCAGGTAAGCGCGATCGGCTCGCAGGCGCAGCTCTTCCACGGCAACGGCGACGGCACCTTCACGAGCATCACCGACGCCGCCGGCCTGACGATGGACAACACCGGCTCGACGAAGAGCCTGCTCGACGGCACCAGCTCGCGCCCGGCGTTCGGCACGGTGGCGTGCGATCTGGACGGCGACGGCTACCCGGAGATCCTGGAGAGCTCCTACGGCGGCCAGTCCAACCTGCTGTTCAAGAACGACGGCAGCGGTAACTTCACGCGCGTCGTCCAGAAGGGCGGCTTCGACGGCGACACCACGGTCGACTACCACGACAACGAGTACTTTCGCTGCTACTGCACGCACCACACGGGGGACGCGTACTGCGCGGGCGCGGCCTCGCCCAAGATCGGCTGTCCGAACGGCGCCAAGGTCGCCTGCGGCGACGCCTCGTGCCCCGTCGACAACTACTGGCAGCTCGGCGTGAGCGACGCGCCTGCGATGGCCAACGGCAACAACTTCTCCGCGGCGTGCGGCGACATCGACGGCGACGGAAAGATGGACGTCTTCCAGGGCACCATCCGCCACTGGTGGGCAGGCAACGCCACCGACCCGCCGCAGGTGCTGCTCAACAAGACGCAGGCGGGGGGCAACATCGATCTGCAGCGCGTCGACCCTGCGCAGGACGGCGTCGTCTTCCCGCACCTCGATCCCATGGGCTGGAACGAGGGCATCCAGCAGGCGACGCTGGTCGACATGGACAACGACGGACGCACCGACATCCTCACCGGCGGCAGCGACTACGGCTACCAGTGGGGCCACATGTTCATCCAGCAGACGGACGGCACCTTCCAGGATCTGGCGCAGCAGTGGGGCCTGATGTTCCCCTGCATGGACGGCCTCGCCGTCGCCGACTACGACCGCGACGGCGATCTGGACGTTGTCGTGCGCGGGAGCCTCTTCCGCAACTGCGCGAAGAGCGGCGGCGGCTGGGCGGCCATCCCCGGCAAGGACCCCGGCTTCTCCGGCTACGACGTGCCGGAGGTCCACATCTTCACCAACGACGCCTCCGAGCACTCCAGGTGGCTGGAGCTGCGCCTCGTCGCCACCGACGGCGCGACCAACGTGATGGGCATCGGCGCCACCGTGAGCGTGACCGTGAATGGTGTCACCCAGACGCAGCAGGTGCTGGGCGCGCACGGCATCGGCGCGGAGAGCGACGACCCCGGCGTGCTCTTCTTCGGCCTGGGCGCGTGCGGCGCGGTCGACAAGATCGAGGTCCGCTGGCCGAACCAGGACCACACCACCGACACCTGGGAGAACGTGCCGTCGAACCACCTCGTCGAGCTGCGGCAGGCGGACAAGACGCTCTACGGCGTGAACCTGAAGTAGCGCGCGCGGGAGGGTTCTCGCCAACGGCCCTTCCGCTGGGGAGCGATTCGTGTAGCCTCCGAGCGATCAAAGGAGGAGCCCATGGGTATGACAGGCGATCGCTACGAGGGGACGTTCGACGGCCACAAGATCGAGCTCGTGCGGAACAACGTCAACAAGACGCTGAATCTGCTCATCGACGACAACGTCGTCGCGTCGGAGCACCGGTGGCTGCCGAAGGACATCACGCTTCACGCCGACTTCGAGCACAAGGGCGTCAAGCACGCGGTGGTGGCGCACCAGCAGGTCAAGCCGCTGCTCGGCCTGCCGATCGCCTGCGATGACAGCATCGAGATCGACGGCAAGCCGCTCCCGCTCAAGAAGACGAAGTAGGCCGCGTCGAGGTCACTCGCTCATCAGCCGCTGGAGCGGATGCGGCTCCCCGCGTCAGCCGGGGCGTCTCCAGCCGTCCAGCAGGTGGGTGGGCACCCGCTTTACAGAGCCCGGGCCCCGCGCTAGCTTCCGCCGCCCGTGTCGCCGGGATCCGTCCCGGCGTCCACAACGTCCCCATCGTCTAGAGGCCCAGGACCGCGGCTTTTCACGTCGCTAACGGGGGTTCGACTCCCCCTGGGGACGCTTCGCTCGCAGGCTCGCTCGCGGCCCAGCTCCCCCACTTCGCGCGGAGGGCGGAGTGGCCGGCCGGCTCAGTACTGCGTCTTCATGTACGCGAGCAGGTCGGTCCAGTCCTGATCTCCGAGCTGCCAGCGCGGCATCGCGGTGTCCAGGGCGTCGCCGTCGGCGCCTATACCCTGCACCACCGCGCGGCGGATGAGCCCGTCGGTGTAGGTCGGCCCGCGGTCGCCGTCGGTCTCGCGCATCCCCAGCGGATCGGTGAGGTTGCCGTAGGTGATGTCCGGCGCGGTGAGCATCATGGTGCTGCGGCCATGACCGTCGGCGCCGTGGCAGCTCGCGCAGGCGTTCATCATCATCCCGATCCCGCCGGTGCGCCCGATGGTCTGGCCGTCCGCGCCAACGCCCTGGTCGTAGACGCGCTCACCCAGCGCGACGGGATCGGTCGTGCCGCTCGGCGCGCCGCACCCGTTCATCGTGGGGCCCCACGCATAGGAGCCCCCGCCCATGCCGCCGGTCATCTGCACGCACCGGTCGTAGGCGTGCCCCGCATCCTCGAGCATCACGCCCACGTGCCGCACCGCCTCGTCCTGGTCGGCGCCCAGATCACCGAGCGTGCAAGCGACCTGCCGATGCGCGTCCAGCTCGCCGAGCATCGCCTGCGCGACGCAGGCCATGTCCTCGAAGTCGGCGCCCTGGTGCGCGCCCATGAAGCCGTCCATCGCGCCGCTCATCTGGACCATCTGCTCGATCCACGGGCGGACGGTGGCGTCGTACTGATCGTGCGCCGGCTGGCAGCCCTGCAGCGTCATGCCCTGCGCGGTCATCGCCGCGCGGTACGCGGTGGCGGCGGACTGCACCTGCCCGGCGAGCGTCTCGTAGGTCGTGATGTTGCTGGCGCCCGCGCTCGTCCCGGCGTCCTGGCCGTCGCCGGCGGATCCACCCGCGCCGGGAGCCTGCGAGCCCCCGCACGCCATCGCGGCGACGAGCGCGCCGGCGGCAAGAAGAAGATGAATCGGTCGCATCTCGTCCTCCTCACGGCGAGGCTCAGCAAGATGCGCACCTCGTGCGAGAGGCGCGTTTTCCCCCGGGGAAGCGGACGTGCGGCGTGCACACCGGATGCAGCCGATGCGCACCGTCGCAACGACCGCGTCGAGCCGGCATGCAGCTCATGGTGGAGACCCTCGCCCTCGCGGTCTTTCGCCGCGTCGCGGCCGCCGAGATCGAGCCGGTGCTCACCGAGCAGGGGCGGGAGGCGCCGACGTTGCACGCCGGCGCACGTCGCGCGCCACGGCGGCCGTGTCGTGTCGCATCCGGGCAGCCCGCCGCGCGGCACGAAGATTGTTACCTCGTCCCTTCGTGGCTCATCCACCTCCCCCCGCAGGTGTCGCTCGCGTGGCCGCGCGGCTGGTCGCGACCGCCGTGCTCGCCCTCGTGGTGTTGCTCGGCGTGCGCCCGGCGTGGGCGCAGGTGGCGGCGCCGGACGCGGGCGCCCCCTGCGGGCCGGGTGCGGCGTGTCCGCTCGACGAGCTACCCGCGCCCGCCTCACCGCCCGCCCAGGCCGGCGCGCCCGCGCCGGTGACCCTCGTCTTCTTCTGGGGGGTCGGCTGCCCGCACTGCGAGGAGGCCGCCCCTTTGGTCGACGCGCTGGAGAAGGAGGAGCCGCGCCTGCGCGTGGAGCGCGTCGAGGTGCGCAAGAGCGCGGAGGGCCGGCGGCGCTTCCTCGACACGATGAAGCGGCTCGACGCCACCGCCATCGGCATCCCCACCTTCGTCGTCGGGGACGCGTACGTCGTCGGGTACGTCAAGGGCGAGACGGACCGCGAGGTGCGGGCGATGGCGCGCCGCGCGCTCGGGCCGAAAGGCGCGGTGGCGGCGTCCCCGCTGCGGCGCATCGACCTCCCCCTCGTCGGGAGCATCGAGCCGGCGTCGGTGCCGCTGCCGGCGCTCACCCTCCTGATCGGCCTGGTGGACGGCGTGAACCCGTGCGCCATGTGGGTGCTCGTGGTGCTGCTGGGCATCCTGATCCACGTCCAGTCGTGGCGCCGGATGCTCATGTACGCCGGCACATTCGTCGTGATGTCGGGGGTCGTCTACTTCTTCTTCATGACGGCGTGGTCCGCGCTCTTCCAGCTCGTGGGCCTCTCGCGCGTCGCGACCATGGTGCTCGGGGGCGCCCTGCTCGGGATGGGCCTGGTCAACATGAAGGACGTGGTGTGGTTCAAGAAGGGGCCCAGCCTGGTCATCCCGGAGACTGCCAAGCCCCGGCTCTTCCGCCGCATGCGCCGCATCGCCGGCGCCGCGACCACAACCGCCGCGCTGGGGGGCATCGCCGTGCTCGCCTTCTTCGTCAACCTGATTGAGCTGGGCTGCACGGTCGGCTTCCCGGCCATCTACACGCGCGTCCTGTCCCTGCGCGGCCTCCCGGCGGGCGCGCGCTACGGGTACCTCGCCCTCTACAACGTCGCGTACGTGGTGCCGCTGCTGCTCATCGTCGCCGCGTTCATCGCCCTCCGGCGCCGCTTCACCATGAGCGAACGGCTGGCGCGCGGGCTCAAGGGGGTGAGCGGCGTGCTCCTCGCGGCGTTCGGCGCGCTCTTCCTGCTGGCACCCGACCTGCTGACGGGGGCCTGATCGCGCGGCTCCGCCTACGGTCTCGCCCCGCCGGGCCGGCGAGGCTCCCTCCGGCCCGCCAGGTGGTGATAGCATCGGCACGATGGGGACCCCGAACAGCGAAGTGATCGTCGACACGCAGTGGGTCGAAGATCACCTCCGCGATCCTGCCGTGCGCATCGTGGAGGTGGACGTCGATCCGGTGAACTACTACGAGGGACACGTCCCCGGTGCCGTCGGCTGGGACTGGGCAGTGCAGCTCTGCGACACGCGGCTGCGCGACATCCTCTCGCCGCTGCAGTTCGAGGAGCTGATGGGCAGTGCCGGCATCGGCAACGACACCAAGCTCGTGCTCTACGGAGACAGCAACAACTGGTTTGCCGCCTGGGCGTTCTGGCAGGCGAAGATCTACGGCCACAGAGACGTGGTGCTGGTGGACGGTGGGCGCACCAAGTGGATCGCGGAGGGGCGCCCGCTCACCCGCGAGCTGCCGTCCCACACCCCCAGCAAGTACACGGCCGCCCGCGCGAGCGCCTCGCTCCGCAGCCTGCTGCCGGAGGTGCGAGACGCCGTCGCCGCCAGGAGCGCCGACCTCGTGGACGTGCGCAGCCCGCTGGAGTTCACCGGCGAGGTGTTCGCCCCGCCCGGCCTGCCCGAGACGTGCCAGCGCGGCGGTCACGTCCCCGGGGCGGTCAACGTGCCCTGGGACCGCGCGTGCCGGCCCGACGGCACCTTCAAGAGCGTGGAGGAGCTGCGCGCGCTCTACGGGGCCGCCGGGGTACGCGGCGACAGGCCGGTCATCGCCTACTGTCGAATCGGCGAACGCTCGAGCCACACGTGGTTCGTGCTCAAGTATCTCCTCGGTTACCCCGACGTGAAGAACTACGACGGCTCGTGGACCGAGTGGGGGAACCTCGTCAGCGCGCCCATCGAGAGGTGATGCCATGAGCGGTGAATCCAAGGCCGAGCCGAAGGGTCGTACATTCCGTCCCAGGGACTACACGAAGCGCGCCGCCGAGCTCGATGGCTGGCCCATCGGCGTCACCTCGTACTGGATCGAGCAGCGGTGCGTCGTGCTGGTCGACAACGTGGACCCCGGCGCCACCATCGCCCGGGCGGAGGGGGACTCCCTCGAGGCGACCGAGCGCGCCGCCCTGGAGATCGCGCGCCGGCGTCTGAGCGGCACCGCGCGCCGGCGCGAGGCCCTGCGGGACCTGCACGAGAGCGTCGCCAGCATGGAAGAGGCCGTGCGCTCGAGGCGTTGATGCGGCGCCTCGCGCCGTTCCTCTTCTTGTTGCTCCTCGCCTCCGGCGCCTCCGCGTCCGCCACGCACCCCTACGACCGCCAGCCTCCGCCCACGATCTACTGGATGCTCGCGCAGGCCGTCCCCAGCCCGGAGGTGGGGTTCGGCGGCGAGCGCGCGGCCTTCGGCGTGCGCTGGCAGCTCACGCCGCTGCTCTACTCGTGGGGCATCTACCACAAGCTCTCGCCCTACCGCTTCTTCGTGGTCGAACCCGGCACGCGCAACGCCGGATCCATCGCGCTGCGGGTGGCGCCGGAGTACCTCTCGACGGCGGCGTCCGGGTCGGAGTGGGGCGTCTGGGTGGGCGTGCGCTCCACCTTCCCGCTGGTCGAGCACGGCGAGCGGCTGGCCGCGTCGATCGGGGCGGCGGCGCTGCTGCGCCGGGGCCAGGTGTATCCCGCGCTGGAGGCCGGCGCGGAGATCGCGTTCGGGGTGGTGGGCCTCTTCGTGACCTACGCGCCGTCCTTCGACGAGGCCCCGTGCATCGTCACGCTCCGCGTGAGGTACTTCTGATGCGCGCGCGGGTCCTCGGCGTGGCGCTGGCGCTCGCCGCCGCCGGCTGCTCCGCGGCGTTTCACGAGACGGCGCCGCCGCCTCACGTCGTCACTCACGTGCGTGTCGCCGGCGCGCGCCTGGCCGTGACGTGGGTCGGCCACGCCACGATGCTCGTGCAGATGGACGACCGCTACGTGCTCACCGACCCCGTCTTCACGACGCTGATCGGCGGCTTCTCGCGGCGCAAGGTGGGCGTGCCGCTCGACCCGAAGAGCCTGCCGCCGCTCGACGCCGTGCTCGTCTCGCACGTCCACTTCGATCACCTCTCGCTCGGCTCGCTCGCCGCGATCGAGCCGAAGGTGCGACGCCTCTACATGCCGGAGGGCGGGCTCGAGTACCTGACCGACTTCTCCTTCGACGCGGTGGACCTGGCGCGCTTCGAGACGGTGGACGACCGCGGGCTGCGGATCACCGCGGTGCCCGTCCATCACGTCGGCGGGCGCTACGGCCTGGACTCCACGTGGTCGCACGCCTTCACCGGGTACGTGGTGCAGTACCACGGCATGACCGTCTACTTCGCCGGCGACACCGCGTACTCCAGCAGCGACTTCGCCGCGACGCGGCGGCGCTTCGGGCACATCGATCTTGCGCTGTTGCCCATCGCGCCAATGCACCCACGCACCATCATGCACGCGCTGCACATGGATCCCGACGAGGCGCTCGACGCCTTCCGCGATCTGGGCGCCGCGCGCATGATCCCGATGCACTTCGACACCTTCGTCGACTCGCTCGACGAGCCCCACGAGGCGCGCGACAGGCTGCAGGGACTCGTCGCGAGCCGCGACCTGGGCGATCGCGTCTCGGTGCTGGAGATCGGCCAGCAGGCGATTATCATCCCTCGGTGAGGCGCCTCGCCCGCCCGATGGGAGGGCCCCGACCCGGGCGCCTGGGCAAAGTTTGCGAGGAGCGGGGCCGGTCTGCGATATTGCGATTCCAATGCCCAAGAAGGGATCGGTCGCGCCGCCCAAGGCGACGAAGCAAGGAGCCAGCCAGGGGGGCATCTTCCGCGTCGGGGAGGTGCTCAGCGAGACCTTCGAGATCCGCGGTCTGCTGGGCGAGGGCGGCAACGGGCAGGTCTTCGACGCGCAGGACCTCAAGCTCAACCGCCGCGTGGCGATCAAGGCCGCGTGGCCGTCGCTGGCGTCGCTCGGCCCCTTGCTGCGCAAGGAGGCGCAGGCGCTGGCGGCGATCCGCCACCCCGCGCTCGTCACCGTCTACGCGATGGGCATGCACGACGGCATCGAGTACTTCGTCATGGAGCACGTGCCCGGCGTCACCCTGGAGGCGCACGTGGAGCGCCGCCGCGCCACGCGCGAGCCCATCACGCCGAAGGAGACGCTCGACATCCTCATCGCCATCGCCGAGGGCGTCGCCGCGGTGCACCGCGCGGGCATCGCCCACCGCGACATCAAGCCGTCCAACATCATGCTCGCCCCGCCCAACCGCGTCGTGCTCACCGACTTCGGCCTGGTGACTCCGGAGTTCGAGGCGGGCCGTCCGGAGCTGAGCGGCACCCCGCTGTACATGGCGCCGGAGGCCCTGCTGGGGAAGGTGAAGGCCGGGGCGGCCCACCTCGTCGACACCTACGCCCTCGGCGTCCTCGCCTTCGAGCTGGTGACGGGCAACCCGCCCTACGACGCGGAATCGCTGCGCGGGCTCACCAAGATGCACGTGGAGGCGCCCATCCCGGAGGTCGTCGGCGCCCCGCCGAAGCTGGCGGCCCTCGTCCGGGAGATGATGGCGAAGGACCCGGAGGCCCGCCCGCTGCAGCTCGAGAGCGTCGTCTGGCGTCTACGGACCATCCGGACCGGCCTCTCCGAGCGCTCCGGCTCGCGGCAGCTGGAGGTGGTCGTCGTCGACGACGACAAGGACATCGCCAAGCTCATCAAGATGTACATCCGCGCCGCCGTCCCCACGGCAGAGGTCTCCATCGCGACCGGCGCGCGGGAGGCGCTGGAGATCGTCCGCGCCAAGCCGCCGCACCTGATGATCACCGACCTCATGATGCCCGGGATGAACGGCATCGAGCTCTACATGTACCTGCGCGGCGAGAAGCTGGCGGAGCACTCCACGATCGTGGCGGTCAGCGCCGCCGCGCGCGACGCCGACGTGGAGCTGCTCTACGAGCTGGGCGTCACGCAGTTCATCACCAAGGGGCCGGAGCTGCGCCCGCGCATCACGCAGATCGCCAGGGAGGTGAACGCGATGGTCACCGGCGAGGCGACGCCCGCCCCGCGCTGATCGCGCCGCTCGCGGCTCTTTGCTTCCTCCGCAAGAGGTCCACGCGAGCCTTGCAACGCCGTGCCGCGATGGTCATGTTTCCAGCGAGGGCGCGAGGGAGACATCCGCATGAAAGGCAACGCTGAGGCGCTGGCCGACGCGCTCGACCGGATCACCGACGGCATCCTGGTCTACGACCCCGAGTGGCGCATCGCGTATCTCAATCGAAGCGCCGAGCGCTACTTCGACCGCTCGCGCGAGGAGCTGGTTGGCCGCCGCTTCGGCGAAGCGTTCCCGACCGCGGTGGGTACGCACACAGAGGCCAGGCTGCGGGAGGCCGCCGCGAGCCCTGCGCCCAGCGAGTTCGAGCTCTTCACCCCCGTCCGGCGCCGCTGGGTGGCCTTCCGCGCGTACCCTTCGGAGGCAGGCCTCACCGTCTACTTCCGCGACGTCACCGAGCAGAAGGTCGCCCAGGACACCCTCCGCGAGAGCGAGGCGCGGTACCGCGCGCTCTTCGAGCACAGCCTGAACGCCACGCTGCTCACCGCGCCGTCAGGCGACATCCTCGCCGCCAACCCCGCGGCGTGCCGCATGTTCGAGATGACGGAGCAGGAGATCCGCGCCGGCGGCCGCTCCCTGCTGGTGGACCTCTCCGACCCGCGCGGTGCCGCGTTCCTGGACGCGCGGCGGCGCGACGGCCACGCCCACGGCGAGGTGACGTGCCTGCGCAAGGGGCGGAGGCCCTTCCCGGCGGAGGTGTCGTCGGCCATCTTCCGTGACGCGACGGGTGCCGAGCGCACCAGCATGCTCATCCACGACCTGAGCATCCGCAGGCGCGCGCAGGCGGCCGTCGCGTTGCTGGCGGACGCCGGCAAGCGCCTCGGCGCCTCGCTCGATCCGGAGGGCACCCTGCGCAGCCTGACCGGGCTGCTCGTGCCCCGCTTCGCCGACGCGTGTCTCGTGGACGTGATCGCCGGCGGCGTCGTGCGGCGCACCCTGCTGGCCTCCAGGGCGGCCGAGCTGCGGTCGCTCGAGGTCGACGCGACGTCGTGGAGGGAGGCCTTCGGGCGTGTGCTCGCCTCGCGCAGCGGCGAGCGGATGCCTTCGCCCGATGCGTCCTGGCTGCGCGCTGCGTCGCTGGATCCGTCGGCGCTGGGCGGCGGCCACGACAAGCCGTGCCGGCTGCTCGCCCTGCCGCTCGTCGCACGCGACCGGGTGATCGGCGTGCTCGTGCTGGCGCGGTGTCCCGAGCGGGAGGACTTCGACGCCGCCGACGTCACCCTCGGCGAGGGCATCGCCGATCGCGCGGCGATGGCCATCGAGAACGCCGGCCTCTACGCCGCCGCCCTCGAGGCGCGGCGCGTGCGCGACGAGGTGCTGGGCATCGTCTCCCATGATCTGCGCAATCCGCTCAACGGCATCGCGCTGACCGCGCAGGTGCTCGGGCGGCGCAAGCCGGAGGACCCCGAGCCGCGCATCATCATGCGCGCCGTCGCCGTGGCCAACCAGCTCATCAACGACCTGCTGCTGGCCGCCAAGCTGGAGTCGGGCACGCTGGCGCTGAACCCCCGGCCCGAGTCGGTGCGGGCGATCCTCGACGAGGTGGTCGTTCTGGCGGGTCCGGCGGCCGAGGAGCGGTCCATCGCGCTGGACGTGTCGGTCGAGGGCGGCGTCGACGAGGCGAACCTCGACCGCCAGCGCGTGCGCCAGCTCCTCGGCAACCTGGTGTCCAACGCGCTGAAGTTCACGCCGGTGGATGGGCGCGTGGCGGTGCGGGCGCGCCGCGCCGGGGATCACCTCGAGCTCTCCGTTGCCGACACCGGTCCGGGGGTCCGCCCCGAGCAGCGCGCTCACCTCTTCGACCGCTTCTGGCAGGGCGCCCACGCGCACCGCGCGGACGCCGGTCTGGGCCTCTCCATCGCGAAGGGGATCGCCGAGGCACACGGCGGGAGCATCCGCGTCGAGAGCGAGCCGGGGCGGGGCGCCACCTTCATCGTTGCCCTCCCGATGAGCTGACGGTCAGTCCTCGCCGCCGCGCCGCGCCGCCTTGGTCTCGGACCGCCGCTTCTTGCCGGCCAGCCGCCGCTCCACGCTCCCGCGCGTCGGGCGCGTCGCGCGCCGGCGCTTCGGGCGGGGCAGGGCCGCCGCCACCAGGGCGCGCACCTTCCCCCGCGCGTCCTCCAGGTTCTGCCGCTGATCGCGCGTGCGCTGGCTCACCACGAGCAGGCGCCCCTCGGCGTCCAGGGACCCCGCGCACGCCGCGCGAAGCCGTGAGCGCGCCCCCTCATCCAGGCCGGTGATGCGCCCGAGGTCCACGCGCAGCTCGACCTTGCTGGCCACCTTGTTGACGTTCTGCCCGCCCGGGCCGCTCGCCCGGACAGCGTGCACTGCCTGGGCGTCGGCGGGCACGACCACGCCTTCGCGGACGACGATCGGCTCGGGCATTTACGGCGTACCTTAGCACCGCCGGCTGGGCTACTCTGCGATGCGATGTACGATCTGAAGATCCGAGGAGGCACGGTGGTGGACGGCACGGGCGCGCCGGGGGTGCGCGCCGACGTGGCCGTCAAGGATGGCCGCATCGTGGAGGTGGGCCGCTGCGACGGCGCCGCCACCCGCACCGTGGACGCCGAGGGCGCGCTGGTGACGCCCGGCTTCGTGGACCTGCACTGCCACTACGACGGCCAGGTCTCCTGGGACGCCGATCTCCTGCCCTCGTCGGCGCACGGCGTGACGACGGTGGTGCTCGGCAACTGCGGCGTCGGCTTCGCCCCGGTGCGCGAGGCCGACCGCGACGCCCTCGTCGCGCTGATGGAGGGCGTGGAGGACATCCCCGGGTCGGCGCTCGCGGAGGGCCTGACCTGGGACTGGGAATCCTTTGCACAATACATGGATGCGCTCGATCGCCGGCCGCACGCGATCGACTACGCGCTGCAGGTCCCGCACGACGCGCTGCGCGTGTTCGTCATGGGCGGCCGCGCCATCGCGGGCGAGGCGGCGCGCGAGGACGACGTGGCGAAGATGCGCGCCCTGCTGCGCGAGGCGCTCGAGGCGGGCGCCGCGGGCTTCAGCACCGGGCGCACCGACAACCACCGCTCGGTCACCGGTGCGGCGACGCCCTCGTCGGAGGCGACGGCGGCGGAGCTCGCCGGCATCGCGAAGGCGTTCGAGGGGCTGGGGCACGGCGTCTTGCAGGCGGTGAGCGACTTCGACATGGCCGTCGGGCCGGAGCGCTTCGACGGCGAGTTCGACGTGCTGGAGGCGATGGCGGAGGCCGCGGGCCACCCCCTCTCCATCTCGGTCATGCAGCGTGACATGGAGCCCGGCCAGTGGAAGCGCATCCTGGAGCGCATCGAGAAGGCGGACGCGCGGGGCGTGACCATGCGCGCGCAGGTGGCGGTGCGCGCCATCGGGGTGCTGCTCGGCCTGGAGGCCACCTTCCACCCCTTCATGGGCTTTCCCACCTACAAGGCCGTGGCCGACCTGCCGCTGGAAGAGCGCGTTCGCAAGCTCCGCGAGCCGGAGGTTCGGGCGCGCCTGCTCGGGGAGACGTCCGACCCGGTGGCGGGGGACGGCAGCCCCATCCCGCCGCTCGCCGACCAGCTCCTCGCGCGGCTGGAGATGGTGTCGCTGCGCCTCTTCCGCCTGGGCGCGCGGCCGGACTACGAGCCCAAGCTGGACGCCTCCATCGGCGCGGAGGCCTACGCGCGCGGCGTCTCGCACCTGGGCGCGGTGCTCGACGCCCTGCTGGAGGACGGCGGGCGCGAGCTGCTCTACTTCCCGCTCTACAACTACACCGAGATGTCGCTCGACAACGTGCGCACCATGATGGGCCACCCGCTCGCGCTGCTGGGCCTGAGCGACGGCGGCGCGCACGTGGCGACGGTGTGCGACGCCAGCTTCCCCACCTTCCTGCTCTCGCACTGGGTGCGCGACCGGGATCACGATCGGCTGGGCATGGAGCAGGCGGTGCGGATGATGACGCGCGATCCGGCGCGTTACCTCGGCCTCGCCGATCGCGGCGTCGTCGCGCCCGGCATGCGCGCCGACCTCAACGTGCTGGACCCCGCGCAGCTCGCCCTCTCGCGGCCGCGCCTGGTGCGCGATCTGCCGGCGGGCGGGCGGCGCTTCCTGCAGGACGCCACCGGCTACCGCGCCACGGTCGCCGGCGGACACGTCATCGCCGAGGGCGGCAAGCTGACCGGCGAGCGCCCCGGCCGGCTGGTGCGCCTCGGCGGCCGCGCGTGAGACTTGCACCCTGCACGGTTTCCCGTAACGATCCTCCCATGAGGGCTTTCGTTGGCTGGGCAGTCGCGGCCGCGCTCGCGGTCTCGGCGTGCGGCGGCGCCACCGAGACCGATCTCTACACCCCGGGTGGCGGGGGCAGCGACGGCGGCGGCGGCGGGGGTGACGGCGGCGGCGGGGGAGACGGTGGCGGCGGGTGCGATCCCGCGCAGTGCAACCTGACCGCCCCGGCGGGCTTCACCCTGGTGGCCTACGCGCGCAACCGCGACAACGCCTGCCCGGCCGGCTGGACGACCACCAACCCGGTGTCCGACCCGACCGTCCAGGACGGCGCGTGCAGCTGCGCGTGCCAGGTGGGCGATCAGCCGGACTGCGGCACCGGGACGATCACCCGCCCGTACGACTACGGCGTCAGCGCCACGTGCGATCAGCAGGGCCTGTCGCTGACGGGCAACTCCGGCGGCTGCAGCACCACCGGCAACTACTCCGTCGTGCTCGCCACCCACATCGAGGTGGACCCGCCGCCGCCCACCGGCGGCTCGTGCACCTTCGCCCCCACGCCCGATCTGAAGAAGGTCAGCGCCATGTCGGCGCGCCTCTGCCAGCCCGCGCCGAGCTGCTCGGGCGCGCTGTGCAAGCCGCCCGCGGGCTTCGCCGTCTGCGTCCAGGCCGACGGGGACGTGGACTGCCCCGCCGGGTTCCCCGCCAAGCACACGGTGGGCAGCGAGCCGCAGCTCGACTGCACCGGCTGCTCCTCCACCTGCGCCGTCACCGCCAAGTGCGAGGGGACGCTGAGCTTCTTCACCGACACCGCGTGCAACGACAACCAGGTGGACATGACGGCCGACGGAACCTGCGGCGCCAAGCCGTCCGGCGGCGTCTACCAGTACCGCTCGTACAGGTACACGGGCACCGCGCAGGGCGTGACGTGCGGCGGCGATCCCGGCGCCGCCAAGGCGGACGCCAGCCTCGCCAATCAGAAGACGGTCTGCTGCCGCGGGCAGTGAGGGGTCGGCCGACGGCGCCGGTCAGCTCGGCGGCTTCTCAATCTCGTGGTTGCGGTAGGCCTGCACCAGCCGCTCCAGGCCAGCGACCTCCTCGCGCAGCTCCGCGCCGCGCGCCGTGTCCCCCACGCGGCGCGGCGGGTCGTTGCGGCGCAGCTCCTGCACCGTCGGCACGATGTCCGCGCCGTGCTCGATGGCGAAGTCGATGGACTCGAAGTGGTGGTGTCGCGCCAGCGCGGTGCGCTCGGCGTCGATGATGAGGGTGTAGCCGTGGTCGCCGTAGGCCTCGGAGAAGGCGCCGTCGATGGTGACGGCCAGCCCGCTCCGCTTGAGCGGTGACTCGCCCTGCTCCACCTTCACCGGCACGTGCCCGTTGACGATGAGCACCCGCTCGGGGTCCACGCCGAACTCGACGGCCATCCGCCGGCAGAACGCAGGGTCATGGATGAGGGAGAAGTAGGGGTTCTTCGTCTCCTTGTGGGTGGCCTTGTCCTCGACGAAGTACGTCTCGAAGGTGGCCATGCGGTCCTTGCCGAACATGGGGGAGCGCGCGCCGGCCCACAGGTAGTAGAGCAGGTCCACGTCGGCCTGGGCGCGATCGCGGAAGGCGCGCCGCACCGCGTTGTCGATGGCGTCGAAGAGCGCCCTGCCGCGCGCGGGCTCGCCATCCACCTGCATGTCCAGCAAGCCGCCCTCGGCGTCGACCGGGACGCACCCGTGGAAGACCAGGTTCTCGTCGCGTGTCGTGTACGCGCACCCGCGCTCGAGCAGGTAGCGCATGTCGCGCCAGAGGGTGGGGCTGTCCAGGAAGGAGCGCTCCATCAGGCGGATGCACCGCTCCTCGGCCTCGGAGAGGCGGTAGGGGTCGCTCCAGTCTACCGTCGGGAAGGCGCGGTCGAGCAGCGGGTAGGTGCGTCCCTCGATGGTCACGGTGCCCGCCTGCGGGTCGATCGCGCCGAGCAGGTTGCGGTGCTCCATCGCGAAGTGGGGGTTGCGGAGGATCGTCTGGGCCTCCAGCTTGAACTGGAGGATCGCCGCGGCCTTCTGCATGCGGGCGAGGAGGAGCGGCGAGCGCAGATCCTGCCCCTTCGAGCGGAAGCGCTCCGCCGGGTCGTCGGCGTAGGCCTCCCGCGCGAGCAGCTCCAGCGGCTCCACCGGCAGGCCGTAGCCCTCCTCGAGCTGCGCGATGCGCCCGTAGCGCAGCGAGATGCGTATCACCGTCGCGATGAGCGCCCGCTGCCCGAGGCACGCGCCCATCCACTCCACGTCGTGGTTGCCCCAGGTGACGGTGACGTTGCGCTGGTGACGGATGGCGTCGATCACGCGGTCCAGGCGGGGGCCGCGATCTCCCAGATCGCCCGCCACGATGAGCTCGTAGGACGCGAACGATCGCAGGGCGTGGGCGGCCGCGCGGAGCAGCTCCACGCCGCCGTCGTCCTCCACGTAGGGCAGCAGCAGGCCGTCGGCGTAGGCCGGGTCGCGCTCGACGTCGGGTGAGACGAGCAGCTCGGCGAAGAGCTCGGCGTAGGGCTCGGGGAAGACGCGCTGGGCGTGGCGCAGGCTGTAGCGCGCGAGCAGCACGCGCAGCAGCTCGAACTCCCGCAGCAGGGTGAGCTTCACGTACTCCTCACGCTCGGCCACGGAGCTCATGTTCGCCGAGAGCCGCTCCCACGCCTCGCGGGGGTAGTAGACGAGGTTGAGCAGCGTCGTGCGCGCGCGGTCGTCCAGCCTCCCGGCGAAGACGCGCTCCACCAGCGGCCGCAGGCTGCCCGAGCCGTTGCGCAGGATGTGCTCCAGCTTCTGGAACTCGCCGTGCACGTCGCTGACGACGTGGATGGTGCCGCGCGGGAGCGTGGCGACGGCGCGCAGGTGGGCGATCTCCGCGAGCGCCGACTCCACCGTCGGGAAGCGGTAGCTCAGCGCGCGCAGGTATTGCGACGAAGACGCTTCGTGGTTCATGTCGCGCCCAGGAGAAGCAACTTTCGTCCCGGACGCAAGGCTCTCACGCCGCCTTGCGCTCGTCCTCCACCTCCGCCCGCGTGCGCGGCAGGGCTCCCGGGTAGTTCTGCTGGACCCAGGCGATCATCTTCTCGCGCGCGTCGCATCGCAGGGTCCACTGGTCGCTGGAGTCCTTGGCGCTGACCAGCAGGCGGACCAGCATGGTGTGCTCGGTCGCGTCGGTCACGGTGACGCCGCCCGCCTTCTTGTCCCAGAGCTCGTGCGCCTCCAGGAAGCGCATGAACTCCTTGCGCATGACCTCGACAGGCACCGAGTAGTCCAGGTGCAGCTCCACGGTGCCGAGCAGCTCGTTCGCGCCGCGTGTCCAGTTCTGGAAGGGCTTGTCGATGAAGTAGTTCACCGGGACGATCAGCCGCCGCAGGTCCCAGATCTTGACCACCACGTAGGTGAGGGCGATCTCCTCGATGGTCCCCCACTCCCCCTCCACGATGACCACGTCGTCGACGCGGATGGGCTGCGCGACGGCGATCTGCACGCCCGCGAGGACTGTGGCGATGCTCCGCTGCGCGGCGAAGCCCAGGACGATGCCGGCGACGCCCGCCGAGGCGAGCAGGCCGGTCCCGATGTTGCGCACCGTCTGGAAGGTCATCAAGGCGAACGCCAACGTGACCAGGATGACGGCGAAGCCGCCGATGTTCCGCAGCCCGCGGAGCTGCGTGTAGACCGATCGCGCCTCCACCGTCTCCTCCCCGCCGGTGTCGTAGCGGCTGGTGACGTAGTCCTCGATGACGCGGAGCAGCCGCAGGCAGGTCCACCCCGCGGCGATGATGATGACCACCAGCACGGCGTGGTGGAGCGTATCGGTCTGCAGGGAGAGGAGCGGGACGACGAGCTCCACCGCGATCGCGGGCAGGAGCAGCCGCAGCGGCTTGGGCATGTGCTGGACGACCATGTCGTCCAGCACCGTCGTCGTCTTCTTGGCCCACCGCTGCGTCGCGCGCAGGATGATCCAGGCGACGATGCGGCCGGCGACGAACGCGGCCAGCAGGAGGCCCACCGACCACGCCAGATCGCCGAGCTGGAGCCCGCGCACGGAGTGGACCGCGCCCTGAATCTTCTCGGGGACGGCCAGGGCCGCCATGGATCGCATCGTCATCGTGAGCCTCCTTCGGCATGCACCCTCGCAAACCGTGCACCGTGGCGCAAGCCAATCGCGGCCGCGGGTCGCGTGAGGCGCGCGCGAGACCGCCCCCGGCGAGGAGGTACGCGGAGTGCATCGTGTCGTCGCCATGGAATGGATCCGCCCCTTCTCCACCCTCGGCATGGATGACGTCGCGCTGGTCGGCGGCAAGAACGCCTCGCTCGGCGAGCTGATCCGGGCGCTCGTCCCGAAGGGCATCCGCGTGCCCGACGGCTTCGCCGTGACGGCGCGCGCGTATCGCGAGTTCTTGAGGCGCGCGGACCTGGAGGGCGCGCTGCGTGACACGCTGGGCGGCGCGCACAAGGACGACACCGCCGATCTGGCGAGGCGCAGCCAGCGGGCGCGCCAGCTCATCCTGCGCGCGCCCGTGCCGCGGGAGCTGGAGACGGCGATCGTGGAGCACTACCGCGCGCTCTCCTCCAGGTACGGCGAGGACGAGACCGACGTCGCCGTGCGCTCGTCCGCCACCGCCGAGGACCTGCCGGGCGCGAGCTTCGCCGGCGCGCAGGAGACCTTCCTCAACGTGCGTGGCGCCCCCTTCGTCGTCGACGCGGTCATCCGGGGCTTCGCCAGCCTCTTCACCGCGCGCGCCATCGCCTACCGGGAAGACATGGGCTTCGACCAGCTCGCCGTCGCGCTCTCGGTGGGCGTGCAGAAGATGGTGCGCTCCGATCTCGCGAGCTCCGGCGTCATCTTCACGCTCGACACCGAGACCGGGCACCGCGGGGTCATCCTGGTGACGTCGAGCTTCGGCCTGGGGGAGACCGTGGTGCAGGGGCGCGTGCTCCCCGACCAGTTCTGGGTGCACAAGCCCACCCTGCGCGAGGGCTACGCGTCGCTCATCCGCAAGAAGCTCGGCACCAAGGAGGTCAAGCTCGTCTACGACACCGAGGAGAACCGCCAGGTCAAGAACGTGCGCGTGTCGGACGACGACCGCGCGCGCTTCTCTTTGAGCGACGAGGACGCCCTCACCCTGGCGCGGTGGGCCGCCGCGATCGAGACGCACTACACCGAGCGGGCCGGCGCGGACACGCCGATGGACATCGAGTGGGCGAAGGACGGCCGCTCCGGCGAGCTCTTCGTCGTGCAGGCGCGCCCGGAGACGGTGCACTCGCGACAGCGCGGCACGACGCTGAAGGTCTACTCGCTCCACGGCAAGGGCAAGCGCCTCACCGTGGGCCTGGCCATCGGGGAGGGGATCGCCAGCGGCAAGCCGCACGTCATCGCGGAGGCGCGCAACATCGACCAGTTCCGCCCGGGGGAGGTCCTCGTCACGCGCAGCACCGACCCCGACTGGGAGCCCATCATGAAGGTGGCCTCCGCCATCGTGACCGATCAGGGCGGCCGGACCTCCCACGCCGCCATCGTCGCGCGCGAGCTCGGCATCCCGGCCCTCGTCGGGACGGCCGACGCCACGCGCGTGCTCCGCGGCGCGAAGCGCGTGACCGTCTCCTGCGCCGAGGGGGAGATGGGGAACGTCTACGAGGGCGAGCTGCCCTTCGAGGTGACCGAGATCGACTCGTCGAAGCTCCCGCACACGCGCACCAAGGTGATGCTCAACGTCGGCAACCCGGAGCAGGCCTTCAAGCAGTCGCTGCTCCCCTCCGACGGCGTCGGGCTCGCACGCATGGAGTTCATCTTCGCGAGCTGGGTGGGCGTGCACCCGCTGGCGCTGACGCGCTACGACACCCTGGACGAGGCGGGGCGGGCGGAGGTGGACCGTGTGGTGGGCGACGGCATGGAGGACAGGAGCGCCTTCATGGTCGACGAGCTGGCCCAGGGCATCGGCACCATCGCCGCGGCCTTCTTCCCGCGCCCCGTCATCCTGCGCTTCAGCGACTTCAAGACCAACGAGTACGCGAAGCTCGCCGGCGGCGCGGCCTTCGAGCCGAAGGAGGACAACCCCATGCTCGGCTGGCGCGGCGCGAGCCGCTACTACCACCCCGACTACAAGGAGGGGTTCCTCCTGGAGTGCGCCGCCGTCAAGCGCGTGCGCGAGACCTTCGGCCTGACCAACCTCAAGCTGATGATCCCCTTCTGCCGCACGCCGCAGGAGGGGCAGAAGGTGCTCGACACGATGGCGGAGGCGGGCCTGGTGCGCGGCGAGAAGGGGCTGGAGGTCTACGTGATGGCGGAGATCCCCTCCAACATCCTGCTCGCCGAGCGCTTCGCCGAGATCTTCGACGGCTTCTCCATCGGCTCCAACGACCTGACGCAGCTCACGCTCGGCGTCGACCGCGACTCGTCGACCATCGCGGCGCTGTTCGACGAGCGCAACGACGCGGTGAAGTGGTCGTGCGCGCACCTCATCGAGTGCGCGCACGCGGCGGGACGCAAGGTGGGCATCTGCGGGCAGGCGCCCTCCGATTACCCCGAGTTCGCCGAGTTCCTCGTCGAGCAGGGGATCGACTCGATCAGCCTGAGCGCAGACGCCGTGGTGCGCACGCTCGAGCGGGTGGCGAAGGCGGAGAAGAAGAAGCGGCGGTGAGCCGGGCCCGCCCGTGGCCGGATCTCAGCGCACCAGGCCGAGCCGCATGAGCTGCTGGAGCAGGCGCAGCGCCTCCACGCGCGGCATGCCGGCGACGTCCAGGACGGACTCCAGCGTCAGCTGGCCGTCGATCTGCGCGAGCAGGAAGCCGGCGCGGTGGTCGAGCGTCGAGGGCAGGCGCATCAGCGCGTCCGGCGCGAGGGCCGGCACGCGCTCGACCGGGCCGATGGCCGCGAGGATGGATCCCTCGATCTCGCCGCGACAGGCGGACGCGCAGTCGTTGGCGAGAGCGTTCTGCGCGTCGGCGGCGAGCACCGCCTCGGCGAGGTCGAGCGCGCCGGCGAAGTCGCCGCCGGTGAAGCTGCGCCACATGCGGTCCACCAGCGTCGGTACGCTCGGCGGGATGGACGCGTCCAGGTCCTCCTCCGGCGGGATCGGGAGCGGCGCCGCGGTGCGCAGCCGCACCTCGCTGCCTTCCTCTTCCTCGTCGCCCAGCACCGGGATGAGGGAGAGCGGCCGCACCTGGCTGTCCTCCAGCTCCTCCAGCTCGTCCCGCTGCGGGCGCACGCCGCTCGACTCCGGCGGCGGACGCTGCGAGCGGCGCGCCTGCTGCCTGGCGAACGTCTCCAGGTCCATGGTGGGGGTGGTGCGATCGCCGTCGCTCTCCGTTCGCGTCCAGCCCGTGGACGGGGAGGGGGTCGTGCGTCGCTTCGGAGTGTCCGCCGCCATGGCTCCTGTCTGCTCAACCCCCTGCTAGCCGGTGCACCTCACGTTGCACCAGGCTCAAGTGTGCACCGTCGTCACTCCCCTGCAAAGGCTTCGTCACCGCTGGCGGCGCGACCCACCGTCCGATTGAACGCCGTAAACCCGGGACGTCGCCGCATTCCTGGGCCTTTCGACGCGGGCGGCGGCTGGTGCCGGTGTGGGTCCTTACACCACAAATCGGTCATCGCCCTAGAAGCGAAGGCACGCCAGGATGTTCACGTAGTCGTCCGTCCACGGCCGGAGCGAGGAGGGCGGCAGGTCGCGCCAGTCCGGGCCCGTCGCCGCGCGCGCCTGCTGCTCGGTACGCGCGAGCAGGATCCACCGCGAGGGCGCCTTGCCGTCGCGTGCGAGCAGCTCGCGCGCGCGGTCGGTGCCACCCTCGTCCTGCCGCTCGACGGCGCGCCAGCCGTCGGCCTTCGCCACCGCCGCGACGACGCGACCCAGATCGAGGTAGCGGTTGGACACGTTCATCAGGATGCTCGCGCCGGGCGTGAGCTTGCGCGCGTACATCGCGAACGCCTCGCGCGTGAGGAGGTGGGTCGGCACCACGTCGCTCGTGTACGCGTCGAGCACCAGGAGGTCGAAGGAGGCGTCGGGCGCCCGCGCCAGCTCCACGCGCGCGTCACCGAGCACCACCTTGATCGCCGCGCCCCGCGCGCGCGCGTCGCCCACGAAGGTGAAGAGGCTCGGATCCTCCGCGATGCGGCGCACGACAGGATCGATCTCGTAGAAGGTGAAGGACTGGCCGGCGTCCGCGTAGGTGGCGAGGGACGCCACGCCCAGGCCGATGAGCGCGGCGTGCCGGGGCGCGATGCGAGACAGCGCCTCGCCGCCGGGGCCCGTCGCGTGGTAGTAGGCGCCCGCCACGCGCCGCCGCGCCGGGTCGGTGGACTGCAGGCCGTGGATGGTGGTGCCCTGGACGTAAAGGTGACGCGCGTGAGCGCGGTCCTCCAGCACGCCGTGCGTGGCGAAGAAGCTGCGGCCGCGAAAGAGCACCGAGCTCCCGGCGCGACCGACGTCGGGCGCGGCGAGCACCAGGAGCACGACCCACGCGAAGCGCGCCACCCGCGCGCGCATGCTCCACGCGACCACGCACGCGACCGTCACCGCCTGCGCGACGACGAAGAGGCGCAGCGTGTCGCTCCCGCCGCGCGTGGCGCGCACGGCGACGGCCACCAGGCCGGCCAGGGCCAGCGGCAGAAGCACCCCCCTGGCGACGGCCCGCAGCCGGCGGCGCGCGGCGTGCGGGTCCGGCGCGCCCTCCACCTCCCGCACCACCTCGGCGAAGTCGCGCGCGGGCGCGTGGCCGGCGGAGAAAGGCATCCACACGCGCACCGCGCACGCGAGCGCCACCACCAGCGGGTACTCCCAGAGCGCCGGGAACACGAGCGGCGCGACGATGGCGTTGAAGACGCCGCCCAGCGCGCCGCCGAAGGACACCGCCAGGTAGAAGGCCGTCAGGTGCTCCGGCGGAGGCTTGCGGCGCGCCAGCTCGCCGTGGCACGCCAGGGCGACGACGAAGAACGCGCCGAAGTGGACGAGCGTCGCCAGCCAGAGCAGCCTGTCGGCGCCGACGGTCATGGTGAAGACGAGGGCGAGCACCGCGCCGGGCATCCAGGCCACCGCCCGCGCATGCGCGATGCGCGGCCGCGCGGAGAAGGGGATGATGAAGGCGACGAGGTAGAGCGCGAGGGGCACCACCCAGAGCAGCGGGACGGGCGCGACGTCGGTCGTGACGAAGGTGGTGACGCCGAGCAGCAGGCTGGAGGGCACGAAGGCGAGGACGACCCACCGCGCGACGTCCCGCGCCGGGATGGGTGCCGCCATGGCCGAGGGCGCGCTCGCCGGCGAGGGCGAAGGTGAAGGCGCGCGCTGCCGGAGCAGCGGCCAGCCGCACAGGACAATCATGGCCGCCGCGGCGACGTAGGCCGCCGACCACCCGCGCGCCTGCGCGCGCAGCGTGGTGAGCGGCTCCACGAGCACCGGGTAGGCGAGGAGCGCGAGCAGGCTCCCGGCGTTGCTTGCAGAATACAAGGGATACGGGTCCGCGCGACCGTCGCTCGCCCGGTGGAGCCAGCGCCCGAGGAGCGGGCCGGTGGCCGACAGCGCGACGAAGGGCAGGGCGACCCGGCGGGCGAGGTGCAGCAGCAGCCAGCCCATCGGGAAGGCCTCGGCGGGCGGCGGCGACCCGACCGGGGGCCGCAGCGGCAGCGCGGCGAGCGCCAGCCCGAGCAGCGCGGCGTGCACCAGCGGCTGCGCGCGCGCCGGGACGCGCGTCGCGACGGCGTGGGCGTACGCGTACCCCACGAGCAGCGACACCTGGAAGAAGAGCAGGCAGGTGGCCCACACCTCCGGCGCCCCGCCGAGCACGGGAAGCAGCATCTTGCCCACCACCGGCTCGACGGCGAAGAGCAGCGCGGCGGAGAGAAAGGTGGTGAGCGCGAAGACGGCTCGCACGTTGCGTCAGTCGTCCGACCCCTCGCGCGCCGACGGGATCGGAGCGGGCGGGGGCATCGTCGTCCCCGCGGCGCCGCGGGGCATCGCGCTCGCGCTCCTCAGCCAGCCCATCTGCCGGGCGCGGTCGCCGGGGAAGAGGTTCTCCAGGATGGGCGCGATGAGGCCGGACACGTCGTGCGCGGTCACCTGCCGGACGAAGGCGTGCAGGTCTCGCGCGAGCGCGGCGGCGTCGGGGTAGCGGTTGTCCCGGTTGCGCTGCAGCGCCTTGTCCACGATCTGCCAGAGCGCCGGCGGGTAGCCCGCCACCAGCTTGCGGGCGTCGGGGATGGGCCCGCCGCGCACGGCCTTCACCGTCTCCACGTCGTCCTCGCGCTTGAAGAGGCGGCGCATCGTCGTCATCTCCCAGAGCGTGGTGCCCAGCATGAAGATGTCGGCGCGGTGGTCGATCTCCAGCTGGAGGATCTGCTCCGGCGAGAGGTACGGCAGCTTGCCCTTCACGACGCCGGCCGAGCTCTGCGCGCGCCGGCCGAGCGACTTGGCGAGGCCGAAGTCGAAGAGCTTCACCTGGCCGTCGTAGGTGAGAAAGACGTTGCTCGGGTTGACGTCGCGGTGGATGACGCGCAGGGAGGCGCCGCGCTCGTCGGCCAGCGCGTGGGCGTGGGCGAGGCCCTCGGCGACGCGCGCGGCGATGTGCGCGCTGAGGTCCAGGCGGAGGGAGACGCCGCGCGCGACGCACGCGTCCCAGACGTCGACGAGCGTCCGCCCGAGCAGGAGCTCCATCGCGATGAAGTGGTGGCCGTCCTGCTCGCCGAAGTCGTAGGTGCGCGTGATGTTGTCGTGAGAGAGGCGGGAGAGGATCTTCGCCTCGTCCAGGAACATGTCGACGACGTGCGGGCTCTCGGCGAGCTCGTGGCGCAGCACCTTGATGGCGGCGACGTGATCGGGCGCGCGGCCGAGATAGATGGTGGCCATCCCGCCGCCGCCGATCTTGGCGACGACGTCGTATCGGCCGAGGCGCTTCGGACGGGGAGGGGGAGGCATTCCCGGGGGGATGATACAACAGGTCTCGACGAGGTTTCCGCGCGCCGGTCGACGTGGGATGATCCGGGGCTCGACATGGCGGCGCTCCGACGCAACCTCTACGGCACGATCGCCGTCCTCGCCCTGGGGGCTCTGCCGGGCGGGGCGTGCGGCTCCGGGCCGAGCCCGGTCGTGCTGTCGTCGAGCGACGCGACCGTGACGGTGTCGCTCGACCCCTTCTCCCTCACCATCGGCGACGGCTCGGGGAAGCCTGTGCTCGAGACGCTCTCCGGCGGCGGGGACGACGCGTACGGCGGCGTCGCGACCACCGTGGACGTGCCGACGTACTCCGCCCAGCTCCTCGAGGGCTGGGACGAGTACGCCGCGGGCGAGGGCCCCTTCCGCCACGCCACCCGCGCGACCGTCGCGAGTCGCACCGCCGGGTCGGTCACCCTGAGCCTCACCGGCGACGGCGATCTCGCGATGAAGCTCGTCGTGTCGCTGGACGGCGCGCGCGTGCACCTGTCGCTCGACGCGCCGCCCAACAAGACGACGATGTCCTTTCATTCCACCGCCGACGAGCACTTCTTCGGCATGGGCGAGCGCTTCGGGACGGTCGATCACCGCGGCTGGTCGCTCTACAGCTGGGCCGAGGAGGGCGGGCTCGGGCAAGGCGAGAACACGCCGGTGAGCGACACCAACCCGTACCCGCACGGCCCCTCCATGACGTACTTCCCGGTGCCCTTCTTCCTTTCGAGCCACGGCTACGGCGTGCACCTGGAGACCACCTTTCGCACCGAGGTCCACTTCGCGAGCGAGCGCGACGACGCGTGGCGCTTCGCCGTCGAGGCGCCGGCGTGGGACGCGACGGTCTACGTGCACCATGACCCGCTCGCGACCCTCGACGACTACACCGCCGACACCGGACGCCCGCTCGTGCCCGCGCCGTGGGTGTTCGGCGCGCGACGACGCGTCGGCGACAAGTCGATGGTGAACGGCGTCCCGGAGTGGCAAGCGATGCGCCAGAACCACGTGCCCATCACCGGCATGGACGACTCCGTCCACTTCCTGCCCGCCCTCTCGCAGACCGGCCGCGAGGCGGAGCTCCAGCAGTGGACGGCCACGGCGCACGCCGAAGGCTACAAGGTCATGGCGTACAACAACCCGTACGTCGCCGCGAACAACGCCAACGCGGCGGCGGACTACGCCTACGGGCTCGCGCACGGCTACTTCGTGAAGAACCCCGACGGCACGCCGGTCCTGAACAACTTCATCTCCGGCACGCTGCTCCAGGTCTCGCCGATCGATCTCACCAACCCCGACGCCGTGACGTGGTTCCAGAGCCTCCTGCAGCGCACGCTCGACCTCGGCTACGACGGGTGGATGCACGACTTCGGCGAGTACACGCCGCACGACGCCGTGTTCTTCGACGGGCGCCGGGGCGACGAGATGCACGACGAGTACCCGGTGCTCTCGGCGAAGGCGGCGCACGACCTCCTCGTCGCCGAGCGGCCCAACGACTTTCTCTTCTTCGTGCGCTCCGGCTACGCGGGCACGCAGGCGTACGTGCCCGCGGTGTGGGGCGGCGACGCGGAGGCGACGTTCGACACCACGCAGGGCATCCCGTCGGTGGTGCGCGGCGGCGTGAACCTCTCCATGAGCGGCGTGCCCTACTGGGGCAGCGACGGGACGGGCTTCAAGTGCCTCACCAGCTTCCCGCACGACAAGGAGATGTTCTTGCGGTGGGTCGAGATCATGGCGGCGTCGCCGATGATGATGGAGGACAACGCGTGCTCCAACCCCATCCAGGGCACCCAGCCGAAGTGGTCGCTCTGGAGCGACGCCGAGACGACCACGACGTACGCGCGCTGGGCGCGTCTCCACACCCGCCTCGCGCCGTACTTCTGGGCGCTCGCCGAGCGCGCGCACAGCGCCGGCACGCCCCTCACGATGCACCCGTTCTTGCTCTTTCCCGACGCGCCGCAGGCGTGGTCCATCGAGGACGCGTACTACCTCGGGCCGGCGCTCTACGTGTGGCCGGTCGTCGCGCGCGGCGGCACGGAGAAGCACGGCTGGATGCCGCCGGGCCGCTACGTCGACCTGAACGATTTCCGCGTCTACGCCGGCGGCGCCGAGGTGAGCGTGCCCGCGCCGCTCGACGACCTGCCGATCTTCCTCGTGGAAGGCCAGATCGTGCCGATGCTCGAATCCGTCGATCGACACGCTCGCGCCGGCCACCAATCCGGCCGTCGTCACGCCGGAGCGCGTCGCCGACCGGCTCGACGTCCAGGTCGCCCTCGCGCCGGGCGATCACGCGCACTTCACCATGACCGACGGCACCACCCTCGACGCCGAGCGCCTCACCGCCGACGCGGGCAACCCCGCCTCGCTCGCCGGCGTCCCGCCTGCCCAGATCGCCGACTGCGCGTCGTGCTTCGAGGAGGAGACGCCCGGCGACGTCGCGCGGCTCCGGGTGAACACGGCGCTCGCGGCGGGCTCGGACGTCACGCTGGAGGATGTGCACCTCGTCGTGACCGGCGGTCCGGCCCGGCGCGTGCGGTGGGACGTCCTTCGGCTGAAGCCGTGACCGAGGAGCAGGCCGGGGGATGCCCCTCCGGGTGCACGGAGCGGACCTCGGCGAGGCCGGGTGAGCCAGCCGGTGGCGCATTCTTGTCTCCGGCCCGGAACCGCGCTTCCATGGGCCATGCTCACGGAGGTGAAGTGTCCGCGGTGTGGCGCTCCGCTGCCCGCCTCGAAGGCGCGCGACCGCACGTGTCCGTTCTGCGGTGCGGACGTGGTGGCGGAGGCCCCGGCGCCCGTCGTCGTGCGCGAGGTGATAGAGCGCGTGATCGTCGTCGACCAGGCCGGCAAGACGAGCATGCCGTGCCCGCGCTGCTCCAGCGCGCTCTTCGAGGGCAGGACGCAGGCGACCACCCTCCACGGGTGCGGCGAGTGCGGCGGCGTGTGGCTGGACAACGGCGGGACCCGGCGCGTGCTGTCGTTGCTCGACCCGGGGATCGTCACGCTGGCCGATCAGGCGTCGAGCCACGCGCGCCCCGTGCAGCCATCCCCGGGCGCTCCGATGCGCTGCCCCGTCGGCGGCGAGACGCTCTCCCCCGTCGCCGTCGGCGACGTCCAGGTGGACATCTGTAAGGATCACGGCACCTGGTTCGACAAGAACGAGGTGCACCGAGTGTGGGCGTGGCTCCAGGAGGCGCACCGCCCGGCCTACGACTACGGCCCCGCCGCCGCCGAGGCGATGGAGAACGAGCGCTTCGCGAAGGTGCTGTTCGGGGGCCTGGTGCGGGGGTTTTGACCCCTCCGGCGAGAACGTCAGGTCGTAGTGAGGGCGGGGTGCCCGCTCCACTCGGGGTCGACGTCGGCGAGGTCGACCTCGAGGAGGACGGCGCGTTCGTCGATGGTGACTCGCAGCGGTCCTGACCCCTGCGCCGTCCACTCGTGATCGATGGCGCGGCCCGCGAGCTTCGGCACCACCGACAGGGTGCTGACACGGGTCCCTTCTCACGGGCATCCAGGGACTGGTCGAGCCGCTCCGGACCCTCGACGGGCGAGGGTGACTACGCGGGAGCTGCCGGCAGCAACAAATCCTCGAGGAAGAACGCGGCGAGGTCGTGCCGCCCGGTGAGGCCTGCCTTCCTGTAGACGGCGCGCGCCTGCTGCCTCGCGGTCGCCTCGGTGATGGACCGCACCGCGGCAATCTCCTTGTGGCTGAGGCCTTTGAGGAGCAGCAGGGCCACCTCCTTCTCCGCGGGCGACAGCGCCCAGCGCTGGAACTGGCGATCGATCGCCGCCCCGAGGCCCTTCAGCAGCTCCTGCGCCTCCTCGCGCCAGTGGGTCGCCTCGCGCTCCGTCGCGTCCAGCCGCTCCGCGAGGGCCGCCGCCTGCCGTCGCGTCTCGCGCGCGTCGCGGACGCCGTGGATGAGCCGCCGTGCCATGACGACAGAGCCGGCGAGCCCCACGAGCACGACGGCGCCCTCCGTGGCGACGTGTCCGACCGTCGTGCCCTCTCCGAGATCGGAGAGCAGGTCCACCGCCGCCAGGACGGCGACCCCGGCGAAGGCGGCCAGGATCATCGCCAGCAGGCCTCGCTCGGACGTGAGATCGCGGGCTTCCAACTGCGCGCAGCTCCTTGGATATCACGGATGGCGGATGGTGCAGGGCCCCTCCCGCCACCACGCTGACCCCGTCATCGAACCCGGAGGTCTTTATCATGGACGCGCTGCTCTTTCACCCCAAGCTGGTTCACGTTCCCATCGCCCTCGCGGTGCTCATGCCGCTCGTCGCGGGCGGGCTGCTCGTCGCCTGGTGGCGGCGGTGGTTGCCGTGGCGCGGCTGGATGGTCGCGGTCGGACTGCAGACCCTGCTCGTCGGCTCGGGCATCCTCGCCCTCCGCACCGGCGACGCCCAGGGGGAGCGCGTCGAGAAGGTCGTGCCGGAGGCGGCGATCGAGCGCCACGAGGACGCCGCGGAGGCCTTCGTGTGGGCCAGCGGCGGCGTGCTCGGCCTGATGCTCGTGGCGAGCGGACTCGGCTCGCGGCGCGCAGGGCTCCCCCTGGCGGCGGCCGCCACCCTCGGGACGCTCGTCGTGACCGGCCTCGGTTACCGCACGGGCGAGGCCGGTGGGCGCCTCGTCTACCAGTACGGCGCGGCGCAGGCGTACGTCACCGGCGTCGCCGGCGGGGGCGCGACGCCCAGCAGCGTGGCGCCTGCCGCGCGCGACAACGACTGATCAACCATCGCCCGGAGCATCATCATGACCACAGAAGACAGGTCCTCCCGCCGTGCCATGTTTCCCGTCGTCGCCGCCACCACCGCGATCACGCTCGCCGTCGGCGTCACGGTGGCCTCGCTCTCCGGCTACCTCGGCCCGCGCTCCACGCCGGCGATCTCCGGCGCGCTCCCGTCCGCCGCGGCCTCGGGTCCAGAGGCGCCGGTGGTGCTGGTTCCCGTCACCCGCAGCGCCGCGGAACCCCCGCCGGCGGCGCTGTCGCCGCGACGCGATCCGGAGCCGGTGTTCGCCGCGTGGGTCGAGCACGACGACGAAGAGGGCGAGCCCCGGACCCGCCACGACCAGCGAGCGCGTCATGAAGACGACTGAAGGGGAGCGCCCCGCGCGCAGCCGCCCCGTGCTCGCGGGGGATCTCCGTCCGTCCGTGCTCGCGCTCCTGGCGACCGGCTACCTGATCGTCTTCTGGGCCCTCGCCGTGCGCGCGCCCCGCGCCGCCGCGTCGCCGGGGCTCTCGATGTCGCCGGCGCCCGTCGAGCCGGGGCGCACCACGGTCTGGTACGCGGACCTGCCGCCGCGTGAGCGCCCCGCGCTACGACTGCCGCCGGGCTGGAGCGTCGCAACAGCCAGCGACGCGGCGGCGGCGAGCGACGCGCGGCCGCGCATGGTGCGTGTCTCCCCCGCGCGCGCCGGGCGCGTGCGCACCCGGAGCTCGTGATGTTCGCGTTTCGCGCCATGGGCACCGAGGTCACCGTGACCGCGCCGGGGCCGGAGGAGGCGGTCGTCGCCGCGCGGGTTCTCGGTACCTTCGAGGAGGCCGAGCGCCGCTTCAGCCGGTTCCGCGACGACAGCGAGCTTGCAGCGCTCAACCGTGAGAGCGGGCCGTTCGTCGCGTCCGAGCCGCTGTTCCGGGCGCTGACGCGCGCTCGCGTCTACGTCCGGATGACGGGTGGCATCTTCAATCCGGGCGTGGGTGGAGCGCTCGTCGCGCTGGGCTACGACCGGAGCTGCGCGCCGGGCGCGCTCGACCGCGCGAGCGAGCCGTCGCGCCCGCGCGAGGCGAGCCTGCTGGAGGTGACGCTCGAGCCGGCGACGCGCACCGTGCGCTGCCCCCCGCACGTGCAGCTCGACCTCGGCGGGATGATCAAGGGCGCCACCGTGGACGCCGCCGCCGTGCATCTGCCGGGCGACGGCGCGATCGACGCGGGCGGCGATGCCGTGCTTCGAGGGCGTGGCCCGACGGGAGAGCCGTGGTGGGTGGACGTCGAGGACCCCACCGACGCCTCGCGCACCCTCGCGACGCTGGCGGTGACCGACCGCGCCGTGGCGACGAGCGCGGCCAACCGGAGGCGCTGGCGTGCCGGGCCGCGGGTGGCCCATCACCTCATCGATCCCCGCACCGGCGCCTCCGCGGAGACGGACCTGCTGCAGGTGACGGTGCTCGCGCCGCACGCGGAGGTGGCCGACGTGCTGGCCAAGACCGCCTTCGTGCTCGGCGAGGAGAGGGGCCGGCGCTTCCTCGAGCGGTGGCCGGCCGTCGGAGCGGTGCTCGTGCTCCGAGACCGTGCGTTGCGCCTGGTCGGCGACGTGGACGTGCGGGAGGCTCGCCGTGGGTAGACGCGTGCTCCTGGGCGTCTTGTGCGGCGCGGGACTGCTCCTCGTCCTGGACGCGATCGCCACACGCGCGGGGCTCGCTCCGGGCGCCATCCCGGAGCTGGGCGCGCCGGCGTGGATCACGTCCCGGGCGGCCGGCGTCACCGCCTTCCTCGCCCTCACGCTGGACGTCGTCTTCGGATTGTTCGTGTCGACGGGCGCCGCAGACCGATGGGTCGCCCGCGCTCGCAGCGTGGAGCTGCACCGCTGGCTGTCCGGCGCGTCGCTCGCGCTCGTCGGGGTGCACGCGCTCGCGCTGACCGCCGACAGGTTCGTGCGCCTGGACGTGCTCGACGCGGTCGTGCCATTCCTCTCCCCCTACAGACGCTTCGCGGTGGCCCTCGGGCTGCTCGCGGCGTACGCCGCCCTCCTCGTCCACCTCAGCTTCGGGTGGCGCCGCCGCCTCGGCGCGCGGGCGTGGCGCCGGCTCCACTACCTCTCCTTCCTCGTGTTCGCGGGGGCGCTCGCGCACGGCGTGCTCGCGGGCAGCGACTCGGGCCGTGACGGGATGCGCGCCGTCTACGTCGTGGCAGCGACCTTCGTGGCGGCGCTGGCTGGTTACAGGGTCGCGCGCGCCAGGCGCCCGATGCATCGTGGCACGCGCGCGTAGGATGCCCCTCCGGGCGCCATGCTCGGGCGCGTGCTCGCTCTCGCGCGTGCCGCCCGTGTGTGCATGATGCAAGGACTCCGGCACGCACGAGAGCTTGCGCGCGCGCCCTGCGCGTGGCGCCCCTCCCCCGGATGTCGCGCTCCGCGCGCCATCGGGGAGGCTGGTGCGCCGCACGCGGCGGACCTCGGCGACGCCCTCCGGCTGTCGGACTGGACGGGCCGCGGTGCTGCTCATTTCCGGCGGTGAGCGCTGCACCTCGGCCCGGGGATGCGCGCGAGCGCCCGGGGCTAGGGTAGGGGAGGTGTCACCATCGCAGCCGGCGTCGGCCAGGTTCCCCAACGTGGTCGCTTCACCGCCCGAGCGCCGCGCGCACCCGGGCGAGCGCGGCGCCCACGTCTCGCTCGACGAGCTCCGCCGCCACCCGCACCACCCGGTACCCTAGCTTCTCCAGCACCCGCTGCCGCGCCGCATCCGCCGCCGCCCGCTCCGGCTCCCGGTGCACCCCCCCGTCCACCTCCACAATCAGCCGCTCGCTCAGCGCCACGAAGTCCACGATGTAGCTGCCCCCCAGCACGTGCTGCCGCCTGAATTCGAGGCTGAGCCCTCGGCTCGGCCGAAGAACGAGACCGACCGAGGCCGCAGGCCGAGGGAAGGTCATGCAACTTCACCCCGCAAAGCCGCCGCCCCTTGAGCGCCCGCCACATCATCTCTTCCGACCGCGTCGGCTCCCGGCGCATCGAGCGCGCGTACGTGTGAAGGAGAAAGAGCGAGGGGGCTTCGTGCGGTGCCATGCCCTCCCATGGCGGAAGAAGCATGACGGCCGCAGTGCCGCATCCCCCGAGCCCACCCTGAAGGCCGGCGGGCTTCTTCCGCCCGCCCGGCGTGGCACCGCACGAAGCCCCCTCGCGCGACGCCACCCACGCTCCTCGAATCGGAGGGAGGGCCTGTCCCCCTCGTCCCCCACGCCGAGGTCCGCCCCGCGCAGCCGACCAGCCTCCCCAAATGGCGCGCTCTGCGCGCCATTTGAGGGGAGGGGCGCCACGCGCAGGGCTCGCGCGCAAGCCCGCGTGCAGGCCCACCGCGCTGCCCCCGCTCCTCACCGTGGGCCTGCGCGCGGGCGAGCACGAGCCCGAGCATGGCGCCCGGAGGGGCATCCCCCCTCTTCTCCCCCTCACTCCCCCCAGTCCCGCGCCTCCAGCCGCTCCTCCATCTTCTCCCGCGTCCTCGGCCCGAGCACATCCAGCTGCTGCCCCCGCAGCGCGCGCGTCACCTGCGCGTCCAGCCCCGGCTGCTCGTCCTCGTGCGAGAAGTCCCACGACCGGCTCAGCTCCAGCTCCCCCTGCTTCGCCCCGCCGCACGTCAGCGGCCAGGTGCGCGGCGTGTACGTGTACGGCGTGTAGTCGGGCGTGGAGGTGAACATGTCGAACGGGATGGACGCGTTCGCCACGACGGCGTTCTGGTACGGCTTGCCGAGCAGGTGGGCGAAGGTCTTGTGCAGCCCCGCCATGTCGAAGTGCGTCTTGGAGACGTAGCCGCGCTTGACCCACGGAGACACGACGACGAAGGGCGTGCGGTGGCTGTCGATGTGCTCGCCGCCCTGCGAGGGATCGTCCTCGGTGATGAAGGCGACCGACGACTGCCAGATGGGGCTGTGGCTGAGCGCGTCGATGAACATGCCCGTCGCGTCGTCGTTGACCGCGATGTAGGTCTCCGGCGTCGTCTTGTTGTCGCTGAGGCCGAAGGTGTGGTCGTTGGGCAGCGTCATGTAGACGAAGGTGCCGAGGTTGCACGTCACGCGCAGTCGCGCGGCGACGTGGCAGGCCTTCTCGTCGTCGTTGTAGCCGATGTTCTGGAAGGGCCCGCCCGGGTAGAGGATGTCGATGGGCGGGTGGTCCGCCGGCGGGTTGGTCGGCGTGCCGACGATCTCCCCGAGCAGGTCGTAGGGGACGCCGTTGGCGCCCAGCCAGTCGAAGAGCGAGCCCTCGATGGGGCGGCTCACGTCGAAGAGGCCGCCGCCGGGGACCGTGCGCGCGCTGTGGCCCGCGCCGGAGATGGCCCAGGTGCGCTCGTTGAAGTCGTTGCTGCGGCCGTAGGTCGCCCAGACGTGACCCTGCGTCGAGTAGATCGCGTCGGTGTAGTAGTTGTCGCTCATCGTGAAGGTGCGCGCGAGGGCGCGCATGTTGTGCCAGAGCGTGTCCATGAGCCCGGGGTCCTGCTTGAGGGTGTAGGCCGGGTCGCCCTCGACGCCGGGCATGTCCCCGAAGACGCCGTCGAAGCCCTTGTTCTCCCGCACCACCAGGAAGACGTGCTGGATGACCTTGGAGGGACCTTGCGTGTTGGTCGCCGGGACGGGGAAGTCGTCGGCGCCGCCCGGGCACTGCACCGTCGGGTGCCCGGCGAGGTCGCCCACGTCCGCGAAGGTGCGGACGTCCTGCTCGCCGGTCGTCAGGTCCTGCGCGGTCGGCGGGGGGACGCGCTGGATGGAGCCGCGCATGCGGTCGCCGATGTCGCTGTCGCCCAGGTCGAAGTACAGCGGGCGCGGGCCGGTGCCGCGGCCGCGCATGTTGGCGACGACGACCGAGCCGTCCGCCATGGCCACCACGCCCGACGGCCAGAAGCCCGCCGGGAGCATGCCCGCGGGGGTGAGGGTGGGCGGCGTGGTGCCGAGGTCCACGTCGAAGGCGCGCACCGCGTTGAGGCCGGAGAGGGTGGTGTAGAGGCGCTTGGCGGTCGGGTCGTAGGCGAGGGTGGTCGGCTCGCTGCCGTAGAGGGTGGCCGCGGCGTCCACCGGCACGCGCGTGGTGGCGCCGGAGGTGCGGTCCACCAGGGTCAGCGCGTCGCCCAGATCGCCGGCGACGATCATCCAGCGCGCGTCGAGGAAGGCGACGCCCTCCGGCGCCTTCTCGGTGTCGAAGGAGCGCTTCACGCTGGGCTGCGCGGGGTTGGACACGTCCACCTCGGCCACGCGCTTCTGGTCCCACATGGAGACGTAGGCGGTGGAGCTGGTGGCGTCGCTCGGGTCGAACCAGACGCCGAAGGTCTCCGCGCCCCCGAGGTCCGCCTGGCCGAGGAGCTGGCCGAAGGTCTGCGAGCCGGACGCGACGTCGTAGACGAGGAGCTGGTGATCGTTGACGCCGGTGACGACGAGGCGCTTGCCGTCGGCGGAGGCGGCGAGGCCGGCGACGTACCAGGTGCGCGGGTTGCCGTTGCCGTCGACGCTGCCCGGCAGGGCGATGCTGCGCGCGTCGTCGCGGGTGACCGCGCCGGTCTGCGTGTCCAGGGTGATGGCCTGCACCACGCCGTCGTCGGTCGCGACGTAGAGCAGGTCCGGCGGGACGAAGGCGACGGCGCTGTTGAGGGTCTCCTTGATGTCGAACTTGACGTAGCCGAGCACCGGATCGCCCTGGCCGATCTTCGCCGGGTCGACGACGCGCACGGCGTGGGGGCCGTAGCCGGTGTCCACCGTCGCCACCCACGAGGTGCCCGGGATGGCCGCCAGCGCGGAGGTGAGGCCGCCGGTGAGGTCCGTCTCGGAGAAGACCCAGTCCGCGCCCGCGGGGTGGAGGCGCCGGCCGTCGGGGAGGATGGTGGTGCCGTTCTGGCCCTGCCCCGCGTAGAGGATCGCGTCCCCGCCCGGCGTCGTCGCGGTGCACTGTCCCGCGACCGGCGTCGGGTAGGTACCGTCCCAGTCGGGCGGGCAGGTGTCGTCGTGGGGGAGGGACTTCCACGCGCCCAGGCTGGGGCACGAGTACGGCGTGACCGACTCCGGGCAGTCGGTGATCGGGCAGGTGTACGCGCAGGACTTCGGTGGCCTGAGGAAGTCGCTGGGATCGCCGAGGTCCGGCGGCGGGGGCTGCTCCGGCGTGGAGCCGCATGACGCGAGGACGGCGATCGTCAGCAGGGCGGCGGGGAGGGCGGCGAGGGCCCGGCCCGCCCGGACCGTGAGGGCGCGGCGCATCACAAGACGCTACGAAGGTGCCGCACCGGCGGCAAGCGGCGGCTACCATGGGGGCGATGGAAGACACACGCCCGACACGCCGGACGGGGGACAGCCGATGACGCTCGCGCGCGGGGACCGGGTGGCCCTGCTCACCTCTGGCGGCGACGCGCCCGGCATGAACGCGGCGCTTCGCGGCGCGGCGCGGGTGGGCGCGGAGCTGGGCCTGGAGGTGGTGGGGGTGGAGGACGGCTACGTGGGGCTGATGGAAGGGCGCCTCGTGCCGCTGGACCTCCACCCGCTGGACGACGCCGCCCGTCGCGGCGGCACGGTCCTCGGCACGGCGCGCAGCAAGGTCTTCCCCACGCCGGAGGGGCGCGCCCGCGCCTGCGAGGTGATCGCGCGGGAGCGGCTGCGCGCCCTCGTCGTGGTGGGCGGCAACGGATCGCTCGCCGGCGCGCGCACGCTGCTCGACGCGAAGACCCACGAGGGCGGCGCGCTGGCGGTGGCGGGGCTGCCGGCGTCCATCGACAACGACCTCGCGTGCACCTCGATGGCCATCGGCGTGGACACCGCGATGAACACCATCGTGGAGGCGTGCGATCGCATCCTGGACACCGCGAGCGCGCACCGCCGCACCTTCTTCGTGGAGGTGATGGGGCGGGACATGGGCTACCTGGCGATGACCGCCGGCATCGCCGCGGGGGCCGATGCGGTGCTGGTGCGCGAGACGGACGAGGAGGAGGGGGCGCTGGTCGACCGGGTCGTGCGCTCGATGCAGCGGGCGTATGCCGGGCCGTCGCCGCGGCGGCACCTGCTGGTCCTCAAGGCGGAGGGCGTGAAGATGGATGTGGCGCGACTCAAGGCGCTGGTGGACGCGCGCATCGCGAGCTCCCTCCCGGACGTGGACACGCGCGTGACGGTGCTCGGCCACGTGGTGCGCGGCGGGACACCCACCGCCTTCGACCGGCTGCTGGGCGCGCGCCTCGCCAACGTGGCGGTGCGCGAGCTCGCCCGCGGCAACAGCGGCTTCATGACCGGGTGGGTCGGCCCCGGCGTGGGCGGCGCGGCGAGCGAGGACGATCCCTACGTGGTGACCAGCCCCATCGGCGAGGTGCTCGCCGAGACGGAGCGCATGCACCGCGGGGAGTCGCCCCTCTCGGCGTGGCGCAAGCGGATCTACGCCGAGGTGGAGACGATCCTGGATCGTTGACGGGTCAAGCGAATACGCGCTGGAAGAACCACGCCATGCCGGCGATGACCAGCGCCAGGCTGGCGATCTTGGTGCCGGTGGTGCGCGCCCACGCGTTCTTGCGGGCGCGGTAGATGAGCGGGAGCATCGCCGCGACCACCAGGAGCTGCCCGATCTCCACGCCGGAGTTGAAGGCGAAGAGGGCCGCGGGGATCTGGGGGCGCGGCAGGTGCAGGTCGACCAGGCCGCCGGCGAAGCCGAAGCCGTGGACGAGGCCGAAGGGGAAGGTGATGCGCCAGCGCCTGTCCGGGGCGAGATCGAAGACGTCCTCCACGCCCACGTAGACGATGGACAGCGCGATGAGGGGCTCGACGATGCCCGAGCGGACGGAGAAGATGCCGAGCACCGCCACGCCCAGGCTGATGGAGTGGGCGATGGTGAAGGCGGTGATGGTGGCGACGAGATCCCGCAGGCGCCCGCCGAGGAGCAGGACGCCGAAGAGGAAGGCGAGGTGGTCGTAGCCGGTGAGGATGTGCAGCACGCCGGTGCGGATCATCCCCAGGAAGGAGGCGCTCGCGGTGACGTTGCCCGCGGTGGCGACGTGGTTGCCGAGGGTCGCGAGGAAGGTGTGGTCCTTGCCGTCCGCGCCGGTGATGGTGGCGAGGTGGCGGTGGCCCGCGGGGAAGCGGGAGACGAAGGCGAAGTCGAAGGAGAGGCCGCCCGCCGGACCGTCGCACGCGTAGTCGGCGTCGACGGTGACGGCGTCGCCCTGGCCGAGCTTCGCGTCGCGCAGCGCGCCCTCGCACGCCTTGCCCGCGGCGCGGACGTGGACGCCGTCCACCAGCTCGCGCCCGAGGACGTCGTGGTCGGCGTCGAGCTCGGCCTGCGAGAGGCGCCCGTCGTGGTCGGCGTCCAGGTCGGGCATCGCGGTGGCGAGCGCGGCCTCGGCGAAGACGAGGGAGGCGTGGACGGTGGCGCCCTCCACGCGGTACGTCCCCTGCGAGAGGTCCACCTGGTGCGCGCTCGCGACGCGCGCGAGGGAGAGCACGAGGAGGGTGACGAGGAAGGGGAGGAGAACGCGCTTCACGTTCCGGCGTCGGGGCAGCCGGCGAGGGTCGTCTTCAGCTCGGTGCGGAAGGCGTCCGTCGCATACTTCAGCGTGTGCCCGTCTCGCGCCGCGGCGCAAGCCTCATCGTGATCGCCGGCGGCCAGGGCGGCGCTCAGCTCCAGCTCGAGCGCCGTCTCGGTGTGGCGCACCTTGGCGTTCTGCTTCGCCAGCACGAGCGCGCGCTTCGCGTCGGCGCCGACGCCGAGGTAGAACGCCGCGGCGTGGTTGGCGAACGCGGCAGGGTGCTTCACCAGCAGCTCTTCGTAGCGGGCGCGCGCGCGGTCGATGGCGGTCTTCGCCTCCGCCGTTCGCCCGACGCGACGCAGGGCGTCGCCGTACGCCGCGTCCACCTCCGGATCATCGGTCTTGCCGACCAGCGGCTGGAGCAGGGTCACCGCGTCCTGCGCCGTGTCCATCATGGCGAGGTGGACGGCGGCGTGCGGGAAGCCCGGCAGCGCGTGGTGGGCCTCCTCGTAGTAGAGCTTGGCGCGGACGCGGTCGCCGTGGCGCTCCAGGAGGTAGCCGCGCTGGAAGTCCATCCACGCCAGCGCGAAGGGGGAGGGATCGCGCTGGTGGGCGCGGGCGAGCTCGAAGAGGCGGTCGGACTCGGCGGCCTTGCCCATCTCGCCGGCGAGCATGGCGGCGCCGACGAAGCCGGCGGGCTTGAGGACGGCCTCGTCCTTCCAGACACCGGTCGCCTCCGCCTCGTCGTAGCGGCCGGTGGCGAGGTAGGCGGTCGCGCGGACCGTCGCGACCGACGACGGGTCGGCGCCGAGCTTCTGCGCGAGGTCGAGCTCGGCCAGCTCCGCGTCGAACTGGTGAAAGGTGCCGAGGGTGCCGGCGCGCGCCAGGTGGGCGTCGCCCTCCTTGGGCATGCGCTTCACCAGGTCGTCGGCGAGGGCGGCGGCGTGCTCGTAGTCGGCGATGCTGCCGACGAACTGCCCGCGGGAGAGGACGAAGTCGATGAGGGTCTTCTGGACCTTGACGTCCCCCGGGTGGTCCTTCGCGAGGCCCTCCCGCACCCGGATCTGGCCGTTCAGGTTGCCCAGGGCGATGCCCGGGTCGGTCGTGTGGGGGGTGTGGAGGGCCGAGGGCGCGGACGTCGGATCGCCAGCAAGCTTGCGGTCCGACGCCGACGCCGCGGAAGAGGAGCCCGCGGGCGCCTGCGAGGGGTCAGGCGCCTGGCGGGAGCAGGCTGCGAGCGCGACGATGGCCGCCGCGCCCGCGAGTCCTGCGAGTCGCGCACGCATCACTGCGGCGCGGCGAGGTACGGGAAGGTCGTCCCCTTGGTCTTGGCGGGGGCGTCGATGGTGTCACCGAAGCCCGTCGGCGCACCCAGCGCGGTCGCCGAGTACGTCGTGTCGATGACGTCGTAGTCCAGCTTGCGACCGCCGCAGTCGGTGTTGGTGATGCCCAGCGCGTTGAGCTCCACCGCCAGGTACTCGGTGCAGGTGGTGGAGTCGGTGTTGATCCACATGCGGTCGTCGGCGAGAACGCCGGCGAGCGGCAGGTAACGGCCGGCGCCCGCGTCCTTGTCGGCGAGGAGCTGGTTGCCGCAGTTGGAGTCGAGGGCGTCCAGGATGGCGAGGTTCTTGGCCAGCTCCGGCGCCCACTTGGTGGCCCATCCGCTGGAGTTGTTGTCGGCGTTGTAGGAGTCCTTCGAGGCGCCGGCCTCCGCGGAGTTGGGGTCGAAGGTGTGGTTGAGCGCGGTGTTGACCGCAGGCCGGCCGAAGCGGTCGATCTGGGTGCCCAGGGTGGGCGGGGTGATCCCGCCGTCGCCGCCGCCGTCGCTGCTGACGACGTCCGGACCGGAGTCGGTCGCGGTGACGTCGGGGCCGGCGTCGCTGGCGTTGTTGTTGTCGTCGCCGCTGCAGCCGACGAGGACGGAGCCGCCGAAGGCGGCGGTGAGGGCGAAGAGAGCCAGTGCGTGGGTGGTCTTCATGGTGGGCCTCCTCGTCACGGCTTGTTGTAGGTGGCGGCCCAGGCGGCGACCGCGCTGCCGCCCTTGGTGACGAGCGACTTGTCGACCGACACCACGATGGCGAGCGAGTTGAGGTTGGCGAAGAAGTCGGCGGGGGCGCCGCCGTCGCTCGCGTGCTGGAGCTGATCGCGCAGCGCCTTGGAGGTGCCGGCGTTGAGGGTGGGGCACCCCGCGGTGTCGAAGGTGAGGCTCCCGGCTGCGCCCTCCACCGCCTTCACCGTGGCCTGGAAGCCGTCCAGGTTGAAGAAGAAGGGATCCGCCCGGACGCCGGCGAAGACCTTGACCTTGCCGTCGGTGCTGGAGAGGCCCGTCGTCGCGCTGGCGTCGCCCGTGACCATCTCGTCGGTGCCGACCCAGCAGGAGATCTTCTGCGCCACATCGAAGGTGCAGATGATGTCCTCGTCGGCGGTCGTCGCACCGAACTTCTTGCCGCTGCTGGTGTGAAAGACGTACTGCACGCTGTCGGAGAACTTGGCCGAGGTCTTGTCCGCAGCGGGCAGGACGGTCATCGCGAGGACGAGGTTGCTGCCGTCCATCCACGCGTACATGTCGTTGATGTCCGCGGTGGGCTCGTTGACGACGGCCGGCGAGTCGAGGTGGTCGGCGGACTGCGCCATGCGCGAGAAGCCGAGCACCGAGGCGATGCAAGCGGCGCCGGCGGCCGCCGCCCATCCGAAGGTCTTACGTTTCATGAAGAGGCCCTTCCCCGTAGCTGCCGGAGGCACTACGCCGCCGGTCGTGCGGGACTACGCGCCGGGGGGGCCACCGGATCGCCGCTAGGGGTTGCCTTCTCGTCGCCAGGCCGGCGTTTCTTCGTCGCGGGGGCGGCCGATGAGGAGCTCGTGGGGCGAAAAGCCCGCCTTGTAGTGGAGGGAGGGGCAATCGAGTACGCGGTAGCCGAGGTAGACGTGGGGCTGCCCGCCCGCGCGCGCTTCGTCGAGGAGCGTGAGCACGTTGGCGATGCCGAGCGACTCGTGGCGGAGGGCGGGGTCGTAGAAGAAGTAGGCTGCGCTGAGGGAGCGCGGGGTCTCGTCGAAGAGGCCCACGCCGACCAGTCGTCCACCGTCGGCGTCGTCGTAGAAGGCGGCCTCGCGCGCGCACGGATGAGGGAAGGCGAAGTCCAGCGCGTAGCGCTCGCCGTCGATGGGGCTCGGCTCCCAGCCGCGGCCGGCCTCGCGCGAGGCGTGCCAGCGCTGGTAGAGGTTCATCCGCTCGCGGTCGACCTGCGGGCGCGAGACGACGCGGCGAAGTCGCGCCGCCCGACGCCCGGCGCGCCGCTGGCTGCGGGTGGGGGTGAAGCTCGCCACCGGCACGCGCAGGGTGACGCACTCCCCGCACGGCGCGCACACCGGCCGGAAGTAGCACGGACCGAAGCGCCTCCAGCCGCGCTCGAGCATGGCGTCGAGCTCGCCGGCGGTGACGTCGAGCATGATGCGCACCTCGAGCGAGGACTGCCGGTCCGGCAGGTACGCGCACGCATGCGGCTTCTCGATGATGCGCTGGAGCAGGCGCGCCACCCCCCCATCACGACCCATTTCTCCCCCGCGCGCAACCCGCGCGCACATGTTACAGCACGGGGATGCGGCTCGGACGGCGCGCGGTGCTCCAGTCGGCCGTCGGCGCGGCTCTCGCCGGCTGCGCCGGCAGGCCGTCGCGAGTCGCCCCACCGCGGGCGCCGGAGGTGCCTTTCGGGGTGCAAACGGGGGAGGTGACCCCCGGCCGGGCGGTGGTGTGGAGCCGCGCGGACCGCGACGCGCGGATGGTGGTGGAGTGGTCGCTGCGCGAAGATTTTGCCAATCCGCGGCGTGTCGAGGGGCTGCGCGTCACCGCCGACACCGACTTCACCGGGCACCTGCTCCTGGAGGGCCTCCCCGACGCAGCGCGCATCCACTACCGCGTCGTGTTCGACGACGCCGGCCGGCAGAGCGAGCGCGTCGTCGGCAGCTTCCGCAGCGCCCCGCGCGCGGGCGAGACGGTCACCTTCGCGTGGAGCGCCGACACGTGCGGTCAAGGCTTCGGGATCGACCGCGCCCGTGGCGGCTTCCGCATCTACGACACCATCCTGCGGCAGGAGCCCGACTTCTTCGTTCACGCCGGAGACCTGATCTACGCCGACTCCCCCGTCCTGCCGGAGATGAAGCTGGACGACGGCACGGTGCTGCGGCACGTGGTCACGCCCGCGAAGTCCAAGGTGGCGGAGACGCAGGACGAGTTTCGCGGGCAGTTCCAGTACAACCTGCTGGACGACAACGTGCGCCGGATGAACGCGCGGGTCGCGCAGCTCGTGATGTGGGACGACCACGAGACGCACAACAACTGGTTCCCCGGCCAGCTCCTGGACGACGCCCGCTACACGGAGAAGCGCGCCAGCGTGCTCGCCGCGCGCGCGAGGCGGGCGATGTTCGAGTACACCCCCATCGTCTCGGCCTCGCCCGCCGAGCGCGAGCGCGTCTACCGGCACATCCCCTACGGCCCGCGCCTGGACGTCTTCCTGCTCGACGAGCGGAGCTACCGCGGCAAGAACACGCGAGGCCTGGAGGACGCTGGCGATCCCGACGCCGCCTTCCTCGGGCGCACGCAGCTCGCGTGGCTGAAGGAGGCGCTCGTGGCCTCGCGCACCACCTGGAAGGTCGTCGTGACCGACATGCCCCTCGCGCTCGTCGTGACCGACGCTCGCAAGGACGCCCCTCACGCGATGGAGGCGTGGGCCAACGGCGACGACGGCCCGCCACGCGGCCGCGAGCACGAGCTGGCCGACCTCCTCGCGCACCTCAAGGCGCACGGCGTCCGCGGCGTCGTCTTCCTCACGGCGGACGTCCACTACTGCGCCGCCCACCGTTTCGACCCCTCGCGCGCCGTGTTCAAGGACTTCGACGCCTTCCACGAGTTCGTCGCCGGCCCGATGCAGGCGGGTACCTTCGGCCCCAACGATCTGGACCCCACCTTCGGCCCGGAGGTCCTCTTCCAGAAGGCGCCGCCGAAGGGCAAGGCGAACCTCGCCCCCATTTTAGGCATGCAGTTCTTCGGCACCGTCCGCATCGACGGCATCACCGGCACGATGACCGTCGCCCTCTGGGACGTCGCAGGCACCAAGCTCTACGAGATCGAGCTCGAGGCGCCGCGCCAGAACCCGGCTTGACGGCCTGACTCGGGTCGTAGATGCTGGCTGGCTCGGCCCGCCGTGTCGCGCGGGCCCTCTTGCACAGGGGATGACCATCATGAAGATCGAGCACAACGGGCCCAAGGCACTCGGCGCGGGCGTCGCGCTGGCCCTCGCCACCTGGCTCGCCACGAGCCTCGGCGCCTGCAGCAGCGACACCCCGGCCGCGACGGTGGACTCCGGGCCGAGCTGCGGCTCGGGGAGCCAGCTCTGCGGGGAGTCGTGCACTCCCGTGGCGCGCGACCCCGAGAACTGCGGCGCCTGCGGGAAGGCGTGCGCGGCCGGCGAGGTGTGCTCGCAGGGGACCTGCGCGCTCGGCTGCGGCGGCGGGACGACCGAGTGCGGTGGCGTCTGCGCCGACACCAACAGCGACCCGACCAACTGCGGCGCCTGTGGCACCAAGTGCAAAGGCGGGGAGGTGTGCTCGCAGGGTCAGTGCACAGCGACGTGCGCCGACACCGAACAGGCGTGCGGCCAGTCTTGTGTGGACACCCAGACGGATCGCACAAACTGCGGCGGCTGCGGCGCCATGTGCGGCGATGGTGAGATCTGCGTCGCCGGCAAGTGCGCGCTCTCCTGCCAGCAGGGGCTCACGCTCTGCTCCGCCCAGGTCGGCGACGGCGGCGTGAACGACGCCTCGGTGGACGCGGCCGACGCGTCGAGCGACGGCGGCCTCGGCGTCCCCTACTGCGCCAACCTCCAGACGGACAACGCCAACTGCGGCGGCTGCGGCGTCGCGTGCGGCCCCGGCGAGACGTGCTCCGCCGGCGCGTGCACCACGACGTGCCAGCCCAACGAGACGCTTTGCACGCCCGACGGCGGCGCCCCGTACTGTGCCACCACCGACAGCGACAACAAGAACTGCGGCGGCTGCGGCAACACCTGCCCCGCAGGGCAGACGTGCTCCTCCGGCACGTGCGTGACCGGTAGCTGCGCGGTGGCCAACGGCATGACCTGGTGCTTCAACCCCGCCGCGTGCGGCCAGGCCTGTGACGCCGTGTGCAAGTCCCTCGGGCTGACGCTGGAGAGCGACACGACCGCCTGGTTCAACGCGCAGAACACCCAGCAGCTCTGCAAGAACATCTCGGAGGCGCTGGGCCTGGGGAGCGCGGTGAACTTCAGCGGGTACAGCTATGCCTGCCTCGAGGACTCCTACGGCACCCACGCGCAGGGTGGCGGCCTGAACGGGACAATCTACTGCTCGAGCTCGACCACGTGCCCCGCCGCCCACGTGAACGTCATGGATCAGGGGGGCGTGGCTTGCGGTACCACCTCGCGGCGATCCGTCTGTCCCTGCAAGTAGCTTGTTCGTGGCGAGGGCGGCCTCCCTTCGCGGGGCCGCCCTCCGCCGGGTTCCGCGCCTCGCTCAGTTGGAGAGCGCGCAGACGCCGGCGTCCCCGCAGACGGCCGTCTTGCCTGCGCACGGGTCGTTCAGGCAGGTGACCTGCTGGCCGTTGCACGTTGGGTCGGGATCGCTCGCGCCGAGGGCGTAGCACGTGCACGGCTCGAGCAGCTTGTCGCTGCAGTAGCTGGAGAAGGTGCGGCAGCCGCCGCCGTCACCGCAAGCGGAGGGCGGCAGCGAGGCGTCGCCCGCGGCGTCGTCCGCCGCGTCGGCGACCCCCGCGTCCTGCGAGGCGTCGGCCCCCGCGTCCGACGCCGCCTCGGCCGCGCCGTCGGACGGCTCAGACACATCCCCGGCCGTGGCGTCCTGGGCGCGTCCGGCCCGTACGTGATGTCGTCCCCCGTGCAAGCGACGAGGAGCAGGGAAGACCCGACAGCAATGAGGCCAGCGCCGGGACGAACTGCGCGCGATAGCATGGCTCGAGCGTACCCCGACCGGCACCCGCCGTCCTGCCCTGCTCGCGCCCGGGCGGCGTGCTACATACGACCCCGATGCGCCGCACCCTCGTCGTCGGGGACCTGCACCTGAGCGCGCACACGCCCCGCGCCGTCGCCGCGGACTTCGCCGCGCTGCTCCGAGCCAGCGCGGGGGCCCGCGTCGTCATCGCCGGCGACTTCTTCGACCTCTCCGCCGAGACGCCCCGCGTCTCCGCCGACCGCGCCATCGAGACCGGCTTCGGCGCCCACGGAGAGCTCCGCCGCGCCCTCGCCGAGCACGTGGACGCCGGAGGCGAGCTCGCCTGGCTCGCGGGCAACCACGATCCGGAGATGGGCGGCCGCGGCGCCAGCGAGCGGCTGCGTGGCGCGCTCGGCCTCGGCGAGGAGACCGCGTCCCGGCTGACCTCGTCGCCCTGGTTCTTGCGCGAGGGAGACCTGCACGTCGAGCACGGCCACCTCTACGATCCGGACAACGCCCCCGAGCACCCGCTCGTGCCGCCGCGCGCCAGCCTGGGCGTCCACTTCGTGGAGGACTTCATCGCGCCCACCGGCGCCTACAGCTACCTCAACGCCAACGACGATACCCCCCTGCGCCTCCTCGTCCACGCCTTCCGCGCCTACGGCCCCCGCGGGCCGGAGGTCGTCGCGCGCTACTTCATGACCGCCGCGCGCGCCCTCGCGCGGAGCGGCCCGCGCTTCGCCGGCGAGGGCGAGTGGGAGGCCGGCGAGGCCGAGCTCGACGCCTTCGTCGCGGGGGCCGGCGTCGACGCCGGCGTCGCCCGCGCGCTCCTGGACGAGCGCGCCACGCCCACCATGCGAAGCTTGCATAATACAATCGCCCGCCTCTACCTCGATCGCGTGGCGGGCACCGTCACCATCCTCGCCGGCCTGGCGACGCTCGCCGCCGGCCGCCGCCGCGCGGGCGCCGCCCTGGTGGGCCTCGGCGCCGTCGGCCTCGCCGCGAGCTGGTCGCGCGGACACGATCGCTACGGCGGCACCGTCGCCGCCCGGCTGGAGGACGGCGCGCTCCGCGTCGGTCGTGCGAGCGGCGCGTCCCTCGTGGTGATGGGCCACGCCCACGTCGCGACCCAGCGCGACGGCTACGCCAACACCGGCAGCTTCGCCTTCCCGCGCGGGGCCCCGGGGCGCCCCTACCTGGAAATCGAGGGCCCGCCGGAGCGCCCTCGCGCCGCCCGTCGCTTCTGGAGCGCGTAGCGCGCGCGCGGGAGCCCGTCACGAGCTGCGCGGGTAGATCAGCACGTACTCGTGCGGCCGAGGCCGGAACAGCACCGCCTTCCCGCCCAGCTTCGCGCCGTCGTAGTGGGCGTACCACTCCATCTTCTTCCACGAGTCCGTCGGCTCGATGAACTCCGGCACGTACGTGTCCAGCTCGGCGTACCGGCCGTGCGTGTATTCTGCAAGCTTCGGCCCGAAGGCCCAGGCGGCGCGCTCCGGCGGCGGGGCGAGGTCGTTGTGCAGCGCCCCGCCGTAGGTCACCACCACCTTGCCCGCGCCCGACGCCGCCGCGCGGTCGCGCGCGACCATCGCCTCGCTCTGCGTCGCCGTGAGCCGGGCGATGAGCGAGAGCGACGCGACGATGGCGTCCGCCCCCGCGTCGTTCACCGCGTCCATGTCCGCGCACGTCGGCCGGAGCAGGTCCGGGACGATCCCCAGCGCGTGCGCCGCGTTCCCCATCTGCACGTACTCATTCTGGTCCTGCGGCGCCTGCTTCGACGTGACCACCTTCTGCTTCTGCCGCACCGCCTGCGTCTTCGCCTTGCATCCCTTCGGAGGCATCATCAGCTCGACCAGGAGGTCCGAGGCGCGCCCGTGAAGCAGGGGCAGCAGCGTCGTGGTGAAGCGCCTGGCCGACGACGCCACCTTCGCGCCCTTCTGCGCATGAGCTTCCCCCACCGACAGCACCTCCGGCTGCTCGTCCAGCACGGTCAGCAGCGCGTCCTGGGGCTTGTCGAACGCCAGGCAGCCGAGCTCCCCGCACGGAACGCCGCCGTGGGGGCCGGGCGCCGCCACGGCGGCGGACGACGCGGCCGGGCCGGCGGAGGCCGAGGCGCTCACCGTCGCCGGCGACGCCGCCCCGTCCTTCTTCCCGCACGAGAGCGCCAGCGCGACCGCGACCAGACCGACCGACCATCCCCGCATCGTCACGCGAGGGTAGCACCTCGGCCCCGCGCTCACAGCCCCGCAAGCGAACCCATCGCGCCGGCCCCGGGCTCTCACCGTGTGGAGGTAGCAATGAGTACCGTGGCCGTCACCCAAGAGAGCTTCGTGTCCCTCGTGGAGAAGGAAGGGATCCTCGTCATCGACTGGTGGGCGGCCTGGTGCGGTCCGTGCCGCGCCTTCGCCCCCGTCTTCGAGAAGGCGTCCGCCAGGCACCCCGACGTCACCTGGGGCAAGGTCGACACCGAGGCCGAGCCGGAGATCGCCGGGGCGATGGGCATCCGCGCCATCCCCACCCTGAGCATCTTCCGCGACGGCATCCTGGTCTTCCACAACCCCGGGATGCTGCCGCCCGCCGCGCTGGAGGACGTCCTCGCCAAGGTCCGCGCGCTGGACATGGACAAGGTCCGCGAGGACATCGCCGAGCAGGAGAAGGCGCGTGAGGTCGCGCCGGAGGTCGCGCCCCAGGCGGCGGCCGCCACGACCGCCTGAGCCGAGCGCGTGCCCGCGCGCGCGTGAACGTGCACGACCCCGTCTCCCGGACGGCGCAACCTTCCGTTCCCGGGGCCCGGCAGCACCTCCCTCTTCCGGGTGCGGGGTTCGTGCACGTCCACGCGCGCGCGGGCCGCGGCCGTCGCCGTCAGGCGCCGGTGGCGAACCCGTAGATCTCCGGCTGGATCACCGCCGGCAGGTCCCCGCGCCGCACCAGGATGCTCCGCACCGCCCACACGTCGCGGAAGATGCGGTAGCGCAGCGCCGTCTGGTCCAGGTAGTCCACGCCGGACGACCCGCCGGTGCCCGTGCGCCGCCCGATGATGCGCTCCACCATCCGCGCGTGGCGCTGCCGGAACAGCACGAACGCCTGCTCCAGCGCGACGAGGCCGTCCACCACCTCGCGCGGCCACGCGAGCAGCGGCAGCTCGCGGTAGCTCTCGATGAACACCAGCGCCGCCCGGATGCGCGAGACACGCGCCCGCTCCTCCGCGGGGCAGTCCTCCGCGAGGAGCAGCGCCCGCGCGCCGGCCATCTCCTTCGCGTAGCGCTCCTCCAGCCGCTTCTCGTCGGCCGGCGTCAGCGCGTCCGTCCGCGCCAGGTCCATCGCCGCGCGCGTGACCCTCGCGTGCGCCTCGCAGTACGCCTCGATGAACGCGCGCACCCGCGCGGCGTCTCCCGGCTGGTCCGGGAAGGACCCCTGGATGGGGGTGCGATGCAACCACTCCCGCGTGGCCTCGCGCAGGGTGGGCTTGTCGGCGAGCCGCGCCTCCACCCGCCGCGTCGCCAGCGAGGGCGACCCGTCGGGGTTGCGCAGGGCCGCGAGGTAGCTCCCCTCGTGGCCGAGCGGCACCCGCTCCGACTCCTCCAGGCCGAACAGGATCTCAATCTCGCGCATCTGCGCCGACTGGAAGCCGCTCGCCGGCGAGAGCTTGTCGCGGAAGTCCAGGTAGTCGCGCGTGGTCATCGTCTCCATCAGGGAGAAGTGGTGCGCGACCTGCTGCAGCAGCGTCTGGATGCGGTGCAGGCCGCGCACCGCGGAGGCGAGCGCCTGCTCCGGCACGTGCGGCTGCGCGAACAGGTCCCGCACGCTCCCGAGCTCGCGCAGGATGAGCTTGAACCAGAGCTCGTCGATCTGGTGGATGGTGATGAACATCACCTCGTCGTTGGACAGCGCGTCGTCGCTCGCCTCCAGGCCCCCCTGGAGCGAGATGAGCTGCTCGACCTTGATGTAGTCCCAGTACGCCGTGGGCTTGCGCGCCATGGTCACCCCCCGAAGAACTCGCGCACGCGCTTCATGCGCTTGCGAAGCAGGAGCGGGATCTTCCACGCCCCCAGCACGCGGCCGATCTGCGCGTCCGCGAGCGCCTCGCCCAGCTTGCCGAGGTCGCTGTCGAAGGGCATCCAGAAGATCTCCGGGGCCGTCGCCTCGTCCACCACGAAGGCGCGCGGCCGGGCGAAGGTGGTGAGCGACCAGCCGCTGTTGGCGACGCCGAAGCCGGTGGCGCGCGTCCCGGTCCACGGCAGGGCGGGCACCGCTCCGGTGAAGGCGTGGTTGTTCACGTCCACGATGCCGACCTCCAGCCGCTCGGCCAGGCGCTCCGCGCGGGCCACGTCGCGCGTCCAGATGGACGCGCCCAGGCCGTACTTGCCCGCGTTGATGCGGCGCACCGCCTCGTCGGCGCCGTGGATGCGCACGACGGCGAGCACCGGGCCGAAGGTCTCCTCCCGCACCACGTCCATCGCGTCGGTGCAGCCGTCCAGCAGCGTGGGCTCGTAGCCGAAGCCGGCGCCCGTCCGCTTGCCGCCGCACACCACGCGCGCGCCCTTGGCGACGGCGTCGCGCACCTGCGACTCGACGATCTCCAGCTGCCTGGCGTTGGCCATGGGCGAGACCTCCACGTCGGGCTCGCCGGGGCCGGTGCGCAGCCGCCGCCACGCGCTCTCCAGCCGGGCGACGAGCTCGTCGGCGATGCGGTCCTCGACGTAGACGATCTCGATCGCCCCGCAGGCCTGCCCGCTGTTGGAGAGCGCCCAGTGGGTGATGGCGGCGGTGGTGCGCCACAGATCGCAGTCGGCCAGCACGATGGCGGCGTCCTTGCCGCCCATCTCGACGCTGGAGGGGATGCCCAGCTCCGCGCAGCGCACCCGCACCGCCTTGCCGGCGCGCACCGAGCCGGTGAAGACGCACGCGTCGATGCCGGCGTCGACGAGCGCCGCGCCCACCGTGCCGTCGCCCTGGATCACCTGCGCGACGCCGAAGGGCAGCTCCCTCGCCAGGTGCTCGACGAACCATGCGCTGGTGCGCGGCGTGTACTCCGACGGCTTGAGCAGCACCGCGTTGCCGAGCAAGAGCGCGGGGATCACCGACCGGTAGAGTCCCGCCACCGGGAAGTTCCACGGCGCGATGACGCCGATGACCCCGCGGGGCACCAGGTCGATGCGCGCGCGCTTCTTGGGGAAGTTGATCGGGTTGAGGCGCACCGCCTCCCGCGCGTGCCGCTCCACGATCTTCTTCCACGAGGTGACGGCGTCCAGGTGGCCGAGGCCCTCCGTGAAGAGGCCCTCCACCTCGTGCTTGCCCATCTCCTCCTTCGCGAGGGCGACGACGCGATCGCGATCGCGGAGCATGGCCTTCGCAGCGCGGGTCAGCGCCGCCGCCCGCGCCTCGAGTGTCCGCCCCGCCCACTCCGGCTGCGCGACCCGCGCCGCCTCGACGGCGCGCCGCAGCTCGTCGCGCGTGGCCATCGGCAGCGGCTGCAGCTCCGATCCGTCGAGGGGGGAGACGCGGTGGATCGCGGGAGAATGGGGCGTCGTGCCGTTCTGGTGGAGCATCGCCGGGGTGCCATAGCACGACCGCGAAGGGGTCGCCGAGAGGCAAGCCGGGGCGGCGCGGGGCCCGGGCTCAGCTTGTCCGCCCCCCCGCGCCGGTGTACAGACCCCGGGCCGTGCTGTCGCATCTCGACGTCCCCACCGCCTCCCCCGACCTCGGCAAGGCTCAGCTCCGGTCCGCCCTCGCCTTCGCCGAGGCCATCATCCCCGGCTCCGCGCAGACCCCCGCCGCCGACGAGACCACCATCGCCCGCGTCCAGCAGGTGCTCGGCAAGCTCTCCCCGCAGGTCGTCCGCGGGTGGACGGGCGCGCTCCAGCTCCTGGACCAGGCAGTCCGCCTGCAGGCGGGCAAGCCCTTCCACGCGCTGACGCGCGCCAAGCAGGAGGCCATCCTCGCGGGCTGGGAGAAGAGCCCGGTCCTGCGCGGCCCGCTCCATGCCCTCTCCTACGTCTTCAAGATCGCCCACTTCGATCAGCCGCGCACCTACGAGGCGCTCGGCGGCCACCTGCGCGTCCTGTCCAACGTGGAGGTCGCCCGGTGGGAGCAGCAGATCCACCGCGCCCAGGACTGGCAGGAAGACCGCGACGTGGAGTGCGACGTCGTCGTCGTCGGCACCGGCGCCGGCGGCGCGGTCGTCGGCCGCGAGCTCGCCGACCGCGGCTTCGCGGTCGTCTTCGTGGAAGAGGGCGGGCGCTTCCGCCGCGACGCCTTCATCGGCAGCTTCCTGCACGCGCACTCGACCTACTACCGCAACTCCATCACGCTCGGGAACGCGCCCATCACATTGCTCATGGGCAAGCTCGTCGGCGGCTCCACCGCGGTCAACGGCGGGACCTGCCTGCGGCCGCCGCCGTGGGTGCTGGAGGAGTGGGCGGAGCGTCTGGACTGCGACGACTTCTCCGCCGAGGGCATGGGCCCGCTGCTCGATCGTGTCGAGGGCGTGCTGCAGGTCTCCACGCCGGAGCGCAAGTACATCGGCCCCATCGCCGACGTGATGGACCGCGGCGCCTCCGCCTTCGGCTGGCACACCGCGCCCATCCCGCGCAACGCCGTGGGGTGCGAGGGCGAGGGCTTCTGTGACTACGGGTGCGCCTCCGGCGCGCGCCGCAGCGTGGACATCTCGTACCTGCCCGGGGCGCTGGAGAAGGGCTCCATCGTCCTCACCGAGCTGCGCGCCGAGCGCGTCCTCACCGAGGCCGGGCGCGCCGTCGGCGTCGAGGGCCACGACGGCACCGGCCGCCGCTTCCGCGTGCGCGGCAAGGCGGTGATCCTTGCGGGCGGCGCCATCCCCACCCCGATGCTGCTGCTGCGGCAGGGCCTCGCCAACTCCAGCGGGGAGGTGGGCAAGAACCTCAGCCTGCACCCGAGCGCGGGCTTCGGCGCCTACGTCGACGACGTGCTCGACCCGGAGCGCTACATCCCGCAGGGCTACATGGTCGACGAGTTCCTGCGCGAGGGCATGCTGCTGCTCGCCGCGCAGCCGGACGTGAACATCGCCCACATGATGTTCCCCTTCACCGGCCGCCGGCTGATGCGCGCCATCGACTCGCTGCCGCACCTCGCCCTCTTCGGCACGATGATCCGCGACAGGAGCCGCGGGCGGGTCTGGTTCGACGTCGGGGGCAACCCGGCGATGACGTACAACCTCCTGCCCGAGGACATCGACCTCATGCACAAGGCGATGATCAAGACCGGGGAGATGTGCTGGGCCGCCGGCGCGCGCCGCATCTACACCGGCCTCATCGGTGCCGACTCGGTCGAGAGCCGCGCCGACTGGGAGCGCTTCAAGAGCTACACCATCACCCCCGCGGAGCTGGCCCTCATCAGCTACCACCCGCTGGGCACCTGCCGCATGGGGCGTGACCCGCGGACCAGCGTCGTCGACCTGGACCACCAGGTGCACGACGTCCCGGGCCTCTTCGTGGTGGACGGCAGCACCGTGCCCGGCCCGCCCGGCGTCAACCCGCAGGTGATCATCATGGCGATGGCCACCCGCGCCGCCGCTCGCATCGCCGCCCGCCTCTGACGTTCTTCGCTCCCCCTCTGCGCGGGGAGCGGGGGCTGGGGGGGTGAGGGCTGCGCAGAACGGTACGCAGTAGCGCGGCGTCGCAGGGCGCGGTATAGGCGCCGGCGCATGCTTCAGGAGGATGTCGTGAGTAGCGCGCCCGTGCCGCGCGAGCGTGCTGCGGCGGACGCGCCGCGCGAGCTCCGCCACACGCCGTTCCCGCGCGTGGTCGGCAAGGCGATGCTCGTCGCCGCGCACGCGCAGGTCCGCCGCTGGGACAAGGCGCTCACCCGCGTGCGCGAGGAGCAGGAGGAGATCCTGCTCTCCATCGTGAAGCACGCCGCGCAGACCGAGTACGGCCGCGCCCACGACTTCGCGGGCATCCGCGGCTACGAGGACTTTCGCGCGCGCGTCCCGGTCGGCGACTACGACGCCTTCTCCCCGTACATCGACCGCATGCGCAAGGGCGAGCGTGACCTGCTCGTGCCCGAGTTCATTCGCTACTTCGGCAACTCGTCGGGCAGCTCCACCCAGGGCAAGCCCAAGTTCCTGCCCATCGCCGAGCGGCAAATCGGCATCCAGCGCCGGGCCGGCACCGACGGCCTGATGCGCACGCTCGTGCACCTGCACGAGGACCAGTTCACTCGCGGCTTCACCCTCGGCCTCTTCCCGCCCACCACCATGCGCGAAGAGGGCCCGGTGCTCATCACGAGCAACCCGGCGCTGATGGTGACCAAGCTGCCGCTCGTCTCCCGCCCGGCGTACCTCCCGGACGAGGAGTGCAAGCGCATCTCCGACTACGACACCAAGCTCTCGCTCATCGCGCACAAGTACATCGACCACGACGTGCGCGCCCTCGCCGGCACCACGTGCTGGTTCTCGCTGATGTTCGAGAAGCTCATCGCGGAGGCGAAGCGGCGCGGCCGCGGCGCCCGCTCCGTCCACGAGATCTGGCCGAACCTGCGCATCCTGCTGGGCGGCGGCGTCTCGGCGGACCCGTACATGCCCGTCATCCGCGAGCTGATGGGCCGCGACGACGTGCTCCTCGTCGACAGCTACAACGCGACCGAGGGCGGCATCTACGCCGCGAGCGATCACACCGGCCGTCCGGGCATGCTCCTTCTCCCGCACCGCGGCACCTTCTTCGAGTTCGTCGCGCTGGAGGAGCACGACAAGCCCGACGCGAAGCGCGTCCCGCTCTGGGAGGTCGAGCTCGGGAAGAGCTACGCGATCGTCGTCACGACGGTCAGCGGCCTGTACGCCTACAAGCTCGGCGACATCGTCCGCTTCCCGGAGGAGAACCGTATGGAGTTCGTCGGGAGGCTCTCCGGGTGCCTCTCGGTGACCCAGGAGCTGACGACGCACGTAGAAATCGAACGGGCCGTTGCGCACGCTCTTTCGCAGGTCCCGGCGGTCACCGTGGACTTCGGGGCGTCCGCCAAGATCGGCGCCAAGTCCCGCTACGTTCTCTTCGCGGAGTTCGCCCCGGGCAAGCGCCCGGCCGACATGGAAGCCTTCGCGAAGGCCTTCGATGAGGGCCTTTGCAGGGAAAATCGCGTGTATAGGGAGCACCGGCATGACGACGTGGCCATCCTCCCCCCGGTGATCACCCCCCTGCGCGCGGGTGGGGCCAGGGGGTACCTGGAGGAGGTCACCCGGGGCAACGTGCAGGGGAAGTTCCCCCGCATCATCGACCCCTCCCGCCTGTCGCAGGTAATGGCTTACGCAGAAGGCGGCCCCTCCGCCTGACCAATTGACTATTCCACTCGCGGCCCGGCCCCGCCAAAACACGATCGGCCGGAAAAGGCCGCCAGGATGTCCGCCCCGGTTCGGCGGGCGCCCTCGACGGCGCAGCAGCAGGAGAGAGCCTTGAAGAAGCTGGGAGTCCTCATCGTTGGTGTTCACGGTGCAGTCGCCACGACGCTCGTCGCGGGCGTGGAGATGATGGTCAAGGGCCTGACGCCGCGCTTTGGCATGGTGACCGAGAAGGGCGAGGCCAACATCGCCGAGGCGCTGACCCAGTGGCTCGACTTCGCCCCGCTCGAGGGCATGGTCTTCGGCGGCTGGGACCCGCGCTTCGACAACGCGTACGAGGCGGCGCTGCACCACAAGGTGCTGCCGACCGACGCGCTCCGTCCGGTCCGCGAGAAGATGGAGACGACGAAGGCCTGGCCGGCCATCTTCGCCAAGAACGGCAAGACGCCCGAGGGCAACGTCGCCATCGTGAAGAACATCCGCGAGGAGATCGCGGCCATCCAGAAGAACATCACCGACTTCAAGAAGCAGCACGGCGTCGATGACGTGGTGATGGTGAACCTCCTCTCCACCGAGCCGTACCTGGAGGAGGCCGACATCCACAAGTCGCTCGCCGCCTTCGAGAAGGCGCTCGACAGCGACGACCGCCGCATCAACGTCTCGATGCGGTACTTCTACGCCGCGAACGCGCTGGGCGTGCCGTACTGCAACTTCACCCCGAGCCTCACCAACGTGCCCGCCCTGGTGGAGCACGCCGAGAAGAACAACAACCCCTTCTGCGGCATGGACGGCAAGACGGGGCAGACGCTCATCAAGACCGCGCTCGCCTCGGTCTTCCGCGCGCGCCGCCTGCACATCGAGGGCTGGTACTCCACCAACATCCTCGGCAACAACGACGGCTTCGTGCTGGCGGACCCCGAGTCCAACAAGACCAAGGTCATGTCCAAGCAGAGCGTGCTGGACTCGATCGTCGGCTACAAGGTGGAAAACCACCAGGTCCACATCCACTACTACAAGCCCCGCGGCGACTCGAAGGAGGCCTGGGACAACATCGACCTCGTCGGCTTCGCCGGCGTGCCGATGCAGATGAAGGTGGACTTCCTCTGCCAGGACTCCGCCCTCGCGGCGCCGCTCGTGGTCGACCTCGTCCGCCTGCTGCAGATCGCCAAGGAGAACGGCGAGAAGGGCATCCAGCGGCAGATGTCGATGTTCTTCAAGTCGCCCTACGCCAGCCCCGGCGAGACGCCCGTGCACGACTTCTTCAAGCAGGAGAAGCTGCTGGTCGACTGGGCGCAGCACATCGCCAAGCGCACCAGCCGCTGAGCGGCAGGCCGGATGCTCGTTTTTCGCGAGAAGATCCGATCGCATGCCGGCGATGACCGACACCCCCGCGGTCCTGGGCGGTAGCCCGCTCCTCCAGAAGAGCGAGCACCGCCCGTGGCCGCTGGTCACGGAGGAGGAGCGGCGCGCGGTGATGCGCGTGCTCGACCGCGGCGTCCTCTCCGGCTCCTACGCGCCCGAGGCGCTGGCGCTGCAGGAGGAGCTCGCCTCCTTCGTCGGCGCCAAGCACTGCCTGCTCACCCACTGCGGCACGAGCGCGCTGCAGCTCGCCCTCTGCGCCGCCGGGGTGGGCCAGGGCGACGAGGTCGTGGTCCCCGCCTACAGCTTCGTCGCCACGCCGCTCGCCGTCGCGCTCCAGGGCGCGGTCCCGGTCTTCGCCGACGTCGACGCGGTCACCGGGGAGCTGGACGTGGCCCTGGCGGAGGCGGCGATCACCCCGCGCACGAAGGCGATCATGCCCGTGCACATCCACGGCGCGGCGTGCGACATGGACGCCTGGCTGGCCCTCGGCGAGCGGCGCCACGTCGCCATCGTGGAGGACGCAGCCCAGGCCCACGGCGCGCGGTGCGGCGACAGGCCGGTCGGCGCGCTGGGCGTGGCCGGCGGCTTCTCCATGCAGTCGAGCAAGAACCTCCCGGGAGGGGAGGGCGGCTTCTTCGTCACCAACGACGACGCCGCGGCCGAGCTCGGCAACCGGCTGCGCAACTTCGGCCAGGACCTGCACCTGGCGGACGCCGCCGGCTTCGACCTCGCCCGCGCGCTGGATGGCACGCGCGCCCTCGACTCGCAGTTTCTCGGGTCGATGTACCGCGGCAACGAGATGATGGCCGCCTTCGCCCGCGCGCAGCTCCGCCGCCTGCCGGAGCTCACCGCCCGCGCCCAGCAGACCGGCGCGCGCCTCGCCGCGAAGCTGGCCGAGCTGCCCGGCGTCACGCCGCCCGTGGCCCGCCCCGGCCGCACCTCGGTGCACCACAAGTTCCGCGTCCACATGGACCCCGCCGCCGCCGGCCTCTCCTGCTCGCCGAAGACCCTGCGCGACGCCATGAAGGCCGCGCTCGCCGCGGAGGGCTGCGAGGTCGTCTTCTGGCAGTCGGCCCCGCTCCCGGCGCAGGCCGTCTTCCAGCAGCGCGCCGGCTTCCCCTTCGGTGGCCTCGAGGGAGGCACCGATCTGGCGCACAACTACGAGACCGCGCGCTACCCCGCGACGTCGAAGCTGCTCGACGGCTCGCTCGTCCTCTTCTCGCAGTCGCACCCGTTCATCGCCCAGGATCCCGACGTGGCCCTCCGGTACGCCGACGCCTTCGCGCGGGTGTGGCGCCACCGCGAGGACGTCGTCGCCGCGCACGCGCGCGGCTGACGGCCATGGCGGCGACGACCCGGCGCTGGGAGCGTATCAAGGGCGTGATGCGCCTCGCCCTGCTCGGCGGCGGGCTGGCGCTGATCGTCTACCTGGTGCACTCCGCCGGCCCGGCGAAGGTGTGGGCCGCGCTCACCGCCGCCGGCCCGTGGATCCCGCTCATCGTCCTGCTGGAGGCCGCCATCCTGGCCACCGACACCGCGGCGTTCGCCACCATCCTCGGGCCGAGGCGCGGCAGCGTCTCCCTGAAGGGGTGGCTGCGCTCCAGCGCCATCTCGTACGTCGGGCTGGTGCTCCTGCCGGCGGGGCGCACGGCGAGCGAGGTGGGCCGCGCGACGGTGATTGCACAATACACGGGTTCGCTCAAGTCGGCCACGGCCGGCGCGCAGCTCCAGGCCGCCGCGCTCATCGCCGACGGCGCCATCTCCGGCGTCGTCGCGCTGGGCATCTACCTCATGATGGGCGACAAGCAGCACCTGCCCGCCATCCTCGCCGGCAACTTCGTACTGGCCGCCGGCCTCGGGATGGGCCTGGAGCTGCTCCTTCACAACAAGCGCCTGGCGTCCTGGGTGCGCAAGAAGCTCCCGCGCCTCGCCAAGGGCGCGGCCGAGGGCGACGAGCACCCGCACGCGCTCGGCGTCGCGCCGACAGCGTGGAGCATGGTCGGACGCCTCTTGCAGGTGCTGCAGTACGGCATCGCGGTCAAGGCCGTGGGCGGGAGCTTCGGCCTGGCGGGCGCGCTCGTCGCCCACGGCGTGCACATGGTGGGCGCCACCGCGGGCATGGCGGTGCCCAACCAGGTGGGCGTGGCCGACGGCGCCTACGTCGCCTTCGCCGACGTGCTTGGCTTCGGCGACGCGCCGGCGCGCGCGCTCTCCATCGCGCTCGTCCTGCGCGCCGCGCAGCTCGCCTTCGCCGCGGCCTGCCTGCTCCTGGCGGCGCTCACCCGGGAGGCCGTCGCCAAGGCCGTGCCGGCGACCGCCCAGCAGACCGACGGCGCGTGAGAGGACGGGCGGCGCGCGCGGTCAGCAGCCGCCGCAGCTCTCGCCGCAGAAGACCTGGGCCTCCTGCACGCACGTGGAGTCCCACGTGGTGGTGCAGCACCCCGTGTCTCCCAGGAAGTCGCAGATGAGGAAGGTGCAGGCGTCCGGGTCGCACGTGTCGGAGAGCGCGCCGCCGGTGACGCACGGCGAGTGCGTGCAGGTCCCCAGGTCCACCGTGCACGTCGTCGCGCAGGAGCCGCCGGTGCAGGTGCCGCTGCAGAAGGTGCCGCAACCCCCGCAGTTGTTGGGGTCGTTGCCCAGGACATCGGTGCAGGCGGAGTTGCAGCACTGATCGCTGCCGGTGCACGCGTTGCCGCACGTGCCGCAGTTGCTGGAGTCCGCGCTCGTGTCGATGCACGAGCCGTTGCAGCACGCGCCGGAGGTACACTGCGTGTTGCAGTCGCCGCAGTGGTCCATGTCGGTCTGCAGGTCGACGCAGGTGTTGCCTCCGCACATCTCGCAGCCGCCGCCGGAGTCGGTGGTGGTGCCGGAGTCCTTCTTGTTGCCGCCGGAGTCGAGCGTGCCCCCGCCGTCGACCTTGCCCCCGCCGTCGACCTTGCCGCCGTCGCCCGTGCCCGGGTCGTCGATCAGCACGCCTGTCGCGCACGCCGGCGCGCCCAGGAGCGCGACCAGCGCCAGCCCACCTGCCAGTCGAAAGACCTTCATCGCCGCACCGCCTATCCCCATCGTGATGCTAGCGCAGACGGGGGGCAGGGGCAGGGCAATCTTTCCCAATCGGGCGGTCAGCGGAGGCCGAGCGCGCTCCAGTCCAGCTTGCCGTCGCGGACGGGGGGGCACCAGTAGTAGCCGCCGCTCACCGCGCGGGTGAAGCCAAGCAGGGCGTCCACCACGCCGTCGTCCAGGCCGGCCATGCGGCGGAGCACGCGCTCGTAGCGATCCGGCGAATCGCCGTAGGCGACGAACATCAGCCCCTGCTCCGCGACGCCGCCCCACGGCATCGAGCGGCGAACCATGAAGGCGGGGGGATCGAAGCCCTCCTGCTCGGTGCGCTTGACGTGCGCCGTCGGCGGGGCGTCGTCCATCTCCGCGTTGTCGCGGTTGCGGCGGCCGATCACCTGGTCGCGCGCCCCCGGGTCGAGCGCGGCGAGGCGCGCGAGGTCGTGCACGTAGCGCTGCACCCCGACGAAGGTGGAGCCGTCCAGACCCGGGCCCTCGTCCAGGACGATGGCCGCCTCGATCGCGGCCTCGCCCTCGGGGTTCGCGGTGCCGTCCAGGTAGCCGGACAGATCGCGCCCCTCGCGGTAGCGGAAGGTGGCCGTGTCCTCGCGGAGGCGGAAGCCCTCGCCGAGCGTGCTCGCCAGCGCCGTGGCGCGGTCGTAGACCTCGCCCGGCTGCTCGCCGCCGAGCAGGGCGACGAGCCCGCCCTGCGTGGAGGGGAAGGCGATGCCGGGGCCGCTCACCGCGGGAAAGGCGCGCAGGCCGGGCACCGTCGCGTCCATCCGTGCCACCAGGGGCAGCCCCACGCCCAGCACGCCGCGCGCCGGGTCGAACTCGTCACGGAGGCGCGCGAGCGCCGGTCGCGGGTCGATGTGCGTGTCGGTGTCGAAGACGAGCACGCGCCCCACTGCGGGGACGGGCCGCAGGACGGCGGCTTGCCAGAGGTGAGTCATGGCGCTGTCCTCTCAGGGCTTGGGGCCGATGACCTTTCGCATCGAGGCGGGAACCGCCGGCAGCGTCGCGGTGGGCAGGCGCGGCTTGGTCGGCGCCGGCGCCGGGACGGAGTCCTCGTCCTCGCGTCGCGGATCGCGCATCAGCGAGACGTAGCGGCCGATGGAGACCGACACGTCGCTCGGGGCGTCGACCAGCTCCAGGCCGATCGCCCACGCGCCCCACTGCTTGTCCGGGCGGGCGGCCTTCGCCCATCGCACCGTCGCCTGGCAGCTCGCGATGTGGCCCTCGATCGGCAGCGCGAAGCGCACGGTCACCTTCTCCCCGGCCGTCAGCGCCGTGGGCGCGAGCATCAGGATGCCGCCCTCCGAGATGTCCTCCGAGCGGCCGTCCACCGTGATGCCCGACGCGGTCACCACCCGCAGCGGCGTGAGGTAAGGCGCACGGGGGTGCTTGCGCACGTCCTGGGCCTGGGCAGGCCCCTCCAGGAGCTGCGTGCCGCGGCCGACGGCCGCCGGGATCGCGGCCCGAAGCTCGCGCCCGAGGGCGGCGGCGTCCGCCGGACGCTCCTCGCTGCGCTTGGAGATGGCCCGCTGCACGATGCCCGCGAGCGCAGGATCCACGCCGGGCACCAGCTCGCGCAGCGAGGGAGGCGGAACGTCCGGCGCGCACAGCGCGCGCACGATCTCGGCGTAGTTGCCCTCGTAGACGACGTGCCCGGTCAGGCACTCGAAGAGGATGGCGCCGAGGGCGTAGACGTCCGCGCGGGCGTCCACGTCGCCGCCGGCGAACTGCTCCGGCGACATGTACGCCGGCGTCCCCACGATCGCCCCGACCGCGGTGAGCTTGACCTCGCCGTCGGCGAGGGGCTGCTTGGACGTGCCGAAGTCGAGGAGCTTGATGCGCTCGTTGCCGGCCCCGTCGCGGTAGACCACCACGTTGCTCGGCTTGACGTCGCGGTGCACCACGCCTGCTACGTGGGCGACCGCGAGCGCGTCGCACAGGCCGAGCCCGAGCGCCACGGCGTCGACCGCGGGGAGCCTGCCTCGCGCCGCGAGCAGGCCCTCCAGCGTGCGGCCCTCCAGCAGCTCCAGCGCGACGTAGGGCCGGCCGTTGACCATGCCCGCGTCGAGCACCGAGACGATGCCCGGGTGCCGGAGGCGCGCGAGCACCCGGGCCTCGCGCAGCAGCCGCTCGCTCTGGGTCTCGAGGGCGAGCGGGTCCACGTTCGGTGCGACGATCTTGAGCGCGACCCGCTGCCGCAGGAGCACGTGCTGCGCCTCGTAGACCACGGCCTCCGTCCCGCGTCCGAGCATCCGCCGCAGCTCGTAACGGCCGTCGATGATGTCGCCGAGCTCGAGGGGCTTGGAGCTGGGTTCGCTCATTTCGACACTCCTTACACTAACGCGGGAAAGGGCGGGCCCGGCCTGGCGAGGAGGTACCCCTGGATCCAGTCGCACCCTGCGCCGAGCAGAAAATCCAGCTCCTCGGTGGTCTCGACCCCCTCCGCCACCACCCGGACTCCCAGATCGTGACAGAGCTGGACGACGATGCCGACGAGCTTCTGCTTGGTCTTCTTCAGGTGTACGTCGCGAATGAGGCCCATGTCGAGCTTCACGACGTCTGGCTCCAGCGTCGCGAAGCAGGTGAGGCCCGCGTAGCCCGCCCCCAGGTCGTCCAGCGCGACGGCGTAGCCCAGGCCGCGGAGCCGCGCGACGCGCTCCATCACGTCGGGGATGGCCTCGATCGACGCACGCTCGGTCAGCTCCAGCACGATGCGCCGCGCGTGCGGGGCGAACCCCTCGGTCCGCGAGTAGAGATCCTCGTCCAGCAGATCGTGCGGGTGGAGGTTCACGAAGACGAGCGCGTCCTCCGGCGCGCGCGCGAGGTCCTCGGCAATCCGCCGGCGGATGGCGCGTCCCAGCACGTGCGTCGCCTGCAGCCGCTCAGCCGCGGCGAGCAGCGCGGGGGGAGTCGGGAGCGCCGGCTCGCGGCTGCGCAGCAGCGCCTCGAAGCCGACGATGCGCCTCTCGCGAGCGTCCACGATGGGCTGGTAGGCCATGTGGAACGTCTGCAGGGCAGACTGGAACACCCGATACGCCTCCCCGCGGCCCGAGGCCACCTTCTCCACGCCGCCGACCAGGGCGAGCGCCTCGCGCTTGGCGCGCGCCTCCCGCCCGCTCTTCACCGCCTCGTCCAGCGCGCCGACGAAGGTGAGGCCGTCGATGGGCTTGACCAGACAGCGTCGCGCGCCGAGCTCCATCGCCCGCATCGCCGAGGCGAGGCTGGGGTCTCCCGCCATGATGATCACCGGCAGATCCTCCAGCTCGCGGCGCACGTGCTCGAGCAGGGTGAGGCCGTCGGTGCCCGGCATCGACAGGTCGGTGGACATCGCGTCGAACGTCTGCTCGCGCAGGGCGATCATCGCGCTCTCGGCGTCGAGGGCGGTCACCACCTCGAAGCCCTTGATCTCCAGCAGCCGGCGGAAGCTCTTGAGCACCGGCTCGTCGTCGTCGACGAGGAGGATCCGCGGCCGCGAGGCGGGCTCGCTGGCGGCGTCCACCGGGCGGCTCCTCACGAAGGAGTCGGAGAGGGGGTTTGAAGACAGCTCCTTGGCGGCGATCACGTGCGGCTCCCATTTCCGGCCGGCAGCTCCGAAGCCACCGGCCTCATGGACATACGACCCGCCAGCGTGGCCGCCTTAGCGGCCCCCCCGTCATTTTGTAAAGACGAAGGATCTCGCGGGCTTCAGGGGACGCTTTCAGACCGGATCGCCGCCATCAGGGCCGCGTGCAGGCCCGGGCTGGAGGCGGTCACCACCTCCGAGCGGCTCACCGCGTCCGGCCCGCCCGCGTAGTCGGTCACGACGCCCCCCACCTCCTGCACCAGGACGATGCCCGCGGCCATGTCCCAGGGCTGCAGGCCGCGCTCGAAGAAGGCCTCCCCGCGCCCCGCCGCGACGTAGGCGAAGTCCAGCGCGGCCGCGCCGAGCCGCCGGATGCCGGCGACGCGCTTCATCACGCCGGCCAGCTCCCGCAGGTAGCGCTCGTGACCATCGCGGCCGAGGTGCGGGACGCCGGTGTGGACGACGGCGTGCTCCAGATCGCCGATGGTGGTGCCGGCGAGGCGCCTGTCGACCTGGCTGGAGCCCGGCGTCACCCGCCGCACCCACGCCCCCTGCCCGCGCTCGCCCCAGAAGAGCTCGCCCTTGACCGGGTCCAGGATGACGCCCGCGGCGGGCCCGGCGTCGTCCCAGAAGGCAATCGAAATCGCCCAGTGCGGGATGCCGTGGAGGAAGTTGGTGGTTCCGTCCAGCGGGTCGATGACGAAGCGGGCTCCTGTCGAGATGCGCCCCTCGCTCGTCTCCTCCGCCTGGAAGGGCACCCCCGGGTGGGCGTGGCCGAGCCGCTCCTTGATCACCGCCTCGGACCCCACGTCGGCCTGCGAGACGAAGTCGGACGGCCCCTTCTCGGAGACCGTGAGCGAGCCCAGCCGGGAGAAGCCGTCGAGCAGCACCGACGAGCCGGCGAGGGCCGCCTCGATCATGGAACGGATGAGGGAGGAGGGCATGGGGCGAGGACTTTACTGCGAAAACCGCCAGGCTGTATGCTCCCCCGCCTTGCCCGCCGTCCCGCCCCCTCGAGCCCGCCGTCCTGCCTGCCCCGCGAGGGAGCCACGATGATCACCCCCGGGCAGCGCGGACCCGGCGAGGGGACGCGGGCGTTCGTCACCTTCGTGGTGCGCTGGGGGAAGGTGATCTGGGCGCTCGCCCTGATCCTGGCCATCCCCGCCACCTGGCGCACCGTCGAGCTGTACGCCAACCTCAAGAGCGACCTGGAGGAGCTGCTGCCGCGCGACTCGCCCAGCGTGCTCGCCCTGGACGAGATGCGCGCCCGCAACCCGGGCCTGCAGTACCTGGGCGTGGTCGTCGACACCGGGACGCCGGACAACCTCGCCGCGGGCGACAAGTTCCTGGACGACCTGGCCGCGCGCATCCGCACCTACCCGCCGGACATGGTGCGCGAGGTGCGCGTGGGCACGTCGGTGGAGCACGCCTTCATCGACGAGCACGCGCCGCTGTACGTCGACCTTCCCGACCTGAAGATCATCCGCAAGCGCATCGAGGCGCGCCGCGACTACGAGGTGTCCAACGCGACCGGGGTGTCGCTCGACGACGACGAGCCGCCGCCGAGCATCGACATGTCGGACATCGAGAAGAAGTACGACGCGCGCATCGCCCGGCGAGGGCAGGGGGCCGAGGGGGACCGCTTCGCCAGCAAGGACAAGCACCTGACGATGCTCTTCGTCGAGGCGGGCGGCTTCTCCTCCGGCGCGGACAAGGCGCGTGCCCTGCTCGACCGCGTCAAGGGAGACGTCAACGCCCTCGGGGGCCCCGCCCACTACGCGCCCGGAATGCGCGTCGGCTACGCGTCGGACGTCGCCATCTCGGTGGAGGAGCTGGAGGCGCTTCAGGCGGACCTCTCGCTCTCGTCCATCCTCGTCGTCTTCGCGGTGATGGCGGTGATCGTCATCTACTACCGGTGGTGGAAGGCCATCCCGGTGCTCATCCCGCCGCTCTTGCTCGCGGCGGTCTACGCCTTCGGGCTCGCCTCGCTGCCACCCTTCGGGGTCACCGAGCTCAACTCCAACACGGCGTTCCTGGGGTCGATCATCGTCGGCAACGGGATCAATTTCGGGCTCATCCTGCTCGCGCGCTACAAGGAAGAGCGGCGCAAGGGCAAGAGCGTGGACGAGGCGCTGGTCTGGGGCGTCTGGGGCGCGCGCGCGGGCACCCTGGCGGCGGCGCTGGCGGCGGGCGCGTCGTACGCCTCGCTCATCATCACCGAGTTCCGCGGCTTCCGGCAGTTCGGCTTCATCGGCGGCCTCGGGATGGTCACCGCGTGGATGACGGCGTTCGTCCTGGTGCCCCCGCTGCTCAAGTGGATGGACAAGGAGCCGGACGCCGTCGTCGAGACGGGCCCCGACTCCACCCGCTCCGGCGGCAAGCGGCGCTTCAGCGTGATGCGCTACTTCGTGCACCTGGTGGAGAGCGCGCCGGGCGTGATCGTCGCGGTGACCATCGTGCTGACCGCGCTGTCGGCCTACAAGGTGTCGCGCTTCGACTCGTCGTACCTGGAGTACGACTTCAACAAGCTGCGCCGCTACGACACCTGGACCAACGGCGAGGGCTACTGGGGCCGCAAGATGGACAACTTGCTCGGCCACTACCTCACGCCCACCATCCTGATGTTCGACACCCCCGAGCAGGCGACGGCCGCGGAGAAGCGCATCCGCGACTCCTTCCAGAAGGGGCGGCTCGGCCACTTCGTCGCCTCGGTCCGGGCGATGGACGATGTGCTGCCGCAGGACCAGGACGCCAAGATCAAGGAGGTGCGCGCCATCCGCGACGCGCTGACGCCGCGTGTGCGCGCGGCCATCCCCGACGACAAGCGCGCCCGGCTGGACGAGCTGCTGGGCGACGCGCACCTGACCAAGGTCGGGGTGGGGGACCTGCCCTCCACCTTCCTCACCGGCCTGCGCGAGCGCGACGGCACGGTGGGCCGGCAGGTGCTCGTCTACCCGCGGCCGAGCGAGGAGCTCTGGCACGCCGACGCCATGCACGAGTTCGTCGGCCTGCTGCGCGATCTCGCCAAGCAGGATGGCGGCAAGGCGGGGCGCGTGGCGGGATCCATCCCGCTGACCTCGGACATCGTGAAGTCCATCGCGCGCGACGCGCCGATCGCCAGCTTCGCCTCCTTCGCGGGGGTGGTGCTGGTGGTGCTGCTGGTGCTGCGCGCCAACAAGGCCTCGGCGTACGTCATCGGCTCGCTGGTGGTGGGCGTGCTGTGGATGGCGGCGGCGACGATGGCGCTCGGAGTGCGCGTCAACTTCGCCAACTTCATCGCCTTCCCCATCACCTTCGGGATCGGCGTGGACTACGCCGTGAACGTGATGGCGCGCTATGTCCAGGACGGCGGGGGCGACGTGCGCGGCGCGATCCGCTCGACGGGCGGCGCGGTGGCGCTGTGCTCCACGACCACGATCATCGGCTACTCGTCGCTGCTGCTCGCGAAGACCAGGGCGCTGTTCTACTTCGGACTCGTCGCGGTGATGGGGGAGCTGGCGTGCATCACGACCGCGGTGATCGCGCTGCCGGCGCTGCTGCTGCTCGTGTCCAGGCTGAGGGGGCAGAAGGCGCAGCCGGAGGCGTGAAGGGCGGGCGCACCGAGAAGACCCGCTGAAGGCGTGGATGTGCGTGAGTGCCGCCTCGCAGGGCGCCGGCACGGGTCACCTTGCCTACCGGTTGTCGGTCCGCGGACTGGAAGACTTCCGCTCCCTGTCGGCGGCGCCCCCGGGCGCGGACGTGGCCTATGACATCACGCTGGGGAAGCAGATCGCCGGCCTTCGCCTCGTGGGCGGCTCCCTGGAGCTGCTCGATGCCACCCCGCCCGGCGCGGGAGTGTGCACGGTGCACGTGACGTGGGACAATCAGGGCGTGGCCTTCGTGGACACGAGCAACCACGCCCACTGCCTCGCGGGCCGGCACGACGACGGCCTTCTACTCCGGCGACATCACGGCTTCCGGCGACTGGGAGGATTGCATCAAGGATGACGCCCTCATCCAGATCGGGTGGTATTGCTACAACTCAAGCGGGACACTCCACGAGGTGGGGTTGCTCAGGGCAAATGATTGGGGTCTGTACGACATGCTCGGTAACTCGATCGAGTGGGTGCAAGATGGCTACCACGACCTGCCGGCCGACCCCGTAACCGACCCATACACGCCACAGCCTGGGTACGAGGCGACCAGTCGAGGTGGGGCATACACGCTTTGGGCGAGCAGGGAACGCGCGGCGAGTCGGAGCTTGGCGCCGCCGTTTGCACTTTCCGGCTTCCGTCTCGCGCGAACCCTCGCGTCCGGTGAAGACGCCGGACCTGACCCGTTCCCCGACGCCGGCTACGACTGGGAGGCGGGGGCGAGTGCGCTGGACGCATCGCCGGAATGACCGCCCGTGACGGCCTTGGAGCGTCTGGTCGCCACCCGGCCCCGGCGACCCCTCAGCCTTTGCCCCTCCCGCTCCTCGGTCCGCGGTCCCGCTCTCGCTGCCGCTCCACCATCCGGTAGAAGCTCGGCCTCGCCACGCCGGCCAGCTCCGCCGCCTTGGCCACCACGCCGCCGGCGCGCTCCAGCACGCTCTCGATGTACGTCTGCTCGAAGCGCTCCAGCAGGTGGCGGCGCGCGTCGTGGTAGGGGAGCATCGCCAGGTCGTTGAGCAGGGCGGCGCCGTCCGGCGTCATCGCGCGCGTGGCGCCGGAGCCGAAGAGCCCCTCGCGGTCGCGCGCGCCCAGCGCCGCGTAGCGCAGCACGACGTTCTCCAGCTCGCGCACGTTGCCCGGCCAGCGGTAGGTGGTGAGCATGGCCGCCAGGTCCCGGGGCAGCGCGGAGGAGGCGTCGCCGGTGTGCATGCGCAGGAGTGCTTCGGCGATGGGGAGGACGTCGTCCAGCCGGTCGCGCAGCGGCGGCACGCGCACCCGCGCGACGGAGAGGCGCAGGAGCAGGCTCTTGCGGAATTCCCCCAGGTCGGAGGCGTGGTGCTCCGTCGTCGCGACCACGCGCACCGCCGGGCCGGCGGCCTCCAGCGCGCGCTCCACCCGGGGCTGGAGCTCCGGCGGCAGGGCGTCCACGTCGCGCAGGTGCAGCGTGCCCCCCCGCGCCAGCTCCAGCGCGCCCTCCCGCGCGTCGCCCTCCGGCTCGATCGCTCCCTTCGCGTGGCCGAACAGCTCGTCCTCCAGCAGGGCGGGGGAGAGCGCCGCGCAGTCCACCATCACGAAGGGCCCCGCCGCGCGCGGCGAGGTCTCGTGGACCGCCCGCGCCAGCGTCTGCTTGCCCACGCCCGGCTCCCCCTCGATGAGCACGGCAACGTCCGCCTCGGCGGCGCGCTCCAGCGCGGAGAAGACGTGGCGCATGGAGTCGGAGACGCCCACCGCCCCGCCGAAGCGCGAGCGCGCGGAGAGGTGGATGTCGGTGGTCTCCGGCTCGATGCGCAGCGCCAGCGTCGTCGCGCCGACGGTGATGGTGGTGTCGGCGGTGAGCGTCACGTCGGCGACGCGGGTGGTGCCGGTCCACGTGCCGTTCTTGCTGCCTTCGTCGACCAGGCGCACGCCTGCCTCTCCCAGCGAGATGCGCACGTGCTCGCGCGAGACCGTGTCGTCGGTCAGCACCAGATCGGCCGCGCGCCCGGTCCCGACGACGAGCACGGGGCGGTCCACCCGCGCGCGCTTGCCCGCATCCGGTCCGGCGGTCACCTCCAGGCTGGCGGCGCGCACGCGCAGCACCACGCTCTGCGGATCGTCCAGGGTGTCTTCGAGCTGGGTCATGCCGGGCGCCCGGACGAGAATACGTCCTTCGCGGGCGTCAGCGGCAATCGTAGCGCTGGTAGACGACGCCGTTGTCGGTCATCTCGGCGTGGAGCACGCCCCCGCCGTCCAGCACCACGATCTCCTTGAACGTCTCCTCCGGCATGGTGTTGGCGGCGAACTGCACGTTGCCCAGCGGGTGCCCGTCGGACTCGGCGAGGCAGTAGAGCAGCACCATGGGGTTCTGGTCGCCGGGGGCGATCTCGCTGGCGAAGTAGATGACGCCCTGCCTGTCGGAGTCGAGGGCGAGCAGGTTGGCGACGTGCACGCCGAGCAAGAGCTCCCGGGTGAAGAGCGCGTCGCCGGTGGCGCGGGTGATGGCGCTGACCCACACGCGGCCCGCGGCGGCGTCGGTGATCCCCGCCGAGAGATACAGCTTGCCGTCGCGCGAGGGGCGCCCGGGGATCTCGCTGCGGTCGCCCGCGTTGCCGCTGGTGTCGCCCAGCTTCACCAGCGGGCCGTGCTCGCGCTCGGCGTAGACGTCGTCGCCGTCGGTGAAGAGGCCGGTGACCGCGCCGCCCTCGTCGATGCCCTTGCCTTCGAGCGTCAGCGTCCCGCGGTCCTTGCCGTGCGGGCCGTAGAGGCGGACCTGCCTGTCGCCCAGCCGGTCCAGCACGGCGACGGTGCCGTCCTTGGCCACCGCGACGTCCTGCGCGCCGTCCAGATCGATGTCGGTGCTGCCCTCCACCGTCCCGTCCGGGCCGACGTGCACGATGCGGTGGTTGACCTGATCGAGGATGTCCACGCCGCCCTTGCCGTCGGCGGCGAGGCTCATCGGACCCTCCGGGTTGGCCTCCTTCGGGCGCTTGTGCCCCAGCTCGCCCTTGCCCGATCCCCAGCCGAAGGTGGCGAACTTGCCGCTCGTCGGTGACGGGGAGGTGTCGGCGTCGGCCATCGCCGCCAGCGCGCTCGTCCCCGTCGCCGGCGTCGAAGGTCGTCCGGCGGGTGGGAGATCGCGCGTGCTTGCGACGGTGCTCGCGACAGGTCGCGAGTCGCGATGAGCCGCCGTGGATCGCCAGATCCACACGATCACCGCGAGGAGGATCACCGCGGCCACGACGGCGACGACGCGCTTGGGCATGGGCGTCACGGTGAGCACAAAGCGGACCGCCACGCCACACGGAGTTTCGGGGCCAGCTCGTCGGGCGCGCGGCGATCTAGTTGCAGAATACAACTATGATGGCGGTGTGCTCGCCTGTCAGGCGCCTGCACACATGGCGGTACACCTGCTTCCATGGGATTTTCGCTGGCACGAACCTCGCTCTAAGAGGTGGCCATGACCTCTCCGCTCCGCCTCGTCGCCGGCGCCGTCGCCCTCTCGCTGAGCGCCCTGTTCGCGCTGCAGGGTTGTAGCTCGTCGACCGAGTCGTCCGATGGCGGCAACCTGGTGGGCGCGATGGAGTCCGACCTGGGAGGGTCGGTGAGCTACCCGATCGGGACCACGCTGCAGACCACGGCGAACCTCAACTTTCGCACCGGTCCGTCGACGGGCTACAAGATCCTGCGCGTCATCCCGCTGGGCGGGCAGGTGGTGACGGTCAACCAGACCTCGTCGAACAACGGCTTCCTCAACGTCAAGTACAGCGGCAGCACCGGCTGGGCGTACGCGGCGTACCTGCAGCCGGTGAACAACGGCGGTGGTGGTGACGACGCCGGCGGCGGGGGTGGCGACGCCGGCGGCGGCAACACGTCGGGGGCTTCGGGCGCGATCGCCCGCGCCAAGGAGGGCGTCGGCTTCTCCTACTGGTGGGGTCACGGCCGCTTCCTCTCCAGCGGGCCGACCTCGTCGAACAAGGGAGCGTGCAGCGGGAGCTGCCCGAGCTGCTCGCACTCCGGGAGCTACGGCGCGGACTGCTCGGGGTACGTCGCGAAGGCGTGGCAGGTGCCCTCGAGCAACAGCAGCGTCTCCGTCGATTCGCACCCGTACTCGACGTACAACTTCTACAACCAGACGACGTCGTGGAAGACGGTGTCGCGCGGGTCAATGAAGGCGGCGGACGCGCTGGTGTACCGGTCGGGGAGCTCCGGGCACATCCTGATGTACGAGTCGGGCGACGCCTGGGGGAGCCTCTGGAGCTACGAGGCGCGCGGCTGCTCGTACGGCATCGTCCACAACCTCCGGACCGCCTCGAGCGCGTACAAGGCGATCCGCCGCGACGGGTACTGACGGTTCAGGTTCACGGGCGGAGGCTCGCAGCGAGGGTCCGGGCCTGGCGGCCCAGGGCGTCCGGATCGCCCACCCCGAGGCTGATGCTCAGTTGCCCGCCGGCGATGCGGGATCGCACGACGGGCGCCACCATCACCTGGCCGTCGAGGAGGATGGCCATGCGCCGGTCGATCCAGTCCCCGGTCGCCTGCTCGAAGCGGTCGGCGGCCGCCGGGGAGAGGGTGACGAGCACCGAGGCTGAGCCCCCCGCGTCGAGGGGAGCGACGGCGTCCTGGACGTCCGCCGTGGTGATCAGGGGCTTGCCCGTCAGCAAGTAGCTGCGCCAGCCTGTCATCGTCTCCCGGCCCTGCGGCGTCGTCTCGCTCGTCCGTGCGACGCCGAACCGGTGGCCGGCGGGGATCGGGACCTCTGCTAGCCAGCGCTCGAGGCGCGCGCGCGCCGCCGCCTCGTCCTCGCCCGCACGCCGGTCGACCGTGGCGTAGGCGACGATGCGGGTGGCGCCGTCGTCCCCCGGCAACGATTCGTGCAGCAGCTCCACGCCGTCGCTCGGGCGCGCGTCGGAGAGGACGTTGGTGTCGTCGTCGATGCGCACGATCTCCAGCGCGGCGCGGCGCGCGTGCCCGCCCGGCGAGTAGCCGGCGACGCCCGCCACGAAGAGCGCGGCGGCCGCGCAGACCGCGAGGGGGATCACGACGGGCCGCGGGCGCGTGGCTCGCGGCGCGCGGAGCTCCTCCGGGCTCGCCGGCTCCTTCAGCCGCGCTCCTCCCGGCAGGAGGCGCCCGAGCAGATTCATCGCGGCGTCGTGCTCCGCGGCGGGCACCACGATGCGCGCGGGCGCGAAGGGCGCGAACGCCTGAAGCAGGGAGAGCACGCCCATTCCCTCGGCGCGCGCGTCAATCCCCTGACACTCCAGGACGGCGCGGATGGCGTGCGCCGCGGTGACGCGGCGGTCCTCCCAGACGGTCACCCACGCCGCCCCGCCGCGGCGCAGCCGCGCGCTCCGCGTCAGGTCGAGCGTCGCGGCGACGAGGAAGGGCACGAACACCAGGCTGCTGCCCGTGGCGAGGTACAGCGCCCGGCTGGCCAGCGCGAGCACGACGAAGAAGAGCACCGAGGGCAGGTACGTCCTGCGGACCGCCGCGCGCGCCTCCTCGCCCGGCTGCGCGGCGAGCCGGCGCGCCAGCCGGCGAAACTCGGCGGGCCTGTGCATCGCCCAGCCGAAGGCGACGTTGAGCGCGGAGGCGAGCACGACGACGACCGCGAGCCGCGCGACCAATCCCGCGGGCAGGGGCGGCGCCGGGATGTCCAGCACGCGGAGCGACGACCACGCGCCCGCGAGGGCGAGCGCCGCGGAGTAGGCGACGATGGACCCGGTGGGCACCGGGACCACGGGGCGCGCGAGCAGGCTGCGCGCGCCGCGGTAGGGGCTGCCGTCGTCGGTCACCGCCACGGGCGGGGCCTCCGCCGCGGCGATCGCGCGCAGGGTCGCGTAGGCGACCACGCCGATCGCGAGCGCGGCGACGACCCACTGCCGCCCGTCCGCGGGCGCGTGCGCGACGCCGCCGACGAGGACCCGGAGGGCCTGGGCGGCGGCGAGCATCACCAGGCCGTTGGCGAGCCCCTGCGCGGTGATGGCCCGCGCGATGAGCACGCTCACCGCCACACCGGCAGCGAGCGTCAGGGTGACGGTCACGCGGAAACCCCACCCTGGCTCGGTGACCACGTCGCCCAGGCCGGCGGGACCGCTCTCCAGCGCGAGCGCCACGCCGAGGCCCTGCAGCAGCGAAAGGGCCGCCGCCAGCCACCCGACGGCGAGGTCCAGCTTCGCGCGGCCCCCGGGGTTCTCGTGGCGCAGCCGCGACCACGCGGGGACGAGGTACGCGGCGATCTCCACGAGCACGTACGCCGACAGCACGGGCATGACGCCCAGCGCGAGCACGCCGGCGAGGTAGCCCTTCCCGAAGGGGACGAGCGCCCCGAGGCGCACGCCGGGGAGACGAAGGTACTCGCCGGCGAGGAGGAACGTGCCGATCGCCGCGAGGGTGAGGCCGAGGCGCCGGGGAAGGGAGGGCACGGAACGGGCGTACCCCGTCGGCCGACCGCGGGCAATGCGCCCCTCCCGCTCGCGGCGGTCCCGGCGGGCATTGAGGCGGAGATCCCTTTCCTCTAGATCAGCGTTGGTGATCACCTTGCTTCGCCTCGTCCGATCGCGCGTCTGCCTGGCGGGACTGCTGCTCCTCGCCGCCGCATGCGCCTCGCATGCGCCGGCCGCGGGCACGGCGGCGATGGCGGCCGCTCCTGGCGCGACGGGCTCGGCCCCCGCCACGGCGCCGCCCGTCGCGCCGTCGCCCGTCGAGCTGGTGGAGTCGGCGCCGGTGGAGACGACGCTCGATCACCCCGAGGTGCCCAACGCGTCCGACGTCTGGGTCCAGATGATCGACGGCGCCCGCCGGTCGCTGGACATCGGCGCCTTCTACATCAGCGACGCGCCGAAGAGCCGCATGCACGCGGTGCTCGAGGCGATCGACCGGGCCGCCGACCGCGGGGTGCACGTGCGGCTGCTGGTCGAGCAGATCTTCTACGCCAGGTACCCCGCGTCGGTGGACGCGCTGGCGCGCCACGCCAACGTGGAGGTGAGGCACTTCGACATGTCCAAGACCATGGGCGGCATCCTGCACGCCAAGTACTTCGTGGTGGACCGGCGCGAGGCCTACGTCGGCAGCCAGAACTTCGACTGGCGGTCGCTGGAGCACATCCAGGAGATGGGCGTGCGGCTGCGCAGCCCTGCGCTCGCCGCGGAGCTGGACAATCTCTTCCAGGCGGACTGGGACGTGATGGGCGGCGCGCCGCCGTCGCGCTGGAAGCAGGCGTGGCACGGCCCGGTGATCGCGCGCGGACCCGGCGTCACGGTGAGGCTGGGCGAGAGCCCGGACGGCTACCTTCCCGACCCCTCGCTGAGCGAGCTCTCCGGCCTGGTGCGCTGGATCGACGGAGCGGAGGCGCGCGTGGACGTGCAGGTGCTCACCTACAAGGCGAAGATGCGCGACGGCTCCCCCTTCACCACGCTGGATGACGCCCTGCGACGGGCGGCTGCGCGCGGGGTGCACGTGCGCCTGCTGGTCTCCAGCTGGGGGGCGAAGGCGGAGACGCTCCACGCGCTCGCCAGGGTGCCTGGCGTGGAGGTGCGCGTGCTGACGATCCCGAAGTGGTCCGGCGGCGACATCCCCTTCGCGCGCGTGGCCCACGCCAAGTACGCGCTCTTCGACGACGACAGGGCCTGGGTGGGCACCGGCAACTGGGAGGGGGACTACTTCCTGAAGAGCCGCGACATCAGCGCCTTCGTGGAGGGGCGCGCCTTCACGGCGGAGCTGCGTCACGTCTTCGAGGACGGCTGGAAGATGGCCGCCCCGAGCTGAAGCCGACGCGTCCGGAAATCGCTCCGTGGCGAACGCGAGGGGCCCCCCCTCACCCGTGGTGGTCGACCTCCGGCAGCGGCTTGCTCCTCAATCGCCCCGTCGCGAACGCGAGCGGCGTCAGCGTCGGCGTGACGGACCCCGCCAGCGGGAACGCGGCACCGACCACGTTCCTGGGACGGACCTCCATGACGCACGGCCTCTGCGGCTCGACGTGGCTGAAGGCCCACGTGGACCCCACCACCACTGGACCGCTCGGCCATCCTGCGGGAGACTGCCCGTAGGGAGAACGAGCGATGAGCCGCCGAGGTCCGCCCCGTGCAGCCCACCAGCCTCCCCGATGGCGCGCGCCCGGCGCGCGACATCGAGGGGAGGGGCGCCACGCGCAGGGCCCACGCGCAAGCTCGCGCGCGCGCCGGAGCCCGTGATCCTGCACCCACCGATCGGCGCGCGCGCGAGCGAGCATGGGCCCGAGCATGGCGCCTGGAGGGGCCCCCCTCACCCCTTCTCCTTGAGCACCTTCTGGATCACCGACCAGGCCGCCCCCGCGTCGCTGTTGACGTCGTCCCAACGCCCCGCGAACCGCCCGCAGAAGGAGCTCTTGAGGATCTCCGGGAGCATGCGGCGCTGATCCCCCTCGAAGAGGGGATGCTTGAGGAATACACATACCTCGTCGGTCGCGCGCACCGAGAGGCTCGCGCGCATCTCGGGGGCGCGGCGCACCGCGGTGGCGAGCGCCACCACCTCCTCCAGGAGCGCCTTGCCCACCTCGGGGTGGCGCGCGGCGAGCAGCTTGGTCTCCTCCTCCGGAGGCGGGTAGTCCATCTGCAGCGGCGCGAACCGGTCGAGCTGCGCGGCGTCGATGCCGAAGGTCCCGGAGAACTCCGACCCGCGGTTGATCGCCGCGATGAACTGCACGTTGTCCGGGATGGGCAGGAAGGTGTTCTTGATGGGGTGGAAGACGCGGCGGGTGGAGTCGAGCGCGGGCATCAGGGCGTTGCGCGCGCTCTCCTGGCAGCGGTTCAGCTCGTCCAGGAAGACCAGGTAGCGGCGGCCGGGGTGTTCGCCCGCCTCCTCCAGCGCCACCAGGATGTCCGTCTTGACGAAGTCGGTCACCGGCTGGCCGCCTTCCCCCGCGCGCACGTGGATGGCGGCGAAGAAGTCGCTCGCGTCGACGACCGCCCCGCAGTTGAAGAAGACGAACTCCATGCCGAGCTGCTTGGCGATCGTCCGGGCGAGCACCGTCTTGCCGCAGCCCTGCGGGCCGTCCAGCAGGATGTTGAGGCCGCTCTCCAGCGCGACCTGGAGCTTCTTGCCGACGACGGGGTCGATGTAGACGCCCTCCAGCTTGAACTCCTGCGCCCGCACGAACTCCACCTCGATGGTGCCGCGGTCGTCGCGCTCCGGCTTGGTGACCGCCTTGATCCGCACCATGCACGGCACCCCCGGCTGGATGCGCACGTCGTCGCAGAGCACCACCTTGGGGGCGCGCTTGCCGTCCAGGTGCGTCGCGCGGAAGCGGAAGCCGGAGTCGGTCTGCGGGTTGGTCCAGAAGGTGGTCTCCATCACCGCGCCGAGGGTGACTTCTTCGATGCTGAGCTTTCCGGTCATGGGTGAGTCCTGGGGGCTACGAGGCTAGGAGGATAGGGTGCGCGCCACGAGCTGGGCCACGATTCGACCGAAGCGCGCGACGGTCTTGTCGATGGTGTCGTCGTCGCAGACGACGTAGTGCGGGAAGCACACCTCGGCGAGGGGCTGCACCGCCACCTGCGCGCACACCATCCGGAAGCGGCGAGTGAGGGTGACCACCAGCTCGCGCAGGGCGGCGACGGAGCACTCGGTGGGCAGGCCGTCGCTGATCATGACCAGGAGCTTCGCCTTGCGGGGGCTCGCCTTCGCCACCCCGGCGACGTGGTAGAGGGCGGCCGCGTCGTTGTTGCCGCCACCGGCGTCGAGGGCGTAGGCGGCGCAGCGGGAGGCGTCGCCGCAGTCGTAGATGACCTTGTCGGTGAAGCCGAAGACGCGCAGGTCGACGCCGCGCATCCCGCGCGCCGCCTCCGCGAGCAGGGTGCCGAAGAGGCGGGCCTTGGCGATGTTGTCGCGCGATTGCATCGACCCCGAGCAGTCGATGACGATGCCCAGGAAGAGGTCGGTCGTGACGCGCGTCTCCCGCGCGACGAGCACGCGCGGCTCGCCGCGCAGGATCATGGGCAGCACCCGCGTGCGGTCCAGGCGGCGGCCTCTCAGGCGCATGCGCTGGGGGACGTGGCTCAGGCCGAGCTGCTCCAGGTACTGGCGCATCAGCCGCGCCGGTCGCTGCACCTGCCGGGCGAAGGCGGCGTACTCCGCCGCGTCGAAGGGGACGCGCTCGACGTAGGTGATGCGGTCGAAGTCGTTCTTCGGCGCGATGTTGATCCACGGCTTGCCGCCGGGCACCGACGGGCCCTCGCGGTCGTCGCGGGCGCGCGGGTCGAGCACACGCTCCACCTCCCGGTCGACCTCCTCCTGGCTGATGCCCTCGCCCCAGATGATCTCGTCGGAGCGCGACTGCTCCAGCGACTCGTGCGGGCCGAAGCTCTCGACGAGATGGACCTCCCAGCCGAAGAGATCGCGGAGCTGGTGGGCCACCTCCAGCAGCTCGGGCATGGTCTTGTGGCGGAAGCGGCCGTCGAAGAGCTCCAGCGCCTCGGCGACGAGCGGATCGTCGTGGCGGTTGCCCAGGCCCATGCGCAGCGCCCGCACGAAGCGGGAGAAGGCCAGTCCGCTCCGCTCCATCGCGAAGAGCAGCGGGCCGCTCTCCACCACCACGCTGTCCGGATCGCGAGAGACGCCCAGGCGCGAGATGGGGAGCACCACCGCGGCCGCGGCGCCCAGGTGCGCGAGGAGCTTCTGCACCTCGATGTCGCGGTCGGTGTGCTGGAAGGCGTAGGCGGCGAGGCGCTTGAGGCGGTCGCCGTAGGAGGCGTCCAGCGCGCGCAGGTTGCGCTCCAGGTGCTCGTCGGCGACCAGGTTCAGCAGCCCGTGGATGCCCTCCTGCTGCGCCTCGTTCCAGGCGGCGTCCGCCTCCTTGCCGCGGTGGTACATGTGGTGGCCGAGCTCGTGGAGGATGAGACCCTCGACAATCTCCCGGCCGTTCTTGTCGCCGCGCAGGATGGGCAGCGGCGTGACGAAGACGCGGCGCTCGCGCAGTCGGGTGTGGCCGAGGCTCTGACCGCCGGTCATCTGGACGCGGTACTTCTTGCCGACCAGCTCCATCCCGGTGCGCACACCCCACGCGAAGGTCTCCGCCACGCGGGTGAGCTTGTGAAAGCGGCCCAGCCCGTAGCGCACCGAGTTGGCCGCGCGCTGGCGGATGGGATCGGAGGCCGAGCAGGTGAGCACCATCTCGTAGGCCTCCTCCTTCGCGACCATGTCCACCGAGGTCGGCGCCAGGTGCCCGAGCAGGGAGCCCTCCTTCGCGAGGGAGTTGCCCGCGGCGAGGAAGGAGCGCGTCGTGGTGAGCACCAGCTCGCGCGGGGCGCCGGCGAGGAGCGTGGAGGCCCTGGAGCTCTCCAGCTCCTGCTGCATCACCAGCGAGAAGGCGAAGAAGTCGCCGCGCGCGTGCAGGTGATGGGCGGCGGAGCGGCGCAGCGATCCCATGCGTCCGGTCCCCTCGTCCAGGAAGGCGCGGAGGGCGGCGACCGATCGCGCGCCCTCGCCCTCCGCCATCAGCAGCGGCACCGCGCGCAGGTAGGCGTGCGGATGCTCGGAGGCGGCCAGCTCGATCGCCAGCTCCAGCGGGGGGACGCCCAGCGCGACGAGGCGGTCCCAGTGCGCGGGCTGGAACCATCGCGCCTCCGACGGCTCGCGCGCGCGCTCGATGGCGGAGGCGAGCGCGCCGGCCTCCCCGCGCTCCGCGAACGCCAGCGACAGGGCGAAGCGCACGTCGCGCGGCGCGGACGTGTCGGCGCTGCGCGCGCGCAGGCGATCGAGGGCGGGGCACCGGTCCCAGAGCGGCACGCTGTCCAGGATGGGCTGCACCGCCGGCGCGGCGTCGGCCGCCTCGATCACCGCGGCGAGGTGCGCGCAGCCCTCCACCCCCAGCTCGATGAGCCGCAGCGTCGCCTCGTGCACCAGCGCCAGGTGCTCGCTCCGGCAGTAGGGGGCGATCTCCTCCACGCGCGTGCTCGCCCGGACGCGCGCCAGCGCGCCGATGTCCGGCTCCCGCGGCGGCGGCCGCGGCGGGGGGCGCGCGGGCAGACCCACCGAGTCGATCCACCGGGAGAGCCGCTCGCGCGTCCCGGCGTCCAGATCGGGGAGCATCAGCCGGACGCGCGGCTCGAAGGGCTCCGCCACCGCGGGCATGGCGCGCGCCAGCACCCGCAGCGCCCCGGCGCACTGCGGACCGACCGGCTCGCCGAGCCCCTCGAGCAGCGCCTCGAAGGCCGCCGCGCCGGCGAGGGCGTCGAAGCGGGGGCGATCGCGCGAGGCGAGCACCGCGAGGGCGTCGGAGAGGCCCGCCAGGGCGTCGGCGCGCACCGGGCCGAAGCGCAGGGCGCGCAGGCCCCGCACCGCGCCGGCGAGATCCCCGAAGAGGGCGACCGCGCCCTCCAGCAGCGCGCGGCCGTGACGCTCCCAGCGCCAGAGCGCCGCGTGGCCGAGCAGGTTCAGGTCGGCGTCGCGGTCGATGAAGGCGCGCACCAGCGCCGCGTCCAGATCGCGCACGAAGGTGGGGTCCTCGCTGCCGTAGCGAAGCAGCATCGCGTCCGCCTCTGCGGGCGGATCGAGGGATGCGAGCAGCGCCAGGCACACCGCCGCGTCGGGCACCGGGCCGTCGGTGCGCCGCGACAGCGCGGCGGCGAGCCCCTTGCGCCCGCCGCGCGCGAAGGGCGCGACCTTGCTCGCCAGCTCCGCGCGCTTGCACGTGACGATGTCGCGCAGCGCCATGTCGTCGGGCATGCGCGCCGCCGGCTCCGGCGCCGGCTCCAGCGCCACGCGCGCGCGCGCCCACTCGGCGACCGCGGGGTGCGCGTGTTCGACCAGCCGGTGCGCCAGGGCCGCCTCCGGCCCGTACGGGAAGGACGGGCTGCCGTCGATGGCGCCGAGCAGGGCGAGCAGGTTGGGCGCCTTCGCCACCGTCTCCGCGAAGAGCTCGGCGGGCATCGAGCGCGCGGTCACGTGGAGAATACATAGACCCAGGTCCAGCGTGTCTCCCTCCTCCTCGCCGTGCGGGGCGCGCCACCGCACCAGGAAGGAGCCGAGCTCCGCGCCCAGCGCGTCGGCGGCGATCTCGGCGATGCGGGTGGCCCGCGGGGCCGGCAGGCGCGCGTTGACCATGGCGCCCAGCACCGCGCGCAGATCGTCGCGCGCCACCTGCCCGAGGAAGACGAGCTGGTGCACCGCCGCCTTCTCGGCGAAGACGCGCAGCACGGTGCGCCGCGAGGCGGGGACCGTCATCGCGTTGACCAGCTTCAGCGCGCCGGTCACGTCCTTGTCGGGCAAGAGCAGCACCGGCGCCGACTCCGCGGGGCGCGCGTCGACGGCGCGGGCGAGGTTCTCGAGGCCGACCCACTCCTCCAGCCGCTCGTAAGGCTCCTTCTGGAGCATGCGCGCGAGGGGCGCGATGACGCGAAGGTCCGGCCCTCCGTCCGGGTGGAGGCAGAGCGCCGCGAACAGGTGCGGCTGCAGGTAGGCCGGGGACATCTGGAACAGCGGACCGCGCTCCATCCCGCGCCGCGCGGCTTCGCGGCGCACGTCGGCGCCGAGCCAGCCCCAGTGGATCATCGGCGGGAAGGCGCAGAAGATCAGGCCGAGCAGGGCCTCGGGGAAGCCGCCACGGACGCGGGCCATGCGGATGAGGGAGACGAGCGCGCGCCGCGAGACCGGGGAGCGCGCCAGCGGCGCGTAGACCTCCGCGAGCTCCGCGGGCACGTCCCAGAAGAGGTCGAGCACCCGGTCGACGTCGTCGCCGCTGGCCTCGAGGAGGCGCTCCTCCGGCGGGCCGGGGTAGCTGGAGGCGATGTACGGGTCGACGGCCGCGTCGGGTCGGGCGCGGGCGCCCTTCAGCCACTCCACGAGCTCCTTCGAGCGCGCGCGGAGCAGGGTGCGCGCCAGCGCCGGCGGGATCACCCCGTCGCGCGCGTAGTCGAGCAGCACGCCGACGGCGCCGGCGGGGCAGGGGGGCACGCCATCCTGCGCGCGGGCGAGGACGCGCGGTCGCAGCGCCTCGTCGGCGAGCAGGTAGAAGGTGAGCTCGGACGCCTTCTCCGCGGCGCCCCCTTCGACGGCCAGGGCGCGAACCGCGGGATCGGAGTGAAAGAGCGCGTGCACCCATCGTGTCGGCTGGCGCGTGGCGATGGATCGGAGCGCCTCGACCGCCGCGGTGCGACGCGCGTCGAGCGGCGTGGCGTCGTCCTCGCCGGCGGGCGGGCCGGAGCCGATGGCGCGGACGACGGCGTCGACGCCCAGCCAGCCGTCGGCGTCGCCGAGGCATGCGAGGGCGCGCGCGTGCAGCGGGGCCGCCGCGGCATCGTCGAGCAGGTCCAGCAGGGGCCCGAAGAAGGGCACACGCTCGCGGGCGCCCAGCCTGGCGAGCGCCTCGAGCAGGTCCGGCAGGCGCGCGTCGTCGTAGGCGCGGGAGGAGAGCAGCCGGAAGCAGAGGAGATCGCGCACGACGGGGTGAGGATAGGTCAGGAGGGGCGCGCGCGTCCCACGCCCCAATCAGGCGCGTCGCCGGCTCGCAACCACTGCTCGACCGCGAGCACGAGCGCGATCGCACGCCGCGGCCTCGAGTCTTGTCTAGCCGCGCACCTCCCCACCGCCTTCGCCGCACGTGGGATCAGTTGCCGACGAGGCCGTACCAGACGTTCTTCCGGTTGCCGAGGGTCGAGGTGATGATGAACGCGCCCACGCCGTTCGTCAGCTGCGACGCGGTGATCGAGAGCTGGAGCTTGTCGCCGTTCTTGCCGGTCGTCTTGTCCCACGAGAAGGTCATCTGAGCGGGGAGGTTCTTCTGGGTGATCGCGTCGACCGCGTCCACGGTCCACGGACCGGAGGTCGGGGCGTCGCTGAAGAGATCGACCTCGACCGTCTTCGTCTGGCCGGCCGGGATGGTCACGCCCTTGCCAAGAGCCCCGCCGCTCTGGACGTCGTCGGTCAGGACCGGCATCGCGTTGAAGTAGGGTGTCCCGTCGTCCGGCTGGCACGGGTCGTGAGCCGCCTTCGCCGCGGCGTTCGACCAGGAACGCTGCACCACGGTGCCGATGTCGGCCGGCGTGTAGAAGGAGTGGAGCTGGTCGGCGCACATGTCGCCGACCTCGGTCCCTCCGAGGACGTTCGCCCAGGCGGTGTGGGCGTCGTCCACCTGGCTGTACGAGGGAGGACTGAACGGGTCGGTCGCGGCCTCGATGATCTCGTGGGTCGTCGTCGCGAAGGTCTCCTCGAGCAGCGTCCGGCCGTCGGTGCTGTCGCAACGCCCGACGACGGCGTAGGCCACGCTGCTCGCCTGGAAGGTCGCGCTGCCGTGGTAGCCGTTGAAGACCTGGCAGATGGCGTCGCCACCCTGGGTGAGGGCCGTCGTCTTGGGGTAGAAGATGGTGTACAGGGTGTTCGCGTCGGGGGCGGGGAACGCGGCGTCCGTCCCGAGCTTGTTGGCGAGCCACGTCTGGACCTCGGCGTCGGTGATCGCCGCGGGGGCGTTCTCGGTCAGCTGCACCGGGGTGTCGACGGTGATCGCGCCGACGCCATACTCCGAGGAGATGGCCGGCCAGTACTTCGAGGCGGGGAGGTTGTTCAGGGCCGTCGTCACGTTGCCGGTGAACGAGGTGTCGTCGTCGGCGAAGTAGACGGGCACCACCTTCGGCGCGGCGAGGATGGCCCCCCCCGCGTTGACCACCTGGGGAGCGTCCACCTGGAAGGCGGGATAGGCGGGGCCCGCCGCGTCAGGCCCGGCTTCGACAGGCGGAGTTGCGTCGGCGGCCGCGTCGCCGCCTGCGTCGCCGCCGGCGTCGCCACCCGCGTCGGGTTGATCACCGGAGCCGCTGCTGCACGCGGTGACGGCGAGGCCAAGCGAACAGATGACGGGCAAGAGGGCGAGTGTGCGCATGGAAGGAGCTCTCCGGGGACAAGACAAACCAACGCGCACCGTACCGCGGCGCCCTCGAGCGACGCAACGGCAGCCACGGATCGACGGCGGTTACTCGTCGCTGACGCGCATGGACTGGATCACGTGCGCGTCGGCGGTGCGCTCGTGGTTGTCGAACCAGTTCTCCAGCAGATCGATGAACATCCCCATCAGCTCGGTCTCGCGCCTGCGGCACTCCTCGCGGAGCACCCGGAGGCGCCGCAGGAAGGTGGTGTGGGCGCCGCGGTGCTCCTCGAGCTGCGTGTACCCTGCTTTTGCCATCTCCTCCTCTTCGTGCTCGAAGTGGAGGCGCACGTCCTCGAGCAGCTCGTCGACGCGCTGCGCGAGATCTTCCCAGGTCGCCCCGGTGGCGTGGGCTCGCCCGAGCGCGCTGATGTGGCTCCGGATGTGGCCGTGCTGGGCGAGGATCCCGCGGGGTAGGTGTGGTCGCATCTCTCAGGGCTTGCCGTCGGCCGGTTGCACCTCGAAGTCTTCCGTGACCTCGCCGCCGGCGCTCACCGTCACGGGCTCGGTGACCGTCGGCGCGCGCGGGACCCACGCCGTCGCCTTGTAGGTGCCGGGCGGCACGCCTTCGATGACGTACTTGCCGTCCGGGCCGATCTTGCCGAAGTAGGTGGACGGGATGACGAGCAGGTAGCCGAGCATCTCCGGGTGGATGTTGCACAGGAGCGCGACCGGGCCCGGTGTGTCGAAGGTCCTCGCGACAGGTTCCCCCTTCTTGAGGAAGCCGGTGTCCCAGCCCTTGACGTCCGGCGAGAAGACGTGATGCGGGACCGGATCGGTGTTCTCGAAGGTCGCCCTGCCGCCCGCCGTGAGCACCGCGATGAAGGGGGTGAACTCCTTGTGGTGGATGGCGATGTCCGCGGCCATCAGCTTCCCGGGCTGTCTGGGCGCGTCGTCGATGTAGACGACGCCGCCGAGCGGAGCGGGCTTGTGAGTGGTCGAGAGCAGGACGGTGCCGACGATGCTCGGGTTGGCCGGTGCGGGGGCGGGAGCCGTCGGCGGCGCAGCACCGGAGACGGGCGCGGACGGCGCCGGGGCGCCGTTGCAGCCCGCGGCGGCGAGAACGACGGAGGTGAACATCGCGAGCCGCGGGGCCTTCAATGGGTTGGAGATCATCTCGGGCGAGCGCTCGCAACAGTCGAGCCAGGTCTCGCGCGCGGCCCCACGCCGTACAGAGGCACCTTCCCCGTGGAGACCTGGTGCACGCTTCGCGTCTCCATGCAGATCGTGCGCAGTCCTGCGTCGCCGGAACAGCGCGCTTGGGACAGCCTGACCCGCACGCGCGCTCGTCGTCCGGCACTCCTCCGACGGCGGAGGCCATTGCGATGCGGATGCCGCGCCACACCCCCGCCAGCCACGGCGCGGCCCGATCGCCGCGCGTATCACACGACGGGGCGTGGAGCGGCGTCCTCGGTGGACGCGCGCAGCATCGACCCCCATGGGCTCCGCGCGAGGAGCGCGTCGGCGCGTGCGCGCTGCGCGAGGGAGAGCCCACCGTCGATGGCCGACGCGAACGCGTTCGCCAGCTCCGTCGCCGTCTCGAAGCGCTCGCGTGGCGCCTTGGCGAGCCCGATCGCGAGCACCCGGTCGACGTCGGCGGGCATGGCCGCCAGCTTGGAGGGCTGGTTCGGGACGCGATAGACGACGTCGTAGAGCATGGGGGCGATGTCCTTGCCGCCAATCGCCGGGAAGCCCGTGACGGCGCGGTAGAGGATCGCCGCCAGCGCGTAGACGTCGGCGCGATGGTCCACCTCCGCGGCGCGCGCCTGCTCGGGCGCCATGTACGCCGGCGTCCCGATGATGTTACCCGCCGTGAGCGAGCCCGAGCCGTCGCCGACCTTGCTGACGCCGAAGTCGAGCAGCTTCCACACGCGGCCGCCCGGTGTCGGCCGTTCGGCGCAGAAGACGTTGTTCGGCTTGAGGTCCCGGTGGACGATGCCCTGCTTGCGCGCCGCCTCCAGCCCTGCGGCGACCTGCTCGGCGATCGCCCTGGCCTCGGGGAGGCCCAGCCGCCTCTTGGTGCGAAGCTCGTGGGCGAGATCGTGACCGCGCAGCCGCTCCATCGCGATGTACGGGAGGCCCCCGCTGGTGGCCCCCGCGTCGAAGACCCGCACCACGTTCGGGCAGTCGATGCGGGCCGTGGCGTCGGCCTCGCGCTGGAAGCGCTGCAGGTGCATCGGGTCGTCGTGGACGCCGGCTCGCAGCAGCTTGACCGCGGCGTCGCGGCGGATCGACACGTGCGCGGCCTCGTACACCTCGCCCATCGCCCCGCGCCCGATGAGCGCCCCGAGACGGTACGAGCCGACGATCTGGTCGCTGAACTTGCCAGGCCCGCCGACCTCGCGCACGCGATCGAGCTCGGCGCGCGCCTCGGCGAGCAGCGCCTCCCGCTGCGCCACCCCGCGCACGGCCTGCTCGAGCTTGGAGACCGCGCGCAGCGTGGCTTGCTGGCTCAGGCGCGCCGTCACGAACGCGACGAGGTACAAAAACTCGACGATGACGAGGAGCGCGACGCCGTCGAGTACGCTGAGCGAGGTCATGCGTACGAGCCCGCGATCCGGGATGACGTGCGCGAGGATCCCGACGCCGAGCAGCCCGTGCGCCACCGCCACGACGACGTAGTTGACGGTGGTGATGAGGGAGTCGGCGCCGAGGCTGAAGAAGTAGATGCCGAAGACGAGCAGGCCGCTCACCGGCGAGACCGTCCCCCAGTAGTAGATGCCCGCGATCGCGCCGAACAGGACCGGCAGCCCGGGGAGGACGATGCGTCGCTGGTCGTAGCGCGCCGGCTTCAGGGCGAAGACGAGGATGTAGATGGCGCCCAGCGCCGAGGCGACCGACCCGGCGACGACGACGGCCTTCGCGATGGGATCGCCCTTCGAGCTCAGCGCAACGACGATGCCTCCGAGCGTCAGCGCGAGGGCCACGCGGAAGAAGACGCGCGAGCGGTCCATCTCCTCGAGGCGCATGGTCTCGATCGGTGAGGTGACGGTCGCGTGCGACGCGCTCGCGGGCGCCGGCGTCATCGACGGGGGCGCGTCCGCGATCGTGGAATCGGCGCGCTCCTCGACGCGCGCAGCGTCGCCGTGAAGATGGACGGTGGGGCCTTCGGTGTCGTCCACGCGGGGCGCATTCGAGCGCACTTTCGCGCGGAACTCCATCACCGCTTGGTCGACGGCTGGGCGGGCAGCTCGCGGCGGCGCGACAGACAGAGCCATCCGCGGGGCGCCTCGTCGTCGAGGTTCACGCCGAAGGGCACCCCCCGGAGCGTCACCACCTCGAGTGCCGGCTCGACGGCGGCGGCGATGTCGCGGACCGAACGACGGGGCGGGCCCACGTCGCGCGGGGCGCCCTCGGTGCTGCCGACGAGGCTGAGCCAGAGGCCGGCGGGCGCGAGGAGCGCGGCGACGCGGCCCGCGAACCGCGCTCGCCGCTCGGCATCGTCGAAGACGTGGAAGCAGCCGCGGTCGAAGACGAAGTCGAAGGGCCCCGCAGGCGGATCGCCGCTCAAGAAGTCGACGACCTCCAGCCGGCACGGGCGGCCCGCGGCGGCGGCGCGGGCGCGCGCCTTCTGGATGGCGAGCGGCGAGAGGTCGACGCCCAGCACGTCGAAGCCTTGCTCGGCGAGCCACACCGCGTTCGTCCCTGTCCCGCAGCCGACCTCCAGCGCTCGCCCGGGCGGGACCGTGCCGGCGCGCACCATCTCCACCAGGTGGTCGTCCGGCCGCCCCGTATCCCACGGCGGCGGTTCGCCTTCGGCGTAGCGCGCGTTCCAGTCCGGTTGCGTCATGTCCATCCCGGTACCCCGGGGGCGGGTGCTCGTCCAGCGTCGCCCTCGAAGCCAGCGCACCCGACGCCCACCAAAAGGCTGGGGTCGCTCGCGCCACCACGATAAAGGTGGTGGCGGAATGACCGACGCCCAAGGTCTCGCGCCTCCCCCGCCCGGTCCCGAGCGCCACCTCGGCCTCGTCGGTGCCACCGGCGTCGGCATCGGCGCGATCGTGGGCGGCGGCATCCTGGCGCTGGCGGGTAGCGCTCTCGCGCTCACCGGGCCGAGCGCGATCCTGGCGTTCGGCCTGAACGGCGTCCTCGCGGTGATCACGGCGGTGAGCTTCGCGGAGATGTCGACGGCGTTCCCCGAGTCCGGCGGCACATACACCTTCGCCAAGAAGCTGTTCAGCGTGCGCACCGCCTTCGCCGTCGGCTGGATTGCCTGGTTCGCGTACATCGCGGCCGGCGTCCTCTACGCGCTCGGGGCCTCGACGTACGGCCTGTTGTTCGTGCGAAGCGTGCTCGCGCTGTTCGGCGTGCACCACGTGGCGTCGCTGTCCGGGCGGGGCGCCGCGATCGGCGTCGCGTGCCTCACCACCGCCTTCTACACCTGGCGCCAGATCCGCCGCGCCTCGGGCGGCGGCCAGTGGGAGACGTGGGGGAAGGTGGCGCTCTTCGCGCTGCTCATCGTGACGGGCGCCTTCGTGTACCTCGAGCAACCGGCCGGCGTGACCATGCGCACGATGCGGCCGTTCTTCGCGCACGGCGCGTCGGGACTGCTCGGCGCCACGGGCGTGACGTTCATCGCGCTCCAGGGCTTCGACCTCATCGCGGCCGTCGGCGGCGAGGTGAAGGATCCGCGGCGCACGATTCCGAGGGCCATGCTGGGATCGCTCGGCGCCGCGCTGTGCATCTACATCCCGCTGCTGTTCATCATCGTGACGATAGGCGCGCCCGCCGGCAAGACCATCGTCGAGCTCAGCCGCCACCAGCCGGACACGCTGATGGCGGCGGCCGTCGAGCAGTACCTCGGACGAACCGGGTACTGGATCGTGCTCGTCGCCGCGATCCTGTCGATGGTGTCGGCGCTCAACGCCAACCTGCTGGCCGCCTCGCGCGTGGCGCTCACGATGGCCCAGGATCGAACGCTGCCGAGCGTCATCGGCCAGGTGCACGCGCGCAACAAGACGCCGGTGATGGCCGTCTACACGAGCGGTCTGGCGCTGGTGGCGATCGTCCTGATGGTCCCGGACGTCGCATCGGCGGGCGCCGCCGCGAGCTTGATCTTCCTCATCTGCTTCGCGTTCGCGCACGCCATGGCGTTCGTGGCGCGCCGGCGCAACGCGCTGGGCGGGGGTTTCCGCGCGCCCTACTTCCCGCTGTTTCCGGTGGTCGGAGGCCTGGGCTGCGCCGGGCTCGCCGTGTACCAGGGCTTCGCGGTCCCGCAGTCCGGGGTGATCGCCCTCATCTGGCTCGGGCTCGGCGTGCTCCTTTATTTCGGGCTCTTCGCCAACCGCGCCCAGACCGTCGACGCGCTGGCCGAAGCCTACAATCCCACCTTGCTGCGGCTCCGCGGCAGGAGCCCGCTGGTGCTGGTACCCATCGCGAACCCGAGGAGCGCGCACGCTCTCAGCGAGATCGCTCACGCGCTCGCGCCGCCGGGGTACGGCCGCGTGCTCCTGCTGAACGTCGTCCCGCCGCTCGAGGCCGAGGGTGAGGACGCGCACGGCACGCTGCGCGCGCTGCAGGAGGTGCTCACGCCCGCGCTGCGCGGGGCGCTCGCGTCGGGCCAGGCGCCGGAGGCCCTGCTGACGATCGCGCCCGCGCCGTGGGACGAGATCGCGCGCGTCGCCGGCGAGCACGCCTGCGAGAGCGTGCTGCTCGGCTACGGCGTGGCCGCCGGCGCGCCGTCGCGCGATCTCGAGCCGCTGCTCAATCGTCTCAGCTCCGACGTCGCCTTCCTGCGCGCGCCCGACGGCTGGCGGCCGGCCGACGTCGAGCGCATCGTGGTGCCGATCGGCGGGCGCGGCGGCCAGCACGAGCTGCGCGCGCGGCTGCTCGGCAGCCTGGCTCGCGACGCGCGGCGCAAGGTCGTCTACCTGAGCGTCGTGCGCCCCGACGCTTCACCGCGCGACGTGAAGCTCGCCGAGCAGGTCGTCAAGCGCCTCGCGAGCGACGAGACCGGCGGTATCGCGACCTTCGAGCTCGTGCGCGGCACGGATCTCGGACAGGTGATGAGCCAGCAGGTGGGCCACAACGACTTGATGGTCCTCGGCCTCCAGCAGCTGCCCGGCGGGCGCAAGGTGTTCGGCAACGCCACGCAGAAGATCCTGAAGGCCACCTCCGCGCCCGCGATCATGATCAGTCGCGGGCGCTGAGCGCGTCGCCGGAAAATTCTCGCCCCCGTTCGCAATCACCGGCGCTGATCCGGTACGCTCGAGAGTTCGTGGCCAAGGACGGGAAATTCGGCACATTCGGCGGAGTTTTTACCCCCAGCATCCTGACGATCCTGGGCGTCATCATGTACCTGCGCCTGCCGTGGGTGGTGGGCAGCGGGGGCCTGTACGTCGCGCTCGGCATCATCGCGGTCTCCCACGTCATCAGCATCAGCACCGGGCTCAGCATCTCCAGCATCGCCACCAACAAGAAGGTCGGCGCCGGCGGTCCCTACTACATCGTGTCGCGAAGCCTCGGGCTGCCGATAGGCGGCACGCTGGGTGTCGCCCTCTTCACGGGCCTGGCGTTCAGCGTGAGCTTGTACGTGATCGGCTTCTCGGAGAGCTTCCTCAGCTACCTGCACATCGGGCTCACCCCCTCGGCGATCCGGATCTGCGGCAGCGTCGTCCTGGTGCTGCTCACCACCGTCACGCTGATCAGCACCGAGTTCGCGATCAAGACGCAGTACCTGATCCTGCTGGCGATCGTGCTCTCGCTGATCAGCGTGTTTCTGGGGTCCTGGACGCCGGTGGCGGGCGCCGGTCCCGCGGTTGCCCCGAAGCACGCGGCGCCGATCGCCGTGCTGTTCGGCATCTTCTTCCCCGCGGTCACCGGCTTCACCGCCGGTGTGAACATGTCCGGCGATCTGAGGAACGCCAAGAAGAGCATCCCGATCGGGACGATGCTCGCCATCGTCGTCGGGGCCGTCGTCTACGTCGGCCTCGCCATCTTTCTGGCCCACCGCGTGCCGGCGAAGGCGCTCGTCCAGGATCAGGACGTCCTCATCCACCTCGCCTCGATCCCCGCGTTCGTGGTGGCGGGCATCTGGGGAGCCACTCTCTCCAGCGCGATCGGCAGCATCATGGGGGCGCCGCGCATCCTGCAGGCTCTGAGCATCGACGGCATCACCCCCCGCTGGTTCGGGCGCGGCTACGGCAAGGCCAACGAGCCGCGAAACGCGCTCGTCCTGGCGGTGGCCATCGCCGAGGGAGGCATCCTGATCGCCCAGCTCGACGCCATCGCCCGCATCGTCTCGATGGTGTTCCTGGCCACCTACGGGTTCTTGAACTTGAGCGCGGCGATCGAGAGCTGGGTCAGCCCCGACTTCAGGCCTTCGTTCCGCATTCCCAAGCTCGTCAGCATCGTCGGCGCCGTCACGGCGGTGCTGGTGATGATCAAGCTCGACATCCTGGCGATGGCCGGCGCCACGCTGCTGATGGCGGGGCTCTTCTTCTACCTGCAGCGCAAGCGCCTGGAGCTGGAGGCGGGCGACGCCTGGGCCGGGATCTGGTCGTCGCTCATCCGCGCCGGGCTCGCCCGGATCAGCCGCCAGAGCGAGCGGAAGCGCAACTGGCGCCCCATCATCATGCTGTTCCGCTCGCCGGACTCGCCGGCGCGGGGCGCGCTTCGCGACATCGCGCGGGCGCTGGTCTCCGAGAACGGGATCGTCACCGACTTCGAGCTCTACGACCCGGCCTCCCCCGCGCCGAGCGCGACGCCGTCTGCCGCGAGCGAGGTGGACGACGCGCGGCTCGGCGTGTTCGACAAGAAGCTACCCTGCAAGGACCGCTACGAGGCCATCGAGAACGTGTGCCGCTACCACGGCTTCGCCGCGCTCGAGCCCAACACCCTGCTCGGCCCATCGACACGGTCCCGAGCGCTTCTCCGATCTGCTCGATCGGGTGTCCGAACGGGACTTCAACATCCTGCTGTTCGATCCCGCACCCGAGCAGGCGCCCAAGCGCCGCATCGACGTGTGGTGGAGCGTCAACGCGGGCAATCTCGGCTTGAGCATCGCTCTCTTGCGCTTCATCACCCGCGAGCCGGGCTGGGAGCGTGCCAGCCTGCGGCTGGTGCTGCTCAGCCCCGACAGCTCCGCGAACGACAACCTGCGCAGCGCCGCGCGCCACTTGCTCGCCGAGGCGCGGTTCGACGCGAGCATTCACGTGGTCAACGACACGCTGCAGGAGAAGATCTTCGAGGACTGGGTGCTCGAGGAGTCCGCCGAAGCCGACCTCACGCTGGTCGGGTTGCCCAACGATCCCGGGCAGGTGACGCCCGAGTACCAGTCGCGGATCGACCACCTGGTGGAGACGCTGCGCGGGGTGCTGCTGTTTCGCGCGTCGAGCATGTTCGACGAGTCGCTGCACGTCGCGCGTGAGGCCTCGGTGTCCTTCCACCCGCCGCCCATGGGAGACGAGGGGCGCGCCGCCTTGCCCGAGCTCGTGCTGCCCCAGACGCCGGACCTGGCCGACGTCGTGTCGGAGCTCGCCGATGGGTACCGGCACCTGGTCACCCGGTTTCACGAGGACTGCGTGCAACGCATCCACGCGCGCCACGTCGAGCTGGTCCGCAGCATCATCGCGCCGATGGACACCTACTTCGACGCGCTCACCAGGGCGGTCGAGGTCGGCAACGTGAGAAGGTTCCGGAGCGCCCAGCAGCGCGCAGAGGGCGTGCTGCTGGAGGACTGCCGGGCGGCCGTCGCCGCCTTCGCCGAGAAGCATCTGGACGAGCAGCACGGCATCCTCACCGAGCGCATCGACGCCTTCTTGAGCGACGGCCGCGTCGTGGACCGGCGGCGCAAGCCGGAGGACCTCGTCGTCCATCGCCGTCGCGAGGACTTCGAGCCGCGCGCGAAGGACTCCGACCACGTGCGCGCCTTCAAGCTGCGTCGCAGACTCGTCGCGCGCTTCCGGCGCGGCAAGGAGGTGACGTATCGCGTCCCGCTCTCGGCGCTGAAGGACTACTACTTCCACGTGGCCGTTCACGACGGCCTGGCCGTGGCCGCCCGCCAGCTCGAGACCGACACGCATCAGCTCATGATCGCGCTCGGCAAGGTGCTCGACTCCGTCCAGGCGCCGCCCAGCGCCGAGCCCGAGGCGCTCTTGGCGGCCATCGAGGAGCAGCATCGCCGGGTCGTGGGGCGGCTGCAGGGGCTGGTGCGGCGCGCCAAGGAGCACGCCAGCGGTCTCCAGTGGTCCCTGCTCGTGACGGCCCGGCAGGTCGCCGTCGGGCTCGCGGCCGACCTCGATCGACTGGACGTTCGCCGCCTGATCAAGAAGGAGCGCCGCGTCCCCCGGGACGCCGCGACGCTGCGCTCCGAGCTCCGGGAGCTGCCGGCGCGTTGGAAGGAGAGTCAGGCGCGTCTGGTGGAGCTGGACGAGCTCGCGCTCCGGCTCTCGTCATTTCAGCACCGCCTGACCGCCGCGGTCACGAGCGAGCACGAGGCGATGCTGCGGGAGGTCAACGACGGCGTCCTTCGTCGCTGCAAGGAGGTCGAGGCGGAGCTCGTCGGCTACCTGGAGCAGCTCGCGGTCGCGCCCCCGGCGGCCGTACCGCGGCTCGGCGCGCCGCACGACTTCAGCGCGGCGCTGGAGGTGCGCCCGCTGGTGGAGGCCGTGCTGCGCAAGGGGGGCGAGCTGGCGCTGGAGCTGCCCGAGACGCTCTCGGCGCTGAGCGCCGAGTCGGTCCGCGCCCTGGAGGAGGGCCGCGCTGACTCGCCGGAGATGACGGAGCTGCCGGTGCGTCGGCTGGTCCAGTTCCTGGTGGAATCCAAGTTCGTGGGGGCGTTGCAGGAGGAGCTGGCGAAGATCCCCAAGACGGAGCAGCGAGCCGCCGGGGTCGCGCAGGACGCGCTGCGTCTCGTCCGTTTCCAGATCGGCGAGGTGGACGCCGCGGAGGCCGCCGAGCGCGCCACCTTGCGCGAGCAGCTCGTCCCCGTCGTGCAGAACGGCCTCGAGCGCCTGCGCGCGGAGATCGCGCGCCTCACCGAGTTGATGCCTCAGGTGACCGCCGCCTTCGGCAAGGAGCTCGAGAGCGTGGTGGAGGGCACGAACGCCTACGACCTCGGCGCCACCTCGCAGAACCTCGAGCAGCACATCCGGCTCCATCAAGGGCGGGCCGCCGTGAGCGGCGCGCGGGGGCTGCTGCGGCGCAGCGTGGGCACGGCCCGGCGGGCGCTGGTGGACCTCACCTATCGCAAGAGCGAGGGCGTGCTGCTGGCGCGCCAGCTCGGGGACGCCGCGCGTCACGATGGGGCGCTGACCGATCGCCTGGCGTCCTTCGTCCACGACAACACGCCCAGGCCGGAGGTGCTCGAGGCGCTTCCCTTCTATTACCGCCAGCTCTTCTTCGGGCAGTCCGCGCTGTCGGACGCGTTCTGGGTGGGGCGCAGCAAGGAGCTCGTCCGCGCGGAGCAGGCCGTGGCCGCGTTCCGTCGCGGCGCACGGGGCGCCGTGATCGTCACCGGGCCTCGGGGGTCGGGCAAGACGACGCTGGCGCAGCGCATCGTCTCGGAGCTGCTCACCGGTCGCGAGGTGGTGCGGGTGCAACCCCGGCCCGGAGGCTCCATCCAGCTCAAGCGCTTCGACGCCGCGGTCGCCAAGGCCCGCGATGCGTCCGGCACCGCCGACGCGGTCGTGCGGGGGCTGCCCGACGGGAGCGTCGTGCTCATCGACGACCTCGAGCTCTGGTGGGAGCGAAGCGGCGAGGGGTTGGCGGTGATCGATCGCATCCTGGAGCTCGTCGATCGACACGGCGGACGCGTGCTCTTCCTCCTGTCTGTCGGGCGCCAGGCCCTGACCTTGATCGACCGCTTCCGGCCCCTGTCGGACCATGCCCTGTGCGTGCTGCGTTGCGGGCCCGTGCCGGCCGAGACCCTGAAGACCATCGTGACCTCGAGGCACGCATCCACCGGGATGAGGTTCTCTCTCGACGAGCGACCCGAAGACGAGCTCGGCGAGCTGCGCCTGGCGCGCTTGTTCTCCAGCTACTTCGATTACTCCGGCGGCGTGGTGGGGGCCGCGCTGCGCGGCTGGATCGCGCACGTGGACAAGGTCGGCGAAGACGCGCTCTCGGTGCGCGTTCCCCGTCCCGACCACTGGGAGCTGGTCGACGAGCTGCGACGCGACTGGGTGGCGCTGCTCTTGCAGCTCCTGCTCCACAAGCAGATGTCACCCACGCGGCTGGAGCGGGTGACGGGGCTCGAGCGTCAGGCCCTGGCGCGGGAGGTCGACACCCTGCGGCGCGTCGGACTGCTGGTGGAGAGCCGCAAGCGCGTGCTCGAGCTCAATCCCTTCGTCGTCCACATCGTGGCCGCGAGGTTCGTGAGGCAGGGGTTGCTGGCATGAGCGGCGCGTTCGGGTCCCTCGGTCTGGAGGCGGCGTTCCTCCTGGTGCTGGGCGCCGCGCTGTGGTTCGCCGCGCGCGGCGTGCGGTGGGTGATCGGCGTGTTTCCCATGAACAAGGAGCGGCGCGCCGCGCTCTTGCGCACCAGCCCGGTCGCCGGTGCGGCCCTGACGCTGCTGTACCTGCTCTTCCCGGCGCGCACGCTCTTTCGCCGGCAGCCCGTGGCGCTGCCCATCGTTCTCGCCCTGGTCGTCACGGCGTTCGTCGCCGCCGCCTGGCCGATGGCCCGCGACTTCCTGGCCGGCGTCGCGCTCAAGACCGGGCGAGTGTGCGACGAGGGCGACGAGGTGCGCATCGGGGACGTGGAGGGGCGTGTCGTGCGCATGGGCCATCGCGTGCTCGTGATCGAGACGCGAGACGGAGACGAAGCGATCCTGCCGTACGCCGGAGTCGCGAGAGAGGCGGTGGTGCGCACGCGCACGCTCGGCGGCGTCACCCCTCACAAGTTCAGGATCGAGGCTCCTCCGGCGGACCCGTTCGCGGAGCTTCGCGCGCAGATCATACGCGTCACGCTGCTCTGCCACTGGTCGGCCTTCGCGCGAGAGCCCGAGGTCGTTCCGGCAGGCGACAGGAGCATCGAGGTCACGGTGTTCTGCCTCGACGGCGCTCACGGTCGCGACATCGAGACGGCGGTGCGCAGCGCGATCCGGGAGGGGGGCTCGCCGCGCGCCGCCGGCGGGTGACTGGCGCCGTTCGCCGCACGCTTTGCGCTTGCGTCGCGGGTGCCTCGACCGAAGGCTGGTGAAGCGCGGCGATCGGCGAGCGTAGGCTCGGGGTCACGCAAGGAGAAGCTCGATGACGACGCAAGCGAAGTGTCCCGTCACGCACGCCGCCGGCGGCGGCACCTCCAACCGTGACTGGTGGCCGAGCCGGCTCCGGCTGGACCTGCTTCACCAGCACTCCTCCAAGTCCGACCCGATGGGCCCGGCCTTCGACTACGCCGCGGCGTTCAACAGCCTGGACTTCGCGGCGCTGAAGAAGGACCTCGCGGCGTTGATGACCGACTCGCAGGACTGGTGGCCGGCGGACTTCGGTCACTACGGGGGTCTGTTCGTTCGCATGGCGTGGCACAGCGCCGGCACCTACCGCACCGGGGATGGCCGCGGCGGCGGCGGCAGGGGCCAGCAGCGCTTTGCACCGCTCAACAGCTGGCCGGACAACGTCAGCCTGGACAAGGCGCGCCGGCTGCTGTGGCCGATCAAGCGGAAGTACGGCAGCAAGATCTCCTGGGCCGACCTGATCATCCTCACCGGCAACGTCGCCCTGGAGTCGATGGGCTTCCGCACCTTCGGCTTCGGCGGCGGACGCTACGACGTCTGGGAGCCGGACCAGGACGTCTACTGGGGCGCAGAGAAGACGTGGCTCGAGGACAAGCGCTACTCCGGCGACCGTGATCTCGACGATCCCCTCGCCGCCGTGCAGATGGGGCTGATCTACGTCAACCCGGAGGGGCCCAACGGCAACCCGGACCCGGTCGCCGCGGCGAAGGACATCCGAGAGACCTTCGCCCGCATGGCCATGAACGACGAGGAGACGGTCGCCCTGATCGCTGGCGGGCACACCTTCGGCAAGACGCACGGCGCCGGCGACGCGAAGCTCCTCGGGCCCGCCCCCGAGGCGGCCGGCCTGGAGGAGCAGGGCCTCGGCTGGAAGAGCGCCTTCGGCACCGGCAAGGGCGGCGACGCGATCACGAGCGGCCTGGAGGTCACCTGGACGCAGACGCCGACGAAGTGGAGCAACGACTTCTTCGAGAACCTCTTCAAGTACGAGTGGGAGCCGAGCAAGAGCCCCGCCGGCGCGCACCAGTGGGTCGCCAAGGGCGCCGGGGCGATCATCCCGGACGCCCACGACGCCTCGAAGAAGCGCCCGCCGACGATGTTGACCACGGACCTGTCGCTGCGCTTCGATCCCGCCTACGAGAAGATCTCGCGCCGCTTCCTGGCGAACCCGGCCCAGTTCGCGGACGCCTTCGCCCGCGCGTGGTTCAAGCTCACGCACCGCGACATGGGCCCGCGCGCGCGCTACCTCGGCCCGGAGGTCCCGAAGGAGGAGCTCATCTGGCAGGACCCGATCCCCGCTGTCGACCACGAGCTGATCGACGACGCGGACATCGCGGCGCTCCGGGCCAAGCTGCTGGCCTCGGGCCTCTCGGTCTCCGAGCTGGTCGGGACCGCGTGGGCGTCGGCGTCCACCTTCCGTGGCTCCGACAAGCGCGGCGGCGCGAACGGCGCCCGCATTCGCCTGTCTCCGCAGAAGGACTGGGAGGTCAACCAGCCCGCGCAGCTCGCGAAGGTGCTCGAGACGCTCGAGGGCATCCAGGGCGAGTTCAACAAGGCCCACTCCGCCGGCAAGAAGAAGGTCTCGCTCGCCGACCTGATCGTGCTCGGCGGCTGCGCGGGGGTCGAGCAGGCCGCGAAGGCCGCCGGCCACGACGTGACGGTGCCCTTCACGCCGGGACGCATGGACGCCTCGCAAGCGCAGACCGACGTGGCCTCCTTCGCCGTCATGGAGCCCATCGCGGACGGCTTCCGCAACTACGTCAAGGGCAAGCCCGGCGTCCTCGCGGAGGAGCTGCTGGTGGACAAGGCCCAGTTGCTCACGCTGACCGCACCAGAGGTGACCGTCCTCGTCGGTGGCCTGCGGGTGCTGGGCGTCCACGCCCCAGGGTCCAGGCACGGCGTCCTCACCGGCAAGCCCGGGACCCTGACCACCGACTTCTTCGTGAACCTGCTCGACATGAGCACCGAGTGGAAGGCGTCGTCCGACGCCGGCGAGGTGTTCGAGGGGCGCGACCGCAAGACGGGCGCGGCGAAGTGGACCGGGACCCGCGTCGACCTCGTCTTCGGCTCCAACTCCCAGCTCCGGGCCCTGGCCGAGGTCTACGCGAGCTCCGACGCGCAGGAGAAGTTCGTCCACGACTTCGTGGCGGCGTGGGACAAGGTGAACAACCTCGATCGCTTCGATCGCGCGTGACGCGCGCGGGTGGCTGGGGGTGAGCGGCGGCGCGTCTACACGTCGGCGCGGATCGGTGTAGCCTCTCCGGTCGCCATGGAACCATCGGAGAGCACCGGTCACGAAGTGGTCCTGCGTTTCTGGTTCGAGGAGACGACGCCGCAGCAACACTTCCGCAAGGACGCCGCCTTCGACGCGCTCATCCGCGAGCGCTTCGGCGACCTGCAGCGTGCCGCGTCGCGCGGCGAGCTGTTCGGATGGCGCGACACGCCCGGCGGGCGCCTGGCGGAGATCCTCGTGCTGGACCAGCTCTCGCGGAACATCTTTCGCGACTCGGCCGAGGCCTTCGCGTCCGACGCCGTGGCGCTGGTGCTCGCGCAGGAGGCGGTGCGCTGCGGCGCCGACGCCGCGCTCCCCCCGGAGCGACGCGCCTTCCTCTACATGCCCTACATGCACAGCGAGTCGCGACGGGTCCACGCCGTGGCGGCGACGCTCTTCGAGTCACTGGGCATCGCCGAGAACCTGAAATACGAGCTCGCTCACAAGGCCATCATCGATCGCTTCGGCCGCTATCCGCATCGGAACGCCGTGCTCGGGCGCGAGTCCACCGACGAGGAGCGAGCCTTTCTGCAGGAGCCCGGCTCCTCCTTCTGAGCGCTGAGACGCGCGTTCCTTGCGTTCCTCGACGTCGCCGGGCGCGTGCGGTACGACGGCCGCATGCCCATCGACCACTACGTCACCCTCGGCCACTCCGGTCTCCGCGTCAGCCCGTTCTGCCTCGGCGCCATGACCTTCGGCAAGGAGTGGGGGTGGGGCTGCGAGCCGGCAGACGCGAAGCGCATCGTCGATCGCTTCCTGGATCGCGGCGGCAACTTCATCGACACCGCCAACGGCTACACCAAGGGCCACTCCGAGGCGATCCTCGGCGAGCACCTCGGACACGACCGGAGCAAACGCGACCGCGTGGTGCTCGCCACCAAGTTCCTCAGCAACATGTTCCTCGGCGACCCGAACGGCGGCGGCTCCAACCGCAAGGCGGTCATTGCGCAGTGCGAGGAGTCGCTCCGTCGCCTCCGCACCGATTACATCGACCTGTACTGGATGCACGCCTGGGACAGGACGACGCCGATCGAGGAGACGATGCGCGCGCTCGATACGCTCGTCGAGCAGGGCAAGGTCCGCTACCTCGGCTTCAGCGACACCCCGGCGTGGAAGGTGGCGCAGGCGCAGACGATGGCGCAGCTCCGGGCGTGGTCGCCGCTCATCGCGCTGCAGATCGAGTACTCGCTCCTGCAGCGGACGGTGGAGGGCGAGCTCGTCCCCATGGCGCGCGAGCTCGGCCTCGGCATCACGCCGTGGGGACCGCTGCGCGGCGGCGCGCTGAGCGGCAAGTACAAGCGCGCCGACAGGGGCAAGCACCAGGCCGGTCGCGGCGCGCGCGTGACGAGCTACCTCGACGACCGCACGTTCGATCTCCTCGATCTCATGGAGCGCACCGCGACCGAGCTCGGCACGACGGTGGCGCGCGTCGCGCTCGCGTGGGTGCAGGGGCGTCCGGGCGTCGCGTCCACCATCATCGGCGCGCGCACCATCGAGCAGCTCGACGACAACCTCGGCGCGCTGGACGTGAAGCTCGGCGCCGCGCACGTGGAGGCGCTCGACAAGGCGACGACGCCGGCCCTCCCGTTCCCCACCGACATGCTCGGCGCCGTCCCGACCTTCGCGTTCGGCGGCACGACCATCGACGGTCAGTCGTCGACGGCGTGGCCGGCGGCGCCGCAGAACGACGGCGAGCGGTTCTGAGCGTCGAAGACCCCAGACCTCAGGTTCCGCAGAACGTCGCCCGGACGCGCTCGTGCGGCTCGGGCGGCTCGGCGAGGTGCGCGGCCTCCGGCTGATCGTCGAACGGGCGCGCGAGCACGCGCACCAGCGTCTCGAACGGGCGGAGATCGCCGTCGGTCGCCGCGGCGATCGCCCGCTCGATCCGGTGGTTTCTGGGGATGAACGCGGGGTTCGCGCGGCGCATGGCCTCGCCGCGCGCCTCCGGGTCGCTCCCCTCCGCGGCGAGCCGCGCGCGCCACCGCTCGGCCCACTCGTGGAAGGCGCCCGGATCGTCGAAGAGCTCCGCGGCGGCATCCGGCTGCGCGGCGACGTTCGACAGCGCGCGGAAGAAGACCGTGTAGTCGACCTCGCTCGTCGCGAGGCGCGACATCAGGTCCATCGCCAGCTCCAGATCGCCGGGGACCTCGGTCGCGAGTCCGAGCTTCGCCCGCATCACGCCGCCGAACGCCGTGTCGAACCGGGCATTGAAGGCGTGGAGTCGATCGGTCGCGAGCCGCGCGGCCTCCTCTTCGTCCTTCGAGACGAGCGGCAAGAGCGACTCGCCGAGACGCGCCAGGTTCCACAGCGCCATGCGTGGCTGGTTCATGAAGGCGTACCGTCCGCCCACGTCGATCGAGCTGAACTTCTTCTGCGGGTGGTACTCGTCGAGGAACGCGCACGGGCCGTAGTCGATCGTCTCGCCGGAGATGGAGGTGTTGTCGGTGTTCATGACTCCGTGGACGAACCCGACGCCGAGCCACCGCGCGACGAGCGAGGCCTGCGCGTCCACGACGTGCTCCAGGAGCGCGAGCGCGGCGTTCGGAGCGGAGAGCGCCTCGGGGTAGTGCCGCTCGAGCGCGTGCTGCGTGAGCGTCTTGAGGGCCTCGACGTCGTCGCGCGAGGCGAAGTACTCGAAGGTACCGACGCGCAGGTGGCTCGCGGCGACGCGCGCCAGCACCGCGCCGGGCAGCGCGGTCTCGCGCTGGACCGGCTCGCCCGTCGCGACCGCGGCCAGCGCGCGCGTCGTCGGGATGCCGAGCGCGGCCATCGCCTCGCTCACGACGTACTCGCGGAGCACCGGGCCGAGGGCGGCTCGCCCGTCGCCGCCCCGCGAGAAGGGCGTCCGGCCGGCGCCCTTGAGCTGGATGTCTCGGCGCTTGCCGTCGGTGCCGACGACCTCGCCGAGCAGCACGGCGCGGCCATCCCCGAGCCGCGCGACGAAGGCGCCGAACTGGTGGCCGGCGTAGGCGAGGGCGATCGGATCGGAGCCTTCGGCCCGCGCGTTTCCGGCGAGCACGGCCACGCCGTCGTCGGCGGCGAGCGCGGCCGGGTCGAGCCCGAGCAGCGCCGCGAGCGGCTCGTTGAGCGCGAGGAGCGTGGGCCTTCGCACTGCCGTGGGCGTCGTGCGCGTGAAGAAGCGATCGGGGAGGCGCGCGTAGGTGTTGTCGAAGGCGATGAGCATGCGGCGAGGCGGACGTTAGCGGGAAATTCCGCCGGCGTGGGAATCGACGCGGCGGTGCTCTTCCCGATGCGCCCGCGTCTGCATCTCGGTGGCGGCGCCGAAAGCTCTTCCGGCGCCAGGGTCTTGTGTACACTGCCCGGATGCCAGGTGCCCCGCGCGTTGCCGTCTGGGTCTCGATGCTCTTCGTCGCGGCGTGCGTTGGGGACTCGCCCGGCGGGCCGACCTCCGGGCAGGCGGGCGGGCCGTGCTTCTCCAACGGCACGTGCAACGCGGGCCTCTCCTGCGTCGGCGGCTTCTGCGTCGCCGTGGACGCGGGGGGCGACGACGGGGCCTCACCGTCGAGCGACGGCGGGGCCGACGGGTCGAGCGGCGAGGGAGGCGTGGACACCCAGAACGATCCGAACAACTGCGGGACGCTCGGCCACGTGTGCCCCTCGCATCGTTGCAAAGGGGGCGACTGCTTCCGCCGCGTCTTCGTCACCAGCGGGACCACGAAGGGTACGTTCGGCGGCGCGGCCGGCGCCGACAACGTCTGCAAGGTGTCGGTCGGAGGCACCACGATGAAGGGGACCTTCTACGCGTGGGTCAGCACGTCGTCCTCCAGCCCTGCGACCCACTTCACCAAGGGCACCGCGCCCTACGTTCTCGTCGACGGCACCACCGTGGTCGCGAACGACTACGCGGGCCTGGCCGGCGTGAACGGGACCGTGACGCTCGCCCACGCCATCGACACGGACGAGAACGGCGTCCAGAAGGCCAACGCGGACGTCTGGACCGCCACGCACCCCGACGGGACCGAGAACGGCCCGCCCAACTGCTCCGACTTCGGCGCGCAGCCGTCCGACGCCAACGCGCCCGTCGGCTCGTCGAGCATGGTGAACACGACGTGGACGGAGAGCACGACGCTGCCGTGCGGGACCTTCGCGCACGTGTACTGCGTGGAGCAGTGACCAGGCTCCCGCGCCATCCGGCATCCGGGACCACCCCGGCATCGTCGACGTGACCTGCACGCGCTGAAGCGGAGCCGGCAGCGATGCCGGACGCGCGCCCCCGGGCGGAAGTTCCGGTAGAACACGCCGCGCTCCTCGTCTACGGTCGCCGCATGCAGACCGCGCAATTCGGTGGACCGCTCTCCGCGCTCCGGGACCCCGCCACCGGAAACCAGACGTCGGGGCGCCTGTTCGGCACCATCTCGTACGAGGCGCAAGGCGACGTATCGCAGGTGATGCCCATGGTGCAGCAGGCCGTGCTCAACGCCGCGGTCCAGGTGATCACCGAGAAGCTCCAAACGAACCAGGTCGCGCTGCCCACGCTCGCGCAGAGCCTGCCGTACTTCGCGCAGGAGATCATCGGGCGCAGCGGCGCGCAGCAGTACGGCGTCCAGATCACCCAGCTCGTGATGCAGGTGCAGCTGGAGAACGCGGGCATGCCGCAGCAGCCGCCGCCCCCGCAACAGATGCCCCCCACGCCGATGCAGGCGATGCAGAGCTCGCTGGAGCAGCAGGCGCAGGACCGGCTCGACCCGCGCAACTACAACGTCAAGGCGCGGATCAACGTGGGCGGGTTCAGGATCAAGGCCAGCACCGACGGTGGGGTGGATACCGCGGGGCTCATGAGCCAGGCCAAGGACAAGGCCAAGTCGACGGTGATCTGGTGGGCGGGGGGCTGCCTGGTCTTGCTGGTCGTCGGGATCGGGCTGCTCGCGCTCGCGTTGTACGTCTACCGCCAGGCCGGGACCGCCTCGACGCCGGCCGCCGGTACCGCGACGGCGGTGGCCTGGGACGGCAAGGCGCCGTTCACGTGCGGCGGCAACGAGCACGTCAAGCTCTCCGGCGTCACCGCGAACCTCACGTCGGGCACCGCCGTGAGCGCATCGGGCAACTGCGACCTGGAGCTCGCGGACTGCGACATCACGGCCCCGACGGCGATCGCGGCGTCCGGCAACGCGAAGGTCACCGTCACGGGTGGGAGCGTCAGCGGCAGCGATGACGCCGCGACGGCCGCCGCCAACGCTCACGTCACGTTCTCCGGCACGAAGGTGACGGGCAAGAAGAAGCAGAGCGGGCTGGGGAAAGTCGTCGGTCCCTGATCCGTCGCCCGCCTTCGCGCAGCAAATCCGCGCGCGGCTGCGCGCCGGCGCGACGAACTGGCGACCAGCCTGCCATTCGTAGTACAGATTGCCTTCTCGGGGGGAGAAGGCGGGCGGGCATGGCATCGGGCGCGAAGAAGATCTCGTCGATCGTGGGCGGAGGACTGTTCGGGGTGTTGCTCCTGCTGTGGGTGGTCCCACCGACTCACGGGATGATCCTCGGCTTCATCGAGGTCCACCTCTGGGAGCTGAAGCACGGCAAGGACCAGCTCACCTGCGGCGGCTCGCAGCGCATGACCATTCGCGGACAGAAGATCGTGGTCAAGTCCGGCGATCTGACGGGCCCCTTCGCCGACATGGGGCTGATCGACGTGGGCGGTGACTGCCAGCTCGAGATCATCGACAGCGACATCGAGGCGCCGAAGGTCCTCAGCGCGGGCGGGTCCGCCCACGTGCTCATCCAGGGCGGCCACATCACCGGCACCGAGGAGGCCATCTCCTCCGGCGGCGACGCGGTCGTGGAGGTGAAGGGAGCGAAGGTGGACGGGAAGGTCAGCGGGAGGCCGGCCAACCTGGTCGGCATCTCCACGACGAAGGAGGGCGACACCCCGCGCGCGTCAGGACCGAAGGGGTGGGACGAGCTCGCCTGCCAGGGCGTGGCCGCCTGCTTCTCCGAGGCCGGCTTCGCCGGGAACGTGAGCGTCACCGTCACCTCGAAGGTCTCGGCGAGCGGGAAGGTGACGGGCGCCGAGCTGGAGGGCGACGCTCCCGCGGACGTGCAGAAGTGCATCGTCAAGGGCGCCCGCGCCAAGACGCTCAGTGATTACGACGGCAAGCCCGGCAAGCTGGTCTGCAAGCTGGTGGGCACCATCAACGGCGGGACGCAGATGCTCTCGGTCGACTCGACGTTCTCGCACTGAGGCGCGTCACGGGCAGAGGGTGACCACGTAGCCCATGTCGGAGTCGCCCCCGTCGCGGAAGAGCTCCGGCGAGGCACCGTCCCAGAGGCCGCTGTACGAGCCGGGCATGGTGATGGTGTTGCCGTCGCTCGCGATGCCGCCGGGCGCGCCACCGACGGACACGACCCAGCGCGGTCGCCCGTCCGGGTCCAGCGAGGCGACGAAGGTGCCGTCGTCGTGCGCGACGGGGGCGCGCGCCGCGCTGGCCTTGCCCACGGTCTTGCGGTCGCCATAGCCCATGACGACGACGCTGCCGTCCTGCAGCACGGTGGCGTCGGCGAGGCCGGAGTTCGAGGACCAGGCGTCCTGCCAGCGCGGGCGACCGTCGGCGTCGACGAGCTCCAGCACCGTCGAGGGGTCGGTGCCGCGGTGGGCCTTCGCGCCGCCGCGGTGCCAGAGGAAGAAGCGCTCCCCGCTCGAGGTCGCGACGGCGCCGGGGTCGCCGCTCGCCGTGATCTGTGCGGTGCTCGTGGTCTTGCCGCCGGCGCCGATGGTCACCGCGCGCACCAGGCCCTCCTCCCCGGCCTTGGAGGTGTTCGTGCCGAGCGCCACGGCGCCGGCGGCGCTGGCCGCGATGCCGCTGGCCAGGTCCGGGAGCTTGGCCGTCCAGGCGACCTTGCCCGCGGAGTCGACCTTGAGCAGGACCACGCCCTCGTCGTCGGCTTGTCGCACCAGCGTCGTCTCCGGCGTGCGGAGCGCTCCGCCGAAGACGACCTGGCAGATCACGCCTCCGTCGTCGGTCGCGACGATCGGGCCCGTCTCCGGACCGTCCTCGTCGTCGTCACTCAGGGCGAGGCGCCACCGCTCGTGTCCGCCGGCGTCCAGCGCGACGATGGCTGCGAGGGGCGCCTGCTTCCGCTCGGCGATGGCGATCACCGGTCCGGAAGGGGTCAGGACGGCGTCGGCCGCGTTGGCCAGGACGCGGGCGCTCCAGGCGACGTGCCCGCTGTCGCTCGCCAGCACGACGATGGGCTCCTCCGCCTTGGTGCCGATCTTCCCGATCCTGCCGGCGATCATCAGCCGCCCACCGAGCGGGGAGACGCGCTCCAGGGCGAGGTGCGGCCACGGTCCCATCAGCAGGGTGCGGGAGACGTCGCCGCCCGCGCCGCACGGCCGCGGTCCGCGCGCCTCCAGGTCGCCCCTCAGCGCGGGTGGCAGATCCGCGAAGAGCGGCGGTGAGGATGCCGGCGGCGTGACGAGCGCCGGCGCCGTCGTCGTCGCCGAGGCGGCAGGCCGGGTCGACCCCTTGCCGCGAAGCCAGACCACGGCCCCCACGATCACCGCCAGACCGACGACGGCGATCGCTGCCACGGCCGCGACGACGAACCAGACCAGTCCGCTTCCTCCCCTTCCGTTCATCGGAGCGGACGGTACAACGGACGCGGCGCCTGGTGTGGAGGGGAAGCGTGCCGGCCAGCGGCCGCGAGGCACGACGTCCCGGGGGCGAGCGGCTGTACGGGCGCCGTCAGGGGACGAGCACGGCGCGGAAGCGGACGCGGTTCTCCATCATCCTGGAGAACGCCTCCTCGGCGCGCTCGAGCGGGAACTTCTCGACCCGCGGCCTGACCTTGGTGCGCGCGGCGAACGCCATCGTCTCCTCCGAGTCGATCGCCGAGCCGCTCGGCCAGCCGGCGATCGTCTTGCCGCTGAGGAGAGGGAACGCCGAGATCTGCATCGGCTCGAACGGGGCCGCCACGATGAGCAGCTTGCCGCGCGGCTTGAGGCCGCCGACCGTCGACGCGATCGCCGTGCTGCTGGGCGCGGTCGCGAGGACGAGGTCGGCCCCGCCGAGGCGCTGGAGGCCCTCGGCCGCGTCGACCGAGCTGGTGTCCACGTAGTCGTCGGCGCCGAGCTCGCGCGCGAGCTTCTCCTTCTGGGCGCCGTGCGAGAGGGCGACGGTGCGGAACCCCAGGCGAGACGCGAACTGCAGGGCGAGATGTCCGAGCCCGCCGATGCCTTGCACCGCGAGCGTCCCCCCGGGCAGGACGCCGCTGTGGCGGATGGCGTTGAAGGTGGTGATGCCGGCGCACATGAGCGGTCCGGCGTCGGCGGCGTCGAGCGCCTCGGGGATGCGCGCGGCCGCCTGCTGCGGGACGACGGCGTAGTCGGCGTAGCCGCCGTCGAAGCTCACGCCGGTGACGCGCCCGTTCCGGCAGTTGATGAAATGCCCGCCGCGACACGCCGCGCACTCGCCGCAGTGACCGCCGTACCAGCCGACGCCCACCCGGTCGCCGGCCTTCCACATCCGTACGTTGGCGCCGACCGCGTCGACGCGGCCCGCGACCTCGTGTCCGGGCACTCGCGGCAGCACGATGCCCGGGTACCCGCCCGATCGGGTGAGCACGTCGCTGTGGCAGACGCCGCAGGCCTCCACCTTGATCCGGATCTCGTCGGGCCCGGGATCGCGGACCTCTCGCTCGACGATCTCGAACGGGGCGTTGGCTTTCGTGGCCTGTACGGCGCGCATCTTCGGCATGGGGTGGCCTCCGGGACGGGTGCGGCGATCGGTCGGCGCAACGTGGGGTCATGGTGCGCCGGTGTCAACTCGCCGGGCTGGACCTCGCCCGACCGCCGGCAACTGGCCCGGACCGGCCGCCCGCCGTATCCTGCAGGAGGATGGCCAGGCGTGGCGCAACATGGCGAGGGCTGGCTCTCACGCTCGGCGTGTGGCTCGTCGTCTGCCGCGCGCCGCTCGAGCGCGACGCGCTCGGGTCGGCGCCCGCGTCCCCCGCGCCTCACCCGAGGGCCGCCGTCGCCGTGCTCGCGCCCGCCACGCCGGCGCCGGACGCGCAGAGCCCGCCGCAGACGTCGTGCCGCGAGGTGGCGCACGTCGGTGACTCGACGTCGCTCGGCCTCGTCTCGAGGCTCTTCCTGCCCGACGCCGACGACCGCATCGCCGCGCGCTACCACGATGTCGGCGTCGAGCGCTTCTGGCCGGAGATCAGCGGCGCGCGGAGCATGGTCGAGACCTACCGGCGCCAGCCGAACGCGACGCAGGTCGTCCGGCGTCGCGTCCGCAGCGGGTACAAGGGCTGCTGGGTCATGGCGCTCGGCACCAACGATCCGGCGAACACCAGCGGCAACGTCGCGCGGCTGGGCGCGCGCATCGACGCCATCATGAGGCTCATCGGCGAGCACCGCGACGTGCTCTGGATGACCACCAAGACGCTCAAGCAGAAGGGCCCGTACCGGAACGAGAACATGGCCGGGTGGAACGAGGCGGTGAAGCGCTCCTGCGCCCGGCACCCCAACGTGCGCGTCTACGACTGGGCCGGCGAGGTGAAGGACGCCTGGTTCGCGCACGACGGCATCCACTACAACTCGCTCGGGTACCGCGAGCGCGCCGAGCGGATCGCCGACGCCCTCGCGCGCGCCTTCCCGAAGGACGGGCCGCTGCCCTCCGGGTGCCTCGTCCACGTCCACGGACGCGTCGAGTCGCGCGCCCGGTAGGACGCCAGCAGTCCGGGTCCGCCTGCAGCCCGTCCTCGGCCAGCTCGTCGAGCCGGCCTCCGCGGACGCGTCGGGCGCGGGACACGATCGCGCAGCCGCCGCGCGAGGCCATGCCGCGCGCCGGACCGGGGAACGAGTCCCCGAGATCGTCCGGTCGCGCGAAGACGCTCGCGTGGCGGCTGCGTGCCGCGGGACCGCTCGCGATCGACGGCGTGGAGAGGAGGTCGACCGGCTCTCGCCGATCGGTCCAAAGGTCCCCCGGTGGTGGTAACGGAGTGGGGGGCCGGACATCGCGCCCGGCTGCTCCCACCCGAGAAGCCGCCACGCAAGGCGCGATCTCACCGGCGTTGCGGCCGGCCCGCGCCACCTGCTCGGCTCATCGCCGCGCGCGAGGAGACCTCACGACCGGCGATGAACCGCGCGCCGGCGCCGCGGTCTTCGTCATGCTGCGAGCGGGAACCCCCGCGGGCCCCCGCACGCGCACAACCGCGCCGGGAGCACACCTCAAGACGGCCAGGCCGCCGCGACCTGACCGCCCCGCTGTGCTTCTCTGCTTGCGGGCGGGCCGGGGAGTCGGTCAACCTTCCGCCATGACGCGCGCGTGGATGCTCTTGCCGGTGCTCTCCTTCGGTCTGGTTGGCGCCGTGGCGTCGGCGCAGGAGCCGGCCGCAGGCGCGACGGCGTCGGCCTCTGCCTCGGCGGCCACGCCACCGCCGCTGCCTGCCACGTCGGCCTCCGCGGCCGCCACGCCGTCGGCGTCGGCGAGCGCGGTCCCGTACCCGCCGCCCGCCGCCGGGGGCATCGCGGGCGCGCCCGCCGCGCCGCCGCCCGCCACCACCGGCGCGCCGGCCCCGGCCGCGTCCCCGCCGCCCGACGCGAGCGCTCCACCGCCCCTCCCTGTCGCCGCGGCGCGGCCTCCCGCTCCGGGCGGTCGCTACGTCACCGCCGACACGCCGCTTCGCCTGCGCGATCTCATCAAGGTGGAGGCCGACCGCGGTCGCGCGTCACGCTACTTCAGCGCGACGCTCGGCGTGCTGGGCGGGGCGGGCACGCTCGTGAGCGGCTTCGTCATGCTGGACACCACCAGCGGCGCCGCCGACAACGACCCCAACGCCGAGGCGGTCCGCGTCTACTCGTACCTCGTCATCGGCACCGGCGGACTCATCGCGCTGACCTCGCTCTACTCCTTCTTCTCCCGCTCCCCCATGGAGCGGCTCTACGACGCCTACGCGCCGGTCGCCGCGGACGGGAGCGTCCCGGTCAGCGTGCGGCTCGAGCGGGGGGAGTCGGCGCTGGCGGCGATGGCGGAGGCGGACCGCTCGTCGCGCATCATCAGCGGCGTGACCGGCCTCATCGGCGCGGCCGTGCTGGGCGGCTTCGCCGTCTACTTCGCCGCCAACAGCGGCCTGACGGACTACGACCGCGTCCTGTTCGGCATGGTGGGCGCCCTCTCCGGGGTCGCGGCGGCGGGGAGCGCCATCGCCTCGCTGACCTTCGAGCGGGGGGAGGCGGAGATCGCCTGGGAGCACTGGCAGGCGTCGCAGGGGATGCTCTCGTCCGGCGAGTCGCAGTCGCGGCTGACGCTGACGCCGCAGGTGGCCGTGCTGCCCGGCGGGATGCAGGCCGGGCTGGCGGCGCGGTTCTAGATTTAGCTCGCCTCCACCTCGTCCCAGAACTCGCCGACCAGCGCCTCCACGCGGGCGCGCACCGGCGCGCTCTCTAGGACCGACTTCACCGCGGGCCAGAGCGCGCGGGCGAGGGGCCTGACATCGGGCGTGACGGTGACGCCGTAGCGCTCCAGCACCTCGCCGACCGGCTCGGTGGCGTGCAGCTTCACCAGCTCCTCCACCGCGGCCCGCCGCTTCCTCTTCGCGTCCTCGAGGAGCATGGAGTGCTCCGTCAGGTCGAGCACGATGTCGTGCGCCAGCCCGGAGGTCTCGTCGTCGGCGTTGCGCACCAGCTCGCGGACCTCCCGCTCGTAGAGCCAGGCCAGGACGCTCTTTTGCACCACCCCGAACTTGGGGTCCTCCATCTTCTGGACGGTGAGGTCAGTCATCTTGTGGAGCGCGCGTCGGGAGAAGCCCTGGAGGAACTTGCGCATCTCCGGCTCCATGCGCTTCTCCAGCTCGGCCCGCACGTTCTCGATCGACTTGCTCACCGGGCCCAGCCCGAAGGGGCCGAGGCGCTTGAGGATGCCCGGCAGCCCCCAGTCGGCGACGAACGGGTTGACCTTCTCGTTGAACTCGACGAGCGCGTCGTAGAGCACGTCGCGCAGCGTCTCCTCCATGGCGTCCTGCTCGATGAGGCGCCGCACGAGCTCCTCGTCGACGAGGTTGGGCCGCTGCAGCAGGCGCTCCAGCTTGCCGCGCGTCTTCTCCGGCACCAGGTCACCGACCTTGGTCTTGTCCTCGCGCATGGCGGCGACCACCGAGGCGTGCACCGCGCGCGAGAGCGGCCGCACCGCCTTCTCGAAGTGCTCGGCGGCGAGGGCGGCCTCGACGGCGGCGACGAGACGTTCGGTCTCGACGATCTCGCCGAGCGGCCGCGCGAGGAGCGTCGCGTGCGCGGCGGCCGCGTCGGCGACGAAGTCCTCCTCCGCTTGCTCGGAGGTGACGCGACGGAGAAAGAACTCGACCTGGCGCGCGCGGAGCTCGGCGGGGGCGGGCAGTGGAGCCATGGCCCCTCTTTACCGCACCGCGGTATGCTCGCGCCATCATGCGCTCGCTCATCCGGAGCACGCTGGGCGCCTTCACCGGCCGCGGCGGGCGCTCGCTCGCCGGGGCGATCGCCTTCTACGCGATGCTCTCGGTCGCCCCGCTGCTGGTGATCGCCCTCCAGATCGCGGGCGCCCTGACCGGCGCGAGCGCGGCGCGGGCGGCCCTGCTCGATGACCTGACAGGCTGGGTCGGCAAGGACGGCGCCGCCACCATCATCGCCCTGGTCGACCGCGTGCACCGGCCCGGTGCGGGCTGGCACAGCCTGCTGCCCATCGCCGTGATGCTCTACGCTTCGACGCGCCTCTTCAGCCAGCTGAAGCGTGCGCTGGACCAGGTCTGGGCGGTGTCGCCGCCGCACGCGGCGGGTCTGCGTGACAAGGTGCGCGCGCAGCTCGGCAAGCGCCTCACCAGCTTCCTGCTCGTGCTTGGCGTCGGCCTCGTTTTGGTGGCGCTGGTCGCGGTGAGGGCGGGCTACGCGCACGCGGCGAGCGCGCTCGGCGGGGACCGGCCGCTGGCGTGGCGCATCACCGAGACCGGGTCGTCCGTCGCCATCGCCGCCCTTCTCTTCGCCGTGCTCTTCAAGGTGCTGCCGCACGCGAGCATCCCCTGGCGCGAGGCCCTGCTGGGCGGGCTCATCACCGCGGCCCTCTTCACGGCCGGCTCGAGCGTCGTCGGGGCGTACCTCTCGCACCGCGACGTCGCCGCGCGCTACGGCGAGGCGGGCTCGGTGGTCGTGCTCCTGCTGTGGGTGCACTACTCCTCTCAGGTGTTCTTGCTGGGCGCCGCCTTCACCGGCGAGTGGGCGCGGGAGCACGGACACCTGCCCGCCGCCACGCCTGCGCGCGAGGACGCCGCGTAGCGCGCCCGCAGCCGTTGCGTCGCCGCGCGAGCCGTGCGCGTCATCCGGTGGGGTTTCTCCGTGATTTCGGCGGGTTGCCGTGTGGCCCGGTGGAACGGAAGTTGAATGGACAGCGGGCGAAAGGAGGTGAGTTACATGGCCAACATCGCAATCCGGAAGGACTCGCCTCAGGCGACGGCCCCTGCCAAGCAGGCCGAAGCGTGGGAGCCCTTCCGCTCGCTACGAGGTCTGCTGTCGTGGGATCCGTTCCGCGAGATGCAGCCCTACTTCGGCTCGCCCATGTACGAGGAAGAGCGCTACCTGCCTGCCTTCGACGTGAAGGAGACGGCGGACGCGTTCCACTTCCAGGCGGACGTCCCCGGCATCAAGGACGCCGACCTGCAGGTGACCGTCACGGGCAACCGGCTGACGGTGACCGGCAAGCGCGAGGCCGAGCAGAAGAAGCAGACCGACACCTACTACGCCTACGAGCGCAGCTACGGGTCGTTCACCCGCTCCTTCACGCTGCCCGAGGGCGCCGACGTCCAGAAGACGCAGGCGGACCTCAAGGACGGCGTCCTCTCGGTCATCGTGCCGAAGAAGCCGGAGCAGCAGCCCAAGACCATCAACGTCAAGACGACGAAGTCCTGAGCTGAGGTGATTCGTGACGCTCATGACGCCGCTTCGCATCTATGACGGCGAGAAAGGGCCGGGCACCGCCGCGGTGCACTGCCCCAGGCGCGGAAAGCCCACGCCGTTGCTCGTCTGCGAGGCGTGCGCCATGTGCGTTCACGTCTCCCGTCCCAGCGACCCGAGGGACTGGGTCGTGATCTGCGCCGCGCCGGGTTGATCCGGCGGTCTCGGAGTCCGCGAAGAGTTCCCTCCGGCGGGGACGCACGACGCGCGCAGCCGGAGGGCTCGCGTCAGATACGCAGCACGTCCCCGGGCGCCGGGACGTGGATGTCCGGGATGCCGTGCTGCTCCATCTTCTGCTCGAGGACCCGCTGCGACTGCGGCTCGCCGTGGACCAGCGCCACGTGCGCGAGGTGCCCGGCCTCCTTGACCGCGTCGGCGAAGGCGAGCAGGTCCGCCTGGTCGGCGTGCGCGGAGAAGCCGTTGAGGACGAAGACCTCCGCCCGCAGATCCCGCTCCACCCCGAAGATGCGCACGCGCGGGCGCCGCTCCACCAGCCGGCGGCCCAGGGTGTGCTGCGCCTGGAAGCCGACGATGCACACCGCGTTCTTCTCGCTCTCGATGAGGGCCTTGAGGTGATGCACGACGCGCCCGCCCTCGCACATGCCGCTCGCCGAGATGATGACGCACGGGTCCTTGCTCGCGTCGATGGCCTTGGAGTCGGCGACCTCCGAGATGTAACGCAGGTCTTCGAAGTCGAAGGGCGACTGGTGCCCGGCGAGCAGCGCGCGTGTCTCGTCGTCGTAGCAGTCGGGGTGCATCTTGAAGACCTCGGTGATGCGCACCGTGAGCGGCGAGTCGACGTAGACCGGCATCGACGGCATCGCGCCGCGCGCCTTCAGCCGCTTGAGGGCGAAGACGATCTCCTGCGCGCGCTCCAGGGCAAAGCTGGGGATGACGATCTTTCCACCACGCTCGTACACGCGCTTCAGGACGTGCGCGAGCGCGTCGTCCATCTCCTCGATGGGCGCGTGCAGGCGGTCGCCGTAGGTGCTCTCGCTGATCAGCGTCTGCGCGTCCGGCGGCACCTCCGGGTCGCGCAGGATGGGGATGTGCTTGCGGCCCAGATCGCCGGTGAAGACGAGGCGCTTGTCGTGGCCGTCGTCCTCGATGTCCAGGATGGTGATCGCGCTGCCCAGGACGTGCCCGGCGTCGACGAAGGTCACGCGCACGCCCGGCGCGATGGTGTGGCGTCGGTGGTAGGGGATGGAGATGGTGGCGTTGAGCACGCCCAGCACGTCCTCCGGGCCGTAGAGCGGCTCCACCGGGTCCATCGGGGCGTGGTCCCGCTCGATGGCCCGATTGATGTACTCCGCATCGTACTTCTGGATCATCGCCGCGTCCTCCAGCATCGCGGCGCACAGGTCGCGGGTGGCGGGCGTGGTGTAGATGGGGCCATCGTAGCCCTGCTTGATCAGCAGCGGCAGCGCGCCGGAGTGGTCGATGTGGGCGTGCGAGAGGACGACGGCGTCCACGTCGGCGTGGTCGAAGCCCAGGTGCTGGTTCTTCTCAATCGACTCTCGCCGGCGACCCTGGAAGAGTCCGCAGTCGAGCAGGATGGTGGCGTGCTTGGTGCGCACCAGGTGCTTGCTGCCCGTGACGGTCTGCGCGGCGCCCACGAACTGGATCTCGATCATGGTCGAGAGGGTAGCCAAAACTCGGCGGCGCCGCAGCCTTCGCCAGTGCGGGCGCACGCGCTGCGCGTCCGACTCGGCCGCCCGCGCGCATCCGCAGCCGTGGGGGGCCGCTCGTCGTGGTGGCCCTGGCCTTGCAAACGCTGCCCTCATGGCGAAGCGATTCGACGGGATGGTGGCGCTTGTCACCGGGGCGGCTCGAGGCATCGGCGCGGCGACGTGCCGGCGGCTCGGCGACGAGGGGGCGACGGTCTTCGCGTGCGACGTGCTGGACGAGGAGGGCGAGGCCATGGTCCGCGACATGACCGCGGGCGAGCGCGACGCCTTCTACCTCCACCTCGACGTCGCGGTGCAGAGCCAGTGGCAGGCGGTCGTGCAGCAGGTGGCCGCGCGCGCGGGACGTCTGGACGTCCTCGTCAACAACGCCGGGATCGCCCGGCTCGAGGACATCGAGCAGGAGACCGTGGAGGGCTTCGCGCACGTCATCGCGGTCAACGAGACGGGGGTGTGGCTGGGGATGAAGAGCGCGATGGCGATGCTCAAGCAGTCCGGCGGGAGCATCGTCAACGTCGCGTCCATCCTCGGCACGGTGGGCGGCAACGGCACCGCCATCGCCTACCAGGCGTCGAAGGGGGCCGTGCGGCTGATGACCAAGAACGCCGCCATCCGCTACGCCAAGGAGGGCGTGCGGGTGAACTCGGTGCACCCGGGCTACATCGAGACGCCGATGGTGGCGCCCTTCCTCTCCGGCGAGACGGAGGTCGCCACGCAGATGCGCGCGTACGTGGAGGCGACCACGCCGATGGGGCGGCTCGGCCGCTCGGAGGAGGTCGCCGCGGCGATCGCCTTCCTGGCGAGCCGCGACGCGACCTACGTGACCGGCAGCGAGCTCTACGTCGACGGCGGCTGGACCGCGTGGTGAGCGACGCGTCGGTGCGCGCCTCGTGTAGGATGCGCCCATGGTGCGCCGTGAAGAAGCAGGTCGTCCGTCGGGCATGCCCGACGAACGACCTGCCTCAAGCTGCGCTTCTCCAGCGGGTGAGAGTCCCGCACCGGTAAGCGTCGGAGCGCCGGGTAGCAGGCCCCAGCCGAGCGGGAGAGATCCCGTCGGCCGAGCGGGGCGTCGAAAGGGTCCACGGACCGAGCGAGCACGCGGGCCGCAACATGAAGTGAAGCTTGCAGCCTCGTCAGATCTACAAACCGGGAGCCGAGCCGATCATGTCGCGGCGAAGGCAATATCGGCGGCGCCAGATCCGAAACGCGCCGTCGGTCCCGGCGGGGTAGGGAGCGCAGCACGCGTGCAAGGAGGAGTGCGGAACTCGGGAGGCCCGTCTGCGTCGCCCTCGTCGGGGCAAGGCGCGTCGTATAAGCCAGAGGCGAAGTCGGCCGCTGCGCAGCGGGAGTCCGAGGGGGTCACTGTACCGAAGAGCGAGGCGCGAGCTTCGCGAACGAACGCCGTGAAGAACAACGCGGCAGGAGGGAAAGACCCCTGCAGTGGTCGTGTCGGCGGAGCAGGTAAGCGCGAGGGCATGGCCGGCGAGACCGGTCCCAACCACCCCCATCGGCGACAGCCCATGGACAAAGTGCGACAACTGCAACGCCGGCTGTGTGCCGCGGCCAAGCGGCATCCGGAGCGCCGATTCCACGCGCTGTATGACCGCATCGCGAGGCGTGACGTCCTCGCGGAAGCGTGGAAGCGGGTAAGGAGGAACAAGGGAGCCGCGGGCGTCGATGCCCAGACGATCGCGGCGCTCGAGGTGTACGGAGTGGATCGACTCCTCGGAGAGATCCATGACGTGCTCCGTGCAGGCAGGTACCGGCCGGCAGCGGTGCTGCGCCGGTACATCCCGAAGGCCGATGGGAAGAAGCGGCCGCTTGGGATCCCGACGGTCCGAGACCGGGTGGTGCAGATGGCGACGAAGCTCGTGCTGGAGCCGATCTTCGAGGCGAGCTTTCGCTCGTGCTCGTACGGCTTCCGTATCGGGCGGAGCGCGACGGACGCCCTGGAGACGCTGAGGAAGCTCGGCGCGAAGGGGTACAACCACGTGCTCGACGCCGACATCCGTGACTACTTCGGGAGCATCGATCACGACAAGCTGATGAAGCTCGTCGAGCGGCGCATCTCGGACCGGAGGGTGCTCAAGCTGCTGCGGCAGTGGCTCACGGCGGGGGTGATGGACGAAGGCACGGTGACCAACCCCTCCAGCGGCACGCCGCAGGGCGGGGTGATCTCGCCGCTGCTCTCGAACATCTACCTCGCCGTGCTCGACGACGTGTGGACGAAGCGGTGCGCGCATCTTGGCGAGCTGGTTCGTTATGCGGACGACTTCGTCGTGATGTGCAGGACGAAGCGTGACGTCGACGAGGCCGAGCTTCGCGTGAAGCACGTGATGACGCGACTCGGGCTCGAGCTGCACCCGGACAAGACGAGGAAGCTGGACCTCTCCTGGGGTAAGAAGGGGTTCGACTTCCTCGGCTGCCACCTGCGGAAACGCTTGAGCGGGTCCATCTGGGAGAGGTCGCGCAAACGCGTGTACTTCCTCCAGCGCTGGCCATCGGCTCGCGCGATGAAGCGGATCCGGCAGCGCGTGAGGGACCTCACCCCGCGATCACGCTGCCACGCGGACCTGCGCGACGTCGTCGCGCAGCTCAACCCCGTGCTGCGTGGCTGGGGCGAGTACTTTCGCACCGGGAACGCCGACGTGAAGTTCAACCGACTCGACGAGTACGTGTACGAACGGCTTCGAGCGCTGCGCCTGAAACGGGCCGGCTCGAAGCTCAAGGCCGGACAAGCCGAGCGCTGGACCCGCGACTACTTCGTCGAAGGCTTCGGGCTCCACCGCCTGCGCGGGACCATCCGCTACCCGGAGGCCGCGTAATGCCGCGTCACGAGAGACCACCGGTAAGCCGTGTGCGGGAAATCCGCACGCACGGTTTGAGAGGGGGTCTTGACTCCAACCGCCGCCGTAGGGCGGCCAAGGTGTAAGGATCTACCAATGTCGCACTGGGAGCACCGACCCGAGCCGAAGTGGCGTGAGTTCAAGTTCAACCAGCCGTACGCGAAGGGGCTGAAGCGCCTGCGCGAGGAGGTCCTCGCCAAGACCGACTTCGACCCCGCGACGCTCTGGCAGTGGGGGACGATGCAGGCGATGGCGCTGATCGAGGTGCTCAAGTCCTGCGAGGCGACCTTCGGCGCGGAGGGGCAGAAGCTGGTGCAGGACGCGCTCCATCGCGTCGGTCAGGACGTCGGCCGGCAGATCCTGGAGGGTGTGGAGATCCCAGACGACCTGACCGAGACCGAGTTCATCTCCTTCTACGCCACGGTCATCAACCGCATCCCGTACGCCTCGCTGGAGGCGCCGCGCATCGACGCCGAGGGCAAGGCGACCTTCGACATCCTCTGGTGCCCGCACCAGGACCACTACGGCGCCTTCGACTGCCGCGTGCAGCGCTACTTCGTGCAGGGGATGATCGACGCCGCGCGCGAGCACGCCGCGGGCTTCGGCTTCGAGGTGCGCTTTGACACGACGATCCCGTCGGGGTCGCCGACGTGCCACTTCACGATGTGGAAGCCGACGGAGGAGGAGCGCGCCGCGTGGGAGGGCACGACGAAGCTGATCGAGGACAAGGCGCTCGCCCGCGCGAAGCGGTAGCGCTCAGTGCACCAGCCCCTGCCGGAATGCGTCCACGATCCCCGCGATCGCCGGGCGGTAGCCGTACAGCGGGTCGTTCGGCTGCGTCTCGGTGACGTGGATCGGGCAGATGGATGACACGCTCGCCTGTGCGCCCAGCGCGTGCGCCAGCGCCAGCTCGCGGATGGTGGGGTAGGCCTTGCCGCGGAGCTGGAGCGTCGGCGTCTTCTCGTCGCAGAGGGGGGAGCCGTGCGCCTTGTTCTGCGCGCAGTCGCACACCGCGCCCAGGTTGGGGTCGTTGCAGTCGCGCGGGGCGGCGAGCGGGAAGGTGCATGCAAACTGCAAGAACTGGCCACCGCTGTCCCACTCGCGGCCGTGGATGGGGTCCGCAGTGTCCGACGCGCTCGGCGGCGGCAGGCCGGGGCGCGGGGTGATGCTCTCCAGCATGTGCGGGTCCTCCCCGGTGAAGTCGTAGGCGAGGGGATCTTTGCCCAGGATCTTCTGCCAGTCGGCCTCGGTGAGGGTGTCCTTCTGCGGACTCTGGGGGTTCGTCGGGTCGACCTGCAGGAGCTGGTGCGGCACGCCCCCGATGACGGCGAAGAAGACGAGCTTGGGCGAGCGCGGGCCCGGCGGGAGATTGCACAGCTCCTCGCTCGGCGTCGCCGGCAGCGCCCCGGCGAAGATGGGGTTGGTGCAGTTCTTCTGGCCGACGTAGTCGAAGGAGCCGCCCGGGTGCTCGCCCTCGCGGTCCGGCACCGTGGTCGACGTGAGGCCGTCGACGTAGCGCGAGAGCGGGTACTGCGGGTCCACGCCGAAGCGCTGCTTCAGGTGGAACATGCGCACGTTGGGCGGGTCCTCGCTGGAGGTGTAGAAGCCGCCGCCGATGGCGCAGTTGGGATCGCTCGATCCACCTGTGCACGGACGGCACTGGGGAGAGAGCGGGTCGGTCGCGCACGCGCTGGTAGGGCGCGGGTCGCCGCCGCCGGAGGAGCCGGGATAGGTGGAGTTGAGGTAGGCCCACGCGTGGCCGCCGAGGGCGCGCGGGTCGATCTGCGAGTCGTTCTCGTCGCTGACGACGATGACCCCGAGCAGGGAGTCGGGCCGAAGGAAGTCGTGGCGCTGCTGCAGGATGGTGGAGTCGACGCCGGAGAAGGTGGCGATGTCGCCCTGCCGCACGATCTCGGCGTAGGGGTCGGGCTGCACCAGGAAGCGGTACCAGCTCTCGAGCTGGCCCTCGAAGCCACACCCGAACTCGCCCAGCCCGGTGACCAGATCCTGGAAGCGCGCGACGAGCTGCGCCGGGTCGGAGATGGCGGTGACCGGCGGCTTGGGGTTGCCCCTGTTGGCGTCCACGTCGGGGAACCAGGCGAGGAAGTTGTCCGGCGAGGCCTCCGGCACGGCCTCGTCCTGCGGCGCCTTGCGGTTGACCAGGTGTCCCTGGTCGTCGTTGTGGCGCAGCAGGGCAGGGTTCTGCGGGTTGGGCGAGCCGGCGTCGCACTCGTCGGACCCCATGCCGCCGAGCGACGAGGTGACGATGGCGATGTGGATGTCGGGCACCGGCTTGAACTCCAGCTTGCCCACCTGGCACTTGCCGTCCACCGAGTCGCCGACGATGGCGTTGCTCGCGTCCACGCACTTCGGGCGGATGAGGCGGTCGAGCAGGTCCGGCACCGCCTGCCGCAGGAGCTCCTGCTTGTCCCCCATCGACCCCGAGTTGTCGATCATGAAGAGCAGGTCCACCTTGCCGCTCACCGAGAGCGGGCCGGCGTCGACCTCCGTCCTGTGATCCGGCGCGAGCAGGCCGGTGCGCGCACCGCACGCGACGACCAGCAAGGCCAACCCCACCACCAAGCCAAGGCGCATGGGGATAGAGATGGCGCATGGGCGGCGGGGCGCAAGCCCAAAGCGCCGCCGCGGTCACTCGATGTCGTCCGGGCCGTCGTAGATCCCGTCGTCGTCCTCGCCGCTCCCGTCCTCGCTGCTGCGGTAGCGGTCGAGGAGATCGCGGTGATCCCGCGCGGCGGCGCCGCCCATGTCCTCCAGCGCATCGGCGGCGGCTCGCTTGACGTCGGCGGAGGCGTCGTCGCGCAGCAAGACGTCCACCAGGGCCGACTGCGCCTTGTCGTCGCCGAGCTGGGCCAGATACCGGATGCTGCTCTGTTGCACCTGGGGGTCGCTGTCCTTGACGCCCTCCAGCAGGACGCGCTCGTTGGCGTCGCCGCCGAGAGAGCTCGCGGTGGTCACCGCGGTGAGGCGCAGCGCCGGATCGTCGGAATGGATGTCGCGGTCGGCCGCGGCGGCGGCGCGCTCGGGGCTGGACTGCGCCAGCGCGTACATCGCGGCGCGCGAGACGTTGGGATCCTTGTCCAGGGCGAGCTGCTCGAGCTGGGAGGAGGCGGCGCCGCTGTGCACGCGCCCCAGGGAGCGGATGGAGGTGAGGCGCGTGGAGAGGTCGCTATCGTGCGTCCCGTCGATGAGGGCGCGCTCGGCGTCCGGGCCGCCCACCATCGCCAGGCCGTTCAGGGCGCTGCGTCGCACGCCCGCGTCCTTGTCGTGGAGCGCGGCCACGAACACCGGCGCCGTCTTGGGGTCGCCGCTGCCGCCCAGCGCGGTGAGGGCCTGCGCCCGTGTCGCCGGCTCGCCGGTGCGCGCCAGGTCCTCGACGGCCTGGATGGCGACCGCGTCGCCCTGCTGGATGAGCGCGTTCATCGCCTGCGTCCTCATCGTCTGGCCGCCGCCGCGCGCCACCTGGATCAGGGCGTCGCGCGCCTCCGGCGTGCCGTCCTGGGCGAGCAGGTTGAGCGCGACGGAGCCGCCGTCGCCCCCCTGGTCCCTGGCGAGGTCGATCGCGAGCTTGCGCGCCTCCTCCTTGCCGCCGGGCATACCCATGAGCTGCTGGAGCGCCGTCGCCTGCTGGGGACCGGACGCGCGCGCCACCCCGGCCACCGCGTCGCGCGCGGCGTCGCCGCCGATGTTCGCCAGGGCGTTCAGCGCGTTGCCCGCCGCGCCGGGCGAGCCGTGGCGCACCATGTCGGTGAGCGTGCCGACCGCGGAGGTGTCGTGGCGGTTGCCGAAGAAGTTGGCGGCGGTCGCGGCGATCTGCGCGTCGCTCGAGGACAGGCCTCGGATCATCGCGCCACGCACGTCGTCGCCGTCCAGCGTGGACATCGCCTGGAAGGCGTACAGGGACCTGTCGTGATCGGCGCCGCCGGCGATCTGCACCAGGAGCGCGCGCGAGGCGTCGTCGCCCACCCGGGCGAGAGCGTTGGTAGCGACGGCCACCTCGCCGCGGGTGCCGTGCTGCGCGGCGTCGCCGAGCACCTGCACCGCCGCCGCGCCGCCGAGGTCTCCCAGCGCGCGCAGGGCGGACTGGCGCGCCTCGGCGGTGCCGCCCTTCGCCACGGCGCAGAGCACGGGTACCGCTGCGGCGTCGTGGGTGGCGCCGAGGGCGGCGATGAGCTCCGCCTGCGACTCGCCGGTCTCGGTCTTCAGCGCGTCCTCGATGAGGCCGGACGCCTCCGCCACGTGCGCGTTGCCCAGGGCGAGCAGGGCGGCGAGCCGCGTGTCGTGGTCCCCCGTCTTCGCGGCGGTGAGGACCATCTGGTGCGCCTCGGGGTCGTCCAGCGACGCCAGGGAGGCCAGAGCGGCGTCGCGGACATCGGGGTTCTTGTCGCCGATGAGCTCGCCCAGCCAGCTCTTGGCGGCGCCGTTGTGGACCTGACCGAGGGCGGTGGCCGCGCATAGGCGGACGGGCTGCGGCTGCTTCGCGTCCGTCCGATCGGTGATGGCGCTGGTGGCCTCCTGATCGTCGGTGGCGTTGGGCGCCAGGGCGTAGAGCGCATCGCACACCTTCGACGGGGAGCGGGCCGCGCGCAGCGCCTCGACCTGGGTGCCGACGTGGGCGGCGGGCGTGTCGTCCTGCGTGGCGTCTCCGGCGCCGAAGAAGCCGAACCATCCCCCGCCGCTCTTCGCCCGTACATGTGGGGAAGAGGACGCCTTGGTGCCCGCCCCGGCGTGGGCGTGGTCCTTCGCCGGGTGCAGGGCGAAGAAGGCAGCGGCCCCCACGGCGGCGAACGTCGAGATTTTCCAGGCGCGGGTGCCCATCGTTCTCCGTACGGTCGTACGCTCGGCGAAGATCTCTTCTTCCGCCGGCGTCAGGCGATCGAGAGGACAGCAGACGGCCCGCCGGGTTCCCGGACGCTCCTCCTTTGACCACACGCCGGGCGCCGGCTTGGACCTCCCCGTCGCCGGCGGGAGCGGCTACCCTGGGCTGGAATGGATGCGATGGGTGGCGAGCGAGGGGCAGAGCGCCGCACGACCCGTGGGGTGCGCTTCGTGCCCCTCATCGAGATGCCCTGCATGGTCTCCGGCATCTGGCGCCGCTTCGGTGTCCACGTCTTCGAGGGCAAGGTCACCCTGGAGGACATGGCCCGCATCGAGCAGGCGAGCGAAGCGTGGCACGCCAAGATCCCCGGCAAGCTGGTGGAGCTGGTGGTCGTCATCCCCAGCGGCGCCAAGATGACGAGCGACGAGCGCAAGAAGATGGCGCACATCATCCGCCGCTGGGAGAACACGCGGACCGCCTCCGCCACGGTGATCCTCGCGCAGGGCCTCGTGGGCGCCATGCACCGCAGCGTCCTCACCGGGATGCAGATGCTCGCCCCCGCGCCCCACCCGCAGTCGGTGTTCGGCAACGTGCCCGACGCCCTGCTCTGGCTTTGCCCACATGTACGTGACGCGTGCCAGGCCGCCGTCGAGCCGGAGGACCTGGTGGCGGGCGTCGACGCGCTGACCGAGAGCTTCGCCGCGCGCCCCGAGAAGGCCCCGCTGGTCTAGGTCGTTCCTTGCTCCAGCCCCGCGGATGTGCTGGGCTTGATGAGGGCACCAATCTCAGCAGGAGGGCTGCCGTGAAAGTCACCAGTAGCGTGCTCGTCGTGGCGTTCTTGGCCGCGTTCGGAGCGGCGGTCGCCTGCGGCGACAGCGGGAACGGTTTCATTCCTGACGGCGGGGATCTGGACGCCACCGCGGGCGACGCCAGCGACGACTCGCCGGGCTTCAACAACCAGCCCGACGCCTCGGCGGGCCTGGTGGTCCAGCCGCCCACGGCGACGCTCGTCTACAACGGCTCTCCCGTCACGCAGCAGTTCACCGCGCTGTCGAACAACCAGCCGCTCGCCGGCGTGCAGTGGTCGATCGACAACTTCGCGCTGGGCACCATCGACTCCAGCGGCCTGTTCACGGCCTCCGGCACCGTGGGCGGCACCGGTCACGTCACCGCGGTCAAGGGCAACGCCAGCGGGTCCGCGACGATCCTGGTGCAGGTGCAGCTCTCGGCGAACCCGGGCAACGTCCCGAGCGGCGTCATCAGCCAGCTCAAGGGCGGCGGCAGCGCCGACTCGGCCTTCAAGTGGCTCTACCCCTACGACAAGACCCTCTGGCCGCGCGGGCTCACCGGCCCGCTCCTGCAGTTCGGCGGCTCGGCGATGCAGTACGCGTGGCTGCACGTGGAGACAGCCTCGAAGTCCATCGTCTACGACGGCTACTACGGCGCGGCCAGCCCGGCGCGGCTGGATCTCTCGAGCGACCCGATCTGGACGACCATCGGCAACTCCGCCGGGCCGAACGACGCGGTCAGCGTCAGCGTCACCAAGATGTCCGGCGGCCAGGTGACCGGGCCGATCAAGGAGACGTGGACCTTCGCGCAGGGCTCGCTCAAGGGCACCGTCTACTACAACTCGTACGACTCCAAGCTGGGCAACGGCTACGGCGCGGTGCTCAAGTTCAAGCCCGGCAACGGCAACACCGCGCAGCTCCTGGTGGGCGGCACGAGCAGCAAGTGCACGGTGTGCCACACGGTCAGCTCCAACGGCAACGTGATGATCGCCGCGAACAGCACGTACGACACCGGCGCCCGTTACGACCTGCAGAACAACGCCGCCCAGAGCCAGGGCCGCAACGACTACGTCTACAACTTCCCGGCGCTCAACCCGGACGGCAGCGTCGTCGTCTCCACCACCAGCGACAAGATCGGCGGCATGTGGTCGTCGGCCGCGTCCCACGTCTACGACGGCTCGGGCGCGCAGATGAACGGCACCGGCTTCGAGTCGCTCGTCTCCTACGCGGCCATGCCGGCGTTCTCGGCCGACGGCAAGCTGCTCGCCTTCAACAACGAGCACCAGCCCGCGATGAACGGCGCCAGCCCCAACAACGAGATCGACGTCCTCTCCTTCGACCCCAACGCGAAGAAGTTCTCCAACCTGGTGAAGCTGGTGAGCGACGCCAACGCGAGCAACCTGCTCGGCTGGCCCTCCTTCACGCCCGACGGCAAGCTCGTCGTCTACGACCACCACCAGGGCACCAACTCGGAGGGCACCAACTACGGCACCTGGGGCGCGCAGCGCTCGGTGCTGGAGATGGTCGACGTCTCCTCGAAGACCGTCTACCCGATCAACGCTCTCAACGGCCTGGATGGCAGCAACCAGCCGTACCTCCCCTTCGGCGCGGACGACGAGAACCGCAACTTCGAGCCGAACGTGCTGCCGCTCGCGGCGGGCGGGTACTTCTGGGTCGTGTTCACCAGCCGCCGCCAGTACGGCAACACCATCAACTCGGCGGAGACGGGCGCGTACGGCCAGGACATCCGCAAGAAGCTCTGGGTCGCGGCGATCGACATCAACCCGACGCCTGGCACCGACCCGAGCCACGCGGCCTTCTACCTGCCGGGCCAGGAGGTCACCGCGGGCAACATGCGCGGCTTCTGGGTGCTCGACCCGTGCAAGCAGAACGGCAACTCGTGCGAGTCCGGCGACGAGTGCTGCGGCGGCTTCTGCCGTCAGGTCGCGGGGCCGGATGGCGGCGTCGAGAACGTGTGCGTGCCGCCGCCCAACGGCTGCTCGCACGAGTTCGAGAAGTGCACCACCGCGGCCGACTGCTGCGACCCGGGTGATCAGTGCATCAACGGCTTCTGCGCCATCCCCCCGCCGAAGTGACGGGGACCCCCTCTCTGGCACACGCTGGCACGCGCCATCCCCCAGCAAGCCCGCACTTCGCGCTGGCACGTAGCCTGCTAACGGTCGTGCCCATGGTGCGCCGTGAAGAAGCAGGTCGTCCGTCGGGCATGCCCGACGAACGACCTGCCTCAAGCTGCGCTTCTCCAGCGGGTGAGAGTCCCGCACCGGTAAGCGTCGGAGCGCCGGGTAGCAGGCCCCAGCCGAGCGGGAGAGATCCCGTCGGCCGAGCGGGGCGTCGAAAGGGTCCACGGACCGAGCGAGCACGCGGGCCGCAACATGAAGTGAAGCTTGCAGCCTCGTCAGATCTACAAACCGGGAGCCGAGCCGATCATGTCGCGGCGAAGGCAATATCGGCGGCGCCAGATCCGAAACGCGCCGTCGGTCCCGGCGGGGTAGGGAGCGCAGCACGCGTGCAAGGAGGAGTGCGGAACTCGGGAGGCCCGTCTGCGTCGCCCTCGTCGGGGCAAGGCGCGTCGTATAAGCCAGAGGCGAAGTCGGCCGCTGCGCAGCGGGAGTCCGAGGGGGTCACTGTACCGAAGAGCGAGGCGCGAGCTTCGCGAACGAACGCCGTGAAGAACAACGCGGCAGGAGGGAAAGACCCCTGCAGTGGTCGTGTCGGCGGAGCAGGTAAGCGCGAGGGCATGGCCGGCGAGACCGGTCCCAACCACCCCCATCGGCGACAGCCCATGGACAAAGTGCGACAACTGCAACGCCGGCTGTGTGCCGCGGCCAAGCGGCATCCGGAGCGCCGATTCCACGCGCTGTATGACCGCATCGCGAGGCGTGACGTCCTCGCGGAAGCGTGGAAGCGGGTAAGGAGGAACAAGGGAGCCGCGGGCGTCGATGCCCAGACGATCGCGGCGCTCGAGGTGTACGGAGTGGATCGACTCCTCGGAGAGATCCATGACGTGCTCCGTGCAGGCAGGTACCGGCCGGCAGCGGTGCTGCGCCGGTACATCCCGAAGGCCGATGGGAAGAAGCGGCCGCTTGGGATCCCGACGGTCCGAGACCGGGTGGTGCAGATGGCGACGAAGCTCGTGCTGGAGCCGATCTTCGAGGCGAGCTTTCGCTCGTGCTCGTACGGCTTCCGTATCGGGCGGAGCGCGACGGACGCCCTGGAGACGCTGAGGAAGCTCGGCGCGAAGGGGTACAACCACGTGCTCGACGCCGACATCCGTGACTACTTCGGGAGCATCGATCACGACAAGCTGATGAAGCTCGTCGAGCGGCGCATCTCGGACCGGAGGGTGCTCAAGCTGCTGCGGCAGTGGCTCACGGCGGGGGTGATGGACGAAGGCACGGTGACCAACCCCTCCAGCGGCACGCCGCAGGGCGGGGTGATCTCGCCGCTGCTCTCGAACATCTACCTCGCCGTGCTCGACGACGTGTGGACGAAGCGGTGCGCGCATCTTGGCGAGCTGGTTCGTTATGCGGACGACTTCGTCGTGATGTGCAGGACGAAGCGTGACGTCGACGAGGCCGAGCTTCGCGTGAAGCACGTGATGACGCGACTCGGGCTCGAGCTGCACCCGGACAAGACGAGGAAGCTGGACCTCTCCTGGGGTAAGAAGGGGTTCGACTTCCTCGGCTGCCACCTGCGGAAACGCTTGAGCGGGTCCATCTGGGAGAGGTCGCGCAAACGCGTGTACTTCCTCCAGCGCTGGCCATCGGCTCGCGCGATGAAGCGGATCCGGCAGCGCGTGAGGGACCTCACCCCGCGATCACGCTGCCACGCGGACCTGCGCGACGTCGTCGCGCAGCTCAACCCCGTGCTGCGTGGCTGGGGCGAGTACTTTCGCACCGGGAACGCCGACGTGAAGTTCAACCGACTCGACGAGTACGTGTACGAACGGCTTCGAGCGCTGCGCCTGAAACGGGCCGGCTCGAAGCTCAAGGCCGGACAAGCCGAGCGCTGGACCCGCGACTACTTCGTCGAAGGCTTCGGGCTCCACCGCCTGCGCGGGACCATCCGCTACCCGGAGGCCGCGTAATGCCGCGTCACGAGAGACCACCGGTAAGCCGTGTGCGGGAAATCCGCACGCACGGTTTGAGAGGGGGTCTTGACTCCAACCGCCGCCGTAGGGCGGCCAAGGTGTAAGGATCTACCAATGCGCTCCCTTCTCCTCGCTCTCCTCTCGGCGTCCTCCCTCGCGCTCGGCGCATGCGGCGGCGTGGCCGTGGACACCTCCTCCGACGCCGGCGCGGGCGCGGACGGCGGTCACGACGCCGCGACCTCCCCCGTCACGTGTCAGGGCAAGACGTGCGGCGCGGGGGAGGTGTGCGTGGTCACCACCTCCGGCGGCGGCCCGTGCCTCCTGCCTGACGACGCGGGGGTCTGTCCCGACGGCACCCACACCACCGGCTGCTGCGACAACACGACCACCGGCTACGCGTGCAAGCCGCTCCCCGCCGCATGCAAGGGCAGCCTCGCGTGCCCGTGCGCGGACACGCTCTGCCAGTGCGGCGGCTGCCAGGTCGCCGACGCGGGCGTGCTCGCGTGCCAGTGCCTGTATCCCTGACGCGCGCGCTTGCCCTCGCAGCGCAGCCGGTCGACCATCGGCCCATGCGAACCGTCGCCCTCGCGCTCCTCGTGCTCGCCCCGGTCGCTTGCGACAAGCCCGCGCCGGCCGCCTCCGACGCCGGCGCGGTGGCGATCGCCACCTCCTCGCCGCCACCCGCGGCGTCATCCGCCCCGGCGGTCGCGTCCGCCGTCGCCTCGGCGTCGGCGGCGCCGGAGGACGCCGCGCCCCTGGAGAAGGTCGGCGCCCAGCACGTGCTCATCGCCTACAAGGGAGCGAAGAACGCGCCGCGCAACGTGACGCGTACCAAGGCGCAGGCGCGCAAGCTGGCGGAGGAGGTGCTCGCCAAGGCGCGCTCGGGGCAGGACTTCGCCGGCCTCGCCAGGACGTACTCCGACGACCCGGGCTCGAAGGACCGCCTGGGCTCCGTCGGCACCTTCAAGCGCGACGGGATGGTGAAGCCCTTCTCCGACGCCGCCTTCGCCCTCCAGGTGAACCAGATCAGCGACGTGGTGGAGACACCCTTTGGCTTCCACGTGATCAAGCGCTTCGAGTGATCTCCTCGTCGCCGGCCGGCGCGGTTTGGGCTACAAGCAAGCGGGCATGCCCAAGAAGAACAAGAAGAGCGCCCTCGCGCAGGCCGCCAGCCGCAAGCTCGCGCGCATCGCCGGCCCGCGCATGTCGCCGCAGGAGATCGCCCACACCCTCTGGCACGCCGAGCAGCGCGGGGAGGTGCAGCGCGTGGACCTGGACGACGGCTCGTGGGGCTGGGCGGCGCCGGGCCCGGACGGCAAGGTGCAGATCCTGAAGCCCACGCCGGAGATGCTCGCCGCGGTGGACGCGCTGGACGTCGAGGGTCACCCGCACGAGCATTGACGTCCGGGGGAGCCGCGTGAACATGGGGATGGGCCCGCGTGCTCTCGCGCGCCCGATCTACATGCGCGGCGCAAGCCGCTGGCGCCGCCCGCTCACGTGACCGACGCACGTTCCTGCTATGGTCTGCGCGTGCCGGCCGACGACCGCCCGAAACCCCCCACGCGCCGCCGTGCCCTCGAGATCCTCGCGGGCGCTGGCGCCGTATGCGCGGGGGTGGCCGCCCTCGAGCCGCCGGCCGCGGAGGTGATCGCCGCCGGTCGTCGAGGCGGGGCAGGGGGCGCGCGCTGGGTGCGCACCATCAAGCTCTCCGAGCTGCACGAGGGCAAGCCGAAGCGCGTCGCCATCGTGAGCGACCAGCGCGACGCGTGGAAGGTGGAGCGCGCCGCGCAGCTCGGATCGGTGTGGCTGGTGCGCAAGGGCGACCTGGTCGTCGCGCTCTCGGTGGCGTGCCCGCACCTCGGCTGCTCCATCGGCCTCGACCCCGGCGGCGCCTTCTTGTGTCCGTGCCACGACTCCAGCTTCGACGCCGCCGGCCACCGGAAAGGCGGGCCCTCGCCACGCGACATGGACGCGCTCGCGACGCGCGTCGCGGAGGGTTTCGTGGAGGTGGACTTCCGCCGCTACCGGCAGGGGACGCGCGAGCGTGTGGAGATCGGGTGAGCGAGGACGAGCGCACCGGTCTGCGTGCGCGCCTGCGCGCCTGGATGGATCACCCCCTCGCCGGGGGGCCGAGCTGGGCGTACGCGCTGGGCACCTGCTTCGCCTACCTCTTCTTGCTGGAGGCGGCGACAGGCGTCGCGCTGATGACCTCCTACGTGCCGTCCATCGAGGCGGCGTGGGCGAGCGTGTACTTCACGAGCTACGTGATGCCGCACGGAGGCCTGGTGCGCGGCATGCACCACTTCGCCGGCGAGGGGATGCTCGCGCTGGCGGCGGCCCACGTCGCGGCGCTGGCGGTCGGCGGCGGCCACCGTCGCCCGCGCCATCTCGGCTTCGTCGCCACCGTGCTCGGCGTGGGTCTGGTCGCCGCGCAGTGCATCACCGGCGGCCTGCTCCCCTGGGACCAGAAGGGCTACTGGGCGCGCCGCGTGGAGCTGGGGATCGCCACGATGGGCCCGGGCGGCGCCGGCGTCGCGCGCATGGTCCAGGGTGGCGACGGTCTCGGCCAGCTCGCCCTCACGCGCTTCTACGCGCTTCACGTGGTGGTGCTGCCGCTCGTCCTCTGGCTGCTCTGGCGCTTCGCGCGGGGGCAGGCGCGCGACCGCGGGGGCGCCGCCGGCGTCGCCCGGCGCTACTTCCCCGACCAGGCCCTGCGCGACCTCGGCCTGCTCGTCCTCGCGCTCGTCCTCGTGCTGGTGCTCGCCGCGCACGGCGCGCCGCTCGATGCTCCCGCCGATCCCTTCGGCGACTACCCGGCGCGCCCGGAGTGGCACCTGATGTGGCTCTACGAGCTGCGCCACCTGATGCCCGGTGCGCTGGAGTTCTGGGGGACCGCGGTCGTCCCGCTGCTGCTGCTCGGCCTCCTCGCCGCGCTCCCCTGGGTGGACCGCAAGCGCGAGGGCCGCAGCATCGCCGGGATCGCGGCCGTCGTCGTCGCGGCGCTGCTGGTGGGCTCGCTCACCTACGCGGCGATGCGTCACGACGCGCATGACGCGCGCTTCCAGGCGCAGGTGGCGCGGGCGACCAGGCGCGCCGATGTCGCGAAGCGACTCGCGGCGGGCGGCGTCCCGGTGCAGGGCCCGCTCTACATGCTCGCGCACGATCCCGAGCTGCGCGGGGAGAGCCTCTTCAAGGAGCACTGCGCCAGCTGCCACGTGCTCGGCGAGCTGGGCGACGCGAAGAAGGCGAACGCGCCGAAGCTGGACGGCTGGGGGACGGAGGCGTGGGTGCTGGGGATGCTCCACGACCCCGACGCCGACGAGCGCTTCGGCAAGACGCCCTACCGCGGCGACATGCCGTCGATGGACGTGCCGCCGTCCGATCCCGACGAGCGCGCCCGCTTCAAGCCCATGTCGACGCAGGACATGACGGCGGCCGCCGCCTTCCTCACGTCGCAGGGCGACGAGCCGGGGGAGCCGATCGACCCGCGCGCCGCGCGCCGCGACGCGGGGGTGGTGGCCGCCGGCAAGGCGATCGTCAGGGACCGCTGCACCGGCTGTCACCTCTACGGGGGCGAGGGCGACGACGAGGGCTCCGGCACCGCGCCGGAGCTCGCGGGCTACGGGTCGGTCGCGTGGACGCGCGCGCAGGTCGCCGACCCGTCGACCAAGACCACCTACCGCGCCGTCGCCCTCGACCCGAAGCGCAAGCACCACATGCCGAGGTTCGCCGACGACCTGTCGCCTGGAGACGTCGACCTGGTCGCGCGCTGGACGCGCGCCCACGCCCGCGGCGTGCCGCTGCGCTGACGGCGCCCCGGGTCACCCGCCCAGCCGGGCGATGACCTCGCCCACCGGAAGCATCCGCAGCGTGTGGTGCCTCGCGCGGCTCACCACCCGCGCGAGGTCGGAGGGCGTGACGCCGTAGGGGCTCGGTCGATCGGAGACGTCGTGGGTGAAGAAGACGACCCACCCGCCGCGGGCGGCGACGTCGTCGACGAGCTCCACCGCGCGATCCACGAATCCGCCGGACGAGAAGATCTTGTTCGCGCGCAGCAGGTGGAGGTCGGCGCGCCCGCGATGCACGCCGGGGAAGATGGATCGCAACGACTGGAAGCGCGCGCCCAGCAGCGCCTTGTGCGCCGGGCGCAGGCGCCCGTACGGGAACGCGAACTGGCGCAGCGGCACGTCGGGCAGCACGCGCGCGACCGCGTCGGCGTTGCGGTTCACGTCGTCCACGATCTGCCGGTCGGAGGCGAGGAAGCAGTCCAGGTGCGCGTGGGTGTGGCAGCCCAGCTCCTGCGCCTCCCGCGCGAGGGCGACGAGGTCGTCGGCGGAGAAGCCCTCGCCCTCCGCCGGACTGGCGGTGAGCTTGCTCATGGCTGCGTAGAACGTCCCGCGCGCGCCGTAGTCGGCGAGCACTCGCGCCCCGCGCGTCCGGGCGGAGCGCGGGAAGTCGTCGAAGGTGAAGGAGACGAAGGCGGCCTCCGGCGGGACCGCGACGTAGCGCGCCCCGACGCGCGTCGCCGCCACCGCGCGGGTGCCGCGGTAGATGGCGCTGTCGACGACCCGCTGCATCATGTTCGCGCTCGCTCGGAGGCCGTCGGGTAGCGCCGCACACGGAAGGGGGGCATCCACAGGACCTTGCCCGCCCCGCCGACCGCCTCGCAGAGGAACCGTGGCGCCGCGGCAGAACGTACCGCGCTCGCCGCCACCGCGAGCGCGCCGTACACCGCGGCCTGCGCGGCGCCGATCGCCATCCAGGTCGCGGCCTTCAGCGGCTCCGCCGGCGGGGTGACGCACGTCGCGGTGCGCACCTGCCCGCTGCTGAAGCGGCGCTTGAGCGTGTATCGAAGCGTCGTGCGCTCCGCGGGGACCAGCTCGGTCACGCGCGCCTCGGGCGCCCACCACAGCGGCCAGCCCTCCGCGACCAGTCGCTTGATGAAGGCGGAGTCCTCCCCGCCGCTGAGCCCGAGATCCGGATCGAACGGTCGCGGCCCGAGCGCGCGCTTGGTGAAGAGCGCGTTGCCGGTGCCGAAGGCGGCGAGCTGCGCGCGTCGCGCGGGACCGGAGCGCCGCCGGAAGAGGCGCGTGAACGGCCTGAGGTAGAGTGGGTCGACCTGAGCCGCGTCCGCGGCCGCCGCCACCACCGCGCCGAAGACACCGCCCGCGCGGCTCGCCTTCTGGGCGCGAACCAGCGCGGCGAGCCAGTCGCGGTCCGCCTCGTTGTCGTCGTCGAGAAAGGCCACGAGCGGCGCGTGCGCGGCCGATACCCCGGCGTTGCGCGCCGCGGCGACGCCCGGCCGCGGTTCCTGCACGTAGCGCACCGGGAAGGGGGCGGTCACGCTCGCGGCGCGCACGACCTCCCGCGCGGACCCGTCCGGACAGTTGTCCACGACGACCAGCTCGGTGGATAGCTGGCGCGTCTGCCCCACGCAGCTCTCGATCGCGCGCGCCAGCGAGTCCGGCCTGCGGAAGGTGGGGATCACGACGCTCACCCCCGGTGTCGCCGCGGTCGCCGTGCCTTCCCCTGCCGCGTCCAGTTCCATCCAGGACCTCCGCACGGCGAGGTGCATCGGGCGTGCCGCGCGCACCGTCAGTCACTTGGGGTCGGTCAAGGGCGCAACTCGCGCGGGCTGAGCGCAAACGCCCCGGTCCGCGCCGCTCTCACGCACGTCTCGCCCCGACGGCTTCGGGTGGCGCTCCCCGTGCGCCGGCCTTAACCTCTGCACCATGAGCAAGACGCGCACCGAAGTGAGGGCTGATTCGAAGCGAAAGGCGGTGGCCGCCGGCGTCACCACGGCCGCCGCGGTCGGGCTGGGGGTCATCGGGTGGCCTGTCACTGCCACCATCGCCGCCGTGCCGGCCGCGGTGCTCACCTGGAAGTGGTGGAAGCACCGGGCGGAGAACGGCATCAAGTTCTAGGCTCCGGGTCGCTGTCATCTGAGTTGACGGAACGGGGACTTGCCGGCCATTCTAAGGGGGATGGCTGCGGCGCGCGGGGTGTCATCTTCGTTGGCGGTCGCCGGCGACTGGGTGCTGGAGGCTCCGGTCGGCCGGGGCGCGACCTCCGTCGTCTACCGCGCCAGCCACCGCGAGAGCGGCGTGCAGGCGGCGGTGAAGGTGCTCGCCGCCGGAATCGCCCCAGGAGAGGCTGAGCTGCTGGCGCGGCTGGGCCGGCGGTGGGGGCCGGCGCTGCTCGACGTGGGGCGGCTGCCCTCCGGTCAGACCTTCCTCGCCACCGAGTGGACCGAGGGCGAGCCCCTCGCGGTCGCGGCGCGTGAGGGGGAGCAGCGCGCGCTGATCGTCGCCCACGCCGTCGGGCGGGCCCTGGCCGAGCTGCACGCGTCAGGCGTGCGACACGGGGACGTGAAGCCCGCCAACGTGCTGTGGCATGGCCGGAAGCCCGCACGCGACGTGCCGACCGAGCGCGGCGCCACCCTCATCGACCTCGGGCTGGCGACGCGGGTGGGCGCCGCCGCGCGCGGCGGGACGGCGCGCTACGCGGCGCCAGAGCTGGCGCGTGGGGCGGACGTGGGACCGCGCGCGGACCTGTTCGCCCTCGGCGTGATGCTGGCGGAGCTGCTCGAGCCGGCGCTGGCGACGGCGACCGATCCCGCGGCGAGGGTCGCGAGCTGGACGGGGAAAGGGGACATCGCGCGGGTGGCGGCGCTGCTGCTCTCTCCGCACCCCGGCGCGCGTCCGGACGCGGCGTGGGTGGCCGATCGCGCCGCGCGGCTGCTCGCGCTGCCGGCCGACCCGGCGGAGCCGGGCGAGGCGCGGGCCGCGGAGGTGCGGCGGGCATACCTCGCGCTGCGAGCGCCGGAGATCGCCGGCGCGACCGGGGTCGCCGACGATGTGCGTGGCCCGGCGCGGGGATGGCTGGAAGAGGCGTGCTCGCTCGCGCGCAGGATCCGTCCGGCGGAAGGCGAGTCGCTCCTCGGTGCGAGCAGCGCGCTCGTTCGCTCGCGCTGGCTGGTCGCGCTGGTCGGCGCGGCGGCGGCGGCGTGGCCCGTCGACACGGTGGCCGAGGACGTGTTCGCCGACCGCCTGCTCGCGCTCGCGCGGGAGCGGCCCTTCTCGTCGTGGACGCTCGCCGATCTGCGCGGCGCGCGGCCGGCAGCCCTCGAGCGCGGCAAGGGGAACGCGACCGATCGCGCGGTGGCGCTCGCCCTCGCGCTCGCGCGCGCGAACCCGCGCAAGGAGGCGCTGGCGGAGGCGGAGGCGATGGTCTCGGCGCACCCCGCTCCGGCGCTCGCGCTCGCGCTCGCCGAGGCGCTGGCGCGAGCAGGGGAGATCGGACGCGCGCGGCTCGCGCTCGACGGGATCGAGGGGGCGCGCGCGGAGGTGCTGCGGGCGGAGCTGGCGCGTCGCGCGGGCGACCGCGCCGGCGCAGAGAAGGCGGCACGGGCGGCGCTCGCGCAGCGCGACGCGCCCGCCGGTCTCGCGTCTCGTGCCGCCTCGGTGCTCGGCAGGCTCGCGTGGGACACGGGCGATGACGCGGGGGCCGCGCGCGCGCTCGAGGGCCACGCCGGCCCGGCGCCCGCGGAGGTGGCCGCGCTGGTGGCGTACCGGCACGGCGCCTTCGACGCGGGGCTGCGCGTGGTGGCCGACGCGTTGCCGCTCTGCGACGACGCCCTCTCCCGCGCGCGCCTGGAGAGCATGCGCGGCTACCTGGAGCACGCGGCGGGTCGCTCGCGGCCGGCGCTGGAGGCGTACGCGCGCGCGGTGGATCTCGCCACGCAGTGCGGCGCGGTGCCGGAGGAGGCGACCTATCTCGTCGGCGAGGCGGCCTCCGCGCTCGACGCCGGCGACGTGGGACGCGGTATCCGCAGCGCGACGCGCGGCGCGCTCCTGCTCGAGCGCCTAGGACGCTTCTCGGAGGCCTCCGTCGCGTGGCTCGGCCGCGCCGGGGCCTTCGCCGCGCTGGGCGCGACGCACGAGGCGGACGTGGGAGCCGGGCAGGCGATGGCCCTCGCCGGACCTGACGCGCGCGCGCGGGCGTTCGCCCGGTGGGCGCGGGTGGAGACGCGGCCGGAGGGTGATCCCGTCGCGCGGGAGGAGTCGCTCGCCGCGCGCGCGGACCTCGCGACCTCCGGCGTCGAGGATCGGGTGCGGGCGGAGGCGCGCGCGCTGGTGTGGGCGCCGGACGCGGTGGACGCCGACGCCATCCGATCGACTGACCGCGCGTCGGCGGCGGCGAGCGGCGCCGCGCGCTGGGAGTGGTGGGGGGCGCGTGCCCGTCGCATCGTCGCCGGCGGTGGCGAGGGCGAGGGCGCGGCGGAGGTGCTCGCGGCGCTCGTCGGCCTGGTGGACACGCCGGCGCCGCTGTGGTGGCGCGGCCCCGCGCTCGCCGCGGGCCGCGACCTGGCGATGAAGCTCGGCGACGGCGAGGCGGCGCGGCGGCTGGAGGCGTTGCGGCGAGAGGCGGCGTCGCGCCTGCGCGAGACCACGCCGCCGGAGCACGCCGACCAGCTCACGCAGCTCGCGTGGATGCGCGACGTCGCGCGGGAGGAGTCGGGGCTGCTGCCCGAGCAGATCGGGCAGCTGGAGACCATCGTGCGCTCGCTCTCGTACCGCGAGCGGCTCCGCCCGCTGCTCGAGCAGGTGCTCGACGCCATGGTGCTCTGGGTGGGCGTGGAGCGCGGCCTGCTCCTGCTGCGTGCGCCGCCGCGCGCCGGCGACGACGCCGTGCGGCTGGTGCCACGCGCCGCGCGCAACCTGGCGCGGGAGGACCTGCGCGGCGAGCAGCTCGCGCTCTCCATGACGCTGGCGCGCCGGGCGATGGAGAGCGGCGAGGCGGTGGTCGCCACCGACGCCTTCTCCACGATGGGCGACGTGCACGCGTCGGTGCACGCGCTGCGGCTGCGCAGCGTGCTGGCGGTGCCGCTCGTCGCCCGCGGCGAGACGCTGGGCGTCGTCTACCTGGACGACCGCGGGCGCCGCGGCGCCTTCGGCCCGCGCGAGCTCTCCTGGGTGAGCCTGCTGGCGAGCCAGGCGGCGCTCGCCATCGCCGACGCGCGCGATCAGGCGCTGCTCCGGCGGGCGGCGCGGCGCGCGGAGCGGGCGCAGCGCGAGCTCGCCGGCATCCTCTCCGACCGGGAGGCGGAGCTGTTCGTCACGCGCACCGAGCTGGAGGCGGCGAAGGGGGAGGCGACGCGCTTCCGCTACGACCGCATCGCCGGGCGCAGCGAGCCGATGCGCGAGCTGTTGCGCGTGGTCGACCGCGTGACCACCAGCGACGTGCCGGTGCTCGTCGTCGGCGAGAGCGGGACCGGCAAGGAGCTCATCGCCCGCGCGATGCACGAGAACGGCCCCCGCGCGCGCCGCCCCTTCGTGAGCGAGAACTGCGCCGCGGTGCCGGAGACGCTCCTGGAGTCCGCGCTCTTCGGCCACGTGAAGGGCGCCTTCACCGGCGCGTCGCAGACGCGGCCGGGCCTGTTCGAGGTGGCCGACGGCGGCACCCTCTTCCTCGACGAGATCGGCGAGATGCCGCTCTCCATGCAGGCCAAGCTGCTGCGGGTGCTGCAGGACGGCGAGGTGCGGCCTGTTGGCTCCGACCGGATGCGGCGGGTGAACGTCCGGCTGGTCGCCGCGACGCACCGCGACCTGGAGGCGATGGTGCAGAAGCGCTCTTTCCGCGAGGACCTGTACTACCGGCTCAACGTCGTCACCGTGCGCGTGCCGTCGCTGCGGGAGCGCCGGCCGGACATCCCGCTCATCGTCTCGCACCTGCTCGCGCGGCACGCGCCGGGCCGCAAGGTGCGCGTGACGCGCGCGGCGATGGACCGCCTCGTCGCCTTCCCCTGGCCGGGCAACGTGCGGCAACTGGAGAACGAGGTGCGGCGCGCGCTGGTGCTGCTCTCCACGTCCGGCGAGCACGAGGCGGTGATCGACGTGGGCGATCTGTCGCCGGAGGTGGTCCGCGGAGGGCCGGACGCCGCGCGCGAGGCGGGGCTGGACCTGCGCGCGCGCGTGGACCTGCTGGAGACCGAGCTGCTGCGCGAGGCGCTCGCCAAGACGCAGGGCAACCAGACGCGCGCGGCCGAGCTGCTCGGCCTCTCGCGCTTCGGCCTGCAGAAGATGATGCGGCGGCTGAAGATCCTTGCGAAGGGGGCGTCGTGATCGCCGCGCTGGGTGACAGGGTGCCGCTCGTGGCGCCGGACGCGTACGTCGCCGAGGGGGCGACGGTGGTCGGCAGCGTGGAGCTCGGCGCGCGCGCCAGCGTGTGGTTCGGCGCGGTGCTGCGGGGCGACTGCGACCTGATCACGGTGGGGGAGGAGTCCAACATCCAGGACGGCGCCGTGCTTCACGCCGACGAGGGCGTCCCCCTCACCATGGGGGCGCGCGTCACCGTGGGGCACCGCGCGATGCTCCACGGGTGCTTCGTGGAGGACGAGGCGCTCATCGGCATCGGCGCGATCGTCCTGAACCGCGCGCGCATCGGACGCCACTGCATCATCGGGGCCGCCGCGCTGATCCCGGAGGGCAAGGTCATCCCGGAGCGCAGCCTGGTCGTCGGGGTGCCCGGCCGCGTGGTGCGCCAGCTCACCGACGAGGAGGTCGCGAGCCTCCGCGACAGCGCCGCGCACTACGTGGAGCAGGCGCGACGCTTCCGGGAGTCGCTGCGGCGCCTCTGAACGTCTTCAGGGCGCCTCGCCGCACGCGCTCTGCCTGACCGCGCCGCCCGGCTGGGTATAGGTCAGAAGCTCCGCCTTGCAGTCGGCCTCGGTGATGGCGCAGTGATCTTCTCCCTGCGCCCCGTCGAACCAGAGGTGCGTGCAGGAGGCCGTCTTCTCGGCGGAGCACGAGGGGACGGTCGAACCGTCGGCGTGCCGTGCCGCCGCGGCGCGGCAGTCCTTGCGCGATCGCCCGCAGACGCTCCGGGTCGCGCCCCCGGCTCGGTACTCGAAGCAGTACCAGCCCGGACCGCCTCCCGGTTTCGGCGCCTGCTCGGCGGGCACCGTGTCGATGGCCTTCATTCCGGCCATCATGGGCGACGCGTAGCCGGTGCTCGCGCCGGCGGCGTGCGGGTAGGACGTGACGGCGTACGCCGGGTGCAGCGCTGGCTGGCAGGCCACGACGAGCGTGGCGGTGGCGGTGAGGGGGCCCAGGTAGAGGAGGTGTCGCATGATGGCCGCTGGTACGAGCGCTGGCTGCCTACCTTCCGGCTGCGCTGATTACTTCGGATTACCCGGGCAGCCAGCACGCCGAGGAGGCCGGTCAGGGTGGCGCTGGACAACGCGTCGTAGATTCTGTAGATGTCCGTCCCTCCTCCGGGGCCGTAGCTCAGCTGGGAGAGCGCATCCATGGCATGGATGAGGTCAGGGGTTCGATCCCCCTCGGCTCCACCCCTGGTCGCAGGGGCGGCACGCGCCGCCCCTCCCCGCCCAAGTCCATTGGGCGGGGCCCTCCCCGACGTGGGCGCTCAGCCTGCGGCTCGGACTCCAGTTCATTCACGGCCTCGCGGTCGGGTATAGGTTGAGGCATGTCGCGGGGCGCGCAGCTCGTGGCCGGCGCCCTGGCGCTGGGTCTCGCCGGCCTCCTGGCGGAGGCTTGCTCGCGCGCCTCCTCGTCCAGTCCGGAGTGTCCGCCCGTGACGTCCGCCACCGCGCCGTCCTCCGCGGCCGCGCCCGCCGCCCCGGCGCCTCGCTGGCCGGATCTGCCGCGCGGCCTCCCCGCCACCGAGCGCCTCGTCGCCTCGCAGGTCCTCCGGCCGGAGCCCACGTCCTCGGTCGCGCGCACGCCAGAGGCCATCTCCGCCGCCGCGCAGGACACCGCGCACGTGGTGACGGGCTACGACGCGATGGCCGCGGTGCTCGACCAGTGGCTGGAGGCGGACCACCACCCCGCCTACCTCCTCTTCGGCACGATGCACGACGCACCGTCGCACCTCACGGCGTTCCGCCGCGTCACCTCGCGCATGAAGAACCTCTGGGCGGTGGGCCTGGAGCAGCTCCGCGCCGCGGGCGAGTGGCGCGCGGCACCGGCGAGCGTCACCGCCGACGACGCCGATCTGGACGCCTTCTTCGCCGGTGACCGCGGCGCGCTGGAGCGCCTGGGCGGCAGGCAGCGCATGCTCGACTACGCGGCGTGGAAGTTCGGGTACGTGGCGGAGGTGGAGGACGAGATCATCGCGGCGCGCGGCGCGGGCACCCCGGCGCTCGGCTGCGACATGCCGCCGGAGCTACGCAAGGCGGTGCTCGCCGGCGCCGCCGACGGCGGGGACACGCTCTCCCACGCGCGCGAGCTGCACTGCGCGCTGGCGGTGCGCACGCGCCTCGCCGCCCTCGCCGCGCGGCACCCGGAGGGGGCCGAAGACGACGATCCGGCGCCCGCCCGCGTGGCCATGCTGGTCGGGGCCCTGCACGCCGAGCCGAGCGGCCTGCCCCGCTTCCTGCCGCCCGACGCGCGCGTGCGGTCCATCTACGTCTATGGCGGCCGTCCGTCGGACGACGACCCGGCTCGCGACGAGCTCGCCGCGGGAGGCCTCCTGGTGACCGCGCCGCTCCTCCTCCCGCTCTCTCGCGACAAGGCGCAGCGGGAGTGGGCGCTGCTCCTTCCCACCGCCGCGGCGGCGGCGCGGGTGGACCGGGTGCACGACGCCGACGCGAAGGAGGGGGCGCGCCGTCGCGCCGCCGTCCACCGCGATCCCGCCCTGCCGCCGGTCACCCTCTTCGTGACGGTGGCCGAGCCCGCCACGGTGTCCATCGCCAACGCGCGGGTGGAGGTCGGCCCGCAGGGGGAGTGGCTCAGCCTGCGGGGAGGCCTGCACGCCTTCGACATCCGGGGCGCGGCCGGCCACGTGCTGGGGGCGGTGCGGGTGCCCTTCACCGGGCACGTGGAGCTGCGCGTCTCCCTCGCGACGCCGAGCATCGCGGTGACCGACTACGAGTGATCGTCACGCGCACGGGCCATCTCCGGCCTTGGAAGTTTGCTAGGCTGCCGGCCCCATGGACTACGTCGACCCCTCGCTCCCCCGAGAGATGTTCGGGTGGGAGAGCCCTCGCCTCGGCATCCACATGCCCATCGTCCGCTACGGGAACTGGGGCCACCCGCTCATCCTCTACCCCACCGCGCAGGCCGACCTGCTCGACTGCGAGCGCTTCTACCTGATCAAGGCGCTCGAGCCGCTGCTCTTCGCCGGGCGCGTCACCGTCTTCGCCATCAACAGCATCAACGAGCACGCGTGGGGCCAGCGCGGGCTCCCCGTCGCCGAGAAGGCGCGGCGTCAGGCGCTGTACTCGGGGTACGTGGAGGAAGAGGTGGTGCCGCACATCCGCCGCTGCGTGCAGGACGAGAGCGCGCGCATCGGCGTCACCGGGGCGAGCTTCGGGGCGTTCCACGCCGCCAACCAGTTCTTCCGCCGGCCGGACCTCTTCGACACCCTCATCGGCATGAGCGGCCTGTACGACCTGCGCACGCACTACACCAACGGCTTCTCCAGCGACGACCTGTACTTCAACAACCCGCCCAGCTTCGTCCCGGGGATGAACGACGGGCGCATGCTCGACCTCATCAAGCACCACAGCCAGATTCACATCCTGACGGGGCAGGGGCAGTGGGAGCACCCGGAGGCGTCGGTGGAGTTCTCGCGCCTGCTCTGGGCGCACGGCATCTGGAACAACCTGGACATGTGGGGACACGACATGAAGCACGACTGGCCCACCTGGCGGCAGCAGCTGCCGTACTACCTGGCGGAGCGCGTCGGATGGTAGCCAGCAGCAGCCCTTCGGCGCTCCGGGTGGGCCTGCTCGTCGGGCGCGAGCGCACCTTCCCGGAGGCGCTCATCGCCGAGATCGCGAAGCGCGGGGCGGGCGTCACCTGCGAGTACGCCGAGTTCTCGGCGCCGCGCGCCCACGAGCCGCCGGCCTGGGCGGTCCTGGTGGACCGCATCTCGCACGAGATCCCGTGCTACCAGCCGTACCTCAAGCTGGCCGCGCTTCACGGGACGCGGGTCGTCAACAACCCCTTCTGGCGCATCGCCGACGACAAGTTCTTCAACGTGGCGCTCGCCGGGCGACTGGGCGTCGCCGCGCCGAAGACGGTGCTGCTGCCGTCGAAGGCCTACGGCGACGACGTCAACGGCGCCTCGCTGGAGCGCAACATGCGCTACGTCGACTGGGAGGCGCTCGTGGCGGAGCTCGGCCTGCCCCTGTTCGTCAAGCCGCACTGGGGCGGCGGCTGGCGCGACGTGCACCGCGTCACGTCGAAGGAGGAGCTGCTCGGCGTCTACGACCGCAGCGGCCGCACCACCCTCATCGTGCAGGAGGCCATCGAGTGGACGCAGTACACGCGGTGCATCGTCATCGGCCAGCGTGACGTGCGCGTGGCGCTATGGGACCCGCGCCTCTCCCACTTCGACCGCTACGCGCGCGCGGCCGAGACGATGCCCGCGCTCGACCCGGCCCTGAAGGAGCGTGTCGCCCACGACGCCCTGCTGCTGAGCCAGGCGCTCGGCTACGACATGAACACGGTCGAGCTGGCGATCAAGGACGGCGTGCCGTACGCCATCGACTTCATGAACTCGGCGCCCGACTTCGACATCTCCTCGCTGGGGGAGTCGCACTTCGCGTGGACGGTGGCGCGGATGGCCGACCTCTGCATCGACGGCGCGCGCGACCGGGGCCACGCGCGCTTCCGCTGGGACGATCTGTTGCGGGGCTCGAGGTGACATGGACCGCCACAGGCGCGACGCGTTCAACGCGCAGGACACGGACGCCCTCTTCGCGCGCTACCGCGACACGCTGACGGCGCAGCTCGGGCCGTTCCCCTTTCGCCTCGCCGAGACGCCGCTCTTCCTCTCGCGCACGCTGCGCGAGCACCTGCGCCAGTCGGCGGTGGAGATCGTCGGGCAGCTCACCCGGCCGGCGACCCACGTCGAGCTGATGAAGGCGATCCCCGCGCACTACGCCGCGCCGGGGATGGACGCGCTGCCCGACTGCGTGCAGGTGGACTTCGCCCTGGTGCGCGGCCCCTCCGGCGAGATCGAGGGCAAGCTGGTGGAGCTGCAGGCGTTCCCGTCGCTCTACGCGCTGGAGACGGTGGAGGCGGACGCGTGGAACGAGACGCTCGGCGCGGTGCCCGGGCTGGAGGGCGAGTGGACGTGCTTCTTCTCGGAGGACCGCGCGGCGTCGCTGGCGCTGATGCGCGGCGCCATCCTGGGCGGCCTCGCGCCGGAGGAGGTGGCGCTCGTCGACTTCCAGCCGATGTCGCAGAAGACCGCGCCGGACTTCGCCGCCACCAAGCGGCTCTTCGACGTGGACGCGGTGTGCGTCACCGAGATCGAGCGCGAGGGCAGGCGCCTGTTCCGCAAGAAGGACGGCCGGCGCGTGCCGCTGCGGCGCATCTACAACCGGATGGTGTTCGACGAGCTTGAGGCCAAGAAGGTGCCGGTGCCCTTCGGCTGGAACGACGAGCTGGACGTGACCTGGTGCTCGCACCCCAACTGGTACTGGGTCTGGTCCAAGTACTCGATGCCCTACCTCGACCACCCGGCGGTGCCGCGCGCGCGCTTCCTCTCCGACCTGGGCGAGCTGCCGGAGGACCTCACCGGCTACGTGCTCAAGCCGCTCTTCTCCTTCGCCGGGGCGGGGGTGATCGTCGACGTCACGCGGGAGGCGATCGAGGCGGTGCCGGCGGAGCGGCGCGGTCAGTACCTGCTTCAGGAAAAGGTGCAGTATGCATGGACCATCCGCATGCCCGGCGCGGCGGAGCCGCTGGAGGCGCACAACGCGGTGAAGGCGGAGGTGCGGGTCATGCTGATGCGCGGGGGCCCGGGCAAGCCGCTGGAGGCGCTGTTGCCGCTGGTGCGCCTCTCACGCGGCAAGATGCTGGGCGTGGACCAGAACCGCGACGCCGAGACGCGCTGGACCGGCGGCGCCGTCGGCATCTGGACGATGTGAACGACCTCGGACGCCTGCGGCCTGAGAGGATGCCCGGGGGGCGGTCGGGCCTCTCTGACGACGCGGCGGACGCGCAAGGCCGGCTCTCGCCGCGGGGCTGCGCCCGGCGCCCACAGATCCTCCCGGCTCGCTGGAACGTGGCCCGGCGGCCTGCGGGGACCTGGTCACGCCCTCGGCGCGGCCAGCGCGAGTGCACGATCGAGCTCGCGCTGGCGCTGCGCGCGTTGCTTCTGGGCGTGGCGGGCGCGGTCGCAGTCCCGTGAAACCCAGAACCCGTACTCCGCACGCCGGTCCAGCGTCGCCTCGTCGCCGAATCCGAGCCGGATGCGCATGCAGAGCGCCTCGAGGTGTCTGCGCGCGCTGGCGCACCGCCGCGGGTCGGGCCAGCGCCGCTCGCCCGGCGCAAGCGCGCCGTCCAGCGCGAGCCCCACGTGCCCCACGAGCACGAGCCCGTAGTACGCCCGCCGGATGCGCCGACGCCCCTCGGGCGTGAGCGCGACGATGACCTCGCGCCCGTCACGCCGCCGGGTGACGAGCCCGATCGTCTCGAGCGACCGCATCATCTCGCTGATGGTGGCCCGCGCCACGCCGAGCCCGCGCCGCAGGTCGCTCTGGAAGTGTGCGCACCCCGTCCCGAGCCGGTAGAGCGCATCGAGCACGTCGAACCGTGCCGCCGTCAGCCCCATCGCCCGGAGCGCCCGCCGCGTGAGCCGGAGCGTCGCGTAATAGGCCCGCTTGATCGTGAAGAACACAGGATCCATCCCCGCCCCCCAAGCACCCCCCATGCCACCCCCCCCTCCCCCACCGACTCCCGCGGAAACGTCGGAGTGCAAGGACCCTTGCACTTCGACGGTTGGTGTCCAGGGACAGAAAGGGGGGACAGGGGGGACAGGGGGGATTCGAGTGGCGGCGAAGGCAGACGGAGCCGATTGAGCGGCGCTTCAGGTCGAGGTCACATCCTCTCAGATTCCCTTCATCGTCTCGGCGATGAGCCAGTCGACGACGGCCTTCACGTCCTTCGTCTTCTCGAAGACCTCGATCTGCCGGTGGGCGCTCGTGCCCTGGCGCTGGATGTCGATCGCCTTGCGCACCTCCTCGGTCGTGCCGAGGGCGTCGGAGGCATCGCTCACGAAGTCCACCAGCTCCACGATGAGATCGCCGAAGGGGCGCTCCTCCTTGCGGCCGAAGTCGATGAGCTTGGCGTCGGTGCCGAAGCGCACCGCGCGCCACTTGTTCTCCTCCATCAGGCTGCGGCCGTAGGAGCGCCACTGCGTGTTGCTCCGGTACATCATGTACAGCTTTGCCATGAGCGCCTGGATGAGCGCCACCAGCGTGATGGTGTGGTCCATCTGCGTGGGCATGTCGCAGATGCGGATCTCCACGGTGTCGTACACGTGGTGCGCGCGCACGTCCCACCAGATCTTCTTGCCGTCGTCGATGCACCCCGTCTTGATGAGGAGCTTCACGAAGTTCTGGAAGGTCTCGTAGCTCTCGAACTCGTCGGGGATGCCGGTGCGCGGGAAGCGCTTGAAGATCTGCGAGCGCATGCTCATCAGCCCGCCGCGGCGCCCGAGCCAGAAGGGCGAGCTGGTGGAGAGCGCGAGCAGGTGCGGCAGGAAGTAGCGCACCTGGTTCTGCAGGGCGATCGCCACCTCCTTCTCCTTGATGCCGACGTGGACGTGCATGCCGAAGATGAGGTTGGCGCGCGCGACGTCCTGCAGGTCCTCGACGATGGTGTGGTAGCGCTGGTTGGGGCTGATGTCCTGCGTCTTCCAGTCGCTGAAGGGGTGGGTGGAGGCGGCGACGATGCGCAGGCCGCCCTTGCGCGCGAGCTTGTCCAGCTCCCCGCGCATCTCGACCAGCTCGCTCCTCACCTCGCCGACGTTCTTGCAGACGCCGGTGCCCACCTCGACGACCGACTGGTGCATCTCCATGCGCACGCGCTCGCGCAGGAGCGACTTGCCGTCCTCCAGGAGGCGCGAGATGTAGCTCCGGAGCTCCCGCGTCTCCGGGTCGACGATCTGGTACTCCTCCTCGACGCCGAGGGTGAACTGGTCGTCCAGCATGACCGGCGAGGATAACACGCCCGGCCCGCGCGCGTGTCAGGCGGCGGACCCCCCCGTGCGCCTGGGCCGGGCCGTCTCGCCCTGCTCCAGGTAGCGGCGGTATGCGTAGTCGCCGGAGTGGCCGCGGCCCTCGCGGGCGCAGGCGATGCAGAACTTCGCCATCTCGTCGACGACCATGTGAAAGTGCTTGGGGAGGATCGCGTTGACGTCGAAGTCCGGCGCGGGGTTGGTGAAGTCGATGGCGTACGGCACGCCGTCCTTGCAGGCGAACTCCACCGAGTTCATGTCGTAGCCGAGCGCGTGGTTGAGGGCGTAGGCGCCGTCCATCACCTTCTGCTCCAGCGCCTTGGGCATGAAGGGGCCGTCGTTCTCCAGGTAACAGCGCCGCCGCGGGTCGTACTGGATGGGGAGCACGAACTCCCGCCCCACGCACACGCACCGGATGTACTCGTCGAAGTCGATGAACTGCTGCAGGGTCATCACCAGCTCCCCCGTCTGGTCGTAGGTGCGGAGCAGCTCGTCCATGTCGTTGACGCGGAAGACGTTCTTCCACCCGCCGCCGTCCGCCGGCTTGAGGATGGCGGGGAAGCCGACGTAGTCGGCGATGGCGTGCCAGTCGAGCGGGTACTCCAGGTTGCGCAGCGAGCGCGAGGGGTCGATGCCCGGGATGTACTGCTTCTGCGGGAGCATCACGGTGCGCGGCACCGCGACGCCGATCTTCGACGCCAGCGAGTAGCCGAACATCTTGTCGTCGGAGCTCCACCAGAAGGGGTCGTTGATGACGTACGTCCCCGCGAGCGCCGCGTTCTTCAGGAAGAATCGGTAGAAGGGCACCTCGTGGCTGAGGCGGTCGACGATGACCGCGTGGGTGCGCTCGTAGTGCTCGGTGATGCCCCCCACCTTGATGAGCTCCGCCTGGAAGCCCGGGGTCTCGCTCACCTTCGCGATGAAGGCCGGCGGGAAGGTGTTCTCCATGCCGACGATGAGGCCGATCCGCTCCGTCATGCGCCCGAAGCTAGCAGAAGGGGAGCTCAGACGGCGACGTCGAACTCGGCCATGTTCTGACGGGGCTCTTCCAGGGGACGCCAGTCGCGGGAGCGGGCGAGCTCGTTGAAGCGGTAGGTCATCCAGCCGGGGATGAGCAGGGCGAAGGTCTTAGCAAGCCGCTCGGGGTTGCCGAGGCTCTTGACCATGCGCTCGTAGAGCGTCTTGCCGTACGCGTCCTCCACGGCGGCCTTGTGCTCCGGCTTCTCGATCCAGGCCATGACGCCCGGCTTGTCCGCCTCGGGGTGGAACTGGGTGCCGGACACCCCGTCGGCGAAGTGCAGGCCGAGGAGGGCGTCGCCCTTGTACGCGCCGCCCTCCGCCGTCTCCTTGGCGAGCAGCTTGCCGCCCAGCTCGGCGAGCCGCTTCTCTTCGAGGCCGACGGCCTCCCAGTTGCGGTGCTCCCAGCAGAAGAGGCGGTAGCCGAAGGGGCGCAGGAAGTCGGCGCCCTCGCCCTCGCGCGTCATGTACGCGGGCATCAGCCCGAACTTGAGGGACTCCCGCGGCTCCATGCGCGCCACGCCGAAGTGCAGCACCAAGAGCTGGAAGGAGTGGCACACCGCCATCACCTTCGGCGAGTCGTGGGGAGCCTTCAGGTTGCGCTCCACGACCCGGTCCAGAAACTTCCGGTACCCGGTGCACCACGCGTCCTCGTAGCCGTCGAAGGGCGAGCCGGGGCCGCCGGAGGACAGGACCATGTCCACCTCGTCGTCGGGCAGCTCGCCCAGGTTGCGCGGCTGGACGTGCCGGAACGTCACCTCCATGCCCGGGTTGCGCTCCTTCGCCCGGTGGGAGAAGGAGTCGACGAGGCGCCGGAAGCAGCGTGTCGCCTGGTTGGCGACGCCGTTGTTCATGTCGACGAGGCAGATGCGCAGCCGCTGCGTGGAGGGCATACTTTCCGAAACGCTAGCAAATGCCGCGCTTTTTCGCTAGCAGCATTGCTCGACACCCCGTGACGACCCACAAGGCCCGCAAGTCCGCCCCCCCGCAGCCTGGCCACGCACCCTCCGGCCTCCGGCCGGACCTCACCGCGCGCGGGGGCAAGGAGCGTGATCCCCTCCCCATCGCCGACCGCCTCCGCGCCGACGGCAACTACACCGGGCGGGGCGTCGTCGCGGCGTTCATCGACTCGGGCTTCTACGCCCACGCGGATCTCGTCACGCCCTTCTCGCGCATCCACGCCTACCAGGACGTCATCCACGAGACCGGGGGCCTGGAGGTCCTCAAGCACGCCGACGTCTCGTCCTGGCACGGGATGATGTCCACCGTCGTCGCCGCGGGCAACGGCGCGCTCTCCGGCGGGCGCTTCAAGTCGCTTGCGCCCGAGCTGGGGCTCGTGCTGGTCAAGGCGGGCACGCTCTCGCGCGTGCACCACGACGACATCGCCCGGGCGATCGAGTGGGTGCTCGTCAACCGGGCGCGCTTCGACGTGCGCATCCTCAACATCTCGTGCGGCGGCGACTACGAGGCGAGCTACCTCACCGACGTGATGAGCCGCTTCGCCGAGGCCTGCGTCCGCGCCGGGATCGTGGTGGTCGCCGCCGTCGGCAACTCCGGCCACCGCCCCGGCTACGTGGTGCCGCCGGCGAGCGTGCCGTGCGTCATCAGCGTCGGGGGCCTGGACGACGAGGGCAACCCGTACCTCGGCCGCATCAACCCGTACCGGTCGTCCTACGGGCCCACCATCGACGGCGTGCAGAAGCCGGAGATCATCACCCTGGCCGACTGGATCCCCGCGCCCATCCTCCCGGAGACGCCCACCCACAAGCAGGTCTCCCTCCTGGCAAAGCTGGACAAGACCCCCGACGAGCGCCTGCGGGAGGTCATCGAGGCCCACCCGGGCGTCTTCGCCCCGCTCGACGAGGCGAAGGAGCAGCCGGCGTACCTCATCCGTCAGATCCTGGCCGCCGCGCTCCACGACGAGAAGGTCATCGACGAGCACTACAAGATGGTGGACGGCACCAGCTTCGCCGCCCCGATCGTCACCAGCGTGGTGGCGCAGATGCTCCAGGCCAACCCGGCCCTCACCCCCTCGCAGGTCAAGCGTATCCTGATCCAGACTGCCCGGCGCGTGCCCAACATCGACGTGGACCGTCAGGGCTGGGGAGAGGTGCAGCCCGGCGCGGCCGTGGAGCGCGCCATCGCCACGCGGTGATCCGCCTGGTATCCTGACGCGGCGTCATGCCGATCGACACGGAGGACGAGGCCACCCAGGCCGCCCAGAAGCGCGTCGGCGACGTGCTCGGCGGCAAGTGGCGTCTGGACAGGCTGCTGGGTCTCGGCGGGATGGCGGCGGTGTACGCGGCCGAGCACACCAACAACGGCAAGACCGTCGCGGTCAAGGTGCTCCACCCCGAGCTCGTCCGGCAGGAGTCCATCAAGACGCGCTTCTTGCGGGAGGGGTACATCGCCAACAAGGTGGGCCACCCCGGCGCCGTGAGCGTGCTGGACGACGGCACCGATCCGGACGGCAGCGTCTACCTGGTGATGGAGCTGCTGGAGGGAGAGTCGCTCGCGTATCGCTCCTACGAGGCCAACGACAAGCTGCCTCCGAAGCAGATCATGCGCATCGCCCAGGGCATCCTGGACGTGCTCGTCGCGGCGCACGCGCAGGCGATCGTCCACCGCGACCTGAAGGCGGACAACGTCTTCTTGACCAACGACGGCACGGTGAAGGTGCTGGACTTCGGCGTGGCGCGCATGACCGATCAGACCGGCGACGCCAAGACGCGCACCGGGCTGGTGATGGGCACGCCGGAGTACATGCCGCCGGAGCAGGCGCGCGGCCGCTCCGAGCTCATCGACGGGCGCACCGACCTCTGGGCCGTCGGCGCGATGATGTTCAAGCTCTTCACCGGCCGCTACGTGCACGAGGCGGAGACCCCCAACGAGGTGCTCCTGCTGGCGATGACCGAGCCGGCGAAGAAGCTGGCGGAGGTCTTGCCCGGAGTCCACCCGAAGGTCGCGGAGGTGGTGGACAGGGCGCTGGCCTTCGAGCGCGACGAGCGCTTCCCCGACGCCGCGGCGATGCGGGTGGCGGTGGACGAGGCGAGCACGGCGCTCGAAGAGAGCGACGTGGCCACGACGGTCGCCGGCGACATCGCCGCGCAGGCGGTGGTCCACGCGATGGACGAGACGGTGCCCGCGCCCCCGCCCGAGCACCTGGAGGAGGCCGCCGCCGCGCTGCGCGCGGAGCGCGCCTCGGGGACGAAGGAGGCGCCGGTGGCGGAGGCGGCCGTCGCGGCGGCGGTGCCCGCGGTGGTGGTGGCGGACGCGCCCCCCGCGGTGGTGGCCGAGGCGGCGTCGCAGGACGGGAGCTTCGCGGCGGCCGAGACGCCGGGGCCGCTGGCCGTCGACGCACGCGCCGAGTCTCCCACCGGCGGACCGGTCTCCAAGCCGAACCTCTGGGTGCACACGCAGGCGACGCCGCCGTCACCGCCCCGCGCCCCGCGCCGCAAGCGCTCGCTCGTGCCGCTCATCGGGCTGCTGGTGCTCGCGGGGGGCGGCGCCGCGGTGGCCGCGTTTGCCCTGCCGCGCGTGCGCGGCGACGCCGACCCGCTCGCGGCGTCCAGCGAGGCCTCGGGCGAGGGCACCACGACGCTCGCCACCGACATGACGGGCGCCGACGCCGGGGAGAGCGACGACGCCGCGTCGGAGGCCGGCGCGGAGGCGGTGCACCCGGCGCCCACGGCGCCCCACGTCACGCACGCGCCGGTGGCGACCGCCCACCACACGATCACGCCGCCCCACAAGAAGGTCACCAAGCACAAGGTGACCAAGAAGCACCGCTGATCGCGGCTAGTCGCCCGCGCCCGCGTCCGCGGGCGGCTCGTTCGCGGAGCGGAGCTCGCCCGCCACGCACCCAGGCCCCTCGCCGAAGAGGGAGAGCTGGGTGTCGGGCGCGCGCGCCTTCTTCTGCGTGCGACGCGGCGGCACGACCGGCTCCTCGCGGTGGCCGGAGCTCACCTGCGCGGCGAAGAGATCGCGCACGGTCTGGAGCGTGTCGGCCTGCGCCGGTGTCTTGTCGTCGCGCACCCGCGCGATGCGCGGGAAGCGGAGCGCGAAGCCGCTCGGGTGGCGGGAGGAGCGCTGGATGCCGTCGAACGCGATCTCCAGCACCACACGCGGCTCCACCACCCGCACCCGCCCGCGGTCCTGCAGCGTCGTCTCCACGAAGACCTGCCCGAGCGCGTCGATCTCCGCGTCGGTCAGGCCGCTGTACGCCTTGCCTACCGTCACCAGCGCGCCGTCGTCCCACACCGCGAAGGTGTAATCGCTCAGCTTGCCCGCGCGCTTGCCGTGCCCCTCCTCGACGGCGACGACGACCACGTCCAGCGTGGCGAGCGCCCGCTTGACCTTGATCCACGCGTGCCCGCGTCGCCCCGGCTCGTAGGGCGCGTCCCTGCGCTTGAGGACCAGCCCCTCGTTGGCGCGCGCGCGGGCGCTCGCGAACGCCGCGTCGAGCGCGGCCTCGTCCTCGACGGCGTAGACGGCGTTGAGCCGGAAGGCACCGGCGTCCGGGTGGCGCGCGGCGAGACGCTCCAGCGCGGCGCGTCGCTCGGCGAGCGGTCGATCGATCAGCGCCTCGCCGCCGAGAGCGAGCAGGTCGAAGGCGACGAACACGATCGGCACCTCGGCGAGCAGCGTATGCGCCGGGTCCTTGCGTCCGAGGCGCGCCTGCAGCGCCTGGAAGGGGCGCGGCCTGCCGTCCTCTCCCGCCGCGACGATCTCGCCGTCCATGACGGCGTCCTCGCTCCACGCGCCGAGCGCACGCGCCACCTCCGGGAAGGTCTGCGTCACGTTCCCTTGCCCGCGGGCGAAGACGGCGACGTGCCCGCCGCTGACGTGGACCTGCGCGCGCACGCCGTCCAGCTTGTCCTCGACGACCACCGCGCCGAGATCGACGGCCTCGCGCACCGCCTCGCGCGGCGTGGCGAGCATGAAGGCGAGCGGCCGCAGCGGCACAAGCCGCGCCTCGCCCAGGCGTCCGCCGCTCGCGAGCACGGCGAGCTCGGCCAGGTCCGGGAGGAGGCCCGACGCGCGCCGTGCCTCCTCCGGCGACGCGCCGAAGGCCCTGGCGATCGCCTCGCGGATGACGCCGGGCGCGGCGCCGGTGCGCATCTCCCCGAGCAGGGCCTTGGCGAGGTACTTCGCCTGCAGCGGGGTCGCGCGGCGCAGCACGCCGGCGAGCAGGTCGGCCTTCACCGCGCGCGCGGCGCCGGAGCCCAGCGCCCGCGCCAGCTCGGCGACGTCGTCGAGGCTCACGCCCGGGCGATCGCGCGCCCGCGCGATCGTCACGTCGAAGACGGCGTCCCCCAGATCCCCGCGTCGGCGCGCCGCCTCGAAGAGCTCGGCGTCGGTCGCGCCCGTCACCGCCGACACCACCCCCGCGAGCATGCGCCAGCCGACGCCGGTCGCCGCGCGGGCGCCGCCGCCGAGCTCGCCCGCCGCCACGCGGACGGCGGTCCTCAGCGCCTCGTCGCCCTCGCGCGCCGCCACGCGCAGCGCTCCGGCGATCGCCTCCACCTTCGCCAGGCGCGAGCGTGTCGCAGCGGCCGTCTGCAGCGCCTGAGCCAGCGCGCCCATCGCGCCGTCGGGCGCCTCGTCTGTAGGCATGTGCCGATTCTACTTTTGCACTATGCTGGGCGCGATGCGATCGAACCTGCCCTTTTCTCTCGTCCTTGCGGCCGTTGCCGTTGTCCCCCTCGTCGTCATCGCGTGCGGTGGGAGCGACAATCCCCCGCCGCAGACCGCCAACAACGCCGCGCAGCCGCAGGGCTACCCGCCCCCGCAGCAAGGGTATCCGCCGCAGCAGGGCTACCCGCAGCAGGGCTACCCGCAGCAGCAGGGCTACCCTCCGCAGCAGCAGGGCTACCCCCCGCAGCAGGGCTACCCGCCGCCGCAGGGCACCGCGCCGCCGGCGTACACCGCGCCGCCGCAGGGCACGGCGCCGCCGGCGTACACCGCGCCGCCGCCGCAGGGCACCGCGCCGCCGCCTGCGGGCACAGGCACCTTCGCCATTCCCTCCACGCTCCCGACGTTCGGGGCGCCGCCGCAGGGCAACGCGCCGGCGGGCGCGCCCGCGCAGGCGATCAACCCGATGCTGGCCAGCGCCGCCACCATGCCTCTCGGCGCCTTCGCGGCGACCGAGGCGCCCGGCATGGCACGGGAGGGCAACATCAACGCGGCCAACTTCCAGCAAGGCCAGATCCAGGAGGTGCCGGTCACCCTCCAGCCGGGCAAGTGCTACACGGTGCTCGCCGTCGGGATCGGCATCCAGAACGTGGACATCGCCCTCATCGCCACCACGCCCATCCCCAACGTCAACCCGGTGCTCGCGCAGGACAACGGCACCGGCTCGCAGGCGTCGCTGGGCGGCAAGGGAAACTGCTACCGGCTGCCGGTGCCCATCACGGTGCAGGCGAAGTATGTCGTCCGGGCGACCGCCGGGGCGGGGCTGGCGGCGAGCGCGCTCTTCGTGAAGTGAAGTAGAGGGGGTCCCTCCGGGCGCCATGCTCGGGCACAGGCTGGTGGGCGCTCGCCCACCTGTCCCGGGGACACCCCCGATCTGTCTGGGGACACCCTCGCCAGCCGCGTGCCTCTCACCGCGCCCCTGTTTCTTGCCGGTTGCGCGAGGCGGGCGGGGTGGCACGCCGGGTGCTCAGGAGGGGTGCATGAGCACACTCACCTTTCTCGAGACCCGGCGCGCGTATCACGCCACCCTGCGCGCGACGCGCCGCCTCTTCGTTCCCGTCGGGCTCACCCCCGCACGCTTCGAGCTGCTCCACGTGCTGTTTCGCGTGCCGCACCAGCTCTGCCACCAGAGCGAGCTGCGCCGGGCGCTCGGCGTGGCGCGCTCCACCATCAGCACCATGGTGCGCTCGCTGCAGGCCATCGGCCTCGTCGAGCGGCTGCCACCCCTCGACGACAAGCGGCAGGTCGACGTGCGCCTCACCGCCGCAGGCCGCCGCAGCGTATCGCGAGCGCTCCGCACCCTGGTACGCGCCAGCGCGCCGATCTCACCTTGAGCTCCCCCTCTCCACTTCGTGGAGAAGGGAGGCTGGAGCGGCGTGACGGCGATGGGGGCGGCCGGGGCTGAGGCTCACCGCTTGCCCGTGACCGACTCCACCAGCGCGCGGTCCCCCTGGACGGCGACGCGTTGCATGTAGAATGCAAGTCCGCGGCGTCCGCCCAGCTCCTCCCCGCCGCCGGCGCGGCCCGGGCCGCCGTGCAGGAGAGAGGGCAGCACCAGTCCAGGTGGCATCGCCTGGCTGGCGATCTTGCTGGAGCCGATGGTCACGCGGCCGTGGAAGGGCGCCACGCCCAGGACGAAGTCGCGCACGAAGTCCTTGTCGTCGGAGTACAGGCTGGAGACGAGGCCGCCGCCGCCTGCGGCCACCAGCTCCGCGGCGCGCGCGGCGCTGGCGTCGTACGGCATCACCGTGGCGACCGGGCCGAAGACCTCGTGGGAGTGGACGGGATCGCCGGCGGCGGGCGTCTCGCAAACGAGCAAGGTCGGCGCGACGAAGTAGCCCTTGCCCGCCGGCGCGCCCAGGCCGTCCACCGCGCCCGCTCCGCCCAGCGCGATCGTCGCGACAGAGGCGAGCTTGCCGATGCCGTCCCGCACGTCGCGGAGCTGCTGCGCCGTCGACACCGGGCCCATGCCCACGCCCTCGCGCGACGGATCGCCCACCTTGATGGCGCCCAGTCGATCCTTCAGCAGCTCCACCACCACCGCGACCCGCGCCGCGGGCACGTACACGCGGCGGATGGCGGTGCACTTCTGGCCGGTCTTCTGCGTCATGTCGCGCACCACGTCGGCGGCGAAGAGGTTCAGCACGTCGGAGCCGTCCTCCACGTCCGGACCGAGCACCGCGGCGTTGAGGCTGTCGGCCTCCACGTTGACGTGGACGCTGTGCCCGACGACCGCCTTGCCACCCCGCAGCGTGGCGCCCGTCCAGCTCGAGCCGGTGAAGGCGAGCACGTCCTGGCCGCCGAGCAGCTCCAGCAGGTTGCCGGTACTCCCGGCGATGAAGGAGAGCGCGCCCTCCGGCAGCAGCTTCTCCTCCACGAAGACCTGCATCATGCGGAAGGCGAGCAGGGCGGTGGAGGTCGCCGGCTTGCTGATCACCGGCATCCCCGCGAGGAGCGCGCACGCGGCCTTCTCGGCCAGGCCCCACGCCGGGAAGTTGAAGGCGTTGACGTGCACCGCCACGCCGCGGCGCGGCACGTAGACGTGCGCGCCGAAGAGGCGGGGGCTGCGGCCGAGCTGCACCGCCTCGCCGTCCTCCAGCAGCGGCGCGTCGCCCAGGGTGGGCGCGAGGTCGGCGTAGTAGGCCAGCGTGCCGGAGGCGCCGTCGATGTCGAACTTGGCGTCGGAGCGGGTATTGCCCCCGTTCTGGATGGCGAGCGCGATGAGCTCGTCGCGGTGGGCGTGGATGGCGCGCGACAAGGCGCGCAGGAGCTCTCCGCGCTGGGCGAAGGAGAGCGCGCGCAGCGCGGGGCCACCGACATCGCGCGCGTGGGCGTACGCCCTGGCGAAGTCCAGGCCCTCCGTCGACGTCCGGGCGACGGGCTCCTCGGTGGCGGGGTTGACGAGCTCGACGGCCTTGCCCTTGCCCGTGAACCACTGCCCGTGCACGTACGACGCAAGCTCGATCATCCGGCGCGCTCCTGATGGCGGAGGGGATGCCAAGAGCGCATCCATCTCGAGCCATGCCTGGTGTTGAAGGCCCCCTCTGGTGGCAAGCCCGACGCGCAGCGGAGGGGCCCGCGTGGGGAGGGGAGGGGCGGCGCGTGCCGCCTCTCCGAGGATCGATGGCGCGGTTTGCCGCGCGAGGCAAGGGAGAAGAGGGCGGCCAGCCGGGAGGCCCGCGCCGAAAAGTTGGCTCCGGCCACGCGGGCAAGCGACAGTCGGCCGATGCATCGGGGATGGTGGGTGGCTTTCGTCCTGGCCGTGGGGGCATGCTCCAGCGCCGACGCGCGCGAGCCCGACCGCAAGGCGCCGCGACCGGCAGCGAGCACCCGGCCCGTCGCCGCCGCCGTCCACGACGCCCACGCGAAGACGAGGCCGCCGGCCGCGACCACGCCGCCGCCGCGCCCGAAGCGCGTCCTTCAGTTCGGCGACTCCATGGTCGGCTACGGCCACGGCCTCTCCCGCGCCCTGAAGAAGCGCTTCCAGGCCGCCAACATCGAGTACCACTGGGACGCCTGGACCAGCGCGGGCATCCAGACCTTCGACGGCTCGGCGCGCATGAAGCGCCTGCTCGCCGCCTTCAAGCCGGATCTGGTGCTGGTCAACCTGGGGACCAACAACCTCTCCTACCCGCACCCCGAGGTCCTCGCCGGGCACATCCAATCCATCGCCAGGACCCTCGGCGCCCACGGCCGGCAGTGCGTGTGGATCGGCCCCATCCGGCCGAAGTGGAAGTGGAACCCGGCCACCCTCGAGGTCATCCGCGACAACGTGGCGCCCTGCCGCTACTTCGACTCCACCGTCGTCGACCCCAAGCTGCAGAGCGACCACATCCACCCCACCGACCCCGGCGGGGAGGCCTGGGCGAAGGTGATCTGGCCCACGCTCGGCGTCGCCGAAGACCCTTGACGGGTCAAGCGCTGTCGCCGCGCGCGACGGCCGCCACCTTCGCCGCGGCGGCGTCCAGGCCCACGCTCGAGGTGTCGATGACGTGCTCCGCCCGCGCGTAGAGCCGCTTGCGTGCACGCAGCAGCTCCTTCAGCTCCGCCATCGCCGCCGGCCGGCCCTTCATCGGCCGCCCGTCGCCCTGCGCCACCACGCGATCCCAGTGGTCCTTCGCCTCTGCCCGGAGCCACACCGTCTTGGCGCGCCTGCGCAGCATCGCGAAGGTCTCGCGGTCGGTCACGATGGAGCCGCTCGTCGCGAGCACCGCCCGGGGCCTGGCGTCCAGGAAGCGCTTGAGCGCCTGCCGCTCCACGCGACGGAAGTACGCCTCGCCGTGCATCTCGAAGATGGTGGAGAGGCTCATCCCCGCCTCCTTCGCGACCAGCGCGTCCAGCTCCACCAGCGGCACGCCGAGCCGGGCCGCCGCCCGCTCCCCCACCGCGGTCTTGCCCGCGCCGCGCAGCCCGAGCAGCGCCACCACGCCCTCCGGCGGGGGGGCGGGGGCGTTGGTGGCCTGCGCCAGCAGCTCGGAGGGCGAGGTGCCGAGCGCCTCGGCGACGTCGAGGAGCCGGGCGACCGAGATGTTGCCGACGCCGCCCTCGAGCTGCAGCAAGAAGCGCTCGCTCACGTGCGCGTCGCGGGCGAGCGCCTTGAGCGTCAGGCCGCGCTCGGTGCGTCGCGCGCGCACGGCGGCGCCGAGTCCCCGGAGGAGGGTCTCCCGGCGTGTCGTGGGCGCAGAATTATAGTGCGCAGTCATCCTGACTTCGAGAACTATACTACAGACGGCGAGAGAGGGGCAGGGGAAGAAGAGGCGAGGGGAGGGAGCCCGCGCCTTGATGCAGTATAGTGCGCATGGCCCAATGTGCACGCACTATAGTACTTGCGCGAGGCGGTCCGGTTCCGTAGGCTGCTCCTTCCGATGGCCGAGAACTCCGCACCGCAAGCGCCCGTCCGCTTCGAGACCCACCCCGACCGCTACAAGCACTGGGAGCTCACCTTCCCGGAAGACCTCGGCGGCAAGGTCGCTCGCCTCACGATGAACGTGAAGGAGGACGCGGGCATGCGCCCGGGCTACCCCCTCAAGCTCAACTCCTACGACCTGGGCGTCGACGTGGAGCTGGCCGACGCGCTCCTGCGCATCCGCTTCGAGCACCCCGAGGTCAAGGCGCTCGTCTTCGGCAGCGCGAAGGACCGCGTCTTCTGCTCCGGCGCCAACATCTACATGCTCGGCAGCTCCACGCACGCCTTCAAGGTCAACTTCTGCAAGTACACCAACGAGACGCGCCTCTACCTCGAGGAGATGAGCGCGGAGAGCGGCGTCTCCTCCCTCTGCGCCCTCAACGGCACCGCCTCCGGCGGCGGCTACGAGCTCGCCATCGCCTGCGACGAGATCGTCCTCTCCGACGACGGCGGCTCCGCGGTCAGCCTCCCGGAGTGCCCGCTGCTCGGCGTGCTCCCTGGCACCGGCGGCCTCACCCGCCTGGTGGACAAGCGCAAGATCCGCCGCGATCTCGCCGACGCCTTCTCCACCCTGGCCGAGGGCGTGCGCGGCAAGCGCGCCGTCGAGTGGGGCCTGGTCGACGAGGCGCCGCCGCGCCCCAGGTTCGAGGAGGCGGTGAAGCGCCACCTGGAGGCGATGGTGGCGCGCAGCCCGCGCAAGGCGTTCCCCGCGCTGGAGCTCCCGCCGCTGGAGGTGACGCGCTCGGAGAAGGGTGCAGAATACAAATACGTCACGCTGGCGCTCGACCCCGCCGCGCGCACCGCCACGCTCACCGTGCGCGCCCCGTCGGAGCCGCAGCCGAAGACGCCGGAGGAGCTGGCGAAGGCCGGGGCGAACGCGTGGGCCATCCGCGCCTTCCGCGAGCTGGACGACGCCCTGCTCGACCTGCGCTTCAACCAGCCGCTCATCGGCACCATCGCCCTGGAGACCGCCGGCGACCCCAGGGCGGCGCTGGACGTCGACGCCATGCTCGCGAAGTACGCGGACGACGGCCTCGTCCGCGAGGTGCGCCTCCTGATCAAGCGCGTCCTCAAGCGCCTGGACGTCACCGCCAAGAGCTTCTTCGCCGTCATCCAGCCGGGCTCCGCCTTCGCCGGCACCCTGCTGGAGCTCGCCCTCGCCGCCGACCGCGTCTACATGAAGGACGAGGGCGGCGTCGTCGTGCACGTCTCGCCGATGAACGCCGGTCCCTACCCGATGGGCAACGGCCTGACGCGCCTGCAGTCGCGGTTCCTGCGCGAGCCGGAGCGCGTCTCGCGCGTGCTGGAGATGATCGGCCCCATCGACACACCCTCCGCGCTGAAGGCCGGCCTGGTCACCTTCGCCCCCGACGACATCGACTGGGACGACGAGATCCGCATCGCCTTCGAGGAGCGCGCCAGCCTCTCGCCCGACGCCATGACCGGCATGGAGGCGTCCCTGCGCTTCGGCGGCCCGGAGACGATGGAGACCAAGATCTTCGGCCGCCTCACCGCCTGGCAGAACTGGATCTTCCAGCGCCCCAACGCCGTCGGCGAGCGCGGCGCCCTCACGCTCTACGGCAAGCCGGAACGCCCCGAGTTCGACTGGAGAAGGACATGAGCCAAGTCAATCAGGACCGCATCCCCAACAACGTCGACCTCGCCGACGACAAGAAGCTCCAGCGCGCGCTCGAGGCCTGGCAGCCGAGCTTCCTCGACTGGTGGAAGGAGATGGGCCCCGTGGGCTTCCAGCAGGACGACGTCTTCCTGCGCACCGCCACCAGCGTCGACCACGAGGGCTGGGCCAACTTCGACTACGTCAAGATGCCCGACTACCGCTGGGGCATCTTCCTCGCCGACCAGGTGAAGGACCGCACCATCGCCTGCGGCGACGACTTCGGCAAGCCGGTGTGGCAGCAGGTGCCCGGCGAGCACCGCAACACCCTGCGCCGCCTCATCGTCACCCAGGGCGACACCGAGCCGGCGAGCGTGGAGCAGCAGCGGCTGCTCGGCCAGTCGTGCCCGAGCGTCTACGACCTGCGCAACCTCTTCCAGGTGAACGTGGAGGAGGGGCGCCACCTCTGGGCGATGGTCTACCTGCTGCACTCCCACTTCGGCCGCGACGGCCGCGAGGAGGCGGAGGCCCTCCTGCAGCGCCGCAGCGGCGACGAGAACACCCCGCGCCTGCTGGGCGCCTTCAACGAGCCCTGCACCGACTGGCTCAGCTTCTTCATGTTCACCTTCTTCACCGACCGCGACGGCAAGTACCAGCTCCTGGCGCTGGCCGAGAGCGCCTTCGACCCGCTCTCTCGCTCCACGCGCTTCATGCTGACGGAAGAGGCGCACCACATGTTCGTCGGCGAGACGGGCGTGCAGCGCGTCCTCGACCGCACCGCCAAGCAGATGGCGGAGCACAAGGTCGAGCACCCCGACGACGTCCGCAAGCTGGGCGTCATCGACCTGCCGACGATGCAGAGGTACCTCAACCTCTGGTTCTCCCTCTCGCTCGACCTCTTCGGTGGCGAGGTGTCGTCCAACGCGGCGTCGTACTTCGCCTCGGGCATCAAGGGCCGCGCGAAGGAGGCCACCTACCCGGACCACGTCGCCCTGGAGGGCATCTACGGCGTCGACGAGATCGACGGCGGCAAGCTCGTGCGCAAGGACGTGCCGCTGCGCAACGCCATGAACGAGGTCCTGCGCGACGAGTACGTGGAGGACTGCCAGCGCGGCGTCGACAAGTGGAACCGGACGATCGCCCAGGCGGGCATCCCCTTCAAGCTGGCGCTCCCCAGCCGCCGCTTCCACCGCCACGTCGGCCTCTACCAGAACGCCTGGTTCGATCCCGCGGGCAACATGATCACGAAGGAGCAGTTCGAGGCCCACAAGAGCGAGTGGCTCCCGACCGACGCCGACAAGGCCTTCGTGAAGAGTCTGATGACCAGGCCCATCTACGACCCGAAGCAGATGGCCGGCTGGATCTCCGCCCCGCGCATCGGCATCAAGGGCAAGCCGGTGGACTTCGAGTACGTCCGCCACGAGGCGTGAGCGGGGGACCCCTCAGGCCACCCGCCGCCGCAGAAGACTCAGCACGAAGCACCCGGCGGCGATGAGCACCACCACCGGACCGGGCTCGCGGTGCAGCCGGGACGCCAGCGCAGCGCCCGCGGACGTGGAGATCACCGCCACCACCACCGCCACCACGAACATCCCGTTGAGTCCGCGCGCCAGCCGCCGCGCGGTCGCCGCCGGGATGATGACGAGCGAGCCCATGAGCAGCACGCCCAGGTAGCGCAGGCCGAGGGCGATCGTGAGCGCGAAGACCAGCAGGTACTGCAGGTCCAGCCGCGCCACGTCGATCCCCGCCGTCCGCGCGATCTCCGGTGACACCAGCGACAGCACCAGCTTGTGTCGCGCGCGCAGGATGAAGACGATCGTCAAGGCGGCGGCCGCCAGCCCGAGCGCCGTCTCCACCGGCGTGATCGCGCGCGACTGCCCGAAGAGCGCCTCGATGAGCTCGTGCCCGGAGGTGATCAGGCTCCCCACGGCGAGCGCCGTGGAGAACACCACCCCGATGATCGTCTCCGTCGCGATGCGCGTACGCGTCTCCAGCGCCCAGATGAGGAAGGTGCCGAGCAGCAGCATGGCGCCCGCGCCCAGCACCGGGTGCACGTGCAGCACGATCGCCAGCCCGATGCCCGGCAGCGCGACGTGGGAGAGCGCGTCCGCCGCGAGCGTCATGCGTCGCATGAGGGCGAAGCACCCGACCATCCCGGCGGCGGCGCCGGCGCCCACCGACAGGGCGAGCTCCAGCGTGGTCACGGGGCCTCGTGGACGTGGAGCCCCACCGGCGCGCCGTAGAGCCGAGCCAGCATCTCCGGCGTGAGCACCGTGCGCGGGGGGCCGAAGCACACCCCGGTGCGCGCGAGGCAGAGGACGTTGGACGCGTAGCGGTACACGACGCTCAGGTCGTGGGAGATGAGCAGCAGGGTCAGCCCCCGCTCCGCCCGCAGGCGATCCACCAGCACGTTGAGCGCCTCCTGCCCGGGCTCATCCACCCCGGCGGTGGGCTCGTCGAGCAGCAGCACGTCGGGCTGGCCCAGCAGCGCGCCGGCCACCAGGAGGCGCTGGAACTGACCGCCGGAGAGCGCGCCGATGGGCCGGCGCGTCACCTCCGCATCCAGGCCCACCAGCGCGACGACGTCGTCCGCCTCCGCCCGCGAGGCGCGCGACACCTCCGCCTTCGCCTCCAGGAAGTCACCGCCGGTGATGGGCAGGTCCCGCGCGAGGTCCAGCTTCTGAGGGACGTAGCCGATCTTCACACCACGGGCCCACGTCACGCTGCCGCCGTGCGCCACGGTGCCGATGAGCGCGCGGAAGAGGACGGTCTTGCCCGACCCGTTCGGCCCGATGATCGCCAGCGCGCTGCCGCGCGTCACCTCGAAGGACAGCTCGGCCAGCACCGAGAGCGCGCCGAAATGCACCGAGAGATCGCGCACCGAGAGGACCGCGTCGCCGTGCGCTCCCCTGGATCCGGGAGGTGTGTCGCCGGTCGCCGCGCTCACCGGCAGGGTTGCACCTGCACGCAGGACCGGCCGACCTCCCGCCCCGAGAGGGCGATGGACCCCGTCTGCTTGGGCATCTCGGTCTTGGAGACCTGCGTGTTCTGCATGGAGAATGTCTTCATGTCGGGGGAGAAGTTGAACGGACCGAACTGTACCAGGCCGGGCCCGATGTGCAGCGGAGTCTGTCCGGGAGGCGGGGCGCCGAACTTGCCGCAGAGCGACCCCTTGCACGTCAACGTTCCGTCGGTGCGGTAGCCGCTCACCGGCGTGCTCCAGCGCAGCGTGCGCCCGCTGAGCGCGCCGCGGGCCGCGACGGAGCAGGCGTCGGGTGTCGCGCGGGTGTGCGTGTCGGTCGTGACGTCGGTGCTCCAGAAGAGCGCCTTGGCGTGGATCGTGAAGAGCTCGCGCATGTGGTACGAGACCATCGTGACCGCGCCGCCCGGCGCGCCGCCCTTGTTCTCGTAGCGCAGCACCGCGGTGCCCGGGCCGATGGGATAGATGCCATCGCCCTGGCCCATCGGGGTGTCGGTGAGCTGCAGGTTGGCCGCCAGGGTGTACCGCACCTCGATGGCGTTGCACGGCGGAGGTTGCTGCGCCGCGCTCTGCGGTGGGAGGAGCGCCACGAAGAGCGCGGAGACCACGGCGGCGGCGAGGAGGTGGGGACGCACGGCGATCATGCCTGCACTCCGTTGCACGGGCGATGCCACGCGACGCACCGTCGCTGGGGCACGATGTTGCGCCACGTCCGCGGCGCGCCCCTTGCGCCACCGCGCAGCGCGAGCGTGCCCCCAGCCCGCGCGCCGCCCCGATCGGATCACAGCCTCCGCTTCGTCGTCGCCGTGGAGACGAGCAGCATGACGACGGTGAACCCGGCCAGGAAGACGACGTGTCGGCTCGCCGCGCCGAGATCGCCGCCGCGGAACAGCACCGCCTTGAGCGCGGCGACCGCGTGCATCTCGGGGTTCACCTTGGCGAAGTCGCGCAGCCACCAGGGGAAGCTCTGGATCGGGTACAGCGCGCCGCTCGGGAAGAAGAGGATGATGTTGAGGAAGCCGTTGACCATGCCCACCACGCGCGGGTGCCCCGCGCGTCCGAGAAGCGCCATCGTCATGGCGAGCATCCCCAGCCCGGTGAGCAGGACGACGCCGAACACCAGCCCGTAGCCCGCCGCCCCGCCGTGGATGCGCACCCCGGTGACGAGCAAACCCACCGCGAGCACGATCGCGCTGGTCACGCAGGTGATGGTGGTGCCGCTCAGCAGCACGCCCATGTTGATGTGCCAGCGCCGCAGCGGCGTGGACAGGTAGGCCTCGTGCACGCCCAGGAAGCGGTCCATCACCATGTTGAACGCACCGGCGATGAGCGTCGCCATGAAGATGGACATCACCACCACGCCCGGGATGAGCGAGGCGTCGTAGTCGACGCGCGGGTAGATCTCCTCCGCGCGGATCTGCGCGGGCCCGTCGTGCACCTCGAAGCGCGCGAGCGGCTTGCCGAGCGAGGGGAGCGCCGCCTGCACCGCGCCCTCCACCGCCATGGCGGCGATGGCGTTGACGTTGTCGACGAAGAGCCCGGCGGAGGCGGCGAGGCCGCGCTCCAGGTCGGAGGAGAAGTGCGGGGGCACGACGAGCAGCGCCGCGAGGTCGCCGTCGTGCAGCCGCCTCATCCCTGCCTGCACGTCCCCGGCCGGGACGACCTCCACGGTGCCCGGCCCGTGCTCCACCGCCTGCAGCGCCCCGAGGAGCTGCCGCGCCTCCGGCCCCTGGTCCTGCATCACCACGCCGAGCTTCAGCCCGGTGAGCGGGCCCTGCAGCGAGTTGCCCAGGATGAGCAGGTAGACGAGGGGCAGCGCGATGGCCGTCACGAGCACCATCGGGTTGCGCAGCATGCGCAACAGGTCGCGCTTCATCACCGCCCAGACCTTGCCCATCACACCACCCGGCGCCCCTGCGGCGCCCCGCGCGGCGCCGCCTCGTCGCGGAGGGACTTGCCCGTGAAGTGGATGAAGACGTCCTCCAGGCTCACCCGCTCCACGCTCGCCGAGCGGACGTTCGCGCCGTCGCCCGCGAGATCCTGCAGCAGCCGCGGCAGGAGGCCCGCGCCGTCGTCCACGCGCAGGGTGACGCTCCCGCCCTTGGCCTGCACGTCGCGCACGCCGCGGAAGGCGCGCAGGCGCTCCAGCCGCCCCGCCGGGGGCGCCTCCGCCAGGCCGATGGAGATGGTGTCGCTCCCGGGCACCTCCGCCTTGAGCTCGGCCGGCGAGCCGAGCGCGACGACCTTCCCCGCGTCGACGATGGCCACGCGATCGCACAGGGCGTCGGCCTCGTCGAGGTAGTGGGTCGTCAGCGAGACCGTCAGGGCGTCTCCGCTCCGCAGATCGCGCAGCAGGTCCCAGATGACGTGCCGGCTCTGCGGGTCGAGGCCGATGGTCGGCTCGTCGAGGAACAGCACCCTGGGCTTGTGGATGAGGCCTCGCGCGATCTCCAGCCGCCGCCGCATCCCGCCGGAGTACGTCTTGACCAGATCCTTGCGGCGGTCCCACAGCGCCACGTGCCGCAGCAGCTCCTCGATGCGCGCGTCCCGCCGCGCCCGCGGCACGCCGAAGTACCGCGCGTAGATGTCCATGTTCTCGTAGCCGGTGAGGTCCAGGTCCGACGTGAGCGCCTGCGGCACCACGCCGAGCACCGTGCGCACGCCGTCGGGGTCGCCGCGCACGTCGATCCCCGCGATGCGCGCGTCCCCCTCGGTGATGCTGATGAGCCCCGCCAGCATCCGCACCAGCGTGGTCTTGCCCGCGCCGTTGGGGCCGAGCAGGCCGAAGAACTCCCCGGCCTCCACGCGCAGGTCGACGTGGTCGACGGCGGTCACGCCGCCGAAGCGCTTGGTCAGTCCCCGGGTCTCGATCGCCGCGGTCATCGCTTCGCCGCGAGCGGCGCGCCGGGCGACGGCGCCTGGCCGGTCAGCTTCACGTCCGCCGTCATCCCCGGGCGCAGCTCCCGAGGAGGCTCGTCGAAGGCGACGCGCACCATGAAGGTCCGCACGTCCGGGCGCCCGCGCTTGACGTCGCGGTTGATGGCGAAGTCGCCCTCCGCTCCCACCAGCGCGACGCGCCCGGGGAAGGTGCTCGCCCCGAGCGCCACCACGTGGATGCGCGCCGGGGCGCCGACCTGCAGGCCGCGGAACGCGGTCTCCCCCACGTCCAGGCGCACCCACGGGCGGGAGGTGTCCTCCACCGTCACCACGGCGCTCCCGGCCGCCGCCCACTCGCCCTCCTCCAGGTTCCGGGAGACCACCGTCCCGTCGAAGGGCGCGGTGATGTGCGTCTGCGCGAGCTGCACGCGCGCCAGATCGAGCGCGGCTTGCGCCACGCGCACCCCCGCCCGCGCGTCCTTCACGCCGGCCGCCGCCACGCCCACCTTGCCCTGCGTCTGCGACCTGGCCGCCAGCAGCGCGTCGACCGAGGCCTCCGCCTCCAGCCGCCTCGCGCGGGCCGAGTCCAGGTCCGCCTGCGGGATGGAGCCGGCGGCCGCCAGCTTGTCGGTGCGCCGGAAGTCCAGGCGCGCCTCGTCGAGCGTGGCCCGCGCGCGCGCCACGTCCGCGCCGGCGCCGGTGACCGCGGGGAGGGCGACGCGGAAGCTCGCCTCCGCCTCCTCCAGCGTGCGCTGCGCGCGCTCCACGTTCGCCTCCGCCTGCGCGACCGTCGCCTCGCGCTCGCCGGAGTCGAGCCGCGCCAGCAGCTCGCCCTGCGTCACGTGGTCCCCCTCGTGAACCAGGATCGACACCACCTTCCCGGGCGTCTGCGTGGCCACCGCCGCGACCGGCTCGTCCACGAAGCCGGAGTAGGGCAGCGCCTCCTCCGCGTGGCAGGTGAGGCAGGCCGCCGAGAGGCAGACGACGATCAGCCGCGGCGCGACGCCTGGGTGGATCTCCAGCGAGTGCATGCCACGCGACGAGCATCGCCCGTGCCGTCTCGCCAGCTCCGGCGCGCGCGGGGGTCGGCGGCCGCGCCTGCTGCAGCCACGCGCAATCCGCGCGCGGGTGTCAGCGCCCGGCGTCGCGCCTGGCGGCGGCCTTCGGCGGAGCGCCCGCGTCGGCGAGCGCGTCGGCGCAGCGGTGCTCGACGCACACGGCCTTGAACGGCTTCGGCTCGCACGCGGGGCCGGGGGCGCAGGCGAGGCGCTTGGCGTGCTGCATCGCGAAGAGGCGCGGCTTGAGGCCGGGGGGGCAGCCGGGCTGACGGAGCATCGTCGGGCCCGCGCACACGTCGTCGTGCAGGTAGTAGCCGCCGCAGTCCTGGTCCTTGTCGCAGTCCGCCGGGAGCTTCGCCACGAAGCTTTCGATCGCCTTCCGCGCCGCCTCGCAGCGCTGCGGGTCCGGCTTCGGGGCCTCGCCCGGCGGGAAGCCCATCACCACCGTGGTGGCGGGGATGGCCTCGCCGGCGTCCTCCTGGGCGGAGGACTCCGCGTCCTGCGAGTGGCAGGCGGCGAGGGCGAGGAGGCTGGCGGCGAGGGCGGCGCGGGCGTGAGGATGCATGACTCGTCAACGGTTGGCGCGCGAGGCGCCGCACGTGCTGTAGTCAGCGCACGCGGCCGTTGGCAAGATGCAACGACACGTGCTTGCCGTTGGCGAGGGTGAGCGCGGCGTTTCCCGTCTTGACCGTCAGGGGCGCGCAGCTCGCGTCGGACTTGCCCATCCTGGTCGGGACGATCGCCTCCGGCAGCTTGACCTCGGCGGGCAGCTTGGCGGTCCACTTCAGCTTGCCGGTGACGGTCGACCAGGCCGAGGCCTGCTTCCCGGACACCAGCGCCACGACGCCCGTGTCGCAGGCCATACCCATCCGCAGCGGCGAGGCGACCGTCGTGTCGTCGGGGGGCCACACCGCCCCGGCGTGCGGCGCGGTGGTGTAGTGGTTGCTCATCGTCATGAAGCCCTGCAGCGACGACACGTTCAGGTGCCACGGGTCGGTCTGATCGGAGGCCGGCCCGGCGAAGGCCACGCGGATCTGCGGCGCCGTCTGCCCGTCCCCACCGAACACGCAGTGGCACGTCGCGACCTCGACGGCCTGCGGTGCCCGCGGCTTGGGCTTGCTCGTGGACGTGTCGTGCGTGCTCCTCGCGCTCGTCTTCGTGCGCTTCGAGGATGAGGAGGTGCTGTGACCCGCCCGCGTCAGGAAGAAGGCGCCGCCGGCGCCCGCCATCACCAGGATCGCCGAGAGCGCCTGGATCGCCGGAGCGCCGCCGCCAGGCTTCTTGCGCGGCCGGACGGGCCGGTCGTAGGTGGGGTTGTAGGTCGGCTTGTACGGCGCCGACGCCGCCGACGGACCCGGCGCGTACGGGTTGGGCGCCGACCGCTGCGCCTGCGCCGCGATCTCCGCCAGCTTCTTGCGCGCCCAGCTCGGCGCGCGAAAGGCGACCCAGAACGCGGGCGCGCCCACCGTGCTCGCCGCGGCTGCGCCTCGCGGCGCCACGTGCGAGGGCAGCAGGGAGGCCACCCCACAGTACGTGCATCGTGTCAGGCGCCCGCCGTCCGTCGCGGGCTGCAACGGCGAGCCGCACTGCGGGCACATCACGGCGAGCGCCGCCGTCCCCGCCTGCGCCTCGACGCGCGCCGCCTGCCGGCCCTCGACGTGCTCCGGCGCGACGACGCCCACCACGTCGGGGCAGGCGCCGAGCGCGTCGCCGGGCGCGACGTGCGTCTCGTCCAGCCCGCACTGCGCGCAGTGAAGCTTGATGCGCCCGCGGTCGAGCGTCGTGGCCTGGAGCGCGACGTGGCACGTGGGGCAGATCGGATGGCCCGGCGTCATGCGCGCCGACATGATGCACGTCTTCACGCCCGCGCCGGTCATCGCCATCCCGCTGGAGTTGAGCTCCAGACCCGTCTGGGTCACCCCCACCTTGGGCAGCACCACCGTCCGCACGAGCACCAGCGGCTCGTCGTCGTCATCGCTGTCGTCCGCAGCCCGCGGCGCCTCGAAGGTGGGAAACACGCCCGCGCGCGCCCAGTAGGCGTCGCCCGCCGCGGAGGCGAGCGGGAGCACCTTCTCCTCCCAGAGGTCCTCGTCGAACATGCGCTCCTGCCCGCAGGAGGTGCAGAAGAACCGGCCCTGGACGTCCAGATGATCGAGCGGCGACTTGTTCCCGCACTGCTGGCACCCGAGCAGGACGCGCAGCTGCATCCAGTGGATCCCATCGGCCGGCGCCGGCGCACCGAGCGGTGCTCCCTGGGTGCCGCACGCGCTGCAAGCGCCGCCGAGGAGCGCCGCGCCGCACGTCGCACAGAGCTGGGCGGCGCCGGAGGAGGCCTGCGGCGCTGCCGGAGCCGGCGCGCCGTACGGGGACGGGCTGGCCTGGGGCGCGGTTGGAGCCTGCGGCGCGGTGCCCCATGCGGGCGCGGCGGGAGCGTCGAAGGTCTGGCCGCAGCTCGCGCAGAAGCGCGCGCCGGGAGTGTTGGGTTTCCCACACGACGTGCAGAACATTCGCTGAGGCTATCCGCCCCGCAGACCGGGTGCAACGACGTCCCGCCTTCGCCGCCGGTGTTGGAGTAAATGGCTCGCATGGCCCACACCTTCATCGTCACCGGCGCCTCCGCCGGCATCGGCGCTGCCGTCGCGTACGCCTACGCCTCCCGTGGGGACAACGTCGTGCTCGCGTCCCGCGACGAGCAGGCCCTCTCGCAGCTCGCCGAGCGGTGCGAGCGGGCAGGGGGCAAGGCCCTGGTGGTCCGCACCGACGTCACCGACCCCGCGCAGTGCAAGGCGCTCGTCGACCGGACGCTGGAGCGCTTCGGCGGCGTCGACGTCCTCGTCAACAACGCGGGCATCAGCATGTGGGCGCGCTTCGACGAGATCACCGACCTGTCGATCTTCGAGCGCATCATGCGGGTCAACTACCTGGGCACGGTGTACTGCACCTACCACGCGCGGGCCGCGCTGGAGCGCTCGCATGGGCTCATCGTCGGCATCTCGTCGCTCACCGGCAAGACCGGCGTGCCCACGCGCTCCGCCTACGCCGCCAGCAAGCACGCCATGCAGGGCTTCCTCGACTCCATCCGCATCGAGCTCCGGCCCCGCGGCGTCGACGTGCTCGTCGTCTCGCCAGGCTTCGTCAAGACCGACATCCGCGCGCGCGTGCTCGGCCCGGACGGCAAGCCGCTCGCCGCGAGCCCGCGCGACGAGAGCAAGGACACGATGAGCGTCGAGGAGTGCACCGACATCATCGTGCGCGCCATCGACACGCGGAAGCGCGAGGTGGTGATGACCCCGCGCGCGAAGCTGGGGCTGTGGGTCAAGCTGGTGGCGCCGGGCCTGGTGGATCGCCTCGCCGAGCGCGCGGTCAGGACGTAGGCGGCCCTCAGCCGGCGCTGCGTCGAGCCGAGGCGGGCGGGGTCGACGCGGCGTGCAGCATGCGGTCGGCGAGGTCGATGCGCGCGGCGAGCTCGGTCGCGGCGCGCGCCGCGCCGCCATCCAGGTTGCGCAGGATGGCGACCGTCTCCGCACCCTCCCGCTCCACGCCCATGAGCAGTCGCATCGACGACTCCTCCGCCGCGAGCTCCAGCGCCACGCGCCGCTGCGCGCCCTCGTAGGCGAAGGCGCACGCGAGCGCGCTCGCCACGCCGGTCATCCACTCGGCGCAGGCCTCCAGCCACGTGCGCGTGACGTGCGGACAGCCGAGGTCGCGCGTCCACTTCTCCACGTCCGCCGCCGCGCGCTCCACCAGCGCGAGGGTCGTCACGATGCCGGTGTCGGCCCTGGTGCCATGCTCGCGGACGGTCTCCTCCACGCCCTGCAGCGCGAGGGCCATCTCCGCGCGGCAACCGACCGAGACGCGGAGGCGGGTCTGTGAGCGAGGCTCGGGCGCCCGCGGGGGCGTGTCCCGTGAAGCAAGCTTGTCCATGCCCGGGGTTTCTGCAATCGCCGGACCAGCCACGAGATCGTTCGTGAATCCGGCGCCGAGGCGGGCGATCGTGAAAACCTGGTTGCTCGATCTCGAAAAAAGTTGCGAGGTCCCCCCGGGAAGACTCACCGCGTCACGCGCGCCAGCTCCCGCTCCAGGATGCGCCGCACGATGGCGATGGCGCAGGAGTAGGTGCTGTCCACGCCGAAGTAGCTCAGGCTCTTGGAGAGGAGCGACTGCCTGCGGGAGTACGGCGTGTCGCTCGCGTAGTGGAGCAGCCCGAGCTCGAAGGGCGCGCGGCCGGCGAGGTTGACGATCTCGTTGGTGCTCACCCGCGTCGGGCTCGCCAGCTCGTAGGTCGCCGAGAGGAAGGGACCGGCCTCCATCTCCAGCACGGTGTAGCCGTCCCGGTAGAAGGCGTTCATGTAGTGCTTGTTCTGCAGGAAGGCGCTGCGCACGGTGAGCGCGGCCTGGTTGTCGAAGACGCTGCCGTGGCGCAGGTACGGCTGTACGTCCTTCGCCGAGAAGGCGTTCTCGAAGAGGAAGGTGTTGCGCGTGTGCTCGTCGAACACCACGCCGGGGAGCATGACGTCGCCCACCCGCCCGTTCAGCGTCGCGGCCTTGCCCATGACGTAGATGCCCCGGAGCTCCCCCACGCCCTGGCCCAGGCGCGAGAGCAGGTGATACGCCGCCATGCCCAGCGGGTAGTCGATGTTGACGATCAGCGCGTCGCTCCGCGTGAGGCGCTCCAGGCCCGGCACGAGGAGGCGCGGGTCGAGGCGCGCAGGGTCCAGCTTGCCGAGGTCGACGATCTGCACGTCGACGTCGATGTGCCCCGGCTCGGAGAGGTGCGCGAGCCCCGACTCCGCCTCGAAGGCGCGGACCTGCCGCATGCGCGCCCCGGTCTTGTCGTGGTGGATGTACCCGCGCAGCAGGTAGTGGAGCAGCCCGGCGTGGGCCGCCTCGTCGCCGCCGGCGATCGCCTGCTCCAGGTCCGGCCAGAGGCCCTCCGGGTTGCACTCCTTCGCCCACGCCGCGATGGGCCCCGCGTGCGTCCACGCGTAGCCGCCGACCAGGTTGGCGATGGCGTGCGTGTTGGACGAGACGAAGTAGACAGGCGCGCGGCGCGGCGGCGAGGAGCGCAGGTACTCCGGCTCGATGCCGCTCCACCACCGCTGCGCCACGCGCTGGTACTGCGAGTAGCTGGACGCGAGCATCTGGACCGAGAGGTCGGAGTCGCGCTCGCGCACCCGCGCGATGCCGCGCGCGTAGTCGCCGCCGAAGGCGTCCTTGAGCGTGCGCATCGCCGTCTCGTCCAGCCCGAGCACCCGCGCGACGTGGGGGTCGTCGAGCTCGCCGGGCTCCGCGCGCAGACGCGCGTGCATCTTGTTCCACTCGATCTGGTAGGCCGTGACGATGGGGACGAGGTCGTCGATGTCGCTCACGCTGGCGATGAAGGCGGCGAGGGTGCCCTTGCCGTCCCAGCGCAGCGGGCGGCGGCGGCCGCGCGTGCGCACCACCTCCCAGTCGCGCACCTCGAAACCTTCGGCCTCGAAGAGCTCGTGCGACTGGCCCATCACCAGCAGCCTGGCCTCGAGCATCTCGGCGGGGAGTCGCGCGGCGGAGTAGGCGAACGCCGAGACGTCCGGCTCGAGGGACAGCGCGTGCGGGTGCAGCGAGGAGGCGCTGTAGGCGTGGGCCTCCTCGAAGGCGCGTACGCGGACGCGCCCGGAGGAGCGCAGGAGCGACGTGTACGTGCGGACGTAGAGGTCGATCTCGTCGGACGGGGCTACCGGCGGCTGGCGTTCCACGCCGCCATCTTACTCGCCGTCGGGGCTCGCGAACGCTTCCTCGACGAGGGCGCGAGCCTCGGCGAGCCGGCGCTCCTGCTCGGGGTCGCGCGGCCGCGCGGCCGGCGGCGCCGCGGGGAGGGGCGGCGCGTCGTCCTTCGACCCGCGGGACGAGAAGATGCGCGAGAGCCACCCCCTGGGGCGCGCCAGCTTGAAGGCCCCTTCCGCCACGGACTCGGGCTCCTCCCGCAGGGCGCGCGCGAGCTCCCGGTTGGATTCCATCCACGCCCACGCCTCGTCGAAGGCCTCGCGCTGCGTGGCCTCCATGTGGGCGCGCGCACGCGCCGGCCTGATCTCGTGCTGCCCGCAGAAGAGCGCCACGAGCACCGCCGTCTCGGCGACGCCCAGCGCGGTGCCCTGGTGCACGTGCACGCCGCCGCACGACTTCTGGTACACGTGCGACGCCGCGAGCAGCAGCAGGCCCATACCGGACGCCGCCGCGGCGAGCTCGCTGCGCACGCCGACCTCCGACGCATCCGGCTCCTCGCCCGCCTCCGCGAGGATCATCGCGCCCACGCCCCGCGCGAGCGACGCCACCATCCGCGCGGGCGTGCCGGTGTCCGCCATCGCCAGCGGGAGGCGGTAGCCGCTCCCCACGTGGGCGACGCCGTCCAGCCGCGCCGCGCCGCCTGGCGCGCAGCTCGTCGCGCACGCGCCGGTGCCGCAGCCGCCCGCGGCCTCCTCGCCGTCCTCCACCAGCGCGATCTGCACGCCCAGCCCATCGTCGAGGGGCGAGTAGCTGATCAGCCGGCGCAGCAACCGGCCGAGGCTCTCGCCGTCGCGCTCGAAGCGATCGGGGAAGTGCTCGGCGGTCGGCGTCACCAGCTCCGCGCCCTCCCACACGTCGCCGGCCGCCGCGAGGATCTCGGCGTAGCCCTGGACCAGGTCGCGCAGGGTGCCTTCCGGGGGGAGCGTCATGCGTTACATTCTAGCAAAGGCCCGGCCGGGCCGCCCGAGATGCCGTTCACCCTCGCCACGTTCAACACGCTCGACCTCTTCGAACCCGAGGACCAGGGTTCGCGTGACGTGATGCGCGTGAAGCTCGCGGCGTTCGGCAAGATGCTGCGGCCGCTGCACGTCGACGTGCTGGCGTTGCAGGAGGTGGGGTCGGCCGCCATGGTCCAGGCGGTGGGTGAGGCGATCGGCGGCGGCTTCGCCGACCCGGTCGTGGGCCGGGCCGACAAGCGCGGCATCCGCAACGCCGTCGTCAGCCGGCGCCCCATCCTGGGCGCCGAGACCCTCCACCGCCCGTCGCTCGACTTCCCCGTCTTCCACCGCGGCGATCCCCACCCCTTCCCGGAGCGCATTCCCCTGCGGCGCGCCGTCCCGAGCGTCCTGGTCGACGCGGGCGACGTGGGGCGCGTGCGCGTGCTGTGCGTCCACTTCAAGTCGCGGCGCGTCGTCCCCCTGCGCGACGAGTCGGGGGAGCCGCTGCCCGGCCGGTCTGCCGCGGACGGCGCGGAGGCCGAGCTGCGGTCGCTCGTGCTGCGCTCGGCCGAGGCCCTCTTCGTCCGGCGCGCGGTGGACGCCATCCTGGAGCGCGACCCCACGGCTCAGGTGGCTGTCTGCGGGGACCTCAACGACGTCGCCGGTTCCGTCACAGTGCGAATCGTGCAGGGCGACGGTCCGACGGCGCTCCACTCGTGCGGCGAGCTGGTCCCGGAGGCGCAGCGCTTCAGCGTCCTGCACGACGGCCTCCCCGCCGCGATCGATCACGTCCTCTGCACCGAGAATCTGGCCCGCAAGGTGAGCATGGCGTGCTTCGTCAACGACTCTTTGCGCAGCCACGAGCTGTTGCCGGAGGGCCCCAAGCCGGACTCCGATCACGCGCCGCTCGTCGTCCGCTTCGGCTAACGACCGCGTCGCGGTCCGCATTTTTCGATATAGTGGGCGGCCCGTCCGTCCATGAACGATCCCTCGGCTCAACACGAGCTCGACGCCCTCATCCAGCAGGCCGACGAAGCGCGACGCCTCAGTGCCTTCGACGACGCACTCACGGCGTACAAGCGCGCGTTGATGGTCAGCTCGGAGGACGACGTGCTCGAGCGCGCGAGCATCTACGCCGGCATCGGCGAGACGAAGCGCGCGCAGGGCAAGGGGCGCGAGGCGGAGCTCAACTACGACAAGGCGCTCTCGCTGATGCCGGGCTACAAGCCGGCGCTCACGGCGATGATCGACATCGCCGTCGCCGAGAAGGACTGGCGCCGCGTCGCCACCCTCTACGTGCGCCTCTCCGAGCACGCCATCGACGACGACGCGAAGGCGGACGCCCTCAAGCACGCGGCGGAGGTCCAGCTCCGCGAGCTCTCCGACACCCGCGCGGCGATCGAGACGCTGGAGCGCGCGCGCGCCCTCGTGGGCGACGACACCGAGGTGCTCGGCGCGCTGCGAGGCCTCTACGAGAAGATCCACCGCTGGCCCAAGGTGGTGGAGGTGCTCGGCGCGCTCTGCACCGAGACCGACGACGCGGCCGAGCGCGCCTCGCTGCGCTTCGAGCAGGCGGACATCACCCTCGGTCGCCTCCGCGACGAGCCCAAGGGCCTCGGCTTCCTCGAGGCCGCGCTGGAGGAGGACCCCACCCACGAGAAATCGCTGGTGGCGCTGGTGGCCGTGCGCACCAAGCTCGGCCACTGGGCCGACCTGGAGCGCATCTACGCGCGCCTCATCGATCGCCACGCCGAGCGCGGGGACGCACAGCGCGCGTGGGACGTGTGCAAGCGCCTCGGCACCCTCCGGCGCGACAAGCTCGGCGACGGCCCCGGCGCGATCGAGGCGTTCGTCGGCGCGGTGAAGGTGAGGCCGGACGACGCCGAGACGCGCGCCGCCCTCGCCGAGCTGTACATCGCCAAGGGCGAGCCGGCGGCGGCGCTCGCGGAGCTGGAGCACGCCGCGGCCTCCGCGCCGACGCGCGCGCAGACGTTCCGCCGCCTGTACGAGATCCACGTCAAGCGAGGCGTCACCGACCGCGCCTGGCTGGCGGCGCTCGCCCTGGAAGAGCTCGGGGCCGCCGACATGGACCACCAGCTCACCGTCGACCAGTTCAAGCCGGAGGGCGCGCTGCGCCCCACCGCCACGCTGGACGACGCGACGTGGGACGCCTCGCTGCGCGCGCCCGGTCACGACCGGCTGCTCGAGGCCATGCTCCGCGCCGTCTCCACCGCGGCGGTGGAGGCGAAGCTCGCGGAGCTCGGGGCCGCCCGGAAGCTCGTCACCCTCGACCCCGCCGCCAAGCAGGATCCGGCGAGCACCGTCTCCATCGTGCGCACCTTCGTCTGGGCGAGCCACGTGCTCGGCATTCCGGTGCCGGACATCTACGCCCTGCCCGACGTGCCCGGCGGCATCGCCGCGGTCCCCACGCACGCGCCGACGACCGCCGTCGGCCCGGCGGTGCTGCGCAACCAGACGGTGCCGGAGCTCGCCTTCGTCGTCGCGCGGCACCTCACCTACTTCCGGCCGGAGCACTACCCGCTCGTCTTCTACCCCACGCTGCCCGAGCTCACCGCGCTCTTCCTCGCCATGCTCAAGGTCGCCCTCCCGGAGGTGCCCATCCCGGCGAACGAGTCGGTGGCCAAGCTTCGCAAGGGGATCGCCAGGTTCCTCGCGCCGGAGCAGAAGGAGCCGCTGGTCGCCGCGGCGAAGGCGTTCGAGGAAGCGGGCGGGCGCGCCGACCTCGCGCAGTGGATCCGCAGCGTGGAGCTCACCGCTCACCGCGCGGCGCTCGTCCTCTGCGGTGACTTCCACGTCGCCATGAAGCGCATCAAGGGAGAGACACGCGTCATCGCCGACGTGACGGGCGCCGACCGCCGCCTCAATCTCGTCGCGTACCTCGCGTCGTCCGGCCTCGCCGACGCACGGCAGAAGCTGGGTTTCGGCCCGTCACCCTCCATCCGCCCGCCCCCGCCCGAAGCGCCGGAGTGAACGCCCCGCGCGCTACCTCGCGGTGAGCGCGACCTCGGCTGTGCAGACCTCCACCGTGACGTCGCGCTCGGTCGCGTCGGCGACGCGCGTGGGGCAGTCGGCGAAGGCGAGGGCGCGCGTGGGCGCCCCGAGATCCACGCGCACGGTGCGCGCGGCGTGCGTCGCCTCGGCCGTCGCGGCGTGCACCGAGACGGGCGCGCCGTGCAGTGACGGCAGCAGCAGCCTCAGCGCGCGGCCGAAGGCGAAGGCGTCGCGGAAGCGTCCGCGCGGCGACCGGGCCGTCGCCAGCGCGACCGCGCCCCAGAGCTCGTCGCCGAGCCCCTCGATGCGCCCGGGATCGCGCTTCTCGCGCGCGCGGGTGACCGCCGCGCGGCCGACGACGTCGTCGAAGGGACCGCGGCCGGCCAGCATCTCGTACAGGACCAGCCCGGTGCTGTAGACGTCGCTCGCCGGCCCGAGCAGGTCGCCGCGGAGCTGCTCCGGGCTCGCGTAGCGCACGGTGCCGCCGAAGCGCGCGGTGTGACGGTGAGCGCCGAGCAGGTGCACCACGCCGAAGTCGAGCAGCTTGGGCACGATCTCGCCGGACCGCTCGCGGTGCAGGAACACGTTGTCCGGCTTCACGTCGCAGTGCAGGACGCCCACGTCGTGCGCGTGGTCGAGCGCCGACAGCAGGTCGATCGCCACCGTCACGGCACCGCGCTGCGAGAGGGGGCCGGCGCGCAGCACGTCGCCCAGCGTGGCGCCGTGGAGCCGCTCCATCACGATGTAGGGGACGCGCAGCGCGCCGGTGGTGGCGCCCGCCGTGAAGACGCGCACCACGTTCGGGTGCGACAGCCGGCCCATCACGCGCGCCTCCCGGCGCATCCGGCCCTCCAGGTCGGGGTCGCCGGCGAGCTCGCCCAGCAGCGTCTTGAGCACGTACCGCTTGCCGATGGAGACGTCCTCCACCTCGTAGACCTCGCCCATGCCACCGGTGGCGAGGGGGCGCAGCACGCGGTAGCGGCTCCCGGGGATCAGCTCGCCGGTCGAGAAGGCGAAGACGTCCATCGCGCGGCCCATCGGACCGCCCACCCCTCCCGTTGCGGCCCCCCCTCATTTCTGCGGCGGACGTCGGAGCGCAAGGCTCCTTGCAATCCGGCGGGCGGGTCCGACGGCGCGCAGGTGCGCCGGAGGGGGGCGGGGGCCGACCTACCGATCGAGCGTCATCAGCTCGTCGATCAGCTCGCCGGGGCTGCGCCGGCCGAAGAGCGCGCTGTCCAGGGCCGCCAGGATGGGCGCGCGGACCTTCGCCCGGGCCGCCCACGCCACCACCCGCGGGATGAGCTCCACCGCCTCCACGCGCAGCTCCGCCGCGCGCACCGCCTCCTCCAGCTTCTGGCCGCGCGCCAGGGCCGCGCCCAGCCGGACCTCCGGGCGGTCCTTCTGGGCGATGCACGCCAGCAGATCGCCGTACCCCGCCAGTCCGAGCAGCGTCCGCTCGTCTCCGCCCGCCGCCGACGCGATGCGCGCGGCCTCCTCGATCGCCCGCGTGATGAGCGCCGCCGAGAGCCCGGGCCCGAGCCCGAGCTGGTCGGCGTAGCCGATGCCGATGGCGAGGCAGCCGACGAGCGCGCTCGCCCACTCCAGGCCGCACAGATCGGGCGTCGTGTAGACGCGCAGCGTCCGGCAGCCGAAGGCCGCGGAGGAGGCCTCCACCACCTCCGGGTAGGCCGAGCCGCACACCAGCACCGCCGGCCGCCCGGCGAGCAGGTCCTCGCTCAGCGCGGGGCCGCCCAGCGCGCCCACGCGCCGCACCGGCGTCTCGCGCCGCACCACGGCGCTCACCGTCTGCAGCTCGTCGCCCTCGGCGACCAGGCCCCGGACGCCGTGCACCACCAGGTGGCTGCTGCCGACGTGGTCCCCCAGCTCCCGGGCGACCTCGCCGACGACGTGGGAGGGGATGGCGAGCACCACCAGCCGGGCCGCCGCCACGTCGGCGAGGTCGCTGGTGCGCTGCACGCCCCCCGGCATCTCCCCGCGGCCGCGGCGCGAGTAGACGAGCGGCTTCGCGCCGGCGCGGGCGGCCGCCGCCGCGAGGGCCAGCCCCCACGCGCCTGCCCCCACGATGGCGACGCTCGGCTCCGTCATGACGCGGCCACTGTATCACCGGGGGCGGGTGGGTGGAGACGGCCCGAAGGCCTTGCGCCAGGGCGCCGCAGCGATTAGGTTTCGCGCCCCTCCTATGCCGCTGCCGTCCCGGCGCGGCCCCGTCGGAGGACCTCGGAGCCGGTCATGAAGGAAGGAATTCACCCCAACTACCCCGCCGCCCGCGTGACCTGCGCCTGCGGCAACACGTTCGTGACGCGCTCCACGCGCGGGGACTTCCAGGTCGACGTCTGCGCCAAGTGCCACCCCTTCTACACCGGCACGGTCAAGCTGCTCGACACCGCCGGCCGCGTCGACCGCTTCCGCAAGCGCTACGAGAAGACGAAGGCCGCCCAGGCCCAGGCCCAGGCCAAGGCGGCGGCGGACGCGGCCAAGGCCGGCACCGCCAAGGCAGAGCCCGCTGCCGAGGCGAAGGCCCCTCAGGCGAAGGCCGCCGAGGCGAAGGCCCCCGAGGCGAAGGCCCCCGAGGCGAAGGCCCCCGAGGGCGAGCCCACGCCCGAAGCCTGAGAACTCTGCCATCGCAAGGTCACATCCGGCTGACCTGACTGCGGCCCCGCTTGCGATCCTCGCGCCGGGGCACCATCCTGCCGGTTGAGCATGAGCGAACCGTCCACGCGCCCGTACATCGGCGGCCAGGCCGTCCTCGAGGGCGTGATGATGCGCTCCCCGACGAGCTTTGCCGTCGTCGTGCGCCGCCGCGACGGCTCGCTGGTGGTGCGCGAGCGGGCGATGAAGGACTCCCGCCGCGGCCTCGCGCGCCTGCCCATGTTCCGCGGGCTGTTCTCCCTCGTCGAGTCGCTGCGCCTCGGGAGTGAGGCGCTCCGCTTCTCGGCCGACAACATGCAGCGCGATCTGGAGGAGGAAGAGCGCGCGGCGAAGGCCCCGCGTGGCCTCTCGGTGCTGTCCGCGCTGGGCTACTCTCTCTTCGCCCTCGCCACGCAGGAGCCGGAGCCCGCCGTGGCGGCGCCCGCGTCCGGCGGCGGGCGATCGATGACGCCCCTGCTCGTCATCATGATCGCCTTCCTCATCGCGCTGCCCCAGGCGGCGGCTGCGGGCGTGTCCAGGCTCCTTCACGTCGACGCCGAGGTGCAGTCGCCGCAGTTCCAGGCGATCACCGGCTTCTTCAAGCTGGGCATCGTGCTCGGGTACCTGCTGCTCATCCGGCGCGTCCCCGACATCCGGCGCGTGTTCCAGTATCACGGGGCCGAGCACAAGACGATCACCACCTACGAGGCGAACGAGCCGCTCGACGTCGCCCACGCGCGCGCAAAGACCACGCTCCACCCGCGCTGCGGCACCACCTTCCTGGTGATGGTCGTGCTCGTCTCCGTCATCCTCTTCACCGTGCTGGGCGCCTTCTTGCCGCGCATCCACACCGGCTCGCGCATCCTGGACAACGTCGTCTTCTTCCTGTTCAAGCTGCCCACGCTGCCGGTGCTCGTCGGCGTCACCTTCGAGATCCAGCGCCTCTTCGCGCGCTACTGCACCACCGGCCCGCTGCGCGCGCTGCTGGTGCCGGGGTTCCTCGTGCAGCGCATCACCACCATCGAGCCGGACGACGACCAGCTGGAGGTCGCGCTCGCCTCGCTGCGCGCCACGCTCTACCGCGAGCACGGTGAGGCGGACGGTGAGTCGGCGGAGGTGACGTTCCCCAGCTACGCCGCCATGCCGGCGTCGGGCGGCCTGGGCCCCGGAGCGCAGGCCCCCGCGGAGGCCTGATGCTCCCGCTCGACCGCCTCGAGCAGCTCGCCAAGCGCTACGCCGAGCTGGACGATCTCCTCTGCCAGCCGGCGGTCCTGGGCGACCCCCCGCGCCTGTCCAAGCTCAACCGCGAGCGCGGGGAGATCGAGCCCATCGTCCAGCACTTCGAGCGCTACAAGGGCGTGACGCGCCAGCTCGTGGAGGACGAGGCCGCCCTCGCCGACCCCGAGCTGCGCGAGCTGGCGCAGACCGAGATCCCCCAGCTCGCGGCGGAGAAGAGCGCGCTGGAGGGGACCATCCAGCTCCTCCTCCTGCCCTCCGACCCGAACGACTCCAAGAACACCATCCTGGAGATCCGCTCCGGCGAGGGCGGCGAGGAGGCGGCGCTCTTCGCCGCGGATCTCTTCCGCATGTACGGACGCTACGCCGAGACGCAGGGCTGGAAGGTGGAGATCCTCTCCATGAGCGAGAGCGCGGCCGGCGGCTACAAGGAGGTCGTCGCCCTGGTCACCGGCAAGGACGTCTACTCCAAGCTCCGCTTCGAGGGCGGCGTCCACCGCGTCCAGCGCGTGCCCGCGACCGAGGCGCAGGGCCGCATCCACACCTCCACCGCGACGGTGGCCGTGCTCCCGGAGGCCGAGGACGTCGACGTGCAGATCGACGACAAGGACCTGGAGATCAGCATCGCCGCGAGCGGCGGGCCGGGCGGGCAGGGGGTCAACACCACCAACAGCGCGGTGCAGATCCTCCACAAGCCGAGCGGCATGATCGTCAAGTGCCAGGACGAGCGCTCGCAGCTCAAGAACAAGGCGAAGGCGATGAAGGTGCTGCGCGCGCGCCTGCTGGACATCGAGCAGGCGAAGAAGGAGGCCGCGGAGGCCTCCGTGCGCCGCTCGATGGTCTCCACCGGCGAGCGCAGCCAGAAGATTCGCACCTACAACTATCCGCAGAACCGCGTGAGCGATCACCGCATCAAGCTCACGCTGAACAAGCTGGATCGCATCGTCGAGGGGGACATCGAGGAGCTCGTCACCGCGCTTCGCACGCACCGCCAGGCGGAGCTCCTGCAGGAGGCTGGGCTGGAGAGGCCGCCCGCGGCCGGAGGCGCGCCGCCGTCCGGGGACGACGATGGATGAGAAGCGGGCCCAGATCACGGCGGCGCTCACCGTCGCGATGGCGCTCGTGCCCGGCCTGTACTCGCGCAACAAGATGTTCGGCCTCTTCGACGATCCGACGGTGCGCCGGGCGCGCTCGCGCGCGCGCCTGCTGCGCAGCATCGCCAAGCACCTCGGCGGCGAGGTCGCTCCGGTGGCGGGGCTGGTGGTGACGGTGGGCGCGCGCACCTCCGTCCGCTACGGCATCCCCAGCGTGCGCCTCTCGCGCGCGGTGGAGCTCACGCGGCTGGAGCTCGCGGCGCTGCGGGTCCTGCTCGCGCGCGCCGGGAGCTGCCCGGCGGAGCTCGGCTCGAGCGAGGACGACCGCCCGCTGGTCGACGCCGCCCTCGCGCGGCTGCCCGAGGTCAGGGCCGGGCACGACGCCGTGTAGTGGTAGCCTCGCGCCGCATGAGCTGCCTCTTCTGCAAGATCGTCGCGAAGGAGATCCCCGCCACCATCGTCGCGGAAAACGATCAGGCTGTGGCGTTTCGCGACCTTCACCCCGTCGCCCCGACGCACGTGCTTGTCGTCCCGCGCAAGCACGTGGAGGACGTCAACCACCTGGAGCCGGCGGACGCCGGCATCTACGCGCAGATGCTCCTGCTCGCGCGCGAGGTGGCGAAGGCGGACGGCATCGACGCGAGCGGCTACCGCCTGGTGCTCAACACCGGCCCTGACGCCGGCCAGAGCGTCTTTCACATGCACATGCACGTGCTGGGCGGCCGCCCCATGAGCTGGCCGCCCGGCTGACGGCGCGTCAGCGGCGCAGCACGCCGGCGATGGCCTCGAGCAGCGCCACCTCCGAGTCGTCCAGCGGGCGATCCGGCGGCGCGAAGGGCGCGGTCCGCGCGCGCGGCACGCCGGCGCGGTGCACGCGCAGGTGAGCGCTCACCACCTGCCCGAAGCGCCCGCCCAGACCCCAGAAGAGGGCGAGCAGATCGGGGCCGACCGCGCGCCGGGGCGCGGGGCGCACCGCGAGCAGCTCGCCGGAGGGGAGCCGCGCCTCGAAGCCCGCCAGCACGTGGTCCGCGGGGTCCAGCCACGGGCTGCGCGCGCCCGGCCCGCCGGCGCCGATCCACTCGGCGACGGTGAGCTCGCCCGGGGCGGGGGAGAGGTCCAGCGTCAGCCCCTCCGCCCCGAGGGCGCGCTCCAGCTCGCTCACGCCCACCTCGCCGCTCGCGTGCGCGAGCAGGCTCTCGCGATCGATGGCGATGCTCACGACGCCGCCTCCGGCGCGCGCGCCCGCGGCACGTACGGCTCCGGACTCACCGGCGGCACCAGCGCGCCCGGGTTGAGGATCCCGTGCGGGTCGAAGGCGCGGCGCAGCGCGTGCACCACGCCCACCCCGGCGCCCAGCTCCGGCCCGAGGCGCGGCGCCTTGGACCGGCCCACCCCGTGGTGGTGCGCGAGGGTGCCGCCTGCCGCCGTGGCCGCGTCCAGCGCGGCGCGCCAGGTCTCGTCGTAGCGGGCCTCGCACGCGGCGTCCCATCCTCCCGGCGCGCCCGGCTTCGCCACGCCGGCGAAGGAGAAGTAGATGCAGCAGCCGTCGGGGTAGGCGTGGCTGAAGTGCGCCATCACGAAGACGCGCGAGCCCATCGCCTTGCGCACGCCGTCGTAGAGGGCGCCCAGGCGCGACCAGCTCGCCGCGACCTCCATCGTGTCGACGAAGAGGCCGCGCGCGAAGAGCGGGGCCTGCCGGTAGCTCACCGCGTAGCGGTGCTGCAGCCAGCGGCGCGCCGGCGCCTCCCCCTCGTCCTTGCCGCCCATGTGCATCGCGATCCCGTGCGCCTCGCGCGCCGCGTCCAGCGCGCGGCCGTCGTGCCCCTCGAAGATGGTGACGAGCAGCGAGCCGCCCAGCGCCGCACCGCCCGCGCGCGAGGCGAGCAGCTCGTTCATCAGCGAGGGGCTCCGGAGCAACCTGCGCAGGGCGGAGGCGCCGCCGCCGGGCGCGCCGTGGCGCTTCGCTTTCTCGCCGCGGACGGCGCCGCGCCGGGCGAGCATGGCGTCGAAGGGATCGTAGAGGCGCGCGACCGCCGGGCGCAGCCCGCGCTGGAACATCTCGCGCATCGCCTCCCAGCCCGCGCGCGTGGACGGGAAGGACCACGCGCCGAAGCCCCGCGTGGAGGGGGCCGGGTGCAGCCGGAGCTCCGCCGCGGTCACGATGGCGAGCGTCCCCTCGCTGCCCACGACGAGCGGCACCAGGCTGGGCCCCGACGCGCGGTGCGACAGGAGCGCCACGTCGCCGCGGCCGGTCACGCACTCCAGCCGCACCACCATGTCCTCGATCTTCCCGTAGTAGCCGGAGGCCTGCCCCGCGCTGCGCGCGGCGATCCACCCGCCCACCGTGCTGCAGAGGATGGAGGACGGGAAGTGCCCCAGGGTAAACCCTTGACGGGTCAACTGTTCCTCCAGCGGGAGCCCCATGTGCCCCGCCTCCACCGAGAGCGAGGGCGCCTCGCGATCCAGCCTCCGCCAGCGCGCCATCCGCTTCAGATCGACGACCACGGTGCGCGGCGTGGGCAGGACGCCCGCGCACACGCCGCTCCCCGCGCCGAAGGGCACAAGCGGCACGCCGCGCGCCGCCGCCCACCGGACGATCGCCGCCACCTGCTCGGTGCTCTCCGGCCACACCACGCCGAGCGGCCGGTGCGCCGCCACGTTGCCCGCCCGCACCGCGAGGTGGTGCCGCGGCCAGAGGTCCCGCGAGTAGGCGGCCCGGTCCGCGCCGTCCTCGCTGGCGCGAAGGCCCGGCACCGAGGCCCGGAGGTCCGCAAGCGCTGACATCTCCGCGAAGGTAGCGCGGCAGCGCGAAACTGCGAAACTTCCGCGGCGCTCGGCCGTCTTTCTACAAGGGCCCGGCCCCTTTCTTCCCTACAGCCTCCTACCCTGCGCGGGCCCCAGGGTATGCGGAGGCTCCCCCGTGCGCTATGCTCCGGCAACTAGGCGTGCCAGCAGCGCGCGCCTTCCGACACTGCGAGGCAATTCATGACGATGGGTGGCGTCGACGACGAAGAGCACCTCCCGAAGCCGGGCGACATCGTCGCCGGCAAGTACCAGATCGAGCGGATCATCGGGAAGGGGGGCATGGGCGCGGTGTTGGCCGCACACCATCAGCTCCTCGGCCAGCGTGTCGCCGTGAAGTTCCTCCTGGGGGAGATCGCGGCCAACTCGGAGGCGGTCGCGCGCTTCAACAACGAGGCCAGAAACGCCTTCAAGATCCAGAGCGAGCACGTCTGCCGCGTCATGGACGTGGGAACCGAGAACGGCTTCCCGTACATGGTCATGGAGTACCTCGAGGGAGGAGACCTCTCGCAGCTCCTCGAGCAGCGCGGCGCCCTCCCCGTGGAGGAAGCCGTCGACTACGTGCTGCAGTCGCTGGAGGCCATCGCCCAGGCGCATGCGCTCGGCATCGTCCATCGCGATCTCAAGCCGGCCAACCTCTTCCTGGCCAAGCGCCAGGATGGCGGCACGGTGGTGAAGGTCCTGGATTTCGGCATCGCCAAGGCATCCAACCCCTTCGGCGAGGCCAGCGGCGGCCACAACCTCACCTCCACCAAGTCGATGCTCGGCTCGCCGCTCTACATGTCGCCCGAGCAGCTCCGCTCGGCGAAGAACGTGGACGCGCGCGCGGACGTCTGGGCCCTCGGGGTCATCCTGTACGAGCTGCTCACCGGCACCGTGCCCTTCAACGGGGAGACGCTGGGCGAGCTCTTCATCGCCATCCTGGAGACGCAGCCCGTCCCGGTCTCGCAGAAGCGACCGGACGTGCCGCAGGCGCTCAGCGAGGCGATCATGCGCTGCCTGCAGCGCAACATCGACTACCGCTTCGCCAACGTGGCGGAGCTCGCGGTCGCCCTCGCGTCGTGCGCGCCCGCCCGCTCGTACGTCTCGGTGGAGCGCGTCGCGCAGTCGCTCGGGATGCCCGCGCCGCCCGTCGTCATGCCCGGCACGAGCTCCGACGGCGTCCGCGCGCCGATGCCCTCCTACGCCGGCATGGGGACCGGCTCGCACCAGCTCCCGCCGCCCCAGATGATGTCCTCGTCGCAGTCCGGCCCGATGCCCGCCGTCGCGGGGATGCCCGGCTCGCAGACCAACGCCGCCTGGGGCCAGACGGGCGGGGGGGCCATCCCCAAGAGCAAGGCACCGCTCTTCGCCGGGCTGGCCGTGGGTGCCCTGGTGATGCTCGGCGTCGCCAGCGTGGGCGTCTACAAGGTCACGCACCACAGCGCCGCTGCCGGCCCCGAGACCACCGATCCCTCCGCCAGCGCGGCGGAGACGGCCACCGCGGCCCCCACCGAGACGACCACGACGACCGCGGCCACGGCCACGGCCGCCGAGACGGCCACCCAGGCCTCCACCGCCACCGCTCCACCCACCGAGACGGCCACGGCGAAGGTGGAGACCCCACCCGCGCACACGAACTCCACGCACACCAAGACGCATCACGTCACCTCCGGAAAGGGCACGCCGGAGGTCAAGACGCACCCCACGGCGACAGCCGCCACCACCACCGCCGCGCCCACGCCGACGCACACCGCAAAGCCGGCGGCCTCCTACGATCCGTTTGGTGGACGCTAGCGGCCAAACTGGGGTACTTCAGTACCCATGGTCTCCCCGCAGATCCCTTCCACTTGGGCGAATGAGCCGCGTGACTCCCGGGTGCGCTCCGCCATGCGTGTCGCCACCGCCGCGGTCACCGCGCTCGCTCTCGTCGCCGCGCAGGCTCCCCCTGTCTTCGCGCAGGGCGTGAACGTCACGCAGGCCGAGTCGCTCTACGACCAGGGCGCGCAGCTCATCAAGGAGAAGAAGTACCACGAGGCGTGCGAGCGCTTCTCCGCCAGCCTCAAGCTCGACGAGAGCATCAACACGATGGTCGCGCTCGCCCGCTGCCAGGACCTGGACGGCAAGACGGCCTCCGCGTGGGGCGAGTACCTCGTCGCCGCCAAGAAGGGCCGCGGAACCCCGGCCGGGCAGTACGCAGCCGACAAGGCCAAGGAGCTGGAGGGGCGGCTGCTCAAGATTCGCATCAGCATGGCGCTCGTGCCGCCCAACGTGACGATCAAGATCGACAACGAGAGCATCCCGCCGGAGTCGCTCAACGCTGACCTCCCCCTCGACCCGGGCGATCACGACATCGAGCTCACGGCGCCGGGCAAGCACGACTGGGCCCGCCACATCACCCTGAAGCAGAACAACTCCCCGCTGGCGGTCACCGTCTCGATGGAGGACATGACGCCCGAGGAGCTGAAGGCGCAGAAGCAGAAGCAGAACGGCGGCATCGGGCCGACAGGACCGCAGGTCGTCGAGCAGCCGGGGAGCCCCACGCGCCGCTGGATCGGCGTCGGGGTGGGCGTCGTCGGCGTGGGCGCGCTGGTGTACGGCGTCGTCGCGCTGGTCCAGGCGAGCGACAACCAGAGCAAGTTCAACCAGGAAGGCAAGGGCCTCCCGACGTGCGACCTGCCCAACGGCAGGAGCGGCGCGAGCAACACAAGCTTCAGCAGTGGCGGCAACTGCCACGTCACCGACACCTCCGGCCTGACGTTCGGCGACCGCGCCAACCGTTTCTACATCCAGATGGGCGTGGCCGGTGGCATCGGCATCGTCGCCATCGGGGTGGGCCTCGCCCTCGTGCTGACGAGCTTCGGCTCCAAGCGCGTGGTCAAGAGCGAGGGCGCCGACGTGTCCTTCGCGCCCATGCTCGGGCCGGGTCTCGGCGGGATGATGCTGCACGGCAGCTTCTGAAGCGCTTTCTGGTGCGGCATTCGGGAGTGGCCGAATCGAGCCGGTTGATTTAGGTAGAGGGGCTCATGTCCGGCCCGGCCCTTCCCTTTCTCGATGCACTCAAGCGTGACGTCCTCGTGGTGGACGGCGCGATGGGCACCCAGCTCTACGAGCGAGGCATCCTCTACAGCGCCTGCTTCGAGGAGCTGGTCGTCTCGCGGCCGGAGGTGGTGCGCAAGGTCCACGAGGACTATCTGCGCGCGGGCGCGCAGCTCCTGGAGACCAACACCTTCGGGGCCAACGCGCTCCGGCTGGAGAAGCACGGCCTGCAGGGACGGGTGCGCGAGCTCAACCTCGCCGCCGCGTCCCTGGCGCGGGAGGTGGCCGGCCAGCGCGCTTACGTCGCTGGGGCCATCGGCCCCAGCGGCTACTTCCTCGGGGAGGCGCTGGAGGGCGACCTCGAGCGTGTCCGCTCGGCGCTGCTGGCGCAGGCCGAGGCGCTGATGGAGGCGGACGTCGACGCGCTCGTCATCGAGACCATGCGCCAGAGCGTGGAGGTGCGCATCGCGATCGAGGCGGCGCGCGAGGCGTCCGGTGGGCGCGTGCCTGTCGTCGCCCACGTCTCGCTCGACGAGAACGGCCGCATGGCGGACGGCACGACGTCCGGCGAGATTGGCAAGATGATGCGCGACTGGGGCGCCGACGTCATCGGCGTCAACTGCTCCGACGGCCCGATGAACGTGCTCGCCTCGGTGGAGCCGATGCTCGCCCTCGGCCTGCCGGTGTCCGCGGTGCCCAACGCCGGGCTCCCCCGCCGGGTGGACGAGCGCCTCGTGTACGTGTCCACGCCGGAGTACTTCGGCGTCTACGCGCGTCGCATGTTCAAGCTGGGTGTGCGCATGGTCGGCGGCTGCTGCGGGACGACGCCCGAGCACATCAAGCGGGTGGCCGCGGCGGCGCGCATGGCGGGCGGCGCTGTGGAGGACGAGGGGTCCGTCGCGCGGGACAAGGACAGCGAGGTGCCGGTGGCCGTGCGCGCGGCCGTCAGCCTGGCCCCCGTCGCCGAGCGCAGCGCGCTGGGCAAGAAGCTCGGCAAGGGGTTCATCGTCTCGGTGGAGGTCAACCCCCCGATCGGCCTGGATCTCGCCAAGCCGCTCGCCGCCGCGAAGATGCTCCGCGACGGCGGCGTGGACGTGATCAACATCGCCGACGGCGCGCGCGCGCAGGCGCGGATGGGCAACCTCGCCATGGCCGCGCGGGTCCAGCAGGAGCTGGGGATGGAGACCATCCTGCACGTGTGCGGGCGGGACCGGAACCTGCTCGCGCAGGTCGCGCACCTGCTGGCAGCGCACGAGCTCGGCGTGCGCAACCTGGTCATCATCACCGGCGACCCGCCGAAGATGGGCGACTTTCCCGACGCCACGCCCGTCTACGACCTGGACTCCATCGGCCTGCTCAAGCTCGCCACCCGGCTGAACCACGGGGTGGACCCCGCCGGCAAGCCCATCGGCGGCGGGACGCGCTTCGTGCTGGCGACAGGCGCCGAGCCCGCCGCCCTCAACTACGAGCGCGAGATGCGACGCCTGCGGGAGAAGAAGGACTCCGGCGCGGAGATCGTGATGACCCAGCCGGTCTACGATCCGGTGCAGCTCCGCCGCTTTCTGGCGGACGTGAAGCCGCTCGGGCTGCCCGTGCTGCTGGGGCTCCTGCCCCTCGCGAGCTACCGCAACGCCGAGTTCCTCCACAACGAGGTGCCCGGCATGCAGGTGCCCGAGTCGGTGCGCGAGCGCATGCGCAAGGCGGGCACCGGTGCCGACGCGCGCAAGGAGGGCGTGGCGATCGCCCGCGAGATGCTGGCCGAGTTTCGCGACCAGGTGGCCGGCGCCTACGTGATGCCCCCGCTCGAGCGCTACGAGCTCGCGCTCCAGGTCGTCGACGGCTTCCTCGATCGATGAGGCCGCGCGCGTCGCTCGCCGGGCTGTTGCTGCTGTCCGCCGGGTGCGCGCGGGCCTGTGCGCGCCCCGAGCCGCTGCGGGTGCCCGACGCGGGGGAGGCGCTGGAGGAGGCTTCGGTCGAGCCGAGCGCCTACGCGCCTTCGCGCTGCACGCTGCAGGCGGCGAGCGTGTCGCTCGGCGACGCGGCCGTCGAGGTGGGGGTCGCGGCCCGCACCGCGGACGGCCTCGCGGTGGGGGTGCGCGCGGGGGACGAGGCGCGCGTGGCGCTGGTGCGCGCGGACCTCGGCGCGGTGCAGTCGGTGAACCTGGGGCTGCTGGCGGCGGATGCCCCTCCGCCCCGGCCGCTGGTGCTCGGCGGGGACGACGTCTACGCCGCCTTCTACGGGCAGCCCTCGGGGCGACGCACGCCCGGCTCGCGGGCCGTCGTGCTCTCGCGCGTGGACCCGAAGGCCGGCGCAGCGGTGCGCGTCGTCGAGCTGCCGCCGGAGGCCCCCGACGACTCCCTGGCGATGGACGCCGCGCTGCTGGCGGGCGGCGTGGCGCCGCGGGGCGCGGTCGTGTGGGACGAGCCCGCGGGGGGCAAGGTGGCGAGCGCGGTGCGGATGGCGACCTTCGCCGCGGGCAAGGCGTCCCCGCCGGTGACCCTCTCGCCTCCGGACACCGACGCGGATCGCCCGCGCATCGTGGCTCGTGCGGCGGGCGGCTACTGGGTGGTGTGGGTGGCCCACCGCGCCCTCCCGGCGTCCGACGCCGCGGCGCTGCCCGAGGGCCCCGGCGAGGACGTCGGCTTCGAGTGGCTGGAGGTGCTGGCGGTCGGCCCGGACGGCACCCCGTACGGCGCTCCGCAGCGCCTCACCGCCGAGCAAGGCCGCGCGGGGGTCTTCGACCTGACGCCCGCCGCTGGGCCGGACGCGGGCGCCTCCGCCGGGGATTTCGACCTCTTTGCCCGGGACGCCGAGGACACCGGCGCGCAGGGCTCCGGCAAGCTGCTCCTCGCCTCGGTGCACGGCGGGCACGCGGCGCCGGCGCGCGTGCTGCTCGACGGAGGCGTCGGACGGGGCGCGCCGGTGGGGGCCCGGGCAGGGGCGACGGCCGCCGTGGTCTTCGAGGATCCCTCCGGCGCCGCGGTGTTCTTGCCTCTGCAGCCCAGCGGTGGCCTCCCCAGCCTGGAGCCGGAGCTGGACCCGTACGAGGTTCTTGCGCCGCTGGGGGCCGACGCCGGCGCGCTCCGCGTGGTGGTGGCGCGGGAGGCCTCCGCGGAGCTTCGGCTTGCCCGTTGCATCCCGGATTGATGGAACGCCCGCCATGGGCTACCTTTCGCCCCCGTGCCCAATTGCTTTTGGGGTTCCTTGGTCCGGCCGCTCGAGAACATGCTCGAGCCCATACCCCACCGTGCATTGGGTGGCAGCCGTCCCCCACGGCGGGCCGGTCGCTCGAGCCTCGCTCGGGCGCCCCTCTCCGCGCGTCTCGGGGCCCATAGCTCAATCGGTCAGAGCCCCCGGCTCATAACCGGGCCGTTCCTGGTTCGAACCCAGGTGGGCCCACGCAAGAAACCGGACCTCTTCGAAGGAGTATCGTGAGCGTACCTGAACAGATTATTGCTCTCGAGGAGCTGGCCGCGCTGGACGCGGAGCTCAAGACACTCGGTGACGAGATTGGCCGTGAACGAGGCGCACTGGAGGGGCTGCGCAGCAAGCACGTCGAGCTGGAAGAGAAAGCCAAGAACGACAAGGCTCACCTCACCGCGATAGAGAAGCTGCGCAACGACTACGTGGTCGAGGTGCGCAACATGATGCAGCAGCTCGAGCACTCGCGGGAGAAGATGAACCGCGCGCGCAACGAGCGCGAGGCCAACGCCGCCCAGCGCGAGCTGGAAGAGCTGCGCAAGCTCATACGGGACCGCGAGGACGAGATCGGCAAGCTGACGACCGACGGTGACGCCGCGCGCCAGCAGATCGACACGACCGAGGAGGAGGCCAAGCAGGTCGGCGCCGAGCTGGGCGAGACCGAGGGCTCCGTCCAGGCCAAGCTCGGGGAGACGGAGCGGCGGCAGGCCGAGCGCACCTCCACCCGCGGCGCCATCGTCAAGAGGCTGCCGGCCCAGACGTATCGCCGCTACGAGATGATCCGCGGCCGCCGCGGCACGGGCATCGCCCAGACGACGGACGGCACCTGCAAGGCCTGCAACATGGCCCTGCCGCCGCAGCTCTTCCACCGCCTGCGCCGGGAGCCCCTGCTGGATCAGTGCCCATCCTGCCAGCGCATCATCTACTATGTCCCTCCAGCGGCCGCCCCGGACGCGGCCGACCCGAAGGGCTAGAGGGGACCTCCGCCTCGTGAAGAGCTGTCCGACCTGTCAGCGCGTCTACCCGAACGACGCCGGCTTCTGCCCGGCCGACGGCACTGGGCTCGTCTCGGCCACGCTCGCCCCCCCGCCGATGACGGCGGAGGACCCGCGCATCGGGCAGAAGCTCTGCGGCCGCTACGAGATCCGCCGCGTCGTCGCCGATGGCGGCATGGGCCGCGTCTACGAGGGCATCGACCGGCAGAACGACCTGCGCATCGCCGTGAAGGTCCTGCACGACGCGGTGGCGAAGGACGAGGTCTCGCTGGAGCGCTTCAAGCGCGAGTACGAGATCTCCAGCGCGCTGCCGCACGATCACATCGTGCACGTGCTCGACTTCCAGCACGACGACCAGTTCAAGGTCTGGCTTTTGGTGATGGAGTTCCTCGACGGCGAGGAGCTGCGCGTGGTCCTCAAGCGCGAGAAGTTCCTCCCGCCGGAGCGCCTGGTGCGCATGCTCTCGCAGGTGGCGCTGGGCCTCGACGAGGCGCACGCCCGGCAGTTCGTCCACCGCGACCTGAAGCCGGACAACATCTTCCTCTGCGGCACGCGCGAGGGCGACGTCGTCAAGCTGCTCGACTTCGGCTCGGTCAAGGACAAGAACAAGGACGCCAAGAAACTCACCGTGCTCGGCACGACGATCGGCTCGCCGTACTACATGGCCCCGGAGCAGGCGCAGGGGCTGGAGACGCTCGACGCCCGCGCCGACGTCTTCGCGCTGGGCGCCATCGCGTACGAGTGCATCTGCGGGACGGTGCCCTTCTTCGGCAACAACGGTCCGTCCATCCTGCTCGCCATCCTCACCAAGGACCCCGACCCGCCCAGCCTCAGCGCGGCCAACGCCAAGTTCCCCATCCCGCCCCGCATGGACGAGGTCATGGAGGAGGCGCTCGCCAAGAACCCCAACATCCGCACGCCCAGCGTGGGTGCGCTCGCCGATGCGGTCGGTCACGCGTACGGGCTGGAGGGCGACCACACGCAGTGGGCGAAGACGCCGCTCGCCACCCTCGCGCAGCAGGTGGAGGAGGCGCGGCCGCGCACGCTCGAGCGCGCGCCCGCTGCCCTCGAGGCCGCGGCTGATCCCTTCGCTGCCCCGCCCGGCATGGGCGGCGCCTCGCAGGGCTACGGCCAGCCTGCCTGGGGTCAGGCCTCCGGCGCGTCCATGGACCAGGCGTTCGCGCAGGCGCGCGCGGCGAGCTACGGCATGGAGGGCGCGGCCGGCATCCCGCAGGGCAAGCCGGCGTGGCTCATTCCGGTGGTCATCGTGGCGGTGCTCGCGCTGCTGGTGGGCGGCGGGCTCGCGGTCTTCGTTCTGATCCGCTGACCTCGCCAACCCCGGCGCTGCGACCACCCCGGATCGCCGCTACCAGGTGAGGATTCTCAGAAGATCAGAAGATCAGAAGATCAGGAAGATGGTGGATGGGACCTTCTGATCTTCCGATCTTGCTGTTCCAAGATCACTCGTAGCTTGCGCCACGCCGATCGCGCGCTCTCCTCTCCCCTAGCCCTCCGTTGGCGTGCTGCCCCCTGTCCGTCCCCCCTGTCCCCCCCTCTGTCCCCGGACACCCAACGTCGAAGTGCAAGGGTCCATTCACTTCGACGTTTCTGCGGCAACCCGTGAGGGAGGGGGGGTGGCATGGGGGGTGCTGTGGGGGTTGGGGATGATGGCGGGAATGGATCCGGTGTTCTTCACGATCAAGCGGGCGTACTACGCGACGCTGCGGCTCACACGGCGGGCGCTTCGGGCGATGGGGCTCACCGCAGCGCGGCTTGATGTGCTCGATGCGCTCTACCGGCTGGGAACGGGGTGCGCGCACTTCCAGAGCGACCTGCGGCGGGGGCTCGGCGTGGCGCGGGCCACGATCAGCGAGATGATGCGGTCGCTGGAGAAGATCGGGCTGGTGACGCGGCGGCGCGTCGGGTGCAACGTGGTCGTGGCCCTCACGCCGGAGGGGCGACGCCGGGTGCGCCGGGCGTACTACGGGCTCGTGCTGGTGGGGCACGTGGGGCTCGCGCTGGACGGGGCGCTCGCGCCGGGCGGGCGGTGGTGGCCCGATCCGCGCAGGTGCGCGAGTGCACGCCGGCACCTGGAGGCGCTCTGTATGCGCATCCGGCTCGGGTTCGGCGATGAGGCGGAGCTGGACCGGGATACCGAGCACGGGTTCTGGGTCGAACGGGAACGGGACCGCACGCGCCGCGCCCAGGCGCGCTGCGAGCAACGGCAGCGCGAGCTCGATCGCGCACTCGCGCTCTCCGCGCCAGGAGCGTGACCTCGTCTGGCACCGCGGCGCTGCACTCGAGGCGAGCCGAGAGGGGCCGTCGGCAGCGGCGCCCGGCCCGTCGGGCGCCGGGAGAGCCGAGGAGAAACTACCTGGGTAGGGCCGGGATGGAGACCTTCGCGGAGAGGGGGAGGTCGGGGGCGAGGAGGTAGCCGCCCGGGAGGTGGTCGTAGGGGAAGAAGGCGCCGGTGACCGTGCGCGTGGCGCCGGTCGAGAGCGTGTACGTGAGCGTCATCGGCTTGCCCTCCGGCGGGCGGTTGCGCAGGACGGTGCCCATGCGGCGCGGCGTGCCATCGGCGCCGATGAGCCAGCGGGCGTAGCGCTGCGGCGGCGGGAGCGTCCCCTGGACGTCGTAGACCAGGTTGATCTGCCGGATGCGCTGGTAGAGCGCCGTGTAGGTGTAATCGGAGATCCACGTCGGCTGGCAGTAGCCCATGACGTCGGTCGCGTCGGTCGTCACCAGGCTGGAGCTGGACGCCTGGAAGCCGGAGACGCCCACGCTCCCGTCGGGGTAGGGGAACTTGGGGTCGATGCCCGCCGGGTGGCCGCACGGCGAGTGGGCGCGGCCCATCGTGTGACCGAGCTCGTGCGCCACCGTCTCCTGCGAGGTGTAGCCCGGCCACCCGACGACGAGCGCGCCGCGTTCACCCTCGCTGCCCAGCGTGGCGATGGGCGCGAGACCGAGGATGCACCCCTGCTTGCAGTACGTCGGGAAGCTGTCCTGCGGCTCGAACGCGCCGACGTAGTACACGTCGCCGCTGGGGGCGTCGGCCTGCCGCGTGTCCAGCACGAGCTGCAGTGTCTCGTCCCAGCCGGTGCCCGAGGCATCGGCGACGATCGACGACGTGACCGGATCGTGCAGGGTGATCTGGATGTCGCTCGACGGGTACATGTCGGACAGCAGCTGGTGGATGGACGTCATCTGCGTCGGGTCGGTGGCCGGCAGGCGCGAGGAGCCGTCGGCGTCGTACTGGATGGGCACGAAGACGATGTGCACTGGGCCCGGGTTGTCCAGCACGGTGAAGCTCTGGGTGCCGTCGGCGTCGGGGTAGCGGATGGTGGTCAGGTCGTCGGTGCCGACGCGCGACGGGTCGCTCACCTTGACCCAGAAGGACCACGCCCCTGTCGTGAGGAGCTTGTCGTCGAAGGGGAAGTTGAAGGTGCTCCCCAGCACCGCGTCGTCGGAGGCGCCGGCGACCGTCGCCTTGGCGGTGAGCACCGTCTCGTGCTGGAACGGGTCAACGAGGTGCAGCTCGGCGTCGAGGGAGTGCTGGAGCCAGCGCTTGCGCGTGAGGAAGCTCAGGTAGACGCGGAAGAGGCCGGGCTTCTTCGTGATGATGGGCGCGTTGCCCCCCGCGGCGCCGCCGTCCTTCATCACGTCGACCTTCACGACCTCGTAGTTGGCCACCTCGCTGATGGCGATCTGCTCCGACAGCGGAGTGGGCGGCGCGGCCTCGACGCCGGCATCGGCGGGCGCCGTGTCCGTGGAGGAGCTCCCGCACCCGAGTACGGCCAGGAGGGCGGGCACCACGAAGACGACAGGGCGCATCCACTGGAGGATCGCACCCGGCAGGCCGGGTGCCAAGGCGCGGGCGCGCCGGCTCGTCACTTTCGTTCGCGACGCTTCTGGGCGAGCCGCTCGGCTGTGCTCATGCGCGGCGCGGCGGGACCGGGAGCCCTGCCCGCCGCCCCGCCAGGGCGTGGAGCCACGGGACCGATGGGCGCCTTGGCGGTGGGACGCGGCGGCGAGGCGCCGAGGATCCCGCCCGGAGGAGGCCCGGTGCCGACGGACGTGTGAGGGCGCGCGGCCTTCTTGCGGGCGAGGAGGGCCTCGTTGGTGCGCTGCTGCCGGCCGGCGCGATCGCGCTCGCGGGCCTCGGCGAAGGCGAGGGAGGCGCGCTTCTCCGCCTCGGTCTGCCGGGCGCGGCCTCGCACGCGCCCGCTCAGGGCGAGCAGCCAGTCGGGGATGCCCAGCCGCCGCGCGCCCACGCCCAGGACCATGGCGATGGCGGCGAGCAAGGAGAGCGGCGCGAGCAGCGGCGAGTAGGCGAAGCGGCGCGCCGCGCGGTCGTCGAAGAGACCGGCGAGGGTGTCGCGCTGCTTGCCGCCGGTCATGGAGGCGATGCGGCTCAGCAGCTGCCTGTCGCTGCCGGTGGGGCGTAGCTCCTCGCCGGCGCTCAGCACGGCCCCCGTCGTGCCGACCGCCTCGCCGGACAGCTCGTCCTTGGCGGTGGCGACGTAGGTGCCCGGGCGCGACAGCGGGATGTTGGCCGCGTAGCGCCCCGCGCCCACCGCCTCCAGGGACATGTCGCGCGAGAAGCCATCCGGCCCGGCGACGTGCACCGTCAGGCGGCGGAAGGTCTGCGCGCGGCCGTCATCGCCGACCACGTCGGCGCGCACGTGCAGCTCCCCGCCGGAGGCGTCGCTGTCCAGCCGGACCCGCGGGTCGTCTGCCTTGCGGGCGGTGTCGCGCCCCAGCTCGCCGAACATCTTCACGGCGGCGGGCCACTTGAGCCAGTTCGACCCCCAGCGGTCCTTGAAGTCGCTCGTGAAGGCGGCGGCGCGGCCGATGCCGACGGCCCAGGTGGCGAGGATGGGATCGTTCTCCGGTCCGCCGAGGGCGACCGTCGCGCGCGGCTTGGGCACGGTGACGACGTAGCCGTGCAGCGGCGGCGCGGAGCCGAAGTCGATCGCGCGGGTGGCGGGCGTGGGCGCGCCCACGCTGACCTTGAAGTCCTCTTCGTGGATGCTGCTCTTGGCGGCGAGGATGGTCTCCTGCGTGAAGACCGCGGGGAGCTTGGTGGCGTCGTCGATGAGGTAGAAGCGGCCGCCGCCCATCTTGGACAGCACCTCCAGCTCCGGCGAGTCGTGTCCGCGGCCGAGGGAGATGACGCTGGTGGTGATGCCCTTCGCCGCCGCGGCGGCGACCAGCGCCCGGCACCCCGCGATCTCCTCGGCGTCGTCGCCGTCGGCGAAGAGGAGCATGTGCTTGAGGTTGACCGTCTCCTTCTCCAGCGCGGCGTAGCCTTCGCGCAGGGCCAGGTCGGTGTAGATGCCGCCGCCGCCCACCTGCACCGCGCGGATCTTCGCGCCGATGGCCTTGGCGTCCGTCACCGGGCCGATCGGGATGGTCCAGGCCGCGACGGTGTCCACGTGCTCCACGCCGAGCCTGTCGCCTGGGCCGAGCAGCGAGGCGCTGCGCGCGGCCGCCTCGTTGGCGAGGGCGAGCTTCGTCTGCCCGCTCACCATCATGCCCATCGAGCCGGAGTAGTCGATGGCGATGACCTCGGCGAGGGAGGCGCGCCGCTTCTCCTGCTTCAGGTCGAAGGAGACCGGCGAGACCTCCTCGATGGGCGTGCGCGCGTAGCCGCCGGGGCCCATCGACCGGTCGCCGCCCATGAGGATCAGCCCGCCGCCCAGGTCGCGCGTGTAGCTGGCGAGCGCGTCGATCTGCGTGGTCGCGAGGTCGGTCGCGGGAACGTCGCTCAGCACCACCAGGTCGAAGCCGGCGAGGCCGCCCACGTCGGCGGGCACCCCGGTGGTGGAGCGCTCCTCCGTGCGGAATCCGCTCGCCTGAAGCGCGCTCGCCAGCGCCGCGCCCTTGCCCGCCTCGCCCTCCAGGATGAGCGCGAGGGAGGGGCCGCGCACGCGCACGAAGGTGGAGCCGGTGTTGTCCTCGGGTGAGCCGTCGGTCTTGGGGTCTGCGGCGGTGACCTCCACGTCGTAGCGGTGCAGCCCGGGCTGCGCCGCCTTCGCGCGGAGGCGCAGGACGTTCTCCCCCGGGGCGACGTGCACGCGGGAGCTGTGGATGAGCTCGCCGTCGCGCTTGATGCGTACGTCCACGTCGGCGTCGACCGTGCTGGCGGTGACGACGCGCAGGTCGAGCGCCTCGCCCTCGTCGGCGTGGGCCGGCGCGCGCACGGCGACGACGCGCACATCGGGGAAGGTCTTCTGGTCGAGCGGGACGACGTCGATGGGCACGTCGGCGGCGACCGCGGCCGCGGCGGCGGCGATGGCGTCCCCGCGGGTCTGCACGCCGTCGGAGATGAGCACCAGCCGCGGAGCGGTGTCCGCCGGCAGCTCGGCGAGGGCCCGGCGGATGGCGGCCTCGATGTTCGTGCCATCGCGTCCGATCTCCACCCGCTGCGGCGGCGGCAGATCGCTCTTGGGGCGGGGCGGGTCCTCGGTGACGGCGTCGGCGGCGAAGACGACCGTGCCGACGCGGTCGTCCTCGTGCATGCCCTTCTCCGCGACGCGCATCTCGCTGGCGACGCGCTGGTCGGCGCCGGGGACCAGCTCGATGGAGCGCGAGCGGTCGATGAGCAGCAGGATGGTCATGCGGTCGAGCGGCCGGCCCAGCTCCGGCTCGGTCACCGCCACGGCGGCGGCGAGGCCAGCGAGCGAGGTGAGGAAGACCACCAGCCACCGCCGCACCCGCGTCATCCGCGCCGGGAGCCTGGAGAGGCGCCACGCGAGGAAGAGCGCGGTCGCGGCGGGGAGCAGGACGAAGAGGGGGTGCCCGAAGCGCAGGTACGTCTCCCGCGCGAGCTGTGCGGAGACCAGGCCCTGGTAGAGGAGCAGCGCGAAGCCCACCAGCGCGATGACGACGGCGCCGGCGCGGAGCTGCTCGCGGGCACGCAGCCGCCGCATCATCGCGACCGCGAGCACGGCGTAGAGGCCCGCCGCGAAGAGCATCCACACGTGGGCGAAGGTCAGGCTGCTCACGCGCCCGCCCCCTTGGTGGCGGCGGCTCTGGGCGGTGCGGCGACGTCGACGAGCGTGGGCTGCGCCTTCTTGCGCGTCAGCCAGAAGACGTCGAAGAGCACCAGCAGCGCGGCGGCCAGCGCGAGCCAGAGTCCCCACTCGTGGTGTGCGTCGGCGAGCTTCGCCCCGGTGGTGCCCCCGGCGGTCTTGTCGATGACCACCGGCTTGGGCCGTACGTCGCTCTCCGCCTCGCTGGTGAGGTTGGCCACCACCACGGTGCTGCTCACCCGCGGGGTGGTCCAGCGCACGTGGTAGATGCCCGCGCGGTCCACGCGCGGGACGATGGCGAAGCCGCCCTTGGCCTGCACCTCGTGCTCCGGCATGCCGGGGCCGGAGACGAGCACCTTGTCGACGCTCTTCGGGATGGCGACGCGCAGCGGATCGCCGGTGCGCGCGGGGCCGGTCGTGCCCTGGCTGCGGTGCAGCCGCGCCATCTCCACCACGTTGCGCACGAAGAGCACGAAGGACGCCTTGAGCGGCCAGTCGGTGTCGCCGGGGTCGAAGCCGATGATCGTCGCGGTGCGCCCCGGCGTGGAGGCGTCGGCGATGAGGGTCACCGTGCCGGCGCGGAGCAGCGCGCCGGAGGCGCCCTCCGGCTTGAGCGGGCGCGCCTTCGCCACGTGGACGCCGTCGAACGTCAGGAAGCGGAAGCGCGGGTCGCCCACCTCCCACGAGGTGATCTGCGGGTCGTCGACGGAGTCCCCGACGTCGACGCCCATGCAGTTGCCCTTGGGTGGGTCGACGATCATCACGTCCAGCCCGGGGACGTCGTCCGGGCAGGCGCCCTCGATGACGACCAGCGCGTCGGGGTCCACGTTGACCGTGCCCACCTGCGAGAGGGTGAGCTTCTGGATGTCCAGGTCCTCGTCGGCGTCCAGCGCGCGGGCGAGCCACGAGTAGTCGGAGGCGAGCGCGTGGACGACCGGCATCTTGCGGCCCTGCGGCACCCGGCCGTACGCCACGTCGTCGATGGCCAGCGCGTCGCCGGGCGAGACCTGCACGGTGAGCCCCTTGCCGTACTCCAGCGGGCCGGGATCGAAGGTGAGGACCACCGCGGTCTTCGCGCCGGGCTTGACCAGCACGCGCCGCGAGGCGGACGGGTCCTTCTTCCCCTCCACCGTGAGCGTCACGAAGGCGTCGCGCGCCGCCGTGCCGTAGTTCTGCAGCATCGCGAAGACCTGCACCTCCTCGGCGTGCGACACCGGGTCGGCGCCGGCGCGCACGTCGATGCGGGTGATGCCCAGGTTGTCGGCGGGGGACCCGACGGTGACGAGCTGCGTGTCGATGCCCGCGGCAGCGAGCGGCGTGTCGTGGGCGAGGGCGCCGTCGGTGATGATGACGATGCGTCGGCGCCCGCCCAGCGTGCGGAGGCGGTCGGCGGCGAGCGCGACGGCGGAGGAGAGGTCGCCCTCCACGTCGCGCACCGCGACCTGCTTGAGCGCGCCCTTGAGGTGGCGCAGGTCGCGTTCCAGCGGCGAGACGACGCTCGCCTCCCGCGCGCCCTCGATGAGGATGGCGTCAGCGCCGGGCTCCATGGAGTCCAGGACGTCCTGCGCGGCGACGATGGCGTCCGCCATGCGCGTCGAGGTCTTGCCCGGCGCCGGGTGGGTGGTGGTGCCCATCGACGCGCTGGTGTCGATGACGATGGCGATGTGGTCGCCGGTGATGCGCCCGCCCCGCTCCGCCGGCCGCGCGAGCGCGATCGAAAGGGCGATGAGCGCCAGCATCTGCAACAGGAGCGGCAGCTCGGGCAGCAGCTTCTTGAAGGGGTGCTTGGCGAGCAGATCGCGTCGCGCCTCCGCCCAGAGCCACACGGAGGGCACGCGCAGCCGCTGCCGCTTCACCTTCAGGATGTAGAGGACGACGAGCGGCACGAGGCCGGTGAGCAGCCAGAACCCCTTGGGGTTGAGGAACTCCACGCCGCCCATCAGTCCACCACCCGGCCGACGAAGCGCCGCACCGCGGGGAGCGTGGGCTCGTCGCTCACCACCCGCACGTAGGTGGCGCGGACCTTCTTGGCCAGCGCGCGCAGCCCCAGGATGAGCTGGTTCAGCCGCGCGAGGTAGGCCTCCACGGCGCCGGCGTCCATCGTCACCTCGACGACGTCGCCCGTCTCCGCGTCCTCCAGGGCGTAGTCGCCGTCGTAGCGCGGCTCCACCTCCTCGCGGGAGAGGACCTGCACCAGGGCGATGTCGTGTCCCGCCGCCGCGGCGTGGCTGATCGCCGCGTCGAACGGCCCCGGGTCCATGAAGTCGCTGATCACCACGAGCATGCCCGGGCGTGGCGAGCGCACGATCACCTGCTCGACGGCGCGGGAGAGATCGGTGCCGCCCTGCGGGTGGATGGCGTCGAGCTCGCGCAGGAGCTTGGTCAGGTTCGCCCGCCCGCGTGTCGGCTCGGTGACCTGGGTGAGGCTCTCGGCCGCCGCGAGCACCTGCGTGCGCTCCGAGCCGGCGAGCGCCATGTACCCGATCGCCGCCGCCATGCGCTTGGCCGCGTCCATCTTCGGCGGGTCGCCCGCGTCGAGGGAGAGGCTGGCGTCCACGAGCAGGCGGACGATGACGTCCTCCTCGGCGCGGAAGAGCTTGAAGACGGGCTCGCCGGTGCGCGCGAAGGCGAGCCAGTCGATGCGCCGCAGGTCGTCACCCGGCGTGTAAGGACGGTGCTCGAGGAACTCCGCGCTGCCACCGCGCCGCTTGGCGAGGTGATCGCCGCCGCCGCCCGAGCGTGCGCGCACGCGCAGGCGCCGGCGGAGCGCCTCGAGCTCTCGCGCGAAGGCGGCGTCGAGCAGCATCAGGTCGCTCCCGAGGCCTCCGGCGTGGGGCCGTCGGGGCCCGCGGGGTCCTCCGGCGGCGGCGCCGCCGCCTCCTGCGCGGAGCCGATGACGGCCTCGTCCTCGGCGCGCAGGGCGGCCTCCGTCTGCGCGAGCTGCGCGTTCTGCTCGCGGATCAGCAGGGAGCAACGCCGCGCCGCTGCCGCCACGAGCAGGAGCCCGATGAGGCCCCAGAGCAGCGCGCACGCCAGCCCCGTCTGGATGATGGGCACCTGATCCGCCGACGTCTTCGCCATCCACGACGCCATCACGTAGGCGTAGAAGGGGCTGGGCGAGCCGACGACGAGCCACGCCTCGTCGTGGGAGCTGGACACCACGCCGCCGATCGCCGCGACCACCCACGGACCGGCGGCCACCAGGAAGAGCACCGCGCCGGCGATGAGGCGGCTCACCCACGGCGAGCTCCCGCGCGCGCGGAAGTACATCACCAGCCCGGTGGTGAAGACGAAGAAGGGCGCCGAGTATGCGCCGAAGACCAGGATCTGGCCGATGTGGTCCATCCGCGAGGGCAGGGTGGCGCCGTAGGCATACGCCGGCGCCACCGAGGTCGGCGCGAAGTACATCGCCGCCGCGTCTACCCCGGTGATGCCGGCCAGGCCGAGGAAGCCGAGCAGCATCACCAGCGTCGCCGTCTTCGCGAGGCCCGGCCCGAAGAAGCGGCGCATCAGCCCGGCGTCGGAGCGCCGCCAGTGCGTGAAGACGCGACGCGAGGGGCCGGCGGGGTCGAAGGCGAAGAGCAGCGCACAGAAGGCGGCGTAGGTCGCGAACAGGGTCAGTCCGGCGATCGCCAGGCTCGAGCGATTGTCGTCGGTCGTCGCGACGGCGCTCGGGAGCGCGCACGCCATGGCGAGGAGCGGGGTGGACACCGCGAACCAGCGCTTCAGCCCGGTGGAGCGGTCGTCCGTCTCGCCGGTGAGGTTGGCGACGGTGATCTCGTAGAGGAACCACGCCGGCACGAGCAGCAGGAGCAGCGGCACCGCCACCAGCACCAGCATGTACTCGATGCCGAAGGGCGCGCGGGTGTACGCGAGGGGCAGCCACACCGGGAAGCCCTCCGGCACGTCGTCCCAGAGCTTGTGCACGGCGAACGACCCGCCGAAGCCGACCACGGAGTACAGCGTCGGCCCGATGCAGATCGCCAGGATGAGGGTGATGACCAGCGCGCCGCGCAGGCTGGACATCAGCGAGCTCACCGCCAGGCCGAACGCCACCGCGAGCGCCGCGAAGACGAACAGGAAGGCGAAGGCGACGATCACCTCGACCGGCGTCACGCCGCCGAAGAGGAAGGGCAGGGCGCCCACCGGCGCGAGCACCACGATGTGCATGGCGATCGACGTGTAGGCGGCCATGAACTTGCCGCGCGCGATGTCCTTCGGGTGGAGGCCCGTCAGGAGGATCGCCTCCCACGTGCGGCCCTCGCGCTCGGAGGCGACGCTGTTGGCGGCGACGGCAGGCCCCACGATCATCACCACGAAGTAGGCGATGGAGAAGAAGGTCTGGAACAGGCCCCCGCCGAGCGAAGCCGGGCTCGTGTTGTCCGAGGCGGCGAGCCCTCCGATCGAGCACATGAGCAGCGAGATGGTGAGGCTCAGGCCGAAGAGGATCCACGGCGTGCGGCCGAGCCGCGCCGACTGGCGCATCTCGCGCATCCAGATCGCGTTGGGGTCGTGCGTGAGCCGCGCGATGAGCCCGCGCCCGCGCGGCATGGGCGGCGGGGCCATGGAGGACGGCGGCGGCGAGGCGACGGCGGCCATCACTGCACCTCGCCCTTGGTGACCTCGAGGAAGATCCGCTCGAGCTCGCTGCGCTCCGGCTCCACCCCGGTGACCGCGACGTCGGCAGCCACCAGAACCTTGACGATGGCGGCCACCGCGCTGTCGTCGCCGGAGTAGGTCACCAGCGTGAGCCCGCCGCCGACGGGCGTGACGGCGAAGACGTTGGGCGCGCCGACGAGCGCCTTCTCCACCGCCGCGCCGGAGGCGAGCGTCTTGATCTTCACTCGCTTCTTGGGCACCGCCACCGTCTGCGGCGGCGCCTCCACCACGTTGCGATAGGCGTCGGGCACCGTCATGGGCGCGGGGTCCCCTGGCTGGGGCTGCGGTGACACCAGCGTCTGGGCGGCCTGAGGCTGCGGGGGCGGCGCCGCGACGAGGCCCCGGCGCGCGTTGGCCTCCTCCAGCCGCCGCGCGATTTCGGAGATGGGGCCGGCGACCACCAGCCGGCCACGCTCCAGGATCGCCACCGAGGTGCACACGTCGGCGAGCTCGGTGAGGATGTGGCTGGAGAGGAAGATGGTCTTGCCCATCGACCGCAGCTCCACCAAGAGGTCGCGGATCTCGATGCGGGCGCGCGGGTCGAGGTCGCTCGCCGGCTCGTCCAGGATCAGCACCTTCGGATCGTGCAGGAGGGTGCGGGCGAGCTGCAGGCGCTGCTTCATGCCCTTGGACATCGTCGCGACGAGCTTGTCCTTGAGCTTGGTGAGGTCGGTCAGCTCCATCACCGCGTCGACGACGGCGTAGTTGCCGTCGGGGGCGACCTTGTAGGCGTCGGCGAAGAACTCCAGGTACTCGCGCACCGTCACCCGTTCGTAGACGCCGGCGTGGTCGGGCATGTAGCCGATGATCTTGCGCACCGCCTCCGGGTCGACGGAGACGTCGAAGCCGTCCACCTCCACCCGGCCGGCGAGCGGCTCGAGGAGCGTCGCCATGACGCGGATGGTCGTCGTCTTGCCGGCGCCGTTCGGCCCGATGAAGCCGAAGATCTCGCCTTGCCCGACGTCGAAGGTCACGTCGCGCAGCACGTCCAGCCTGCCGAAGCGGTGCCAGAGGTGCCGCACGCGGATGGCGGGCACCGTGGCGGGGGCGAGCCACCCGGAGGAGGGCGGCGCCTGGCTCGAGGGCGGCGCCTCGTGGCTCGTCTGCGCGCTCACGGCGTACCTCCTGTGCCGACGATGCGGACCATCATCCGGTCCATCTCCACCGAGAGGCCCGTGTCCGACTTCACCTTCTCTCCGCCCTCCAGCTCTCCCATCACCACCGGCTTGTCGTCCGGCCACCAGTCGACGGCCTCGCCCGCGCTGGAGGTGAAGGGCGTCCACTCCTTCTGCAGGCGGTCGAGGTCCTTCTTCGCCACGCCGGAGGACATCAGCCCGGAGGGGTCGAACGGGTGCACCGTCATGGCGCCCGCGCCCACCCCGCGTCGCGAGACCGCGCTCAGCACCAGCTTGCCGCTACCGGAGCTCACCGTCTCGCCGCTCTTGATCTTCTCGAAGTAGTAGACGCCGTCACCCGGCGCGTACACCAGCGCGTCGAGGAGCGTGGAGCCGGTCTTGTTGGTCACGTCCAGCCCGCCCGACTTGGACGTCTTGACGACCACCGGCCCCTTGAGGTCCGTGAAGCCGTGCTCCCGGACGACGAGCGTCTGCCACGGAAGGGAGCGGATGTTCTCCAGCGACAGGCCGTTGCGGTCCACGCGGAGCACCGCGGCGTCGTCCATCGCCGAGTCGCTGGACATCACGTCCACGGTGGCGGAGCGATCGGTCGCCGGGATGCTCAGGGTGCGCGTCTCGCTCGTGTAAAACCCGCGGAAGCGCACGATGCCACCGCGCGTGCTCCCGGCGGCCGTCTCCAGGAGCGCCAGGTGGCGGGCGCGCCCCCGCCACCCCTTCACGATCAGCCCCACGCCGACGATCAGCCCGAACGTCGCTGCGCTCAAGATGGGCGTGAGCACGAGCGGGCGCAGCGGCTTGCCGCGACGCGACGAGCGGATGAAGCTCACCGGACCGACGAGCACGGAGTAGAGCACGAGCAGGATCGCCGCGAAGCCGAGCGCCGGGCGGAAGTTCTCGTTGGGGTCCAGCGCGCGACGCACCTCGTCGGTCCGCCCGCTGCTGCCGTAGTAGCCGTACATGGCACCGGTGGAGCGCGGGGACGCCCCCGTGGGGAAGACGATCGCCGCGCGCCGGTCCCACGCGTGATCGACGAAGTCCACCATCCGGCTCTGCACCCAGGTGTCGTCCAGCATGGGCGACACCGTCGGGTCGAAGGCGAGCAGCTCGACGTCGCCGCGCCCGTAGTGCGCGCCGGAGCCGTAGCCGTTGGGCACCAGCGTCCCGCCCGAGAAGCCAACGAGCTTGGGGCGCACCGCCGGGCCGGGGCCGCCGGCGGCGGCGCCCCCTGCGCCGCCGGTCACGCTGGGGCTGGTGCGGATGGGGATGTACGCGCCGCCCGCGGTGTCGGGGTGAAAGTCCAGCGGGTCGTTCAGGTCGTCGTCGGTGCCGGTTCCGGACGGCGCGGGCGCGCCGAAGCCCCCGCCCGTGCCGCCGCTGCCGCTGCCGAAGGGGCTGGGCGTGGGCGCGCCGCCGCCCGAGCGCGGCACCGCCGGGATGGAGAAGAGCGCGGGGTTGACCGGCGCCGAGGTGACGCCCGGCCCGGCCATGCGGGTGATCTCCGGACCGTGCAGGTCCTCCGGGCGTGCCACCACGACCGCGAGCGACCCGCCGCCCGCCACCCAGTCGAGCAGCGCGTCACGCTGCTCCGGCTCCAGCCGCGCGAGCGTGTCGGAGTGGACGAGCACGGCGGTGACGCCCGAGTACGCCGACGCCCGCACCGGGAGCACCGGGTCGCCGGTAGCCGGGTCGAACGACGGCGACGCCACGGCGAGGGTCATCGCGGGCGTCGAGCTCCCGTACGGGTAGGCGTACGCGTAGCTGGGCGTGAGCGAGTAGGAGACCGTCGCCGGCCAGCCGCGCAGGTTGATGGCGAGGCGCGGCGGGTTGTCGATGTCGACGAGCGTCGGCGCGACGGCCATGTTGGCCGTCACCGGCACGGAGGTTATCTCCTTGCCGTCGTCGCCGGTGACCGTCAACGACAGCGTGGGCACCTGGTCGTTGATGCCTCGCGTGGGGAGCCGCACCACCGCCGAGTGGCTCGCCGGGACGTTGAACGGCGCTCGGGAGACGAAGGCGTTCTTCCCCGCCCACGAGAGCGTGGTGCGAAGCTCCAGCGTGCCCTTGCGCGGCAGCGCGCCGGTGTTGTTCAGCGTGACCAGGATGTCCTCCCAGCCGTAGCCGACGCTGGCCTCCGCCCCGAAGATGGGCACGGCGCGCACCGCGAGGGTGGCCGCCGCGGGGGCCGTGGCGGGCGCGCTGCCGGCCGCACGCGGCGCGGCGTCGGCGTGCGTCGGCAGCGCGCACGCGACGGCCACCGCGAACGCGGCGATCCCCCAACCCTTCATGCCTGCGCGCCGCCCTTCTGCTCGGCGTTGACGTTCGCCGGTCGCGTCGGCACCGCCGCGAGCAGCGCGTCGACCACCGCGTCAGTCGTCACGCCGTCCGCCTCGCCCTCGAAGGAGCGGATGATGCGGTGGCGCAGCGCGGGCTTGGCGACCTTCTGGATGTCCTGGAAGGAGACGTTCGGGCGCCCCTCGCACAGCGCCACGGCCTTCGCCGCGAGCACGAGCGACTGTGCCCCGCGCACGGCCGCGCCGTAGCGCACGCCACGCTTCACCAGCTCCGGCGCGTCCTTCGACCCCGGGTCGCTCGCCCGCACCAGGCGCGCGGCGTAGCGGACCACAGGCTCGGCCACGGCGACGTCGCGGCACAGCTCGCGCAGCTGCAGCACGCCGTCCCGGGTGAGCACGCGCGGCGGCGCGCCCACCGCGTGGCCGGTCGTGCGCATGAGGACCTCGCAGAGCTCGTCCTCTGTCGGGTTGGGGACGATGACCTTCAGCAGGAAGCGATCGAGCTGGGCCTCGGGGAGCGGGTACGTCCCCTCCATCTCGATCGGGTTCTCCGTCGCGAGCACGCAGAAGGGCTCGTCCAGCGGGTGGCGCGTGCCGGCGATGGTGACCGCGTGCTCCGCCATCGCCTCGAGCAGCGCGCTCTGCGTCTTCGGCGTGGCGCGGTTGATCTCGTCGGCGAGGACGATCTGCCCGAAGATGGGCCCCTTCTGCACCGCGAACATGCTGCCCGCCGCGCGCTGCGCCGGGTCCATGACGAGCACGTTGGTGCCGATGACGTCGCTGGGCATCAGGTCGGGCGTGAACTGGATACGAGAGAAGCGCAGGTCCAGGCACTGCGAGAGCGTGCGCACCAGCAGTGTCTTGCCCAGGCCGGGCGCGCCCTCCAGCAGCACGTGCCCGCCCGCCACCAGGCCCCACATCACCTGGTCGACCACGGCGCCCTGTCCGACGACCACGTGGCCGATGGCGTCACGCAACGTGGCGACGGTGCCGGCGGCTTGCTTCAGGACCTCATCGTGACTCTGGGTCATACGGTTTCTCCCGGGTCGCGCCCGTCGCGCGATCGTCGTGGTCGGTCCGGCCGTGCGCCCGCGCGCGCCGTCCGCGTCCGCCGGCGCGAACGCATCATCATGGCTGGAAGTACTGACGTACCTGATCCCGATATTCCTGGGGGACGTCACTTCGCTCCACACCGTCGATCTCCTCCGGCCCGACGACCTTCAGGTCTCCGGTGCCCCGGGTGTTGGCGGTGCCGCCGGCGCGCCCCGCGCTGTACGTCGTGACGGCGCCGGGCATCCCCACACCCTTGTTGAGGTGGCCGTGGGCGTGGGCCTTGAGGGTCTGGCCGTCCACCGGTCCGGTCGAGCCGGTGTGATCGCCGGTGCCCGTGTCGTGCGAGCCGCCGGCGCCGCTGCCCGTCTGCGCTTGGCCGCCGAGCGGAACAGGGAGCCCCATGCCCTGTCCCTGCCCTTGCTGGCCCTGACCCTGCTGTCCCTGGCCTTGCTGTCCCTGGCCCTGCTGACCCTGGCCCTGCTGGCCCTGGCCCTGCTGGCCCTGCTGGCCCTGCTGACCCTGGCCCTGCTGACCCTGCTGACCCTGGCCCTGCTGACCCTGCTGACCCTGGCCTTGCTGACCCTGCTGACCTTGACCCTGCTGTCCCTGGCCCTGCTGGCCGTGCTTGTCCACGTCCTTCTGGGCGTCATCGGTGCCCTTCTGGGCATCGTCCAGGCTCTTCTGGCGCTTGGACTCGCTCGTCTCGTCGTCCTCCTTCGCCATGTCCTTGAGCTTGTCCTCCAGCTCCTTCTGACCCTCCGGCGAGGAGAGCTGGTCGGCGAGGTCCTTGAGGTCCTGCGGGTCGCTCTGCGCGCCCGCGCCGCCCTTCTGCGCCTGCTCCTTCAGCTTGTCGGCGAGGCGCTTGCGCTCCTCCGGCGTCATCTTGGACAGCGCCTTGCTCATCGCGTCGGCGAGCTTCTTCGCCGCCTCGTCGGTGCCCTTGCGGTCGAGCGCCTCGCTCTGGCTCTCCACGCCGTTGTCGTGGATGCCCTCCGACTTCATCGCGCCTGCGAGATCGCGCAGCGCAGAGGCGCGCTTCTCGCGGGCCTCCATCGACTTCTTCTCGTCCTCCAGGGCCTTGGCGACGTCCGGCGCGCCGTCGGCCTTCGCGGCGTCCGCCGCGTCGTCCAGCGCCTTCTTGGCGAGCGCGCGGTCCTGCTTCTCGCGCTGGTTGGCGAGCCGCTCCGCCTGCGCGTCCATCGACTCCAGGTCGTGATCGCCGAGCGCCTTCGCCGCGTTCTTGGTGACGTCGGTCTCCTGCAGCTTGGAGACGGCGCTCTCCAGCCCGGCGCGGTGCTCGCCGTCGCCGAGCGACAGCCGCTCCGCGGAGAGCTGCTCCTTGATCCGCGCGATCTTGTCCTGCGCGTCGCGCTTCTCCATCCCCTTGGAGAGCTCCTCCTTCAGCTTCTGCGCGTCGTGCGCGATCTTGTCCAGGCGCTGGCGCTGCGCCTCGTCGCGCGCGGAGAGCTGGCCGAGCTTCGCCACCTTCTCCAGGCCCTCCACCTCCGAGAGCTGCACGTTCGTCGTGCCGGGGATCGACGCGACGACGGGCGCGGGCGGCAGCGGCGCCCGCGCGACGACCACCAGCCCCGCCGCGGCGAGCGGGATGAGCGCGTGCACCGGCTTGAGCCACGACGGCCGCGCCTGCTTGCGACCGCCGGTGGCGAGGGCGCGCGCCGCCGACTGCACGACCACCGCGCGCGTGACGTCTTCCTCGCGATCGGCGTCCTCGGTTTGCGTCATCTCCACCGCGGTGGAGATCGCCTCTTCGCTCGCCAGCTCGCCGTCCAGGTAGAGCGCGACGTCCTCGTCCGTCCACCGCTTGCGTCGCGCGACGACGATGCCCGCGGCGAGACCGAGCAGGCCGGCGGTCGCCGCGTACGGGCGGAGGGTGCCGTGCCGTGTCTTCCACGCGAGCGCCGCGGGCACCAGGGCGAGAGACAGACCGATCGCCGCGCCGGTGAGCGCGCGCCGCAGCGCGAGGCGCCGCCGCACGCGCGAGGCCCATCGATCGAAGAGCGGAGCGAAGCGCGCTTCCGTCCCTCCGGCGTGAGCCGTGGAGACGGGCTTGTCCTGCGATGCTTCGGTCATGGCGCCTTTCCTGGTCTGCGAGCCCCTGCCTCGGGACAACGGAGCCCGCTTTGATTGTAGTCCCGTTCGGTTTGTACGAAACGGGTGCCGGTTTGTTCTCCTCGCTTGATGTAGGACATTGTCTCACCTCACGCCGGCCTGCACCCGACCCTCAGGCATCCAGCCTGGATCGTCCGACCCCCGGGTCTGGATGGCGCCCACCGGATGCGCCCAATGCACTACCTTATCCTACATCCGCGAACTCCCGGCTTTTCCTGGGTCCGGTGGGGCATGGGTGTCTGAAGGCGGATGGACCGAGTTCTGCAATACCAGTGTCCGAACCAGGAGGACGACGTGCTCCCCTTCCACAAGCGCCCGCGCCACCCCAGCGAGATTGAGATTGAGGCCGACGAGCTCGAGCCGGTCCAGCTTCCGGCCGTGAGGCCGCCGAGCAGCCGCCCCGCCCCGCTCTCCAGCCGCCCGGCCCCCCTGTCCAGCCGCCCCGCGCGGCTGTCCAGCCCGGTTCGCCCGAGCCGCCCCGCGCTCTCCTTCGCCAGCTACGGCGACGACGAGCAGACGGTGCTCCTGCAGAAGCGTCCGACGCTCACGCCCCCGCGCGAGACCCTGGACTTCCGCAGCCCGCGCATCCCGCTGAGCCCCCGCGCGCCGCACTTCGGTGACGACGAGCCGGCGACGCAGATCCGCACCGGACACCAGGTGCTCTCGATGGGCACGCCGAGCGTGGTGGTGGAAGCCCACGCCGATCAGTCCGGCCGTCACGAGGTGACCGCGCCCTCCTCGCACCGCGTCCTCCCCGACCAGACCTCCGCGCAGCGCGCCCTGCCCGAGCCGCCGAAGTCGGCCGCCGCAGTGGACCTGAGCATGACCATGGGCGGGTCCATCGCCCCCGCGGCGATGTCCGCCGGCCGTCCTGCGCCGATCTGGGCTGCCGCGCTCCTCGCGCTCGGTGTGTTCGGCGGCCTCGTCACCGCGGTGCTCGCCCGCGGCGACGGCGGCTCCTCGATGGCCTCGCTGGTCGACCCGAGCCACGTCACCGCGACCGCCGACCTGCAGCCCGCCGTCGCGCACGCCGCGGCCGCGCTCCCCGGCGTCGCCGCCGGCGCCGCCGCGCAGATCTCCCACCCCGCGGCTTCCTGCGTCCCCAACGCGGTCCCCCAGCAGACCGTCAAGTCGGTCACCAAGGCCCCCGAGCCGAAGGCCGACGAGGACACGACGGCGGCGGCCGACACCAAGGCCGACGACAGCGCCTCGCACGTCGTCGCGCCGGTGCACGTCGCTCCCGCGCACAAGACGGTGGTGGCGGCCAGGCCGGTCACCAAGCCCGCCGCGCCCAAGCCGGCGGTCCACCACGCGCCCGCGCACCACGTGGTGGTGGCGACGCACCACGCGGCTCCGCACAAGACGGTGCACGTCACGCATCACGCCTCGCACGGCGACGAGCTGGACAGCGCGAGCGCGGCCGACGCCCTCGCCAAGGCCCAGCTCGAGGCGGCGCTCGGCGAGTGAGGTGACCCGGCGACGGGGGGGTGCCAGCGCCCGTCAGGGTCTGGTGCACGCGGCCCCGGTGCCCTCGACCGAGACGATGGTGTCGCTGCACGGGCCGAGCCCGTAGGACGCGCACCTCACGGTGACGACCCGCCCCGCGACGCACGCGCTGAGGTCGGCGCCGCTGCAGGTGTCCTTGCTGCAGCCGGAGGTGCGGGCGCACGCCGCCGCGACCGGCGTGCCGGGCGGCGCCGAGGGGATCGGGTTGCACGCCTGCGCCCCGGAGATGGCGTTGCAGTCCACCTGCTCGGCGAAGCCGCTGGCGCAGCCCTGCGCCTCGCCGCCGGCGGTGCAGGTGATGTCCGCGGTGCCGGCGCACGCGCTCGACCCCTCCGGCTTGCACGCGGGGACCGCGCCCGCCGTGACGCACTGACCGGCGCCGAAGAGGGAGCAGTCGAGCCCCTGGTCGACGCCGGCGTCGTCGCAGGCGACCAGGTTGGAGCCGGAGCACTGGGAGGCGGTGCACCCGCGCCGCTTCACGCCCACGCAGAGGGCGTTGCGGTTGCTCGCGTCGGGGTCGATGGCGTCGCACGTCTGGCCGTAGGCGGCGCAGTTCTCCCCGCGGGTGGGCGACCCCTTGGCCTCGCAGTCCAGGCGGGTGGCGGCGTTCTTGGCGAAGTCGGTGCAGCCGACGAAGCCGGCGCCGGTGCAGGACTGCACGCCGCCGGGCAGCACGCACGCGTCCACGTCGACGCAGGTGTTCGCGTTCTGCATGCATCCCCAGAACACCTTGGCGTCCAGCTTGGGCTTGCGGTTGGGGTTGGCGCGGCAGTTGTAGGCGAGGATGGCGTTGACCATGCACTTGCCGGTGGCGTTCTGGCCGATGGGGAGCTCGCAGGCGGCGAGCAGCGCGCATGCCTTGGCCGCACGCGCCTCGGCGGTCGGGTCGTCCGGCGCGCAGAGGTCGACGACAGGCGGGGCGCCGCCGTCCTGCGCGCACCCGGGCGCCGCGGCGTCCAGATCGCAGAGGGTGGGGACGTCGGTCGAGTGGAAGATGTCGCCGCACGCGAGGAGGCTCGCGAGCGTCACCGCGGCGCCGGCGTAGACGAAGGAGCGGCGCATCAGAAGCTGCCCTCCAGCGCCGCGCCGCCGGGCCGGACCACCAGACGCGCCGCCGGCCGCTCCGAGCTGGTGGAGGAGGGGAGCACCCAGAGGACGACCGAGACCACGGCAAGGGCGCCGGCCCCGATCCAGCTCGTGAGGGCGAGGGCGTCCCAGGTGTGGATCTCGCTCTTGGCGTCGCCGCAGTCGACGACCACGGCGCACGTCGCCGGGAGATCGCCCGCCTTGCCGTCGGCCACGAAAAACGCGCCCACTCCGAACCCTGCCACGGCGACCGTGGCGGCGGTGGCGACAATCGTGCCGACGCGGCTCCGGCCGTGGTGCCCGGCGCCCTCGTCCGGCTCGCCGCCCTCGCCGTCGCCTTCGCCCGGCGTCCCGCCGCCGGTGGCCCCGGTGGCGTCCGCGCCCTCGTCGAGCGGCAGCGCCGGCGCGTCGGTGAGCTTCACCGTGGCCGTCTGCGTCTCGCGCTCGGCGAGGGTGACCGTCGTGGTGAAGGCGTTCTTGCCGGGGGCGCGCGCCTCGACCCGGTGCGCGCCGAGCTCCACGGGCATCGCGATGCCCCAGAGGCCGACCGGAACCGGCTTTCCGTCGAGGAGGACGGTCGCGCCCTTGACCGCCGGCACCTGGATGGTGAGCGTCGGGACGCGCGCCTGCAGCTTGCGCAGCGGCTCGGCGACGGCGTCGAGGACGTCCTTGTTGTTCTCCACGCGCGCCTGCTGCTGCGACGCGGTGTAATCGGCGAGGGCGGCGACGAGGTGGCCGAGCTTCTCCTCGCAGAGGGCGATGTGGAACCGGATGCCCGCCGTCATCTTGACGCTGGACGCGCGCTTGAGCTTCTCCAGCGCGGCCGCCCAGTGCTGCGCGTCCTCGTCCTTCTCCGCCTGCGCGAAGAGCGCGCGCGCTGCCTGGATCTCGCCCGGTGTCGGCTCTGCCCAGGCGGGGGCCGCGGCGGTGGCGACGACGAGCGCCAGGGCGAGCGAGGTGCGCGACGATCGCATGGTTCGGCCCCGTTCTATCAGAAGTCGGCGCCGTAGTTCACAGTCCGCTGCCCGGGCGCCGGACGGGCGCGACTCCCGCTTCATCGGCCCGAGCCGGCGCGGAGTTGCTCGGAGCCGCGCCGGCCGACGCGTGCGGCCGCGGCGCGTGCGCCGCCGCGTGCGGAGGCGGGGCGGCGGACGCGGGAGGTGTCGAGGGCGCCGCGGACGGGATCGCCGAAGGGACGGTCGTGGCGGCAGCGCCCGTCGCGGGCGGTGGCGCCGAGCCGGACGTCGCGGGCGTCGGAGCCGATGGCGGGGCCGAAGGCGCGGGCGCGGCGTGATGCGCGTGCGTCACGATGACGATGATCCCGATGGCGGACGCCACCACCAGGGCGGCGATCATCAAGACGAGGAACGTGCGGAGCGACGCGAGCAGTGGGTCACCGGGCACCGGCTCCTCCCGGAGGTCGACCGAGCCCTCGCGCGAGCTCGCGGTGCTCGAGCGCGCCGCCGTCCCCAGCGAGTCCACCTGCGACGCGCGCAGCGCCGCGATCATCTCGCGTGCGTCCTGGAAGCGCTCCTCCTTGGTCTTGGCGAGGGCGCGGAGCACGGCGGCGTCCAGGCGCGGGGACAGCAGCGCGGGCGTGCGCTCGGAGGGCGGAGGCGGCGGCTTGGTGACGATGGAGAAGGCGAGGGCGAGCCGCTCCTTGTCCTCGAAGGGGACGGTGCGGGTGAGCAGCTCGAAGAGGAGCGTGCCGGCGGCGTAGAGATCGGTGCGGGCGTCGACGGGCTTGCCCTCCACCTGCTCGGGCGCCATGTAGCGCGGCGTGCCGATGGAGAAGCCGGTCTTCGTCATCGTCGCCGCAGTCTGTCCGACCTTCGCCACGCCGAAGTCGAGCAGCTTCACCTCGCCGGTGGCGCAGACGAACACATTCTCCGGCTTGACGTCGCGGTGGACGATGCCGGCGTCGTGCGCCGCCCCGAGCCCTTCGAGCATGCGGATGGCGAGGTCGAGGGCGAGCGAGGGGCGCATCGGCGCGTTGGCGTCGATGGTGCGCCGCAGGGTGTGGCCCTCCAGGAGCTCCATCACGAAGTAGAGGCGCCCGTCGGCGCTCATGCCGATGTCGAAGACGCGCACCAGGTTCTTGTGACGCACCTCCGACAGGACGCGCGCCTCGGTCTGCATGCGACGCACCACGTCGGCCCGGTGGGCGAGGTGCGCGGCGAGCACCTTGATCGCCACGCGCGAGCCATCGGTGTGGACGGCCTCGAAGACCTCGCCCATGGAGCCCCGCCCCAGCTGCCGCACCAGGCGGTACGGCGTGCCCGCCAGCACGACGGGGGACGGATCGCTGGACGGGGCCGTCATCGGCCCAAGCGTAGCAGCTAGTTACCCCCGCCGAGCCCGCCGAGGAAGGGCAGGCAATCGGAGCCGCACTTGCCGGTGATGCACTGCACGGCGGCGAAGGCCTCGGCCAGCGCGGAGAGGTCGTTGCCGGCGCACTGCTGCAGGCACTGAGGGTCGAGGCCGCTGCCGCCGAGGAGGCACTTCTGCGTGACGCACTGGAGGATCTGCTGGCAGGGCGGGTCGGTGAGGCACGTCTGCAGCTTGGAGCCGCACTGCTGGAAGATGCACTGGCCGCACTGCAGCGGCGTGGGGGCGGCCTCCGTCGCGGCGTCGGCCGGAGAGGCGTCGGCGTCGGCGGCGTCGCCCTGAGCCGCGTCCGCCGCGGCGTCGTCCGCGGAGGCGTCGACGCGCCCGCCTACCGGGTCGTCGAGCAGCGGGCCGCGGCTGCCGCACGCCGCGACGCCGAGCAGGGACACGGAGGCGAGGATGACGCCCATGCGCGCGACGCGGCCGATCGACATGCCGGAACGCTAGCAGAGCGCAGGGAGTCGGGCGCGTCTCAATTGGACTATGCTCCGCCGCCCGATGGTCGACATCCTCCGTGTCCCTGGAGAATTTCAGCGACGCTGCGAGCAGGCGCGTCGCGCGGGCGCGCGCGTGGGCTTCGTGCCCACGATGGGCGCACTTCACGAAGGCCACCTGGCGCTCGTGAAGGAGGCGCGCCGTCGCGCGTCCTTCGTCGTCGTGTCCATCTTCGTCAACCCCACGCAGTTCGGCCCGAACGAGGACCTGGCGCGCTACCCGCGCGACCTGGAGGGTGACGTTCGCAAGCTGGCGGCCGAGGGAGTGGACGCGGTGCTCGCCCCGGAGCCCGGCGCGATGTATTTGCAGGGGGAGCAGACGCGGGTGCAGGTGGGCGCGCTGGCCGAGCCGCTGTGCGGCCCCTTTCGACCGGGCCACTTCGAGGGGGTGGCCACGGTCGTGGCGAAGCTCTTCGCGCTCGCCGGGCCCTGCGCGGCGGTCTTCGGCCGCAAGGACTACCAGCAGCTCGCCATCATCCGGCGGATGGCGGCGGACCTCTTCTTCCCGGTGGAGATCGTCGGACACCCGATCGTGCGGGAGGCGGACGGCCTGGCGCTGAGCTCGCGCAACGCGTACCTGTCGGGGGAGCAGCGGGCGCGCGCGCTCTGTCTGGTGCGGGCGCTGCGGGCGGCGAGCGACACCTTCGCGACGGGGGAGCGCGACCCGGGCGTGCTGGAGGCGGTGGCGCGCGCGGAGGTGGACCGGGGCGCCAATCGCGTCGACTACGTGAGCGTGCTCCACCCCGACACGCTGGCGGCGCCGGCGGCCGGCGCGCCCCGCGCGCTGCTCGCCATCGCGTGCCACCTGGGCAAGACGCGGCTCATCGACAACATGGTGCTCGGGGAGGATCCGCGTCCCTGAGAGCGTCGGGCGTCGCGACCTGGGCTCTCTTCGCAGACGCCGCGGGGACGCCACGGTTGTCAGGCGGCAGGGCGTGGGCTACACGCCGGGGCCTCATGAGCCAGGGTCGCTTCGTGGTGCTGGAGGGGATCGACGGTGCGGGCACGACGACGCAGTGCGCGCGGCTTGCCCGCGTGCTGCGCGACGGGGGCACGTCCGCGCGGGTGACGCGCGAGCCGAGCGACGGCCCCATCGGCTCGCTCATCCGGCAGATCCTCGCCGGCCGCGTCGTCGGCGCCCGCGATCTCGCCCCCGGCTGGGCCACGATGGCGCTGCTCTTCGCCGCCGACCGGATGGACCACGTGGAGTCGGAGATCGAGCCCTTCATGCAGGCCGGCGGGGTGATCCTCTCCGACCGATACGACGCCTCCAGCCTCGCCTACCAGAGCGTGATGAGCGGCACCGGCGGCGCGCAGGCGCTGGAGTGGATCCGCGTCCTCAACAAGCACGCGCGCCGGCCGGACCTGACTATCGTGCTGGACGTTCCGGCGGACGTGGCCGCGGCGCGCCGCGAGGAGCGAGGCGACGCCGCGCAGCTCTACGAGCAGAACGAGGTGCAGCGCGCGCTGTCGGTGTTCTACAAGGATCTGCAGAAGCACCTGCCGCGCGACCGCGTGGTGCTCGTGGACGGCGCGGGGGACATCGAGTCGACGGCGGCGAAGGTGCACGCCGCGTACGTCGAGGCGTTCGGGGCCTGACCCGACGCCCGCCGGCGGCGAGGTGGTGGCCGCTGACGGGGAGTGGGCTATCGTGTGAGGCGATGGACGAGTGGGTGCTGCTCCGCCGCTACGACGACGGCTTCGAGGCCGAGCTGGCCCGTAACTTCCTGCGGGACCACGGCATCGCGGTCGGGGTGCGCGGCAACAGCGGCGCCACCAGCGTGATCAACCGGTTCGACAGCGTGCTCGACGTGCGCCTCGTCGTGCGGCGAGAGGACCTCGCGCTCGCGCGGGAAGCGCTTCACGCGATGGAGGCGCCGCCCGCCTGCCAGGGGGAGGAGCCGCTGGAGGAGATGGACATCGTCGCGGGCCACCCGTACCGCGCATACGCCGCGCGCGGCGAGACGATGCCTCGCTACCGGCGGGCCGCCTTCGCGCTGGCGCTCGTGCTGCCCATCGGCGCCGGTCACTTCTACGCGCGGGAGGAGACGGCGGGGTTGGTCTTCGCCGGGAGCATCGCCGCGACCCTCGCCGCGGCCGCCGTCCTGGGCGAGCGCTGGCTGGCCGCCGGGTGGATGCTGATGGCCCTCGCCGACGCGGTCGGGGCGGTCGCGGCGGTGCGGCGCCACAACGCGGGCGCGCCCCTGGGCCGACGCGCGCAGGCGCTCCGCGCGTCCGGTGCGGTGATGGCCGCGATGCTGATCGCCGCCGTCGTGGCGCGCTGAGGGCGGTCGCGGCGCTGCTGTAAGGTCCGGGGCGACCGCGCCGTTGAGGCTCTCGTACGCCATCAAGGAGACCCCCATGCGCCGCGTCCTCTTCGCCCTTGGCCCCCTCGTCCTCGCCGCCTGCGGCGCTCCGTATCGCGACGGCGCACCCGCCTACGCGCCCGCGGCGTACGGCTCGCCCACGTCCCCGTCGCTCGCCGGCGCCGCCATCGCCGACGCGCCCGCCGGGGCGAAGGGCACCGAGCAATACCAGGACTACGGCGTGAACCCGGTGGTCGACCCGGCGAAGGACCGGCTGTCCACCTTCGCCATCGACGTGGACACCGCCTCGTACTCCATCACCCGGCGCAAGCTCCTGCAGGAGCACACGCTGCCGCCCTACGCCGCGGTGCGCGCGGAGGAGTACATCAACTTCTTCGGCTACGACTACCCGCAGCCGAAGCAGGGCGCCTTCGGGGTCACCCTCGACGCGGCGCCGTCACCCTTCGAGAAGGGGCACTCGCTGGTGCGTGTCGCGCTGCAGGGAAAGCGGGTGCAGGGCGCCGACCGCAAGCCGGTGCACCTGACGTACCTCGTCGACACCAGCGGCTCGATGGACGCGCCCGACCGCATCGGCCTGGCGAAGAAGTCGCTCGAGATGCTCACCGAATCCCTCCGCCCCGGCGACACGGTGGCCCTCTGCACCTACGCCGGGAGCGTGCGCGAGGTGCTCGCGCCCACCGGCATCGACCAGCGGGCGAAGATCCTCTCGGCGATCGACGACCTGGGCGCCGGCGGCTCGACGGCGATGTCCAGCGGCATCGAGCTCGCCTACCGCCTCGCCAGCAGGACGCTGGTGCCCGGCGAGGTGAACCGGGTGGTGGTGCTCTCCGACGGTGACGCCAACGTGGGCAACACCTCGCACGAGGCGATCCTCCAGACGATTGCACAGTACAAGGAACGCGGGATCACCCTGTCCACCGTGGGCTTCGGCTCGGGCAACTACAAGGACGTGATGATGGAGCAGCTCGCCGACAAGGGGGACGGCAACTACGCCTACGTCGACAGCGAGGCGCAGGCGCGTCACGTCTTCGGGGAGGCCACCGACGGCCTGCTGCAGGTGATCGCGCGGGACGTGAAGGTGCAGGTGGACTTTGACCCCGCCGCCGTCAGCGAGTACCGGCTCATCGGCTACGAGAACCGCGACGTCGCCGACAAGGACTTCCGCAACGACAAGGTCGATGGCGGGGAGGTGGGCGCCGGCCACTCCGTCACCGCGTTCTACGACGTGGTGTTCAAGCCGGGCGCGAAGGCCTCGCCCATCACGGTCCGCGTGCGCGCCAAGCCCCCGCTTGGCTCGGAGACCGCCACCGAGACGAGCTACGCGCTCGACCGGGCGTCCATCGCCCCCACCTTCGACGCCGCCCCGCAGAGCTTCCGCTTCGCCGCGGCCGTCGCCGGCTTCGCCGAGATCCTGCGCAAGAGCCCGCACGCCCACTATGGCTTCGACCTCGTGGCGCGCATCGCCGAGGGCTCGACGGGCGACCGGCCGGGGCGGCGGGAGTTCGTCACCCTGGTGAACGCCGCGGCTGGGCTGTCCAGCTCGAGCGCGCTGGCGAAGTGAGGAGCTGACGCCGAAAACTTGCGTACTCCGGCGGCTCGCGGCAGCTTGAGCGCATGCTCCCCAGGTTGTTCGTCGCGGCCGGCGCCGCTGTGGCCCTCGTCGCGTGCGGAGGGGCCGCCCCGCACGAGGCGGCCCGGCACCCCGGCGCCGCGGTCGCCTCGGCCAAGGTGAACGGCGCGGCCCCCAAGCCGTTGCCCGCGCCGGTGCTCTCGCTCAAGCGCTCGGAGGTCGACCAGATCGTGGCGGCGGGGCTCGGCGCCTTTCTTCAGCGCATCTCGCTCGACGACCACCCGGTCTTCCTCGCCGGCAAGTTCCACGGCTTCCGCATCGTCGCGCTGCAGGGCGGGCCGGCGGCGTGGGGCGGCGTCGACATCAAGCCGGGTGACGTCGTCACCTCGGTCAACGGCTTCCCCATCGAGCGGCCGGAGCAGGCGCTGCAGGCCTTCCAGTCGCTGAAGGTCGCCAGCGAGCTGCGCATCGACTACGAGCGCAACGGCGAGCCGCGATCGCTCCGGGTCGCCATCGTCGACGATTGAGGGGCGCGCGTGCCTGACCCGCCCGCGCCGCCGCCACCCGACGACAGGAAGGGTGGGCTGGACGAGGTGGAGCGTGCCCTCTCGGTGCTGGGTGGGCGGCACCCCGAGCAGGTGCGCGCGGAGCGCGAGGCGGCCGAGGCGGCGGCGCGCCGCCGGCGGCAGCTGGAAGGGGAGATGGCGGCGGAGCGGGCGGCGGCCCGGCGCCGCGTGCTCGTCTGGGGGGTGGCGGCGCTCGCCCTGGCCGCCGCTGGCTTCTTCACTTACCGCCGCGTGGCCGCCCGTCGTGCGCTCGAGGCCGCCGTCGGCGTGCCGATGGCTCCCTTGGAGGCCGCCGGCTTCACCCCGCTGCCGCGTTCGTGGACGGACTCGCAGGTGCGGGCCGAGCTCGATACCGCCGACGGCACCTGCTACGCGCTCGTCGCCCTCCCCGCGGGCGCGAAGGTGCACGTCGACCGTCCCACCGGCGCGGCCGACGCCGTGAGCGGATCCATCATGTGTGCGTGCGGCTCGGAGCACGTCGTCGCCACCACGCCGCCGGGCGCCGGTCACGCGCTGCGCGTGCTGAGCGTCGCCGGCGCGTCGCTCGGCGGGCCGCGGGCCCTGGCCTTCCACTTCGCTCACGTCCCGCCGGTGCTGCCCGGCGCCGGCGCGTGCGCCGACGACATGCTCGAGTCGTGGGTGCAGAGCGGCAAGCTGCCGCCGGCGGACCTGGACGCGAGCTGGCTCGCCGCGCACCCGGCGATGAAGGAAGCGGGCTTCGTGCCCGTCGGCGCCGCCGCGCCGAACCTTCCGCTGGTGGCGGTCACCGCCGCGAGCCCCGACGCCGCCGCGGGCGCCGGCTCGCCCGCGAGCCCCGACGCCTCCGACGCCGGCGCCGCGACCGCCGCGGCGGCGCGTTGCTTCGTCGCCGCCAGCGACGCGCCGGGCGATCGTCTGGGCCTCTCCGGGCCGCGTGGCCTCCACCCCGTCGACGGCGCCCGCGGCGCGATCGCGTGGTGCGACTCCCTGAACGAGACGCTCCTCGTCTCGCGTAAGGGCACCGGAAAGGTCTACGTCTCCGCCGCGCCCTCACGGCGCCTGGGCGGCCCGCTGGGCCTGCGCGAATTGTTGCAGACTGCAAGTATCGCCCCCGTGGAGGTGTGGGAGCCGGACGACGAGCGCGCCGCCCTCGCCGCCGACACCCTGCGCGCGAGCGTCGTGCCCGACCCCAAGGTGCGAGTGGCCGACGCGCTGCTGGTCGCGCAGGCCGCGGACGCGCGGGTGCTGGCGTTCTCCATCGCCGGGGGGCGCGCGTACGTGCCGACCGACGCGCCCGACGCCTTCTTCCTCTGCGCCCCGCCGATGAGCGCCGCCACGCCCGACACCGTGTGCGTGCAGTCGCGCGCGATGGACTGGCACCTGCCCGGGCCCGACGTGATCGGCGGGGTCGCCTACGGGCCGCTGCCCTTCTGGATGGGGGCGCTGGCGGGCGAGAAGGACCCCGAGGTGCTCGGGCCGGAGATGCAGCTGCTCGCCCTCTCCCGCGCCCTGTCGCGCCGCGGCTTCGACCCGACCATCATCGAGGGCGTCACCGAGCGCCCGGACGGCGTGGAGATCCTCGGCCGCAGTGGGGAGGACGCGGTGGTGGCGGTGGCGGTGTGGCCCGCGCGCCCGTGGGTCCGCCCCTACACCGACGGCCCGTCCTGGGAGCTCGACGGCGGCCCCCGGGTCGTGCCCCTCGCGGGGGGGCAGCGCGTGGTGCTGCACACCGATGTGCGCGCGCCGGTTGGCCTCGACGCCCGCCGGACGGTCGTCTTCCGCCACGCGCACTGACTCACCGCTGGAGCGAGTACTGCTAGGATGAGCGCGTGGGATCCCCTCGCGCCTTGCTTCCGCTTGCCGCGCTCGGCGGCCTCTTCGTCGCGGTGTTCGGCCAGAGCTGCGCCACGGCCGGACCGTGCCAGCACAACAGCGACTGCGACGTCGGGTTCTACTGCAACCTCGGCCGCGGCGCGTGCGTCCGCAACTGCGTCGACGCCGTCCGCGACTGCGCGCCCGGGGAGGTGTGCGACGTGAACGGGCAGTGCCGCTCCACCGACGGCGGCGTCCCGGAGGCCTCCACCGACGGCTCCCCCGACGACGCGCCGGTGACGACCGACGGCCCCCCCGTGGTGGACACCGGCATCGACGTGTCGGTGAAGGACGGCGGCGGTCCGCTCGAGGGCGAGCTGGACCTGTGCGCGTCGGACGCCGAATGCAAGGCCGGGCTGCTCTGCCGCTCCCTCTACCAGGGCGGCGCCACGCGCTGCACGCGCACCTGCACGCAGAGCGCGCAGTGCTGGACGCCTGGCCGCTGCGTCACCATCAACAAGGACAGCTACTGCGTGTCCGCCGACGTGGGTCGCACGTGCGACGTCAACTCGCCCACGGCGTGCAGCTACGCCTGCGTCTCGCCGGGCTACTGCACCATGCCCTGCACCTCCGGCAGCGACTGCCCCGGCGGCTACGGCTGCGCGACCGTCTCCAACCAGAAGGTGTGCGTGCGCGCCGAGCAGTACTGCGGCCAGGGCGCGACCCAGAGCTGCACGTCCCTTCAGTGCGACACCGGCGTGCTCGTCTCCAGCTGCACGCTCCCCTGCACCGGCGCGAGCGACTGCCCCCAGCGCGCCTCGGTGCTGGCCAAGTGGACGTGTCAGGGCGGCTACTGCCGGCGCCCCGCGGACGTCTACGGTCCGCTCGCCCAGGGCGAGCCCGCGGAGTACGCGTGCTCGGGCAACACCGAGGTCGACCTGTGCAACGACGCCCAGCACATCGACTTCGACAAGTTCACCATCCCCAGCCCGCCCAGCCTGACGTGCCCGGTGGGCTCGTCGGTCTCCGGGGTGCAGGGGGACGCGTGCGTCGACACCTGCCGCTTCACCGGCGCGTGCGCCTTCGGGTATGCGTGCACCTCCGTCGGCAACCTCTCCAACGCCCGGGTGGGCCTGTGCCTGCCCTCCAACGGCGGCGGGGAGGTGGGCGACGCCTGCACCAAGGACCGCGACTGCGCCTTCGGCTACTGCAGCCAGAACAAGTGCTCGCGCGACTGCTCCGCCGACGGCCTCTGCCCGACGGGGTCCGCCTGCACCGCCGTGGGGGGCAACTACCCGAACGTCGAGGGGATCCCCTTCAAGCGGTGTCAGTAGACGGTTTACACGGCTCTCCGCGGCAAGCTACCGTCTCCTCTCCTCCGGGACCCGGCGCCGGGTTATCTTCGGCGCGGGGCGGGCGCCCCAGGGCGTCCGGAAAGGCGGTCCATGCATCCAGGTCTGCGCGTCGTCGCCATCTCCGTGCTGCTGCTCGGGATTCCGCTCGCTCGTGATGCCTCCGCCGGGCAGGTCCGGGGCAAGATCAAGGGGGCGAACAAGCTCCTGCCCGCGGTCTACGCCGACGCGGCCAAGCCGGACTCGCACCGCTACACGTGGCGCGAGCCCTCCCCGACTGTCCGGCAGGAGTTCCGGGCCCTCTCGGCCAACCCCTCCCGGGACATCTGCATCGCGGCGATCTCGTCCGGGCAGGCCCAGAAGCACGATCCCATCCAGATCACCCTGACGGGGGGGCACACCATCCCGACGACCATCGTGGTCTCGCCGGGCACGCTCCTCTCCTTCGTCAACCACGACCCCTTCCCCCACCGGCTCTTCCAGGTGGGCAACGACTCCTTCAAGGCCGAGGAGACGTCCGCCAACGGCCGCCGCGACTGGACGGCGTCCGGGCCGGGCCGCTACGAGTTCCGCGACGAGCTCTTCCCCACCGTGCGCTTCTTCGTGGTGGTGGATCCGGGCGTGGTGGAGGTGGTCTACCCGGGCCGCACCGGGTCCTTCGCCTTCCACGACCTCCCCGACGGCGACTACTACCTGAAGGCTTTCTTCGAGGGGAAGCCCGTCGGCAAGCCCGTCGCGGTGGTCGCGGCCAAGAGGACGGTCGACATCAAGGACCCCATCGACGTGGGCGAGGAGGCTCCCAAGTGACCCTTCGCTCGACGTGGGCCGGCAAGTCCGGGAGTGACGCACCATGATGCTCTTGTCCCGTTTCTGGTACGCGATCCTCGCCGTCCTGGCCGGGTTCGCGGTGTACTCGTTGATGCTCTCCGTCGGCGAGTACAACCGCCGCAGCACCGTGGCGACGGACGAGTCGCTAGCTTCCGACACGCAGGTGGTCCGCTGGGCCCTGCAGATCGACTCCCGCCACCGGCTCGACGCCCTGCTCATCGGCTCGGTGGACAAGGGCGTGCAGGACGCGCTGGTCGCCACGATCGACAAGGACAAGATCCCGGCGAAGGCCAAGGCGGACGCCGCCAAGGCGCTCGTGGCCATCAGCCAGAAGCTGCCTCCGGAGTACAAGGAGGACGCCCTCTTCGCCGTCGACCGCAACGGCCGGGTGGTCGCGCAGGTGGGCTACGACAAGGCCAACGCGTTCGAGGACTTCGAGCTCGGCGGCTACACCGCCGTCAACGACGCCCTCCATGGCTACCTCCGCGACGACACCTGGGTGTGGGGCGGCGAGATCTACCGCGTCGTCGCGCGGCCGGTGGAGTACGACGTGACCCAGCCGCCGGCGGGCGCCATCATCGGCCTGAAGGCGGTGGACCGCACCTTCGCGCAGGACATCGCCAAGCTCACGCGGACCAACATCGCCTTTTACTCGCAGGGGCAGCGCGTCGCGTCCGCGGGCCAGGACGGCTTCGACGAGAGCCAGTTCGACCTCGTCACGACCGAGCTGCCCAAGCTCGGGGCCGACACCGCCTACAAGGACAAGGGCCGCACCGAGATCCGCCCGCTCGGCAAGGGCGTGCTCGACGGCATCTTCACCAAGCTGGACGGCGACGCCTTCGAGCTCGGCTCCGGCTTCGCGGTCGTGCGCCCGCGGGTGACGCTCGGCGGCCCGCTGGCCGTGCTGTCCAGCGCCGACGACACCGACAAGAAGGGCGTCAACCTGGGCCTCGTCATCGGCATCGTCGTCTTCGGCCTGATCGTCGGTGTGGGGCTGACCCTGCTCGAGCACGACCGCCCGATGCGCGGCATGGCCAAGCAGGCCAAGCGCCTGGTCAAGGGCGAGGTGGACCTGCTGCCGCTGCCGCTCTTCCGCGCCGGCTACCGCGACATCGCCACCGACATCAACGCCGGCATCGAGCGGGTGGCGGAGAAGGGTGGGGGAGCCCCCCGCAAGACGGCGGACCTGGAGGCCATCGTCGGCCCGGTGTCCGCGCAGCCCGCGATGAGCGCCTTCGCCTTCCCGCTCGCGGGCGGGGACGGGGGACAAGGGCCGGTGATGCCGCCCCCGCCCGGTCCCCCGCGCTCCGCCCCGCAAGCCGGCGGGTCGCCGGCGTCGGGGCCCAAGCCGCCGCCGCCCCGCCCCGCGCCGTCTCCCGGCCCCGCGGCCGCGCCGGTCGCGCCCAACCCGGCGCCGCCGTCGCCCCTGGCGTCGCTCCAGCAGCCCCCGACGAGCCCGACGGTCGTCGCGCCGATGCAGATCCCGCAGCAGCCCAACGGCCCGCCGCGCGCCGCCCCGTCGCGTCCGGGGGGCATGCCCGCCGCGCCCGGCAGCGGTCACGAGGAAGAGGAGGCGACGATGGTCGCGTCCGTCCCGCAGGAGGTGCTCGCGCGCGCCGCCGGCGCGGACAACCCGGACGAGGCCGAGTGGCCCATCGTGTACGAGGAGTTCATCAAGACCAAGAAGCAGTGCAACGAGCCGACCGAGGGCCTGACTTTCGAGAAGTTCCGTCAGACGCTCAAGAAGAACCGGGACGCTCTCGTCCAGCGCCACAACTGCAAGCGCGTGAAGTTCACCGTGTACGTCAAGGATGGCCGCGCATCGCTGAAGGCCACGCCCGTCAAGGACTAGCCCATGAGCAATCGCCGCCGGTCGTACGGCTTGCTGGCCGCCAGCGCCGCCGTCGTCCTCATCTCCTCCGCGCGCGACGCGCACGCTACCGACGTCCTGGAGTTCCCCGACAACGGCTCCGAGCAGATGGCGCGCGGAGGCGCGTGGCTCGCGCGCGCCTCCGACCCGCTCGCCGCGTTCTACAACCCGGCGGGCCTGGCCGGGCAGGACACCAAGCTGACGCTGCAGGCCAACCTGGCCTTCGAGCAGACGTGCTTCACGCGCGTGAAGGCGGCGGGCGACACCACGCTGGACCCCCTGCTGCCCAGCGGCAGCACCTACCCGAAGGTGTGCAACGACTTCGGCACCTTCCCCAACCCGCAGATCGGCTTCAACTGGCGGGTGAACGACCGCGTGGGCCTCGGCTTCCTCTTCTTCGGCCCGAGCGGCGTCGCCGGCACGGTGTGGCCGGAGTTCGTCCAGGACTCGAAGGGCACCTACCAGCCGTCCCCGCAGCGCTACCTCCTGCTCGACGCCAACACGCTGCTGCTCACCCCGACGATCGCCGCGGGCTTCGAGGTGGTCGACAACCTCCGGCTCGGGGCGAGCTTCCAGTGGGGCATCGCCACCGCGCAGTTCTCCAACGCGTCGATGGGGCTCAACCAGGACAGCCCCGACCCGCGCAGCAACGACATCAAGGCTCAGCTGAGCGCGTCGCAGCCCTTCATCCCCGGCTTCACCATCGGCGCGCTCTGGAGCCCCGCGCCGGTCATCGACGTGGCCGCGTGGTTCAAGTGGAGCGCGCCCATCGACGCCGACGCCGACGTCAAGACCTCCGCCTCGTACTGGAACCTGTCTCAGCAGGTGATCGAGGGCGACACCAAGGTCGCCGACTGCGGCACGGGCAACACCTCGGTGACGGTTTGCAAGCCTGGCATCGGGCACATCAAGGTACCCATCCCGATGGAAGCCAAGATCGGCTTCCGCTTCCACGTCCCCCGCTCGATGCACCCCGACCCTCATCACCGTGACCCGCTCTCCCAGGACAAGTGGGACGTCGGCGCCGACTTCACCTGGGCGAACGACTCGTCCTTCGACAACCTGGAGATCCGCTTCCCGGGGGACGCGCAGGGCAACGGAGTCATCCCGGTCAACGGCACCGGCGGCACGCTCCCGCCCAACGCCGACGTGCCGCACCACTTCAGCGACGTCTTCGGCGTGCGCGTGGGCGGCGACTACAACGTCATCCCCGACAGGCTCGCCGTGCGGGCCGGCGCCTTCATCGAGACGCCCGGGCAGGACAAGCAGTTCCAGAACATCGATTTCACCGGTGGCCCGCTGCACGGCGGGCTCGCGCTGGGCGCCACCCTCCGCATTCCGCTCAAGAAGGGCGCGGCGGGCGAGCCGTCGAAGGGAGGGGCGCTGGAGTTCTCCCTCGGCTACATGCACATGTTCATCGCCGACAGCAGCAACAACGATCCCAACGCCTCCGGCATCCGGGCCCTCGCCGGCACGCCGTGCATCACCGGCAGCCCCACCGGCGGCGTCTGCAACAACGCGGACGGCACCACCAGCCCGGCCTACCGCAGCACCTTCCCGATCAACCTCGGCACGATCGAGAGCTCCCTCAACGTCATCAACCTCGGCGCGTCCTACCGCTTCTGACCCCAGGCAACATGTCCGAACCTCGCAACGTCATCGTCATCGGCTCCGGTCCCGCCGGCCACACGGCCAGCATCTACGCCGCGCGCGCCAACCTGCAGCCCCTCATGTTCGAGGGCATGGTCCGCGGGGGCATCCCCGGGGGCCAGCTCATGATCACCAACGACGTGGAGAACTACCCCGGCTTCCCGTCCAAGATCGCCGGGCCGGAGCTCATGGCCGCCTTCCGTGAGCAGAGCCTGCACCAGGGGGTGGAGGTGCTGACGGAGGACGTGAACAAGGTCGACCTCTCCGCGCGGCCGTTCAAGGTGTGGGCGGGCGACGAGGACGTCCTGTACACCGCGCACACGCTGATCCTCGCCACAGGCGCGCAGGCCAAGTGGCTCGGGCTGGAGAGCGAGCACGCCCTCAAGGGGCGCGGCGTCTCCGCCTGCGCGGTGTGCGATGGCGCCTTCTTCCGCAATCAGGACGTGATGGTCGTGGGCGGCGGGGACACGGCGATGGAGGAGTCCATGTACCTCTCCGGCCTCTGCAAGAGCGTCACCCTGGTGCATCGCCGCAAGGAGTTCCGCGCCAGCAAGACGATGCAGGAGCGCGTGCTGGAGAACCCGAAGATCAAGGTCCTGTACGACTCCGCCGTGGACGAGATCCTGGACGTGTCCAAGGGGGAGGTCTCCGGCGCGCGCGTGAAGAACGTCAAGACGGGCGAGGCGCAGGTGGTGCCGGTGACGGGTTTCTTCGTCGCCATCGGCCACACGCCCAACACCGACCTGTTCGTCGGGCAGCTGGACCTGCACGACAACGGGTACGTGCGGACCAAGCCGGGCACCACGCAGACCAGCGTCGAGGGTGTCTTCGCCGCGGGGGACGTGCAGGACTTCGTCTACCGGCAGGCCGTCACCGCCGCGGGCACCGGCTGCATGGCGGCGCTCGAGGCGGAGCGCTGGCTCGCTGCGAATCGTCACTGAGTCGACTCTCGCCCTCCCGGGCGAAGGCTCACGGGCCGCCACGGACGTCAGGCGTCGGGACCTCGGCGCGGGAAGGCCCCTGGCGCTCGCGTTTCGCGCCGGCGCGACACCCGAGGCCCGGGCGGGCCGAGATTGGCCCACCGGCGCGCGTTTCTTGTAGTCTCACCCCGTGAGCGCCGCCCAGGCCACCTCAGCCAGCGAACGCGAGGACCAGCTCGCGCGCGTGCCATTCTTCGACGGCCTGACACGGGAGTCGCTGTCGCTCATCGCCCAGGTGACGACGGAGGAGACGCACGCTCTGGGCACCAAGATCTTCCAGTACGGCGATCCGGGCGACAAGCTCTTCATCATCCTGGACGGCAAGGTGCGCATCTCGCGGGAGATCGCCGGAATGGGAGAGGAGGCGCTGGCCGTTCTGGGACCGGGTGAGGTCTTCGGCGAGATGGCCCTTCTGGACGAGTCCCCGCGCTCGGCCGACGCGCGCGCGCACGAGCGCTGCCGCCTGCTCGTCATCACCAAGGACGCCTTCGACGACCTGCTCTTCCTCCACAAGGACCTGGCCTACGAGGTCCTATGGGCGTGCGTGCGCATGCTCAGCGGGCGCCTGCGCGAGATGAACGACAAGCTCGCCTTCCTCTCGACCAGCAACAAGTTCGAATGACGACGAACCGGCATCGCGCGCGTCACACCTCCCTCCTGCTGCTCGTCGCCCTGACCCTCGGGGCGGTCGCGGCCGCCTGCGGGGGAGGGGCCGCCGCCGGTCCGGAGCCCGCCGTGCCAGCCGGCTCGGCGTCCGGTGCTCCCTCGGCGTCGGCAGCGCCGTCGGCGTCGAGCGCCGCCTCGGCTGCGCCGGTCGCGTCGGCGTCGGCCGCGCCCGTGTTCACGGGGCCCATGAAGTCGCCGGTGCCGACGGCCATGGCAGCGGATCTCCAGGCGCTGGGGCTGGACCCGAAGAACCTGCCCCCCCTCGGGAAGCTGCAGCCGGAGAAGCTGCGCAAGGTGATGAAGCTCATCGCCAAGTCGCTGGGGGCCAAGTGCCGCGACTGCCACGCCGACGAGATGAGCGACCCGACGCCGCGCAAGCGCGTCGCCGAGAACATGTGGAACCTCTTCGTGCAGCGCCTCTCCTTCGCCGACGGCTCGCCCGTCTTCTGCGACTCCTGCCACCAGGGCACCATCAGCCCGCTGCTCGACCGCCGCGACAAGAAGGCGCTCTCGCGGTGGATGGACGCCAACTTCGTCGACAGGCTCGCGCGCCGCGACGGCAAGGAGCACGACTGCCCGACCTGCCACGGGGAGGAGCAGGAGAACCACTTCATCGACCTGTGGAAGGCGGGGAAACCCTTCATCCCGACGTCCGACTGAAGGGCCTCCCCACCCGCGGACTCTGCCGCAGCGCGGCCCGAAGCCCGTCGCCCGTCCCCCGCCAGCCCGCCAGTCGACACGCTCAACCGGCAGATCGTTAGCGTGCACATGAACCGGCGCTTGTCCGCGTGGGTCGTGGGGGGGGCTCGCCGGGAGGGGTTGGCCCCAAAAAAGCCACGAATTATCCACAGCTTACGTCCCTCCTCACCCGTTTAGGGGTGAATTGTTGACGCCGTGACGCGCGTTCAGTACGCTACATCCACCCTCATGCAAGGACTCACCCAGCGCCAGCAGATGGTCCTCGACTTCATTCGCCAGTCGATCGCCGATCGCGGTTATCCCCCCACCCTGCGCGAGATCGGGGCGCGGATGGGCATTCGCTCGACCAACGGCGTCAACGACCACCTGCGTGCCCTGGAGCGCAAGGGCTACCTCACGCGCGAGGACATGAAGTCGCGCGCCCTGCGGCCGACGGGTGTTCAGCTCCCGCTGCCCACCGGCGATGCGCCGCAGGCCGCCAACGACGATGATCTGGTGGAGGTGCCGGTCCTCGGCCGCGTCGCCGCCGGCGTGCCGCTGCTCGCCGAGGAGCACGTCATCGATACCGTCCGGATCGACCGCGGCCTGGTCAAGGGCGGACGAGAGGTCTTCGGCCTCCGCGTCCACGGCGACTCCATGGTCGACGCCGGGATCCTGACCGGGGACTACATCTTCGTGCGCAAGCAGCTCACCGCGAGCCGGGGCGACATCGTCGTGGCGCTCATCGGCGACGAGGCGACGGTGAAGTACTACTACCCGGAGAAGGACTACGTGCGCTTTCAGCCGGCGAACAAGACGATGGCCCCCATCCTGGTGCGCGCCATGGACTTCAAGCCGACGATGCTGCTGGGCGTGGTCATCGGGCTCTATCGCAAGCTTTGAGGCCCCTCGCCCGGGCTGCCGGCCCGGAGGCCCAAGACCCCCGGCCAAGGACCGCAATCCCGCGGGTTTCTCGGCTTGACCGACTGCCGCGCGGAGCGTTAGCGTCAGCCCCGATGGCTCGCGTCTGCGTTCGCTGGTCGCTCGTGGTGGCGGTGCTGGCGTTCTTCGCCACGGGCTGCGGCGGCACCCTCTACGCCGTGAACGCCTCGGGGGCCTCGTCTCGGCTCGAGGAAGCCAAGGCGATGGGCGCCGACGAGCTGGCGCCGTACGAGTACTACTACGCAAAGGCGCACCTGGAGCAGGCGCAGGTGGAGGCGAGCGGCGCCAACTACTCCGACGCGATCCACTACGCCGAGACGGCGGAGGAGTACGCCGGCAAGGCCATCGAGCTGTCGCGTTCGGCGCAGCGGGCGTCGGGCCGCGAATGAGCACGGCGGTTCGCGCTGGCGGGCGCTGGGTGTCGCGCAGCGCGCTGGCGGCGCTCGCGGTGGTCCTGCTCGGCGCCTGCTCGGCCGGCGCGCAGCTCCGCGGCCGCATCCAGGGCCTGCAGGAGATCGTCGACTCGGCGGAGAAGAACGGCGCGATGCGCTGCGCCCCGCGCGAGCTGGCGCTCGCCAAGTCGCACCTGGAGTTCGCGACGACGGATCTGGATCAGGGCGAGCTGTCCAACGCCGGCTCGCAGGTGGACCTGGCCGAGCCGAACGCGCGCGCCGCCATGGCCAACAGCCCGGCGGACCGCTGCGCCAAGCGCCGCTTCATCACGCCGAAGGTGGGCGACAAGGACGGCGACGGCATCCTGGACACGGTCGACAAGTGCCCGACCGATCCGGAGACGTACAACGGCTTCGAGGACGAGGACGGCTGTCCAGACGATCCCGACACCGACGGCGATGGCATCCCGGACTCCAAGGACCAGTGCATGCTGGCCCCGGAGGACAAGGACGGCTACCTGGACGACGACGGCTGCCCCGACCTGGACAACGACGCCGACGGCATCCCGGACACGGCGGACAAGTGCCCGCTCAAGCCGGAGGACATGGACGGCTTCCAGGACGAGGACGGCTGCCCCGACCCCGACAACGACGGCGACACCGTCCTCGACGTGGACGACTTCTGCCCGAACACGCCCGGCGCGACCGGCGGCGAGAGGCCCGGCTGCCCGAAGAAGAACACCCTGGTCGTGGTGACGGCGAAGGAGATCCGCATCACCCAGCAGATCCAGTTCGCCTTCAACAAGAGCAAGATCAAGGGGCAGATCTCGTTCAAGATCCTCGACGAGATCGTGCAGATCCTGAAGGACCACCAGAACATCAAGCTGGAGGTCCAGGGGCACACCGACAACGTCGGGCGCGCGGCCTACAACATGAAGCTGTCGCAGGCGCGCGCGGACTCGGTGCGCGCCTACCTGGTGGCGCACGGCGTGGACCCGTCGCGCCTGACGGCCAAGGGCTATGGCATGACCAAGCCGCTGGTCCCGAACAACAGCGCCGCCAACCGTGGGCTGAACCGACGCGTCCAGTTCATTCGGACCGAGGCCCCGACCACCCCCTGACGGGTGGGGTGGCCTGCCGGCGGTCGCTCAAGAGTTCCGGGTCGGCCTGGAAGTCTGCTACCGTGGGCACGCTTCGGGCTCCCAGGGCGTAAAAACCGTGGCCGTCCGAAGACGTTTCGTTGTAAGTCGCAGCTTGAGACAAGGTGCCGCGCTCGCTCCCCGCGCCGTGAGAAGGGGAGGGCCTGCGCGGCAGGGAGACACCGACGTGAGCCGACTGGATCGAACGCCCGCTTCTTCATGGCTCCCCCGCGGGGCCGCAGCCAGGGTCACCGCCGCGCTCTTCGTCGCGCTGCTGACGATGCTCGTCGGCGCCGGGACCGCTCTGGCCCAGAACGACTCGAAGGCCGAGGCGCTCGACAAGAAGGCGATGGGCGAAGACTACCTCGTCACCGACTTCAGCAAGGCGCTTCAGAAGCTTCAGGAGGCGGCGAAGCTTTGCGGCACGAACAAGTGCAGCGCCAAGCTGCGCGCGACAATCCAGCGCGACATGGGCACCGTGTACGTCGGGGGTCTGGGCAAGACCACCGAGGGCACCGCCGCGTTCGCCGAGGCGCTGGCGATTGACCCGAGCATCCAGCTCAACTCCGACCTCAAGACCAAGGAGATCGAGTCCGCGTTCGCCGCCGCGAAGGCCGGCGCCGGTGGAGGCGGTGGTGGTGGAGGCGGCGGTGGCGGTGGTGGCGGCGGTGGCGGTGGCGGTGGCGGTGGTGGAGCGGCCGGGCAGCCCGAAACCACCGACATGACGCACACGCCGCCCGACGAGGCGCTCGTGCGCACGCCGCTCGCGCTCTACACCGAGTACACGGGCAAGGAGACCATCAAGCGGGTCACCATCCGGTACAAGGGCTGGGGCATGCCGGACTTCAAGACCATGGACATGAAGAAGGTCGGGTCCGGCTACGGCGTGGAGGTGCCCTGCATCGACGCGCAGCAGGGCGACTTCAAGTACTACTTCCAGGCCTACAACGACTCCGACGACAACGTCGGCAACGCCGGGAGCAAGAAGACCCCGTACACCGTGCCGGTGAAGAAGGCGATCTCCGGGGAGGTCCCCTCGCTCCCCAACCAGCCCGCCCCCAAGCAGTGCCTGGAGACCGCAGCCTGTCCGGAGGGTCCCGCCGGCGACAGCTGCCGCGGCACCTCCAGCGGTGGCACCAAGGGCGCCGGCGAGGACTGCGAGGACGACGACGAGTGCAAGAGCGGCTCCTGCAGCGACGGCGAGTGCACAGCGCCGCAGCTCAAGAGCGAGGGCGAGGACTGCGAGGAGAACAGCGAGTGCTCCTCCAACCTGTGCAAGGCTGAGAAGTGCGCGCCCAAGGCCAACAAGACGCCGAAGATTCGGATCGGCGCGGAGGTGGCCTTCGACCTCAACTTCGTCCCCGGCGCAGAGGGCGTATGCGCCCTCTACGGGGGCAGCGCGACCAACGGCACGCCCGGCACGCCGCAGAACGGCGGGGGCTACTACTGCACCGACCCGAACAACAACAACGTCTACGTGCCGGCCACCCCCGGCGAGAACGACGCCTACGTGGACGCCAGCGGTGCGCCCACATCGCGCTCCGGCGCGGTGAGCGGCGGCCTCGTCCCGGGTAACTTCCGCGTCAAGCTGTCGTTCGACTACGCGGTGATGCCGGCCTTCATGATCGGCGTGCGCGTCGGCATCTACGTCCCCACCTTCCCGGACAACCAGGACGGTTACCAGGCGGTGCCACCCTCGCGCATCCCCTTCCTCGACGCCGAGGTGCGCGGCACGTACATCGTGGGCGGGACGGCCGCCAAGGCGGCGCCCTACATCCAGGCAGGCGTGGGCGTGTCGACCTTCGAGGGCAAGGTCGGAGGCATCCCGGTCACGCCGACGGGCCAGGCGCAGAAGTCGCTCGACGCCTGGACGTTCGGCGGCCCGGTCTACGTCGCCGCGGGCGGCGGCATCCGCCTCGGGGTCAGCCCCAACGCAGGCGTCATGATCGGCGCGCGCGTCGCCTTCGCGATTGGCAGCCCGGCGCTCGTCATCGCGATCCAGCCGCAGCTCGGCTTCCAGTACGGCTTCTGACACGACGCCGCCGGCGCCCTCGCTCGCTGAGTTACCGCGGCGTCGCCGAGCGGCGGCTGCGTGATCAGGCGGTCGCCTGCTCCGGCGCCTCCGGCTCGGGCTGGTGCTGCCCCCCCAGACTCCGCCAGCCGCCCAGCGTCCTACCGGACGCCAGAGGGTGTCCGGGGACACTCCCCATGCCACCCCTGCCCCCCACGTTTCGAGGCCAGATCATTAGCAAGCACTCGAAAGGGCCTCGAAACGTGGGGGGGGGCGGGGGGGAGAAGGGGGGGCACGGGGTGTGCAGTGGGGGAGGGGATGGATGCCATCATGTTCGGGCTCAAGCGGGCCTATCAGTCGACGCTCACCCTCGGGCGCGCCATCTGTTCCAAGTTTGCGCAGGGGCTCACGCCGGCGCGGCTGGACATGATGTACGCGATTCACGACAACGCGATGAACTACGTGACGCAGATGAAGCTGCGCCGGCTGCTCGGGGTGTCGCGGCCGACGGTCAGTCGCATGTTGAAATCGCTCGAGGAGCTGGGCTGGGTGGAGCGCAGCCCGGGGCCGCACCTGGACAGGCGGACCCGCAAGGTGCGGCTCACCGAGCGGGGCGTCGCGCTGCTCAAGCGCGTGCTCGCCGCCGTCCTCGCCACCGACATGGTGAAGTTCATCGTCGACACCTCGCTCTCGATGGGGAGGTTCTGGGACGCCGGCCGCTGTCTGGTGGAGCGCGACCGCACCGAGGGCATCCTGCGGCGCATACGGCACGACTTCGGCGACACCGCGAGCATCGAGTACCCGTGGGACCACCCCGACGACTGACGCGCCGCGCGGCCGCGCGCCCTCGCGCGGCACCCGCCCCGTCTCGAAGGCGTGGGCGGCGAGGCGCCGAGCGCCTCACGCGATGACGTGGACGCGGATGGAGTTGGTGGTGCCCGTCACGCCGATGGGCGCGCCGAAGACGATGACCACCCGCTCGCCGGGGGAGGCGAGGCCGGAGGCCATCAGAATCGCCCGTGCACCAGTCGACGAGGGCGTCGGAGTTGTGGATGGGGGGCATCTCCCGGGGGACCACACCCCAGAAGAGCGCCATCCGCCTGCGAGCCTTGGCGTTGGGCGAGAAGGCGATGATTGGCACGTGCGGCCTCGCCAGGCTCACCGTCATGGCGCTCTGGCCCGACTCGGTGAAGGCGACGATGTAGCGCGCCCCGATCTCCCGTGCGGTGTTGCAGGCGCCGCGGGCGATGGCCTCCGCCGTGCTGGTGGCGCGGCTGGCGTAGGGTGCGTGCTCGAAGAAGGGGCTCTTCTCCGCCTCCAGCGCGATGCGGCTCATCATCGACGCCGCGAGGGTGGGGTAGTCGCCGTTCGCCGTCTCCCCCGAGAGCATGATGCAGTCGGCGCCGGAGTAGACCGCGTTGGCCACGTCGCTCGCCTCCGCGCGCGTGGGCCGGGTGTTCTTCGTCATCGACTGCAGCATCTCGGTCGCGACGATGACCGGGCGCCGCACGCGGCGCGCCACGCCGAGCATCTGCCGCTGGATCACCGGCACGCGCTCCGGCGGGAACTCCACGCCCAGATCGCCGCGGGCGACCATCACGCCGTCGGAGGCGGCGATGACCGACTCCAGGTTCTCCACCGCATCGGGTGTCTCCACCTTGGCGATGATGGGCGTCGGCGCGCCCCAGGCCTGGCAGATCTCCCGGACCAGGCGGATGTCCTCGGCGCGGCGCACGAAGGACAGGGCGATGTAATCCACTCCGAGGGAGAGACCGAAGAGCAGGTCCGCCTTGTCCTTCTCCGTCAGCGCGCCGCCCCGCATGGTGCGGCTGGGCAGGTGCACGCCGATGTGGTTGCGCATGCCGCCGCCCTGGTCCACGTGCACCTTCACCGTGTCGCCCTCGACGGCGGTGACGTCCAGGACGATGCGGCCATCGTCGAAGAGGATCTTGTCACCCACGCGCACGTCCTGGGCCAGGCCCTCGTACTCGATGGGGATGACACGCTCGTCGGTGGAGTCGTGGCCCTCGACCAGCGTCGCGTCGGCCCCCGCGGGCAGCTCGAAGGGCGCGGGATAGTTGCCGGTGCGGACCTTCGGGCCGCAGAGGTCCTGAAGCGCGGCGACCGAGCGCTTCTTCTCCTCCGCCGCCTTGCGCAGGCGGCCGAGCCGCGCGGCGTGCTCCTCGTGGGTGCCGTGGGAGAAGTTGAGCCGAGCCACGTCCATGCCGGCGTCGATGAGCTCCGTCAGGCGCTCCTGCGAGTCGCTCGCGGGGCCCAGCGTGCACACGAGCTTGGTGCGGCGGATGGTCACGACCGAAGCATGCCAAAAAAAGCGGCGCGGTGACGGATCATTTGCGGGTGGCCTTGCGCCGGCGTCGCGCGGGCAGTACCAAGCGGCTGTGCCGGCGACTCGCGACGCACAAGGGCGCCTCTGCCTGGGGGGCCTCGCGCTCGACCGCGTCCTCGACGATTCGGCGTCCGGGACGCCCGCCTACGTCTACGATCTCGACGCCATGGCGCTCGAGGCCACGCGCATGCGCGAGGCCTTCGAGGGGGCGGCGCACCTCGTCTGCTTCGCCGTGAAGGCCAACAGCGCCGGCCCGGTGGTGCGCGCCATCGCCTCCACCGGGTGCGGTGCGGACGTGGTGAGCGGGGCGGAGCTGCTCCTCGCGCTGCGCTGCGGCATCGACCCCGACCACGTCGTCATGAGCGGCGTCGCCAAGACCGACGAAGAGCTGGACCTCGCCATCGCGACCGGGCGCGAGGGCATCGGCGCCATCCAGGCGGAGAGCGTGGAGGAGGTCGCCCGGATCGAGGCGCGCGCACGGACGATCGGCCGGCCCGCGCGCGTCTCGCTGCGCATCAACCCGGGCGTCGCGATCGAGGACCTGGACACCCACGTGCACGTGGCGACCGGCCACGACGAGGCCAAGTTCGGCATCGCCGCCGGCGATCTCGGCGTGGCGCTCTCGGAGGTCGACCGCGCCGCGCACGTCCAGCTCGTCGGCCTCGGGACTCACGTCGGCTCCCAGTTCACGACCACGACCGCGTACCTCGAGGCCGCCGGTATCCTCTTCGACCTCGCGAAGGACGTCCTCGCCACCCACCCGCTGCGCTTCCTCGACACCGGCGGCGGCTTCGGTGTGGACTACGGCGCGGGCTGTCCGGCCGCTCCCGCGGACTTCATCCGCGCCGCGACCCGGCTCGCCGGTTCGCGCGGCCTGGGCGATCTGCCCCTGCACATCGAGCCGGGCCGCTCGCTGGTGGCCCCGCACGGCCTGCTGGTGGCGCGCGTCATCCAGCGCAAGGAGCCGCCCTCCGGCGGGGAGCGACGCTGGCTCATGATCGACGCCGGCATGAACAATCTCGTCCGCCCGGCCCTCTACCAGGCCCTCCACCGCATCGTCCCGCTCGCCGCCGTGCCCGGTCCCACGCTGCCGTGGCGCGTGGTGGGCCCCGTGTGCGAGAGCTCCGACGACTTCGGCACCCACGAGCTCCCGGTCGCGGCGTTCGATCGCGTGGCCATCCTGGATGCCGGGGCGTACGGCTACACCATGGCCAGCCGCTACAACGGCCGCCCGCTCCCCGCCGAGGTCTTCCTGCGGGCCGGCGCCGTCGCCGCCGTCGTGCCCCGCCGGGACCTGTCGGAGTGGGCGGACGAGCGCGCGTCGGTGCGGTGATCTTCACCCGCCACGCCGAACGGCATGTCGCTTCGCGCGGGACTACACTTCGCCCGCTGCAAGATGACCACAGCCCTCCACCACCATCCTCCAGTCACGCCAGTCGCCCTGCGCGCGTGGCTCACCCTCGGGCTGTTCGTGCTCCTGGTCGCAGGATGCGCGCGCACGCGTCCCCCCGCGGTGGTGCATGCCGCAGTCGCGCCGCCGCGCCCTAGCCTGCTACTCGCCGACGGGGGCAAGGCGGTCATGCCCATCGTCATCGCCGCGGACGCCTCGGCGTCCACCCGTGGCGTCGCCGCGGAGCTGGCGGGCTACCTCCGCCGGATCAGCGGCGCCAGCTTCGAGGTGCAGAGCGGCAACGGCACGGCGGGGATCGTGCTCGGCACGCTGGCCGAGTTTCCCGACCCCGCGCTCGTCGCGCCACTGCAGATCCGCGATGGGATCGACGGAAAGGAGGCCTACGCCATCCGCACCGAGCCCGGACGCCTGCGGCTCATCGGGGCGACGGATCTGGGCGTGTCGCACGCGGCGTTCCGCCTGCTGCAGGCCCTCGGTTGCCGGTGGTTCTTCCCGGCGAAGGAGTGGGAGATCGTGCCGCCCCGGCCCCACCTGACCGTCGGTCTGGACGAGACCTCCCGACCCGCCATCCTCTCCCGCCGTATCGGCTACGGCTACGGCTTCATGCGGGATCCGAAGAACCCGGAGGATTCGCGCAGGAGCAACGCCGACTTCGAGGCCTGGTGCCGGCACAACCTGATGGGCGACTCCTTCCACGTCTACGCCAGCCATGCGTGGCAGGCGATCATCGCCAAGCACAAGGCGGAGTTCGACGCGCACCCGGAGTACTACGCGATGGTCGACGGCAAGCGCCCGCCGTCCTCCAAGTTCGAAGTCGCGAATCCCGCCGTGCGAAGGATGGCCGTCGACTGGGCGCTGGACTACTTCCGCGCGCACCCCGACGCCGACATGGTCTCGCTCGAGCCGTCCGACGGCGGAGGCTTCTCCGAGAGCCCCGAGTCCACGGCGCTCGGCTCCGTGTCGGATCGGGTCTTCGGCCTGGCCAACGAGGCGGCGAGGGCCGTGCAGAAGGAGTTCCCGGGGAAGATGGTCGGCCTGCTTGCGTACGGCTGGCACTCCGACCCGCCGGACTTCGACCTGGAGCCCAACGTCTACGTGGAGCGCACCGCCGGCTTCACCTACAGCAAGCACTCCGCCGAGGAGCTCACCGCCCTCTGGGAGAAGCGCTCCCGTCACGTCGGCATCTACGAGTACTTCTCGGTGTGGCTCTGGGACTGGGACCTGCTCCCGGGCGGGCGAGGTGCCGACACTTTCTACCTCCGGCGGAAGATCCGCGGCTACGCCGACGCCCACGCGATGAGCATCACCGCGGAGAGCAGCAACAGCTGGGGACCGAACGGGAGGGGCTACTACCTGGCCAGCAAGCTGATGTGGAATCCGGACGTCGACGCGCAGGCGGTGCTCGACGACTTCTACGCGAAGGCCTTCGGCCCGGCGGCGCCCGCGATGCGCCGCTACTACGAGCGCCTCGACCCGGGCGGCGACCCGCTCCTCTCGAGCGACCTGCTCGCGCGTGCGTACCGCGACGTGGACGAGGCCAGCCGGCTGGCGAGGGCGCGTCCCGACGTCCAGGCGCGCCTCGACGACATCAAGCAGTACCTCCACTACAACTACCTGCACTGGCGTCTGGACCGGACGAAGTCCGAGGAGGAGCGCAAGGCGCTGACCCTGGCGATCCTCACGCACCTTTACCGCACGCGGTACTCCTACATGAACCACTGGGAGGCGGTGCGGCAGTGGTGGACCCCGCGGGCGGCGAAGGAGTTCGACGAGCCGGCGTGGAGCTTCCGCGATCCCACGCCGGACAAGGCCTGGAGGGTCGCGGCCCCGCCGACCCACGAGGAGACGGAGAAGGCGTTCCGGGAGGGCCTGGCGTACTTCCAGCCGGAGCACGTCGTGCAGAAGTCGTTCTCCACCGACCTCGTCCCCGTGCAGTTCGACACCGGGCCGCACATCGCCAGCGTGCAGCAGTTCCAGCAGGGGCAGCGATACGCGCTCTACAGCCTACACGGGGAGCCGCTGCGCCTGACCCTGGCCGCGGGGCTCATCGCGATCTACCGGGGCAAGCCGGACGCGCGCTACACGCTCACCGACGCGGCCGGCAAGGAGGTGGCCGCCGGGAGGTTGCCGCTCGATGGACAGAAGCGCGATCTGACCCTCACCGCGCCGCGCGCAGGGCTCTACTTCCTCGACGTGGACGACTCCGGCGCTGGCTGGCAGATCCGCCTGGAGGCGGATCGAGCGGCCTCGGTGGCCCTGTCGCGTACCCACGATCTCAGGTCGGCCGGCCTGATGCAGCACATGTACTTCTACGTGCCGCGCGGGACGAAGACGATCGACTACTACTTCCGCGGCAAGCCGCACCACGTGCTCGGGCCGGACGGGAAGGTCGTCCAGGAGGTCGTTGTGCTCTCTGACTACGTGAGCGTCCCGGTGCCGCCGGGCCTCGACGGGAAGGTGTGGTCCTTCTCCGGGCTGGTACCGCGGAAGCTCGCGCTCCTCGACGTACCCAACTACATCGCGGCGTCACCGGCGGCGCTGCTGGTACCCCGGGAGGTCGCGCGAGCCGACGGGCTCCGGATCCTCACTTCGGCACGGGAGGGATCACCACGGCGTTGATCGGCTGGATGTTCATGCCCGCGGGGAAGGAGTAGGAGACGTTGGACGTGAAGGTGCTGGTGAGCGGCGTGCCCCAGCCCCAGACGTGCAGGCCGAAGGCCCCGTCGGAGCTCATCTCGTGGCGGCCCGTCGAGCACTTGCCGACGTTCTGGAAGTCGCCGGTGATGAGGTCCTGCCGCGTCCACTCGTAGTCGCCGACCGTCTGCCACCCGCCGAGCACCCCCGCGCAGTCCAGCGTGACGTCGTGGAAGTTGCCCTTGTCGTCCTTCTTGCGGATGACGACGAGGTTCGTCTCCGGGAAGGTGGGGTCCGTCATGAAGACGTAGTTGGTCATGAACTGCGCGGGCGGCGCCACGTAGGAGAAGTCGGCGTCGCCGTAGCCGCCGGTGTTCTTCATCTGCGTCCACTGCGAGCCGCTCATGTACTCGAAGAGCATGAAGGGGTGCTTGTCGTCCTGGCTCTTGACCACGAACGGCGCGCCCGTGATGAACTCGCTGTAGCTACCCTGGTTGAGCGACGCGGGCGCGCCGCTCACCTGCGGCGAGTAGGTGAGGGTGGTGCCGTCCACCGCGCCCACCACGCGCCAGATCGCCGGCTCGCCGGTGCGCGAGCGGTACATCACGCCGACGTACTCGCTCGCCATCGCGCGCACCGGCGGGATCATCTGCTCGCCGTGGTCCGCGTAGGCCGTGCCGACCGGGATGCGCATGCCCGGGTTGCCGGCCATCACCCCGATGGGCTTGTCCGAGGAGATGACGCTCCCGATGAGGTCCGCCTTCTGCGAGAGCTGCGCCTCCTGCCCCTTGTTCAGCGTGAAGGTCGCCGGGGTGTTCGCCGCGCTGCTGGGGAGCCCGCCGCCTCCGGCGAGCGCCACCTTCGGCAGGATGGTGACCTTCGTCGCGTCCTGGGCGGCGATGATGTTGACCTCTGGGTTGTAGAGGTCCGCCGAGGCGGTGGTGGCGATGTAGTTGGTGTCCCTCGCGCTCACCGGGAGCAGCAGCGACGCGCCGGTGACCGCGACGTTGCCGCCGCCGTAGGGGTTGATCTGGTACATCACGACCGGCACGTCGGTCGTGACGTGGAAGGAGCTGCCCTTGCCGTTGCCGATGACCATCGGCGCGGTGCCCTTGGCGCTGGCGATGGGGCAGCTCGGGACGTTGCCCGGACCGTTGCCGCCCAGGAAGAGGATGGCCACCTCCCCCGCGGGCAGGCCGCTGTTGGCGTCGTAGGGCTGGTACGTCAGGTTCTTGCCCTGACCCTGCGGGATGCGCGCGAAGCCGGCGACCGAGAGGGTGGAGCCCTGGTACTCGACGCCGATCTTCGCCGGGCCGTTCCAGGTGTTGGCGACGAAGGCGGCGTAGCAGTAGCCCGCGCCCACGTCGGACTCCATGTCGGTGGCGTAGTACTCGCAGCCCACCGACTGCTTGTTGTTCACCGCGGCGTCGCAGGCGTTGGTGCACTGCACCTTGGAGATGTCGCAGCCGTTGGTGCCCGTGCACGTCTGGACCGTCTGGCCGTTGCAGTCGACGATGCTGTGCAAATCGTTGGAGCAGCGCGACGCGCAGCCGCCCCCGTCGGAGCCGCCGGTGTCGCCGAAGCCGAACGCGTCGTCGATGGTGAGGACATCGCTCGCCCCGGAGTCCTGGTCGGGCGTGCCGCCGTCGCCGAAGGTGCTGTTGCCGGAGGAGCCGCAGCCGGACGCCCAGCACGCCGCGGCCGCCACCCCCGCCGCCGTCAACCCGAGCCAAGCACCTCTCGCCCGCATCGCCGCACCTCCGGTGAGCGATTCTAGCACCCCCCCGCCGGGGGAGCGGGTCAGGACGAGGCCTTGACGTGCTCCTCGTACGCCTTCTTGTCCAGCAGGCCGGCGGGGGCGCCGCTCGTCTCGATGACGACCATCCACGCCTTGCCGTAGCAGTCCTCGTTCACCAGCTCCGGCTTGTCGGTGAGCGCGCCGTTGATGGCGACCACCTTGCCGGCCACGGGCGCAAACAAATCGCTCAGGGTCTTGACGCTCTCGATGGTGCCGAACGCCTTGCCCTCGGTGAGCGTGTCTCCCACCTTCACGTCCAGGTTGACGAGGGTGATGTCGCCGAGCTGCTCGACGGCGAACCCGGTGATGCCGACGGTGACCTTGCCGGCCTCGACCTTCGCCCACTCGTGGTCCTTGGTGTAGAGGAGGCCCTCGGGAAATTCGCTCATCGATGTCTCTCCTGCGCTCGGTGGGTCACTTGGCCCGCTTGTAGAAGGGGGTGGGCACGACCACCGCCTCGACGTTCTTGCCGCGGCAGTCGACCAAAAACTTCTGGCCGACCTCCGTCATCGCCGTGGGGAGATAGCCGAGGCCGAGGTTCTTGCCAACGGTGGGGCAGGGGCTGCCGCTCGTGCAGACGCCCACGTCCTTGCCGTCCGCGTCGCGCAGCACGTAGCCGTGCCGGGCGATGCCCCGGCCCACCATCTCGAAGCCGGCGAGCTTGCGCGGCAAGGGCTTCCCCTTGATCTCGGCGAGGGCCGCCTTGCCGACGAAGTCGCTCGCCTTCTGGAGCTTGACCACCCAGCCGAGGCCCGCCTCGATCGGGTTGGTCGTCTCGTCGATGTCGTTGCCGTACAGGGAGAGGCGCGCCTCGAGGCGCAGCGTGTCGCGCGCGCCCAGGCCGGCGGGCTTGATGCCCAGATCCTTGCCGAGGAGCATGAGCTGGTCCCAGAGCTTCGGCGCGTCGTCCCAGGCGCAGAAGATCTCCACGCCGTCCTCCCCGGTGTAGCCGGTGCGGGCGACGGTGCAGCGCACGTCGGCGACGACGGCGTCGCGGAAGTGGAAGCTCTTGAGCTCGGAGAGCTTCGCCGCGTCCGCCCCGCAGCGGGCGAGCACCTCGAACGCCTTCGGCCCCTGCAGGGCGATGAGCGCGGTCTCGTCGCTGACGTCGCGGTAGTCGCAGTGGTTCTCCGCCGCCTTGCGGAAGACCTCGGTGATCTTCGCGCGGTTGGAGGCGTTGCAGACGATGAGGAAGCGGTCGGCGGCCGCGCGGTAGACGATGAGGTCGTCCAGGATGGTGCCCTTCGCGTTGCACGCGCACGTGTAGAGCGCCTGGCCGTCCACCAGCTTCGACACGTCGTTGGTGACCAGGTAGTCGACCACCTGCCCGGCGTACTCGCCGCGCATCTCAATCTCGCCCATGTGGGAGACGTCGAAGAGCCCGCAGGCGGTGCGGACGGCCTGGTGCTCGTCGGTGATGCCCGTGTATTGTACAGGCATCTCGAAGCCGGCGAAGGGCACCAGGCGCCCCCCGGCCTTGACGTGGGCATCGTACAGGGAGGTTCGGCGGAGGGTCTCGTCGCTCATCGGAGTGGGGCGCAGCCTAGACGGGCCGGGCTCGCCGGTCGAGCGTCAGAAGCGCGCGGCGAGCGAAATGCCCGCGAAGGTGGGTGCCACGGTGGGGGTGAGCACCAGCGCGGCGCGCCGCGCCCCCGTCGGCTCCAGGAAGTGCCACACCAGCCCGGTGATGAGCGCCGTGCCGCCCGCGGCCGCCATGACCACGCCGATGACGTTCATGGCGTGCTCGCCGTCCACGTTGGTCTGCAGGTGTGTCGCGTCGACGCCCGCCGGGCACACGACCTGGGGGCTGGTCGAGCAGCCCTTCTCGTTCGCCTCCGTCTGGGCGTCGTCGTTCGCCTTGGCGGCGCCCACGAAGGACAGCGCCCCGATGGCGGCCACCCCCGCGCCCACGCCCGCGAGGATCCAGGGCGCGGCGGTGTGGTGCCGCTCCGGCTGCGGCGCCGGCGGACCTGAATCGTCTGCGCGGGCCTGCACCGCTTGCGCGAGCACCAGCCCCAGCGCGCCCACCAACACCGGCAGTTTCTTCATCACCTGGCTCCTTGCGGGCGCCAGGTGCATCGGCCACGCCACCTTCGCAGGTCAGCGTCCGCGCGGAGTCGCCCTCAGTTGCACGTCACGCTGTTGATGATGGTTCCCGCGCCGTGGTTCGCGAGGATGCTCGTGCTCTGGTAGTAGACCGCGATGTTCACCCCGTACTCCGGCATCGTCCCGAGGTTGGTGCCGTAGCTGCCCCCCCAGCAGGGGAAGCCGCCGGTGGCCTGGGCAGTCGCCGTGGTGAAGCTCGCCGCGGTGGAGGCGGAGTTACCCGTCAGCAGCTTGCAGTACAGGTCGGCGTCGGCCTGATCGCAGCCGGAGCCGCCCGCCCAGGTGCAGGAGCCGTTGCAGTACAGCTGCGGCACCTTGGAGAAGTCGAACTTGCACTCGTTGGTCGACCCGCCCGGACGGCAGGTGATCTGGTTGCCCGCCGGGACGCCGAGCGTGCCGTCGCACCGCTCGCCGTTGTCGATGACGCCGTTGCCGCAGAGGGTGGCGGCGCACTTGCCCTGCACGCAGACCGGCGTCTGCGAGGGGCACACGGTGCCGCACGTGCCGCAGTTGCTCTCGTCGGACGTGAGGTCGGCCTCGCAGCCGTCGGTCGCCTGCTTGTTGCAGTCGTCCCAGCCCTGATCGCAGGAGCCCACGCCGCACGCGCCGGCCACGCACCCCGGCTGCCCGTGGTCGATCGCCGCGTCGCAGACGGTGCCGCACGAGCCGCAGTTGTTGTCGTCGGTCTGCGGGTTCACGCAGGCGAGGCCGGCGTCGACGCCGGCGTCGTCGGCGGTGTCGCAGGGCGTCTCCGGCGCGGTGCACTTGAGCGTGCACTTGCCGGCGACGCAGGAGAGGCCCTGCGGGCAGGCCTGCGCGCACGCGCCGCAGTTCTTGTCGTCTGCGAGCAGGTCGATGCAGTCGTTGCCACACTTGTTCTCGGTGGCGGCGCACGAGGACGAGCAGACGCCCTTGTCGCACACCTCGCCGGCCTTGCACCCCGCGTCGCAGGGGGTGCCGGAGGGCGCGTCGCTCGGGCCGGCGTCGCCGCCGCCACCGGCGTCGCCGGGGAGGTCGGCGACCTTTCCGGTGGCGCACCCCGACGCGAAGCAGACGGCGGCGAAGAGCGCGGCCCCGGCCACGGCGAGGACGCGAGGAAGGCGAGGCTTCATGGGATCCTCAGTGCGGGGTGGGCGGGATGACGACGGTGTTGATGGGCTGGACGTTCATCCCGCCGGGGTACGCGTAGGAGACGTTCTCGGTGAAGATGCTGGTCTTGGGCGTGCCCCAGCCCCAGACCCAGAGGCCGAAGGGCGCCTTGCTCTCGAGCTCGTGGCGGCCGTTGGAGCAGCCATTGACGCTCTGGAAGTCGCCGGTGGAGACGTCCTGCCGCGTCCACTCGTAGTCGCCGACCGCCTTCCATCCGGTCAGGGGGGACTTGAGGCAGTCGAGGGTGACGTCCTGGAACTGGTTGTTTTCGTCCTTGCGGCGCACCACCACCAGGTTGGTCTCCGGGAAGGTGGGGTCCGTCATGATGACGTACTGGTTCATGTACTGCTGCGGCGGGACCATGACGGAGAAGTCGGGATCGCCGTAGCCGCTCTTGTCCTGCATCTGCGTCCAGTTGGAGCCGCTCATGTAGGCGAAGAGCTCGAAGGGGTGCTTGTCGTCCTGGCTCTTCACGACGAAGGGCGTGCCCGTCGTGAACTCGACCATCTGGCCTTCCTTCACTGTGGCCGGGGCGCCGGCGATCTGCGGGGTGTAGGTGAGCTTGGTGCCGTCCACCGCGCCGACGACGCGCCAGATGGCCGGCTCGCCGGCGCGCGGCCGGTACATCACGCCGACGTACTCGCTGCCCAGGGCGCGCACCGGCGGGATCATCTGCTCGCCGTGGTCGCAGAAGATGGTGCCCTGCGGCATGTTCATGCACGGGTTGCCCGCCATCACCCCGATGGGCGCGGTGGAGGAGATGACGCTCCCGACGAGGTCGGCGCTCTGCTTGATCTGCGCCTGCCCGCCCTTGTTCAGGGTGAAGGTCACCGGCGAGTTGGCGCCCGCGGAGGGGATCCCGTTGCCGCCGGCCAGCGCGACGCTGGGGAGGAAGGTGATCTTGTTGTTGTCGGTCGCCGAGATGATGTTGATCGACGGGGCGTCGACCGTCTGCGGCGAGGCGGTGGAGGCGATGTAGTTGGTGTCCCACGCGCTGACGGGCAGGAGCAGCGAGGCGCCGGTGACGGCGACGCTGCCGCCGCCGTAGGGGTTCATCTCGTAGGCGACGACGGGGACGTCGGTGGTGATGTGGAAGGAGTGGCCCCCGTTGCCCGAGCCGCCGGACGGCGCGTACATCGCCGCGGTGCCCTGGAAGGTGGGCGCCGGGCAGAGCGGCTTGGCGCCCTGGTTGCCGCCGAGGAAGACGATGGCGACCTCGCCCGCGGCCAGGCCGGTGGCGGAGCTGTAGGCCTGGTAGGTGAGGCTCGCCCCGGAGCCCTGCGGGATGCGCGTGAAGTTGTCGATGTTGGTGACCTTGGTGCCGTTGAACCTGGATTTCGCTCGCACCGGTCCTCGGAGCGGGCGCGGGCGTCGCACGGGTCGGCGCGTCCCGGATCGGTGCCCGGCACGGCTGCCGCGCACGATAAGCGCGTAGCGTGAGCACACGTCCCCCTTTCCCCCGCCTCGCAAACCAAGTTGTGTGCCGGTCAATTCAGCATCGGGCGAGGAGCGAGTCGCAGCTGCCAGCGACCCCCGACGCGCAGCAGGCGAGCGGGCACCAGGACGCAGGCGCGACGCATCCAGGTCGCGCGCCAGTGTGCCACGGCGGTCCCCGGGCACAGCGACAGCACCCAGCGACGCATCAGGTTGTAGGCCAGCAGCTTGAGCAGCAACGCGGCCTCGTTGGCGTCGAAGGTGTTCGTCGGGGCGTAGCCGATGCCGAAGGCGTTCTTGAGCTCGGCGAAGAGCGGCTCGATCCCCGCCCGGCCGTCGTAGAAGCGCGCCACGTCGTCGGCGTCGCGGTCGTGATCGTTGGTCAGGTAGACCTGCGCCGAGTAGTCGAGGTCCTCCCAGAGGTGGACCTGCTTGCCGGTGTCGCGCTCGCTGGTCCGCACCGCCACCACGCGCCAGCCGGGAGGCCAGTCGTCGCGGCGGAAGTCCACCACGGCGACCTGTCGCGTCGGCTCGCCGAAGGCATCGCGATCGGTCGTGCGCCAGCGCGTCGTGCGCGCGACGGCGCTCATCAGGTTGGCGGTCTGCCGCATCTTCGCCACGAAGTACGCCCCGCCGCGCTCGACCGCAGAAAGCAGCGCTGCAGACTCTCCGCCGGAGTCGATCCGCATCGTCACCACGGCTTTCGGCGCGGCGCGATGCAGCCGTCCGATCCACTGCGCGATGTCCTCGACGTCGTCCTCGCCGATGCCCGTGTCGCCCGGCCGCAGCCGCGCTCCGAGCATCGTATCGGTCTCGGCGATGCGCGCCAGGATCGGGTGATAGCTCACGCGGCCGTGGTAGCGCGGGTTGTAGCCGACGTGCGCTCCCTCTTGCTCGCCGAACAGCGGCGTCACCGTCGTGTCCACGTCGATGGTCAGCTCCTTGGCGCGGAGCTTGGTGAGCGGCTCGAGCCCCTGCTCGGCCATCAGCTCTTCCAGCCTCTCGAGCTCGCGGCCCCTGAAGCGCCGCAGATCGTCGTAGAGCACGTCGATGCTCGGCACGATGCCGCCGGCGAGGTGCCGGAACACCGGGTCCGTCGCGAGCACCTCGAAGTCGAAGATGCGCCGCGCTCCCGCCACCGACGCGTCGAGCAGAAGCTGAATCTGCGCCGCCATCGGATAGACCACCTGCGCTCCGGTCTTGAGGTGCCCGAAGTCCCGCCGAAGCCGACGCCCGAGTCCAATCCCCTGCACGAACGCGTTGAAGGACGCGAGGCCCCCGAGTCCCGACAACCTCGGGTCCGGCCGCCCCACCTCCAGCCCGCTCGCGCGTGCTCGCCGCACCCGGCGATTCGCCCGCTGCCACTCCCACCCCTCGGGACGCTTGCTTCCGAGCTGCTCTCGTCGCACCTTCTGGGTGCTCGGCGTGTCGCTTGCTGTTGTCTTCATCAACTCCATCAACCGGCGCGCCGAGCGCTAAATTCCAGGGCGCGCGTCGATTTTCAGGAGCGTGCATCATGCAACCGTCGCCGGAATGGAGCGAAATCTAGGTTGAACTCCACCGCGATGTGCACCGGCGTGTTCCACGTGTTGGCGACGAAGGCGGCGAAGCAGTCGCTGGCGCCCGCGTAGGTCTGCATGTGCGTCGCGTAGTAGTCGCAGCCCACCGACTGCTTGTTGTTGACCGCGGCGGTGCACGCGTTGGTGCACTGGCCGGTACCGATGTCGCAGCCATCGGTGCCGCTGCACGTCTGGATGACGTTGTTGTTGCAGTCGAGGACGCTGTGCAGATCGCTCGAGCACTTGCCCTGGCACACCGTGCCGTCGCCCCCGCCGTCGCTCGGCGGGAAGAAGGGGTCCCCGTCCTGCGTCAGCACGTCCATGTCGGTGGCGTCGACGCCTCCGTCGTCCTGGCCGAAGGCGCTCGGCCCGGTGCCACCGCAGCTCGAGACCGCCAACGTTCCCCCCACCAACCCGACCGCCACCAGAGAGAGGACCGTCACGCGCATCGCAAGCACCTCCAAGTCCGTCCACTTTAGCGCATTTTTCCGCCCGAGGACCCTCGGCACCGAGCCCACATGTGCGCACGCGCGCCGCCATCGGCGCCCGAAGCTGCCGACACCCCGCGGCTTCGCGCTATGCTGCGCCCCGTGACGACTCTCTGGGACCGCGCGGCTCCTGGCTATCTCGAGGAGTGGGTTCCCCGGCTCGCCCCGTACCACACCGACTTCGTGACCGAGCTCTGCGTCCACGCCGGGGATCGCGTCCTCGTCGTGGCGTCGGGGCCGGGGTCGGAGGCCGTGGCGGTGGCGCGCGTCGTGGGGGAGGAGGGCTTCGTACGGCTGGTGGACTCCAGCCGCGCCATGCTCGACCTCTGCGAGGCGCGCCTCGCGCAGGCGGCGGTCCCGTGCCGCACCGAGACGGTGTGCGCCGAGCCGAGCGACGCGAGCGGTGGTCCCTACCACGCCGTCGCCTGCGCCTTCGGCTTGCTCGGGCTCCCGGATACCGGCGCCGCCCTGCGCGCGTGGCGCGACGCCCTCGCCGAGAGCGGCAAGGTGGGCGTGATGGTGTGGGGACCGCCGGCGGCAGACGATCCGTACGAGCTCTTCGCCCGCGTCGCGGTGGAGCTGGAGCCCGACATGCACGCTGCCTGCCACCATCCCGGCGTCGTGGATCGCGCGGGGATGGCGGCCATGTTCGAGGAGGCCGGGATGGCGATGGTCCGCCACACGGTGGTGGCCCACACGCTCGTCTTCAAGCGGGCAGAAGACTTCACCCGCGCGCTGCTCTCCTCGTGCGCGTGGCGTGACGAGCTCAGGGCGATCGGAGCGGCGCGCGCGGCGAAGATCTCTGCGCGCTTCTTCGAGGCGGTGGGCGGGCCGGACGCGCCGCTCACCTACCGGCCGCCGGCCACCATCGCCCTCGCGGGGCTGCCGGGCGCGCAGATCGAGCTGCCGCACAGGCCGAGCGTGCGCATCCCGGCGGTGTCGCCGTCGTGACACACCCCGCGCACGACGTCATCGTGGCTTCGCTACGCGCCTCGCGGCTCCTGATGCGTCGGGACGGCGGCGACCCGTCGACGCTCCGGACGCTGGACGTGGTGCTGGACGGCTCGGACGAGCAGGCCGAGGCGGTGACCGCGCGCGTGCGCGAGAGGCAGGGCGTGCGCCTGCCGGTCGTCGCCGCGTGCGCGAAGGGTTGCGGGTTGTGCTGCCACCAGGGGATCATCCTGGGCGCGCCGGAGGCCGTTCGCATCGCCGAGCGACTGCGCGCCACGCGCGGGCCGGAAGAGCTCGCGCGGATCAAGGATCGGCTGCGCGACTACGCCGACCGCGTGCGCCCGCTGAAGAGCACGCTGGAGCGCCACGAGGCGCGGCTGCCTTGCCCGCTGCTCCACCCCGAGGAGCAGGCGTGCACCATCCACGAGATGCGCCCCGCGCCGTGCCGCGGGCAGAACTCCTCCAGCGTCTCCGCCTGCCTCGCGGCCTACGAGGGCCACGACCCGGCGGCGCAGATCCCCGCCGCGGACCAGGGGCAGCAGCCGGTGACGCAGGCGGTGTGGCTCGGCATGCTCGCCGCGTACGCGATGGAGGGCTACGACGCCCGCCCGGTGGAGCTCGCCGCCGGCCTGCTCTACCTGCTGGAGCACCCGGATGCGGTCGAGCGCTGGCTGCACAAGGAGCCGGTGCTCGCCGCGGCGGAGACGCCGCGCAGCAAGGAGTTCACCGCGAGCCGCCGCTCGACGATGGAAGAGGTCATCGCCGCCGTCCGGCAGATCGAGGCCGGGGGCGCCGGGAAAGAGGCCACGGGCGACGCCGCGCGGCGCGAGCGCAACCGCCGGAAGCGCGCGCGTCGCCGGTAGAATCGCCTTCACTTTTCCGAAGCCTGACCGGCCTGCTTGCGCTAAGGTTCGCGCCCCCGGGGCCGGAATGGACCGCCCCGCGTCTGCCCTTGAACGGGCGAGGGAGTCTTGCCGATGCCGCGTTACCGCTTCACGTCCGAGTCCGTCACCGAAGGCCATCCCGACAAGCTCTGCGACGCCGTCAGCGACGGCATCCTGGACGCGTTGCTGGCCCAGGACCCCCACGCGCGTGTCGCGTGCGAGACACTCGCCAAGACGGGCATGGTCGTCGTCGCCGGGGAGGTCACCACGTCTGCGGTGGTGGACTACGCGTCCATCGCGCGGAACACGGTGCGTGACATCGGCTACACCAGCTCGGAGATGGGCTTCGACGCGGACACCTGCGCGGTGCTCACGGCGGTGGAGAAGCAGAGCCCGGACATCTCCCAGGGTGTGACCGAGGGCGAGGGCCTGCACAAGGAGCAGGGCGCCGGCGATCAGGGGCTGATGTTCGGCTACGCCTGCGACGAGACCGAGAACCTCATGCCCGCGCCCATCGATTTCGCCCACCGGCTCGCGCGGCAGCTCGCCGGCGTCCGCAAGAGCGGCAAGGTCGACTTCCTCCGGCCGGACGGCAAGACGCAGGTCACCCTGGAGTACGAGGACGCCCGGCCGGTCCGCGTGGACGCCGTCGTCGTCTCCACGCAGCACTCGCCCAGCGTGAAGTACAAGACGCTGCGCGAGGCGGTGATGGAGCTGGTGGTCGAGAAGGTGCTCCCGAAGAAGCTCATCGACAAGGCGACCAAGTTCCACGTCAACCCGACGGGCCGCTTCGTCGTCGGCGGGCCACTGGGCGACTGCGGGCTCACCGGCCGCAAGATCATCGTCGACACCTACGGCGGCATGGGCCGTCACGGCGGCGGCGCCTTCAGCGGCAAGGACCCGTCCAAGGTGGATCGCTCCGCCTGCTACTACGCGCGCTACGTCGCCAAGAACGTCGTCGCGGCCAAGCTCGCCAGCCGCTGCGAGGTGCAGGTGGCCTACGCCATCGGCGTGGCCCAGCCCGTGGGCGTCCACGTCAACACCTTCGGCACCGGCAAGGTCTCCGACGAGCGCCTGGAGCGCTACATCATGGAGCACTTCGACATGCGACCGAAGGCGCTCATCGACGAGCTCCGCCTGCTGCGCCCCATCTACCGGCAGACCGCGGCGTACGGCCACTTCGGCCGCTCCGAGTTCTCGTGGGAGAAGACCTCCCGCGCCGAGCAGCTCGCCGCCGACCTCCTCGGCGGGAAGGTGAAGGGACGCGCCTTCACCAACGGCAAGCTGAACGGCCACGGCGCCACGGTCTCCAAGAAGACGAAGAAGAAGGACAAGAAGCGCAAGAAGAAGGATCTGGCCGCGCAGGCCTGAGCCTCACTCCCGGCGCCCGGCGTGCCCGAGTAGAATGGGGCGCGTGAACGACACCCCAGACCCGCGCAGCGGAGGGCTCCTGCAGGCGCTCGCGCTGCTGGCGCGCCCGGCGCGCTTCGAGGCTCTCGAGCCGACGCACGGCGCCGTGCCCTACGCGCGCGTGAAGCGGCGCGGGGTCCGGCCGCTCTGCGACGTGTACCTGCCGCCGGAGCCCGGCCCGCGCCCGTCGGTCATCGTGGTGCACGGCGGGGGCTTCCTCATCGGACACCGGCGCATGAAGCCCGTGCGCTTCGTCGCGACGCGCCTCTGCCGCGCGGGCTTCGCCGTGTGCGCCGTCGACTACCGCCTGGTGCTCCGCGGCGGCGGGCTGGACGCGCAGGTCGCCGACGTGACGGCGGCGGCGACGTTCTGGCGGTCCGAGCTCGACCGCTTCCGGTGCGACCCGGCGCGCGTCTCCATGCTGGGCTTCTCTGCGGGGGCCTCGCTCATGCTCCTGCACGCCGCCGCGAGCGCGCCGTATCACCGGCTGGTGAACGTCTACGGCGCGATGGATTTCGACCGGATGGGGGGGCGCCGCGCCGAGCTCTTGATCCGCATGGTCACCGGCACGGCCGACCGGTCCGCGTGGCGCGAGCGCTCGCCGGGCGCGCACGCGCACATGGCCTCGCCGCTGCTCACGATCCACGGCACGCGCGACGAGCTCGTCCCCGTCGCCCACGCCACGCGCCTGCACGAGGCGCGTCGCGCGCGCGGCCTCCCGAGCGAGCTCGAGCTCGTGCCCGGCATGCCGCACGGGTGGATCAACGACGCGTCGCTGCCGGAGACGGAGCGGGCGGTGGAGCGGGTGATCGCGTTCCTCCGCGGCTGACCCGCTTCGCTAGATCGCGTCCTTGCCCCGCTCGCCGGTGCGGATGCGGACCGCCTCCTCCACCGGCACGACGAAGATCTTCCCGTCGCCGATGCGACCGGTCTTCGCGGCCTTCTCCACGGCGTCGAGCACGTCGGCGACCAGGTCGTCGGGGACGACGATCTCGATCTTCACCTTCGGCACGAAGTCCACCACGTACGCCGAGCCGCGGTAGACCTCCTTCTTGCCGCCGGTGCGGCCGAAGCCCTTCACCTCGGTGACGGTCATGCCCTGGATGCCCACCTCGGCCAGAGCGTCCTTCACCTCGTCGAGCTTGAAGGGCTTGATGATGGCTTCGATCTTCTTCACGGTACGCCTGGTGACGTAGCGCCGGGAGTGTTTCGGGCAGGTTTCGGCGCGCCCTGCGGCCGTCGTCGCGCTAAGGTCGTGACGCGATGGGTCATGCGCTGGTCGCCACGCCAGGGGCGGAGCTGCTTCATGGCACGTACCCGACGCCGGTGGAGCGGCTCGACACCCTCTCCACGTCGCACACGACGCTCTGGGTCAAGCGCGACGACCTGACGCACCCCGTCTACGGGGGCAACAAGGTTCGCAAGCTGGAGAAGATCCTCGCCGCGGCGCGGGCGCGCGGGAAGAGGCGGCTGGTCACCATCGGCGCCGCGGGCAGCCACCACGTCCTGGCCTGCGCGGTGCATGGCGCGCGCGCCGGCTTCGCGGTGGAGGCGGTGCTCATCCCGCAGCGGCGGACCGAGCACGTGGTGGAGAACCTGCGGGCGGACCTGGCGTGTGGCGCCACCCTCGGCCCCGTGCGCTGGCAGGCGGCGGTGCCGCTGGCGGTTCTGGTCCGCGTGAAGAGCGACACCTGCGTCATCCCGATGGGCGGGTCGACGGTGACCGGGACGATGGGCTACGTGGACGCGGCGCGCGAGCTCGCCGCGCAGGTGCGCGCCGGCGTCATGCCCGAGCCCGACTGGATCGTCGTGACGGTGGGCTCGGGGGGGACCGCGGCCGGTCTCGCGGCGGGGCTCGCGCTGGAAGGGATGACCTCCCGCGTGCTCGGCGTGATGGTGGCCTCCCCGCGGCCGGTCGTCGGCGCCATGACGCGCTACCTCGCGCGGGCGGCGTACCGGCGCGCCGGCGGGAGCAACCCGCGGGCGGTGCGCGGGCGGCTGGTGCTCACCGGCCGGTACCTCGGCCGCGGGTACGGCGAGGCCACCTCCGCCGGCGACCGCGCCATCGAGCGGGCGCGGGACGTGGGCCTCGGGCTGGACGACACCTACACGGCCAAGACCTTCGCCGCCGCGCTGGATCTGATCGACTCCGGGAACGGCACCGTCCTGTACTGGCACACACTCTCCAGCGCCCCGAAGGCGCCGCTGCTCGAGGGCGCGCCGGAGGAGAGCGCGCTCGGGGCGTCGCTCGAGCGACTGTTGCGCGCGCCCGCGTGACACCCGCGTAACGCGCGAGTGCCGAGTCACCCGCCCGTCACCAGCGCGCGCGGACGCGCCGTGAATGTCGCGGGAACGCGACGGCGAGGCGCGACGCACCGAGGCACGCAAACGTCACGACCGACCCACCGACGCGCCATCGCCCACCCATACGGTGCGCGCGCTCCCGACGAAGAACGAAAGTCAACGCGTCGCCGGGAGCAGGGAGGTTACTCATGCGAAGGTCTCACAAGGGCGTCGCGGTGCTCGCTTCGTGCACCGCCGTCCTCGCTGCATCGACGGCGCACGCGGCCAATCCGCCGTGCGACAACACCGGGCTCGCGGGCACGGTCATCTACGTCGGCGGTTCGAGCGCCGCCAAGCCGATGCTCAAGCAGGTCAGCGGCACGCTGGCCAAGCTGAGCTCCCCCATTCGCGTCATCTACCAGAGCCTCGGCTCCTGCGCCGGCCTCACCGACATCACCACGGACACCAAGGAGTCCACCACCGGCGTCTACTGGGACGAGAGCAACAACCTGCAGGAGCTCTCCTGCGACCCGCCGCAGGGCGGCTCGGCGCTGGACGTCGCCGTCTCCGACGTGTTCCCGACGTCGTGCACCAACATCACCCTCAAGGGTAACCAGCAGGACAACCAGGGCTCCGCCCAGGTGTTCATGTTCATCACCTCGCCGTCCTCCAAGGAGAACGTCGTCAGCGAGGAGGCGGCGTTCGTCGCGTACGGGTGGGGCGGCAACACGCACGTCGTCGACCCGTGGAACGACAATGCCTACGTCTTCTTGCGCGACCCGGCGAAGTCGGGCACGTACTCGATGCTCGCCAAGCTCCTGGCGCTCGACCCGGCCAAGGAGAAGGGGACGATCCCCGGGGCCGGCAAGACGCCGGACATCGTCAACGCAGTCCACGCGGCGGACTCCACCAAGCCCGACGCCTCCATCGGCGTGGTCTCGGCGGACTACGGCGACGCCAACCGCAGCGGCAACTCGGCGGTGAAGATCCTCGCCTACCAGGACAAGGGCGCGGCCTGCGGCTTTTACCCTGACTCCGGCGGAACCACCTTCGACAAGATCAACGTGCGCACCGGGCTGTACCCGTTCTGGGGTCCCATCCACTTCATCGCCGACAAGAGCCCCAAGGCCGAGGTGGCCACGCTCCTGTCCTTCTTCACGCGCGAGGGCCTCTCCGACGCGAACAAGAAGCAGATGATCGACAACGAGGTCGCCGCGTTCACCGTCCCGCAGTGCGCGATGAAGGTGAAGCACACCGCGGAGACGTCCCCGGGCGCCTCGCTCAACCTCACCCCCTACGACTCCCCCGAGCCTTGTGGTTGCTACTACGAGTTCAAGGCGACCGGGACCACGAGCTGCACCGCGTGCACCGATGACGGGCCGTGCGGCGGCGGCAAGTGCCGCTACGGCTACTGCGAGGCCAAGTGATGAAGACCCGAACGCTGCTCCTCCTCGCGGTGGCCGTCACCGTGCCGGTGTTCTCGCTCGCCGCGTGCGGCGGAGACGACAACAACAACGCGGACGGCGGCCCGCAGAACCAGGTCGACGCCGGCAACGACGTCACGACCGACACCGGCACCGGCACCGACGCGGGCGCGGACGCTCCCAACGCGTGCGCGACCGGCATCGTGTTCGACAACGCGGGCCGCGTGCCCAGCTGGCCGAACCCGCCGCAACCCTGAACGAGAACCGAACCGTGGGCCCGGGGGGCGGAGGCAGTGCGCCTCCGCCTCCGCGGGAGAGGAAAGGATCTGCCGTCGTGAAGGTGACGCTCTCGCGGCTCCTGGCGCTCGTCGTGGTGACCGCTTCGTGGCTGGGCTCGGCACCGGTCGCGCGGGCACAGGACGACGACGACCTGGTCGTCTCGGCCAACCCCGGGGCGACGGCGCCGCCTCCCGCGCCCGCGCCGAGCGCGGCGACCGCCGCTCCCTCCGGCGTCGAAGCCCGGCTTCGCGCGCTGGAGGAGAAGAACGCGGCGCTGGAGGCGCGCGTGAAGCGCGACTGGCTGCACGTCCTGCTGGCGCCGCTCCACGGGAGCGCCTTCGTGCAGGGCGACTACCACGGCAGCCAGCTCTCCGAGGACCAGGTCCAGCAGGGCGGCGTGCTCTACAACGAGGACCGCTTCCTGCTGAAGACGGCGCGCGCGCGCCTCGACGCGCGCTGGAAGTACGCGGGCGCCGAGCTGGAGCTCGAGGCCAACACCGTCAGGGGTCCGACGCTGCGGATGTACCACGCGTTCGGGACGCTCCGGCTCCCCAACCCGAAAAACCACGAGGTGCCCATCGCGGCGGCGAGCATCGGCCAGATCGACACGCCTTACGGCTACGAGCTGCCGGAGTCGCCGCGCACGCGCTACTTCGTGGATCGCACCACCTCCTCGCGCGCGCTCTTCCCCGGCGTGCCCGACCTGGGCCTGTGGCTGCACGGCGGGCTCGGCCCCTTCCGGTGGAGCTTCGCCGCGATGAACGGCAACCCGCTCGACACCATGTACGCCGACCTGGCGCCTGTGAGCGCGAAGCAGGTCGTCTTCCGTCTGGGCTTCGAGACCCACGCGCGCAAAGACCTGGAGATCGCCGGCGGCGTCTCCGGCCTGCGCGGCAAGGGCTTCCACCCCGGCACCGACGCGAGCAAGAACCTCGTCGCCTGGACCGACAGCAACGAGGACGGCGCCATCCAGCCGTCGGAGCTCTCCGGGGAGGCGGCCACCGCGGCGGTGCCCTCCATGCTCTTCGACCGCTGGGCGATCGGCGCCGACCTGCAGGCGCGGCTCCATACGCGCCTCGGGACGACCACCGTGTACGGCGAGGTCACCGTCGCCGACAACCTGGACCGCGGCCTGTACGTGGCCGACCCGGTCTTCCTCGGCCAGGACGTGCGCGAGCTCGGCGCCTACGCGGCGGTCACGCAGCAGGTCACGCGCTGGGGCGTCGTCGGCTTCCGCTACGACTACTACGACCCCAACCTGGATGCCTTCGACAGGCGGGAGGGCAAGCTCATCCCGACCAGGCAGGTCATCCAGACGTTCTCGCCGCTGGTCGGCCTGGTGCTGCCCGGACGGGCGCGGCTGCTCTTCGAGTACGACTTCGTCCGCGATTCGCTGGGTCGGAGCACGGCGGGCATCCCGGCGGACCTGAGCAACGACGCGTGGACCCTCCGCCTGCAGGTGTCGCTGTGAGGCGCGCGGCCGTCGCCGTGCTCGCCGGCGGGTCGCTCGCCCTCGCGTCGTTCGCGGCGTGCGACGACGGCGCGGTCCACACCCTCGGCCTGAGCGAGCCGCTGCGCGTGCACGACGCGCAGTTCATCCCAGGCCCGCTGCCCGGAGCGGCGCCCGACGCCGGGGCGGGGACGGGGCCGCAGATCACCAACGTCACCCTCACCAACCCCACGGTGCTGCCCGGCCAGGCGGGCAAGGCGATCAACGGGCGCGCGAAGGACTCCGCCAGCGCCGTGGGCCTGCGCTTCGCCGACATGGGGTCCGGCTACTGGGTCGTGCCGATGGGACCGGCGGACAACCAGTTCCCCGGCGAGCTCACCTGGCAGGCCATCACCGACGTCAGCCCCCTCGTCGCGAGCGCCCCCGGCTTCCACGAGGTGCGCGCCGTCGCCTTCGACGCGCAGGGCAACGCCGGGACCCAGAACGACTTCACGCTTTGCATCGAGCCGGCCATCCCGGACAACGGCGCCACCTGCAATCCGAGCAGGACCCCGCCGGCCGCGCTCGTCTCCCTCACGTGGGACCCGGGCGTGGACATCGACCTGGTGCTCGTCGGCCCGGGCGGCAAGGTCGTCGACGCCAAGCACCCCACCACGCTTGGCCCCGACGCCGGGCTGGCCGACGGCGGGCCGGACCCGACCGGCGGCCGGCTCGATCGCGACTCGCTCGCTGGGTGCGTCGAGGACGGCCGCCGGCGCGAGGACGTCGTCTGGCAGCAGCCCCCCGCCAGCGGCACCACCTACGACGTCTACGCCAACCTCTTCGACGCGTGCGGCGAGGTGAGCGCCTCCTACGTCGCCACCGTCTACGCCGCGCAGGACGGCCGGCTCACGGCCGTGCAGAGCGCGAAGGGCGGCTTCACCCGGTACGACGCCAACGGCGGCGCGGCCCTCGGCACGTACCTGTTCTCGTACTCCTTTCCCTGACTCCGCATCCCAAGGAGACTCTCATGCTCGTTCATCGTCTGCTCCGTGTCGCGCTCCTCGGCAGCGAGTGGGTCATGTGGCTCCTCTTGCTGCTGAGCGTCTTCTCCTTCGCCGCCATGATCGAGCGCGTCGTGTTCTTCCGGCGCAACTCCGGGAACGTCGAGGCGCTCGGCGATCGCCTCGCCGCGCTGCTGGAGGACGGCGACACCGACGGCGCGGAGAAGCTGCTCGCCCAGAGCAAGGCCGTCGAGGCGCAGGTGCTGCTCGGCGCGCTCTACTGGGTCAAGGGCGGGCCGGAGGCCTTCACCGACGCGGTGGAGAGCCAGCTCGCCCGCAAGAAGAAGGACCTGGATCGCGGCACAAGCCTGCTCGGCATCCTGGGCTCCAACGCGCCCTTCATCGGCCTCTTCGGCACCGTCATCGGTGTCATCGCGGCGTTCCACCAGCTCGGCGCGGGCGCCGGCTCCAAGTCCTCCATGGACAACGTCATGGCCATGATCGGCGAGGCGCTCGTCGCCACCGGCGTCGGCCTCTTCGTCGCCATCCCGGCGGTCGTCGCCTACAACCTGGTGCAGAAGAAGGTCGGCGAGATCGAGAGCAACGTCGGCGCGATCACCAAGCAGGTGTGCGCCATCCTCAAGGCGCAGGAGCACGCGGCGAGCACGCCCCACCTCGCCGCGAGACCCCGCACGCACAGCGGGGCGCTCCACGCCGTCGGGGAGGCGGAGTGACCGATGGGCGCCGCACTCTCCTCCGGCAACGGCAAGCGCGCGGGCATCGTCGCCATCAACATCACGCCGATGGTGGACGTCATGCTCGTCCTCCTCGTCATCATGATGGTCTCGGCGACGTACATCGTCTCGCAGAGCCTGAAGGTCGAGCTCCCCAAGAGCGCCAGCACCGACGACAGCGTCGCCCGCCTGGCGGCGGTGAGCATCGACAAGGACGGCAAGTACTTCTTCAACGAGAAGCCCGTCACCGAGGCGCAGCTGGTCGCGAAGATGCGCGATGCCAAGGAGGCCGACAAGGACGTCAGCCTGGTGATCAGCGGCGACGCGCACACCTTCCACGGCAACGTGGTGCACGTCATCGACCTCGCCAAGCAGCAGGGCATCGTCAAGTTCGCCATCAACGTCGAGCGCGAGTAGGCGGATGCGCAGCAAGCTCCAGCTGGCCATCGTGAGCGGAAGCCTCACCCTCCACTTCATCGGGTGGGCGTGGGTCGGCCTGCTCGGCAAGGAGCACCACTACGACACCGTCGCCATCGAGCTGGCGGAGGCGAAGAAGAAGAAGCCGGAGAAGAAGCCGCCGCCGCCCCCGCCGGTGGAGGTGAAGCCGGAGAAGAAGAAGGCCAAGATGCTGCCGAAGCCGGTGGTGAAGCAGGCCGCGCCGCCGCCCCCGCCGGAGGCGCCGCCACCGCCGAGTCACCCCGGCAAGGGCGGCGACGACATGTCCGGCTTCCAGGACCTCGGCCTGAGCCTGAGCGGCGGCACCGGCAGCGACGGCATCGCGGTGCCTGCGGGCGGCGGCGGGGCAGGGGGCGCGCCGGCGCCGAAGCCCGCCCCGACGCACAGGAAGGTGGAGCGCCTCGCGGCGCCGGCCGACGACTGCACCGAGGATCTCGTCAAGCCGAAGCTGCTCCACCCGGTGCAGCCCGCGTACACGCAACAGGCTCGCCAGGCCAACGCCGAGGGCTTCGTGCAGCTCGAGCTCACCATCGACGCCAGCGGCCGCGTGGTGGCGGTGAAGGTCCTCAGGAGCCTCGGCTTCGGGCTGGACGAGGCGGCCATCTCCGCGGCGAAGCAGTGGACGTTCGCGCCCGCGACGCGCTGCGGGAAGGCCGTGCCCACCACCGTCAAGCCCAGGGTGCGCTTCACGCTGTCATGAGGCTCGCGCGAAGGGCATCGGTGTGGTTCGCGTGCGTCGCGCTCGCCGGCGCGGGCGCCACCGCGCGCGCGCAGGACCTCTCCGGCGAGACGCACGTCGGCCCGGAGAAGCGGGTGATCGTCCCGCCGAAGCTCCAGAGGTTCGTCGAGGCCGCCTACCCGCAGGACAGGAAGGCGGCGGGCGTCCAGGCGACGGTCACCCTGCAGATCGGCATCGACGAGACGGGCGCGGTCGCCGCGGTGAAGGTGCTGGGGTCCGCGGGGCCGGACTTCGACGCGGCGGCGGTCGCGGCGGCGAAGCAGTTCGTCTTCGCCCCGGCCACGGTGAACGGCAAGGCGGTGCCGGTGAAGATCACCTACCGCTACCAGTTCGTCATCCGGCAGGAGGTCAAGAAGCCGACCACCGCCGAGATGACCGGACAGGTCGTCGACCGCGGGACCAGCAAGCCCGTGGCGGGCGTCACCGTCGCGCTGGACACTGGCCAGAACGCGGTGACCGGCGCCGACGGCAAGTTCGTCATCCACGGCGTCGCGCCGGGCAAGCACGGCGTGACCCTCACCGGCGAGAAGCTCACGCCCATCGGCACCGAGGAGAGTTTCGAGGCGGGCAAGCAGCTCGACGCCACCTACGACGTGGAGCTGAAGACGGAGAAGGCCCCCGACGACGACAGCGACTTCGAGATCGTGGTGACCGCCCCGCGGCTGGGCAAGCAGGTGATCTCCACCGAGATCACCGCCAAGGAGGCCACCAAGATCCCCGGCACGCAGGGCGACGTGCTCAAGGTGGTGGAGAGCATGCCCGGCGTCGCGCGCGCGGCCGTCGGCTCGGGCGCCATCGTGGTGTGGGGCTCCGCCCCGGAGGACACCGGCGTCTACGTCCAGGGCGTGCGCGTCCCGCGCCTCTATCACGACGGCGGCTACCGCTCGGTGGTCCACGGCGATCTGGTCAAGTCGGTGGAGCTCGTCCCCGGCGGCTACGGCGCGCAGTACGGCCGCGGCCTTGGAGGCCTCATCACCGTCGCCCTGCGCCCCATGGACGACGACAAGGTGCACGGGTCGGTCAGCGCCGACGTCATCGACGCCGCCGCCTCGGTGCGCGGGCCCATCGGCGACAAGCTCCACTTCACCCTGGCCGGCCGCAAGGGCTATCTCAAGGAGGTGGTGGAGGGCGTCGGCTCGGCGAGCGTCGCCGACGTCGTGCCGCTGCCGCAGTTCTGGGACGCGCAAGCGCGCCTGCAGTACGACCTCAGCCCGAAGGAGTCGCTGGAGCTGGGCGGCCTGCTCTCCTCCGACCAGACCGACTACAACCTGGTCGATCCCGACCCGGCCCAGACCAAGCGCGAGTCGCGTGGGCTGACCTTCGGGCGCGTGTGGGTCCGCTACTCCAAGGTCACCGAGCACAACGACGCCATCTCGGTGCTCCCGTACTACGGGCGCAACGTCTCCTCGCTCGCCGACAGGTTCGGCGCCACGCCCACCACCCTGGACGCCACCGGCGACGTGTTCGGCCTGCGCGCGAGCTACCGCACCCAGCCGGCGAAGTGGCTCACCGTGACGGTCGGCCTGGACTCGGAGGTGACCGCCAGCACCGTGCGACGGCAGGGCTCGGTCACCTCGCCGGCGCGCGAGGGTGACGTGCACGTCTTCGGTCAGCCGCCGGCCGATCAGGTCAACGTGGACGACTGGAACACCGTCGTCGGCGGCTTCGCGCCCTTCGTCGAGGCGGACGTGGCGCCGCTGGGCGATCGCCTCCACGTCATCGGGGGCATGCGCCTGGAGCCGTACCTCGTCTCGGTCTCCAGGTCGCGGCCCATCCGCGGCGACGAGCCCCCGGTCGGCCTCTTCTCGGAGGACACCGCCGTCGAGCCGCGCATCGCCGTCCGCTACCAGGTCTCGCCCCGCTTCACCGCGAAGGCCGCCTTCGGCATCTACCACCAGCCCCCCGCGCCCGGCGACCTGTCGGCGGTCTTCGGCAACCCGACCCTCGGCCTCTCCCTCGGCCGCCACACCCTCGCCGGCGGCGCCTTTCACCTGACCAGGACGCTCTCGCTGGAGGTGACGGGTTTCTACAACGTGATGGAGAGCCTGGTGGCGCGCAGCAGCTCCCCCGCGCCGGAGCTCGCCAGGGCGCTGGTGCAGGACGGCTCCGGTCGCGCCTACGGCGTCCAGTTCATGCTCCGGCAGGAGCGCATCGGTCCCTTCTTCGGGTGGCTCAGCTACAGCATCTCGCGCAGCGAGCGGCAGGACGCGCCCGGCCAGCGGTACCGCCTCTTCGACTACGACCAGACGCACACCCTCACCGCCGTCGGATCGCTCGACCTGGGCAAGGGGTTCGAGGTCGGCCTGCGCTTCCGCGTCTCCACCGGCTTCCCTCGGACGCCCGTCGTCGGCTCGTACTACGACGCGCGCACCGACAGCTACCAGCCGCTCTTCGGGGCGAAGAACACCGAGCGCATCCCGGCGTTCGTGCAGCTCGACGCGCGCGTGGCCAAGACCTTCAAGATCGGCAAGACGGAGGCGGAGGTGTACCTGGACGTGCAGAACGTGACCGACACGTCGAACGCCGAGGAGATCGTCTACGGCTACGACTACCGCCAGAGGGCGTACATCACCGGCCTGCCCATCCTGCCGGTCCTGGGGGCGAAATGGTCTTATTGAGGTCCCGGGCGGTGAGATCAATCGCTGTCCTGCTCGCCCTGCTCGCCGGGGGGTGCAAGCCGGACCTGAGCGGGCGCTCCTCGCAGATCACCGGCACGCGCGTGCTCGCGGTGCAGTCCACGCCGGCGGAGGTGGAGACGCAGGACGCGGTCACCTACGACGCGCTTGTGGTGGACCCCTCCGGAGAGGTCGCGGCGCCGGGGCTCGACTGGGCGTACTGCGCGCTTCGCAAGCCGCTCGACGAGCTGGACTCGGTCAACCCGGCGTGTTTGCAGGCGTCGGGCGACGGCATCGTGGAGCTGGGCGCCGGCGCCACCGCGTCCGGGACAATCCCGCGCGACGCGTGCCGCAACTTCGGGCCGGACGTGCCCTCGGCGAGCCCGGGGCAGCCGCAGGGGAGGCCCGTCGATCCGGACCCGACCGGCGGCTACTACCAGCCGCTGCGCGTGCTGCTCTCGGCGGGCGACGGCGTGGCCCCCGTCATCGGCACCACGCGCGTCGCGTGCGGCCTCGCCAGCGCCTCGGCGTCGGACTCCGCCGTCTTCCGGGCGCGCTACCACCCCAACCAGAACCCGTCGGTCCTCTCCGTCACCTCCGCCGCGAGCGGCGGCGCGCCGCTGGGCGAGGACGACGCGGACGCGACCCCGGTCACCGCCGGCGCGGCGATCACCCTCACCGTGAGCTGGCCCGACTGCCCGGCGAGCGACGCGTGCGGTGACGGCGTCTGCGGGGCGGACGAGTCGAAGGCGACGTGCTCCGCCGATTGCACGACGCCGGTGGGCTGCGGCGGCGCCGAGCGCTACGTCTACTACGACCTGGAGCAGCGAGCGGTGACCGTCGTGCGCGAGTCGATGCGCGTCTCCTGGTTCACCACCGGCGGCGCCTTCGCCTCCGACCGCACCGGCCGTGAGGGATCCGACACCGCCACCACCACCTCCGACGTGCTCACCCTCCCCCCCGACCCCGGCCTGGTCCACGGCTGGGTCGTGCTGCGCGACGACCGCGGCGGCGTCGGCTGGAAGCCCTTCGTCCTGGACGTCAAGTGACGCCTCTTCTCCCCCTCTCCACGAAGTGGAGAGGGGGTTGGGGGGTGAGGCCTACAAACTCACCTTCGGCGCGGCCTGCGCCTCCTGCGACGCGCTGAAGTACTCCCGCTTCTTGAACGGCTTGCCCGTCGCCTTGTTGACGACCTGGCCCCGCACCTTGCCGAGCTCGGCGTTGTAGTCCTTCACAGCGCCGTTGTACTCGTCGCGCGCCCGGGCGATGCGGTTCTCCGTCCCCTCCAGCTCCACGCGCAGATCGTGGAAGCTCTGGCTGGCCTTGAGGTCGGGGTAGTTCTCGTTGGCGACCAGCAGGCGCGTCAGCGCGGAGGAGAGCTCCCCCTGCGCCTTGGAGAAGGCCTCCATCTTCTTCGGGTCAGTCAGGTCGTCGGAGGTGATCTTCATCTGCGTGGCGCTGGCGCGCGCCTCGGTCACCTTGGTGAGGGTGTCCTGCTCGTACTTGGCGGACGCCTTCACGGTGGTCACCAGGTTGGGGATGAGATCGTAGCGGCGCTGGAGCTGCGTCTGCACGTTGGCCCACTTCTCGTCGCAGTTGGCGTCGAGCTGGACGAGGCGGTCGTAGTTCTGGCAGCCGGCGACGAGCGAGAGCAGCGCGGCGAGCGCGACGGTGAAGAGCAGCGGGACCGAGAGGCGTGAGCGCTTCATCGCGGCTCAACGTAAGCGCACCCGGGGCCTCGCGCAATCGGGCCACTCCCGGGCGCGGACGCTTCGTCGGCCGCGTCGTGGGGACGGCCAGCCCCTCTCTCCTCGGCGGAGAGAGGGGCGGCGCGCCTACTTCTTCATGGTGTGGCAGCCGTGGCAGCCGAAGCCCTCGTGCGTCTTGGGGTCGAACGGCTTCTCCCCGAGCATCTGTGCCATCTGCGGCACCACCGTCTCCGACATGAACTTCATGGCCTTCGGCTTCTTGGCCTCCAGCTTCTTGAAGCCGTCGGGGGTGGAGGGCAAAACGGGGAGCTTGGGGTTGGGCATCTTGAAGGAGCCGTCCTTCACGCCCGCGCCGTGGCACGTCTTGCAGTCGATGTCGCCGAACTCCTTCGCGTTCCAGGACGCGAACTCGGTCTTCATCTTCGGCAGCACGGTGCTCTTCATGAACTCTCGGCGCTGGTCCTTGCTCATGTCCTTGAAGGCCATGGGCGCCGCCGACGCGGAGGCGCTGGGCGCGGCCGACGCGGTGGGGGCGGCGGAAGCGCTCGGCGCCTCCGTCGCGCTGGGCGCCGCCGACGCGCTGGGCGCAGGAGGCGTCTCCACCGGTGTCTGTCCTCCGCCACACGCGGCCGCAAGGGCGCCGCCAACCAGCCCGACTACAACGATGAACGAACCTTTCATGGTCTCTCCTTGGATGCCCCCCTGGCGGGCCCCCGCGTTGCCTGGGGCGTTGTGCGGGTCCCGTTCGTCGCCTGGCCGACGGGCCGGGCTCGAATCTTCGAAGCGGTCTCGGCGTGTCACTCCTCGTTGGCGCGCAGCTTGGCCAGCACGCTGAAATCCTCCAGCGTGGAGGTGTCGCCCGTCGTCTCGACGGCGCCGGAGGCGATCTCCTTGAGGAGGCGCCGCATGATCTTGCCGCTGCGCGTCTTGGGGAGGGCGTCGGTGAAGCGGATCTGGTCCGGCCGCGCGAACTTCCCGATCTCCTTGTCGATGTGCACCGCGAGCTTGTCCTTGAGGTCCTTGACTGCCTGCTGCCCGCTCTTGAGCGTGACGAAGACCACGAGCGCCTGACCCTTCAGGTCGTCCGGCTTGCCGACGGCCGCCGCCTCCGCGACCGCGGGGTGGCTGACGAGGGCGCTCTCGATCTCGGCGGTGCCGATGCGGTGGCCGGCGACGTTCAGCACGTCGTCGATGCGGCCGACCACCCAGTAGTAGCCGTCGTGATCGCAGCGCGCACCGTCTCCGGTGAAGTACATGCCCGGGAGCTGCGACCAGTACGCCTCGCGGTAGCGCGCGTCGTCCCCGTAGAGGGTGCGCGCCATCGACGGCCAGGGGCGCTTGATGGCGAGCTTGCCGCCGTCGTTGGGGCCGACGGGCGTGCCGTCGTCGTTCACGATGACCGGCTCGCACCCGAAGATGGGGAGGCCGGTGGAGCCGGGCTTGGAGTAGCAGGCGCCGGGGAGCGTCGTCATCATGATGGCGCCGGTCTCCGTCTGCCACCAGGTGTCGACGATGGGGCACCGGCCGCCGCCGATGGCAGTGTGGTACCAGACCCACGCCTCCGGGTTGATGGGCTCGCCCACGCTGCCGAGCAGGCGGAGGCTGGAGAGGTCGTGCTGCTTCGGCCACTCGTCGCCGGCGCGGATGAAGGCGCGGATGGCGGTCGGCGCGGTGTACAGGACGGTGACGCCGTGCCGCTCGATGATGTTCCAGAAGCGGCCCCAGTCGGGGAAGTTGGGGGCGCCCTCGTACATCAGGCAGGAGGCGCCGCAGGAGAGCGGCCCGTAGACGATGTAGCTGTGGCCGGTGACCCAGCCCACGTCGGCGGTGCACCAGTACAGGTCGGAGTCCTTCAGGTCGAAGACGTACTTGGTGGTGACGTGCGTCCCGGCGAGGTAGCCCGCCGTCGTGTGCAGCACGCCCTTCGGCTTCCCGGTGGAGCCGGAGGTGTAGAGGATGAAGAGCGGGTGCTCGGCGTCGAAGGCCTCCGGCTCCTGGGCGCGCTTGAGCGCGGCGCCGCTCGGCGGGCGGGCGAGGGCGTCGGCCCACCACACGTCGCGCCCCTCCTTCATGATGATGGGGGCGCGGTCCTCGCCGATGCGCTTGAGCACGACGACCTTCTCGATCGTCGGCGTCGCCTCGAGGGCCTTGTCCGCCATGTTCTTGAGCGGCACCACGTTGCCGCGTCGCCACGCCGCGTCCTGCGTCAGCAGCACCTTCGCCTTGCAGTCGTTGATGCGGTCGCGCAGGGCCTCCGACGAGAAGCCGCCGAAGACCACGGAGTGCGTCGCCCCGAGGCGCGCGCACGCGAGCATTGCCACCGCGGCCTCCGGGACCATGCCCATGTAGATGGCGACGCGGTCGCCCGGCGAGACGCCCAGGTCCGCCAGGGCCGCCGCCAGGCGCACCACCTCGCGGTGCAGCTCGAAGTAGGTCAGCGTGCGGACCTCCCCGGGCTCGCCCTCCCACACGATCGCCGCGCGCGTGCGCGTCGCGGTGCGAAGGTGCCGGTCCAGGCAGCTCTCGGTGATGTTCAGCTTGGCGCCGACGAAGAACTTCGCGCTGGGCAGGTTCCACTCGGAGAACTTGTCCATCGGCTTGCGCCACACCAGGTCCAGCGTCTCCTCGCGCCAGAACGCCTCCGGCTGGTCGAGCGACTTGCGGTACAGCGCCTCGTACTGCTCTTTGGAGCGCACGCGCGCGCCGGCGGAGAACGCCTCGCTGGGGGCGAACCTGCGGTCTTCCTTGAGGTGGGAGACGATGGCGTCGGACATGGGTCTTTTCCCTTCGAAGGAGGAGCGGCGGCGCGGGGGACGAGCCTCCCCGCGCGGATGGGCCGCCGAGACTAGCAACGTTGAGCCCGGCGCGCGACCGGCTGTGGAGGGACCGGGCCAAGGGGCCCCCGGACGTTGTATGCTGCACCCATGGCTTGGCGTAGGTGGGTGCTGGGGGCGCTGGTGGTGGGGGCCGCGGGGTCCGGCTGCTCGGTGATCGTGGACGGCGCCGAGCACCAGTGCGACATCGACGCCGACTGTCAGGCGCGCGGCCTGCCGGCCAACGCCACCTGCAGCCCCGATCACGTCTGCGTGGGGCCCGGTGGCGCGTGCACCACCAACGCCCAGTGCGGCGCGCAGAACGGTGGGCAGCCGGCCATCTGCCGCGCGTCCGACCACACCTGCGTCCCGCTCCTCTCGTCCGACTGCGAGCGGGTCATCGGCCCGTGGGACAACGACAGCGCGGTGGTCCTGGGGTCCATCCTCTCCCTCAAGGGCACCAACCAGAGCTCCGGCGTGGCCGAGATCAACAGCGTGGAGCTCGCCATGGGCGACTTCACCAACTCGGTCGTCGGGCTCCCCGGCGGTACGGGCGACAAGCCGCGGCCGCTCGTCGTCGTCTCGTGCGACGACTCCTCCGACAACGACACCGCCGTCCGCTCGGCCAATCACCTGGTGGACGTCGGTGTGCCGGCGATCATCGGGCCGGACTCCAGCGGACTGGTCACCGCCGTCATCAACAGCGTCACCATCCCGGCGAAGGTGCTGCTCATCAGCCCCGCGGCCACCAGCGCCACGCTGACGGGCGTCAGCCCGTACTTCTGGCGCACCTCGCCCTCCGACACCATCCAGGCGGTGCCGATCCGCTTCTCGGTGAACGAGCTGGAGACCGCCTTCAAGGCGCAGCACAACGTCTCGCAGGTGAAGCTCGCCATCCTCTACAAGGACGACGCCTACGGCAACGGCCTCTTCGGCAGCGTGACGCAGAACCTGACGCTCAACGGCAAGGCCGTGAGCAATCCGTCCAACGCGGGCGCCTTCCTGCCGCTGCAGTACAAGTCCGACGGCTCCAACCTCCCCGACGTCGTGGCGAGCGTCCTCCAGTTCGAGCCGAGCATCATCGCCGTCTTCGGGACCAACGAGGGGATCACCGGGGTCGTCGACCCGGTGGAGCAGGCGTGGGGCGCGCTCTCCGGCAGCCCGCCGCTTCCCCTCTACATGCTCTCCGATGGCGGCGAGGTGACCGAGCTGACCGACGCGTGCGCCACCAGCACCGCCGGCTTGCGCACGCGCGTGCGCGGCACGGTGCCGGGCACCAACAACGCGCTGTTCCAGGCGTTCAGTCTCCGCTACCAGGGCAAGTTCGGCAGCCCCGCCTCGGTGTTCGGCATGGCCGGCTCCTACGACTCCCTCTACCTGCTCGCCTACGCCATCACCTCCCTCGGCACCGCGCCGGTGGACGGCACCGGCGTCTCCCAGGGCATGGCCAAGATGGTCGGCGGCGGCCCCATCGACGTCGGCCCCAGCACCATCAAGACGGCCTTCCAGGCGCTGGGCAGCGGCAACGCCATCGACATCAACGGGGCGTCCGGCCCGCTGGACTTCGACCTCACCGCCCACGAGGCGCCGAGCGACATCGACGTCTGGTGCGTGGGGCTGGACGGCTCGAGCAACCCGGTCTTCGTCTCCTCCGGCCGCGCCTACGACTCGCAGACCGGCCAGATGACCGGCACCTTCAAGTGTCCGTGACGCGCGCCCGGCGTGTTAGTCTGCCACCATGGCTTCGCCTGGTTCGCGCGTCTTGCGCGCGCTGGCGCTCGTCGCTCTGGCGACCGTCTGCGCCTGTTCCGTCATCGTCTCCGGCGCGGAGGAGCAGTGCCACACCGACGCGGACTGCGCCGCGCGCGGGTTCCCCGCCACCACGACCTGCAGCCCCGACAGCGTGTGCGTCGCGCCGGGCGGGTCGTGCACGACCAACGCCGAATGCATCGCGCAGGCGGGCAACCAGCCGGCGATCTGCCGCAAGTCGGACCACACCTGCGCGCCCCTCCTCTCGGAGGATTGCCCGAAGGTCTACGGCGACCCCTCCGACGACAACGCCATCGTCCTCGGCAGCATCTTCACCCTCAAGGGGGTGAACACCTCCTCCGGCGTGGCGCGCACCAACAGCGTGGAGCTCGCGGCGAGCGAGTTCCAGCAGACGGTCGTCGGGGTGCCCGGCGGCGCCGGCGACAAACCGCGCCCCCTCGTCTTCGTCGAGTGTGACGACTCCTCCGACAACACCGTCGCCACGCGCGCGGCCAACCACCTCGTCGACGTGGGCGTGCCCGCCGTCATCGGGCCCGGGGGCAGCGGCATCGTGACGGCGGTCGCGCAGGACGCCACCATCCCCGCCGGGATGTTCCTCATCTCGCCCTCCGCCACCAGCACCTCGCTCAGCGCCTTCAACGATCTGGTCTGGCGGACGGCGCCGTCGGACGTGGTGCAGGCCATCGCCCTGCGCGATCAGGTGAGCGCGCTGGAGACCAAGTTCAAGGCGGACAACGCCGTCAAGGCGGTGAAGCTGGACGTCGTCTACCAGAACAACGCGTACGGCACCGGGCTGCTCGACGCCGTGAGCAAGGGCCTCACGATCAACGGCCTGCCGCTGACCGACCCCGGCAACGCCGGCTTCTTCAACCCCTACTCCTACGACGCGACGGCGCTCGACCCCAGCGCCGCGGCGGGCAACGTGCTGACAGACACGCCCAGCATCATCGTGCTGTTCGGTACCTCGGAGATCATCACCAAGCTGCTGACGCCGGTCGAGCAGAACTGGCCGGCGCAGACGCCGCGGCCGCTCTACCTCATCGCCGACGCGGGGCGGAAGCAGGAGCTGCTCGACGCCGTCAACGGCAACGACGCCCTGCGCGCGCGCGTGCGCGGCACGGTGCCCGGCACCAGCAACCCGCTCTTCAGCGCCTTCAGCCTGCGCTACCAGGGCCAGTTCGGCTCCACCGCCGCCGTCTTCGGCATGGCGGGCGCCTACGACTCGGTCTACCTCCTCGCCTACGCCATCACCTCGCTCGGCACCGCACCGGTGACGGGCGCGGCCATCGCCGGCGCCATGTCCAAGATGGTGGGCGGCGCCAAGACCGACGTCGGGCCCGCCGGCATCAAGGACGCGCTCCAGGTCCTGCAGAGCGGCAACGCGATCGACATCAACGGGGCCTCCGGGCCGCTGGACTTCGACCTCTCGGCGCACGAGGCCGTCAGCGACATCGACGTGTGGTGCATCTCCAAGGATGGAACGGGCAGCCCGGTGTTTGCTTCGTCGGGGCGGTTCTATGATTCGAGCGGGCAGGTGATGTCGGGGAGCTTCACCTGCCCCTGAAGAGGGGGAGTGACGAGCCTGGCCGGTGAGGGTCACAGGCAGAGGGCGTCGTGGGTGCCCGGGGCCGTGCACGCGGGGGCAACGAAGGTGCCGCTGACGGTGTCCAGCTCGTTGCTCTTGGCGAACGTCAAGGTGAAGGAGCCCTCGATGGACGTCGCGCTCACCCGGGCGATGGTGACCGTCCCCTGCTCGGCGAGCTCGTAGTAGTCGAGGGGATGGCAGCCGTCGACAATCTCCATGGCGCCGGAGATGCCGGCGGTCTGGGCATCGAAGGTGCCGACGGTGGGGACCGTGGCGAAGCGGAGGATGACCTGCTTGCTGTCCTTCGGGACGGTGCCGGGATAGCCGAGGTCGCAGAGGCCGGTGTGATCGCTGATGACGAGCCAGCCGCCGTTGCCGTAGCCGGGAAACCAGCCCGCCTCCTGCGCATCGACCGCGACGCCGTCGAAGAAGGTGCCGGTGACGGAGGTCGAGGGGGTCTCGGTGACGTCGGCGGTCCCGGCGTCCGGCTGCGCGGTCTGCCCCGGCTGCGCGATGCCGCCGCAGGCCTGCAGCAGGACCACACCCGTTGCGGCGAAGAGGACGTGAGCGGATCTCGACATGGCGCCGGCCACAGCAATTGTCGGGCCATGCCACGAGCTGCGTACTGTCGCGATCCGTGGCGCGTGACCCCCTGATCGGGCGATCCTGCTGCCGAGGCCGCATCGCCGGGGCAGGAAACCTTCGGGCGCGGCGTATGTCGATCCCGGGTATGCGCGCTCTGCTTCTCGCACCCGTCGTCGTGGTGGCCGCCGCGTGTCACTCCCGGCCGGAGATGGCTGCCGTCGACGCCGCGCCGCGCGCGCCGGCGTCGGCGTCCGTCGCGGCCGCCTCGAGCGCGACGCCGGATGCCGCGGCGGCCGCGCCGGCCGGCGACGCGGCGACCTCCGACGCGACGGTTGTGTCGACCGGCACCTGCTCCCTCTCCAGAGAGGAGCGCGCCGCGCTGGAGGGCTGTCTCTGGGACCTCGTCAAGTACCGGGTCGGCATCCGCGGATCGTTCCGCATCCACGTGAAGATGACGCGGGATGCGGGCGGCGCGGCGCGGGCGTCGTCGCGGGTCGATCAGGAGCGGTGGCGCGAGGCGCCCGCGGGGACGTGCCTCGCCGACCTGGCGAGGTCGTTCGACGTGGATGCGGGGAAGGGGCTGCCGTGCGCCTGGGTGGGGACGGGCCCTTATCCGGTGTGGAAGGTGTCGGACGAGTAGGAGAGGGCAGGCAGACGCGAGGGCGCGCGCTCAGAACTTGCCGGTCACCCAGGCGCCGGCGGGGCCCACCACCAGCTTCGCCGAGGCCGCCGGCGGGGGCGGGGTCTTGTCGTCGGCCTGGGGCTTGGCCGTGAGCGTCAAGACGAGCGAGACGCCGGCCGCGACCGCGGTGCAGCCCCACAGCACGTCGGAGATCGCCGCGACCACCTTCGGCGGGTTGCCCTCGTCCGGGGCGTGCACGCTGCTGGCGTAGTCGCCGGCCATCGCCAGGGCGACGCCACCCATCACGCCCGCGGCGACGCCCAGACCGCCGGTGATGCCCCACGCCACCCAGGGGATGCGCCGGTGGGTGACGGGCGGCGGCGGTGTGACCGGAACAATCGCCTTCTTCAGGTCGGGGAGGTTGAAGTCCACCGTCGTGGTGTCGCCGCCGGCGACCTCGACCACCTTCTCCTCCGGCGTGCGGCCGGTCATCGAGATGGAGATCTTGCGGCGGCCCTGGCTCACCGTCAGCGGCTTGTCCAGCGGCGACGTGCCGACCTTCTCGTCGTCCACCAGGATGTCGGCGCCGTCGACGTTGACGTGGACGGTCACCTGCGCGACGCGCCCCTCGAGCTTCTTGATCTCCTTGTCGCAGTACTTGCGGCGGTCCTTGGCGATGTTGTTGCCGCCCTCGTCCAGGTACTGGCGGAAGGAGTCCAGGGCGCCGGCGTAGTCCTGCACCTGATAGTACGCCTGCGCCACGTTGAAGAGCACGTGGTAGTCGGTGGAGATCTCGTAGGCGCGCTTGAACTCGATGAGGGCGTTGGCGAAGTCGTTCTCGTCGTAGAGCTCCACGGCCTTGGAGAAGTGGGGCATCGCCTCCTCGATCTGCTGCTTGGTGGGGGGCGCGGCGTGGGCGGTGCCGGGGAGGAGCGCCAGCGAGCCGGCGATGGCGGCGGCGCAGAGGGCGGGGGCGAGGAGGCGGGACGCGGACATCTGGGGGACAGGATAGGACGGAATGGGGGCGAGGGGGGACCCCTCCTGGCTTTTGCCCGGGCCCCTGCTCGCGGGGGCCTTCATCTCGACCGACGAGGCGGGCAACGTGACGTGGACGATCGTGCAGCAGGTGTCGGGCGCGCGGCGACTGAAATAGTCCGCCGACGCGCGATCTTCGCCGGCGATCCAAGCTCGTGCTCGCGCCTGCGTCCCATCCGGAGATGCGACTCGACACGATCGACGACTGCGCGCGAGATGCCCGCTGGCGAGTGCGACGCGTGGTGTGGTTCTTCCAGGCGCTGACCGTCGTCGCGCTCCTCGCCGGCGTCTGGGTCGACGCGCAGCCCCGGCGACCGCGCCTGGATTGCCACACCTTCGTCGGTCAGACCTACTCGCACTACCCACACCCGTACGGCCTGCCGCCACCGGTCTCGTGGACGAGGTGCGTCTGGCGCTGAGAAGCTCCGGCCGAGCCCTTCAACGACAGCGACGAGGCCGGATCGGCCGAGTCATCTCCCGCGCGTCCCGCTCGTCAGGAGGGTCCTGCCCCCCTCTTCGGCCCCTCTGCACCCCGCGGAGGGTCACCGCTTCCCGTTCACCTGCTGGCACCTGTCCATGCACTCGATGTTGTCCACGCAGGCGGTCGCGCAGTCGTTGTACTTCCCCTTCTTGTTCTGGCACTTCGGGTCCCGCTCGCACTTCTGCGGATCGTTGGCGGCGGCGGTCTCCACCGCACCGCAGCCCATCACGGCGAGACACGCTGCGGCGACCACTGCGCGAAAGGGGATCATCTCAGCCACATTGTCGGCACCCGCTCGGGCGCCCGCAAGCCCTCACGTGCAACGCGCGTCCAGCGCACGCGGTGCACGCCTGGCGCAAGGGGCGTCATCCCGCCAACGCCGGCACCCGCCCGCCGCGCGTCAGCCAGACGAAGCGCCCGGCCAGGAGGAGCGCGATGGACACCAGGCCCGCCGTGAGGCCCCACCAGATGCCGACGGCGCCCCACCCCAGGCCGAAGGCGAGGCCGAGGCACACCGGCAGGCCGATCAGCCAGTAACAGCAGACGCCGGCGAGGAAGGTGAAGCGCACGTCGTTTGCCCCGCGCAGCGCGCCGGCGGCGACGCCCTGCACGCCGTCGAAGAGCTGGAAGAGGGCGGCGATGCGCAGCAGCTTCGCGCCCAGGGCGATGACCGCCTCGTCGTGGGTGAAGAGGCCGACGAGCTGCCTGGGGATCGTGGCGAAGGCGACGGCGCCGACGCACATGACGGCGGCGCCCATGCCGATGCCGAGCAGGCCGGAGGGGCGCGGCGAGGCGCCCTCGCCGACCGCCCGGCCCACGCGCACCGCCGTCGCCCCGCTCACGCCGAGCGCCCCCATGAAGGTGACGCTCGCCAGTCCGAGGGCGATCTCGGTGCGCGGCCACCACCGTGGGCCCGAGCCGGCCGGTGAGGAGCGTCGCCAGGGCGAAGACCCCGATCTCGGCGAGCATGTGCATGCCCACCGGCGCTCCGATGGCGAGCACGGTGCGCAGGTGCACGCGCGGGCCACGCTCAGCGGGCGCCACGGACCGCGCGGCGGAGAGGACGATGGCGGTGAGCACCACACCCCCCACGCTGGACGCCAGCCCCGCGCCGAACGCCCCCAGGTGCGGGAGGCCCAGGCGGGGCAGGTGCACGGCGGCCAGGGCGTCGTCCCCGCGCACGAGCACGTTGCACACCGCCACGTTGACCGCGTTGGCCAGGCCGGCCGCCACGATCGCCGGGCGCGTGAGGCTGTGCGCCTGCAGGAAGGTCTTGCCCGCGAGGAAGACGCCGAAGAAGAAGAGGCCAGGCGCTTGACCCATCAAGTAAAGCTGCGCCTTGTGCGCGGTGTCCGCGGGCGTGCCCATGGGCACCAGCAGCAGGGTGAGCCCGTAGGCGGCGGCGACCGACGGCGCCCACAGCAGCGCGAGGGTCTTCAGCGTGGCGCCCAGCGCCGACCACGCGCGACCGGGCGCGCGCGCGCCGAGCGCCTGCGCGGCGAGGGGCTCGAGCGCCATCGCCATCCCGATGGAGAAGGTCTGCGCGGCGAAGGCCACGTTGCGCCCGAGCGCGGCGCCAGCCAGCTCCTGACCGGAGCTGCGCCCGAGGATGGCTGTGTCCACCAGGCTCATGAGGACGAGTCCGACCTGGGCGATGGCGATGGGCCAGGCCAGGGTGGCGAGCGCCCGGAGCTCCGTCCCGGTGCCCGCGGAGGCGGGGAGGGGGGAGGTCACGGCCGTCATGGGAGCGGAGACGGCCGCCACCGCGCTCTCCTGACGCACCGCGCCTACCCCCGCCCGCCCCGCCCACGCGCCACGCGTCTCATGGCTAGCATGCGTGCAATGCGACGTTTGGCAGGGAAATCCTGGAGGGGGGGCATGTCGGAGGGGCTCCTACCGTTTGTTCGGTAAGCAGTGGCTTTATGGTGAATGTGGAACATTTTGTCTTCATCAAACGTCAGAGAAGTCGATGAGTGCGCTTCCCTTGACCCGCCGCACCCCGAAGCCCCCCGTGCCGCATCCCGACACCGTGGACTACGAGGGTATCGAAGAGCTGGACCGTCCCGAGCTGGACAGCATCCCCCCTCCGCCGATCCTTCCTGGCCTGGAGTGGGATGAAGCCGACGGCGAGAGCGGCGTCAAGCGGGTGCGCCCTCGCCAGAGCTCCACCGGCTGAGGCCGGCGCGGGGCGCCCTCACTTCGCGGGGGGCGGAGGCGTGGTCTTGGCGATGGGGGGCCGCTCCCGCAGGCACTTGTCGAGGGCCGGCTGGAGCTTGGCGAAGCCGCGTGGCGCGCGCGGGCGACCCATGACGGGCACCCCGAAGCGCGACCAGTCCAGACCGCTGGGGGTGTAGCTGAGCCAGACGAACAGGGCGCGCCCCTTCATGTTGGCGAAGGGCACGCCGCCGCCCTGACCGCCCCACCACAGGCGCGAGTCGCGGCTGTTGTTGCGGTTGTCCCCCATCACGTACACCTCCCCCGGCTTGACGAAGAAGGGGCCCTGGTACTCGGCGAACACGCCGTTGATGCGGTCGTAGAAGGTCAGGTACGACTCGTCGCCGAGGTACTCGACGTACAGATCGCCCTCGTGGTGGGTGCCCGCCGGCTCGGTCGGCGGGTCGTCGTAGGCGTACGGCCCGACGAGACACGAAGGCACCTCCCAGCCGTTGATGATGGGGTGGCCGCCGCGCGCCTCCAGCTTGTCGCCCGGCAGCGCGATGACGCGCTTGATGAAGTCCTGCTCCATGTTCTCCGGGTACTGGAAGACCATCACGTCGCCGCGGTCGGGCGGCATCTTCGTCCAGATGCGCGCGCTGGTGTACGGGATCTCCGGGCCGTAGCTGAACTTGCTGACGAAGATGTGATCGCCCACCTGCAGGGTGGGGATCATCGAGCCGCTGGGGATCTTGAAGGCCTCCACCACGAAGGTCCGCAGCAGGAGCGCCACCGCCACGGCCACCAGGATGGACTCGACGTACTCGCGCGCCTCGCTCTTGCGCCAGCGGCCCAGGCGCACGTCCACCTCGCCGTCGGCGCGGCTCAGCGCGTCGACGAAGGCATCCTCGTCGAAGGGCAGCGCGCGCATCTGGTGGCGGAGCGCGTCCAGCTCGGCGTGGAGCTTGGTGCGCTCGGAGGAGGTCAGCTCGCGCTGCACGGGCTTCTCGTTGAGGCGCAGGATGAGGTCCGCCTCCTCCAGCAAGGCGACGGCGCGCTCGAAGAGGGGGCGCAGCTTGTCCGGGATGTCCGGCCGCAGCGGCGGGTAGGCGAAGCGCGCGAGCGGCAGCCGGCGGCGGATGGCGCCGAGGGCCATCTCCATCAGGGCGAAGGCGCCGATGCCGACGGGCACCGGCTGCTCGCGCACCGCGGACTGGATCCAACCCAGCACCCCGGTGTTCTCCACGCCGCTCGGCGGGGTGAGGCCCCACACCAGCACGCACGCGAAGACGAAGGGCGTGATGGCGAACCAGAGCATCCAGTAGGCGACCCGCGCGGCGCGGGTGGCGGGCGTCGTCACCGGCGGCTCGATCTCCACATCGCGCCGGCGCCTGCGGGCGCTGCTCCTCGCCGACGGCGCGTCCTTCGCATCCGCGGCGACGTGGCCATCCTCGGCGTCGGCGTCCTGGACAGCGGCGTCCTTCGAGGTGGCCTCGCCGTCGACAGCGGCGGGGTCCTTCGCGGCGTCGGCGTCCTTGCTGTCGGCGCTCGCCTTGCCGTCCGCGTCCTTGCCGTCGGCGCTCGCCTTGCCGTCCGCGTCCTTGCCGTCCGCGTCCTTCACGTCCGCGCCCTTCGCGTCCGCGCCGTCCCCGTGGTCGTCCCCTTCGCCCTCGTCAGGTTTGCTGGCCGCGCGGTCGTCTTCGGCGGCCGCCGCGGCGTCTTGTTTCTCGTCTGACTGGCTCAACGTGGATTCCGCAACGAGACACCCGGGCTATAGCCGCCAGCGTCCCTGGCCGCAACGTTTCCGCGCCGCCGCCGCTCCCGGCGCCGCGCGTTTCTGCCCCGCCGGCCGCCGATGAGCCGCCTCCGACGCCCCACGCGCAGCGGAAGGCAACTCACGGGGCGTCGCCGATCTGCACGACGTAGTCGATCGTGATCGCGCGATCGTCGAGCAGGTTGACCGGCGGCGCGACCTGCCCGGCGGATGGGGTGTTGTCGAAGATCAGGTAGTAGGTGCCCTTCGGCACCGGGAGCGTGCGGGCGTACTGCATTCCGGCGCGCATCACGTCCCCGAACATGGGCGCGCCCGCGAGGGGGCCTGCCTGCGGGTAGCCGGTGAAGTAGCCGAGGGACGCCTCGGCCGCGTCCTTGCGCATGAGCAGCAGGTCGGCCATGGGCAGGCCGTCGAGCATGGCGGTCACGTAGATGGCCTTGCCATCGCCATCCACGACGATGGGGCCCACGAAGTCGCGCTCGTTCTGGTGGACCTCGGTGCGGGTGTTCTCGTAGGTGATGCGGCTGGAGCCGTGCACGTCGAAGGGGTGGACCGGCCGCTTGCCCAGCTCGATGATGCCCAGGCCGAAGTCGGCGTTACCGTCCTTGTCGCGGATGACGGTGAAGCCCTCGGCCAGCTTGCCCGCGAGGAGCTGCCTGCCGAAGTTGTCGCCCAGCTGCGTGACCTGGTTGGCCATGCTCGCCATCGAGCTCTCGATGACGCGCGTGCGGAAGTTGCTCTGCTGGACCTGCTTGGTGCGGAAGTACGCGTACATCGTGCTCCCGTCCATGAGGAAGTCCTGGTCGTATTCGATGCTCGCGTTCATGTCGAAGGCGAGCTTCTTGGTGACGTTGGTCCACGCATAGCCGGAGCCCGCCATCGACACGAAGAGGTTGCCGTCGGGGAGCGTGCGCGCCTGGCAGCTCGAGGGGTAGAAGCGACCGATGACCGGCTGGTCCTCCGCCATCTTGAGCGGGGCGTCGTGCTTGAGCAGCTCGGCGCAGAACTGGTCGATGCCGTAGGAGAGGATCTCCCGGCGCAGCGTCCGGTTGGACGGGTCGTTGATGGGCCCGCTGATGGCGCCGATGCCCGTCTGCCCGCAGGAGGCGCAGCCGGTGCCGGAGACGCCGAGCACGAGCGCGGCGAGGACGAGCCAGCGAGCGCGGGCCTCGAGCGTGGGGAGCATCCAAGCCGTTCTACCACACGCCGGCGGGTGGACCGGAGTACCCTCGCCGCATGGCCGACGCGAAGGTGGCAGTGCTCGGATCGGGCGCGTGGGGGACGGCGCTCGCCAAGGTCCTGGCGGAGAAGGGGGACGCGGTGGTGCTCTGGGGGCGCAACGCGGAGGTGGCGACGCAGGTCAACGAGCGCCGGGAGAACGAGCGCTACCTGCCGGGGGCGAAGCTGCCCGCGTCGCTCTCCGCCACGCGTGACCTGAAGGAGGCGCTCGAGGGCGCGTCGATGGTCGTCTTCGTCGCGCCCAGCCACGCGACCCGGGAGGTGGCGCGCCTGGCCGCGCCGTTCGTGCCGCGCGGCGTGCCGGTGGTGAGCGCCACCAAGGGCATCGAGAACGAGTCGCTCATGTTCATGGACGAGGTACTGAAGGAGGAGCTGCCGCAGGAGGTGAGCGAGCGCCTCGCGTTCCTCAGCGGGCCGAGCTTCGCCAAGGAGCTGGCGCGCCACCACCCGACGGCCGTCGTCATCGGCAGCCACCACGCCGAGACGCGCGAGCACGTGATGCGGCGCTTCCACGCGCCGTACCTCCGCACCTACGCGAGCGACGACGTCATTGGCGTCGAGTGTGGCGGCGCGCTGAAGAACGTCATCGCCATCGCGTCGGGCGCCATCGACGGCCTGGGCCTGGGCCACAACACGCGCGCCGCGCTCATCACGCGCGGCCTGGCGGAGGTGGTGCACCTGGCGGCGGCGCGCGGGGGTTCGCCCCTGACCCTCGCCGGCCTCGCCGGCATGGGCGACCTGATGCTCACCTGCACCGGCGATCTCTCGCGCAACCGCACCGTCGGCGTGGAGATGGGCAAGGGGCGCAAGCTCGCCGACGTGCTCGCCACGCTCGGTCACGTGGCCGAGGGCGTGAAGACCGCCAAGAGCGCGTACGACCTGGGTCGCAAGCTGGGCGTGGAGATGCCCATCACCCGCGAGGTGTACGCGGTGCTCTACGAGGACAAGAGCGCGGAGCAGGCCGTCGTGGATCTGATGGCCCGCGAGCTCGGACCGGAGTTCGACCTGAACGCGATGCACCGCGCCGCGCGCGGTTGAGCGCCGCGCGTCCGAACGAAAAGAACGTGTCGTGCGCGTTGCGGCTGGGGTAGCCTTCCAGTCGATGCGAACGCGCTCGCTCGCTCTTGTCACCGCGCTTCTTTCCGGTTCGACGCTCCTCGTCGCCAACGCCTCGGCGCAGCAGCCGCAGTACCCGCCGCCGCAAGGGTCGGCGTATCCGCCGCCGCAGTACCCGCCGCCGCAAGGGTCGGCGTATCCGCCGCCGCAGTACCCGCCGCCGCAAGGGTCGGCGTACCCACCGCCGCAGTACCCGCCGCCGCAGGGGACGGCGCCGCCGCCGCAGTACCCGCCGCCGCAGGGCTACCCGCCGCCGCAGGGCTACCCGCCGCCGCAAGGCTACCCGCCGCCGCAGGGGACAGCGCCTCCTCCGCAGTACCCGCCGCCGCAGGGCTACCCGCCCCCGCAAGGCTACCCGCCGCCGCAGGGCTACCCGCCGCCGCAGGGGACGGCGCCTCCTCCGCAGCAGTATCCGCCGCCGGGCAACCCGCCCCCGCAGGCCGCCCTGCCGCCGCCCGCGCCGGTGGCGCCCAAGGACCCCAACAAGCGCGACGACGGCGAGATGGTGTTCCTCTACGCGACGAGCGCCGCCTACGGCATCACCAGCGGCATCTGGATCGACACCCTGGCGAAGGTGGACAACCCTGGCCTCGCCCTCATCGCGCCCATCCTGCTCGGCGCCGCGGTCCCCGTCGGCTTCTTCCTGTGGGACGACTTCGGCACGGTGCATCGCGGGGTGCCCTCCACCATCTCCACCGGCATCATCGCCGGCGCGCTGGAGGGGCTCGGTATCGTCGGCGTCAACCTGGCGACCACCGGCCCGCAGAAGCAATGGGGCGCCGACGGCGCGATGACCTCCGTCTTCATCGGCTCCACCCTCGGGGGGGTCGGCGGCTACTTCTTCGGCGAGTTCGTCCGCCCCGACCCGCGCCGCCTCGGGCTCATCGCCAGCGGCGCGGGCTGGGGCTCCACCGCCGGCGCGCTGATGGGGGCCGGCTCCGGCGACAACGATCCCGAGTCCACCGGCCAGGGCGCGATGGTCGGCACCCTCGTCGGCCTCAACGTCGGGCTGCTCGGCACCGGCGCGCTCGCCGCCGCCGGCTACGATCCCTCCTGGCGCTCGCAGGAATGGATGTGGGCCGGCGCGGGCATCGGCCTGCTCGCCACCAGCCCGGTCTACATCGTCTACGCCGCGACCGATCCCGGGAAGGCGAAGAACGGCATGGTGGCCAACAGCCTCGGGGAGATCGCCGGCGTCGTGCTCGCCGGGATCCTCACGCGCGACCTGAAGGACCCGGAGCCGCCCGGCGGAGCGAAGGCAGCCAAGGGCTTCACGCCACCCTTCACCCTCTCCATCAACCCGACACGCGGCGGGATGATGATCGGCGCCTCGGGTCTCTGGTAGCGCGAGCGCTCACCCGCCCGTTGGGGGCAGCGGGCTCGTCGGCGCGTCCGTCGGGGCGGCACTGTCCGCGGGGGCAGCGCTGTCGGCCGGGGCGGCGCTGTCGGCCGGGGCGGTGTCGGATGGCGCCGCGCTGCCGGCGGGCGGGACCATCTCCGGACCGTCGGGCACCATCGGCGGCTTGCTCTCGCCGCAGGCAGTCGCCATCACCAGGGCGGCAGCGAGCGCCGCGAGCGTCAGGGTCGTCGTCCGCTGATTCATCGTGTCCCTCCGAGACCTACAAAACGCGAAGCGGGACGTGCTGTAAAGCACGTCCCGCTCGCCCGAGGCTCCGCCGTGAGGCGGTTCCCCGTAGGACCACTCACTGAGCCGGGGCGGGAGCCGCCGCGGAGTCGGCCGGAGCCGCCGCGGAGTCGGCCGGAGCCGCCGCGGAGTCGGCCGGAGCCGCCGCCGAGTCGGTCGGGGCCGTCGTCGTCGTGGTGGTCGTCGAGCTCGGGTCCTGAGCCTTCGGCGCATCACCACCGCACGCAACACCGGCGATAGCAGACGCCAACGCCAGAACCGTAAGAATCGCAACCTTGTTCATTTGATCTCCTCCTCGAAAACACACACACGAACGGGGCAACCTTTTAGCCGTACTGCCTTTCGGTGGTCAACGTTTCTCGTGGGGTCGGGGCAGAACGGCCCAGGTAGGTGGGTACCCCTTCCACGTACCCGCCCATGCCGAACGCCTCCGCCGGCACCTCCCTTACAGCGGCCCTTCGGGTTCGGCGCCGGCTCGGGTAAGCTACCCCCCGGTTCAGAGACGCGATGCCCACCCTCAAATGGTTCCCGCCGGAAGGCCAGCCCCACACCTTCGTCCTTTACAAGCCGGTGTCCACCATCGGGCGAGCGCTGGGGAACGACGTGTGCATCAAGGGGGAGCGGGTGTCCGATACCCACGCCCAGATCCTCTTCGACGGGCGTGACTTCAACCTGGAAGAGGTCGACCGCCAGGCGGAGATCCTCATCAACGGCAAGAAGAAGCGGCGCGCGCGGCTCGTGCACGGCGACCGCCTCACCCTGGGCGATCAGGAGATCGCCTTCGGGATGTTCGACGAGCCGCGGCCCCCGCCGCGGAGCTCCGACGCCCCCAGGCGCCCCGCGCCGGCCATCAGCGAGACGCAGCTCTTCTCCGCGAGCCAGTCACTCGCCGGCCTGCGCAAGCTCTTCGAGTTCAGCGAGAAGCTGATGACCATGAAGGGCGAGGACGAGCTGCTGGAGAGCATGCTCGACACCGTCATCGAGGTCACCGGCGCGGAGAAGGGGCTCATCCTGCTCCTGGAGGACGAGGCGCCGAAGGCCGAGGGCGACTCCGCGCGCTCCGGCGGGCGCCCGGCGCGCATCCGCGCGTCGCGCAACGTGCAGCGCGAGTCGATCACCGACCCGTCCGGCGCCATCTCCGACAGCATCGTGCAGCGCGTGCTGGAGACGGGGCGCCCGCTCATCGTGAGCGACGCCCTCACCGACACCGAGTTCGGCTCGAGCGAGAGCGTGCTCGCCCTCAAGCTCTCCAGCGTCATGTGCGCGCCGCTCGTCGCGCAGGGCCACACCACCGGCGTGCTCTACGTCGGCAACGACCGGGTGAAGGGCCTCTTCGAGCGCGCGCAGCTCGACGTCCTCACCATCTTCGCCGGGCAGGCGAGCCTCATCCTGCAGAACGCGATGCTGCTCAGCACCCTGCGCGCCGACAAGGAGAAGCTGTCCGCCGAGCTGAAGGACAAGCGCTTCGGCGAGATCATCGGCGTGTGCGCGTCCATGCAGGAGGTCTTCCGCAAGCTGCAGAAGGTCGCCTCCACCGACATCAGCGTGCTGATCACCGGGGAGACGGGCACCGGCAAGGAGCTCATCGCCCGGGAGGTGCACCGGCGCTCGGCGCGCGCGAGCGGCCCCTTCGTCGTCATCAACTGCGGCGCCATCCCCGAGAACCTGATCGAGAGCGAGCTCTTCGGGCACGTGAAGGGCGCCTTCACGGGAGCCATCGCCTCGCGCCCGGGCAAGTTCCAGGTGGCGGACAAGGGCACCCTCTTCCTCGACGAGATCGGCGAGCTGCCGCTCAACCTGCAGGTGAAGCTGCTGCGCGCCCTGCAGGAGCGCGTGGTCTTCCGCGTCGGCGACAGCAAGCCGGAGAAGGTGGACATCCGCGTGGTGGCGGCGACCAACCGCGTGCTGGAGGAGGAGATCCGCGCCGGGCGCTTCCGCGAGGACCTCTACTACCGCCTCAACGTGGTCAACCTCTTCCTGCCGCCGCTGCGCGAGCGCGGCGACGACGTGCTCATCATCGCCAAGGCGCTGCTCAGCAAGTTCGCCGACGAGATGGAGTCGCACGTGCAGGGCTTCACGCCGCAGGCGCTGGCGGCCATCAAGAAGTACCCGTGGCCGGGCAACATCCGGCAGCTGGAGAACCGCCTCAAGAAGGCGCTCGTGCTGTGCGATCGCACCCTGCTCACTCCGGAGGACCTGGACCTCGGCGCCGGGTCGGAGACGCCCATCCTTCCGCTGGAGAAGGCGAAGGAGGAGTTCCAGCGCAAGTACGTGCTGGAGGTGCTGGAGCGCAACAACGGCAACCGCACGCAGACGGCGCGGGACCTGGGCGTCGATCCGCGGACGATCTTCCGGTACCTGGAGCGGGAGCAGAACCCCATCCCGGCGGGCGGCGGGGAGAAGGACTAGGCCGGGCACGGCGTCGGGTTCGGTGCTGCGGGCCCGTCCGTGGGCAGAGTGGCGCTATGATGATGCTCCCGAACGTGCAGACGGACCCTTCCACTGGCGCGCCCGCGCTCGATGCCCGACCGAAGGCCGAGACGCAGAGCATCGAGGATCTGCTCGAGGAGGCACGTCGGGGGCGGATCCGCATCCCGCGGTTTCAACGCGCGCTGAAGTGGGAGCCGGATGACACGAGCCTCCTGTTCGACAGCATCTACCGCGGGTACCCGATCGGCACGTTGCTGTTCTGGCAGACCGCGGCGGAGGCGCAGCGCGTCCACTTCGGGCCGGTCGCCATCGATGCGCCTGCGAGGGCCGATGCGTGGTGGGTCGTGGACGGACAGCAGCGCCTGACGTCTCTCGTGCGCGTCCTGCTTGGGGATGGTTACGACGCGCACGCCCTCGCCTTCGACCTCGACCGGGAGGCGTTCGTTCGGGCGGGCCAGGCGAAGAAGGACGCGGCTCGCTACCTCCCCCTGACCGAGGTGCTCGACAGCGAGCGCCTCCACCGGTGGGTCGCGGACCGCGAGCTCGCGCGGGAGCGTCAGACCGTCGCCTTTCGCCTGAACAAGCGGGTGCGCGAGTACTCCGTTCCGGCCTACGTCGTCGTGACTGCCGACGAGAACGTCCTGCGGAGGATCTTCGACCGCAGCAACAACACGGGTAAGCGTCTCACGCAGAGCGACGTGTTCGACGCGCTGCACGGCGCACGCAGCGCGGAGGAGCCCGCCGACTTCGAGGGCGTCGCCCAGTCGCTGGAGGACCTGCAGTTCGGGACGGTCGAGGAGACGATCCTCTACCGTTCGTTGCTGGCGATCCACGGATACGATGCTGTGGGCGGCGAGTTGCCGGCCTCGTTCCAGGCGGTCGGCGCTTACCCGCGGACGGCACGCGCCGTCCGGGCGGCGATCGTGTTCGTGGTGAATCGCGTCGGTATCCCTCACGTGGACTTGCTGCCGTACAAGCAACCGCTCGTGGCCCTCGCGAAGTTCTTCAATCGGCACCCGGAGCCGTCGGCGCGGTCGGTCGAGCTGCTCGCTCGGTGGGTCTGGCGAGGCGCCTGGAGCGAGCGGCACCGTGGGGACACGGTCTCGACACGGGCAACGCTCGGGGCCATCGGCGACGACGAGAACGCCAGCGTCCAGGCTCTGCTCGCGACCATCCCCAAGGAGGAGCCGGCGTCCGGATCCTCGCTGCCCCCGTACAACTTCCGCCATGCGCGGAGCAAGCTGGAGATCCTCGCGCTCCTGTCGCTCGGCCCGCGCGAACTACGCACCGGAGCGCCGCTCGGGGGCGCGGTCGTGGCGAAGCCCGAGTCCGTCCTCAGCGTCGTATCTACGGACCACCCCCTCGCGAAGACCGCCGCCGCGCGCATCGTCCACCCGCACATCCCCAGGCTGCGCTTCGCGCTGACGCACGCCGACGCCGACGTCCGGCGAACCCATGCCGTATCGCCCGACGCCTACCAGGCGCTGGTCGCCGACGACGAGCCGAGGTTCCTCGAGCAACGCGCTGCCGAGATCAAGCAGCTCGTTCACTCCTTCCTCGGGGCTCGTGCCAAGTGGTCGGACAACGATCGGCCGCCGCTAGACGCGCTTCGCGTTCCGGACGAGGATTGACGTGCTCCTCGGGGTCTACCTCGGTGCCGACCTCGTCGGCGAGATCGTGACGAGCGCGGACCGCGTGGAGTTCCGCCTCACCGACGCGTACAGGGCGACCTATCCGCGGCCGGTGCTGGGACAGGTATTCGAGGACGACCCGGATCGCGTGCACCGGAGCCGGATCAAACTGCCTCCGTTCTTCTCCAACCTGCTACCCGAGGGAGCGCTCCGGCAGATGCTCGCACGGCAGCTTGGCTCCCGGGTGGACGACGAGCCGGCGCTCCTCGCATACCTGGGGGAGGATCTGCCGGGAGCCGTGCGGGTCGTCACCGAGGACGGGTCGAGAGAGGAGGAGGCCGGAGCGCCCGACGCAGGCGAGCATGAGGCGCCCGACGCGCTGAAGTTCTCGCTCGCCGGCGTCCAGCTGAAGCTCTCGGCGCTTCGCGTCGACCGCGGTTTGACCATCCCCACGCACGGGGTCGGAGGAAACTGGATCGTGAAGCTTCCGGACCCCCGGTTTCCAGGGGTTCCGGAGAACGAGTGGTCGATGATGACGCTCGCAAGGAAGGCGGGGCTCGACGTGGCCGACGTCGAATTGGTCGCCTTGGGGGAGATCCGCGGTCTGCCGGAGGGGATCGCGCCGTCACCCGATACTCTCGCCCTCGCCGTGCGGCGCTTCGACCGACCCGACGGGGCACGCGTCCACATGGAGGACTTCGCGCAAGCGCTCGACGTGCGCGCCACCACGCACCGCGAGAAGTACGGTGCGGCGAACTTCGAGACGATCGCGCGGATCGTGGCTCGCGTGGCGCCGGCCTCCGCGGAGGAGTTCGTCCGCCGGCTTGCCTTCAACGTGATGATCGGCAACGGCGACGCGCACATCAAGAACTGGTCCCTTCTCTACCCCGACCGCATCCACCCTGTTCTCTCGCCCGGCTATGACCTCGTCTCGACCGTCCTGTACATCCCGGCCGACGACCTGGGACTCAACCTCGCACGGTCGAAGCAGTTCGGGGACGTGACCGTCGAGAGCTTCGCGCGCCTGCAGCGGAAGGCCGATCTGCCCTTCGACGCAGGGGCCACGGCGTTGGGCCTGGTCAGGCGCGTCCGTGAGGTGTGGGCCGAGGTTCGAAGCGCGCTTCCCCTGGCCGAGAGCGGGAAGCAGGCGATCGAGGCGCACTGGGGCACCGTCCCGCTCGTCCGCACCGCCTAGGCTGGTGCTACGCTTCGACCATGGGTTGGAGCGGGGTCCCCGGGCCTGCGGTGTGCCTGGCGATCCTCGGGTGCGGGAGTGAGCCGGCGGACCTCGACGACGCCGGTCGCGACGCGACGGTGGAGGCGCGGCCGCGCGCGCCGGCGCAGGGGCGGCTCGTCGACGTCGTGACGCCGCCACTGCAGCCGGACCCGACGTTGGACGGGGGCGGACCCTTTCTCTGCGAGGGGTGTGTCTGCAACGGCGCCGACCACTTCTGCTACGTCTACTGTGGCAGCGGGGGCGGGGCGCCGCCGCCGCTCGCCCCCGTGGACGGCGGTATCGCCGACGCGGGCCCATGCAAGGAGCCGGACGCGGCCTTCACGACCGGTTGCCACGCGGTGCCCGCGGAATGCCTGCCCGACCCTTCGTGCGCCTGATCGCACACCACTTCATCGGCAGGTGCGAGCTGGACCCGAGCGGAGACGGCATCGATCTCACGTTCCAGCCCGTCCCGTGAAACCGCGCTACCATCTCGGGATGAGGCGCTTGCTCGTCCTGGGGATCGCGGGGGTGGTGTGGGCGGCGGTGCCGGCTTGCGGGAGCGACCCCGGGGATGCGGGCGACGCCGGGGCGGACGCGACGGCGGACGTGACGCCGAAGAAGGACGCCGCGAGCGACTCGCCCTTCGCCGACGACATCGCCGTCTTCGACTCCTTCCCGCCGGCCGACCCCACCGTCGACGGCGGTGGGCCGTTCCTGTGCAACGGGTGCGTGTGCAACGGCGCCGACCACTACTGCTTCCTCGTCAGCGGCGGGGGGGCGCCCCCGCCCATGCCGCTGGATTTCGACGCGGGCGACGCCGGGCTCTGCCCCGAGCCGGACGCCGGGCCGGCGAGCTGCCGCCCGGTGCCCGCCAATTGCCTGCCCGACCCCTCCTGCTCGTGCATCACCCAATCGCAGGGAGGAAGCGGCTGCCAGGTGGACCCCAGCGGGAACGGGATCGTCGTCACCCTGCTGGCACCGTAGCGCCTGCGCCGCCCGGCGCGGGTATGCTGGTCAGGCTCCGTGACGGTGATCCGTCGGAGCTGCCGCCATGTCCACCGTCTGTCCCGACAAGACCCGCGCCGACCTGGAGTGGGACCGCGTCCTCGGCGCGCTCGCCGACCGGTGCGAGAGCGAGCCGGGGAAGGCGGCGGCCCGCGATCTGCCCTTCGCCGAGACGCACGCCGACGCGCGCCTCCGCCTCGACGAGACGCGCGAGGCGACGGCGCTGCGGGCGAGCGGCGAGGCGCTGCCCGTCGTCGCGCTCGGCCCGGTGGACGAGGCGCTGGAGCGGCTGCGCGTCGGCGGGGTGCTCGCCCCCGCGGAGCTGCGCGTGCTCGCCCGCATGCTGCTGTGGGCGCGCAACGTGCGCCGCTTCCTCGCGCCCCGGAAGGAGCGGTGTCCCGCGCTGTTCGCGGCCTGCTCGTCGGACCCGACCCTGGACGATCCCGCGGAGGAGATCCGGCAGAGCTTCGACCCCGACGGCACGCTCTCCGACCACGCGAGCCCCCGGCTGCGCGAGCTGCGCGGGGAGCTGCGCGCCGCCCGCGCCCGCATGATGTCGCGGCTCGAGGACCTGATGCAGCGCTACTCCACGGTGCTGCAGGACCACTTCGTCACCGAGCGGGAGGGCCGCTACGTGCTGCCGGTGCGGAGCGACGCGCACGAGCGCTTCCCGGGCATCGTCCACGCCACCAGCGGCAGCGGGGGAACGCTCTTCGTCGAGCCGCGCGCGGTCGTTCCGATGGGCAACCGGCTGAAGATGCTCGAGGCCGACGCCGTCCGGGAGGAGGAGGCGATCTACGCCGGCCTCACCGCGCGCCTCTTCGCCGCGCTCCCCAGCGTGCTCGCCGCGGCCGAGGCGATGGCTCGCGCCGACGTCTGCGCCGCCGCGGCGCGACTGGCGGAGGAGCTCGAGCTGACCTTCCCGGAGATCGTCCCCGCGGCGGTGCTCGACCTGCGCGAGGCGCGGCACTTGCTCCTCGCGCTGGAGCTGCCGCACGTGGTGTCGAGCGACATCCACGTGGAAGGCGGCCACGCGATGGTGATGAGCGGGCCCAACGCCGGCGGGAAGACGGTGGCGCTCAAGACCGCGGGGCTGGTGGCGCTGCTGCTGCGCGCGGGGCTACCCGTGCCGTGCGGGCAGGGGAGCCGCGCCGGGCTCTTCGACGCCGTGCTGACCGACGTCGGCGACGACCAGAGCCTGCACAAGAGCCTCTCCACCTTCAGCGCGCACGTGAAGAACCTCGTCGAGATCCTGGAGGAGACGCGCCCGGGCGCGCTGGTGCTGCTGGACGAGCTCGCCGGCGGGACCAATCCGCGCCAGGGCGAGGCGCTCGCCGCGGGGGTGCTCGACTCCCTGTGCGCGCGCGGCGGCGCGGTGATCGCCACGACGCACTACGAGGGGCTGAAGGCGCTCGCGCTGGGCGACACGCGCTTCCAGAACGCCAGCGTGGGCTTCGACCTCGCCACCATGACCCCCACCTTCCGGCTCACGCTGGGCGTCCCGGGTAGCTCCAGCGCGCTCGCGGTGGCGCGGCGGTTCGGGCTGCCCCCGACGGTCATCGAGCGCGCGGAGCGCTTCCTCTCGAAGGAGGAGCGCTCGCTGGAGGAGGAGGTGCGGCGCGTGCACGACGAGCGCATGGCGCTGGAGCTCGCGCGCGCGGCGGCGGAGGAGGAGAAGCGCAAGGCGGAGGTGGCGCGGGTCCGGCTGGAGGCGGAGCTGGAGCAGGCGCGCTCGCGAGAGGGGAGGGCGGTGTCGCGGGAGGCCGAGCAGCTGATGGCGAGCGTGCGCCGCGCCAGGGAGGACCTCCGCGCCGCGCAGGCGCGCCTGCGCGCGAAGAAGCTGGACGAGGGGAGCGTGCGCGAGGCCTCGCGCATGCTGGATCGCGTCGCCGCGCAGGTGGCCATCGGCGGGGAGATCGGCGCGGTCGTCGCCGCGCCGCCGGAGGAGCGACCCGCGCTGCCGGCGCCGCCGCGCGTCGGGGCGCGCGTGCACGTCCCGCGGCTGCGCGCCGACGCCGACGTGGTGGAGGTGCTCGCCGGCGGCGTGGTCCGCGTCGCGGCCGGTCCCATCAAGCTGGTCGTGCCCGCGGCGGAGCTGCGCGTGGCGGAGCCGGTCGCGCGCCCGGAGCGCAAGCGCTCGGGACACGGCCACGCGCCGGCGGTGCGCGACGAGCACCCGATGCAGACGGTCGACACCACGTGCGATCTTCGCGGGATGCGTGTCGACGACGCGCTCTCCATGCTCGGCGCCTTCCTCGACCGCGCCGCGCACCAGGGGCGGGGGGCGATCTTCGTCGTCCACGGCCACGGCACCGGCGCGCTGCGGGAGGCCGTGCGCCGTGAGCTCGGCGCGAGCGGGTACGTGACACGGCAGCGCGCCGGCGAGCTGTCGGAGGGCGGGGATGGCGTGACAATCGCCTGGCTCGCCTGAGCCCGCGTCGCACGTTGCCCCGTCCGGAGTCGCCCCGCGCGACGCGTAGGTGGTATGAGGGGCTGACAGGAGGCGGCGACCATGTCCAACGGAAGGAAGCGCAACGGCGTAGAGCGTGCACAGCGCGCGCGGTGGGTCACCCCTTGCGTCCTCGCCTGCGCGGCGGGCCTGGTGTGCCTCGCGTGGGCCTGCGGCGGCGACGACACGTCGACGCCGGCGGACGCCGGGCCTGACGTCACCGGTGGGGACGCGCCCGGGCCGGAGGCCGGCGCCGACGCGTCCGACGCGGGGGCCGACGCCTCGACGCCCGCCTGCGACACGACCGCCGCGTTCGGCGTGGCGGCGCCGGTGACCGAGCTGGACGGTCCGGCGGACGAGGTGGGCGCGCGCCTCTCGTCGGACGGCCTCACGGTGTACTTCTCGAGCGATCGGGCGTTCGACGGCGGCATACTGGGTCCTCCCTTCACCTCGTCCATCTTGCGCCTGTACCGCGCCACGCGCTCGGCGGTGGGTCAGCCCTTCGGCGCGCCCGTCCCCGCCGACGACCTCGACTCCGACGCGGGGGAGGGCTTCGCCTCGCTCTCGACCGACGGCCTGACGGTCTATCTCGCGTCCCTGCGGGGCGATCCGAACCACGCGCACCTCTACGTCGCCACGCGCGCGGCCCCCGCCGATCCCTTCGGCACCCCGACGAGCGTGGCGAGCCTCGAGCTCGCGGGGACCTCGGACGACCAGCCGTATCTGACGGCGGACCAATCCGCCGTCTACTTCGCCTCCGGACGCACACTGGACGCCGGCTTCGCGGGCTTCCACGTGTACCGGTCGGCGATCGACGACGCGGGCGTCGCGGCCGCGCCCGAGCGGGTCGCCGCGGCCTACGATCCCGACGCGGGGCCGGACGTGAGCTTCGCTCCCGTCGTCACGGCGGACGACCTCACGCTCTACTTCGCCGCGCCTGCCAAGGGTGGGGGAGGGGGAGGCCACGACATCTGGCGGGCGACGCGCGCGACGCGCTCGGACCCGTTCGCCGCGGCCGCGCCGGTCACGGAGCTCTCCACCACCGACGTCGAGATGCCCTCCTACATCACGCCGGACGGCTGCACGCTCTACTTCTACAGCAACCGGTCCGGCGGCTCGGGCGGCTGGGACATCTACCGCGCGAGCAAGCCCGCCAAGTGACGCTCGCGCTTCCATGGCGCCGCGCTTTGACCTAGAAGTTGGGCGATGACCTGGTCGATCGAAGGCAAGCGCGTCCTCGTCACCGGCGCGAGCCGCGGCATCGGGCGCACCACAGTCCTCGCGCTCGCGAAGCAGAACGCGGACCTCGGCCTCCTGGTGCGCAACCGGGAGCTCGGCGAGAAGGTGGTCGAGGAGATCCGCGCGCTGGGCGGGAAGGGCAAGGCGGACCTCTTCGTGGCCGACCTCTCCTCGCAGAGGGAGGTGCGCCGCGTCGCCGCGGAGATCCAGGCGAAGTACGAGCGGCTGGACGTGCTGATCAACAACGCAGGCGCCATCTTCATGGACCGCCGGCTCACCGCCGATGGTCTGGAGATGACCTTCGCGCTCAACCACCTCGCCTACTTCCTGCTGACGAAGCTGCTGCTCGACCTGCTGAAGAAGAGCGCGCCGGCGCGCATCGTCAACGTGGCGTCCACCGCGCACCGCGGGGCGAAGATCCAGTTCGACGACCTGATGTCGGAGAAGGGGTTCCGCGGCTTCGGCGCGTACGGTCAGTCCAAGCTCGCCAACATCCTCTTCACGCTGGAGCTGTCCAAGCGCCTGGAGGGGACGGGGGTCACCGTCAACGCGCTCCACCCCGGCGTCATCGCCAGCCAGTTCGGACGCAACAACAAGGCGTTCGGCGTGCTGATGCGCCTGGGCGCGCCCTTCCTCTCCAGCGAGGAGAGCGGCGCCAAGACCACGGTGTACCTGGCCACCTCGCCGGACGTGGAGGGCGTCACCGGCAAGTACTTCCGCCGCTCGCGCGAGGCCATCCCCAGCGCGGAGGCGGAGGACGCCGCCGTCGCCAAGCGGCTGTGGGAGGTGAGCGAGGAGCTGGTGGCCGGCACCGCGTGAGCGCCGCCGTGAATTTCGGCGCCTCCGCGCCGCCCGCGGTGGTCTAAGATGGCGGCCTGGTGAACGAGTCCGACCCGGTGATCGTGGTGCCCTACGACCCCGCGTGGGCGTCCGCCTTCCAGCACGAGAAGGCGCGCCTGGACAGGGTGCTCGGCGCTCGCGCCCTCGGCATCGAGCACATCGGGAGCACCGCGGTGCCTGGGCTCGCCGCCAAGCCGGTGATCGACTTCCTCGTCGGTATGGCGTCGATGGAGGCGGCGGACGCGGCGATCCCGCTGCTGGAGGCCGACGGCTGGATCTTCCCGCCCGACATGAACGAGCGGATCGGCGACAGGCGCTACCTCAAGCGCGTGAAGGACGGCGTGCGCACCCACCACCTCCATCTGGTCGTGTACGACGCGCCCATGTGGCGAGAGTACCTCTTCTTCCGCGACAAGCTCCGCGCCCACCCGGAGCTGCGCGTCCGCTACGAGGAGCTGAAGCGGGAGCTCGCGAGCAAGTACCGCGAGGAGCGCCCGACGTACACGTCGTCGAAGACCAGCTTCGTGAAGGAGGTGCTCGGCCTCCCGCCCGATTCTCACCCCATCGCCCGGCACTGACCGGACCTTCAGACGCTGATCGCGCCTTTGCGGAAGTCGCTCTTGGCGATCTTCACGTTCACGCAGGCGGGGACCTTCGCCGCGAAGGCGGCGTCCAGCGCCGGGCCCAGATCGGCGAGCTTGTCGACGTAGACGCCGAAGCCGCCGACGGCCTCGACCACCCGCTCGTAGCGCGTGTAGTCCAGCCCGGTGGCGACGGCGCGCTCCTCGCCGTAGAGCTCCACCTGACCGCGGCGGATCTGCGTCCAGCCGGCGTCGTTGCCGATCACCGCCACCACCGGGATCTTCTGGCGGACCATCGCCTCGAACTCCAGGCCGTGGAGGCCGAAGCTCCCGTCGCCGTAGACGAGCACGACGCGCGCGTCGGGGCGCGCCAGCTTGGCGGCGATGGCGTAGCCGGGGCCGACGCCCAGGGTGCCGAGCGGGCCGGGGTCCATCCAGAGCTGCGGCCACTCCAGCTTGAGCACGTACGCGGCGGTCGCCACGAAGTCGCCGCCGTCACCGATGACGATGTCGTTCTTGCCCAGCCGCTTGCCCAGCTCCGCGCACACGCGCAGCGGGTTGGGCGGGTCGGAGTCCGACTCGATCTCCGCGCGCATCTTCTCTCGCCGCTTCTGCTCCTCGGCGCGGATGGTGGCGAGCCACTCCGGCGCCTTCTTGGCGGGCAGGCCCACCAGGAGCTGCTCGAGCACGAGGCCGGAGTCGCCGTGGATGGCGACGTCCACCTTGCGGTTGCGGCCGAGCTCCGCGCCGTCCAGGTCGACCTGCACCACCTTCGCGCCGGCGATGGATCGGCCGTAGTCCAGCCGGAAGTCGAAGGGCGTGCCGAAGACGAAGACGAGGTCCGCCTTCGCGAGCGCGGTGCGCCGCGAGCGGGCGAAGAGGCTCGGGTGCGCGTAGGGCAGCGCGCCGCGCGCCATGCCGTTGAGGTAGAAGGGCACCTCGTAGGCGTCGGCCGCGCGGCGGACGGCGGTCGCCATCGACGGCGACCAGCGGATCTGCGTGCCGACGAGGAAGACGGGCCGCTCCGCCTCGCCGAGCATCGCCGCGGCCTTCGCGACCTGCGTCGGGTCGCCCGCGGGACGCGGCGGCGCCTCCTGCGGGGCGGTGGCCGGCAGCTCGGCCTCGTCGTGCATGTTCATCAGCAGGTCGAGCGGCATCTCCAGGAAGACCGGGCCGGGCACGCCGGACTGCGCGATGCGCATCGCCGAATCGATGTATTCTGCAATCCTCCGCGTCTCCGGGACCTGCACGCTCCACTTGGTGATGGGGCGCATGAGCGAGACGCAGTCCATGTCCTGCAGGGAGCCCATGTCGGTGAGGGCACGCGGGCCGGCGCCGCCGATGCACACCATCGGGATGCCGGCGCGCTGGGCGTTGGCGATCGCGGTGACCACGTCGGTCACGCCCGGGCCGGCGGTGACGGCGCACACGCCCGGCTTGCCCGTGACGCGCGCGTAGGCGTCCGCCGCGTGCCCGGCGGTCTGCTCGTGGCGCACGTCGACGACGCCGATGCCCTCGTCGATGCAGCCGTCGTAGATGGCCTGGATGTGCCCGCCGCAGAGGGTGAACAGGTGCGTGATGCCGTGTCGCTTGAGCGCCTGGGCGACGAGGCGCCCGCCGTGGACGTATGCCATGGGCGCTACGATACTCGATCTGCCCCCGGAGTAGTCCCCCGCGGCCGCGAGGCGATCGCGGTGATCGCCGCGCCGACCGGGTAGGCCACCAGGCCGCCCGTCAGCAGCCGCGTGACGTGCCAGACGGGGTGGATGCCCATCTCCTGCGTGACCAGCTCCACCATGAGCAGGGCGAGGGCGCCGAGCACCCAGGCCCACATCCACTTCGGTCCGCGGTAGGGCGCGCCGATCACCAGGCCCAGCCCCATGCCCAGATCGATCCCCGCGCAGCGCGAGCACATGGGCATGAGCTCGCCGAGCACCCGCAGCGTGCGAGCGGGGATGCGGTGGCACGTCAGCGACCACGGCCAGCCGATGGCGTCGGCCGCGCCCGCCGCGCCGAAGTGGCGCAGCACCGGCGGGACGAAGGGCCAGAGGAGCACCAGCACGCCGATCGCGCGGGGGAGGTTGCGCAGGAGCGCGCCCGCCTTCATCTCGTGGGCACCACGATCGCGCCGGCGATCACCTTCGCGCGCAGCGCCTCCACCTGCGCGACGACCTCCTTCGGCAGGCCGGCCGCGTGTGGCCCCTCGTGGACCCAGTCGACGCCGTGCTCGGCGAGGCCGAGCGGCCGCACGCCGCCGTGGAAGCGGTGCTCCACCACGCTCTTGATCGCCTCGAAGACCGCCACGTCCACGCGCTTGACCATGCTGGTGACCACCACGCCGGGCATCTCGTCGTGCTGGTCGGCGTCGACGCCGATGGCGAGCGCGCCGCCGCTCTTGGCGCCCTCGAAGACGCCGTGGCCGGTGGCGCCGGAGGCGTGGAAGATGACGTCGGCGCCGGCGGCGATCTCCGAGACGGCCAGGAGCTTGCCCTTGGCGGGGTCCTTGAAGGCGTCGGGCGTGGCGCCGGCGTACGCCGCGTGCACCACGCACCCGGCGCAGGTGGCGTGGACGCCCGCGGTGTAGCCCGCCTCGAACTTGCGGATGAGCGGGATGGTCATGCCCCCCACGAAGCCGACGTGGTGCGACTTGCTGAGCAGGCCGGCGGCGGCGCCCACCAGGAAGGACCCCTCCTCCTCCCGGAAGACCAGGCCGAGCACGTTGGGCGGCGCGACCTCCTTGCCCGGCGCGTAGTCCACGCAGGCGAAGTGCACGCCGGGATAGCTGCGGGCGACGGCGTCCACGTCGCTGGAGAAGATGAAGCCGACGCCGATGACCAGGTCCATCCCGCGCGCGGCGAAGAGGCGGAGCGCGGCCTCGCGGTCCTCCGCGCCGCCGGGCTCCAGGTACTCGCCCTCCACGCCCAGCTCGCGCTCGGCACGCATCAGGCCCTCGTAGGCGGAGTCGTTGAAGCTCTTGTCTCCGCGCCCCCCCACGTCGAACACCAGCCCGATGCGGGCGGCCGGTCGCCCCTCGCGGGACGCGTGCTCGTGCCTGCCGTGGCGCGCCGGGAGGAAGGCCACGAGCACGGCCACCGCCGCCAGCACCAGGGCGATGCCGCGCGGGGTCACGGGGCGGCCTCGCCGCCCTTCTCCTCGGCCGGCGCCAGTCCGCGGCCGTCGCCGTGGGCGTCCACCTCGATGAAGATCTTCCGCATCTGCGGGAGCTTCTTGCGGATGCGCCGCTCGATCTCGTTGGTCACGTCCTCCACCACCTCGACGGTCGTCTCCGGCGCGAAGGCGAGCTTCAGCGCCAGGATGACGACGTCCGGCCCGAGGTGGACGGAGAGCACCTGCGTGACGCGCTCGACGCCCTCGGTGCCCTCGCACAGCGCGACGACCTCGGCGTGGTCCTCCGGCGAGGCGCTCTTGCCGATGAGCAGGCCGTGGGTCACCCACGCGAGGGTGACCGCCACGACCGCGAGCAGCCCCCCGATGAGCAGGCTGCCGAGCGCGTCCCAGAACGCTTGACCCGTCAAGCCTCGCAGGACGACCGCCGTCAGCGCGAGGGCCAGGCCGACCAGCGCGGTGGTGTCCTCGGCGAGGACGAGGGGGATGGTGGGGTCGCGCGCCTCCAGGAAGGCCTCGCGCAGGGGCCGCCCCTTGGCGAGCACGCGGAACTCGCGGAAGGCGACGCGGAAGCTCAGCGCCTCGAAGAAGAAGGAGGTGCCGAGCACGGCGTAGTTGAGCACGTTGGAGGAGAAATGCAGGTGAACGCCCAGCACCGTGTGGTCGATCATCCGCAGGGGCTCCTCGTGGTGCCCGAGGAGGTGGTGCAGCCCCTCGTACATGGCGAAGGCGCCGCCGACGGAGAAGAGGATGAGCGCCACGACGAACGGCCAGAAGTAGAGCTCGCTGGCCCTCCCGAACGGGTAGCGGTCGTCGGCGGGGCGCGCGGCGAGCGCCAGCCCCACGAGCAGCAGCGCCTCGTTGCCGGAGTCCGCCACCGAGTGGACGGCCTCCGCGAGCGTGGCCGGGGAGCCCGAGGCGAGCGCCGCCGTGAACTTGCAGGCCGCGATGGCCAGGTTGCCGGCGAGCGCGGCGACGACGACCTTCCGACTGTCGGCACTCATGGGAAGGGAGCGACTCTATCCCGCCTCGCCGGGCGGCGCACCCCACTCGCGCGCGAGGGCGAGGGTGCGCGCGCTCTCGGGCACCCGGAGGAAGCTCGCCCGGAAGGACTCGTCGCCGATCTTGGCGGCGCGGGCCAGGAGCCGCTCCTTCGCCGCGGTGATGGCCGACCGCGCGGCGTCCTCCTGCCCGGCGGCGCGCAGCGTCTCGGCGTGCACCAGGCGGATGAGCGTCTCGCCGTCCTCGGCGCCGCCGTCGAGGAGCCGGTTGGCACCGTCCGCCTCCTCGGCGGCCTCGGCCGCGCGGCCCTGCGCCAGCAGCACCGAGGCCAGCACCGCGCGCGCCACGCCGAGCAAGGGCGGGTTGCCGCCGAGGAGTCGCACCCCCGCGTGGGCCTCCACCTCCGCGGAGGCGAGGTCGCCGGAGATCATCTGCATCTGCGCGAGGTACGCCCGCGACGCCCCCTCGATGCGCGGGTCCTCGATGACGCGCGCGACGTCCACCGCCCGCCGCGTCGCCGCCATCCCCTCCTCGAGCCTGCCCTGGTTCTTGAGGACGTTGCCCAGGTTGTGCAGCGCGTAGGCCTCGAGCATCGGGATGCCGGAGCGGTGCGACTCCGCCAGCACGCTGCGCAGCGTCTGCTCGGCGCGCTCGAAGTCGCCGAGCTCCGCGTACGCGTAACCCAGGTTGGTCCGGTGCGAGAACATGTTGCGCACCTTGCCGAGGCGCTCGAACGCGGCCAGGCACTTCTCCGTCCGCACCACGAACTCCCCGAGATCGCCCCGGCCCAGGGCGCGCATCGCCACCAGCCAGCTCACCCACCCGCGCACCTCGTCGTCCGGCGAGTCGAAGTGGTGCTGCAGCATGCTCGCGATGGCGGCGTCCGCCTCGGCGAAGCGGCCCGCCTCGAGGAGCTGCGTGCACCCCCGCGAGACGCAGATCGCCTGCGCGTTGATGGCGTCGGGTCTGGGCGCGGTGCGCATCGCCAGCTCCACGTACGGGCCGGCGGCGTCGAAGTCGTGCATGTACGCGCACGCCGCGATGTACTCGCCCACGGCCACGAACCACGCGACGCCGCCCCTGGGATGTCCGGCGATCGCCTGGAGGCTGTGGGCCGCGGCGTCGGCGTAGTGGCCGCGCCACCGCTGCGCCTCGGCCGCCAGCCCGTGTGCCGCGGCGGCCGTCGGCGGTTCGGGCGAGAGCGAGACGCACCGCTCGGCCAGCTCCACCGCCCGCGCGAGGTCGTTGCCCTCCATCGCTTGCGCCGCGGCGCGCAGGAAGTGGGGCGCCGCGCGGGAGGGCTCGTCGCCCCGGAAGAAGTGCTCGGCGAGGGAGGCCGCGTCGGTCGTCCCGCGCGCCTCCAGGAACTCGCCGGCCAGCCGGTGACCGAGCCGGCGGTCGTCGCCGGTGAGCATGGCGTACGCCGCCTCCCGCACCAGCGCGTGGCGGAACGCGTGGTCGTCGTCGCCGGAGGTCACGACCATCTCCAGCTCGTGCAGCTTCAGCAGCTCTCGCCGCACCGTCTCCGCCGCGTCGTCCCCGCCGAGGAGCACCGCGACGCCCTCGCGCGTGAAGCGTTCGCCGAAGACGCTCGCGCCGCGCAGGACCCGGCGCGCCTCCTCGTTGAGCGTCCCGAGGCGCGCCTGCAGGGTGCCCAGCACCGACTCCGGCAGCTCCGCCAGGCCCGCCTCGGCGGCGCGCAGCAGCTCCTCCAGGAAGAAGGGGTTGCCCTGCGCACGCTCCACGATGCGCGCGGCCGTCTCGGGGTCCACCGACGCGCCGGCGGCGGCGCGCACCAGCTTCTCCGCGGCGGTGCGCGAGAGCGGAGCGAGCGGCACGGTCGTCGCCCCGCGCTCCGACCAGAGGCGAGGGAAGATGTCGTCCACGTCCGGCCGCGCCAGGGCGAGCACGAAGAGCGGTCGCTCGGCGAGGTTGCGCAGCGCCGCGTCGACGAACCGCACCGTCGGCAGGTCCCCCCAGTGCATGTCCTCCAGCACCAGCACCACCGGCGCGGCGTCGCACTCCGCCGCGAGCCAGTCCTCGAAGGCGTCGCGCATCAGCTCGCCCATCAGCCGGGCGTCCTGCCGCGCGGCCCGGAGCTTCTCGCTCGTGTCGTCGGGGAAGGGCACGCCCGCGAGCTCGCCGAGCATCGCCGCGACGTGGCGCGCGCGCGCCGCGTCCTTCACGCCGGCGGCGACGGCCTCCACCTTGGCGCGCTGCGCCTCCGGCGTGTCCGCCGGGGTCACCCCCGCCCGCCGCCTCACGGCGTCCAGCAGCGGCCCGAAGGCGGCGCCCTGCCGCATGACGTCGCAGCGGCCGAAGAGGACGGTGGGCGGCTCGTCGCGCGAGGCCAGGCGCGTGAGCAGCTCGCGGCGCACGCGCGACTTGCCCACGCCAGCGTGGGCGGTGACGATCGCCACCACCGCCTGCGGGTCCGACTCGCTCTTCTCGTAGAGCCCCTCCAGCATCGCGAGCTCGCGATCTCGACCCACGCAGTCGGTGGGCTTGCCGAGCAGGGTGCGACCCGCCGCGGCCTCCGTCCGTCCGACGAGCATCCACCCCCGCTCCCCGCGGGAGAGCGCGAAGCCTGCGAGCAGCCCTTCGCTGATGCCGTGCAGCCGGATGGCCGGGGCGCGTGCCTCGTTGACGGCCTGGGCGACCGCGTCGATCACCGCACCCACCGGCGTGGCCTCGCCCACCACCCCCAGCCCCATGGCGATCGCCATCGGCGAATCAGGCAGCACCTCGCGCAGAGCCAGGGCACAGCGCGCCGCGCGCGGCGCCTGGTCGGTCGGGATGCCCGCGCCCTGGAAGCTGGCGATCGCCGAGCCGTCGGCGAGGAAGGCGAGCGAGCCGCCGTGAGCGCCGACGACCTCCTCCACGGCCCCGCGAAGGGCGGACGGCACCTCCTCGTCGGCCGCCGCTTCTCCGGCGTTGGCAGCCAGGATCACCCAGCACACGCGCCGCTCCATCCGCGTCAGCGAGGGCGCGGGCGGCGGCGCCGTCGCGACCGACGGGTCGCGCGTGGCCAGCGCGCCGAGCTCCTCGGCCAGCTCCCGCGCCGAGCGGGGCCGCTGCTTGCGGTCCTTGGCGAGCAGGCGCATCACCACGTCGTCCAGCGCGGCGGGCACGCCGGGCGCCACCTCGCGCAGCCGCGGGGGGTCGTCCAGCAGGATCTTGGCGAGCACCGCCGTCGCGTCGCGCGCGGCGAACGTCCGCCGCCCGGCGACGGCCTCGTAGAGCACGCACCCGAGCGAGAAGAGGTCGGTGCGGGCGTCGACCTCCTTGCTGCCCAGCGCCTGCTCGGGGGACATGTACGCGCACGAGCCGACAATCATGCCGGTGCGCGTGAGCCCGAGCGCTTCTCGCGCGCGCCTCGCCACGCCGAAGTCCACGAGCACGACGGCCTCCGCCGTGCCCCCCGGCAGCACCAGGTTGGAGGGCTTCACGTCGCGGTGCACCACCCCCGCCGCGTGCGCCACCGCCAGGGCCGCGGCGACCCGCGCCCCCAGCTTCGCCGCCTCCTCCGGGCGCAGCGCGCCGGTGCGCAGCACCGCGGAGAGGGTGGCGCCCTCCAGCCACTGCATGGCGAGGAAGGGCTGGCCCGACGCGGTCGCGCCCTCCGCCAGGTAGCGAACGATCGCCGGGTGCTCCAGCGTTCGAAGGATCGCCGCCTCCCGCACGAAGCGGTCCCGGCTCGCCGCGTCCGGGTGGGTGAGGACCTTGAGGGCCACCGTCTCGCCGGTGTCCCGGTCCAGCGCGCGGAAGACCCGGCCCATCCCCCCGACGCCTGCTTCGCGCTCGATGAGATACCGCCCCGCGATGGTGTCACCCACCCGCACCTTCCCAGTATCCGGCCGGCCGCGAGCGTCGTAAAGGGACGGACGTGCGCACGCTCCTCTTCGTTCGCCACGGGCAGTACCACGAGACCAGCACAGGCATGCTGACGGCGCTCGGGCGCGAGCAGGCGCGGCGCACCGGTCGCGCTCTCACCCGGGACGCGCCGCAGCTCATCTGGACGAGCACGCTCCCGCGCGCGCTGGAGACCGCGGCGATCCTGGCCGAAGCGCTCCCGGGCGTGGCCGTGCGGCGCACTCCGCTGCTGCGCGAGGTCGTCCCCACGCGGCTCCCCGCCCGCCACAGCCTCGGCCTGTCCCCGGCGGACATCCGCGCCGATCGCGAGCGCGCCGACCGAGCGTTCGAGCGCCTCGTGCGGCCCTCGTCCCGGCCGCGGGTCGAGGCGGTGGTCTGCCACGGCAACCTCATCCGCTACCTGGTCTGCCGGGCGATGCGCGTCCGGGCCGGTGCGTGGACGCGCCTGGACTCTCTCCACTGCGGCATCACCGCGATGCGGGTGCTCTCCAGCGGCGCCGTGCGCGTCACGTCCTACAACGACACGCGCCACCTGCCGCCGCGCCTGCGCACGATGAGCATGGTCGTGCGGGTCCGGGCGGCGGGCGTCAGGTGAAGGGGCGGAGCAGGACCACCGTCACCCGGTCGCGGGCGGTCTGGTAGAAGGTCTGCTCCGCCGCGCGCGTGCGCTCCACCGCGAGCCAGCGGGCGAGATCGTCCCGGCACTGGTCGTACGGGATGCGCCGGAAGGGGTGCGCGCTGGTCCGGTACACCTGCCGGAGCTGCTCGTCGGTGGGAAAGAGCACGGGGGTGATGCCGCGCTCGACGTAGAGCGCGGCGCGCGCCTTCCGGCGGAGCACCACCTCGACCTCCGAGCTGGAGATGCCTTCGGCGTCGGCGGCCCGCGCGAACGCGGCCTCGCCGCCGGTACGCTGCGCGAGCGACTGCCGGAAGATGTCGGCGACACGCCCGACCGTCGCCTCGTCCGGCTCCTGATCCAGCGGGCGGTAGGCGAGCATCTCCTCCACCACGTGCTGATCCAGCGCCGCGCGCAGATCGCGCTCGGCGTAGCCCTTGGAGGTGGGGTCCTCCTCCAGCGCGACGAGGCGCGCCTCGAACGCGAGGGTGCGCGCGGTGATGAAGAGCGGCCGGGAGGGGCCGCCCGTCTCCGGCGCGTAGAAGCGCACGGCGACGCCGTCGACCACGGCGGCGCGCGCCGGGGCGTCCGCGTGCGCGGTCGGTCCGGCGGCGGCCGCCGCGCCGGCGAGGGCGAGGACGAGCGCCGCCGCCCCCCGCCTCACGAGGGGGTGGACTCCGGCGGGTCCGGGACGCGCCGCGAGGACTCGGTCGCGTGGGCCTCCCGCTCCTGCTGCAGGTGCTCGTGGTGGTGCGCGAAGCCGCGCGCCGCGCGGCGCGCCTTCAAGAACTCGGCGAAGGAGACGAGCACGTCCAGGTCGCGCGGGCCGAGCGCCTCCCCCAGCTCGCGCAGGTGGGCGCGGCTGGCCTCCGCGCTGCGGGCGCGCCGCCCGCTGGAGGACTTGGGCGCCTCGTCCGGCGAGGCGGAGGAAGGCGCCACGCTCTCCGGGGAGGAGTCACGGTCCGACTCGGCCCACTGCGGCCGCGCGACGGCGCGGATCGCGTGCGCGTTGAGCCACGCCTCCATGAAGGCGCGGAGCCGCTCGCTGCGGAAGGTGAACCAGCGCTCCCGCTCCGGGCCGTAGGACATGAGCACGTCCTTGAAGCGGCGGAAGGCGCCCTTGCCATCGATGGCGGAGGTGAGCTTGCCGCGCAGGTCGGCGTCCTCCACCATCGGGATGAAGCGCTCCATCCAGCGGTACTGCTCGCGCGAGCTCACCGGATCGATGCGCAGGTAGTTGGTGTCCGAGGCGATGCGCACGTGCATCTGGGGGTCCGCGACGCCGTCGACGACGCGCAGGACCTCGCCGGTCGTCAGGTGCAGGTAACTGTGCACCTCCGGCGCGTTGTTCTCGAAGGCGTCCTCGAGTGCTTCCCAGTCGACCGGGACGTCACGGGGCGTGGCGGAGCTCTCCGCCGATTCGGTGTCGTTCACAGCACTGCTCCCTTCCGTCGAGACAGGCGACCCGCTCCCGGGCTTGGGATGGTGGTGCCGCGGGCTGGGCGGAACCACCAGGTTGCCGGCTCGACAAGCCGAAAAGACGAAACTTACATCTAAGATGGCACGTCGAGCGTCACCGTCGCAAGTCGCCTCCTTTACAGAGCGTCGGCCGGACCCCGCCCCTCAGGCCGGGGTGCGCGTGCGAGCGACCGCGGCCTTCCACGCGGCCAGGTGCGCGTCGCGCTCCGGCTCGGGCATGGCGGGGGCGAAGGTCTTCTCGATGTGCAGCATCTTCTGCGTGGCCTCCGGTGAGAGGAGGCCCAGGCCGACGCTCGCCAGCATCGCGGCGCCGCGCCCCGTCGACTCCACGTCCTTCGGCCGCTCCACGTGGACGCGGGCGATGTCCGCCTGGAACTGCATGAGCAGGTCGTTCTTCGCCGCGCCGCCGTCGGCGCGCAGCCGTGTGATGGGGCGTCCGGCGTCCGCCGTCATGGCGTCGACGAGGTCCCAGACGGAGAGGGCGATGCCCTCCAGCGTGGCGCGCGCCAGGTGGGCCGCCGTCGTCCCGCGCGTCAGCCCGACGATGGTGCCGCGGGCGCGCTGGTCCCAGTAGGGCGCGCCCAGCCCCGCGAGCGCCGGCACGAAGACCACGCCCTCGCTCGAGGGGACCTCGCGCGCCAGCGCCTCCACCTCCGCGGCGGAGCGAATGAGGCCCAGGCCGTCGCGGAGCCACTGCACCGCCGCGCCGGCGATGAAGGAGCTCCCCTCCAGCGCGTAGGTCGTCTTGCCGTCGATGCGCCACGCCACGGTGGTGACCAGGCCGCTCTTGCTGAGGATGGGGCTCTGCCCCACGTTCATCAGGGCGAAGGCGCCGGTGCCGTAGGTGCACTTGGCGTCGCCCGGGGCGAAGCACGCCTGCCCGAAGAGCGCCGCCTGCTGATCTCCCGCGATGCCGGCGATGGGCAGGCCATCGGGGAGGAAGGAGAGGCCGCGCGTCTCGCCGACGACCTCCGCGCTGCCCACCACCTGCGGCAGCACCTCCCGCGGGACCTTGAAGAGGGCGAGCATCTCGTCGTCCCAGTCGAGCGACTGCAGGCCGAACAGCAGTGTGCGCGAGGCGTTGGTGTGGTCGGTGACGTGCTTCGCGCCGCTGGTCAGCCGGTAGATGAGGAAGGAGTCGACGGTGCCGAAGCACAGCTCTCCGCGGCCCGCACGCGCGCGCGCGCCCTCGACGTGGTCGAGCAGCCACTGGAGCTTGGTCCCGGAGAAGTACGCGTCGATGACCAGCCCGGTGCGCTTCTGGATCTCCGGCGCCATCCCGTCGGCCTTGAGCTTCTCGCACGCCTCGGCGGTGCGGCGGCACTGCCACACGATGGCGCGGTGGACCGGGTTGCCCGTCTTCCTGTCCCAGAGCAGCGTCGTCTCCCGCTGGTTGGTGATGCCGATGCCCGCCAGGTCCTTGCCCTCGACCTTCGCCGCCTCGAGGGCCTCGCGGATCGCCGCCTGGACGGAGAACCAGAATCTCCTCGGCGTCGTGCTCGACCCACCCGGGCTTGGGGAAGTACTGCTTGAACTCCACCGTCGCGCGGCCGAGTGTCCGCCCGTCCTGGGCGAACACGAGCGCGGTGGTGCCGGTGGTGCCCTGGTCGATGGCGAGGATGGGCTTGCTCATGGGCCCTTCGTACCACTCCCGGGCGCGGATGGTGAGTCAGCGCAGGCGCGGCCGGGAGAAGATGGACGAGCCGAGGAAGAGGATGCCCGCCACCACGCCCGCGCCGATGAACCAGCGCCCGGTGTCGTCCTCGCCGTGGAAGTGGAGCTGCAGCGCCGCGTAGCCCGACGCCACGCCGACGGCCGCGTAGATCACCTGGCGGCCGACCACGTACAGGGTGCGCGCGCCCTCCTGCACGCCCTTGACGCGCACCTCCAGCTCGCCGCGTGTCGCGCGCGTCAGGTACTTGCGCAGGTCCTCGGGGAGGGTGACGGCGCTGAGCGCCATGTCGCGCACCGTCTCCATGGCCACCTGCTGCCAGTCGCGGTTGCCCAGGACGAAGTCCTGCAGGTAAGGCTGGATGATCGCCATCGGGTTGAGCTCGGGGTCGAGCACGGTGCAGCAGCCGTAGAGGAGCAGCAGCGTGCGCTCCAGGAGCACCCAGTCCTTCGGGATGTGAAAGGCGCCGGAGAGCTCCTTGAGCCCGATGTTCATCTTGCGCAGGTCGAGGAGGTTCTCGAAGCCGCGCTGCGGGTCGATCTTGATGTCCTTGAGGTTGAAGCTCTCCAGCTTCACCTCTTCCTGGAACTTGCGGTGGAAGTACTCGACGATCTTCTCCGAGACCTGATCGTCCGCCATGCGCGAGAGGAAGCCCATCTTGCGCAGCGCCTTGATGATGCCCTCGGTGTCGCGGCGCAGGACGCCCTCGAGGAACTCCGGGATGCCGTCCCGCATCTGCGGGGAGAGCTCCGCCACCGCGCCGAAGTCGAGCAGCACCAGCGAGCCGTCCGCCTGCACCAGCACGTTCCCGGGGTGCGGGTCGGCGTGGTAGATGCCGTCGACGAAGATCATCTGGCAGTACGCGCGCACCAGGCGGCTGGCGAGGTCCTTCTTGTCGAGGCCCATCGCGTCGATGGCCGCCACGTCGCCGATCTTCACCCCCTCCACGAAGGTGGTGGTGAGGACGCGCTGGGTGGACAGCTCCCGGATGGGCGTGGGGAAGACGATGCGCGCGTCGTCGGTGAAGTGCCGGGAGATGCGCTCGATGTTGTCGGCCTCGCGGCTGAAGTCGAGCTCCTCCGAGAGCAGCCCCTTGATCTGGTGGTAGTAGGCGTCCAGCCCCTGCACCGGCACGAACCACTGCACGATCGCCATGATGCGGCGGATGGTGATGAGATCGACGCGCACCACCTCGTCGATGTCCTTGTGCTGGACCTTCACCGCCACGCGCAGGCCCTCGCGCGTGCGCGCCTCGTGCACCTGGCCGAGCGACGCGCTGGCGATGGGCGCCCGATGGAACTCGGCGAAGAGGTCGTCCACCTTCCCGCCCAGCTCGCTCTGGATGCGCTGGGCGATCTCCTCGAAGGGGCGCGGCGGTACCTGGTCCTGCAGCCCCTCCAGCTCCGCGCGGAAGGCCTCGGGCAGGAAGTTCGCCATGATCGAGAGGAGCTGCCCCACCTTGATGAAGAGGCCCTGCAGCTCCAGGATCGTCGCGTTGACGAGGGCCGCGTTGCGCCGGTGCACCTCCGCGATGCGCTGCTTGCGCCACGCGTCGCCGAGCAGCCGCGACCAGAAGGCGAGCCAGACGTAGCTGCCGATGACCTGGAAGGTGGTGAAGTACGCGCGGAGGAAGCGCCAGGTGTTGGTGGCGCGCGGCCGGTACTGCACCACGGGCGGCGCGGGGGGCCCCGGCGCGGCCATCGGCGCGGTGGGGGAGGGCTCGGCGACCGCCAGCGACGCGGCGGGGTGCGGCCCGCTCGCCGGCCCCTCCGCCGGAGGCGGCTCCTGCTCCTTCGCCAGCTCGGGCTCGGCCATGCCCCAAGCCTAGTGCACCGCCGCGGCGGCGGCGACTCTTCGACGCCGCGCGCCGCGGGCTCCGGCCGGGGGCGCTACGCCACGGCGAGCGCCGCCCGCGCCAGCGCGTCGTGGGCGCGCGGCCGGGCCTCCCGGATCGCCACATTTTCGCGTGTAGGATGCACGCGATTGGTCAGGACGGCGGCGATCACCTCCGCGTCGGGGTCGATCCAGAAGCTGGTCCCGGTGAACCCCAGGTGCCCGAAGCTCCGCGGCCCGAGCACCGTCCCGGCCGACGACCCCTCCGCGCTCTTGCCGTCGAAGCCGGCGCGCAGGGTCCCGCCCGGGCGGTCGCGCACCAGCCAGGCGAGGTCCCCCGCCAGCGGCGACGACCGGCCGGCGACGGCGTCGAGCACCGCCTCGGCGAAGCGGAGCACCGCGCCGATCTTGCCGAAGAGGCCCGCGTGCCCGCACGCGCCCTCCGCCGCGATGGCCCACGCGTTCTCGTCGTGCACGCGCCCGCGCACCTCCCCGCCGCGCCACGGCGCGATCTCGGTGGGCGCCGCGCGCCGCACGAGGTCGATGCCCTGCGCTTCGAGGTCGCGCGCGCAGCCGAGCACGGCGCCCAGCCCCAGCGGGTCGATGACCAGGTCGCGCATGGCGCCCGAGGCGTCGGTCTCCTGGCGCGTCCGCGCGAGGGCCGCGCCGGCGAGGAGGTAGCCGAGGTCGCTGTAGACCGGCGCCGCCGGCAGCGCCGGCGCGTCCTCCCGCCGCGCGCACGCCGCCTCCCGCAGCGCCGCCGGGACGTCGACCGCGCCGCCGAGCAGGAGGGGCGCGAAGAGGGGAAGGTGCGAGGCCAGCCCCGCGCGGTGCGCGAGCAAGAGCTCGACCGGCGTCTCCTCGCTGGGCGTCCCCCGCGCCTCCTCGAGCAGCCCCCCAAGGGGCATCTCCCGCGTGATCCCGCTGCGGGCGAAGGCCACGGCGAAGATCGGCTTGGTCAGGCTGGCGAGGTCGTAGAAGAGCCCGGCCCGTCCGCCCACTGCCCGCTGCCACTCCCCGCCCCGCCGGGACGAAAAACCTGCGGCCGCGGCGGGCGCCACCCCGCGCGCCTCGAGCTCTGCCGCCACCTGATCACAGGTCTCCTCGCCGGTCATCCATCCCTTTTTGACCAAGAGCGACGAAAGACGCTAACTTTATGCGATATGGCCGAGTGGCTGTGGGAAGCGCGCGCCCCCGGGGGAGAGGTCCGGAAGGGATCCATGGAGGCCGACTCCGAGGACATGGTCCAGAGTCGTCTGCGCGCGCAGCGCCTGATGCCCACGAAGGTGAAGAAGAAGGGCATCTCCATCAAGCTGGGGAAGATCTCCTTCGGCAGCGGCGTCGGGCAGAAGGACCTCGTCACCTTCACGCGCCTGCTCGCCACCATGATCGACGCCGGCCTGCCCATCGTGCAGTGCCTCGACATCCTGCAGAACCAGACCGACAACAAGGCGTTCTCCGGCATCATCAATGACGTCAAGTCGCAGGTCGAGCAGGGCAAGACCTTCAGCGAGGCCCTCTCGCGTCACGGCTCCGTCTTCGACACCCTCTACTGCAACCTCGTCCAGGCGGGCGAGGCGGGCGGCATCCTGGACACCATCCTGCAGCGACTCGCCGTCTACAACGAGAAGAACGCGAAGCTGAAGCGGCAGCTGCGCGGCGCGATGGTCTACCCGAGCATCGTCCTCACCGTCTTCTTCGGCGTGTGCGGCATCCTGCTCGGCTGGGTCATCCCCTCCTTCAAGAACATCTTCAAGGACCTCGGCTCCAAGGACGACCTGCCCAAGCTCACCTCCGTCGTCATCAAGGTGTCGGAGGGCTTCATCAGCGGCCTGCCCATCATCATCCCGCTGCTCATCGCCTCGATCGTCGGCTTCATCTACGCGTACCGCGTGCCCAAGTTCAAGCGGGCGGTGCACAAGATCCTGCTGCGCGTGCCCATCATCGGCAACGTCATCCGCAAGATCGCCGTCGCCCGCTTCACGCGCACCCTCGGCACCCTGCTCTCCTCCGGCGTGCCCATCCTGGACGCGATGGACATCGTCGCCCGCACCGCCGGCAACATGATCATCGAGGAGGCGATCCAGTACGCCCGCACCAAGATCAGCGAGGGCCGCAACATGGCCGAGCCGCTGATGGAGGCGAACGTCTTCCCGCCGATGGTCGTGCAGATGGTCGGCGTCGGCGAGCAGACCGGCGCGCTGGACGCCATGCTCAACAAGATCGCCGACTTCTACGAGGAGGAGGTCGACGTCGCCGTGGCCGCGCTGACGAGCATGATCGAGCCGGTGATGATGGTGGGCATCGGCAGCGTCGTCGGCACGGTGCTCCTCGCCATGTACCTGCCGATCTTCTCGCTCGCGGGCAAGATCAAGTCCGAGTGAGCGGTGGCGGAGGGGCCGGTCGACGTCGGGCTGCGCGCGCGTCTCGCGTGGGTCACTGGCGCGCGCCTCTTCGTGCTGACGCTGCTGCTCGGCGCCACCGCCTTCTTCTACCTGCGCGGCAGCCTGGATCGCTACCCGGAGAGCATGCGCATCGTGTTCAGCACGATCGCGCTCGCGTATGCCATCTCCGCCGTCGAGGCGGCGATGCTCCGGCGCGTGCGCCGCCTGCGCGCGCTGGCGGTCATCCACCTCGTCATCGACCAGTGCCTGTGGACCGCCATCGTGTACGTGTCCGGCGGCCCGGCGAGCGGCGCCACCTCCTTCTACGGGCTGACCGTGCTCGTGGGCGCCGTGCTGATCGGCGTGCGCGGGGCCGCGGTGGCGGGCGCGGTGGGCTTCGCCCTCTACGGCGCGCTCGGCTCGGCGATCGTCACGCACCTGGTGGTGCCACCGCCCGACCAGCCTCTCGGCAGCTACGCCACCACCTGGCGGGAGCTCCTCTATCCGCTGCTGCTCAACGCGCTCGGCATCGGCGTCGTCGGCATGCTCGCCGGCTACCTCGCCGAGCGCCTGCGCACGACGGGCGGCGCGCTGGAGGTCGCCCGCCGCCGCTACACCGAGGCGGAGCGGCTCGCCGAGCTGGGCCGCATCGCGGCGTGGCTCGCGCACGAGATCCGCAACCCGCTCGGTTCCATCTCCGGCTCGATCGAGATGCTGCGCGAGGCACCCGCGCTCTCCCCGGAGGACCGCGAGCTCTGCGACATCGTCTCGCGGGAGGTCACGCGCCTCAACGACCTGGTCGGCGACATGCTCGACCTCTCCAAGACCCGCCGCCCCTCCGCCGAGGCGGTCGACGTCGCCGAGCTCGCCCGCGACGTCGTCTCGCTGGCGAATCGCTCGGCCGCCCCCAAGGCGGTGACGGTGGCCTACGAGGGCCCCGCCGGCGAGGTGGCCACGCGCTGCGACGGCGCGCAGATGCGGCAGGTGCTGTGGAACCTCGTCCGCAACGCCGTCCAGGTCAGCCCCTCGGGGAGCACCGTGACCGTGCGCGTCGACCCGGAGGGGGACCGCGTCGCGCTCACGGTCGACGATCGGGGCCCCGGCATCACGCCCGAGACGCGCGCGCGCATCTTCGACGCCTTCTACACCACGCACACGCACGGCGTGGGCATCGGTCTGGCGGTGGTCAAGCGCATCGTCGACGACCACGCCTCGATGGGCGCCACGATCGAGGTGCAGAGCCTAGACGCCGGCGGCACACGCTTCCGGGTGACGCTGCGCAGGCCCAGCCCCTCCCTGCGGCGGAGCCTGTCCCCTCGCGCCCTCGCGAAGTAGGCGACAACCGAGGACGCGCGTCCACACCCCGGCCGTGAACCGCCGCCGGATCGTGAGCATGCTCGCGATCGGCCGCGCCGCCTGGCCTCCCGCGGACGCCCCCGGTGCGCGCCCCCTGCGCCTCGAGGGGCGATCTCGCGCAAAAGCAGCCGCGGATGGGCTCTTTCTTGCTTGCTTGAATCGTGGACGCTAAACCCCCGTCCAACCCCGTGACCATGAGCCCCATCCGCCGCCTCGTCTCCTCCATCCTGTCGTGGTCTCGCCCGGTCGCCCTCGCCCTGGCGTCCTCCGGCTGGGCGCCCCGCGCCGCCGCCGTCGCCGTCGCCGGCCTGGTGGTGCTCGCTCCCGCCGTGGCCCGCGCCGACACGCCCGAGAACTTCGTGCGCACCGGGCACGCCCAGCTCGACTCGCTGCTGCGGCAGGCGCCGTCCGCGGGGCGGGAAGCGCGCATCGCCGCCATCTTCGGCAAGATCATCGACTACGACGAGCTCATTCGCCGCTGCTTCAAGGAACACTGGACCCAGCTCAGCGCCGATCAGCGGAGCGAGGTCGCCGGCCTGCTGAAGCAGCTCGTCGAGAAGAACTACCAGAAGAACCTGAAGCGGACGCTCGACTACACCATCACGTACACCGGGTCGCGCGCCCAGGGCAGCGACGTGCGGGTGCGCACGCAGGCCAAGAGCAAGCTCAACGCGCGCGAGCCGGTCGTCCAGGTGGACTACATCGTCGCGGGTCCCGCCGGCGGTCCGTACCACGTCGTGGACATCGTCACCGAGGGCTCCAGCCTCACCAAGAACTACTACAGCCAGTTTCACCGCATGCTCAACACGCAGAGCGAGGGCTACCCGTACATCGTCCGCAAGCTCCGCGCGAAGATCGCCAAGCTGGACAAGCAGTAGCCCTCACCCGCCGCTCCCGAGAGCGCGTCATCAGGTATCCAACCCCGACGCGTAGCGGAGGGCCCGCGTGGGGAGGGGCCCCGGAGGGGCCCCGCCGAATTCAATTCACATCCTCTCAGTGCGTACCGGTGCCGTGGGCGCCGGCCTCCGCGGGCTCCACGTACACGCTGAGCGGCTCCAGCATGGAGAGCTGCTCGCGCGCGATCCCCACGCCGCGGTCGGAGAAGAACAGGTCGTTTTCGTCCATCGTCGCGCGCTGCTGCGCGATGAAGAGGATCGGGTCCGCGGTGCGCGTGTAGCCGAGCTGGACGAGCGTGCCCTTCGGCCAGTTGCCGCCATCGAACTCGAGGCCCTTGCGCAGCATGTAGAACCCCTCCGGCGCGAGGCGCACGAGCGTGTCCGCCCACGCGAGCCCGCGGAAGGGGATGCCGGCGCCGTGGAAGTGCCAGCGGTTCATGATGTTGTGGTCCGGCGCGATCACGACGGGCAGGCCCGCGTCGGAGTGGTTGTGGAAGTACGCGAGCGCCCCCGCCCCGATCTCCGACTCGTGCTCGGGCAGCGCCTTGGTGGTCCGGTACAGGCCGCAGGGCGGCAGGATGCTCTTGATGGACGCCATGACGGGTCAGGGAGCTTCGTCGTCGGGGGGCGGCGGCGGGACGGCGGGCTGCTGGCCCGACTGGAAGAGGAACTCGAACCCGGCGATGACGCCGTCCGGCTCCTCCTGCACCCAGACCACCCGGCCGCGGCGCGACAGGGGGGCAGGGCCCTCCTCGCCGATGTTGACCTCGTACTCCTCGCCGGGCTCGACCCGGTCCTCGAACATGGCGCGCACCCCGCCCCGGCTCACGTTCAGCACCCACCCCTCGCGGGCCTTCAAATTGGGGCCAACGATGCGAATTCGCTCGGTCACCTCGTGACGCGCGCCGCCCCGCCGCATGGCGTGGGCGCCATCCGCGGCGGGCACGCCGTTCTCCGGGGTGAGGCTTCGACGGTTCTTCACTGGTTGCATTCTAGTACGTGGGTGGCGCCAAAAGGAGCCCCACATCGCCGCTTTCCGGTGCGGCAGAGCTGGCCGGCGTTCGGTACGCGCGCCGCGAGGTGCGGTGCTATACTACATCCGCCGCGCTGCGGGGCGCCGCGGCGTCTACGCTACGTGTGAGCACGCCCGTTTCTTCCGGTTCTTGACTTGGTGCCCCACCGCGCGCTTTGATTTTGCCGGGGTGGGAGAGTTTGGCGGCGGCGGCGGGCCGCCAGGGCAAGGCATGTGACACCCCAAGAGCTGAAGAAGAAGCTGGTCGAGGCGGGGTTCGAGGTCTACCGGACGCTCGGCGAGGAAGTCATCCTCGCAGACCGCGTTCGCGACAACCTCATCATGGACTCGGGCGTCCGCGTACGCGCGGGCTCTCCCGTGCAGATCCGCCTCATCATGGGCGTGAGGCGCGGGCAGTTCCCTCACGAGGACGAGGCACGCCTGTTCGACCGGGTCCGGCAGCTCGCACACTCCGCGCTGGGCGAGGGCTTCGCCGAGGTGAACACCGGCGTCGCCCCCGTGGTGGATCCGGCCGACGGCACGCGGACGCTGGACACCTTCTTCGAGGTCGTCTTCGCCAAGGACGTCTCGGCGATGGAGGCTCTGGCCGAGGGCCTGCGCTTCGCGCTCGGCCTGGCCAAGACCGCGGAATCGCGCCGCTAGGGCGCGGAAGAGGCCGCCGCGCGGCTCCGCTCGCGCCCGTGCGCGAGGCGTGTTAGGCCAAGGCCCCCCATGCTCGATTCCCTGCGCGGAAAAGGCCTCACTTCGTTCGTGATGGGCGCGGTCATCATCGCGACCGTGCTCGTCTTCGTGATCCAGTTCAACCCGAGCGCCGGCAAGAAGGCGGCAAAGCTCACCGAGACGTGCGCGGCCACCGTGCGCGGGCACTGTATCGAGCCGAGCGAGCACAGGGCCGCGTACATGATGCTCGTCCCACGCGACGACAAGGGCGCGCGGCTGCTCGGTCAGGCGCAACAGATGGGCCTGCCGCGCATCGCGCTGGACGGCCTCATCGAGCGCGAGCTGCTGGTCAGCGAGGCCGATCGCATCGGCCTGACGGTGAGCGACGACGAGGTCCAGACCGACATCATCTCCGGCTTCGTCCACGTGAGCCTCCCCGCCGCCCGGCCGGAGCTCGGGATGTCGCTGCGCGTCTTCGACGGCCTGATGTACTACGGGTACGCGTTCAAGGACCCGACGACGAAGGAGTTCGACCTCAAGACGTACAAGCGCAACCTGAAGAACCTCACCGGGCTGTCGAACGAGAACTTCATGGCCGAGCAGAAGCGCGAGATCCTCGCCGCGAAGATGCGCGACATGGTCCGCGCGCCGGTGCGCGTCTCGGAGGCGGAGGCGCTGGAGACCTACACCGCGACGAAGAGCTCGGCGATCCTGGAGGACGTGGAGGTCAAGGGCTCCTTCGTCGAGCGCTACGTCCTGCAGGACAGCCCGCACGATCTGGACGCGTGGGCCAAGGACCCGAAGAACGCCAAGGTCATCGCGGCGGCGATCGATCAGCGGCAGAAGGCGCCTGGCGCGCCGAAGCAGGGGCTCCTTCGTCACATTCTGATCAAGGTCGCCCCCACCGCGTCGCCCACCGAGAAGGCGGAGGCGCTCGCCAAGCTCACCGAGGCGTACGTGCGCATCAAGCGCGGCGAGACGTTCTTCAAGGTGGCGAAGGAGGTGGGCGAAGACGGCACCAAGGACAAGGGCGGCTCGCTGGAGACCGACAAGACCGACGCCTTCGTCCCCGCCTTCAAGAAGGCGGCCGACGCGCTCAAGCCCGGCCAGATGACCCAGCAGGCCATCGAGACCGAGTTCGGCTATCACCTCATCGCGCGCGACGACGCCTCGACGACGGCCAGAGACATCGCGCGCGAGATCTACACGCGCAGCCAGGACGAGCAGACGACCAAGACCCTCGCCACCAAGATCATCGCCGACGTGAAGGGCGGCAAGTCCATGGACGAGGCGGTGACCGCGGAGATGGGCGACCTCAAGGCCATCCCCCTGCTGTCGGTCGTGCATGACCCGAGCCTGGCCGACGCCGGCGCGCCCGCCGCGCCGGGGGGCGCCGATGCCTCCGTCGACACCACCGCGGACGCGGGCGCACCCGCCGCGCCGCCGCAGACCTCGCTCGACCCCGCCACCGACTCCGACCGCCCGCTCGCCGCGTCCACCGCCTCCTTCAACCGCACCGGCGATCCGCTGCCGCGGCTCAACCCCGAGTCGATGGCCAAGGTGCTGGACTTCTCCTTCGCCGCCACGTCGAAGGACGGCGACCTCATGTCGGAGCCCGTCCTCGGGACCGACGGCTTCTACGTCGTGCGTCTCAAGCAGCACAAGGCGGCCACCAAGGAGGAGTTCGAGAAGGAGCGCGACACCTTCATGCAGACCCTCCTCGCCACACGCCAGGCGGAGGCGCTCGCCATCTACATGAAGCGCCTGAGGGACGCGTCGAAGGCCGACATCACCATCGACGAGGAGTACATGGCGGAGTGGACGAAGGACGCCGGGGCGGACGACGAGGGCTATTGAGCCACGAGGATCCTCCGCACCAGACCCGGGTCCTGGCGAACGGAGTCCGCGTCGTCGCCGTCGGGCAGCCGGGGCTGCACCGGGCTCACGTCGCGCTCTACGTTCGCATCGGCTCGCGCTTCGAGGATCCGCGCACCTGCGGGCTGAGCCACTTCCTCGAGCACATGCTCTACCGTGGCACCGGCCGGCTGCCGAGCGCCCACGCGGTGAACCTCGCGTTCGAGCGGCTGGGCGGCTCGCTCTACGCGTCCACGCAGGTGGACTACGGGGTCTTCTCCGTCACCCTGCCCGCGGAGAACCTGGAGCAGGCCGCGACGATCTTCGCCGAGGTGCTCTCGCAGCCCTCCTTCCACGACATCGAGGTGGAGAAGGGCATCGTCTGCGAGGAGATCCTGGAGGACCTGGATGACGAGGGGCGGCAGGTGGACGCCGACAACCTCTCGCGGGCCCTGATCTACCCGGGGCACCCGCTCGGCTTCAGCATCACCGGGGACGAGTCGCATGTGCGCTCCTTCGACCAGCAGACCCTGCGCTCGCACCACGCCCGCCACTATCGCGGCGAGGGCCTCGTCGCCGTCTTCTCCGGCGCCATCGACCCCGCCCGCGCGATGGACCTGGGGGAGCGCCTCTTCTCCGCCTTCCCCGCCGGGCCGCGGCTGCCGGCCACGCCGCCGCCGCGCACGCAGAAGAAGCCGCGCCTCAAGACCGTGGAGAACGTCACCAGCCAGACGGAGCTGCGCGTCTGCTTCCGCGGCATCCCGGAGACCGCGCCGGAGCGCCCCGCGCTGGACGTGCTCATGCGCGTGGTGGACGACGGCATGTCCACGCGCCTCTACCACCGCCTCTGCGACGCGCAGGGCCTCTGCTACGACGTGAGCGCGGGCTACGACGGCTACGAGGACGACGGCGTCATCGACTTCGCGGCCGGCACCGTCCACGCGCGCACGGCGCAGGTGGGCCGCGAGATCCTCTCGATGGTGAGCGAGCTGGCGCACCGCGGGCCGACGGACGAGGAGCTGGAGATCGTGCGCAACCGCCAGGCGTGGGACCTGCGCGCGATGAACGACTCCGCGGAGGACCTCGCCGCCTTCTACGCCGGCGGCTACCTCTTCCGGCGCTTCGAGACCCCGCGCGAGCGGCTGGAGAAGGTCCAGCGCGTCACCCGCGAGGACGTGATCGAGGTGGCGCGGACCTTCGCGCGGCCGGAGCGGCTGAACGTGGTCGCGGTCGGGATGGTGCGCGGCGAGCAGGAGAAGCGCCTGACCGAGGCGGTGAAGGGCTGGCAGGGGTGAAGGCGGCGGCGGCCGCCCTCCTGCTCCTCGCCGCGGGATGCGGGGGCGCGGGGCAGAAGCCGGCGACACCGAGGGTGGCCCCGAAGGCGGCCGCGCACCGGCCGTGCCACAAGAGCGATCTACCCGCGTGCGCCGACGCCTGCCTGCGGCACGACGGCGCGGCGTGCACGCTGCTCGGGGGGATGTCCGAGGCGGGGGAGGGGATGAAGGCGAACGTCGATCGCGCGGCGCAGCTCTACACGCGCGGGTGCGACGCGGGCGACGCGCGCGGTTGCGGGCGGCTCGGGCTCCTGGAGCAAGCCGGCAAGGGCGTGGACGTGGACGAGTCCAGGGCGGCGCTGCACCTGCAGAAGGGCTGCGACGCCGGGCTGGTCGAGGCGTGCGTGGCGCTGCCCGACGCCCTGGAGAAGCTGCACGGCACCTTCGACGCGAGCACCGTCGTGGCGCTGGCGCGCGCGTGCGAGCTGGGCGCGCCGAAGGGGTGCTTCACCGCCGGCTTCGCCTACGACGAGGGCCGGGGAGTGACGGCGGATCAGGCGAAGGCGACGGCGCTCTACCGGCGCGGCTGCGACGCGGGCGACGGGAGCGCGTGCGGCAACCTGGCGGTGCGGATGCCGGAGAAGACCGACGCCGATCGCAAACGCAACGCCGCCCTGCTGCGTCGCGCCTGCGATCTGAACGACCCCTCCGGCTGCATGAACCTGGCGCAGCGCCTCGCCGATGGCGAGGGCGTCCCGCGTGACGAGGCGGCGGCCGCAGCGCTGAACGCCAAGTGGTGCGCGAAGGACCCCCAGCAGTACCACTTCGCGTGCGCCGCCTACGGCGGGCTGCTCGCGGCCGGGCGCGGTGTGGCCAGGGACAAGGGCAAGGCCTACGCCTTGCTGCGCGCGGCGTGCGACGTCGACGCGCTCGACTGCGAGACGGGCGAGCGGGCGTTCGCCCGCCAGGACGCGAAGCGCGCCCGGGAGTTCCGCATCGACGCGTGCCTGCGCGGGCGCTCGCAGTCGTCGTGCGACAGGCTCTACCACGACGCCATCCGCGGCGGCCGGCACACCATCGCGGGCATCAAGGAGCACGAGACGCAGGTGAGCTGCACCATCCGCCGGCTCGCCCCCGCGTGCCTGGATCTGGAGGCCGTGCTGCGCAGGGGCGGGGTGATCTTCCCCAGGAACGCGAAGGCCGCGGACGAAGCGCACCAGGCGGCCTGCAAGATGTGGCACGACCAGCTCTCCGACGCCAAGGCCGTCGAGCGCTTCAAGAAGGCATGCGCGGCGCCGAACGCCGGCATTTTGACCAAGGATCGGAAGGCTCGGTAGCTTCACCCCATGGGCGAGAAGGGCAAGGCGGGGGCGGCGGACGATCTGGACGCGCTGGACGAGAGCTGGGACGACGACGAGGGTCCAGCGGAAGGGGAGGGAGCCGAGGCGACGCCCGACCCGGGATCGGTGGATGCCGGGTGGGATTGGGATGATGAGGAGGACGAGGAGCAGAGCGAGGGCGCGGCGGCGGCCAGCGAGCCTGGGAGCGCCGGTCGACCGAGAAGGACGGCGGCGGAGAAGCGGCGGGACAAGGCCCGGCAGAGGGCGGAGCGCCGGCGGGCGCGGGCGGCTGCGGTCGCTCAGAAACAGAAGCCGAAGAAGCAGCGGCCTCGACCCGTGGTGAGCGAGGAGGCGGCACCGGCGTCGCGGCCGGCGTCGAGCCCGGCGGGAAAGAGCACCGCGACGCGGAGCACCACGCGCGCGCCGGCGTCCGGGCGGGCGGCGACCAAGCGGGCGCGGCGGCGCGCGGAGTGGAGCGACTGGCGGAAGATGGGGGTCGCCGTCGCGGTGATCGTCGCGGTGGCGGCGGCGCTGATGTTCGCGTTCGGCAGGGGCTGAGGGACGGCCTCGGTCACTCCGCGGCGGTCGCCTCCTCCGGCGACGGCCGCGCCTCTCGCGAAAGGCGGGGTGGCGGGGTGGCGTGCCCGACGAAGAGCGCCGAGACGCTCGCGGACGTCCCCGCGAGGGACGCGCTGAGGGTGTCGGCGAGCGCGAGGGTGCCGAAGCGCACGCGCGAGGAGGACGCGCTCCGGGTGACGAGGTAGAGGCGGCCACCGGGCACGCGCAGGACGGAGGCGAGCAGCGCGCGCGAGAGCAGCCCGCGGGACTCCATCGAGGCCTCCGAGCCGTCCCCGTTGCAGCAGAGCACGGCGCGTCGCACGCACCCGCCCTCCCGCTCGAATCTCGTGGATGGCGTCGAAGGTGCGGCGGAGCAGCCGCGCGCCGTCCTCGCCCGGGCCCTGCCGGACCGTCACGAGCCGGAAGCCGTGCTCCACCCGCGGGGGCACCTCGCTCCCGCGCTCCAGGACGACCAGGGCAATCCGCGTGTCAGACCTCTCCATCGCTCCCTCCGGTGGCTGGGGCCCCTGGAGCAAGCATGGGGCCAGCTCCCGATCGCGGGAAGTCCGCGTGCAAGCTTCGCGGGCGCGTGCCGAGATTGCGTGCGGGCGCAGACGGTGCGGGGTGGCCCGCCGGCCGGCGCTCGTTGCACGTGCGCCGGCGTTCCGGCAAGCTCGCGGGTCGATGGCGAAGGCAAGGGCGAAGGCGAAGGCGAAACCGAAGAGCGCAGGGGCGCGCGCGATCACGCTCTTCGCCGACTTCTCGCAGATCCACGTGCAGGACGACGGGGCGACGGGCGACCTCGCAGACGCGTGGACGGTGAAGGCGACCGAGGACCGCCTCGCCGTGGCCGACAGCGGAGACATCGTCGGCATCGGGACGAGCGAGCCAGAGGACGTGAAGGTCAGTGTGGTCTTCCTGCCGCGCGCGCCGGACGCGCTCGACGGCGGCGCGGAGCACGTCACCGAGGCCAGCCTCCGCGTGCGCTCGGGGCGCGTCGTGGTCTGCGGGTGCACCGACTACCTCCCCGACGCGCGCCGCTTCCCGTGCGCGCCCGGGACGTACCGGCTGCGTGCGTCCCACGGCCCGCGCGACAGGATCCGCCTCGAGCTCTGGCCGGCGCCGCGCCGCGCGGCGAAGGTGCTGCGCCGCTACGAGCCTCCGCCGCCGGAGCCGAAGAAGAAGGCGGCGCCGGCGACGGCGTCGAAGCTCCGGACCGCGAAGCGCGCGGCGGTGGAGGCGCGTCGCGGGAACGTCGAGGTCGCGCTCGCGCGCCTGCAGGAGCTCGCCGACGCCGGGGACGCCGCCGCCGCGGCTTCCGTCGCGGAGATCCTCGCCTACCGCGGGGCGTGGCAGGAGATGGTCCCGTACGCGACGAAGCTCCTGGCCAACCCCGGCGCGGTCTACGCAGGCAACGTGGCCTCCGACATGGCCGCCCTCGTCCGGCGCGCGGCGCACGAGCTGGGCAAGCCGTCGATCGCGAAGAAGGCGCTGGCCGTGGTCCCGAAGGGCTTCCGTCTCTTCGGGGCGCCCCGCGAGGAGCGCCCCGACCGCAAGCGCTTCGAGGAGGCCGTGCGGGACGCGAAGACGGGGAAGCGCTTCGCCGGCAGGCCGCTCGAGCTCGCGGCGCACGTCTTCGCCCTCGCCAGTGTGTTCGGGCTGGACGACGAGATGATCGCCCGGTGGGACGCGTCCAATCCGCGCTTCCACTTCGACATGGCCGTCGACACCGCCCGCGCGCTCGCACGTCGCGGCGATCCGGCGCGCGCGTGGGAGGTGATCGAGTCCCGCATCGCCGACTGGTACGCGGTGGACTTCGCGCAGGTGGCGCCGGTCGTGCTCCTCACCGACCTGCTCCTGGCGCCGCTCATGACACCCGCGCGCTGCGAGGCGGTCCTGACGACCACGCGGTCCGGGGAGTGACCGGGCGAGCGCTGTCTGCCCGGCGGCGCTCGGTCCTCGTCGTCAGTCTTCGCCCGGGACGATCGCGAGGGTGAGGACGGCGTCGCCGATGCGCATGACCGTGGGCGGACCGGCGGTCACCTGGACCTGGTCGATCAGGCCGCGGACGCCGTCGACGTAGGTGCCGTTGGTCGTGCGCAGATCCTTCAGCCACACCGCACCGCGCTCGACCGTCACGACGGCGTGGCGGCGGGCGAGGTGAGGCGAGGCGATGGAGACGTCGCAATCGCTCCCCCTCCCGATGGAGATGCGCGTGGTCGCGGCGAGGTCGAACACGAGCACCTGGTCGACGGCCACGTAGTCCGCGGTCGGGGCGGTCGGCGCTTCAATCACGGTCAGGCGCAGGTCCATCTCCACGCAGGATGCTATGCGCGCCGGCCGCGCTCCCGCGCCTCCTCCCGAAGCGGCTGCTCGACCGCCTCGAGCTCCGGATGCTCGGTCTCTCGTCGCCCTGGACCCAACCGCACGGCGGGTGAGCCTCGTCGGGGTGCGAGTCAGCGCCCGATCGTCACGCTCTCCTCGAAGCGCAGCCCCTCCCCGCGATACGCCCCCACCATCACCCGCCGGAAGCTCCCCACCACGCACGCCTCGGTGTCCCCCTCGCCGAACGGCTCCGGGTCCAGCTTCACCTCTGTCCCCCACCCGGCGGGCGCGAACGCCACGCTCACGCGCACCGTGCCGGAGTCCCCGCCCGTGCAGCACCGCTCCGCGTAGAAGCGCGCGTGCTTGACCGCCTTCTTCACCGCCGCGACATCGACCGTGCCGTCGTCGCTCGCGCGGATCGGCTGGAGATCCTTGACCGCGCACTGGCGCTCCTCCTCCGCAAGCCGGCCGGCCGCGCTCGCCTCGGGGTCGGGCGTGGCGGACGGCGAAGGCGGGGGGAGCACCACCTCCATTCGCTCGTGCGGACGAGAAGAAGCGCAGCCCGCGAGCACCAGCGCCAGCCCCAGCAGAACGCGCATGTGCCCCTGGTATGTCACGCCACGTCGAGGAATGCGACGAGCGCGCGCACGAGCTCTTCTGGACGGGTCCAGTGCATCATGTGGCCGCCCCCGGGCAGGTCGACGTGCGTCGCCCGCGCGAAGGCCGCCAGCCGGTCTGCCTCATCCGGCACCCGGTAGCCCAGCGGCCCGCCGGAGACGTACAGGACGGGGCAGGGGATCTGCCGCGCGTAGGCGGTGAAGACGGAGGTGAAGAAGGGGACGGGGGCGGTGGTGCGGTGCAGGGGGTCGAAGCGCCAGAGCAGGCCCTCCGGCGTCGCGCGCGCCAGGTGCGGCAGCCGCGAGGCGAGCACCTCCGCCGGTACGCGCGGGTGGTTGGCGCGCAGCCGTGCCAGCGCCTCGGCCTCCGTCATCGGGCGGTCCGCCTTCCGCGCCGCCTGCCCGTCCAGGCCCTCCAGCCACCGCCGCATCCGCTGCGGGCCGGCCTCCGGTGGATGATCCGGCGGGCCCATCCCCTCCAGCAGCGCGAGCGTGCGCACCGCCTCCGGACGAGCCCCCGCGAACAGCGTCGCCACCGTGCCTCCCATGGAGTGCCCGACCAGATCGACCGGCCCGCCGGCGTGCTCGGCCAGCACCCGCGCCACGTCGGCGACGTAGTCGGGGAAGTGGTAGTAGCCGCCGCCGCTCACCCGGTCCGACTCGCCGAAGCCGCGCAGGTCGACGGCGAGCACTCGCCGGCCTGTCGCGGCGATGCGCGGGGCGCACAGGTCCCACGTCCCCGCCGCGTCCAAGAAGCCGTGCAGCAGCACGACGGTGCGCTCCCCCGCCCCCCACTCCAGCACGCGCAGGGTGAGGCCGTTGCCGCGGGCGCGGAAGGAACGAGGACCCATCGCCCCCTGATATGGCGGACCCCGCGCCCGGGTTCAACCCCGGCGGCGGCGCCGCCCTGCTATACCTGGCCCCCTCATGAGCTACACCATCACGCTCATCCCGGGCGACGGCATCGGGCCGGAGGTGTGCGAGGCGGCCCGCCGGGTGCTCGACGCGACGGGCGTCCGCATCGACTGGGAGGTGCACCACGCGGGCGCCGCGGTGGCGGAGAAGCGCGGCACCACCCTGCCCGAGGAGGTCCTGGAGTCCATCCGCAGAAACCGCATCGCGCTGAAGGGCCCCATCGGCACGCCCATCGGCAAGGGGTTTCGCTCGGTGAACGTGACGCTCCGCCAGGCGCTCGACCTGTACGCCAACGTGCGGCCGGTGCGCAGCCTGCCCACCGTGGAGCCACGCTTCGAGGGGACCGACATCGTCATCGTCCGGGAGAACACCGAGGACCTGTACGCCGGGCTCGAGCTGATGATCATGCCGGGCATCGCGCAGTCCATCAAGCTCATCACCGAGAAGGGCTGCACTCGCATCTGCGAGTACGCCTTCCTCTACGCCGAGCGGATGAAGCGCAAGCGGGTGACGGTGGTCCACAAGGCCAACATCATGAAGCTCTCCGACGGCCTGCTGCTCGACCGCTTCCGGCACGTGGCCCTCGCGCACCCCACCATCGAGCCGGCGGAGATGATCGTGGACGCGTGCGCGATGCAGATGGTCCGGGACGCCAACAAGCTGGACGTCATCGTCACCGAGAATCTGTACGGCGACATCCTCAGCGATCTGGGCGCGGGCCTGGTGGGCGGCCTGGGCATCGTCCCCGGCGCCAACATCGGGGAGCACGCGGCGGTGTTCGAGGCGGTGCACGGCAGCGCGCCGGACATCGCCGGGCAGGGCATCGCCAACCCGACGGCCCTCATCCAGAGCGCGGTGATGATGCTCCGGCACCTGGGGGAGCACGGTCGCGCGGACAGGATCGAGAAGGCGCTGACGGCGGTGTACCGCGCGGGGAAGGTGCGCACTGGCGATCTCGGGGGTGGCGCGACAACGACGCAGTTCACCGACGCGCTGTGCGAGGTGGTGTCGGCCTCGTAGACGCTAGTTGCGACGACGTGGTCCTCCGACTTCGCAGGAGCGCTCGCGCCGACTGAGCACGAGGCGCGTCGCGTAGTGCGAGTCGGGAGCGGCGGTTGGCAAGCGCGATGTGCTGGCCTACTGTGGCGAAGTGCGTGTGCGCATGGTGCGCGTGCCTGCATCGAGAGCTGATGCCCGACGAGTCCGACCACGCGGCCCCAGCCGCCCCAGCCGCCGACGAGGCGCTCGCGCGCGACCTGCGCCTGGTGTTCGAGTCCTCCCCCGAGGTCTTGCTGGTCCTGCGCCCCGACGCGCCGCGGTACAGGATGGTCGCCGCCACCGACGCGCGCCTCCTCGCCACGCACACCACGCGGGAGCAGACGATAGGCCGGCCGCTCTTCGAGGTGTTCCCGGACAACCCGGATGACGTGGGGGCGACCGGTACGAGCAACCTCCGCGCGTCGCTGGACCGCGTCCTCGCCACGCGCGCGCCCGACACGATGGCCGTGCAGCGCTACGACATCCGCGGCCCGGATGGGACCTTCGAGACGAAGTCCTGGAGCCCGAAGAACCTCCCCGTCCTCTCCCCCTCCGGCGAGGTGCTCTACATCCTGCACCGCGTGGAGGACGTGACCGGCCTGGTCCAGGCGACCGAGCTGGGCGAGGAGCTGCGCGACAAGACGCGCGCGATGGAGCGCGAGGTCATCAAGCGGAGCCAGGAGCTGGCCGAGGCCAACCGCGAGCTGCGGGAGGCGAACGCGAAGCTCGGGGAGCTCGACGCGGCGAAGACCGCGTTCTTCAGCAACGTGAGTCACGAGTTCCGGACCCCGCTCACCCTGATGCTCGGCCCCATCGAGGACGCGCTCGCCCAGGGCGACGGCGCGGTCGGCGGCGAGGTGCTCCGCGCCGTCCACCGCAGCGCGGTCCGGCTGCTCCGCCTCGTCAACAGCCTCCTGGACTTCTCGCGCCTGGAGGCCGGCCGCCTCCAGGCGAGCGGCGGGCACATCTGGGTCTACAGCGAGCCCGGCAAGGGCGCGACGTTCAAGGTCTACTTCCCGCGAGCCGCCGGCGTGGCGGAGCTTCGGCCGTCAGAGCGGCCGCCGCCGGATTCGATCCGGGGCGACGAGACCATCCTCCTCGCCGAGGACGACGCCCAGGTGCGCTCGCTCGCCCGGAGCATCCTGCGGCGCAGCGGCTACGTGGTCCTCGAGGCGTCGAACGGGGGCGAGGCGCTCCTGATCTGCGAGCAGCACGGCGCCAGGATCGATCTCCTCCTCACCGACGTCGTCCTGCCGCTCATGAGCGGCAGGCAGATCGCCGAGCGCCTGCGGCCGCTGCCGGCGTCGCTCACCCGCAAGGTGCGCGAGGTCCTCGACCGCAAGAACGGAAGCGGACGGTGACGGAGGGCTGACCGGGCCGACTGGCTGCGGCGCGCGAGTTGCATTCCGCCTTGTGCAATGGCCCTATCCCTCGTCTTCGCCGATGCCCCCCGGCGCGTTTACTGGGAAATCACCCGCGCCTGCGACCTCGCCTGTTTGCACTGCCGCGCAGAAGCTGCGCCCTGCGCCGACCCGCGCGAGCTGAACACGGCGACCGGACTTCGCCTCCTGGCGCGGCTGGCCCGCGCCAACCCCAGGCCGCACGTCATCTTCACGGGGGGCGATCCCCTCAAGCGCAAGGACCTCTTCCAGCTCATCGCCGCCGCGCGCGAGCTCGGCATGGGCGTCTCGGTCTCCCCGAGCGGCACGCCCCTGCTGACGGAGGAGGCCATCGACAGCCTCCTGGTCGCCGGGGTGGAGGCCATCTCGGTGAGCATCGACGGCTCCACGCCGGAGCGTCACGACGCCGTGCGCGGGGTGCCGGGGTGCCTCGAGCGGTCGCTCGTGGCCGCCCGCCGCGCGCACCAGGTGGGGCTGCCCTTCCAGGTCAACACCCTCGTCAGCGCCGAGACGGTGGACGAGATGCCGGCGATCGAAGAGGTCGTGCGCAGCGTGGGCGCGTCGCGCTGGAGCCTCTTCTTCCTCGTCGCCGTCGGGCGCGGGACGACGCTCTCTCCCATCTCGCCCGCTCGCTCGGAGGAGCTGCTCGTCTGGCTCGCCGGCCGCGCGCGCGAGCCGGGTCTGGTCGTCACCACGACCGAGGCGCCGCACTTCCGCCGCGTCATGCGCCAGGCACCGCACGAGCCGGGCGCCACGCGTCCGGCGGGCCACGGCGCGGGGATCCGCGACGGCAACGGCGTGATGTTCATCTCGCACGACGGGGAGGTCTCCCCCTCCGGCTTCATGCCGCTGTCCGCGGGCAACGTGAAGCTGGAGGACCCCATCGCCATCTATCGCGACGCGCCGCTCTTCCGCGCGTTGCGTGACGCCGACGGCTTCTCCGGGCGCTGCGGGCGCTGCGAGTTCCGCATGGTGTGCGGCGGCTCACGCGCCCGGGCGTACGTCGCCACCGGCGACCCGCTGGCGGAGGACCCGCTCTGCACCTACCAGCCGCGGCTGGCGCGCCCGTCGGAGCCCCCGAGCGAGTCGGTCAGTCCTTGAGCAGGTAGTAGAAGACCAGCACCATCACCGCCATGATGCCGAAGGCGACCGCCATCTGAAGCGGTCGCGACTTCATCTCCTCCGGCGTGGCGGGGGTTGGCTCGGGGATCGCCAGATCGTCGTCGTCGTCCTTCTTCGCGGCCGGCGCGGCCTCGCCCGCCTTCCCCTCGGCGGCCGGGGCGGCCTCCTTCGCCGCGGGGTCGGCGGCGGCCGCCGCGGCCGCCTTCCGCCGGGCCTGGCCCTGCGGCACCGTCGTCTTGGTGGCTTCGGCGCCCGGGCCCTCCTTCATGATCTCGAAGGTCTGCGTCACGCTCTCGGCGTCCTGCGGCGGTCGCAGATCGTCCCCGCTCAGCTCGGCGAGGACCACCGTCACGTTGTCCTCGCCCCCGCGCTCGTTGGCGAGCTCGATGAGCTTGCGGCACGCCGCCTCCAGCGAGGGCGAGTCGCAGATGACCTCGCGCATCTCCTCCGGGCTGACCTTGTTGGACAGGCCGTCGGAGCAGAGGAGCAGGCGGTCGTTGCGCCGCAGCGCCAGCTTGCCGAGGGCGGTGGCGACGTTCTTCTGCTGCCCCATCGCCTGCAGGATGATGTTCTTGTGGGGGTAGTTCTTCGCCTCTTCCTCCGACATCGCCCCGGCGTCGACCAGGAGCTGCACGAAGCTCTGGTCCTTCGTCATCTGGCGCATGCGCCGGCCGCGCAGCAGGTACGCGCGCGAGTCGCCCACCTCGGCGATGTAGGCGGTGTCGCCGTGGACGTAGACCGCGGTCAGGGTCGCCCCCATGCCCTTCTTGGACGGGTCCTTCGCCGCCGAGAGGACCTCCTCGTTGGCGGTGGTGACGGCGTCCTCGACCGCCTTGGCGATGGCCGCCTTGCCCTCCGCGCTGTCCGGCGCCTTCTCCGCCAGCACGCGACGCAGCGTCTCCACGACGAGCGCGCTCGCCACCTCGCCCGCGGCCTCGCCGCCCATGCCGTCGGAGACCGCGACGAGGATGCCGCGGTCGCGGACGTCGAAGGACTCGGCGTTCTCGGCGCCCAGCTCCTTGGAGTCGCGGTTGAGGTCCGCCACGACGAAGGCGTCCTCGTTGTTGGTGCGCACCTTGCCGACGTCGGTGCCTGCTGCCACTGCGAGCTTGACCGCCATGCTCTGTTCCCCTCTCACTCCGACGCGGCGTCGCTCGCGCCCGCGTCGTTGCCGCCGGCGTCGCCGCCCGAGCCGCACGGATCTCCCGGCACGATACCGCCCGTCGCCACGCAGCCGCACTGATCGGCCAGGATGGTGTCGCTGGGGCAGGACCAGACGCCCGCTTCGGCGTCGCATTGCGGGGGCGTGGCGCTGATGGCGCACGCCTTCCCGGGGGCGCCCTGCTTGCAGATGATGTTGGCGCTGCCGCAGGGGCCCTGGGCGTCCGCGACGGTGGCGGCATCCCCGCCGGCGTCGGCGTCGATGGTCGTGGAGTCGTCCCCGCTGCAGGCGGCGACGAGCCCGACCGCGGCGAGACCCAGGAGCGCGTGGCGCAGCATGGGAACGACGATAGCCGAAGCTCGGCGGGAAGCCGAGACCTGTGCGCCTAGTAGCTGAGGGCTTCCCGCGCGGCGTTCGCCACGTCGGGGAAGGGGCACTGGCCGATCTGCGTCAGGAGCGCCTTGGCCTGCTTGTTGTCGCTGTGGTGCCGGGCGCCGTTCAGGACCGCCCACATGGTGCTCTCGTCGGCCTGGGCCATGCGGGCGCGGTAGTAGGCCACCGCCTGCTCGGCGGGCATGAGGGCGGCCATCGCGCCCAGGGCGTCCTTGCGGACGTCGACGGAGGGATCCTGCTCCGCCATGTGCTGGGCGATCGGCAGCAGCTGCGGCATGCGCGACATGTTGTTGAACTCGAAGGCGACGGCGCGCCGCACCTCCTCGTCGCCGTCCTGCACGAGCTTCTGGAGGATGCCCCAGACGCGCTGCATCGCCACGGGCGGCATGTTGGAGAGGTTGCGCGCGATCTCCCGGCGCACCTCCGGGTTCGGGTTCTGCGCGTGCTTGTCGTAGACGGCCAGCGTCAGCTCGGCCATCCCGTGGTGGTGGGCGAAGGCGAGGGTCGACATGCACTGCGCCTGCACCGCCGGGCTGGTGTCGCCGTCGGCGATGTTGGCCACCCAGTAGGCGAGCTGCTGGTCGTCGTCGTAGCAGGACAGGGCGCTCACCGCGGAGCGGCGCACCTCCGGGGAGGAGTCCTGCGCCAGGGCGACGAGCAGCTCGCGCTTGCCCTGGAACTTCTCGGCGGCGTTGAAGCGCAGGTTGGACGCCACCTTCTCGCGGACGTCGGCGCTGGTGCTCTGCGCGAGCTGCTGCACCAGCTGCAGCGCGCCCTCCTCGGCGAACTTGCAGGCGGCGACGATGACCTGCTCGAAGGTCTCCTCGTCCAGGCCGGGGGTGTTGGCCACGGCGTACAGGGTCTGCAGGTGCTCCGGGCGGACGCGGTTGTCGACCAGGTTGGCCCAGGCCTCGAGCGCCTTGCGCCGCACCTCCACGGTGCCGTTCTGCATGTGCCAGGCGATGACCTGCTCGGCCTCCATCAGCTCGCTGCCCTCGGAGTAGCAGGCGAGGAAGAAGTCGTAGAGCGCGCTCTTGGTGGTCTCCTCGTCGCCGCCGCGCAGGCCTGGGAAGCGCGAGTAGATCTCCTCGAGCGGGATGTGGTGGTTGGGGTTCTTGGAGGCCTCGATGACGCGCAGCTCGGCCGACGCGCTCGGGTCCTTCACGCCGGGGATGTCGGCGACGGCGGACACCTGGAAGCTGACGTTGTGCGCCGTGGGCGGCAGGTCCGAGGGCACCGTGATGCGGAAGGCCAGCGTCTGCTGCGACCCGGGCGGGATGTCGGTGCCCGCCGCGACGACCTGCTTGGCGGCCTCGCGCATGTCGATGTTGGGGAGCGCGGAGTCCGGGTTGGTCGTCGTCTGGACGAACATCAGCCGGACGGCCAGCTCGGTCAGGCGCAGGGGCTTGGTCCCGCCCACGAGCGTCACGCGGCCGCCCACCACACTCCCGGGGGAGCTGGTGGTGGTGTCGAGGACGATCTGCACGCTGGTTCCACCGCCAAACATCGAGTCGAGAAGTCCCATGGTTCCTCCTGCGGCGCGAACGCGCCCTGCGAGTGCGGTGCGGTGGTACGGGGGGGTGGGGGAGATCCTTCCCCCTGGGGAGCGCGGGAGGGAGCGCGAGGGGCGGGGGCGAGCGTGGCAGGGAGCGCGAGCGCGGGGGCGGGGGCGAGCGCCCGGGGGGGTTGGGTGCGGACGGCGCGCACGGCGCCGGACTGGGAGGACCCTTGCAGTCGAGCGGGGAGGCGGAAATCAGGGGGGGATGGGGTCGGGGGCGGGTGAGTTGACCCGTCTCTGGGCGCGTGGGATCTCTGCGTCTCCCGGGCGAGTGGCGGAACAGGCAGACGCGCCGGTTTTAAAAACTGGTCTTGATGCGGGTTCGAATCCCGCCTCGCCCACCTGAGCTGGCGGCCGCTCGGCCCACCCCACCGGAGCCGCCGGGGCGGCCCGGAAAGGCCGGAGCGCTCAATCCGCGGGGGCCCACCCGGGCGAGAGCACCCCGGCGAGAGCACCGTCCCGCGCGGATGAAGGGGCCGCTCGCCCCCCGGTTCGCGTTCGCGAACCGCGCCCGCTCGGCTAGTAGCGCTCCTTCGGCTCGTCCTTGGAGATGACCTCCACCTTCGGGAGGACCTCCTTCACGAAGCGGTCGCGCACCTCGGTCGCGCGCTCGCTGTCGCCGTCGCGCACGGGCACCGCCACGCCGACAATCAGGCACGCGTTGTTCCACGCCGGGTACACCCCGTACGCCGCCGCGTCCTCCCCCTGCTCCACGAGCGTCTCCGCCTTGGCGTAGACGCTCTCGATGTCCACGATGTGCGTCGTCTTGTCGCTCGCGCTGGCGTGCCACGCCGTCGCGGTGGGTGGATCGCGGTGGATGTCGATGTCGTAGGCGTCGATCAGGGGCATCGCCCAGTTCTCGAAGCTCTTGCTGCACGCCTCCGGCACGGAGTTGTCCTCCACGTGCGTGACGTACCCCGCGACCACCGCGTGATGCCCCTGGCCGTAGCGGAAGCCCATCAGCGTCGGGATGCCCCAGAACTTCACGCGCATCCAGTGGTTGGCGTCGGGCAGGGGGATGCGGACGCTGTTCTGCCGGTCCACCCGTTCCCCCAGCGGCGCCAGCTTGAGCTGCTCCAGCGCCGCCGCGTGCTCCGCGCCGCCGTTGCCGCCCTCCGCGGGGCGGCCGTCGTCCTTGGGCGGCGAGGCGGCCACGACGATGTGCGTGGTGCCCCCGGAGGAGCAGCCCAGCAGGCACAGCGTCAGCCCGAGCCACCGTCGCATGGCATTTATGATGGACGAAAACGGCAAAGGTTCCATCCAAAGTGCGCGCATGAGCCGCGCGGGCCGCTTTCGGTCGCGCTGCGCGGAGAATTGCGCTAAACGAAGCCGCACGCGCGGGCGGCGCTCCTTCCCCGCCCGGCGAGGAGCGCCCAATGATCTCCATCGCCAACTCGGCCGGTAAGCCCGTCACCATCAAGAACCCCAACCTGGCCAAGTGGGTCCAGGAGACCGCCGCCCTCACCAAGCCCGATCACGTCGTGCTGTGTGACGGCTCGGAGGACGAGCGTCACCGGCTGACCGAGCTCGCCCTGTCGACGGGGGTCCTGCTCCCGCTCAACCAGGAGAAGCTCCCCGGCTGCTACCTCCACCGTAGCAACCCCAACGACGTGGCGCGCGTCGAGGGCCTCACCTTCATCTGCACCCCCACCAAGGACGAGGCGGGGCCGATGAACAACTGGATGGCCCCGGACGACGCCTACGCCAAGCTGGGCAAGCTCTTCGACGGCTCGATGAAGGGCCGCACCATGTACGTCATCCCGTACGTGATGGGCCCCCTCGGCTCGCGCCACGCCAAGATGGGCGTGGAGATCACCGACAGCGTCTACGTGGCGCTGAACATGCGCATCATGACGCGCATGGGGCAGCCCGCGCTGGACATGCTCGGCCCCGAGTCCAACGACTTCAACCGCGGCCTGCACTCGGTGCTCGATTGCAACCCGGAGCGCCGCTTCATCTGCCACTTCCCGCAGGACAACACCATCTGGAGCATCGGCTCCGGGTACGGCGGCAACGTCCTGCTCGGCAAGAAGTGCCTGGCGCTGCGCATCGGCAGCTACCTCGGCAACAAGGAGGGCTGGCTCGCCGAGCACATGCTCATCCTGGGCGTGGAGAGCCCCGAGGGCGAGATGACCTACGTCGCCGCCGCCTTCCCCAGCGCGTGCGGCAAGACGAACTTCGCCATGATGATCCCGCCGCCCCGCTTCAAGGGGTGGAAGATCTGGACCGTCGGCGACGACATCGCGTGGATGCGCGTCGGCGACGACGGCCGCCTCTACGCCGTCAACCCGGAGGCGGGCTACTTCGGCGTCGCGCCGGGCACCAGCCACAAGTCCAACCCCAACGCCATGAAGACGGTGATGAAGGACACCATCTTCACCAACGTGGCGCTCACCAAGGACGGCGACGTCTGGTGGGAGGGCAAGGACGGCGAGGTCCCCGACGAGCTCACCGACTGGCAGGGCCGCCCCTGGAAGAAGGGCGTGTCCAAGGAGAAGGCGGCGCACCCCAACGCGCGCTTCACCGCGCCGGCGGCGAACAACCCGGTCAAGTCGCGCTTCGCCGACGACCCGGAGGGCGTGCCCATCAGCGCCATCATCTTCGGCGGGCGCCGGGCCACCACCGTGCCGCTGGTCATGCAGGCGTTCAACTGGACGCACGGCGTGTTCCTCGGCGCCACCCTCGGCTCGGAGACGACGGCCGCGGCCACCGGCAAGGTCGGCGTCGTGCGCCGCGACCCGATGGCGATGCTCCCCTTCGTTGGCTACAACATGGGCGACTACTTCGCGCACTGGCTGGAGATGCAGTCGCACATCGCCTACCCGCCGAAGATGTTCATGGTGAACTGGTTCCGCCAGGACGACGACGGCAAGTTCCTCTGGCCCGGGTACGGCGAGAACATGCGCGTCCTCAAGTGGGTCGTCGACCGCGCGCGCCTTCGCGTCGGCGGCCAGGAGACGCCCTTCGGCTGGGTCCCCAAGTCGGGCGATCTCGACCTCTCCGGCCTGGACATCGAGCACGACCGCGTCGACGAGGCGACCGCCATCGACATGGACGAGTGGCGCACCGAGCTGGAGTCGCAGGGCGAGCTCTTCGCCAAGATCGGGTCCAGCATGCCACGCTCCCTGGAGCTGCAGCGCGAGCTGTTCCTCTCCCGCATCGAGAGCCTGCACGGCAAGTGGGTGGTGCGCTGAGATCGCCGGCTCGCGCCGCTTGGCGCGCGCCTCCCGCCGTCGTCTAATCGGGCCGTGCCCGAGCTCCCGGACGTCACCGTCTACATCGAACGCATCTCCGAGCGCACCCTCGGCCAGCCGCTGGAGAAGGTGCGCCTGGCGAGCCCCTTCGTCCTGCGCACCGCGGTCCCGCCCATCCGCGAGGCGGAGGGCAAGCGCGTGCTCGGCCTGCGCCGCATGGGCAAGCGCATCGTCCTCGCGCTGGAGGGCGAGCTCTTCCTCGTCATCCACCTGATGGTGGCGGGGCGCTTCCGCTGGGAGGACCGCGGGAAGAAGGTGCCGGCCAAGGTCGGCCTCGCCGCCTTCGACTTTCCGACGGGCACGCTCATCCTGACGGAGGCGAGCAGCAAGAAGCGGGCGTCGATCCACCTGGTCCGCGGGGAGGCGGCGCTCGCCGACTTCGACCGCGGCGGGCTGGAGGTGATGACCGCGAGCGAGGACGAGTTCGTGCGCGCGATGACCCGCGAGGTGCACACCCTCAAGCGCTCGCTCACCGATCCGACCATCCTCTCCGGCATCGGCAACGCGTACTCCGACGAGATCCTCCACGCGGCGAAGCTCCCGCCGCTGAAGCTGACGCGCCTGGTGACGCCCCAGGAGTGGACGCGCCTCTTCGAGGCGACGAGGAAGGTGCTCGCCGACTGGACCGACCGGCTGCGGGAGGAGAGCGCGAGGAAGTTCCCGGAGAAGGTCACCGCCTTCCGCGACGGGATGGCGGTGCACGGCAAGTACGGCAAGCCGTGTCCGGTGTGCGGCGCGCCGGTGCAGCGCATCGTGTACGCCGACAACGAGACCAACTACTGCGCCACCTGCCAGACCGGCGGCAAGCTGCTGGCGGACAGGTCCATGTCGCGCCTGCTGAAGGACGACTGGCCGCGGAGCCTGGACGAGATGGACGAGCACGTCCGGGCGCGGCGCGGTTGACCCGGCGACTGCGTACTTGCGCGTGGGTGCGCACATCCGCGCTGAAGCTCCCACGAGTTTGCTCCGCCTGGGTCGAATAGTCAGGCGCACGACCCGCGCCGCGCGTAGCCTCAGCTCAGCGAGGAGGGTGGCATGAAGATCGCGCAGGCAGGCAGGCAGGCAGGCAGGCAGGCAGGCAGGGGTAGGAGCACATGGTTGGCAGTAGCGGGAACGCTCCCCTTCGTGGGCTACGCGGCCATCGGTTGCGGGAGCCATTCCGAGGCCCTCGGCTCACAGCGCAGCGCCATAGGGCTCGGCGCGCAGCCAGACACGAGTGACCCCTTCAACGCCAACATCGTGGTCCAGTTGTTCACGAACGCCGTCGGATGCACCGGGACGCTGATCACGCCAACCGCCGTGCTGACAGCCCGCCACTGCCTGGACGGTGGCGAGGGCATGCCCGTGGGGATGGGCGACACTCCCACCGTGGGCTTCGGGCCGCACGGCTCGGACCTGACCTTGATGGGCACCGATGGCCATCCGGCGCGTCACGGGGGCCCCGGGCCGGTGACGCAGGCGGCTGGCGACCTCGCCGTGGTGGTTCTGGATCGCATTTACCTGAACCACTGGAGCGCAGTCGCACCGACCCTCGCAGAGGCGCCCTGGACCAAGGTGCTCGAGGTCAACTGGCACCGGCCCCTGACGCAGGAGGACTCGACCGGCTACTACGCGGCAGGTTGGGGCGGGCCCGGGAAACTATCCACGGACCGGCAGGTGGCGCCGGTACCTTCCATCGGCGTCGATGCGGACATTCTCGACTACTTCTACACGAACGGTGACGACGCGGTGGTTCAACATGGGGACTCCGGCGGCCCCCTCTTCGGTCTCGATGCACAGGGGAAGCGGGTCCAGCTCGGCGTCGCGTCGATGTCTGGCGGCGCAGGTCATGACTTCCACGACATCTGGGTGAACCTCCGCGACAACGGCTTCCACAACCTGAACTGGCTGGCCGGAGTGATGGTGGATCACCGTCACGACGCCCAGCCGAACTGGCTCAAGCAACACCCGTGGCCCGCGACCACCGCGGAGCCCTCGCGGTGGATCGGTGAGGCAGACTACGCCGGCCCGTGCGATCAGGCGCACGACGCCGACTGCGATCACTGGTACGAGGACGATCCGACGACCCACCAGGACCACGACAACTGCCCCGGGGTCTTCAACCCGGACCAGTGGGACGAGGACGACAATGGTGTCGGCGACGCGTGCGAGGCCGGCGCGTGCGCGTGCGATCCGCTGGGCCACGACGCCGACGGCGATCGGGTGTGCGAGGTCTACTGCCCCGGCGCGACCAAGGGCCCGATCGACAACTGCCCGACCGTCAAGAACGCCGACCAGGCGAACTGCAACGCCGCCTTCGAGCACGCGAACCTCCCCACCAAGCCGCCGCTGGGCGACGCGTGCGATCCCATCCCGTGCCCGATGCCGGCCACGGTGCACTCGCTCACCGCCGATCCGAGCGCACCAGGCTGCGCCGGCTACGGGAAGAACGGCTGCAAGCCCAACGCACCCCCGTACGAGAACACCATGCAGTGCTGCGGGGCGTCGACGAACGACCGCGTGCACACGGTCACGATCGGCGCCCACCGGATCAACGCGCCGGAGAAGCTGCCGCTGCCGTCGGTCACGCCGTTCGAGGTGAACGTCGGCGTGGCCAACACGGTGATGCGGTTCTGTCAGAGCGACATCTCGCAGAACATCCGATGTGATGCGAACAACGTGTTGAACGACAGCGAGCTGTCGTTCGACGTCCCGTCCACATCCTCGCACCCGTGGCATCGGATCACCTCCCGGCGCATCGCAGGGAACCTCCCCACCCTGCCGGCCTACGATCTGGACCTCCAGGGCCTGCAGTACGGGGCGTCCGTCTTCGACGTCCGCTGGCTCTACGCCGACGATCTGGGCACGTGGCTCGCCAACCCCAACGATCCGGTGATCCCGGGCTGTACCACGGCGACCGACCCCGCGTGCCTGGACGGCACCTTCTGGGTCAACGGGGATACCCTCGTCGGGAAGTCCCCGAACGATACCGTCAACGGCCAGGTGGTGGGGTTGCACATCGACGCATTCACTGCGGCCAACCTCACCGGGAGCCTCGCCGACGGCCTCACGCCCATCCATCCTCAGGCCACGCTGCTCTGGTGCCCGATCCCTTCTCTCGTGCCGCCGCTGGCGGACACCGGCGGGCCGCTCGGCCACCACGCCGGGCTGATGATCTGGCCTCCCCACGGCCTGAGCTCCTCCACGCTCGACCAGGGGATCGCCGGCGCCTCTCGCGTCCTCCTCGCGGAGGCCAGCTCCGGCGTCATGGCCGCGCTCCAGGGCGACGGGACGGCCATCCTCGCCCAGGATCTGACGACGGACACCGGCACCGTGGACTGCGGCGGCGATCAGGTGATGGGCACGGTGCGCCAGATCTCCTTCTCCGGGGAATCCACCTGGCTGAGCGCGGTGGAGCCGGCGGCGGCCATCCCCGGGCTCACCGCCGACGCGGTCGCCCTCTCCCTCGACGGCACCACGCTTGCGGCGCTGGCGCAGACCGACGCGGTCACCGGTCAGCTCGGCGCGAGGCCGATCGGGCCGACGGCGGGAGGGGCAGCCGACGCCCAGGGTCCAGTCCCCCGCACGGGCTACCTGGCGGCGTACTCGCGGAGCGCAGGCGGAGTCTTCGTCGCCGGCGGCACGGCGGCGGCCGACGAAGCCTCGCTGCACGACGTCTGGTTCCGCGCGCCGGGCGGCGCCTGGACCGACGTGACCCCGCGCGCGACGGGCGGCGGCAACTGCCTGCTCTGCCTGCAGACGCTCGGCCTCGGCGATCTCCGGGCGATCACCTACTCCTACGACGACCGGAAGATGTGGATGGTCGACCAGGTGAAGGCGGGCAAGCTGCGCTGGGTGCGGCTGCTGCGCGCCAGCCCCGGCGGGCTGCTCGAGATGGTGGCGGCCTGGCCGCGCCTCGGCCTGGCGGAGAGCTACTTCCTCTCCGTCGACCACGACGGCTCGGTGCTGCTGTCCCTCGCGCGCGCGAAGGGCTCCGGCTTCGTCACCGCGCGCGTGGTCGTCGACGACACCGGGCGCGGCCGGCTGCACGCGGCGTACTTCGATCCAGACGACCGGCTCGTCGAGCCGCCGTTCACGAGCCCCGCCGGCTACGGCTTCGTGGTGCAGCACGGCAACCGGACGAAGGTCGTGCGAGTTGACCGGCTCCCGGCGCTGCCGCACGATCGGGACATGAGCGAGTCGCTCTGAGGTCGCCCGTGCGTCGTGTGATCGCCGCTGCCGCTGCCGTCGTCCTGCTCGCGAGTTACGCCGCGTGCGGGGACGACGGCGTGGCGCCGGCCAGGGACGGTGGCGCCGGCGCGGAGGCGGGCGCGGACGTCGTTGACGGTGGATTCGAGCCGCACCCGTGCACTCCCGCGCCCCGTCCGAGCTACGTGCCGGACGGGTGGACGCCGTACGACGACTACGCGCCGTGCTCGAGCCTCTACGTGCCAACGGATACTTCGCAGCTCCCTCAGCCGATCGCGTGGCAGGACTGCGAGCCAGCCGCCGGCGTGGCGGGGTGTCGCAGGATCAAGATCGACTGGGCCCCCCTTCCGACAAAACCCACCAAGGAGGTCTTCACCGGAGGCGACGCCGCGATCGACGCCGAGGGGCACGTGTACATCCTGTCTAACCGCGATTTTGCCGACGCCGACGGGAAGCTCGGCCATCGCGTCACCTTCGTGGCCGAGGCCGATGGCCCGGTGCACTCCGCCATCCTCGCGACGCGGCCGGACCTCCTGCTCACCGTCGGCTTCCTCGCCCCCAGCTTCAGCTTGCCGCGCTGGATCGCCTTCGTCAGCGAGGATCTTGCGTCGGGAGGGGGAGGCTACGTCGCGGGGACGATCGACAAGCCTGCTCCGACGGTCCAGCATCACTTCGGCTACGGCGTGCACTCCGCCAGCGTGGGCCCCCTTGGCGTGCTGGACGTGGCGAGCAACGCCACCCTGTCGCTGCTCGACTTCGACACCGGCGCGAAGCTGCTCGACATCCAGACGCCGTCGCTGCCGATGAGCTTCGAGTGGATGTTCGGCGGCGACGTCTACTGGTTCGGCAACAGCGGACACGTTGCGGACGTGGGTCGGTGGACCAAGAGCGGGGGCGCGGTCGACTTCATCAACTACGGCTTCAATCCCGAGCACGCGGCGGGGGACCTCGGGACGGACGGCACGGACATGGTGTGGGTGGAGGCGCACGGCGGTCCGGACGACGCGGGCTTCTTCTGGTCCACCGCGGACTACTGGACGTCCCCCTATGCCGATGACAAGACCAAACTTCAACCACGTCGGTTACGCTCCGCCCCGGTCGGCGCTCTATCCGGCGACCGCATCGCGGTAGGGTGTGGCTACGCGGCCTCCTTCTCGCCCGGCGGCGTATGGGTCGTGCGCATCAGCGACGGACAGGGCTGGTTCCTCGCGAACAACAAGGGCTGGGACTGGCAGGCGCCTCTGGCCGTCACGTGCAGCGAGGTCTTCGTTCAGGTCTACGTCTCCGGCCCCATCTCGACGGTCGCGCGCGTCGCGCTCGACCAGCTCGGTCCGGGCGTCGCGCCCGATTGAGCTTCCGCGTCATTCGCCGCGAAGTCGCCGCTGCCGCGCTGGCGAGCTGCGCCGCTCGTGCACCGCGCGATCGCCGCCTCGTTGCACACGTCTGGTTCCGCGCCTGCAGACGCTCGGCCTCGGCCAGCTCCAGGCGATCACCTACTCGTACGACGACCGGAAGATGTGGATGGTCGACCAGGTCACGGCGGGCAAGCTCCGCTGGGTGCGGCTGCTGCGCGCCAGCCCCGGTGGAGTGCTCGAGATGGTCGCGGCCTGGCCCCGCCTGGGGTTGGCGGAGAGCTACTTCCTCTCCATCGATCACGACGGCTCGGTGCTGCTGTCGCTCGCGCGCGCGAAGGGCTCCGGCTTCGTCACGGCGCTACCCTAGATCGGGAGCCTGGACGGGCCGCCGGGCCTAGAACACGAGCCGAAAGTGGATCGACTTCGGCCGGGTGAGCTGGTCGAAGCCGAGGGAGCTGAGGCTGCAGCCGCGGCCGGAGTCCTTCACGCCGGTCCAGGGGAGGGCGGGATCGACGCTGTCGCAGCGGTTCATGTAGACGGTGCCGTACTCCAGCGCGCGGGCCATGCGCGCGGCGCGCTCGTGGTCCGTCGTCCAGACGCTGGCGGTGAGGCCCAGCGCGGAGTCGTTCATGCGGGCGAGCGCCTCCTCCTCCGAGCGCACCGGCGCCACGACGAGCAGCGGGCCGAAGGACTCCTCGCGCATCAGGCGTGCGCCCTGCGGCACGTCGGCGATCAGGGTCGCCTCGAAGAAGCGGCCCTTGCCGTTCACCTTCGTCGCCTTGCCGCCGGCGACGACGCGCGCGCCCTTCTCCTTCGCGTCGGCGACCATCGCGGTGAGCTCCGGCACGTGGTGCGGCTGCGCCACGGGGCCGAGCGTCGTCTTCTCGTCCATCGGATCGCCCATCACGTAGGCGCGCACCAGCGGCTCCGCCGCCTCCAGGAAGCGGGCGTAGACCGACTCGTGCACGTACACGCGCTCCACCGCGCAGCAGCTCTGCCCGCAGTTGTAGATGGCGCCGTCCACGATGTTCTCCACGGTCTTGTCGAGATCGCAGTCGGGGGAGACGTACGCCGGATCGTTGCCGCCCAGCTCCAGCCCGACGTGCAGGAAGCGCTTCGCGGCGGCCGCCTGGATGCGGTGGCCACCGTACACCGAGCCGGTGAAGACCACGTGATCGACGCGCCGGTCGCCGACGATGCGCTCGCTGGTCGGGTGATCGCAGTCGAGGGACAGCACCAGATCCTTCGGCGCGCCGGCCTCCTCGAACGCCCGCGCGAAGTGCATGCCGCAGAGCGGGCTGCGCGGGGAGTGCTTGACGATGACGGCGTTGCCCGCGAGCACCGCCGGCATCACCGTGTTGACCGCGGTGACGAGCGGGTAGTTCCACGCCGGCAGGTCCAGCACCACGCCCAGCGGCTCCTTGACGATGCGCCGGTCGAAGCCGTCCTTGGGCAGGACGATGTCGGCGAGGGACTCCTCCGCGATGGACGCCATGTGCCGCGCGCGCTGCGCGAGGCCGGCGACCTCGTTGCGGCCCTGCGCGACGGGCTTGCCCATCATGTGGGCGATGTCCGTGGCGATCTCGTCCTTGCGCCGCTCCATGGCCTGCACGGCGCCCTCCACCAGCGCCACGCGCTCGGCGACGGTGCTGCCACGGAAGGCCTTCGCCGCAGCGCGGGAGCGGTCGAGGACGTCGCCCACGCGGGCCTCGTCCGCCAGCGGGACGGTGCATGCGGTGTCCAGGGTGTACGGGTCGTCGACGATGAGGTCGGTCATGGGCGGGGGAAGATAGCACCGCCGCGGGGCGCCCGCCGGGGCGGGGGGGGCGGGCGCGGGCGCGAGCGCGGGCGCGGGGGCGGGCGCGGGCGCGAGCGCGTGAGGGGGGGGGCGAGCGCGGGGGCGGGCGCGGGCGCGGGCGCGAGCGCATGAGGGCGGGGGCGGGCGCGTGCGCGTGGGCGCGGGGGCGAGCCACGGGAGGTTCACCACCCCCCCGTCCCCCGGTTCCCTCTCCCCTTTCCCTTTCCCTTTCCCTTTCCCTTTCCCTTTCCCTCTCCCCCGTCTCCTCCCTCGCGCTCGCGCCCGCGCCCCCTCTCGCGCCCGCGCCCGCGCCCGCGCTCGCGCCACCGGACCGCGCTCGGGCAGGGCGCTGCCCCCCGCGCAAGGTGCGCGGGCGCGTGTGAGGAGGTTGGCGATGTTGAGAATCTACCCGGTGTTGCTGGAGCTGGTTCGGGAGCTCGTGCCCCGGGTGCGGCAGGTGGAGCGACGTGATGCGGATCTTGCCCGGCAGTGCCGGCGGGCGCTGGCGAGCGCGCCGCGCCGCGCTGCGGGACCGGATCGATCACGTGCTCGCGACCCTGGTGCGGCTGGCCGGCGGTCACTGAGGACCGTCGTCCTGGATGGACGAGGCGCTCCGGTCGGGCCGGAGCGCCACGACCAGCACGGCGCGGCAGGGCGGGTCCGCGCGCAGGCCCGGGAGGTACGCCCGGTACGCCGGCAGGAAGCGCTCGATGTAGTCGCGCGCGTCGGCGTCGGACAGGGCGCCCTCGCCGCGCTCCCGGCGGGCGCGCTCGGAGTCCACCCGCCAGCGGACGATGTCGTCGAGGGAGCTCGCGTCGAGGCGCACCAGGACGTCGAGGAGCTCGTGCCACGCGGAGTAGGCGGCGAGCATCGCGTCGGGGGCGCGCAGATCGGGCTCGAGCGCCGCCGGGTCGACCGGGCGAAAGCCGAGCATCCAGCCGTCCAGGATGACGAAGTCGAGGCGCTCGTCGACGCGACGGAACGTCCCCTCCGGCGCGCGATCGCCGCGCCCGCCGTGCGCGGACTTGTCGTACGCCGGGACGAGGGTCGGCCGCCCGGCGAGGAGCGACTCGAGCGTCGCGCGTCCGAGATGGACGTCGTGCGTGCCGGGGTACCCCCGGTGCTCCAGGTACCGGTTGCCCGGGAAGCGCGCGGCGAGGGCGCGTTGCTCGTCGCGCGTCAGGTAGAAGTCGTCGATGGAGAGGGCGATGCCACGCAATCCACTCTCGCCCAGCGCGCGCACGACGGCATCGGCGAGGGTGCTCTTCCCCGCGCCCTGCGGCCCGCTGATCCCGATGAGGAGCGGGCGCTCCGGGCTCGCCTCCACGGCCTGGCGACACCACGCGGCGACCTCAGCGTGATACGCGCGCGAGCGCTCCTCATCCATGACGCCAGTCTACCTCCTCCATCGCAGCCCTCCCGGCGCCGTAGCGCCGTCTGCGCGCGGCCCCGCTTCGGTGTACCTTGCCGCACGTGCGGATCTCCGAACGTCACGACTGGGTCGTCATCGGCTCAGGCTCCGCGGGCGGCGTCATCGCCGCGCGGGCCAGCGAGCGACCGGATCTCTCCGTCCTCCTGCTGGAGGCCGGCGCCGACTACCCCACGGCGATCCCCAAGGACCTGCTGCGCGGCGGGCGGAACTCTTACTTCCGCCACGACTGGCGCTACTACCATGTCCCCACCGAGGGGCAGTGGATCCCCTGGGTCTTCCCGCGCGGCAAGGTCGTCGGCGGCTCCTCCTCGGTGAACACGTGCATCGCCATCCGCGGGCGGCCGTACGACTACGACGAGTGGGGCCTGTCCGAGTGGACGTTCGAGAAGTGCCTGCCCGCCTTCAAGCGCTTCGAGAACGATCTGGACGTGCACGACGAGTGGCACGGCCAGGACGGCCCCATCCGCATCCGCCGGCACACCCGCGAGGAGCTCCTGCCCTGGCAGGACGCCTTCGTCGAATCGTGCATCCTGCACGGGTTTCCGCGCTGCCCCGATCACAACAACCCCACCCTCTGGGGCGCCGGCCCGCACGCGATGAACAAGATCGGCGGGGAGCGGCAGAGCGTCCTGACTTGCTACTTCACCCACGAGGTCCGCAAGCGCGACAACCTGACGATCGCCGCCAGCACGCTGGTGCGCCGCGTCCTCTTCGAACGCCGGAAGGTCACCGGCGTGGAGGTGGAGCAAGAGGGCGTGGTGCGCGTCATCCCGGCCAAGCGCGTCATGCTCTCCGCCGGCGCGATCAACACCCCCGGCGTGCTCCTGCGCTCGGGGATCGGCCCGCGGGAGACGGTGGAGCGGCTGGGCGTGGAGCTGATTATGGACCTGCCGGCGGTGGGGGCGCGGCTGCTGGACCACCCCGGCGCGGCCATCTTCTTCCTGCCGACGAAGGCGATCCTCGGCTGGGACGATCCGCTCATCCAGACCGCGTGCCGCTACACCGCGGAGGGCAGCCCGTACCCCGTCGACACGCAGCTCCAGGCGGGCGGCATCGTGCCTTTCCCGCGCTTCACGGTGCCGCTGGTGACGATGATGTGCCAGGTGGGCAAGCCGCGCGGGCACGGGACGCTGCGCTACGACTCGGCAGACCCGCACGCCAAGCCGCACATCGAGTCGCACATCCTGGAGGACGAGCACGACCGTGCGCAGGCGATCGAGGCGCTGCGCGTCGCCTACGCGATCGCGCAGGAGGCGCCGTGCCGGGAGATGGCGACGCTCCTGTGGCCGCGGCCGAAGACGCTGATGAGCGAGCGGGCGCACGAGTGGATCCGCAACGCGTGCGACTCGGGGTACCACCCGTGCGGGACGGTGCCGATGGGGGAAGAGGGGGACGAGGGGGCGGCGGTGGATCAGCACGGGAGAGTGCGGGGGGTGGAGGGGCTGTTCGTGGCGGACGCGAGCATCTTCCCGACGGTGCCGAGCGCGAACACGAACCTGTCGGTGCTGATGGTGGGGGAGCGGTTCGGGGAGTGGGTGAAGGCGGGGGAGATCTAGGGGGGCCCCTCCTGGCGCCATGCTCGGGCTCGTGCTCGCTCTCGTGCGTGCCGTCGGTGGGAGACAGGGTGCACGAGCGTCGGCACGCACGAGAGCTTGCGCGCGAGCCCTGCGCGTGGCGCCTCCTCCCCACGGTGTCGCGCTCCGCGCGCCACACGGGGAGGAGGGTTGGCTGGGCGGGACGGAGGTCGGCGAACTCGCGCGCTGGTGTCGTTGACGTGTGACGGTGACGGCGACGGCGACGTGAACGATCCGGACGGGGAAGGGGACGCGGACGGGAAAGGAGAAGGGGACGGGGACGGGAAAGGGGACGGGAAAAGGGGAACGGGAAAGGAGAGGGCCTTCGCTCGGGGGAGGGGATCGTCCCGCCGTGCGCGGAGCTGTCGAGGCCGGGCCGTCCTCGCCATGCTCGGGCGCTTCGCGCCCTGCGCGTGGCTCCGGGCGGTGCTCGCTTCGCTCGCAGCCTCGACAGCTCCTGCGCGCGGCGGGTTGGGGCGGCTGCCCCCGTGCGAGGTGCGCGGGGCGCATGCGAGGAGTCTGCACGATGAATCTTCGGATCTATGCGGTGGTGCTGGAGCTGGTGCGGGAGGTTGGGCCGCTGGTGCGGGTGCTGGAGAGGCATCACGCGGACCTTGCCCGGCAGTGCAGGCGGGCCTTGACGAGCGGAAGCGCGACCTCCGCTCTCGCAGACAGCTCGCGCCACGCCGCGTCTGCGTCGTCCACCAGCCAGTAGAGCTCCGGTGCCGGCTCACCGCCGAGCGGCTCGTCGCTCGCGATGGCGAAGTGCTCAAACTGGACGAAGACGGGCGCTTCGCGCTGCACGCGCAGCCCGAGCACCTCCGTGTAGAAGCGCTTCGCGCGCTCGACGTCTCGCACGTACTCGATCACGAATCCAAAGCGGGGCGTCTCCATCACAGGTCCGACTCCTTCCGCGCGTCGCGCGCGCGCACGCACGCGGCCTTCGCCGGCTCGACGAGGACGAGCGCGACCTGGACGCGCGGCTCGAGCGCGGTCATCACCGCGCGTCGGGCGTTCGAGGACATGGGGTAGTGGTACGGGCGCATGGTCGTCTCCTTCCGTGTGGGGTGAGGAGAGCTTGCGCCGACGCTGTGTCAGCAGCATGTCAGGTTTGTTCGAGGAGACGGAAAAGGCGCCCTTCCCGACCCCACACTCAGCCCCGCGCCACCCCCGCGAAGAACCTCCCCGTCGCCGTCTTCGCCTTCCCGATTGCCTTCGGCTCCCCTTCGTACACCACGCGCCCGCCCCCCGCGCCGCCCTCCGGGCCGAGCTCCACCACCCAGTCCGCCGACGCGATCACATCCGGGTGGTGCTCCACGATCACCAGGGTGTCCCCGCGCTCCACCAGGCGGTCCAGCACCTGCACCAGCCGCCGCACGTCGGAGAGGTGCAGCCCGGTGGTCGGCTCGTCCAGCACGTACACCGTTGGCTCGTGCGCGACGCCCGCCGTCAGCTCCGCGGCGAGCTTCAGGCGCTGCGCCTCGCCGCCGCTCAGCGTGTGCGAGCCCTGGCCGAGCTGGAGGTAGCCGACGCCCAGATCGGTCAGGGTGGCCAGCGGGCGGTGCACCTTGGGGTGATGCGCAAACAGCCTCGCCGCGTCCTCCGCGGTCAGGTGCAGCACGTCGCCCACCGAGAGATCCATGTATCTTACATCGAGCGTCGCCGGCTCGAAGCGCGCGCCGCCGCACGTCTCGCAGGGGGACACCACGTCGGGCAGGAAGGCCATCTCCGCGACGATGACGCCCTGGCCCTCGCACGCCGGGCACCGTCCGCCCTTCGGGGTGTTGAAGGAGAAGCGCGCCGCGGTGTAGCCGCGCGTCTTGGACTCCGGCAGGGCGGCGAAGAGGCGGCGGAGCTCGTCCCACACGCCGAGGAAGGTCGCCGGCACGCTGCGCGGGGTGCGCCCGATGGGGGACTGGTCCACTGCCAGCGCGCGCTTGACGTACCTGGTGCCGGCGATCTTGTCGTGCGCGCCCGGCGCGTCGTGCACCAGGCCGAGCGCCTGGCGGAGCGCGGGGTAGAAGACGCCGCGCACCAGCGTGCTCTTGCCCGAGCCGCTGACGCCCGCGACGACCGTCATGCGCCCGACCGGCACGCGCAGCCGCACGTCGCGAAGGTTGTGCTCCCGCGCGCCGGAGAGTTCCAGGAAGCGGTCGGGCATCGGGCGCTTCGGGCGCTCCGGCAGGGTGTGATCGCGCAGGGCGACCGCGGTCGGCGAGTCGCTGGCGAGCACCTTCTTCGCGGGGCCCTCCGCGACGATGAGGCCGCCGTGGCGCCCGCCCGCCGGGCCCAGATCGATGACGTGATCCGCCGCGCGGATGGTCTCGGCGTCGTGCTCGACGACGAGCACGGTGGAGCCGGTGTTGACGAGGGCGCGCAGGTTGTCGAGCAGCTTCTTCGTGTCGCGCGGGTGCAGGCCGATGGTCGGCTCGTCCAGGACGTAGAGCGCCCCCGTCAGCCCGCTGCCGAGCTGCGCGGAGAGGCGGAGCCGCTGCATCTCCCCGCCGGAGAGGGTGGACGCCCAGCGGTCCAGCGCCAGGTAGCCCAGGCCCACTTCCAGCGCGAAGTCCAGCCGGCGCCCCAGCTCGGCGAGGGCGACGTCCCCGATGGCGGCGTCCTTGCCCGTGAGCTTCCACGATCGCACCAGCGCCCGCGCGCTCGTCACGTCGCGCGCGAGCAGGGCAGGGTAGGTCTCCCCGAAGAGGCGCACCCGCCGCGGCACCGGCGACAGGCGCGTGCCCTCGCACGCCTCGCAGGGGTCCGTCTCGCCTTCGGCCTCCGCGTCGGGGCCGCCCTCGATGCCGGTGCCCTCGCACTCCTCGCACTGCCCCTGCTTGGTGTTGAAGGAGAACCAGCGCGGATCGAGCTCCGGCACGCCGGTGCCACACGAGGGGCACGCGCGCGCGGTGGAGGCGAGCACCTCGCTCGCCGCGGGCTTCGCCGTGGGGGGGCCGCCGGCGACGCGCAGCGCGCCGTTGCCCCACGAGAGCGCCCGCTCGAAGGTCGGGCGGTCCAGCGCGGAGAGCGGGCCGTAGTGCACGATGAGATCGATCGTGTGCTCCTTCGTCTTGTAGAGCTTCGGCGGCGGGTCGATGGCGACGATCGCGCCGTCGACGCGCGCGGTGGACACGCCGGCGCGCGACGCCTGGGTGAAGAGATCGAGGTACGTCCCCTTGCGCGCGCGGACCGCCGGCGCGTAGACGGTCTTCTTGGTGCGATCGCCGCCGGCGGTGAGGCGCGTGAAGAGCTCGTCCGGGGTGCTGGGCGCGACCACGGCGTCGCACTCGGGGCAGTGCAGCTCGCCCACCTTGGCGTAGAGCAGCCTGAGATAGTGGGCAATCTCGGTCACGGTGGCGACCGTGGAGTTGGCGCCGCCGCGCGTCGTCCGCTGCTCCAGGGCGATGCTCGGCGGCACGCCGGTCACCCGGTCCACGTCCGGCCGCGGGAGGGTGGGCAAGAACTGCCGCGCGTAGGGCGTCAGCGTCTCCATGAAGCGCCGCTGCCCCTCGGCGAATACCACGTCGAAGGCGAGTGACGACTTGCCCGATCCGCTCGGCCCGGTCACCACGCACAGCGCGCCGTGGGGGATCTCGCAGGAGACCTCGCGCAGGTTGTGCTCGCGCGCGTTCTCCACGTGGATGGTCGCGGGCGCGGCGGCGACGTCCTTCGGCGCGGCGGCGCCCTTGCCGTTCTTGCGCGCGTGTGCGGGGGCGGAGCGCGCCGCGAGGGCCACGCCGGTCTTGCTCCCCGCGACCTCCTGCACCTCCGCGGGCGTCCCGCTCGCGACGACGTGTCCGCCGTCCGGCCCCGCGCCCGGGCCCAGGTCGATCACCCAGTCCGCCGCGCGGACGATGTCCAGATCGTGCTCCACCACCACCACGCTCGCGCCGGCGTCGCAGAGCGCGTGCAGCGCGGCGATCACCTTCTCGGTGTCCTGCGCGTGCAGCCCCGCGCTCGGCTCGTCCAGCACGAAGAGCGTGCCCTTCGCCTTCTCCACCAGCGCGCGGGCGAGCTTCAGGCGCTGCGCCTCGCCACCGGAGAGGGTGGAGAGCGGCTGCCCGAGCGGCAGGTACCCGAGCCCCACGCGCGCCACCGGCTCGAGGGTGCGCCGGATGACGTAGTCGCGATCGCCCGGAGGGTCGAGCAGGGCGAGCGCCTCGTCGATGGTCATCTCCAGCACGTCCGCCACGCTCTCGCCGCGGTGCCGCACCGCGAGCACCTCCGGCTTGAAGCGCTTGCCGTGGCACACCGGGCAGAGGAGCTGCACGTCGGCGAGGAACTGCATCTCGACGGTCTCGTAGCCCTCGCCGGAGCAGGTCTCGCAGCGCCCGGCGCCTGCGACGTTGAAGGAGAAGTGCGCGGGCGTCAGGCCGGCGCTCCGCGACGCCGGCTCCATCGCGAAGCGCGCGCGGATGCGGTCCCACGCCTTGGTGTAGGTGGCCGCGTTGCCGCGCGCGGTGCGGCCGAGGGGCGTCTGATCGACGAGCACCACGCGGGCGAGGCGCTCGGTGCCCTCCAGCGCGTCGTGCGGGCCGGGGCGATCCACCTTGGTGTCGCCCAGCGCGCGGGCGGCGGCGCGGTAGAGCACGTCCTCGGCGAGGGTGGACTTGCCCGATCCGCTCGGGCCGGTGATGGCGCAGAGCACGCCGAGCGGCACGTCCACGTCCAGCGCGGCGAGGTTGTTGGCGCGCACCCCGCGCAGGCGGAGCGCTCCGGTCGATGCGCGCGGGGTGGTGGCCTTCGCGCGCGCGCGGGCCCACGCGGCGCCGGTCGGCAGATCGGTGCGGCCGGCGAGCTCCGCGGGCGTGCCGTCGAAGAGCACCCGCCCGCCGTCCTTGCCGGCGCCCGGTCCGAGCTCGACGACGCGATCGCACCCGCGGACCACCAGCGCGTCGTGCTCGATCACCAGCGCCGCGTTGCCCGCGCGCGCCAGCTCGGCCATCGCCCCGGCGAGCTTCGGCACGTCGCTCGGGTGCAGGCCGACGGTCGGCTCGTCCAGCACGAAGAGGGCGCCGGTGATGCGCGCGCCGAGCGCGGTGGTGAGCCCCGCGCGCTGCGCCTCGCCGCCGGAGAGGGTGCGCGCCTGCCGGTCGAGCGTGATGTAGCCGAGGCCGACGGTGTCCAGGTACCCGAGGCGCGCGGCGAGCTCTTCCTTCACCACGCGCCCCTGGGGATCGCGCGCCTCGATGGCGTCCACGCGCGCGCGCGCCTCGGCGACGGTCTGCGCGTGCCACTCCGCCAGGTTCTTGCCGGCGACGCGGTAGGTGAGGGCGGTCTCGTTGAGGCGCGCGCCGTGGCACTTCTCGCACGGGGTGTAGACGCGGAAGCGGGAGAGGAAGACGCGCACGTGCATCTTGTAGGTGCGCGTCTCCAGCCACTTGAACCACGCGCGCACCCCGGGGAACTTGCCGCCGCGCCAGCTCCCCTCGCCCTCGAGCACCGCCTCGCGCTGCGCGGGCGTGAGCTTGTCCCACGCGAGGTCCATCGGGATGTCCTTGCGCGCGCAGAACTTCACGAGCTGCCTGCGCTCCCAGTCGGCGCTCTTGCCCGCCCACGCGCGCAGCGCGCCGTCCTTCAAGGACTTCGAAGGATCCGGGATCACCTTGTCCCAGTCGACCGAGATGACGCGCCCGAAGCCGCGGCACTCCCCGCACGCGCCGAGCGGGGAGTTGTAGGAGAAGAGGCCGGGCCGCGCCGGCTCGAACCCGCGCCCGCAGCTCGGGCAGGACAGGCCGCGCACGACGGGCAGATCGTTGCCGGACTCCAGGTGGATCTCCGCGCGGCCGCGCCCGCGCTCCCACGCCGACTCGATGGCCTGCTGCACCCGCCGCGCGCCGCGCTCGGAGAGGGCGACGCGATCGACCACCACCTCCACGCGCGCGCCGGCGGCGGTCGCCTCGCTCGGGCGCACCTCGTCCAGATCGCGCTGCGCGCCGCCGACGAGCAGGCGGCGGTAGCCCTCGCGCGCGAGGCTCTCGCGCAGCTCCAGGAACTCCTCCGGCCCGGACGCGCGCACCGCGTAGCTCACCACCGCGCGCGCGCCCGCGTGCTTCGCGATCGCCTCGCCGGCGGCCTCCGACGCGCGCGTGAGCACCGCGAGCACGCCGCACTCCGGGCACACCGGCACCGCCTCCCGCGCGAAGAGCGCGGCGAGGTACGGCTCCAGGTCGGCCATGGTGGCGAGGGTGGAGCGGCTGGACTTGATGGGCGCGCGGCGGTCCACCGCGACCGTGGCGGCGACCGGCTCGAGCGAGTCGATGGGCGGTCGCTCCAGGCGCTCCAGGAACTGCCGCGCGTACGGGGAGAAGCTCTCGACGAAGCGGCGCTGCCCCTCGGCGTAGAGCGTGTCCATCGCGAGCGAGGACTTGCCCGCGCCGCTCGGCCCGGTGACGGCCACGAGCTCGCCGGCCCGGAGGTCCAGGTCGACGGAGCGGAGGTTGTGCGTGCGGGCGCCGCGGAGGCGGATGGGGTGCATCGGGGGGGGAGCGGGCCGGACAGTATGCGCATCCGGGGGGCGGATGGCGAGGGGGCCTATCGGTGTCGGGCGATTGGCCGCGGGCAGCGGTCGTTCCCTCGGCGGGCAATCACGCTGAGGACGCCACCGGCCGGCCGACCGCGCCGCGGCGCGCTCGGGCTGACCGCCGCAACAGACGCAGCCCGGCCGGCGGTGGCTCGAAGATCCGGCCCCCCGTTGCGATGTCCGGCCATCCGTGCTGTGCTGAAGACACGGGAGGTGGGAGATGGTCCGTGCCCGTTTCGCTGGGGTGGTGCTAGCGGTAGCAGCGGTAGGAGGCGCCGCCTGTTCCTCCACTTCGGGGGAGGCCACGGGGAGCCAGGCCGCCGCCGTCGCTCAAGGAGCGCAGGACACGGGCGAGACCTACAAGTTCGTCGGCGGCCTGCAGAAGTCCCCCGGCGGATCGCCAATCTGTAGCGCGTTTCTCGTATCGCCGACCTATGCCATCACGGCGAATCACTGCATCACGAACAATCCCTCCCTGCCAAGCGGGCTGGCCGGAACGCAGGTCACGAGCCTGCGCATTTCGTTTGCGTACGACCCAACCAGTGTCACGAGCACCTCGGATCTCCGCTTGGCGACCCACACGTACCCCAGCAGCGGCGCCGTTCAGGTCCGGTTCCTGGACATCCAGGGCCCCAACGGGAACGACGCTGCCCACGACGTGGCGGTGATCAAGCTCGACACGCCCGTGTCACAGCTTGCCGTGACCCCAGTCGCCATCGGCGGCATCGGCAACACGCCGCAGTGCGAGTCGTCCATCCAGGACGCATATCTGGTCGGTTACGGGGGAACCAACCTCATCGGCGATACCACGAGCGGCTTCCGCACCTTTAGTTTTACGCACGACTGGGATCGCCACACTGCAGACCCCACCTTCTCGGACTGCCTTTCTGGACCTCCCGACTACGATCCCGGGAACTTCACCTTCGTGGATTCGTGGGGCCCCGGCGGTCTAGGCTACAGTGGCGCGCTCAAGGGCGACTCCGGCGGGGCTCTGCTTCAGAGCTTGAACGGCGGTCTTCAGGTTTGCGGCGTCACGAGCCGTTACGGCGCCGAGCCGTGTCACTTCCTGGACGTCTTCAGCGAGTCTGCCGGGACCGACTCCGGGGAGAACGCCGCGTTCATCGGCAACATCATCCTCGACAGCCAGAAGCGACTCAAGGGATATTGCTACGGCCCCGCGGTCGATCAGGACAACGACGGAGTGTACGATAGCTGCGACAATTGCCCGAACGTCTACAACCCTGGGCAGTACGATCAGGACGGCGACGGCTGGGGCGACGTATGCGACAACTGTAATGACGTCGCAAATCCGGGGACATCGAAGCTGTTCGACCCCGATACGCCGCATCAGGCAGACGTCAACTTCGACGGTGAGGAGCGTGCGCTCGGCGCCGGGGTCCGCGTGCCCCCTACAAATCCACCGCCAAGCAGTACATATCTCACCGATAACTTCCCTGGGGACCGGTGCGACCCGAATCCCGTCACAGTGATGAGCTCCACCGGTGTGGATTACCCCGGGTCGCGCAAGATCCCTTGCACGATTCATTTCACCGGTGCGCATTGTCCGCCAAACATACCAGACGTCACTACGACATGCGGACTGGCGCACGGGAACGGGATTCATGCCTCCGAGATCGTCGCCAAGAGTAGTACCGCCTACGGCGTCACGCGAACGATGGCCTGCTCGTGCCCCATGACTGACCTGGATCTCTGCGGCGACGGCTTCGGCTGCACGCGTGGTAGCGGCGGTCTCGACTATGGAGGCGGGTGGGTACGGATGACGATGGACGATCCGTCCAATGGGAATCAGATCACCCTCGCCTACAAGACTGCCTCGACGGGTTATCTGGATACGATGCACGAGCGGATCGATACCGGGTCGGCCAACGATCAGTCATGGGGCTGGGCTTACTGGAAGGACTTCGGTCTCGGCCCTGCCCAGCCCACGAGCCACGCTACGGTGCTGAGTGGCTTCATGTGGTCTTGGGTGCGAACTTATGGTTACAGCAAGCCATATCCCAAGACGAGTGAGACCCCGACGGGGCCGGAGAGCTCGCAATGGAGGCGTCAGGTCGTCGCGCCCGTTGACGTCTTCGAGGACGGTGTGAGCGACGTGACGGTGGATTGCGTTCCAAAGCCCATCAAGGCCATCAACCTCGTGAACCTCCAGTCGTGCCCCATGTGCGGCGGGAACTCGGCGTTGCTGATCCCGACGGAGTCCTCGGACCCGTGGAACGTCGTGTCCGCAGGATTGGCCGACCTCGACGCGACCAGCTTGCTCGATGGGGCCGTCAAGCAGGCGCTGATGGACGAGAACTCGTTGGTGCTGCTTGCGAACGATGTGAACTGGACGGCGGGGGGGGTTCAAGGTGCCATCGTCGATCGTCTGAGCCACTCCGTGGTCTACCCATTGAATGCCCTTCCGGACGGGCACGTGACCCTGGCCGGTGGTCCCGCGGGCGATCCTCCCGCGGGTGCACCCGCACCTCCGGAGCTGGTGACCATGAGCGGACGCCGGCAGCAGGTGGCGTTTTTCGACCAGCAGGACGATAGTGGTAACTACGTCGCAAAGACCTACGACTTCGAGACCGCCAGCTACGCCACGAGGCACTACCTGGGGCGAGACGGCCTCGTCGACCCTGCCGCGGTGGCTTATCGTCCGGAGGATGACGACTACTACGTGCGGCTCCCCCGCCGAATCCGTGGGTTGACGTGAAGCGGATCGCTCGGCGCTCGTCACGGGGCTCGCATCGCGGGAGCGTGTGGGCGTCCCGCCCGCGAGCCTCGCGCCGAGCGCCGGTCGTTGGGGCTGGAAGGGAAGGATGCATCGTGCAAGGAAGACGGCATCCAACCTCCAACCCCCTCGCACGATGCACCTTCAATCTATCCTGCGCCGGCTGCAGCCGCAGCCCGGATTCGTCTACGACAAGATCACCTGGGCCGGGACGCCCACGCGGCCAGCGCTGCACGTCCACGTTCGACCTCGCCGCGGGTCCCTTGCCGTGTGCTCGCACTGCTACCGGAAGCGGCGCGGCTACGACCACGGGCCGCCGCGCCTGTTCACCTTCGTGCCGCTCTGGGGCATCGCGGTGTTGTTCGTCTATGCGATGCGCCGCGTGGACTGTCCGCGTTGCGGCGTCACGGTGGAGCTGGTGCCCTGGGCCTCCGGCAAGAGCCAGGCGACGCACGCGTTCGTGTGGTTCGTCGCGAGCTGGGCGCGGGTGCTCTCGTGGACGGAGGTGGCGCGCCGCTTCCACTCGAGCTGGGACACCGTCTTCCGCTGCGTCGAGCACGCGGTACAGTGGGGCCTCGAGCATCGCAGCCTCGATGGCATCCGGTCCATCGGCGTCGACGAGCTGGCCTGGAAGAAGGGGCAGAAGTACCTCACCGTCGTCTACCAGATCGACCACGACTGCCGTCGCCTGCTCCACATCGCCCGCGACCGCACCGCCGCGAGCTTCCATTCCTTCTTCGACATGCTCGGCGAGGAGCGCACCAAGGCTATCGCCTTCGTGGCCAGCGACATGTGGCGTGCCTTCCTCAGCGTCGTGCAGGCCCGCTGCTCCGTCGTCCTCCACGTGCTGGACCGCTTCCACGTCGCCAAGCTCCTCGGCGAGGCCGTCGACACCGTCCGTCGCGACGAGGTCCGCGCCCTGCGCGCCACCGGACGCCACCCCCTGCTCACCAAGACCCGCTGGCTGCTGCTCAAGCGGCCCAAGAACCTCCGGCGCGGCGAGCGCGGTCGCCTGCGCGAGCTCGTCCGCATCAACCTTCGCTCCGTCCGTGCCTACCTGCTCAAGGAGCAGTTCCAGCACTTCTGGACCTACACCTCGGTCGCCGGCGCCGGCCGCTTCCTCGACCGCTGGACCACCATGGCCTTGCGGTCCCGCCTCGCCCCCTTTGCGAAGTTCGCGCGCACCCTCCGGAGCCACCGACGCGAGCTGCTCAACTGGTTCCTCGCCCGAGGGGAGTTCGCCGCGGGCGCCACCGAGGGATTCAACAACAAGGCGCGAGTTACGACCCGAAAGGCGTACGGCTTCCGCAGTCCAAGACACGCCGAGATCGCCCTGTATCATGCGCTTGGTGCCCTACCCGAGCCGCCTTGGCTCACCCACAGATTCTGCTGAGGAGGCCTACGTGCTCGACCGCTGTGCGGAGAAGCCGGGGCGCATGTGCCTGTACGGGATCGGTACGGGCTGGGCGCCGGTGCTGATCGCCAAGTGGCCCCGGATCGGGAGCTTCTCGTCCTTCGACATCACGCCCGGCCGAGACGGCTCGCTGGTCCTCTCGGCGTCCAAGGCAAACGCTCACGCGATCGCCGTCCTTTCGATCACTGCGGATGGTGTCGCGCTCGAAGGTCTCTTCTTCGGACCCGACGAGATGGCGACACCCGCGTTCAAGAGCCTCGATGGTATCAGCTACGTCGCGCGCTTGAAGGACGGCACCCTGGAGCCGAGGCGGCAGCCCATGCGCGCAGGTGGCCCGAAGGATCGCGTCGGACATGGAATGGACGCCGCCCAACTGACGGGCTTCTTTTGACCGGGAGTGCCATGCGTGCGGGGATGAGCCGACTAGCTACCACCGTCGGAGTGGTGGCGATCGGCGTTTGTGCCTGCAATACGTGCCCGACACCGAAGTGCAACAATATTCCGATCGACGTCCTTGGGGAGTGCGCGGTGGCGTTGCACTCCTGTTCGATCGATGGCCACGTCTACGCGAGCTGTACGCCGGGGACCGGTGACTGTGGTGCGCTGTACCATCTTGCCCCCGGCTCTGTCGTCGACATTCCTATCGGTCCGGTGTGGGAGAATGCTGGTACGAGGTCGGATCTGGATATCTACTTCGGGCATGGCGGGGCGGTTGCTCCCGGCGACGCCGACTTCTCGACGGCGACGGTGTTGCTCGACGGGAAGCCCGCGCCGGACACGGGCTCCGAACGCTGCGAGCGGTACCATGATGAGGTCAAGTGTTATGGAGTGCGAGGCGTCCAGGACGTCCAGTTCTCCTATGCGTCACCGAACGAGGTGGTATCGTACGACGTCGACATCGTGGACTTCGCCTGCGATGCTCCCGTCTGTCAGGTCTAACTGGAGATGAGGAAGCGGGCCTACGTGGTGGTCGGAGGGGTTGCGCTCGCGGCGACCGTCGTGGCGCGCTTTGCCGCGTGCTCACCGCCCAGCACGAACGGACCGCCGCTCGTAGACGGCGGGGTGTTGGTGCACGTGCACGGCTCCGATGCCCTGCCTGATCCCCCGATCGTCCCAGATGACTCCGACGCGTGGGATGCCGGCGTCAACCCCTTCACCGGCGATTGGACCCATCTGCCCGGAGATCCCATCAACTGCGGGCTGCGCATCGCCGTGAACCCTGCATCTTCCGTGGGACCACTGAGCTTCGTTCCCTGCGAATCGGGTCGGCCTGGGTGTCGCAGGCTCGTCGTGGATTGGACCGACAATCCTTACGGGGCCATCTTCTTTCCGGACTTCGACACCGAGCCCGTCAAGCAGATCGGCGACAAGCGCTACCTCTTGATGGAGCGCCGCTGGCCCCTCGACCCGCAGTTTCAGTATACCGGGGCCACGGCCGCGATCGTGGCGGTCGTCGACGAGGTGGACGGGCCGCCGGTCTTCGCCGTGGGGACGTTCACTCCACCGCCTCCTTTTCGGTGGTGTGGCTTCATGCCTGCATTCTCGTCGGCGGGTGTGGCCGTGCACGCCCTTCCGCGGCCCTATCAGTCGTGGGACATCTTCGCGTGGGGTGGGTGGCCGCCATCTTCGAGTTTGACGAGCAAGACATTCCCTCACGCGGTCTTCCCGGGAGGTTGCGACTTCTGCGGCAGGGTGACGATCTCGGGCGCTCCGAGCCTGCTGTCGTGCCAGTGCGAGGGTCAGGACATCCCCGCGCTGTTCAACACGGGGAACCAGGCGCTCACGTTCGTCGGGGCGGCCCCGTTCGTTGGCCGGGATATCTTTTCCGCCGTCAAGGACGGCTGGATCGCCCAGTCCAACCTCGACCCCGCCGGCATCGATCTCATCCGCCGCGACGGGTCGACGGTTCCGCTCGTCAGGCACCCTCACCGTGTCCTGGCCATGGCTGTGGACCGGACGGACGGCGACCGGCTGGCGTGGATGGAGGCGGACGAGGTCACCTTCGGCGTGTATGGCCCCGCGACGCTCTGGACCGCGCCCTACGCGGCCACGCCTGCCTCGCTCGTCGCCCGACGCGTGGCGGTCAGCCCCGAGGACGACGTGGATCCGCTCTGGATCCCGGGCCACGAGATGGTGGTCAACGTGGGCTGCGCGCTCTTTCGGGCGAGCCGCAAGGTGGCGTACCTGACCCGGCTCACCGACGGGCTGAGCTGGAGCATCCCAGCGGAGCCAGGCCAGGTGTTCACTCGACCGCTATGGGTGGATTCCGGCGAGGTCTGGCTGGCGACGGCGGACGAGAAGACGCCCACCAAGCCCTTCGGCATCGTCCGGCTGGCGCGCTCCAACCTGGGGACGCCAACAGTCGGGCCCGGGCTCTGATCGGATGACTGAGGATTGAGGCGCGCGTCAGCACCGCGAGCACGCCGCACTCCAGAGTTCGGCATGGCCTCTCACCCGATCTGGGCTCGAAACCTGAGCCGGCGGCGTCTTGAATCGCCGGGCAGGGTGAGCTTCTGGCGGTTGATGGCGGCGAGCAGCTCGCCAAAGGCGGCGTGCTCCAGCGCAGTGCCGGCGGGCGCCAGGTCGACGGCGATGGTGCGTAGTCCGACGCGTACTCGGCCAGGCGCGGCAAGCAGGTTGGCCAGCGTCTTCTTCGCCTCCGTCGGGCGGGGCAGGCGCGAGCCCAGCAACGCAGCGAGGTCAGCCTCGGCGTTCGCGCACGCGATTCTCAGCGTGTCGAGCACGGTCTTGCTCCCGCTCTCGTGACGTCGGAGCTTTCCGGCGAGCTCGGTGTCGCACAGCGGCGCGTGCTTGGGCGTCGTCGGCCGCTGCTCTTCGAGCTGGCGCTGCAACGCGATGGCATCCTCGAGGTCGCGCTCGATTCGCGCCCGTCGCCGGTCCTCGTCGGGGAGCTGCGCGAGCAACCGCCGCGCGTCGCCCTCGCGGATGCATGCGACGCGCATCGCGCGATCGAGTCGGCGCCGCGCCGGGTTGGGCACGATCGTGTCAGGGAGGTACGCGATGGTCTCGCGCCGGTCGAGCTGGTTGATGCCCCAGCGCTCCACCCCGTGCTTGAAGCCGTTCTCCTGCCGCCAGCGACCACGCATGATCTCGATGAGGCGCGTGGCGTCGCAGGTGGAGACGGCGAGCAGATTGACCTGGCGGCCGTCGGCCTCCCGCACCGCGATGCGACGCACACGGCCACGTCCGGCGCCCAGGTTGATCTGCGACTCGACGTAGCGCACGTCGTCGTCCTCGCCGACGTGTGCGCTCTCGGTGAAGGCGGACTCGGCCAGCTTGGGGAAGGGACGTCGCTCGTAGGTCACCAGCTCGAAGCCCGCGTCGCGCAGCCGCGCCATCGACTCCGCGAAGGAGCCCGCGCGATCGAACGCGAGCAGCACGCGCTCGCCGTCGCCCACCACACGACGAAGTACTCGTGCGATCGGCGCGAGCCACTGCGTGAGCGAGTCGTGGGATGCGACGTCGACGCGGAAGAGCGGCCGGCCGTCCTCATCGTGCACGTAGTAGTCCGTGATTCCGGGGCAGACACGCTTGTCCTGCATGCGCCAGCCTCGCCGGATGACCTGCTTGCCCGTGTACGGCCGGAGGTGGTTGTCGACGTAGTAGACGCCGCGCTCTGCGGCGCGCGGCGCGCGCAGGTACCGACCGAGCATGGCGACGTGAAACCGCACGGCGCCGAGCTGCTCGGCGAATCTCGCCATCGTCCGGCGCACGCTCCGCGGCGACGGGCACGCGGTGGCCCGCAGCAACACGGCCAACGTCGGCGTCGCGATCCGTCGTACGCCTTCGACGCAGCGCTGCCCGAGCGTGAGTGAGATGGCCGCCGCATCGAGCGCGACGCGCGTCGTGTGACCTTCCATTCGCCCCGCAGTTGCGCGCGCCGCCGCGTCGTAGAGCCCGAGCTTCGCCAGCGTCGCGAGCATCAGCCACGTGCCCGCGTGCTGCACGTACGCGCTGCTCCGCACGACCTCGTCTGCGACCGGCTCCGGCGGCGGCGGCTTGGGTCGCACGGCCATGCGCTTGATGCCCGGCAGCGGCAGCGTCTGCTCCCGCTCCGCCGCCGCCTCGTCAGCCGCACGCTTCGCACGCTCCGCTTCGCGCTTCTTGCTCCACGCCGTGTGCACGTGCCCGACGGTGCTGTAGCCGAGACCGCGGACCTTCTTGTGCGCCGCCTCGATCGTCAGCCCGGCGTCGAAGAGCGCCTCGAGCGCCGCGCGCTTCTTGGGCGTCACCTTCGGCGGCCGACCGTTGCGCGCCGGCGTCACGAGCGCCGCCATCCCCTCCCGCTCGTACTTGCGCCGAAGCTCCCGCATCCGCTCGCTCGAGATGCCGAACGCCTTCGCCATCCTCCCGAGATGCGTCCTCGGCTCTGCCGCGAGCGTCACGATCAGCACGTTGCGGCTCGTCACGTCATCGCTCGTGAACATCCCGACGAGCACCCCGCCCACGAACACCTCACGACGGTCGCCGTGGTCCACCACGCACGCCCTGTCGGAGAACCACCGGATGTGGCCCTGCTGGCCATCGTCGGGTAGTGTCTTCTGCCCCATCGCCTCCGTCTTCATCGCCTCTGTCAGACGGCGAAGCCAGACGAAAATTCACCGCCCCTTCACAGAGAAGCCGGAACCCTCCAAGTCGCGGAAATCAGCCGCCACGGGCGATCATGCAGTCAGGTCGCGCCGAACTCTGGTGCGCCGCGCCGCTGAAGCCGTCGAGGGTCGCGAGGTGGCGGCCGGCCGTTCCTGCGTTCGGGGTGTTGTCGAACTTGTAGACCTGACCACTGCCTCGGCGCGTACACCGAGGGCAGCATCGCCACCGCGGGTCCGGCCGGCCCCCACGAGAACACAGGCTACCTTACAGGCGTCGCCCGCGCTCCCGACGGGTCGCTCGTGTACCCGAGCTTCATCGACGTCCCGGCAACCCCGGCGTGGGAAACGGCAACCCCGGGCCGGACGGCGCGCGGCTCGCCTTGCGTGCAATCGTTATCGCAATGTCGAGACCACTCGGGTCTCGACAATTTACCGGACCGTCATTGCAGCACGCATACAACTTTCTACCGCTCCTTGCTCCGATTCGGCTCGCGAAGCAGAGCTCGCGCCGATCGCCGCGTATCCTCCATGAGTTCATCGGCCGTTGCAGGAAACAGCTGATCCGGCTCCCTCCCGAGCGTACGAGCGGAGGCCCGCGCCTCATCAAGAACCCGTTGAGGACCGTACTTTGGATCCAGCAGCCGCTCAAGCAGACTGGCGCAGCGCAAACATGGCCGGCCGCCCCTTTTGCGCAGCAGCACGATCAATTTGCGATCTTCGTATTCCGCCACTTCAACCATCTACCGCACCTCTGCACTACGGCGTGGCTAGCGCCTCACAGTCATCGAGACACAGGTCGTAATTGGACGAATGCTCGTACTTGGCACACACGTGTTGACAACATACAGTATTATCCCATTCGCTAAGTCCGCGACACTCCTCCATCTCCTTCTGCCACTCCTTTCCGCTCTCGCGAAACGGTCTCGTGCACGTGGCCGGTATCGGTATCGGCGGTGTCGGCAACGGGGGCTTCTCCGCGAACAGCGCATCGTGAATAGCCCTATCGATAGCCAATACTCCCATGCAGCCATTAAACATGCAATCTGTTGCGACGAAGGCTATCCCAGCGATGGCGACGACCTGAGCAACCGCGGCCGCGGTGAGCACCACGCCACCGGCGACCAGCTCGCCGTCTAAACCATCTCGGTCGATACAGTTGATCGGATCATTCCCGCAATAGGCGTAGAAGTTGAGACCGCCGCCGAAGCGGATCGGATCCTTGCTCAGCCAGCGGTGCTCCCAGCCACTGTAGTCGCGTGCGCCCATGTGGTAAATCGCCGGGTAGTAATCCACCAGGCCGCCGGCGAAGCCGAAGGGCTGGTAAACGAGCGCCGGGCCGGTCATTGCGCCGAAGTCGTTGTAGTAGGTGTATGGGCCCTCGATGATGTTGCCGGGTGTGCCGCCACACGCCGGGCCGCTCAGGCAGATGACGGCGCGGGCGGTGCCGATCCCGTCGCTCACGATGCGCAGGATGCTGCCGTCGGCACGGTAGACCAGGTCCGGGATGTTCTGCTTCGTCACGTAGGCGAAGTGGGCCGTGACGGCTCCGTTGCCGTCCAGGGTCGCGATGACTCGGTCGCCCTGGTAGAGGTACCCTGCGCTCTCGGCACCGGGCGGCTGGCTGCCGCTGCTCGTGCGGAAGACGAGGCGGTTATTTCCGTCCACGGCGTAATCGAGAGTCACGTTATATGACGGAGAAGCATAGTGACGCAGCGTGCCGAGGGGGTCGTAGCCGAATGTCTCGATCTGGGAGCCTCGGTGGCGGCCCGAGACCTCACCATTCGATGAGTAGCTCCACTGCCAATACCCATCACTTACCAGCCTATCCTGATCGTCATAGCTCCACCCGGTGCCGTTGCCATCAGCGTCATAAGGCGCGTCGGCCGGGGGTGTTCCGCAGGGGCTGCTGGAGCTCGCCAGGTAGGTCTTGTAGGTGGGATCATAGGTGTAAGTCGTGACGCAGGCAGCGCCACCGTTGAAGGACTCGGTCTTTTTGTGGACGCGGCCGGTGTCGGTCTCGCGCTCGTAGTGCAGGGAGTAGCGCGGGTTGCCACCGTACGTGATGACGTCGTCGGTCAGCGCGCCGTACAGGTCGTAGCTCAGCTCCTCCTGGAGCGAGCCGGTGTCCGTCTCCGCCAGCATCCGGTTGTGGCCGTCCTCGCCTCGGTGGAGCACCATGGTCTGGTCGCCGGCATCGACCTCCGTCACTAGGCCATCGCCGTCGCGATGGAACGTGTAGGTGAGGTCGCCGTCGATGCCCCGCGTGTCCATCCGTCCGTAGTCGTCGTAGTGGTAGTCGACCTCGCGCGTGACGCTGGGCGACGCGAGCGCGTAGGTCTCCTGCGTCAGCATCGAGCCGTCGTAGGTGTAGGTGAGGTCGACCTGGCCGTTGTCGAGCGTGTGCAGGTGGCCTGGAGAGGTGCCCTGATCGTCGAAGTACGTGTACTGGTTCGTGACGGTGCCGGTGAACGGCGCGTAGTAGCTCACGGTGCTCGGACGTCCGGCTCCGTCATATCCGTAGCTCACGGTGCGACCTGGCTCCTGCATGCTCGTCATGAGACCGTCGAGATCGTAGAGATCGCTGGTCGGGCCTGTGCCGGCAACGCTCGGAGGCGTGTAGGTCCCGAGCAGGTCCAGGGGGTTCGCCGAGAAGTGGTGCTGCTTTCCCGCGGGTGTGTAGAGCAATGAGGCATTGCCGTTCGCGTCGTAGTACTGGAACGCCGTTCGGCCGGGCAGGTTGACGCGCTGCGGGCGACCCACGCCATCGAAGAAGGCGTAGCTGTACATGCCGATGCCCGGCACGTCGACGGAGGCCAGCGCTCCGGTCGCGCCGTCGTACGTGAGGGGCGTGACGCGCGAGTTGACGGTGTAGGTCTCAAGCTGTCCGGTGGTGGGATAATAGCCGAGCTGCACCGGGTAGAGCGGCGCGTTCGGGCCCGGCACGTTTCCGGTCACCTGGATGCTGGACGGGCGCTCGTGCTGGGTGTCCAGCGTGATCTCCGTCTTGGCGCCGGCGGCGCTGGTCTCGGTGAGCTTCGACTGGCTCGAGTCGTACTGGGTCGTCCAGGTGAGGGTGTTGTCGTTGACGTCAGTGACGGTGGTGGTGTCCGTCTCGGACGTCACGTCGTCGGTCTGCGGATCGGTGACGACCATGCTCGAGTGGGTGGTGGTGACCGTCTTGGTGCCGTCGACGACCACGCGCTTCGCCGGGTAGCTGGCGTTCTCTCCGAAGCGTGGATCAGGGGCGTAGGTGCTCGAGACCTGCGTCCCGTCGGCGAATGCGACGTGATCGGAGCCGTCCGCGTAGGTCACGTGGGTGGATACCAGGCCAGCCGGATCCGTGATCGTACGCGACTCGACCTGGTTGGCGCCTTCGTCGCCGGTCGCGCCACGGGTCGTGTCCACGGAGTAGGTGGTCGCGCGGGACTCTGCCGTGGTCAACGACACATCCCACCCGCTTCCGGTCACCGGCGCCGAGCGCGCGAGGGTGACGCCCGCCGAGGGCTGGGGGTTCTGGTCGTTGGTGAGCATGCCGAAGCTGTCGTACGTGAAGTGGTGGTGCTGGCCCTTCGCGTCGGTCAGGTCAGTGAGCAGCCCACCGGTGCCGTAGGCGAGCTGGATCGTCTCGTTGTTGGCGTTGACAATTCCCGCGAGGTAGAGCGTGCCGCCGTAGTCCTGGAACTCCAGCGTCGTCGGCTCGTTGCTCGCGATCCCGGTCGGGGGCGTGATGCTCTTGCAGTCGTCGAAGCCGCAGGAGGAGCCGGTGTCGGTAATCTGGGTGACGTTGTCGTAGTCATCCGTGATGGAGGACAAGACGCCCCCGGTGTACGCGAGGGTCTCGAGTGGTACGGCTCGGTAGCGGCTGAGGGTCGCGACGTGCTGCCCGGTGCCGTCGAACTTGTAGATGGCGGTCCCGTCGGGGCTCAGCAGGCGGTAGCCGGCGTCCTTCGGCGTGCCGAGCGGTTGCAACGCTCTGACGATCATGCCCGTGTTGCCGTCGTCGGGTTCACGACTGGTATAGAGCAGCGACCCGTCCTGGCCGTCTGCCAGTCCCACGAGGTTGGCCCCGCCACTGCGGCCTTGGCCCGTGGCCGGAGCACCCTCCAGGTAATTGGTTGTGCCGCCGGAGACGTGACAGCTGCTACCCACGACGGTGGACATGCTCCCCTCGGGGCCGATCCGGCGCACCGCGCCCTGGGCCTCGTCGGCGATGTAGAGGGCCCCGCCCCTCCAGAGGAGGCGCTGCGGCGCACCGAGCGGCGCGGACGTGGCCGCGCTTCCGTCGCCCCAGTCATGGGGGCACACGTTCCCGTAGACACCGTCGTCGAACCCCTCGCCCCCTGCGGCGCGGTGCAGGACCCCATCGGTCGACACGCGGAACACCACGGCGCGACTGAAGGGACTGCCGGCCGATTCGGAGAAATACACCTCGCCGTTCGGGGCAACGGCGACGCCTTCCACGTCCTGAAGGGCAACGCTCGTCGCAGCAACCCCCTCCATGTTGCCGAGGCCGGTCAGGTTGCCGGTCCCAGAGCCGGCGATTGTCTCTAAGACGCCGTCAGTCCGTACGCGGCGGACCTCTGACTGCAGTTTCCCGTATTTGTCGACGAAGACGACGCTGCCGTCAGGGGCGGTGGTGATCGCGCTCACGGTGTTCAGCGAGGCTGCCGTTGCCAGGCCCCCGGCGGCCTCGAAGGTCCCACCCGTTCGGCACCCAAGCTGGGACGGCAGCGCGCTACCAGCCAGCACCGTCGTGTGCGCGGTGTTCCAGTGGGGTGGAGTGTCCGTGGGGGCGTCCACGTGCAGTACGTCGCATGCGCCTCCCACGAGCACCGCGCCGTCTTGCGCCGAGGCCACAGATTGCCCGTCCACGAAGACGCTTCCCAGATCCGTGCCGCCGCTCGGCACGGCTGGGGCGTTGGGGTCGGTGCTCGACACGGTCGTGTTGCCAGGGAATGCGAGGACGGCTTCGTTGTATAGCGGGTCGGCCGCTGCGAGGATCGTGCCCTCGCTGTCACTCGTGACCGTGAGGCCCGCGAGCTGGTCCGACGTGTACTCCGTCCTCACCATGTCCGGAAGCGCGGTCGCGGTTCGCTTCTCTCCGTAACCGGTCCAGAGCGTGCCGGTCGTGGGCTCGTACACGTGCTCCGCGCTCAGGGTCCACCCGCCGAAGCCAAGGGGCTGGGCGTCCAGTGCGTCGAGCCGCACGTCGTAGTCGCGGCGCAGAAAGATCACCCGTTCGTTGCGGTCACCGTCCACGACCACATCGTCCCCGGTCCCGAAGGAGCCGAAGGTCGGCGTGAGGCCGGAGGGCGTCGCCGCGTAGGCGTAGGCCACGCGAACGTGCGCCACCACCGAGCCCTGGATCGGCCGGCCGTACGCATCCTCGCGATTCCACGCCCACGAGACCGACTGGTTCTTTTGCGTCGCGTTGAGCGGAGTGAAGAGGGCGCGCTGGCCCGCGACGTCGATCTCGACCTCGGCGTAGTTCGGGGGCACGCTCAGTGTAGTGTCGTCGGTGTACGGAACCGTGATGACGGGGTGGAACCCCCGCTGCGTCTCGCTCCGGTAGTGCAGGCTGTAGGGGGTCCCGGCGATCGGGATGTCCTCGCCCAGCACCTGGTTTTCGCACTCGATGATGGAACCCTCGTGCTTGCAGCCCTTGTCCGTCGGCGTGCTCGCCGACGCGCCCAGCTTGGGCGGCGCTGACGCGTTCGCGGGCGGGCCGGAGGACCAATTGTCGTCCCAGCCGGAGAAGTGGGGCATCGGAACACGCCAGACCTGCTTCTGGCTCACGTTGCCGTACACCGAAGCGAGTTCCTGACGCTCGCCGTCCGTGATGGGGGGGTCCTCTTGGTCGTACGCAGTGATCTCCGTTGAGCACCCACTGGTTCCCCGTCCGAGGTGCGCAATGGCGGGGCTCCCATCCACAGAGATGATGCAATAGACCCTGCCATTTGCCTCAGGTTGCCAGACGCCGCGGGACCGATCGTAGCTACCTGTGGGGATGACGTTCTTGCGGTGTCCAAGCCCGTCCACGTCGGTATCGTCCATCGAGACGCTGGTGAAGTTCTCGAGGTAGAAGAAGAGATCGTGGTTGAACGTGACCGTCGCGTCGCCTGCCTGGAGGATGCCCGCCTCGAACGCGTAGGTGTAGGCGCTCTGAGGCGGTAGCTCGCCGGGGAGAGCTAGCCGCCCCTCGTCCCCCACCGTGTACTCGGTGGCGTGCATGGTCACTGGAGATGTGCAGCTTGGACAGCCCGCAGCAATTTCGGTGCCCGGTGGGACCAGGATCGTCGCAGTGCGTGGAGTCAGGTCCAAGTCGACGTGCGTGTTACCGCGGACGGACTGCCAGTAGTCGACGCCGGCACCCAGGTTGACGGAGGTGGTGCTGTCCGGTTTCGTGAGCGCGATGTCCGGGAGCACGGTCCAGTCGAGCCACCGCGTCTCCGCGCGCCGCTGGACCGTGAGGTACGCGGGGTTGTTCACGTGGTCCGACAGCTCCACCACGTAGGTCGTTCCGCCGTTCACGGCCATGTCGAACCAGCCGTCCGCCCGCGTCTGGGTCGTGCCGTACTCCGGGTGGTTCAGGATGCTTACGGTGATGCTCCCGAGGTTGACGAGCGGATTATCGCGCTCGACGACGTGCCCGCGGATGATGGAGACGTGACTCTTAACCATGGTCGCAGTGACGGGACCTTGAATCTGGCTCACCGCGTCGAGCATGCCCTGCCCGATGTCGCTCGGGACCGTGCCGCCGCCCGGGTAAGGAGTGACCCCGTTCAACCCGTTCGGCACCCCGCAGCCCTGCATGGGCGTGTTCACGGGGTGCCCGTCGACGCAGGTATCGGTCGTGCAGGAGTTGCCGTCGTTTACCGGCACGTCCCCTCCGGTGATCTGCTGCCCGCTCTCGTCACAGTAGGTGACGACGTACGCGCTGCCGTCGCATTGCGTCCCGACGACGGTACCTGCGGGGACCTTCTCCGTGTGGTCGGGCTGACCGTTGGTGCACTTGTCCACTGTGCAGGGGTCTCCGTCGTCCATGTCCGTAGAAACCGTCACGTGCGCCTGGAAGTTGCCCGACGACTCGACCCAGGACCAGAGGAACAGCTGGTCCACGGTCGTCCTGCTTCCCGCCGTGATGCTGACCGCGCAGTTGGTGAGCGGCAGCGGCGCGCCAGCCTGTAACGTGTCCTGCGTTCGCGAATAGATGCAGTAGTTCAGCTGCCCGTTGTTCCAGAACTGCAGCTCGGCGTAGAGCGTCTGCCCTACGGGCACGGTGTCCGAAGACACCTGCACGGCGGCCGGGACGATCACCTTGATGGCCGGGTTTGGGTAGGCCGCGTCGTAGCCGTTCACCCAGGCCGAGAGCGTCGTCCCGCCGCACGCGCCGTCGAGCAGGCTCTGCGTGCTGGCTGTCTGCTCGTCGGGTGAACCGCCGCACGAGAGGCCGATCACCACTGCCAAGATCAGCATCGCCGCCGACCGCCCGGAGATGCGCAGCTTCGTCAGTCCCATGACTCCCTCCTCCCCAGCGACCATGCGCGCGGGCGCGCGGGGGGGGGGGCGCGTCAACCCATTTAGTGCCGCGACACGACGGTGTTGCACGTGGACGCGTAGTCCGTGGGTCCAGCGTCCGGATGCTGAGATTCGTAGGCAATATCGGGAGCCAGAGACAAGCACTCGAGTGATCTGTGAGTGCCGTCTACTCCCTAGGGAGTAGACCCATGTGTTCAGGTGGACGCGATGCCCCGGGCACGTCTCCATGGATGGAGCGGCGCGACACGTGGTACCGTCGCATCATGCGGTGGGAAGTCCGGAGACGAGGCCCCATCGTCGTCGTGGCGGCAGTGCTCTCCCTCTGCCACGCCTGCGGGGGCACGACGGCGACCGCACCCCCGCATGCCGTGCTAGGGGCGTCGGAGCTGGACTTCGGCCTCGTCGATTGCGGCAGCACCGAGTCGACCGAGCTGCTGACGATCGGGAACAGCGGCGGCTCCCCGCTGACGTGGGAGGCGAGCCTGGGCAAGACGGACGCGTTCTCTCTGGATGGCGCCGCCACGGGCACGCTCGCCCCGGGAGAGACGGCGAGCCTCCCGGTGAAGGCGAAGGTCCCGGGCGGCGCGCCCGCGGCCGAGGCGCTCGACACCACGCTCTGGGTGACCACGAACAATCCGGCGAACGGGACAGTCAGCATCCCGCTCCACCTCACGTCCCGCGGCGCGATGCTCTCGCTGAAGCCCGCGAGCGCGGACTTCGGGCAGATCCCGCTCGGCTTGAAAGCGCCGGACATCCCGGCGACGGTCACCAACTCCGGCAACGCGGCGGTCACGCTGGCCTTCGGCGCGCCGCAGGACTCGCAGTTCAGCGCGACATGGGACGGCTTCCCCTCCGCAGCGACCCTGCCACCGGACGGCGAGCTCACCACCACCCTAGGCTTTGCGCCGACCATCGACAAGACGGTGGTGGATGCTTCTGCCCTGCTCGTCACTGGCGCGGTGTGCGCTGCCCCAAAGACGATTGTGATGAAGGGCGAGGGCACGAAGGGGATCGCGGGCGTGAGCCCCAGTCTGCTCGACTTCGGTGTGGTCGGCTGCGCGACGGCGGCGGCACCGCAGAAGGTCACGCTGCTCAACGCTGGCAACCAGTCCTACGACTTCATCGCGACACTGGCGCTTGGCGGCAGCTCTCCATACGTGGTCACGCCGAGCAGCGGGACGGTGCCTCCCAAGTCGCAAGTGCAGCTCGCGGTGGCGCCGAAGGCCGTCCCGTCGCAGTCCGCGCTGACGCCGGACCTGTACGACGACACGCTGGCGATCACGACGACCGCGCTCGACGACGTGCCGCACGCCGTGGCGCTGCAGGAGTCGGCGGGCGGCGCCATCCTCTCCACCAGCGCGCCTTTGGTCTTTTCGCGGCTCGCCATCGGCGCCGCCCCCGCGAAGCAGCAGCTCGTGATCACCAACACGGGCAACCAGCCGGCGCAGGTGACCCTCGCTCCGCCCAAGCCCTTCTCGGCGGCGGGCCCGGTGCTCGTGCCCGCGGGCGGCACGACGACGACCACCATCTCCTTCACACCCGACCCCGGAAGCCTGGGCCCGGTCACCCAGGACCTCGGGATCACGACCGCCGACCCCGTCTGCGCGCCGATCAGCGCCGCGAGCGCGAGCGCCACCACGTACGACCGCGCGAAGATCATCGCGGCGGGGGACAGGCACGCCTGCGCGACGGCGGTCAGCGGGGTGACGTATTGCTGGGGCGCAAACTTCTACGGCCAGCTCGGCGATGGCACCACCGTCACGAGGAAGAAGCCGGTGCCCGTGACCGGCCTGACGGACGTCATCGGGCTCGGGCTGGGCCAGTACCACTCGTGCGCCGTGCTTCAGGGCGGCACCGTCGAGTGCTGGGGCGCAGACTTCTACGGCCAGCTCGGCGACGGGAGCACCGGTGGATACTCGACCAAGCCCGTCGTGGTGTCGAACCTCACCGATGCCATCCAGGTCACTGGTGGCAGCAACTCGTCCTATGCGCTGACGTCGACGGGAAGCGTCGTGGCGTGGGGCTTCAACGGCGACGGCCAGCTCGGCGACGGGACGACGCTCGACTCCAACGTCCCTGTGGAGGTTTCGGGCCTCACCGACGCGGTGCAGGTCGCCGGACGATGGTCGACAGCCTGCGCGCTGCGTGGCGGTAGCGGCGTCTGGTGTTGGGGCGGCCCGTCCCTGGGCGACGGGACGACTGGGTCGTCCGCCGTGCCCGTGGACACGGGGCTGACGGACATCGTGCAAGTGGGCGGCGGGCCCGGTGCGCAGGGGAATGGGTGCGCGGTCGAGAAGACGGGCGGCGTGGAGTGCTGGGGCTACAACCCGTACTCGATGACGCCGAGTTCGTTCGGGGGGCTCACCGACGCGGTGCAGGTCGAGGTCGGCGCGGAGTTCGCGTGTGCGCGGCGCGCGGGCGGAGGCGTCAGGTGCTGGGGCGACAACTCCTGGGGACAGCTCGGGTACGGCGCGGTCAACTTCACGTGGGTGCCGGTCGCGGTGTCGGGGGTGACGAGCGCCGCGAGCATCGCCGTCGGCCCAGACTTCGCCTGCGTGATGAATGGCGACGGCACGTTGCTCTGCTGGGGGCGAGGCGGCGCCTATCAACTCGGCAACGGCGTCCAGGGCGATAGCCTCACGCCGGTGTCGGTGGTCGGGTTCGACTGACCGCCCGCACGGGGAGCGCGCCGCCCTCATTGACGCTGGGCGGGGCCGGTTCCGAGGTGGCCAGCAGCGCCACCTCAGCCAGTGAAGGGCGGCTCGCCGACGCGCTCCGTGCTCAATCGCTCGGCGGGCGCTTCATTGGCACACTTGCGCCATCGTGACCGACGGCACCGTCGCTTGCTGGGGCCAAGGCTCGAAGGGCCAGCTCGGCGACAAGAGCAGCGCAAACGAGACCAAGCCCGTCGCCGTCTGGGGCTTCGACTAGCTCGGACGGCACGCCAGAGCGTCACCCGCCGGACGGGACCTTCGAGGATCGCTTCGCGCGACGTGAACGGCGCGCTCGGGCAGGCAAGCGCCGTCCGCGTCGCGCCGTACCGCCGTCGGCGAGCAACTTGCCCGTTGGCGTTGGGCCGTGCAGAGGTTCACCCGCCTCCAAAGCGAGCAGCTTCACAGGCTGGACCTTCCTCCCACCGAGCCCTTGCACGTCGCCAACCAGGGCCGTCATGTTGGCCCTCCCGCGCTCGAGGATCTGCTCCCGCCGCTTCCACCGCGTCATCATCGCGCGCCTCTCGCTGTCCAGGTCCTCCTGGAGGTCGACGAGCGCGTCGACGATGCCCTCCACGCGACTCCGGAATCCAGTCCCCGTGATGTACGCGTGCACGGCCGCCATCATCTCGCTCTGGTTCTCACCGGCGCGCCGGGCCAGCGCCACTTCGAGGATCCCCACGCGCAGCGCCGTGGCGAGCGCCACGGCGAAGGGCCACGCGCACACCCAGACGCCGCGCTCCATGGTGACGTGCTGGACGCCGGCCGGCAGCGCCTGCGTCACGATGATGGCGGCGACGGCGCCGGCGGCGCGCTGGTCTTGCCGCACCTTGGTCAACCAGCCGGGAGACCAGCTCTGCGTGCGCTTCGACTCCCAGAGGACCAGTCCAGCCACGTCACCGCTGGGACCGCGGGCGCCCTGGATCACGTCGGCGCCACGGACGCCCTTTGGCACGTCGCGCAGCTCGTCGCGCGGGAAGGACCGGGCGAGCAGCTCGCGGAGGACCACCTCCTGCGCTTCGCCCTGAGCCTGCGTGGGTCCGTTCCGGAGGCGGCGCTGCAGCTCGTCGATGGTCTTCTGCAGGCCGGCCTCGTGCTGGCGGTGCTCCTCGTCACGGAGCGCTTGCTGACTCAACGCAAGGTCCAGCCGCTGCTGCACCACCTTGTCCTGCGCGGCGCGCACGCGACCAATCTCCTCCGCCACGCGCTGCTCCACGTCGAGCGATTGCCGCTGCGCGCGCTCCGCAAGGAGACGCTCGCGCTTCATCAGGTCGGCCTCCTTGGAGGTGGCGGCGCGGAGACCGGCGCGCGCCTCCGTCAGCTCGCGCTCCTTGTCGCGGACGCGCGCGTCGGCCTCGCGCTCTGCGCGCTCGCGCGCCGTCTTGGCCTCGCGCTCCCGGATGGTCTCGGCCTGCGCCGCGACGAGCCGCTCGACGTCGAGGTCGAGGCGCTGCTCTCGCTCCTCGATCTCCCGCGCCAGGCGGCGGAGCTCGGTCTCCTGCGCGTCGGCGCTCCGGCGTCGATCGGCCAGGGCGGTGTCTGCGGCCGCTCTCGCCTCGGAAGCAACCTGGTCGCGGATCAAATCGGAGAGCTCGAACTCGGCCGCGCACTTGGGACAACGGATGGGGGTGGACATGGTCCTATCTTTCCGCCGCGTTCCGGCTGCCACGGGCCGGTTGCGGCGTGCTAGCGTGTGTTTCCAATGTGGCAACACCAGTAACGTTGCCACATTAGTTACACGCGTCAAGTGTGCCTGATGTTGCTACGCGGAGGACCATGAAACCACCGAGGAAAGTGGCGCGACCAGCCCGCAAGGAGCCCGATGCCAAGGTGCGCCGCAAGCCGGACGTCTCGCGCAAGGAGTCGAGCATCCGCCTCCGATGCACCGACGAGCAGAAGCGGATTCTCACGGCGGCGGCGGACCGGGAGGGGCTGGACGTCAGCTCGTGGCTGCGGACGCTGGGAATGGCGCGTGCGCGGGAGCTCGGCGTCGCGTGACGCTGCGGATCACCGCGGGTCCCGCGGGTCCCCGGCGTACAGGTGTGGAGCGCGCGGGCGGAGACACGCCCATGCTTGACCAGTAGCTGGATGGGGTCATCGTCCATCCGGACCGGCCGCACCTACGCCCGCCCCACGCCGGGGCAACGCCGAACCAGTCGCCGGTTGGAGTCCTATGTCCTCTCGTCCTCGAGCGCACGTCACCGGCGATGTCGGTGAACGCCTTTTCCCCACGCTCGTCCCGGAAGAGTTCGTTGTCGAGCGGCAGAACGCCGACTACGGCCTCGACTATGTGGTGCAGGTCGCGGAGGCCTTCCGCGTGACCAGCACGCGCTTCGGATGCCAGATCAAGACCAGCGCACGCCGCCACGCTCGAAGCCGCGGCGCGCTGCGCGTGACGATCGAGACGCGGCACCTTGTGGACTGGCTGGACACCGAGACGATGCCCGTGTTCCTCGTGGCTATCGACGCTGCAGACGCGAGGGGCTACTTCGTCGACGTGGACCACGTTCCGTCCACGCTGCCGGAGGGCTGGCGTGAGCAGCGGACGGTGACGGTTCGCGTGCCGGAGGCGAACGGGGTCAACGGTGGGCCTGGATTCCGCTCCGCAATTCAAGCAGCGTGGCGTCGCCGCACCAGCCCCGCCGCCGCGGCAGCACGGCGCCAGCGTGAGATCGAGCGGCTCGATCCCCGATTTTGTGCTGCAGTCAATATCATCGATGGACGCGAGCACGTCGAGCTTCGTGCGAAGGAAGATGTCGAGTGCAGATTCTCCTTCCGTTCACCCGCGGGCGCGCGAATCTTTCACGGGGACCTCGTGACATTCGCGCCCGGCGAAGCGGCCTTCGCGGGCACTCCGTTGCTGGAGAAGGTCGGACAACTCGGGGCAACGATTCGGATCGCCGCAGAACAAGCGGCCACCATGTCGCTCGTCGCCACGCGCCCGCTGGGGAATAGCCCTGCGGTGAGCGTCCCGAACCTGCCGGCAACGATCATCGCGGCTCCGCTCGCTGTCCAATTCAAGGCGGCGCTCATGGGGAGACTGCTCACGTGGTCGATGGAGCTCCAGCGCAACCCGCCCAGCGTCGAGGCGCGGATCGGTCTCGACGTTGGCGCGTGGGGTGGGATGCGCGTTGACGCGCTGCCGTTCCTCGACGAGCTCCTAGCCTTCACTGCCGCGTGCGTAGCCGGCTCGCCCATCCGCAATGTTCTCCACCTACCGGGCCGGGACGAAGTGCTCACCGAGGCGTTGCCGCCCCGGGACACCATCGAGCGCTTCGCTGAGATCCTCATGCTCGTGTCGCAGGCCCGCGAGGTGTGCCGTGCGCTTCGGGTGTCAGCCGCGTTGCCGGACGAGCTCACCGAGCTGCACGAGCACCAAATCCGCCGTGCCCACGCCTTGCTCACCACCGGCGAGTACCGCGCGCCGGGCAGCGCGTACGACTTCACTGTGACGGCGACACCCATTTGTGCGCGCGACCTTCCGAAGCGCGGGCCGGTTCGCATGGTGATGGGTGGAGCTAGGAAGCCAATTTCGTTCCTGGATACTGAGATCATGGTGGCGGTTGAGAGCGTCGGCATGACCGACGCCGTGATCGTGCCGGGCAGGCGCACTGGTGACGGCCATCGCCGTTTTCGGTTTTCGACGGAGAAGGGCGAGTTCATTCAGCGAGGCACGCCGCTGCCGACGGCATGATGCGCGTGCCGCTGCTTGTGGCGCAGCGCGCCACAGACGCCGGCATCACCGCCTATGCGTCTGCCCAATCCTTTGGTATTACAGCCGTCATGTCCAACCTGGAGACGCAGCTACAGCAGCTCGCAGCGAACTTCGCCCACAACGTGCTCGCGGCGTTGCGTGGCGCATCCCTCGGCGACATCGCCGGTGAGGCTAGCGGTCATGCAAGGACGTCGACCGCGGTGACGAGCACGCCCCGCCGGGCGCGCGCTGGCCGACCTGCGAAGGGCACACGCGCTGCGCCACAAGGCGCGGCCACGTCGCGCAAGACCGGGAAGGGCGGCCGCCTGATGCGCCGCTCGCCGGAGGCGATCACCAAGGAGGTCGACCGCATCGTCGCGCTTCTCAGGGGGAAGAAGGACGGCCTGCGGGCCGAGCAGATCCAGGCCGCGCTCAAGCTACGGCGGAAGGAGCTGCCGAAGCCGCTCGCCGAGGGGCTCGCCAAGAAGCGCCTGAAGCGGAAGGGCGAGAAACGCGCGACCGTGTACTTCGCGACCTGAGGCGCGGTTCTCCACCCCCCGGCGGCGCGCGCCTCACGGCCCGCACGCGTTCGGTCCCCCGCAGCTCGACGACGCGAAGCTGTACGGATCGCAGTGCGCCGCGCCGCAGTTGGAGTCGTTGACGCACTGGAGCGCGCAGAACTTGTTGGCCTTGGAGTCGGTCACGCAGCAGTACTGGCCGGCGCAGGACGTCAGGCCGTTGCATCCGTCGTAGGCCGCGCCGTCGTTCGCCTTGCACACGAACGGCCCGACCGGGTTGCCCGAGTTGTCGACGTGCGGCGCGCACGCGCCCGACTTGCACTCGGCGCCGGCGGTGCAGCGGCACTCTTGCGTGAACTGGCTCGCGAGCGCACCGTTCGGCAGGCACGCGCCCTTCCCGCTGCTGAACAGCGTGCAGCATGGCGATCCGGTCGGGCACGCGCTGGAGGTGGTGCAGACCTGCGCGCACTCCTTCTGGATGCCCGTGTCGACGCAGATGGAGCCCTGGTGATGAGCGACAATTATTCCTGCAGGTCGACGACAACTATTCCTGCAGGTCGGTCGCCGTCCTGACGGCACGTGCGAGGCTGCGGTCCGGTGCTGCGGGCCGGCCCCGGGGCTCCAGGAGCTCCGATGGTCACGGACGAGCAGGTCAGGCTGTTGAGGAAGAAGATGTCCGAAGGAAAGACGATCGCGTTTGCCGCGGCGGCAGCGGGGCTCTGCGAGCGCAGCGCCTACACCTGGAAGCAGGGGGCGCTGCCGAGCGAGAGCAAGGAGCCACGGGCTTGGCGCACGCGCACCGACCCGTTCGCGGGGGTCTGGGACTCCGAGATCACCCCGCTGCTCGCATCCGACGAGCACGGTGTGCTGGAGGGGACGACGGTGCTGGCGGAGCTGCGCCGACGCCACGGTGAGCAGTACGGCCCCTCGCTCCTGCGCACGTTGCAGCGGCGCATGCACGAGTGGCGTGCCCTGCACGGCCCGGGCAAGGAGGTGATGTTCGAGCAGCGGCACGAGGCCGGACGCGAGGGCTCGTTCGACTTCACCGACGCCTCCGCGCTCGGCGTCACCATCGCCGGCGAGGCGTTCCCGCACCTGTTCTTCCAGCTCGTGCTGAGCTTCAGCAAGTGGCGCTGGGTCGGGCTCGCGTTCTCCGAGACCTTCGAAGCGCTCGTGCGCGGGCTCCAGGGCGCGCTCTGGGAGCTCGGCGGCGTCCCGCGCGTCTGGCGCAGCGACAACCTCTCGGCCGCGACGCACCAGATCCCCGGCGGGGGACGTGAGCTCAATCGCCGCTTCGCCGACGTCCTCGACCACTACGGCGCGAAGTCGACGCGGATCGAGCCCGGGGAGTCTCACCAAAACGGCGTCGCCGAGAAGGCCCACGACGTGCTGAAGTCGGCGCTGCGCCAGGAGCTGGTTGTGCGCGGGAGCCGCGACTTCCCCTCGGTCGCGGCGTACATGGAGCTCGTCGAGAAGGTCCGCGGCGGGATCAACGACGGCAAGTCCGCGGCGCTGCTGGCCGAGGAGCGAGAGCGCCTTCTCCCGCTCCCGCGCACGCGGCTGCCCGAGTACACGAAGTACACCGCGACGGTGCGGCAGTGGAGCACGATCCACTTCGCTCACCGTGTCTACTCGGTGCCCTCGCGGCTCATCGGCTGCGAGGTCGAGGTCCGGCAGTATCCCGACCTCGTCGAGGTCTACTACCGCGACCGCACCAAGCCGACCGCCACGATGCCGCGCATCCGCGGAGACCGCTACCACCAGGTCGACTACCGGCACGTCATCTGGTCGCTGGTGCGCAAGCCGGGCGCGTTCGCGCGCTACCGTTTCCGCGAGGAGCTGTTCCCCTCGCTCGTCTTCCGTCGCGCTTACGACGCGCTCGTCGAGGCGCATGGCGACCGCGCCGACGTCGAGTACGTGCGCATCCTTCACCTCGCGGCGAGCACGATGCAGGCCGACGTCGAGAAGGTCCTGCAGGCCCTGCTCGCGCGCGGCGAGAGGCCGGACTTCATCACGGTCAAGGCGCTCGCCGCGCCCGAAAGCCCCACGATCCCCGTCGTGCACATCCCGCCGCCAGACCTCTCCGTCTACGACCGTCTGATCGGGGGCGAAGCATCATGACCGCCTTCACGCTGGACATGGGCACCCGCCTGCGCGAGCTGTGCGCGGGCTTCAGGCTTCCGACCTTCGCGACCGAGGTGGTCCGTCGCCTCACCGACGCGGGTCACGAGGCCGCACTGCCGACCCTGCTCGAGGTCCTCGAGGCCGAGGCCGACGAGCGCGGACAGCGTCGTACCGGGCGGCTCCTCAAGGCCTCGCGCTTGCCCCCCGGCAAGACGCTCGACACACTCGACCGCGCCCGGCTCCCGCGCGCCGTCCTCGCGAAACTCGACGAGCTCGCCACCGGCGCCTTCCTCGACCGCGCGCACAACGTCCTCTGCTTCGGCCTGCCCGGACGCGGCAAGACTCACGCCGCAGCCGCGCTCGGCCACGCGCTCGCGGGGCGAGGCCACTCCGTCCTCTTCGCGCCCACCTTCCGCCTCGTGCAGGAGCTGCTCGCAGCCAAGCGCGACCTCGACCTGCCGCGTGCCCTGCGCCGCCTCGATGCCTTCGAGCTCTTGATCCTCGACGACATCGGCTACGTCCAGCAGAGCGCCGACGAGGTCGAGGTTCTCTTCACCTTGATGGCCGAGCGCTACGAGCGTCGCTCCATCCTCATCACGAGCAACCTCGTCTTCGGCGAGTGGGATCGGATCTTCAAGAATCCCATGACCACCGCCGCCGCCATCGATCGCCTCGTGCACCACTCGGCGATCCTGGAATTCTCAGGACGCAGCAAGCGTGCCGACGACGCCGAGTCCCGCTCGAAGAAGGGACCCTCCGAGGCGACCACGTGACGGCAACTACCGAGGGCCAGCGACAACTACGCGACGACGACAACTACACGAGGCACGAACCATGAACCTGGCGACCACCTGCAAGAATAGTTGTCGCCACCATGCAGGGATAGTTGACGTCCATCACCCTGGTCGCAGCACTGGCTCGGGCACTGCCGGTCCGCCGGGCAGGTGGACCCGTCCGCCGAGGCGTCGGAGGCGTCCGCGGCGTCGTCCTGACCCGCGTCATCGACCGCGCCGTCCGGCCCGCCGCCGTCGGTCTGGGCGAGCGGCGCCGACGAGCACGCGACGCCGACTCCCGTGACCACGATGAGAAACCCGAAGCGTGTGCGCATGCCATCCTCCTCCGCTGCGATCCCATGCCGCGGCGGTAACACGACATATCGCACCGTGTTTCACGAGGGTCAAGAGACCCGACTCTCACCGGGTGAGAGACACCAAGCGCGTCATGGCCGACATCGGCCGGCGGATCTGCGAGGAGCGGCACGCGGCGGACTGCACGCAGGAGCAGCTGGCGGAGAAGCTGCGCGTCGATGCGCGCACGGTCCAGCGGCTTGAGCGCGGGGTGAACCTGACCCTGCCCCGGCTGATCCAGATCGCATCGGTGCTCCGCGTACCGATCGAGGCGTTCTTCCGACGGCCGGAGAGCAGGCGTGCTCCGGCACCGGGGCGGCCGCGGCGCACCGCCCGGTGACTTGGCGGGCAAGGACCGCGATTGTCGTCGTCGTCAGGATTGCAGTCGGGGTCCGCATCGGCGATCATGCCGCCACGTGACCACCGCATTGGCGCTGCTAAGGAGAGGTTACTTCCCGCGGGAGCTTCCTCCGCCCTTCACCACCGAGGGGTTCGCGGTGTTTGCGACCAACCCTGCCAATCGCGGGGCCCTGCCGGCACCCGGCAGGTGGAGTAGGTGTGTTCAACACAACCTCGCTCGGCCGGGCGGTCTCCGGCGTCCGCTCAAGATTCCAAATCCGAGGCATCACCTACTTCTCGCAGAAGAGATCGAGGGTCAGTGGCCCGCCCTGCGCACGCACTTTCAACAGGCACGGCTGTCTGCCAGTAAGCCCATGGTCAGGCGAACGGTTGTGGATCGCGCGTTGGTTCCGCGTCTTTCGCTGCGCGCACTTACCCGACTCAGGGCGCGTCGTTTCGTCGGAGCCCGGTACTTTCTCCGGACGGACATCAACCAGTTTTATCCATCGCTGTATACCCACAGCATTCCGTGGGCTCTGCATGGCAAGGCCTATGCGAAGGCACACATCAACCAGACACCTGGTGACGCCATCGATCGTGCACTTCGTAACCAGCAGGACGGTCAGACGGTCGGGATTCCCATCGGCCCCGACTGCTCCCTGGTGGTTGCGGAAGTGGTGCTGACGGCGGTCGATGCGGCCCTTGCGCCGCGAGGACTTCGAGGCTTTCGGCATGTCGACAACTATGAGTTCGGCTTTCCAACGCTCGCGGACGCCGAGGCGGCCCTGACCGACCTTCAGGGCCTTCTGGCGCAGTACGAGCTGAGTCTCAACCCGCGAAAGACGAGGATCGTCGAAGGTCCTATTCCCTTCGATGAGCAGTGGGCAATCGAGCTCGGCCACTTTCCGGTTCGCCGTGGGACGCCAACGCAGGAGCTCAACGACGCTGCGGCGTTCTTCAGTCGCGCGTTCCAGCTGGCGAAGGAGCATCCGCAGCAGGCTGTCTTGCGATTTGCGCTAATTGCGGCACAGCGCTGGATGTTCTTACATGACGGATGGTGGACATTCCAGGGGCTGTTGTTCAATGCGATGACCGCGGATCCCGCGACGATCCCCGTTGCGGTCGTGCTATTGGAGCGCCACGTGGTGGCAGGACGCGTCGTGAACAGGACGCCCGCTCGTACGACCATCGAGTCCACAATCGCGCGACACGCGCCGCTCGGACACGGGAGCGAGGTCGCGTGGGCCCTTTGGATGGCGATACAGTTCGACATTGACCTATCGGCAGACACGGCGACGGTCGTCTCACAAATGGAGGACGACATCGTGGCGCTTCTCGCGCTGGACGCCAGTGTGCGCGGCAGATTTTCGCCCGGCGCGCTTGACACTGCGGCATGGGCTGCGCTCGCAGCGCTACCGAACGCGCTCGAAGACGAACACTGGCTGCTGGCATACGAGGCGAATCGCAAGGGGTGGTTGCAATGCGCTGCGGTAGCCACAGACGGGTTCTTCAGCCAGCTGGAGCAGCACCGCATCAGCTTCTACGACCCCGCCCGCCGTCTCACGAGCTTCACGGGGCCCGCAGCGGCGGTCCCAGGTGGCGGCTTGGGGCCGGGTTACGCGTGATCGGGCTCATGCATGCTCGGCACCGGAGGGCTGGGTTGTCGTCGCGATGACCCCCTCCACCCGCTCCGTGCTCGGCACGCTCAGCAAGCTCCGGCTCGCCGAGCTCGCCCGCGCGCTCTCCGTGCCGCTCGGGCCGTCCGATACGCGCGATCGCCAGCTGGAGGCGCTCCTCCGTCACGGGATCCACCTGACCGACGTGCTCCCCCGCCTCGGGCGCGACGAGCTTCGCGAGGCGTGCGCCGCGCACGACCTGCCCACCGACGTGCGCGCCCGCGCCGAGCTCGCCCGCCGGCTGCTCGAGGCGTACGCGCCCGGCCAGAGCTCTCCGCCGCTCCCCGGAGAAGGCCCCGCGGAGCCGGCGCGCCTCGCGCGCGGCGCCGTCGTGCTCGCCCGGCATCGCCGCTGGCTCGTCACCGACGTCGAGCCGGGCGCCGACCATGACGACATGACCCGCGTGTCCCTGGTGTGCCTGGACGACGACGCGCAGGGCCGCACCGCGGAGGTGCTCTGGGAGCTGGAGCTCGGCGCGCGCGTCCTCGCCCCGGAGGCGTCAGGCCTGGGCGCGCCCTCCCGACTCGACGATCCGGAGGCGCTCGCCGCGTACCTGCACGCGCTCGCCTGGAACACCGTGACCGCGACGGACGGCCGCCTCTTCCAGTCACCCTTCCGCGCGGGGATCCACCTGAAGGACTACCAGCTCGCGCCGCTCATGAAGGCGCTGGAGTTGCCGCGCGCCAACCTCTTCATCGCCGACGACGTCGGCCTGGGCAAGACCATCGAGGCGGGGCTGATCATCCAGGAGCTGCTGCTCCGCCAGCGCATCGACTTCGTGCTGGTCGTGTGTCCCGCCGCGGTGACCACGCAGTGGAAGGCGGAGATGGAAGCGCGCTTTGGCCTCCGCTTCGAGATCTACGATCGCGGCTTCGTCGCGCGCCGGCGGCAGGAGCGCGGCTTCGGCGTCAACCCGTGGGCCACGCACTCGCGCTTCATCGTCTCCTACCAGACCTTCCGGCGGCCGGAGCATCGCGAGGCGCTCCGCGCGCTCTTCCCCGGGGACGGGCGGCGCCTGCGCTCCATGCTGCTGCTCGACGAGGCGCACACCGTCGCGCCCGCCTCCGGCTCCCGCTGGCCCGCCGACTCCGAGATCACCCGCGCTGTGCGCGATCTGGCGCCGCGCTTCGAGCACCGCCTCTTCCTCTCCGCCACCCCGCACAACGGCCACTCCAACAGCTTCGCCGCGCTCCTCGAGCTGCTCGATCCGCAGCGGTTCCTGCGCGGAGAGCGGGTGACCGATCCGGCGCGCCTCGTGCCCGTGATGGTGCGGCGGCTCAAGACCGATCTGCCCAAGGGCGACTTCCCCACGCGCACCGTGCAGCCCATCGGCGTGGCGGGGACGTTCGAGGAGCAGCTCGCCATGCTCCTCGCCGAGTACACCGCGCTCGCCGCGCCGTCGAAGGCCAGGGGCCGCCTCGCCTTCGTCACCCTGCAAAAGCGACTGCTCTCCAGCGTCTACGCGTTTGCCAGGACGCTGGAGAAGCACGCCGAGCACCGGGCCGCCGGCGCGGGCGGCGTCGCGCCGGCAGGCGCCTCGACAGAAGACGACGAGGACGCGCCGGCGGAGGCAGCGGACGCCCGCGAAGAAGCCGACGTCGCGCACGAATCGGCGAGCCTGGCCGCGCCCACCGGCCACGTCGCCGAGCTGCTCGCGCGCATGCTCGATCTCGCGAGCGCCCACCGCCTGGATCCCGACGCGAAGGTACGCGCGCTGGTCGCCTGGATGCAGAGGAACCAGTGCCCTGGCGTCGCGCTCGGCGGCGGCTCGCGCGCGAGGTGGACCGACGAGCGGCTCCTCATCTTCACCGAGTACGGCCACACCAAGGACTACCTCCTCAAGCTGCTGCGCACCGCCGTGGCCGGCACCGACCGCGACGACGAGCGCATCGGCGTCTTCGACGGCGGCATGAGCGACGACGACCGCCGCGCGGTGAGCGCCGCCTTCACCGGCAATCCCGCCGCGTACCCGCTGCGCGTGCTCGTGGCGACCGACGCCGCGCGCGAGGGCGTCAACCTGCAGGGCAAGTGCCGGATGCTGGTGCACTTCGACGTGCCCTGGAACCCCGCGCGCATGGAGCAGCGCAACGGCCGCATCGACCGCATGAAGGGCGCGAAGGAGGTGACGTGCGCCTACTTCGTCTACGCCAACCGCCGCGAGGACAAGGTCCTTCACACCCTGGTGGAGAAGACGGAGCGCATCCGCACCGAGCTCGGCTCCCTCGGCGCCGTGGTCGCGACGCGCATGGCGGAGCGCCTCCAGAAGGAAGGCATCACCGACAAGACGGGCGCCGCGCTGGAGGAGGACGAGGCGCAGGAGCAGCTCTTCGCCGCGCCCGTCGCCAACGAGCTCGAGCGCGTGCGCAAGGGACGCGACGTGCAGCTGGAGATCGCCGAGGCGCGCAAGCGGCTGGACGAGTCGCGACGTCGCCTGCTGGTGCGCCCGGAGCTGCTGCGCGAGGTCGTCGACGTGGGCCTGCGCCTCGCGGGCGCGGAGCCCCTCGCGCGCGCGCCGTCGCCCAAGGAGGAGCCGGAGCTCGCGTGCTTCACCGTCCCGCCCATGCCGCCGGCGTGGGAGGCGACGCTCGACACGCTCCGTCCGCCGCGGGAGAAGGACGAGGCGCCGTGGGAGTGGCGCAAGCGCCCGCTGCTGCGCGTGACCTTCACCCCGCCGGAGGAGCTGGCCACCCCCGTCGTGCACCTGCACCTCTCCCATCCCTTCGTGGAGCGCCTCCTCGGTCGCTTCCGCGCGCAGGGCTTCTCCGCGCACGATCTCTCCCGCGTCACCGTGCTCCGCGATCCGTACGCCAGCCGCGTGCGCGTGGTGGGCATCGGGCGCCTCTCCCTGTTCGGCGCGTCGGCGGCGCGCCTGCACGAGGAGCTGGTGCGCGTCGCCGGCGTGTGGAACGAGGCGACCGACGCGGTGGAGGTCTTCGCCCCCGACTCGCGCGACGAGCAGGAGGCGCTCGCCGATCTGGACAAGATCCTCGCCGAGCCCCGCGCGCCGCGGCACGTGGAGGCCTCGCGCGTGCTGCGCGCCGCGCCCGCGCTCTTCGGCAGCCTGTGGCGGGAGATCGCCAAGGACGCCGACGCCCAGGGCCAGCGCGCGCGGGAGCTCCTCCGCCGGCGCGGCGAGGACGAGGCGGCGGCGCTGCGGGCGATCCTCGCGCGGCAGCTCGATCACGCGACCGAGCTGCTCGAGGGGCAGCAGCTCACCCTCGGCTTCGACGAGAAGGCGCTCAGCCCGTACGAGAAGGCGCAGCTCGATCGCGACCGGGAGTGGCTCCGGAGGAGGCGGGAGGCGATCCGGGCGGAGCGGGAGACGGAGCCCGCGGCGATCGAGGGGAGCTACCGGGTGGAGCTGGAGAGGAGCGAGCCGGTGGCCCTGGTGGTGATGTGGCCGGAGACGGCGGGGTAGCTAGAGCCCCCTCGACTCTGCGGCGCGCAGCGCCGCGGCCGTCAGTCACAAAACGCACAGCCCCGACACCGCGTCCGGCGCCGGGGCCCATGCCCATTAAAATTTGCTCGCCGTGGTACTTGCCGTTTTGCGTTTCGTTGCTTTGGCTTGATAAATGGCGTTGCGGATGTGTTCGGGTGTGCGTCCTGAGGGTTGGAGTGCAGCGGGCCCCCCGCTGCCTAACAACGCAGTCAAGGCCTCAAGCATGGCAGCATCCGCCGCGCCGCGCAAGGGGAGATTCTGCCCGAAAAGCGGGGCCCTCTCCCGCCGGGCTGTTCGGTACGACGAAACGCTTCGGGGCACCACTGACGACGCGGCACTGATCAGCACCCAGGGCGGCAAATTGTGCCCTCGACCTTCAACCCACGGCTCGCAAGGGCGGCCAACCAACCGGTCGTCCTTCTGCCACGTCCCGCAGCGCACCAGAGTTCGGCATGGCCTCTCACCCGATCTGGGCTCGAAGCCTGAGCCGGCGGCGTCTTGAATCGCCGGGCAGGGTGAGCTTCTGGCGGTTGATGGCGGCGAGCAGCTCGCCAAAGGCGGCGTGCTCCAGCGCAGTGCCGGCGGGCGCCAGGTCGACGGCGATGGTGCGTAGTCCGACGCGTACTCGGCCAGGCGCGGCAAGCAGGTTGGCCAGCGTCTTCTTCGCCTCCGTCGGGCGGGGCAGGCGCGAGCCCAGCAACGCAGCGAGGTCAGCCTCGGCGTTCGCGCACGCGATTCTCAGCGTGTCGAGCACGGTCTTGCTCCCGCTCTCGTGACGTCGGAGCTTTCCGGCGAGCTCGGTGTCGCACAGCGGCGCGTGCTTGGGCGTCGTCGGCCGCTGCTCTTCGAGCTGGCGCTGCAACGCGATGGCATCCTCGAGGTCGCGCTCGATTCGCGCCCGTCGCCGGTCCTCGTCGGGGAGCTGCGCGAGCAACCGCCGCGCGTCGCCCTCGCGGATGCATGCGACGCGCATCGCGCGATCGAGTCGGCGCCGCGCCGGGTTGGGCACGATCGTGTCAGGGAGGTACGCGATGGTCTCGCGCCGGTCGAGCTGGTTGATGCCCCAGCGCTCCACCCCGTGCTTGAAGCCGTTCTCCTGCCGCCAGCGACCACGCATGATCTCGATGAGGCGCGTGGCGTCGCAGGTGGAGACGGCGAGCAGATTGACCTGGCGGCCGTCGGCCTCCCGCACCGCGATGCGACGCACACGGCCACGTCCGGCGCCCAGGTTGATCTGCGACTCGACGTAGCGCACGTCGTCGTCCTCGCCGACGTGTGCGCTCTCGGTGAAGGCGGACTCGGCCAGCTTGGGGAAGGGACGTCGCTCGTAGGTCACCAGCTCGAAGCCCGCGTCGCGCAGCCGCGCCATCGACTCCGCGAAGGAGCCCGCGCGATCGAACGCGAGCAGCACGCGCTCGCCGTCGCCCACCACACGACGAAGTACTCGTGCGATCGGCGCGAGCCACTGCGTGAGCGAGTCGTGGGATGCGACGTCGACGCGGAAGAGCGGCCGGCCGTCCTCATCGTGCACGTAGTAGTCCGTGATTCCGGGGCAGACACGCTTGTCCTGCATGCGCCAGCCTCGCCGGATGACCTGCTTGCCCGTGTACGGCCGGAGGTGGTTGTCGACGTAGTAGACGCCGCGCTCTGCGGCGCGCGGCGCGCGCAGGTACCGACCGAGCATGGCGACGTGAAACCGCACGGCGCCGAGCTGCTCGGCGAATCTCGCCATCGTCCGGCGCACGCTCCGCGGCGACGGGCACGCGGTGGCCCGCAGCAACACGGCCGACGTCGGCGTCGCAATCCGTCGTACGCCTTCGACGCAGCGCTGCCCGAGCGTGAGTGAGATGGCCGCCGCATCGAGCGCGACGCGCGTCGTGTGACCTTCCATTCGCCCCGCAGTTGCGCGCGCCGCCGCGTCGTAGAGCCCGAGCTTCGCCAGCGTCGCGAGCATCAGCCACGTGCCCGCGTGCTGCACGTACGCGCTGCTCCGCACGACCTCGTCTGCGACCGGCTCCGGCGGCGGCGGCTTGGGTCGCACGGCCATGCGCTTGATGCCCGGCAGCGGCAGCGTCTGCTCCCGCTCCGCCGCCGCCTCGTCAGCCGCACGCTTCGCACGCTCCGCTTCGCGCTTCTTGCTCCACGCCGTGTGCACGTGCCCGACGGTGCTGTAGCCGAGACCGCGGACCTTCTTGTGCGCCGCCTCGATCGTCAGCCCGGCGTCGAAGAGCGCCTCGAGCGCCGCGCGCTTCTTGGGCGTCACCTTCGGCGGCCGACCGTTGCGCGCCGGCGTCACGAGCGCCGCCATCCCCTCCCGCTCGTACTTGCGCCGAAGCTCCCGCATCCGCTCGCTCGAGATGCCGAACGCCTTCGCCATCCTCCCGAGATGCGTCCTCGGCTCTGCCGCGAGCGTCACAATCAGCACGTTGCGGCTCGTCACGTCATCGCTCGTGAACATCCCGACGAGCACCCCGCCCACGAACACCTCACGACGGTCGCCGTGGTCCACCACGCACGCCCTGTCGGAGAACCACCGGATGTGGCCCTGCTGGCCATCGTCGGGTAGTGTCTTCTGCCCCATCGCCTCCGTCTTCATCGCCTCTGTCAGACGGCGAAGCCAGACGAAAATTCACCGCCCCTTCACAGAGAAGCCGGAACCCTCCAAGTCGCGGAAATCAGCCGCCACGGGCGATCATGCAGTCAGGTCGTGCCGAACTCTGGCACTCCGGGCACACCGGCACCGCCTCCCGCGCGAAGAGCGCGGCGAGGTACGGCTCGAGGTCGGCCATGGTGGCGAGGGTGGAGCGGCTGGACTTGATGGGCGCGCGGCGGTCCACCGCGACCGTGGCGGCGACCGGCTCGAGCGAGTCGATGGGCGGTCGCTCCAGGCGCTCCAGGAACTGCCGCGCGTACGGGGAGAAGCTCTCGACGAAGCGCCGCTGCCCCTCGGCGTAGAGCGTGTCCATCGCGAGCGACGACTTGCCCGCGCCGCTCGGCCCGGTGACGGCGACGAGCTCGCCGGCCCGGAGGTCCAGGTCGACGGAGCGGAGGTTGTGCGTGCGGGCGCCGCGGAGGCGGATGGGGTGCATCGGGGGAGGGGGGCAGGCAGTATGCGCATCCGGGGGGCGGATGGCGAGGGGGGGGGTGGCCCCTCCGGGCGCCATGCTCGGGCTCGTGCTCGCCCGCGCGCAGGCCCACGGTGAGGAGCGGGGGCAGCGCGGTGGGCCTGCACGCGGGCTTGCGCGCGAGCCCTGCGCGTGGCGCCCCTCCCCTCGATGTCGCGCTCGCGCGCGCCATCGGGGAGGCTGATCGGCTGGACGCGGCGGACCTCGGCGCGGGAACTGAGTGGGCGGGGCCCTCCTCCGATTTCGTCGAACGCGTGTGGGCGTCGCGAGGGGGCTTCGTGCGGTGCCACGCCGGGCGGGCGGAAGGATCGCGCCAGCCTTCCTGGTGCGCGTGCGGGATGCGTCACTGCGGCTGTCACGCTCCTTCCGCCATGGGAGGGCATGGCACCGCACGAAGCCCCCTCGCTCTTTCTCCTTCACACGTACGCGCGTTCGATGCGCACGGGACCCACGCGGTCGGAGGCGATCATGTGGCGGGCGCTGCGGGGGCGGCGGGTTTGTGGGGTGAAGTTCCGGCGGCAGCACGTGCTCGCGGGGAACTACATCGTGGACTTCGTGGCGCTGAGCGAGCGGCTGATCGTGGAGGTGGACGGCGGGGTGCACCGGGAGCCGGAGCGGGCGGCGGCGGATGCGGCGCGGCAGCGGGTGCTGGAGGGGCTCGGGTACCGGGTGATGCGGGTGGCGGCGGAGCTGGTGGAGCGAGACGTGGGCGCCGCGCTCGCCCGGGTGCGCGCGGCGCTGGGGCGGTGACGCCGGCGGTGGATCTCGTGGACAGGCCCGCCGATATTGGCGGCGTGAGCCGCCGATATTGGCGAGGGGAGGTGGCGGGGGACCGCTGCCGCGGGCCTCGCACTTTCGCGGTGGACGTGCAGAGGTGCCCGGAGTGCGAGGGCCGCATGAAGCTCGTGGCGATGGTGCAGGAGCCGCGGGGGATCCGGAGGTTCCTCGAGGGGCTCGGCGCGCCGCACGAGGTCCCGCCGCGCGCGCCGGCTCGCGCTCCTCCTTACTACCGCAGCGCCGTCATCCGCCGCATCGCCGGCGCCCTCGTCGCCGCCTGACGCTCGCACGGGGCAGGGTCCGGTGCGCGCGCGGGGCGAAAATCGCTCCGTGAGCGTCCCCATCGAGACCGCAAGGGCCACGATGGGGGACGTTCGCGCCCACCCCCGAGCCGCCGCGAGCCGGCTCCAGACGTGTGGGCCCCATGGAAAACCGCGCTTGAATCGCCTGCTCCTGGTGGCGGCGAGGGTCGCGACGACGACGAGGTCGGCGGTCCGGACGTCCCCGGCGCGGTGCGCGTAGAACTCGTAGACCGCCGTCTTGTGGTTGGCGGAGGTGGTGTTGTCGTCGGCGAGCGCCGCGTTGGCGCCTCCTCCCGCTCCCACTCTCGGTCCCGGTCGGCAGGGCTGTCCCGTCAGTCGCCGTCGGCGTCGGTGGTGGCATCGGAGCCGGCGTCGGCGGCGGCATCCGGTCCCGCGTCCGCGCCCGCGTCGACGCCGGAGCACAGGTCGTTCGTCACCTGGACGGACGAGAACCCCATGCTCGGGCACTGCACCGTGACGGGCGCGCCGCCGTCGCACGCGCAGAAGGCGACCTCGCTGAAGCAAGCGTTCTCCGGGTCGTTCTGGCAGGTGGCCTGCGCGTTCGGGGCGCAGTCTCCGATCTGGAACTCGCAGGTCTGGCCGGGCGCGCAGTCGGTGATGGACGAGCACGGCGTGCCGACGGCCGGCGCCGCCTCGACCGCGGCGTCGTGGTTGTCGAACTGGCTGCCCGGGTCGTCACAGGCCGTGACGGCGACGCCGAGGACCGCAAGAAGCTGGAGGGAGCGGATGATCATCTCTGGATCGCCGCACATCCTGAGTACCTAGGGTCCCCGTATTCGCAGACCCCGTCGCGATGACAGCAGCCCCAAGCGTGAATACCCTCGTTGTAGTGATCATAGAGACATTGAGACGGCTCAGGACAATAGATGGCACTCAAGCGCGGCGTACTCCCAGTCACCGTTCCAGCGTCGTCGCACCCGTCGACCAGGCCACGAGTCACGTCACACCAGTCCAGCACGCGCCCCGCGTCCCCTGCAGCCTCGGCGTCGGCCGGGCCGCCGTCAGGCCCGATCCCGGCAGCGGCGTCGGCGCTCCCCACGTCGATCCGGCCCCCGCAGCCGATCGCGCAGACCGTCACCGCGACCGCCACTGCTCTTCTCAGGGGCATCCGTCGCCTCGCTGCGACGAGATCACCTCGTTGCTGGCGTTGAGCACGCGCGCGGCGGTCGAGCGGTACAGGCAGGTGTCGTCGCCTCCGTCTGCGGAGCGACGTCCGACGGTTGCTGTCGAACTGGCTGCCCGGGTCGTCACACGCCGTGACGGCGAGGAGGAGAGCGAGGCAAGCGAGGAAGCGGCTCACTTCTGGATGGCCGTGCATCCTGGATATCTCACGTCGCCGTACGCGCAAACCTCGGTACTACAGCAACCCCAGGCGTGGACCCCAAATTGGCCGTAAAGACACTGATACGGCGACGGACAGTAGATGGTGCTCTTGAGTGGAGTGGCGCCAGTCACTTCTCCAGCGTCGTCGCACCCGTCGACCAGGCCACGAGTCACGTCACACCAGTCCAGGACCGGATCCGCATCCGCCCCGGCGCCGGCGTCGGCCGGACCGCCGTCGGGGAGCGTCCCACCGGCGGCGTCCGCGTCGCCCACGTCGGTCCGCCCGCCGCAGCCGGATACCCAGACCGCGAGCACGACGGACAATGCACGCGTCAGGGACACCCATCACCTCGTTGCAGCGAGACGACCTCATTGCTGGCGTTGAGCACGCGCGCCGTGGCGGAGCGGAATAGGCACGTGTCATCCCCTCCGTCCGCAGCACGGCGCCCGAAGATCTCGATGCCGCTGATGTGCCACTCGTCGTTGCCTTCGTTGGACAGCTTCAGGTCGAAGTGGTCGATGTTCGCCGCGACGGGCTGCGTCTTCGTCAGAGAAATCGCTTTGCCGTGTTCGGTGTTGTTGTCGAACTTCGGGTTGCCCCCGTTGTGAATCGTAAGCGTATCGAGTGGATTGGGGTTCCCGGGTGTCAGCACGTCCATCACGACTGAATCCCCGGCCCTCAGATCGTCATCCGACGTGTCGATCACCGCCTCGACCGTGTCGAACGGCTGCGCCGGCACACCCGGCGTGAAGGCCGGGCACCCACTGTCAGTGGGGTCGTTGTTGAAGACCGCCGTCGGTCCCTGGCCTGCCCCGCACGTGCAGCCGATGTTGCATGAGGAGCAACCGTCGTTCTCGCTCAGACGCGCCACGCCGGTGTCGGCGGTGTTGCCTAGCTTGCCGCCTGGGTCGCAGCTCGGCTGGGTGGACGTGCAGCCGTCGTTGCCGCTCCAGTCGGTGAGGCAGCCCCAGGGCACCTGGGCGCTGGAGGTCCCGAGCCGGACCTGGATCCCGCCGATGTCCCAGTTGTCGGCGGAGACCCCGCCCTGCCCGTTCTCCAGCAGGTCCACCTCCACCGATGCGACGTCCTGCGGGCGCAGCGGCGGCGAGAGCGTGAACGGCGGCAGATCGTGAGTAGTCCCGTCGCCCCACCCCTTCTCGCCCCCCGCCTTGAGCGTGAAGGTCTGCGTCGTGCTGTCGGTCACGTGCAGCTTCAGCACGACGCCGCTCGCGTCGTTGAGTCCGTCCATCCCCGACTCGACGTGGACGAAGAGCTGGGGGTACGGCGTCCCGAAGCGCGGGATGATGTTGACCATGGAGCACCGCGGCGTGCCCAGGCCGGTGACGAGATCGTAGCCGGAGACCGCGTTGTAGCCATCGCCGCAGGTGTTGGTGTTGGCGCCGGAGACGATGTCGTTGAACACCGGCAGCGGCGCGATCCGGTAGAGGAGGGGACTGGCGAAGCCCACCGGCCCCACCCCGAACGCCGCGTTGGCCTGGTTGACGACGGCCATGAAGCCCGCCCAGAGGGGCGACGAGACGCTGGTCCCGTTGACCGTTCCCGAGGTGTTGCCGAACGGCTTCGAGAACACGGCGAACACGTTGTCTCCCACCATCGCCACGTCGGGGTTGTTGCGGTTCGTCGCCGAGGCGCCGTTCAGGGCGCTGGCGAGGCCGATCTGGTACGGAGGTATGGGCTGGGAGGTGATGATGCCGCCCCCGCTGCCCGCGTTTCCGGACTCACTCTGGTACGCGACACCGTTTCCGAACATGCTCAGGGTCGTCCACCCCACGGTCGTCAGCGGGCCGGGGGCGCCGCGGATGTCGGTCGGGGGCGCTTCCGCCGTGGGCTTGCTTGCGGAGTTCAGCGGACACTGCGTCTGCACGTTCTTCGTCAGCTCGTACTTGCCCTTGTCACCTGACGCCTGGAAGAACGACTGCCCCTGGACGGCGAACTCCGCCCAGAGATTGAGCGTCCCAGTACCCGTCCGCACCCCCCAGGAGGAGCTGATCTGCCCCGGCAGCCCGAAACGCGAGGGTCCCTGACCACACGACGATGCACCAGGCTGCGCCATCGCGGCGAAGGCGGAGTCCACCGTGGGCCCGCGGTAGATGACCACCTGCGCCCCCGGTGCCATGGCCAGGGCGACCTCCGGGTCCAGCGACTGCTCTACGGTCGAGCAGTTCTTCAGGCCCGAGCACGTGGCCCCGCTCGCGCCGCAGAGCACGACGCGCTGAACGGGAGGGGAGCTGGTCAACCCCGTGAGGTTCTGGTAGCTGGCGACATCGCCGAGGTTGACGCTGAAGCCACCGGCCTCGAAGATCCCGATGGTCTGGCCCTCGCCCCGGAGGGTCGGGCTGCACGACAGGTACGCGTTGCGGACGTCGAAGGAGGCGTACGAGCCGCCGGGCACCGAGCCTCCGGCGGGCTCGCTGACGAAGAAGTCGTCGATGCCCTGGATGCTCAGGATCGAGACGCTGCTGTCGATCGACGGCTGGCGGTCCGGCTCGTAGAACTGCGTCCCGTCCGACCGCACACCCATGATGAGGTTGACGTAGAACGCCTGCTCAATCTCTGCCGCCGTGCCCACGACGAGCAGCACGATGCGGTCGGTGAACGTCTGCGTCGTCAGACCGCGCGTGGTCCCCCAGCCGTCGAGCGCCTGGTAGTCCGCCGGCGAGGCGCCGAACAGGGCGGCGAACTGGGACGTGGTGAGGTACTTGCGGTAGTCCGCGCTCGACGGATCGGAGACGTTCTTCTGGAGCGCGGCGAGATCGCGCGCGTTACGGATGGGCAGGTCCAGCGAGACGGCGACCTGGGCGCTCGGATCGACGGGCGCGGCGACCGGGAGGGCGATGCCGTCGTTGGTGTACGGGAGAGCCTGCAGGCCTGGAGCCGAAGGCGCGAGCCCATCCTGGAACTCGAACGTCGAGCGCGCCCCGACCTGGATGGCGAAGGCGGCGAAGGCGCCGGTCGCCTGGACATGATCGGCGAAGGACAGCGTGCCGTGGGGCGCGTCCACGAGCGCCCTGATGGTGTCGCGTGAGCCGAAGGACATGACGGGGGTCGAGCCGAGGTCGTTGCCGAACGCGGTGATGCGCACGGCGCTCGCCTGTCCGCTGGCTGGCGGACCGATAATCGTGCTGGGCCCGGCGGAGGTGGCCCCGGCGATCCGGATCGTCACGCCCGCCACCGCGGCCTGGACGACGACATGATCGGCGAGCGTCACGCTCGTGAACGAGTAGGTACCGCTCTGCAGATCGAGGTGTGCGTGGCTGCCGGCGGTGAGCGTACTGTAACTGCCTGGAGCGAGAACGAGGCTCGTCTTCGCCGGCACGTTCACCGCGACGCCGACCGCCCCCGTCCCCGCCAGCGCCAGGGGCGGCGTCGCCGACGGGTACGGCGACTGCGCGCCGAGGCTCTTCGCGCCGAGGTCGGTGAGCTGGTTCGTCTCGACGTCTCCGACCGAGGAGCCCTTCCCGAGGGAGATGGACGGCGCGACGAGAAGGTGCGCCGCGTCCATCGAGACCTGCTTGTCGAGGGTGAGCTGAGTGCCGGAGCCTGCGGGAGCCACCGACGCAACGCCGACGTCTCCGCCCAGGATGGTCGTCTTCTTCGCGATGGCGACGCTCTGCTGGCCGTACAGGACGAAGTCACCGAGCTGCGGCAGCACGTTGAGCTTCTGCGAAGACGTCCCGGTGCCGACGTCCGTCGCGCAGGCTCCGAGCAGCGCGAAGACTACCAGCGCGAGGCGAGGCGAGGCGAGGCGAGGCGAGGCGAGGCGACATCACGATCCCCCCTTCTGATCGCGGGGACCGATTTCCGCCGCTGATTGCCAAGCTACCAGCTGCGATCTGCAGGACAAGTGACAAGTTCGTCGCAGCCCGAGATCGGTGGGATACCCGCTCACCCAAGTTCCTCTCGCGCACGGGCCCGCGCCTCTCGCCTCCGCGCCCCCCCGCCCCTCTCGCCGCGCTCGCGCTCTCGCTCGCGGCCGACGACGCCCGGCGGCGGCGGCACCGATTGCTGCGAAGCGCCGCCCCCTTCTCCTTCCCCCTCACCGGGGTGAGAGCAAGCGCGGGCGCGGGCGCGAGCGCGAGTGGGGGCGCGGGGCGGGACGTCGCTGACAGGTGTGGGGAAGGGCATCGCTCGGGGTGGGTCATCGTCCCGCCGTGCTCGGAGTCCGCAAGGCCGGGGCCGTCCTCGCTTCGCTCGCAGCCTTGTCGACTCCTGCGCGCGGCGGGCTTGGACATGCGCCCCCGCGCAGGGTGCGCGGGCGCATGCAAGGAGTCGGACGATGTTGCGAATCTATCCTGTGCTGCTGGAGCTCGTGCGGGCGCTGGCACCTCTGGTGCGAGAGCTGGAGCGGCATGATCCGGATCTCGCGCGGCAGTGCCGGCGCGCGCTGGCCAGCGCGCCGCTCAACGTGGCCGAGGGGATGTACTCGCAGGGGCGAAACCGGAGGGCGCGCTACCACGACGCCCTCGGCTCGCTCCGCGAGGTGCTGGCTTGCTTCGAGGTGGCCACCGCGCTCGGCTACTTGCCGGAGCTCGAGGACGGACTGCGCGATCGCGTGGATCACGTGCTCGGCACGCTGGTGCGCCTCGTCGGGGCGCGCTGAGGCGCACCATCGGCAACGTTGCTGACGAATGGAACCACCGTAGTTGGCAGCTCTCTACCGCCGCGGCGGTCCACCGCGACCGTGGCGGCGACCGGCTCGAGCGAGTCGATGGGCGGTCGCTCCAGGCGCTCCAGGAACTGCCGCGCGTACGGGGAGAAGCTCTCGACGAAGCGCCGCTGCCCCTCGGCGTAGAGCGTGTCCATCGCGAGCGAGGACTTGCCCGCGCCGCTCGGCCCGGTGACGGCCACGAGCACGCCGGCCCGGAGGTCCAGGTCGACGGAGCGGAGGTTGTGGGTGCGGGCGCCGCGCAGGCGGATGGGGTGCATCGGGGAGGGGGGCAGGCAGTATGCGCATCCGGGGGGCGGATGGCGAGGGGGGGGTGGCCCCTCCGGGCGCCATGCTCGGGCTCGTGCTCGCCCGCGCGCGTGCCGACGCGGGGGGCGATGTGCACGGGCGTCGGCACGCACGCGGGCTTGCGCGCGAGCCCTGCGCGTGGCGCCCCTCCCCTCGATGTCGCGCTTCCGCGTGCCATCGGGGAGGCTGATCGGCTGCACGGGGCGGACCTCGGCGCGGGAACTGAGTGGGCGGGGCCCTCCTCCGATTTCGTCGAGCGCGTGTGGGCGTCGCGAGGGGGCTTCGTGCGGTGCCACGCCGGGCGGGCGGAAGGATCGCGCCAGCCTTCCTGGTGCGCGTGCGGGATGCGTCACTGCGGCTGTCACGCTCCTTCCGCCATGGGAGGGCATGGCACCGCACGAAGCCCCCTCGCTCTTTCTCCTTCACACGTACGCGCGTTCGATGCGCACGGGACCCACGCGGTCGGAGGCGATCATGTGGCGGGCGCTGCGGGGGCGGCGGGTTTGTGGGGTGAAGTTCCGGCGGCAGCACCTGCTCGCGGGGAACTACATCGTGGACTTCGTGGCGCTGAGCGAGCGGCTGATCGTGGAGGTGGACGGCGGGGTGCACCGGGAGCCGGAGCGGGCGGCGGCGGATGCGGCGCGGCAGCGGGTGCTGGAGCGGCTCGGGTACCGGGTGCTGCGGGTGGCGGCGGAGCTCGTCGAGCGGGATGTGGGCGCCGCGCTCGCCCGGGTGCGCGCGGCGCTGGGGCGGTGAGCCGGGCGGCGGACCTCGTGGACAGGCCCGCCGATATTGGCGGCGTGAGCCGCCGATATTGGCGAGGGGAGGTGACGGGGGACCGCTGCCGCGGGCCTCGCACTTTCGCGGTGGACGTGCAGAGGTGCCCGGAGTGCGAGGGCCGCATGAAGCTCGTCGCCCTGGTGCAGGAGCCGCGGGGGATCCGGAGGTTCCTCGAGGGGCTCGGCGCGCCGCACGAGGTCCCGCCGCGCGCGCCCGCCCGCGCTCCTCCCTGCTACCGCAGCGCCGTCATCCGCCGCATCGCCGGCGCCCTCGTCGCCGCCTGACGCTCGCACCTCGCACCGGGCACGGAGCGGTGCGCGCGCGAGGCGAAGATCAGCCGGCGAGTGGCGCCATCGAGGCCGCGAGGGCCACGACGGGGACGTCCGGGCGCAGCACCATCACGCCGCCTGGGGCGCGCGCGAAGCGGCGCGGTCGTGGGAAACCGCGCTCGAATCCCGTACGCTCCACCCCCGTGCAGACGCGATGATGTCCCATCGCGCCCGTGCAGCCGGGAGACTGAGCGCCGGGAGTTTCCGTCGGTGTAGAGCACTTGCCGGTAGAGCGACTCCACGCGGCATACATCCGCGCCTCACATGCGACCGAACTGGTGGTCTGCAGGCGATCAGGCGCCCGGCGGGCGGACTCGCGTCGTACTCTTGATGGAGGTCGGCTCGGGTGCAGGGAGGGTGGCATGAAGATCGTGCAGGCAGGCAGGCAGGCAGAGCCATGATGTTCCGAGCCCGCTCGCGTACGTCGCGGTAGTGCTGCTGGCGATCATGGCGACCCTGGCGTACGGTGGATGCACCGACCCGCCCGGCGCCGGGCAGCTCGTGCTCGACATCGACCGGCTGGCGCTTCGCCCGGGCGTGACGCAGATCTCCTTCACGGCGAGCAAGCTGCTCCTCCTTTACGGGCAGCCTCCGGCTCCCCCGGCGCACAAGGACGTCGACTGCGCCTCCGGCCAGTCCGTCACCTTCGATCCCGCCGCCGTCACGGTGGACCTGACGCGGACCGGGCGGAGCTACGTCGCCACCGTCAACGCGCCGCAGGGAAACCTGCGCGAGGTCTGGCTCGTCGTCTCCGATGGCACCGTCACCGAGAATGGCCTCGTGAGGCCGCTCCACACCAGCCTCAACTGCGCGTCGGGCGAGAGCGGGGTCATCCGGCTCACCTCCGTGGACCCGAACGGTGTCCAGATCCACGGCGGCGACGCCACCGAGATCGCCGCGCAGCTCGACCCGAACACCGACATCGACCACAAGGATCCCGACAACGGGGGCGGCAACGGAAACGGCAAGGGCGGCAATCCGGACGCCAACGGCGATCTGCACGGCGGGAAGTGGTCGATCGCCGCGTCGCTGCCCTTCGTGCTGGTGACGATGCCGGAAGGCATCGTCGACGGGCAGATCATCGTTCGCTTCAAGGACGGTACGAGCGCGGGCGACATCCAGACCGCCATCGCGGCGCAGTCCATGACGGTGCTGCGGGCGTGGGCGCCCACGAACTACTACGTGCTTCAGGCGCCGAACGGCGCGGACGAGCGGCCGATCCTGCAGTACTACGCCGGCCTGGGGAGCGTGCAGTACACCTCGCCCAACACGTACGTGGGCACCGCGGGGAACGGGGACTTCGACCCGGCGTTCTCCGGTCAGTCGCAGTGGCCGCAGGTCGGCTTGAACGAGCTCTGCGTCAACGGCACCAGCCCGAACTGCAAGGGCGTCGTCGATCCGGCTTCCGGCTGGGCTGTCACCACCGGCTCCGACAGGAGCGTCGTCGCCGTCGTCGACGATGGCTTCGATCTCACCAACCCCGACGTCTACCCCAACCTCTTCATCAATACCGACGAGGTGCCGCAGGAGATCGTCGACCGGGTCGGCGACGTGAACCACGACAACGTCGTCGACTGGCACGACCTGGACGCCGACGCCGACGGCGTTCTGACGTTCGCCGACCTGGATGCCACGAACGAGTTCTGCGCAGGCACGCACGTCGTCAACGGCAAGTTCGTCGCGAACTGCAACGTGCTGGGCCCCAACCTGGTGTGCTCGACGACGCCGTGCACCCCTCTCGCGCTGGTGACCGGCGCGGGAAGACCCGACCCGAACCGCAACACCTGCGGCGGCTCCCCGCAGAAGCTCAACGGCAGCTGGGAGGACGGCGTCGACGGGCACGGAGGCGCGACGTGCAACGGCTTCGTCAACGACGTGGTCGGGTGGAATTTCAACTGCAGCGAGAACGGAAACCATATCGTTGTCGACGGAGTGTCAGGTTGCAATCTCGCCGCTCCCAGCTTCGTGTGCCTGGCGTCCCCGTGTCCCTCCCAGAACATCACGCACGGTACCACCGTGGCGTCCATCATTGGGGCCGCGGGCGCCAACGGCGTTGGGGGCGCGGGAGTCGACTGGACGGTGAGGCTACTGCCCGTGCAGCTCCTTCGGCCCGCTGCGAACGTGGGGCCTCAGGGAGCGGCGCGGGGCCTACGTGATTCCGTCTACGCAGCCGCGCTCTACGCCGGGGACGTCATGGGCGCGGATGTCGTCAACCTCAGTCTCCAGAGCTACGGTGCTCTGGAGGGAGGGTTCGGCGTCGGTTCGCTCCTCGGCCCCGCCGGATGCCCTGGCGCGCCTCCCCCGGTCATATTCCCGAAGGCCAAGCAGCAACTCTTTCAGGACTTTGCCGAGGAGATCGAGGGGGAGCTCTCGGACCTGCAGACGCTCTTGCAGGCCCGCGGCACGCTCGCGGTCGTGGCCGCAGGCAACTGCCAGGCCGACCTCGACGCCGGCTCCGTGGTGGTCGACTACCCGGGGTCGATGGTCGGTGACAACGTCCTCACCGTGGCGTCGGTCAATCCCTCCGACCATCTCTCCTCGTTCTCCAACTACGGAACGAGCACGATCGACCTCGCGGCGCCGGGCGAGTCGTTCGAGGTCTCCACCGTCGACGAGGCAGGGCAATACGCAGGGGTGACCTCGGACGTCTCGGTCTGTGGCACGGGAGGCCAGGCGTGCCGCGGGACGTCCTTCTCGGCGCCGATGGTCGCGGGCGCCGCGGCGCTCGTGCTGACCGCAGCCAACGGGTCGCTCGACGGCGAGGCCTGTCGGATCGCGGACCGGATCCTGCGAAACGCGGACACGCCGGCCACCGGTCTCGCGAGCGGCGTGCATGGCGGTCGACGCCTGAATGTGAAGAATGCGCTCCTCGACAGCGTGGCGGATCCCGTCCGGTCGTGTCCATGAAGCGCGCTCGTCTGGTCGCAGCGCTCGCCGGTTCGTGTCTCACATTGCTGCTCGCGTGCGAAGCCGGACCCCATCTCACCTTCGATCTGGCGCTGGTCAACTGCTACGACCCGGCGTGGAGGTCTGCGGCCAACACGCCACAGAAGATCGACGCGGCCCTGACGATCGGGAATCTCGGGACGTCTTCCGTCGACTATCAGCTCCCCTACTACACTACCTTCGGGTTCGAGGTGACCAACGAGGCGGGAGAGGTCGTGAACGAGCAGTCCGCATCCGACGCCGCCCCGGGGCTCGCGTGCATGGGGCCACCGTGCACAGCGCAGAACCTCACGATACCCGGCGAGTCGTCCGCGGGCGTCGAGATCCTGGATCTGCCATGGTACTTCAATGCCCCCGTCGACCCGAAGGACCTCGGGAACGCGGACGCGCCGACCCAGTTCGTGCCGCCCGGCGTGTACCACGTCTCCGTGCTGCTCCTGAACGGCGACCGGACGAACGCCGCGACGGTCACCGTGTGCCCGTTCAGCGACGGGAAGGAGGGCCGCTACGGCGTGTGCAACGCGCCGTGCGCCTCCTACGCGAAGGTCTGCGGGGCCTCGCTCACCTGCGGGGCGTACTGAGAAGCCGCCGAGGAGCGGCCCGACGACGAGGACGTGCAGCCGATGCTCGCCAGCGTGCGCGGCCACCCGCCCGCCGGCCCCGCGCTCCGCCGCGGCGCGACCTTCGGCGCGGGCTCCGGCCGCACCGACCTCTGCGCCCAGGACGAGGGCTTCAACCTGCACGCCGCCACCCGCGCCGGCGCCCTCGACGCCGCCGGGCGCGAGGCGCTCCTGCGCTACATCCTGCGCCCGCCCGTCGCCCAGGAGCGCATCGCCCGAGGACCGGACAACCTGGTGCGCATCGCGCTCAAGAAGCCTTTCTCCGACGGCAGCCCCGTCGCAGCTGTCCGCCTTCGGCGGCCAGGCGACAGGGGACCCGTCGCTGTCGACATGGACCCGCTCTCGCACCTCTTGCGCCTCTGCGCCGCCGTCCCCGCGCCGCGCTTCCATACCGTCCGCTACGCCGACGTGCTCGCCTCCGCCAGCAAGCTCCGTCCCAAGATCGTCCGCCGTCCACCCGACCCGGCGACGGCCACGGAGCAGGACGACGACAAGCCGAAGCGCTCGCGCTACTGGCCGTGGGCGGAGCTCATGGCACGCACCTTCGCGCTGGACGTCACCGCGCACACGCTCGCGAGGCTCCCGGCTCGCGAGCGAGCTTGATGCGGAGCCACGCTGCCGCGCAGCGGCTTCGTCCAGTGCGCCCAGCATGGGCATCAACCCGGAGGTGAAAGTCCTTCCTGAAATTGGTCACAATGACAGAAGCGAACCACAAGGGCGGAACCGTGAGGGACCGTCTGGAGGAAGTGGGGAGCGAAGCCGCGGGCCGACGTACAGAAATCGGATCGGAGGCGTGGCCGAGCAGGGCGAGCGGACTGGAACCCGCGAAGCTCTCGTGACCGAAGCTCGGCGGCGTATATCCGGCGGTCGTGCGGTGAAGGTTGATGCTCTTACCTGGGGAGATCTCGCCTCGCGCCTGAAAGGGCGACGGCCGGCGACAACGTCGGACGGAGCGAGAAGTCAGCAGAGGCCGTAGTAGCGGCGAAGGAGCCGGGCAGGGATCCCCCCGAACCCCGGAAGTCTCTATCGCTGCGAAGGGCCAAACGGAGAGGAGGGCGAAACGCCCATGGATCTCGAGAACGCGCAGCCACAGAAGTCCAAGAGCGAGACGCCGACCGCCGCGGATGGTGAAGCCCCGAGCGACGACCGACGCGTGGAAGCGGATTCGGCGACCCATGGAACCGAGCGCTCAGGAACGAGCGGGCTGATGGAGGCGGCGCTCACGCGCAAGAACCTTCAGGCCGCGCTGAAGCGAGTGAAGCGGAACAAGGGCAGTCCCGGCATCGACGGGATGACGGTGGAGGAGCTACCGGACCACCTTCGCGTGCACTGGCCGTCCCTCCGCGAGCAGCTGCTCGCGGGGACGTACCAGCCGCAGCCGGTGCGACGGCACGTGATTCCGAAGAGCGGCGGCGGCGAGCGACAGCTCGGCATCCCGACGGTGCTCGACCGACTCATCCAGCAGGCCCTCTTGCAGGTCCTGCAGCCTCGATTCGATCCGACCTTCTCGGAGCACAGCCACGGCTTCCGGCCGCGGCGCAGCGCGCACGACGCCGTGCGCGAGGCGAAGCGGTATGTGCAGCAAGGAAGACGATGGGTGGTCGACGTGGATCTCGAAGCTTTCTTCGACCGCGTCAACCACGACGTGCTCATGGGGAGACTGGCCAAACGAATCGAGGATCGGCGCGTGCTGGGACTCATCCGTCGCTACCTGAACGCCGGCATCATGGCGAACGGCGTCGTGATGGATCGCGACGAGGGAACGCCCCAGGGCGGTCCTCTCTCTCGCCAATGCTTGCGAACGTGCTCCTCGACGAAGTCGACAAGGAGCTGGAGAAGCGCGGACACGCCTTCGTGCGCTACGCCGATGACAGCAACGTTTACGTGCGGTCACGGCGAGCGGGCGAGCGGGTCATGCAGGCGCTGCGGCGTCTCTACGCGAAGCTCCATCTCCAGATCAACGAGTCGAAGAGCGCGGTGGCACCCGTGCAAGACCGGAAGTTCCTCGGCTACACCTTTTGGTTGTCGTCGAAGAACGAGGTCCGCTGCACGATCGCGCGCAAGGCCCTCGACACGATGAAGGACCGCGTGCGGCACATGACGAGCCGCATGCGCGGTCGGAGCCTGGCCCAGGTCTGCCGAGATCTGCGAGGGTACTTGCCAGGCTGGAAGAACTACTTCCAGCTTGTCGAGCTCCGCACGCTCTTTCGCGAGCTGGACTCTTGGATCCGGCACCGACTCCGCGCACTGCAGTTGAAGCAGTGGGTGCGAGGAGTCACCGTCTTCCGAGAACTGCGCCGACGGGGGATCCCTCCCGTCGACGCTCGCCGCGCGGCAGCAAATACGACGCGCTGGTGGCGAACCTCGGGAATGCGCGTCCTCAGCGTGGCTCTGCCGAACAAGCTCTTCGACGAGCTGGGGCTTCCCCGGCTCGACACGTGACCTCAACTCTCCGAACCGCCGGATGCGGACCCGCCTGTCCGGTGGTGTGGCAGGGGTCCCCGGGGAAACCCGGGGCCCCTATGCCGATACCGTCGATTTCGCGACCGCGCACCCGCGCCACGCGACCGCCGCCGCGACCCGGCGCGCTCACGCAATCGACTCTTACTTTATGCGAAGTGGGGCCGTCCGGTGTCACTGGAAGGACGGACCAGGGTGGTGATCCTGCCGGTCGACCAGGGCTTCGAGCACGGGCCCGCGCGCTCCTTCCAGCCCAACCCGGACGGCTACGATCCGGACTACCACCCGCAGCTCGCCGTCGACGCGGGCTGCAACGCGTACGCTGCGCCCCTCGGCTTCCTCGAGGCGGTGGCCGACCGGTACGCCGGCCAGCTCCCCCTCATCCTGAAGCTCAACAACTCCGACACCCTCGCCAAGGTCCCGCAGCCGTGCAGCGCGGTGACCGGCTCGGTGGAGGACGCCCTGCGCCTCGGCTGCGCGGCCATCGGCTACACGATCTATCCCGGCTCGGGCGATCGCAACATCATGTACGAGCACCTGCGCGAGCTCATCCTGGAGGCGAAGGCCCACGGCCTGCCGACCATCGTGTGGGCGTACCCGCGCGGCGCCGGCCTCTCCAAGGAGGGCGAGACCGCGGTGGACGTGTGCGGCTACGCCGCGCAGATCTCCGCGCAGCTCGGCGCCCACGTCATCAAGATCAAGCAGCCGAAGGATCACATCGAGCAACCGGAGGCGAAGAAGGTCTTCGAGAAGTACTCCATCCCGACCAAGACCCTGTCCGACCGCGTGCGCCACTGCGTGCAGAGCGCATTCAACGGCAAGCGCATCCTCATCTTCTCCGGCGGCGAGTCGCGCGGCACCGACGAGCTGCTCGCCGACATCAAGGAGATCGCCAAGGGCGGCGCCTTCGGCTCCATCATGGGCCGCAACGCCTTCCAGCGGCCGCGGAAGGAGGCCTTGAAGCTCCTCGCCGACGTGATCGCGATCTACAAGGCCGCTTCCTGACGGACGCCGCGCCGCCACAGGCGCCCACAACGTGGGCGTTCACCCCCTACTCCCCAGGGAGTATCGACAAGCTCGCTGCATGGAGATGCACTGGACCGATGCGGGGCCATGCGCAGCGAACGCTGGCGCGGTGCCCCGGGGAGGACCATCATGAAGCGAACGAGGGCTCTGGCGGTGTACGCGTTGACGTTGACCGGCGTCGTGGGGGGGGGGGTAGCCTGTAATGTTCAGGCTGTGGGCAATCCCGCCGTGCGCGTCGGTTTCGATGACCTGATCTTCGGCACCAACGATGTCGTCGGCGGACCTGGCGGCCCCGTCACCACGCAGACCGACAGGCTCGACCGGGCGATGACGACCCCGTTCTTCCACTGGGACTTCCGGAGCTGGCAGCTCGTCGGCAACCGGCTGAGTGGGGACCTTTCAGACTTCGGCCTCCCCACCTACTCGCTCTCGCTCGAGCCCTACGTCCGGTACGGATTGACCACAGCCTTCTGGCGGACCCTCTCGGCCGCCACGATCGTGCCCGGCCAGACCGGCACCACGGATCTGTGGAACCAGCACGAGGTCCTTCTGTTCGCCCGCGATCCGGTCGAGATGAGCACCTACTTCCGGAACTTCATGGCCGATCTCCTGAGGGCCCACAATCCGCAGAACGACGACCAGACCCAGCAGGATCTCGACACCTACTTCAACTCCGCGTGGCGCGATCTCTATGCCGGGGCGCAGGTCCCGGCCGCTGCGACCCTCTGGTATCCTCCGCAGAAGGGGACGACCCCCGGGGCCCTGATCACCGCCAACATCACGAGCTCCAGCTTCTGGGGCGCGGACACGCCGGCGGGGCCGGGCGCCGACCCCAATCCCGATCTCTCCGGCTCGGTCAAGGCAGCGAAGGTCATCAACCACGGCATCTGTAGCCTGCTCGTGCCCTACGTGTCCGCGGCCCAGGACGGCTCCGGGCTGATGGAAAAGCTCGCGACCGACGGGCCGCTCGCGGTGGCGAAGCTGGTCTTCAGTCGCTACGGCGACTCCGCCGACGTGGAGAAGCGGTGGCTCAACGCCGCCCCCTTCCTCGACTTCACGGAAGAACAGGAGGACGCGCAGCTCGGCGGATTCTTCCTGAACTTCAACGTCCAGTTGAACGTGCCGGTCCTGGGTATCACCGTGGGTGGACCGAACCTCTACTACCACAACGCGCTGCGGTGGCGCCTGTACGACGGTCGCCTCGCGGCGGACGGCGAGGTGCTGGACAAGTTCGGACGGGGGAGCGGCGCGTCCGACGCGATGGTGACGTTCGACGACGTCCTCACGCGCCAGCTCGACCACACGCCGCGCACCGGGGACGACCCAGCCTCGCTCGCCGAGGCGATCTTCCAGGAGGCGAACGCCCAGCAGGTCTACGAGGGAGACACTGGTACGGTAACCTGCACGCAGATCGTGCCCGGCCAGGATTCGCTCGGCTACGATCCGGCCGAACCTTGTTACGACTTCATCAAGCAGATGAAGAGCGACGTGCACGAGGCGCTGACCTACCTGTCGGCCCCGCTCGGCCTCACGCCGGAGCAGCAGCAGCAGGTCGAAGACTCGCTCGTGGCGACGGACTTCCCCGGTGGTTCATTGAAGAACTTCCGCTGCGCGAAGTTCCCCGAGGACGCCGAAGGTCGTTGTCAGTTCGTCACCCGCGCGAAGCGCATCAACGTCCTTCCTGACGGGGTCGAGGCGGTCTTCGTCGACGACCTTCACGAGCTGTCCAATCCGGTCTACCCGCTCTGGCTTCATCTGCTGTTCGACGCCATCAAGGGCACGCCGCGCGCATACCAGAAGCTCTGCGGGGCTCCGGTCGCCCAGGTGCCCGGTTCCCTCGCCAATCGGACATTTCGAAGCGTCGGCACGGACTATGTGCACTACCGCTGCGATTCGCCGACCAAGCAGCCCGACGGTCATTATACCTGCGGCAGCATCACGCAGGAGACGACGCCATGACGAGGCGACGAGCCATTCTCGGTCCGCTCCTCCTGCTGCTCGCGCTGGCCTCCGCGTGCGGCGGCATCGTGGAGGGCGGCGCGCAGGACGGCAGCGCAGAGGCCGGGGCGGGCTCCGATGCGGGCGACGAGCTCACTTCGGCCTGCCAGGCGCAGGGCGGGCTGATGCTCTGCGGCGGGCAGTGCGGGGCCACGTGTCCGGTCCAGCCCGACGGCAAGGGCTGCGCCAGCGACCTCCAGAACCCGCAGCCCAGCAACCAGCTCGGGATCTGCGCAACCAAATCCAGTGAGCTCACGCTCGACTGCCAGGAGTGCAGCGACGGTCACGTGTGCGCGCTGGACTCCGAGCGCTGGCTCCAATCGACGCCGGAGGTGACATTCGGCTTCATGGGGTGTGGCCCCATCGGGTATGCGCAAATGTACGCGGCGAACGGCCGGTCCGACCTGGCTCGCTACGCCGATCGAAGCGCTTTCACCAGCGCGCCGCTGCCCGCACCCAGCACATGCCCGTCCGTGCCGGGTCTCACTCTGTGCGGTGGGGCGTGCGGCAGTTGCCCGACAGGTTACGTGTGCACGGGCCGGTCGCCGCTCCACCCCTACAGCCTCTGCGTGAACGAGTGGTCCATCGGCAACGGCGTGTGTCAACGCGCCAAGCCGGGCTGCATGGACGGCACGACAAAGTACCGCTGTCTCACCTTCAAGGTGGACGACCCGTCGCAGTCCGTCGCAGACCAGTACAGCATCTGCGTCGACCGCTCGATCTGCGAGGCTGCAGCGCAATCGTATCCCGGTGGCGCCTACTGCTCCGGTGGAGCCTGACCCAGCCTGACCCTCATCGTCTGTCCTCACCGGAATACCGCCACGTACCGCCACGAAGTCGTCGTCCTGTACGCTGACGAGCAGCTTCGCGTCCGAGCGAGGCGCGGCCGAGGAACATCCAGTCCTTGGCCGTCCTTGGTGTTGTCTCCCACGCTCTTCCACCGCCAGCGCCCCACGCTCCGTCGTGACGCCACCGGGCTGCGCTCTCGGTCTGCGTGATCGCTTCCCGCGGTGGGAGCCGTGGGACAAGAGCGAGACGCCGGGGCACCGCGGTACGAGCGCGAGCCCCCCGACGTCGTCGGTGACCGGTGCGGGTGGCTCTACGCGACCTCCTGCATCGCCGCCTGGACATGCTCGGTGGTGACGGACTTCGCCTTGGCGATGGCGGCGGCGAAGAGTGCGTGATGGGCGAGGCCGTTGGCCTTGCGCGGCAAGCCGCTCGACGCCTGGTAGATCGCCTCGACGGTCGGCGGCTCGAAGAGCGGGACGTCGGTGCCGGCGAGATGGAGGCGATGGGCGAGGTAGGGGCCCATCTCCTCGCGCGTGAGGCCGCGGACGTGGGCGCGCACGACGACGCGCTGCGCGAGGGCGTCGAGGGCTGCCATGCTCATGCGGCGGCGCAGCTCGGGATGGCCGACGAGCACGACGGTGAGGCGGTTCTCGGAGTCCATGGCGTAGTTGGTGAGCAGGCGCAGGTCCTCGAGCAGCTCGGTGCGCAGGTGGTGGGCCTCGTCGACGATGAGCACGGGGCGCAGGCGGTTTTCGGCGCAGAGGCGCGAGACCTCGCCGCGTATCTGCCGGAAGAGCGCAGCGCGATTGCGCTCGGTCGGCAGGCCGAGCTCCCAGGCGATGGACTTGTAGAGGTCCATGACGTTGCCCGTGGTCATCGAGACGTAGAGCACGCGGTAGAGGCCGGTGTGCAGGCCGGCGACCAGGTGGCGGCACGTCGTCGTCTTGCCGGAGCCGCTGTCGCCGGTGACGAGGCCGATGCCGCGCATGTCGACGAGATGGCGCAGACGCGCGCCGAGCTCGGCGAGCGAGGCGGACTCGAAGAGGTCGTCGGCCGCGAGGTCTTTGTCGAAGGGGTGGCGCGTGAGCGCGAAGTGCTTGCGGTACATCAGAACAGCTCCTTGTCGGCGTCGTCGTCGACGAGCTCGCGCATGGCCAGGCCCTCGTGGAGCTCGACGCCAGCTCCGGTGGGGATCTCCAGGCTTCTGGTGGCGGAGTTGCGCTTGACGAAGCAGTTGGCGAGGACATCGACGCGGCGAGCGATCTCGATGCGGCGGCCCTCATGCCAGACCTCGACGTTGCGCTTGTCGGGCTTGCGCGCCGGGTCGAAGCGGAGCGTGACGCGCTCGCCGACGAGCGCGGCGTCGACCTCGAAGGCAACGCCGTCGAGGGTGACGGTGCGGTCCTTCTGCACCCTCCTCTTCTGCTCGGCGAGGAAGTGGTCGCCGAGGTCGGCGGCGGGCATTCGGACGCCGTCGCTGGTGCGGGCCCACTTGTCGGCGGGGGTCTCGTCGCCGAGGCCGCGGTGCGGCGCGTGGTGGTACTCGCCCTCGACCCACGCGGCGAGCGCGCGATTCATCGCGTCGAGGGAGACGAGCTGCGCGGAGTGGAGCAGCGGCAAGAGCTGCATGCGCGTGGTACGGAACCATCGCTCCATCTTCCCCTTGCCCTGGGGCTTGTACGGCTTGGCGTGGATGAGCGCGATGCCGAGCTTCGCGCACACGATCGCGAGCTGCTTGGAGCGGAACGCCGAGCCGTTGTCGACGTAGAGTCGCTTGGGGATGCCGCGGCGACGCACGGCCTGCTCGAGCACCGAGAGGTAGCTGATCGTCCCCTCGGAGAACGTGAAGGCCGCGTGAGGTACGATCCGTGTGGCGTCGTCGATGAACGCGATGAGGTAGGTCTGTCGCTGGCGGCCCGCATCGCGGATCTTCGGGCCGTACATCACGTCGCTCATCCAGAGGTCGCCGGCGCTCTCGTGCTCGAAGCGACGCCGGTCTTTGCTCGTCGGCTCCTCGGGCTGCTTCTTCATGAGCCCGCGGCGCGCGAGCACGCGGTGCACCGTCGACTCGGGGAGCGCGACCTCGTCGGTGACGACGTGGGCGTGGTCGGCGCGTGCGACCTTGATCAGCGCGGGGATCGAGAGCTCGGGCGAGTCCTCCTTCATCTGGCAGAGCAGGTCGACGACGTGCATCGGGATCGACCGCGTGCTGCCCTGGTCGGCTCGCACGCGCGGCGCCAGCGCATCGAAGCCACCTTGGCGGTAGGCACGGAGCCAGCCGCGCATCGTCTCCGGCGCGACGTGCCGGCGCAGCGAGCCGGGGATCGTGTAGTCGAGCTCGGCCTTCTTTGCGAGCAGCGCATAGAGGCCGCGGTGGTGCGGCTCGAGGTGCACGAGGTCGGCGATGACGCCGTAGCGGAAGAGCGCGATCTCGCGCCGGCGCTCGTCGATCTCGGGTGTCGGTGTGTCGTGGGAATCGGTGTGCATGGCGGATGCCTTCGGTGCGCTCGCCCGGACCCTTTCCGAGCGGCGTGCCGGCAAGCTCGGCGAGATCGCCGCCGGCAGCCGGCACCCTTTCGTGTGGGCCGGCCGCGGCGACCCCCGGTCACCCGGTCGCCCGCGTGCGCAATCCGAGAGGGACGGGCAACGCACCGAGGTGCCGCTCGCCGAGCTCGCGCAGCACGACGAGCACGCGATGGCACCCGAGCGCCTCGCGGAAGGCGGCGAGCGTCGGCCTGACGCCTGCGAACCGCTCGGGCATCAGCGTCGCGATCGCGAGCAGCGCGGCGCGCACCGCCGATGCCCGCCGACGGATCGACCTCAGCGCGCACACGAGCCCGACGGCGTCGTCGGCGTCCGGCGGGTGCACCGCGTCCACCGCCGCCGCGACACCGCCGGCGGCCTCCACCGCGGTGACGACGTCTTCGACCGCGGCGAGCGTGCCGGAGAGCCGCGCCGCGAGGAACGACGGCAAGAGGCTGATCGACGCCCGCTGCTTGGGGCACCACCAGCGCGCGACGCGCACGCCTGCGGGCTCGACGCGGGGGTAGCTCCCGAGCTTCTCGAGGCCGCAACCGCCCTCCGGGTGGAACGGGCAGCTGTCGAGAATTGCGCTTTCCCACGCACGTTGAGTAACGTAGCCCTCGTCGGAGAGCGGGCATTTCCACGGAACTTGCACGGCGCTGACACGAGCCCGCACGTGGTCCAGACGTGCGGGCTCACTCCTTTTGTCCGACGCATGCTCGCGCGCCGGCACGTCTCACCACGAATTCCTGGTGATCGCCGCCGGCCTGCGCCGCGTCTCAGGTGCCGGACTGCGCCAACGTCTCAGGAGATTGAACGGGCGCAGAGACCGGGAGAGACCAAGCGGGGGATCACGAGGGAAGGCGAGGCCCAACAACCCCTCGCACTTCAGGTGCGCGAAGCCCCGGCAGAGAAGGCGCAGCCAGACGTTCTGCCCAGCCACGCGGCGCACCTACGCTCGCCCGGGAGCGAACGTCGTCTCGATGTCGGCAGGACCTGGGAGCACGCCTTCGCGTGACAGGTGCCTCACCGCCACGAACACGGCGCGGAAGGCGGGCGATCCCGCAACGATGCCCAGCCGGTCGAGGCTTCGCCGGAACGTCGCGCTCAGCCGCGTGAAGCGTGCGGCCACGGTGACGCTCCCGTCCGGATGCAGCGCTCCAGCTCCTCGGCCGTGAGCTCGATGAAGTCGCCGTTCGCGAGGTCCTCGAGGGCGCTGCGGAGCTCGGTCTCCAGGTCGGGTGAGCCATCGGTCATCGCGGTTGCTGCGGAGGGGTTGCTCGGGATGGCCATGGGGTGAGATTCGCAGAGGCGCCTCGGGTTGTCACAAACGCGTCAGTCGCCGCTCGCGTCGCCTGCGCCCGCGTCCAGCGCCGGGAGAGTGCGAACAAGCCGGAAACCCATCAGCGGCGCCCGATAGCCGAAGTTGAAGTATGCCGATCGTGCGGCGGAGCGACAGGTGTTGGTGCGAAAATTGGCGACTCCGCCACGTACGACGAGCCCGTAGCTGCCTAGGCTCCCCATGGGGTCTATCAACGGCCCGGGACCATAACCGGAACCCGAGTATTGCGTGGAGGTCCACTCGAGAGCGTTGCCGCTGGTATCGTAGAGACCCCAGCCATTCGCCAGTTTCTGTTCGACCGGGTGCGTGAACCCATTCGAATTGAAGCAGTACCAGCCGATCTCATCCATGTCGACGTCGTCCACGCAGGCCAACGAGTGCACGACGTCGCCGTTGTATAGCGGTGTCGTCGTCCCTGCACGAGCCGCGTATTCCCACTCCGCTTCGGTCGGAAGTCGGTAGCCCGTGCACTCATACGTCGTTGCGGTCGTGATGGAGCGCGCAGAGCACTTCATGCCCTGCCCCGGTGAGCCTGTGCAGCCCGAGAGAGTGTAGCACGGAGGCAAGGGCGGCTGGTGTTCCGTGGAGAGCTGGTTCGCGGCCGCCATCACGTCCTCGAGCGTCACATTCCCAACCGGACACTGCGGCCCCAGGCAGTCGCCGTAGACGGAGCCGCCATCTCCGGCGTCGAGGTGCTGCGTGCTTGGGTTCGGATTGCCGAGCGACGTCCATTCGGCCTGTGTCATCTCCGTCTGTTGGATCTCGAAGTCATGGGTGAGCGTGACCTGCACCTGATCCTCGTCATACAGGCCGCGACCATACTCGCACGGTGGAGAGCCCATGACGAAACAGCCGCGCGAAACGCGGCACCATCCGCCGTCGCATGCCGGTACCACGGGGGGCAGCTTGCAGTCAGGCGAGGGGATTGCGGTCGGAGCGCAGGCGTCATTCTCGGCGCGAGCGTCGACAGTAGAGCTTTCGACTGGGGCCCCGGCGTCCCATGCGCCGTCGGGAGCCAGCGCGTCGCCGCCGGCGTCGCCGCCCTCACCAGGTTCACTGCACGCGGAGCACGCGGCGGCAGCGCCAAGCAGCGGCGTCCCGGCCGCGAGAGCGAAGGCGAGCAAGCGTGGGCATACCCTATCGCGTGACGCCATACACGGATCCGTCGTTGATGAAGGTCTGGATGCGTTGATCGCCAGGTGGGAAGACCTCTGTTACCGCGTTCGGGAGGTTCGAGCCACCATGGTCGCTCCAGTAGACGGCCCATGGCCAGATCCTTTGGACATAACGTGGCGGAATGATGGAAATAAATCGGGCGCCTTTCTCGTTGTTCGGTTGCGACACCAACAAGGAGAGGACGCCCGATGACGACGAGAGCTACCCGAGCCACGAGCAGCCGTCCAGACCCGAGCGAAGAGGCGAGCGCGGTGGAGGAGCAGCTGCAGCGGACCTTCACGCCGGCGGTCATCGACGAGCTTCGGGGCCGCACCGGCTACAACCCGCGGCAGCGGCGCGCCACCGCGTTCCGCCTGGTGCTCACGGTCGTCGAGGGGTTCCTCGCGGGCCAGACGCTGTCGTTCGAGTCGCTGCGGGCGATCTTCGTGAGGCGCTTCGGCTTCATGCGCCCGTGCCCGTTCCAGAAGCGGTTCAAGCAGGAGTCGGCGGCGGCGTTCTTCCGCGCGGCGCTCGAGCACCTCGTGGCGTCGGTGACGAAGGCGGCGGGCCTGGAGCTGAGCGGGCCGCTCGCCCGCTTCGAGGACGTGCGGGTCTACGACGGTACGGGGCAGCGCGTGCCACCGCGCGGGCGCGAGCTGCTGCCGGGATGCACCAAGGGCAAGGCCGGCACCAAGTGGGTGATGGGCTACAGCATCAAGACCGGCCTGCTCGAGCACGGCGTCTCCGACGCGGAGACCGCGTCGGAGACGCCGCTGTGGCGGAAGCTGGTCCCGAGCTTCACGCGCGGGGTGCTCTACCTCTTCGACCTCGGCTTTTTCGAGCGCGCTCTGTTCACGCAGGCGAAGGCTGCCGGCGCGCACGTGCTGATGCGCCTCAAGACCACGGCGAAGGTACGCGTGACCGCGCACATCTCGGAGAACGGCCACACCCCGCTCCACAACTGGTCGCTTGGCTACTACCTGCAGAGCGTGTCGCGCAAGCGCGGGACGATCTTCGACCTCGACGTGACGTGGGGCAAGGGCAAGGACACCGTCGCATTGCGGCTCGTGGGACTCGCGCACAAGTCGACCGTCATCCGCTGGTACCTGACCACCGTGCCGCGCAGCGTGCTCTCGCCACGGCAGATCATCCAGACCTACCGACTCCGCTGGCTGATCGAGCTGCTCTTTCGCGAGCTGAAGCAGACCGCCGACCTCGGCCGCTCCTTCACCGCCGATCCCCACGCGATCAAGGCGCTCACCTACGGCGCGATGCTCGCCCACGCGCTCGTGCGCTCGGTCAGGATCCAGGCTGCACTCGCGCGCGACGTCCCTCTCGAGCAACTGCGCCCCCTGGCGACGTTGCACGTCGTGCGCGCCTACGCGCGGGACCTGGTCGACGCCCTCGTCTCCCTGAGCACCGCCGCGTGGACTGCCGTCGTGACCACCGTGGGCGCGGCACTCGTCGCTCTGGCACGCGAACGACAACCTTCACGCTCCAGGAAACGAATCGCCCTCAAACTTGGGGCGATCGGTGCTTAAGAGATCGGGCATGGTAGACGGCCTGCCCTGCGCAGCCCGAAGCAGATCCTTCGTCTTCGCATTGGCGCCTGTAGATATTCGCAAGGTCGGGTTGAAGCACCGGCGCGGTAGGGTCGCGCGAGATGCCCATGTAGAAGTCCATCCCGTCGTACTCCGAGGCGTGATCTGTCAGGACGCAGTGGCTCTCGGTCCACCGCACGGGATTGATGCACGAGACGGCATAACGGCATAAGGTGGTTTGTGCACCTGGAGCTGGTCGTCCCGGAAGTACTTGTAGTACGCGAACGTGCACGTGCTGGCGCCGCTGTTCCAGAGGTTGCCGGCGGAGAACTGCGCGAACCCCTCGATCTGCGCCCCGCCCTGGTCCTCGGTCGACTGCAGGCAGTGGATGGTGTTCCCGGTCGGGTTCAAGAAGTGGAAGGAGAACAGGCGTCGGACGCCGTCAAGCATCGGCCGCCTTCCCGCCGTAGACTCGCCGCATGAACGTCGCTCCTGCTGCGGAGAGCTTCCTCCGGCTCGTGTTGCCGGTTCCGGGATTCTTCCTCGCCGATACGCGGCTGCTCGTCTGGGTGGACGGCCGGTACGTCGTCGATGCCAGCTTCCTGCGCGGGTTCGACTGGTGGACGCCCGTCGCGCCGGGCGTCCACGTCGTCGCGACGCGACTTCAGGGGGTGGTGACTCGCGACCGGTCGTACCCGATCGAGGTGCGGGCGGGTCTCGTCACCGTCGCCGTGCTCGACTACAGCCGCATGTGGGGCAACCTCACCGCCAAGCCGAAGAGCGTGACCTTCGTCCCGCGCTGAACCGCGCTCGCTCCGATCCCGGTTCGGGGATCCCGTCGAGGTGGCGTCCGGCCTCGTAGATGTGGCGCAAGGTGGTCGAGGCGTCGCCGGCGCCGCCGCTGGATGCGATGCGCTCACCTCGCCCGCGAGCGGCGGCGCGCTCGTGCAGGAGCCGCGCGGGATCAGGAGGCCCCTCGAGGGGCCCGGCGAGCCGCACGAGGTCCCGCGGCGCGCGCCGGCTCGCGCTCCTCCCTACCGCAGCGCCGTCATCCGCCGCATCGCCGGCGCCATCGTCGCCGCCTGACCTCTGCCCGGGAGGGGAGCGGTCCGATCTACTTCGCACAGCCGATCGCCGCCCACCACTTCTCGGAGCGCGCGCGTCTCGGGTACGCGCTAGGCTCTGGGCGTGTCCTCGACGCCCGACGCGCTGATTTCATTCGCCGCACGCCTCGCGCCCGGCACGCAGCTCGACTGGGACGCGCTCCGGGCGAGCGTCGCCGACCCGGCGATGTACGCGCGCGCGAACGCCGAAGCCCTCGCCGGGCGCGGCATCCGCGACCGATTGCCGGCGAACCTCCCGTGGCTGGCGCTCGTCGACGCGCTCATCGACGTGGGCCGGGCGTGGGAGATCGACTGGAAGGAGGACCCGAGCGAGGTGCGCGCCGCGATCGAGTCCATCGCGGCCCCGCCGCTCGAGGACGGCGCGTTCGATGCGCTCGATGACATCGACGAGGTCGATACCGAAGCGTTCCTGAAGAAATGCGACCGCGCGCTCCGTGGCGTCGGGCGTGCGCTCGTCCAGCTCGACATCGGCTCCGACTCGTATCCTCTGGTAGTCGTACAACGTGTTGCGCTCACCAATCTCGTCCGCGACTCGACTGCGCTCGGTCTCGGTCGGCTTCGCCCGTTCTTGCCCGTTACGGCGAAGGTTGCGGCGCGCACGAAGGAGGCCCCGCGCCCGCTCAAGCCGAAGGTCGCTTCGCGATCCGCGGTGAAAGAGGCGTTCGAGGACATCCGTTACCGCCTCGCCTTGGCCGAGGACAAAGGCGGGTTGGCGCTGCTCACCGCGCCGTCCGCGCCGTCCCTGGCCCTCGCACTGGCGAGGGCGTACCTCACGCTGGACGACGATGCGCGGGCGCGCGACACGTTGAAGCGCGCCGCGGTCCTGCGCCTGCGCGCCATCGAGGAGCGCCAGCGCATGTACGGGCATCGCCCCGAGCACTCGCGCCTCCGCTACGACTACGGCACCCTCGAGGAGGACGCCGCCGCCTGCCTCACGGGCGCGTTCGAGCCGATCGGGGCGGAGTACGACCGCTGGGGCATCGAGGAGGCGAGAGCGCCCTACTCGCACCTCGGAGCGATTGGGGCGCGTACCTCCGCGCTGTTCCGCGGGCAGCCCTTCCCACCGCCGTCCGAGCGCAACGTCAAGGACGCCAAGCGCTGGAAGTACAATCACGTGTTCGAAGCGCTCGCCGCGGCGTCTGCGCGCGACGCGGAGCGGCTCGCGAGCCCGCTCACACTCCACCTCCGGCGGTTCTTACGCGACTACGACGGCAAGCAAACGGGGTGGACCTGCTTCTTCGCGACGGCGCTACTGCGCGTCGCCGGCGCCCATGGGGAGCTTCCTGAGGATGTTCGGCCGATGGTCCCGCCGTCGCTGCTCGCTGGATGAGCATCGCGCACGCCACGCTCGCGAGCCCTGCGCGGCCCGCCTTCTCGCGCGGACCCGCGCGCGGCTCCGCTGGCGAAGACGGAGAGGAGAGCGCGGTGATGGTGCGTATTCCGGGCTGACCCGGGCACCGGTCGACCAGGGCCAGCGGACCGAGCAGGTTTGGCGTCGCGGTCTCGACGGCTGCGCGGCCGGGGGCTCCCGCGCTCGGGCGAAGTGGGTTGTCGAAGTTCACGATCTGGAGCGGACCGAAGTCGTCGCCCGTCACGTTCAGGCATCCGCCGAGGGGGGCCTCGGTGTCGACCGCCGAGCTCGAGCGCGCGCAGAGCCCGCTGCATGGGCGTCATCGCCGCGATGCGCTCGCGCTCACGACGCGTCGTCGCATCGGCGCTCTTGCTCGGGCGTCCGTGCAGGCTCTCCATGCGCGTGGGGCCGTCCGGTCTCACTGCAAGGACGGATCAGGGTGAGCACGCGCGAGGCAGACTTGCGCCAGGAGCTGGAGGGCTACCTGGACTGCGGCAAAGAAAACGGCGCGCCGGGGAGAGGCCGGGCGCGCCGTCTTCTCAGCCGCGAACTTCTAGTTCCAGCAGTAGTTGACCCCGGTGCAGCCGCTGTGGTCGTGCACGTACGCCGAGTACGAGCAGCCGATGCTGCCGCAGTCGTAGTTCACGCTCTTGCTGTACGACTCCGACACCGGGCTGGCAGTGCAGTGGCTGCTCTCGCCCCAGCCGTCCTCGTAGGCGAGGTGGTCCACCTTGTTGTTGGCCGTGGAGCAGGCGTACTGGCTCGCCGTGCCGCCGAAGAGCAAGGCGCACGCCTCCTGGCACGTGTAGGTCGGCGGATTGTTGCTCCACACCGGACCGTCGTGGACGGCGAAGCTCCCGGCGAGCGTGAAGCTCGCTTTGCAGACGCCGGCCACGCACGCCTCCTTCGGGCCGCACGCGTTGCCGCACGAGCCACAGTTGGCGCTGTCGGTCTGCGTGCTGGCGCAGTACGGCGCGCCGCCGTCCGGCGAGCAGAGGGTCTGATTGCCGAGGCAGGTGCACTGACCGGCCGTGCATGTCTGGCCCGCGCTGCACACAATCCCGCAGCCGCCGCAGTTGGCGTTGTCGGTCTCGAGGTTCGCGCAGTACGGAGAGCCGAGGCTGCTGCCCGCGTCTCCCGCGTCTCCTGCGTCTCCTGCGTCGCCCGCGTCGGTCGCAGCATCGTTCGACGCGTCAACCGACGCGTCGCTCACGCCGCCGTCGTTCTGCGGGGCGCTGCACATCGTCAGCCCCTGCTGGCAAGACAGAGCGCACTGGCCGGCGCTGCAGATCTCGCCATCCTTGCACATGGTCCCACAGCCGCCGCAGTTGGTGCGATCCGTCTGGGTGTCGACGCACGACTGGCCGCACTGCGTCTCGCTCGACGCGCACGTCGTGTTGCACTTGCCCTGCGAGCACACCTCGCCGCCGTTGCACTTGGTGCCGCACGCGCCGCAGTTCGCCGGATCGCTGTTGGTATCGGCGCAGCTGTTGCCGCAGTTCGTGGTGCCGCCGCCACAGGCGAGCGCGCAGGTGCCCTGCGAGCAGACCTCCCCCGTATTGCACTTGTTGCCGCAGGCGCCGCAGTTCTCGGGGTCGCGAGCGACCACCGTGCAACTCCCGCCGCACGTCTCGCTGCCGTCGCCGCAACCCGCGCCGGCGGGCGGAGTGCTGTCACCGCAAGCGCCAAGCATCGCGGCGAGGCAGAGTGCCGCGCCCAAGGCGGCAAGAGCGCCAGACCATGTGCGTCCGAGTCGCTTTCCGTTCATCAGAAGTTGCAAGAGGTCCGACGCTGGGCGAAGGACGACAGGCTGCACTATCGGCCGCCTGGGCTCGCGACGTCAACCCGGAATCGCCTTCGCCGCCCTCGCGGCGGAGCACGCCCCGGGCGCGAGGCCTCCGACTTCTTCCCGGCGTTCTACAACGCCGGCAAGGCGATGTTCGCCGCCGAGTACACGAACGACGCCAACTCGGCGACGTCCTTCTGTCCGGCGGCGATCGCCCACCGCACCAACGCCGCGCTCTTCGACGTGGCGCTGGACGGAGAGACGCGCACGCCCTGCGAGTGAGCGCGAGCTCACGCCGGAACGACGCAACGACACTCAACGCGCGCAGGCTCGCGCTGCAGGCCCATCCGGACCCAGGGAACCCCTAGGGTTCTGCCGGCAGCACTTTGTGCGTCAGAGCGACTCCACTGCACTGTATCGCATCTCGCGCATGTGCAATGAACAGCTCCGCCTCTGGTGACAGACGGTACTTCGCGAGAATGCTAATCTTGATCGGTGTCCCGTTGTTCAGGGATGACGCGCGCCTGGTACCGGGGACGTAGGCGCGACGGCAGGCGCGTCAAGTCATTCGCTTGCGAAGTGGCCAGAGGCTGACCAGCGCGTAGACCGCCGGCGCGGTCCCGATGCACGTCGGCAGCGAGCATACGGCCTAGATCAGCGTGGAGGTGACGGCCCACTTGCGCCTGCGGAACAGGCCGTAGGCGTTGATCGGCGTCCAGATCACCCCGAGCGGCGCCCACCCGAGGAGGAAGAGGGCGGTGAGCCACACGGCCAGGACCATCGAGACGCCGTGCACCCCGGCGTCCGTCTTCGGCTGCGCGGGCGGCGAGCTGCTCACCGCGATCGCCCACGTGAAGAGCGTGGAGACCACGCCCGCGAAGTCCGAAGGCCGCGCCTCCGTCAGTGCGAGAGGGTGGAGTCGACCGCGAGCATCTGGGTGCCGCCGTTGATGGTCCCCGTCAGCTTGCAGATCGGCTTGCCGGGCTTGCCCGTCAGTGTCGGTAGCTCTCGACGACGTTCTTCGGCGGTCGCTCGATGGCGCTGAGCGGCGACGTGATGATGGTGCGCTCTCGGTCGGCGTCGGCCGCGAAGAAGACCTGCTCGCCCGGCTTCGGGTCGCCGCTGGTGGCGGACGCGATGCTGCCCTGTTCGTCGAAGCGCAGGCCGCCGCTGAGGTGCTTGCCGAGCGCGGGATGCTCGGGGACGAAGCGACCCGTGCGCAGGTCGCGAACCGCGACGCATACGCGGTCTCGGCAGTGGTACTCGCTGTTGAGGGTCACGAGAACGCGATGATGGCGCCGTTCGGGCCCGCGATAGGTGGTGTGCTCGGCCGTGTCCATGATGTGCCTCTAATTCAGGGCAGGTGATGCATGTGTCGGGCCACGACAGCTCAGCGGTGATGGGAGACGCGGGGGCGGGCATCGCTTCACGCCTCGGCATTACGAGGAGTGGCCGAGCGACGGTGGCGCCAGCTCGGTCCGTCCTTGCTTGGAGGACTACCGCCGCGCGCGGCGAGCGCGTCTCGCGAGACTCGCTTGCGAGCTCGTGTTCGCGCGGATGCCGAGCGTGAGAAACCGCACCCCCCTGCTCGGCCAGGTGTGCTAGCGAACGTCACCATGTCGAAAGCTTGCATCCTCTTGCTCGTGGCGGCCGTCGCGTGCGGAGGTGCCGAGGCCCCCGAGGGGACGGGACCCGCGGTGGCGCCCACCGTGACGGCGACGGCCCGCGCCTCGACGTCCGCCTCCGCCGCGTCGTCGAGCGCGGCCGCTCCGCAGGTTGCCGGGACCGCTCCGTTCGCTCTCGCCGCGGACCATCCGCTCCCGTCGAACGCGCCGAAGCCCGACAGCCCCGCGGTCCTCGCGAAGAAGTACGGCGGCGCCACCGTCCCCCTCGCGTCACGCCTGCGCGCCCTCGGGGACTTCGCCGCCAAGTGGAAGACCCTCGCGTCGATGCCGCGCGCCGCGAAGGAGCGCGCCGCGGTGGCGTGGCTCAGCGCCCGCCCGGAGATCGAGGCCGCGGGCGTCGGGCATAGCAGCGTCTGGGCGCGCTTCAAGGACGGCAAGATGATCATCGTGCCGACCTACGAGTGGAGCGCTCCCGCGCCGGCGCACGCGGCGGCCTGGCGCGAGCCTTCGTCGCGGAACGCGAAGACCGAGATCCCGGAGAGCAAGGCGCGCGTAACGCCCGCCGCGTTTGCGTACGCCACCAACGGCATCATCCGGGGCTGGCTCGGCGCACACGGCTACGAGGACACGAACGCGACGCCCTCGATCCCTTCGCTGCGCACGAAGGTGAAGAACGCCGGTCTCTTCTACATCAACACACACGGTGGCGACGGCCTCGAGCGCGACGTGAAGGTCGTCCGGGAGTTCTCGGACGATCACCTGTACGCCCTCTGGACCTCGACGCCGGTCCTGGACGCGGACGGCAAACCGTTCACCGGCAAGGGCGTCGTGGCCCACGATCTGACGAACCTGCGCGCAAAGGCGGGTCACAATTCGCAGATCGACGACGAGCTCGCGCACGGCGAGCTCGTCTACATGTACGCGAAGATCGCGACCGGGTGGGTCTGGCACTACGCATTCACGCACCGCTTCGTGAAGAAGTTCTTCACGTTCTCGAGCCACTCGCTCGTGTACCTCAACGCGTGCGAGAGCCAGGGCGAGTCGTCGTGGGCGATGACCGTCGCCTTCTTGAACGCGGGAGCGGACCTCGTCGTCGGCTGGACGAAGGAGGTCAAGGACGAGTCGGCGATGCGCGCCGCCGAGTTCGTATTCGATCGCATGCTCGGCGCGAACCAGATGAACGAGTACAAGCTCCACCCCGACAAGCCGTTCCAGCGCCCGTGGAACTTCGCCAACACCTACGGTGACCTCGTCCACAATCACTACGACTGGGGAACCAACAGGAAGGGCGAGCCCACGGAGCTCGTCTACACCGGCAACACCGAGGTCGCGCTCATCCCGATCATCGACAAGATGGAGTCGGACGACGTCCAGCACGTGCTCACGCTTCACGGGACGTTCGGCGACGATCCGGGCGCCGCCAACCGGAAGGTGACGATCGCCGGCGCCGTGTGCCCGGTGAAGAACTGGTCCCCAACCCAGATCACCTGCGCGCTCGGAAACGACTTCAAACACGGCGACGTCATCGTCGAGAAGCTCGGGCGGACGAGCAACCCGTCGCCGCTCACCGGGTGGGTCGTCCCCGAATCGTTCGAGATCAGCGCAATCGGGGCAGGCCACTTCGGCTGGGGCCTCGGCTTCGAGGCGCACGTGCGCGGCGACGTGCACGCGGTGCGAGCGACGCCCGAGTCCACGCCGACGCCCCGCGATCCGGTGTCGTTCTACGCGGCGCCCGACTCGAAGTGCGGAGCCTCGGGCGACAAGGGTCTCTACGTGGGTCCGCACGGCGGCAAGGGGTGGATGACCGCTGCCTACGGCAGCCTCCACCTGCTCGAGGGGCCGCCGATGGGCACCGACTGGTGCGTGCTCTACGGGAAGATCAATCCGCAGAATCACAAGCTCAAGCTGGTGATTTTCGGGGTCACCGCGAAGAACGCGGGGTCGTTCCACGCCCAGGGGGGAGGCCGCACCTACACCACCGGGTTCGGCGCGGGCGTCATCCCCGTCCCGGGGCTCTTCGACGGCAGCGTCGCCGCCCCGCCGGGGATGCGGGGTCCCGCGATGCCGACGGCGATGTTCCTGCCTATGGACGACGAGGGCCAGATCACCGCCAACCACAAGGGCCCGGTCAGCTTCCCGGGAACGAACCGAGCGAACGTGACGGTGCGCTGGGGCGAGGCGAAGCCGGACGACTACCCGACGGACCAGACGCCCCAGTAGCATGATGGCGTCCTGACGCCGTTCGAGATCGCGGCGACGGTGACCACGTTGCGGCTCGCGCGCACCGAGCGTGCGCGGCATGCCGAGGCTGCTGGTCTTCAAGGGCGGTGAGCCAACGGCGGTCGCACCTGGGCGTCGCCACGCGCGAGAGGCTCCTCCAGGAGCAAGACGCGTCGAGCCGGGCGAGCGCAATCGCCTGAGTCGTTGCTGTCCCAACCATCTGGACGGGGCATGCCATATAGCAGGTCCGCGGCCCGCGAATCGCGGTAGTGTGCGTCGATGGGCTCTGTGCAGTTCAAGCGCTCCCCCGCGCACGTTTCACGCGCCGTCGTGGTGCTTCTTTCGTTCGTCGCCGCGCTGTGCGGTGCGCTCGTCCTCGGGGCGTGCAGCGGCGGCACCGGAAGCGTCCCCGGCCACGACGCCGGCGCCGGCCCGGCTCCGGGTGTGCTGCGCGTGCTGATCACCGGCCTGCCGGAGCGACAGAGCGCGTTCGTCGTGATCTCGGCGCCGGGCGTGGAGAGAAAGCTGACGACGAGCGCCGACGTGCCGCTCGCGCCCGGCGACTACACCGTCTTCGCCGCCGCGGTGACCGACGCGGACAAGACCGACGGCACGGGCTTCGCCCCGGACGAGGAGAGCCAGCCGGTCACGGTCACCGCCGACGCGGGCGCGACGGTCGACATCCCGTACGCGCTGGTGACCCCGCAGATCGCCCCGGAGACGCACGTCGCCGGGCCGGAGACCGCCGCCTCACTGGCGAGCTTGACGCGCGACGCCGAGGACGGCGCGACGCTGGTCTTCGCTCACCCGACCGCCGAGACCACCGGGTGGAAGGTGGGCGACCTCGTCGTCTTCGGCGACACGCCGACCACTCCGGACGGGTTCTTCGGTCGCGTCGCCACCACCGACGGGACCACCGTCACGACCACCGCCGCCTCGCTCCAGGAGATGATCCAGCAAGGCGTCATCGACTACACGAAGAGCTTCTCGCCCTCCGACATCGTCAAGGTCACCGCGCTCGACTCCGGGCTGGCCGGCGACGTGCGCATCTGCAACTCGCTCACCGCGTCGCTGCCCGCGAAGAAGGGCGCCACCAGCGTGGCGCTGACCGTCGGCGGCGACATCTGCTTCACGCCGACGATCAAACTGAAGGCGCACTTCTCCCTCACCCACCTGCCCGACATCTACTTCGACGTGGGCGCGGGCATGACCGGCTCGCTCGACGTGACCGGCGCCGCCACCATCGCCATCGACGACGCGGTGCCCATCCTGGATGTCTCCCTCGCCACCTTCGACATCCAGCTGGGCCCCATCCCCCTCGTCATCAAGCCGGAGATCTCCATCAGCGTCGGCGCGAGCGGCGAGGTGACCGCGAGCGTCACCGCCGGCATCACCAGCGCCGTCGACGCCTACGGAGGTTTCTCCTTCAACGGCAAGCACAAGCGCTTCGACGCCTTCAGCGGGCACAGTGAGTCGTTCGGCTTCCAGCAGCCCACGCCGCAGGCCACCGCCACGCTCCGAGGCTACGGCGGCCCGCAGCTCACCCTGCTCATCTACGGTCTCGCCGGTCCCTTCATCAACCTGGAGGGCTACACCCAGCTCGACGTGGACCTCCTGAACAGCCCGCTCCACGGCGGCTTCGACCTGAACGCGGGCATCAGCTCGACCAAGCTTCTGAAGCTGGAGTACTCGGTGCAGCTCTTCGAGTACGACAAGGTCCTCGCAACGGCACCGGACCCGCCGCCATTCGGATCGCGCGTCGCGCTGGTCACCTCTTCGCCCTCCGCCACCAACCTCGCCGTCGACCCGAGCGATACCCTCTACGTCGCCACCGGCGATGACGTTCGCGCGCTCACGCCCGAGGGCGCCACCGCCTGGACGTACACCGGCACGGGCGTGATGGAGCACGTCGCCCGCGCCGCCGACGGCACGCTGTTCGCGGCCGACTTCAACGGCGGCGTCTACGCGCTCACCTCCGCGGGCACGGAGAAGTGGACCACCACGCTGACACCGCAGGTGCGCGGCATCGCGACGCCTGCGGCGAACCTGCTCTACGTGTCGACCGGCAACGCGGTGGCCTCGATGAACACCGCCAACGGTAACGTCGTGTGGAGCACCGACCTCGGCGACGCGCCGCTCTCCATCTCGGTGGGCAAGGACGGCACCATCTACGCGCCCACCGGGTCCGGCCTGGTGGCGCTCGCGCCGAGCGGGAGCGTGAAGTGGACCGCTGCGTCTGCCCAGGCGGAGGAAGGCGGCGCGGCCATCGCCGACGACGGCACCATCTACACCCAGGTCAACGACGGCGCGCTCGCCGCGGTGCGCCCGGATGGCTCGCTGAAGTGGAAGCGGACGGTGCTCACCAGCGATCAGCCATCCGGGCCGGTCGTGGGAGCCGACGGGAGCATCTACCTCTGCGGCACCGACCCGGGCGCAGCCCTCGTCGCGCTCGAGCCGACGAGCGGCGACACGAAGTGGCGGTATGCCCTGAGCGATTCGTGCAAGGGGCCGCCGGCAATGGGCGCCGACGGAAACCTCTACCTCGCGACAGCCGACAACCTGCGGGTCCTCCGAGCGTCGGACGGAAAGCTGCTCTGGCACGCCTCCATTCCGGGCGGCGTCGGCGCGCCGACTGGATCGCCGCTCTTTCTGTCGAGCAAGAACGTGGTCGCGGTCAACACCGGCGGCCTGGGGATCTATTACGCCGGGACCACGCTGGCGACCAACGGCTGGCCGCGTGACGGTTACGACGGCGCGGCGGCGGGAGCGAAGAAGTGAAGCTGGCGCACGCCCTCCGCCCGGTCGCGATCGCCGCCGCCGCGCTCGCCCTCGCGATGGCGGCGTGCGAGGAGACCACGCCGGACACCTTCGACGCCGGCGGTCCTATCCCCGTGTTCGATTCAGGGGTCGAGGCGGGCCCGGTCACCTGCGACACACCGGATTGCCAGCCGGCGGATTTTCGGGCCGTCGCCACCCTGCCTGCCTGCTGCACCGTGGACGGTGCTTGCGGCCTGCAGCTCGCGCCGGCGTCGCCCTACCTCCCCACGCCGGCCGGCTGCACCGCGGTCTCCAACCCGGGCGTGTCCGACGACCAGTGTCCGAGCTACGCCGCGCCCAGCTCGCTGTACAAGGAGGATCTGCAGGGCTGCTGTCGCGGCGACCACACGTGCGGGATCTTCGTGGCGCTCGCTGACACGCTGGACCTCGGATGCGTGCCGGCGAGGGGGTTCCTCGACGACGCGGGCGTCGGCGCGCCGTGCGGACTGGACGACGGAGGCGCGGGCGACGCGGCGTCGGATGATGGAGGTGACGCGCAGGACGCCGACCCCGACGTCACCGGAGACTGACCGACCCGATCCACGCAAGCTCGCCGGTTTCCTCGTGCGCGCGCGGTGACGCGGGATGGGCGACTCTCGCCCCTGGTTCGTCGTTCCAGTGGGACCGGTCGCCACCCTTTCGCACAAGAGGGATTGCCGGCATTCACGTGCTTCTGCGCCCCTGCGGTCGCCTAGAACAATGGTATGAACGGTCGTGGCGTCCTGGGGAGATGGAGTGAGCCATCCTGGTCCGTCACCCCAGCCGGACCGCACGCGGTCCGTCTGGATGCGGGCGACGGCTCGCCTCGGGGAGGCTTCATCATGACCACCCACCCTCGCGTCAATCTCGCCTCCGGTTGGTGCCTCGTCGCCGCGTGCCTCGCAATCGGCGTCGTCGGCTGTCGGGGCCACGACCATCGCCCCCACGCCAATCTCGCTACCACCCGAGGGAGCGTCGCGACGACGGGCGGCGGCACCGGCACGCCTTGCCACCGCGATTCTGATTGCAGGCTCGTCGACTGCGCGGGCTGCACCTGCGGGGGCGTTCACGTGAAGGACCCCGACGGGTGCGAGCGGTCGCGCTGCGTGGCCTGGCCATGCGCCGGCTACGTCGCCGTGTGCGATGCGACGACCCACCGCTGTCGCTCCGAGAAGTCGAGCGGACCCGACGCGAGCCGCACGCCCTGACCGGGCTCGACGAATCCTGGCGCGCCCTCAGCGGGCGGCGCCGCTCGTCGCGGGCGGCGGCCCCGGAGGACCGCAGGGGAAGCGTCGCGCGCACGTGTGCGGCGCGGTCAGCGTGCAGCGGGGCTTCTCAACGCCGCAGGTCGCGTCGTCGAGCGTCTCGCAGCGCGAGATGCACCCGACGGTGGGGCAGTTCGACGCAAAGCACCGGGCGTCCGTGACGCACGCGGCGACCGACTCGCCGCGGTAGCCCATCCCTTCGCAGCGCGGATTCTGCCTCGCACGACCCGACGTCGTGGTGCGCCCCGCAGGGATCGCCCGCCGGCGCCGCGCACCAGTCGGTCGTGCGGAAACCGCAGTCCGGGCTCGCGCTCCGCGTCGGCGTCGCCGTCGGCGCGCTCCGGTGGGCCTTCTTCGGCGTCGTGCACGACACGAGCACCAAGACCGAAGTCGCGAGCACGAGCGAAGAAGCGGCATGGAGCATCGCCGGCGATGATCGTCGAGCTCTCCCGCCCGGCGCAAGTCGCGTGGCCCTATCAGCTCGTCGTCGTCTCGCTTCGTCGATGGTCATGCGGTCGAGTCCGGCGGCACGAACCGGCGGGGCGCAGGTGCTGCCCGCCGGGCTAGGCCAGCGCGGTGGGCTCCAGGTTCTCCGGCTTCTGCGCGAGCTCCCCGGCCGTCAGCCGCGCGTAGATCTCGACGAGGGTGCCGTCGGGGTCTTCGAGCCAGAGCTCGTGGAGCGGCGTGCCGCGCCAGGTGGTGCGCGGCGGCTTGGTGACGGTCCAACCGGCATCCCTCGCCAGCGCGTACGCGCGCACGACGGCCGCCTTGTCGCCGACCGCGACGCCGAGGTGATAGAGCGTGTCGTGGTGCAGCTCCTTGCCGTCGGACACCACGACCACGAAGTTGGTGTGTAGCCGCGGGTGGACGAAGGTCGAGTAGCGGTGCGTCCACTCCTTCGGCTGCACGCCCAGCAACCAGGCATAGAAGCGGGTGCTCCTCGCGAGGTTGGTCACGCGAACGCTCGCGTGGAACTCGTCGGGCTCGGGGCCCGCGGGGACCTCGAGGAGCGCCTCGAGGACCTCGAGGCGTCCCTGGATCTGGTCGCGCGCCGCTCGAAACCGGGCGAGCGCCTCTTCGCGCGGGACCGACGCGTCCTTGGTGGCCGGATTGGAGATCGGCCAGTGGAGCCTGCGGGCCTCGCCGAGGAAGACCGGGCAGACCTCCTCTGCGCACAGCGTGATGACGGTCCCGACCGTGGCCGGATCGATCGTCTGGACCGACTTCGAATGGTGCGTCGTGAGGTCCACGCCGACCTCGCGCATGACCTCGATCGCGTAGGGGTTGACCTGCGAGGGCTCGCTTCCGGCGCTCTGGACCGCCACGCGCTCGCCGAAGAGCTTTCGCGCGAGGCCCTCGGCCATCTGGCTGCGCGCGGAGTTCGCGACGCAGAGAAAGAGGATGCTCAGGCTCGGCATGGGTGTCCGTTTCCTCCCGGCTCGCGCGGGCCGAGAACTCGTTCGCGGCGTCTGGCTCGCAGTCTACGTCCACCGTCCCGTTCGCGCTCGAAGTCAGCGTCCCCTCCGGCGCCCAGGGCCAGGTCGTGCGGAGGACCCCCCGGAGCGGCGCGCTCGTGTCGGCCTTTGCGGCCGGCCGCCCACCCAGCTTGGCGGAAGCGGGCCGCCGGTGATCTACAGTGGAGCCGGCGGGAAGGGGGCGATCATTGCTCCGATCTTCGCCGAAGGGGAGGGTGCAGGGCAGTCTTTGCCGGGCGACGTCCGCGCGAGCGAACGAGTGTGCCTGCGCGCGCTCCGGCGACGACGGTGCGGACCGCGATCTCGAGCAGCTCGTCCTTGAGCCGGCCTGACGCGCTCGCGTTCCATGCGTCGACGACGGCCGAAAGCATGTGCAGCAACAGCTGCGGATCGGTGCCGTCGGGGAGCTCGCCCCGCGCCATGGCTCGCGTGACCATCGCGCGCCATTCGGCGCTGCGCTCCTTCACGGGTTCGTCGATCACTGCGCTCACCTCGGGGTCGTGCTTCTCTGCGAGGAGCCGCGCCCATGCCCTTCCTTCCACGCGGTCCTTGAAGGTCACCCTGCGGCGGAAGGCCTTGGCGAGGTCCTGCTCGAGCGAGCCGGTGTCGGGCAGCGGCACGTCGTGCACGGACCGGCGCATCCACTGGACGGCGGCGGCGACGAGCAGCCGCTTGCTGGGCCAGCGCCGGTAGATGGTGGTCTTGTTCACCTTGGCGGTCGCGCTCACCGCGTCCATGCGGAACGCCCGGTAGCCGGACTCCGCCAGCTCGGCGACGGAGGCAGCGAGCACCTGCTGCACGACGCGCGCACTGCGCCCGCCGAGCACTCCTCTCGTTCGACGCGTCTTCACCACGCTCTCGACGATACAGCGGCGCTCGGCGACATGGCAAGCGCAAGTTGCCATCGTCCGGTCCGAGAGGTACGCTCCAAGTTGGCAAGACAGCGTTGCCTTGTGGAGGTTGCATGCTCTGGTACCAGTTTCCCGCGTACTTCTTCGGGGGCGCCTTCTTCGCGAACTTCGTCCCCCACTTCGTCTCGGGGATCCTGGGGCGCACCTTCCCGACTCCGTTCGCCACACCCCCGTTTCGCGGACAGTCGTCGTCGCGCACGAACGTGCTCTACGGGGTGGGCAACCTCGCGGTCGCCTACGCGCTGCTCTCGCGCGGCGGGGACTTCGGACCGCGGAGCGCGCTGCACGCGGGTCTCTTCGGGCTCGGCCTCACGCTGTGGTCGCTGATGATCGTGCGCTCGCTGGCGCGCACTCAGCAAGGTGCCGGCTGAGCGCGTTCGCGCACGACAGCCGCGGGCTCGCCGAGACGTACGATCGGGTCAGCGAGGTGCCGTTCGAGGAAGGCAAGCGGCTCGTCGAGCGGCTCGGGACGAGTATGCTGCGCGCATGCAGCCGTTCACCTCGCTCGCTCGGTTCGCCGGCCTCGCCGTCGTGTTCGCGTCGGTGCCGGCCGGCGCGACGCCTCCGCTCGCCGTCCGGGGCACGCCCCGCACGAGCGCGGCCGCCGTCTCCGCCGCCTCCGCGCGGCTCGAGCGCATGCTCGCGACGGCGCCGCGCATCGCGGAGAACATGCGGGCCGATGGCGACGAGGTGCACGTCTTCGGCACGGATGAGGCCGTCACCGACCTCCCCGAGCTGCGGCATCGCCGCGGGCTGCGCGCGGGGACGCAGCGGTGGGAGCAGCGCTACCGAGGCGGCGAGGCGCTCGGTCGCTTCGCCGAATGCGGCGCGCACAACCTGCTCGCGCTCCCGCGCGATCCATACCCTGCAGGCTACGACGTCTGCTCGCACGAGATCGCGCACGTCGTATTCGACGTGGGGCTCGACGCGCGTCTGCGCGCCAGAGTCGTCGCGCGATACCACGCGGCGCTGCGCGCCGGCCTCTGGCGCGGCATGTACGCGGCGAAGAGCGTCGACGAGTTCTTCGCCGAGACGTCGATGCGCTACTTCGACCTGTCACACGACACGCGCCCGCGCGCCCCGTCGCTTCACCTCGGCGCGGCGGCGCTCCGCGCCTACGACCCCGAGACGTTCTCGTTGCTCGACGACATTTACCGCGGCCGGCTGGTGCCCGCGCGCACGAGTCGCCGCGTGCTCGCGCCGCTGGGACGTGTCGCCGCGCGAGCTGCGCGCTCCCACGCCGGCGTCGTGCCGAGCACGCTGTGGCTCGAGAACGCCTCGTCCGCCACGCTGCGATGGGCGCGCGTGGACGCGGGCGGCGGGATCCTGGTCGCGCCGCACGCGACGCCGGCCGGCACGATTGACACGCCTGGCGGTGCCATCGGTGACGTCATCACGGTGATCGACGAGGCCTCTCGCGCGCGCGTGGCGACGGTCGTCCTCGCCGACGTGCCGGGCTCGCTGCGCATCACCGACCGGATGGTGCGCGCCGCCGCAAAAGACACCGACGGCGTCCCGCGCGTGCACGTGCCCCTTCCGTTCTGACGGAAGTTGCGCGCGCCTCGGCTCGGGACACGTCGCGCGATCCAGGAACATCGCGCGCCCACCAGCAGCCACGCGCCCAGCGCCAACGACGTCGTGCTCCGCGGCGTCGCGGATCGTGCATCACCCGCGGTGGGCCTCCTCCAGGGTCGCCAGGTCGATCTTGACCATCTTCATGAGGGCGTCGCTGACGCGCCGGGACCGCGTGCGATCGGGGTCGCTCATGAGCTCCCCCAGCTTCGCCGGGATGATCTGCCAGCGCACGCCGAACCGGTCGATCAGCCAGCCGCACGCCTGCGCCTTGCCGCCGCCCTCGAGGAGGCCATCCCAGTAGCGGTCGAGCTCTGCCTGGTCCGCGCACGTGACGACGAGGGAGATGGCGTCGTTGAAGTCGTGGTGTGGCCCCGCGGACATCGCCTGGAAGCGCTGCCCGAAGAGGGTGAAGTCGACGACCTTCACCGAGCCGCCGGGGCCGCTCGGCGAGTCGCTGAGCATGGCGCTCACGTGGTCGACGTGCGAGTCGGGGAAGAGCGACGCGTAGAGGCGCGCCGCCTCCTCTGCGTCCTTCGTGTACCAGAGAAACGGAAAAATCCTCGGCTTGCTCATGCTTGCCTCCACATCACTCATGGGGCATCGCCGGCTCCCCGGCGTTCATGGGGACGACGATCGCCCCGCACCAGGATCGACACCGGACGGGAAGTTTTGTGGCGGGACGGCCAGCGGACGTGATCGAGTGGCCGACACGCGCCTTTTGCCTGCTCGCCCGTGTAGTGACCATCTCGAACGGCGTCTACCCGTCGGCTTGACGGTGATGCGGGAACGCGAGCGCGGCGATCATCGACTCGACGAGCCGGCTCCGCGTCTCGCCGTGGGGTTCGCCGAGCTCCGAGGGGACCGGCCGCGCCGCGCGCACGTCGCGCAGGAGCGCGGCGACGGCCTCGGCGCGCGCGACGTCGATCGCGGCGTTCTCCTCGGCGTCGAGGCGCGCGCGGCACCACGCGTCCACGTCGCGCGCGAGCTCGGCGTGGCGCGTCTCGTCGATCGCGATGCCGTTCATCGTCCGGCGGAGTCGCGCGCTCGCCGCGTGAAGGGCCTGGTGGGTCGCGACGAGGGCGGCCCAGGTCTCGAGGAGGCAGCCTTCGACCGCGTTCTCCAAGGCCACGGCGAAGAGCGGGCGCACGGGCAGATCGCCGACCGTCGGCCCCACGAGCGCGGCGTCGTCGCTGCCCGCGCGGCGGGCGAGCGCCCGCATCGTCGCGGCGTGGCGCACCTCGTCGCGGCGCGCCCGCTCGGCCCGCGCGACGAGCGTGCGGTCCGCGCCATGGTGCAGAAGCTCGCGCGCGAGGCGATCGAACGCCGGCACGGAGACCGCTTCGAGCTTGGCGGCGCGTGCGAAGTAAGCGGCCGGCGTGGACGCCTCGCCGGCGACCGTCACGCCTTCGGGGCGGCGGCCGAGCGGCATCATCCGCTCGCACTGCGTCGGCGTCGTGGTGACCACGGTCCGGCCGGTCTCGGCGAAGACGCCCTTGCGCGAGAGGTGGACGAGTCGGCGAACCGTCTGCGCCGTCCCGCTCCCGAACTGGCCGTGGCAGTCGTCGCCCGTGGTCGTGACGACGAAGGAGAACCCGTCGGCGTCGGTGTCGAACGTCGCCCCGGCGAGATCGTAGCCCGCGAGCCACAGCGCGATGGCGGCGAGCTGCCCGGTCGTGATGTTGCCACCGACGGCGTCGGCGAAGTCCTTCGACCACGGCTGATCGGTGGTGTACTGCGGCGGCGAGTCGACGACCTTGCCTGCGCGCACCTGGATGAAGCGCCGCCCGTTCGCGAAGCGCGTGAGGGCGGTGTGGAGCTCGGCGCTCGCGTCGCGCCGGCCGACCGACGCGAGCACGAGACCGTCGACGCGCGGTCCCCTGGCGCCGCCGAACGACGCTTCCCTGTCGCCGGCGGCGCGCAGCGCGGCGAACGTCGCGCCCGGCGGAAGACGCGTGAGGACCGGTGTGCCGTTTGCCTGGAGCGCCACCCGATGGCGGAGCGCGAGCGGCGCCTGGGGGAGGGTGACCGGAGCGGGCGTCGCGCCGGCGTCCACGACGCGCACGGTTGCGGTCGCGCTTGCGGTCGCGCTCGCGCTCGCGGTCGCGGTCGGGGCGGGGGCGGCCGAGGCCTCGCCCGGAGCTCCCGCGTCGACGGAGGGCGCCGCGGAGACTTCCGGCGGTGGCGCGACCGCGCCGCCTGGAGGCGTGCGGACCTCGGCCTCGTTCTGTCCGGCGCCGCACGCCGCGTCGACGACCAAGAGGACAAAGAGCGCTCGAAGCCGTGCGGATCGCATGCGCGTTCGACGAGTGAGGGCACCACCCATTCACGGGACTCTACGCGCGAAAGGCTCGTCCCGCGGCTGAAACGGCGGCGAGCTACGCGTCGGACGCGTGGGCTCTCGGGTGCGTGAAGCGCCCGGCTCCAATCCCGTCTCCGTGATCAGACTATCGTCGATGCCTCGCAGTCCGATCGATCGAATGAGATTCGGTGAACCTGCCCCGGCGATCGCGATATGGTTTCCCCAACTCCCCACATGGACCGCTCCGAAAGATCTCGCCTTCCGCTCGTACGGACCGGCGCCGGGCGCCTCGGCGTGTTCCGGGTGGTCGCGGTCGTCGCGCTGTGCGGCGCGTGTGACAAGAAGCTCCCGCCACCGCCGGAGCTGAGTCACCCGGACGCGTCGTCGGCGTCCGCCGTCTCCGAGACGACGCCGAAGTTCGCGCTCTACGGGGAGTTCGCCGCCACCGCACGCGCGACGGATCCCGAGGCGCTCCCGGCCGGCGACGTCGCCCGCGCGAAGGGCCGGCGCGTGGCGCCCATCGAGCGGCGCGTCCAGCAGACGTGGTCGGCCGCGGACCAGGCGCGCATCGACAACGGATCGCCGCAGGTCCGCGCGCTCGTGGGCGCGCTCACGAAGCCTCGGGCGCCGTTCTGCGCGACGGGCGGGTGGAGCGCGTGCGTCGGGAAGCCGTGGTACGCGGACAACCCGAGCGACGCGGGCATCGTGCTCTACGTCGACCGCAAGAGCGCCCCCGCGGGGACGTACCACTTCGCCGGATCGAGCGCGCGTCTGGCGACCGGATACGAGACCGTCCTCCAGTTCACCGCGGTCCTCGTCCCCGAGAACGTGCGCGTCGCGCGCTGGGCGCGCTACTGCCCGCCGCCGTTGGAGACCTCCGCGATCGGCGGCAGAGCGCTCATGCAGGTCGGCGCGCTCACCCAGTCGGCGTCGGACGCGGACATGGCCGCGCTCACGTCGGGCGAGGCGCCGAAGGGCGACTTCCCGCTGAGCGCACCAGATGCGGGGTGACGTGTCGTGCGCTCGATCACGCGCGACGACATCGCCACTCGGCTCGTCGCCCGCGGGGTGCGTGCAATCGTTCGTCCTGCGGGGCTACTATTTCCCGGGTGCGGTCGGGCAGGATGGATCAACCTGACGAGGTGATGGTCCGCGTCGGTCGGGCGATGGAGCTGGCGCACACGGGTGAGCGCGGCGCGGCTCGCGCCCTGTTCGTCGAGCTCTGGGCCGAGCTCGAACCCGACGGAGATCCCTTTCACCGGTGCGCCGTCGCCCATGCCATGGCGGACCTGCAAGAGGACCCGAACGACGCGTTGACCTGGGACCTGCGAGCGCTTCGGGCCGCCGACCTCCTCACCGACGAGCGCGTCGCGGCCGGAGGCGTCGCAGGTTCCGTCCGGGGCTTCTACCCATCGCTTCATCTCAACCTGGCCGACCTGTACCTGAGACTCGGCGATCGTCTCCGGGCGCGACACCACGTCGCCGCCGGGAGGGAGGCGCTCGGCGCGCTCGGCGACGACGGCTACAAACAGATGATCGTCGACGCGCTCGAGCGCATCGACAGGGAGCTCGGCCACGCTTGATGCCGGGACCTGCCGCACGCACGGCTCCGCGTCCACCGGCACAGTGACCGGCCAGACCGTCGGCGGCGTGGCCGCGCGGCATGGTCGTGCGAGCGAGCTCGCCCGTACGGCGTCCCGTCGATTGGCCTGCGTCCGGCACGGCAGCCCGGCCTGGCGCGGGTCGTGGTGGAGCGCAAGGACAGCGGGTTACGAGCAGCCGATGCGCGACGTGGCGACGGCGATGTCGTCGAACCACACGTCGTACGCCGCAGGCCCTTTGTCGGTGCCGAAGAGCGAGATGCCGAAGTCGTGCGACTGGAACGAGTCCTTTCCCCAGCTTCCCTCGTGCAGGTCCGCCAACGGCGTGCCGTCGAGCCAGTAGTCGGCGGTGCCTGCGGCCGGGTTGAAATTCCACTCCATGCACGCCCAGTGGCCGATCGGAACGCCGGTCGTGGAGTGACTCGCCGTCTCGTTCGACGAGAAGTACGCGAGCGACATGAGCGTGCCGTCCTGCGACGCGAAGGTGTAGGTCGCCTTCGGGCCGCTCGCCCAGAAGTAGGCGACGTGAGCGATCGGCGCCGATGGTTCGAAGTAGATCCACGCGCGCCCGAAGAGGTTCGCCCCGGTTTGCGGGAACGTCCTCGTCTCGGTGACGTGCGCGTCGGCGCCGGCGTTCGGGGGTACGTGCGCGTGCAGGGACTGGGCTCCGCTGTGGGCGTGCGTCGTGGAGAGGTCGAGTTGCCCACCGTTGTTGGTGAAGCTCGTCCATGTCGACGTGTCGATGCCGCTCGCTTCGAAGTCGTCGCACAGCAGCAGGCCTGGCGCGTCGCAGCCCGAGGTGGATGCGGGCGCGTCCGGAGCTTCCGCGTCGGCTGGGCTGGAGTCCTGCGAGGCATCGAGCTCCTGGGAGGCGTCGAAGGTCGGGGCGGCCTCGGGGGCGGTGGCGTCGCGCGCCTCGCTGCTCGGGGGTGTCGCGGAGCAGGCGGTCAGGAGGACGATGGCGATGCGCGGGATCATGCACCGGCAGGCATGCAGGAACCGAACCACCTCCACGGAGCAGGTCTCCGCGCCGGCCTGGGCCGTGCTTCGAGGGCGAGCGGACGAAGCGTCTCTGCGCGAGGGGGACGATGTCCCCTGTCCCGTCCGGCCGCGCTACTATCCGGCGACGCGCCACCGCCGGTCCGCGGCGACGCTACCTCGACGGCGAGAACTTGAACGTGGTCGACCCGCTGGCGTTCGCGCGAAACGATGGGCACTGACAAGAAGGTCGTCGCAGCATGGTCGCGCATCGAGGCGTGGCTCTCGGACCATGCTCGCGTGGTCCGCGACGCGCTCGCGAAGCCCGCCACCGAGAAGAAGCTCCGTGGTGCCGAGAAGGCGATGGGCCTCGCGTTGCCCCAGGAGCTGCGACAGCTCTACCTGCTTCACGACGGCACCGCGCGTGGCACCCTCGGCCTGTTCGACGGGTGGAGGTGGATCGCCATCGACGAGGTCGTGGCGGAGTGGCGGGATTGGAAGGCTCTCCTCGAGGAGCACGGCGACGCCTGGGCGGCCGAGCCCCCCGACGCCGACCGTGGAGTACGTGCCGAGAACTGGAACGCGAAGTGGATTCCGATCACCAGCAGCGGGTCGGGCGATCATCACTGCGTCGACCTGGCTCCGGCGAGGGGCGGCGTGCCGGGCCAGGTCATTCGCATGTGGCACGACGAGCCGCTGCGCCAGTTGAAGGCGAGGAGCGTGTCCGAATGGCTCGAGCACCTCGCCGACGGTCTCGAATCTGGCCGGCTCACCTGGTCCGCCGAGGACGAGCGCATCGACGAAGGAGGCAGTGCTCCCGTGACGCCGACGCCGCCACGGCGCTTCACGATGACCGGGGGCGGCTCGAACAAGTTCTGGGAGATCCGGGTCGAGGGCGCGAGCACCACGGTGCGTCACGGCCGTGTGGGCCAAGCAGGGCGGGAGCAGACCAAGTCCCATGCGAGCGCTGCGGCGGCCTCGAGGGCGGCGGGAGAGCTGATCGCCCAGAAGACGAGGAAGGGGTACGTCGAGGCGCGCGCCCCCGAGCGGGCGAGCCGCACCCCGGGACGAGAGTCCTCTTCGGAGCACGGGGTCCCGACGTGGGCGATGCCAGGCCACGACGCCCAGCGCACCGGTTTCAGTGGCTACCGCGGGCCACAGTCGGCGACATGCAGGGTGCTCTTCACCGCCAGCGAAGATGCGGAGCTCACGGCGCCTGCGGTGGCCACCGACGGCACCATCCACTTTGCCTGCGACAACAAGGTGTATGCGGTCACGCCGCAAGGCAAGAAGAAGTGGGTCTTCTCCACCCGTAGCCCCAATGTGGTGTGTGGCCCGGTCGTCGGCGGCGACGGCACCATCTACGTCGGCCACGACGACTACCTGGTCGCCGTCAGCCCTGACGGCAAGAAGAAGTGGGCCTTCCGGAGCGAGTATTTCGTCAACGACGTGGCGATCGATCGCGACGGCACGGTCTACCTCGTGACCGAGTCCAGCATGGTCTACGCGGTGACCGCCGGGGGAAAGCAGTGGGTGTTCCGTCCCGAGGGAATTGGCTCCCTCGCCCCGCCCGCGATCGGCCACGACAAGACCGTCTATCTTGGCTCCAGAAGATCGACGCTGGAGCGAGGGAAGTGGTCGCACCGCGACGCGCTGGTCGCCCTCGGCCCCGAAGGTACCCAGAAGTGGGCGTTCTCCACGGGTGACGCGATCGTCTGCTCGCCCGTCGTCGGCAACGACGGGACGATCTACGTGGGGTCGAACGACCAGCACCTGTACGCGATCACGCCTCAGGGCACGAAGAAGTGGGCCTTTCGAGCGCCGGCCGAACCCTCGTCGCCGGCCCTCGCCAAGGACGGCACCATCTACCTCGGTTGCGCAGGTAAGCTGCTCGCGATCGGCGCCGAGGGCCGGAAGAAGTGGGCGCTTCCAGTCGCCGTGAGCTCGCCGCCCATCGTCGGCAATGACGGGCTGGTCTATCTCGGGACGCGGGAAGGCCTCTGCGCCGTCACCCCGGCAGGAAAGAGGATGTGGGTCTCGCCGGTGGAGGACGGAGTGAGCACGCCGCTCGCCATGACCCAGCGGGGCACGTTGTATTTCTCGAGCGGCGTTCCGGGGAAACTGTACGCGATCGGGCCTTGACGGTCTCGGAGCCGGCCACGGAGTCACCGGTTCGGATCTCAGAAGAGAACACGCCAGCGGACGTCCGGCCCACCGGCGAAGCCGCTGTAATGGTGGGCGGACACCTGGGATCTCGACTGCGCCTCGGTCGCGGTGCCGTCGCAGCTGGCCGTGCCCCCGCTCGGCAGGTCGCCGTAGACGTGCGCGCGCCCCTCGCCGTTCGCCTGGAAGTACCAGCCGGCGAACGGCTGGGTCGTCGTGTACGCCTGGCACGTGCCCTGGTCGGCGTCGCTCAAGGTGATCATGTCCCCCACGTACGACGGATCGCAGTGCTCGGTGATCTCCCACACGCCGCGGGTGTCGAAGCACCCCGGCCCGCTGCAGCCGAGCACCGTCACCGCGGTCGCCGCCGCGACCGTACACGCGAACACCGTCTTCTTCACGTCGCCGTCTTCCTCGCCCCAGGTGTTTGAGTTCGCGCCGAGCAGGGGCGCGGGTCGTCGGGTGGCCCTCAGTAGCAGCCGCTGCCCACGCAGGAGCCGAAGTCGCAGTAGCAGTTGGCGCCGTCGCAGAAGTGCGACGAGGTCCACGTGCCGTTGGCGCAGATCGCCGTGTGGTAGACGTCTTGCAGCCCTTCTCGCCGTCGGAGTACGTGATCTGATCCACGCTGCTGTGGCAGGTCCCTCCTCCCCCCGCACCATCGTTGCCCGCGTCGGCGCCGGCGCCGGACGGGCAAGTGACAGGATGATCGGCGCAGTTTTGGTACTGGCCGTCCGGGTTCGCGAGGCTGTCGTACCGCTTCGCGTCGCTCAGGCTCCGGAACTGGTAGTTGTCGAGGTCGCGCTCGTGGCCAAGCCGCGACGGACGTCGTGCTTCGAGGGTCGACGGGCGCCTCCGCGCCACCATGACGGGTATCCGATGTTGCGCGCTTCATCGTCGACGGGGACGGTAGCGTCGGGCCGCGCGGCGCCTCCATGGTCATTTTGCTGGACGTGATCGAGCGCGGCTCGCGTGATAGAAGAGAGGTCGGGCGGGTGAGTGCCATGCGGGCGTGGCGGCCCCAGCCCTCCGGGGATCATGGGACGACAAGGGAGACTCAGGCGGCAGCTCGCGCTGTGCGATCTCGCTCGACGCTCCTAGGCTCTGGAGCGTGACCCGATCGAGACGGTCCCGTGGACGGCCAGTCTGCCGTTTGGCGATCCGAATCATGAGTACGAAGAAGCTATCCGCCATCTTCGTCCCCGCGCCACGACGGCGAGACGGTAGAATCAGCCCATGACCTGCCAGTACTGCGGTGCGCCGATCGAGCGGTCCACCACCGGCCCCACGACCTGTAACTTCTGTCAGCGCGTCAACGATCCGCTTCCGAAACAGGTGGAGGTGCCCGTCCCGGTGCAGATCGTCCAGAACGTGGTGCAGGTGGTGGGCGAGGCCCCCGCCGAGACGCGCGAGCTCCGCTGCCCGCAGTGCCGCAAGCGGCTCGTCACCGCGAAGGTCAAGGACGTGGAGCTGAGCGGCTGTGTCGGGTGCGGCGGCATCTGGATCGAGAACGCGAGCGCGCGCCGCGTGCTCTCCGATCCCGAGCCCCTCTTCGCGGAGATGGCCACGCGCGCCGGCAACAACGCGCGCAATCGCGCGACGCATGCCGATCAGCGCACCTGCCCCGCGTGCCCGGCCATCCTGGATCGCGTCCGCTCGCACGGCATCGAGCTCGACGTGTGCACCGATCACGGCACCTGGTTCGATGCCTTCGAGCTGGCGACGCTCATGCGCATCCTTCGTGGCGAGCAGCCCGCTGCCGGCGGCCGAACCATCCTCTGCTCTGGCTGCCAACGCCCGATCCTCGCCGACCACGCCAACATCACCGATCGCGGCTTGCAATGCGACGCGTGCTGGCGCGGCGAGCAGCAAGAGGAGATCGCGCGGTTCGAGCAGAGCGTGCAGGGTGGCGGGAGCGCGGCGGGCGTCGCCGTGGGCGGAGTGATGCTCGGCGTCGCGGCGGCGATGCTCGGCGCCTCCAGCAGGTGACGCGCCTCGCGCGCTCTCGGACTCGGGGAAGCGGCGGGCACATCCCGCCCCGCCTATGGTTGCGCTCGCAAGGGGGCTGAAGAACGAGCGCATCAGGATGCGGGGGTGTTCTCCAACCCGGACCGCGACTTCGATTGGTCTCGGTCGTCCGGCGCGGGTCAGCGTGCGCTTTTCTGGTTTCCACGCCCCCGCAGCGAGGCTAATTTACGGCTGTCATGAAGAAAACCGCCCTCCTCCTGCTGGTGCTCCTCTTCGTCACCGCGTGCAAGTTCGGCCTCAACACCAAGAAGCTGGAAGGCCTCATCACGAGCTCCTGCAAGGCGAAGGGGCTCGAGCTCACGTCGGTGCAGTGCCCCAAGCGCTCCGAGAAGAAGGGGGACACCTTCGACTGCACGGGCACGACGGCCGACGGGCAGGCGCTCGTCTTTCACGTCACGCAGACAGACAGCAAGGGCAACGTGGACTGGAAGCTCGATGGGGCCATCGTGGACGCCAAGAAGGTGGGCGACAGCATCAAGGGGAAGATCGGCGCGCAGGCGGACGTGAAGTGCCCCTCCAAGGTGACGGTGCTCACCAAGGGCAAGGTCCTCAACTGCGCGGCCACGATCAACAACAAGGATCACATGGTCCAGGTCACCGCCAATGAAGACGCCAGCGACGTGAACTGGAAGATCATGAACTGACCGGCGACGGCCGCGCGACGGCCTCCAGCGGCGCGAGGCGGACGTTGACCTCCGCCTCGCGGCCGAGGATCCGCAGCGAGTCGCCCAGGCACGACCACGCAACCGCGTGACGAGGTCGCCAGACGTCCCTTCACCTGGGGACGCGCCGCGCTCTCCGACACGCAAGCGGCGCCGTGCTACGGTGTCGCGTACTTCTCATGCGCCAAGTGCACTGGACCTTCATCGAGGAGTTCCCGCCAGAACACCGGCGGCGCGGTTGCCCGAGCTCCAGGATATGGGAGGCCGACTTCGTCGCCATGCGGCTGACGATCCGGCTGGGGGACCAAGAGTCAGAGAGCGAGCTGCGCCGCATCGATAGCGCGAGGTGGGAGCACCGGTTGCCTCCGGCGTCTCGACAGGCGGAGGTGGATCGCTCTCGCACAGGGGTTTTGGGGACGCTGCCGACCTCGCTCGAGGAGCACCCCGAGCCTCTCGCCAACGCGGAGCGTCTCCTTGACGATTCCGTGGAGTGGAGGCCGCTCTCCCCAGGGCTCGCACTCTCCATCGAGGTGGCCCATCAACGGTTCGCCGGCTGATGGTCGAGCGAGGCGGGGTGGATGTGAGTCTTCCAGGGTCCCCCGGGTGGGGCGCATCGCGTTGATGGGGGTTGGCCAGCTTCGCGCCGCGAACGGGATGGCAGCTGGCGCGCGCGGGTCGCCCCCTGGGTGCCGTGGTCGGGACGTTCGCATTGGCAGCCGCGTGGTGTGGACGCACGTCTCGACGATGTTCTCGATCTTGGGAGCCGTGTGAAGCCACCCCTCGTCCGCGCGGGCTCGAGGCGCTTCACAGCAAGGTCGCCAGCGCGCGCTCCAGGGACTCCGAGGGGCCCTGCCACGCCTGCCGCACGAGCGCGGCGCGCTGCTGCACGGTGCGGCGGAGATCCTCGAACCATCAGCGTCCTCACGAAGCGGCTCGAGGAGCGAGCGCCGGTTCATCCAGCCGAGGTCCAGGAGGCCCGCGCCGACGGCACTCTCCGCTGCAAACGGGATGGCGTTGTTCGTCACCCGTCGATGGACCAGGTCATGGGCTGTGTTCGATCGTCACCTTGGTTTTGGGCGAGCGCTTCGCGAACACGAGCACCCCGTACACCGCCAGCATGCCCAGCGCGAGGCGCAGCGCGAGCGCGTGGCGGTCGACGTGAACGTCGTACGCGGGCGCGCAGAACCCGTCGGTGTGGGTCGGTCCGCGCGCCGAGGGCCTCAACGTGCGTGTCTCGACCTGCGTGAACAAGAACGACGCGACCAGGGGCAGGACGAGGAACAACCCCCACACGCGACGCCTCGCGCGAACCACGGTCCGTGTCGTGACCTGCGGCTCGCGGTCTCGGTATGGCAGCATCGGCCGATGGTAACGTAAAGGACATGCGAGCGAGCGTCCGTACCGCCTTCGTGCAGGACACCTCCGCCGCGATCGGCCTGGAGGCCCCTCCAGACTCCGCCCGCCGGGAAGATGGCTGATCGAGCGCGGTCGGGCGCCGTGCTTTGCTGTAGATTTCCTGCATGCGCAAGAGTCCCCGGGAGCCCGCACGCACGCGTCGGTCCGCGACGCGCGGTCTCGTCGCCGCCGTGACCGTGGGCGCCGCGGCCGTCCTCCTGTACGCGGTGGGTTGCGGCGGCGACGACGTCGAGCAGGCGGTCGACGCGGGTCCGGAGGGCTCCTTCGACGCGCAGGGTTTGGACGTCGCGGTCGACGCGCCGGTGGACGGCGAGGACGCCGGCGCGGTGGACGCCGGTCCGGGGGACGCCTCGGACGCCTCGGACGGCGCGGCCTCGCCGCCTGCGAGCTGCACGCCTGGCGGCCCCGGAATGACCAACTGCGGCGCGGGCGGCGACGGCGGCGGCAACGAGAGCTGCTGCGCGAGCCTGCCGGTGACGGGCGGCACGTTCGACCGCACGTACACGAACGACGGCAGCGGCGCGACGGGCAAGGGTGACCCGGCGACGGTGTCGAGCTTCCGGCTGGACAAGTACGACGTGACCGTCGGCCGCTTCCGCCAGTTCGTGGCGGCGTGGGACGGCGGAAGTGGCTGGCTGCCGCCGGCCGGCTCGGGCAAGCACACACACCTGAACGGCGGGAAGGGTCTCGAGAACGGCGCCGTGTCCGGCACCTACGAGGCTGGCTGGGACGTCGCCGACGACGCCAAGGTGCAACCCACGACGAACAACCTCTCGTGCGACTCGAAGTACCCGGTGTGGACCGACACGCCCGGTGCCAACGAGAACCTCCCGATGACGTGCATGAACTGGTACGAGGCGTACGCCTTCTGCATCTGGGACGGCGGCTTCTTGCCGAGCGCGACGGAGTGGGAGTACGCCGCCGCCGGCGGCAGCGATCTCCGGCAGTACCCGTGGGGAAACGCCGCGCTCGGCACGACGTGTCCGGGCGCGGGCTGCTCGTACGCCATCTACGGTTGCTACTACCCGAACGGGTCGGGCGCGTGCACGAGCGCGGCCAACATCGCGAACGTCGGCACGGCCGCGCAGGGCGCGGGAGCCTGGGGGCAGCTCGACCTCGCCGGCAACGTGTGGGAGTGGAACCTGGACTGGTACGCCACCTCGTACCAGAACCCTTGCACGGACTGCGCGGACCTCACCCCCGACATCTACCGCGCCGCCCGCGGCGGCTACTTCGGCGGCGGCGTGTCCTACCTGTTGCCGACCAATCTCAGCGGCGATGACCCGACCGGGCGCGGCGACGGGGTCGGCCTGCGTTGCGCGAGGGCGCCGTAAAAGGAACCGAATCCCCCCGTCCTCCACGTGAAAGACCAAGCCGCGGCGGCGAAGTTCTACGGCGGTCTCTTCGGGTGGACCGGCAAGGTCGGCGAAGGCGACCCGATGAAGTACTGGCACTGGATGAACGCCGGCAAGGACATCGGCGGAATGCTCACCCTCGAGCAGCCAAACGTGCCGTCGTACTGGCTCGGTTACGTCGGCGCGTCGGACGTCGAAGGCTCGACGAAGAAGACGGTGGAGCTCGGCGGCAAGGTCCTCATGGACACGATGGACATTCCGAAGGTCGGCAAGTTCTCGATCGTCCAGGACCCGACCGGGGCCGTGTTCGCGCTGTTCCGCTCGGCGAATCTCTGACGCGAAGAGCCCGCCGGCACTCGCCGCTGGACCAACGCACCAGGCCGACGGAAGTGTCCTCGCCACCGCCTGGTTCGGCTGCCTGCTGGCGCGACCATGGCGGCTCAGGCGCGGTCACGCCGCCAGCGGCGCCCCGGGGGCAGGCGTCGCGTGGAAGGCCGCGCTCGAGTGACGTACGCTCTCGTCGCAGGGGTAGGAGCCGAGACGCTTCCTCCCCAGGGTGGAGAGTGACATGGCATGGGCAGTCAACGAGGTGCTGGAGTCATTCGACCGAGCAACTCGCAACCTCGGAGCGGACTTCTCTGCCGACCTCGCCCCAGCGCGCGAGAAGCTGGCCAGGCTGCTCCGCTCCTCGTCCCTCGGACCGGCCGAGCTGCTGGGACACTTCGTGGAAGAGGATCCCAATTCGCTGCTGCTCGCGTCGTTGACGCTCGCCGATTGCCTTCCCCACGACGGAAAGGTGTGGCGGAGCGAGCTCATCGAGCTGCTCGCGGGCGATCTCGTCACGCGAGAGGACGTGGATTGCACCTCTCGACATCTCTGTGTTCTCGGGGACCTGCACACCTCGGGAAAGATCGAGGTGGGAGGCATGGATCCCCTGGGTTCTCTGGCCGTCGCCGGATCGGTCCGTGCCTCGTCTCTCTTCAGCGATGGCGTGATCGTCGTGAGAGGAGACGTGTCGGCCAAGTTCATCCAGCTCGAACACAACGATGGGACGCTTCGAACGCTCCGGGTGCTCGACGCCGATCTCCTGATCGCGACGCATGAACACTACTTCTATGCCTCGGAGGAGAGCGTTCGTCACAGCTTCGACTCCGACGCCATGCAGGAAGAGGCGGCGCGCGGCTATCCAGCCCTGACCGCCCTTCTCGTGGACGAATGTCAATCGGCCAAAGGCCCGGACCTGCAGGCCATCCATCGTCATTGCCGGGCGAACCTGCCGTTTCTGCGGGACACCTGAGCGCGCCGGTCAGGCGTCGGGAGGTCAGCACCCGCGGCGTCGCGAGCGAGCTCACCAGGTCCGCGCGAGCGTCGGCTGTCGCGACTCAGCGCGGGGGGACGGCGGTTCCGGCGCGACCCGGCGCGAGCACCCGGATCGTGACGCGTAGCTGCCCGTCGACGACCGAGCAATTCGTCCCGAACGCGAAGCATGCGCAGCTCGGGTGGGCGCAGGCAGGGAGCTTCCTGCAGGAGTGCCGGGCGAACCCCGAGGGCCCTGTCGCGCGCTGCACGCCGCCGCTGTGTTCGACAATCTCGCAGTACTCGTCGGCGCGACACCGCCCGCACGGCCCCTTGCGCGCGACGGCGGCGTCCGCGACGGCGCCCGCGTCGGCATCGCCCCCGGCGTCGGCGGCGGCGTCGGGGGCGACGTCGGCGGCGGACGCGTCCATCTTCGCGTCAGCGGCGGCGTCGCTCGCCGTCTCGCTGGCGGTCGGTGCGGCGTCGGGGACCCCCGAAGCCCGATGGCACCCGCCGGCGAGAAGGAGCGCAGCCGCCACCGACCCTCGAAGCACGCGGCGTGAATGGCTCGTCTCCATGGCGCCGGAGCGTACCCGAACGCCCCGCCGACGGAAACGCGCTCGCCGACGCGCCCCGCGCTGCGCGCGAGGTGTGCGGCCGCTCCTGCAGGGCGTCGGGCCTTGACGATGTCATCACGCTCGTCGAGGCTGCGCAGCCCTCCCGTGGTTTCCCTGCTCACACGACGAGACGGCGTGGCGTGGGCCGCGCTGGGTGCGGCGCCGTGGCTGCTCGTGACACGCGGGCCGTACCAGTTCGACGACCTCGTCACGCCAGTAAGCGATCCCGCGAGCCAGTCGCTCGGCGCGTGGGGGCACCACCTCGGGCACACGCTGCGTCCCCTGGCGAAGCTCACGTTCGCGATCGAGGCGAGCGCAGGGCTCGGCGGGATGCCGTGGGCGCGCCGCGTCGTGTCCATCGCGCTGCTCGCGGTCGGCGCCTGGCTTCTGGCGCGGCTGCTCGCGCGGCTCGGTGCGCGACTGGACGTCGCGATCGTTCTCGCCTGGATCTGGGCGGCCCACCCGGTGCAAGCCGAGTGCGTGCTCGCCCTCGCGGGCCGGCCGCTGCTCCTCGCGAACGTGTTGGGGCTAGGCGCGCTCCTCGCAGCGGCGAACCGGCGCGCGCGGCGCGCAGGCGTCCTGCTCGCGCTCGCGACGCTCTCGCGCGAGACGTCGGTCGCGCTCGCGCTTCCCGTCGGCGCGCTCCTCCTCGACTCGCCGGCCCCGCTCGGCGGGCGCGTTCGTGCGGCGCTCCGGACGCTCGAGCCTGTCGCGAGCGTGGTCGTCGTGACGATCGCGTGGCTCCTGGTCCAGCCGCGCTACCGTGAGCTCGCCGATTACTCCTTTCACGGGCGCCCGTGGGGTACGAGCGTGATCGCGCAGATCGCCGCGTTGCCGATCGGACAGACGCTCTACATCCGACCGTGGGCGCTCACGGTGGACCACGGTGAAGCCCTTCCGAGCGCGCCCGATGCGCTCTTTGCGTGCGGGCTCGGTCTCTACGTCGCGGCGGCGATCGTCTTCGTCGTCGCCTGGCGCGCGCGACGGCGCGCACTCGCCGCGGGCGCGGCGACGTGGCTCGCCGCGCTGGCTCCGACGCAGAGCATCGTGCCGAAGCTCGATGCCCTCACCGAGAGGCCGCTCTCACTCGCGCTCGCCGCGCTGCTCGTCGTCGCGGTCGGCGCGCGGCCCTTGCGGCGCGCGTGGGGCGTGTCTCGAGGGCGACGCGGGGGTAGCGCGCCTGTCTTCGCCATGGTCGTCGTCGCGCTGCTCGCGAGCGCCGCGACGTACGAGCGCGGCAGCCTCTACTCGTCCGAGGAGGCGCTCTGGCGCGACGCCGCCTCGAAGTCGGTCGCGAACGCGCGCCCGCACTACAATCTCGCAAAGGTGCTGGAGGAGCAGGGGCGCTACGCCGCGGCGCTCGTGGAGGCGCGCGCCGCGGCGCGCATCGACCCGTACGACGGCCACGCCGCCGCGCTCGCCGAAATCCTTCGCGCTCGCGAACATCCGGACCTACAGTCGCCGCGATGACCTCATCGCTCGTTCAGCGGCTCGTGGTCGCGGTCGTTGCGGGCGCGTCGATCCTCACGGCACCGACCTTCGGGCGTACGACGCCGCAGGAGATCGCGAACGAGAAGCCCTGCCTTCCGCCGCCCAACTGCCAGACCCCGAAGCAGTGCTGCGCCTTCAAGCACGACAGCCTCCTCCGCTTCGAGATGGCCAACGCGCGCGCGATGCGCGACTGGTTCGGCGATCAGTGCAACGGGGTGAAGTACCCGACCGGCCACGACCTCTCGGTGGCTGCGGACGCAGCCGCGAAGGCGACGACGGCGGCGATGGCGCTCGCGACGGGCGTGACAGCCGCCGATCAGGCGATGCACAACAAAGCCGTGAACGACTTGAAGCATCGAGACCCGACGACTGACCCGGAGTGGTGCGACACGAAATTCCCGCCCGGCTTCGACCGTCTGGACGTCTGCAAGGAGATCCTCGACGCCGAGAGAGTGCACGAGAGCGAGCACCGAGACTTCTGCGAGGCGATGAGGACGCCTGCCATGAGGTCGGCGTATGGCTCGGTGTTCAGCACCCAGGCGCAGGCCGAGGACGAACGGCGCGGTCACGCCATCCAGTATCTGAACCTGGTCCAGAAGTACGAGAAGGCGCGGCGCCGCTGTCTGTCGAGCAAGCAGCTGCTCACGCCGGAGCTGGAGAGGAAATCGAAGCAGTCGGTCCGGCGGGCGTACCACTCGTATTTGCACGGGAGCCGCTGCGAGTGAGGCGCGCGCTCCTGCGCGTGGTGGCGCGGCCGTTCTCCTGGTCGCTCTTCGCGCTCGGCGCGGCGGTGATGCACGTCGCGTGCGGCGGGGGAGCCGGTGCGACGTCCAGCACCCCGAGAGTGCCGACGATGGCGCCCCCCGGCGCGACCGCTGTCACGCCCGGCGCGGACGCGAGCGCCGCCCCCGCGGCCCCGCGCGCGACGGACGACGACGCCGCATGGACGGCTGCCTTCGACCAGGTGTCGTGTCACGGGAGCGACCTCCAGCAGTGCGGGGCGCACGCCGTCGATGTCGTCGACGCCTACGGCTCGCTCGTCACCGTCGAGGACACCCGCGATCGGCGCTCTGTCCCGATCGGGATCGAGGCGATCCACGGCGACGACGCCGAGCTCGTCGTCGAGGGCCTCCGCATCGTCGGGGCCTTTCCCCGCGAGCCCGGGGTGTACGAAGCCGTCCTCCCTCGCCTCGACGACCCGCGCCCGGTCGTGCAGCGCCTCGCGGCCAGCATCCTTTCGGACACCGAGCGGGGTGCGGAGCTCGCCAGGCAGTACCAGAAGGGCCACGAAGGGTCGCTCGATGGCGTGACCCCCGACACCCACGACCCGGTCCGTTCGCCGGCGACGTGGGGGTTTCCCGTGCTCACGCACGCGACGCCATACCCGCCGGGCGATGGTCCCACGTCGCTCGGCTACGCAACGACGGCGACCGTGGAGCAGGTCGCGTCGTTCTACGCGCAGCAGCCCGGCGCCAAGCGGATGACCCCGACGGATTACGAGCATCTGCGCTCGCAGGCCGTCAGCGCCGCGGCGCAACCGCCGGAGATGGCAGAGCTCAAGAAGCTCGAGAAGCAGCTCACCCAGACCGTTCAGGCCGGCCACCCCCCCGATCCGGCGGTTATCGAGAAGATGCGAGAGCTCTCCGCGAAGGCAACTCAGCGAGTGATGACGGAGAAGGACGTGACGCCCTACCCCGGCGACTCCGTCCTCGCGGCCGGGCAGTTCGTCGTCCTCACGATGGATCAGAACGTCCCCCGCCGCTGGGTGGCCGTGTACCAGGAGCCCGCGTACCATCGGACGATCGCGATCCTCGCGTGGTCGAGGGCGATCAGCCCCGCGCCGATGCCCGGACCGATCGTGCTCCACGGCTGGGACTGATGAGCGACACCGCCAGCCGCAGTGCACGGCCTCTCCGTGCGTCCGGGCGATCCTGACCCGGATGCCCCCCTCGAGGTTGGGTCTGGTGGGGCGCTCATGGGTCGAGCAGCGACTCGAACCGCCGGAACTCGTCGCGCATCGCCGCGCCCAGCTCGGAGATGCGCTTCCACCTGGGGCTCTCCCGCAGCTCGGCGCGGAGCTCCAGACACACGTAGCGGACGCAGATGTTCGGCCTCTGCTCGGGCGAGAGTGAGCACCCGGTCGCGCCTCGGAAGGCGCACCCCGCGTGGTCGTCACGCGGGGGTCGCAGATCGCGCGGGGCGACGCCCGCGAGCTTGAGCGACGCCACCTCGGTTTGCGTGAACAGATCGAGCGTGCGGCTCCCGCAGCACGCGCCGCCCTCCCAGTGGCCCTGCGGCTCCGGACGGCGCCGGCCACAGCCCCGGCACGCCTCGACGTCGGAGAACGCCTGCGACATCGCGACGCGCAGCTCACGGAGGCGCGCCGCGCTCGCCACGGCTTCGGCCCCCGCCGCGCGCGCGCCCGGCTGTCCGCGAAACCGCGCGCGGAGTGTCGAGAGCTCGGCAGCTCGCGAGCCCGGCGGGGCCCGGCGGAGGAGGCGCTCGATCGGCAGGAGCATGCCCGGATTGTCGCGCGAGGGGGCGCCGCACGCAATCGTCCACGCCCAGGCCAGACCGCTCCCGCCCCCGATGCGCACCGGCGTCGAGCTCCGCATGAGCCGCCTCCGCTCAGGTCTCCTCGCGCAACAGGACGCCGCAGATCCGCGCCACGATCGCGAAGGCGAAGACGGACACGATCTGGCCGAGCGCCGCGGCGGCGACGCCGTCGCCCAGGATGCCGCGGGCGACGAAGGACGAACCGAGCCACAGCGCCGCCGCTGGCGTGAGACAGAGGACGGCCGTCAAGTATGGCACCGGGATCGCGAGGATGACGCGGTAGGCGAGCAGCGGGTCGAGGATCGTCGCCCCCGACTGGGACGCGGCGATCAGCCCTGCGGGGAAGTAAAGGTATGCGAGCAGCAGCGCGCCCAGCGACACCTCCGCCGGCCAGCCGAGCGCCCACGCGACGACGGCCGGTGCGAGGCAGAACCCGACGAGGAAGAGGTACCGGACGACGACCGCCGCCGCTTCCCCGCGATCGGCGATGGACGAGTCGACGCTGATCTCGTCCTCGCCCGCGGCGGTCGATCGCACGATGGCGAACATGATCGCGAAGAGCGTCCCGTACGACACGAGCACCGCCAGGACCGCATAGACGACGCCGAGAAACCCCGAGACCAGTGCCAGCACGACGGCGATCGGGAGGAGCAGCGCGAGCGACCGCGGGTGGAGCGGAAAGCCGTACGCGAGCAGCATCTCGAGGGCGAGCGGCCGCGACACGCGCGACTGCGCCATGCTCGTCTCCTTACGCACCGGATCGCCGCACGCGGCGCAGGTCTGCATGCCGCCCGTCGCGCCGACCTGGAGGCGCTTCGTCTCCGCCCAGGCCAAGGACCGGTTGCAGCGCGGGCAGTAGTAGGTGTCTTCCACGGCAGTCCGTCTCGATGGAACGGGGCCCCCAGGCGCCTATTCGCGGTGTGAGGCCACGAATCCGTACTTCTCGACGAGAAGGCGCGTGTAGCCCTGCACGTGCGCGCGCCCCATCACGACGACCGCGGCGCCTTCGCGTCGATGATCGGCGAGCATCTGCACGGTGCCGGCGGCCATGAGCTCGTCCCGAAGCGTGAGGATGCCCATCAGGGGGTGGATCATCCAGCTCCACGAGAACCGGCGAAGGAGGATCGCCGGCACGAGCAAGATCAGGTGCGCCTGAAGGGCGAGGACCGCCATCGTGATGATGGCGGCGAGAGCGGGTGACACCGGCGCGATCAGCGGCAAGAAGAGGCCGAGGAACGCGACGATGAAGAAGATGGTCATGTAGAGCGACGTCACGTGCAGGCCGAAGGGCACCTGCCGGGTTCGCTCCAGCTCCACCGTGTAGCCCGACGGGAGCTGCTTCGCCTCCGTGATCGTACTGTCCTTGATCGCCCCGAGCGAGACGAAGCGCAGGAGGAGCCGTGGCGCGTGGACGAGGACGCCGAGCGTCCGGCCGAGGAAGATCTGCTTGCGCTGGAACGTCTCGACGCCGCGCAGCTCGAAGGCCGCGACGACGGCGCGTCCGATCTCCGCCGCCTCCGCGAGCTTGAGGTGCGCCTCGCCGAGGATCGCGACGGTGCGTCCATCAGGGGCGCGCACGAGACGGACCGCGTAGCTGAGGTTCTTCTCGCGGGCGCGCTGGAGCGCCTCACGCGCGCGATCGGGCAGGTCGTCCACGCCGGGCAGCCTAGCAGTCGCGAGCCGGGGCGCTACAGCCCCCGTGTCCCTTCGGGCCGGAGCGGGACGGTCGGTGATCCCGCGGAGCGACGAGCACGCCGACTCAGCCCCCGTCGCACATGGGGAAGACGAACTTCCAGAGACCGTCCTTGCACTGCTCCTCGATGTTGTTCACGCCCTTGCCGCACGACGCGTAGTCGCAGACCTGGCCGTCCTGCGCGCAGGGGACGCCGAGGTGAGGGCGCGGGGAGGGGCAGCCGGAGGGAGGGTCGTCGCAGGTCCAGACCGGGCCGCCGTCGGCGGTCGTACCGCCCTTGGTGTTGCACGAGCACGTGGCATCGGAGAAGAAGCAGTTCAGCGGCGACGAACAGGCGCCGCCGTGGGGGATGTCCGCGCTCGTCTGGGGGCACGACGTGTTGTTCGGCGCGCAGACATTGCTGACGGGTGGCGCGACGCTCCATCCCTGCGTGGTGCAGGTCGCCGTGCTGTTGCAATAGGTCCAGTCAAAGTCGCCGTACTCGCACTGAAGGGCCAAGGAAGTGCAGGGCGTCCCATCGCCGGGCATGGTGGTCGGACAGCCCGCGGACGCGTCCTGACCGGCTTCGGTCGGTCCACCGCCGTCGGAGTCGGCGTGGCCCGCGTCGGCGGAGGGCGAGGGGCCTTCGTCGCCGCAGCCCGCGGCGATGAAGGACGCGCACGAAAGCGCGACCAAGAGAAGGGGACGTGAGAGCATCCCATGAGTCTATCCCATTCGGGATACGCCACAACCGGTGGCCGCCAGCCCCTTCGTGCGCTGGTGCGCGGTGAACGCGACTGTCCTTGCCAGGCAAAGGGAGCGCGCCGCAACCGATGGCCACGCAGCCCTTCGGGAGTACGGCAACGACCGCACGCAGCTCGCGTTCGCCCAGGGCGACGTCGTCGATCGCGACGCGGTGATCAAGCAACGATGCACCGGCGTCCGCGGCGCTCGCGCTCGACGCGGGCGCGGAACGCGAGCCCGAGCTCGTTCCCGGCCTCTCAATATCCGCGACCACGAGGGAGGAGGGTGGCCGGCGCCTCGCCGCGCTCCACCCGCGCCACGTTCTCGAGCGTGAGGCGCGCCAGACGCTCCGCGTAGTCGTGGGAGAAGCCGGCGACGTGCGGGGTGATCAGGAGACGCGGCGTCGTCCACAGCGGGCTGGAGTCGGGCAGCGGCTCCCGGGCGAAGACGTCCAGCGCCGCGCCGCGCAGGGCGTTCGACCGGAGCGCGGCGACAAGGGCCTCCTCGTCCACCACGCCCCCGCGCGACATGTGCACGAGCACCGCGCCGGGCTTCATCGCGGCGAGCGCGCGCGCGTCGATCAGGCCCCGCGTACGGGGCGTCAGCGGCAAGGTGACGACCACGTAATCGGCCTCGGCGAGGAGCGCGTGGAGATCGTACGGCGCGCTCGCGCGGGCGGAGGTGACGCGCATGCCGAGCGCCGCGCACGCCTGCGCAACCGCACGGCCCGCTTCCCCGAGACCCAGCACGCAGACCGTCTTGCCCTGCACCGATCCGACCGGCACATGGCGATAGACACGCGCGCGCTGGTCCTCGCCGAACTGCAGCAGCTCGCGCTCGAAGGCGAGGATCATGGCCAGGGCGTGATCGCGCATCTCCGGCACGTGGAGGCCGCGCGCGTTGGCGATCTGGACGCGATCGGGGAGGCCCTCCAGCGCGGCGAAGGACTCGCTGCCCGACCCGAGCACCTGCACGAGGACCAGCCGCGCGGCCCGCGCCCAGTCGACGCGCGGCGCGACGCCTGCGAGCAGCACCTCCACCCCTGCGATGCCCTCGCCGAGCTCGCGGTCGTCCACGAAGACGATGGATCGGCCCGCACGCTCGACGACGTCGCGCATGGTGTCGCGCGTCTCGCCGGGGCCGAGCCACGCGTGGATCGTGCCGAGGCGGTGTGACATCATCGCCGCAATGTACCAGGCAGACGCACTCCCGCGGCGCGCGCTGCTCGGTCTGCAGGTGGGCGCCGAGGCGCGCGTGGAGCGCGTGGTCGACGGCGGCGCGGCGCGCGCGGCGGGCGTGCTCCAGGGCGATCGCATCCTGACGGTCGACGGCGCGGCGGTGCACGACGCGCGGCAGCTCACCGCGGCAGCGCGCGGCGTCCGCGCCGGGGCTAGCGTCGCCTTTCGCGTGGAGCGGGACGGTGCGGCTCGCGCGCTCTCCGGGATCGCGCCTCCGTACCCGGTCGAGGAGGGCGTGCTCCTCGGCCACGTCACCTCACGCGGGGCCCGGCTGCGAACCTTCTACGCCATCCCGCGCGACGGGGAGAAGCTCCCGGCGGTGCTCTACCTGCAGGGCGTCCGGACGGAGTCGGTGGAGTCGCCGTTCGATCCGGCGAGCCCCACGCGCGCCCTGGTGTCTGCGCTGGTGGCGGCGGGCTTCGTCGTCATGCGCGTGGAGCGAAGCGGCGTGGGCGACAGCGAGGGACCGACCCCGCGCGAGACCGGCCTCGCCGCGGAGATGGACGCCTACCGCGCCGCGCTCGCGGATCTGCGCGCCTTCGACGAGGTGGATCCCGACCGCATCCTGCTCTTCGGTCACAGCTTCGGTGGCATGGTCGCGCCGCTGCTGGCGCGCGAGACGGCCGTCGCCGGGATCGCCGTGTTCGGCACCTCCGCGCGGCGCTGGCACGACGCCATGCTGGGCACCACCCGTCGCCAGCGCGAGCGCGGCGAGGAGGAGATGGCGCGGTGGGAGGAGCTCTTCGACCGCGTGCATCGCGACGGGCTCACGCCAGCTCGCGCCTTCGAGCTTCACCCGCACCTGCGCGTCTTGCGCTCGCGCGACTGCGAGGGCGAGACCATGTACGGGCGGCACGTCTCCCTGTTCCAGGAGCTGGACGGCGCGGACCTGCAGGACGCGTGGCGCGGCGTGAAGACGCCTGTGGTCGCGATGCACGGCGAGCACGACTGGATCTGCACCGCGGAGGACGCCGGTGCGGTGGCCGCGCTCTCCGGCGGTCGCCACGTGGAGCTGGACGGCACCTCGCACGATCTCACGCGCGACGGCGCGTTCGACCCGCGGATCGCTCAGACGACGACGGCGCTGCAGCCACCGGGGAACACGCAGCCGTAAGGCGGCGGCGGCGGACCCCAGCCGTCGTCCTCCACCACGTCGGCGGAGGCGTCGCTGCCTCCGGCGTCGGCGGTCGCGTCGCTCGCGGCGTCCGCCTGGGCCATGCCGTCATCGGCGGCGTCCTTGGCCGCGCCGTCCCTGGCGTTGCCGTCGGTGGAGCTGCCGTCGGTCGAGGCGTCGGTGCCGGTCGTCGTGTCGCCGCCGCAGGCGACGGCCACGCCCATCGTCGTGGCGAGGGCCGCGGCGTGGAGGGCATACAGCTTCGCGCGGGAGAGACCGCGGGGGGCACGGGGGGCCGGCTTCGCGGCGGGCGCGGCGGCGGCGCAGAAGGGGCAGCGCGCTTCGCCCGGGCGGAAGTGACGCTCGCAGGCGGCACAAAGCAGGAGGTCAGTCATCGGCAGAGTCTACCTCGACCACGAGCTCCCATCGAGCGCGATCGAAGGGCAAACCGGGCGCCTCCTCCACCCGCGCCACCCGCTCGCGCTTGCCCTCGCGCTTCATCTCCAGGGCGCGGTGGTGGCAGTACGGGTTGTTGCCCGGCTTGCCAAAGAGCGCGGTGGTCATCCAGGTGCACCCCGCGCGGCACTCCTCCGCGTAGTAGCACCCGGCGCAGAAGCCCCAGAGCTCGCGGGTGGTGCGATCGCGCATGTGGCGCAGGGGCGCGCTGCGCTCCCAGATCGCGCGCAGGGTGTGCTCGCGCACGTTGCCGCCCACCCACGAGTCGGTCGGGAGCGAGGGGCAGCCCTTGACGTCGCCGTTGGACTCGATGCCCAGCGTGGTGAGCCCCGCCGCGCACGAGCGCCGGTAGCCGCTGCGGCAGTAGCTGCGCAGCACGTGCTCGTACGGACCGAAGTAGCCCACGTTGTTGCCCGCGAGCATGGTGACGGACCGCGCGTCGCAGCGCTTCTTCAGCTCGGCGAGCAGCGGAAAGAGGTCGAGCAGATCGTACGGCTGCAGGATGACGTCCGGCTCGTCCGCGGCGCGGCCGACCGGCACGGTGAGCTGGATCTGCCAGCCGTGGCACCCCTCGCGCGAGAGCACGTCGAAGACGTGATTCAGGTGCGGCGCGCTCAGGCGGTTGACCTGCGTGTTGACCGCGATCGCGATGCCCGCCTCGCGGCAGTGCCGGAGCGCGGCCACGGCGGCGGCGTACGAGCCGGGCGAGGCGCGCAGCCTGTCGTGCGTCGCCTCGTCGCCGTCGATGGAGACCGCGACGCTCTGCACGCCTGCGGCCGCGGCGGCCTCCGCGCGCGCCCGCGTGAGGCCGCGCCCCCCGGTCACCATGGTGCTGGTCATCCCCAGCCTGCGGATCTCGGCGATGACGTCCAGCCACCCGTCGTGAAGGTAGGCCTCGCCGCCGATGAGGGTGATCTCCTGCACGCCCAGCTCGTGCATCTGCCGCACCAGGTCGACGGCCTCGTCGGTGGTGAGCTCGTCCGGCCGCGCGCGTCCGGCCCGCGATCCACAGTGCCGGCACGAGAGGTCGCAGGCGAGCGTCAGCTCCCACACCGCGTAGTTGGGCCGCGCCGCGCGATCGATCGCGCGTGTCTCGCCGGCGAGGGGCAACCGCACCTGCGTGCGCGCCTCCTCCAGCACCGGCAGGGCGCGCCGCGGACGCGGGGCGCGCATGAGCGCTTCGCGCGCGCGCTCGTCCAGGGGCTCTGCGCGCGGCATTCGCGGAGTATACCAGCGCCGGGCGGTGCGCGCGGGACTGCGACGTTCTGCCGCGGCGTCGCGCACCTGGAGTGCGAGGCGGCGATTGTCCCGCCGGATTGTCGTACTCTCCGCGCATGAGACGAGGGTTTCTCTTCGGTGTCGGCGCCACCATCCTGGCTCTGATCGTCGGCGCGTGGGTCACGGTGGCGTTCGGGCTCATGCCGGCCAACGCCGACGCGAAGCCCCCCGGCCTGGAGGCGTGGGCGGCGAAGAAGTCGCTCCACGCCACCATCGCCCGCGAAGCACCGAAGGGGGACAACAAGGTCCCTCTCACCGACGCGAACCTCATGGCCGGGGAGAAGCTGTACATGCAGAACTGCGCCGTCTGCCACGGCGGCTCCGACGGATCGCCCTCCGTCATCGCGCGCGGGCTCTACCAGGAGGCGCCGCAGCTCGCGAAGGACGGCGTGGAGGACGATCCGGCGGGCGTGACGTACTGGAAGATCGCCCACGGCATCCGCTTCACCGCGATGCCCAGCTTCGGCCGCGCGCTGACCGACGAGCAGGTGTGGCAGCTCACGCTCTTCGTCTCGCACATGGACAAGCTGCCGCCGGCGGTGGACACGGTGTGGCGGCAGGCGCCGGGCACGCCGGCCGCGCCCGCGCCCTGACCGGTTGCGTGCGAAGGGCCAGAGCTGCGGCACGCCATCGCTTGTAACCCCATGTAATGCGCGTCCCGGCCGCGGCCGCGTACAATCGTGCTGGGTTCACCTTTCTTGCGCGAGGAGATCCGCATGAAGCTGCGCTGGCTGGTCGGGATCGTCGGGCCGCTGCTGCCCCTCTTGTACGTGGCGTGCAGCACTCATGACGCCAGCTTCGACGGCGGGACGGCATCGCCGGATGCCGGTGACGACGTGGACTACCCCGACGTGTCGCAGGTGCTCCCGGACGCCGGCCCTCCCGACAGCTCGACGGACGACGGCCCCTACTGTCCTCCGGCACCGCAGGGCGACGGCGGGCTGGGCGTGCTCCTCGCGGCCCCCTTCCAGAAGGACTACGCGCTCTACGATCTCGGGGCGCCTCCGGGAGTTCCGGACCCGCTCGGGGGCTGCACCATCGACTGGAAGGACGACAACACCCTCCTCATCGTCGGTCACTCCGAGGACCCTGCCACCGCCATCTACTCCATCAAGATCAAGCGGGACGCGTGCGGTCACATCATCGGCTGGGACGGCACGGCGACGCAGGTCGCCACCGCGCCCTACGCCGACGCCAACCTCGTCTATCTGGGGTCGGCGGTGGACGGCGGCTCGTCGGGCAACCTGCTGGTCTACTCGGAGTGGCCCAACGCCGGGATGGGCCAGCTCCTGCCGGGTGGCACGTCACCGGCGCGTGAGACCGACCTCTCCGCGCTCGGCCTGATCGCGCAGGGATCGCTGGGCGGCCTGGGCGTCGTGCCGGCGGGCTTCACGGGGGCGGGTCAGCTGCGCGGCCTCACTTATCCCGTCTACGGGAGCGTCAGCGAGTGGCACCACATCCAGATCGGCGCCGACGGTCAGCTGGTGAAGGTGGGGACGGTCACGCCGACGCTGAAGCTCTGCGACGGGTGCGGGTCCGGCGGCTTCGCCTACGTGCCGGCGGGCTCGCCGGACTTCCCCAAGGAGAGCGTGCTCGTCGCGGAGTGGGACTACGCCAACCTGACGCGCGTCTCCGGCTACAATGTCGACACCAACGGCGATCCCGTGGTCGCCACCCGCTTCGACTTCCTCACGCAGTTCAAGAGCCCCTACGGCGCGTACTTCGACCGGGTGAGCGGCGACTACGTCTTCGTCCAGTGGCAGTTCACCTCCGAGAACCTGGCCGACCACGTGCTCGTCGTGCGCGGGTTCAACAAGCCGCCGCCGCCTCCGCCGCCGCCGAACTGAACACCGTCGCGCCGCCAGGGGCGCCCCGGAAGGCTCGCGGCTCGCGGAAAAGCGCGCTTGAATCGCGCACTCACCGTGCGTTGCTATTCACGCCTGCATATGTATCCTGGCTGCAGCATGCTGCACGTTCTTCGGATCACGCTCGCGGCACTGCTCCTGGGGGGGTGCGTCGGGGATACGCCCAACGGCGACGACGCTTCGACCAATGGCAATGTCGCTGCCGAAGCGGCCGTGGACGCGTCGGACGACGTCGCGTTCGACGCCGCACCGGAGATCGGGGACGCGGCGTCGTGTACGCCGGACGCGAATTTCTGCATCGGCGATCTGCTCCAGAAGTGCAACGCGCAGGGAACGGCGTCGTCCCTCGTGACCGATTGCACGACGCTCGGCGAGAAGTGCGTGAACGCCGAGTGCGAACTCGACGGCCTCGTGGCGCACTGGAAATTCGACGAAGGCACGGGCACCGTGGCGAAGGACTCGTCCTCGACGCACGCCGACGCGACGGTGATCGGCGCGACCTGGACGGTCGGCAAGTACGGCGGCGCGCTCTCGTTCTCCGGCAGCGGTACCTACGTCGACGCGGGCGATGTGCTCAACAATCTGACCCTTCCCATCACAGCGATGATGTGGGTCAACATGCCCGACAACGGCAACGGCGGATTCGGGCTGTTTTCGTCGGACGACGGCAGCACCAACACTGCGGGGTGGTCCGTTCAGACCGCGTTCGGGCCCGCCGATGGAGGGCTGGCCAACGGGCTCGTGTTCGCCAGGTACGGCGACGACACGTGCAACTGTCTCGCGGGCCGCCGCGTGGGAGCCGGACCGATACTCGGCACGGGCAAGTGGCAGCACCTGGCGTTCGTCATCCAGGGCCCGAGCAACATGACCTTCTACCGCGACGGCGTTGGCCTCTCGGCCACCTCGTACAGCGGCACGGGCGGCACGATGAAGTCCAACGCCAGCCCCTTTCGGATCGGCGTCGACGGCGCCGGGTACTTCGTCGGCTCGATCGACGACGTGCGCGTCTACAGCCGCGCCCTGTCGCAGACCGAGATCCAGACCGCGATGGCGAACTGACGCTCCTCGCACCTTCGCGGTGGACGCGCAGAAGTGCCGGTGTGCGAGGGACGCATGAAGCGCGCCGGGATGGTGCAGGAGCCGCGCGGCATCCAAGAGGGTTCTCGAGGGGCCCGGCGAGCCGCACGAGGTCCCGCCGCCCGGGGCCCGCGCTCCGCCCCACGATCGGCAAGCGCCGTCATCCGCCGCACACGAATCGGCGGAACGACGAGGCGAGACGCGCCCGGTGGGGGGGGTGCGTCTCTGGGCGCGCTGCTTGCAATCCCCGCCCGCGCCGACCACTCTCCCGCTCGCGATGAAGTCGCCTACCCTCGCTCTCGCCGCCAGACACGTCCGCGCGGGTTGCGGCGTGCTGCTCATGGTCGGGTGCGGTGGTGGGAGCGGCCCTCCACCTGCGTCGCCTGCGGCCACAGAGGTGCGCCTGCCCGTCGCGCCTGCACCTTCGGCCTCGTCCGCGAAGCCGGCCGTCGCCGCGTGCCCGGCCCCCGCCGGCGCCGTCTCCGGGACGGAGCCGGACGATGCCTGCGGCGACGCGCAGGCGTGCGAGCGCGCCTGTGACGCGGGCGGCGCCCCGGCGTGCGTGACCGCAGGCAACATGGACGCGGTGACAGACCACCCGGACCGTGGCAAGGAGCTGCGGCTCTACGAGCGCGCGTGTCGTCTGGGCAACGTGCTCGGGTGCACCAACTATGGTGCGACGGTGCGCCTGCAGCGCCACGACCCGTCGAGCCTCGCGTGCGCCGCCAGGCTCTTCGGGCTCGCATGCGCCGCCAGCGAGGCGGAGGGTTGCGCCATGGCCGGTGCGGCGTATGCCCGGGGCGAAGGCGTCCCGCAAGATCGCTCCAGGGCGCTGGAGGCGCTCCTCAGAGGCTGCGACAGCGCGCTCGACCAACCCGACGGCGTGGCGACGGCGTGCGAGTACCTGGTGGGCGTCCTGCAGACCGTGCCGTCGAATCCGCTCGTGTCGCAGGCCATCGACCGAGCGACCCGCATCGGGTGCCGCGCCGGCTCCGCGAAGCTGTGCGCCGCGCCGGGAAGCAGCGCGCCGCCGTGACGTGTGGTCGTGGCCGTGTCAGAGGTTCATCCAGAAGGTGAATTGCTGCGCCTCGTCGCTCGACGAGCATGTCGCGACGTCGAGCGCGGCGCCATCGCGGGAGAGACAGCGGCTCTGGTCGAAGTGCTGGACGCGACCGCGCAGGGCCCACATCTGCTCCACCGTGTCGTCGCAGTTGCCGACCACGACGCTCGCGCTGGCCCCCGCGTCGGCGCCGCCGTCGAGCGACAGACAGCGCGGCGTCGCCGTCGCCACCGCGCTCACGAAGCCCCCGCGCCCGTCGTCCCAGCGCTGGCCCGCGCTGCCGTCGCACACCTGGAGCGTCACCTTCGTGCCCTTCGCCGCGCTCCCGGCGTCGACGCACCAGCCGTCGACGCGGAGCTCGCCCGTCCGCGGCCTGTAGTCGAACCGCTGATTCGCCGCGCCGTGACATGGCCACTGGATCAGGTGCTTGCCCGCGCCGTAGTCCGCGGCGGGGACATCGAGGCAGTAGCCGGTGTTCCCGTTGACGACCTCCTCGTTGCGAAAGCGCCAGATCTGATCGCTGCCATCGCACGACTGCTGTCTCACCGCCGCCCCCGACTCCGTCGCGTCCGGTTGGACGCACTCGTCACTGCCGTAGTTCTCGAGGTAGCGGTCCTTCGTCATGAACCAGTTCTGTCTCGCGTTGGTCTTGCTGCAGGTCGCCATCTGCAGGGCGACGCCGTCGACGTTCGACGGGGGCTCGGCGCAGCGGCCGCCGTTCTGCAGCGTGCCGGTCCACCACCACTTCGCGTACGGCCCCGACGCGGCACCCTTGCACGCGCCGGCGTCGCACGTCGCTCCGGCGCCGCAGCCACCGCAGCTCAGCGCCTTGCCGCAGTTGTCGCTCGCGCTCACCGGGCCGCACGCGAGGCCGAGCTGCGCGCACGTCTTGGGGGAGCAGCTCTTCACCTGACACGTCGACCACTGATGGTTCGACTGGCACGTCTTCGTGGCCCCGCCGCCGCAGCCGGCCGTGGTCTTCTCTCCGATGTCGGAGCAGACGTTCTTGGCGCGAATCAAGCAGTGGAAACCGAGCCCGTAGCGGCCTTCGATGGTCCCGTTCGCGTACCTGGTGTGGTCCTCGACGAGCAGCTCGGTGCGATCGGTCCAGATGGCGTTCTGCTGGTAGAACCACACCTTCGACGTGGCGCTGTCGTAGGAGGAGACCACGACCGTGTGACCGTGGAAGACGATCACGTCGCCCGACTCCGGCTCCGGGACGTGCGAGCCCTGCGTGTACACGTCGAAGTTGGGGTTGCCGCCGTACTGGTTCGCCCCGCACATCGTGCCCGTGTAGATGTGGTTGCCGATGTCGTACTTCGCGCCCATCGCGCGGAAGTGTCGCATCACCAGATCGGTGCACTCGAAGGCGCGCCCGGTGGTGGCCTTGGCGCCGTTGCAGGTGTCGCCGTTCGAGCAGCAAGCGTGCCCGGTCGAGTTCTTCGGGCCGTTGGACAGCACCTCGGTGCCCCAGAACGCGTGACCGGTGTCGGTCCCGCACTTGCCGACGCCCTTGCAGACGACGGCCCCCTTGTACGTGCCGCTGGTGGGGGTGAAGCATCCGCTCGCCTTCAGGGGCGAGCCGGATTGCCCGGGACTCGGGTCGCTCTCCACGGCACACCCCGCCATGACGATGGCGAAACCCAGGACCACGGAGGCGATCTTCTTCGAGGAGGACATGAGCGGACCCTACACGCCGCGGACCCGACGGTCCTTGCCCGGGGGCGCCAATCTCTTGCCCGTGGACGCGCGATCACGTCTTTGGCGGGCGCGCGCGCCGGAACTCGGTCGGCGAGACTCCGCGCCAGCGCTTGAACGCCCGCGTGAACGCCGCCGGCCCGTTGAAGCCCACCGAGAAGGCGATCTCCTGCATCGAGAGCGCCCCCGCTTCGAGCTCGCGGACGGCGTGCTCCTCGCGCATCCGGTCGATGAGACGCTGGTAGGTCAGTCCTTGCTCGCCGAGCGCGCGCTGCAACGTCCGTTCACCGACGCCCAGTCGCGTCGCGAGCGTCGCGAGCGAGAGGCTGGAGTCGGAGAGGAGGTCCGGGATCAGCCGGCGCGCCCGGTCGAGCAAGTCGCGCTCCGACGGGACACGCGCGAGCAGATCGTCCGCGTGACGCCGCACAAGCCGGTGCAGCGCGAAGTTCGCCGACACGAGCGGGAGCGACAGCAGCTCCGCGCCGAAGACGAACTCGCCGACGGGTTGGGCGAACTCGACCGGGCACCCGAAGAGCGCCTCGTGCTCGCGCGCGTCGCTCGGCGCGCTCCGCATCAGGCGAACGACGCGAGGGTGGAAGTCCCCGGTCGTGGCGGCGCGGAAGCGCTTGAACGCTCCGGAGAAGAAGTAGTCCCACGCGTGGACGAGCGGCTCGACCCAGCTCGGGGCGATCCAGTGCTGGAAGCGCGCGACGCCGCCGTCCACGACCAGCCCGATGCGCCAGATGTCGGTGATGACGCGGTAGTACCGTTCGACGGCGCGACAGCCGTCACCCAGCGTCGGCGCGGTGAGAAAGAGGTAGTCGAGCACGTCGTAGCTCCCGAGCTCCGCGTGCTGCCCCGCGTGGAGGCCGAAGAAGGGATCGCCGCTCATCTCCGGCGCGAGGCCCCACGCCTGGGCGAGCACGACGGTGGGAATCGACGTGTCGATCTCGAGCTGGGCGGACGTCACCCCGACGCGTGAGCAGAGCTCGCCGGGGGCGACCCCCAGGGCCTTCGCGGAGCGCGTGAGCGCACGCAGCAGAACCATCGCGCTCGAGCCGGGTGCACGCATGGGGCTACGTGGAGAATCCTACCGCCTTTGGCCCCCGGTGTGGACACACCTCTTCTTCCCCCGTACGCGCGCCGCCGCAACGCCCACGGACCGTCGCGGGGCGCGACTGGTCGAGGAGCGCGCGACCATTGTGCGGGTAGCTGGCGCCTGCCGCGCGAACGGGTCCGCGGTGGTGGGTCACGAGGTTTGTCGGTCTCCGCCTGCTCGGGAAAGCCGTGGAGGCTCAGGAGAGGTTGGGCCCGCGAAGCAGACCACCCGCTGGTCACGGTGGAACGCGTTCGACCTCCGGTTCCCGCAGCGGCGCCGACGTCCACCACCAAAAATCACGACCCGGGGGCGTCGAACCTCGGGTCCGACCGCGCGGACAGGGGCCGGCGCGACGAGGGCCCGCCGAGGACGCGCGAGCGCAGCGAGTCGTAGATCGGAGCGCTACCCATCCACTGCGCCACCGTCATCGCGGCGAAGCTGGCGGCCAGCATCGGCAGCAAGCTGGTGAAGGCGGCTGTCATCTCGATCACCAGAACGATGCCGGTGACCGGCGCACGCACCACGCCGACGAAGAACGCCGCCATGCCGACCACCGCGAACGCCGCCGGGTCGATGCCGAGCCCGGGGAGGGCAGCGCGGGCGACGACGCCACACAACAGTCCCATCTGCGCGCCCAGCAGCAACAGCGGCGCGAACAGTCCCCCGGGGGTGAAGGCGGAATGCGAGGCCGCCCCGAGCGCGTAGCGCACCGCGAAGTACGCCGGGATCGCGGCCGCAGTGAGCGACCCCGCGAGCAGGCGCACCGTCATGTCGGAGCCGCTCCCCACGAGCGCAGGGGAGACCCATGCCACGACGCCGACGACGGCGCCCATCCACGCCGCGTGGCCCACACCGCGACGCGACCGAGCCGCTCCGACGCGTCGGCGATGGCGAGGATCAGGCGGTTGTAGAGCGCCGCCACCGCCCCCACGAACGCGCCGAGCGCGATGTCGATCGGCCAGGTGGCCGCCGCGGCGTAGGAGAGCGGACCTGCTCCAGACAACGCGTGCGGCGAGACGACCACGTGCAGCACCGGGGCCGTCGCCGAGCATCAGCCGCGAGACGATGATGGCGGCCGACGAGGCGCCGATCGCGGCGACCGCGGTGCGATGCTCGAAGCGTCGCTCCAGCTCCTCGAGCACGAACACCGCACCCGCGATCGGCGCGTTGAACGCCGCCGCCAGCCCGGCGCCCGCACCGGCGGCGATCAGCGCTCGAACGTCGCGCCACGGCCGGCGCATCCTGTCGCCGAGGATGCGCGCACCCGCCGCGCCCATCTGGACGCTCGGTCCCTCCGGGCCCAGGGCTAGCCCCGAGCCGATCGCGAGGACGCCACCCACGAACTTCACCAGGATGAGGCGCGCCAGCGGCACGAGCCGCATCTCGCGGCGAAGCGCCGCTTCGACCTGGGGGATGCGCTACCGGACGCCAGCGGCGAGTAGCGACGCACCAGCCACGCCGCCGCGCTCACGCAAGCGCATGCGCCCCCCGCGACAAGCAGCAGCCCGAGGGGGCCGGGCAGCGCGTGCGAGGCCGCGACGAGGCGTCCACGCCAGCGGTCGGCGAGGCGCAGCGCGAGTCGGAACAAGGCCACGACCAGGCCGGCCCACGCGCCGGCGAGGACGGCCGCCGCCGCGAGCGCAACCACACCGGTCCGCTCTTCGGCAGCGTCGCCTTCGGGGGCCTTCTCCTCCCCCATCACGACCTGCGGCGCATCGCCGGCCCTCGCGCGCCGCGCGCGGTGTCCCAGAAGTGGCTGCCCTCCCCGAGATCCTGCAGCATCAGCAGCGGCACCGTGCCGTGAGCCAGCAGGTACTCCGTGACGCCGCCGAAGGAGCGTGCGGTGTCGCACGTCGAGCCGTGCGCCGACAGGACGATCAGGTCGGCACGCGCGTCGCGGGCGGCGTCGAGGAGCCCGCGCCCGCCGCTCGAATGGCGCGACACGACGCATCGAACCAATCGCGCGACCGGCGCCAGCCCGCCTCGAGCGCGTGCGAGATACCGCTCCGCGCCGCTCTCCATTCGCTCGGCGAGTCTTCGCGCGAGCGCGACGTCCTCGTCCGCGGGGAGCAGGCCGACCGGAAGGCGGACGACGTGCGCCAGGATGATCTCCGCGCCGTGCGCGTTCGCCATCCGCGCCGCGGCCGGCAGGGCGGCCTCGGCCCTCGGTGACCCATCCAGCGGGACGAGGATGCGCCGCGTCCCGGCCCTGGCCTCGGCTCCAGGGCACCCGCGTCCCACGAACACGGAGCAACGCGCGCGTGCCAGCACGTGGCGCGAGGTGCGGCCGAGCGCCGCGCCGTCGCCCCCGCTGCCCCGCCCGAGCACGGTGACATCTGCGTGGAGCTCCCTGGCCAGATCGGCGATCCGCTCCGCCGCGCATCCCTGCTCGACCCGGGTGCCGACCGGTTCCCCCAGGACGCGCTCCAGCTTTCCCTGCAGCCACCCGACGTAGGCGCGCGACTCGCGAGTCTTGACGTCCCATTGCGGCACGTCGCCCGCGTGCGGCGCCCGGCGCTCGGGCCGGCGCTCCAGCACGTGCAGCAGGGAGACGCGCGCCGCGAAGGCGCGGGCGAGACCCGCGGCCTGCTTCACACACCAGAGGGAGAACCGGGACCGGTCGACGCAGGCGAGAACGTGGCGCCGGCGAGCGGGCTCGGCGAATGACAGGGAACCAGGTGTCGCTGCCAACATGGACGCCCTCGTGAGCAAGGGCCATGCCGCCCGCGAGCGTCGCGGTTGTCCCGCGTTCAGAGGAGCGCGGTGCTCGACTGGCAGACCGCCGGCTCACGCTGTGGCCGCGCTGGCTCACCGGCTTCCACTCCAATGGGCGCCTGCTGCTACAACGCCAGCGACTCGAGCGACAGCGTCGCGATCACGTCGAGCAGCGCATCGCACAGCGAGTCGAGCCGCGCCACCAGCGCGTCGCTGCTCTCGCTGTCGTCCCGCATCGCCGCGTCCTCCAGCGCCGCGGCGACACCGGCCGTGACCGTCGAGAACGCACCCACCGTTCCCACGAGTTGATGCGCCGCTTCGCGCAGCTCCTCCAGATCGCCGCTCGCCAGCGCCGCGTGAACGCGCGCCATCTGCACCGGCAGGGTGCGCCGGAACACGCCGCGCAACTTCTCGAAGACCGACGCCTGCTTCCCACAGGCGCGGAGAATCGCCCTCGCGTCGAGCAGGCCCGGCTCGATCGTCCGTGGCGCTCTCGCGTCGATCGGCCAGTCGGCGACCAGTCGATCCATGACCGCCCACAGGGCCGCGGCCTCGATGGGCTTCGCCAGGAACTCGTCCATGCCGGCGGCGAGGCAGCGCTCGCGATCGCGCGCCGACGAACGCGCGGTCAGCGCGACGATGCGTAGGTGCTCGTGCGTTCCGCGCTCGTGCTCGCGGATCGCTTCGACGACCTCGAATCCGTCGAGCTCCGGCATGTGAAGGTCGAGCAGCATCAGATCGAACTCACCCTGCAATGCGAGCTCGAGCGCTGCACGACCGTCGCTCGCGAACTGCGCGACGTGCCGGTGCTGCCTCAGGAGCTCCCTCAAGAGCGTGACGTTGAGCTCGTTGTCCTCGGCGACCAAAAGGCGCAGCGGCCGCGAGCTCTCGGGCTCGCCTCCCGCGGGTCCGGCCGCGTCCGGCACCGTGGGCTCCAGGTGCATCGCCGCCCAGATGGCCTCGAGCAGCTCCGACTGCTGAACGGGCCTCAACAGATACGCGAGCACGCCGTTCTCTCGCGCGAGCATGGAGAGCTCCGCGCTGTCCTCGGAGGACAGCAGGATCAGGCGCGGCGCGCCGGCCCCCCAGCGCCGGCGGATCTCACCGGCGAGCGCGATACCATCCGCGTCGGGCATGCGCGCGTCGAGCAGCACGAGGGAGACCGGTGCGCCGGCGGAGTGCGCAGTGGCCAGCGCGGCCAGCGCCTCCGCGGCGTTGCTCGCCGCAGTCGGTCGCATGCGCCAGCTCGTCAGCCACTCGACGAGGGTCCTCCGATTCGTCTCGTTGTCGTCGACCACGAGTACCCGCAGGTTTGCGAGTCGCTCCGGCGAGACGGTCGCGGCATCGGGATTCGCCGAACGCGCGAACCGCGCCGTGAACCGGAACGCGCTGCCGCATCCCGGCGCGCTCTGGACCGGGGTCGACGTGATCCTGGAGCTCGGCGAAGGCCTGCCCCACGCCTACCCGATCATGCTCGGCACCCCCGAGGCTGCCCGGGCCACCGAGCAGATCGGGAAGTCTTTGCGGGAACGGGTCCGCTGAGGGCTCGCTGGACTCGCGACCCAGTGGCGTCAGCGGCCGCGACGCTTGGCGGGCGCCGCGCGTTTCGTCGCTGATCGCCTGAGGAAGACCGCGGCCTTCTCCTCGAGCACGCGGAAGGTGAACGACTCGGTGATGTAGAGCTCCACTTCGTCGCGCGTGTGTGCGGCGTAGCCGATGGACAGGTCCTGCCCGACGGTGAGCTCGAAGTCGCCGCCGCGGGTCGACAGCAGCACCGCTCCTCCCTCGAGCGCGGGTGCCCACACGAGCGGCCCGTCGATCAGGATGCCCTCGATTCGTCGGCGCGGCGGGTAGCCGTCCTCGCTGTCGGCGGTGAGCTCTGCGTAGGACTGCCTTCCGAGCGCGAGCGCGTACGGTCCCGTCGCGCCGGCTGCCCGCAAGATCTCCTTCGCACGCACGATCGCGCGCGGCCACTCGAGCGCGGCCCCGACGTCGATGGGCGCGTGCGGGCTCGCCTGGACGATCCCCGCGATGCCGCCCGCGTCGAAGCCATGGAAGACGGCGCCGTCCTCGACACGCGCGACGCGCTCGGCCGCGGCGGTGACCGGGACCAGATCGAGGTCGCTCGCGCCACGCGCCGCGTAATCGAGCTCCTGGATCTTCAGCTTGAAGGGCGAGCGAAGCTCGACGAGCGCCTGCACCTCGCGCACGGCCGTCGGCACACCGGCTACCGGACCTTTGGCGATGAACTCCAGGCGCCCCGTGTTGACCGAGGCGAGCTTCCACCCGTGAGGGCCGGAGAAGTCGACGAGCTTGCGACCGGCCAGATGCTGCTCGAGAACGCGGCGCGCCTCGAGATCGATCTGCTCCCAGGCCTCCGGGCAGATGGGGGCAAGGTCACGCTTGAGGAGATCCATCACTTCGCTCCTTTGAGGCTGCCGATGCCGAGCGAGGCCGCCGCCGCGCCTGCACCCGTGCCGTTCTTTTCGACGTCGACGATCGCGCCCGTGGAGTTCACGTAGGTCGCCAGGTTCGCATCGAACGCGGTGTCGTGACGCCGGATCCACTCGAGCACCATCGCCGCGTGCTCGATCTCCTCATTTTTGTTGTGGAGCAGCACGGCGCGCAGCTCCTCGTCCGTGCACGCCTCGGCGCGTTGCTGGTACCAGTCGATCGCCTCGAGCTCCTCTTTGAGCGAGACGATGGCCCGATGCATGTTCTTCGTCTCTTCAGAGAGGAGCTCCTCCCTCTCGTGGAAATTCTCGCTGCTCATCGGCGACGGTCATACCACTCCATCGAGCCAGACCGGATCCGGAATCGCCGCCGACCGCGAGCTCCAGGCGATCCCTCGACGCGTCCACGTCCTGGCCACCGTGACCAGCGAGTAGGCACGCCGCCCCAGTGATCCTGCTCGACGAGATCGGCGACATGCCCTTGCCGCTGCAGGCCAAGCTCCTCCGCTTGCTGCAGGAGCAGACGTTCGAACGCGTCGGCGGAACCGAGACCCTGCGCACCAACGTGCGTGTCCTGGCGTCCACGCATCGCGACCTCCGCGCGTGGTCGGCGGAGGAGAAGTTTCGCTCCGACCTCTACTACCGGATGAGCGTGTTCACGATCCATCTGCCACCGCTGCGCGAACGCGGGACGGATCTCGAGCATCTCGCGCGTCGCTTCGTGTCGCGGTTCGGGCGGGCGCTGCACCGCGACATCCGCGAGATCGCCCCCGAGACTCTCGGTCTGCTCCGCGCGTACTCGTGGCCAGGCAACATTCGCGAGCTGCAGAACGTGATCAAGCAGGCGCTGCTGCGGGCGAGCGGCACGGTGCTGCTACCGGCGTTTCTGCCGGAGCTCGAGATGGGGGCGTCGAGTGGAGCCGGGGAATCGACCGGCGCGCCGCCCGATCTGGACGCCTTCATCCGCGCGCAGATGGCGCGCCACAACAACGACGTCTACGCGGAGACTCATCGATACGTCGACAGGTTCCTGCTGGTGCGCGCGCTCGAACGGACCGGTGGGAACCAGCGGGACGCGGCTCGCCTCCTCGGAATCTCGCGCCAGACGATGCGGACGAAGCTGCGCTCGCTCGGGCTGACGGTGAACCTGGCGCTCGAGATCGAGGACGAGAGCTCCTGACCAGATCACCGCGCGCCTCGGCATCGCCAGAGGGCCCGGAAGGTCGGAGCTGACCGGGGTAGTCGATCCCGGCCTTCTCCGAGCTTCGAGGTGCCGGGCCCCTCAGGACCGGGCGAGGACGAGGGGCGTGTCGACGAGATGCTCGCTCACGAACCAGACCTGACGCTCGTTGGTCCGCACGACGTCGCTCACGAGGACGTCGTTCGTCCCGTCGTCACCGAGCTCCGCGGCGCGACGCGCCAGAGCGCGCGCCTCGATGAGCACGTGCTCGTGCGCTTCGAGCAGCCGCGACAGCTGCACGGGCACCTCTTCGCGGCCGCGTAGCGGCGCTTCGACGTTGGCCAGCTCGGCGACGTCGCCGCTCATCGCGACCGAGATGCCGCCGAGCACCTGAACGCGCTCGGCGAGGGTGTCGACGAGCTCCGTCTGCTCCGCCGCGTGCTTGTCGAAGAGCAGGTGGAGCGCGTAGAAGCTCGGCCCGGACACCTGCCAGTGGTGCTTCTTGTACAGGTCACGCAGCGCCTCGAGCTGGGTGGGCGTCGTGCGTGAAGCGCTCGCGCTGTTCGACGACGGCGACGCCGCGATCGATCTCGACGCGCCCAAGGCCGTTTTCGTCACCTCGCACCGGCGATCCATCGAGCGCGTCGTCCTCAACTTGCTGCGCAACGCCGTCTACTACGGGCAGGGAAGGCGCATCGAGGTGCGTGTTCGTGCGGCCCGGAGTCGCGTGCAGCTCACCGTCCGCGATCGAGGTCGCGGTATCTCGCCGGAGTGTCTCGAGCGGCTCGGCGAGCCGTACCGCTCTGGCGACGGGGCGATGCAGTTCGAACGATTCGGCCTGGGGCTCTGGATCGTGCGCCGCCTCGCCGAATCGATCGGCGCGCCGGTCCGGGTGGCGAGCCAGGTCGGCGCCGGCACGGCCGTGACGATCGCCCTGCCGCGCGCGGCCGCGCGATGATTCTTACGCCGACGACCCGAGGCTCACCGCGATCGCGCTGCTCGGGGTGCTCTTCTTCCGGACGCTGATGACGCCACGCGCCCCGAAGGCTCACCTGGGTACGCCGTAGAAGTAGGTGCCGGTGCCGAACGGGAGGTAGCGGAACGTGCCGTACTCCCACCGGAAGTCCTGGCCGAAGGGCGCCACCATCGCGCGCAGGTCCTCCTCTTCGTAGACGCGCAGGGTGCTCACGAGCCCGTCCCACACCGCCATCCCGAGGGCGGCGGGCGTCAGCCAGGTCAGCACCGCCTTGGCGAACCGGTCGCGCTCGCTGAGGAGCGGGTTCGCGAGGAGCGCCGGCACGCCGGCCATGGCGAAGTTCGCGAACTGCAATGGCTCGCGCGCGAAGCCCTCGGCCACGAATACGCCCTTGGCGCCCCTCACGGCGTCGCGAAGCACCGCGGTGGCGAGCTCGGGAGGGAAGTGGTGCAGCACGTTGATGATGGTCCGCGCGCGCCCCGTGGCGAGATCTTCCGGCACGTTCGTCGCGTCGACGGGCGCGGCGTGGAAGTCGATGGCCTCCGGCTGCGCGTCTCGCGCCGCGGACCACGCCTCCACGCGCGGGTGCAGGTCGGTCAGCACGAACCGAGGCACCGCGCGCCCGCGCCGGGACAGAGCCTCGGCCAGGATCCGCGCCGGGCCGCCTGCCCCGGCCCCCAGATCGAGCAGCTCGGTCGAGCCCGACGCTTCCATGAAGCGCGCGAACGGATCCACGAGGCCGTCGAGCATCCGGCCCCAGTCGAGCGTGCGCGACAGGGACTCGACGATGGTGTCACGCACGGCCGGATGGACGCCGGCCAGATCGTTGAACTCGAACAGCTGCAGGCGAGGCCACCAAGACGACATGCTCGCGAGCGTAGCGCGTGTCGCTCCCCACGGTGATCTCGCTCCAGTCGCCTGCACGCGCATCGGAGGCGGGGCGGCGCGTCGGTCGCCGGCGGAAGCCGATGACGACGCGGCCGCAACATGCGCGCGCCAGGCGAACTTCGCGCGCTCGTCCGGTTTCTGGTGGGCGCGATTCCTCGCGTGTGAGCCACTCGGGGGCGACCCGTGCCGCGGCACGGCGTTTGCGTGATCCGGAGGATGGAGAAGGGAAAGGTGCACTCCTCGTCGTCGCGGCTCCGGAGGAGCGCCACGCCGCTCCTGGTCGCGGTCGTGGGCGCGGCGCTGTGGAGCTGCAGCGCCGGGTCGACACCGGGTTTGCAGCTCGACGCGGGCGTCGACGCGCAAGGGGACGAGAGCGGCTCGGCGGACGCGGCCGATGGCAGCAGCGGCGGCATCGCCGATGCGGACGACGGCAGCGCGCTGCTCACCGACTTCGATCGCCTTCGCGCCCTCTCCGGCAAGCGCGTCTACTTCCAGCATGCCTCCGTCGGCGGCGAAGCGATGGGCGTCTATCAGGGGATCAGCGCCTGGCCGGACCCGACCTGGGGCATCGTCAAGATCGTGGCCGACAACCCCGGGTCGGGGACCTCCGTCGCGACCGACGCGTACACGGCCGCGGCCATTCCAGCCGGGAGCATCGGGGAGTGGTCGCACGGTGCGGACAACGGCCAGCCCGCCACCAAGCTCTCGCTCTTCGATCAGCACGTCCGGGGAGGCCTCGGCGGCGCGATGGACATCGCGATGTTGAAGCTGGGGACGCCGGACATCGACCAGGGCACCGGCACGATGGCCGGAACGAACGGCCTCTCCCAGGCGACCTGGTTCGCCACGGTCTATCAGCCGACGATGGCGGCGCTCGAGGCGGCCTACCCGAAGACCACCTTCATCCACGCGACCATTCCCATTCACAACTGCGTGGCCTACTGGGGTAACGCCTACTACGAACAGTGGAACGAGCGGATTCGCAGCAGCTACCCGGGCAGGGTGTTCGACCTCGCCTACTGGGAGAGCGTCAACGTCGCGGCCGCGCGCGCTTACGGCCCGGACGGCGCGCCCTGCATCCACGCCGACTGGGCCATTCCCGGCGACGCGCACGTCAACGAGGCAGGGGCGAACTGGCTCGGAGAGCACCTGCTCGCCTTCCTCGCGAGCCTCCCGTGAGCGCTCCACCCTGATGGGCGTGGTGTATGCTTCGCCGTGGAGGCGGCATGAAGCAGGTGAAGCGCTCGGTCTTGGCGGTCGTTGCAGTCACGGCGCTCGCGCTGGCTTGCGGCGACCAGTCCCCCCCCAGCGGCGACCCGGATGCCGCGGTCGCCGACGGCGGCCAGCCGGACGGCGACGGCGCCTCGCCGGACGCGGGGCCGACCACGTGCGCTCCGAACGCGACGCTCCCGTGCGCGTGCGACACGGGCGTGGGCGTCCAGCGGTGCTTCCCGGACGGGAGCCGCTGGCTCGCGTGCGAATGCCACAGCTACGGCGCCGAGCTCGCCGTCAGCCCGACCGGTAGCGATGCAGCGACAGGCACGCTGAAGGACCCGTTCAAGACGCTCGGGCGCGCGCAGACGGCTGTGCGAGACCTCATCGCCTCCGGGCTCCCGGCGAACGGCGTGGTCGTCTGGCTGCGTGGCGGCAGCTACACCCTGACCAAGACGCTCGCGCTCGGCGCCGCCGACTCCGGCACGGCCAGCGCGATGGTCACCTGGAGCGGCTACCCTGGCGAGAGCGCGCACCTCGTGGGTGGCACCGCGATCGACCCCGGCGGCTTCGTTCCGGTGACGAGCGCGTCGCCGGTCTGGAGTCGACTGGACCCTTCGGTGCAGGGCAAGGTCGTCGTCGCCGATCTCAAGGCGCTCGGGATCACCGACTACGGCACCCTCGTGTCGAGCGGCAACGACTGCTCCACGGGCGCCAAGGCCTCGGCCCTCGAGCTCACCATCGACGGCGCCGAGATGCCGCTCGCGCGGTGGCCGGACCCGACCGAGAACACCGACGTCACGCCGGACAACAACGCCAGCTCGCTCCACGTCTACGGCACCGGGCTGACGCCGGACGTGAGCGGCGACTACACCAAGACCGGCGTCGTCGACGGCGTGTCGCAGTTCTCGCGAACGGGCCTCGTCGGCGGCAAGCAGTACAACCTGCATCGTCACACGTGGACGGACTCCAACGGTCCGCACACGGCGTGGTTTCTGACGACGACCGCGAGCGGCTATCCCACCAGCGCCGACCCCTTCTTCTACGTCTACAGGCCGACGTTGCAGGACATGAGCGCCGCCAACGGCGCGGCCGGCTCGCCCTCCTTCCGCGATCCGGCGAGCATCCACCAGGGCTTCGCGCTGGTCGCGAAGGGCGTCTCCGGGACAGAGTTCCAGTACGCCGACCCGCGTCCGTCGCGCTGGGCGCAGGCGCCGGACGTCTGGCTGCACGGCCTGTTCGAGTACGGGTGGGCCGAGTGCCACACGAAGGTCTCGTCCATCGACACCGGGAGCAAGACCATCACCGTCGCGACGGCGCCCGGCTACGGCATCGCCGCCGCGCGGCCCTACTACGCGGAGAACCTCCTCGAGGAGATCACCGCGCCGGGGGAGTGGTACCTCGACCGCGCGTCCGGCAGCCTGTATCTGCTTCCGCCCTCGAGCCTGGCGGGCAAGTCGATCGTCGTCTCGATGCTGGGCACCCCGCTGGTGTCGCTCTCCTCCGCGTCCTACGTGACCCTGCGCGACATGATCCTGGAGGACGGCCGCGCGAACCTGGTGGAGGCCTCCGGCGCCTCCCACATCCGCCTCGTCGGGCTCACGTTGCGCAACGGCGGCGCGTCGGGCGCCAGCGTGCAGGGGACCGACATCGGCGTCTCCTACGCGAACATCTACGGCATGGCGAACGGTGGCGTGATCATCTCGGGCGGCGACCGCCCGAGCCTCACGCCGGGCAAGGACTACGTCGAGAACTCGCACATCCACGACTACGCGCGCTGGGACTGGATGTACAAGGCCGGCGTCGTCATGTCCGGCGTGGGCAATCGCATCAGCCACAACAAGATCCACGGCGCGCCCCACAATGCCATCCTGTTCTCCGCGACGAACGACGCGCAGGTCGACTTCAACGACGTCTACGGCGTGTGCACCGCCACCGCCGACGCCGGCGCGATCTACTCCGGCCGCGACTGGGGCGCGCGGGGGGACGAGGTGAACGGCAACTACGTCCACGACATCGCGAGCTCGCTGACGGACCTGATCCCGGCGTCGGTCGTCGGCATCTACCTGGACGACTGCCTCAGCGGCCTGCAGGTCAGGGGCAACATCATCGATCGCGTGCGCGGCCTCGGCATCCTGCACGGCGGCGGGCGCGACGACGACATGGAGAGCAACCTCATCGCCAACTGCCAGCAGTCGGCGTTCAGCACCGACGCCCGCTGCGTGACGTGGGCGGCGGGCGGCAACGGAAACCTGCTCGCCATCCTGGAGGCGAACCACTACCAGCAGGATCCCTGGCTCACCCGCTACCCCGCGTGCGCGGCCATCCCGGACAACCTGGCCACGATCCAGGCGAACGGGTGGGGCCTGCCGCAGGGCAGCGTCTTCTCGCGCAACGCGGGGTTCGGGAACGTCGCGTGGCAGACGGCGAGCGACAGCCAGGCGGTGCCCGCGTTCGCGGAGATCAAGGACAACGTGCCCGACGCCACGAACGTCTTCGTCGACGAGGCCGCGGGCGACATGAACGTGCCGTCGGGCTCGCCGGTCCGCGCGATCCCCGGGTTCGTGCCGACAGACTTCTCCCAGGTCGGCATCCAGCCCTGAGCCCCCCAGGCGCGTCGGCGCACGTCCTTGCGCCCCCGTGGTCGCGGCGCATCACCAGTGAAGGCGTCGCGTCACCGACCGCAAACCGTGCATGCGCGCGAAATACCGGCCCGACGTCTCACGCGTATGACCCCGCAAGTCTGCGGGCCCCGAGTGGGGGCGGATGGGCACGCTCCTTGCGTCCAACGAGGAGGGAGTGTGCGCACCCCACCCCTGGAACGCCATGCTCGCAGACCTTCAAGCGGAGAGCGGAGTCAGCCCCGACGATCGCGAAGGACGACTTCGCGAGGCCCGGGCACGCATCGGAGCCACGCTCCGTGGGAAGTGGCACCTCGAAACGCTCCTCGGGCTAGGTGGTATGGGCGCCGTCTACGAGGCAACCCATCGCAACGGGATGCGCGGGGCCCTGAAGATCCTCGACAGGCGGCTGGGCCACTCGGGTGCGGCCCGAGAGCGCTTCCTGCGCGAGGGGCTGCTGGCCAACGAGGTCGGGCATGCGGGCGCGGTCTCGGTGCTCGACGACGACGAGACCGAGGACGGCTGCGCGTTTCTGGTGATGGAGCTGCTCGCCGGCGCGACCCTCGAAGAGGTCGCGGAGCGGAGCGGCGGGGCGCTGCCGATGGCACAGGTGACCCGTTGTGGGATGCAGGTCCTCAAAGCCAGTCCATCATGGCCGGAGGCAGAACTGGATGTGCGGAACGGGCCCTGGTGCAGCTTCAGCCTGGGACAGCGCAGCCAGAGAGGGTGACGATTGGTCCGGGGAGGCCGCGTTGCGCTTCGCCGCGCGAGGCGACGCCCGGCCGGCGAAGGACCACCTCTCCCCTTCGGGGCGAGGTCTGGCTCCAGCGGGCGTCTTTCGCGCTTCTTTAGCGCGGAGCCACTAAAGGCTAGCGGCAGGAGATCGCATGGACCTCGTCTACGTCGCCCTCACGCTCGGAATGCTCGCGCTGACGCTGGGGCTCGTCCGCCTCTGCGATCGGCTCTGACGAGGTCCGCCATGGTCACCTACTGCATCGCCGGCGCGATCGCGACGCTCCTGCTCGTGTACCTGTTCATCGCGCTGCTCGAGCCGGAGAAGTTCCAATGACCTGGCAAGGCTGGGCTCAGATCGCGCTCTACCTGGCGGTACTCGTCGCGCTGGTGAAGCCGCTGGGCGCCTTCATGGCGCGCGTGTACGAAGGGCAGCCCATCTGGCTCGAGAAGGCGCTCGGCCCCGTGGAGCGTCTCATCTATCGCGCCGCCGGAGTGAAGCGCGACGACGAGCAGGACTGGAAGGCGTACGCGGTCGCGATGCTCGTCTTCAACGTGGCGGGCCTGCTCGTGGTCTACGCCCTGCAACGCCTCCAGGGCTCGCTGCCGCTGAATCCGGCGGGCATGGGCGCGGTGTCGCCCGACTCCGCGTGGAACACCGCCGTCAGCTTCGCCACCAACACCAACTGGCAAGGGTACGGCGGCGAGTCGACCATGAGCTACCTCACGCAGATGCTCGGCCTCGCCGTGCAGAACTTCGTGTCCGCGGCGTCGGGCATGGCGGTGCTGGTGGCGCTCATCCGCGGCATCACCCGGAAGACCACGAGCCAGATCGGCAGCTTCTGGGTCGACCTGGTCCGCACCGCCCTCTACATCCTTCTCCCGCTGTCGGTCGTCGTCGCGCTGCTCCTGGTCTCGCAGGGCGTCGTGCAGACCTTCGGCCCGTACCACGCCGTGCCTCTCCTGCAGGCGACGAAGGACGCGGACGGCAAGACGGTCGCCGAGCAAGTGCTCGCGCTCGGGCCCGCGGCCTCCCAGATCGCCATCAAGCAGCTCGGCACCAACGGCGGCGGCTTCTTCAACGTCAACTCGGCGCACCCCTTCGAGAACCCGACGCCGCTCTCCAATTTCGTCGAGGTGCTGTCCATCCTGCTGATCCCCGCGGCGCTCTGTTACACCTTCGGCAAGATGGTGAAGGACACGCGGCAGGGCTGGGCCCTGCTGGCGGCCATGTTCGCCATCTTCCTGCCCCTGCTGGTGCTGTGCGTGGTGTCCGAGCAGGCCTCCAATCCGGCGCTCGCCCACCTCGGCGTCGTCGGCTCGAACATGGAGGGCAAGGAGGCGCGCTTCGGCGTCTCCGCCTCCGCGCTGTGGGCGACGGCGACGACCGCGGCCTCCAACGGCTCGGTCAACGCGATGCACGACTCCTTCACGCCGCTGGGCGGGCTGGTGCCGCTGTGGATGATCCAGCTCGGCGAGATCGTCTTCGGCGGCGTGGGCTCGGGGCTCTACGGGATGTTGATGTTCGCCGTGATCGCGGTCTTCGTGGCCGGGCTGATGGTCGGCCGGACGCCGGAGTACCTCGGGAAGAAGATCGAGGCCTACGAGATGAAGATGGCGTCGCTGGTCGTCCTCGTCCCGGCCGCGACGGTCCTCGTGGGCACCGCGGTGGCCGTGATGACCGAGGCCGGCCGCAAGGGCATCCTGAACCCGGGCGCGCACGGCTTCAGCGAGGTGCTGTACGCCTTCTCGTCGGCGGGCAACAACAACGGGAGCGCCTTCGCCGGCCTCTCCGCGAACACGCCCTTTTACGACGTCGCGCTGGGCATCGCGATGTTCGTCGGACGCTTCTTCGTCAAGGTGCCGGTGCTCGCGCTGGCCGGGGCGCTCGCCAAGAAGAAGATCGTACCCCGGACGTCCGGCACCCTCCCGACGCACACGCCGCTCTTCGTCGGAATGCTCGTCGGGGTCATCGTGGTCGTGGGCGCGCTCACCTTCATCCCCGCGCTCGCGCTCGGGCCGATCGTCGAGCAGCTGCTCGCGCGGGGATCGTGAGGTCGTCATGAGCAGTCATCGCGTCGCGCACGCCTCTCGTCCCCTCTTCGACGGACCCATCGTTCGCCGAGCCGTCATCGAGTCGCTCAAGAAGCTGGACCCGCGCCACCAGATCCGCAATCCGGTCATGTTCGTGGTGGAGGTCGGTAGCGCTCTCACCACCGCGCTCTTCTTCCAGTCGCTCGGGGGGCACGGCGAGGCGCGCCCGGGCTTCATCCTGGGCGTCAGCCTCTGGCTATGGTTCACCGTCCTCTTCGCCAACTTCGCCGAGGCGATGGCGGAGGGGCGCGGCAAGGCGCAGGCGGATACCCTGCGCAAGGCGCGCAAGGACATCCAGGCCAAGCAGCTCGCCGCCCCCGCCCGCGACGCGAAGGTCACCGTGGTCGCGGCTTCCACGCTGCGGAAGGGCGACGTGGTGCTCGTGGAGGCGGGCGACCTCGTCCCCATGGACGGCGAGATCGTGGAGGGCGTCGCCTCGGTGGACGAGAGCGCCATCACCGGAGAGAGCGCGCCGGTCATCCGGGAGAGCGGCGGCGACCGCAGCGCCGTCACCGGCGGCACGCGCGTGCTCTCCGACTGGATCGTCGTCCGCCTCTCCAGCAACCCGGGCGAGACGTTCCTCGACCGCATGATCTCCATGGTGGAGGGCGCCAAGCGCCAGAAGACGCCGAACGAGATCGCGCTCGACATCCTGCTCGCCGCGCTGACCATCGTCTTTCTCCTCGCGACGGTCACGCTGCTGCCCTTCTCCATGTTCAGCGTGCGCGCGACCGGTCACGGCACGCCCATCGGCATCACCGTGCTCGTCGCCCTCCTGGTGTGTCTCATCCCGACCACCATCGGCGGGTTGCTCTCGGCCATCGGCATCGCCGGGATGGACCGGATGATCCAGGCGAACGTGATCGCCACGTCCGGTCGCGCGGTGGAGGCGGCCGGCGACGTCGACGTGCTCCTGCTGGACAAGACGGGGACCATCACCCTCGGCAACCGGCAGGCGTCGACGTTCTTGCCTGCGCCAGGAGTGTCCGCCCAGGAGCTCGCGGACGCCGCGCAGCTCGCGTCCCTCGCCGACGAGACGCCGGAGGGGCGCAGCATCGTGGCGCTCGCGAAGGAGAAGTACGGCATCCGCGAGCGCGACATGGCGGCGCTCGGGGCGACGTTCGTTCCCTTCACCGCGCAGACGCGGATGAGCGGCGTGGATCTTCCAGGCGCGTCGCCCCGCGAGATCCGCAAGGGCGCGGCGGACGCGATCGAGGCGTACGTGCGCGCGGCTGGCGGCGAGGTGCCGGAGGAGGTGAAGCGCGTGGTGGAGACGGTCGCCAAGCGCGGGGCAACGCCGCTCGTGGTGGCGGAAGACAAGCGCGTGCTCGGCTGCCTGGAGCTCAAGGACATCGTCAAGGGCGGCATCAAGGAGCGCTTCGCCGAGCTGCGCGGCATGGGCATCAAGACGGTGATGATCACCGGTGACAACCCGACGACCGCCGCCGCCATCGCCGCGGAGGCGGGCGTCGACGACTACCTCGCCCAGGCGACGCCGGAGACCAAGCTGTCGCTCATCCGCGAGCACCAGGCGGGGGGGCGACTGGTGGCGATGACCGGCGACGGCACCAACGACGCGCCGGCCCTCGCGCAGGCGGACGTGGCGGTGGCGATGAACACCGGCACGCAGGCCGCGAAGGAGGCCGGCAACATGGTCGATCTGGACTCCAACCCGACCAAGCTCATCGAGATCGTCGCGATCGGCAAGCAGCTCCTGGTCACGCGCGGCGCGCTCACCACCTTCAGCATCGCCAACGACATCGCGAAGTACTTCGCCATCATCCCCGCGGCGTTCGCGTCCACCTATCCGGCGCTCGGCACGCTGAACGTGATGCACCTGGCCACGCCCCAGAGCGCCATCCTCTCGGCCGTCATCTTCAACGCGCTCATCATCGTCTTCCTCATCCCGCTCGCGCTGCGCGGCATTCGCTACCGCGCGCTGGGCGCCTCGCTGCTCTTGCGCCGCAACCTGCTCGTCTACGGGCTGGGCGGCGTGGTGGTGCCCTTCGCCGGGATCAAGCTCATCGACGAGCTCCTGGTCGCCGTCCACATGGTGTGAGGTCCGTCATGCTCGCGCAGATCCGTCCCGCCCTCGTCGTCCTCGCGCTGCTCTCGCTGCTCACCGGCGTGGTGTATCCGCTCGCGGTCACCGGCGTCGCGCGGCTCGCCTTTCGCGATCAGGCTCGGGGAAGCCTGATCGTGCGAGACGGCAGGCCCGTCGGCTCGTCCCTCATCGGTCAACCCTTCGACGACCCGCGATACTTCTGGGGGCGACCCTCGGCGACCGGGGCCGTCCCGTACGACGCACGCGCCTCGTCGGGGTCCAACCTGGGCCCCACCAACCCGGCGCTCACCGCCGCGGCGCGGGCGCGCGTGGAAGCGCTGCGCGCGGCGGACCCGACCAACTCGGCGCCCATCCCAGTGGACCTGGTGACCGCGTCGGCGAGCGGGCTCGAATCCGCACCTCTCCCCGGCCGCGGCCGACTGGCAGGTGCCCCGGGTGGCGGGGGCGCGGCACATGGATGCGCAAGCGGTCCGGCGCCTCGTCGCAGAGTACACGGAATCCCGGACCGCCGGCGTGCTGGGCGAGCCCCGGGTGAACGTGCTGCTCCTCAACCTGGCGCTGGACGCCGCCGCCCGGGCGCGTCCGGTGCGATAGTCCTCCCATGAGCGACGGGCGCCGCGATCCGGACGAGCTCCTTCGGGTGGTCACCGAAGAGGAGCGTCTCGCCCGGCGTGGCAAGCTCACCGTCTTCTTCGGGGCCGCTCCCGGCGTCGGCAAGACCTACTCCATGCTGGAGGCGGCGCGCGCGGAGCACGACGCGGGGCGCGACGTGGTCATCGGGGTCGTGGAGACGCACGGGCGCTACGACACCGGCGCGCTGGTGATCGGCCTGGAGATGCTGCCGCGTCGCAAGGAGACGCACCGCGGGGTGGAGCTCGGGGAGCTGGACCTGGACGGCGCGCTGGCGCGCAAGCCGGCGCTGCTGCTCGTCGACGAGCTGGCGCACACCAACGCGCCGGGATCGCTGCACGCCAAGCGCTGGCAGGACGTGGAGGAGGTGCTCGACGCCGGCATCGACGTCTACACCACCCTCAACGTGCAACACGTGGAGAGCCTGAACGACGTGGTCGCCCAGGTGACCGGCGTGGTGGTGCGCGAGACGGTCCCCGATCGGGTGCTGGAGGAGGCGAGCGAGGTGCGCCTCATCGACCTGCCGCCGGACGAGCTGCTGGAGCGGCTGGGCGCCGGGAAGGTGTACCTCCCCGCGCAGGCGCAGCGCGCCGTCGACAACTTCTTCCGGAAGGGCAACCTGATCGCGCTGCGGGAGCTCGCGCTGCGCCGGACGGCGGAGCGCGTGGACGCGCAGATGCGGGTCTACAAGTCGACCCACGGCATCGAGGGGACCTGGGCGACCGGGGACCGCATCCTGGTGTGCGTGAGCCCGAGCCCGCTGTCGGCGCAGCTGGTCCGCGGGGCGTGCCGCATGGCGCGCAGCCTCCACGCGGAGTGGATCGCGGTGTACGTGGAGACGCCGGCGGCCCTCCGGTTGAACGACGCCGGCCGGCGGCGGGTCGCCGACAACCTGCGGCTCGCCGAGCAGCTCGGGGCGGAGACGGCGACCCTCAGCGGAGAGAGCGCGGCGCAGGAGACGCTGCGCTACGCGCGCAAGCGCAACGTCACCAGGATCGTGGTCGGCAAGCCGACGCACTCGCGCTGGCGCGATCTGGTGTCGCAGCCGTTTCTCGAGGAGATGGTGCGCGGGAGCGGCGACATCGACGTCCACGTCATCACGGGCGAGGCGGCGGCGGGGGAGGGAGCGCGCGCCGCGCCGCCGGCGGAGAGGCGTCGCGGGTCCCCCGCCGCGTACGCGTCCAGCGTCGCGATCGTGGCGGCCACCGGGGGCGTCGCCTGGTTCGTGTTCGGGCGCGGCCGGCTGGACGACGTGGTCATGGTGTTCCTGCTGGCGATCATCCTGATCGCCATGCGCTTCGGCTCGGGCCCGTCGCTGCTGGCCACGGTGCTGAGCGTGCTCGCCGTCGACTTCTTCTTCGTGACACCGTACTACAGCCTCTCCGTCGACGAGTTTCGGCACGTGGTGACGTTCGGCGTGATGTTCGTGGTCGCTGTGCTGATCAGCGGCCTCACCAAGCGGATTCGCGACCAGGCGGACGCGGCCCGCCGCCGGGAGCAGCGCACCTCCAGCCTGTACGGGATGACGCGCGACCTGGCCGGCACGCGGGCGGTCGGCAACCTCGCGGCGATCGCGGTGGAGCACCTGCACGACGTGTTCGACGCGCGCGCCGCCGTGCTCCTGCTCGACGCCGCGGGGGACCTGACGCTGGTGACGGCGGGGGGGCCGCACGCCTTCGTCCCCGACGCGAAGGAGCGAACGGCGGCCGAGTGGGCGCGCGCGCACGGCAAGCCGGCGGGGCTGGGCACCGACACGCTGCCGTCCGGCAGCGCGCTCTACCTGCCGCTGCCCGATTCCCGTGGGCGCGGCGGGGTCCTCGCGGTCGTGCCGGCCGACCCGCGCCGCTTCGTCGACCCGGCGCAGCGCGCGCTGCTGGACGTCTTCGCCGCGCAGGTGGCGTCTGCGCTGGAGCGCGCGCGCCTGGCGGAGGAGGCGCAGCGGGCGCAGCTCGAGATGGAGTCGGAGAAGCTGCGCAGCTCGCTGCTGAGCTCGGTCTCACACGATCTGCGCACACCACTCACCGTGATCTCGGCGGCGGCGAGCGCGTTGCTGGAGAGCAACCCGGCGGTCGGGGCGGAGGCGCGGCAGGATCTGCTGCAGACGGTCCACGAGGAGGCGCAGCGTCTGAACCGGCTGGTGCGCAACCTGCTCGACATGACGCGCGTCGCCTCCGGCGCGATCAAGGTGAGCAAGGAGTGGCAACCGGTGGAGGAGGTGGTCGGCGCGGTGCTGAACCGGCTCGAGGAGCCGCTGGCCGGCCGGGAGGTGGTGGTGGATCTCGCGCCGGATCTTCCGCTCGTCCCGATGGACGCGGTGCTGGTGGAGCAGGTCCTCATCAACCTGCTGGAGAACGCCGCGAAGTACTCGCCGCCCGCCTCCCCGCTTCGCATCGCCGCGCGCGCGGAGGACGGCGCCATCGTGGTGGAGGTGGCGGACCGCGGGCCGGGCGTGCCGCCGGAGCAAGCTCGTCGTATCTTCGAGAAGTTCTACCGCATGCCCGGGGAGCGGGTGGGCGGCGGCGCGGGCCTGGGCCTCGCCATCTGCCGAGGCGTCGTCGAGGCGCACGGCGGGCGCATCTGGGTGGACCATCGAGACGGAGGAGGCGCCGTGTTCCGTTTCACCATCCCCATCGAGGGCACGCCGCCGGTCATCCAGGCGGAAGAGGCCCGGTGAGCGTCCGGGTCCTGCTGATCGAAGACGAGCCGCAGATGCGGCGGCTCCTCCGGGGCGCCCTCCCCACGCCGGAGTACGATCTGTTCGAGGCGGCCACGGGCGAGCAGGGCCTCGCCGCCGCCGCGCAGTACGCGCCGGACGTCATCTTGCTGGACCTCGGTCTTCCGGACATGGACGGGCTGGAGGTGACGTGCCGGCTCCGGGAGTGGACGCAGACGCCCATCATCGTTCTCTCGGCGCGCGGTCAGGAGCAGGACAAGGTCGCCGCGCTGGACGCCGGCGCCGACGACTACCTGACCAAGCCGTTCAGCCTGTCGGAGCTCACCGCGCGGCTGCGCGTGGCGCGCCGCCACGTGGCGCTGCGCGGCGAGGGCGTCCCTGCGGTCTTCACCGCCGGCGCGCTGACGGTGGACAGGGCGAAGCGTCGCGTGACACTCGGAGCGGAGGAGGTCCGTCTCACGCCCACCGAGTACAAGCTGCTCGCCACGCTGATCGCCAACGCGGGGCGCGTGATGACCTACCAGCAGCTCCTCAAAGAGGTGTGGGGGCCGCGGTTCGCGAGCCAGAAGCAGTACGTTCACGTCTACATGGGCCACCTGAGGGCGAAGCTCGAGCCGGACCCTGCGCGCCCCCGGCTGCTGCTCACCGAGCCCGGAGTCGGCTACCGGCTCAGGCTGGATTGAGCCGCGGCGCGGGGCGCGTCTCGTCCCCTGGTTGAGATGCCCCGCCGTCTCAGGGGCAGCCGGCGTCGACCCAGCCGACCACCAGGGCGCGCTGCGCGTCGGTGGGCAGAGGGTTGCCGCCGTTCTCGACGGGGAACTTCTTCGCCGACACGGTGCAGTTCCAGCTCGGATCTCTGCGTCGTGGCGATGCCGCACCGGACCGTCTGGGAGAGGTTCACCACGACCTGCTTGTCGTGCATGTCGAACAGCGCCGGATCGCCCGCCGCGTGGCACCCGTTGCCCCCGCATGGCGCGCTCGGCTCGTGGCACTGCACGCAGTAGTCGCGGACGAAGGGGCCGACCCACGTGTCCCACGTCACGGCGCCGCCGTCGTCGGGGAAGGGCAAGAGCACGACCTCTTGCCCCTCCGGCGTGCTGGGCCCGCACGCGGCGGCGAGCAGAAGAAGGAGGGGGAGCGCGCGCCGCAGCATGCCGATCCGAGTCTACCTCAGTGGCTCGGGCTCGCGACGCAGCGGAAGAGCGGGGTGTGCACCGGTGCGCTGAACGACCGATCGAGCACACTGCCGTCGTCGAAGCGCAGGAGGAGATGGGCGGCGAGCGGCTCGCCGTCGGCGCTCGGCATGGAGTCGATGGCCACGACCACCGAAGCGAGCGCCGCCGGGTCGATCTCCCCCGCGTTCGATCCCACGGTGAAGGTGAACCGGATGGAGCCGTCGGTGGACTTCGCCGAGACCGTCCCCGACGACCCCTGGCTCACCACGAGCGGTACGGCTTGTCCCTGGGTCGCGCTGCGCGTCACGTCCAGGTCGATCGCCGTGTACGGCGGGGCGACGTCGGTCGCGCCGACCACCTCGAGCGAGAGCACGTCGCCCGGCGCCGCGTCCGGGTCGACCGCGCCGCAAGCCTGCGGGGTGCGATAGGCCTCGACGCTGGAGGGCTGGAAGTCGAGCGGCGCGCGATACCCGTTGTTGCCGGGGTCGCAACCGCAGCCGGCGGCGAAGGCGGAGACGGAGACGACGAAGGCGAGGAAACCGGCGAGGGGAAGGGAGCGCATGGCCGGTCCCCTCGCAAGGCGTGTGCCGTGGCAGATGGAGGCTGGTTTTGCCTGTCGCCGCCGTGAGCGACGTGGCCTCGCGACCCGCCGAGCAAGACACTCGCGTCATGGTTATGGATCGGACCGGGTGGGGGCGCAGTGACCGCCGGGGTCTCCCGGGCGGAGGACCGCCTCGTCTCGCCGGACCGGGCGCGCCCCCGAGGAGCCGCCTCCGACGCCGGCGGTCTGGTAACCTGTGCACCATGAGAGGAGCGCGCTGGGGTGTGCGGGGCTGGCTCGCCGTGGCGGCCATGGGCTCTTTCGTGCTCGCGGCGTGCAGCTCGGGTGGGTCGGACGACGACGCGGGCGTCGAGGCCGGCGTCGACAGCGGCGCGGGTGACAGCGGCGACGACGGGTCGTCCTGCGGCGTCACGCTGTGCATTCACGGTGACCAGCCGCCGCAGTGCCCTTCGTGCGCGCCGTCGGGCGGGGACATCTGCTCGCCGCCGGCGCCCGTCACCTGCAACTACACGAACGGGTGCACCGGGGGCCAGGAGGAATCCAGGCAGTGTACGTGCGTGCTCCCGGACGCCGGGGCCGACGACGCCGGCGACGCGGGCTCGAGCGGTGGAAACGCGCACTGGAGCTGCAAGAACGGCGCGTGATCCGGGGCCAGAGCCGGTCGGGTGCGCGGCCGGCCCCGGCCACGGGCTCGACGGCCCGGAGGCGCCCCGCGCAGGCGCGCCCGACGGGCCCGGCCTCACCCGCCGCCAGCCGCCCCTCGAGGGCACCGGAGAAGTGCGCCTGAACCCGTGGACCCTTGCAGGGTGGAGGCCGCCGGCGCCCGAAGCAAAATGGCCATTGCGTCGACGCAGAAAGCACGTTTCACTTCGCCGCATGCTTCCGAGAGCCCTGCTTGCGATCGTCGGTTCAGCGCTCGTGTTCTCCGGGTGTGTCGGTGACTCACCCGTCGGCCCCGCGGACGCCGCCGTCGACGCGGGCGGCGTCCAGGATGCGATGCCCTCGCAGGACACCGGCAGTCCCATGGACGCTGCCGTCGAGGCCGCCGGGCCAGACGCGGGCGACGCGGCGGCCGGGTTCAGCGTGAAGAATCTCCCCGGGATCGCGCTCTGGCTGGACGCTGCCAAGGGCGTGGTGAACGACGGCAACCAGAAGGTCAGCACGTGGAGCGACCAGTCGGGCAACAGCAACGACGCCACGCAGAGCCTGCCCGGCAACCAGCCGACCCTGGGAGCACAGACCATCAACGGCATGGCCGCCATCCATTTCGTGGGTGGGCAGGACCTCGAGATCGCCGACAGCGCGAGCCTTCAGTTGGGCACGGGCGACTTCTTCATCGCCGTAGTCGCCCGCTGGACAAATGTCAGCGGCTTCGCTCAGCTCTATGGAAAGAAGGAGCCTCTCAATCCGTACAATGGGGCAGGAATGTGGGGGAACTATCCCACGAATGGCCTCGTCGGCGGCGAGACGCAGACCGGTCTCTCCGTCGCCAGCACCACCAGCTCCCTCAACGACAACGTGGCGCGCCAGTACGCCGTGCGGCGCAGCGGCAGCACCCTGAGCCTGCGCGTCAACGGAAAGACCGAGGGCACGACGGCGAACGCGACATCCGACTGCAGCGCCGTCGGCACGAAGGCCTACATCGGTCAGAACGGCGGGTCCCAGTACCCGCTCGATGGTGACATCGCGGAGCTCGTCGTCATCAAGGGGTCCATCTCGGGGACCGACCTCACCGCTCTCGAGACGTATCTCGCGAACAAGTACAAGCTCTGATCGGACGCCACCCCAGGCGAGTTTCCGCCCGCGCCAGTACGAACGGCGGCAGGACCGTCATGCCCGTGAAGCCGAGGATGCCGCGATGGATCGGCATGAGGATGTCCAGGATGTCGCCGTTGAGCGAGCCCGGGCCGAACGCCGCCTCCGGACCGCCCGTCGTGACGGAGAGCAACGTCCGCTTGCCGCGGAGCTTGCCGCGCTCGAACAGGTACTGGCGGCCATACACCGCGCCGGAGACGAACACCCGGTCGAACCACCCCTTCAGGATCGATCTCCCCGCGACGGTGGCGCCCGCGAGCGCGTCCCAGTCCCGTCATCGCCAGGGCCGCAACCCTTCGCTTCAGGACGACACGCGGGCTGGCCTGGTCGCCTCCGGGTGGACCCGCCGGCGAGGCGTCACCGGCACGGCTTCACCGCCACGCACGAGCGCCGGACTTCCCGGCCGGACACCGCCACGGACGCGGTCAGCTTGGGCGACTCCGACTTCTCGACCTGCGTGTCCTGCATCGTGAAGGTCTGCATGTCGGGCGCGAAGTCGAACGCCTTGAACCACACCGGGTCGGGGCCGAGGTGCAGCTGGGTGCGCCCCGGCGGGGGGGCGCCCCCCTTCCCGCACAGCGAGCCCTTGCACACCGCCACGCCGTCGGTCCGGTACCCGAGGACGGGCGTCTGCCAGACGAGGGTGCGGCCCGTCAGCCGCCCTCGCGCGGCGACGGCGCAGGCGTCGGGGGTCGTCGAGGTGTCGGTGGTGCTGGTGAACTCGCTGCTCCAGAACAGCACCGAGGAGCGGATGACGAAGTGCTCGTGCATCCCGTAGGAGAGCATGTTGACCGTGCCGCCGGGGACGCCCCGCACGTTGTCGAAGCGGAGCACCGTCTTGCCGGGGCCCACCGGGTAGATGCCGTCGCCCTTGCCGAACGGCGTGTCGGTGAGCTTCAGGTTGGCGGCGAGCGTGTACTCGATCTGGAAGGCGTCGCACGGCGGTGGCTGCGCAGCGTCCGTCGGCGCGAGCGCGACGAGGAGGAGCGCGGCGACCGAGGCGGCGGCGAGGAGGCGGTGGCGCAGCGCGGACATACCCCGGGGCTTGCATCGCGGGTGCCAGCCGGACCGTGGCCCCCTCGCGGCTCGCCTCGCTCCGCTCGGTGCGCCAGCTCCTCGCTGGTGCTCGCGCCGAGTGAACGACCCTCCTGCGAGCGCGAGCGCAGCGAGTGCGCCAGCCGCGACCGGGCAAGCCGAGCGCAAACTCCGCGCCGCGCGCGACGCCCCGCGGCGACCGCCGCACCTGCCGGCCGGTACACGACATGCATGCCGCCAGGCCATGGTGAACGCCTCATCGGACGCCGTGGTCTTCTTCGGTGCGACCGGGGATCTCGCGCACAAGAAGGTCTTTCCCGCGCTGCACGCCATGGTGAAGCGTGGCCACCTGAACGTGCCGGTCATCGGAGTGGCCAAGGCGGGCTGGAACCTCGACCAGCTCAAGGCCCGCGCCAGAGACAGCGTGCAGAAGCACGGCGGCGGTGTCGATGGCGCCGCCTTCGACAAGCTCTGCTCGCTGCTCCGGTACGTGGACGGCGACTACGAAGATCCGGCGACGTTCGATCGCCTGCGCGGCGCGCTGGGCTCGGCGCAGCGGCCGCTGCACTATCTCGCCATCCCGACCAGCCTGTTCTCGACCGTGGTCGCGCAGCTCGGCCGCTCGGGCTGCGCGAGAGACGGACGCGTCGTGGCGGAGAAGCCCTTCGGCCGCGATCTCGCCTCCGCGCAGGCGCTCAACCGCTCGCTCCTCGCCGTGTTCCCGGAGGCGGCCGTCTTTCGCATCGACCACTACCTCGGCAAGGAGCCCGTGCAGAACCTGCTCTACTTCCGCTTCAGCAACGCGCTCTTCGAGCCGATCTGGAATCGCAACTACGTCGAGAGCGTGCAGATCACCATGGCCGAGAGCTTTGGAGTCGAGGGCCGCGGGAGCTTCTACGATCAGGTCGGGACGATCCGCGACGTCATCGAGAATCACATGCTGCAGGTGACCGCGTGTCTCGCGATGGAGGCGCCGCTGGGAGGTCACCCCGAGACGCTGCGCGACGCGAAGGCGCGGCTGCTCGAGGCCATCACCCCGCTCGACCCGCAGAGAGTGGTGCGCGGCCAGTTCCGCGGCTACCGTGACGAGCCAGGGGTGGCCGCCGATTCGCGGGTCGAGACCTTCGCCGCGGTGCGGCTCCACATCGACAACTGGCGCTGGGCGGGCGTGCCCTTCTACATCCGCGCCGGCAAGTGCCTCCCGGTCACCTGCACCGAGGTGCTCGTCTCGCTCAAGGCGCCGCCGACCTCGGCCTTCGGCGAGAGGTTCGAGCGCTCCAACTACGTGCGCTTCCGGCTCGGGCCCGACGTCGCCATCGCCCTCGGTGTGCGCTCGAAGACGCCGGGGGAGGCCATGGTGGGCCAGGACGTGGAGCTGCTCGCCGCGCGAGGCGCGCGCGACGAGATGGAGGCCTACGAGCGCCTCCTCGGCGACGCGATGAGGGGCGACGCCACCATGTTCGCGCGCGAGGACACCGTCGAGGCGGAGTGGCGGATCGTCGAGCCGATCCTGGGCAGCACGGACTCGCCACACGAGTACGAGGCCGGAACGTGGGGCCCCGCCGAAGCCACTGGCCTGATCGATCGCTCCGGTGGCTGGCACCAGCCGCAGGAGCCACCCTCGTGAGAGGCGTCACGACACGCCGGAGGTGGCGCGATCCCACCTTCGGCGGCGGCGTGTGGGGTGTGCGGCCGTCACCCGGGTGGTGATGCTCGCCCGAGCCGCACGCGCACCTCGTGTACGCCGGAGGCGCTCGCGTCGATGGGGACGCGACCGGACTCCAGCCGGACGCGGTCGAGGGTCGTCCACGCGACGCCCGCGCTCACGGCGTCGGGGTTCTCGACGACCACGTGCAGCTCCTGGGAGCCGGCGCGGACCCAGGCCTCGAAGCCTCTCCAGGCGCGAGGGATGCACGGGTCCACGCGCAGCGCGCCGTCCTCCCTGCGGAGGCCGAGGATGCCCTCGACGCCGAGCCGCCAGGCCCACGCGGCCGCGCCGCTGTACCAGGTCCACCCGCCGCGCCCCACCCAGGGTGGCGCGCCGTAGACGTCGCCCGCGAGCACGTACGGCTCGACCCTGTAGCGCGCCACCTCCTCCGGTGTTCTCGTCCGCAGCACCGGGTTGAGCAGGCGGAAGATGTGCTCGGCGCCATCGCCGTCGCGGAGCGCGACGTGAGCCCAGCCCAGCCAGGTCGCCGCGTGCGTGTACTGCCCGCCGTTCTCCCGGATCCCCGGGGGGTAGGCGCGGATGTAGCCGGGGTCGTGCGGCGTCGCGTCGAACGGCGGCCGGAGCAGGAGGATGAGCCGGTCGTCCTCGAGGACCAGCTTCTCGTCGGCCGCCTTCACGGCCACGCGCGCGCGCGCCGGGTCGGCGACGCCGGAGAGGGCGGCCCAGGACTGGGCGATGGAGTCGATCCGGCACTCGCGTGACTTCGCCGAGCCGAGGAGGGAGCCGTCGTCGTGAAAGGCGCGCAGGTACCACCCTCCGTCCCATGCGCTGTCCTGCAGCTTCTGGCCCAGGGACGCCGCCCGTCCGCGCCACGTCGCGGCCTCGTCGTCCTTGCCGGCGCGCTCGCAGACGGCGGCGAACCGGTTCATCGTGAGGGAGAGAAACCACCCGAGCCAGACGCTCTCGCCGCGGCCCTTCGCGCCGACGCGATTCATCCCGTCGTTCCAGTCCCCGTCACCCATGAGCGGCAGACCGTGGCGCCCGTGGGTCGAGGCGCGCTCGAGGGCGCGGCGGCAGTGCTCGAACAGCGGCGAGGTCCGCGCCGCCGGCGCGTACTGGGCGTACCGGTCGTGCTCCTCGGCCGTCAGGGGATCGGCGGACAGGAAAGGCGCCTCTTCGGAGAGAACTGCGACGTCGCCGGTCGCGAGGACGTACTCGGCGGTGACGAAGGGGAGCCACGCCATGTCGTCGGAGCAACGCGTGCGCACGCCGCGGTCCGACGGCGGGTGCCACCAGTGCAGCACGTCGCCTTCCTCGAACTGGTGCGCGGCCGAATCGAGGATGTGCGCGCGGGCGCGCTCCGGCGCCGCCTGCAGCAGCGCCAGGACGTCCTGAAGCTGGTCGCGGAAACCGAACGCGCCGCTCGACTGGTAGAAGGCCGTGCGACCGAACACCCGTGACGCGAGCGACTGGTAGAGGAACCAGCGATTGAGCATCAGGTCCATCGCCGCGTCCGGGGTCTTCACGCGCACGCTGCCGAGGAGTCCGTCCCAGAACGCGCCCAGCTCCTTCCACGCCGCGTCCACGGTGCCGCGCTGCCGGAAGCGGGCGACGACCTCCAGCGCCTCCGCGCGACTGCCCGCCTGCCCGAGGACGAAGTGCGTCTCCACGGTCTCGCCCGGCGCGAGCTCGAGGTGGACCTGCAGCGCGGCGCAGGGGTCGACCCCCGCGTCGGCGCGCCCGGAGAGCCCCCAGCGCCCCAGCGCCTCCGGTCGTGCAGGGTCCCCCCGGCGCCCGAGAAACTCGGTGCGGTCGGTCGTGAAGCCGTGCAGCTCGCGCTCCGATGCGAGGAAGGCGACGCGATCTCCGAACTCGGCGTTCCAGTTGCATCGCGCGAGGAGGCAGGCGCCCGGCCGATCGACCTCCGGCGCCACATACGCCCGTTGCTCCTCCGGCAAGCTCCCGAGGACCCACTCGGCGTAGTACGTCGCGGTGAGCCGCCGGGGCCGGGGGAGGGTGTTCTCCAGCCGGAGGCGCACCACCTTGAGCGGCGCGCCGGACGGCACGAAGACCGTCAGCTCCTGCTTCAGTCCGTGGCTGTGCTGCGTGTAGCGGGTGTAGCCCGCGCCGTGTCGCACCAGGGTCTCGGCATCCCGACCCGCCGGCAGCGGCGTCGTGGACCAGACCGCAGCCGTCTGCTCGTCGCGCAGGTAGAGCGCCTCCGAGGGCGTGTCGAACACGGGGTCGTTCCTCCACGGGGTGAGCCGGTTCTCGCCGGCGTTGAGCGACCACGTGCTGCCCAGCGAAGACTCGCTCACCAGGCAGCCCATCTCCGGATTGGCGAGGACGTTGCACCACGGCGCCGGGGTCGGGCTCGTCGGCCCGACCGAGAGCACGTACTCGCGCCCGTCCTCGGTGAACCCTCCCGTCCCGTTGTCCAGCAGGAGCGCGGGTCGCTGCGGGGCGCTGTCGCTCGCGTCGACCGGCAGGGCGGGCTCGAAGCGCGGGAGCTTGGACGGCGCCGGGGCGGGGCGCGACAGCCGTGCGCCGAGGGAGCCGTCGCGCGTGTCCAGCAGGACGTGCGCGCTCGCCTCGAGGTGCGCGCGCTCGTCGCCCCCGAGCTGGTCCATCGCCAGCACGAACACGCCGCCATGCTGGTTCAGCAGGTCGCCGGCCTGGTGCGTCGCGAGCACGGTCTGGAGCGTCCCGGAGCCCCCGTTTGCGTAGCCCGTCGCCTGTTCGTCCAGAAGGACCAGATCGAAGCGCACGCCGCACGCGCGGAGGTAGCGCTGGGCGGCGAGCGTCTCCCCGAGGAGCGCGGCCTCCGCGTCGTGGACGCGCACGAAGACGATGGGGTCGTCGCCGGAGATCCCGCGGCCCCACAGGCGACTCTTGCACGGACGCGCCGACGCGATGACCTCGGGCGGCGCACGCAGGGTGGGGTCGGCGTAGAGGAGCGCGGAGAAGAGGCGCTGCACCATCGGTACGAGGTAAGGCTCGACGCGGGCGCGCGTGAGGCGTCGCGGGCTCTCCTGCTCGGCGTCGAGGAAGGCCCACCGGGCCGCGTGCAGCGAGCCGTAGCGGCGCGCGATCTCCAGCACGGCGCCCCGCGAGCGGGCGACCGCGGTGACGAAGGCCAGCGTGACGCTCGCTCCGGGCTTGAGCTCGACGCTCGCCGTCAGGCTCATCACCGGATCGAGGACCGCGCCGACGCGCCCGTCGTATCCGGGTTTTCCCCCCGGGGGTGCGAGCGGAGTGCGCGTGCCTTGACCGCGCCCGTACAGCGCCGCGCGATCGGTCTCGTAGCCCACACGGTGCACGGAGGGCCCCTCGTGTACGAGGCGGTGGACGAGGACGGCGCGCTCCTCTTTGGGGGACCTGGGGCGTCGCGCGAAGAGCAGCGCGTCGAGGTCCGACACCAGCTCGCTCTCGATGAACATCCGCGAGAAGGCCGGGTGCCGCCCGGCCTCCTGCGGAGCTTGCAGCACGGGCTCGGCCGCGCTCGTCACGGTGAGGCGTCGCCCGCGACCGGACTCGTTGTGCAGCGTGATCCTCCGCACCTCGACGTCGTCGGCGGCGGCCACGGTGACGTCGACGTGCGCCGAGATCCCCTCGCCGCGCCGGTGGAACTCCGCCTCGTGCATCGAGTAGGTCGTGCGGCCCTGGTCGGAGGTCGCGCGCCAGGCGCGTCCGGTCTCCTGATCGCGCAGGAAGATCCACACGCCGTCCTCGTCGCGGGTGGGGTCGGCGCGGTACCGGGTGAGGGCGAGCCCCTGCCAGGAGAGACCGCCGCCCCCGGCCTCGGTCAGCACGCTGCTCAGCCGGCCGTTGCTCACGACGAAGGCCTGCGGCCGGTCGTCCGCGCTCGGAGTCCACGGTGAGGGAGCGCTCGCCGGCGTCTGGGAGTTCTCTTGGGCGGGACGGCTCTCCGCGCCATCGGCGAACGGCCACTCCGCGGGCGCCACGGCGGGCGCGCGCTCGTTGAGCAGCACCTCCCCCGTCGCGACCGAAGGCTCCCCGTGGAACCGGGAGAGCATGACGCCATCGTTGAGGTAGTTGTCGAGCGCGACGAGCGCCATCCCCTGGTGGTGCGCCATGTACAATCGCACGACGGCGTAGGGCCGACCGTCCGGGGCGCGGTCCGGCTGGAGATCGACGGCCTCGAAGAAGCCGTAGGTGCCCATCATCCCCATGGACTCGAGCTTGGCCATGTTGTCGACGACGGCGCGCGGGTTCATCGAGAGCGCGAGCATCGACGCGTAGGGGGCGATCACCAGGTCCTCCTCCAGACCGCGCTTGAAGCCCAGTCCCGGGACGCCGAAGGAGCGGTACTGGTAGGTCTTCTGAGCGTCGAGTCGCGCGTAGGCCGACTCGGAGATCCCCCAGGGCGCGCCCCTCGCCTCGCCGTAGGCAATCTGCGCCGCGACGGCGAGCTCGCAGCTCTGCGCGAGCAAGGTGCCCTCCGCGCTCGTCATCAGGAGGCTCGGCATCAGGTACTCGAACATGGTGCCGCCCCAGGACAGGAGCGCCGGTGCGCCGGCCACGCGGGTCATCGGCCGGCCGAGCGCGACCCAGTGCGATTCGGGCACCTGGTGTCCCACGATGGCGAGGTAGCTCGCCAGCCGCGCCTCCGACGCCAGGAGGTCGTAGTGGTGCGGGTCCACCCGGTCGAGCGTCACGTTGTACCCGATGCGGAAGAGGTTTCGGTCGCGGTCGAACAGGAGCCGGAAGTCCATCCCCCGCGCCTCCGCCTCGGCGCGCGTCGCGACGCTTGCGAGCTCGTCGCAGAGGAAGGCCGCGCCGGTCTCCGCGGCGGTGAAGGCTTCTCTCAGCCGGCGTGCCGATTCCTCCACCGCCGCGCTCGGGCCAGGCCCGCCGTCCTCGCTCTGCGCGCGCAGCCACTCCTCCAGCTGGGCCCGCAGGCTCCGGCACGCTGCCGGGACCTCGTCGAGCCTGGGGGCCGAAGGCGGCTGCAGCCCGGCGGCGGCTGGCTCGTCTCGCAGCGCGAGCCAGGGGAGAAGGCAATCGTGCTCCCGGCGCATCTGCTGCAGCTGCTCGTGAACGCGATCCGCCCACGTCCGCAGCGCGTGCAGGAGCGCAGGCTCGTGGCGGTAGGCGCCCGTCTCGAGCAGCGCGAGGAGGTGCCGGTCCATCTCCGCGAGGCTGTCGTCGCAGAGGCCGCGGAGCGTGGCGTAGCCGTCCTCCGGACGATGGCATCCCTGCTCCGTCGCCGCCCGCATGGCCACGAGGGTCGCGCGGAGCGCGCCCGAGCCCGGCGCCGCGAGCGAGACGACGACCTCGTCGAGCAGGTCGAGGGTGTCGCAGAGACCCTCCCACGCGGCCGGGCGGCCAACCGGCGCGCGCGTCACGTCCGCGCACCCCTGCGCGAGGGCGATCAGGCAGCCGGCGAAGTTCCCGCTGTCCACGGTGGAGACGTACTGCGGGAGCAGCGGCTGGAGGTTCTTCGTCTCGTACCAGTTGAGGAGGTGTCCCTGGTAGTGGACGAGGCGCCCGATGCTGTCGAGCGAGCTGTGCAGCCGCAGCGACAGCTCGCCCGGACCGAGATAGCCGAGGTCGTGCGCCGCGAGCGTCGAGAGGAGCATGAGCCCGATGTTGGTCGGCGAGGTGCGGCGCGCCGTCTGCTCGTGGGGCTCCTCCTGGTAGTTGTCCACGGGCAGCCACTGGTCGCTCGGCCCGACGAAGGTCTCGAAGAAGAGCCACGTCCGGCGCGCGAGGCGCCGCAGGTCGCGCCGATCGGACGGGAGCAGCGGCGCGGAGCGCGACGGCTCCGCCCGGCTCACCCACCGCGCGATCTCCGGGCCCAGCAACCAGGCGAGCAGCAGCGGGGCCGCCACGACCAGCGCCGAAGGGCGGACGAGCGCGACGACCTCTGTGATCGCGACGGCGACGAGTGGCCCGGCGAGCATCTCTCGCCAGAGGAGCGGGCGCGACTGGCGTGCGCCGAACCGCCGCGCCGTCTGCTCGGCGGACACCCACTGCAGGAGGTGCTTGCGCGTGATCGTCATCCGCACCAGGGCGCGGACCACCGCGTCGACGACCATCGCGGCCTCGTGGGCGAGGAATGCGACCGCCAGGAGATAGCGGCCGACCGTCTCGGTGCGCCGGCGGTTGCGCACCAGGGCGGGCAAGAGCGGCGCGAGCAAGACGCCGAGCACGCCGAGCGTCCACGCCAGCGGAGCCCCCGGCAGCACGGTCCAGCCTGCGATGAGGAGCAACAGGAGCGCCGGGCTCGCGAGGCTGCGCCGCAGGTTGTCGACGATCTTCCAGCGGTCGATCAGTCGCAGCCGGTTGACGACGCGGCCCTTCGCGGAGGGCACCCTGGGAAGGAGCCACGGCAAGAGCTGCCAGTCGCCGCGCACCCACCGGTGCATTCGCCGCGCGAAGACCGCGTAGTGCGACGGGTAGTCCTCGAACAGGACGATGTCGCTCGCCAGCGCGGTCCGCCCCTGGATCCCCTCGAACAGGTCGTGGCTGACGAGCGCGTTCTCCGGAACCCTGCCCTCCGTGCTGCGCCTGAACCCGTCGACGTCGTAGATCCCCTTGCCGACGTAGATGCCCGACCCGCAGAGGTCCTGGTATACGTCGGAGACGGCGTGCGTGTAGATGTCGAAGCCGACGTCCCCCGCGAAGATCCGCGAGAACCGCGTGGAGCGGGGCGAGGAGGGCGACGTGTCGATGCGCGGCTGAGCGATCGTGTACCCGGACATGACGCGGCCGGTGTCGTCGTCGAACACCGCGCGGTTGAGCGGGTGTGCGAGCAGCCCGATCAGCCGCGCGGCGCCCCCGATCGGGAGCTGCGTGTCGCTGTCCAGCGTGATGACGAAGCGGATCTGCTCCAGCCCGTGACGGGAGCCTTCGTGGTGCGTGTAGCTCGTGTGCTCGTCCCCCCGGAGCAGGCGGTTGAGCTCTTCCAGCTTGCCCCGCTTGCGCTCCCAGCCCAAAAAGCATCCCTCGGCCGGGTTGCTGCGGGGAGCGCGGTGCAGGAGGTGGAACGGCCCGGCGCCCCCCCCGCCATACCGGACGTTGAGCGAGGCGACGCCCCGCGCGGCCATCGCCACCAGCGGCCCGCTCTCCGGCATGGTTGGCGAGTCCACGTCGTCGGTCAGCAGCGCGAACCCGAGCGCCGGGTCGGGGTTGGAGAGATAGTGGAGCTCCAGCTGCCGGACCATGGGCTCCACGTCCTCGGGGCGCCCGAGCAGGGTGGGAATGACCACCAGGGTCCGCGCCTCCTCGGGCACGCCGCGAGAGAAGTCGAGCTTCGGCAGGACGCGCGGGGGCAAGAGGCGCGACAGGACCCACTGCACCGCGGTGACGGAGAGGACCGACGCGGGCACGGCGGCCAGGGCCAGGGCGAGCGCCATCGGGAGCAGGTGCCCTCCGCTGCGCATGGCGTAGACGCCCACCGGAACGAGCAACGCCGCCGTCGACAGCGCGACAGAACCCAGGAGCGTGAGCGCCGGGCGCCGGCGGAGCGCACGACGGACGCGCCGGATCCCGCGCGGGCGGTACCGGAGGTCGGCCTCCAGCGCGGCGCGCCCCGCGTCGACGAGGTGGTAGCCGACGTGCCCGCGTCGGTCGTCGAGCACCTCCTCGCGCGCCAGGAGCACCGCGCGCCGCGCGACCTCCTCCTCGGCGATCCCGGTGACCCACGCGAGCTCCTCCACCGCCTTGCGGTAGGTGTCGCACGTCTCGAAGTCCATGTGCCGGTAGACGTCGGCCGGATCGCTGCGGAGCACGCTCTCGACGCGACTCGTCCGCCCGAAGAAGCGTTTCCAGTCGATGTCCGCGAACAGGCGCAGCGCGCGGACCGATCGCTCCACGCCGGACTCCGGGTCGATCTCCGCAAGCTCGTCCGGCGTCCCCTCCGGCAAAAAGCCGAGGTCGCTCTCCGCGTGGAGGAGGGCTCGGAGTGCGGACAGGCGCAGGACGGTCGGGAGCGCCCAGAGCTCGGCGATGGTGAGGGGGGCGACCTCCTGGTACGCCCGGACGAAGCGCAACAGGACGCTCTCGTCGAGCTCGACGAGTCTCTTCGCGAGGAGCGAGCGCGCCATGACGTACACGCGGGCCCGTCCCTTCGACGGACCGGACGCGAGCTCCGGGAGGCGGGCCGCGAAGCCGCGCGGGAGCTCCTGGGCGACCTGGCGTGCCACGCGGCGGATCAAGTAGTAGTTGTCGAGGAACCACTCCGCCGCCTTGCGAAGGGTGGAGGTGTCGGCTCCCTCGGCCGCGTGCGTCCGGGCTTCCGCGAGATCATCCTCGGTGTGCAGCTCGCGGAGGAGGCGCGTGACGTTTCGCGGGCGTCGGAGGTGGCGCTGCGTCCGTGCGAGCGCGCGAGCCTCCGCCGCGAGGGCGTCGCGCTCGGCGGCGTCATCCTCCGGAGGAGGTGCGGCGCTTCCCGCCGCGGCGGTCAAGGGCCCTCCGGCGGGTAGCTCGCGCGGAGCGGCGGCGCCGGCTCCTGGCCGGCCTCGTCCGCCAGCTCCGCCTCCGGCAGGTCCTGCAGGACCAGCAGCGGAGTCTTCGAGTGCGTGAGCATGTACAGCGCCACGCTGCCGAACGAGCGCTCGCGGTTGCATATGGCCCCGTGAGCGGAGAGCACCACCAGATCACTCTGCTCCCGCCGCGAGAGCTCGAGCAGGGACTGCCGCTGGTCCGGGTGACGGATCACCACCGTTCGTACCTTGATGTCGCGCGGGAGCTGCGCGCGCAGCTGCTCGAGGTACCGCTTGGCGCCGGCTTCGAGCCGCGAGGCGAGGTGCCGCGCGAGCTCCAGGTCCTCCACGGCGGTGAGCATCGCGCTGGGCAGCGGCTCGAGGACCACGTGCGCGAGCAGCAGCTCGGCCCCGTGCGTCTGCGCCACGCGCGCGGCGACGGGCAGCACGCTCTCGGTCCGGACGGAGCCGTCGAGGGGAACCAGGATCCGCTTCGGTGCCACCTCGACGAGGTCGGGCAACCCGGGGCGCACGACGAGCACCGAGGTCCGCGCCACGGCGAGCACCTGCTGCACCGTGCTGCCCAGGTGCCACGCCGTCGCGCCGCCGTGCCCGTGACTGCCGAGCACCGTCACGTCGGCGCGGAGCTGCCGCGCCACGCTGGAGATGCGGTCCGCGGGGTGGCCCTGCTCCAGCCGGGTGTCGACCGTCTGCCCGGAGGCCCGCGCCGCCTGCTCCTGCAGGCGCTCGAGGTACGCGCTGGCTTCGTGCCGCGCGATCTCCCAGCCGAGGGCGTCGGTGGTGTGCGGGACGTCCTCGTGCATCGGCTGCATGACGTGCAGGAGCGTCAGGCGGCTGCCGAACGTCCGGGCCAGGAAGATGGCATACGGCAGGCCCGCTTCGGACAGAGGCGAGCGATCGAGGCACACCAGGATCCGTCGGATCCCGCGCGCCTGTCGCGGAGGAGGACGAGGCTGCCGCGGCGGCGGAGCCGGGACGAGGGCAGGTGAGGTGACGGTGGTGGGCATGGGAGTGCTTCGTGCTTCAAGAACCCGGCCAACGCGGTGCGGCCTCGCACGTCCCACGCCGGGCAGGTCGCCGACCGCAGAATGGGGCCGCGCCGCCGCAAGGGGTGCAGCGCTCCAGCGACGATTGCGCGGCGCCGTGCTGCCTCATCGAATTAGCGGCCTCGCTTCGCTTTGGCCTTCTTGACGCGCTCCTCGCTCCGGTGTTCGGCCTTCTTCGCGGCTTCCTTCGCGCGGTGAACGACCTTCTCGGTGGCCTCCTGCGCCGAGTGAACGACCCTGGTCAGGATCTGCTTCGCGCCGTGCCGGAGCTTGTCCCCTTGTTCTTGCACCCGGTGGCCGCCCTCCCTGGCTTTCCCCTCGACCTCGGCTTTCGCGCTTCGGGCAACGTCGCTGGCCGTATCGGCGACCTCCGTCAACCGCGCAGTCGCCCGGGTGGCCCGACCGGTGCTCCTGGTCGAGGTCGCGTCGGTCTTCGCGCTGATCTTGCTGGCTTTCATCGTCCGACTCCTTGCCGTTCGTTCGGCGAGCCACTGCAAGCGCCAAGCCACTGGCTGGCAGCGTCGTCTCGTCCGGGACGCAGGCGCGCGCGATGCGCGCGGCGCCGCGTCGACTGCGTCGGAGAAGGTCCTGGCCGCACGCCTTGCCGCCGAGGCGCCGCGGGCACGAGGCTTGCTGCCCAGCCCAGGACCATGATGAACCACGGCTGCGGATGGATGGGCGGCGCGTTCGCCGCGCGGCGGTGACGGGATGCCTCCGACCCTCTCTCCGGACCTGCTCGAGAAGATGGACGCCTACTGGCGCGCCGCCAACTATCTGTCCGTCGGCCAGATCTATCTCCGGGAAAACCCGCTGCTGAAGCGACCGCTGAAGCTCGACGACGTGAAGCACATGCTGCTCGGACACTGGGGCACGACCCCCGGGCAGAACTTCGTCTACGTGCACCTGAACCGGATCATCCGGAAGTACGACCTCGACATGATCTACATCTCCGGCCCCGGGCACGGCGGGCCGGCGGTCGTGGGCAACACGTACCTCGAGGGCACCTACAGCGAGGTCTACCCGGACATCAGCCAGGACGAGGCCGGGCTCCGCAGGCTCTTCCGCCAGTTCTCCTTCCCCGGCGGCATCCCGAGCCACGCATCGCCGGAGTGCCCCGGCTCGATCCACGAGGGCGGGGAGCTGGGGTACTCGCTCAGCCACGCGTTCGGCGCGGTCTTCGACAACCCGGAGCTGGTCGTCGCCTGCGTCATCGGCGATGGCGAGGCCGAGACCGGACCGCTCGCCACGGCGTGGCACTCCAACAAGTTCCTCGACGCCGCGACCGACGGCGCCGTGCTGCCCATCCTCCACCTCAACGGCTACAAGATCTCCAACCCGACGGTGCTCGCTCGCATCACGCACGAGGAGCTGGACCAGCTGCTCCGCGGCTACGGGTGGACACCCCACTTCGTCGCCGGTCACGAGCCCGCGCGGATGCACGAGGCCATGGCCACGGCGCTCGACGCGGCGGTGGAGCAGATCCGGCGGATCCAGAAGGACGCCCGCGTCCGTGGCGATCTCACCCGCCCTCGCTGGCCGATGATCGTCCTCGATTCACCCAAGGGCTGGACCGGACCGAAGGTGGTGGACGGGCGGCAGATCGAGGGCACCTTCCGGGCGCATCAGGTCCCCATCGCGGTGTCGCCGTCGAGCCCGCCTGGACACCTCGAGCAGCTCGAGGCGTGGCTGAAGAGCTACCGGCCGGAGGAGCTCTTCGACGCGGGGGGCCGGCTGCGACCGGAGCTGGCGGAGCTCGCGCCCGCGGGCAAGCGGCGCATGGGCGCGAACCCGCACGCCAACGGCGGCATGCTCCTGCGCGACCTGCGACTCCCCGACTTCGCCGACTACGCAGCGGACGTCCCCTCGCCGGGGGTTCGCGGCATCGGTGACACGCACGTGCTCGGGCCGTTCCTGCGCGACGTGCAGAAGCTGAACGCCGATCAGCGCAACTTCCGGGTCTTCGGCCCCGACGAGACGCTCTCCAACGGTCTGAACGCGCTCTTCGAGTCGACCAATCGCCAGTGGGACGCCGCCACCGTGCCCAGCGACGAGTTCCTCGCGCCGGAGGGGCGCGTGATGGAGATGCTCAGCGAGCACCAGTGCGAGGGCTGGCTGGAGGGCTACCTGCTCACCGGGCGCCACGGCGTCTTCAACTGCTACGAGGCGTTCATCCACATCATCGACTCGATGTTCAACCAGCACGCCAAGTGGCTGAAGGTCACCTCGCAGCTGCGGTGGCGAAGGGACATCGCCTCTCTCAACTACCTCCTGGCCTCGCACGTCTGGCGCCAGGACCACAACGGCTTCACCCACCAGGACCCCGGCTTCATCGACCACGTCGTGAACAAGAAGGCGGAGGTCGTGCGCGTGTACCTGCCGCCGGACGCCAACTGCCTGCTCTCGGTGATGGACCACTGCCTGCGCAGCCGCCAGTACGTCAACGTGGTCGTGGCGGGCAAGCACCCGGCGCCGCAGTGGCTCTCGATGGACGCGGCCATCAAGCACTGCCAGGAGGGCATCGGCATCTGGCAGTGGGCCAGCAACGATCAGGCCGTCACCCCCGACGTCGTCATGGCGTGCTGCGGCGACGTGCCCACGCTGGAGACGCTCGCCGCCGTGTCCATCATGCGCGAGCACCTCCCGGAGCTGAAGATCCGCGTGGTCAACGTCGTGGACCTCATGAGGCTGCAGCCGCCGTCGGAGCACCCGCACGGGCTCCCCGACAAGGACTTCGACGAGCTCTTCACCCGGGACAAGCCGGTCATCTTCGCCTTCCACGCGTACCCCTGGCTGATCCACCGGTTGACCTACCGCCGCACCAACCACGGCAACATCCACGTCCGCGGGTACAAGGAGGAGGGCACCGTCACCACGCCCTTCGACATGACCGTGCTCAACGATCTGGACCGCTTCCATCTCGTGATGGACGCCATCGATCGCCTCCCGCAGACCGGCGACCGGGGCATCTACCTGAAGCAGCAGCTCAAGGACAAGCTGATCGAGCACAGGCGATACATCGACGAGAACGGCGAGGACATGCCGGAGATTCGTGACTGGAAGTGGGGCGACCACACGCGATGAGGCCCGCCCGGGAACGGCCGACGGGGCCCACCCCCGCCGCGTTCACTTCTCGAGTCGCTTGCGTATCGCCTCGAGCTCCCGCCGGTGCTTCGCTGTGGGCGAGGGGTATTGCATCTCGAGCCCCTTGAAGAGCTCGACCAGGAGGTCGGCCACGATCAGCCGCGCGTTCTCCTTGTCGTCGGCGGGCACGACGTACCAGGGCGCCTCCTTGGTGCTCGTCGCGCCGAGGCACTCCTCGTAGGCGATCTTGTAGCGGTCCCAGAACTTCCTCTCCTCCACGTCGGCGAGGCTGAGCTTCCAGTTCTTGTCGGGATCGTCGATGCGCGCGAGGAAGCGCTTCCGCTGTTCCTCCTTCGAGAGGTGGAGGAAGACCTTGACGATGCGCGTGCCGTTGCGGTGAAGGTGGCGCTCCAGGTCCACGATGGAGCGATACCGCCCCTCCCAGACGGTCTTCGGGTCGAGCAGCGCGTCGGGGAGCCCCTCGGTGCGCAGGATCTCCGGGTGCACCCGTACGATCAGCACCTCCTCGTAGTAGGAGCGGTTGAAGATGCCGATGCGGCCGCGCTCCGGCAGCGAGCGCGTGGTTCGCCACAGAAAGTCGTGCTCGAGCTCGGTGGCGCTGGGGTGCTTGAAGCTGAAGACCTGGCAGCCCTGCGGATTGACGCCGGACATCACGTGCCGGATGGCGCCATCCTTGCCGGCCGCGTCCATCGCCTGGAGGATGAGCAGCACCGCGTAGCGATTGGACGCGTAGTGGAGGCGCTGCAGCGCGGCGAGCTCGTCCACCTGCTCCTCGAGGCGTTTCTTGTACGCCTTCTTCGACGTGTAGACGGGCTTCACCAGCGTGGGCCAGTCGTCCAGGGTGACCGTCCTTCCCGGGGGCACACGGAAGTCGTCGGCGTCGATCTTCTTCTTCTTCTTCTTCTTCTTCGTCATGGCCGGACCTTGCTGGCGCCGTTGCGCTTGCGCACCTCGCGCTCCGCCTGCGCCCAGTCATCCTCCGCGTTGCCCTGGCGGCGTCCACCTTGCTCGTACAGCTCGTACGCCCGCGTGGCGATCTCGGGCCGAAGATCGCCTGCGTTCCTGGCCAGCAGAGGCGCCTTCGTGGGGTCGAAGATGCGGTAGGCGAGGAGCTTCACGCGGTCATTCACGAGGAACCAGACGAGCGCATAGCCCCAGACGAAGAGCGCCCAGTGCCAGCCGACCGGCGTCATGAACAGGCCGTACACCGCCATGAGCGTCGCCAGCGCCTGCGTGCCGACGACCGCGCCCAGCAGCAGCCACGCGGGCCGGATGGACCAGAAGGGACCGCGCGTGCGCGTCAGGAAGATCGTCAGGTGCCCGGCGACCGAGAGCTTCAGGTACATCAGCGTCTGGACGTGGGCGCGGTCGAGGTGGAAGACGCGCTCGCCCAGGTAGAACAGGCCGAAGGCGGCCACGACGCCCGTGACGCCGAGCACCGTGGAGATGCCCAGCACCAGGCGCATGTTCCACGCCTCCGGCTTGTCCTTGTAGTGAACGTCGTCGTACGCGATGGACAGGATCGCGCCGTCGTTGAGCAGCGCCAGGATCACGATCATCACCGCGGTGACCGGGTAGAAGTTGAACACCAGGATCGCCAGCGTCATGAAGAGCAGCACGCGCAGCGTCTCGGCGATGCGGTACATCGCGTAGCTGTTCATCCGCTGGAATATCTTCCGGCTCTCCTTGATCGCGAGGTTGATGACCGACAGGCCCGGTGCCAGCAGCACGATGGAAGCCGCAGCGCGCGCGGCGTCCGTCGCGCCGGATACCGCGATGCCGCAGTCCGCCTTCTTCAGCGCCGGGGCGTCGTTCACCCCGTCGCCGGTCATGCCGACGATGTGACCGCGCTGCTGCAGGACGTCCACGATGTGGAACTTGTGCTCGGGAAAGACCTGGGCGAAGCCGTCCGCCTTGTCGATGGCCTCCGCGGCCTGCGCCGTCTCGTGGTGCTTCGTGTCGCCGAGGCCGCTGGCGTCCAGGATGTTGGTGCCCAGCCCGAGCTGCTTCGCCATCTCCCGGGCGATCGCGAGCTGATCCCCCGTCACCATCTTCACCTTGACGCCCATCTTCCCGGCGCTGGCGATCGTGGCCTTGGCCTGGTCGCGCGGCGGGTCGAAGAGCGGCAACACGCCGACGAACTTCCACTTCCCCTCCTCGTCGGCGCGCGCCACGCCCAGCGAACGGAAGCCGCGCCCGGCGAAGGCGTTGACGGCCCCGTCCACCGCGGGCTTCACCTCGCCGGAGTCGGTCGCCATCTCCAGGATCACCTGCGGCGCCCCCTTGGCCACCTCGAACGGCTTGCCGTCGCCGCCCTTGACGGTGGCCTCGGTCCGCTTGTGCACCGGGTCGAAGGGCTGGAAGTGGACCACCTCGTAGTCCTTCAGCGCCCCAACGTCCTTCAGCCCGCCGATCACCGCGAGGTCGATGGTGTCCTTGTCCTCCGCGCGCGAGGCCAGCGCGGCGTCCAGGACTACTTGATCGGGGGCGATCCCGTCGACGCAGAACGGATCGCCGAGCGTCAGCTTGTTCTGCGTCAGCGTCCCGGTCTTGTCCGAGCACAAGACGTCCACGCCCGCGAGCTCCTCGATCGCCGACAGTCGCGTGACGATCGCCTGCTCCGTGGCCAGGACGCGCGCGCCCACCGCCATGGTCACCGAGAGGACCGTGGGCATGGCCACGGGGATCGCGGCCACGAGCAGCACCAGGGCGAACTGCAAGGTCGTCAGGACGGGGTCGCCGCGGAAGAGGGCGACGGTGACGATGACCACGACCAAGGCGACCGCGAGGACGATCAGGTAGTCGCCGATCTTCAGCACGGCGCGCTGGAAGTGACTGACTGTCCTCGCCTCGCTCACCAGCTGCGCGGTCTTGCCGAAGTAGGTCCGCTCGCCGGTGGCGTAGACCATCGCCTCCACCTCGCCGCGGCGGATGATCGACCCGGAGAACAGGGCCTCGCCCGCCTTGCGGTCCCTGGGCAACGACTCCCCGGTGAGCGCGGACTCGTCCACCTGCACCGGGTCGCCCGGCAGCAACCGGGCGTCCGCCGGCACGATGTCGCCCAGACAGATGCGGATCACGTCGCCCGGCACCAGATCGCGCGCCGCCGGGTTGCTCCACTTCCCGTCGCGCTTCACCGTGGCCTTGATCGCCAGCTTGGCCTTGAGCGCGGCGATGGCGTTGCCCGCCTGGCGCTCCTCCCAGAACCCGACCGCCGCGTTGGACACGAGCAAGAGGAGGATGATGCCGAAGTCCAGCCAGTGCTGGACGACCGCCGACAGGACGACAGCGCCCTCGATCATCCACGGAATGGGGCCCCAGAAGTAGGAGAGGAGCTTCAGGAAGAGGTTCTGCTTCTTCTCCTGGATCTCGTTGGGACCGTACTCGGTGAGGCGCTTCTGCGCCTCCGCCTGGGTGAGACCGTCCGGCGTGGACTTCAGCCTGGTCTGGAGCTCCGGCATCGGCACCGACTTCAGGTCGCCGCCGGGGCCCGCCTTCGACCCCGCCTTGGACCCTCGCTTCGACCCCGGCGTGGGGCTGGAGATCCCGGGATGATGCGTGCTGGTGTCCATGCTCATTCGCGTCGTGGACTTCGACGCAAGCGCCATGCCCCCGGCCCCGCGGAGACTCGGACGGCGCCGCGCGCGGCGTGGACACTGCGGGACTGCGGAACGCCTTGCGCCGCGTGCGCCGCGCTTGCGTAGCCGTGCGGCTCGCGCGCCCGTCGCGCCGCGCCGCCGCCCGACGATCTTCCGCGGGCTCGGCCCCGGCAGGGCGGCAAGGCGTGCGGCGGTCGCGGTGGCACTCCGTCTGCATTGCGGGAGGCATGCGCGTCCTGCTCGCCTACCCCGAGTTCCCGACGACGTACTGGGGCTTTCAGCACAGTCTGGCTCTCCTCGGAAAACGGGCGATGCTGCCGCCGCTGGGCCTCATCTCGGTGGCCGCGCTCTTGCCGCGCGAGTGGGAGGTGCGGCTGGTGGACCTGAACGTGGAGCCGCTGCGAGGCGACGACCTGGGCTGGGCGGACGTGGCCGAGGAGGTGGTGCTGCCGCGCCTCGCCAGCGCGCTGCAGCAGCTCGGCGTCCGGCCAGGCGCGCCCGCGCGCCGCGGCGTCGCGCTGCCGGTGTTTGCCGCGAGCTCGGCGGGGCCTCCCCGCGAGCGCAGGCTCGCGTCCGCGGGGTGACCATGTCACGGCTCGCCATGACCGCCGCCCACCGGCTGGGCAAGGAAGAGGCCGCGCGGCGGCTGAAGGGCAAGCTGAGCGTCATGCTCGAGCGCTACGGGCACCACGCGAGCGACCTACACGAAACCTGGCAGGACGGCACGCTGTCCTTCGACTTCACCACGACTGGCATGAAGGTGAAGGGGACGATGGCCGTCGAAGACAGCCAGGTACGCCTCGCCGCCGAGGTGCCCTTTGCCCTCGTGCTCTTCAAGCACCGGATCGAGAAGCGTATCCGCGCGGAGCTGGGCGGCCTCCTCTCGTGAGGGCGCTGCGCGCCGTGCACGTATTGCGGAAGACCGCTCCTGTTGCACCCTCCGTCGCCGCGGCAGTACCCCGCGAACCGGGCTGCACGACGAGACCATCTGGCCTGGCCGATGCACGATCTGGCGGCAGCGCCATGAGCACCCGTCTCCCGAAGATTCGCTGGTGGGGAGCTGCGCTCCGCGTGGGGGCGCTGCTCGCCGGCATCTTCATCACGTACCTGTACGTGATGAACGTGCTTCTGCTGACCGGACTCGTCCGGATCGCGGTCAACCGGATCTCGCCCGATGACCTGCACGTCGACTACCGGGTCGCGTACTCGCCCTCCTTCCTGCGGGTGCACACGACCGGCCTGGCCCTGCGCGGGGAGAGCGACTCGGTGCAGTGGTCGATCACCGCGGACCGCGCGAACGCCAGCTTCGGCCCGCTCGACTTCTTCTCGCGTCGCGTCAGCTTGCACGACGCGCGGGCGCGAGGCGTCACGACGCGCATCCGCTTCAAGGTCGCGCCCGCGGACGCCACGCGCGACTACGTGGCGTGGTTGCCGCCGATCGCGGGGTTCGCGGACCCGCCGCTGAAGGCCGCCGCTGCGCCGCCGCCGCCGGACGAGCCGTACCGCTCGTGGACGGTCCAGGTGAAGGACGTGATCGTCGACGACGTCCGCGAAGTGTGGGTCGACACGGTCCGGGTGTCCGACCGGGACGGCCGCGCGGCGGGCAGCTTCCGTCTGGAGCCGGGACGGCGCTTCCTCCTCGGACCGACCGACGTCCGCACCGAGGACGCCACCGTGGCGAACGGCAAGGAGGTGATCACGAGCAACCTCCGCGGGAGCTTCGCGCTGCGCATCAGCGACTTCGACGTGAGGGACGTCCACGGTGTCGATGTGCTCCGGCACGTGGACGGGAAGGCGACGGCGCGCTCCACCGTCGGGAACCTGCACGTCTTCGACCGCTGGCTGCGCCCGTCGCACGTGGCGATCGCCGGGAGTGGAGGCCCGACGTGGTTCGCCGTGGAGCTGAACCACGGTCGGATCGTCGCGGGCAGCCGCGCGTGGTTCCGGGCCGAGAGCTGGAGCCTCTGGTCGGGCCACGACGGGGTGGCCGGCACCTCGGTCGTGCGCGCGGTCGTGCCTGACGGCCATCCTCGCCTCGCGATCACCACCGAGACGTACGGCCTGAGCGTTCACCGGGACGAAGCCGAGGTGGTCCAGGCGCCGTCCGTCACCGCGTCGGTCGAGCTCGACAACGTGGACCTGACCCGCCCGTTCGATCGGTGGTCAGCGTCGATCGACGTGCCCGCCGCGGCCGTGAAGGATCTGCGGACCCTCGATCGCTACCTCCACGAGCCGCGGCTCCTCGGCGGCTCGGCCAGGCTGAGGCTGCACGCCGATCTCACTCCACAGCTCGCGAGCGGACACGCTCATGTCGATGTGTCCGGCGCGTCCGTCACGGTCGGCAAGAGCCGTGTGACGGCGAGCGGCACGGCCGACGCGACCTTGCACGCCCTCGACCTTCACACCTGGAAGGGCGATCTCGCAGGCGCGCGCCTGAACCTTCAGGGCGTGTCCGCCGCGGGCGAGCGTGGTTGGTGGATCAACCTCGCCGCCAACCCGCTGTCCATCACGCTGGAGCACGGTCTCGGCGTGTCGGGCACCGTGAGCGGCAAGTGCCGGGACGCGCAGCTCCCGCTCGCCATGCTGGGCGCTCCGGGCATCGTGCGGGGGGTCTTCGGCTCGGACGGCTTCACCTTGAGCACGGGCTTCCGCTTCTCGAGCGGTGTCACCGATCTCTCCGATCTGCGATTCATCGGCGGAAGCGTGGACGTGAGGGCCCACTATCGCGCAGGCGACGGCGCGGTGTTCGTCGACACGCCGCTCGTCAACGTGGGGCTGCTCATCCATGCGGGCGAGACCTCGACCCACCTGTTCGTCACGCGCGACTGGTATGCGCGGACGCTCGGCGCCCGGCCGTCAACGCGCGGACGAGGTGGGCCCGCCTGAGCTGCGCCGACTTTCCGGACTTGACGGCGTGATCCATGGTGGAGCCGGCGGCGCGCGTACATGTGGGTACGCTGGCGCGGTCCATGCTTCGTCCTGGGCAAAGGAAGTGAGGCACATCATGTCCATCATTGGCTGGATCATTCTCGGGCTGCTCGCGGGGTTCATCGCGAGCAAGATCGTGAACAGGACCGGCGAGGGCGTGTTCCTCGACATCGTGCTCGGTATCGTGGGCGCGATGGCGGGTGGGTTCGCCTTCAGCCTCATCGGCACCGCGGGCGTCACCGGGTTCAACCTCTGGAGCCTGTTCGTCGCGGTCATCGGCGCCGTGCTCGTGCTCGGCATCTACCACGCGTTCACCGGCTTCCATCACCACAGAACCGCGTGATGGGGTCGCGGACCCCGGGCCGCCACCGTGTGGCGTCGCCCCGGGGTCGCAGCCGCCGCGCGGAGAGGGGCCGTGGCTGACGTACGCATGACACTGCCAGAGGGCGTTGTCGGCGCGCGGCTCAGTGCACGGTCACCGTGAACGCGCCGTTGCCGGTGAGGCGATACTGCGCGATGAACGCCTGATCCTGGGTGTTGCGGATGCGCCAGACGTGATTGATGTAAGTCTGCTGGGTGCGATTCCCGCCGGCCGGGACGGTGCCGTACTTCTGCTCGCCGCACTGGTAGTTGACCCAGATCAGGTCGACCGCTGCATCTCTGTCGTTCTGGAGCTGGAAGTTGACGGTGTTGCCGCTGTTGCCGCTGCAGACCCCACCGTCCTCGTCCAGGAGATCGTAGTTGCCGCCGGTGATGGTGAGCGCCGGCCCGGCATCGGCCTCGGGGGCTGCGTCCGCCACGCCGTCGTCCATGCCGGCGTCGACCGCCGCGGGCGCGTCGTCCGGCGCGTCGAGCGCGGGAGCATCATCAGGCGCGGCATCGAGCGGCGGCGTCCCCTCGTCGCCCGCCTCCACGAAGCTGGAGTCGGGCCCGTCGGAGCCCGGCGGCCCCATCAACCCCACGCCGTCGAGTGAGCAGCCGGCGACGAGGAGCAGCGAGACCGACACCCAGCGCATCCTGCCAGCATAGCGCAACGCGCGCCGTGCGGTGCGCCTGGCCGGTCAGGAAGAAGGGCTGCTCGCAGCGTAGGCCTCGACCTCCCCGGTCAGCTCGCACGCCGCCGCCACCGTGTTGGTGACGGTGCCGAACTTGCGGATGTTCCGGTGCAGCAGCTCGACCCGGTCCGCCGTCTCGTCGGTCACGACGCGCAGCCGGTAGTGCATCCGCACCACGCGCGGGGGCGGCTCCTCCCGCTCTGCCGTCACCTCGATGCTCGCCGACGCGTAGCGGAAGGGCAGCATGTGCGAGAAGCGCTCCACGTTCTTCAGGATGCAGGCCGCGAGGGCCGCGCACAGCAGCTCGGCCGGCCCCGGCACCGTCTCGCTCCGCTGCGCCGAGCCATCGAAGCGGATGGCCTGGCTCCGCGCGTGGACGGTCGCCTCCCCACCGGGGCAGCACTCGGCCTGGACGGAGTACGTCGTTGGGGCCTTCCGGTCGGCGCTCATGAGGGCCCGGCGAGGGTGGACCCTGCAGGCCGCGCTGTCCACCGGGTCGGCACCAAAGGCAGGCTTTGCGTCGGGAGATCGCCGTCGGCCTTCAGTCGCGCCGTGGTGGGGCAGTCGCCGAAAAAAAACACGAACAGGCGCCCGCGGCTCAGTGCACGGTCTTGCGGGGCACGCCCGTCGGGATCAGGTTCGAGTCGTAGGAGCTGAACTCGACGCTGGAGTGGTGGCGCGGCGCGTGCGGGCGAAACGCCTTGTGCCCCTCCTCCGGTGACGGTCCGATGGAGGGCGACCGGGCGCGGCCCTCGAAGTCCGGCGCGCGCGCGATGAGCACCGCGCAGGGGGACTCGTGGAGCGCCTTCTCCGCCACCGAGCCGAGCACCAGGCGCGCGACGCCCTTGCGTGCGTGGGTACCGAGCAGCAAGAGGTCGGCCTCGTTGTCGACCGCGACCTGCACGATCTCGTCCGCCGGGTCGCCGATCGCGACCTCGAGGTGGATCTGGAGGCAGATCGGGTTGTCGGCGCCGCCCGTCTTGGTGACGACCCACTCGTGCAGCCGCTCGAGCGCGGCGTCGATGGCGCTGGTCTCCGTCGTCTCCGCCTTGATCGCCCCGCGCCCGACGACGTGACAGAGGTGAAGCCTGGCGTCCGGACGCGCCCAGAGCAGCGTCTCCGCCTTGTCCCACAGAGGATCGGCGGTCGGGTCCCACGCCACGCCGGCGACGATCACGAGCTTGCCTTGCTGGGCCATGGAAATGCTCCTTCGCAGCGATGGTCGCACATCTCGCGGGCGCCGGCCTCGTCGGTTCGCGCCTCGCCGCCATCCTCGTGATCGCCTAGGCTCCCGCGGCATCCGAAGGAGGCTCCCGATGGCCAGAACGTTCGACGCAGAGTCCACCACCGATCAGGTCCTCGAGGGCGTCGACCTCGCGGGAAAGCGCGTCCTGGTCACCGGCGTCTCCGCCGGCCTCGGCGTGGAGACCGCGCGCGTGCTCGCCGCGCACGGCGCGCAGGTCGTCGGCGCCGCCCGCGATCTGGACAAGGCGCAGAAGGCGACCGAGCCGGTCCGCGCCGGGGCGGCCGGCGGCGGGGGCCTCGAGCTCGTCCGGCTGGATCTCGCCTCCCTCGCCAGCGTGCGCGCCTGCGCGGACGCGCTCGTCGCCGCCGGCAAGCCGTTCGATGTCGTGATCGCCAACGCCGGCGTCATGGCGTGTCCGAAGGGCGCGACGGCCGACGGCTTCGAGACGCAGTTCGGCACCAACCACCTCGGCCACTTCGTCCTGGTCAACCGCATCGCCTCGCTGCTTCATCAGGGATCGCGCCTCGTCAATCTCTCGTCGGCGGGGCACCGCTTCGCCGACGTCGATCTGGACGATCCGAGCTTCGAGCGTACGCCCTACTCCGAGTTCGTCGCGTACGGCCGCTCCAAGACGGCGAACATCCTCTTCGCGGTGGAGTTCGACAGGCTGCACGAGGCGCGCGGCGTCCGCGCGACCGCGGTGCATCCCGGCGGCATCCAGACCGAGCTCGGCCGGCACATGACGCCGGAGCTGATGCAGCAGATGATCCAGAACATCGCATCGGCGAACAAGGCGGCGAACCTGCCGGCCTTCAAGTGGAAGACGATCCCGCAGGGCGCCGCGACGAGCGTGTGGAGCGGCTTCGTCGCGGACGCCGAGGAGGTCGGCGGCCGCTACTGCGAGGACTGCCACGTCGCCAAGATCATCGACGACCCTGCGGCCCGCGGCGGCGTGCGGCCCTACGCGCTGGACCCCGAGCGCGCGAAGGCGCTGTGGGCCAAGAGCGAGGAGATGGTCGGCGAGCGGTTCTGAACGCGCACGGTCGCTGTGTCCACGAAGCCCGAGGCGGGGGCTCCGTCGTGGAGTCGGAGCGCGCCAGCCCGTGGGGAGCGGCCGACGCGGAGGCGCTCGCGCTCGCGGCTTCGGTCGTGCGCCGCCGGCCTCACCGGTAGAGCAAGAACGGCTCCCGCCTCGCCCTGAAAGCGGCGAGTTCGGCGGCCCATGGCCGCGTCACGTCCGCGAGGCTCTCGCCGCGGCGGACGGCGTCGAGTGTGCGCGCGCTCCCGAGCAGGGAGCCCATCTCGTCGAGATGCCATCGCGACGGGTAGTTGGCGCGGAGGGCGAGCGCGATGGCCAGCCCGACGCGCACCGGGCGGAAGCGCGCGCGGTCGGTCACGACGACGCGGACGCCGTGGCACACCTCGCCGCGATACCGCGACGACACCGGTGAGAAGCTCGTCGCGGCGAAGCGCACGCCCCCGAGGCGCCTGGCCGCGGAGATCGCGCACCAGGGCGTCGCCGTCGATCCACGGCGCCCCGAGCTGCTCGAAGGGGGCGTCGGTGCCGCGCCCGACGGAGAGGTTGGTGCCCTCGAGCAGGCCGATCGCCGGGTAGAGCACCGCCTCGTCGACCGTGCGGAGGCTGGGCGACGGGCGGACCCACGGGAGGCCGGTCGCGTCGTAGTACTGGCGCCGGCGCCAGCCGCGCATCGGTACGACCTCGAGGCCGGCCCCCGTGCCGTCCTCGGCCGCGAACATCCGTGCGAGCTCGCCCATCGTCATGCCGTGACGCACCGGGAGCGCGGCGGCGTTGACGAAGGACGCGGGACCGGAAAAGACCGGTCCCTGCACGTCCACGCCGTCGAGCGGGTCGGGCCGGTCGAGCACCACGAAGCGCAGGTGCCGCCGGGCGGCGACGCGCATCGCCCGCCGCATGGTCGAGGCGTAGGTGTAAAAGCGCACCCCGGCGTCCTGCAGGTCGAAGACAATCGTCGAGGCGCCGGCGAGCGCCGCGGGCGGCGGGTCGAACCGCGCGCCGTAGAGGCTGTAGACGGGGAGCCCGTCGAACCGCGAGTCGCCCACCTTCGCGTCGCGGTCGGCGCCCAGGCCGTGCTCGGGCGAGAGGAGGGAGACGAGCTCCAGCCCGTCGGCGCGTCGAAGGGCGTCGATGGTCGTGGTGCCGTCGCGCGCGCGTGCGCTCGCGTTGGTGAGCAGCGCCACCCGCGCCCCGCGCAGCCGCGCGAACTTCTCATCGCAGAGGACGTCGATGCCCGGCTCGACCTGGGCGGCGCGCACGGCGAGCCCGCCGACGTCGGCGATGAGCGGGTTGACGTGTCCCTTGCCGTCGGGGTGCACGCGGTTGCTCAGAAAGACCACGAAGAGGTCCCTCTCCGGGTCGATCCAGAGCGCCGTGCCGGTGTAGCCGCCGTGCCCGAACGCGCGATCGGAGAAGGACCAGTCGCCGTGCTTCGGCTTGTTGGTGGCGTACGGGCTCGCCGCGTCCCACCCGAGGGTGCGCCCGTTCGCCCGGCGGGCGAAGAAGCGGCGCGCGGTCGCCTTCGAGAAGATGCGGTGCCCGTCGAGCTCGCCGCGCCCGAGCATCGCGCGGGCAAAGCGCGCGAGATCGTCGGCGGTCGAGAAGAGCCCGGCGTGCCCCGCGACGCCGCCGAGCGCGAAGGCGCGCGGGTCGGAGACGTCGCCGACAATCCACGCGCCGCCGCGCTGCTCGGTGGGGGCGGCGCGCTTCTTCAGCGTGGCCGGCGGCGTGAACATCGTCTCCTTCATCCCGAGCGGCGCGAAGATCGCGTCGTGCGCGAAGGCCGCCAGGTCCTCGCCCGACACGCGCCGCACGATCTCGCCGAGCACCATGTAGCCGACATCGGAGTAGACGAAGCGCTCCCCCGGCCGCGCGCGGGGCCTGCGCCGGGCGACACGGCGCATCGCCTCCGCCGCGCCGTGCTCGTAGTCGCTCACCGGCGTGTCGGGGGCGAGGCCGCTCTCGTGAAGGAGGAGCTGCCGGACGGTGAAGGGCGGCAGCGGCGCGAGCTCGGGGACGTACTGCGAGGCGGGGGCGTCGAGCGAGACCTCCCCGCGCTCGACGAGGATCATGATGCTCGTGGCCGTCGCGATGGGCTTGGTGAGGGAGGCGAGATCGAAGAGCGTGTTGGCGGTCATCGGCGTCCGCGCCGGCTCGACGGAGCGCGAGCCGTAGGCCCGCCGGAAGAGGATCTCGTCGCGCGTCCCGATCTCGACGACGCACCCGGGCAGCTCGTGGGCGGCGATCGCGGCCTGCACCGCGGGGCCGATCGCCGCGAAGGCGTCGTCGGCCGGGAGGGGCACCGGGGGCGGAGGGGAGGGGAGGGGGCGCGGCGCGGTGATCGCCGCGGGACGCGGGGGCGCCGTCGGAGAGGGCGGCCGGTCGCCGGCCCACGCGGCCGCCATCGCGAGGAGAAGGAGCGCGCCGGCGAGACGCTTCACGTGCCCTTCATTCCAGATTGGACCGCGAGGGTGTCCGCCTCGCCCAGCGGCGTCATCTCCTCGGTGGCGCCCATCGGATCGACCTTCGACTCCAGCGTCGCCGTCGCCCACCACGCGGCTGCCTGCTCGGCGCCCGCGCGCGCGCCGACATCGGCATGGCGGAGGAAGCTGAGCGCGAGCGCGACGACCCCGATGGCAACGGCGGTGGCGGCGACGAAGCCGAGGCGGCGCGCGGCCTGCTCCTTCCAGTCGCCGGGGAGCTCGCCGGACGCGCCGCTCTCCCAGCGGATGAGACCCTCCCGCATGGCGGGGAGCTTCGGTCAGCCCCCGGGTCCTTGCAACGGGAAAGCCGCCTCGCGCGCGTTGCGTGCCTGCCGCGGAGCTGCGATGCTGGGGCCGTGAGCGAGCGGGAGCACGAGCCGCCGGTTTCGCCGGGCGATGTCCTCTCAGGCAAGTTCGAGGTGGAGCGTGTGCTCGGCATGGGCGGCATGGGCGTCGTCGTCGCCGCGCGTCACCTTCAGCTCGGGCAGCGCGTCGCCCTCAAGTTCATGCTGCCGGAGGCGCTGGCCAACCGCGACACGACCGAGCGCTTCATGCGCGAGGCGCGGGCGGTCGCCCGTCTGCGCAACGAGCACATCACGCGCGTGCTGGACGTCGGCACGCTGGACGACGGCGCGCCGTACATCGTCATGGAGCTGCTGGAGGGGCAGGACGTGGCGGCGTTGCTGGAGAACGGCCCCCTCTCGGTGGGCCGGGCTGCGGCGATCGTCCTGCAGGCGTGCGCCGCGCTCGCAGAGGCCCACGCCGCCGGCATCGTCCATCGCGACCTGAAGCCGCACAACCTCTTCATGACCACCGACGTGGAGGGCAAGCCGCTCGTGAAGGTGCTGGACTTCGGCATCTCCAAGGACCTGGGCGAGGCGAACGCAGGGAACGCGCTCACCCGCACAACGGCGATCCTCGGCTCGCCGCACTACATGTCGCCGGAGCAGCTCAAGAGTTCTCGCGACGTGGACGCGCGCGCCGATGTCTGGTCGCTCGGGGTGTGCCTCTTCGAGCTCACCACCGCGACGGTCCCCTTCGACGCGCCGTCGGTCGCCGAGCTGTGCGCCATCGTCCTGTCGGACAAGCCCCCGAGCGTCACGAGCCTGCGCGACGACCTGCCGCCGGAGCTGGACGCGATCGTCGCGCGCTGTCTGGAGCGCGACGCGAAGGACCGCTTCCAGACGGTGGCAGAGCTGGCGACCGCGCTCGAGCCGCTCGCCGAGCCCTGGGCACGGTCGAGCGCGGATCGGGCGCGCAACGTGATGCGCAGGTCACAGGCCAGCTTGGTGGAGACGTTGGCCCCGTCGTCCGCGCCCGCGATGAGCGTGCCGGCCGTCATCGGCACGGACCCGACGCTCGCCGCCGGGCCGACGGTCGCCACGTGGGACGTGGCGGAGGAGAAGCCCCGGCCCCGCCGGTTTCCACTCGCGGCCATCATGGCGGGCGTCGCCGTCCTGGGTGCCGCGGGCGCGATCGCGGTGGCGCGCCTCGGGCAGCCGGCGACCGCCGCCGCCGTCACCTCGGAGGTCAACGGCGCGCCGGCCCCGCGCGCGACGGCGTCCGTCGCGGTGAGGCACGCTCAGGCCGTCCCGGCGCCTCCTCCCTCCGCGGCGCCGGCCGCGTCGTCGGTCTCCGGCGCGCCCCCTCCAGCGCCGACGGCGGCGCGCTCCGCCACGGCGAAGCCACGCGTGCGTCCGCCGGCGACGCGCGCCACCGCCCACGCGCCCGCACTCCCGCGCGCGTCCGCCTCGGCGAAGGGGGACGACTCCCTGCTCGAGGGGAGGAAGTGATGCGTCGCTGGTTCGTCCTCCCGCTCCTCGCCGTGTGCATGGTGTCCGCCGAGGCGCATGCGCAGACCGACGCCAAGGCCCGCGCGGAGGCGCTCTTCGAGGAGGGCCGCGCCCTCATGAAGAAGGGCGACCTCGCCGCCGCGTGCCCCAAGCTCGCCGCCAGCCAGAAGCTCGACCCGGGTGTCGGGACCCTCCTCAACCTCGCCACCTGCTACGAGAAGGCGGGCAAGACGGCGAGCGCGTGGGAGAGCTTCCACGAGGCGGAGGCCTCCGCGCGCCGGGAGGGGCAAGACGACCGCGTGCGCTTCGCCCACGAGCACGTCACGGCGCTCGCGTCGAAGCTCCCGCACCTGATCGTCCGCGTGCCCTCGGCGACGACAGGAGAGGTCGTGCGCCTCGATGGCACCGTGCTCGATCCGTCGGCGTGGGGCGACAGCTTGCCGGTGGATCCCGGCTCGCACAGGGTGGAGGCCTCCGCAGAGGGGAAGCAGTCGTGGTCGGGCGCCGCCGACGTCACCGCCGGCAAGCCGGTGGAGATCGCCGTCCCCGCGCTCGCCGACGCGGCGCCGTCCTCCGTCCCCGCCACGACGACGCCGGTCGCGACGACGCCGGTCGCGACCACGCCGGCCGCCCCTGCCGCGATCCCGGCCACGCACGGGACCTCGGCGCTCTTCCCGGTCGGTATCGCCGTCGGGGTGGTGGGACTGGCGGGCGTGGCGCTCGGCGTCGGCTTCGGCGTCGACGCCAAGAACAAGAACGACGCCGCGCTGACTCACTGCCCGCAGACGCCCGCGTGCGCCGATCAGACCGGCGTCGACCTGACGCACGAGGCGCAGACGTCCGCGACGGTGTCGACGGTCGGCTTCATCGCAGGGGGCGTGCTGGTCGCCGCCGCCGTCACCATGGTCCTGATCGCGCCGCGCGAGAAGCGTGCGGTCACCGCGCGCCTCGCGCCGGTGGTCGGCCCCGGCACCTTCGGCGCCGCGCTGGGAGGCACCTTCTGATGCGCCGCGCGGTCGTCATCGGCCTCTGCGCGGCGCTGGTGGGCTGCGCGAGCATCCTCGGCATCGACAATCGCTACTACGACGGCGACGCGGGGACGGACGGCTCCGTCAACGACTCCGGGCTGCCCGACGCCTCCGCCGACGGCCCGCTGGCCGACGCCGGCGCGTGCGGCGCGTGCGGGGTGAACGTCGCGGACTGCGTGGTCCTCGCGTGCAACCAGTCCAGCCCGACCCACGTGGCCGCGTCCAGCTCCCGCGTGTTCTGGACGCGCTCCGACCCGTTCTTCCCGACGTACAACGGCGTCTTCTCCACCGCGACGCCCGGCGGTCCCGTCGAGACCAACTACGCCACGAGCACCGACTCCCTCGGGAACATGGTCGCGTACGAGAACAACATCTACGTGGCCCTCGGCGCGGGCGGGCTCCTCCTCGTCCCGGGCAACGGCGGTGTCGGCACCGCGCCGGTGACCTCGCCGGTGAACGCGGTCGCGATCGACAACGCCGACGCGGGCGAGCTCGGCCTGGGCAACACGTCGGACGCGGGCGGCATCTACCGCTGCGGGCCCGCCGCCCAGTGCAAAAACGGCACGCTCACGCCGGTGTACGGGCCGGTCCCGGCCTTCGACGCCATCGCCATGGATGGCACGCACGTGTACTGGGGCGCGGGGTTCAACAACGCGGAGATCTACCGCTGCGCGTGGGGTAGCGCCTGCACGACGCCCACGATGCTCGCGATGCCGAAGACCGTAGGCACCCTCGACGTCGACGACACGCACGTCTACTGGACGGACTTCTACGGCTCGGGAGAGGCGATCTTCCGTGCGGACAAGACCGACGGCGGCAACCTGCTCCGGATCACCACCCCACAGTCGCAGTCGATCCACGGGATCGGCTCGGTGGTCGTCGACGGGGCGGACGTCTTCTACACGGCGGTCGGCGGCAACGGCACAGGGACCGTGTCGAGGGTGGGCATCGACGGCTTGGGCCAGCAGGACATCGTCACCGGGCTGAGCGGGCCGGCGGGGCTTTCGGTCGACAAGAACTACGTCTACTTCACCGAGTTCGGTGCCCACGCCGACAGCGGCGCGTCCTTCCCCGACGGCCGCGTGATGCGCATCCCGCGCCCCAGCTTCTGAATCTGGATCAACGAGCGCGATTCGGAATCGCGCGCCGCCCCGCCCCGAAAAACGCGGTTCTTCGGGCCCCACCCCACGCGGCGCTCGCTTTGCTCGCGAAGATGGGCGTTGCCGATTCTAGCGCGGCAGGCAGGGGGCCGTCCTGCGCACGCTCTGCTTCGCGAGCTCGGCCACCAGGAAGTCGCGAAGGAGCCGTACGCGCGCGGGGAGGTACTTGGTCGCGGGCGTGACGACGTAGAGCGCCGCGTCGCGCACCTCGTACTCCGGGAGCACGCGCACGAGCTCACGGCTCGCCCGCTCCGGGCCGATGCTGAAGGTCTGGAACACTCCGATGCCCGCGCCCTCGGCCACGGCCCGCCGGACGAAGGTGAGGTCGTCGGCCGAGAGGGAGCCGGAGACGTGTACGCGCTCCTCGCCCTTCGGCCCGTGGAGCTTCCAGACCGCGTGCCCGCCCGACGCGCGGAAGAGCACGCACTCGTGGCGCGCCAGGTCGGCGAGCTTCTTCGGGCGCCCCGCCCGATCCAGGTACGCCTTCGACGCGAAGATGCCGAGGTCGCTGCTGGCGACCTTGCGCGCGACGAGCGTGGAGTCGGTGAGGCGTGCCCCCGCGCGCACCGCGATGTCCACGCCCTCCTGCACCAGGTCCACCCGGCGTGAGGTCAGCACGGTCTCCACCCTCAGGCCGGGGTGCGTGCGCACGAAGTGGGAGAGCAGCGGCGCCAGCACCACCACCCCGAGGTCCACCGGCGCGGTGACGCGGACGTCGCCCTTCGGATCGCGCTCGGCGTGGCCGGCGAGCGCGGCCGCCTCGTCCAGCGCGGCGATGGCGCCCTTCACCCGCTCGTAGTAGGCGTGCCCGGCGTCGGTCAGCGTGACCGCGCGCGTCGTGCGGCGCAGCAGCGCGACGCCCACGTCGTCCTCCAGCCGGGCGACGCCGCGGCTGACGCTGGACTTGGGCATCCCGAGCGTGGCGGCGGCGGCGGTGAACGTCCCGGCCTCCACCACGCGGACGAAGAGGGCGATGTCGTTGCGATCCATTGTTGCGCGTTCTGCAACAAAGAAGTGCAGATCGCAACACTACCGACTTCCACGGAACGACGCATTTTGGACCCCGAACCCCCTCCGAGGAGATCCCACCGATGACACGCAAGCTCCCCATGGTCGCCCGCATCCTGCTGGGCCTCGCCTTCTTCGTGTTCGGCCTCAACGGCTTCCTGCACTTCCTGCCCAACCCGCCGCTGCCGGCGAAGGCGGGCGAGCTGCTGGGCGCCTTCGCCGCGTCGGGCTACCTGCTGACGCTGGTCAAGGCCACCGAGACGCTGTGCGGACTGCTCCTGCTGTCCAACCGCTTCGTGCCCCTGGCGCTCACGGTGCTCGCGCCCGTGCTCGTCAACATCATCGCCTTCCACGCGGCGCTCGCGCCGGCCGGCCTCGTGCTGCCGCTCGTCCTCGTCACGCTGGAGGTGTACCTGGCGTGGTCGTACCGTGACCTCTTCGCGCCGGTCCTCCGGCCGGTCGCGGCGCCGGTGCGCGGGCAGGACGCCCAGCCGGCGCGCCCCGCGACGGCGTGAGAGGGGCCCCCGCGTCCGAACCCCGGGCGCCGCGCGCTCCTCGTACGCGTGCCGCCCGGGCGCGCGTGCCATCTTTGGGGGGAGGCTCTCCCGTGCCATCACGTACTCTTGGCGCGTGGGCATCGACGACAATCCCTTCGACCGGGCACGCAAGGCCTCCCTGGTCCGCGCGGCCACCATCGCCGCCGGCATCGTCCTCTTCGCCGGCGGCTCCTTCGCCGCGTATCGCTTGCTCCACAAGCCGGACTACTCGGAGCGGCTCGACGCGTACAAAGAGGAGTTCGGCGCCATCGCCGACGCGGCGGAGGCCGTGCGCGGGCCCGTCGCCGGATCGACGAAGGACGTCGCGGGCAGGAAGTACCTGCTCGTCACGATGGGTGTCCCGTCGCAGGAGCTCGGCGACGAGAAGCTCGACGGGATGGCAGCGAAGGCCTCCGACGTCGGTCTGGTGATCAGCGGCGACACGACCCAGGACGCCTCCGACGCGGTCGTGTACACCGACGGCTCCCACGGGCACGGTGGCAAGACGACCTTCCGCGCCGTCGCGTGGCCGGAGAAGCGCCTCGTCGCCGAGCTGCACATGCGCTGTCTGGCGAGCCCCGTGAAGTACGCCTTCCGGGGCGACAAGAGCGAGCAGCCGTGTCTTTACGACGATGACGATCTGCGCGCCTTCATCGACGACGTGCGCGCGGGGAGGGTGCCCCGGCAGCACTCGAAGGATCCCGTCCTGGACGCCCAGTTCGCGCTGGACACGCGCTTCGCCGCGATGAGCGCGGACTTCGCGCACGTCGACGCGGCGAAGGCCCCGAAGGCGCCGCCGCCCGACGTGACGAAGGTGCTGGTGCTCGTGAAGGGCAAGCCGAGCCAGTCGCTCCTGCCGCCCCGCCTCGCGGCGCAGACGCCGGAGGAGGTCGACCTCGTCGTGCTCGTCACGACCCAGCCGGACGAGAAGCCGAGCACCCACTACGGGAATGGCGTGTACGGCTACGACGGCGACGTGACCATGACCGCATTCACTCCGAAGAGGGAGCTCGTCGGGCAGTCGAAGACCCGGTGTCACGCGCCGGCGGATTCGTCCACGCTGCTCGGCACCCGGCACTGCTCCGCGTCGCAGCAGGATCTCGAGGACTTCGTCGCCGCGCTGGGGACGCCGCCGGCGACCGACGCCGGCGCGGAACAGTGACGGGGCTCCCTCGTCAGAAGCGGCCGGCCCAGGTCAGCATGCCGCCGCCGGGCAGGGGGCTCACGTCGAGCGCGGCTGCGGGCACCTTCTCCTGGTGCTTGCCGGTGAGCAGGAGCCAGACCACGCCCGCCCCCACGCTCACCACGCCGACGCCCAGCATCGCCAGGCCCACGCCGAACGCCGCGCGAAGGGTGGCGACGTTGCCCTCGTCACAGGTGTGCGTCTTGCCGCATGTGTCCTGGTAGTCCTGGTAGCGCACCTGCGCGACCGTCTCCACGATGGCGAATCCCACGAGGCTCGCGGCGCCGACGCCGATCAGGATCCACGGCGCCGGTCCCGAACCTCCCGATGCGGTGCCCACGCCGGCAGGCGGAGGGGGCGCCGCCGGGCCGGCCTTCGACTGCACGACCAGCACGCGATCCTTCTCCCCTTCGGCCACCAGCACGCTCTCCTCGATCACCTCCCCCGAGGGAAGCTCGTACTTGAATGCGTGCGGACCGGGATCGATGGGGACGCTCGCGCCGTCGAGCTTGGTGAGGAAGGGATGACCGTCGACCGACACCTTCACGTTCACGATGTCGTGGCCCTCGGCATCGCGCGCGCGGATGACCACCGTGGGCATCCCCCGCTCGACCTCGCCCAGCCACTTCGCGCAGTCCGAGCGAACGAAGGAGGGGCACGCGTCACGCACGCAGACGAGCAGCTGCTGGTGGGCCGCCTCCAGCTTCTTGTTGCGGCGGAGCTCCTGCGCCTGCTCGGCGGCGTTGATGCACTCGTCCTTGGTGTCGGCGATGGCGAGGGAAGGCACCAGGACCGCCGCGCCGAGGGCGGAGACGAGGGCGACCCGGACGGGGAAGGTGATCACATGCACTCGCGCTTGTAGAGCTTGTCGCCGTTCGGGCCGATGCGGAAGGGCGGGTTGCAGTTGGGGGCGGGCGGCTTCGCCGTCCTGGTGGTCGTGAGCACCCTGGTCCTTTTCCTGGGGGCGGCGGTGGTCCGGGGAGGCGGTGTGGTGGCCGCCGAAGGCGCCACGCTCGCCGACGCGGTGGCGGTCGATGGCGTGGCCGCAGTCCCGGTCGCCACCACGGTCGAAGGCGCGGTCGCGGTCGAGCTCGATCCCGAGGCGCCTGCCGCGACGGGGGTCGACGATGGTCCTCCGCCCAGCGCCACCCCGAGCATGACCGCGCCCAGCAGCGCCGCGGCCCCGAGGCTCGCGAAGAGCACCACGCGCGTCCTGGACGTCCGGGACGGGTCCGGGCTCAGCGACTTGCTCGCCGCGACCGAGATGCTGGAGACCTGCGACGAGACCCCGTCGGGGTTCGGCGGTGGCGCGGGGGCGAGGGGCGCGTCCGTCCCGGACGCCTCGAGGCCGGACATGATCTGGTTGAGGGCGGGCTGCTCCCCGGTGACGCTCTCCACCTCGGCCACGCGCTCCGCGCGCTGCGTGAGCGCCTCGCCGGCGATGCGCTGGACCCAGTCCCCGACATCGGACGCGAGCGCCGGGTGCAGCGTGCGCTCGAGCGCGATCGCCATCTCCCTGGCCGTCGCGAAGCGCTTCGCCTTGTCTCGCTGGAGGCCGCGCAGGACGAGGGCATCGAGCTCGGGCGAGATCCCCTGGCCGTGGACGCTGGGTGGGGGTACGGCGCCGGCGAGGATCTGCGAGAGCAACCCGCCCTCGTTGTCGGCCTTGAAGAGCTTGCGCCCCGCGAGCGCCTCCCACAGGCACACCGCGGCGGCGTAGATGTCGGTCTGTCGGTCGACGTGCTCGTTGCGAAGCTGCTCCGGCGACATGTACGGCAGCTTGCCCTTGATGCTGCCTTCTCGCGTGGTGTGGAAGCGCCCTGCGGCCTTGGCGACACCGAAGTCGAGCAGCTTGGTGACGCCGTCGCCGTTGACCAGGATGTTCTGGGGGGAGATGTCGCGGTGCACGATGCCGAGCGGCTCGCCCCGCTCCGTCTTGGCCTCGTGGGCGGCGTGCAGCCCGTGGAGGGCCCCGGCGATGATCGACACGACGATGCTGGGCGGGATGCGCTCGTGGCTGCGCGTCGTCGCGCGGATGAGTCGGGCGAGCGTCTCGCCCTGCAGGAGCTCCATCACGAGGAACAGCTCGCCGTGAGTGGCGACGACGTCGAGTGTCTGGCACACGTTGGGGTGCTGGATGCGCGCCGCGAGCCGCGCCTCGTCCAGGAACATGGAGACGAACTCCGGGTCCTTGGCGAACTGCGGGTGGAGGCGCTTGATGGCGACGGTGCGGGCGAACCCGACGGGCCCCAGGAGCCTGCCGAGGTGCACCGTAGCCATGCCCCCCGAGGCAAGCTCTCCGTACAGTGCATACCGCCCGATGACGCGGACGGGGCTTCCGGCGGCTGGCGTCGTCAAATCCTCTCCAGGCTACCAGACGAATCGCTCCCGGTCCCGCAAGCCGTCGGGGCCTCGTGACCACATCATCCGACGTTTCGGGCACTGTCGTCCTCCCGGTCGCGGATCGACGGATGCCAAATCGGCGTTCGTGATCCTCGAACGCCGATCCTCGCGAGCAGAGCGAGCGCCGCGCGGGCTGGGGCCCCCGAAAAACCGCGCTCTTTGGGGCGGGGCGGCGCGAGCCGCCCCGTGAGACAAGACCTAAATCGGACGAGCGCGACTCCGAATCGCGCTCGTTCATTTAGAGTGGGTCCGATGACCTCGGCGCGCACGGTGGCCGTCGCCTCGACGACGGTGATGCTCGGCACCCTGGTCTTGCGGTGCGCGCTCTTCCCTTCCACCGACGACCTCACCGGCGGCGGGCTGCCCGCCGGCGATGCGGGGGCGGGCGACGTACTCGACTCCGCCCTGCCCGACACCGGGGCACGCGACGCAGGCGACGCGGAGGCGGGCCGGTTCTGCGAAGGGCTCTCGCCACAGCCCCAGTTCTGCGACGACTTCGACGGCGCCCAGCTCGGCCTCTGGACGAGCACCGACTTCACCAACGGCTCGAGCGTCACGCGCGACGGCACCGACGTACGCTCGGCGCCGAACGCGCTCCTCACCGTGACCCCCGGTGGCGCCATCCAGCAGGCGCGCGTCGTCCTGAACGTCCCCGCCTTCAAGAAGCTGCACGTGGCGTACGACGTCCGCATCGACGAGCGCGGGACCTACGCCGAGATCGGCTACGTGCGGGTGCAGGGCCCCGGCATCCAGAACCTCTACTACTTCCGCGCGGAGGCCCTCCCCACGGCGGTGGCCTTCGCGGCCGAGGCCTATCCCCCCGACGCCGGACTTCAGGTCCACGACGTGAGCCTCACCGGCGCCCCGACCTTCGAGAGCTGGACGCACGTCGACCTCGACCTCGACCTCGCTCCGTCCCCGGGCCTCGTGACGATCCGCCTCGACGGGAACGTCGCGGCGACGCAGTCGCTCGAGTCCGGCCTGTACGTCCAGGGCGCGGGGCAGGTGGAGGTCGGCACCGGTTACACCGACTCGACCTCGACCGAGTTTCGCATCCGCTACGACAACGCGACGATCGACTGGAACTGAGCGGCGTCGCCGGAGTCTGCGGCGCCAGCCACGGCATCAGCGCGAGCGCGCGGGCTTCCGGCTCGGAGACATGGGGTGGTCGGACGCCGCGGCGGAAGCTGACGTAGCCGTCGCGGCGGAGGCCGACGGCGAGGTCGAGCCCGCTTGCGAGGCGGAGGCCGCGGCGGCGGAGGAGTCACACCCCGACGGCGCGAGCTTGTCGACGTACCACCTGGCGCCTCGCTTGAAGCAGACGGATGTCTTCTTCTCGTCGTCGTTGTAGTGAAACTTGAAGTCCTCGAGCTCGGCGGCGTCGACAGACTGCGTGACCTTCCCCGGGCACTCGAACTTGTCGTAGGTGAAGCCGGAGGTTCCCTCGAAGCCGTTCTTCAGCGTGAACTGCTCCGCGAGCGCGCACGCGACACCGTGGTCGAGCGTCGCGTCCTCCGCCCTGGTTCCGATCTGCTTGTCCAGCGCCGCGATGCGCGCGTTCGCCTGGTCCTGCGACTGGCTCGCGTCGACGAAGGCGTACGTCACCGCGCCGATGGAGAGAATGCACGTGATGCTGCCGAGGACGAGCCCGGCGATCGCGGTCCCCGGCACGGCCATGCGGAGCGCCGCGGCGCGGGCGCGGGAGCGGAGCCCCTGCACGATGCTGACGACGCCGAGCGGGAGACAGCACAGGACCATGCCCGCGAGCGACCACCAGAGCGCCTGCCTGCCGAGGCTCGTCACCTGCATCTGCGCGACGCGCTGCTGCTGGTACGCCCAGACCTCCGCCACCCCCGCGCGCGCGCGCGCGGCCTGCTCCTGCTGCGCGAGCGTCTGCGCGCCGAGCGGCGTGGTGAATTGACAGTAGGGACACTCGAGCGCCGTGGGGTCGACGAGCGCGCCGCAGCGTTGACAGTTCATCGCGAGACCATCCTACGAGCATCTTGTCTTGGATGGACCCCCGGCAGCTCCCCGCCGGGACTCATTCTCGTCACGCCATGCTTCAGGTGCTCCGCGAGCCCGCGGTCAGCGGAGGATCTGCGAGTTGACGACGTTGGCGGGGCCCTTGGCGATGACGTAGAAGCCCGGAAGCCCTGGGGTCTCGAAGGTGCCCTTCGGGTTGTTCCGGGTGATCGAGTCGGTGATGGTGATCGAGCCTGTCTTGTTGTTGCTGACGAAGAAGACCGCGCTGCCGCCCTCGTTCGCCTTGTTGTCCTCGAGCAGGCTGCTGGTGATGTCGAGGACAATCTCGTTGCCGTCGTTGTAGATCGCGCCGCCGTTGCCGCCCTGCCCGGAGTTGGCGCCATGGCCCACGGCGGAGTTGTAGGAGAACACCGAGTTGATGATGTTCCACGAGACGCCGATGCTGCTCAGCGCTCCGCCGTTCGCGCACGAGTTGCCGAAGCCCTCCTTGCCGCCGAAGGTGCTACCCACGATCCACACCGGGCGGGCGGGGCCGGCGCCCGGAGCGACGAGGTAGTCCAGCTTGCGGATCGCGCCGCCGCCGAGGTCGGAGCCGAGGTCGTCGCACACGTTGTTGAAGAAGCGGCAGTGGACGACCTTGAGGCTCCCGCCCTGCGCGTAGATCGCGCCGCCGCCCGCGCCGTTGTTGTTCCCCTCCGGGATGCCCTTCGCGCTGCCGTCGATGAAGGTGAGGTTCTGCACGACGAGCTGCACACCGGGGTTGGTGTTGCAGTCGCCCGGGCCCGGCGGATAGACCTGCGCCTTGTCGCACGTGGCCATGTACAGGATGCGGCTCGTCCCGCCGCCGCTCAGCGTGACCTTGTTGCCGCCGTCGATGACGAGCTTGGTGCCCTTGTCGTTGAAGACCTTGGCGGGGGAGGTCAGGACGATCGTCGCCGGGTCCGGCCCGCAGTCGAAGGTGATGACGCCGCCCTTGGCGACCGCCGCGACGAACGCGTCGGCGGTGCAGCTCTCCGGTGTGCCCGTCCCGACCACCGTCGTGGGCGAGGAGACGTCCTCGGCCTGACCCTCGGTGGGGACGGTCGCGTGGCCGTCGGACCACCCGGCGGGCGGTCCGTCCTGCGGGTTGGTGGCCGGCCCGGGCGTGTCGCTCGAGTTGCTGCAGGCCGTGACGGCGGCGAGCGCGACCAACGCGAAGGAGAAGGATCGCAGTGCCATCGTCTCAGCGTATCGCGCGGCGAGCGCGCGCCGCAACGGTCGGCGGTCCACCCACGCCCCCCCGAGCCAGCGTGCCAACCTTCTCGCCTTCGCCTAGGCTCCTGCCCATGCCCGCCGAGACCGTCGAGAACGCGTGGTTCAAGGCGACCTTCCCCTCCGAGGTGGAGGTCCGCGAGAGCGAGCTCCCCTCGGTGCGGGGGACCGCCGTGGCCTACGAGGCGCAGGTGGAGCCCTTCGGCATCTTCGCGGTCGAGGTCACCAACATGCCGCTCGACGCCTTCATCGCCGTCGGCGCGGGCAAGTGGCTGGCGATGGAGGGCGACCGCCTGGTGGAGGAGTTCAAGGACCGCTCGCCGCAGGTGACGCACGACGAGTCGCGCCATCCCGTGCCCGGCCTCGAGGTGCGCGATCTGGTGTTCCGGTTCGAGTACCACGGGCCGTGCATGCGCTTCTGTCGCGTCGTCACGGTGCTCGCCGGCGACGAGGGGCGGATCCTGCACGCGTCCGCCGTCGTCGACGCCTCGGAGGCCTCGAAGGACGCGGCGCGCGAGTTCCTCGCGGGGCTGGAGGTGGAGCCTCCCGAGCTCCCCACCAAGCTGCCGGAGCCGCCCTGAAAGCCCGGCGTGGAATCCTCCGGCGCATCGCCGTAGCATCGGCCGCGTGGAAGGACCCGCCGTCGTGACTCGCGAAGCGATCGCCGCGGCCGCCGCGGCCACCGGCCCGTACGTCCGCCGCACGCCGGTGATCGAGGTGCGCGGCGAGGACCTCGGCCTGCCCGGCGTGACGCTTCTCCTCAAGCTGGAGCTGCTGCAGCAGTCCGGCTCCTTCAAGGCGCGCGGCGCCTTCGCCAACCTCCTGCTGCGGCAGGTGCCGCCTGCGGGCGTCGTCGCGGCGTCGGGCGGCAACCACGGCGCGGCGGTGGCGTACGCGGCCCGCCGGCTGGGCATCCGCGCGCGGATCTACGTCCCGAACATCTCCACGCAGGCGAAGGTGGATCGCATCCGCGCGAGCGGTGCGGAGCTGGTGCTCGTCGGCGAGCGCTACGACGATGCGCTCGCGGCGAGCGAGGCGTGGGCGGCCGAGTCCGGCGCGATGCGCGTGCACGCCTTCGACCAGGACCAGACCATCGCCGGGGCGGGCACCCTCGCGATGGAGCTGGAGGATCAGGTCGGCGTGCCCGACGCGGTGCTCGCGGCGGTGGGCGGCGGTGGCCTGATCGCCGGCATCGCCGCGTGGTTCGAGGATCGGACGCGCGTCGTCGGCGTGGAGCCGGAGCTCGCCCCCACGCTCGCTCGCGCCCTGGCGGCCGGCGAGCCGGTCGACGCGCCGGCTGGCGGCATCGCGGCCGACTCCCTCGCGCCGCGCCGCATCGGCGAACGCGTCTTCCCCATCGCCAGGCGTCACGTGCAGCCAGTGGTGGTGACCGACGAGGCGATCGCCGGCGCTCAGCGTCTGCTGTGGCAGACGCTGCGGATCGCGGCCGAGCCGGGTGGCGCGACGGCCCTGGCCGCCCTGCTCTCCGGGCGGTTCGCGCCGCCGCCGCGATCGCGCGTCGCCGTCGTGATCAGCGGCGGCAACACCTCCGCGGTGAGCTTGCCCTGATCTCCCCGCCCGTCAGTCCGCCCAGGGTGGGAGGAGGCCGGACATCTACCTCAGCCGCGCACCAAAATTCATCCTCCGGTTGAATTTTGCATCCTGACTGTCGGCTCGCGGCACACAGTTACGTGACGGGCGGCAGGCCCGACGCGAGGAGGCTGGCGATGGGCTGGGTCAAATGGGCAGTGGGTAGCAGTCTCGTCGTGGCGTCCCTGGTCGCGTGCGGCTCGGCCGACGACACAGGAGGCATCGGCGCGAACGGCGACGGCGGCACCGGCGGCGACACCTCGACGACCAACCCCTTCGGTGGGGATGCCGGCGGCGTCGACAGCGGCAACCTCAACGAGTGCGCCTCCTCCTCGGCGACGCCCACGCCCATCCCCGTCAACCTCATCTTCATGTTCGACAAGTCGGGCAGCATGGGCCAGTCGTCCAAGTGGACGTCGTGCGCGGCCGGCCTCAAGGGCTTCTTCGCCGACCCGAACTCGAAGGGCCTCAACGCGTCGCTGCAGTTCTTCGGGCTCAACCCCGAGTGCACCTCGGCCACCTACCAGAAGCCTGCCGTCGCGCTCTCGCCGCTGCCCGACTCCAAGAACTTCGCCACCGCCATCACCGCGACGTCGCCCGGCGGCGGTACGCCGACGCTCCCCGCCATCCAGGGCGCCATCGCCTACGGGCAGCAGGTCGCCGTGCAGCATCCGGGAGAGAAGGTGGCCATCGTGCTGGTCACCGACGGCCAGCCCAACGATTGCAGCAGCTCGGTCAAGAACGTCTCCGCCGCCGCCAAGGCGGTGGCCGCCACCATCCCGACCTATGTCATCGGCGTGGGCAGCGCCGTCAGCAACCTCGACACCATCGCCGCGGCCGGCGGGACGACCAAGGCCATCATCGTCCCGACGAACAACCCGCAGCAGATCGTCACCGACTTCGAGAAGGCCCTCGACGCCATCCGCGGGGACACGCTCGCCTGCGAGTACAAGATCCCGCCGCCCCCCAACGGCGACACCCTCGACTTCGGCAAGGTCAACGTGGTCTTCACCCCGACCAACAAGTCGCCGGTGACGCTCCCCTACAGCCAGGACTGCAGCGATCCCAACGGCTGGAAGTACGACGACCCCAAGGCGCCGACGAAGATCCTGCTCTGCTCCGGCCTCTGCAACACCGTCCAGTCGGACAAGAGCGGCAAGATCGAGCTGGTGTTCGGCTGCAAGACCAACGGGCAGGTCAACTAGCCGCGGCCGGGAGCGACAGCTCGAAGCTCGCCCCCTTCTGCGCCGGCGCCAGCGTCAGCGTCCCGCCGTGCGCGACGGCGATCCGCCGCGCGAGGGCGAGGCCCAGGCCGGTGCCTCCTTCCCGTCCGGTGACCAGCGGCTCGAAGAGGTGCTCGCGCAACGCCTCGGGCACCCCCGGACCGTCGTCGGAGATGCGGATCACGGTGGGTGTGCCCGCCACGACGCGGGTGGTCACCTCGGCCGCGCGCGGCGCCGCCACCTGGATGGCGTTCTCGTAGAGGACGCGGAGGACGCGCGCCAGCAGCACCGGGTTGCCGCGGACGCGGACGTCCCCCACCTCGTCCACCCAGCGCGCCTCGCCGGGGAGGTCCGCCCGCGCCTCGGCCACGAGGTCGGCCAGGGCCACCTCCTCCCCCCGCACCGCCTCCCCTCGCGCGAGCGCCATCAAGGCGTCCACCACCCCCTGCGCGGTGCGCGCGTGCCGCTCGATCTTCGCCACGTGGGGGTCGCGCTCCCGCGCGGCCCGCAGCACGTAGGCGCTCGCGGCGATGACGGCCAGGGCGTTCCGGAGCTCGTGCGCCGCCTCCGCAGCCACTTCCCCCACCGCCGCCAGGCGCTCCAGCCGCTCCCGATCCCCTTTCACAGGGGTTTCATAGCACGGCGAGCCTCGTCGCTCTTTGTCCCATAGGCCGGGAAAACAGGCTACGGTATGCTCCGTCCAGTGGCCTCGATGCGCCCTGTCCCCAACGAATCGAAAATTCCCGTCGGGACTCTGCTCGTCGGCAAGTACAAGGTGACGCGAGAGATCGGCCGCGGCGGCATGGCTGCCGTCTACGAGGCCGAGCAGATGGCGCTCGGCAAGAAGGTCGCCATCAAGATCCTGGCGAGCGAGCTGTCCAACTCGAACATCGTCATCGAGCGCTTCTTCCGGGAAGCCCGCGCCGCCGCCAGCGTCCGCAGCCCGTACATCGTGGACGTCTACGACTCCGGCCGCCTGGAGGATGGGCGCCCCTTCATCGCGATGGAGTACCTGGAGGGCGAGTCGCTCTACGACCGGATGGCCCGCGTCCGGCTCATCGACCCGGCCACCACCGTGCGCATCATCCAGCACTGCGCCAAGGGCCTGATGAAGGCGCACGCCGCGGGGATCGTGCACCGCGACCTCAAGCCGGAGAACATCTTCATCGTCAAGGGCGAGGACGGCGAGGAGATCGCCAAGCTGCTCGACTTCGGCCTCGCCAAGTTCTACGCGCCGGTCAAGTCGGACGAGAAGACGGCGCGGCTCACACGCGAGGGCGCGGTGTTCGGCACCCCCGCGTACATGTCGCCCGAGCAGGTCAAGGGGCAGGGGAACGTCGACCACCGCGCGGACCTGTGGGCGCTCGGGTGCATGGCGTACGAGTGCCTCATCGGCCGGCCGGTGTGGAACACCGATCAGGGCGTGGCGATGACCTTCGCGGCGATCGCCACCCAGCCCATCCCGGTGCCCTCCAAGGTCCGGCCCGACCTGCCCGTCACCTTCGACCAGTGGTTCCAGAAGGCGCTCGAGCGCGATCCCGACAACCGCTTCCAGACCGCAAAGGAGCTGGCCGACGCGCTCTCCCGCGCCTTGCTCGGCGCGGTACCGCAGATCTCGTACGTCAACGTGGCGGACCTGGAGGAGATCGAGGCGCACCCCGTCGTGGAGACCCCACCCGTCTCGCCGGTGGTGCCCAAGTCGTCCGGGGAGCTCGTGGCCCCGCCGCCGCCGGACCTCGCCGACAAGGTCCCGCCCTCGCGCCCACCCGGCTCCAGCGCGCTGGACATGCCGCCGACGGCGAGCACTCCGTCGGTCAGGCCGCGTCCCTCCGCCGCGCGCTACGCGTTCTCCTTGTTGCTGCTCGTCGGAGGCGCCGCGGCGGCGTTCTTGGTCTGGGACAAGCAGCTGCGCCCGCAGGTGCTCACCCCGCTCGTCCGCTCGACGGCCACCGCGGCCACCGCCCCGCCCTCGGCGAGCGCCGCGCCCTCGGCCCCCGGCGATGACCGCCCCAAGTGGTACGCCGCCATCACCCAGGGGCAGAAGCTCTTCGTCGACGGCGACGCGCTCGGCGCGCAGAAGGCGTTCAAGCAGGCGCTGGACCAGGGCGCCGGCGCCATCGCCAAGACGTACATCGAGCAGACCAAGGCGGCGACGGCGGGCAAGGGCGCCTGCCGGATGGTGGCCTTCTCGCACCCGCGCCTCGTCGCCAACAGCAACGCCGGGCGTCCGGCGATCGTGCAGGGGCTCCACGGCCCCGTGGTCGTCTGGGTGGACGACCACGAGCACGCCGGCCACGATCACGCCTACTCCGTGCTCCTGGACGAGACGGGGAAGCCCCTCTCCACGCCGCGCGACGTCACGCCAGAGGCGGACGACGTCGACCGCCCGTCGCTGCTCGCCGTCGGGGACCGCATCGCGATGCTCTACTGGGACCGGGACGGCCGCGAGGCGGGGGTGCGCGCGCGCTGGCTCGACGCCGATGGTCGCATCGCCGGCGCCAGCACCGACGTGGGCGCCGACCGCGGCGGCCACTTCTGGCCGGCGTTCGAGAAGTCGCCGGAGGGCTTCGTCGTCGTGTGGCAGGACGACCGCGACAAGGAGGGCGACGACCTCTTCTTCCGCAAGCTCTCGGCCGAGCTCGACCCGATCGGCCCGGAGATCCGCCTCACCGACTACGCCGTCGCGATCCCCTCCAAGCCGGTCAACGTGCGCGTGCCCAGCGTGGCGGTCGCCAGCAACGCCGTGTTCATCGTCTACAAGCTGGAGCGCGACAACAAGCACCTCATCGAGCGGCTGCGCATCCCCCTCAAGGACCCCGCGCTGGCGAAGGGCCTGAGCGAGCCGAAGATCGTCCCCGGCAAGCTCCGCAAGGATCGCACGCTCGTCGAGCCCAAGCTCGTCAACGAGGACAAGCTCCCCGGTGACGCCCCCATCCTCGCGTGCGGGACCGAGGGCTGCTTCGTGGCCTGGCACGACGAGAAGGGCAACGCCGCCAACATCGCCCTCATCGAGCCCGCGCAGGGCAAGGTGCTGTGGCGCAAGAAGTGGGGCGGCTCCCACCCCGCGCTGGCCGTCGGCAATGAGGGTCAGGTGATGGTCGCCTACTACGAGCACGGCACCGTGCGCATCGCGTCGGTCACGCGCGACGGGCTCGGCAAGTCGAGCACCTTCGCCCACGTGGACGGCGCCCAGCCCCGGCCCTGGCTCGCGCCCGGCAAGACGAAGGGCGAGTGGCTGGTGGCGTGGCAGGACCTGGAAGGGATCCACAACGAGGTGGACGTCGGTCGCCTCGCGTGCCCGCAGTGATGGAGGAGGACGCGGACGCCGCCGCCGCCCGGCGTGCGGCGCTCGTGGAGGCGCTGGTGGCCTCGGCGATCGTCACCGCGCTGGTGGGCGGCGAGGCGCTGCTCGTGCCGAAGCGGCACGTGGCGACGGTCGTCGGCTTCACCTTCCTGGCGGCGGTGTGGGCGCTGGTCTGGCGGCGCGACGACGATCGCGTGCGGCGCGCCGGCCTGGGCTTCGCCGGCCTGCTGCTCAAGGAGCGCATCGACGCGCGCCGCGTCGCGCGCGCCACCGGACGGGCGGTGCTGGGGGCGGTGGTGCTCGGGCTGGTGCTCTTCGTGCCCTACTACTTCGCCTGGCGCCTCTGGTGGCGGCCGCAGCACCCCTTCTACCTCTTCGTGCATCCCCTCGAGACGACCAACGAGATCCTCGGTCAGGTGCTGCTCATCGCCCTGCCGGAGGAGGCGTTCTACCGCGGGTACCTGCAGAGCCGCCTGGACGAGGCGCTGCCGCCGCGCACGCGCGTCCTCGGGGCGACGGTGGGGCCGGGGCTGCTCATCTCGTCGGTCATCTTCGCCGTCGGCCACCTCGTGACCATCCCGTCGCCGGCGCGTCTGGCGGTGTTCTTCCCGGCGCTCGTCTTCGGGTGGCTGCGCGCGCGCACCGGCGGCGTCGGCACCGGCGTCGCGTTCCATGCACTCTGCAACCTCTTCTCCGAGGCGCTCGGCCGTGGCTTCGCCGTCTACTGAGCCCCGCGCCCCGCGCGGCGCGCTCTTCGACATGGACCGCACGCTGGTGCGCAAGGAGACGGCCAGCCTCTACGTGCGCTACCAGCGCGACATCGGCGAGGCGGGGCTGCGCGACTCCCTGCGCGTCGCCTACTGGGTGCTGCAGTACACCTTCGGCGTGATCGACGCGGCGGACGTCGCCTCGCGCGCGCTGCGCAGCCTGCGGGGCAAGGCGGAGAGCGCGACGGCCGCCCGCTTCGAGGACTGGTTCGCCCGCTACGTCGAGCAGCACATCGCCGACGCGGGGCGCGCCGCGGTGGCGCGGCACCGCGAGCAGGGGGACGTGATCGCCATCGTCACCGGCGCCACGCCCTACGCGGCGAGGCCGCTGGCGCGGCGGCTGGGCATCGAGCACGTGGTGGCGAGCGAGCTGGAGGTGGACGAGGCGGGGCGCTTCACCGGGCGGCCGGTGCAGCCGCTGTGCTTCGGGGAGGGGAAGCTGGCGCGCGCGAGGGGGTTCGCCGGGCGGCTGGGGTTCGACCTGCGGGAGGCGGTGTTCTACAGCGACTCGTACACGGACCTGCCGCTGCTGGAGGCGGTGGCGGAGCCGGTGGTGGTGAACCCGGACCCGCGGCTGGCGCGGCACGCGGCACGGAGGGGGTGGCGCGTGGAGAGGTGGTGAGGCCCTGCCCCGCGCTCGCCCTCTCGCCCGGCTTCGGCTAAAGATGCCCCCATGCTCCTTCCCGTCATCGTCGACCCGATCATCGACCGGGCCCTCGAGGAGGACCTCTCCTCCGGCGACGTCACCACCTCCGCCTGCGTCTCGGAGAGCGCGCAGTCGGTCGCCCACGCCGTCGCGCGCGGCCCGCTCGTCGTCTGCGGCGGCGCCGTCTTCGCCCGCGTCTTCGAGAGGATCGACCCGCGCGTCAAGGTGGAGCTCCGGTGCGAGGAGGGCGCCCTCGTCGAGTGGGGCACGCAGGTGTGGACCGTCCGCGGCCCCGCGCGCGCCATCCTGATGGGCGAGCGCACCGCGCTCAACCTGGTGCAGCGCATGTGCGGCATCGCCACGATGGCGCGCACCTACGAGCAGGCGCTCCCGCGCGGCAGCCAGACGCGCATCACCGACACCCGCAAGACCACGCCCGGCCTGCGCGCGCTGGAGCGCTACGCCGTGCGCACCGGCGGCGCGTACAACCACCGCGACAACCTGGGGAGCGCGGTGCTCATCAAGGACAACCACGTGGCCGCGTGCGGCGGCGTCGGCGTCGCCATCGAGCGCGCGCGGGCCCTCGCGCCGCACACCAGCCGCGTCGAGTGCGAGGTGGAGAACCTCCAGCAGCTCGACGAGGCGATCGCCGCAGGCGCCGACATCGTGCTGCTCGACAACATGTCCACCGAGGACGTGCGCGAGGCGGTCTCCCGCGCGAAGGGGAAGGTGTTCCTGGAGGCGTCGGGCGGCGTGACCCTCCCGCGCATCCCCGAGCTTGCGGCGGCGGGGGTCGATGCCATCTCGGTGGGGGCGCTCACGCACTCCGCGCCCGCCGCCGACATCGGGCTGGACTTCGAGTGATCCGCGGCGCCCCCGCGCGCGGCGTGGGTCACGACCTGGTGCGCGCGCCGGAGGCGATCGCCGAGCGGGGCATCACCCTCGGCAAGCCGCTGGAGCTGCTCGACGAGACCTCCTCCACCAACGACGTGGCCCGGCGCGCCGCGAAGAACGGCGCGCCCGGCGGCGCGACGTGGGTGGCGGAGGTGCAGACTGCGGGGAAGGGGAGGCAGGGCCGCGCGTGGATCTCGCCCCGCGGGGAGAACCTGCTCTTCTCGGTGCTGGTGCGCCTGCGCTGCGAGCCCTCCCGCCTGCCGCCGCTCGCGCTGGTCGCAGGGGTGGCGGTGCGTGACGCGGTGGCCCGCGCGGCGCCGGCGGCCGACGTGCGCCTCAAGTGGCCGAACGACGTGCTCATCGAGGGCCGCAAGGTCGCGGGCGTGCTCCTCGAGGCGACGCTCGCCGGCAAGCGCGTCGACGGCCTGGTCGTGGGCATCGGCATCAACGTGCACACGCGCGTCTTCGACCCGGCGATCGCCAGCCTGGCCACGTCGGTGGCGCTCCACGCCGGCGCCCCGCCCGATCGCGCGGAGATCCTCGCCGACGTGCTCCAGGGGCTGGACCGCGATCTGGAGCTCTGCGCGCACCGCGGGCTGGGCCTGGTGCACGCGCGCCTGCAGGCGGCGGACGCCCTGAAGGACCACGCGATCCGCACCGACGACGGCCGCCACGGCGTCGCCGACGGCATCGACGTCGACGGCCGCCTCCGGCTGCGCCAGCAGGACGGGACCCTCGTGCGCCTCGCCGTCGGCGAGGTGCACCTGGAGACCTGATCACTTCACGACGGTGGCGCAGCCGACCTGGATGTTCACCTTGGCGTCGGGCGCGTTCTTCACGTCGTCGCACGCCTTGCCGATCAGCTCCACCTTGCCATCGCTGGTGTAGTCCCAGCAGCCGTCGTTCGCGCAGTCGTTGCTCGAGTCCTTGCGGCGGTAGAGCGAGTTGTCGTTGCCGCCGCCGACGGTGTAGTCGACGTTCACCTGGCCGGGGTCGACGATCCCGCCGTCCGGCTTGGGCAGGTCGAAGATGCAGCCGAGCACCTTGCCGCGCACCTGCTGGATCGCCGTCGCGACGGCCTGGGCCGAGTAGTTCTGCGTCATGTCGAAGTGACAGGAGACGCTGGGGTCGGGGTCCGTCTGCTGGAAGGGATTGGTCGCCGTGCACCCGACGGGCACGTTGCCGGGCGAGCCCGCCTTGGCGATGTCGCTGAGCGCCGCGCGCATGTGGTACGGCGGGAAGTTGACGCCGCTCGCGTCGTACGAGTCGGACCCCGGCACGCCCACGATGAACGTGTCGACCGGCGAGGTCGCGTCCTTGTTGGCCGTGCTGACGAGCGTCATGATGTTGTTCGGGTTCTCCCAGTCGGTGCACCCGTTGCCGTCGGTGTAGCCCTGCCGGTTGGAGAGGGACGTGCAGCTGATGGCGCCGTCGGTCACGACGAAGAGGATGCGCTTGGCGCCGGGCGGCGCGGACCACCCCTGCAGCGCCCCGATGCCGATCTGCACCGCCGAGTAGAGCGGGTTGCCCTCGCCTGCGCTCTGGTCGGGCGCGTTCATGGTCAGCCAGTTCTTGATGCCGTGCCGCACGCCGGTCGGGTCGCTCGAGTGCTTCTGCCCCGGGATGGCGAAGTCCACCTGGGGGAAGGCGGGCACCGAGCACGCCACCGGGAGGTTGAAGACGCACGCCGGCCCCGTCACCGTCGCGTTGGGCGCGGCCATCAGCCCGATGGCGACGTCGTCGAAGGCGGGCTGGTCGAGCGCCTGGACGAGCGCCTGCGCGGCGAAGGCCCACTTGTTGTTCTGCGACATGCTCCCGCTGCGCTGCAGCAAGACCAGGAGCGCCGTGGGCGCCTGCGTCGCCTGGTACTGCGTCTGCCCGCACGGCCCGCTGTCTCCGCCGCCGCCCTCGTTGCCGACAAACGGGCTGTCGGGGCCCGCGTCGGGCCCGAACTGGTTGGGGTTGTCGTTGGTGGCGCAAGCGCCGAGCAGGACCGCGGCCAGCGCGGGAAAGCAAAGGATGCGGACGTGGATCAATGGCGTGACCTCCCGCGACAATCCTACCCGATCGTATCCCCCGGCTCACGCCCGGGGTAAGCTGGACGGATCCGTGAAGCGCTGCCCCGCGTGTCAGGCGAGCTATCCCGACGACGATCGCTTCTGCGAGACGGACGGGGAGACGCTCGTCGCCGACGATCCGGTGCGGAGCGTCCCGACGCTGCCGGTCTCGCCGCCGCCGTCGGACGTGCCCGTCGAGGACACGGGGCGGCGCCTCCTCGAGGTGGCCCCCGAGCTGGGGCCGGCGCGCATCGGCGACCTGGTGAACGCGGCCCTGGACCTCGCCGAGCGCTTCGAGCGCGACAGGCTGGCGTGGCAGCCGCAGGCCGAGGACTTCGTCATCCGTCCGGACGGATCCCTCGGTATCCGGCAGGCGCGGGGCGTCTTCCGCCGGACGGGGAGCTTCGACGCCCGCCCCGTCATGCGCGCGCTGGGCGAGGCGCTGCTCCCCGGGCCGCTTGGCCTGGCCTCGCCCGGCCTCGTGAGGCTGCTGACCGACCCGCGCCTCCCACCCTCCGGCACCGCGGAGGCGCGCGCGCTCGCGCGGGCCGGCGAGCGTCCGCGCGTGGTGGGTGACCGCGTGGGGCTGCTCGCCGACCTCGGCTACCGCCGCGAGCGTCAGGAGGACGCGCTGGACGCACACGCGGCGCGGGGGCAGACGCTCCTCGTGCTCTGCGACGGCGTGTCGGCCTCCGCCGATGGCAGGCTCGCCGCGACGGTCGGGGTGGAGTGGGCGTGCCGTCACGGGGCCGCCGGCATCGAGCAGGGGGAGAGAGGGGCGGAGCTGGTGCGGGAGTCCATCCGTGCCGCGCACGAGGCCGTGTGCAGGGCGTCCTCCGACGTCCGCACGTCGGAGGCGCCCGGCGCCACCATCGTCGTCGCGCTGGTCGAGGGCCGCCGCGTCGCCATCGGGTGGGCGGGCGACAGCCGCGCGTACCTCTTCGCCGAGGGCCGCGACGAGTGCCTCACCCGCGATCACTCCTGGGCCAACGAGATGCTCGCGTCCGGTGAGGTGACGGAGGAGGAGGCTTTCGCCCAGCCGCTCGCGCACGCGCTGACGCGGTGCATCGGTCCGCTGGAGGACGGCCTGGACAACGTCGATCCCGACGTGCGCACGGTCGAGCTGCCGCCGGGCGCGGTGCTGGTCCTTTGCTCCGACGGCGTCTGGAGCTACTTCGCCACGGCGGAGGCGATGGGCGCCACCGTGCGCCGCGCGGGGCGCGACCCCTCGGCCGTCGCGCAGGTGCTCGTCCACGAGGCCCTCCTCAGCGGGGGCCACGACAACGCGAGCGTCGCGGTCTACGTCTCGTCGTAGTCGGGGTCTTCCGCGCCGCCCGCCTCGACAGCCACGGCGAGCGCGGCGTCCTTGCCGATGTCGTCCGCTCGCGGCACCGCGCCGGTGACGGCGGAGATGAGCACCTCCAGAACGCGGAAGAAGCGGGTGGCGTGCAGGGTGCCGTTCAACCAGCCGCTCGTGATGCAGTACGACCGGTCGAAGGGGGCCGCGTGGTGCCCCGCGTGGTGCTCCTTGCCGAGCAGGATGTGTGCACTCTGCAACCACCGCACGGGCGCCGGCACCCGCTCGGCGTGGGCCCACTTGTGGATCTGGCTGGTGATGGACATGAAGAAGGCGCACGCGCAGAGCCCGGCGGCGAGGAGATCCCCCGCCTTCGAGGGCTCGTCGCCCAGCGAGGCGAAGCCCACCGTGACGAGGAAGTTGCCCGCGAGCATGTTCGACCCGTTCGTCTCGACGAAGTCGTGGCGCACGATCGCCGTCGGGTCGAGGTGGTGCTCGCGAAAGGTGCGCACGAAGATCGGCCCGAGCACCGGCGTGTCCGGCGAGAGCCAGGTGTCGAACAGCCAGTGGAAGAAGCCGGAGATGAAGTCCGACGCCAGGTAGCCGCACACCGCGGCGATGGGCAGCAGGGTAGGCCACGCCACCGCCGCTGGCCGCAGCCGCCACACCAGCGAGAGCCACAGCAACGGGAAGGCGAGGACGCAGCCCACCTCGAGGAAGCGGAAGATGCGCGGCGTGCCGGCGAGCCCGTGCGCATCACGTTGCACGACCTTCGGCAGACGCCTGCCCCTCTGCTCCGGTTCCATCGATGTGCCCAAGCCCCGTCCGATGACGCTCTCATCCTCGCCCGAGGCGCGGACGCTGTCACGCCAGTACTACGCCGGAGGCACCCGGACGGTTCCCTCCGCGGCGCCTATGGCAGAGCTGGCGAGCGTGTACCATGCGCGCCGTGGTGCCCTCCATCCGCCCCGCCGCGCTCGCCGTCGTCCTGGCCTGCGCCGTCGCCTGTGCCGGCGCGCCGCCTCCCGCGCCCTCCGGCGCCCCGTGCGTCGGCCCGTGCAACGACCAGCCCTCCGACGACAACGCCATCGCCGCCGCCGAGCAGCGCTACCTCGATCTGCTCGTCCAGATCTCGCCGGAGACCGCCACCTCCCTCGGCCTGCACCAGCGCGACACCGAGCTCGACGACAAGTCCACCGCCGGCTTCGCCCGCACCACCGAGGCCGAGGAGCGCATGCTCGCCGAGCTGCGCCGCCGCTTCGCCACGCCGCACGCGAGCAAGACGATGCGGACCGACCTCACCATCCTGGAGGACGCGCTGGCCGTGGACGTGCGCACGCGCCGGACGGTGCGGCCGCTGGCGCGCAAGCCGGACTTCTACGCCAGCCCGATGGAGGCCATCTTCGTCATGACCGCGCGCGACTACGCGCCGATCGCCGACCGCGCGGCGAAGGCGCTGGCGCGCATCGAAAAGGTGCCGGCGGTGGTCGCCTACGGCAAGGTCAACCTGGAGCGGCCGCCGCGCGTGTGGACGCAGGTCGGCATCGAGGCGGCGGAGGGCGCCGGCCCCTTCTTCGACGAGGAGGAGCCGATCCTCGCCGCCGCGCTCCCGCAGCAGAAGGAGCGCATCCACGCCGCGATCGTCGCGGCGAAGAAGGCGTACGCCGACTACGCCGACTTCCTGCGCGAGGTGGTCCTCCCGCGCTCCGACGGCGACTTCGCCGCCGGCCGCGACTACTTCGAGTTCCTGCTCCACACCGACTACGCCCTCACCGAGAACGCCGACCAGGTCGCCGCGCTCGGCGAGAAGGTCTACCTGCGCACGCAGGAGCAGATGGACGAGGTCGCCGCGCGCATCGCGCACCAGCCGGTGCGCCCGGGCATGTGGCCGGAGGTGCTCCACGAGGTGAAGGGCCACCACCCCACCGCCGCCGAGCTCATCCCCTCCTACGCGCGGGAGGTGGCGCGCGCCCGCGAGTTCCTGAAGGCCGAGGACGTCGTCACCTTCCCCGCGCACGAGACGTGCGACGTCGTCGCGACGCCGCCCTTCCTGCGCACCACCACCATCGCCTCCTACGACGTGGCGCCGCCCTTCGACCCGGTGGACAAGGGCCTCTTCTTCGTGACGCCGGTGGACCCCAAGCTCACCCCCGAGCAGCAGGAGGAGATGCTGCGGGAGAACGACCACGGCGATCAGGTCGACACCGTCGTCCACGAGACCTACCCGGGCCATCACCTCCAGCTCTCCATCGCGCGCACCCACGCCTCCTTGATCCGCAAGGTCACCGGCCCCTCCATCTTCGCCGAGGGCTGGGCGCTCTACGCCGAGGAGCTGATGAACGAGCTCGGCTACTACACCGACGAGGAGCGCCTGATGCAGCTGGAGTGGGTGCTCGTGCGGGCCGCGCGCGTGAAGATCGACGTGGGCCTGCACGTGCGGGGCATGACCTTCGACCAGGCGGTGGCCGTGCTGGAGAAGGACGTGCACCTGGAGCACCAGCTCGCGGTGAGCGAGGTGAAGCGCTACACCGAGACGCCCACGCAGCCGCTCTCCTACCTGATCGGCCGGGAGAAGATCTTCCAGATGCGCGAGCGCATGAAGAAGCGCGACGGCGCGAGCTTCTCCCTGCGCCGCTTCCACGACGAGATCCTCTCGCACGGCACGATCGCCCCGGGCCTGCTGGAGCACGAAATCTTCGATCCCTGACCCTCTTTTCGGGACTGGTCCCGTTGCCGGCGCGGCGCTACGTGGTGTAAAGCTGCCGCGACTCGAGAGAAAGGTAGTGGAGGACTCGCCATGGCCAACCGCAAGAAGATCGGTCTCATTGGAGCAGGCAACATCGGGGGCGAGCTCGCGCGCCTGTGCGCGAACGAGGAGCTGGGCGACGTCTGGCTCTTCGACATCGCGGCGAAGGAGAACTTCGCGAAGGGCAAGGCCCTCGACCTGGAGCAGAACGGCGCCGTCCTCGGCTACGACGCGAACATCCGCGGCACCTCCAACTGGGCGGACCTCGCCGGTGCCGACGTGCTCATCATCACCGCGGGCATCCCGCGCAAGCCCGGCCAGTCCCGCGACGATCTGGTCGCCATCAACCTCCCCATCATCCGGGACGTCGCCAACAACGCGAAGAAGCACTGCCCGGGCGCGTTCACCATCGTCATCTCCAACCCGCTCGACGCGATGGTCTACGAGTACAAGCGCGTCACCGGCGTCCCCAAGACGCACGTCGCCGGCATGGCCGGCGTCCTGGACAGCGCCCGCTTCGAGCTCTTCCTCGCGCGCGAGGCCGGCGTCAGCGTCAAGGACGTGCGCGCCATGGTGCTCGGCGGCCACGGCGACAGCATGGTCCCGGTGCTCTCCATGACCACCATCCACGGCGTCCCCGCCGGCGAGCTCATCGCCAAGGACAAGCTGGACGCCATCATCGCCCGCACGCGCAAGGGCGGCGGCGAGATCGTCAACCTGATGGGCACCAGCGCCTTCTTCGCCCCGGCCGCCAGCGCCGTCGCGATGGCCAGGGCCTACCTGCGCGATCAGAAGCGCCTGCTCCCGTGCGCCGCCTACCTGGACGGCGAGTACGGCTGCAAGGATCTCTTCATGGGCGTCCCGGTGATCATCGGCGGCGGCGGCGTGGAGCGGATCGTCGACATCTCGCTGACGGCGGACGAGAAGGCCATGCTCGCCAAGAGCGCCAAGGCGGTGCAGGACGTGGTGGACGTGGTCAAGAAGACCACCTGAGAGGCGCCGACAACGGAGCCCTTCCCGAGCTCCGCGCCTCTTTGGGCGGGCGCTCGTCATTGACCTTTCGCAGCGCGTCTCCGTCGGCCGTACGATGGCCGACGGAGGTGTGCCATGCGGAGCATTCGACTTGCCTGGGCCATTGCGTTCCTGATCGCCGCCGCGGCCTGCGGTGACACGACCACCACGGACACCGACGGAGGCGTCGACGCCACCGCGGACGTGCAGGGCGGAGACTCCGGCGGCACCGACTCCGGCGGCACCGACTCCGGCGGCACGGATGCGGGCGGCGGCGACGCCGGCTGCGCGGGCTTCACGACGAGCAGCTGCGACGCGGGTTGCCCCAACGGCACGGTCTGCGTGAAGCACTTCGCCGGCCCGCAGACGGTGGACACCGGCTGCTATCCCATCGGCCTCTGCAACAACAACAGCGTCTGCAGCTGCATCGGCGACTGCGCCTGCACCAACGGCGGCGCCAGCAAGTGCAACGAGAACGACGCCGGCGTCCTCTGCGGCGGCGGCGCCATCTCGCGCCGTGCGTACAAGACGGACATCGACTACGTCGACGAGCAGGAGCGCACGGCCCTCGCCCAGCAGGCGCTGGAGACGCGCCTGGCGGAGTACCGGTACAAGGCGGAGCCCGCGAACGCGAAGCGCCACCTGGGCTTCATCATCGACGACCAGCCGGACCCGAGCCCCGCGGTGCAGGGCGACCGCACCCACGTCGATCAGTACGGCTACACGAGCATGCTGCTGGCCACGGTGCAGGAGCAGCAGAAGCAGATCGACGAGCTGCGCGCCCGGCTGGACGCCCTGCAGAAGAAGTGACCCCACCGTTGCTCCCCCTCTCCCGCTCCGGGAGAGGGGGCCGGGGGGTGAGGGCTGGGGGTGAGGGCTGAGGTGAGGGCTGGGGGTGGGGGCTACTGGCAGGTCTTGCCGCAGTACTGCTGGACGTCCTGGAAGCAGGACAGGCCCCAGTAGGTGTCGCAGCAGTAGGGGTCCTTCGCGCAGACCGCCATCGTGCAGGAGTCGCACTGCTGGCCGAGCTTGTCGCCGGCGGTGCACACGTCGTGGGTGCACGTGCCGTTGATGATGCCGCCGCCGTCCGCCCCGCCGTCGGTGTCACCGGAGGAGGAGCCGAAGCACGACGCGGGGTCCGCCGGGGGCTCCGGGGGCAGGTCGTAGTTGCTCGCGGGGGTGCAGGTCGCGTTCTGGCCGCCGGGCAGCGTGAAGGCGTGGTCGTACTGCGCCTCGCCGTTCAGGTCGAACAGCGTGCACTCCTTCTCCCACTTGTAGAGGCCGAAGATGTCCACCTTGGCGTGCACGCTCGCGGAGAGGCCTGCCTCCACGTCGCCGTGGATGAGGCCTTGCTGGTTGCCCTGCTGGTCGGGCCCGCCGCACGCGAGCGCGCCGCCCGCGCCGGCGTACGCCTTCGCGGTGAGGTCGGCCATGGCGACGCCGAAGAACTGCAGCTCGAACTTGGGGGTGATGCTGCAGTAGGCGCGCACCATCCCGTCCATCGTGTAGTCGGGGCCGCTCTGGGTGAAGGAGGCGTTCTTGTCGAAGACGGGGGAGAGGGTGCCGTTCTCGTACTTGATGCCCGCGGTCACGCTGCCGGAGGCGGTGCCACCCACCTTCACCTCCGGGCCGCCGCCCCACGCGAAGTCGCAGTCCAGCGTCGCGGTGAAGTGCGCGCTCGACGGCATGTTGAAGGGCCCGAGCTTCAGGCTCCCCAGGCTGACCTTGTAGTCGGCGATGGTGGTGGAGTTGGACTTGAGGAGCTGCTGCGCGACGAGCTGGGTGAAGGTCTGCGAGTCCAGCGACGTCTGCAGCTTCACGCCGGCGTCGATGATGAGCGTGGCGTCCAGCTTCCCGGTCGCGGTGGCGTGGAAGGAGTTGATCTTGAGGAAGCCCAGGTCGGCGCCCACGTCGTAGCTCGGGGAGAAGTCGAGGGTGCCGGTGTCGACGGTGGCGAAGGCGTTGAAGCCGATGGTCTGGTTGTTCGGCAGGCTGGCCGTGCCGGTGTAGTCGAAGATCTTGGTGCCGCTGAAGTCGAGCAGCTTGACGGTGGTGCCGCCGCTCTTCTGGGTGTGGAGCTGGCCCGGCGCGGATTGCGTGGCGGGGCCGTCCACCGTCAGGGCCGGGACCTGCAGCGTCGACTGGAACTTGAGCAGGTCGACGGCCTCCTGGAGCGTCGCGGGGTCGGTCATCACGACCGTCCCCTCCGCCGCCTGCGAGACCGACTTCACCTTGCGCAGGAAGCCGTCGGGGTTGTTGCCGGTGGTGCCGGGGGTCTGCCGGTCGGCGAGCAGGACGTCGCCCGCGGCGTGGGAGGCGAGCTGGGCGTAGGCGGAGGCGGGGAACACCACGCGGTCCGGCTGCACGTTCGCGACGTCCGCCAGGCTCTGCGCCAGGACGGTGGTGCCGGCGTGCAGGATGGCGACGCCGTCCAGGTTGCCGTTGCCCGTGTTGTCGTTGCCCGGCATCGTCGGGCTGGCGCTGCACGCCACGCCGAGGGCGCCGGCGGAGGCGAGGGCGAGCCCGAGGACCAGCTTCTTCATCGCCACGGGCCTCACAGGAACGCCGCCGCGGTCTTGTCACCCGCCATGCGGACGTTCTTGCCGACCTGCTTGTAGACGACGGCGGCGACGACCAGGACGAGGAAGAGCAGGAGGGAGTACTCGACCATCGAGGCGCCTCGCTTGTCGGCGACCAGCTTGCGGAGGGACTTGGTGGGGTTGCGACGGGTCATGGCTCCACCTACTGCATCCCACATGCCGCACCTCGCGGCACCTCGCGGCACCTCGCGGCACCTCGCGATCTCCGGGATCTCCGGGCTTTTCTCGGTTCCGCGCCCAGGCGCGGAGGGGGCGATGCGTGGATCCGGATGGATCCATGTGGATCGCCGCCCGACCCGGCCGCGGGACCGCGAGCATGCTCGCAGTCCGACGCGCCAGGCGGGTTGGCTATCGCGGCCCCCCCTCAGAGCGTCACCTCGAAGGACTGCCGCGCGAGCTCCTTGCCCTGGGCATCGCGCACGACCGCCGTCCACTCTCCCGCCTCGTGAGCCTGCCGGGTGAACGCCCAGGTGCGCCAGCGCGCCGTGTCGCCCACGGCGAGGACCACGTCGCCGTGCGCGTCCCCTGACGGCGGCAGGAAGGACACATGGACCTCCCCCGGCGCCTTCTCCGGATTCGCCACCTCCACGAACGCGTAGATCTTGCTCTCCTTCGCGTTGAACAGGACATCCGGGCTCTTCGGCTCGCGGCCCGCCACTCCCCGCGCGATGACCAGCCGCTTGACGGCCAGCTTCGTCGCCCGCGCGCGGGGCGCCTCGACGACCCTCGCGACCGCCTTGCTCGTTGCCGTGGTCGCCGTTGCCGTGGTCGTCGTTGCCGCGGTCACCGCCCCGGCGGCGCTCGTGCCGACGGGCGCGGCCACCGCGCTCGGACATGCCGGGGCGGCCGACGAGACCTTCTCCTTGTTCCCGCCGCACGCAGCGAGAAGACCGACGAACAAGAGGCCCGCAAACTTGGTGGTGGTGCTCATGCCCTCCCCCATCGCAACCGGCGGGCCAGCGTCAATCCGGGGGAAAAACAGGCGAATGGCGCGCGGGCCTGTCCGCGGCTGCCCACGGTGCGTGGCGTCTAGAACACGCCGCGTACGCCCAGCGTGATGCGTGGCGTCCCGCCGTCACCGCGGCCGCGCGGCATCGTGAGGGAGAACGCCGGCGTCATGATGACCTGCGGCACGTGGCGGTCGTGCTTGATGAAGCCGAGCGCGCCGAGGATCGCCCCCGCCCCCTGCAGCACGCCGGAGAGGACGAGGTCGAGGTCGATGGGGAAGGCGTTGCAGTCGATGGTCTGGTGCTGGAGGGGGCACCCCTCCGGGTTGGAGAGGTCGGAGCCCAGCCCGATCCACGGCCCGGCGACGGGGAGGAGCAGCACCGGGGAGATGCCCCCGAAGCCCTCCGCGAGGGCAATCACCACCGCGCCCAGGTAGCCGCTGCCCAGGAGCGCCGCCCCCGCGATCCAGAGTCCCGGTCGCGGGCTACGGACGATACGGTAGCCGTGCGTGGTGAGGCCCACCGAGACGGGCGGAGGATCGCCCGGGGAAGGCTCCGCTCGCGCGCCGGCGGCCGCGAAGACGAGCGCCAGCGCTCCCATGGCGGCCGCGCCGTGCCTCCCCCGCGTCGAGCACATCGCCCCGACGCTAGCACGAGCGTGCGCGCGCGCTCGGTCCGCCGTTGCCGCGGGAGCGCGCCGCGTGCTACCCACGAGGCCCCATCCTTCGCGCTTCGCCGCCGCCCCGGCGCGCTGGCGCGGACCCACAGGAGGCCGAGGTGAAGATCCACGAGTACCAGGCCAAGACGCTGTTCGCGAAGTACGGCGTCCCCATCCCGAAGGGCATCCCCGCCTTCACCGTCGACGAGGCGGAGCAGGCGGCCAAGAAGCTCATCGAGGAGACGAAGAGCCCTGTCGTCGTCGTGAAGGCGCAGATCCACGCCGGCGGTCGCGGCAAGGGCGGCGGCGTGAAGGTGGTGAAGGGGGGCGCCGCCGAGGCCAAGCAGGTCGCCGAGAAGATGCTGGGCATGCAGCTCGTGACGCACCAGACCGGCCCGGAGGGTCAGAAGGTGCGGCGCCTGTACATCGAGCAGGGCCTGGCGATGAAGACGGAGCTGTACCTCGGCGCGGTCGTCGACCGCGACCGCCGCCGCATCGCCTTCATGGCGTCCACGGAGGGCGGCGTGGAGATCGAGAAGGTCGCGCACGACACGCCGGAGAAGATCGTGACGGTCCACGTCGACCCCACCGTCGGCATGGCCGCCTACCAGGCGCGGCAGCTCGCCTTCGCGCTCGGCTTGCAGCAGTACGGCAAGCCCACCATCGGCTCCTTCACGCGCCTGGCGCTCGCCCTGTACGAGCTCTTCGTGAAGGAGGACTGCTCCCTCTGCGAGATCAACCCGCTCGTGGTGCTGGAGGGCGGCGACGTCGTCGCGCTCGACGGCAAGATCAACTTCGACGACAACGCCGAGTTCCGCCACCAGAGCACCTGGGCGGAGATGTTCGACCGCGACGAGGAAGACCCTGTGGAGCTGGAGGCGAAGGTCGTCGGTCTCAACTACGTGTCGCTGGACGGCAACGTCGGCTGCATGGTCAACGGCGCCGGCCTCGCCATGGCGACGATGGACATCATCAAGCACGCCGGCGCGAAGGTGGGCGTCGCGCCCTCCAACTTCCTGGACGTGGGCGGGGGCGCCACCGAGGAGCAGGTCACCAAGGCCTTCTCCATGATCCTCAAGAGCCCGAAGGTGAAGGCGATCTTCGTCAACATCTTCGGCGGCATCATGAAGTGCGACGTCATCGCCGCGGGCATCGTCGCCGCGAGCAAGCAGCTCAGCCTGAAGGTGCCGGTGGTGGTCCGCCTGGCGGGCACCAACGTGGAGCTGGGCAAGAAGATCCTCGCCGAGAGCGGCCTGGCGATCCAGTCGGCCGACACCATGGCCGACGGCGCGAAGAAGATCGTCGCGGCCGTGAGCGGAGGTGCGAAATGAGCGTCCTGGTCGGAAAGAGCACGCGCCTGCTCGTGCAGGGCATCACCGGCAGCGCCGGGAGCTTCCACGCCAAGCAGTGCATGGCCTACGGCACCCACGTCGTCGCCGGCGTCACCCCCGGCCGCGGGGGCGAGAAGTTCGAGGGCAAGGTCCCCGTCTACGACACCGTCGTGAAGGCGGTGAAGGAGACCGGCGCCGACGCGAGCGTCATCTTCGTGCCGCCGCCCGGCGCGGCGGACGCGATCCTCGAGGCGTTCGACGCGGGCATCCCCCTCGTCGTCTGCATCACCGAGGGCGTGCCCGTCATGGACATGATCAAGGTGCGCAAGGTGCTGGAGGAGCTCAAGACGCCCGACGGCAAGCCGAGGGCGCGTCTCATCGGCCCGAACTGCCCGGGCATCATCACGCCGGACCAGTGCAAGATCGGCATCATGCCCGGCCACATCCACAAGGCCGGCCACGTCGGCGTCGTCTCGCGCTCCGGCACGCTCACCTACGAGGCCGTCGGGCAGCTGACCGCGCTCGGCATCGGCCAGTCGACGTGCATCGGCATCGGCGGCGATCCCGTCGGCGGCATGGACTTCGTGGACGTGCTCACCCTCTTCAACGAGGACCCCGACACGCACGGCGTCATCATGATCGGCGAGATCGGCGGCGGCGCGGAGGAGCGCGGCGCGGCCTACATCAAGGCGAACATGAAGAAGCCCGTCGCGTGCTTCATCGCCGGCACCACGGCGCCGCCGGGCAAGCGCATGGGCCACGCGGGTGCGATCATCTCCGGCGGGCAAGGCACCGCCGCGGCCAAGATCGCCGCGCTCGAGGCGGCGGGCTGCAAGGTGGCGCCCACGCCGAGCGACATGGCCACGACGCTTCGCTCGATGATGAGCTGAGCTCCGCGCGCGCCGGCCGCGCCCGCCGGTCATCGCGATGGCGCCTCGCCCTCGAAGGCGCTGTCGAGTACGCGCTGGCGTTGCGCGCGCCGAGCCCGCGCGCGCCGCGCGCGTTCGTCCGCGCGCAGGACCCAGAAGCCGTACTCGGTGCGCCTGTCGAGCGTGGCCTCGTCGCCGAAGCCGAGCCGGATGCGCATGCAGAGCGCTTCGAGGTGCCTGCGCGCGCTGGCGCACCGCCGCGCGTCGGGCCAGCGGCGTTCGCCCGGCGCAAGCGCGCCGTCGAGCGCGAGCCCGACGTGCCCCACGAGCACGAGCCCGTAGTACGCGCGGCGCACGCGCCGGCGACCCTCGGGCGTGAGGGCGACGATGCAGTCGCGCCCGTCACGCCGCCGCGTCACGAGCCCAAGCTGCTCGAGCGACCGCATCATGCGGCTGATGGTCGACCGCGCGACGCCCAGCGCCCGCCGGAGCTGACTTTGAAGGTGGATGGTGCGCGTCCCGAGCTTGTACAGCGCATCGAGCAGGTCGAACCGAGCCGCCGTGAGTCCCATCGCCGCCAGCGCCCGCCGCGTGAGCCTGAGCGTCGCGTAATAAGCCCGCTTGATCGTGAAGAACACAGGGTCCATCCCATCCCTCCAAGCACCCCGTGTGCCACCCCCCCCTTCCACAGAATCCCGCTGAAACGTCGAACGGCGAGCGTGCTTGCAATCCGACGTTTGGTGTCCGGGGACAGGGGGAGGGGACAGGGGGGACAGTCGCGAGGGTAGCGCGAGAGCCGCGCGCCACATCGTGCGGACCCGCGCGCCATGCGGACCCCAGCGCGCCATGCGGACCCCAGCGGCGGCGCGCCATGCGGACCCCAGCAGCGGCGGAAGGGGCGAGGCGGGTGGCGTCCTGCCGGTCAGCGGCGCGCCGCTCGGACCCCGCCGGCCGGGCTCGGAGAAAGCGGGACTCTTGGAAATGGTTTGCCTTTCGCGTCGGCGTCTCCTAGAAGACGCACGCAAATCGCGGGCGCTTCACGCGGCGCGGCGCGCACAGCCGGAGTGCGATCATGGCCCTGGAACGAACCCTCTGCATCATCAAGCCCGACGCCGTCGAGAAGCATCACGCCGGCTCCATCCTCGCGCTCCTCGAGAAGGAGGGCTTCGAGATCCTCGCGCTCAAGCGGCTGCACCTCTCCAAGCCCGTGGCCGAGGGGTTCTACGCGGTGCACAAGGAGCGCCCCTTCTTCGGCGAGCTCGTCACCTTCATGACCCGCACGCCCGTCGTCGTCGCGGTGCTGCAGCGTGACGAAGCCGTGACGAAGTATCGTGCGGTGATGGGCGCGACGGACCCCGCGAAGGCGGACGCCGGCACCATCCGCAAGCTCTACGGCTCGAACGTGGGAGAGAACGCGGTGCACGGCTCCGACTCGCTGGCCAACGCCAAGATCGAGATCGCGTACTTCTTCGCCGCGTCCGAGGTCTCTCCTCAGGCGTGATCGTGATACAGTGTCGTCGCCGTCCGTGGGTGGGATGGGCGGTGTCACGCGCTCACCGGCACCTTGGCTTCGGCCCGCGTGCGTGCTTGTCCACCCATGGCGACGAAGAAGGAATCCGAAAGGCAGTCGGAGGCGCCCGCGGCCTCCAGCCCGCGGCCCACGAAGGCGTCGCGCTCCGCGCCGGTCCCTTCGGGCGAGACGCGCTGGGGCAAGGTCCGCGACGCGCTCGCCGCGCTGGGCAACCTGGAGACGGTGCTGCGGGGCGGCGCCGCCCCCTCCCTCGGTGAAGGCGTCATCCCCGAGCTGCGGCAGGGCATCGAGTGGCTGCGCGAGGCCTTCCGCAGAGCCAACGCGCCCGCGAGCGGCGACGCATCTCGCAGCGAGGCCATGCGCGCCCTCGAGAGCTACGCCGCCGTCCGCCTCGACGGCCTCGACGTCGCCCTCGACCGTCTCCTGGAGGCTCCCGCCGACGAGCTCATCGAGACCGTGTCGCACCTGAGCGGTGAGCTCGACGCCGCCGCCGGTCTGCTCGACCTGGCCGAGCGCTCCCTCTCCCCCTCCCTGTGGACCTCTCCGTCGGCACCCTCGCCGAGCAGTCACTGCAGGTGGCGTGGACCATCCGCCCCCACGGCGTGACGAACGTGAGCGTCCGGCCGGTCACCGCCGATTGCTCGGTCCAGTGCGATCCCCACATCGCCACCCGCCTGCTCGCCATCGCGGTGTCCATCGTGCGCGAGCAGGGAGGCGAGGTCGTCGTCGGCACCCGCGTCGGCGAGACCGAGGCGGTGATCGAGGTCATGCCGGCGTCCACGCCGGACCCGCACGACGCCGTCGTGCAGACCAAGCTCGTGCGCCACATCGAGCCGACGGAGGCCGTCGCCCACGCGGCGGCGCGCGCGGCGGGCATCGAGCTGCGCGTGGAGCCGCTGCGGGTCGAGCTGCGGCTGCCGCGCGGCTGATCCCCCGGCCCCCTCGCGCGGGGCCGTCGCATTTGGTAGGGAGGCGGGATGGAGCCGAAGCTTCTCGTCGAGGCCGCGTTCGCCAACCGGGCCCTGTTGCACGCGGCGGACCACACCCGCGCCGTGCTCGCCACCATCGACGCGCTCGACCGCGGCGAGCTGCGCGTCGCCTCGCCCCCCGAGTCGGAGGGCGGCGAGTGGGTCACCCACGCGTGGATCAAGCAGGCCATCCTGCTCTACTTCGCCCTGCGCAAGATGGAGAAGATGGAGGTCGGGCCCTTCGAGTTTTACGACAAGATCCCGCTCAAGAAGGGCCTGGACACCGCGGGCGTGCGCGTCGTGCCGCCCGGCGTCGTGCGCTACGGCGCCTTCCTCGAGCCCGGCGCGATCGTGATGCCCGGCTACGTGAACATCGGCGCGCGCGTCGGCGCCGGCACCATGGTCGACACCTGGGCCACCGTCGGCTCCTGCGCGCAGGTCGGCCGCGACTGCCACCTCGCCGGCGGCGTCGGCATAGGCGGCGTCCTGGAGCCGCCCGGCGCGCGGCCGGTCATCATCGAGGACGGCGTCTTCGTCGGCTCCCGCGCCGTCGTCGTGGAGGGCACCCTCGTCGGCCGCGAGGCCGTCATCGGCGCGGGCGTCGTGCTCACCTCCTCCACCCTCATCATCGACGTCACCGGCCCCGAGCCCAAGGAGCTGCGCGGCGTCATCCCGCCGCGCAGCGTCGTCATCCCCGGCGTGCGCACCCGGAAGTTCCCCGCGGGAGAGTACGGCGTCCCCTGCGCGCTCATCATCGGCCGGCGCAGCGAGAGTACGGACAGGAAGGTCAGCCTCAACGCGGCGCTGCGCGACTTCGCGGTGCCCGTATGACCGACGCGGCGGTGCGGCGCCTCCTCGACGAAACGCTGCTCTGGCTCTGCTCCATCGCCTCGCCCATCGGCGAGGAGCGCGCGCTCTGCGACGCCGTGGAGAAGCGCCTCGCCGCGCGCCCCCTGCCCGCGCCCATCCGCCGTCACGGCGACTCCCTCGTCGTCCCGCTCGTCCGTCGCGGCGGCGGCGCCCCGCACGTCGCCCTCGCCGGCCACCTCGACACCGTCCGCACCGAGAACGGCCCCGCCCGCCTGGAGGCCGGCCGCTGCCACGGCGCGGGCTCCAGCGACATGAAGAGCGGCCTGGCCGTGATGATCGCCCTCGCCGAGACCCTCGACCTCGCCTCCGTCCCCTGCGACCTCACCCTCGTCTTCTACGCACGCGAGGAGGGCCCCTTCGCCGAGAACGAGCTCGGCGTGGTGCTCGAGGAGGACCCCGAGCTCGGCCACGTCGACTTCGCCGTCTGCCTCGAGCCCTCCGACAACCGCCTGCAGCTCGGGTGCACCGGCTCCATCCACGCCACGATCACCTTCGAAGGAAAGACCGCGCACAGCGCCCGCCCGTGGGAGGGCGACAACGCCATCACCAAGGCCGCGGCCTTCCTCGCCGAGGTCGGCGCCCGGGCGCCGGTGGAGACGCGCATCGACGAGCTCACCTTCCGCACCGTCACGACAATCACCCAGGCGCGCGACGGCGGTCGCGGCCGCAACGTCGTGCCCGACCGCTTCCTCCTCAACCTCAACCACCGCTTCGCACCGGACGTCTCGCTCGAGCAGGCGCAGCAGCAGGTGCGCGATCTCGTCGCCGGCCGCGCCCGCGTCGACTTCGTCGACCTCTCCCCCGCGGCGATGCCTCACCGCCATCACCCCCTCACCGAGAAGCTCATCGCCGCCGGCGTCGTCGCGGTCGAGCGCAAGCAGGCGTGGACCGACGTCGCCCGCTTCGCCGCGCTTTGCGTCACCGCCGTCAACTTCGGCCCGGGGGAGAACGCGCAGGCCCACCAGAAGAACGAGTCCACGGCCCTCTCGCTCGTGCACGAGGGCCACGACATCCTGCGCCGCTGGCTCGCGAGCCTCCCGTGAGCAACGACGCCCCCGCGCGGGTCGAGAGGACAGGGTCATGGCGAAGCTAGAGACGCGCTACGTGTGCCAGGCGTGCGGCGCCCTGTTCCCCAAGTGGATCGGACGCTGCACCTCCTGCGGCGGGTGGAACACCATCCTGGAGGAGTCGGCGCCGAAGAAGGGCGCCGGCACCATGAGGAGCGCGCCCGCCGCGCGCCCCGTCGGGGCCATCGAGGCCGACTCCTCCGCCCGCGTCCCCACGGGCATCGCCGAGCTGGATCGCGTCCTCGGCGGCGGCGCGGTGCTGGGCGGCGTCACCCTCATCGGCGGTGATCCCGGCGTCGGCAAGTCCACCCTCCTGATGCAGGCGCTCGCCGGCCTCGCGTCGCGCGGGCTGCGCTGCCTGTACGTCTCCGGCGAGGAGAGCGCCGGCCAGACCGCCTCGCGCGCGCGGCGGCTGGGCGCGTCGGGCGACGCCCTCCTCGTGCTCGCCGAGAACGATCTGGAGGCCATCGAGCTCGCGCTGGAGGCGGAGCGCCCGCAGGCGCTGGTGCTCGACAGCGTGCAGACCGTACGCTCCGGGGCCGTCGAGAGCGCCGCGGGCACCGTCAGCCAGCTTCGCGAGGTCGCCGCCCGCCTCATCGATCGCGCCAAGCGCGCCGACATCGCGGCGTTCCTGGTCGGCCACGTGACGAAGGACGGCGTGCTCGCGGGGCCGAAGGTGCTCGAGCACCTCGTCGACACCGTGCTCGCCTTCGAGGGCGATCGCGGCCACCCGCTGCGCACCCTGCGCGCGCAGAAGAACCGCTTCGGCAGCTCGACGGAGGTCGGCGTCTTCGAGATGACCGCCGAGGGCATGCGCGAGGTCCCGAGCCCGAGCGCGCTCTTCCTCGCCGAGCGGCCGAAGGGCGTGTCCGGCAGCGTCATCGCCGCCACCAGCGAGGGTGACAGGCCGCTCCTCGTGGAGGTGCAGGCGCTCGTCGGCCAGCAGTCGCTCGGCACGCCGCGCCGCACGGTGAGCGGCATCGACAGCGCCCGCCTGGCGATGATCCTCGCGGTGCTCGATCGCAAGGTGGGCCTCGCCGTCGGCTCGGCGGACGTCTTCGTCAACGTCGTCGGCGGCGTGCGCGTGGACGAGCCGGCGATGGACCTGCCCGTCGCGCTCGCGGTCGCCTCCAGCTTCCGCGACCGGCCGCTCTCGCACGAGCTCGTGGCCTTCGGCGAGATCGGCCTGGCGGGGGAGGTGCGGGGGGTCGACCGCGTCCCCGGCCGGCTCGCCGAGGCCGCGGCCATGGGGTTTCGCGTCGCCCTGGCGCCGGCGAGCGCGGCCAGCGCCTCCGCGGACATCGAGGTCGTGCGGGTGCGGACGCTGGCCGAGGCACTCGATCGCACTTTGTGAAGGCAGCAGCCTGCCCGCCTGGAATCGAGCCATCCGTGGTACAAACGGGCGCCATGAAGATTTCTCGCCGCCTCGTCATCACAAGCCTCGTCGCCTCTGTCGGCGTCCTGTCCCTCGTCGCCTGTGGGGACACGGCCGCCAGCTCCGGCGGTGCAGAAAGCGCCGCCGGCAAGAACCACGAGCTCATCGGACAGCCCGCGCCCGACTTCTCCGTCGACTCGGTGAACGGTCAGGGCAAGGTGAGCCTGTCCGCGCTGAAGGGAAAGGTCGTCATTGTCGACTTCTGGGCGACATGGTGCGACCCCTGCAAGAAGTCCTTCCCCAAGCTGCAGGACCTGTACACGAAGTACCACGACAGCGGCCTGGAGATCATCGGCTTCTCCGAGGACGACGACAACTCGCCGGACATCGCCGCCTTCGGCACCTCGCACGGTTCGAAATTTCCGCTCGCGTGGGACGACGGCAAGTCGATCGCCGGGCAGTGGAAGCCGCCGAGCATGCCCTCGAGCTTCATCGTCGACCGGAATGGCATCGTCCGCTTCGCGCACCTGGGCTATCATGATGGGGACGAGGCGGTGGTCGAGAAGGAGTTGAAGACCCTGCTCTGACCTCCGTCTGACGTCATGGCGGTGCCGGCGGACCGTCCGGCGGAGGAGCGCGTATGGCGGAGCGGACCTACAGCAGCAGGGCACGTCAGGCGCGCAAGGCGTCGTTCGTGGTCTTGCTGCTGATGGCCGGCCTCTTCGCGACGGGCGCCTCGGCGCAGGACAGGGTCTCGGCCGCCGCGCACGACGTCGTCACGGCGCAGGACTTCCGGCTGCGCGTGAGCGCCGCCCTGCGGCTCGGGCGCACCCACGATCCGCGCGCGCTCGCCGCGCTCGATCGCGCGCTGGACGATCCGCACCCCGCCGTCCGCACGGCGGCGGCGGCGGCCCTCGGCGCGCTGGGGGACGCAGCGGCCATCCCCTCGCTCAAGCGCCACGAGGCGAAGGAGCCGGTGGCGAGCGTCAAGGCGCAGATCCGGACGACCATCGAGTCCCTGCACAAGTCGAGCACGCTGCAGGGCGTGCAGCTCGTGGTGCAGGTGGGCGCGATGCGCAACCTCACGCGCGTGCGCGGCGGCGAGCTCGCGGAGGTGCTGCGCAACGCCACCGCCTCCCGCGCGCGGGCGATGAGCAACGTGGCCGTCGCCATGCCGGGCGACCAGGCGGTGCTCGCGCGCGCCGCGCAGAAGCACCTCCCCGTCGTCCAGCTGGACGGCGCGGTGACGCACCTCACGCAGAGCCGCTCGCGCAACGTGCTGAGCTTCTCTGCGCAGGTGGAGTTCAGCGTGCGCAAGATCCCCGAGCAGACGATCAAGGGAACGATGAGCGGCGCGGCCACGACGATGGGCCAGGGCGCCACCTCGCGCGCGGCCGTCGTGCACCTGGAGAACCAGGCGGTGGACAGCGCGGTGGAGAGCGCGCTGCGCGGGGCCGACCAGGTCGTCCTCGCCGCCCGCTGAACGGCGCCACTCGTCGCGGGCCGGCACGCGCCGCCCCGCCCGCCGCGCGCGCCTGGTAGGCTCGCCCTCGCCGATGCGCGTGCTCTTCGTCTCCAAGCCCGTCATGCCCCCGTGGAGCGACGGGTCGAAGAACCTGGTGAGGGATCTGGTCACGCACCTGCGGGGCGTGGAGCCGACGGTGATGGCGTCGCCCGGAGCGCCGCCGCTCGGGCCGAACGTGCGGCAGGAGGCGGTGTACGGGGAGGCGCTGCGGTTCGCGCCCAGCCGCAACACGCTGGTCCTGGGGCGGCTGCTCTTCGGCGACCCGATGGACGTGTGGCACTTCGTCTTCGCGCCCAACGCGCTGTCCTCGATGGCGGCGCGCGGGGCGATCGCGGCGCAGCGCGCGCGGGGGTGGACGGGCCACGTGGTGCAGACGGTGGCCAGCCGGCCGAAGCACTGGGACGGGGTGCGGGCGCTGCTCTTCGGCGACCGCATAGTCGCCCTCTCCGAGTGGACGCGCTCGCGGCTGCTGGCGGGAGGCACGCCCGCGAGCAGGCTTCAGGTCATCCCGCCGTGCGCTCCGCGGGTGGAGGCGCCGGCGGCGGAGGTGGCGGAGGTGCGCGCGGCGCTGCGCCTGGGTGATGGCCCGGTGGTGACCTATCCGGGGGATCTGGAGGTCTCGACGGGTGCGCCGACGGTCGCCGCCGCGGTGCCGGAGATCCTGCGACGCGTCCCGGGGGCGCGGGTGGTGTTCGCGTGCCGGCCGAAGACGCCGCGCGCCGCGGAGGTGGAGGCGTCGCTGCGCGCGGAGCTCGCGCCGGTCGCCGAGTACGTGCGCTTCGCCGGCACGGTCCGGTCGATGGCCGCGCTGCTCGGGGCGACGGATCTGGTCGCCTTTCCGGTGGACGATCTCTACGGCAAGGTGGACGCGCCCCTGGTGGTGCTGGAGGCCATGGCGCTGGGCAAGCCGGTGGTGGTGGCGCGCGGCGGCCCGCTGGAGGAGCTGGGGCTGCCCCACGTGCCCCCGGGCGACGCCGAGGCGCTCGCCGACATGGTGGTGCGCGCGCTGCAGGACGGCGCGGCCCGCGAGCAGCTGGGCCAGGAGGCGCACGCGCGATGGCAGGCGCGGCACACGCCGGAGGTCATGGCGGCGCAGTACCTGCAGCTGTACGCGTCGCTGGAGTAGCGGAGGCGTCAGGGCGGGGGCGGGGGCGCGTCTGCGAGGGTGTGGTGGCCTCGGCTTCGGCGGGGCCGTTGTGCTAAATGCCCCGTCTCATGTCCCTCACCGGTGTTCCCCAGGAGCGGTTCAAGACCAGCGCCGAGGTGCGTCGCACGTTCCTCGACTACTTCCGTGGCAAGGGGCACGAGGTCTGCGCGAGCGCGTCGCTCATCCCGGCGAACGACCCGACGCTGATGTTCGTCAACGCCGGCATGGTGCCATTCAAGGACCTCTTCACCGGCAAGGAGACGCGCTCCTACAAGCGGGCGACGAGCAGCCAGAAGTGCATCCGCATCTCGGGCAAGCACAACGATCTGGAGAACGTGGGCGTCACCGCGCGCCACCACACCTTCTTCGAGATGCTCGGCAACTTCAGCTTCGGCGACTACTTCAAGGAGCAGGCGATCGGCTTCTGCTGGGAGCTCTTGACGGAGGGCTTCGGCCTGCCGCCGGAGCGCATGGTCTTCACCGTCTTCGGCGGGGAGGACGGCGTGGCCGCGGACGACGAGGCGCGCGCGCTCTGGAAGAAGGTGGCGGGCGTCGGGGACGACCGCGTCTTCGGCATGGGGAAGGCGGACAACTTCTGGCAGATGGGCGAGACCGGTCCCTGCGGCCCCTGCACCGAGGTGCACTACTACCTGGGGGAGCTCGCGGAGGGCGAGTCACCGGACTACACCACCTTCGGCCAGGAGCCGGACCCGAGCGGGCGCGGGTGGTTCGAGATCTGGAACCTGGTGTTCATGCAGTTCGAGCGGACGCTGGAGGGCGGGGTGGAGCGGCTCGCTCCGCTTCCCGCGCCGTGCGTCGACACGGGCATGGGCCTGGAGCGCATCACCAGCGTGGTGCAGGGCAAGACGACGAACTACGACACCGATCTCCTGCGCGCGATCGTGGAGAAGGCGTCGCAGGTCGCGGGCAAGCCCTACGGCGGCTCGCAGGCGGACGACGACGTGTCGATGCGCGTCATCGCCGACCACGCGCGCACCACCGCGTTCCTGATCGCGGAGGGGGTGTTCCCCGACCGCGACGGCCGCTCGTACGTGCTGCGGCGGGTGATGCGCCGGGCGATCCGCCACGGGCATCGCCTCGGCATCGCGCGGCCCTTCCTCCACGAGGTGGCGCTGGAGGTGGTCGCGCGGATGGGCGACGTCTACCCGGAGCTGGTGGCGCGGCGCGATCTGATCGCGTCGGTCGCGGAGCAGGAGGAGGTGCGCTTCCGCGAGACGATCGACCGTGGCCTGAAGATCCTGGACGACGAGGTCGCCTCGATGCGCTCGCGCGGCGAGAGCGTCATCTCCGGCGAGCTGGCGTTCAAGCTCTACGACACCTACGGCTTCCCGCTGGACCTCACCGAGGTGATCGCGCGCGAGCGTGATCTCACGATCGACCAGGCGGGCTACGACCGCGCGCTGGAGGAGCAGCGCGCGCGCAGCGCGGGCTCCAAGGTGGGCGAGGAGGCGGTGGAGGCGATCTGGCGCGCGGCGCTGGAGCGCTCCGGGCCGGTGCGCTTCGTCGGCTACGAGCGGGAGGAGGCGGAGGGGCACGTGGTGGCGCTGGTGCGCGACGGCGCGCTGGTGGAGCGCGCGGCGCAGGGCGACGTCGTCGCGGTGGTGACGGACGTGACGCCGTTCTACGGCGAGTCGGGCGGGCAGGTGGGCGACAAGGGGCTCATCACGTCCAGCGGGGGCGACAACAAGTTCCACGTGCACGACACGCACAAGCCGGTGGTGGGCCTGGTCGTCCATCACGGCGAGGTCACTCACGGGGCGATCGCGGTGGGCGACGCGGTGAAGCTGGAGGTGGATCACGATCTGCGCACCGCGACGCGCCGCAACCACTCCGCCACGCACCTGCTGCACTGGGCGCTCCGGACCGTGGTGGGCGAGCAGGCGACGCAGAAGGGCTCGCTCGTCGCGCCCGACCGGCTGCGCTTCGACTTCGCCCACGCCAAGCCGCTCACCGTGCACGAGATCGAGCTCATCGAGGACCTGGTCAACCAGAAGGTGCTGCTGGACGCGCCGGTGCAGACGGAGGTCATGCCCATCGACGTGGCCCGCCAGAAGGGCGCGATGGCGATCTTCGAGGAGAAGTACGGCGACGTGGTGCGCGTGCTCACCATGACGAAGGACTCGGTGGAGCTCTGCGGGGGCACCCACGCGCGCGCGCTCGGGGAGATCGGGCTGTTCAAGATCGTGGGGGACTCCGGCGTCGCCGCGGGCGTGCGTCGCATCGAGGCGGTGACCGGCCTCAACGCCCTGGCGTACGTCCGCCAGGTGGAGACCACGCTGAAGACGGCGGCGCAGACCGCGAAGAGCACGCCTGCCGAGCTACCCGAGCGCATCGAGAAGATGCTCGACCACGACAAGTCGCTCGAGCGCGAGATCGCCGAGATGAAGCGCAAGCTGGCGATGGGTGGGGGCGGCGGCCTGGACGAGCAGCTCAAGGGCGCCCGCGACATCCCGGGCGGGCGGGCCCTGGCCGTGCGCGCGGAGGTGACGGACGCGGCCACCCTGCGCGAGCTCGCCGAGAAGCTGCGCGACAAGCTCGGCGACGCGATCGTCCTCGTCGGGGCCGCCGGCGCGGACAAGGCGCACCTCGTGCTCACGGTGTCCAGGTCGCTGACCGACCGGTACAAGGCGGGCGATCTCATCAAGGGCATCGCGCAGGTGGTCGGCGGCTCGGGCGGCGGCCGCCCCGACATGGCGCAGGCCGGCGGCCCGGAGGCGGACAAGCTGGACGAGGCGCTGGCCGCCCTCTACGCCCGACTCGGCTGACCGCCCCCCTGTCCCCCCTGTCCCCCCTCCCTGTCCCCGGACACCAAACGTCGGACCGCGAGCACGCTTGCACTTCGACGTTTCGCCGGGATTCTGGGAGAGGGGTGGGTGGCATGGGGGGTGCTTTGGGTGGGGGGATGGACCCTGTATTTTTCACGATCAAGCGGGCGTACTACGCCACGCTCAGGCTGACGCGGCGGGCGCTCCGGGCGATGGGGCTCACGGCGGCGCGGTTCGACCTGCTGGACGCGCTCTACCGGCTCGGGACGCGGTGTGTTCACTTGCAGAGCAACCTCCGGCGCGGGCTCGGCGTGGCGCGGTCCACCATCAGCCGCATGATGATTTCGCTCGAGCGGCTGGGGCTCGTCACCCGGCGTCGCGACGGGCGCGACTGCATCGTCGCGCTCACGCCCGAGGGGCGCCGCCGCGTGCGCCGCGCTTATTTTGGGCTGGTGCTGGTCGGGCACGTGGGGCTGGCGCTGGACGGCGCGCTCGCCCCGGGGGAGCGCCGCTGGCCCGACGCCCGCGCGTGCGCCCGCGCCCGCCGGCACCTCGAAGCGCTCTGCATGCGCGTTCGCGTCGGGTTCGGCGACGAGGCTACGCTCGACAGGCTCACCGAGTATGGCTTCTGGGTGCCGCGAGAGGACGACCGCGTGCGCCGCGCGCGGGCCGGACGCGAGCGCCGCGAGGGGCAACTCCGTCGCGCGCACGGGCTCGTCGCGACCTCGCCCTGATGGGGCGCGCCGTGCCGCTTCCGCGTGGGCTCAGTTGTCCGGCAGCGTGCACTGGCACGCGCCGTTGACGCACGACGCGTTCGGCCCGCCGCACTGGGCGGTGCGGTACGTGAAGACGCACTTGCCCTGCGAGCAATAGCCGTGCGTATAGACGGCGTGCCACGACCCGAAGGTGCACTCGGAGGGGGGCAGGGGGCACGGGTCGAGCCCGTCGGCGCAGGCCTGGTCGATGGTCTTCGGGTACCAGACGTCGGGGAGCCCTGCGTCGACCTCCGGGCAGAAGTGGAGCGGGGGACCCGCGTCGAAGGCCCCGGAGCCGTCGCCGGTCACACCGCCGTCGTCGCCGGAGGACGAGTCGTCTCCGCCGCATGCCAGCCCCACGGCCCCACTCGCGATCATCACCGCCGCGCCAACGAACCAACGTGCTCGCATCGGGCGCAACCCTATCGCAGTCCCGGCGTGCCGTCAGCCGGCTCGCGGTCCGCCGGGCCCCTTCAGTCCCCGAGCGGGCTCGGCTTGTTGCCGAGCGCGCCGTCCACGGCGTCCATCACCTGCTGGTCCAGCCGGATGCTCACCTCGAGCGCCTTCATGTTCTCGGTGACCTGCTCCTTCTTGCTGGCGCCGGTGATGACGCTCGAGACGTCCGGGTTCTTCAGGCACCAGGCGATGGCGAGCTGCGCCATCGTGCAGCCCAGCTCCTTCGCGATGGGCGCGAGCGCGCGCACCTTCGCGATGCGCTCCTCGTCGAGCACCATCTCCGCGAGCCACTTCATGTTGGCGAGGTCCAGGCGCGAGCCCTTCGGGATTCCGTCGTTGTACTTTCCGGTCAGCAGGCCGGAGGCGAGCGGGCTCCAGATCGTGGTGCCGTAGCCCAGCTCCTTGAAGACCGGCGCGTACTCCACCTCCATCCGGCGGCGCCACAGCATGTTGTACTGCGGCTGCTCCATCGTCGGCGGGGTCAGCCCGTTCTCCTTCGCGATGCCGTGCGCGCGCATGATGTCCGCGCCGCTCCACTCGCTCGTGCCCCAGTAGAAGATCTTGCCCTGGCGCACGAGCACGTCCATCGCGCGCACCGTCTCCTCGATGGGCGTCTCCGGGTCGGGCCGGTGGCAGAAGCACAGGTCGACGTAGTCGAGCTGCAGCCGCTTCAGCGCGCCGTGGACGCCCTCGATCACGTGCTTGTGGGAGAGGCCCTTGTCGTTGGGTCCGTCCCCGCCCCAGAACACCTTCGTCGAGACCACGTACGACTCGCGCCGCCAGCCCTTCTTCTTCAGGACGCTGCCCATCACGACCTCGGCCTTGCCGCCGCCGTACGCCTCCGCGTTGTCGAAGAAGTTCACGCCGGCGTCCCAGGCGGCCTGCATGCACTCCGCGGCCACCTCCTCGCCGATCTGGCTGCCCATCGTGACCCACGCGCCGAGCGACAGCGCGCTCACCTTGAGGCCGGACTTCCCGAGACGTCGATATTCCATGCTGCCTCCGATGCGAGCGGGCGCGCGCCCATCGCGCGCCCCGGACCCGCGGCGCGGAACATGCTAATGCCTTCCGCGTGCGACGAATCCTTTTCGTTGGATGGCTGACGGCCGTCGCCCTCCCGGCGTGCAACGGCGCCCGGAACGAGGCGAGAGTGCTCGTGCCCGCGGTGGACCAGTACCGCGCCGCGGCCAACAGTCAGAAGCCCGAGCTGGCCGACGCCCTCGACAAGGTGCCCTGCAGCGACCCGGAGGTGTGCGCCGCGCGGGACGCCTGCACCAAGGCGGCCGACCCCACGGCGAAGGGCCTCCGCCTCCAGAAGGAGGTCGAGCAGGGCCTGGACGACGTCAAGTCGGGCAAGCTGGCGGCGGACTCGGAGAAGGCCAAGGGGCTGCCGGGGAAGCTCCAGGAGTCCGGCAAGCTCCTCAAGCAGGGCTTCGACGCCCTGAAGGACTGCGACGAGCGCGTCGAGCGGCTGAAGGTCAAGTACAACCTCTGACAGCCGGCGCTCGACCCGCAGATCGTTAGCGTGCACATGAACAGGCGCCTGTCCGCGTCGTCGTGGGGGCCTGGCGGGCGTGGCGCCGCCCGCGCGTGGCGGGCGACGCGGCGCCCAGCGCGTCCCGGGCTCGGCACGAGCGGGCAGTCGTGCTAAGCCACATCCCCCATGTTCGACGCCCTCTCCAAAGGCTTCAAACAGGCCAAGAACCGCCTCGCCGGCCTGACCGAGCTCAACGAGCAGAACATCGAGACCGCCCTGCGGGAGGTCCGCCTCTCCCTGCTCGAAGCAGACGTCGAGCTCGGCGTGGTCAAGGCCTTCCTCGCCCGCGTCAAGGACAAGGCCCTCGGCGAGGTCGTCCGCGTCAAGGCGCGGCGGCAGGACGGCGAGACCGTCAAGGTCTCCGCCGCCGACCAGTTCGTCAAGATCTGCCACGACGAGCTCGTCGACTTCATGACGGCGGAGGGCGAGGCCCTCCACTTCGCCGACAAGGGCAAGATCACCGGCATCATGATGGTGGGCCTCCAGGGCTCCGGCAAGACCACCACCTGCGCCAAGCTCGCCCACCTCCTGCAGAAGGAAGAGCACAAGCCCATGCTCGTCGCGGCGGACATGCAGCGCCCGGCCGCGGTCGAGCAGCTCCAGATCCTCGGCAAGAGCATCGACGTCCCCGTCTTCAACGTCGCCGGCGCCACCCCGCTCGAGATTCTGCAAGGCCGCGCCCGCAGAGGCGAAGTCCAAGGGCTGCGACGTCATCATCTACGACACCGCCGGCCGCCTCGCCATCGACGAGGCCCTGATGGACGAGCTCGCGGACATCAAGGACGCCGTCACCCCGCAGAACATCTACCTCGTCGTCGACGCCATGATCGGCCAGGACTCCGTCAAGGTCTCCCGCGGCTTCAACGACCGCCTCGACCTCACCGGCGTCGTGCTCACCAAGCTGGACGGCGACGCCCGCGGCGGCGCGGCCCTCAGCATCCGCGAGGTCACCGGCGCGCCGGTGCGCTTCATCGGCATGGGCGAGGGCACCGACAAGTTCGAGGAGTTCCGCCCCGACGGCATGGCCAGCCGCGTGCTCGGCATGGGGGACGTCGTCGGCCTGATGAAGGACTTCGAGCAGGTCGTCGACCAGAAGAAGGCCGCCGAGGATGCGATGCGCATGCTCGAGGGCAACTTCACCCTCGACGACTTCCTCGAGCAGGTCCGGATGATCCAGAAGATGGGCTCCCTCAAGGACCTCGTCGGCAAGATGCCCGGCATGGACATGCTCCCGGAGGGCATGGCGGGCAACCTGGACGACCGCGAGCTCGTCAAGGTGGAGGCCATCATCTCCAGCTTCACGAAAGCCGAGCGCCGCGATCCGGAGGTCCTCATCCGCGAGCCGGAGCGCGCCAGGCGCATCGCGAAGGGCTCCGGCACCAAGCCGGGCAAGGTCCTGCAGGGCGACAGGGTCATCGAGACGCCGGCGGAGGTGGCCGTCACCGAGCTCGTCCAGCGCTTCCTGATGATGAAGCAGATGATGGACGGCCTGGGCGCCAACATGGGCCTGCTCGGCAAGATCCCCGGCATGAAGAACCTCGCCATGGCGCGCAACATGCAAAAGATGGCGAAGGGGGGCGGCATGCCTCCGGGGATGGGCGGCTTCCCCGGCATGGGCGGCTTCCCCGGAATGCCCGGCATGGGCTTCCCCGGGATGGGCATGCCAGGCATGGGCGGGATGGGCGGCGCCGGGGGAGGGGAGAGCCTCACCAAGATGAAGTCGCTCTCCGAGAAGGAGCGCAACGCCAAGAAGGCGCAGCGCAAGCGGGAGAAGGAAGCCCGGAAGAAGGGGCGCCGGTAGCGCCGCTCGTGATGGCGGGTGGGGGGCCGTCGGCCAGCTCGGCGTGCGGCGTCCGATCGCGAGCGTGCTAGCGGTCGCGACGCCGGCGGCGGGCGGGTGTCCGGGGACAGGCCGCAGGGACACCCCGGACAGGTCGTCGCGGGGAAAACCGGCGCGTTTCTGGCGGCGTGCTTCGTGCAAATCCCCGGTCGTGACCATCTCCTGGCGCTTCGACCGCGGGACCCTGCTCGTTCAGGGTGACGCCGCATCCGGCTGGCCCGGCGTGGTGTGGGATCCTCGCACCCAGAACCTCCGCGCCGCCGCCCATCGGTACCGCGCGCTGCGGCGCGCCGCGACCACCTCCGGCGTCTCCTTCACCGACCCCATCCCCGCGCGCTGGTCCCGCTCCCGGCAGTGGGCGCCCCCTTCGCTCCGTCCCTACCAGCGCGACGCGGTCATGGCGTGGCTCGGCCAGGGCAAGCGCGGTGTCATCGTGCTGCCCACGGGTGCGGGCAAGACGCGGGTGGCCCTCGCGGCCGCCGCCGCCGTGCGCGGCCCGACCGCCGTCCTCTGCCCCACCCGCGTCCTGCTCGGGCAGTGGCTCGAGGCGCTGAAGCAGGTCTACGCCGGCCCCCTGGGCGTGCTCGGTGATGGCGAGTCGCGCATCGAGCCCGTCACCGTCATGACCTTCGAGAGCGCCTTCCGCCGCATGGATGCGCTGGGAGATCGCTTCGCCCTGCTCGTCGTGGACGAGGTCCACCACTTCGCGTCCGGCCTCCGCGCCGAGGCGCTGGAGGCGTGCGTCGCACCCTATCGGCTCGGCCTCACCGCCACGGCGCCGGAGGCCGCCAGCGCCGGCGAGCTCACGCTCGATGACCTCGTCGGCCCGGTCGCCTTCGCCATGTCCATCGGCGATCTCAGCGGGACACACCTCGCGGCCTTCGACGTCGTGCGCCTGCGCGTCGGGCTCACCGCCGCCGAGCGCGCCGAGTACGTGCGCATGGCGCGCCCGTACCTCGAGCTGCAGGCGGCGCTGCGCCGTGCCACGCCGTCGATCGACTGGGAAGGGACGATGCGCGCCATGGCGTCCACGGCGGACGGGCGTCGCGCCATCCGCGCGTGGCAGGGGGCCGTCGCGCTCGCCGCCTTCCCGGAGGAGAAGCGCCGCCTCGCCGCCGCGCTGATCGAGCGTCATCGCGACGACAAGACCCTCGTCTTCGCGTCGCGCGCGTCCGACGCCCGGACCGTCTCGTCGGACAGCCTGGTGCCCGCCATCACCGCCGAGATCGTGCGCGAGGAGCGCGACGCGGTCATGGCCCGTTTCCGTGACGGCACCCTCCGCTGCGTCGTCTCCGCGCGCGTGCTGAACGAGGGCGTCGACGTACCCGACGCCAACGTCGCCGTCCTGCTCGGCGGGGCGCTCGGGGTGCGCGAGCAGGCGCAGCGGGTGGGGCGCGTGCTCCGGCCCGGCCCCGGCAAGCGGGCCATCGTCTACGACATCGCGACCGCGGGCACCGTCGACGCGGATCGCGCCGACCGCAAGTGGAGGAGATTTGCTGCCCAGACCCTACCTGCAATGCCAGGGTGACGGCGCGCGGGTGCGTCCCTCGTGGCTCGAGCCGCGTCATGACGCGTGGCTGCGCTCCGTCCTGGAGCAGCTCGACGCCTGCGCCGGCCGGACCGCGGCGGAGGTCGAGCGCCGGGGCGAGGACGTGGCGCTCGGCGCGCGCCGGCATGGCATCTCCGCGCCCGCGGCCCTCGGCGTGTGGCATGTCGCGCGGCAGTGGGCGACGACCGTCGTGGCATCCCCCGTGCCGCCGCGCGCCTTGCGCGAGGAAGCCTTCGCGCTGGCGGCGCACGCGGGCCCGGACGAGGCGATCGCCACCCTGGTCGCACGCTTGCAGGCCGGCGCGGACGAGGTCCGCGCGTGGCTCTACGCGGACGTCCCCGCCGCGCGCATCCTGCGGCCGAAGGAGCTGCCGGCGCCGGAGGCGCTGCGCGACGCCTACAACATGGCGCTCGCCCAGGGCCTGGTCGGCTGCTGCCTCCGCGTCAGCGTCCGAGCCGACGAGAACCTCCGCGCTGTCGTGCGCGCCGCGAAGCTTCGCGGGCTGATCGTCGCCGTCGCCGCCGACGACCCGGTCCTCGAGGCCTCCGGGCCGCTCGCCCTCTTCCGCCACACGACCAAGTACGCCCGGGCGCTCGCGACGTTCATTCCGTCGCTGGTGTCGATCACAGGCTGGTCTCTCGAGGGCGATCTGGTGATGGGCGAGACGCCGCGGACCCTCTTCCTCGACGCCGCGTCGCCGCTGCCCCGGACGTGGGCGCTGCCGCAGCGCGCGGACAGCGCCCTGGAGCGCGCCTTGATGAAGGCGCTGCGCCGCGCGAAGAGCGAATGGAAGGTGCTGCGCGAGCCCGTGGTCCTTCGCGCGGGGAGCGAGCTCTTCTTCCCGGATTTCGTGCTCGAGCGCGGCGACGATCGCGTCATGGTGGAGGTCGTCGGCTTCTGGACGCCCGATTACCTCGAACGCAAGATGGCGCAGCTCGCCACGGTGACCGACGCGCCGCTCGTCGTGTGCGTCGACGAGACCCTCGCGTGCGATCCCTCGCGACTGCCCCACGCCAGCGTGGTGCGCTTCCGGCGCCGGATGGACCCCACCGCCCTGCTCGCCGCGGCGGAGGGCGCGCTCGCGAAGAGGGTCGCCTGCTAGTCTGACGGCATGGGCAATCCTCTCGAAGGTGGCGAGCACTTCCTCCGGGTGGTGGGCCGGCGGCAGCGACCCCCTCTGGGTTGCGTCCCCCCGCCGGAGACGCGCGCGGCGATGGACCGGATGGCGCGCTACCGCACACACGCGCCGAAGGGGGTGTTCCTGTACCGAAGCCACGAGGAGGCCAACGCTGACCGCGATCGGTGGCTCACCGAGGCGATCGTGGCCGCGCATGCCCGATGACCGAGTACTCGCGCCCAGCGACCGCGAGGGCCCCTACGCGGTCCGGATCAACGACGAGTTCACCGTCGACGTGATGGCTGCCGCCTGCGGGCACGGGTGGGAGGAGCTCCGCCCACCACACGTCAGCTCCCGCCAGAGAAGGCTCCGAGAACCCAGAGCAGGACGGCGACGCACGCGGCGATGAACGCCACGCCGAGCGCGAGGATACCCGCGCGGCGGAGGTCGTCGCGGGGACGCGCGTCGGCGACGTGTCCCGTGGGTGGCGCGTTCGCGAGGGGGCCTGCGCCCGCGGGTGAGGGAGCGGCCCCCTGCGGTGACGCCTCCGGCTCCACGGCGGCGGCCACGAGCGAAGGCGCGCTCTCCGGTGCGTCGGCTGCCAGCTCGCCGACGATCTCGTCGGTGGAAACCGGCGCAAGGAGCGCCAGCACGGTGTCTCCGACCCGCAGCGCCCTCCCTCGATCCCATGTCGCCTCCTTCTGCGGCTCGAGGCGCGACGCGCCGAGGAACGTCCCCCGCGCCGATCCGAGATCGCGCACCAGGACCTCGCCGCGGCGCAGGACCAGCCGCGCGTGTGCGCGCGAGAGCGACGCATCGGCGATCACCCAGTCGCAGCTCTTTCCGCGCCCGAGCCTCACCGGCTGCCCTTCCACGTCCAGATCCCGATGCGCGCCGAGGGAAGGGCCGCCCACGACGAGCACCCGCGGCGCCCTACGGGCGCGGCGGACCGCGACCAGCGCCAGCTCCGCGGTCCCGGCGGGTACCTGCGTCTCCTCGTGGGTCACCTCCGCCTCGACCGGGCCCAGACGCACGCGGTCGCCGGGCACGAGCGCGCGAGACTCACCCGGCAGCACGTGGACCTCGCCGACCGACACCTCGGCCTGCCCCTCGGGCTCCAGCAGCGTCCACCCGTCACCCGGGCGGAGTCTCGCGTGGCGCACGGCCAGACCGGCCACCACGACGTCGCACGCGCGATCCGCCCCGAGGACGAGCGCGCGCTCGACGGACACGCGCCTCTCGCCGATCGTCAGAATTAGCGGCATTGCTCGCTAGACTAGCACCCTCTCACAAGCGAGTATGGGCGCGTGGGTGACCGCTTCGAGCACGACGTGGGCGACCGCATCGGCGGCAAGCGCGGGGAGTACCGCGTCAAGCAGCGCCTCGGCGCGGGCGGCATGGGCGCGTGCTACCTGGTCGAGGACACCGACGCCCCGCGGCAGTACGTGCTCAAGACGATGCAGTCGCGCCTCGCGCAGAAGAAGAGCGCGCTCGACGCCTTCGAGCTGGAGGCGCGTGGTCTCATCGCGCTGCACGCCTGTCCCAACGTCGTGCAGGTCTATCACCTGGACTACGCGAGGGATGGCGTACCCTTCTACCTCATGGAGGTGCTCAGCGGCCTGTCGGTGCGCGAGATGCTCCACCGCCGCACCCGGCTGCACGCGGAGGCCGTCGTCGGGATCGGCATTGGCATCGCCAAGGCGCTCGTCTTCGCCCACGACAAGCAGGTCGTCCACTGCGACCTGAAACCGGACAACGTCTTCGCCGTCCGGACCGAGGAGGGCACGGTGGTCAAGCTCATCGACTTCGGCGTGATGACGGCGCACCTCGTCCGCGCGGGCTACCATGGCGCAGGCGGCACGCCATCGTACATGGCGCCGGAGCAGCTCCGCGGCGAGCCGGTCGACACCCGCGCCGACATCTTCGCCTTCGGCGTCATGCTTTACGAGATGCTCGTGGGCATGCACCCCTTTGCCGACTTCGGGCTGGACGAGAAGGGGGCGCTGGCGCGCGTCAACGCGATGCCACCGTCGATCGCCGAGGCGCTCCCGGAGATGCCGTGGAAGCTCTCCAACCACCTCGATCACCTCCTCGAGAAGATGCTGCACCCCAGCCGCGCCCTGCGCTGCGGGGACGCCTCGGAGGTGCTCGTCAAGCTGCACCAGGCCGAGCGCATCGCGAGGCAGCTCGCGAAGGGGGATGTCCACGCCGCCACCACCAACCCCGGCGCGCCCCCCGAGCAGCTGCTCGCGCAGACCACCGGGGTCGTCGACGAGGACGCCGTCGCCGCGCGCACCAATCCCAACCTGGATCTCGCCAGCGAGCCGGAGCTCGCCGCCGCCGTCGCCCAGACGGTGGAGGCGAGCACCTCTCCCCCGTCCAGGCCCTTGCCCGAGCCGGATCGACGCAACGTGAACTACGTCTCCACGCCGCCGAGCTCGTACGACCGCGCCGTGGAGGCGGCGCAGATGCTCGAGCCTGCTCCCGCCAGCCTGGAGCTCACCTCCGGGGAGCGCGAGTTCGTCGACAACCTGGCGAAGCACGTCGAGGAGCAGAGCGGGGGCGTGAGGCTCGGGGGCACGCCGCGCCCCGCGGCGACGGTGGTGGAAGGGGAGGACTACCACCGTCGCCTCAGCCGCGGACGGCTGCCCCTCCCGCTCCTCGTCGCCCTCGCCGCCCTCGGCGTGGCGCTCGTCACGGGCATCGCGATCTTCGCCCTCTCCGGCCCGGGCGCGGCGGGCGTCGCGCCCGCGTCGCAAAGTGGCCGTGCAGCTCATCCTGCCGTACCCTGACGAGCCGCGGATGACCAAGCGCGCCGACACCAATCCGACCTTCCCTGCCCCCCCGGCGAACGGCCCTGGCGATCCGCTGGACGCCATGCTCGACGACCTCGCCAAGCCGAAGGCGCTGGACCACAAGGCGCAGGCGGCCGCTTCGTCGGGCCACGACGCCGTCGAGTACGCCGGCGAGATCCACGCCCCCGCGCCGCGCGCGGACCACAACACCTTCCCCGACGCGCCGGTCATCGTGCAAAGGACCGATCCTGGCCTCGGAGATCCACTCGGGATCACCCCGGAGGAGCGCAGCCGGCTGGAGCAGGACTTCGCTCGCCGCCGCGAGCGGGAGGAGCGCGTAGCGCAGACCAGCCCCCGCAAGCAAGACGCTCCGCCCGTCACGACCGACCCCGCGAGGCCGGCGGGGTCGGGCGGGCGCAAGGTGCTGCTCGGGGCGATCGTGGTCGCCGTGATCGCGGGGATCGCGCTGGTCGTCGCGCACGGCGCCGGACCGAAGCCCCAGCGTCGCACGACGACCGCGACCGCGAGCGCGAGCGTCGCCCCCGTCGTGACGGCCACCGCGCCGAGCGCGAAGTCGACCGCGAGCGTGTCGCCGGTCGAGATCGCGACGGCCGCACCGGTCGGCACGGCGAAGCCGCACCCCGCGCCGACCGTGCAGGTCGCGCCGCCCGCGCAGGCGACGAGCACCGCGCAGGCGACGAGCACCGCACCGGCGACCGCGACGGTGCCGCAGGCCTCCGCAGCGCCCACCGCGACAATGACCGCGCCGCCCGGGTTCAAGCCCCACAACTGATCCTCGATGATGCGAGCCACCACCCTCCTCCTCCCCGCGCTGCTGCTCCTCACCCCCGCTGCGCTCGCGCAGACGGACAACCGCGCCGAGTCCGATCGCCTCTTCGACGAGGGGCTCGCCCTGGCGAACAAGGGCGACTTCGATCACGCGCGCGTCAAGTTCGCCGCGGCGTACGCGAAGTTTCCCAGCCCCAACTCCCTGCTCAACCTGGCCAAGAGCGAGCAGCTCTCGGGCCACTGCGTCGAGGCCCTCCCGCACTTCCGCGCCTACGTGGCGCTCCCCGCCAACCCGCGTGTCAGCGAGACGGACCGCGCGGCGGCGCGCGGGGCGATCGGCGCGTGCCGGCAGACCATCGGCACGCTCGTGATCGTCGCGCCGCCGGGCACGGCGGTCTACGTCGACGGCGCGCCCATGGCGCTCTCGCAGCAGAGCACCGTCGAGGTGGAGCCCGGGCAGCACCAGGTCAAGCTCGGCGGCGACGCCGGCCTGCGCACCCGCGCGGTCACCGCGGAGGAGGGGAAGGACACCCTCGTCGAGTACGAGCCGAAGAAGACGCAGAGCGGCGCGGGCACGCCGCAGCCGCATGGGGGGGAGACGCCGCCGGCCTCGACGCCGGCGCCGCACCGCTCGGTGGCCGGCTGGGTCGTCCCGGTGGCGCTCGGCGTCGTCGGGCTGTCCGGTGTCGGCGTGGGCATCGGCGCAGGCGCCGCGTCCTTCTCCGCCGCGAACGACGCCGACGCGCTGCGGACGCCGGGGATCTGCGTCGACCGCGCGTCGAGCGCATGCGCCGCCTACACCGACAAGCTGGACTCGCAGAACACCCTGTCCACGGTCGCGGTCATCGGCTACGTGACCGGTGGCGTGTGCCTCGCGGGCGCGATAGCGGCCTTCGTCGCGATGGCTCCGTCGAAGCAGGCCGATCACGTCGCGCTGGTGCCGGTGCTCGGCACCGATCGCGCGGGCTTCGCCGTCACCGGACGATTCTAGGGGATTACCAAATGCGGAGAGTTCTTCTGATGGGATCGATCCTGCTCGTGTCCTGCGCGGGCTGGGGGGACGTCTGTGATCAGGGCGCGTGCGACGGGGGCACGGATGGGGGGACGGACGGCGGGGGAGACGTGACGGTGGACGCGCCCGCGGACGCGCCGCCGGGGTGCGATCCGAAGGTGCAGAACTGCATCGACGACGCGAAGGGCATCTTCGTGGACAGCGCGGGCAGCGACGCGGCGACGGGGACGCGGGGCGCGCCCGTGGCGACGATCGGCAAGGCGCTGGAGCTGGCGAAGGCGCAGTCGAGGCCGGACGTGTACGTGTGCGCGGGCAGCTATCCGGAGCAGGTGGACATCGGGAGCCCGGTGGCGCTGCTGGGCGGCTTCGCGTGCGGCGACTGGACGTACGATCCCAAGAACGACGCGACGGTCGGGCCGCCGAGCGGCCTGGCGCTGCACGTGCATGGCACGAGCGCGCAGGTGAGCGATCTGAAGATGGTCTCTGCGGACGGCACGAAACCCGGCGAGTCGAGCGTGGCGGTGCTGGTGGAGTCGAGCACGGTGAGCTTGCTGCGCGCGAGCCTGACGGCGGGCAAGGGCGTGGCGGGCGCGGCAGGGAAGGCGGGGAGCAACTACACGGCGGTGGCGCAGACCGATCCGAGCATCAAGGGCAAGGACGCGACCGGCACGACGGGCGGAGGTCTGCACGCGTGCACGCTGTGCACCGACGGCAAGAACTCCGCGGGTGGTTCCGGAGGCACGGGGGGCGCAGCACCCGGCGACGGCACTGACGGCACCCCCAACCTGGGCGGCACCTTCCCGACGGACGGCAAGGGCGGCGCGAAGGATACGGGCCTGAGCTGCAAGAACGGCGACAAGGGCGCGAGCGGCGGGACGGGCCCCGCCGCCCCTGCGGGCACGGCGCTCGGCACGCTGGACGCGAGCGGCTGGACGCCCGCGTCGGGCGCGGCGGGCACCAACGGCGGCGTGGCGCAAGGCGGCGGTGGAGGCGGCGGAGGCATCGACGGCACCAACACGACCGGCGGCGGCGGCGGAGGCGGCTGTGGCGGTTGCGGAGGAGGTGCGGGTGGAGGCGGCATGGGCGGCGGAGCGAGCGTGGCGCTGGCGGTGGTCTCGTCGACGGTGACGCTGACGTCCAGCGAGCTGCACGCGACGGCGGCCGGCGCAGGCGGCGCAGGCGCCGCGGGCCAGGGCGGGCAGGCCGGTGGCTTCAGCGGGCAGAACAGCAATCCTGGATGTTCGGGCGGCACCGGCGGCACGGGCGGCACCGGCGGCGCCGGCGCGGGGGGCGCGGGCGGCCTCTCCGTCGGCGTGCTCTGGAAGGGCGCCGCGGCGCCGACGCTTGACGCATCGACGACCAGCGCCATCACCTTCGCGCAGCAGGGCGGCGCGAAGGGCACCGGCGGCGTCCCCGGCACCAACGACGGCCCGGCCGGCGTCGCGCAGGCCGTGCTGGAGGTGAAGTAGCTCATGCGCCGCCTCGGGGGGCTCGCCTTCGCCGTCGGGTTGGGTGTCGCCTGCGTCGCCGGCTGCGGCGACGGCTCCTCGGCGACCCTCGACGGGGGCACGGATGGGGGGACGGACGGCGGGGGAGACGTGACGGTGGACGCGCCCGCGGACGCGCCGCCGGGGTGCGATCCGAAGGTGCAGAACTGCATCGACGACGCGAAGGGCATCTTCGTGGACAGCGCGGGCAGCGACGCGGCGGCGGGGACGCGGGGCGCGCCCGTGGCGACGATCGGCAAGGCGCTGGAGCTGGCGAAGGCGCAGTCGAGGCCGGACGTGTACGTGTGCGCGGGCAGCTATCCGGAGCAGGTGGACATCGGGAGCCCGGTGGCGCTGCTTGGCGGCTTCGCGTGCGGCGACTGGACGTACGATCCCAAGAACGACGCGACGGTCGGGCCGCCGAGCGGCCTGGCGCTGCACGTGCACGGCACGAGCGCGCAGGTGAGCGATCTGAAGATGGTCTCTGCGGACGGGACGAAACCCGGCGAGTCGAGCGTGGCGGTGCTGGTGGAGTCGAGCACGGTGAGCTTGCTGCGCGCGAGCTTGACCGCCGGCAAGGGCGTGGCGGGCGCGGCAGGGAAGGCGGGGAGCAACTACACGGCGGTGGCGCAGACCGATCCGAGCATCAAGGGCAAGGACGCGACCGGCACGACGGGCGGAGGCCTGCACGCGTGCACGCTGTGCACCGACGGCAAGAACTCCAAGGGCGGCTCGGGCGGAACCGGTGGTGACACTCCCGGCGACGGCACCGACGGCACCCCCAACCTGGGCGGCACCTTCCCGACGGACGGCAAGGGCGGCGCGAAGGATACGGGCCTGAGCTGCAAGAACGGCGACAAGGGCGCGAGCGGCGGGACGGGCCCCGCCGCCCCGGCGGGCACGGCGCTCGGCACGCTGGACGCGACCGGCTGGACGCCCGCGTCGGGCGCGGCGGGCACCAACGGCGGCGTGGCGCAAGGCGGCGGTGGAGGCGGCGGAGGCATCGACGGCACCAACACGACCGGCGGCGGCGGCGGAGGCGGCTGTGGCGGTTGCGGAGGAGGTGCGGGTGGAGGCGGCATGGGCGGCGGAGCGAGCGTGGCGCTGGCGGTGGTCTCGTCGACGGTGACGCTGACGTCGAGCGAGCTCCACGCGACGGCGGCCGGCGCAGGCGGCGCAGGCGCCGCGGGCCAGGGCGGGGAGCTCGGAGGAGCAAGCGGGGCGGCAGCGGCGCTAGGCTGCCTTGGCGGCACCGGCGGCACGGGTGGCACCGGCGGCGCCGGCGCGGGGGGCGCGGGCGGCCTCTCCGTCGGCGTGCTCTGGAAGGGTACCGCGGCGCCGACGCTTGATGCGTCAACGACCAGCGCCATCACCTTCGCCCAGCAGGGCGGCGCGAAGGGCACCGGCGGCGTCCCCGGCACCAACGACGGCACGCCCGGCGTCGCGCAGGCCGTGCTGGAGGTGAAGTAGCTCATGCGCCGCCTCGGGGGGATCGCCTTCGCCGTCGGGTTGGGTGTCGCCTGCGTCGCCGGCTGCGGCGAGGGCTCTCGTACTGCTGGACGCGCTCCGGCGGCCTCGCCGCGATGTCCCGTTGCCGCTGCTCGACTGTCTGACCTACTCGATCAGAGATCGCCCGGGTCGTCGCCGAGCAGGGCATCCAGCGACAGCTCGAGCTCCGCGAACGGCTCCGCGCGGACCGTCTCGCCACGCTCGGCCACGAGCGCGACCACGTAACCCTCCGGCGACCAGCGGTGGACGGTCAGCGTCCCCGCGACGGGATCCACGATCCAGTAATGCGGCACCGCGGCCCGCTGGTAGATGCGAAGCTTCCGCACCGTGTCCTCGTTGGCGTTCGACGGCGACAGGATCTCGCACACCCAGTCGGGGCGAACCCGGACCGGGAAGCCCGACGGGCGCTCCGGAACCCGGTCGCGACGCCAGGCCGCGATGTCGGGGCGCACCAGCTGATCGGCCGCGAGGACGATCTCGACCTCGGTCGCGATCCACCAGCCGCCCGGTCCGCCGCGACCGGGCGGCCGCTGAAACGGGCCCTTGAGCGAGCTGACCACGCCGGACTGCGCGTCGCCGTGCTCGAAGCTCGGCGTGGCCTTGCGCACCAGCTCGCCGTCCAGGATCTCGTGGAAGCGCTCGGCCTCGGGGATCGCGAGCAGGTCCTCCAGGGAGAGCTTGCGGTGGGCCGGATCCGCGGGGGACACGCGCGGATCATGCGGGATGGATCGACGCGTGTCGAGGCGCCCGGTGCGGCCACGGCGCCCCGCGATGGCGGGCTCGCGGACGTGGTGTGGGATCTCACCTCGGTTCGGACCGGGCGATGGCGATCGTCAGGGCGCGTCGCGCCCGCAGCACCGCTTGAACTTCTTCCCCGAGCCGCACGGACAGGGCGCGTTCCGCCCGATCTTGGCGGGCGTGCCCGGTTCGGGCTCCGCGGCGAAGTGCGCGCCGATCTCCTTGATGGTGCCGTAGCGCAGCGCAAAGCGCGCGAGGTATCTCGGGTGCCGCTTCCGGAACGCGCTCCACAGGCGCTCGAGGCGCTCGCGGCCGCGCTTGGTCGGCTCGAGCTTCGTCGCGCCGGATCGCAGGAGCGTCAGGCCGCGCCCCGCGGCGCGGGCGTCTCGAAGTCGACGACGACCTCACCGCAAGCGCAGTCGGGCACGGGGCAGTGAAGCTCCGAGGCCTCGAAGATCCGATCGTCGAGCACATAGAGGTCCTGGCGAAGGCCGACCATCAGGTCGTTCCACGCGATCAGGTCGCCGGTCTGCCACCCGCGGACGATCACGTTCGTCGCGTCGAGCCTGCTGCTCCGGGTCCGCGCGGCCCTTGCCGCGGTACCAGAGCCGGCCGATCGCGTCGAGCACCTCGCCGTCGATCCGTTCGACGACAGCGCGGGCGCCCGGGTTCGCCGCGAGGTCGAGCAGCTTGTCGCGCTCCGCCGCGGAGACCTCGACCGTGTCGATGTCGAGCTCGAACACCTCGACGCCCTTCGCCTTCGAGACCACCTGGGCGCGGTCGAGGCCGGCGGCCCACGCCTCTCGGACGCCGCGGCGCCGGGGTCGTCACACGACCGTCACTGACCGCCCCAGAGTGACGAGTCCTTGCCTGGCGCAAAGGAAGCGTTCCACAATGGACACTGGACATGGAGCTTTCCAAGATCGCCAAACGACAGACCTGGCGGCGTGTGCTCGCGGTCGTCGCCATCCTCGGCGCGGGGGCCGTGTCCGCGTGCGGCCTCAGTGGGCTCGGCACCGAGCCCGTGGCGCAGGACGCCGGGCTCTGCACCGGTTCGCAGATCCTCTGCGGCGGCGACTGCACCGACACCGCGCGCGATCACGACAACTGCGGGGCGTGCGGGACGGCGTGCGGACCGGGCCAGCTCTGCTCGCAGGCCAAGTGCGCGACGAGTTGCGGCGGCGGCACCGTCCAGTGCGGCGACCTGTGCATCGAGACCAAGACCGACCCCGACAACTGCGGCGCGTGCGGCAAGGTCTGCCCGACGGGCACCGTCTGCCTGAGCGGCGCGTGCGCCACCCCCTGCGGCCCCGGTCAGCTCCGCTGCCTGCCCGATGGCGGCCAGCCTTACTGCGCCACCACCAGCACCGACTCGGCCAACTGCGGCGCCTGCGGCGTCGCCTGCGGCAACGGCACCGTCTGCTCCGGCGGCGCGTGCGGCACGTCCTGCGGCGGCGGCACGACCCTCTGCACGCCGGACGGCGGCGCCCCCTACTGCGCCGACACCAAGACCGACTCGGCGAACTGCGGCGGGTGCTTCAAGCCCTGTCCCGCCCAGCAGAATCTGCTCGAGCAGCAAGTGCACCAGCGCCTGCGGCCAGGGCCAGACCTACTGCCCGAACGGCGGCAACCCGTACTGCGCGGACACCAAGACGGACAACGCCAACTGCGGCACCTGCGGGAAGACGTGCGGCAACCTCCAGGCGTGCGTGAACAGCGCGTGCAGCAACCAGTGCGGCCAGGGGCAGACCTTCTGCCCGAACGGCGGCAACCCCTACTGCGCGGACACCAAGACGGACAACGCCAACTGCGGCATCTGCGGGAAGACGTGCGGCAAGCTGGAGGCGTGCGTCAATGGCACCTGCACCACCCAGTGCGGCCAGGGCCAGATGCTCTGCCCCAACAACGGCAACCCCTACTGCGCCACCACCGACACCGACAACGCCAACTGCGGCGCGTGCGGCACGGTGTGCACCTCGCCGCTCGTCTGCTCCGGCGGGACGTGCCAGAACAACTGCGTCCAGGGTCAGATGTACTGCGAGCCGGACGGCGGCACCCCCTACTGCGCCAACACCACCTCCGACAACGACAACTGCGGGAGCTGCGGCGCCGCGTGCGGGAGCGGCACCCCGACGTGCTGCTCCAGCGCGTGCGTGGACGTGCAGACCGACGCGAACAACTGCGGCTTCTGCGGGAACAAGTGCGGCGGCGGCACCCCGCTGTGCGTGGCCGGTCTGTGCACGTAGCTGCGCCGCGGGTATCCTGACCTCATGTCCGTGCCGGCCCGGAAGCTCGCGACGGTCGCCGACCTTCTGGCGATCCCCGCGGACGAGCGCTTTCACGAGCTCGTCGACGGGGAGCTCGTCCGCAAGGCGATGCCGTCGCCGAAGCACGGCGGGGCGCAGGCCTCCCTCGCGGCGATCCTCTTCCGGGCGTACAACCGGCGTCCGGGCGGGAGATGGCCCGGCGGGTGGTGGTTCGCCACCGAGGTCGAGGTCCAGCTCTCCGAGCACGATCTCTTCCGTCCCGATGTCGCCGGCTGGAGGCGGGAGCGCCTTCCGGAGCTGCCCGACCAGCTGCCCATCCTCACGCTCCCGGACTGGGTCTGCGAGATCCTGAGCCCATCCAACACGCGCCAGGATCTCGTCAAGAAGTTCCGCGCCTACCATCGCTGCCGTGTCCCGCACTACTGGACCGTCGACCCCGCGAACGAGATCCTCACGGTGCACCGCTGGTCGGCGGATGGGTATCTCACCGTGCTCACCGCCGAGCGAGGCGAGCGCGTGCGAGCCGAGCCGTTCGAGGCGGTGGAGTGGTCGGTGGGTTCCCTGTTCGGTGACGACCCGGACGACGAACCCTGAGACGCCAGGGGCCCGGGGCCGCCCGCCTCGGCCGGGCCATCTCCCCCGGGCTTCGGCTTCTCCCCGACATGTGCTAATCCCTCGCCCCGAAGGACAATGCATCGCCTTCCCTCGGCCTGCGGCCTCGGTCGTCGTCGTTCGTCGGCCGAGCCTCCGGCTCGGACTCGAATTCTCGCCAGGAGAGACGGAATGAGACTGCTTCACCGCTTCCTCGCCGCGGTCGCCGTGGCCGGGCTCATGATGGGTTGCGTCGGCGGGTCCAAGGGCCTGAGCGCCGAGGACAAGGCCCGCCTCAAGCCGTACATCCTGGACGCCGCGCCCGCGAGCATCCCCCACAAGCTCGACATCAACTACGAGAACAAGCTCCACATCATCGGCTACAAGGTCGACCCGGAGGTCGCCCGCCCCGGCACCGAGGTCAAGCTCACCTACTACTGGCGCTGCGACGACACCCTCGACGACGGCTGGGCGCTCTTCACCCACGTCCACGACGACGTGGCGGACAAGAGCGACAACCTGGACAACATCGGCCCCCTGCGCGAGCGCAAGGACGACAAGCCGGTCCTCGGCCCCTCCCGCTGGGAGCGCGGCAAGTTCTACGTCGACGAGCAGACCTACAAGGTCCCCGACTGGGTCAAGGGCCCGGAGCTCACCTTCATGGTCGGCGTGTGGAAGGGCAACGCCCGCCTCCACATCGTCAGCGGCCCCAACGACGGGGACAACCGCGGCATCGTCGTCAAGCTCAAGACAGGGCTGCAGCCCCCCGCGCCGCCGAAGCCGATGCACACCGAGATCCCGGAGGTGACCGTCGGCAAGCTCGCGGCGAACGACAAGATCACCATCGACGGCAAGGCGGACGAGAAGGCGTGGGGGGGTGCGCCGGTCCTCGGCCCTTTCGTTGATGTGGGGACCGGTGGCCCGGCCACCGCGCTCCCCGTCCAGGGCAAGGTTCGCCTGCTCTGGGACGACAAGAACCTCTACGCCTTCTTCGAGGTGCGGGAGAACCACGTCGTCGGCGGCTTCGACGCGAAGAACAAGAAGACGGACTACACCGTCGCGGGACAGCCCAAGCTCTGGACGAAGGACACCGTCGAGATGATGGCGGACCCCGACGGCGACGGCGACAACAAGGACTACTACGAGCTGCAGATCAGCCCGCAGAACAAGGTCTTCCACTCGCAGTACGACGACTACAACAAGCCCAAGACGGAGCCCAACGGCCCCTTCGGCCACGAGGACTGGAACCCCCACCTCAAGAGCGCGGTCGTCGTCCACGGCAAGATCGACAACGCGGGCGACGCGGGCCCCGACTCCGCCACCACCGGCTACGACGTCGAGGTCGCCATCCCCTGGGCCGCCTACAGCAAGGCGAAGAACCATCCGCCCAAGGAGGGGGACACCTGGCGGATGAACTTCTACGCCATGAAGAACAACGGCGGCTCCGGCTGGTCGGCGCTCCTCGGCCAGGGCAACTTCCACAAGGCCGCGCGCTTCGGGAAGGTCCACTGGGGCACCAGCGGGGCCTCGGCGGTCAGCACCGCCACGGGCGGCCACATCACCGACGGGGGCATCCCCGGCGTGCCCCACCCCCACCCGGGCGTGCACCTCCTCTTCGACGGCGGCCCCCGCATGCACGTCGCCACCCCGATCCCGGGCGCGCTGCGGCCCTGAGGAACCCGCCTACGCCACAAATTCGCTCCCTTCCCGCCTGCGGCATACGATGGCCTCATGCGAGCATCTTCATGCTGCGCCGTCGCCCTGGCGCTCGTGGCGGTATCGGCGAACGTCTGGGCGCAGCGCCCGAAGCGGCCGCCCGCGGGGAAGAGGGGCGACGCCAGCGCTCCCTTCATCCTGACGCGTGAGAGCTCGCGCAGCGCCGCCGGCCAGGCGGCCCGTGTCCGCGCAGCCGCCGGTGACTGCAAGGCGGCGCTCGACCTCTTCGACGAGGCCCTCCGCCACTCCATCGACCCCACCCTCCGGCGCGACCGGGGCGAGTGTCACGAGAAGCTCGGCGACGTCTACCCCGCCATCGACGACTACCGCGCCTACCTCACCGCCTCGCCGGACGCCCCCGACGCCGACGCCATCCGCGATCGGCTGAACGCCCTGCTGGCCGACCACCCCCAGGACATCACCAAGGCGGGCGGTGGCGGCGACTACGAGAGCGAGATGCGCGGCGGCGGCGGCGCGCTCACCGCGGAGGCGAAGCAGCACCGCGAGGAGACGAAGGAGCAGCCGGAGAACAAGAAGCTCGTCGCCCAGGACAAGGGCAAGCCCCTCACGGTCCTGGAGTCGGACGAGAAGCACGACCGCGAGGCGCGCGAGAGCGGCCTGCGCAACGGCAAGGGCTTCATCATCGGCGCGTACCTCTACCCGCGCTACTTCCTCAGCGACTACAACTTCCGCTTCGGCCAGGGCGTCGGCCTCGCGCTCCGCTACGCCTTCAGCGGCTCGAGCACCGTGTACGGCGAGGTCGGCTACATGAAGCAGCTCGGCCCGGGCACCGCGTCGGCGGCGGACGGCCTCACCCTCCTCGTCGGCTACGAGGTGCGCGTCCCCCTCGACCGCTGGGCGGACAACCAGCTCTTCTTCGGCGTGGGCGGCGGCTACGAGGACTCCAAGAACGGCACCATCGGCCAGGTCTACCGGAGCGTGACGGGTCGTGCGCGAGGCGGCTACCGGCACGTGTTCGGCCCGACGGTGGCGCTGGAGTTCCTGGCGGACGGGGGGCTGGCGTACACCTTCGCGGTGGACGCCCCCGCGAACTCCACGCAGTCGTCGCTCGGGGGGATGATCGGGGGGCAGGTCGGCCTGGTGGTGGGGTTCTGAGAGCCGAGAACCACCCTCTTGAACCATGCAATGCATTGGTTTAGATTATCATGACAAATGAATGTGTTCTTTCAGCGGTCGCTCCGGCTGCCGTCGCCCGGCGAGGAGACGTTCTTCCTCTGGGGCCCGCGTCAGACCGGCAAGAGCACGCTGCTGCGCGAGACCTACCCACACGCCATGTGGGTGGACCTGCTGAAGGCGGATGAGTACAGGCGCTACCTCGAACGCCCGGAGCTCCTGAGAGAGGAGCTCGCGGCGCAGAGCACGGCGCAGATCGTCATCGACGAGGTGCAGAAGGTGCCCGCCCTCCTCGACGAGGTCCACTGGCTCCACGAGAACCGCAAGGCCCAGTTCGCGCTGTGCGGCTCCAGCGCGCGCAAGGTACGGCGCGGGGCCGCCAACCTGCTCGGCGGCCGGGCGGTGCGCTATGAGCTGCTGGGCCTCACCGCTGGGGAGATGGGCGGGGACTTCGACCTGGACCGCATGCTGCGCCATGGCTACCTCCCGCGGGTCTACGAGTCGGAGAGACCGGCGCCGCTGCTCGCCGCGTACGTCGGCGACTACCTGCGCGAAGAGATCGCGGCGGAGGGCCTGGTGCGCAACCTGCCGGTGTTCTCCCGCTTCCTCGATGCGGCGGCGCTCTCCGACGGCGACCTGGTCAACTTCTCCAACATCGCGCGTGACTGCGGGGTCTCCGGCCCGACGGTGAAGGGCTACTTCGAGATCCTGGAGGACACGCTCATCGGCACATGGCTTTCGGCGTACACGAAGCGACCGAAGCGGCGCGTCATCCTGGCGCCCAAGTTCTACTTCGCGGACGTGGGGATCGTGAACCGGCTGGCGAAGCGGGGGCGGGTAGAGCGTGGTGGCGAGCTCTACGGCAAGGCCTTCGAGAACTGGGTCTTTCACGAGCTGCGGGCGCGCCGCGCCTACTTCGAGCCCGACGTGGAGCTCTCCTACTGGCGGCTCGCCAGCGGGATCGAGGTGGACTTCGTCGTGGACGACATGCGCGTGGCCATCGAGGCGAAGGCGAGCGGCAGGATCACCAGCGACCACCTCGGCGGTCTGCGGCAGCTCGTGGTGGACCATCCTCGCGTGAGGCGCAGAGTGGTGGTGTGCCTGGAGCCCCGCCGCCGGCGGACGCCGGACGGGATCGACATCCTTCCGGTGGCCGCATTCCTGGACGAGCTCGCGGCCGGGCGCCTGGTATAGCCCTGCCTGGCCGGGTCAGCGGGACGAGGCGAGGAGCTGCTCGTAGAGGTCCGCCCAGCGTGACCACGTCGTCTCGTTCGTGAAGTGCTTCAGGATGCGCTCGCGTCCGGCGCGGCCGTGGGCCTCGCGGAGCGGAGCGTCCCCTGCGTAGCGCGACAGCGCCTCGCCGAGCGCGCCCGTGTCGTGCTTGGGGACGAGAAGGCCGGTCGACCCGTCGGCGACCGCGTCGACGACGCCGGTCACGCGGTAGCCCACGACCGGCAGCTCCGCGGCGGCCGCCTCGAGCGGCGCGTTGGGCATGCCCTCCCGGTACGAAGGAAAGAGGAGCGTGTCCATGGCGGCGTAGTAGGGCGCGGGATCGTCGACGCTGCCCGCCATCGCCACCCGAGGGTGCGCCTTCAGGCGGCGAGCGAGATCGTCCGGCAGGGCGTCGCCTGCGAGGTCCCCACCCACGACGAGCAGCCACGCGGAGGGGGTGCGCTCCAGCGCCTCGAGCATGTCGCTCACGCCCTTGTCCGCCACCAGACGTCCCACGAACCCGGCCACGAAGGCGCCCCGTGGGATGCCGAAGCGCGCTCGCACCTCCGCCGCCGTCGCGCGTGTCTCGCCGCGCGCGCGGAAGCGCTCCGGGTCCACGCCGTTGGAGGGGATGACCGAGATGCTTCGCCCCGCCGTCAGTCGCTGCTCGATCAGCACGCGCCGCACGCTCTCGCTCCCGCACACCACGTGCGTCGCGCACGCCGCCGCCAGCCGCTCCGTCTGCTGGAAGACGCGGCGTCGCAGCCCTTCGAGTCCCTCGAAGCGGAGTCCGCGCACCAGGTACACCCTCGCGGGGATCCGCAGGCCGCGGGAGGCGACCATCCCGATGAGCCCCGCCTTCGCCGTGCTGGCGTTCACGATGTCCGGTCGCAGCCGGCGCAACGCCGACGCCACGCGCGCCAGCGCCGCGGGGCCCTCGTGCAGCCGGACGCTGCGGCTCATGGGCACCCCGACGGTTCGAACCCCCTGCTCCCGGACGGCGTCGAGCTCCGGCCCGGGCGAGGCGATGACGGTCACGTCGAAGCCCCGGTCGCGCAGGTACGCGAGCTGCCCGCGGAGCAGGACCTTGGCGGTGACCCCGTGGGTCACGAGGTAGACGAGGCGGCGGGCACGAGAGCGGTTCACGCGGCCAGATCACCCATGGTCACGCTCTCCATCCGCCCGCGGCGGCGGAGGGCGTCCAGGTGGTCGAGAACGGCCTCCAGCACGCGCATGTTCTCCCGGAGGTGGACGCCGAAGTTGTGAGGGTGCCACCAGAGGTGGAAGCACTCGTCGCGGTCGGCGGCGGCGGTGATGGCGCGCTTGATCCGCGCGACGCGCAGGCGGTCGAGGTGGCGGAGCCGAGGAGAGTAGGGCCGCAGGAAGACACTCGCCGGTACGTCGGTGAGACCGTCGCCGGTCGCGCGGACGCGGTGCGTCTGCGCCCCGCTCAAGGGCAGGTAGCTGTCGACCAGGCGGGCGGCTCGGCGGGACACCGGCTCGCGTGTCGTGCCCGGCGCATACGCCCAGTACCGCGGGTTGGAGCGGTAGGCGCGGATGCCGCGCTGGCGCATCACGTCGCGGTAGCCCGGGTTGTACTGGTTGCGTGGAAAGACGAGGCTGCGCACGCCCCCGAACGGCTCGGCGAGGCGCTGCGCGACTTCCAGGTCCGCGTCGAAGTCTTCTGCCGTCTGCCCGGCCTCCAGGCAGTAGAAGTGCGAGAAGGTATGGGTGGCGAGCTCCTGTCCCGGCGTCCTCGCGATGGCCTCGACGAGGCCTGGGGCGAAGTGGAAAGGATCGGACCGCTCGTCCTCACCGACCTCGTGCATCGCCGCGTATGGGGAGAGCCGCACATCCCGGTAGATGGGCCTGCGCTCGGGCATCGCCTGCGCGAGCTCTCGCTTGGTCCCGCAGAAGAGCGCGCCCACCGTTGCCCACGTCGCACGGACTCCTCGCTTCTCGAAGGTCCGCAGCAGCGCCTCCACGGCGATGCGCTCGCCCAGGAGGTTCTCGCGGTATCGCGAGAGCGGCACCACATCGCGTACGCCCCAGAACAGCTCGAAGTCGAGCGAGACGACGAAGCTCCCCATGCCGTCAGTTGGGCGGCGGCGCGGCGTTGTTCGCCTGCTCGGCGTCCTCGGCCTCGTGCTCCTCGGTCGGCCCGTAGCCCTCGCGCCGGTAGTAGTAGTACTGGTTGTAGTAGTAGCTGTAGCTCGCCTTGGTGAGGTCCACCGCATTGAGCACTGCGCCGAGGATGGGCGTGCCGATGTCACGCAGCGACCGCAGGCCCTGGCGTGCGAGGTGGTGGCTCGTCTTGGCCGCGCGGACGACGAAGATGGTGCCGTCGACCAGCGTCGACACGATGGCGGAGTCGGTCACCGCGGCGAGGGGCGGGCTGTCGATCACGATGCGGTCGAAGTGGTCCAGCAGATCGTTCAGGAACTTCTTGAAGCGCTCCGACTGCAGCAGGTCCGCCGGGTTGGGGGGCGGGGGCCCCGCGGGGATGGTGTAGAGGTTGGGAATGGGGGTGCCGCCCTGGCCCGTGAGCGCAGGCCTGGCAACCTCCTCGATCGTCGCGTCCCCCACGAGGACCGCGGTCACGCCGGCGTCCCCGACGCGCCCGAAAATGCGGTGCAGGCGCGGACGGCGCAGATCGCAGTCGATGATGCACGTGCGCTTGCCACTCTGCGCGATCGCGATGGCGATGCTGCAGGCGACCGTGGTCTTGCCCTCCGACGGGGCGGCGCTGGTCACCAGGATCTTCCGGTGCGGCCGGTCGGGGTTCATGAAGGTGAGGTTGGTGCGGATGCTACGCGCCGCCTCCGCCACCCCACTGAGAGGCTTCTCGTGAACGTGCAGCGCGGGATCCCCCGTCTGCGAGGGCGCTTCCTGCCGGCGCTTCCGGCGCTTCTTCTTCTTGCCGCCGTAGCCCCCGTACGCGGGGGTATCGCCCTCGAGGGAGGGGAGCATGCCGAGGAAGGTCATGTTGAGGCGCGACTCGATGTCGGCCGGGGTCTTGAGGGAGGTATCGAGCTGCTCGCGTCCCACCGCCAGGCCGATGCCGAGAAGGAGGCCGACCAGGGACCCCACGCCCAGGTTGACCAGGGTGTTCGGTCGGATCGGGGCACGCGGCTCGACCGGCTCGTCGACGACGTCGACGTTGTTGACCCGCATGCGGCGCGCCAGGTCCGCTTCCTTCTGCCGCTCGAGCAGCGTCGTGTACATCTTCTCGTTCTCTTCGCGCTGCCGGTCCAGGCGGTGGTACTCGAGCTCCTTCATGTTCAGGTCGACCGCGCGCTTGCGGGCGTCCTGGTAGAGCGAGTCCTCTCCCTGCTCCTGCAGCTTGATGACCGCCAGATCACGCGCCACCGCGCCCTTGATGTTGCTGACCTCGTCCACGAGCGCTCGCTTGGCCTGCACCACGCGCTCGTCCGCCGCCTTCACCAGGGGGTGATTCTCTCCCTTGCCAGCGGCGATGAGGTCCTCGCGGTCCTTCCGCGCCTGCAGGTACTCCGCGCGGAGCTGCTGGAGGAACACGCTGTTGAGCAGCTCCGAAGCCGGAAGGACATCCACGTTGTCCATCGTGACCTTGGACAGCTCGGTGTAGCGGGCCTCCAGCTCCTTGCGCTTCGTCCGTGTCTGCGTGAGCGCGTCGTCGTAGCTCTGCATCTCGAGGCGGATCATCTTGCTGACCTCCTCGAGGGTGCTGGAAGGAAGATCGTTCTTCTGCTTGAAGTCGTGGAGCGCGTTCTCGCTGTTCTGCAGCTCGGTGTTGTAGTGGTCCACCTGACCGGAGAGCCAGAGCGCGGCGTCGGAGCTCTCGCTGATCCCCTTGTCCAGGTTGTGGTCCACGTAGGCGTGCGCGATGGAGTGGGCGAGCTGGGTCGCTTCCGCGGGGTCAGCGTCCTCCACGCGGACGTAGAACAGACGGCTGTTCTTCACGGGCTCGACCGTCGTCTTCCCGCGCAAGGTGAGGACCGCGTTCTCCTTCGCCAGCTTGCTCCCGGGCGCGGCACCCCCGTTGAACTTCGGGTTGCCCTGCAGACCAAGATCGCGCACCACCTTGGAGAGCACGGTGTCGCTCGTGATGATGGTGAACTGCGTCTGGTACATCTCCTGGCTGTCCAGGTAGAGCATCCAGCCGCTCATCGGGTCGTTCTGGTTACCCATGGGGCGCACGGGGTTCGGGTCGAACTCCAGCATCGCCGAGGCCTGGTAGATGCGCGTGCGCGACTTGGTCCAGAGCAGCGCGGCCCCCGTCGCCAGCAGGGTGAGCGCCACGACCATCGGCCAATGTTTCAGGACCCCGAGGAGCAGGGCGCGCAGGTCCAGGCCCCCCTCGGACTCGGAGGAGGAGCTCGCCTGGGGGGCGGAGGGGAGGTCCGAGGGGTGGGCAGTCATGCGAAAGAAGAGGTTTCCCTACACCGGGATGGCCAGAAGCGCCAGAAGTGAGGGCTGGCGAAGGCCCGGAGGCAGGCCGACAAGCGGGTCCTGGAGCGAGTTGGATGCGGTGACCCCGCCCGAAATTCAACGCGATTTCCGCCAAATGTCCCTGGATGGAGCCGGCAACCAACGCTAGAACGAGAGCCCGCCGCATGCCCAGGATTTACCTTTCGCCCCCGCACATGGGCCCCGACGAGCGCGGGCTGCTCCTGGAGGCGTTCGACTCCAACTGGGTCGCCCCCCTCGGACCCCACGTGGACGCCTTCGAGCGGGAGTTCGCGGAGTACACCAAGGTCCCCCACGCCACCGCGCTCGCGAGCGGGACGGGGGGCCTGCACCTCGCGCTGGTGATGCTGGGGGTTGGACGGGGTGACGCCGTGCTCACCTCCACCCTGACCTTCGCGGCCACGGCCAACGCCATCAGGTACGTCGGCGCGGAGCCGGTCTTCGTCGACGCCGAGCGGGAGAGCTGGAACATGGACCCCGAGCTGCTGGCGCAGGAGCTGGAGGACCGCGCCCGGCAGGGCAAGCTCCCGAAGGCGGTGGTCGTCGTGGATCTGTACGGGCAGTGCGCCGATCACGATCGCATCGCCGAAGCCTGTGCTCGGCACGACGTGCCCATCATCGAGGACGCGGCGGAGGCGCTGGGCGCGACGTACAAGGATCGGAGCGCCGGCGCGATGGGGAAGGTCGGCGTCTTCTCCTTCAACGGAAACAAGATCATCACCACCGGCGGCGGTGGGATGCTCGTCGCGCACGACGAGGCGCTCACCGACCGCGCGCGCTTCCTCGCCACGCAGGCGCGCGATCCGGCGCCGCACTACCAGCACTCGCATGTAGGATACAACTACCGCCTCTCCAACCTGCTCGCCGCGGTGGGACGCGGGCAGCTCCGCGTTCTGCCGGACCGGGTGCGGCAACGGCGCGCGAACAACGCCTTCTACCGGCAGGCGCTCGGTGATCTGCCGGGCGTCACCTTCCATCCGGAGGCGCCGTGGGGTCGCTCCACCGCGTGGCTCACCTGCTTGCAGATCGACCCCCCGGCCTTCGGCAAGACGCGGGAGGACGTGCGCCTCGCGCTCGGCGCGAAGGAGATCGAGGCGAGGCCGGTGTGGAAGCCCATGCACATGCAGCCCATCTTCAAGGAGTGTCGCGCGGTGGGCGGCGCCGTCGCGGAGGAGCTCTTCGAGAGGGGACTCTGCCTGCCGAGCGGGAGCGCGCTGACGCCGGCGGAGCGCGAGGAAGTGGCCGGGATCGTGCGGTCGGTGCGGAGCTAGCCATCCGTGTGCGGCATCGCCGGCTTCTTCGGGCTACCGCTGGATGACGCCGGCGCGCAGGCGCTCGTCGCCCGGATGGGCGAGCGCATCCGCCATCGCGGCCCGGACGGAGACGGCGCCACCGCGAAGGACGGCGTCGCCCTCGCCATGGTGCGCCTCGCCATCGTGGACGTGGAGCACGGCAAGCAGCCGATGCTGACGGACGACGGCGCGATCGCACTGGTCTTCAACGGGGAGATCTACAACGCGCCGGCGCTGCGCAAGGAGCTGGAGCGCGAGGGCGTGCGCTTCCACACCCGCAGCGACACCGAGGTGATCCTGCGTCTCTACGAGCGCAACCCCGATGACGTGGAGCGGCACCTTCGCGGGATGTGGGCCTTCGCGGTGCACGACCGGCGGCGCAAGCGGCTGGTGCTCAGCCGGGACCGCTTCGGCATCAAGCCGCTGTACGTCTGCGATCGCGGGGTCGCCGTCGCGTTCGGCTCGGAGCTCCGCGCGCTCGAACCGGTGCGCGCCTTCGACGTCTTCGCGCCGGCGTTCTCCATCGACCACGGCTCCGCCCACGCGATGCTCTCCTGGGCGTACATCCCCAACGAGGAGACGATCTACGAGGGCGTGAAGAAGCTCGCCCCGTCCACGCGGCTGGAGATCGATCTGGTCAGCGGTGCGCGCAAGACGACGCGCTACTACCGCGTCGGCCATTCCGACGACGCGGCGCGGGTCCGCAGCCTGGACGAGGCGTGCGAGCTGGTGGAGCCGCTGCTCAGGGCGGCGGTGCGCGAGCACCTGGAGAGCGACGTCCCGGTGGCGGCGTTCCTGAGCGGCGGGATCGACTCTTCCCTCGTGCTCGCGTACGCGGCGGAGCAGTCGGACCGCCCCATCCGCGCCTTCACCATCGGCTTCAAGGAGAAGCGCTTCGACGAGTCGCCTTTCGCGCGGGCGGTGGCGCGCAAGCTGGGCGTCGACCTGCACGTCGAGCTCTTCGACGAGGACATGGCACGCGCGTCGCTGGAGGAGGCGATGGCGGCGTACGACGAGCCCTTCGGGGATTCGTCCAGCCTGGCGACGTACTTGCTGTCGAAGGTGGTGGCGCGCACGCACAAGGTGGCGCTGGGTGGCGACGGCGGGGACGAGGTCTTCGCGGGCTACGCCAAGCACAAGATCGTCCGCATGCGCGAGGCGGTCGCGCGGGTGCCGCGCCTGCGGGAGCTGGGCGCGCGGGCCCTGATGGCGCTGCCGGCGCGGACGGACAGGTCGAGCGCGTACACCGACGCGCTGCGGGTGGCGCGGAAGGTGGCGCGGGGGCTCCAGGGGGACGACGCGCACGCCTACGTGGCGCTGACACAGGTCGCTTCGCTGCAGAAGACGGCGCAGCTCGTGGTGCGGCCCGCCGACCCAGCGCGGTTCGAGGGCCCGCTCCTGCGCGCCTTCGAGGAGGCGGGCGGCTCGCAGCTCCGGCGCACGCTCACGGTGGACCTGGCGAACTCGCTGCCCAACGACATGCTGACGAAGGTGGACCGCGCGAGCATGGCGCGGCACCTGGAGGCCCGCGTTCCCTTCCTGGACCACAGGCTGGTCGAGGCGGGCCTGTCGCTGCCGGCGGAGTTCACGCTGTTCGGGGGCGGGAAGCGGGTGACGAAGGCGCTGTACGAGCGACGGTTCGGGAGGGAGCTGGCGCGGCGGAAGAAGATGGGGTTCGGGGTCCCGGTGGAGCGCTGGATGAGGGGGCCGCTGGCGGCGCTGATCAACAGGCTAAGTCCTCAGCAGCAGCCACTCGGTGAATCGCGGCAGATCTACTTCGACGTCGCGGCCGGATGGCGCCGCGACCCTCAGATCATGTGGCATTTGTTCAGCGCTGAGCTATGGCTGACTGCCTCCCGGAGCAAGCTTGCAGATGCGAGGCGCGGGTGACCGGATTGGCCCATGCCACGAGCCGGGAGCGCGAATGCGGTGCGCGGCTTCTGCTGTGCCTAGCCGTGGCGGGCTCGGTACTCGCGATTGGAAGCGTCGACACTACTGTTCTCCTGATTGTGTCGGCAGTGTTGACAGCGGCTTTTTCACTTGCGCGAAGCCAAGCGCCACTGGTCCCCATGCGGCGCCCGGCACTGATAATTGCAATCGTGACAGTTGCACTAACCGGCTTTACCGCACTACAGGCTGTACCCTTGCCCCGCAGTCTAGTCGCTCGCCTCTCCCCACACTCTGCAGACGTTTGGTCGCGCTGCCTCAAACCACTCCATGAGCCCGGTCCATGGTGGGTCACGCTCTCACTTGATCCTGTCGCCACGCGCATCCAGGTTCTCGTTGGCTTCAGCTATCTGATGGCCTTCCTTGCTTCCTGGCTAGTATCTAGTAAGGGCCGTAGCGGCGAGCGCTTGCTTGTGCGAACGATGATCCTGACCAGCGGGGCAGTCGCGCTGCTCGCCGTTGTTCATTATGTCCTTCGTCTGGATCGCGTGTACGGATTCTATCAGCCGCACACTGGGGTTACAAACATTGCGCCGTTGATGAACGGCAACCATCTTGCGGCGTATACAAATGTTGGAATCCTGCTCGCGTTCGCATCACTCCTCTCCGGTGACCCCGTCTTTCCTCGCGCGCTTCTCGTAGCGACCGTCCTTCTACTGGGTGGAGCCGAATTCTGGTTTTCGTCGAGAGGCGGTGTCGGAAGCATGCTCGCCGGCATGCTCGTTATCGTTATCCCTCGAATCCGCTCTCTGCGAACGGCGGAGATATCGGCTGCGTTTGTGGTGGCGTTTGCCGGCATAGTGCTTCTGGTAGTCGCCGCAAACTCGCACCTGATGACCGAGTACCTGGATACCGACTTCTCGAAACTGGAAATACCCTTAAGAGTGTTTAAGAGGATGGTACCGGCATTCCCGTGGTTTGGGGCAGGTCGCGGGGCCTTCGAATCGACATTCCCCGAGTTCAATAATAGACCTGGTTACCTCGTGTGGACCCACCCCGAGAATCTCCCCGCGGAGTGGGTAAGCGAGTGGGGTATTCCTGTCGCGATCGGGGCTATCGTTGCCCTCGTAGTTGCGCTGCGCCCAGCTACGGTTCTTTCCCGAACACGACCGCCGATTGGCCCATGGGCGTGCATTGTCGCGCTGGTCCTACACAACCTCGTCGACTTCAGTCTGGACATCCCGGCCGTCGGAATTACGGCTGCTGTGTGTGCCGCGCTTGCCACGTCTAGTCGTGGTACCAGGAGCCCGCCGCGGCGGACAGTTGCGTCTGGCTGGTGGCGAGGCCGAACTGGTATTGTCGCCGCAATCTCGGCGTGGTGCATGCTCTTGTGTGTACTTGGAGGCAATCGCCATGAGCTTCAAACAGACCGCGCAACCATGCAAGAACAACTGCGGAGCAAGACTTTCCTCGGAAACCTCCGGCTAGCGATGGCAAGTCACCCGGCGGAGCCGTATTTCCCGTATCTCGGCGCGGTGTGGGCGTCTTCGGCCGGCAGGACCATAGTCCCGTGGATTGACCGGACGCTTGAGCGCGCGCCGGTGTACCCCATGGCTCATCTCGTCCTCGCGAGATGGTTGCGCGGACGGTCACGCGCCCAGTCGCGTCTAGAATACCGGCTATACGCAGAACAATGGGATCGTGGTCAACCGCTGGACCTAAACGAGATCACGCCGCTGGTTGACTCTTACGACGCTGCCGTCGAAGTCGCACCGCGAGGCAAGCCGGGGTGCGCTGTCCTCGACCAGCTATCAATGCGGGTGGTGCAACGACTTCCCGCAACTGCGGCGCGGATCGATGCCGAAATCCTCAAGCGCGACCCGACTGCGGCGCCCGCAATCCTCCGCGGAATGGACGCGGAGGTCCAGGATGTGACGTCCGCGCCCTGGTGCGAGTCCAATCGTGGCGGCTGCATCGCTCAGGCTATGACATGGGTCGTGCGCGCCGAGCTTGCCGCGCCGCTGACGTGTGCCCCACTGGCAGCCCACGCACGGCTGCTGTACCTGGGGGGTGACGGAGACGGCGCGGTAGCCTTCCTGCAACAAAGTGTCGATATCGTGTCAGACCGTCCACTGTGTGAGCACCGCCTTGCCGAACTGGCGCGCGACACCGGCCATCCAGGCGTCTGGGAGCAAGCTGTCGATGCGTTGAGCCGCGCACCATGCGGCACCGAGGTGTTGTGTACCAAGAACCTCCTCGAAGCGGCTGCCCTTGCGGAAGCAAACGGGGGCGCGCGCCGCGCGATAGTGTACTTACAGGAAGCACACAATCTTGATCCAGATAACGAGACCATTGCCCTCCATCTCGCAGCTTCCGAATCCGCTGCCGGCTTACACGAGGCCGCCAGCGACGTATACCGAGCGGTGGCTCGCCGGCGCCCCGGCGATGTGCGCATCGAGGTGCTCCTGGAAAAGGAACAACTCTTCATGGAGGATCCCAAAGGCAGCACCGTAACCCATCGGTGACCGACATGCTCCCCTTGCGCTGCCGCTCGCTGTAGGCCGGTACCTGACCCATCCCCTCAGTTTCCTGCCTCTCGCGGGGACTCAAACTTGAGGATTTCCGCGAGGAAGAGATGGCCCCGTACGATCTTCTCGTAGGCGGTGAGGAGGCGGTCGAGCCACTCCTCGCGCATGGTGTCGAGGCACGAGTACCAGTAGAGACCCTGGTTGAAGAGCGACATCGTTCGCTTGGGCGACGTATTCGTCTTGAGGGTCTTGTCGAGCTTCGATGCCTCACTCGCCGCGCCGAGGAGCGTCAGCAGAGTGTATGCGATCGCGATGAGAAACAGCAGACGGTCACGCCGCCCGGCGTCGCCGATGTGCGTCGCCCGGAGGCCAACGCCGAAGGTGATGTCTTTCTGGTCCCGAAACGTCTCTTCGATCGTGAACCTCTTCGAGTACGCCTGCACGATCTCGTTGGCGTCGGCCGTAGTGAGCGACGTCGCCAGACACCACGCTTCCTTCATGCCCTTTCGCTTGACCAGCACCACGGCCGGCACCTTGCTCTTCTTCCTCGTCACCGTGACGCCGACGAGCTTTCGCACCCGACCGTGCGCGGGCACGAGCTCCGCGGCCGGCAGGCCCTCCGCGTCCGACTCCGACACGATGATGTTCTCGCGGAACCGGATGATGTAGTCCCAGCCGTAGAGGCCGAGCAACTCGTAGAGCTCCGCGTACCCGAAGGCTCGATCCGCCATCAGCGTCACGCTCACCGCGGCAGGCAGCCACTCGTGCAGCTGCCGCACCATCTCCAGTTCATGGCCGGTGCGCTTCGTCTTGAGCGTCGACTTCTTGACCGTCTTCCACGCAAACGGGCTCGCCCGTCCGTGCGTCGTGACCAGGTACGCGCAGAGCGTCGTGTGGTCGTCGTCGTCGAAATCCGTCCAGTCCATCGCGAGCACGATGTTCGACGTCGTCCCGACGACGTGCTTCACCCACAGCGGCATCAGCACCTCGAGCTTCACTTCCTCGTTGCTCAGCAGCCGGTCCACCTGCTTCACGCCGCTCTTGCTCTCGATCCTCGCAAGCCGCGCGTACGCTCGACCGATTGCCGCGATCGACACAACGCTCGCGTTCAGAACCCCCGTCACTCCATTCGCGAGCGACCGCACCCGGGCAAGGTGGACGTCTCCGCCGAACAGCTTCTCCATCGATGTGCGCGTCTGCGACAACGTCCAGAGCCTACGTCGTCCGCCGCCGAGCGGCAGCAGCCATGTTGCGAGAGGGACGGTCTGCATGTCGCCGCAAACAGTTCGCTCCGCCCATGGATTCCCGCCTCGCAGGTCATCCCGGACCACCCCATCCAGGAACACAGCGGTTTCGATTACCTACGCGTCATCTTTCATCCGCAGAATGAGGGGATCCCTCAGGGCCGGTACCCGAGGTGATGATGCGAAGGGACAGGCAGCCATCGGACGGACCGCGGCGTTGGCGGCAGTGGACGGAGGCCGAGGCGCGGGCGGCGCTGGCGGAGCTCGCGGCGAGCGGGGAGCGGGGAGAGCATGGCAGGGTACGCGCGACGCGTGGGCGTCTCGCCGTACCCGTACGGGCAAGGGCCTGAACGGCAGATCTGAACGTCGCGCTCCGGGCTACGCGTCGAAATCGACCGGGTCGGGTGGCTTGGGCGGGGGTTTCCAGCGGTGCGGCAGGAGGTCGGCGAGCTGGTCGGCGGCGGTCTTGTCGATGCGGCCGAGGACGTCGGCCAGGTACTCGACGGGGTTCACGCCGACGCGGGTGCAGGAGACGACGAGCGAGTAGAGGAGTGCGAGCGCCTTGCCGGCCTCGTCGCTGTGGACGAATAGGAAGTTCTTGCGGCCGAGGGCCACGAGCCTCATCGCATTTTCAGCGGGGTTGTTGTCCAGGGGAACGCGGGCGTCGTGAAGGAACCGGCCGAGCGCGGTCTGGTTTCTCCAGGTGTAGCGCGCGGCGCGTCCGAGGAGCGTCTTGGGTCCGTGCAGTCGACGAGCCTCGCGCGCGAGCAGGAGCAGCCGAACGAAGAGCGGGCGCGCGCACGTGCGGCGTACCCGTTTCCAGCGGTGCGGCAGGAGGTTGGCGAGCTGGTCGGCGGCGGTCTTGTCGATGCGGCCGAGGACGTCGGCCAGGTACTCGACGGGGTTCACGCCGACACAGCTATACCGCGACGAACTCCGTCGTCGTCGGCCCTAGGCGGCTCCTGCAGTATCCGAGCCGCTGCGGCGAGACACGACGTCAGCGAGCCAGACAGCCAGACAACCCCCCGCCCAGGGCCCTGCCTGCGCCCTAGCATGGTCGCCGCTTGTTGCACGTGCGACAGCCACGTGGTTCACCGATGGGTTACGCAGCACCGACAGTCGTCGACAATGACAAAACAACCTGGCGCCGCGTGTTACGGAAGAACGTGCCGCGTCGTAGCAGTCCCATCGAGCCATGCCTCCCACATCAAGACAAACCACAACGACTGCTGCCAGTTTCTCCGCCCGGAGAGGTGCTCAAGCCATCGCTTCCGAACGGGCGCGGGGTCTAGGTAGCCTTCTCGGCGAAGACGCGACTCGCTCAGGAGATCTTCCGCCCAGGAACGAAGTGGGCCTCGCAGCCAGCGTCCGATGGGCACGCTGAATCCACGCTTTGGTCGATCGAACAACCGTGGCGGAAGATAGCGCGAAAGCACCCTACGAAGGATCCACTTTCCGCGGCCGTACCGAACTTTCTGGGCGAGTGGGACGCGCCATGCGAAGCTAACGACCTCTGGATCAAGGAATGGAACGCGGGTCTCGAGTGCAACGGACATCGCAGCCCGGTCGACCTTCACTAGAATATCGTCAGGTAGATACGTAGAGGCGTCGGCAAACATCGCGCGCTCGGTGAGCGTCGCGCCGCTCAGGCCCCTCTCGTTCAGAGCTAGCACGTCCGAACGATCGAGGCCGCGCTTGACCAGACGGTCCACCCCATCCCAGCTTGCGAGTAGGCTCGCGTAGAACTCGTCGCCGCTGCTTGCACTGGCATATTCGCCGAGGCGCCGGGCGCGGTCGCAGAACCGGCCGGAGACCGCTGTTGGTGGCCGTTGCGCGGACGACACAAACCCAAGGCCATGGCCGGCGTGGTCACGTGCCAGCAGGGCTGATACCGCACGCTTGAAACCAATTGGCAGCCTGCCACTCACGGCCCAGACACGCCGTGCGAGGGCATAACGCCCGTATCCCCCAAACAGCTCGTCGCCCCCATCTCCAGACAGGCTCACGACTACGTGCCGCCGTGCTAGTCTCGAGACAAGAAGCGTTGGGATCTGAGAAGAGTCACCAAACGGTTCGTCATATAGCCGCGGTAGGTCCGGGATGACACTGCGCGCATCCTCGGAAGTAACATAAGCCTCCGTATGGTCGGTGCCGAGGTGACGCGCAACCTCAGCGGCGTAAGGGGCCTCATTGTAGGTCGCATCGTCGAAGCCTATCGTGAACGTCCGCACCGGCCGACTGCTCTGCTCTTGCATTAGGGCGGCGACGATACTCGAGTCAATGCCCCCGGACAGGAACGCCCCAAGCGGAACGTCAGAAACCATCTGTCGCCGAACCGCACGCCGCAAGGTGGTATCACAACGCCTCACGACCTCGAGATCGCTCAACGCGAATGGATGGCGAAGCCCATCCTCAGCAACGGCGCGCAGCGACCAGTAGGACGAAGGTGTGTTGGTGGCATCGGATTCGCCACGAAGCCGAAGCCAGCAGCCAGCCGGCAACTTGCGGACGCCCTGGTAGACCGAGCGGGCTCCCGGGACGCAACCAAACTTGAAAAAGGAACATAACGCATCACGATCCACGGCCGCCGTGAAACCGGGATGCGCGACGAGCGCCTTCAGCTCGGAACCGAAGAGCAGCGCTCGGCCGCCAGCGCCTGCGCCATAGTACAGCGGCTTTTCGCCTAGCCGATCCCGGGCCAAGAAGAGCGCCCGCTCGGCGGTATCCCAGGTGGCGATTGCAAACATGCCGTGGGCCCGTCGTAGCGTGTCGACAAAACCCCATTGCTCGAAGCCGGCAAGAAGTACTTCGGTGTCAGAACGGGTCGCGAACCGAAACCCATGGAACTCGAGCTCGCGGCGAAGATCGAGAAAGTTATAGATCTCGCCATTAAACACGACGACGTAGCGCCCTGAGCGTGATCGCATAGGCTGGTGGGCGGCAGCGGTTAGATCAAGAATTGCAAGACGCCGGTGGCCCAGCGCAATGCCACACGTTGGGTCCACCCACGTGCCCGCGTCGTCCGGCCCGCGGTGGCGAATGGACAAAGACATCGTCGTCGCGATTCGCGTCGACTCGTCAGCCGTTAGGGTGTCGCGAGTCAAAAAGCCTGCAATTCCGCACATCAGTGAGCCCTCCGCGAGGTGGTCACGGGGTGGAGACAATAGAAGACGAAGCCAGCGCGCGAAGTCGCCGACGTAGCGCCATAAAAATAAGTGTAAAAGAGACCAGGTAGACAACGGAAGTCGAGAGGGCGATGCCCGGCAAGCCCATGTAGTGAACAAGGGTGACGTCGGCGACGACGTTCACTACCAAGTTAACGACGCTGATCCTCATGATGGCGGTATTTGCTGAGAGCGCGTTCAAGGCGCGTACGCCGAGCACCCCGGCGAGGTGAAACGGGAGCTGAAGCGCGTACATGACCTGCACGTGTGCGACGAGGGAGGTTGACGTGGCCGTAAAGGCGCCACGCTGGTATAGGATGCGCGTGAGGGGCGACGACTCTGCTATCAAGAATGCCGTGATGGGAATGGTCGCGGCTAGCACGACGCCGATCCACCGGCGAAGCGTGCGGCGAAAGCCAGTCCAGTCGTGCGATGCGGCGAGGGAGGAGAATTGTGGCAGCAAGACTGCCCCGACGCTCGCGGCGCCAACCGTCATGGCGAGGCCAACGAAGCGGTTCGCGAAGGCCAGGGAAGAAATGCTACCTACAGCAAGGAAGGAGGCGACCGCCTGGTCGACGAGCGGTGAGGAGCTGCTCGTGGCCGTGCCTGCGAGCGCTGGAATGTACTGTCGCACAACGCGACGCAGCGGGGCGGAATAGCCATGCCAGCCCGGCACCGGCGAATAGCCGGCCGCCGCCGCGCCGGCGGCCCGCACGCAGCACTCGACCGCCAGGCCGCCGACCGTGCCGACTGCGAGAGCGTACGTGTCGATGTTGCGAAGAAGGACGGCAGCAAGAACAATCGAGATCGAGCTGATAGCGGGGGTAGAGGCGACGAGAGCGAACCGACGTTCCGCATTCAAGACGGATGCGAACAAGTTCGAAAGCGCCGTTAGCGGGACCGAGGGAAGCAAAACGTAAAATAGGCGCACCGCAAGATCTAGGCGAGCGGCGGGGAGCCCTGGGGCGAGGAGGCGTAGGAGCAGCGGAGCCGTGACTGCCAGAAGGAGCGTCGCGAGCGCGAGCCCTGCGCAGGCGAGCGTGAGTGCCCCGCGAAGCAGCTTCACGGACGCCGGCCGACCTCCGTCCATCTTTGCGCGAACCAGCTCCGGAATCAGCGCGACGCTGATTCCCGCGGTCACGACATTGGCAAAAAACGTGGGCACGGCTACCGCCACCAGGAACGCGTCGAGGGAGCTCGCCGTTCCAAAGCGAAACGCCACAAACAGCTCCTTGCCCATCGCGGCGGCGCGCGCACACACGACAATCAGGGCCGTGACCAAGATGCTGGCTGCGATGCGAGGCACGACGTGCAAACTACGCGCGGGCGCCGAGGCGGAGGCTGCAGGATCCATGGAAGATTGGGGGAAGACGCGAGCCTGGACGACGTGGTGAACGACTTGTCAGCGCCGGAGGTTGCGGTAGGCTAACCGAGCATGTGGCGTGTGCCATCGTTAATCTGTGCCGTGACCGCTATCGCCCTCGTCGTGGCCTGCGGGTTGCCGGGCACTGGCTTAGGTGGGGTAGCGGGCCCCGATGGGGGCGTGGACGCGAATGCGGACGTCGACCTTAGAGCTGGGGATTCCGACGGTGGAGCGGACACCGGCGCGGACGTCGCGACGCCCCCGGAGGGAGCAGAACCGGGAGAACTGGGGTCGAAGCCGGTCGTGTGGCTTCGGGACCAGATAGTCGCTCCTGACGCCGGCACCGACGCGGAGGCGAGTGGATGGCTGGATAGCTCCGGTCATGATGCTGGCGTAAGGGCGCTTGGGGCGAAGCCCTCGGTCAATTGGTCAGACCCGATGTTTGGCAGCCATCCGACCATCAAGTTTCAGGATAGTACCCAGATGACGAACCCGGGGCTGGTGGTTTCAAAGCAGCCTATCACTGTATTCTTGGTGGGTAGCGCCGGTGTCAAGGCGGGGCTCTATACGATCTTTTTCGATAGCATGAGCACTGGAGCTGCCCGTGTGGGGATCTTCTCGGATCCTGTCGGGAAGCTATCAGTCTACACCGGCGCCACGAAAGCGTTCTGGACGAGCGCGCTACCCGCGACGAGCCCCATGATCCTCATAGCGATCTTTGATGGTCCAAATTCTCGCATATTTGCCTCATCAAACGTGGGGGTCGCGGCTAACACATTGGATGCCGCGTCGGGATTGGGCGGCGTATCGATTGGTGGGAATGGGGGCGCGGGCTTGCGTGGCGCACTAGCGGAGGTGGCCGTGTGGTCAACGGCGCTGTCATTGCTAGATGTGTTTCGATTGAATCAATACGCGTCGCTTCGGTATGGTGTCGCCCTGCAGCCGTAAGCGTCATAGCTCTAATAGATGGATAAATTTTCGGACAAGCCTGTGATCGCGACGCGGTTCATGGAACGACGGCCGGAGGAACTCGCGCTGTTCGCTGCTTGTTTTCGGCGAAATGGGTCGCCGCGGTCAACGGCCTCGCTGGAGTGGCAGTACCTGATGAACCCTGCCGGTGTGATGCTGGTGGATCTCGCGTTCGCGACAGACCGGCACGTCGCAGCCATTTACGCGACGCTTCCACAGCGCATGCGCATTGGGGGAGCGCCGGCGCTTGGAGCTCAATCGCTGGATACGATTACGGACCGGCAGTTCCGTGGACGAGGCTTGTTTGTGAAGCTGGCCGAGGCAACGTACCGCCGCGCACGGCAAGACGGATTTGCACTTGTATTCGGGTTTCCAAATGGCAACTCTGTTCACGGCTTCTTTCGCCGGCTCGGATGGCAATCACTTGACCCTGTACCGTTTCTCGTGCGGCCGCTTCGGACGGGGTACCTGCTTAGACGCGTCGGGCTGCCTTGGCTTAGTAGGCGTGTGCATGATATGGACTTGGCGCCCCGGCTGCCGAGACCACTGGAGTATCCGCTGCGCATTGAGCGGCTGCGACGTTTTGACGAGCGCCACACGTCGCTGTGGGAGCAGTTTAGTCGTGATGTGGGCGTGGCCGTCGAACGAGACGCGCAGTACCTCAACTGGCGTCTGGTCGACAAGCCCGAAGTGGAGTACGTGAACTACGAGGTCATGCTGGGGGAGCAGGTTGTGGCAATGCTTAGCTATTGTGTGAGGGCTAAGCATGCGGGTCGTGTGGGCTACGTCATGGAGGCCCTCTGCCTGCCGGGCATGGAGCGCGTGCTCAACTGGCTCCTGCGGTACGCACTGCGCCAAATGGCTGACGCGGGCGCGGATATCGCCCTCGCCTGGAGCGCACCGCATGCTAGAACATATAACGTTTTTCGTCGAAACCTGTTTGCCCCGTTTCCGGAGCGGGTTCGTCCCATTGAGCTGCACTGGGGCGTTCGCGGCTTCACTGGCAGAGCAAGCGAATTGGCGGGCGATCGGAAGCAGTGGTACTTGAGCTATTTGGATAGCGATACCGTGTAGACTGCGAGCCGGCATATCGGCTCAGCTTTAGGCCTCCTCAGCAGAACCTGTGGGTGAGCCAAGGCGGCTCGGGTAGCGCACCAAGCGCATGATATAGGGCGATCTCGGCGTGCCTTGGACCGCGGAAGCCGTACGCCTCTCGAGTCGTAACTCGCGCCTTGTTGTTGAAACCGTCGGTGGCGCCTGCGGCGAACTCGCCTCGGGCGAGGAACCGGTTGAGCAGCTCGCGTCGGTTGTTGATGGTCGCCCAGAAGCGCCGAAATTTGGACCTCAGCCCGGGTCCGCGCGAGCGTGATGCCGGACGCACGAAAAAAAGGTATCCCTTCGCCGAACCACGTGCACGACGTCGGGGGTCGCGTGAGGCCCGTGGCGCTCAGCCCGGGCCGAGGGTGAGGCGCCGGAACGGGCTCGCGTCGAGCAAGCGGCGCACGTCGTCGGTGTCGCGCGTCCGGGTCCACTCGACGGGCGATAGTTCGAGGAGGCGATGCTCGGGCCAGCGGGGCAGCAGGCAGAACACGTCGCGCAGGTACGCCCACGGCTCGACGCCGCAGAGCCGCAGAGCCGGCAGCTCGCGAGCAGCGAGGTGAAGATGGCGTTGACGGCGCCGCCGTCGTCGCTGCCGACGAAGAGCCAGTTCTTGCGCCCGACCGCTTCCCTGCGGAGGTTGAGCTCGCTCATGTTGTTGTGAATCGGCAGCCGGCCGTCTTCGAGAAAGCGCGAGAGCCCCACGCGCTGGTTGCCCACGTAGCGGATGCCGTCGGAGATGGGCGTGTCGTCGAGGACGTGCGGCGCCTCGGCGTCGCACCAGGAGAAGAAGTTGTCGACGATCGGTCCGGAGCGTTTCTCGCGGATGCGCTCTCGCTTCTTGCGAGGTGAGTCGGCGATGGTGCGCTCGATGCGGAACAGCGCGCCGATGAGACCGAGCGCGACCTTCGCGCGCTCGGGATCGGAGTCCAGTGCCTTGAAGAAGTAGCGGCGGCAGTGCGCCCAGCAGTTGACCTCGACGACGTCGCCCTCCGCGTAGAGGTGGTCGTAGACGACGTGGGCGTCGGCGACGAGGTAGCCCTGGTAGCCGGCGAGCATATCGTCGACCGCGTCGCTCGAGTGGTCGCGCGTGTAGTCGAAGAGCACGTGCCGCCCGGGCGCGACGGTGACCCAGAAGTGGCCGGTGCGGCACTTGTCCGTGTGCTGCACGAGCACGCCGGTGGCGTCGACGCAGAGGTACGGCTGCGCGAAGGCGTCCAGGCGCATGGCCGCGACCAGCGGCCGCGCGAGCTCCGCGAGCTCGCCGTGCCAGCCGCACATCGTCGAGCGCGCGAGTTCGATGCCGTCGCGCGCGTACACGCCCTCGAGCCGGTGGAGCGGCTGATGGTCCTGCCAGCGCTTGACGATCGTGTCGGCGAGCATCCCGGGGCCCGCGAGGCCCTTCGGGATCGGCAGCTCGGGCGGCTCGGCGACGAGCACCTCGGTGGGCGCGTCGCGCTCGCGATCCCTGCGCACGAACTTCGGGCGCACGATGCGTGCGACGACGAAGGACGCCGGGCGCCGCTCGATCGTCTCGCTCACCTCCTCGCCGATGCGCTCGAAGGCGTCGAGCCCCGCGCGCTCGACCTCCGGCGGGAGCACCTGGATCTCGACGCGCGGCAGGTGCTCGGGTATCGGCTTGCGGCCCGTGGGCTTGTGTCGGGTGTGGCCGCGCACCTCTTGCTCGGCGTCCGCTTCGGTCATCGCGGCGTCGAGCTCCACGCGCGCACGCTCGCCGAGCATCATGGCGAGCACGTCGAGCGACAGCTGCGAGCTGTCCTTCGACAGGTGCTCGGACTTGGACGCGAGCAGACCCCGCTCGAGCTTGCGGCACCGCTCCATCATCTCGAGGTAGAGGCGCCGGTACTCGTCGCGCTCCTGCTGCGCCGCCGCGAACTTCCTCTCGAGCTCGTCGAGCCGCTCGGCGATCTGCATCGCGTCGCTCACGAAGACTGCTTCTGATCGAAGCGCGATCTCGCGTCAACGCGAAACGATCGCGGCGATCACTTTTCCATGCCGCGAAGGATCACGGCGAGCGTGCGCGCGTCGATGGTCGCCATCGGTCGGTCGGAGCGGCCGGGCTCGGGCAGCTCGAAGCGCGCGTTGTGGAGGCGCTTGTAGAGGATGCAGTAGCCGTTGCGATCGAACCACAGCACCTTCAGCCGGTTGCCGCGCTTGCTCGCGAACACGAAGAGCGCGCCGCTCTGCGGGTCGAGCGCCAGCCGCTCGGTGACGGCGAGCGCGAGCGCGTCGAAGGACCTGCGCATGTCCTGGCGCTCGGTGCAGACGAAGATCCGGACCGACGTCGGGATCAAGCGCGCCGCTCCAGCATGTCCAGCAGCCGGCCGAGCGCCACCGCGTCGAAGTCGACCGGCACGCGGACGACGCGCTCCGCGCCGCGCAGCACGAGCTCCAGAGCGCCGCCTTGCGTCGCTGTCGGCGGCAGTTCCACGAACGTGACCGGCGGCGACGCCGGCCCCGACCGCTTCGGTCGCGGCTTGGGCTTCGCGTCCACGCCGACGCGCCAGTGTTGATGGTCGCCCAGAAGCGCCGAAATTTGGACCTCAGCCCGGGTCCGCGCGAGCGTGATGCCGGACGCACGACAAAAAGGGAAGGCCCGGTGTTGGACGCACCGAGCCTTCGGCGATCGGACGCGGGATCGCGCTGGATGAATCCCACGACGACCGCGGACGGATCAAGTTTCGTGCGTCCCACGACGGGACGTGAATTCGCTTCGGTTCGTCACCTGCGCAGAATGCGGGCAAATGTTCTTCCTTTGCCGCACGTGCGACCGGAGCGACCGGTACACGAGGCACGCGACGGGCCGAGTGGCTACCATCCAGAGCGCCGCGGTTTCAGCACGAGTGCTAGTGGCGAAGCAGTGGGCTCAACGCGCCTAGGGTACGTTCGCGCAGGAGATGCTCGGCGTAGAGATCGGTGACGCGCTGCCGGGCCGCTCCTCGCATTGTCGCCTCGTTTGAGCGGACCGATTGAAGTAACCTGTCGGTAGCAGCTACGAGAGCGGTGACGCTGGCCGAGGAAACGATCGCGCCCGTCGACCCTACTATCTGTGATGAGTCACCGACGTCCGTGGCCACGGCCGGCGTTCCGCACGACATCGACTCCGCAATCGCGTTCGAAAAGCCCTCTGAGGCGGAGGTTGAGAGCAGAATGTCCGCGGCGGAGTACACGTGCGCCATCCCGTCGACCTCGCCGAGAAAGTGGACGCGGGATTGGACGCCCAAGGTGGCACTGAGGCGAAACACCTCCTCGCCGTATTGGCTTGAGCTTCGTCCCGCGAAAATGAGGTGAGCGCTACGGTGGCCGAGCGCGGCCAAAACGCGAACAGCGAGAGTCTGGCGCTTGATCGGGTCTAGCCGCCCCACCACGAGTAAGACGGGAGCTGTGGGGGGAATCCCATGATGCGCACGGAGAACTAGAGCGGGTGTCCGAACGCGGGAAAACGTGTCTGTATCTATTCCATTAGGAATGACCCGTAGCCTCAGGGGAGGAAAGCCGCGCCTCAGCGCGTAGTTGCGGCCCGCGACCGAGTTTGCAATAACGAGGTCCGCCGCACGACAAAGCGCAGTCTCCATCCGCAAGGTGGCGCGGGACAGTCGCGAGTATATCGACATGTCGCGCTCGCTGCCACGGATTCCCCAGACCACGCGAGCCCCAAACGACCGCGCGGCCGTCGCAAAAATGTTCCCATCGGGCATATAGCCGTGAACAACCCTTGGCCGAAGTCGCGCAAAAGCCATAAGGAGCCCAGCGTAGGGACGAACAGCCCACCGTGCTGCCTTGGGGAGGGCCACAACCCTGACTCCCCGCCTCCGCAGTTCAATCTCCGTGCCTGCGGAAGCGTCGAAGTGAACTACGCCAACCGCGAGTCGGGGTGAGAGAAGGTGAAGAAGGCGCACGAGCTGCCGCTCAGCGCCCCCCGTGCGAAGGGAGCGTATGACGAAAAGAACGTCGAGCTGGTTGGTGGAATGCGCGAACAATGGATTACGCAGAAGCGCGGGATGGGGGCTGGTGCTCATGGACGCGCCCGCGAGCCAATCGCTGCCGAAGTATCAAAAGTCCGGTGGCGTAAAACGGCATCATAGGAACGCGGTATCTGGAGAGGGAACCAAGATTGCTCGTTGCAAGGCCCACCGCAAGCGCGAATAGCAAAACAAATACAAGTGAGAAGACGAGGGGTGGCGAGCCCACAATCGTCATCCATACACGGAGCCAGGGTCGCCGGATAAGGATGGCAAGTACCGCGATAGTGATGGTCGTCGTTTCAAGAGAGGCGCCAAATGTTGGGGCATTGCGTGCCTCGAATATCGCCGGACGAAAGAGCCCGTTTGCCAAAGCCAGAGGCACAAATGGCAGCTGCTGCAGGAAAGTGCGCGCGTCGGCACTGCCGACGCTGATGTAGGAGCCACCCTCGGTCCCCTGCCAAAGACCTTGCTGGCGCGCCATCGTGCTCGCGAGTCGGTCGACACCAAACTCCGGAAAAATTGACCCGAGTAGGGCCACTCCGCCGGCGGCGACCGCAGCTGCGAGAATCAGGTACCCAGGCCGGACGTGCGCAAGTCCACCGCGGCGAGCAATCTGGGCAGAATATAGCCACGCACCTAAAGCTATAAAATAGGGAAACAATATGTACGGCTTGAAGAGTGCCACCCCGACCGCTCCAACTCCCGCCGTCGGCCATGCGGACCATCGGCGGTAGCGGAGGCCGCGATGTGTGGCCCAGCAGAGCACGCCGAAGGCCGCTAGAGCGAAGGACTCCTTTGCAAATGCGGCGCCCCAGAATACGGCCGACGGGACGAGTAAGCACCCGATCGCAGCGGCGCCGCGCTCGTCGGCGCGGAATTCGGTGCGGGCAACGCGATAAAGCAGAAGCTGACCGAACCATGAGAACACGGTGGTCGCGAGACACGCCGTAAGGAGGGAGGCTCCAAAAAGCCAGACGAAGACTCCGCCCACGGCGGACATGCTTCCCGTGGAACTCCCGGCACCGAAAAGTTGAAGGGGCAGGTTGGAAGGAAGATGGAACAGCAACCGCAATGTCTCCGGCGCAAAGCGCCAGAAATCGAAATCTAGCAATCTGGCGATGACGGCACCGGTGTCTAGGTATCCGTGGGCATCGCTGATGCGATAATAGTAATCCTGCAGCAGGAACTGTGCGAAGGAACTGATAATGTGTGCAAGCAACGAAAGCAGGGCGTAGCGCAGCTCGCGGCGCTCCAGGTCTCGCGTGACGAGGACAGCGAACCCTAGGCCGAGTATGATGAGAATGATCGCCGACATTGGTAGTCACGTGCGCGGCGCGTCCCCTTAGAGATGCGGACCGCCCCTGCGCGGCTTGGTCGAGGACAGTATGCTTTCCCATTCGCGCTCGTAGTTCGACGTAATGGCGTCGACGTGATAGTTGGAGAGCACGCGGGAGCGGGCCCGCAGACCCAACTCATGGCGCTGTTCGGGGGAGCGTTCCAAAGTGCGGCGCCAGGCGTCTGCCAGTGCCTCAGCCGCCCCAGTCGGGACGACGATGCCGGTGTCCCCCACGATCGCGGCCGCATCACCGGCGTTGGTCGTTACGCACGGGATGCCGCACGCCATCGCCTCCCCTAGGACGTTTGGGAACCCCTCCGAAATGCTTGTAAGCGTCGCAACATCGAAAGCGCTTAAGAGTCGCTCGACGTCCGTACGCTCGCCGAGAAATGAGCAGCAGTTCTCGAGGCGAGCGTCGACCACCCAAGCCCGAACATCCGGGTTGTTCCGGAGGCGTTTGCCAGCGACCACAAAGCGGACCTGCGGCATACGGGCGTGGAGCAGGCCTGCCGCGCGAAAGAAGGTAGGGTAGTCCTTGTTGGGATCGAGCCGAGCGACGATTCCGACGACGGGGGCGGCTTGCGGAATGCCGAGTTCCGTGCGCACAGCACTCCGCGCAGCCGGGTCGGGGCGAAACTTCGCAACATCGAAACCGTTGGGAATGACAACGAGTCGCGCGGCTGGGTAGCCAGCAGCGATGTGGAAGGCTCGTCCAGCCTCGGAGTTCACGAAGATGCGGCGCGGCAAGGCGGACAGGCGGGCACCCGCCCGCATCTGCCTCACGGAGCTACGAAGGCTGGGGTCCAGCTTGCTGCAGCGAATGGCCCATGCAAGAGGTGCCCCGGCTGCAGCGGCTGCTATGATGCCGAGCAGGTTGGCTGCATACATCCAGGACTGCACGATGTCGGGTCTCCAACGGCGGGCGAGGCCGGCAAGGCGGAGCAGTCCGCTGGGGGAAACGAGACCGCGGCGCATGGAGAGCGTGTGTAGGTCGACGCCACCAGCGCGGAGCTCGTCGTCGAAGTCCTCGATGGGCAGCAACACCACGAGCATGACCTCGTGACCGCGCGCAGCGAGGTTGATCGCAAGGCGGCTGGTTTGTCCCTCAGCTCCGCCGCGGCCCATTGCTGTGATGACGAAGAGAAGCCTCATGTGCAGCTTATCCGGAACCGGGCGGAAGTCACGTTGTGGGCCAGGTGGCCCGGGAACGATCCCGGGCGAAAACGCTCAGCGTAGGTGGGTTCCCCCGCCGGTGGTTCCCGACGCCGGACGTGTTCTTCCAACGCGAACACGTGGAGTGAGGTGGCGACGACAAGCAGCCTTGCACCGGAATAGTCCTGGGGAGAGTTGTGGCGCCGTTCGCGGTTCCCGTTCAGCGTAGCCTGCCGGCTCCAGCCAGCGAAGCAAGGTGTGGGCGGCGAGGCAAAGGCCGGCGCCCGCTTGCCTTGTCCAGCCTGGCCTCAGTCTAGCACAAGGCGCACTGCGCGCCATCGTACGCCCTGCAGAAGGCGGGCTGGCCAGTGCGGCCGCCGTGCAGGTGTGGAAAAAGACGTGGTGGCTTCGCGGGGCAAGAGTCTGCTATGCTTCAACGCCGCAGCGAGGGCTCGTGACGCTGGAGCGAGTCGCGGTGCGAGTGGCGAACAGGTTGAGGTATTATGAGTGTTTCGAAGGCTCCGCTCGAATATTGGGAATCGGTGTGGAGAAGTGCTCCGACGGGTCAATCAGTCAGTCTGGCGCCAGGGTATAGTAACTACGTGGCGCGTAGGTTTGCCGAAGTACTGCGCCGTTCGTTCCTCGCGGCGGAGCCTGCTGCGCGAAGAGTCATGGAGGTTGGCTGCGGCAACTCGGGCTGGCTCGCGGCGATGCACACGGGCTTTGGTGTCGCGGCCGATGGCCTTGACTATTCGCCCACAGGTCATGATCGTGCGGCAGCGCTGTTGCGAGATGCCGGTGGTCCTGGAAGGGTGTATCTTGCCGACATGTTTGTGCCTCCTTCGGAACTGCTTAACGCCTACGATGTAGCCTTTTCGTTTGGTGTCGTCGAGCACTTCGAGGACACCGCTAGTGCTGTTCGCGCCATTGGGAGATTGGTTCGGCCGGGTGGAATGGTGGTCACCTTTGTGCCGAATTTTGCAGCTATGATGGGTGTATTGCAGCGCATGATGAATCGGCAAGTCTACGAGCGACATGTGCCACTTGATGCCGATCGCCTCGCCGCCGCCCACGAGCGGGCGGGTTTGATAGTTGAGGAACGGGGTTACACGCCTCTCCTCAATCTTGATGTCGTGAATCATGGTCGTCGGGGCTTGGCAGGACGTGTCCTACAGGTTGGGTTCGCTATCGGGAACCGAGCAGGGTACCTCATTGACGAGGCGGTGCGTCCAGCGCCGCGCCGCCTCGTGGCGCCATACGCGTACGTTGCGGCTCGGGTGGTTGCTTCCGCTGAGCAGCGTCGGCCATTGGGACGAAGCTCCTGACGCCAGCCCGTCAAACGCGTCGAGCGAAATAGGTCACGATGCCGTACTGATGGTGTCGCATCTCCCAACGTGCCCGGAGAGGCGCGGTCACGCGATCAATCACGGAGAGCGGATGTGTGGCAGCGAAGTGCGCGAGGTTTTTCGCCGTGCGCGGAAGCCCGCGATCGCGAAGCCATACATCATGAGTCTTGCGGCTATCGCGCCAACCATAGTGCCGCCCCAGCCGTCGGGACACGAAGTACCTTAACCAGCCAACGGGTAACATGCTGTAGATGTTGTCCGTGTAGTCGACGGCGAGCAGTTCAAAGCCAGTGCGGTGGAGATACTGCCGGACCGTTGGTTCGGTGAAGAAGTAAAGATGGCGGGGAACGTCTTCACGGTATAGGTGGCGTGACGCTAGGCTGTCGAAGTTGGTGACCAGAAAGACAAAGACGCCACGTGGTTTGAGAACCTGTGCCGCTTTCTCGAAGTACACCATTGGGTTGTGGACATGCTCAAGTACGGCCCACGCCGAGACGGCATCGAAGGTGGCGCTGCTGAGCGGGATCTCGTGGAAAGGTCGTGTATAAACGGGAAAATCTCCGATGGGAGTTGAGGATCGTGACACTTCGACGCCCTCTACGTCCCACCCGCGGGCGCGCATCACGCGAGGGAAATCACCATTTGCGCAGCCGATGTCGAGAAGCCGACGTGGTTGCTCGGTAGTGGCAAAGCGTTCGATGAAGCTGGCTTCGATGTCATAGCGCCGCTTGTGGTATGCTAGATCCGTATCGAACTCGTGGTAGAATGCGGTGGGATAGTAACCACCCATCTCCGACGGGGAAGGTCGCGGACTGACGAAACCGAGACCGCAGCGCCCGCACCTGTTTATGGTGAACCACTCGTCAGGGTGATAGTGAACGTCCGGCGCACGGTACGCGATCGACAGGTCGTCGGAGCCGCAGAGATTACAGTTGACAGATTCCATGCGACCGGGCACCTATCATATGCATTTGGAGAAGGTCTACCTGGACGGCTCCAGGCTACTAGTTTATGCTCCGGTCCACCGTGGTGGACTGGTGGGGGAGCGGGGGCTTGCGTTCTCGGCCTGGGGCGGCTGCGTATTCAGGCACCAGGCTGCCAAATGCACTCTTCGTCGCCTCCCGGTCTCCTCCATCGCTCAGTGCATGCAGCTCTCTGAGGCCCTCTTCAACACGCCCCCACTCGTACGGCCTGAACTTCCCGACGAAGATCTTCGGGTGCTTCGTCTTGTCCGCGTGCTCGTCGTCCGTCGACAGCTCCTCGAAGAGCTTCTCCCCCGGGCGCATCCCTGTGAACTTGATCTCGATGTCCTCACCGGGGACCAGGCCGCTCAGCTTGATGAGGTCGGTCGCCAGGTCCACGATCTTCACCGGCTCGCCCATGTCGAGGACGAAGATCTCGCCACCCACGCCCATGGCGCCGGCCTGGAGGATGAGCTGGCACGCCTCCGGGATGGTCATGAAGTAGCGCTTCATCTCGGGGTGCGTGACGGTGATCGGCCCGCCCGCGGCGATCTGCTCCTGGAAGAGGGGAATGACGCTGCCCGCGCTGCCGAGCACGTTGCCGAACCGCACGGTGACGAACTGGGTCTTGCTCCGCTGGGAGAGGGCCTGGACGTAGATCTCGGCGGTGCGCTTGGAGACGCCCATCACGGAGGTCGGGTTCACGGCCTTGTCGGTGGAGACCATGACGAACTTCTCGACGCCGTGCTCCGAGGACAGGTCGGCCACCTTCTTTGTGCCGAAGACGTTGTTCTTGATCGCCTCGCCGGGGTTCTCCTCCATCATCGGCACGTGCTTGTGCGCCGCAGCGTGGAAGACGACCTGCGGGCGTTCGGCGTCGAAGATCGTCGCCATGCGCTTGGTGTCGCAGATGTCGGCGATGCAGGGCACGACCGGGACGTCGGGGAACTCCCGCACGAGCGCGCGGTGGATGTGGAACAGGTTGTTCTCCGCCTGCTCGACCAGGACGACCTTGGCCGGTCCGAAGCGGCAGACCTGCTTGCAGAGCTCGGAGCCGATGCTGCCGCCGGCGCCGGTCACCAGCACGACGCGTGACCGGACGAAGGCGCTGATGCCTTCGGTGTCGAGCTGAACCGGCTCGCGGCCGAGGAGGTCGTCGATCTTGACGGCCTGGAGCTGGTTCACCGCGACGCGGCCGTCGATGACCTTGTCCATGCCCGGCAGCGTCCGGATGTGGGCGCCGGTGCCGGTGCAGACGTCGACGATGCGGCGCATTTCCTTCCCGGAGAGGGAAGGGATGGCGATGATGACCTCGTCGATCTCCTTCTCGGCCACGAGCTCGGGCACCTTGGCGATGGGACCGAGCACCGACACGCCGTGGATGCGCTCGCCAACCTTGACGCGGTTGTCGTCGACGAAGCCCACCGCCTCGAACTTGGAGGCGTGGATGCGCGTGATCTCGCGCATCAGCATCTCGCCCGCGTCGCCGGCGCCCACGACGAGCACGCGCTTGCGCCCCTCCGGCGGAGGCTGCGCGGCACCGACCAGGAGCTCGCGGAAGGCGCGGATGCTGAAGCGCACGCCGCCGACGACGATGACGCTTCCGAACCAGTCCATGATGATGACGGAGCGCGGGAGGCCGTGCGGTCCGAAGATGCGCTCGGCGAAGGCGAAGACGGCCGTGCCGACGGCGGCGGCCTTGACGATGGCGATGAGGTCCCGCGAGCCGGAGTAGCGCCAGAGGCCGTGGAACAGGCCGAACCAGGAGTGGACCACCGTGCGGATGACCAGGAGCGTCAGCAGCCAGATGGGGATGATCTTCAGGTATGCGCCAGGGATCCGGAACTCGAAGCGCAGCATGAAGGCGCCGAGCAGCGAGGCCGACCACATCACCAGGTGCGCGGCGACGACGAAGACCCGCCGGTAGGTGATGAGGAAGCGTTGCACCGCAGACATCCCAGGGTTCGTGGCGCCGGCCCAGGCGCCCATTCAACCGAGAATCCGGCAGGTTAGGCTGGCCAACCGGGGCTGCCGAGAGTAGCACAGAGCCGTGGAGCAAGCGGGTTTTCGGCGCCTCGCGAAGCGGATGCTTGACATGTCCATCGCCGGGACGGTCGGCCTGCTGGCCGCGCCTGTCGTCGGCGCCGCCGCCCTCGCGGTGCGCGCCACGATGGGCACGCCAGTGTTCTTCCGGCAGAAGCGCCCCGGGCTGCGCGGCGAGCCCTTCGGCGTGTTGAAGTTCCGGACGATGACCCAGGAGCGGGATGCATCCGGGGCACTCCGTCCGGACGCGGAGCGGCTCACGGCGGTCGGGCGCTTCTTGCGGTCGTCGAGCATCGACGAGTTGCCGCAGCTCTGGAACGTGCTGCGAGGCGACATGAGCCTCGTCGGGCCGCGCCCGCTGCTGATGCAGTACCTGACGCGCTACTCGCCCGAGCAGGCGCGCCGGCACGACGTGCTGCCCGGGATCACCGGCTGGGCGCAGATCAACGGGCGCAACACGCTCTCGTGGGACGAGAAGTTCCGGCTGGACTCCTGGTACGTCGACCACTGGTCCCTGGGCCTCGACCTGAAGATCCTGGCGCTCACCGCGCTGCGTGTGGTCCGACGCGAGGGGATCTCCAGCGAGGGGCACGTGACGATGCCGGAGTTCATGGGATCGGCGAAGGTGAACGGCGAGGCGCGGGCGTGAGGTTCGTGGTCTTCGGCGCCGCCGGTCAGGCGCGGGAGATGGAGTGGTACCTGCGGGATCTCGGCCACACCTGCGTCGGCTTCGTCGTGAGCGACGTCACGCGCGTCGGCCCGAACGACTCGCGCGAGCGCCTGCTCGGGGACCTCTCCTGGCTCGACGCGCATCTGGACGAGGTCGACGCCTTCACGCTGGGGATCGGCACGCCCGCCCCGCGGCTGAAGGTGGCGGCGGAGGTCCGCGCGCGGCATCCCGGCATCCCGTGGCCGGCGGTCGTGCACCCCTCGGCCGTCTTCGATCGCGAGACGACGCGCATCGAGCACGGCGTGATGGTCGGCGCGGGTGCCGTGCTGACGGTCAACGTGGTGCTCGAGGAGCACTGCATGATCAACTTCGGTGCGACCGTCGGTCACGAGGCGCGCGTGGGGCGCGGTGCCGTGGTCTATCCCGGCGCAAACCTGTCCGGCGGTGTCACGATCGGGGAGGGCGCCATGATCGGTGCCGGCGCGGTGGTACGTCAGTACGTGCGCGTGGGCAAAGGGGCGATCGTGGGCGCTGGCGCAGTCGCGATTCGAGACGTGCCCGATGGGGCCACCGTCGTCGGTGTCCCCGCCCGCCCGATGCCGTGAGCGATCACAGACTCCAGTACGCACGCCGCGGACGTACGGCGTCCGGTCGCAAGATCCCCTTCACGTCCACCACGACCCCCCCCTCACGCACGCTCCCCACGATCGCCTCCCCCATCCCCACGAACTCCCGGTGCGCCACCGCCACGATCAGCGCGTCCAGCTCCCGCAGCTCCCCGAACCCGACGAGCTTCACCCCGTACTCGTGCATCGCCTCCTCGGCGCTCGCGAGGGGATCGTGCACCATGGCCTCGATGCCGAACTGCCGCAGCTCGTGCAGGATGTCGGGGACGCGGCTGTTGCGCAGGTCGGAGCAGTCTTCCTTGAAGGTCAGGCCGAGCACGCCGACGCGGGCGCCCTTCACGGGCCGGTCGGCGTCGATGAGCATCTTGACGGCGTGCTGCGCGACGAAGGGGCCCATGCGGTTGTTGATGCGGCGGCCGGCGAGGATGACCTCCGGCTGGTAGCCGAGCTGCTGGGCCTTCATCGTGAGGTAGTACGGATCGACGCCGATGCAGTGGCCGCCGACGAGGCCGGGCTTGAACTTGAGGAAGTTCCACTTGGTGCCGGCGGCGGCGAGGACGTCCGACGTCCGGATGCCCATCAGGTCGAAGATGATGGCGAGCTCGTTCATCAGGGCGATGTTGAGATCGCGCTGGGTGTTCTCGATGACCTTCGCCGCCTCCGCCACCTTGATGCTGGGCGCGCGGTGCACTCCGGCCTCGATGATGGCGCCGTACGCGGCCGCGACGCGGTCGAGGGTCTCGGCGTCCTCCCCGGAGACGACCTTGGTGATGCGCTCGAGGGTGTGCTCGGTGTCCCCGGGGTTGATGCGCTCGGGGGAGTAGCCGAGCTTGAAGTCGCTGCGCGCCAGGCCGGAGGTCTGCGCCAGGATGGGGCCGGCGATGTCCTCCGTGACCCCGGGGTAGACCGTCGACTCGTAGACGACGACCGCGCCCTTCGAGAGGGCCTTGCCGACCGTCTCCGAGGCGCGCGCGACGGGCGTGAGGTCGGGGACGTTGTTGGTGTCGACCGGCGTCGGGACGGCGACGACGAAGAAGGTGGTGCCGGCGAGGTCCTTCAGGTCCGACGTCATCTTCAGCTTGGTGGCGCGCAGGACGTCCTGCGGGACCTCCCCGTTGCGGTCGTGGCCGCGGCGCAGCTCCTCCACCTTCTCCGCGTGGACGTCGAAGCCGACGACGTCGGGGAACTTGCGGGCGAAGGCGAGGGCGACGGGGAGCCCGACGTACCCGAGACCGATGACGGCGATCTTCTTTTCCATGGCGTTCTGCGAGCTTGCGCTGGAAGGTTGCGGCGCGCCACGGTAGCACACGCCACGAAGGAGGCCCACGCGATGCCGGAAGAGTACTTCGTCCACCCCAGCGCCGTCGTCGACCCCGGTGCCGTCATCGGTTGCAAGACGCGGGTCTGGCATTTCACCCACGTGGCCGGCGGGGCCCGCATCGGCGAGCGGTGCAGCCTGGGGCAGAACGTCTACGTCGCGCCCACCGCCGTGCTGGGCGACGACGTGAAGGTGCAGAACAACGTGTCCCTCTACGACGGCGTCGTGCTGGAGGACTTCGTCTTCCTGGGTCCCTCGTGCGTGCTGACGAACGTGAACAACCCGAGAGCGGAGATCCCGAGGAAGGACGAGTACCGGCGGACGCTGATTCGCCGTGGGGCGAGCGTCGGCGCCAACGCGACGATCGTGTGCGGCGCGACCGTCGGCCGGTACGCCTTCGTCGCGGCGGGCGCGGTGATCACGCGGGGCGAGGTGCCCGACTACGCGCTGATGGCCGGCGTGCCCGCGCGGCGCGTCGGGTGGATGAGCCGTCACGGCGCGCCCCTGCGCGACGCGGGCGAAGACGGCGTGTACGTATGTCCGCTCTCCGGCTGGCGGTACCAGGAGCGCGAGGGCGACCTTCGCTGCCTGGACCACGACGAGGACGCACCCCTTTGACCGATCGCGTCCCCATGCTCGACCTGCGCGCGCAGTACGCGTCCATCCGCGCGGAGGTGGACGCGGCGATGGCGCGCGTCGTGGAGTCACAGCGCTTCATCCTGGGGCCGGAGGTCGAGGCGCTGGAGGGGGAGATCGCGGCGTACTGCGGCTGCACGTACGCCGTGGGTGTCTCGTCCGGGACGGACGCCTTGCTCGCCGCGCTCATGGCGCTCGGCGTGGGCCCCGGCGACGAGGTGATCACCACGCCCTTCACCTTCGCCGCGACGGCCACCGCCATCGCGCGGCTGGGGGCGCGCGCGGTGTTCGTGGACCTCGAGCCGCGGACCTTCAACGTGGACGTGACGCGCGTGGCCGATGCGATGACGCCCCGCACTCGCGCGATCGTGCCGGTGCACCTCTACGGGCAGATGGCGGAGGTCCTCGCGCTCCGGGAGATCGCGGGGGACGTGCCCGTCGTGGAGGACGCGGCGCAGGCGATCGGTGCAGAGCAGGATGGGCGGCGCGCCGGCTCGGTCGGCCGCGCGGGGGCGCTGAGCTTCTTCCCGTCGAAGAACCTTGGTGCCTTCGGAGACGGCGGGATGGTGCTGACGAGCGACGCCGCGCTCGCCGAGCGGGTGCGCGTGCTGCGCAGTCAGGGGCAGCGCGCGCGCCACGAGGTGGTGGAGATCGGCGGCAACTTCCGGCTGGACGCGCTGCAAGCGGCGGTGCTGCGGGTGAAGCTGCGGCACCTGGACGCGTGGACGGAGGCGCGGCAGCGGAACGCGGCGCGCTACGCGGAGCTGCTCGCGTCGGCGAGCGTTCCCGTCACGATGCCGGTCACGCTGCCCGGCCGCCGTCACGTCTTCAACCAGCTCGTCGTGCGCGTCCCGCGGCGCGACGCGCTGCGCGCGCACCTGGCCGCGCGCGGGATCGCGAGCGAAGTCTACTACCCGACCCCGCTGCACCTGCAGCCGGCGTTCGCGGCGTGGGGCGGCGAGCCGGGCGATTTCCCCGAGGCCGAGCGCGCGTCGCGGGAGGTGCTGGCGCTGCCGGTGTACCCCGAGCTCACGGAGGACCAGATCGGGGAGGTCGTCGGCGCGATCCGAGACTTCTCCTTCTGACTGGCGCCCGCGCCCGCCCCCGCGGTCGCGCTCGCGCCCGCCCCCGCGCCCGCGCCCGCGCTCGCGCCCGCCCCCGCGCCCGCGCCCGCCCCCGCGCTCGCGCTCGCGCTCGCGCCCGCGCCCGCCCCCGCGCTCGCGCTCGCGCTCTCCCGCATTCCCGAAGGTGAAGGAGACAAGGTGAAGGGAAGGGGAAAGGGAGAGGGGGAAGGGAGAGGGGGAAGGGAGAGGGGAAAGGGAGAGGGGGAAGGGAGAGGGGAAAGGGAGAGGGGGAAGGGAGAGGGGGAAGGGAGAGGGGGAAGGGAGAGGGGAAAGGGAGAGGGGAAAGGGAGAGGGGAAGGGAGAGGGGAAGGGAGAGGGGAAGGGGAGAGGGGAAAGGGAGAGGGGAAAGGGAGAGGGGAAAGGGAGAGGGGCTCTCGCTCGGGGGAGGGGATGGTCCCGCCGTGCTCGGAGTCCGCAAGGCCGGGGCCGTCCTCGCCGTGCTCGGGCGCTACGCGCCCTGCGCGCGGCTCCGGGCGGTGCTCGCTGGCGCTCGCAGCCTTGCGGACTCCTGCGCGCGGCGGGTCGGGCCATGGGCCCCGCGCGCGGTGCGCGGGCGTTTGCCAAAGGAGCTCGTGATGAATCTTCGAATCTACCCCGTGGTGCTGGAGCTGGTGCGGGAGGTCGGGCCGCGGCTGCGGGAGCTCGCGCGGCACGATCCGGATCTCGCGCGGCAGTGCCGCAGGGCGCTGGCGAGCGTGCCGCTCAACGTGGCGGAGGGCGCGTTCGCTCGGGGGCGGAACAAGCAGGCGCGCTACCACACCGCGCTCGGCTCGCTGCGCGAGACGCAGGCGTGCTTCGAGGTCGCCGAGGCGCTCGGCTACATGCCGGCGCTGGACGCGGGGCTTCGAGCGCGCTTCCGGCAGGTGCTCGGCACGCTGGTGCGGCTGGCCGGCGCGCACTGAGAGCGTGAGCAAGAATTGCTCACGCTTCCGAATCGCGCGGTGAAGCCGCGCGCCGCGTCGGTGGGGACCCCGAAAAACCGCGTTTTTCGGGTCGGGGCGGCGCGTGCCGCCCCGAGATGACAAGGCAAGAGCGTGAGCGGAAGGATTTCTGCTCACGCTCTGACCCGACGCCGCGGTCTCCGGCAGGCTTCAACCGCCCCGCCGGAGACCGCCCGCATGCTCCGCGATCCTGGCACCCCCACTCCTTCTCCCTCCACCTTGTCCCACCCCCTTCTCCCTCCCCCCTCCCCATTCGCGCCCGCGCCCGCGCCCGTCCCCCCGGATCGGCAACGTCGCCGATCTTTCGGCAACGTTGCCGATCGCGCGCCTCAGCGCGCCCCGACGAGGCGCACCAGCGTGCCGAGCACGTGATCCACGCGATCGCGCAGCCCGTCCGGGAGTTCCTGCAAGTAGCCGAGCGCCGTGGCCACCTCGAAGCAAGCCAGCACCTCCCGGAGCGAGCCGAGGGCGTTGTGGTAGCGCGCCCTGCGGTTTCGCCCCTGCGAGTACATCCCCTCGGCCACGTTGAGCGGTGCGCTCGCCAGCGCGCGCCGGCACTGCCGCGCGAGATCCGGATCATGCCGCTCCAGCTCTCGCACCAGAGGTGCTAGCGCCCGCACGAGCTCCAGCAGCACAGGATAGATTCGCAACATCGTCGACTCCTCGCATGCGCCCGCGCACCGTGCGCGGGGGCCCCCGCCCAAGCCCGCCGCGCGCAGGAGTCCGCAAGGCTGCGAGCGCCAGCGAGCACGGCGAGGCCGGCCCCGGCCTTGCGGACTCCGAGCACGGCGGGACGATGACCTACCCCCGAGCGATGCCCTTCCCACACGTGTCAGCGATGTCCTGTCCTACGCCGCCCGCGCCCGCCCTCGCGCCGCGCCCGCCCTCGCGCCGCGCCCGCCCTCGCGCCCGCGCTCGCCCTCGCGCCCGCGCTCGCCCTCGCGCCCGCGCTCGCCCTCGCGCCCGCGCTCGCCCCGCCCCCCCCCGCGCCTGCGGTGTGGGCTCAGCCCTCTGGCCTCGGCAAGCGCTTCGCCGTGGGAACCTCCGGAGGGAGCTGGTCCAGCCCCGAGTACACCTCGTCGAGCGGGACCTGGATCCCCGCGCTGTCCAGTCGCACCGCCCCGTGGCCGGCGTGCGTGTGCAGGACCCACTCCTCCGGGTTGTCCGTCGCGCGAACGTAGCGCTCGACGAACGGCTCGTCGGTGGCCACGAGGAGGATCTCCTTCACCGACTCGACGCGCCGGTAGTGGGCGAACTTCGCGCCGCGATCGTAGGCCTCGGTGGAGGGGGAGAGCACCTCGACGAGCACCGTGGGGTTCACCACGGTGTCGTCGTGGCCTGGGTGCGCCCGCACGCCCCCGCACACGATGGTCAGGTCCGGGTACGTGTAGAGGCCCGTCTGGTGCACGAGGATGCGCTGGTCGCTCGTGAGGGCGACGCAGGGCTTGCCGCGCAGTCGCGTGGCGACCGCGGCCGTGAGGTTGGCGCTCACGAGGTTGTGTCGCGGGGTCCCGCCGGCCATCGCGAACACCTGTCCGTCGAGGTACTCGCTCTTGCTCTCGGCGGATCGCTCCCGGGCGATGTACTCGTCCTCCGAGAGGCGGCCGGTCATCTCTTCCCCTGCACCTTCTTGCTGTAGATCGTCGCCCCCAGCGTCGCCGGGTCGGTCCGCTTCAGCGGGGCGTCCCCCAGCCGCGACGTCACCGTCTCCGCCTGCCACCACACCATCCGCGCGAGCGCACGCGCGCGGTCCACCGGGCGGTCCGCCGCCGCGCGCGCGAGCACGCGCAGGGCGAGCTGTCCGCGCGGCTCGATGCTTCGCAGCCACTGCATGGCGCGCACGTACCTCGCGCGGGGCGGACGGCGAGCAATCCGCTCGCGCACCTCCGCCCAGGCCGCCACGCCTCGCTCGCGCGCCATCCAGTCGGCGACGACCCAGCCCACCGTGGCGCAGCCCGCCTCTCGCAGGCGCCCGACGAGCCGCTGCGCGTCGAACTCCGCGCGCTCCGGGATGCGCTCGACGTCCTTCAGGGACCACGCGAAGGCGTGGATGAACTTGTCCTTGAAGACGTTCTGCACCAGCACCAGCGCGTGGTCGTCGAAGTCGGGGAGCAGGTGCGGGAAGCCGAAGACGTCGCTGCGCGTCGCGCGCGCGATCATGTCGTCCACCGTCACGCGGCAGAGGCCCGGCGGGCCGGGGAAGCTCTCCACGTCGACCATCACCTCGCGGAGGACGAAGCCGACGTTCCTGTAGGCGCGCATCCGCTGAAAGACGCGCCAGCCCTCGCGTCGACCGAGCGCGAGCACACGATCGAAGTCGCGCGGGCGGATGCGCACGTCCACGTCGGTGAGCGGGCGATCCGCGACGTCGTCGTAGAGGGTGCGCGCGCTGACGATGCCCTTGACCGGCAGCACGTCGATGCCCGCGCGGTCGCACGCGCGGGTGAAGTCGCGCAGCGCCTCGAGGTGACGCACCTGCAGCGCCCACGCGGTGAGCCGGTCCCGGCTCGCAGCTCTGGTGCTCACCTCGGGCTCACGCCTCTCCGCGCGCGCCACTCTTCCCACGTCATGACGCGTCCGGGCGCGTCCATCGGGCGGTCCAGGAGCCACGCGCGCAGGCGCGCGCCAATCTGCGCGTCGGTCTCCTCCGGGTGTGCGCGGCGGAGCTGCAGGCGCTTCATGTCAATCCCGGCCTCCATGAGGTCGAGGGCGAGAAGGCCCCTGGCGGCGGTCTTGTCCACGGCTCGTAGGATAGCGCACCCGTCGTCGGACGTCCGGCGCGGGCAACGGCCCCGCCCTTGCTCGCCGGTTGCCTTTCACGCCGTGGCGCCCAAGTGTAGAGTTGCGCCCTGATGATTACCTTGAAGAGGGTGGGCAAGGGGCTCGCGGCGCTCGTCGTCGTGGGGGTGGGGGTCGTGGCGTGCAGCGACTCCAAGTGTCCTGCGGGTCAGGCGTGTGATGGGGTGGACGGCGGGGGGATCGCGCCGCCGGACGTGTCCGGCGGCGGGTGCGACTCCAACAAGCCTGCCGCGCAGGGCGGGTGCGCCGTCGACGACTCCGACGGCTTCTTCGTCGCCGCGGGCGGCAACGACTCCGGGCCCGGCACCAGGGACCAGCCCTTCCTCACCATCGGCGCGGGCGTGAGCGCGGCGAAGGCGGGCGCGAAGAAGAACGTCTACGTGTGCGCGGGCAAGTACGACGAGTCCATCGTCATCGACGCGGCCGCGAGCGGCGTCGCGCTGCACGGCGGCTTCGCCTGCCCGGGCAGCGCCGACGCGTGGAAGCACACCGGCGCGCCGACGCTGGTGCAGCCGTCCAAGCCCGGGCTGGTGCTGAAGGTGGCGGGATCGCCCGCGGTGATCGAGGACCTGTCCCTCGTCGCCGCCGACGCCGTCGATCCTGGCGACTCCAGCGTGGTGGCGCTGGTCGACGCCGCACCGGGCATGACCTTCCGGCGCGCGACGCTCACCGCCGGCAACGGCATGACCGGCGCCGCCGGCGCGGCCATCGCGCAGGCCGCGCAGCAGTCGAGCGGGAAGGACGCGACCCTCCAGGCCGAAGGCAACAGCACGACCTGCACGTGCGGCGACGGGTCCAGCACGACCGGAGGTCACGGGAGTCACTTTGGCGTCGGGGGCACTGCAGGTCAGCCCACGGTCGATGGCGATCTCACCACGGGGCTGCCCGGCGACAACACGTACTGCAACGGCACCGGGCACGGTGGTGGCGGGCATGACGGCGACCCAGGCGCGGCGTCGAACGGTGCGACATCGTTCGGACAGTTGACGAGCCAAGGATGGGCGCCGCAGGGAGGGGCGGTCGGCAAGGCGGGATCCGTGGCGCAGGGCGGCGGAGGGGGCGGCGGTGAGGGGCCCGGTGGAAACGGCGGTGGCGGCGGATGTGGAGGCTGCGGCGGGGCGGGCGGTGCGGGCGGAGAGGGCGGCGGTGGGAGCATCGCCATCCTCTCGCTCAACTCGACGCTTCGCCTTCAGTTCTCCACGGTGAGGACCGGCAAGGCGGGCGACGGCGGCGACGGCAACTCCGGCCAGATCGGTCAGGTCGGGGGTGTGGGTGGCGGCGGGGCGCCGGTGAGCACGCCCGGCTGCGACGGCGGCAATGGCGGCAATGGCGGCAACGGCGGTCCCGGCGGCGGCGGCGCGGGAGGGGTCTCCTACGGCATCGCGTACATCGGCGCCGCGCCCGACGTGGACACCGTGACCATCATCACGCCCGGCACCGCCGGCAAGGCCGGCCACGGCGGCGCGCCGCAGGTCCCCGCGGGCGACGGCGTCCCCGGCGAGGCGAAGGCGCAGAAGGCCTTCTGAGGACTACCGCCGCGGCGCAGGCGGCGAGGCGTGGATGGGGTCCTCCGGCCACGCGTGCCGCGGGTACTTCCGCATCAGCTCCTTGCGGATCCCCGCGTAGTGCCGTGACCAGAAGCCGGCGAGATCGGTCGTCACCTGCACCGCGCGCTGGTTGGGCGCGAGCAGGTGCACCACCAGCGGCGTGCGCCCCTCGCCGATGCGCGGCGTGTCCGTCGTGCCGAAGAAGTCCTGCAGGCGCGAGGCGACGTACGGCGGCTTGCCGGGCTCGTAGCGCACCTTCACGACGCGGCCGGAGGGGAGCGTGACGCGCGCGGGCGCCATGCGATCGATGCGCGCCGCCGTCGCGCCCAGCTCGGCCCGCAGCAGGTCCACCAGGGACACCTCGCGCACCTCCTCCAGGGAGAGCTTGCCCTCGCACGCCGATCGCAGCGCCGCGCGCACGCGCGCCTCGTCGACCTCCGGGACCGCGGGATCGACGCCGTGGGCGAAGGCGGCGCGCGCGACGAGCGTCGACAGCTCGCCCGCCGGCGCGAAGGTGTGCGGGCCCTTCGCCAGCGCCACCTCCGCCAGCACCCGCGCGGTGGCCTCGTCGCGCGGCGCAGGGCCGCGGCTCTCGTCGATGACCAGGCCCTCGTAGACCATGCGGCTCACCGCCTCGACGCGGCCGGAGGCCGGCACGAAGACGCGCTCGTCCTCGTCGCGGATGCGCTCCGGCGCGGCGTCGATGAGCTGCATGGCGTCGACGGCGCTGGCCACCCGCACCAGCGGCTTGCCCGCGCGCTGCTCGGCGTCGACGGCCACCATGAGCGGCGCGTCGCGCACCACGCTGGTCTCGGCGAGCTCCGCCGAGCCGCCGCCGGCGAGGGCGAGGGAGCGGCCGCTCACCCGGCGGGCGACGCGATCGGTGTATCCTGCAAGGATCGACGCGAGCAGCGCGTCCTCCGACTTCGCGTGGTCCGCGGGCGGCCCCGCGAGGGGCGCGGCGATCCTCGCCAGCTGCTTCTCCGCGCGCGCGGCGGCGCGCACCGCCCCCGGATCGAGCCCCGCGGCGCGCAGCGCGCCGGCCGAGAAGCCCGCCGCCTCCGCCTCGCGGAAGGCGTCGAGCATCGCCAGCACGTCGCTCGGCTCGGTGGCGAGGCCCCGGGCGCGCTCGCGATCCCGGCCAGCCAGGCGCACGTCGCGCTCCCCCAGCAGCGCGGCGATGGCGCAGCCGTCGTCGGTGACGCCGCGCGCGCACGCCTCGACGAGCACGCGGGCGAGGCGCGGGTGGAGCGGAAAGCGGAGCATCGCGCGTCCGGTCCCGGTGACGCGCCCCTCGTCGTCCAGGGCGGCGAGCCGGCGCAGCAAGGCCTCCGCGGCGTCCCAGGCCGCCGGCGACGGCGGGGTGAGCCAGTCCAGCGAGGTGATCCCCGCGGCGCGCAGCTCGAGGAGCGTCGGCGCGAGGTCGACGCGCAAGAGCTCGGGGATCTCGTGCTCGGGGCGCGTGTCGAGGTCGGCCTTCGTGTACAGGCGGTAGGCGCGGCCCTCCCGCGTGCGCCCCGCGCGGCCGGCGCGCTGCACGCACGAGGCGCGGCTCGCCTTCTCCACGCGCAGGGTGGGCAGCCCGGACCACGGCGCGTGGCCCGCGCGGCGGACCAGGCCGCTGTCGACCACCGCGACGACGCCGTCGATCGTCAGGCTGGACTCCGCCACGTTGGTCGACACGATGATCTTCCGGCGGTCCGCGCGCCGCACCGCGCGGTCCTGCTCCTCCGCGGGCAGGTCCCCGTACAGCGGCAGCAGGAGCGCGTCGTGCTTCGCGGCGAGGGCGCCGCACGCCTCGATGGCGCGGCGGATCTCCGCGGCGCCGGGCAGGAAGACGAGCACGTCACCCTCCGGCTCGTCGGCGAGGGCGCGTCGCACCGCGGACGCCACGCGCGACTCCAGCGGGCGGTCGTCCTCGCGCTCGGCGTGCTCGACGCGTACGTCGAAGCGCCGGCCCTCGCTGCGCAGCACCTCGCACCCGAGGAAGTCGGCGACGGGCGTGGCGTCCAGCGTGGCCGACATGGCGATGACGCGGATGTCCGGCCGCGCGGTGCGCTGCAGGCGGCGGAGCAGGGCGAGGGCGACGTCGGCGTGGACGTGCCGCTCGTGCAGCTCGTCGAGCACCACCACGCTCACGCCGCGCAGCTCCGGGTCGGAGAGCATGCGGCGGGTGAGCACGCCCTCCGTCACGAAGCGCAGGCGCGTCGCCGCGCTGGTGCGGTCGTCGAAGCGGACGGTGTAGCCGACGCGCTCGCCCAGCCGCTCGCCGGTCTCCTCCGCCACGCGCTTCGCCGCCATGCGCGTCGCGATGCGTCGCGGCTCGAGCACCACGATCTCCCCGCGCGCCCACGTCGCGTCCAGGAGCGCGGGCGGCACGCGCGTCGTCTTGCCCGCGCCGGGCGGCGCCTCCAGCACCAGACCTGTCGCGGCCTCGAGTCGCGCGCGGATGTCAGGCAGCAGTGCGTCGACGGGCAGCGGCTCGCGCATGACGCTCCCCCTCTCCCGCGAGGGAGAGGGGGCCGGGGGGTGAGGTCACTTCTTGAAGAAGATCGGCTGCCCCAGCGCCGGGTTCAACTTCACCGTCAGGTCGTGCGTGTGGATCAGCGCGACGAAGGGCACCAGGCGGAAGAACCAGAAGGGGTACCGCAGGTAGTCGAGCGCGTAGATGTGCGTCACGCTCGCCATCACGCCGATGACGATCGGCAGGATCCAGGCGGCCGCGATGTAGCCGACGAAGATCTTGATGCCCAGGCTCTTGAACTGCGGGTTGGGCAGGAAGAGCAGGCCGATGCCCGGCAAGAAGAAGCTGACGATCGCCGCCGGAAACCACGCGTTGGTGGGGAGGGCGCCGCCGCCGATGCCCATCGCCGCGAGGGGGTCCTGCTGGAAGCCGGGCTGGCCGTAGCCCTGCTGCGGGTAGCCGGGCTGCGGCGCGTAGCCCGGCGCGCCGGGTTGCTGCGGGTAGCCTTGCGGCGCCTGCTGTTGCGCGTAGCCCTGCTGCCCGGGCGGCGGGTAGCCGGGCGGCGGCGCGCCCTGCGGCGGTGCGCCCTGGGGCGGCGGAAATCCTGGCTGCTGCTGGGGCTGTCCGTACTGGGGCTGCTGCGGCTGCTGCTGCGGGTAGCCCTGCTGCTGCTGGGGCTGACCGTACTGCGGCTGCTGCGGCTGCTGCGGGTAGCCCTGCTGCGGCTGCTGCGGCGCTTGCGGCTGACCGTACTGCGGCTGCTGCGGCTGCTGCGGCTGACCGTACTGGGGCTGCTGCGGCTGCTGCGGCTGACCGTACTGGGGCTGCTGCGGCTGCTGCGGTTGTCCCTGCTGGGGCGGATAGCCCGGCGGGTATCCCGGGGGCTGTCCTCCCCCGCCTTGAAAATTCGACATGGACCACGTGTACCGCGATGAGGCGGCGAGCGCAAAAGGACGAGGATGCTTACAGCGAACAGCCGACGAGCACGGGCTCCGGCGCGAGGCGGACGCCGAAGCGATGCTCGACGCCGTCGCGGATCGTCCGGGCCAGGTCCAGCAGCTCGCGCGTCGTCGCGTCGCCCCGGTTGACCAGCGCGAGCGCGTGCTTGCTCGAGATGCCGGCGCGTCCCGCGCCGTGGCCTCGCGTGAAGCCGGCGCGCTCGATGAGCCACGCGGCGGGGACCTTCACCCGGCCGTCGTCGCCGGGGAAGCGCGGCATGTCCACCCCGGCGCCGAGGTGCGCGCGAGCGCGCTCGGCGAGGGCATCGGCCTCCGCCACGTCCATCGTCGGGTTGGTGAAGAAGGAGCCGGCGCTCACGCTGTCGGGGTCGGCCGCGTCCAGGACCATGCCCTTCGAGCGCCGCAGGGCGAGCACCGCTTCCCGCACCGCGCGCAGCGGCGCGGGCTCGCCCTCGGCCACGCCGAGGGAGCGCGCCAGCTCGGTGTAGCGGATGGGCGCGGAGGTCTGTGACGGGCGGAGGGCGAAGACGACGCGCAGCACGACGTAGCGCGGGGTCTCCTTGAGCATGCTGTGCCGGTAGGAGAACTGGCAGTCGGCGCGCGCGAGCTCCAGGATCTCCCGCTGCTCGCGGTCCCAGACACGCACCGCCACGACGGTGTCTTTCACCTCCTGGCCGTACGCCCCGACGTTCTGCATGGGCGTCGCGCCCACCAGGCCGGGGATGCCGGAGAGGCACTCGACACCGGCGAGCCCGGCCTCCACCGACCACGCGACGAAGTCGTCCCACGGCTCGCCCGCGGCGATGTCGCAGTGCACCTCGTTCGGCCCGGCGACGAGGCGCGTGCCGCGCACGGCGATGCGGATCACCGTGCCGTCGAAGCCCTCGTCGCCGACGACCAGGTTGCTGCCGCCGCCGACGAGCAGGAGCGGCTCGCCGCGCGCGTCCAGGTCGGCGATGGCCCCGACGAGGGCCTCCTCGCTGCCCGCCTCGATCCAGGCGCGCGCGGGCCCGCCGAGTCGCAGCGTGGTTGCGGACGAGAGGAGCACCCGCCCTACTTACGCGAAGCCGGCCGGGTCGACCATCCGAAAGCGGCCCCCAGGGTCGCGACGCCGGACGCGCAGCGCAGCGCGCGCGGGGAGCGCCGCTCAGGGCACGAGCAGCACCTGGGCGACGAGCAGGGCGACGGCGGGCCAGAGCGCCCTCGCCGCGAGGGTCACCACGCGATCCTCCGCGCGCCGTGCGGCCGCACCGGCCAGCAGCGCGACCATGCCGCCGAGGTAGCCGACGATCCACGCGCGCCAGAAGAAGCCAGCGTGGATGCCGCCGATGACGACGGCGGGGTTGGCCTCCGGCCAGAGGAGGTACTGCGCCACGCGCAGCACGCCGTAGGCTGCGACGGCCGTCTCCAGGCCGCAGATCAGCCCTATCGCCGCGGCGCGAGGTCGCGGCGTCATCATGCGCGAGACTCCCGCGCGCGGTGGGCCACGACCCGCGGGCACTCCGGGTCGGGGCCGACGACGCCGTCGACGTACGACGAGACGACCTTGCAGCCGCCGCGGCACACCCGCGCGAGCTCGCACGCGTCGCACGGCGCCGCTGGCGCGAGAGGGTAGTCGCGGACCTCGCGCGTCGCCGCGTCGTCGCCCACGCCGCGGTCGAGCGCGTCGCCGCGCGCGGAGCCCGGACCGAGGAAGCTGCACGGCGCGACCCGGCCGTCCGACCGCACCGCGGCGAGGGCGGCGCCCGCCTCGCACCCGAGCACGCCCGCCCGCGTGAAGTCGTCGGCCTTGCCGTAGAGCTCGGCGTCGCCGGAGAGCAGCGGCACCAGCGCGCAGTCGATGCGGACGCGGAAGCCGTCGGCCCGCTCGCGCACCCAGGCCCGCAGGGTGGGGCCGAGCGCGGCCACCTGCGCGCGCGAGAGGCGCCGGTCCAGGTACTCCAGGCGCGCGGCGCGCCCGGCGGGCTTGTAGCGGAGGAGCTGCGCCTCGCACGCGCCGAGCTCGCGCGCGCGCTCGAGCGTCGCCTCGAGGGACGGGAAGCTCTGCCGCGTGAGCACGACGTTCACCCCGGTGCGCACGCCCGACGCGACGAGCAGGCCGACGGCGTTCTCCGCGGCGCGCGCGCCATCGAAGCCGCGCACCGCCGCGTACGCCGCGGCGTCGCCGTCGTAGCTCACGTTGATCTGCGCGAAGCCGGCGAGGCGCTTCGCGCGCTCGGGGGTGAGGCCGAGGCCGCTCGTGGTGAGCACCGGCGTGATGCCTCGCGCGCGCGCCTCCGCCGCGAGCTCGTCCAGGTCGTCGCGCAGGATGGGCTCGCCGCCGCCGAAGGCGACGGTGAAGACGCCGGCGCGCTCCATGGCGTCGAGGGTCGCCAGCAGATCGGCGCGCGGCACGTGGTGGCCGTCCGGTCGGGCGTCCAGGTAGCAGCCCTCGCACCCCGCGCCGCAGCGGCTGGTCACCGCGAGGTGCACCTCCAGCGGCGCGCTCGCGGCAGGGGCCTCGCGGTCCCACACAGGCGCGCCGTCCACGCCGAGGGCGCGCACGCCGTCGCGGTCCAGGGCGACCAGCGCGGGCATGCTCTCCAGCTTCGCCCAGGCGCCCCACGGCTCCAGCCGCAGCCTCACGGCGCCGCCTCCTCGTCGGGCGGGGCGTCCTTCGCCGCGGGCGCGTCCGCGGCCTCCGGCCTCGACGCCCCCGGTCCGCCGCCGCCGACCACCGTCACCTTCTCTGCGGCGAGCGCGGCCGCGACCGCCGCGAGCAGCGCGCCGCCCGCGACGCCCATCACGAAGAGGGTGTCCACCACGCTGCCGATGCTGGAGCAGTTGGCGCCGTGGCCTTCGCGCACGGCACGCACGTTCTGTTCGCGGACGTCGCGGTCGCTCATAGTCCGAAGCCGTCCAGATAGTGCGCGTCGATGCTGCGCAGCAAGAGGAAGGCGGCCCCGACGACCGCGCCGGAGGCGAGCAGCGCCCGGAAGACGCGCGCCGCGGTGCGCGGCGAGCCGGCGGCGCTCCACGCCCGCGCGATGAGCGCGATGGCGATCGCCGAGCCGCCGAAGGCGAAGAAGGGCAGGGCGTGCCCCTTCTCGTAGCGGGTGACGAGCACCGCGCCGACGCACGCGAGGTACAGGCCGTACGCCAGCGCGAGCGGGAGGAAGGCGCGGACGGGCGCGGCTACCCCGCGGTGCTTGCGCGCGACCGCCACGCCGGAGAAGGCGGCCAGGGCGGCCAGGAGCGCCACGGCGATCCACCCCAGCACGCGCCGCCGCTCCAGCCGCTTCACCTTCGCCAGGAGCGAGGGATCACTCGCCGCGATGCGCGCGGCGGCCACGCGCGCCCCGGCCAGATCACCCGCGGCCACACGCAGGTTGACCAGGCGAGACGACGCCTCCGCGCGCAGGATGCGGTCAGCGCTGGCGTCGGCCGACACGAGGTCGAGCTCGCGCATGCCGTCGGCGGGGCGGTCGAGCCGCGAGAGGTAGGCCTCCGCGGCGAGCATGCGCGCCTCCGCGCGGCACGGGCCGTCGGGGAAGGTGTCGGCGTCGCGGGCGAGGGCGTCGATCGCCGCGGGATCGGAGGTGGCCTGGGGATCGCGCCGGACCTTCTCGAGCCGGCGAAGCGGGGCGAAGCCGCCCTCCGAGTGGGCGCGCAGGGCGTCGATGCGCGTGTGCGCGCGCTGGGCATAGCGGAAGGAGGGGGAGGCCGTGATCGCCGCCTGGTACTGCGCGAGGGCGTTCGCGAAGGCGAGGTCCTTCTCGTCCATGCCGCCGAGCTGGTAGTGGGCCTGTGCGGCGACCCGCGCGTCGCCGGACCGCGTGGCGTCGTCGAGCAGCGCCCGCGCCGCGGCGGTGTCGCCGCGCGCGGCGTCGGCCTGGGCCTGGTCGAAGACATCGGCCAGCGCGGGGCGCGCCGCCGACCACGCGATCAGGAGCGTCAGGAGGACGGTCAGGAGCGCCCGGAGCCGGCTGAGGCGCACCCGCGCGCACCCGGGACGCAAAACGGCTCCCCGGGCGTTACCCTGCACGAAGATTTCCGGTGCTCCACAAACTTTGGTACCCAAACGTGGTGCGCTCGCGGTCAGCCCTCCGGTGCCCTTCGGGCGATTGCCCCGCGCGTGCGCGGGTGCTGTGCGGCCTTGCAGCTTTGCTCTCGGTCCTGGCCGGATGCAAGGGCTGCAAGAACGACCATCCGTATGTGCCCTACAGCATCGACGACGAGGCGGGCGCCGACGCCGACGTGACCGACGCCGAGGTGGCCGAGCCGGACGTGGGCACGCCGGTGGAGGTCTTCGCCACGGTGGCGCCGGCCGGGGCGACCACCTGGTCGCTCCAGGGGCTGGACGTCGTGGCTCCCGCCGGGCAGGTCTTCGAGCTGGGCCTGCCCGTCGACCCCGGCGGGGAAGGGCACCGCGGCGTGGTGGCGATCGTGCGCAAGCAGATCGACCCCAACGATCCCGGAGCGCTCGTCTACTACCCGCCGGGCAAGGGGGGCGCGGTCGGGCCTCCCCAGACGCTCGCGCCCTCGCCGACGCTGGGCACGCCGGGCTCGACCTGCAAGGCGACCCGCCGCCTCTCGGCGGTGGGCAAGCGCAGCGTCGTCGTGGAGCGTGGCGTCGAGTGTCCGGTGGCCTCCTCGCGCGTGCCCGACCGGAGCTTCCAGGTCTGGATGATCGGCGACAAGCCACGGCAGCACTTCGCCGCCGACGTCATCGACCCGGCAGGCGCGCCGAAGCTCTCGCTCGACGCCGACGCCGCCGATCGCGATGGCGACGGCATCGAGGACGTGACGCTGCACGTCTCGGTGGAGGGCGGCGGGGCGCCCTTCGAGCCGCTGCCGCACACGACGGCCACCATCAAGTGGTTCGACCGGCCGGCGGGCATGAGCCGCGACGCCAACGATCCCGAGGCGTCGCTGCACTCCCTCGCCTATGTCGCCGCCGTCCGCGCGGCGAAGGCCTCCACCGCGCCGCAGGTCCCCGACAGGGTGCGCGCGCTCCGCGCGCTCTACGTGGCGATGTGCGCCGAGGGGGGCGCGCCTCGCCTCGTGCACGTGCTGGGCGGCGGCCCGATGCAGTGCGGGCCGAGCCACGCGCTGGAGCAGGCGGGCCTCGCCGACACTCGCGCCTACGCCACGATGGGCGACGCCCTGCGCGCCGTCACCGCGCTGGATCGCGCGCAGATCCCTCCGGCGACCAGGACCGCGGCGCGCACCGGCGACGCCCTGGCGTGGATCAACCAGGTGGCGCCCACCGCGACGCCGGTGTCCATCCGGCAGGTCGCGGCGGTCCCGCTGGTGGAGCGCGGCAAGCAGCCGGCGTGGGGCGCGCTCGCCTTCGAGACCGACGGCAAGCTGCTGGTGCGCACCGCGGCGGGCGTCGTGCACGTCGACCCGGACCTGGGCGACGAGCTGGAGGCCATCGACGTGGCGCCGTGGGGCATGCCCGTGCTCTCGCCCGATGGCGCGCTGCGCTTCATCGAGGCGTACGACGCGTGCGACGGCGTCGCGCTGCACGCCACGCTCGCCCCCACCGGCGACGGCGACATGGTGGAGGCGTCCTTGCCCATCGCGCCGCTCGGCGCCACGTGCAAGAGCTCGCGCGGGCAGCCGGTGCCGGCGATCCCGCTCGCCTGGGGGCTGGGCGGGCTCGCGGCGGTGGTGGCCGGCGAGCCGGTGCTGATCGCGCGCGACGGCAAGGCGTCGCTGCTCCACGCCCTGCCCGGCGACGCGGTCACCCTCGGCTCGCCCCGGTCGCCCGACGGCAAGACGTGGGTGGTGCCGACGAGCCAGGGCATCCTGATCGTCGGCGCCAGCTCGCGGCTGCTGCGCCACAAGGACCTGGACGGCACCTACGCGGAGCAGCGAGGCTGCACGGTGAGCGACGGCGGCACCCGCGTGGCGTGCGTCCACGCCGGCCGCGTCTGGGTCGCCACCATGTAGATTCAGGGGGCCGGGGAGCAGGGCGCCAGCACCGACTCCAGCGCGCGCCGGAGCATCGCGGTGGCGTCGGCGGGGGAGAGGTGCAGGGCGTAGCGCATCGTGTCCCAGGTGCGGCCGTGCGCGAGCAGGTCCAGCGCGTCGAGCAGCTCGCGCTTGTCCGGCCGGCCGTCGAGCTCCCGCGCGAACACCTGCTCCACCTCCCGGCGGCGTCGCTGCCAGGCCTCGTCGGTGGCGCGGCCGATCGCCGTCGACGCGCGCACGTGCTTCTGCGCGGTGTCGAGGAAGCTCGCCGCGCGGCGAACGGGCGAGCAGAACTCCAGCTCTCGACCTCGCACGTCGGCGAAGGCGGCGACGCGATTGGCCATGGGCAGGCGGGCGTCGACGTAGTCGCGCAGCGGCGCCACGCGCCGGGCGTGCTCCTCCACGGCCGCGAGGAAGAGGTCCTCGCGGGAGGGGAAGTGCTGGCGGATGGACCGCACCGCGACGCCCGCGCGCCGGGCGATCTGCGCCGCGGTGGGCTCCAGGTTCCCCTCCTCGACCAGGTCGAGCAGCGCCGCCACGATGCCGCGGTGCGTGCGGGCCGAGCGCTCGCGTCGCCCGTCCTTCTTGTCGTCGTCTCGCGGCGGAAGCATCGCGGCCTGGAGTATCGCGTATCCGCGGCCCGCCGTCACGGCAGGCATGGCGGCATGCCGAGGTCGGAGCACGCGGGGAGGGGCTGGCCATCGAGGAGTGCCAGACCCCACCGGATGGCGAAGTCGGCGTTGCGGTCGACCACCGTCTGGTGCTGAGCGGCGGCGTCCACGCACACCTGCGGCGTGACGCCGTCGGCCAGGAGCTTCTGGACGTTGCACGCGGCCTCGCTCGCGGCGGGCATGATGTAGTCGGACAGCCCCTGGACGTAGAGCACCTTCGCGCCCTTCGGGTCGGCGGTGACGAGGTTGCTCTCGAGGTATGCGTGGTAGCTCTTGCCTGGCTCGACGCACCCGGCGGCCTGATCGCCGCCGTCGACGCACGCGAGCAAGGAGGTGCGAAGCTCGTCGTCGACGAAGTCCTTCACGTGCAGCGCGTTGCCCTGCAGCCACCCGCCCAGGGGCGCCTGGCAGAGGGAGGTGACCGCGCTGTCGAAGCCGGCGCGCGCCGGCGCGGGGAAGCCGTCGTCGGCGTGGCCCGCGCCCGCGTGGTTGAAGAAGTAACCGAACGTCCGCATCACCGCGACGACGTTGTCGCTGATCCCGGTCTGGATGGTGAGCTCGTCGGGGTTGCGGAGCATGTCGAGGTAGTCGAAGGAGTTGAGGCGCGTGGGCCACTCCGGCGCGAAGGCGATGACGCCGACGAGATCGTCGCCGGCGCCGTAGCTCGACGCGATCGCCTGCGCGGAGAGCACCGCGCCGCCGCCCTGGCTGTAGCCGACGGCGAGCACCTCGTCGGAGAGCGCGCCGGGGGCCAGCAGCTTGCGCAGCGCGCGCGCGCCGTCGAGGATGGAGTGCGCCTGATCGCGGTTGTCGAGGTAGCCCTGCACGCCCTCGTTCCCCAGGCCGGCGTAGTCGGGGACGATCACCGCGTAGCCGAGGCCCGCCCACGGGAGGGCCAGCTCGCGGTTGGAGGTGGCGTCCATCGACGGCGCGCAGCCGTCGGCGATGCCGTCGGTGGGGTGGCCGACGACGATCACCGGGAGGGGCAGGGTCGCCGGCGCGACGGGGAGGTAGACGCGTGCCGTGCTCACGCCGGGCGAGCCGTCGCCGCGCTCTGTGCGGAAGGCGACGCGGTAGATCGTCACGCCGGTGGTCATGGGCGTGGTGAGTCCCTTGTCGGCGACCTGCGCCTTGACCTCGGCGAGGGTGGTCGGGCCGTCCAGGGCGCAGCGCACCAGGTCGCCACGCGCGGCGGTGGTCATCGGCGGCAGGGCCGGCGTGACGTACACGTGGTCCAGGGTGTCGCCGCAGGGCACGGCGGGGACATCGGCGCGCGGTGGCGCGCTCGCGTCGGTCGCCGCGCCGGCGTCGCTGCGGGCGCCCCCGTCCGGTGACGGTGCGGCCGCGCCGGCGTCGTCCGCCGCGGTCGGCCCGGCATCAAGCGTGAGCGGCGCGCCTGAGCAGGCGGCGAGCGAGAGCACGAACAGACCGAAGAGCCCCCGGCGCAGCATGCCGGAGGCTCTACCACAACTATTTGCCGACGCTGGCAAATAGTTTGCGCGGCCGAAAGGCGGGGCCGCGCGGCGTGGGCGTCACGGCGTGACGGTGAGGGTCCCGTGCATCGTCTTGTAGTGGCCGGGGAAGGTGCAGATGTACGGGTACGTCCCCGCCGCGGGCGCGGTGAACTGCACCTCCACCTGACCGCCCGGAGTGGACAGCGGGGTGTGCGCGATGATGTTGGGGTCGCTGGCGTTGACGTAGCCCGCGGCCTCGCCGGCGGTCATGCCAGCCTGCGCGACCTCGTCCTCCTTGCCCGGCTTCACCAGCACCCAGTTGTGCTTCATCGCCTGGGAGGTGGCGTGGTTGGTGAGCGTGAGGTGGACCTTCTGGCCGGCCTTCACGGTCATCGCCGCCGTGTCGTACGTCATGGTGTCGCCCACCGAGGCGATGTTGAGCTCCGCCGTGCCCTTGCCGCACGCGACGAGAAGGACGGAAGCTGCGGCGGCGTACAGAAATGAGTTTCGCATGGCTCCGCATTTGGCGACATACACGCCCGCCGTCAAGCGTCGCCCGCGCGATCCTTGCAGCTCCCGTCATCCCGGGATCGGACGCCCCGGACCGCCGCTGGGCCAGGTGTCGTGGGCGCGCCCGGATGTCAGGTGGACTTACTTCGGCGAAGAGGGGCTGCGCGTGCCGGCCCTCCGCGGGGCCGTGGTGCAGAGGATGTCGTCCTCCTCGCGGGTGCTCTGCAGGCACTGCACGCGGGAGTCGTTGCAGCGCACGACGAGGACGCCGTGGTCGTGGAGGGTGGCGAGCGGGGTGCTCGCGTTCTGCACCGCGCGCGCGGGTGTCTGCGCTTCGCAGCCGGAGGCCATGAGCAGGTCGACGCGCCGGCCGCCGCCGACGAGCTCGATCTTGTCGAGTCGCGCCTTCGCCGCGGCGGAGCCCTTGTCCATCGCCCGGACGATGGGCGTGAGCTGCGTGACCAGGTGCTTCACCCACGGCTCGTCCACCGGCGGCTCGTCCACCGCGGGCTGCGCCATCGCCGTCATGTAGGCGATGGCCTTCATCTGGACCTCCTGCGGATCGCCGGAGCCGACGGTGTTCTGCGGCTTGGGGATGGGCCGCGGCGGCATGAAGGCGGAGGCGGGAGGGCGAGGCTTGGCCGTGGCGGAGGCGCTCGCCTGCGGCGCGGGCGCCGCGCCTGCTTCGAGGATCGCGGCGACGCCCGGCGCGGGCTTGTCGCACCCGACGGCGAGGATGGTCCAGACGACAACCCAGGCGCGCATGCCTTCCTGATACCATGCTCGCGTGGTGCGCCGTGAAGAAGCAGGTCGTCCGTCGGGCATGCCCGACGAACGACCTGCCTCAAGCTGCGCTTCTCCAGCGGGTGAGAGTCCCGCACCGGTAAGCGTCGGAGCGCCGGGTAGCAGGCCCCAGCCGAGCGGGAGAGATCCCGTCGGCCGAGCGGGGCGTCGAAAGGGTCCACGGACCGAGCGAGCACGCGGGCCGCAACATGAAGTGAAGCTTGCAGCCTCGTCAGATCTACAAACCGGGAGCCGAGCCGATCATGTCGCGGCGAAGGCAATATCGGCGGCGCCAGATCCGAAACGCGCCGTCGGTCCCGGCGGGGTAGGGAGCGCAGCACGCGTGCAAGGAGGAGTGCGGAACTCGGGAGGCCCGTCTGCGTCGCCCTCGTCGGGGCAAGGCGCGTCGTATAAGCCAGAGGCGAAGTCGGCCGCTGCGCAGCGGGAGTCCGAGGGGGTCACTGTACCGAAGAGCGAGGCGCGAGCTTCGCGAACGAACGCCGTGAAGAACAACGCGGCAGGAGGGAAAGACCCCTGCAGTGGTCGTGTCGGCGGAGCAGGTAAGCGCGAGGGCATGGCCGGCGAGACCGGTCCCAACCACCCCCATCGGCGACAGCCCATGGACAAAGTGCGACAACTGCAACGCCGGCTGTGTGCCGCGGCCAAGCGGCATCCGGAGCGCCGATTCCACGCGCTGTATGACCGCATCGCGAGGCGTGACGTCCTCGCGGAAGCGTGGAAGCGGGTAAGGAGGAACAAGGGAGCCGCGGGCGTCGATGGCGAGCTGGTTCGTTATGCGGACGACTTCGTCGTGATGTGCAGGACGAAGCGTTGTGCGTTCCGGAAATTCTGAGGACTGTTTTCCAGAAAATCTGACAGCCCCTGTGTCTCGGTCATCGAGCCGGAGTTCGTCCTCGGGAAGGTGCTTCGTCCTGAGCGATGGCCCGTCGAGACGTAGCAGCCGACCGTGCTCGAGGATTCGATCGACGATGGCCTCGGCGAGGTCATCGTCGTGCAGGACGGCCCCCCAGCGCTTCGGGTGCTTGTTGGTGGTGAAGACCATGGCGCGGCGGCGGATGTGTCGGTCGTTGACGACGTGGTAGAGCACGTTGGCGGCATCGTCGCCGTAGCCAAGGTAACCGACCTCGTCGACCACCAGGACGTGAGGCTTGACGTAGCGCCCGAGCGTGTCGCGCATGGTGCCGTCACGACTGGCGGCGGACAGGTCGTCGATGAGCTCCGCCGCGGTCGTGAAGAGCGCATCGAAGCCGTTCTGCATCGCGCGGTACGCGATGGCGACGGCGAGGTGCGTCTTGCCGCGGCCAGGCTTGCCCTCGAGGATGACCGAATGACCTTCGGTGACGAAGTCCGGGGTGAGCAGCGAGCCGATGGTCGTGAGGCGCAGGCTCGACTGGTAGGTGAAGTCGAACTCCTCGATGGTGCGCAGGAAGGGAAAGCCGGCGGCGCGGACGGCGCGAGCGAGCCGCGTGCCGCGGCGATGCGCGACCTCCTCCGAGAAGAGCGTGAGGAGCAGCGCGTCGTACGACCAGTCTTCCTTCTCGGCGCGCTGGACGAGGTCGCGCCAGGTGCGGCGCGCGTTGGCGAGGTGCAGGCGCTTGAGCAGCGGGTCGAGGTCGGAGCTCACGAGGCACCTCCCTTCGAGCCCGCGCGGCCCAAGGGCAAGCCGAGCTGGTGAGGCTGTCGCCCGCGCGGTTGCGCCACTGCGGCACGGAGGCGTGCGCCTCCGCGCCTCCGGGCGCTCAACGCCTGCAGAGCGTGCTTGACGCCGGCGACGGACAAGGTGCCGGAGCGGACCGCGCGCCCCATCGCGTCGCGCAAGACGTCGTCACCGTACTGCTCGAGCAGCGCGTAGAGGTCCTCGACGCGACGGCTGGCGAGCTTCGGCTCGCGGTGGGTGATCTCGGTGAGCAGCGCGAGGGCATCGGAGCCGAGGTTGAGCAGCTGCTGGCGCTTCTCGTAGAGCTTGGCGCGCTTGCCGTGGACGGCGGCGATCTTGGCGGCGCGATGCTCTGGCAGCGGCGCGGGTGGCTCGCCCTTGCGCCTTCGGCGGTGCCACGCCTCGAAGCGGCCGGCGACGATGTGCAGGCGCTCCTCGTAGAGGAAGAGGGTGCCGGCGACATGCGTCGCCTGCGGCGGCATCGAGTACGGCACGCCCTCGAACATCACCTCGGCGGTGGGGCCCACGAAGACGGGGACGCGCAGGGCGAGCTTTTCCGGAAAGACCTTGACGGGGCGCAGGCGCGCGAGCTCCTCCTGGCGCCGTGTTTCCGGAATCTCGCCGGTGGCGCGCGAAGGCGTCCTGGTGTTGATCTCGACCTGCCACGCGGCGAGCTGCGCCTCGAGATCGGCTTCGTCCTGGAACTTGCGGTGCTTGAAGAAGGAGCTCTTCACCCAGCCGACGAGCCGCTCGACCGAGCCCTTCTGGTTGCCGCTGCGCGGCGCGCACATCTCCACGCCGACGCCGATGTCCACGATGGCCTGCGCGAAGGTGGCGTTGAACTCCTCGACGTCGCGCCCCTTGCCGGACTTCTTCACGATGGTCCTGGGGCGGTCGAAGACGGCCATCAGGGGCAACCCGCCGAAGGCGACGAAGTGGCGCGCCAGGCAGCGCACAACCGTCTCGACGCGCTCGTTGTCGACGAGGGAGACGGCGACGAAGCGCGAGTACTTCAGGCGCGAGGCGAAGAAGTGGAACCGCTTCTTGCGGCCGCCGACGAACGTGACGTCGACGTGGCCGAAGTCGTGCTGCGAGAACTCGCCGGGCAGGCCCTCGAAGCGCACGACGGGGGCGGCGCGGGGTGGGCGGACGCCGGCGACCAGGGCGTAGAAGGCCGACTTGTGTCCCGCGTACCCCGCCTGCGTCGCGCGACGCAGCAGCTCCTGGGTCGGAAGCTCGGGCTCCTCGGCGAGCCACGTGCGAACGCGCTCGGCGAAGGGCGTGGCTTTCGACGGCCGGCCGATGCCACGACCCACACGCGCCGCGGCGTCATCGACGACCGCCACCTCCTCCTCGCGCCTGACGCGGTCAACAGTCGCGACCGACGTACCCGTGCGCTCGGCAACGTCCTTGCGGGTGTGCCCCGCGTGAAGCAAGACCTGGATTTCGTGGCGCTTGAGCAGAGGCAGCATCTCCTCCGCATGCACCCGCCTGTGAGCCATCACCGGGGATTCCATCATGAGGTGCCTCTCTTCCGGGAGCCCTCAGATTTTCCGGAATGGGTGCCCTCAGATTTTCCGGAACCATCATCTGTCGCTGGCGGCCCGCATCGCGGATCTTCGGGCCGTACATCACGTCGCTCATCCAGAGGTCGCCGGCGCTCTCGTGCTCGAAGCGACGCCGGTCTTTGCTCGTCGGCTCCTCGGGCTGCTTCTTCATGAGCCCGCGGCGCGCGAGCACGCGGTGCACCGTCGACTCGGGGAGCGCGACCTCGTCGGTGACGACGTGGGCGTGGTCGGCGCGTGCGACCTTGATCAGCGCGGGGATCGAGAGCTCGGGCGAGTCCTCCTTCATCTGGCAGAGCAGGTCGACGACGTGCATCGGGATCGACCGCGTGCTGCCCTGGTCGGCTCGCACGCGCGGCGCCAGCGCATCGAAGCCACCTTGGCGGTAGGCACGGAGCCAGCCGCGCATCGTCTCCGGCGCGACGTGCCGGCGCAGCGAGCCGGGGATCGTGTAGTCGAGCTCGGCCTTCTTTGCGAGCAGCGCATAGAGGCCGCGGTGGTGCGGCTCGAGGTGCACGAGGTCGGCGATGACGCCGTAGCGGAAGAGCGCGATCTCGCGCCGGCGCTCGTCGATCTCGGGTGTCGGTGTGTCGTGGGAATCGGTGTGCATGGCGGATGCCTTCGGTGCGCTCGCCCGAACCCTTTCCGAGCGGCGTGCCGGCAAGCTCGGCGAGATCGCCGCCGGCAGCCGGCACCCTTTCGTGTGGGCCGGCCGCGGCGACCCCCGGTCACCCGGTCGCCCGCGTGCGCAATCCGAGAGGGACGGGCAACGCACCGAGGTGCCGCTCGCCGAGCTCGCGCAGCACGACGAGCACGCGATGGCACCCGAGCGCCTCGCGGAAGGCGGCGAGCGTCGGCCTGACGCCTGCGAACCGCTCGGGCATCAGCGTCGCGATCGCGAGCAGCGCGGCGCGCACCGCCGATGCCCGCCGACGGATTGACCTCAGCGCGCACACGAGCCCGACGGCGTCGTCGGCGTCCGGCGGGTGCACCGCGTCCACCGCCGCCGCGACACCGCCGGCGGCCTCCACCGCGGTGACGACGTCTTCGACCGCGGCGAGCGTGCCGGAGAGCCGCGCCGCGAGGAACGACGGCAAGAGGCTGATCGACGCCCGCTGCTTGGGGCACCACCAGCGCGCGACGCGCACGCCTGCGGGCTCGACGCGGGGGTAGCTCCCGAGCTTCTCGAGGCCGCAACCGCCCTCCGGGTGGAACGGGCAGCTGTCGAGAATTGCGCTTTCCCACGCACGTTGAGTAACGTAGCCCTCGTCGGAGAGCGGGCATTTCCACAGAACTTGCACGGCGCTGACACGAGCCCGCACGTGGTCCAGACGTGCGGGCTCACTCCTTTTGTCCGACGCATGCTCGCGCGCCGGCACGTCTCACCACGAATTCCTGGTGATCGCCGCCGGCCTGCGCCGCGTCTCAGGTGCCGGACTGCGCCAACGTCTCAGGAGATTGAACGGGCGCAGAGACCGGGAGAGACCAAGCGGGGGATCACGAGGGAAGGCGAGGCCCAACACTCGCGCTCCGCCAGCATCCAGCCGACGACGTAGCGGCTGTAGATGTCGAGGACGACGTACAGGTAGTAGTAGACCCACTTGCTCGGGCCGAGCAGCTTGGTGATGTCCCAGCTCCAGACCTGGTTGGGGCCGGTCGCGAGCAGCTGCGGCGCCGCGTAGTGCGGATGCCGCAGCTGGTTTCGGCGCTCGCGCACCTCGGCGTTCTCCGCGAGGATGCGGTACATCGTGCGCACCGAGCAGAGGTAGCGGCCCTCCTCCAGCAGCGTGGCGTGCACCTCCGGCGGCGCGAGGTCCGCGAAGCGAGGCTCGTGCAGCACGTCGAGCACCTGCTGGCGCTCGGTATCGGGCAGGCGTCGTGGCGGCGAGGATCGACGCGGCCGTGGTCCCAGCACGGGCGCCCGCTTGCGGTAGTAGGTGGCGCGCGGCACGCCCAGGGCCCGGCACGTCTCGCTGACGCCGTGGCGGGGCCCCATCTCGATGGCGAGGCTCACGACCTCTTCTCGTCCTCGGGCTCCGGCAGCGCGATGCCCAGAATTTCCGAGATTTTTTTTGGAGCTCCACGAGCGCCTCGGCCCGCTCGGCGCGCTTGGTGAGCTGGCGGACCTTCCGCTCCAGCTCGGCCACCTTGCGGTCCTCGGCGGTAACCTTCTCCTTCGGTCCTCGCTTCTTGGCTTCGAGCGCTGCGCGGACCTCCTCGCGCCAGGCCGTCAGGTGCGAGGAGTACAGCCCCTCTCGCCGCAGCAGCGCGGTGACGGCGCCTCGCTTCTCCGCGCAAGCATCCGCCTCACGCAGGATCTTCTCCTTGTACCTGTCGGTGAAAACCCGCCGCGTGGCCTTCGACGACACCTCGACCTCCTGCTTCGTGCCCGGTGTCGAAGACATCATGGATTCCATCGGTCATGCCAGTCCTCGCCCTGCAGGTTGGGTCAGAAATCTCGGAGGGGGCGGCTGTCTCACCCACGTTGGCACGCAGGGCAGGCCGAGCCTTCCGCCGGTGCAGAAGTCGTTGGCTCCGACCAGCCAGGAAGCCGGGACCTGGCCGAAGCTGCCCAGGCCTCCGGCGTTCCATACCGCGCTCGTCTCCTGCGTGCGGATGCCAGCGCCCCCGCCGCCGCAGTTGCCGCCGGGCGTCGAGACGACCCGCTCCGGCAAGAGCGTCGTGGTGAGCGGCGCGCTGGAGGAGCCCACGGCCTCGACCGAGCTCGTGGACGAGCAGCCCGCCGCTGCGACCGACACCGCTGCGAACGCCGCGCAGACACTGACCCAACGGCTCACCACAATGGTTCGTCTCATGATCACCTCCGCGACCGTTCCGGGGCCGTCCGTCTGGCGGCGACGCTGACCGTGCCCCGCATGGGCCGCCTCGCACATTCCCCGCGCGGGGGAACACGTGTCCCCCGCGCGGGGGATCCCGCGGGAGAAGCGCGGCGATCCTGACGGCCTACGGGCGGCGGAAAATCGGCGCGGACGATCTCAACTAGCCGCGCGCAGCTCGATCCGCGTGACCTCCGCCGGCGCGCCGACGCGCATCGGCGGGCCCCAGTAGCCGGTGCCCTTGCTCACGTAGATGGTGGTGCCGTGGTCCTGGTGCAGGCCGGCGACGTGCGGCTGGTCCAGCCGGACCAGGTAGCCCCACGGCCAGATCTGCCCGCCGTGGGTGTGCCCGGAGAGCTGCAGGTCCACGTCGTGGGCGATGGCCTCGCCGATGGTCTTCGGCTGGTGCGCCATGAGCACCACCGCGCGCGCGGGGTCGCGGCCATCCATGGCGCGCGGGACGTCCTCGCCGTGGCCGTGGCCGAACTGCTTCGCGCTGTGGTCGTCGACGCCGGCGAGGTCGAAGCCCGCGTCGCCGCCGATCGGCAGGCGTTCGTTGCGGAGTACACGGATCCCCAGCGTGCGCAGGTGGGCGATCCACGCGTCGACGCCGGAGTAGTACTCGTGGTTGCCGGTGACGAAGTAGACGCCGTCCTTCGCGCGCAGATCGCGCAGGGGCTCGACGAGCGGACCGAGCTCCTCCACCGAGCCGTCCACCAGGTCCCCGGTGATGCAGATCATGTCGGCGTTCTGCGCGTTGGCGATCTGGACGATCTCCTCGACGAAGTCCTTGCCGATGGTGGGCCCCACGTGCACGTCGGTGAGCTGGACGATGGTGTAGCCGTCGAGCGCCTTCGGGAAGCGACGCAGCGGGACGCGCACGCGGGCGACGCCGACCCGCTTGAGCACGTTGGCGACGCCCACGCCGCCGAGCACCACGCCGACCAGGCCCGCGCCGCCGGCGAGGATGCGCGCGAGGGCGAGGCGCCGCTCCGGGTCGAAGCCACCGAGGCGCGCGGCGGCGCGGACGAGCTCCATCGGCACGAGGGTGAAGAAGAGGATGGCCATCAGGCCCATCCAGGTGAAGGCGACCCACGCGATGGGCGTCTCCACGCTGCGCGGCACCACGCGCATGACGGGCATGGCGACCGCCATCAGCACGCCCAGCACCACGATGGCCCAGGTGGCGAGGCGCGCGTAGCTGGCGGGGAGCGCGGCGTCGCGGACCAGGCGCACCCAGAGGTAGTAGTGGATGCCGAAGGTCACCCCCAGCACCACGGCGAGAAAGAGGATCATCCGCCCTACGGGCATGGCTGATTGGATGCCATCTCGGGCGGCGGCGGCTCGTGAAGAATCATCAAGGAGCCGCCACCGTCACGAGGATACGGGGCGGGACGCCTTGCGGTGGCCGCGCGGACGCTTCCCCGCGGCGGCGAGCATCTCCTCCAGCGTGGTCACCTGATCGCTCGCCGAGAGCGGCGCGGGGGTCTCGTCCTGCTCCACCTCCGGCAACAGGGGCGAGCTGGCGGGACCCTTCGCCGCGATCTCCCAGCGTGCGGCGAGCTCGGTCGCGATGCGGGCGATGAGGGGGCGGGTGGTCTCGCGCTTCGTGGCGACGAGGAAGACCGCCTGCGGGTGGGCCCGGCGCAGGGCACCGAGCTCCGCCTTCTGGAGCAGATCGCACTTGTTGAAGACGAGCACCAGCGGGAGGCGGTCGAGCGACAGAATCCTCCAGGACCTTGTGCGTCGTGGCCATGTGCTCGTCCTTGGCCGCGTCGCTCGCGTCCACCACGTGCAGGAGAAGGTCTGCGTCGGCGGCCTCCTCGAAGGTGGCGCGGAAGGCGGCGAAGAGGTCCTTGGGCAGGTCCCGGATGAAGCCGACGGTGTCGGTGACGACCACCTCGCGATCGCCGTAGCCCGCCCAGCCGACGCGCAGGGTGCGCGAGCGGGTGTCCAGCGTGGCGAAGAGCTTGTTCTCGGCGAGCACCGTGGCGCCGGTCATCGTGTTGAGCAGGGTGCTCTTGCCGGCGTTGGTGTACCCGACGATGGCGACCGTCGGCACCTCGCCGCGCGTGCGCTTGCGACGCCGCTGCGCGCGCTGCTTCGCCAGCTCCTTGAGCTGCGACTCCAGGTGCGACACCTTCTCCTTGGCACGCCGGCGGCCGATCTCCAGCTTCGTCTCGCCGGGGCCGCGCCCGCCGATGCCGCCGGTGAGGCGGGAGAGGGCGTCGTCCTTCTGCGCGAGGCGCGGGAGGCTGTACTTGAGCTGCGCCAGCTCCACCTGCAGCTTGCCGTCCCGGCTCTCCGCGCGCTGCGCGAAGATGTCCAGGATGAGCTGCGAGCGATCGATGACCTTCAGGTCGCTCTGCTTGGCGATGGCGGAGGCCTGCGCGGGGCTCAGGTTGCGGTCGAAGATGAGGGTCTCGGCGTCCAGCTCGGCGGCGCGCAGGATGACGTCGTTCAGCTTGCCCTGGCCCATCACCGTCTTCGGGTCGACGCGCTCGCGGACCTGGATGATGGTGTCGGCCACCTCGACGCCGGCGGTGCGGGCGAGCTCGCGCAGCTCGCGCACGCTCTCCTCCGCGCGCGCCAGGGCGCCGGCGCCGCTCGTCTTGGCGGCGACGTGCACCAGGATGGCGCGGCCGTCCTTGGCCCGGACCTCCCGCGCGCGCGACTGCCGGGCGAACTCGCTCTCCAGGTCGCTCATCAGCCGCAGGACGTCCACCTCCGCGCGGGCGATGGGGACCGGGCCGGTGATCTGGTAAGGCGGCTTGCCGGGCACGTTGTGCGCCCACTGCACGAAGCGCGGCTCCCCGTCGTGAGCGATCTCGGATCGCGGCGACGAGATCGAGGCGCAGGCGGACCAGGTCGATGAGATCGTCCTGCGTGAGCGGCTCGCCGCGCACGTGGGTGTGGATCAGCCGCACGCCGCGGAAGCGGCCCTCCGCGGCGCGCAGGCGGCCGATGTCGGGGAGCACCAGCTTCCCGGCGTCGCCCACGACGACGTAGTCCACCTGCCCGGAGCGGTGCACCAGCGCGCCCACCTGCCGGCCCGCCTCGCGCGAGGCGTCGACCAGCGAGCGCACCAGCTCGGGCGTCATGAGCTTGTCGCCGGGGACGCGGCGCCGGTAGATGCGCTCCAGCGTCTTGATGGCGGAGGGAGAGAGGCCGGTCTTGTTGCCGTAGATCTCGATGGCGGGAGCTCCTCCCGGAGCCTACTGCGTGGGGCCGCAGGTCGCGCCCGAAGCGGGGATGGCCCAGTTCAGGAGGTTGCGCTTCGGATAGTACATGCTGAAGCCGAAGCACATCTCGTCCTCGGTGTTCACCCCGAACTTCACCGCGGTGTCCTTCGGGTTCTGCCACACGCACCGAGTGGTCGCCACGTCGCCCGCCTGGAGCGTCGCGTCGACCGGCCGCCAGTGCTGGTAGTCGAAGTTGAAGTTGGGGTCGGTGCCCAGATCGATCGGCCCGCCACCCTGCGCGGGCGCCAGCGTGGTGGAGATGGAGAGGCCGATCTGGTGCATGTGGGGGAAGCCGGAGAAGACGTGCACGCCCGCCAGGTTGGCGTCGACGGTGTACTTGCAGGACCAGTCCAGCGTGGCGTGGGGCGGCACGGTGAACTTCATCGACCCGAAGGCGAAGACGTCGGCGTCGTTGGGGCGGAGCTGGTCGGTGGTGCAGAGGTCGAAGCCGGTCTTGTCCTGCTCGCCGGCGAGGTGGTTGATGTTGTTGTAGTGGACCTGCACCACGTAGTGGGTGGTCCCCTCCTGCGGGAAGCCGGCCTCCGGCGGCAGCACGAGCGTGGCACCACCGGGCGCCCACGCGTAGACGACGGTCCAGCCGATGTCGCCGAAGTCGTTGTCGCAGATGCGCGGCGTGCCGTCGTAGCTGGTGGGGCCCTGCGACTGGAAGAGCAGGATGTGGTGGACGATCGTCTTGTCGTCGACGTGCGGCGCGATCTGGATGACCTGCCGCTTCTGCGCCGGCGTCACGTCGAAGCCGTAGCAGACGTAGTCGTTGGCGTCGGCCTGGGGCATCGTCCAGGCGCTGGTGGGGGCGATGTGGGTGTCCGGGGTGCAGGCGTTGGGGTCCGCCGCGTCGGCGCCCGCGTCGTCGTTGCCGCCGCCGCAGGTGTCGCCGGCGGACCGCGCCGGGGCGCCGGCCGCGATCCAGTCGTCGAGGACGGTCGTGTCCTGCGGCGAGAGGCGCGGGTTGGGCGGCTGCGGCATCGGCGCCTTGTCGTCGTGGATGCGCGCGCCCATCATCTGGTAGACGGGCGTCTTGCCGTCGGAGTGCGCGAGGGCGTGCACGTCCTCCCAGTTCACCAGCGGCATGGGCGCGCCGTAGACGGGCGGGGCCTGGTGGCACGTGCGGCAGTTGCGTGCGAGCACGTCATCGACGGCGCAGGGCAGCGGCGTGCCGCTCGATGTGGACGTGCCCCCGCAGGCGGGGGCGAGGGCGCTGCCGGCCCCCAGCGCAGCGAGGACGAGAAACCAGGGCCGAGGCAAATGCACGCCTCATCTTCGCACGGGTCGGCTCGGCTTGCCGTCGTAAACCGCGCTTACTTGTTGACCCGCTCCAGATAGGCGCCGGTGCTGGTGTCCACCTTGACCCACTCCCCCTCCTTGATGAAGAGCGGGACGTTGACGGTGGCGCCCGTGGACAGGGTCGCGGGCTTGGTCGCACCGCTGGCGGTGTCGCCCTTGATTCCGGGCTCGCTGGAGGAGATCTGCAGCACGACCGTGGGGGGCATGTCGACGCCGATGGGGTTGCCGTTGAAGAGGGTGACCTCCAGCTCCATGCCCTCCGCCAGCCAGCGGGCGTCGTCGCCGACCTTGTCGCGCTCCACGTTGAGCTGATCGCCGGTGCTGGTGTCCATGAAGACGAAGGAGTCCGCCTCCGCCCAGGAGTACGTCATCTTCCGCTCCTCGACGTCGGCCAGCTCCACCGACTCGCCGCTCTTCCACGTGCGCTCGATCACGTTGCCGTTGAGCAGGTTGCGGATGCGGCACCGGGTGAACGCCTGGCCCTTGCCGGGCTTGACGAACTGGTGCTCGACGACGTGGTACGGCACGCCGTCGAGCTGGAGGCGGAGGCCCTTGCGGATGTCGGTCGTGGTCGCCATGGCGCGGCGTCAGGTAGCACGGCGGTGAGGGGGCCGGCAAGACCGCCGCTGTCCCGGGGAGCGGCGGGGCCCTCCCCGCGCGGGCCATCCGCTACGCGTCGGGCGCGCCACCCGCGAGAGAAGCCCCGCGTGGCGGATTTTCCGGTCTTCGGGTATTGCAGACTGCATGCACGAGGTCGACGACGAGCTCCGCGACATCAAGCGCGAGATCATCGAGTCGCGCGGGCTCGTCATCAAGACGAACAACCTGACGAACGCGCTCAGCGCCGACATCAAGTCCATCGCCAAGCGGCAGCAAGGCTACGAGCGGCGCATCTCCTGGAACAGCGCCACGGCCTACATCGTCTTCGTCCTGGTGGTGTTCACGGCGCTCAAGTTCGCCTGGGACGCGCGCGTCGACGCCATCCGCGCCGAGACGGACCAGAAGACCGCCGAGAACGAGCGGCTGCGCAAGGACTCGCGGGAGGAGGAGAAGCGCGACGAGGACCGCGCCCGCGCCGAGCAGAAGGCGGCGCAGTTCTACGAGCTGGTGCGACAGGGCAAGCGGGTGGAGCTGGTGGACGGCTACGACGCCATCCAGAAGGAGCCGCTCACCAAGGCGGAGCAGGCGGTCTTCGCCGACGCGGTGGAGAAGGCGCGCAACGAGCTCGCCGCGCAGCTCTACCAGCAGGGGCTGGACAAGGCGCGCGTCCAGCGCTGGCAGGAGGCGGCGACGGCGTTCGAGGAGTCGCTCAAGTACAAGAGCACCTCCGCCATCGCGCCCAACGTGCGACTGGGCCTCGCGAGCGCCTACCGCCACCTGGGCCGCCCGCGCGACGCCATCCCGCTGCTCACCGCGCTGTCCGACACCTCGCAGGACAAGGAGATCCAGGACGACGCGCTCTACACGCTCGCCTACTGCCAGATGGACATCCAGGCCTGGAACGAGGCGAAGAACACCTGGCGCGCGCTCATCCACCGCTTCCCCGACTCGCACTTCACCCCGGAGGCGAAGCTCCAGCTCGCCCAGCTCCAGGTGATGCACTGAGCGGTGTCCAGGAGTCGAGGCGTGCGACGGAGCCGCACTGCCGCGGGATAGGCTCGGCTCGGCCGAGAGGGCGCCCCACGGAGGCGCGGACGTTGGCGACGACCCGGACGGCGTTGATGGGCGCCAGGCGATCCGGCGGCTCCCGCGGACCTATCACGCGCTGGGCGCGGCGAGCGCCAGTGCGCGGTCGAGCTCGCGCCGGCGCTGCTCCTCGCGCGCCTGGGCGCGGCGGTTGCGGTCGAGGTCCCGTAGCACCCAGGCCCCGCACTCGGTCAGCCGGTCGAGCTCGGCCTGATCGCCGAACCCGAGCCGAATGCGCATGCAGAGCGCCTCGATGTGTCTGCGCGCGCTGGCGCACCGCCGCGCATCGGGCCAGCGCCGCTCACCCGGCGCAAGCGCGCCGTCCAGCGCGAACCCCACGTGCCCCACGAGCACGAGCCCGTAGTACGCCCGCCGAACACGCCGACGCCCCTCGGGCGTGAGCGCGACGATCACCTCGCGCCCGACGCGCCGCCGGCTGACGAGCCCGATCGTCTCGAGCGCCCGCATCATCTCGCTGATCGTCGCCCGCGCCACCCCGAGCCCTCGGCGCAGATCACTCTGGTAGTGCGCGCACCCGTTCCCGAGCCGGTAGAGCGCGTCGAGCACATCGAACCGAGCCGCCGTCAGCCCCATCGCCCCAAGCGCCCGCCGGGTGAGCCGGAGCGTCGCGTAGTACGCCCGCTTGATCGTGAAGAACACCGGATCCAGTCCCGCCATCATCCCCACCCCCCAAGCACCCCCCATGCCACCCCCCCTCCCCACGGATCCCCGCAGAAACGTCGGAGTGAAAGGACCCTTGCACTTCGACGCTGGGTGTCCGGGGACAGGAAGGGGGACAGGGGGGACAGGGGGGAGGCGAACGGCGAGCCAAGCGAATCGCGTGGAGTCTTTGCGCAGGAGGGGGCGTCGCGTGCCGCGGGCGGGCGGGAGCCGTCCGCCACGACGGGTTCGGAGGGTCAGGCGACCAGGGACTGGTAGGCGGCGGCGACGATGGCGAAGCGGGCGCCCAGCGCGCGGCGCTCGGCGTCCGACGCGTCGGGGTGCAGGTCGGGGTGGAGCTGGCGGGCGAGGCGGCGGAAGGCGCGCTTGATCTCGGCGGCGTCGGCGTCGCGCGGGATGCCCAGCACCCGGTGCGCCTCGTGCGCGCTGGGCGAGCCCTCCGAGGGACGCGTCTCGCGCCGGCGCCGGCGTCCGCGCAGGAACTCCGCCGCCTCGAGCGGCGTGTCCACGAGCGCGCTCCGCGGGGGCCGCAGGGTCACGCGGAAGGAGACGCGCGCGTCGCCGAGCTGCTCGAGCACGCACAGCCGCGCCACGAGCTGCTTGCGCAGCGCGGCGCCGACGACCTCCGACGAGAGCGCGAAGTCGCGCACGAGCACCTCGCCCATCATGCGCCGCGAAGCCATCGCGCGGAGCACCGCGCGGCGAAGCGTGGGCTCGTCCAGGTAGCCCTCGTGGTGAAGCAGCTCGGCGAGCATCGAGGACGAGCCGTCCAGCTCCACGGCGGTCACCCGCCCGCCGGAGAGAAACACCCGGTGGACCCGCCCGCGGTCCTCGACCAGCTCCAGGGTCCCCGTCGCCTCCGCCCGGTGCAGGGAGCCGAGCAGATCGCCCAGCGTGGTGGACCGTAGCCGCCCAGGAAGCTGCATCCGTCCTCCGCTACCGGATCAGCCTCTCCCGGGCCAACTTCCCCGCGAGCTCCGGCGTCCCCCGCTCACTCCCCGACGCGCACCTCGGTCTTCACCTCGACCTCCACCGGGCGGCATGCCTTCCCGCGACACACCACCGCGCGCACACGCCCGGTGAGCTCACCTTTGCCGTGCCTTCGCGCCACGACGGCGAACTCCCAGCGCCACCGCTCCGGCCGCGTGTCCACGGCGTCGCTCGGCGAGAGCCGGCCGCGGAGGGCGACGGTGAAGGGCGGCACCTCCGTCAGCACCACGTCCGCCCACGACAGCGACTCGCCCTCCGCCGGGAGCACCTCGACGGAGCAGCGCAGACGCCCCGCGCTGCTCGACGGCGGGCACGTCATGCTGGCCCGCGGCGCGCGCGCGCCCGCGTCGTCGGCCCGGGCCGACGGCTCCGGAGCCAGCGCCGCGGCTGCGGCGAGCAAGAGGGATCCGACCCACGCCGAACGCATTGGTAGATCCTTACACCTTGGCCGCCCTACGGCGGCGGTTGGAGTCAAGACCCCCTCTCAAACCGTGCGTGCGGATTTCCCGCACACGGCTTACCGGTGGTCTCTCGTGACGCGGCATTACGCGGCCTCCGGGTAGCGGATGGTCCCGCGCAGGCGGTGGAGCCCGAAGCCTTCGACGAAGTAGTCGCGGGTCCAGCGCTCGGCTTGTCCGGCCTTGAGCTTCGAGCCGGCCCGTTTCAGGCGCAGCGCTCGAAGCCGTTCGTACACGTACTCGTCGAGTCGGTTGAACTTCACGTCGGCGTTCCCGGTGCGAAAGTACTCGCCCCAGCCACGCAGCACGGGGTTGAGCTGCGCGACGACGTCGCGCAGGTCCGCGTGGCAGCGTGATCGCGGGGTGAGGTCCCTCACGCGCTGCCGGATCCGCTTCATCGCGCGAGCCGATGGCCAGCGCTGGAGGAAGTACACGCGTTTGCGCGACCTCTCCCAGATGGACCCGCTCAAGCGTTTCCGCAGGTGGCAGCCGAGGAAGTCGAACCCCTTCTTACCCCAGGAGAGGTCCAGCTTCCTCGTCTTGTCCGGGTGCAGCTCGAGCCCGAGTCGCGTCATCACGTGCTTCACGCGAAGCTCGGCCTCGTCGACGTCACGCTTGATGGTTCCGGAAAATCTGAGGGCACCCATTCCGGAAAATCTGAGGGCTCCCGGAAGAGAGGCACCTCATGATGGAATCCCCGGTGATGGCTCACAGGCGGGTGCATGCGGAGGAGATGCTGCCTCTGCTCAAGCGCCACGAAATCCAGGTCTTGCTTCACGCGGGGCACACCCGCAAGGACGTTGCCGAGCGCACGGGTACGTCGGTCGCGACTGTTGACCGCGTCAGGCGCGAGGAGGAGGTGGCGGTCGTCGATGACGCCGCGGCGCGTGTGGGTCGTGGCATCGGCCGGCCGTCGAAAGCCACGCCCTTCGCCGAGCGCGTTCGCACGTGGCTCGCCGAGGAGCCCGAGCTTCCGACCCAGGAGCTGCTGCGTCGCGCGACGCAGGCGGGGTACGCGGGACACAAGTCGGCCTTCTACGCCCTGGTCGCCGGCGTCCGCCCACCCCGCGCCGCCCCCGTCGTGCGCTTCGAGGGCCTGCCCGGCGAGTTCTCGCAGCACGACTTCGGCCACGTCGACGTCACGTTCGTCGGCGGCCGCAAGAAGCGGTTCCACTTCTTCGCCTCGCGCCTGAAGTACTCGCGCTTCGTCGCCGTCTCCCTCGTCGACAACGAGCGCGTCGAGACGGTTGTGCGCTGCCTGGCGCGCCACTTCGTCGCCTTCGGCGGGTTGCCCCTGATGGCCGTCTTCGACCGCCCCAGGACCATCGTGAAGAAGTCCGGCAAGGGGCGCGACGTCGAGGAGTTCAACGCCACCTTCGCGCAGGCCATCGTGGACATCGGCGTCGGCGTGGAGATGTGCGCGCCGCGCAGCGGCAACCAGAAGGGCTCGGTCGAGCGGCTCGTCGGCTGGGTGAAGAGCTCCTTCTTCAAGCACCGCAAGTTCCAGGACGAAGCCAATCTCGAGGCGCAGCTCGCCGCGTGGCAGGTCGAGATCAACACCAGGACGCCTTCGCGCGCCACCGGCGAGATTCCGGAAACACGGCGCCAGGAGGAGCTCGCGCGCCTGCGCCCCGTCAAGGTCTTTCCGGAAAAGCTCGCCCTGCGCGTCCCCGTCTTCGTGGGCCCCACCGCCGAGGTGATGTTCGAGGGCGTGCCGTACTCGATGCCGCCGCAGGCGACGCATGTCGCCGGCACCCTCTTCCTCTACGAGGAGCGCCTGCACATCGTCGCCGGCCGCTTCGAGGCGTGGCACCGCCGAAGGCGCAAGGGCGAGCCACCCGCGCCGCTGCCAGAGCATCGCGCCGCCAAGATCGCCGCCGTCCACGGCAAGCGCGCCAAGCTCTACGAGAAGCGCCAGCAGCTGCTCAACCTCGGCTCCGATGCCCTCGCGCTGCTCACCGAGATCACCCACCGCGAGCCGAAGCTCGCCAGCCGTCGCGTCGAGGACCTCTACGCGCTGCTCGAGCAGTACGGTGACGACGTCTTGCGCGACGCGATGGGGCGCGCGGTCCGCTCCGGCACCTTGTCCGTCGCCGGCGTCAAGCACGCTCTGCAGGCGTTGAGCGCCCGGAGGCGCGGAGGCGCACGCCTCCGTGCCGCAGTGGCGCAACCGCGCGGGCGACAGCCTCACCAGCTCGGCTTGCCCTTGGGCCGCGCGGGCTCGAAGGGAGGTGCCTCGTGAGCTCCGACCTCGACCCGCTGCTCAAGCGCCTGCACCTCGCCAACGCGCGCCGCACCTGGCGCGACCTCGTCCAGCGCGCCGAGAAGGAAGACTGGTCGTACGACGCGCTGCTCCTCACGCTCTTCTCGGAGGAGGTCGCGCATCGCCGCGGCACGCGGCTCGCTCGCGCCGTCCGCGCCGCCGGCTTTCCCTTCCTGCGCACCATCGAGGAGTTCGACTTCACCTACCAGTCGAGCCTGCGCCTCACGACCATCGGCTCGCTGCTCACCCCGGACTTCGTCACCGAAGGTCATTCGGTCATCCTCGAGGGCAAGCCTGGCCGCGGCAAGACGCACCTCGCCGTCGCCATCGCGTACCGCGCGATGCAGAACGGCTTCGATGCGCTCTTCACGACCGCGGCGGAGCTCATCGACGACCTGTCCGCCGCCAGTCGTGACGGCACCATGCGCGACACGCTCGGGCGCTACGTCAAGCCTCACGTCCTGGTGGTCGACGAGGTCGGTTACCTTGGCTACGGCGACGATGCCGCCAACGTGCTCTACCACGTCGTCAACGACCGACACATCCGCCGCCGCGCCATGGTCTTCACCACCAACAAGCACCCGAAGCGCTGGGGGGCCGTCCTGCACGACGATGACCTCGCCGAGGCCATCGTCGATCGAATCCTCGAGCACGGTCGGCTGCTACGTCTCGACGGGCCATCGCTCAGGACGAAGCACCTTCCCGAGGACGAACTCCGGCTCGATGACCGAGACACAGGGGCTGTCAGATTTTCTGGAAAACAGTCCTCAGAATTTCCGGAACGCACAACAGACCTACCTCATCGCGTTCATCGACGACGCCACACGGATCGTACCTCACGCGGCCTTCACGTTCTCCGAGGGGACGATCAGCTACCTCTCGGTGCTCGAGCAGGCCGTGCGTCGCCGCGGCATCCCCAAGCGACTCTACGTCGACAACGGCTCGGCGTTCCGCTCCAAGCAGCTCGCGATCGTGTGCGCGAAGCTCGGCATCGCGCTCATCCACGCCAAGCCGTACAAGCCCCAGGGCAAGGGGAAGATGGAGCGATGGTTCCGTACCACGCGCATGCAGCTCTTGCCGCTGCTCCACTCCGCGCAGCTCGTCTCCCTCGACGCGATGAATCGCGCGCTCGCCGCGTGGGTCGAGGGCGAGTACCACCACGCGCCGCACCGCGGCCTCGGCGACGAGACCCCCGCCGACAAGTGGGCCCGCACCAGCGACGGCGTCCGAATGCCCGCCGCCGACCTCGGCGACCACTTCCTCGCCGAGCAGAAGAGGAGGGTGCAGAAGGACCGCACCGTCACCCTCGACGGCGTTGCCTTCGAGGTCGACGCCGCGCTCGTCGGCGAGCGCGTCACGCTCCGCTTCGACCCGGCGCGCAAGCCCGACAAGCGCAACGTCGAGGTCTGGCATGAGGGCCGCCGCATCGAGATCGCTCGCCGCGTCGATGTCCTCGCCAACTGCTTCGTCAAGCGCAACTCCGCCACCAGAAGCCTGGAGATCCCCACCGGAGCTGGCGTCGAGCTCCACGAGGGCCTGGCCATGCGCGAGCTCGTCGACGACGACGCCGACAAGGAGCTGTTCTGATGTACCGCAAGCACTTCGCGCTCACGCGCCACCCCTTCGACAAAGACCTCGCGGCCGACGACCTCTTCGAGTCCGCCTCGCTCGCCGAGCTCGGCGCGCGTCTGCGCCATCTCGTCGACATGCGCGGCATCGGCCTCGTCACCGGCGACAGCGGCTCCGGCAAGACGACGACGTGCCGCCACCTGGTCGCCGGCCTGCACACCGGCCTCTACCGCGTGCTCTACGTCTCGATGACCACGGGCAACGTCATGGACCTCTACAAGTCCATCGCCTGGGAGCTCGGCCTGCCGACCGAGCGCAATCGCGCTGCGCTCTTCCGGCAGATACGCGGCGAGGTCTCGCGCCTCTGCGCCGAAAACCGCCTGCGCCCCGTGCTCATCGTCGACGAGGCCCACCACCTGCGCACCGAGCTGCTCGAGGACCTGCGCCTGCTCACCAACTACGCCATGGACTCCGAGAACCGCCTCACCGTCGTGCTCGTCGGCCATCCCGAGCTGCGCCGCCGCATGAGCATGGCAGCCCTCGACGCCCTCGCGCAGCGCGTCGTCGTGCGCGCCCACGTCCGCGGCCTCACGCGCGAGGAGATGGGCCCCTACCTCGCCCATCGCCTCCATCTCGCCGGCACCGACGTCCCGCTCTTCGAGCCGCCGACCGTCGAGGCGATCTACCAGGCGTCGAGCGGCTTGCCGCGCAAGGCCAACGGCCTCGCCCATCACGCACTCTTCGCCGCCGCCATCGCCAAGGCGAAGTCCGTCACCACCGAGCATGTCCAGGCGGCGATGCAGGAGGTCGCGTAGAGCCACCCGCACCGGTCACCGACGACGTCGGGGGGCTCGCGCTCGTACCGCGGTGCCCCGGCGTCTCGCTCTTGTCCCACGGCTCCCACCGCGGGAAGCGATCACGCAGACCGAGAGCGCAGCCCGGTGGCGTCACGACGGAGCGTGGGGCGCTGGCGGTGGAAGAGCGTGGGAGACAACAGCGAGTCGGCACCCTGGCCACCAAGCTCGTCGCCGAGGCCTGCCGCCGTCACGGCATCGCGCCCAGGCAGCTCACGCTGCACGCGGACCCGGGCGCCGCGATGCGGAGCAAGCCGCTTGTCGCCTTGCTCGCGCAGCTCGACGTCGAGCGCACGCACTCGCGCCCCCACGTCTCCAACGACAACCCCTTCATCGAATCGCACTTCAAGACGCTCAAGTACGACCATCACCACAGCGCCCTGGCGTGGATGACGCACGGGCGCGCCCAGGCGCTGCTCGACCGCCGCGCGCACGTCCTCGCGGACGCCCGCGCCGCGCATCCCGAGCGCTTCCCGCACGGGCCGCCCGCGGCTCCGACGCTGCCCGGCGCCGTGTGGATCAACCCGCCCAAGGCGGACCGCGTGGCCGCCCCCGAGCCCGAGCTCGGAACCACGCTCATCCTGCCCACGCGACCTGCGCCCATCCCCACTTCGACACTCGTCTCCCTACGCTAGACTCCGCGACAGGCTGTCTCACACTCGTTGACAATTTCCGGATGTGGACACCGTCCGGCCCGGACCGGGACGTCGACGATGGCCGTCCCTTCGTCGAGGCGAACGGTCCTACTCCCGAGGGAGTATGGACAGGCCGGGCAGAGCATGGTGCAATCGGAGTGCGGATGTTGCTGGTAGCCTGACTTCCGTCTGTGGCCTGAGCCCTGACAACCAAGGAACGGGGAATCGTGATGTCGCCTCGCCTCGCCTCGCCTCGCCTCGCCTCGCCTCGCCTCGCCTCGCCTCGCCTCGCCTCGCCTCGCCTCGCCTCGCCTCGCCTTCGTCGTGGTGTTGGTGTCGGTGTCACTGCTGACGTGGGGTGCCTCATGTTCGCCACCTCCGCCGGCGCCCTCGCCGGCATCTAGCACGGTGCTCTTCGCGGAGAAGAGCATGGCGATCGGGGCTTCCAGTACCGTCGCGGGTGACGTCACCGTCAGGCAGATCGAGCCGCTTCCGGCGCTCGCGACCCTCGTGTCGGTGGATGGGGGCGCGCCACCTCCGTCGTCCGTCCCGCAGCTCCTCATCGGAGCGTACTCGCACGTCGCCACGGATGCGGCCTGCAATACAACCGGGACCGTCTCGTCGAACTCAATGGAGCTCGGCGCCGGTGCGTGCGCGGGGGACGTCCGCACCAATCAACTCAGAAATCCGAGCGGCACGGTCGGCTCGCATGCGCCCTTTCCAACCAAGCCGCTCGACCCTCTCCCGTTCGCCGGCATGCCGACGGGCGGAGCACCGGTCACGGTGGTCGCCTCGTCATCGGCGTCGCTCACCCCGGGTGCTTACGGGGATTCGACGGTCGGCCAGGGTGGCACGCTGACGCTGGCTGCCGGGAGCTACTCCTTCGGTGCCATGCACCTCGCCGGGTGGGCGACGCTGACCACGTCGGCGAGCGGTGTCTCCATCGTGGCATCGAGCCTGACGGTTGGGCAGGTCGCGACCGTGACGCCGCAGAGCGGGCTTCACGCCGGCGCTCTCCAGATCCAGCTTGCCGGCGCGGCGACCTTCGCGAAAGGGGCCTCGGTCAAGGCGCTCGTCGCCGCGCCGCACGGCGACATGACCTTCGGTGCCGGCGTGACGGCGGCCGGAGCGTTCGCCGCGTTCACCATCGAGACGAAGGACCACGTGAGCGTAACGCTCGACAGCGGCTTTCCGCCTCCCGCGCACGGCACACAACAGCTCTCCGGGTACTACGGCCAGCAGCTCAACGGCGCCTTCGGCGCGGTCTCCCCCGTGGAGCGGGACAAGGTCTTCGCGCTCTCCATCGGCCTGCCCATTCCCAACCTGGCGGCGCTCCACGCCTTCATCGACGACGTCTCGAACCCCCACAGCCCGAACTACCGGCATTTCATCACGCCGGCGGCCTTCAAGACATCGTTCGGCGCGAGCGACGCCGACTACCACGCGCTCGAGCGATGGGCCGTCGCGCACGGCCTGACCATCGAGCGGACCTACTCGAACAACCTCCTCTTGACCGTGACCGGCACGGCCGCCGTGATCGAGCGGGCGCTCTACGTGAACCTGATGTACCGGAAGGGAGGGCCGTTTGCGCCAGGCTTCCTCGCGGTGGACCGCGAGCCGTCCCTCAACCTTGGGCCGGCGGTTCTCTGGATCACCGGCTTCACCGACTCGCGCGTTCCGCAAGCGGGCCTCTGCAACCCCGTGAATCCGGTGCCCGGCGGCGTGTCGGGTGGTCTGGGGTTCCTCTTTTCCGCGAGCGACGTACGTCAAGCGTACCTGGGCAACGGAGCCTGTCAGCCGCTCACCGGTGTGGGTCAGACCATCGGCATCCTTCAGCTCGAGCCGACTAACCTGGGCGACCGGGCCGCCTTTATCGCGTCACAACCGGCGGGGAGCGCCATCAACTTCACCGGAAACGTCTCCTTCGTCACGAACGGCAGCGCGGGCGAGCTCAGCTCCCCGAGTGGTGAAGCGGCGCTTGATCTGGAAGCGGTGTCGGCCATGGCGCCCGCCGCGAACGTCAAGATCTTCCAGACGCCCGTTGGCATCACCAGCCACGCCGACGACGCGTATCACGAGATGGCGACGGACGGGACGCTGACGGTCGGGACGAGCTCATGGAACTTCGGCAGAAGCGACAACTCGCAGCAAGCCTTGACCCAGATGGCAGCGGAGGGGATCAGCTTCTTCAACTCGTCGGGCGATTACGGCGACGTCGGCGATCCGCAGTCGAATCAGGACATGGACGACCAGACGCTCGTGGGCGGCACGTCGATCAGCGGCAGCGGAGTGAGGACGCTCTTCAACCCCGCCACGAACAAGCTCTTCCTCAGCTACACGCTGCCGTACTGGGCGGGCGAGACCACATGGAATGGCGGGTGTGCCGGCACCGTGGACAATGTGGCGACCTTGCTCGACGCGACCAACATCCAGAAGGACATCACCGGCGGCGGGGTGATGAATGGGCAGGCCTTCTCCACGTTGGGGCCGCCCGCGTGCTACTGCTTCCCATCCCCGTCCTGCTGCGGCAGCGGCGTGCCGCTCCCAGGCTACCAGAAGGGCGTCAAGATGAGTCCGGTGGTGCGCGTCCCGGGCGGGCTTGCGTCCCCTGCCGGCGGCAACGGAGGCTCGACCTCCTTTCGCGACTTTCCCGACGTGGCCGCCGCCGCGGCCAGTTTCCAGACCGTCTTCACGCAGCCCCAGTGCGCGACGTTGCCGGCGTGTCCGCCTGGCGTCTTTTCCCCGCGCAGTTGCTGCCCGATCATCAACGGCGCTTCCGTGTGCTGTATCGTCGCGCAGAGCGGCACGAGCCTCTCCGCGCCGCTATGGGCCGGCTTTGCGGCGCTGGTCAACGAGCAGTCCAAGGCCAACGGCAACCCCAACAAGAGTGGCTTCCTCAACGACACGATCTACCCCATCGGTCTCACCCGGGGCCTGCCCGGCGCCGGCGACCTCTACACACCGGCGTTCCACGACATCGCCGACGGCGTGTTCAACCAGGATCCCCAGCCCAACACGCTCGGCCTCGGCTTCCCCGCCGTCGGGGGCTACGATCTCGCGACCGGGTGGGGTTCGCCGTCCTGCGCGCTCCTGCGGCTGCTGAGCAGCGCCAGTCCGCTCACGCCGCAGGCGTTCTCGCAGGTCTACGCGCACATCGAGAGCGGCCCGGACGGCCTGAACGATGCGACCAGCGTCGACCTCGTGGTCAACACGACGGACCCGAACCTCGCTCCGCCGCCCTTTCACGTGAAGCTGCAGGGCGAGGCGGGCTGGGGTGACGGCACCACGCACGACCTCGACGCCCTCCCTCTGCCGGCGGCTCTCAACCCGGCCCAGATCGCGAGCGTCACCGTCACCCTGTTCGAGAACGGCCAGGGCGGCTCGCACGCCGACAACTGGGACCTCGGCGGCATACAGGTCCGGCTCGGCACGGCGCAGCCGGGCGCGGCGTGGGGGTGCCTCGTCGACGTGAGCGGCAACGGGAGCTGCGATGCGAACCAGCCGAGCTGTCACTCGGGCACCCTCGGCAACACGAGCGACACGGGCGCCGCGCGGCTCAGCGAGACGGTGAGCGACAGCGGCCAGGGGCCGTCGGCGACGTTCCTCATTGCGAACGAGGGCTGCGCAGCGTGGAACCCGGGGCCGGCGCAGCAGCCCTTCGACTCGATCGAGGTCGTGGTGGACACCTCCGACGACGACCTCGGGAGCGGCGACCAGCTCGATTTCCGCGTCTTCGACAGCACGAACACGCAGAAGGCCTTCCAGCCTCTCCATAACTCCGGGGCGGCGAAGTTCGACAACAACACGGAGCACTCAGTTCGCGTCGCGGTGCCGCAGCTCCCGTCTTCCGCGGTGGATCACCTCACCCTCGCGCTCTCCAACGAGGGGAACGACGAGTGGCACGTGAACGGCATCTCCATCTTCGGCCGCCGCATCATCGCGGGCGGCCAGGACACGTGCCTCTACCGCTCGACGGGGAAGATCGTCATGAACAGCGGGCTTTCCACCTTGACCCTGTCGCGCGGGAGCGGGTGCCCCTGAGGGCGCGGCGATGAAGGCCTCACCGGTCGGCTCTCGCCTGGTCACGGCCGCGGTCGTCTCCGCGCTGCTCGGATGCGGCGCCCGGACCGAGCTGGAGAGCCCGGAACTCGCCGCGACCGCGACGGCGGATGCCGGAGCGGACGGCGCCTCCGATGCAGGTGCTGGCGTGGACGGTAGTGGTGGTGACGGAGGCGGTGGGCCCATCTACTGCGGGTACTATGTCGGCCCGGTGGACTACTGCCCCGACGGCTGGGCCATGCGCTGCTCGCCGGGACGGGAGTGCCTCTACAATATTGGGCACGATGGCCTCTGGGGGTGCTGCACCCCAGAGAACAACTGCCTCTACGGAAGCCCCGGCGATGGGTACACTTGCCCATAGCGCATTGTGATGAGCCAGCGGCCCATCGATAATCGTGCCACTCGCGCAGTGCGGACGCGCACGTGTGATAGCCGATCCCTTCACCCTCGCGCTCTCCAACGAGGGGAACGACGAGTAGCACGTGAACGGCATCTCCATCTTCGGCCGCCGCATCATCGCGGGCGGCCAGGACACGTGCCTCTACCGCTCGACGCGGAAGATCGTCATGAACAGCGGGCTTTCCACCTTGACCCTGTCGCGCGGGAGCGGGTGCCCCTGAGGGGACGGCGATGAAGGCCTCACCGGTCGGCTCTCGCCTGGTCACGGCCGCGGTCGTCTCGGCGCTGCTCGGATGCGGCGCCCGGACCGAGCTGGAGAGCCCGGAGGTCACCGCGACACCGCGACGGCGGACGCCGGAGCGGACGGCGCCTCCGATGCGGCTGCCGGCGTCGACGGCGGTGGTGATGCCGAGGGGGGCGGCCCCATCTACTGCGGCTACTACGTTGGTCCGGTGGACTACTGCCCCGACGGCTGGGCTATGCGCTGTCCGCCCGGCTCGCAGTGCCTCTTCGATGTGGGGCATAATGATCTGTGGGGCTGCTGCGATGTAAGCGGGCGTGTGTACGGCAACCCCGATAATCCATACCAGACCTGCCCGTAGCACATCGTGATGAGCCAATCTCCTTCGGCATCAATCAACCGCTACGTGAACCAGGGGCACTGCGACGACGGTGTGCAGGATCAGCCGGCCGCGGCCTTCGACACCACGGTGTTCCCGCCGCGGCTCTGGGTGGCGTGGCGGCACAACGGATCCGGAGGCACCTATGGTGCGTGCGTGCAGTATTTCGACATCGATCCCATCGCGAGAGCCGTCATTCCCTCGCCGAACCCTCCGCAGGAGGTGCAAAACCTGGACCGCACTCCGTTCTACGGCGTCGGTGGACTCATCGTTCGCGCGCAGAACAGTCGCGTCAGCCTCGTCTATTCGAACTCGGATCACCACTGGGATTGCCCGACGTCGCCGGACAAGGAGATGAAGTGGTTCTCGGTGTCCTCGGATGACGCCGGGGTTAGCTGGACCCCGAGCAACCTGATTCGCGACACGACGACCTTCGCCCCGTGCCTCGCCGCCAACAACATGAGCAACGAGATGCGCACCTTCGGCTTCATCAACGACAGCAGCGGCGACTACTACGTCGCTCTCCCGGTGGCGAAGGATCAGATCGAGGTCTGGCGAAGCACGACGCAGGGGGACAGCTGGCTTCCTGGGCCGGTGTGGACGACGTTCGCGCGCGGTGGCTCGGGCTCGCGCGCGCAACCGTTCCTGGCTTCGGATGGTGCGTCTCGACTCGGGCTGATGTACTACGAGACCGACACCGCCACGGACACCAGGGTCACGCCGAGACTGGTGGCGGCGACGAACGCTGCGTCGGGCTTCTGGGACCCGCCGCAGGCGGCCGGCTCGAGCTTCGTCATCGACACGGCGGCGGGGCCGTGCAGCCAGAACACGCAGCAGTGCCGCACACTCGGGGACTACGCCGGGATCGCTGCGAGGGTGAAGAATACCCGCGGGCCGACGTATCTCCCGGCGTGGACGGCGTTTCCGCCGGGGCGACCCAACGTCGTCGGTGAGGAGCGCGCGACGGCCGTTGCTGCTACCGTCAACTGATGCGGACGCTGATCATCGCGACGTGCCTCCTCGGGATCTGCCACTGCGGGCGCGTCGCCGGTGACGACAACGCCACCGGAGATGCCGCAGGTGACCAGGCACCGGCGGGGCCCTGGGACTGCGGTGACGCGGGCCTCCCCAAGTTCCCCGCGCCGTGCGATGATCCGGCGGCGTGTCAGGCATGGCAGCAGTCCTTCATTCATCACGGGACGGTGCACACCATGTGCGGCGGCCTCTCAGGGGGGCTGCCAAAGTGCTGGGCGGCGGACCATGACGTCTCATCAGGGGGCTTCGACGACTACGAGTGCGGCAATGGACTGGGGTGCGCGGCCTTGCATCAGATCTGTGTGAGCGACACGCCTGGCGGGACACCTCATTGTGTGAAGCCGTGCAGTCAGTGACAGCCGTCCTCGCCCTCGTCGCGGGGTGCACCGCGCTCGGTTGCGGCGGGCGCATCGACGCCGCGACCGACGCCGGTGCTCCTGCCGATGGCGGCGCCGGTGAACCATGGGCGTGCGGGGATCTGGATGGCGCTCCGGAGGTCGTCCTCTGCACCGAGGGCGCCAAGGCGGCCTGCCAGACCTGGGCGCAATCTCTTGTCCATGATGGCGTGGCGCAGTCGGCCTGCGTGGACGACGACGCCGCTGCATGGCCTCCGGTCGGCTGCGTGCCGGCGAGCGAGTGCCACCAGATCGCCCAGGACGTCTTCACTTGCAGCTGTGGCGACCAGGGCGGCGCCTGCATCCTGGGTCGGCAGGTGTGCGTGAGCGATGGACTGGCGCCGCATGGGCGCTGCGTTCCGGCGTGCAGTCAATGAGCGCCGATGAGCTTGCGCACGCCTGCCCGATGGCCCATGCTCGCGTGAGAATGTACTGAGGTGGCGGCCCGCGGGCGAGCTCGCGACGCCGCGGCAAGCCAGGCGAGCGAGATCCTCCAGCCGACCAGGGAGCGCCCTGCCAGTGGCCGCCAGGAGGGAAATGCTGCGAGGGGACGGACTGCCCGTGGACCGGCAGGGCCGCGGCCAGTACTTCCACGCACCTTCGTGGCATGCAGTGCTGGTCGACGGCGCGCCCTCCGTGACTGGGGGAGCGCCTACTCGGTCGGCGACGCCGTGCTGGTCGTGGCGCTCGGCGCACCAGGAGGGTTGCTTTCCCACGACGTCCGCCGGTACTTCCCGCCCTGAATCCGCGACTCGCAACGAGGGTGCTCTGGCGCGCGTGACGAGCCACGACGAGGTCACGCCGATTTTGCGACGGAGTGACCTCTTCTCGGGCATCATAGACGTGGACCGACTGACCAGGAGGGAAGGGATGGCAGCCGACTTGCACGCACGCACGCACGCACGCACGCACGCACGCAGGTGAGCGCGTGACCGCTCGGCGCGCGTCGGGAGCGTTCGCGACGCACCGTGCCCGGGCGCTCCACCCGAGCATCGTGGACGAGCCGATCCCGGTGCTCTGGTCGAGGACCACCTCCTCCTCGGGCGCGCGCTGAAGCGGCGCCTCTCGAGCTTCGCGGACGTGGCCACGAGCGTCTGCACGACGGCGACTGCCGCGATCCGCGAGATCGAGCGGCGTGCCTTCGCGCTGATGATCGTCGACCTGGCGCTCGAGAGGGGCGCCGACGGGCTGCCCGTCCTCGATCGTGCTCGGGCCTTGCAGCCGGCAGCACCGGTGATCGTCCACAGCGGGCATCGCACGGCCTTCGGGGCAAAGGTCGCGGGACGCGGCGTGCCCTTCCACGACAAGCCGATGCCCGAGGAGGAGCTGCGCCGCGTACTCCTCTCCGCCGTCGAGGAATGGCTCCTCGCCAAGGGGCGAGTGGTCGATCTGGTCCACGCCATCGCCGAGGCTTCGGGCGTGGCACCGATGCCCCGTGTCGTGCTCTTTCACCTGATGCGGGGTCGCGGGGGCGACGAGATCGCGCTGCTCCTTGGCGTGACCGCGGAGACGGTGCGCTCGCACGTCGCGGCGCTGTACGAACGGCTCGCCGTGCACTCGATCGACCAGCTCATCCTGCGTACGGTCGCGCCGGTCCTCCGGCGTGCGTGAGCGGCCGAGCAGCCTGCGGGCGGCTACTTGAAGTCCTGCACCGCCCACACCTTGCCGTCCGGCAGCGTGGTGAAGCCGCAGGCGACCTTGGTGTACTTGGTGCTCGACATGTTGATGTAGTGCCCGTGCGTGGAGAAGTCGGAGCCCGGGCCCTCCGCCCACATCATCTTGAGGCAGCTGGGGATCATGGTGGAGGGCGGGCCGGGCCAGCCGGGGCACTCGTTCTGCGCCGACTCGCCGCACGCCTGGAAGGCGCCGTGGGCGGTGCCGGAGCTGGAGTCGCTCTTGGCCTGGCCGTCGGCGCACGACTCGCTGTCGGTCCAGCGCTGGTAGGGCGCGAGGCCGAGCGTCGCGCGGTACTGGTTGATGGTGTCGACGCAGAGCTGCTCGGCGGTGCCGTCGCCGTTCTGCCCGGTCCCGCCGTCGCCGGTCGTGTCGTTGCTGCCGCCCCCGCCGCACGCCGCCACCAGCACGACCGCCGCGACCATGCCGAACAGTTTGCGCATGGCCTCAGAGTAGCCCGGATGCGACATCGCATCCAAGCGGGGTCGGGGTTGGGGCTGGGGCTGGGGTCGGGGTCGGGGGGTTGAACTCGGGGGGACATGCTCGTCGCGCCCAGGGAATGGGCGGACGCGAGGGGTCGCGTCTTGGTCGGTCACGCCTTTGCGCGCAGGATTCCTGCCAGCGCTGGGCGCGGTGTGTGCACGATGCACGTATCGCACTGTCATGAATCCTGCGCGATGGGGGGCATGACCGACCAAGACACGACCCCTCGCTGGTCTCTGCTTAGCGGCCGGAAGACGGCCCGCGGCCCGGGCGTGACGTCGACCGTCGGAGGACTCGCCGGCTAGTGGGCAAAGACAGACGGAGGCGGCTTGCCGTGGAGGTGACTTTCGTACAGCCCGATGACGAAGCCCCGAAGCGGGAGCTGGCACTTGCGCCGCGTCTGCGTGATGCTCATCCAGTGCGCCAGGGTGGCGCTGCCGGCGGCCGAGCGCGTTCCGCCGGTCATCGCGCGGTGCCGCCCGTGGGCGCGGATGTCGCGTTCGGTCGCGTTGTTCGTGGCCGGGACGTCGGGGCGGTCGATGAAGAGCGTCACCCCCACCTTGTGCTCGTCGAGGCGCTCCTGCAGCCGGACGATGTCCGGGAACTCCACGAAGTTGGTGCTGCTGATGAGATGGCCGAGGCGGATGCGCGCGCCTCGGCGCTGCTCGGGATCGCCGCTCGCCGCGGCGTGCTTGCCCGCGACGTAGAAGCCGATGAGTCGGTCGCGGAACTCCTCGGTCGCGGCGCACGGGGTGAGCTCGGCGATCTTCTTGGCCTCGCGGATGGTGTGCGCACCGCAGTAGGCGTGGGTCCAGCCGTCGTGACTCGTGTACACGCCGTAGAAGTCGGTGCACAGGACTCCTTTGAAGCTCGCGCCGAGCATCGACTCGGCGACCCACGCGCCGCGCGACAGCTCGGCGCGGAAGACCGAGACGCGGTCGGTGCGCATCAGCCACATCCAACCCGGCACGCCGTCCTGTCGATGGCCGCTCTCGTCGAGGCCCGCCACGGGCGATGCGCGCACCGCGTCGACCAGCTCGTCGTAGCTCGGCGCCGAGCGGCGTCGCAATCGGTCGAACATCTGCGCCAGGCCGCCGGTCGTGATCGAGATGCCGAGCCACTGTCCGAGGAACGCACTGATCTTGCCCAGCGGCATGTCGCGCTCGAAGCGCAGGTCCAGCGCCATCGCCTGCACGTTGGGGCCGAACGACACCGCGGCGACGCTCTTGCCCGCCGCCGGCGCGCCCGGCAGCTTCGCGACCACGCGCTTGTGGCACACCTCGCAGCTGCCGACGTGCGCCACGTGATGCGTCTGCCGCGGCTGCACCACTGGGATGTCGGTGACGACTGTGCTGTCCGTCTCGCCCGTCGCCACGACTGCCCCGCCACAGCTGCACGTCGCCGGCATCTCGTGCACGACTTCGTCGTCGACGTGGGCCGGTGCGGCGGGCCGCGATCCGACATGGCCCACCTTGCGGCCGCGCGGCTTGCCCGAGGGCGCCCGCCGACCCTCGGAGCGCGACGTCCGCCGCTTCCCGCGCTCCCGGAACCCGCGCTTCCACTCCTCGATCTCCTTGCGCAGCTTCGCCAGCTCTTCGCGAAGCGCGGCGTTCTCCTGCTCCAGCTCCTGGATCCGCTGCTCGGGCGTCACGTGATCCGGGATGCTCCCGATCAGGTCCCATGGAAAGAACTTCTCGCATCAGGAACGAAGAATGGACCCACAGTGTGCGACACCGCTAAGCAGACACCCTCGCTCTCTTCCTCATCACAAGCTGGTGGCCTATCGGGTCGCGGTGGAGCTGCTCGTCGCGGTGCGGGCGGCTGGCGTGCGCGACGCGAAGCTGCGCGACGAGGCGATGCGCGCCGCGAAGAGCGCGTGCCTCAACGCGGCGGAGGGCGCGGGACGGGTGACGCGGCGGGACAAGGCGCGGGCGTTCGCGATCGCGCGAGGCGAGGCAGTCGAGGCGGTGGCTGCGGTGGAGATCGCCGCGGCGGCCGGCGAAGCGGACGTCGCTGCGGCCGCGCGGTGCGTGCGCATCGCTGATCGACTCGTGGCGCTGCTCACCGGCCTCACCCGGTGACACGCTCGCTCGCGCCTTCGCTCACGCCCACGCGCCCGCGCTCGCCCACGCGCCCGCGCTCGCCCACGCGCCCGCGCTCGCCCACGCGCCCGCGCCCGCGCTCGCGGCACCTGGGCTGGGGCGAGGGTCGGGGTCGGGGTCGGGGTCGGGGCTGGGGTCGGGGCCTGGGAGTGGGACTGGGGGCTGGGGTTGGGGCTTCTTGGGACAGCCCTGCGCGATGGCGGAAGCCGGCGGCGTGCCGGCTCCCGCGCATCGCCCGCTCAGTGGCCGCCGACCAGACGCACCAGGGTGCCGAGCACGTGATCGAACCGCCCGCGCAGCTCGGGGTCGAGCTCGTCGACGTACCCGAGCGCCGAGGCGACCTCGAAACACGAGAGCACCTCGCGCAGCGACCCCAGCGCGTTGTGATAGCGCGCCTTCCGGTTGCGACCCTGCGAGTACATGCCCTCGCCCACGTTCAGCGGCCCGCTCGCCAGCGCCCTGCGACACTGCCGAGCCAGATCCGGATCGTGCCTCTCGAGCTGCCGCACCATCGGCGCCAGCGCACGCACCAGTTCGAGCAACACCGGGTAGATTCGAAGCATCGAGCAACTCCTTGTTCGCGCCCGCGCCCGCTGCGCGGGGGCACCCGCCCAACCCCGCCGCGCGCAGGAGTCCGCCGAGCCGTGCAGAGCGTAGCGGAGCACGGCGAGCTGCTCGCGGGGTGTCGGGGGCGGTGCCCCCCGACCACGAAGGCGAGCGACAGCGAGCACCGCCCGGAGCCGCGCGCAGGGCGCGAAGCGCCCGAGCACGGCGAGGACGGCCCCGGCCTTGCGGACTCCGAGCACGGCGGGACGCTGCCCTCCCCCCGAGCGAGCCCCTTCCTCTCCTCCCTCTCCCTCTCGCGCCCGCGCTCGCCCCCGCGTCCGCTCCCGCGCTCGCGCTCGCGCCCGCGCCCGCCCCCGCGCCCGGGCTTTGGTGCGGCGCGCATGAGTGCTAGGCCTTGGGCCATGTCCGAAGGCTCCCGAACGGTGCGCGCCCCCCGCGGCGCGGAGATGACGTGCAAGGGCTGGGTCCAGGAGGCCGCCCTGCGCATGCTCCACAACAACCTCGACCCGGAGGTGGCCGAGCGCCCCGACGATCTGGTCGTCTACGGCGGCACCGGCAAGGCGGCGCGCTCCTGGGCGGCGTTCGACGTCATCGTGCGCGAGCTGCGCGCCCTGGAGAACGACGAGACGCTGCTGGTGCAGAGCGGCAAGGCGGTCGGGCGCTTCCGCACCCACCCCGACGCCCCGCGCGTCCTCATCGCCAACTCCAACCTGGTGCCCCACTGGGCCACCTGGGACGAGTTCCGCCGCCTGGAGGCGCTGGGCCTGACCATGTTCGGGCAGATGACCGCCGGCTCGTGGATCTACATCGGCACGCAGGGGATCCTGCAGGGCACCTACGAGACCTTCGTCGCCGCGCGCAAGCACGCGCAGTCGCGCGGCAAGAAGGCCGACTGGGTGCTCACCGCCGGCCTGGGCGGCATGGGCGGCGCGCAGCCGCTCGCCGCGACGATGGCGGGCCTGTCGTGCCTCGCCGTGGAGGTGGATCCGTCGCGCATCCAGAAGCGTCTGGACACGCGCTACGTCGACGAGCGCATCGACGATCTGGACGAGGCGCTCGCCCGCATCGAGCGCGCGAAGAAGGAGGGCAAGCCGGTGAGCATCGGCCTGTGCGCCAACGCGGGGGAGATCTACCCGCACCTCCTCAGCCTGGGCGTCGTGCCGGATCTGGTGACCGAGCAGACCGCCGCGCACGATCCGCTCAACGGCTACATCCCGGTCGGGCTGTCGCTGGAGGAGGCGGCGGAGCTGCGCGCGGAGGATCCGGAGGGCTACATCGAGCGCGCCAAGGGCGGCATGTACGAGGAGGTCGAGGCGATGCTCGGCTTCCAGAAGGCGGGCGCGGAGGTCTTCGACTACGGCAACAACATCCGCGCCGGCGCGCAGGACGCCGGGCTGAAGAACGCCTTCGACATCCACGGCTTCGTCCCGCTCTACGTGCGGCCGCTCTTCTGCCTGGGCAAGGGCCCCTTCCGCTGGGCGGCGCTCTCCGGCGATCCGGAGGACATCGCCCGGACCGACGAGGCGGTGCTGGAGGCGGTGCCGCACGACGCCGACCTGCGGCGGTGGATCGAGATGGCGCGCGAGCGAGTCCAGTTCCAGGGGCTGCCCTCGCGCATCTGCTGGCTCGGCTACGGCGACCGCGCCAAGGTCGGCCTCGCCTTCAACGAGCTCGTGCGGACGGGGAAGGTGAAGGCGCCCATCGTCATCGGGCGCGATCACCTGGACTGCGGGTCGGTGGCGTCGCCCAATCGCGAGACGGAGTCGATGAAGGACGGCTCCGACGCCATCGCCGACTGGCCCATCCTGAACGCGCTGGTGAACACCGCGGCCGGCGCGAGCTGGGTGAGCTTCCACCACGGCGGGGGCGTGGGGATCGGGATGTCCCTGCACGCCGGGATGGTGGTGGTGGCGGACGGGACGCCGGCGGCGGCGGCGCGGCTGGAGCGCGTGCTGACGACCGATCCCGGGACGGGCGTGATGCGACACGCGGACGCGGGCTACGAGGAGGCGATCGAGTTCGCCCGGGAGAAGGGGATCGTCGTTCCGCACGGGCGCTAGCGAGCAGTTTTGGGACTGCGCTGTAGCTTAGCCTTGACGACCACTAGCTCCAAGCGTATTAAACCCCAGTACAACGTACCGCGGAGGTGGTGTATGATGTGTGGAAACAGGGGGGGGGCGTCGCACACGTCCTCTATCGCGCTACGGTGCGCGCTTCGTCCTGGTCAGCTTGATCGGGCTGGCTGCGGCGACAGGTAGCATGGCATGCTCGTCGTCGGCCCCGCCGGAGACCGTGGGTTCCACGTCGAGCGCGGTCACGGTGGCACCCAACACTCCGGTGGAGACTGACTACGGCTACGACACCACGAGCGTCGCCGTGTACAGCGGGGCGTGGATCAGCGTGTGCGGGGGCGGCGGTGCCTGTGGCCCCTTCGAGATCGTGGGCATGCAGGACGACGTCCCCGCGGACTGGAGCCAGAGCTTCCGGAACCTCGACGCTTACGCGACGTCGGAGGAGGCTCCCAACACGATCCACACGTCGGCCGAGTGGGGCCTGCCGTCGGAGGCGCCCTCCTACCCGGACACCTTCACAGGGTACACCGGCCATCCGAACATGGTGAGCGTCGACGGCTACAACTTCGACTACGTCGGGCTCGGAGCGACCGGCACCGGCTACCTGAACACCGAGGTGACCGTCCACGGCTTCCGCGAGGATCAGACCCACTTCCTCACGACGACGCTCAACCCGGCCATCTATCCCTTCCTCTCGACGAGCGGCAGCCCCGGCGGCTACCCGACGAACACTATCACCGACGTGTCGGTCGCCGCGGATCCCGCTTCCGGTCTCGTCTGGGTGCTCTGGACGATCCCGCAGTACTGCGACCCCGCCTTCGGGTGCGGGCCCGACGCGCGGACCCTGCTGACCAACTACCACTTTGACGCCGCGGGGGGCTTCGTTCACGGCCCGACGTGGAGCCTGACGTACACCTCGCCCACAGGAGGCACCTTGCCGGTCGCGCCGGTCGGGCTGACGCGCATGGCGTTGAAGTCGATGGGCGGTGGGCCGCCCCTGCTGTACATCGGGTGGCCCGATGAGCCCGACATCACCTGGACCTGCAACCCCTCGTACCCGCTCAACTGGCACGTCACCACGGTCCAGCCCTCGACCGATCCCTCGGGGCACTCCCAGCCGCCCGTCGTCACCGACCGGATCGTCCTGAGCGATCCCTACCACCAGAACTGCGCCAACGTGGCGTCGCCCAACCCTGGGTACACCTCCGGACGGCCGGCGATGTTCTATGACGCGCAGTCGGACGAGGTCTGGCTCCTGGCGAACAAGACCCAGTACTACAACGGGTACAACTACGGCATGCGCGTGGTCTTCGCGTTCGACGACGGGAACTACCAGGGCCCGATCACTGGGTACTACCAGTCGTGCGCCACCCCTCGTCGGATCCTGCCCGACGGCACCGGCGACGGCATCCAGTGTTTCCAGTGGGATCCCGGGGCGACGGTGTCCCCTGTGCCCGAGCAGCAGGGCAACATCGCGATCTACACGTGGCGAGAGGCGGCGCCGGCGGACGGCTACAAGGTGAACTACTGGGGTTCCTCCTTCACTCCGCTGCTGCCGCTCAACCAGACCTTCTTCAAGGTGGCCCAGTTTGCACAGCCCGGCATCGAGGTGCCCTGGTTCCAGACCAACCCCATCGACTACGCGGCCATGCCGTGGGGAAGGTACGACGGGATCGCCGCGGACCCCGCGACCGGTACCTTCTTCGCTGCCTGGACGGACAACCGGGCGGACGCGCCGAGCAACCGGCGCTCGAACGTATGGACCACCACCATCCAGTCGCCATGGTGAGCCGGAAGTGGATCATCGCTGCCGCGCTCGTCGCGCTGCCGCCGTACCTCTGCCTGCACTGCGGCGGCAAGACGGAGACGGTCCAGGAGCCGCCGCAAGGGCACTGGTGTCACGAGAAGCTGGGGCTGCTCGACGCGGCCCCGGATCCGGTGACCCCCATCGATTTCTACTGCGAGGCGGGGTCCGTGTGCTCCGTCAACTGCAACGACATGGAGTACCATTGCCTCTACGTCCCCGACGTGTTTCTGGAGCAGGGGACCCCGCACTGCGGACCGGACCTCTGAGTCGCACGGACACCCGGACTTGCGTGCGCCCGCGCATCTCGCGCGGGGCGCAGGCCCGGCCCCACCGCGCACAGGATCACTGGGGGAGGTGGCGGCGTGCTTCGAGGTCGCCGCGGCCCTCCGGTACACGGGCGAGATGGACGCGGCGATGCGGCGGCGGTTCGACCACGTGCTCGGCACGGCTGGTCCGGCTCGTCGGCGGTCACTGAGCGTGACTCCTGGGTTCCGATGTTCTGGGGTTCCGTCTGCGGGCGCGGGGCGATGGATGACGGGTCAAGGGTTGTTCGCCCCGGCGCGCGCGCGTAGGCTCCACGCATGAGCTCGCGCAAAGGCGTGTTCCTCTCCGCCGCGGGTGCGGCCGCCCTCGTCGCCGCCGCGCTCTCGGCCGCATGCGGGAGCGACGACACGGCGGCGTCGCGCTTCGACGGCGGCGCGATGGACGCGGGCGACGATCTGCAGCTCGTCACCGACGGGATCGCCCCCGTCGACGCTCAGCAGGGGCCGTACTCCGACTTCCCGCAGGACCCCATCGTCGTCTCCGGCGACGGCGGCGCCGGCGCGCCGAACGACTCGTCCACCCTCTTCGGCGATCCCGACGGCGGCGCCGGGAGCGGCGGCCCGTGCCTCGTCGAGCCGGAGGTGGGCGCGCTCTACCCGCAGAACTGGCTGCGCCCGCGCTTCCACTGGATCGCCCCCGGCGGGGAGAACCTCTTCGAGGTGCGCGTCCACGCCGACAACCAGCAGAACGATCTGGTCGTCTACACGACGTCCACCATTTGGACGATGCCCAAGGCCCTCTGGGACGGCCTCCGGATGCACTCCGCCGACGTGCCCATGACCATCCGCGTGCGCGGCGGCGTCTTCGACGGCAAGAGCCTCACCGCCGTCGCGCTGGGCTCGACGGGGCCGATCGGCATCGCGCCGGTGGAGGCGCCGGGGAGCGTCGTCTACTGGACCACCAAGCCCAACCCGCTGCTCAAGGGCTTCTCCATCGGGGACGAGACCGTGGGCGACGTGCTCACGCCCTCGCAGGTCTACGAGCGCGGGAAGAACGGTGTCGCGTGCATCGGCTGCCACGCCTCCACCCCCGACGGCAAGTACGCGGGCGCCGTGGTGTTGCAGAGCAACCCCAACAACAACAGCATCGCCGGCGTGGAGCAGGGCAACACCGGCAACCCGCCGCCCTTCCTCGCCGCCGGCGGCAAGGCGGCGATCGACTCCATGCAGGGCGTCCCCGCCTACAGCAAGGCGCACTGGGGCTCCGGCGATTACATGGAGCTGCTGCTGAGCGGCAAGAACCTGGCGTGGGTCCAGCTCGACGCCGCGCAGGCGGGGCAGGGGAATGCCTGGGACGTCCTCGCCCGGAGCGGCGACGGCAACGCCGCGGCGATGCCGACGTGGAGCCACGACGGCAACACCATCGTCTACGTGTCGACCAAGGGCAGCGTGCCCGACGGCCGCGTCGCGGCGGGGCCGATGGATCTCTTCTCCGTCCCGTACAACAACCGCGCGGGCGGCGCGGCCAAGCCCGTCGCCGGCGCGAGCGACCCCGACGCCATCGAGTATTACCCGGCGTTCTCGCCGGACGACGCGTGGCTGGTCTTCAACAAGGTCGCCGGCGCCAGCTCCAGCGCCTACAACAACGCCGCCGCGGAGGTCTACCTCGTGCCCTCCGCCGGCGGCACCGCCACGCGCCTCGCCGCCAACGACCCGCCCGCGTGCACTGGCAAGAAGAGCCCGGGCGTCACCAACAGCTGGGCCAAGTGGGCGCCCAGCGTCGGCAAGACGAAGGACGGGCGCTCCTTCTACTGGATCGTCTTCTCCTCCACACGCGACGAGAACGGCAACCCGCAGCTCTACGTCTCGCCGGTGGTGGTGGACGGCAAGGGCAAGGTGACGACCTACCCCGCGCTCTACCTCTGGAACCAGCCGGCCGACGAGAACAACCACACCCCGGCGTGGGACGTGTTCAAGATCCCCCCGCCGCCCCCGCCGAACTGAGAGGATGTGATGTGCGGAGAGGTGGGCAACTGCCGCATAGTGGTTCCACGCTAGGAGTTTTGCGTTGTAGATCAGCTTGCGCCAGCGTAGCCTCGTACCGAGGAGGTGGGGCATGGGCAAGACTCGGCGAATCGCCATGAGCATGGTGGCTACGGCATCGGCGCTTGCGTTCGCGAGGTGCAGCCCGGCCCCCCCCCCCCAACAAGCCGCCGTTCGTGTTCGAGATCCGGGGCCCCGGCGCCGACGCGACGGGCGGAGGTAGCGCCGGAGAGGTCGTGCTCTTCCACTACTCAGGACCGAAGTCGGCCGGCTTCGAGGAGCTGAGCTACGCCTTCGGCAGCCAGGACTTCGGGGCGGCACCCTTCGCGTCGCTTCAGGGCGCCAACCAGGCGTCCTTCCCCATCCGCGCCATCCTCGACTCGGCCGACAATCCCACCTCCCTGCCGGCCATCCCGCTCTCCCCCAAGCCGTACGACGTCACGGTGTTCGCCTTCGATCCGGAGCGTCGCTTCGAGGATCTCGGTCACGCCCTCGACGACGCGACGTGGAAGTCGCTGACGCGCACGGCCGGTCTCGTGACGTTGCCCGACGGGCTCGGGCTGCCTTCGACGCTCGTCCCGTTCGGGTCGACCCCGACCGACCTTCGCGTCACGCCGGCGGCGTTCAGCGAGGCGCAGGGGCCGCTCGCGGGCGAGGCGGCGCTGCCGTTCGGCGCGGGGAGTGTCAAGGCGGCGCGGCTCGTGCAGGACGGACTGTGCTCGCAGTTCGTCCCCTACTCCACCTTCTTCCAGCCGATCGATGCCGGAATCCGCCAGGCGCTGCTCACGGGTTACGGGTCGGCCTGTTACAAGAGCGACGGCACCAGGACGGACGGGTACGGCCAGATTTCCGCCGAGAACATGGTGAGCTTCCTGGGCCACGAACCGTTGGTTCCTTCGAGCGTCCGAGGCGGGTTCCTGCTCAATCTCGACGTGACGGTGAAGAGCGCCGCGTTCCCTCTCCAGTTCGTGAGCGGATCCGATCAGACCTGCCGGATCCAGACCACGGCCGGGTACGAGCCGTACCTCGACAGCTACGGCGTGCTGAACGTACAGACGGGCGTGGGGGTCTACCAGCAGAAGAACTTCGCCGGCGACTACCTTCCTGGCCTCGAGCAGCACTCCGATACCCTGGCTTGTCGGGGCTTGACCATCGCGCTGCCCTTCCCGCCGTACACGGCAACGTTCGACGGCTTCTCGGCGATCTTCCAGCAGGCACTGCAGAACGACGTTCCCTCCCAGGTGCGAGCACGGGCGGAGGCGAGTCAGTATTACCCGCCAGTGTGGGACACGAGCTTCGACGACGACGCGACATGGTATTGCGATCCCACGGAGTACGATTCTGCTTACACGTGTCCGCCTCAAACCGAGGACCGGTGTGGGACTGTTGCGGACATCGTTGGAGGGGCGGCCAAGGCAAGCGCCATTGCCTTCGGGATGGACGCTGCGGCCGCCGAGACACTTCGCCTCAGTATCGTGGCGAAGGATGGAAACTCGCAACGGCTTCTGCGCTGGCGGTGCGTGGGCCGTCCCGCCACCGCTGGTTCACCGAATCCGCAGGCGTGCGTCGACCCGCACAAGGGTCGGTGCGAGTTCATCGTGCCCATCAAGAGGCTGAATACTCGGCCTGACGGGATCGAGGCGGTGTTCTTCGATCGCGAGGACGATGCCAACAACGCCGCGCTCGCCATCTTCTTCGCCTCCTTCTATGACGCGAAGACGGACTCGACCGACGTGACGAGCACGGCGTATCGAGCGCTGTGCTCCCTCGGGCGTCCGAGCGTCGACAATCCGAGCGTCGACACCCGTCGGTTCGAGCCCCGGCCGTTTGCGAAGCTCGCCGGAAAGCCGTCGATCTGCGATCAGACTCTGGGTCTCGGTCCTCCTCCCGAGTGCGCCCTGGATTGTGGGGATCTGGCGAGTCCTACGGCCTGCTCGACGAACGCCGACTGTACCGGCCTGTACATGCAGGGTCGTAGTTGCCCTGGAGGAGCGTGTGCATGCGTCAACCGCGTGTGTAGCCCCCGATGCTTCACGGCGCCGCCACCACGCGCGGCGTGTGGTCCAAGCCCGATGTGAGCGGTGCCATATGACCAGAGGAACCCCGCTCGTCCACGTTGTCGTGCTAGCAACGCTTCTCTCCTGCGGCGGAACCGTCCAGGGCTCCTCCGATGCGGGCCCCGATGCGTCCGGCGACACCGCGGACGACGTCGCACGTGACGACGCGGGGTACGGCCAGTGCACCTCGCCCTCCGGCTACCGCGTGTGCGGCGGCACGGGGCAATGCACGTACGTGGAGGGAGCCAACCGGTGCATCTGCTGGGGCAAGGAGACGAGCTCTCAACCGAATGTCTGTGGCGACAACAAGCTCATCGATCAGGGGTACGACGGCGCCATGTGCAACACGTGCCCCGACGGTTCGCTCTGCGGCGACTTCGGCCTGCTCGCGACCCCGGACGGTGAGCTGAGCTGCATGCCCTACGAGATGGGCATCCTCTACCTCAAGAACGGGGCCACCACCGACCGCATCCGCTACTACGACCGCGGTCTCTTCGACGGCGGGCCAATCCCCAATCCGACGGTGTGCCCCTCCCTTCCCGGCATCCGTGTGTGCGGAGGGAGCTGCGGCGGGTGCCCGCTGGGCCAGTACTGCGTCGGTCGATCGCCGCTCCATCCGGTCGGCTTCTGCTACACCCCCGGCCAGCCGGACGTCTGCAGCCCCGGCAAGCATGCGTGCAGCGATGGCCGGCCGTGCTTCACCTTCAAGGTCGAACCGGAGGCGCAGCCGATCGCCGACAAGAACGGTCTCTGCATACCGCTCGCGCTCTGCCAGGCGCTCGCGCAGTCGCTCCCCGGGGGAGGCACGTGCACGCCGTGAAGGGCGGGCTCCTCGCGACGGTCATCGTGGCGTGCGGCGCGCGCACCGGGCTCGGCGGTGGAGACGGTAACGGCGGCGTGGCCTGGCTCCCGCACCCGCTCTGCGAGTCGGCGAGCGGCGTGCGCCTCTGCGGCGGCAGCCCGCCGTGTCCGGAGATCCCCGCCCCCGAGTGCCGTGGCTACGCGTGCGAGCACGGCGCGGACGTGGTGACGAGCGCGCCGGCGTCGGGTGGCGCGTGCCTGTCCGACACGCCGGGCGACGCGAGCTCCCTCTGCCACGCGTGCCCCGACGGCGACGCGTGCCTGCTGCGGCCCACGGGCGATTTGGTCTGCGTGCCGGCGGACGTCTGCCACGCGCTCTGGGACATCGGCGTGCGCGACGTGTGCCGCTACGCCGACAAGAGCGCCTATGACGATCGGCCGCTCGCCGAGGGCGGCAAGTGCCCGTGGTCGCTCGGGGATCCGATGCGATGGGCGCTCTGCGGCGGTGGGTGCGGCGCGTGTCAGGAGCCCACATGGTCGTGCACCGGACGCTCGGCGACGCGCGGGTGGGGTATCTGCCAGACGAGCACGTTCAAGCCGACCATCCCGTCGTGCAGCCTGACCCCGAGCGGCAGCGTGGTGAGGTGGTGCGACACGCAGTTTCCCGACGGCTGGGCGTGCGGCGTCTATCGGAACGCGCCGACGGACGTTGCCGCGAGCCGCCTCTACGGCACGTGCCTCGGCCCGGCGCTCTGCGTCCGTCTGCGCGGCATCCTGGGGCTGGACTGCTACGACGCGTCGGGCGTGCTGATCCAGTGACGCGGCCGCCGCGGTGGAGCGTGCGGGCCTCGCCAATATCGGCGGTCCAGGTCGCCAATATTGGCGGGGCGCTGCTACCATGCCCGCCGTGCCCCACCGCGAGCGTTACCTCTTCGTCTGCACCAACCGGCGCGATCCGGACAACCCCAAGGGCTCGTGCGCCCAGAAGGGCTCGGAGGAGCTGGTGCCGCGCTTCAAGCAGCTCCTCAAGCAGAAGGGCCTCGCCCTGCGCCTGCGCGCGTGCTCCACGAGCTGCCTCGACCTCTGCGAGAGCGGCGCGACGGTGCTGCAGGAGCCCGATCACGTCGCCTACGGCGGGGTGACCCTCGCCGACGTGGAGGAGATCGTGGACGCCGCCGCGGAGGGGAAGGTCGTCGGGCGCCTGGTCGTGGCGCCGAAGCCGGAGGGAGAGTGAGATGCCCGGGTTCCGATTCGCCGAGACGATGCGCGGCAGCTACCACCTGCTCGCCGACCCCACCGACGAGCGCGCGATGGAGTTCACCATCGAGGCCAGCGTCCGCGGCCTGCGCCGCTTCTCCAGGGACCTGAACGCCGCCATCCGCGGGCGGGTCGTGATGGAGGGCTTCGCCGACGCGCCCATCGAGGGCACGCTGGGCATGAAGGTGCTGCGCGAGCGCCGCCTGCCCTACGAGTTCGGCTTCGTCGCCGCCGACGGCAAGCGCTACACCTTCCGCGGCCAGAAGGACGTCACCCTGCTGGACATCCCCGGCTCGATGACGGTGCTCCCCGCGAGCCTCTACGACGCCGAGGGCGAGGAGATCGCCCGCGCCACCTTGCGCTTCGACCTGCGCGGCGACATCGTGAGCTTCCTGCGCTCCTTCCGCCCGCGCGTGCTGTAGAGGTCTCGCATGGAACGACTCGTCCCCGCGCACACCGCCCTGCTCGTCGTCGACGTGCAGGAGAAGCTCGCCCGCGTCATGCCGGAGGCGGCGCTCGAGCGACTCGTGCACAATACACTGATCCTGCTGGAGGCCGCGCGCCTGCTCGGGGTGCGCGTCGTCGCGACCGAGCAGTACCCCAAGGGCCTCGGGCCCACGGTGGCGCCGCTGCGGGAGAAGCTCGGGACCATGGGGATCGAGCCCATCGAGAAGCTGGACTTCGACGCGCTGGCCGAGCCGCGCGTGGCGCAGGCGCTCGCCGCCGGCCCGAGCCGCGTGCAGCGGGTCGTCGTCGTCGGGATGGAGTCGCACATCTGCGTCTTCCAGACCGCGCGCGAGCTCGCCCGCCGCGGCTACGGGCCGCAGGTGGTGGAGGACGCCGTCGCCTCGCGCCGGGAGGAGAGCCGCCAGGCCGGCCTGCACCTGTGCGAGCGCGCCGGCGCGGTGCGCACCGTCACCGAGACCGTCGTCTTCGACCTGCTCGCCCGCGCCGAGGGCGACGCCTTCAAGGCGCTGTCGAAGCTGGTGAAGTAGCTCCGGATCGCCGCTACTTCCACAGCGAGCCGAGCGCGAGCTCCACCGCGTCGAACGGCTCCGCGCGGACGCGCGCCTCGTCGCGCCACACGCCGACGAGGTTCCACTCGGTGGTCTTGCGGCGCTTCTTCGCGCGCGACGGCGGCACGTGGCGAAACACCTCCAGCGTGCGCGCGACCGGATCGACGAGCCACACGTGCGGGATGCGTTCGCGCGCGTGGATGGTCATCTTCTCCGAGCGGTCGAGCGCGCGCGTCGAGTCGGACAGGACCTCGCACACCCAGTCGGGCGCGAGGGTGAAGAAGACCACGTCGGGCACCTCCGGCATGCGCTCGCGACGCCAGCCGGCGAGGTCCGGAACCAGGATGTCCTCCTCGCGCCTCGGACCGAAGTGCAGCTCGGGCTCGTCCAGAAGGATCCAGCCTCCCGGACCGCCCCTGCCGTCGTCGAAGGGCGGGCCGAGCTCCACGCCCAGGCGTGACGAGGCGCGCGTGTGCTTCGCGGCCGGACGCGGGTGGGTGTACAGGACGCCGAAGAGGACCTCGGCCACCACGTGCTCCGGAGCGGCGAGCACGTCGTCGTAGGACGCGCGCGGCTTCGGACGAGCGATCACGCCGCAAGCATACGACGACGACGCGGTCCGGGCGAAGCACCCTCGAGGGTCGACGGTCGAGTGATCAGGCCGCCGGCGCCTCCGCCTGCGGCGGCGGGTTCACCATCGTCAGCACGACGTACGAGACGGCGGCGACGCCCGCGCCGACGAACCACGCGTAGTCGAAGAGCGGGCGGAAGAAGGGGATCACGAGGCCGACCCACGCCAGGCCGCAGCCCAGGCCGGTCGCGAGCACGGCGTTCCAGTTGGTGCCCAGGCCCGTCACGCTCGTCACCACGGTCTTCGCCGCCGACTCGCGGTACCCGCTGCCCGCGTCCGCCGGCACCTTCATCCGCGTCACCACGCCGTAGGCGTACGCGCCGTCGCGCCGGTAGAGATCGGCCAGGCGCAGCCGCCGGTGGCGCAGGATCCAGTAGTCGGTGATGAGCACGCCGGCGATGGAGCCCAGCCCGCCGGAGTAGCCGAGCAGCCACTGGAAGATGTAGCCGTGCGGGTCGGCGATGAGCTTCCACGGCATCATCAAGACGCCGATGACGCCGGTGATGACGCCGCCCATCTTGAAGGAGATGTGCCTGGGCGCCATGTTGGCGAAGTCGTTCGCCGGGGAGACCACGTTGGCGGCGATGTTCACGCTCAGCGTCGCGATGACGATGGTGAACATGGCGATGCCCACGAGCCAGCGCGACTCGAACTTGCCGACCAGCTCGATGGGGTCCCACATCGCCTTGCCGTAGATGATCTGCGAGGCGCTGGTGATGATCACGCCCATCGCGGCGAAGACCGTCATCGTGGTGGGCAGCGAGACCACCTGCCCGATCATCTGCTCCTTCTGCGATCGCCCGAAGCGGGTGAAGTCGGGCATGTTGAGCGAGAGCGTCGCCCAGAAGCCCACCATCGCCGTCACGCTCGGCACGAACACCTTCCAGAACCCACCGGGCGTCTTGAAGGTGTGATGCGCGGTCATGATCGGCCCGAGGCCGTGCGCGCGGCGGATGGCCCACACCACCAGCAGCGCCGTCATGATCAGCACGAAGGGCGCGGCGAGGTTCTCCACCTTGCGCAAGAGGTCCATCCCGCGCACCACGATGGCGATGTTGATCGCCCAGAAGAGGGCGAAGCTGAGCCACTCGGTCAGCAGGTGGCCGCCGGGCGTCGCGGTGCCGAGCACGGTCGGCCAGCCGGCCCAGAGGGAGTGGAAGAAGGTCTGCAGCGCCTGCCCGCCGATCCACGCGTTGATGCCGAACCACCCGCACGCGACGATGGCGCGCATGAAGGCCGGGACGTTGGCGCCGTAGACGCCGTAGGAGGCGCGCGCGAAGACGGGGAAGGGGATGCCGTACTTGGTGCCCGGGTGCGAGTTGAGCAGGATCGGCCCGAGGACGATCAGGTTGCCCAGCAGGATGGTGACGAGCGCCTGCCACCAGCTCATGCCGAGGCCGATGAGGCTCGCGGCGAGCATGTACGTGGGGATGCAGTGCGCCATGGAGATCCACAGCGCGGAGAAGTTGTAGGTGGTCCACGTGCGCTGCGCGACGCGCGTCGGCGCGAGGTCGTGGCTGTAGAGCGAGGAGCCCTCCAGGCTCACCGACTCGCGCAGCTCGACGCGGCCGTCCGCGTGCTGGACTTGCTCGTCGTCGGTCTCGGTGGAGGCGGCGGCGGTCATTGGGGGCAAGCCGCATTACCTGACGGTGACCGGACCCCGCAAGGGTGGGCAGGTACTTCATTGCACGAAACTAAACCATGAGTTACTGTCTGTGCGGTGAGCCTTCCCCCCGGCAGACCGGACTGGGACCGCCTCTTCCAGACGGCGGCCGCCCAGGAAGGCTATTTCACGACCCGCCAAGCGGCGGACGCCGGCTACTCGTCGCAGCTGCTGCTCAAGCACATCCACGCCGGCCGCGTCACTCGGATGCGGCGAGGCATCTACCGGCTCGTCCACTTCCCGGCGGGCGAGCACGAAGAGCTGGTCACCGCCTGGCTCTGGTCGGAGCGGGCAGGAGTCATCTCGCACCAGAGCGCGCTCGCCCTCCACGGGCTCTCCGACGCGCTGCCTGCGCGCATGCATCTGACGCTGCCGGGCGCGTGGCGCCGGCGCCGCTTCAGGGTCCCCGCCGGCGTCGTGCTCCACCACGCGGATGTGCCGCCGGAGGACCGCACGTGGTTCGGGGCGGTGCCCACGACCGACGCGCGCCGCTCGCTGCGCGACTGCGCCCTCGAGGGCCTGTCGCCCGAGCTGCTGCGACAGGCGGCGCAGCAAGCCCTGAGGCGCGGTCTGGTGACCAGGGACGAGCTCGGCGACGTCGAGCAAGCGCTCGCGCCGTTCGGTGGTCTCGCTGCATGACGGCGCGCACGTACTCCTCGCCCGAGGCGTTCAAGCAGGCGCTCGAGCAGCGCCTCCGAGCGTCCGCGAAGACGGGCGCCGGATTCGCGCGCAAGCGGCAGCTGCTGGTGTTCGCTCGCTTCCTCGCGCGCAGCATGGCCGTGCTGGGCGACGCGGCGACGCTCAAGGGCGGCCTCGTCCTGGAGCTCCGGCTCGCGCGGGCACGGACCACGAAGGACGTCGACCTGCGCATGACGGGCTCGCCGAGCGACATCCTGGCGAAGCTGCAGGAGACCGCGCGTCGCGACGCCGGCGACTTCATGACCTTCGAGATCGGCCCGGACCGCGACCAGGCCGAGATCCGGAACGACGGCACGCAGTACGATGGGCTCCGCTTCCGCGCGCAGTGCAAGCTCGCCGGCAAGCCGTACGGACAGCCCTTCGGCGTCAACGTCGCCTTCGGCGATCCGATGCTCGGCGAACCCGAGCGCGTCGTGGCGGAAGACGTCCTGGCCTTCGCGGGCATCGCGCCCCCGACGCTGCGGCTCTATCCGATCGAGACGCACGTCGCGGAGAAGCTCCACGCGTACACGATGCCACGCGCGCGCCCGAACTCGCGCGTGAAGGATCTGCCCGATATCGCCCTCCTCGCGACTGCGCAGGTCATCGAGGCGAAGCGGCTGCGGGCGGCCCTCGAGCAGACCTTCACCTTCCGCAAGACCCACCCCCTTCCGGTGATGCTTCCCGATCCCCCGCCCGCGTGGACCACACCCTACGCCGCCATGGCGCGCGAGGAGCGGCTCGCGTGGCCCACTCTGGGCGAGGTCACGCAGGCGGCGAGGACGTTCCTCGACCCCGTGCTCGCCGGCGACCCCGACGCCGCATGGAACCCCGGGACGTGGTCGTGGGGCTCATCACGCCGCTGAAGGGGGCCGGCGTCGCGCTGGCCATCCGTTCCGTATGACATTGTGCGCTTTCTGCGGTAGAAACGGCCTCTTCACCTCTCGCGCAACCTGGGGAGAAGCTGGGAGCAATCATGGAGGAGCTGGACCGCGATCGATCCGAGGACGTCTTCGAGGACTACAAGGGCGAGTACACGCGGGAGCAGACGGTGGTGGAGGCGAACCGGTGCCTGTTCTGCACCGACGCGCCGTGCATGAAGGCGTGCCCCACGCACATCGACATCCCGCAGTTCATTCGCAAGATCGCGACGGACAACGTCAAGGGATCGGCCCGCACCATCTTCGACGCCAACATCCTCGGCATGAGCTGCGCGCGCGTGTGCCCGGTGGAGGTGCTCTGCGTCGGCGACTGCGTCTACAACGAGATGGGCGTCCCCCCGATCCAGATCGGCAAGCTGCAGCGCTTCTCCACCGACCGCGCCTTCGAGGACGGCTGGCGCTTCTTCGAGGCGGGCGCCGACACCGGCAAGAGCGTCGGCCTCGTCGGCGGCGGCCCGGCGAGCCTGGCGTGCGCCCACGAGCTGCGCCGCCTCGGCCACCGCGCGACGATCTACGAGAAGCGCCCGCGCCTCGGCGGGCTGAACACCAGCGGCGTCGCCCCGTACAAGATGAAGGCGGACCGCAGCGTCCAGGAGGTCGACTGGGTCCTGGGCATCGGCGGGATCGAGGTGAAGACCGGCGTCTCCGTCGGCGACGACGTGTCGCTCGAGGAGCTGGAGAAGCAGCACGACGCGGTCTTCTTCGGCGCGGGCCTCGGCGCCGATACCCCGATGAAGGTGCCCGGCGAGGACCTCCCCGGCGTCTTCGGCGCGGTGGACTGGATCGAGCGCATGAAGACCGGCAAGGTCTCGGCGGAGGGAGTGAAGAACTGCGTCGTCGTCGGCGGCGGCAACACCGCGCTCGACGTGGTGCGCGAGGCGCGCGGCCTGGGCGTCGCGCGCGTGACGATGGTGTACCGCGGCGTCGAGGAGAAGATGAGCGGCTACGCCCACGAGTGGAAGGCCGCCGAGACGGAGGGCGGCCGCGCGGAGTGGCAGGCGGTGCCCGTCGCCTTCGAGGGCAAGGGCAAGGTGGAGCGCGTGCGCTGCCACAAGCTGGACGCGAGCAAGAAGCCCATCCCCGGCGAGGAGGTGACGCTGGACGCCGATCTGGTGCTCGTCGCCATCGGCCAGTCCAAGCTGGGCGAGATGCTGGCGAAGCTCTCCGGCATCCGCATCGACAAGGGGCGCGTCGTCACCGACGAGTCCGGCTTCACCGGCCGGGCGAAGTGGTTCGCCGGCGGCGACTGCCGCAACGGCGGCAAGGAAGTCGTCAACGGCGCGGCGGAAGGCAAGGCCGCCGCGCGCGCCATCCACGCCATGCTCTCCGGAGGGAAGTGATGCCGGACCTGACGACCAACTGCGGCGGGATCATCTCCCCCAACCCCTTCTGGCTCGCCTCCGCGCCGCCCGCCAACTCCGGCGGCCAGGTGCAGCGCGCCTTCGACGCCGGCTGGGGCGGCGCGGTGTGGAAGACGCTCGGCCAGCCGATCCAGAACGTCTCCAGCCGCTTCGGCGCCACCAACGTGCGCGGCGTGCAGGGCGCGGGCTTCAACAACATCGAGCTCATCACCGACCGCTCCCTCGAGATCAACCTGAAGGAGATCTACGAGACCAAGAAGAAGTACCCGAAGCACGCCGTCATCGTCTCGCTCATGGTGGAGACGAAGGCGGAGTGGAAGGACATCGTCAAGCGCTCCATCGACGCGGGCGCCGACGGCCTGGAGCTCAACTTCGGCTGCCCCCACGGCATGTGCGAGCGCGGCATGGGCTCGGCGGTCGGCCAGGAGCCGAAGGTCAACCAGGAGATCACCTCCTGGGTCGTCGAGTACTCCACCGTGCCGGTGCTGGTGAAGCTCACGCCGAACGTGTCGGACATCGTGCCGCACGGCCTGGCCGCGCAGCGCGGCGGCGCCCACGGCGTCTCCCTCATCAACACCATCAAGAGCATCATCGGCGTCGACATCGACCGCTTCGTGCCGGAGCCGCGCGTCGCGAGCCTCTCCACCAACGGCGGCTACTGCGGCGCGGCGGTCAAGCCCATCGCCCTGCACATGGTCGCCGCGCTCTCGCGCGACGACCGCTTCGACATCCCCATCAGCGGGATCGGCGGCGTCAGCAACTGGCGCGACGCGGTGGAGTTCATGCTCCTCGGCTCCAGCTCGGTGCAGGTGTGCACCGAGGTGATGCTCCGCGGCTACCGCGTCGTGGAGGACATGATCGAGGGCCTGGAGGAGTACATGCGCTCCCACGGCTTCGATCGCGTCGACCAGATGGTGGGCAAGGCCGTCCCCGCCTACTCCGAGTGGGGCAACCTGGATCTCAACTACGAGACCATCGCCAAGATCGACGCGGACAAGTGCATCGGCTGCCAGCTCTGCGTCACCGCCTGCGAGGACGGCGCGCACCAGTGCCTGCACCCGCAGCCCGGCACCCGCGTCCCGCTCGTCGACGAGTCGGAGTGCGTCGGCTGCAACCTCTGCAAGATCGTCTGCCCCGTCGCCGACTGCATCTCCATGGTGGAGGTGAAGAACGACTTCCCCCCCGCCACGTGGAACGAGCACGTGACCGAGGGCAAGAAGCTGCGCCCCAAGAAGGGGGCGCATTGAGAGGATGTGAATGAATTCACATCCCTCTCAAGACAGGTCTCAGGGGCGGCACGCGCCGCCCCTCCCCGCCCAAGTGAATTGGGCGGGGCCCCTCCCCACGCGGCCCCTCCGCTGCGCGTCGGGGGGTAGGACATGCAGGATCTCTCGACACGTCGACACGAACTTTCGAGGAAATGAGGTAACGCCATGAGCAAGATCGTCCGCTGCGGCCTGATCCAGTGCAGCAACCCGCTCAACGACGAGAGCAAGCCGGTCGCCGAGATCCAGAAGGCGATGCTCGACAAGCACATCCCCTTCATCGAGAAGGCGGGCAAGGACGGCGTGCAGATCCTCGGGCTACAGGAGATCTTCAACGGCCCCTACTTCTGCCCGAGCCAGGACCCCCGCTGGTACGACGCCGCGGAGCCGGTCCCCGGGCCGATGGTGGAGCTGATGAGCGGCTACGCCAAGAAGTACAACATGGTGATGGTCGTCCCCGTCTACGAGCGGGAGATGAGCGGCGTCTTCTACAACACCGCCGCCGTCATCGACGCCGACGGCAAGTATCTGGGCAAGTACCGCAAGCAGCACATCCCGCAGGTCAACCCGGGCTTCTTCGAGAAGTTCTATTTCAAGCCGGGCACCGGCGGCTACCCCGTCTTCCAGACGCGCTACGCGAAGGTCGGCGTCTACATCTGCTACGACCGCCACTTCCCGGAGGGCGCGCGCTGCCTGGGCCTGAACGGCGCCGAGATCGTCTTCAACCCGTCGGCCACCGTCGCCGGCCTCTCGCAGTACCTGTGGAAGCTGGAGCAGCCCGCCCACGCGGTGGCCAACGGCTACTACATGGCGTGCTCCAACCGCGTCGGCACCGAGGCGCCGTGGAACATCGGCAAGTTCTACGGCACCAGCTACTTCGTCAACCCGCGCGGGCAGATCGTCAAGGAGGCCTCGGAGGACAAGGACGAGCTCGTCGTCGCCGACCTGGACCTCGCGATGATCGACGAGGTCCGCAAGACCTGGCAGTTCTTCCGCGACCGCCGTCCGGAGGCCTACGACGAACTGACCAAGGTCTGAGAGGAGGTTTTCCCATGTCGCAGTCGCTCCTCATCAAGGGTGGAACGGTCGTCAACGCCGACGGCGAGCGCCGTCACGACGTGCTCGTCACCGGCGAGACCATCGCCGCGGTCGGCCCCAAGCTGGACGCCCCGGCCGGCGCGCGCGTGATCGACGCCGGCGGCGCGTACGTCATCCCCGGCGGCATCGATCCGCACACGCACATGCAGCTGCCCTTCATGGGGACCGTCGCGTCGGAGGACTTCTTCACCGGCACCAGCGCCGCCGCCGCCGGCGGGACGACGATGATCATCGACTTCGTCATCCCCGACCCGAAGGAGCGCATCCTCGACGCCTACAAGAAGTGGCGCGGCTGGGCGGAGAAGTCCGCCGCCGACTACTCCCTCCACGTCGCCATCACCTGGTGGGACGAGAGCGTCCACGAGGACATGGGGACGCTCTGCAAGGAGCACGGCGTCAACAGCTTCAAGCACTTCATGGCGTACAAGGGCGCGATCATGGCGGACGACGAGATCCTCGTCTCCAGCTTCATGCGCGCCCGCGAGCTCGGCGCCCTCTGCACCGCCCACGCCGAGAACGGGGAGCTGGTCTTCCGGCTGCAGAAGGAGATCTTCGAGCGCGGCATCACCGGGCCGGAGGGGCACCCGCTCTCCCGCCCGCCGGAGGTGGAGGGCGAGGCGGCCAACCGCGTCATCCGCATCGCCGAGGTGCTCGGCGTGCCGGTGTACCTGGTGCACACCTCGTGCATCGACGCGCTGGAGGCGGTCACCCGCGCGCGTCTGGAGGGCCAGCGCGTCTTCGCCGAGGTGCTCGCGCAGCACCTGGTGATCGACGAGTCGGTCTACCGCGATCCGGACTGGAACAAGGCGGCGCACCACGTGATGAGCCCGCCCTTCCGGCCCAGGGAGCACCAGGCGGCGCTCTGGCGCGGCTTGCAGGCGGGCGTGCTGCAGACCACCGCGACCGATCACTGCTGCTTCTGCACCCCGCAGAAGCAGGCGGGCCTGGAGGACTTCCGCAAGATCCCCAACGGCACCAACGGCGTCGAGGACCGCATGGCCGTCCTCTGGCACCACGGCGTGCGCACCGGCCGCCTCACGCCGGCGGAGTTCGTCGCGGCGACGTCCACCAGCGCCGCGCGTATCTTCAACGTCCACCCGAAGAAGGGCGCCATCACGCCCGGCGCCGACGCCGACGTGGTCGTGTGGGACCCGGACAAGTCGCGCACCATCTCCGCCAAGACCCATCACCAGAACATCGACTTCAACATCTACGAAGGGATGACGGTGAAGGGCGGCCCCGCGCTCACCATGAGCCGCGGCCGCGTGCTCTGGGAGAACGACCAGCTCAAGACGGAGAAGGGCTGGGGCAAGTACGTCGACCGCCCGTGCTTCGCGGAGTACTGGGGCGCGCAGAAGATCAAGAACGAGCTGGCGACGCCCACCGCGGTCAAGCGCGAGCGCCCGAAGCCCGCGGCCAAGTGAGAGAGCGAGGAGTATCCCGATGATCCCGAAGTTCAGTGCACGTTCCAACGAGTTCGCGGAGTACGTCCCCGCGCGCAACTACATCGCCGGCGAGTGGTGCGATCCGCGCACCTCCAAGACCACGCTGGAGGTCATCAACCCGCGGCACGGCAAGGCGATGAGCAAGGTCGTGATGAGCGGCGCCGACGACGTCGACGCCGCGGTCAAGGCGGGCGAGGCGGCCTTCAAGGAGTGGCGCGGGTGGCCCGTCCGCGAGCGCGCGCACGTCATGTACAGGCTGCGCGAGCTCATGGTGGCGAACCTGGAGGAGCTCTCCTGGCTGGTCTCGCACGAGAACGGCAAGATCTACCCCGAGGCGAAGGCCGAGGTGGAGAAGGGCATCGAGTGCGTGGAGTTCGGCTGCTCGCTCCCCAACCTCGCCGCCGGCAGCCAGCTGGAGGTGAGCCGCGGCGTGACGTGCGAGGTGGTCCACGAGCCGCTCGGCGTCGTCGCCGGCGTCGTGCCCTTCAACTTCCCCAACATGGTGCCGCTCTGGATGATCCCGCAGGCGCTGGTGGGCGGGAACGCCTTCGTCCTCAAGCCGAGCGAGCAGGTGCCGCTGTCGTCGCTGCGCCTGGCCGAGCTGCTCACCGAGGCCGGCCTGCCGCGGGGCGTCTTCAACCTGGTGCAGGGTGGGCGCGAGGTGGTCGAGGCGCTGTGCGATCACCCGCGCATCAAGGCGCTCGGGTTCGTCGGGTCGACCAAGGTGGCCAAGCTCGTCTACGGCCGCGCGAGCACGGCCGGCAAGCGCGCGCTCTGCCTGGGCGGCGCGAAGAACCACCTCATCGTGGTGCCCGACGCCGACATGGCGGTCACCGCGGAGAACGTCGTCGCCTCCTTCACCGGATGCGCCGGCCAGCGCTGCATGGCGGCCTCGGTGCTCCTCGCCGTCGGCAAGGTGGACCACATCCTGGACGCCGTGCGCGAGCGCGCGGCGAAGCTGGTCACCGGCAAGGAGATGGGCCCCGTCACCAACCCCGCGGCGGTGGAGCGCATCACCCGCTACATCGACGAGGCGGAGAAGGCCGGCGCCAAGATCGTGCTCGACGGCCGCAAGGCGAAGGGCGACGCCGGCGGCTACTGGGTCGGCCCGACGATCATCGACCACTGCACGCGGGACATGCCCGCCGCGTGCGAGGAGATCTTCGGCCCGGTCCTCTCCATCGTGCGCGTGCCCAACCTGGAGACGGCGATCGAGATCGAGAACGCCAACCCCTACGGCAACGCGTCCAGCGTCTACACCACCAGCGGCGACGTGGCGCGCCGGGTGATGCAGAGCGTGGAGGCCGGCATGTGCGGCGTCAACGTGGGTGTCCCCGTCCCGCGCGAGCCCTTCGGCTTCGGCGGGTGGAACGACTCCCTCTTTGGACACGGCAACCTCACCGGCTGGGACGGCTACCTGTTCTGGACGCGCCAGCGGAAGATCACCAGCAAGTGGGCCCTGCAGAAGGACCAGAGCTGGATGAGCTGAGCCTCCCGGCCTCACCCCCCCGGCCCCCCTCTCCCTACGAGGGAGAGGGGGGAGAAGAAAGAGGGGGGAGAAGAGAGGGGAGAGGCGAGAGGGGGGACTAGGACGGGATCCGGAAGCCGGCGGTGGCGAAGTGGTGGTCGAAGGTGAAGGCCACGCGGATCTTGGACTTCGTCATCAGGACGAAGCTGGTCGCGTCCACGGCGGAGAGCTTGTGCAGGTCCCTGCGCCGGAAGTAGCTCCACGCCTTTCGCACGTCGGCGGACGTGCACTCGAGCACCTGGAGACGCTTCACCTCGTCGAGGCCGTCCTTCCAGGCGAGCGCCACGTCGCGGGTGGTGTTGCGCTCGAGGAAGGTGAAGGTCTCCAGGATGACCGGCACCGAGGTGAAGCAGCGTGCGCCGGCCGCGTCCATGGCGTCCCACGTCTCGACCGCGCGCGCGTGGAGCGGGTCGCGCGTGAGCGCCAGCGCGATCCACGCCCCCGTGTCGACGAAGACCGCCTCCCCCGAGCGGATCACGGCGCGTCGTAGATCGAGTCGTGGTCGGCGGACGAGGTGGGCACCTCCCCGTCCCAGAGCGACACGGGCCCGGCCGCGTGCGCGCCGAGCGACCGGCGGATCGCCTCGCGCACCAGCTCCGCGACGCTCTTGCCGGAGCGCTTCGCCGCGCGATGGAGCGCCTGGAGCTCCTCCTCCGGAAGGTAGACCTGAGTCTTGACCATCATGGGTGTCAGTATGAGATCGGCGCTGACACCCGTCAACGTCCCCATCGCCGCGCCTTTCCGGGCGCCGTGACGTGTGGTAGCTCGCGGCCCATGGATTCGAAGGAAATGATCGACCTGTGCACCAGGCACAGCCTGTTCTCGTGGTCGGCGACGGGGAAGGTGGCGCCGCTGCCCATCGCGCGGGCGGAGGGGGTGTACCTGTACTCGCCGGAGGGCAAGCGGTGGCTGGACTTCAACAGCCAGCTCATGAGCGTCAACATCGGCCACGGGCACCCGAAGGTGATCGAGGCGATCAAGAAGCAGGCGGACACCCTCTGCTTCGCGGCGCCCAGCATGGCGACCGAGGTGCGCGCGCGCCTGTCGAAGCGCCTCGCCGAGGTGGTGCCGGGCGACATCAACACCTTCTTCTTCACCCTGGGCGGCGCGGAGGCGAACGAGAACGCCATCAAGGCGGCGCGCCTCTTCACCGGCAAGAACAAGATCCTCGCGCGCTACCGCAGCTACCACGGCGCCACCCACGGCGCGATGTCGCTCACCGGCGATCCGCGCCGCTGGCCGAACGAGCCGGGCATGGTCGGCGTGGTGCGCGTGATGGACCCGCACCCGTACGACTACTCCTTCGGTACCACCGACGAGGAGATCACCAAGAACAACCTCACCTACCTGGAGGAGGTCATCCAGTACGAGGGCCCGCAGACCATCGCCGCGATGTTCATCGAGACGGTGACCGGCACCAACGGCATCCTCCCGCCGCCGAAGGGTTACCTCGCCGGGCTGAAGAAGCTGCTGGGGAAGTACGGCATCCTCTTGGTGTGCGACGAGATCATGTGCGGCTGGGGCCGCACGGGGAAGCTCTTCGCCTTCGAGCACGGCGGCATCGTCCCGGACATCGTGACGATGGCGAAGGGCCTCACCAGCTCGTACATGCCGCTCGGCGCGATGGGCCTGTCCGACCGCATCGCCAACCACTTCCGGGAGAACGTCTTCTGGGGCGGCCTCACCTACAACGCCCACCCGATGAGCCTCGCCTGCGCGCTCGCCGTCATCGACGTGATGGAGGAGGAGAAGCTGGTGGAGCACTCCGCGAAGATGGGCGAGGTGATGCGCGGCCACATGGAGCGCATGAAGGACAGGCACAAGTGCGTGTGGGAGTCGCGCAACATCGGCCTCTTCGGCGTGATCGAGCTGCGCAAGAACTCCAAGAACGAGCGCCTCGTCCCGTACAACGGATCGCACCCGGTGATGGCGAAGCTCGGCACCTTCTTCCGCGACAATGGCCTGTACGCCTTCCTCCGGTGGAACGGCGTGATGTGCAATCCGCCGCTCACCATCACCGAGGCGGAGCTGGCCGAGGCGTTCGACATCGTCGACAAGGGCCTGGCCATCGTGGACGAGGTGTTCGAGGGCTAGCCCTGCGCTGACATCCTGACGCCATCGTTGACAGCCTGTCGTTTGCTGTCAAACTGGCGCCATGCTTGACACACCGTCGCAGGGCGCCCTCCCCGCCGCTTCCCCCGGTCCCGGTCCCGCCGCCGACGCCGAGCGCGTCACCGTCCTGGTCGTCGACGACGAGCGCTCCAACGTCGAGTCGCTGGAGAAGATCTTCGCCCGCGAGGGCATGCGCGTGCTCGCCGCCTACGACGCGAAGCACGCGCTGGAGCTCCTGCGCACGCACCGCGTCCACGTGCTGCTGACGGACCTGATGATGCCCGGCACCACGGGCCTGGAGCTGCTGCGCGCGGTGAAGCAGGTCTCGCCGGAGGTGGAGGTGGTGCTGATGACCGCCTACGGCTCGGTGGAGAGCGCGGTCTCGGCCATGCGCGAGGGCGCGTACGACTTCGTGGAGAAGCCGCTCAAGCGCCTCTCCATCGTCAAGAGCGTGCGCAAGGCGGCGGAGCGGCAGAAGCTGGTCGCCGAGAACCGCTCGCTCAAGAACGAGATCCGGCTGCTCACCACGCGCGAGATCGTCGGCAGCTCCCCGGCGTGGCGGCGCGTCCTCGACGTGGCGACGCAGGCCGCGCCGAGCAGCGCCACGGTGCTGGTGCTCGGGGAGAGCGGCACCGGCAAGGAGCTGCTCGCCCGCTACATCCACGAGAAGAGCGCGCGCGCCAAGGGCCCCTTCATCGCGGTCAACTGCGCGGCCATCCCGGAGACGATCCTGGAGAGCGAGCTCTTCGGCCACGAGAAGGGCGCCTTCACCGGCGCCATCGCCCGCAAGGAGGGGCGCTTCGCCAAGGCCTCCGCGGGCACGCTCTTCCTCGACGAGATCGGCGAGCTGTCCCCCGCGGTGCAGGTGAAGCTGCTGCGGGTGCTGCAGGAAGGGGAGTTCGAGCCGGTGGGCGGCAACACCACCCGCGCCGACGTGCGCGTCGTCGCCGCCACCAACCGCGATCTGCTCGCCGAGGTGCAGGCCGGCCGCTTCCGCGAGGACCTGTACTACCGCCTCAACGTCATCCAGATCACCGCGCCCCCGCTGCGCGCGCGCCGGGAGGACGTGCCGCTGCTCGTCGACCACTTCCTCGGCCTGTACTGCGCCAAGAACGGCAAGGCGCGCATGGCGCCGACGCGCGGGGCGATGGACCGCATGCTGGACTACGGGTGGCCGGGCAACGTGCGCGAGCTGGAGAACGTCATCGAGCGCGCGGTGGTCCTCTCCCGCGGCGACACCCTCACCGACCAGGACCTCCCCGACTCCATCGCCCGGGCCGCCCCGCAGGCGCGCACGGCGCTCACCTTCGAGATCGGTATCCCCCTGGGCGACATCGAGCTGCGCGTCATCCGGGAGACCCTGCGCCACACCAAGGGCGACAAGTCGCTCGCTGCCCAGCTCCTCGGGATCTCCACGCGCACCATCTACCGGAAGCTGGATGGCATCTCCGACGAGGGTTGAGCCGCACCTGGCCCCCGTTTCCTTGCGAGCGAGAGGCGGAGGTAGAGCGTCAGGGCGGCTTGTCAGTTTGTCGCGCGCGCGACGGAACACGGCGCAGAGGCGCCAACCTGTCTTGCCTACATTGTCATACACGCGCGGAAAGTCTTTGAAATCTCATGGCTTCTCTCATGGCATGAGGCTCGCTTTGTCCCCCTCCGGAGCTCCGTCCTGATGGCCATCGACCAGTTTCTCAAGCGCCACTTCTGGCTGCCCACGCTGCTGTTCACCGGCATGGCGTCCCTCTTCGGCGCCAAGGGCGTGGCCAACCTCGCGGGCGTGAGCCTGGGCGCCAGCGACAAGCAGCTCGCGCAGGGGCCGCTCATCATGAAGACCCCGCCTGTCTCCTCCGGCGGCAGCGAGAAGGCGCGGAGCGACGAGGCCATCCTCTCGCGCAACCCCTTCGACTCGCAGACCGGCCCGCTCACGCCGCAGCCCGTCGACTCCGTGGGACTCACCCCGCCGGTGGACCTGAGCGATCCGGACAACGCGCCGGTGTGCGAGGGGGTGAAGGTCCTGGTCATCGCCGCCTCCTCCGACCCCGACTGGTCGCTCGCCGCGCTGCAGGCGCCGGGCGATCACACGAGCGTGTTGCGGCGCCGCGGGGGCGATTTCAACGGCAAGCAGGTCAAGTACATCGGCTGGGACCGCGTGTGGTTCGTCAACAGCGGGCAGCTCTGCCAGGCGCAGATGTTCCAGCCCGACACGCCGCCCGCGACGCGCCCGGTGACGAACATCCCGCCGCCCGTCGTGGCCACGCGCGGGGGCGCCGGCGCCGTGCCGCCGGACATCGCGAAGGGCATCCAGCGCGTGAGCGCCAACGAGTTCAACGTCGACCGCGGCGTGGTGGACAAGATCCTGGAGAACCAGGCCGAGCTGATGAAGCAGGCGCGCATCGTGCCCGAGCAGGAGAACGGCAAGGTCGTCGGCATCCGCCTCTTCGGCGTGCGCCCGGACACCCTGCTCGGCGTGCTCGGCATGGAGAACGGCGACCGCCTGCAGTCGATCAACGGCTTCGACATGACCAGCCCGGAGAAGGCGCTCGAGGCGTACGCGCGCCTGCGCACGGCGGACCACATGACCGTCCAGATCAACCGCCGCGGGTCCAACATGAACCTCGATTACAACATCAAGTGAACCCCGTTTGAGCCCCAGCCCGAAGAAGAACCGATCGCCATGGCCGCCGAAGACTCACTCATGAAGCAGACCCTGCGCACGACGCTCCTCATGCTCGTGCCGATGGCCCTATTTCTCGCCGTGCTCAGCGTCATCACGGTGGCGCTGCGCCCCGCCTCGAAGGGCGCGTCGCCCTCCGTGCAGGCCCGCTCACTGGGCGAGAACACCGCGGCCGGGCCGGCGACCGACAAACCTCGAACCGGCAAGCTCCCTGCCGAGATCTGATCGCGAGAACCCATGCCGATCGCACAGCGTGACCGACGACCCTTCGCCCCGCGCGCACGCCGCACGCCGGGGGACGCTCCGCGCGCCACCATGCGCGCGATCTCCGTCGCGGCGCTCGTGCTCGCGCTGCCGGGCATGGCGCTCGCGCAGCGGTCCTTCGCGCGGCCGGGCGTGGCCCTGGCCGGTGCCGCCCAGGGGCACGCGGCGGGCGCCGGACGCGCGCCCGTGCCCATGGGGGGCGCGGGGGCGAGCAACGCCGGCGGGGCCTCGGGCGGGGCGGCGGGCGGCGCCGCGGCGGGCGGGGCGGCCGGCGGGGCGAGCCCGAAAATCGGGCCCGGCGGCAAGGCGCTCGGCGACACCAGCGACCTCCCCCAGTTCGAGGACAGCAAGTCGCTCGAGTACGCGCCGCGCAGCCCCAACTACAAGGTCTCCTTCTCGCTCGAGGACGCCGACCTCCCCGAGCTGGTGCGCGTCATCGGCCAGCTCACCGGCAAGCGCTTCATCTTCGGCGGCAAGGTGCGCAACATCAAGGCGTCCATCTACTCGCCGCAGAAGGTGACCGTCGCGGAGGCCTACCAGGCCTTCCTCTCCATCCTTCAGACCAACGGCCTGACGGTGGTGCCGCACGGGCGCTTCCTCAAGATCGTGGAGACGGGCGGCATCGCGACCGAGGCGACGCCCACCTACGGCGAGGGTCAGGCCGCCCCGAGTGAGGACCGCTACGTCACGCGCCTCTACCGGCTGCAGCACGCGAGCGCCGACGAGGTGTCCAACGTGCTCGGCCACTTCAAGTCGAAGGACGGCGACATCACCGTCGCGGGCGATCTGCTCATCATCACCGACACCGGCTCCAACATCCGCCGCATGATGCAGATCATCGACGAGGTGGACGTCGGCGAGGCCGGCGACCAGATGTGGATCGAGCCCATTCACTACGCCTCGGCGGCCGACATCGCCGCGCGGATCAACGAGCTCTTCGACCTCAAGGGCGGCAGCAGCCGCAGCGCGCCGGTCCGCCGCGGCGGGAAGGTCGTGGCGGCCTCCGCCGCCGGCGGCGGCTCGCTCCACGTCACCAAGGTCGTCGCCGACGACCGCACCAACTCGGTGGTGATCGTGGCGACGCAGGAGGCGTACCTGCGCATCCTGGAGTTCATCAAGCGCATGGACGTCCCGCAGACCGGCGAGGGCGAGATCCACGTGCTGCCCCTGCAGCACGCCGACGCCGTCGAGCTGACCAAGACGCTCAACGACATCGTGGGGGGCGCCGCCGGCGGCAAGGGCGCGCCGCGCGCCGGCGGCAACGTCGCCGCCAACGAGCAGGTGTTCGAGGGGCCGATCAAGCTGAGCGCGGACAAGGCGACGAACTCCATCGTCGTCACCTCCTCCCTGCGCGACTACGCCTCGCTGCGCGCGGTGGTGGACCGCCTCGACCAGCCCCGCCGTCAGGTGTTCATCGAGGCGGTGATCATGGACCTCTCGGTCAACCGCACCGACACGCTCGGCGTCAACTTCCACGCGGGCGCCCTCTTCGACTCCGGCATCGGCAACGGTCAGACCCTCGCCTACGGCGGCCTGAACCCGCTCAACACCATCCTGCCGCCCGGTGCGGGCACCGACCCGTCCATCCTGCAGGGCCTGGCCCTCGGCCTGCGCGGCCCGGGCATCCCCGGCACCGAGACCCTGCTCGGCACCGGGCAGACGGTCCCCGCCTTCGGCGTGATCATCAGCGCGCTCGCGACGACGGGCGACGTGGACGTGCTCTCCACCCCGCACATCCTGGCGACCGACAACGAGAAGGCGGTGATCAACGTCGGCGAGAACGTGCCGCTGCAGCAGAACATCGGCGGCATCCCCAGCACGACCAGCGGGGCCAACTCGCAGGTGCCCTCCTTCGGCTTCGGCTTCGGCGCCTCGCCGCAGCGCCAGGACGTGGGCACCAAGATCGAGATCACCCCCCACCTCAACGAGTCCAACGAGGTGCGGCTCGACCTCAACGAGGAGATCAGCGAGGCGCGCGAGCCGCAGGGCCAGCTCGGCGTGGTGCCGATCACCAAGCGCACCGCGCAGACCAAGCTCATCGTGCGAGACCAGGAGACGGTGGTCATCGGTGGCCTGATGCGCAATCGCCTCGCCCACTCGCAGCAGAAGATCCCCGTGCTCGGTGACATCCCCGTGCTCGGGGCGCTCTTCCGCAAGAGCACCAACGTCATGGAGAAGTCCAACCTGGTGCTCGTGCTGACGCCCTACATCATCCGCGAGCAGTCGGACCTGCGGACCATCTTCGAGCGCAAGATGCAGGAGCGGCAGGAGTTCCTCGACCGCTACTTCGTCTTCTCCGACGAGCTCGACTACCAGCCGCCGAAGGACTACTCGCGCACCAACGGCCTGCTCGAGGACATCCGCACGACCTTCATGGGGCTGGAGGAGCAGCAGCGGCTGGACGACCTGACCCGCCCCAAGGAGCTGCAGACGCACGCGCCGAGTGAGCCGCTCGACCTGCCCATGCACCGCGACGAGACCGGCGCCGGGGCGAACCCGGCCCCCGCGGCCGCCGGCGGCGCGCCGCCGCCCCCGGCGAACATCACCGTCACCCCGAAGGTCCGGCGCGTCCAGCGCATCGAGAGGTGACATGCGCGAGCAGAAGTTCCTCGGAGATCTGCTGGTGCGTCGTGGGGTGGTGACCGCCGACCGCCTCGAGCCGCTCTATGCCACGCAGCGCGAGCGCGGGGTCGATCTCGTCGATCTCCTGGTGAACGCGCAGCTCTGCGACGCCGTCGTCGTGGCGCGCGTGCTCGCGGAGGAGGCGCAGCTCCCGCTGGTGGAGTCCATCGACCCGGACGGCATCGCCGCCGCCCTGGCCACGCGCCTGCCCATCTCCTTCGCCAAGCAGCACAAGGTGCTCGTCTACGGCGAGGACGACACGCACGTCTACGTCTACTGCGCGGACCCCTTCGACACCGCGGCGCAGGACGACGTGCGCCTGCTCTTCGGCAAGGCGGTCGAGCCCTCGGTCGCCCCGGGGGAGCGCGTCATCGACGCCATCAACCGCGTCTACGAGCGCGAGGCCGGCGGCGGCGAGCTGGAGACGGAGGCCGGCGGCGAGGTGGACGAGGAGGGCGCGAGCGACATCCTCGACTCCGACGACGAGGCGCCGGTCATCCGCTGGGTCAACTCCCTCTTCTTGAGCGCGATGAAGGAGCGCGCGAGCGACATCCACATCGAGCCGGAGGAGAAGGAGGTCATCGTCCGGTACCGCATCGACGGTGAGCTCTACATCGCGCGCCGCGCGCCGCGCGCCTTCATGAACAGCATCGTCTCGCGCATCAAGATCGAGAGCCAGCTCAACATCGCCGAGAAGCGCCTCCCGCAGGACGGCCGCATCACCAAGAAGATCGCCGGCAAGGGCTTCGACATCCGCGTCTCCACCATCCCGACGAGCCGCGGGTACGAGCGCATCGTCATGCGCCTGCTCAACAAGTCCAGCGTCCTGCTCGACCTGGCGGACCTCGGGTTCTCCCCGCGCGACTACGCCATCATGGACGGCCTCATCCGCCGCCCGGATGGCATCATCCTGGTGACGGGCCCGACCGGCAGCGGCAAGACGACGACGCTCTACGCGTGCATCAACCGCATCAACCAGCCCAACATCAACATCCTCACCGCGGAGGACCCGGTCGAGTACGAGATCCAGGGCATCCACCAGGTGCACGTGCAGCCGAAGATCGGCCTCACCTTCGCCAACGCGCTGCGCGCCTTCCTCCGCCAGGACCCCGACGTGGTCATGGTCGGCGAGATCCGCGACCGCGAGACGGTGGACATCGCCATCAACGCCTCGCTCACCGGTCACCTGGTGCTCTCCACCATCCACACCAACGACGCCGCCGGCGCGGTCACCCGCATGATCGACATGGGCGTCGAGCCGTTCCTCATCCGCTCCAGCGTCATCGGCATCCTGGCGCAGCGCCTGGTGCGCGTGCTCTGCCCGCACTGCAAGGAGGCCTACCCGGCGGAGGACTCCGAGCTGGAGGAGCTGGGCCTCACGCCGCAGCGCATCGCCTGGCGCCAGCGGCGCCGCGTCGACGGCAGCCGCTACTACCCGCGCGGCATTCCGGACCAGGACATCCTGGACCTTGAGCCGGGCCTGCGGCCGATGTTCTTTCGCGCGAAGGGCTGCGACCGCTGCGCCAACACCGGCTTCTCCGGCCGCCGCGGCATCTACGAGCTGCTCCTGGTGGACGACTTCGTCGGCCCGCTCATCCTGAAGAGCGCCGACGCGCAGAGCCTCAAGCGCGCGGCGATGGAGCAGGGCATGGACGGCCTGCGCGACGATGGCGCGCGCAAGGTGCTCGCGGGGCTGACCACGGTGGAGGAGGTGCTCGCCGCCAAGGGCGACGACGCCGAGCCGCCGCCCACCAGCACGGCGGCACCGGCTTCCATGCGCGGGGCGACCGCGCCCGCGACGGCCCGCGGGGGGGAGTGACCCATGGCGGTCTTCGAGTACCGCGGCCTGTTCGCTGCCACGGGCAAGCCGACGCACGGCTTCCGCGACGCGGACAACCCCAAGGCGCTGCGCGCGGCGCTCAAGCGCGAGGGGGTGCTGCTGACGAGCGCCGAGGAGGACACCAAGGCGCGCGCGGGCGGGGCGCGCCGCTCGCTGGACGTCGCCGCCTTCTTCCAGCGGGTGAGCGTGGGCGACGTCGCGATGATGACGCGGCAGCTCGCCACGCTCGTCGCCGCGGGCATCCCGCTGGTGGAGGCGGTCTCCGCGCTCACCGAGCAGGTGGAGAAGCCGGAGCTGCAGCGCGTGCTCACCCAGGTCCGCGACCGCCTCAACGAGGGTCAGTCGCTGGCCAAGGCGCTCGAGCCGCACCCGCGCGTCTTCCCCAACCTGTACGTCAACATGGTCGCCGCGGGCGAGGCGTCCGGCACGCTGGAGCAGGTGCTCGAGCGGCTGAGCGACTTCATGGAGAACCAGGCCAAGCTGCGCAGCAAGGTGGGCGCGGCGCTCGCCTACCCGATCCTCATGATGATCATCGGCACCGCCCTCATCAGCGTGATGATGATCGCCGTCGTGCCGAAGGTGACGAGCATCTTCGCCAGCCTGGACCGGGCGCTGCCCTGGTACACCGCGCTGCTCATCCTCATCTCCAACGTCGTCAGCTCCAACCAGATGGTGGGCTTCGCGCTGACGGTCGCCACCATGTCCGTGGGCCGCAAGGCGATGGCCTCCCCGCCCAAGAAGGAGCACGACCCCCGCGCGTCGAAGCAGGGCGCCTCGGGCGGGAACATCGTCTGGGTCACGGTCGCCGTCGTGCTCCTGCTGGTGATGGTGCTCGCCGGGTTCGCGGTGGAGTCCGTCGGCGCGTACTTCGTCGGCATCGGCCTCGGCCTCGTCGCCGGCCTGGCGGCGGCGCGCTTCGTCGCCTTCCTGAGCACCGAGGCGGGGCGCCTGTGGCGGGACACCTTCTTCCTGCGGCTCCCGCTCTTCGGCCCGCTGGTGCGGATGATCGCGGTGGCCCGCTTCTCGCGCACCCTCTCCACCCTGCTGCAGAGCGGCGTGCCCCTGCTCAAGGCGATGGACATCGTCAAGAACGTCCTGGACAACGCCAAGCTGGAGAGGGTCATCGAGACCGCCATCGGGTCCATCCGCGAGGGCGAGTCCATCGCCGCGCCGCTCAAGCGCAGCGGGGACTTCCCCCCGATTGTCACCCACATGATCGCCGTCGGCGAGAAGAGCGGCCAGCTCGAGAACATGCTGGAGAACGTCGCGCGGGCCTACGACATGCAGGTGGACACCCGCGTGCAGGCGCTGACCAGCCTCCTCGAGCCGCTCATCATCGTCATGCTGGGCGGCGCGGTGGGCTTCATCGCCTTCTCCATCATGATGCCCCTCATCCAGATGAACGACTTCGTGCAGTGAGAACCCCATGGCGCAGAGCAAGCGAAACCGAGCCGTCTTCTTCCCGTGGGAGAAGCGCCGTGGCCTGCTCGGCTTCTTCGGCCGGGCGCGGGCGGGCTGGCTCGCCTTCGGGGCGCTCGTGGTCCTCGGCGTCGTGCTGGTGCACCGCCGGGAAGAGCACGACGCCTCCGTCCGGGCGACCCGGGCGACCATCACCTACGCGCACGAGCTGGTCATGGCCTACCGCGCGGACCACGATGGCGGGTGCCCCAAGAACCTCGCCGACGTGGTGGCGGCCGGCTACGCCCATGACGTGCCGGTGGACGCCTGGGGTCGCCCGCTACGGCTCACCTGCCCGGGCGTCCGCGACCCCAAGGGCTTCGACATCTCGAGCGACGGCCCGGACGGAATTCCCGGCGGGCTCGATCGTGTGGAGTAACGACGGACATCACGCTGTTCGACAGGAAGGACGAACATGAAATCGAACCACCGAGACTTTCGCACGATGGCCCTCATCCAGCGCCTCCGGCGCGCCCGCGAGCGCGGCGTGACGCTCGTCGAGATCCTCATCGTGCTCGCCATCGTCGGCCTCATCGCCGGCGGCATCGCCGTCTACGCCATCCCCAAGTTCATCCAGGCGCAGAAGGACAACACCAAGAACTCGGAGAAGGCGCTGCACGCCGTCGCCGAGGCGTGGCGCGCCAACCACGCCAACGATTGCCCGACGGTGCAGCGGCTCAAGGAGGAGAAGGAGATCAGCGCCGCCTCCGACATCAACGACGCCTGGGGTCAGCCCTACAAGATCCAGTGCGACGACGAGGACACCACCATCGTCAGCTTCGGGCCGGACAAGAAGGAAGGCACGCAGGACGACATCCGCTTCCCGGAGGCCACCGAGAAGACCGAATGACCGGAGTCGCCCTCGCCCGCCCCCTGGACCTCCTCCACGCGCGCCGCCGCGCGGTGGCCCGCGTGCGCGCGGGGGGGCTCACCCTCGTCGAGATGCTGGTGGTGCTCGCCATCGTGGCGCTGCTCTTCGCCGGCGTGGTGATGGGCAGCGGGCAGCTCGCCGGGGCCAAGCTGAGCAAGGGCGTGACGACGCTCAACGGCCTCATCCGCGTGGCGTACGTGCGCGCGACGGTCACCGACAAGAGCCTGCGCATCGTCTTCGACCTGGACCACAGCACCTTCTGGCTGGAGGAGTCCGACCAACCGATGCTCGTCCAGGAGAAGGACGCGACGGGTACCGGAGGCGCCGACCCGATGACCGTCGCGGAGAAGGCGGCGATCGCCGAGGGCGATCGCATCATCAAGGGGCCGCAGGTGCCGCGTCCGCACTTCCACGCCGTGAAGCCCAGCCTGTACACGGCGGGCGACGAGAAGGGCACCGGTGTCGAGCGCTCGCTGCCCCGCGGCGTGACCTTCCGCCAGGTGGAGACGCCGCACGACGAGGCGGCGCGCACCAAGGGGCGCGCGTACCTGTACTTCTGGCCGGGCGGCATGACCGAGCGCGCGAGCATCGTGCTGCGCAAGGGCACGTCCACCGAGGACAACGACGCCATGACGCTGCTCGTCTCTCCGCTCACCGGCAAGGTGACGGTGAAGTCGGGGAGGGTGTCCTTGCCCACCATCAACGACGAGTCGGACCTCTCCGAGCGGGAGGACCACGGGACGCCATGAGCACCCGTCTCCGCTCCGCTCGCCCGCGCGGCTTCTCGCTGCTGGAGGTCATGGTGGCCCTGGCCATCTTCGGCCTGATGATCTCCGGCATCCTGGCCGCGCAGGCCGGCCTCGCCGCCAGCAACAAGAAGGCGGCGAACATGGGCCAGGCGGTGAACCTGGCGCGCTGCCGCATGACCGAGGCGGAGGAGAAGCTCCTCAAGTTCGGCTACCCCGAGCTTGACGACATCGACGACGGCGCGCCCTGCTGCGACGGCATACAGTCCAGCACCTTCACCTGCGACACCAAGGTGGAGAAGATCATCCTGCCCGACCCGCCGGTGAGCACCTTCGGCGAGGACGGCGGCGCGTCTTCCCTCATCAACGCCTTCGGCCCCGACGCCGGGGCGGGCCCGGCGGGCAACGCCACGCTCAACTTCAACGGCGGCATCGGCAGCCTGGGCAGCGCCATCTCGCAGCAGACGGGCGGGCAGGGGGCGGCCGGCCTGGTGAACATGGCGATGGGCATGGTCTACCCGACGATGAAGCCCATGATGGAGTCCAGCATCCGGAAGGTCACCGTCACGGTGCACTGGAAGGAGGGGCCGAACCCGCAGACCTTCGATCTCGTCCAGTACGTCACCAACCCGCAGCGCGGCGGCTTCATCTCCGGCGTGCCGTCCGCGGGCGGCGCCAACGGCGCGGCCGGCGCGACGGGCAACCCCGGCGGCTCCACCGGCACGCGCACCTCCGGCCCCGCCGCGGGTGGCATGAACGGCTTCGGGGGGCCGCGATGAGAACCGTGCAATCTGCACGCAAGTCGCGCGCGCGCGGCCTCACGCTGGTGGAGGTGCTCGTCGCCCTCGCGGTGCTCAGCATGATCGGCGTGCTCCTCTACGGCGCCTTCGACTCCATGGCCCGCGGCAAGAAGGCGGAGGCCATCCGCGGCGACCGCGCGCGGGAGGGGCGCGCCGCGGTGCTGCGCATCGCCCGCGATCTCTCCAGCGCGTTCCTCTCCGCCCACAACCCCAACAACATCGCCCTGCAGACGCGCGTCGTCGCCTTCATCGGGCAGAGCGCCTCCCCCTTCGACCGCGTGGACTTCTCCGGCTTCGCCCACCAGCGGCTGGTGCGCGACAGCAAGGAGTCGGACCAGGCGGAGGTCGGCTACTTCGTCGTGCCGGACCCCGACGTGGACGGCAAAAACGACCTGGTGCGCCGGGAGCAGACCCCCGCCGACATGGAGCCCAGGCGCGGCGGCGTGGTCAACGTCCTCTGCGAGGACGTGGAGAGCTTCGACCTGCACTACCTCGACCCGACGACGGGCCAGTGGCTGGAGACGTGGGACTCCACCCAGGTCACCGCGCAGCAGAACCGCCTGCCGCTGGAGGTGCGCATCACCCTCACCCTCGCGCACGTGCCCGCCGGTCTCGAGCCCACCTACATGACCAAGGTCATGCTCCCCATCCAGCAACCCCTCTCCTTCGGGATCCCGCAATGAAGAGGGCGCGCGAGCACGCGAAGCGGGACGCCACCTGGGAGAGCGCGCGCGAGCGCCGCGCCGCCCGGGTGAAGCGCGCGCGCAAGCGTCGGGCGAAGGAGCGCGGGATCGCCCTCATCATGGTGCTGGGCGCGCTCTCCATCCTCACCGTCATGCTCGCCGAGTTCCAGGCGGACACCAGCGCCACCCTCGCCAGCGCGATGGCCGACCGCGATGGCGTGCAGGCGGAGTACATCGCCCGCAGCGCCGTCAACCTCTCCCGCCTGCTCATCGCGATGGAGCCGACGATCCGCCAGAGCATCGCCCCGCTCTTCATGCTGATGAAGCGCGCGCCTCCGCAGCTCCCCCTCTGGAAGTTCGCCGACCGCATCCTCGCCCCCTTCAACGACAAGGCCTCCACCGACGAGTTCGCCTCCAGCGTGGGGGTGGACTTCGGCACGGGCAAGAACCTGGGCATGCCCGGGGGCCGCTTCGAGCTGCAGATCGTCGACGAGGACGCCAAGATCAACGTCAACCTGGGCGCCTCCAACGACATCGCCCACATCCGCCTCGCCAAGGAGCTGATGGGGCTGATGGCGCCGCTGCAGTACAACCCGCTCTTCGAGCAGCGCGACTCGCAGGGCCAGTACAACAACCGCCTCACGGTGTGCCAGTCCATCATCGACTGGGCGGACATCGACGAGCAGGCGTTCTCCTGCGACATGAGCCAGAACGCGCCCGCCGGCAACGCGGTGGAGGACTCCTACTACCAGCTCCTGAAGAAGCCATACCGCCGCAAGAACGCGCCCTTCGACTCCCTCCAGGAGCTGCACATGGTGCGCGGGATCAGCGACGACTTCTGGTCCACCTTCGTCGACCCCGACCCGACCAACCCCGACAAGCGCGTGATGACGGTGTGGGGGCAGGGGAAGGTCAACGTCAACAGCGCCAACGCGCAGACGCTGCTGGGGGTGGTGTGCTCCGGCGCGCCCGACGCGGGCGTCTGCAACGACCCCAACCAGGCGAGCCTGTTCCTGATGGGCGTGACGATGGCGAGCGGCGTCACCATGGGCGCGCCGCTCTTCGGCAGCCCCAAGGACTTCATCGCCACGATGGAGGGGAAGGGGATGCTCGGCCCCATGCTCGTCAAGATGGGCATGACGCCCGTCAAGTTCCTCTCCGAGAGCGAGTTCGCCAAGACCATCACCACCGAGAGCAAGGTCTTCAGCATCTACGCCGTGGGCATCATCAAGGGCTACAAGCGGCAGACGCGCCTGAGGATCCACGCGGTGGTGGACTTCCGGCAGGCGCCCGCCCTCGGCGGGGGTCTGTTCCCCCAGCAGAAGGGCGTGGGCCTCGGCCAGCCGCCGCAGCAGACCAGCAACAACCTCACCAGCGATCAGTCCATCCAGGCCGCGCTCACGCCCAGCACCGGCGGCACCATCCTCTACTATCGTATCGAGTAACCGGGTCCCGGACCCAGGAACACGTCTCATGCCGAAGTACGTCGGAATCGACATCGGAACCGCCAGCGTGAAGGTCGTCGTCGTCAAGTCGTCGTACCGCAAGCAGGAGGTGGAGGGGCTCGCCTCGGCGGAGATCACCGGGGACGTGCTGGTGGCGATCCGCGAGGCGACGCAGAAGGCGCTCGGCGGCGCCGGCGCGGGGGACGCGGTGGCCGCCGCGCTGCCCGGCACGCGCGCGGCGGTGCGCATCGTCTCCATCCCGGCGAGCGCGGAGCGGCAGCTCGCCGACGTGCTGCCCTTCGAGCTGGAGGCGCAGACGCCCTTCGACCTGGACGAGAGCGTGGTCGACTACCGCATCCTGGGCGGTGGCGCGCGTGGCGCGGGCGTGATGCATGCCGAGGAGGGCGCCCTCGCGGTGATGGCGGTGGTCGCCAAGATCGAGGACGTGCGCGCGCGCATCGACCTGGTGCGCGACGCCGTCTCCGTCGAGCCAGAGCGCGTGGGCGTGGGCGGCTTCCCGCTGGCCAACCTGGCCCCCCTGGCGACCTCCCTCTCGGAGGAGGGCCCCGTCGCCCTGCTCGACCTCGGCACCCGCACAAGCGACCTGCTCGTCCTGCGCCGGGGGGAGACCGTCTTCTCGCGCACCCTGTCGCTGGGGACCGAGGGCCTGCCCGGCACCGCCGCGAAGCTGGCGCGGGAGGTGCGACTCTCCCTCTCCGCGCTGCAGGCGCAGGGCGTCGAGGCGCCCTTGCTCGTCTACCTCTGCGGCGGCGGCGCCTTCGTCTCCGGCGCGGAGTCCTTCCTCGCCGGCGAGCTGGAGCTGCCGGTCAAGCGCCTGCCGCAGCTCTCCGTCGATCTCGGCCCGCGCGCTGCCCCGGCGACGGACATGCCCCTGTATGCCAAGGCGCTCGGCCTGGCGATGGGCCTGGCGACGCGCGGCCCCAGCTTCGATCTGCGCAAGGGCCCGCTCGTCTACGAGCGCGGCTTCGGCTGGCTCCGCGACAAGGTCCCGGTGCTCGTCGGCCTGGGGGCCGTCCTCGCCGTGAGCTTCATCTTCTCCTCGTGCACCGCCATCTACGCCGAATCGAAGGAGCGCTCCACGCTGGAGAGCGCCCTCGGGCAGGTGACGCAGGAGGTGCTCGGGGAGAAGACGACGAGCGCCACCCACGCCGAGGAGCTGCTCGCCCAGCAGGGCACCCCCGACGAGGACCCGCTCCCGCACGCCGACGCCTTCGACGTCATGGTGCGCCTCTCCGAGCATATCCCGCAGTCGATGACGCACGACATCGAGGAGCTGGACGTGCAGAAGGGCCACGTCACGGTGCACGGCATCGTCGGGAGCATCCCCGACGCGCAGTCCATCGCGGAGTCGCTCTCCAAGAACGAGCCGTGCTTCGACGACGTGAAGATCACCCGCACCAACCAGGTCGTCGGCGGGGACCGGCAGAAGTACGTGCTGGAGTTCGACCTCAAGTGCCCGGAAGATCAGCACGCGAAGAAGAAGAAGAAGAAGAGCTCGGCGGGGACGAGCAGCTCCGCCTCGGCCGGAGGGGGTAAGTGATGGCCGCCGCGATCTTCGAGCGCATGGGCCTCAACGCCCGCGAGCAGCGCCTCGCCCAGGTGCTGATCATCGTCTTCGGCGTGATGCTCTTCTTGGGCCTGCCGCTCGGCCTGGAGTCGTACGTGGCGAGCAAGCGCTCGAGCAACGACGAGCTCCGCCAGGCGCTGGAGGACGTGCAGACCGGGCGGGCCGCGGTGCGCGACCGCGAGGCCAAGAAGGAGGCGATCGCCATGCGCTACCAGAGCAAGGCGCCGGAGCTCGCCGGGTTCCTGGAGCAGGAGGCGCGCAAGCAGAAGCTGGAGGTGACCGACTCGGTCGACCGCCCGCCGGTGCCGCACGGCAAGCGCTACACCGAGCGCAGCACCATCATCCACCTGAAGAAGGCGGGGCTGCTCGCCATCAGTGAGTTCATGCAGTCCATCGAGCAGTCGGAGAGCCCCATCTCGATCAACCGGCTGAACATCCGCAAGCGCACCGGCGAGCCGGACTCGTACGACGTGGAGATGGGCGTCTCGGCGTACGACCGCGTGGAGAAGCCCGCCGCCGCGGCGTCCTCCGCCGCGCCGAAGGGGGGCAAGCCGTGACCGAGCAGATGAAGCGCTGGGCCAAGTGGGTCGGCTACCCGACCTTCTACCTGCTCTCCTTCGCGCTCTTTCTCTCGCTCGTCTTCCCGTACGACAAGCTGAAGGAGCGCATCGTCACCTCCTTCAACGCGCAGCAGAAGGCGGCGGGCGCGCAGCAGGAGCTCCACATCGACACGATGGGCTGGTACTGGTTCACCGGCGTGCGCGCGAAGGGCATCCGCCTGGTGAGCGCCCCGCAGGAGCCGGGCAAGCCGCCGGCGGAGATCCACATCGACGAGGCGCGCATCAAGATGGGCCTCTTCGCGTCGCTGGTCGGCAAGCGCGACGTCACCTTCCACCTGGACGCGCTGGGCGGCACCATCGACGGCGAGTACCAGGAGAGCAAGGACGAGCGCGACGTCGACGTCACCCTGGATGGCGTGCACCTGGACCAGGTGGACGCGCTGAGCCAGGCGATCGGCCTGCCGGTGCAGGGGACCATCGCCGGGACCATCAAGCTGCAGATGCCGGAGGGCAAGGCCTCGAAGGGCAACGGCACGATCGACCTGGAGGGGACCGACGTGGCCATCGGCGACGGCAAGGCGAAGCTGAAGGGCGCGCTGGAGATGCCCAAGCTCGTCGTCGGCGCGCTCACCTTCAACGCCGAGGCCAAGGACGGGGTGCTGAAGATCACCAAGTTCTCCGCGGGCGGAAAGGACCTGGAGCTCAACGGCGAGGGCAAGGTGCAGATGCGCGAGCTCGCCAACGAGAGCAGCCTGGACGTGAACCTCAAGTTCAAGATCAACGACGCGTTCCGGGGCAAGAGCGAGATCACCAAGAACCTGTTCGGCGCGCCCGGCTCGCCGAAGGGCGGCGACATCGAGCTGTTCGTTCCGGAGATGAAGCGGGCGAAGCGGCCGGACGGGTTCTACTCGTTCCAGGTGCGCGGGCTGCTGGGGCACCTGCAGTTCCAGCCGATGCCGAACTTCGTGGAGCCGGGAGGGGGCGGCGCGGCGGGGGCGGCGGGGAGGCCGCCGAGGATGGGGGCGACGCCCAGGTTCCCCTGAGGGAGGGGAAGGGGGGCCCCTCCTGGCGCCATGCTCGGGCTCGTGCTCGCCTTCTCGCGTGCCGCCCGTGTGTGCATGATGCAAGGATTCCGGCACGCGAGAAGGCTTGCGCGCGAGCCCTGCGCGTGGCGCCTCCTCCCCTCGGTGTCGCGCTCCGCGCGCCACACGGGGAGGATGGTGCGCGATCGGCCACGTGAGAGAACGGGAAGGGGAAAGGGGACGGGGAAGGGGGACGGGGAAGGGGGACGGGGAAGGGGACGGGGGACGGGGAAGGAGAGGGGCTCTCGCTCGGGGGAGGGGATAGCGATGCACTCCCCACACGCCCTCGTGCTCGCGCCCGCGCCCGCGCCCGCGCTCGCGCTCGCGCTCGCGCTCCTCCGTTGGCGCGGAAGGTGAAGGGGGAAGGAGCGGGGAGGGGGCTGTCGCTCGGGGGGAGGGGATGGTCCCGCCGTGCTCGGAGCTGTCGAGGCCAGGCCGTGCTCGCCGTCCTCGGGCGCTTCGCGCCCTCCGGGCGGCTGCGCGCGGTGCGCGCTTCGCGCGCAGCCTCGACAGCTCCTGCGCGCGGCGGGTGTGGGCTTGGGCCCCCCGCGCGCGGTGCGCGGGGCGTTGCCGAGGAGCGCGTGATGAACCTTCGAATCTATCCCGTGGTGCTGGAGCTGGTGCGCGAGGTCGGGCCGCGGTTGCGGGAGCTCGGGCGGCACGATCCGGATCTCGCGCGGCAGTGCCGGCGGGCGCTGGCGAGCGTGCCGCTCAACGTCGCGGAGGGCGCGTACGCGCGCGGGCGAAACAAGCAGGCGCGCTACCACACCGCGCTGGGCTCGCTGCGCGAGACGCAGGCGTGCTTCGAGGTGGCGGCGGCGCTCGGCTACATGCCGGAGCTGGAGGCGGCGCTCGAGGCGCGCTTCCGGCACGTGCTGGGAACGCTGGTGCGGCTGGCGGGCGCGCACTGAGGCCCGGCCGCAGGCCCGGCGGGCGCGATGTCCTGTCTCATCGCGCCCGCCCGGTTCCGGCCACGCGCTCGCGCCCGCGCTCGCCCTCGCGCTCGCCCCCGCGCCCGCCCTCGCGCTCGCGACCGCCCTCACGCCCCCGCCCCCGCGCCTCAGCGCGCGACCACGAGGCGGACCAGCGTGCCGAGCACGTGGTCCACGCGGTCCCGCAGCCCGGCCTCGAGCCCGGGCAAGTAGCCGAGCGCCGCGGCGACCTCGAAGCAGGCCAGCACCTCGCGCAGCGATCCCTGCGCGGTGTGATACCTCGCCGCGCGATTCCGCCCGCGCGAGTACATCCCCTCGGCCACGTTGAGCGGCGCGCTCGCCAGCGCCCGCCGGCACTGGCGCGCGAGATTCGGATCATGCCGCTCGAGCTCCCGCACGAGAGGTGCCAGCGTCCGCACGAGCTCCAGCAACACAGGATAGATACGCAACATCGTTCGACTCCTTGCATGCGCCCGCGCACCCTCGCGCGGGGGGCGAACGCCCAAGCCCGCCGCGCGCAGGAGTCGGCAAGGCTGCGCGCGGAGCGCGCACCGCGCGCAGCCGCCCGGAGCCGCGCGCAGGTCGCGCGCCGCGTCCATCGTTCACCGAGGCGCACGCGCGGCCGAGCACGGCGAGGACGGCGAGCACGGCCCGGCCTTGCCGACTCCGAGCACGGCGGGACGATGACCTCCCCCCCGAGCGAGCCCCCTCCTCTCCCGCCCGCGCCCGCGCCCGCGCTCGCCCCCGCGCTCGCCCCCGCGCCCGCGCCCGCACTCGCGCCCGCGCCCGCGCCCGCGGAGGGGAAAGGGAAAGGAGAAGGGGAAAGGGGAAAGGAGAAGGGGAAGGGGAAAGGAGAAGGGAGAAGGGAAAGGAGATGGGGAAAGGAGAAGGGGAAGGGAGAAGGGGAAGGGGAAGGGGGGAGGGGAAGCGTGCTTCGAGGTCGCTCCGGCGCTCGGCTTCATGCCGTGGCTGGGGGCTCGAGGCGCGCGCTCCCACCACATGCTCGAGGCGTCGCCCGGTCTGCCGGTGCTCACGGATCGCTGTCCTGCACCGGGCTTCAACGACCCGCCGCACACCGTTAGCATGCGGACCTGCGAACTCTCGACCGGCCACCCCTTCTCCGTCTCCCTTCTCCTTCTCCTTCTCCTTCTCCTTCTCCCTCCTCCTCCCCCTCCTGCCCCGCACTCCCCCCATGCCCAAACCCAAACTCCTCGCCGCGGTCATCCACGCCCCCCCTCTCCCCGGCTCCCCCCGCGCCTGGACGATGCCGCGCGTCCTCGCGCAGGTCGCCCGCGACGCGTCGCTCCTCGCGCGCGCCGGCTTCGAACGCATCGTCGTCGAGAACTTCGGCGACGCGCCCTTCTTCGCCGCGCGCGTGCCGCCGGTCACCGTCGCCGCGCTCACCGCGTGCGTGCTGCAGGCGCGCGCCGCGGCGCCGGACGCGATGGTCGGCGTCAACGTGCTGCGCAACGACGCCGAGGCCGCCATCTCCATCGCCGCGGTGACCGGCGCGTCCTTCGTCCGCGTCAACGTCCACGCCGGGGCGCGCGTCACCGACCAGGGCGTCGTCCAGGGCCGCGCCGCCGAGACGATGCGCCTTCGCGCGTCGCTCGCCGCGCGAGCGGCGGTCTGGGCGGACGTGGACGTCAAGCACTCCGCCCCCCTCGGCGCTCGGCCGGTCGAGGACGAGGCGCGTGACGTCGCGCTGCGCGGCCTGGCCGACGCCGTCCTAGTCACCGGTAGCGGCACCGGGCGTGCGGTGGACCTGGGCAAGCTCGGCCGCGTGCGCGCCAGCCTGCCGCCGCGCACGCAGGTGCTCGCCGCCAGCGGCGCCACCGCCGCCTCGCTGCGCGACCTGCTCGCCGCGTGCGACGGCGTGGTCGTGGGGAGCGCCCTGAAGGTGGGCGGCAGGGCCGGGGCGCCCGTCGACCCAGCCCGCGCCCGCCGCTTCGTGGCCGCTTTCCGCCGCGCTGCGGGCTAGGGCCGCCGGCCCCCGCTTCGGGTACACTCGGAGCGTGGGCCCACCTCTCGAGCCCGGCAGCAAACTGGGGCGCTACGAGCTGCTCTGTCCCATCGCCCAGGGGGGCATGGCCTCGGTGTGGCTCGGCCGGCCGCGCGACGCGCACGGCGCCGAGCTGCTCGCGATCAAGACGATCCTGCCCCACTACGCGAGCGACCTCCGCTTCCAGCGCATGTTCCTGGACGAGGCGCGCATCGCCGCGGGCATCCACCACCCCAACGTGGCGCACATCCTGGACGTGGGCGACGAGGACGGGGTGCTCTACCTCGTCATGGAGTGGGTGGACGGCGACTCCCTCGCCCGCCTCTTTCGCGCGTGCGAGCGCGCGGGCATCGCGATGCCGGTGGGGCTCGCGTGTCGCGTGGTGGCCGACACCTGCGCGGGCCTCCACGCCGCCCACGAGCTGCGGGGCGTCGTCCACCACGACGTCTCTCCGCAGAACGTGCTCGTCAGCGTGCGCGGCGAGGCCAAGCTCATCGACTTCGGCCTGGCCGGCAAGACGATCGGCGAGCGGACGGTGAAGGGCAAGCTGCTGTACATGGCGCCGGAGCAGGCGACGGGGCAGCCGGTGGACCGGCGCGCCGACCTCTGGTCGGTGGGCGCGATGCTCTACCACCTCATCGCGGGCTTTCCGCCCTTCGAGGGAGAGAGCCAGCGCGACACCTACCTGCGGCTCATCGGCGACGCCCCCCCGCCCCCGCTTCCCCCACACATCCCGCAGGAGGTGGCCGACGTCATCGCCCTGGCGCTGGTCCGCGATCCCGCCGAGCGCGTCGCCAGCGCCGAGCACATGCGCCGCCTCATCGAGGATGCCATGACCGAGAGCGATCTGCGCGCCACGACCGAGGAGGTGGCGCGCTTCGTCCAGGAGCAGCTCGCCGACCGCGCGGAGGCACGTCGACGCGCGGTGGAGCTGGCGTTCGAGGCGGCCGCGCAGCGGGGCTGACCGGTTGCTTCAGCCCGCGGCGCGGGCGCGGCCTTGCTCCAGGATGCGCGCGATGTCCTCCGGGCCCAGTTGCCTGGCGCGCTCGCGCAGTCTGTCGAGGGCTGCCTGCGCGTCGGGGGAGGCCGCGGCGGTGGCGGGCGGTGGTGCCGGAGCCGGCGGTGGCTCCGGAGCGGAGGCCGGCGGCGCGGACGCTTCGGAGGCCGGCGGCGCGGCCACCGCGATCTCCGGCTCGCTCGGCGGCTCCGCCGGCAGCTCCCCGCTGGAGACGTCCAGCACGATGGGGATCGACGGATCGGCGTCCGGCACCGAGATGGGCACGGAGTCTGGCCCAGCCAGCAGCTCCGACGCCGACACGATCTCCGGCGCGGAGGAGACCTCCGGCGCCGACGAGATCTCCGCGGGCTCCGCCGACACCGGCTCGGGATCGGCCTCGCGCGCGGCCCGTGGCGGCAGCGGCGGCGGCTTGCCCTTCGCCGCCTCCGGCAAGGGCGGCGGCCTGGCGCTGGGCGCCGCGGCGCTGGGTGGCGGCGGCGCGCCCGACCGCCGCTCCTCCTTCATCGCCGCGGCGCGGTCGACGAGCGCCTTGGACTTGGAGTCCAGGCGGGTGAACCGGAGCGAGAGGCCCGGCTCGCTCCCGACGGCGGCCGCCTTGTAGCCGACCACGCGACCCTCGCCGCGCAGGATGGGCGTGCCGTCGGCCAGCGAGACCTCGAAGCGGAGCACCACGCCCTCCGGTCGCGACTGCGCGCCGACGAGGGTGACCCCGGTGCGCGAGAAGGTGTCCAGCTCGTGCGCCAGCAGCTCCTCCACCGTGGCGTAGGGGCGCGTGATGCGGATGGCGACCGGCGTGCGGACTGCGCTCACGCTCCCAGAATAGACCGGCCGTACGGCGCGTGGACGGGGATTTTGGGTTACAAGTGGCGCCCATGGCACGTGTCCTCGTCATCGGCTCGGGCGCCCGGGAGCACGCGCTGGTCCAGCGCTTCGCGCGGGAGGGGCACGAGGCGCTCGCCCTGCCCGGCAACGCGGGGACCGCCCGCGACGGGCGCAACCTCCCCGGCCGGGCGGATGACGTCCCGGGGATCGTCGCGGCGGCCACCCGGGAGAAGGCGGAGCTGGTGGTGGTGGGCCCGGAGGTGCCCCTCACCCTGGGCGTCGTGGACGCGCTGGCGGCCGCGGGTTTCCGCGCCTTCGGGCCCTCCCGCGCCGCCGCCCGCCTCGAGGCGTCCAAGGCCTTCATGAAGCAGTTCCTGAAGCGTCACAGGATCCCCACCGCCGACTTCCAGGTGTTCGACGACGCCGACGCCGCCGAGGCGCACGTGCGCGCCGCCGCGCGGCCGCTGGTGGTCAAGGCGGACGGCCTGGCGGCCGGCAAGGGAGTGGTGGTCGCGAGCTCCGCCGACGAGGCGCTCGCCGCTGTGCGATCGATGATGCGCGACGGCGCCTTCGGCGACGCCGGCAAGACGGTGGTGATCGAGGAGCTGTTGCCAGGGCAGGAGGCGAGCTTCCACGTCCTCTGCGACGGCGAGCGCGGGGTGGCGCTGGCGCCCGCGCAGGATCACAAGCGCGTCCTGGACGGCGACCGCGGCCCCAACACCGGCGGGATGGGGGCGTACGCGCCGGCGCCCGTGGTCACCGAGGCGGTGCGCGCCGCCGTCATGGACCGCGTCGTCACGCCCACCCTGCGCGGCATGGCGGCGGAGGGCGCCCCCTTCCGCGGCGTGCTCTTCGTCGGCCTGATGATCGACGCCGGCGAGCCGCGGGTGCTGGAGTTCAACGTGCGCTTCGGCGATCCGGAGACGTGCGTGCTGCTGCCGCTGGTGGACGGGAGCCTCTACGACCTGTTGTACTCTGCAACCACCGGACGTCTGCCCGCGGAGGTGCCGGTGCGCGCCGGCGCCGCGCTCTGCGTGGTGATGGCGGCGGAGGGCTATCCTGGCAAGCCCGCAACTGGCGACGGCATCGAGGGGCTGGACGCGCCGCTCGCCGAGGGGCAGTTCGTGCTGCACGCCGGGACGAAGGTGCGCGAGGACGGCGCCGTCGTGACGAGCGGTGGGCGCATCCTGACCGTGGGGGCGTCCGCGGCCACGCTCGCCGACGCGCGCCGTCTCGCGTACGAGGTGGTGGCGCGGATCCGCTGGCGCGGCGAGCACCACCGGAGCGACATCGGCTGGCGCGCGCTCGGGTGACGGGCCTGACGCGGAGAGGGCTTCGCGGCGCGCTCGCTTCATGCTAGCGAGAGTCGTTGATGGCCGAGATCGCCCCGCTCACGCCGCTCCGGTACGACCTGCCACGGCTGCCCGGTGGTCTGGCGCGCGTCGTGGCGCCTCCGTACGACGTGATCGACGCCTCGCAGCGCAAGGAACTCGCCGCGCGCGATCCGCACAACATCGTGCGGCTGATCCTCCCGGAGGGGGAGGGTGACGCGAAGTACGCCGAGGCCGCGCGGCTCCTCGGCGCGTGGCAGGAGAGCGGCGTGCTCATCCGCGACACAGAGCCCGCCTTCTACCGCTACGACCAGACCTTCGTTCCCCCGGGCGGCGGTCCCGACCAGAAGGCCATCACCCGCCGCGGCTTCCTCGCGGCGGTCCGCCTGCACCCCTTCGCCGACCGGATCGTGCTCCCCCACGAGCGCACCCTCTCCGGCCCCAAGGAAGACCGGCTCAAGCTCTTCCGCGCCACCGGCACCAACCTCAGCCCAGGGTTCATGCTCTACCGCGACCCGCGCCACCAGCTCGAAGCGCCGCTCGAGACGGGCCACGTGCTCACGCAGTTCTCCACGCCCGACGGCGTGCACCACGTCCTGGCGAAGGTCACCGCGCGCGACGCGGTCATCGCCATCGTGGACGGCGTGCGCAAGTCCTCCCTGCTCATCGCCGACGGCCACCACCGCTACGAGACGGCCCTCCACTACCGCGACGAGGTCTCCGCCCAGCACCCCGCCGCGCCGGAGCGCGCGGAGCACCGCTACTTCATGACCTTCCTCGTCAACGGGGACGATCCCAACCTGGTCGTCTTCCCGACGCACCGCCACATCCACTCCCTGCCCGTCTTCTCCTACGACGAGATGCTCCAGCGGGTGGCGGACCTCTTCGACGTCCGCCCCCTGGCGCAGGGCGCCACCGCCGAGGTGGCCACGAAGGAGCTGGGCGAGGCGGGGCAGAAGCGACCGAGCTTCGCGGTCGCCGCCCCGGACGGCCGGGTGACCCTGCTCTCGCTGAAGGAGGGGGCCGATCTCGCCGGCCACGCCCTGCTGGGCGCCCGCCCGGAGGCCCTGCGCCGGACGGACGTCGCCCTCCTCCACGACGGCATCCTGGAGGCCGTGCTGGGGATCACCCGGGAGGCTCAGGCGGCCAAGGCCAACATCTACTACCCGCAGGACGCCCGCGCCGCCCTGGCCGAGCTGCGCGCCGGCAAGGGCCAGGTGCTCTTCTTGATGAACGCCACGCCCGTCACCCAGGTGCGCGACGTGGCCGAGGCAGGCGAGGTCATGCCGCAGAAGTCCACCTTCTTCTATCCGAAGGTGCTGACCGGCCTCGCCGTGCACACGCTCGATCCCACCCGGGTCGTCCCCACGTGAACGGCACCCTCGCCCTGCCCGAACGATGGGGGAGCCCGTCGCTCTTGGTGGGCTGGCGCGAAGCTTGCCCAGTGTTTAGCTTCGCTCAGGTCAGGTCGCAGCAGACTGATACGTGGCGAACAGAACCGAAGCTTTTCCCCCGGCAGCGTGCTCGTGCAACGCTCCCTGGGCCTGCCCGAACGGCCACGACGGAGAGGTAAGACATGTCCGAAAAGAAAGTGCCCCCGCGGGAAGAAGAGGTCGTGCAGTTCGGTGACGAGCTGCCCGTCCTCCCCATCCGGAACGCTGTGCTGTTCCCCGGGGCCGTGGCTCCGTTCGACGTGGGCCGGGAGAAGTCGGTCGCCCTCGTCGAAGACGTCGACAGCCTGCCGTCCCCGGTCATCGCCATCTTCGCCCAGAAGGACCCGTCCACCGACGACCCGGGCATGGATGATCTGCACGTCGTCGGCTGCGCGGCCCGCGTCCTCAAGGCGCTCAAGCACAGCTCCGGCAACTACTCGCTCATCCTTCAGGGCCTGACGCGCATCCGCCTGGAGGACGTGAGCCAGAGCGCCCCGTACCTCAAGGCCAAGGTGCGCCGCCTGGAAGAGGCGGGCGTCGAGGACGACGAGGCCGAGGCCCTGAGCATGAGCCTGCGCGACATCGCCAAGCAGGTCATCCAGCTCATGCCCGAGCTCCCGCGCGAGGCGGGCTCCCTCATCGACTCCATCCAGGCGCCCGGCGCCCTGGCGGACCTGGTGGCCGCCAACCTGGACGCCCCGGTGGAGGAGAAGGCCGGCCTGCTCGAGACGGTGGACGTGAAGGAGCGCATCCGCAAGGTGCTGCGCCTGCTCACCCGCCAGCTGGAGATCCTCAAGATGCGCGAGCGCATCAACTCCCAGATCAAGGAGGAGATGGGCAAAAACCAGCGCGAGTACGTCCTGCGGCAGCAGCTCAAGGCCATCAAGGAGGAGCTCGGCGAGGATGACGGCGACCAGGGCGACCTGGACGGCCTGGAGGATCGCATCGCCAAGGCCAACCTCCCCAACGAGGCGGAGACGGTCGCGAAGAAGCAGATCAAGCGCCTGCGCAACATGCAGGTGGGCTCGGCGGAGTACACCGTCGTGCGCACCTACCTGGACTGGATCCTGGATCTGCCCTGGCACACCCAGACGCCGGACAACCTGGAGATCGCCGCGGTGCGCAAGGTCCTGGACGAGGACCACTACGGCCTGGAGAAGGTCAAGAAGCGCATCCTGGAGTACCTGGCCGTCCGCAAGCTGAAGAAGGACAAGAAGGGTCCCATCCTCTGTCTGATCGGCCCGCCCGGCGTCGGCAAGACGTCGCTCGGCCGGAGCATCGCGCGGTCGCTGGGGCGCAAGTTCCACCGCATCTCCCTCGGTGGCGTGCACGACGAGGCGGCCATCCGTGGCCACCGGCGCACCTACGTGGGCGCGCTCCCCGGCCAGATCATCCAGGGCATGAAGAAGGTGGGCACCATCAACCCCGTCTTCATGCTCGACGAGGTCGACAAGATCGGCCACGACTTCCGCGGCGATCCCGCGGCCGCCCTGCTGGAGGTGCTCGACCCGGAGCAGAACTTCAGCTTCGCCGACCACTACCTGGAGATCCCGTACGATCTCTCCAACGTCATGTTCGTCGCCACGGCGAACATCGCCGACCCCATCCCCGCCCCCCTGCGCGACCGCATGGAGATCCTGGAGATCCCCGGCTACACGCGCAACGAGAAGCTCGCCATCGCGCGGCAGCACCTCATCCCCAAGCAGATCGAGGAGCACGGCATCGCGAAGGACCAGCTCGTCATCGCAGACGAGGCGGTGGACACCATCATCGACTACTACACGCGAGAGGCCGGCGTCCGCACGCTGGAGCGGCAGATCGCCAGCGTCATCCGCGGCGTCGCCGTCAAGATCGCCGAGGGCGACAACTCCCCCCGCAAGATCGAGACGGAGGACCAGATCCGCGAGTTCCTCGGGCCGCAGCGCTTCACCTCCGAGGTCGCCGAGCGCACCGAGGAGCCCGGCGTCGCCACAGGCCTCGCCTGGACGAGCGTCGGCGGCGAGATCCTCTTCATCGAGGCGACCCGCATGTTCGGCTCCGGCAAGCTGCAGCTCACCGGGCAGCTCGGGGACGTGATGAAGGAGTCCGCTCAGGCCGCCCTCTCCTACGTGCGCACCAACGCCGAGCGCCTCGGCATCGCGCGCGACTTCCTGGAGAAGAGCGACATCCACATCCACATCCCGGCGGGCGCCATGCCCAAGGACGGCCCCTCCGCCGGCGTGACGATGTTCACCGCGCTCGTCTCGATGCTCACCGGCATCCGCATCCGCCACGACGTGGCGATGACCGGCGAGATCACCCTGCGTGGCCGCGTGCTGCCCATCGGCGGTCTCAAGGAGAAGGTGCTCGCCGCGCACCGCGCGGGCATCAAGCGGGTCATCGTGCCCGAGCGCAACAAGGCCGACCTCGACGAGGTCCCGGCCGAGGTGAAAAACGACCTGGAGTTCGTCTTCGTCGCCAAGATGGAGCAGGTGCTCGAGGCCGCGCTGGAGGAGATGCCGAAGCCGCGTCCGGAGGAGAAGAAGGAAGCGGCCCCCCCTCCCACCAACTAGCGCGGGAGAAGAGGGGTGGGTTGTGGCGTGGGGCCATCATCTTGTGCGGCGGCGGATGACGCTGTGCGAGTAGCCGTACGAGAAGTAGACGACCAGGCCGATCGCCAGCCACACGACGAGCCTGAGCCAGTTGGAGAGCTCCAGGCCGGCGATGAGCGCCACGCACGCCAGCGCCGAGAGGATGGGCGTGACGGGGAAGAAGGGGACCTTGAAGGGCCGCAGGCGGTTGGGGTAGCGCAGGCGCAGGACGATCACGCCCAGCGAGACCAGGATGAAGGCGAAGAGGGTGCCGATGTTGGTGAGGCCGATCGCCTGGTCCGGGGTGAGCACCGAGCACCCGATCGCCACGACCAGCCCGGTGAGCCACGTGGAGACGTGCGGGGTCTGGAAGCGCGGGTGGATGCGGCTGAAGACCTGAGGCAGCAGGCCGTCGCGCGCCATGACCATGAAGATGCGCGTCTGGCCGAGCTGGAAGACGAGGAGCACCGCCGTCATCGCGACCACGGCCCCGAAGCCGAAGATGGTCGCGAAGTTCTGGTAGCCCATGTACTCCATGGCCTTCGCGAGCGGGTCGTTGGTCGTCATCTGACTCATCGGGACGACGCCGGTGAGCACCGCCGCCGTGAGGATGTAGAGCACCGTGCAGACCACGAGCGAGGCGATGAGGCCGCGCGGCATGTCGCGCTGCGGGTTCTTGCACTCCTCGCCCGCCGTGGAGACCGCGTCGAAGCCGATGTAGCTGAAGAAGCCGAGCGCCGCGCCCTGCCAGATGCCCTTGAAGCCGTTGGGCGCGAAGGGGTGCCAGTGCGTCTCGCCGCGGTGCAGGATGGTGCGGAAGCCCAGGGCGATGAAGATGCCCACCAGCGTCAGCTTGAGGATGACCATGACGGCGTTGACGCGCGCGCTCTCCCGGATGCCGACGAAGAGCAGCACCGTGAGGAGCATGGTGATGCCGAAGGCCGGCAAGTTGAAGGCGACGACGTGACCGGCCACGTGGGGGAACCACACGCCCGCGTTCTCCGGCGCGCGCGCCATCGCGGTCGCCGTCTGCACGTCCTTGGTGAGCCACAGCGGGAGCTGCCAGCCGAGCAGGCCGTGGAGGAAGGTCTGGAAGTAGTCGCCCCAGCTCTGCGCCACGTAGATGTTGCCGATCGCGTACTCGATGATGAGGTCCCAGCCGATGATCCACGCCACCAGCTCGCCGAAGGCCGCGTAGGAGTAGGAGTACGCGCTGCCGGAGACCGGCACCATCGCCGCGACCTCCGCGTAACAGAGCGCCGCGAGGCCGCACGCGACGGCCGTCAGCACGTAGGAGATGATCACGGCGGGGCCGGCGCCGTGCATCATCAGGTGGCCTTCGGCGTCGAAGCGCCCGACAATCATCTCCTTGATGCTCGAGAAGAGGCCCGCGCCGATGATGGCGCCGATGCCCAGGAGGGTGAGGTCCAGCGCGGTCAAAGAGCGCCGCAGCCCGTGACCCTCGGGGGCGGGCTCACCGTCCTCCTCCACGTGCTTTCGAAGAAAGAGCGACCGGAAGTCCATCGGATGGGCAGCATACCCGGCGTGCTAACCTCGCGTCCCCCATGACGAAGCCGGTGCGTATCGGTCTCCTCGGGTGCGGTGTCGTCGGCGGCGGCGTGGTGCGCCTGCTCACCGACAACGCCCGCTATCTCGCCGAGCGCGTGGGCGCGCCGCTGGAGATCGCGCGCGTGCTGGTGCGCGATCCGGACAAGGAGCGCGTCCTCGAGCTGGACCGCGCGCTGGTCACCACCTTGCCGGAGGTGCTGCTCGACGACCCCGACATCGACGTGGTCGTCGAGACGATGGGCGGCCTGGACCCGGCGCGCGAGTACGTCGAGCGCGCCATCGAGAACAAGCGCGGCGTGGTGACGGCCAACAAGATGCTCCTCGCGATGCACGGCCCTGCGCTGGTGGACCGCGCGATCATGGCCGGCGTGGACATCGCCTTCGAGGCCTCGGTCGGCGGCGGCATCCCCATCATCCGCACCCTGCGCGAGGCCTTCGCCAGCGACTGGGTGACCTCCCTCGCCGGCATCGTCAACGGGACGTGCAACTACGTGCTGTCCCGCATGCACGAGGACGGCCTGGACTTCGACGCCGCCGTGAAGGAGGCCCAGCGCCACGGCTACGCCGAGGCGGACCCCGAGCTGGACGTGGGCGGCCACGACGCCGCGCACAAGCTGGTCGTGCTGGCGATGCTCGCCTTCGGCGCGCGCGTGGACTCCGCCAGGGTACCGACGGAGGGCATCCGGGAGATCGAGCCGGTGGATCACCGGTTCGCCGCGCGCTTCGGCTACGCCATCAAGCACCTGGCGATAGGCCGCGACCGCGACGGGGAGGTGGAGCTCCGCGTGCACCCCGCGCTGGTGCGCAAGGACACGCCCCTGGCCAACGTGGGCGGCGTGCTCAACGCCATCGCGCTGGAGGGCCGCGCCCTGGGGCCGTGCCTGCTCTCCGGCCGCGGCGCCGGGGAGATGCCGACGGCCGTCAGCGTGGTGGCCGACGTGCTGGACGTGGCGCGCGCGCTGCGCAGCGGCGTGCCCGGCCTGATGACCCGCGGCATCCAGTTGCAGGCGCGCGCCGTGGCGCCCCTCGCCCGCGTCCGGACGCGCTACTACCTGCGCTTCACCGCGCACAATCACGCGGGCGTGCTCGCGCGCATCGCCGCGGCGCTCGGCGACGCGGGCGTCACCGTCGAGCAGATGGTCCAGGAGGAACGCGAGCCGGGCGTCGCGCAGATCGTGATGACCACCCACGAGGCCACCGAGAAGGACATGGACGCCGCCCTCGCCGCGCTCGCGGGGCAGAGCTTCGTCGTGCGCCCGACGCGCCGCATCCGCATCCACTGACCGTCCACGGCGAGCGGCGCGCCGCGGTGCCGGCTCCGAGCGCGCTGGCGCCGGCTCCGGTCGTTCCGGAGCGGCTCGGCGTGGGTCTCGTAGAGCAGGCAAATCCCTCGCGGGTGACCTGCCACGCGCCCGCGCCCGGCCAGCGCTTCCACGGCCTCGTCGCGGCGCTCTCGCCGGTGCTCGACCCGCGAACATGGGACGTCGGCCGCGTCGTGACCTCGCCTTCGCACGGACCGAGCTCCGGTGGCGCGTGGCGTAGACGTTCCTCGGCGACCCACCGTGGCGGCGCGCCCTCAGCTCCAGAGCTCGGCCACGCGTGCCGCCACCGCGGCGCGTGCCTCGGCGAAGCGCGGATCGTCGCGGATGCTCGCCAGCGCGGGGCACCGGTCCATCCAGAGCAGGTCGGTCTGCGGGATCCGCGTGAACGCCTCGACGTACGAGAGCGCGCGCTCCGGCTCGCCCAGGGCGGCGTACAGCTCCGCGCCAATCTCGTGCATCATGCAACGATGTCGCGGGGCGACGTCTGGCTGCACCGTCCAGGCCAGCATGTCGCCCGCCATCGGCGGCAGCTCGCCCTGGACGAAGGCGCGCATGAGCGCGGCGATGCCGTCCCACGCCGCGCCGGCACTCGCCTGCGTCACCACCTCGGCGATGCGCGCCGCGTCCTCACAATCCTCCAGCCAGATCGCCAGCCGGGAGTCCAGGACCGCGGTGGACAGCGGGCCGGCGCGCTCGCGTGCCCGCCGCAGGATCTGGCGGGCGGTGTCCACCTCCCCGAGCAGCGCCGCGACTCGCGCGCGCTGGAACGCGATCGTGATCTGCGTGGGGTCCAGCCGCTCCGCCAGGTCCAGTCGCCGCCGGCCCTCGGCGAGGTGCAGCGACTCGCAGAGGAGCTGGCCCAGCGTCTGGTGGGCCTCCGCGTAGTAGGGCGCCTGGCGAAGGCACTCCTCCTCCGCGCGCAGGAACGCTCCGAGCTCGCCCGACGCCAGCCGGATGAGGGCCACCACGTGGAGTGCGTCGGCGACGGCAGGGTCCGCCGCGAGGGCGCGGAGCGCGAGCTCCTCCGCGCGGGAGACCATCGCGGCGTCCCGCGCGCCCATCTGCGCCCAGGCCTCGATCAGCATGCGCGCGAGCAGGCCGCGCACGCGCGGATCGCCGGGCGCCCGGGCCTCGATGTCCTCGAGCAGCGTCATCCCGCGCCGGATGTCGGGCAGCGAGAATCGCGCGAAGGCCGCGCGCGCCTGCTCGTACGGCTCGCGCAGGGCGGGGTCGGCGGGGACCGGCACCCGCGCGGTGCGCGCCCGCACCGCCTCGAGCACGGCCTCCACCACGCGGTCCTCCAGGTCCAGCGTGTCCGACGCGGCCGCGTCGACGTGCCCGGCCCACACCGGCGCCGCCTTGCGCGCCTCCACCAGCCTGAGCCGCGCGCGCACGCGTTCCTTCGAGGTGTGCAGCGAGCCCTGGACCGCCATGTCCGCGCTCGCGCCGCCCAGCAGAACCTGCCCCACGCGCGCCTCGGTGAGGCCGCCCTCGATGGCGCCCTCCAGCATCCGCGCGAGCGGCGCGGACGCCTGGTCGGCGGCGAGCTTCTCGACGGCCACGGTGCGCGGCTGCGCCCACGCGGTGAGCGACTCCTGCGAGAGCGAGGGCAGCTTCGGCCCCGTCCGACCTTCGCGCGGGGCGTTGCCGCGCAGCGCCTCCACGCGGTCCAGGACGGTCTGCGCGTCGGGGCGGTCCTCCCGCCGGCGCGCGAGCATGTCGTCGACGAGGCTCGCCACCGACTCCGGCAGCGCGGCGTCGACGTGACGCACGCTGGGTGGGTCCGCCGTGAGACGCTGCGCGGCGATCGCGATCGCCGAGTCGCCCTGGAACGGCAGGCCCCCGGTCAGCAGCTCGAAGAGCATGGTCCCGAGCGCGTAGACGTCGGTGCGCCCGTCCACCGCGCGGCTCTCCAGCTGCTCCGGCGCCATGTACGCCGGCGTCCCGACAATCGTCCCGGTGCGCAGCGCGTCGGCGACGCCGTCGGCCGCGCGCGCGATGCCGAAGTCGGTGATGACCACGCGGTCCTCCGAGAGCATCACGTTCTCCGGCTTGAGATCGCGGTGGACCACGCCCGCGCCGTGCGCGGCCGCCAGCCCGCGAGCGATCTCCGCCGCGAGCCGGAGGGTCTCAGGGAGCGACGCCCGGCTCCGGCCGAAGTGCGCGGCAAGGGACTGCCCCACGATGAGCTCCATCGTGAGGAATCGCAGTCCCTCGTGCACGCCGAGGTCGAAGGTGCGCGCCACGTTGCGGTGGGTGACCCGCCGGGCGAGCTTCACCTCCCGCAGGAAGCGCGAGAGGGCGGCGGGGTCGGTGGCCGCCTCGGCGTGCAGCACCTTGAGCGCCACGTCCTCGTCCAGTTCGCCGTCGTGGGCGCAGAAGACGGTGCCCATGCCGCCCTCGCCGAGCAAGGCGCGCAGCTCGTAGCGATCGGCGAGGACGGAGCCCAGCCCGAACGGGAGGGCCTGCGTCACGGCGAGCGCTGCGCGGGTATCGGTCATCGCTCCGAGTGTACCCGCTGCCCAGGCTCTTCGGCGCGTCGCCGTGCAGGGCCGTCCCGAAGCAGGCCCTCGCCGCTGCGGCGTCCGGCCTGCAGGTGGAGGCTGCGCCTCCGGGACCGCCGCCGGCCAGGCCGTGCTATCGCATGTGTCCATGGCAAGCGACGCACCGCTGGGGGTGTTCGACTCCGGGCTCGGCGGGCTCACCGTCGTGCGCGAGCTGCGCCGCGTGCTGCCCGCGGAGGACATCGTCTACCTCGGCGACACCGCGCGGGTGCCCTACGGCACGCGCGGGCCGGCCACGGTCGTCAAGTACGCCATGGGCTGCGCGCGCTACCTGGTGAAGCAGCGCGTGAAGGGCATCGTCATCGCGTGCAACACGGTGAGCGCCGTCGCGCCGGAGCGGCTGCGCGTCGAGCTGGATCTACCGGTCCTGCCCGTCATCGAGCCCGGGGCGCGCGCGGCCGTCGCCGCGACGCGCGCCGGTCGGGTGGGCGTGCTCGCCACCGCGGCGACGATCGCCTCGGGCGCCTACACCCGTGCCGTCGCCACCATGTCCACGCGGTGCGAGGTCGTCGGCCAGCCCGCGCCGCTGCTGGTGCCGCTCGCGGAGGAGGGGTGGACGGAAGGGGAGGTGCCGCGCCTCGCCGCGCGCCGCTACCTCGAGCCGCTCGCCCGCGCCAACGTGGACGTCATCGTGCTCGGCTGCACCCACTACCCGCTGCTGCGCGAGGTGATCGAGCACGAGGCACACGATCTCATGGGACCGGACGTGCGGATCGTCGACAGCGCGGCCGCGGTCGCCCAGGACGTCCACGCCTTCCTGCACGGCCGGGGTCTGGCGCGCGAGTCGACGGCGGCCGGGCGGCTCCACCTGGCGGTGACCGACATCCCCAAGACCTTCGCGGAGGTGGCGCGCCGCTTTTTGGGGCAGGACGCACGGGACGTGGAGCAGGTCGACCTCTAGCGCTGCGGCGATCGGTTCGGGACGTAGCGCACCGCGCCGTGCTCGCTCTCCACCAGATTGCCGCCCTTGCGCTCCACGCGGACCAGGCGCTGGTTGCCGTGGCGGTCGCCGCGGGGGGCCACGAGCACGCCACCCTCCGGCAGCGCATCGAGCCACTCCGACGGGATCTCGGCCACCGCGAAGGTGCACGTGATCCGGCTGGCGTCGCCCCAGAGCATGGGGCTCTCCACCGCGTCGGCGCAGAAGACGTGGACGTTGGGCAGGTCGGCGAGGAGCCGCTTCGCCGTCGCCGCGAGGTCCGCGTCGATCTCGAAGGTGCGCACGCTGCCGCGCGGGCCGACAATCGCCGCGGCGAGGGCCGCGCCGTAGCCGGTGCCGCTTCCCAGCTCCACCACGCGGTCGCCGGGTCGCAGGTCGAGCAGCCGGAAGCTGAGCAGGTAGGCGTGCGGCGCGCTGATGGTGGAGCGCCCGGCGTCGTCGAGCGGAAGCGGCCTGTCGAGGTGCGCGCTCGTGCGATCGGCGGGCCGCACGAAGTGCTCCCTCGGGACCGCCACGAAGGCGTCGAGGTGGCTGCGCTCGAAGGGGCCGAGGCGCTGGTCAATCTCCTGCGCCAGCCTGGCGCGAAGCTCGACCTGCCACGGATCGTCAGAAGCTCGCCTGGCCATTGGCGCAGAAGTCCTCCGGAGCCTGCGCGTAGTGGCCCTGGGCGAAGGCCTCGAGCGTCGGCAGGTCAACGCAGGCGGCCGTGTACGTCCAACCCCAGGCGGACGCCGCCACGGGAGTGGGGATGAGCGGATCGGGCGTCAGGACGTAGCGGACGCGCACGCCCGCCTCCGGATCGCAGAGCGGGTCGTCAGGGATGGATTGCATCGCCGCGCGAAGCCCCGCGACGAGCGAGTCGCAGGTCATCGCCCCGGCGTCCCCGCCGTCCTGCGCCGCGGCGTCTCCGGCGTCGCCGCCCTCCGGCGAGGCGTCGGGGGCGCCGGCGTCCAGCAGGTCGCAGTTGTAGAGCAGCACGACCGCGCCGTGCTCCAGGTCGTGGACGTAGTAGCGCCGGTCCACCGGGGTGGCGTACTCCTGGAACGCGGCCCAGACGGGGTAGTGCGGGCCGCTGGAGGGCGGGTTGGACCCGTACGTCACCGGCGTGCCGATCGGCACGTGCGGGCTGTCCTCGATCGTCGGCGACGCGATCGTCACGAGGCAGGACGCGTCGGGGTGCACCGGCGCGTCGAGGCGGGCGTCGCCGCCGGCGGCGTCGTTGCGGGGCGGATGGACGTCGGCGTCCGATTGAAGATTGGGAGGCGAGGTCGTGCCGCCGCACGCGCCGAACACCACGAGCGCCGGCGCGGCCGTCATCGCGGCGAAGAGAGCCGCCCGCGAGAGGTGAGCCGCCGGTCGCACGCCGCGGAGTGTAGCGCAGGCGTCGCCGCTGCCGAAGCGCGGAGGTGGCCCGCCGCCGCAAGGGGACGCGTCGGGTCCGCACGCGCTGCACGTCGCAGACGCGCGGCGGCGCGCTCGCGCCTCTTCCTCCGCGCCGGCACGCGCGATGCAGCCCCCTCGCCAGGAGGTCGTCATGTCTCGTACGCTCGTCGTCTACTACTCCCGCACCGGCACGACGGCTCGGGTCGCGGCACAGCTCGCCGCCCTTCTCGACGCCGACATCGACGTCATCACCGAGCGCCGGTCGCGGCGCGGCCTGCGCGGGTTCTTGCGCAGCGGACTGGAGGCGAGCACACAGCGCGCTCCGGTCCTGGGCGCGCCGCTTCGCAACCCCTCGGACTACGACATGGTGGTGGTCGGCTCGCCCACGTGGGCCGCGTCGGTGTGCAGCCCGGTTCGGGCGTACCTGAAGGCCTACGGGCCGCGCGTGGGCGCGGCCGCGTTCTTCTCGACGTGCGGCGGCCGAGGCGGGGAGCGTGCCCTCGCGCAGATGGAGAAGCTGTGGCGGAAGAAGCCGGCGGCCACGCTCGCGCTGGTGCAGGCGCAGGTGGACGTGGGCGACTGCGAGGACGCCCTGCGGTCCTTCGCCGACCAGGTCGCCTCCGCCGCGGCGCCTCGCGTCTCCGGGATCCCCCGCGCGGCCTGAGCCGTTCAGCCTTCCGGTTCGTGCCTGGCGTGCTGCCCGGGTGGCGCCGCCCTGGAGGCGGAGTCGCGGGTGCGCACGCCCTCCAGCTGCGCGTTGACCTCCGCGCCGAGCAGCACGGCCAGGCTGGTGAGGTACAGCCACACGAGCAGCGTCGCGATCGCCGCCGCGCTGCCGTAAAAGAGCGCGTAGTGCCCGAGCGTCAGGGCGTACCGGCCGAAGGCCCACGAGACCACGAGCGTCGAGAGCACGGCCGTGAACGCGCCCGGCCACGCGCGGCGCACGACCCCGATGGGGTGCACGACGGCGAAGCGGTAGAGCAACGCCAGGCCCGCGGTGACCACCGCGCCCAGCACGGTGAGCAGGCCCCAGCGCTCCCACACCGGGCGAGCGACGTGGAGACGCTCGGTGATGTCGCCCGGGAAGAGCCACCCGTCTATCGCCAGGCAGGCCCATAGTGTCAGGACCAGCGCGACCATCATCCCCAGCACCCAGCCGAGGGCGATGGCGCGTCGCGCCCACCAGGAGCGCCGCCTGGTGCCGAGCGCGAGCTCGAAGGTGCTGACGAGGCTCGCGGCGCCTGTGGACGCCAGGTAGAGGAAGCCTGCGATCGAGAGCGGCGCGACGGTGGCCGAGGTGCCGGCCAGCCGATCCAGCTCGTCGCGCACGATGTCGTGGGCGAACGGGGCGAGCTGCGAGAGCGGCCCGAGGAACGCCGACACCCCCTGCGCGCGCACGAAGTGGCCCAGCAGTGCGCCCATCATCACGAGCAGGGGGATGAAGCTCAGGAAGAAGTTGAAGGCCATGGCAGAGGCGGCCAGAAAGGCCGAGTGGTCGGAGAGCCCCTCCGCCAGGCGCAGCACGAACCCCAGCCTGGGGAGCTGCACCGCGGCGCGCCACCGCGTACGGACGAGCTCCCTCAGGCGTGCGGCCGCGACCATCGCCAGAGGTCACCACGCGTGTCGCGCGGCGTCAAAGATGCCGAGCCAGGGAGCGCGGGACCTGCGCGTGGGGCGCGTGGAGGTGCACCTCCCACAAAAGATCGCGCACCGCGTGCGCTCCCACGCAACTTCCGTCAGAGTGATCGGAGCGGCACGAGCGCAGATGCCGCGACGCCGCAGCAACCTCGATGCCCGTATCGCGCACTACCCTCGCCGCCACCATCCTCGCCTCGTCCACGCTCTTCGCGTGCGGGCACGCGCCGCCGCCTCCGGCGACCGCGCAGGCCGTCCGCACCGCCACACGAAGCGTGCTCGCCGTGGCCACCCGGCACGACGACGGCAGCATGTCGCTGTGCAGCGGGACGCTGGTCGCCTCCAACCTGGTGCTCACCGCGCGGCACTGCGTGTCCAACGCCTTCACCGCCACCCCGGCGTGCGACGCCCACGGCGCCTCGCACAACGGCGTCCACTTCGGCGCCGACGCGGACCCGGCGGACGTGGGCCTCTACGCAGGCCCGCACGTGGACGTGGGCGAGGACGCGCCGCTCGCCTTCGCGGCCAAGCTCATTCACCCGAGCACCACCATCCTCTGCGACGCCGATGTCGCCTTCATCGTGCTCGACCGCCCCCTGCACAACGTGACCGTGCTGCCGATGCGACTGGAGCGCAGCATCGCGGAGGGCGAGTACGTGGTGCCCATCGGCTTCGGCGGCGGCACGACGGGGGACATCGGCACGCGGGTGGAGCGCGCGCCCAGCCAGGTGCTCGCGGTGGGCCCCGGCCGGGACGGCTCCACCGGCGCGGTGCTGGGCCCGCGCGAGTTCGAGGTGAACGAGCCGACGTGCAAGGGCGACTCCGGCGGCCCGGCGCTGGACGTCGCGACGGGCGAGGTGGTCGGCGTCGTCTCGCGCGGGCGGAGCTGCTGGACGGAGGGCAACCACGTCTACACCCGCGTGGACGCCTACGCGCGCCTGGCCAGGCAGGCCCTGCGGGCCGCGCGCGAGGAAGCGCAGGTCAAGGTCGCGTCGCGCACGACGTTCTACTCCGCGACCGCCTCCCCCTGACCGCGGGCCGCGGAGGGCGCCTCACTTCTTCCCGGGCAAGGCGAGCCCGAGCTCCTTCATGACCTGCTGCAGGTCCTCCCACGCCTCCCGCTTGGCCTGCTGCTGCTGGGGGCTCGCCCGGAGCAGGTAGGACGGGTGGTAGGTGGGCATCAGCAGGGTCTTGCCGCGGAACAGCTTCCACTGCCCGCGCATCTTGGTGATGCCCATGCTGGTGCCGAGCAGGGAGCCGACGGCGGTGTTGCCCAGCGCGACGATCACCTTCGGCTGCACGTTGGCGAGCTGCTCGTGCAGGTACGGGATGCAGGTGCTCGTCTCCTCCGGCGTGGGGCGGCGGTTGCCAGGCGGCCGGCACTTGATGATGTTGCAGACGTAGACGTCCTTGTCTGGCGAGAGGCCCATCGCCTGGATCATCTTGTCCAGGAGCTGGCCGGCCCTGCCGACGAAGGGCACCCCCTGCGCGTCCTCGTCGGCGCCCGGCGCCTCGCCGATGAAGCAGAGCTTCGCCTCCGGGTTGCCGCGGGAGAAGACGGTGTTGGTGCGGGTCTTGGCGAGACCGCACCGGGTGCAGGAGGCGACGGCCTCGCGCAGCACGTCCAGCGAGCGCGGGGGCGGCGCGGGCGCGGCGGGCGCGATCGGGGCGGCGGCGCGCGCGGGCGCGGCCTCCGGAAACATCTCGGGGAGCACGACCGGCGCGGCCTGCGCGGCCAGCGCGGCGGGCGGGGGCGGAGCCGCGGGCGCGGGGGCCGTGACCGCAGCGGGGGCGTGGACAGCCGGGGCCGGGCCGGCCTCGCGAGGCGCCTTCGCCCGCCGAGCGCCGCGCGGAATCCCGGTGGAGCCGGAGTCCTGTTGCACCTCCAGGTACGCCCGCAGCGACGCGGCGATTCCTGCGAGCTCCTGGCGTGCGTCACTCACGTCGACCATGGCAACGTCTTAGGCGCGCCGCGCCGCCCCCGCAACGCCCCCTCTTCCCCCCTCTCCCCTCGTAGGGAGAGAAGGCCGGGGGGGTGGGTGAGGGGGTGAGGTCACTTCGCGAGGGCGGCCTCGATGTCGCCGGTCACCTGGGCCGAGTCCGGCTGGACGGGAGAGTCGTAGCGGGCGATGAGCTCGCCGTCGCGGCCCAGCAGGAACTTGTTGAAGTTCCACGTGATGTCCCCCGCGCCGCCCGGCTGCGCCTTGAGCCAGGTGTAGATGGGGTTCTCGTCCGGCGCGTTCACGTCGCTCTTGGTGAACATCGGAAAGGTGATGCCGTACTGCTGGGTGCAGAAGGTGCTGATGTCCTGATCGCTCCCGGGCTCCTGCCCGCCGAACTGGTTGCACGGGAAGCCCAGGATGGTGAAGCCCTGCGAAGCGTACTTCTCGTAGACGGCCTCCAGCGGCGTGTACTCGGGGGTGTAGCCGCACTTGGACGCCACGTTGACCACCAGGATGACGTCGCCACGGAACTCGCACATCGAGACCACGCGGCTCTGCCCGAGGTCGGGCGAGGAGAGCTCGAAGAAGCTCCCCGGCGCGGCCGCCGGATCGCACGTGAACGCGGCGTCCGGCGCGCCGGCGTCGTAGCCGGGGTTGGAGGCGGCCGCGTCCTTGGTCTGCGCCGCGCCGGCGTCGTCACCGGCGGGCGGCGCTCCCCCCGGGTCGGGCGGCGTCGAGGAGGAACACGCGCTGGCGAGCGCGAGCAGGGAGCAGAGGGCGAGCGCGGAGACGAGCTTCATGACGGCACCTGCGTCCATCCTACGCCTCAGCCGCACCTCGCACAAACCCCGCAGGCCCACGGCCGCGTCACTCGCCCCCTCTCCCTCTCAGGGAGAGGGGGCTGGGGGGGGGGTGAGGCTCACTTCCCGACGAGGAAGCGCATCGCGAAGTCGATCGCCTTGCCGTACGGCGGGCGGAGCAGGCCCGCGCTGTTGAGGCGCGCCTGGTAGAAGACGGGCTTCTTCTTGGTGAAGGTGTCGAAGCCCTCCCGCCCGTGGTACGCGCCCATCCCGCTCGGCCCGACGCCGCCGAAGGGCAGGTCGTCCTGGGCGAAGTGGAGCAGGCACTCGTTGACCGAGACCCCGCCCGCGGTGGTGCTCTCCAGCACCCTGTCCACCGCGCCGTCGTCGTGGCTGAAGACGTACAGGGCGAGCGGGCGCGGGTGGTCGTTGACGTAGTCCAGCGCCTCTTCCAGCGAGGCGTAGCCCTTCACCGGCAGGACCGGCCCGAAGATCTCGTCCTCCATCACGGAGAGATCGTCGCCGGGGTCGATCACCAGGGTGGGGGCCATCTTGCGCGACTCGGCCGAGAGCTCCTCCTTCGCCGGGTTGAGCTCCACCACCTTCGCGCCCTTCTCCTTCGCCTCCTCCACGTAGTGCTTCAGCCTGTCGTAGTGGCGGGTGTTGACGATGCTCGTGTAGTCCGGGTTCTTCTCCAGCGTGGGCAGCATCTTGGCGAGGGCGGTCCGGCACTCCTCGACGAAGCGGTCCACCTGCTTCTTCGGCACGAGCACGTAGTCCGGCGCGATGCACGTCTGCCCGGCGTTGAAGATCTTGCCGTGCATGATGCGCGTGGCCGCGACGTCCATCGGGAAGTCCTCGGCCACGATGGCCGGCGACTTGCCGCCGAGCTCCAGCGTGACGGGCACCAGGTTCTCCGCCGCCGCGCGCATCACCGCCTTGCCGACGCGAGTCGAGCCGGTGAAGAGGAGGTGGTCGAAGGGGAGGCTGGAGAAGGCGGCGCCCACGTCCGCGCCGCCCGTCACCACCACGACCTCGTCGTCACCGAAGGTCTTGTTCACCAGCTTCGCCATGACCTCGGCCGTCTTCGGCGTGAGCTCGCTCGGCTTGATCATGGCGCGGTTGCCCGCGGCGAGCGCCCCGGCGAGCGGGGAGAGGGCGAGCTGCATCGGGTAGTTCCACGGGGAGATGATCCCGACGACGCCGAGCGGCTGCGGGATGAGCTCCGCGTGGGCGGGGGCGAAGAGCCAGCTCACCGGCCGTGGCTCGGTCTCCATCCACTCGTGCAGGTGGGCGATGCAGTGCTTGACCGCCGCCACCGTCATGAAGATCTCGGCGGAGAGGGTCTCGTGCTTCGACCGGTTGCCGAAGTCCTCCGAGATGGCCTTGACGAAGTCTTCCTTGTGCTCGAGCACCGCGCGCTCGAGCTTCTCCAGACGCTCGATGCGCTTCTCGTAGCTGGGGGCGCCGCCCTTGCGCTGGGCGGCCTTCATCCGGGCGAGGATGCCCTCCAAATCCTCGGCGCGGGTGTGCTCGGGCTCGGCTTGCTCGGTGACGGCGGCTGCGGTGACCATGGCCGGAGCATAGCGACCGGGCCGGGGAGCGTCGACCGCACCAGGGTCGATTTTCAGGGCTCGCCCAGGACCGTCACGGTGAGGGTGCGCCGGTGCGGGGCGCGGCGGTGCTCCCACAGGTAGATGGCCTGCCAGGTCCCCAGGGCCAGCCCGCCGCCCGTCACCGGGACCGTCTCGCCGGTGCGCGTGACCGTCGCCCGCAGGTGGGCGGGCATGTCGTCGGCGCCCTCGGCGTCGTGCTCGTAGCTCGCCTCCTCCGGCGCCAGCTTGCTCATCCAGCGATCCATGTCCCGCAGGACCGCGGGGTCGGCGTTCTCCTGGATGACGAGCGAGGCGCTGGTGTGCGCGCAGAAGACGTGACAGAGCCCGCGCGCCACCCCCGACTCCGCCACCGCGCGCCGCACCTGCTCGGTGACGTCGTGGAGGCGCTTGCCGCGCGTCTCCACGACGAAGGAGGTCTGAAAGGTTTGCATCACGCAAATACCTCGCGGAGGAAGGCGCCCAGCCGCTCCACCACCGGCGGCGGGATCTCGTGACCGCCACGGAAGGAGAGGAAGGTGACGTCCAGTCCGGCCCGGGCGAGCTCGTCGTGCAGGCGCTCCGCGATGCCGAAGGGGAGCAGGGGATCCAGCGTGCCGTGGCTCTGGAGCACGGGCAAGCCGCGGCGCGCGGGCATCCGGGGGATCCACTCCTTCTCGGCCAGCAGGGTGCCGGAGAGCACGACCAGCCCGGCGAGCGGGCGGGAGGTGTGCAGCGCGACGTCGGTGGAGAGCATGGCACCCTGCGAGAAGCCACCGAGCACCACGTGGCTCGGGTGCAGCCGAGCGTCGACCTCGTCGAGCATCGCGAGCACCAGGGCGCGCGCCTCCGCCAGGCCCTCCGGCACGTCGCCGGTCAGATCACGCAGCTCGCCGGTCTGCATGGCGCGCTCCAGCCGGACCATGTCAATCATCCACCACGCGCGCGAGTCCACGGGGCCCATCATCCCCAGGCTGAGCGGCGCGGCGGGGAAGACGAAGCGCGTCGTGCGCGGCACGTCGAGCACGCGGTGCAGGGAGACCAGATCCTCGCCAGGCGCGCCGAAGCCGTGGAGCAGCACCACCGCCGGGCCGTCCCCGCCGCCCTCCCGGTCCGGGCCGCCGGTCACCACGCACTCCAGGCCGCCGAGGGAGACGCTCTTCATCCGCCGTCCAGTACTGCGCCGGTGCAGGCGCTCGCGCACCCGGCGCCGCCGCACGTGTCGCAGGTCTGCTCGCACGTCTGGCGGCACTTCGACAGGTCCTGAGCGCACTGGTTCTTGCAGCCCTGGTTCGCGCAGGCGTCGACGCACGACGTGTGGGTCGTGACGCAGTCCGCGCCGCAGGCCGTCGCCGCGTCCAGGCAGTCCCGCCGGACGCACACCCCCGCCTCGCCGTCGGAGACGGCGGCGTCGGTGTCGCCGCCGTCGGTGTCGGATACGCCGCCGTCGACGTCGTGGAAGTCGCCGATGCCGGTCAGCAGGTTGCAGGCCGCGCAGGTGACGACGAGGAGGGACGCGAGCGCGAGGGGAAGCCGCATCAGAAGGAGCCCGAGAGCCCCAGGGTGCCCGGTCCGAGCCAGGGCTGCAACCGGACAGTCGCCTGCGCGGCGCGCTCGCGCTCCGGGACGCGGTGGGAGACCAGGAGCCCCACGATCCCGGCGACGAGGCCGGCGCCGCCGACCGCGAAGGCGATGGTGGAGATGGTGCCGAGCGCCTCCGACGCCTGGCGGTCACCGTGCGCCGAGGGCGGGCAGAGGCCGTTGGGGCACTCGCCCTTCACCGTGTCGGCGGTGATGAACGCGGCCATGCCGGTGCCCGCGCCGACGAGCAGGCCCGCGCCCGCCACGCTGAAGCCGATGTAGACGAGCGGCCCGGGCACCAGGTGCCCCGTGCCCTCGCCGCGCACCGCCGGGTCGCGCTGGTCGAGCGTCAGGCTCACGGTGCGCTGCTCGCCGTCGCGCAGGTCCACCTCCGCGCGCCCCATCTTCCCCGCGGCGCGCGCCACCACCACGTGGTGTCCGGGGTCGAGCATGCGCGGAGCGCCCGCGGCGGCGGGGGGGATGACCACGCCGTCGATGGTGAGCACCGGCGTCGCGGCGGGCGCCCCGCCGTACTCGACCTTGACGCTGGCGATGCGCGCCCTGGCCTCCTCGGCCAGCCGGCCGGCCTCGTCTCGCGCCTGCTGCGCCTTGTCCGACTCGCCATCCTGGTGGGGCAGGTGGGAGGCGTCCAGGAGCGCCTCGCGTCCCTCCAGGATGTGCCCCATCCCGAGCAAGGTGCGACCCACCTCCAGCTCGGTGATGGGGGTGGGGACCAGGGCGAACGCCGCCTTGAAGTGGGTCAGCGCGCTGGGGAGGTCTCCCTTGGTGCGCAGGTCCAGCCCGCTCGAGAACTCCGCCTTCGCCGTCTCGACGTCGGCCGGGGTGGGGGGCGTGGCGCGGGCCGTGGAGGCGGCGAGGAGCAGCGCCGTGGCCATGATGAAGGCGTGGCGGCTACTGGATGACCACATCGTGGATGGTCGCGGAGCCCTTCGGCCTCGCCGTGGAGTGCGTTCGCGGATGGTGCCCGGCCTTGTGGACATGCGGTCGGGTGGTGGCGGTCGTCGTGGCGGTGCTCGTCGCGGCCGGCGGCGCGGAGGCGCTCGGGGCTGCCGTGGCGGTCTTGGGCAGGGTGGCGCTCCTGTCGGCGCCGGTGGTGGCGGTGCTGGCGGCGGCCACCGAACCGGTGGCGGCGGCGGTGGTCTGCCCCGCCCCCGCGGCCGCCTGCGAGCCCTCCGCGGTGCCGTGGCTGCGCAGCATGACCGTGGCCAGGCCTACGGCCGTCGCCAGCGCCAGCAGGAGGCCGAGGGCCACGGCGCCCACTCGCCGCCGCCTGGACGGGGTGGGCGAGAGCTCCTCGTGCAGTGACGACGCGACCGGCACCGACGTGTCCACGCGGCCCAGGCCCGACGGGACGGGGGGAGGGAGCGGGAGGGGGGGAGGGAGCGGGAGGGGCTCCTCGCGGGCGGGTGCCGGCGTCGGCCCCACGGCTGCCGCCTTGCCCCCGGACGCCTCGTCGGTCAGCGACGGCGACGACTCCTTCGGCCCGGCGACGGTGTCCTCGGCGACCAGCTCGCGCAGCCGCTCGCGCTCCGTCGCCGCGTCCACGGCGACGCCGATGATCCGCTTGCGCTCGGCGATGCGTTCCGCGGTGTGCTCGGCCGCGAAGGCGGCGATGTCGTCGTTGCCGGCGCGGACGCGGAGCTTGAGCATCGCGTCCTCGATCGCCACGCGCATCTCGGCGGCGGTGGCGAAGCGCTGGTCGGGATCGCGCGCGAGCGCCTTCACGATGAGCTTCTCCACGGCCGGGTGCGGCACCTGCGGCACCGATTTCACCTCGGCGCCGGTGATGAGGGCGTGCAGGCGCGCCACGTCGTTGGGGCCGTCGTACGGGGCCGTGCCGGAGAAGAGCTCGTGGGCGACGGCGCCGAGGGCGAAGATGTCGGCGCGGCGATCGATCTCCTTGCCGAGCGCCTGCTCCGGCGCCATGTACCGGCTCTTGCCCTTGGCGAAGCCAGCGCTGGTGTCCTCCCCGAGCCTGTCGCGCGCCTTGGCCACGCCGAAGTCGATGAGCTTGATCACCCCGTTGATCGGGATGAGCACGTTCTGGGGGGAGACGTCGCGGTGGATCACGCCGAGCAGGTGCCCGCTGCTGTCGCGCAGCTCGTGGGCGGCGTGCAGCCCGCTGGCCAGGTCCGCCAGCATGCGCAGCGCGATCGCCGTGGGGAACTTCAGGCCCTTGCGGTCGAGCGCGCGGCGGAGGCGGGAGAGTGGATCGCCGTCCACGTACTCCATGACGAGGTAGAGGATGTCGCGCCACTCGCCGAGATCGAGGATCTTGGCCACGTGCGGGTGCTCGACACCGCTGGCGATGCGCGCCTCGTCCAGGAACATGGTCTGGAAGCGCTTGTCGAGCGCGAACTCGGGCAGGATCGTCTTGATCGCGACGAGCTTCTGGAAGCCGTGCTTGCCCTTGAGCCGCGCGAGCCACACGTGGGCCATCCCCCCCCGCGCGATGGCGCAGAGCAGCTCGTACCGGTCCAGCACCAGGCCGGGCTCGAGCTGGATCGCGGCGGGTAGCTCACCGGACATGAGCCACCATTATCGGTCCCCCGGCCACAAAAGGCGAGGCCCGGCTGATCCGGCACCCGGGCCTGGCCCACGCCGCGCGAAAGACCTGCGCCCAGAGGCGCGCCGGCGGCGCTACTGGTCAGTTGGGCGGGGGAGGGGGAGGGGGCTTGGAGTCGTCCTGCACGCAGGAGGAGAGGTCGAAGAAGAGGAACTCCAGCGCCGTCTCGTCGACGTGGTGCGGGTCGTTCGAGTTCTGCGCGTTGCAGAAGCCGGAGAAGGAGGACCCGGAGAGGTGCACGTCGGAGAAGACGGCGCGGCCGCACTGCTTGTCCACCTGCGCGTTCACCGGCGCGTTGAAGCTGAGGTAGAGCGTGGAGTAGTCGCTCGTGGAGCCATCGTAGATCCAGCGCGTGGCCTTGCCCGTGGTCACCTTGTCGACGTCCTCCCGGATGTCGTAGAGGGCGAGCTGCCCGTAGGTGCCTCCCTGCACGTTCTGGATCCAGTCCGCCATCGACTTGCCCTTCGGGAAGGAGGTGTCGATGTAGTACGGCGGGGCGGAGTACTTGCCGCCGCCGTCACCGCGCCAGTCGGCCACGGCGTTGAAGTCGGCGGGGCCCTTGCAACTGTTGTCGGGGAAGTAGCCCGCGCTGCACTGCGAGTTGTTGGCGAAGAAGTTGTAGTGGTAGTGCGTGCCGAAGAAGCGGCCGCCGTTGTTCAGGTACTGCTGCATGTTGGCGTACCCGGAGCCGCGGTCGTAGGTGTTGCACTCGCACGAGTTGAAGACGAGGTCGTACTTGTTCAGGTTCCCCGCGTTCTGCCAGAGGTCGGTGTAGGCGTTGCCCGGCGAGCCGGGGACCTGCTGGCCGTCGTCGTGGCCGCGGAAGATCTGCACGCGGCCCGTACCGTTCGGCCCGCCGGTGAACTCCGAGTCGTCGATCCCGATGGTGTTGCGCAAGAAGCACTCGCCGTAGTCGCACCCCGTCGTCAGCGCGATGCGCGGGATGTTGTCGTCCGGGGAGGTCTCCTTCTGCTTGCGCGGCAGGCGCATGAAGTCCTCCTTCGTGGAGTCCTTCACCACCTTCTTGGTGTTGTAGACGTTGTCTGTGCACTGCTTGACCTCGGGCAGGATCAGGTGGCGGCGCCACTTGCCGAGCTGCAGCACGAGGGGGATGTCGGTCCCGACGGGGACGTCCTTGATCTGGAAGTAGCCGGTCGCGTCCGTCGTCGCCGAGGCGATGGGAGAGCCGGAGGCCGGCGCCTGGCACTGGGTGCACTTCGGTCCGGAGTCGATGGGCGAGAGCGGGGCGTTGGGGACGTAGACGTAGACGTTGTAGAGCGGGCGCACGCCGCCCGGGTCGTAGACGATGCCGGAGATGGTGGTCGACGCGCCGCCGCCGCAGGTGACCTTCTGGCACTCCAGGTTCACGCACGGGTGCGCGCCGTCGGTGTCGGCGTCTCCGCCGAAGGGATTGCCGCCGTCGGCGCCGAAGGGGTTGCCGCCGTCGGCGCCGTTGTTGTTGAAGCCGCTGTTGTTGTTCGACCCGCAGGCCGCGGCGACGACGAGCGCGGCCGCGGCGAGCACGAGGGGGGAAAAGGAACGCATCGTCGACCTCTCAGGCACGTCTTCTCAGTTGGGCGGCGGCGGCGGCGGCGGCTTGGAGTCGTCCTGCACGCACGACGAGAGGTCGAAGAAGAGGAACTCCAGCGCGGTCTCGTCGACGTGGTGTCCGTCGTTCGGGTTCGTCGCGTTGCAGAAGCCGGAGAAGGAGGACCCGGAGAGGTGCACGTCGGAGAAGACGGCGCGGCCGCACTGCTTGTCCACCTGGCTGTTCACCGGCGCGTTCCAGCTCAGGTAGAAGGTCTGGTAGGGGCCCTTGAAGGGGGTGGATCCGGAGTAGATCCACGGCGTCGCCTTGCCCTGCGTGACCATCGCCACGTCGTCGCGGATGTCATAGAGCTTGAGCTGCCCGTAGGGGGTGTTGTCGCCGACGGCCTTGTTGATGTTGTCCAGCCAGTCGGCCATCGCCTTGCCCTTGGGGAAGGGGTTCTGCTGGGTGCCGGTGTAGATGTAATAGGGCGAGGACTGGTAGCCGCCGCCCAGCCACTGCGCGACGCTCGCCATGTCGCTCGGGCCCTTGCAGGTGTTGTCGTAGACGCACTGCGCCTGGCTGGCGAAGAAGTTGTAGTGGTAGTGCGTGCCGAAGAAGCGACCGCCGTTGTCCAGGTAGTCCTTCATGTTGGCGTAGCCGGTGCCGCGGTCGTACGTCGTGCACTCGCACGAGTTGTAGACGATGTCGTACTTGTTCAGGTTCCCCTTGTTCTCCCAGAGGTCCGTGTAGGCGTTGCCGGGGGTGCCGGGGAGCTGCTGGCCATCGTCATGGCCGCGGAAGAGGTGCACGCGGCCGCTGCCGTTCGGTCCGGTGAACTCGGAGGCGTCGATGCCGATGGTGTTGCGCAAGAAGCACTCGCCGAAGTCACACCCGGTCGTCAGGGCGATCAGCGGGAGGCTGTCGTCGGGGGAGCTCTCCTTGTTCTTCTTCGGCAGGCGCATGAAGGTCTCGAGCGTGTTGTCCGAGAGCGACTTCTTGGTGTTGTAGGTGTTGTCGGTGCACTGCTTCACCTGCGGGAGGGTCAGGTGGCGGCGCCACTTGCCGAGCTGGAGCACCAGCGGGATGTTGGTCCCGACCGGCACGTCGGTGATCTGGAAGTGCCCCTTGGCGTCCGTCGTCGCGGAGACGAGCGGGGAGCCGGAGGCCGGCGCCTGGCACGCGGTGCACACCGGGCCGGTGGTGATCGCCGCGAGCGGCGCGTTGGGCACGTAGACGTAGACGTTGTAGAGCGGCCGCTTGCCGCCCGGGTCGTAGACGTAGCCGGAGACGGTGGTGGCCGAGCCGCCGCCGCAGGAGACCTGCTGGCACTCCAGGCCGACGCACGGGTGCGCGCCGTCGGTGTCGCCCCCGTCGAAGTTCTGGAATGGATCGGCGTCGGGATCGGTCGTACCGGAGTCATCGTCCGGCGTGGACGCGTCATCACCGAACTGCGACTGCGGCTGGGTGCCGCACCCCTGGACGAACCAGCCCGCCAAGGCGAGCCCCGACACGGCGCCCGCGAACAAGAAAGCCTTGAGCTTCATTTGCTGCCTCCCGCGCCGATTGTGACGTGGCGTCCGCACGACTTCAACCGCGCGAACGGGCGGGATGGAAGGTGAGTGCGACAGTGTAGGTGAAGGGAGGCCCGATGGTTTGACGTGACCGCCGGACCTCGGTAACCCAGTGACCATGTCGCGCACGCGTCTGGCCGCGATCCTGACCGTGGCGGGGGCCGTCCTGGGGCTCGTCTTCGCCGCGTACTCCACCTACGACTACGCGCAGCACCTGGACCGTCAGGTCCACGGCGTGCACTGCAGCTTCATCCCCGGGGCCAGCGCGACGAGTCAGGACAACGCCTGCAAGACGGCGCTCTTCAGCCCCTTCTCCGCCGTCCTCCGGCAGAGCTTCTGGGGCGGGATCCCCATCGCCCTCTTCGCCGTCGGCACCTTCGCCTTCTTCGTCGGCTTCGGCCTGTACATGCTGCTCGCCGGGGAGCGGACGCCGCGCAGGGCGCTCCATTTCCTCGGCATCGTCGGGTTCGGTCCGTTCGTCGCCTCCGCCGTGATGGCCACCATCTCCGCGCTGGAGCTGCACACCTTCTGCAAGCTGTGTGTCGGCATCTACTTCAGCTCAACGCTCGTCGCCGCGTCGGCGGTGATGGGGTGGCTGGTGCTGCGCGGCGAGAAGGACGTGAACGCCCGCCCGCCGGGCAAGCTCCCCGCGCTGCTCGGCTGGACGCTCGGGCTGGGCCTCGCCGCGCTCCTGCCCGCGGTGGCCTACGCCGGCAGCCTGCCCGACTACCGCCCCTACCTCACGAGCTGCGGCAAGCTGGCGGTGACGAAGGAGTCGCACGACGCCCTGCTCAAGATCCCCACCACCAACCCGAAGCGCGCGGTCACCCTCTTCGAGGACCCCCTCTGCCCGACGTGCAAGGCGTTCCACGAGCGGCTGGTCTACGACGGCGTCTTCGACCGGCTCGACGTGACGCTGGTGCTCTTCCCGCTGGACACCGAGTGCAACTGGATGCTCGACCGCAGCCTCCACCCCGGCGCGTGCGTGCTCAGCAAGGCGCTGCTCTGCGGCAAGGACCGCACGCGCGCGATGCTGGAGTGGTCCTTCGCCAACCAGGACGATCTGCGCGACCTCGGCAAGTCCAGCCCCAAGGCGCTGGAGGACCGCATCGTCACGCAGTGGGGCGCCGACATGCGCTCGTGCATCGACTCGCCGGAGACGAAGGTGCGGCTGAACAGAAATTTGCATTACGCAAGCGACAACCACGTGCCGGTGTCCACCCCGCAGATGTACCTGGGGGATCGCCGCGTCTGCGACGAGGACACCGACCTCGGGCTCAAGTACACCCTCAGCCAGCTCGCGCCGGAGGTGCTGCCATGACCGATGAAGCGCAGGCGCGCCCGCAGCAGGACGGGGGCAAGCGGGAGCCGAAGGCCAAGCCCGGCCCGATACTCGTCGGCGCGCTGGTGGCGGCCGCCCTGGTGCTGGGGATGACCCTCGTCGTGCGCGGCATGGTCGACTCGGCGGCCTACCGGCTCGCGCACCCGGAGGCGGTGGCCGCCGAGGCGAAGGTCGCCGTGGCGGACAACACCGAGGCCGCGTACTGCACGCCGGAGTTCAAGCAGGTGCTCGACCGCGTGCTGCACTCCTGCGGCCTGGTCGGCAGCGAGAACCGGCGCGGCTGCCAGCCGGCGGACGTGAAGACGTTCGCCTCCATCAGCGACGCCGACTTCAACGCCCTCTTCACCCCGCTGCGCGATCGCGGGGCTGTCATCATGTTCGACGACGGCAAGGACGACCTGGACGATGGCGCCAAGAAGCTGCTCGAGCAGAAGTGGCTGGACCGCCGCGGCGCTCGTTACTTCTTCGTCGTGGCGCGCGCGTCGAAGACGGGCACCGCCGACATGAACCGCGCGCTCTCCCACCGCCGCGCCAACTCGGTCATGCTGGACCTGCAGAGCCAGTACCACGACCCCGACCTGGACAAGCTGGTGGGCCTGCTGTGGCTGGGGAGCGAGTTCGCCCAGCTCAACAAGGACTACTGCGACTGGCCCAACTCCCGCCCGGGGAAGAAGTGCGACCCCGAGGCGGTCAACCGGAGCGCGTTCGTCTCATGGGTCGACTGCCGCTTGTGATGATCGTCGGCGCGCTCGCGGCCTGCGCCGCGTGCGACGACAAGGGGCCGCCCCCGCCCGCCGCCTCCCGCAGCGAGCAGGTGGTGGCGAGCGGGAACATGCCCACCGCGGCGCCCAGCGTCGCCTCGGCGGCGCCGGTCGTCACGGCGCCCGCGGCCCCGCGCGTGCTCTGCGACAAGAGCGAGCGCACCCTCGCCAAGGTGGTGCCGGACTTCGTCGACCGCGCGGGACACGACAAGAAGGCACGCCTACCGCTCGACGACAAGCACCTCATCTGGATCAACTTCTTCGCCGCGTGGTGCGGCCCGTGCAAGGAGGAGATCCCGCGTATCCAGCGGTTCTCGCAGCGGCTGGTGAAGGACGGCGTGCCCGTGGAGGTCGCCTTCGTCTCCATCGACGACGACCTGCGGCAGCTCCAGGGCTTCTACGCCGCGCAGCCGGCGACGGGCGTCAAGTCGTCGTACTGGCTCCCCGACGGACCCACGCGCAACGGCTTCCTCTCGGCGCTCCGGATGAAGACCTCGCCGGAGCTGCCGGAGCACGTCATCGTGGACGGCAAGGGCGAGTCGAAGTGCTTCATCGACGGCGCCATCGAGGACAAGGACTACGCCGAGCTCCTCTCGGCGCTGAAGTAGCGTGCGCGCCGGGCCGGTGCTCGCCGTCGCGCTGGGCGTCGCGCTCGCCACCTCCGCGCGCGCCGGCGACTCCGGCCTCATCGCCCCCGACGTGCGCATGCCCTTCGCCGTCGGCTGGGCCTACAGCGGCGGGATGCGCTCGCCTGCCCTCGCCACCGCGCTCGTCGGGGAGGTGGACTTCTACCGCGTGCATCGCGGCCTGGACGTCGGCGTCGCGCTTTCCATCGACAGCCTCTCGCGGCCGGACGTCCACGTCCCGGCCGGTACGCCCGGGCCCGGGGTGCTGGGCCTGCTCTTCGGCGGCGGCCTCTTCTGGAGGCCGGGTGGGGGGCTCGCCCTGGGGCTCGGCTCGGGCATCGGCCCTGTCTTCCGCGGGGACGACGTCGTGGGCCTCGCGCTCGCCACGCGGCTGCAGGTGTGGCCGCGCTACCTGGACGTGAAGGAGTCCACGCGCTGCGCCGAGGGCGGCCTCCTGACCTACGTGGCGGGTGCGCTGAGCCTGTGGAGCGAGGCGCGCGTGGACTTCAGCGATCAGAGCGGAGGGACGCTCGCCTTCGGCGGCGCGTTCGACGTCGCCCGCGGGATGATCCTGCCGCTCGTCGGGCTCGCCATGCACCAGGCGTGCAGCCGGGATTGAGCGGCGCCGCTCACCCCTGGCCCGCCGGCGAGAGGTCCACCGCGAGGCGCGTGCGGCCGACGATGATCTGGTCGCCGTGCTCGAGCGACTCCTCCGTCTTCACGCGGACGAAGACGCCGGTGCGCGACTGCAGGTCCGTCAGCACGATGGAGCCCGCCTGCTCCTCGATGTAGCAGTGCTGATCGCTCACCAGCGGGTCGTTGGGGAAGACGAGGTCTCCCACGGCCGCGCCCACCTGGAGCGTCGTGCCGCGCGCCACGACGCACGCGCCGGGGGCGCCGCCCTCGAAGATCTGCACGACCCGGAAGGCGGAGGGCCACTTGGGCGAGGAGTAGAAGTACGTCGGCTCGGGGTCCGGCTCGTCGTCGGCGGTGGGGTTCTTCTCGATGCGCAGGAGCTGATCGCCCACGATGAACTCGTCGCCGGGCTCCACCTCGACGGGGCGGCGCACGCGAAGGAAGACGCCGTTGCCGCCCTCGATGTCCTCCACCCAGAGGCCGTTGTTGCGCCACTTGAGCACGGCCTCGCTCGGGTGGCAGAAGTGCTCGCCGGGGAGGTCGATGCCGCCGCGCGCGCCGATGATCACCTCGTCGCCGCGGGGCTCGTAGACGCCGGGGCCGCCGGTGAGGCTGCGAAGGACGTGGACGCGGAAGCGGACGCGCGGCGGGCGCACCAGCGGCACGGCGTCGGGCTCCGGCGGGCGCACCAGCGGCACCGGCTGCGCGGGGAGCGGCGGCGGCGGGCGGGGCGCGCTGGGGCGGGGCGCGGGCTGCGAGGCCGCCGGCGCCTGGGCGGCGGGCCTGGCCGCGGCCGGCGCGGGCTTCGCCTCGGCGGCGGGGGCCTGGGCGCCTGCGGCGGGGGCCTCCTGCGAGGCGGGGGGCGCCGCCTTCTTCTTGATGCGCTTGATGTCGACGTCCGGCGGCGCGGTGAGCACCTCCATCCCGCCGATCGCCTTGCCCTCGATGACGGGATCGAACTTGCCGTCGCGCAGGGCGATGATCATCTCCATCTGCTGGCCCTTCATCAGGCCGCGGACGTAGAGGGCGACGTCGCTGCGGGAGACCTGGTCGGCGTAGACGCGCTTGTGACTCTTGATGACACGCCCGCCGTCGGCGAACAGGTGCGTGATGATGTGCGGCTTGTTGAGGCCGGAGTCCTCGGTCTGGATGTGGTAGACGCGATCCTTGTACTTTACATTGTTGTTGAAGCCGACCTGCGCGCGGTTGAAGCTCGGCTGCGCCATCTCCCGCTCCAGGCGGGAGAGCTCGTCGGCGGTCCACTTCTGGATGGCGGCGTCCAGCTCCGAGCTCTCGCCGTCCAGCCCCTCCATCCGCGCGAAGGCGGCCTTCGCCAGGGGGGAGCCGGGGGCGATGCGCAGCGCGCCCGCGAGGAGCTTCTGCCCGTCCGCGTCGTTCGGGCCGCTCACCGCCCAGGCCGTCAGCATGGCGACGGCGTCATCGGTGCGGCCCTTGTCGACCAGCCACTTGGCGACCTTGCTGGCGGAGGCACGCGCTTGAGGAGCGCTCTGGGACATTGGCTCGATTGATCGTCGGGTTGCGGTCGAATGACAAGGGAAAGCCGCCGCCGGGCGGCTGTCAATACTTGAGGACGCTCTCCACCCGGACGGGGAGCAGGCGCTCCCGGCCGTTCAGGAAGGTGAGCTCCACCACGAAGGCGTGCGCCACGACGTAGCCGCCCTGGAGGCGGACGAGCTCTGCGGCGGCCCGGGCGGTCCCGCCCGTCGCGAGCAGGTCGTCCATCACGATGCACCGCGACTCCTCCGGGATGGAGTCCTTGTGCATCTGGAGCTCCGCCGTGGAGTACTCGGTGTCGTAGAGGACGGCGTCGGTCTCGGAGGGCAGCTTGCCCGGCTTGCGCGCGGGGACGAAGCTCGCGTTCAGCCGCGCCGCGAGCGCGCCCCCGAAGATGAAGCCGCGCGCCTCGACGCCGACCACCACGTCCACGTGCTCGCCGATGAAGCGCTCGGCGATGGCGTCGAGCACGACGTGGAAGGCGCGCGGGCTGGCGAGCAGGGGCGTGATGTCCTTGAAGAGGACTCCGGCGCGCGGGAAGTCGGGCACGTCGCGGATCTTGGACCGCGCGAACTCCAGAGAGTCCAGGGGCATCGAGACGAGCTGGCGCGGTGGGGTGCGCTTCACGGCGGCGCGCTTCGGCGCCTTGGGCGTGCGCATGGGGCGGCGGGCGGCGAGCGGCGGCCGCGTCTTCGGCTTGGAGGGCATCGGAGGGCGATGCTACACGAACCGGCGCCCGAAGCCGACGCCGCAACGACGCGCGATCGGCCCCGGGCGGGCGGGGCCGTCCGGGTCCCACGCCGGGCGGACCGCGATGAGGCGGACGTGGTAGATCAGGCGCCCGATGCGACCCCTCATCTTGCTGTCCAACGACGACGGTCACGCCCGGCGAGGCATCCGCACCTTGCGCGCCGCCCTCATGGAGGCGTTCGAGGTGGTCATCGTCGCGCCGGAGGTGGAGCAGAGCGCGGCCAGCCACGCGTTGAGCCTGCACCGCCCACTGCGCGTGCGGCGCGTCGAGGAGGGCATCTTCGCGGTGGACGGTACCCCCGCCGACTGCGTCTACGTCGCCTTGCACCACGGGCGGCTGCTGCCGCGGCCGCCCGACCTCGTCGTGTCCGGCCTCAACCACGGCCTCAACCTGGGGCAGGACGTCTTCTACTCCGGGACGGTCGCGGCCGCGCGGGAAGGGGCGCTGCGGCGCATCCCGGCCATCGCCGCCAGCGCGCAGCAGGGGGTCGACCGCGAGGCCGCCGCGCGCGCGGTCACCAGGATGACGGCGGCGGCGCTCGCCGCGCACGACGCCGGCGCGCCACACGGGGAGCTGTTCAACGTGAACTTCCCGGCGAAGTGGCGCGGCGAGGTGCGCGTCACGCGCGTGGGCAACCGCCTCTACGAGGAGCTGCTCGACTTCCGCAAGGACCCGCGCGGCCGCGAGTACTTCTGGCTGGGCGGCGCCAGCGTGCGCCACGAGCCGGACCCCGGCACCGACACCGAGGCCCACGACGCGGGCGCGGCGTCCATCACGCCGCTGCGCCTGGAGCTGACGGCGGAGAAGCTGGCGCCGGTGGCCGAGGCGCTCGCCCAGGCGGCGAAGGGCAGCTGACGATGGCCGAGCGCGAGTCGTTCACCTACGAGCTGCACGGCACGCGCGTCGCGGACCCCTACCGCTGGCTGGAGGACGGCGAGTCGGAGGAGGTCCGGCGATGGACGGAGGAGCACAACGCGCGCGTCCTGGCGTACCTCCGGGCGGTCCCGGGCGTGGACGCCCTGCGCGCGCGCGTCGGCGCGCTGCTCCGCATCGGCTTCGCCTCGCCGCCGGCGGTGCGGCGGACCACGGGCGGGACGCTGCGCTACTTCCACGAGCGGCGGGAGGGCGCGCAGCTCCAGCCGGTGCTCTGCGTGCGCGAAGGCGAGGGCGGCGAGGACCGCGTGCTGCTGGACGCCAGCGCCCTCTCCACCGACGGCACGTCGGCGGTGGACTGGTGGTACGTCTCGCCGTCGGGCGTGCGCGTGGCGTGGGGCCGCAGCGAGAGCGGCAGCGAGCAGAGCACCCTGCACGTGCGGGACGTGGCCACCGGCGAGGACTTGCCGGTGCGCATCCCCGGCACGCAGCACGGCGTGGTGGCGTGGCGCGACGACGACAGCTTCTTCTACGTCCGCTTCCCCGCCGCGGGCACGGTGCCTCCCGGCGAGGAGCAGTACGGCGGCAAGGTGTTCGAGCACGTGATCGGGCGCGACGCGGCCGAGGACGCCGTCGTCTTCGGCGAGGGTCTGGACAAGACCGACCTGCCGCAGCCGCTGCTCGCCCCGGGTGGCCGGTGGCTTGTCGTCGTCGTCGCGCAGGGCTGGGGCAAGACCGAGGTCCACCTCTGCGATCTGCAGGCGCCGGCGCCCTCCTTCGTCGCGGTGGCGTCCGGGGAGGAGGCCATCTTCGAGGCCATCCCGTGCCGCGACCGCCTCTACCTCTTCACCAACTCCGGAGCGCCGCGCTACCGCCTCGTGGCGGTCGACTACGCGCGGCCGGAGCGCGCCGCGTGGGTGGAGATCCTCCCCGAGCAGCCGGACGTGCTGACGAGCGTCGCGGTGACGGAGACGGCGGTGGTCGCCTCCACCCTGCGCGACGCGGCCTCCAGCGTGCACGTCTTCGGGCTGGACGGCGCGCCGCGCGGGCAGGTGACGCTGCCGGCGATGGGCAGCGCGAGCGTCGTGTCCTCTCCGGAGGCGGGTACCGACGAGGCGTTCGCCGCGTTCGCCTCCTTCGCGTCGCCGCCGCAGGCGCTGCGGCTGGAGGTGGGGGCGTCCGGCGCGACGGCCCGCGTGTGGGACAGGGTGGCGGGCGCGGTGGACGAGCGCGCCATCCGCGTGGAGCGGCTCTTCGCCACGTCGCGGGACGGGACCCGGGTGCCCATGTTCGTCCTCTCCCGCGCCGGCGATCCGCCCGGCCCCCGCCCGACGGTCCTGTACGGCTACGGCGGCTTCAACGTGAACCAGACCCCCGCCTTCAGCTCGCGCGCGCTCGCCTTCGTGGAGCGCGGCGGGGTGTGGGCCTCGGCGGTGCTGCGCGGGGGTGGCGAGTACGGCGAGGAGTGGCACCGCGGCGGGATGCTGGATCGCAAGCAGAACGTCTTCGACGACTTCGTCGCCTGCGCCGAGCGGCTGATCGAGGGCGGCGTCACGACGCCGGAGCACCTGGGCATCCTGGGCGGCTCCAACGGCGGCCTGCTGGTGGCGGCGGCGCTCACCCAGCGGCCAGAGCTCTTTCGCGCCGCGGTGAGTCTGGTGCCGCTCACCGACATGCTCCGCTACCACCTCTTTCGTCTGGGGCGCTACTGGATCACCGAGTACGGGTCGCCGGAAGACGCGGCGGCGTTCCGCGTGCTGGAGGCCTACTCGCCCTACCATCACGTGCGCGCCGGCGTGCGCTACCCCGCCGTGCTGCTCGCCACCGCCGAGAGCGACTCACGCGTCGACCCGATGCACGCGCGCAAGATGGCGGCGGCGCTGGAGGCCGCAGGCGGCGAGCGGCCCGTCCTGCTGCGCGTCGAGACGAAGGCAGGGCACGGGGCGGGAAAGCCGATCAGCAAGGTGGAGGAGCAGCTCGCGCTCGAGCTGGGATTTCTGGCGCGAGAGCTGGGCGTGCGGCTGAGCTGAGCGCCGCGGCCGATTGGCCAGCGGAGGCGCGCGGTTCGGTGACGAGGGAAGATCTCCGCCGCCGCGTCGTAAGACCGCCTGGACTGGCGCTGTGGACCAGGGCGACCTGCCCACGCTTGACACCTAGTGGGAGAAACGGTCCCATGTCGCCCGCTTGGCTGTGCACCCGGGCACCGGGGAGGCTCGGGACGCTCGAGATTCTGGGAAAAAGGGAAGGGAAAGGAACACGCTATGAAGATCGTTGGACGTCGTTCACGTTGGTTGGAGCTCGCGCAGGTTCTGGGAGCGCTCATGCTCGTCCTCGCGGCCCTGGTCGCGTGCAAGAAGGGCAGCTCGTCCTCCTCGAGCGGGAGCAGCAGCGCCCCGGCGAAGATCGGCGACACCGTCACGTTCGACGACTCGGAGTGGGTCGTCATCGAGGCGAAGGACGTCGGCAAGACGGTGAAGAACAACAGCGAGTTCGCCGCTGACGACGAGAAGGAGAAGAAGACGGAGGGCCGCTTCATCCAGGTCCACTACAAGATCACCAACAAGGGCAAGAAGGAGGAGATGCTCCTCGACCGTCCGAAGATCGTGGACGCCAAGGGCCGTGAGTTCGGTCCGATCGAGATGGAGAGCTTCTACGTGCCGGCGAAGTCCAAGACGATCGGCCTGGACACGCTGCAGCCGAGCATGCCGAAGGAGTACTGGACGGTCATCGAGGTCCCGCCGGACGCGAAGGGCCTCAAGTTGCAGGTCCACGGCTTCAGCCTGCTCAGCGACAAGAAGACCGTCGACCTCGCGCTCTGAGCGACGACGCGTCTCGTGCGCTCCGGCCGCGTCGGGTTCTGCCCGGCGCGGCCGTCGCGCTTTTGTGGCCGCGAGGTGGCGCCGCTCAGGCAGCCAGGGCGGGGGCCGGGCGACGCTTGCGACCGGCGTCGATGGAGGCCACCGCCACGGCGAGGCCGACGAGCGTGAGGCGCGCCTCGTCGCCGCGGAGCAGCAGCAGGCCTGCGCGTTCCAGCCGGCCGAGGGCGGCGCGGAGGCGGCGCGGGGTGAGGGCGACGCGCGCGGCGAGGGCCGGCATGTCGGCGCGCCGGCGGTGACGGGAGCAACGGAGGATGGCCCGGAGAACGGTGAGGTCGGAGTGCATGTTCAGTACATAGTTCAGGTACTGAACAGGCATCCAGTTTGTGGCGTCGATTTCTCGCAAATCCTCGGGATCGTGGGCGAATGCCTCCGCCCTCGGGGTGACCGTCTCGATCGCGAGCATGCTAGCGGTCAGGCGAAGGGGCTTCGGGGTTGGGGGGCGTTCGGGGTATGACCGCAGGCTCGGTGGCCGATCCCAAGGATGCCTATACGCGCGCACGCGACGCGCACCGCGCTTCGGCCGGAGCCCTCGGCGCGCGGTCGCGGTCCATCGGAACGGCCCGGCTGCTCGTCGCGGTGGCCGCGGTCGCGGTGATCGTGGCCATGACCTGGGGTCCGATCCCCCGCCTCGCCGGCTGGTCGCTCGAGGCGGGGCTGGTGGCCTTGTTCGTCGCGCTGGTGGTGCTGCACGCGCGCGTCGAGGCGCGCCGCGAGCGTGCCGAGCTGGCGGTCACCTTCCACGAGCGAGGCCTGGCGCGTCTGGCCGACGACGCGTGGCGCGCCCTACCCGATGCAGGCGCGATGCCCGACGGCTCGTCACCTGACGCGCACCCCTACGCCGGCGACCTGGACGTGCTCGGCAAGGCCTCCCTCTACAAGCTCGTCGCCGGCGCGCAGACGCCCTTCGGCGAGCGGACGCTGGCGACGTGGTTGCTCGCCGCGCACGCCCCGCCCTCCGCCGACGCGATCCGGGAGCGGCAGGCCGCGGTGCGCGAGCTGTCGGCCGACCTGTCCCTGCGCGAGCGCCTCTGGGTCCAGGGCGGCGCGCTCAAGAGCCGCGGCGTGCCGGACGTGGGCGGCTTCCTCTCGTGGGCAGAGTCCTCCGCCCAGCCTGCGGTCGGTCCGGTGGGGCTCGTCTTCGCGCGGGCGTGGCCCATCGTGACGCTGGCGGCGATGGTGGTCGGCCACGTGCTGCGCTGGCCGGCCGGGCTCTCCTTCGGGCCTTACGTGGTGGGCTTCGCGGCGGCCTTCGTGTGGCGCCGCTCCCTCGGGCCGGTCATCGACGCCGTCGCGTCGCGGGAGGGGAGCGTCGCCGCCTTCGGCGAGATGCTCCGGACCGCGGAGGACGCCAGCTTCGAGGCGCCGCGGCTCAAGGAGGTGCACGCCGCGTGGAGGCGCGGTGGCACGACGGCGACGGCGGCGATGCGGTCGCTCGGCGCGGTGTGCTCCTTCCTGGAGGCGCAGTCCAACGAGGTGTTCCGCATCTTCCTGTCCCCCCTCTTCATGCTCGACGCGAACGCCGCCGTGGCGCTGGAGCGCTGGCGCGCGCGGCACGGACGCGACGTGCGGGGGTGGCTGGAGGCGCTGGGCGAGCTGGAGGCGCTGGAGAGCCTGTCTTCGCTGGCCTTCGACCAGCCGGACTACGCGTGGCCGGAGCTCGTCGAGGAGGCGTGCTTCGAGGCGGAGGCCCTGGCGCACCCGCTGCTCGCAGCCTCGCGGCGCGTGGCCAATGACGTGACCATCCCCGGGCCGGGCACCGCGCTGCTGGTCACCGGCTCCAACATGAGCGGCAAATCGACCCTGCTGCGCGCCGTGGGGCTGGCGGCGGTGCTCGCGGTCGCCGGGGCCCCGGTCTGCGCGAAGCGCCTGCGCCTCGGCGCGGTGCGCGTCGCCACCAGCATGCGCACCAGCGACTCGCTCGCGGAGGGAACGTCGCGCTTCCTGGCCGAGGTGAAGCGGCTGCGGCTGGTGGTGGACATGGCGCACCGGGCGCCCGGCCTGCTCTTTCTGCTCGACGAGATCTTGCACGGCACCAACTCTCGCGAGCGCGTCCTCGGCGCCCGCGCGGTGCTGAGCGATCTGCTGGAGCACGGCGCGCTCGGCGCGATGTCCACCCACGACCTCGGGCTCGCCCACCTGGACGACGAGCACCCCGGGCGCGTCAGGAACGTGCACTTCCAGGAGCAGGTGGAGGGCGACACCATGACCTTCGACTACCGGCTGCGGGAGGGGGTCGTGCAGAGCTCCAACGCCCTGCGGCTCATGAAGATGGTCGGGCTGGACGTCCAGAATCTGAGCTCTGAGCCCGGCTCGGGCGAGCTCGGCAGTATCTGCAGTCATTGCGCGCGCGCGCATGTCGTGCACCGCGGATTCGGCGCCTCACGCGAAATTTCCGGCGAGGAGCGCGGGCACGGCGGTTGCGAGGCGTCGCGCCGTGCATCCGCTCGCTGCCCGTGTCGACAGCGCCCGCCCAAGTCGTTCATCGACGAGCTGCCTGCACTGTGGGGCGCGGCTGGGGGAGGGGGCCCGCGGCGCCTTCTGTTGCACCGGTTGCGAGGCGGTCCACGCGCTGCTCCGGAGCGAGGGGCTCGGCCGCTACTACGAGCTGCGCTCCGGCGGCGGTGTGCCGGTGGCGGCCGAGCGCGCGCGCGACCACGCCTGGCTCGAGGCGATCGAGGCGAAGCGCGCGGGCGACGCCGGCGCCACGGCGGGGCTCTCGCGCGTCGAGCTGGACATGCAGGGCCTGCACTGCAGCGCCTGCGTCTGGCTGGTGGGCGAGCTCTTTCACCGCGAGGCCGGCGCGGTGGACGTCATGGTGAACCCGGCGCTGGGGCGCGTGTCGCTCGCCGTGGAGCCGTCCTTCCCGCTGCGGCGCTTCGTGGAGCACGTGGAGTCCTTCGGCTACGTGCTGGGGCCGCGCACGCGTGACGGCCGTTCGCAGGCGCGTGGCCTGCTCACGCGGCTGGGCGTCTCGGTGGCGCTCTCGCTGAACGCGATGATCTTCGCCATCGCCGGCTACGCCGGCCTGGCGACCGGGCCGCTGCACCGCCTCTTCGGGGCGCTGAACCTCGGCCTCGCCACCGGGGTGGTGCTGGTGGGCGGGACCGTCTTCTTCCGCGCGGCGTGGCAGGGGCTTCGCCGCCGCGCGCTGCACCTGGACCTGCCCATCGCGCTCGGGATCGCCGCCTCGTACGCCGGGTCGGTGCACGCGTGGGCGACCGGCGGCGCGCCGTACTTCGATACGGTGTGCGTCTTCGTCACGCTGATGCTCGCCGGTCGCTTCCTGCGCCAGCGCGTGCTGGAGAAGAACCGGCGCATGCTGCTGGAGGGCGCGGACGCGAGCGGCCTGCTCACCCGCCGGGTGGGCGAGGGCGGCTCGCCCGAGCTCGTGCCGTGCACGCGTGTGCGCGAGGGCGACAGGCTCTGGATCGGCCCGGGGGACCTCCTGCCGGTCGACGGGCGCGTGGAGGAGGAGGCGAGCTTCTCGCTCGACTGGATCAGCGGCGAGAGCGCGCCGCGCCGCTACGAGGCCGGCGCCGCCGCGCCCGCCGGCGCGTTCAACACCGGGAGCTCTGCCGTCGTGGTGCGGGCGGAGACCGACTTCGAGTCGTCGCCCCTCGTGGACATCCTGCGCACGCCGGTGCGGGGCGTCGACGACGCGCGCGGGCAGCCGCCGCTCTGGCAGCGCTTCGCGTCGGTCTACGTCGTCGGCGTCCTGGCGCTGGCGCTCGGCGGCTTCGCCGCGTGGCTCCACCTCTCGCACGACCTGCACAGGGCGATCGGCGTCGCCACGGCGGTGCTGGTGGTGACGTGCCCGTGCGCCTTCGGCATCGCCACGCCGCTCGGGTACGAGGTGGTGCAGGCCGAGCTGCGCCGCCGCGGGCTCTTCGTGCGCTCCGCGGGGTTTCTGGACCGCGCGGCTCGCGTCACGCGGGTGGCGTTCGACAAGACGGGTACGCTGACCACGGGGTCCCTCGACTTGCAGGACGCAAGCGTCCTGGACGGACTGGACGCGCGGGACGCGTCGGTGCTCGGCGCGCTCGCCGCCGCGACGGCGCACCCCAAGAGCGCCGCGGTCCACGGCGAGCTGGCGCGGAGGGGTGTGGCGCCGGCGCCCGTGCGCGCGGCGGAGGTGGCGGGCCGTGGGGTGGAGGTCATGGTGGACGGCGCGCGCTACCGCCTGGGCGAGCCGGCTTGGGTCGCGCCCGACGCCGCGGGCGACATCGCCTTCGGCCGCGACGGGCGGGCCCTGGTGTCGCTCGCGACGCAGGAGACGCTGCGTCCCGACGCGCGCGCGGAGGTCGCCAAGCTGGGCGAGGCGGGCCTGGACGTCTGGATCCTCAGCGGCGACGAGCCGGCGCGCGTGCGCGCCGTCGCGCGGGAGGTCGGCGTGCCGGAGTCGCGGGCGCTCGGCGGTCTTTCGGCGGACGACAAGGCCGCGTGGCTGCGCGCGAACGACCGCGGCGACACGCTGATGGTCGGCGACGGCATCAACGACCTGCGCGCGGTCGCGCTGGCGACGTGCTCCGGGACGCCCGCGGTGGACCGGCCGTTCGTCGCCGCCCGCTCCGACTTCTACTTCACCACCCCCGGGCTCGCGCCCATCCGCGCGTCCGTCCGCGCCGGCCGCCAGCTCGGCCGCGTGGTGCGCCGCAACCTCGCCGTCGCCCTCACTTACAACGCCGCCGCCGTCGGCGTTGCCCTCGCCGGCCTGATGACGCCGCTCTTCTGCGCCGTCCTCATGCCCGCGAGCTCCCTCTCCACCATCTTCGCGACGGTCGTGTCGCTCTCAGCAAGGAGTCGTGCATGGAGGTCATAGCGCTTCAGGTGTTCGTGAGTCTGGTGCTGGTCGCCGGGTCGGTGATGCTCTTCTGGTTCTCCAGCCGCAAGCACACCTTCGAGCACGCCGACCGCCTGGCCCTGCTGCCGATCGAGGACGACACCACGACGGAGCCGTCCCGATGAGCGCTCCCGACATCGCCTCCGCGCCGCTTCAGAACGGCCGCGTCGACGAGGGGCAGGAGGACGGCGTCCTCGAGAAGAAGACCATCGTCTACAACGACGACCTGGCGCGGAAGTTCGTCCTCGCGTCGGTGGTCTGGGGCCTCGTCGGCATGCTGGTCGGCGTCGTCATCGCCCTGCAGCTCGCCTGGTGGCCGGCGAACGTCCACCCGATGCTCAGCTTCGGGCGGCTCCGGCCGCTGCACACCAACGCGGTGATCTTCGCCTTCGTCGGCAACATGATCTTCGCCGGCGTCTACTACTCGACGCAGCGCCTGGTGAAGGCGCGCGCCGCCTCCGATCTGCTCGGCAAGATCCACTTCTGGGGCTGGCAGGCGATCATCGTCTCCGCCGCCATCACGCTGCCGCTCGGCTACACGCAGGCCAAGGAGTACGCCGAGCTGGAGTGGCCCATCGACATCGCCATCGCGGTGATCTGGGTCATCTTCGCGATCAACTTCTTCTGGACGCTCGCGCGGCGCGTGGAGAAGCACCTCTACGTCGCCATCTGGTTCTACATCGCCTCCATCGTCACGGTGGCGGTGCTGCACGTGGTCAACAGCCTCGCGCTGCCGGTCTTCGCGCTCAAGAGCTACTCCATCTACGGCGGCGCGAAGGACGCGCTGGTGCAGTGGTGGTACGGGCACAACGCCGTCGCCTTCGTGCTCACGACGCCGATCCTCGGCATCATGTACTACTTCTTGCCCAAGTCGGTGGGCCGGCCGGTCTACAGCTACCGGCTCTCCATCATCCACTTCTGGGCGCTCATCTTCATCTACATCTGGGCGGGCCCGCACCACCTGCTCAACACCGCGCTGCCGCAGTGGGCGCAGACGCTCGGGATGATCTTCAGCATCATGCTCTGGGCGCCGAGCTGGGGCGGCATGCTCAACGGCCTGCTCACCCTGCGCGGGGCGTGGGACAAGCTGCGGACCGACCCGGTGGTCAAGTTCTTCGCCGCGGGCGTCACCTTCTACGGCATGGCCACCTTCGAGGGGCCGCTGCTCTCCATCCGCAGCGTCAACGGCCTGGCGCACTACACCGACTGGATCATCGGCCACGTCCACAGCGGCGCGCTCGGCTGGAACGGGTTCATGGCGGCGGGCATGTTCTACTGGATGGTGCCGCGCCTTTACGGCACCAAGCTGCACTCCCGCAAGCTCGCCGACTTCCACTTCTACATCGGCACCTTCGGCATCCTGCTCTACGTCGTCGCGATGTGGGTGAGCGGGATCACCCAGGGCCTGATGTGGCGGCAGCTCAACCCCGACGGCTCGCTCGCGTACCCCAACTTCGTCGAGACGCTGCTGGCCATCAAGCCGATGTACTGGATGCGCCTCGTCGGCGGGTCGATGTACCTGCTCGGCTTCCTCTTGATGGCCTACAACCTGCTGCGCACCGCGCGCTCCGGCGCGCCGGTGGACGGCAAGGTGACGGTCGCCGTCCCGGTCCCCGACGAGGAGTCGCGCGTGCCGTGGACGCAGGTCCTCTTCGGCAAGCCGGTCATCCTGGTCACCGTGGTGGTCGGGCTGGTGGGCACCGTGGCGGTCGTCAACGCGGTGGCGACGGTCACCATGCTGACGCTCGCCGCGGTGGTGGCCATCGCCGGCACCGTGGCGCTGCAGCTCACGCGCGACGGCGGCAAGCCGACCTGGCACCGCATGGTGGAGGGGCGCGCGCTCATCTTCACCGTGCTCGCGCTGGTGGCGGTGCTCGTCGGCGGGCTGGCGGAGCTCATCCCGGTGGTGGTGGTGCAGACGCCCATCGCCGCGCAGGGGCAGCGCCCGTACCGCCCGCTGGAGCTGGAGGGACGCGACGTCTACATCCGCGAGGGGTGCTTCAACTGCCACTCGCAGCAGATCCGCTCCTTCGACTTCGAGGCCAAACGCTACGGCCCCATCTCCAGGCTGGCCGACTCGCAGTACGACCACCCCTTCCTCTGGGGCAGCAAGCGCACCGGACCGGATCTCGCGCGGGAGGGCGGGAAGTACCCCGACTCCTGGCACTACGAGCACCTGCGCGACCCGCGGTCCATCTCGCCGGGGTCCAACATGCCGCCGTACCGGCACTTCGTGAACGGGCGCGTGGACCTCTCGCGCACCGCGACCAAGGTGCGGGCGATGCAGACGCTGGGCGTGCCCTACACCCAGAAGGACATCGACGGCGCGGTGGCCGACGCCAGGGCGCAGCAGACCCAGATCGCCGGGTCGCTCGCGACGCAGGGGATCCACGTGGACCCCGACGCCGACATGGTCGCGATCATCGCGTACCTCCAGTCGCTCGGCGTGTCGAGCAAGCAACCCCAACCCGGCGGCGCGGTCGCCGCGAGCCCGTGAGAGGAGGCGCGCCATGCTGGAGCTCTTTCGCGACCTGATGATCCACAGCGAGCTGCTCGCGTTGCCGCTCGTCGCCCTCTTCCTCTTCATCGCCGTCTTCGCAGGGATCGTGGTGCGGGTGATGCGGCAGCCCCCATCGCACTACGCCGCCCAGGAAGCCCTGCCGCTCGGGGAGGATCGCCATGAGTGACGACAAGCGCCCGGAGCAAGACACGGAGAAGAGCTGGCCGCCGGTCGAGGCGCAGGGCCAGCAGGATCGGGTGATCCACGAGTACGACGGCATCGAGGAGTACGACAACGACCTGCCGCGCTGGTGGCTGTACACGCTCTACGGGGCCGTCGTCTTCGCGTGCGTCTACTGGCTCGGCTACCACACCTTCAAGTCCGCCGACCTCCCCGACGCGGCGTACGAGCACCAGCTCGCCGCCGAGCGCGCGAAGGAGGCCGAGCGCATCAAGTCGCAGGGCGTGGTCACCCCGGCGGCGCTCGTGCTGCTGTCGAAGGACGACGCCACCGTCAAGAAGGGCAAGGAGGTCTTCACGCAGAACTGCGTGGCGTGCCACCGCGCCGACGCCGGCGGCAACATCGGTCCCAACCTCACCGACGACACCTGGATCCACGGCGGCAAGCCGGACGAGATCTACAAGACCGTCACCGAGGGCGTCGCCGCGAAGGGCATGCCCACCTGGGGGCCGCAGCTCGGGCAGGAGCGCGTGGAGTCGGTGGTGGCGTACGTGCTCACGCTCCGGAACACCAACGTCGCGGGGGGCAAGGCGCCGCAGGGCGACATCGTGGTGAAGTAGATGGCCGAGCCTCGCCGACTGCCGCTCTTGCCGCCGCAGGTCCTGAAGGGGTCGCTGCAGTCGGACGGGTCACGTGAGTTCGTCCACACCGCCGACGTGCGCGGGCGGTTCACCACCGCCCGTCGCGTCGTCTTCGCCCTGCTCATCGCCTTGTGGATCGCGCTGCCCTGGCTGAAGGTGCGCGGCAACCCCGCCGTCTTCCTGGACGTCGATCAGCGCCGCTTCTACCTCTTCGGGGCGACCTTCAACGCGCAGGACACCTACCTGCTCTTCTTCGTGCTCACCGGCGTCGGCTTCTCCCTCGTCTACGTGACCGCGCTGCTCGGCCGCGTGTGGTGCGGGTGGGCGTGCCCGCAGACCGTCTTCCTCGAGGGCGTCTACCGCCGCATCGAGCGGCTGGTGGAGGGCGCGCGCGAGGCACGCATCAGGCGGGCGAAGGCGCCGTGGACGTTCGACAAGGTCTGGCGGCGCGGCTCGAAGCACGCGCTCTACCTGCTCGCGTCCTTCGGCATCGCGCACATCGTCCTCAGCTACTTCACCACGCTCCCGGGCCTGTTGCGGATGATGGAGGGGAAACCGGCCGACCACCCGGAGGCCTTCGCGTGGGCGGTGGCGGTGACCGCGGTGCTCTACGGCAACTTCGCCTTCTTCCGCGAGCAGCTCTGCCTCGCCATCTGCCCGTACGGGCGGTTGCAGTCGGCGCTCATCGACGCCGACTCCATGGTGGTGGGCTACGACGACAAGCGCGGCGAGCCGCGCGGCAAGGCGACGGCGAAGGCGGCGGGCGCGGCGGTGGGCGACTGCGTCGACTGCAAGCGCTGCGTGGCCGTCTGCCCGACCGGGATCGACATCCGCAACGGCCTGCAGATCGACTGCATCGGCTGCACCGCCTGCATCGACGCCTGCGACGACATCATGGACCGGCTCTCCAGGCCGCGCGGCCTCATCCGCTACACCTCGGCCAACGCGCTCGTGGGCAACCCGACGCGCGTGGTGCGCCCGCGGACCCTCCTGTACACCGGGCTGCTGGTGCTCGGCGCCGCCGTCGCCCTCGTCGTGGGCAGCCACCGCACCAGCTTCGAGGCCAACCTGCTGCGGCTGCCCGGCCCCCCCTACGTCATCGACGAGGGCACCGAGCGCGACAGCTTCGAGATCCACGTCGTCAACAAGACCTCGCGCACCGTCAGCTACACGCTGGCGCCGGAGGCAAACCCGCCGGCAACCTTCGTCACCCCGATGACGAAGGTGGAGATCGCGCCGATGGGCAACGTGCGGGTGCCCTTCTTCGTGACGCTGCCGCGCGCGAGCTACGAGCACGACTTCGACATCCACGTCCACGTGCGCGACGAGGCGAGCGGCGAGGAGAAGGTGGTGAGCGCCGAGTTCCTGGGGGCGAAATGACCGTCGCGCCGGCGCTGGCGGGCCTCGCGCTCGGCGCGCTCGGCAGCGCGCACTGCGTGGCGATGTGCGGTGGCGTGGCGTCCACCCTGGCGGCGAGGCCGGCGCTTCGAAAGGGGGAGGCGCGCCCGCGCTGGCGGGTGGTGCTGGCCTTCCAGGCGGGCCGCGTCCTCACGTACGCGGCGCTGGGGGCGCTGGCGGGCGGGGCCCTCGGCGCGGCGATGGACGCGGCGCCGGTGGCGGCGGCGCGTGGCGCGCTGCGCGTCCTCGCCGGCGTGATGATGCTCGGCATCGGGCTCCACCTCTCCGGAGTGTGGCGGGGCTTCGCGGTCATCGAGCGCATCGGCACGCCTGTGTGGCGCAGGCTCGCCCCCGTCGCGCGGCGCCTGTTGCCGGTGCGAGGCGCGGGAGAGGCGCTCGCGCTCGGGGCGCTGTGGGGGTGGGTGCCGTGCGGGATGGTCTACACCGCGCTGGTGCTCGCGGCGGCGAGCGGGAGCGCGCCGGCCGGGGCCGCGACCATGCTGGCCTTCGGCGTGGGCACCGTCCCGGCTCTCGCCGGCGTCAGCATGCTCGCGTCGCGCCTCTCGCGCGGGGTGGTCGGCAGGAGGCGCGGGTGGATGCGCCGCGCGGCCGGCGTCGTGGTGGCCACCTTCGGCGTGATGAGCGTGGTGCTGGCGGTCGTCCCGCCGCGCGCGGCCGCGGCGCAAGCGCCGGCCGGTCTGGTCTGCGGCCGGTGACCCGCACGCCTGCGTGATAGGCTCGCGCCTCGCGGTCGTCGTCCGCGAACCAGCCCATGGAGCTCCGCCGCATCGTCGACCTGAAGGTCCTCTCCTCGCCGCGCGTCGTGGAGCTCACGCCGGATGGCAAGGGCCTGCTCTGCGCCTCGAGCGCGCTGCAGGTCCTCGACCTCCAGGGGAGGGTGAAGAGGACGCTGCGAAGGGCGGGCGGGTACGGCATGTACCAGGCGTTCGTGACCAAGGGGGGGCGCGCGCTCGGCCAGTCGGCCTCCCTGCTTCGCCGCTGGGTCGTCTTCGTGTGGGACCGCGACGGCGGGCTGCGTCGCACCCTGCCGTACCGCGCAAAGATCACCGGGATCGCCGTCTCGCCGGATGCGCGGTGGCTCGTCGCCCACGGGAGCCACAAGCCCCCCGCGGTGTGGGACCTCGACTCCGGTGCGGCGCTCGGGACGGTGGACGCCTACGCCACGAGCGGCCTGCTCTCCGGCGTGCGTTTCGCGCGTTTCGCGCGAGACGGCCGCCTGGTCACCCTCGGCAACAACGGCCGGATCTGCGTGTGGGAGATCTCACCGTGACGGCGCGCAGGTGAGGGCGTGTGGGCGGCGGGCTCTCGCCTCCTTCATTTGTGGCCAGGGCGGAGCGCCGAGCGCTACAATGAGGTGGTGAGATTCTGGCTCTCGGAGGTCCCGTGAAAGCACTCGTACCCTGGGTCGTGGCCGTGGCGGTGGGCCTGGTCGCGTGCGGTAGCAGCGATGACACCGGCGGCAACCCGGACGGTGGGGGCCTGACGGACGGGGGCGGCGACTTCGACAGCCCGTTCGGCAACATCGACTCGGGCGGCGGCGACGGGAGCGGCGGCGACGCGGACAGCTGCTACGCGCCGGTCGACATGTACATCATGCAGGACCGGTCGGGCAGCATGGGGTCGGACTGCAACATCGGGAGCAAGACCAACTCCAAGTGGTGCCACGCCATCAACGCGCTCTCGGGGTACTTCAACTCGCCCAGCGCCAAGGACAACGCGGCGGCGCTCCAGTTCTTCCCGCTGACGACGCACAAGTCCTCGATGTGCAGTACGGGCACCAGCTACGACGTCGCGGCGCTGCCCAAGCCGTCCCCCGCGTACACCACCCTCCCGACGAACGCGTTCGACGCCCTGCTCGACTCCACCAACGACAGCGGCCCCAACACGCCGACGGAGGCCGCGATCCGCGGCATCACCAAGTTCACCGCCGCCAACCGCCGCGGGGGGCGCGTGACCATCGGCATCCTCATCACCGACGGCAACCCCAACGGGTGCAACGAGGACCTCAACTTCCTCTCCGGGTTGCTCCAGGCCCACTTCACCGCCACCACCCTCCGCACGTACGTCATCGGGATGACCGGCGCGAACTTCGACAACCTGGAGACCATCGCGCAGGGCGGCAACGCCCCGCTCCACCCGGACAAGGTGGGCCCGCTCACCGACGCGTGCGGCAACGGCCCCGGCCCGTGCCGTCACTGGAACGTCGGCAACGGGGACCCGCAGGCGTTCGTCGCCGCGCTGGCCGCCATCCAGGAATCCGCCAACGGCTGCAAGGACGGCGGCGGCACCATCAACCCGAACTGACGCGTCTGCCGTCGGGGCCGCGAGGTCGTGCCTCGGATCACTCGTCGCGCCAGAAGCGGGCGATGAGCCGCGCGCGCGAGGGGACCTCCGCCTTGCGGAGGAGCTGCGTGACGTGCAGCTCGACGGTGTTCTCCGCGCAGCCGAGCGCCTGCGCGATCTCCTTGTTCGCCTGTCCCTGCGCGAGCAGGCGCAGCACCTCGATCTGCCTCCGGGAGAGGGACCAGGCGACCGTCATCTCGTCGAGGCGGCTGTCGAGCGGGTCGACGGCGTCGCCGTCGCCGAACAGGGCCATCGCCGTCACCCGGTTGATGATCTCCAGCGAGGCGCGCCCCGCGCGCCGCACGAGCGTCCGCGACGCCGGGAGTCGAGCCCAGTACACGCCGTAGTCCGAGCCGAGGTCGGTGCGCAGGACCTTGGTGGGCGGGAGGTCCAGGTGCCGCGTCACGCCGCGGAGCGCCGCGACGCTGAAGCGGATGAAGGCGGGGTTCGGGCGCGCGCCGGGGCGGATGCGCATCGTGACGCGCATGTCGTTGCCACCGAGGTCCTCGCACTCGCAGTGGATGGCGGGCCACACGATGGGGTCGAGCACCTCCAGGACGAACCGGACGAACGGCTTCGGCTCGATGAGCACGCGGCCCAGGGTCCGGAGCTCCGGGATGACCTCGTGGTAGCCGTCCTCGACCAGCTCGTCGATCCGCTCCATGTCTCCGACCAGCGCGACGAGGTTGTCGCAGATCGTGACGTAGTCGTCCCAGGAGATCCGCTTGCGGCCCTTCAGGTCATCCGGGCCGAAGGGCAGCCCCTGGAAGAGGCGCTCGTTCGAGAAGCTCGCCCGCTCGAGCATGCGGATGATGGCCCAGACCGTCCGCGTGGAGACCTCGTGCGAGGGGACGACCACGTCACCGACGATATCCGACGCCTGCGACCTGGTGCTAGCGTGACGCGCATGGACGCTCTCCGTATCGTGGTGGTCACGGTCACCACCTCGCGCACCTCCCAGACCGACGCCGCCGGGCCCGCGCTCGCCGCTGCGCTGGAGAAGGCGGGGCACTCGGTGACGCGGCCCGCACCCATCGCCGACGCCGTCGCCGCCATCCGTGACGTGGTGCGCGTCGCCTCGGAGGACGGCTCGGCCGACGTGATGGTGCTGACCGGCGGGACGGGCATCACCCGGGAGGACGTCACGCCGGAGGCGCTGGAGCCGCTCTTCGTCAAGCGCATCGATGGCTTCGGGGAGGCGTTCCGCCGCTTGTCGTGGGAGCGCGTCGGCCCCCACGCGATGCTGTCGCGCGCGACGGCGGGTGTTGTCGGCACGTTGCTCGTGTTCGCCGTGCCGGGGAGCCCAGGCGCGGCGGAGCTCGGCGCGGAGCTGGTGGCGGGCCTCCTCCCGCACGCCGCGGACCTCGCCGCGGGCCGCCACGGTCACCACCGTCACCAGACGAAGGCGTAGGGATGCGCGTCACGCTCCTGTACTTCGCCGCGGTGCGCGATCTCCTCGGCACCGATGAGGAAGAGGCGGAGCTGCCCGCCGGGGTGGCCACGGTGCGGGATCTCGCAGGGTGGCTCGAGGCCGCGCGGCCGGCGCTCGCCGGGCGGATGGGCGCCGTGCGCCTGGCGCGCAACGAGCGCTTCGCCGACCCGGACGAGGCCCTCGCCGAGGGCGACGTCGTGGCCCTCATCCCGCCCGTGGCGGGCGGCTGACCCGCGCCGAGAGGAGAGAGAGCCCCTCGTCCACCTCGACGGGCACTCAGGGGGGGAGCGCGCGATCGGCGCGACGCGGGCGCATGCGCACGCCGCGCTTCGGCCGCAGGGTGATCGAGGGGTCGAGCTCGAGCCGGAAGGCGGGCACGAGCTCCAGCCGGTAGCGCTGCACGATCATGGGGAGCGCCACCTGCATCTCCATCATCGCGAAGGCGTTGCCGATGCAGGTGCGCGGGCCGCCCCCGAAGGGGAGGTAGGCGTGCTTGGGTCGCGCCTCCTTCGCCTCCCGGGAGAAGCGGGTCGGGTCGAAGCCCTCCGGGTTGGGCCAGATGCGAGGCAGCCGGTGCAGCAGGAAGGGCGCCACCGCGACGATGGAACCCTTCGCGATGCGGTAGCCGCCGATGACGTCGTCCTCGAGCAGCTCGCGCTCCATGACCCAGGCGGGCGGGTAGAGGCGCAGCGTCTCCTCGAGGACCTGGGTGGTGTAGGTGAGCCGGGGCAGGTCGGCGAGGGTCGGGGCGCGCCCGCCGAGGACCTCGCCCACTTCCCGCTCCAGGGTGCGCAGCACCTCGGGGTGGGTGGAGAGCAGGTAGAGCGCGAAGGTGAGCGCGTTGGCCGTCGTCTCGTGGCCGGCGAGCACCAGGGTGACGAGCTCGTCGCGCAGGAGGCGATCGGGCATGCCCTCGCCGGTCTGCTCGTCGCGCGCCTCCATGAGCATGCCGAGCAGGTCGTCGTGGCGGCCCTCGCCGGCGCGTCGCTCCTGCATGACGCGCGTGACCACGTCGTCGATCGTGCGCTTCGCGCGGGCGAAGCGGAGGTTCGCCGGCGTGGGGAACCAGGGCGGCGGGCGCACCGGCTTCTCGACGTAGTCGTTGGCCCACTTGAGCGCGACGGTGAGGGCCTCCCCGGTGGCCTTGGCGTCGCCGTCCAGCTCCGCCGACAGGAGCGTGCGGCCGACGACGCGGAAGGTGAGTCGCATCATCTCGGCGTGGGCGTCGAACGGGGTCTGCCCGTCTTGCTCGCGGTCCCAGCGGGCGAGCATGTCGCGCGTGCACTCGGCCATGGTGGAGACGAAGCCGCTCAGCCGCTCCCGGTGGAAGGCCGGCTGGGCGAGCCGGCGCTGCTTGCGCCACGTCTCGCCCTCCGACGTGAGCAGACCCTCCCCGAGCATCATCTTGAGGCCGCGGTAGTTGCGGCTCTTGACGTACCTCCTGTGGTTCTGGACCAGGATCTGGCGGGCGGCCTCCGGGTCGGACACCACCACGTAGTGGAGGTGGGCGAAGCGGAAGCGCATGATCTCCCCCCACTCCTCCACGCCGGTGGCCATGAGGCCCAGCGGGTCCGCCCAGATGTCCAGCAGCGAGCCGAAGATGGCGCTGCTCCCCCGAGGGCCGGGCGGGTGCGGGTAAGAGGTGACCGGCGTCGTCTGGGTCGTCATCGCCATGGGAGCCCCGTTCGGAGTAAGCTGAACGTGAGCCTTGCCTCACGTTCTGCCAGAACGTGAGACATCCCTCATGTTCTGTCAACCCACCCATGACCGCACCTCTACGCAGGACACCCACCCAGGACCGCAGCCGCCAGCGCGTGGCGCGCATCCTGGACGTCGCCGCGCACGTCTTCGCGGAGGTGGGCTACGAGGCAGCCACGACCGAGGCCATCGCCGAGCGCGCCGGCGTCTCCATCGGCAGCCTCTACCAGTTCTTCCCCAACAAGAAGGCGCTCTTCGAGGCGATCGGCGCGCGCTACCTGGAGCAGGCGCGGCAGCTGTTCGAGGGGCTGGTGACGCCGGACCGGCTCGCCCGGCCGTGGCAGGAGCTGCTCGACGGCCTGGTGGACGGGTTCTGGGGCTTCCACCGCACGTCACCCGGGTTCCAGGCCGTGTGGAAGGGGTTTCTCCTCTCGCCGGAGTTCCTCGTCGCCGGCGACGCCCTCAACCGCGAGATCGCCCGGCGGCTGGACGGCGTGCTGGCCCACTTCACCGGCCTGCCGAAGAAGCAGCGCGAGGTGGTGGCCACCGCGCTGGTGGAGTCGCTCTCCGCGCTGCTCAGCGTGGGCGCGAGGATGCGGGAGCCCAGGGCTTCGATGCTGAAGGAGGAGAGCAAGGTGCTCCTCAGGCGCTATCTCGAGCCCTACATGCGTCGCGACCGGTGACCTTCCCGCCGCGCGGGTGTCGTGCGATCTTCGGGGGATGGCTGGTTCGATCAAGGGCGGCGTCCTCACCTCGCGCCTCGCCTTCCTGGAGGGTCGCGGCGGCGCCGAGGCCGTACGGCGCGTCCTGACGACGCTCCCCGAGGAGGATCGCGCGCTCCTTTCCGGCGCCATCGCCGGCGCCGGGTGGTACCCCTTCGACACCGGCTCGAGGCTGGACGCGGCGATCGAGGCGGAGCTGGGCGGCGGCGACGCCCTCTTTCGCGAGATGGGCAAGCAGTCGGCGCGCGACAACCTGAGCCCGGCGCAGCGCGCCTTCGTCCGCGAGCGCGACCCTTACGCGCTGCTCAAGGCGGCGGCGTCGATCTATCGCCTCTACTACGACACCGGCCGCCGCACCTTCGAGCGGCGGGGCGTGCGCACGCTCGTCCTTCGCACGCACGACAGCACGACGTTCTCGCGCGCCGACTGCCTCACGGTCGTGGGCTGGCACGAGCAGGTCATCGCCATGTGCGGCGGCTCCAACGTCCGCGTGACGGAGACGCAGTGCCGCGCCAAGGGCGACGACGTGTGCGAGTACGTCTGCGAATGGGATTGAGCTACTTCGCCCAGGCCTGGGCGATCTCCAGGGTGAGGGCGTTCTCCGGGACCTGGGTGAGGAACGCCTCGCGGACGGCCGCGCTGGTCATGCGGTCGGCGCGCGCCCGCAGGCGTCGCGCGGCGTCGCCGATCGCCACGCGGCCGGTGCGCTCCTGACCGTTGGCGAAGAGCGCCTCTGCCCACACGAGGCGCACCAGCGACTCGCCCTCGTCGATGCCGCCCAGCGTGACCAGCAGGTCGTAGGCCTCGCGGGAGGCGGCGAGGGCGGCGTCCTTGTCGTCGCGCAACAGCTCGATGTGCGCGAGCACCGCGAGCGCGTAGGCGCGGAAGGTGGGGGGGAGGTCCTCGCGCCGCGCGATGGACCGTGCCTGCGCCGCCGCCTCGTCGTGCATGCCCGCGCGGGCGAGCGCGTGCGCGTGGTAGATGCGCGAGCCGTCCTCCATGCGCGGCCGCTTCTGCGCGTGGAAGGCCTCGATGGCGTCCTCCTGCAGGGCGCGCGCCTCCTCCGCCCGGCCGAGGTGGGAGAGCGCGAGCCCGAGGTTCTGCTTGGAGGCAGCCGACACCGAGTCGAGGCCCATGCGATCGCCGATCGCGAGCGTCTCGCGCAGGACGCGCTCCGCCTCCTCGTACATGCCCGCCTCGATGTAGCCGTAGCCGAGGTTGACGCGGCGCGAGCAGCCGTTGCGGCGGTCCTCGATCTGGTCGAACTGACGGACGCTCTCCAGCGTCCACTCCAGCATCGCCCCGACGTCCCCGGCGAAGTGGGCGATCGCCGCGCGCGCCGTCGCCGCCTGGGCCGCGACGATGGGCTCCTGCATGACCTCCGAGCTGCCGTGCGACTCCAGCAGGGCGAGCATGGACATGGAGGCCGCCGGGTCGCCCGCGTGCGCGAAGGCGACGCACGTCTGCGCCACGGCGATGGCGAGCGCCGCGCCGAACGTCCCGTGCGCCGCCTTCTCCACGCGTCCGGCCAGCGCGGTCAGCTCCTCGGTGCGGTGCATGCGCCCCCACGCCGCCGCGAGCTGGCCGGCCGCGTTGCACCACGCGTCGCCGCCCTCCGGGAGCAGGCGAAGCGCCTCCTCGAAGCAGCTCACCGCGCGCGCCGACTCGCCGCGCCACCACGCCACGTTGCCCAGCAGCGTGCGCAGCAGCCCGAGCTCCTCACCCGCCGCGCCGCACCGGATGCCGAGCTCGGCGCACTCCACCGCCCCGTCCAGGTCGTTGCCGCCCACCGCGCGCATCGCGGCGCGCAGGTACCAGGGCGCCGCCCGCGAAGGCTGGCCGCTCTGCCCGTAGTGCCCGGCGAGCAGGAGCGGGTCAGTCTCGCCGGCGCGCTCGAGCCACGTCCCGGCGACGCGGTGGCCGACGGCGCGATCCTGCGCGGTGAGCGTGGCGTACGCGGCCTCCCGGACGAGCGCGTTGCGGAAGATGTACTCGCGCTCGCCGGGGAAGCGGCCCTCCGACCGGCGGCTGACGATCTCCCGCTCGCAGAGGGTGTCGAGCCACTCGCCGGCGTGCGGCGCGAGGGAGGCGTCGACGAGGGCGGAGACGCCGCCGCCCCAGAAGACGTCGCCGAAGACGCTCGCGGCGCGCAGGACCTGCCGCGCGTCGCCCTCCAGCGCGTCGAGGCGCGCCTGCACCATCGCCAGCACCGTCTCGGGCAAGGCGTCCCCGTGGCCGCTGGCGATCGAGCGGATGAGCTCTTCCAGGTAGAAGACGTTGCCGCCGGCCAGCCCGATGATGCGCGCGACGGTCGGCGCGGTGATGCGGTCGCCCAGGACGTGCCGCACCAGCTTCTCGGCCGCCTTGCGGGAGATCTCTCCCAGGTGGAGGCTGGTGGTGCGACGGCCGGACCACAGCCTGGGGAAGGCGTCGCGCACCGCGGGGCGTCCGAGCGCCAGCACCATGAGCGGCGAGTCGGCGAGGGAGCGCAACGCGCCGTCGACGAGGCGGACCGTGGGCAGGTCTCCCCACTGCAGGTCCTCGAGCACCAGCAGCACCGGGTTGGCGGCGCACTCGGCGGCGAGGAAGTCCTCCCACGCGCGCTGCATCAGGTCGCCCATGAGCACGGCGTCGCGGCGCGCCGCGCGGAGCTGCGCGCTCTCCTCGTCGCCGAAGGGGACGCCCGCGATCTCGCCGAGGAACTCGCTCAGGCGCGCGACGTCGCCGGGGGCCGCGTGCCGCGCGATGCGCGCGCGGAGCTTCTGCTGGCGCACCGGGAGGGGCTCGCCCTCCAGGACCCGCGCCGCCTGGCGCAGGACCTGCCGCGCCAGCGCGAAGGGCGAGCCGGCCTGCATGGGGTCGCCCCGGCCGACCCAGACCTCCACCTTGTCCCCCCGCTCCTTCACGCGTCGCACGAACTCGTAGCGCAGGCGCGACTTGCCCACGCCCGCGTCGCCGACGACCAGGGTGACGCTCGCCACCTCCTCCTCGCCGCACTCCTCCCACGCCGCCATCAACGTCCCGAGCTCCCGCTCGCGCCCCACACACGGCGTGACCATGCCGAGCAGCTTCCGCGTGGCGTCGGCGATCTCCCGCTCCTGGGTGAGGAACAGGCCGCCCTGATCGTCGCCCCCGAGCTCGAAGCGGGCGTCGAGCAGCCCGGCGGTGGTCTCGTCGGTGCGGATGCCGCAGCGGCCGGCGCCCGACGCGCGGCGCGCCGTCTCGGCGTGCAGGAGCGCCGCCGCGCGCTCGATCGCCTCGCCGACGGGGAGCGGACCGGAGACGACGCCGCGCCCGGTCGCGAGCACGACGGGCGTCTCGCCCATCTCCGTCTGGACGCGCAGCGCGCAGCGTGCGGCGCGCGTGGCCTGGTCGGTCGCGCTGCCGGTGCCCTGCAGCGTCGCCACGAGCGTCCCGCTGGCGAGGGTCTCCAGGGTCCCTCCGAACTCCCGCACCACCGGCGAGAGGCGCTCGCGCTCGGTGGCGGCCTTCGACCCGGTCTCCGTCGGGGGCTCGGTCTGCGCGACGATCACGCTCACCAGCCGCTGCTCGCCGTGCGTCAGGGTGGGGGGGATGCTGGAGCGTCGCGGCAGCGGCGCGCCGCTCCGCGGGGCCTCGATGCCCGCGAGCTCCTCGGCCACCGCCTGGCCATCGGCGGGGCGGTCGGCGGGATCCTTGGCGAGCATGCGCGTCACCAGGTCGTCGAGGGTGTCCGGCACCTCCGGCAACAGGTCGCGCACGCGCGGCGGCGGCTCGAAGAGGACCTTGGCGAGCACGCTCACCAGGTCGTCGCCGTGGAAGGCGTTCTGCCCCGTGAGGCACTTGAAGAGCAGCGCGCCCAGGGAGAAGACGTCCACCTGCGGGCCGAGCTCGCGCTCGCCGCGAGCCTGCTCCGGCGCGATGTAGCCCGGCGTCCCGACCAGCATTCCGGTCTTGGTGACCTCCGCCGCGGCGGAGTGCCGCGCGAGCCCGAAGTCGACGAGCATCGCCCGATCCACCTCGCCGCCGGCCAGCATCACGTTGGTGGGCTTCACGTCGCGGTGCACCAGCTTTCGTGCGTGCGCGGAGCCCAGCGCGGCGGCGATGCGGCCCGCGATGACGAGCGACTCGGCGATGCTCAGCTTGCCGCGCCGCAGGCGCCGGGCGAGCGTCTCGCCCTCGATCCACTGCATGGCGAGGAAGGGCTCGCCCGTCGGCAGCACGCCGTGCGCCACGTAGCGGACGGCCCCGGGGTGGCTGATCTCCGCGAGCGCCGCCGTCTCCCGGGCGAAGCGCTCGGCGTGCTCCCCCGGCGCGTGCAGCACCTTGAGGGCGACGAGCTCCCCGGTGAGGGTGTCGAGCGCCCGGTGCACCGAGCCCATGCCTCCGGTGCCGACCTTCTCCTCCAGCGCGAAGCGGCCGGCGATGAGCGAGCCGTCGTCGTGCGCGGCGTGGGACATGCCATCATCAGCATAAGCGCGTGCGCGGCGGAAGGGGGGCAAATCCCGCGCGGCGCGGATGAGGTCCGGCCGGAGGCCGCCGACGGCCCGAAGGGCAGGTGGCCCCTGAGGTAGAGTGGTCGCCATGATCCGAACCGCCGGTCTGGCTCCTCTCGTCTGCGTGTGTGCGAGCGCGCTCCTCTCCTGTGGCGGCGGCGCGGCCTCCACGGTCGCCGCTCCACCGACCGCGCCATCCGGTCCGCCGCCGAGCGCGCCCGCCGCGACGTCCGCGCCCGCCGCGACGTCCGCGTCCACCGCGCAGGACACCTCGCCCGCGCCCATCGGGCACCGTCATCGCAAGGTCGGCAACGGGTGGTTCCTCTCCGGCGGGGGCAAGGGCTCCTACGAGGCGGTGTTCGAGCCCGGGCCGCCGCCCGACGTGGTGATGCGGCCCACCGGCGATCCCGGCGGCCGCTGGGTGACGCTCATGAAGAACGTCGCGGCCGCGCGCTATCGCGGCAAGAAGGTGCGCATCCGCATCGGCATCAAGACCCAGGGCGTCACCGGGCGCGGGGAGATCTGGGCGCGCGCCGCCGCCCCGGGCAATCCAGAGGACGCGCCGAGCACCACCGCGCCGCTCGACGCGAGCGCGGCGATGAAGACCTACGAGGTGACCATCGACGTGAAGCCGGGGGCGCGCGTCGTGGAGTACGGCGCGTCGATCGTCGGTCCGGGCAGCCTTTGGGTGGGGGAGGACGCGATCGACGTGGTCCAGTGACCCTCGCGCGGTCGTGATACTCGTGGACCCATGTCCTTCGTCGCCGAAGCCTGGGCCGACATCGACGTCCCGCCGGAGATGGCGTTCGACGTGCTCCTCGACCACCCCGGGTGGAAGGATTGGATGCCACCTTCCTTCGCCGTCGCTTCACCGCCGGACGGGCCGCTGCGGGTGGGCGCGCGCTTTCGCGTGCGCATCCTCGGCGCGCCGGCGGCCAGCACGCTGCGGCTGCTGGTGGCGGATCGCCCGCGCGAGATCGCCTGGTCCGGCGGGATGCGCAGGGTGCTGCACGGCGAGCACCGCTTCCTCTTCGAGAGCGACGGCGGCGGCGGGACGAAGGTCCACTCCCACGAGAAGTGGAGCGGCGCGCTGGCGCCCCTCGTGCGCCGCCTGGTCAAGCCGATGGCCGAGCGCGTGGGGAGAGAGCAGCTCGCCGGTCTCGCCGCGGCGTGCCGGGCGAGGCAGCCAGGCTCGGCGCGGTGAGGACGCCGACCCTCGCGCTCGGCTGCGTGTTGCTGGCCGGCGCGCCGGCGCGCGCGCTCGCGGCGGGGGGGAAGGAGCCCACGCGCATCGAGTACCACGCGCCTGACGGCTGTCCCGGCGCGGCCGACTTCGAGGCGGGCGTCTTCGGACGAACGGCGCTTGCGCGCCGTGCCGAGCCCGGGGAGCGAGCCCGCACCTTCGTGGTGTCCATTCGCAAGACCGACCGCTTCGTCGGTACGCTGCGGGTGCGCGAGCTGGACGGCTCCACCTCGCGGCGGCAGGTCGCCACGCGCACTTGCCGCGACACCGCCGAGGCGCTCGAGCTCTTCACCGCGCTCGCCATCGACCCCAACGCACAAGCGCTTCTGTCCGCTCCGGCGGCGACGACGACCCCCAGCCCCGGATCGCCCCCCGCCGCGCCGGCACCGCCCCCCGTCAGGAAGCGGGGCGCCGTCGTGCCTCCGCGCACGCCCCGGTCCGCGCGGCCGCGTCGCACAGGCCCACCATGGAGGCTCCGCGTCGCGGCAGGGACGGGCGCGGGCGTCGCGGCCGGCATCGCGCCGTCGCCCATGGGGAACGTCCCCCTCTTCGTCGACCTGGACGCCGTTCGTGGCGACGCGGTGTGGGTCCCGGGCGTGCGGGTGGCGCTCTCCTTTGGCCAGGGCGCCACTCCCGTTGCACCGACCGGCGGCTTCGTGCTGCGGTGGGTCGCCGCCACGGTGCTCCTCTGCGGGGTCCGCCTCGCGACCGGCGCCTTCGAGGTGCGCGTCTGCGCCGCGGGCGAGGCGGGCTCCCTGCGCGCGGCCAGCTTCGTGGTCGCGCAGCCGGTGGCGATCGAGCGGCCCTGGCTGGGCCTGGGCGGAGCGCTCCGTGCCGCCGTACGCCTCGCCGGTCGTCTCCGTCTCGGAGCCTCGGCGGCCCTCGTGGCGCCCCTCTTTCACGACCGGATCTTCCTTTCGCCCGGCCTGCTGGCGTACGAGGTCCCGTCCGTCGGAGGGCGCCTGGACCTGCTCGTCGGGCTGGTCTTCTGACGCCAGATGATCAGGGCGGCGGGGTGTGGACATTGTTGCAGGGACCATGAACGCCTTCGGAAAGCTCTCGGTCGTGATGCTCGTCGTCGCGACCTCCTCGGGATGTGGCCGCGACGACAACCTCTTCCAGGGGGACGCCGGCGCCGTTTTGGACGCGGCCCCTGACGCGGCGAGCGAGGCCGGATGCCCGACCGGTCAGACCTCCTGCAGCGGCACGTGCGAGGACACCAAGACCTCGCCCACGGCCTGCGGCGGCTGCGGGCGCGTGTGCGCGCAGGGCGAGACGTGCTGCGGGACGGCGTGCTCCTCGGACCCGGGCTGCGGCCTGCTCGTCGATTCCATCGCCGGCGACAAGGGCTACGTCAACGGCGGCGCCTACGTCACCCTCCACGGGCAGGGCTTCGCCGCGGGACTGCGCGCGTACGTCGGCGACGGCCGGGCGCCCGTGCGGGTGATCGACGCCAGCACGGCGATGGTGGTCACGCCGCCCGCCACCATCGGCACCTACGACGTGCACGTGGTGCTCGGGTCGAGCACGGCCACGCTGCCCCAGGCCTTCACCTACCGCACCGAGGGCTTCGAGAAGCAGTGGACCGAGGTGAGCATGAGCACGCCTCGCGGCAACTTCCCGGCGATGAGCACGCTGCAGGACGGCCGGGTGCTCATCGTGGGCGGCCTCAGCACGGCCGCGACGTCCTCGGCCCTGGCCTCCGCCGAGCTCTACGACCCAAAGACGCACGGCTTCGCGCCCACCGCCAACGACATGACCGTGCCGCGCTTCACGACCGCGGCGGTCACCTTGCTCGATGGCCGCGTGCTGATCGTCGGCACGTGCAACACCTCGACGGGCAACGGCTGCCAGACGCCCGGTGATCGCGCCGTCGCCGACCTGTTCGACCCCACGACGAACACCTTCACGCAGGCCAAGGGCACGATGGTCGACACGACGCGCGTGTACGTCCGGCCCATCCTTCTGCCCGACGGGCGGGTCATGATCACCTCGCGCGGGGAGGCGACGGCGGAGATCTTCGACCCGGCGACCGAGCTGTTCTCCACGCTGCCCATCACCTCCGTCAACACCGAGTTCGGCTATCCCGTCCGCCTTCGCGATGGCCGCGTGCTGTTCCTGTCGACGGCCACGAGCGAGGTCTACGATCCCGACACCGGCAAGCTCGCCTCGGTGAACGCGCCGCTCGCGCACGGGGCGTGGGCCGCGCTCACCCTGCCCGACGGCCGCGTCATGTCCCCCGGCGGCGACGACATCGTCAACAACAGCCGGACGCCGAGCGACACGATCACGATCGTCGATCCCACCAAGCCGCAGGTGACCACCCTGGCCCAGAAGCTGAGCTCCCCGCGCCTCGTCTTCGCTTCGGCGCTGCTCGGCGACGGGACGGTGATGGTCGCCGGCGGCATCGACGCCTCGTACCCCGTCAGCTACTCGTGCCTGGGCAACACCTTCCCCACGACCGACGCGGTCGATACCGTCGACGGCGCGGGCGGCGTGGTCACGCCGTTCCCCGCGCTGAACAACAAGAACATGGACATCGTCGCCGCGACGCTCCTGGACGGCTCGATCATCGCCGGAGGGGGCGCGCCGTGTGGCGGCGCGGGCGCGTACCCCTACGTCTATTTCCTCAAGAGCATCCCGCCGCCCAACTGACCCCACGCCGGGGGCCTTTCAGGGCGCCGGTCGGGCTCCTGGCGAGGGCAGGGCGTCTGGCGAGGGCGTGATCAAGGCGCAGCGCTGCGGACATTGTTGCTAGATGTGCTGCAGGCCGCCTTCTCACGCTCCCCCGCCAGTCTGCTCCAGCTCGCGCGTCCCATGCCCGCCAGCGCCCGCCTCGCCGAAATGTTCCGGCAGCACGTCGACTTCGTGGCGCGGTCTCTCCGCCGTCTGGGCGTCGCGGAGCCCGATCTCGAGGACGCGACGCAGGAGGTCTTCGTCGTGGCGAGTCGCAAGCTATCCACCATCGAGCTCGGCGCCGAGAAGGCGTTCCTCTTCGGCACGGCGATGCGCCTCGCCTCCAACGCTCGCCGGTCGCGCCGCCGCAGCAGGGAGTCGCTGGGCGTCGACACCGCGGACGAGGCGGACGTCGCGCCCGCGGCCGAGGAGCTGCTCGACCGGCGCAGGGCGCGCGAGACGCTCGACGGGCTGCTCTCCGCCCTCGACGACGACGCCCGGGCCGTCTTCGCGCTGCACGAGATTGAGGGGCTGACCGCCGCGGAGATCGCGACCATCGTCGGCATCCCTCCGGGCACGGTCGCGTCTCGCCTGCGCCGTGCCCGTGTGCAGTTCGACGAGGGCCTCGCGGCCCTGCAGGCGCGCCTGGCAGGGAGGGTTGGGCCATGACCGCGCCGGTCCCCGACAAGGAAGCGCTCCGCCGCGCGCTCATGGAGTCCGCGTCCACCGACGGCCTGGATGGCGCAGCGCGCGACCGCGTCGCCCGCTCGCTCGGGTTGACGGTGGGGACATGGGGGACCGCCGGCGCCGCGGCGCGGGCGGCCGCCCGCGGCCGGGGCTGGTGGAAGGTGCTGCTCGGCACCCTGGGCACCGGGCTGGCGGTGACGGTGTTTTTGCTCGCCTCGCACCGCGGAGCGCCGGCTGTCGCGCCGCCGGCCCGCCCGGCGCACCCCGCCGCGCCGCCGTCGGCGTCCGCCGCCACCGCCACGACGCCGGACATCCCGACGCTCGCGGTCACCGACCTGCCTGTCGTGCCGCGGCCGCCCGTCGTCTCGTCGCGGGCGGTCAAGCGGGGGGATGGCGACTCGGTGGCCGAGCAGCTGGCCGCGCTCGACGCCATCCGGCGCGAGCTCGCCGGGGTGCAGCCGGCCGCCGCGCTGCGCGATCTGGACAGCTTCGACGCGAAGTACGCCGCGAGCCCGTTCGCCGACGAGGCGGCCGTCCTGCGCATCGAGGCGCTCGAAGCGTCGGGCGATCGGAGCGCCGCACGGCAGCGCGGTCGAGCGTTCCTCGCCGCGTCTCCGGGGAGCCCGTACGCCAAGCGGGTGCGCTCGCTGGTCGGTGAGGACACCGCCACGAGTCCGGACGCAGGCTGACGAGGGTCAGGGCTTGGCGGCGCGGCGGACGCGGCGAGGCGGCTCGCCCACGAGGGCGGCGGCCGCCGGCGGCGGCGAGAGCGCGTCCTCGTCACGGCCGGTGTTGTGGGAGAGCCACTCGCGCTTCGCCGTGGTGTAGGCGGTGCGCGTGGCGGAGGCGATCTCCGGCGCGCTGAGCGGCGCCTCACCGCGGCGGGTGCGCGCGAGGTCGAAGTGCGCGACGACCAGCGCGCGCGCCTCGGGTACGGTGCCGGGCCAGCCGCCGGAGACGGTGCGCCCCTCGCGCCGCATGTCGTCGCACCAGCCCTGTGCCCAGCGCGCGCCCACGGCGCGGGCGCCCTGATCCAGCCAGGCCTCGCGGTCGAGGATGCTCACGGCCGCCCTGGCCCGAAGTGCCGGTTCCCGCGATAGCGGCGAGGTCTCTGGCGGCGGGAGGCTTCGGTCGCCGGGGCCGGCGAGGGCGCGCCAGCCGGGCCGGTGTCGGCCATCGTGCTGGCGGGGGAGACGGCGAGCCGGCAGCGGATCAGCCGCTCGATGTCGGAGAGCAGGCGGCGCTCCTCCGGATCGCAGAAGGAGATGGCGCGCCCCGTCGCGCCCGCGCGGCCGGTGCGGCCGATGCGATGCACGTAGCTCTCCGGCTCGTGAGGGAGCTCGAAGTTGATGACGTGCGAGATGCCCTCGACGTCGATGCCGCGAGAGGCGACGTCGGTCGCCACGAGCACGCGTGTGGTGCCCTTGCGGAAGGCCTCGAGCGCACGCTCGCGCGCGCCCTGCGACTTGTTGCCGTGGATGGCGGCCGAGCCGATGCCGGCGCGCTCGAGCTGATCGGAGAGGCGGTTGGCGCCGTGCTTGGTGCGCGTGAAGACGATGGCGCGCACCACGTCTTCTTCCTGGAGCATCTGCTCGAGCAGGGCGCGCTTGCCTGCGCGCGGCACGAAGACCACCGACTGCTCGACCGTCGTCGCGGTGGTGACCGCGGGGGTGACCGAGACGCGCGCGGGATCACGGAGCATCCCGCGGGCGAGCTGCTCGATGGCCGGCGGGATCGTCGCCGAGAAGAGGAGGGTCTGCCGCGCGGCGGGGATGGCCGAGGCGACGCGCCGGACGTCGTGGACGAAGCCCATGTCGAGCATGCGGTCTGCCTCGTCCAGGACGAAGTGGGTCACGGCGTCGAGGCGCACGAACCCCTGCTGCATGAGATCGAGCAGGCGGCCGGGCGTCGCGATGAGCAGGTCCGGAGAGCGCCGCAGGGCGATCTCCTGCCGGTGCTGGCTGACTCCGCCGTAGATGACGGCGTGGCCCAGCGGCAGGAAGCGGCCGTACGCCGAGACGCGCTCGGCGATCTGCGCGGCGAGCTCGCGGGTGGGGGTGAGCACCAGCGTGCGGATGCGCCCGCTGCGCGGCGTGGCCGCGAGGCGCTGCAGGATGGGCATGACGAAGGCGGCGGTCTTGCCGGTGCCGGTCTGGGCGCAGGCGAGCACGTCGCGGCCGGCGAGGGCGTGCGGGACGACCTGCGCCTGCACCGGCGTCGGCTCGGCGTAGCCCTCGGCCACGACGGCGCGGACGATGGCGGGGTGCAGCCCCAGCGCTGTGAAGGGGGACGCCGCGATGGCGGCGAGCTCGCTCTCGCTCGGCGGCGGGATGGCGGCGGCGGGCGCGGGCGCCTCGAGCGCGTGCTCGGGGCTCGCGGCGTGCCGCGGCCTACTCGCCGGCGCGTTCGGCCGGGCGAAGGGGCGGCGCGGGCGCCGCGGATACGGATGACTCATGATTGATGGACTTCTTCTCTCCGGGGCACGGTGCGCCGCGCTTCGGGCGCACCACACGTACCCCGTCACGCTTCGCCGGCGGCGTGGAGCCGCGCTCATGCAACCGAGCAAGAGCAGCGAGCGAGCTCGCCAGGAAGATGCGTGACCGCGGGCATATAGCGCATCGCGGCATCGCGCGCAAGGAAGGGCGGCGCTACTTGATGATGGCCATGGTCTGCTGGTTGACCGCGCAGAGCTCTCCGCGCGGGGTGTAGAGCTCGCGCAGCTCGACGAAGTAGCCCTGCTGGGAGCTCAGGAGGCGCGCGCGGTGGTAGAGCGGCTCGCCGAGCGACCAGGCGCGGTCGAACAGGTGCGCGGCGAAGGCGATGGTGCCGAAGGGACGCGGCGCGGTCACCAGCGGCAGCACGCTGGGGAACCAGCCGTCGATCAGCCCGATGAGGGCGATGGGACGCGGGACGTCGCCCGGCGCGCGCAGGCGCACCCAGCCCTCGACCGACGCCTCCGGCTCGCCGGCGAAGGGGACGCCGCGGATGACGCGGTACTCCAGGTGCTGCGTGAACACGGGGCCCATCGGCAGCGCCGGCGCGGGGGGCACCTCGGCGAAGGGTGGCGGCGACGGAGGCGGTGCTCCCTCGCGGTCCAGGTCGACGGCGCGCGTCTTCCCGAAGGTGAGCACCGCGTGCGCGACGACCGCGCCGCCTTGCTCGACGCGCGCGGCGACCGTGGTGACGCCGCTGCCCGCGCGGAGCGTCTCGACGTGGACGGTCGCGTGGCCGACCATCACGGCGCCGGGGAGCTCGGCCGTGATGGTGCGCAGCGGTCGCTCGGCGGCGTCGAGGGTGGCGCCCGCCGCGCGCGCGAGCATCGCGAGGGTGAGGCCGCCGAAGGCCCCGCGCCCTTGCTGCCAGCCGTCGGGGACGTCCCACACGAGCGCGCTGCCGGGCCCCGGCCTGGTGCGGGTGACCTCGTCGAACGTCATCGATCGAGAGCGATAGAGCCCCGGACGCGCGAAGTCCACTCCGCCGGGTCGCTCAGCCCCGTCCCTGCAACAGCGCTGGACGCCAGCGCCCGGACGAACCAACCTCCGGCATGGAGGGTTCATGATTCGCCTTGCTTCCCTGGTGCTGGTCGCCGGCACCCTCGCAGCCGTACCGATCGTCGCCGGATGCAGCGGCGACGACACCGCCGCCACCCCCGACGCCGGACCCGACGCCGGCCGACGCGACGCGACGCCGGAGGCCGCCGCCGACGCCGCGGGGGACGCCGCCGACGCCGGTCCGAACCCCTGCTTCCTGCCCGCCGTCGACTACTCCACTGGCAAGAACTCGGCGGCGGTCGCGGTCGCCGACCTGGATGGCGACAAGAAGCTCGACCTCATCGTCGCGAACGAGGGCGCCGACGATGTGAGCGTCCTGCTGGGCAACGGCGACGGCACCTTCCAGACCGCCAAGGCGTACGCGACCGGCTCCGGGCCCGCGGGGGTCATCCTCGCGGAGTTCGATGTCGGCGGCGCGATGGACGTCGCCACCGCCGACGGAGACGGCGGCGTGAGCGTCCTTCTGGGCAACGGCGACGGCACGTTGCAGGGCGCCCAGAGCTTCGGCGCGGGCTCCATGCCCGCCGCCCTGGTGAGCGGCCACTTCGACGGCGACGCGACGCTGGATCTCGCGGTGGCGAACGGCGCGGGCAGCGACGTGAGCGTGCTCACCGGGAAGGGCGACGGCACGTTCCAGCCCCCTGTGAGCTCGGCCGCCGGCACCAAGCCGCTCGCCATCGCCACCGCCGACTTCGACGGCGACAAGAAGGCGGACATCGCCGTGGCGAACACCGACGCGATGGTGAGCGTCCTGCTGGGCAACGGGGACGGGACCTTCAAGGCCCCCGCCGGGGTCCAGGCGGGCCTCGGGCCGCTCACGCTCGTGGCGGCCGACCTGAACGCCGACGGCCACGCCGATCTCGCCGTGGGAAACGGTGGCAGCCAGAACGTGAGCATCCTGCTGGGCAATGGCGACGGCACCTTCCAGCCGGCGGTCAACTACGTCACGGGGACGATGCCGCAGGGGATCATCGCCGAGGACCTGGACGGCGACGGCAAGGTGGACCTCGTGGTGGCCGGGGGACTGGACACCGTCGGCGTCTTGCTCGGCCACGGCGACGGCACGTTCGGCGACGTGGCCTTCGCGCACGCCGGGAGCTTGCCTTCCGAACTGGCCGCCGGGGACTTCGACGGCGACGGCAAGCCGGACCTGGCGATCGCGAGCTACGGCAACGGCCGGGTGTCTGTGCTGCTGCAGTGCCCGTGATCAGGCGGCGCCCGGGTCGCCGGGCGCGAGGCTCGTCGCGCCACGCGCCGCGCCCGCGTCGAAGCGCACGAAGGCGTCCCCGAGCCGCCGTGCCTCCGCCGCGTCGTGCGTCACGAAGAGCACGACCGCGCTGCGCCTCGCCGCCTCCCGCTTGATCGCGTCGCCCAGGCGCACGCGCTCGTCCTCGTGAAGCGCGGACAGCGGCTCGTCCAGCAGGAGCACGTCCGGGCGGTGCACCACCGCGCGGGCGATCGCCAGCCGCTGTCGCTCGCCGCCGGAGAGGCGCGCCGGCCGCCGCCCCGCGAGGTGGGTGAGGCCCAGCTCCCCCAGGACCTCGTGCACGCGCTCGGGCCCGGCGAAGGGCGTCAGGTGGTCGCGCACCGTGCGATGCGGCCAGAGCGCGGCGTCCTGCGGCGCGTAGCCGAAGCGCCGCGCCTCCGGGCGCACGAAGGTCTGCTGGCCGTCGTCGAGGAGCGCGCCGCCGAAGCGCACGATGCCCTCGTCCGGGCGCACCAGACCCAGCACGACGCGCAGCAGCAGGGTCTTGCCGCTGGCCGACGGGCCGAACAGGACGGTGGTGCCCGGGCCAGCGTCGAAGCGGGCGTCCAGCCGCAGCGCGCCCGCCTGCGCGCGCGCGTCCACGTGGAGCAGGGGGGGAGCGCTCAATGCGCGCCCCCCGAGCGGCGGCTCCAGGCGCGGAGCAGCAGCGCGGCGATCGCCGAGAAGCCGCACAGCGCCAGGGCGATGTGGGTGGCGCGCTCGTCGTCGCCGAGCTGCATGGCGAAGTAGACCTCCAGCGGCGCCGTGCCGGTCACGCCGGGCACGTAGCCGGCGAAGGTGAGGGTGGCCCCGAACTCGCCGAGGGCGCGCAGCGCGGCGAGCGTCACCGCGACGCCCAGGCCGGGCAGCGCGAGCGGCAGCGTCACCAGGCCGAAGGTGCGCGCCCGCGACAGGCCGTTGGCGCGCGCCACGTCCTCCAGCGAGCCGTCGACGCGGGAGAACGCGGCCTCCGCGCCCTTGGCCATGAGCGGCAGCGCCACCGCCGCGGCGGCCACGGCGGCGCCGGTGGTGGTGAAGACGAGGCGGAGCCCGGCGATGCGATCGAGCAGCAATCCGACGGGCCCGTTGCGACCGAGCGAGAGGAGGAGCACGTACCCGGTGACCGACGGCGGCAAGACCAGCGGCACCAGCACCAGCACGTCGACGACCGCGCGGACCGGGCCCTTGCCGCGCGCCAGGTACAGCCCGAGCAGTCCGCCGGCGGGCACCACCATGAGCAGCGCGAGGGCGACGACGCGCGCGGAGACGAGGAGAGAGTTCACGGCGCGAGGAATCCGTGGTCGAGCATCGCCTCGCGCCCCTCCGCGCCGCAAAGGTACGCGGCGAGCTCCTTCGCGTCGCGCGCCGCGCCGCGCGCGACGTAGAGCGGGTAGGCGATGTGCGGCATCGCGGCCACTGGCGGCGGGCCGACCAGGACGACGCCCGGGCGCGTCTTCACGTCGGTGGCGTAGACGACGCCGACGTCCGCCTCTCCGCGCGCCACCAGGTCGAGGACCTGCCGCACGTTGGCGCCGCGCACCAGCTTCGGCCTCAGGGCGTCGAGCTCGCCCAGCCTGCGGAGCGCCTCCTCGGCGTAGACGCCGGCCGGCACCTGCGGCGTCAGCCCGATCGCCACGCGCGTGACCGCCGTATCCGTCGCCAGGTGCTCCCACGTCACTCCGGCGAGCGCATCGTCGGGCCGGCGGATCAGCACGACCGTGTTGGTCACCATCGTGCACTCGGTGTCGGCCTTGCCGTCCAGCGCGTCCTCGGTGCCCGCGCTCGCCAGCAGGTCCACCGGCGCCCCGCGCGCCATGCGCGTCGCGAGCTCTCCGCTGGCGCCGTACGTGGTGACGACGTGGACCTCCGGGTGCTCCTTGGCGTAGCGCGTCGCCGCCTCGTCCACCGACTCCTTCAGGCTGATCGCCGCCGCCAGGTCCACCTCGCGCGGGGCCGGCCGGCCCTTGCACCCGCACGCCAGCGCGGCGAGCGCGAGCGCGACGTGCGCCCTCATGGCGTGTCTTCCGGGTGATCGCCGCAGCGCGCGTCCTGCCAGCCGACCCAGTACGCGCCGTCGGGCCCGTGCTCGCGCTTCCAGATGGGGACGCGATGCTTGATGCCGTCAATCAGCGCGCGGCACGCGGCGAAGGCCTCCGCACGGTGCGGGGCGCTCGCCGCGCACACCACCGCGACGTCGCCCACCGCGAGCGATCCCACGCGGTGCAGCGCGGCGACGCGCACGCCGGGCATGGCCGCCTCGATCTCCTCCGCGACGCGCCGCATCTCGGCCAGCGCCATGCTGCCGTAAGCCTGGTACTCGAGGCGCGCCACCGGGCGCCCGTCGTTGTGGTCACGGACCACGCCGAGGAAGACGTCCACGCCGCCCGCCTCGGGTCGCGCGACCGCCGCCGTCGCCCCGGCGACGTCCAGCGGGCCCTCGCGCAGGTCGATCAGCATGGGCGGGTTCTATCACGGCTCCAGCGCGTCCTCTGCGCCGGCCGGCGCCACCAGGCTGTCGGCCAGGAAGAGGAGGCCGGTGAAGTCCTCGATCGCGCCCTCGAGCTGGGGCGTGGCCACCGCGTCCCCGCCGCGGGCGCGCAGCTCGGCCAGGAGCTTGCGGTCGCGGTCGGCGAGCTTGCGCTCCTCGTTGGCGATGGCGATCAGCTTGGCGAGGGCGCTCCGCTGCACCGGCGTCGCGTGGAGCCCGAGGTCGATGCTCTCCGGCGCGCGCAGGCCGCGTGTGTACGCCCAGCTCCGGTTGAGGATGTGGCCGGCGAAGGGCAGGCGCATGTCGACGAGCTTCTCGTGGAGGAAGGCCCCCTCGATCATCGCGGAGGGGTCCGGGCTGGTGACGACGAGGAAGGCGGACGCGTCGGACATGAGGAGTTGCCGCACCGCCTCGGAGTGCGCGCGCATCGAGGAGAACATGCCGGAGAAGGCGCCGAGGAAGCCCTGGATCTCCTCGAAGAAGCCCTCCCCGAAGACGCGGCCGAAGATGCCGGTCACCAGCCCGCGCGCGCGGTTCCAGAACATACCGCCGCCGCCGCCACCGTGGGGCAGGAAGACGCCGATGATCTTGTCGTCGAGGAAGAGCGCGAGCTTGCGCGGCGCCTCCAGGAACTCGAGCGCGTTGCGCGAGGGCGGCGTGTCCAGCACCACCAGGTCGTACTCGCCGCTCTCGACGAAGGTGTAGAGCGCCTCGGCCGCGGTGTACTCCTGCATGCCGGCGACGAGGCCGGAGAGCGCGCGGTAGATGCGGTTCTCCAGGATGGCGTTGGCGCGCTCCTCGCTCTCGGCGAGGCGCCGCACCATGGACTCGAAGACGACGCGCGGGTCGAGCATCCAGGCGGCGAGCTTGCCGGTGGCGCCCGCCTCGTGCAGGCGGGGGTCGGTGACGGGCGCCGGGGCGCGACCGCTCTCCGGGATGCCCATCGCCTCGGCGAGGCGGCGCGCGGGATCGATGGTGAGCACGAGCACCCGCCGCCCGAGCGTCGCCGCCGCGATGCCCAGGGCTGCCGCCGTCGTGGTCTTGCCCACGCCGCCTGCGCCGCAGCACACCACCACGCGCTTCTCGCGCAGCAGCGCGGCGAGGTACGGCGGGGCGTTGGGGCGGCGGTCGCTCACGCCGGACCTCCCAGCAGGGCGGCGGCGACCTCTCTCGAGACGTCACCGCGCTCCCCCATCTCGGGCACGGTGCGTACGTCCAGGCCGTGCTCGTCGCGCAGGCGGACGACGGCGTGGCGGGCGTGGTCGATGCGAGGCAGCCGGCGCGCACCCAGCATGCGCACCTTGTCCTGCACCAGCGCGTCGATCGCCGCGCGCTCGTCGACGGTGAAGGGGTCGTGCGGGACGCGGTTGAGGACGATCTGCGAGAACGGAATGCGGTGGGTGTGGATGTGCAACACCAGCTCGATGGCCTCGCTCACCGGCAGGATCTCCGGGAGCGTCACGACCACGCTCGTCGTCTTCGCAGGGTCCCGCAGGAGCTTCAGTCCCTCCTGCACGGCGTCGTGGATGGGGCCGGAGTGGATGACGTCGACGATCGCGTCGGGGATCTGCGCGAGCCCCAGCGCGTGGCCGGTCGCCGGGAGGTCGACCACCATCACCTCGTGCTCGACCTCCCCGTCGCTGCGCGTACGGCGGAGCAGGTCCAGCATGCGATAGAGGATCCCCATCTCGGCGAGGGTCGGGGCGGCGAGGAGGAAGCGGCGCACCGCGGCCGCCTTCATCGCGGCGTCGGCGAGCATGCGCATGGGGAGCGTGTCGCGGAGGAAGCTGAGGTGTCCCGCGTGGGGCGTGAGCATCACGCCCTGGAGGTTGGGCGCCAGGCTCTGCGGCTCCTCCGCGAAGAGGGTGGTGCCCAGGGCGCGCGCGAGCGGCGAGGTGGACTGGGGCTCGAAGCTCACCTCCGCGGCGAGCACCCGCTTCCCCGCCTCGGCCGCGGCGCGCGCCAGCCCCGCCGCGACCGTGGTCTTGCCCACGCCGCCCTTGCCGGTGACCAGGATCGCTCGGCGGGTGAAGAGATGGTGCACGGGGTGTGAAGGGTCACCATACCATCCCGCCTCGAGCTTTCCGAACGTGCGGGCCCGCTTCACTTCGAGGTGCCGCCGCCGGCGTATGCGCGGTCGAGCGCGGCCTGGTGCCGCTCCCTGTGCGCTTGCGCTCGGCGCGCGCGATCCCTGCCCTTGAGGACCCAGAAGCCATACTCGGTGAGCCTGTCGAGCGTCGCCTCGTCGCCGAAGCCGAGCCGGATGCGCATGCAGAGCGCCTCGATGTGCCGGCGTGCGCTGGCGCACCGCCGCGGATCGGGCCAGCGACGCTCCCCCGGCGCAAGCGCGCCGTCGAGCGCCAACCCGACGTGCCCCACCAGCACCAGCCCGTAGTACGCCCTCCGCACCCGCCGGCGCCCCTCCGGCGTGAGCGCCACGATGCAGTCGCGCCCGTCCCGCCGCCGCGTCACGAGCCCCAGCTGCTCCAGCGACCGCATCATCCGGCTGATCGTCGACCGCGCGACGCCCAGCGCCCGCCGGAGCTGACTCTGCAGATGGATGCTCCGCGTCCCCAGCTTGTAGAGCGCATCGAGCAGATCGAACCGCGCCGCCGTGAGCCCCATCGCAGCCAGCGCCCGCCGCGTGAGCCGGAGCGTCGCGTAGTAAGCCCGCTTGATCGTGAAGAACACAGGGTCCATCCCCCCTCCCACAGCACCCCCCGTGCCACCCCCCCCTCTCCGCAGATTCCCGCTGAAACGTCGAACGGCGAGCGTGCTTGCAATTCGACGCTGGGTGTCCCGGGACAGGAGGAGGGGACGGGGGGGACAGGCGGCGCGGGGGCGTGAGCCGGGGTCGGAGGGACAAAGCGGGGGCGTGAGCCGGGGTCGGAGGGACGGGGCGGGGGCGTGAGCCGGGGTCGGAGGGACAAGGCGGGGGCGTGAGCCGGGGTCGGAGGGACGGGGCGGGGGCGTGAGCCGGGGTCGGAGGGACGGAGCGCGTGGGTCAGCGGGCGGGCCGCTGGTAGTGCCCGGACTTGCCGCCCGACTTCTCCAGAAGCGAGACCTCGAAGGTGATCGCGCGGTCCACCGCCTTGAGCATGTCGTAGACGGTGAGGGCCGCGGCGGAGGCGGCGACCATGGCCTCCATCTCGACGCCCGTGCGGTCGCGCGCCTCGGCGGTCGCCGTGACACGCAGCACGCCCGCCTTCCACGCGAAGTCGACGGTGACCCTGGTGAGCGCGAGGGTGTGACAGAGCGGGATCCAGTCCGGCGTTCGCTTCGCCGCCTGGATCCCCGCGATGCGCGCGGTCGCCAGCACGTCCCCCTTCGCGACGGAGCCCCCGCGGATCTGCGCGGCGGCCTCGCGCGTCATCCGCACCTCCGCCCGCGCGACCGCGACGCGGTGCGTGATCGCCTTGTCCCCCACGTCCACCATGCGCGCCTCCCCGCGAGAGGAGACGTGGCTCAGGGTCTTCTTGCGGGCGGCCGTCACAGCCCCAGCTCCGTGAAGGGGATGACGTCCACCACCGCGCCCGAGGGAAGCGACGCCGCGTCGGCGGGGAGGAGCGCGAAGGCGTCGGCGCGCGCGATCCCCAGCGCCGAGCCGCTCGCCTGGTGCGGCGATAGTTTCGCCTGCCAATCATCTCCCTCGCGCACCAGGGTGGCGCGCGCGAACTCCAGCCGTCCCGGGGTGCGCGTCACGCCGTCTGCCAGGCGCGCGCGCAGGACCGAGGGCAGGGGACGCGCGTCGCCCTGCAGCGCGCGCAGGACCGGTACGCCGAAGAGGGAGAAGGTGACCATGGCGGAGGCCGGGTTGCCCGGGAGCCCGAGGGTCACCGTCTCGCCGCGGGTGCCCACGGCCAGCGGCTTGCCCGGCTTGATGGCCACGCGCCAGAAGTCCAGCGTCACTCCGTTCGCCTCCAGCGCGGGGCGGACGTGATCGTGCACGCCGACGCTGACGCCGCCAATGGTGACCAGGACGTCGCAACCCTCGAGCGCGCTCGCCACCGCCTCGCGCGTCGTGTCCGCGTCGTCCTTCGCGGGGCGGCGTACCTCCACGATGGCGCCCGCGCGACGGGCGATGGCGGCGATGGCGATGGTGTTGGACTCCGGGATGGTGCCGGGCTCGCCGGGCCCGCCCGGATCGCGCAGCTCGCTCCCGGTCGCGAGCACGGTGACCCGCGGCGCGCCGCCGACCAGCGCGCTCGTCGCGTCCAGGCTGGCGAGCACGCTGAGAGCGCCTGGACCCAGGCGCGTGCCCCTCCGCAGCGCCACGTCACCCTTGCGCAGGTCGTCGCCGGCGTGACGAACGCACGCCCTCGGGTGAGCGGCGGCGACGAAGGTCACGTCCTCGCCGTCGCGCGTCGCCTCCTCCTGCGGGATCACCGTGTCGGCGCCGGCGGGCACCGGGGCGCCCGTGAAGATGCGCATCGCCGTGCCTTCACGCAGCGGCGGCGGCACCTCCCCGGTGCGGCTCTCCCCCACGACGGGCATCGCCTTGCCGCCGACGACCTCCGCGGCGCGCACCGCGTAGCCGTCCATCGTGCTCGCGTCGAAGGCCGGCACGTTCGCGGGCGCCACGGCGTCCTCGGCGAGCACGCGCCAGGCGGCGTCGGCCAGCGCCACGCGCTCGGACTGCAGCGGGCGCGCGAGGGCGAGCAGCCGCGCGCGCGCTTCGTCGAAGGGCAGCATGGCCGTTACGGTAGCCGACGGCGCGCCCGGATCCTATGCTCGGCGCGCATGGTGTCCATCGCGACATGGCGGCAGCGGGGGACGACGGTGGACACGCCCGACGGGCGCGTCTTCGCGATCGAGGCGGGGCAGGGCGACGCCACGCCCGTGCTCCTGCTCCACGGCTTCCCCACCTCCAGCTGGGACTTCGCGTCGGTCTTCAATCGCCTCGCCACCGGCCGGCGGGTGGTCGCCTTCGACTTCATCGGCTTTGGTCTCTCGGAGAAGCCGGAGGCCTTCGGCTACTCGCTGTTCGAGCAGGCCGACGTGGCCACCCTCGTCGCGCGCGCGACGAAGCTCCGGCGCGTGCACCTGGTCGCGCACGACATGGGCACGAGCGTCGCCACCGAGCTGCTCGCCCGCCGCGAGCGCGGCCTGCTCCCCTTCGAGATGGCCAGCCTCACCCTGATGAACGGCAGCGTGCACATCGAGATGGCCAGCCTCACCGTCGGCCAGCGGCTGCTCAAGTCGCCGCTGGGTGATCTGTTCGCGCGCCTCAACAGTCGCGTCACCTTCAAGGTGCAGATCAAGCGCGTCTTCGCCAAGCCCCCGCCCGAGGCCGACCTGGATACCATGTGGGACCTGCTCTCCAGGGAGGACGGCGCCCTGCGGCTCCCGCAGATCATCGGCTACACGGCCGAGCGCGCACGGTTCGCCCGGCGGTGGGTGGGCGCCCTGGAGCGGCTGGACATGCCCGCGCTCGTCGCCTGGGGCGAGCAGGACCCGGTGGCGGTGCTGGAGATCGGCCGGGCGCTTGCCAGGGAGATCCCGGGGGCGACGCTGCTGACCTGGCCCGAGCTGGGCCACTACCCGCAGGTCGAGGACCCGGGAAAGGTGGCCACGGCCCTGGAGGCCTTCCTCCCGCGCTGAGGTCGTAAAGGTACGTGAAGACGGGCCGGCAGGGCCTCGAGGCGTTTGCCGACGCTCTCGCCCCGAACTATCCTCCGCCACTGAGGCCGGCACCCACCCATGTCCGTCTACAAAGCACTGGGTGTGTCGCTCCCGGCCGAGAGCCGCCGGCACCACCTCGACCTGCACCCGTGGGATCGCGTCCACCGTGCGGCCATCCTGGGCGGGCTCGGGTGCGTCGTGTACTTCACCATGCGCTGGCGCGTCTTCCAGCCGCTGCTCGCCTCCGCCGAGCAGCACCACTGGCTGCGCTTCCTGGTGCACCCGAGCCTCTTGTGGGTGGCGATGGGCACGGTGATGCTCGCCTTCCGCACCCTGCTCTGGTTCCGCTACCGCACCCCCGCATCCGCCGACTTCGCCTCGGCGCCCGCGCTGACGGTGATCATCCCCGCGTACAACGAGGGGCCGATGGTCGCCGCCTCCATCGACTCGGTGGCCTCCGCCGACTACCCGCGTGACCGGCTGGAGATCTTCGTCGTCGACGACGGCAGCCGCGACGACACCTGGGTGCACATCCAGGCCGCCGCCGCGCGCCATCCCGGTGTGGTGACCGCGCTGCGCTTCCCCGACAATCGCGGCAAGCGCGCGGCGCTGGAGGCGGGGTTCCGCAAGGCGCGCGGCGAGGTGGTGGTCACCATCGACTCCGACAGCGTCATCGAGCCCGGCACCCTGCTGGCGATGGCGGGCCCCTTCCGCGACCCGCGCGTCGGCGCCGTCGCGGGGAAGGTGACCGTCCTCAACCGCGACGACGGCTTCATCCCGCGCATGCTCAAGGTCCGCTACGCGCTCTCCTTCGACTTTCTGCGCGCGGTGCAGTCCACCTACGGCACCGTCTACTGCTGCCCGGGCGCGCTCGCCGGCTACCGCGCCAGCGTGGTTCGCGAGGTCCTGGACGCGTGGATGGCCCAGCGCTTCCTGGGTGTCGGCTGCACCTACGGCGAGGACCGGTCGATGACCAACTTCATCCTCGCCGAGGGCTTCGACACCCTCTACCAGCGCGCCGCCGTCGTCCACACGGTGGTCCCGACGACGTACACGCGCCTCTGCAAGATGCTCCTGCGCTGGGACCGGAGCTACGTGCGCGAGGAGCTGCGCTTCGCGCGCAGCGTCCTCTGGAGGCGCCGCGGCCGCTCGCGCGTCATCGCCACGGCCGACGTCTTCATCTCCAACATGCGCTTCCCGGTGGCCATCGCCAGCCTCGCCACCCTCGTCGCCATGGTCGCCTGGCACCCCGCCGTGCTGGTGCGGCTGCTCTTCGTCATCGGCGCGATGGCCTGCTTCAACATGCTCTACTACCTGCGCAGCGAGCGCTCCTGGGACTTCGTCTACGGGATCCTCTTCTCCTATCTCTCGGCCTTCGGCCTGTTCTGGATCTTCCCCTACGCGGTGGTGACCGCCCGGGCGCGGGGCTGGTTGACGCGGTGAGCGGGGGCGCCCCCGGCCAAGGCGGGCCAGCCGTGACCGAACCGTGACCGAACCGTGATGCCCGGGTGGTGGGCCGGGAGGCACACTCCTCATCCCCGTGATCATCCTCGTCTTCTTCGTCGCCCACTGGCAGCTCTCGGTGTTCTTCCAGAGCTTTTTCCTGCACCGCTACGGCGCGCACAAGCAGTTCACGATGAGCCCCCGCTGGGAGCGCGCGTTCCACCTGCTCACCTACCTGGTGCAGGGGCCGAGCTTCCTCTCGGCGCGCGCCTACGCGATCCTGCACCGGATGCATCACGCCTTCAGCGACACGCCGAAGGACCCCCACTCGCCGGAGAACTACTCCAACGCGATGACGATGATGCTGGCGACGAAGAAGTCGTACGACGACTTCGCCTACCGCCGCGCCGAGCCGGAGGCCCGCTTCGACGGCGGCGTGCCCGACTGGCCGCTGCTCGACCGCGTGAGCCAGTCGTGGGTGGCGCGCATCGCGTGGGGCGCCCTGTACACTCTCTTCTACGTGCGCTTCGCCACGCATCCCTGGATGTTCGCGCTGCTGCCCTTCCATTTCCTGATGGGCCCGGTGCACGGCGCCATCGTCAACTGGTGCGGACACCGCTACGGCTACCGCAACTTCGAGCTGCGCGACGTCTCGCGCAACACCCTGGTGTTCGACTTCCTGACGGCGGGCGAGCTCTTCCAGAACAACCACCACAAGTTTGCGATGAGCCCCAACTTCGCCGCGCGCTGGTTCGAGCTCGACCCGACCTACCAGGTGATGCGTCTGTTGAACCTGGTCGGCATCATCGACATGAGCGGCGCGCAGACGATCTCGTACCGCGAGGAGCTGCAGAGGTCCTGAGCCTTCGGCGGGGCGCTCGCCGCGATCATCGACCGCCGCCGTCGGCGCCCGCGTCCCGGCTGCGCTGCAGCGCCGCGCAGGCCTTCTCGGCCCGGGCGGAGGTGGCGTCATCCGGACGGAGCTCGCGCGCGCGCAGGTACAGGAGCGCGGTCGCGGCGGGCAGGTCGACCACCGCGTCGCGCTCATCGACCAGGTTCGAACCCTGCACCGAGACCTCGAGCACCAGCGCCAGCCCGTTCCTCGACCAGTCCGCGTCGGCCGGGTAGAGGTACCGGTCCTTCGAGGTGAACCGGCCGATGGGGAGGATGGCGGGCGTCGTGCGATCGCGCAGGTAGTACGTGATCGCCGAGCCCGTGGGGGCGAGCGACCAGTCGACGAAGGCGCCAGGTACCGGCCACGGCGAGCTCTTGTTCAGGGAGAAGCCGAGCTTCTCGGCCTTCGCCCGCACCGCGGGCTTCTCCAGGATGGGTACGCCGTCCGCGTCCTGCGGAGGCGTCCTCGCCACCACGTGTCCGTTCGCCGTGCGCAGGAAGGTGCACGCGTTGCGACAGCGCAGGAGCGTCGAGCCGTCGTCGGATACCGCCACCGCCACCACGCTCTGCGCCGTGTGCATGCCCGCCCAGGCGCCGGTCGTGTCGTCGCAGCCGTCGGCCGGGAAGGGCTTCGCGGGTGGCGGCGTGCCGTCGATCCACGCCGGGCACGTCGCGTAACCCGATCGGTCCGCCGGGCCGACGGTCGAGGGGCGCGACCACGCGGGCGATGGACGGAAGCGGGGCGCGATGGCGGCGCGGCACGCATCGATCCAGGCTGGCGTCGGGCTCGCCGTGCCCGCGTCCGCCTCCACGCGCGCCAGGGCCGCCGCGTCGCTCCCGCCAGGCGTCGGCGGCGCGGTCGCGGCCGCCTCCGGTGCGCTCGCGCGCGCCTGCGGGTGCGTGTGGTCGCACGCCGCCAGCACGGTCGGGATCATGGCGAGGAGGATGGGGCGCGTCATCTCGTCCAGAACGCTCCGGCCAGGCTACAGGATTCCGCCGCCAAGGGCTGCGCTGGCAGGTCGTGTAGTACTGGATCTCCGGGGTGAAGCGCCGGCCGCTCGGGTCGCTCGGGCAGACGTGCACGTGGTAGCGGCCGGCCGCGAGCACCGTGCCGTCCTTGTCCTTCACGTCGCCGACGTGGCCGCCCTGCGCGTGGAGCGCGCCCGCCGGCGCGCTCCCGTCCAGCTCGGTGCAGCCGAGCACCGGCGTCCCGTCGCACATGATGCCGAACAGCTCCGGCTGCCCGTCGCCGAGGGTCGACGACGTGTCCAGCCCCGCGGCGACGAGCACCTCCATCGGCCCAGGCGACGCCGAGTGGTAGTGATAGATGCCGTTGTTGGTGGGGTGCGCGTCGTAGTCGTCGAAGGTGTACTTCTCCAGCTCGATGTCGTCCCATCGGAAACTCCTCCGGCCGCGTGCCCACCATGCCGTCCACCATCGAGCCGTCGATGGTGAGGTTGCGCGAGACCGGCGCGAGCGGGATGGTGACGCTGATCTTCTGCTCGGTGAGCGTGTTGGGGTTGGCGTGGTACTGCGCCCCGCGGCTCGTGTCGAAGGATGCGTGGTTCGGATCGCTCGCGGGGTAGTAGCTGGACTTGTGAGGAGGCAGGTCCTTCGTCGCGATGGTCACCGACGTGCCGTCGGTGGTGACCGTCACGCACCGGAAGTAACGCTTGAAGAGCTCCGGCGCGTCGGGGGAGACGCTGGTCTCGCAGCTGGTCAGCGTGAGCCCGGCCGCGGCCGCGTCGCCGCCCGCGTCGGAGGCGCCGCCGCCGTCGTCGCCGGGGGTGGACCCGGTGGTCGATCCCACGCACGCGGACGGGGCGAGGATCACCGGTGCAAGGCCCCGGCGCCCCACGTCGTGTGGAGCAAGTCGGCTGGAGGTCTGTACGACTGCCGGGTCCTCGGGGCGGACGGCGTGGAGTGGAAGGGGCGGTCTCCTTTCCCGATCGCCGCGCACTGAGTTGCGGCGATCACTCGCCCGGAGCGCGATGGCCACCGTGCGTCAACGCGCGGGCCCGAGCGGCGCCTCCCAGCTCGGGATGGGGACGCCGTGCGTGAGCTTCTCCCGCCACTCCCGGTCGGTGTAGCGCTGGTAGCCCGCCGTCGTGATCTCGGCGTAGGTGGAGACGAAGCCGTAGTAGGTGTGCGCGTGCGCGCCGCCGTCGTGGGCGATGGTGACCGCCATCATCCGGGGCCTGGCCGTCGCGACGTGCAGCACCTTCCCCACCGGGTTGCCCTCCTCGTCGGTGGGCTGCGTGTGCACGTCGGCGATGACCGGCTCGAACGCGAGGGCGCTGCGCTTGTCGTAGTAGAGGTCGGCGTACCAGCCGCCGGGATCCAGGATGACGGTGCAGACGGCGTTGCGTCCGGTCACCGAGACCATGTGGTTGAAGAACTCGCCGTCCTCCCTGGTGAGCGGCTCGTTGTTGCGCTCGCGCTCGGCGATGCGGGCGAGGTGAGCGCCCACGTCGGCCACGTGGCCGAAGTACGCCGCGAGCGACTTCTTCGTCGCGGGGCGGATGGGCAGCGAGCCGGCGAGGGCGGCGCCCCGCTTGCCGAGCGCGGCGTACGCGGTCCAGAAGGCGGGGTAGGGGTCGACGTAGCCGTCGGGGTAGTCGCATCCGGCCTCGCCGGTGACCGACTGCTTCGCGTAGAGCAGGTTGTCGTGGCGGAGCTCCGCCCACGAGGCGAGCTGTGTGTTGAGCATCCGCCGCGCCCACACGTCCGAGCGGAACGGCGCAGGGAGGGAGGCGTCGCGCACGGGGTCGGGGCTGAGCTCGCGGAGGGCGAAGAGCCAGCCGTGGTAGAGGCTCCCCGTGGCGAGCGTCGCGCGCTCGGCGTCCACGCGCGCGTCTCCCGCGGCGAGCGCGGCCGTGTACTCGGCGCCGTACCTGTGCTTCTCCGGGGCGAGCAGCGCGTCGGCGGCGGGGTTGCGGAAGACCACCTGCCCCACGTCCAGCGGGCTGGGCATCATGCGCTTGGTCTTGAGCACGCCGTAGCTCAGATCGCCGAGCGTCTCCGCGTCCGCGACGTAGCGCTGCCCCAGCATGACGTAGGCGACGTCGGTCCGCTCCGGCGGCGCGAGCTGGGTGTGCACGCGCTGGGTCGCCGCGGAGAGGAACGCGCCGACAACCTGCGTGTCGGTGGCGGTCTTCGCGTCGATCCCGGCGGTGGCCTTCTCGTAGCCCGCCTCCCCCATGGAGTCCGCCGGGCCGACGAGGACGCCGAGGGTCGTGTCCAGCACGCGCCACGCGTCGTGTGCGGCGGACGACCGCGCGAAGAGGTCGCGCAGCAGCTCGGTCGCGGCGAGGGCGCGCCGGGAGACCTTCCACGTCCCGTCCTCGCCGCGCGTCGCGATGCGGATCTCCGCGCGCGAGACGAAGGACATGGCGCGGAAGTACTGCTGCAGCGCCCGCGAGGTGTAGTGCCCCCGCGGCTTGAGCATGGAGTAGTCGAAGTGCACCTGCTCGCCGGCGAGCGGGAGCGCCCCCTCGCCCTTGGCGGCGGTCGCGAGGTCCACGACCGCGCCGACGTCCTTGGCCGAGGCGCCGGCGAGGGGCGGAGCCGCCTTGCCGTCCAGCAGGGAGAGCGCCACCGCGAGGTAGGCGTCGACGTCGGCGCGCGCGGTCGGGTCGGCGGACGCGGCCGGCAGGCCATCCCGCAGGCCGGTGAGCATCTGCCGGAACTTCCCGATCAGCGCCTCGGTCTCCAGGTTCATCAGGATGGTGTCGTACGAGTGGTGCCACGCGTAGAGCATCGCGTCGGCGGTGACGTAGACGCGCTTGTGACTCCGGAAGACGCTGTCGTAGCCGAGGTGGAAGCTCCCGGCTTGCGTGTCGGACAGCACCACCGACTGCCGCGCCAGCACCCCCTGCTCCGCGCCGGTGACGGAGACCGAGGGCGCCGCCCGTGCGGACACCGCGTCGAGGCGGGAGGCACCGCACGCGCCGAGGAGAAGCGTGGCGGCACCGAGGAGGGCGAGGCGGCGGCTCATGGCGCCGCCGAAGCGAAAGTCGTGCCGGCCGGAAGGACAGGGAAAAGCCGCCGCGGGGTGCCACGCCGTGAGCGGCGGTTCACACGCGCGCGCGTCCGGGTTCACGGCGGGCGCGGTTCACTCGCACTCCACCGAACCGCCGAAGGCGAGCCCCGCCGGATTCCGGCGTAGGTGCAGTTGCCGGCACGCTGGCCCGTGAATCGTGCTGGACCAACATCGGCCGATGATCCCCATGGCTCCGACGACATGGCCGTTCACCTTCACCTCGGCGGCGTCATCGGGGAGACCCTTCCGACGCGTATACTTGCCAGTTGGCTCCTGACGCCAGAGATGCCCCGCAGTCGTCTGTCCGTGGATGCCGCTCGGTGCCGCCGTCTCGTGAACGCGAGGGAGGGAGACGAGAGCGCGGGCATTTCTCCTCCGCGTGGCAGAACCCTGCGTACGGTGGTCCGCAGGATTTTTGCCATGCGTCGGGTCCCGCGTCCAACGCGAGTCATCAGCCGACCTGCCACGCCAGACGCCGGTCGCCCGTGCGGGCTGGGTGCACCCTGGCGCACCCGGCTCGTCCGGTCGCGCCCTGCCGCTGAGCTGCCGACCCGAGGGCGGGCCCGGCCTGTTTCCGGGCCACTTCGCGCCAAACTGCCCGCTGGCTCGGCTGGCCCACTCGGCGTAAGCTGCGCCCCCGCGAGGTGTGGCTTGGCGCACGCAAAGAAGACTCTCATATTCATTCCGACGTACAACGAGCGGCACAACGTCGAGCCGATGTGCGAGCAGCTCTTCGCGCTCGGGCTCGACGCCGATGTCGTCTTCATGGACGATTCGTCGCCGGACGGGACGGGCGAGATCCTCGAAGGCCTCGCGGGTCGCCACGACCGACTGTCAGTCATCCACCGTCCGGCCAAGAGTGGCATCGGCAGCGCGCACGTCGCGGGCATCGCGTACGCGTATGACCACGGTTACCAGCGGCTGGTCACGCTGGACGCAGACTTCACCCACTCGCCCGAAGCCATCCCCACCTTCCTGGCGCGCGCGGAGGAGTCGGACGCCGTCGTCGGGTCGCGGTATCTCCTCCCCAACAGCCTGCCGGACTGGACGCGCTTCCGCAAGTCGCTCACCACGCTGGGCCACGCGATGACGAAGAACGTTCTCGGTATCCCGCACGACGCGACGGGCGCGTTCCGCGTGTACAACCTGGAGACGATTCCACGTTCACTCTTCGATCTGGTGCGGTCGCAGGGCTACGCGTTCTTCTTCGAGAGCCTGTTCGTCCTCCACAACAACGGCTTCTCCATCGCGGAGGTGCCGCTCGCCTTGCCCGCGCGCACGTACGGCAGCTCCAAGATGAGTGGCGTCGAAGTGGCGCGGAGCATGAAGACGCTGGCCTCGCTCTGGCTGACGAAGCTGACGGCGCCGTCGCGGTTCCGGCTCGGCCGCGCTCCCGACATCGACTCCGAGCTCGTCGACGTCCAGAACTGGAACGAGTACTGGGACAAGAAGGAACGCGCGACGACCGCGACCTACGACGTCATTGCGACCGTCTACCGCAACACCATCATCAAGCGACGCCTGGAGGAGACGATTGAGCGGGAGTTCACCCAGGGCTCCCGGCTGCTTCACGCGGGGTGTGGCAGCGGACAGGTCGACGTCGCGCTGCACGACCATGCGAACATCATCGCGGTCGACATCTCGGAGTCGGCTCTCCGCACGTACCTGCGCGAGAACCCGCAAGCGCACGTGCGCCACGCGAGCATCTTCGAGCTGCCGTTCGAGGAGAGCAGCTTCGACGGGGCCTACAACCTCGGCGTCGTCGAGCACTTCACGCACGAGGAGCTCGCTCGCGCGTTCGGCGAGATCCGGCGGGTGCTCAAGCCCGGCGGCAAGGTGGTCGTCTTCTGGCCTCACGCGCAGGCGACGAGCGTCAAGGTGCTCGGCCTCGCGCACTGGATCCTCAACGACGTGCTCGACAAGGACGTCCGGCTGCACCCGCCCGAGCCGTCGCTCGTGCACTCCCAGCGGGAGGCGTCGAAGCTGCTCGCCGCGGGTGGCCTGGAGCTCGTGTCGTACGACTTCGGGCCGAAGGACTTCTTCGTGCAGGCGGTCGTCGTGGCGCGGCGTCCGGACTGATCAATCCGGACGCAGATAGATGCGCGGCTTCACCTCGCGGTAGTGGAACTCCTTGAGAAAGGGATCCCAGAGCGCGGCTCGGAACCGCCGCTTGCGCCCGTCGCCGGATGGGCTCGAGTCCAGAATGATCAACTTCGGCCGGCTGCGGAGCAGCTCGGCTCGAACGCCGCTGAGCTTCTGCTCGTCCGTCGCGCCGCTGTAGAAGCCGAGTACTTCGTCGTCCGTCGTCGACTCGCGCATGCCATTGATCCGGTCGACTTGCATGTACAAGCTCGGCCCTCCCGTGGTGACGATGTAGTCGCGTGGCGTGGTGTACCGCCTCACCGCCTCGAACACGCCGGGGATGGGCTCGTGCGCGTCGAAGTACTGCGTCTTCCGGGTGCCGTACGCGTCCCGCTCCTTGTCGAAGCGAACCCAGTCGTGCAGGAGTACGCCGCCGAGCATCGCCATGCAGACGAACACGCGCGCCGCGCGGCTCATCGCGCGAAAGTGCGGCGTGAAGCAGTCGAGGCCCACGACGAGCGCGAAGAACAGGCCGCTCATCGTCATCGTGTAGTAGTGGCGCCACTGGCAATTGCTCGCGGTCACCGCCCACAGCGCCGCAGCCAGACCGATGAGCACCGTGACGAACAGCAGGCGGGAGCGCTTGAAGATGAAGACGACGGAGGCCGCAGCGAACGGCGCCAGAAAGCCCAGGTTCGTCGAGTTCGCGAAGGACTCGCGCGCCTTTCGCCACTGCATGTGGAGGTCGTTCAGGGGCACCGTGGGGTGAAAGCGTCCGAGCACGACGCAATACGACTCCTTCGTGTCGCGGTAAAAGTGGAAGTATCGGTGCAATACGTCGAGGTACGCGCCCATGGCGCCGCTCGGGACCATGTAGATGCAGAGCAGGGCGACCACGACGAGTCCGCCGCCGATCGTCCGCGACGCGTAGCGGCGCGCGCGCGCGCCGAGCGTCCCAGGCTCGTCGCCCAGCAAGAAGAGGCTGATCCACGACATCCCCACGCAGGGCAAGAAGGGCTCCTTGGAGAGGATCGAGCAGGCGAAGAACGCACCGCCGAGGTACTGGAGCTGCCTGTAGAAGCGGGTGCGAGCAAGGAGACACGCGATGGCGAAGAGGTAGTACGTGAGCCCGATCGACTCCGTGTCCGACAGCGCCACGTCGTGAAAACTCGGGTTCACCCAGATCTGGATGAAGGCGAGCGTGAGGGCGAGCGCGAGCCACCGGTCGATTCGACGCGACAGCATCGCCAGCTGCAGCGCGAGGAGCGAACCGAGCGGAAAGTACGCGAAGAACTTCCGGTATTCGAAGTGCTGAAAGCCGTAGAGCTTCAAGGCCAGCGCGTGCGTGATGAAGATCATCGGCGGCTTGAACTCGAGGAAGTCGCGGTAGGGCGCGAAGCCCTTGGTGATCATCCAGCCGCACCAGACGAAGTAGCTCTCGTCGTATTCCAGCCCGTTGTGCAGGAACTGATCGTTGAAGATCGCGAAGAAGTACGCGGTGGCGCGCAGGGTGAGCAGGGTCAGAAAGATGGCGAGCAAGCGGCGCTGCCACGCAGCCAGGCGCGGGCGAGTCACGGAAACACCTCGATCTCGCTGAGCGCGAGATAGTGGGTCGCGCGGACGCGGACGTACCGCGTGGTGCGCCGGTCGCACGGGACACGGCAGGGAGGATCGATCCACCAGCTCCCGAAGTGCTTCTCGCAGCGACCGACCTCCCAGAACGTCTTGCCGTCCCACGAGAAGTCGACGGCGTAGGGCAGGCCGTCGTCGAACCCGCCGTCGTCACGGTTGTAAAGTCGCACTTCGCGAATGTCGTACTGGCGTCCAAGGTCGATGAGCGCCCAGGGCGTCGAGTCCCACCTCGTGTAGACGACGTCGGGCTTCGGCGAACCCGGCGGCGTGTCCGCGGACCGGACGCCGTCGACCAGCATCGACGGCGGCGCGCTCTGATCGGCGATGCTGCTCATCCTGACGGGCTTGCCGCGCGCGAGGTTCTTTCGCGCAAACATGCGACTGCCGGCGGCGAACAGGCCGCAGGCGATGAGCGCTCCGACGAGCGCGATCCTGAGCCACCGCGAACGTACCACGCGCGCAGGAGTGCGACCGTCGAGGTGCGCGCGAAGCGCACGGGCGACATCCTCGAGGGCGCGCGCCGACTCGACCAGCTCCGCGCCCGGCACCGTCTGCAGAGCGAGCGGTTCCCCGATCGCCAGCAATCGAAGGGCGGCGCTGCAGGTCGCAGCGGGGACGGCAATCTCCTCGCAGACGCGACGCAGCTCCTCCGCGGGAGGCTCTGCGCCGCGCCCCGGAGCGGCCGCCTCGAGCAGCAGCAAGGTGGTGTCACGCAACACGGTGGACATGACCAGCGCGACCTCGGGCTCGGAGACGTCCCCGAGGAGATCGAGTCGCTCGTCCGCGAGCTGCAGGCGTTCCTCGACGCGACGCGCGTACTCGGGATCGAGCTCGCGCGCTCGCGCTCGCCTCTCTGCATCCCTCTGGAAGAGCCACTCGGTCGCGACGACCTTCACGCGCTGCCACAGGTTCACGTCACGTCTCACCGAGCATGAGCGTTGCTACCATCTTTTCGAACGTCAATGTCGGCGCCCAACCCGTCCGCGCGCGTAGCTTCGTGGCGTCACCCACGAGCGGCAGGGACTTCGTCTTGACGAGGCTCGGATCCTCGACGACCCGCGCGCGCCAGTCGAGACCCACGCACGCGAAGGCATTGGCGACGAAGTCCTGCACGGTGTGGGGGGTTCCGGTGGCGACAATGTAATCGTCGGGAACTGGCTCTGCAAGAATGCGAACCATCGCGGCGACGTAGTCCGGCGCCCAGCCCCAGTCGACGACGGCCGACAGGTCGCCGACCGTGAGCGTGAACTCGGGATCGTGCGCCGCCCGCTTCGCGCCGCGAACGATGCGCTGCGAGACGAACTGGGGGCCGCGGAGCCGCGACTCGTGGTTGTAGAGGATACCCACGGAAACGTGCAGGCCGCGGTCGCGGTAGAGCGCGGCCACGTGCGCGCCGGCGAGCTTGGTGATCCCGTACGGGCTGCGAGGCTCGAACGGGGTCGTCTCGGACTGCGGCGTCTCCGACGGGCGGCCGAACATGTGGGACGAGCCGGCGTAGAACGCGCGGCAAGCGGGTGCGTGCTGGCGAAGCGCGTCGAGCACGTTCACCCACGAGGTCACGTGCGTGTCCGTGCACGCGCGCAGCTCGATCGCGTCGTCGGGTGCGCCCTCCGCCGAGTGGTGGTGGGCCGCGAGGTAGTAGAGCTCGTCCGGTGCGACGCGGTCGACCCACGAAGCCGCCGCGGCGGGGTCCCCGAGATCGACGTCGCCGACGTCCACGCCGACGACCTCGGTATCCGCCGGGAGGTGCTCGACCAAGAGGCGCCCATCCTGGCCGGCGCAGCCGATCACGGCCGCGCGCTTCATGCCGGGACGATCTCGAGACGGGGCAAGGGGAAGATCATCTTACCGCCTCGCTCGAGGAAGCTCGCGTGGGCGCGGAGCAGGGTGCTGCGGAAGTGCCAGGGGAGCACCAGGAGATAGTCGGGCTCGCGCGCGAGCGCGTCAGCCTCGGAGACGATCGGGATGTTGGTGCCGGGTGTCACGCGGCCGAACTTCTCCGGGTTCACCTCGGCGATGCACGCGAGGTCGCGCACGCCGACGCCGCAGTACTGCAGCAAGACGTTGCCCTTCGTCGAGGCACCGAGGCCGAGCACTCGCTTGCCCTCGTCACGGAGGCGGCCCAGGAGCGCGCGGACGTCGTCCCGATGGCGTATGACGGCGGCGGCGAAGCTCTCGTACGGGGCGAGGGTGCCCAGCGCTCGCCTCGTCTCCTCGGCGGCGAGCTCGGCGACCCGAGGGGACGCCGGTGCGCCGCGGCCCTTTCGCGCCGTGATGGCGAACGAGCCGCCGTTGACGTCGTTGAGCTCGACATCGACGATGCGAAAACCGACACGCTCGGCCATCCACTGGATCTGCGCGAGCGCGTAGTACTCGAGGTGCTCGTGACAGATCGTGTCGTACGACAGCGCGTCCATCATGGACGGGAGGTAACTCTGCTCGAAGTGCCAGATGCCGTCGTCGGCGAGCGCGTCGAACACCTGGCGCATGAAGTCCAGTGGCCGCTCGAGGTCGTAGAACATCGCGATCGACGTGATGATCTTCGCGCGCGCCCCGCCGCTCGCCTCGAGGAAGCGCGCCGACGAGAAGAAGTCGGCCACGACCGTCACGTGCTGCGGGTAATACTCGAGGAACTTCGCCGCGGTAGGGTCGATCCCGATGAGCTTCGCGGTGGTCGGATAAGACGAGAGCGTCGTGCCGTCGTTGCTTCCGATGTCGAGCACCACCTCGCCCGGCGCGAGGGACGCCAGCGCGACGAGCTTCGCGACCTTGGCGCGCAGGTGGTCGACCATCGAGCGATTGAGGCCCGAGCGGTATCCGTAGTTCGCCCCGTACATGAGCGACGGCTCGCAGGTGTCTCGGAGCTGAACCAGGCCACAGGCGTTTTGGCCTGCGCACTTCACCAGATCGAGCGGCGCGATCTCGACGTCGGGGGCCTGTGGGGTGGGGAAGACGCCGGTGAGCGCCTGCTGCCCCAGGTCGAGCACGGTGACGAGGTCAGCCCCGCCGCAGATGCGGCATTCGGTGATCGTGCGATGGCTCATGCGGGGCGCTGGCGGGAGAGGGCATCCATGTCGGCGTCGACCATGAGCCTCGCGAGCTCCTCGAACCTCACCGTCGGTTTCCACCCGAAGGCCGCGTGGGCCTTGCGGGCGTCGCCGAGGAGCAGGTCGACCTCGGTCGGCCGGAAGTAGCTCGGGTCGATCACGACGTGCTTCTTGTAGTCCAGGCCGGCGTGCGCGAACGCGACCTCGCAGAACTCGCGGACGGTGTGGGTCTCGCCGGTGGCGATGACGTAGTCGTCCGCCTTGTCGCACTGCAACATCTGCCACATCGCGACGACGTAGTCCTTCGCGTAGCCCCAGTCGCGCTTTGCGTCGAGGTTGCCCAGCGCGATCTCCTTCTGCAGCCCCAGCTTGATCGCGGCGATCCCCCGCGTGATCTTGCGCGTGACGAAGCTCTCGCCCCGGCGCGGAGACTCGTGGTTGAAGAGAATGCCGTTACAGACGAACATCCCGTACGCTTCTCGGTAGTTCACGGCGATCGTGTGCGCATAGACCTTCGCCGCCGCGTAAGGCGACCGCGGGTGGAAGGGCGTCGTCTCCGACTGGGGCGATACTGCGGCGGAGCCGAACATCTCCGACGAGCCTGCCTGATAGAAGCGCGTCACCAGGTCCGTCTCGCGGATACCCTCGAGCAGACGCAGCGCGCCCAGCCCGGCCGTCTCGGCGGTGTACTCGGGGATCTCGAAGCTCACCTTGACGTGGCTCTGCGCGCCGAGGTTGTAGATCTCGTCGGGCCTGACCGCCCGGAGCGTCCGGTTGACCGAGGACGCGTCGGTGAGATCGCCGTAGTGCAGGTGGCGGCGCTGGGAGGAACCGCCGGCGTTGAAGATGTGATCGATGCGGCTTCGGTTCAACGAGCTCGAGCGACGTACGAGGCCGTGGACTTCGTAGCCCTTTTCGAGGAGCAGCTCGGCGAGGTATGAGCCGTCTTGACCGGTGATGCCGGTGATCAGCGCGCGCTTCGACATGACTTGGGTGCCAGGAGCCCGTGGCTCGCGGGGATTCCAGACGACGTCGCGCGAGAGGTGAGGCGCGCCCCGGCGCGCACGTCCATCTCGGTGTCGGTCGTCGGCTCGAAGGACATGTCGCCCCAGCTCCTGAAGGTCGCCATCGGTGGCCCTCCTGAGAATCCGCTCCTTCTAGCACGTTTCTCGGTCGCGCGAGTACCACGGCGATGACCGTCACGAGGCCCCCTCGGTCGTCGACCTGCAGAGCCGCGCCGACGGCGAGTGAGGTCGGCGGGGTCGCGGTGGAAGGTCAGCGCGGGTCGCGCCACATGAGCCACACCGGCGGCGCGTCCTCGGCCATGCGAAACTCCTCGGTCAGGGCGAAGCCGTGGCGCTCGTAGAGGCGCGCGTTCGTCTCGGTCGAGGCCTCCAGGTAAGCGGCTGCGCCGTCGGCGTCGCAGCAATCCAGCACGCCGCGGAGCAGCGCCGAGCCGATGCCGCGACCTTGCTTCTCGGGATCCACGCCTATCGCGAAGAGGTACCAGTGCGCCCGGGAGGGGTGCCTCTCCTGGACGCGCTGCCCGGCGCGCGCCCGGGCGAGCGCGCGCGTCGCCCCGACGGCGCCGAGCAGCGCCGGACCCATCGCGAGCATGCGCATCGCGCCGGTGTTCCACTTGCCCGGCGGCGTCCAGAGCGCGACGCCGTCCTCGCCGGCGAGCCACGCCTCGCGGTGCGGAAGGACCGCGTGCCGGAAGAAGGTGCCGAACGCCTGCCCCAGGCGGTCGTGGCGGAGCATGTAGTTGGCGACCGGGTCGCGATCGAAGGCGCGGGCGAGCACGCGCACGACCGTGGCGTGGTCATGCGCCTCGGCGCGTCGGAGGGGAGGGGGCGTCATGCGGTCATCCTGGGTCACGGAGGTCACAGCTCCTCGACGGTGAAGGCGATCACCTCGCCGATGTTCCTGGTCCCCGCGACCAGGGCGCACAGCCGGTCCACGCCGAGCGCGTTGCCGCCGCTCGGGGGCATGCGCCCCACCGCCGCCAGCAGCTTCTCGTCCACCGGATACACCGGCAGGCCGCGCTCCTTCCGCGCCGCCTGGTCGCGCTCGAAGCGCGCGCGCTGCTCCACCGCGTCGGTCAGCTCGCCGAAGCCGTTGCACAGCTCGAGACCCGCGACGTACAGCTCGAAGCGCTCGGCCACGCGTGGGTCGTCCGGTTTGTTGCGCGCGAGCGACGCCATCGGCGCCGGGTACTCCGTCAAAAACACCGCGTGCGGCAGCGCGGTGAGCGCCGGCTCCACCTTCTCCACCAGCAGCCGGAAGAAGCGGTCCTCGTCGCGCTCCGCCATCGCGAGCGTCTCCTCGGCGCTCACCCCGGCGAAGCGCTCGAACGCCTCGCGGACGGTCAGCCGCGCGAAGGGCGGCCGCGCGTCCACCTCGACGCCCTCGATCACGAACCGCCCGCCCGAGACCGCGGCGACGAGCTGCTCGGTGTCGCGCATCACGTCCGCTACCCCCGCGTTCCCGCGATACCACTCCAGCATGGTGAACTCGGGGTTGTGCTGCGCGCCGAGCTCGCCGCGCCGGAAGCACCGGCACACCTGGTAGATGCGCTCGTGCCCGCCCGCGAGCAGCCGCTTCATCTGGTACTCGGGCGAGGTGATGAGCCACCCGTCCCCGGCGGCGAAGGCGTCCAGGTGCAGGTCCATCCCCGGCGAGGGCACGATCGCCGGCGTCTCGACCTCCAGAAAGCCGCGCGCCTCGAAGAAGCGACGGATGGCGCGCAGCACGCCGGCGCGCAGCGCGAGCTGCTTCATCGCGGGGAGAGGCCGCCGAGCAGCAGGTCGGCGACCTGGCCCGCCGCGCGCGAGAGGCCGCCCTTCTCGGCCTTGCCGAGCGCCCAGGTGAGCGCGATGCCGTCCAGCGCCCCGAACAGGACGCGCGCCACCAGGTGCGGCGACGCGTCCTTCCGGAACTCCCCGGCGGCCTGCCCCGCCTCCACGACCTTCGCGATGACGTCCAGGTACGACTGGAACTTGGGCGCCGCGTACTCCTTCAGCAGCTGCGTCGACTGCCGCAGGATCACCGTCATCACCTCCGCGAGCTCGCGCTCGCCCTCCAGCAGGCCGAGCTGCAGCTCGACGACGCGCCGCAGGCGTGCGCGGGCGTCGGGCAGCTTGGGCAGCTCCTCGCGCGTGTAGGAGAGCAGGCGCTCCACCCGGTCCTCGAAGAGGGAGACGAGGAGGTCCTCCTTCGATGCAAAGTACAAGTAGATCGTGCCGTCGGCGACGCCGGCCGCGCGCGCCACGTCGGACACGCGGGTCGCGTAGAAGCCGTTCTTGGCGAACACCTTCACGGCCGCGCCCAGGATGCGCTCGCGCTTGTCGCCGCGGGCCGCCGGGGCGCGCGCGGGCCCCCCGCGATCGGTCGGCGCCGGCCGGGCCGAGCGGCCACTCCGCGGCGCAGAAGCGCGGGATTTCCGCCTCGGTTTCGGACTGAGTGAGGATTCACTCATTACGGCAGCCAGTAGCAAAGGGTGCCGGGGGAGACAAGGGGCGCCCCCGGGTCAGCGCAGGCGCGCGACCTTCCCCGCCGCCCCCCACCGCGCGTACGCCTCCCGCGCGGCGTCTCGCTCCGACCGCTTCGCGGCCCCGGCCGGGTGACACTCCGCGGCGAGCTCGTGCGCCAGCGCGATGTCGCTGATCCAGTCGGCCTCGCCCGCCAGCGTCACCGCCTCCGCGAAGTGCGCCAGCGCGCCCTCCCGGTCGCCCTCGATGCGGCGGAGCGCGCCCCGGACCAGACTCACGCGGTGCGCGAAGTTCACCGGCGCGTGGGCCGAGAGGTCGCGCAGCGCCTTCAGGCTCGCCTCCAGCCTGGGCCGCAGGGCCTGGCGCTCCGCCTCGCTCAGCTCGTCCCAGGCGCCGCTCGCGGCGAGCACCGCGAACTGGTGCATGATCGGCACGTGCCAGACCGAGGGCGCGGCGTCGAGGTAGTCGCGCGCGGTCTCGAAGCACGCGGAGGCCTCCCGCGCGCGGCCGAAGTGATACCGCGCCAGGCCCATCACCACACGCAGCACGTAGATGCCGCTGCGCGAGCCCTCCTGCTCCGCCTGCGCCAGCAGGCTCGCCTCGTCGAAGCCGGCGTCGTCGAGGCGCGACGGGTCGGCCATCTGCCCGGTGAGGCACCGCAGCAGCTGCTCGAAGGGCGCGTGGACGTGCAAGGCGTTGACCTGCCCGAGCGCGCGCATCTGCTCGCCGAGCTGCGTCGCCTCGGCGAGGAGCGGTGCGAGCGGGCGTCCGGCGTACATCGCGTTGTGGACGTAGCCGTGCGCCGCGTACGAGGCGTACTCCAGGTCCCCCGTGCGACGGCCGATGTCGAACACCTCCCGGAGCGGCGCGAGGATCGTGTGCAGCGGGACCATCCACGGGCACACCAGGTTGTAGACCACGTGGCGCGTGGCGGCCTCCAGGCTGCGATCCTCCCAGCGGTCGACGAGCTTGACGGCGAGCTGACCCCACTCGTGGCTGACCGGGTACATCCCCAGGGTGTTGAGCACGATCCCCAGCAGCGCGATGGCGTACGGGGTCGCCGGGGCCAGCCCGCGCTCCACCGAGGTGGTCACCAGGTTGGCCGCGAGGACGGGCAGCAGCATCGGCCTGCCGAAGTAGGCGGCGGGGCTGACGCGCACCTGCACGCGCATCGCGGCGACGACCTGGGGGTCGTCGACGTCGGGCATCGCGGCGAGGCCGGCGGGGCCCACTCGCGTCAGGCTCTTTAGCGCGGCGGTGAAGGCGGCACCGACCTCCGCCTCGCCCGGGTCCTTCGGCAGTCGCACGCCGAGCAGCTCCAGCACCTCGCTCGCCGTGTTCACCGCCGACGCGTAGTCGTGGCGGCCGATGAAGGCGTCGATCTCCACCTCCCACGCCACGAGCTGGTCCATCACCGTGCGGCCGTGCGCCTTGACCTCGGCGATGTGCGGCGCGAGCGCGTCCCACTCCGCGCAGAGGTACGCCGTCTCCGCCGCGCCTGCGTGGAGGCCGAGGGCCAGGGCGTACTCGTCGCGCCACGCGTTCTGCGGGTCGGGCAAGAGCGCGATGCCCCGCTCGAAGCACGTGAAGGCGAGCGGGAACGCCGCCCCCCCCCGCGCGGCTCCGCCGGCCTGCAGGTGGAGCTTCGCCGCCGCGAGGCGCTCCGCCGGGTCGGTGATCAGGGAGGCGGCCGCGCCCAGGTGGCGGACCGTGTCGAACACCCAGGCGCCCGCCGGCTCGCCGTCCGATGCGGCGTGGCGCGCGGTGAGCGCACGCGCGAGGGCGAGGTGATGCGCGCGGCGCGCGCCCGTGTCCAGCGACGCGAGGACCGACTCGCGGATGCGGTCGTGGTAGGTGGCGACGCGATCGTCGGCGCCCGGACCCGTCGAGCCCAGCAAGGACGCGCTCCGCAGGGAGAGCAGCGCGGGGAGCGCCTCGGGATCCAGGCCCGCGGCGGCGAAGGCGACCGACTGGGCCACCGGGCTGTCGGCGACGGCCACGACCTCCAGCAGCGCGCGCTGATCGCGGGGCAGCGCCCGCAGGCGCGTGGCGATCGCGCCCTCGAGCGACATCTCGGCGCTCCGGGGCGTGTCGTGCGTCGCGAACCGGGCGAGCTCCTCGATGAAGAAGGGGACGCCCGCGGCCTCCTCGGCGAGGTCGCGCACGCGCGAGGGGCTCGCCGCCTCCCCGAGCGCCGCCAGCGTGGCGCGCGCCAGCGCCTCGGCGTCTTCGTGCGGGAGCGCCAGCGCGGGGAGGTCGACGAGCGCGCCGTGCGCGTCCAGCTCACGCGCGAACGCCAGGTAGCCCGCCAGCGCGTCGTTGCGCAGCGCCTCCTCCGGCCGGAAGCTCGCCACGAGCAGGAGCGGCATCTCGCGCGGCTCCCGCACCAGCGACTCCAGCAGTCCCGCGCTGTCTGCGTCCGCCCACTGCAGATCGTCGATCGCCAGCACGATGCTTCGACGCCGCACGCGGGCGAGCGACTCCAGCAGCTCGCGCAGCGCCGTCCACGCGCGCCGCCGCAGCTTCATCGCGTCGCGCGCGGGGGCGTGGGCCGCGCGCGCGGCGATCGCCGGGACGACCGAGAGGGCAGGGAAGACGTTCATCAGCTCGCCGGTCCACGCCGGGAGCAGCGCGTCCACGTCCAGCCGCGCGGCGCCCTCGCTGCGCTGCGCCTCCAGCAGCCTCTCGGCGAGCTGATCGACGATGCCGTCGAAGGCCTTGTACGGCACGCTCTCGCGCTCGTAGCACCGGCCGGAGAAGACCTCCGCCTGGTGCATGTCGCGTACGCCACCGACGAAGCTCCGCACCACCGCCGACTTCCCGATGCCCGACGCGCCGCGCACGTGCGCCACCGTCAGGCGTCCCTCCCGCGTCCGCTCGAAGGCGCGCGCCAGCGTCGCGAGCTCCTGAGTGCGGCCGACGAAGACCGACCGCGGCGCGCGGCCCGTCGCGCCCAGCCCGCCGCCCGCGCCCTTGGTCAGGATCGCGAGCACCTCCCGCCCTTCGGGACGGAGCTCCGGCTCCGGGCGGAGCAGCCACGCGCAGAGCTCGCTCAGGTCCGCCGGGAGGCCGGGCAGCAGCAGGCGCGGCGCCGGGGGCGTCTGCAGCGTCTTCTGGATGTACAGCTCCACGTGGCTCGAGGCGCCGGCGAAGGGCAGTCGTCCGGTCAGGATCTCGTAGAGCATCACCCCGAGCGCGTACCAGTCGGAGGCCGGGCCCACCTCGCCGCCGGTCATCTGCTCGGGGGACATGTACGTCGGGGTGCCGCTGAGCGCCGACGAGCGCGTCTCTTCCCCGACGCGCCGCGCCAGCCCGAAGTCCACCACCACCACGTCGCCCTCGCCACGCACCAGCACGTTGCTCGGCTTGACGTCGCCGTGCCAGAGGCCCGCGTCATGGAGGGCGAGCACACCCCGGGCGAGCGCGCCGAACGCCTCGCGCACCGTCTCGATGGGTCGCGTCGGCGGTGCGACGCTGCCAGAGTCGAGGAGGTGCGGCGGCGTGGCCTCGTCGAGCGCCGGGTCGTGCTCGCGCATCGTCGGCATCTCGTGCCGCAGCGTGAGCCGTATGCCGCGCACATCCAGATCCTGCCCGCGCGCCCACCGCCGGAAGTCGATCCCCTCGATCCGTTCCATGGCGAAGAACCACAGGCCGTCCTCGCAGCCCAGCTCGTAGACCGGGGCGAGGTTGGGGTGCGACAGGTCCGCGACCGTCCGGAACTCGCGCTTCAGCCGCACGCCGGCCGCCGCGTCGGCCACCAGGATCGTCTTGAGGGCGACCCGCGCGTCGCGCTCCCGGTCGATGGCGTCGTGGACGGTCCCCATCCCGCCCCCGCCAAGGCGCCCCACCACCTCGTAGCGTCCGAGCGTGACCGGGTGCTCCGGGGTGGCCGCGAGGAGCTTCGCGAGGAGCGCCTCGGCGGCGATGCTGCTCGCGTCGTCGTCGCCTTGCTCTGCGGCGGTCGCCATTCCTCTCCCGGCCTCGGACCTTCCCTGAAGAGACCCATTGTCGCACGGCGAGGGCGCGCGGTGGGGCGCGTCGTCGGGGGCCTGGAGAGCCGGTGTCGTACGGCGCCCCCGCGGGGGTCGGGCCTCTGGTACGCTTCCCGGGCCATGCCGCGCGCGATCGCCGTCCTCCCGCTCTTCGCCGCGCTCCTCGCGGGGCCCGCGGCCCAGGCTCGACCGACGCCGCCGCCGGATCACAAGCCTGCCGTCATCCCGCCGGCCAAGCGCCAGGAGGCGGCGATCGCCGCGCGCGTCCGCACCGTCCTGCAGGCCTTCCGCGGCAAGCCGGATGACGCCAGCACCTGGGCTCAGGCGCGGGCCGCCGTCGGCAACACCCTCTTGGAGCTGTGGCGCTCCGGCGTGCTCAAGGGCAACAAGGCCAGCCTGGCGTACACCGTCGCGTGCGGGGGAGGCGCGACGATGACGCAGAACGACATCAACCTGAAGCGCCTGGTCGTGGTCTACGGCGTGGCGCTGCAGAAGCCGGCGGAGTTCTCGTACACCGTGGTGAGCCTGGTCCTGTAGGGAGGGGCCCTACCTCGCCAGCATGAACATCCGCTCGGCGAAGACCGCGACCTGATGACCCATCCACGGTCCGGCCACCACCAGCGCCACGACCACCGCCAGGATGCGGGGCAGGTGCGAGATCGTCGGGTCCTGGATCTGCGAGGCCGCCTGGAACGCCGCCACCACCAGCCCGACCAGCGCCGCCACGCCGACGGCGGGCAGGGACACCGCGAGCGAGAGGATGAGCGCCTCCTGCCCGTGCTGCACCAGCGCGGCCGCGTGCGGGGCCATCGTCACTCCGAGGCCGCGTCGGACGCCGCGTCGCCACCGCCGGCGTCGCTCGCCGCGTCGCCCGTCGTCGCGTCGCCGCTGCCGGCGTCGGAGGCCGCGTCCCCGCCGCCGCTGTCGCTCGATGTCGCGTCGGGCACGCCGGTGTCGGGCAAGCTGGCGTCGCTGCCGGGGGAGAGCGGGTTGAGCTTGCAGATGTCGGTCGTCGCCTGCGAGCGGTCCGGCGGGCAGCAGATGTCGGCGCTGCTGTTGTTGACGCCCGCCTCGGTCACGATGGTGATCTGACCGCCGGGCGTGCAGATGAGGCCGTTGTCGCAGTCGTCGTTGTTGTTGTTGGTCTCGCAGCGCTCGCCCTCTCCGTGGGTGGCGCACGACGCCGTCGGCACGATGACCACGAAGCCGACGGCGGCGATCGCAAGGAAAAATAGGCGCGAGGGCTTCCGCATCGGCGGCAAAGCTCCCACGAAGCGCCGCGCGTGGCTAGGGGGAAAGTTGCCGGCCCCGGCTGGATCTCGCCGGCGCGTGCCGCTACAGTGCCGCCCCCGTCCACAAGAGGAGTCCCGACGATGAAGCTCTCGGATCTGAAGATCGTGGTCACCGGCGCGGCCGGTGGCATGGGCCGTCACTTCGCGCTGCGCCTCGCCGAGGCTGGCGCCCACGTCGCCATCGGCGACGTCAACGAGGCCGGGCTGACCGAGACCGCCGGCATGGCCAAGGGCCCCGGCAAGGTGCACGCCCGCAAGCTGAACGTCGCCGACGAGGCGGAGGTGGGCGCGTTCGTCGCGTGGGCGCACGAGGCCATGGGCGGCCTCAACGGCCTCATCAACAACGCCGGCATCCTGCGCGACGGCCTGCTCGTGAAGAAGGACCGCGAGACCGGCCAGATCAAGCGACTCACCAAGGAGCAGTGGGACGCGGTCATCGCCGTCAACCTCACCGGCGCCGTGCTCATGGTGCGCGAGGTGGTCGCCAAGATGGTGGAGACGGGGCAGAAGCCGGGCGTCGTCGTCAACATGTCCAGCGTCGCGCGGCATGGCAACCGGGGCCAGTCCAACTACACCGCGGCGAAGGCCGCCCTCGCCGCCGACACCGTGACGTGGTGCCGGGAGTTCGCGCCCTTCGGCATCCGCGTCGGCGCGGTCGCGCCCGGCATGGTGGAGACGCCCATGACGCAGGGGATGAACCAGAAGGCGCGCGACGCGCTGGTCACCGCCATCCCGGTCGGTCGCATCGGCTTGCCGGAGGACCTCTGGCTGGCCGTGCGCTTCGTCCTGGAGTGCGACTACTTCAACGGCCGCACGATCGACGTCGACGGCGGCCTGAGCATGTGACGCCTCACCAGCTACTTGGGGGCCTTCATGACGAAGCCGTCGTTCAGGTTGCTGCTGTTGCCGTAGTCCGTCCAGTAGACGAAGGCGCTGTCGACAGCGACGAACTTGGGGACGTTCTGCTTGGTCGCGAAGTCGGTGGGCGTGCACTGGGCGAGTGAGCACTTGCGCACGATGCCGTCGGAGAGCTGGAAGTTGCCGCTGGCGACCCAGTACAGGTCGGTGGTGTCGGAGGTGATGCCGAAGGGATAGTGCTCCTGCAGCGCGACGGGGGACGTGCCGGCGTCGAAACCGGAGGTCTCCACGTAGGAGACCTTCCCCGGGTCGGCGAGGTTGGTCCAGTACAGCTTGCTCCCGGCCAGCGTCAGCCCGTAGGCGGGGGCCGGCGCGCCGGGCGCGGTGACGGTGACCGGTGTCCCGCCGCCGACGGGCACGCGCACGACCTCTCCGGTGTCGAGCGCGACGTAGACGTTGCCGCCCGTGACGACGAGGCCCTCGGCGTCGTCGGAGAAATCCGCCAGGTGCTGCGGCGTGCCGCTCGAGGCCGTCTTGTCGATCCGGTACAGATCGCCGGGGCCGTACTCGGTGAAGTAGACGTAGTTGCCGTCGACCGCGACGTAGTTGGGGGTCCCGGTGCCGTAGCCGCAGAGGGCGGTGGGCGCGTTCTGGCAGCCAGCCTTGTCGCAGCGGAAGATGGTGTCGACGGAGTTCCAGTAGAGGTAGGTGCCGTCCTGGGTGATGGAGCGCGGCCCGTAGCCCGCGGAGTTGTTGCCGTCGGCCATGGGGATGGCGCCGGAGCCGTCGACCTTGCTCGCGCGCATGACGCGGCTGGTGAGCGACTCGGTCCAGTAGACGTAGGTGTCGTCGACGATGATGTCCCACGGGCGGATGCCGGAGGCCAGCACGACGGGACCGCCGCCGCCGTCGCCGCCGTCCGACGCGGTGGCGTCGTCGCCGGTGTCGGGTGTGGCATCGCCGGTCGAGCCGGAGTCGCCCGCGTCGCCGCCGTCGGTCTGCGAGGTGGAGCCGTCGCCGCCGATGGTGTCGTCGACGGTGGGCTCCTGCAGGCCGAGGAGGCCGGAGCAGGCGAACAGGCCAGCCGAACCGGCGAGGGCGGCGAGGAGGAAGAGGGAGCGGCGCATCAGAAGGCACCTCCGAGGGTCACGCCGAGCGGGCCGCCCGCCGAGCCGGGCCGGACGTTCAGCGAGGCGGCCTCTCTGGTGTGGGCCTTCGGCGCGAGGAAGAAGACCACCGCGCCGCCGGCGACGAGCGCGGCGCCGGCGATGATGGCGACCGTCGAGATGGTGCCGGCCGTCATCGCGTCGTCCACCAGGGCCTTGCCCGCGGTGTTGCAGCGCGAGAAGTCGGGCAGGCAGAGGCTCGGGTCGCTCGCCTGGTTCTTCTTGTCGATGGCCACCGCGCCGAAGACGCCGCCGACGACCAGGCCCACCAGGCCCGCGCCGGCGATGGCCGCGCCCGCGATGCGCTGCCCGGTGCCGCTGCTTCCCCTCGCGGCGCCGCCCGGGCTCGCCTGCTCACCCGGGACCTCGGCCAGCGCGGGGATGGTGACCGACTCCTTCGCGCCGCCCGCGGTGACGTTGACGTCGGTGTGGAAGCTCTCGCGGCCCGGGGCGCCCGCGTCGATGACGTGCCGCCCCGGATCGACCGGGATGGCGACGTTGTAGCTGCCGGCCTCCAGCACCGCGCCATCGCGCTTGATCTGCAGACCATCCACCGGATCCTTCACCACGACGGTGAGCCGGCTGAGGGTGGGCTCGAGCTCCTTGGCCTTCGCCCGCGCCTTCTCCGCCCAGTCGGGGTGGCGATCCTGCGAGGCGGTGGCCGCGTCGGTGTAGGTCACCCACGCGCTCGCCGTCTGGCCGTTGTGCTCGTAGCACGCGGCGAGGTTGAGGAGGGTGCCCGCGCCGGGGTCCAGCTTCTGGCTGCTCTCCAGCTTGGGACAGGCGGCGGCGAAGTCGCCCTTGTCCATGAGCTGGCGGCCCTCCTCGAAGAGCGTCTGCGCGGCCGCCTTGTTGTCGGCGCCGCCGGCGTGGGCGAGGGCGGGAGCCAGGAGCAAGGCGCAAGCGAGTGCGAGGTGGCGAGCTCTCATCGGAGGCAGGAGGATACAAGAAGCGGCCGGGCCGCGCCCCGACTTCAGTTGCGCGTGCTGGGCAGCAGATCGCCGCCGCCCGTCGCGGTCGTCGTGGCGGAGGGGACCGGCGCAGTCCTCGCGCCGGCGTCGGGTTTCGCGGCCACGCGGGGCTTGGCGCCGGCGGTCTCGTGATGGGGGGGGTGGTGTAGCCCGAGCTCCGGCGGGGGCGGGTGATCCGGCCCGTTCACCAGCGGCGGCGTATCGGGATCCCGCGTGCTCGGCGTGGGCACGACGAGCGGCGGGGGCGCAGGGGTCGTCGCCGGCGGCGCCGGGACGGTGGACTGCGTCGGTGCGGGGGGAGGGGGGGCCGTGGGGCTCCCGGTCGCCGTTTTCCCGTGGAAGGCGAAGAAGCCACCGGCCGCGGCGCCCATGGCGACCAGCACCCCGGCCACGAAGGGCCACGCGGCGCGGCGGCGTGTCGACGGAGCCGCCTCGGCGACCTGCGTCTTGTCCCACGCGACGTCGGTGCTGTTGCCCGCCACGCGCAGCGACGGGCGGTCCGGCGGGGGAGGGACGTCGCTCAGGATGGTCTTCTCGTTGCCGGTGATCTTGCCGGGGTCCGTGGCGCCGCCTGTCGTGCTCAGCCGCGGGCCGCTGCCGGTCGTCGCGAGCACCGCGCCGGACACGCTCGCCGCGGCGACCGCCGAGGCGAAGGGGACGAGGGCGTCCACCAGATCGGCCACGGTGGCGAAGCGATCCTCGCGCGACTTCTCGAGGCACTTGAGGATCACCGCCTCCAGCGCGCGCGGCAGGTCCGGCCGCAGCTGGGAGGGTGGGCGCGGGGCGTCGGCGATCACCATCGCGGTGAGCTGCGTGACCGACTCGGCGGGGAAGGGGACGCGGCCGGTGAGGAGCTCGTAGAGGATGGCCCCGAGGGCCCAGATGTCGGTGCGCGCGTCCACGTCGCGCGCGGAGCGGAGCTGCTCGGGCGACATGTAGTTGGGCGAGCCCATCACCTGCGTGGTGCTGGTGAGGGACATGTCCCCCGCCTCGTCCATCATCTTGGAGATGCCGAAGTCCAGCACCTTCACGACCTGCTTGCCCCCGAGCTTCTCGGTGAGAAACAGGTTCTTCGGCTTGAGGTCGCGGTGGACGATGCCGAGGGAGTGCGCCTCGGCGACCGCCTCGCACGCCTGCATCACGAAGTCGACGGCGAGCTGAACGGGCAGCGGGCCCTGGCGCTCGAGGTGGTGATCGAGGTCGTTGCCCTCCAGGAACTCCATGACCATGTACGGCGCGCCGTCGTCCAGCTTGCCTACGTCGGTCACCTTGGCCACGTGGTCGCTCTTGAGGCGGACCGCCGCGCGGGCCTCTCGCTCGAAGCGGGCCACGTGCTCGGGGTGGGCCGTCGCCGGCCGGAACATGAACTTCAGCGCGACGAGCTGGCCGAGCTGCAGGTGCGTGGCCGCGACCACCACGCCCATGCCGCCCACGCCGAGCACGCGCTCCACGCGGAACTTGCCGCCGAGCACCTCGCCCGGCTGGACGGGATCCTGACTGTCCGGGGTGGCCTCGTCACCAGAGCGCATGGTTGCCGCCGCAGAACATTAGCAGAGCCTCGCCCATTGGACGAACGCCGGCCCGCAACAATCCAATCCTCGTCCCTGGCCGATCCGCTCAGGCGGCGGAGACGCCGGCGGCCCGCAGCTCCTTGGCCAGCTCGCCGGACTGGTGCATCTCGGTGACGATGTCGCACCCGCCCAGGAACTTCCCCTTCACGTAGAGCTGGGGGATCGTCGGCCAGTTGGAGAACTCCTTGATTCCCTGGCGGATCTCCGGGTCGGAGAGGACGTTCACCGTCTCGAAGGGGACGCCCTCCCGCTTGAGCACCTCCACCACCGCGTTGGAGAAGCCGCACTGCGGAAAGCTCTTGGTGCCCTTCATGAAGAGGACCACGTCGCTCTTCTGGACGAGCTCCTGGATGCGCTGCTTGACGTCGCTCATGATGTCCTCAACCTTCCTTGGCGCGCGTGGTGAGCGCGAGGGCGTGGATGTCCTTCTGCATGTGGGGCCCCAGGGCGCCGTAGACGAGCTGGTGCTGCTCGATGCGGCTCTTGCCGCGAAACTGCGGCGCCACCACCGTGGCCTGGAAGTGATCGGCCGTGCCGGTGAGGTCCTGCACGTCGACCTCCGCCCCGGGCAGCGCCTGGAGCAGGATCTCGCGGATGCGGCGGGTCTCCATCATGGAAGGGAATGTATTGAGGCGCGACGCCGCGCTGTCAAGCCGCGCGCATGAGGCGCAGGAGCAGGGCCTTCTGGACGTGCAGGCGGTTCTCGGCCTGATCCCAGACGCGTGAGCGGGCGCCCTCGAAGGTCTCCTCGTCGATCTCCTCGCCGCGGTGGGCGGGCAGGCAGTGCAGCACGATGGCGTCCCGGGCGGCGGCGGCGAGCAGGGCTGTCGTCACCGTCCAGCCCTCGAAGGCGAGCTTGCGCCTGGCGACCTCTTCCTCCTGACCCATGCTCGTCCAGACGTCGGTGTTGACGACGTGCGCGCCCTTGACCGCGTCGAGCGCGCGCGTGGTGAAGCTCGCGTACCCCGCCTTCTCCGCGCGCTCCTTCTCCTGCCTCGGGGGGAAGTAGCCCTCCGGCGACGCCAAGGCGAGGTGGAAGCCGAAGAGCTCGGCCGCCTCGAGGAAGGAGCGCGCCATGTTGCTCGAGCCGTCCCCGACCCAGGCGACGCGCATGCCCTTGATGGATCGCCCGAGCTGCTCCTCGATGGTGAAGACGTCGCAGAGGACCTGCACGGGGTGGCCATCATCGGTGAGGGCGTTGAGGACCGGGACGCTGGCGTACTGCGCCATCTCTTCGAGGCGCGCGGTGGCGCTGGTGCGGAAGACGATGGCGTCGCAGTAGCGGGAGAGCACGCGTGCGGTGTCCTTCATCGGCTCGCCGCGGGCGAGCTGGCTGCCCTGCGTGGTGAGCACCACCGGGTGGCCGCCGAGCTGCGCGACGCCCACCTCGAAGGAGACGCGGGTGCGCGTGGAGGCCTTCTCCATCACGATCGCGACGGCGCGGCCGGCGAGGGCGTGGAGGCGCATGCCGCGCGGCTCCGCCTTGAGCGCCCCGGCGAGGGCGAGGGTCTCGCGCGCGACGTCGTGGGAGAGATCGGAGAGGCGGAGGAAGTCGCGGTTCATGGCGGGAGTCTTATCATGCCCCTGCTACTGGCACTTCACCGTGCCCTGGCACGCCGCGTAGGCCGTCTTGCAGCCGGGCGTGCCCAGACACGTCTGTAGCGCGGACGACTCTGCCTGGCAGTGCGCCAGGACGCAGCTCGTGTCGGAGGACGCGCACGGCGCGGGGCCGGCCTCGGTCGCGGTCGTCGCGTCGGTGATGCACTGGGTGTACGCCGGGTACTCGACGGGGCAGCAGCTCGTCGCGGCGTCGTCGATGCATGTGGTGCACGCGGGCGTGTAGCAGGCGGTCTCGCAACCGGAGTCGCCGTTGCACGCGCACATGCAGTCGTGAACCGTCTCGCCGCACTTCCCGTAGTCGGGCGTCGCCGCGTCGCCTCCGTCATCGGTCGCCGCGTCGCTCGTCCCGGCGTCGATGCCGGACGCCGACGTGCCGCCGCACGCGGCGAGGAGGCAGAGGATCCCGAGGGCGCGCATCCCTCGAGGCTAGCGGATTCTCGTCTCCTGCGGGGATCCTCCCCTCGATTTCGACCCGACGCGACGGGCGCGATGTGGGCCTTGTTCGCGGGCCATGGTTTGGTGAGTATCTCCGCCATGTCGAGCGTGCTCGCGGTCGTGTCCAAGGCGGTGTTCGAGGAGTCTCGAACGAGAATCGGAGGGATCCACGTGACTGGCCGGTGTGTACTGGTGTTCCTCGCCCTCCTGGGGCCGCGGCCTGCGACGAGCTGGCGAATCGGAACCCGTGCGCGGGTGAGTGTCGGGCACGGGGGGCGTGCACGAAGCGGGTCGAGGGCGGCGCGACGTACTGCGACACCACGTCCAACGAGGCCTGCCTCCGATCGGACGGTTGCCGGGAGAACGGCGACTGCTCCCTCAACTCGGACCTCGGCCGCTGCGAACCGGCGAGCGTGGAGGATTGTCGGCGCTCGGTGGAGTGCAAGACACCCAAGCGGTGCTCGCTGAAGGAGGCCCACGGCAATGACATGCTGGGGGTCCACCTGCCGGCGTCGTGCGTCGAGTAGCGCGACGCGGCGACTCAGGAGAAGTCGGTGGCCGGGAGCCCGACGCCGGGGCCGAAGACGGCGATGTTTTGACGCCCGTTGGGGTCCACGCGCAGCTCCAGCGTGGCGCCCGGGAGGACGAGAGGGCGCAGGTTGGCGGGGATGAAGAGCGAGCACGAGCACTCGTAAGGAGGCTTGCCGGGGATCTCCACGTCGATCGACACGGTCCGCACCTCGTAGTAGCCGCGCGTCGCGTCGCCTCGCGCGCTCCGCTGCGATCCCACCTTGAGCAGGATCCCCCGGGCGGGAACGCCGTTCTGGAGGAGGGCGTAGCAATCCTGGGGCCCCGACAGCCACGACGACGCGCCCGGCGCGCGGGGCTTGCGGAAGAGGAAGTACAGGACGATCGCCGCGAGGGCGGCCAGGACGAGCTTCATCTTCAGTCTCCTCCGGCCGCCTCAGCGGCCTCGGCGGCGACCTCCTGGGCGAACGTCGTCTGCTCGTCCAGCTCGGTCGCGAGCTCCTCGGCCTCCTCGGCCGCGATCTTGATGTCGTCCATGGCCTCCTCGCCCACGCTCTGCGCGTCGCGTCTCCGCCCGACCGGGAGCATCGACAGCACGAGAGGCGGCATGTCTTTCTCTCTTCCCTGCGGACCGGCGACGCGCCGGACGCCGGTCCCGAACCAGCTCACCTCGACGTCCAGATCGTTCAGCTCGCAGCCGGCGAACCCGCAGGAGACCTCGTGGATGTTCACCGTGAGGTCGCTCCCGATGACGTACTCGGCAGAGGCGGCGTGCGCCTGCCGGAGGAGCTTGTCGGCGGCGATGGTGCGGGCTTGCTCGATGGCGTGCTTGGCCTGGGGGATCACCATCGGCGTGAGCCCGGCGTACTCGAAGGTGCACGCGAGCTGGACTGTCCCCGAGCCCTCGACCACGCAGTCGTAGTGGGTGACCTTGCCGCCGGCCACGACCTCGATCCGGAAGGGCGTGCGGTTGTGGCCGCCCCGGACCGAGTACTGCTTCACGTTGACCCGGTAGTGGCCGCGCGGAGCCGACCCGTGCGCCCAGTACACGTTCTCGATGGGCGTGCTGCTGCCTCCGCTCACGTTCATGTCGACGTCCAGCTCGCCTCCGCACTGCGACTTCTTGTGCGAGAAGGAGATCTCCTCGCCGGAGGGAGGGACCACGTGCAGGTCGAGATCGTTGGTGTTGTTCCACAGGAGCGAGATGCGGAGCTCGCCGGTCGCGCCGCCCTCTCGCTGCAGGCGCTGGCTGAACTCGGGATCAAGGTCGGTCGGGTTGAGGACGTGCCAGACGTGATAGCGGCAGAACTCGAACAGAAAGCCGCACGGCTGGAAGCCGTCCTGGTGCAGCGCCCAGACGTCCTGACCGGACAGATCGGTGAGGATGGGCTTGCCCGGCGGGTGGGCCATCCACGGCGCCTTGACCGCGGTGCCGATGACGGTGAACTCCAGCACCTCGCCGCCGTTGTCGCCTCCCTTGCCCCGCGAGCCCATGGTGATCATGCGGTCGCGGATGTGCACGCCCACGACCGCGTCCGCCTCGACCAGCGCCGCCTCCTGCTGGAGGCGATCGAGCGCGAGGTGCCGCGAGCGACGGTGCGCGTCGCTGATGGCGGTGACCTCCTTCGTCTCGCCCCTGTAGCTGGAGATCTCGCCGACGTGGAACACGCTGCTCCCCATCACCTGGGCGATCGGCTCGCAGCCCGCGCCGCGCGCGAGAAGAAACTCGCTGACCGAGAGATCGCTCGTGAAGAGGCGGCGGTGCGCGCCTCTCTCCTCCGCCAGTCGCTCCTCGGCGCGCAGCGGGATGCCGCCCGCGGCGACCCGCTGGAGGCTCTTCTTGACTTCGATGGGCGGGCGCGTGCGGGAGCTCATGGGATCTCGAATCCTCGAAGGGTTAGCGGTCCAGAGGGACGACGAGGCGGGGCTTGGGCATCATCATCCCGCGGCGCGGATCGTCGGGGGCGAGGGGCGCGATGGCCGTGCCGAGCGCGGTGAACTCGACGATCGGCGGGCCCGCGGGCCCCTGCTCGCCGTAGGTGGCCTCGCGCACGGTCATGCCGACGATCCCCTCGGGGGCGTCCGGGCTGCCCTCCGGCCACGCCTTGAACAGATCGTGCTGCAGCCGGTCCATGGCGAGCTCGCGCGCGTCGAAGAAGGCCTGCGTGTAAGGCGTGATCTCGGTGTCCTGGCCGCGGAAGGCCCGCAGGGCGCGCGGGTCGAGGCCGTAGACGCAGTTGCCCATCGCCACGGTCACCGGCCGGTAGCCGGCCGCGAGCAGGGTCGCGAAGTCGGCGGCGCTGAGGTCGCTGTCGAAGGGGGAGCCGTCGCTGCGATGCAGCGCGGGGGCGGTCTTGATCGCCTCGGGGCAGTGATCGCGATCGAAGAGGACGGCGGTGCCCAGCACCGTGCACTCGACCACCTGGCGCCCGCCCCGCCAGAGGTGGTGCGACACCTCCATGCGGACCTGGACCACCCCGTCGGCGTGGAGCGCGTGGGCCTGCTCGCGAAGGTCGGCGATGGCGAGGTGCCGGGCTTCGCGCATGGCATAGCTGAGCTGCTGGATCTCGCCGGTCGAGACGACCCAGTCGTAGGGGGTGCCGGCGCTGAAGACCGCCGAGCCGATGACCAGGCCGCAGGGGTGGAACCCGACGCGCGCCAGGGTGACGAACTCGGTGGCCGAGAGGTCGCTGAGGGCGGGGGTCATTCTTCGCCTCCGGCCGCGGGCGCGGGCGCGTCGTTCGCCGAGAGGATGAGCGTCGGCGTGTCGAGCTCGGGTGGCGCGCCGGTGGGGATGACGGCGGTGCCCACCACGAAGAGCTCGAGGACCTCGCCCACCTTCAGCGCGGCGTTGCCGACGTTCCAGGGATTGGTCTGCCAGGAGTGCTGGTGCTCCGACACGGTGACCCCGACGATGCCCTTGGCCCCGAGCGCCTCCGCCTCGTCCTGCAGTCGCTCGATCGCGAGCTCGCGGGCGTCGTAGAGCGCGTGGGTGTAGTCGGAGAGCTCGCGGCTGTTGGAGTCCTGCACTCGGTTCAGGGTCCGGGCCGGGATGTAATAGACGCAGTTGCCCATCACCAGTCCGACGGGGCGGTATCCGGAGCGGATGAGCAGCCAGAAGTCCTGGCCGGAGAGGTCCGACTGGAACGGCTTGCCCGCGGCGTTGCGGTAGGGCTCGCCGCCTCGGTGGCGCACCGCGGTGCCGATGGCGATGAACTCGGCGCAGCTCGGGCCGAGCGTGTAGCCCGGCTGGCTGGTCTGCGACCACGGAGGCGGCGGGACCAGCGCCCATCCGGACCGCCGGCACCACGCGTCCCACTGCGTCGTGGCCAGCTCGGCCCAGGCGGAGAACCAGCCGGCGGGCGGCACCGACGCCGGCCGGATGAAGCCCGCCTCCTTCGACCAGCGCGACCAGACGCGATACTGCTCCCACTGGATCCGCCGCGGGTCCATCGAGAGCTTCATGGTGAGCCGCATGCCGATGACGCCGTCGGCGCCGAGGGCGTCGGCCTCCTCCTCCATGCGGTTCATCGCGAGCTCGCGCGCGTCGTAGAGGGCCTTGGTGGTGTTGACGAGCTCGCAGCCGGGCTCGTGGGCGTCGACGCCGGGCAACGCGCGGCCCACCTGGAAGATGGAGGAGCCCATCACCAGCCCGACCGGATCGAAGCCCGCCTCGCGAACCAGGACGAACTCGTTGACCGACAGATCGCTCGTGAAGAGCTTGCGCGCGCGCATGCTCGCGATCCGCTCGCGCGCGTGGACGGGGAGATCCTGCGCGATCGGCGGCGGCGGAGCGTCGTTCACGGGTGCCACCTCAATCGCCCACGGTGAGCATGAGGTCCGGCTTGGCGATGTGGTGATCCTCGCGAATGGGCACCACCGCGGTGCCCACCGCGCTGAACTCGATCACGCCCGGGCCCCAGGAGTGGTTGTTCTCGTCGACCACCACGCCGACGATCCCGGCGGCGTCGAGCGCCTCGCCCTCGACCTGCATGCGCTCCATGGCGAGCTCCCGGGCGTCGTAGAGCGCCTGGGTCGGGCCGGTCAGCTCCTTGTTGTCGTCGGAGCTCCCCGACTGCGACTGGCCCACGTTGTAGACGCAGTTGCCCATGACGAGGCCGAGGGGGCGATAGCCCGCGTTGAGCAAGGTCCAGAAATCCTGGCCGGAGAGATCACTCGTGAAGGGGCGGTTTTCTGCACCACGAAAGCCGCCGTCCAGGCTCTTGACCGCCGTGCCGATCGCGAGAAACTCGATGACGTTGTTGCTCCACGTGTGGAGGTTGAAGTCCAGCCGGACCGCCACCACACCGTCGGCGCCGAGGGCGTCGGCTTCCTCCTCCAGGCGGGTCATCGCCAGCTCCCGCGCGCTGTACATGGCCTGCGTGAGGGTGGCGAGCTCCTCGTTGACCGTGGTGCGGATCGCCTGCGCCCCGATCTGGTAGATGCTGCTGCCCATCACCAGGCCGAGCGGCTGGAAGCGCGCCTCCTTGACCAGGAGAAACTCGTTGACCGAGAGATCACTGGTGAAGAAGTGACGCTTGCGCATGCCCGCGAGCCGGTCGCGCGCGTGCTCGGGAAGATCGTCGAGCTTGAGCCGCTGGTGGGCCTGAGGTTCGTTCGCGTTCGCCATGGTCCCTCGATCTTGGTGACTGTGACGGAGAGCATAGGGGAAATTCCTGTGCCCTCTGCCGGGGAAAGTTGCCACGGACGCGAGCCGCGGGGATTGACGTATCCTGGTGGGCCATGGGGCTCTCGGTGGTCGGGCTGGGCGGGGAGAAGTATCGGGTGACGGTGGAGGAGCGCGGGTCGTCCACGGTGCACGAGGTGACCGTCACGCCCGCCGACGTGGCGCGTTACGCGCCGGGCGCGACGGCGGAGTCGTTGCTCGAGCGCTCCTTCGAGTTCTTGCTGGAGCGCGAGCCGAAGGAGTCCATCCTGCGGCGCTTCGCGCTGCCGGTGATCGCGCAGTACTTCCCGGAGTACCCGGGGGAGATCTGCGAGCGGGTGGCCGCGCCGCGGTAGGCACTTGGGAGGAGCGCCGCGCCCCCGACGCGGCGGGCGCAGGAGACGGCTGCGCTCAGAGCGGCTCCTGCTCGAGCGTCCTGGCGATGGCGTCGAGGGTGGGCACCGAGGCGGCGCGGGCCGCGAGCGACTGCACCTTCTCGGTGAGCGCGGCGACCTGACGCGCGACCGACCTCGGCCCCGTGCCGCCCTCGCTCTCCTTGGCGGCGATGGCGCGGGCAGGATCGAGGACGCCGAGCGCGGCGGCGTCGAGCGTGGGGTGGACCTGCTTCGCCACGTCCGCGCCCAGCGCGGCGAGATCGACGCCCGCCTCGCCCGCGCGTCGCACCAGCTCGCCCACCGCCTTGTACGCCTCGCGGAAGGCGACACCGCGTCGCACCAGCTCCTCGGCGAGGTCCGTCGCCTGCGTGAAGCCGGGCGCGAGGGCCGCGCGGCCGCGCTCGCCATCGAAGGTCACGTGGGGGAGGGCGAGGGTGACGGCGCCCACGGCACCGCGCGCGCGCGTCGCCGCGGCGAGGAGCGGGCCGCGGTCCTCCTGCTGATCGCGGTTGTAGCCGCTCGCCAGGCCCTTCACGAGGGCGAGCATCGCCGCGACGTCGCCCACCGCCACGCCGGCCTTGCCGCGCACCAGCTCGAAGATGTCCGGGTTCTTCTTCTGGGGCATCATGCTGGAGCCGGCGGAGACGGCGCCGTCCAGGCGGACCAGGCAAAACTCGCTCGTGGAGAAATCGACGACATCGGCGGCGAGCTTGCCGCACGCGCCGAGCACGCGGGCACAGGCCCACACGTGGTCGAGGGCGAAGTCGCGATCGCCGACGGTGTCCAGGGCGTTGGTGGTGACGGAGGCGAAGCCGAGCAGACGGGCGACGAGGCGCCGGTCGATGGGCAGGGAGGACCCGGAGCACGCGCCGCTGCCGAGGGGACAGACGTCCGCGGAGTCGAGCGCGAAGGCGACGGCGTCGCCGGCGCGGAGGAGCCCCGTCGTCCAGGCGCAGAGCAGGAACGCCGCGCTCACCGGCTGCGCGCGCTGGCGGTGCGTGTACGCGGGCAGCAGCGTGCCGGTCGCGCCGGCGGCGCGCGTGAGGAGCTGGCGCGCGAGGGTGAGCACGTCCTCCAGCAGCCGCGCCGCACGGTCGCGCGCGAAGAGTCGCAGGTCGAGCGCCACCTGATCGTTGCGCGAGCGCGCGGCGTGGAGGCGCTGCGCGACGGGACCGAGGCGCTGCCCGAGCGCGGCCTCCACGGCCATGTGCACGTCCTCCTCGTGGGGCAGGGCGAGGTCCTCCCCGCGCGCGGCGGTGGCGGACATGGCGAGCAGCTCCTTGCGGAGGGTGCGTGCGTCGTCGAGCGAGAGGACGCCGACCTTGCCCAGCATGGTCGCGTGCGCGGCGCTGCCGAGCAGGTCCTCGCGGGCGAAGGCGAGATCGTCGGCGAAGGAGCTCGACCAGCGGACGAGCTCGGGGAGCATGCCGTCGGCGCCGGTGGCCCCGGTGCGGGCGATGGAGGACATGGGGCGATTTCTAGCATGTCCCGACGACCTCGCGTCGGGGCTGGCGCGTCAGGGGCCGCAGGTCGTCTTGCGCCTCGCCTCGAAGCCGGCGAGCAGCCGCGCCGTGGTCGCGTCCGCGCCGGACGCCAGCTCGCGCTCGGCCTCGCCCGCCGCGGTGCAGAGGAGGTCGTCTCCGCGCTGCAGGAACGTGTCGTACAGGGCGACGAGATCCTGCGCCTTCGCGGCGGCGACGTACGCGTCGCCGAGCGCCACGACCATGGATTGGGTGTTGGCCGCGTCGGTGGCCAAGAAGAAGTTCCACGCCTTCTTCGGATCGCCGACCCTGGAGTACGCGAGCACCAGCTCGCCGCGCGCGGCCCCGGCCACGCGCGAGGCGGCAGCCTGCGCCGGCTCGGTGACCGCGGTCGCCGCCTTGCGCTGCGCGCCGAGCGCCTTCGGATCGTCGCCCTGCCGCGCGGCGACCAGACCCAGCTCGTACCAGGCGAAGGCGTGCGCCATGTTCGCGGTGGGCGGGAAGGTGACGGCCTCGCGATAGGCCTTCTCCGCCAGCGCCAGCATGCTCCGGTCCTTGGTGGAGGCGTCCAGGAACATGTCGCCGAAGGCCACGTAAGCGCACGGCACGAAGCGCGACGCCGGATGATCCTTCACCAGCTCGAAGTACGCCTTGCGCGCGCCGGCCAGGTCTCCCAACGACTGGAGCGCGTGGCCCCGGCGGAGCAGGACGGCGTCGGGGCCGTCGGACTCGGCGGCCGCGCTCAGGATGGCTTCCCACGCGGCGGCGCGCGGGGAGACGCTCCTCGGTGCGGCTCTCGACCCCTCGCGCACGGCCTGCGGGGACGTCGCGGAGGGCAGGACGACGACGGTCGGCGTGGTGGTGGTCGTCGCGGTGGCGGACCCGCATGCGCAGCCGAGGGGCAGGAGGAAAATCCAGGGTCTCATGGTGGTTCGGTCAGCGCGTCACGCCCCAGGTTCCCGCGGACCGCCCGACGGGCGGGAAGGACCGCCCGGTCAGGGCGTAGGCTCGGGTGTACTGGACCGTGCGGCGCGGCGTCGCGTACTGGAGCACCCCGCACGGCGTGGAGTCGGTGAGGCTCGCACCGGAGGCGCGCTGATCGGGGGTGCCATGCTCGACGACGGACCAGCGTGATTGGCGTACGCTCGCTCGCATGCCGAAGGGAAGCTGCGTGTGCGGGGCGGTCGCCTTCGAGGTGAAGCCGCCCTACCGGTTCTTCCAGTACTGTCACTGCAGCCGGTGCCGGAAGCGCTCGGGATCCATCCACGCCGCGAACCTCGCCGTGCCGGCGGAGCAGCTCGTCTTCTTGCGCGGCGAGGAGCACGCTCGCCGCTTCGAGGCGCCCGACGCGAAGAACTGGTCCAACAGCTTCTGCGACGTGTGCGGGTCCGGGCTGCCGTGGAGGACGCGGAACGGCAAGGCGTACCTCGTCCCGGCCGGGACGCTGGACGACGATCCTGTGGAGCGCCCGACGCGCAACGTCTGGGTCGGCTCGCGCGCCGTCTGGGAGACGCCGGCCTCCAGCCTCCCGGACTTCGAGGCGGACCCGCCCCGCCCGGCGTGAGGTGACGACTTCGGCGAGGTGACGGACCGTTGCCGACGAGGAGCCGCGGAGCTGCTCGCGTGCGCCGCACCCCTGGGCTACCTTCGCCCGCGGAGGATCCCATGAAGGATGTGCGCGCGATCGTCGGCTTCGTCGTGCTTGGCGTGGTGCTGGTGATCTTCGCGATCCTCTCGCCGAAGATCGTCCCGCCGCAGAGCCCGGTGAGCTCGCTCCCCACGGTGCCCGCCGGGACGGCCGCGCCGCCGAGCGCACCGCCGCCGGGGCAGCCGCTGCACGGGCCGCTCCTGCTGCGCGAGCCGTCGCTGTCCAGGACGGACATCGCCTTCGCGTTCGGTGGAGAGATCTGGACGGTGCCGCGCGCGGGCGGGACGGCGCGCCGGATCGTCTCGGGGCAGCTTCGCAACGGGCGCCCCATCTTCTCGCCGGACGGATCGCAGATCGCCTTCACCGGGACCTTCGACGGCAACACCGACGTGTACGTGGTCTCGACGACCGGCGGGGAGCTCACGCGGCTCACCTACAACCCGGCGTCCGACGTCGCCGTGGGCTTCACGCCGGACGGCAAGAAGGTGCTCTTTTACTCGATGCGGGCGACGCCCCGCGATCTTCCGAAGCTCTTCACCATCCCGCTCGGCGGCGGGCTCGCCGAGCAGCTCCCGCTGCCCTCCGGCGTGTCGGCGACGTTCTCCCCCGACGGCACGCACCTCGCGTACGTGCCATTCCCGCAGTGGGAGCCGGGCTGGAAGAAGTACCGCGGCGGGCAGGCGACGCCCATCTGGATCGCCGACCTGGCGGACTCGCACGTGGTGAAGGTGCCGCGCGCCGGGGAGAACCAGCGCTGGCCGATGTGGCAGGGAGACGCGGTGTACTTCGTCTCCGACAAGGACGGGCCGTACTCGCTCTACGCGACGGACGCCAAGGGCGCGCCCGCGCGGCTGCTGTACCGCGACCCGAACGGCTGGGACGTGCGCAGCGCGGCGGTCGGGCCGGGCGCCATCGTCTTCGAGACGCTCGGCGCGCTGCATTTGTACGACCTCGCGACGAACAAGGAGCACGAGGTGAAGGTGGCGATCGCCGACGAGCTGCCGCAGGTGCGGCCGCACTTCGAGACGGTGAACCACTCGGCGGTGCTGCACGCGGCGATCTCCCCGACGGGCAAGCGAGTGCTCTTCGAGGCTCACGGCGAGATCCTGGCGGTTCCGAAGAAGAAGGGGGACACGCGCAACCTGACGCGCAGCCCCGGCGTCGCCGACCGTGATCCGTCGTGGTCGCCGGACGGCAAGTGGGTGGCGTGGCTGTCGGATGCCTCCGGCGAGTACGCGCTGTACTTTCGGTCGCCCGACGGGCTGGGGGAGACGCACGTGGTGGACCTGGGCTCGCCGCCGTCGTTCTTCTACGGGCCGCGCTGGTCGCCGGACAGCAAGAAGATCGCGCTGACGGACAAGCGGCTGAACCTGTGGCTCGTGGACCTGGCGCACCCCACGCTGCAGAAGGTGGACACGCTGCGCTACGAGGGCGCGGACTTCGACGAGGCGTGGTCGCCGGACTCGCGGTGGCTGACGTACGTGAAGGAGCTGCAGAATCACTACCACGCGGTCTTCGTGTACTCGCTGGAGGACAAGAAGGTGACGCAGGTGACGGACGGTCGCAGTGACGCGTCGTCGCCGGAGTTCGATCGCGACGGCAAGCTGCTCTACTTCATCGCGAGCACCGACGTGGGCCTCGCGGAGAACGGGAGCGAGATGACGTCGATGGGTCGCCCGGTGACGAGCAGCGTCTACGCGGCCGTGCTGCAGAAGGACGAGCCGTCGCCGGTCGCGCCGGAGAGCGACGAGGAGGGGGACGCCGGCGCGCCGGGGAAGGGGAAGGAGGGCGCGGAGAAGAAGAAGAAGGGGAAGGAGCCCTCCGAGGTGAAGATCGACTTCGAGGGGCTGGACCAGCGCATCGTGGCGCTCCCGATCGAGCGCGCCAACTACGTGGACCTGCAGGCGGCGGACGAGGGTGCTCTGTTCGTGGCGTCGGCGCCGACGGCGCTCGCGGACGAGGACTACGTGGAGGACCGGGGGGACCACGGGCCGCCGCTCCACGTCGAGCGCTACGACGCGAAGAAGCGCAAGGCGGAGACGTTCCTGGACAAGGTGGATGGCCCGGGGGAGACGCTCTCAACGTTCCAGGTCTCGGCGGACGGGAAGCACGTCCTCTACGAGCACGGCGGCCACTGGTTCGTCGCCGGAGCGGACAAGGCGCCGAAGGGGAAGGACGGCGCCATCGCGCTGGGGGGCGTGAAGGTGTGGGTCGACCCGCGCGCCGAGTGGAAGCAGATGTACCACGAGATCTGGCGCATCGAGCGTGACTTCCTCTACGACCCGCACGCGCACGGGCTCGACCTGGACAAGGCGGAGAAGACGTACGCGCCGTTCTTGGACGGCATCGCGAGCCGCGGGGACCTCAACGCCCTCTTCGAGGAGATGCTCTCCAACCTGGTGCTGGGGCACGTCTGGGCGCGCGGCGGCGAGTACCCGCGGGAGGATCACGTGAGCGTCGGCCTGCTCGGGGCGGACTATCGCGTCGTCGACGGCCGCTACCAGTTCGCCCGCATCCTGCGCGGGGAGAACTGGAACCCCAGGCTCCACGCGCCGCTCACGCAGCCGGGGATCGACGTGCAGGAGGGCGACTTCCTGCTCGCCGTGAACGGCCAGGACCTGCGGGGGGACGACGACGTCGACCGCCTCTTCCAGGGGCGCGCCGGCAAGCAGACGGTCATCTCGGTGGGGCCGACGGCCGACGGCCGCGGGGCCCACGACGTCACGGTCGTGCCCGTGGCGTCGGAGGGCGCGCTTCGCCTGCGCACCTGGATGGAGGACAACCACAAGAAGGTGGACGAGCTCTCCGGCGGGCGCGTCGGGTACGTCTACATCCCCGACACCCACGGCGCCGGGCTGTCCAACTTCAACCGCTACTACTTCTCCGAGGTGGGCAAGGACGCCGTGGTGCTCGACGAGCGCTTCAATCACGGCGGCTACATCGCCGACTACATCGTCAACGTGCTCGGCTGGAAGGCGCAGATGGGCGCGGCGACGCGCGAGGGCGAGGACGTGGAGCTGCCGGAGCTCGCCATCTTCGGCCCGAAGGTGATGATCGCCAACCAGATGTCCGGCTCGGGCGGCGACGCCCTCCCGTGGCTCTTCAAGAAGGCGAAGCTCGGGCCGCTCGTCGGCGTGCGCACGTGGGGTGGGCTGGTCGGTATCGGGGGCTACCCGCAGCTCATCGACGGCGGCCGGGTGACCGCACCGCGCTGGGCGCTCTACGGGACGCAGGGCGCGTGGGAGGTCGAAAATCACGGCATCGCGCCGGACGTCGAGGTGGAGCAGGACCCCGCGCTCGTGCGACAGGGCCACGACCCCCAGCTCGAGCGGGCCGTGCAGATCGCGCTGGACGAGCTGAAGAAGAACCCGCCGAAGAAGCTGGTCCGGCCGCCCTATCCCAACTACGGCGACCGACTCCCGCACGGACCGCCCTGACGGGCGCCCGACGGGACCTCAGCGGGCCAGGAGCTCGAGCAGCTTCTCTCGCGTGGTGGCGCCCAGGTGCAAGGCGGTCTTCTCGCCGTTCCGGAAGACCATCACCGTCGGCACCGCCTTGACGCCGTAGCGCCGGGCGGTGAGCGGCGAGGCGTCGGTGTCGACGGTGACGACCTTCACGCGCCCCGCGCTCTCGCTCGCCAGCCGCTTCACGATCGGTTCCAGGGCGCGGCACGGCGGACACCACCGCGCGCCGAAGTCCACCAGCACCGGGACGTCCGCCGCGAGCACCTCTGCCTCGAAGCTGCCGTCATCCACCTCGATCACCTTCGCGCTCGCCGTCATGTTCGGCCTCCTGAACCATGAAGGTCCTGGGGACGCTGCTTCTTACGCGTGTAAGATCCGGCCATCGTGGCACCTATCCCGAGAGATGACCGCCGATCCCGATGACGCCCTGGACGCCCTCGCCCGCCTCGTGCACGAGCGGCGCGTGGAGCTGGCGGGGCTCGCGCGGCGGGAGGGCCTGGGCCCGGAGGACGCCCTGGATTGCGTGCACGACGCCTTCTGCACGTTCCTGCAGCTCGCGCTGCGCGGCGAGCTGGCCGAGACGGCGGAGCACCCGCGGCTCGTGGCGGGCATGGTCGTCAACGCCGCGCGCAACCGCCGTCGCCGTCACCACCTCTCGCGCCCGCACCACGCCATCGACGCGCTCGATGCCGGCGACGGCGCGCCTTCCGTCGAGGCGCTCGTCGTTCACGCGGAGCAGTGTGTGAGGCTGCGCGGGTGTGTCGACCGCCTGTGCAAGACGCAGCGCACGGTCGTGATGATGCGGCTGCTCGAGGAGCGGCCCGGCGAGGACGTGGCGACCGCGCTCGGCATCACGCGCGGCTACGTGGACGTGCTCCTGCACCGCGCCAGGGCGTCGCTTCGCGTCTGCATGACGGAGGACGACAGCGGCGCGCCGTAGCCGGCGAGACCGGGCGAGCCGGCGATCAGTGTTGCCACGCGCGCGCCAGCTCGAGCGTGCGCGCGTGCTCCGGCACGCTTCGCAGGAAGCTCTCGCGCCATCCGTCACTCTGGATCTTCGCAGCGCGCGCCATCAGCCGCGCGCGCGCGTCGCCAATCGCGCGACGCGCGCCCTCGTGGTCCCCCACGCGCTCGAGCGCCTCGGCGAAGATCAGCCGCACGTCCGCCTCGCCCTCCTCCATGCCGCCGCCGAGCGCCTCGAGCCCCTCCATCGCCGCGCGCGCCATCTCGAGCGCCGCTGTCGCCTCGCCGCGCGCCCCGAGCACGCGCGCGTGCACGGCGAGGGCCCACGGCGGGGTCGTCGCGCCGAGCAGCCTCCCGCCCGTGACCGCCTCCCGTTCGGCCTGGTCCAGATCGCCGGCGTCAGCGAGCACCGCGGCGAGGTAGGCGCGCGTGCCGCCGTCCATCCGCCGGTCGCCCTGCGCGACGAAGGCCACCAGGCACTCGCGCAGCATCGCCACGCCCTCGGCCACGCGCCCCTGGCGCGCGAGGGCCCACCCCAGGTTCTGCTTCGCCGTGGCCACGATGTTGGGCAGGTGCAGGCGCTCCGCCTCCGCCAGGGCCGCGCGAAGGAGCTGCTCGCTGGCGGCGTAGTCGCCGAGCAGGATGTGCGCGTACCCCGCGGAGACGCGCTGGGCGCACACGTTCCGCGTGTCGCCGCCGCTCTCGAACGCCGCCGCGGCCGCCACCGTCCACTCCAGGAAGGCGGCGGGATCCCCGGCGTGCAGCGCGCGGATGGCGCGCGCCAGCGAAAGGCGCGCGTGCACGGCCGGCGCGGCGTCCGCGGTCACCTGTTGCTCGACTGCGCCGTGCAGCGCGGCGGCGAGCTTCGGGTGGCCCGCCTGCATCAGCGTCATCGACGCGCGCGCCGCGCCGACCAGCACGCCGGTGGAGGCCGCGCGACTGGCCGCCTCGAGGAGCGCCTCGCCCGCGCCGACCACCATCGCGGCGTCGCCCACCGACCACGCCGAGACGGCGAGCTCGCTGGCGGCCTCGCCCCAGGCGTCCGACCCCCGCGCGAGCAGCCGGAGCGCCTGCTCGCCCGCCTCCCGCGCGCCGGCCCAGTCGCCACGCCACCGTCGCGCCTCCGCCTGGATGAGTCGCAGGTGGCCGAGCCCGTCGCCCTCCGCGCCGAGCGCCGCGCCGCGGTCCGCCCGCGCGACGGCTTCGGCGAGCTCGTTGGCTTCCAGCGCCTGCCGCGCCGCGCGCTCGAAGGCGACGGTCGCGCGCGCGTTCTCTCCTGCCCGCTCCAGGTGCTCGGCGATAAAGAGCGCGTCTGTCTCGCCGTGGGCCTCCAGCCAGTCGGCGGCGAGCTGGTGGCCGAGCACGCGGTCGTCGTCGACCAGCATCGCGTAGGCCGCCTCGCGCACCAGGGCGTGGCGGAAGACCAGCTCCGTCTGCCCGGTCAGCTTGCTCTGGGGGTGGCGCGCCACCAGCTCGCCACGCTCCAGCTCGTCCAGCATCGCCGCCGCCTCGTCGCCGCCGAGCGCGCGCACGCCGTCCTCCCAGAACGTCTGGCCGAACACGCTCGCCGCGCGCAGCGCCTTGCGCGCCTCCGGCCCGAGCGTGGTGATGCGCGCCTCCACGGTGCCGAGCACGGTGTCGGGGAGCCTGTCCCCGCGGCCCTCCGCCACCGCGCGGATGAGCTCCTCCAGGTAGAAGGCGTTGCCCCCGGCCTGCTCGACGACGCGCGCCACGTCCGGGTTGCCGGCGCCGAGGACGCTCCGCGCCAGCTTCTCGGCGGCGGCGCGCGGCAGCGGCGGCAGCTCCACGCGCTCCACGTTGCGCTCCGCCCAGAGCGCCGGGAAGAGGCTGTCCAGCTCGGGCCGGCCGAAGGCGACGACGAAGAGCGGCCGGCGCGGGTAGAGGCGCAGCACGTTGTCGACCATCGTCACCGTACCGGCGTCGCCCCAGTGCAGGTCCTCGAGCACCAGCGCCAGGGGGTGGTGGGCGGTCTCGGCGTCCACGAGGTCCTCCCACGCGCGCCGGATCTGGTCGCCCATGACGATGGCGTCGCGCCGCGCGGCCTGCAGCTGCACGTCCGCCTCGTCCGGGAAGCGCGTGCCGATCATCTCGCCCAGGAAGACGGCCACGCGATGTCGCCGGTCGGCTGGCACGTGCCGGCCGACGCGCGAGGCGAGCTTGTCGCGCCGCGTCTCCGCCGGCTCGCCCTCCTGGATGCCCGCCGCGCGCCTCACCATCTGCGCCACCAGCCCGAAGGAGGAGCCCGCGCCGATGACGTCGCCGCGCCCGGCCCACGTCTCCAGGCTGCCGCGCGTACCGGCTCGCGTGCGCAGGCGGCGAAGGAGCTCGAAGCGCACGCGCGACTTGCCCACGCCGGACGGCGCCGTGACCACGGCCGCGCGCGCCTCCGGCTCCGTCATCGCCTCGTCGAAGATGGCCTCGAGCGCGGACAGCCAGGCCTCGCGCCCGACGCACGCCGTCGGCCTGCCGCAGAGGGTCCGCACCGCGTCGGTCTCGCGCCGGCCGAGCAGCACGTCGCCGCCGTCGCGCTGCTCGCGGAGGAAGCCCTCGTCGAGCAGACCCGCCGTGGTCTCGTCCACCCACAGGGGCCCCGCCCGACGGCGGATCAGGCGCGCGGCGCGGTCGATCGCCTCGCCGACGGGTAGCTTGCCGGCGATCTCGGCGCGGCCCATCGAGAGCGCGATGGGCGAGCCGTCGCGGAGCGCCAGCGCGCACGCGGCCGCGCGGGAGGCCACGTCGGTCGCGGAGCCTTCCCCCGGCACCAGGAGGGCGAGGCCTCCGCCGGCGAGCATCTCCAGCTTGGCGCCGTGGCGCCGGACGGCCTCCAGCACGACGCCCCGCAGCGGCGTGGCGGCCTCGCCTTCGGCCTCGGCGGCCATCGTCGCCGCCTCGGCGTCGGTGACGGACGCCCCGCGCAACACGATGGCGACGAAGCGCTGCTCGCGCCCCGTCATGACGGAGTCGGGCGGCAGAAGGGAGGTGGAGACGCGCGCGCGGGGGACGGCGCCGACGAGCGCCCGGAGCTCGGCGGCGATCCCGGTGGCTCCGGCGGGGCGGGCGCCCTTGTCCTTGGCGAGCATCCTGCCGACGAGCGCGTCGAGTCCGGGGGGGACGGACGCGACCTGGCCGAGGGGGGCAGGGTCCTCCAGCAGGATCTTGGTCAGGATGGCGATGACGTGCACGCCGGCGAACGCCGGCCTGCCCGCCACGCACTCGTACAGGATGCAGCCGAGGGAGAAGAGGTCAGCGCGGGCGTCGACGCCGGCCTCGCCGCGCGCCTGCTCGGGCGCCATGTACCCCGGCGTGCCCATCGGCACGCCTGGCTGGGTCTGCAGGTGTGCCAGGTGTGCGGCGCGCGCGATGCCGAAGTCCAGGAGCTTGGGCCGCGCCGCGTCGCCGTCCTGCAGCATGACGTTGGCGGGCTTGAGGTCACGGTGCACGACGCCCTGCGCGTGGGCGGTGGCGAGGGCCTCGCACATGCGCGCGCCCAGCACGACGGTCGCGTCGACGCCGAGCGGTCCGTGCTCGAGCCGGGCGTCCAGGCTGACGCCCTCCACCCACTCCATCGCGAGGTAGGGCGCGTCGCCGTCCACGCCGTGCGCGACGTAGCGCACGATGCCGGGGTGCTCGATCGACGCGAGGAGCGCCGACTCCTGCTCGAAGCGCTCGCGCGAGGCGCCGGCGTTCAGGACCTTGAGCGCCACGATGGTCTCCCCGTCGGCGTCGCGCGCCTGCCACACCGTCCCCATCCCGCCCGCGCCCATCTCGCGGAGGAGCTCGAAGCGATCGGCGACACGGTCACCCGGCTGCATTCCAGCCGATGCTACACGCAGGGGGGCCGCACGAGCTCGATTCGTCCGCGCCTCGGCCCCCCGCCGTCAGGAGCGCGCGCATCTCCAGCTTGACCTGGCGGGCACTTGCGGCGGTCTGCGCTGGGGCGGCTGGTACCTGGAGGTCTCGGCGTACGCGGCCTGTACGACCCAGGCGCTCCGCTTGTTGCAGGATGTCGATGTGCGTCTGTGCTAATGGGCGCCGCATGTCGCGCATCCATCGCACGCTACCGTCCGCCGGCACCCGCATCGGTCTCGCCTACTCCGGCGGCCTGGACACCCGCACCGCCGTCGCATGGCTCTCCCGGCAGGGACTGGAGGTCTACGCCTACACCGCCGACCTGGCGCAGCCGGACGAGAAGAGCCCGGCGGACATCCCGCCCACGGCGATCGCCCACGGCGCGAAGAAGGCGCGGCTGGTGGACTGCCGTGAGGCGATGGCGCGCGAGGGGGTGACGGCCCTCCAGTGCGGCGCCTTCCACCTGATGACCGCGGGTCGCAAGTACTTCAACACCACGCCGCTCGGTCGCGCCGTCACCGCCACCGCCATCGTCCGCGCGATGCGCGAGGACGGCGTGCACGTCTTCTCCGACGGCAGCACCCACAAGGGCAACGACATCCAGCGCTTCTACCGGTACGGCGTGCTCGTCGACCCCGAGCTGGCCATCTACAAGCCGTGGCTGGACACGCGCTTCGTCACCGAGTTCGGCGGCCGCACCGAGATGAGCCAGTACCTGGACGAGATCGGCATGCCCTACCGGATGGGCACCGAGAAGGCGTACAGCACCGACTCCAACCTCCTGGGCGCGACGCACGAGGCGAAGGATCTGGAGCGGCTGGACGTCGGCATGCACATCGTCGAGCCGATCATGGGCGTGCCGCACTGGAAGCCGGAGGTTCGCATCGACGCCGAGCTGGTGACGGTCGAGCTGGAGCGCGGCGTCCCCGTCGCCATCAACGGCAAGCGCTTCGGTTCGCTCTGCGACATGATGCTCGCCGCCAACGAGACGGGCGGCCGCCACGGCCTGGGCACGAGCGATCAGATCGAGAACCGCGTCATCGACGCCAAGAGCCGCGGCATCTACGAGGCGCCCGGCATGGCGCTCCTGCACATCGCGTACGAGCGGCTGCTCTCCGCCGTGCACGATGAGAACACCACCGACCTGTACTTCTCCCTCGGCCGCCGGCTGGGGCGCCTGCTCTACGAGGGGCGCTGGTTCGACCCCGCGGCGTCGCTCCTCAAGGAGGCGCTGGTGCGGTGGGTCGCGACGCCGCTGACCGGGAAGGTGGTGCTCGAGCTGCGGCGCGGCGACGACTACACCCTCGTCGCGACGGAGGCGGCGCACGCCTCCTACGCACCGGACAAGCTGTCGATGGAGCGCTCTCAGACGGCGTTCTCGCCGGAGGACCGCATCGGCGCGCTGGAGGTGCAGGGCATCCAGGTGCAGGACAACCGGGACCTGCTGCGGGCGCTCGCCGCGGCGGGCGTCGTGGCGCCGGGGCTTGGAACCATCGACTGACATTTCTTGTCGTGGTGGGGGCCTCAGCGGCCGGAGAGCGCGTACGCGTCGTCCATCCCGCGCTGGCGCTGGTCCCGTCGGGCCCGAGCGCGGCGTGCGTGCTCCTCGGTTCGCAGGACCCAGAAGCCGTACTCCGTGAGCCTGTCCAGGGTAGCCTCGTCGCCGAAGCCGACGCGAATGCGCATGCAGAGCGCCCGGAGGTGCCTGCGGGCGCTCGCGCACCGGCGTGCGTCAGGCCAGCGGCGCTCACCCGGAGCGAGCGCGCCGTCGAGCGCGAGGCCGACGTGCCCGACGAGCACCAGCCCGAAGAAGGCGCGGCGCACGCGGCGGCGGCCCTCCTGCGTGAGCGCGACGATGCACTCGCGCCCGTCGCGACGCCGCGTGACCAGCCCCAGCTCCTCGAGTGACCGCATCATGCGGCTGATCGTGGACCGCGCCACGCCCAGCCCGCGTCGGAGGTTACTCTGCAGGTGCACGGCGCGCGTGCCGAGGCGGTAGAGCGCATCCAGCAGGTCGTACCGTGCCGCCGTGAGCCCCATCGCCGCCAGCGCCCGCCGCGTCAGCTTGAGCGTCGCGTAGTAAGCCCGCTTGATCGTGAAAAACACAGGGTCCATCCGCACCCCCAACGCACACCGCATGCCACCCCCCCCTCCCCACAGAATCCAGGGGAAACGTCCAAGTGGGAGCACGCTTGCACTCCGACGTTTGGTGTCCGGGGACAGGGAGGGGGGACAGGGGGACAGGGGGACGAGGGAGGGGCGGACGGGGGCAGACAGGGGGAGGGGCCGCTGAGCGCGGCGGGGACGATTCGCGCTGGGCGCGGCGGGGACGACTCGCGGCGGCGCGGCGCGTCGACGAACGCGCGCGCGGGGCGTAGCCTTGGGAGCCGATGTCAGCCGCGGTCCGCGAGAAGCTGTTCACGTGCAACCTGTGCGAGGCGATGTGCGGGGTGCGCGTGGCGATGGACGGGGAGCGGGTGACGGGCATCCGGGGCGACGCGGCGGACGTCTTCTCCCGCGGGCACATCTGCCCGAAGGCCAACGCCCTCCGCGAGCTGCTCGAGGACCCGGACCGCCTGCGCCACCCGGTGCGGCGCACCTCGTCGGGGTGGGAGCGCATCGGTTGGGACGACGCGCTCGACCTCGCGGTGCGCGGGGTGCGCGACGTGCGGCGGCGGCACGGGCGGGACGCGGTTGCCTTCTACTTCGGCAACCCGACGGTCCACAGCCACCGGGCGTCGTTCGGGACGCAGGCGCTCGCCGCCGCGCTTGGCACCAAGAACCGCTTCGACGCCAACTCGCAGGACTCCAACCCGCGCCTCTTCGCCTGCATGCTGGTGTACGGGGACGCGCTGAGCATCCCCGTGGCGGACGTGGATCGCACCGAGCACATGCTGCTCTTCGGCGCCAATCCGGCGGCGTCCAACGGCAGCATGATGGCGCTCGGGGACGTGCGGGCGCGCATGCAGGGCATCCGCGCGCGCGGCGGGAAGGTGGTGCTCTTCGACCCGCGCCGTACCGAGACGGCGGCGTGGAGCACCGCGCATCACTTCGTGCGTCCGGGTGGAGACGCGGCGCTCCTCTTCGCCATGCTCGACGTCGTCTTCCGCGAGGCGCGCCTGGACCTCCCCGCGCTGCGCAGCCGGGCGAGCGGCGTGGACGCTCTGCGCGCCCTCGCCGCGCGCTTCCCGCCCGAGCGCGTCGCCGCGGCGGTCGGCGTACGGGCGGAGACCATCCGCGCCGTGGCCCTGGAATTCGCCGCGGCCGACCGCGCGTGCGCCTACGGCCGCATCGGCACCTGCCAGAACCTCTTCGGGCCCGTCGCGTCGTGGCTCATCGAGGCGCTCAACGTCGTGACCGGCCACCTCGACCGCGAGGGCTGCATGATGTTCCCCACCGGGCCCATCGACATCGGGCCGCTCGGGCGCGCGCTGGTGGGCAATCACTGGGGGCGGTGGCGCTCCCGCGTGCGCGGGCTGCCCGAGTTCCTGGGCGCGCTGCCCTCCGCGGTGATGGCGGAGGAGATGGAGACGCCCGGCGACGGGCAGATCCGCGCGTTCGTCTGCTTCGCCGGCAACCCGGTGCTCTCCACCCCCAACGGCGAGCGCCTCGGCCGCGCGCTCGCCGGCCTGGAGCACGTCGTCGCGGTGGACCTGTTCCTCAACGAGACCTCGCGCCACGCGCACCTCGTGCTCCCTCCGCGCCACGTCTTCGAGACCGGCAACTTCGACCTCGTGCTCTCGCGCTTCACCGTGCGCAACGTCGCCAAGTACAGCCCGCCCATCCTCCGCACCGACGACGACACGCGCGACGACTGGGACATCATGGGCTCCCTCGCGCTCGGGATCGCCGGCCCGGCCGGGCGCGTCGCGCGTCGTCTCTGGCGCCGCGCCTCCGCCTCGCTGCCCGAGCGGGCCATCGACGCGCTCCTGCGCACCGGCCCCTACGGGCTGAGCCTCGCCCGCCTGCGCGAGGCCGAGCACGGCATCGACCTCGGACCCCTCGTCCCCTCGCGCGGCGCGCACCTCCGTACGCCCGACGGCCGCGTGCGCCTCGCGCCGGACGCGCTCGTCGCCGACGTCGACCGCCTGGACCGGTGGGTGGACGACGCGCGCGACGCCGGGCTGGTGCTCATCGGGCGACGCCACCTGCGCAGCAACAACTCGTGGCTCCACAACGCGCGCTCGCTGGTCAAGGGTCCGGACCGATCCATGCTGATGATGCACCCCGACGACGCGAAGCGCCTCGGCCTGGCCGACGGCGCGCGGGTCCGCGTCCGGAGCAGGGTGGGGGAGGTGGAGGTCGTCCTCGCGGTGACGGACGACATGATGCCCGGCGTCGTGTCGCTCCCGCACGGCTTCGGTCACGCCGCCGCCCGCGCCACACTGCGCGTGGCGGGCGCGCTCCCCGGCCCGAACGCCAACGCGCTGACCGACGAGCTCCTCGTCGAGCCGGTCATCGGCACCTCCGTCCTGAACGGCGTGCCCGTCGTCGTCGAGCAGGCGAAGGCAGCCGGGGAGGTCCATGCACCGGCGTAACCCGGCGGCGTGGGCCGTCGCGCTGCTCGCCGTCCTCGCCGCTGCGTGGCCGGAGTGCTCCTCCGAGCCGCCGCCGCCCGCACCGCGCCCCCTCACGGCCGACGAGATCGCCCTGCGCAACGAGCTGGGCATCCCCCTCGACGCGCAGACCGTCGTCGTCTTCCAGCAGGCCGCCCACCTGGACATCGACTGGCAGAAGACCTTCGACGACTACTACACGTCCTACGTCGACGACATCTTCACCCGCGCGCGCAAGATCCTCGATACCCAGCCGCGCGCCTTCTACACCGTGACGGAGATGGCGTACCTGCAGCACCACGTCGAGACGCACCCGGACGAGCTCGCGCCGCTGCAGGCCGCCGCCGCGCGCGGGGCGCTGCACATCGTGGGCGGCGGCATGACCAGCCCCGACACCGTCCTGCCCGAGACCGAGCTCCTCGCCCGCGACTTCCTCTACGGCATCCAGTTCGCCGAGGACACCATCGGCGCGCACCCGACCGCCGCCTACCTCCCCGACTCCTTCGGCCACGCCGCGACGGCGCCGGACATCCTCGCCGCCGCCGGCTACGACAGCGTCGCCTTCTCGCGCATCGACGGCGCGCCCACCCTCTTCCAGTGGCTCTTCCACGCCGACAGCGAGCCCACCCCCGGATCCACCGCCGAGACGCTGAAGAAGCTGGGCAGCGCCGACTTCGTCTGGCAGGGCACCGGCGGCGCCAAGGTGCTCGCGCACTTCATGTCCGGCCCGGCGCTCTACTGCGAGGGCGACAACATCGACTACCAGGAGAAGCTCCAGACGCCCGGCGGGCACCTCGGCGCCTTCGCCGGCGACGACACCTCCTACACCGACGGGCAGATCGACGGCTACGTCGCCACAGCCAGGCCGTGGGCCAGGACGCCGTACATCTTCATCCCCGTCGGCTGCGACTTCGAGCCGCCGAAGGAGCGCCTCGTCGAGTACCTGGACGGCTACGATCAGCGCCGCTACCCGACGACGCACGTGTGGGCGGTGGCCGCGCCCTTCGACGACTACGCCCGCTTCGTCCGCGCCTACGAGGACCTGCTCCCGGAGGTGGACGGCACCCTCACGCCCTACTTCACCGGCTTCTACGGCACCCGCCCGGCGGTCAAGCGCGCCACGCGCGACGCCGCGCGCCCCTTCTTCGAGGCGGAGACCTTCGCGACGGCGCTCGGCGACGAGGGCCGGACGCTGGTCGCAGCCCAGGCGCCCGCGCTGCGCAAGCTGACCCGCGCCGATCACCACGACTTCATCACCGGGACCTCCAACGACGAGGTCGTGACCACCGAGCAGATGCCCCTCCTCGCCGAGGCGCAGGCCGCCGGGCAAGCCTCGCTCGAGCAGGTGGTGGCCGCGCTGGCGAAGCGCATCCCGCTCGAGCCGCAGGGCGTGGGACGCGCGCTCGCCCTCAACGCCTCGTCCGCGCTCCGAAGCGGGGTGGCGCACCTCACCGTCCCCATCAGCGCCGGCGCGACGCCCGACCTGCACGCGATCGCGGCCGGCGAGCCCGTGCCGATGGAGCTCGCGCGCACGCCCGGTCCAAAGGACACCACCGCCACCTTCCGCCTGGCGCTCGCCGCCGTGCGGCCCTTCTCCTGGCGCACCGTCACCCTGCTGCCGGGCGCCGTCGCGCCGCAGCGGCAGGTCACGCTGGAGACGCTGGACGCGAGCGACGCGCCGGCGAGCGGGCAGGCTGTGTCCCACGTGATCCTGAAGAACGCGCACGTGCACGCCGAGTGGCGCAAGGACGGGAGCGGCAGGTTCTCGCTCACCTCCCTCCTGGTCGACGGGGCGCAGGCCATCGCCGGCAGCTCGGTGCTGTTCCACGACTACACCGACACCGGCGGCCTCTGGCGGCTGGGCAACGAGATGCTGGGCTGCGAGCTCACGGCCAAGGTCGGCGACTCCGGCGCGCCCGACACCCTCGAGGTGCTGGACGACGGCGCCCTCGAGGTGCGCGTGGCCTTTCACACCGGCGCCGTCACCCGCGAGGCCTCGCTCGGGGCCGGCGACACCGGCCTCGACATCGCGGTGACCACCAACGCGGCGGAGGGCACCACGCGCACCGTCGGCTTCTCCCTCGCCGTCCCTCCCGACGCCAAGCTGCAGACCTCCCTCGCCGGCGGCTACGCCGAGCGCCCGCTCGAGGCGCTCTACTCGCCGACCTTCTGGCCCGCCGTCGCGTGGGTGCGCGCGGGGGACTGGGCCATCGCGCTGCGGCAGTCGACCGGCGTGCGCATGAGCACGCCCGGCGAGCTGGAGCTGATGGCGGCGCGCGACGCGCGCGGGGAGAAGTGCGAGGTGGAGGGCGGCACGGGCAGCGATCCCGACCTGCACCGCATCGAGTGGCGCATCGAGCACGCGCCGTCGCCGGCGGACGCGGCGCGGGCGGCGCAGGCGTTCGACAGGCCGCTGACGCTGGCGATGGTGGACGCGAGCCAGGCGCAGACGACCGACCTGCCGGAGGAGCGCTCCTTGCTTCAGGTGGACGGCGACGGCATCGTGACCGCGCTGAAGCCCGCCGAGCGCGGGAGCGGGCTCATCGTGCGCGCGGTCCTGCTGCCGGGGCCGGTGGTGGTGCGCGGGCTCGCCGGGAAGAAGGTGACCGCGGTGGATCTGGCGGAGCGTGATCTGCGGTCGATGGGGACCGCGGGCGACGGCCTGGTGCTGGACGCCGGGGAGCTCGGGAGCATCGCCAGCGTGCGCGTGGAGTGACGCCGCGTCACGGCGCGAGCACCGACGCGATCGCCTCCGGCTCGACGATCGCCTGCCCGCTCATCCACTCCCGCGCTCGCGTGACCATCGCGCGGCCCTCGTCCCCGCCGATCAGCTTGCCCAGCCGCAGCCGCGCCACCGCGGCGTGGAGCGCCATGTCGCACGCGTCGGCGTCGCGCGCCGCCTGATCGAAGGAGGCGACCGCGCGCTGCGGCTCGCCGCGCGCGTGGGCCACGCACCCCCGGAGCAGCGCCGCGATGGCGAGCGCCCACGGCGCGCCGGTGCGCGCCACGTCGTTGGCGTGGCGGGTGGCGTCGTCGAGGAGCTCCCGGCGCCGCGTGCTCTGCCGCCGCGCGTACGCCACCGCCGCGCGCGCGCGGATGTCGTCCAGGATGACGCGCTCGTTCTGGATGCGCATCAGCCCCCCGCGGTCCAGGCCGGGCCACGCCTCCGCGACGCGGTGGTAGGCGCGCTCCGCGTCGCCGTCGTAGAGGTCCGCCTGCGCGCGCGCCTGCACCTCCTGCGACTGCAGCAGCTTGTGCGTCCCCGCCGGCGCGTCGCGCGTCGCCTCGTCGATGTGGCGCCGTGCTGCCGCCGGGTCCCCTCCCGCCAGCCAGACGAAGTTGAGCAGGCCGGTCTGCAGGTTGCGCGTCGTGAACAGGTCCCCGCGCGCCTCGGCGTCGCCCAGCCGCTCCGGCACCTCCTCGCGCAGGCGGGCGATGCCGCCGAGCCACGAGAGCGCGCGCAGGGAGAAGAGCGTGGAGGTGGCGAGCTCCCAGGTTGCCCCGACGCACGAGTCGCGGACCACCCGCGCCGCCTCCTCGCACCGCCGCCGCGCGCCCAGCCAGTAGCCGGAGAGGTAGAGGGCGAGCCCCTCGGAGGCGAGCACCAGCGCGTCGATGCGTGGATCGCCCACGCGCCGCGCCACCGTCCGCGCGCGGTCGAGCAGCTCCTCCCACCGCTCGCGCGCGTCGTCGCCCGCCGCGGCGACGTAGGCGGCCTCCACCGCCAGCGCCCGCGCGATGCGCCGTGGCTCGCCCGCGGACAGGGCGTGGAGCAGGCCGCGCGTCTGGAACTCGGCGCCGCGCAGGGTGTCCACCAGGCCCAGACCCAGACCGACGGTCCAGCACACGTCGATCCGCTGCAGATCGCGTCGAGGCACGTCCTCCTCGCGCCGCTCCTTGAAGCCCAGCCCGAAGACGCGCAGCTGCGTGCGCCGCAGCGCGAGCGAGGCCTGGGCGAGGGTGCGCGACGCCGGGATCTCCAGGCCCACCGCTGTGAGCACGTCGCGCAGGGCGGCGAGGCCGCTCTCGGTGTGGCCGCTCATCAGGAGCTGGTGGGCGGCGCGCCGGCGCAGCTCGATGGCCTCGTCCGGCGCGGAGGCCGCGTCCGCCGCCGCGAGGAAGGCGTCCGCAGCCTCCGCGCCCCGGCCGGAGGCGGAGAGCGCTTCGGCGAGGCGCAGCGTGCGGCCGCCCGCGTCGGCGTCGTCCGGCGCGAGCTCCAGCGCCCACTCGTACAGGCGCGCGGCGCGGTCGAAGGCGAGGGATGCGAGCGCCTGATCGGCCGCCTCTGCCGCGTAGCGCCCCGCCTTGTCCAGCGCGCCCGCCCCTCGCCAGTGCTCGGCGAGCGACTCGAAGTCGGCGAGGTCCGACTCCTCCAGCGCGAGGGCGATGGTCTCGTGCAGGGCGGGCGCCTCCTCGTCCAGGTGGGCGCGCACCGCCTGGCGAACGCGGTCGTGGTAGGTCTCCAGCAGCACCGCGTCGCGGCGCTGGGTGGTGCGCACCAGGTGCTCGGCGCGCAGGGCGCCCACGTCCTTGTCCAGCTCGGCGGCGTCGGTGAAGCCGGCGGCCCGGGCGGCCGCGTCGCGCGGCAGCGGGCCTCGGGCGAGCGAGAGCACCGACAGCAGCTTGCGGGCGCGCGGCGCCTTCGCGGCGATGCGCTCCCACAGCGCGTCGTCCAGGCGCAGGCGAGACGGCGGGCGCGAGACCACCGCCGCGTGGCGCACCAGCTCGTCGATGAAGAGGGGGTGGCCGCCGCCCTCCTGCGCGATGGCGGCGGCGGAGCTCTCCGGGGGGCGCGACGCGTCGGAGAAGGCGCGCCGGATGAGGCGCTCCGCCAGCTCGCGCGCGGCCTCCGCGCCGAGCGGCTCCAGGTGCAGCGTGCGGACGTCGCCCGGCATGGCTCCCGACCCCACGTTGAGCCGGCTCTGCGGGAGCGAGGGTGCCGGCCCCGCCGGGGGCGCCGCGTGCGCGGTGGTTCGCACCGTGGCGAGCAGGAGAATCGCGGGCGCGCCGGGCGGGCGCATGATCTCGCGCAGGCAGAGCAGGCTGTCGGCGTCGGCCCACTGCAGATCGTCGATGACGACGACGACGCGCGACCGCCGCGCCAGCCGCACGAACAGCTCGCGCAGGGCGGCGAAGACGCGCGCGCGGCGCTCGGTGGGGTCGAGGGCGGCGAGCTGGGGCTGCGCCGCCTGGGAGATGGCGCGCACCCGCGCCAGCACCGGGAAGACGTCGGCGAGCAGCCCGGGCTGCGCGGGAAGCACCGCCTCGATGTCCGCCGCGGGCATGCGCTCCAGCGCGCGGCTGAGCGCGTCGATGACACCGTCGATCGCCTTGTACGGAACCGACTCGCGCTCGTAGCACCGGCCCGTGAGCACCAGCGGCGCCGGCCCGTCCTGCCGCGCGAGCGCGTCGGCGAAGTGGCGCACGAGCACGGTCTTGCCCAGGCCGGACTCGCCGTCGACGTAGACCGTCACCCCCGCGCCCCTCGCCGTCGCCTCGTACGCGCGCCCGAGCTCGGCCATCTCCAGCTCGCGCCCGACGAAATCGGCGTCCTGCGGCGAGGAGGTGGGCACCAGCGAGACGCGCCCCGCGCCGCCCAGCCGCTCCAGCACCTGCGCGCCGGTGGGCCGCGCCGCCGGGTCGATCGCGAGCAGGTCCATGCAGAGCGCCTCCAGGTCCGCCGGCACGCCCTGGGCCACCTCGCTCGGCGCCGGCGGCAGCGCCCTCTGCTTGGTGGAGAGCACCTCGAAGGCGCTCCCGTGGAAGGGGAGCTGCCCGGTGAGCGCCTCGTAGAGCATCGTACCGACGCCGTACCAGTCCGCCTCCGGGCCGACCGGCGAGGCCTGCGCCTGCTCCGGCGCCATGTACGGGACCGTCCCGGCGATCCCCTGCCCGGAGGTGTGCGGGCTGACGTTGGCGTCGATGACCAGCCCGAAGTCCACCAGCACCACGCGCCCCGCGGCGGAGACGAGGACGTTGGTGGGCTTGATGTCGCGGTGCACCTTCCCCGCCGCGTGCAGCGCGTACAGGCCGCGCGCGAGCTGCGCCAGCGCCCCCCGCAGTCGCTCCTCGCTCAGGGTGCCGGCGCCGTGCGCGCCCGCGCCGACCATCGAGTCACGCGGGTCGGAGGCGGCGGGGAGGGTCTCGGCGCCCTGCACCTGGCTCGGGGTGTCGGCGATGCTCTCGCTCACCACGCCCGGTCGCACGTGGGAGAGGAAGTCGGTCCCCACGACCAGCTCCATCGTGAAAAACCACTGCCCCTGCTCCTCGATCAGCTCTCCGAGAGAGATGAGGTTGTCGTGCTGGATGTCCGCGAGCGCGCGAAACTCCGACTTGAAGAGCAGCAGCGACGAGGGCTCGATCGCCCGCAGCGTCTTGAGCGCCACGCGCGCGCCGCGCCGGGCGTCGTGCGCCTCGTACACCACGCCCATCCCGCCGCCGCCGATGCGACGCACCACGCGGAAGCGCGACGTCCCCTCGAACTCCGGCGTGCTCTCGGCCACGAGCCGCAGGGTAGCGCGGGCCTCACCCCCCGTCCCCCTTCTCCCTGGGACGCTCTGCTACAGGGGGCAGTAGCCGGAGCAGGTGGTCTTGATGCAGCTGAAGATGGCCAGGCTCGCGTCGTCGTACCCGCCGTCGGCGCCGGCGTTGACGACGTCGGAGCAGTCGGGGGCGCCCACGCAGTCGCCGGCGTCCTTCGCGCAGTTGCCGATCTCGGTGCGCGGAACCTGCCCGTTGCGGCACGCGGGCACCAGCACGTCCCTGCAATCGTTCACGATGCACTGGCCGCATTGCGTCGCGGTGGAGATCTTGACGCTCTTGCCGCTGCACCCGGAGTAGGTGATGTCACAGAACTGACACACGCTCTCGCAGGCGCCGCCGACGAGCACCCGGATGTTGCTGGCGTAGGCGGCCTCGTCGTCGGCGTTGGAGATGGACGCGTCGGACTTGGGGAAGAAGGTGTCGCAGTCGAAGTTGTTGACGCTCGGGTCGGTGGCGCAGCTCTCCATGTCGGTGAGGACGTAGGAGTTGGGGTTCTTGCCGCAGAGGTTGTCCGCCATCGTCCCGGCGTTGTCCTCCATGCACTTGCCGCACGCCCCGAGGTTGGTGAGGATGTCGCGGCAGCCGTTGTTGGTCACCTGCCCGTCGGTGTCGCCCCCATCCGCGCCGTTACCCAGGCCGTTGACCTGCGAGAAGACGTAGAGGCTGCACGCGAGCGGGCCGGTGACGGCCATCGACGCCACCGCGAGGCCGAGGATCACGCGAAGGGGGCGCGCCATCAGAAGGTCCCCCCCGCCGAGAGCATCCCGCCGCCGGGAAGGGGCGCGAGCCCCACCTGCGTGTTCTTGGTCACGTGGACCTTGGGGACGACCAGCCAGCCGACGAAGGAGACGATGCCCACCCCGAGCAGGATGTCGGTCGCCACGCCGAAGCCGACCGCCGCGCTCTTGCTGCCGGCGCCCTTCGACGTGCAGGTGCCGCCCGTGCACTCCTTCTGCGCGTCCTGGACGAAGGCGAAGGCGAAGATGCCGGTGAGCGCCGCGCCGCCGAGCGATGCCAGGCTCACCACGCTCAGTCCCTTGCGGAGCCCGACGTTGGCCGGCTCGGTGTGGTCGACGACGTCGGGGGTCGCGCTGCCGTCGTCGGTCGTCGCGGTGGCCGCGGACGATCCCGAGGGCACGCGCATCGTCACCTGCCGCTGCTCACCCACGCCGAGGTCCACCACCCGCTGCGCGCGCGGATCGCCGTCCACCAGCAGCTGGATGACGTGCCGTCCCGGGTTCACGCGGCGGGGCACCGAGAGCGCCGCCCGCTTGACCAGCTCCCCGTCCACCGAGACCTGCCCCTCGCCTTGCAGCCGGATGACGAGCTGGGGGATCTTCTGCTCCAGCTCGTCGGCGAGCTGCTGCGACTGCTCGCGCGCCTTGCGCGCCTCCGCGGACTCGTGCCGGCGCACCGGGAGCGCCACCGCCGCGACGAAGGCAGCCCGCGCCTCCACCAGATCGTTCATCGACTGGTAGGTCTTGCCCAGCTCGAAGCCGATGCGCGGGGTGGGCACCAGCGAGTAGGCGGCCTTGAACTTCACGACCGCGGCCTTGGGGTCGTGGCTCTTGTCGCGCAGGTCGAGGCCCTGCAGGAAGGCGGCGCGGGCGCTCTCCACGTCGGCTGCAGAGGGCTGGCTCTGCGCCAGCGCGGGCGCCGGGCGTCCGGCCACCAGGGCGAGGGCGAGGGCGCCGAGGGCGAGAGCCCTGCGGGCGGAGCGTGCCGAGCGAGCCATCGTGGGCCCCCGTATACCGCAAGAGGTCATCGTTCAAAAGATGTCGGGCTTGGGCTTCGGCGGGGGCGTCGCGGTGTGAACCGGGGGCGTGGTGTGCACCGGCGGCGGAGGCTCGGTCTGCGTGGCCGTGGCGGTAGGCCGCGGGGCGGTCCCGGTGGCCGTCGCGGTGGCCGTGGTCGTGCCCGTCATGGTCGGGGCGTGCTTCGGCCCCGGATGCGTGGACGTCGCCGTGGTGGGGGCGCCGTGCAGGGGCGCGAGCGATGCCGTCGGCTGGACAATCGCGGTGGCGGTGGTCGTCACCACGGCCGCGGCGGTCGTCTCGGGAGCCTGCGAGGCTCCCGCCGCGGCGGCGTGGGAGCCCATGCGCAGCAGGGCGATGCCCACCGCCGCGCCGGCGACGATGGCGAGCGCGCCCACCACGGCGACCAGCGCCACGCGCGCGCCGCTGCCGCCCGCGGCGCCGCGGGTCCGACCCCAGCTCGACTGCGTGGAGCCCTGCGCCGGGTACGCGGCCACCTGCATCGGGGTTCCGTACTGGGGCGGGGTGCCGTACGGCGCGGGCGTGACATACGCCGGTCCGACCGCCGTGGCGCCGTACGCCGGCGTGGGCGCGGCGGGCGCGCCGAGCAGGCGCGAGACGCGCTCCGCCGAGGTGCGCGACTGCGCCGCGGCGAAGGGCGCGAGGGCGACGGCCAGCTCGGCGACGTTGCCGAAGCGGCGCGTCCGGTCCTTCTCCAGACACCGCAGGACGATGGACTCCACCGCGGGCGGCACGTCCGGCCGCATCCCGCGGAGCGAGGGCGGAGGCTCCTGCAGGATGCGCGCGCACAGCTCGGTCATCGTCTCCCCGGTGAAGGGGGAGGCGGCGGCCAGGAGCTGGTAGAGCACGATCCCCAGCGCCCACACGTCGGCGCGCGCGTCGACGTCGCGCGTGGAGACCATCTGCTCCGGCGCCATGTAGAGCGGCGATCCCATGACGGCGGAGGTGCGCGTCATCGCCGCCTCGGTCATCACCCCGCCGGGCGTGACCTTCGAGATGCCGAAATCCAGGACCTTGACCAGCGGCGAGCCGTCGGCGCGGCGGGTGAGGAAGAGGTTGGACGGCTTCAGGTCGCGGTGGACGATCCCCAGCGAGTGCGCCTCGCCGATGGCCTCGATCGCCTGGAGCAGGTAGTCGAGCGCCTCGTCGACGGGCAGGGGCCCGCGCGCCTTGAGCACGTCCCCCAGGTCCTGCCCCTCCAGGTACTCCATGACCATGTAGGGCGCGCCATCCTCCAGCGTGCCGACGTCGGTCACGCGGGCGACGTGCTCGCTCTTGATCTTCACCGCGGCGCGCGCCTCGCGGGCGAAGCGCGCCACCGTGTCGGCGTTGGACAGCGCCTCCGGCAGCAGGAGCTTGATGGCGACGCGCTCGTCCAGCTGGACGTGCAGCGCCGAGACGACCAGACCCATCCCCCCCGCGCCGATGACGCGCTCGACGCGGTACTTGCCCGCGAGCACCTGCCCCACGCGCAGCGGCGCCGCCCCCGGCTGGTTCACGGGACAGGTCCTTTCGTGTTCGGGCTCATGGCATCTGCGGCTGGGTGATCGTCGTCTTGCCCTCGCTGACGGTGACCACCACCGTCTTCTCCACGTGGAGGGAAGATACGCGCACCTTGAGCCGGTGCTTCCCCACGGGGACCGACCGAAGGACGATGGGCGTGCTGCCCAAATCGTGCGACCCGTCGAGCACCTGGTCGCAGGGGTGCGGGCGGCAGATGATGGTCAGCAGGCCCGTCTTGCCGCTCGTCGCCACCGGTGCCGGCTTCGGCTTCGGCCTGGGCTTCGGCTTGACGGTGTGGTGCACCACGCGGGGGTGCGTGAGGTCCAGCTTGGGAATGGTGCGGATGGTGGCGTGCGCCGTGGGAGGCGGCGGCGCGACGGACGCCGTCGCCGACGCGGTGTCCGGTGAGGCGGTGGACGCGGTGGTCGGGAGCGGAGCGGCCGTGGTCTCGGCCGGGGGCGCGATCTCCGTCGCCGCCGGCGCGCCGGCCGACGCGCTCGCCGACGCCGCCTCCGGGGCGGCGGACTTCCTGTGCTGCGCCACCACCATGAGCACGAAGAAGAGCAGGACGCCTCCGCCCACACCGAGCACGGCCATCCCGAGCACCGACGACTTGCGGCGCCGCCCGGTGGCCTGCGACGTGCTCGCCGGCTGCGGGAAGCCGCCTGCCTGGTCCGGTGACATCGGCGGATAGCCGGAGTACGGGCCCGCCCCGAAGGGAGAGGGGACCGGCGGGAAGCTGTCGGGCGCGCTCGGGAAGGAGCTTCGAGGCATCCGCGCCGCTGGCTGCGCGTCTGGAGGCGTGTAGGTCACGTGCGGGCGGGGCGCGACGAAGATGGCGCTCTCGGTCACCGTCTGGTCCCGCTCGCGGGAGAGCGGCGTGAAGAAGAGGGGACCGCTCTGACCGTGGCCTGTCAGCGTCGGCACCTCGTCGCTGGCGCTCACCGGACGCTGCGCGGTCAGGGTCGGGATCTCGTCGGAGCGCGGCGGCAGCGGCAGGCCGAGCATCGGCGCGGGGGGCGCGGGCAGGCCGAGCATCGGGGTGGGGGGCGCGGGCACGCCGAGCACCGGGGTGGGCGCCATGACGAGCCCCGGGCCGGGCGCGGCGAGGGTGACCGTGTCGGTGTGCTCCGGCGGTAAGTCCCGGAGCGTGGGCGCGCCGGGTGGCAGCACCGGAGCGGACGGCGCCATCACGGCCGGGCGCTCGGCTGTGGTGCGGTCCTCCTCCTCCTCCCTCTGCACGGCGAAGCTGGGGGGCGCGACGCGCGTCTCCTCCTCCTCCTCCTCGTCCTCCTCCGGGCGGGGCGCGAGGTTGGGCAGCGCGCGCAGCGAGCCGGACCGTCGGAACACCTCGGTCACGTCGGAGGCGGCCTGCAGGTCCTCCTCCCGCTCGGCGTAGCAGTCCGCGAAGAGGGTCCGCATGTAGCGCCCCACGTCGTCGACCTGCACCATGATGCCGTGCTGGACGAGCAGCGACTCCAGCTCGCGCGAGAGCTCCCGCGCCGTCGCGAAGCGCTGCTCCACGCGCCGCGCGAGCGCCTTGCGGATGATGCGGTCCAGCTCGGTGGGCACCTCCGAGACCATCTCCGCGAGCGGCGGCACCATGCCCGCCTCGATCATCGCGCGCGTCTGATCGTCGGTGTCGCGAGCGAAGAGGCTGCGGCCGGTCACCAGCTCCCAGAGCAGCACGCCCAGCGCGAAGACGTCGGCACGGGCGTCGACCGACTCCCCCCAGAGCTGCTCCGGCGCGGCGTACGGGATCTTGCGAGGGTCCAGCACGCCGTGAGCGCGCGGCTCGAAGGCGCCCTTGATCTTGGCCTTGCCCTCGTAGGTGACCACCACGCTGTGCGGCGCGAGATCGCCGTGCAGAAGGCCGAGGGGCGAGCCGTCGGGCGCGCGCAGGCCATGCAGGGCGTGCAGCCCCTCCGCCGCGCCGGCGATGATGCGCGCGGCGATGTCCCACGCCGCCGGGGTGTCGGCGAGCTGCAGCCGCTCGATGATCTCCTGCACCCGCTCGCCGTGCAGGTACTCCATCGCCAGCCACGGCACGCCGTCTTCCTTGCCCACGTCGAAGAGGGCCGCGACGTTGGGGTGAAGGAGCTTGGCGCCCTCGCGGGCGCGCTCGAAGAAGCCGTCGACGTAGGCGTCGTCTGCCAGGTGGCTGCGGTCCATGCAGCGGATGGCGGCCCACCGCTGGAAGCCCTGCGGCCCCTCCAGCCGAGCGAGGTAGATGGGCCCGACGGCGTTGCGCCCCAGCTCGTCCAGCACGTGGTAGCGGCCGAGGAGGCGGGGCTCGCGGACCCGGGCCCGCGAGCCGGCGCTCGTTGGACGCTTTCCGGGGCTTCGAGAAGACACCGCCACGGCATGAATCCTACACCACGGAGGGATTTCGCGCCCCCCCGAGGCGCCGCTCCCCGCTAGTCCGCCCGGATCAGGGTGCCCACGCCGGTGTCGGTGAAGAGCTCGGCGATCACCGAGTGCGGCACGCGCCCGTCGATGATGTGGACGCTCTTCACGCCGCCATCGATGGCGCGCAGCCCCGCCTTCACCTTGCTCGCCAGGTTGGCCTCGAACTCGCCCGCCGCCAGCCGGCGCCGCGCCTCGGAGGCGGTGACCTCGCTCACCAGCTCGCCGCTCTCCAGCAGGCCGGGCACGTCGGTCATGTAGATGAGCTTGTCCGCCTTCACCGCGACCGCCACCTCCGCGGCGACGGCGTCGGCGTCCACGTGGTAGCCCTCGCCGTCCTCGCCCAGACCGACGGGCGAGATCACCGGCACGTACTTGGAGAGCACCATCTCCAGCAGCTCCACGTTGACCTGCGTGACGTCGCCCTGCAGGCCGTTGTTGTCTCCCGGAGTCTTGCGCGCGCGGATGAGTCCGGCGTCCTTGCCGCTCAGGCCGACCGCCGCCGAGCTCGTCTGGTTCAGCAGGGAGACCAGCTCGGTGTTGATCTTGCCGGTGAGCACCATCTCGACGACCTTCAGGTCGCTCGCGTCGTGCACGTGCACCTCGCCGGGCACGTCGGAGGGGCGGCCGCCGAGGCGCTCCATCGTCCTTGTGATCTCCCGCCCGCCGCCGTGCACGACGATCGGGCAGAGACCCGCCGAGCGCAGCAGGTTGACGTCCCCGGCGAAGCTCGCCTTGAGCGAGTCCTTCACCATCGCCCCGCCGCCGTACTTGAGCACCGCGCGCTTGCCGGAGAAGCGGGCGATGTAGCTGAGCGCCTCCACCAGCAGCGCGCGCTTGAAGCCGGGGCTGTAGTTGGTGAGGCGGTCGTCCTTCTTGACCGTGCCCTCGTCGTCGGCGGTGATGAGCGAGGTGTAGTCGGCGTTGATCTTGACGTAGTCGTAGGAGAGGTCGCACCCCCACGCGACGGAGGAGGCCTCCCCCTCGACGAGGTGCACGTCGATCTCGACGCGCACCTCGCGCATGCGCTTGCGGAGGGCCTGCGCGTCGTGTGCCGCGGGCGCGGCCTTCTCGTAGACGACGATGCCCTGGATGGAGACCGCGGCGCACGTGGGGTCGATGGCGTAGCCCTGCGACCCGGCGCGAGCGCCCACCGTGGCGAGCACGCGCCCCCAGTTGGGGTCGGCCCCGAAGAGCGCGGCCTTCACCAGGCTGGACCCGGCGATGCTCCGGGCCAGATCGCGCGCGATGTCCCGGGACGGCGCGCCCGCCACGCGCACCTCCACCATCTTGGTGGCGCCCTCGCCGTCCTCGGCGATGGACCGGGCCAGCTCGACGCAGAGCGAGGTGAGGGCGTCGCGGAAGGGTGCATAATGCACCGACCTCGCGTCGATGCGCGCGCAGCGCGACTCGCCGTTGGCGAGGGCGAAGACGGCGTCGTTGGTGCTCATGTCCCCGTCGACGATGAGGTTGTTGAAGCTCTCCCCCATGGCGTGCAGGAGCGCCGCCTGGAGCGTCTCGCGATCGATGACGGCGTCGGTGGTGATGAAGGCCAGCATCGTCGCCATCTGGGGGGCGATCATCCCGGAGCCCTTGGCGATGGCCGCGACGCGCACCTCCACGCCATCCACGTCCACGGTGCGGCGCGCGATCTTGGGGCGCGTGTCGGTGGTCATGATGGCCTCCGCCGCGCCCTCCAGCGCGGGGGTGAGGCCGGCGACCAGGTGCGGGGCGGCCGCCGCCAGCTTCTTCACCGGGAGGCGCACGCCGATGACGCCGGTGGAAGCGGACAGCACGCTCTCGGCGCCGACGCCGAGCGCGCCGGCGAACGCCGCATGGATGGCCTGGACGTCGCGATCGCCCTCCACACCGGTGAGGGCGTTGGCGTTGCCGCTGTTGACCACCACCGCGCGCACGCCGCTCGCCGGCAGGCGCGAGGCGGCGTCGACCACCGGGGCCGCGCGCGCCTTGTTCACGGTGAAGCAGCCGGCCGCCTCGCACGGCGTGTCGCTGACGATCAGGGCCATGTCCTTGCGCGCGGCCTTGATGCCGGCGTTGACGCCCGCGAACCGGAAACCTCGAGGCACGAAGATCATGCGGATGGCCTCATCACGGCGCGAAGCGTACCAGGCCGTCCAGCCCGAGCGTCTCCGGAAGTCCGTGCGCCAGGTTGAGGTTCTGCATGGCCTGGCCGGCCGCGCCCTTCACCAGGTTGTCCAGGGCGCACGCGGCGATGACGACGTCCCCGTCGGCCGTGGCTCCCACCGCCGCCACGTTGGTGCCCGCCACCGAGTGCACCGAGGCGCGGTCGGGGGCGACCACGCGCACGAAGGGCTTGCCCTCGTACGCGGCGCGCAGGGCGTCCTGGACCGACTGCGCGGACGCGCCGCCGGCCGGCCGCATGTAGGCGGTGACCAGGAGCCCGCGGTTGATCGGGACGAGGTGCGGGGTGAACGTCACCCGCACCGGCGCCCCGGCGGCGCGCGAGACGCCACGGGCGATCTCCGGGGCGTGCTGGTGGCCGAGCACCTTGTACGCGCGCACGTCCTCGTTCACCTCGACGAAGGAGTAGGCCTCCTGGGACCGGCGGCCCGCGCCGCTCACGCCCGACTTGCCGTCCACGATGACGTGCGCCGTCTGCGCGAGGCCCGCCCGCAGCAGGGGGGCGACGGCGAGCTGCGCGGCGGTGGCGTAGCAGCCGGGGTTCGCGACGATGCCGCTCGCCTTGGGCGGCGGGCCGAAGAGCTCGGGCAGGCCGTAGTGCGCGCCGGCGAGGTGGTTGGGCGCCGGGTGCTCGAAGCCATAGAAGCGCGGGTAGTCGGCGGGGTCGGGGAGGCGGAAGGCGCCGGAGAGATCGATGACCAGCTTGCCGGCGTCGGCGAGGGCGGGGGCGAGGCCGGCGGACACCTCGGCCGAGGTGGCGAGCACCACCGCGTCCACCTTCGCCGCGAGGCTGGCCGCCTCCACGTTGGGTGCGTAGGCGATGTCGTGCTCGGCGCGGATGCCGAGGGACTCGCCCACGCTCTGCCCGGCGAGGCGATCGGACGTCGCGAAGATCAGGCGCGCGCGGGGGTGCCCGGCGACGAGGCGCGCGCAGACGGACCCGGAGTAGCCGGATGCGCCGACGATGCCGACCTTGATCATGGCCGGGCCTATAGCATGAACGCTCAGATCCTCCCGAAGAACGCCTTCGTGCGCGGCTTCAGCCACACGAGCATCAGCGGGAGGGCCACCGGCAAGCAGCATGTGCTGGTCAGGCCGAAGATGATGAGCACCAGGTGGTAGACCCACGCCCACGGCTTCTTCGGCAGGAAGGGCGCGGCGGCGTAGACGCCGCCGAAGACCAGGCCCATCGCCGTGAGCAGGACGCCCGTGATGACGTCCTCGTCCTTGACCCCGGCGGACGCCATGAACAGCCCCAGGCCCGCGCAGCCCAGGTACATCAGCGTCATGAGCACGGTGTAGGCGACGTACCAGCCCCACACTGGTGGCCGGTCTCCCTCCAAGGTGATGGGCGGGCCCGGCGGCTGGTAGCGAGCGTACGGATCGTACATGCCTGGAGGATACGCGTGCGAGGGCGCGATGCCCCCTCGTTTCCGCGCCGGCGCGGGTGGCAGAGGCCCCCTCGTCGAGCCAACCGTGTAGGATGAGTGGCCGATGGCCGACAAGCCCAGGGCCCTCAAGACCATCCAGAACACCGTGCCGCCTCAGCCGGCCAAGGGCTCGCACGCCGTGCTCTCGGTGCAGTCGGGGCCGGACGCCGGCCGCGTGCTCGCGCTCTCCCCGAAGACGCCGAGCACCATCGGCCGCGCGGAGGAGTGCACCTTCGCCTTCGAGGACGCGCGCCTGTCGCGCGAGCACGTGCGCATCGTCCGGGTGAACGGGGAGTGGATGCTCATCGAGGCGGGGTCCACCAACGGGACGTTCGTCGACGGCGCGAAGGTGGAGAAGTTCGCGCGGCTGGGCGACGGCTCGCGCCTCGTGCTGGGCGGAAGCCTCACCCTCCGCTTCGCGCTGGTGACCGAGGAGGAAGCCGCCGCGCTGGCGCGCGTCTACGAGGCGGCGATGCACGACGGCCTGACCGGCGTGCTCAACCGCAAGGCGCTCGAGGAGCGCCTGAGCGCGGAGATCGCCTTCGCGCAGCGACACGGCGCCGAGCTCTCCGTCGCGCTGGTGGACATCGATCACTTCAAGGCCGTGAACGACGCGCACGGCCACCTCGTCGGCGACTGGGTGCTCTGCGCCGTGGCGGCGGAGCTCGGCCGCACCCTGCGCGCCGAGGACGTCCTCGGTCGCTACGGCGGCGAGGAGTTCCTCGTCGTGGCGCGCGGGATCCCGGTGGGGGAGGCGGCGGTGATGGCGGAGCGGCTGCGCGCGGGCATCGCCGCGCGGCCGGTGCAGCAGGAGGGCATCGTCGTGCCTGTCACCGCGAGCTTCGGCGTGGCCTCGCTGGCGTGCTGCGGCGCCACGCGCGACCGCGAGACGCTGCTGGGCCTGGCCGACGGGCGGCTCTACGCGGCGAAGGAAGGCGGCCGCAACCGGGTCGTCGGGGCGAGGTGAGGCGCGTCGCGGTCGCCGCCGCGGTGACCGTGGCGGCGGTCCTCGCGTGTGAGGCCCACCCGCGCTACCCGGCGTGCGAGAGCGACGCGCAGTGCGCCGTCGGCGGCCGTCACGACTACTGCGTCGCCGGCCGCTGCGCGTACTGCCGCACCGCCATCGACTGCGGCGACCGGCAGATGTGCCGCGCCGGCCGCTGCTTGGCCGACCCCAACGCCCCGCCGCCGCCCGCTCCCGACGCCGGAGCGGACGCGGCCGGTGACGCCGCGCCCGACGCGCGCGCCGACGCCGGCGCCGACGAGCCGCCGCCGGAGATCATCCGGTCCCGGGAGTGAGCGCCAAGAGCGCGCTCACCGCCCGAGCTCCACGAGGTAGATGTCGCGGGACGCGTCGCGCTCGCGGCCGATGAAGAAGCGCGTGGGATCGCCCGGCACCACCCACAGGCCCTCGTACTCCTGGTGCGCGTCGCCGAGCTCGGCCTCCCAGCCCCCCTCGAGGTCCGCCACCGCGAAGCGCGCGTCGCCGCCGTGGAAGACGAGTCGCCGGCCTCCCGGGAGAAAGTCCCACCACTCGTGCTCGGTGGTGAACATGCGCACGGCGCGGCCGGTCGTCGCGTCCCCCACCCAGACCTCCAGCGGCGCGCCCAGCTTCGCGCGCGTGGCGAAGACCACCCGCCGGCCGGCGTCGTCGAGCGTCGCCGCGCGCTGCACGTTCGCCTGCGGAAAGGCGATCGCGCGCCCGCTCGCGGTGTCGATGCAGTGGAAGGACCAGTCCTCCGCGCGGAAGCACAGCCGCGAGAGCGTCGGCGAGACGACCGGCTCCAGCACGAAGCTGTCGTCGTCCGCCACGGTCACGAGCGGCCGCTTCCGGCCCGACGCCAGGTCGAGCATCTCCAGCGTCCGGTATCCGCGGAAGAGCATCGGGCTCAGCTTCGACGGCTCGCCCACCAGCGCCGTGCCCTCCCGCGGGCGCGACCGAACGATGGGATCGCACCATCGGCCCACCGGACGGGTCCGTGCGGGGTGCGCGAGCTCCACCACCGACAGATCGCAGTCGCTCCGGGTGAGCAGCGTCTCGCCTTCCAGGGCCCAGCTCCGCACCTTCGGCACGTCCAGCAGGCGCGTGCCGGACGGGATCGCGAAGACGTGGAGCAGGTGCTGCTCGTCGCTCGCCACGAGGTAGCGCGAGCTCGCGCTGATCTCGACGCGCGTCGCCGCGTGCACTCCCAGCGAGACCGGCGGCCCGTCCCCGACGCGCAGCTCGATCGCCTTGCGGCGGACGACCGCGACCGTTCGCCGGTCCGGCGCCATCGTCACGCCGTCGGCATCGGCGGCGAACAGGGTGATCTTCACGCCGGCCAGGTCGATCGCGCGCATGTGCTCGGGCAGCGCGACCGTGGCGATGGATGCGTCCGCCCGGAGCACCGCCGAGGCCGACGCCGCAGGAGGGATGACCGCCTGCTGCCGCGGCTGCGCGTGCGGCGCCGGCGGATGGCACGCCGCCGCCAGCGCCAGCAGGCCCCACGTCGTCCGTCGCGCGCCGCCCATCACCGCATCGTAGTCCCGCCGCGCCGCGCCGAGAAATGGCGCGTTCTGCCGGTCGCGGCCGCGCGCGCGGCCGTCCCGCAGTCGAACATGTCCGTGTGCTGCACTCCAGCCCATGCCGGATTCCATGGCGCAGCCCTGCGCCGCATCATCGCGAGGCATCCCCGCGGCGCGGGCAAGCGCTTCGAGCGGGAGCTCGGGGCCCGGGTGGGCGCCGTCGCGACGCGGTGGTGCCCGGCGTGAGGTGCGTCCTCGTCGGCGGTCCGCGACGCTCCACGACTCGCCGGTCACGGCGCACGATGCGGACGTCCGCCCGCGTCACGGGCACACGCCGAGCAGGCGCGCGCTCCAGTAGATGCCGCTGGAGGGCCCGCCCCACGGGCCGTTCGGTCCGTTCGATGTCGTGTACTCGCGCACGAACGCGCCGCCGGTCGACGCGGAGTCCTCGCCGGTCGGCGGTGTCTTCTGGTAGACGAAGTAGCGATGGCCGGCCTTCACCGTGATGGGCGGGGTCACGTAGGCGCCGACCCACGTCGGCGTCGCGCTCGTCTCGAGGGGCCCGTAGAAGAGGACCTTGCCCGGTAGCTCGCAGTCGCTGTCGAGCAGGCCGACGAAGCCGCCCCTGGTGTGCAGCTCGATGCGCTCCACCACGACGTCGACCTGCGGGACGTACTCGAACGCGGCGCCCGCGCCGTGGACCTTGAGCGAGGGCGGCGCGGTGACGTTGACGCCCTCGCCGCACGCGCCGTAGCTCGAGACGCCCGCGGGCGATGGGTCGCCCTGGAACCCGCACGGCGCGGCGTCCACCTCCCCATCGACGCCCGGCGCGGCGTCCACGGGCTTCGTGGCGTCCGGCGCGTCCTCGCCCGCGGCGCCGAGCTCGGTCCGCCCGCCGCAGGAGGCCGCGACGACGGCGAGAGCCGCCATGGCGGCGCCGAGCGTCCGGTGCATTCCCCGATCCTACGTGAGCCCCGCCCGACCGTCACGGATCCTGCCATCCCGTGCCGGTGCCGGCGACCTCTACCGCGCCGGCGAACCGGCCTCGAGCACCGGTGCGAGCGCCCGCTCGAAACGCGACCGGAGCTCGGGGTCGAAGCCGTCGGCGAGGAGCGCGGCGCCCGCGCGATCGCGAAGTGCGCGCGCGAGCTTCGGGCGCGTCGCTGCCGCGGCGGTGACCTCGTCCAGGGCGGCAACGAGTGCGTCCGCGTCCCTGGCGTCGAGGGCGAGGCCCACGAGGCGCATGCCCTCGCGGTCCGGGCCGGCTTGCTCCGCCGCGCCGAGATCCCACACCGCGTGCACGACGGCGTCAACGAGGCGTTCGGTCTGCGCGTCGAGGACGTACAGCCTCTCGCGCGCGAGCGGAAACGGCGGCGGCCGGCCGGTGGGGTAGGCGGTGAGCGCGGGGAAGCGGCCGGGAAGCTGGCCGAGGATGCGTTCGACCCGCGCCCGCGTCCAGTGGCGCGGCGGGTCGACGCCGTAGATCCCCACGGCGTCGAGGCTCGGCAGCTCCCGGAGCGCCTCGTCCACGACGGTCGCCCACACCTCGCCCTTCGGCGAGACCGGTTCGATCTCCAGGCGGCCGAAGCCGAGCAGGTACCAGGGCCCTACGAACCGGACCTCGACGAGCGGCGTCTCGGGTTCCTCGGCGAGGGCGACGTGCCAGCAGCGGGTGCGCCGGGCCATGCGGGATGGTCACACGCGCCGGCGGGCCGGGCAACGGACGCCACACGACGGTGGGTTGTCGGCCGCGTCGAGCGGATGCGACGATGACGCGGTGGAGCCGGACCGATGAACGCACTGGTGGAGCGCGTGCGCGGGCGTCTCCGCGACGGCATCGAGGTCGAGCGAGCCCTCGAGCTCGCGGGCGATCTCATGGACGCGGCGTTCCTCGAGTTCGCCGGCACCCGCGAGGAGCTGGCGTACCAGCGCGGCTGGTCCGACGAGCTGATCGCGGTGGAGATGACCGCCGAGGACGCCGCCGAGCTGCGTCGGGCCCTGGTCGACTTCGTCGCCCGGCGACCACCGGCGACGCAGCTCGCCGCCGCCGTCTTCGTGCTCGGCAAGCACCCCCCAATCCCGCGCTGGTCTCGCTGGGCATCGGGCTCGTGCGGGAGCACGCCGGGGCCTCCGGAGACCCGGGCGCCCTCTACCAGGCGCTGATCACCCTGGGGAACTGGGGCGAGCACCTGCCCTACGACTCGTGGTGGGCGGGCGACGAACAAGAGAACCGGCGGCGCGCCCGCCGCTACCTCGCCGGGCTCGACGCGCCGCCGATCGACCCGCGGGACGCGCGCTTGATGAACGCGGTCGCCGCCTGCGACCTCGGGGAGGTCCGGGCGGCGCTCGCTGCCGGCGCCGACGCCAACGCGGTGATCCCCGTGTTCGACGACTCCCCGGACCCGCCGAAGCAGCCCGACACGCCGCTAGAGCTGGTCGTCTTCCGCGTCTCCGACGCCATGCTGGACGACGACGATCTGCGCAGGCTCGCCGAGATCGCCCGGCTCCTGGTCGAGCACGGCGCCGACCCGGCCCCCGCCATGGCGATGGCCGAGCACCGCTACGGCCCGTATGACCCCGACCTCGAGGGCCGTTCGCCGAGGTCTGGCACGTCGTCGCCCGGGCGACCAGGCGCTGATCCGCCGCCCGCGTTCCAGGCGACCCTCCGGCCTCCCTGAAGCGGCGGACCCGGGGTGGTGGTGCTTCTTCGCGGCGATCCTCGGCGGCCTGGTCGCCGCGGTCGTCCGCCGCCGGCCTCACAGGTTCTGCTGAGGAGGCCAATAACGCGATCGGTCGCACAACGATCACGGAAGCTTCGCGTCAACGAACGGTCGAAGGCTTCGATGGTTGGGCGGGGCAGCATGGTCGTCTTGGGTATCGGATACTCCGATACCAATGTGCCTCCCCCGTCACGGCGCCGTCGGCACGAGGAGAACGCCGGGCGCGACACCTCCCGCGGGGAGATCTTCGAGGCCTTCGTTCTCGACGGGGTGTCGGTGCGGCTGGAGAACGGCAAGGTCGTGGCCGAGCTCGGCTTCCAGATGGCGGAGGACCCGGACCACTACGTCACGGTGTACCTGGAAGACTGGAAGGACGGCGGCAGCTCCATCGACTCCTGAGGTCCGGGGAAGGCCGGCGGGCGCGCGGTCGGAGCGCGACCCTTCCCACGGGCACGCGCAGCATCAGGCCGCCGCGGGCGGCGCCTCGGGACTCCCTATTTTCCGCGCGAGGCGACGTAGAACTCCGCCGCCGTCAGGCCGCTCGCCTTCCATTTCCCGACCCGCTTTGCCCACGTGTCTCGCGTCGACATCCCGTCGAGGAGTACGCGATGCGCCGCTGTACTTCATGAACGTGGTTGGTCGAACGGATACGATCTTCAGGCGCCACTACTCCTGGTCTGGGAACACCTCGATCGCGAGACGTACGCCAAGGCGAGCCATTTCCGTCATGCAAGCATTCGAAATGATGAACCCCGCATTCTCGCGCCCAACCAACCCCAGGTAAAGCTCGCAACTGCCACCGGTCTCTACAAAGTTGTGCAACCATTGCTCGTTCTCCCCCAGGCGACGTGTCCATTCGCCAATCAGCTGCTCCATGTCACATGGCTTGGACAGTTCGCCACACCAGTACGTTTCTCCGTATCGACCTGTCAAGGGGCGATCCTTTGGGGTTCGCCGCTCAGTTCCAGCTCTCCAAGAAAAACGAGGCTGAAGGCCGAGCCTACTTGTGACTTCTTCTGGGGCTATGCTCGGGTGCGTCAGGCGACAGGCGACGCTGTTGGGAGGGCATCTCGATATCATGGAATGTAATCTTTAACTGGGCCATTATCGATAGCGTTACCTTCGCCATCTCCAGTGATCACGTGTCCATCCGGACTTATCCCGGCCCAATCCTTTGGTTCTGCCAAGACTCCCTCCTTGATGTTTCTTTGATGTTGTTTAGTCCATGGTGTCTGATTGATAGGCTTCGTCCCGGTCGGGCAGCCCTTCGGCTTGGCTCCCTTGGATCGTGATTGGGGCGTCTCAGCGAGCAAGCCAAGCGCATAGGAAATCCTAGCGCGGTCGGGCGCGAAAGTTTACGAAATCCATCTTGGACGAAGCCGCTGCGCGGCAGCGTGGCTCCGCATCAAGCACGCTGGCGAGCCGGGAGCCTCGCGAGCGTGTGCGCGCTGGCGAGTCCGCCTCGTAGCCCTCGCGTGCCGTGACGCGGGCGATCCTGCGGCGCGCGCCGCCCGCTCGTGGGCGCGCGCGGAGCCAAAGGAGGCCGCGATGGGTGCGAAGCGAAGACTGCGGGACACGATGAGCGAGGACCTCGCGCTGCGAGGGATGAGCGCCAACACGATCGCCACGTACGTGGGTGCGTGAGGCGGTTCGCGCAGTACCACGGGCGGTCGCCGTGCGCGCTGGGGGCGGCGGAGATCCGTGCGTTCCTCTTGCACCTGGTGGCGGAGCGCAGGCTGGCGGCGCTGACGGTCAACGTGCACGCGGCCGCGCTGAGGTTTCTCTACGAGGTGACGCTGGAGCGGCCGGAGGCGACGCTGGGGGATGGCGCGCATGCGGGTGCCGATGCACGTGCCGGTGGTGCTGACGAGCGCGGAGGTGGCGCGGCTGCTCGCGGCGCTCACGAGCCACAAGCACCGGGCCCTGGTGATGCTCGCCTACGGGGCGGGGCTGCGCGTGAGCGAGGTGTGCAAGCTCCGGGTGGACGACATCGATCCGAAGCGGATGCTCCTGCACGTGCGGCACTCCGCCAGCCACGCCACCACGCGCCTCGAGACCGCTCGCCGCAGACTGGGTCCGCACGCGGCGCCCGCTGCGCGACCGGTGCGCCGTGTCGACGCCGCCGACCTGCTGCTGCGAATCGCGGGCATCGACCTGCACCGCTGCCCCGCTTGCCACACGCCTGCCCTCGTGCGTACCGCGCTGCCGGAGCCCCGAGCTCGCGACCCGCCGGGGGCCGCATGATCTCCCCGCGTCGTGCTCCACTGCGCTCGCTCCACGAGTGCGGCCCAGGCCCCTGTCCATCCACGCCACGAAAACCCGGCCTCCGAGCACGCACGGCTGCCCGCTGCGCGCTCCGGGACGCCCGCGTCGAGCGCCGTCCCGCCGCCCGCTCCGCACCTCGCGCACCCGCGCCCGTGACCCACACGCCGCCAACTTCCCCATAGGGCTCCGAGGCCACCGCCTCGCCGCTGCCGCGCACCGGCTTCGTCCAACCGTCGATTTCGCGACCGCGCACCCGCGCCACGCGACCGGCGTCACGACCCGGCGCGCTCACGCAATCGACTCTTACTTATGGTAAATGCCGCGCCGCATCATCGCTGGCGTGCGGTTCCTCGACGCGCGAGCCACGGTGGTCGGGCACTTCCCTGCTCGTCAGGAGGTGATCGAGCTGGCCGCGGACGTCACCGTCTTCCTCCGGCGGCAGCTCAACCAATGGAAGAGCGCGCGAGGGTACGGGCGTCGCGTCCAGGGTCAGCAGGGTGAGCGGTGGGCGGCCGCGCTCGGCCTCTCCCGCGACGCCGACCTGTGCGACCGACTGGAGCGCTGGTGGGGGACGGGCGAGGTCGCGCTCCAGGAGGTGACGCGGGACGGCGGCGCGGTGCTCAGCCCGGCCCGCTTCGACGAAGGCTTCGACGGTCGCTTCACCTTCCTTTGGACGACCAGCCAAGCCCAGCTCCAGCGCTACGCGCGTCAGCTCCAGCTCGATCCCGAGGCTGAGCCTCCCCGAAGACGAGGAGATGGTAGCATCGAGGGTGCGTACGGGGCCCGCGGGCGGCGCAACCGGACATGATGGATGCTAGCGAACCCAGATCGAGGGCCAATCTGGCTTATCCACTTCGCCAATGGTGAGGAGGTTTTCGCATGGAGATCAAGGCGCTGCTCGGGGCGGAAGATCCGGGGGAGCTCGCCGAGGCGGCGATGGACCTCGCCGACGCGCTGGCGGCGCTCGCCGACGCGAAGGGCCGGCCGGGGCTCGCGCCGCCGGTGGACGTCGCGTACCGCGTGGTGCTTGCGGACGGCGCGATGAACAACGATGGCGCCCGAGCGCTCATCGATTCCGGCATCCCCGCGGAGGAGCTCCTCTCGGCGCTGCGCGAGATCGGCGCGCCGAAGATGGCCGAGATTCTCGCTGGCGCCCTGGCCGAGCCCGACGACGCCGCGGCGCTCGACCGGTGGAGCGCCTATCCGGACTACCTCGAGGGGCTGCTCGTCGACTGGGTGACCCGCCATCGCGCGGCGTTCGAGTCCGCGTAGCGGCCCTCGCCAGCTGGAACGCGAAGGGCCAGACCGCGTCCGGTCCGGCGGGTGCGCCCCGTGCTGGGCCAGCTATGGCTCCCTGCCGCCCTGCCCCTTGAGCCTTCCCGAAGACGAGGAGATGGTAGCATCGAGGGTGCGCCCGGGGCCCGCGGGCGGCGCAACCGGACATGATGGATGCTAGCGAACCCAGATCGAGGGCCAATCTGGCTTATCCACATCGCGTCCTTGATCTTGGTCAGCCCCCTTCTGGGCGCACCCCATCGGGGGGCAGCGGCGCGGGTCGTCAGCGCCGCCACGGCTGTCGAAGGTGCCGCGGGGCTCGGCTCCGCGGTCCTCGACCCCGGGCACCCGGCGCGGCGGAGGCCATGACGCCCGGTCCGCGGCAGTCGACGCCCGCTGGAGGCTGGACAGCCGGCGGACACCCGTGGTTTTTTCCACGCACTTCGCGAGGTGCTCCGTGCACAAGCTGCTTGCAATCTCCCTGGTCGCATCGCTGGCGGCGTGCTCGGGCAGCTCGACCCCGTCCGGCTCCACGGGCTCGGCCTCGACGAGCGGCTCCGGCACCACCGGCGCGAGCTCCAGCGGCTCCACCGGCACCAGCAGCACCGGCGGGAGCGGTGGCTCCACCGGCGGCGTGCCGCCAGGGGGCAAGCGGATCTTCCTCACCTCGTCGACCTACGAGGGCGGCGCGCTGGGCGGGGTCAGCGGCGCGGACCAGAAGTGCACCCTCTCGGCCCAGGCCGTGGGCCTGAGCGGCACCTGGATCGCGCTCGTCTCCGGACTGGACCGCATCAGCGACGTCGGCCCCTGGTACCTGCTCGACGGCACCAAAGTCTTCAACAACAAGGCCGGGCTCTCGACCACGCCGTTCGCGGTGATCAGCATCGACGAGCGCGGCGGCGCGCACGCGGGCGACGAGCAGGCGCATAGGAAATCCTAGCGCGGTCGGGCGCGAAAGTTTACGAAATCCATCTTGGACGAAGCCGCTGCGCGGCAGCGTGGCTCCGCATCAAGCTCGCTCGCGACCCGGGAGCCCCGCGAGCCGTGTGCGCGCTGACGAGCCCGCCTCGTAGCCCTCGCGTGCCGTGATGCGGGCGATCCTGCGGCGCGCGCCGCCCGCTCGTGGGCGCGCGCGGAGCCGAAGGAGGCCGCGATGGGTGCGAAGCGAAGACTGCGGGACACGATGAGCGAGGACCTCGCGCTGCGAGGGATGAGCGCCAACACGATCGCCACGTACGTGGGGTGCGTGCGGCGGTTCGCGCAGTACCACGGGCGGTCGCCGTGCGCGCTGGGGGCGGCGGAGATCCGGACGTTCCTTTTGCACCTGGTGGCGGAGCGCAGGCTGGCGGCGCTGACGGTCAACGTGCACGCGGCCGCGCTGAGGTTTCTCTACGAGGTGACGCTGGAGCGGCCGGAGGCGACGCTGGGGATGGCGCGCATGCGGGTGCCGATGCACGTGCCGGTGGTGCTGACGAGCGCGGAGGTGGCGCGGCTGCTCGCGTCGCTCACGAGCCACAAGCACCGGGCCCTGGTGATGCTCGCCTACGGGGCGGGGCTGCGCGTGAGCGAGGTGTGCAAGCTCCGGGTGGACGACATCGATCCGAAGCGGATGCTCCTGCACGTGCGGCACACCAAGCGCGGGCGTGAGCGCTACGTGATGCTCAGCGCGAGGCTGCTGGCGACGCTGCGCGCGTACTGGAAGGCGTCACGACCCGCAGGACCGCAACTGTTTCCGGGGCGCGTGCCCGGGACGCTCCTCACGCGCGCGGCCGTCCACCGGGCGATCCTCAAGGCGGCGCGGCGCGCGGGCATCACCCGGCGCGTGTCGCCGCACACGCTGCGCCACAGCTTCGCCACGCACCTGCTCGACGCAGGGACCGACCTTCGCACGTTGCAGGTCTTGCTCGGGCACGCGTCGCTCAGGAGCACGATGGCCTACCTGCACGTGAGCACCGCCCGCGTGCAGTCGATTCAGAGCCCCCTCGACGCGCTGCCCTGAGCCCCGATGCACCCGTCGTGTGCGCCCGCGCGCACGCGCGCGGCGCCCATCGAGCTCGCGGACGTGGTGCGCGCCCACGGCGAGGCCTTCGCCGGCGGCCGCGTGCTGCGTCCCGAGGAGCGGTCGGCGCTGCGGGCGATCGAGCGATGCCGGACCGCCGCGCTGGGCGGACATCTGGACGTGTGCACCGCGTGCGGGCTCGAGCGACCGTCGTACAACTCGTGCCGCAACCGGCACTGTCCCAAGTGCCAGTCGCTCGCGCAGGCGCGGTGGGTCGCCACGCGGCTCGAGCGCATTCTGCCCGTGCACTACTTCCACGTCGTCTTCACGCTCCCCGCCGAGCTGCGCGCCGTCGCGCGGCGCTCGCGCGCGCGGGTCTTCGACATGCTCTTCGCGAGCGCGGCCGACACGCTGGCCACCCTCGCGCGGGATCCGAAGTGGCTCGGCGCCGAGCTCGGCGTCACGATGGTCCTGCACACCTGGACGCGCGCGCTGCTCTTCCACCCCCACGTGCACGCCATCGTCACCGGCGGCGGACTCACCGGCGACGCCGCGCGCTGGGTGCGCGCGCGCCGTCGCTTCCTCTTCCCCGTGCGCGTGATGGGCGCGCTCTTTCGCGGCAAGATGCTCGCCGCTCTCGAGCGCGCCCACGCGCGCGGCCTCGTCGACCTGGGCGGCGTCGACCTGCTGGCGCTCCGACGCAAGGCCTGGGTCGTCTACGCCAAGCGACCCTTTGGCGGCCCCGCTCAGGTCATCCGCTACCTCGGTCGCTACACGCACCGCGTCGGCATCTCCAACCACCGCTTCGTCTCGATGGGCGAGCGCGGCGTCACCTTCCGCACCAGAGACGGCAAGTCGGTCACCGTCCCGGCCGAGGAGCTGCTCGCGCGCTTCGTCCAGCACGTGCTGCCGCGCGGCTTCGTCAAGATCCGCCACTACGGCCTGCACTCCGCCAGCCACGCCACCACGCGCCTCGAGACCGCACGCCGCAGACTGGGTCCGCACGCGGCGCCCGCTGCGCGACCGGTGCGCCGTGCCGACGCCGCCGACCTGCTGCTGCGAATCGCGGGCATCGACCTGCGCCGCTGCCCCGCTTGCCACACGCCTGCCCTCGTGCGCACCGCGCTGCCGGAGCCCCGAGCTCGCGACCCGCCGGGGGCCGCATGATCTCCCCGCGTCGTGTTCCACTGCGCTCGCTCCACGAGTGCGGCGCAGGCCCCTGTCCATCCGCGCCACGAAAACCCGCCCTCCGAGCACGCACGGCTGCCCGCTGCGCGCTCCGGGACGCCCGCGTCGAGCGCCGTCCCGCCGCCCGCTCCGCACCTCGCGCACCCGCACACGTGACCCACACGCCGCCAACTTCCCCATAGGGCTCCGAGGCCACCGCCTCGCCGCTGCCGCGCACCGGCTTCGTCCAACCGTCGATTTCGCGACCGCGCACCCGCGCCACGCGACCGCCGCCGCGACCCGGCGCGCTCACGCAATCGACTCTTACTTATGCGAAGTGGGGCCGTCCGGTGTCACTGGAAGGACGGACCAGGGTGGCCTGATCGGTGGAGATGTGGAGCAGGTTGCCGCCGAGGAGGAGCGGGTGGGCGCTCACGGGAGGCACGACGCCCCCCTGGACCATCGGCGGGTACCAGGAGACCGGCTCCGTCTTGCTCAACCCCCTGGTCGACACGTCCGGCTCCGGCCAGCCGCGGCACTGCAAGCCGCTGTGGCAGACCCCGACCGGTGTCACCTTCGTGGAGTCCTCGCCCCACTTGCCGACCACGTCGTAGGTGGTGGTCGGATCGTCGGCGTCGGCGAAGGTGGAGGCGGCGTCGCCCAGGTCGCTGAGCTGCCAGGTGGCGCCGTTGAGCCAGTCGGCGCCGTTGTCCTGCGTGCCGATGAGCAGCCCACCGGGCGCGCCGGGCACGGTGGCGATCGACTGGAGCTGGGTGATCTGCAGCCCGTACTGCGGCTGGTCGTCCCAGACGTCGGCGTTCAGATCGCCGACGAAGAACCCTCCGTCGTTGGCGTCGAAGCCGAGGAGGTTGCTCCCGTCGACGAACACGTAAAGATCGTGGTGGTCGGGGTGAAGCGCAGCGGCGGTGTTGGAGCCCATCTCGTTCCAGTCCACGCCCGAGTTGTCCGAGTAACCCAGCATCATCCCGGTGAACCAGAGCTTGGTCGCGTCGGTCGGATGCACGATCAGCTTGTGGCCATACGTGGAGTAGGTGCTGGGGGCGAGATCCAGGTCTGGCGGCGATTGGACGAACGCGCGCTGTTGCGTCCAGCTCTGCCCGCTGTCGGTGGACTTGTAGATCGCCGGCTGGCACCACCAGTTGCCCGTGGCCGTGAACCCGCTGGGGCACTGGGCGAGCGCCGCGTAGAGCGTGGAGGTCGTGCTCGGCGCGATGGCGATCTCCGCCCAGTCGGCGGCGTACTGGCCGCCCGTGAGCAGGGACGCGTCGATACCCGTGTTGATCGGCGTCCAGTTCGCGCCGCCGTCGGTGGACTTGTAGAACCCGGCGCTCTGCAGGCCCGCGTAGAGGGTCTGCGGATTGCCCGGATCCATCCGGAGCTCGGTCCCCTTGACGCCGGGCTGCCAGAGGACGCGCGACCAGCTCTGCCCGCTGTCGGTCGATTTGTAGATGCCGTAGCCGCCCGGGGGCGTGGTCTCCACGGTCCCATCGGATGCGCCCGTGACCTGCATCGGGGGGAGGGGGGCCGGACGGTATGCGCATCCGGGGGGCGGATGGCGAGGGGGCGAGGAGGCCCTCGAAGGTGGCCGCCAATATTGGCGGTGCGGGTCGCCAATATTGGCGGGGGACAGGGAAGGGGACAGAGGGGACAGGCCGCCAGGCGACGGCGGCCGCGGCATACCGCGTGACTCTCCCTGGCGCGGTGCGTGCAGCTCGGGGGCGTGGCCGGCGCGCCGTTCGTCTACGAGAGGCGACACCCCGAGGGCACCACGCTCTACGCGGTGGTGCGCGACAACGTCGAGACCCTCTACGCCGCGGTCGCCGAGAGCGGCCTCACGCTGCCCGCCTTCGTGCGCCAGGAGCTGGAGGGCTACCTGGACTGCGGCCTTCTCTGCCGGGGCTTCGCGCACCTCAAGTGCGAGGAGTGCGGCGAGCGGCGCGTTGTCGCCTTCGCGTGCAAGGGCCGGGGATTCTGCCCGTCGTGCATGGGGCGGCGCATGGCGCAGACGGCGGCCAACCTCATGGAGAGCGTGCTGCCGGAGGCCCCGCTGCGGCAGTGGGTGCTCACCATGCCGCACGCCATCCGGCATCGCCTCGCGTACAACGCCCCGCTGCTCGGCAAGGTGACGCGCGCCTTCCTCGCGACGGTGGTTGCATTCTACAAGAAGCGGGCGGGCGCGAGCGGCTGCGTCGCCGTCGTGCAGCGCACCTCGAGCGATCTCAAGCTCAACCCGCACGTGCACGCGGTGTTCCTGGACGGCGGGTACGTCGAGGTGGACGGCGAGCCGCGCTTCCGCGCCCTCGGCCACCTGCGAGGTAGCGAGGTCGCCGAGGTGCTCGCGAGGGCGCGCCGCCGCATCGAGCGGCTGCTCGCCCGCGCCCAGGAGCGTGCCGACGACGAGGACGTGCAGCCGATGCTCACCAGCGTGCGCGGCCACCCGCCCGCCGGCCCCGCGCTCCGCCGCGGCGCGACCTTCGGGGTGGGCTCCTCGCGCGCCGAGCTCTGCGCCCAGGACGAGGGCTTCAACCTGCACGCCGCCACCCGCGCCGGCGCCCTCGACGCCGCCGGGCGCGAGGCCCTCTTGCGCTACATCCTGCGTCCCCCCGTCGCCCAGGAGCGCATCGTCGCGGGACCGGACAACCTGGTGCGCATCGCGCTCAAGAAGCCCTTCTCCGACGGCACCGTCGCCGTCGACATGGACCCCCTCTCGCTCCTCTTACGCCTCTGCGCCGCCGTCCCCGCGCCGCGTTTTCATACTGTCCGCTACGCCGGCGTGCTCGCGTCCGCCAGCAAGGTGCGCCCCAAGATCGTCCGCCGTCCACCCGACCCGGCGACGGCGACAGAGCACGACGACAAGCCGAAGCGCTCGCGCTACTGGCCGTGGGCGGAGCTCATGGCCCGGACGTTCGCGGTGGACGTGCAGAGGTGCCCGAAGTGCGAGGGCCGCATGAAGCTCGTGGCGATGGTGCAGGAGCCGCGCGGGATCAAGAGGTTCCTCGAGGGGCTCGGCGAGCCGCACGAGGTCCCGCCGCGCGCACCGGCCCGCGCTCCTCCCTATTATCGCAGCGCCGTCATCCGCCGGATCGCCGGCGCCATCGTCGCCGCCTGACGCACTGCCCGGGCAGGCACCGGTGCGCGCGGGGACCGAAAATCAGCCGGCAAATGGCACCATCGAACCGCGGCGACCACGATGGGGACGTTCGGGCGCAGCAACATCACGCCGCCAGGACCGCCCCGAAGGGGCGCGGCTCGTGGAAAACCGCGCTTGAATCCCGTACGCTCTCGCTGCTCGCAGGCACCGGCGTGCCTCGGTCTCGTCCTCGATCTTCCGTGCGCTCGCCACTGGTCACCTCCGCGTCGTGCCCGAGCCTGCACGGCGCGCACGCGAAGATCATCCCGGCGTCGCTGATGGGTCACGCGCAGACCCACCGGCTCGGTGGCGAGCACGACCGACGCCGCGCTGCGATGTCGCGCACGCGGGCCCTCAGCTCCAGCTCGAAGCGCTCGCCCGCGCCGCTGGGATGCCTCGCGATCATGTGGCGCACGGCTGCCGCCAACGGGATCCGGATGGGCTTCGCCGAGCAAGGGTCGCCGGCTACGTCAGGACGGGGCAGCGCGAGACCTTGCCCTCAGCAGGGTCAGTGCTCGATGTCGCTGTGCTTCGCCCTGCCGGAGAAGAGCTGCACCCTTCGACAATCGCCGCGCAGAACATCACATCGTTGTAGATCAACAGGAGCCTTCCGCGTGACGACCCAGTCGGACCGCAACACCGCGCAGAACGTGAGTCAATTGCGGAGCGATTCCCAGCACCCGACGCCATGGGAGACCGCGGTTCAGTCACCGCCAAACGGCGGGTGTGACGCGACCCAGATGTCATACTTTCCGCCGCTCCCCGAGCGCTGACTGGTGAAGTAGAGGCTGCAGGAGTCCGGCGAGATCCATCCTGGGATGTCCACACCCTGGTTGGAGGCAAGCTCCGTGACGACGGCGGCGTTCGCGAACAGGGAGCTCGTCGTGGCACGGTTCGCTACCCAGACGTCGCCTCCTTGATAGTAGTACAGCGTCAGCCCGTCGCCCGTCACCACGGGATGCGGGACATCCGCGACGCCCGACACGAACACTTGCACCGGCTTGGAGCATGTCCCCTTGCCAGTGCAGTCCGCCTCGAAGAGAGGCAAGTCAGCGTTGTTGCCCTGCATGGTCAAGTACAACTTACTACCGTCCTCGGTCACATATGGCCACCGATGGAAGACGTTCGGCTGGCTGACGCCTGTCACCACCGACGGGGTGCCGAATGGCATCGCGGTGCTCGTGCGCTGGCTCACGAAGATGTCGAAGAATGACGCAGCGTCGAAGTCGTTCGACTCGAAGTACATCGTGAGCCCATCCGCCGTAACAGCCGGGGCGTCGTCTATGAGGGAGCCGTTGACGTTGCCGACAGGCGCGACGTTGCCGAAGGCATCGCTCCTTGTCGCGCGGGTGGCCTGGTAGATGTCCACGCTCTGGTTGGCGTTCGCGCCGCGCGCGAAGTAGATCGTCAGCTCGTCGGGGCTGAGGGAGCCGACCAGCTCGTAGTCCGCCGTGTTGATGTTCCCGCCCAGCGGCGTCGGTGGCATGAAGGGCTTGCCCAGATCGCACGGCGGCTGGCCCGAGTCGGTCGGCGCGGCGTGGTCACTTCCGTCCCCACTGGCGTCGAGGTCTGCATCGACCCCCGCGTCGAGGCCCGAGCAGTCGCATGCCGAGTATGCCGTCCCCGCCGCGTTGCAGACCTGGTACCCGGTGCAGCTCCCGGCGCCGACGCAACTGACCGACTGGTTCGGGATGCATGCCGGGGACGACGACACGGGGGGATCGCCTCCGCCGCACTGGAACGCGAGGGCCGCGCCGACCGCCGCGGCGGTGAATAGGACAAGGTACTGTCTCGACATGATGCCCTCCATCGACCGGCCGCGATGATGGCTCGTCGCCACAACAACACAGAGCACGATCCCACTCGTGGCGCAAGGCGCGGGCCTGCGCTGCCGGCTGCCGGGGACCTGGTCGTTCCCGGTCCGGCAGCGTTCTCATGGCTGGAGGCGCGCCACCAAGGCCTCCCCACTGACCGCGACCGCGCGCGTGACGGTGCCGGACGGCAAGGTCATCGTGTCGGCGCGTGTCCGCGCAGCATCCGACCACCACGGAGTCCGGCCACGTGGGGAACGCAAGCCTCAGAAGATGTTCGCGCTGCTCTGCGACGAGCCGGAGCCGAAGCTCGCCAAGTTCTTCCCACCGGAATCGAACTGCGCGTCGCCTCACACCGTTAACGTTGAGTCTCACACGCGCGCGTGCAGGCATTGTGCACGGCATCGGCTCCGTCAAGGCAGCGTTGCAGAGCGCCTCCGCCATTCGCACACCACGCCCGTCGGCAGGTCCGACGAACCGTGCGAATGCACGTGTTGCGATCAGCGTTGTCCGCGGCAACGTCGGCTCTACAGTCCTCGAGAATCTGGGGTAGGTCTCCAAGGCACACATTCTCGCAGAACGCACGCGCCGCGAAACCACGGCACACTACATGACATTTTTGCGTACGCTCGGTAGCGACGCTCGTACAACTCCCCACATCTTCGGGCGAACCGCATACGGCGTCACCGACCCGGCAGTATGCGTCGCAGGCGGTACACTCCATGCTCCTGACGAGCACCGGGCGTGCGCAGGCGTCGAGGCAACCAGCGCGACGCTTCCGCGCCACCAGCGCGTCCCGCTCGGCCATCGGCCTGCAGCCCCATAGACCGAGGGCGACGACGATAAGCAGCGCCGGAAAGGAGGTGACGCGACGCATCCCAGTTAGCCGCGACATCATCATGCGTCATGGATCGGTGTTGTCCGTGGCGCGCCGGCACCCGATCGTGAGCCCTTGATCACACGCCTTCGCATACAGCCGTTGAGCAGCTACCGCATCCGGTCGCGTTCCGACGCCGACCGCCGTGAGCCGCGCCAAAGTCAAGCACGCAGTCGACTCGCCCTCATTGCAGGCCAGATCGTCAAATGATACCGCGATGCTGGCGTCTCGTGAAGTTCCGATGCCAGCTTCGTAGACGCGGCCCACGTTGGCGCAAGCTTGCCCGAGTCCCTCCTGGCACGCCTTGATGTAGAGCTCTACGGCGCGTGCAGCGAACCCGCATCCTGGTGTCCTCTCGTAGACTTGCGCCAAGTCGTTGCAGCCTCCCGCTCCGTCGCGGCCGCCATTCAAGCAGGCTCGTTTGTAGAGGCGAAGCGCCGTTGCCTCATCCCGCTCGACGCCGAACCCAACTTGGTAGAGCTGCGCAAGGTCCTCGCATCCTACCGGATCGTCATGAGCGCACGCGTGTCGATATAGCTCCGCGGCGCGGACTGGATTGAAGCTCACCGTAATGCCATGCTGGTAGGCAACGCCCAGGTTGACGCAGGCGCTCTCACCGCCCCCATGACCACACGCTCGCCGGTATAACTTGACTGCGCGCGCCGTGTCGACGGGTACACCGCGGCCGCTGTCATACAGCCACCCTAGATTGCCACATCCAACCATGTCACCCCCCGCGCATCCTCGCCAATAGCTCGTCGCCGCGCGAGCGTAATCCTGGATACCACCGCGCCCGCGTTCGAAGAGGGCGCCCAGGTTGCTGCAGGCGCGAGCCAGACCCCTGCCGCAAAGCGAATCGTAGAGGAGTGCCGCTTGCGGCACATCGCGACTGTCATCGTCGTAGAGCCACGCGAGTTGGAGGCAGGCCTCGACGTCGCCGGCGTTGCATGTAGCCTGCTGGATGGTGATGGCGTGATCAACGTCTCGCGGGACACCAAGCCCCCCCGCATAATCAATTCCCAAACGCCTACATCCAACGATCTGTCCCCCGTAGCAAGCACGTTGATTGAGGCGCGCGGCGCGTTTGAGATCGGTGCTCACACCAATGCCGTTCGCGCAGAGCCACCCCAGGTCCAGACAGCCTTCGGCGTCGCCAAGCTGGCACCCCCGCTCGTCGAGTTCGGCCGCCTGCTTATCGTCTCGACTGACGACAATACCTTGTAGATAAAGCGATCCCGCCGCCGTACAACTCCCTGCGACGCCGCGGGAGCATTCCAACTGGAGAATGGTGAGGGAAGGGGCGCGCGGGCCGCGCGCCGCGGTGCTAGCAGTTCCCCTGCAGCATCCAGACGCATCGGGGTTCTCGCCGGACCGACAGAGCGAGCTACATGTCACCGCCTGTCCCTGAGCGGCTGAAGCACCGAGCAACGGAAGGAGAAATGCCAGGGGCCAAAGGGGAGGGGAACAGCGCATTCTCACATGATAGCTCAGGCGCGCTCACGGGCAAAGGGCGTCCGGTGGCCTCCGTAGAACTCGTTAGGCTCCCAGTCGCGGTTGACACCCGCTCCAGTCGGAGCCCACGGAAGGCTGCAGGCTCCGCCCGCACGCAGATGTCGGCAGATGTTCACTGCTGTCGCACCGGGCGGCCTCGCGAAGGGGGTGCGTGGTGGCGGGGCGGGCCACTCGAACGCTCGAGCGCATAGGAAATCCTAGCGCGGTCGGGCGCGAAAGTTTACGGAATCCATCTTATGCGAAGTGGGGCCGTCCGGTGTCACTAGAAGGACGGACCAGGGTGGGTCCCTGGACACAGACACACGACGCGATCTCCCGAGCGTTTGTCAATGCTATTGACATGAGAAACCGCGCAGAATCCGCGGCCAAACGTCCCTGGAAACCGACACCGCGTCATGGACAACGAAGCGTGCGTCAAGTTCGAGTCTTTTTGGGTCGCGGATCGGCGTCGCTCTGGCTTGGCACGCTGAACACTTGGATATCTCCTCGACCAGAACGATCAATCACCAGTCGTCCAGCACCGTCGAGCAGTCCTTCGCCGTCGAAGACGAGCCCTTGCCCCGCTGCGGCTACGGCAAAGATCAGCGCGTAGTGTTCATCAGAAAAGAACGGCTCTCCGACGCAGCCCAGAATCGTGTTGGCCCCATCCAAAATGTGCATCGCCTCGTCACGCTGCGCCTTCCGTTTCCTGACGTCCTGAAAAAAGGTGGTTGTGCCGAGAATCACTCGATTGAACTTTCCGCGGGCACCACTCGTGCCACCCCCGACATAGCGGGAAAGGTTGATGGTCATCTTCGCGTCTTGGCTGAACAGCACCGCCTTCTTCCACTCACCATCCTTCGAGGGCCCGCGGCGGCTCAAGCCGAACCGTTGCGCACTGGCTTCGACCAAGCGGCGCACCTCCTCCGCTTCTGCCTCGCAGAATATCGTGCAGACATCTGTGAATCGTTCGTACTCCTCAGCCGCGCGCCTTCCCATTCCGCTTACCTCTTCTTCTTCCGCCGGCGTCCGCCCGTCTTCTGGCGCCCGCCGTCATACCCAGTCTTGGCATGCGTTTTGCGATCCACAAGCTGAAGCGTTCGCCCGTCCTGGTGATGGTGCCACGTCAGGCCGGTGATCCTGGCTTCTTCGTTCTCGATGTCGTCCAGTTGCTGCTTCGTAAATCGCCGACGCTTCCGAGGGTCCTTCTCTAGGGCCTTCTTCAGATCGCGCGTGGCAAATTTCATCTGCGAGTCATCGGAAACAGATGGATTGCACATACGCTTCGGAAGCTTCTTGTTGTGAAGAGAATCGAATACAGGGTTTCCAGTCTTGTCGAACCGAACACCCGTCTTCTTGTGTCGCTTGCCGGCCATTTTCATCCGTGCAAGACCGAACGGATCGATGTCATGCGTCGGAGATCCGTCGAACCGGAAGGCGTTCGAGTCACCATCTAGACCGAGCGGATCGGGACTCAGCCACCGCATTGTGTCTGGGTCCCAGTATCTATGCCGGACGTATTCAAGTCCTTCTTCGCAGTCGATGTAGTGCCCCTGAAGGCCGAAACTGAGCCCGTCAGACGCCTTCGTGCCACCCCAGACCGAAAGGTCGTCGCGCTCCAACACTTGGCCGGACGAGTGGACACCTCCCGTGACCGTCGCCACTGGGTCCTTCAAGTGCTGCACCCAGCGGCCATCGACGCGCTCGGCAACGGGCTCGATTCCGTCGTCCTCGAAGAGGTATGCTCGTTCGTCGACGATCTCGTCGCCGTTTTCCACCGCCCTTCGCCGCACTTCGTGTGCTAGCGCATCGCCGTCCCACACGAAGCGCGTGGTTGTCCCGAACACGCGGTCGCCCTCGGTTTCGGCCACTCGCTTTTCTATCCGTCGGGCGAACGGGTCGTACGAAAACTCGACATGCTTCCCATCCGGTGTGTCCACTTTCTGCAGCAGCCCCGCACCGTTCCACCCATACTGCCACACGCGCTCACCGCTCTCGGTGATTTCGCGCTTGCAAGAGAGCCGACCGTCACCGTCCCACTCGTATTGCGTGTTCCCCTTCTGCAGCAGTCGGTTGCCTCGGCCATAGCGGCGTTGTGGATCCTTGTCCCCGGCTTCGTAGATGTTGCCGGCCGGGTCGTACCGGAATACCTCTTCTCGTGCCTTGGCCGGGACCGAAGCCAGCAATTGCCCGACCGGGTCGTATCGGTACTCGGTCTTTCCCCGCCGTAGATCGTTCTTCTCAATCAGCTCTCCGTCCAGGTCGTACTGGTACGTGGTGTAGGAAGTAACGCCTTCGGGCATGCCCCCAACCCACTCGGGCTCGTCGGGTCCGGCGGATCGATGCTTTGCGGGAGAACGGACAACGCGTTGGGCAAGACGCCCCATGCGGTCGAAGCCGCTCTCCAGCATGCCTCCGCCCGGCAGGCGACGTTGGACCTCGCGGGACAAGATATCGTTGACGTGGTCGATCTGATGGTTCCCGTCGAGCAAGGTACGGACTCGCGCGCCCATGGCATCGCGCTGGACACGCTCGGTGTGACCAAGGCTGGTCTCACGGTAGCTGCGCTCGCCTGCAGGTTCATACGTGACGGCGACCCATTGGTCCGTGCCCGCGACGTTCTGGCTCTCACGGACGATGCGGCCCAACGCGTCGCGTTCGAAGCGGAGCGCATAGGAAATGCTAGCGCGGTCGGGCGCGAAAGTTTACGAAATCCATCTCATGCGAAGTGGGGCCGTCCGGTGTCACTGGAAGGACGGACCAGGGTGAGCACGCGCTAGGCGGACGGGCGCGCTGCCGCGCGTGGTCAGGCGGCGGGGGGGGCGTCTGCGGCGAGGTCGAGGAGGTCGGTCGGATCGCGGGCGCGGGCAGGTGCGGGGGCTTCGGCGGGGAGGTCGAGAGCGCGGAGGATGCGGACCACGGCGGCGTCGTCGGTGATGACGGCGAGGGGACGGAGGCGGCCCCCGCAGGTCGGGCACTGGAGCACGTCGATCTCGAAGGTGCGGCGGAGCAGGCGCGGCCAGTCGATGCGGGATGTCGCTGCGTAGAGAAGGCCGCGGCGAAGGCGCTCCCAGTGGCCCACGGCGACGACGTTGGGTGCGAGACGGCGCACCTGGAGGTCTGCGGCGGCCGCGGGTGCGGCGGTCTCGGGCGCGGGTGGCGGGACTGGGAGGGGGAGGGCGAGCTGGCCCGCGGGCGGCGCGCTCGTGGTGCTGGCCGCCCCCGCGGGATCGCGGCGCACGGGGTCGGGCCTCTCTGCCGCATGTGTGGTGTCGCGATGCGCCCGCCTCTCGATGGGCTGCCCGGGTTTCGCGGGGACGAGGGGGCGCGAAGGACGCGGAGGCCCGCAGGACGGGGCGGACGGCTCACGCGGCCTGGGGACCACGAGCTTTCGCCACGACAATCGGGGGGCGAGGACACCGTGGTAGCGGACAAGTGGGTAGCGCGGCGGCGGGACGAGCGCGGCGACGCGGGCGAGGAGCTCCACCGGAGTGAAGATCATGTGCTTCGCCTTGCCCGCGCGCGGCTGCTTGACGCGGTAGGCGACGCGGCCGTCGCGCAGGAGGCGTAGGCGCGAGAGGGCGAGCGCGGGGCGCAGGGCGTAGCGGCAGAGGCGCTCGCGGGCGAGATCGTCCCGGACGCGGACGCCGGCGTGGAGGTTGAAGCCGGTGTCCTCCACCGCGCGGTGAGCCATGGCGGGGGCGGCTGCGTCGTCGTCGTCGTCGCCGCCGGGGTCGATCGCGAGCTTCAGCACCTTCGGGCGCTGCATCGCGAGAGCCACGCAGGCGTCGAGGGCGCTCGGCTCGACGTCGAGGTCCACCGGATCCTCGGAGAGGTGACCGTGGCGGCGGAGCCACGCGATGGCGCGACGGCTGACGGCGGTGACGAGCTGCTGCAGCTCGGCGCGGGTGGGCGCCGGCAACGGCACGAAGCCGAGGGCGCCGCTGGCCGCGTCCTCGAAGCCGACGGCGCGGGCGCGCCGGCGGTGGCTGGCGAAGATGGCGTCGGCGAAGATGCGCGCGAGCGCGCGCAGCACCACAGGGTCGAAGGCGGCGAGGCGGCGGAGCTCGTACGGCAGCGAGAGGACGTACTGGCGGAGGGGGACGTCCGGGAGCACGCGGTCGACCAGGTGGGCGGCGGTGTTCGCCATGCGACGGCCGGCGCAGCTCGGGCAGACGCTGCGGCCCTGCAGGAGAAGGCGACGAGCAGATCGTGGCCGCAGGTGTCGCACCGGGCGCGGAGGAAGCCGTGGCGGAAGACGCCGCACCTCCACCCTTGGGGCGGCCGGGTGGCCCCGGAGAGCCAGGCAGGACACCGGGACGGCTCGCCCGGTACCTTCGACCTCGGCGCCCCCGCCCAGGTGCTAAGGTGTCCCCCGATGCTCGAGAAGGGCGACAAGGTCGCGCACTACGTCGTCGAGCACATGCTCGGCAAGGGCGGCATGGGTGCGGTCTACCTCGCCGTCGACGAGCGCCTCGGCCGCCGCGTCGCCCTCAAGGTCATCCTGGAGTCGGAGCGCGCGGAGGAGACGCGGGAGGGCGCGGCCCGCCTGCTGCGGGAGGCCCGCGCCGCCGCCTCGCTCACCCACCCCAACGTGGTGAGCGTCTTCGACGTGGGCGAGCACGAGGGGCGCGTCTACCTCGCCATGGAGTACGTCGTCGGCAAGACGCTCCGCGAGATGATGGACGAGCCGGACATCCCCTGGCAAAAGCGCCTGCGCTGGCTGGTGGACGCCGCCCGCGCGCTCGCCGCGGCGCACCGCTCCGGGCTGGTGCACCGCGACATCAAGCCGGAGAACGTCATGGTCCGCGACGACGGCCTGGTGAAGGTGCTGGACTTCGGCATCGCGCGCCGCCTCGGTCCGGTCATCGCCCCCGGCGCCGAGGGCGTCGACCCCGTCGCGCGGACCGAGCTCGCCAACGTCGCCACCCTCACCGGCAAGGGCGTCGTCATCGGCACGCCGATGTACATGGCGCCCGAGCAGCTCAAGGGCGGCGCGCCGGACCCGCGCACCGACCAGTTCGCGTGGGGCGTGCTCTGCTTCGAGGTCCTCTCCGGCGAGCGCCCGTGGCCGCAGAAGTCGGACCTGCTCGCCGCCGTCGCCACCATCCTCACCGAGCCCCCGGAGTCGCTCCGCAAGCGGGTGCCGGAGGTGCCGCCCGCCGTGGAGGCCACGGTGGCGCGCGCCCTCTCGCGCAATCCGTCGGAGCGCTTCGAGTCGATGGACGACATCGCCGACGCCCTCGACGCCCTCGCCACCCGCAGCGGGCAGACCGGCTCCGGCGAGCTCACGGCGCGCGCCCGCCCGGCGCGCAAGGAGGAGCCTGCGGCGGGAGGCGACACCCGGCCGTCGACGCCCGCGGTGGAGGCGAAGGCCGAGCCGAAGGAGCGCCCCAGCGTCACGAGCGGCCAGGCGATGGTCACCGCCAAGTCGCCGGAGCACCCGCTGGCCCCGCCCCCGCAGCGCCTCCCGCGCCGGCGGCGGTGGCACTTCGTGCTGGGCGTGGCGGTGACGCTCGCCGGGGTGGGTGTATGGTACAAGTTCTTCCGGCGGCCGCCGGTGGTGGTCGCCAGGCCCGTCGTCGACGCCGGCAGCGTCGTCGCGCCCTCCGTGAGCGCCGGGCCCGTCTCGGACAACGCCGCGGCCTCCGCGGCGTACCTCGAGGGCATCCAGCACTGGCGCGACGGCGCGGAGGGTCGCAGCCGGGAGAGTCTGCAGCGGGCGATCGCCCTCGACCCGGGGCTGGCCGCCGCGCACCTCTTCCTCGCGCTGCAGGCGCTGCACGGCGATCCCTCGGAGGCCCAGGCGCAGTACCAGAAGGCGTTCCTCTACCGCTCCCGGCTGGACACGCGTGACGCCGCTCTGCTGGACGTCCTCGACCCGCTGGTGCGCGCCTCCGCCGACCTCGGCGACGCCGAGGCTCGCCTGACGAAGGTGACGCGGAAGATGCCGAAGGACCCGCTCTTTCTCTACCTCCTCGGCTACGTCCGGCAGGGCCGCAGCGATTTCGAGAAGGCGCGCGACGCCTACGAGGACGCCATCCACCTCGACGCCGCCTTCATGCCCGCCTGGCGCGCCAAGGGCGACGTGCTCCGGCTGCTGGGCAACGTGGACGGCGCGCTGGAGGCGTACGACCACTGCATCAAGGCCTCGCCCGCCGCGACGACGTGTCTGCAGCAGCGCATCCTCTTGCTGCGCGACCGCGGAGAGTGCGACCGCATGGAGCAGGACGCGCGCGCCTGGCAGGCGGTGGAGCCCGCCTCCGCCGACGCGAGCTACTACGTCGCCGCCGCGCTCATGGCGCGCGGCCAGCCGGAGGAGGCGGTGCGCGTGGCCCTCAAGCGGCAGTGGGACGCCATGCCGGTGGCCGACCGCGATGCCGGCGAGGCCCAGGACCTCGCCAACCTGGCGCTGTACGGCGGGGACTTCGCCACCGCGGCGAAGGAGACGCGCGCGTGGGAGCGTGCCATCTCGGAGCAGGCGGTGATGCTCCACGCAGGCCCCCGCCACCAGCTCGCCCTCATCGCCTACGAGACCGGCGAGATGCAGGACGCGGCGAAGACCGCCGCCGACTTCCTGAAGATCGTCCCCGCGCTCACGCCCGACCCGATGGGCAACGACCCGACCATCTGGGCCGACGAGTACCTGTACCGCGGCAACATGATCTCCAAGGACGAGCTGGAGAAGCGGCGCGCGACCTGGCTCCGCCAGCAGGAGTCCAGCCGGACGCAGCAGGAGAACCTGCGCATGGCGCCCTTCCGCTGGGTGATGCTCTACGCGGGCTTCTCCGAGAACCAGGACGAGGCGAAGGAGGCGCTCGACAAGCTGCCCGACTTCCTGCCCCTGCCCCCCGACGCCCGCCGCACCGCCACCTTCAACGCCGACGTGGGCAAGGTCGACGCGCTCGCGGGCAAGTACGACGAGGCCATCCCGTCGCTGCGCGCGGTGACGGGCGCGTGCATCGCCCTCGGGGAGCCGCAGCTCCAGACGCGCGCCTTCTACTTCCTCGGCCTCGCGCTGGAAGGGAAGGGGGACCTGGAGGGCGCGCGCAAGGCCTACCAGGTCGTCGTCGACCGCTGGGGCAACGCCAAGCCGCGCAGCACCACGGCGGAGGCGGCGAAGGCGCGGCTGAAGCAGCTCGAGTAGATGGACCGGGAGCGCGCGTTCCCCGACCTCGACGCGGCGTGGGTCCTTCATGACGGCGAGGACCTGCTCGCGATCGACAAGCCCGCGGGCGTGCCCTCGCAGGCGGCCGACCCGCAGGTGCCCGACGACGTGGTCTCGCGGCTGCGTCGCGACCTGACCGGCCGAGGAAAGGACCCCTACCTGGGCGTGCACCAGCGTCTGGACGCCGAGACAAGCGGGGTGCTCGTCTTCGTGCGGCGCAAGGAGCACAACGCCCACGTCGCGCGCCAGTTCGAGGGGCGCCACGTGGACAAGCGCTACCTCGCCTGCGTGCGGGGGTGGCCGGCGCGCACCGCAGAGACGACGCTCCGCCACCACCTGGAGGAGCAGGGCGGGCGGCAGGTGCCCGGGCGCAAGGGCGGCCGTGGCAAGCTCGCCGTCACCCACGTGAGGGTGCTGGAGCGCGCCGGGGACAGGGCGATGCTGGAGCTCCGGCTGGAGACCGGCCGCACCCACCAGGCGCGCGCGCAGCTCGCCGCGGCGGGCGCGCCGATCGCCGGCGACGCGCTGTACGGCGGCGCGGCGGCGCCGCGACTGATGCTCCACGCGCGCTCGCTCGCGATGCCCGGGCCGAAGGGGCGCCGCCTGCGCTTCGAGGCGCCCGTCCCGCCCGCCTTCGGGGAGTGGCTGGCGCGTGGAGACGCGGGGGAGCGCGTCTTCGACGACCTCCCGGCGCTCGAGCGGTCCCTGCGACTTGCATGCAATCGGCGCTTCGGCCTGCTCCGCTGCATGCCGCCCGCGCGCGCCACCACCGCGTTCCGGCTCGTCAACGAGGGCGGCGACGCGCTCCCCGGCCTGGCCGTCGACGTCTACGACGATCACCTGGTCGCGCAGCTCTACGCGGACGACGCAGGTCGCGCCTGGCACGAGGCGCGCCGCGGCCGCGTGCTCGATGCGCTGGCCGGGCTCGGCTTCGACGGCGTCTACCTGAAGGTGCGCCCGAAGCAGGCCAACACCCTGGTCGACACCCGCCGGGAGGACCTCGCCCCGCGCGAGCCGGTGCGCGGTACGCCGGCGCCGGACCCGCTCGTCGTCAGCGAGGAGGGCATCGAGTACCTGGTGCGGCTGGGCGACGGCCTGTCCACCGGCCTCTTCCTCGATCAGCGCGCCAACCGCCGGCGCGTGCGCGCGGCCGCGGCGGGCAAGCGGGTGCTCAACCTCTTCTCCTACACGTGCGGCTTCAGCATCGCCGCGGCGGTGGGCGGCGCGGCCCGCACGACCAGCGTGGACGCCTCCCCGGCGGCGCTGGAGCGCGGGCGGGAGGGCTTCGCGCACCTCGGGTTCGATCCCGGCGCGCACGACTTCGTCGCCGAGGACGCCTTCGCGTGGCTTCGCCGCGCCGCGAAGAAGGGCGCGCGTTACGACCTGATCGTCCTCGACCCGCCCAGCTACTCCTCCACCCGCGCGCGGCGCTTCGTCGCCTCCTCCGACTACGCCGAGCTCGCCGCGCAGGCGCTCGCGCTGCTCTCTGCCGGCGGCGCGATGCTCGCGTGCACCAATCACCGCGGCATCCCGGCGGCGAAGTTCCGCCGGGTGCTCTTCGACGCCGCGCGTCTGGCCGACGTGGACGTCGCCCAGGTGAAGGACCTCCCGCCCCCGGCGGACTACCCGCCGCCCCTCGGTGGAGAGGCGCACCTGAAGGCGGTGTGGGTCACGCGCCGTCCTTGACCTGCGCGGTGCCGCTTCACGGCGACCGGATCAGCAGGCCTTGGCGGTGACCTGGATGACCTTGTCCTGCATCCCGGCGATCTCCCGGATGAGCGCCTCGGGCGGCGAGCCTGAGAGGCGGATGACGGCGACGGCGGCCTTGGCCCCGGCGAAGATGGTGTTGGTCATCTCCTCCACGTTCAGGCCGTGGTTGCGGATCACCTGCAGCACCGCGGCGAGGACGCCCACCTTGTCCAGGTGACGCACCAGGAGCTGCACCTGCGCCGGCGAGTGGCGCTCCACGTTCACCGAGTTGGGCACGCTGCCGCTGGTCACGAACTCGCGGCAGATGCGCACGGCCTCCGCGGCGATGGCGTTCTGCGCCTGCTCGGTGCTCGCGCCGATGTGGTGGGTGCCGACGAACCCGGGCAGCGACGCGATCTCCCCGGCGAAGGCGCCCGTGCCGCCCTCCGGCTCGGGGTCGAAGACGTCCAGGCCGGCGCGCAGGCCCCGCTCCTTCATCGCCCGCACCAGCGCCTCCTGGTCGACGACGCCGCCGCGGCTGGTGTTGATGAACATGGCGCCGGGCTTCATCCGCGCGAAGAACTCCACGCCGAAGAGCTTCCGCGTCTCCTGCACCTGCGGGACGTGCACCGTCACGACGTCCGCGCGCTCGGCGAGCTCGAAGAGCGTCGAGCAGTGCTCGATGCCCAGGGCGTCGATGAGCGTCGCGTCGACCGGCACCGAGTGGGCGAGCAGCTCCATCTCGAAGGCCGCCGCGCGCGCGGCGACGGCCTGGCCGATCGCGCCCAGGCCCACGATGCCGAGCGTCTTGCCCTTCAGCCCGTCCGCCTTGCCGTACTCCTTCTTGTTCCACACCCCGGCGCGCAGGTCGGCGGTGCACTGCGGGACGCGCCGGTCGAGCGCCAGCATCAGGCCCATCGCCAGCTCGGCGACGGCGACGCTGTTCTTGCCCGGGCAGTTGGCGACGTAGATGCCGCGCTCGCTCGCGGCGGCGACGTCGATGGTGTCGGTCCCGGCGCCCGCGCGCAGGATGAGCTCCAGGCCCCCGGCGCGCTCGATGATCGCGCGCGTCACCTTGGTGCTGCGCACCACCAGGATCTCGACGTCCTTCGCGGCGGTGGCGAGCGCGTCACCGGAGAGGTCCGGCAGGTAGTCGACGCTCGCGCCCAGCGTCTTGAGCTCGGCGACGTAGGTCTCCGGGAACTTGTCGGCGATGAGGATGCGCATGCGCGCCAGAGTATCAGCGCGCGCAGGGAATGGGCGCTCCAGCGCGCGCGGCGGCGTCCACCGTGTCGTTGAAGGCGTTCATGGAGTCGATGGCCTCGCCGTTGGCGTCGTTCTTGGCGTGGTAGGCGAGCACCCCGAAGACGACGCCGAGCACCCCGGAGGCGACCCCCGCGCCGAAGAAGGCGAGGGCGACGTCCGGCTGGTCGAGGAAGCCGAGCCCCGCGAGCCCGCCCAGCGCGGCGGTGCCGAAGCTCAGGCCGAGCGCGGTGAAGACCGTTCCGCGCGAGCCGGCGGCCTCCGCCTCCATCGCGTGGCCACGGGCCACCGGCACGCACCGGACGTAGTCGGCGAGGCCGCCGTAGCCGGTGCCCTGCGTCACCTTGCGCCCGCTGGCCCACATCTGGAAGCCGCTGTCGTACTGCAGGATGAGCTCGTGCGGCACCGCGAGCTTCGGCTCGTAGTGTGACTGGGCCGCGCAGCCCGCGGCCGCCAGCACCAGCAGGATGGTCAGGGCGAGGCGGCGCATGTCCCGGTGGCTCGTGTGTAGTCGTTCCAGGCGTTGACCTGGTCGATGGCGTCGGCGGAGGCGCTGCCGCTCGGCGACAGGACCGAGAAGACGTCGGCGACGATGGGCAGGGCCGTGAGCGCGACCACCGCGGCGATGACGACGACCGGCCCCAGCTTGCCCCAGTCGCCGCCGCCGCTCCCGCCGTCGTGGGCGCTCCCGCTCGCGTGTCCGCCGCCGCCGGCGTGCGCTCCCCCGCGGCCGGAGGCGTGACCGCCGCCGAAGCCGCCGCCGCCGCCGTGGACGGCGTGGGGGTGCGGCCAGCCGGACGTCCCCGCGTGGACCACGATGATGGGCCGCACGATCACCAGGTTCGCCTCCCAGAGGGTGGGCGAGCCTCGCCAGCGCGGGGGAGGGGGTGCGTCCTCCTGCAGCGCGGCCTCCAGGCACGCCTCGCTCGGCGCGCTCAGCTTCATCACGACGTCCGTCCCCTCCAGCACCGCCCGCGCGCGCCCGTCTGCCGGCGGCACGTAGGTCGAGTGGTAGGACGCGCACCCCGCCGCCGCGACGGCGAGGAGGAGGAGGAAGGCGCGTGCCGCCCCGGGGATCCCCTCCCGAGAGGGACGTGGATTTCATCAGCGCCCTCTCAGTTCCCCATCATCTGCTTCATCATCTGGCCCATGCCGTCGCCGCCGTCGTCGCCGCCGCCGCCCCCCATGAGCTGCTGGAGCAGCTTGCTCGGGTCCACGTTGTCGCCGTCGCCCGAGAGCATCTTCATGAGCTGCTTCATCGGGTCGCCGCCGGCCGGGCCGCCGAAGGGGAGTCCCCCGCCCCCGCCGCCGCCCTTGTGGTGCTTCACCTTCTTGCCCGCCGCCGTGGCCACCAGGTCCCCGAAGCTCGACTTCCCGAGGTCATCGTCGCCGTGCTTCTGGTCCAGCCAGCGCGTCGCGAGCGCGTTCACCTTCGGGCCCTTCTTGCCCGCGAGGGCCGCGGCGCTCGCGACGAAGGCGTGGGAGGGCGCCATCGCCAGGTAGTAGACCTTCACGTACGCCTGCAGCGCCTGGAAGAAGAGCTTGTCGCCGAGGAGCTTGCGAAGCCTCACGTAGAAGTAGGGCGCCTTGCCGTAGACGAGCCCGCCGTAGACGATCTGCGATTGCTTGCCCGCCGGCGCGTCCGCCACGCCGTCCGGCTCGCCCACCATGCGCATCAGCTCGTAGCCCATGCGGACGTTCATGTCCCCCTCGCGCTGCGCCCGCTCCTTGCCGTAGCGGTCCTCCAGGTAGAGCATCGCGCTGAACTGGGCGAGCGCCTCGTCCTGCCACGGGTGGCGGCGGGAGTCGCTCCCCACCGCGCCGTGCCACCACATGTGCGCCACCTCGTGGGCGGTGGTGAACTCGGTGGCGCTCGCCTTCATCGGGCTGTTGGAGCCACCGGCGCCGAGCAGGCCGCCGAGCAGGGCCTCCATCCCCCCGCCGCCGCCGGAGGCGCTGCCAGAGGGCTTGTAGAACATGCTCGCCACCGTCGCGAGGCCGGCGAACTCCACGCCGCCCGCGCCGCCGACCAGCGCCTCCTCCACCATCTCCAGCTCGCGGTAAGGGTACTTACCGAAGCGCTTCTGGAAGTCCTTCAGCGCCCACGCCGCCACGTCCAGCACCTTCGCGCCCGTCTCCGCGTCGCTCTTGCGGTAGTACGAGCGCACCTTGACGCCGTCCACGTCGCGTTCGCTGCTGGTGAACTCGCTGCTCGTCAAAAGGGCGAAGTCGCGCATCGCGCCGGCCACGAAGTCGATCTTCTTGGTGCCCCCGGTGACCTCTTCGTGCGCGCGCACCCCGCTCGCCGCGACGACGTAGTCCGCCGGCACCTCGACGTGCATGCGCACGTGGGACAGGGCGTCGGGGCCGATGTCGCCCACCGTGCTCTCGTCCAGGTCCCACTGGCCACCGTGGAAGCGGGCCACCACCGGGTAGAAGTTGCCGAAGGAGAGGATGTCGTCGCCCGTGGCGAGCAGGCCGTAGTCGCCGTTGTCGTCGTGCGCGGTCTCCCCGGTGTTGGGCATCATCGTCTTGAGCGAGCCCATGGCGGCGGCCATCATCGTCGTCTTGCTCGCGTCGATCTTGCGAAGCTTGCCCTCGACGTGCAGCACGATCCGCAGGCGCCCCTCCTGCAGCAGCGGCTTCTTCAGGTGCACCACGATCGCGTCGCGCCCCAGCGTCTCCACGGTGCATGCAGTCTGCACGCAATGCCCGCCGCGCAGCGTCTCCGCGGTGTCGTGCCCGGGCGGGGTGTTGGCGTACATGCGCATCATCACGTCGGAGAGGGGCGTGTTGGTGCGGTTCTGGAAGTAGACGCGCTCGTCCAGGTGGAACGTGCTCTCGGCGGGGTCCACGGTCATGCGCAGGTCGTAGAGGGGGATGGCGTCCAGCGGCTCGCCCGTCGCCTCCACGTCCGGGATGACCTCCGGGCGGAGGGCGGCGAGCTGGGCCTTCGGGTCGTACCAGGCGGGCATCGCCGCGTCGGCGGCGGCCTCGGAGGCGGTGATGGGCAGGGGGTGCGAGGAGCCCTCGCCCGTCCTGTCCGGGCTCTTGCCGTCGATGGGGGCCTCGGCGACGAGGGCCGGCTTCCCGCCCCCACCGCAGCCGGCGACCACCGCGAAAAGCCCCAGGATTCGAAGCACGCGCATGACACGAGTTGTAGCACCCCCTGGCCCTGTAAGGTCCGGCCGCGGCCCCCGTTCTTCAGGCAAACGGAGGGTCTGGTCATGCGAAGCAAGTGGCTGTGGGTTTTGGGGATTCTGGTTGCCATGTCCGGCTGCGGCGGCGGTGGGAGCTACGGCTACTCCGCGGCGAAATCGGCCTCGCCGGCCAGCTACGAGCCGGGCGGATACGCCGGAGCGGCGGCCCCCGCCGCGGACGCGCGGGGCTACGGCGGGTCCTCCTCGGCGCCTCGCACCGCGTCGGCCGAGCCCATGGGCAACGGCGGGGGCGCGCCCCTGGGCCAGGAGTCGCAGCCGCGGGACGTGGAGCGACCGGGCCTGGGCACCGGCTGGGGTGAGACACGCGAGTCGCGCGTCCACGAGGTCGCCTTCCTGCGCGACAGCAACCAGCCCTTCGCGGTCGCCACGCTCCACTACAACAACCTCGCCGGCGTCCGCGCCCTGGCGGCCTTCCACGCCGACCAGGTGGGCCACTGGACGGAGGTCCCCGCCGGCGGCGGCGCCATCACGGTCTCCATCCGTGACGAGAACGGCGACGCGCTCAACGCCCTGAAGGTCAACGACCGCACCTACGTCATCGGCCGCGATGGCCAGCGCTACACCATCACGGTGACCAACCACACCAACCACCGCTTCGAGACGGTGGCGAGCGTGGACGGCCTGGACGTCATCAACGGCCAGCCCGCCGCGATGGACAACCGCGGCTACCTGCTGATGCCCTTCGCCACGCTGCAGATCGACGGCTTCCGCCGGAGCCAGGACGCGGTGGCGGCCTTCCGCTTCTCGCACACCAGCGAGTCGTACGCCGCGCAGACGAGCGGCGACCGCAACGTGGGCGTCATCGGCGTGGCGTTCTTCGCCGAGCGCGGCGACTCCTTCACGCCCTGGACCGACGGCGAGCTGCGGGAGCGCGACACCGCGAGCCCCTTCCCGAACGATCCGAGGTTCGCGCAGCCGCCCCGCTGAGACGAGCCGCACGCGGGCGTCGATGGACCTCAGAGGGGCGGCGCGTGCCTCCCCTCCCAGGTCAGTGCGGCGTGGGGGGCACGACCACCGTGTTGATCGGCTTCACGCTCGCGCCGGCCGGGTACGCGTAGCTCGACGCGCTGTCGTAACCCCACACCGTGATGCCGAAGGGCACGTCGCTCTTCGCCGTGTGGAGGCCGTTGTCGCACTTGCCGACGCCGGACCCCGCCTTCGCCAGATCGACGTGCACGTACTCGTACTGCCCCGACGTGCCGACGGGCTGCCAGCCGGTGACCTTGCCCACGCAGTCGACCGTCACGTCGTGGAAGGTGTTGTCGCCCGCCTTCTTCCTGGTGATGGCGATCTCGCTGTAGCCGTACGTCGGGTCGGTGAAGAAGATGTACGACGGCAGGTACTGCGCGGGCGGCACGACGTTCACCGTCTCCGGCCCGCCGACGTTGTAATAAGTCGACTCGTTGCCCACGGCCACGTACTCGTTCCCCAGCGCCTTGACGGGCGGGATCTGCTGGTGGGCCGAGTCGCAGTCGTAGGCGGGCCGGTGCGCGGCCAGATAAAACGGATGGTTGGCGTCCTGTGACTGGACGTGGAACGCGCCGGGCCCGGCGAACTCGACGACCTGCCCTTCGTTCAACGTCGCGGGCGCGCTCGCGTTCGGCGGATCGTAGGTGAGCTTCGTTCCGTCGACCGTGCCGAGGATGCGCCAGTTCGGTGGGTTGGGCTGCACCTCGCAGACGTGCCCGCCCCACAGCCCCATGGGCAGGTTGGACTGGATGATGCTGCCGGAGAGGTCGTTGCCCTGGCCGTCGGCGTACTGGACGAAGTGGATCGTCTCGCCCTGGTTGAGCGTGTAGGTCTGGGGCTGCCCCTTCGTCGCCGCGCTGACGCCCGTGCCGGCCGTGATGTCGACGGTGGGCAGGATCGTGATCTTGGTCCCGTTCTGCGCAGCGACGAGGTTGAGCGTGGTCTGGTGGGTCGCGTCGTCGGACATCGTGGTCGCCACGTAGTTGACGTCCCAGGCGGTCGTCGGCAAGAGGAGCGTCGCGCTCGAGATGTACGAATGGGCGCCGCCGAACGGGTAGATGTCGTAGACGACGGCCGGCACGCTCGTCTTGATCTCGATCGCGTGGGAGACGGAGGTCGAGTGGGTGACCATGTCCTCCGTGGTGACCGCGGCCGTCGTGCCCGCGGGGCAGGGCGTGTACTCCGAGAAATTGGAGTCGCCCCCGCCCGGGTAGTCGTTGAGGAAGACGATGGCCATGCTGTTCGGCGGGATGCCGCTGGAGGGGACCTTCGTGTACTTGACGGAGGAGCCGGAGCCCGATGGCGTGAACGCGTGGTCGTTGCCGTTGATCGTCTTGCCCTTGTAGACGAGGGTGACGTTCATGTCGGAGGACCAGTTGTTGGTCACGAACGCGGCGAAGCAGCTGCCCGGCGTGCCGTCGCTGCCCATCGCCTGGTTCCAGCCGTCGGAGGGTATCGAGTAGTAGTCGCAGCCGACGGAGCTCTTGTTCTGCGCGGCGGCGTCGCACGCGGCGATGCAGCCCCCCTGCCCGCAGCCCGTGTTGCCGGTGCAGGTCTGGACGACGGTCGGATTGTCGCCGCACGTGAGCACCTCGTGCAGGTCCGCCGAGCACTGCACGCACGTGGGCGCGTCCGAGCTGGCGTCGGGGAATGCGATGTCGACGTCGTCCCCCGTCCCGTCGACCGAGGCGTCGCCGCCGCCGTCGTCGGAGAACCGGTTGTCGGTGGAGTCGCCGCATCCGACGAGGGCCGCGATGGCGAGAAGAGTGGTGACCAGGGATAGACGCCGCATGGGCCTCATCGTGTCATCGCATGAGCCTCGCCGCACGGATTTTGCGCGTGCTCGACGCGTCGCGCCACGCGCCCGCCGGACCTCCTGGGGCGGCGTTTCCCGGTCGGCAGACCCGACCCGAAGGACGCGGTCCGGTTGGCCGCCCGTCCTGATATGCTCGCCGCAGTGCGCTCGCTCGCCGTGCTCCTCGTCGTCTCCCTGTCCGCCCTCCCACCTCTGCTCGCGTGCGGCGGCGACGACGCCCAGGGGCAGCCGGACGCCTCCGAAGACGCGACCGCCGACATCACCGGCGATCTGGACGCCGGCGTCGACGAGCCGGACGCTGACCTCGGGCCCGAGCCGGTCATCTGGGCCAACAGCACCACCACCCTGTATCGCTTCGACCCCCTCGCGCACGTCCTCTCCAAGGTCGCCGACTTCGACTGCAACGGCGAGCCCATGCTCGACATCGCCGTCAACTCGAAGCAGGAGCTGTACGGCGTCACGAGCGAGACCCTGGTCAAGATCGACGAGAAGACGGCCCTCTGTTACCCGATCGCCAAGGGCAACTACCCGCCGACGCTCGCCTTCTTGCCCGCCGGCACGCTCGACCCCAACGAGGAGGCCCTCGTCGGCTACAAGCTCGCCCAGTACGTCCGCATCGACCCGCAGACGGGCGCGACCTCCTTCGTCGGCTCGATGAACCCCAACGACGCGGGCGGCTACTACGAGATCTCCGGCGACGTCGTCTCCATCGCCGGCGGCGACACCTACCTCACCGCGGTCGGCTTCAACCCCACCAACGGCGATGGCCTCACGGTGGTGGATCCCGCCACCGGCAAGCCCACCAAGTTCCTCGGCTTCGCCGGCAAGCCGGGGCTCCTCGGCCTCGCGCAGTGGGCGGGCGTCCTGTACGCCTTCAGCGCGGCCGGTCACGTCTACCGCGTCAAGCTCCCGCCCGATGGCGGGCAGCCGCAGGTGTTCCTCTTCGACCTGGACGCCGGCCTCCCGCCGGACGACGCCTCCGTCCCCCTCGACGCTGCAGTCGACGGCGACGCCGCGCCGGAGCCCTTCCGCCCGTCCTTCCACGGCGCCGCCGTCACCACCCGCGCCCCCGCCCATTGAGGGCGCACGCGACGCTCCGCGAGCGCGGGCGAGGCGTCACTTCAGCCAGACGTTCGCGCCCCAGTGGTGCTCGTGGCCGTTGCCCTTCGAGACAAGCTCGTAGGTCGCGTAGCCGTAGGTGGGCTTCGCGTTCAGGGTGATCTGCAGGTGCGCCGGCGTGCCGTCGTTGACCGTCGTCGTGTCGAGCTGGAAGGAGAGCACATCCGCCTTGTCGCCGTAGCGCTTGCTCGTCTCGTTGACGGCCAGCGACCAGTCGCCGGTCTTGCCGTCGGCGAAGGGCTGCAGGTCGATCGTCGCCGTCTCCCCGACGGCCAGATACAGGTTCTGCTTCCCCGTCCCCGGCGCCACGTTGAAGTACGGGTCGGTCGGCGCCGTCACGCACGGGTCGTGGCCGCCCAGCGCGGAGACGTTGGACCAGCCGCGCTGCACGTTGTGGCCGCCGGCGTCGGTGCCGTCGAAGCCCCAGGGGTGATCGCAGAGATCGCCCACCTCGTCGCCGTACCACTGCCACGAGGTGTCCTGCATGACGTAGCCCCGGTCCTTGCCGGGGTGCGCGTCGGTCGCGGCCTCGATCAGCTCGTGGCTGGCGGCGAAGAAGAGGTAGCTCGTGTAGTTGCAGCGCGGCTCGACCGCGTACGCGCCCTCCTGCGTGCCGGCGTCGCCGAGGTCGAAGGTGGCGGAGTAGTGGTACGCCCCGTAGTTCTGGCAGCTCTTCGACCCATCGAAGCTGATGGTCGTCGAGGATGGGAAGTAGAGCATGTAGATGGTCTGATCGTCCGGCGGGGGGAGGTCGCCGCTGGTGATGTGCTTCTGGATGAAGTCCACCACCGTCGAGCCCTTGCCGCTGTCGGTGTCGACGAGGCTGGTGGGGGCTGCCTCGTTGAGCACCACGTGCCCGCCGCCGGAGCCCGGGCCGATGCACGGGCCACCCTGCGGCTGGACGCAGTACTCCGCCGTCGCGTCGGTCCACCACTGCGTCTGCGTGACGCCGTCGTCGAAGTCCTGCACGTTCTTCACGACCGTCGCGTCGTCGCCAGCGAAGGTGACGGTGATGATCTTGGCGGAGGTGAGCAGCGCGCCGCCCATGTAGTCGACGGTCGCCATGCGCGCGCCGGGCGGGTCCGGCGCGACGTAGCGGTCCACGCCCACGTCCACCGCCGCGGCCTCGGTGCCGGCGTCGAAGGCGTCCGCCGCGGCGTCGAAGCCGCCGCCCTCCGCAGAGGCGTCCGGAGTGGAGGCGTCGTCGCCGCTGCCGCACGCCATGAGCAGCGCGGACACGCACACGCCCACGGTCGCCGCCGCCTGAAGCCCGCGCATCCCATGATTGTCGGTGGGTTGTCGTGCTCGGGCAAGGCGAAACGGCCTTCACTCGCGCGCGGTCTGCTCCTCCAGCGTCGCGATGGTGACCTTCGGTCCGGCGAACTTGCCCTTCACCAGCGTCACGTAGGTGAGCCCGAGCAGCGCGGCCACGCCGACGACCACCTCTCCGTACACCTGGTTGGGCGGCACGGCGAAGGTGGCGACGACGAACGCCGAGTACGCGACCGCGAGCCACGCGATTGGCACCCCCGCGCCGCGCAGGTGGAAGGGGCCGCGCCGCTTCCACCGCCCGCGGGTGCGCGCGACGGCGCCGAGGGCGATGGGCGTCGCGTACGACACGTACAGCGCGGTCGTCGCGAGCGACGACACCGCGTCGAACACCTGGCCGCTCATCACGCGCGTCGCCGAGACCAGCGCGCAGGGCAGGAGCGTGGCCGCGCCGATGGCCACCACCGGCGTGCGGAAGCGCGCGCTGACGGTGCGCAGGCGCGACGACCACGGCAGGCCGCCGTCGCGTGAGAAGGCGTAGAAGGTGCGGGAGGCCGCCGTCACCGAGGACAGCCCGCAGAACCACATCGCCGCGATGGCCAGCCCCATCGCCGCGCTCCCCGCGTGCGGGCCGAGCGCGCCTCGCAGGATGAAGAGCGCCGGCTCGTCGCTCGCCGCCGTCGCCGGCAGGTCCTTGATGGCCAGCGTGAGCGCGCACACCAGGGCGTAGCCGGCCACCGCGCTCACCAGCACCGCCGAGAGGATCCCCGCGGGCGCGCGGCGCGCCGGGTCGTGCGTCTCCTCGCTCGCGTGGGCGGAGGCGTCGAAGCCGGTCATCGTCCACATGCCCAGCGTCATCGCGTTGAGGAAGCCGAAGGCGTACAGGCCATCCTCGCGCGTGGTGAAGCCGGTATGAGCGAGGAAGCCGACGGGCTGTGCCCGGCCCAGCGCGAAGAGCAGCGCCACGAGGATGACCACGCCGGCGACGTGCACCGTGGCGGACAGGTCGTTCAGGTAGGCGACGAGCCGCACCGAGATGACGTTGACCCCCGCGTGCGACGCGATGACCGCGAAGAAGAGCACCATGTCCCACGGCGCGCCCAGGCCCAGTGTCGCCGCGAGGGTCTTGGCGCACCCGAGGTCGATGGCGGCGACGATCGCCACCTGTCCGACCAGGTTCATCGAGGCGACGAACCACCCGGCGCCGGGCCCGCCCAGCAGCGCCGACCAGTGATAGAGCGCGCCGGCCGTCGGGAAGGCGCTCGCGAGCTCCGCCATCGCCAGCGCGACGAGCAGCGTCCCCGCGCACACCAGCGGCCAGCCGACGCCCAGGCCCGCCGGCCCGCCTCCGTCCAGCGCCACCTTGTAGGTGGTCACCACGCCCGTCAGGATGCTGATGATGGAGAAGCTGAGGGCGAAGTTGGAGAAGCCGCCCATCCCGCGCAGCAGCTCCTGCGCGTACCCGAGACGACCCAGAGCGCGCGCGTCGGCCTCGTCCCCCGCCTTCCGGCCGCCCGTCTCCAAGGCGGGGACTATACAATCCTGCATCCCGTCTTGACACCCCCTCGCCGTACCGGTGATGTGTCGCGCGGATGGCGCTGATCCTCTCCTTCGTGCTCCTGGGCTACGCGGTGATCTCCACCGTCGTCGCCGTGGAGACAGGCAAGCACCCGCGGGGCCTGTACTTCCTCTTCGGGACGGAGATGTGGGAGCGCTTCAGCTACTACGGCATGCGCGCCCTGCTGGTGCTCTACCTCATCGAGCACCACGGCTGGCAGCCGGAGCACTCGTCCAACGTCTACAAGTGGTACACGAGCCTCGTCTACCTGACGCCACTGCTCGGGGGCCTCCTGGCGGATCGGTACATCGGGCTGCGCGCGTCGATCATCATCGGTGGCATCCTGATGGCGATCGGCCACTTCCTGATGGCCTTCGAGCCGCTGCCCTTCTTCTACGCGGCGCTCGCCTTCCTCATCGCCGGCAACGGCTTCTTCAAGCCGAACATCTCCACGATGGTCGGCAAGATGTACGGCCAGGACGACGCCCGGCGCGACGGCGGCTTCACCATCTTCTACATGGGCATCAACGTGGGCGCGGGCCTCTCGCCCATATGGTGCGGCTGGCTGCGCGAGCACTACGGCTTCGACTACGGCTTCGGCGCGGCCGGCGTGGGCATGGTCTTCGGCCTGATGATCTTCCTGGTCGGGCAGGGGACAGTCCTCAAGTCCATCTTCAAGGTGGGCAACGATCTCAAGACGCAGCGGGAGATCAACCGCGAGAAGAAGCAGCTCGAGGAGCAGGCGAAGGCGGGGGGTAAGCCCTACCGCACCGCGATCGAGGAGCAGGAGGCCGCGCCCGACGACGACCACAAGCCCGGCGAGACGGGCCTCTCCGGCGTCTTCGCCAGGGCCTTCCCCTTCGTGCTGGGCGGCCTCGGCATCCTGATGCCGGCGTACTACATCGTGTCCTTCATCCGCGGCGGCACGCCCGTCACCGGCGTCATCATGCCGCTCGCCTTCGGCGTGATCTTCATCGTGATGGGCGTGCTCCTCACGCGCATCCGCGGCGCGGCGAAGGACAAGAGCATCGTCATCTTCGTCCTCTTCTTCTTCGTCGTCCTCTTCTGGATGGCGTTCGAGCAGGCCGGCAACGCGCTCAACCTGTGGGCGGAGTTCCACACGCGCCTCTCGGTGGGCTCCTTCCACTACACCGCGGAGTCCTTCCAGTCGCTCAACCCGGTGTTCATCCTGCTGCTCGCGCCGGTCTTCTCCTGGCTGTGGCTCTGGCTGGGCAAGCGCGGGAAGGAGCCGCGCACGCCGGTGAAGATGTTCGTGGCGATGGGCCTGATGGCCGCGTCCTTCGGGGCGATGGTCGCGGGTGCTGCCGCCGAGAACCACTCGCGCACGGCGGTGGCGTACGCCGGCGCGCTGCCCTCCACGCTGCACGCGGTGCCGACGGGCGAGGCGGGCAAGAGCTACGTCGAGGTCACCGAGAAGAACGACTCCGGCGTGGAGGAGACGAAGCGCTTCGACGCCGGGCGCCTGCACCTCACGGCGGGCGGCGAGCTGGAGGTGGCGGGCGTGCTCCCGCACTACGTGGTGCTGGACATGCTGGCGGCCTCGGTCGCCGACAGGGCCTGGGTGAAGAAGGTCAAGAAGCTGCAGGACGCGAGCGCGAACGCGACGCCGCAGCAGCCCTTCGAGCTGCAGGTGCCGGAGACCTGGAAGGACCCCTTCGACCAGGGGGAGATGGAGAAGAAGGGCATCCGGTACGACGCGCCCCGGCACATGCTGGTCTTCACCCAGAAGGCGGACTCGCCGACGCTGCCGGAGGTCATCGCGGCGGCGGCGCCGCCGGTGGTGCGCGACGCGGTGTGGAAGCTGGAGAAGGAGAGCAACGCGTCACGGGTGAGCGCGATGTGGCTCTTCCTGAGCTACCTGCTCGCGACGCTGGGGGAGCTGTGCCTCTCGCCGGTGGGGCTCTCGATGGTGACCAAGCTCGCCCCCAGGCGGTTCGCCTCGCTGTTCATGGGCGTGTGGCTGCTCTCCAGCTCGGTCGCGCAGTACGCGGGTGGGAGCATCGGCGAGTCGTGGGGCATCATCCCGCCGACGAGCTACTTCACGCTGTTCGTGTGGACGTCGCTGGTGGGGATGGTGGTGCTGGGCGTGCTGCTGTACCCGCTGCGCAGGTTGATGCACGAGGTGCATTGAGGCCGTGGTGAGCGCGCCGGACCGTATCGAGGCGCTCGCCCGCGCGGCCACGGGTGCGGGCTGGCAGGTCGAGCGCCGCGATCCCGCGCGACCACTCGACCTGCCGGAGGAGATCACGAGGCGGTACCCGGTGCTGTCCCGCGGTCAGCAGGAGCTCCTCCGCCGGATCGCGCGCGCCACCAGCGCCGACGAGGCGGTGTGGTTCGTGTGCGAGGACGACTTCCGCCGCGACGACCCCGAGGGCTTCGCCTGGAACGAGATCGAACGGATGGAGCTGGAGAGCGCCGCCTCCGCGAGCGAGCGGCGCGCGATCGTTCGCTTCTGGGACCGGCACGTGCCCGTCATGATGGCGCCCGACGGCGACTACGACTACCTGGCCATCGCCCTCGACAGCGGGGCGGTGGTGCACGGGTGCGCCCCCGACTGGGAGGACGTCGTCGTCGTCGCCGGCGCCCTCGACGACTGGCTCGCCATGCTCTCCCGGGCGCTGCGCGATCCGCGGCCCCGCCGGGGGGATCCGCTCGCCCTCCGGCTGATGGCTCGCCGTGGCTGATTGTTTGGGACGCGCGGGCGGGCAGGCCGGAGTCGCTACGCGCGGCCGAAGAGGGCCTTCACGCTCGGGCGCTGGAGCACCATGATCGTCCAGATGCCCAGGCCGGTCCCCAGCGGCACGCTCAGGCACGCGAAGCACGACATGGCGAAGGCGAGGCCGTAGCGCGTCCGCTTCTTCAGGCCCGCGGCCGCGAGCAGGTGCAGGATGAAGAGCGGGATGAAGGCGATGCCCATGACGATGCCCACCACGCCCATCACGCCGGCCGCCATCGCCTGGTTCTCCGCGGCGTGCGGAGGCGCGTGCGACCCCGTCGGCGCGTTCGCGACGAACGCCGCGATCATGATGAAGTACCCGGTGAGGCCGATCCCCGAGCAGCCCAGCATGGCCGACCAGACGTAGTGCAGGATGCTCAGCAGGTTGAGGTCGCTCTCGTCCTTGGCACGCGTGGCCGCCGGGTCCGGCTGGTACGGGTATGCGTTCATGGCTGGAGCATACAGCGACTCCGGCGAGTCACGACAAACTCGTGGCCCCCGCCCTCGCGCGACCGGAGAGGCCGCCGTCAGCCGTGCCGCCGGTCGAACCGCATCGTGGTCATCGGGATGCCGATGGTCGCGAGGAAGAAGACGCTGGCGCCGACGATCCAGTTGTTCCACGACGCGGCGGACGAGAGCGACGCGAAGTGCAATGCCCACGGCGAGACGAACGCCCAGCCGCCGAGCAGGACGGTCACGCCGTCGGCGGCGCGCATCCTGGGTCGAGCGAGGCCCCAGAGGGCCAGAAGGACGATCACGCTGCCGAGGATCCAGGCGTTCACCGCGGCGGCCGTGCTGCTCGCGTAGCCCAGGACCCACGTCGAGATGAACAACCAAGCGCCGAGGCCGACGTTGGCCCAGTCTTCCCATCGAGTCCACGGCTTCATGATTTGTCTCCTGATGCGTGCCGGCGCGCGGACGTGCCGGCGAGGTTTACGACGACCTCGAAGCATCGCGCGTGCCGCGCCTGCCTCGAGCGTCTCGCCCGTCTGCGGTAGGCCCACATCGGAACGACGGCCTCGGAAGAGCTGACGCCGCGCGCGCAGCACCTGGCACGGGCACGCAACCCGTTCGCGCCCGCGCGGCATGCTCGACCTCGGCAGCGCGGGGACTGGGGCTCGAAGGCCATGCGCTCGGCGCTCGGCTTCCGGTGCATCGACGACCACGTCGAGCCAGCCGTTCCGTGCCACCCACCGAGCCGTTCGGGGATATCGTCTGCACATGGACGACATCCCCGCGGACACCCTCCGGAAGCTTCGCCGCCTGACCGTCGAGGCCGACCAGCTCATCGAGGCCTGCGTGCGCGACCGGCTCTCCCTGGGCGCGCTGATGGGGCGCTTCCTGCCGGCGCTGGGGAACTGGATCGGCGTGAAGGGCGCGCTCGTCACCACGCGCAACGAGCACCTCGTCGAGGAGACGTACACCTTCGGCGAGTGGACGCTGCTGGGCGGCGCCGACCTGCATCAGGAGGAGGAGCTGCACGCCGTCGTGGTGGGCAGCGGCACCTCGATGTGGATGAAGCTCTGCGTGGCGGGCGTCGAGGTCGGCCGGCTGGCGGTGCTCATGCCCGGCGATCGTCAGGCCGACGAGGCGGAGCTGCGCCTGCTCCTCGAGACCGTCTGCGCGGAGCTGGACGTCGTGCTCTCCACCGTGCACACCGCCGCGCACAAGCAGCGGCTCGTCGTGGAGGTGGAGGAGCTGCTCACCGACGCCGTCTTCGATCACGGCGTCGACGCCGCGGTCCGCGCGATCTACCGCGAGATCAAGCTGGTGGACTTCGCCCTGCTCTACCACGACGAGGTGGAGCGCGGCCGCTTCCGCTACCGCATCTACCATCACGGCGAGCTGAAGTACGGATTGGAGGGCCCGCGCCACGCGCAGCTCGACGCGGCCATGGCCGAGCGCGGCGACGAGCTGCTCGACCCCGCCTCGAGCCTCCTGCGCGAGGTGCTCGGGTCGCCTCGCGGCATCGAGGTGGTGCTCTCGACCGGGATGACGCAGTCACGCCGGCTCGGCAAGGTGGTGTGCGGCGCCGACGAGCAGGGCTTCTCCGCGTTCGCGCTGGACGTGGTGCAGCTCATGACCGAGGCGATGAGCCAGCGCCTGGTCGACTTCAACCGCGAGCGGCGCCACCTCGCGCAGTTCTTCGCGCCGAGCGTCATCACCGAGCTCCTCAACGACCCGGCCTACCACCAGCGCTACCTCACACCGCGCGAGGACGCCATCGCCGTGCTGTACGCCGACATCAACAGCTTCACCAAGCTCAGCGAGCAGGTGCTGCAGCGGCCGGCGGCCATCGCCGAGTTCGTCAACCGCTGGAGCGCCGGCGCGGTGGACTGCCTGTGGGAGAACGGCGGCGTCTTCGACAAGATGGTGGGCGACTGCGTCATCGGCCTCTTCGGGCCGCCCTTCTTCCGGGACGCCCCCGCCGACCGCGCCGTCGCGGCGCTCAAGGCGGCCGCCGGCATCGCCAGCTTCACCGCCGCGCTCGGGGGCGAGCCCCCGTACGACGCGATCGCGCGCTCCGGCGTGGTGCCTGGGCTGGGGGTCGCCATCGGCCTCAACCTGTGCCCGATGGCGGTCGGGCTGCTGGGGCCCAACCAGGACTACACCGGCTTCTCCTCCGGCATGAACAGCGCGGCCCGCCTCCAGTCGCTGGCGGGGTATCGCGAGGCGCTCGCGATGGAGTCGGTCTGCGAGGCGGTCCGCGGGGTCGACGACGACTTCGTGCGGCGCCTGGAGCTCGGCGAGCTGCGCGAGACGCCGGTCAAGAACGTGAAGGAGCCGATCCGCTACCGGAAGGTGACCTTCCCGGCCTGAGGATCACTCCGCCTCGACCCGCGCCCGCCGAACTTCGGCTACCATCGCGGCCATGGTGCGCCGTGAAGAAGCAGGTCGTCCGTCGGGCATGCCCGACGAACGACCTGCCTCAAGCTGCGCTTCTCCAGCGGGTGAGAGTCCCGCACCGGTAAGCGTCGGAGCGCCGGGTAGCAGGCCCCAGCCGAGCGGGAGAGATCCCGTCGGCCGAGCGGGGCGTCGAAAGGGTCCACGGACCGAGCGAGCACGCGGGCCGCAACATGAAGTGAAGCTTGCAGCCTCGTCAGATCTACAAACCGGGAGCCGAGCCGATCATGTCGCGGCGAAGGCAATATCGGCGGCGCCAGATCCGAAACGCGCCGTCGGTCCCGGCGGGGTAGGGAGCGCAGCACGCGTGCAAGGAGGAGTGCGGAACTCGGGAGGCCCGTCTGCGTCGCCCTCGTCGGGGCAAGGCGCGTCGTATAAGCCAGAGGCGAAGTCGGCCGCTGCGCAGCGGGAGTCCGAGGGGGTCACTGTACCGAAGAGCGAGGCGCGAGCTTCGCGAACGAACGCCGTGAAGAACAACGCGGCAGGAGGGAAAGACCCCTGCAGTGGTCGTGTCGGCGGAGCAGGTAAGCGCGAGGGCATGGCCGGCGAGACCGGTCCCAACCACCCCCATCGGCGACAGCCCATGGACAAAGTGCGACAACTGCAACGCCGGCTGTGTGCCGCGGCCAAGCGGCATCCGGAGCGCCGATTCCACGCGCTGTATGACCGCATCGCGAGGCGTGACGTCCTCGCGGAAGCGTGGAAGCGGGTAAGGAGGAACAAGGGAGCCGCGGGCGTCGATGCCCAGACGATCGCGGCGCTCGAGGTGTACGGAGTGGATCGACTCCTCGGAGAGATCCATGACGTGCTCCGTGCAGGCAGGTACCGGCCGGCAGCGGTGCTGCGCCGGTACATCCCGAAGGCCGATGGGAAGAAGCGGCCGCTTGGGATCCCGACGGTCCGAGACCGGGTGGTGCAGATGGCGACGAAGCTCGTGCTGGAGCCGATCTTCGAGGCGAGCTTTCGCTCGTGCTCGTACGGCTTCCGTATCGGGCGGAGCGCGACGGACGCCCTGGAGACGCTGAGGAAGCTCGGCGCGAAGGGGTACAACCACGTGCTCGACGCCGACATCCGTGACTACTTCGGGAGCATCGATCACGACAAGCTGATGAAGCTCGTCGAGCGGCGCATCTCGGACCGGAGGGTGCTCAAGCTGCTGCGGCAGTGGCTCACGGCGGGGGTGATGGACGAAGGCACGGTGACCAACCCCTCCAGCGGCACGCCGCAGGGCGGGGTGATCTCGCCGCTGCTCTCGAACATCTACCTCGCCGTGCTCGACGACGTGTGGACGAAGCGGTGCGCGCATCTTGGCGAGCTGGTTCGTTATGCGGACGACTTCGTCGTGATGTGCAGGACGAAGCGTGACGTCGACGAGGCCGAGCTTCGCGTGAAGCACGTGATGACGCGACTCGGGCTTGAGCTGCACCCGGACAAGACGAGGAAGCTGGACCTCTCCTGGGGTAAGAAGGGGTTCGACTTCCTCGGCTGCCACCTGCGGAAACGCTTGAGCGGGTCCATCTGGGAGAGGTCGCGCAAACGCGTGTACTTCCTCCAGCGCTGGCCATCGGCTCGCGCGATGAAGCGGATCCGGCAGCGCGTGAGGGACCTCACCCCGCGATCACGCTGCCACGCGGACCTGCGCGACGTCGTCGCGCAGCTCAACCCCGTGCTGCGTGGCTGGGGCGAGTACTTTCGCACCGGGAACGCCGACGTGAAGTTCAACCGACTCGACGAGTACGTGTACGAACGGCTTCGAGCGCTGCGCCTGAAACGGGCCGGCTCGAAGCTCAAGGCCGGACAAGCCGAGCGCTGGACCCGCGACTACTTCGTCGAAGGCTTCGGGCTCCACCGCCTGCGCGGGACCATCCGCTACCCGGAGGCCGCGTAATGCCGCGTCACGAGAGACCACCGGTAAGCCGTGTGCGGGAAATCCGCACGCACGGTTTGAGAGGGGGTCTTGACTCCAACCGCCGCCGTAGGGCGGCCAAGGTGTAAGGATCTACCAATGCGACGCCGGTTGGCTCACCCGATCGCCACACGTGCCCTCCTGGCGTCGCTCGCCGCGCTCGGCTTCGCGGCCTTCGCCGCGTGCCACGAGGACGCCCCCGGTCCCACGACCGACCCGTGCGCGGTGCTCTTCGGGAGCCCCAACGACAAGACCGGGCTCACAGCCGACCAGTGCAAGCCCTCGTGTGCGTGCGGCGCGGACGCGTTCGCGCCGCCTGCCTACGACTCGGCGTTCGTCGATTCGCTGGTGAGCGACTGGACGCTGGCCACCCCCTTCGCTCCCGTCGACGTCGATCCCTACGCGTCGCCGGCCCCGGCGCCGGACTCTCCGGACACGGTGTGCGGGGTGCTGCCGCAAGGTCCGCCCGGCACCGTGCCGCGCCCCTACACGCTGGTGACGTACCCCTCGATCGACGCCGCGAGCGCGGCGGGCGCGACGCCCACGCACTACGGCCGCTGCGGCGTGTGCTCGCCGCTGGTGGACCTGGCCGTGTACATGCGCGAGCAAGATCTCGGTGGGCCGGCGCGCGCGTGCGGGCTCGTCGGCCTCACCGACGGTGGGGCGGCCAACGTCGCGTGCCTGGAGAAGCTGGGCTTCGACCACCCGTGCGCGCAGGCGTGGTACTGGGACACGCTCAACACGCGGAAGAACTGCCTGGGCATCTGCCTCGCCACGCCGGCGGTGCCCTACGAGGAGCCGGACGGCGCGCTCAACGCGTGCGTCCAGTGTGACGAGGACCAGAGCGGGCCGGTCTTCAAGGCGGTGGCCGGTCGCACGCGGCGCAACTCCGGATTGCCGACGGCGCTTTGTCGGCCGTGCTCGGAGGTCCGCCCGATCGTGCACGCGTACTGAGCCGGGAGGCGGGCGCGGGGTTACTGGTGTGCGTGCCCGTGGTGCACGTCCGGCGCGTGCTCGTGATCGTGCTCCACCGGGTCGTGCCGGTGCGGGTGCGTGTGCTCTCCCGCGACGGGGGGCTCGTGCACGTGATCGTGGTGCCCGTCGTCGTGGCGGTGCGCGTGCTCGTGCTCCAGCGCGGGGTGCGTGTGGCGGTGCCGGTGACGCTCCGTCGCGTGCAGGACGACGCCCGCGGCGAAGAGCGCGCCGGCGATCGCCGTCCACCCGGCGTGCGACCTGTCGCCGAGCGCCCACGCGATCGCGGCGCCGACGAAGGGTGCCAGCGCGAAGATGGACCCCGTGCGCGCCGCCCCCATGCGCCGCTGCGCCAGCAGGTACAGTCGCAGGCTCAGGCCGTAGCCGGTGGCGCCGCACGCGAGCAGCACGAGGGCCGGGCCCGTCTCCGGGAGATGCTCCCGCGCGAAGAGCGCGGCCGTGCCCGTCAGCGCGACGCCCAGAGCGCCCTTCGCGGCGACGACGCGCGCCGGGTCCTGCTCGGCGAGCCCGCGCGTCAGCGTGTTGTCGAGCGCCCACGCCGCCGTCGCGCCGGCGACCGCCAGCGCCCCGAGGCCGCTCCAGCCGGCGTGCGCCGCCGGCCCCGCGGTGAGCGCGGCCCCGCCCAGCGTCATGAGCAAGAGCGCCCCCGCCACGCGCGAGCCGATGGGCTCGCGGTAGAAGGCGCGCGCGAGCAGGACGGTGAAGACCGCCTCCAGGTTGAGGAGCAGCGAGCCGGCCGTCCCCCCGGCGCGCTGCAGACCCCAGGCGAGCAGGGTGGGGGCGATGCCCGCTCCCAGGAGCGCGATCGCGAGGAGCCGGCCCAGGTGCGCGCGACGCAGCGGCGCCCCGCTCCCTGGAGAGACCGCGCCGAGCGCGAGCGCGGACGCGCAGGCCCCCGCGTAGAGCAGCGCGGCCGTGGTGAGCGGGCCCACGCCGCGCCCGGCGAGGGCCACGAAGGGCGTGGTGATCCCGAAGCTCAGCGCCGCGAGGACCGCGAGCCACGCTCCTGCCGTGAGGGGGGAGTGCCGCGTCGTCACGAGATCAGTGTAATCGCTGGCCCCGGCGCCGGTGGTCCCCGGCGGGGCAGCTCGTCACTTCGGCGTCGGCGGCACCACCACGGTGTTGATGGGCTTCACGCTCGCGCCTGCCGGGTAGGCGTAGCTCGACGCGCTGGCGTAACCCCAGACGGTGATGCCGATCCGCCCGGTGCTGGTGATCTTGTGCAGCCCGTTGTCGCACTTGCCGACGGGCGCGTTGGCGTGCCGCAGATCGACGTGCGTGTACTCGTACTGCCCGCCCGCGCCCACCGGCTGCCACCCGGTGACGGTCCCGAGGCAGTCCAGGTTGACGTCCTTGAAGCCGTCCTTCTCCTTCACGCGCACCAGCGAGATCTCGGTGTAGCCGTAGGTCGGGTCGGTGAAGAAGATGTACGAGTTGAGGTACTGGGCGGGCGGCACGACGTTGACCGTCTCCGGCCCGCCCACGCTGTAGTCGGAGGACTCGTTGGCGATGGCGACGTACTCGCTGCCGAGCGCCTTGATAGGCGGGATCTGCTGGTGGCCGGCGTCGCAGTCGTAGCCCGGGCGGTGGGCGGCGAGGTAGAAGGGGTGCTTGTCGTCCTGCGAGGTGACGCGGAACGCGGCCGGCCCGGGGAACTCCACGAGCTGGCCCTCGTTCAGCGTCTTGGGCGCGCCGGCGACCGGCGGGTCGTAGGTGAGGGTGGTCCCGTCGACGGTGCCGACGATGCGCCACGGCGGCGGGTTGGGGTCGGTCATGCAGAAGTGCTCGCCCCACACGCCGATCGGCTTGGTGGACTGCACGATGCTCCCGGTCAGGTCGTTGCCCTGGCTGTCGGGGAACTGCATGATGTGGACGTTCTGGCCCTTGTTGATGGTGTAGGTGACCGGGCTGCCCTTGGTCGCCCCCTTCACGCCGCCGGCCGCGGTGATGTTCTCGGTCGGCAGCAGCGTGATCTGCGTGTTGTCCTCCTGCGCGACGAGGTCGATGCCCGGCGGGAAGGCGGTGGGCTGCTCGCCCATGGTCGCGGCGACGTAGTTGGTGTCCCACGCGGTGATGGGCAGCAGCAGCGTGGCGCTGGAGATGTACGAGGCCGCGCCGCCGAACGGGTAGATGTCGTAGACGACGGCGGGCACGCTGGTCTTGATCTCCATCGCGTTGCCGATGTTCGTCCCGTGGAGGACCATGTCCTCGCTCTCGACCGCGGCCTTGGTGCCGGCGGGGCACTGCACCTTGAACCCGCTGCCGCCCTGCGTCTGGTTCAGGAAGACGATGGCCATGCTGTCTTGCGGGATGCCCGACTGCGGGATGGGCTGGTAGGTGATGGAGTTGCCCGAGCCCTTCGGGATGTAGGCGTAGGGCGTGGCGTCGATGGTCTTGCCCTTCCAGACGAGGGAGACCTTCATCGACGAGGTCCAGTTGTTGGTGACGAACGCGGCGAAGCAGTTCCCGGCGGCACCGCCGCTGTTGTAGGACTGGTTCCAGGCGTCGGCCGGCAGCGCGTAGTAGTCGCAGCCGATGGAGCTCTTGTTGGCGGCGGCGGCGTCGCACGCCGCGATGCACCCCGTAGGGCCGCACCCCTGATCGCCGGTGCACGTCTGCAGGACCGTCGGGTTGTCCCCGCAGCTCAGGATCTCGTGGAGATCGCCGGAGCACTGGGTGCACTGGTTGCCGCCGTCGGACCCGCCCTCGATGTCGAAGTTGGGGTTGCCGGAGTCGTTAAGCGGGCCGCCGTCGGTGGAGGCGTCGCCGTCGCCGAAGCGGTTCTGCTCCTGTGATCCGCAGGCAAAGGCAACGATGGCGAGGCCAAGAAGAGGAAGCGAATGGACAATGCGCCGCATGCGCAAGAATCTGCCATCCGGTCCACTCTCCGTCAATTGAAGGGGCGCGACGCGGTGCGGCGTCGGCGCGTCAACGCGCGGACGCCGGCCGTGCGCAGGCGCGCTCCAGCTGGCGCAGACGACGCTCCCGATGTCTCTGCGCGCGGCGCTCGCGGTCGCGTGCGCGCACGACCCAGAACCCGTACTCGGTGAGACGATCGAGGGTGGCCTCGTCGCCGAACCCAAGGCGAATGCGCATGCAGAGCGCCTCCAGGTGCCTGCGCGCCCGTGCGCACGCGCGCGGGGCGGGCCAGCGGCGCTCACCCGGCGCAAGCGCGCCGTCGAGCGCATGCCTGACGTGCCCGACGAGCACCAGCCCGAAGAACGCCCGGGCACCCGCCGACGCCCCTCCGCGGTGAGCGCGACGATGCAATCGCGCCCATCGCGCCGCCGCGTGACCAGCCCCAGCTGCTCGAGCGACCGCATCATGCGGCTGATGGTGGAGCGCGCGACGCCGAGCCCGCGCCGAAGGTTGCTCTGCAGATGAACGCAGCCCGTCCCGAGCCGGTACAGCGCATCGAGCAGGTCGTACCGCGCCGCCGTGAGCCCCATCGCCGCCAGCGCCCGCCGCGTCAGCTTGAGCGTCGCGTAGTAGGCCCGCTTGATCGTGAAGAACACAGGGTCCATCCCGCCCACCCAGAGCACGCCCCATGCCACCCCCCCTCCCCTCCAGAATGCCGCCGAAACGTCGAAGGGCGAGCCTGCTTGCAATCCGACGTTTGGTGTCCGGGGACAGGGAGGGGGGACAGGGGGGACAGGGGGGACAGGGGGGAGCAGGGGGACCAGGGGGACGCGACGGATAGCAGCGAGGGGAGGTGGAGCGGGCGCGGGCTGGGCTGGAGGAGGGCAGCGGGGGGGGGCGTGTGGGGGGATGTCTGCGCGAAGCGCCCATCTCCGAGGCGAGCCCTAGAACCTTGCGCGGGAGGGCAGGGGGGTGGCACGCTCGAGTGAGCGTTCCCTTTCCCACTATGCTTCTGGAGGCTTCATGCGAGTCGCTTCGATCCTTTCCCTCGTGTTTGCTTCCTCCCTCGTCGTCGCGTGCAGCGGCGACAACGGCTCGTCGACGACAGACGACGGCGGCACGAACGACGGCGGCGGCACGACCGATGGCGGCACGACCGACGGCGGCGCGACCGATGGCGGCACGACCGACGGCGGCACGACCGACGGCGGCGGTGCCGACGGCGGTGTCCTGAACTGCGCCAACGCGAAGCCGGTGGTGCTCACCATCGGCAGCTGCAGCACCCTGACGGCCTGCGGCGGAGACCCCACGGGCACGTGGAACTACACGCAGGGCTGCCTCGCGGACCCCTTCGCGCAGGCGAAGAAGACCTGTCAGGCGCTGAACGTGACGCAGCAGACCGCAACGGTCCAGGGCTGCATCCAGTTCGCCGGCAACCTCGTCGGCCGCAACGTGAAGGTCAGCTACAGCGCGTCCGCGACCTTCCCGCTCGCCTGCGCGCTCGGCGACTGCGCCAACGCGGAGACGGCCCTCAAGGGCTACTTCCAGACCGCCACCTGCACCAAATCGACCACCGAGTGCAACTGCACCGTCGCCTCGACGTACACCACCACCGGCGGCGATACCTACTCGACGGCGAACAACCAGATCGTGACGGGCGCCGGCGACCACTACGACTTCTGCGTCAACGGCACGTCTCTCGGTTACTCCCACGTCTCGGGCAGCGCCCAGGAGCCGGGCAACTACACCCTCACCAAGCAGTGATCCCACTGGACGGCGGGAGGCATGGGCCCCACCTTCGAGGGCCATGTCCTCCCTCGCCGTCGACGTCTTCTCCGATGTGGTCTGTCCCTGGTGCCTGATCGGCACCACCCGGCTCGATCAGGCCCTCGCCACCTTCCCCGACCTCCAGGCGACGGTGGTCTACCACCCGTTTCTCCTGGACCCGTCCACCCCGACGGAGGGCCAGGATCTGCGCGAGCGGCTGCGCGCGAAGTACGGGGCAGACCCCGAGCGCATGTTCGAGCGGGTGGAGCACGAGGCGCGTGCCAGCGGCATCCCCCTCGACTTCTCGCGGGTGAAGCGCTCGATCAACACGGTGAGGGCGCAGACGCTCCTGCGCCTCGCGCAGCAGAGGGGCACCCAGCGCCCCCTCGCGAAGGCCCTGTTCGCCGCCTACTTTCTCGAGGGCCAGGACGTGAGCGACCCGGAGGTGCTCGCCGCGCTGGCCTCCTCACACGGCTTCACGTCGGATGAAACGCGCGCGCTCGTCGCCGACGAGGCGGAGCTGGAGCGCACCCGGCAGGAGGCGGCGGCCGCGACGGAGGAGGGCATCCAGGGCGTGCCCTTCTTCGTGTTCGATGGCCGCCTCGCCTTCTCCGGCGCCCAGCCGGTGGAGACCTTCCGGCAGGTCATCGCGCGCGCCCTCGAGCCGCGCGAGGAGGACCCCCAGACCTAGTCGCGCCGTCGCAGGCCCCGCGCGCGCCCCGCGGTCGTCGCAGGCCCCCGCGCGCTCCGCGCAGTCGCTCAGGGTTGGCGCACGACAGGCGTGCACGTCGTGCAGTCGTTACCCTCGCAGAACACCAGGTTGTCGCCCTGCTTCGACCACGTGCCCGTCTTCTGGTTCCCCAGGTCGGAGAAGGTGTTGCCGCACGGGTCGAAGGAGACGACCAGCGGGGCGACGCACATGCCGTCCTGCAGCGTGAGCTGGAAGGTGGCGTTGCCGCACGCATACTCGCCCGCGGGGCAGGTGCACACACCACCGCCGCCGCTCCCACCGCCCCCGCCAGGGTTGTCCCAGGAGCTGGGCGGCCTGTCGGTGCTGCCGTGGACGGGGTCGCTGGCGCCGCCGTCGAGCAGGTCGCGCGGCGTCCCCGTACCGCCGCACGCGAGGGCGGCGGCGGCGACGACGGCGATGCAGAGAGGTGCGCGCATCAGAAGTAATATAGCGCGGAGACCGAGTTGGTGAAGATCGCCCACGGGTCGTTCTGGAACGTCGTGCCCACGCCGATGGTCGACAGGTTCGCGCCGTTGTTGTTCTGCGACGCCCACACCGTGTCGTAGCGGAAGCTCAGGCCGACGCTCCCCTGCAACGAGAGCTGCGGGATGCCGATGAACCCGAACTGCAGCTCCGCGCCGATGCGCGCGCCGATGTCGAGGCGGATGCCGTTCAACCCGATGTCCGGCGCCCCGCTGATGCTCGTCCCCGCGTAACCGAAGTTGACCTCCGGCACGAGCTCGAACGCGAAGTGCTGCGAGTACGCGAGGGCGAGCGGGACGCCGCCGTGGACGGCGAAGCCCACCACCGCGGGGGTGTTGTTGTCGGTGGTGACGCCCGCGTTGGTGACCGAGCCGGTGGCGCTGGAGACGCCGATGCCCAGGCCCACGTCCACGCCCATGCGGTTGTTCAGCCAGTAGCGCACCCCGATGACCGGCGCACTGACGGTGCCCTCCGTCACGCCGGTGCCTGCGATCTGCGCGATGGGCACCTGCGAGACGCCGAGGTAGCCCGCGGCGAGGTGTCCGACGACCTGCTCGTGGTCGGTCTTCCCGGACGCCGCGTCGGGTGTGGCGGCGGCGGGGGGCGGGGTGGCGGCCGCGACCGTGGCGGTGGCGGTGGTCGCCGGCGGCGGAGGCGGCGGGGGCGGCGTGGTGGCGGTCGCGGTCGCGGTCGCGTCGCCACCGGCCGTGGCGCTCGTGTCGACGCCGGCGCCCTGCGCGAGCGCGAGGGCCGGGATGAAGAGCGCGGGAACCGTCAGTACGAACGTGGATGCTTTCATGAATCACCTCCCTGGAAATCGGATGGAATCGTCACGTCTCGTCAGCGCACCAGCTCCAGGCGGGAGACCGCGCCGAAGCAGGCCATGTGGCCGCTCTCCTCCGCGACGTACACGTTGCAGCGCTCGTCGACGCGGAGCATGTCGGGGATCGCCTCGCAGGGGCCCACCGTCGCGAGCTTCTGGCCGTCGCGCGGGCGGAACACGTGCACGTCGGTGCTGGGCACGTACACCGCGCCGGAGCGCAGCACCGGCTCCAGGCGTCGCGGCACGTCCGCCTCCAGCACGCGCCCCAGCACGTGCCGGTAGCAGAGCGCGCCGGTCTCCCCGTCCAGGGCGACCAGCTCGCCCGTCGGCGTGTTGCCCACGATGCGGTCGTCGATGGCCAGCCACGACGTGCCCATCGGCGCGACGGTGTGCGGCGAGGCCCAGCGCAGCGCGCCGGTGTCCCGCTCGAAGGCGCAGAGCCGCACGCCCTGGCGGTCGCGCACCACGATCACCACCGCGCGCCCCAGCACCAGCGGCGCGCCCTCCACCGTGCACGCCGCGCCCTTGTCGGCGCGAAGGTCGCCGCGCGAGTCCGGCCCGGGCACGTCGGTCGCGAAGCGCACGGCCCCGGAGTAGGGGTCGACGCCGTAGAGCTGCGTCGCGCCGCCCAGGCCACCCGCCACCGTGAAGAGCGCGTCGTGATCGACGGCGACGGCGCCGGAGAAGCGGAGCCGATCGCGCACGCGCCACACCACCGCGCCGGTGAGCACGTCGATGGCGCCGAAGGCGCTGTCGCCGCTGGTGAAGTAGAGAAGCTTGCCGTGACGCTTGAGGCGCAGCATCCCGCCCTTGCCCCACGCCGTGCGCCAGCGCGCGTCGCCGGTGGCGAGGTCCACGGCGGAGAGGTGCCGCTCGCCCTCCGCCAGGATGACCATGCGCGGCAGCCCCGGCGCGCTCACCACCGCGCCCGCCGGCGGTCCGCCCGTCCGGGGTCGCACCCGCCCGCGCACCACGATCTCCCCCGTGGCGTAGTCGTGCAGGGCGAGCTCCCCGTCGGCGTGGAGCCGCGCGATCCCGGCCGGCGTCGCCACGCTGGAGGCACGGCGCGTCGGTACGCGCCACATGACGTCGCCGGTGGCCCGGTCCAGGCAGAACGTCTCGTGCGATCCACCGACGATCATCCGGTCGCCGCAGAGGAAGGTGGAGCGCAGGTCGATGCCCGGGACCAGCGCGCGCCACCGCATCGCGTAGCGCAGGCGCGCGCTCCCGCTCGACGGCGCCGCCTGCACGCGGGGCGGCCGCGCGGTGTGGACGAAGGCGCGGTACGGCTCCGGCTGCGGGTTCTGCTTGGAGTCGGCGCGGCACGCGTCGCGCACCTGGTCGCTCGTCTCGCGCAGCTCGCGGCGGAAGGCGGAGAGCCGGAGGTTGTGGGCCTGCGAGCGATCCCGCCGCAGCACCGCCCGCACCAGCGAGCGCCCGAAGCCGATCGCCGCGATGGTGGCGTCGACCACCCGGAGGGCGGGGAAGGTGCACGGCTCGCGCTCCGGACCGCGCGGCCAGAGCGAGAGCGCCACCTCGCCGGCGACGTTCAGCCGCACTCCCACGCCCGCGCCGCCGGCGTCCTTGCGCACGTGGAGCGTGCGGCCGTGCTCCCACGCGCCGAGCGCCTGACGCATCACCGCGAGCAGCGACTCGGCGAACAGGAAGGGGTGCCCGCTCCCCAGCTCCACCACCCGCCCCCGCACCAGCGCGCGCATCCGGCCGCGGAAGAGGAGCCCGTGCAGGTCGGCGCGCTCGATCGGCTCGCCCTGGACGTCCGGCGCGGCGCGCACCGCGAAGTCGGCGGCGAAGGAGAGCGGCGCGTCGGCGTCGAGCTCCAGGGAGACCGGGCAGAGCTCGGAGTCGGGCGCGACCTCGTCGTCCTCCACGTCGATCGCCGCGAGCGCCCCGGACGAGGCCTCCAGCGCGGCGCGGTCGTGGAGGGCGAGCGGCCGCTCCAGCGCCCCGGCCACCGCCTCCTGCGCGGCGCCCACCACGTCGGGGAAAGGCACGCGCGCGTCGTAGACCGCGATCTCCGGCAGCGCCCCGGTGCGATACACGCTGAGCGAGGCCTGCCCCCCCAGCCGCTCGATGCAGAGCTCCCAGGGCTCGTCGTAGAACCGGACGATGGCCTTGCCGCGCGACGCGCCGGCCAGCTCGACGACGGCCGACGCCAGATCGCGCAGTACGGTGGCGCCGTGTCCTTCGCCCACGCGGGCGGTGACGTTGGCGCCGTGCACGAACACGTCGATGGCCGCCGAAGCGTCGCCGGAGGCGGATCGCAGGCCGTTGGGGTGGGAAAGACCGCGGCGCGGGGCCGGCGGGGCGAGGAAGATCTCGATCGCTCTCATTTCGGGTGGGCCGTGCCCGAGGTGAATCGTAGGAAGTTCCGGCGTCACGACGTAGTTTTCGGCAACCACTGACGGGGATTGGACTTCACACGACGAGGCTGATAGCGGGCGCGGCAGGGGGGTATGCTGGCCGGATGCGAGGCGCGATGGCGGGGCTCTCGGTGCTGATCGCGTCCTGCGGCGGTGCCCCGCGGCAGCCGCCGCGCTCCGCACCGAGGCACGCCAGCGTCGTCATCCCCGCGGCGGCCTCCGGGCTGCGCTGCGCGCCGTCGCCCCCGCCGGGCTCGTGGCGGACAGGGCCTCGCGCCGTGTCGCCGGACGGCAAGACGCTCGCCAGCGCGAGCGAGCACGACCTCGTGCTCTTCGACACCGGGACGTGGAAGCCTCGCGCGACGATTCACCGGAGCGGGACGCCCACGCTGGCGCTGGCGTTCTCCCCGGACGGGCGCTGGCTCGCCGTGGACGCCGGCGCGAAGGGCGCCGCGGTAGGCACGCTCGACCTGTACGAGAGCGCGAGCGGGAAGCGCGTCGAGACCCTCCACACCGCGAACGCGCCAGAGGATCAGGACCCTGTGATGGCCTTCGCCCCGGACAGCAGCTGGATCGCCTGGCCCCGACGCATCGCGGACGACGCGCCGCCCGAGGTCGGGATCCAGCGCATCGGCGTCCCGCACGGCGTGACCGTGGTCCGGGGCCCGTCGACCGCCGCCGCCGGCGACGACGAGGTGCCGCCGACGATTCGTCGGATGGAGGCGAGCGGGGACGGCAAGGTGCTCGCCGTCGCGTGGGACACGGGTGAGGTCGCGCTCGTCGCCGTTCCCTCCGGGCGCCGGATCGCCACGGTGAAGCCGGACAGCCAGGTCGGCTTCGCCTTCTCCTCCTCCAGCCGCTACTTCGCCGCCGGCACCACCGTCATCGACCTGCGTACCGAGCGGAAGCGCACGCTCCACGACGCGGCCTGCTCCGGCGGGCTCGGCGCGCCCCTCTTCAGCCACGACGGGGCGCGCGTCGCCATCGGCGGGAGCGTCTTCGTCACGTGCACCTTCTTCAGCGGGACCGGCCGGCTCGACCGGCGCTTTCCGGGGACTCCACCCCCGCTCCCCGCCCACATGGAGGACGAAGGGATCGTCATGCCGGTGGTCTGGACGCCGCACGATCACGGGCTCCTGGTGGCCGCCATGCTGGGCAGCATCCCCACCCTCTGGAACGTGCAGACGCAGACGAAGGTCCCTCTGGGCGACGACGTCGCCTCGGTCCGTGACAGCCTGATCCGGCCCGACGGATCGGTCGTGCTCCTCTACGACAGCGGCTTTCCCTACGCGAATCTCGTCGACGACAGCCGGCTCGTCATGGTGACCCAGCCCCCCCACGACGAGGACGACGCCCCACAGGGGGAAGCCGGCCGCAGCGCCGACGGCGAGATGCTCGCCCTGAGCTACGAGGACGGCCCGCACCTGGTGTCCACACGCGACGGTCGCGTTCGCTCCCGGATCGCCGCGCCCGACGTGCGCGTCGTGGGATTCGATCGGCACGCGCACTTCGTCTTCACCATGCAGGACGAGCTGCGCGTCTGGGACGTCGCCACCGGCGCGCTGCGGCTGAAGCCCCCGAGCTGCACCGGCTGCGGATGCCGCTGACGACCTCTCGCGCGAGGCGCTTCACGCGGCCGGACGTGATACGAGGGCCGCATGACCTTCACCGCGTACCTCCGGGCCATCCAGCGTCTCTATGCCGGCGCCGATAGGCGCCTGGTGCTCTCGCGTCCCGCCTCGGAGACGAAGCTGAGCGCGCTGGAGAAGCAGCTCGGCGCCAAGCTCCCCGCCGCGCTGCGCAGCGCGTGGCGCGCCGCCGACGGCGGGCCGGACTACACGCCAGTCTTCGCGCGGCCGGGCTTCCTCACCGGCTACGACTTCCTCCCGGTCGCCGGCGCGCGTGACGCGCACGCGGGGTTCCGCCGGCGCGCCCCCCAGTACGAGGGGTACGAGCCGCCGAAGAAGCGTGACAGGCGCATCCGCCCCGGATGGTTCGAGCCCGGTTGGGTCCCCTTCGGTGCCTTCGGCGGGGCGACGCTGGTGCTCATGGTCGACCTGAGCCCGAGCGCGAAGGGCGTGAAGGGGCAGGTCATCGCCTTCACGCACGATCCCGACGAGATCACCTGGGTGGCCCCGTCCTTCGCCGATTTCCTCGCGCGATCGGCGAAGGCGTTCGCCAAGGACTCCGACGAGCTCCTCGAGGAGTGACGCTCAGCGGGTCTGCACGTTGCAGCTGCACCGGCCGAAGGACCACCGGTAGAGGTCCGGCCGGCAGCACAGGTCGCAGCTCCTGGACCCCAGCTCGTGCCGGCATCGCGCGGTCGACGCCGGCGCGGGCCGGAGCCCCGCGTTGTAGTACTCGGCGAAGACGAAGGTCGCGAGCACCAGGACGAGCAGACCCAGCCCCAGGTAGACCGAGCGCATGGCGCGCCGGGTGATCTCGTTCTGGGGCTCGGGCTGGAACGGCGGCTCCACCTGCCGATGACACCACGCGCGTGCACGCGGAGCAACCGCAGCTCGGCTCTCAGAGCGGGTTCATCGTCGCGCACGTCCCGAGCGGGCCCGCGCCGTTCTGCACCGGCGTCGACCAGCCGCTGGCGGTGCACTGGTACCAGACGCTGTCGTACTTCGACTGCACGCACGTGCGGGGAGGCACCGCGCGACCCAGCGTGCCGGAGTCGCACCACGGGTAGGAGGTGGTGCAGGCGGTCTTGCCCGACACCCAGTTGCCGTCGACGCAGTGGTACCACGCGGCGTCGCCTGCCGACTGCAGGCAGGTGCCGTCGGGGACGTCGCCGTCCAGCGTGCTGGACGCGCAGTCCGCCGGCGCTCCCCCGCCGCCGCCCCCGCCGCCGCCCCCGCCGCCCGCGCACGGGCCGAGGGGCGTGGAGCTGCTCACCTTGGTGACCTTGACCGGGAAGCGATCGCTCCACCCCGCGCTCTTGGTGCCGAAGAGGTGCTCGGAGACGAGCGGCGAGGCGTCGATGATGGCGCGGCCGGCCGCGTTCTCCACGCACACGTCCGGGCCGTAGTCGTCCGTCTCGGCGACGACGCACTTGCCGTTGGCCTCGATCTGGATGTGCGCCCCGCACCCGAAGCGCTGACGGCTCGCCGCGTAGTACCAGCTCCCGTGCTTGGTGTACTCGCCGCAGGACATGATGCCGTCGTCGCCGGGGCTGAAGCCGAAGGACGTCAGGTAGTACTGCCCGCTGGACGCCTGCGCGCTCGACGCCTTGCCGTGGCACCCGGAGAGCCCTTCGGTGGCGCTCGACGAGGAGCTGAGCCCGGAGTCCTCCGGCGCGCTGCCGCATGCCACGACGAGGACGGAGGAGATGGCGATGGCGCCGAGGACGAGACGGTTCATGGACGCTCTCCGGGAAAGAGTTCGCGATGGGTCGCGAGCCCGAGCTGGATCTGGATCGGAGAAGGATCAGCAACTCCGACCTGGGTGGATGTGGGATAGCCCCAGCACCCGCGGAAAGTTGCCGTGCGAACGTGCGCGAACCCGCGCGAGCATCCCCCCAAGCAGCCGGCGTGCCACTCCCCGCCGCGGCCGCGCGCCACGGTACTTCTGCCGCGGGGCGCCCGCGCCGGCGCCGTGGTATGCACCACGCCCATGCCCGCCGAAGACTCCTTCGCCGCCCTGTTCGAGGCCCAGTCCACCGGTCCGGATCGCCGCCCGCGCCAGCTCCGCGTCGGCGAGACGCTGGAGGCCGTCGTCATCCAGGTGGGCCAGGACACTATCTTCCTGGAGATCGACGGCAAGCGTCAGGCGATGCTCGACACCGCCGAGGTGCGCGAGGAGGACGGCGCCGTCGAGGTGAAGGTGGGCGACACCCTGCGCGCCAAGGTGGTGGAGGTGGACCCGACGAGCGGCAGTGTCCGCCTCGCGCGCTCCTTCGGCAAGTCGGGCGATCCGACGCAGAATCCTCCAGGCCTACGAGGCGGGCCTCCCGGTGGAGGGCAAGGTCACCGGCGTCAACAAGGGCGGCATCGAGGTGGACCTCGGTCGCGGCGCGCGCGGCTTCTGTCCCATGTCGCAGATCAGCGCGCAGCGCGGCTCGGTGGACGCCAAGGAGCTCGTCGGCGAGTCGCTCTCCTTCCTGGTCACCGAGCTGAAGGATGGCGGACGCAGCATCGTCCTCTCGCGCCGCCGCCTGCAGGAGGCCGAGGCGCGCGAGGGTCGCGAGGAGACGCTGCGCACGCTGGAGAAGGGCAAGCTGGTGCGCGGCACGGTCACGGCGGTGCGCGACTTCGGCGCCTTCGTCGACCTGGGGGGCATCGAGGGCCTCATCCCCGCGTCGGAGATCTCCCACGAGCGCGGCGTCCCCGTCTCCGACCGCATCCGCGCGGGGGAGGTGGTGGAGGCGCAGGTGCTGGACATCCGGGACGACGAGAAGGGCCAGAAGCGCATCAGCCTCTCGCTCAAGGCGCTGCTCCCCGCGCCGGAGCGCGCCCCCCAGAAGGTCGGCACGCGGCCGACCATCGGCGCCATCGTGAAGGGCAAGGTGGTGCGCATCGAGCACTACGGCGTCTTCGTGCAGGTGGACGGCACCGAGGGCCGGGAGGGGCGTGGACTCGTCCCCGCCGCCGAGCTCGGCGTCCCGCGCGGGACGGACCTGCGCAAGAGCTTCCCCGAGGGCACCGAGCTCACCGCGAAGGTGCTGGAGACCGGTGACGGCCGGCTCAAGCTCTCGGTGAAGGGCGCGAAGGACGCCGCGGAGCGGGCGGAGTACGAGACGCACCGGGAGAAGGCGTCGGCGCCCTCCGGCTTCGGCACCTTCGGAGATCTGCTCAAGAAGAAGAAGTGACGCCCTGGTCGCGCGCGTGGTCGTGGCTCGCGCTGGGCGTGGCGCTCGTGGCGTGCCTCTCCATGTGGGGCTTCACCGTGGACGACGCGCTCATCCCGGTGCGCTACGCCCGCCACCTCGCCGAGGGCGTGGGCTATCGCTTCAACGCCGGCGGGCCGGTGACCGACGGCGTGACGCCGCTGCCGTGGGCGTTCGTGCTCGCGCCGCTCGCGCACGGCGGCGCGCTTCAGGTGCTGGCGCGCGCCAAGATCCTCGGCGTCGCGGTGTGGGCGGGCGCAGCGTGGCGCCTGGGTCGCGTCGTCGGGCGGGCGCGGGCGCCGGTGGCGGTGCGCGCCGTCGGGTTGATCGTCGCGTGCTCCGCGCTGCCCGTCGCCGCGCACGCGGTGAGCGGGATGGAGACCGCGGTGGCGATGGCGCTGTGCACCCTCGCCGCGACGAGCGCGGACCGCCCGCGCCTCGCCGCGGGGCTGGCCGGCGTCGCGGCCGCCTTCCGTCCCGAGCTCGCCCCGTGGGCCGCCACGCTGGGCCTCGGCTTCGCCCTCGCGCGGCCGGCGCCGGTCGAGAGCGCGCCGTCCAGCCCCTCCGCGCGGCTGGTGTCCGCGCCGGTGCTGGTGTGCGGGGCGATCGCCCTCGCGCCGCCCTTGCTCTGCATCGCCGCCCGGCTCGTCGTCTTCGGCCACCCGGCGCCCCTGGCGGTGCAGGCCAAGCCGAGCGATCTCACCCACGGCGCGGTCTACGCGGTGGCGGCGCTCGTGGTCTGCGCCACGCCCGCCCTCGCGCTCGCGCCCTTCGCCGTGCGTCGCGCGCCGGGCTGGGTGCGCGCGCTGGCCGTGGCGCTCCTGGTGCACGCGCTGGTCGTCTTCGCCGTCGGTGGCGACTGGATGCCCTACGCGCGACTGATGGCGCCGGTCACCCCCGGCCTCGCCCTCGTCTATGTGTACTCTGCAAATACATCGCGGCTCCCCTCCCTCGGCCTGCGCGGGGCGGCGGCGCTGGCGCTCTGCGCGTGGGAGTGGACCGTCGCCGCCCCCGCGGGGCGCCACGTCATGCGCGACCGCGTCGCCCTCGTCACGCGGGCGCGACCGCTGCTCGCCTCGCGGGCGCGCGTGGCGGCGCTGGACATCGGCTGGGTGTCCGCCGCGACCGACGCCGACATCGTCGACCTCGCCGGCCTCACCGACCCGACCATCGCCGCGCTGCCCGGGGGCCACACCTCCAAGCACGTCGACGCCAACATGCTGGTGGACCGCAAACCGGACGCGCTGCTCGTCTACGTCACCAACGCCGGCGCCCTCACGCCGGCGACGTGGCGAGACCGCGCCGCCTTCGGCCACGCCGTCACCGCGCGCCTCGCCACTTCCACCCTCGTCGAGGAGCGCTTCCACGCCGAGGAGATCCTCCCCCTGGGCACCCAGGGCCTCGGCTACGTCCTCCTCACCGCCACGCCGCGGTGAGGCGTCACCGCAAGACTTCGAGCACCTTCTTGCGGCCCAGCACGATCAGCGTGGCGATGGGGAGGATCATCCCGAAGCAGGAGCCCATCAGCCCGCCGATGAGCCCGCCCATCGCGGCGCCGCGGGCGACGGGGCTCGCCGCGTCCAGCTTGTCGAGCAACAGCGGGTAGGCCACGACGGCCATCACCGCCTGCCCGATGAGCATCAGCACGATGGAGGAGATGCCGTACGCGATGCCCGTCGTGCGACACCACCGCTTGCCCATGAACAGGCCGATGCCCGTCGAGAGCAGGAGGATGGCGAGCACCACCCCGAAGACGAGCGACGCGTCGAACCACAGCGCCGCCGGGCCCTCCCACATCGCGTGGTCGAGCTCGCGCGACACCGGGTCCTTCGCCGCGTGACGCGTCACCAGCGTCATCACCGGCGAGAGCAGACCCAAAAGGCCGAAGAGGATCTGGAAGACGGCCAGCACCTTCAGGCCGGCGCCGGGGCCGGGCGGCGGCCCGTACCCCTGCTGCGGCTGGGCGTAAGCCTGCGGAGGCTGGGCATAGCCCGGCTGCGGCGGCCCGTACCCGTGCGGCGGCTGCGCTCCCCCGTTGGGCGTCATGGAATCACCGGCGCCCACGGCCGCGATCGCGGCCGCGGTCACGGTCGCCGTCGCGGCGCGGCGGACGCTCGCCACCGCCCTCGCGGGCGGCCTGCAAGCGGGCCTTGGCGCGCTCGCCCTCCTCGCCCTCCGGGAAGGGAAGGAGCTCGCGGCGCGAGAGGCGGACCTTGCCGTCGCGGTCCACGCTCAGGACCTTGACCTCCACCATGTCCCCCTCCTTCATCACGTCGGTGACCCGCTCGACGCGGGTGTGCGCCATCTCGGAGACGTGCAGGAGGCCGTCGGTGCCGGGGAGGATCTCGATGAAGGCGCCGAAGTCGGTGATGCGCTGGACGCTGCCCTTGTAGACCTCGCCCACCTCCGGCTCGGCGGTGAGGCCCTTGATGATGTCGAGGGCCTTCTTCACCGCGTCGGAGTCGCTGGAGGCGATGTTGACGGTGCCGTCGTCCTCCACGTCGATGGCGACGCCGGTCTGGTCGACGATGCCCTTGATGGTCTTGCCACCCGGCCCGATGATGACGCGGATTCTGATCCGGCTTGACCTTGATGGTGGTGATGCGCGGCGCGTGCGGCGAGAGCTCCGGGCGCGGCTGCGCGAGGGTCTCCAGCATCTTGCCCAGGATGAACAGGCGGCCGTCGCGCGCCTGGTTGAGCGCGGTGGCGAGGATCTCCCGGCTGAGGCCGGCGATCTTGATGTCCATCTGGATGGAGGTGACGCCCTTCGCGGTGCCGCACACCTTGAAGTCCATGTCGCCGAGGTGGTCCTCGTCGCCAAGGATGTCGCTCAGGATGGCGGTGCGCTTGCCGTCGGAGATGAGGCCCATCGCGATGCCCGCGACCGGCGCCTTGATCGGGACGCCCGCGTCCATGAGGCTCATCGTGCCGCCGCAGACCGCGGCCATCGACGAGCTGCCGTTGGACTCCAGCGTCTCCGAGACGATGCGGATGGTGTAGGGGAAGTCCGCCTGGTCCGGCATCATGCGCACGAGCGCGCGCTCGGCGAGGGCGCCGTGGCCGATCTCGCGGCGGCCGGGGCCGCGCAGCGGCTTGGTCTCGCCGGTGGAGAAGGGCGGGAAGTTGTAGTGGAGCATGAAGCGCTTCCACCGCTCGCCGTTGAGCCCGTCGATCTTCTGCTCGTCGCTGGAGGTGCCGAGGGTGGTGGTGACCACGGCCTGCGTCTCGCCGCGCTGGAAGAGCGCGGAGCCGTGCACGCGCGGCAGGAGGCTCACCTCGGTGGCGATGGCGCGGATCTGGTCCATCGCGCGGCCGTCGATGCGCTTGTTCTGCGAGAGCACGTACTCGCGCACGACGTTGTACTTGCGCTCCTCGAACTCCTCTTTGACCAGCTTCTCGACCTCGGCGAACTTCTCCGCGCCGAGCTCGGCGGTGAGGGCCTCCGCGAGGGCGGTCTTGCCGGCCTTGTAGCCGTCGTAGCGCGCCTTCTTGTCCTTGATGAGGGAGCTCTCCAGGATCTTGGCGTCGCTGAGCTTGGCGACCTTCTCGGCGATGGCCGCGTCCAGCTTCTTGGCCGCGAACTCGCGCTTGGGCTTGCCGACGGCGGCGCGCATGCGCTCGATGAGCTCGATGATGGGCTGCGCCGACTTGTGCGCGAACATCAGCGCCTCGATGACGTCGGCCTCGGAGGCCTCGGCCGCGCCGCCCTCCACCATCACGATGGCCTCCTTGGAGCAGGCCACGACCATGTCGATGTCCGCCTGCGCCTGCTGCTCGAAGGTCGGGAAGACGACGAGCTCGCCGCCCACCCGCGCGACGCGCATGCCGGCGAGGGGGCCCGCCCACGGGATGTCGGAGAGGTGCAGCGCGGCGCTGGCGCCGGTGAGGCCGAGCACGTCGGTGGGGTTCACCTTGTCGCTCGAGAGCACCGTGGCGATGACCTGCGTGTCCTTCTTGTAGCCCTCGGGGAAGAGGGGGCGGCAGGGGCGGTCGATGAGCCGGCAGGTGAGGATCTCCTCCTCGCGCTGCCGCCCCTCCCGCTTGAAGAACCCGCCGGGGATCTTGCCCGCGGCGAAGGTCTTCTCGACGTACTCGCAGGTCAGCGGGAAGAAATCGAGGCCGGGGCGCTCGTCGCCGCTGACCGCGGTGACCAGGACCATGCTCTCGCCGTAGCTGATCAGCACGGCGCCGTGCGCCTGCTTGGCGAGGCGGCCGGTCTCGAAGGTGAGGGGCTTGCCGTTGACGAGGACGGATTCGCGGACGAAGGCCATGGGTGCTCCAGAAACGCCGCTGCGTGCGGCCGACGCCCGGCGCGTGAAGGCCTCGCGATCGGGAGGAGCCGCGCCGGGCCCGCCTGGGCGGGGCGCCGCGGCCGGTGGTGGCGCTCCCGGAGCCTCAGTTCCTCGGTTTCTGCTCCTGACGGGGGGATTGTCGGGGGCAGGAATCGAAGAGCAAGGCGGGGGGACCGCCGAAACGAAGGAGCCCGTGCCGAAGGGACGGCACAGGCTCGTGGTTACTTGCGAAGGTTGAGGGCGCGGACCACGTTGCGGTAGCGCTCCAGGCTCGACTTCTTGAGGTAATTCAAGAGGCGGCGGCGCTTCGACACGAGACGAAGGAGGCCGCGCCGCGAGTGGTGGTCCTTGATGTGGGTCTTGAAGTGCTCGGTCAGGTATCCGATGCGCTCCGAGAGGAGCGCGATCTGCACCTCGGGCGAGCCCGTGTCCGACTCGTGCGTGCGGAACTTGCTGATCAGCTCGACCTTTTTCTCGGTGTGAAGCGGCATGAGTCCAAAAGTCTCCGGGCTAGTGCGAGGCGGCGGAGTATAGGCGGAACCGCTCTCCCGTCAATCCCTGCCTGAACCCGTTCTCCCTGGGGGACAAAGAGAGAGGTAGGTTTACGGGGATGGGGGTGGCTTCGCCTGCAAGGCGGTGGGGGGGTCTGGTAGTCTGGGCTGCGAGATGCCGACCGGCGGTCCGATCCGCACCGCTCCGCTCCCGCCGGCGTCCGACATCGCGCGGGAGGCGGGGAAGGTGGAGCTGGCGCCCTCGCCCAGCCCCCCGGCTTCGGCCGTGGTGCCCGCCGAGACCCCGGCGCCGACCCTGCCGAAGGTCTGCGCGACCTGTCAGAACCGCTACCCGGCGGACTTCCTCGTCTGCCCCCGCGACGCCACGCCCCTCACCGACGAGTCGGGCAGCGACATCGATCCGCTGCTCGGCAAGGTCCTCGGCGAGGCGTACCAGATCGTGAGGGCCATCGGGGAGGGCGGCATGGGCCGCGTCTACGAGGCGCGCCACACCCGGCTGAAGGACCGGCGCTACGCGGTCAAGGTGCTGCACCCCGAGTTCGCGCGCGATCAGGAGATCGTCGCGCGCTTCCAGCGTGAGGCGGAGAGCGCGAGCTCCATCGGCCACCCCAACGTGGTCGAGGTCTACGACGTGAACACCACGCCGGACGGCCTGCCGTACATCGTGGCGGAGTACCTGGAGGGCGAGGAGTTCGGCGGGCAGATCGAGAAGCTGGGCCGCACCGACGTGCCGACCTCCATTCATGTCACGCGGGAGGTGTGCCACGCGCTCGCCGCCGCCCACGAGCGCGGCATCGTCCACCGCGACATGAAGCCGGAGAACGTCTTTCTGGTGGAGCGCGACGGCGCCCTCTCGGTGAAGGTGATCGACTTCGGCATCAGCAAGGCGGGCACGGCGGCGGGCAGCCCCAGCCTCACCCGCACCGGCATGATCATGGGCACGCCCAGCTACATGTCGCCGGAGCAGGCGCGGGGCGACAAGGTGGACCTGCGCGCCGACGTCTACGCGGTGGGGGCGATGCTCTACCACGCGCTCACCGGCAAGCGACCCTTCGAGGCGGAGGACCCGACGTCGACGCTCTCGCTCGTCCTGACCGAGGAGCCCGCGCGCCCGCGCTCGCTCAACGCCAAGATCCCCGAGGCCCTCGAGCTGGTCATCCAGAAGGCGATGGCCAAGGAGCCCGGCGACCGCTACGCGACGATGCCCGAGCTCGACGCCGCCCTGGCGCCATTCGACAGCGGGGACGTGAAGATCCCGACCGCGATGCAGGCGGTCGTGCACAAGGGCACCGTCGTCTCCCGCGGCGGCGCCGACCCGAACGCGCGCACCATGATGGCCTCCGGCGTGTCGCAGACGGAGTCGCCGGGCATGTCGCGGCCGACGATCGTACTCGGGGGTCTCGGCGTGGTGCTGTGGATGATCGTCGGCGCCGTGGACGCGCTCGGAGGCGTCGTGCGTTATCTGCGCGGGGACGAGCTCACCAGCGTGGAGACGATCCTGCTCACGGTGGGGGCGTCGCTCGTCGTGGCCAGCCCCGCCGCGTTCTTCATGGTGCACGTCAAGCGCAAGGTGTGGCCGAACAGCGTCAAGGCCATGGAGCTCGCCCGGGATGTGCGCAGCGTCTTCCTCTGGGCGGTGGTGACCTACGGCCTGGCCGCCCTGGGTCTGCGCGCGGGGCTGACGGTGTACGCCCGCCAGAGCGTCCTGCTGGGCAACGGCTTCTGGGATTTTACCGCCTTCGGCGTCAGCGCGGCGCTCACGGGGTTCGTCTTCCTGATCGGGCGCATCGCCCGCGCCTGGCGGCGTCGCCGGAAGTCCTGAGCCCGGTCACGCCGGCGACGCTTGCCATCGCGCCGTGGAGGTCTAGGCTGATGGTCGTGGGAAGCGCACCGGACATCGATCAGCTCGTGTGGGACCTCGCGTCGATCCGGTGCGCGCTGGAGCAGCCGGTGACCGACGCCGTCGCGGCGGAGCTGCGGGAGCGGGAAGAGGCGATCGTGGCGGTGCTGCGCGAGTCCGGCCTGCTGCCCGCCGGGCGCCGGACGCCGCCGCCGGCGCATCGCACATCCATCGCGCCGCAGACCTGGTTCTAGGCCCCCCGGAAATCCCCCGGTTCACACCCCGATCGTGCACCGCGCTTCACGGTTCACGACTTTCTTCGCGCGCCCCGCGCCGGCGTTGAATGGTGGCGTCCCCAGGCCCGTCGGTCGGGCATGCGCAAGCTCCTTGGCCTCGCTTTTCTCGCCCTGACCGCCGCCACCGCCTGCGGGCCCATCTCCGGGCAGGGCGGCTCCAACCCCAACGATCGCACCGGCGGCGGCAACAACGGCGACCTGCTCCTCACCGGCGGCATGGTCATCTCGCCGGACGGCGCCTTCGCCGTCATGCAGCGCAACACCGTCACCGTGCTGGTGGACGTGGCCGCGCGCACCGCCACGCAGATGCCCTTCCAGGCGGATCGCTACCTCTTCTCCAGGACGCGGCACGTCCTGTACGCGGTGAAGCAGAACCGCGCCGGCGTCGTCGCCCTCGACCTGGACCACGGCATGAAGGAGCTGTGGAGCACGACGCCGGTGTTCGTCACCACCGCCGGCGCGCTGCTCATGCGCGTGCGCGACGACGACTCCGCGCTGGTGCTCGGCGACTACGACCGCGCCTTCGTGCTGGACCCGCAGACCGGGTCCATCCGCGGGACCATCGACGTGGGCACCCCGCCGACCGACGTCGCCTTCCTGAAGAACGACGAGGCGCTGGTGGTGGGCAGCGTGACCTGGACCGACCACGAGCCCTCGACCGCCGTCGTCTACGCCAACACCAGGACGCTCGCGAGCACCGAGATCCAGATCCCCAACTGCGACGCGCCCATCGCGGTGCTGCCCGACCAGACGCGCGCCTTGCTCTCGCCCACCTACTGCGAGGAGGGCGAGGCCACCAACCCCAACCAGACCTGGACAAACCCCGACCCGGTGAGCGTCATCGATCTGGCGCAGGACGGGCCGCACTTCCTGAAGAACCTGCCCGGCTTCGGCCCGGTGGCGCTCACGCCCGACGGATCGCGCGCGGTGGCGTACCTGGACACCAAGCGCATGGACCCCTCCATGTTCGACGACAAGTCGCTCGTGCCCGGGCCCGGCGCCGACCAGTACCACCTGATGGTGATCGATCCGAAGACGCTCGCGTTCACGCTCACGCCGATCGGCGACGCCCTCCCGCGCTTCGCCATGACGCTGGACGGCAAGGGCCTGCTCGTCGACGCCACCGTCGCCGCGGTGCGCGGCGGCGCGTACGCCAACGTCAACGTCGGCCCGGACGGGCTGACCGCCAGCGCCGGCGTGTTCGGCGGGGCGAAGGCGCCCTTCGGGTACTTCGACCTCGGCGGGCTCGCCTTCACGCCCTTCCAGGGCCCCGGCGCCACGCTGGACCGCTTCGTCCAGAGCGCCGACGGGCGCAGCGTCTACACCCTGAAGCTGCAGTCCGACGGCCTGGGCGGCCAGCTCTTCGACATCGACATGACGTCGAAGCAGACCACCGACCTGCAGAAGAGCCTGCGCGACATCGGCATCCTCCCCGACGGCCACACCGTCATCCTGCGCATCCGCCTCCCGGCGGCGAACATCGACGGCAAGCTGTACACGCAGGAGGACTACTGCTTCAGCCAGGACGCGGTGAGCTGCGACTACACGATCCACTTCCAGTCGACGACGCCCACGCAGGACTGCTCGCACGACTGCTACTGACCTCACCCCGCCCCCCCTTCATCTAGAAGCGCGCCGAGAGCGCCACGCCCAGCCCGAACCGCGTCGGATCCTGGAACACGCGGAGCGAAGCCGTCCCCTCGTTGGGATCGCGCACCACCAGGGTGGCGTTGTTGTCGTAGGCGATCTGCGCCCAGCCGACCGCGCTCAGGATGGTCGACAGGTCCCAGCGCAGGCTGACGCGCGCCTGCACGATGGGCGCGCGCCCCTTCCCGAAGGGCAGGATCGACTCGTCGCCCTGCGCGCGCACGACGATGGTGCGCGAGCCCACCAGACCACCGTCGGTGAACTCGCTCTTGAAGGTCGTCGGGAGCTGGAAGCCGCCGCCGATGCCCGGCGTCAGGTGCAGCCGCGGGATGTAGTAGTCGGCGGCGAGCGCGGCGAAGAACTCCGGGTCGGTCTTGGTCTGCGAGGGGAGCGTCTCGAAGGGAATGAACCCCGGGACGTTGCGCACGACGAAGTTCAGATCGCGCAGGATGCCCGTCGCGCTGACGCGCAGGTACCCCGTCTCCAGCACGGCCTGACCGGCGACGGCGTAGGCGAGCTGGTCCTTCGTCTTGCCCTCGACGTCGTAGTTCTTGAGGTGCTGGCCGAGCATGTCGCTCTCGACGCTGACGCTCCACTTGGTCTTGCCCGGGTCGTACTTGGGCAGCGAGAAGAGCGTCATCGGGGCGTTGGGGTCGTTGCGGTAGAGGGTCAGGTCGACTGACTGCGGCACCGGCATCTTGTCGTGCACGACCAGGCGCGCCGCGCCGCCGTAGGTGTAGACGGGCAGGCCGCGCACGTCCTCCAGGTCCAGCTTGCCCTGCTGGAAGAAGCCGCCGCTCGCGTCGACGCGGAAGTTCTTGGTGATGTCGGCGCCGGCGCCGCCCAGCACGCCGAAGTTGGTCTCGCCGACGCGCACCGTCTCCACCTGGTTCTCCCCGCCGGGGTTGAGCACCTGCACCGGCTGGACGATCTGCGCGGTCTTCACGGCGCCGAAGGCGTAGAAGCGGTCGCTGTCGAACTGCAGCTTGGCGCCGGGCGCCGAGCCCTGGATGCGCGGGAAGATGGACTGGTTGATGTACGCGGCGGAGCCGCCCCACGTGATGTCGTAGAGGTAGCCCACGCGCACGCGGTCGGCGTCCAGCGGGAGGAAGACCGCGGAGAACCCCGCCGGCTTCGCGTCGGTGCCGCCGGTCTTGTAAAATACACGGATATACGAGCCGGAGTCGTAGAGCGCCTGGTTGAGGCTGCCCGTGCTGGCCGCGAGCGACGCGAGGTCGAAGCGGAGCACCACCGCCGCCTCGGTCGTGAGGTTCTTTATGAACCCCGGCATCTTCTTGTACATCACCAGGTGCGTGAGGTTCTCGCGGCCCGCGAAGCGGGAGTTCAGCGAGTCGAAGAACATGCGGTACTGCGGCCTGTCGCCGATGGAGAAGGTCGGCGAGAGGGGGATGAGCGCGCCGGTCGGGTGCAGGATGTCGTCGTCGCCGAACGTCCACGTCAGGCGCGTATCCATGAAGTTGGAGTAGTTGACGTTCGCGGGCGCGAGGCCGACGGCGCGCGCGCCGGCGGTGCCGGTCACCAGCTCGTCGGTCGAGGCGCCGTGGTCGTCCTCCGACGGAGGAGGTGTGGCCGTGCCGCCGGTGGTCGCCGCCGCCGCACCCGTCGCGCCGCCGGCAGTCCCGGAGGCCGCGCCTGCGGGTGGGGTCGCGGGCGCGCCCGCGTCCGGAGGAGGCGTCGCCTCGGTGGTGCCGGTGGGCGCGGGCGGCGGCGTGGTCTGCGTGCCGCTCGGCGCCGGCGCGGGCGGCGCGCCGGCGTCGGCGTCCTCCGTCTGGGCGAGGGCCGGACGCGCGACGAGCGCCAGCATGGCCGCGGCCAGGGCCGGGCAGACGAGGCGCGGCACGCGCCGGAGGAGCGAGGAGGTCCCGAGGTTCTTGTTGGTCATTGTCGGTTGGGGTCGGTGCCGTTGGCGCGGACGCACGCCTTGTCGGAAGTGAGGGGCGTCCCGTTGGGGTCGACGATGATGTCGTCGTCGCACCGGGCCTCGATGGTGAACTGCCCGCCGCCGGAGAAGTAACGGACGGTGCCGGTGAATGCCTTGATGTCCTGTCCCTTGTGCTCCACGGGATCGAAGGAGGTCGCCGCGGATGCGTTGAGCTGGGCCTTGCCGCTCGTGCTGCCGTCGGACATGACGACCGAGAAGTCGCCCTGCGAGAGGAAGCCGGAGAACTCGGTGCACTCCACGTCGTTCTCGCAGTTCTTCGCGCAGGTGCCCTCGCTCGGGTCGGCGAAGTCGATCTTGCCGCTGCCGTCCAGGTCGCAGTTGGTGGCGTCCGCGGTGGGCGAGAAGCTCGGGCCTACCGGCTTGCCCGGGCCGAAGTTCTTGCCCACGTGGATGGTGATGCCCGCGTTCCCGTCGGCGAGCAGTCGCACCAGGCCGGACTCGTACTTGAAGTAGTTGGCGTGGGTGGCGTCGTTCAGGTCCCCGATGGTGAGCAGGAACGGATCCGGCACCAGGCACGGCCGCACGGCCGGGTTGTAGTACTCGACGCTCCATGTCGGGAAGCCGAGCTCGGTGAAGCCGTAGAAGTCCGACGCGGTGCCCTGGAGCAGCCGCAGCCTGTCGCAGACGCCGATCTTGCTGGGCGACGAGAAGGTGTACGCGAAGACGCTGGCGTAGCCGCGCGCCTGCTGGTCCTGCACGTCGGTGACGTAGAAGCCGGTGGAGGCGATGCGCGTGACGACGGTGTCGAAGGCGAAGGTGTTGGTCGCGTCGTCGTAGCCGGTGTCGATGTCCAGCTGCTCCTTCGGGAAGGGGGTGGCCTGACCGCCGGAGGTGGACACGCCGCGCACGTCGGCGATGCGGGGGCGGGCGTAGTAGATGACGTCGCTCGCGCCGGCGGCGCCGGAGCCGGCGTCCTCGGTGTCGTCGACGGCGCTGAAGCAGCCCGGGTCCGCGGGGTAGTCGGTCACGCCGTCGCCGTCGTTGTCGATGCCGTCGGAGCACGCCGGCGGCGGGTCGCGCTTGGCGTCGACCGGCTCGTAGCCCAGGTCTTGCGCCCAGATGCGCACGTCGCCGTAGCCCGCGATGATGCTCACCGGGACCTGGTCGGCCACACCGTTCGTCAGCTTGACGTCGAAGCGGCTGACCGGGTTGCCCGTCGTGTAGACCGAGCCGGGCTTGGCCACCAGGTGGACGTAGGAGTTGAAGCCATCGTCCAGGCTGCCGTCGGAGCGGTGCATCTCGATGCGGAAGAGCACCGGGTTGGAGGGGTCGAAGTTGATGGGCAGGCGCGCGTCCGGCGCGCCGAGCGACCCGCTCTGGGTCGTGAAGACGATGTGGCGGTTGGCGATGGACTTGGGGAAGGGGCTGCTGCAGCTCGACACCGCGGCGGCGACGACGACGCCGGCGAGCACGCCACGCGCGAGGAGGCGCCGCGCCCTCATCGGCCCACCATGGTGACGCGGTTGTCGGTGACGGCGCCCAGCTTGTCGTCGGCGCACGCGACGATCTCGCAGAGCTGTCCGCCGGCGTCGCACGCGGACAGGTCGTCCTGACAGGTCTCCGACTGCGAGCCCGTGCAGCGCTGGCTGCGCAGGGCGGCGAGCTGGTCGCGGCACGTCTTGAGGACGCAGCGGCCGTCGTTGTCGCACGAGCTGGACGCGTTGCCCTGGCAGGTCATGGTGTCGCCGGAGCCGACCGGCGTGCTCGAGCCGTCGCAGTTGCAGACGTAGCCCGCGCCCGGGCCGTCGGCGCCGGTGCAGTCGGTGTCGGTGGAGCAGGCCTTGAGGCCGTCCGGGGTGCCGAAGTCCGGGTTGTACCCGCAGGGCTTGCCCCCGCGCAGGTAGTCGATGACCGCGTCGCGCTGCTGGATGTGCGTGTTCACCTGCGTGGTGTTGCGCTGCAGCACGCGGAAGCCGGAGCCGCCGCCGGCGAGGTAGTCGCTCGTCGCCAGCTCGTAGAGCCCCGTGGGCTGGATGGGCGACATGCACACGCCGGTGTCGCCGATGTTCTGCTTGGAGCAGGCCCCGGGCATCGGCTTGCCGTCGCCGTCCAGGCAGTCGGCGTCGGACGTGCACGACGTGTTGGTGAAGCCGATGTACATGTTGTCGGCGCACGCGGTGAGGTCGCACACGTTCGTCGTGGGGTTGCACGTGCCCGCTGTCGCGCCCGGGAGGCAGTCGGAGTCCTGCGTGCACGGCTGGCGGAAGGTGGTGCGGGCGCAGCCGTTGCAGTCCAGCCGCACGCGGGAGCCGGCGATCTGCGCCTGCGAGGTGCACCCGCGGCTCGCCGAGCGACGCGCGATGAAGTCGTACATCTCCGCGACCTCGACGCCGGAGAGCTCCATCTTGGTGATGGCGTTGTCGAAGGGGAAGATGTTGTACATCTCCTCGACCGTGACCGGACCGGGGAGCAGGTCCTGCCGGATGCCGGTGGAGTTGGTCATGGAGAAGTCGGTCTGCACGCCGAGGCGCAGCCAGTTGGCGGTGGCGATCATGTTGCCCAGCGGCGAGTCGCCGCCCTGCGAGGCGATGCGCTTGGCGCCCGACGGCGAGAAGCCGGCGACCGTGTTGAGGTCCGCCAGGATGGCGAGCTGGCGCTTGTAGGGCTCCAGCATCTCCTTGACCGCCGGGTCCTCCGGCACCTTGTCGGTGATGGGGAAGGGGAAGTACTGGCTGCTCACCACCTCGAACCCGTTGATCGGGTCGTAGTCGTCCGGGTTACCGGTGGGCGAGGCCTCCTTCGGCGTGTTGGACAGGATGAGGTCGATGCGCCCGACGTACTTGGCGAACGCGCCGGAGTGCGCGAGCAGGACGCGCCGCGGCTTGCAGTACCGCTTCATCTGGTACGGGTGGCCGACAGGGTCGGGGTGGTCGGCGTCGTCCGGCGGCGAGCCGTTGCGGTTCACCTGGAGGTTGGGATCGAGCACCCAGATGTAGCCGGGATCCTGCGGGTCCGCGGAGCAGTCGGGGACCTCCTCCGGCGGGTTGATGACGATGTGGTTGTGGCTCCCGAGCCACGCGTCCACTCCCGTCGTCTCGCTGATGACGCGCTGGTCGACGTCCAGCCCCAGGTGCGAGTCGACGACGACGACGTCCACCATCGGCCGCAGGAGGTCGACGTAGAACTGCACCACCTCGGTGGAGTTGAGCGGGGTGATCCCCAGGCTGTTGGGCTGGTCGAAGATGGAGGTGAGGCTGGAGAGGTTGGCCATCCCGATGACGCCCACCTTCAGTCCGCCGGTGTTGATGACGGTGAAGGGCTGGATCACGGTGGACAGCGGAGTGCTCGTCGGCAGCGACGGGTCGGCGATGTCGTAGTTCGCCGCGAGCACGGGGAAGGTCGCCCACTTCTCGATCTGCCGCCACACGTTGAGGGGGCCGCGGTCGAACTCGTGGTTGGCCAGCACCATCACGTCCACGCCGAGCGCGGCCTGCGCGCGCATCTCCGGCTCGCCGGAGAAGAAGTTGAAGATGGGCGCGCCCTCGAAGACGTCGCCGCCGGAGATGTGGATCACCCGCTCGGAGCGGGCGCGCTCGCGGTTGATGATGTACGCCATGCGCGCCACGCCGCCCACGTTGGCCACCTGGCCGGTGGTGCCCAGGCTGAGATCGCCATCCACCTGGGTGATGAGCACGTCGTAGGGCAGCAGGCGGGAGTGGATGTCCGCGGTCTGCAGGAGCGTCAGGTGGACCTGGCAGGTCTCCCCGGGCGGGCAGGGAGTCTGTCCGGCGCCGTCTACCTTGGAGGTGCAGCTCGGCGTCGCGGCTTCCGCGATGGCGAACGCGGCCAGCGCGAAGAGGGCGGCAGACGCAGTACGTCGAAAAATGGCCATGGCGGGCGCGCGCACCCTACCACCGCCCCCGGCGTGGCCAAGAGGCAATTTACCAACATCGCGCCCTCAGCCAATCTCGCCTTCGCCGGTGCCGGTGAGCAGGTCGCGCATCCGGGGACCGAAGGTGGTCTCCAGCAGGTACTCGACGTCCTCCGTCGTCTCGCAGGCGAGCGCCTTGGCGGCGACCTCCTCGCACTCGGCGACCGTCACGCGGGCGAGGGCGGCCTTGACCTCCGGGATGGCGGCGGCCTCCATCGAGAGCTCGCGCAGGCCGAGGCCGATGAGCAGCGGGGCGGCCAGGACCTCCGAGGCCACAGCCCCGCACACCGCGACCGGGATGTCGGCGTCGGCCGCCGCCTTGGCGACACCGCGCATCAGCCGCAGGATGGAGGGGTCGAGCGGGGACGCCAGGCGGGCGAGGGAGCGGCTCGTCCGGTCCACCGCGAGCGAGTACTGGACCAGATCGTTGGTGCCGAGGCTGAAGAACTCCGCCTCCCTGGCGAAGACGTCCGCCATCACGGCTGCCGCGGGCACCTCGATCATCATGCCGATGGGAATGTGCTCGGCGCGCGCCTGGCCGCGGGCGTCCACCTCCGCCTGGGCGCGCGCCATGAGCTGCCGGACGCTCCGCATCTCGGTCAGGCTCGCCACCATCGGCACCATGACGCGCACGTCGCCGTGAGCGCTCGCGCGGACCATGGCGCGAAGCTGCACCATGAACACCTCCGGCTGGCTGAGCGCGAGGCGCACCGCGCGCAGGCCGAGCGCCGGGTTCATCTCCGCGGGCAGCTGGAAGGAGCTGACGAACTTGTCGCCGCCGATGTCGAAGGTGCGCAGGATGACCGGGCGCGGCGCGACCGCCTCGGCGATGGCGCGGTAGACGGCGTACTGCTCCTCCTCGTCGGGGAGCGTGGCGCGGTCGACGTACAGGAACTCGGTGCGGTACAGGCCGATGCCCTCCGCGCCGTGGTCGAGCGCGAGGATCGCCTCGGCGGGCAGCTCCACGTTGGCCTTGAGGCTGACGCGAGTGCCGCACCCGGTGACGCACGGCTTGTCGCGCCCCAGCAGCAGGCCGCGGGCGAAGGCGAGGTGGCGCGCGGCGCGGGCAGAGGCGTTGGCGATCTGCTGCTCGGTGGGGTGGACGATCACCTCGCCGCGCAGGCCGTCGACGATGACGGTGTCGCCGGTGCGGATGGCGGCGAGGGCGCCCTCGGCGCCCACGACGGCGGGGATCTCCAGCGCGCGCGCCATGATGGCGGTGTGGCTGGTGCGGGTGCCGATCTCGGTGACGAAGCCGAGCGCCGGCTCCTTCACCATGCCCGCGGTGTCCGCGGGGGAGAGGTCCTTGGCGACGATGACCGCCGGGTTGTCCAGCTTGGGGATGACGCGGTCGGGCTGCCCGGCGAGCGCGCGCTGGAGGCAATCCGCCACGAACTCCACGTCGTGCCGGCGCTCGCCGATGTAGCCGTCCGCCTCCCCGCCGGGCGCGCCGAACAGGCCGGCAATCTCCTCGGCCGCGTCGGCGATGGCCCACTCCGCGCACTTCTTCTCCTCCCGGATGCGGCGCTCGATGAGCTCGTGGAGCATCGGGTCGCCCATCATCAGGAGGTAGGCCTCCAGGATGGCGTTCTGGTCGTGAGCGCCGCCCTTCGCCATGCGGTTGCCCACCTCGCGGAGGCTCTCCTGCGCCTTGGCGACGGCCGCGTGGACGCGCGCAATCTCCCCGGAGATTTGCGCCGAGTGCACGTGGCGCTTGGCGTAGCTCCCGCGCCCGTCGCCCAGCACCAGGGCGGGCCCCACGGCGACGCCCGGCGAGCCGGCGATGCCGCTGAAGGCAATCGTCGGCTCCGCCGCGTCGAGGGTGCTCGACGAGGGCGGCGGCATCGGCTTGTCGGGTGTGCCGGCCATCACTGCGCCTCGCCGAACTTGCCGGCGATGAGCTCGCCGATCGACTGCACGCACTCCGCCGCGCGCTCGCCGCGCGCGCGGATCTCCACCTCGGTGCCCTTGGAGCCGCAGAGCAGCAGCACGCCCATCACGCTCTTGGCGTTGGCGATCTGGTCGCCTCGCGAGATGTCCACCTCGCAAGGGTAGCGCGAAGCGAGCTGGACGAGCTTGGTCGCCGCACGGGCATGGAGCCCCAGCTGGTTGACGATGATGAATTTCCCGGTCGCCTCGTTCACGACTTTCCCCCTTCGGCCCCGCGCTCCACGTCCCGGTGCACGACGGCCACGTCGCCGCCCAGGCGGCGCGCCAGCTCGTCCGCCACCACCACCGACCGGTGCCTGCCTCCCGTGCAGCCGATGGCGATGGTCAGGTAGCTTTTTCCCTCGGTCTCGTACTTGGGCATCATGAAGGTCAGGAGGTCCTGCGTCTTGGCCAGCAGCTCGACCGTCTCGGGGAGGTCCAGGACGAAGCGCGTCACGCGCGCGTCGGTCCCCGGAAGCGGCTTGAGCTCCGGCACGAAGAAGGGGTTGCGGAGGAAGCGCACGTCCAGCACGAGGTCGGCGTCCACCGGCGTGCCGTACTTGAAGCCGAAGGACACGATGCGCGTGGCCATGCGAGGCGCCCCGCCGGAGGCGGGACCGAAGTGCCCGATGATGGTGCGGCGCAGGTCGTGGACGGACAGGCGCGTGGTGTCGATGACGTAGTCGGCCGTGGCGCGGAGCGGTGCGAGGCGCTCGCGCTCCAGCGTCACGCCGTCCAGCACGGCGACCGCGCCCTCGCTGCCGGCGCCGCGCGCGCGCAGGTCCGCGGCCTGGCGCGCGAGCGGGTGCGGCCGCCTCGTCTCACCGAAGCGCCGCAGGAGCGCCTCGTCGGAGGCGTCGAGGAAGAGCACCTGCAGCGCCCCGGCCGCCCCGAGCTGGGAGAGCACCGTGGTCACCTCGCCCAGGAACTCGCGCACCCGCACGTCCATCCCGAGCGCGACGCGCGTGATGCCGCCGCGCTGGCACACCGCCACGGCCTCCGGCGCCATGACCGTGGGCAGGTTGTCGATGCAGAAGAAGCCGAGATCCTCCAGCGTGTGCAGCGCGGTGGACTTCCCCGCGCCGGAGAGGCCGGTCACCACGATGACCGAGGGTCCCGCCTCGCGCGGCTTCGCCCTGGCGCTCATTCGGACCTCTTCGGCCGCACGGCCGGGATCCACGCCGAGCTCTCCCCGGTGAGGGTCTGGCGGTCGGACGAGGACTCGACGTTGTCCTCGTCGGGGCTGGGCACCACCGACTCCGGCTGGGGGCCGCGCTCCTCCGGCGAGACCACGCTCTCGATCGCCGCGCGCGTCACCAGCTCGCCCTCCAGCCGCGCCATGAAGTCGCGCGCGGCGTGGCTCCCCGCGCGGCGCAGCAGCTCGTTGCGCGCGGCGATCTCCAGGATGGTGCCCATGTCGCGCCCCGGCCTCACCGGCACCGTGAGCTCGCGGATGGGCGTCCCCAGGATGTGCATGTAGCGATCGTCCAGGCCGAGCCTGTCGTACTCCACGCGCTCGTCCCAGTCCGCCAGACGCATGACCACGTCGATGCGCTTGCGCTCGTTGACGCTCGTCACGCCGAAGAGGGACTTGATGTTGAGCACGCCGAGGCCGCGGATCTCGATGTGGTTGCGGAGCAGCTCCTCCGCCGCGCCGAACACCATCCCCGGCGGGCGCCAGTCGCAGCGCACCACGTCGTCGGCGACGAGCCTGTGGCCGCGCATCACCAGCTCCAGCGCGCACTCGCTCTTGCCGATGCCGCTCTTGCCGAGCAGCAGCATGCCCACGCCGAAGACGTCCACCAGCACACCGTGGAGCTTGGTCTGCGGGGCGAGGCGGTCGTCGAGCAGCGCGTGCAGCGCGTTGATGGTGCGGCTCGACCGGCTGTCGGAGACGAAGAGCGGGGTGGCCGTCGCCTCCGCCGCCGCGATGAGCGCCTTCCCCGGCTCGCTCGAGCGGGTGAGCACCACGCACGAGAGGCCGAGGGAGAAGAAGCCTCGCGCCGCCACCGACCGCGCCTCGGGGGTGAGGGCGTCCAGGTAGGAGAGCTCGGTCTCGCCGAGCACCTGCACCCGCGTCGGCACCACGCCGAAGTAGTGCCCCGCCAGCGCGAGCCCGGACTTCTGCACCCGCGGGTGGCGCACCGGCCTGCCCAGGCCAGCCTCCCCGGCGATCCTCCGCAGGCGCACCGCCATGTGGGGATCGCTCGCCAGCGCGCCGGCCGAGATCTCCAGGCTCTGCGGCGGTGCGCTGCGCGGGGTCATTGCCGCTCGGTCTCCTCGGCGAGGAGGAGGCGGTAGGCGCTGCCCGCGTCCGGCGCGGCGAGCAGCCGGTCGCGGAAGGACTTGCTGCGCAGCAGGCGCGAGACGCGGGCGAGCGTCTTGAGGTGCTCGCCCGACGCCCGCTTGGGTCCGATGACGGCGACCAGGATATTGACCTTGGCGCCGTCGATCGCCTCGAACTCCACGCCCTCGGGCGCGGTGAGCAGCGCCGCCACCTGGTGGTCCAGCTCCGGCAGCGCGCCGTGGGGGATCGCCACGCCCTCCCCGATGCCGGTCGACTGGAGCTGTTCTCGCTCGAGCAGGACCCTCTCGATGGCGTCCGGAGGAAGTTTGGCGCCGCGCGCCAGCAAGTCCGCGAGCAGGTGCACCGCGCCCATCTTGTCGAGGGGCTGGGCGTCGCCGTTCGGTCTCACGGCGACGCGATCGGCGCTGAGCAGGTCAGTGAGGTTCATTCAAGCCTCGAAGCGCGTGGTCGGGCGTCCGCACCCTCGCGTTCGGCTCGGGCCACGGACCGGATCTCCCCCGCCGGAAGTAGTCGGCAGGGATCATCCCCCAAACTCGCCGCGCCGCAAAGCTCCGTTTGAGTTTCGAGATGGGGCGGGTGGAACTACTCCTCGCCGGACTCGTCGAGGATCAGGCGCTCGGACGCGCGCTCCTGCCCCTTCTTGGACTGCTTGGTCCCGCGGATCTGCCGCTCGAGCTTGTCGATGACCTTGTCGATCGAGGCGTACATGTCCTCGCTCGTCTCGTGCGCGTGGTGGTGCGCGCCGCCGGAGTGGACCTCCACCTCCGCGCTGTGTTTGCGGTGCTGGCAACTGAGCGTCACCTGCGCCTTCATCGGTTGGCGGAGGAACCTCTGCAGCCTGCTCACCTTCTCGTGGGCGTAGCCCTTCACCGCGTCGGTCGCTTCCATCTGCCGAAAGGTGATCGAGATATTCATGCTTCCTCCTGACGTCAGCGTGTCCATCCGTCCGGCGAAGCCGGGCGGTCGAGGCGCGTGGGAGCGGTTGACGCATCAAGCTTCGGCTGCGCCTGGGCCCGGCACTCGAAGTCGGGAGCGGGAGAGCGAGGCGACCTAGCGATGGCGCGCGCGGCAGCGAGCATCAACGTCCAGGGCAAAGCATAACGCTCCGCGAGGCCGCGCCACCGAAAAAAGCGCAACCGAAGCGTTTGTTCCCCGTCACGATTCTTGCCTTGGGAGCGCGAGCAGGGGAGGGGCTTGGCGGCCGGCCGTCAGAAGAGCTTCTTGCGCTTGCTCGACGAGAGAATGCCCAGCATTTCCCGATACTTGGCCACGGTGCGGCGGGCAATCTGCACGCCGTCCTGCTTGGCGAGCAGCTCGACGATGGCCTGATCGGAGAGGGGGTTGGACTTGTCCTCGCCCTCGATGATCTTCTTGATCGCCTGCTTCACGCTCTCCGAGGCGATGTCGTCCTCGGTCGCGCGGCGGATGGACGAGTTGAAGAAGTACTTCAGCTCGAAGAGGCCCTGCGGCGTGTGGACGTACTTGTTCGTCGTGACGCGGCTGATGGTCGACTCGTGCATGCCGACCGCGTCGGCGACGTCACGCAGGATCATCGGCTTGAGGAACGCGACGCCCTTGTCGAAGAACTCGCGCTGCTTCTCCACGATGCACTCGGTCACGCGGATGATCGTCTTGCGGCGCTGCTCGATCGCCCGGATGAGCCACTGCGCGTTGCGCAGCTTCTCGCCGATGAACTCCTTGGCGCCGGGGTCCTTCAGGAGCTGCTTGGTGAGGGCCTCGTTGATGTAGAGGCGCTGCACGCCGCGGTCGTTGTCGGTGACCGCCCACTTCTCGCCGTCCTTGAGGACGTAGACGTCGGGAGTGATGGCGATGGTCTTGTCGTCGGCCTCGACGTAGTTGCGCGCCGGGCGGCTCTCCAGCTTCTGGATCTCCTTGACCGACTCGTAGATCTCCTCGACGGGCACCTTCATGTCGCGGGCGATGGCCTGGTAGTTGTGCTTCTCCAGGTTGTGCAGGTGCTTCTCGATGATCTGCAGGTCCATGTCCTCGTAGCCGAAGACCTCCGCCTGCACGTGCAGGCACTCCTGCAGGTCGCGCGAGCACGAGCCGACCGGGTCCCACTCCTGCATGATGCGGAGCACCTCCGGCGCGTCCTCCGGGTCGAGGCCGGCGTCCTCGGCGAGCTCGTCGAGGCTGATGTCCGGCGTCCGGGTGCCGTCCTCGCGCTCGGTGCCCTTGAGGTCGAGGAAGCCGTTGTCGTCCAGGTTGCCGAGCACCAGCTCGGCGAAGCGGCGCTCGGCGTCGTTGAAGTCGCTCAGCTGGAGCTGCCACTTGAGGTGATCGACCAGGCTCTCGCGCTTGGTGAGGTTCTGCTCGATGGGGGGCAGCTCCTCGAAGCCGCCCCGGCTCTGCGGCAGGGGCTGCTGCAGGGTGCGGTTCTCCAGGAACTGCTCCCAGTCGATCTCGTTGACGCGCTTCTCGTCCGCGACGCGCTGCAGCTCGTCGGCCTTGTTGCGCTCCGACATGCGCTCGGTCAGCTCCAGGCGGCTGTCGGAGGCGGCGGACGGCGACTCTGGCTGGGCGTTGCCTTCCGGGCCGCTGCTGCGCGGCCGGGGCTCCACCTCGTCGTCGGCCAGGACCGGGTTGGCGTCGAGCTCCTTGCGGATCTCGTCGATCAGCTCGAGGCGGGAGAGCTGCAGCAGCCGGATCGCCTGCTGCAGCTGCGGCGTCATCACCAGCTGCTGACTGAGCTTGAGTTGCTGCTTGATCTCCATCGCTTGCGGGGGGGGGCTCGAGGTGGGGCCGCGGGACCCGAACAACAGGGTAACACCGCGAAAGGGGCCGGTCACAGCGATTTCCGTGCCAGGCTCAGCCGAGCCGCGGAGAACGGCCCACCGCGACGTGGCGGATGATGTAGACCGATGGGTTCGGTGGGCCGTAATGGCTCCCCAAGGAGGTCCTCCGTGCGCTTGCTCCACACCCGTCCCCACGCCGAACCCGGCAGCCTCGCCACCCGCCCGCTGCGGGAGCCGGCTCGCTCGCCCGAGGGGGCGCAAATGCGCTCGCCGCTGGGGCTCGTTTTGGCCGCCGTCCTCGCCGTCGGTGCGTTCGGCTGCGGCCGGCAGGCGCTCGTCAGCACCGACGCGCTGCCGCTCAAGCGCGTCGTGCTCTACCGCAACGGCGTCGGGTACTTCGAGCGCTCCGGCCACGTCGAGTCCACCGACGTGCGCTTCAAGATGCGCGGCTCGGAGGTGGGCGACTTCCTCGCCACGCTGGCGGTGATGGAGCGGGGCGGCAGCTCGGTGCGCGCGGCGGCGTTCCCGCTGGACGACGACGATCAGGACGGTGAGGACGCCAAGCCGCGCAACCAGATGACAGAAGACGAGAGGAAGGGCCTCAAGACGGTCGACCTGTCCCTCGACGGCAAGAAGCACGACCTGCAGGTGGGCTACGTGGCGGAGTCGCCGGTGTGGAAGCCGTCGTACCGGCTCGTCGTCCGGGACGGTGGGCAAGCGGACCTGCAGGCGTGGGGCATCGTGCAGAACCTGTCCGGGGAGGACTGGAAGAACGTGCGGCTCTCGCTGGTGGCCGGCGCGCCGCTCGCCTTCGAGGCGCAGCTGGGCGTCGCGGTGATCCCGCCCAGGCCGACGGTGACCGACACCGGCGAGGTCATCGCCGCGGTGCCGAAGAGCGAGACGACGCTCGCGCAGCGGGACGAGACCCGGGGTGGGCGCGCGCCGGCGACTGGCGCTCCCGCCGACGAGGCGGGCGAGGGCGACATGGACGATCAGACGGCCGTCGCGCAGAACAAGCCGACGGGCCACAGCGGCGGCTACGGCCGAGGTGCCGGGGGGCTCGGCGGCGCCGCTGGACCGCGGGCGAGCGCCTCCACGCGCGCGCCGAGCAGGAGGCTGGACGTCGCCAAGCGGAAGGCGATGCAGGCGGAGGCCCCGCCGCCGCCGCCGGAGGCCGTGGCGCGGGCGGGCATCTCCGCTCCGCGCAACCTGCGCTCGCTCGCGGCCGTCGCGATGGAGGGCGGCGCCACCCGCTACGACCTGCCGATGGCGGTGACAATCCCCGACAAGAGCGCGACGATGGTCCTGCTCACCTCCAGGCAGGTCCACGGCGAGGCGATCTTCCTGTTCGCGCCCGACGGCGGCGTGGCCGATTCCATGACGCACCCCTTCCGCGTGGCGCGCTTCGTCAACGAGACGGGCGGCGTGCTGGAGCGCGGCCCCATCGCCGTCTTCCAGCAGGGATCCTTTCTGGGACAGGGGATGGTCGACCCGCTCCCGTCGGGCGCGACCGCCACCGTTCCGTTCGCCCTCGAGCGCGCCATCGCGGTGGAGCAGGAGCGCAAGTACGACGAGGTCGGCGCGCGCATCGCGAAGATCGAGAACGCCCAGCTCTGGGTCGAGCGGGACGCGGTCACGCAGACCAAGTACCGCATCCGCAACGGTGGCAACGCTCCGGCGAAGGTCCTGGTCAAGCACCCGCGGCAGAGCGGCACGCGGCTCTACCAGCCGCCGAAGGGGACGGAGGACAACGTCGGCACGGGCTCGGCGCTGGTGCCGATCCAGATCGACGCGCACAAGACCGCCGAGCTCGTCGTGGACGAGCGGCAGACGACGCGCCGCTTCGAGGACTGGTTCTCCACGGTCGCCGACAACGCGGTGAAGGCGTACCTGGCGGACTCGCGCGCCGACAAGAAGGTGGCGGCCAACCTGTCCGCCGCGTGGGGCTACCGCGACCAGATCGTGGCGCTCCGCGAGGCGCGCGGGAAGTTCGCGCAGGAGCAGGTGGACCTGCAGAACCAGACGCAGGAGACGCGCCGCAACCTGCGCGCGATCGAGAAGAACAAGTCCGCCGCCGGCCTCCGGGCCAAGCTCACCGCGCGGCTCGGCGAGATGGCCACGCGGCTGGACGAGATCACCAAGCACGTGGTGGAGATCGACTCCAAGCTCGCCGAGCTCGGAGTCCGCTTCCGCGAGGCGGTGCGGGAGATCAAGGTGGAGCAGCCGCTGCCGCCGAAGCCCTGAGCCTCAGCCCGCCGCGCCTCTCCACTTCGTGGAGAGGCAGAGGAGAAGGCTAGCGGGGCCGGCCAATCTGCCCGGCCGGGGGGCGGGAGACAGCGCGGCTGTCGGCGTCGAAGAAGCGCCACGGCTTGTCTGCCCATGGGCCGGCGTAGGCGACGCCGACCCGCGCGCTGGTGGCGACCTTCACGCGGCGCGGGCGCGGCAGGAAGTGGATGGGGCCGGGGCCGTGGAGCCGCGCGCCCTGGTCGGCGCGCGTCAGGCCGAGCGCGCGCGTGAAGCGGCCCGGTCCGTCGGCGCGCACCCCCGCGGGCACGCCGGCGAGCGGTTCGGCGGCGCGCACCAGCACCGCGTGACCGCGACCCTCGCGCAGGCACACCACGTTGAAGCACTCGTGCATGCCGTAGATCAGGAACACGTAGGCGTGGCCGGGCGGACCGAAGAGCGTGCGTGTGCGCGCGGTGAGCCCGGCGCGCGCGTGGCACGCGAGGTCGCGCGGCCCGCAGTACGCCTCGGTCTCCACGACGCGCGCCACGCGCTCGTCGCGATCGCGTCGCACCACGATGACCGTGCCGACCAGCGCGCGCGCGACGACGCGCGCGTCGCGGGCAAAGAAGGGCACGTCGAGCGGCGCGCTCACGGCGAGGCCCAGACGACGACGCGCACCGCGCCCGAGCCGTCCAGGTGAAGCACCGGCGCGTCGCCCTTGCGCACGCACACCGGACCCTCGGCGCCCAGCGCGCCGCGCGCCGCGCCCGCGTCGCCGGTCCGGTCCGTCGCGTCGCCCAGCGGACCGGACGCGCCGCGCAGCGACGCGCGCACCGGCTCGTCGGCCTCGAACGCCGCGCGCAGACAGGTGTCGGCGCCAGCAGCGGGGAGCGGCACGTCGTGCGGTCCGGCGAGCACGAGCTCGGTGCGCAGGATCTCGCGCATGCCCGGCGCCAGCTCGGCCTGACGGGCGGCGAGGACCTCCAGCGGCGGCGGGCCCGCCTCGCGCGGGGGGCCCGCGTCGGCGTGCGCGCTGGCGTCGGCGCCGGCGTGCGCGACGCGAGGAGGCGGAGGTGCGGCGTGCGGGCTCGCGCCCGCGCACGCGATCAGCGCGAGCGGCACGCTCGCGCACGCGACGACGAGGACGGCTCGGGCGCGCCGGACGCCGCTCAGCATGGCGCCGTCAGGACGGGGCGGAGGCGCCGGTGGCCTTGATCGGCGCCTTGGTGTCCACCGGATCCATGCGGCAGCTCCCCTGGAACTCGACGCCCCTGTCGATGAAGAGGGACGGGGAGTGCAGGTTGCCCACGAGCTTGCCGGGTGCGTGGATCTCGATCGCGTTCTTGGCGCGGATGTTCCCGTGCACGACGCCGCCGCGGACGATGACCGTCGCCACGTCGATCTCGGCGTGCACCTCCGCGCCGTCACCGATGATGAGCGTGTCGTCGCTCTTGATCTCGCCCTTGAAGGTCCCGTCGATGCGCACCCGACCTTCAAACTGGAGCTTGCCCTCGAAGCGCGTGCCGCGTCCGAGCAGCGCGGTGATTTCGGTGCCGGTGGCGTCCATGTCGACCTCTCCGGGCGCCGCGCGCCCGTACGGAAGGGGAGGCCGTGTGTAGCACAAAACTCCCGCCGTCGGCGACCGGCCTCCGCGCGGCCAGCGGGGGCACCGGAGACCTCCCTGGCGGTTGCCCGGGCCACGTCTCCGGTTCGCGTGCTGACGGTCTGGCGCCGGGCCAGCCTACCCCGGAGAACCGTAAGCGGGCTGTCGGCGGCGGCGGCCCGCGGCGTCAGGACCGTCACGGGCGTAACGGCCCACCCGCGGCCATCCGAAATAAGCTTGAATTATCGAGCGGTTGACTTTCGCCTACCCTGGGAACGAAACGTGCATGGGGTGCAGACGTTCAGGCCGGGGCCTGGGGGGAAGGGACACTCCTCCGTTGACATCCGGGCTGGCTCAAGGCACTCGCGTTTCTCGTTTCGTTCGACACGTCACGGTCCGGGCTCCGGGGACTCTCCTGGCTCGGACGGCAGGAGCCCCTCACGTGAACTCGCGCCCGCTCTTCACGATCCTCGGTCCGGCGGCCCTCGCGGCCATGCTCGTGGCCGCCCCCAACGCCTTCGCCCAGGGGTCCACCCCTCCCTCCGGCACGACCCCGGCGCCCTCCGCCGCCCCGACGACGGGCGCGGCGACTCCGGCGACGGCCGGAAAGAAGGACGACAAGAAGGACCAGAAGAAGACGGACGACAAGAAGTCGGACGACAAGAAGAACGCGCAGGGCGCCGCTGCCGCGGGCTCTCCGGCAGGCGCCACGCCCCCGCCGGCCGCACCGCCTCCCGCCGCACCGCCTCCCGCTGCGCCGCCCCCCGCCGCGCCGCCTCCCGCCGCGCCGCCTCCCGCCCCGGCGACACCGCCTCCCGCCCCGGCGACCGCTTCTGCCGGCGCTGACGTGACGGCGGGCGCCGCCGTGACGACCACTCCGGCAGACGCCACCGCCGCGGAGGACACCGGCGCGCACTCCGGCCAGCCCGCGCTCTGGTCGTCGACCTACCAGGTCCCCAACAAGGACAAGCCCACCGAGAAGCCGAAGGAGAAGCTGCGCTGGGCCGACAGCCAGATGTTCCTGCAGGTCGGGATGACGCCGAACGCCTTCGACCCGGGCATGGTGCAGTCCGCCGACGTCACGGTGGACTCCTTCGCGTACGTGCAGCCGCGCTTCTCCATCACCAAGGACTGGCAGCTCCGCGCGCTCCTCTACTTCTCATACGAGTTCACCGACACGGTGAACTCCTCGACCACGCGCGCGCACGAGGTCCAGTTCGGCGACATCACGCCGTCGGTCTACTACAAGGGCATCCCCTCCTTCGCCGGCGTCCACGCGCAGCTCGGCGTCGCCGTCGGCCTGCCGACCTCCGCGGTGTCGCAGGCGCGCACGATGATCCTGAGCCCCTCGCTCCAGGGCACGCTGTCGCGCGACTTCGAGCACGTGCTCGGGGGCGACTTCGCCGTCGTGCTGAGCGGCATCTACTCGCACCCGTTTTACCAGTACAAGACCGCCGGCCTGGAGAACCAGCCCGCCTACCAGCCCAACTGCTTCAGCGGCGGGGACTCGAGCTGCGGCCTGCAGGCTTCGGGCGCGGCGAACACCGAGAACGCGATCGTGTGGAGCGTGCTGCTCAGCCAGACCTGGGGCAAGTGGAACCCCGGCGTGCTGTTTCGCATGACGCACTCCTTCGTCTACCAGTTCCAGGATCTGCCCGGCGTGTCGCGCATCGACAACCCCTCGAGCGTGCGCCAGTCGGTCTACTTCGCCGCCTTCGTGGACTACAACATCAACTCGTGGCTCACGGGCGAGGTCGGCTACCAGCTCTCGCGCAACATCCTCAACGCCGACAGCACCTACGGCAACCCCTTCTACGATCCGAACCAGGACATGCGCCTGTACCTCGGCGTGAACGTGGGTCTGGACAAGCTCTACGAGGCCGTGCGCGGCAAGTCGGCGAAGGCGGGCATCGTTCGCGTCAAGAACGACACCTCGCCGGTGGTTCGCTTCTAGGCACGCCGCCCCGCTTTTTCGCGGCGCCGCACGTCATTTTCTGCGTGGCTCTACCGCGCGGAGGAGTATGGTAGCGCGCCCGCATGCAAGCGGCCTTCCAAGGAGGACGAGCGATGGCGATTCAAGTCGGCGCCGAAGCCCCTGACTTCGAGCTGCCCTCGAGCGAGACGTTGGAGAACGACCGGCCGGGTAAGCCCATTCGGCTGAGCGATTTCCGCGGCAAGAAGAGCGTGGTGCTCGCGTTCTACCCGCTCGACTTCAGCCCCGTGTGCACGACGGAGCACACGTGCTTCCGCGAGGATTCCACGACCCTGGAGGCCGCCGGCGCGCAGGTTCTCGGCGTGAGCGTCGACAGCGTCTGGGCGCACGCGGCCTACAAGAAGCAGCTCGGGCTGGACTACCCGCTGCTCGCCGACTTTGCCCCAAAGGGCGCCGTCGCGGCCAAGTACGGCCTGTACCTCGCGGAGAAGGGCATCACCGCGCGCGCGACGGTCATCGTGGACAAGGCGGGGAAGGTGGCTTTCGTCAAGGAGCAGGCTCTCGGCGAGCCGCGTGACGACAAGACGATCCTCGCCGAGCTCGCCAAGCTGTCTTGATCAATCGCTTCGAGGAAGGGACGACATCGATGGTTCTGTGGAGGAGGAGCAGCGCAGCCCTCGTGGCGGCGTGCGTGGCGGTGGGTGTGACGTTCACGACCGCGGCGCGAGCCGACGGCAGCGACACGCAGCCGGCGGCGACGGCAGGGGCGCCCGCGGACGCCGGCCCGAAGACGCTGGAGCCGCGCTTCGAGCCGCTCTACATCGGCCTGGATACCGTCATCGGCTTCGGCGACTTCGCGGCCGTCGAGCGCCAGTTGCCGGAGACGGGCCAGGTCGACCCGACGTATGCGCTGGTCAACGCGAACATCCGCACGGCGACCTTCACGCTGATGGCGCACTACGACTTCAAGAAGTTCGGCATCGGCGCGAGGCTCCCGCTCATCGCCGGCGTGGTGCGCGACTACGGCGGCCCCATCACCGGGCAGAGCATCTTCTCCAACGGCGGGCTCGAGCTGTCGATGGACATGCCGAAGAAGGTGTCCGAGTCGGTCCGCTACCTGCCCGAGCTCGCGCTGGTCGTGCCGCTCGCGCCAGGCACTGCGCCGCCCCCGCACGAGGAGCTCGCCGGCAAGGTCTACGATCCCGGCACCGCCAACGCCTACGATCGCTACGCCGTCGGGCTCGCCGCGGCCTACGCACACGGCGGGGAGGACGACGCGCTCTACCTGAACTGGCGCCTGGGCGTCGTGCCGAAGGCGGAGCTGGACCTCAAGTTCAACCACACCAAGATCGAGCCCTACGTGAAGATCCCCATCATGATCTCCATGCAGGGAGACTCCCCGGAGCCCTTCCGCCTGGAGGCCGTGGGCGCGGTGCGTGTCGCGCAGGAGATCGGCCCGGTGGACGTGGGCGTGCGGCTCGTCGGCAACCTGCCCATCGCCGCCATGTCCACCATGCGCGACCCGCTCTTCGCGGTCGAGCCGGAGGTGCGCCTGCACATCACCCCGTCGTCGGAGCTGTGGGTCGGCGGCGTCATGGTGCTGGGCGGTTCGCAGACGATCTACGACAAGGGCGACGCTGGCGCCTTCCAGATCGGCTTGAGCGCCACCTTCTGAGCCGGCGGGCCGCCCGCCAGCCCGTTTATTTTCCCCCGTCGTGATGGCGTGCTCTACTCGGAGCATGCGCGCTAGGCTTGCGTGGTGGTCCCTGGTGGCGGTGGCACTCGCCCCGTTGCTCGTGGTCCGCGCGTCGCCCGCGCAGGACACGCCCGCGCAGCCCGCGCCGTCCGCCTCCGCGTCGCCCTCGGCCAGCGCCGAGCCCTCGGTTCGCCCGGCGACGGGGTACGGCTGGAGCGATCACAAGTCCAGGGGCGCCGCGCACCCGCACCGGCACGTGCGCCACCACGCGGTCAAGCGCGCCGGCCCGGTCGCCACCATGCCCGGCTTCGAGCTGCTGGGGGACGGCGGCTCGCGCTTCTTCGTGCAGCTCACGCAGCAGGTCCCGGTGGAGTCTCACAAGGCGAAGGGCAAGCTGACGTACGTGCTGAAGGGCGCGCACGTCGACCGCCGCAACAACCTGAACCCGCTGGTGACGGTCCACTTCAACACGCCGGTCACCCGCGCGCGCCTGGTGCCCGCGGGCAAGAACCTGAACTTCGTGCTGGAGCTGCGCGCCGACGTCACGCCCACCTACAAGGTGGTGCCGGGCAAGGACGGCACGAGCCTGCTGGTCATCGACTTCCCGAAGGGCAAGTACCTGCCCAACGCCGCCGTCGCCGCCGTCACGGCGACGGGCGACGCGAAGGATGCGGCGAAGGTGGACGGCCACCGCTGAGGCCTGCCACGCCCGGGCCGCGCGGGCGCTCGCCCCCGTGCTCGCGGCGACGGGGATCGTGTGCGCGCCGCGCGTGGCCCGCGCGCAGCAGGCGGTGGATGTTCACGCCGATCAGGTGCAGGTGGACGTGAAGCTGCACGAGCTCGACCTTGTCGGGCACGTGCGCGCGGACGCGCCGCCGTTCCACCTCTCCGCCGAGAGGCTGCGCCTGACGCGCTCCCGCCGCGGCGTGGAGGTGCAGGGGGACGGCAAGCTCACCTTCTGCCCGTGCCTGGGTACGCCGCTCACCGTCGCCTTCAAGCGGGCGACGGTGGCCCCACCCGGCGACCTGCTGCTCTCCAACGCCAGCCTGCGGATCTACGGCCTGCCCATCCTGTGGCTGCCCTTCTTCTGGCTGCGCGCGCCCACGCGCGTGGGCCTGCTGCCGCCGGAGATCGCCTATCGCGGCGCGGACGGCTTCTTCCTCGGCGGCGGCGTGCACGTTCCGCTCGGCGCGCGGCGCGGCGAGGCGCTCGACCTGCGCGCGGGGGGCTACTTTCTCGGCGGCTTCGCCGTCGACGCGAGCGCGCGGACGGCCACGACCAGCACGCACGTGCGCTTCGACCGGCTCGCCACGCCGGCGCTCGAGGGCTTGCCGGGCGACGGCAACGGGCTGCTCGTGGACGCGCGCGGCGCGCTCACCCCTGGGCCGGAGACGCTGGCGTGGGACGTCGACACGGTGCTCGGGGCTCGCGGTCTCGACTCGGTGGTCGACCTGGACACGGCGGCGCGGCCCTACGACACGGCGGCGATGGAGGCCTCGGTGCACGGCCCCTTCGTGGTGAGCACCGGCCTGCGGGCGGTGTCCGAGCGCGGCGGGGAGCTCTTGGCCGCCGACGTGGGAGGGCCGGTCGCCACGGTCGGGCGCTCCGGCGCCATCGGCTCGGTAGGCACGTACGACGCGACGATCGACGCGGGCGTCTTTCGCTTGACGGGTCAAGCGTTGCCCCCCGGCGTCACCGACCCGCGAGCGCTGTCCTTCGCGCGGGGCGACGCGGGCGTGCTGCTCGCCGGGCGCGCCGGTCCGGTGGGGGTGCGCGCGACGATGCGCGCGGCGGGCGACGTGGGGTCCGACGGCGTGACCGATGGGCTGGACGGCGCGGCGTCGGCGCGGCTGGAGGCGGGGCTCCCGCTAGTGCGGGGCATCCAGAGCGCCGACGCGGCCGACCCCTGGCGCCACCGCGTCGAGCCGCTGGTGTCCGTGGCGGGTCTGGTCAGCCGCGGCGACGAGCTGCTCGGGCTGGCCCCCGGCCGCGGCCTCGGCGGGGTGGCGGACGGCGCGGTGGACGGTCGCGCGGTGGTGGCGGACGTCGGTGTGCGCAGCGCCCTCGGCCGCTGGGGGGCGGGCCTGGGGTTGCAGGTCGCCGGCGCGGGCGGCGTCGCCGTGGGGTCGGACGGCGCGGCGGTGGGCGTGGTGCGGTGGCGCGCGGCGGCGTCCCTCGGCGCCTTCGGGCTCGACGCGGAGGGCGGGGACGTGCTCGGGCGGGGTCACGTGGTGGTGGCCGCGGCGCGCGTGGGGCGGCCGTCGGGCCTGCATCTGCGTGTGTCGGTCGCCGGGCGGGAAGAGGCGGACCCGGTCCTGGCGCGGGCGCTGGTGGACGCGCCGCTGGAGCCGAGCGCGGGGTTCTTGGCGCGTGAAGGTTGGACGGGCGGCGTGCGCGCCGGCATCCCGTGGACGAGCTTCCTGGTGACGCGCGGTGGGGTGGACATGGACCTCGGCGCGCTGGTACCGACGGCGGCGGTCGGGAGCGTCGAGCTGCGCGACAAGTGCGGGTGCTTCGCCTTCCGGGTGACCGGAGCTCACCGGCTGGGGCGCGACGGCGTGGATGTGTGGGCGAGCGTCGACTTCGTCCCGAGGTGAACGGCGCGGGCGCGGCCTCGCCGCGTGGGGTCAGGAGTGGATCTGCTGGGCGAGGTAGTTGGCTTCGCCCACCTGCTTCATCAGATCGAACTGCCCCTCCAGCCAGTCGACGTGCGACTCCTCCGACACCAGGATGTGGCGGAGCAGGTCCTCGGAGCCGTTGTCGGCTGCGTCGCGACAGAGCTGCATGCCGCTGTTCAGACGGGGGATGGCCACCAGCTCCAGCGCGTGATCGTTCTTCAGGATCTCCGGCACGCTGGTGCCCACCATGATCTTGCCCAGGCGCTGCACGTTGGGCAGTCCCTCCAAAAATAGCACGCGCTCGATGATCTGATCGGCGTGCTTCATCTCGTCGATCGACTCCTTGCGGATGGACTCGGCGAGCCTCTCGTAGCCCCAGTTCCGGCACATGCGCGCGTGCAAGAAGTACTGGTTGATAGCGGTCAGCTCGTTGGTGAGCACCTCGTTCAAGAGGTCGATGATTTTGGCGTCGCCCTTCACGATCTCCTCCGGCTGTTGCTGCGGATGGGCCAGAGGACCAAATCGGACGCCCGGATGCAACCGGGGAGGGGTGGCCCACCCCGGCCCGTGGACCATGCGTCGGAGCGCAAGCAAGCTAGCAGTCCGACGGCTGGGAGCAGCGCTGGAGGGGGCCACCAGGGCCGTGCTGGCGCAAGCGTTGGGAATGATTCAGCTATGGTAGGGCTTGAAATCGAAAACCGTTTTCATTATCTTCAAGACACCGAGCATGTACGTCTGCGTCTGCCACGCCGTCACCGATGACAAGGTCCAGTCCGCCCTCGCGGGCGGTGCGACCACCCGCGAGGAGGTCACCCGCGCCTGCCGGGCGGGGGGTGACTGCGGGGCCTGCCACGGCCACATCGAGGACATGATCGAGGAGCATCAGGAGCTGGTCGCCGCCAGCCGCCTGGTTCGCGAGCGCGCCGCCTAGACGGCGAGGGCCAGCAGAAGCTGCCCCCATCTGGCCGCAGCGCCGGGGGCCAGGGCCGCGTCTACTGCGACATCTCCACGGTGACGGCCTGCGTGATCACGTGGCACCCGCCCTGGTCCACCGGGATGTCGGTGACGAAGGTGTCCTGGTAGCTCGCGCGGGAGACGTCCACCTCGTAGGTGCCGGGCCGCTCGAAGGCGCCCTGGTAGTCGCACGAGGAGACCGGCCCGGCGGGCTGCAGATCCTCCGAGTAGGCGCCATCCACCGCGGTGACCACGGCGTCGCAGATGCGATCGCCTGTCGCCTGGTCGACGACGACGACGTCCAGACCTGGCTGCGAGATGTTGTCGTTGCAGGAGGGGGTGGTGTTGATGACGCAGCCGCTGGTCACGGCTGCCCCGACCAGGAGAAAGGACAATAGCAAGCGATGGGTCATGGGGCTTGGACGAGGGTAGAGCACGTTGTACGCAGCGGGCGCACACGAAGAACGTAAAGAAATCTCACGAAGGCTCAGGCGCGCTCCCCGCAGAAGCGGTCCACCAGGAAGGAGGCGACCGCGGAGGGGGTGGTGCCGGGGCCGAACCCTGCATCGTAGCCTAGCTCCAGGGCGAGCTTGTGGTCGATGCGCGGGCCGCCGAGCAGCAGCACGAGGTTCTTGCGCACGCCCTTCTTCTCCAGGAGCGCGACGAAGGCGCCGGCGTTCTCCTTGTGGCAGTTGCGCTGGGTGATCACCTGGCTCACCAGCACCGCATCCGCCTTCAGCGCGAGGGCCCGCTCGGCGAGCTGCTCGTTGTCCACCTGCGCGCCCAGGTTGTAGGCCTCGAAGCCCTTGTAGCTCTCCAGGCCCTTGTCCCCCGCGTAGCCTTTGTAGTTGAGGATGGCGTCGATGCCGACGGTGTGGGCGTCGGAGCCGGTGCACGCGCCGACGACGACGATCTTGCGACCCAGCCGCGCCTTGATGCGGCGCTCGATCTCCTCGCGGGTGAGCGCCTCGGTCCGCACCTCCGGCACGTCGATCTTGGAGGCGTCCACCGCGTGGCGCGAGTGGCCGTAGACGACGAAGTAGCAGTAGCCCTCGGCGCACTCCTCCATCGTCGCGACGATGGGCTCGCGCAGGCCGTGGAGCTCGGCGAAGCGCTTGGCGGCCTCGCGCGCGCGTGCGGAGGGCGGCAGCTCGAGCACGAAGCTCATCTGCACCATGCCGTCGCCCTCGCGGTCGCCGTAGGCGCGCAGCGGGTTGTTGGGGGGCGTCGCACGCATGACTAGGCTCCCGCCTCCAGCGCTTCCAGGATGGGGTTGAGGTACTCGGCGTGGCGGGGGGTGACTCCCGCGTAGCCCTTGCCGCCGGTGCGCGTGCGCTTCACGTCGGCGAAGGCGCCCTTGCCGATGGCCTCCCAGATGGTGTCGCGGCGGACCTCCTCCAGCGTGCCGTGGGCCTCGTCCAGCACCTGGACTGCCCGGCGGGCGACGCGCCCGTCCGGCTTGAAGGCGATCTCCTCGCCCAGGTGCTTGCATGCATTGAACACGTACTTCGTCGCCTTGAGGGAGAGGTAGCGGTCCATGAGCAGGGGATTGTGGACGGCCTCGCTGAACATACCCAAGAGCTCGATGGACTGGTTCGTCGTGATGCCCACCACGTTGAACATGGCGTCGTGGACGTGGCTCTGGAAGACATCGCCCGTCTTGTGCTTGGTGGGAGGCATCCACTTGATGGGGTGGCGGTCGAAGATCTGCCGGACGAGCTGCGCCTGCGCGATCTCCATGAGGAAGCTGTCCTCGATCCACGGGTCGATCTCGAAGGCGTGGCCGAGGCCCATCTGCTCCTCCTTCAACCCCGCGCGCAGGGCGAAGGCCTCGTTGATGAACTGGCTGGCGAGCACCGTGTGCGCCTTCTCCACCGCGTCCGCTGTCGTCAGGTAGTTGTCCTCGCCGGTGTTGATGACGATGCCGCTGCGGGCGATGAACCGACGCGACACGTACTGATCGACGAAGGTGCGGCACATGTTGATGTCGCGGAAGAGGATGCCGTACATCGCGTCGTTGAGGAGCATGTCCAGCCGCTCCACGGCGCCCATCCAGGCGATCTCCGCCATGCAGAGGCCGGAGGAGTAGTTGGTCTGGTGGATGTAGCGGTCGTACTTGTCCGTCGCCTCGTCCAGGGCGTCGCGCACGATGCGGAAGTTTTCCTGCGTGGCGAAGGTGCCGCCGTAGCCCTCGGTCGTGGCGCCGTGGGGGACGTAGTCGAGCAGCGACTGCGCGGTGGCGCGGATGACGGCGATGACGTCGGCTCCCGCGAACGCGGCGGCCTTCGCCTGCACCGCGTCGTCGTAGATGTTGCCCGTCGCGACGATGACGTACTTCAGCGGCGTGGGGCCCGGCGGCACGCGCGCCTTGAGCTCTTGCCGCTGCGCGCGGGCGGCGTCGATGCGGTCGAGCGCGGCGGCGACGTGCGGGCGCAGGGCGCCGCGGACCTCCTCGGAGGAGGCGCCGGCCTCGCCGCGGTCCACCTCCGGACCGAAGGCGAGGCGCTCGGCCGCGTCCTGCACGTTGCGGGCGCCGGCGAGGAGGGCGCGGCCGAGGAAGAAGCTGATGCCGCGGCCCAGGAGCCCGGCCTGGTGGTAGCGGTCCACCGCAAGGTTCACGAGCGGGGCGCCCTGGTCGTCGGTGCCCTCCACGCCCAGCGCGCGGAGCACGACGCGCTCCACGCCGACGGTGGTGTGGGCATCGATGTAGCGCTGCACGTCGTCGGCCACCTCCGCCGCGAGCGCGCGGCACGAGGCGACCTTCTTCGCGTCGACGGGGACGGTGGCCATACGAGGCTTTTGCCACACGCGCGTGATCCGCGAAAGCCCGTTGCGGCCGGGCCGGAAGGCCGGGCGGCGCTGGCGTTGGCGATCGCGTCGCCCGGCCGGGCGGATCCGTCAGCTCGCGGGCGATCTGCGGGTGGCCTGCACCGCCGCGGCCGCCAGCAGCGCGAGCAGCGCCGCCAGGCCGACCGCGAGGGCCGGGCTGGGCGCGGGATCCTCCGCCAGCCGGGCGCGCGCCGCCTCGACCTCCGCCGGGCCGAGCCCCTGGGCCGCGCCCACGCGCGCGAGCCCCTCGTCGGCGTCGCGCGCGAGGCGGTCGTTGCCGGAGAAGAGCGCGCGCGTGGAGAGCGCGGCCGCGCGCACGGCATCCCACGCCAGCGTGGCGGTGGGGAGGTCGTGGCTCTGCTCCGCCTGCCGCGCGATGTCCTCCAGCCGCCCGAAGGCGCGTCCCGGATAGGGACTGAAGGGGACCCGCGCCATGGCCGCCTCGCGCGCCGACGCGATGGCGCCGCGCAGATCGCCGTGTGAGGAGGCCTCGTCGCTCGCCCGCATGGCCCGCGCGCCGGCGACCCACTGCGCCCTCGCCGCGACGCCCAGCACCGCCGCCAGGAGCGCCACGACGGCGATCACCCGCGTCGCGCCCCGGCTCACGTGAAGTCCCGCTTGCGGAAGAAGAGCGCCGCGATGGCCAGCATCACCGCGCTGTAGCCGAGCGCCTGCGCGCCCGCGCGCCCGACGAAGGCCCACACGGGCACGTCGGGTACCTGGCCAAGGAGCAGCGGCCGCGGCGGGACGTAGACGTGGAGGTTGGGCACCACGTGCGAGATGGCCGCCGCGAGCTTCTTCGTCCCCTCGCCGAACTGCCGCGCGGGCAGGTGGGCGAGCGTGTCCGCCGAGCGCCCCACCAGGAAGACGCCGAGGGTGAAGACGGCGGTGAGGAAGGGCGACGAGAAGGAGGAGAAGAGGGTGGCGATCGCGGCGACGATGCTCGCCTCGCAGAGCGTCAGGGCGGCGGAGGCGATCACCAGGCCGCGATTCTGCCCCGCGGGGGACGCCAGGATCGCCATGGCGGCGAAGGCGGCGAGCGACCATGGGATGAGGACGAAGACGCGGGTGTACTTCGCGCGGAGGAGCAGCACGCCCAGGATGGCGAGCAGCAGGACCACCGCGCCCGCGACCAGCGCCGGCTTCTGATTCGCCTCCAGCGCGAGCACCGCGAGCACGGCGGCGGCGTCGGTGGCGACGAAGACGACGAGCGTCGCGATCGTGCCCATGTACTTGCCCAGCAGGTACTCGTGCCGACGCAGCGGTCGCGCGAGGATGGGGAAGACCGTCTTGAGCTCCAGCTCGCGATGGAGGGACGTGGCGCCCAGGACGATGGCCACGAGCGCGGCGTAAAGGGAGATCGACCCCGCGCCGATGTCGGAGACCACGCGCGGCTGCTGGTCGAGCGAGAGGCTGGCCACCACCACGGCGTAGGCGCACGTCGCCAGCGCGAGGGCGAAGAGGCCGTACAGCACGCGCGCGCGGACCGCCTCGCGGTACGCGTTCATGGCCACGGCGAGCATGCGCGCCAGCATGATTGCCCTTTAGCAGACCTCGGCGGGGCGCGGAAAGAACCGGCGCCTGCGCGGCAGGGGGGTCAGGCGGGGTGCTCCGAGGTGTGGCGGAGGTTCTCCAGCACGTAGCGCTCCACCAGCCGCGGCACGCTCAGCACCGCGGCGCGCAGGCGCTCCTCGTAGAAGGCGCGGACGATGCCGGGCCCGGGATCCACCAGCGCCCCGTAGGTGAGCAGCACGCGCGGCGCGCCGGAAGGGGAGGGCGCGAGCGGCTCGGCCCGGAAGAAGCCCCAGGCGTCGTCGATGGCGTGGGGGAAGGAGCGGTCGAGCCAGAAGCGGACGGTACTCTCGCGCGAGTACTTGCGCACCCGCAGCACATAGGACGCCGACATCACGCCGTTGCCCTGCTCCAGCTGGACGTAGGTGTCGTGGGTGGGGCCGGCGACGAGGCGCGCGTCGCGCGTGCGCGGCAAGAGCTGGCGGTAGGCGCTCGGATCGTCGAAGAGGCCGAGCACCTCCTCGACCGAGGCGTCGACGATGGTGTACGTGACGCCGCCCACGAACCGGCGCTCACCGTCCTCCACCGTCTGCTCGCGCGTGATCGTCTGGCCGGCCTGGAGGCGCGCCTGCTCGGCCGCCGTCAGGCCGTCTGCGCGCGCGGCGGACGGGGCGAGGCACGCGGCCGCGACCGCGAGCACCAGCCATCCTCTCCTCAGGCGCGTCAGCAGCATGGCCCGCCCATGTTAGGAACGGCCTCCCGGCAGCGCAACCCAGCTCGGTCGCGAAGAACCTGCCCGGGGAGAGGACCTCCACGCGATCGGTCGGGTGGCTTCGGGGTGGCGCCTAGCGGATCGCGACGATCTGCACCTTCGGCCCCATGCTCACCGTCAGGGGCCCGCGGGTTTCGTGCAGATCGCCGTCGATCATGTAGCGCATCACGCCGTCCGCGCTGTGGATGGTCGCGCTCTCGGTGACGGCCTCGTAGGTCTTGCCTTCGCGCATCGGCGCGGCGCGCCAGATCCGCGGTAGATCCCGCACGAAGCCCATGGGGCTCGTGTGGATGCCCAGCAGGTGGAAGTGCCCCGGCCGCTCGTCGAAGCGCCGGAACGGCCGGAAGTGCAGGCCTATCTGGTCGATGGTGCCGCCGGCGACCGCGAGGTAGTCGCGCTCCTCCCAGCGCGTGCCGTCGGGCAGCTCCACATGGCCGCGGAAGGGCGCGGCGATGCGCGAGACGACCTCCCCGCCGACGAGCGCGCTGCCCACACCGCTGAGCAGCGTGCGCGCGGCGACGAGCGGCGACGGCTCGCCGTTGCGGTAGTACTCCGCGAGGAAGCCGTAGACCGCGCCGGTGCCGAAGAGGAAGCCGTACGTCTGGCCGATGCGCATCACGTTGCGCTCGAGGTTCTCCAGGGGACGCGCGGCGCGCTCCACGTACAGCCGGATGAGGCGGTCGAGCAGCGCCTCCGGCCGGCCGTGGCGGATGCCGATGGAGTTGGCCACCGTGTTCATGGTCCCGCCGCGCAGGAAGGCCACCTGGGGCAGCGCCTGGTTGCGGTAGACGTCGATGAAGCCGGTCAGCGTGACGTGGTTGGTCCCGTCGCCCCCGCCGATGCCGAGCACGTCGATGCCCAGGTGCTGGAAGTCCTCGGCGATGCGGTGCAGCTCCTCCAGCGAGCGGACCTCCCGCACGATCCCGTGGTCCCCCAGGGTGCGGGCGAGCCTCGTCGTGGCGCCAGGGTCGTGGCGGTTGCGACGGCTCTTCGGGTTGACGATGATGCCGATCCCGGACATTCGCCACGAGGGTGGCCGCGCGGGGGCCTCGCGTCAACCGCGAGGGTTGCCAGCGGGCCGCTCAGGCACCACCCTGCCGTGGATGCCCAGCGTGAAGGAGCAGGTGGAGTGCGCACACAAGGCTGCGCTTGTCGTGCCGCAACCGGACCGCGCGATCGTCGCGGTGACGGGCGGCGACAGGGCGAGCTGGCTCAACGGCGTGGTGACGTGCGACGTCGCCCGGCTACGCGCCGGAGAGGCGGCCTACGGCCTCGCCGTGACGCAGAAGGGACGCATCGTGGCGGACCTGCAGGTCTACGTCGACGAGGACAGGTTGCTGCTGGTGGTGCCCGCGTCCGCGCGCGAGGATCTGCTCGCCGCGTTCGAGCGCTACCTGGTGATGGAGGACGCCGAGCTCTCCGCGGTGCCGCTCCGCGCCTTCGCCGTGCACGGGCCCGCGTCGGCGACGGTGCTGGAGCGCGCGCGGGCCGCCGGCGCGCTGGGCGCCGCGCTCGACCTCACCGGCCTCGGCGGCGCGCTGGTGCTCGTCCCCGACGATCGCGCCGACGCGGTCGCCGCGGCGATGGCGGACGCCGCGCGCGCGGCCGGCGGCGCCGTCGGCGACGACGCCGGCTGGGAGTCGCTGCGGCTGGAGCGCGGCGTGCCGCGCTACGGCAAGGACTTCGACGCGAGCACCTACCCTCAGGAGGCCTCGCTGGAGAAGCGCGCCGTCTCCTTCGACAAGGGCTGCTACCTCGGCCAGGAGGTGGTGTGCATGCTGGAGATGCGCGGCCACGTGAAGCGCAAGCTGGTGCCGGTGGTGCTCGAGGGCGCTTCGCCGGAGGCGGGCGCGGAGGTGACCGACGTGGCGGGCGCGGTCGTCGGCAAGCTCACCAGCGTCGCCGCGGGCGCCACGGCCGACCAGGCCGTCGGCCTCGCCATGGTGAAGCTGGCGAGCGCCCAGCCGGGCACCGAGCTGCGCGTGGGCGCGATCGCCGCGCGCGTGACGCTCGTGCAGTGACTCCAGTCAGAGCTTGCGATCCAGCTTGTAGCGGTGGTGGCCGCTGTCGGTCTCGCCAAGCCGCGTGACCTTGAGCATCTCCAGCGCGATCTCGCGAATGCGCCCGTCCTTGTCGACCTTGAGGTGCAGGCGGTCGCCGTCGCTGCGCAGCACGTCGCAGCGGCCGAAGGCGAAGTGCTCCACCACGTCGCCGGCCTCGGGGAAGGGGCCATCCTCCTCCTCCTCGTGGCGAACCGGCGGGCGCGGCGGTATCAGCGCTCCCGCGGCGGGCGGCCCGGGGGCGCGCCGCGCGGCGTGGCGCGGCTCCGGCTGCGCGGCGCTCGCGGCGATGGCATCCCCCCACGCGGCGGGCGGCTCGGGGGAGCGGGCGGGCGCCGCCGCGCGCGGGGCGGGCGCCGCCGCGCGTGGGGCGCGCACCGCCGAAGCGTCGCCGAGCATCATCACGCCGGCCCTGGGATCCATCGCGAGCGCGAGGGCGAGATCCTCCGAGGAGACGGCGTGCACCTCCAGGCCGACCACCCGCGCGTAGGCGAGCTCCCCGCTCCACGTCTCGGCGTTGCCGCCGTCGGTCTCGCGCGAGAGCACCACGCGCAGCGACACCGCGGGGGAGCCCTCGGCGAGGCCGACGGTGCCGTCCATCGAGACCACGTGGAGCGCACCCTGCAGGCGCCGCATCGGTCCCAGGCCGCCTGCGGAAGGGGAGTAGACGCGGATGGCGACGTCCTCGATCACGCCGTGACCGCGCAGCCACCCGGTGGCGACGGCCGCCTCGCGCAGGAGCGCCGTCAGCCCGTCAGGCAACGACTCGCCCTCGGCGACGCGAAAGTAGTGGTGCCGGGTCGTGTTGGAGGAGTGCGCGGTCATGTGGGCCCGCCCGTCAGGTTCAGGACAGGCGGCGGTCTCGCGGGCACCGGGCACCCGGGGCCCGCCGGCGACGACGACGGACCCGCCTCGGTGGGGCAGCGGTCCTGCGCGTCCAGCACGCCGTCCTTGTCGGTGTCGCGGCCCAGCGGCGCGAAGACCAGGCCGAGCACGAAGCGGAAGCGCGGGGTCGTGACCGGGGCCGTGCTGGAGAGCGGCAGCCAGCCGCCGCCCCCGAGCTGCAGCGCCAGATCGCCGCCGAGGAGCGGCGCGCTGCGCACCGAGAGCATCCACTCCGCGGGCGCGATGAACTGTCCGTTGGGCGTGCTCACCAGGCCGCTGCCTGTCTGCGAGACCGTCGCCTGCTCCTCCAGCACCGGCAGCGCGCGCGCCTCCGCGGTGACGCTCAGCAGCTCGTGGTCCAGGATGTCATAGCCCACGCCGAGCGCGGCCGTCATCTGGGTGCCGATGCGCGCGCCGAGGAGCTCGGCGACCGGTCGCACGCGCAGGCCCAGCTCCGCGCCGGCGAACCAGCGGCCGTGGCGGAAGTCCGCCGCGACGGAGGGGATGTAGACGCCGGTGCGTTCGGAGGCGAAGGAGCCCTGGTCGCCCGTGGGCGCGCTCATCTCGAAGCGGGCGGTGAGCGACCACCAGTTGCCCTGCAGCAGCGCGCCGTTGGTGTGCGGATCGCGCCGCTCGCGCGGGACGATGGCGTAGGCCGCGCCGAAGCGCATGTCGCCGCTGGCGGTGGTGGAGAGGCTGTCACCGCCGGTGATCGGGCTGACGCCGGAGCCATCCTGGAAGATGACGGCGGGGAGCACCAGGTCCAGCTCGAGCCGCCGGGTGAGCCCGTAGGCGAAGAGGAAGGAGCTGGACACCTGGTTGTCCACGGCGGTGCGGTCGCTGCCGTCCGGGCCGGGCGACGGCAGGTGAAGGACGACGGGCCGCGACTGGTACGCGGTGATCAGTCCGAAGGACACCCGCCCCTGGGCCACCGTCTCGGTGCCTCCGACCGAGAGGAAGCGCGCGGGCCCCGCGTGCGGCCAGAACGTGTTGGCGTCGATGCACGGGTTGACGAGCGGATTCTGGCAGTCGGCCGCCATCACCGGGGAGGAGGCGAGACACGCCGCGGCGGCCGCGATGGAGGCGACGAGGGCGGAGCGCCGCAGGGCCGGAACGGGCGGCATGGGGCGACAAGCTACTCGGCCAGGACCGCCCTGGGAAGGGCTGGCGGCGGGGGACCCGAAGCGTGGTAAAAGGCGCTCGCGATGCCCCCCATCTCCGAAGCGCACCCTCTCGTGCTCGGCAGCGCCTCCCCGCGCCGCCGGGACCTCCTGACGCTCGCCGGCGTGGCTCACGTGGTCTTCGCGGTGCCGGTGGACGAGACGCCCCGCGCGGGCGAGCCCGCCGCCGACTACGTCGCGCGCGTCGCGAAGGTGAAGCTGGAGGCCGTGTGGGACGGCCTGCCCGAGCAGCTGGCCCGCATCGGTCACTGCGTGCTCTGCGCGGACACCTCGGTGGTGCTCGACGACAAGGTCCTCGGCAAGCCGCAGACCGGCGAGGAGGGCGCGAGCATGCTGCGTGCCCTCTCCGACCGCGAGCACGAGGTGATGACCGCCTTCGTCGTCGGCAGCATCGCCGACAGGGTCCTGCTCCACCTGGAGGTGGTCACGACACGCGTCGTCTTCCGCGCCGTGCGCGAGCGCGAGCTGCGCGCCTACGTCGCCTCCGGGGAGGGGCGCGACAAGGCGGGCGGCTACGCCATCCAGGGGCGCGCCGGGGCGATGGTAAGGCGCATCGAGGGCTCACCCACCAACGTCATCGGCCTGCCCACGTGCGAGGTGGTCAGCGCCCTCGAGGGTCTGAGGCTCCTTTGACGGAGGCGGCCGCGGCGGCCTCGCGACTGGTTCGCACGGCGCCGCGAGCGGATGCGCGGCTGGGCACCACCACGGCGCTCGCCGCCTTCGCCCTGGTCGCGCGCGGGGTCGTGGTGGCGTGGGCGGCTGGCCGCTTCCCGCCGGCCGCCGACGGGCACTACTACCACGTGCTCGCCTCCCGTCTGGCGATGGGCGCGGGCTACACGTGGGCGTGGCCCGACGGCTCGGTCACCTACGCCGCGCACTACCCCGTCGGCTACCCGGCGATGCTCGCCGCCCTCTACGCCGTCTTCGGCGCGCATCCGGTCCTCGGGATGATCCTCAACGCGCTGCTCGGCGCCGCAGGCGTCGCCGCCGCGCACCGGGTGATGCTCCGTGTGGCGCCGCCGCGCGCGGCGCTCGTGGCGGGCGTCGTGTCCGCGCTCCACCCCGCGCTCCTGCTCTACACGCCCGCGCTGATGACCGAGGGGGTCACCGCGTCGCTCCTGCTCGTCGCCCTCGCGCTGGCGCCGCGTCCGGGCGCGCGCGCGTGGCCGCGCTGGGTGGCCGGCGGCGCGGTGATGGGCGTGGCGACGCTGGTGCGGCCGCAGTGCATCCTCGTCGCCCCGGGCCTGGGCTTCGTCTACGCGATGGCGGGCGGGCTCGGCGTGCGCGCGCGCTTCGCGCTCGCGGCGGGCCTGACGGCCATGGCGCTCGCGGTGTGCGCGCCGTGGACCGCGCGCAACTGCGCCCGCATGCACCGCTGCGCGCTGGTGAGCGTCAACGGCGGGTGGAACCTGCTCATCGGCGCGCAGACCGACAGCGGCGCGTGGTCGGAGATCGTCGTCCCCGACGGCTGCAAGACGGTGTGGGACGAGGCGGGCAAGGACACCTGCTTCGAGCGCGCGGCGCGCGCGTCCATCCTGGCGCACCCGCTGGCGTGGATGGCCCGCGCGCCGGCGAAGCTGGCGGTGACCTTCGACTACTTCGGCGCCGCCCCGTGGTACCTGCACGAGTCCGGCCCCGCGGCCTTCTCCGAGCGCGCCAAGGTGGCGCTGGGCACGGTCGAGACGATCGTCTCCCGCCTCCTGCTCTTGCTGGCGCTCGCCCTCGGCGTCCCGTGGCGCGGCCGCACGCTGCGCCAGCGCGGGGCGCTCGCCGCCGGCGCCGCGGGGATCGTCTTCGCCGTCGGCCGCACGGCGTGGCCCTCCTACGGCCTGCTCGCCCTGCTGCTCGTGCTCGCTCCCCGCGACAAGCTGCTCTCGCCGTTCGTCGCGTACTTCCTCGCCGCGACCATGGCGACGCACGCCGTCTTCTTCGGCGCCGGGCGCTACGGCCTGGTCGTGGTGCCCTTCGTCACCCTCCTCGCCTTCGTCCGGCTGCGGGCCAGGGCGCCGGGCGGCGAGGGGGCTTGCGTCAGCGACGCCCCGGTGCCACCGTCGGTGGTGTCGACGCCCGGCAGGTGATCGCCGGTCGGAGGCGCAAGCCGATGACGGGAGGAAAGTCCGAGCTCCAGAGGGTACGGTGCCGGGTAACGCCCGGTGGCGGAGACGCCGAGGAAAGTGCCACAGAAAACAGACCTCCTCTCTCCGGAGAGGGAAGGGTGAAAAGGCGGGGTAAGAGCCCACCGCGTGCGTGGTGACACGCACGGCACGGCAAACCCCACCAGGAGCAAGGCCGCGTAGGCAGGCGATGCGCTCGCGAGAGCGCGGGAGGGCGACCCGCCCGAGCCTGCGGGTAGGCTGCTCGAGGCGGCTGGCAACAGCCGTCCTAGAGGAATGATCACCGCCGCGCGAAGGGTGACCGACGCGCGGAACAGAACTCGGCTTACGCCGGACGTCGACCCGCTCGCCCGTGCCGCAAGGCGCGGGCGGGCGCGTTTTGTGGGCTCGCTACTTGTTCTTGCGTGGCCGGGCGGCCTCGCGCAGGCGCTCCAGCGCCTTGTTCATCGCCACCACGTCCTTGGAGGGGACGGAGGCCAGCAGCTTCGCCTCGAAGGCGTCCCGCCGGCGCACGACCTGGTCGGCCAGCTTGCGTCCCTGCGTGGTGAGCGAGACGAGCGTGAAGCGGTGGTCGTCGGGGGCCGCCCGCCGCGCCACCAGGCCCTCGGTCTCCAGCTGCTTGACCTGGCGCGTGATGGCGGCGCCGTCGACGTTGAGCCGCTGCTGCAAGGTGGACTGCGAGAGCTCTTCCTTCTGCCGGAGGTGGGAGAGCAGGGCGAGGCGGGCCTGGCTCATCCCCGCCTCCCTCTCGAACGCGGAGGCCACCTCGTGGTAGGCGCGCGCGATGAGCTGCATGAACGACTCCCCGCCTCCATCCTTGCCCTTGTTCGGCTTCGCCATCCAGAGCCCCTTCCGGCGCTGAGCAGCCACTGGGAACCACTCAGATCCAACGCCGAAGAATCGGCGCATCAGCCACGGAAAGCAAGACTCAAGGCTCGCCTGCCACACTGCCCCGCGAGGCAAAATGCGAAAAACGCCCGGCCGAACGAACGACCGGGCGCAGGGTTTGGGTTGGAGGATCGGCTCAGACGGAGAAGGACGAGCCGCAGCCGCAGGAGCCCTTCACGTTCGGGTTGTTGAACTTGAAGCCCGAGCCGTGCAGGCCCTCGACGTAATCGATCTCCGTCTCTTCCAGGTACTGGTGGCTCAGCGGGTCGACGTAGAGCTTCACGCCGTTCGACTCGTAGGTCTCGTCCATCTCGCCGATGTTGTCCTCGAAGTAGAGGTCGTAGGTGAACCCGGCGCAGCCGCCGCCGATGACCCGGAGGCGAAGGCCCTGGCCCTCCAGATTCTCGGTCGCGGCGATCTCCTTGACCTTGTTGGCGGCTTTCTCGGTGATGCTGATGGTCATCGGCTAGGTCTCCTTGCAACGGCAGTATAAGTTCGCCCGGCCGCGATTGCCAGGGCCGGTGGTCGGCGGGATCCTCTCAGGTGCCGGAGGTGACGCGGACCACGGTCCCGCCGGCGTTGTCGCAGGTGACGAGGAAAGCGCCCGGGCCGGCGGGCACGAGGGAGGTCACCCCGCGGCCCCGGATGTGCGTGCACGGCGGCACGGGCATGCTGGACACCATGCCCCCCGGGCTGACCACGCCGACGACGCCGTCGGGAGTGGCGAAGGCGAGGGTGCCGGAGCGGTCGATGACGACGCCGGTGTGCGCCGGCATGCCGAACGCGCCAGGACCGCCGTCGGGCGCCAGGACGATGGGCGGCGTCGAGAGCGGCACGCGCAGGGTCTCGGTGCCCGCCGGGTCGAGCGCGATCGCGAAGGTGTGGCCGGGCACCGCCGCCATGAGGTAGGCCGCCTTGCCGCGGAGCGCGACCGGACCGAGGTAGTAGCCGGCCCCGCCGATGGTGGCGCGCGGCACCGCGATGCCCTGCCGCGGGTCCATGGCGTAGAGGTGGCGACCTCCGACGACCGCGAGCAGGGTACCGTCCTCGGTCAAGGTGGCGCCCTGGTCGATCGCGCCGTCGAAGCTGCCGATGCGCGACGCGTCCCGTCCGGGCGTCCACGCGTAGACCACGCCCGTGCGCGCGGTGGCGATGATCTTGCCGCCCGCGGCGAGCAGGGCGCCGGTGAGCGGCTCCGGCGTGGCCGTGCGCGCGCGCACGTCGCCGTCGGCGTCGAGGACGACCAGCTCGTTGGTGCCGGCGACGGCCACGCCGCCGTCGTCGAGGGCGAGCGGGGTCACGAACTGGCCGGCGCCCACGCGCTCGCCGCCGAGGCGTGTCTGGAAGCGCGCCGCGTAGTGTCCGCCCGCGGCGTGGGTGTAGCCCCGTACCTCGTTCTGCGTCGTGACGAACACCACCGTGCCGTCGCTCAGGACGGCGGGCGGGCTGGTCGGACCCAGCCGCAGCGGCGCGCGGGCCAGCTCCTGTCCGTCCGGCGCGAGCCAGGTCAGGTCCCCGTGGCTGAGCACCACGATCTCCTTGTCGGTCACGATGGGCGGCACCTCGACCGGCGCGCCCGTCGTCACCTCCCACTCCTTGCGCAGCGGCGCGCGCGGGAGCGCCACGCGCGACAGACCGGAGCGGCGCGCGTCCACGCGCACGGTGGCCGCGGGCCCCTGCGGCACGCCGACGAGGATGGTCGACGGGTGGCGCGGGTCGGAGCGCTGCGCCAGCGCCGCGGCGGAGAGCGACGCGATCGCGACGAGCAGGACAGCCGCGCGCCCTCGTGCGGCGCGGGTCATCGCTTCGTCCCGGCGATGAGCAGGGTCGCCTGGAGCTCCGGCACCACCTTGCCGTCGGCGCCGGAGAACGGGCGCGTCACGCGCCCGTAGGCGCGGACCTTGTCGCCCGTGCGCGGCGCGGGCTCGCCGCCCCAGACCACGCGCGCGATGCACGGGCCGTGGGCGCAGCCGCGCTTGTCGTCGAGCACGATGACGGTCTGGTGGTGCGTCGTGCGCGCCTCCACCACGTCACCCTCGACCACCGCGGTCTTGCCGGCGTTGCCCGCGATGTCGGCGGCCATGGCGTCGTAGGCGAGGGGGGAGGTCTTCTCGATCGCCGCGGCCTCCTCGTCCAGGCTGGAGACTCGCTTCAGCGTGATCTTCGCCGTGCGCGAGGCCGGAGTGCTCTTGCCCTTCGCGGCGCTGCCCACGACGACGAAGGTGTGCTCGCCGGGCGCGAGATCGACCTTGGTCTCGAAGGTGCCGTCCGCCGCGGCCGGCGCGTCGGCGCCGTCCACCGTGACGTGGCCGCCCTTCGCGGTGCGGCCGGCGACCCAGACGCTCGCGGCGTCGGTCACCATGCCTTCAGCCGGCGCGTCGAGGTGCAGCGGCACCACGCTCACCTTCACGGTCACCTCGCCCTTCTGCTCCTTGCCCTTCTTCGGGGTGACGACGTAGGGCAGCGTGCGCTCGATCGTGCGCGACACATCGGAGAGCCCGGTGACGTCGGCGGTGACGTCGTACGAGACGGTGGCCTTGCCGGAGGCGTCCAGCTTCACCGGCTTGCCGTCCAGGGTGACCGACATGCCTGGCTCCGCCTCCACGTTCACCTTGATGGCGGGCGGGTCGGCGTTCACCGCGGAGACGTCCCCGCGGATGCGGTACGAGACGGGGACCGAGAGCTTGACGGTCTCGTCGCGCCCGACGCCCGGCCGGTTCACCGCGAGCTGCAGGGGGTTTTCGCCGACGACGAGCGGGGAGGGGAGGTCCAGGTCCGCCTGGTGATTCTTGAACGTCGCCTTGGAGGCGCCGAGGGTGACCGCCGTGCCGTCCGCGCAGCTCTCGCAGGTGAGGTGGAGCTGCTCGTTGCCCTGCGGGCCGACCTGCGGGCTGGCGACGAGCGGGGAGCTGCCGTGCCAGAGCACCGCCAGCAGCACTCCGCCGACGAGCACGAGCGCCGCGATGATGCCCGCCACCACCGCGATGGGCGCGCCGCGCTTGCGGGTGATGACCGGCGGCGCGGGTGCGGCCTCGCTGAAGTTGAGCGGTGCGGGAGCGGGGACGATCGCCGGCAGTGGCTCGTCGGGCATGCGAGGCGCGGCGACGCCGAGCATCGTCTGGCCGACGCGCGGCTGGGCGGGCGCGGGCGCGGAAGAATGCGTCGGCGCGATGCCGGGCACCGCGACGCCGAGCATCGTCCGCGAGCCCTGCGGACCGGGCGGCTGCTGGGGCTGCTGCGGCTGCTGCGGCGCGGACGCGAGCTGCGGGGCGATGCCGGGCATGGCGACGCCGAGCATCGTCTTCATCAACCCGGGCTGCGGCGCGGCGGGCTGCTGAGGTTGCGGCTGCGCGGGAGGTTGCTGCGTGAACGGCTGCGGCTGCGCGGGCGCGGGGGCCTGCGCCTGGGCGGCGCGAATGTCGGGAGGCGCGACGAACCCGAGCATCGTCTTGGCGGCGAGACCCCCGCCGGCGGGGGTGGAGGGCACCTGCGCCGGCGCCGGATGGGCCTGCATCGGCTGGGTCGGCGCGGGGGCGTGCGCGGGCTGTGCGGGCGGGGGGCCGGCCTGCGCAGGGGGTGCGGCGGACTGCGCGGCCTGTGGCGCCTGGAGGCCACGCAGATCGGGCGGCGCCATGAACCCGAGCATCGTGCGCGCGCCGGCGGCGCCCAGCGAGCCTCCTCCCGCCGGCTGCGCAGCAGGTGGCGGCCCGGCCTGCACGGGCTGGGCGGCAGGTGGCGGCGCGGCCTGCACGGGCTGGGCGGCAGGTGGCGGCGCGGCCTGGGCAGGCTGCGCGGGCGCTCCAGGTTGCGCGAGGGGGCTGGTGAAGCCGAGCACCGTGCGCGCGCCCTTGATGGGCATGTCGGCTGCCGCCGGACGCACCGGTGCCGGCGCCGGCGCGCCTTCGGTCACCGCGCCGCACTGACCGCAGAACTTGGCGCCGTCGGGCAGCGCATTTCCGCATTGCGGGCACGTCCGTCCAGGCATCGGTTTGTCCCCTATGCGTACGTCAAAGATCCGGGATGTCCAAGTCTCCCGTACGGTCGCGCCCGGGCGGGCACGCTCCGTACCATGTGCAGTCTGCAACTGAAGCTTGGGCCGCGCCTCCGATGGGGGGTATAAGCCAAGGCCATGAAGACGCGCTGGGTCCTTGGAGCCGTCATGGCCCTCTCGGCGGCGGCGGGGGCCGCCCTGCTCTCGTGCGACGGCGACGACACGCCGCCGGCCACCTTCCCCGATGCCTCGGCCGACGTGGTGGCCTCCGACGTGACCACCGACGCTCCGGACGTGGACGGTGGGTCCGACGCCGACGCCGGCGCCCGGGCGAAGGTCATCCTGGTGCACGCCTCCCCGGACGTGCCGGCGGTCCGCGTCTGCTTCGCCATCGGCACCAAGAACGATGGCTCCGACGCCGTGCTCGCGCCCTTCCCGCCGCTGCCGGACAAGGCGGTCGGTGCCCAGCCGTACCCAGGCGTCTTCCCCGGCACCGGCGGCACGCTCCCCGACCTCGGTCAGGATCTGTCCGGCAAGGTGGTGGTCCCCTACGCGGTGCTCGCCAGCAAGGTGTCGACCGACGTCGCGACCGACGGCGGCATCGCGCCCGTCGCGTGCGACAGCCTCATCGCCGGCGACGGCGGACTGACGCCCGGCGTGGACTACATTCCGCTTCCGCCCATCCCGGCGGGCACGCTGAAGCCGGACACCACCTTGCTGCTGGCGGCCACCGGCTGCTTCCCCACGGCGGTCGACTCCAAGGCGAGCGCCGCCCTGTGCGGGGCCGACTACGACACGCAGAAGGGCAACGTGGCGATCAAGGGCTTCGTGCTCGATCGCGCCGTCGCCGACGCGCAGAAGACCGGCACCCAGGCGGCGCACCTCTCCTCGCAGGTGCAGGGGCTGCTGCAGGGCGGCAACGCCACCGGCATCACCGTCGGCGTCATCGTCGCCGATGCGGGCGGCTACCAGCCCGTCACCAGCAACGCCGATCCGGTCGCGTACGGTCAGATCAAGCCGGCCCCCGCCTCCGCGCTGTCCTTGCCGCCCGCCAGCTCCGCCGAGCTGTCGCTCGGCGTGCTGGACCCCGATGGGGGCCCGGCGCTGTCGGTCGTCGACGTGCCCTTCGCCTCCATCTACACCGCGACGACAGGCCAGACGCAGGGCGCGGACCAGTACTTCGTCGCCGGCGCCAACTTCACCTTCGTGATCCTCGGCGACCCGACCCAGCCGTTCGTCACCGACGCCGGCGTCAACGGCTACGGCCTCCACGTCCTCGCCTTCCCGAACAATCCGCCCGTCGCCAAGTACCCCTGACCTTCCCCAGCGCGGGCCCCATCGGCTCCGCGTCACGGGTCGCGAGGGGCGTGACGGACCGAGGCGGAGTATGGTGACGCGCAGTGCGCGCGTACGTGTTGGGAAGCGGGTCGAGCGGCAACGCGCTGCTCGTCGAGACCGAGGGTGTACGCATCCTCGTCGACGCGGGGATCGGCCCGCGCGTGAGCGCCACGCGCCTGCACGCGCTGGGGTCCGACCTCTTCCCTCGCGGGGTGGACGCCATCGTCGTCACGCACCACCACGGCGATCACGCCGCGCAGCTGGAGCCCCTTTGCCGTGCCCTCGGCGTGCCCAAGGCGGGGCATGTACGCGACGGGGACGAGTCCGGCCCGCTCGTCTTCCTCCACGACGGCATCGAGGCGTCGCGCGTCCGTCATCGCTTCGCGGTCCGGCGCTTCGTCCCCGGCCACTCCTTCCGCGTCCGCGGCGTGGAGGTGCGCACCATGACGGTGCCGCACGACGCGCCGCAGGTCGCGGTGGTGGTGGCGACGCGCCGTCACGCCCTGGGGATGGTCACCGACATCGGCGCGGCGCCGCGCGGCCTGGTCGACTTCTTCGCCGCGTGCGACACGGTGCTGCTGGAGTCCAACTACTGCTCCGAGCTGCTGGAGGACGGTCCTTACCCCCTGAGCCTCAAGCGGCGGGTGGCGGGGGGCCTCGGGCACCTCGCCAACGACGAGGCGGGTCGGCTCGCCGCGAAGCTCGCAGGCTGCAACGTCTCGCGGGTGTTCTTGTGTCACCTCTCGCGGAGCAACAACACGCCGGAGAGGGCGCTTCGTGCGGTGCGGGACGCCGCGCCCGACCTGGCGGTGGAGGCCATCCCGCACGGGGAGCCGAGGCTGCTCGACCTGAGCCCTGGGAGCGCGCCGGGCAACGCCTACCGCCAGCTCACCCTCCCGCTCTGAGGTCCCCCACCGTCCCGCGGACGGCCCCGGCGAGCGTGAGGGTGGCGGAAAGGTCAAGCTGTGGCTAAAAGGCGCCCATGAGCACCCGCACCGTCCACTGCCGCAAGCTCGGAAAAGACCTCCCCGGCCTGGAGCGCCCCCCCTACAAGAACGAGCTGGGCCAGAAGATCTACGACGAGGTCTCCAAGGAGGCCTGGGACATGTGGCTCAAGGATTCGGTGAAGTTCATCAACACCTACCGGGTCGACCTCGCCTCGTCGGAGGGGCAGAAGTTCATGTTCGACCAGTGCGCGATCTACTTCGGCTTCAAGGAGGGCGACGCGGCCCAGACGGCGTTCACCCCGGCCGAGGAGCAGAAGTGACCGCATGAGCGCCGCCAAGTCGCCGCCGGGCCCGTACGCCCGCGTCGCGCGCGACGAGCTCGCGCTCGGCGTCGCCGGCTTCACCTGGGCCGACCTCTTCGACCCGCCGCGCCTCCGCGACCTGCACCAGGTCTTCGACGAGCAGTTCCGCGAGCGCGCCCCCGACGCATGGGCCACCTTCGACGCCTACCGCCGCTGCCAGGGCGAGGGGATGACGCCGGAGCAGCGCAGCGAGGCCCTGCTCGCCGCCGCCCCGCACGTGAGCGCCTTCCTGGCGCAGCTCTTCGCCGTGGGCGACGAGGTGGTCGAGGTCAAGGAGGAGGTCCACTCCCGCGACCCGCTGTGGCACTTCAAGAAGGACTTCGCGAAGAAGCGGGTCCTCAAGGCCGACGCGGGGCGGAGCTGGACGCACGGCGACGCCCTCGCCCACGAGGCCGCGCGCCTCGCCCTCCACGTCGTCACCGAGACGGACGGCGCCGACGAGGAGCTGCGCGTCGCCGAGGGCACCCTGCAGGTGCTGGCGGTCGACGACGTCGCCCGCAAGGTGAAGAAGCAGGGCGGCGCCCAGTGGACCGACGAGCTGCGCGCGCGCGCCCGGGCGCTGCGCGAGGCGCTCGGGGCGAACGCCGAGCTCGCTCCCCTCCTGCCGCAGGGCGACGACACCCTGGGCGACGTGGCCGGGCTGGTGCTGGATGCGCTGGAGCACGAGCTCGCCCGGCGCCACGCTGACCCCGCCGACCCTGCCTCGCGGTGGCCCTCCCTCCACCAGCCGCACAACCTGGACTACGCGCACCTGGTCCAGCTCCGCCGGCCCGACCCCAAGCTCCCCGAGCTCTTCGTCGGGCCCGAGCACGAGCGCCGCCAGCGTGACAGCTTCCGCCTGACCGACAAGCGCGGCAGCGCGCGGGAGGTCGAGCAGGAGGTGGACTACTGCCTCTACTGCCACGGCCGCGACAAGGATTCGTGCAGCAAGGGCTTCCGGGACAAGGGCGGGGGTTACAAGAAGAACCCCCTCGGGGTCGAGCTGCAGGGCTGCCCGCTCGAGGAGAAGATCAGCGAGATGCACGTGATGCGCCGCCAGGGCGATGTCGTCGCGGCGCTGGCGCTGGTCACGGTCGACAACCCGATGACGCCGGGCACCGGTCACCGCATCTGCAACGACTGCATGAAGGCGTGCGTCTTCCAGAAGCAGGAGCCGGTCAACATCCCGCAGGTGGAGACGCGCGTCCTCACCGAGGTGCTGACCCTCCCGTGGGGTCTGGAGATCTACTCCCTGCTCACGCGCTGGAACCCGCTCAACGTCCGGCGTCCCTACGCGAAGCCCTACAACGGCCGGAACGTGCTCGTCGTCGGCCTCGGTCCGGCGGGCTACACGCTGGCGCACCACCTGGCGAGCGAGGGCTTCGGCGTCACCGCGGTGGACGGCCTGAAGCTCGAGCCGCTGCCCTTCTCCCTGACGGGCGGCTACCCGGGCTCACCGGAAGACGGCGGCTACCTCCCGCCGGAGCCGATCAAGGACGCGCGATCCATCTACGGCCGCCTGGACGAGCGCATCCTGCTCGGCTTCGGCGGCGTGAGCGAGTACGGCATCACCGTCCGGTGGGACAAGAACTTCCTCACCCTCACGTACATGACCCTCGCGCGCAACCGGCACGTGCGCATGTACGGGGGCATCCGCTTCGGCGGCACGCTCACCCTCGAGGACGCCTGGGACCTCGGCTTCGATCACGTCGCCATCGCCGCCGGCGCCGGCCGCCCGACGCTCATCGACATCAAGAACAACCTCGCCCGCGGCATCCGCAAGGCGAGCGACTTCCTGATGGCCCTGCAGCTGACCGGCGCCTACAAGAAGACCTCCATCGCCAACCTGCAGGTGAGCCTGCCGGCGGTGGTGATCGGCGGCGGCCTGACGGCCATCGACACCGCCACCGAGCTGCTCGCCTATTACTGCGTGCAGATCGAGAAGACGGTGGAGCGCTACGAAGGCCTGCGCGCCACGCTGAGCGAGGCGCAGGTGCGAGCCCTCTTCGACGACGAGGAGTGGGGCGAGATGCAGGAGCACCTCGGCCACGGCCGCCAGCTCCTCGCCGAGAAGGCGACGGCGAAGCGGGAGGGCCGCCCGCCGAACGTGCAGCGCCTCCTGGACTCCTGGGGCGGCGTCACCCTCGTGTACCGCAAGAGCCTCGCCGACTCCCCCGCGTACCGCCTCAACCACGAGGAGGTCATCAAGAGCCTGGAAGAGGGCGTGCGCTACGTGGAGGGCCTGTCGCCGACAGAGGCCGTCCTCAACGACTCCGGCGCGGTGCGCGCGATGAAGTTCGTCCGCAAGGACGGCTCGGTGGTGGAGCTCCCCGCGCGGACGGTGTGCGTCGCCGCGGGCACCAGCCCCAACATCAGCTACCAGAAGGAGCACTCGGGCAGCTTCGTCCTCGACGCCAAGAACCGCTACTTCCTCGCCCACCGCGCCGCGGTGGACGCCGCGGGCCACGTCACGCTGGCCCCCGCCGAGGACATCTCGGAGGGCTTCTTCACCAGCTACCTGCAGGGCGACAGGACCGTCTCCTTCTACGGCGACAACCACCCGCACTACGCGGGCAGCGTCGTCAAGGCGATGGCGAGCGCCAAGGACGGCTACCCGCACGTCGCCGCCCTCTTCCCGGAGATCGCCCGGCTCGATCCGGCCGCTCAACCCTCGCGTGACGAGGCCCTCCGCGCGATGTTCGCCAAGCTGGACGATCAGCTCCTCGCGCGCGTCGTGGAGGTCAAGCGTCTGACCCGGACCATCGTGGAGGTCGTCGTGCGCGCGCCGATGGCCGCGCGCAAGTTCCACCCCGGGCAGTTCTACCGGCTGCAGAACTTCGAGACACGCGCGCCGGTCGTCGGCGGCAAGGACACCGCCGGCGCGGCGGGCACGCGCCTGGCGATGGAGGGCCTCGCCCTGACCGGCGCCTGGGTCGACCCGGACGCCGGCACCATGGGCACCATCGTGCTGGAGATGGGCGGCAGCTCGCGCCTCTGCGCCATGCTGGAGCCGGGCGAGCCCGTCGTCCTGATGGGCCCGACGGGCACACCCACCGAGATCGCGCCCAAGGAGACGGTCCTCCTCTGCGGCGGGGGCCTCGGCAACGCGGTGCTCTTCTCCATCGCCCGGGCCTTCAAGGCGCTCGGCAGCACCGTGCTCTACTTCGCCGGCTACAAGGACGGCGCCGACGTCTTCCGCATGGATGACATCGAGCGCTACTCCGACCAGGTGGTGTGGGCCACCGACGGCGGCGAGGCGATCGCGCCCCGGCGGGAGCAGGACGCCCACTTCCGCGGGAACGTGGTGCAGGCGATGCTCGCCTACGCCGGAGGGAAGCTCGGCAAATCGCTGGTGCGCCTCTCCGACGTCAACCGCATCATCGCCATCGGCTCCGACCGGATGATGGCCGCGGTGAAGGACGCCCGCCACGGCGTGCTCCTGCCGTACCTCGACCGCCGCCACGTCGCCATCGGCAGCATCAACTCGCCGATGCAGTGCATGATGAAGGAGGTCTGCGCGCAGTGCCTCCAGCGTCAGGTGGACCCGAAGACGGGCAAGGAGACGGTGGTCTTCACCTGCTTCAACCAGGACCAGGACCTGGACGCGGTGGACTTTGGGCACCTGCGCCAGCGCCTGCGCGCCAACAGCATGCAGGAGAAGCTCTCCAACGCCTGGCTGGACGTGCTGCTGAAGGAGAACCCCACCCTGCTGCAGGTGTAGCAGGTGTAGCGGAGGGCCCGCGTGCGGGGCGGCCCGTGCCGCCCGGTGCGATCAGTTGACCTTGCCGTTGGTCACGCAGCCGAAGACGATGTCGACCTTGCCCGACTTGTCCTTTTGCACCGCGTCGCACGTGGTGCCGCAGAGGATGATCTTGCTCGGGTTGGTCGGGTCGTCGTAGTGCCAGCCGCTTCCGCCGTTGCAGCTCTCGTTGTAGGTGAGCGTCTGCGGGCTGGCGTTGGTGGGCGTGAAGACCACGTTGACCTTGTTCGGGTCGAGCGTCTCGCCGTTGGGGGGCGCGGGGATGGCGTACTCGCACGCCAGCGTCAGGCCGCGGATGGCGTCCAGCGCCTTCTCGAAGTCCTGCGAGGTCTGCTGGGGGTTGTTGGTGGAGACGATCGTCGCCTGACCGGTGCCGCCCGCCTTCGCGATGGTGTCCAGGTTGGCGGTGTTGCCGATGCCGATGACGAAGGTGGGGACCGACCCCGCCATCGCCGCGGCCGCCGCCGAGACGTTGTTGACGGAGCTGCTGCAGTCGTTGGGCTCGCCGTCGGTCACCAGCACGACCGCCGCCTTGGTCCCCACGTTCTGCTGCTGCTGGTCCGCGGCGTACTGCAGGGCGCCCTGCAGCGCCGGGTGCGTGGGCGTGCCGCCGCCGGGGGAGTTGGCGTTCATCGCGTTGGCGAAGTCCTTCGAGTTGGGCAGGGGCCGCATCGAGACCGACGGCGTGGAGTAGCTCGTCGTGGTGCACTCGTTGTTGTTCTGCGGGAAAAACTGCAGCGACGCGGAGAGACCGGCGGACTTGGGGTCGGCGAAGAAGCCAGTGAGCCCCTGCTTGCACGACGTCCACTTGCTGCTCTGCCCCATGCTGCCCGACTTGTCGAACATCACGACGAGGTCGACAGGGATGGGCTTCGGCGTGGCGGTGGAGGAGGCGCAGTTGTCCAGGCTGGAGCCGTCGCCGCCGGCGTCGCCGGTGCCGACGAAGCCGGGCGCCCCGCCGTCGCCGTTGCCTCCGTTGATCCCGTTGCCGTCGCCGGGGAAGGCGCTACCCGGATCGCTCCCGCACGCCACGACGGCGAGTGCACAGAAGACAGCAGACGCGGCGAGGGTGCGAGACAAGATCACGGGTCACCTCCTTGAGCACGGCTCCGAGCTCGGCCTCTCTGCAACCCGCGAGCCAGGCGTGACGGACGCCCGCACTGTGACTCTACCGCCGGATCGTACGGTCAGGGGTCGCGCCCTCCGTCTGGTGGGGTCCGGCTGGTGGTCGGGCGATCCACCCCGATCCGCGCGACGCTCTTGTTTCCAGGGCGCGGGCCGTGCCTAATGGCGCCCCCGTGGCGACCCGCTACCACATCGGCGCGAAGCAGCTGGAGAGCAACGTCTCCTCGTACGCGAAGCGCTTCGACTTCCTGGAGGTGCGCATGCCCTCCTTCGCGGAGCGCGGACCGTCGCTGGCCTTGCTCCGTCGCTGGCGCAAGCAGGTGCCGCCGCACTTCGACTTCTCGGTGGTGGTGGGACCCACGGCGTCGCACCTGCGACCTGGCAGGGAACACGACGAGGAGATCGACGCCGCCCTCGCGGCGGCCGACGCGCTGCAGGCGCGGTGCATGCTGGTGGTGACGCCGGTGGAGGTCAGCCCCGCGGCGGTGTGGCGGGACCGCCTCGCCAAGTTCGCGGCGCGCGTGCACCGGGACGCCACCCACCTGGCATGGGAGCCGCGCGGCCCGTGGGAGACGGAGGACGCACGCCGCCTGGCGCGCGGGCTGGAGCTGGTGCTCTCGGTCGATCCCGCGCGCGATCCGGTGCCTCCCGGCAGCGTGGCGTACTGCCGGCTGCGCGCGCTCGGCGAGACGCGCTCCTTCGGTGCGGCCGCCCTCGAGCGCGTGGTCGCCAACATCGGCACCCGTCGCGACGCCTACGTGGTCATCGAGACGAGCTCCGCGCTCGCCGAGTGCAAGCGCCTGCGGCAGATCGTGCAGCGCCCGGCGCGGCGCGAGGGCGGCTTCGGCCGGGTGGTGCGGCCCCGCGCAACAATAATGAAGGTGAAGGACGACGAGCAGGAATGACGTCCCCGACGTTCGCCGTCGCGGCCACGTCCCCGGACGTCCAGGGCGCAGCCGCCGCGATGCTCCCGCGCGGCAACGCGCTCGATGCCGTCCTCGCCGCGGTGCTCGCCGCCGGCGCGGTGCATCGCGGCGTGCTCCTCGGGCCCGTGCAGATCCTCGTCGCCGGGCCCGGCGTCGGCGCGCGCGCGGTGGACGGGCGCGTGCGGCAGCCTGGCGCCGGCGGCTCGCGTCCCCGCGGCTTTGTTCCGGAGGAGACCATCCCCCCCGCGGCCCGCGCCGGCGCGCCGTGTCTGTTCGCGGCGGTCGCCGCGGCGCTCGCCTCCTTCGGGTCGGCGACGCTCGCGCGGGTCGCGGCCCCCGCGGTGGAGCTCGCGCGCTCCGCCTCTGCGCCGCGGGCCAAGCTGCTCACCGCCTTCTCCCGCCGCGGACCGGGGGTGCTCCAAAACGACGCCTTTCGCGACCCGCTCGTGGCGGCGTGCGGGCGTCTGGCGGGAGGGACGCTCGTCGACGCCGACCTGGTGCCTCGCCCGGAGGTGACGGCGTGCGCGGTGGAGCGCCTGGACGGCTACCGCGTGGCGCGCGCGCCCTGGGCCGAAGAGGCGGCTCCGAGCGACACCACGCACGTCGTCGTCGCCGCCGACGGCAGGGGGATGCTCGCGATCGCCTGTTACGAGGCGGGCCGCGCCGGCTTCGCGATCGAGGAGCTGGAGCTGGAGATGCCGCTGGTGGCGCAGCCGGTGCTTCGTGGCCAGCGCCGCACGCCCCCCGGCGAGCCCATTCCCGCGGCGTGCCCCATCGCCCTCTGCGGGCCGAAGAGCTACGAGATCGCCCTGGGCTTCGAGGCCAGTCCCCGCGCCGCGGCGAGCCTGGCGAAGGCGGCCCTGCGCCTGGCGGCGGGGGACACGCTGGAGTCCGCGGCGGCGGGCGAGCGCCTGCGCGCGGTGGTCCGGGCGGACGCGTCGGCGCGGCGAGCCCGGGCCTACACCCTGGGCTGATTGGGCAGACAGAGGCGGAGCGACTCGACGATCAGAGCTTCACGCCGTGGCGCTTGGCGTAGGCGGTGATGCCGATCTTGTCGATCGTCCGGATGTCGCGCGTCGTCAGGTTGAGCGTGACGAACTTCTTCAGCTCGGGCACCCACACACGGCGCGTCTGGACGTTGATGTTCTGCCAGCGCTTCGTCTTGATGTTGGAGTGCGAGACGTTCTGCGCCTTGAGCTTACGCTTGCCGGTGATGTCGCTGCGGGCCATGACGACGGATCCTCGAGTTTTCACGACCTTCGGCCCCTTGGCCCGGACACGAATTCCGGGCGGACCCCGAAGGAATGGGCGCGGAAAGTGCTCGACGCGGGTCGCTTTGTCAAGGGGACTTTCCCCGGGCGCCGCCGGGGCTCGCCGCGCCGAGGCGGGCGACCAGATCGGCGCAGAAGGCGCGGGTCTTCTCGAAGCCGCCGGGGTGCAGCCGCAGCGTCGTCTCGTCCATGTAGAGCCGCCGGGCGAGCTCCACCTGGATGGCGTGCACGTCGCTGGCGGGATCCCCGTAGTGCCGGGTGGTGTACCCGCCACGGTAGGGGTCGTCGTGGCGGACGGTCAGGCCGACCTCCAGCGCGTGCCCCTCCACCTCGTCGATGAGCGGGCCCGCCGCCGTCGTGCGGCCCTGCGTGCCCGGCACCACGTCCGCCCGGCGCACCCCCGCGTCGCCGTGGCCGCTGCGCCCGATGCTCGGCATGGAGTGGCCCGCGAGCACCACGACGTAGCCGAACCGCGCCCGCTTTCGCTCGATCTCCGCGTGAAGGGCCTCGTGATAGGGCTGGTGGATGGTGGCCAGCCGCTCGTCCAGCTCCGCCGGCGTGAGGGGGGCGGACAGGCACCGCTCGCCCTCCGTCGTCAGCCGCCAGATCACGCCGCGCGGGGCGCGCCGGCCGGGAGGGCCGCCCGCCACAGCCTCGCCGTCGTAGTCGTCCTGCCCGCGGTTGAGGTCGACCACGTAGCGAGAGACATGGGACACGAGGAGGGTGGCGCCCAGGTCCGGCGCGCTCTCGTAGAGCTCGTCGACGAACAGGTCGGCGTCCCGGGCGATGGAACGAAGCGGCGCGAGGAGCCGGAGGGCGATGTGAGGCGGGACGAGCACTCCGGCGTGAGGCACCTCCACGATGACCGGTGTCTCCCGCGCCCGCGGCGGGGTCAGGGTGAACATCCTCACGGGGCACACCCTAACACCGGAATCGGGCCAGGCGGCCGCCCGGCCGCCCCCACCCCCCCCAGCCCCACCGCCCCCGCGTCGCATTGCTGCCATGCTTGCAATGGGACGTTTGGCCCACCGCGCGAGGGGAAAGCCCTGGCGGCGGGCACAATAACGACCGGTCGGTTTGATGTCCGGCCGCCACGGGGCGCGCCGCCGTCGTGGCTGACTCACGCCCGCGGGTGCGCCTTCGTGTACGCGGCCTGGACGTGGTCCTGCGCGACGCGCGTGTAGATCTCGGTCGTCGCCAGGTCGGCGTGCCCGAGCATCGCCTGCACCGCGCGCAGGTCGGCGCCGCCGCGAAGCAGGTGGGTCGCGAAGGAGTGCCGCAGCTTGTGGGGGGAGACGGGCAAGGAGACGCCCGCCGCCCGCGCGTAGCGCTTCAGCAGCTTCCAGAATCCTTGACGCGTCAAGCGTCTGCCGCTCGGCGAGAGGAAGAGCGCGCTCTCGCCGGCCCGCGCCAGCGCCGGCCGCACCTCCGCCAGGTACTCCTCCACGTGCACGAGCGCCACCTCTCCGACGGGCACCAGCCGGCGCTTGCCGCCCTTGCCGAGCACCGACACCACGCCGCGCTCGCGATCCAGGTCGCCCACGCGCAGGGCGCACAGCTCCGAGACGCGCAGCCCGCACGCGTACATCAGGTGGATCATCGCGCGGTCGCGCACGCCGCGCCGGGTCACGATGGCGGGGCGCCCGGCGATCGCCTCGATGTCCTCCTGCCCGAGCACCTTCGGCAGCCGCCGGCCGAGGCGCGGTCGCTCCACCAGGGCGGTGGGATCCTCGGCGATGGCCTTCTCCCGGACGAGGAACTTGAAGAAGCCGCGGATCGCCGAGAGCTGCCGCGCGCTCGAGCGCGCGCCGAAGCCGCGCCTGACGTTCTCGGTGAGCAGGGCCGCGAGCTCTCCCGCGCCCACCTCTCGTGGCCCCGCGCGGTCGCCCGCGTGCGTCGCCAGGCGGTTCAGGTCCCGGGAGTAGGCCTCGAGGGTGTTGGCCGCCAGCCCGCGCTCCACGCGCAGGTGATCGAGGTAGGCGTCGATCCACCCGGAGAGGTCCACCCCGCGATCTTACGTCGGCCCGCCCGGCTCCACCACTTTCCCGGCGCGCCGGGCCGCCATCGTAAATCGTTTCAATATAGTACTAGGGTCGTCCTCACGCATGAGCGTCTCGCCGATCAGCGCCGCGTCGGCGCGTTCCCGGGTGACGCCGCGCACGTCGGCCTCCGTCTTCAGTCCGGACAGGTGCACCGCCACGCGCTCCGGCGGGACCCGCGCGAGGACCCGCGCGGCGGCCGCGGCGTCCATCGCCAGCGTGTCGAGATCGCGCGCGTTGACGCCGATGATGCGCGCGCGTGTGGCGAGCGCGCGCACCAGCTCGGTGCTGGTGGCCACCTCGACCACCGGTTCCAGCCCCCGCGCGAGCGACGCCTCCACCATCCCCCCGAGCGCCCCCGGCGAGAGGATGCGCGCGATGATCAGGACCGCATCGGCGCCGTGGCCCCGCGCGTGATCGAGCTGCACCGCGTCCACCACGAACTCCTTGGCCAGCAGGGGCACCGCGCGGCCCGCGGCGTCCAGCGCGCCGCGCGCCGCGGCCAGATCGGCGTACGAACCGCCGAAGAAAGGCCCATCGCAGAGGACGCTCACCATCCGCGCGCCGGCGTTCGCGTAGGCGAGGGCGCGCTCGGCCGGCGTCATCGCCCGCGAGAGCTCTCCGGCGCTCGGGCTCCTTCGCTTGATCTCGGCGATCAGGCAGAGCGCTCCCGGGTCCCGCAGCGCGGCTCGCGCGTCGAGGGGCTCGCGCGACGCGCGGGGTGGCGCGGCGCCGCGGAGGCCGGCGACCTCGGCGTGCTTGGCGCGGAGGATCTCCGCGAGCACGCCGCCGCTCATGTCACCAGCCGCGAGCTCTCGCCGCGCGTGGCTTCCCGCCACGCCGCGACCTTGCGCCGCGCGGCGCCGCTCTCGATGGCGCCGGACGCCGCCCTCGCCGCCTCGCGGGGTGAGGAGGCCGCCCCGGCGACGAGCAGCGCGGCGGCTGCGTTCAGGACGACCGCCTCGGTGGCCGGGTGGACGCCACCGGAGACAATCGTTTCAATAGAATCTGCGTTCTTCCGCGCGTCGGCCCCGGCCAGCGCGGAGTGATGCAGCCGGCGGAGCCCGAAGTCCTCCGGCGTGAGGCGCATCTCGCGCACTTGCCCGGCCTCCACCACGCTCACCCGCGTCGCCGCGGAGGGGCTCACCTCGTCCAGGCCGTCCTCGCCGTGCACGACCCACGCCCGCACCGTGCCGAGCTCCGCGAGCACCCGCGCCAGGATGGGCCGGAGGGCGTCGTCGTAGACGCCGATGAGCTGGTGCGTCGCCATGGCCGGGTTGGCGATCGGACCGAGCGCGTTGAAGATCGTCCGCACGCCGAGCTCCTGCCGCGCCTGAGCGGCGTGGCGGAGCGCCGGGTGGTGCGCGGGCGCGAAGAGGAACGCGATGCCGACGGTACGCAGCAGGTCGGCGTGCTGCCCGACGTCGAGGTCCAGCGGGATGCCGAGCGCCTCCACCACATCGGCGCTGCCGCACCGGCTCGAGACGCTGCGGTTACCGTGCTTGGCGACCGGAACGCCCGCCGCCGCGACCACGATGGCGGCGGCGGTGGAGACGTTGAGCGTCTGCGCGCCGTCGCCGCCGGTGCCGCACGTGTCGACGACCACCGGCAGCCCGTGGTCGACGCACGTCATGTGGGCGCGCAGGGCGCGCACGGCGGCGCCGATCACCTCCGGCGTCTCGCCCATCGTCCGAAGCGCGGCGGCGAAGGCGCCGACCTGCACCGGCGTCCACCCGCCAGAGAGGATCGCCTCGAACGCGTCGCGCACGAGCCCCGCGTCCGGCGCGCTCCCCGAGCAGAGACGCGTGAAGGCATCGGCGAAGACGAGCTTCATGACGGCGCCCGCGCCGGCAGCGACGCCACCCAGTTGCCGATCAGCCGCTTGCCCTCCAGCGTGAGCACGCTCTCCGGGTGAAACTGCACGCCCATCACGTCGAGCGCGCGGTGCCGCAGCGCCATCACCTCGCCCTGGGCGGTCCACGCCGCGATCTCCAGGCAGTCGGGCACCGAGGCGCGGTCGACCAGCAGCGAGTGGTAGCGCGTGGCCTCGAAGGGGGAGGGGAGCCCGGCGAAGACGCCGCGGCCGTCGTGCTCGATGGGCGAGGTGCGCCCGTGCATCAAGCGCTCCGCGCGCACCACGCGTCCACCGAAGGCCTGCCCGATCGCCTGGTGCCCGAGGCACACACCCAGGATGGGCAGCTTGCCGGCGAGGTCGGTCACACACGCGAGCGACACGCCTGCGTCGTCCGGCGTGCATGGCCCGGGGGAGATCAGCACGCCGCTCGGCGCCGCAGCGGCGATGCCCGCCGTATCGATCGCGTCGTTCTTCACCACGGTCACGATGCTCCCGAGCTCGCCGAGGTACTGCACGAGGTTGAAGGTGAAGGAGTCGTAGTTGTCCACGACGAGGACGCTTCGCATCGGCGGATCCCCAAGAGTAGGGCCTTTGGCGCCCCGGGGCGAGCTGCCGCCGACGATATGCCCGTCAGCGCGGGTGGATCTCGCCGGAGAGGGTCATCGCGCGCTTCTCCAGCTCGGCCTGCCTCTGCACTGCGGCGAGGCGGTCCTCCAGGCTGGTGCCCTCCAGCGCGGCGGCGTAGCGCGGGATGGCCGCCTTCCGGTCCTTTAGCAGCGACACCAGCGCGTCGTGCTCCTTCTTTCCCCACGCCGTGCGAGGAGTCTTCGTGCGCGCCGTCGCCAGCGCCTGCTGCGCCAGCGGGAGCGCCTCGGTGCGCAGAACCTTCGCCGCGGCGGCGTCGTCGTCACGCGCCTCGTCGTCGTCGGCCTTCTTGAGCGCCGCGTCCACGTCGTGATCGGCGGCGAGGATGGCGTCGAGGTCCGCGCGGTCCAGCGCCGTCGGATCCTGCACCGGCGCGGGCGTCGGCGTGTCGCACGCGGTGGCGAGCAGCGCCGCGGTGAGGAGGGCGACGATCAGGCGCAGCCGCGCGCCTCGAGGTTCCACCGGACGAGCTGCGCCAGGTACGCCCTGTCGAGCAGCTCGGCATGGACGAGGCGCAACGCCTGCTTGTTCTCCCAGCGGCGCACGTTGCGCGCCCAGAGCCACATGCGGTGCTGCGTCCCCGGCACGCCGAGCTCCAGCGGGCAGTAGTCCTCCTGCTTGGTCGGCTCGTGGATGGTGCGGATGAGCATCCCGCCGGCCGAGACGTCCAGGATCTCGGCGAGGTGAGGGAAGCCCCCGATGTACTTGTTGACCCACATCGGCGTGGCGATGGGGGAGCGCTGCTGCGCGCGGCGGTCGGCGTTGTTCCGGCGGATGCGTCGACGGTCCATGGGTCGTCTCCTCTCGCGATCCGAAGTGTAGGTTGATGTGGTTGTCCATGGCCAACAACGTGCGCGAACCTCCTCGCGCGCGAGGCGGCCGAAAGATCTTCACGGCGCGTTTGACACGAAAGGCGCCGTGAAACTAACGTCTTCGCTTCGCGGGCGCACGTCATCATCGCTGTCCGCAGCGGCGAGGTCGGGTCCCATGGGTCACGCCCCCTTGCGTGTCCTTGCTGGAACCGTGCCGTGATGATCTGGAGAGAAATTCGATGGCCGACGAAAAGAAGCCGAAGATTGACCTGAAGGCCCGTCTGGGGAAGACGAACGTGGGAACGCCTGCGCCGCCCCAGGCGGTGTCGTCGTCGGGCAACCTTCCTGGCGCCGACATCTCCGCGCCTGCGCCGGCGATCCCTCCGCCCGCCATCAGCTCGGTGCCGGGCATGAGCGGGCCGGGGCTCCCGGTGCCGCCGGGCATCCCGGTCGGTTCGGCGCCCCGCTTCGATCCGACCAACCCCCTCGCCGCCGCCATGGCGCCGCGCGCGTCGGTGCCGGTGGCGCCCCTGCAGCCGCAGCGCATCGAGGTCGACGAGATGGCGGTGCAGCAGGCCGCCAAGAAGGCGCGCCGCACCGGGATGGTGTTCGCGGCCGTCGCGCTCTTGATGGGCGTCGGCGTCGGCGTCGTCGGGGGTCAGGCGTCGCAGCAGGGCAGCGATCGCACGCGCGCCAAGGAAGACGCTGCGGACCTCAAGACGAAGGTGGACGAGGCGAAGAAGACGCTCGACACGCTCGCCACCAAGCTGGAGGACGGGCAGAAATCCCTCAGCGCGAAGGACATCAACCAGCGCAAGTTCCCCGACAGCCTCGCCAAGGAGCTCGGCGGCATCCACGTCGATTTCGACGGCACGCAGCTCGCGGGCCGGCGCTTCAGCGGCTTCTCCACCGACACCGCCGGCCTGCTCTTCGACTTCGTCACCCGCGTGCAGGCGCTCAACGACGAGAAGGACGCCGTCAAGAACCTGCTGACCAAGCTGCAGAAGCCGATCAGCGAGCAGTTCGCCGCGCTCGCCTCCGGGCAGACGTCCGTCGGCGTGATGGTGCTGCTCGGCGGTCAGACCGGCCGCGACCCGCAGGGCAACTACCTCGGCGTCCTCTCACCCATCGTGCCGCCCATCGTCGTCAAGCGGGACGCCATCGAGATCCCCAAGGACCTCAAGGGCCTCGTCAACGGCAACCCCGTCGGCGTGCCCAAGTACACCGGCGGCAGTCTCGCCAAGGACGCGGCGGCGGTCTACATCACGCCCGGCAGCTTCAACGCCGTCTGCCCCAGCGAGCAGCGCTCGCAGGCCGCCATGCTGGGGATCAAGCTCGGCGACCTCATCCGCGAGATCCGCGGCGAGCCTCAGACGCAGACGGACATCGTGACCGACACCAAGCCCGGCCTCATCGAGGAAGCGGACAAGCTCAGCAAGGGCCTGCAGAAGACGATCGACCACAAGTGAGCGTGGTGGGTCGCTAGGCGCGGCCCCACACCAGGTCCAGGCGCGAGCGGGCGTCGGTCGCCGCGCCCAGATCTGTGTACCCTGCAAGCAGCAGGGCGCCCGCGCGCGCGGCGCGCTCCGCCGGTCGCCTCGGTCCCAGCCGCGCGAACAGGCCGCGCGCGCCGCCCGGCTCCGGCATCACGACCACCAGCGTGCCGCGGGGCAGCGAGCCCGCCGGCGGGAGCTGCGCGACGAGGCTGCGGGCGTCCCCCGCGGCCGCGAACTCCACCAGCCACGCCTCGCCCTCGGGCTCGAAGCGGGCCACCCCGAACGGCGGCGTGCGCGGCGGCTGCTTGCCGACGAAGCGCATGGTGGCGGGGGCGGGCGGCCTCAAGGGCGTGTCACGCGACGGCCCGCTCGGCCACGATCTCCACCTTCACCACGCGTGTCTCGTCCGCCTCCCGCACGATGAACTTGAGGCCGTCGAGCTGCATCACGTCCCCGGTGCGGGGCACGTGCCCCGCCTGGTGCACCAGCAGTCCGCCCAGCGACTCGAAGTCGCCGTCGGCGGGGATGTCCCGCTTCAGGTACGCCGACAGGTCGGCGATGGAGACCGCGGCGTCGGCCAGGACGTGGCCATCCCCCACCTCCTCGATCTGCGTCTCGGTGTCGTACTCGTCGCGGATGTCGCCGACAATCTCCTCCAGGATGTCCTCCAGCGTGATGACGCCCGCCGTCCCGCCGAACTCGTCGGAGACGATGGCGAGGTGGAGCCGGCGCGCGCGCATCTCCTTCAGGATGGTGGCGATGGTCTGCGACTCGGACACGAAGAGCACCGGCGTGCGGACCATGTCGAGCGCCTTGCCGCTGAGGGTGCCCTCGCGCACCTTGCGGAACAGGTCCTTGGCGTAGAGGAGGCCGACGATCTGATCGAGCTGCTCGCGGTAGACCGGGTAGCGGGAGTGGCCGTCGCTCGCCGCCAGCTCCAGCACGCGAGAGAGCGGCGTGCTCTGCTCGACGGCGGAGATCTTGCGCCGCGGGACCATGACCTCGCGCGCGGTGAGGTCGCTGAACTCCAGCGCGTTGCGGATGATCTGCGCGGGCTCGTTGGCGAGGGCGCCGGCGCGCTCGCCCTCGTTGACCAGCCACTCCACCTCCGTCTCGGTGATGCGGGCGTCGTGGGTGTGGCGCTTGGGGACATGGCGCTGGACGAAGCGGCCGAGCCACGCGAGGGGCGCGGCGACGGGCATGGTGGCGAGCTCCAGGGGGAGCAAGAAGCGCAGGGCGGCGGCGCCAATCTGCTCCGGGCGCTGGCGGCCGAGGGAGCCGAGCAGCTCGGCGAAGGTGCCGTAGGTCAGCACGGCGCCCACCACCGCGAGCACCGGCCCCAGGCGTGGGTCGCTGCCCATCTGATTGGCGGCCTCGTCGAAGAGGGCGGCGGCGATGGCGATGGCCACGACGCGACAGACCAGCCAGCGGGAGAGGATGCGCTCCGGGTCCTGCACGAAGCGCGCGAAGGCGGAGCCCTTCTCCTGCCCGAGCATCTGCAGGTGGGCCCCCGGCATGGACGTCAGCGCGCTATCTCCGGCCGCAAAGAGCGAACCCACGCCGGACGCGAGGACCGCGCCGGCTATCCAACCCACTGGCTCTCCTGGAATCATCGTGACGGACGCAACCCCCAGAAACCTCAACCTAACCGACCGCCCCCCGTGGTCAAGGGAGGGTGGGGGCACCGAGCCCGGCGATTTCACGCAACTTACCGGGATTGCGGCCGAAATGGGCTCATGGCCGCCGCTCCCCCTCCCAGCCCGAACGCCCCTGCCAGGGCCCCGCACACCCCTCCGCCCGGCAAGCCGCAGGGCAAGAAGCTGCCGGCTCAGCCGTTCGCCGCGTGGATGGCGAAGCTGGGGCTGGGAGCGGGGATGGCGCAGGCCACTCCCCCGGTGGCGGTCCCCCACGCACCGCCGCACGGCGCCCCCAAACCGCCGGGGCAACCGCAGCCTACAGCGCAGCCGCACGGGGCGAAGGACGACGAACCGCTCCTCGGGCGGCGTCACGACCGCCGCGACGACGACCTGGATCCGCGCGCGCGGCACGCCGCGCAGCTCGCGCCTCCGGCGTACGTCACGCCGCTCGCGCAGCCCGCGCCCCCGCCACCGGCCGACGCGCCCGCCGCGGCGCAGGCGCACGCCTCGCTGGAGGAGCTGCTGCCCGCCCTGGTGCGTCGCGTGGCCTGGTCGGGGGACGGCAAGCGCGGCACGGTGCGGATGGAGCTCGGCGCGGGCGAGCTCGCCGGAGCGACGCTGCTCGTGTCCTCCGACGCCGGCCGCGTGCGCGTGGAGCTGAACGCCCCGCCCGGCACCGACGTCACCGCGTGGAAGGACCGGCTCCGCGCGCGGCTGGAGTCGCGCGGCCTGAGCATCGAGTCGCTCGAAGTGACCTGAGCCGGCCTACGCCTCGCCGAGGACGCGCAGGGCGTTGCCGCGAAGGATCTTGCCGATGACGCGCTCGGGGATGCCGGCCTCCAGCATCGCCGCGGTGAGGTGCGGCAGGCCGGTGGGATCGGCCAGCTCCCGCGTCGGGACGATGAAGCCGTCCCAGTCGCTGCCCAGCGCGGGGCAGTCCTCGCCCACCACGTGCAGGATGTGCTTCATGTGCTTGACGACCGGCTCCAGCCCGCCGCCGCCGAGGTAGCGCGGGCAGAAGATGACGCCCACGACGCCCCCGCGGTCCGCCACGGCGCGGAGCTGCTCGTCGTCGATGTTGCGCCAGTGCTCGAAGGCGCCCAGCACGCCGGTGTGGCTGACGATGAGGGGCCTGGTGGCGATGGCGCACGCGTCCATGAAGCCCGGCTTGTTGATGTGAGCGAGGTCGACGATGACGCCCAGCTCCTCGCAGCGCGCCACGACGTCGCGGCCGAAGGGGGTGAGTCCGAGATCGCGGCGGCCGCGGCCGTACGCGGGGTAGCCGACCTCGTTGGCCGTGAAGTGGAGCAGCCCGAGGTAGCGCAGGCCGCGGCGGCGCCAGCCGTCCAGGCGCCCGATGTCGCCCTCCAGCGCGTGCGCGCCCTCGACGCCGAGCAGGGCGCCGAGCGCGCCGTCGCGCTGCGCGGCCTCCAGCTCCTCGCGCGTGCGCACCAGGCGCAGGTCGTGGGTGTGAGAGAGGGTCTGCTCCATCACGTCCAGCTGCTCGTCGATGGCGCGCGCCAGGCCGCGCACGCGGCCGAGGATCGGCAGGCTCACCATGGTGAAGAACTGCGCCCCCATGCCGCCGTCACGCATGCGAGGGACATCGACGTGGCCGCCCAGCGCGGCGCGCGGCAGGGGCGGCGTGTGGCGGTTGAGCAGGTCGTAGCCGACGAAGCGCCCCCACATCAGCGTGTCGGCGTGGAGGTCGATCGAGGGGTAGCGCGCGTGGATCGCGAGCGCTTCGGGGGAGACATCGGTCTCGGCCATCGCCGCGGAGCATAGCGCGCGTGTGTGCTAAGGTGCGGCTGCATGGCAGCTCTGCCGCCCCCGATGGTCTGCGAGGACGTGCTCGAGCTCGTCGGCGGGACGCCGCTGGTGAAGGTCCGCACGCTGGGGCGGGAGGCGCCGCGGGCCGAGGTGTGGGCGAAGATGGAGCAGCAGAACCCCGGTGGCTCGCTGAAGGACCGCATCGCGGTGGCCATGCTGGACGCCGCCGCGGCCGACGGCCGCCTGCGTCCGGGGGGCGTCGTCATCGAGCCGACGAGCGGCAACACCGGCATCGGCCTGGCCATCGCGTGCGCGGTGCGCGGCTACCGGTGCGTGCTGACGATGCCGGAGAGCATGAGCCTGGAGCGCCGGCAGCTTCTGGAGGCGCTGGGCGCCGAGCTCGTGCTCACCCCCCAGACCGAGCAGATGGAGGGCGCCGTCGCCCGGGCGCAGGCGCTCGCGGCGGAGACCGAGGGCGCCTTCATGCCGCACCAGTTCGAGAACCCGGAGAACCCGGGTGCGCACGCGCGCACGACGGCGTGGGAAATCCTGGAGTCCATGCGGGAGCTGTCGGTGGACGCGCTCGTCGCCGGCGTGGGGACCGGCGGCACCATCAGCGGGGTCGGCAAGACGCTGCGCGAGCAGCTGGGCGCGCGCGCGTCCGGCGGGCCCCTCGTCGTGGCGGTCGAGCCGGAGGCGTGCGCCACGATCTCCCGCGGCGAGCGCGGCCCGTCCAAGATCCAGGGCCTGGCGGCCGGCTTCGTGCCCTCCAACTACCACCCTGACGTGGTGGACGGCGTGCGCACCGTGAGCGACGAAGACGCGTGGCGCACCAAGGTGGCGCTCGCGCGCCGCGAGGGGCTGCTGGTCGGCATCAGCTCGGGGGCCGCCGTGCACGCGGCGCTCGGGGTGGCGCGGGAGCTCGGGCCCGGCAAGAACGTCGTCACCGTGCTCTGCGACACCGGCGAGCGCTACTTCAGCCTGGCGACGTTCTTCGCGGAGGTCGCGTGAGCGAGCGCCGCGACGCGCGGGTGCTGGTGGTGGGCGTGGGCGGCCTGGGGTGCCCGGCCGCCACCGTGCTCGCGCGCGCCGGCGTTGGTTTGCTGCTGCTCTGCGACGACGACGTCGTGGAGGAGGCGAACCTGCACCGGCAGGTGCTCTTCGACGCCTCGAGCGTGGGCAAGCCCAAGCTGGAGGAGGCGAAGGCCGCGCTGGAGCGGCTGGCGCCCGGGACGCGGGTGGAGCTCGCCCGGACGCGCTTCGTGCCCGGCGTCGCGCTGGAGCTGCTGGAGAACGTCGACCTCGTCGTGGAGGGGGCCGACAATTTCGCGACCAAGTTCCTCGTGGCCGATGCGTGCGGGCTTGCATCGGTGCCTGTCGTGCACGCCGCCGCCATTCGCTGGAACGGGACGGCGCTGGCGGTCGCGGCCAAGGGCCGGCCCTGCTACCGGTGCCTCTTCGAGGACATCCCCTTCGAGCAGCAGGCGAGCTGCGCGGAGGCGGGGGTGGTGGGGCCCATGGTGGGGGTCGTCGGCGCGGTGGCGGCGGACCTGGGGCTGCGGCTGCTGGACGGCGCCGCCGCCGGGACCCTCGTCACCTACGATGCCCGGACCGACCGCATGCGGCGGCGGGTGGTGCCGCCTCGCCGGGACTGCCCCCTCTGCGCCACTCGCCGCATCGAACGTATCGACGAAACGCGCTACGTTCGGGGCGACGCGAGCCCCTGAGAGGGCCCTCGCGGACCTCCGAGAGAGAACGGAGCATCCAAGGAGCGATCATGGAAACCATCGTGCGCATCCCCGCCCCCCTGCGGACCCTCACCGGCGGCAAGGACGAGGTGTCCGCGTCGGGCAAGACGGTCGGAGAGGTCATCGACGATCTGGAGACGAAGCACCCCGGCCTGAAGGACCGCCTGCTGGACGAGAAGGGCGTGCGGCGCTTCGTCAACATCTACGTGGGCGAGGAGGACGTGCGCTTCCTCGAGGGCCTCGCCACCGAGCTGCGCGCGGGCGATCAGCTCAGCATCGTGCCCGCCATCGCGGGGGGCTGAGCGTGGCCGACCGTCACGCGCGCCAGATCCGCCTCGCCGAGGTGGGCGAGGAGGGGCAGGCGCGCCTCGAGCGGGCGAGCGCCCCCATCACCGAGCGTGGCGTCGCCGGCGAGACGATGGCGCGCTACCTGACCGCGGCGGGCATCGGTACGCTGACCGTGGACGACGACACGCACGAGCAGGCCGTCCGGGCGATGAGCGATGCCACCGGCGTGGTGCGCGGCCCGGTGGGCGCGCCCGCGCCCGACGGCGACCTGGACGATCTCCACCCCGCCGCGCGCGACGTGGCCCGGGGCGCGCGCGGCGCGGTGCGGGTGCTGCGGCGGGTGTGGCTGCGCGAGGAGCCGAAGGGGTCTTGAGCGGAAGGACGGTCCGCGCCCGCCGCATCGAGTCGGTGGTCGACGCGGTGGGCAACACGCCGCTGGTGCGGCTCCGGCGGGTCGCGCCGGACGCGCGGGGCGTGTCCGTCTACGCCAAGCTGGAGTTCTGCAACCCCGGCGGGAGCGTGAAGGACCGCGCGGCGCTGCGCATGATCACCGACGCCATGGCCGACGGCCGCCTGCGCGAGGGCCGGACGCTCATCGACTCCACGAGCGGCAACACCGGCGTCGCCTACTCGCTCTTCGGAGCGGTGTTCGGGCTGAAGGTGCAGCTCGTGATGCCCTCCAACGTCTCCAGACCGCGCAAGGACATCGCGCGCGCCTTCGGCACCGAGATCGTCTTCTCCGACCCGATGGAGGGCTCGGACGGCGCCATCCGGCAGGCGCGGGAGATCGTCGCGGGAGACCCGGGGCGGTACTTCTACCCGGACCAGTACGCCAACCCGTCCAACCCGCTCGCGCACTACGAGGGCACCGGCGCGGAGCTGCTGGCCGCGCTGGGGGATCGCATCACCCACTTCGTGGCGGGGCTCGGGACGAGCGGCACGATGATGGGCACCGCTCGCCGGCTGCACGAGCGCTCGCCGGCGATCCGGTGCGTGGCGGTCCAGCCGGCGGAGCCCATGCACGGGCTGGAGGGGCTCAAGCACATGGCCACCAGCCTGGTGCCCGCCATCTACGACCCGTCGGTGCACGACGAGATCATGGAAGTGACCACCGAGGACGGCTGGGACATGGCCGACCGCCTCGCCGCAGAGGAAGGGCTGCACGTCGGGCACTCCTCCGGCGCCAACGTGTGGGCGGCGGTCCGCATCGCCGAGGGCCTCGCCGCCGCCGGGCGCGAAGGTTGCGTCGTAGCCGTGGTGGCCGACCGCGGCGACCGGTATTTCGCGCCGATGAAATGGGAAAGGCGCTACGTTTGGTGACCCGAAATGCGTGACGTGGTCAAGCATCCGTGGGCGCGTGACGGCGTGAGGATGACGCGCGCGGTGGCCCAGCGCGTGGAGCAGGAGGCGATCGCCGCCTACGCGAAGGACGAGGAGAGCTGCGGCCTGCTCGTCGGCCCGTCCGCCGACGCGCTCCTGGTCGACGCCACCGTCCCGATGCACAACCGCGCCAACAAGCTGCACGCGCTCGACCCGGAGACGTACCCGCGCACCGGCCGGATGTACTTCGACATCGACCCGCTCAAGTTCCAGAAGGCCATCGCCGCGGGCGAGGCGGAGGGACGCCCGGTGAAGGTGCTCTACCACTCGCACCTGGACGCGGGCGCTTACTTCTCCGAGACGGACGCCGCGGCGACGACGATGGGCGGCGTCGAGCCCGCGTACGACCTGGCGTACCTGGTGACCAGCGTGCGCGAGGGCAAGGTCGACGATCGCAAGCTCTTCGTGTGGGACCCGGACGCGCGCGCCTTCGCCCCTGCGCCGCTGGTGGTCGTGGACGCCCCGTGACGCGCCGGTCGCGAGCCGCCGGTGCCCTGGTGGTCGGCGTCGCGGCGTGCATGGCGGCGCCGGCGCGGGCGGACCTCCCCAATCTCGCCAATCTCGCCGGTCGCGTGGCGGAGGGATACCAGGCGGGGGGCGGGCGCGTGGTGACGCTGCCGGCGCGCTTCCTCTACGAGGACGAGACGGTCCCCGTCCGGGTGCCGCCCGCGCAGCAGGCGCGCTGCGTGACGGTCGCGCTGGTGGCGGCGCGCGGGCTGTCCTTCCACGTCCACGCGGGCGCCGAGAACGACGACGACGACCAGGTTACCGGCCGCACGTCGAGCGTGGCCGGCGCGCTCGAGCTCGCGTCGTGCGACGGCCGTGGCTTCGGGCGGCTGCGCATCAAGAGCGACGCAGGCCGCGGCGCCCTCGAGGTGGTGGTGGCGTACTCGGACAAGCCGATGCCGGCGCTCCGGTCGCTGCTGCCCGAGCGCGTCGGCGGCCCGGTGCCGCCCGCGATCGACCCCGGGGCGCTGCCTCCCGCCGTCTCGCCCGAGAAGCGCGCGGAGTCGCTCGAGGCGCGCACCCGCGACGCGGGCGGCACGGTGCTGCCGCGCGGCGCGGCCGTCTCCAACGGCGAGGGCGCCGGCATCGTGCGCGTGACGCTGGAGCCGGGCTGCCACCGCATCGGGTTCTTCTCCACGGCCGTCGTGGAGGGGAAGCGCAAGGTGCGGCTGGACGTCGACGCCGACCTGCGCGACGAGCAGGACGACACGGTGCTCGCGCGCGATCGCGGCGAGGCCTCCGACGCGCACCTGGACGCGTGCGTCGGCGCGCGCACGGTGGCGCTGGCGAGCTGGAGCGGCGCCGCCCCCGGCGCGAGCATCCTGGTGGCGCGGGGGTACTGGCCGCTGCCGGAGAAGCTGCCGCGCGTGTGGGGTCCGGCCGCGCGCGCGCGCATGGCCTCCGCGCTGCGCGCCCACGGCCTTCGCGGCCCGCGGGAGACGCCGGTGGCGCTCTACGAGGGCGTCGCCGGCGAGACGCTGCTGGGCGTCCCGTTGGAGGCGGGGGCGTGTTTCGTCGGCGTCGTCGCCGTCACGCGCGGGACACCCCACGGGATGATGCTGCGCGCCGAGGTGGGCGGTCGCGTCTCGGCCGACGACCGCGGCACGTCCGCGGGCGCAGCCCTGGTCGCCTTCTGCACCCGCGATCACGCGCTCGCCCACGTCACGGTGGACGCGCGCGGCGCCTCGCTGGCGTGGGGGCTGGCGCTCTACCGCGTGGCGCGCGGGGCGTGGGAGGAGGGGCCGTGACGCGCGTCGCGTGGGGCGTGCTCGGCGTCCTCTCGGTCGCCGCCTGCGGGGGAACGGCGGGGCCCCCCGCCGCCGTCCCGCTCGGCGCGCCGAAGGTGATCCCTGGCGATCTGGACGCGGCGGTGCTGCTGGGGGACGCGCCCGCGCGGGCGCGCGCGGCGGGGGCCGGACCGGTGAGCGTCGTCGCGTCGGGCGCGCTGGCGGAGGGCGAGCGCATCGGCGCCTTCGTCGACGTGCCCGCCGACGCGTGCCTGCTCGCGTACGCGCGTGCGTCCGGCTCGCTGGACGACGCCAATCTGGTCGCCTTCGCCGACGAGGGCAACCCCGTCGCGGCGGACGAGGCGCCGGACCCCCACCCGACGGTGATGCTCTGCCCGCCTCACCCGAGGCGCGTGTACCTCGCCGCGCACGCGGTGTCGGGGGAGGGGCTGCTCGCGCTGGCCGCGCAGCTCGTCCCGCGCGAGAAGGCGGCGGCGGTGGCCGAGCAGGTGGGCGCGCGCGGTGGCGGCAATGGCGGCTCGCGCGCCGCGGAGGGATGGCCCGGCCTGGACGAAGCGGTGCTCGCGCACCGCGCGGCGCTCGGTGGCAAGTGGGAGGAGTCGCGGCGGGTGGCGGTCACCGTCGACGCCCGCACGCGATCGGTGGTGCCGGTGTCGATGGACGCCAACCAGTGTCTCGACGTGCTCGTGGTGCCCGACGACGGCGTGGCCCTGCTCGACGTCGTGGTGACCGACGGCGATGGCCGCTCGGTCGCCCGCGGCGGCGGCGGCCTGCGCGATCGCGCCGCGGTGCTGTGCAGCGCGACGGCGTTCCACGGGACGGTGCTGGTGCGGCCTCACGTCGGCACCGGACTCGCGGCGGTGGTCGTGTCGCACGCGCCCATCGAGGCGGCGCCGGACCTGAGCGCGAGGCCGGACACGGTCTGGTACGCGACGACACGCACGGTGGAGCAGGCGCGCAAGACGCTGGACGCTCGGCTCTCGCGCGAGGGCTACGGGCAGGGCGCGCTCGTCGCCAGCGGGACGCTCGCGCTGGGCAGGCGCATGACGGTGGCGGTGCTCGGCTCGTCGGGCGCATGCACGCGGGTGGACGTCGTCGCCGGCGCGCCGCTCTCCCTGCTCGACGCGCGCCTCTGGGACAATCACGGGGCCCTGGCGGCCTCGGGGAGCGGCGCCTCGCAGGTGGTGCTCTTCGCGTGCAGCTCCGCCAAGCTGCACCTGGACATCGACGCGCGCGGGCGGCCAGGTCCGTTCGGCGTGGTGACGCACAAGGAGAGGTGGCAGAGCGCGCCGCTGCTGGCGAAGCCGCTGGCAGGCTCACGCATGCTGGCGCGGAGCGTCGACGGCACGCTGGGGCTGGAGCACGGCACGACGGGGGAAGTGCGCGCCCACGCGCTGGACGCCGCCCACCGCGCGGCGTGGGAGGCTACGGCGCCCGCCGGGGCGTGCGCGGTGGTGGCGGCGGGGGCGCAGGGGCCCGGGAGCGGGGTGCTGCTGCGCGCCTTCGACGCGGGGACGGGGGAGGAGCTGGACCGCTCCCTCGGCACGACCTCCGCGCGCGTGCGTGCTTGCGCGGGCGCGACGCCGCGCAAGGTGCGCTACGAGCTCACCGTCTCGGCGGGGAAGCTGGACGTGCTCGTCGGCGAGCGCCGGCAGCCGGCGAAGCCCTGATTGAAGCGCCCTCCAGGCGGCGCCTCTGGACGGCTGTTCACGCGCGCAGGCGGGCGAGCGCCTCGTCGGCGCGCTGCGGGTCCACCCCGCTCAGGCAGAGCGCGCGGCCGCGACGAGGAAGGAAGACGACGCGGCACTTGCCGCGTGCCCCCGGCCAGAGGCTGGAGAGCCCGAGGTCCAGCGCGATCCCTGCGGCGACGATGCCGAGCCCGGCGAGCAGGACCGACGGCGACGCCGAGCGGACGCCGTCCACCACCGCGCCGACGCCGACGTACGAGCCCAGCGCGAGGAAGAGCAGGCCGGCGTAGAGGCCGAGGCGCGGGAAGCGAACCTCGCGCGCCGCGCGCACCAGGCCGTCCTTGCCGATGGTGATCTCGCGATCACGCAGGGTGCGGCCGAGCAGCTCGGTGCGGGTGCGGATGCGCACGCCGGCGCTGGAGAGGGTGACGTCGGCGGGGCGCCGGTAGGACAGGACGAAGCGCGCGAGGAGGCGCGCGAGGCCGGTGACGAGGAGCAGGCCGGTGACGGCGAGCAACGTCGTGAGGACGGCGCCGCGCGGCGCCGGCGCGAGCTCGCCCTCCACGCGTGACTCTCCGGCGGCAGCGCTCGGCGCGAGGATGGCCGCCAGCAGCGGGTCCTGCACGTCCGCGGCGAGCTTCTCCCTCGCCGTGCGGGCCGCCTTCGCCGAGCTGGTGGCGAGCGCGGCGCACGCGACGGCCATCTGCCCGCGGGTGGCGGTGCGCAGCTTGCCTGCCTCGAAGCGCCTCACCCTCTCGGCGACGGCGCCCCAGACCTCCTCCGCCCGGGCGCCCAGGGCGCGCGCGACGAGCGGGGTGGCGTCGAAGGCCGTGTCGGAGGCGAGGCGGACGAGCTCGCCGGCGATGGCCTCGGCGGAGGCGCCCTCCCAGGTGGCGAGAGCGTGGGCGGCCAGCGCCCCGGCCAGGGCGCGCTCGGCGTCGTCCTCCGGCCCGCGCGACAGCACCGCGGCCACGTCCCCGGCGTCGGTGCCGGTGTCGTCCTCCGAGAGGCCCAGCGCCTCGATCTTCGCGCGAACGGCGTCGCCCTCCAGGGGCGCGCCGCGCTCCTTCGCGCCGACGCGCAGCGACTCCCGCGCGAGCTTCGCCACGTCCTCGCGGCGCACGAGGGCGTCGATGGCGTCGAAGGCGGCGATGTCCGCGCCGAGCGACGGCTTCGGGTCGGTTCCCTCGTGGGCATCGCGCTTGGCGTCGGAAGGGGCCATCGGGCTTGCTTCGTCTACTGCAACGCCCGGCAAAGCTCCACTATTGCGCGCGCCATGCCCGCAGCGAGGCAGGTCGAGGCGACGCCGAGAAGTTGGCCGCCCCCCGTCGGGTTGGCTATGGCCCAGATATCACGACGCTCGAGCGGGTGCTCGGGCGCGCCGCGAGGAGACGTCATGATCAAGGCCAAAGCCGAGTTGCTGACCGAGCTCAGGGGGATGTTGCGCGACGTGTTCGTCGCGAAGGCCGCCGGCCAGGAGTACGGCCGGCTCGCGCGTGCTCACGGCTATGTCGACGGCTTCATGAAGGTCATCCTGGACGCCGGCATCGCGACCAAGGCCGAGGTGCTGGAGATCGTCGCCGCCGAGCGCGAGCGCGTCTCCGGACCCGCGCTGCGGACCCTCTCCGACCTGGACGCCGAGACCGCCGCCGCCTGACCCCTCAGGGGTTGACGAGGGCGACGTCGCCGATGGTGTCCTTGGTCGCCTGATCGGTCTGGCGGTACCAGTTGGCGATCTGCGAGGTGCCGGGGACGAACTTCGGGAAGAAGCCGGCGAACTTGCCGGTCTGCGCGATGGTCTTTGCCGTCCACGTGTGCGTGCCCGACTGGCCGGGGGCGCCGGTGGCCACGCGGAGCACGCCGGCCGTCGAGTCCTGGTAGGCGATCTTCACGTTGCCGCTGGCGTCCACCTGCATGGTGGCGTCGTCACCCACGATGTGCTGCCCGTCGGGGTAGGGCTTGCCGGAGTCGAAGCCGTCGTCGACCACCTCGGGGGCGAGGGGCTGGCCGGCGCCGCCGGGCCAGAGCAGGTACTGCAGGTGCTCCTGGATGCCGTTGATGTAGGCGACGTGCCAGTCACCGTTCGGCGCGATGAAGAGCGTCGCGGCGATGCCGTCGTCACCGGTGTCGGTGGCGTTGGGGCGGGTGCCCGTCTCGCCGTCGAGGATCGTCGCCGTCCACTTGCCGCCGGCGTTGGAGACGCCGACGAGGTTGCCGTGGACGCGGTCGTAGATGACGACGCCCAGCGTCCCGGAGGGCGACGCCGCGAGGCTGATGTAGTCGCCGTAGGCGTTGGGGTAGCTGGTGGGGATGTTGGGGTCGACGATGGCGACGCAGGTCGCGTTGCCGTTGTCGGTCACGCAGGCGTTGCCCGACGCGCAGGCGGGCTGGCAGCCGCCCACCGTGGGGGTGCAGGTGAAGGTCGTCGCGAGGCACGCCTCGTTGGAGCCGCAGAACTGGGGCTCGCAGGGGCCGGCGTCGTCCACCGCCGCGTCCTCGAAGGCCCAGTCCGTCGACGACTGCGGCACCGCCGTGCTGGCGCGGCCGACCACCACGCGCGCCTTGGTGGCGCCGCCGGTGCCCTTCTCCATCGCCAGGAAGGCGATGACGGGCTTGCCGTTGACCATGATCATCTTCACATAGCGGCCGATGTCGGCGCCCGCCTTCTGCTGCACGACGTGGATGTTCCACTTCGACCCGTCGAACGCGGCGAACTTGAGCTGCATGTTCGTCGCGTCGTAGTAGGCGACCATCGGGTTGCCCTGGTCGTCGAGCTGCATCGAGGTCCAGAGGCCGACGTCGTCGCCGGGATCGACGAGGCCGCCGCGCCAGCCGGTGGGGTCGTTGTCGGGGCAGCTGCCGTCGGTGGGGGCGGGGGGGAGGCCGTCGACCGACTGCCACTGCACGGCCTGCTTGCCGGAGTCCCACTTGCCCACGACCAGGTCGCCGTAGAGGAAGTTGAAGCCCAGCGTCTCGGAGAGCACCGAGTCGTTGTAGCCGGCGACCCAGATGGTGCCGTCCTTGGCGGCGGCGACCGAGGTGTACGCGCCGATGAGGCCCATGGGCAGCGCGGAATCGCAAGTCTGCTTGCAGTCGCTGCCGCAGCCGTTGGCGCCTGATCCGTCGTTGCCCCCGCAGTTGCACCCCGGGTTGAACGCCGCGACCAGCGCGATCGTCCCGAACGTCACCGTGGCGGCGCGGGCAGAACCGATCTTGCGCGCCTCAGCGAAGAAAGGGAGCGGGGCCGCCCCCGTTCCACGCCGCTCGCCGCGGGGGCTTCCCCCGTGTGCCCGGCGGCGGCGCCAGCCGAGCGCCGCCAGCCCGAGCAGGGCGGGGATGGACCAGAGCCACGCGTTCTGCGGGGTGGAGCCGGGCGCGCTGCACCCGCACCCGCCGGCGGCGCCGAGGGTCGGGTCGTTGCGGCCGCGGATGAGCCCCTCTTCCTGGCTCTGCACGTTGCCGTCCTCGTCCTTCACCTCGACGGTGACCGACTGCGCGCCGTCGACGACGGCGGAGGGGATGTCGGCGACGGCGCCCCATGGCGTCCACTCGCCCTTCTTGCCGATGGCGTCGGTGACGCGATAGCGCTGCTGCAGCGCGGAGGTGTCGCTCACGATGTCCCAGGCCGAGACGTGGAGGTCCGCTCCGCTGTGGTCGAGCGTCACGAAGGGCGGCAGCGTGTCGATGGTGAAGGGCACGAGCGCCGGCTCGGCCGACTGGCTCATCTCCTCGCCCTTCACGCGTGCCCACACCTTGAGGACGTGCTTGCCCTGCAGGAAGAGCGCGTCGTTCTTGATGGTGACGTCGCGGCCGACCTTCCACTCGCTGTGGGTGCCCTCGTCGACGGCGTAGCTGTACTCGACGACGTGGGCGCCGTTGTCCAGCGAGGAGCCGAACTGCATGTGCAGCTCGGGGAGCTTGGCGCGGTCCGCCGTCGCGAGGCCCATCGCCTCCGGCCAGACCTTCTTGTCCAGGACGCGCGCCTGCACGTCCGCCTGCTGGACCGCGTTGCCCTTGGCGAGCGAAAGGTCGGCGAAGATGCCGACGAAGTCGTCGGAGTCCTTGGTGAGCTTGCGAATGCCGCCGTCGGGGATGGTCATGCCCAGCCCGAAGCTGGCCAGCGAGCTGGAGAGGTCGATGGGCTTGATGCTGCCGAGGAACTGGCCGGCGATGCCGCCGAGCAGGGAGCTCAGCGACGTCGCCACGGTGGCGGGATCGTCGGTGAGCAGGCCGGCGTTGGTGACCTTCGCGTTGGCCACGCCGATGTCGCCGATGATCGGGAGCAGGGCGCCGTTGGGGTTGGTGTTGGGGTCCACCGCGGTCGACAGGTTGACCGGGATGGTCAGGTCGCCGGTGAAGGTGAAGGCCCGGACGTAGCGATCCATGCTCCAGACGTAGAAGTCGATGGAGAAGGCCTGGAGCGAGATGTTGAGCAGCGGGTCGGTCTTGAGGTCCGTGCCGCCGCCGATGCTCACGACCGGGGGCTTCTGCGGGCGCGTGGTGATGGCGACGGGCGCGCCCTTCTGCTCGAAGGTGAGCTTCTTGATGCTCGGGATGAGCACGCTGAGCAGGCCGCTCTGGAGCTGCGAGACCTGCTCGGTGGAGACGCCCAGACACAGCAGGCCGCTGTTGTAGACGCTGCCGAACGCGTAGTTCAGGAAGCGGCCGGCGAGCGCGATGCCCAGGTCCGGCCCCTTGTCACCCTGCGGCCAGGGGGAGACGGCGTTGGACTCCATCTCGTCGGGGATGGGGATGCCGGTCGGGATCTGGTTGTCGAACGCCGGGACGCACCCGCTCTGCGGCTGCGGCAGCGTGCCGCCGAGGAAGCCGAGGGTCATGCCGTTGGGGGCATTCTTGTTGCCGTCCGGCGGGGCGGTGACGCCGGGGTCGGTCGTCGGGATCATGTTCCCGCCTGCGGCCAGCACGAAGTCCAGCCCGCCCGCGGTGCCTGGCGAGAGACTCGCCAGCGCGCCGCTCAGGTCCATGTGGCCGTCCATGCCGAGGAGCATGGGGACGCACGTGTTGGGGTCGCTCTTGTAAACGCACTTGGAGTTGTCGTTGCTCGGCTGCGAGCCCGTCGGGCAGGGCGGGTTCACGTTCGCGGTGGGCTTGGTGCAGAGCTGGCTCTGGAGCGTCGACTTGAGGGTGTTCTGCAGGGGACCGACGATCTGGCCGACCACGTAGCTCTTGAACAGGTTGACGATCGTCGAGAGGAACCCTCCGCAGAGCTGCACGTGGCCGGAGTCGATGGTCGCGCTGACCACCATGTTGGCGGTGTCGATCTTGGTGTAGCCGTCTCGCGGGGCGATGGTCTCGGCCACCAGCGGGAGGATCGCCTCCACCGGGAAGTCGGCGTAGGTGACGTTGGGCTTGCCGTTGCTGCAGCCGCCGTTGCCGATGCCGATCTCCATGTTGCCGAGGGACGTGTTGACCGGGATGTCGTCCACCTTCACCGGCACCGTCCCGCTCACCCGGATGGCGGGCTCGCCGTTGACCGACGTGTACTCCGCCGCGTCCAGGTGCAGCTTGGCGTTGGGCAGGTCGATCAGCGCCTTGCACTGCGTCGAGTTCGGGTTCTTGCAGATCTCGATGTTGATGAAGGTGATCTTCGTGGTGCTGTGCGGGATGTCGAAGGAGAGCGTCCCGCCCTGGCCCATCGCCGCCCCGGCGACGGTGCCGAGGTTGTCGCCGAGGAAGTCGAGGCCGTGGCGCGTCACGCGCGCGGCCGCCGCGTTCTCGACGGTGCTCGCCTTGGGGAACCCGCCGGGGAGGGGAGTGACGCCACAGCCGGCACACCCGCTGGTGCAGCCGCCCCCGCTGCACGCCACCACCGTGAAGACGAAGACAATCGCGGACAACCGCCGCCAGAAAGAACGAAGCATGAGTCCTCCGAGTCCGTGCCGTGCGCCGCCAGCGCCCGCGGGTGCGGGACCTTGGAGCTCGAGCAGCGCCTGGCCGTGTGCCCGGTCAGCCCGCCTCCAGAGGTAGCTCGAGTTTACACCGAATTCGGTGTCTCGTCCGTCACGATGGTTCGACGCGGAGGTGATGAACCATTATCCGTGTGCGAATAGCGGGCGGGGGGGGGCCGGAAGAATTTGCCGCCCTGAGCAAAATCGGGACGCCGTCCGATCGGTCACTCTCCGGCGGCGTCGGCGGCCCCGGCATCCCCCGCATCCGCCCCGCCATCGGCCCCTGCGTCGGCGCCGCTGTCGCTGCCGCCGTCCACCGCGCCGGCCTGGCAGTTGGGGTCAGCGGAGCCGTCGTTGATCTTCACCGCCGCGGCCGCGAACGCCGCCGACAGCCAGAAGCTGTCCGCGCACCCGCCGGGCGTCTTGGTCGTCGAGCAGAAGTCGCCGGTCGCGGCGATGTTGCCGTTGGTGTCGCGCATGCACTTGTTGTCCGGACCCTTGGCCGTCTTGGTGAGCACGACGCACAGGCTGGAGGAGAGGACCGAGACGTCGACCTGGTCGGCGTCTTCCAGCGTCATGTAGCCGCCGATGGCGCCGGCCGTGTGCCACTTGGTGCAGGAGCCCGGGTCGGAGACGACGCAGCTCGACGTGAGCGCCTTGCTGTTGAAGCTGCCGATGCAGTTGCCGTCGCTCGAGAGCGTCGCGCTCTGCAGCACGGCATCGCGGATGGGCAGCACGATGATGGCGTTGATGTCGCCACCGACGAACACCGGCACGTTGAGCAGCGGGATGGTGTCGGAGGTGAAGGTGTTGCCCGTCGAGTCGAAGGTGATCTTCGCCTGCTCCGGCTTCACGTCGAGGGTGCCGACCTGCTTGCGGAAGAAGCAGAAGCCCTGGCCGAAGGGGTCGCTCGAGGGGGGTGCGCCGCCGGTGGTGACCATCCCGGCGGACTTGTCGATGCGCACCAGCCAGTTGAAGGAGCCATCGCCGCTGGGGTCCCCGCACTCCGGCGCCTTGAGGTCGATGCCCTTGGTGACGACCGAGTCCTGGATGACCGCCGAGGTGAGGCTCGCCGGCGCGGTGAGGAAGAGGCGACGCAGGCGCATGTCCAGCGTGGTCTTGCCGGTGTTGTCGGCCATGGGCAGGCACGTGTTCGGGTCGCCGCACTTCTGCGTGTCGATGTTGCACACGCCGTCGGTCGCGGGGCAGGAGTTGTCCGACGGGTCGCACGTGGGGGAGGGGAAGTTGCCCGGGCCGCCGCCGTCGCAGGGGGCCGGCCCCACCGACGGGTTGTACGGGCGTACGCGGTCCGGCGTGCACGCGACGACGAGCGCCGCCACCGCGCCCGCCGCGCATCCGGTCACCGAAAGCGCCAGCAAGATCCGCTTCGTCATCTCCCTCGTCCTCCCGAAGTCTCCGCCGGTCACTCCGGCAAGGTGAGCGTACCGCCGTACTCGACCATCTTGGCAAATGCCGCGAGCCGCGCCGTCAGATCCTTGCGCTGGGCGGCGAGCAGTCTGCCGGGGCCGATGCCCTCCACGCAGAAGGAGGCGAGCGCGGCCGCGAAGAACATGCCCCGGCGCAGGCCCGCGGGGGTGACCTCCCCGTGCCGCGCGAGGTAGCCCATCAGGCCCCCGGCGAAGGTGTCGCCCGCGCCCGTCGGGTCGAGGACGTCCTCCAGCGGGTAGGCGGGGGCGTAGAAGATGCCCTGCTCATCGAAGAGGAGCGCGCCGTGCTCGCCCCGCTTGATGATGAGCATCGACGGGCCGCGGGAGCGGATGTCGCGGGCGGCCTTGACCAGGTTGTGGATGCCGGAGAGCTCGCGCGCCTCCTCGTCGTTGATGACGAGAAGGTCCACGCGCCGGAGCACGTCGGCCAGCGGCTTGGGCTCGCCGGAGATCCAGAAGTTCATCGTGTCGGCCAGGACGAGCTGCGGACGCTCCACCTGATCGAGCACCTCCAGCTGCAGGGCCGGGTGGATGTTGCCGAGCAGCACGTAGGGCGTGCTCTTGTAGGCGGTCGGGATCTTCGGCCGGAAATCGGCGAAGACGTTGAGGTGCGTCTCCAGGGTGGTGCGGGTCGCCAGATCGTCGGCGTAGCGGCCGCGCCAGCGGAAGGTCTTGCCTTCTGCGTGCTCCACGCCGGCGAGGTCCACGCCTCGGGCGCGCATCAGCTCCAGGTGGGCGGCGGGGAAGTCGGCGCCCACCACGCCGACGACGCGCACCGGCGCGAGCATGGACGCGGCGAGGGACGAGTACGTCGCCGCGCCTCCGAGGACATCGTTGAAGGTGCCCGTGGGCATCTCGAGGTCGTCGAACGCGAGCGATCCGACGACGAGCAGGGGGGACGTTTGAGGCTGCACGGCGTTCTCCGGGGTGGCTGGCCCCGCTTCTACTACGAAAGGCCCGGCAAAAGCCACGACAGGCGAGCCTTCGCGGCGACAGAAATGCGATCGGGCGCCGTCATCACCGCGCCGGCGAGCGCGCCGTGGGCGCGGCTCTCGCGCGGGTCGAACAGGTTGCCGGCCAGCGCGCCGATCGCGCGGCGCGCGGTGGCGACGTTCTTCTGCATCACCGCGACCACGGCCTCCACCGTGACGTCCTCCGCGGATACGTGCCAGCAGTCGTAGTCGGTGGCGAGGGCGACGGTGCAGAAGGGCAGCTCCGCCTCGCGCGCGAGCTTGGCCTCCGGCATGGACGTCATGCCGATCACCGACACGCCCCAGGAACGGTAGAGCAGGCTCTCGGCGCGGGTGGAGAACTGCGGCCCGTCGATGCAGACGTAGGTGCCGCCGCGGTGCACGCCGCGCGGGCCCTTCGCGTGGACGGAGGTGGACGCCTCGGCCGCCGCCGTGGCGAGCTTCTCGCAGACCGGGTCGGCGAAGGCGACGTGCGCGGCGATGTCCTCGTCGAAGAAGGTGGAGACGCGCCGCCGGGTGAGGTCGATGTACTGGTCGACCAGGACGAAGTCGCCCGGCTCGATCTCCTCCTTCATGGATCCGACCGCGCTCACGCTGACCAGGTGCGTCGCGCCGAGCTTCTTCAGGGCGCACACGTTCGCCCGGAAGTTGATGGAGTGCGGGGGCACGCGGTGTCCGCGGCCGTGGCGCGGCAAGAACAGCAGCGTCGTCGGGCCGGAGGGCGTCTGCAGCGTGCCGCGCACCACCGCGTCGCTCGGTGGGCCGTAGGGGGTGTCGACCGTCAGCTCCTCGACGCCCTGCAGGCCGTCCATCTCGTAGAGGCCGCTGCCGCCGAGCACGGCGAGGGTGTGGCGCGGCGCCGTCACGGCTCCTCCTTCTCGGGGCGCAAAGAGCCGTGGCGCAGGAGCATCTCGGCAAGGCGGGCGCGCCGTGGCCGCCGGGAGCGCTCCGCCAGGACGATGGCGCGCAGGGTGTCGGCGGCGCGGTCCACGTCGTCGTTGACGATCACGTAGTCGAAGAGGGCATAGTGCTCGATCTCCCGCTTGGCGACCTGGAAGCGGCGCTGCACCACCTCCTCGCTGTCGCTGCGTCGCCCGCGCAGGCGGCGCAGGAGCTCGTCCATCGAGGGGGGCAGGATGAAGACGCCCACCACGTCCGCCACCTTGGCGCGGATCTGCCGCGCGCCCTGGTAGTCGATGTCGAAGATGATCCCGCCGCAGCCCGCCGTCTTGCGGGCGCGGTCCACCTCGGCGATCGATGTACCATACAAGTTGCCGTGGACCTCCGCCCACTCCATGAAGGCGTCCTCGGCGACGAGCCGCTCGAAGGCGGGGCGGTCCACGAAGTGGTAGTCGGTGCCGTCCTTCTCGTTCGCGCGGGGCGGCCGGGTGGTGTGGGACACCGAGAAGGCCAGCTCCGGGAAGGCGGCCTGCAGCCGCCGCGTGAGGGTGGTCTTCCCGGCGCCGCTCGGCGACGAGAGGATGAGCAGGACGAACTCGGACGGGGCGACCATCGCGGGACAGGCAACGCTAGTGCAACGCCGCCCGTTCTGGAACAGCGATCACTCCACGTTCTGCACCTGCTCGCGCATCCGCTCGATTTCCGCTTTCATGTCCACCACCGCGTGGGCGATGGAGGCGTCGGCGCTCTTCGACCCGATGGTGTTCACCTCGCGCGTGAGCTCCTGGAGCAGGAAGTCGATCTTGCGGCCGATGGGCCCGCTCTCGACCAGCAGGCCGGCGAGCTGGTCGGTGTGGATGCCGAGGCGCGTCAGCTCCTCGGCGATGTCGGAGCGGTCGGCGAAGAGGGCGATCTCCTGCTCCAGGCGCGTCTCGTCGAGCTGGGCGTCCAGGGAGGCGCGGAGCCGGTCGGCGCGCTCCTTCAGGCGCTTGCGGTGCTGCTCGACCACCTCCGGGGCGCGCTTGGTCACGGCCGCGGCGATGCCCCGCAGCACGTCCACGCGCGCCCCGAGGTCGCGCGCGAGCGCCTGGCCCTCGCGCTCGCGCATGGTGTCGAGCTCGTCGGCGGCGGAGGTGAAGGCCGCCCGCAGCGCCTCGCGCACCGGGCCCTGCGAGTCGCCCTCGGCCGCCGCGAAGAGGTCGGGGACGAGCGAGAGGAGGGAGAGCGGCACCTGCGCCCCGGGGGCCAGCTCGTCGCGCAGGGCGGTGAGCTCGGCCCAGGCGGCGCGGGCGCGGGCGCGGTCGAGCCTCGGCGCGCCGAGGGCCACGCCGTCCACGCGGACCGCGACCTCCACCCGACCGCGCGAGAGGCGCTCGCGGCACAGGTGCTCGACGAAGCCGGCGAGGTCGAGCAGCTCGCGCGGCATGCGCACCCGGACGTCGAGGAAGCGGTGGTTCAGCGCGCGGATGTCGACCGAGACCTTGCCGGTGCCGACAGGGTGCTCCCCCCCTCCGAAGCCGGTCATGCTCCGCATGAAGATTAGCCTACCGCCAGCATATGGTTGAGGCGGCCCGCCGTCCACCCCGGAGGCGCGCTTTTGGCGGCTGGCCCCGCGGGAGCGCCAGACCTCAGCGTCGACGTCCTCTCAGCCGAGGCCCTTCTTTCGCTTGATGATCTCCATCATGCGACCGTACTCCACGTCCCACTCGCGCGAGCCTTCCTTGACGTGCTTGAGCTGCGCGCGGACCTCGCCGTCGAGCTCGCCGTCGGCGTTCATGTGCTTCTTGAAGATGGGGGCCATCTTCCGGCGCAGCACGACGTCCTCGGAGTAGATCTCGTCGACGTTGCTGGAGTGGCCGAAGATCTCGACGACCTGGTCGAGCAGGTAGTCGAGCGCATCCTCCCCCACCTTGATGCCCTTGGAGTCCGCCACCTGGGCGCGCACGCGGTTGAAGTCCCCGCCGGAGCGGCCGGTGCGGTCGAGCAGCTCACGGGTGCGCTCGTTCACCTCCTTCTCCGTCTGCACGTACTGGCGGAGCACGGCCTCGACGTCGAGCTCTACCTCGCGAGGGTTCTCCGCTTCGATGTCGCCCGCGGCGAGGAGGGTACGGACGACCTCGCTGGCTATGGGCCCGATCCGTCCTGCAAAGAGTCGCATGTGGCCTACGCTACCTCGGCCCGGTCCAAGCGCTCTCCCTTTTTTGGTATCGTCGTGCGGATGGCGACCTGCGCGTGGTGCATGGCGAAGATGGCCGACGCGCGGGCGCCCTGCCCGAGCTGCGGGCGGAGCTCCGACGATCTCATCGCGGGCGACGGTCCCGCCCTGGAGCCGTCCTCCCCCGCCATGGTGGTGCCCGACCTGGTGATCCCACAGCCGCGCGCCTCCAGGCCCGCGCTGGCCGCGCCGACGCCGGCGGTCCCGCCGCCCGCGCCCTCCGGGCCGAGCGCCTTCGACGACGAGGACCTCGGCGGCGGGGCGGACCTGCAGCTCGACCTGAGCGGCGCCGTCGCCGCGCCGCCGAAGCCGGCGGTCACCTCGCCGGCCACCGGCGGAGGCTTCAGTCCCTTCGACGACGACGAGATGATGGGCAGCGGCGTCTCGCTGGACCTGGACATGAGCGGCGGCGGGCTCCCGCCCCGCATCTCCGGCGCCTCGCTGCCGCCGGCGGTCTCCTCCGGGAGCCTGCCGCCTTCGCCGGTCTCCCAGCGCTCCCTGCCGCCGGTCTCGCAGCGATCGCTGCCGCCTGCCGCCGACGCCTCCCCGGGGACCGCGCCGGGGGTGGACCCCTTCGAGGCGCGCGCGCTGGCGGACTTCGGCCCTCCGCCGGACGTCTTCTGGCGCGCGCCGATGTACGCCCTCCGCGTGGTGCGCCGCCGGGCGGAGCTGCGCCGCGCGCTCGCCCTGCGCAAGGACGAGTCCGCCGACGCCGCGCGCCGGGCCGAGGACGCCCTCGTCGCCTTCGCCGAGCGGGCGCGACCGATCGCCGAGAGCGCGGGCGGACGGGGCCTGGATGACGTGCGGGCGGCGGAGGACCTGATGCGCGGCCGCGACTCGGCGCTCGCCGCCGAGATGGATGCCCACAAGGGAGCGCTCGCGGAGGTGGACGCGCGCCTGGCGCCCGTCGAGGCGGAGCTCGCCGCGGCGAAACAGGAGGAGGAGAAGATCGCGCGGGAGCTCGCCGCGGCCGAGGAGGTCAGGAGGCGCGCGGAGGCGAAGGTGAAGCGCGCGGAGATCGAGATCCGCAACGCCACGCAGCTCCTGGCGTCGCGCCGCGCCCCGCAGGGGGCGCCGCAGTGAGCCAGTCCGGGGCGAGCGACGCCGCGCTGGAGGCGCAGATCGCCGCGCGCACGGCCGAGCGCGATGGCTTCGCCGCGGAGGTCCGCGCGCAGGAGGCGGTCGTGGCCGAGGTGCAGAACCGGCTGACGGCGGCGCGCCGGCGCGTGGCCGACGCGCAGGGGCGGGTCAACGCGCTGCGCGGGGAGCGCAAGGCGCTGGAGGATCGCTTCGGCCGGCAGGTGGGCACGCGGTCGGAGGGGGTGGAGGAGGCGCGGCGGCACCTGCGCCTCGCCCTCGCCGGCTTCGCCCGCGCCGCCATCATGGACCAGTCCGCGTACGGGGCGGACTTCGACGCCGCGCGGGAGGAGGTCAATCGCGCCGCCGACCTCGCCGCGCGCAAGGCGAGGGACGTCTCGCTCCACGAGGCGGCGCTGGAGTCGCACGACCGCTCCAAGGTGACCCTCGGCTTCGTGCTCGCAGGCGCCGCCGTCGTGCTGGTGCTGGTGCTGCTGCTCTTCCCCTTCCTCTACCGCGCGGTGGTGGTGCCCGGCTCACCGGCGGCGCCGTGACGGCGGGGGCGTGCTCTTGGGCGGGGGCGCCCTGGAGGGCGTGCTGCGCGGCGGGGGCGCCTTCGAGGGCGCGGGGCGCGATGGCGCCGGCTTCTCGACGGCCGGCGGCGTCGCGGGGGAGCGCACCAGCCTCGGCTCCCGCAGCCCCATCTGCAGCCGCCGCATGACGGCGCGCTTCTGCCGCTCCTTGTACTTGGCGTGGGAGGCCTCGCCGCGCTCGTTCTTCGCCTCCGTCTCGCGGTCGATGACCTGGAACTCGCAGATGACGAAGACGACAGGCGCGAGCGGCCACGCGCTGCTCGGCGCGCGCTCCAGCATCTCGCGCGGGAGGCGGATGGGCATGTCCACGACGAAGTGGATGACGCGGTAGCTGTCCGCGCTGAAGCGGTTGTCGCTGGGGGTGAGGTCGTCGTCCTTGCCGCCCTGCATGCTCGGCAGCATCGGCCGCAGGTTCGGGTGCTTCTCCGCGTAGCCGCGGATGTGGAACATCGAGTTGATGCTCTCGCCCGGGATGACGTAGTTGAACGGGAAGAGGTGCGTCGTCAGGTACTGCATGACGGAGAAGATGTCCTCGTAGCTGCGCGTGACGATGCGGAAGCGCAGCTTGTCGTAGATCTGCGCCGCCACCGTCTCCTGCTTGGAGAGGAGCTTGGTGTAGAGCGAGTCCTTGTTCTTCCGGCCGCCGACGAACTCCAGGATGGGGAAGCCGTGGGCGAGCATGCCGCCGATGACCCGGTAGACCTTCTCCTCCACCATGTGGAAGACCTCCTGGTCGGAGAGCGGCAGCATGAACAGCAGCTCGCGCCCCTCCAGGTGGTGGATGATGTGCATGCACTTGAGGATGGTGCACGCGCACGTCTGGCGGTGCCCGCGCGTCGAGGCGACGAGCATCAGCTCCTCGATCGTGGCCCGCTCGATGGGCTTGGGGATCGGGAACTCGAAGTGGCGGCGCAGGTAGTCGATCGCCTCCTTCTTGATGGCGTCGATGCGCCGCCGGTCAGCCGGCTCGTCGGGGTGGAACTCCTGCGCGCGCAAGAACTCGTCCACCTGCGCCTCGTCCTTGAAGTCCAGGCGATGCCAGTCGATGACGGAGTCACCCCGGAGGACGAGGCGCACGGCCTCCAGGTCCATCAGGGTGAACTCGTCGAGCCGCTTGAGCCGCTCGCTCGGGGTCGCTGCCATGGTGCAGGCTGTGGCGTATACCACGCGGGTGCGTTCCACGCGTGGCGAGCGAGAGGCGAGGCGGCTGACGGCCGTCGGCGAGGCCCTGGAGGCCGTGCGCCGGCGCTGCGACGTGCCGACCCGTCTCGCCGCCGATCCGGTCGGGATCGTGCGGCGCTTCGAGACGCCGGAGGATCGCGAGATCGTCGGGCTCCTCGCCGCGTGCATCGCCTTCGGCAAGGTGGCGTCCATCCGCCACAAGCTGGAGGACGCGCTGGCGCGGCTGGGGCCGAGCCCGGCCCGGGCTGCCGACGACGCCGCCGGGACGGCCCGGCGGCTTCGCGGGTGGGTGCACCGCGTCTTCCGGGGGGAAGACATCGCCCGCCTGCTCGTCGGCGCGCGCCGTGTCCAGCGCGCGGAGGGCTCGCTGGGGCGCGCCTTCGCCTCGGCCCTGCGCGCGCGGGGGGAGCTGCGCCCCGCGCTCGCCCACTTCTGCGAGGCCATCCGGGAGGCGGGGGGGCTGCGGCCGCTCCCCGGGCGCCGCGGTCCCTCGCACCTGCTGCCTGACCCGATGGGCGGGGGAGGGAGCAAGCGCCTGCTGCTCTACCTCCGCTGGATGGTCCGCCCCGCCGACGGCGTCGACCTCGGGCTGTGGGACGTGCCCGCCGGCGTCCTCATCTGCCCGGTGGACACCCACATCCACAAGCTCGGCCGTAACCTCGGCTTCACCCGCCGCCGCGCCGTGACCTGGCAGACCGCGGAGGAGATCACCGCCGGCCTGGCGCGCTACGACGCCGCCGACCCTGTGAAGTACGACTTCGCCCTCTGCCACATGGGGATGCTCCAGCGGTGCCCATCGCGCCGGGAGGCAGCCCGGTGCGAGGGTTGCGGGGTCAAGAGTGTCTGCCGCCACTGGGCGCGATAATCCGCTTGGCGGCGGCGCCAGGGCGTGAGACCGTCGCACCAAGGCTCCGCGTCGCCACGCGACCGGGCCCGCGCACCATCGCTCATGGCTCCGGAGGCAAAAGAGTTCTCGCTCGACGCGGTGCGCACCGACGGCTGGTTCGAGCGCATCGGCGAGGGCATCGGCAGCTTCCAGGCGCTCTGCGAGATCGTCGGGGAGCGCTTCTTCGCCTTCTCCATCATCGTCGGCGCGCGCATCACCGCGCTGACCGTGGACCGCCGCGCGCCCGACCAGACGCTGGTCGACTTCGTCGTGGGGCTGGGGGAGGTGGACACCGACCTCGAGCCGCAGCGCCTCACCCTCGCCGACTTCCGTCGCCGCCTCGTCGGCGCGCTGCTCGTCGAGGAGGACCGCGATCAGCCGCGTCCCACCCGCGAGACGGACACCGAGGCCATCCAGCTCTTCATCGGCGTGCGCTACCTGCTGCTCGCGCCGCTCTACGGCTACTCGCTGCGCACGCTGGTGGTGCCCGGTGACGACGACGAGCCCGCGCGCGTGCTGCTCTCGCGCGACGGCGCCGACGAGGAGTACGACCTCGACGCCTTCCGCATGCGCGTGCGCGCGCACGTGCGCGAGGAGCTGGAGCGCACGACCGCCGGACAGCGGAGCGCCATCGACCTCTCCAAGGTGGCCGAGGCGGAGTCCGCCGCCCTGCGCGGCGAGTGGGCACGCGTGGTGCAGCTCCTCGGCGCGTGGCCGGCCCCGCTCGCCATCTTCCTGCGCACGCCGGAGGGCCAGCTCCTCGCCCCCGACGCCCGCGCGCTCATCTCGAAGGGGCTCGGCCTGCTCGGCTCGGCGTGCGTGCACCTCGGGGAGGTCGAGCAGGCGGAGGAGGTCTTCCGCATCGGCATCCAGTACGCGCAGGAGGGCATGGCCGCGGCCGATCTGTTCCGCCGGCTGGGCGAGGCGCTCCTCAAGAGCGAGCGCCCCGGCGAGGCGGTGGGCCCGCTGCGTCGCGCGGTCGCCTTCGGCGGCGCGCGCGTGGACGTGATGCCGCTGCTCGGCCGCGCCTTCGTCGCCCGCAAGCGCTACGTCGCCGCCTACGCCTGCCTGCGCGAGGCCATCGCCGCCGGCGCCTCCGAGCGCGACTTCACCGACGAGCTGCGCGAGATCGAGAACGCCCTGGGCCCCGCGCTCACCGCGTTGAAGGCCATGCGCCTCGCCCGGCCGGCGTGACTCGTCCCGGCCGCGGGTAGGCAGGGTTGCAGCGGGCCCTGGTTGGCGCGACAATTCTTCGGCTGCCGCGTGACGGGACGCGGGGCGGCTGAAGGAGGCTCGTCATGCGCTTGCGCGGCTGGATGTGTGTGGGCTCCGCGCTGCTCTGCTTTGCTTGCGGCGGCAACGGCGACAACCCGTTCGCGGACGGAGGAGGGGTGCCGGACGGCGGGAGCGTCGACGGCGACGTGGGCGACGCGCCGCAGTTCGGCGGCGGCGACGCGGAGGCGGGCTCCGGCTGCACCAAGTGCTCCGGCGACCTCCACAGCGTCCTCGACTGCAACGACGACCACGTCATCCAGACGTGCTCAGGTAACCAGGGCTGCGGGCCGGGCGGGTGCATCGACGCGTGCGCGAGCGCCGCCGCCAACAAGAGCTCCATCGGCTGCGACTACTACGCCATTCCCGCCGACGGATGGAGCAACATCCCCGAGTTCAACGCCGGCACGAGCGACGGCTCCTGCTTCGCCGCGTTCGTCACCAACAACTGGGGCGCGCCGATGAAGGTGAGCCTCCAGTTCGACGGGCAGACGATCGACGGCACCGCCCACGCGTACATCCCGCAGGGCAAGGGCAACAACATCACCTACCAGGCGGTGCCGCAGACCGGCATCCCGCCGAACCAGATGGCGATCGTCTTCCTCGCGCAGTACGGCGGGGCGGCCGCCTTCAAGACGCTGTGCCCGACCTCGGTGAGCCCCGCCATCACCAGCGTCGACGTCGGCGTCCACGGCACCGGGCTCGGTCACGCGGTGCGCCTGCAGACCTCGGTGCCGGCGGTGGTCTACGACATCTACCCGTACGGCGGCGCGCTCAGCTACACCGCGAGCGCCACGCTGCTCCTGCCCACCACCGCGTGGGACACCAACTACCTCGCCGTCACCGCCTGGCACGGCTTCGGCACCGGCTACTCGCGGCCGAGCAACGTCTCCATCGTGGGCACCGAGGACAACACGCAGGTCACCATCAGCCCGACCGCCGCCATCGTCGCGCGGACCACCGGGCAGTACGGGACCGTGGCCGGCACGGGCAAGGGCGTGCCCCACACCTACACGCTCGGCCAGGGTCAGGTGCTGCAGTTCGTCCAGATGGAGGACCTGAGCGGCAGCCCCATCCAGTCGGACAAGCCCGTCGGCGTCTGGGGCGGCCACTACTGCATGAACATCCCCGACACCGCGGGCGCGTGCGACGCCGCGCACCAGGAGATCCCGCCGGTGAAGGCGCTCGGCCACGAGTACGTCGCGGTGGCGCACCGCCCGCGCTCGAACGGAGACAACCCGCCGTGGCGCATCCTGGGCGCGGTGGACGGCACGACGCTCACCTACGACCCGCAGGTCGCGGGCGCGCCGGCCACGCTGAGCAGCGGCCAGCTCGTCGAGTTCAACGCGACCGGGCCCTTCACGGTGAAGTCGCAGGACGACAAGCACCCGTTCTACCTCGCCGGCCACATGACCGGCGCGTCCGCCGGCGGGGGCGGCAGCCTGGGCGATCCGGAGACGGTCAACGTCATCCCGCCGGAGGAGTTCCTCGCCAACTACATCTTCTTCACCGACCCCACCTACGCCGAGACCAACCTCGTGGTCATCCGCAAGAAGGCGCAGAACGGCTTCAGCGACGTCACGCTGGACTGTCTCGGCACCCTCACCGGGTGGCAGGCCGTGGGCGGCGGCGGGCAGTATGAGTACACCCGCGTCGACCTGCAGAAGGGGCACCAGCCGGTGGGCAACTGCGACAACGGCCTGCACACCATGAAGAGCGACACGCCCTTCGGCATCACGGTGTGGGGCTTCGACACCACCGTCAGCTACGCGTACCCGGCGGGCGCCAGCGTCAAGCCCATCAACACCGTGGTGGTCCCCCCTGTCCCGAAGTGAGGCGAGCCGTACGCCGCTCCCCGCGGCCCCGCACGCGTGACGTGCGGCGGACCGCAGGGAGTGCGCGTGGCGCAGGGGCTCTACAGCAGCGAGATGTCCACCCGCCGGTCCTGGGCCCACGTGGACTCGTCGGTGCCGGTCGCGTCCAGCTTCCCGCGCGAGGTGGCCTGGAGCTGATGCTCCGCCACGCCTCGCGACTCGAGGTACTGGGCGACGCTGCCCGAGCGGTGTGCGCCGAGCACGAAGTTGTACTCGGTCTCGCCGCGCGGGTCCGCGCGGCCGATGAGCGCGACCGACCGCCCCTCGAGAGGCCCGGTCTTCAGGCACTCGGCGACCTTGTCCAGCAGGGTGTAGTCCTCGGGCATCAGGTCGGAGGTGTCGAAGTCGAAGTGCGGGGCGCGGCTCGCGACGGGCTGGTGCACCGCGGTGAGGTCGATCTTGCAGGCGGAGATGATCTCTCCGGACACCTTGAGGCGAGGCGTTCGGATCGGGGGGGTGGACGTCACGGTAAGCGTCGAGGTCGGCTCCGCGGCGGGCGGGGCCTCCTCGTGGGCGCACCCCAGCAGGGTGGTTCCGGCTGCGAGGACGATCGCCGCGCCGAACGAACGCACCCAGTGTGGCTGAGCGTTCTTCATGGCGGACTCCTTTCTTCCAGACGAGGGTGCATCCCACGTGCCACCGGTGAATTCACTTCATTGCCGCAGGGGCGGCGCGTGCCGCCCGTGCGATGAGGGGTGCATCCGTGCAGTCCCGTTGACATCCCCAGCCCCTGCGACTACTCACCCAGGGCGAGTGTCCACGCGAAAAGCCGGGAAAATTGCGTTGTCTGGCCCCGGCAGAGCCGCCCCCCGCCGTGGACGTCGCGAGCCCGCATGATCTTCGCCACCTACGCCCCCATCTTCCTCGTCATCGCCATCGCCTTCGTCCTGGCCCTGGTCTTCTTCTTCGGCCACGGGCTGCTCGGCAAGAAGGCGAAGTTCAGCGAGGAGCGCATGCAGCCGTACGAGTCGGGCTCCCCGAGCGACGGCGGTCAACACGTCAAGCTGAGCGTCAAGTTCTACCTGACGGCCATCCTCTTCGTCGTCTTCGACATCGAGGTCGTCTTCATCTACCCGTGGGCGATCCACTTCAAGGAGCTCGGGTGGCTCGGGCTGGGGAGCATGGTCGGCTTCCTGACCGTCATCATCGTGGCCCTCGTGTACGTCTGGCGTAAGGGCGCCCTGGAGTGGGAGAGCTGACATGAGCGCGACGAGCAGCAGGGTCACCCTCGAGGGCAGCGAGTCCGGCTTCGCCACGACGAAGCTGGACGCGCTGCTCAACTGGGCGCGCAAGTACTCCCTGTTCAACTACCCGTTCGTCACCGCGTGCTGCGGCATGGAGTTCATGGCCGTCTCCAGCCCGCGCTACGACTTCGCGCGGTTCGGCGCGGAGGCCCCCCGCTTCTCCCCACGCCAGAGCGATCTGCTCTGGGTCGTCGGCACCATCAGCCAGCGGCAGGCGCCCATCCTCAAGCGCATCTACGAGCAGATGATGTCGCCGCGCTGGGTCATGGCCTTCGGCACCTGCGCGAGCTGCGGCGGCTTCTACGACAACTACACGACGCTCCCGGGCGTCGACAAGATCGTCCCCTGCGACATCTACGTGCCCGGCTGCCCCCCGAGGCCGGAGGCGGTCTTCGACGGCCTGATGCTGCTGCAGGACAAGATCGCCAGCGGCGATCGCCGGCCTGCCGTCGTGAAGCCGCGCGTGGACCCCGCGCGCGACCTCGTCCAGCTCGAGGCGAAGCCGCAGAAGAAGAAGAAGTCGGAGCCGGTGTCGGTCGCGGTGCCTGAGCTGATCGAGCAGCCGCGCGAGCATGCCGCCGAAGAGGAAGAGCAAGAAGAAGAGGAGAAGGCGGCGGCCCTCTCCGGGTCGGACGAGGAGGCGCGCGAGGTCGCGGCCGCGCCGGAGGAATCGGAGGAGGAGTCGACGGAGTCGACGGAGGAAGAGTCCGACGACGAGGAGTCGGAGGACGAGCCGTCGGAGGACGAGGAGTCCGATGACGAGGAGTCCGACGACGACGACGACGAAGAGGACGAGGAGAAGTCGTGAGCACCGTCGCGATCGAGAAGCTGAAGGCCCACCTCGGCGAAGCGGTCATCGAGACGCACGATCACCTGGGTGACGACACCGCGGTGGTGACGCCGGAGGCCTGGAAGGCCGCCTGCAAGCTGCTGCGGGAAGACTCCTCGCTGGACTTCAACCTCTTCGTGGACCTCTGCGCGGTCGACTACCCCGAGCGTCTGCCCCGCTTCGAGGTCGTCCTGCACCTGTACTCGGTGACCAGGCGCCACCGCATCCGCCTCAAGACTCGTGTCGGCGACGAAGAGGGCGAAGGCGCCGAGCTGGACTCCATCGTCTCCATCTGGCCGGGCGCCAACTGGCTGGAGCGCGAGACCTTCGACATGATGGGCGTGGTCTTCAAGGGTCACCCCGACCTGCGCCGCATCCTGATGTACCCCGAGTTCGTGGGGCACCCGCTGCGCAAGGACTACCCGGCGCAGAAGACGCAGCCGCTCATCCCGTATCGCACCGAGGACGAGGCCGGCGTCATCCTGGACAAGCTGGCCCCCTTCGGCGCCGACGAGGGCATGGCCTTCGGCCGCAGGTGGTACGAGCCCGAGACCGGGGGCGAGAGCTGATGGAACCCGTCGATCTGGAACTCGAAGAAGGCGAGCTGGAGCTTCCCTCGGAGCCCATGCACCTCAACATGGGCCCGTCGCACCCGGCGATGCACGGCACCGTGCGCGTCGTGCTGGAGCTCTCCGGCGAGAACATCGTGAAGGCCGACGTGCAGGTGGGCTACCTGCACCGCGGCTTCGAGAAGATGTGCGAGCGCGGCACGTGGGCGCAGGTCTTCCCCTACGCCGACAGGCTCAACTACGTCTCGCCCATGCTCAACAACGTGGGCTTCGCCCTCGCCGTCGAGAAGATGTGCGGCATCGAGGTCCCCGAGCGCTGCCAGTGGTACCGCATGATCCTCGGCGAGCTGGCGCGCATCAGCGACCACCTCACCTGCGACGGTGCCATGGCGATGGAGCTCGGCGCCTTCACGCCCTTCCTCTGGTGGATGCGCGCCCGCGAGATGGTCTGGGACGTCCTGGAGGAGGAGACCGGCGCCCGCCTGACGCACTCCTTCGGCCGCATCGGCGGCATGGCCAAACCCCCGACGCCCGGCCTGGGCGAGATGGTCCGCGGCGTCGTGCCGAAGATCCTCTCCATCGTGAACGAGGGCGAGAAGATGCTGCTCACCAACCGCATCTTCATGGACCGCATGGAGAACGTCGGGGTGATCAGCGGCGACGACGCGCTCGCCCTCGGCTGGACGGGCCCCTGCCTGCGCGCGTCGGGCGTGCCCTACGACATCCGCAAGGCGCACCCGTACCTCAAGTACGACGAGGTCGACTTCGAGGTCCCCGTCGGCACCCGCGGCGACACCCTGGACCGCTTCCTCGTGCGCCTCGCCGAGATGCGCCAGAGCGCGCACATCCTCGCGCAGTGCATCGACCGCATGCCCGATGAAGGCCCGGTCAACGCCGACGACCCGCGTGTCGTCCTGCCCGAGAAGCACGATGTCTACACGACCATCGAGGCCACCATCCAGCACTTCAAGGTGGTGATGGAGGGCGCCAAGGTCCCCGCCGGCGAGTGCTACTCCTACACCGAGGGTGGCAACGGCGAGCTGGGCTTCTACCTCGTATCCGACGGGAGCGGCACGCCCTACCGCGTCCGCATCCGGCCACCTTGCTTCACCATCGTCAGCGGGCTGGAGAGGCTCATCACCGGGCGCATGCTGAGCGACATCATCCCGACGTTCGGGTCGCTCAACATGATCGGCGGGGAGTGCGACCATTGAGGCCGGCCGCAGGCCGAACGGCGCGAAGACTGAGTCCGGCGAACTGAGCGAGAAACAGCGACCATGCCCACCTTCAAGCTCGACGGAAAAGAGATCCCCTTCCAGCCCGGCGAGACCATCATCACCGCCGCCTGGAAGCAGGGCATCGAGATCCCACACTACTGCTGGCACCCGGGCCTCTCGGTGGCCGCCAACTGCCGCATGTGCCTGGTGGAGATCGTCCCCGGGCCGAACCAGCGCGCCATGCTGCTGGACATCCTGGAGTGGGACGCCGCCGCACACGACTACACGCCGGTCCGCAAGCCGAAGCTCCAGCCCGCCTGCCAGATCCAGGCCGCCGAGGGCATGGAGGTCCGCTCCGACTCGAGCGAGCACGTGCGCACCGCCCGCAAGGACGTGCAGGAGTTCTTGCTCCTCAACCACCCGGTGGACTGCCCCATCTGCGATCAATCGGGCGAGTGCAAGCTGCAGGACTACTGGCTGGAGCACGGCCAGTACCACAAGCGCCGCCGCGACGAGCCGGTGCACAAGCCGAAGGGCGTGGTCTTCGGGCCGACCATCGTCTACGACGCCGAGCGCTGCGTGATGTGCACGCGCTGCATCCGCTTCATGGACGAGGTGGCGAAGGACCCCGTCCTCGACATGCGCGAGCGCGGCAACCTGCGCGAGATCACCGTCTCCCCCGGCAAGGAGCTCACCGGCAAGTACACCTTCATGGTGGAGCAGGTGTGCCCCGTCGGCGCGCTCACCACCAAGGACTTCCGCTTCAAGGCGCGCGTGTGGTTCTTGCGCGGCGCCAAGAGCGTCTGCCAGGGCTGCGCGACGGGCTGCAACGCATGGCTGGACTTCGACCCGCGCCACAACCTGGCCGAACGCTACCGCTCCCGGGAGAACGACGAGGTCAACAAGTTCTGGATGTGCGACGACGGCATGCTGACCTACAAGCGCGCCCACGAGGGCCGCGTGGTCGACCCGCGCACCAAGAAGGTCGCCTCCCTGGCGAAGGCGCACGCCCGGGCGAAGGAGCTGCTCGAGGGCGTCCCGCCGGAGTCGGTCGCCATCCTGCTCTCGGCGCAGCACAGCCTGGAGGACAACTGGGCGGCGCGCGAGCTCGGGCGCATGCTCGGCGCGCAGAACGCCTTCTTCACCGCCGCGCCCGACGGCTACGAGGACGACATCCTCATCCACAAGGACAAGAACTCCAACCGCGAGGGCGTCAAGGTGATCGCGCCGGAGGCGAAGCCCTTCGCCGACCTGCTCTCGGCGATCGCCGACGGCGGCGTGCGACACGTCATCGCGCTGGGCGGGGAGACCCCCGGCGGCGAGTCCGACGGCGAGGCGCTCAAGAAGCTGGACGCCCTCATCACCATCGCCGCCCACGAGAGCGCCCTCACCCGGGCCGCCCACGTCGTGCTCCCGGCCACGTCCTGGGCGGAGCACTCCGGCACCTACGTCAACGCCAAGGGCCTGCGCCAGGTCGCCGAGAAGGCGCTCGAGCCCCAGGGCACGAGCGAGCCGGGCTGGCGTCAGCTCGCCGAGCTCGCCACGGCGCTCGGCTACGAGCCCACCTGGAGCAAGCTCAAGGAGATCCGCGTGAAGCTGGGCACGCCGGATCCCAAGCTCGAAGTCCTCCCCACCACCTCCACCCAGCTGGTGTGACGATGACGTGGTCGATGATCGGTTGGACCTTCCTCAAGATCGCCATCATGGTGGGCGTGGTCGTCAACGGCGCCGCCATCCTCACCTGGTACGACCGCCGCGGCGGCGCGCTGATGCAGGATCGCGTCGGCCCCAACCGCGCCGTCGTGAAGGTGTTCGGCCGCGAGTTCCGGCTCGCGGGCATGCTCCATCCCCTGGCGGACGGCCTGAAGTTCTTCTTCAAGGAGGACTACATGCCGCCGCGCGCCGACAAGCTGCTCTTCGGCCTGGCGCCCATCCTCTCCATGATGCCCGTCATCGCGCTCGTCGCGGTGATCCCCTTCGGGGACACGGTCTGCCCGAACGAGTTCGTGCACGGCGCCATCGTCTCGCGCTACGGCGTGTGCGGCGTGGAGCTCGGCGCTCACCACACGGTCTGGGCGCCCATCCAGCTCATGGTGGCGCCGCTCAACGTGGGCCTGCTCTACATCTTCGCCATGGCGGGGCAGGGCATCGTCGGCGCGGCGATCGCCGGCTGGTCCAGCGACAACAAGTACTCCCTGATGGGAGCGCTGCGCGCCGCCAGCCAGATGGTCAGCTACGAGGTGGCCATGGGCCTGTCCCTCGTCGGCACCATGATGCTCTACGGCACCATCCGCCTGGACGACATGGTCCGCTGGCAGGGCGAGCACACCTGGGGCATCTTCGTCCAGCCGCTGGCGTTCTTCCTCTTCTTCGCCGCGGTCACCGCCGAGTCGAAGCGCATCCCCTTCGATCTGCCGGAGGCGGAGAGCGAGCTGGTGAGCGGGTACTTCACCGAGTACTCGGGCATGAAGTTCGGCATGTTCTACTTCGCCGAGTACATGGAGGTCATCACCAGCTCGATGCTGATCGTGACCCTCTTCCTCGGCGGGTGGGAGCTGCCCTTCTTGCACCGCGACGGCCTGACGATCGCCTTCGGCGGGCAGACCCTGCTTCACGCCGGCATCGCGCACTGGGGGATGATCCTCATCAACGTGCTCGCCTTCTTCGGCAAGGTCGCCGTGATCTGCCTCGTGCAGGCGCAGATCCGCTGGAGCCTCCCGCGCTTCCGCTACGACCAGCTCCAGAAGCTCGGCTGGCGGGTGATGCTGCCGCTCGCCCTGGCCAACCTGCTGGTGACGGCGGTGGCGTACCTCGCCGTGGACCACGCCGGCGCCAACCTCTGGAACGGCCTGGACATCGTCGCGGAGTTGACCCAGGCGATCGTGGCGGTCCTGGTGACCTACGGCGTGCTGCGCGGCATCGTGGGGTTCTTCAGACCGCAGCAGCACCAACCCTGGATCGTCGGCTCCGAGGCCAAGCTCGCCTCGGCCGCCGGCGGGACGGCCACCGGGCCGATGCAGCGCTGACGGGAGAATCATTGATGGGTCAAGCATTTCCCAAGAAGCCGCCCCAGCCCCCGAAGGCGACGCCCGTCGTCCACGCCGAGCGGACCTTCACCACGCAGGCCTACCTCCCCGCGATCTTCGAGGGCCTCTCGCAGTCCTTCCGGCATCTATTCCGCAACGCGCGGCAGGTGATCCGGGGCCAGCAGCCCGACCCGATCACCGAGCGCCTGGAGGACGGGGTCACGACGATCTCCTACCCGGAGCAGCGGCGCCCCTACCCGGAGCGCTTCCGCGGTGTCCACCGCCTGACGCAGCGAGAGGACGGCAGCCCCCGCTGCGTGGCGTGCCTCTGCTGCTCCACGGCGTGCCCGGCGCAGTGCATCTTCATCGAGCCGGGGGAGTACGAGCCGGGCGACAAGCGCCGGGGCTACGAGCGCTACCCGGTCAAGTTCGTCATCGACGAGCTACGCTGTATCTTCTGCGGGTACTGCGTCGAGGCCTGCCCCTGCGACGCCATCCGCATGGATACAGGCGCCCACGCCGCCCCGTACGACTCGCGCGAGCAGTTCATCTACGCCAAGGAGCTCCTGCTCCACATCCCGGGCCGGGACGGCAATTTCCTCACCGAGAACCCGCGCCACGAGCCCGGGGATGCCACGCACCCCGGCCTGACGCGCGAGCACAGGCACTGAGAGGTCGCAGGGGCGGCGCCCTCCGCCTCTCCCCACGCGGGCCCCTCGCGGGCGTGGCCGGCTGACGTCAGCGGGCGACGTGACCGGCGGCGCGATTGACGCGGGGCATCGTGGCCGTCTTTCCGTGCGTATCGGGTAGCTTGTGCCGGCTCCTTTCCGGTACCATCGCGGCCCACAACGCGCGCCCGGTGTCGTCGTGCCCGGGCGCCGGGAGACCACCTTGAGCGCCAACATCGACATCCTGCGCAGTGAGCTCGAGCGGCTTTTCTCGCTCGAGGAGATGACGCAAATCAGCGAGCTCGTCGGCCTGGGGCCGGAGCAGGTCGGAGGTCAGACGGCGAAGGCCACCTTCGCCCGCGCGCTCGCCGAGCACTGCGTGGAGGGCGATCGCGTCGAGGCCCTGGTCGACGCGGTGCTGTCGATGCGCAAGGAGGTCGACCCGCGCCTGCGCGACGTCGCCGCGCTGCTCGGTGAGCCGGAGCTCCCGCCCGGCAAGGAGTTCGGTGCGTTCACCATCGACAAGAAGCTCTCCGCCACCGAGATGGGCGTCGTCTACCTCGCCAAGCGCGACGGCACCGCGCACATCCTCAAGACCCTGCGCCGCGAGGCCGCGCGCGATCGCCGCGCCGTGCACCGCTTCCTCACGCGCAACCGCCTCGTCGCCAAGGTCCAGCACGAGGGTCTGCCCAAGAACATCGACGCCGGAGAGGTGGAGGGCACCTTCTACGTCGCCTACGAGAACGTCGACGCGCAGCCGCTCGCCGCGCGCTTCGCGCGGACCGGGCCGTCGCACATCAACGAGCTGCGCCCCATCCTGCGCGGCATCCTGGAGCCGCTCGCCGCGCTCCACAAGGCGCAGCTCTCCCACGGCGACCTGAAGCTGGATCACGCTCTCGTCGCGCGCGGCGGCGACGCCCACTCGGCGAAGGTCGTGCTCATCGACTTCGGCGGGGATCGCCTTCGCCCGCGCATGACCCCCACGACGGGGCAGTTCGGGCTGCTCGCCGTCTACGGCTCCCCCAAGACGATCGCCCCCGAGCAGGTGCGCGGCAAGCCGGGGGACGCCAAGACCGACGTCTACGCCTTCGGGGCGATGCTCTACGAGCTGCTCAGCGGCAAGCCGGTCTTCCCCGCCGACAGCCCCTCCGACGCCGCGTTCGCGCACCTCAAGGAGACGCCGGAGCCGCCCAGCTCCAAGGCCCCGCGCGGCTGGGTCACCAAGGAGGTCGACGCCTTCGTCCTCTCGCTGCTCGCGAAGGATCCCGCGCAGCGCCCGCGCGACGCCGCCGCCCTGCTCGACGTGATGGAGACGCTCGGCAAGCCCGCCGCCGCCGCCAAGGCGCCCGCGCAGCTCCTCCCGCAGGAGAAGGTGGACGAGCTGGTGGACGCGCTCGTCGCCATGCCGGAGGACGCCGAGGCGGCCATCGCCCTGGAGAAGGCGGTGGACCAGGTGGCCGACCCGGCCAAGATCGCCGAGGCCTTCGCCATCGCCGCCGATCAGCTCGAGGTCAAGACCGACGACGACAAGGAGACCAAGAAGAGCCTGCTCTACCGCGCCGCGCGCATCTTCGACAACCAGGCGAAGGACAAGCCCAGGGCCGAGGACATGTACTCGCTCATCTGCGAGGTCGACCCCGACGACGACGTCGCCCAGGTCGCCCTGGAGGAGGTGCGCAAGGCGCAGGGCAAGTACGAGGAGATCGTCGAGATGCTCCTCGGCCGCAGCGAGAAGGCGGAGCCCGGCGAGGCGCGCGCCCGCATCATGTCGGAGATCGGCCGCCTCTACACCTCCGAGCTGGACGACGCGGAGCAGGCGCTCGTCGCCTACACGCAGGCGCTGTGCGAGCTCCCCACCGACGACGAGATCGTCTCGGAGGTGGAGCGCCTGGCCGGCCACAAGGCCGAGCGCTGGCACGAGGTGCTCGGCACGCTGACGGAGGCGGTGAAGATCGAGGGCCTCGCCGCCGCCGACCGCAACGCGCTGCTCGCGCTGGCGGGCCGGTGGTACGAGAGCAAGATCTCCCGCGCCGACATGGCGCTGATGGCCTACCAGCAGATCATGGTGACCGACCCGGCGAGCGACGTGGCCACCGAGGGCCTCACCAACATCTACCGCAAGGCGCAGCAGTGGCCGGAGCTCGCCGCCATCCTGCTCGCGCGCGCCGACGCCGCCGGCGCGAGCCCCAAGGGCCGCGACCTGCGCACCGAGGCCGGCGAGATCTTCGAGAACAAGCTGGGCGACGTGAAGCGCGCCAAGGACATCTACGGCGCGGTGCTCGCCGACGACCCGGGCCACGCCCGCGCGGGGGAGGCTCTCGCTCGGATCGCCGAGCGGGAAGGGGACTTCCAGACGCTCGTCACCCTCCTGGAGAGCCGCGCGGAGGCCCGCCGCGGCCAGGAGCGCGCCGAGATCCTCGGCAAGATCGCCGAGGCGTACGAGGACCACCTCGGCGATCTGAACGAGGCCACCCGCCGCTACGAGGCCGTGCTCGCCATCGACCCGGAGAACCTCGGCGCCCTCAAGGGCCTCGACCGCATCTTCAACCGCACCGGCCGCTACCGCGAGCTCCTGGAGGTCCTGGAGCGGCAGGTGAGCGTCGCCGCCACCCCGCGCCAGAAGATCAACCTCTTCGAGCGCATGGCCGCGCTCTACGACGAGGAGTTCCTCGACCACGCGAAGGCCGCCGAGGCTCTGGAGTCCATCCTGGCGATCGACGCGGCGAACGACGGAGCCCTCACCGGGCTGGCCCGCCATTACCGCGCGCAGGGCAAGTGGGAAGAGGTCGTGAAGCTCTACGAGCGGCACGCCGCCACGACGACCGACGAGTCCCGCCGCGTCGAGCTGCTGCTCACCCGCGCGCGCACCCTCGCCGACCAGGTGGGCTCGCCGGAGCGCGCCACGCACGCCTACGAGCAGGTCCTGGAGATGGTGCCCGGCCACGGCGGCGCGCTGGAGGCGCTCGCCCGCCTCCGCGAGGCCAGCGGCGACGCCAACGCCGCCCTCACGGCCATCGAGGCCCTCGCCGCCAAGGCGCAGACGCCCGAGCAGAAGGCGGAGACGTGGATCCGCGCGGCCAAGCTGCTGGAGTCGCGCGGGGACCGCGACGGCGCGATCGAGCGCTACAAGCTCGCCCTCGAGGCGAACCCCAAGGACACCTTCGCGAGCGCCGCCCTGCGCGCCGCTTACGCCGCGCGCGGTGACGCGTCGTCGGTCGTCGACCTCATCGAGAAGGAGCTCGCCGTCGCCGAGGGCAACATGGCCAAGGCGCGCCTTCAGGCGGAGCTCGCCAAGCTGTATCGCAACCAGCTCAAGGAGGAGGTCAAGGCGGAGAACAGCGCCAAGCTCGCCGTCGAGCTCGACCCCACCAACTCCGACGCGCAGATGGTCCTGGGCGATCTCGCCTACGACAAGCAGCGCTACCTCGAGGCGTCCAAGTACTACGAGCAGCTCGTCGGCCGCTCCGGCGTCCTCGCGAAGGAGGACGCCATCCGCGTGCTGCTTCGCTTCGTGGAGGCTGCGGGAAAGATCACGCCGAGCACGACGATGGCGCCGCCCTCCGGCTCGTCGCCCGACCTCTCCGGCTCCGGCCCGAAGCCCGCGGCCAACCCGCGCGTTCTCGTGGCGGTGGAGGCCCTGCAGAAGCTCGCCCCCGGCGACATGGAGACGGGCGCCCAGGCCGCCAAGGCCGTCTTCGAGTTCGGCGACCCGCAGACCGCCCGCAAGATGTACGAGGAGCTGCTCGACAAGTTCGGCTCCAAGATGGTCGGCAGCGATCGCGCCGAGGCCCTCTACGGCCTGGGCGAGAGCGCCCGCCGCAACGGCGACGTGGACTTCGCCATCAAGCCGCTCAAGGAGGCGTGCGACGCCGACCCGTCCAACCCGCGGCCGCTGCGCGCCCTCGCCCGCTGCTACGAGGCCAAGGAGAACTGGAAGGAGGCGATCCGCATCAAGCGCCGCCGCCTGGACATGGCCGTCGGCGGGGAGCGCTTCGAGCTGCTCCTGGAGATCGGCGACATGGAGTCGCAGAAGCTCTCCGACCGCGCCGGCGCTTCCAAGACGTACGCCGCCGCCCTGGAGGAGCGCCCGGACGACCGCAAGCTGCTCACCCGCCTGATGCAGCTCTACTCGGAGGAGAAGGACTGGACCAAGCTGGTCGAGGTCGTGCTCCGCCTCGCCGATTTCGTCGAGGACCCGAAGCAGCGGGCCAAGTACATGCAGACGGCCGCGACGATCTCGGCGCGACAGATCGGCGACGTCGACACCGCGCTCACCTACTACGACCGCGCGCTGGAGTTCGACCCGACGCTGAGCAAAGCCAACGAGGAGGCTCTCGAGCTGTGCAAGCAGAAGGGCGACCACGACGGCGTCGAGCGCATGCTGCAGCTCCAGCTCGAGCAGGCGAAGCAGGCGCAGGACCGCGTGAAGATCCCGCGCATCCTGGACCAGCTCGCGGACCTCTATCACAAGTTCCTCGGCGAGCCGGAGATGGCCATCGACGCCTACGAGGCGGCGCAGGCCTTCGATCCGGACAACAAGGAGCGCGGGGAGGTGCTCGCCGAGCTCTACGCGAGCGACGTCACGCAGTACCTGGACAAGGCGGTCAAGGCGCAGACGGTCATCTTGCGCAAGAACCCTTACCGCGTGGAGAGCTACAAGCTGCTCCGCCGCCTCTACACCGAGGGCAAGCGCCCCGACCCGGCGTGGTGCCTCTGTCAGGCGCTGAGCGTGCTCAACCTCGCGGAGCCGGACGAGGAGCGCTTCTACCGCCGCCACAAGGCGGACAACGCGGCGCCTGCCCAGTCTGCGCTCAACGAGGAGGACTGGCAGGCGCTCGCCCACTACGAGCAGGACGTGGTGCTCACCCGCATCTTCGCGATGATCCAGCCGACGATCATCCGCACGCGCACCCAGCCCCTGGAGCAGCTCGGCTACGACCCGCGCTACGCGATCGACCTCTCCCTGCACCCGTACCCGGTCTCGCAGACCCTGTACTACGTCCAGGGCGTGCTCGGCATGCAGGCGCCGATGGTCTTCCAGAACCCGAACGACCCGGCGGGTCTGGGCTTCATCCACGCGCACACGCCGGCGATCGTCCTCGGCCGCGCCGCCTTCGAGGCGCAGGTCCCCACGCAGTCGATGGCCTTCGTCGCCGGGCGCCACCTCGCCTACTACCGGCCCGGCTACTACGTGCGTCACCTCATCCCCACGGGCACCGGGCTCAAGGCGTGGCTCTTCGCCGCGATCAAGACCTGCGTGCCGCAGTTTCCCATCTCGGCCGACCTGCAGGGCCCGGTGCAGGAGTCCATGCAGGCGATGGCGCCGGACTTCCACGGCGCCCAGAAGGAGCGCCTCTCCAGCCTCGTCTCCAAGCTAATCCAGACCGGCGCCTCCCTCGACCTGAAGAAGTGGACCGCGTCGATCGATCTCACCGCCGACCGCGCCGGCTTCCTGCTCGCTCACGACCTGCAGATGGCGACGGAGGTGATCCGCGCCACCGAAGACGGTGCGAGCGTCCCCGGCAAGGAGCGAGTAAAAGAGGTGGTGCTCTTCAGCGTGAGCGAGGAATACTTCGGGCTTCGCCAGAAGCTCGGCATCGCCATCGAATAAGGACAGGGGGACCACCCACCATGCGCAAATTGATCATCATCGCGGCGGCGTGCGCGCTCGTCGCCTGCAGCTCCGACGACACCAACAACAACGGCGACGCGGGCGGCGGCAACGACGCGGGCGGTGAGGCCGCGGGCAACATGGCGACGCAGACCGGCCGGATCGTCGACTTCGACAACAGCGCGCCGGTCAAGGGAGCGACGATCACCCTCAGCCCGCTCAACATCACCACCACGACCGACAACAAGGGCGCCTACAGCGTCTCGGTGCCGAAGGGCACGCCCTACACGATGAGCGTGACGGCCCCGACGTACCTGAAGCTCATCGAGCAGGAGTGGCAGCTCAGCGGCGACACCGACCGGGGGGACACCAGCTTCGTGTCCACGGCGACGGAGAGCACCCTGCAGCTCACCCTGAGCGGGTACGACAGCTCGCTCGCCGTGCTCAGCGTGCAGGCGATCGCCACCGGGAGCTGCACCTCGGTGACGGGCGCGACCATCGCCATCGAGCCGCCCGGGCAGTCCAAGGTGAAGTACTTCGCCGGCGGTTTCCCCAGCAACACCGCGACGGCCGTCACCGACGGCCAGCTCCCCTCGGTCATCATCTACAACATCGACCCCACCGCGCCGTTCAAGGTCGTCGTGACCCCTCCCGACGCCGACGCGGGCGCCGACGCCGGCCCGGCGAGCAGCTGCAAGGCCGCAGCCTTCCCCTTCGTCGACCCGAAGCTCGCGACGGTCACCTACACGGGCAACGTCACCGTCGAGCCCACCGACGCGGCGTCGTTCATGCGCGTGTACATGGAGTGATGCGAAGCGGCCCGGTCCTCGCGCTCGCGCTGCTCTCGGCGTGCAGCGGCTGCAAGAGCGAGAAGGCGCCGTCCGCCGCGAAGGACACGCCTCCGCCGTCGCCGGCCGCGGTGCACGATGCGGCCCCGGAGGCCGCGGTCGCGCCCACCATCCCGAAGGACCTCAACGTCCTGCTCATCACCATCGACTGCCTGCGCGCCGACATGCCGTGGGAGGGCTACAAGCGCCCCATCGCTCCCCGCCTGACGAAGCTCGCCGAGAAGGCGGTCGTGTACACGCACGAGTACTCGATGTCGTCGTACACATCGATGAGCCTCGGCGGCATGCTCGGCGGCAAGCCCCCCGGGGAGCTTCTGCGCAGCGGGTACTTCTTCGGCATCTACCCCCGCAAGAACCTCTTTTACCCGGAGATCCTCCAGAAGGCGGGCATCCACACCGTCACCGCGCACGCGCACGGCTACTTCAAGACCGCCGGCTTCGATCAGGGCTTCGACGACTACGAGATGGTCCCGAACCTGAAGTGGAACGCCCAGACGGACGAGAACATCACCTCGCCCCAGCTCGAGGGCATCGCCGAGAAGCAGCTCGGCGATCCCAAGAACGACAACCACCGCTTCTTCGCCTGGTACCACTTCCTCGACCCGCACGATCAGTACCTGCCGCACGAGGGGATCTTCTACGGCAACACCTACCGCGACAAGTACGACGCCGAGGTCACCTTCACCAACCGCTACATCGGCAAGCTCCTGGACTTCGTGAAGAGCGAGCCGTGGGGCGCGCGCACCGCCATCATCGTGACGGCGGACCACGGGGAGGCCTTCGGCGAACACGGGATGCTGCGCCACGGCTTCCAGGTCTGGGAGAACCTCATCCGCGTGCCGCTCCTGGTGGTGATCCCGGGCATCAAGCCGCGCCGCATCGACCTGCCGCGCAGCGCGGTGGACATCGCGCCGACGCTGCTGGACCTCTTCGGCCTCCCGCCCGAGCCGACCTTCGAGGGCCGCTCGCTGTTGCCCGAGCTGCGCGGCGAGTGCGACGCCGGCGACGATTGCGGCCCGCGCGACGTGCTGGTCGATCTCCCCGCGACCAGCGACAGCGACCGCCGCCGCGCCCTCATCCACGGCCACATGAAGATCATCGCCTTCGGCGAGAGCGAGTACATGCAGGTCTTCGACCTGGACGCCGACCCCGGCGAGGAGCACCCCATCGTCAAGGGGCCGGAGTACCAGGACATGGTGAAGCGCTACCGCGCTCGCGTGAAGACGATGAAGGACCTGGAGCCCTACTCGTGCAACAAGGGGTGCCTCAACGGGGCGTACTCCAAGCCCGCCGACGCCGGCGCCGCCGGCAAGTGAACCGAGGCCAGTCGCCATGCCCGTCACGCCCATCCCGTGTCTGAAGGACAACTACGCGTACCTCGTCACGTGCCCCCGCACCGGCGAGCACGCCGTCGTGGACGTCTCGGAGGCCGCCCCGGTGCTCGCGGCGCTCCGGTCACACGACGCCCGGCCGAGGGCGATCTGGTCCACGCACCACCACTTCGATCACGTCGGCGGCAACGAGGAGCTCGCGGGCGAGGTGGCCGGCGTGGAGGTCTGCGGTCACGCCTCGGACCGCGGCCGGATCCCCGCGCAGACGCGCTTCCTGGAGGAGGGGGACGAGCTCGCCCTCGGCGACCTGCGCGCCCGCATCCTGCACATCCCCGGGCACACGCTCGGCGCCGTCGCCTACGTGGTCGAGGGCGACGGCGCGCCGATGGTCTTCACCGGTGACACCCTCTTCGTCGCCGGCTGCGGCCGGCTCTTCGAGGGCACGCCGGTGATGATGCACGCGTCGCTCTCCAAGCTCGCCGCGCTCCCCCCGGAGACACGCGTCTACTGCGGGCACGAGTACACGCAGGCCAACCTGCGCTTCGCCGCCCACGTCGAGCCGCACAACGCCGCGGTGGCCCGCGCGCGGGAGCGGGCGGACACCCTTCGAGCGAAGGGCGAGCCCACGGTGCCGTCCACCATCGGCGAGGAGCTGCAGCACAACCCCTTCCTGCGCGTCCGCTCCGAGGAGATCCGCCGTACCCTCCACGTCGATCCCGGCGCCGACGCGGCGGCGGCCTTCGGCGCCATCCGCGCGGCGAAGGACTCCTTCTGAAGCGAAGCTCCCCCTTCGGGCTCTCCGTGCTGGACGCCCGAGGCGCAGCGGGGGGCCCTCACTCCGATCCTCTCAGTCCTCGCCGCCGCTCTCCACGTGCTCGCGGATGGCCTCGCGCTCGCGGGCGACGTGGGCGCTCACCGCGGAGAAGAGGCGCGGGTTGGCGATCCAGTGCGCCGAGTGGGTGATCGTCGGGACGAACCCGCGCACCCGCTTGTGCTCGCCGCCGGCGCCCGGCTCGAACGCCTCCAGCCCGTGCGCGATGCAGTGCGCGATGCCCTCGTAGTAGCAGACGTTGAAATGCAGGAAGGGCATCTCCACCGTCGCCCCCCAGTAGCGGCCGTACAGGCGCTTGCCCTTCTGCACGTTGAAGGCGCCGGCGATGGGGCGTTCCCCCTCGCGCGCGATGACCCACGCCAGCCGGTGGCGGAAGCGCTCGGCCACCAGCTCGAAGAAGCGCGGGGTGAGGTACCGCCGGCCCCAGACGAACTTGTCCACCGTGCTCCGGTAGAATCGATACATCGCGCGCACGATCTCCGGCGTGATCGCCTCCGGCGCGAGCGTCTCGATGGTCACGCCGTCCTTCCCCGCCTGCGCGCGCTCCCGCCGGAGCTGCGTGCGCTTCTTCGACTTGAAGGTCGCCACGAAGTCGTCGAACGACGCGTAGCCATGGTTGTGCCAGTGGTACTGCACGCCGTAGCGCTCCACGTACCCCGCGCGCGTCCAGCCCGCGGCCTCCTCCGCGCGCGGGAAGAGCGCATGCACCGAGTGGGCCCCGAGCTCGCCGGCGATCTCCCGCGCGGCCGCCGCCATCACGGGGACGAGCGCGGCGCGGTCCTCGCCCGGCGCCACCAGCACGCGCTCGCCGGTCACCGGCGAGAAGGGGACCGCCACCACCAGCTTGGGGTAGTAGCGCGTGCGCATGCGGTGGGCGAGGTCCGCCCAGGACCAGTCGAAGACGAACTCCCCCTCGCTGTTGTCCTTGAGGTAGGCGGGCGCCGCGGCCACCAGCCGCTCCTCGCCTCCGCCCGTGCGGAAGAGCGCCAGGTGCGCGGGCACCCAGGCGGCGGCGTGCTCTCCGTCGCCGCCGACGCACCCGGCCTCCTCCATGCAATCGAGCCACGTCCACTCGACGAAGGGCGAGCCCTCCTCGCCCACCAGGGCGTCCCACGCGTGCTCGGAGACTTCACGCACGCGGGACAGGACGCGTAGCTCGAAGCCGGGCGCGCTCAGGACTTGGGGTCCTCGCGGCAGAGCACGAAGTAGGCGTCGATGAACTTGCCGCCCTTGATGGCCCGGCCGACGCTGACGTGCTTCGACACGCCGCGCATCACGTCCACCATCCCGGCGTAGACGAAGCGCCCGGCGCGCCGCTCGTTGGGGACGATGGATGGCCAGGCCTCCGGCTTCGCGGGCGGCAGGCGCGTGTAGTCGATGTCCAGCTCCCCCTCCGAGTCCTGCCGGCCCTCCGGCTCGTGCATCACGTAGTAGCCGGGCCCGGTGAACGCCTTGGTCGGGAAGACGCCGTCGGGCGCCTGCTCGTTGTAACCCCAGAGCTCCTTCTTTCCCCCGTTGTCGCCGTTCGGCTTGGGCTTACAGAAGCGCTTCTGGAAGTGGGTGAGGGCGGGCAGGGAGTTCTTGCCCCAGTGCACCACCTCCACGAGCGGATCCACGTCGCTCGGCACGAAGTCGTCGAAGCTCAGCGTCTTGAAGCCCTTGCACTTCTCGAAGAGCCGCCGCTGCTTGTCGTGGTCCCAGTGCAGGATGGTGTCGAGCCGCCCGACGTGGCCGAGCCCGTCGAGCACCTCGGCCAGGCGGGGCAGGTCGATGTCGCCTTCGAAGAGGACGTCCAGGTTCATCGAGGCAGTAGGTGTAGCGCACCCCGGGCTCCGCGTACACGTCCCGCCGCCCGCGCTCACGGCGGCGGGGGGATCGTCCTCGTCCACGTACCCAGATACCGCCCCCGCACCAGCGGGTGCTGCTCGAAGGCGTCCGGCGGCTCGGTCAGCGCCACCGCCCCATCCAGGAGCAAGGAGGCCCGATCGCAGACGCGCAGCGCCTCGGCGACGTGGTGGTCCGCCAGCACCACCGCCGCGCCGCCCCTGGCCAGCCGGCGAAGCAGCTCCCCCAGGTGCGCGGCGCCCGCCGGGTCCACCCCGGCGAAAGGCTCGTCGCAGATGAGCACCGCCGGCGAGTGCGTGACCGCCCGCGCGAACTCCAGCCGCCGCCGCTCCCCGGCGCTCAGATCGCCCGCGCGCACGTCCAGCCGCGCGCCGAGCTCCACGCCCTCCGCCTCCTCGACCACGTCGCGCTCCGCCCCGGCGATGCGGTGGAAGGTGCGCAGGTTCTCCCGCACGGTGAGGTCCAGCAGCACGCTCGGTGTCTGCGGGATGTAGCCCACCCCGGCGCGCGCGCGCCGCCAGAGCGGCCACGCCGTCACGTCCTGCTCCCCGAGACGCACCGTGCCGGCGGCGACGGGCACCTCGCCCACCAGCGCGCCGAAGAGCGTCGACTTGCCCGCGCCCGACGGGCCCAGCACCCCGAGGACCTCGCCTGGGCGCACCTCCACGTCGACGTCCCGCAGGATCACCTTGCCCCCGCGCTCCACGCGCAGACCGCGCCCTTGCAGGGTGGGGCTCACCGGGCGGGCGGAACGGGGATGGACCCCTTCACCTGGGACATGGACACTCTGCCGCTGCCAATGTCGATCGTCGCGCGGTCTGCCTGCAGCCAGCCCTGCCCGCGCGTGAGGCGGACGCCCCCGCGCAGATCCAGGACCTGCTTGGCGAGATCGAGCTCCACCTCCGGCGCCTCGGCGTGGACACCGCGCACGTCGGCCGCCACCCCGCCGGAGCCCTTGGCCCACTTCACGTGCGGCGTGTTGTCGAACTTCAGATCGATGCGCGGGCAGCTCACCTTGAGGTCGCCCTTGGTCAGCGAGACGTTGCCGGTGAGCAGCGCCTCGCCGGCGGCGACGTCCACGTCCAGCTTGTCGGCCTGGAGGTTCATCGCGTCGCCGCCCCCGACGGCGAGGATCGGGTCGGCGCTCGACGCCGCGGGCGCCGACACGATGGCGGCGCCGACGGCCAACGCGAGGTGCCAGGCACGCATGAATTAAGAGGTGCCTCAAGCGCGTGCGTTGTGCAAGCACTACCGCGGGCGCTCCTCGCGGGCGCTGGACCTCAGGTCACCTGGAGCAGGCGCGCGATCGCCTCCAGCTCGGCCGCGGCACCGGAGACACGCGGCGCCGCCGGCGCGACGGCGCCCTGGGCCGCGAGCTCCTCCACCAGGCAGGCCACCGCCGAGGTGGCGAGCGCCCCCGTGGGGACCTCCTCCGGGGAAGCCAGCACCGCCGCGCGCACCACCGCCCGCGCGAGGTGACGCCAGCGATCCGCCGGATCGCGCTCGGACTCCGGCGCCGGCGCCTGCTCGCCGCGCGCGAGGTCGGCCATCGCCCCCGCGAGCGGGACCCCCAGCCGCGCGAGCGCGCGGTCCACCCGGTAGCGCGAGAGGACCGCGTCGGCGCCGCCGCCGGAGGCGTCTCGCCCGCTCACGACGTCGGCGAGATCACGCTGGAGGAGCTGCGCGTGCGGCGCGAGGCGCTCCGCCACGGAGGCCTCCGCCGCGGCCGGATCGCCATCCAGCCGCGCGGCGGCGACGACCATCGCGCGCCGCCTCTCGTCCTCGCGCGCCGCCTGCTGCTCCTCCTCCCGCGCCGCCTCCCGCGCGCGCTGGGAGAGGCGCCCCGCCACCTTCGCCGCGCGCCGACGCAGCGCGCGTTCCTTCAGCTCGTCGCTCTTGCCCACGACCTCCTCGTCGAGCAGCATCTGCACCGCGCCCCACCCGGAGGCCGCCAGCGCCTCGGCGTCGCCCAGCTTCCCCGCCAGCGCCTGCCGCGCGGAGAGCGCGATGGGTGGCGCGTGCGAGCGCAGCCCCACCTCCTCCACCGAGCGGCTCACCAGCTCCATCACCCGCTGCAGATCCTCCGGCTTCAGCCGGTCCGCCTTGTTCACCAGCATCTGCACGGGCAGGCCGGAGGCCTTCGCCTCCTCCAGGATGGTGCGCTCGGTCTGCTTGAGCGGCTGGTTGGCGTCCAGCAGCCAGATCGCGGCGTCTGCCTCCTCGAAGGCAGACCGCGCCGCCTCGGTGTGGCGCGTGTCGGGCGCGTTGAAGCCGGGCGTATCCAGGATCTCGACGCGCGTCAGCGACGCGATGGGCAGGAGGATCTCCACGCGCCGCACCGTCGAGGTGTCCATGGTCTTCAGCGTCGCCCGCAGATCGGCGGCCGGCACGATGCGCTCCGGCGGCGAGCCCTCCGCGGGCTCCAGCGCGATCCGCGCGATGGGATCCGGGCCGTAGCGCAGGTGATGGAGCGTCGCCGTCGTGGGCAGCACGCCCGTCGGTGCCACCTCCGCGCCCACCAGCGCGTTGATGAAGGTGCTCTTGCCCGCGTTGAACTCGCCGACGATCGCCACGCGCACCGGCCTCGCGCGCTCGGCGGAGACCGCCGCCACCTGGGCGATGGCCTCCAGATCGTGCAGCGCCCGCGCGTGGGCGTCCAGCCGTCCGAGCAGATCGTCCCAGCGGGCGCGGCCCCCCGCGGGCAGCCAGACGCGCAAGAGCGCGTCCCGCCGCGTCTCGGCGATGGGCAGCACCCGCGGCGAGGCGATCTGCTGCAGCGCGTCCAGCCCCGCCCCGACGGCGGACGGGTCGTCGGTGGCCGGCGGCAGACGCCGTGCGTCCTCGACCTCCGCCTCGTGCACGCCCTCGAGCGCGCCCAGCGCCGCCGCCATCGTCGCCTCGTCGGCGTCCTCCAGCGCGGCGTCCAGCAGCGGCCGCGCGGCGCTCGTGTCGCCACCCCGCACCGCGTCCAGCAGCGCCTTGCGCGCCTCCTCGCGCGCGCCGGACGCCCGCGCGAACGCCGCCCGCCACCGCGCCAGGTCGCCCTCGCCGCGCGCCGCTACCACCACCTGCACCCGCGCGAGCGTCTCCGGGTCGGCCTTCACCCAGGCCACCGTCGAGGAGAGCAGCTCGCTCGCGCCCGGGGTGTCGAGCACGTAGGCGCGCAGCAGCGGCGCGAAGGCCGCGGCGTCGCCCGCCATCGCCCGCGCGCGTCCCAGCGCGAGGGCCGCCCGCCCGTCCGTCGGCTCCGCCTCGAACGTCCCGAGGAGCGCCAGCGCGCCCTTGCCGTCCCCCTGGGCGAGGCGCGCCTCCGCTCGCCGCAGCGTCACGGCCTGCGAGGCGTCCCCCGCGGCGCGCGCCAGCCAGAGCTCCGCGCGCGCGCCGTCGCCCGCCGCCAGGTCCATGTCCGCCAGCGCGAGCAGGGCGTCGCGCCTCTCCTCGCTCCCACCCTCCGCCACAGCGAGCGCGCGCACGTCCGCGTCGCGCACCTCGTCGTCCGACGCGCCGGTCCGCGCGCGCGCGCGCGCCAGCCGCAGCCACACCTCCGCCTGCGACGGCGCCCGCTTCGCCAGGTCCTCCAGCGTGAGGTGCGCCTCGGCGTCCAGGCCGCCCGCCTCGCACGCGTCGGCCAGCAGCGCCAGCCCGAGCGGCGAACCCGGGACCCGCGACAGCACGGCGTGCGCCGCCGCCCGCGCGCGCATCGCGTCCCCGCGCGCCAGGGCCTCCTCGCCGTCGCGGAATCGCTCGTCCTGGCCGGCGAGCACGATCTCCACGCGGCCGAGCCAGCGGCCGATCGTCTCTGCCAGGCGCATCGGGCGCGACGATAGCAGCGGCCCCACGTCGAATCCAGACGCCGGGGACCGCGAGGCGCGCCATACTTCCCGGCCCGTCATGCCGTCTGCGGTCAGGTGCAAGGAGCTGGTCAAGCGCTACGACGGTCCGCGTACCCTCCGGGGGGGCGGACGGGGCGCATCGGCGCACGAGGTCGTCGCCGTCGCCGGCCTCGACCTGGAGGTGGAGCGTGGGGAGTGCTTCGGCCTGCTCGGCCCCAACGGCGCCGGCAAGACCACGACGGTGGAGATCCTCGAGGGCCTGATGGCTCCGACCTCCGGCGAGGTGGAGCTCCTCGGCAAGCGCTGGGCGCGCGACGCGCAGTGGCTCCGCGAGCACCTGGGCGTCTCGCTGCAGGAGACGCACCTCCCGCCCAAGCTCACCGTGCGCGAGACGCTCGCGATGTTCCGCTCCTTTTACTCCGCCGGCCGGGCGGTGGACGAGACGCTGGCGATGGTCGCCCTGGAGGACAAACGGCACGCCCGCTACGAGACGCTCTCCGGAGGCCAGAAGCAGCGCCTCGCCGTCGCCTGCGCCCTCGTCGGCGATCCCGACATCCTCTTCCTGGACGAGCCCACCACCGGCCTCGACCCGCAGTCGCGGCGCATGCTCTGGGACGTCGTCGTGGCCTTCCGCGCGTCCGGCGGCACGGTCCTTCTGACCACGCACTACATGGACGAAGCGGAGCGCCTCTGCGATCGCGTCGGCGTCATGGACAAGGGCAAGATGATCACCGCCGGCTCGCCGCGCGATCTCGTGGCGTCCCTCGGCGGCGAGCAGGTGCTCGAGCTCACCGTCCGGGGCGATCTCCCGCTGGATGCGCTGGAGGCGCTCGCCGGAGTCCGCTCCGCCATCGCCCGCGCCCCGGGGTACGTGCTCGCGGTCGATCACCTCCACGTCGCCGTGCCCGCGGTCGTCGCCGAGCTGCAGAAGCGCGACGTCCCGCTCGTCCACCTCTCGACCCACGCGGCCACGCTGGAGGACGTCTTCGTCCACCTCACCGGGAGGCACCTCCGTGAGTGACGCCTCCTCGTCCGAGCGCGTGGCCGCCGGGCCGCCGTCGCGCGCGCGAGAGCAGCGCGGCAAGGCGTCGGCGCTGTGGCACCTGGTGCTCGCCCGGTGGCGCAGCTTCTACCGTGAGCCGAGCACGGTCTTCTGGGCCTTCGGCTTCCCCATCATCCTCTCCATCGCCCTCGGCATCGCCTTCCGGAGCCGCCCGCCAGAGCCGGTGCTCGCCGCCGTCGAGGCGGCGCCGGGGGCCGCCGCCGAGCGCGCGAGCCTCGCGGCGAGCCAGGGCATCGACGCCAGGGTGATGCCCCGCGCCGAGGCGCGCGCGGCGCTGCGCTCCGGGCGCGTCGCGGTCGTCGTGGAGCGCGGCGCGTCCGGCGAGCACGTCTACCGCTATGACCCCACGCGCCCGGAGAGCCGGCTGGCGCGGGCGCTGGTCGACGACGCGCTGCAGAAGGCGGACGGCCGCGTGGACGCGACCCCCTCCCGGGACGCCCGCGTCACCGCGATCGGTGCAAGGTACATCGATTTCCTCTTCCCCGGCCTGCTGGGCATGGGCCTGATGGGCAGCGGCCTCTGGGGCATCGGCTTCGTGCTGGTGGAGATGCGCACCCAGCGGCTGCTCAAGCGCCTCGCCGCCACGCCGATGCGGCGCGCCGACTTCCTGCTGTCCTTCCTGCTGTCGCGCTCGGCCATCCTGGTGGTGGAGCTGCCCGCCATGCTCGCCTTCGCCTACCTCGCCTTCGGCGTCGTCGTGCGCGGCTCCTGGCCGGCCCTCATCACCGTCGCCGTGCTCGGGGCGCTCCTCTTCGCCGGGATGGGCCTGCTGGTCGCCAGTCGCGCGCGCAACACCCAGACGGTGAGCGGCCTCATCAACCTCGCGTCCATGCCGATGTACCTGTGCTCCGGTGTCTTCTTCTCCACGGCGCGCTTCCCCGACGCGATGCAGCCCTTCATCAAGGCGCTCCCCCTGACAGCGCTGAACGACGCCCTGCGCGCCATCATCAACGACGGCGCCGGCTTCCCGCAGGTCGCCCTCCCGATCGGCATCATGCTGGCGTGGGGCGTCGGCTGCTTCGCCCTGTCCCTGCGCATCTTCCGCTGGCAGTAGCGCTTTTCTCGCAACCGGGCCTTACCTCCGGGCGATGGGCCTCCCGCGCGGCGAACGGATCGCGGCGCAGGAGACGATCATGCGCACTGTGGCTTCTCTCGTGGTTCTCGGTTCTCTGCTGGTGGCGTGCGGTTCGGCAGGCTTCGACCCGGGCACCGGTGACGCCGGGCCGTCCAACCCGGGCGTCGGCGGGGGCGGCGGACAGGACGCCGGGGCCGACGCGACCGACGCGGGCGTGCCCGAGATCGACGCGGCGCTCCCGCCGCAGTGCGACGGCGACAAGCTGCCGACGGACGACACGTGTGTCGTGAGCGAGGCCGCGGGCGTGTTCGTGTCGTCCTCGCTGGGCAGCAGCAGCGGCAACGGCTCGCGCCAGCACCCGCTCGCGTCGCTCGGCGCCGCGATCCAGCTCGCCAAGTCGCAGAGCAAGCGCGTCTACGCGTGCGCGGAGACGTACCCCGAGGCGATCACCCTGGCCGACGGCGTCTCGGTGTTCGGCTACTTCGACTGCAACAACGGGTGGACCGTCGGCTCCTCCCACGCGAAGGTCCAGTCGCCGACGAGCCCCGCGGCGACGGCGAGTGGCATCGGCACGCCGACGCGCGTGGAGGCCGTCGACATCGTCGCCCCCAACTTCACGACCGGCTCGCAGACCTCGATTGGTCTGCTGGCGAAGAGCTCTCCCGCCCTGCACATGATCCACGGCGTGGTCCACGCCGGCACGGGCGGCAAGGGCGCGGACGGCGCCAATGGCATCCAGCTCACCGACAGCGGCAGCGCGAAGGATGGTCAGGACGGCGCGGGCTACGAGGCGTGCGTCGGCACGGTCCTCGAGATTGCCCTGTGCGAGACCGCCCACAACACGCGGGCCGGCGGCACCAACCAGTGCAACGGCGAGGCAGGCCACGACCCGGGTCCGGGCGGCAGCGGTGGCACTGGTGGCAAGTACGACATCGCCCTCGGCTGGGAGAGCCTCGACCCCAAGCCGTCCAACGGTGGGCTCCCGGCGGCCACGCCTCAGACGGCGGCGGGCGGCATCATCAATGGCGTGCTTCCGCAGGCTGGCAAGCAGGGTGCGAGCGGCAGCAACGGTGTGTCGGGCTCGAGCATGGGCGCGCTCTCGTCGACTGGCTACACGCCGAGCAACGGCACGTCGGGCACCGCCGGCAAGCCTGGGCAGGGCGGCGGCGGGGGCGCCGGTATCGGCCTCGACCAGCTGACCGCCAATGACCCTCAGAACCAGGCATACTGGCCGAGCACCTTTGCCCAGGCCCACGGCGGCAGCGTCAAGGCGTGGGGGACGAGCGGCGGCGGTGGTGGTGCGGGCGGCTGCCCCGGGCTCCCGGGGGGCGCGGGAAGGGGTGGCGGTGCCAGCATCGCGGTCCTCGCGACTGACAGCCCCATGACTCTGGAGGACGTGAACATCGAGTCCAGCACCGGCGGCGCCGCGGGCAAGGCGGGCGTCTTCAGCATGGCGCGGGTGGGTGGCGACGGCGGCAGCTCGCCGTACGAGAGCGGCGCGAGCGGTGGCGCGGGTGGCTACGCCGGCGTGAGCGGCAACGGCGGCGGCGGTCCGTCGTTGGGCATCGTCTACCACGGCGCGGCGGTGCAGCTCCTCGCCAGCACCGTCACGCCGGGCGCCGGCGGCGCGGGCGTCGCGCAGCGGATCATCAACACGTTCACCATCCCCGCCTCGCCTACCGGGAAGAGCGCGGACCTCTACTCCTTCTGAACCTCGTGCTCGAGGAGGCGCTTCATCCGCGCCTCCTCGACGCGCAGCACGAGCACCTTCTCCTTCTCCACGACGACCGCGCCGGGCGCTGCCCCGCGCGGTTTTCGTACGTGCTTGCGCAGGGCGTACGACACCTCCACCACCGGCTCGCCCCGCGCGTCGGAGAAGTGCGCGGCGAGGTGCGCGGCGTCGACGAGTCGGTCCGGCGGGCACGGCTTGTTGCGCGGGATGGGCGCGATGACGTGCGCCCCCGGTACGCCGCGCGCGTGCAGCCACAGGTGGTACGGGCGCGCGACCTGGAAGGTGAGCTCGTCGTTGTGACGCGCGCCGCGGCCGACGAGGACGGGCCCGCCGCTCGCCTCGAAGGATCGGTACGGCGGCTTCGGCTGCTGCGGGCGTGCGGGGGCGCTCGCGGAGGGCGGTCGCGGGAGCAGGCTCCCGGCGGCGGCGTCCAGCGCGTCGACGTCGGGCGCCTCGGTCACGCGCGCCGCGGCGGCGTCCAGCGCCTCCAGCTCCCCTCGGGTCGCGTCGCGCCGCGCGACGACCTTCGGCTCGCCGCCGCGGAGGCGGCGCGCGTTGCGAAAGATCGCCTCGAGCTGATCGCGCGCGGGCTTGCTCGGGTCGAGCGGGATCTCCACCGTCCGCGCGTCGTCGCTCGCGTAGTCGATGACGTGCATGGAGCGCGCCCCGCGAGGCACGCGACCAGCCTCCGGGGCGGCGTACGCGGCCAGCCGGGCGAGCTCCCCCGCGTCCGCGATGCGCGCCAGATCGGCGTCGATCGCCGCGGCGCGCCGCGCCACCCGCGCACGCTTCTTGCGCAGCGCGGCGAGCGCGCGGGCGCGCGCGAGCTCCAGGTCGGGGGCGGTCGCGTCGTGGGGTGGGCGCATCGCGTGCGGCTGGTCTATAGTCCATCGGCGGCGATGCGCGGGGCAACGTTCCCTTCGGGGCAGGTGAGCATGGCGTTGCCCAAGGCGCTGCTCGCCTATCTGGACGCCCGGCGCGGCCCGGAGGTGGCGGAGCGCTGGCTGCGCGACGCCGGGCTCAAGCGCGCGGACATGGAGAACGAGACGCACACCCTGCCTGTGGCGGCGCTCCGGGCCACGCTGGACGCCTTCGTCGGCGTCGCCTCGCGCGAGGCCATCGTGGACGTGTGGCCGTTCCTGCTCGAGCCCGCGACGCTCGGCGCGTACGTACGCGTCTTCCGCGGCGTGCACGCGCCGGAGCAGGCCTTCTCCCGGCTGGGCGCCTCGGAGAGCGAGTACGGGCGCACCGCGCGCTGGGAGGTGCTGGAGGCGCGGCGCGGCTACTGGCGCGGCCGCGTGCTGATCACCCACGATCCGACCCTCGAGGAGAACGGCCTGCTCGCGCTGATCCGCGCCGCCGAGCTCAAGGCGCTCCCGGCGCTCTTCGGCTTCGGGCCGGGGGAGGTCGTCGCCCGCGGCACGGTGGTGCAGGAGCAGAGCTCGCTCGCGCAGGAGTACGAGGTGCGCTGGCGGGTGCCGCGCCCGCCGGTGTGGGCGGCGCTGGGGGCGCTGATGGGTACGCTCTGTGGCTCGCTGGCCTTCGCCTTTCACACCGGCCCGGTCAGCCGCACGGAGGCGGTGGTCTTCGGCGCGGTGCTCGGCGGGATGACCGCGGCGTTCGCCTCCCGCGCGGCGCTCCGGCACGCCGGCGCGCGCGGACAGGCCAAGCGCGTCGCCGCGCTGGAGCGCACGCTGGAGCTGCGGGAGGCGCGCGAGATCGCCAAGCCGGGGGAGGCGCTCGTCGCGGGTCAGTACCGCATCAAGCAGCGCATGGGGGCCGGCGCGAGCGGCGTGATCTACGAGGCGGAGCGCGTCTCGGACGGCCTGCCCGTCGCGCTCAAGCTGCTGCGTGTCGCCGCCGCGCACGAGGCCATCGCGTCGGACCGCCTGCGGCGGGAGGCGGAGGCGCTTCGCCTCGCGTGGCACCCCAACGTGGTGGAGATCGTCGACGACGGTTACTTGCCCGACGGCACGTCGTACCTGGCGCTCGAGCTGCTGGCCGGCGAGTCGCTCGCCGCGCGCGTGCGCTCCGGCGGGCGCATGCGGTGGGAGGAGCTGCAGCCGATCGCGCTGCAGATCTGCGAGGCGCTGGTCGCGGTGCACGCGGCCGGGGTGGTCCACCGCGACATCAAGCCGGCGAACCTCTTCCTGGTGAAGGGCGCGGACGGCCGGGAGCGCGTCAAGCTGGTCGACTTCGGCATCGCACACGTGGAGTGGGAGGAGACGCGCATCACCAACATCGGCTCGCCGCTCGGTACGCCGGGGTACATGTCGCCGGAGCAGGAGTCGGGAGGGCAGATCGACGCGCGAAGCGACCTGTTCGCGCTGGGCGCGGTGCTCTACGAGTGCCTGGTGGGCGAGCCGCCTCCGCCGACGCCGAGCGGGATGTGGCTCGCGCAGGGAGACGGCGCGGGGCGGGCGCGGGCGGACCCGGCGTGGGAGCTCATCCCCCAGGCGTGGCGGCCGATCATCCAGCGGGCGCTGGCGCCGGCGCGGGAGGACCGCTTCGAGGACGCCCGCGCCTTCGCCCGGGCGGTGCGCGGCCTGACGCCCGAGGCAGGCGCCGCGACGTCGTGACCCGATTGCGCGGCGGCGACGACAGTCTATAGATCGACCGATGCGCGCCTCGCCGTACGCCCTGCCCGCGGCTGCCCTGGTGGTCCTCGTCGCCGCGTGCGGTGGGAGCAAGGCGTCGTCGCCCCCGCCGAGCGCGGCGCCGCCGCCGTATCCGGGGTACGGGTCGGCGCCGCCGCAGGGGTACCCGAACGGGTATCCACCGCCGCAGGGGTATCCGCCGCCCTACGCGTCGGCGCCGCCGCAGGGGTACCCGCCGCCGCAGGGCTATCCGCCGCCGCAGGGGTACCCGCCGCCGGCGGCCACCGCCGCTCCGCCGGCGTCGCGCCCGCTGCTGCCGCCGCTGGTGGGGACCGCCGCCTGGCAGGGGGAGGTGCGCGCGGTCCTGGCGGAGCTCATCAATCACCTGCAGCCGATCAACGCGAACAAGGTCCGCGGCATCCCGCTGCAGGTCGATCCGGATCCGACGGAGGTGAACGCCTACGCCGGGTGCGACGGGCAGGGCAAGCCGTTCCTCGCCGCGACCGAGGGTCTGCTGGAGGCGGTGGACGCCATCTCGCAGACACGCGCCACCGACGAGCTGTACGGCACCCACACCTACGACGCGTACACGCAGGCGGTGATCCCCGGCATGCTGCAGCCGAAGGGTGGGAGCGCGGCGCTGCCCGTCGGCATCATCCCGGTGCAGTACGCGTTCTCGCCGCAGCGGCTCTCGCACGCGCACGAGCTCTTCGACGACATCGTGGCGTTCACCTTCGGTCACGAGCTGGCGCACCACTACCTCGGCCACACGGGCTGCGCGATCGGGGAGTCGCCGCTGGTCCAGGGGCTCGCCGTCATCGGTCACATCGGCTCGGCGGTGGCGCCCATCTTCAATCAGCCTGCCGAGTACGCGGCGGACAACGTCGGCCTGTTCAACGTGATGGATACGGGCCGTGCGCGGCGCCCCGGCTACGAGTACACGGAGAAGGGCGGGCTGCTGCTGCTCGACTTCTTCGCCCGGATGGAGGCGCAGGCAGGGGGCGGCGTGCTGACGGCCTTCTCCCGCAGCCACCCGCCGTCGCGGGATCGCATCACGTGGGTCCAGGGCTTCGCGGCCGCGTGGCGCGCGCAGCACCCGGGCTGATCGCCGGGCGCGGAACTCGCGACGCCCCCGGGTGTCCGAAGGGCCGTGAGAGCGGCGTGGACGAGCCTGGCGCTGGTGGCGACCCTCGGGGCGTGCGGCGGCGGTGCCCGCGCGGTGCCGGAGGTGGTGGTCGTGCCTCCGGCGCCGGTCGCGGCGGCGTCGCCGGCCGTCGCGGTGCGCACGCCCTCGTGCCGCGTGGCCGGCACCGGCGATCTCGCCGACGCGGGGTCGAGCTTCGCGGTCTACCCGTCGCGGTGGGCCTCGGGGGCCGCGTTCGTCGTGCGCGAGCCGTGGAGGGTGCACGTGACGTGGTGGGACCTGCCGCGCGCTGGCGGCGGCGAAGGGCCGCGCGCGCGCGTCGAGCTGGGGGGACAGCACCTGGTGCGCTACGACGGCTACGCCTCGCTCGAGGGCCGCACCTTCCAGGTGCGAAGGCGGGCGTTCGTCGTGCCGGACCACGTGTGGATCACGGGCGGCTCGTCCGTCGCGCTCGTCGGCGCGCGCGGTGACGAGGTGGTGGTGCGCGCCACGACCGCCTTCGCGAGCCCGGGTGAGGTGACGGCGGTCACCCGCTGCGACAACGTCGCGTACGAGCCGGAGGAGCTGCCGGCGCCGGTGGGGGAGGGGACGGCGCCCTCCGGCACGTTCGTGCAGAACCACGACGACACGCTGCTGCTCGCCGCGTCGCCAGGGGGCGCGCGGGCGATGACGCTGATCCTTCAGCCCGACACCGTCCTCTCGCTCGACGTGCTGGGTACGCAGCCAGGGTGGGTGCGCGTCGGCGGCGCATACCGCGGGGTGGGCTTCGACGGGTGGGTGGGCGAGCGGGAGGTGACGCAGCTGAGGTTCAGGGTCGGCCTGGGGAGGACGTTCTCGTCCGTGTGCGGGGGCGCCGTCGTGACGGACGGGACGGAGGCGACGGTCACGCACGACGCGCCGCTCTACCTGGGCAAGGACGGCTCGTCGCCGCTCGCCGGCGCGACGGTCGAGCAGGGGGCGCGCGTGATGCTCGTCGGCGGGCGGGAGCACGGCCGGGTGCAGTTCACGTTCGAGGACGGGGAGATCGCCGCGCCGGCGGGCGATGCCTTCTGGGTCGCGGCGGATGCGCTCGAGTGAGGGCGGGCCTCAATCGAAATAGCCCCAGACGCGCGTCTCCTCGCCGTCCATGCGGACCAGCGCCAGCGCGCCCGCCGGGTCCCACGCGAGGACCCAGTCGCACGGCGCGGCCTCGGGCCTGCCGCGCCACCACGCCACGTGCTCCAGGCGCACCACGCCCCCCAGCACACGCAGCCCGGCGCGCGGGCGTGACCGGGCGCGCGCCGGGAGGAGGCGCAGAGGCTCGGGGGCATCGAAGACCAGGCGCGCCTCGCCGAAGGGCGTGCGCGCGGGGGGCGTGCTCCCGGGAGGCAGGAGCGACGAGCGCTCGTCCATGACGTGGGAGTCCACGATGGCGAGGGTGCCGACGGCGTCGTCGCCGAGGAGCGCGGCGAGCTCGGCCACCAGCCTGGGCAGCGCGGTCCGGGCGCGGCTCTCGGCGAGGAAGAGGTCGCGCGTCTGCTCCTTGCGCGCCACGAGCTCCGGCGCGCGCAGGACCACCGCGAGCACCGGCGCCGTGAGCGGGACCTTCTCCATGCGCGCGCGCAGCACCGCGAGCAGGTCGTCGGCGCCGTGCACCGGCGCCGCGAGGCCAAGGCCCACCACCTGCGTGCGCGAGGCGCCCTCCGCCACCATGGCGCGGTCCAGCTCGAGCACCACCTCGAGCCTCGCGGCGAGCGCGGCGCGCCCGAGCAGCCGCGCGGCGACGCGATCGCAGAGGGTCTTGAGGACGAAGAGGAGCGGCGCGAGCGACTCCAGCGCCCACTCCAGCTCCACGCGCTCCTCCAGCACCTCCGGCAGCGGGTGAGGCGCGAGCGGGGTGCGATCGTCGCCGTCGAGCAGGGCGAAGACGCGCGGCGCGCGCTCGCCGAGGCGCGTGCCGAGCGAGGCGCGGGGCAGCCGCTGCATCTGCCAAAGGGTGCGGATGCCCAGCTTGCGGAGCCAGTCGTGCGTCGGCTCGTCCAGCCGGAGGGCGGCCACCGGCAGCGCGCGCGCGGCCCGCGGGGCGTCATCCACCACGACGCGCGTCGCGACGCCGAACGTGGCCACCGCCCAGGCGATCTCCGGACCCGGCGCGATCGCGGTGCGGCACGCGTGACCCATGAGCGCGACGCGCGCCTCCATCACCGCGAGGAGCGCGGCCTCGCCGCCGTGCAGGTGGGCGCAGCCGGTCACGTCGACGAGCACCGTGTCGCGATCCATCCAGATCGAGGTGGTCGCGCCGAAGGCGTAGAGCGCCTCGGCGAGAGCGGCGAGGGCATCGCGGCTCGCCGCCTCGCGCAGCACGCGGACCCGGAGCTCGGCGCAGCGCGCGCGCGCCTGCGCGAGCGTCATGCCGTCGCGGACGCCGCACGCGGTCGCCTCGGCGGAGGCCTCGCGCAGGCGTGTGTTGCCCGAGACGGCGTGCTCGGCCGCCTCGGTCACGACGACCGCGACGGGCGCGCGTGCGAGCTCCGGGTGTCCCGCGCGGGCGAGCTCCACGCGCAAAAACGGCAAGACGACGGCGGCGACGCGGCGCAAGGACCCACCTCCACCGGCTCACGCGCCCTTCGGGCCGTGGGCGTGAGGCGCGGGGATCTCCGTCTTGGCGTGCCCGAGGCGACCGTGGCGCTCCTTGGTGATGCGCAGGACGAGGGACGCGGTGGTGCGGGCGACCTCCAGCCGGAGAGCGACGGGCCACGGCTCGCCGGCGCGCGCGTGAGCCTCGGTGAGCAGCAGCACGGTGGTGCCGGAGGGCTCGGCCGAGAGCGCCAGCTTGCGCACCAGCGCGCCACCGCGCTCGGCCCGGCGTCGCGCCGCCTCGACGTCGACCACGACGATGTCGAACGCGCCGGACGCGGTGACCTTCACCAGCACGCGGGCGAGCTCTCCCGGGGGCGGGCGCACGACGAGCAGGCGCGAGAGATCGATCCCCGCGCGCACGAGGCCTGGCGCGTAGAGGGTGCGGGTGGCGTCGATCCAGGCGCAGTGGGCGCCGGCGCCGCGCGCGTGAGCCGCGCGGACGGCCGCCGCGGCGATGGCCGTGGCGCCGGCGAAGGAGCCAGGCGCGCCGTGCGAGACGATCTCCACGACGCCGTGAGGTAGGCCCCCGTCGGGAAGGAAGGCGTCGAGCTCCGGCCAGTCGCATGGGCGGTGCGGCGGCACATGCAGGTCGACGCCCAGCCGGACGCCGCCCTGGGAGGCGAGACGTGCACGCAGGAGCTCCAGCTTGGCGATGGCGACCATGGACTGAACAAAGTATCAGTGCCAGCATCCCGTCGCCAGCCCCCTCGATGGGCCCCCTCCCACGATTTGCCGGCCAACGTCGCATTGCTGCCATGCTTGCAATGGATCCTGGGGGCGGGCCGACCGGACGGTCTGATCCGCGATGCGCTCTGGCGAGCATGAGCGCCGCCTGCGGCGCGAGTGCGCGCACGCTTGCAATGGGACGTCTGGGGCACTTGTGCTGGTGGGGGACCGCATGGGGATCGCGTGGTAAGAAACCCCTCGATGTCACCAGACACCGCCCTGCAGAGCCTCCGCGACCTCATCCGCGGGATGGGCTCGGTGCTCGTTTGCTACTCCGGTGGCGTGGACAGCGCCGTCGTCCTGGCCGTCGCCCACCGCGAGCTGGGCGAACGGGCGGTCGGGATGACCGCGGTGAGCCCGAGCCTGGCGCCCTTCGAGAAGGAGGCGGCCGCCTCCATCGCCCGGCAGATCGGCGCCCGCCACGAGCTCGTCGAGTCACACGAGATCGACGACCCGAGCTACCAGCGCAACGACACCGATCGCTGCTTCCACTGCAAGAGCGAGCTCTACTCCATCAGCGCGCGCAAGCGTGAGGAGTGGCGGCTGGATCACGTGGTCAACGGCGTGAACGCCGACGACCTCGGCGACCATCGCCCCGGCCTGGAGGCGGCGAAGAACGCCGGCGTGCGCAGCCCCCTCGTGGAGGCCGGGCTGCACAAGGACGACGTTCGCGGGGTCGCGGCGCTGCTCGGCCTCTCGGTCTGGGACAAGCCCGCCTCGGCGTGCCTCTCCAGCCGCATCCCCTTCGGCACCGCGGTCACGCGCGAGCGCCTCGCGCAGATCGGCGGGCTGGAGGCGGAGCTCCACGCGCTGGGGCTGCGCCAGGTCCGCGTGCGGTGGCACGAGCTGGGGAGCGCCGCCGCCGGCACCCGCGGCGGGGCCATCGCCCGCGTGGAGGTCGGTCAGGCGGAGATGCCGCGCGCCTTCGAGGTGCGGGAGGCCGTCGTGGAGGCCGGCAAGCGCTTCGGTTTCGTCTACGTGACGCTGGACCTGCAGGGCTACCGGACGGGCAGCCACAACGAGGTCCTGCTCGGACGCAATCTGCGCGTCGTGTAGCCACCGATCGCGAGCATGCTCGCGATCGTGCGCCGCCACGCCCGACCGACCCTGCGCGTGCGAAGACACCTCGCGGTGCGCAGCCCAATTCGCAGCGAAAGAGACTGGATTCCCCGCGCGAAATCTGACATTTGACGGGCGAAAAGAGCCGGCAAAAGGCTTGCATCCGAGGAGCTCCCGCCGACCGATGGACAACGCACGCAAAGACCGTGAGCTCATCGCCGCGACGCGGCCGTTCGCGGTGGAGGACAAGGTCAAGAGCTGGTTCGCCGTGCTGAGCACCCTGGTGCTGCTCGGCGCGACGGTGGCCTTCGCCTTCGTGACTCCCCGCACGCCGCTCGGCTGGGCCGGGCGGGGCGCGGCGAGCGTCGTCGCGGGGCTGCTCGTCGTGCGGACGTTCATCCTCTACCACGACCACCTGCACGGCTCGCTGCTGCGCGGGTCGAGCGTGGCGCGCGCCATCTTCACCTTCTACGGCATGCTGATCATGACCCCGCCGAAGGTGTGGCGGGAGACGCACAACTACCACCACGCCAACACGGCGAAGATCGTCGGCTCGCACGTCGGCTCCTACATGATGGTGACCACCAACATGTGGGCGAAGATGAAGCCGCGCGAGCGGGTCATGTACAAGGTGATCCGCCACCCCCTCACCATCGTGGGCGGCTACTTCACCCTCTTCATGCTCGGCATGGGCGTCTCGCCCTTCATGCGCGCGCCGAAGAAGCACTGGGCGTCTCTTGCCGGCGTGCTGCTCAACTGGGTGCTCACCGCGCTCGTCGTGTGGAAGCTCGGCGTGCTCGCCTTCCTCTTCGGGATGTTCCTGCCGCTCTCCATCGCGATGGCGATGGGCGGATACCTCTTCTACGCGCAGCACAACTTCCCCGACGCCTTCATCCAGCCGCGCGAGACGTGGAGCTACGCGCGCGCGGCGCTGGAGTCCTCGAGCTACATGGAGATGGGCCGGGTGATGCGCTACTTCACCGGCAACATCGGCTACCACCACATCCACCACCTCAACCCGACGATCCCCTTCTATCGACTCCCGGAGGCGATGGCGGCGATCCCCGAGCTGCAGAACCCGTCGAAGACCTCGCTCAAGCCGGGCGACGTGCTCGCGTGCTTCCGGCAGAAGCTCTGGGATCCGGAGCGCGGGCAGATGGTCGGCTACCCGTCCTGACGCCCCGTCACAGCGTCGGCGGGGGCGTCGTGGAGACCTCACGGAGCTCGCCGGTCGCGTCGAAGAAGTACGCGCGGTGTTGCTCGCCCGTCGGCTGCTCCCACACCAGCCACAGCGTCGGCACCGCGTAGGTGCGCACGTCGAAGCGTGAGAGGCCGGTCGTCATCTCGTTGCGCGCGCCGAGGCACGCCGTCAGCGCGTCGCCGAAGAAGAAGCCGTGGAAGCCGTCCTCCGCGCGCGCAGCGGACGCGCCCCGGTACGCGCTGGAGACGAAGCCCGGCTGGGGGTCGAAGGCGAGCGTGTCCGGCCAGCGCGAGTCGGCGTCGAGCTGCGACTCGATGAAGCCGCGCACCAGGCCGACTTGCGGCACGAAGACGCGACGCAGGCGCACCGGCTTGTCGGTGACGTAGCGCACCGCGCAGGCGACGACCTGCGTCGTGCCCTCGCACATGGTGCAGACCGAGAAGCCGGTGCCTCTGCACGCGGTGCACCCCCCGAGCAGCGTGGAGACGAAGTCGTCGACCGGCGCGCCCGCGCCGGTGCCGATGCACGTCGGGCAGGGGCCGAGGCCCGGGCGCAGCACACAGTTCATGCAGCGCCCGCGGCGGGCGGGCGTGTCATCGTCCAGCACCTTGAACGTCGTCTCCACGAGGCCTCGCGTGAGATCCGGCGGGGGGACGTGGCCCTTCGGGTAGGCGTCGTAGAGGCGCGGGGAGAGCTCCACCGGGTCCGACCACTCCTCGCGGCGGAGGCCGTCGACCTGCACCACGATGGGCGCGATGCCGAAGACCCGCGTGGGGCTGGGCGGCGGCAGCGCGCCGCCGCGCGCGGAGAGGAAGGCGTTGATGCGCTCGAGGGTGGGCAGGAGATGCTCGGCCACAGCTGCCCATCGTCGTCGGTTGCGCGCCGCAAGAGTACTGGTATTGTGTTCAGTATCATGTGGGTCGAGCTCGCCGCCCGCTCCAACTTCTCCTTCTTGCAGGCGGCTTCCAGCCCGGAGGAGCTGGTGCGTCGCGCCGCCTCCCTCGGGCAGGACGCCCTCGGCCTGGCCGATCGCGACGGCCTCTACGGCATCGTGCGCGCCCATCTGGAGGCGGAGCAGGCCGGCGTGCGGCTGGTCGTGGGGTGCGAGCTCACGATCGACCCCGCTGGCTCGCTCCTGGTGCACGTCCAGAACCATGCAGGATACACCAATCTCTGTCGCATCCTCACCGAGAGCCACGCGCGGCACCCCAAGGCCCAGCGCAAGAAGGCGCGCGACGGCCAGCCTGCCAACCTCCACGCCGGGGTGGCTCTCGACTTCGTCTGCGCGCACGCCGAGGGGCTCTTCTGCACCGCGCTGCCCAGGCCGCGGCCGCTCCCCGCCTTCGACCGGGCGGAGCTCGAGCGGCTGCACGAGGCCTTCGGCGCGCGGCTGAGCGTGGGGGCGCACCGCCACCTGGACGGCGAGGACGACCGCCGCCTGCGCGCCGCGCGCGAGGTGCACGCCGCGCTGGGCATCCCGGTGCTGGCGCACAACGCCGTGCGCCACGCGACGCGGGAGGAGAAGCCGGTGCTGGACGTGCTGCACTGCATCCGCGAGGGCGTCACGCTGGACGCCGCCGGCCGCGCCCTCGCGCCCAACGCCGAGGCGTGTCTGAAGACCGAGGCGGAGATGCGCGAGCTCTTCCCCGACGACGCCGCGTGGCTCGCCCGCGCGCGGGAGGTGGCGGACGCCTGCCGCTTCACCATGCGCGAGCTGCGCTACCGCTTCCCGTGCGAGGTCCCGCCGGGGGAGACGCCCGACCAGACCCTCCGCCGCCTGACGCTGGAGGGCGCGCGCAACCGCTACGCCGGGCCCATGCCGGAGAAGGTGGCGCGGCAGGTGGACAAGGAGCTCGCCGTCATCGAGCAGCTGGAGGTGGCGCCGTACTTCCTCTCGGCGCGGGAGATCGTGGAGATCGCCCGCGCGCGCGACATCCTCTGCCAGGGCCGGGGGAGCGCGGCCAACAGCGCGGTCTGCTACTGCCTGGGCGTCACCGCGGTGGACCCGTCGCGCTCCAGCCTGCTCTTCGAGCGCTTCCTCTCGCTGGAGCGGCGCGAGCCGCCGGACATCGACGTGGACTTCGAGCACGAGCGGCGCGAGGAGGTCATCCAGGAGATCTACCGTCGCCACGGGCGCGATCGCGCGGCGATGGTGAGCGAGATCATCTCCTACCGCGGGCGCTCTGCGCTGCGGGAGGTGGGCAAGGTCTTCGGCTTCTCGCTGGAGCAGGTGGAGCGGCTGTCGTCGCTCGTCACCTGGTGGGACGGGGTGAAGGACGTCGGGGCCGCGCGCCTGCGGGAGGCGGGCTTCGCCGCGGACGACGCGCGGGTGCGCATGTGCCTGGAGATGGCGCGGGCGATCCAGGGCTTCCCGCGGCACCTGTCCATCCACGTGGGCGGCTTCGTGCTCTCGGCGGCGCCGCTGGTGGAGATCGCGCCGGTGGAGCCGGCGACGATGGAGGGGCGCACCGTCGTGCCCTGGGACAAGGACGACGTCGACGCCCTCGGCTTCTTCAAGGTGGACGTGCTCGGCCTCGGCATGCTCACCGCGATCCGCAAGGCGCTGGCGCTGGTGGAGGAGCACGGGGGCGGCGTCACGCCGGGTCGCCCGCGGTCGGGGCGCTCGGCGATCGATCTGCTCGCGGCGATCCCGGCGGAGGATCCGGCGGTCTACGACGCGCTCTGCCGCGCGGACACGGTGGGCGTCTTCCAGATCGAGAGCCGCGCGCAGATGGCGATGCTCCCGCGGCTGCGGCCGCGCACCTTCTACGATCTGGTGATCGAGGTCGCCATCGTGCGGCCGGGGCCCATCCAGGGCGGCATGGTGCACCCCTACCTGCGCCGGCGGAACGGGGAGGAGGCGGTCGACGCGCCGCACCCCTCGCTCCGGCCCATCCTGGAGCGCACCCTCGGCGTGCCGCTCTTCCAGGAGCAGGTCATGCAGATCGCCATCGTGGGCGCGGGCTACACCGGCGGGGAGGCGGACCAGCTCCGGCGCGACATGGCCGCGTGGAAGCGCAACGGCCGGCTGGCGCGGCACCAGGAGCGGCTGAAGACGGGCTTCCTCGCGCGCGGCATCTCGGAGGCCTTCTCGGACCGGCTCTACAAGCAGATCCAGGGCTTTGGCGAGTACGGCTTCCCGGAGAGCCACGCGGCGAGCTTCGCGCTCCTCGTCTACGCCAGCGCGTGGCTGAAGGTGCACCACCCGGCGGCCTTCGCGGCGGCGCTCGTCAACAGCCAGCCGATGGGCTTCTACTCGCCGAGCAGCATCCTCGGGGACGCGCGGCGGCACGGCGTGGAGAGCCGCGCGATCGACGTCGGGGTGAGCGACTGGGACTGCACCCTGGAGCGCGGAGAGGATGGGCTCGCCATCCGCGTCGGCCTGCGGCAGGTGAAGGGGCTCGGCGAGGACGCGGGGCGGCGCGTGGAGGCAGCCCGCAAGATGCGTGCGTTCTGCAACATCGAGGACCTGCGCGCGCGCGCGGCGCTCGGGGCGAAGGAGATGGATGCGCTCGCCGAGTCAGGCGCGCTGGATGGCCTGGTCGCGCCGGACGACACGGCGGCGGAGGGAGCGGAGGAACGCACCCCCGGCGCGCGGCGCGCGGCGATGTGGCGCGTGCGGGCGCCCCGGGGGGAGGGGCTGCTCGCCGGGGTGGACCTGGGCGACGCGCTGCCCGACCTGCCGCGCCTCTCGCGCGCCGAGCAGCTCCTGCTCGACTTCGAGCGCACCGGCCTCTCGGTGAGCGATCACCCGATGCGCCTGGTGCGGCCGACGCTGCCGCCGGACGTGAAGTCGTCGTCGGAGCTGGCGCTCCTGCCGCACGGCGCGCGCGCGCGGGCGGCGGGGCTGGTCATCTGCCGGCAGCGCCCTGGCACCGCGAGCGGCGTCGTCTTCGTCACGATGGAGGACGAGCTCGGCTTCGTGAACCTGGTCCTGTGGTCGAGGGTCTTCGAGCGGCTGCGCCACGTGGCGACGACGAGCGCGATGCTCCTCGCGCAGGGGAAGGTGGAGCGGACGTCGGTCGGGGGGAAGAAGGGCGGGGCGAGCGACGTGGTCTACATCGTGGTGGAGCACCTGGAGCGGGTGGCCATGGGGAAGGCGCGCGTCCCGGCGATGAGCCGGGATTTTCATTGAGGGGGCGGCGGGCTCCGGGCTGCCCCTATCACCCTCTGGACATGACGCTCGTTCGGGCCACAATGCGCGCCGTGCCGTCGCCGCGAGCCGCCGTCTTCGTCCTCGGATGCGTCCTCGTCGCGGGGTGCGGGCTCTCCACCTACGGCACCGCGCCCCCGGGGGACGACTCCGCCCTCGACGCCTCCGCGGCCGGCGACGCCGCGCCGCTGCCCGAGGCGAGCGACGGCATCGACGCGGCGACGAAGGATGCTGCCGCGATCGACGCGGCGGTCGCCGACGTGGGGCCGAGCTGCGATCCGGACGTGTGCCCGGGCGAGCGTTGCGACGCCGGCAAGTGCGCCTTCTACGCCGACTGCCACGGCATGCACACCGCCGACCCCGGGCGCAAGACGGGCATGCACACCTTCAAGGGGGCCGCCGGCAACTACGCGGCCTGGTGCGACATGGACAAGGCAGGCGGCGGGTGGACGCTCGTCGCGCGCTCGGTGCTCTTCGGCAACTCCTCCTCCTTCGGCTGGGGGAGCGCCACCGGCACGGCCGCCGACATGGCCAGCCCGTACTCGCTGGACGTGGTGACCAACGGCGTCGCCTTCACCGAGGCGCTCGTCGGAGACCGCGGCCTCGGCACCAACGTGTGGGGCAACAACGTCTACCAGATCGGGCTCCCCCCCAACTTCCCCGCGAGCCAGGCGAGCAGCGCCGCGGCGACGACGCAGGTCTCGGTGGTCGCCTCCTACATCTGTCAGACGGGACCGCAGATGCTCGGCAACGTCGGCTTCACCTCCCACACGCAGGACTTCTTCCTGCGCGACAACGCGACCGACGGTTTTTATGGCCTCGGCCCCGATGGCTTTCACCTCGCGTACTTCGCCAGCTGCGCTGCGGGGTTCCTGGATGGCAACCAGGGCATGATCATGGTGCGCTGATGCGGACGAGGAGCCACTGGGCCTGGGGGTTCGAGGACGCGCTGCCCGACGCCGACGCGCGTCGCGCGCTCGCGGCCCAGGTGACCTTCCTGCTGGGGGGGGAGGCGCTGGCGCTCCGCCCGCTGCCCCACGCCGACCGCGCGCGGATGCCCGAGCCGCGCTGCCACGTGCCGGAGGCGCTCGCGCCCTTCGCCAACCAGATGCGCGAGGACCGCATCCTGCACGCCCACGGCCGCGGCTACCCCGACATCGTGCGCGGGTTCGAGGGGGACTTCGCGCACGCGCCGGACGTGGTCGCCTACCCGCGTGACGAGGAGGACCTCGCCGCGCTCTTCGAGGTGTGCGCGCGGGAGTCGGCGGCGCTCGTCCCCTTCGGCGGGGGCACCAGCGTCGTCGGCGGGGTGACGTGCGCCTCCGAGCGGCCCGTCGTGTGCGTGGACATGCGTGCATTCTGCAAGGTCCTGGAGGTGGACGACGTCTCCCTCGCGGCGCGCATCCAGGCGGGGACGAGCGGGCCGGACCTGGAGGCGCAGCTCGCCGCGCGCGGCCTGACCCTGCGCTTCTTCCCCCAGAGCTTCGAGCTCTCCACGCTGGGCGGGTGGATCGCCACGCGCGCCGGCGGCCACTTCGCCACCGGCCCGACCCACATCGACAATCTCACCGAGTCGGTGCGCATGCTCACGCCCTCCGGCGTCTACGAGACGCTGCGGGTCCCCGCCTCCGGCGCGGGGCCCGATCCCAACCGCCTGGTGCTCGGCTCGGAGGGCACGCTCGGGGTGATCACCGAGGCCTGGATGCGCGTCTTCCGCCGGCCGCTCTACCGCGCGAGCGCGAACGTCCTCTTCGGGGATCTGCGCGCCGCCGTCGCCGCCGCGCGGGCGATCGTCCAGGCGCGGCTGCTGCCCTCCAACTGCCGGGTGCTCGACGCGCGGGAGGCGATGCTCAACGGGGTGGCCGGCGACGGCTCGTGCGTGCTGCTGCTCGCCTTCGAGTCCGCCGACCACGATCTGCGCGAGGCCATGGAGCGCGCCCTCAAGCTTGCAAGCCGCGAGGGCGGCCGCTGCGAGAAGGGCGCGCGCTACCGCCGCGGCGGGGAGAAGGCGCGCGGGGGCGGCGGGGAAGGGGAGGCGTGGCGCGCGGCCTTCCTCCGCGGCCCGTACCTGCAGAGCGCGCTGATCAGCATGGGGCTGGTGATCGACACGTTCGAGACGGCGTGCACCTGGGACCGCTTCGACGCGCTGCACGCGGAGGTGCAGGGCGCGGTGCGCGCGGCGTTCGAGGCGATGGGGGAGCAGGGGATGCTCTCGTGCCGGGTGACGCACCTGTACCCGGACGGCCTGGCGCCCTACTACACCTTCGCGGTGCGGGGCGCGCCGGGACGCGAGCTCGAGCAGTGGGACGCGCTCAAGCGCGCGGCGAGCGACGCGCTCTCGCGCGCGGGGGCGACGATCACGCACCACCACGCCGTGGGGCGGACGCACCGGCCCTGGTACGACCGCGAGCGCCCGGAGCCCTTCGCGGCGGCGCTGCGCGCGGCGAAGCGGGCGCTGGACCCGGCGGGGATCCTGAACCCGGGCGTGCTGATCGACGTGTGATGTAGGTGAATGCCACCTACTCCCTAGGGAGTAGTTTGTGACTGCCATGTAAATGCTCCACGGGTTTACGTGGATTCGCGTTGCATCGCCGACGTCGCCCCGTTAGTACTGTTGCGTCCTCGCGGCGGGTGCCCGGGCAAACGTGGAGGTGGGCCATGGTGTGTGCAAAGGTGGGGGGGTAGGCGGGCTGGCCTTCTGCCGATCGCGATGGCGGCGGTCATCGTGTCGGCGGCGTGTGTCAGGACGCAGGACGACGTGGGGCAGTCGAGCGCGCAGATGTCCTCTGCCGCTTCCCTCGCGCTGGGGGAGATGCGCGCGGCATTCAAGCTTCGGGTCGAAGAACCTGTCCGCCCGATGGCTGTCTCGAACCGCAACGCGACGCACGACGTCGTGCGGGAGGTGCTCCGGAAAGGAGACGAAGCATCCTTCCCGCTGGTTGCCGACGGCTACCGCTTCGACAAGGGCGGCGCCAAGGCGCGCGTCACCGTCCCCCTCCGTTCGGATGGCGCGCTCCACCTCGCCACGGCGGACGGCGTCTACGACGTCACCATCCAGCCGAAGGGGCTGGCGTCGGTCGCGGGCAACGAGGTCGACGGCTACCTCGTCTACCCGCAGGGTGCGGGCTCGGGTCACCTGGCGTACCGCTCTTCGGTCCGCGGTGTGGAAGATTTCCGCTCCTTGTCGGCGGCGCCGCCCGGCGCCGACGTGGGCTATGACATCACGCTCGGCAAGCAGATCGCCGGGTTGCGGCTCGTCGAAGGCTCCCTAGAGCTCCTCGACGCCCGCGGCGTCCCGAGGCTCCGCGTGGCCCATCCCTTCCTCGTCGACGCGAACGGCAAGCCGGTCCACGCGTCGCTCTCCGTCGTGGGCTGTGCGTACGACAAGAGTCCTGCGCCGCCATGGGGGCGTCCCGTCACCTCTCCGGGCGCGGGGGTGTGCACCGTGCACCTCACGTGGGACAATCAGGGCGTGGCTTACCCCGCGCTGCTCGACCCGTCCTGGACGACGACGGACTCCATGACAGAAGCGCGCTACCTGCACACGGCGACGCTTCTCGATACCGGCAAGATCCTCGTCGTTGGCGGCTACGGCGACATCGACTACGCCGGCGCCGAGCTCTACGATCCCGACTCCGGAACGTGGGCCACGACGGGCGCTCCGTCGACGAAGCGCGCCCAGCACGGGGCCGCGCTCCTCGGTTCGGGGAAGGTCCTCATCGCCGGCGGCAACGGGTCCGGGTACACCGTCCTCAGCTCGGCAGAGCTCTACGATCCGTCAGCCGGCACGTGGAGCACGACCGGATCGATGGGCACCACCCGCGAGTTCATCGAGGCGAGTGTGCTCTCCACCGGGAAGGTCCTGGTCGCCGGCGGCTACGATGGAAGTGACGATTCGCTGACCGCGGAGCTCTACGATCCGTCAGCCGGCACGTGGTCGAACACCGGGAGCATGTCGCACAAGCGCTCCTATTATGCATCCGCGCCGCTCCCGAGCGACAGCATCCTGGTGACGGGAGGCTTCAGCTCCACCAGCGATACCGCCACGGCCGAGCTCTACGATCCCGGTGCGGGCTCGTGGTCCGCGGCGGGGAGCATGTCCAGCGCGCGTTTCTACCATGCCGCGGTCACCACCGCTCTTGGGGTGGTGGTCGCCGGCGGCTTCACCGACCTCGGCTCGACGGCCCTCGACTCGGTGGACCTCTACAGCGTTTCGAGCAACTCCTGGAGCGCCGGGCCGTCCCTCAGCACCGCGCGTGGCTACGTGGCGGGCACGATCCTCCAGAACGGCGACGCGCTCTTCGCCGGAGGGTATGACGGCACATCCTCCCTCTCGAGCGTGGACCGACTCAACCCGTTCACCGGCAGCATGGTGTCCACGTCGAGCATGTCCGACGCACGGGCCGCGTTCACGCTGACGCCGTACTCCGGCCCGTCGTGGGGCATTCTCGCCGCCGGAGGCTACGGGTCCAGCGGCTTGCTCTCGAGCGCCGAGGTCTACGATCCGACCGCGGGTACGTCGTCCGCGCAGGTCATGCCCGGCGATCCCGGGACGCCCAGCTACCTCGCGATCGACTGGAACGACGCGAACCCGACGGGCAACTACAATCTCACCGACACCTTCACCGTCACCGTCAAGAACAACTCCGACGAGACGCGCTACGCCCACGTCGATCTGGTGGGTACCGGCCTCGACCAGCGCACGGCGGTCCGCAGCGCGTACCAGAACGTCACGCTGAGCGCCCACTCGTCGACGACCGTGAGCATCGAGGCGGGCGACTTCCCCATGCGGAGCGTGGGAGTAGAGAGCGACATCATCGCCGAGGCGCGCGAGTACTCCCCGAGCAGCGGCGCCGATACGGGCTTCATCAGCTACACCGAGCCCTACTTCGTGGAGTTCAACGCCACCTACACCACTGCCACCCTGCACGGGATCGAGGGCGCCGACCTCGACCGCACGCAGCCGACGCAGAGCACGACCCAGTCGCAATTCCTGACCAGCACCAGCTCCATGGTCTCAAGCGTGTCGAGCCGGCAGGGCGAGGTATGGGACGACGACGACGGCGCGTTCGTGGACGTGACGACGCTCACGCAGACCGGCAACTCGGTCAGCACCATCGGATCGACGTACGTGGCGCGCGGGCAATGGGCCGCCGACTTCGAGGCGCTCTACCCGTCGTTCACCACGGACTACACACCGGGTCCGAACGCCGTGGATCACAAGATCTGCGCGAAGTGGTTCGCCAGGTTCGAGGACGCGAAGGTCCCCGGCAGCTACCAGGATGACTACCTGCGCCTCCCCTCCAACGCGCCGCCCGGCGCAGGCGTCGCGGTGCCGGCTCGGTATGCCCGGACCATGATCTCCACCGCCGCGAACGAGATCGCCTATGTCGGGAACCTGGATGCAGACGGCTGTGTCACCGTGACACTGGACATCGGTAACTTCGTCATCTGGCAGGAGGGGTGGCTGGACCCCAGGCGACCACGAGCATCATCGTCTCCTACGGCTCGAAGGGGATCGACTTCCAGCAGACCAACTTCGCGTACTCGAATGTTCCGGTGTTTGCGAGCACGGCGTTCTCCATCACGCAGAACGTCGCCGGCGATCCGCCCGCGATCACTGAGACGGACGACGACTACGCCACCCGGGTCGTCGCCGTGATGAGCCAGATCGTGTCTGCCTCTGCCGCCGAGACCGGGCTCATTGCCAATCACACGTATGAGGCGTGGGCCAACGACGGCTGCGGTGGCCTTGGCGCGTGCTACGATACCAGCAACGATCGATTCCTCATTGGTCCGGAGCCGAATGGCGGCAAGCACAGCTCATTGTACAAGACCATCATCGCCCACGAGTTCGGGCACAACATCCATGCGAAGGAGCTAGGGGCGGACTCCAGCGGCGACGGTCACGGGATACCGGGCTACACGTACAACGCGAGCGTCAGCCAGCCCTTTGCTCCTGCATCCGACGTGCAGGACGATGCATGGTGCCGGTGTGACTACATCAACACCAGCAACGTGACGCACTGTCCGCCTGTGGCCGTCTCCTGCATGGGAGACGGTTCCGATCCGACGACGAAGTGGATGGAGACGAAGTGTCCCGACAACGATAGCCATCTTGGCAACGAGTGGGACTGGATGCGCGCGCTGTACCGCATCAACACCCAGACGACCAACAAGTACTCCCTGAGCGACCTTGCATCCATTTACCGGTTGGCTTGTTCCGGGAGCACCACCGGAGTGTGCACGGCTGGTAGCACCAGCACCGACGTTGGGGAGAATGTGTATTTCAATGCGACACCGGATGACTTTTACTACCCACAGGTAGGGACCATCTACGCGGGATACACGAGCCTGGTCGATGCGGCGTGTAGCGTGGAGGGCGGAAGCTGCGACAGCTTCGACGCTAAGTTCAGCCACTTCTTCAATAGCGGGCAGTCCCAAGGAATCAACCACTGATGCATGTGCGACGGCTGGTCGTTGCCGGGCTCGCCGTGATGATGCTCGGCTATGCGGCGTTGCGGTGCTCCAGTGGATCCCTCAATACTGGAGATGGCGGCGCTCCGCCCGTGGACGCCAGCGCGGCGCGATGGGATGCGAGTCCCGACGTGGTCGCGGAGTCTGGTGTAACGTGTGGACGCCCCACCGTGCAGAAACAATGCGCGTCGGACTGGTGCTACGTTCCGCCCGGTTGCTTCTGGATGGGCTCGCCGGAGACAGAGTTCGGTCGTGGTGCCGCGGACGAGCGTCTGCACGCGGTGACACTGACGCACTCCTTCCTGATCCAGCAGACAGAGATGACCCAAGGACAATGGGCGTCGCTCGGCACGGACCTCCTTTCGGGGATCCCGGATGCGGACGGGGGGTTCAAGGATCACGGAACTGGTCCGCGACTGCCCGTGTATACTGCAACGTACTACGACGCCATGGCCTTCGCCAATGCCTTGTCCAAACGGTTCGGGCTGCCGGAGTGCTACGTCCTGCACGGCTGCACGGGCTCGACGGGCAAGGTCCTGAAGTGCTCCAGCTACGATCTAACCGCACCCAGCCCATACGAGTGCAACGGGTACCGCCTGCCGACCGAGGCCGAGTGGGAGTACGCGGCGCGAGCTGGCACGACGACGGCCTTCTATTCCGGCGACATCACAGCATCGGCGGATTGGGAGGATTGCATCCAGGATGACAGCCTGCTGAAGATCGGCTGGTACTGTTTCAACTCTGGGGGAACGCTTCACGAGGTCGGCTTACTCCAGCCGAACGGCTTGGGGTTGTACGACATGTCCGGGAATGAGCCGGAGTGGGTCCAGGATGGATTCCACAATCTCCCTGCTGACGCCGTGACGGACCCCTACACGCCCCAGCCCGGCTACGAGGCAACATTCCGCGGCGGCGCAGCAAGTCTCTGGGCCAGCGACGAGCGGTCCGCCAGTCGAGGTTTCGGCCCGGCCTCGGCCCTGTCGGGGCTTCGTCTCGTTCGGACGCTTGCACCGGGCGAGGACGCCGGCCCCGGCCCATTTCCCGATGCCGGCTACGACTGGGAGGCCGGTGCCAGCGCGCTTGACGCGTCACCAGAATGATCGCGGAGCGCTGGCGTGCGGCTCGGGCGTGTCACGTCGGCGTGTCGTCTCCGGCGCGCCGCAGGCATCAAGCCTCTGCTAACGTGCTCTGGTGCGTCGCGTCGTCCTTGCCTCCTTCGTCCTCGGCCTCTCCTACTGCTCGTCCTCGTCAGAGCCGCCTTCTCCGCCGGTGTCGTCGACGTACGGCGTCTTCACCGTGGTCCTCTCCCCGGACAGCGCCGATCTGGACGTGCAGGGGCCGGACGGCAAGAAGCTCCTGGAAGGGCTCCCGGCGTCGGGCGACGTGGGCGCCGGCTTCTCGCAGAACGACGACGCGCCGCCGATGACGGGCTTCGCGGTCCGCGACGTGGCCACGAGCTACGACATGCTCTACGGCGCCTTCAAGATCGTCGACACGCCGAACGCCCCGTGGCGCGTGGCGAGCAAGGGGAGCTGGGCGGGCGGCAGCGCGCCGGTGGAGCTGCTCGACGGGAGCGGCGCGAAGCTGGCGTCCATCACCTTCTCGCGCGACGGCGACGACAATGGCCTCGTCGCCGACATCGAGCCGGGCGACGGCCCGGAGCGCCGCTTCTCCTGGGGCTTCCGCTGCGCGCCGGACGATCACTTCCTGGGCTTCGGCGCGCAGACGTGGGGCGTGGACGGCCGCGACGAGAGCATCCCCATCTGGGTGCAGGAGGAGGGGATCCGCAAGGACCTCACCACCGACGATCCCACCGGCGCGTGGTTCCTCGTCGGCCGCCGGCACTCGTCGTACATGCCGATGCCGGAGTTCCTCTCCAGCCGCGGCATCTACGTGGTCGCGGAGACCGACCACCTCTCGCAGTTCGCGCTCTGCAAGGAGCGCGAGGACGTGGGGCGCATCCAGCTCCAGATGCCGGTGAAGCTGCACCTCTTCTACGGGCCGGACGCCAAGGCGGCCATCACCCGCATGACCGCGCGCTTCGGCCGGCCGCGCGTGCCGCCGGACTTCGCCTTCGCGCCGTGGAACGACGCCATCTTCGGGTCCGCCAACGTGCGGCGCGTGGCGGACAAGCTGCGGCAGCTCGGCATCCCCTCCAGCGTCATCTGGACGGAGGACTGGCGCGGCGGGGACGCCGGGCCGGACAACCGCTACGCCCTCAAGGAGGAGTGGGAGGTCGACCGGACGCTCTACCCGGACTTCGAGCAGGTCGCCAAGGACCTGCACGCCGCCGGCTTCAAGTGGCTGGTGTACTTCAACCCCTTCGTCGAGACGGACAGCAAGGCGTACCCGGAGACGGCGCCCAACGGGTATCTGATCCAGAAGTCCGACGGGACGCCGTACCTCTTCCAGGACGCCAAGTTCATCGACAGCTCGCTCGTCGACCTCTCCAAGCCGGCGGCGATCGCCTGGGCGGTGAAGAAGATGCAGGAGGCGCTGAAGATGGGGGCCGACGGCTGGATGGGGGACTACTCGGAGTGGCTGCCCACCGACGCGACGCTCGCCGGCGGCAGCGGCCTGGACCTGCACAACCGCTACCCGGTCCTCTGGCAAGAGGCGCAGCGGCAGGCGCTCGACGGGATGAAGGACGGCGTCGAGCGGCTGGACTTCGTGCGCACGGGCTGGTTCGGCACGCCGGGTCTGGCCGACGTCTTCTGGGGCGGCGATCAGCAGAGCGACTTCCAGCCGGACGACGGGCTGCCGACGGTGATGCCCATCGGCCTGGGCGTGGGCCTCTCCGGCGTCTCGACGTACGGCAGCGACGTGGGCGGATACCAGAACATCAACAGCCAGCCCAGCACGAAGGAGCTCTTCTTCCGCTGGACGGAGATCGGCGCCTTCAGTCCGGTGATGCGCACCCACCACGGCTCGGCGCCGAAGCCCAACTGGAGCTGGGAGTCGGACACCGAGACGACCGACTTCTGGACGCGCTACGCGCGGCAGCACATCGCGCTCGCGCCGTACCTGGAGGAGCTGGCGCGCCGCGCGCACGACACCGGCATCGCCATCTGGCGGCCGCTCGCGGTGGAGTTCCCGGGCGACGCGCGGCTGTGGCCGCTCGCAGACGAGGTGATGGTGGGGGAAGGGATGCTGGTCGCGCCCGTCCTGACGCAGGGGGCCACCAGCCGCGAGGTGATGCTGCCCGCGGGGACGTCGTGGTTCCCGTGGAACGGCGGCGCGCCTGTCGCCGGCGGCGGGACGGTGACCGCCGACGCGCCGATGAGCGAGATCCCGGTCTACGCACGCGCCGGCGCGGTCATCCCGACCTTTCCCGACGGGGTGGAGACGCTGACGCACGAGCCGTCCAGCGCGGCCAACCAGAGCTTCGCCGGCGACGACCGGGTGGTGCTCGCCTTCGCCGGGGCGGACGGCTCCTTCTCCGAGCGCAACGGCGCGGTCTACACGCTCTCCAGCGGCGCCTACGCCGCGTCGACCGACGCGCCGGCGGTGACCTTCGACGGCGTGGCGCTCGCCGCGTGCGGCGGTACGCCCGCGCCGCCCTGCTTCACGAGCGACGCCGAGGGCGTCCGCGCCTACGTGAAGGGCGCTGGGAAGCTGGCCGTCACGCGGGGGGCGGCGAGCATCGCCACGCTGGAGATCGCCACGCCCAACACGCTGGCCACCTTCGAGGTGCGGCTCCGCTTCTGAGCGCCCGCGGCCGGCTTCCCCGCCCCCTGTCCCCCCTGTCCCCCTTTCTGTCCCGGGACACCAAACGTCGGAGTGCAAGCAGGCTGGCACTTCGACGTTTCAGCGGGAATCTGCGAGGGGGGTGGGGTGGCACGGGAGGTGCTCTGGATGGTGGGAATGGACCCTGTGTTCTTCACCATCAAGCGGGCCTACTACGCGACGCTCAAGCTGACACGGCGGGCGCTGGCGGCGATGGGGCTCACGGCAGCGCGGTACGACCTGCTCGACGCGCTCTACAAGCTCGGCACGCGCACCATCTCGCTTCAGAGCCAGCTCCGGCGCGCGATGGGCGTCGCCCGCTCCACCATCAGCCGCATGATGCGGTCGCTCGAGCAGCTGGGGCTCGTCACCCGGCGCCGCGACGGGCGCGACTGCATCGTCGCGCTCACCCCCGAAGGTCGGCGACGCGTGCGGCGCGCCCACTACGGGCTGGTGCTCGTGGGGCACGTCGGCCTCGCCCTGGACGGCGCGCTCGCGCCGGGAGAGCGCCGCTGGCCCGATGTCCGCGCGTGCAGGCGCGCGCGCAGGCACCTGGAAGCGCTGTGCATGCGCATCCGCCTCGGCTTCGGCGACGAGGCCGTCCTCGACAGGCGCACCGAGTACGGCTTCTGGGTCCTGCGGGCCGAGGAGCGCACCCGCCGCGCGCGCGCCCATCAGCAGCGCCGCGAGCTCGAGCTGGAGCGTGCGCGCACGGGCCTCGCCTAGGGGGGTACCGCGATCAGGTCCCGGGCTCCGGCCAGCGCCACGACCGCGGACTACTTCGTGCTGGGGCCCATCCCGTTGCGCAGGAGGTTCCCGCGCCCCGTCGGCCAGAGGACGCACTGCGTGCCCGAGCCGGGCACGGTGAAGACGTCCAGGCCATGGTCGAAGGTGGAGACGACGATCTCCAGCTGGCCGTCGCCGTCCAGATCCCCACAGCGGGCGCCGCCGGGATGCCGATGCCGTTGCCGTCCTTGCCCTGGTTGGGCAGTGGTACGTCGAAGAGCAGCGCGCCGGTGTTCTCCAGCACGATGAGGTGGCCCCCGCCCGGCTGTAGCGAGTAGGTGCCGAAGATGATCTCCGGCGTGCCGTCCTTGTTCAGGTCGGCGACGACGGCCTCCGAGGCGAAGGTCTTGGCCACGCCCTTGGCGTAGTCGTAGCGCCAGAGGACCTTGCCGTCGGGGCCCACCGCGTAGAGGTAGCCGTCGTTGATCGGCGCGATGATCTCCGGCCGCGCGTCGCCCAGGATGTTGACCGTCGTCGGCGCGGGGATGCCGTTGGGGGGGTAGTAGTCGCCGCTCGCGCGCACCGGCGGCTTGTCGCTGAAGGGCAGGGTGCGGAAGGCCGGCAGGCGCTTCGCCGCCAGCGAGCCGTCGCCCTGCGCGCCCTGCAGCACCATGAAGGCGTAGCCCTGCGTCTCGTACGGCTGGTGCTCCTCCGCGTTGGGGATGCCGACCACCTCGTTCTTCCCGTCGCCGTCGATGTCCACCACGTTGGGCGGCGAGGCCGTCCACTGAAGCCACATGGTGGTGTCCACGCTCGGCCAGGGGCCGGTCTGCGTGTGGTACTGCGCGTCCTCCACGTCCGGGTCGAACCAGCGGATGAACTGCCCCCACCCCATGCGCTGCCCGGCGTACTTCGTCGCGCGGTTCTTGTACCAGTCGCTCGCCAGGACGGAGGTGCCGTCCTTCTTGAAGGCGTTGATCTGGTGGTTGTCGTAGGTGACCAGGATCTCCAGGTCCTTGTCGTCGTCGATGTTGCCGATGCCGACGTTCTCCCCGTAGCAGCCGTAGCCCTGGTTGCCCTGGCCGTTGAAATCGGCGTCGTTGCCCGGGCCGGTGGCGGTGTTGTAGCGCGGCCAGGCCGGCGTGACCGCGGCGCCGGCGGGCTGGTAGAGCGTACCGTCCGGCTCGAAGACGAAGACCTGCGCGCCGGTCTTCGAGGTGTTGGTGGTGGTGACGACGACCTCGATCTTGCCGTCGCCGTCCAGGTCCGCCGCGGCCATGCCGCGCACCTCCGGGCACTGCCCGCCGCTGCACGTGGACACGGGCCAGCCCGCCTTGACCGAGAGGGTGCCTCCCTTCCACTCGTAGGCGGCGACGCTCGTGCCCTGAGTCTTGCCGTCGCTGCCGCCGACGACCACCTCCATCGTGCCGTCCCCGTCCAGATCCGCGACCACGCCCGGCGCGTACACGCGGCCGCCAGTGGCGGTGCCCTTGGCGAGCCGCTTTCCCTGCGCGTCGAAGACGAAGGTGCTGTAGTCCGGCGCGACGATCTCCTTCTTGCCATCCTTGCCCAGGTCGACGATCGCCGGCGACGAGAACCAGCCCGTCTCGCCCGTCTTGATGTTGCGCACGAAGGTCGGGGCCTGCACGTCGCCGGAGCTCCCCCCCGCCTTGCACGCGGCGGTCTCGGCGACCGACCCGTCGTCGATCACGCTGCTGTCGCGCGGGCCGGCGTCGTCGCCGTTGCCGTTGCTGGTGTCGTCGCCGCCGCAGGCGACGGCGAGCAGCACCAAGGTGGACACCCCGGAGACGAGAAGAAGCGCCCAGGCTCGCATGCGAACATGATAGCCGAAGCGCGCTCGCGTGGTGCCCTTCCGGCGTACGTGGCGGTACCCTGGTTGAGATGGTCACACACCTCCTCGTCGGCAACCCCACCGCGCAGAGCGGAAAGAACGCGGCGCGCATCGAGAGGGCGCGGTCGCTCCTCGCCACGCACGGCATCGCGAGCGATCTGCTGGCGACCCTCCCTGGCGGCAAGACGGTCGGCGCGGTGACCGAGGCGCTCGACCGCGGTGGCTACTCGTGCGTCGTGACCATGGGCGGCGACGGCACCTTCCGCGAGGTCGCCTCCGGGCTGCTGGGCAGCGCGCGCGGGGAGTCCATCGCGATGGGGATGCTGCCGACGGGCACCGCCAACGATCAGGGACGCAGCTTCGGCCTGGAGGCGGGCGAGGCGGCGCTGGAGCGCAACGTCGAGGTCGTCGCGGCGGCCAAGGAGACCCGGCTGGACGCCGGCCGGATCGAGGCCGCCCGCCCCGACGCGAGCGTGCAGTCTGCATACTTCTTCGACTCCGCGGGCTGGGGGCTCTCCGCGCGTGTGCTGGCGGAGCGCAACGCCGAGCGTGAGGCGGTGCAGCAGGTGCCCATCCTCCGCGACGTGTACCGGGACTACCTGGTGTACGCGAGCTCGCTGCTCAAGGTGTTTCTGGACTCGTACACGGTGAACGACAAGTTCACGTGCGAGGTGGAGCACGAGAGCGGCACGGAGCGGCTGGAGGGGCTCACCGACCTCATCGTGAAGGGGACGCGCGTCTACGGCGGGGCCTGGGTGTTCGACCGTGGCTCCCGCCACGACGACGGCCTCTTCGAGGTCATCCCCTTCCGCGGCAAGCGCGACTGGACGAGCAAGGCCATCGTGGACCTGGAGGGCAATCCGGTGACCGAGGAGATGCTCAACCAGATCGGCGTGGAGCACTCCCACTCCTTCCGCGTCGCCCGGGCGACGCTGCGCTTCCGCCCGCCGGAGGGCGGCGCCCCCCTCGCCGCGCAGATCGATGGCGAGGAGTTCCTCGCGTCGACCCAGGCGCGCATCGAGGTCCTCCCCCGCGCCGTGCGCCTCATCGTGCCGTAGCCCTTCTTCCTCCCCCCCGCGCCCTCGTAGGGGCGAGGGGGGCAGGTCACGCCACCTGAGCGGCCTGGCCCTCCGCCTCGCCCTCCGCCGCGACCTTCTTCGGCTCTGGCTTCTGCGTGTCCGACGCGGCGTTCAGGTTGACGCTCACGATGCGCGACACGCCCGACTCCTGCATGGTCACGCCGTAGAGAACGTCCACCAGCTGCATCGTCCGCTTGATGTGGGTGATGAGGATGAACTGCGAGCGGTCCGTCATCGAGCGGATCATGTCGTTGTATCTCGCGACATTCGCCTCATCGAGCGGGGCGTCGACCTCGTCCAGGATGCAGAAGGGCGAGGGCTTGATCTGGAAGATGGCGAAGATGAGGGAGACCGCCGTGAGGGCCTTCTCGCCGCCGCTCATCAGCTCGATGCTCGCCAGCTTCTTGCCGGGCGGCTGGGCGAGGATGTCGATGCCCGTTTCCAGCATGTCCTCGGGGTTGGTCAGGCGCAGGGAGGCGCGGCCGCCCCGGAACATGCGCGGGAAGATCTGCTGGAAGCGCTCGTTCACCGCGGCGAAGGTCTCGGCGAAGAGGCGCCGGGACTCGCGGTTCATCTGGGCGATGGCCTTCTGCAGGTCGGCGAGCGCCTTGTCCAGGTCTGCCTTCTGCTCGGTGTAGAAGGTGAAGCGCTCCTGCGCCTCCTCGTGCTCGCGCATGGCGTCCAGGTTGACGGAGCCCATGCGATCGATGAGGCCGCTGAGCTCGCCGATGCGCGCGCGGGCCTCGTCGTCGGGGGGCGGGCGCAGGTGGTAGTCGCCGATCACGCGGGGGAGGTGGAGGCCGCGGAAGCGCTCGGCCACCGTCTCGAGCAGGTGGGCGAGGCCCATCTCCTTCTCGCGCAGGGCCATCTCGGCGGCGGCCAGCGCCTCGCGCATGGCCTCGGCCTGGGCGCGAAGATCCTTGAGGCCGCCCTCGCGCTCGGCGAGGCCGTTGCGCAACAGCTCGTACGCCTCGCGCGTCTCCCCCAGGATGCGCGTGGCGTCTGCCGACTCGTCCAACGCGGCCTGGAGGCGCTCCTTGTGGAGGAAGACGAGAGCCGCCGTCTCACCGAAGGCGCGGGCGTTCTCCAGGAGCTCGTCGCGCAGGCGTGCCTTGCGCTCGGCCAGCTCCTCCGTGCTGCGGTCCAGCCGGGCGACGGTGCCACGCGCCGCGGTGAGCTTCTCGCGAACGCCGGCGAGGACGACGCGCGCCTCGGTCAGCACCTGGCGGCGCGAGTCGACGAAGGTGCGCTTCTCCGAGGCATCGGCCTCGGCGTCGCCGAGCTCGCCCGCGGCCTGCTCGAGGCCGGCGCGCGCCTCGTCGAGGCTGCCTTCCGCCTGCGCACGCTCGTCGCCGGCGAGGGCGATCCAGCGCGCCAGCTCCTCGGCTTCCTGGGCCAGCACGCCCAGCCGGCGCTCGACCGTCTCGGCCGACGCGAGCACCGCGCGCAGGTCCTTCTCGCAGTGCAGGTGCGCGAGCTCGTCGGCGTGGGCCTGGTTGCGCGCCTGCTCGAGCGCGGCCTGCGTCTCGGCGATGGCGCCGCGAAGGGCCTGGTGGCGGGCGAGGCGCTCGGAGGCGACGGCGTCCAGGCGCTGCACCTCCTCGCCGAGCTCGCGCATCTCGCGCTTCTCGTCGAGGCGACCGGCGGCGACTTCCTCGCCGGTGCCGCCGGCGATGCGGCCGTCGGCGAAGAAGACGGTGCCCTCACGCGTGACGACGTGAGTGGACGGCGCGAGCTCGCGCACGCGGGCCGCGGCCTCGTGGTCCTCCACGACGAGGGTGTCGCCCACCAGGGCGCGGACGAGGGACTCGTCCTCGGGGGCGTAGCGGAGGTGATCGGCGAGGCGCGCGACGACGCCGGGCACGTCCGGCAGGGGTGACCACACCCCAGCGACGTGGCGCGGGTGAAGCGGGACGATGGTCGCGCGGCCCTTCTTGCCGGCGGCGAGGCCCTCGAGCAGGTGCGCCCCCGCCTCGACGTCGCGCACGACGACCTCTTCGAGGCGATGGCCGAGGAGGCCGGCGAGCGCGGTGGTCAGCTCGGCCGGGGCCTCGATGCGGTCTGCCACGAGGCCGACGACGGCCTCGTGCTTCGTCGCGACCAGCGCCTTGGTGCCGGCGCCGACGCCTTCCAGGCGGGCGTGCAGCTCGGTGAGGGCGCCGAGGCGCGAGCGCTTCTTCGCCAGCTCGCCGCGCGCCTCTTCCAGGGCGCGGTCGCTCTCGGCGATCTGGTGGCGAAGCTCCGCGAGGTGCGTCTCCTTGGTGGCGCGCTCCTCCGCGCTGTGGACCTTGCCGTCGCGCAGATCGGACAGCTCGGTCTCGAGGGCGGCGGCCTTGCCGCGGTGCTCGGCCAGGGCGCCTTCCAGGTCCTCGCGCTCTTCGGCGAGCTTGCCGGCGCGGCCGCGCATCTCCTCGGCGCGGCGATCGAAGCCGGCGAGGGTGGCCTCGGCGCTGGCGATGGTGGCTTCCGCCCGGGCGACGTTGCGGTGCAGCTCGGCCACGCGCGCGTCGGCGGCCTGCAGCTCGGCGGTGGCGGCGGTGACCTGGGCGTCCTCCGCCTCCGTCTGCGCGGCCTTGATGGCCTCGTCGTTCTCCAGGGAGGCGACCTCGGCCGCGTAGCCGTCGCGCTCGGCCGAGAGCTCCAGCCACTGGCGCTCGATCTCGCCCGCCTCGTTCTCGGCCTGGGTCTCTCGCGCGCGCAGGCCCTCGATCTTGTCCTGGGCGCGGGCGATGGCGGCTTCCTCGCCGCGCACCTCGTTCTCGGCGGCGAAGGCACGGTTCTGCGCCTTCTCCAGCTCCTCCTCGGCGGCCATGGCCTCGAGGCGGGCGGTCTCCAGGTCGGCCTCGCGCGCGGTGAGCGCGGAGCGCGCCTGGTCGGCCTCCAGGGTGAAGCGGCCGACGTCGCCCTCGTGGAGCTTGGTCCAGCCGGTCAGCTCCAGCCAGCGGTGGCTGGCGTCGTAGAGCTGCAGGTCCTCCAGCTCGCGCCGGTAGCCCAGGTAGCGCTCCGCCTTGGCGGCCTGCCGCTTGAGGGAGCCGAGGTTGCGCTCGATCTCCGCGACGATGTCGCCCACGCGGAGCAGGTTCTGCTCGGTGAGATCCATCTTCCGCTCGGCGGCCTTCTTGCGGGACTTGTACTTGGTGATGCCGGCCGCCTCCTCGATGAGCATGCGCCGGTCTTCCGGCTTGGCGCTCACGATGAGGCCGATCTTGCCCTGCTCGACGATGGAGTACGCCTTGGTGCCGACGCCGGTGCCGAGGAAGAGGTCGGTGATGTCCTTGAGGCGGACGGGCGTCTTGTTGATGAGGTACTCGCTGTCCCCGGAGCGGTGGAGGCGGCGGGTCACCGCGATCTCGACGTACTCCTTGAACTCGAGGGGCACGCCCTCGGGGTCGTCGTTCTCGAAGGTGAGGGTGACCTCCGCGAGGTCGCACTGGCTGCGCGACTCCGAGCCGTTGAAGAGCACGTCCTCCATGCTCCGCCCGCGCAGGTGCTTGGCGCTCTGCTCGCCCATGCACCAGCGGATGGCGTCGACGATGTTGGACTTGCCGCAGCCGTTCGGGCCGACGATGCCGAGCACGTCGTGGTCGAAGTGGACCACCGTGCGGTCGACGAACGACTTGAACCCGCTCATTTCGAGCTTCTTGATCTTCATGCACCCGCTCCGGAGCGTCTCCGCTCCCACACTCCGCCCGAGACCCAGGTGGGCCAACTTTTCTGCAATCGCAACGCGCCAGCCTGCGCGCCTGCGCAGGTAAGGCCATGACTATGGCCGTAGGGCAAGCGTAACGTCACTTCACATAAGGTCACTGTCCACTTGCACAGGTACGCCTGCGAGGAGCCCTCTTCAAGGGAAAAACGCGTGTATTTCGCACGTATCCACAATTTGTCCAGAGGGAGGCGCCTTGACAGGTGGCCAGCGGCGGCCATACGTGTGGCGATGGGTGCGCCGCGTGCGGCGAGCCCCCGCCTGCCCCCGGCGGCCAAGGGGGCGCGAGGCGACCAAGCGACCCCATGCCGACCTACGACTACGCCTGTAAGAGCTGCGGCCATCAGTGGGAGACGGTGCAGCGCATCTCGGCGGATCCGCTCACCGAGTGCCCCAAGTGCCACGCCCAGACCGCCCAGCGGCTGATCAGCGGGGGCAACTTCATCCTGAAGGGGGGCGGCTGGTACGCCGACCTCTACTCCTCGGCGAAGCCCGCATCCTCCGCCTCCGGCTCCGGCAAGGAGACGAAGAGCGAGTCCAAGGGGGAGAGCTCTTCGGGTTCGTCCTCCACCGCGCCGACCGCGCCGAGCGCGCCGGCTCCGGCGAAGAGCGGCTCGTCCCCGAAGGAGTGAGGGCCTTTCCCCCAAGATTCCCGGCGAAACGTCGGAGTGCGAGCATGCTAACACTCCGACGAACGGGGGGATGGGTCAGGGGGCGGGGGGGGAGCCCAGCACCCAGCGGCGTACGTCGGCGGGGCTGGCGCCCATGCTCTCCGCCACGCTCGCGACCACGACTCGCGAGATGCGACCCCCCGGCGGCCTCGCCAGAAGCGCCAGCCGTTCGCGGCCCCACGCCCGCGCGGGGTCCTGGTGGGCCTCCTCGAACGCGCGCTCCATTGCGGCGTCGACCACGCGTCGCCGCCCGAGCCATCGCTTGACCTCCAGCGCCAGCCGCATCTCGCGGTGGTAGCGGCTCATCGCCACCATCCAGCGCTCCGGCTCGCCGCCGCGCGCGCGGTCGAGCGCGGTGAGGCGTCGCTCGATGCTCTCGAGGGGCAACGCATCAATCTCGCGCAGCGCGCCGGGGAAGCGCAGGGCCAGGGCGCGCAGACGAGGCGTCGGATCGTGGGGCACGCCGCTCGCGTCAAGACGCCTCAGCGCGAGCATCTCCTGGTACTTCTGGCCGAGCTCCTCGAGCACGGGGTCATTGTGACACTTGTTGCGGCGCGTGTGGACGATGCGCCCGCGCGCCCTTACGCTTCCCCTCGAGATGAGCGACGCCAAGCGCGAGGTGGAGGATCTCCGGCAGGAGCTGGTGCGGGTCGACGGGCAGATCCTCGCGGGCCTGGAGAAGCGAGCCAAGCTGTCGCGCCGCGTGGGCGAGCTGCGCAAGGACCAGCCCGCGCAGCTCCCCCTCACCGAGAAGGCGCAGATCTCGACCGTCGTCGCGCGCGCGAGCGGGGACATGCCAGCGGAGGACCTGCGCGTGATCTTCGCGCACGTGTACGCGAGCTGCCTCGCGCTGGAGCTGCCGGTGAAGGTGGCCTACCCCGGACCGGAGGGCGGCGCGGCGCACTCGGCCGTGCGCGCGCGGTTCGGCGCGGGGGTGGAGCTGCACGTGGTCGAGGGTGTGCCCGCCACGCTGGCGGAGGTGACGGCCCACCGCGCCGAGTTCGGGGTCGTCCCCATCGAGACGATGGCTGATGGCCCGGTGCAGGGCACCATCGCCGCGCTCGTGGCCTCCGACCTGAAGATCGTCTCCGCCATCGAGGTCGCCACCGAGCTGTGCCTCGCCAACAGAACGGGCAACGACGCGGACGTGGACAAGGTGTACGCGACGGCGTCCGACCACGCGCGCGGGCAGAACGCGCTCGCGGCGCTGGCACGGCGGGTGACCGTGTTCGACGTGAAGACACCACACATGGCGTGTCAGCTCGCGGCCGAGGACCACGGCGCTGCCGCCCTCTGCACGGAGGACTTCGCCGCCGAGCAGGGCCTCGCCGTCGCGCGCAGGGGGATGGAGCAGCCGGAGCGCATCCGCTACGCCATCGTCGGCTCGCGACCCGGCGGCCGCACCGGGGACGACGCCACCGCGTGCGTCTTCTCCGTGAACGACGCGCCCGGCGCGCTGCTCTCGGTGCTCAAGCTCTTCGCCGAGCGGGGCGTCAGCCTGAAGAACATCCAGTCGCGCCCGGCGCGGGGCGAGGAGTGGGTGTACCTCTTCTTCGTGGAGCTGACGGGCCACGCGACGGACCGCGCGCTGGTGACGGCGTTCGACGACGTGCGCAAGCAGACGCGGTTCTTCAAGGTTCTGGGCTCGTATCCCGCGCTCTGAAGCGGCTGTTCGGGGAGCCGCGCTTGGCGGTCGCTTGTCGCCGCCGGTCGGGTTACCTTGGCCAGGATGCTGACGGCTCGAAAGTCACCGTTCGCCGCGGCGATCGTGGCCCTTGCGCTCGCCGCGGGTGCGTGCGGCGGCGGCGCGGCCCAGAACGCCGAGGTCGCCAAGGCCCCGTCGGCTGCCCTGTCGATGGACACCATCGACAAGGATCCGCTGGTCCTGTTGCCGTCCGGCCCGCTCGCCGTCGCGACGGTCGACGCCAAGGCGCTCTACGCCAGCCAGTCCTTCGGCGCGCAGGCGGCGAAGCTCGCCGAGATGTACTTCCCCCTCGGCGCCGACGCCGGCTTCTCCCCGTCGAAGGACCTCGACCGCGTCACCATCGGCTCCTACTCCCTGCAGGGCGTCGACGTGCTCGCCGTGCTCAGCGGCCGCTTCGACGTCGACAAGATCGCCCTCGCCGCCAAGAACCACACCCAGACGAAGGCGGGCGTGGTCGTGCAGTCGACGTACGCCGGCCACGACGTCTACACCGTCGCGAACGTGGGCGTCACCGTGCTCTCGCCACACACCGCCCTCGCCGGGACGGAGGGCGCGATCCGCCGCGCCCTCGACCGCCTCAAGGACGGGCGGGTGAAGCGTGACGTCCACCCGTGGATGCTCGAGACCATCGAGACGGCGGGCGCGGCCTTCGCGCTCGCCGCCGACTTCAAGGACCAGCCCCTCAGCGGCGTCAGCGTATCCGGCTTCCGCCTCGCGGCGGCGGAGGGCCTCGCCGCCGCGCGCGCCGTCGGCACCTTCCAGTCGCCCGGCGTGCAGGTCGCGGGGTCGCTCACCTACAAGGACGCCGACCACGCCAAGAGCGCGGTGCCCGCGATCAAGCAGCTCATCGCGATCGCCAACGCGACCGCCGGCTTGACGGGCGTCTTCCCCCAGATCCAGAGCCCGACGCTCGCCGTGAAGGACTCCGACGTGCAGATCACCTTCGGAGTGGACGAGACCTCCCTCGAGAACTTCCTCACCAAGCTCCCGCAGATCCAGCCGCCTCCATGATGTACGCGTTCGAGGACATCGGCGCCGATCTCCCCCGGCCGCCGCTCGCCGCGCGCCGCGCCTTGCTCTGCGCGGGCGTCGCCCTCCCGCTCGAGACGTGGCAGTCGCTTCCGATCGAGGTGCGTCAGCGCATCGTGCAGGAGGGCACGCACGAGAAGGTGGACGAGGCGACGGTGAAGAACGCCGTCTCGCCGGTGCTCAAGCGCGTGCGCTTCATGGGGAAGGTGAAGGACCCGCCCCTCGAGGAGGTGCCGGTCGCCGTCGCCGACGCCCTGCGCAGCTTCCGGCCCGTGAGCGCCGAGGAGTGGCGGCGCCTGCGGCCGCTGGACCGCTACACGCTCGTCGCGCTGGCCGCCAACAGCCGCCTGCTCTGGCGGGCAGTCGAGGAGATGGCGGGGGGCCAGGGCACCGCGCTCTCCTCCGTGAAGCTGCAGCCCTGGGTCGGCCAGCTCGCGAGCTGCAAGGTGCACATGTCCGCCGGCGCGCTCGGAGAGCTCTCGGCGGGTCTGCTCATGTCGGGCAAGGCGATGGTGCTCGCCCGCACCTCCGGCGTGCGTCTCGCCCGCCGCGCCCACGAGATCATCGATGGCTACGCCGAGAAGTACGCCGGCCCGGTGGAGCTGGACTCGCGCATCGATTTCAGCGAGGGCACATGCGTCTGGCAGGGCCACGTGAGCACGGTGGACGGTGAGTTCTTTTCGCCGGCCTCGCTGCTCGCGGTCGCCGCCGCCGCCGTCGCGGTGCGCGACGCCGTCGCCACACGCGACCCGAAGGCGACCATCACCGACGTGGCGATCCGCGAGGAGGCCTGGTCCGTCGGCAGCTCGGCGTTCGGGGAGGAGGCGACCGTGAACATCGACGCGAAGGCCTACCTCGCGGCGAGAGGCATCGTGCCGGAGGTCCCGCAGCCGGCGCCGGTCTCGCTGGGCGCGCCGCCGCCGTCGTCCTCGACGCCGGGGCTCGTCGCGGCCCCTGCCCCGCGGTCCGGTGTTCCGGTGTGGGTCGTGGTGCTCCTGCTCATCACCACCCTTGCCGCCCTGGGCGCCGCGGTGGCGGTGCTGATCATGCACCACCCCCTGCGCTGAGCGCCGCCACGGCGGATCGCCAGCATGCTCGCGATGGGACGGCTGGCGCGTGGGTAGACTTTCCCGAGGGCGTGGTCATACTGGAGCCATGGCCTCTCCCGGTGGCGGGTTGGATCGCGTGGTGGGCGTGCTCGGCGCAGCCGATGCCGTCGCGCACTTCGCGCTCTTCTGGTTCTTCGTCTGGCGCGTCGTGTCCGGCTCCGCGTTCGACAAGGTGCTCGCGGTGCTCTGGGCGGCCCTCGCCTTCGGCGGGCTGGTGCTCGGCGTCGTGGGGCGCGCGCTCATCAAGTACGGCCACATCGGGAAGGCGAAACGCTGGGGCACCTACGCCGTCGGCGGGTCCACCGCGCTCGCCGGCGTGCTGCTCGTCGTCGCCGCGTGAGTTTGCGTACGCTCGGCGACGCGGGCGCTTCTCGCGCGGAGTGAGAGCGCCGGGAGCTGCTAGAGTCCCGCGCGTGACGGATCTCATCGTGTGCTACGCGGAGCGGCCGCTCACCGGGAGCGTGCCGGTGCCCTCGGACAAGAGCATCGGCCACCGGGCGCTGCTGCTCGGCGCCCTCTGTCATGGCAAGAGCCGCATCCGCGGGTTCGCCGGCGGCGGGGACAACCGCTCCACCGCCGCCGCGCTCACCGCGATGGGCGTGGCCATCGAGGAGTCGGGGGAGGGGCGCGCCCGCGAGCTGGTGCTCACCGGCGCGGGCCTGTTCGGACTGCGCGCCCCCACCGCGCCGCTCGACTGCGGCAACTCCGGCACCACCATGCGCCTTTTGTGCGGCGTGGTCGCGCCCCAGCCCTTCGAGTCGGTGCTGGTGGGCGACGCCTCCCTCTCTGCGCGCCCGATGATGCGCGTCGTCGGTCCGCTTCGCGCCCGGGGTGCACGCATCGACGGCGCGCCGCACCCGACACGCCGCGTCCCTTCCGCTGCGGCGAGCGGCGCGCCCGGCGAGCCGGACATCACCGCCCCGCTGGTCTGCCACGGCCTGCCCGAGGGCGAGTACCTCGGGCCCATCGAGCACACGATGAAGGTCGCCAGCGCGCAGGTGAAGAGCGCCCTGCTGCTGTCGGGGCTCTACGCGCACGGGACCACCTACGTGCGCGAGCCCACGGTCTCGCGCGACCACACCGAGCGCCTCCTGCTGGCGCTGGGCGTGCCGCTGCGCGCCTTCGGGCCACTCGTCGAGCTGGACCCGGCGGGGTGGAGCGGGCAGATGCCCGCCTTCGACGTCGAGCTCCCGGGCGATCTCTCCGCCGCCGCCTTCCTGCTCGTCGCCGCGCACATGGTGCCGGGCTCGCGCATCACGGTCCGGCGCGTCGGCACCAACCCCACACGCACCGGCGCCCTCGAGGTCGCGCGGGACATGGGCGCGGGCCTGCGCGTCGAGCCCGGCGGGGAGACGGGCGGCGAGCCGGTGGGCGACCTCCACGCCTTCTACGCGGAGCTGCGCGGGGGCAAGGTCGGCGGTGAGCTGGTGGCCCGCTCCATCGACGAGATCCCCGCGCTCTGCGCGCTGGCGGCGCGCGCCCACGGCGAGACCCTCATCATCGACGCCGCCGAGCTGCGCGTGAAGGAGACCGATCGCATCGCGGCGATGGTCGAGGTGCTGCGCGCCTTCGGGGTCGAGTGCGAGGAGCGGCCGGACGGCATGGTCGTGCGGGGGCGAGATGGCCCGCTGACTCCCGCCCGCGTGAGGAGCCGCGGCGACCACCGCATCGCGATGACGGCCGCCGTCCTCGCGCTGGCCGCCGGCGGGCCGGGGGCCGAGAGCCGGATCGAGGACGTCGACTGCATCGCGACGAGCTTCCCCCGCTTCGTGGGGACGCTGCGTGCCCTGGGTGCGGACGTGCGCGCGGATGTGGGCGCGATTTGAGTGGCGCAACACGAAATCGCTCTCGACGGGCGATTGGCCCTGATATGGATCGTATGTTGGCCGTTCATTGTAATGAGCCAGCGCTTTCGCGGAGGTCTGCTCGAACATGACTTCGGATAGAGGCAGGAGAACCGTGCGCCCGGGGCGCTCCAGCCACCGGCCCCCGGCGTCCACGCGCTCTGGTCGCGTCTCGTCGCCTCCGGCGCGCACGTCGGTCAGGCCTTCGCTGCTGCCCATCGAGGAGGCCGCGGCCCAGAAGCAGCTCACCGTCGTCTACCAGCCGATCGTCGATCTGGTGACCGGCAAGCCCTTCGCCTACGAGGCGCTGGTGCGCAGCCGCGTGCCCACCTTCCCCGACCCGCCGAGCATCATCAAGGCGGCCATCGAGGGCAAGGTCGCCGGGAAGATCGGCCGCGCCATCCGCGAGCTCGCGGCGGAGGGCTGCCCGGACGCGCCGCTCTTCCTCAACATCCACCCCAACGAGCTGGACGACTCCTGGCTCGTGCGTCCGGACGATCCCATCTTCTCGCACGACCACCCGATCTACCTGGAGATCACCGAGTCGGTGCCGCTCACGCATTTCCGCTTCTGCCAGGGCGTGCTCTCGGAGGTGCGCGGGCGCGGTGCCTATCTCGCGGTGGACGACCTCGGCGCGGGCTACTCCAACCTCAAGTACATCGCCGACCTCAACCCGGAGATCGTCAAGATCGACCGGGAGCTCGTCGCCGGCATCCGCAGCGGGACGCGCCTCTTCAAGCTGGTGCAGGCCATCGTGCGGCTGTGCAACGACATGGGGGCGAAGGTGGTGGTGGAGGGCATCGAGACCTACGAGGAGTTCGCGGCGGCGCAGGACGCGGGCGCGCAGTTCGGCCAGGGCTACTACCTGGCGCGGCCCTCCAACCCGCGGCCCTCCTACGACTGGAAGCGCATCTCCATGGTCCCGCTCGTGGGTGGCAGTCCGTAGAGCTGCGCCTCACCACGGCGTGTCCCGGTGCAAGTGGGCTGGCGGGCCGAGGCGTGTTGGTTTCCGCCCCAGGACTTGCTAGACGAGGCCCATGCGCAGCCGCCCGGTCGTGGCGATCGATGGCCCCGCGGGGGCGGGCAAGAGCACGGTCGCGCGGCAGCTCGCCGCGGCGCTGGACTTCGTCCTGCTCGACACCGGCGCGCTCTACCGGGTCGTCGCCCTCGCCGCGAAGCGCGCGGGGCTGGCCTTCGACGGCGGCCCGCCGGTGGGGGAGATCGCCCGGGACATCGTCCGGCGTGGCGGGCTCGTCCTCAAGCGCGACGCGGAGCTGGGGATGCGCGTCTACCTGGACGCCGAGGACGTCTCGGAGGCCATTCGCACCCCCGAGATGGGGATGGGGGCCAGCACCGTCTCCGCCAACCCCGAGGTGCGGGCGGCGCTGCTCGACCTGCAGCGCCAGGCGGGGGCCGAGGGCGGTGTGGTGCTGGAGGGCCGGGACATCGGTACGGTTGTCTTCCCCGACGCGGAGGCGAAGTTCTTTCTCACCGCCCGCCCCGAGGTGAGGGCTCGCCGCCGGTGGGAGGAGCTCCGCGCGAAGGGGCAGGACGTGACGCTGGAGCAGACGCTGGCGGAGGTGGTGCGGCGGGACGCGCAGGACACCGGCCGGGCGGTCGCCCCCCTGCGGCAGGCGGAGGACGCGCTGGTGGTCGACTCCTCCAGCGTGGGCGTCAGCGAGGTGGTGGCGCGGATGGTGGAGCGCGTCCGGTCGCTGACCTAGCCTCCGGGCGGGCGGCAGGGTGGGGGCAGCCCCCCACGACCGGGCGCCGAGCGTCGGACTGCGAGCGTGCTAGCAATGGGGCGCGCGGGGCCCGCGGGGGCGGAGGACACTGCGCATCGGTGCAGGCGGGGGCGGCCCGCGGCTTGCCTTTGGCCTTTGACAGGGAGGGCGTCGTGGCGTACACACCCTGCTCCCGCGCGGCCAAAAGGCGCTCATTTGCCTGCGGCCGTGGGACGAGATCCAACCCCAACCCGCGCACCGCGCCCCTCGGCACGGACGCGGCAACGTCGGGCATCGCCCGAGAAGAGCAGACGAAAACTTCATGTCCAACACCCAAGCCCTCGACTCGGCAGGCAGTAAGCCCGAGCAGACGACCGATCAGTCCTCCGGCGAGGACTTCGCCAGCCTCTTCGAGGCGAGCATCCAGGGCGGAGGCTTCATCAAGGAAGGCGAGATCGTCCAGGGGACGGTCGTCGCCGTGCAGCGCGATGACGTTGTCATCGACATCGGCGGCAAGAGCGAGGGGATGATCTCCCTGTCGGAGTTCACCGACCCGCAGGGGCAGCTCACCGTCAAGGCGGGCGACAAGATCGACGTCTACATCGAGAGCCGCGAGAACGACGACGGCCTTGTCACGCTTTCCAAGGAGAAAGCGGACAAGATGAAGGTGTGGGATGAGATCTCGAGCGCCTGCGAGCGCGACGAGCTCATCGAGGGCACCATCACCCAGCGCGTGAAGGGCGGCCTGTCCGTCACGATCCGCGGCGGCGTGAAGGCCTTCCTCCCCGGCAGCCAGGTGGACCTGCGGCCCATCCGCAACCTCGACAAGCTGATCGGGCAGACCTACCAGTTCAAGGTCATCAAGTTCAACAAGAAGCGCGGAAACATCGTGCTCAGCCGCCGCGTCCTTCTCGAGAAGGAGCGGGACGAGATCAAGACCAAGACCCTCGAGACGCTGGAGGAGGGGAAGGTCGTCAAGGGCGTCATCAAGAACATCACCGAGTACGGCGCCTTCGTCGACCTCGGCGGCATCGATGGCCTGCTCCACATCACCGACATGAGCTGGGGGCGCGTCACGCACCCGAGCGAGCTCTTCCACGTCGGCGACGAGGTGACCGTCCGCGTCCTCAAGTACAACCCGGAGACGGAGCGCGTCTCGCTGGGCCTCAAGCAGACCCAGGAGGACCCGTGGACGCACGCCGAGGAGGCCTACCCGCCCGGCAAGCGCGTGCACGGCAAGGTCATGTCGATCACCGACTACGGCGCGTTCGTCGAGCTGGAGCCGGGCGTCGAGGGTCTCATCCACGTCAGCGAGATGAGCTGGACCAAGAAGGTCAAGCATCCGTCCAAGCTGCTGGAGATCGGCCAGGAGCTGGACTGCCAGGTGCTCGAGGTCGACGCCAAGGCCAAGCGCATCTCGCTGGGCCTGAAGCAGCTCGAGCCGGACCCCTGGACCATCTTCACCGAGAAGTACCACCCGGGCGACAAGATCGCCGGCAAGGTGCGCTCGATCACCGACTACGGCGTCTTCATCGGCATCGAGGAGGGCGTCGACGGCATGGTCCACAAGAGCGACCTCTCGTGGACGGCCAAGGTCAACAACCCGAGCGACCTCTTCCACAAGGGCGACGACGTCGAGGCCATCATCCTCTCGATCAACCACGACGAGAAGAAGGTGTCCCTCGGCATCAAGCAGCTCTTCGACGACCCCTGGCCGACCATCTTCTCCGAGCTCCCGCCCGGGAAGGTGTGCGAGTGCAAGGTCATCTCGCTCGTCGACTACGGCATGTTCGTCCGCGTCCGTGACGGCGTCGAAGGCCTCATCGCCCAGGGCGACGTGGTCGAGCCGGCTGGCGAGGACGGCGAGTCGAAGCCCTTCAAGGTGGGCGACACCGTCACCGCGGAGATCGCCAACATCGACACGCAGGATCGCCGGCTCACGCTGTCGATGCGCGTCGGCGAGGCGGCGACCAACGCGGCCACCGCCAAGCCGGAGAAGCGGCCCTCCATGACGCCGAAGAAGTCGGACGAGGCGAAGGCGGCCGGCGGCACCATCGGCGAGCTGATCAAGCAGAAGCTCGGCGACAAGCTCGCCATCGGCGACAAGGACGAGACGGAAGAGAAGGACGAGAAGGAAGAGACGGAAGAGAAGGACGAGGAGTAAGCCTCCCGCCTTCCTCCGACTCGCGCTCGGGTGCCCGGCCGCGGCGACATCTCACACGGGATGTCGTTCGCGGCCGTCGCACTTCCATGTGGTCACGCGCGTGCCCGTCGTGGCGGAGGCGGGCGGGGCCCGTCGAAGGGCCCCCCTTATCCTCCCTCGCCGATTCCTCTACAGTGCGCTGGCATGAGCACGCCGCTCTGGGCGCCCTGGCGGATGGACTACATCCTCGGCAAGAGGGCGGACACCTGCATCTTCTGTGACTTCCCCGCGAGGGACGTGTCGCACCGCCGGGAGGACCTGGTGCTCGCGGTGCAGCCGCACGGCTTCGTGTGCCTCAACCGGTACCCGTTCACCGCCTCGCACCTGCTCGTCGTGCCGCGACGGCACGCGACCGACCTCGGCGATCTCGGGGAGGAGGAGGCCACGGCGTTCTTCGCGCTCCTGCGCGCGACGGTCGCACGGGCGCGCGCGGCGGTGATGCCCGACGGCGTGAACGTGGGGATGAACCTGGGCAAGGCGGCGGGCGCGGGCATCGCCGATCACATGCACGCCCACGTCGTGCCGCGCTGGGCGGGCGACACCAACTTCATGCCGGTCATCGCCGACGTGCGGGTGATGCCGGAGTATCTCCACGAGTCCTACGATCGTCTCCTCCCGCACTTCGCCGACCTGGATCGCGGCGGGGGCGGCGCGTGACCCGGCCGCGGGCGGAGCTCATGCCGGGCAGGTGGCGCAAGCCCGTACTGCTCGGGCTGGTGGCGGCCGTGTTGCTGGTGGTCATCGTGGTGGCGCGGCGGGTGATGACACCCTTCGTGCTGGCGCTCGTGCTCGCGTACGTGCTGACGCCCGCCGTGTCCCTGGCGGAGGCCCGGCTGCGGCTGCCCCGCGCGCTGGCGATCATCGTGGTGTACGTGGTCGTCCTGGGCTCCCTCTACGGCTTCGTGCGCCTCACCGCGCCGCGCGTCGGCCAGGAGCTGGGCAACCTGGCGCGCGAGCTGCGTCACGACGCGCAGGTCGCCAAGGACAGCTGGATCCCGGCGATCGAGGACAGGCTCAACAGCTGGGGCCTGTCCACCTCCTCCGACCCCGCGCCGCCGGAGAAGGCGGAGCCGATCGTGATCACCCCGCGGCCGGACGGCTCGTACGCCGTGGACCTCGGCGACGGCATCGCGGTGCGCCCGAAGGGCGACGCCGGGTGGGTGATCGTCCCGCACGAGCCGCCCGACCAGCGCATCGATCTCAACCGGATGGCGGACCAGGCCATCGGCCGCACCGCGGCGTACGTGCGCAGCAACGCGGTGGACCTGCTCAAGTACGGCGGCAACCTCGTGGCGGCCGCGGCGCGCACGGTCTTCGTCTTCGGCATCACGCTGATGCTCGCCGCCTACCTGATCCTCACCCGCGAGAAGATCCTCGCCTTCTTCGGCTCGCTCGTCCGCCCGAGCTCGCGCGCGAGCTTCGACGCGCTGGTGGCGCGCATCGACGAGGGCCTCTCCGGCGTGGTGCGCGGGCAGCTCATCATCTGCCTCATCAACGGCGGCCTCTCCGCGGTGGGGTTCGCCTTGCTCGGGCTGAAGTACTGGCCGGTGCTCGCCCTCATCGCGACCGTCCTCTCCCTCATCCCCATCTTCGGCGTGATCGTGAGCTCGGTGCCGGCGGTGGCCATCGGGCTCACGCAGTCCATCGGCACCGGCTTTCTGGTGCTGGCGTGGATCGTGGTCGTCCACCAGATAGAAGCCAACCTGCTCAACCCGAAGATCATGGGCGACGCGGCGAAGCTCCACCCGGTGCTCGTCATCTTCTCCCTCATCGTGGGCGAGCACCTCTTCGGCGCGCTCGGCGCGTTGCTGGCCGTGCCGGCGATGTCGGTGGCGCAGAGCTTCTTCTTGCACCTGATCGAGATCGTCCGGCGCGAGGAGCACCGCGAGGACGCGACGGACTCGAAGGACGAGCCGGACGCGAAGGACGAGGAGAAGGGCGAGGCGCCTGCCTGAGGTCCGGCCGGAGGCCGGCCGACCGCCCGAAGGGCGCGATGACATAGGTCCGGCCGCAGGCCGGCCGACCGCCCGAAGGGCGCGATGACATAGGTCCGGCCGGAGGCCGGCCGACCGCCCGAAGGGCGCGATGACATAGGTCCGGCCGGAGGCCGGCCGACCGCCCGAAGGGCGCGATGACATAGGTCCGGCCGCCGGCCGGCCGACCGCCCGAAGGGCGCGATGCCAATCACTCCAGGCCGAAGAAGGTCCGCACCTTGGCGAGGATCTGCTGCTCCTCGGTCTCCTGGACACGCTTCTTGGCCTCGGCGTCCAGGTCACCCTTGGCGGCGAGCAGCTCCACCTTGCGCTCGGCCAGGGTGCGCGACATCGCCGCGGCCACCTCCGGCCGGGCGCGCAGGATGTGATCGAACCCCTTCTTGTCCAGGCGGTAGCACTCCACGTCGTTCACCGCGATGACGTCGTTGGCGCGCGGCTCGCCGGTCATCAGCCCCATCTCACCGAAGAAGGAGGGTGCCGGGACGTTGGCGACGACGGTGGAGATCTCCCCGTCCCCGTGGACGCGCATCTCCACCTCGCCGGTGACCAGGATGTAGAGCCAGTGGGCGACGTTGCCCTGCTTGGTGATGGTCTCGTTGCGCGCGAAGGGTGCGTAGCGCAGGTGGTCGATCAGGGAGTCGATCTCCTCCGGCTTGAGCACCTTGAAGAGCGCGACCGAGCGGAGCGCGGCGGCCCGCTTGGCGCGGTGCCGCTCCGACCGGCGAGAGTCCTCGCCCTCGTCGATGGCGACGAAGGTGGTGTTCGTCGGGCGGGCGAAGGGGATGTCGGCGCGGCGCAGGGCCGCCTGCACACGCGCGCGCACCAGGCAGTTCGTCGGGTCGTCGTAGGCGAGGTCGGTCAGCCAGTAGCGCACGGCGTAGTAGACGAAGCTGTCGCGCCCCTCGCGCGCGAAGTCGAAGGAGATGCAGTGGGGCTTCGGCTCCTCCGCCACGTTGGGGATGGGCGAGGCCTGCAGCGCCTCGTTCACCACGTCGATGACCTGGTTCTGCGGGTAGCGGAAGTCCACGTTGAAGTAGACCCAGTAGCGGTACTGCCGGCGCTCCTGCCCCTCCCGCTTGCCCATCACGATGATCTGCTGGGCGAGCAGCATGGAGTTGGGGACGATCAGCGTGCCCCAGTTGCGTGTCTCCAGCACGGTGTGGCGCCAGCGGATGCGCTTGACCTTGCCCTGCCGGCCGTTGTCGAGCAGCAGCCAGTCTCCCTCGTGGATGGAGCCGTCGAGCTGCAGGGCGACGCCGCCGATGACGTTGCCCAGCGTGGACTGCAGCGACAGCGCCAGGATGGCGCTCACCACCGCCGAGGCGCCCAGCACCGAGGAGGCGTTGAAGCCCTCCTCGCTCATCGCGCCGAGGGTGGCGACGACGTACCCCGCGCCGACCGCGAGATCGCTGGCGATGTCGGGCAGCTCGATGGAGACCGCCGGCAGCGCGAGGTCGAAGAGGGCGACCACGCCCAGGTTGAGGATGACGAAGGCCTCGAGCAGGTGCGCGCCGAAGCCGAAGCGGTGCGCCCAGCGGTCGGCGCCGGCCACGCTCGCCGCCACCAGGCCCGCCTCCGCGACCAGCATGAGCAGGTAGAGGATGACGACACGGCGGAGCATGCGCCGGCTCGCCGGCCGGAACCGGTTGACCAGCATGGCCAGCACGACGATGGCCGCGAAGAGCGCGGCGAGCGCCCACCGGTCGCGGACCTGCGCGAAGAGTGCCCCCATGGACCGCGCGTCAGCCCCCGAAGGCCGCCTCGATGAGCATCTTCTGCTCGAGGTAGTGGCTCGCCTTGCTGCCCGTGGCGGGGCTCGCGCTCTCCGCGCGCGCCGCCACCGTCAGCGGGAAGCGGTCTCCGATGAAGTCGCGCGCGCGGGCGCAGAGGAAGTACCAGGCGCCCATGTTGCGCGGCTCCTCCTGCACCCACACGAGCGGCGTGCCGTCGGCGTAGGGGGCGAGGGCCTGCGCGAGCTCGTCGTTGATGGGGTAGAGCTGCTCCAGCCGGACGATGGCGACGTCGGTGCGACCGAGCTTCTTCCGGGCGTCGAGGAGGTCGTAGTAGACCTTGCCGCTGCAGAGCAGCACGCGGCGCACCTGCTTCGGGTCGACGGAGTCGTCGCCGATGGCGCGGCGGAAGCTGCCACCTGCGAGCTCGGAGAGGGGGGAGACCGCCTCCTTGTGGCGCAGCAGGCTCTTGGGCGTCATCACCACCAGCGGCTTGCGCCAGGGTCGGAGGGCCTGGCGGCGCAGCGCGTGGAAGAACTGCGCGGGCGTCGTCAGGTTGCAGATCTGCATGTTGTCTTCGGCGGCGAGCTGCAGGAAGCGCTCGACGCGGGCGCTGGAGTGCTCCGGGCCCATGCCCTCGTAGCCGTGCGGCAGGAGCAGCACCAGGCCGGAGAGGCGCAGCCACTTGTCCTCCGCGGAGGAGAGAAACTGGTCGACGATGACCTGGGCGCTGTTCAAGAAGTCGCCGAACTGCGCCTCCCAGATCACCAGGCCGTCGGGGCGGTCCAGGCTGTAGCCGTACTCGAAGCCGAGGACGCCCGCCTCGGAGAGGGGGCTGTCGAAGATGTCGAAGCGCCCCTGTGTCGGCGAGAGGTGCTGCAGCGGGCGGTACGGCTCGCCGGTGTGCATGTCGAAGACGGTGGCGTGGCGGTGCGTGAAGGTGCCGCGCTGGGCGTCCTGGCCCGTCAGGCGCACCGGGTAGCCCTGCGTGAGCAGCGACGCGTACGCCAGGTGCTCGGCCGCGCCCCAGTCGAGCGGGCGGCCCGTCTTCGCCGCGTCCGCCCTGTCGTGGGCGAAGACCTTGCGCACCTTCGGGTTGGCCGCGAAGCCGTCGGGGAAGACGGCCATCCGCTCCGCGAGGGAGATCAGCTTCTCGGCCGGGATGGTGGTGTCCGCCTCGGGCACCAGGTGGTCCGGGCCGCCGCGGAAGCCCTTCCACAGCCCCTCCATCGCCCGGGGGGCTGCAGGTAGTCGCCGCTGCGGGCGTCGGCGAGGGCGGCGTCCAGCGCGGCCTTGCGCGCCTGGGCGATCTCCTCCGCCTTCTCGCGCGGGACCGTGCCGGCCTTGGCGAGCCGCTCGACGTAGACCTCTCGCACGCTCGGCTTCTTGTCGATGAGCTCGTACATGAGCGGCTGCGTGAAGCGGGGCTCGTCGCCCTCGTTGTGGCCGTACTTGCGGTAGCAGTACATGTCGATGATCACGTCTTTGCCGAAGCGCTGCCGGTACTCGACGGCCAGCTTGGCGACGTAGATCACCGCCTCGGGGTCCTCTCCGTTCACGTGGAAGACCGGGACGCGCATCATGCGGGTGATGTCGGTGGCGTAGCGCGTGGAGCGTGCGTCGCGCGGGACGGTGGTGAAGCCGATCTGGTTGTTGACCACCACGTGGATGGTGCCGCCGGTGGCGTAGCCCTCCAGCCCGGCGAGGTTCAGCGTCTCCGGGACCACGCCCTGGCCCATGAACGACGCGTCGCCGTGGATGAGCAGCGGCATCACGACGCGCGCGCCGCGATTCTTGCTTGGCGCGGGCGCGGCCCTCGACCACCGGGTCCACCCACTCCAGGTGGCTGGGGTTGAAGCACATCGTCAGGTGCACAGACTTGCCGGAGCCGGTGGTGACGTCGCTGGAGTAGCCGAGGTGGTACTTCACGTCGCCGGCGCCGAGGAAGCGCTCCGGCGCCTTGTCGTCGAACGCGGCGAAGATCTCGCGGACCTTCTTGCCGAGGATGTTGACGAGCACGTTGAGGCGGCCGCGGTGGGCCATGCCGAAGACGATCTCGTCCACGTTGCGGGCGCCTGCCTCGTCGATGAGGACGTCCAGCATGGCGATGAGGCTCTCGGCGCCCTCCGCGCTGAAGCGCTTCTCCCCGACGAAGTTGCGGGCGAGGAACTGCTCGAAGATCTCGGCGTCGGTCAGCTTGGTGAGGGTGCGAAGCGCCTGGGTCTGGTCCAGCGTGAGGTGGCCGCGCGTCGACTCGAAACGCTCGCGCAGCCACGTGCGCTGCTCCGGCGACTCGATCTGCGTGACCTCCACGCCGATCGAACCGCAGTAGGTGGTGCGCAGGTGGGCGATGATCTCGCGCAGGGTGGTGCGCGGCGGCAGGCCCGCGACGTTGATCGTCGGGAAGGTGAGGTCCAGGTCCAGCGCGCTCAGGCCGAAGGCGGAGAGGGCGAGCTCCTCGCTCTCCGGCGGGGGCTCCCCGAGCGGGTTGAGATCGGCGTGGAGGTGACCGCGCACGCGGTAGGCGTTGATGAGGGCGTACACCCGGCCGGCGGCGGCGGCGTCGGCCATGACGGCGGGGGGCGGCACCGTCTCCTGCAGGTCCAGCCGGAAGCTGGCCTGGAAGGGCAGGGCGGACTCGGCCTTGGTGACACCGTTCGTGTAGGGCTTCGCGGCGCCGCCGTCCCCGTTCTGCTGGGTGGGGGGCGGGGTCGCCTGTTCGTAGCTCGCGAAGAACGCGCGCCACTGGTCGTCGACCGCCTGGGGGCTCTGCAGGTACCGGGCGTGAAGGTCCTCGACGTACCCCGCGTTGATGCCGAACTCGTCGAACATGGGCAATTGGCTGTAGTTAGCGCAATCTAGGGTCGGCCATCAGACTTTTCCGCCCCGCCGGGCCACCTTTTTGGCAGGGGCACGGCGTCCCCACCCGCCCCGCGGCACGGGCGTGCGCCGCCCGCGTGATCGCGAGCATGCTCACGATTGGACGCGCCCGGCTGCCTCTGCCGCGAAGGTCACTCCCCGGTGAGCCACGGGAGCAGGTCGATGTCGGGGTCCAGCGAGACCAGGACTGCCTCGACCGTGATGGCGGAGACCACCGTCCCGGCGGGGGCGATGCGCACGCCGTCCGGGCCGCGCCACACCACCACGCGGACGGCCTGGGAGGTGCGGACGGGCGCGGCGGACTCTGCCGTATCTCCGGTGTCGTCGGCCTGCGTCTTCTTCGGCCCGGCCTGGTAGGCGGGAGCACCGATGCGCGTGCGCTCGGTCCCGAAGACCGGCACGTCGGCGTTCACCTCCGTCGGCCAGGCGTCGGCCTCCTGCGCGTTGACGCGGCTCGTCTCACCGGGGTCCGCCTTGGCAGGCTTGCGATCCAGGATCATCTCGTGGGTGTCAGTGTGCTCCTCCGAGGGGTCTGGCCGGCTCGCCGAGCGCGCGCGGTGGGAGGTGCTCTTGGAGCTGCCTCGCGGCGCGTGTGTCTCGCCGGAGAGCGACTTGCGGTGCGACTTACGCTCGTCCCTGGACGGCGCCGAGGGGCTCTTCGCGCGCGCGGGTTTCGACGGCGCGGGCTTGGGCACCGGGCGCGCCGGGCTGCCGGCGGCGGGGCGAGGCGCCGCCGACGGGCGCGGGGCGGACGACGGGCGCGGCGGGGGAATGCTCGGCGGGGGCGGCGGCGTCGAGAGCAAGGCCGAGACGTCGGACGCGGCCTTCGCCAGCTCCAGCGCGCGCGTGTCGTCGTCCGCCTCCGAGGCGGCCTCGGCGGCGCGACGGAGCCACTTGGCGGCCTCCATGCGATCGCCGCGGCCCCACATCGTCTGGGCGGTCGACAGCGCCCACGCCACGTCCTCCGGGTCGTTCTTGCGAGCCTGCGGGATGGGAGACTGCATGGGGCGCACGCCAGCGTCGACCATCCGCCGCGCGGGCGCAACTGGCTCGTGGCCCCCGGAGGCCGGATCAGCCTCCCGGAGGTTGAACGGCGCCCCGGACCGGAACCGGCGGGCGCCTCAGAAGGAACCGGTCAAGCCGGCGCCCCACCCGGTGCCGAGACGCAGGGGGGCGAGCTCGAGGCGTGCGGCGTCGTCCCTGACGAGCGTGAGGCGGGGGACGAACCCCAGGACCGCGGCCACCAGGCTGGATGCCTGCAGAAGAGTGTCGGTGATGAGGAGCGCCGCGATCCAGTCCCCCGCCGCCTCGTTGGAGGCCGGAGCGATGGTGGCCAGCGTCGCCACGGGGCCGACGACAGGGATGAAGAGCGGCCAGTAGGGGTTTCGGCAACCGGAGGCGTCGCAGAGCTTGCCCGCGTCGCTGCTGCCGACGGTGGCGACGATCCGCACGAGCGGGGGGCGCGCTCGATGCCAGGACGGCGCCGACGCAGAGGCAGAGCGCGTATCGCCAGGGTGCAGGAGAAGAGGCCGATCGCATGGAAGCGCTCCATGCGACTCTACCCCGTCGTGGGCGAGGGCGGTCTCCCTGCACATCGACCCGATGGCTCCGGGCGACTTGAAGGCCGCGTCCCGGCCGGCTACCCCTTGTCCCATGCAGCTCACCATCAACGGCGAACCTCGCGACGTCCCCGACGGGCTCACCGTCCGCGGTCTCCTCGCGCACCTCGGCCTGGACACCGGGCCGGTCGCGGTGGAGATCAACCGCGCCGTCGTGCCGCGCGCCGAGCACCCTGCGCGCGCCGTCTCCGCCGGGGACGTGGTGGAGATCGTGCACCTCGTCGGCGGCGGTTGACGGGTCAAGCATTGCGGGCGACGCGGTCGCACGCCTCGCGCGCCCGCGCCACCTCGCGCGCCACGGCCTCGCGCGCCTTCTGGCAGAGCGGCCCCGCGGCCGTCTCGCCATCGGCCGGGATGGCAGCGCCCACGGCCATCACCACCGTGCTGCCCGGGCTCGCGGCGAGGCGGGCCAGGTGCTCGGGGACGCTCTCGTCCAGGAAGGCGGCGCCCGACCCGCGCGGGTAGGCGATGCCGACTGGGATGACGTCCACCTCCGAGCGGAGCGCCGCCAGGAACGCGCCGGCGTGGAAGGGGCGGACCTCGTCGCCCTCGAAGGTGGTGCCCTCCGGGAAGACGGTGACGGTGCGGCCCTCGCGCAGGGCGTTGCGCATGACGCGGATGGCGCCCGCGCGGCTGGAGGAGCTCTGGCGGTCGACGAAGAGGGTGCCGGCCTTCCTGGCGCCCCAGCCGATGAGCGGCCAGCCGGCGACGTCGGCACGGCTGAGCAGCGCCCCGCCGAAGCCGCGCATGAGGATGACCACGTCGATCATCCCGCGGTGGTTGGCGACCACCAGGCGCGCCCGGCGGGAGGGGACCTTGTCGGCGTGGTCCGCCTCGCCGAGCACCAGCAGATCGATCCCGAACATGCGCAGCATCGCGTCGCACCACACGCGGGTGTGGCGATCGCGCAGCGCCTGCCGGTCCGCCTCCGGCGTGCTCGGCTCGCGCACCGCGTAGGCGGAGACGATGCCCGCCGTCGCGCCGAGCACGCCCAGGGCACGGCCCGCGCGTCGCGCCTGCGCCCGCACCGGGGTCACCAGAGCCTCCGGAGGCCGTAGGCGAGCCACTCGAAGGCGCGGCGGGTGCGGGGGCGCAGCCGCCAGGTGGCGAGGTCGACGCGCTGACCCTCGCGGCAGTCGCGCTCGAAGGAGTCGCGCACGTGGGCGGCGAAGGCCTCGTCGTCGACGGCGAGGTTGACCTCCAGGTTCTTGCGCCAGGAGCGCTCGTCCAGGTTGTAGCTGCCGATGGTGGCGAAGTCGTCGACGATGGCGGTCTTGGCGTGGAGGACGCGCCCGGGCAGCGCGTAGATCTCCACGCCGTGCTTGAGGAGCTTGTCGAAGAGCGCCTCCACCGCGAACTGGACGATGGGGAGATCGCTGCGGTCGGGGACGAGCACGCGCACGCGCACGCCGCGCTCCGCCGCGCGCCAGAGCGCGCCGCGCACCGAGCGGTTCGGCACGAAGTAGCTGTTGGCGATGTCGACCGAGCGCTGGGCGTGCTGGATGCGCCACAGGTACTCGCGGCGGATGTCGCGCCGCTTGCGCCACGGGCTGGCGAGCACCCACACGCGGGAGGTGCGCCGGCGGTGGATGGGCCGCACGTCCGGCGGGAGGTCGCGGGGCTTGCTCCCAGGTGTGCCGTCGCTCGCCTTGCGCCAGGTGTCGTAAAAGAGGGTGCGGAGCTCCTGCGCGGCGTCGCCGCGCACCCCAATCATGTCGTCGCGCCAGCCCTGCCCGCCCTCGGCCTCGGGGAGCCACTGCCGGCTCAGGTTGATGCCGCCGGTGAAGCCGATGCGACCGTCCACCACCAGCAGCTTGCGGTGATCGCGCCGCTCCAGCATGTCCAGCGTGAGGGCGCTGCGCAGGGGGAAGAGGGCGTGGAAGGGGACGACCTGGCCGCCCGCGTCCACCAGCCGCCCCCAGAACGCCGGGGTGATGGCGAGGCTGCCGAAGGCGTCGTAGATGACGCGGACGGTGACCCCCTGCTTCGCCTTCTCGACCAGGGCGTCGAGGAAGCGCAGGCCCGCGCGGTCGGGGTTGACCCAGTACATCTCCAGCAGGACCTCGCGCTCGGCGTGGCGGATGGCGTCGAGCATGACGGGGAAGGCCTGCGCGCCGTCGCGCAGGAGGCAGACCTCGTCGGCACGCACGGCGAACCAGATGACGTCAGTCACGGTGACCTCTTGATGGGGGGGCGCGCGGCGACGATCACCAGCGCGTCGTCCTTGAGCGCGGAGGCCGCGTCGGCCTTCAACCGGGCGAGCGCGGGGGGCGGCGCGTCCTTCGTCCCGCGCCAGAGCGCGATGGCACGCGCGCGCGGGTCCAGCATGGCCTTGCGCGCGTCGGCGGCGGCGCGCGTGCGCGCGCGCGCGAGGTCAGCGTCGGTGAGGGCGCCGTGCGCGACCCGCGCGAAGAGGGCGCGCACCTGCGTGACGGCGGCGTCCAGCGCGGAGCCCGGCGCGTCCACGTGGACGACGAGCGCGGGGGCGCTCGCCGGGCCGACGGACCGCACGTCGAAGGAGCGCGCCAGCCCGTCGCCGAGCGCGCGGGCGAGCAGGCCGTCGTGCCCGCCGAGGATGGCCGCGATCCACGGTGCCGCCGGGGCCGTCTCGCCCCGGAAGGAGGCCCCGAGGTACGCCTCGCTCGCGCCGTCGGTCTCGACGGCGTAGGTGCCCGCTCGCGGTGGGGCCGTCGTGGCCGCGGCGGGACAGGTGCGCGGGCCCGGGGTGCGCTCCACCCAGCGATCGATCGCGCGCAGCGCCTCGTCGCCCTGCGCGTGGCTGTCGTTGGCGAGGACCACCGCGCGCAGCGGGCCTCGACGCAGCGCCTCTGCCCTCGCGGCCACCGCGGCGGGCGAGAGGTGTCGCAGCCCGGCGACCGTGCCTGTCGGCAGGAGGGAGGAGGGCGCCGCCGGAGAGAGCGCGACGGCGAGGGTGGAGAGCGCGGGCGACGCCTCTCCGAGCAGCACGCCCTGCGCGCGCGGGACGCTGTCCATGTCGTCCACCGCGAAGCTGCGCGCCGCGGCGTCGGCGATGCGCCGCGCGAGCCGGCCGGGTGACTCCTGCGGCCGCGCGCTGGCGTGCACCACCACCCCGACGCCGTCGGCGGCGACCCACGGGTCGGCCTCCACGCGGTAGACGCGCCGGGCGTGCCGCGCGACGGCGACGGCGAAGGCCGCGGAGAGGCCGGCGTCGGCCGAGGTCTCGCCGGTCACGCCGCATGCGGAGGCGACGAGCACGTAGGCCTCGCGCTGCCCGCGCTCCACCGCCGCGCGCCCCTGGACCACGGGCGCGCCCGCGTCGGCGCGCACCCTCTCCAGCTCGCGACGGAGCGCGTCCCGCGCCGCCTCGAGATCCGCCGGCGTGGGCGCCGCGCGCGCGGTGTCGAGGCCGATCGCCACCGGACCCGGTGTGGCCGGGACGGCGCGATCATCCAGCTCGGCCAGCGCCAGCACCGCCCCCTGCTCGGCCGCGTCGCGCGGGTCGGCCAGCGGCGGCGGCGTGACGCTCGGCTCTGCGGCGGCGATGGACATCTCGTGCTGGGCCAGGTCCACCAGGGCGGCGACGCGCGCCGGCGCCTTGCGCGCGTCGGCGGGCGCGCGCAGCGTCACCGAGATGCACGCCGAGCGCGCGTGGGTGCTGGCGATGACCGACTCCACGCGCGCGGCAGGCTCGGTGGCGCGGAGCCGCGCGACGAGCGCGCCGTCGCGCGCGCCGAGGGATGCCGCCGCGTCCGGGGCGCGCGCGGCGTCGAGGCGCAGCGTGAGCGATACGCGCGTCGTCCCGGGCGTGCCGTCGTCGCTGGCGTCGTAGACCGCGAGGTCCGTCGTGGGCGCCGCCTCCGGCGGGAGGGGCGCCGCATCGGGCCACGCCGGCCCGGACGTCAGGCCCGCGGCGACGCTGCGGACGAAGGCGTCTGGGCCGACCGCGGCCCAGGCCACGCGGCCGAGGCCGCCGGCGGCCTTCCGCCACGCGTCCAGCTCGGCGACCGACGGCAGCGCGGCGGGCGGCGGGCGCACGACCCTGCCGTCGCACGCAGCGACCGGCGCGAGGGCGCGGGGGACGGCGCGGAGGTTGCCGAGCGCGGTGAGCTTGACCAGCGCCGCGGCGCGGTCCGCGTCGGACACCGGGTCGAGCAGCGCCGCGCGAAGCAGCGCGGCGGTGGCGGCGGCGTCGGCCGGTCGCTGCACCCACCCGCGGACCCGGAAGCCGTCCGCCTGCGGCACGACCGCCACATCGGACCAGCCACGCGCGCGCAGGCGCGCCTGGACGACGGCGCCGAGGGCCACCGCGACCGTGGCGCCGCGCTCGGGCGCGATGCCCTCGGTGGTCACGGCGGCCGCCAGGCCGTCGAGCGGGTCGCCGTCACGCACCAGCGTGGCGAGCGGCGGGCGCCCCGCGGCGCGGAGGACCGACTGGGTGGGAGCCCTGTACGGGGCGGCGGACGGCGTCGTGGTGGTGTGCCGGACCGCGGGTGTGCACGCGACCGCCGCGGCGATCTGCGCCACGAGGGCGAGGACGCTCAGCTCACTTCGCCTGGCCCGGCGAGCCCGCTCCTCCGCCATGCCTCCCCATCACTGCACGAGGTCGGCCGCGGAGCGCGGCGCGATCTTCAAGTTGAAGAAGTACGTGACGAGCCCGGTGACGGACGCGAAGTGCGTGCCCGGCGGGTAGGCGTTCGCGGGGATGTCGTACAGCTCGTTGCTGATCGAGGGGCCGCCCTGGAGGTTGGTGAAGTCGGCGGTGACGCGTCCCTTGCCGTCGCCCGTCGTGCCGGTGGCGAGGGTGACGTCCTTGACGGTGACCAGCAGCCCGATCCACTTGCGCCCGCTGTCGAAGTTGTTCAGGTCGGCGACGTCGATGACGGCCGGCTCGGGCGGCGTGGTGCTGTACTGCAGGGCGACGGCCGGCTTGGCCATCTGCGGGAGGAAGGCGGGGCTGAAGTCGACCGTGGTGCCGATGGTCTGCTGCTCGACGTACTGTCCGTCGATGTCGACCACGTCGCCCGGGGCGAGGCGCAGGTCCGCCGGCTGGAGGGTGGGGGAGTAGAGGCTGATGCCGCCCAGCGGGCCGGCCAGATCCACGTCCTGCAGGTAGATGGTGCCGCGACTCTTGCCGTCCTTCGTCTCGTCGAAGGCGTCGACCGCCGTCACCACGGCGCTGGAGACCGACACAGTCTGCCCGGCGAGCCCGCGCGCGGGGTCCTGCACGTCGCGCAGGCGCATGCCCTGCCCCAGCACCGAGGGTGTGTAGGGCGCGGGGGGATCGCCGGCGCGGCTGGAGCACGCGGCGGCGAGGGCGAGGCAGCACGTGAGCAGGAGGGCACGGCGCATCCGGGTGGCGTTTGCTTACAACACCGGGCGCCCGGAGACCAGCGGTCGAGCGTCACAGTGACGTAACGATCGGCGTAACGATCGGCCGGAACGTTACGCTCTGGGGGGGGTGTGACGGTGGGGACCCAGGTGACGCGTAGCCCAGTCCTACGGGGAAATCGGCCGTTTCTTCCTCAAGGTGCCCTCTCCGGGCGATGGCACGGCGGCTGCACTGGGGGTCCCCGTCGCGCGGACGTCGCGACACTTTTTGGAGGACGACGAAGATGACCAGGCGAGTTCGTGAGAGCGGAGTGTTCGTGGCGGTGACCCTTGACGTCGCTCGCAGCATGCCCAGCGAGTGGACCGACGAGGTGCTGCTGGCACATCTGGTCGCGAGCGAGCCGGCCGCGTGGCGCGAGTTCCAGCGTCGTTTCGGGCGGCTCATCGACCGCTGCATCATGAAGGTCACCCGGCGCTTCAGCTCGGTGGTCTCCCCCGACGACGTGCGCGAGATCGCCGCGACGCTGCAGCTGTCGCTCCTCGCCAACGACATGCACAAGCTCCGCACCTTCGACCCGGAGCGCGGCAACCGCTTCTCGAGCTGGATCGGCCTGCTGGCGATCAACTGCGCCTACGACTACCTGCGCTCGCTGCGCCGCGAGCCGGGCAAGACCTCGCTGAGCGACGCCTCCGAGCTGGTGTGCGAGACGCCGGACCCCTTCGAGATGGTGGCGCAGCGGCAGCGCGCTGGCATCGCCCGGCGGATGCTGGACGGCTTCAGCGCGCGTGATCGCGCGTTCGCCGCGCTCTACTTCGGCGAGGGGATGGACCCGCAGGCGATCGCGCGGCGGATGAACATCAGCGTGAAGACGGTGTACTCGAAGAAGCACAAGATCCAGGCTCGCCTGGAGGCGCTGCACCGCGACGAGGTCGGGACCGTCGCTGCCTGAGCGCTCCTGGACGCGCGCCCTCTGCCGCGCGCCGAGAGGCCGCTCGTGGTTACTACGCTTGCGTCGGGGCGCTGCGGGCGAGGTGGAGCAGCGCCGCCGCGATGGTGGTGGCGAGCTCGGCGAGCGGCTCCTCGCCCGGCAGCGCGAGCACCAGGTAGTCGCGCGCGATGACGTCGTAGGTCGCCAGGTGGCGCAGCGGGCGAAGCTCCCCGCCGCCGGGCAGGGCGATGCCCGGCTTGGTCGGGCGCACGTCGTCGGCGAGCGGCTTGCCGTACCGGCGGAAGACGGGGGCGAGCCACTCCTCGGCGAGCTGGCCGATCGCGACGCCGTTCTCGCGCAGCACCAGCACCTCGCCTTCCACCGCCAGCGTCGTCCGCACGAGCGCGCCGCCGGCGTCGAAGGTCTCGTGCACCACGAGGGAGGCGCTCACGCCTCCTCCGGCGCGACCGGTCCGACCTCCGCCGCCTTCTGCCGCACGAAGGCCTTGATGGCGCGCATGGGCACCGCGGTCGGGCAGACCTTCTCCAGCTCGGTGAGCCGCGCGTCATCGACGACGTCGAAGGAGCGGGCGGCGGCGTCGAAGTCGGGCATGCTGCGCGACGACGCGACGACGAGGTCCATGACCCCGGCGTACACGCCGCGCGAGGCCACCGCCCGCGCCGCCTCGCCCACATCGCACCGCCCGCACGCGATGCACCCGCCGAAGGCAGGCAGGGCGCGGCGCTCGTCGGGGGCCACCGCGGGGAGGCGATCTCTGGCGTAGCTCGCGCGGAACGCTGCGACGCCGCGCCGGGCGCCGAAGATGGGACCGATGAGCGTCTTGAGCAGCGCCCAGAAGAGGATCCAGGCCGCGTGCAGTCGCTCCATCGTGCCGTCCACGATTAGCGCCGCCTTAACAGTTCTTCAACCTCTCGCGCGTGGGTCCTTAACGTTCGCGCCACAAGCTCTCGGGCACACGGAGGCACATCATGCTCGGGTTTCTCATCGGTACGGCATGTCTCATCGGGCTCATCAAGGTGGCCCGCCACGGCCGCGGCTGCGGCGGCTGGGAATACGCGCACGGCTGCGGCCACGGCGGCGGCGGGGGCGGTCACCATCATCACCATCACCACGGCGGCTGGGGGCACGGCCACGGCGGCGGTCCCGGCTGGGGACGCGGCAGCTGGGGACGCGGCGGCGGCTGGGGCGGACGCGGCTTCTTCCTGCGCGGCCTCTTCTCGCGGCTGGAGACGACGCCCGGCCAGGAGAAGGCCATCAAGGCGGCGCTCGATCAGCTCTTCGAGACCGCCAAGCAGTCGCGACGCGAGTGGCGCGATACCGGAGAGCTCGCCACCCTGCTCCGCGGCGAGACCTTCGACCGCACTGCGGCCGAGGGCCTGAGCGGCAAGGCCGACGCGTCCTTCGCCAGGGTGCGCGTCGCCTTCGTCGAGGCGCTCGCGCAGATCCACGAGGTGCTCGACGACCGCCAGCGGCGCATCCTCGCCGACTTCCTGGAGTCCCGCGGCGGCTTCTTCCGCGGCGGCTGGGGCGGCGGCGGTGGCTGGGGCGGCGGACCTTACCGCAGCCCGGGCGGCGACAGGGACTGGGTCTGAGAGGAGGATGCCATGCGACGCAGAATTCTCATGATCCTCCTCGCCCTCGGCACCGTCGGGGGCTACTCGGCGGGCTTCGCCCACATGCACTGCGCGGGGGCCGCGCGGCGCGCCGCCTTCGAGCACCACGTCGCCAGGGTGTGCGTGGACGCTGCTCGGGGGGCCGGTCGGGCCCCCGGCGCCGCCGCCGTCGCCCGATGACGCCGGTTCCCGGGCGGGACGACGTCCCGCGGAGGAGGTAACGTGCTGGACGCGATGCGCGTGCTCCTCATCGACGACGACGCGAGGCTCTTCGAGCTGCTCTCGAGCTACCTCGAGCAGAACGGCGTGACGGTCAAGGGCGCGCCCGACGGCAAGAAGGGCCTCGCGCTCCTCGAGGAGGGCGGCTTCGACGCCGTCCTCCTCGACGTCATGATGCCGGGCATCGATGGGCTGGAGGTGTGCCGGCGCATCCGCCACAAGAGCAACGTGCCGGTGCTCATGCTCACCGCCAAGGGCGACGAGACCGATCGCGTCGTGGGCCTGGAGATCGGCGCCGACGACTACATCGCCAAGCCCTTCAGCCCGCGGGAGCTACTCGCGCGCCTTCGCGCCGTCATCCGGCGCGTGCAGCCCGACGTGCCGGTGGAGCGGATCGTGGTGGGCGAGGTGGCGGTCGACCTCGGCCGGCGCGAGGTGCTGCGCGGCGCCGAGCGCGTGGACCTCACCGGCATCGAGTTCGACATCCTGGTCGCGCTGATGCGCCGCGCCGGGCGCGTGGTGCCGCGCGAGTCGCTGCTCAGCGAGGCGGGCAGGGGAGACGTGGTCGTCGGCGAGCGCACCGTCGACGTTCACATCTCGCACCTGCGCCAGAAGCTCGGGGACGATCCGAAGACCCCCAAGCTGATCAAGACGGTGCGCGGCGTCGGCTACGTGCTGTCGAGGGAGTAGGGGATGGGCTTCCACGAGCGGTGGCGCGAGCGGAGGGAGCGGTGGCACGAGCACCACGAGCGGTGGCACGAGCACCACGAGCGGTGGCACGCCCTGCACGATCACCCGGCCGCGTGCGAGATCCCCGCGGAGGTGCGCGCGCGCTGGTACTACCGCTGGCGGCTCCAGCGGCGCATCTTCGCCTGGTTCGGCCTCACCATCCTGCTCACCGGGCTGGTCGTGGCGTTTGTCTTCCGCGGCAACGCCGAGAGCTACAAGCGCGACATGCTGCGCGTGCAGACCTTCGTCAGCGATCGCTTCGCGCGGGTGTGGGACGAGCCCGCGCGGCGTGACGAGCTGGCGCGCTCCCTCGCGGGGGACCTGGACGTCGATCTGGTGCTGCGCTCGCCATCCGGCGCGACCCTCGCCAGCTACGGGCGGAGCTGCACCTCCCCCCAGGCGAAGGTGCCTGTCGTGCGCGGCGGCGCGACGCTCGGCGAGGTGTGGGTCTGCGCCGACCGCCACCGCGCGGGGAGGCCGTGGCAGCTCATCGGCCCGCTGCTGGTGACCTTCCTGATCCTCTGGGGCGCCTCGGGCGGGATCGCGCGGCGGCTCGCGCGTCCCTTCGCCGAGCTGGAGCGCGTGGCGCGCGCCATCGGTCAGGGCGACACGCGCGCACGCTTTGCCCTCTTCGGGCGTCGCGGCGGCGCGGAGGTGGCCTCGCTGGGCGCCACCATGAACGAGATGGCCAACCGCATCGAGGAGCAGCTCGCCGACCAGCGTGCGCTGCTCGCCACGGTGTCGCACGAGATCCGCACGCCGCTCTCGCGCATGCGGCTGCTGGTGGAGCTCGCGCGTGCGGGCGGCGGCGACGCCAGGACGCTGGACGAGCTGGACGAGGAGATCGTCGGCGTGGACGAGCTGGTGAGCGAGCTGCTGGCGGCCTCGCGCCTGGACTTCTCCACGCTGCGGCGCACGCGGCTGCTCGCCAAGGAGGTGGCGGAGACGGCGCTCGGGCAGGCGAAGGTGGACGTCTCGGTGCTCGACGCCGAGACGCCCGACGCGGCCTTCGAGGGCGACGCGACGCTGGTCGCCCGCGCGGTGCGCAACCTGCTGGAGAACGGGCGGCGGCACGGCGGCGGTGTCGCGCAGATGCGCGTGCGCACGACCGGCCGGCGCGTCGTGTTCGAGGTGGAGGACGACGGTCCGGGCTTCGAGGCCGGGGAGGAGGAGCAGGTTTTCGAGCCGTTCTACAGCCGGAGCAAGGGCGGTGAGGCGGCCGGCAAGCGTTCGGTGGGGCTGGGACTGGCGCTCGTCAAGCGCATCGCCGAGGCCCACGGCGGCCGGGCCTACGCGGAGAACCGCGCCGGCGGCGGCGCGCGGGTGGCCGTGGAGTTCCCTCTCGCATCCTGAGCCGCAACGCGCGATGGTTGGGGCGCGTGCGGTCCTCGACGGCTCACCTCCCTCTCGCGGCGCTGCTGCTCTTGGGCGCCTGCTCCGGCGCGACGGCGCGTCCCGCGCACTCGCCGCGGGCGAGCTCCGCCCGGGTGACGACCACCCCGGGTCCGGCGTCCGGCCCGCGGCCCGCGTCCACGGCGTCGCAGGTGCTGCAGCCGGCGCCGCCTCCCGCGGGCGGCGCACCGTTCCAGGTGGGGAAGGCGTCGTGGTACGGCGCCGCGCTCGCCGGTCACAAGACGGCGAGCGGGGAGCGCTTCGATCCGGAGCAGATGACCGCCGCGCACCGCACGCTGAAGATGGGGACGTGGGTGGAGGTCCGGCGCACCGACAACGGCAAGATCGTGCGCGTGCGGATCAACGACCGCGGCCCGGTCTCGCACCGCCTGATCATCGACCTGTCGCACGGCGCGGCCGAGCGTCTCGGGATGGTGCGCATGGGGATCGCGCCCGTGGAGCTGAGGATCGTCAGCGGCCCGTAGGCGGGTCGTGGGGGGCTTCCCCCGCCTGCCCGGTTTGAATAATCTCTCGCCGCACCCGTCATCACATCGTGCGCCTCCCGCGCACCTCCCACCCCGGCCGGGGAAACGTGAGAAGAAAACAGATGGACCCGACGATCCGCACCTCCGTGCTCGTGACCCTTGCCGCCGTGGGCGCGGCGCTCGCCGTGGGCTGCAGCGGCATCCGCGTGGTGCGCGAGAGCAAGTACGGCGGGGAGATCGCCCTGTTCGGCAGCCGCGAGGACGCCATGGTGAAGGCCCGCCAGGAGATGGCGGCCACGTGCGGCGGTCCCCAGAACTACGAGGTCGTCGAGGAGGGAGAGGTCGTGGTCGGCACCGTGTCCACGACCCACGAGCAGCAGCAGACCGAGCACGGCCGCACCTTCCACGGGCGCCCGGCGGTGCGCACCAACACGGTGCAGACGACCGACACGCAGGACAAGACGGAGTGGCGGGTGAAGTACCAGTGCAAGGGCGCCGAGGCGCCGCCGCCGGCCCCCGGGACAGGCGCACCGCCGCCGGATGGCACGCCCCAGCCCGCGCCGACCGACGCCGCCCCACCGCCCGCCGGCCCGCAGGGGCGCATCATCCACGAGCTCGTCATCCGCTTCTGACGAGCCAGGAGGCGCGTCCTCTTCACTACACGACCGGGAGACTCCGCACCGCCTTCGCGGTCCGCTTCGGCAGGCCGTCGCGCGCCGCCGGGACGAGCGCGCCGGCGAGCGAGTGCTTGTTCGCCCGGACAATCTCCACCTCCACCACGCGGCCGACCATGTCCAGGTCGTCGGCGCCCTCCACGTGGACGATCTCGTTGCGCTCGGTGCGGCCCTCGCTCCCGCCCTCGACGAGGACGAGCTCGACGCCGCCGACGCGGCGCGCGAGGTTCGCTCGCGTCAGCTCCTCCGCCACCTCGAAGAGGCGCGCCAGGCGCTCCGCCTTCGCCTCCTCGGGCACGTCGTCCTCCAGGCGCAGCGCCGGGGTGAAGGGGCGCCGTGAGAACTTGAAGCCGAAGAGGGAGACGAAGCCGACCTCCCGCACCAGGGAGAGGGTGGCCTCGAAGTCCTCGTCCGTCTCGCCGGGGAAGCCGACGATGACGTCGGTGGAGACGGTCATGTCCGGGCGCGCCGCCAGAAGGCGGCCGACGCGTTCGATGTATTCTGCACGCTTGTAGCGGCGGATCATGCGGCGGAGCATGCGGTCGCTCCCCGACTGGACGGGCATGTGGACGTGCCGCGCCAGCACGTCGAGCTCCGCGTGCGCCCGGGCGAGGGACGCGGTGGCGTGTCGCGGGTGGGGGCTGGTGTAGCGAAGGCGCAGCAGGCCTGGCACGCCCCGCGCGATGGCGCGCAGGAGGTGGGGGAACTGCGACTCGTCGGGGTCCTCGCTCTCGGGGGGCGGCAGCGCGGGGTCGCGGAAGCTGTCCACCGTCTGCCCGAGGAGGACGACCTCCCGCGCGCCGGCCTCGACCCAGCGGCGCACCTCGGCGACGATCTCCGCCGCCGGGCGGTAGCGCTCCGGGCCGCGGGTGTAGGGGACGATGCAGAAGGAGCAGCGCTCGTCGCAGCCCTTCATGGTGGTGACGAAGGCGCTGACCGGCGCGCGCCCCGGCTCCGGCCGGGCGGCGAGGAAGCGCGGGGCGTCCAGGTCGAAGACGGTGCGCGTGGCGGGCGGCGCGCCGGCGATCTGCTGCTCCAGCAGCGCGGGGAGCTCCTCCAGGTTGTCCGGGCCGACGACGAGATCGAGCTCCGGGATGCGCGCGAGGAGCTTCTCCCCCTCTTGCTGGGCGACGCACCCGGCGACCACCAGGAGCAGGCCCGGGCGCTCGCGCTTGAGGCGCGCCAGCCGACCGACCTCGCTGCGCAGCTTCTGCTCCGCCTTCTCCCGGACGCTGCAGGTGTTGAGGACGACGGCGTCGGCGGAGCGAGCCTCCCCGGCCTCCGTCCAGCCGTGGCCGCGCAGGACCTCCACCATCCGGTCGGAGTCGTGCACGTTCATCTGGCAGCCGAACGTCTGGACGTGAAAGGCCCTTGCCACGGGGCCCGATTTAGCACGAACGGGGCCCTTTCCGTCTCCGGTCCGGGTGCTACGCTCCGCCTCCCATGACCACCGCGCGATTTTCCACCCTCGTCGATGTCTTCGAGCACTCCATCCACGACTTCGCCGGCCGGGAGCTCTTCGGCACGAAGAAGAACGGCCAGTGGGTGTGGACCACTTACGCCGAGTTCGGCAAGCAGGTGGACGCCTTCCGCGGCGGGCTCGCCTCCATCGGGGTGACGCGCGGGGACAAGGTGGCGGTCATCTCGGACAACCGCGTGGAGTGGGCCGTGTGCGCGTACGCGTGCTTCGGGCTGGGCGCCGCGCTGGTGCCCATGTACGAGGCGCAGCTGGACAAGGACTGGGAGTTCATCGTCAAGGACTGCGAGGCGAAGGTGCTCTTCGTCGCGACGAAGGCGGTGTTCGACAAGACCAAGGGCTTTCTGGACTCCATCCCGAGCTTGAAGCACGTCATCTGCCTGGAAGAGGTGCCGGCGGACGGCAAGCGCACGCACACCTATGCGTCGCTGGCGGGGAGTGGGCAGAGCGTGCCCTCCATCCACCCGAAGCCGGAGGACGTCGCCTGCGTCATCTACACGAGCGGCACCACGGGCAACCCGAAGGGCGTCATCCTCTCGCACTCCAACATCGCCTCCAACGTGAGCGCGGTGCACGAGGTCTTCCCGATGAGCCTGGACGACCGCTCGCTGTCCTTTCTGCCGTGGGCGCACTCCTTCGGCCAGACGTGCGAGCTGCACACGCTCTTCTCGCTGGGCGCGAGCATGGGCCTGTGCGAGTCGACGACGAAGATCCTCGAGAACCTGGCGGAGGTGAAGCCGACGCTGCTGATGAGCGTGCCGCGCATCTTCAACAAGCTCTACCAGGCGGTGCAGAAGCAGATCAGCGAGCAGCCGGCGCCCATCCAGGCGCTGGTGAAGTCGGCGCTCAAGGCCGCGGGCAAGGAGCGAGAGGGCAACCGCCTCACCCTGAAGGAGCACGTGGTGCTCACGCTCGCCGACAAGCTGGTGTTCTCCAAGGTGCGCGCGCGCCTCGGCGGGCGACTCCGCTACGCCTTCAGCGGCGGCGCCGCCATCTCGCGGGAGGTCGCCGAGTTCATCGACTCGGTCGGCATCAAGGTCTACGAGGGCTACGGCCTCTCCGAGACGAGCCCCATCGCCACCGCCAACTGCCCGGGCGAGCGGCGCATCGGGTCGGTCGGGCGCGCCATCCCGGGGGTGAAGATCGTCATCGACCCGAGCGTCGGCCACGCGCAGAACGGCGCCGGTGGCCGCGTGGAGGGTGAGATCCTCATCTACGGGCCGAACGTGATGCAGGGCTACCTGAACCGCAAGGAGGAGAACGACGCCGTCTTCACCAAGGACGGTGGCTTCCGCACGGGCGACCAGGGCTACCTGGACCCGTACGGCTACCTGTACATCACCGGCCGCATCAAGGAGCAGTACAAGCTGGAGAACGGCAAGTACGTGGTGCCGTCGCCGCTGGAGGAGCAGCTGAAGCTCTCGCCCTTCGTGCTCAACGCCTTCGTCTACGGGGACAACAAGCCGTACAACGTGGCGATCGTCTGCGCGAACGTCGACGCCGTGAAGAAGTGGGGAAACGAGCAGGGGCTCGGCTCCCTCTCCACCGAGGCGCTGCTCGAGAACGCGCGCGTGCGCGATCTCTTCCGCAAGGAGATCGATAAGTGCTCGGAGGGCTTCAAGGGCTTCGAGGAGGTCAGGGAGTTCGCCGTGGTGCCGGAGGACTTCACGACCGAAAACGGCATGCTCACCCCGAGCCTGAAGGTGAAGCGGCGCAAGGTGATCGAGAAGTACGGCAAGCTGGTCGAGGGCCTCTACGCGACGAAGCGTGAGAAGAAGGCGCAGGCCTCCGCCAACGTGAACTGAGGAGCGCGGGCCGATCGGCCACACGCGAGCAATCAGCGCGCGGGCTCGTCCGTCGGGCACGCGCGGTCGATCTCGCCGTGGTGGCGCTTCCGGGCGGCCTGCGCACGGCGCGCGCGCGCCTCTCCCCGCAAGAACCAGAACCCGCCGTAGGTGAGCCTGTCGAGCGTGGCCTCGTCGCCGAAGCCGAGCCGGATGCGCATGCAGAGCACCTCGAGGTGCCGGCGGGCGCGGGCGCACCGCCGCGCGTCGGGCCAGCGGCGTGCACCTGGGGCGAGCGCGCCGTCCAGCGCGAGCCCGACGTGTCCGACGAGCACCAGCCCGAAGAAGGCGCGACGGACGCGGCGGCGTCCCTCCGGCGTCAGCGCGACGATGATGTCGCGCCCGTCGCGACGCCGCGTGACGAGCCCCAGCTGCTCGAGGGACCGCATCATGACGCTGATGGTGGAGCGCGCCACCCCGAGCCCGCGCCGAAGCTGGCTCTGAAGGTGCACGGCGCGTGTACCCAGACGATGAATCGCATCGAGCAGATCGTACCGCGCCGCCGTGAGCCCCATCGCCGCAAGCGCCCGCCGCGTCAGCCGCAGCGTCGCGTAGTAGGCCCGCTTGATCGAGAAGAACACAGGGTCCATGGCATCCCCCACAGCACCCCCCGTGCCACCCCCCCTTCCCCCAGATTTCCCGCGAAACGTCGAATTGCGAGGATGCTAGCAATCCGACGTTGGGTGTCCGGGGACAGGGGGAGGGGACAGGGGGACAGGGGCGGGGGGGCGCGTTGACGGACGCTCGACGATGGTGTGGGGGCTCCGCTGCGGGCGGAGGCCGCGACCCCCAGGGTTTCAGAGGCCGTACTTGGTCTTCAGATAGGTGTCGATGGCGGTCATGTCGTTGTCGCTGAGCGTTCCCTTGACCGCCAGCTCCTCGGCGATATCGCCCTGGAGGTAGCCGCCCTGGAACCCGCGACTCCCGATGAAGACGATGGCGTTGGCGAGGGTGACGTCGGCCGCGGCGTTGTTGGACGTGTCCTTGGCTCCGTCCACCCAGACCTCGAGCGCCGTGCCGTTGCGGCGGATGGCCCAGCGATGGGGCTTGCCGTCGTTGTTGGTCGTGCTGGCGCTGGTCACGGTGACGTTGCCGACGGTGCCGCCCACCGCCGCCACCGCGCCGCCACCGGTGGTGTTGCCGAAGAGCCCCAGGGTTGTCTGGCTGTTGTACGTGGCCCGGAAGTAGAAGTAGGTGGAGCCCGCGCCCTGACCCGTCGCCGGGTTGGTGTACGAGCCGACCAGCGCCACGGCGAAATCGCCCGTGCCCCACTGCAGCGACTTGTCGTTGTTGTCCGCGATGGTCAGGTACTGGTGCTGCTGGTAGTTCTGGGGAGGCGTGAAGCGGATGACGGGCAGCCCGTTGATCCCCTTGGCCACGACGGTGGGCTGGTGCGACTGGTTGCCCTGACCGCCGGAGGCGTCGTTCTTGTGGCTGGTCTGGTCCGCCCACGCCGAGACGTTGTTGTTGTTCTGCGTGACGCCCTTGGCCGCATCGAGCCAGAGCACGAGGCCGCTGAGCTGGCTGGGGTCCCACGAGCCGGCGTCGCCCGTGTTGCCGGAGTCAGTGTTGCCGGAGTCCGCCACCCCCGAGTCGTCGGTGTTGCCGGAGTCGTCGCCCGTGCCGGTGTCGCTCGTCACGCCCGTGTCGGTCGCCACCCCCGTGTCGGTTCCGCCGCCGTCGACATCCACCGAGACGTCGTCCCCTCCGCAAGCCGCCGTGGTCAAGAGCGTCGCGGCGCCCCAAAGGATCCATGCACGCATAGGCAAGCCTCCTGGTTGAGCTCGTATCAGACGCAAGGTTAGCAGCTCGGTGGGGTGGTGGTACGCCGTTCGCGCCGGCGCCGGCCCCACAACAGCGGGAGGAGGAGCAGGAGCGGCCAGCGCGAGGGGCGCGATCCCGAGGCGTTGCAGCCCCCTCCGGGCGTGATGACGCCGTCCTCGCCGTCGCCGGGTGCGGCGTCCGCCCCCGCGTCGGCATTGAGGGCGTTCATGCACGCGCCCTGGCTGCAGATCGCACCGGGAGGACAGTCCGCCAGCGTGGTGCACTTGTCCGGGCCCCCCTTGCAGCCGTCCTGCGACACACACTGGAGGTCGCCGGCGCCGCTGGTGGGCAGGCAGCGGAAGCCCGCTCCGCAGTCGGCGTCCGCGGCGCACGAGCGCCCGCACACGCGCCCTCCGGGGAGATCGACGCAGCGCGCGTCCTCACCCACCCCCGCGCACGCTCCCGCCACCGGGTCGCAGGGCGAGCAGACCTCCTGCGTCGCGCCCGCACGCTCGCAGGTGCGCGCCACGCACGTGTAGCCGGCGGGGCAGGGGAGGGCCTCGCACCCCTCCGCGTCGCCCGTGCCGGGATACAGGGCGCAGACGCCGTTCCGGTCGTCCTGCTCGATGGATCTCCAGGCGAGCCCGGGGGGATAGCTCGGCCACATGGTGGCGGTGGGGTCGCTGGTGTGGCCCAGGCCGAGCGCGTGGCCGAGCTCGTGGGTGAGCAGGCCGCGCGCGTCCACTGTGTCACCGTGGCCATCGAGCGACCAGGTGTGCCCTGCGCCGTTGAGGTGGATGTCCACGTCGTAGATCTGGTTCTGCGCGTCGGTGTGCACCACGGCGGTCCCCAGCGCGTCCTCGGTGAGGCCCGCCGGCCAGGTGTCGTCGTGCCAGTAGATGCCGCTCACGCCATCGTCGCCCGGCGGGTTGGCGGTGGTGCCGGCGAAGGTGGCCCGCCACGCGGTGCACGGCGCGCGCCCCCACGTGCGTAGCGCCACGTCCACCTCCGCGTCGGTGTCGGCCCCCAGGTCCCGACTGCGCGGCAGCCCGAGGTAGAAGGGCACCGGCAGGGCCGACGTGGGCCACACCGCCGGGGGCGAGTTGGGTTTCCAGGCGGGGACGATGGGGAAGGCGGGGTCTGCGAGAAAGACACGGCCTCCGCGCGCGCTCGGCCCCCCGACGGCGCGTAGCGTCACCAGCTTTCCGCCCGGCAGGCGCAGGCGCGTGACCGTCACCGGATCGCTGGTCCATGCCACGTGCTCGACGCTGGAGGAGACCACCACCGCGTCGCTCGCCGGGCTGACGGCCGGAAGGGCGTGCACGGGTCCAGCGTAGCACCCGCGGCGCGACGCCCGCTCCGCTCCACCTGGCCGTCGTGCCTCCGCGGTGGGGCGTGCCGCGGCCGGATCGCGAGCATGCTAGCGATCGAGCGTCTGGCGCCGAAACCCCTCGCCCCACCCCGGCGTATCCCTTCGGATGACCCTCCCCGCCGCAGGCTGGCTCCTCCCGCCCCGCGCTCCTGCGCGCGCGCCGGCCGCCGCCGCGGGTTTTGGTGGTATGACCCGGACCGTGACGGCCGAGCGAACCCCCGCGGATCGCGCGATGGAACGCTACGCGTCGGGGAACGACGCGGCGTTCGGCGAGGTCTACGACACGGTCGCGCCGCGCCTCTACGGCTACCTCGTCCGTCAGACGCGCAGCGAGGCGAAGGCGCAGGACATCCTGCAGCAGACCCTCCTCAAGATGCACCTCGCCCGTGGCAGCTTCATGCCCGGGGCGAGCGTCATGCCGTGGGCCTACGCGATCGCGCGGAGGCTGGTCATCGACGGTGTCCGCCGCGGCCGCCGGGAGGTCCCGCTCGACCCCGAGGACGCGGCGCAGGCGCCCGCCGACCCGGCGACTGCCCCGCCGGGTGCCGACGAGCTGGTGGCCGCCGGGCAGCTCGCGCGACGCCTGGCGCAGGAGCTCGCCAAGCTCCCGGAGGGCCAGCGCGTCGCCTTCGAGCTCATCAAGCAGGAAGAGCTGTCGGTGGCGGAGGCGGCGGAGGTCCTCGGCACCACCGTCTCCGCGGTGAAGCTGCGCGCCCACCGCGCCTACCTCGCCTTGCGTGAGGCGATGGGTGACCTGGCGGGGACGCCCCCGGGCGAGAAGAAGGAGGTCGCATGAGCGCCACCCTCCCGCCCGAGCTCCGCGCGCACATGCTCGAGCGCGTCCGCGCCCGGCCGGTACCCTCCCGCGCGGCGACGCTGCGGCGTCAGGTCCTCGGCGTCGTGCTCGGCGCGGCGGTCGCCGTCGTGCTCCTCGCCGCCCTCGGATTTTCCCTCGGCGGCCGGCCGGTCACCTTCTTCGTGCTCTCCGGCATCGGCTGGGCGGCGCTGGCGCTCGCGGCGACGTGGGGGGCCGTCGGCCGCGGCGGATCCATGCTCGGGCGCGCCCGCATCGCGCTGGTGATCGTCGCCACGCTCACCGCCCCAGCCATCTACGCCTGGGTGATGGGCTGCACCCTCGGCTGGCCGGGCGTCCGTGCGACGAGCGCGCCCTGGGCCGCCAACATCGCGTGTCTGGTGGCGACCACCGTCTTCTCCCTCGGCCCGCTCGCCGGCTTCGCCCTCGTGCGACTGCGCAGCGATCCGGTGCATCCCCGCTTGACGGGTGCGGCCATCGGGGCGGCCGCGGGCGCGTGGGGCGGCGTCCTCATCGACATGCACTGCGGCAACGTCCACCCCTTCCACGTCGCCTTCGGCCACGTCATGCCGGTGCTCGTCTACGTGGCGCTCGGCGCCCTGCTCGGCCGGCGCCTCTTCGGGGTACGCTGACGGTCACCGCCATGCGGCTGCTCGTCGTCGCACTGATGCTCGTCGCCTGCGCGCCGCCACCGCCGAAGACGCAGGTGGTGGAGGTGCCGCTCCCCGCAGCGCCCGCCTCCGCGGCCGCGGGACCGACGGGAGGGCCGCACCCGTCGGGGCGCGCACCACGAGCGAGCACGGCCGCGAGCACGGGGGGCGATCGCGACGACGACGGCGTCTCCGACGACGAGGACCAGTGTCCGGACGAGCCGGAGGACCGCGACGGCTTCCAGGACGACGACGGCTGCCCGGACCCGGACAACGATCAGGACGGCATCGCCGACGTCGCCGACAAGTGCCCCAACGAGCCGGAGACGTTCAACGGCTTCCAGGACGACGACGGCTGCCCCGACGTGCTCGCGACAGGTCACCGGGGCGGCACGCGCCGCCCCGCCCCGGTGAGGTGAAGCGCGCGCCGTCACGCCGGGCTGACGTGGACGCGGCTGGTCACGTCGCGCACGCCGGCCACGTACCAGGCGTCGCGCTCGGCGATCTGCCGCTGCTCCTCGCTGCGCAGCGTACCGAACAGCGTCACGTGGCCGCCCGCGGTCCGCACGCCGAGCTGTCCGGCGTCGAGCAGCGGCTCCTTCTCCAGCACGATGCGCACCACGTCGTTGATCTCGTCGTCGCTGTCCTCCTCCGGCGGCATCGCCCGCAGCGTGTTCCGCACGTCGCGCGTGCCGGGGACCCACCACGCCAGGACGCCGGCGAGCCGCGCGTGGGAGAGGCTGGGTACCTCACCCTCCAGCGTGACGACGCCGCCCTCCACGGTCGCGGTGACGTCACCGTGCCGCGCGACGGGATCGCGCGCGACGGTCTCGTCGCCCTCGGCGCGCAGCACGATCCGGCACTCCTGGAGTGTCGCCTCGCCCAGCACGGCGCGCATCAGGTGATCACGGATCTCGGCGTCGCCCATGGCGCCGGCGGGCCGTACCCCGATGTGGTCGACGACATGCCGTACCTCGGGCAGCACGAGCACGAGCTCGAGCGCGCGCTTCTTTGCCGCCACCTCCGCCACCTCGCCGGTGAGCGTGAGCGTGCCCCCCTCGAGCGCGGCCTCGATGGGATGCGCCTTGACGTCCAGGCGCGGGTCGCTCTCGAGCAGGCCCAGCACCCGCCGGAGCGTGCGTGCGGGGTCTTGCGTCTCGTCGTCGTGGTCCGTCAGGCCTCGTAGAGCCATGGGCTTCCTCCGCACGGCACCACGCAAGCTTCGTGCTCGCCCCCGCGCGCGCGGTCACGCGCGGTCAGGGGTCGTCCTCCCGCCCTTCTTGCGCAACCACCGCAGGCGCGCGCAAGCAGCGCGCGAGCTCGGCCAGGCGGCGGACTGCTCGCGGGCAGCTCGACCGCGGCCCTTCTCTTGCACGAAAGGAAGCATGCTCCGCGTGCCTCGAATGCCCCGCTCGCTGGCGTCCGCGGCGGTGCTGGCGGCGGTGCTCGCCTTGCCCGCTGTCGCCCGGGCGGACGCGGCGCCGGGAGCCGCTGGCTCCGCGTCCGCGCAGCCGCCTGCCACGAAGACCGCGACTGCCGCGAAGACCGCGCCCGCGCCGCACCGCAACCGCGTGCGCTGGGACCCCGCATGGCCGCACGCCAACGCGTGGGATTACACGCTCGCCGGTGTGGGCGCCACGACGGCGCTGGTCGAGGCGATCGTGCTGCAGCCGATGAGGCCGCCCCTGCACTGGACGGATCCCATCCTGTTCGACAGCGACGTGCGCGACGCCCTGCGCCTCACCGACCCCACCGGACGCGACGTGCTGGAGGGCGTGAGCTGGGGGCTCTGGGGCGCGCAGCTCGCGCTGCCCCTGCTCGTGGACGTGCCGTACGCGTGGGGCCGCTACGGCTTCTGGTTGGCGCGCGACCTCTTCTGGCAGGACGCGGCCACCCTCACCGTCGCGGCCGCGCTCGACCTGGGGCTCCGCAATCTCGCCGGCCGCGCGCGTCCCTTGACCTACGACTGCCTCTCCCACGGCGGCACCAACTGCCTCGACGGGGTGGAGACCACGCGTTCCTTCCCGGGCGGGCACCTCATCAACGCGACGGCGGCCTCGGTGCTCGCGTGCACGCAGCACCTCTACACGCACCTGTACGGCGGTCCCTGGGACGCCGTGGCGTGCGCCACGACGTTGGCGTCGGACATGACCATCACCGTGCTGCGCGTGGTGACCGACAACCACTGGGCGACCGACCAGCTCGCCGGCCTGGCGATCGGCGCCCTCGTCGGGTGGGGGGTGCCCTACCTGATGCACTACCGGTTTCACGGTCGCCCGGCGGCCGACGAGACGTCATCCTCGTCGTCGCCGCCGGGCGCTCTCATCCTGCCGGTGCCGCTCGCCTACGAGGGGGGCGGCGGCCTCGGCGTGGCCGCGATCTTCTGAGGCTCCACGCTCGTCGCGGGCCGCCGGCCCGAAGGGCGCGTGGAGGACGCTCGCCGCTACTGGGTGAGGCGGAAGAACTCGTCCATCGGCGTGGCGTTCGCGGTCGTCGCGAGGCGCGGGAGTCGCAGGATGTCCTCGACGGTGGCCAGGTACGACGCGTGGTCGAAGGCGGTCTGGCTCACGTAGCCGTTCGCCACCAGGTTGGGCGAGGCGACGATGGTCGCCAGGTTGGCGCCGGCGCCCAGGAAGCGCGTGTTGCCCTCGTCGAAGAGGACGAAGAGCGCGCCGCCGTTCTTGTAGCCCGGGGAGTCCATGATCTGCGTCACGACCTTCTTCAGCCATGCGTCGACGACGTCACCGGGGCAGTTGTGCATGTCGTTGCACATGTTCGGCGTGATCCACATGTAGCGGTACGTGTTCGCCGCGAGGTCGGTCGCGAAGTTCTGGTCGAAGTCCACCACGTGGTCTGCGCAGCGTGAGGGGTTGCTCGCCATCGTCGTGTAGTAGACGAAGGGGTTGTGGTGGGCGGAGTAGTCGCCCGTCGTGTCGAACTTGCAGGGCTCGCCCATGCTCTCCATGTACGCGCGCCACGGGACGCTCGCAGCGTCGAGCTGGTCGGCGATGTTGTCGGTGCCGCCGACCTGCACGTTGTAGCGGGGGTCGTTGTCGGTGGTGACGCCGTGCGTGCTGCCGGAGGTCATCTCGATGTAGTTGGGCAGGCTCGGGTGCGTGGTGGACACGTACGCGGCGGCCTGGCCGTACTGGCTGGCGAGGGAAGAGAAGAAGGGAAGCGTGGGGAGGATGTTGGACTGGTCTTCGTTCTCGAAGACGATGGTGAACACCGTCCCGGTGACGTTGGGCGCCTGGACACTCGGGTTCCCCTGGACCCCAGGATTGGTGGCCGAGGAGCAACCCGTGGCGAGGGATGCCGTGCCGAGGGCGCCGGCGGCGAGGAGGGCGATGGCGTGTTTCATGTTTCTTCCTTCCGTACCTGCAGTCTGGGGTCCGTACGGTCAGGTGCAAGGAAGGCGGCTCGCATTGAAACTAGCTGAAACGCGCGTGGAATCTCATCTGTAACATGTCTCACGCAGCGAGTGCGTCGCGGCGAAGGAGGTTCGCGTCCGAACGGACGAGCCCCCGATTTTTGCGTGATTTCGCGTGGCCCGGCGCTTGCTCATCCATTCGCCATCATGTCCACCATCCCCTCCTCTTTCCGTCTCGCGCTGCTGGGCTTGCTCGCCAGCGCCTGCACGTACCCCACACTCTCGCCACACCTCGCCGAGGGTACGGATGTGCTCAAGCCCGGTCAGATCGGCCTGACGGTGGCCGGCGGCGGCGGCGGCGGCGGCTACACGATCGCCAGCGGCACCAACAGCACCAGCACCAGCACCGCCGGCGGCGGCGCGGAAGCGCGTGTGCGCGTCGGCTTGCCCGGCCACCAGGAGATCGGCGCCAGCGGCGCCGCCGGCATCGCCTCTGCCATCACCGGCGACCCGCCGGTCGTCGCCGGCGGTGAGCTCTCCTACAAGATCGCGCCGCTCCCCTGGATGGCGTTCGTGGTCGATCTCGGGGCGATGGACCGCGTCATCTCCAGCACCGCCATCCTGGGCGGGTCGCTCGCGGCCATCTTCGCCCCCTACACCTGGAAGGGCGGCTCGCAGTTTTACACCGGCCTCAAGGGCTCGATCACCGTGCCCATCCTCCAGGACGCTTCGGGGACGGCCGAGCTCATCGACGTGCCGGTGGGCCTCGCGTGGCACGCCAGCGAGCGCGTCCGGCTCTACGCCGAGGGAGGCTTCCTCCTCGGCTTCGACCAGATCAACAGCGGCGGCACCACGACCAGCACGTCCGGCTACGGCGGCTACGGGATGCTGGCGTTCGGGTACGTGTTCCGCTGAACGGGCCGTAGGGGCGGCCCGCGCCGCCCTAGCCACGCCGGCCCCAAGCGAGTGGGGAGCCCGTCAATGCGTGGGGCGCTCCAGGGCGACGAGGCGGAAGCCGCGGGCGGGGCCGAGGTCGTAGAGGTCGGCGACGAGGGGACCCTTCGCGACGCCGTCCTCGACGACGACGCGCACGTAGCGCCGGGCGTCGTCGTCCGCCGGGCCGCCGTCGGGCGCGACGTGCGGCAGGGCGACGCAGACCTGGCCACCTGGGAGGTGGGACGCCGGCAGCGCCTCGCCGCTCATGGTGCGCGCGGCGTAGTGGAAGCTCGCGGCGTCGCGCAGACCGCGCCACTCGGCGAGGTCCACGCCGCAGAGGGTGGCGCCGCCCGCCACGTGCACGCCGGCGATGGGCGAGAGGCGCGTGAGGTAGCGCTGGAGGATCTTCTGCAGACGCCCGTCCAGCACCTGCGCGAGGTACGTCGTCTGGGCCGGGTCGGTGAACTTGCCCGTCCGCACCAGGGCGAGCACCAGGTCCGGCGTGAAGTGCGCCAGCACGCGCGCCATCCAGGCGGCGTCGCGCTCGGTCATGCGGGAGAAGGCCGCGTTGGGGTATTCCGGCTTCCAGTCCTGCGGGACGAAGTCCTTCACGTTGAAGTAGCCGAAGATCTCGTGGCCCGGCGTGAGGCGCACCGTGTCCCACGGTCGGATCGGGATGCCGAGCGTCGCGAAGTCCGCGCCGATGTCGCCCCAGTCGACGATGTACGACGTGCCCAGCCGGCGGTCGATGGGATCCCAGCCCCAGAAGGAGCCCAGCGCCTCGCTGGTGTCGAGCTGGTAGTGGATCACGTGCCCGGGGGAGGAGTCGGGCGGGCGCTTGGCGTCGGCGATCCAGGTGTCCAGCGAGTTGGCCTCCCGCGCGTCGTGGCGCTCGATCCACGCCGCCAGCAAGCGCATCGCGCGCAGCTCGCGCCGGTCCTCGTGCGGCACGACGTCGCTCGGGTCGTCGTCGCGCGTGCCGTCGTAGCGGAAGGGGCCGATGGCGTAGCCGTCGATCCACGCCGACGCGCTCACGCGCACCAGGCCGTCGCGCCGGGTGGCGCGCGCGATGTCGGCGTCGAAGGCCGCCCTGTCGTACGGCTTCCGCGCGCTGAAGTTGTTCGCGTAGGTGAGGCCGGGGGTGAGCGTGAAGACCGAGGGGCTGACGTACAGCACCTGCTCGCACGGCGCGTTGTAGCCGGCGGCGTAGAAGACCCTGGAGCCGATCACCGTGGCCGCGCTCTGCCGCTCCGGCTCCTCGTCGGCGAGCTCCAGCTTGATGTAGTACTTGCCCTTGCCCGGCACGCGGACCCGGAATGCGGGCGTCCAGCCCTGGGTCTTGCCCTTGTCGATCACCCACGACCCCTCGGCCGCGTGGGCGGGGTCGAGGAGCTGGTCGGGGCGGCACGCGCCCATCGTGATCTGCGCGGGCGTCATGGGGTGGAGCCCGATGCGGTTCTGGAACCACGTCGAGTCGGGCACCTCGTCCATGCTGTTGACGTCGACCGACTCGCCGCTCGTCTGCAGATAGAGCGCATCGGAGAGGGGGCGGAAGAAGAGGTTGTCGGCGCCGTCCCAGTAGAGCGGCGAGTCGTAGGGCTCCGGCGCGCACGACACGTGGTGGGGGTCCTTCTTGTCCGGCTGCTCGTGACAGCGCGCGTAGACCGACGCGAGATCGCCGTCGCGCCACACCGGCGCCGCGAGCGGGAAGCGCGCCTCCGTCGACGCGCAGCCGGTCGACGCGCAGCCGGCGAGGACGGCGAGGGCGACGAGTCCGAGCGTGGTTCTGGCGTTCATGGCTTCTCCATCAGAAAAGGAGGGGCACCCCGAAGGAGACGCGCCCCGACTGGATCGTGGCGCCGTGGTCGAAGGTGTCGGTGCCCAGGCCGACGATCACCTCGATGGGCGGATCGGTCGTCGTCCGCAGCCCGATGCCACCGGAGAAACGCAGCAGCTTGGGGTCGAAGCCCTCCAGGTGCGGGCCGAAGACGTTGCCCACGGTGGCCACGAGGCTGGCGTCCAGGTACGGGGCGATGGGCCAGTGATACTGGAGCGACGCCACGGCCGCGCTGCGTCCGAGGAGCCGCCCGGGCAGGTAGCCGGTCATCCAGACCTCGTCTCCCAGGGCCACCAGCTCGGTGAACGGGATGGGTTCGGAGGTGAGGGGATCGGCGAAGAGGGTGCCCGCCGAGAGCTCGAGGATGCGCCCGTGCCCGTTCACGTCGAGGAAGCCGCTCGCCACGGCGCCGTAGCGCATCCACGCCGAGGCGGGGGCGTGCGAGACATCGCTCCCCACGTAGCCTTGCGCCGTCAGCCGGACGCCGGAGCCAGTCTTGGCGCCGAAGCGACGCGTGTCGAGCGACGCCTCCAGGCGCCCCGTCGGTCCGCTGTAGCTCCTGTCGAAGCCGAAGGGGATGGAGAAGGCGCCCGTCGCCGCGCGCGCCTCGACGCTCGGGTCGCTGCGGTACTCGCCCGACGTGACGTCCACCTTGCGCACGCCCGCGGCGACCAGCACGCGGCTCCTTCGCCAGATGCGGGCCTCGAAGGACGCGTGGGCCTCGAAGCGAGCCTCGGAGTAGCGGCTCTCGTCCGACTGCCTGGACTCCGGACCGATGCCGTAGAAGGGATCGTCCGGCCGGTGCACGCCGACCGCCCGGATCTGCAGGGTGTCCCGGTCGTCGTGGAAGCGCCAGCGGTCGGTGAGCGTCCCGCTCAGCCAGTCGTCCGGCCAGACCTCGTAGTGCACCCGCAGATCGTTGCCCTTCACGTAGAAGGCGTCGTTCCAGAAGCCGTACAGGCCCACGCTGGGGTTGAGACCGAACTCCACGAAGCCCACGGGGACGATGCCGCCCTTGTGGTCGGGCACGAAGACGAAGAAGTCGTACGCCTTGCGCGGGAGGTCGGCGCGCTCGGCCGCGATGGTCAGCGCGCCGAGCGGCTTGCGCAGGAGCACCTCGCTCGTCAGGTACAGCGGCGACAGGAGCATGCGCAGGGGCCAGAGCCCCGGCTCGCCGGGCTGCGCCTCCGGGTTGCCGCGGCCGTCGTAGTCGGGCACCGCGCGCTTTGGCGTGGGCGGATGGTGGCGGTCCGCCACGGTGGAGGAGGGCTCGTCCCCCGCGGCCCGCGCCGCAGACTCGCCCGCGCTGATCGCCAGGCAGACGGCGATCGCGGTCACGGTGCGCCCGAGCGTCGACGGCCCGGACCAGCGAGGTTGGTGGGCGCGGAGCATCACGGAGCGCGTGGGTGCAGCGCTCGTGCCACGCACGGCCGAGGCGCCCGTAGCCTGCCCTGCGTGCCCCGCCCCGCACCGATTGCAGCCGCGCCGCAGCGCGTTCGTCTGCCGGTCGAGGGCGAGTGGGACCGTGTGCTCCGTTTGTGAGTCACGGGAGGCACGACGTGGTAATAGCGGCGCAGTCCATGCGCATCCTGATGGTGTCCTCGGAGGTCGAGACCTTCGCCCGCACGGGCGGCCTGGGCGACGCGGTGCTCGGCCTGGCGCGCGCCCTGGCCAAGCTGGGTCACGATGTGTGCGTGGTCACTCCGCGGTATGGAAACACCACCATGCCGGGCCCGGTGCACTGGTGGTTCGGCAAGATCCCGGTGCGGGTCGGCTGGGGCCCCGCCGACGAGGTCGACCTCGGGGTGGGCGAGGCGCGGCTGGAGGTGGGGCCGGGGACCCTGCGCGTCTGCCTGCTCGAGGACCCCTTCCTCTTCGGCAACCGACGCGGCATCTACGAGGACGAGGCCGGGACCTTCGGAGACAACGAGCGCCGCTTCGCGGTGCTCTCCCGTGGCGCGCTGGAGGTGGCGGCGCGCCTCTGGCCGGACGGCGTGGACGTCATTCACGCCCACGACTGGCACGCCGCCCTCGCGGTGATCTATGCGCGCACCGTGATGGGAGACGCCTGGGCGCGGGTGCACTCCGTCTTCACGATCCACAACCTCGCCTACCAGGGCGTGCTCGGCTTCGAGGCGCTGGACCGCCTGGGGATCCCACGCGGCCTGTTCCACTGGCAGTGCCTGGAGCACGACGGCCACGTCAACCTGATGAAGGGCGCCATCGCCCTGGCCAGCGTCGTCACCACGGTGAGCCCGACCTATGCGCGCGAGATCCGCCGCCGCCAGACGGGCTTCTACCTGGACTGGTTTCTGCGCATGCACTCGCAGAAGCTGATCGGCATCACGAACGGCCTCGACGAGGAGCGCCTCGATCCCAGGACCGACACCCGGATCGCCCGGCAGTACGGGGCGGAGGACGTCTGGAACGGCAAGTGGGCGTGCAAGCAGGCGCTGCAGCGGGAGATGGACCTGGAGCCGGGGGGCGCGCCGCTCTTCGGATGCGTCTCGCGTCTCACCGACCAGAAGGGCGTCGACCTGCTCGACGCGGCGCTCCCGGTGCTGATCGACCGCGGCGCGTCGGTGGTGCTGGTGGGCAAGGGCGACGCGCGGCTGGAGGACATGCAGCGTCGCGCCGCCCTGCGCTACCCGGGGCGCGTGGCGACGCGCATCGGGTTCGACCCGGACCTCGCGCAGCGCGCGTACTCCGGATGCGACTTCATCGTGATGCCCTCGCGGTTCGAGCCGTGCGGCCTCACCCAGCTCTACGCGATGCGCTTCGGCGCCGTGCCGGTGGTGACCGACGTCGGTGGCCTCCACGACACCGTCGAGCAGGCGAACCTCGCGCGCGGGACCGGGACGGGCTTCGTCGCCGGCGCGCCGACGCTCGTGGACCTGGTGGTCGCGCTGGAGGATGCGCTGGGGGCCTTCCTCGCGCACAACGCCTTCCAGGGGCTGCGGCAGCGGGCGATGCGCCGGGACAGCTCCTGGACGACCTCCGCGCGGACGTACCTCGCGCGCGCCTACGCGTGACCGGCGTCCCGGTGCCTCGTGGCGTGACCGGCTCAGAAGGTCCTGCGCGCGCCTCTCGTGGTGCTCGCCGCGCGCGCGTCCGGATAAGGCCCCTCGATCGACAGGTACGACTCCATCCCGTCTCGGACCCACGCGGTGACCAACGGCGACCGGGAGGCGCGTAGCGCCAGCGGGCGCGCGTGAAGCGGATGGTCCCAGACCTCGAGGGCTCCTCCGCCGTCCTCCGACTCGGCGAGCTCACCGTGGATCTCGAAGGTCCCCACGTGCAGACCGCTCGCGTCGCGCTGGAACGACTCGTAGCGCCGCCGCGCGGCCCGAAAGGGTTGGGCGCGCGTCACCTGGAGGGCGAGCACGGGCCGCCCCTCGGCGTCGGTCACCCGCGCGCTCGCCGTGGACGCCTCCGGCGGAGCATCGACCTGGATGTCGACGTCCGCGAGGTAGTGTGGCAGGTGCCAGAGGTCGATCGCGTGTTGCCTGGCGACCTGGGTCGTCGCCGCGAGCAGGAACGTGTGGAAGGCCGCGTGCGGCACGACATGTTCGCGGTCCACCCGCGGCGCGACGAGCACCGCCAGCGCCAGCTCGCGGTACGGTCCGACGGGGCTCGTCGTGAAGTTGAAGACGGTGACGGCGAGGGCCGCCTGCCCGTGCACGACCTCGATCGGCTCGGGGTGCTCCGGAAGGAGCTCCCGCGCGACCTCGCACGGCAGCTCGAACATGGCGCTCAGCGCGACGTCGAACGGGTACTCTACGGGCGGCACGGCACCCCCTCCTCGCGAAGGACGCGCGCGATGGTCTCCGCCGCCTCGTCCAGGTCGCTTCGCGTCAACGCGGCCGACACGGACAGGCGCAGACGGGGCCGCCCCTTGGGGACCCCCGGGTACGTCCCGGGCTGCACGTACACTCCGGCGTCGCGGATCCTCTTCGCGACGCGAAACACCTTGGTCTCGTCGTAGACCATCACGGGGAGGATCTGCGACTGCGAGCCCCCGTAGTCGATTCGGGCGCGGTCGAACTGCTCTCGCACGTAGGCGACGTTGTCCCAGAGGCGGGTCCTGAGCTCTGGCCGCGCCTCCAGCTCGCGCAGCGCGGCCAGCGTGCCGGCGACCACCGCGGGGGGCAGCGTACACGCGAAGAAGCGCGAGCGGGCGTAGGCCTCGAGGTAGTCGATGACGTCGCGGCGGCCGCAGGCGAACCCACCGAGGCCCCCCAGCGCCTTGGAGAGGGTGCCCATGTGGATGTCGATCCGGTCCTCGACGCCGAGGTGCTCTGCGGCGCCGCGGCCGTGCGCGCCGAACACGAATCCGGAGTGTGCCTCGTCCACCATGACGCGGGCGCCTGCCGCGCGAGCCACGTCGGTGATCTCGCGCAGAGGGGCGAGGTCGCCGTCCATCGAGTAGACGCCCTCGACCACGACCAGCTTGCGGCCTCCGACGCCTTCGATCTTCCTCGCGAGGTCCTCCGCGCGGTTGTGGCGGAAGAAGACGACCTTTGCCTTGGCGAGGATGGCGCCGTCGATGATCGAGGCGTGGGAGTAGTGGTCCAGGAAGGCATGATCCCCGGGGCGCAGCAGCCCGGAGAGGATCCCGACGTTGGCGCTGTAGCCCGAAGGAAACAGCGTGGCCGCCTCGCGTCCGTGGAAGCGTGCGAGGGCCTGCTCCAGCTCGCGATGAACGTCGTAGATGCCGCTCAGGATGGGGCCACCGCAGGCGCCGAGCCCGTATCGCTCGATCGCCTCGGCGGCGGCCGCGCGCACGGCGGGATCCGTCGCGAGGCCGAGGTAGTTGTACGACGTGAGGTTGACGAGCTCGTGCAGACGCCCGGTGTCGTTCTCGCGGATCACGACGCGCGCGCCGGGCGCGGAGGTCATCGGGGCCTGGTACAGGTGATACCCGCCGGCGTGCGCCTCGCCCCACCACCCGGCGAAGGCCTCGGCCAGGCCGAACAAGTCCTCGCCGGCGCCGTAGTAGAAGTTGCTCAGATCGTAGCTCAAAAAGGCGTCGTTCTGCACGAGGTCCCCTGGTGTCCGCGGCGGGCGGAGATGGATCGGAGAAGAGGGTCGACGAGCTGACCGCTGGTCACGAGGCCCGGGAGCGTACGTCGCTCCAGCGTCGTTTTCCATGAGCTGTGAACGGTCGCGGCGGCCTCGACGGCGTCGCTCGCCGGCTCAGGGTCACGGCGGATGCGGGTGACGGCGCGCGAGCCACGCGCGGGCCATCATGGCGAAGGAGCGCGGGACGATGGCCTCGTGCGGGTGCGGGCCCGTCACGTTGAGCCGCTGGATACGCACGCGCGGCTCCGCCTTGCCCAGCGCGTGACGGAACTCGTGGAGGTCGCGCCACCACGTGTAGGGCTGCCAGGTCACCCAGAGCTTCACGTCGGGCTGGATCTGCGCCATGGCCGCGCCCGCGTCGTCATCCATGCAGGTGTCGATGGCCATCACCCCCCGTACGCGGGTGCGCCGGACCCGCGCGGCGTCGGCGAGGCCGCCGTGCTCGTTGCACCCGGCGCCGCTGTGACCGACGACGTAGACGCGCGTGGTGTCCAGCTCGACGTGGTCGGAGATCGCCTGGGCGGTCTCGCTGACGAAGTCGTCCACGTCGAAGTCCGGCCAGAGGAAGCGGCCGCGGCTCGCCTCGCGCGTCTGGCTCGGGGCCGCGAGGACGAAGGGGGGCACGCCGCTCGCGACCAGGCGCTCGACCAGCGGACGGAGGTCGTGGGCGCCGTGCATCCACACATGCATCTCGCCCGCGGGGTTGATGCCGTGCAGGAAGACGACGACGGGGAGCTTCTTGCCGCTGGCGAGCGCGGCGTCGGGCAGGTAGGCGGCGGCGCCGTTGTCCTGATCGTCCTGGAGGTAGCGGGCGTCCTCGAAGGGGTAGTGCACCGTAACCGGCGCGGCGTGGGCGGCGCGCGTCAGGAGGGCTGCGGGCAGCAGCGTGGCCAGGACGAGGAGGGGGCGAGAGGTCATATGGGTGGGGCCGTGGGATGCGCTCCCCCCCGGCACGCGCACCTGCTCTCATTATGCTTGGAGTTCCAAGTAATTCAAGTGGAAGCGTCCCTCGCCACGTCCCGTCCACGCCGCCGTGCGCTCCCTCACGACACGAGGGGCGGGGGAGCCGGAATGAATGAGCTACCCCCCGTGTCGCAACGAGGTAGGTCACGAGACGTCGAGCTGCCGCGCAGAGCGGCGGGGCCCGTCTCGCTTTGACGCGCGCGCTCGCGCGGAGGGAGCGGTCCATGAACATCCAAGCCATCCAGGACGCCGACGTGCAAGAAGAGCGGCGCACGCTCGGCGGCGGGGAGCGCTCCACGCTCCCCTCACCCTCCGTCGCCGATCGCCTCGAGGCGTACGGCATTCTCCCGCCCGGCGGGACGTGTGACGAGCGGGTGCTCGCGCTCATCGAGCAGCTCTTCGTCACCTGGTACGAGATGGACGACGACGCCTCGCGCCGCGCCGCGGTGCCGTACCTCTTCGCGACCGAGCGCGATCTGCGCGCGGTGCTGCTCGCCGTCGTGCCCCTCTACTACGACAGCCTCTTCTTCGACGAGCGCACGCCCACGCGCGATCTGGTGGAGATCACCCTGGTGGCCCACCGCAAGTGGCGGCGCTGGCTGGATTCGACGCGGAGCTGATCACCCCGCCCGGTAGGGCGCGTCGACGGGCTGCGGGCCGAGCTCCACGCGCGGCAGGCGCCGCTGACGGAGGCGGCGCGCGCCCTCGGCGTCAGGGCGACAGGCGGTTGAGCATCCGGGGGAAGGGGATGGTCTCTCGCACGTGGGGCAGCCCGCAGATCCACGCGACGGTGCGCTCGATGCCCAGGCCGAAGCCGGCGTGGGGGAAGCTCCCGTAGCGGCGCAGGTCGAGGTACCACTCGAACGCCTCCTTCGGCAGCTTGTGATCGGCGATGGCGCGCTCCAGCGTCTCCAGGTCGTCCTCGCGCTGGCCCCCGCCGATGATCTCGCCGTAGCCCTCCGGCGCGAGCACGTCCATGTTGAGCGCCAGAGTGGCGTCTCCCGGGTCGCGCTTGAAGTAGAAGGCCTTCAGGTCCATCGGGTAGCGGTGGACGATCACCGGGCGGTCGAAGTGGCCGGAGATCACCGTCTCCTCGTCCGCGCCGAAGTCGTCGCCCACCTTGGCCTCGGGGTGACCACCCTTCTGCAGGATGGCGATCGCCTCCGCGTAGGTGATGCGCGGGAAGGGCGCCTTGACCTGCTCCAGCCTGGAGGTGTCGCGCTCGAGGACCTTCAGGTCCTCCTTGCGCGACTCCAGCACGTGGCCGACGACGTACGCCAGGAAGTCCTCGGCGAGCTTCATGTCGCCGTCCAGATCCATGAAGGCGACCTCCGGCTCGACCATCCAGAACTCGGCGAGGTGGCGGCGTGTCTTGGACTTCTCCGCGCGGAAGGTCGGGCCGAAGCAGTAGGCCTTGCCCACCGCCGCCGCCGCGGCCTCCATGTAGAGCTGGCCGCTCTGCGTCAGGTACGCGGCCTCGCCGTGGTAGTCGGTCTCGAAGAGGGTGCTCGTCCCCTCGCACGCGTTGGGCGTGAAGATGGGCGCGTCGACGAGCGTGAAGCCGCGGCCGTCGAAGAAGTCGCGCACCGCCTTGATGATGGCGTGGCGCACCCGCAGGATGGCGTGCTGCCGCGGCGCGCGCAGCCACAGGTGGCGATGGTCCATCAGGAAGTCGGTGGAGAAGACGTCCCCGGCGAGCTTCTTCGCGCTGAGCGGGTACTCCTGCGCCACCGGCACGACCACGCGCACGTCCTTGCCTTGCACCTCGAAGGCGCCCTCGATCTTGCCGTGCTTCTTGACGGTGCCGACGACCTCCACGCTGGACTCCGGCTGGATGTGATCGGCGCGGGTGAAGGTGTCCGCGTCGACGTCGCCCTTGAAGACGACCACCTGCACCGTGCCGGATCCGTCGCGCACCTCCAGGAAGTGGAGCTTGCCGCTGGAGCGCTTGTTGTGGAGCCACCCCCGCAGGGTCACTTCTTTGCCGACGTGGTCACCGAGGCTGCCGATCTGCACGCTGGACATGGCGTGCGATTAGCACGAAGGGCGCCCGACGGGCGAGCCGCCTCAGAGGCCGCAGGGGCCGGCGGGGTGATAGGTGGACGCATCGAGCCCCCCGGGGCTGGCGTCGCCTGCCTCCGGCGCGCCGGCGTCCGGCGCGGGCGGGTTGGCGAAGGCGAGCAGGTCGCCCAGCGTGCCGTTGAACTCGTCCATGTCCAGGCCGCCGGCGGTGCCCACGCCCTTCACTGTGCCCTTGTCGTCGTACTGCCAGAAGATCCACGCCGTCCAGCCGGTGGGCATGAGCGGGCACTTGGCGCCGTAGTTGGCGACCCAGAGCGGGTAGCCGGTGAAGCCGGAGCCCAGGATGGAGGACATGAAGTTGGCGGTGTAGATCATCGGCTTGCGGCCGACCTTCTGCGCCACGTAGTCCAGCCACGTGGCCATCGCCTTGCGCACCGCGTTGGTCGACACGCCGTCCGCCGTCTCGATGTCCATGACCGGCGGCAGATCATTCGGCAGCGCGCCGGCCTTCGCCATCTGCCCGAGCATGTAGTCGGCCTGCTGGACGGGATCCTGGCTGGCGCGGAAGAACTGGTAGACGCCGCGCACGATGCCCTGTTGCTTCATGCCGTCCCAGTTGGGGACGAAGGTGGCGTCGGGGTAGCCGAGGCCGTCGCTCACCCGCGCGATGGCGAACTGGACGCCGCCCTTCTTGGCCGCCGCCCAGTCGACGGTGCCCTGGTACTTGGAGACGTCGATGCCCTGCACCACCAGGCCGTCCGGGCACACCGTGAGCGCGGCCGCGTTGGAGCAGGTGTTGTCCGGCTGCGAGCCGCACGCGACGGCGAGCCCGACCGACGCCGCGAAGCCTCCCACGACCAGCGGCCGCAGTCTCATCCGTCCAGGATAGCAGGGCGCCGGCCGGCGCGCGTCACCTGCGACCGAGGCGCGCGGCGCGGCGCCGTTCCCCTGCGGTCTGCGAGGCCCGGACCTCCTCGGAGTCGAGCAGCAGGGAGGGCGCGGGGGTGGGCTTGCCCGCGTCGTCGATCGCCACGTAGGTGACCAGCGCGCTGACGCACGGCCAGCGCCTGCCGGTGCGCGCGTCCTCGCCCTCCACGTCGATGGCGATCTCCATCGAGGTGCGGAAGGTGGCGGTCACCCGACCGCGCAGGCGCACGACCTCCCCCACCTTCACAGGCTGCTCGAACTTGAGGTCGTCGACGAAGGCGGTGACGCCCACCCGCCCGGAGTGCCGCTGCGCGCAGATCGCCCCGCAGAGGTCGACCCACGCCATGATCTGCCCGCCGAAGACGTTGCCCAGCGCGTTGGCGTGAGGCGGCAGCACGTACTCGGTCATCTCGGTGAGGGAGGCGGACTGCGGCTTGGGGTCCATGACGCGGACGTTAGCAAACCCCCGGTCGCGCCGGAGGAGCTAGCCGCAGACCAGGTAGCAGTCGCGGCCCTGCAACATCCCGCACTGGTCGGGGGCCGCGCAGTAAGGCGGGGGCGGCTTGCACGGCTCCGGCTTGCACGGCGCTTCCTTCGGGCAGGTCTGGTCGAAGGTCGAGCCCGGTGGGCACGTGACCGTCCCGCCGTCGGTGCCGTCACCCGGCTCGCACGCGATCTGTATGCCGCCGCAGCACGGGTGCACGCACACGTCGCCGCTGCTGCACATCGCCTCGCCGCAGGGGTAGGGCCCCGACGTGTCCGGTGCGCCGTCGACCGGCGCGCCGTCCTTGCCCCCGCCGCCGTCGGTCGTGCCGCCGTCGTCGGTGGAGGCGTCGCCGCCGCTGTCGAAGGTGGAGCCGCCGCACGCGACGAGCAGGAGGGCGAGGGAGCCGAAGGCAAGGATCCGCTTCATGCACGGGCCCCAAGCAAACCGTGGGCCGGCGCCGCTGCGGGACCGAAACCGGCGGAGGTCCGGGGAGAAGGCCCCCCCGCCGCGCTTCGGTGAAGCTGTGCCGCCCTGGGCCAGTGCGCGAACGGTCCGTCAGGGGGCTCGGGAGCAAGCGCGTCTCTCTAGGCACAGAGGCCGTAGCAGTCGCGTCCCTCCCATTCAGTGGACTGGGCCCCGTAGACGCACGAGGCCGGCGTTCCGCAATGAGGTGGTGACGACGGCGGCGGAGCGAAGCACGGAAAATCCTGATCCCGGCACTCGTTCGTGTCGAGGGTGGTGCCGGGCGGGCACGATACCGCGCCCGCGTCGCTACCGGCGTCGGTGCCAGGTGCGGCATCGGCACCGGCGTCGGTGCCAGGTGCGGCATCGGCACCGATACCCGCGTCGCCGCCGTCCGGGGCAGCGCCAGCCTCCGGCAACTCGGCGGCAACGCACGGGGTGACACCGCCGCCGACGCACGGATGAATGCAGGCCTGGCCGGTCTGGCAGGTCGCGCTGCCGCACGCATAGGGTCCCTGCAGGTCGGGGGTCGTCCCCGCCGGAGTGGAGCTGCTGCAGGCGAGGAACACGCCGGCCAGCGGCAGGAGGGCGAGGAGGGCGACCCGGGACGAACGTTTCATGGGATGCATGCGAGCACGAAGAGTGCCAGACGGGTCGCGAGCCGGAAGCAGCGAGATCCTTCCGGGACACGCGAGCTGGCGCGTCGGTGAGCGTGTGCCGCCCTGAGCCGGATCCCGGCGGCTCGTGCTAGGACTGTCCCCCCATGGCCGCGCGCAAGCCCGTCTTCCAGAAGGTGCCCACCGAGATGAACTTCCCCGCCGAGGAGAAGGCCATTCTCGAGCTCTGGAAGGCGAAGGACGTCTTCCAGAAGTCGCTGGCGAAGCCGGCGGAGGCGGGCAAGGGGGACTTCGTCTTCTACGAGGGCCCGCCCACCGCCAACGGTCTGCCGCACAACGGCCACGTCCTCACGCGCGTCATCAAGGATCTCTTCCCGCGCTACCGGACGATGCGCGGCTATCACGTCGGCCGCAAGGCGGGCTGGGACACCCACGGCCTGCCGGTCGAGGTGGAGGTGGAGAAGGAGCTCCGCATCCACGGCAAGGCGGCGATCGAGGCCTACGGCGTCGAGCCGTTCATTGCAAAGTGCATCGACTCGGTCTTCCGCTACACGCGGGAGTGGGAGGAGCTGACCGAGCGCATCGGCTTCTGGGTGGACCTCGGCGACGCGTACGTCACCTACCACAAGAGCTACGTGGAGAGCGTGTGGTGGGCGCTCAGCAAGCTCTTCGAGAAGGGCCTGCTCTACAAGGGCCACAAGGTGGTCTGGTGGTGGGCGCAGGGCGGGACGGCGCTGTCGGCGGCGGAGGTGGGGCAGGGGTACCGCACCGTCGACGATCCGAGCGTGTACGTGCGGTTTCCGGTCCACGGACACAAGGAGAAGACGTCGCTGGTGGTGTGGACGACGACGCCCTGGACGCTGCCGTCCAACATGTACGCCGCGGTGAAGGCCGACGTCGACTACGTCGAGGTGGAGTACGAGGGCGAGCGCCTCATCATGGCGGCGGCGCTCCGCGAGACGCTGGCGAAGAAGCTGAAGGCGGAGCTGCCGGTCACCGAGACGTACAAGGGCACGCAGCTCGAGGGTCTGGGGTACGAGCCGCCTTTCGACCTCTACACGAAGCAGTACGCCCACGATGGCGACCACCTCGCCTGGAACGTGTACGCCGCAGACTTCGTCACCCTCGACACCGGCACCGGCATCGTCCACATCGCGCCCGCGTTCGGCGAGGACGACTACAAGCTCTTTCAGTCGGCCGCGTCCGGCGGAAAGTGGCCGAGCCGACAGCCCGTCTGCGCGGTGAAGCCCGACGGCAGCTTCGTCGACGCGATGGGCCCGAAGTACGCCGGCCGCTGGGTCAAGGACTGCGACAGGGACATCATCCACGAGCTGAAGGAGCGCGGACTGCTCCTTCATGCCGAGCAATACCGCCACGAGTATCCCTTCTGCCCTCGCGCGGAGAACGATCCGCTCATCCAGCTCGCGCGGCCCGCCTGGTACATCCGCACCACCGAGCAGAAGGACCGCGCCATCCAGAACAACCAGGCCGTCCACTGGCTCCCCGAACACATCAAGGAAGGGCGCATGGGCGACTTCCTCGCCAACAACGTGGACTGGGCGCTCTCCCGCGAGCGCTGGTGGGGCACGCCCCTCAACGTGTGGGTGTGCGACGAGGACAAGGCCCACCTGCACGCGCCGGCGAGCGTCGCGGCGATCGAGGAGATGGCGCCCGGCGCCTTCGACCACTTCCGCGAGGCGAAGAAGAAGGACCCGTCCCTCAACGATCATCTCATCGTCCACAAGCCGTGGGTGGATCGCGTCGTCTTCCCCTGCACCCACGAGGGATGCAGCGGCACGATGAAGCGCGTGCCGGAGGTCATCGACTGCTGGTTCGACTCCGGGTCGATGCCCTTCGCGCAGTGGGGCTTTCCCCACGTGCCGGGCAGCGAGGACAAGCTGCGCGCGAACTTCCCCGCGCAGTTCATCAGCGAGGCGATCGATCAGACCCGCGGCTGGTTCTACTCCCTGCTCATGATCTCCACCCTCCTCTTCGACGAGAAGACGTGTGCAGACTACAAGCTCCCCCCGGCGCTGCCGCACCCGTACCAGACGTGCATCGTCCTCGGGCACGTCTGCGACAAGGAGGGGAAGAAGGAGTCCAAGAGCCGGGGTAACTACACCCCGCCGGACATCGTCTACGACGAGGTGAAGCTGGAGTTCGCGGTCGTCTCGGCGAAGGACGCGGCCGAGCGCTTCAAGGCGAAGCTCAAGCCCGGCGCCGACGTGCTCATCGCGCCGGAGGACATGGAGGGGATGGACCTCGTCGACCCCGCGCAAGGCAAGGAGCTGCGCGCGGCGGGTGGCAAGAAGGCGACGGTCACGGTGCAGACGGCCAAGGGGCTGCCGCGCCGGGTGCTCGTCCTCTCCGACGCCGTCCTCGCCTCCCTCGGCGTGCGTCCGACGGCCAAGCCGGACGTGAAGCCGGCGGAGGTCGCGCGCCTGCCTTCCGAGGAACGCGTCGTGCTCTTCGACCCGGCGACGCCCGCGCCCGGCGCCGACGCCTTCCGCTGGTTCTTCTACGCGTCGTCGCCGCCGTGGTCCAACACGCGCCACTCGCTCAGCAACGTGCGGCACCTGCAGAAGGAGTTCCTGGTCAAGCTGCGCAACACGTACAGCTTCTTCGTCATCTATGCGAACATCGACGGCTACGACCCGGCGCACCCGCCGAGCGTCGCGCCCGAGCCGGGCGAGCTGGACCGCTGGATCCTCTCCGAGCTGGCGCAGACGACGCAGCGGGTGACCGCCGACATGGACGCCTACGACGTCTACCCGGCGACGCAGAAGCTCGTCGCCTTCGTCGACGGGCTGTCCAACTGGTACGTGCGCCGCAGCCGCGAGCGCTTCTGGCGCGCCGGCTGGGACGGCGACAAGCGCGCGGCGTTCGACACGCTGTACCGGTGCCTCGAGACGCTGAGCAAGCTCGTCGCCCCCTTCGTGCCCTTCACGGCAGAGGGCATGCACCAGAACCTGGTCGTCGGTCCCTTCGGGGCGTCGGCGCCGGAGAGCGTGCACCTCGCGAGCTTCCCCGCCGCCGACGCGTCGACGATCGACGAGCGCCTCTCCGAGCGCATGCGCGCGGTGCGCGAGCTGGTCAGCCTGGGCCTGCAGGTGCGCACGCAGGAGAAGATGAAGGTGCGCCAGCCGCTGCGCACCGCGCACGTGGTGCTCGCGCACGGCGCCGCGCGCGAGGAGCTGGAGGCCGCCACCGGCATGATGAAGGAGGAGCTCAACGTGCTGGGCATCCACTTCGTCGCGCACGACGAGGCCGGCGCCTACGTGGAGGTGGCGCTCAAGCCCAACTTCCGCACCCTGGGCCAGCGCGGCCTGGGCAAGGAGGCGCAGAAGCTCAAGGCGGCGATGGGCAAGTGGCCCGCGGCGAAGGCGAGCGAGGTCTACGCGGCGCTTCAGGAGTCGGGCAGCGTGGAGGTGGAGGGCATCGCCCTCGGTCTCGCCGACGCGGACGTCGCCTTCTCCACCAGGCCCGGCTTCGCCGCGGCGGGCGGGCGCATCGGCGTGGTGGTGCTGGAGACCACGCTCGACGACGAGCTGCGCGAGCTGGGCTTCTTGCGCGAGCTGCAGAGCAAGGTCCAGGCGATGCGCAAGGACCTGGGCCTGGACTTCGCCGACCGCATCGCCCTCGGTCTGAGCGGCGGCGAGCGCCTCGCCGGGATGCTTGCAAAATACAAGGAAGACCTGGCGCGCGAGGTGCTGGCCTCGTCCGTCGGCGCGGCGGGGGAGGGGGCGCGCGAGGTGGAGGTGGAAGGGGAGCCCGTGCGCGTGAGCGTGCGCAAGGCGTAGGCCCCACGGGGGCGGGCGGCGTGCGATACTCCCCTCATGCGCGCGCGTGATCTCTGGCGCCCCCTGCTCCTCGCCCTCTCCATCCCGCTCTTTCTGGGCGACGACTGCGGAGGCGGGTCCACCGAGAAGCCCCCGCCAGCCCCGGCGTCGTGGACCAACGCCTCGGGCACGGCGACGGTCGACGTCCAGACCAACCCCTTCGCGCTCGTCATCCGCGACAAGGACGGCAACGTGTTGCTGGAGTCCGCGCCCTCGAAGAGCGCCGCCGACCCGGCGGACCCGTCGCGCGCGTACTCGCCGCTCGCCATCACCCACAACACCGACGAGAGCACCACGCCGCTCGTCGTCGGCTGGGACTACTACAAGGGGGAGGACGGCCCGTGGACGCAGGTGGCGCGCGTCACCGACCTCACGTCCACCGCCGACGGGCTCACCGTCAGGCTGCAGACCGGCGATCCCGCGCAGCCGTCGATGACGGTGAGCGTCACCTCGCAGGGGCCGGGCGTGCACGTCGTCGCCTCGGTCGATCCCCTCCGGCGCGTCGCCCGACGCCGCCGCCAACCGCGTGTCGATGGCGTTCAAGCTCCACGACGACGACCACTTCATGGGCTTCGGCGAGCGCTTCGTCTACTCCGACCACCGCGGGCAGTTCCTCTACTCGTGGGTCGAGGACGGCGGCTTCGGCAAGGGAGAGGACACGCCCCCCGGCCCGGGCGTCCCCGCGCCGAGCGGCCCCGCGCAGACCAACATCCCCATCCCGTGGTTCATGGACCCGCGCGGCTTCGGCCTGCTGTTCAACACCACCTACCGGACGCGCTACCACCTGGGCGACGACGCGCCGGACGCCTACCGGCTGGAGGCGACCGAGCCGAAGCTGGACTTCACCGTCTTCGCCGACAAGGACCCGCTCAACCTGGTGGACGACCTCACCGCGATCACCGGGCGCCCACCGGAGATCGCCGACTGGGTGCTCGCCCCGCGCCGCCGCGGCAACATCGGCTCAGGCGAGATGGCCAAGCTGCGCGCCGCGCACATCCCGACGAGCGTCATCGACACCGCGCTGCACTACTTCCCCAACGGCATCGGCAGCCTCGCATCCACCGTCAAGCAGGTCACCGCCGACATCCACTCGCACGGGTTCAAGGCGATCACCTACTTCTGCCCCTTCGTCGCCGACACCTTCCACCCCGACTTCGACGAGGCCGTGGCGAAGGGCTACCTGGTCAAGCACCAGGACGGCACGCCGTACATCGTCTTCGACATCCCCTACAACGCGGGCATGGTGGACTTCACCAACCCCGACGCCGTCACCTGGTACCAGGCGCACCTGCAGAAGGCGCTGGACGACGGGTGGGACGGCTGGATGTACGACTTCGCCGAGTACGTCCCGCAGGACGCCGTCATGTTCAACGGCATGACCGGCTTCGAGGCGCACAACCTCTACCCGACGCTCTACCAGAAGGCCGCCTTCGACCTGCTGGAGAAGCAGAAGAAGAAGGACTACCTCATCTTCGTGCGCTCCGGGTACATGGGCACCGGCGGGCGCGTGCCCATGGTGTGGGCCGGCGATCAGAACACCGACTTCTCCCTCTCCGACGGCCTGCCCGCCGCGCTCAACGGCGCGCTCAACGCCGGCATGAGCGGCATCCCCCTCTGGGGCTCCGACATCTCCGGCTACCACTACCTGTACAACCCGCCGCCGGACGAGGACGAGTACCTGCGCTGGACCGAGCTCGGCGCCTTCTCCGCCGACATGCACGACGAGAACGAGGGCGCCGGCAACGGCCCGGTCTCCGACCGCTGGCAGATCTGGAAGGACCAGTTCTCCGAGGACACCTACCGCACCTACGCCTCGCTCCACACGCGCCTGCTCCCCTACCTGCGCATCGCGGTGCGCGAGGCGCGCGACCGCGGCACGCCCATCATGCGGCACCTGTACCTTTACTACCCGAAGGACCCCAAGGTGTATGACCTGGGCGACGAGTACATGCTGGGCGACTCGCTGCTCGTCGCGCCTGTCGTCCAGCGCGCGCGCACCGCGCGCGACGTGTACCTGCCTGACGCCGAGTACTACGACTACTTCACCGGCGCGCGCGTGACGGGCGGCGGCACCGTCAACGTCGCCGCGGCGCTCGACCAGGTGCCCGTCTTCGCCAGGGTGGGGGCGATCGTGCCGCTCCTGGCGCACGACGTGGAGACGCTCATCCCGGCGACCGACGGCAGCGGCGTCGTCTCGATGGCGGACCGTGCGGACGTGGTGGAGGCCGACGTGTTCGCAGGCGGGTCCACCTCGGTGACGCTGGACGACGGCACCACCCTCTCGCAGGACGCGCCGACGGGCGCGTTCGACACGCCGGACCCTGCGGCGCAGGGCGCGACGCTCGTCGCCGCCGCGCAGCCGGCCGACCTTCAGACGTGCGACGCCTGCTTCGTCAACGACTCGGCGACGCGCACCCTGTCGGTCACGCTGCGCACGCAGGGCGACACCGTGACCGCTGGCCCGCTCACCGTGACCATCAAGGCTTCGCCCGTCGTCAAGCGCTTTCTGCTTCGCGTGCATCATTGAGCGCGCGGGCGTCGCGCGACACCACGCGCACCCTTTCCGCGCTCCAGGGCCCTCCCTCCTGGTATGCTCGCTCTTGGTTCGCGCTCGCGCGCGAGCCGGGTAAGCACCTCCTCTTGCGTCGGTGACGACGCACACGGTTCGGGGAAGGCACGTGGGGAAGACAGCACGCGCGGTCGAACAACGAAGTACGCGCTCCGCCACGCGGGGCGAGCCGCGCCGCACCGAGGGTGCCCGTCCTGCGCCGCTACACTCGGCGAAGGCCAAGCGGCCGATCGGTCTGACGAAGACCGACCTGGTGAGCAAGGTCGCGCGCGACCGCTTCGCCGAGGAGGTGGACGGCGCCCTCAAGCGCCGCCCGGCGAACGAGGCACGCCTCGCCGGCGCGCTGCGCGCGGTCGCCCCGCTCAGCCCGCAGCTCCGGGCCGAGATGGCGGACGCGCTGCGCGTGCTGCTCCGACGCCGCACCCTGAATCGTGACATCTACGGCGCGGCCATCCGGTCGCTGGCCGAGTGCGAGGACAAGAACGCCGAGGCGCTGCTCAAGCTGGCCCTCGCCGACGGCGACGCCGGCGGCACGCCCACCCTCTGCGCCGCGGCCCACACCCGCGACGCGGGGCTCGCCCCGCTGCTCGCCAAGGTCGCCGCCAGTCGCCAGTCCCACCTCGCCTTCGGCGCCGAGACGGCGCGCGTGGTGCGTGGCGAGTCCAACGGCGCGCACCTTGCGGCGCTCGCCCCGATGATCAAGGAGAGCCACCGCATCTCGCTGTGCGTCGAGCTCTTCGTGCCGCTCGCGCGCCGCGCGCCGTCGCCGCCCGCCATCGCGCGGGCGCTCTATGTCCTGGGCGAGGCGGAGCGCCACCTCGGCCGCTGGCTCGTCCTGGGGCAGGTCGCGACGAAGGCGGGCGACCGCCGCGCGCTGGAGGAGGCGCGCACCAAGGCGCAGCAGGGGCCGCAGAGCTCCCGCGCCGCCTGGGCGCTGCTGAGCTGGGCGCTGGCCGACGTCGACGCCCGCACCCGCGGCGAGGCCGCACCGGAGGCGCCCACCACGCGTCCCACGGTCGAGCTCGTCGCGCGGCTGTCGGATCGGCCCAGCGCGGATCGCGACATGACGTTCCTCTTTCGCATGGCGCACGCCGGCGCCCGCGCCGCGCGGCCCATGCTCGAGACGCTCGCGAAGGGTCCGCCCCCCGGGGACGAGGCCGGCGTGCGTGCGTGCCTGTACCTGGCGCGCGATCATGGCCGCGAAGATCTGCGCGCGGCGCTCCGCGCGGTGGCCCGCGGGGAGAAGCGCGAGGAGCTTCGTGGCGTGGCGGCCGCGGCGCTCTGGGACCTGGGCATGCACGAGGACGCGCGCGCCGCCGCCGATGAGCTGGTGACCTCGCGGCTGCTGGGCAACGTGGCGTGGTCCTCCCTCGTCCGCGCCGCGGCGATGCGCGGAGAAGGGGAGATCGATCCCCTCTGCACCGAGACGCACGTCCGGTGGATCCAGCAGGGCTGGCTGGAGTGACACCCGACGTGTCGACCGCGCCCCACGTGGTGGTCGCGGCGGACCTGGACGACGACGACGTGGACGGCGTGCCCGACGGGCGCGACGGCGTGGTCGCGCCGGCCGCGCGCGGGGACCTTGTCGTGCTGGACGGCGCGCTGAAGGGCGCGCGCTTTCGCGTGGCCGGCGGCACCGGCAAGGTGCGCATCGTGCAGGGCGGAGGCGTGGTGCCGTGGGGCAAGCCCATCGCGCGGGGGGCCGCGCTGCAGGGGGTCGCCCCGGGCATGGTGACGCTCGTCGCCCGGCTGAAGAACTGGCGCGAGCGCACGATTGTCGTCGACGTGCGCGGGGTCACCTTCCGCGACACCAGCGGCCACCCGGTCGACGCCACCCGCAGCCACGCGTCGATGGAGCGCAACCCGCCCTCGTTGCCGGCCACGCCGCTCGGCGCGCCCCCACCTGGCGGGCCCGCGGACCCGTCGGATCACGACGCCCTGCGCGCGGTGCTGGTCGTGCCCGACGCCTCGACCGCGCCCATCGACGCGAGCGTGGTGTCGTACTCGGCGGGTGGCATCGAGCTGGACGCGCTCGACCACGTGCCGCTCTTGCCCGCCCCGTGCGACCCGGGCTTCACCGCCGTGCACTGCCTGGAGACGGTCCCGCTGCGCTTCGTCGTGGACGACGTGGACCGCGCCCACCCGCTGGTGGTGGACCGCTCGCTGCGCGCGGAGGTGGGCGGGGCGATCGTGGTGCGCACCGCCGGCCGCAAGCAGGCCATCCGCGTGATGGGCCCGCGGGAGACGCCCGCCGGTCCGATCGGGCGGCTGCGCGCTCACGTGCGGGCGTTCGTGGTGCGCCTCACCCGCGGCGGTCCGCCGGCCATCGGCGGCAACGACGCCGGCGCGGTCGCGATGCTCCGCGCCGAGCTGGCCCTCGCTTCGGCCACGTGGGGGCAGTGCGGCCTGAGCTTCGGCAACGCCGCCAGGCAGCAGGTCCACGTGGTGGACCCTCCGCCGCCCTTCCTGCTCGCCATCGGCGACGATCTCGGCCTGCCTGCCTCCGGCGGCGAGATCCGCCTGCGCGTGGACGGTCGCAACGTCTCGGTGCCCGTCACCGCGGGCAGCAGCGTGGAGAGCGTGGCGCACCAGGTCGCCGCCGCCCTCGGACGGGCGAGCTTCGTCGTGACCGAGTCGCCCAACCCCCGGATCGGCCCCGGCGCGGCCGCGAGCATCGACCTCTTGGTGCGCCGGCCGAACGGCCACCCCGCCGTCCTCGACGCCCGCGCCGGCGGCCCGCTCTCCACCGACGCCACGCTGAGCGTGCGCATCGGGCGCGTGGACCCGGCCGATGGCGTGGACCACTTCGGCGACACCGACGCCGTCGCCGGCACGCTGGAGGAGCGCACGCTGCTCAAGTCCCTCGACGACGGCGACCCCTCCACCATCGAGGTCGTGGTGGTCCCCTTCTTCGGCGGCTCCGGTCGCATCGGCGAGTCCTTCATCGCCGACGAGTCACCCTCCATGCAGAACGCGGTGCTCCTGGACCGCGCCGGTGTGCGCGCGCGCCGGTCCAGCTTCACCCTGGCCCACGAGCTCGGGCACATCTTCCTGCACGAGGCCGGTCACCCCGACGACTACGGCGTCGACACGCCCACCCTGCTGATGGACTCCGACGCCTCCGATGCTTCCCCCTTCGGCCCGCGCCGCATCACCCTGGATCAGTGCGCGGAGATGCTGCGCGAGTCGGGCCCCACCTCCCGCGTCCCCCTGGTGGCGCCGTGGCCCCTCACCCCCCTCAACCTCCACTAGTTCTTGGGAAGGGCGGCACGCGCCGCCTCGCGCGTCGGGCGTCTTCACGCCAGATCGAACACCAGCGCTTCCCCGCCTCCCTCGCCCCCCGCGATCACCAGCTCCCCGGCGTCGCTCGTCGACGCGCCGTCCCCCGCGGCCAGCGCCTCCCCGTTCACCGTCACCTTTCCCCGCGCCACCTGCACCCACGCGTGCCGTCCCGGCTTCACCGCGTGCACGACCTTCCCGCCCGCCTCGAGCACCGTCGCGTACACGCGCGCGTCGGCGTGGATCGTCACGCTCCCGTCCGCGCCCTCCGGCGACGCGATCAGCCGCAGCCGCCCGCGCTTGTCGGCGTCGTCGAAGCGCTTCTGCTCGTAGCTCGGGGCGTGCCCCGGTGCGTCGGGCATGATCCAGATCTGCAGGAAGTGAACGGGCTCGGTCGCCGACCCGTTCTGCTCGCTGTGCCGCACGCCGGTGCCGGCGCTCATCCGCTGCACGTCGCCCGGGACGATGGTCCCCGCGGTGCCGGTGGAGTCCTGGTGCGCCAGCGCGCCCTCCAGCACGTAGGAGAGGATCTCCATGTCGCGGTGGCCGTGCGTGCCGAAGCCGTTCTTCGGCTTCACCCGGTCCTCGTTGATGACGCGCAGGGCGCGGAAGCCCATGTGCTCCGGGTCGTGGTAGTCGGCGAAGGAGAAGGTGTGGCGGGTGTCGAGCCAGCCGTGATCGAAGCGGCCACGATCGGCGGCGCGGCGGATGGTGAGCGTCATGTCTTCCTCCAGGCCGAAAGGTGCCCGACATCCCTGTCGCCTGGCAATGGCGTCTTCGCGAGCAAAGCGAGCGCCGCGTGGGGTGGGGCCCCGAAGAACCGCGTCTTTCGGGGCGGGCGGCGCGTGCCGGCCCCGTGAGACAAGACCTAGATCGGACGAGCGCGACTCCGAATCGCGCTCGTTCATTTAGGATGACGGGTGATGCCTCGCCGTTCCGCGCTCGCCGCGCTCGCCGCGCTCCTCTCGGTCGCCGCCCCCGCGTGGCCGCAGCCCGTCGCACAGGCGCACACGGCGACGCCGGCGGCCAGGGCGCCCCGCGACTTCTGCCGGGGCTGCGCGGTCGCCCGCGCGATGAGGCGCGCTGGGCCCTTCACGGCCGCGCGCATCCTGGCGGAGTCCCCGCCCGGCCGGCGCTGGCGCCCCGGCACCGGCACCGGCGTCACGGTGTCGTTTCACGTGACGGTGCGCACGCGCGCGGGCGAGTTCGTGGTGCGCGCGCCGAGCAGCACGGAGGGCGTGCGGGAGCGCTTCGCCCAGACCTCCTCGCCGGTCGCGCTGAGGGCGGTCCGCGTGCGTGGCGCGGTGCGCGTGGTGGCGGAGTTCAGGGAGAGCGTCACCGGCGAGAGCACGCAGGCGCTGACGCGGGTCCTCGTGCTCTGCCAGGTCGCCGCGTCCGGCGTGCCGGCGTGCCTGGTGGTCCGGGGCGCCCGGCTCCTTCCGGACGGGGACGTAGAAGACGAGGGAGCCGGACCGAGCGCTCACCCCTGGACTCCCCTGTTTCCCTGAAGCGCCACCGCCCGTCGAAGCCCAAAAGAGACAGAGGTCTGCTGGACGAGCGTCCAGTCGCTGGGCATAGTGCCCCCCTGGAGGCACGGGTTTGCGAAAGCTCACTGGCTTGCTTGGGCTCTGCGGTCTTGTGGTGGCGGCGGCCTGCGCGAAGGGCACCGGTGGGGTGGACGACACCATCCCCGGCACTGACGCGGGCGGCGGCGATGACGGCGGCCTGCCGGCGCTGGACGCGAGCGAGGGCGGCGGCCCCACCGACAGCGGCCCCCCGCCCGACGCGGGATGCGCACCCGGCACCTACGATCTCGACGGCGATCCCAAGAACGGCTGCGAGTACAAGTGCACGCCGACCAACAACGCGCCAAACGACCCGATTGACGGCACGTACACCGACGACAACTGCGACGGCAGCGACGGCGTCGTCGCCGATTGCGTCTACGTCGCGCAGGACGGCACCGACGATCCCAAGAACGGATCGCGCACCGCGCCGGTCAAGACGGTCGCCTACGGCATCACCCTCGCCAAGCAGCAGAAGAAGTCGGTGTGCCTCGCGGGGGACACCTTCGACGGCGAGGTGGACGTGGAGTCGGGCGTGAGCATCTACGGCGGCTTCGACGAGAAGGACAAGACGTTCCCCTTCCGCCGCGGGCCGGGCGCCACCAGCACCCTCTCGGCGAAGGGCACGGTCCTCTACGCGGCGACCGTCGACGCCGACACGCACCTCGAGGGCCTCACCATCACCGCCCTCAGCCCCGACGCCGGCGACTACGGCGCGAGCGCCTATGGCGTGCGCAGCGTCGGCGGCACCGGCACCCTCTACGTGCGCTACGACATCATGAACATCGGCGCCGGGCAGGACGGCGCGGCCGGCGCGAAGGGCGGGAACGGCGCGAACGGCAACAACGGCAGCCAGGGCACCAACGCGTGCAGCAACTGCTCCAGCATCGGCTTCGGCAAGGGCGGATCGCCGGGCGGGGCTGCGGTGACGTCGTCCTGCGGCGGTGACTCGAGCGGCGCGGGCGGGCAGGGTGGCTACGACCAGGGCGGCGGCGCCACGGGCGGCACCACGACGGTCGCCGGCGGTCCCGCGGGCAGCGGCGGCGGGTGCAGCGTGGGCTTCTCCACCCTGGGCAGCGACGGCCAGCCTGGCAGCAAGCCGAGCAGCCCGGGCGCCTCCGGCAACGACGGCGCCGGTGGCGCGTCCAAGGGCGCGGTCTCCGCGATGGCCCTCTACGTCCCCGCGATGGCCAACCCCGGTACGCAGGGTTACGCCGGCGGCTCGGGCTCCGGCGGCGGCGGCGGCGGCGGTGGTGCCGACTGCACCTTCTCGAACCCGGATCGCGGCGCGGGCGGCGGCTCCGGCGGCACCGGCGGCTGCGGCGGGGCGTCCGGCAAGGCGGGGCAGGGCGGAGGCGGTAGCCTCGGCGTGCTGATCTACGGCGGCACCGCCGTCGTCGGCGCGAACACCATCACCACGGGCAAGGGCGGCACCGGCGGCGCGGGCGGCGCGGGTGGCAGCGGGGGCGCGGGCGGCAGCGGCGCGCCGGGCGGCGGCACCGCGGACGACGGCCGCGCGGGCGGCGACGGCGGCGACGGCGCCGCGGGCGGGAGCGGCGGCAGCGGCGGCGGCGGCGGCGGCGGGCCGAGCGCGTGCCTCGCGTACATCAGCTCGGCCACGGTCACCGAGACGCCGCCGAACACGTGCACCCCCGGAGGCGGCGGCGCCGGCGGCAACGCGCCGAAGGTCGGAGCGACGGGGTTCAGCGGGAGCAAGCTCACGTTCTAGGGAAGGCCGATCATCCTCCCCGCCCGCAGGGCTGGCCCCCTTACTTCTTCTTCTTCCCGCCGCTCTCGCTCGCCGGCTCCACCAGCTCCACGTCCCACGGCACGACCGAGTCCACCGGGGCCGCGTACGGGGGAAACACCAGGTTCTTGAACGCCAGCTTGATGCACCTGCCCACCGGGTTGTCCCCGTAGGGCTCCGGCACGTCCACCGCGTGCACGTGTCCGTTGCGTCCGAGGTCCACGTGGATGGTCAGCTGGCCCCACGGCCCGATCGCCTTGCCGTTGGCGTCGGTGGCCGCGCCGCAGTTGCCCTTGACCTGCACCGCGGCGCGCTTGAGCACCATCTCCACGTTGTCCTTGTCGTAGGGCGTCTTCGGTTCGGCCGGGGCGGTCCCTCCGCCGGTGCCCGCGCCGTCGCCGCCGGAGGCCTCCCCGCCGCCGCCGGTGGAGCCGCCGCCGGAGCCGGGTCCCGATTCGTCCGGGGGCGCCACGCAGTCGCCGCCCTGCTTGGACGTGCCCGGCGGGCAATCGTCGTCGGTGCCGCCGCCGGGCGATTCCGCGGGCTTTCCACCACCACACGCGGCGACGAGGAGCGCCGCCGCGGCCATCCAGATGCTTGCACTGTGCAGATGTCTCATGACCACCCCAGGGTTGTCGTTGGACGCAGCGGGTGGAGCATAGCGCGATCGGCGCAGGTCGGCCTGATCCGCGTCCCCCTTCTTCTTCTCCCCCCTCTCCCTCGCAGGGAGCGGGAGGCCCGGAGGGGTGAGGTTACTTGATGCTGATGTCCTCCAGCTGCGTGCCCCCGGCGTAGGCGTAGCTCACGTAGCTGTCGAAGCCGTACACCACCACTCCCACCGGCTGGTCGGCCTGCACGTGGTGCACGCCGTCGTCCTGCTTGCCCGGGGCGATGTTGTCCGGCGCCGTCTTGGTGGGGTCGATCTGCGGGAAGGAGAGCTGGCAGCGGTACGCGAGGTACGGCGGGTCCTTCGCTCCGCGCTCGTCCGGCGTGAGGCCGTCGCCCGCGCCGATGTCGCACCGGGTGGAGTCGAGCGGCAGGCCGTCCAGGTAGACGTGCGCATCGAACGGGGCGGAGATGACGAGGAAGTCGAAGTCGTACTTGTCCGGCGTGAGCAGGACGTAGTCGCCGCGCCACTGCTCGATGGGCGCGACGAAGGTGATGCTGGGATCGCCGCCCGGCAGGCCGCGCGGGACGCCCGCCGCGTCCTGGCTCGCCTGCGTGTCCATCACCACCGCGGGCTGCGAGGCGTCGAGCAGGAAGTCGCCGTAGGCGACCAGCGTCTTGTTGGCGCCAGGCCCGGCGAGGTCGAACTGATCCTGCGGCGGCGGGAGCGTGGTCTTGACGTGCGTCGTGCCGTCCGCCACCGCCATCACGCGGAAGTACTCCGGCTCGCCGACGACCCCGATGTTGCCGCCCGCCGCGGCCACCACCTTGGAGCGCGTGGGCATGTGCGCGAGCGCGTAGGTCTTGCCCACCGCGCGCGCCGGCGTGAGCTGCTCCTCCAGGTGGTCGGCGCAGCAGAAGCGGTCGGCGATCTTGGTGAAGTCGGGGGCGTCGGAGGCCTCGCTCCCCGGGAAGACGGCCACCGGCTGGTCCGCCGAGACGGTGCTGCCGGTGAAGTCGCCGTTGAACTCGCCCGTCTCCAGGTTGAGCACCTCGAAGGGCTGGAGCGTGACGTCCGCCTCGCCCCCGGCGTCCAGGCCCTGCGCGAAGGGCCCGCCCGGGATGATGCGCACCGCCGTCTTCAGGTGCACGTGGGTGTCCGGGCGCGTCCCGACGACGGTCAGGAAGGCGCGCAGGTCCTCGCCGAAGTTCTGCGAGGGCACGTCGCTCTTGGCGATGGTCTGCGGCCACCCCAGCACCACGTACCCGCTGCCCGCCTGGCTGGAGAGCGCCGAGACCGGCAGGAGCTGGGAGGCGTCGTTGGAGAAGACGTTGACGTTCTCCAGCGGGTTGAACTGGTAAGCGACGATGGGCATCGACGCGCGGACCCGGAAGGCGTGGCGGGTGAGCGCGGTGCCGGTGCCGGTGTTGAACTCGCCGTCCGGCGAGCCGTCCACCTCCCGCGGGCCGAGCTTGAAGACCTCCAGGTTCTGCGGGGCGATGGTGGCGGTGGCCACGGTGCGGACGTCGGGTGGATCGCCCGGCGCGGAGTCGTCCTCCTCGACGGTCACGGTGGTGGCGACGTCCGGCTCGGCGTTGGAGACCACCACCGCGAACTGCTGCGCGGCGGCGTTGAGCGAGGCGCTCTCCACCGCGTTGTCCAGGTCCGCCGCCCAGTACTCGCACCCGATGTTGGAGTGGTGATCGTCGGCATACTGGCAGAGGTTGATGCACGCGCCGCCCCGGCACGCGACGCCGGCGCTCGGATCGCAGGTGTCGCCCTTGACGTAGGAGTCGCCGTCCGGCGCGCACGTCTCGGTCGTCTGCCCGTCACACGCCCCGAGGCCCGGCGAGCACCTGGTGCACTGCAGCAGCGCCGCCGCGCAGACCAGCCCGCGCGCGCCGCAGTCGTCGACGGTCTCGTAGCCGCTCTCGTCGTCCTTGCAGCGCGAGAGCACCTCACCGCGGCAGCTCACCGTCCCCGCCACGCACGGGTGCTGCACCTTCACCGGCGTATCGCGGTACGCCGGATCGAACCGACAGGCCACCGCGAGCCCGAACGCGGCGAGCAGCAGCCGGTGAGCGTCAGTACGCGCCGTGGTACGAGTCGAACGCATAGGCACTCCACGCGCCGCTGTAGAGCTGGCCGGAGCGGAGCTGGGCGTACTGGAAGCCGTTGATCGACGCGACGTACGCGGTGGTCTGGATGGTGCCGTGCTGCGGGCCGAGCCCGGGCGCGATCTGCGAGAGGTCGGGCACCTTGAAGGAGAGCTTGCCCGGGCTGACGACGGTCCACACCGAGAGCCCGCCGCCCGAGGAGATCTGCACCTCCACCAGATCGATCGGGCCGCTCGCGGTCACGTCGACGCTGGTGCCGTCCCACTGACCCTGGCCGGGGGAGAGCGGCGTGGGCACCGGCAAGAAGCCGGTGAGGGCGACGGGCACGTTGGCGTCGTTCGTCTTGACGCCGGAGATGACCGAGGCCGGGTAGGAGAGGTACGGCCCCGTCGCCGCCTGCACGCCCAGCACGTAGCTCTCGCCGGTGAGGGCCCCGACGAGCGGCGGCACCCCGACGAAGGACACCGCCCCGGGGTGCGGGAGGAAATCGGTGCGGCGGCCCGTCGGCAGCAGGGCGTAGGTGCCTTGACCCACGCTCGTCGAGAGCAGCGACAGCATCCGGTCCGGCCCGCGGGTGGTCGACGCCGGCGGCGCGGGGGCCACCTGCACCTCGTGGTCCATCGGGATGTTCATCAGCACGTCGACCTGCGTCGTCTGATCGTTGGGGATGATGGGCACGCCCTTGACCACGCCCATCACGAAGGGAGAAAAGCGCGATGGCTGCACGCTGGTGTCCTCGATCCCGGCGAGGGCGTACAGGTTCTGGTTCCCCGGGTAGTAGGTGAGCGAGTACGCGTAGCCGTGGTCCCCGGCGGAATCCATGGTGGTGGCCGTCTTGGGGTCCGGCTGCACGTAGGCGTTCTGCGGATTGGTGGTGGCGACGAAGACATAGGCGGCGCGCCGCTGGTTCGGTCCGCTGGGCAGCGGTACGCCCGTCCAGTCGCCCTTGGCCTGGATCTCCCCGCCGATGGGGAAGACGAGCTGGCCGGACACCAGCCCGACGGACCTGGGCTGCCCGCTGATGCTCTGCGGATCGCCGTTGGCGCAGGAGACGTCGAGCAGCGGCGAGAGGTACGCCGTCACGGTGTCCACAGGCACGTCGACGAAGGTCATCGGCTGGTGGCACTTCTCGGCGATCGTGACCGTCACCGCGCCGGTGAGCGAGCCGTCCTTGACGATGGCCGCGCCGGAGCCATCGGTGGTCTTGACCAGGGCGGTCTGCGCGTCACTGCCGACGATCGCCGTCGCGCCGGGGATGGCCATGCCGGTCCAGGCGTCCAGGGCGAGCACCTTGATCTGGCCGCTGAGCGCCCCGCCGGAGAGGCCGCCGCGGTAGCCGTCGGCGGAGTCGCCGTAGGTGAAGGCGTCGCGCGCCGAGACCGTGCTCTTGTCCTGCGCGGTCACGAGCACGTCCTTGCTGCCCGGCGAGTCGGCGCCCGTGGTGCAGAGCAGGTGCGTGGCGTCGACCACCTGCACGTCGGCGCACGGCTTGCCGTCGATCGTCACCGCGGTGCCGTCCGCCCAGCTCGTGCCGCTGCCCTCGATCGCCACGCGCGTGCCGCCGGTGGTGGACCCCGTCTCCGGCACCAGGTGGATGGCGTCGTAGGTGAAGCCGGCGGGGAGCACGCGCTCCTTCGCCGTCTTGTCGTCGCGCACCATCACGTCCACCGGTCCCGGCTTGCCCGGCGGCATCGTGACCGCGGCGCGTGTCGGGTCGCTGGCGAAGACCGCGCTGGGGTCGATCTCCACGCCGGCGACGAAGACGCGCAGCCCGGAGGAGAAGCCGCGCCCGGAGATGACCGAGCGGGTGCCGCCGGTGAAGGGCCCGTGCGAGGGCGCGAGGCCCAGGATGGCGAAGGGATCGCCGAGATCCACGTCCAGCTTCTGCCCCGCGTCGCCGTCGCCGAAGTCGGTGGGCGGCGGCGTCCCGGCGTCGTCCGACTGCACGAGCGTGCGCGACGGCAGACACGCCGCCATCACCGCCGTCAGTGCGAGGACCCACCCACGCCGCATGGGCAGAAGGGTAGCACCCGCTTCGGCGCGCGGTCAGAAGAAGGCGCCGGGGAAGGGGGGCGAGGCCGCCCGGCGGCCGGACCTCAGTACGTATAGTGGTCGCACACCACGCGAACGTCCTCGGCGTCGTACGCCACGTGGATCCGCTTCACCTCCGCGGCGTGCGCGCCCGGGAGGACGTACGCGGACAGAGTGGGCGGGATGCTGATGGGTTGAGGCATCCGGTCGCAGGTGCCCGCCTGCGACACCTCGCGCGTGCGCACCACGTGAGGAGCGGGCGTCAGATCCAGGATCGCGCCGCCCGGGCCTCGCGCGAGGCGCGCCACGTCGCTGGTGCCCCGCGGGCGGGAGGGGACGATGGTCACCGCGTCGCCGGCGTCGGTCTTCGCGTCGACGGCGCCGGCGCGGAGCGCGGCGGAGAGCATGCCGGCGCAGGGGACGACGAGGGACCCGCCCTGGCTGCTGCGCTTCACGGTGACCTCCGCGGGGGCGGGTGTGGCGCCGTAGCCAGACCTGCACCGCTCCAGATCGCCGACGAAGAGCTGCTCCTCCGGCACGTCCATCACGGTCGCCCGGGCCGAGGCCAGCGCCTGCGCGAAGGCGCGCGCCTCGCTCTTGCCGTTGAAGTCGTCCACCTCGTCGTAGATCGCCCGCTTCGACGCCTCGGAGGTGTGGCCGCACCCCGCCACCGCCAGCGTCATCCCCACGAGCAGCAGGCGCGCGTGCATCGCGAGGATGTTAGCGGCGATTTGGCGGTTTGCCATGGCCAGCCGACCGCCTAGTCTGGCCCGGTGCGCCACGTCCTCGTCGCCGCCGCCCTCCTCGCCGGCTTCGCGCTCACCGCCTCCTGCCGCGATCCGACCGAGATCGTCGTGCGCATCTCCACCGACGCGAAGTGCGGCGACATCCACGGCGTCGCGCTGGCGACGGGCACGCTGGGCGACGCCCTGGACGGCAAGCCGGCGTCCACCGTCTCGATGGCGTGCGATCCGGCGACGGGCCACCTGGGCACGGTGGTCCTCCTCCCCAGCGGCGCCGACGACACGGAGGTGGACTTCCGGGTGACGGCGGGCTTCGGGCAGTCGGTGGAGGCGTGCAAGGCCCCCTTCGGCCCGGGATGCATCGTCGCGCGCCGCGCCCTGCGCTACATCCCCAACACCCCGCTGTACGTGCCCGTCACCCTCTCGGTGTCGTGCAACGGCGTGCCGTGCGGCGCCACCTCCACGTGTCAGAACGGCGCCTGCGTGGACCCCCACGTGGACCCGACGCAGTGCACCGATCCATCGGGCTGCGACGTGGCCGACGGCGGCACGCCTCCGGTGGACGCCGGACCGGACACCGGCGTGCCGGACGCGGGGGCCCCGGTGATCGCGCCCATCATCCAGGTCGGCAACGTGCCCTACGAGACGGGCACCTCGATGCAGCAGCACATCCTGCACACCGACAACGGCGGGTACTACTGGTTTTTCTACTACGACAGCTCCAACGTCAACGCGCTCCAGCGGGCGCGGTCCGCGGACCTGGTGACGTGGACCCCGGAGGGTGAGGTCGTCACCGGCGACACCGGCAGCGAGGGCCGGAACTTCAGCGCGGCCTACGCCGACATCGCCGGTCACGACGTGGTGCACATCGTCGCGAGCCACCAGAGCGGCCAGACCTACGGCGCCTACCACGACCGGCTGGAGACGAAGAAGGGACTGGTCGTCTCCTCGCCGCCGGAGACGAGCGTGATCACCACCACGACCTCCTCCTTCCCCGCCGGCGGCATGCCCGACGGGCCCGCCGTCGCCCTCTCCTCCGACGCGAAGGTGTTCCTCGCGACCGGGTGGATGAACGAGAACGGCATCACCCAGAGCTTCGACACCTACGCCAACATGGACGTGTACCAGTCGTCCGCGCCCGACACCGGCGTCGCCGGGCCGCAGGGCACCAGCACGTCCGACTACCACCACTGGGTCCTGACCTACGTGAACAACCGGGCGCTCGTCCCGCTCGACGCCGGTCGCGTCCTCGCCGTCTGGCCTCAGGCGGACGTCCACCCCGACTCCAGCGATCTATCGTGGGCGTGGTCCGGGGACGGGTGGGTGGACGACCCCAACCGGCTGGTCTTCGGCGCCGGCTCGCCCACGGCGCAGAACGACTGGGCCGTGTGCGCGGTGACGCCCACCAGCGTCCACGCGGTCCGCCGCGAGGTGGGCGGCGGTACGAACGAGGTCTACGACGACATGATCTTCGACGCGGCGAAGGGGGCGTGGACGCCGGGCGCGGCCATCCCGAAGCAAGCGGGCCAGTACGGCACCGGCGTCGTGCTGCTGACCGACGGCGCGCGCATGCTCCTCTTCAGCGTGGCGAGCGACGGCAACGACAGCATCGTCTACACGCGCTACGACGGCACCCAGTGGTCGGCGTGGCAGACGCTCGTGGGCAGCGCCGCCAAGCGCGTGGCGCTGAGCGGCTCGGGGTGCGCGGCGAAGGACCACCAGGTGCTGCTGTGGACGGAAGGCTACGTCGCCCCCTACACCGCGATGGCGGCGGGCGTGGCCGGGCTGTTCTGAGCCAGCGTCACTCCACCGGCCCGGTGACCGCCACCCACGCGGCGACGTCGCTGCACAGGGGCCGACCGTCCACCGAGCCGATCATCGACACCACGTAGGCCTGGCCGGGCGGTGACTCCGGCATCCGCGCGTCGACGTCCACCTCGTACGTCTCTCCGGGGGCGAGTGTCCGGTCCACCGGCGTCCAGTCGGAGAAGCCGCAGCGCTCCACCGGCCCGGCGTGACAGACGACGACCCTTCGGACGCGCACCCGGTGGGCCTCCGCGCCCCCGTTGTGGATGCTCACCCGGGCGAAGTCATAGCGTCGGTCCGGTCCGCGCGGGTAGCGGGTGCGCGCGACGAGCCCCGCGTCGGCGAAGGTGACGGAGGAGCGATCGGCGGTGCAGTTGGCCACCGGCAGCATCGCGTGCACCGGGGCGGTCGCGGGTGGCGAGTCGATCGCAGGGCCGGCGCTCCCGCACCCGCCGAGGCCGGTCGCCACCCCGAGCAGGACGAGCGCGCGTCGCATCCCGGGGATCTACGGAGGGCGCCCCGCCAGGCTTCCCCGGCCCGGTCTGCCGCGGAGATCAGAAGAAGTTGCCGATGGTGAACTCGAAGTCCATCGGCTGCTCGTAAGGCAGCCGGTACAGCGGGAAGCCCCACTCGAACCGCAGCGGGCCGAGCGGCGAGAACCACCGGATGCCGAACCCGGAGCTCGTCCGCAGGTACGCCAGGCTGTCGGCGGTGAAGCAGGGGCTCACCACCTTGTCGAACTGCGGCGCGGGCGTCGTCCGGCAGAACTGGTCCTCGGTGTTCCACGCGTTGCCGGCGTCGAAGAAGACGACGCCGCGGATACCCACCTTGTCCAGGATGGGGAACTCCAGCTCGAGGTTCATGTACGCCTCGAGGTTGCCGCCGATGTTCGCCCCGTTGGTGATGGGCGGGGAGTTGGGGTCGAGCGACTGGTTGAGCGGCAGGCGCGGGCCGATGCTCCGCAGGAGGAATCCGCGCACGTCCAGGATGCCGCCCAGAAAGAAGCGCTGGTAGATGGGCACGCCCTGCGGGCTGGGGCTGGTGATGAGGCCGACCTCGGTGTTGAGCTTCAGCACGAAGCCGGAGCCGGGCATGCCGTTGCCGCCGCCCAGCGGGTAGTAGAAGCGGCCGGTGAAGCGCTGCCGCCAGAACTCCACCTCGCTCCCGAAGGCGCTCGACGCCAGCTCGCTCGACGCGTTCAGGTACACGCCCGACGTCGGGAAGAGGCGGTTGTTGCGCGTGTCCAGCACGATGGCCGGGCGCAGCGAGATCGTCAGGCCGCTGTTGAACAGGTTGGCGAGCGGCAGGTTCTGGAAGACGCCGTAGTAAGGGTTGCTGGTGCCCAGCGTGCCGAAGAGCGTCGTCGACGAGTTGTCGACCTGATCGTACTCCGCGGTGCCTGTCAGGCTGGTGCGCAGCCACGGCTGGATGAGCGCGTAGCCGAAGGTGAGCGACCCGCCCAGGCTCCGCCGCGCGAAGTTGGGGTAGACGTAGAGCTGATCGTAGAGCTCGGTGCTCATCGACCAGTCCGTCCCGAAGAAGTACGGCTCGAAGAAGCGCAGGCTGACGACCTGCCGGAGCGAGCTCACCTGCGCGGAGAGTGCCAGCGACTGCCCGTTGCCGAAGAGGTTCGCCTGCTGGACCTGCGCGGTGGCGATGAAGTTCTCGATGGAGCTGAAGCCCGCGCCGACCTGGAAGGTGCCCGTCGGCCGCTCGGCGATCTCGAAGTTGATGACCACCTTGTCCGGCGCGGAGCCCTGCTCCGTCGTCACGTCCACCCGCTCGAAGTAGCCGAGCGCGGTGATGCGCTTCTTCGACTCCTCGACGCCGCTCTCCGAGTAAAGCTGCCCCTCCTGGATCTCCATCTCCCGGCGGAGCACCGAGTCGCGCGTCTTGGTGTTGCCCTTGATCTCGATGCGCTCGATGCGCACCGGCGGCCCGCGCTTGATGGGGATGACGATGTCCACCTGGGCGTGGACCGGGTCGATGTCGGTCTGCGGCTCCGCCTCCACGTCGTAGTAGCCCGCGTCGCGGTAGAGCGTGCGCACCGCCTGGAGGTCCTTGACGACCTGCGCGCGGTTGAACCAGTCGCCCGACTGCGCGCGGATCATCTCGCGCAGCTTGCGCCTGCCGCCGAGCGGCTCCACCTCGTTGCCGTCGGCGTCCTGCTCGAAGATCTTGAGCTGCCGGATCTTGTAGCGGGGGCCCTCGTGGATCGTGATGGTGATCTCGATACCCTCGCGGTCGGTCGTGAGCATCACCCGCGGGGTGCCGATCTGCACGCCCATGTAGCCCTTGTCGTAATACAGGGCGTTGATCAGCAGGATGTCGCGCTCCAGCACGTCCTGGCGGTACGGGCCGCCGGAGCCGAAGTCGAAGATGCTCCCGTTGCCCGTCTGCATCACCTCCCGCAGCTCGCTCGAGGGCACGTGCACGTTGCCGATGAAGGTCACGCGGCGGACGGTGACCTCCTGGTGCTCGACGATCTTGAAGCGGACGATGACCTCGTTGTCGCGCTGGGGCTCGATCGACGAGTCCACGTTGGCGAGGAAGTAGCCCTTCTCCGCGTAGGCGTCCTTGATCTTCTGCACGCTGCGGCGCACCGCCGGCACGCTGAGGATGGTGTTGGGCTTGATCTCGATGGTCTCGGTGAGCTTGTCGTCGTCCAGCTCGTCGTTGCCGGAGAACTCGATGGCCTTGATGTTGGGCCGCTCCACCACCTTGAAGGTCAGGCGCACCCCGCGTGAGACCTGGGTGAGGTCCACCTGGATGTCCTCGAAGAAGCCGGAGTCCCACAGCGAGCGCACGTCGTTGGCGAGCGACTCCACCTTGAAGGTCTGCCCGGTGCGAAGGCGCATGTACGAGAGGACGTCGTCCTTGGCGATGCGCCCCTTGGGATCCTCGATCTCCACGCCCACGATGGGCAGGCCCTCGGCCTTCTCCGCCTCCGTCTGCGGCAGGCGGACGGCGGGGACCTCCATGGGGGCGGCGCCGGCGCCGGGCGTGGTGGCGGGGGGGGCGCCCGCGTCGGCGCCCGTCGCGAGGGGCGCTCCGCCATCCCTGGCGCCCTGGGCGGGGGCGGGGCGTACGCCGCCGTCGAGGGTCTGGGCCCACGCCACGCGCTGCCCACCGACCAGCAAGAGCGCGAGGGTCGCGAGGAGCCCGAGAACCAGGCGCAAGGCAGGACGACGGGGGTGGACGCTCACAAGCGCGTACGCTCGTAGCGCACCCTCACGGGCACGGTCAACGACCGAATCGTGCCGCAAGACTGCACGATCGCGCCGAAATTCCGCCGGTCTCCCGCGTGCATGCCCGGCTCGGCAACACATCCGCCCCGCCTTCCATTCCTCGTCCCGGTGGGCTCTTTACGAAGTGGCGACCGCCGGCTCGCGGCGAGGGCGCACCAGCCACATGACGCCGCTCCCGGCGATGGCCAGGGGCAGCAGCAACATCCCGGTCTGCATCGTGGAGTGGTCGGCCACCGCCCCCACCATCGGCGGGCTCCAGAGGTCCCCGAGCAGGTGGATGGAGAAGGTGGAGAGCGCCATCGCGCTGGCGCGGATCCCCGGCGGCACCGAGAGCAGGATGACGGCGTTGATGGGGGAGGTGGAGAGGAAGAGCGCGATCTCGCACAGGAAGATGAGGGCGAAGAAGCCGAAGGCGCTGGGCGAGAGCAGGCAGGCGGCGGCCAGCGGCGCGCCCACGAAGCTGGCGATGGCGCACACCCGCAGGTGCCCCGACGCCGCCGCCAGCCTGGAGGGCGCCGCCTCCGCCGGCCCGTCGACCCCCGCCCGGCGCTTGCGCGCCCACCGGTCTCCCCACGCCGAGCCCACCCCGGTGCCGATGGCCCCCGCCACGACGAGCAGCACGCCGAAGAGGTAGTTGGCGTGGTCCAGCTCCACCCCGTACTGCCCGTGGATGTACTTGGGCGCCCAGTGCGCGAACCCCCCCAGGGCGAAGGTGAAGAGGCAGTAGCCGAGCACCCCGCGCACGTAGAGCCGCTCGCGAAGCAGGGGCTTGATCACCGAGAGGACAGGCTGCTTCTCACCCGGAAGGCGCGCCGGCTCGCGGATGAGCAGGCAGGCGAGGGCGAGCACCACGCCCGGACCGCCCACCAGCTCGAAGGCGACGCGCCAGCCGAGCTGCGCCTCGATGAAGCCGCCCACCAGGTAGCCGACCGCCGACCCCAGGGGGATGGCGAGGTAAAAGACGCCGAGCCAGCGGCCCTTGCGGTCGGAGGGGGCCATGTCGTCGATGATGGTGGGCGCCACCGCGGCGTAGCTCGCCTCGCCCACGCCGACCAGCGCGCGCGCGGCCAGCAGGGCGTGGAAGGAGTGCGCCTGCCCGGAGGCGTAGGTCGCCGCGCTCCAGACCAGCACGCCGAAGGCCATCAGCGCCTTGCGGCTGGTGCGATCCCCCAGCGCCCCGAAGATGGGGCTGGTGGCGAAGTAGCCGATGAGAAAGGCGGTCGCGAGCGCCCCTCCCTGGAAGTCGTCCAGGTGCAGGTCGTGCTGGACGCGCGGCAGGACGGCGGCCAGGACCGTCCGGTCGATGTAGTTGATGAAGTTGAGACCCGTGAGGATGCTGAGGATGAAGAGGGGCCGCTTGATCATCCGGGCGCGGACGGTATCACCAACCCCGCCCCGGCCCGATAGGTCATCCCGGCCCTGCCGGCGCCATCCTTCCTTGACATCCGTTCACGTTGCACGGTACCTGCGAAAACCATGGCGACGAAGAAGCACTCGCCCCCGAAGAAGGCCGCCAGGACGGGGAAGGCCGCGCACGCGGGGAAGGCCCACGCGGGCAAGGCGGTCAAGGCCGTCAAGGCTGCGAAGGCGGCCCCGCCGCCCCGGCCCGCCGCCGCGATCGCCCCGCCGCCGCCGGTCGCCCCGCCCCCGTCGGAGCCGTCCGCCCCGCGCGTCGACCGCAAGCCCGCCCGGCGCGCCACCGCCGAGACGATGGGCCAGCGCCAGCGGGAGATCTCGGTCTCCGAGTTCTTCACCAAGAACCGCCACCTCCTCGGCTTCGACAACCCCGCCAAGGCGCTGCTCACCACGGTCAAGGAGGCGGTCGACAACGCCCTCGACGCCTGCGAGGAGGCCGGCATCCTCCCCGAGCTCCTGGTGGAGATCACCGAGGCCCAGGGCGGCCGCTTCCGCGTCGCGGTGGAGGACAACGGCCCCGGCATCGTCAAGCCGCAGATCCCCAAGATCTTCGCCAAGCTCCTGTACGGCTCCAAGTTCCACCGCCTGCGGCAGTCGCGCGGGCAGCAGGGCATCGGCATCAGCGCCGCCGGCCTGTACGCGCAGCTCACCACCGGCAAGCCGGTGCAGATCACCTCCCGCACCGGGAAGGGGAGGCCCGCCTTCCGCATCGACCTGCGCATCGACACCAAGCGCAACCAGCCGGACGTGGTGCGCGACGAGACGGTGGAGTGGGACAAGGACCACGGCACCCGCGTCGAGATGGAGCTCGTCGCCGCCTACCGCGGCGGCCGCACCGGCGTGCAGGAGTACCTGGAGCAGACGGTCGTCGCCAACCCGCACCTGGGCCTGGAGTACCGCCCGCCGAAGGGGGAGCCCTCCCTCTTCCCGCGCGTCTCCGACGAGCTGCCGCGCGAGCCGCACGAGATCAAGCCGCACCCCCACGGCGTCGAGCTGGGGATGCTCATGAGCATGCTGCAGGACTCGCCGAAGAAGACGGTGAAGCAGGTGCTCACCGACGACTTCTCCCGCGTGAGCTCGGCGGTGGCGGAGCAGATCTGCAAGCGCGCGGGCGTGACCTCCAAGGCGAGGGCCGGATCCATCCACGGCGAGGCGATCGACCGGCTCCACAAGGCGATGGGCGAGGTGAAGATCATGGCGCCCCCGGCGTCGAGCGTCGTCCCCATCGGGGAGGAGCTGCTCATCGAGGGCCTCAAGCGTCGCTACCCCGCCGCCGAGTTCTTCTCGTCCACGACGCGCCCGCCGTCGGTCTACCGCGGCAACCCCTTCGTGGTGGAGGTCGGCCTCGCCTACGGCGGCGATCTGCCCGCCGACGATCCGGCGGACATCCTGCGCCTCGCCAATCGCGTGCCGCTGCAGTACCAGCCGAAGGCCTGCGCGATCACCGAGTCGGTCTACCAGACCAACTGGCGCGCCTACACGCTCTCGCAGCCGAAGGGCTCGCTGCCCATCGCGCCCATGGCGCTCGCCGTGCACCTGGCCAGCGTGTGGGTGCCCTTCACCAGCGAGGCGAAGGAGGCGGTCGCCCACTACGACGAGCTGCTCAAGGAGATGAAGCTCGCCATCCAGGAGTGCGGCCGCAAGCTGGGCGCGCACCTGCGGGCGCGCGAGCGCGCGCTCGGCGAGCAGAAGCGCCTGACCCTCTTCCAGCGCTACATCCCGGAGGTCTCGCAGGCGATGGCCGACATCCTCGGGCTGAACGCGGAGGAGATCGCCAAGCAGTTCCACAAGACCTTACCGAAGTTCGTGCACCTCGCGACGGAGGAGCCCGGCGGGTCCGTGCCCCCGCCGCCGCCGAGCATGGCGCCGCCCCCGGGCGACGATGGCGCGGAGACTCCCTCGGTCCCGCCGCCGCCCCGCGGGCCGAAGGCGCGCGCCGCCGGCAAGGGCAAGGCGGGCGGCAAGAAGAAGGGCAAGGCCGGGCGGGGCGAGCAGCTCACGCTCATCTGAGAGGATCGACCATGGCCGCCAGGAAAGCAGCGCCGAAGAAGAAGAGCGCCTCGGACACCGACAAGAAGACCCTCGGCAAGCTGGACAAGCTCGCGGCGCGCGCGCTGGCCGCGGTGAGGGGGGGGAAGAACCCGGCGCTGGACATCCGCGTGCGCGCCCTCTCCAACGTCAACTTCAACGAGAAGCGGCGCATCATCGAGCTGGGCGACTACACCCAGTCGCGCGAGTTCTTCAACACCTCGATGGCTCGCAAGTTCATGCAGACGTTCCTGGTGGCGAGCAAGTGCAAGGATCTCGTCGAGCAGGACAAGACGGTCACCATCCGTCAGATGTTCTACCTCTGCAAGCACACCCTCCGCGGCACGAGCGAGAACACCTTCGAGGAGCAGTCGGAGAGCGACCCCATCATCGAGGACCTGGAGGTCACGGTGGACGCCCTGCGCGAGGAGCTCCACCTCTTCGCCAACAAGAAGGGCCTCATCGCGGGCGAGCTGGTCGTCAACGACGCCGGCGACGAGATCGATCTGACCCGCATGGGTCGCGGCGGGTGGGGCATCCCCAGCATCTGCGAGCCCGACCAGCTCAAGTTCGTCCGTCACAAGGCGGAGTTCGTGCTGCTGGTGGAGAAGGCCGCCGTGTGGCAGCGCCTGAACGAGGACGGCTTCTGGAAGAAGCACAAGTGCATCCTCATGACCAGCGAGGGCCAGGCCCCGCGCGGCGTGCGCCGCCTGCTCCAGCGCTTCGCCACCGAGATGAAGCTCCCCATCTACGTGCTCGTCGACAACAATCCGTGGGGGCTCTACATCTACTCCGTCCTCAAGCAGGGGAGCATCAACCTCGCCTACGAGTCGATGCGCATGGCGGTCCCCAACGTGCGCTTCCTCGGGATGAGCGCCTTCGACTACGAGAAGTTCAAGCTGAGCAAGGCGGTCGAGATCAAGCTCTCGCAGAAGGACGTCGCGCGCGCCTCGCAGATGAAGGCGTACCCCTGGTTCGCCGACAAGAAGTGGCAGCGGGAGATCGACGCCACGGTGAAGCACGGCTTCAAGATGGAGGTCGACTCCCTCCTGACCAAGTACGTCAGCTTCATCACCGAGGAGTACATCCCGAAGAAGCTGAAGGACCGCGACTGGCTGGTGTGAGCTGGCGGTCGCCACGGTCAGTCCGTCCTGGGCGTGCGCGAGCCAGGTGGGGGGCGGTCTTCCAGCTGCGCAGGTGGTGAAGGCAGGCGGAACGCGGTGGACACCTCCGGCGGTCGAGGGTATGGACCCGCGTTCGACCGGTGGATCGTGAGCGATCCAGTGTCGCTACCAAATTCCGCGGGCACGCGTGGAAACTTGGGCGTAATATGTGATGTTGCAGGATGTGGGATGGCGGCACGTGGCGTGCACCTGCGAGGCGCCTACCCCTACTCGAGGTGACGTGATGAGGCTTCGCTGGCTCCTTCCTTTGCTGGCCGTGTCGGTTGCTGCATGCAGCGGCGCGAAGGGCTCCGGTTTCGGCAACGGCTCGGGAGACGGCGGCGACCCCTTCCAGGACCCCGACTCCGGCGGTTTCAAGAGCGGCGAAGGCGGCACGACAGGCGGCGGCTGCAACCCCGACCCCGGCAACTTCGACATCCCCGGCAACAACTGCGACGACGACGGCGACGGCACCGTCGACAACCCGCCCAACTGCGACACCGGCCTCTCCATGACCGGCCCCGCGGCGGACTTCGCCAAGGCGATCGGCCTCTGCAAGACGTCCTCCGGCGGCTCGTGGGGCGTCGTCTCGGCGACCTACACGCAGGGCTACAAGAGCAACAAGGCGCCGGACGCCAACCAGCACGGCATCCTCACCAAGTTCGGCACCAAGATCAAACCGCGGCAGGGCAGCGCGCTCGGGGCGCTCAGCTCCGGCTACGCGCGCGACAAGGACAACTGCTCCACCAACTTCGGCGATCCGGGCGCCTTCAAGGGCGGCTGCGAGATGACCGGCGGCGGCGCGGCGCCCCCCGGCTTCCCCAAGGACTCGCCGAGCTGCCCGCAGGGCCAGATCTCGCAGACCGTCAACGACGTGGCGGACCTGAAGCTCGTCGTGAAGGTGCCGAACAACGCCAAGGGCTTCTCCTTCGACTTCGACTTCTGGTCGGGCGAGTGGCCGGAGTTCGTGTGCACCGAGTTCAACGACTCCTTCATCGCCTACCTGACGAGCAAGGCGTTCAACGGCGGGGCGGCGGACAACATCTCCTTCGACTCCAACAAGAACCCCGTCAGCGTCAACAACGGCTTCTTCGACCGCTGCTCGCCCGGCTCCGGCCTGGGCTGCGGGAACTTCCCCGCCAACTACAAGTACTGCGGCAGCGGCAACTCGGAGCTGCAGGGCACCGGCTTCTACGACCCGGGCGATCACTGCTTCAGCGGCAACAACGACTCCGGCGGCGGCGCCACCGGCTGGCTCACCACCAGCGCCCCGGTGCAGCAGGGGGAGACCATCACCCTCGAGTTCATGGTCTGGGACACCGGCGATCAGAATCTACGACTCCACCGTCCTGCTCGACAACTGGCAGTGGCAGGCCGGCGACACCGTCGTGGGCACCGGCCGCCCGCCGAATTGAGACGTTCCTTTCTTCCCAAAACGACGCGAGGTGAATCCCCATGAGCAGAACGGTTGCAATCTCCGCCCTGGCGGTTCTCCTCGCGGCGTGCAGCAGCAAGCCATCGAGCGGCTTCGGTGACGCCGGCCCCAACGGGGGCGGGGACAGCGGGACCGTCGGCGACGACGGCGGGGGGCTGAGTCAGGACGACGGCGGCTTCAACTTCGGTGACGCTCAGACCGGCGACGGCGCGGTGCCGACGTGCAACCCCAGCCCGGGCAACTACGACATCCCGGGCAACAACTGCGACGACGACGGCGACGGCCAGACCGACAACGCCCCCAACTGCGACACCAACCTGCCGGCCACCGGCGACGCCATGGCCTTCGCCAAGGCCATCGGCCTCTGCCAGACGGCCTCCGGGCCGAACGACACCAAGTGGGGCGTCATCTCCGCCGTCTACGCCAACGGCTACCAGAGCAACGCCGCGCCGGTCGCCGCGCAGCACGGCATCCTCAAGAAGTTCGGCAACAAGCTGAAGGCGCGGCAAGGCGGCCAGTTCGGCGTGCTCAGCTCCGGCTACGCGCAGGAGTACGACCAGTGCTACGGGCAGGGGCCCTTCAAGGGCGGGTGCGGCATGGGCGGGTCCTCCGCAGGCGCGCCCCCCGGCTACCCCAAGGCGGCGGGCAGCTGCACAGTCAGCAACGTCGTCAACGACGTCGCCACCGTGCGCCTGAAGATCAAGGTGCCCAACAACGCCAAGGGCATCGGGTTCGACTTCAACTTCGGCTCGGGGGAGTGGCCGGAGTTCGTCTGCACCACCTTCAACGACTCGTACATCGCCTGGTACCAGAGCTCCGCCTTCAACGGCGGCAAGCCGGAGAACATCTCCTACCAGCTCGTCGGCAAGCAGCAGTATCCGATCAACGTCAACAGCGGCTTCTTCGACCGCTGCTCGCCCAGCTCCGGTCTGGGCGGCTGCCAGCTCCCCAGCCAGTACTGCGCGGGCGGCGACTCCGAGCTGCAGGGCACCGGCTTCTACAATCCGGGCAGCCACTGCGGCGGGGCGACGGACTCCGGCGGCGGCATGACCGGGTGGCTCACCACGCAGGCGCCCGCCAAGCCGGGCGAGGTCATCACCATCGAGTTCATGGTGTGGGACACCGGCGATGACATCTACGACTCCAGCGTCCTCATCGACAACTGGCAGTGGCAGGCCGGGGACACCACCGTCGGCACGGTCCGACCCCCGAACTGAGCCTCACCCCCCCCGGCCCCCCTGTCCCTGCGAGGGAGAGGGGGAAGAACACAGAGGGCCCAGACCGAGGGGGGGCCGAGGGGGGCTTTGGGCATGGACTCTGCGGACAGGCCTGGTAACAGGTCGGCATGTTCAAGAAGGTCCTCATCGCGAACCGGGGGGAGATCGCGCGGCGGGTGATCCGCACGTGCAAGCGTCTGGGCATCGCCACCGTCGCCGTCTACTCCGAGGCGGACGCCGACGCGCCGCACGTCTCCGACGCCGACGAGGCGGTGCTCCTCGGGCCCGCGCCGGCGAAGGAGTCGTACCTCAACATCGACGCGCTGGTGGCCGCCGTCCGCAAGACGGGCGCGGACGCGGTGCACCCGGGCTACGGCTTCCTCAGCGAGAAGCCGGCCTTCGCGCGCGCGGTGGCGGAGGCGGGGGTGACCTTCGTCGGCCCGCCGCCCGCCGTGCTCGAGGCCTTCGGCGACAAGATGAAGGCGCGCCACGTGGCCGTCGCCGCCGGCACCTCCCCGGTGCCCGGCACCGACGCGCCCATCCCCATCGACACCCCCGAGGACCTCGCGCGCGCCCACGAGGAGGCGCGGCGCGTCGGCTTCCCCATCGTCGTCAAGGCCGTCGGCGGCGGCGGCGGCATCGGCATGCAGATCGTCAAGGACGAGGCGCAGCTCGATCGCGCCCTCAAGAGCTGCTCCGACCGCGGCAAGGCCAGCTTCGCCGACGCGCGCGTGTACCTGGAGCGGTACGCGAGCGAGCCGCGCCACATCGAGGTGCAGATCTTCTCCGACACCCACGGCGCCTTCTACGCGCTGGGCGAGCGCGAGTGCAGCATGCAGCGGCGCCACCAGAAGATCGTCGAGGAGACGCCCTCGGCGGCGGCCTTCTTCACCGGCGAGGCCGGCGAGAAGCGCCGGCGCGATCTGCACGAGGCCGCGCTGCGCGTGGTGCGGCAGGTCGGCTACGTGGGCGCCGGCACCTGCGAGTTCATCGCCGACGCCGAGGGCAACCTGTACTTCCTGGAGGTGAACGCGCGCCTGCAGGTGGAGCACCCGGTGACCGAGATGGTGACCGGCCTGGATCTCGTCGAGCTGCAGCTCCGCGTCGCGGCGGGGGAGAAGCTGCCCGACCTCTCCACCGTCGCGCGCAAGGGCCACGCCATCGAGGCGCGCGTCTACGCCGAGGACCCCAGCAAGAACTTCATCCCCAAGCCTGGCGCCATCGACGAGCTCGTCTGGGCGGGCGAGGCCGGCGAGGCGCAGGGTCCGTCGCTGCGCGTGGAGTCCGGAGTGCGCGCCGGCAACAAGGTGACGCCCTACTACGACCCGATGGTCGCCAAGGTGGTCGCCTGGGGCGAGACGCGCGAGGCCGCGATCGCCGGCCTGGACGCGGCGCTGGAGAAGACCAAGATCGCGCCGCTGGTGACCAACGTGCCCTTCGTGCGCAGGCTGCTCGCGACCGAGGAGTTCCGCTCAGGCCACTACGACACGACCACGGCGGAGGCCGTGGCGAAGCGCCCGGCGAACTGAGAGCGAGCTCTCCGCCATAGGGGCGCAGGAGGCTCCTCGACGCGGCGCACAAGCGGCGCGCATGTACTACAGAAATGCGTCTGCGCCCGCGGACGATCCACATGACAGTCGGCGAAGGACTACCCCGGCGGAGCGATCTGCACCCCCGGCGACTTCCCGTGACGTCCGGCGCCCTCACTCCTGATCGAACGGGAATACCTCGGTCTCCGCCAGGTCCCCGATGCTCGCGCGCACGCCGTCCAGGATGTCCTTGGCGGTGCCCACCACGGTGACGAGCAGGTTGCCGGGGGACAGCCGCCTCTTCAGCGCGGCGTTGGCGTCCTCCACGGTGATCGCCGCCACCTTGTCCAGCCACCCGGAGTAGTAGTCGCCCGGCAGGCCGAGCAGCGCCACGTCCAGCTCGTGGCCCACGCGCTTGTGCGCGGTGTCGATCTCGAAGGCCCAGGAGCGGGTGAGGTAGCGCTTGATGAAGGACAGCTCGCGCGGGGTGACGCCCTCGTCGACCAGCTTGCGCAAGAGGTCCAGCTCCAGCGTGATGCACGGCGCCGCGTCCGTCGCCGCGGGGAAGGTCCACATGACGAAGGAGTGGCGGTGCCGCTCCACCCCCAGCCGCGAGGACGCCCCGTAGGACCAGCCACGCTTGCCACGCACCTCGCGGGTGAGGCGCGAGGTGAAGGTGCCGCCGAAGATGGAGTTGGCCACCGAGAGCGCGGCGTGGTCCTCGTCGTGTGGGGAGGTGCCCAGCGACCCGATGAGGATCTGCGTCTGGGTGCGCTCCGGCTTGTCGACGAAGACCAGGCGCCGGTTCTCGACGGGCGGCGGCTCCCCCAGCGTGTCGCCGGCGGCCGGTCCCTCCGGCAGCGCGCCGGCGAGGGTCTTCCCGAAGCGCTCGGCCTCGTCCAGGTCCACGTCGCCGGAGATGGCGACGACCAGGTTGCCGCGCACGAAGGTGGCGGCGTGGTGGCGGCGCACCCCCGCCACGTCGATCCGTCCGAGCGACTGCGTGCTGCCGCGGATGGACCGGCCGTAGCCATGCCCGGCGAAGAGGGCGCGGCGGAAGAAGCGGTCGGCCAGGGCGCGGTCGTTGTCCCGCGCCTCCACGATCTCCGCGCGTGTCTCGCGCAGCAGGCGGGCCAGCTCGTCCTCGGGGAAGGTCGGCGTGCCCAGGATGCGCGCGAGCAGCTCGACGAAGGCGCCGGCGTTGCGCGAGATGACCTGCCCGTAGAGGCTCGTGGTCGAGGGCGTCACCTCCGCCGAGAGCTCGGCGCCCAGGCGGTCGATGGCGTTCTCCGTCTCGGTGCCGGTCAGCCCCTTCGACCCGCGGCGCAGCAGGCGCGTGGTGATCCGCGCGAGGCCCTCGGTGCCGGGCGGGTCGATCGCCGAGCCGCTGCGGAAGGACACGGCGACCGACACCAGCGGCAGGGCGCGGGAGGGCAGGGCGAGCAGCAGGGCCCCACCGCCAAGATCGCGGTGGGCGACGGTCTCGGCGGCGGTCGGGCGCGCGCGCGGGCTCACTGCGCGGCCTCCGCGGTCCTCGCCTCGGGCATCACGTGCACGATGGTGCGGCACTGCCGCAGCAGGTAGCGCCGCGCCGCGCTGCGCACCTCGCCCGAGGTCACGCGGCGGTACGCCTCCAGCCGGCGGAAGGCGCCCGCCGGCTCCCCCAGCACCGTGTCGTAGAAGCCCATCTGCTCCGCCTTGCCGCTCGCGGTGTCCAGCGACTGCAGCAGGCCCAGCTCCAGGCGCGCCTTGGCGCGCACCAGCTCGTCGTCGGTCACCACGTCGGCGTGGAGGTTCCCGATCTCGCGGTCCAGCACCCGCAGCAGGTCGTCCTTCGTCTTGCCGGGCCGCGCGGTGAGGTAGACCTCGAAGAGGCCGGGATCGCGGAAGGTGGAGACCCACCCGCGCAGGTCGGTGGCGATCTCCTCGTCGATGAGCATGGCGCGGTAGAGGCGCGAGGCGCGCCCGCCGAAGAGGATCTCGCAGAGCACCGCGAGGGCGGGGTGGTCGGCGTCGCCCAGCGCCGGGCCGCGGTAGCCCATCACCAGCTTCTCGGTCGGCGTGGGTCGCGTGATGCTCACCGTCCGCTCCTCGGCCTGCGGCGGCTCGGGGTGGGTGTCCTCCGGCGGGATGACCGCCGCCGGCAGCGCGCCGTACGCCGCGCGCAGGCGCGCCAGCACGTCCGCCTCCTTCACGTCGCCCACCACCACCACCACCGCGTTGTTGGGCGCGTAGAAGGTCTTGTAGAAGGCCTCGCAGTCGGAGGGCTGAAACCCCTGGATGTCCTGCATCCACCCGATGGTGGGCCAGTGGTACGGGTGCACGGTGAAGGCGGTCTTGTAGAGCAGCTCCCCGGCGATGCCCTCCACGTCGTCGTCGACGCGGTAGCGCCGCTCGTTGGCGACGACCTCCTTCTCGCTCTTCACCTGCGGCTCGCGCAGCACCAGGTGCGCCATGCGGTCGCTCTCCAGCTGGATGACCAGGCCGATGCGGTCGCGCGGGACGGCCTCGTAGTAGAAGGTCCAGTCCAGCCAGGTGGCGGCGTTGGTGTCGGCGCCGCTCTCCTCCATCTTGCGGTCGAAGTGGCCGCCCTTCAGGTTCTCCGTCTCGTTGAACATCAGGTGCTCGAAGAGGTGCGCCAGGCCGGTCTTGCCTTCCTTCTCGTGGCGCGACCCCACCCGGAACCAGGTCGCGTAGGCGACCACCGGCGCGCTGCGGTCGACGAGCAGCAGCACCCGCAGCCCGTTGTCCAGGCGCAGCACCTGCACCTCGCTCCCGCCGAAGGGGATGGCCCCCTCGTGGCGCACCAGGCCAGCGCCCTGCACCGGGCGCGCGTTCACCTTCTCCAGCACCTTCGCGATGGCGGTCACGTGTTCTCCTTCACCAGCTCCGCATGTCCAGCACGCTCATCGCTCCGTTCTGCCACACCCACGCGTGGGGGCCGCAGAGGACGGCGATGCCGAGATCTTTGCCGCCCGCAGCCGGCCCGCCCAGGCGCGCCAGCCGTGCGGGCTCACCGGTGCCGGGCGCGGCGTAAAACACCGGATCGCCCGAGCCCACCACCACCACCCCGCCGTCGCTCGCCAGCAGGGCGCCGCCGTCGACGCCGCGGATGGCGTGGACCGGCCGCAGGCCGCCCGCCTCGGTGCGGAAGGCCTCCTGCCGGATATCCCAGAGCACCGGCCGCGGCGGCGCCCCCGCCTCCACGCGGAAGATGCGCCCGTCCTTCTCCAGCACCACCGCGACCTCGCGCCACACGTCCAGGTCGATGGGCAGGCCGTCGATGACGTCGTCCTCCGAGATCTCCGCCCAGTCGTGCCCGCCGAAGCGCGCCACCGCGCCGACGCTCTCCCCGCACACCAGCATCGACAGCCCGCGTGGCGCTCCGGCGAGCGCGACCACGCTCTCGGAGGGCTCCAGGTTGGCGTCCGGATGGAAGGGGACGAAGCTGGTGCCGTCGAACTCCAGCAGCGCGCCGGCGCCCCATGCCACCACGCGGCCCGCCGCGCTCCCGATGCCGTACCACCACGCGCGCCCCTTGCCCGCGCGCTGCAGCGGGAAGGCGCGCGCGCTGCCGGCCGCGAACTGGATGGCGACGCCCGTCGGTACCAGCCCCCAGAGCGTACCGTCCTGGGCGACGTGGACGTCACTCAGCGGCTCGTCGATGGCGTGCGCGGTGGTCACGGCCCCGCCGACGACGTGCAAGAGCAGGCTGGAGGCGTGCTGCGAGGTAGAGGCGGTGCGGCCGAGCAGGTAGAAGTCGGACGCCGACGGCCCGCTCGCCGCGCGGAAGGAGTGCCGGAGCGCCGGGAGCGCGGAGACGGTGACCACGCCGCGCAGCACCAGCGGCGGCTCGCGCGGGGCGCGGCGCAGGTCGCGCGCGTGGTCGGGGTGCGACGGTTGCTTGGGCGCGTCGCCGAAGAAGTTCTCGTCGCGGAACCAGCGCAGCCACCGGAACACGTCCTCCGCCGAGAAGACGAAGATGCCGGTGCGCAGCGAGGCGGCGAGGGAGAACTCGTCCAGGTTGAGGGTGAGCGACGCCTTGCCGCTGGAGTCGAAGAGGCGGTTGTGCGGCCCGCGCACCTTGTCGGCGATCTCCGGTCCGATGAGCTCCTCCACCGCGGGTACGTCGCCGGTCTCCAGGCGCCCGACGATGGGGTCGTCGAAGACGAAGCCGAGGTGCAGCAGGAGCGAGCGCAGCGAAGCGGGGATGTCGGCGGCGGTCGCGAGCTGCTCCTCCAGCCTGTCGGCCACGCCGTCCAGCCACTCGGCGAAGGTGTCCGCGACGGGCTCCGCCTTGCCCTCGTGCCAGGCGAGCACCGGCAGCTCGCCGCCCGCGCCCTCCTTCTTGCGGTCGAAGCAGTAGATGCGGTCCTCGTCGCGCGACTCGGCGAAGGGGATGAGCGCGGTGCTCTCGATGAAGCGCCGCTTCTCGGTCATCCCCTGCGCGTCCAGCAGCACGTCGCGCCCGCCGAAGCCGGCGGCGCGCTGCATCACCGCCCGGTAGCTCGGCGGGAGCGGCTTGCGCAGCATCCGCTCGCGGTCGTCCAGCTCCTGGTCGCCGGCCGGGGGCGCCAGCGCCTTGCCCTTGCGCTCCACGACGCCGCGGATGCGCTCCAGGCTCGCCACGGCAAGGCGCGTGGCGTCCACGCGCGGGCGCGCGCGGGACGTGCGGGAGGTTCTCTTCGGGCTCGTTCGCTTCATCGCCACCGCAGGACCCCCGAGCCTACACGAAACGCTGGCTCGCGATCGGAGGACACCCACGGCTCACCCCGAACGTCGCAGCGGGCAGGAGGCTCAGCGCCAGGGCACGCCGTTCTACTCCCTGGGGAGTATGGACCGATGAGGTAGATGGAGGGATGCTTGCGGCTGCGTGGGGCGCCAGCGGGGCGCGCGCGATCGGAGGGTGTGGCGATGATCTTGCGCAGGGCAGGGCAGGGCAGGGCAGGGCAGGGCAGGGCAGGGCAGGGCAGGGCAGGGCAGGGCAGGCACTTCGTGTTGCCTCCGTGCTCTTCGCGCTCGGAATGGTGATGCTGGCGGCGTGCTCATCGCAGCGCGCCAGTGAGGATGTGGGCACGCAGGGCGAGCGCATCGTCGCCGGATACACGGACTCGGAGGATCTGTATCGCAACGCGAGCGTGAGGATCGGGGGTTGCAGCGGCACGCTGATCACCCCGATCCATGTGGTCACCGCGAACCACTGCGTGACGGGGTTCGGGAGCCCTGGCGGATGGGGTCTCAACGGCAGCCCGATCGTGGGCTTCGGCACGTCCCCTGGGTCGACGTGGCTGGGCTCGGCCGCGCGCCAGATCCAGGTCGCTGCAAACGCGGTCCTGCATACCAGCCCGATCCAGAACGGCGCCGAGAAGACGGACCTCGCGATCGTCACGCTCCAAGCCGCTCCGCGGCTGGGCTCCGCCGCAGGGACGTGGAACGTCAATCCGGTCCACCCGCTGGACCCGAACTACCCGTGTGCCACGACGATCAACCCGCTGATCTCCGGGTTCGGGTGGACGAGCTGGCCCTGCGGCGCGAGTCCGGTGAACCGGCAGGCCAACGACCTCTTCGGCGTGAGCTGCCCCACGAACGACATGTGCACGGCGAATTTCGGCGGTGGAGCGTACGCCGGCACACTCTTCGGCGACTCGGGCGGACCGCTGTTCATGCCTACGGGCAACCCGAACCAGCCCTACGTGCTCTGCGGTGCCACTGAAGGCGGCGACGCGACAGGCTGCGGGGTGACCCCGGTCCAGCAGCCCACGAGGTGCTATTGGACGCCGATGACGTACACGGACGGCACGTACGACAACGCCGCGTTCATCAAGAACGTCGCTTGGGATTTCAAGCACAACGGCTGGTACGGCGAGTGCGGCGGCCCCGACACCGATGGCGATGGCGTGGCCGACGCGTGCGACAACTGCCCCACCATCCGTAACGGGGCGCAGACCGACACCGACGACGACGGAGTGGGCGATGCGTGCGACAACTGCCCCCTGATTCCCGACGGCATCGAGCCAGACTCCAACTACCAGGCGGAGCTCGCCATCAATCCCCTGGGCAAGGACTGGCAGCCCACCGACGGGCGCGAGCGCGGCGACTCGTGGCTGACGGCGAACTACTCGGGCGACCGGTGCGATCTCCAGCCGCTGACGACGGCAGAGCCGACCGGGATGGACTACGCCTCCGGGCGTACCGTCCAGACCCTCCAGACCGAGTGCGGCCACACCGACCCTGTGCAGAGCGACGTGTCGCGCGGCAACGCCCTGGACGAAGAGAGCCATGTGGGCAACCCGCTCTACTCCTACGAGACCGGCTGGACGCGTCCGATGCGCTGCCAGTGCCCGGCGGGCACGCCGCAAGCTCAGTGCGAACAGTTCTCCGGCTGTGGCCGCAACAACCTGGTGCAGAACCTCGATGTCGGTTGGCGCCCGATGGCCCTGGACGATTCGGCCGCGCACAGCACCATCTCGCAGAACTTCGTCATCGCAGGGCAGAATCAAACGGGTGTGGAGACGCAGTACTGGTCCATCAACGATCCCAAGCAGGCCGCCAAGCACCGGGGTTGGGGCTGGAAGTACTGGCTGGAGTCGGACATCTCGCTGCTGCCGCCGGCGTACGGCACGGTGCCCGTCTTCGACGGACTGGTCTGGAGCTGGGTGAAGACCTTCGCGCCGCTCGGGGGCCCTCCGGCCCCCTTCACCGATCCGCCGACCGGCACGACGAACGAGGAGATCCTCCGGCAGTACGTGGCCGCCAACCGACTCACCGTCACCGAGCAGGGCGAGACGTCGCGCACAATCCCCTGCAACGTCGGCTACGCGCCGCAGCTCTGGCCCTTCGACGGGAGCTGCCCCATGTGCGGGATGGCCTACTACGCGGTGGATCCCTCGGACCCCAACCCCGCCGCCACGGCGACCTTCCGCTACGCCGGCTTCGCGCCGAGCGATGCCTCGTCGAAGGTGGGCTCCGACGTCACAGCCGCATTGCTCAATCCGTCGCAGCGAGTGGTGATGGCGAGCGACGCTCCGGGGGTGTGGAAGGGCCTGGTCGCCGGCGTGGTCATCGACGCGTCCACACACCAGACGCTCGACCGGGTACAGGTGGGCGCGAACGGGGGGGTCTCGCTGGTCCCGGCCTCCGACGTGACCGGTGCGGGCCCGCTGATCACCGCGGTCAGCGGCGTCCACCAGGAGGTCGCCTTCTTCGGAGAGACGAATCCGACGTCGGGCCAGCCGCTCAACTCGGTTCGTCTCTACGACTTCGACACGAACTCGTCGCGCACGGCCTCGCTGCTGGGGAGCGTGAAGCTGGCGAGCCCACAGGCGGCGACCTACCGCGTCGACGACGACAGCTACTACGTGCTCGACGCCACGACGTTCGGCGCTTTCACCATCGCCAACGGCGACCTCGAGGCGGGCACGCTGTCCGGCTGGGCGCCGAGCGGCGCGTCGGCGACGATCACGTCGTCGGACGAGCACTCCGGCCGCTACGCTGCGATGCTCGGCAGCACGTCGCCCACCAGCGGTGACAGCACGATCACCCAGACGTTCGACGCGCCGACGGGGGTCACGGGCATCTCCTTCTGGTACAAGATGTACTGCCCGGACACGATCTACTACGACTGGGCCACCGCCACGCTCACCGACAACACTACGGGCGGCACAGTCTCCACGCTGCTCCCGAAGATCTGCACCACGGGCGGCTGGACGCAGGTGAGTGGTTCCGTCACCGCAGGCCACCACTACACGCTCGCCCTGACAAGCCATGACGACAACTGGCCGGGCGACGCGACGTACACCCTCTTCGACGACGTCGCGCTCACCGGCCCGGCCAGTATGCGGCTGGTTCGCATTTCCCGTGGGATGGTGGGAGAGATCCTGGGCGAGTGGCCGCGAAGCGGCGCCTTTTACACCTTCGGTCTAACGACAGGTGCCAACGGGAGCGTGGTGGTGTCCTGCTCCAACACGGGCACGCACGGCGTGGGGGAGCTCCTGCTCGACGCCTTCGACCCCCTGCACCCCATCACCGACTTCGTCGACGAGTCCCCCGCTCCCGGGCAGACCATCCCTCCGCGCGTGTTGCATCTACGGAGCTTCACCACCGGGTCGATGCCCCTGCTGGCACCTGCGCAGCGCACGCTGCGGGGACTGGAGGACTGGCCGCAGGGGGCGAGCGCACCGGAGCTGATCGCCTACGGGAGCGCTCCGGATCCGGCGGACCAGCCGCTCGGTGACCTCGCCGGGTGCTTCTGATGCGCCGGCGGGGCTGGCTGCTCGCGGCGGGCTTGTCGATGCTGCCGCTCGGGGCGTGCTCGGCGTGCTCCCCCGCGACGACGGCGACGCCGGACGACGCGGGCCCCACCGGCAGCACGCGGCGCGACGCAGGTCTGCCGGATGGGGACGCGGGCCCGGCTCCGTTGCCCGACGCGTCGGACTTCGATGCAGGGTTCGACCCGTTCGTGGGCAACTGGGGCCCGATGCCCGGCGCGAGCTGCATCAAGATGGACTACGAGCCGGCGAAGGACATCACGCCCTTCACGTGGGACGCCTGCGCCAGCGCGCGGCCGGGGTGCGGGCGGCTCAAGGTCGACTGGACGACCCAGCTCGGCGTGCAGCTGACATTCCCTCCCACCCATGTCGCCCGCGCCTTTTCGACGGGCACGTTCATCGCCTACGAGCGGCGGTTTCCGCGGCTGGGGAATCCCAATTTCAACGCCGCGACCATCAGCCTTGCCTCGGACATGGAGGGTCACGCGGCCTTTGCCCTTGGGTGGTTCGAGGATGATCCGTCCAAGTGCGGAGGTCGGGCTGCGGTGTCTGCCGCGCATGCGACGTTCGCCGGAGTGTCTTACGACAGTAGTATTGCATTCGGGGTGGCACCCTACTCCGCTCCCTCGAACGTGGTCGCACACTGGAAGACCCAGCAAGACCTCGGGATCGCGACCGGACCCTCCGGAGGTACGGTGCAGCGCTTCGTCACTAGCGGGACGGACATCGTCGCCGAGACGAGCGATCCCTTCAGCCTCGTCATCTACGATCCGTTGAAGGATCTCCTCACCCAGGTCATGGAAGGTCAGGGCCGGAGCCCCGCTGTCGACCCGGTGGGCGTGCAGGGCGGCGTGTTCGCCCTCGACTCGAGCAATACGCGCGGCCTCTACTACGTGGCGCTGGATGGAAGCAGCAGCAAGATCTACGTCCCGGGTGCGGGCGATCACACTTTCTCCCTGGACGCCGACAACGCGAGCGGCGACAGCCTGGTGTGGCTCCAGGGCCAGGAGACCGGCTTCGACTACCTCGACGTGAGCCTCTGGACGGCGCCCTTCGCCACGACGCCCGGCGCCCTTACGCCCCGCCGGGTCACGGGGATCCCCAGCATGTACAACTACGGCAGCTTCATGGTGGCCAACGCCGGGATGGCGCTGCTGGTGAGCAGCGCGACCACCGCGGAGCTGGTACGCCTGTCCGACGGTTGGGCCTGGTCCATTCCCGCCGAGGCGGGCGACACCTTCACCCGCGCGCTCTGGGTGGATGACACGGAGGTCTGGCTGGCGGTGGGGCTCACCAAGTACGGCGGATATCTGGGCAACAGCATCCTGAAGCTCTCGCTCGCCGGCCTGGGTGCGCCAACCATCCCGCCGAGCTGAGGAGACGAGGATGGCTGCGGGCATGAAGCACGTCCGAGCAAGAAGCGCGCGAGGTGGCGGCTGGCTGCTGCTCTCCGCGGCGACGTCATTGCTCGCGACCGCCTGCAGCAACGGCTCCTCCCGGTGCAGCGACGCGCCGCCCGCGACGTACGGGCTGCAGGTGCAGTCGGGCTTCCCGGCTTCGCTTGACCCCGACGGCGGGGCGTCCGTGCCGCTCGACATCCACGGTGGTGGTGGGGGCTGCGGCGGAAGTATTTCCACTGCGCTGACGGCGGAGGGAGGGCTCTTCACCTCGCCGAGCCGCGGCTCCTCCATCACCATCCTGCTCACCGAGGGCGGCGACTACAACACTGAATTTCTGGGCACGGCGACGCTGTTCGTACCCGATGGCGCCGAGGTCACGGTGCGCGCGGTCGCCGGGGACGCCGGGGCGTGCACCGTGTTCTCCATCCGGCCGGACGCGGGCCCTCCCCCCGAGGTCGTGGACCGACCCTGCCTGTAACGCCCGCTAGCCTCGATCTCCGTGCGCCCTTCGGGCTGTCGGCCGGCCTGCGGCCGGACCTCAATCAACTTTCAGGATGGCCAGGAAGGCCTTCTGCGGGATCTCCACGTGCCCCACCTGCTTCATGCGCTTCTTCCCCTCCTTCTGCTTCTCGAGGAGCTTGCGCTTGCGGCTGATGTCGCCGCCGTAGCACTTGGCGGTCACGTCCTTGCGCAGGGCGCGCACCGTCTCGCGGGCGATGATCTTGCCGCCGATGGCCGCCTGGATCGCCACCTCGTACTGCTGCTGCGGGACGAACTCCTTCAGCTTCTCGGCGAGGGAGCGGCCGCGGGTGTGGGCCTTGTCCCGGTGCACGATGATGCTCAGCGCGTCGAGCGGGTCCCCGTTGACCAGGATGTCCACCTTCACCAGGGTGGCGGCCTGGTAGCCGATGACCTCGTAGTCCATCGAGGCGTAGCCGCGCGAGACGCTCTTCAGCTTGTCGTGGAAGTCGAAGAGCACCTCCCCGAAGGGCACGTCGTAGGTGATGATGACGCGGTCGGTGCTGGCGTACTGCATGGCCTTCTGCACGCCGCGCCGCTCCTGGCAGAGGCCCAGCACCGCGCCCACGTACTCCGAGGGTACGTGGACCGTCATCTTCACGATGGGCTCCTCGATGCGGTCGATGAGCTGCGGGCCGGGGAGCTTGGCGGGGTTCTCCACCTTCACCATCTCGCCGTCGTGCTTGTAGACGTTGTAGACGACGCTGGGGGCGGTGGTGATGAGGTCCAGGTTGAACTCGCGCTCCAGGCGCTCCTGGATGATCTCCATGTGCAGCAGGCCGAGGAAGCCGCACCGGAAGCCGAAGCCGAGGGCCTCGGAGGTGTCCGGCTCGTAGGTGAAGGCGGCGTCGTTGAGGTGCAGCTTCTCCATGGCGTCGCGCAGGGCCGGGTAGTCGGCGCTGTCGGTGGGGAAGACGCCGGCGAAGACCATCGGCTTGACGTCCTTGAAGCCGGGGAGCGCCTCCGTCGCGGGGCCCTTGTGGTGCGCGCCCTTCTGCGAGTTGGCCGAGGTGTGGGTGACGGTGTCGCCCACCTTGGTGTCGTGCACGCTCTTGATGTTGGCGGCGAGGAAGCCGACCTCCCCGACGCCGAGCTCCTCCAGCGCCACCGGGAACGGCTGGAAGGACCCGAGCTCGGTGACCTCGTAGTCCGTCTTCGTCGCCATGAAGCGGATCTTGTCGCCCTTCTTGAGGGCGCCGTCGACGACGCGGACCATCACCATCGCCCCGCGGTAGCTGTCGTACCAGGTGTCGAAGATGAGGGCGCGCAGCGGGGCGTCGGGGTCGCCCTTCGGCACGGGGACCTTGGCGACGATCTGCTCCAGGATCTGCGGGACGCCGACGCCGGTCTTGCCGCTGCAGGGGATGGCCTCCGCGGTGTCCAGGCCGATGACCTGCTCGATCTGCTCCTTGGTCCCCTCCACGTCGCTGGAGGGAAGATCCACCTTGTTGAGGACGGGCAGGATCTCCAGGCCCTGGTCCAGCGCCAGGTAGACGTTGGCGAGGGTCTGCGCCTCGACGCCCTGCGTCGAGTCGACCACCAGCACCGCGCCCTCGCACGCCGAGAGAGACCGGCTCACCTCGTAGTTGAAGTCCACGTGGCCGGGCGTATCGATGAGGTTGAGCTGGTAGGTCTTGCCGTCCTTCGCCGCGTACTTCAGGCGGACGTTCTGCGCCTTGATGGTGATCCCGCGCTCCCGCTCGATGTCCATCTTGTCCAGGAACTGCTCGCGCGCTTCCCGCGAGCTCACCGCGCCGGTGATCTCCAGGATCCGGTCAGCGAGGGTCGACTTCCCGTGGTCGATGTGAGCGATGATCGAGAAGTTGCGGATGAGCGACTGCGGAAAGGCCATGCACCCAATGTCTCCGTCCCGGACGCGGGCCCAGGGCGGGCTTCTTTACTTCTTGGCGCCCTCGGCTGCCAGTACGGGTCCGCTCCGGTCGCGGCGCTCCTCCTTCGAGGAGCGCGACCCCGAGCCAGAGGTCTCCACGCTGGGGGGCTCCGGCGTCAGGGGGAGCTGACCGGGCAGCAGGTGGGCGTAGTGGCGCAGGACCAGGTCGATGCCCTCCCGGATGTAGACCGCCACCGGCACCTTGGTACGCTCGTGCAGGAGCTTGAGCTTGTCGCTCTGCTCCGGGGTCACGTAGATGGTCGTCGAGATTTTCTTTCGAGACATCGCCGCGATTCCCTGCTGCGCTCCGCGTTCGCCCGGTGCCGCCCCCAGGACCGTGCGGGTCCTCGTAGTCGACTCCGTCAGGTTTGGATAGCGCGTCGCGACCCGCCGCGGGGAGCGCAACCGCTATCGATATACACTACATGGACATACGTGCGCTTTCAAGCCGAGGAATTTGATAATTTCGCAATATATTACGTATACTTACGTAGCATTTAGGACAGGGGCAATATGCCCCGGCACGGCCCGTTCGCGCGGCTTGCTCCCCGGCGCCCGCCGTGGGTATCGTGGCGGCGGAAGTCGTCTTCCCACGAGGGCTTGGACGTCATGAAATCTCGCTTCTTTCCCAGGCTTCCCCCCACCGCGCGCACACTCGGACTGTGTCTGTGCGCGGCTGGCCTGGCAGCCGCCGCCGCGTGCAGCGGCGGTGGGGACCAGACGGGGGCAGACCAGCCCAAGATTCCCAGCGCGGTGGACGACACCATCAAGCACGAGAGCTGCGACGAGTCCTCCGGTCGGGTGGAGTCCCTGGACACCAACAACGACGGCAAGCCGGACATCAAGCGCGTCTACAACAAGAGCACCGGGCGCGAGGTGTGCCGCATCGTCGACCTGGATCACGACGGCAAGCCGGACATGTTCGAGTACTACGACCCGAGCGGGCAGCTTCGCCGCCGGGAGGCCGCCTACGACCCCACCGGCGCCATCACGATGGTGGAGGGCTACCAGGGCGGCAAGCTGGTCTCGCGCGAGCTCGATACCAGCGGGGACCACCGCATCGACACCTGGGACACCTTCGACCCGGCGAGCGGCCAGCGCACCAAGCGCGTGCGCGATACCAACGCCGACGGCAAGATCGACCAGTGGTGGACGTGGAACGGCACGCAGCTCTCCATCGCCATCGACAAGGACGGCGACGGCAAGCCGGACCCGGAGGCGACAATCACCTCCGGCGGCCCGCCGCCCGGCACCCCGGACGCGGGGGCCAAGGCCTCGACGGACGCCGGCGGACCTCCTCCGCCCCCGCCCCCGCCCGTGCTGATGCCCACCGACGACGCCGGTCCGGATGCTGCGGACGCGGGAGGTAAGTCATGAGGCGGCTCGTGCTGGGTCTCGGGGCGTTCGGAGTGCTCGCGGTGGTCGGCTTCGCCTGTGGAGGGGCCGCCACGCCGCCTCCGGTGACGGCGAAGACCGCCCCGGGCGGCACCAAGGATCAGGCCAACTGGCCGGACGACGACAAGTCCATGTGCGGCTGGCGCAACCACCCCGAGCTGGAGGTCAGCGAGACGGCCGGCCCGGGCGCCATCCGCCCCAACATCCGCCGCGTCTACAAGACGGTGGGGGAGGGCGACAGCCGCCGGCAGACCCTCGTCTGCCGGGAGGTGGACACCAACCTGGACGGCATCAAGGACGTCATGCGCACCTTCAACGCGAAGGGCGAGCCGGTGAAGGAGGAGTCCGACACCAACTACGACGGAAAGATCGACGTCTGGACGTCCTTCGACCACGGCCGGGTGGTGGAGGAGAACATCGACACCAACAAGGACGGGCGGCCGGACGTGTGGAAGGTGTACGTCGACGGCAAGCTCTCGCGCGTGAAGCGCGACCGCGACTTCAACGGCAAGCCCGACGTGTGGGAGATCTACACCAAGGGCCGCCTGGAGCGCATGGGCATGGACGAGACGGGCGACGGCCACGTCAATCGCTGGGACCGTGACGGCATCCTGCTCAAGCAGCAGGAGGCCGAGGAGGAGAAGGCGGACGAGGACGGCGGCACCGACGGCGGCGACACGGGCGACGCCGGGGACGCCGGGGACGCGGGCCCGAAGGGCAAGCGGCAGGAGAGCCGGGAGTAGGCCTCACCCCCCGGCCCCCTCCCCCTACGAGGGAGAGGGGGAGGAGAGGGCGACCGCTAGCTTGCTTGCGGTGGGGAGCTAGGGATCGGTCGTGCCTTTGCGGCCGTAGGCGTCTTCCAGGCGGACGACGTCGTCCAGCTCTGGCGTGGAGGTCTCCAGGACGTCGACATCGGTGACGGCGATCATGCGGTGCACGGTGCGCGGGGTGCAGTGATACGCGTCTCCCGCGCGCATGCGCTGCGCGCGGGTGCCCGGCCCCTCCCCGAGCTCGAGGTCCATCTCGCCGGAGTACACGTAGAAGCTCTCGTCCTTCTTCTCGTGGTACTGGCGAGACAGCTTGTGCCCGGCCGCGATGTGGAGGATCTTGCCGACGTACCTCTCGGTCTCGGCCCATACGATCTCGTAGCCCCAGGGCTTTTCGACGCGACGCATGAAGTCAACGAAGCATACAACGGGCCAAGGGGAGCGATTGCAGAAGATCCTGGCGCGGGGCGGGATCGCGTCGCGCCGCCACGCCGAGGAGCTCATCGCCGCCGGGCGCGTGCGCGTCAACGGCAAGGTGGTGCGCGAGCCGGGCACGCGAGCGGACCCGCGTCGCGACAAGGTGGAGGTGGACGGCAAGCGGGTGGTCGCCGAGGCGCCGGTCTACGTGGTGCTGAACAAGGCGCGCGGGGTGGTGACGACGGCGCGCGATCCGCAGGGCCGCCCGACAGTGGCGGAGTCTCTCACCGGGGCCGGAGCGCGCGTCTACCCCGTCGGCCGGCTGGACTTCGCCACCAGCGGCGTGCTGCTGGCCACCAACGACGGCGATTTCTCCAACGGTCTGCTGCACCCGCGGAAGTCGGTACCCAAGACCTACGTCGTCAAGGTGGCCGGCCACATGGAGGACCGCGATCTGGAGCGCTGGCGCACGGGGGTGATGCTGGAGGACGGCAAGACCCTGCCCGCGGACGTGTCCTTGATCCGCTACGAGAAGGGGGAGCCCTCCGCCGGACGGGAGAGCGCGCGGGACAAGACGTGGCTGGAGCTCACCATCCGTGAGGGGCGCAACCAGCAGATCCGGCGCATGGGGGACGCGACGGGGTTCCCGGTGATGCGGCTGTCGCGCACCTCGTTCGCCGGGATCGACGCCGCGGGGCTGCGCCCCGGGGCGTGGCGATACTTGACGCGTCAAGAGCTGGTGGAGCTGAAGAAGGTCTACGGGGTGCCCGGCTCGGTGCCTGCCGTGCCCGCGCCGCCGGCGCGCGGTCGGAAGGGGATGGTGCCTCCTCGCAAGGGAGCGACGGCGGGGGAGCGTGGGGGAGCGCGTGCGGGGGAGCGGGAGCGTGCGGGGGAGCGGGAGCGTGGGGGAGCGCGTGCGGGGGAGCGGGAGCGTGGGGGAGCGCGAGGGCGAGAGCGTGCGGGGGAGCGGGAGCGTGGGGGAGCGCGTGCGGGGGAGCGTGCGGGAGCGCGTGCGGGGGAGCGTGGGGGAGCGCGTGCGGGGGAGCGTGGGGGAGCGCGTGCGGGGGAGCGTGGGGGAGCGCGTGCGGGGGAGCGTGGGGGAGCGCGTGCGGGGGAGCGTGGGGGAGCGCGTGCGGGGGAGCGTGGGGGAGCGCGTGCGGGGGAGCGTGGGGGAGCGCGTGCGGGGGAGCGTGGGGGAGCGCGTGCGGGGGAGCGTGGGGGAGCGCGCGTGGAGGAGCGGGCGGGGGTGAAGGCGGGGCGGGGCGGACACGATCGCCACGAGGGATGGCGCCGCCGCCAGGCGGAGGGGGACGCCGGCGGCGATCAGACGCCGCGCTACGGCATGGGCGCGCCGGGCCGTCGCGGCTACGACGTGCGGCAGGATTACGGCGGCGGCACCGGCCGCGGGTCGAGCGGGACGCGTGAGGAGGGCGGCGGTTCGCGCGGCCCAACCGGCCGCGCGCGCGCGACGCGCACCACCGGCACCGGCGGCGGGGCCGGCGCCGGAGAAGGCAGCTACCGCATGCGCGGCGGCCGCGGCCGTGGCGGGCGTCACGGCAGGTAGGGCGTCGCGTCGTACTCCGACTTCGCGGCGGGGCGCGGCTTCTTCGCCATGGGGTCGTCCATCGTCGCGGGAAGCGACCAGTCGTTCCGGAAGAAGCCGGCCGCCTGCACCTGCCCGGCCGACAGGAGCATCTGCCCGCGGGCCGGGGCGACGCGCTGGTCGTAGACGACGAAGTCGGGCAGCAGGTTGGGCAGGGAGAGCGACCGCCAGGTGCCCAGCGCGCCTGTGCCCTCCACCACCACCAGGTAGCGGTCGGGGCGCCTCGGGTTGGGACGCACGAAGGCGGTGCCGAGCTGGTCGCCGGTGAAGCGCCGGGTGCCGACGACGACCGCGTCGCCCTCCACCTTGATCGGCAGCTCCGGCTCGAGCGCACGCACCAGGCTGTTGGAGCGCGCGTTGCCCACCAGGAACAAGGCGTGGTCGCCGTCCAGCGTGTAGCCGCGCGAGGCGAACTCGGTGTCGCTCACCACCGGGTAGTCGACGGTCATGCCGTGGCGGATGGCGGCGAAGCGGCGGGCGACCTCCTCGTTGGCGCGCGCCTGCGCCGGGTCGGAGGCGCCGTAGACGAAAAGGAGCGGCTGGTGGAAGGCGTCGCGGATGGGGCCGGTGATCTCGCCGCGCTTGTAGGGGCCCTGGTGCAACGCCGGCCCCGGCTTCCACTTCGTACCCTCACGGTGCATCACGACCGGGCCGCCCGCGGGGAAGGTGAGCTTCTGGCCGTCGGCGGTGACGGTGAGCGGCTCGCCGGGGTCCACCAGCTTCGCGTCCTCGTCCAGCCGCAGCTCCGCCACGCCGGTGGTGGTGGCGCGCAGGGCGTGGCGGCCGAGCACGCGCGCGTCCACCTGACCCCAGGCGTCCGGCCTCGCCAGCTCGGTCACGTGCACCCAGTAGCTCGTGCCGTTGCGCGGGCGGATGGTGCGGAAGCGCACGCGGGCGGGGTGCGGATCGCGCACGTGCTGGAGCAGCCACTTGGCGCCCTTGAAGTCGGCGTAGGTGGTGCGCCACACGTTGTGACCGAGGTCGGGGTGCTCGTCGATGATGGAGTAGTGGAGCTTGTGGTACTCGTCGATGAGCACGCCGCTGTTGGTCTGCGGCCAGTCCTTCTTGCCCTGCACCACGTACAGCGGGATCCCCCAGCCGTTGTAGGCCCACTCCGAGTTGGAGCGCTCGGCGGCCACCACGTGCTCCCACGGGCGGATGGGGCGGCCGATGAAATCGCGCCGGACGAAGTAGCTGTGGTAGCCGCACAGGGGCTCGGCGGCGGCGAAGCGGTCGGGGTAGCGGAAGGGGATCGCCGCGGCGCCGATGCCGCCCATGGAGGCGCCGGTCATGGTGACGCGGTCGGGATCGATGGGGTAGCGCGCCATCACGCGGTCCATGACGCGCACCACGTCGTCCTCGCCCAGATCGCGGTACATGGAGTTGCCGTACGCGGTGGGCGAGACGACGAAGGCGTCCAGCTCGGGCAGGCTCTCGACGTGGCGGTCTTCCCACGCGGAGGGCTTGCCCGCCACGTCGCCGCCGAAGAACCACCGCAGCATGGCCATCCCCTTGCCGTTGAGGCCGTGGAGGGTGACGACGAGCGGGTAGCGACGGGAGGTGCCCGGCTTGTACGAGGGCGGGACGTAAAGGGCGTACTCGGAGAGCCCCCCGTCGGTCGGGGAGCGGTAGGCCATCCGCAGGGGGCCGGTGCGGTCGACGAAGGGGTCGTGGCCCTTCTTCAGCATGCTCGCGTCGGAGAGCAGCTCCCGCGCCTCGAGGAGGGTGGCGCCCAGGTCCGGATCGCCCCGGTCGACGAAGTGCACGATGCGGTCGCGTGTATTCTGCACGCTCTCCAGGGTGTCCTGCCCGAGCCACGCCGGGGGCGCCTTGCGCAGCTCGCGCAGGGCCTCGTCGGCGCGCTGGACGGCGACGCGGAAGAAGCTGCGGGTGTAGAGGTGGGCCTCCACGTCGCGGCCGGCGACCTGCACCTTGAAGTCGCTCGCGTGGTGCTCGACCTCGAGCAGATCCTTGCCGGAGAGGCGGGGGAGGGCGACGACCAGCTCGCTCGCGGCGCGCGGCACCTCCCCGGCGTCCACGTCGAAGAGGGTGGACTTGCCGGACTCCAGCCGCGCCCGCACGCGCAGCGGGACGCCGAGTGGCAACCCCTCCGGGAAGCGGACGCGCAGGCGGGGGGCGTAGCCGGTGTCGGTCATGCCGCGATCGACGGAGACCCACGACATCTCGGCGGCGAGGGCCCGGGCGAGATCGGGGCCCGCGCCGGGCAGCGAGAGGTACTCGCCGGGCGGGGGATCGAGGCTCGTCGTCTCCAGGATGCGGAGACGGAAGCTCCACGCGCCGTCGCGCTGGTGCAGCTTCAGGCGCACCGGGTGGTCGCCGGCGGCGAGGTCCAGCGGGATCGTGTCGTCGTCGTCGCGCTGCGGGCGGGCCTCCTCGCGCGTGAGCACCACCTTGCCGTCGACGGTCACCCGCACGCCGTCGTCGGAGCCGAGGAGCAGGTAGACCTTGGCCGCGCGGGCCAGGTGGAGCGTCCCGGCGGCGTAGGCGACGAGATCCTTGTCTCTGGGGGAGGTGGACCTCCTGCTGCGGCGCGGGGGCGGGGGGGCGCCGTCGGGCAGGACGCCGCCGTGCTCCAGCGCGTGCCTGACGTCGATGGCGCCCTCGCCGCTCGCCGCCAGGATCCAGTGTGGGGTGTCGTCGCCGCGCTGCGTGGGGCCGGCGGCGCCGAGGGAGGGCGTCAGCGCGGCCTCGTCGACGTCCGGTGGTGGCGTGGCGAGGGCGCTGGGCGCGTGGTGGCGGACGCCGTGCGACGCCGAGCGGTACGGCCCGAGCAGCAGCCACGCGCCCAGGTGTCCGTCAGCGGAGGGCCCGATCCGGACGGCGGGCGGGGTGGGGACCGCGGGCGGTGTGGCCGGCGTCGCCGCCGGGGTGTCCGCCGCGCTCAGCCCGGGGATCAGCGCCAGGGCCAGGAGGCCGCACGCGGCGGCCCTGACGGCGCCCGTCGCCCTCACGCCCCGACTTTCAGGCGAGGGTCCTCCTCCGGGCCAGCGACCGCGACCCGCATCTCCCTCAGCTCAGGTCCTGGGCCAGGGTGCGCGTCTCGTCCTGGAAGAGCACCTCCACCTTGTGCGGGTCGATCACGCGGGTGACGACGCCGTCGCCGAACTTGGTGTGCTTGACCAGATCGCCCACGTTGAAGATGCCGCGCACGTTGTACCGGACGAACTCGTTGAGGGCGCGGCCGTTGACCGCGCGCGCCCAGGACTGCTCGCGCTCCCGGCGCGCCTGCTCCACCCGCGTGAGGCTGTGCGCACGCGGCGAGGCGGAGCGCGTGGTGGTGCGGCCACCTGCCGTCGTCTTGGTGCCGGGCGCGCCCGGGCGGTAGTTGTGCTGCGAGCCGCACGTCTGGCACTCCACGCGCGCCGGCTTGGTGCCGACCATGGCGACGATGCGGTGAGTGAGAACGAGCCGGCACTTGGTGCACCAGCTATCGACATCACGGCCTGCGGACAGAGGCTTGGGCACTCAGCTCTCCTTGTTCTTCTTGCGCTCGCGGCGTACGCCGCCGCCACGCCGGGTGAAGACGTCCATCTTCACCTCGGGCAGCTTTGTGGTGGGCTTCTCCCCCTCGCCTTCGGCGCCCTCGCCCTCGTCTTTGCCGTCGTTCGGCGTGAAGCGGATCGTCGTGTTGACCTCGAACTGCACCGTCGTGAGGATCTTCTGCATCTCCCCGGCGAAGTTGGTGTGCTCGAGGAAATCGCGCATCTCCTTCGCCACGACGCGGAAGAGGCCGTTCTTGGTCTCCTCCACCTGCGAAAAGATGTAGCCGGCCAGCTCCTTCGGGAGCTTCAGGTCCCCCACGAACTGCTTGATGGACTCCGGCGCCTCGGACGCCTTCTCGACGCCGAGTTCCACCGCGCGCTTGAGGATGTCGGGGATGACGCCCTCGAGCCGCCGGCGACGCCGCGGATCGTGCTCTTTCTCGTCGTCCTCGTCCATCTCGCTGTCCTTCCAGACCCCCGTCTGGAGTAGCCGTCCCCAGGGCTCGGGTCAACGGCCGTACCGCAACTGGTGTGCTACGGTGCGGGCGTGCCGGAGGTGACGCGGTACGCAGAATCCAGGGTCCCGACCGACTACGGCGAGGTGCGCGTGGTGGTCTACCGCGCCGGGGCGCAGGCCGCGGGCGGGCCCGCGGAGGAGCACGTCGCCCTGATCGTGGGCGATCTCGCCGGTGATGCGCCGGTGCTGGCCCGGGTGCACTCGGAGTGCTGGACGGGGGAGGTGCTCCACTCCCACAAGTGCGACTGCCGCGCGCAGCTCGACCGTGCCTTGCGGCTGGTGGGGGAGGAGGGCCGAGGCGTGGTCGTCTACCTCAGGCAGGAGGGCCGCGGCATCGGCCTGGGCAACAAGATCCGCGCCTACGCGCTGCAGGAGCAGGGCGCCGACACGGTGGAGGCCAACCGGCTGCTGGGGTTCGCCGACGACGCCCGCAGCTACGACGTCGCCGCGACGATGCTCCACGATCTCGGCGTCGCGCGCGTGCGGCTGCTCACCAACAACCCGAAGAAGGTGGAGGGGCTGCAGGACGCCGGCGTGGAGGTGGTGGAGCGCGTGCCGCTGGCGGTGGCCTCCACCCCGGCGGCGGCCGAGTACCTCGCCGTGAAGGCGGCGAAGATGGGGCACGAGCTACCATGAGCGTCCTGAGAGTCGGGGTGGTGCAGGTGAACGCGCAGTCGGACGTGGCGCGCAACCTGGAGCGGGTGGCGGCGCTCGCCGGCGAGGCGGCCGCGCGCGGCGCCAAGCTCGTCGCGCTGCCGGAGAACTTCGCCTTCATGGGGGAGAGCGACGAGCAGAAGCGCGGCGCGGCCGAGGAGATCCCCGGGCGAGGTCCCATCTTCCAGGCCGTGTCCACGGCGGCGCGCGAGCTGCGCGTCCACGTCGTCGCCGGCGGCATGCCGGAGAGGAGCGACGACCCGCAGCGCCCCTACAACACCTCGATCCTCTTCGGCCCGGACGGCGACGTCGTCGCGCGCTACCGCAAGATCCACCTCTTCGACGTGGACCTGCCCGACGGCACGCGCCTGATGGAATCGGCGGCGACGAAGGCGGGCACCGAGCCGTGCGTGACGAAGGTGGACGATGTCCCGCTGGGCATGACGGTCTGCTACGACGTCCGCTTCCCCGAGCTCTACCGGCGTCTGGTGGACGGCGGGGCGCGCGTGGTGACGGTGCCCGCCGCCTTCACGCTGACGACGGGCAAGGATCACTGGCACGCCCTGCTGCGGGCCCGGGCGATCGAGGACCAGGTCTTCGTGCTCGCCCCCGCGCAGACGGGCAAGCACCCGCGCGGGCGCCAGACCTACGGCAAGAGCCTCATCGTCGACCCCTGGGGAGACGTGCTCGCGCAGTGCGGGGAAGGGGAGGGCGTCGCCGTCGCCGACCTGGACTTCGCCTACCAGGACAGGGTCCGCGCCGCGCTGCCGTCCTTGAAGCACCGCGTGCTGTAGATGCGGCGGGGGCGGCTCAGTCCCAGTTGCTGGTGAGCCACATCGACCAGTCCTTCACCGTGCCGGTCTCGCCGGTCACCGTGTCGGTGACCTCCAGGGTCCAGGTGCCGTTGACCATGTTGTCGCCCTCGATCCCGGGCGGGTTGGTGATGGTGGTGGGCGGGTTGGCCTGGTGGTCCCAGAGCACGGCGTAGGCGCCGCCCGGCTGGTGGAGGCCGACGACGAGATCCTGCGGGCGCGGGTGGTCGATGTGGAGGGTGACGACGACGTCCAGCGGTACGGTGGCCTGGCCGCTCACCAGGATGTCGCTGGTGACGGGCGTCCCGTCGTCCGGGATGGCGAGCGCGCCGCTCGACTGGAAGGTGCCCTGCATCCACGACTCCAGGCAGAAGCCCTCCGCCCAGAGCGTCAGGCCGCCGCAGAGGCCGCTCTGGCACTCCGCGCTGGCGGTGCACTGGTCGCCGGTCACCTTGGTGCCGCCGTGCGTCTTGGGGTACTCGCGCAGCTTGAGCATCGCCGAGTGGCCGACGTAGTAGAGGCCGGAGAGCTGGAGCACGCTGGCGATGGGCCGGGCGGCGAGGATGGAGTCCACGGCGCGGCTGTCGAGCCCTGCGTCGACGTCGAGCGTGTCGTGGGAGGCGGCGTTGACGAAGTCGAGCGTCGCGTTCGCCTCGTCCACGGTGAAGGCGACGCTGTCGTAGACGCCGAGCACGTCCCCGCCGCTCGGCACGTAGCCGTGCGCCTCGGCGTAGGCGAGCAGGGCGGACATCGCCGCCGGGCCCACCCACGGGACGTCGTCCACCTCCGTCATGTCGTCGAAGGGATCGTCGTCGCCGGTGCCGCGGACGCCATCGGCGCCGTCGCGGTGGGCGATCAGGTTCTGCGCCGCGCGCTTGTCGAGCGGGACGTCATCGTCCAGGACGGCGACCGTCGTCTCCTTGGCGTCCAGGAAGGCGAGCACGCCGACGGCCTCGGGCGTGCCGTCCTCGATGGCGCTCTGCCCGGTGCCCGTCTGCTCCGGAGGGCTGCCCGGAGTCACCGCGCAGCCCGCGGCGAAGAGGGCGGCGGTAACGAGGAGGCGGCCGGGGTGGCTCAGGTAGCTCATGAGGGTATAGTTACCACATGAGCCCACATCATACGACCCATAAGAAATGAATGATATCAATCGTTTGCCAAAACACCGAGGGCGGAACGCCTCACCCTCCTCCCATCGGTCCCAGCCCCAGGCGTCGGATTGCTAGCATGCTTGCACTCCGACGAATGAGCCGGAGACCGTTGGCCCCTCCCCCCCCACGCTCGCCGGCCGGGCGGCCTCAGAGGTGCTTGCGGGCGATGTCCGCCCAGGTGCCGTGCGGCTCGAGCTCCAGGTAGCGGCGCCAGTGCACGCGCGCCTTGCCGCGCTCCTCCAGCTGCTCGTACGCCATCGCCAGGTTGAAGTGGGCGTCGGCGAAGCGCGGGTCGCGGGAGAGGGCGTTCTCGAAGTGCTCGGCGGCGCCGGCGGCGTCGCCGCGCTCCAGCATCACGTAGCCCAGGTTGTAGTGGGCCTCCGGCTGGTGCTCGTCGATGGAGATGGCCTTGCGGTACGCCGCCTCGGCCCCGCGGTCGTCCCCGCGGCGGAAGAGGATGTTGCCCAGGTTGGTGTGCGCGATGGAGAGCTGCGGGTCGAGCTCCACCGACTTGCGGTACAGGGCCTCCGCCTCGTCGTAGGTGGAGGGGTCCTCGTCCAGCGTGCTGGCCCGCACGTACAGCTCGTAGGCGGTGCGCGCCTGGGCGGACGGGGTGTCCGGTCGCAGGACGCGCACGACGTCGCTGCGCAGCGCGCCCACGTCGAAGTCCATCACGAGCTGACCTGTCAACGGCTCGAACGCGCCCTCCTGGGCGCGCACCACCACGCGGCGGCCGTCGCTGACGATGCGCAGCTCGTGGAGCGGGCGCGTCACGCGGGGCAGCGTCTGCCGCAGGGCGCCGATGGCCCGCGCGACGTCGCGGATGCCCACGTCCTTGGACAGCATGAGCGTCGCGCGCAGGGCGATGAGATCCTGGAAGGTGTAGGCGCGGCGGCCGCTCTTCTCCCCCGACGGCGAGACGATCGCCTTGCGGTCGAGGGTCCGCAGCCGCGCCTCGGTCAGGCCGAGGAGCTTGGCCACCTCCCGGGCGGAGAAGAGGTCGGTCACCGGCTCGCGGGAGAGGGGCTCCGCCTCCGGCGCCGAATCGGGCGGGGGCGGCAGCCGGCCGCCGCCGGGGCCGAAGTGGACGTGGATGACGTTGTCGTCTCCGCGCCCCTTGCGTTTGCTTTGCTTGGGCGTGCGCTTCTGGTTCATCAGGAGAGGGGGGGCGCCGGCTTCAGGGACTGGACCGGGCGCGACGCCTCTCTATCAAAGGCGCCTGCACGTCGACGTCAATCCTCAACCCCTCCGGCGCCGGGAGGAAGCGCAGCTCGCAGGAAACGCGGCCCAGCGCGCGGGGTGCCCGGAGGCTCGCCTCGCGGTGCGCGAGACGGACCACCCGCGCGCGCACGTGCAGGTCGTGTCGGGCGACGGCGCAGAAGCGGGTGCGCTCCTCCTCCGGCACGCCGCCCAGGCGCAGGATGACGCTGGTGGAGCCGTACCAGACCCAGCCCGCGGCCTCCTGGAGAGCCTTGCCCTCCGTCATGACGTCGGCGCGCTCGAGCAGCTCGCGCAGGCGGCCGTCGACCGCGCGCGCGACCTGAAGGCGACGCGCCTGCACGAGCGGCGGGCGAGGTGCCTTGCGCAACCCCGGTCGCGCGCGGGCGGGGGCTGTGGACAAACCGGGGCTCTCGGGGGGAGGGCCCCCGGTCTTGGCGCTCATGCGAAGGTGATCGTGCCTGGGTTCGGGACGCGGGCGCAAGTTTCGGCGATCGGATACGCTCGCCGGCGCGAGGTGCGTCATGGCGTCGAAGAAGAAGAGCGCGAAGGCCGCGGCAAAGAAGGGGGCGACGAAGAGCCCGAGGGCGAGCGTCAGCGCGCGCGCGAAGGGGAAGGCGAAGACGAAGCCGAGCACGAAGAAGCGCGCGGTCGCGAAGAAGCCGAGCACGAAGAAGCGCGCGGTCGCGAAGAAGCCGAGCGCGAAGAAGCCGAGCGCGAGCGCGGCGAAGGCGGCGGCGCCGGCGCCGGTGAGGAAGGCGCCGGGGCTGGAGCTCGCCACCATCGTGCAGGAGGAGACGTTCGACGCGCCCCCCGACCTCATCTACGCGGTCTACGTCGACGGACAGAAGCACGAGGAGTTCACCGGTTCGCCGGCGACGAGCGAGCCGTACGAGGGCGGGCGCTTCACGGCGTGGGAGGGCTACATCGAGGGGACGCACGAGAAGCTGGTGCCCGGGCGGCGCATCGTGCAGGCCTGGCGGGCTTCGGACTTCCCGCCCGGCCATCCGGCGTCGCGGCTGGAGCTGGAGCTGGAGCCGCAGGCGGGCAACCCCAACCGCACGCGGCTGCGGCTGACGCACAGCGGGGTGCCGAAGCGCCAGGCGAAGGAGTACGAGGCGGGGTGGGTGGAATACTACTGGGAGCCCCTGCGCGAGTTCCTGCGCCGCCGCTGACCAAACCCGACGCTACCCTCGGGCGTTCACATCGCTCGCAGCGGCACGAGGATGGGCTCCACCATGAGGCCGCTGGGAGTGCTCTCGATCCAGGTGGCGTGAGCGACCTTCGGCGCGTCGCGCGGGTTCTCCAGGCCGTCCGGGGCCTCGCCCACGCTGCCCACGTTGATGATCCGGACGTCGGCCACCTCGCGGTCGAAGGGGGTGTGGCTCATGCCGCAGACCACCACGTCCGCCGGGTCGTCGGCCATCAGGGCGAGGAGCTCCTCGTCGGTCATGTCGAAGGTCATCGCCTCGGAGGGATCGGCGGGAGAGCCGTGGACGAGCACCAGCTCGCCGCCATCCTCCAGCGGGATGCGCACCTGCGGCGGAAGGCGGCGCAGCCGCTCGATGACCAGCTCCCCCAGCTCGGTGGAGACCGTCTTCATCCGCTCCACCATGGTGCGCTCGTGCTCGCTGGACACCGCGATGTGCTCCGGCTCCAGCGTGGCCAGCGCGCGGTCGGTCACGCCCTGCACCATGACCGCGCCCGCGGCGGTGAGACGCCGCCAGACCTCCAGCGGCCTGGCCGCGCTGGCGTCGGCCGCGCCGGGGAAGACGATGTCTCCGGCGACGAGCAGCTTGTTGAAGGATCGCTTCTCCGCCGTGGCGAGGACGGCGGTGAGCGCGTCCAGGTTGCCGTGTACGTCGGAGAGGCAGAGCATTCGCATGGGTGCGCAGCCTACCTCACTCGGTCCGCGTGTGCCGCCGCGTCGACGCCCTCGCGCAGCTCACGGACGAGCCGGGTCACCGCCGCCACGCGCGCCGTCAGAGTGGTTGCATTCTGCACGCATCGCACCAGGGCCGTCCCCACGATGACGCCGTCGGCGTGCGCGGCGGCCGCGCGCGCCCGCTCCCGCCCGTCGACGCCGAAGCCCACCAGCACCGGCGCGCCCAGCGCCTCGCGCAGCTCCCCCGCCCGGGCGCTCGCCGCCGCCAGCGGGGCCGCCGCGCTGCCCGTCACGCCCGTCAGCGACACGTAGTAGACGAAGCCGGGGTCGCACGCGGCGATGGCCTCGCGCGTCCGCTCCACCCGCGGCGCGGCGCTCGTCGGGGTCAGCAGCGGCAACACGGAGAGCCCGTCCTCCTTCGCCAGCGCGCGCAGGGGCCCCGCCTCCTCCACCGGCAGGTCCACCACCAGCAGGCCGTCCACGCCGGCGCGCTTCGCCTCCGCCACCACGCGCGCCTCGCCGTGGACGAAGATGGGGTTGTAGTAGCCGAACAAGACGATGGGCGTGTCGGTCCGCGCGCGCACCGCCGCCGCCGCCCGCAGCGTCGCCGCGAGGCCGCCGCCGCGCTCCAGCGCGCGCTGGCTCGCGGCGGCGATGACCGGGCCGTCGGCCGTGGGATCGCTGAAGGGCACGCCGAGCTCCAGCACGTCAGCGCCCGCCGCCGCGCAGGCCAGCGCGAACTCCGCCGACTCCTCCACGCTCGGGTCCCCCACGCACAGGTACGCGACCAGCGCCTTCTTCTTCGCCGCGCGGAGCGCCGCCAGCTTCTCGTCAAGGCGCGACACGGCTCGCCTCGCGCAGGTAGGTGTCCAGGTCCTTGTCGCCGCGGCCGGAGAGACAGAGCGCGACGTGCACCGCGCGCCCGCGCCGCTCCGCTTCTCGCGCGGCGACGTCCGCCACCCGCGCGAAGGCGTGGGCCGTCTCCAGCGCCGGGAGGATGCCCTCGGTGCGGGCGCAGAGCACGCCGGCCCGGAGGGCCTCCTCGTCGGTCGCCGAGAGGTACGTCGCGCGGCCGGACTCCTTGAGGAAGGCGTGCTCCGGGCCGACGCCGGGGTAGTCCAGGCCGGCGCTGATGGAGTGCGCCTCCTGGATCTGCCCGCCCTCGTCGCACAGGACGTACGAGCGCGATCCGTGGAGCACGCCCACGCGCCCTGCGCCGAGGGTGGCGGCGTGCTTGCCCGTCGCGATGCCTGCGCCCGCGGCCTCCACGCCGTAGAGCGCCACCTCCGGGTCGCCGAGGAAGGCGCGGAACATGCCGATGGCGTTGGAGCCGCCGCCCACGCAGGCGACGACCGCGTCGGGCAGGGCGCCGTGCGAGGCGAGGAGCTGGGCGCGCGCCTCGTCGCCGATGACGCGCTGGAGCGTGGCGACGAGCTCGGGGTACGGGTCCGGCCCGGCGGCGCTCCCCAGGCAGTAGTAGGTGGTCGCGACGTTCGTCACCCAGGCGCGCAGCGCCTCGTTCATCGCGTCCTTCAGGGTGCGCGAGCCGCTCGTCACCGGGATCACCTTCGCCCCGAGCAGGCGCATGCGGCCGACGTTGGGCGCCTGCCTCGCCAGGTCCAGCTCGCCCATGTACACCTCGCACGGCAGGCCGAGCAGCGCGCACGCGGTGGCCGTGGCCACGCCGTGCTGACCCGCGCCCGTCTCGGCGATGACGCGCGCCTTGCCCATCTTCTTCGCCAGCAGCGCCTGGCCGAGGGCGTTGTTGATCTTGTGCGCGCCGGTGTGGTTGAGGTCCTCCCGCTTCAGCCACAGCGACGCGAGCGTAGCGCGTGACGCGTCGATCGCCGCGGCCAGGCGCCCGGCGCGGGAGAGCGCCGACGGCCGCCCGACGTAGCTCGTTAGCAGGCCCCGCCACTCCTGCTGGAAGGCCTCCCCCAGGACAATCTCCCGGTGCGCCGCCGCCAGCTCCTCCAGCGCGGGCACCAGCGTCTCGCTGACGAAGCGCCCGCCGAAGGCGCCGAAGTAGCCGGGCCGTGAAGCGCGCTCCTGCATGGCGACTACTTCTTGGGATGCGCGGTGAAGAAGTCCAGCACTTCCTGCCCCCACACGAAGGCCGTCGGGGGCTTGCAGGCGAGCTGGTCCCACACGGTGCTGGTGGCCGGCGTCGCGCCCGGCACGCAGTGCCCGGCGTTCGCCGCGAGCGCGCCCTGCGGGTCGGTGGTGTAGTCCTCGGTGAAGAAGTCGAGGGTCGTGCCGTCGCCCGCGGTGTAGCGATCGTGCGTGTAGTGACCGTCACCGGCGATGGTCTGCTTGCTGGAGAGCGCCCACGCGGCGACGACCGCGTCGCGCTCGGCGGTGGAGCACGCGTAGGGCACCAGGGCGTCCTTCTGCGCGGCGAGGTAGAGCAGCGGCAGCTCGCGCGAGGGCTCGCCCTGCGCCGTGAAGGGGCAGCTCCCGTTGAAGTTGCCGTTCGGACACTTGTCGCTGCCGGCGAGCGCGGGCGCTGCGGAGGCGAAGAGGTCGGCGTGCTCGCACACCAGCCGCCAGGTCATGTACCCGCCCTGCGAGAGGCCGGTCACGTGGACGCGCGCGGTGTCGGCGCCCCAGACCTTCACCACCTGCATGAGCGCGTCGTAGACGGCGGCGTCGTCGGAGTCCTCCCACATCGGCCCGTAGGGCGAGCGGTCAGCCGGCGCGGTGGGCTGCACGACGACGTAGCCGGCCGCGCCGCCCTTCGCGCGCAGGTCGGTCATCGCGTCCTCCAGGTCGGCGTTCATGTACAGGCCGTGGATGTCCAAAATGACGCCGCAGGCCGTCGTCGCGCACGCCGCCGGCGCGCTCACCGTGACCGAGACGCCCGGGCACGCGTAGGTGTGCGTCCCGGTCTCCCTCGCGGTGATGCACGAGGCGGTCGAGCCGTCGACGCCGGACTCGCCGGTGGTGCCCCCGTCGGCGGTCTGCGACGCGTCCCCACCGGCCGAGCCGTCCGGCCCGCCCCCCGTCGCGGGGGAGCTCCCGCACGCGGCGAGGACGAGGGCGCAGGCGATCGGCGGCGAGGCGTACTTCAAGGCGGACAGCATGGATCACATCCCTCTCGGGGTTGAATGGCCCGGCCCGCGGGGGCACCGGATGAGAGCGAACCGATGAGACTTTCCCTCGTGCTCGCCGCGTCTCTCGTCCTGGCGCTGCCGGCCCTCGCCCGGGCCGACGGCGATCTGCGCGCCCGGACGGGCGCGACGCTCGCCACGATGAAGGGCGACGCCCAGCGCATCGCCTCCATGCTGGCGCAGGCGCGCCGCGGCGGCACGCCGGAGCAGCGCCGGTGCCTCGACCTCGCGCTCAGCGAGGCGGACGCCGCGGTGCGCACCGGGAGCGACGACGTGACGGCCGCGCGCGCCGCGGCGAAGGCCCGCGACAAGGCCGCCGCCTCCCGGGCGATGGCGAGCCTCGCGGTGAAGCGCGCCGCCGCTCGCGCGGCGGTCTTCGCCGCCGACGCCTGCGTCGCGCCGCCGGGCGCCGTCGTGGGGCCGCGCGACGCGACGGTGGTGCGCGTCTTCGTGGACCCGAACCTCCCGCCCGACTCCGCCCTCTTCGGTCACTGACGGCTCCTGTCGATTCTCGCCCACCGCGACCTCGGTCGGCTTGGTGATGTCGACAATCGCCACGCCCCGCCTCCTGCCTCAGCGCCCGCCGGAGCGGCGCGCGCGCTTCTTGCCGCCCTCGACGCTCTTCTTCAGCTCGGCCAGCTCGCGCCGCAGCTCGGCGATGTCCGACTGCGACGAGGGCGCGTCCGGCACGGGGGAGGGAGGCGGCTGCGGGTTCCACGGCACCGGCGCGCGATCCACCCCGGACGACCCGAGCAGCAGCCGCGCGAGCGCGCCGCCCACGTCGAAGGGCATCTGCGCGAAGGGGCTCACGCTCGCCGCGCGCTGCTTGACGGCGAAGTACACCTCCAGCGCCCAGGTCATGTAGCGGCCGTAGAACTCGGCCAGCGCGTCGTCCCCCATCCGCACGAGCTGCAGCAGGAGCGGCACCGGCAGGAGGTGGGCGCGGTTGCCCTCGATGAGGAGCTGCACCAGCGTCGGCTGGGTGAGGTCGTCCTCCGTCTTGGCGTCCAGCACGCGCACGTCGCGGCCGCCGCGCACGCGCTCGGCGAGCTCCTCCATGGTGATGTACCGGCTCTCCTCCGTGTCGTAGAGGCGGCGGTTCGGGTATTTCTTGACGGTCAGAACGGGGCCCACGGCGGTCCTTGTAGCGCGCGGCTGGTTGCACTGCAACAAATCCTATGTTGCGCCGCACCAATTTTCCTTGACGACCTCCGGGGCCGCGGGTAGGTTCCGCGTCGCCTCGCGGGCGGTGCCGCGTCCGGGGGCGGAGGAGTCGTCATGCAACACGCGCGGATGGGGGCCTTGGTCGCGGTGCTCGGCGCCGCATGCGTGGTCGCCGCGGGGTGCTCCAGCGCGCCGGCGGTCACGTGCAACGCGGGCGCGGACTGCGCGTCCGGCGTCTGCAACTCCGACGGCCGGTGCGCCCCGGTCACGAGCCCGGGCGACGACGCAGGCAACCCTGGCGACGACGGTGGCGCCGGGGACGCCTCGCCGGGCGGCGACGCCGCGTCGGACGCGAAGGTCCCCGGCTGCACGCCCAACCAGGACGGCACCATCGAGGCCGCGGAGGTCCCGCTCCAGGCCGGGCTGCACGCGACCTTCCGCACCGCCACCAGCGCCACGGTGGACACCGCCGGCAAGGCGGGGCAGGGCGGCGCGCGCGACTGGGACTTCTCCGGCGCGCTGTCCGGCGATCAGGACGTCGGCGTGGATACCCTCTCCCCCGGTGGCGCGTGGTACGCGCAGAGCTTTTCCGGCGCGACGTACGCGGCCCGCCTCTCGTCGACCTCCGACCTGCTCGGCGTCTTTCGCGTGGGCGGCAACCAGCTCGCCCTGCAGGGCGTCGTCTCCCCGGCGAGCGGCGTGACCCAGACCAACGTGGCCTACCAGCCGGAGGCCGTGGCGATGCAGTTCCCCCTCAAGATGGGCAGCGCGTGGAACAGCACGTCCACCGTCTCCGGCACGGCGAACGGCGTCGCCGTCTACTACACCGAGGCGTACGACTCGCAGGTCGACGCCCACGGCAGCCTGAAGGTCCCCTTTGGCACCTTCCAGGTGCTGCGCGTGCGCACGGTGCTCACGCGCACGGTCGGCGTGGTGGCCACCGTCGCGCGCACCTTCGCCTTCGTCACCGAGTGCTTCGGCACCGTGGCCACCGTCACCTCGCAGCCCAACGAGCCCAACGTGGAGTTCACGAGCGCCGCGGAGATCCAGCGGCTCGCGCCATGATCCGCGGCAGGCTCCTGCTCATCCTCATCATGCTGATGCCGCTCCTCGCAGGCTGCTTCTCCTTCCACACCGGCGCGATGCCCGGCGAACCGAAGGACGCCACCTTCGCGCGCGTCCACGGCGTGCGCGTCCGCTACGTCGACCGCGGCACCGGCCCCGCGGTCGTGCTCGTCCACGGCTTCGCCTCCTCGCTCGACGCGTGGAAGGACCTGATGCCGGTGCTGGAGGCGAAGGGCTTCCGCGTCATCGCGCTCGACCTCAAGGGCTTCGGCTGGACCGACAGGCCCCAGGGCGACTACTCCCCGGTGGCCCAGGCGCGCCTGGTCTTCGGGTTGCTCGACCAGCGGGGCGTCCGGCGCGCGGCGGTGGTCGCGCACTCCTGGGGCTCCTCGGTCGCCCTCGCTGCTGCACTGCAACATCCGGAGCGCATCACGCGCCTCGCCCTCTACGACGCGTGGGTCTACGAGGAGCAGCTCCCCACCTTCTTCCACTGGGCGCGCGCCGATGGCCTGGGCGAGATGATGTTCGCCCTCTGGTACAAGGAGCGCCCGGGCGACAAGATGGCGCAGGCCTTCTACGATCCGAGCCTCATCACCGAGGCGTTCGTCGAGCAGGTGGAGGCCGCCCTCGACCGGCCGGGCACCGTCGCCGCGGCGCTCGCGGCGGTGCGCGGGCAGCGCTACGCCGAGGTCCAGCGGCGCTACCACACCATCAAGCAGCCGACGCTGCTGCTCTGGGGGCGAGAGGACCGCGTCACCTCCCTGCGCTACGGCGAGCGGCTGGAGAGCGAGCTGCCCGACGCGCACCTCGTCGTCTACCCGCGCTGCGGCCACTTCCCGATGATCGAGGCGAAGGCGGCGTCGACGCGCGACGTGGTGGACTTCCTCGCCGCCGACCTGCCGGCGCGGACCGCCGCGGCGTCTCCGCCGCCCGCGCCTCCCCCGCCCGCGGCGACGGGTGCGGCCGCCTCCCCGACCGCCGGCGCGACGGACGGCGAGTGAAGCGCGCGGTCGTGCTCCTCGGCGCCATGGTGGCGATCGCCTCCGCGATCGTCCCGGCGGAGGCGCGCGCCACCGGCTTCACCGACATCGGCCAGGACATCACCCCCCGCGACAAGTTCGAGGCGAAGCTGGACGGCTACCTGCGCGCGCGCGGGGAGGGCCTCTACAACCTGGACCTGGACCGGGGGCTGCTGCCCGACGGTCAGCCGCTGTTCCCGGTGCCCCTCGGCAACCCGAAGGGGCAGTGGCTCACCCACGCCGACATGCGCCTCCGCACCGACCTCTCGGTGTACGCGCCGGGCGGCGGCGTCGCGGTGAAGGTGCGGCTGGACACGCTGGACAACGAGGCGCTCGGCTCCATGCCGGAGGGCCTGCCGTACGCCTCGCTCACGCAGCGGCCGGAGGGCGCCCTCTTCTCCCTGCGCCGCGCGTACGGCGAGGCGCTCACGCCCTTCGGCCTCATCGCCGTCGGCCGGATGGGCAACGACTGGGGCCTGGGCATGTACGAGAACGGAGGCGACTGCATCGACTGCGACGCCGGCGACTCGGTCGACCGCGTGGCCTTCCTCACGCCGCTCTTCGGTCACGTCTTCGCGGTGGCCTACGACTACTCCGCGACGCTCGCGCTGGCGCCGCGCGCCGACAACCGCACCATCTCCATCGCGCCCTTCTCCAACGTGCGCTCGGTCACCTTCGCCGGGCTGCACTTCGAGACCGACCTGGCGCGGGAGCGGCGCCGGAAGGCGGGCAAGACGACGCTGGAGTACGGGCTGCTCGGGTCGTACCGCTGGCAGGACGGCGACGTGCCGGCCGCGTACCTGCCCACCCCGGCGAACGGCCCGGTGGCCCTGGACCCCGCGCAGGTCATGGGGCGCGGCGCGAAGGGCTGGGTGGTCGATGGATGGGCGCGCCTGACGCACCCTGCGTTTCACGTGGCCGCGGAGGCGGCGTACGCGGGCGGCCAGGTCGACGACGCGTCGCTCGTCCCCGGCGTCCTCTCGCGGCGGCCCATCCGGTCGACCCAGCTCGGCCTCGCGCTGGAGTCGGAGGTGGGCGGGCCGACCTCGCCCTTCGGCGTCGGCCTGGACGCCGGCTACGCCTCCGGCGACCCGGGCGCGACCCTCGGCGCGGTGCCGGTGCCGCCCCCCGGCGATCGCATCGACTCCTTCCGCTTCCACCCCGACTATCACATCGACCGCATCCTCTTCCGGGAGATCGTGGGCACCGTCACCGGCGCCTTCTACCTCCGGCCGCACGCGCGCGCGCGGCTCTTCAAGGTCGCGACCGGCGAGCTGCGCGCCGACGTGGCGGTCGTCGCCTCCTTCGCCGCCGCGGACGACTGGTCCCCCAGCGGTGACCGCGGCCTGGGCGTGGAGGTGGACCCCGGCCTCACCTACCACAGCCGCGACGGCTTCTTCGTCGCCCTGGACTACGGCGTGCTCTTCCCGCTCTCCGGCATGGATAACCCGGCCGCCGGGCTGAAGGCGCAGCTCGCCGAGTCCATCCGCCTGCGCCTCGCCTTCCTCTTCGGCGGGGGGAGGAGCTCCTGATGTTGCATCGCACCATTGCGCTCGCGCTGCTCGCCCTGGCTGGCGTCGCCGTCGGCTGCGGGGACAACCGCACGCCGCAGCCGACACACCCCGACTACGACGCCGGCGGCCTGCCGCAGCTCTCCTGCATCCCCAACCTGGACGGCCGCATCGACGCCGACGAGCTCGGCCCGGCGCTCGGCGTGCCGGTGCACTACCTGGTGTCGCCCTCCGGCAAGACGCGCGCGGTGGACCTCGCGGGGAGCGTCGACGCCCAGGGGCACACGGTGTGGGACTTCGGCGCGGACTACGCCGACAATCAGGTGGCGACGATCGAGGCCTCCTCGGTCTCCGGCAAGTGGTACGCGGGCAGCTTCCCCGGGGCGACCTTCGTCGCGCCGGTGGACGCGGGCGACACCCTCGAGGGCGCCTACACCTACTCGCAGGCGGGGGTCACCCTGCGCGGCATCGCCTCGCGCGATCCCGACGGCCCCGGCGGCAAGACGCTCCTCGTCTACGACCAGCCGGTCACCGTCTACCGCTTCCCCATCGTGGTCGGCGACTCCTACGTCTCGGTGGGCAACGTCACCGGCGGCACGCTACGAGGTCTGCCCTACGCCGGCAAGGACACCTACCAGGTCTCGGTGGACGGCTCCGGCGAGGTGACCCTCCACGACTACGACTTCACCCAGGCGCTGCGCGTGCGCACCACCGCGACGGTCGAGCCCTCCGCGGGCGCGGCCGTCGTCACGCGGCAGACGTCCTTCCTCTTCGAGTGCTTCGGCGAGATCGTCCGCGCGACGAGCCAGCCGGGGGAGACGAGCGACGACTTCACCACCGCCGCCGAGCTGCGGCGGCTGGGGCAGTGACCAGGCAGTGGACGGAGGCAGCCATGTTCGATCAGTTCAAGAAGGGGTTCGACGCGTGGGAGATCGCCACGGCCAAGGTCGTGGAGGCGTGGATGAAGAGCCCGCTGGTGCTCAAGCCGTCCGGCGCCATGCTGACGAGCCTGATGCGCATGAAGGCGGCGAGCGACAGCGCCGCGGCGATGTGGTGGGCCTCGCTCGGCCTGCCCACCAAGCGCGATCAGGAGCGCACGCTCCACGCGCTGCACAAGCTGGAGAGCCGGCTCAACAATCTCGAGGACAAGCTCGAGGACAGGTGACCCGCGCGCGGGTGGGAGAAGAGAAGATGGACGTCTCCAGGTACATGGATCTCCAGATCGCGCCGCGCGCGGTCTTCGACGCGCTCGAGGAGCGCAAGGACCGGCCGCGCTTCTTCCTGCGCGACGCCGGAGGCAGGTGGTCGCCGGTCACGTGGCAGGACTTCGCCGACCAGGTGCGCGACGCCGCGCTCTTGCTGGCGAGCGCCGGGCTGAAGAGCGGCGACCGCGCCGCGGTCTTCGCGCCCAACCGGGTGGAGTGGGCCGCCGCCGCGCTCGGCATCCAGGCCGCCGGCGGCGTGATGGTGCCCGTCTATGCGGCGAGCACCGCCGAGCAGCTCGCCTACGTGCTCGGCCACTCCGACGCGCGCGTCCTCTTCGTCGACACGCCGGCGCTCCTCTCCCGCGTGCTGGAGGCGTGGCCGGGGCTGCCGTCGCTGGAGCGCGTGGTCGTGCTGTCCGACGGCGTGGACCCGAAGCGCGTCGCGCAGAAGCTCCGGGAGGCGGGCAAGCCCGCGCCCGCCGACGCGCAGATCGAGGAGCGCGTGCTCGGCTGGTCCGCCGCGCGCGCCATCGGCGCCGCGCGCCACGCCGCCGACCCCGGCGAGCTCGCGCGCCGGATGGACGCGGTGACGCTCGATCAGATCGGCCTGATGCTCTACACGAGCGGCACCACCGGCAACCCGAAGGGCGTGCCGCTGTCGCACGCCAACGTGGCGCACAACGGTCGGGACTGGCTGACGTGCAACGCGCCGCTCCTGGAGGAGGGCGCGGTGGACGTGCTCTGGCTGCCCATGAGCCACATCTTCGGCTTCGGAGAGATGTGTCTGGGCAACACGCTGGGGTGGGTCTCCTACATGAGCGACCCCCGCGAGGTGCTCGATCGCCTGCCGGAGGTGCGGCCGCAGGTCTTCATGAGCGTGCCCTCGCACTGGGAGAAGATCGCCTCCGGCGCGCTCGGCGAGCCCGACGCGAGCAAGCGCAAGGCCGCCATCACCGAGGCGACCGGCGGCCGCCTGCGCTTCTGCCTCTCCGGCGGCGCGGGCCTCAAGCGCCAGGTGAAGGAGGTCTTCCACGAGAGCGGCGTGCTCATCATCGAGGGCTACGGGCTGACCGAGACGTCCCCCACGCTCACCCTCAACCGCCCCGACGCCTACCGCTTCGACAGCGTGGGCAAGCCGCTCCCCAGCGTGGAGCTGAAGCTCGCCGAGGACGGGGAGATCCTCGCCCGCGGCCCCAACGTCTTCGGCGGGTACCACAAGGACGAGGCGGCGACGCGCGAGATCTTCACCGCCGACGGCTGGCTGAAGACGGGCGACGTCGGCCGGTGGACGGAGGACGGCTTTTTGCAGATCGTCGACCGCAAGAAGGACATCCTGGTCACCGCCGGCGGCAAGAACGTGCCGCCCGCCAACATCGAGATGCGCTTCGCCGGGGACCCGCTCATCGCTCACGTGGTGGTCTACGGCGACGGGGAGAAGTACCTGGTCGCCGGCCTCTGGCCGAACGAGGACGCCGCCCGCGCGATGAGCGAGGACGAGGTGAAGAAGGCCCTCGGCGAGCGGGTGGAGCGCGTCAACCGCGAGCTGCCCAGCTACGAGACCATCAAGCGCTTCGCCGTCGTGCGCACGCCGCTCAGCGTGGAGGCGGGCACGCTGACCGCGTCGCTCAAGGTGCGCCGCAAGAAGATCTACGAGACCTTCCGCGACGTCTTCCGCGGCCTGTACGCGTGAGCGCGATGGAAGCGCGGCGCGGCATCAAGCGGCTCTTCAACCTGGCGGCGCTCCCGGCGCGCGGCAAGCCGCTCGTCGGGCGGACGCCGGCGGACGTCGTCTTCTCGGAGAACAAGTGGCGCCTGCTCCGCTACCGCGCGCGGGCGGAGGGGCTCGCCCACCCGCTGCCGGTGCTGCTGGTGCCCTCCCTCATCAACCGCCACTACGTCCTCGACCTCATGCCGGGCAAGAGCTTCGTGCAATCCCTGGTCGCGCAGGGCTACGACGTCTACTGCATCGACTGGGGCACGCCGGGGGACGAGGACCGCTACGTCACCTTCGACGACGTGTGCGACGGCGTCATCGGCCGCGCCATCCGCCGGGCGGCGCGCACCTCCGGCGCGCCCAAGGTGCACCTGCTCGGCTACTGCCTGGGCGGGACGCTCACCGCCATCCATGCTGCGGTGCACGAGGAGCGCATCGCCTCGATGGTCGTGCTCGCGGCGCCGGTGCGCTTCGACCAGGACGGCCTGCTGGAGGCCTGGACGCGCACCCCCACCTTCGACGTGCGCGCGCTCGTGCGCGGGGCGGGCAACGTGCCGTGGCAGCTCATGCAGGGCGCCTTCCAGATGCTGCGCCCGACGCTCGGCCTGTCGAAGGCGGTGCACATGGTGGACCGCGCGTGGGACGACGAGTTCCTGGACGGCTTCTTCGCGCTGGAGACGTGGGGCAACGACAACGTGTCCTTCCCCGGTGAGTGCTACGTCCGCTACATCGAGGAGCTGTACCGCGGCGACGCGCTGGCGAAGGGGACCTTCACCCTGAGCGGCAAGCCGGCGCGGCTGGAGAACCTCACCTGCCCGCTGCTGGTGGTGTCCTTCCAGCACGACAACATCGTGCCGGAGGGCGCGGCGGCGGCGCTGGTGGAGATGGCCGGGTCGAAGGACAAGCGGCACCTGCGACTGCCCGGTGGGCACGTGGGGGCGGTGGTGTCGCGGTCGGCGAGCCAGCGGCTCTGGCCGGTGATCGAGGGGTTCTTCGCGGAGCACGAGGGGGCGCGGGGTTGCGTCCCGAACGCCACCTCCTCATGATGCCCGGGTGCTGCTCCGCGTCGTGCTGGTGATCCCTCTCTGCGCCTGCCTCGCGGGTTGCCCGAAGCATTCGCTGGCTGCCGCGAAGACGGACGGCGGCGGCCTCGCAGACGCGGGGATGGACGCGCCGACGGGGTCCGCACGAGCCGCCGCATCGAGCGCAGAGAGCTCGCCCCGGCCGAAGGCCCCGACCGTTGCGAAGGCCCCGCTGTCGCCGGCCGAGCGCAAGGCCGTGCTCGCGGCGCTCGGCGCCGGCCGCAAGAAGTCACTGGCGAAGGACTACGAGGGGGCGCTCGTCGCCTACGACCGCGCGCTCGCGATCGCGCCCGACGACGCGACGGTGCTGGCCGAGGTCGGCTGGGCCGCCCTTCAATCGGGTGACCTGGCGCGCGCCGAGGACGCCAACAGACGCGCCCTCCTCCACGCGCTCGACCCGAAGCTGCGCGCGCAGATCCTCTACAACGCGGGTCGCGTCGCCGAGGCGAAGTCCGACCCGGCGGCGGCGCGGACGGCCTACGCCGCGTCGCTCGCGCTGCGCGAGAACGCGGCGGTCCGGCGGCGCCTCGCGGCCGTGTCGGCGTCGAAGACCGGGTCGGGCGAGGCATCGCCGTCCCTTCCGTGTGCGGCCGGGGCCGCCACGTCGAAGGCGCTCTGCGACTGCTTGATGGCGAAAAAGGATGATCTCGAGGCGATGACCCGCCTTCCGGGGGACGCGCCGACGTGCACCACCGTCCCCGCGTCCCTCGGGACCCCGCGGCTCGCGGTGATTCGCTGGGGCGCAGCGAGCGGCGGCGAGAGCCGCTACCTCCTCGCGGCGCGCGATGGCTCGACGCTCCGACCCGTCGCCGATCTCGGCAGGGACTACGAGCCGGGTGTGTTCGGCGTCACCGACACGGCGACGATCGAGGGCGGCGTGACGCGCACGCTCGGCGCCCGCACGGTGCATGTCGTCCACTCCGCGCAGCACGACGTCGACACCAACATGGCCGGCCTGGAGGCGTGCTTCCACGACGTCGAGCGCGAGACGGTCTGCGCGCTCGCGGGCGCCGGCGGCACGACGCGCTGCCAGACGGTCGACGTGAAGACGACGTCCGGCTGCGGGCCGGGCGTCGTCGACCCCGACCTCGACCCCGACACGAAGGCCGCCCTCGACGAGAGGAAGAAGGACTGGGGCACCAAGACCTCCGGGCGCGCGTGGTCGCTCGACGCCGACGGGGCCCTCGTGGTCAAGGAGGCCGGAGCTGGAGGCAAGACCGTGTCGAAGACCCCGCTCTTCGATCGGTAGCGTGGACACGACGCGCTGCCCGATACGCGTCGGCTCGTTGCCCGCGCCCCGCTCCTCTCTCCACCAGAGAGAGGAGCGCCCGGGGGCGTGAGCCTCAGCCTGCCTTCTTCATCGCCTCCATCGTCAGCTTGCGCCACTCGGCGGCGAGCTGGCCGGCGTAGGCGAAGGACTCGCGGGTGAGCCTGGAGACCTCGTCGACCATGGTCGCGGCCTGCTCCACGCCCTGGCCCTCCAGCCTGGCCCACTCCTCGGTGGCTGCCTGGAAGCGAGTCATGTTGTCCTCGGTCGCCTTCTTCCAGAAGTCGATCCACTGTTGCGGTGCAGCAAAGACCTGGTTGGACATGGTGTCCTCCTTTTCTCGCCGGAAGATAAGCTCGGCGGCGGAGGCGTCAAGGGATTTTGTTGCGTTGCAACATGGGCGGCGCGGGGGGCGGGGTCACTCCCGGCGCCAGGCGGGCTTGCGGCGCGCGAAGTAGGCCTCCACCGCCTCCACGTGGTCGGGGCTCGACCAGGTCCGCACGAAGGCCTCCCGCTCCAGCGGGCGGACGGCGGCGTAGAGGGCCTGGCCCGCGGCGCGCAGCAGCGCCTTGGTCTCCCGGACGGCGTCGGGGGCGCCGGCGGCGATCTCGGCGCACCATGCGAGCGCCGTGACCATGGCCTCGCCGGGCGCGGTGCACAGATCCACCAGGCCGAGGGTCCGCGCCTCGGCGCCGGCCACCTCCGCGGCGGTGTAGAGGAGGCGCGCCGCGGCCGACGGGCCGACCAGCGCGACCAGCCGCGGCAGCAATCCCCACGCCGTCGTCACCCCCATCCGCGCCTGCTTGAAGCTGATGCGCGCCGTCTCGTCGGCCACGCGCAGGTCGCACGCGAGGGCGAGCTCGGCGCCGCCGCCGAAGGCGACGCCGCAGACCACCGCCACGACGGGGAAGGGGAGCTCGCCCAGCCGGCGGCAGACGTGCTCCCCGGCGTCGGAGAGGGCCGCGGCGTCGTCGGGGGAGTGGCGGCCGCGCAGCTCGCGCAGGTCCCCGCCGGAGGCGAAGTCGCCGCCCGCGCCGGTGAGGATCGCCGCGCGCACGCCGGGGTCGTCCGCGGCGGCATCCATGGCGGCGTTCAGCGCGCCGAGCGTCGCGGCGTCGAGCGCGTTCTTCGTCGCCGGACGGTCGAGCGTCCAGACGGCGACGGCGCCGTCACGCTCCTCGCGCAGCATGGCGCTTTCCGACAGGGAGCCGGCGCGCGCGGCGCTCCGCCTCCAGCACGGGGTCCTTCTTCTGCTGGCGCCGCCGCCGCCGGCGCAACATCCGCTCGGTGTGGGCGATGATCGCGCCGGCGACGTCCACGCCGCTGGTGCGCTCGATGCCCTCCAGGCCCGGGGAGCTGTTGATCTCCAGGATCTTCGGGCCGTCCTTGGCCTCCAGCATGTCCACGCCGGCGACCTCCAGGCCCATGACCTTGGCCGCGGCCACCGCCGCCGCCGCGTAGCGCGTGTCCAGCTTGACGCGGACGCCGGCGCCGCCGCGGTGGAGGTTGGAGCGGAACTCCCCAGCGCGCGCCTGCCGCCGCATCGCCGCGATGACGCGGCTGCCCACCACGATGGCGCGCAGGTCGCGCCCGCGCGACTCGGCGATGTACTCCTGCAGGATGATGTCCTGGCCCATGGCCCACAGCGTCTCGAGCAGGGAGCTCACCGCCTGCGGCGTCTCGGCGATCATGGTGCCGATGCCCTGCGTGCCCTGCTGCAGCTTGACGATGGCGGGCGTGCCGCCCACGAGGCTCAGCGCGAACTCCACCGCGTCGGGCGTGCGGGCGCAGACGGTGGTGGGCACGTCGATGTCCTTGCGCGTGAGGAGCTGCATCGCGCGGAGCTTGTCGCGCGAGCGGGCGATGGCGACGGCGGTGTTGAGCACCGGCACGCCCATCATGTCGAACTGCCGCACCACCACCAGGCCATAGTTGGTGATGGAGGCGCCGATGCGCGGGATGACCATGTCCACCTCCGGCCTGGGCTGATCGCCGAGGTAGAGGGAGGGCCGCCCGCGCGAGACGACGACGTGGAAGTCCAGCGGGTCGGCGACCATCACCTCGTGACCGCGCGCCCGCGCGGCCAGCACGAGACGGCTGGTGGAGTAGAGCGTGGCGTTGCGGGAGAGGACGAGGAGTCGCATCGCGCGGAGGGTGCAACGTACGGGGCCCGCGTCCCGGGAGCAATCCCCACGCCCACACCTCAACCTTGCGGCTTCGGCTGCCCCCACCGGGCGGGCCAGTACGGCGGCTCGCGGTCGGGCACCTCGGTGGAGCCAGCGCGCTTGCGGCCGCCCTGGATCATCTCGAACACGCGCGTCGCGCCCACCGGCTTGCCGTTGCGTCCGACCACGCCCATGTCGCGGAGCGCCTCGACAATCTCGCGGATCTTGCGGCCGCTCTGGCGCATGGCGCGCACCACCGCGATGACGTCCTGCTCGCGCTCGTCGGGGACGAGCGTCTTCTTGTCCTCGCCCAGGCGGTAGCCCCAGGGGCAGCGGCCGGCGGCCTCCCCGCGGGCGCGCTTCATCGCCACCGCGGCGCGGCTGCGCAGGCGCGCGGCGGCGCGCTCGAACTCGGCGAAGGCGCCGACAAGCTTCGCCGCTTCCTCGGGCGTCTCGCGATCGCCTCGAGCCCACTGCAGCCGCGCGCCGTGCCTGGCCGCGAGGTGCGCGATGAGCGCGAGGGTCACCGGCGTCCGCGCCAGCCTGTCCCGGGAGGCGACCACCAGCACCGGCGCCTGCTTCGTCTTGAGGGCGAGCACCGCGGCGAGCAGTCCCTTGCGCTCGTCGACGGGCGCCGCGTCGTCCTGCCCGTCGTCCAGGTGCCACGCCACGATGCGCGCGCCGGTCGTCCTGGCCCAGCCGCGGATCGCCTCCCGCTGAGCCTCGGAGGAGGGGGAGCGCTCGCCCTTTCCGGTCCTCAGGTAGGCGATGGCCGGGGTGGCGGTGAGCTCGGGCGCGGGCACGGCTCATTGTACGAGCCGCCGGCTGCGCTAGGCTAGCGCCAATGGTCGCCGCGCCGGAGGTCGAGGAAGAGCTGCTGCTGCCGCCGGCGGACGGCGACGAAGACGACAACGAAGCGCTCGGCGACGCCGAGGACGCCGACGACGTCACCGTCCCGGGCGACGCGCACGACCCCTACGACGATGCCCTCGCCGACGAGAGCGCCTTCGCCGACCCGATCGACGTCGTGGAGGAGGCGAGCGCGCTGGGCGACGACGAGACGGGCGTCGGTGACGACGCGGGGGACGCGGTCGCCGCGCGCGAGGAGACCGGCCTGCTCGGCGATGACGACCCGCTCGGCGTGGAGGGCGAGGACTTCGGCCTGGAGGAGGACCCGCGCGACGGCGAGAAGGACTCCGGCGAGGAGGGCTTCGAGGAGGCGGAGGAGGAGCTGCGCGCCGAGGACCTGCCCGACCTGGACGCCGACGAGGAGGGCGAGGCGGAGGACGACCTCTTCTTCGAGGACCTGCCGCGGGAGGGCGAGGGTCTACCGTGGGACGACCGCGGGTGGGACGTCGCCTTCGCCGGCGCCATCGGCAACGTGACGCGCCTGCGCGTGCACGCCGCCGTGGAGGCGTGGCTCGCCGACGGGCGGATGCTCCGGCTGCGCGACGCGACCGCCACCTTCACCACGGCCGACGATCAGGAGCCCGAGCCCCACGACGATGCGCTGGTGGTCAAGGGCCGCGTCCGGGCGATGCTCCGGGAGGGCACCGGCGTGCTGCGCGCGCTCGGTGAGGGCCCGCTCGTGCCGCTCGCGGGCACCGCGGAGGCGACGGGCTTCGACCTGCGCGGCAACGACGGCGAGGTGGTCGCGGCGGTGCCCGCGCCGGAGGGCCGCGTGCTGCTCATCCTGATCAGCGCGGAGGGCGACACGCGCGTCGTGGCGGACGTGAGCGCCACCGCCGACGCCGCGGGGGAGGACGCTCGCGTGGCGGCGGTCGCGGCGGACGCCCGCGGCAAGGTGTGGGTCGGCGGCCCCTTCGGCGTGCTGGCCTTCGTGCCTCGCCCGCGTCGCGCGCCGCAGTAAGTTGTTCCTGCTCGCCCGGGCGTGATACCGCGTCGTCCCATGGCCATCATCGTCCAGAAATACGGGGGATCGTCGGTGGCGGACGTCGAGAAGCTCGGCCAGGTCGCCGACAAGGTGGTCGCCACGCGTCGCGCCGGCTTCGACGTCGTCGTGGTGGTCAGCGCGATGGGCAAGACCACCGACGAGCTCATCGCCCTCGCGCGTCGCGTGTCGAAGGACCCGCCGCGGCGCGAGCTGGACATGCTGGTGACCACCGGCGAGCGCGTCTCGATGGCCCTGCTCGCCACCGCCATCCACGCCCGCGGCGAGGCGGCCATCAGCTTCACCGGCAGCCAGTCGGGGATCATCACGAGCGATCGCCACTTCGACGCGCGCATCATCGAGGTGCGCCCCCACCGGATCGAGGACGAGCTCGACCGCGGCAAGGTGGTCATCGTCGCCGGCTACCAGGGCATGAGCTACAAGCGCGAGATCACCACGCTCGGCCGCGGCGGCTCCGACACCACCGCCGTGGCCCTCGCCGCGGCGCTGGGGGCCGAGCGCTGCGAGATCTACAGCGACGTGGACGGCGTCTACTCCGCGGACCCGCGCGTGGTGGCGGAGGCGAAGCACCTGCCGGAGGTGGACCTCGCCATGCTGCAGGAGATGGCGGAGGCCGGCGCCAAGGTGCTCAACGCGCAGGCGGTGGAGTGGGCGCGCCGCGCGAAGGTGGCGCTCTTCGCGCGCAGGACGGCGGACATGATCGGGCCGAGCGGCCACCCGGCGAAGCAGACGGTCGCGCGGGAGATCGCCCCGCCGAAGGACCACCTGGCGCGCGCGGTCGTCGGCATGGACCGCGTCGTGCGGATCACCTGCGCGACCCTCCACCTCGCGCGCTTCGCCGAGGCCGCCGCCGCGCTCGAGCTTCCCCTCCTCGACGTGAGCGCCGCCGGCGCGGAGGCGACGGCCCTCGTCCCCCTCCTCAACGTGCCCGACTGGGACCACCGCCGCGCGCGGCTGGAGCAGGAGCTGGGCAAGACGGTGGCGCTGCAGGAGGGCTGCGCGGTCGCGAGCGTGGTGGGAAACGGCCTCACCGCCGGCGGCGGGCTGGGCCGCTTCCTGGCCGTGCTGGAAGGCGCCGGCGCGCCGTGCTCCTCCGTCTTCGCCGGCCCGCTGCGCCTCGCCGCCACCATCCCCTCCGAGAAGCTCGGCGACGTCCAGCGCGCCCTCCACGCCGCCTTCGTCTGATCCGGGCTCTTTCTCGGCCTCCGCTGCGTCCGCGGAGGGGGCGCGGGGGGTGGTCCTTGCGCGGGGTGTCGGGCCGCGGTAACACGCCCGAGCCCGTGGCCGAAGCCCCCCTCAAGAAGAAGAAGAAGCGCAGCGCGGCCGCCGTCCAGAAGGAGCTGCGCGAGCTCTCCAAGCCGTCCGATCGCCCGCCGGTCGACCTGAAGAAGCTCTACGTCCGCGTCGGCGCGGGGATCGTGGTGGGCTGGATCATCGCCATCGGCCTCTGGTCGTGGCTGCGCAGCGGCTGGCCGCTCATCGTCGCCGCGGCGGCGACCGCCGGCGTGATCGGCGTGGGCATCTGGCTCGTCCGCTACACCAAGAAGAGCGAGGCGCTCGGCGCCATCCTGCGCTCCGCCGAGACGGACGAGGGCCGCAAGGAGGCGCTCAAGCGCCTGGAGACCGACTTCAAGAAGGGCGACACGCAGGCCACCATCGCCCGCGCGCAGCTCGAGATGCAGGACGACCCCCGCAAGGCGCTGGAGACGCTCGAGGGCATCAACCTGGACAAGATCATGACGCCCATGGCGGACCAGGTGCGCGCGCTCCGCGCGATGATCCACCTCACCGTGGGCGAGACCGCCAAGGCGCGCGCCCTGGCCGATCAGCTCGAGCTGGGCAAGCAGCAGGAGCCGAAGACACGCGCCATGTTCGCGACCGTGGCGGGTGAGGCGTGGGCCCGCACCGGGGCGGCGAAGAAGGCGGTGGAGACGCTGGAGCTCTTCAACCCGGAGGACCCGGGCAACGAGGAGATGCGCATCCAGATGTGGCGCGCCCGCGCGTTCGCCTACGCGGCCAACGGGGACATGAAGGCCGCCGAGCGCGCCCTCAAGAAGCTCGCGGAGGCGAACCCGCACCTGCTCGCCATGTTCGTGGGCAACAAGAAGGTGCACCCGCTGCTGGAGCGCGCCGCCAAGCAAATCCTCATGCGCAGCGGCGCCGTCCCGCGCAAGATGGTCCGCCAGCGGATGTAGTCACCCGCGCTCGCGCGCGGTCGGCACGCGACGCCGCGGCAGCGCCCCGGCGAGGAGCGTGACGGCGCGGGCGATCTCCTGCTCGTCGAGCGGCGCGAAGCCCAGGCGCAGGTACGGCTTCGGGCGCCCGTCGAAGGTGAAGCGGCTCGCCGCGTGCACGAGGTCGCGAGGTGGTGGTCTCCGCCGAGGAGGTCGTCGCCCCCATCCCGAGCTACTTCGTCGATCCCCGCCGCGCCTGCCCGGCCACGACGCTGTACCGCTCGGTGCAGGTGCACGGCGTGCTGCGGGAGGTGACGGGCGGCCCCGCGAAGGCGGCCGCCCTGCGCGCCCTTCTCGCGAAGCACCAGCCGGAGGGCGGCTTCGTCCCGGTGCACGAGGAGGACCCGCTCTACGCGAAGACCATCGCCGGCCTGCTGGTGCTCGCGGTCTCTCTCGAGCGGCTGGACGGCAAGCGGAAGCTCGGCCACAACCGCACGCCTCCGGAGCGCGCGCGGATGGTCGAGCACATGTGGCGGCGCGGCGCGCCGGGGGACGCGCGGGCGATCGACCTGGTCCTGGACGCGTGCGACGACACCCCGCTCCCCGCCTTCCTGCGCGGACCCGACGGCGTACGCCTGCGATGCGCCCTCCGACCAGAGGACGCGGGCGAGACCGCCGCGCTGCTGGAGGGTGCGTACTGGAACAATCGCTTCACCCGCGCCGAGCTCGCGCGTGCCCAGTCGGGGTCGGTCGCGTGGGTCGGCGCGCGCGACGCGACCGGCGCGCTGATCGCGTCGGCGCGCGCCATCTCCGACGGCGCCAAGCACGCCTGGTCTACGACGTGATCGTCGCTCCGTCGTGGCGTGGCCGGCGTCTGGGCGACGCGGTGCTGCGTCTGCTCCTCGACCACCCCGCCGTCCGCGGCTGCCGCTTCGTGCACCTGGGCACCCGCGACGCCCAGGGGTTCTACGCGCGCCTCGGCTTCCGCCCGCGCGACGAGCTGCCTCCGCGCCTCTACCCGACGACGACGATGACCCTGGTGCGATAGGCCGCACAACGCTCCTCCACCCCGGGCCGAAGGGCGGGGCAGGAGGTATCCCATGAGCAACGTTTCCGGAGTGCGGCAGGCCAACGCGTACGGCGATCAGGACATCGACGGGATCGCGGGCAACGAGCAGGTGTCCACCAACACCGCCATCAACAGCATCGCCAACCACGCCGGCGTCGGTCGCGATGTGAGCGTCCGCGGCGACGACAGGTCGGAGCGAGAGATCCACGCCGAGCACAAGCGGGAGCAGGGCAAGGACGGCGCCGAGGAGCTGGCGGCGCATGGCGTATACGAGTACGGGGTCACCCCCCTGGTCGGGCACGTCCTGGGCGCCGTGGCCGAGGGGGCGCTGTTGCCCGCCGGCCTCGTCGTGGCCGGCGCGATGATGATGATGAACGTGGGCGAGGACGGCCAGGTCGGCGCGGAGCGCGCCAACGCCAACGTGCGCGATCAGATGCACGTGATGATCCTCGGCACCCTGAACGGCCTGCCGCAGGCCTACGTCGACAAGGAGATGGGCCGCTACACCGCCGACCAGAAGAACAGCAGCTTCGTCGGCCGGATGAACGCCGACCTCGGCAAGAACGTCGCCGACCAGCAGGCGATGGCGGTCATCCAGCTCCATGGCGATCAGGGGATGAACGCCGCCCGGCAGATGTGCGACGCCAGGACGGACAAGGATGCCTACATGAAGGCGCACCCCGACGTGGCCAAGCGCTACGCCCAGGACGCAGCCTTCCGCTACGGCTTCGACGGCGTGGTCTTCGCCCAGCAGCAGGGGCCTGACGCCTACAAGGACGTGATCGTCGGCCTCCAGGCTCGCGACGCGCGCTACACCGCGCACCACGTGGCGGTGCAGGGATGACCTCCGCGCAGCCCTGGCTGGGTCCGAAGATGCGACGTCTGGGCCGCAGCCTGCTCGTCGGCAGCGCCCTGTACATCTGGGCCGAAAGGTCCTGGTGGATGGTTGCCGTCTGCGGAATCGTCGCTGCAGCCTACGCCGTGCTTGCGGTGTTCTCCCCCGCGATGGCGTCGGACTGGGCGCCGGGGCGCGCGTGGCTCCGGTGGCGCGAGCGCCGGCTGGCGCTGAAGGTGGCGGCGATGGAGCGCCGGCTCACCACGCTGGAGGTGCGGTGATGGTCGACACAGTCGTCGTCGGCTGGCTCATGCGCCACGGCTGGTCGGAGCGCTGGCATGTCTGGTCACTCGACCACGCCGGGCTGATGGTGCTCGCGTCGGTGGGGTGCTTGCTCGTGTCGATGATCCTGCACCTCCTCCTGTCGCCGCCGCTCGTGCGGCGAACGTGGCTCGGCCGCGCGTGGCTCCGGTGGGAGCGCGAGCGAGTCGGGGCGGAGGCGCTCGCCCTCGAGCAATCGGTGATCGGGGTTCGGGTGCCGGCGATCCCCGGCAGCTCCGGCTCGGTGTACCGCACACCCTCGGTGCCCGCCGACGCCATGCTCCCGCCGGCCCCGCCGGGCGCTCCTCACCCGGCGTGGCGCGCGCGCCGTCACGCACAGACGCGCGCGCTGCTGAACCGGGGGCGCTAGCCCGCGCGGGTCAGCCGATGCCGGCCAGGTTCGCGCGGGCGAGCGGGCGCAGCGCGACCTCCGGGAGCAGCTCGGCGAAGCTCACCACCGTCAGCTCGGGCATCTCGGCGTCCACCAGCTTGCGCACGAAGCGCCGGATGTCCGGCTGCGTCAGCACCACCGCCGCGCCCCGCTCGCTCTCCGCGCGCGCCTCGGTCACCGCGCGTCGCACCGAGGCGATGACGTCGCGCGCCGCCGCCGGCGCCAGCGTGAGGAAGGCGCCGTTGGGCGTGCGGGTGATCGCGCGCCGTACCGTGTCCTCGATGGTCGGGTCGATGAGGATGACGCCCAGGTGGTCCGAGCCGCGCGTCAGCTTGAAGGTGATGGCGCGCCGGAGCTGCGCGCGCACGAACTCGGCGAGGTTGAGCGGGTCCTTCTCGCTCCCGGCGACGACCGAGAGCGCCTCCAGGATGGCGCGCAGATCGCGCACGCTCACGCGCTCCTCCACCAGCCGGCGAAGCACGTCGGCCAGCAGCGTGAGGGAGACCGGCTTGGGCACGACGTTGCGCACGACGGCCGGAGTGTACTGCTCCAGCTCGTCCAGCAGCCGCTGCGTCTCGTTGAGGCCGAGGAAGTCCGCGGCGCGCGCGCGCAGGAGCCCCGCGACGTGGTCGGCGACGACGCCGGGCACCTCCTCGTCGGGCACCTCGTCGGGGATGGGCAGGAGCTTCGCCGGGACCTCGTGCAGCGAGACGACGACGTGGCGCGCGGGCAGGCCGCTCACCGCGCGCACGCGCGGGGCGGGCAGGGGGACGCCCAGCTCGCCGAAGACGCTCTCGCGCAGGGTGAGCACGCGCCCCCGGATCCCCGGGGCCTCGCCCTCGCTGGTGCTCACCGGCTCCAGCAGGGCGACCAGGTCCTCGCTCACCTCCACGCTCCACGGCACCACCACCGGGACGAACTGCGGGCCGCGCCGCGTCTGCGGCTGGGGTGTCGGCTCGGTGGCGGCGCGCTGCGCCTCCCGCGCGAGCTGCTTCGTCCGGCTGCGCGCGATGAGGAAGAGGATGACGGCGAGGAGCAGGAAGGGCGCCGTGGGCAGCCCGGGGACGATCGCCAGGCCCAGCACGAAGAAGGAGGCGACGCGGATGGCCTTGGGGGTACCGAAGAGCTGGCGCGAGAGCTCCTCGCCGAGCGGGGTGTCCGGCTCTTCGCTCGCCGTGCGCGTCACGAGCACCCCCGCGGCCGTGGAGAGCACCAGCGCGGGGATCTGCGAGACCAGGCCGTCGCCGATGGTCAGCAGGCCGTAGCGCTTGAGGGCGAAGACGGCGGAGAGGTCCTTCTGCCCGACGCCGATGGCGAGGCCGGCCAGGATGTTGATGACGGTGATGACGAGCGACGCGATGACGTCGCCCTTGACGAACTTCATCGCCCCGTCCATCGACCCGTAGAACTGGCTCTCGCGAGCGAGCAGGCGGCGGCGGCGGCGCGCCTCGTTGCCGTCGATGGAGCCGCTGCGCAGCTCTGCGTCGATGGCCATCTGCTTGCCGGGCATGGCGTCCAGCACGAAGCGCGCCCCCACCTCGGCCACCCGCTCGCCGCCCTTGGCGATGACGACGAACTGGATGACGGTGAGCACCAAGAAGACGACGGCGCCCACGACGTAGTTGCCCCGCACCACGAAGTTGCCGAACGCGCGGATGACCTCCCCGGCGTTGGCCTGCAGGAGGATGAGCCGGCACGATGAGACGTTCAGCCCCAGCCGGAAGAGGGTGGTGAGCAGCAGGACCGTGGGGAAGGTCGCGATGGCGATGGCGTCCGGCACGTAGAGAACGACCAGCAGGATGGCGACCGACATGGAGAGGTTGGTCGCGATGAGAATGTCCAGCAGCCACGTGGGCAGCGGCACGATCATCATGGCCACGACGGCGATGACGAGGACCGCCAGGGCCACGTCCGCCATTCCGAGACCCTTGCCCCCGCGGGAGAGGAGCGCCATCCTGCTGGATTTCGCCACGGCCGACCAAGGTAGCTGGGCTTGGGTACGGAGCCAAGCTCGGGTGAAAGTCACGAGCTCGGGGCGTTCTTGGCTATACTGGACCTTCGCATGACCGTCCGGCGCCGATCGAGCCAGCGCATGCCACAGGTGCGCGCTCCGCTCTTCCAGTGGACCTCGTTCGGCGGGACCGACGTGGGGCGCAAGCGTGCGAGCAACGAGGACGCCTTCTTCGTCGACGACAAGATGGGCCTCTTCGTCGTGGCCGACGGCATGGGCGGACACGCCGCCGGTGAGGTCGCCAGCCAGGAGGCGGTCGACACCGTCTACGGCATGGTCAAGCGAGGCGTGGCGGACCTGCGCGAGCTGTACGACCCGCTGGACGACGACGAGGTGCGGAAGGCCTGCCGCCTGATGGAGAGCGCGGTGCAGGCGGCGACGTACATGGTCTACTCCATGGCCGAGCTCGACCGCGGCAAGAGCGGAATGGGCACCACCATCAGCGCGATGCTGCTGCGCGGGGCGTACGCGATCACCGCGCAGGTGGGCGACAGCCGCATCTACCGCGTCGTGGGCGACCAGGTGGAGCAGCTCACCGAGGACCACACCCTCATCGCGTGGCAGCTCAAGCAGGGGCTCATCACGCCGGCGGAGGCGAAGACGTCGCCGCACCGCAACGTGATCACGCGGGCGGTGGGCAACCGCGAGTACGTGGAGGTCGACACGCGCCTCATCGCCCTCGAGAAGGGGGACCGCTTCCTGCTGTGCAGCGACGGCCTGCACGGCTACCTGCGCGACGTGGACGTGGCGCCCATCGTGAAGCTGGGGGGGCAGGACGCGGTGAAGCGCTTCATCGAGCTGGCCAACGAGCGAGGCGGCAAGGACAACATCACCGCGGTGCTGGTGGAGCTGGACTAGGGGCGCGGCCGCGCGTGCCGCCCCCGGAGAGCGGCCCCCGAAAAGTTGTATGCGTGTTGGCCGGCCTGCTAGGGGGTGATGCCAGAGTGCGTCGAACTTTCCTCTCCGCGGGCGCGAGGGCGCAGGGGCGTGGTCTTTGGGACACGTCACCGGCGGCGCCGGGGGCGGAAAGATGCGGTTTTTTGCCGGGCGCGCGGCGTGCAACGGCACGGCCCAGCGAGGAGAGACGATGAGCGGACGTCGAGTCGGGGTCATCATGGGTGGGCTGAGCGCGGAGCGGGACGTGTCGCTCCGCACGGGCGAGGGTGTGGCGAAGGCGCTGGAGGAGCGCGGCCACGACGTCGTGCGCGTCGTCTTCGGTCCGCAGACGGCAGGCATCGACGAGCTGGTGCGGCAGGCCCGCATCGACGTCGCCTTCCTGGCGCTGCACGGGCGCGGGGGCGAGGACGGGTGCGTGCAGGGCCTGCTCGAGCTGCTCGGCGTGCCGTACACCGGCTCCAGCGTGCTCGGCTCCGCCCTGGCGATGGACAAGCTGAAGGCGAAGGAGATGTTCCGCCTCCACAACGTCCCGACGCCGCCGTACTACGTCGCGGGCGAGGAGGACCTGGCCGATCTGGAGGAGCTGCACGGCAGCTTCGGCTTCCCGGTGGTGGTCAAGCCGCGCGGGGAGGGGTCGAGCGTCGGGATGAGCAAGGCGGGCAGCCTCTCCGAGCTGGCGCTCGCCATCGAGAAGGCGCTGGAGCACGACGACTCGGTGCTCGTCGAGCGCTTCATCAAGGCGACCGAGGTGCACGTGGGCATCCTGGACGGCCGCGTGCTCGGGGCGATCGAGGTGGTGCCGAAGAGCGGCCTGTACGACTACCACTCCAAGTACACGGCGGGGGCGACCGAGTACATCAGCCCGCCGCGTATCCCGGGGACGCGCGCGCGCGGCGTGATGATGCTGGCGGAGCGCGCGGCGCGTGCGATCGGGTGCACCGGCGCGTGCCGCGTGGACGTGCTCGTGACCGAGGGGGAAAACGAGTACGTGCTGGAGGTCAACACCCTGCCCGGGATGACGCCGACGTCGCTCTTGCCGAAGATCGCCGCGTCCGCGGGCATCGACTACGGCGCCCTGTGCGAGACCATCCTCGCCGGCGCGCGCCTGCACGCGGGGCTTCGCCCCAAGGCGGCCCCGTCGTCGGCGTCGAGACCGGCGCTCCCGGAGGAGACGCCCGCGGAGCTCCGCCGCGTCGCGAGCTGAGGAGAAGAGGAGGGAAGCCCCGCACCCCGAACCAGGAGGGGCCACGCCTTCTTCAGTCCCTGTGGAGCAGCTTGTTCAGCTCCTGAAACCGGGCCTCCTCCTCGTCGTCCCGCGCGTCCTCGCCCTTCTCCTCCAGCGCCCGCTGCTCCGTGTCCGCCGCCTCGAAGGCCGCTGCGTCGATCGGCTTGCCGCCCTTCGCGCCGAAGTAGGCGTGGAGCTCGCGGTAGTGGAGGAAGCGCTTGTGCACCTTGGGGTCCATCGCCCGCATCCTACACGGTGTAGGATGCCGCGCCGTGCGGGCGCTCTGGGTGGTCCTCCTGTCGTGGGTCGCGGTCGCGGTCCTCGCCGGGACGGCCTGGGCCGCCGGGGAGGTCCGGCCGCCGGTGGTGAAGACGCCGGCCACCCCCGTGTACCCGGACGCGACAGCCGGGCTGACCCGCGAGGTCGACGTCGTGGTGACGATCGATGTGCAGGGGCGGGTGCAGGACGCGGCGCTGGTGGCGCCGTCGGGCGACGCGCTGGACGCGGTCGCGCTGGACACCGCGCGCCGGTACGTCTTCGAGCCTGCCACGGAGGACGGCAAGCCGGTGGCGAGTCGGATCAAGCTGCGCCTCGCGCTGCGCGGCCCGCCGGCGGAGATCGTGGACGCGGGCGCGCCGGCCGCCGACGCGGCGCCGCCCGACGCGGCGGTGCAGGTCGCCAGCGCCCCCGACGCCGGCGTGACGCACGCGGCCGCCCCCGACGCAGGCGCGCCGGCCCCCGCTCCGGCCCCCGAGGAGGTGCGCGTCCGCGGACGGCGCCCTGACGAGAGCCCCACACGACGCACGCTGGACCGCCGGGAGATCGAGGACGTCCCGGGGACCGGCGGGGACGCGCTCCGGTCCATCGAGACGCTCCCCGGCGTGGCGCGCGCGCCCGCCTACAGCGGCCTCGTCATCCTGCGCGGGTCCTCCCCGCAGGACTCGCAGGTCTTCATCGACCGCGCCGCGGTGCCGCTCGCCTTTCACTTCGGCGGGTTCGCCGCCGTCGTCCCCACCGAGCTCATCGACACCATCGACGTCTACCCGGGCAACTACGACGTGCAGTACGGGCGAGGCATCGGCGGCATCGTGGACGTGCGGCTGCGCAGCCCGCCGCGCGACCGCATCCACGCCATCGCCAAGATGAACCTGATCGACGGGCGCGCCATCGTGGAGGGGCCGCTGCCCTTCGACGAGCACACCCGCTTCTTCGTCGGCGCGCGGCGGAGCTGGATCGACGCGTGGTTCCCGACGGTCGCCGACCTGGTGTCCCTCGGCGTCACCGCGTCGCCCGTCTACTACGACTACCAGGCGATGCTGGAGCGCGACTTCGGCGAGCACACCACCCTCCGGCTGACCTTCCTCGGCTCCGACAATCGCGTGTCGGTCTACCTGCCGCCGTCCACCTCCACCGACCCCGCGTACTCCGGGGATCTCTCCAGCGCGACCGACTTCTGGCGGCTGCAGCTCCAGGGCGAATCGAAGGTCGGCAAGGCGCACCTCTTCTCGCAGCTCTCGGTGGGGCAGGACGACTTCGACCTCTCCCTCGGCTCCCTGCTCGACGGCCACAGCACCGCCACGAGGGTGCAGGGCAGGGCGCAGGTGGACGTGGGGCTGGCCCGCGGGGTGAAGCTCTTCGGCGGCATCGACGCCGACGGCGGCGACCTCGACTATGCGCTGTCCTTCCCGGCCATCCCGGTGCCCGACGAGCCGGACACCGGTCCGAGCTTCGGGCGGCGGCGGCTGACCACCTCGCGTCAGGTCGGCTACTTCGACCCTGCGGCCTTCGCCGACCTGGAGGTCTACCCGACGCCGCGCGTGCGTGTCGTCGCGGGCGCGCGGGTGGAGACCTTCGCGCAGACCGCCGGCGCGTACGTCGAGCCGCGGGCGAGCGTGCGCTGGGCGGTGCACGCCGAACAGCCGAAGACGACGCTCAAGGCGGCGGTGGGCCTGTACGCGCAGCCGCCGCAGATCCAGGAGGTGGACCCGGTGTTCGGCACGCCGGGGATCTCCGCCAACCAGGACGTGCAGCTCTCCGCCGGTATCGAGCAGCAGATCGGCCGGCGGCTGGAGCTGTCCATCGAGCCCTTCTACAAGCAGCTCTTCGACCTGGTGTCGCGGCGGCCGGACGCGGCCTCGCCCAGCGGCTTCCGCTACGGCAACGAGGGGAGCGGCTTCGCCTACGGCGCGGAGGTCATGCTCAAGCTGCTGCGCGACGCCCGGTGGATGGGCTGGCTCGCCTACACCATCTCCCGCAGCGAGCGGCGCGCGCTGCCGGAGGACGACCTTCGCCTCTTCGAGTACGACCAGACGCACGTGCTCTCCGCGCTCGCCAGCTACCGACCCGGTGGCGGCTGGGAGGTGGGCGCGCGCGTGCGCTACGTGACCGGAGACCCCTACACCGCCATCGGCGGCGGCTACTTCGACGCCGACGCCGGGGACTACGGCCCGGTCGACCTGCTGCCCTTGTATTCTGCACGTTATCCGGAGTTCTTCTCCCTGGACGTGCGCGTGGAGAAGCGCTTCCGCATCCTCCGGGACTCCACGCTCGCGGTGTACCTGGACATCATGAACGCCACCAACAAGCGCAACGTGGAGAGCCTGACCTACAGCTTCGACTACGGCGCGACGTCGTCGGTCGGCGGCCTGCCCATCCTCCCCACCCTGGGCGTGAGGCTGGAGCTGTGAGCCCGCCCAGGTCCACGCGCGCGCGCGCGGCGTTCGCGGTGACGGCGGCCATGGCGGTCTTCGCGGCGTCGTGCGAGCCGTCCGGCTACGAGCCGCAGAGCGAGGTCGACACCCTCCGCGTCCTCGCCGTGAAGGCGGATCTGCCGTTCGCGCAGCCGGGCGAGAAGGTGCACCTGACCGCGCTGGTGGCCGACCCGCTCGGCGACGGGCGGGCCGTCTCGATGGCGTGGGGGACGTGCGAGAACCCGGGGTCCGGCGGAGATCCCGGCGTGCGAGGCGAAGGTGTCCGGGTACACCCTCGGCACGAGGTCTTTCGACGTGACCGTGCCCGCCGACGCGCTGGAGGGGCTGCCGCCGGAGGCGCCTGTCGGCGAGGTGGGCGTCGTCTTCGCGGCGTGCGCCGGCACCCTGCTGCCCGCGCCCACGCAGACGTCGCCCGTCTCCTGCGTCGACGCCCAGGGCGGCGCGGTGGGGCGCCAGGGCTTCCTGTGGGGCGGCAAGCGCATCGTGGTGGTGCCCGGGGTGCGCAACCAGAACCCCGCCATCGTCCGCGTGCGGCTAGACGGCGTGATCTGGAGCGAGTCCTACGTACCGGTCATCGACGGGTGCCCCCGCGCCACGCTGGACGACTGCCCGGACGCCCTGCAGCACGTCTTCACCGTGGAGGTGACGCCGGAGAGCCGGGAGACCTACGGCGACCAGACGGAGGACCTGGTGGCGTGGTTCTTCGTCTCGCAGGGCGAGGTGCAGGACGACTACCTCCGGCCGGGGGACGACTTCGCCGCGGCGACGGCCTTCGCGCCCACCGCGGCGGACCCCTCGCGCCCGGTCGAGGTGTGGTTCGTCGTCCGCGACGACCGGGGGGGCGTGGACTTCACCCACCGGTCGATGCGCCTGCGATGACGCCGTCCGGCCGCGGATTTGCTACGGTCGCGGCGTGACGACCCTGCGCCTCGTCGAGGTGGAGAAGCGCTTCGGATCGCTCGTCGCGGTCACCGGGGCGAGCGTGACGTTCGAGCCCGGGCGCATCCACGCGGTGGTCGGCGAGAACGGCGCGGGCAAGAGCACGCTGCTGCGCGTGGCGGCGGGCACGCTGGCGCCGGACGCGGGGCACGTGGAGATCGACGGCGTGCGGCTCGCCCCTCACACGGCCGCGCAGGCGATCGCGCGCGGGGTGGGGATGGTGGAGCAGCACTTCCTGCTCATCGACGCGCTCACCGTGCTGGACAACGCGATGCTGGGGGTGGAGCCCACGCGCGGGGTGCGCCTGGACCGCCCGGCGGCGGCGAGGAAGCTCGACGGCGTGCTCGCCGAGCTGGGCGCGACGCTCGACACGCGCGCGCGGGTGGCGGAGCTCGGCGTGGGGGAGCGGCAGCGGCTGGAGATCGCGCGCGTCCTCTTCCGCGACGCGCGCGTGGTGATCCTGGACGAGCCCACCGCGGTGCTGACGCCGCAGGAGGCGGAGGCGCTGTACGCGACGCTCCGCAAGCTGGCGGCCGCCGGGCGCGCGGTCGTCGTGGTGACGCACAAGCTGGACGAGGTCTACGATCACGCCGAGGCGGTGACCGTGCTCCGCCGCGGCCGGCTGATCGAGACGCGCCCGGTGCACCGGGGGACGCGCGCGGAGGACATGCGCGCGCTCGGGCGCGACGTGATGGGCGCGGAGGCGCCGGAGGAGGCGCCCACGGCCGCGGCCCCGGCGGGCGAGACGGTGCTGGCGGTGAACGGGCTGGCGTGCGGGCGTGCGCTGCGCGGGGTCACGCTCTCGGTCGCGCGCGGGGAGATCGTGGGCGTCGCCGGGGTGGAGGGCAACGGCCAGCGGGAGCTGGTGCACGTCCTCGCCGGCCTCGTCGAGGCGACGGCGGGGGAGGTGCGCGCGTCGGCGCCTGTCGCGGTGGTGCACGAGGACCGGCAGGAGGAGGGGCTGGTGCTGGACGCGTCCCTCTTCGACAACGCGCTACTCGGCGATCTCGCGCGCTTCGCCCGCGGCGGGCTGCTGGCGATGGGGCGCGCCGGGGCGGAGGCGGAGCGGCGCCTGCGCGACGGCGGCGTGCGGCCGCGTGATCTGGAGCTGCCCGCGGTGGCCCTCTCCGGCGGCAACCAGCAGAAGATCGTGGTCGAGCGGGCGATGGCGCGGGCGGACGCGACACGCGGCGCGGCGGCGGCGGGCGTGCTGGTGCTCGCCCACCCGACGCGCGGCGTGGACCTCGGCGCCGCGCGAGCCATTCGCGCGCGCGTGCGGGCGGCCGCCGCGGCGGGGGCGGGGGTGCTGGTCTTCGGCGCCGACCTGGACGAGCTGCGCGTGCTCTGCCACCGCATCCTGGTCATCGCGCGCGGTCGCATCGCCGGCGAGCTGCCGCCGAGCGCTAGCAACGAGGCCATCGGCGCGCTCATGCTCGCGGGCGCGGCGACAGGGGGCGCGGCGTGAGCGCGCGGCGCGCCAGCGGCGCGGCGTGGGAGGCGGACCTGCTCTCCATGCTGACCGGCGTGCTCGCCGCATGGATCGCCTTCTCCCTGCTGGTGTGGGCCTACGGCGAGTCGCCGCGGGCGATGGGCGCGCTCGTCCTCTCCGGCACGTGGGGCAGCGCGTACGGCCTCGGCCAGGTGCTCTTCAAGGCGACGCCGCTGCTCTTCTCCGGGCTCGCGGTGCACTTCGCGCTGCGCGCGGGCCTCTTCAACATCGGCGCGGAGGGTCAGCTCATGGTCTCCAGCCTAGCGGTGGCGACGCTCGGGGCGCGCCTCCCGCCGGGGACGCCGGCCGCGCTCGCCTGGCCGCTGCTCTTCGTGGTGGCGGCCGCCGCGGGGGCGATCTGGGCCGCGCTGCCGGCGCTGCTGCGCGCGCGCTACGGCGCGCACGAGGTCATCTCCACCATCATGATGAACAGCATCGGCAGCGCGCTCGTGGGCTTCCTGCTCGGGCTGGGGCTCGCGCAGAAGGACACCGTGCGCACACCGGACATCGTGCCCGGCGCGCGGCTGCCGAAGCTGGACCGCTGGGTGGGGGCGCTGCACGGGAGCGCGGCGAGCGTCGCGCTGTTCTTCGGACTGGCGCTGGTGGTGGCGGTGATGCTCCTGCTGCCGCGCACGCGCGCGGGGCGCGAGCTCGCGCTGGTGGCAGAGAACCCGGTCGCGTGCCGCGCGGAGCGCGTGCCGGTGCGCGCGCGGCTCTTCCAGGCGCTGGTCGTGTCGGGCGCGCTGGCGGGGCTGGGTAGCCTGCCGACGGTGCTGGGGTACAAGGGCTACTTCGAGCAGGGGCTCGGCGCGGGCGCAGGGTTCGCCGGGCTGGCGGTGGCGATCCTCGGCCGGGGGCGGATCGCCGGCGTCATCTTCGCCGCGCTGCTCTTCGGGACGCTGGCGCAGGGCGGGCTGGCGATCAACGCGCACGTCCCCATGGAGGTGATGGACGTCATCCAGGGCGTGGTGGTGGTGGCGGTGGCGCTGGGTGACGCGAGGGTGCGCGCGTGGCTCGTCGACCGCATGCGCGGGGCGGCGCGACCGGAGGAGGCCTCGTGAGCGCGCTCGGTGCGGTCTTGTCCCTGGCGATGCTCGGGCAGACCGTGCGCGCGAGCGTGCCGTACGTGCTGGCGGCGCAGGGCGGCGTGTGGAGCGAGCGCAGCGGCGTGGTGAACATCGCGCTGGAGGGGATGCTCCTGGCCGGCGGGCTCGCCAGCGTCGCGGTCTCGGTCGCCACGGGGAGCGCGGTGCTCGGCCTGGTGGGGGCGGCGGCGGCGGGGGTGCTGCTCGGCCTGCTCCACGTCACGGTGGTGGAGCGCGGCCGGGTGGACGCCATCATCAGCGGGCTGGCCATCAACCTCATCGCCGCGGGCGGCACGCGCGTGGTGCTCCGTACCCTGTACAAGTCCAGCTCCAACTCGCCGGCGATCGAGGGCTTCCGCCGCGTGGCGAGCGGCGGCGTGGGCGCGCTCGTCTCCGCCCTCGTCGACCCCATGACGCTCCTCTGCGTCGCCGCGGTCGCGGTGACCGTGCTCACCCTGAAGGAGACGCGCCTCGGCCTGCGCGTGCGCGCGTCGGGCGAGGGGCCGGTCGCCGCCGCGGGCGCGGGCGTGCCGGTCGTCCGCGTCCGCACGCTCGCGGTGGCGATCGGCGGCGCGCTGGCCGGGCTGGGCGGCGCGGCGCTCGCGTACGATCAGCACCAGTTCCAGAGCGGGATGAGCGGCGGGCGCGGCTTCATCGCCCTGGCGGCGGTGGTGCTCTCCGGCTGGCGCGCGGGGCGCGCGGCGGCGCTCTGCGTCGCCTTCGCGGTGCTCGACGCGCTGCAGGTGGCGCTGCAGGGTCAGACGCGCGCGCTGCAGGACGTGGTGCAGATGCTCCCCTATGCCGCGGCGCTCTTCGCGCTGGGGGCGCTGGCTCGACCCGGACGCACGCGCCTCTTCGGCGGCCCGCCGCCCGCCGGGCTGGGCAAGCACGCCTCCTGACCCCGCCGCCGGGCTGATATAAAGGACGGGATGCCCGAGCTGTCCGACGTCGCCCGCGCCATCCGCACCGGCGTCTTCGCCGAGCTGGAGGGCGCCATCGCCGAGCGGCGCGGGCGGGGAGGGGACATCGTGCCCCTTCACATCGGCGACACGCACCGGGCGCCGCCGGCGCAGGCGCGCTACGAGCGAGCCATCGAGGGCGCCACCGACGAGGCGCTCTACGCCTACGGCGCGACCGCCGGCGTGGCGGAGCTTCGCGACGCGATCGCCGCCGGGCTGGAGGCGCGCGGCCGCGGGCTGCCCGGCATGAGCGGGGAGGCGCACGTGCTCGTCGGCGCGGGGGCCACCCACGCCCTCTCCTGCGCGGTGCGCGCCGTCGTGGGGCCGGGCGACGAGGTGGCGCTGGCGTCGCCGTACTGGCCGCTCGCCCACGGGATCCTGGCGAGCGCGGGGGCGCGCATCCGCGAGGTGCCGCTCACCTCCCGCCTCTACGAGGACCCCTCGCTGGACGCCGCGGAGATCCTCGCCGCCGGGCTCGGCCCCCGGACGCGCGCCCTCTACCTCATCACCCCCAACAACCCCGACGGCAAGGTGCTCTCCGCCGCGCAGCTCGCCGCGGTGGCGCGGCTGGCGGTGGAGCGCGACCTGTGGGTGATCGCCGACGAGGTGTATGCAGACTACACGTATCAGGGGGAGCACGTGTCGGTCGCCCGGCTTCCGGGGATGGCGGAGCGCACCATCACGGCGTACTCCCTCTCCAAGAGCCACGCGCTGGCGGGGGCCCGCATCGGCTACGCGGTCGCGCCGGCGGAGGTGGTGCGCGCGGCGCGGCGCGTGTCGGTCCACAGCGTCTTCAACGTGCCTGTGGTGGCGCAGCGCGCGGCGCTGGGGGCGGTGCGCTCCGGCGCGGCGTGGATGAGCGAGGCGCGGCAGGACTACGTGGCGGCGCGCGACGCGGCGGCGGCGGCGCTGGAGGGCTCCGGAGTGCGCTTTCACCTCGCCGAGGGAGGGGTGTACCTCTTTCTGGATTTCCGGGAGCTGCTGGGAGACCGGCCGCTCCGGGCGCTGATGGAGCCGGCGATCGAGCGCGGGGTGCTGCTCGCGCCGGGGGAGGCGTTCGGGGCGGGGTTCGAGCGGTTCGCGCGGCTGTGTTACACGAGCGTGCCGCGGGCGCGGGTGGTGGAGGGGATCCGGAGGCTGCGGGAGGCGCTCGGGGCGCTGGGGTGAGATCGTGGACGTGAGCGCGCACGCGCCTCCACTCGTGGGAGGAGCGGCTAGCGGGCGGGGATGAGGGACGTGGCGCGCTCCGCCAGGGCGGTGATGGTGAGCGAGGGGTTCACCCCCGGGTTGGCCGACACGGCGCTGCCATCGATGACGTAGAGGCCCTCGTAGCCGAAGACGCGGTGGGCGTGGTCGATGACGCCGTCGGCGGCGCCGGAGCCCATGCACGCCCCGCCCAGGATGTGCGCGGTGGAGGGGACCCCGAGGAGCGTCTCGGTCAGCATCGTCGCGGGGACGCCACCCACCTTCTCGGCGAAGCGCCGCGCCAGGTCCACCGCCTCCGGCATGTTGGCCTGCGGGGCGTGCGCGGGGTCGTCCAGCACGGTCACGAGGCCGCGGCGGAAACCGGTGCGCGCCCCGCGCCCCAGGCGCATGCGCAGGCTGCCCTCCAGCGTGCGCATGTACAGCAGCACCTGGCTCTGCCTGGCGAAGTCGGCCACGGCGTACGCCTTCGCCCAGCGCACCGGGTGGGTGATCAGGCTGCGCATCGCGTTGCCCATACGGCCGATCGCGTGCGCGCCCTCCGCCTGCGGCAGGATCATGGTGCGGAAGAAGCCGGACCCCGCGGCGTAGCGCACCGGCTCGATGTGGCTGTGGTCGTCGGTGTGCAGGATGGAGGTGATGGCGACGCCCTTGGAGAAGTCGGCGTCGCGGTCCGGGACGATGACGCCGCACAGCGCCTCGCTGTTGGTGCGCACCGCGTCGCCCACGCGATCGGACAGGTGCGGGAGGCCCTCGGGGTCCTCCTTCATCGCGAGCAGCAAGGGCACGGTGCCCATCACGCCCCCGGCGAAGATCACGCGGTCCGCCGTGACCGCCTCCTCGCCGCGCGCGCCGCGGGTCTCGACGCGGTACGGCCCGCGACCCCCGGTACCGGAGCCCCCGGCGGACCCGGGCCGGACCGCCGTCACCTCCGTCTCGGCGCGCACCTCCGCGCCACGCTGCTGTGCAAGATACAGGTAATTCCAGTCCAGCGTGTTCTTCGCGCCCACCCGGCAGCCGGTCATGCACGCGCCGCAGAAGATGCAGCCGACGCGGTCGGGGCCCTCCCCGCCGAAGTAGGGATCCGGCACCCGCTTGCCCGGCTCGCCGAAGAAGACGCCGACGTCGGTGGGGTGGAAGTGCTCCTCGCGGCCGAGATCGCGGGCGATCTCGCGCAGGACCTCGTCGCCGCGGGTCATGAGCGGGTTGCGCGCCGCGCCCAGCATGCGCCTGGCGGTGGCGTAGTGCGGGGAGAGCTCGTCCTTCCAGGGCGCCAGGCGCGCCCAGGAGTCGGCGGCGAAGAAGTCGTCCTTGGGGACGGGCAAGGTGTTCGCGTAGACGAGGGAGCCGCCGCCAACGCCCACGCCGTGGAGCACCGTCACGTGCTCCAGGAAGGACATCTGGAAGATGCCGCGCATCCCCGCGGAGGGCATCCACATCCACTTGCGCAGGTCCCAGTTGGACCTGGGGAAGTCCTCCAGCGCCCAGCGCTTGCCCTTCTCCACCACCAGGACGCGCCAGCCCTTCTCTGCCAGGCGCAGGGCGGAGACGCTGCCGCCGAAGCCGGACCCGATGACGATGACGTCGAAGTCGCTCATCCCTCTGCCCTCTCTCTCAGGCTCCGAAGATGGGGTCGCCGTCGCGCAGGACCAGGGCCGCGCGCGGCGTGCCCCACGGCTGCACGATGGCGATCTCGTGCGGAAGGTCCCACGCCACCAGATCCGCGGGCGCCCCGGCCCGCAGCACGCCGGTGCCCTCGGCCAGGTCCAGCGATGCCGCCGCGTCTCGCGTCGCCGCGATCAGCGCCTCCTCGGGGGTGAGGCCGTAATGACGCACCGCCAGGGCGAGGGCGAGGGGCAGGCTCTCCGTCGGGGCGGTGCCCGGGTTGGCGTCGCTGGCGACGAAGAAGCGCACGCCGGCGGACCGCAGGAGCGCGACGGGCGGCGGGGGCTGCGCCAGGGTGAAGCTGGCGATGGGCAGCAGGCCGGCGACGGTGCCGCTCTCCGCCAGGGCGCGCGCGCCGGCCTCGCCGAGGTGCTCCAGGTGATCGGCGGACCGGGCGCCGAGCTCGGCGGCGAGCTCCGCACCGCCCACGTCGGAGAACTGCCCGACGTGCAGGCGCACGCCCAGGCCGTGCGCGCGCGCCGCCTCGCCGAGGGCGCGTGCCTCCGGCACGGTGAAGGCGTGGGCGTCCACGTAGGCGTCCACGAACCGCGCGAGGCCGTCGCGGGCGACCTCCTCCACCATGGCGATCATCTCGGCGACGTAGCCGTCGCGGTCTTCCTTGCGTGACGGGGGGATGGCGTGCAGGGCGAGGAAGGTGGGCACGACACGCGGCAGACCGGCGCGCGCGGCGACGCGGGCGATGGCGCGCAGCTGCTTGCGCTCCAGCGCGGGCAGCAGCCCGTAGCCGCTCTTGACCTCCACGGTGGTCACGCCGAGCGCCGCCATGCGCCGCAGGCGCGCCTCGAGGGCCGCGGCGATCTCGTCCTCCGTCGCGGACTCCACCGCGCGGTGGGTGCTGAGGATGCCCCCTCCCGCCGCGGCGATGGCGACGTAGTCCCCGCCGGCCATGCGCACCGCGTACTCGGCGTGGCGCGAGCCCGCCCACGCCGCGTGGGTGTGGGCGTCCACCAGCCCGGGGGTGACGAGGTCGAAGGTGCGTGCAGAGTGCACGTGTTCCGCGGGGAGCTCGGCGCGCGCACCGACCCACGCGACGCGGCCGTCCTCGCCCACCACCAGGGCAGCGTCGTCGAGGGAGGCCCCAGCGGCGAGGGCAGGGTCAGAGGTGCAGAGGCGCCTCGCCAGAAGGACGTGGCGGGCGGTCATCCGGTGGCCTCGGCGATCGCGCGCTCCAGGTCCCGGGCCTCCGCCGCGTTCATCGCGGCGGCGAGCGTCTCGCCGGCGAGCGGCGCCGGCGGGCAGGACGCCGCCATGCGCGTCACGCGGGCGTGGGCCTCCTCGCAGCGCGCGCGGAAGGCGGCGTCGGCGGCGGCGCGGGCGGCGAGCGCGTCGAGCGCTGCGTGGCGCGCCTCCGCGTCGGAGCAGACGAGCAGCGCGTCGCACCCCGCCTCCACGGCGCGCACCGCGGCGTCGCCGTATCCGTAGCGCGCGGCGACGGCCTTCATCTCCAGATCGTCGGACACCAGCACGCCCTCGTAGCCGAGCTCACCGCGGAGCAGCTCGGTGGCGATGCGGTGGGAGAGCGTCGCCGGCACGTCGTCCAGCGCGGGGTAGAGCACGTGGGCGGTCATCATCGAGGGCAGGCCGGCGCGCGCGGCCTCGCGGAAGGGCAGGAGCTCGACCGCCTCGAGGCGCGCGCGGTCGTGGGTGACGACGGGCAGCTCCAGGTGCGAGTCGGTGGCCGTGTCGCCGTGGCCGGGGAAGTGCTTGCCGCAGGAGAGGAGGCCGCCGCGCGCCATCCCGCGGGCGAAGGCGAGCGCCACGCGCGCCGCCGCCGCCGGCTCGGTGCCGAAGGCGCGATCGCCGATGATGGGGTTCGCGGGGTTGGTGTGCACGTCCAGCACCGGAGCGAAGTTCAGCGTGAAGCCGAGGGCGCGGAGCTGGCGAGCCAGCACCTCGCCGGCGCGCTCGGCCAGCGCCTCCCCGCCGATGCGCGCGAGCTGCAACATGGGCGGGAGGCGGAGCACCGGCGCCCCGACGCGCGCGACGCGCCCGCCCTCCTGGTCCACCGCGATGACGGTGGGACCGCTCGCCGCCGCCGCGATGGCGGCGTTGAGGGCGGCGAGCTCGGCCGTGTCGCCCGTCAGGTTGCGCTTGAAGAGGATGGCTCCACCCACCTCGCCGCGCTGGAGGTCGCGGGCGAAGGCGGCGGGGAGCGCCGTCCCGTGAAACCCGCCGACGAGGAGGCGACCGCAGAGCTCGCGCACCCGCTCCTTGTATCATGATTACCAACGGTCCCGCCCCGTGCTAACCCGATGGATCATGCGACGCGTCGCGGTCCTCGCGCTCTTCCTCGCGGCCTGCGGCGGCCACGCCACACCCGCCGTCGCGTCGGCCGCGGCGGGCGCGTCCTCGCAGGGCGGGCCCTCGAAGGCAGGCAGCGCGTCGCCGCCGTCGGCGACGGGTGGCGCGAGCGACGCGCGGCCCTCGGGTCCGGTCGCGCTGGCCGACGCTCGCCGCTACATGCTGCGCCTCATCAACCGCGATCGCGCCACCGCGGGGCTGTCGCCGGTCACGCTGGACACCGGGCCGGCCACGCGCGCCGCGCAGCAGCACGCGAGCGACATGGCCCACCTCGCCTACCTGGGCCACTGGGGGAGCGACGGCTCGGTGCCGGAGCAGCGGCTCACCGCCGCCGGCGGTGCCGACATGGTGCTGGAGAACGCCTTCTGCGTGACCGACGAGAAGAAGCGTGTGCTCGACCCTTCGCCGCGCATCGACCCGGCCGACGTGGAGAAGGCGGAGAGCATGTTCTTCAACGAGAAGCCTCCCAACGACGGCCACCGGCAGAACATCCTCAAGCCGCACCACACGAGGGTGGGGATCGGCATCGCCCTGGCGCGGCCGAGCGGCAACGAGATCCTCACGCCCTGCATCGTGCAGGAGTTCGTCGACGTGCTGGGGACGTACGCGCCGCTCCCGGCCGCGGTGAAGGTGGGCGCCACCATCCACGTCGCGGGCACGCTCGTCGCGGGGGTGCAGGTCGGCGCGGTGGGGCTGACGCGGCTGCCGGCGCCCAGGCCCATCCCGGTGGACGAGCTCAACCGCCGGCGCTCCTACCCCGTGCCGAAGCCGTACGTGATGTACTGGCCGAAGGGTTACGAGACGCCCATCCCGCTGATGGTCAAGGGGCAGTCCTTCTCCATCGACGTGCCCGTCTCCGACGGTGGCAAGCCGGGCCTCTACGAGGTGAGCGTCTGGGGCAAGCGCCCCGGCGACGCCGACTTCGCGATGGTCAGCCTGCGCACCCTCCACGTCCGGTGAGGCTGGGCCTTCGGGCGGACCAGCGGAGGGACCGTTGCCATGCTCTCAGTTGGGCAGGGTGCCGTGGTTCGCCTTCGCGGCGCCCTTGCTCGCGAAGCTGGGGACGTTGGGGGCGGTGACCTGACCGACCCAGGTGCCGGCGAAGGCGTCCGGCTCGGCGTACTCGCCGACGGTGACGGGCGCGCTGGCGGTGATGGCGACCTTCATGGAGTCCTGCTGGGAGACCGCCACGGCGGAGGACCAGCGTGACGCGAGGCCGTCGGAGCAGAGCCCGGAGACGCACGAGGCGTCGCACTGGCCGTACGCGTATCCGTTGCCTGCGAGGGACTTGCCGAGCACGTCGCAGTCGATGAGCGTCGCGAGGGCGTCGGGGACGCCCTGCGCGCTGGGCGCGTCGATGTGGGCGCGGATGTCGGCGGCCGCGCCGACCATCCGCGACGGCGTGATGGCGATGCCGCCCTGGAGATGCACGACGTCCTCGGTGTCGCCCTGCCACGCGAAGGGCGCCGGCGCGGTGACGCCGGCGTCGGCGGCGTCCATCGGACCGAGGTTGTACAGGGAGAGCAGCGCCTCCCCCTTGTTCTGTCCGGTGACGAGGTGGGCGGTCAGGTTGCCGAGCGTGCTGGGCAGGCCGTCGGCGAGCCAGGTGGCGACGCGGTCGTGGATCGTCGGGAGGTGCGCGCCCAGGTGGGCGCCCACCGTGGTGTCCCACCCGTTCTGCTGTCGCGCGGCGGTGAACGCCGACGCGTCGTTGCCCGCCGCGGCAGCCATCGCGTCCAGCAGGACCGCCGACTCCTGCTGCTGCGACGGGAGGAAGCTGGCCAGCACGCTGTCCGACGCGCTGGACGCGACGGCGAGCCAGGCCGCCTTGTCCGCGGGGGCCGGCGTGAAGGTGAGCAGGGTCTCCAGGTCGGTGCTGGCGAGGTCGAGGGGGAGGTCGACGACCTTCACCGCGACGTCGCGGGTGGTGTCGGGGACGAGGCTGTCGAGGTCCACGCAGCCGACGGCGTAGTGGCCGATACGCACCTGCACGGCGACGTGGCCGTCGGCGGGGACCTTGTCGATGACGAGCGGCTCCAGGCCGCTGACCGGCACCAGCGGCGCGCCGTCGGTGACGGTCTTGCCGCTCAGGTCGGAGCAGACCTTCGCGAGGAAGGTGCTCGCCGCGACGACGGCGACCGGGCGCGAGCCACCGTAGGTCGGGGTGACGCGGAGGGTGACGAAGCCGTTGTTGCTCACCGACACGTCCAGTCGCGCGGCGGCCACGCCGGCTACCGCGACGATGGAGAAGGTGGCCGCCTGCGTCGGCGCGTGGAGCGTCACCGAGGCGTGGCCGTCCTTCGTCGCGGCCTGGTTGCGATCGAGCGCGGCGTCGGCGTAGTCGCCGAGCAAGGTGAGCTGGACGGCCTGAACGCCGGCCGATGCGGTGATGCCGATGGGCACGATCTCGCCCGGCTTGGCGGTCAGCACGCCCTGCTCGTCGAAGCTCACGGTCCCGGCGGCGCCGGCGTCCGGCGCGGGGAGGGGCAGGGCGTCCGCCTTCACCGAGCACGCCGCCAGCCCGAGCAGCACGACCGGCAGGCAGCGCCGGACGAAAGACAAGACCATGGCAGCCAGTATAGCAACGAACCCCCCGCGCGGCAGGTTCCCCCTCTCTCTCCTGATCCACCCCTCCCGTCCCGCTCTTTCCCTGCCCGCTTCGCTCCCTGTCCCCCCTGTCCCCCCTCCCTGTCCCGGGACACCAAACGTCGAACCGCGAGCGTGCTAGCACTCCGACGTTTCCCGCGGAATCGTGGGAGGGGTGGGGTGGCATGGGGCGTGCTGCATGGGGGGTATGGACCCTGTGTTCTTCACGATCAAGCGGGCGTATTACGCGACGCTGCGACTCACGCGGCGGGCGCTTCGGGCGATGGGCCTCACGGCGGCGCGGTTCGACCTTCTCGATGCGCTCTACCGGCTCGGGACGCACACCATCTCCCTTCAGAGCCAGCTCCGGCGGGCGCTGGGTGTCGCGCGCTCCACCATCAGCCGCATGATGCAGTCGCTCGAGCAGCTGGGGCTCGTGACGCGGCGGCGCGACGGGCGCGATTGCATCGTCGCGCTCACGCCGCAGGGGCGCCGCAGCGTCCGCCGTGCCTTCTTCGGGCTGGTGCTCGTCGGGCACGTCGGGCTCGCGCTGGACGGCGCGCTCGCGCCGGGTGAGCGCCGCTGGCCGGCGGCGCGCGTCTGCGCAGGCGCCCGCAGACACCTCGAGGCGCTCTGCATGCGCATTCGCGTCGGCTTCGGGGACGAGGCCACCCTCGACCGGCTCACCGAGTACGGCTTCTGGGTCCTGCGGGAGGAGGAGCGCGTGCGCCGCGCGCGCCGTCATGGGGAGCGCTGGCAGCGCGATGTCGACCGCGCGCTGGCCTCCGCGCTGAATGAAGAATAATCGAGCCCCGCACCATTCCCGCGGCAGGGCAGCGGTAGCCGGGTCGGGCCAACCGATCAGCGCACCGCGGCGCGGGACGCGGCGAGCGCCGCCGTCCAGTCGGCGGCGCACCTGAGCGGGTCGTCCCCGGGTCGCAGGCCGGCGCAGGCGAGCGTGTCGCGGCGCGGGGCGAGGAGCATGTACTCGCCACGCGTCACGAAGGGGTAGGTGCCGCGCCAGCCCAGCTCGATCACGGCCTGGTCGTGCTGGGCCCGCTCGCGCACGTCGCTCGCGTGCAGCTCGGCCAGCTTGGCGGCGATGCCGGCGCGCGTTTGCGGGTCGTCCGCCAGCGCATAGGCGCGCTCCAGCCCGACGATGGCGGCGTTGCGCTGCCCCTGCCGGTCGAGCAGGTAGGCCGCGCTGATGGAGTGCGACGGGTCGTCGCCCAGCTCCACGGCCCGCGACAGGGCGTGGGCCCCGTCCGCGCGCCAGCGCTCCGCCTCCGCCTTGGAGGAGAGATACGTCGGCGCCATGAACGCCAGAAACTGCCCGTAGTGCTCCCAGACCTCGTAGTCGTCCGGTCGCTCGCGTGTGCCCCGCTCCAGGATGCGCCGCGCGGTCCGCACGTCCTGCTCGGTCCCGACAGGGTAGTGATAGACCAGCAGCGTGTCGGCGTAGTGGTAGACCGGCGCGTAATCCGGCTCCAGCTCCAGGATGGCGTCCATGTAGCGAGACGCGTCCGGGAAGGTGCGCTTCTCCGCCCAGTGCATGCCGTACTCCACCCGCAGCTTGGCCCAGAGCATGTCCACCGTCGCGGCGTCGTAGCCCAGCGTGGCGAGCTTGAGCTCGGCGGGCGGAGGGAAGAGGTAGACGTCCTGCCGCTCCTTCGTCTCGTGCAGCGTCGTCGCGAGGCCCGGCTGCGTCGCCGCCACCACCGCCCCGCCAGTCAGCAGGATGAGCACCAGCGCCGGCACCGCGCTCGGCTCGTGCCTCGCGGCGGCGGTCATTCGAGCTCCGCCTCCACCCGCATGCCGGGCAGCACGCGCGCGCCCCTGGCGTCGTCCACGCCGTCGATCGCGAAGCTGCTCGTCGTGCCGTCGCCGTCCAGATCCCCGTGCGCGTGCGCCGAGAAGTGAGCCTGCGTGGCGTCGTGGCTCGCGTCCAGCTCGAAGGAGAAGGCGTGGGGTACGCCGTCCGGTGCAGGCTTGAACCCGAGCGCCTTCCATGTCGGGTGTTCCCAGAGCGCCGGCGGGTCCGCCACCGGCTTGCCACGCGGCGGCACGGCGGGAGTGAGCGGGGCGGAGCCTGGGAACGCCTCGTTCGGCCCCTTGCCCTGCGCGCCCGCGACCGCGGCCTCCCCGATGCGCTTCAGGCCATCCACCGGCTCCGAGAGTCGCGACGCGTGCAGGTTGCGCACGAAGGCGGGCACCGAGACCGCCAGCAGCGAGCCCACGAGGGCGAAGCCGATGGCCGCCTCCAGCGCCGTCAGGCCTCGCTGCCGGCCGCGCCGGCGCAGGACGACGATGCGCGCCCTCCGCATCACTCCTCCGGGTCGATGCGCTCGATCGCCGGGTCCACCTTCGCGGTGAGGGTGGAGTCCGCCGAAACGTGCGCGCGGAAGGTCGACGTCCTGCCGTTTCCGTCCAGATCGCCGTGGGCCTCGGCCGTGCCCTGCGCGGACGGCCCGCTCCCGCGCGACTCGAACGAGTAAGCGTAGTACTGCGGCGTGGAGATGGAGAAGCGCATGTCCAGCCACGGAGAGACCGACCAGTCCGCCACGGCGCTCTGGTAACGCTTCCCCCGCACGTCGGTGAGGTCCGCGGGGACGCTCGCGCGCGAGGACGGCGGGAAGTGCCGCATCGCCTTGGCGGCGTCCGGCTTGGTGCCCGCCGGCTGCAGGCTGTCCGACTCGTCGTAGTAGACGGCGGCGGCCTGCGCGATGCCCGTCGTCGAGCCCACCGCCTCCGCCGTCTTGCTGTGGCGTACGTAGCGGGCCAGCCCGTACATCGCGAGCGCCGCGAGCAGGGCGGTGAGGCCGATAAGGTTCATCAGCTCGAGCATGCTGAAGCCTCGCGCGCGGGAGAGCGCGGGCATGTTAGGACGGTACGCAGGCGCCGGCACGGAAGCCACGAAGCTACCATAGCGCGGGCCCCCGTCGCCAAGAAGCGCGGCCAGGCCCGCGCCGAGCCCGATGATCCTGCTCGTCCTCTCGTGTACGGCGCTCGCCGCCCTCGCCCTCGCGCTCGCCGCGCGGAGGGGCCTGCCGTACCGGCTCGTCCTCCGGCCGCGGCCTCTCGGCGCCACGGATGTCGCGCTCGGCCTCGCCGCGACCGTCCTCATGAACCTGACGCTGGCCGCCGCGCTGCTCGACCCGCACCCGGTCCTCTCCGGGGACCTGCGCTCGCACGCCGTGATCGCCCACCAGCTCGCCTTCGGCGACGCGCTCCGCACCGGCTGGGTCGACGTCTACCACGCCGGCTTCCCGCTCGGAGACCACTACCCGATGATCGGGTGGCTTCTCGCCGCCGGGCTCATGCGCCTCGGGGCGCGTCCCGACGTCGCGGCCAACCTCATCGCGTGCGCCGCCGTGCTGCTCACCCACTACGGGTGCTTCCACGTCGCCCGCCGCGCCGGCCTCTCCCGGTGGGGCGCCCTGGCCGCGCTCGCCGTACCCTCGTGGATGGCCCCGCTCAACGGCTTCCTGGGCGGCGCGCAGTCCATCCTGTACACCGGCGTCCTCTCGCAGGCGGTCGCGGCCGCCCTGCTGCCCTGGCTGGCCCTCGCGATCGGCCTGGTCGCCGCGGACCGCTCGCGAGCCCGCGCGGCGCGGCGCTCCGGGTGGCTCGTCGCGCTCGGCTTCCTGCTGGCGGTGGCGCATCCGCAGGTCGCCATCGCCGCGCTGATCGTGCTCGGGGCCGCGGCGGCGGCGTGGGGACGCCCCGCCCTGCGCGCCTGGGCGATCGCGACCGCGGCCGCGGCGCTCGGCGCCCTCGGCTACTACGGCCCCGGCCTCGGCACCCTTCACGTCCCCTTCGGGTGGCCCGGCGGTCTCGGCTGGCGGCAGACCGGCTACTCCATGCCCATGCTCTGGTACTGGGCGAAGGAGGCGGAGCTCCTCGACTTCGCGCGCGCGCCGGTGATCACCAGCGTCGTCGCCGCTGCCGCCGTCGCCGCGCTGGTCGCGGCGCGCGCGCGCGCCGTCCGTCCTGTGCTGATCGCCTGCGTCCTCGCCTTCGTGGGCGCGGGCGCCGGACCCTGGTTGCTCGGGCTGGGCAAGCTCGGGGCGCTGGCGCACACCGCCTTCCAGCCCCTCCGCGTGCTGGTGCTGCTGCCCCTGCTCGCCGGGGCGCTCGTCGGACTGGGCGTGGAGCTCGCCCGCGCCGCGGCGGTCGCGCTGTTCCCGCGCGCGGGGCGCGCCGGCGCGGCGGCGCTGCTGCTCGCCGGCGCGGCGCCGCTGATCGTGATGGCCATCGCCGGGGTGCCGGCGGAGCGCCGACACCTCGCCGAGCGCCGGCGCTACGAGCGAGCCGGCGCCTGCGGCCCGCGCACGCCGCCCGGCTACGACCGCGCCGCGCTCGTCGCCGCCCTGCGCCGCCTGCACGGCGGGCGCCTCCTCTACGACGAGCCCGACATCTGCGAGTGCTCCGCGCTGCGCACCTTCGACTTCGCGAGCGCGGTGCCCATCGGCGCGCCCTTCTCCGCCGGCGCGCACGTCGGCATGGTGGCCGACGCGTACATGCTCGCGAAGCCGCTGCGCCGGGGAGGCGCCGCGCGGGCCGACGCCCTGGGCATCCGCTCCGTGCTGCACTCGCGGAGCATGCCGCCGCGCTCGGAGGGGTGGGTCGAGCGCGACGCCGGCGGCCCGCTGGCGATCGCCGAGCGCACCGGCGGCTCCGACTACGTCGGCTACGGGTGCGTCACCACCGCCTGGAGCGGCGCCGACGCCGCGGTGCGCGCGCACCTCTTCGCCGCGCTGCAGGACCCGGGATCCCCGGTGTGGGACCCGCATCACTTCACCTTGCTCCAGCCCGGCCGCGGCCCCTTCGTCGAGACCAGGGTGCGCGAAGCCTGCGACCCGGACGGCGTGTCCTCGCTCGACGAGCCGCGCGTGCACGAGTACGGCCGCGTGGAGGCGACCCTGGTGGCGACCGCGCCGGTGGACGTCGTCATCCGCGAGACGGCCTTCCGGTCGTGGCACATCACGCTGGACGGGCGAGAGCTCGGCTACCGGCTGGTGGCGCCCGGCTTCATGGCGGTGAGGGTGAGGCCGGGCCGGCACGTGCTGCGCGCCGCCGCGGCGTGGGACACGCCCTTCGTGGTGAGCTTCGCGCTGGCGAGCGCGCTCGCCGTGCTCCTGGGCGCGCTCGCGACGCGAAGGGGCCGGCGAGGCGCGTGATCGGCGACGGGCGAGCGCGATCTCACGGGGCGGCCGGGGGGGCGGGGGCGTGGCGCGCCTTGTCCAGCGTCCTTCGCGCCTGCGCGACCTCCGGCGACGATGCGAGCTCCGGGCCCCAGTCGTCCAGCGCGGCCTGGACGGCGTCCAGATCGCCCGCGGCGAAGAGCGCCGCGAGGTAGGTCCGCCGCGTCGCCGGGTCCGCGAGGTGCTCGTAGGTGTAGCTGCGCAGGTAGGGGATCGCCTCCTTCGTCTTGCCCTTGCGCAGCAGGCAGGACGCGATGCACCCGTCGGCGCGCCCGGAGGAGGGGAGCTGGTCCTTGTAGGCCTTGCACAGCGGGTAGGCGTGCTCCACGTCGCCGATGGTGAGCAGCCGGGAGCCCTCCGCGAACTTGGACTGCGGGTCCTCGGGGCGGTCCAGATACATCTGCCGCTGCAGCGTCGGCTCGTTCACCCAGGTGGCCACGCGCGCCCAGCACGCGGGCGTCGCCACCGCGGCGAAGGCGAGGGGCAGCGATGGCAGGAAGCGCAGCAGCGGGCTGGGGTCGGAGCGCGCGCCGGCGAGCGACCGGTACGCCGCCTCGGCGAGCGGCGCGCCCAGCAGCGCCGCCGCGAGGACGGCGCCGTAGGCGTAGCGGTCGGAGACGAAGTCGAAGCGCAGCGCGACCGGGGCGTGCACCGCGGCGGTCCCCCAGAAGAGGGCGAGCGCGCCCAGCGCGAGCCCGCGGCGGGCGGCGAGCTTGCCGCGCAGCGCGCGCAGCACGAGCACCGGGCTGGCCACCAGCAGCAGGAAGGACAGGACGATGCCCGGCACCGAGACGTGCGGCAGGGTGAGGTCGACCACCAGATCGGTGGGGGCCACCACGTCCTTGAGGAGCCGGAAGGTCATGCCCGCGAAGGCCTCCGCCCAGTGGTCACTGCTCCCCCCGTGGGAGGGCATGGAGAGTCCCACGCCGACCAGCTTGCGCACGAGGAAGACGAGCGCCGCCGCCCCCACGGCGGCCCCGGCGACGAGGCCCGCCTTGCGCCTGTCGAGGCGACCGTCCGCGGGGCGCAGCGCGGCGACGAGCACCAGCGCGGGCGCCGCGATGACGAAGGCCTCGCGGGAGAAGACGGACAGGGTGATGCCCGCCAGCGCGGCGCCCATCACGGCGGGCGCCGTCTCCAAGCGACGCACCAGGCGCCAGGCCCCGAGCAGCAGCAGCCACCCCAGCATGTCCTGCCGTCCGCCGACATACGCCACGATGTCCGCCGTCGCCGGGTGCACGGCGAAGAGCGTCGCCGCGCCCACCGCCGCCTTGCGAGGGACGCCTTCGCCGAGCAGCACCGCGACGACCAGCGCCGCCACGCCAGCGTGCATCGCCACGTTGAGGGCGTGCTGCGCCGGCGCGCTCGCGTGGAAGAGGTGCCAGGAGACCCAGTAGAGCAGCGAGGAGAGCGGCCGGTAGTAGTCGGTGCGGATGGGCTGCGCCGCCGTGGCGAACAGGCTGTGCTCGAGCATGGCGCCGAGGCCGGCCCCGGTGCGCACGTAGGGGTTGTGGACGAGCAGGGTGGCGTCATCCAGCACGAAGCCGTTGCGCAGGGAGAGCGCGTGCGCCACCACCGCCGCCGCGACGGGGACGAGCCACGCCGGTCGCTCGCGTCTCGCCATCATCGCACCTGTGCCGCGGGCCACGCGGCGCCCGGGTCGAAGGGGACGAGCGCGAACTGTCGCTCGCCTGTCGTGACGAAGTGCCGGTAATCCATCCGCAAGACCAGGCTGGAGGTGGCGTGGAGGTGCGCCATCGCCGCGTCGTACTCCGCGCGGCTCTCCGGGAAGAAGAGGTGGGCGGTGCCGCCGCCGCTGGGGATCTCGTACGGGTAGCCGTAGCCCCAGCCGGCCGCGCCGCGCGCGCGGATCGACGGGACCACCACCGCCGCGTCACCGGTGCCGGCCTGCGCGATGAAGTCCCACGGCGCCTGGATGGCGGCGGCGAGATCGGTCAGCCGCGCCAGTCGCAGCGGCGTGACGGTGACCGCGCCGATGGCCACGAAGGCGACGAGCCCCCACTGCAGCCGCTCCTGCGCGCCCGGCCCCATGCCGCCGCAGATCGTCCACGCGCGGTGCAGGCCGCGCACCGCGAGCGGGATCAAGACGGGGACCAGGACGAAGGCGTAGGTCGGCCCGAAATCCCACGTCCCCGGCGCCGGGACCAGGACGTACGCGACGACGAAGCCGGCGAAGCACGCGCGGAGCAGCGCATCCCCCGGGGTGGCGTCGCGGCGCAACAGGCCGGCTGCGACGAGCGCGATCCCCCCGGGCAGACCCCAGAGCCACCCGTCGCAGCGCACGAGCATCGTCGCCTCGATCGCCGCGGCCTGCGCCGCCGTGTGGACGTAGGGGCCGTTGAACGACCGCTGGAAGCCCAGCCGGATGGGGTTGGGGTCCAGCGCGTAGCCGGTCTTCCAGAAGGAGCCGGTGAGGGCGTGGTCGTACCACGGCACCATCCACGCGACCGCAGCGAAGCCCGCGGCTGCCAGACCGATCGCCGCCCATGGCACGCGCCGTCGCCACGCCTGGGCGACGAGCCAGAGCCCCGCAGGCGCGCCCAGCGCCACCGCGTCGTACGGCCGCGTGACGAAGAGCAGGCCCAGCGCCAGGCCGGCGAAGACGGTAGGGCGCGCCCGCCCGGTCCGCGCCGTCCGCGCCAGGGCCGCGAGCATCCCGGCGAACGCCGCCGCCGCAGTGCCGAACGCCAGCAATGACGCGTCGACGCACCAGACGAAGGGCGAGAGCGCGGTGAGGCACGCCGCCAGCTCGGCCTGCCGCCGGCCGAACGCGTCGCGCGTGAAGGACCAGACGGCGAGCACCGTCGCGCCGGCGAGCAGCGGGTGCACGACGTACGGCACCCCCGCGAGCACCCCGAGCGCGAGCACCGCGGCGTTGCCCGGGAAGTACTTACTGGCCAGCAGCGGGTGCACGATGAACATCTGGTTGCGGAAGGCGGCGGGCAGCCCGGGCTCGCTCACCTTGCCCGCGGCGAAGAGGTGCGCCTGGAAGAGGTACGCGCGCTCGTCGTCCAGGATGGCGGCCTTCTGGACGAGCGCGTAGGCGACGAAGGCTGCCAGCGCCACCGCGGCGGCGGCCGCGAGCACCGGCACCGCGCGCTCGTCCTCGCCCAGCGCCGCCTCCAGCCGGGCGAGCGGCGCCGGGTGCCGCCGGAGCGCCGCGGCGGCCAGCCAGACCGCGGGGAGCAGGAAGAGCGCGGCCACGAGCATCATCGCCGTCTCGTGCGGCGCGAGGAAGCGCGAGGAGTCCATCGTGCGGGGCGCGTCGATGGGCCGCATCAGGTACGGCGCGTCGAGGAACCAGCCGCACGCCTTCGCCGCGGCCCAGAAGAGGCCCACCAGCGCGATCGCCGCGCCCACCAGTGTGCGCGCGCGCAGGGGCGATGGTTCCCTTCGGTCGGCGGCCGGATCGGTCAACGCGGTCCTCCGTCGAGCTTGGCTAGCAGATCCCGCGCGCCGGCGTGGCCCGGATCGTCGGCGAGCGCCGCCCGCGCCTCCGCCCGCGCCTCGTCCAGTCGCCCCATGTTCGCCAGGGCGAGCGCCTTCACGTAGTGGCCGTCGGCATAGTGCGGCTTGTGCTCCAGCGCGTGGTCGGCGTCGTGGAGCGCGGCGGCGTAGTGGCGCTGCACCAGCCGCGTGTAGCCCAGGTTGATCCACGCGCGCGGGTCGTTGGCGTTCCACGCCAGCGCGGTCTTGCACTCCGTCACCGCGTCGTCGGGGCGGTTCTCGTTCAGGTACACGTAGCAGAGGGCCACGTCCATGCGCCACGGCACCGAGGCGTCTGCCTTGGCGCGCAGCAGCTCCGTCTCCGCCTCGCCGTAGCGTCCCTGCTTCGCGCGCAGCTCCCCGAGCAGCAGCCGCGCCCAGTAGCGCGACGGGTCGCGGGCGAGCTCCGCCTCGTAGAGCCGCTCCGGCGAGCGCCACTCGTCCAGGCGCGCCGCCAGGATGGGCACGAAGGACGCCGCCGCGCTCACCGCCGCGACCGAGAGCAGCGCCCGCGCGCGCCGCCCCAGCGCGCTCGCCCCCGCGAAGAGCACCATGAGCAGGCCGATGGACGGAAAGTAGGCGTAGCGATCGCCGAGCTGGAAGAGGTGGGGCGCGCCGAGCCCGGCGGGCAGCAGCGCCGCGAGCGTCCACAGCCACCCGAGGAGGGCGACGCGACCGAGGGTCCCCGGCCCGCCGCGCGCGCTCAGCCGCAGCGGGCCGACCCGCCCCCACGCGGCGAGCAGGAGGGTGACCGCGAGGAGGGCGGCGGCGCCGGCGGCCACGACCCCGGCGGTCGACGGGCGGTAGACGTGAAAGAGGGAGAGCGTCGCCGGGTCCAGCGTGGCGCGCCCCAGGATGCCGACCGTCACCACGTAGCTCCCCACCGCGCCCCACAGCGTGCTGCCGGCGGTGACGGAGTCGGAGACGACGTGCAGCACGCGCCGCACGCCGAAGTAGAGCGCCGTGGTCACGACGAGCGCGGCGTACTTGGTGAGCATGTCGGCGGAGCGCCGGCGCAGCACCAGCACGTCGTCCAGGAAGAGGAGCGCCGGCACCATCAGGTACGGCTCCTTGCACAGGATGGCGCCCGCGTAGGAGAGCACCACCAGCCCCACGCGCCCTTGCCGCCGGTTGGCCAGCAGGGCACACACCGCGAGGAGGGTGCCGAGCAGATCGAAGCGGCCGACGATCCAGACCACCGCCTCCGAGTTGACCGGGAGCAGGGCGAAGACCAGCGCGCACGCCCACGGCAGCGCGGAGCGCGCGTGGCCTGCGAGCGAGGAGAGCCAGCGTCGCACCGCGACGGCGCACGCGGCGTGGAGCAGGATGTTACCCAGGTGGTACGAGGCGGAGGTGTTGCCGCCGATCCAGCGGTTCAGCGCGAGGGAGATCGCGCCGAGGGGCCGGTAGTACCCGCTCGCCTCGCCCTTGGCCGAGGCCACCCAGAGGTCGGAGGTCGCCAGGTGCCAGAGCCCGCCCGCCGAGGAGAGGTAGGGGTTGCGCGTGGCGATGAACTCGTCGTCCCACACCGGGGCGGCGTGCAGCGCGTGGGCAAAGGCGGCCACGGTGACCGCCGCCAGCAGCACATCCCCCATCGTCGCCTTGCTCGGTGCACGCATCACGTCACGCACAAAAGCACGACGCGCCGCGGGCCGAAGCCCGCAGCGCGCCGAGTGGTGTACTTCGCAGAGCGAGCGCGCTCACTCCTCCGGGTTGGTCTCCAGGGCCTTCGGGGCCACGACGAGCTGGCCGCTCGTGGCGTCCACGTTGCCGGTCAGCACGAACGAGGACGTCGTGCCGTTGCCGTCCAGGTCGCCCTGGGCGATGGCGGAGAAGGTGGTGCCGATCGTCTGAGCGGCGCAGTTGCCGTCGGACTGGTAGTCGTACTGGTAGTACTGCGGCTGCTCGATGTTGTACTTCAGGCAGGTCCAGCCGTTGAGCGAGTCGCCGGTGGCCCAGTCGGACGCCGCCGAGGTGTACTTGGAGCTCTTGGGCACGGTCGCCGGAACGGGGGACGCCGCCTTGCCGCAGAGGCACTCGTTGATCGGCGTGGTGCCGCCGGCCGACACGAAGGAGCCGGACATCTTCTCGCGCGTGAACGCTTCCTGCGCGTTCTTGGCCATCTGGCCGACGTTGTTCGTGGCCTCCGCCGTCTTCGACGTCTTGAGGTACTTGCTGACGCCGTAGATGGCGAGCACCGCGAGGATGCCGATGATCGCGACGACGATCATCAGCTCGATGAGCGTGAAGCCTCGCCGTTTCGCGTTACCAAACATTGCGTTCATCCTGATCTCCTTTCGAGGTCCACACTCTTCGCGACACATCCCGACACACTCGAGATACGTCACATTCACTCGCCGTCTTTATCGATGAAGATTTCTTTTTGCCACGAGGTGCCCACCGCGGTGCAGTAGACGCCGTTGCCGTCCATGTCGCCCATCGCCGAGACGACGAACCAGTCGGAGGTCATGTCGCTGGCGGCGGGGAAGGTGATGGTGCTCACCGGCGGCGCGGGGAGGTTGGCGCCGAGCGGACCGGCCATCGTCGCGTAGCCGAAGCGCACCGGCCCGTTGGCGTGCACCGGGAGGCGCCTCCACCCCTGCGGGTCCGCGCACCAGGAGCAGTCCGCGCCCCAGCCGGTGGCGATGCCGGGGTCGGCGTTGGCGCGCGGGTACAGGTTGCCGAGGCCGAGGCCGTTGGAGATGTTGGCGTACTGGCCCGTCTCGGCGTGGTACGTCTCCTGGGCGACCTTGATCGAGTTGATCATCTCGGTGGCTTCGGCGGTGTGGGACGAGGTAACCAGCTTGCGGTAACCGACGACCGCGAGGAACGCGAGGATCGCGATGATGGTCACCACGACCATGAGCTCCACCAGGGTGAAGCCGCGATCCGCTCGACTGCGTGTCATCGGTCGAGGCACATGCAGCGGTCGTGCCAGAGGCATCTTCCCCCGGATTTCGCGGCAGGTTGGGGCTCCGAGGGGCTCCGACTGACAATTTCCGTCACCCCGCCCAACAAAGATCGTCACTCGCCGCATCACGCACGCTCCTTCCCAGGCTCCTGCGTCTCCAGCTTCACGCGGCTCTCCGACGGCGCCTCCTGGTCCTCCTCGGTGGCCATCGCCAGCTTCTGGAGGCGGTAGCGCAGGCTCCGGAGCGAGACGCCCAGCAGCTTGGCCGCGCTGGTGCGCACGCCCCCGGTCTTCTCCAGCGCCTGGAGGATCAGGCGGCGCTCCGCCTCGCCCAGGACCTGGTCCAGCTCGCAGCCCTCCTCGGGCAGGTGCAGCAGCTCCGGGGTCGGCTGCGCCGACGCGCCGCCCACCTCCCGCGGCAGATCGCCTAGGCCGATGATGCTGCTCTCTGCCAGCGCCACCGCCCGCTCCACCACGTTCTCCAGCTCGCGCACGTTGCCCGGGAAGGAGTAGGCGTCGAGCGCGCGAAGGGCGTCGGCGGAGAAGCCGTCCATCACCTTGCCGTGCTCCGCGGCGCACCGCCGCAGGAAGTGCTCGGCGAGCTCGCCGATGTCCTCCCGCCGCTCGCGCAGAGGAGGCAGCTCGATGCGGATGACGTTCAGGCGGTAGTACAGGTCCTGGCGGAACTTGCCCGCCTTGACGTCCTCCTCCACGTTGCGGTTGGTCGCCGCGACGACGCGCACGTCCACAGGGAGCTCGGCGGTGGCCCCCACGCCGCGCACCTTGCGCTCCTGGACGACGCGCAGCAGCTTCACCTGGAGCTGCGGCGCGAGCTCGCCCACCTCGTCGAGGAGCACGGTGCCGCCGTCGGCGTCGCGGAAGATCCCCGCGTGCTGGCGGCTCGCGCCGGTGAAGGCGCCCTTCTCGTGGCCGAAGAGCTCGCTCTCCATGAGCTCCTCCGGGATGGCGCCGCAGTTGACGACCAGGAACGGCTTGCCGGTCCGGTCGCTCTGCTCGTGGATGGCGCGCGCGACGCGCTCCTTGCCGGTGCCGCTCTCGCCCGTGATGAGCACGGTCCCGCGGGAGCTCGCGACGCGACCGATGAGGTCCAGCACCCGGCGCATCGCCTCGGAGTGGCCGAGCAGGCCCTTCGGCCTGGCGCGGTCCACCTGCGCGCGCAGTCGCTCGTTCTCGGCATACAGCGCGCGCTTCTCCAGCGCCTTGGCGACGAGCGCCTTGAGCTCGGAGGTCGCGAACGGCTTGGTGACGAAGTCGTACGCGCCCCGCTTCATGGCGTCGACGGCCGTCTCCATCGCGCCGTACGCCGTCATGACGATGACCTCGGTGTGCTGGCTGCGGTTCCGGGCGGTGGTGAGCACGTCGAGCCCGGAGCCGTCGGGCATCATGAGATCGGTGATGACCAGATCGAAGGGGGAGGGCGCCCCGCGGACCGCCTCGCACGCCTCGGCGAAGCCGGCGGCGAGGGCCACCTCGTGCCCCTCCCGCCGCAGCAGGATGGAGAGCATGTCGCGAAGCCCGCGCTCATCGTCGGCGACGAGGATGCGGGGCTTGCGCCCGAGCACCGGGGGTTCCGAGACGACCTTGGGCATCGTCTCAGACTAGCGCCCTGGCGCCGGCGGGGAAAAGCTTTCCTCGGGGGAGCGGGGCACGGTCGAGGCCGGCGTTTTGCCAGGCCTCAGCTTCCAGATCGAGCGGGGAGGCGGCTTGTGCCGCCGGGAGGTCTTCTAGTCCAGGTGGACGATGACGTTCTTGTTCTCGCCGGCGCCCACGCTGACGTGGACCACCTTCTTCAGGCTCTTGCCGGGGTTGATGAAGATGAGGGTGTGCGACCCGGCCGAGACGGACACGTTCTTCTTGGGCACCGCGCCGAGCGGCTTGCCGTCCAGCACCACGACCGTACCGCCCATCGGCAGGGCGTTGATGACCGCGAGCTTGGCGCCGCCCGAGGGGGTGACGTGGGTCGTCGTGGTGTGGGTGGTCGTGGTGTGGGTCGTGTGGGTGGTCGTCGGGTGGTACGTGGGGGCGGCGCCCTTCGCCTGCAGCTCGACGTTGAACACCTTCTCTGCCTGCCCGTCGTCGAAGCTGATGGGCAGCTTGGCTTCCTCGTAGCCGAACTTGGAGGCCTCGATCGTCCAGGTCGCCTTGCTGGTGTCGATGTCCACCGAGATCGGGAAGGTGGTGACGTTGCGGCGATCGCCGGTGGAGGACACCAGCGTCACCTTCGCCCCGGGCGTGCCGAGGGTGATCGTCGCCTTGCCGATGAGCACCTTGAGGGTGACGCTGTCGAGGTCGGTGACCTCGCCCTCCTTCACCGTCACCGTCTTCTCGAGCGGCTCGTAGCGCTGGACCTCCTTGTGGGTCTTGGCGTCCACCTCCGGCTTGCCGACGAACTTCAGCTGGTGGTCGCCCGGTTTGAGATCGTGCAGCTCCTGCGGGAGGCTGCCGACATCGCTGCCGTCCACCAGCAGCTTCACGCCGGGCTGCGTGCCGGTCACCTTGAACCCGGTGCCGGCGGCCGCGCCGCCGGAGAGGGCGAAGTCGATCTGCGCGGTCTTGCCCGACTCCACGGCGATGAGCTTCGGCGCGGGGGTGTCGTAGCCCTTCGCCGTGACCTTCACCTCGTGGGAGCCCGTCTTCACCTTGGTCACCGAGCACGGGGCGTGATCGCACACTGTCTTGCCGTCGACGGTGACCTCCAGCGAGCTCACCGCGCCGCCCTTCGAGTCGGCGACGTTGATGGCGATGTTGCCGGTGTGCGGCATGAGGAACATGTACCCGCCCACGGCGCCGGCGATGACGAGCACCGCCACGAAGAGGCCGATGATGAGGCCGGCCTTGCTGGAGCTCGGCGGGCGCACCAGCGCCGTCGCCTCCATCGTGCGGGGGGCCTGCTGCATCATCTGCTGCATCTGCGGCTGCTGCATGCCCTGCTGCATCTGCGGCTGCTGCATCTGCTGCTGCATGCCCTGCTGCGGCATGCCCTGCGCAGGCTGCGTCATCTGGAAGGCGGCGCCCGGTGGGGGCGGCGGCGCCGCCGACGGCGGCCGCGGCGGCATCTGCAGCGGCTCGGTGTGGACCTGGCCGGCGAGGTTGCCGACGGGCGGCGCCTGGCCGAGCGGCATCGTCATCCCGTGTGGGTTGATGAGCGGACGCGGGTCGATCGTGGGCGGGGGCGGCGCCATCGCGCCGGCCGGCGCGGAGGACGCGCGGGCGAAGGCGCTGCCGACCGACGAGGCCGGCGGCGGCGGGGGCATCGCGCCGGGCGGCGGGGGCGGCGGCGCGTTCATGGCCATCGTGCGCTGGAAGCCCATGTTGTTGCCGGGGGGCGGGGGCGGCGGCGCGGACTTGTTGAGGAGGGGCGCGGTGGCCGGCGGCGGGGGCACGGCGCGGGCGCCGGCCGCGGGACGGCCGGCGGCGGGGGCAGGCGCGGGCCCGGCGTGGGAGCCCTCGCTGTCCTTGTCGAAGATGTGGGTCGCCTCGTCGTCGTCGTCCCAGTCCATGTCCATGCCGCCGCTCGGCGCGGCGGCGTACGGGGCGGGACGTGTGGAGGCGGGGGGAGGAGCGCTCTTGCTGGGCGGCGGCGCGACGGCGGGCAGGGACCCACGGCCGGCGCCGGGCGGACCGGACCGCGGGGGCGGCACGACGGGCGGGTGGCCGATGCCGGTCTGCGGCGCAGCGATGCCGAGGAGGGTCTTCTTTCCGAGATCTCCGCTCGTGGGGGGCGGCGGCGGTGCGCCGCGCGAACCCGGAGGCGGCGGCACGCGTGAAGGTGCGGGCGGGCCGGCAGAAGGACTCTTCTTTCCGAGCCCCTCGAAGATGTCGAGGTCCGAGCCCTTGTTATCAGCAGCCATCGGTGTCTCCTGCCCTCTTGGGGGCGCCCCTGCGTTATAGCTCATGCCGGCGCCGGAAGCGCGAGAAGCTTGTACGGATCCCGGGGCTTGCGGTTGCCCTCGGGGTACCTGAGGTGTGGGCCTCGGACCGGAGTGCGAGCCCGGGTCCAGCCCGGTCTTGTCCGCGGCCTCCGCAAAAGCGCGACGCATGTATGCGGCGACCTCTTCCCGTGCGGCCACCGCCGAGGCGCTCTCGGCGAGGGCGTTGAGATCGCGGTAAAGCTCCTTCGCCGACCGGTAGCGGCCGTCCAGGTCCTTGGAGAGCGCCTTAAGCACGATGCGGTCGAGCTCGGGCGGCACGGAGGCGTCGAGCGACGACGGCGGCGGGATCTTCAGGTTGCGGATCTTCTCCAGGACGAGGATCTCGTTCTCGGCGGCGAAGAGGCGCTGCAGCGTGAGCAGCTCCCACATGCTGATGCCGAGGGAGAAGATGTCGGTGCGCTGATCCACCTCCATCCCGCGAACCTGCTCGGGGCTCATGTACCCGAACTTGCCCTTGATGGTGCCGACGGCGGTGCGGCTCAACTTCCCGGCGGCCTTGGCGATGCCGAAGTCGATCAGCTTCACGTCGCCGTCGAACGACACGACGATGTTCTGCGGGCTCACGTCGCGGTGCACGATGGAGACCGGCGCGCCGCTGGCGTCTCTCCGGGCGTGCGCGTAGGAGAGCCCCTCCCCGATGCGCGCGAAGACGTAGAGCAGGAAGGACAGGGGGATGCGCTCCTTCAGCCGCACCGCGCGCTCGTAGATGGCGCGCATGTCCTTGCCGTTCACGTACTCGAAGGCGATGTAGTAGCTCTGGTCGATGGTGCCGAAGTCCAGCGTCCGCGCGATGTGCGGGTGCTCCAGCTGCGAGGCGATGCGCGCCTCGTCCTCGAACATCTGGATGAACTCCTCGTCTTCCGCGATGTGCGGGAGGATCTTCTTCAGCGCCACCACCTGGCCACCGCGCCTGGCGTCGCGCGCACGAAACACCTCGGCCATCCCGCCCGCGCTGATGCGATCGAGCAGCTCGTAGCGGCCGAAAGGCTGGGGGCGGTTCACTCTCGCCTCCCGCCCGCGGGCGCCCGCTGGCAATGAACCCTGACCACGCTTTCCCTGGGATTTTTTGTACCGGCCCGTTCGGGGCCCGGTCAATCGAAAGTCTCGCACAGGGCCGGGATTTTCGCAGGCTCGAGCGTGCCTTCGACGTCGCGCGTCATGGTGTCGCGCCCGTGCCCAGCGAGCGGGAGCCCGATCCCGAGCCTGTTCCGGAGCCTGTCTCGGCCCCCCCTTCCGGTGCGCCGGCGTCCTTGGGCTTGGGATGGCTGAAGTACCGGACCCGTTGCATCTGCAGCGGCTGCCAAACGCCCGGCCCGACCGGCGGGGTGTCGAAGAACAGCCGCGCGGCGGGCGTGGAGCCGCGCACCAGCCGAGCCACCAGGCCTTCGGGCGGCACCACCGGGTTGCCTGCGGCGTCCAGCGTCCCGCCCAGCAGCGCGCGGGCGTCGCCGTCGACCGCCGCGCGCGCGGTGCAGTGCAACGCGTCGAGCAGCGCGCCCATCGCCGCGCGGGTGGAGGCGTCGGGCGTGGCGTTGGGCGGCAGCTCCACCCAGGCGAGCATGCCGTCCTGGTCGTCGATGCCCACCGCGGCGCGGGGAGGCGGCCCGGCGCCGATCGGCCGTGTCCGCGCGAGCGCCAGCGCGTGCGGCGAGGGCGGGCCGCCGGCGAGCGCGAAGCGCGACCCGGAGAGCCACACCGCGGGCCCCGGCTGCAGCAGCGCGCGCGCGCCGGTGAACACCGCGATCGTCGGCGTGGACTCGGTGGTGCCCTCGCTACCCGCCGGCAGCACCGTGCGCGGATCGATGCGCACCACGCGCATCGCGGCGTCGGCGCGCGCCAGCGACGGTCGTACGGTGGTGATGGCGAGCGCATAGGGGAACCCGTGCTGCGGCAGGCCCTTGGTGCGCCACGCGCCCTCGCCCGGCTGCGCGGGCGTCACCAGCGGCGTGACGTCGCGGCCCGGCAGCTCCGGGCGGCGCGTGAGGTAGAAGAAGTCGCGCCCGTTCAGGTGCATGTACTCCGGGAAGTTCTGCTCCGACATCCCGCGGATCATCCGGCGCGCGCGGTAGTGGAAGCCGGGGAGGTGGCTGATGGTGCTCTCGTGCTCCCAGTCGCTCTGCAGCGGCCGCCCCAGCGGCTTCCACGTGTCCGACGTCTCCACGTCGTAGAACTCGAAGCCGACGAGCCCGGGGTTCATGTCCAGGTGCATGCCGTACTCGCAGCGCGCCCGGATCATCGCCGCGGCGAGCGCCTGTGCGGAGAGCTCGTTGCCGAAGAAGTACCCGACGAAGTGGTCCTTCGTCATGCAGATGCCGCTGCGCGTGGTGTGGATGGTGTCCTGCCAGCCGGGCGGCGTGCCTCCCCACCACGTGCGGCGCCACGGGTTGAAGGTGCCGTGCTCCACCAGCGCGGTCAGGTTCTGCCGGTAGCTCAGGATGTCGGGCGGCACGTCGGTGGTGCCGGGCCACGACCCGAAGGCGGTCGCGCCGTCGCGCAGCTCCATCACCGTGGCGGCGTACGGCTTGGGGGGCAGGTAGAGCACGCCGTTCGCCTGCATGCCGTACTCGCCGTGCATCGCCTGGAAGCCGCCGTTGAAGCCGCCGACCACCTCGCGCATCACCTCCGGCTTGCGCGGGATGCACCCGGGGCCCGCCTCGCCCGTCGCGCTGAGCGGCTCCACCGTCCCCGCTTCCATGTGCAGCGCGATCTGCCGCGGGTCCCACATGGTGATGTACACGCGCGTCGTCTGCTGATCCCTGTCCGGGCGCAGGAAGGTGGTGACGAAGGCGCCCGGCACGCCCGGCTGCGGGGTGATGAAGGGATCGTCGTCCAGGGAGATCCACTTGCCCTCGCCGGCGATCGCCGGGTGGAGCATCGGCGCGATGGGCGCGGGCGGCCAGCCGATGTCGGGGTCGGTGAAGGTCGGCGTCCCGGCGTGCCCGAGCGTGCCCATCTCCGCCGCCACCTGCGCCGCGCTGTCGCCGGGGCCGAAGACGCGGTTGCGCGCGCGCAGCGCCCACTCCAGCGCGGTGAAGGCCACGGCCTTGACCACCTGCATGCGCTCCTCGCCCATCCACTCCATGCCGCGCACGCGGTCGACGGACCAGGTGACGAGGTTGCCGGGCACCGCGCGCTCCCCGGGGGATACGCGCACCCAGCCGGAGCCCTCCACCGCGGCGGGCTTCTCGCCGTCGAGCACGATGCGGCGGCCGTCGGCGGTGACGTCGAGCAGGCCGGAGTCCTCGAAGCGCAGCGCCACGTCGGTCGCGACGGGGTCGAGGGAGAAGACGTTGTGCACCACGCCGGCGGTCTGTCCGGTGAGCTGCAGGTTGGTCAGCGCCGCCTGCCAGCGCTGCACGCGGGTGAAGCCGTCGTAGGCCGACGAGCCCCACCCGCGCAGGTCGACGACGTGCACCGCGGTGTGGATGTCGCCCGCGCTCGTCGCGTAGGCGATCTCCTCGCCGTGCAGCAGCGGGCGGTCCTCGTCGATGCTGGACGTGCGCGTCAGATCGTAGACGTTGCCCACCGCGAGCAGCGCGCCCTCCGGGGAGAGGCGCGCGCTCACCAGGTAGATGTCGCTCGGGTCGCTCCCCTTGTGCGCGCGGACCACCGCGCGCGCCCCGCCCACGAACGCGCCGCGCACGCCGCTCGGCCCGGTCTCCCAGACGACGTCCGCCTCGGTGGTGGACAGGCCGCGCCTCGCCAGCACGTCGACGAGCGCCGCGGTGCGCGAGCCCGCCGCCTGGTTCACGTCCGACCCGCGCATCCGCGCGATGAGCCACGCGACGAAGATCGCCGCGACGATCGGACGGAAGAGGGGCCGCTGCAGCCATAGGACGAGAGCGGAGCGGCGCATGTCAGTCGGTGGGTTGCCTGGGCACGGTCACGGTCTCCGAGCGGCAAACGCCGCGGCGCGGGCGGGCATTCTGCGGCGCGAGGCGGCCCTTGGTCCAGGGCGACCACGCCGGTTTCAGCTCCGCCAACTAAGTTGGCAGAATGGAGGCTCCCGGATGGGAAAACATGAGCATTTGACCTGGAGCGTTTCGTGCTACATTGTTGTCACCATGTTCCGGAGGGCCCTGTTCGCGCTGCTGCTCGTCGTCGGGGTGACGGCGTGCCTCAGCCCGACGCTGCCCCTCCCGCCGCCGGAGGCGCCGTCGCAGTCGCTGGGGAACGAGCCGGGGACCGTGCACCTGTCGTCGTTGAACGGCGTGCAGGGCGACGCCTTCGTCATCATCGTCAACAGGAGTCTCGCTCCGCCGGGCGACACCGGCGTGGTGACGCAGGCGGACGGCACCGGGTCCTGGCAGGCGGACGTGAAGGCGGTCAACGGCGACCACCTGAGCATCAGCCAGCAAGTGGGCAACGACGCGAGCGCGTCCAAGGACGTGATCGTCTCGGTCAAGTAGCTCAGGTCGAGAGGATCTTCAGCCCGACGCGCTTGCGCGGCGGCGGCGCGCCGGTCTCGCCGATCACCTCGCCCACCAGATCGTAGTCGCTCGCCTGCGAGACGCGCACGCGCACCATCTCCCCGGCGTGGACCTCGCCGCCGGAGAGGTACACCTTGCCGTCGATGTCCGGCGCCTGCCCCATGTGGCGGCCCTCCATCACCAGCTCGTGCTCCTCGCTCGGGCCCTCCACCAGCACCTCCAGCTCGGTGCCGAGGAGCGTCTGGTTCTTCTTGCGCGCGATGCGCCGCTGCAGGGTCATCAGCTTGCGGTGGCGGCTCGCGGCGACCTTCGCGCTCACCTTGCCCTCGAGCGCGAAGCTCGCCGAGCTCTCCTCGTCGGAGTAGCGGAAGACGCCCATGCGCTCGAACTCCGCCCAGCGGACGAAGTCGCACAGCTCCTCGAACTCGTCGTCGGTCTCGCCGGGGTGGCCGACGATGAAGGCGGTGCGGAAGGTGAGGCCGGGGATCTTCTCCCGCAGGCGCGCGACGACGCGCTTCTGCCGGTCCTTGCCGTGGCCGCGCTTCATGCGCCGGAGCATCGCCTCGGCGGCGTGCTGCAGCGGCATGTCGACGTAGCGCGCGACGCGCGGGTGGGAGGCGAGCAGCTCGATGAGCGCCTCGTCGATGGTCTCGGGGTAGAGGTAGAAGAGGCGCACCCAGCGCACGCCGCGCACGTCGGCGACGCGGCGCACGACGTCGGCGAGATCGTCGCGCTCCGTCTTCGGGAGATCGCGCCCGTAGGCGACGGTGTCCTGCGAGACCAGGTTGATCTCCTTGACGCCCTCGGCGACGAGCGTCTCCACCTCCCGCACCACGTCATCGGCCCGGCGGGAGCGCTGCTTGCCGCGGAGCTGCGGGATGACGCAGAAGGAGCAGGTGCGGTTGCAGCCCTCGGCGATCTTCACGTAAGCGCTGGCGCGCGGCCCGGTGACAACGCGCGGATCGGAGGCGCGCACCACCCACTCCGCCGGGTTGCCGACGAGCACGCGGTCCGCTTCGCCGCGCAGCACGGTGCCGAGCTTGAGCATGTCGCTCGAGCCCAGGAAGTGATCGACCTCCGGCATCTGCGCGGCGAGCTCCGTCGGGTAGCGCTGGGAGAGGCAGCCGGCGACGACCAGGCGCTCGCACGCGCCGTGCTCCTTCATCGCGGCGAGCTCGAAGATGGTCTCGATGGACTCGCGCTTGGCCTCGCCGATGAAGCCGCACGTGTTGACGACGATGACCTCGGCGTCGGTGGCCTCGTCGGTGGGCTCGTAGCCCGCCTGCCGTGCGACGCCGACCATCACCTCGCTGTCGACGCGGTTCTTGGGGCAGCCCAGGCTGACGAAGTGGATCTTGCCCATCGTCAGCCGACCATGTCGCGGAAGCGGTTGAAGAGGTAGAGGGAGTCGTGCGGGCCGGCGGCGGACTCGGGGTGGTACTGCACGCTGAAGGCGCGCAGGTCGGGGGCGCTGAGGCCCTCGCTGGTGCCGTCGTTGAGGTGGACGTGCGTGGAGCGCACGCCGGCGGGCAGGGTGTCCAGCTCGACGCAGAAGCCGTGGTTCTGGGTGGTGATCTCCACCCGGCCGGTGGCCAGGTCCTTCACCGGCTGGTTGGCCCCGCGGTGGCCGAACTTGAGCTTGTAGGTCTTCGCCCCGAGGGCGATGGCGAGGAGCTGGTGGCCGAGGCAGATGCCGAACAGCGGCTTGTTGCCGAGGAGGGCCTTGATGGTCTCCACGCCGTAGGTGACCGCCGCGGGATCGCCCGGGCCGTTGGAGAGGAAGACGCCGTCGGGCGACAGCGCGAGGATGTCCTTGGCGCTGGTGGTGGCGGGCACCGCGGTGACGCGGAAGCCCGCGTCGACCAGGCAGCGCAGGATGTTGCGCTTCATGCCGAAGTCGACGCACACCACGTGCGGGCGGGAATCGCTTGCAGTCTGCAAGCTCTCCGCGCCGGCGCCGGGGGTCCAGTCGCCGCGGCCCTCGGTCCACGCGTAGGGCTCCTTCGGCGTGACGCGCTTCACCAGGTCGAGGCCCAGCATGGCGGGAGCCTCCCGGGCGAGGCGCAGCAGCTCGTCCTTGCCGGCGGTGCCGATGGCGCCGTTCTGCGCGCCGTGATCGCGCAGGTGCCGGGTGAGCTTGCGGGTGTCCACCTCGGTGATGCCGACGACGCCGTGACGCTCCAGGTAGCGGTCGAGCGGCTCCTCCGCGCGCCAGCTGGAGGAGATGGGGCTGAGATCGCGGACGACGAAGCCGGCCAGGCGGGGCCCGGGATCGCCCCCGGCGGGGTCGACCGCCTCGGTGTCGCCGGGGTTGACGCCCACGTTGCCGATCTCCGGGGCGGTCATGGTGACGAGCTGGCCGTAGTACGAGGGATCGGTGAGGACCTCCTGGTAGCCAGTCAGGGTGGTGGTGAAGACCGCCTCGCCCGTCGTCGTGCCCGCGGCGCCGAAGGCGCGCCCGGGGAAGACGGTGCCGTCGGCCAGGACCAGGAGGGCGTCGGCGCCGGAGGACATGGCGGTGAGTTAGCACAGCCCGGGCCCTCCCGGCATGACCCAGGCGGCCCGGATCGCCCGATCGCGAGCATGCTCGCAGTCGGACGATGTCCGGCGGGGGCCGGGCGGGCCGTCGGAGGGGTGCGCCCTCATGAGCCAGCTTGACCTTTCCCCGGAGGCTAAGTAACCAGGCGTTCCCACACTCGCGAAGGTGGCGGAATTGGCAGACGCACCAGATTCAGGTTCTGGCGAGGTCACTCTCGTGCGGGTTCAAGTCCCGCCCTTCGCACCGACTGTCTCGGGGGCGGCGCGCGTCGCCCCCCCTCCGCACGAGTGATTCGCGCGGAGCCTCCCCCCACGCGGGCGCGACTTCGTCGCGCGACGTGCCATCATCGGGCGTCTCTTCCCTCTCGGGGCGGCACCCATGGGTCTCCGGCTCAAGCTCTTCCTGCTCTCGGTGGCGCTGATCGTCGCGTCGGTCGCCGTGGCGGACGTCTACCTGCTCGGGGCGGTCGCGGCCGGCCGCCCCCAGCGTGTGCGGAGCGAGCTGGACGCGCGCGCGTCCCTCGTCGCGGCGCACGCCGCCGCGTCGCCGGCCGCCGCGGACGATCGCCGCGCCTGGGACGCGTTCGCCCGTCAGGAGGCGCGTCTCGCGGCGGGGCGAGTCACGGTGTTCGCGCCGGACGGGGACGTGGCGGGGGACTCCGAGACGCACGCGTGGGTGGCGGGCAGCGAGCCGGAGGTGAGCGCGGCGCTCGCGGGCCGTCGCGGGTGGAGCGAGCGCGCGGACGGGCCTTCCGGCGCGACCGTGAGCTACGTCGCGGCGCCCTTCCACCGGCAGGGCGCGGTGGCCGGCGCGGTGCGCGTGGGTCTGCCGGCGGACGCGGAGGGGACGACCGCGGCGCTGCGGCGGCTGGTCCTGTTCGCGTCGGCCGCGGTGGTGCTGCTCGGCCTCGTGTTCTCCGGCGTCGCCTCCGACCGCATCTCCGCCTCGGTGCGACGGCTGACGGCGGCGGCGCGGGAGATGCGCGCGGGGCAGCTCGACGTGCACACGGGCATGTCCGGTGGCGACGACGTCGCCGAGCTGGGGCTCGCGCTCGACCGCCTCTCCGGCAGCCTCTCGGCGACGATGAACGAGCTGCGCGCGGAGCGCGGCCTGCACGCGCGGATCCTGGAGGGCATGCAGGACGGCGTGCTCGTCGTCGACGCCACCGGTCGCCTGGAGCTGGTCAACGCGGCGCTGCGCGGGATGCTGCTGGTCGGCGCCGACGCCGTGGGCAAGCTGGTGATCGAGGTGGTCCGCCACGCGGGGTTGCAGGACCTGCTGGAGCGTGCGCGAACGACGGGGGAGGTGGCGCGGGGCGAGATCGACCTGCCCGGCATCAAGCCGCGGCGGCTGCTCGTGCACATAGCCCCGCTCTCCGGCGCGGAGGAAGGACTGCTCGCGGTCTTCGTGGACGTGACCGACCTTCGCCGCCTGGAGACGCTGCGCCGCGACTTCGTCGCCAACGTCTCGCACGAGCTGAGCACGCCGGCCATCGCGGTGCGCGACGCGGTGACGACGCTGCGGCAGGCGATGCCGGTGGACCGGCGGGCGGCGATGACGCAGGTCGAGATCATCGAGCGCCACGCCGAGCGGCTCAAGGATCTCATCGAGGACCTCCTGGACCTCTCCCGCTTCGAGTCGAAGGAGTTCCGCCTCAAGCGTGAGCCGGTCGACCTGGACGCGGTGGTGCACATCGTCGCCAGTCGCTTCCACGGCCGGGCGGCGGCGAAGGGCGTGACGCTCTCGGCCAGGGTGGAGGAGGGGTTGCCGCGACTGGAGAGCGACCAGCGCGCGGTCGAGCAGGTCCTGAGCAACCTGGTGGACAACGCGGTCAAGTACTGCCCGGCGGGTGCGTCGGTGTCGGTGACCATCGCCTCCGAGGACCAGCGCGTGCGAATGAGCGTCTCCGACACGGGGCCGGGCATCGCGCCGCAGCACCTCCCCCGCCTCTTCGAGCGGTTCTATCGCGTCGACCCTGACCGTTCGCGCGCGCTCGGCGGCACCGGCCTGGGCCTCTCCATCGTCAAGCACCTGGTGGAGGCGATGGGCGGAACCGTCTCGGTGGAGAGCGACGTCGGCAGGGGGACCACCTTCGTCATCGTCCTCTCCGGCACCCGCCGGGTGCCTGGCCCCGGGCCGTCCGAACCCTCCGTGGGCGCGATTTCCCCCTGAAATTCCCGGGCAAGCGCCCCTACGTCACACGATCGTCACAGAGCCTTCACGTTCAGCTCGCATCCGAATCCCAAAGTGCCGCCGTGAACCAGCCCGCGGAGCCGTCTTCCCCGAGCGTCGCGCCGGCCGTGAAGATGCGGACGAAGGACCTCACCGTCCGCTACGGCCAGAAGGTCGCTGTGAAGGACGTGTCGCTCGACGTCCGCACCAACGAGGTGCTGGCGCTCATCGGGCCGAGCGGCTGCGGCAAGAGCACCTTCCTGCGGTCCCTCAACCGGATGAACGACACCATCGCCAGCGTCCACGTCACCGGCCAGGTGGAGCTGGACGGCGAGCTCATCTATGGTCCCAACGTCGACCCGGTCCTCGTCCGGCGTCGGGTGGGGATGGTCTTCCAGCGCTCCAACCCCTTCCCCAAGTCCATCTTCGAGAACGTGGCGTACGGCCTGCGGGTGGCCGGCGTCCACGCCCGCGCCAACCTCGCCGAGCGCGTCGAGCGCGCCCTGCGCCACGCCGCCCTCTGGGACGAGGTGAAGGATCGCCTCCACGAGTCGGGCACCGGTCTCTCCGGCGGGCAGCAGCAGCGCCTGTGCATCGCCCGCGCGCTCGCGGTGGAGCCGGAGGTGCTGCTCATGGACGAGCCGGCGAGCGCGCTCGACCCCATCGCCACCGCGAAGGTGGAGGACCTGGTGTCGGAGCTGCGCGAGACGCTGACGATCGTCATCGTCACCCACAACATGCAGCAGGCGGCGCGCGTGTCGCAGCGCACCGGCTTCTTCTACCTGGGGCGGCTGGTGGAGGTGGGAGACACCACCGACATCTTCACCCGCCCGCACGAGCGCGAGACCGAGGATTACATCACAGGACGATTCGGATGAGGGGTGACGACGTGCCGCAAGCGCATACCAGCCGAGATTTCGAGTCGGAGCTCCGGGAGCTCCGCGCCCATTCCCTCGCCATGGGCGCCCGCTGCGAGCGCGCGCTGCAGGTCGCCCTGCAGGCGTTCTGGGAGGGATCGGCGCAGGTCGCCGCGGAGGTGGAGGAGATCGATCGACACATCGACCGCGACGAGATGGACATCGACGCGCTGGTGCTGCGGATCCTGGCGCTGCGGCAGCCCGTCGCCTACGACCTGCGCTTCCTCGCCGGCGCGCTGCGCCTCGTGACCGACCTGGAGCGCGTGGGCGACGAGGCGGTCAACATCGCCGAGCGCGCCAAGGAGGAGCACGGCACCGCCAAGGACCAGGTGAAGGAGGAGCTCAAGGCGATGGGGGAGCAGTCGCAGGAGATGCTCCGCGACGCGCTCGACGCCTTCGTCCAGGGCGAGCCCTCGCGCGCCGAGCAGGTGCTCGCGCGCGACGACGCGGTGGACGCGCTCTACGGCAAGATCATCCGCGCCATGACCGCCTTCATGCAGCAGCACCCGCCGCAGGTGGCCGAGGCCATCCGCGTCATCCACGTCTCGAAGTACCTCGAGCGGGTGGCGGACCACGCCACCAACATCGCCGAGGAGGTCATCTTCATGGTCCGCGGCGAGGATGTCCGGCACGTCCGGACGCACCCGCCGCCGCTCGTGGGTGACCGCTAGGCCGACACAGCACGAAAGGACTCTCATGATCCGTCTTCGCATCGCCGTCGCCGCCTGCGCCGCCCTGGTGGCTCTGTCCGCCGCCTCCTGCAAGAAGTCCACGCCGACATCCGGGGGCGGCGACAAGTCGGGCTCGTCCACGGTCGCGCTCAACGGCGCCGGCTCCACCTTCGTCTACCCGGTGATGTCGCGGTGGTCGAGCGAGTACCAGAAGGTCGCGCCCAACGTGCAGGTCAACTACCAGTCCATCGGGTCCGGGGGCGGCATCCGGCAGCTCATCGCGCACACCGTGCAGTTCGGCTGCACCGACGGCCCGATGACCGACAGCCAGCTGAAGGAGGCCAAGTCGCCGGTCATCCACGTGCCGCTGGTGATGGGCGCGGTGGTGCCCACGTACAACCTGCCCGCGCTCGCGCACGCCATCAAGTTCACGCCGGAGGTGCTCGCCGGGATCTACCTCGGCGAGATCAAGACCTGGAACGACCCCAAGCTCACCGCCGACAACGCCGACCTGAAGCTCCCGGCGACGTCCATCGTCGTGGTGCATCGCTCCGACGGCAGCGGCACCACCTACGTGTGGACCGACTACCTGTCCAAGGTCTCGCCCGACTGGAAGAGCAAGGTGGGCTTCGCCACGTCGGTCAAGTGGCCGACCGGCCTCGGGGGCCGCGGCAACGAGGGCGTCTCGGGCACGGTGCGCCAGACGCCCGGGGCCATCGGCTACGTGGAGCTCACCTACGCGATCCAGAACAAGATGCCCTTCGGCCAGGTGAAGAACGCCGCGGGCCAGTTCGCCACCGCGAGCGTCGACGCCGTCACCGCGGCCGCCGCGGGCGCCGTCGCCACCCTGCCGGAGGACCTGCGCTACTCCATCACCAACGCCCCGGGCGACAAGGCGTGGCCCATCAGCGGCACCACCTGGGCCGTGCTCTACAAGGACATGCCCGCCGGGCCGGAGCGCACCGCGGTGGTGTCGTATCTCCGCTGGGCCATCCACGACGGGCAGAAGTTCTGCGGGCCTCTGGACTACGCGCAGCTCCCCCCGGAGCTGGTGAAGCGCGCGGAGGCGAAGCTCGATCAGGTGGAGCCGGCGAAGAAGTAGGACGATGGCGATGAACCTGCAGGCCGTGGGGCGCGTGAGCGGCCCCTCGCGGCGATCGCGCTCGCTGCGTCGCTGGGGCCCCCACTGGCTCCACGGCTGGACGAGCGCGGACGCCATCTTCCGCAAGGCCTGTGCGGCCGTCGCCGCGTCCATCGTCGTGCTTCTCACCCTGCTCATCTACGAGCTGGTGCGCGGGTCGAAGCTGTCGCTCGTCAAGTTCGGCCTGCACTTCCTGGTCGACAAGGTCTGGGACCCGGTCGCCGAGCAGTTCGGCGCGGCGACCTTCGCCTACGGCACCGTGGTGACCTCGACGATCGCGCTGCTGCTCGCGGTGCCGCTCGGCGTGGGGATCGCCATCTTCCTCGTGGAGATGGCGCCGCGGCGGCTGGGCGCGGCCGTCGGGTTCCTCGTCGAGCTCCTGGCGGCGATCCCGTCCATCGTCTACGGCCTCTGGGGCCTCTTCGTGCTGGCGCCCTTCGTGCGCGACGTCGTCGCCCCCTTCCTGCACGCGACCCTGGGCTTCTTGCCGATCTTCGCCGGGCAGTCGCACGGCGTCGGCATGCTGACCGGCGGCATCATCCTGGCGGTGATGATCCTGCCGTTCATCGCCGCGGTCTCGCGCGACGTCCTCTCCGCCGTGCCGCAGACGCAGCGGGAGGCGTCGCTCGCCCTGGGCGCCACCAAGTGGGAGACCATCTGGCACGTGGTGTTGCCGTACGGGCGCGCGGGCATCGCCGGCGCCGTGATCCTCGCCCTGGGTCGTGCGCTCGGCGAGACGATGGCCGTCACGATGGTCATCGGCAACAACCCGCAGATCGTCGCCTCCCTCTTCGAGCCCGGCTACACCATGTCGTCGGTCATCGCCAACGAGTACGCCGAGGCCTCCGGCCCCATGTACCTCTCCGCGCTGACGGAGGTGGGCCTCTTCCTCTTCCTCATCACCTTCGCGGTCAACGGCGTCGCGCAGCTGCTCATCTGGCGGATGACGCGCGGCAGGGAAGGGGGCGCCGCGTGACCACCGTCGCCACGCCGCCGCCGCGCCGCACGCTCGCCATCTCGCCGCGGCGCAAGCTGACCAACCACGTGATGCTCGGCCTCTGCATCCTCGCCACGATCGTGGCGCTGGTCGTGCTCGTGCTCATCTTCGGCTACGTGCTCATGCAGGGCGCGCGCTTCGTCAACCTGGCCTTCTTCACGCAGCTCCCCACGCCGGTGGGCGTTCCGGGCGGCGGGTTCCTCAACTCGCTGGTGGGCACCGGCATCATGGTGGGCGTCGCCTCTGCCATGAGCATCCCGGTGGGCCTGTTCGCGGGCATCTACCTGGCGGAGTTCGGCAAGGGGTGGTTCGCGCGGGCGGTGCGCTTCGTCAACGACAGCCTCAACGCGACGCCCTCCATCGTCGCCGGGCTCTTCGCCTACACCCTCATCGTCCTGGAGACCCACCACTTCTCCGGCTTCGCCGGGAGCGTGGCGCTCGCCGTGCTGATGGTGCCCACCATCACCCGCACCACCGAGGAGATGTTCCGCCTGGTGCCGCGCACCCTGCGTGAGGCGGCGCTGGCGCTCGGCGTCCCGGAGTGGCGGATGACGATGCAGATCGTCCTGCGCGCCGCGGCGCCCGGGGTCATCACAGGCGTCATGCTGGCGGTCGCGCGGGTGTCCGGCGAGACGGCGGCCCTGCTCTTCACCGCCTTCAACAACCGCTTCCTCTCCACCTCGCTCGACCAGCCGATGAGCAGCGTCCCGGTGCAGGTCTACACCTACGCCGTGGCCCCCTACGACGACTGGCACCACCAGGCATGGGCGGGGGCCCTGGTGCTGGTCTCGCTCGTCGCGCTCTTCAGCGCGGCCGTGCGCCTGGCGACGCGCAGCCGCCACCGCTCGAGCGGCTGACCCCCGCCCCTCCCCAGGCGCCAGGGAGCCTGGGCGTTCTCACGTCGCGCTCTGCGTCCGACGGTGGCATCCTACGGGGAGAGTATGCCCGGCACCCACACCAGCCGCGACTTCGAGGCGGAGCTCCGCGAGCTCCGGGCCCACACCCTCGCCATGGGCGCGCGCTGCGAGCGCAGCCTGCAGCTCGCGCTCGAGGCCTACTGGCAAGGCTCGACCGAGCTCGCCGAGGAGGTGGTGGAGCTGGACCGACACATCGACCGCGACGAGATGGACATCGACGCGCTGGTGCTCCGCATCCTCGCCCTGCGGCAGCCGGTGGCCTACGACCTGCGCTTCCTGGCCACCGCGCTCAAGCTGGTGACCGACCTGGAGCGCATCGGGGACGAGGCGGTCAACATCGCCGAGCGCGCGCGGGAGGGGAAGGGCGTCGCCCGCAACCAGGTGCGTGACGCGCTGCGGTCCATGTGCGAGCAGGCCCAGCAGATGCTCCGCGACGCCCTGGACGCCTTCGTCCAGGCGGAGGTCACCCGCGCCGAGCAGGTGCTGGTCCGCGACGACATCGTGGACGCCGCCTACGGGCAGATCCTCCGCACCATGATGCAGTTCATGGAGGAGAACCCGAACGAGGTGCCTCCGGCCGTGCGCGTCACCAAGGTCGCCAAGTGCATCGAGCGGGTCGCCGACCACGCCACCAACATCGCCGAGGAGGTGATCTTCATGGTGCGCGGGGAGGACGTGCGCCACCACCGGACGCACCCCCCGCCCCCCGCCCGGGAGGGGTGACGGCGTCATCAGGCCGCTGCCAGAGCGTCACCGTCGCAACGCGGGCGCCGCAAGTTTCACAGTATCGTCCCGAAGTTCACAGAGCCGTCACGATGTCGTCCGAGGGTGCAGGGCCGGAAGGGGCCACACCCATGAACCGACGATTCGCGACCCGATGCTTCGCCTTGATGCTCACCGCCGGGGGCGCCGCGAGCGCGCAGACGCCGCCGCCCGCCGCCACGCCGCCCGCCGCCACCGCGCCCGCCGCCACGGCTCCGGCTCCTGACGCCGGTGCGGCGCCGGGTGTGGGGACCGCGCCGCCGCCGGTCGCCGCCGCGCCGCCGCCGCCGCTGCCCGCACCACCGCCGCCGCCTCCACCTCCGGCCCCCGCCTCCTCCGGCGGAGGCGTGGCCACACCCCCGGCGAGCGCCGGGACGGGCGCCGGCTTCATGTCGCTGCGGCTGATGCGCGAGAAGGGCATCATCACGCAGGCCGAGTACGACAGCGCCATCCACGACCTCTCCGAGAGCGTCGGCCGCGCGGCCCCCGACGGCCTGTCCTTCGTCCTCGGCAAGTGGTCGACCACGATGTACGGCTTCGTGGAGGCGGACGGCATCTGGGACTCCACCCGCAGCTTCAACGACATCGCCGGCAGCGGTCAGGTGGCGCGCTCGGGCACCATCCGCGGCGACAACTCCCGCTTCATGATGAGCGTGCGCAACTCGCGCATCGGCTTCCGCCTGCGCGCGCCGGAGACGCACGGCATCCGCGCGAGCGCCAAGCTGGAGATGGACTTCCTCGGCACCGAGCTCCCCATCGGGGCGGGGCAGCCCTACTTCGGCAGCGAGGGCGCCTACTTCACCAACCCGACCTTCCGCATCCGCCACTTCAACCTGAAGCTGGAGACGCCCATCGTCGACGTGCTCATCGGCCAGTCGTGGCAGCTCCTCGGCTGGCAGGGCATGTACCAGCCCAACACCGTCGAGTACCAGGGCGTGCCGGGTGAGCTCTACGCCCGCACGCCGCAGCTGCTGGTCCAGAAGACCATCAAGACGCACGCGGTGACGGTGGACGTCGCGGCGGCGCTCGCCCGGCCGGTGCAGCGCGACTCCTCGGTGCCCGACGGGCAAGCGGGCGTGCGCCTGGCGATCAACCAGTGGACGGGCTGGACCACCAACGGATCCACCGGCACCAACCTGCAGCCCGCCTCCATCGCGCTCACCGGCAACGTGCGGAAGATCAGCGTGGACGAGTGGTCGGCCGCGCCGAAGAACACCGTCGACAAGTGGGCGTCGGCCATGGCGGTCGACCTCTTCGTGCCGGTGCTGCCCGGGACCAAGACCAAGAAGGCCAACGTCCTCTCGCTCACCGGCGAGTTCGCCTACGGCTACGGCGACTCCGACTTCTACACCGGCCTCTCCGGTGGGGTGACCTTCCCGGCGCCTCCCAACCCGACGGGCGCGAGCCCCGCGCCCACCTACCCGCAGAACATCGACAACGGCATCGCGACCTACGACCTGGCGGGGGGCCTGCACACCATCCAGTGGACGTCCTTCTTCGTGGGCGCGCAGTACTACCTGCCCATCCTGGATGGGCGCGTGTGGGTCTCCGGCAACTACTCGCACATCGGCTCGAACAACACGCAGTTCTACGGCGCGGCGAGCAAGACGCGGTCGTCGGAGGACTGGTTCGACGCCAACGTCTTCGCCGATCTCACGCGCGCGGTGCGCTTTGGCGTGGAGTACGCGCACATCGACGACCACTACAACGACGGCGCCACCGCCACCAACCACCGGGTGCAGCTCTCGGCCTTCTACATCTTCTGATGGGCGCGCCGGCGGCTGGCCGGTCGCGCGTCAGACCAGGCCCATCCGCCGCAGGGCGGCGGTCGCGCGGAGCCGGCCGCGCAGGCCGAGCACGAAGAGGAGCACACCCGGGACGCCGCAGAGGACGGAGAAGAGCAGCGTCTCCACGCCGGCGAGGGTGTCCGCGCCCTGCGTCCACGTCGCCCCGACGACGGCCAGCGGCGCGGCGCCTGCGCACAGCACCACGCCGAGCACGACGAAGGCGAGGCCGCGCGCGCGGCGCCGCCGCAGCGTGGTCACCCCCGCCGGCGGCGTGGGGGCGACGAGCGGTCCCTCGTAGCGGACCTGCGGTGCGGGAGCCGCGCCCATCCCGGCCACCGGGGCGAAGCGCGAGGGCATGGTGCCGCTGGGATCGCCCCCGGGCTGCGCCGGCGCGGGGGAGGGCGCGACGGGCGCGGCGGAAGGACCCGCGGCCGGGCGCGCGCCCACCTGCGGGACGTTGGAAGGAAGGGTGGAGCCGACGGCGGAGGGGCCTGCCGGAGGGGGCGCCGCGGCCACCGCCGGGGCGAGCGCCTGCACCTCGTAGCCGCCCTGCGCGAGCGGCACGACCTGCACCGTGAGCCCCTGCGCCGCGGCGTGCGCGCGGTGCTGCTCGACGAGCTGAAGGTCCGCCTGCGGGTTGCCGGTGCGAACCGTCGTCCTCCACCCCTGGCCGCTCATCGCACGCGCTCGCGCCCCGTCATGCGCGCCATCATGGCAGACGCGGAGGGCCCACGGAAGCGAGCCCAAGGCGCGCCGCGGGAGGGGTGTCTCACCGTTGCGCGCTGCGGGCGCCGCGGTCACCGCGGCGTCGGGCTTCGGCGTCGCACACCCGAAAAGGAGAAGACCGATGACGGGCAACTGGAAGGCGGGCGCCCTCGCGCTCGCGCTGGCAGGGGCATGTCTGTTCGCCGCCACGAGCGCGCGCGCCGACGACACCACCTACAACGAGACGAGCAACGGCTCCGGGCAGAACGTCGTCTTCAAGGACGACCCGCTCGCCGCCGGCGGCTTCGGGCCGAATGACGCGCTCCTTCACGTCCCGGGCACGCCCAAGCGCGTGATGCTGCTCCGGCCGCGCACGCAGTTCATCCCCGAGCTGCTCAAGTCGGTGGAGAACCTCTGAGCGCCTGAAGCGCGCTACTTGAAGAACAGGTAGATCACCAGGCCGAGGATCCCGAGCAGGGACAGGCCGACGGCGATCGCGCAGCCGATGCCGGTGATGCCCAGCACCGAGGACGAGGAAGAGGACGCCGCGCCCACGTTGGTGTCGGCGCGGAGCATCGCCTCTCCCTGGGCGAGCGACACCAGCACGTTGAACGGCCGCCCCTGACGCGTGCCGTCCACGCGGACGCCGAGCTGCGCGCGGTGCTTCTGGTCACCCTCGCCCCGCTCCACCCAGCACACCGCCCCGCAGCGGCGGCAGCGCACGGCGGGGTCGTCGGCCGGCGTGGGGGCACCGCACCCGGCGCACCCCGCGGTGATGCCGGTGGAGTCGTCCACCCAGGCGAGGCGGTACTCGAGCGAGAGGCCGCCGCCCTCCGCGCGTGTCCAGGGCTCCACCCACTGGTCCAGCAGCAGCTCCTCCGCCTTGCCCTCCAGGGGCTTCTTGCAGTGAGGGCAGGGCAGGGAGACCTGCTGCTTGGAGGAGATGGCCATGGGCATCCCGCAGGAGCCGCAGAAGCCCACGGCCAGCCCCGGGGTGCCGCTCGCCATCGCCCGCCGCGCCGCCGAGAACCATGTCTGCAGGCGCTGCGGGGTGAAGCTCGCGTCGAAGTCGACGGGGGTACCGTCGGCGGCGAAGACGAGCGACGACCCGCGCCCGCAGAACTGGCAGCCCATCGGCACGTGGATGTGCGGAGGGTCCGCCAGCGGCTCGGAGCACTCGGGACAGCGCGCGCGCGCGAGGGGCATCGAACGGGAAGCTTACTTCGTCGCGGGCGCGGCGCTGCCCGAGGCGGCGGGCGCCGGTGCGGCGGCGGCGGCCATGGGCTTGCCGTTCATCTCCTCGATGTGGAACTCGGTGCGGCGGTTCTCCGCGCGGCCCGCCTCGGTGTCGTTGGGCTTGAGCGGCTTGGTGTCGCCGAAGCCGACGGTGTGCAGGCGGCCCGCGGCGATGCCGTGATCGGTCAGCCACTTGGCCACCGCGTCGGCGCGCTCCTGCGAGAGCTTCATGTTGGCGTCCGCCTTGCCGACGTTGTCGGTGTGCCCCTCGATACGCAGCTTGGTGACCGCCGCGTTCTGATCCAGGAAGGTCTTGAGGGTGTTGAGGATCGTCTTGTTGGGATCCTTGGTGTCGTTGAGCGCGTACTTGTTGGTGGCGAACTGGATCTGACCGGGGATGGAGACCTTGTCGCCCTCCAGCTTCACGCCCTTGACCGCGCGCATCGCCACGTGGTGCGGGGCCGGGGCGGGCGTCGGGGTCGGGGTGGGCGTCGGGGTCGGGGTGGGCGTCGGGGTCGGGGCCGGCTCCGCCTGGTTGGTCTGCATCTTTACCTCGCAGGCCGAGATGGCGTAGCCGCCGGTGAGCGCCGCGAGCATGAACGTGGTGACGATGAGCTTTCGAGCCATGGGTTCGGTCCTCCCTGATCCCGCGAAAGACGGTCTGGACGCCGACCCGATGCGAAGCTCGGGTCTCGGGCGCACGGCGGGGAGGGTAGGCAAGTCGGCGGGCTTTGGGAAGCGGGTTTACCGGCGGCGCCCCGCGGGCGTTCTTTGCTAGAACGCACGGCGTGCCCACCACCGCCGCGCGCGCCGACAGCCACGGCCTCGCTTCCCGCGTGCGGGAGGAGCTCGCCGCGCAGGACGCCGAGCTGGCGGCCATGCTCGCCGCGGGCCAGGACGGCCGCGCGCTGGGAGAGGCGCGCGCCGCCGCCCTGGACGCCATGTTCGGCTGGGTGTTCGAGGCCGCCTGCGAAGCGCACGGGTGCGATCCGGCCCGCGCGCCCCTCACCCTCGCTGCCGCCGGGAGCTACGGCCGCGGCGCGCTCGCCGCGCGGAGCGACGTGGACGTCCGCCTCGTGGTGCGCGACCGGCCCCGGCGCGCCGCGGGCCTGGCAGACGCCATCCTCTACCCGCTCTGGGACGCCGGGATGGTGCTGGGGCACCAGATCGTGCAGCCGCGGGAGGTGCTCACCCTCGCGCGGACGGATCTGGCGACGGCGACGTCCCTGTTCGACCTGCGACCCATCGCCGGGGACGCGGAGCCGGTTCGGCGGCTTGTCGCGCGGTTCGTCGGCGGGATGCGGGAGCGGCCTGCCATCGACTTCGCCGCGCGGCTGGCGGCGGACATCGCCGAGCGGCACGCGCGCTTCGGCACGTCGGTCTACCTGCTGGAGCCGGACGTGAAGAACGGCGCCGGCGGCGCGCGCGATCTGGAGTGCGCCCGCTGGGCGGCCAAGGCCCGCTTCCCGGCGGCGCGCGAGGGTGACGCGCTGGCGGCGCTCATCGGCATCGGGGTGCTCGACGCGCGCGAGCTCGCGGCGGTGGCCGCCGCCGACGAGTTCCTCTGGCGGGTGCGCAACCGCCTCCACACGATGGCCTCGCGCCGCAGCGAGCGTCTCACCTTCGAGGCGCAGGAGGCGGTCGCGCTCGCCGTGGGCTACGACCAAGACGACGGTCGCGCGGCCGCCGCGGAGCGGATGATGCAGGACTACTACCTGCACGCGCGCGCCATCGGCCGCGTGTGCGACCGCGTCGTCGCCCGGGCCGGGGCGCGACCTCGCGGTCGCGTGCGCGTCGTGGATCTGGGCGGGGGACTGCTGCTGCGCGGTGGGGAGGCCGCCGTCGCGCGGCCGGAGGCGCTGCGCGAGGAGCCGGTGCTCGCGCTGCGTGTCCTCGGCGTCTGCGCGCGCCGCGGCGTGCCGCTCGCCCAGGAGGCGCAGGGCGCCGTCGCGCGCGCGGCGCAGGACCCGGCGTTCGGCGCGGCCCTCCGCGCGAGCCCGGAGGCCGCCTCGCTCTTCGTCGAGCTGCTGTGCACCGTGGCCGACACCCCCGTCTCCGGCGGGTCGGTCGTGCGGGAGATGCACGAGCTCGGCCTCCTGCTGGCGATGATCCCCGAGTTTGTCCCCGTGACCGGCCGCGTGCACCACGACGTCTACCACGTGCTCACCGTCGACGTGCACAGCGTGGCGACCGTCGACTGCCTGCGCGCGCTGGCCCGCGGAGAGCTCGCGGCGGAGCACACCCTGGCGTCGCGCCTCGCGGCGGAGGTGGCGCGGCCGCGCCCGCTCTTCCTCGCCGCGCTCCTGCACGACGTGGGCAAGGGGTACCCGGACGCCTCCGGGTCGCGCCGGAACCACTCGCAGGCCGGCGCGGATCTGTGTGACGTCGTGCTTCCGCGGCTGGGGCTGCGGCCGGAGGAGGTGGCGGAGACGCGCGCCCTGGTGCTCCACCACCTGGCGATGTACCACGCCGCCACGCGCCGGGACCTGGACGACCCCGCCACCATCGCCGAGTTCGCGCGGCTGGTGCGCGGCCGCGAGGGCCTGCGCGATCTGTACCTGCTCACCCTCGCCGACATCAGCACGACCTCCCCGCAGGCGATGACGTCCTGGAAGGCGCGCATGCTGGAGGAGCTGTACCTGCGCGCCGACGAGCACCTCGCCGGAGCGCGCGATCACGTCTACGACGACGAGCGCGTGGCGCGGCTCCGGGAGGAGGCGCACGCCCTCTTCGAGGGGGACGCTGCCGAGCTCGACGCCTTCGTCGCTGCCATGCCGATGCGCTACCTGCTCGCCACGCCGCCGGCGGCGGTGGCGGCGCACGCCCGCACCGTGCGCGAGGCCGACGGCAAGCCGGTCCACGTGGCGCTGGGGCCGGCGCGCCACGCCGACACGGCGGAGCTGGTGGTGGTGGCGGCCGATCGCCCCGGGCTGCTCGCCCGCATCGCCGCCGCGCTCACCGCGTCGCGGCTGCAGGTGCACGCCGCCGAGATCCACGGCGCCTCCCTCGGCGGGCGGGCGGTGGCGGTGGATGTCTTCTTCGTGCGCGATCCGGTGGACGGCGCCGCGGGCGCGGCGCGCAGGCTTCCGCGCGTGCGCGCCGACCTCACCGCCCTGTGCGAGGGGCGGACCACCCCGGAGGAGCTGCTGGAGGCGCGCACCGGGTCCCGCTCGCCGTGGCGCGAGCGCCCGACGCCCGCGGTGCCCAGCAAGGTCGTCATCGACGAGCGCGGGTCGAGCCGCCACACCATCGTCGAGGTCTTCGCGAAGGACCAGCCCGGCCTGCTCTTCCGCCTCGCCCGCGCGCTGGAGCAGCTCGGGCTCTCCATCACGCTGTCCAAGATCAACACCGAGGGCACCAAGGTCGCCGACGTGTTCTACGTCAACGAGCTGGACGGCTCGAAGGTCGAAGGCAGGGAGCGCCTCGCGGCGATTCGCGATAGGCTCCTCTCCGCCACCGGGGAATGAGGACCATGTACTCTACAAATATCTCTCGCGTCGCGATGCTCCTGGCCTTCGGCCTGACCGTGACGGCCTGCGGGCCGGACAAGCCCGCCAACACCGAGGGCACGCCCCCCGAGCCCTCGGCCACCGCCACGCAGACGGCGGCGCCCCCGCCCAGCGCGACGGCCGCCGCCCCCAGCTCGCCGGACACGGCGAAGGGAATGAAGGCCCTGCAGTCCGGCGATCTCGCCGGCGCCAAGGCCGCCTTCGAGGCGGCGCTCCAGAGCAACCCGAAGGACGCCGACGCCACGTTCTACCTGGGCGTCACCCTGGACAAGGGCGGCGACAAGGCGGGCGCAGAGAAGAACTACGCCGCCGCGCTGCAGCTCCGCCCCGACTTCCCGGAGGCCGCGCAGAACCTCGCGGCCATCGACATCGAGGCGAAGAAGTGGGACGCGGCCATCATGCTGCTGCGGCCGCTCGCCCAGAAGCGCGCCAACGATCCCGCCGTCCACGAGAACCTCGCCCTGGCCCTCGCCGGCAAGGGGGACCAGGCGGGCGCGACCAAGGAGTTCGAGGCCGCGCAGCACGCGTCGCCCAACGACGCGATGCTCCTGTACACCTACGGCCATCAGCTCGCCGTCTGGAGGGATCCGGGCGCCGTGGCGAAGCTCACCGCCGCGCGCGACGCGGCCACGGACGCCGATCTGCTCGCCTCCATCGGGCACGACCTGCTCCTGCTGCGCGCGGTGCCGCAGTGCATCGCCACCTTCGACAAGGCCATCAAGGTCAAGGACAGCGCGCCTTCCCGCACCGAGCGCGGCCTCTGCAAGATGGCCAGCAAGGACGAGGCGGGCGCCGCCGCGGACCTGCAGGCCGCGATCAAGGCCGACCCGAGCTACGCGCTCGCGCACTACTGGCTCGGCGCGCACTACGGCCAGTCCAAGAAGTGGAAGGACGCCATCAAGGAGTTCGAGGCCTACCTTAAGATCGCGCCGGACGGCCCCAAGGCCAGGGCCGCGAAGGCGGCGATCGCCCGCGCCAAGAAGAAGGGCAAGAAGTAGGAAGGGATCAGCCGCGGAAGCCGCGCACCACGCGGCCCACGCCCTCGGTCAGCTCGCCGAGCGCCACCAGCCGTCCGCCGGCGTCCACCCACGCGTGCACGCCGGGCGCGGTGGGCGCCAGGTCCGCCGGGTCGACCGGCTTGCCCACGCGCGCGTGCGCCACGCCTCGCTCGGTCAGCGTCGCGACAGGCAGCACGCGCGCGGCGGCGAGGTGCAGCGGGACGAGGGGAGGGGGGGGCTCGAGGGGCGAGGCGTCGGCCAGCGAGAAGGCTCCGGAGCGCAGCCGGCGCAGCGCCACCAGGTGCCCCACGGTGCCCAGACGCGCCGCGAGATCGCGCGCGAAGGCGCGCACGTAGTAGCCCTTCGCGACGACCAGACGCACGCGCACCTCGTCGTCCTCCGTGCCGAGCAGCTCGATCGCGCGCGCCGCCACCTCCCGCGGGGCGAGCTCCGGGGCCTCCCCCCGCCGGGCGAGCTGGTGCGCCCGCACGCCGCCGGCGTGGATGGCGGAGTACGCCGGCGGCACCTGCGCCGATCGCGCGCGCTCCGCCTCCAGCGCGGCCGGCAGCACCTCCCGCCACCCCGGCGGCGGCGGCACTTGACGGGTCACGCGTCCCTCGGCGTCGAGCGTGTCGGTCTCGGCCCCGAGCCGCACCGTGGCCTCGTACTCCTTCTCGTCGGCGGTGAGGTACGGCACCAGCTTGGTGGCCTCGCCCACCGCCACCACGAGCACCCCCGTCGCCATCGGGTCCAGCGTCCCGGCGTGGCCCACCGCGCGCGTCCCGAGCGCCTTGCGCACCCGCGCCACCACGTCGTGGCTGGTGGGTCCGCGCGGCTTGTCGACGACGAGGACGCCGTCCCGCATCAGCCGAAGAACACGCTCCGCCGCTCCCGCACGGCGCCGTCGAGCATGGCCTGGATCGCCCCGCGCACCCGCTCGGCGAGGCGGCCGACCAGAAGCTCGTCGCCCTCGGCCTCCGGGCCGTAGCCCTTGGTCTCGATGACCTCGCCGAAGAGGATCTTCCACTTGGTGGGTGCCGGGAGCAGACCGAACGGCCCGAGCCACGGGAAGGTGGGGGTCACCGGCACGTACGGCACACCGAGCACCTTGTTGAGCGACTCCACGCGCACCAGCAGCGGGTTGGTCTCCTCCGCTCCGACGATCGCGACGGGCACCATGGGCGACTCGGTCCGCAGCGCCAGCTTGACGAAGCCTCCGCGCCCGAAGCGCTGCAGCTGGTAGCGCTCCCTGAAGAGCTTGCCGATGCCCTTCACGCCCTCCGGGAACACGCCGACGAGCGCGTCCTGGCGCAGCAGGCGCTCGGCGTTCTCCTGGCAGGCGCGCACCGCGCCGACGCGGTTGGTGAAGCTGCCGATGAAGGGGAAGTGGAAGACGAAGTCCTCCGCCAGCCAGCGGAGGTCGCGCTTCGCCTCGTGCTCGCGCTTGAAGGCGATCTTGAGCATCGCCCCGTCGAAGGGGACCGTGCCGGAGTGGTTGGCGACGAGCATGCACCGGCCGGTGCGCGGGACGTGCTCGATGCCCGCGCAGTCCACGCGGAAGTAGTGGTCGTAGAGGAAGTCGAAGAGCGGCCTGACCTTCTCGTCGTAGACCGGGTCGTAGCCGAAGTCGTCCACCTCCTCCGAGCGGTTGCGCATCCCGAGGCGTCCCCACTTGCGCAGGTAGAAGTCGGTGGAGAGCAGCTCGCGCGCGGTGTCGAACACGGTGGGGTCGGCGTCCGGCGGCTCGCTGCGCAGGGAGGGGAGCGCGCGCATGGACGGGGGTGGTGGGGAGTCCTCGCTCGGCTGGTGCGCCGCCTCGTCGATGAGGCGGTCCAGGCGCTCCTCCAGCTCGTGGATCTGGGCGGCGACCTCTCGCCGGCTCTCCGCCTTCGCCCCGGGCGTGGGCTCTGCGGCGAGCGCCTCCTGCTGCGGCGCGGCGGTCTCCTTCGGCGTGGCCGTCTCCTTCGGCGCGGCCGCCTTCTTCGGCGCGGCCGCCTTCTTCGGCGCGGCCGTCTTCTTCGGCGCGGCCGTCTTCTTCGCCGTCTTCTTCGGCGCGGCCGTGGCCATGGCGGCGGGCGCGGGCTTCTTTGCTGGCGTCTTGCGCGGCTTCGGGCTCGTCATGTGGGGGTCTCCTGCAAGAGCTTGACGTCGCGCAGCCGCTGGGCGCTCACGAAGTCGATCAGCGCCTCGCGCGTGGTGTACGCCGGGAGGAAGCCCATCCCCTGCCGCGCGCGCGCGCCGTCAGCCACGCAAAGGAAGCGCAGGTAGGGCAGGAAGGTGGGCGGCGCGGGGACGAGCTGCGCGAGCCACCCGAGGGAGGTCAGCGTCTCGGCGAGGGGGTGCGGGATGGGCAGCGCCACACGGCCCGCGAGCTTGATGACGGTGGAGAGCGGCAGCACGCCGTCGCCCACGATGTTGAACGTCCCGGGCACGTCGCGCTCCACCGCGAGCTTGAAGGCGGCGATGGCGTCCACCTCGTGGACGAACTGCAGCAGGGGATCGTAGCCCATCATGGTGGGCACGAGCCGGCGGGAGAGGTAGCGCGTCAGGTAGGAGCGCACGGTGGGGCCGAGCACCGGCGCGGTGCGCAGGATCGTCACGACGGCGCCTTGCGCGCGCTCGGCGAAGCGGGCCGCCTCCTCCTCCGCCTCGATCTTGTCGGCGAAGAAGGGCTCTCGCCGGGGAGCGCGGGTGGGGTGGCGCTCGGAGAGGAAGTTGGGGTTGGAGGGGTGCGCGCCGTAGAGCAGCGTCGTCGACTTCATCACCACCTTGCGGACGTGCGCTTGCCGCGCCGCCACCAGCAGGTGCATGGTCCCCACGCTCTCCAGCTCGTGCGCGTAGGCCACGGCGGGGGTCGGGGAGGAGAGGAAGGCGAGGTGCACCAGGGTGTCGGCGCGCTCGGCCGCCAGGATCTCCGCCAGGCGCGCCTCGGCCGCGGGCTGGGTCAGGTCCACGTCGTAGGCGCGCGTCTTCTTGCCCGCGGTGGACGGCGGGCGGGCGTCGATCGCCGTGATGCGCGCGACGCGCGGGTCCTCCTCGAGCAGACCGATGAGGTTGGCGCCCAGGAAGGAGGAGGCGCCGGTGACGACCACGCTCTGGCCGGACCGGCCGCGCGCGGTCGGGTGAGCCGAGCCGGTGCGCGAGAGGCCCCCCGGCGGTCGGGATGGCGTTTTGTTGGGCGTGCGGGCCACGGCGAGGGAAGCTACATCGAACGGGACGGGCGAAAAAGGGGCCCCATGGCGGGCCCGCGACCAAATGGTGATACGGTGACCAAAGAGTGAGCGGTCCTTCGGCCCCCGCGCCTACGAGGCTCGGCCCCTACGAGCTGCTCGAACGCATCGCCACCGGCGGCATGGCCGAGGTGTACCTCGCGCGCCGGGCCGGCCCGCGCGGCTTCCAGAAGATGGTGGCCGTCAAGCGCATCCTCCCCCAGCTCGCCAGCGACGCCGATTTCGTCTCCATGTTCGTCGACGAGGCCCGGGTGTGCGCGCGCCTCGCCCACCCGAACATCGTGCAGGTCTTCGACTTCGGCGAGGAGGACGGCGAGCTGTTCATGGCGATGGAGTTCGTCGACGGCACGACCGGGGCGCGCCTCATCCGCGCCGCTGCCTCGCGCGGGGAGGACATCCCGCTGGAGGTCTCCCTCCACGTCGCGCTCAGCGTGCTGCGCGGCCTGGACTACGCCCACAACGCCCGCGATGACGCCGGCAAGCCGCTGCGATTGGTTCACCGCGACGTATCGCCGGGCAACGTGCTCATCGACCGCTCCGGCGCGGTGAAGCTGACCGACTTCGGCATCGCGCGTGCCGCCGAGTTCGAGCGACGCACCGACGCCGGGCAGCTCAAGGGCAAGCTCGGGTACATGTCGCCGGAGCAGGTCGTGGGGCGCGAGCTCGACGCCCGCAGTGATCTCTTCACGCTGGGGATCGTGCTCGCCGAGATGGTCACCGTGCGGCCGCTCTTCTCCGGCGGCCGCGAGCTGGACGTGCTCCTGCGCATCCGCGACGCCGACCTGTCCGCCATCGATCGCAACGCCGGCCGCGTCCCGGAGGACGTCCGCATGGTGCTGGTGCGAGCGCTCGCGAAGGACCCCGGGATGCGCTACCCGACGGCGGCCTCCTTCGCCGACGCCCTCGAGGAGATCATCCGGCGCCGTCGCCTCAACGTGGGCCCCTCGCGGACGGCGGCGTGGATCGACCGGCTGGGGCTCACCACCGGCGGGAGCAAGACCGCCGAGGCGGAGGGGGACGGCGAGGACACGGGCGACACCGGTCGCCGCGTCACGGCGGTGCTGGAGCTGGACACGGGGACGGTGCGCTCCGGGAGCGAGTCGGAGCGGCCGACCAACCCTCAGGAGGCGCGCGACGTCTCCCCGCAGATCTACCGCGTCAAGATGGGCGACGGCACGGTGCTCGGCCCCATGTCCTACCCGCGCCTGGTGGAGCTCTTCGCGACAGGGTACATCGGCGGCCAGAGCACCATCTCGCGCGAGGGCGGCACCTTCAAGGAGGCCTCGCACTACGCCGAGTTCACGCGGTTCGTCACCAGCCCCGCGCTGCGCTGGGACGACGATCCCCCGCGCGACGCGGCCTTCCGCGGCCCCATCGAGCGGCGCAAGCTGCCCGGCCTGCTCTTCCAGCTCGCCGAAGGTCGCGAGGTGGGCGTGCTGGTGCTGCGCGACGGCCCCAAGCGCAAGAAGATCTACCTCGTGGAGGGCGCGCCGGAGTTCGTCGCCTCGACGGACAAGAGCGAGCTGCTCGGCGAGCACCTCGTCGCCCGCGGGCAGGTGCTGCGGATGGAGGTGGACATGGCGCTCGCGATGCTCCCGCGCTTCGGCGGCCGGCTGGGCGACGCGCTGGTGGGGCTGGGCGTGCTGCGCCCCATCGAGCTCTTCCGCGCCATCCACGAGCAGACGCAGCAGCGCTACCTGGAGGTGTTCCGGTGGAAGAAGGGGGAGCTCGCCTTCGTCAGCGGCGCGCGCTCCCACGAGGAGACCTTCCCCCTGGGCGTCGACCCCTACGAGCTCATCGCCCGCGGCGTGTCGGGCGGCTACGACGCGGCCGAGATCGAGGCGCTGCTTGCACCCATCGCCGAGGAGGTCCTGCAGCCGGTGGTGCTGCCCCCCGTGCGGCTGGAGGCCTTCCGGCTGCCCGAGCGTCAGGCGCGCGTCGTGCGGCGCGTGGACGGCACCCTCACCCTCCGCGCGCTGCTGGCCGACGCCTCGCTCGACCCCACCGACGTGCTCTTCGCCGTCTTCACCGGCCTCTCCTGCCAGCTCCTGAAGGCGGACGGCTTCTGACCTCCGCCTCGATCAGCGATCCAGCTCGACCTGGTCGATCACGTCGTCGCCCGCCACGCCGCCGCCGGAGGCCTTGAGCCCGTAGGCCTTGAGCGTGAGCTTGTGCGCCTCCAGCGTGACGAGTGAGTAGACGCCGACGTAGGGCGTGCCGCCGCCGAAGCCCATGTTGAAGGCGCGGTACGGCGCCGGGGCGGTGCCGGGGGCGTAGCCGTTCGCCCCCGCGCCCGCGCACACGACGTAGGTGGTGCCGTCGGTGGTGGAGGTCTGCACGACCGGAGCGTCGGCCGGGCCGGTGATCGGCTTGGTGCGCTCGTAGTTGTGATCGTGGCCGTTGAGCACCAGGTCCACGTGGTGCTTGTCCCAGATGGGCACGAGCGCGTCGCGCGTGCGGATCACGTCGGCGTCGCTGCCGTGGTTGGCGGTGGAGAACTCCCCGCGGTGGTGCACCACGATCAAGAAGGGGCGCGACGCGCGGTCCTGCTCCGCCTTGCCGAGGTCGGCGTCCAGGAAGGCGAGCTGCGCCTTGGCCGCGTCGCCCGTGGGGTCCTCCGCGATGGCCTGGTCGTCGAGCAGCACGATGTGGGCGGAGCCCACGTCCACCGAGGCGAAGGACTCGGCGTAGGGCCCGTCCCCCGGGAGCGCGAAGTTGCCGTAGAACTGCGAGGAGCTGTTCTCGTGGTTGCCGGGGACCGGCAGGATCATCTGCTGGCCGAGGGTGAGGAACTTGCTCGCGTCGTTGGGATCCTTCCACGCGGCGTCCAGCCACTGGCCGTACAGCGACTCCTGCGCGCCCCACAGCACGAAGTCGCCGGAGAAGAGCTGCAGGCTGACGCCGGCGTCCAGCATGCGCTCCTGCACGAGCTGGTAGACGTTCTTGTCGTCGCGGGAGTCCCCGGAGACGCCGAGGGTGATGGCCCCCGAGGAAGGCACCGTCGTGAAGGACTGCGTGGCGCTCCACACCTCGGCCCCCGCCGCGCCGCCGCCGACCTGGTAGTAGTAGGTCGTGCCGGGCTGCAGGCCGCAGACGTGGACCTCGTGCATGTAGGTGTCCGGCTCGCCGGTGCCGAAGCCCACGGTGGGCGCGGGGGTCGTCCACGAGTAGCCGGCGTGGACGTCGGCGAGGTCGGAGGGGGAGCTGCCCAGCTTCACCCGCGCGGCGGAGCCCTGCGCGGGCGTCTCCCAGGTGAACGCGGCGGTGGTCGTCGGGTCGGCGTCACCGGAGGCGCCGCCCAGGCCGAGACGCACCCGCGTGGGGGTGGCGCCGGCGGTGTCGGTGATGGCCTGGCCGTCATCCAGCGTCGCGCCCACGAAGCCACGCACCTCGGGGAGCTGCACGGTGTACGAGCAGCCGGCCGGCGTGTAGCTGAAGGTCGTCGCGGCGTCGGCCCCGGCGTCGGGAGCCGGCGTGGTGCCGTCAGGGGAGCTGCAGGCGAGAAGGAAGGCGGGGGCGGCGAGGAGCAGGCGATGCATCCGGCCGATTGTGACACGAAAGTGTCATCCTGGTAACGGACGAAAGGCGAGCCGGTGAACAGGCCGCGGGTCCCTCGCGACCCCGGGCTCCTCTCACCTCGGGGGTCAGAAGACGAAGAAGGCGGAGACCTGGCCGCGGTGGTTGACGGAGTGGGCGCCGTCGACGAACCGGTCGTTGAAGTAGGCGTACTCCAGCCCCACGCGCACGCCGGGCAACGGGTCGAAGAAGGCATTCACGTCGAAGAAGTCCTCGAACTTCCGGACCGCCGCCGCCGAGACGTAGTCGGAGTTGTTGGGGTTGGGCAGCACGCTGACCGGCCGGGTGTACAGCTCGATGTTGGGCGACTCGGTGTGGGAGTAGTTGCCGGAGATCCAGACGCGCCCCTTCAGGCCGGGCAGGTAGTACTGGAGCCCCACCATGAAGGTGTTCCACTGGATGGGGTGCAGGTCCTGGTTGACGTTGTCGAAGACCACCAGGCCGTTGTCGATGTTCTGAGGGTAGGCGGGCGGAGGGTTGAGTCCCGTCTTGTTGGGCAGCGTGGGGAACGTCAGCCCGCCCGTCAGCCCGGTGTACAGGTCGGCGATCCCGCTGCCCATGACCACCTCGCCGGTGAGCGACAGCGAGTTGCCCATCTTCTTCTTCGTCGCCGGGATGACGGGGAGGAAGACGTCGCCCGCGACCGAGGCCGTGGTGAGGGTGACGCCGTCGGTCGGCACCTGCGCGAAGGACGGCAGCACGAAGGTGCGCATGTCGCCGGTCACCGCGATGGCGGCGGGGCGGATGCTGGTGCCGGTGGAGCCGCTGGTGGCGAGCCCCGTCCACTCGTCGATGGCGAAGCGCAGGCCGGCGACGCCGTCGGGGATCATGGAGTCGCGCTCCGGCGGACGCAGCGCCGCGGCGGCGAGCTCCAGCGTCGTGGGGCCGAGCTTGAAGGCGTGGGAGAGCCGGATCTGCGGTGTGCGCGCGTAGAGCTGCCCCGGCAGCCCCTGGATCTGCACCGAGTTGGGGTGGAAGTCCGACTGCCAGCCGAACAGGTGCCAGTACTGGCCGATGAGGACGTCCACGATCGGCGTCTCGATCTTCACGTTGGCGTGGCGGACGCGGAGCGTGGGGCTGGTGAAGACGGCGCCCTCGCTGCGGCCGGAGCCGGAGCCGTAGCTCGGGCCCGGGTCGTAGCCCATGAAGTCCATCTCCAGCGTGGCGCTGGCGCGGACGTGGCTCACCTCCGGCGCGCGCAGCCGGAGGCCGAAGCGGCTGTTGCTGACGCCGAACTGCACGCGGCCGTTCTCCGCCGTGTACGTGGACTGCGTCGCGGGCAGCGGCGCTGGATGCCCGGAGGGGCGCACCAGCACCGCGTTGCCGGCGAGCGCGCCGAAGCTCTGCGTGGAGTCCAGGATGCTGTCGGCCTCCACGAAGCCGTAGAGGCTGAGCGACCACCTGCCCATCACCACGCTGTTGGCGTCGGCGGCGCGCGCGCCGGTGGAGTCGCCCACGTCGTGCAGCGCGGAGGCGTACTCGGCGTCGGTGAGGATGCCCTTGTCGTGCATCACCCGCAACGTCGACAGCCCCACGGGCGAGCGCCTCGTCGCCGGCGGGGGCGCGGCCGGGGCGGGCGGCGGCGGCGTGGCGGCGGGGGGCGGCGTGGCCGTCCCGCCGTCGGGCGCCGGGTCCTGCGCGAGCGCGGCGCTCGTGAGCGTGAGACAGACCGAGGCCGCGGTGAACGCGGCGGCGAGCGATGCGCGCATGGGTTCCGGCGGTTCAGTGGGTGAGCTGTACCGTGTCGAGTACGTCGTCGTCGGCGACCTTGGTGCCCGAAGCCTTCAGCCCGTAGGCGTTGAGCGTGAGCTGGTTGCCCGAGAGCGTCAGCAGGGCGTAGGTGCCGATGTAGCTGGTGCCGTTGCCGAAGGCGGCGTTCTTCTCGCGGAAGGTGGAGGCGGTGGTGCCGACGGCGTACGGGTCGGCGCCGGCGCCGGCGCAGATGACGTAGACGGTGCCCTTGCCGACGACCGGATCGCCGCTCGGCGGGCTGCCCGCCTGGAGGGGCTTGGAGCGCTCGTACTCGTGGTCGTGGCCGTTGATGACCACGTCCACCTTGTACTTGTCGAACACCGGCGCGAGCTGCGAGCGCGCGTAGAGCACGTCGCCGTCGGTCGAGTGGTTGGAGGTCGAGTACAGGCCGCGGTGGCTGATGACGACGATGAAGGGCACCTTGGCGCGGTTGGCGTCGGCGCGGGAGAGATCGCCGTCGAGCCAGCTCAGGATGGCGGCGCCGCCGGTGCTGCCTTCCTGCGAGACGGGCTGATCGTCGACCAGGACGAAGTGCGTGTTGCCCACGTCGAAGGACGCGTACTGCTCGGCGTAGTCCGGGTCGTCGCCCGGGATGGCGAAGTTCGCGTAGAACTGCGACGCCTCGTTCTCGTGGTTGCCGGCGATGGGCACCATCATCTGCTGGCCGAGCGTGATGAACTTGCCGCTCGCGTCGGGGTCCTGCCAGATGGCGTCGAGCCACTGGTCGTAGAGGTTGGACAGCGAGCCGATGTCGACGACGTCGCCGCCGACGAGCTGCATGGCGGCGCCGGCGTCGAGCATCCGGCGCTGCACGAGCTGCCAGGTGGAGACCTTGTCGCGCGCGTCGCCCAGCACGCCTACGGTGATGCTGCCGCTGTCGGGCACCGTGGTGAAGGACTGCGTCGCGCTCCACACCTCCGAGCCCGTGGGGCCGCCGCCGACCTGGTAGTAGTAGGTCGTGGCGGGCTGGAGCCCGCAGACGTGGACCTCGTGCATGTACTCCGGCACGCCGGAGCTGAAGCCGATGGTCGGCGGAGGCGTGGTCCACGAGTAGCCCGCGTGGACGTCGGAGAGGGTGCCCGGGTCGGTGCCCATCTTCACCTTCGCCGCGTGGTCGGGCGCGGCCGTCTCCCAGGTGAAGGCGGCGGTGGTCGTGGGGTCGGCGTACCCCGCCTGCCCGCTGGTGGTGCCGCCACCCAGCCCGACGCGCACGCGCATCGGCGTGGCCTTGCTCGCGTCGTCGAAGGCGGAGGTGTCGTCGGCGGCCATGTCGGTGTAGCCGCGCGTCGCCGGGGGCGTCACCGTGTAGGCGCACCCGGCTGGCGAGTAGGTGAAGGAGGCGGTGCCCCCGTCGGCGCCGGTGCCGGCGTCGTCGCCGGTGTCATGATTGGATTTTCCGGACCCGCAGCTCGTGACCGCGACGAGCAAGCCCAGCGAAGCCCACGTCAAAGCGCGCATTCGATGCCTCCGCCGCCAGTCTCTTGCGGTGGCACGTCAAAGGGATGACGAGCGTGTGGCGGTCGTGTGTCGCCACCCGGATGTCACGCGCGCGACGTCGCGTCGTCACGTCCCCAGGCGGCGTCGCAGCACGGGGTAGGGCCCGTCGTCGTGGACGGTCGCGTAGCCCGCCTCCACGAACACCTCGAGCGGCCCCATCCACCGCTCCTCGTCGTGGATGGGGGCCTCCGCGCGCCGGGGGTACGCCTCGAGCGCCTGGCCGCCGCGCGCCCGCACGTAACCCTCCGCGCCGGCGACCAGGGCGCGAGCCACTCCGCGGCGCCGGTGGGCGGGGTCCACCAGGAAGCACCCCACCGACCACACCCCTTCGTCCGCGCCGAGGTCCAGCGCGCGGTAGACCGGCAGACCGCGCAGCCGGGGCAGCGCGCGCCGGGGAGCCAGCTTCATCCAGCCGACCGCGTCCTCGCCGAGCATCGCCACGAGGCCGCCGCCCGCCGGGTCCTCGTCGCGCACCAGCGCGGACTGCTCCTCCAGGCTGCGCTCCGGCTCGAAGGCGCACCGCGCGAGCCAGTCGTTCTTGTGCCCCTCGAAGTGCCAGTAGCGGCAGTAGCAAGGGCAGCTGGCGCGCTCGAAGAGCGCCGCCCAGGTGCCCAGCAGCCGGGCGTCGAGCGGGACGACGCGCAGATCGTCGGCGGTCATCTCGGGTCGGGGGCCGCGCGCGGCGCGTGGTGGCGCTCGCAGGCGGCGGCGAGGGCGAGCAGCGTCTCCTCGCCCAGGTGCTTGCCGATGATTTGGAGGCCCACCGGCAAGCCCCCCGACGTCGGCGCGCACGGCACGCTGACGGCGGGCAGCCCGGCGAGGCTCGGCGGCAGGGTGCACACGTCGGACATGTACATGGAGAGCGGGTCGCTCACCTTCTCGCCGAGCAGGAACGCGGGGGTGGGGGAGGTCGGGCACACCACCGCGTCGACGCCGGCGAAGGCGGCGTCGAAGTCGCGGCGGATGAGGGTGCGGACCTTCTGCGCCTTGAGGTAGTAGGCGTCGTAGTACCCGGCGGACAGCACGAAGGTGCCGAGCAGGATGCGCCGCTTCACCTCCCGCCCGAAGCCCGCGTCGCGCGTGTCGCCGTAGATCTGCTTCAGGTCGCGGCTTCGCTCGACGCGCAGGCCGTAGCGGATGCCGTCGAAGCGCGCCAGGTTGCTCGAGGCCTCCGCGGTGGCGATCACGTAGTACGTGGCCACGGCGTGGCGCGTGTGCGGCAGGGTGATGGGCTTCACCTCGCAGCCGTCCTTCTGCAGCTCGGCGATGGCGGCGCGCACGCTGGCCTCCACCTCGGCGTCCACGCCCTCGCCGAAGTACTCGGCGGGGACGCCCAGGCGCAGGCCCTTCACCGCCCCGTCGCACGCGGCCTCGAAGCGGCCGACCGGCGCGGTGAGCGAGGTGGCGTCCTTGGGGTCGTGGCCGGCGATCACCTCCAGGATGCGCGCGGCGCCGCGCACGTCGCTGGCGAAGGGGCCGACCTGGTCCAGGCTGGAGGCGAAGGCGATGAGGCCGTAGCGCGACACCCGCCCGTAGGTGGGCTTGATGCCGACGACGCCGGTCAGGGCTGCGGGCTGCCGGATGGACCCGCCGGTGTCGCTCCCCAGCGAGCCCGGTGTCATGCGCGCGGCCACCGACGCCGCGCTCCCGCCGGACGACCCGCCGGGGATGCGCGCGGTGTCCCACGGGTTTTTGCACGGCCCGTAGGCGCTGTTCTCGTTGGACGAGCCCATCGCGAACTCGTCCATGTTGGTCTTGCCGGGGAGCAGCGCGTCCGCGGCGCGCAGCCGCGCGACCACCGTGGCGTCGTACGGCGGCACGTAGCCCTCGAGGATCTTGGAGCCGCTGGAGGTCGTCATCCCGCGGGTGCACAGCGCGTCCTTGATCGCCACCGGCACGCCGGCGAGCGGTCCGAGCGCCTCGCCGCGCGCGCGCTTCTCGTCGACGGCCTTCGCCTGCGCCATCAGCGACTCGCGGGAGGTGGTGAGGAAGGCGTGGATGCCGGGGTCGATCCTCTCGATGCGCGCCAGCGCGGCCTCGGCGACGTCCTGCGCGCGCACCTCGCCTTGCTTCACCTTCGCGGCGAGCTCCAAAATGCCGAGCGTGGTCGGGTCCATCGGTCAGCTCTCCACGAAGGCCGGCACCGCGAAGCCGTCCTGCGCCGTGCGGGGCGCCTGGGAGAGGGCGTCCTCGTGGGAGACGCCCGGCTTCACCTCGTCCGCGCGCCACGGGGCGGCTTCCGCGACGACGTGGGAGGTGGGCATCACGCCGGTGGTGTCGAGCTGGTTCAGCTCCTCCACGTAGCGGACGATGGCGTCGAGGTCGGTGGCCATCTCGCCGATCTCCTCCTCCGTGAGGGAGAGGGAGGCGAGCTCGGCGACATGCTTGATCTGGTCGCGGTCGATGGGCATCGCGGGGAGGTTCTAGCCGGTTGGGGGATCAGGGGCCAGCGTCGGCGGGCGGTGGCGGTGTCGCGGGGGTCGGAGGCGCGGAGGCGGACGCGGCCGCGGATGGGGCGGCGGTCGCGATGGGGGTCGGGGTCGGGGCCGGGGCCGCGGAGGGAACGGGGACGGTGACGGGGTCGGGCTCGTACTCCGGCGGCGGACCGGAGGGCAGCCCCTTGGGGCCGCAGGCGAGCCCCGCAGCGAGGGCGGAGGCGAGCGCGAGGTAGGCTGGGCCGCGGTGCATGGCCAGGACTCTACCCGCGCGCGCCGGCACCGGGGAGATCGTTCGCAGCGCCCCGCCTTGACGAACGGCCCGCCCCGTGCTTCCTTTCGCGCCCCTTCGCTTCGCTTCGACCCAGAAAACACGGGGTCCCGGCTCGCCGCGCCCCCGAAAATCCACACGCTCCCCTCGCGCAAGGTCCGCACCCGGTGCAGTTCGCTTCAAACGAAGCGCTGCTGGTGCAGACGGGGAGCGGAGGCCCAACCGAAAGGAATCGCGCCATGACCCAGTCTACTGAAACGAACGGGATGCCCCGCATGCCGGGCGAGCTCCCGCTCCCCATCAAGACCCTCCTCGACGCCGGCGTTCACTTCGGCCACCAGACCAAGCGCTGGAACCCGAAGATGCGGCCCTTCATCTACGGCGCCCGCAACGGGGTCCACATCATCGACCTCGACCAGACCGCGCGCCTCTTCGCGCGGGCCTACCAGTTCGTGACCGAGACGGTCTCGCGGGGCGGGCACCTGCTCTTCATCGGCACCAAGCGCCAGGCCCAGGACATCGTCAAGGAAGAGGCGGCCCGCTCCGGCTCCTTCTACGTCGTCAACCGCTGGCTGGGCGGCACGCTCACCAACTTCCGCACCATCAAGCAGGGTCTGGACCGCATGCGCCAGCTCGAGCGCATGCGCGACGACGGCACCTACCAGCAGCTCCCGAAGAAGGAAGTGTCCCGCCTCGAGAAGGAGCGCGAGCGCTTCGAGAAGTACGTGGGCGGCCTCAAGAACATGAGCGCGCTGCCGGCGGCGGTGTTCGTCATCGACCCGTCGATGGAGACCATCGCGGTGCAGGAGGCCAAGAAGCTCGGCATCCCCATCATCGCGATCACCGACACCAACTGCGACCCGGACCTCATCGACTACGTCATCCCGGGCAACGACGACGCCATCCGGTCCATCAGGCTCATCACGTCGCGCGTCGCCGATGCCGCGCTCGAGGGCGCGCAGCGTCGCAAGGAGTACACCCCGCGCGAGGCGGAGCGCGGCCCCTCGGCCGACGTCTACCAGAGCCGCCGCGGCGCGCCGCATGGCGACCGCCCCGCCCCCGACAAGGGCCCCGGCACGAACTGACTCTTCCGTGGCGCGCGGCGTCGTCGGCGTCGGCAGGTCGGGCCTCTCTCGCCCGTCTGTGTCTCGCCGGCGCCCGCCGCGCCGTCACTGTGGTCGGCCGACGGCCGGCCGACGGCCCGAAGGGCACGAAGACCGATTTCCAACCTGAGGTACGAAGATGGCTGACATCACAGCAGCGATGATCAAGGAGCTCCGCGAGCGCACGCAGGCGGGGATGAGCGACTGCAAGGCCGCGCTCGTCGAGGCCGAGGGCGACATGGACAAGGCGGTCGAGGGGATCCTCAAGAAGGGGATCGTCAAGGCCGCGGCCCGCGCCGGCAAGGTCGCCGCCGAGGGCGAGGTCCGCACGCTGGTGTCCGACGACAGGAAGAAGGGCACGATCGTCGAGGTCAACTGCCAGACCGACTTCGTCGCGCGCGACGAAAACTTCAAGAGCTTCGTCGGCAAGGTGCTCGAGGTGGCCGCCGCCCAGAGCGCTGGCGCCGACCTCGCCGGGCAGAAGTACCCCGGCAGCGCCCAGACGGTGGACGAGTTCCGCAAGGAGCTCATCGCCAAGACCGGCGAGAACATGGTGCTCCGTCGCTGGGGCCGCGTGGAGGCCAAGGGCGCGGGCGGCATCGTCCACTCCTACATCCACATGGGCGGCAAGCTCGCCGTGCTGCTCGAGGCCCACGCCCCGAGCGACGCGGCCGCCAAGGACAAGGACTTCGTCGAGTTCGTCGACAACTGCGCGATGCAGATCGCAGCGATGAACCCGCGCGTCGTGTCCAAGGAGCAGCTCGCCGACGCCGACGTGGCCAAGCAGAAGGAGATCTTCCTCGCGCAGATGCACGAGGAGAAGGCCGCCGGCACGCTCAAGGCGCCGGAGGCGGCGTGGCCCAAGATCGTCGACGGCAAGGTGAACAAGTGGTTCACCGAGGTCACCCTCCTCGGCCAGGACAGCGTCACCACGCCGGGCAACTCGGTCGACAAGCTCCGCCAGGAGCTCGGCAAGAAGCTGGGCGGCGAGGTGAAGCTCACCAGCTTCGTGCGATACGAGCTGGGCGAGGGCATCGAGAAGAAGAAGGACGACCTCGCCGCCGAGGTCGCCAAGATGACGGGGGCCTGAGGCCGGGCGGCGGTGATGCGGCTCTGCGCCCTCAGCGTCGATCTGGACGAGATCCCCAACTACTTCGCCATCCACGGGCTGGAGCCGTCGCCGCGCGCGTCCCTCACCGCGGTCTACGACGTCGCGGTCGACAGGCTCCTCGACTTCGCCCGGGAGAACGCCCTCCCTCTCACCCTCTTCGCCATCGGGTCCAATCTCGTGCGCGAGGCGGCCGCGCTGCGCCTCCGCGCGGCCGCCACCCTCGGGCACGAGATCGCCAACCACACCCTCGACCACCGCTACGACCTCACGCGGATGGACCGCGCCGGGATCGTGGAGCAGATCCGGGGTGGCGCCGACGCCATCGAGGCCGCGACGGGCGAGCGGCCCTACGGCTTCCGCGCGCCGGGCTACACCATCACCGACGAGGTCTTCGACGTCCTGCGCGAGATGGACGTCGCCTACGACTCGTCGGTGTTCCCTTGCCCCTCGTACTACGCGGCCAAGGCGCTCTCCATCCAGATGTACCGCGCGCGCGGCCGCGAGAGCCGCTCGGTGGTCGACACGCCCAACGTGCTCCGCGCGCCGACGCGGCCGTACTTCGTCGGGCGGCCGTACTACAAGCGCGGCGAGGGCGGAGGGGAGCGCCCGCTGCTGGAGGTGCCCGTCCAGGTCACACCCAGGCTGCGACTGCCCTTCATCGGCACCTCGGTGACGATGGCCGGGCCCGCCGGCGCGCGGCGGCTTGCGCGCATGTGCGTGGGCGAGCCGCTGGTGAACCTGGAGCTGCACGGCATCGACGTGCTGGACGAGCACGACGGCCTGGAGGAGCTGCGCCCGCACCAGCCGGACGTGCGCGTGGCGAAGGAGCGCAAGCTGGCGGCGATCCGCGCCGTCGTGCAGGAGCTCCGGGCGGAGGGCTACGCCTTCGTGACGATGCGCGAGGCCGCGGCGCAGTTCGTTTGAAACGATAGTCCGCGGCGCTCAACTTCGCCGGCGGTCTCGCGTAGCATCGCTGTCGTGGCGCCCTCCTCACGCATCGGCGAGGTCATCGTGTACCGGCAAGGGGCGCGGGTGACGCGCGTCGTGCCCGTCCTCGCCGCGGGCGAGCTGCGCGTGGGGCCACTGCCGCTCTGCCTGGAGGACGGCTCGGTGCGCGTGCGCGTGGAGGGCGAGGGCGTGCGCGCGCTGGACGTTCGGGTGGCGCTCGCCGTCGCGCCCGCGGACGCATCGCTGCCGCCGGCCGATGACGAGGCGCTCCGGGCGGCGCGGCGGCACGCCGAGACGCTGCGATCCGAGCTGGAGCGGCTGAACCGCGCCCACGATCGGCTGCAGGCGCTCGAGATGCTGCCGCGCCCCAAACCGAAGGCGGGCGAGGCGCCTCTCGGCGTTCCCCTGGACTCGCGCCTGGCGCTCCTGGCCCTGCGCGGCGCGGAGTCGGAGCGCATCGAGCGCGAGCGCTCTCGCATCCGGGAGGAGCTGTCGCAGGCCGATCACGCGCTCGCCGAGGCGGAGGATCGCCACCGGCGCACATCGACGCAGCGCAGCGCGCGGGAGCACGCCCTCTGCAAGGAGGCTGTGGTGCGGCTGGAGGGCGCGCCGTCGTCGGGGTCGACGCTCTCGCTCGAGTACGTGGTGCCGGGCGCGCGATGGAGCCCTGCCTACGCGCTGACGCTGGACGCCGAGGGCCGGGCGCCGGCGCGGCTGGAGATGCGCGCGCTCGTCGCGCAGCGCACCGGCGAGGACTGGAGCGGCGCGAGGCTGGTGCTCTCCACCGCCGACCCGGACAGGTTCGTGGAGCTGCCCGAGCTGCCCAGGCTGCGTATCGGGCGGGCGCAACCGCCCCCGGCGCGACGGGGGTTTCGCGCGCCGCCGGAGGGTGCCGAGGCGCTCTACGCCGATTACGACGCGGCGTTCGGCTCTCGCACGGAGGAGGCGCCGGAGACGACCCCGGCGACCGCCGCCGCGGTTGGATCGCGAGGGGGCTTCGGCGGGGCGCCGGGGGAGTCGTTTCAAACGAATGACGCGGAGGCCGGGCTGGAGCTGGCCGCGGTGGCCGGCATCATGGATGAGCAATCACTCCCCCCGCCGGCGCCTCCTCCTCCTCCGCTGGCGGCGGCGCCCGCGCGGGCGATGAGGGTGCGGGCGGGGACGCTCGAGAAGTCGTCCGGGCCGTCGCTGGGCGGGGTGGTGCCGCAGGGCGCCGCCGACATCCCCGCGTATCCCCGTGCCGAGCCGGCGATCCTGCGTCCCGCCGCGCCTGACCTGGACCTGGAGGCGCTCGCCTTCGCGCGGCTGCGCATGGCCTCTGCCGACGGCGAGGGACGGGGGGAGCTGCGCGCGGTGACGTGGTCGTCGGCGTACGTGGAGGACCTGGGGGGAGTCGTCACGGTGGACGTCGTGTCGGCGGTGCGCGTCGCCTTCGGCCGCGCGCAGGAGATCGGCGCGCCGCCGCCGGGGCACGAGACGGCGTCGGCCCCCGACGGCTTCTACGACGCCTACGCGGCGGACCTGCCGTGCGACGTGCCGTCCGACGGCGCCTTCCACGCGGTGCCGGTGACGGCGTACGAGGCGCCCGGCGCGATCCGATACGTGACCGTCCCGCGCGAGGGACCGGAGGTCTACCGCGTGCTGGAGCTGCAGAGCCCGCTCTCGGGATCGCTGCTGCCCGGTCCTGTGGACATCTACGAGCGCCGGGACGAGCAGGTGACCTTCCTGCTGACGGCGCGTGTGGATGCCGCGCCTCCCCGGGCGGAGGTGCGCCTGGGGCTCGGCGTGGAGCAGTCGGTGAAGGTGGCGCGCAACACGACCTTCACCGAGCAGACCAAGGGCTTGCTCGGCGGGGGCCTCTCGCTGGTGCATGACGTGGAGGTGGACGTGCAGAACCGGCTCGCCCGGCCGGTGACGGTGGAGGTGCGCGAGCGGGTGCCGGTCCGCGCCAACGAGGAAGACGACGCGGTCGAGGTGGAGATGGGGACCGTGGCCCCGGCGTGGGAGCGCTGGGATCAGGAGAAGACCCTGCGGGGTGGGCGCCGCTGGGTGGTGGAGGTCGGCGCGCGCGCGTCGCGCAAGCTCTCCGCCCGCTACACCGTGCGCATCGCCTCCAAGCACGAGCTGCGCGGCGGCAACCGGAGGGAGTCGTGAGCGCGGCCGCCGTGGCGCAGACGCGCGTGGAGGAGGTGACCCTCAGCGAGGACCGCGCACACGTGGTGCGCCGGGGGAAGGCGATGCTGCCCGCGGGCGTGGGGCAGCTGGTGGTGGAGGGGGTGGCGCCGGTGCTCGCGGACAAGACGCTGCGCGTGACGGTGGCGGGCGCGCGGGTGGGCGTGGTCAAGGTGGAGCGGCGGCGCGAGCTGGTCATCCCGGAGCAGAAGGCGCGCACCGAGGTGCAGGCGCTGGACGCCGAGCTGGAGAAGCTCGGACGCGAGGCCGGGATGCTGGCGGCGCAGGTGCGTCGCCTGGAGACGGAGGTCGGGCTGGCGGAGGAGGGCGCGCGGCGTGTCCTGGCAGAGCTCGCCGAGGACGCCGCGCGCGGGGACCTGCCGGCGGACGCGTCGCGCCTGGCCGCGGCGTTCGAGGCGGGCGAGAAGAGGGCCCGCGCGGCGCTGGTGGAGGCGCGGGAGACGTCGGGCGACGTCGTCGACACCCTCGCGCGCCTGCGTGCGCGGCGCGCGGCGAAGGGGGCGGAGCGCAGCGAGACGCGGGCGAGCGTCCTGGTGACCGTGTCCGCCGACCGCGCGGGCGAGGCGGACGTGACGGTGGAGTACGTCGTGCCCGGCGCGTGCTGGCGCCCGCAGCACACGGCGATCCTCGGCGAGCGCGTGCGCGTGGAGACCGACGCGTGCGTGTGGCAGGCCACCGGGGAGGCGTGGGAGGACGTGCGGCTGCGCGTGTCGACGGAGCGGCCGTCGCTGGGCACCTCGCCGCCGCGGCTCGCCGATGACCGGCTACAGGTGCAGCGCAAGGCGGAGGTCCTGCGCGTGGAGGCGCGCGATCAAGATGTGCAGACCGCGGGCCTGGGCGGGCGCGCGCGCGTGCCGGGCATCGACGACGGCGGCGAGGTGCGGGTGATCGAGGCGGCGCGACGGGCGACGGTGCCCTCCGACGGCCGCCCTCACCGCGTGCGGCTCGGCGCGTTCGACGCCGACGTGACGACGAGCGTGGTGGCGATGCCGGAGATCGCCGCGGCGGCGGTGCTGCGCGGCGTGACGAGCAACGCGGGGACGCTCCCTGTCCTCGCCGGTCCGGTGGACCTCGTTCGCGGCGGAGGCTTCGCCGGGCGCGCCAAGGTCGGCTTCGTCGCGCCCGGAGAGCGGTTCGAGCTCGGGTGGGGACCGGACCCGCACCTGCGTGTCCGCCGCGAGGCGAGCGCCGTTGACGAGGAGCCGGGGCTGCTGCCCTCGAGCTGGATCGGCAGGCGGCACGAGGTGCGCGTCACGCTCTCCAACCTGGACAGCACGCCCCGCAGCGTGGAGGTGGTGGAGCGCGTGCCCGTCTCGGAGGTGGAGAAGGTGCAGATCGACGTGGACGAGAAGCACACCTCGCCGCGCGCGCGGCCGGACGCGGACGGCTTCGTGCGCTGGACGGTGGAGCTACCCCCGCGCGGCCACGCCGAGATCGCGCTCTGCTACGTCGTGCGCCGTCACAAGGATGTCGCCGGCGTCTGACCCGTAGCACTCGCCCCTCGCTCGCCAGGGCAAGGGCGCGTCAGAAGACCTCGTGCTTGACGGGGGGCTTGGCGGTGCCGCCGCCGGTGTTCGGGGAGTGCAGCAGGCCGCCGGCGCCGGCGCCGCGCTTCTTGTACGTACCCTTCATGAACTTCCCCAGCACCGGGGCCACGTTGGCGGCGGTGTTGTCGTCCCACTCGTCGCCGCTGATGGAGTCGACGATGGCCATGGTGTCATCGAAGCGGAAAAACCAGGGGAGGCCGGGCTTGTCCATCGCCATGCCGGGCAGGTCGTTGTGGAACTCGTCCACGTCCACGCGGACCACGCTCACGTCGGCGAGCACGCGCTGCATCTTCGGGTCGGGGAAGGTGGCGAAGACCTCGTCGCAGGAGGTGCAGTCCTCCTGCGTGGTGACGACGAGCATCTTGTCCCCGCGTTCCTTCGCGGAGGCGAACTCCAGCGCGATCTGCGTCCGGAGCGACCCGCCGGAGTGCTTCAAATCCGTCACGTGGATGAGGCCGGCGTAGGGGATGGGCGTGTAGGTGCCGCCGCCGGTGGGCGTCGTCGTCGCGGTGCTCGTCGCGGTGGGCGTGGGGTAGTACGCAGGCGGGGGCGGCGTGTAGGTCGGGTATTTCGGCGTGGTCGCGACCGCGGTGCCGATGATGGCGATGTAGAAGATGGCGTAGGCGATCGTGGCGACGGTGCTGAGGCCCCCGGTGACCATGCCGGCGATGGCGAGGCCCTCGCCGCCGAGCGCGCCACCGGAGCGGGCGATGTCCCGCTTGGAGAGGGCGCCCAGGATGATGGCGGGGATGCCGGTGAGCGCCCCGCCGCAGCAGACCATGCTCAGGATGCCGAGCACGAGGGACGCCACAGCCTTGCCATCGTTGCTGACGGGCGGCGTGTAGATCGGCCCGGGCATCATGGGGGGGCCCATCGGCGGGCCCATGGGGGGGCCCATGGGAGGTGGCTGCGGGTACGGTCCGGGGGCCATCGCCCGCATCTTACGTCAAGGCGGCGGGCGACGCTTCCTTCAACCTTGCGGGCCGGGCCGGGGCGGGGGCACCTGGTGCAGGGTGACACCCGACTGGTGGAAGAAGTGGCGGGCGTCCTCGTTGTCGCCGTAAGCGAGCTCCTCCGGCGTGCCGCGCGCCACGATCTCCCCGCGGATGAGGAGGATGGCCTGGTGGGCGATGCGGAAGCAGCTGGCGATGTCGTGCGAGATGACGATGCTCGTCACGTTGAAGCGCTCGCGCATCTCCTCGATCATGTCGTCGACCACCCGGCTGGTCAGCGGGTCCAGGCCGCTCGTCGGCTCGTCGTAGACCAGGATGGGGGGCTCCAGCATGAGCGCGCGGGCGAGCCCCACGCGCTTGCGCATGCCGCCGGAGAGCTGCGCGGGGAACTTGTGGATCACGTCGGCGTCCAGGCCGAGCAGGCGCAGCTTCTCCACGACGCGCTCGGTGATCTCCTTCTGCTTGAGCTTGGTGTGCTCCACGAGCGGAAAGGAGACGTTCTCCAGCACGGTGCAGGAGTCGAGCAGCGCGGCGTACTGGTAGACCATCCCGAACTTGCGGCGCACGCGGTTGAGCTCGCGCTCGCCCATGCCGACGATGTTCTCGCCGTCGATGAGGATCTTGCCCTCGGTGGGCTGCTCCAGCGCGACGATGAGACGCAGCAGGGTGGTCTTGCCGGCGCCCGACCCGCCGATGACGACGGTGGTCTCCGCGCGGCGGGCGACCATGTCGATCCCCTTCAGGACGGCGGAGTCGCCGTAGACCTTCTTGACGCCCTCGAGGACGACGATCTCGTCAGTCATGGCTTTTCGCGCGCCGCGAAGTGTGTCACATCCATGCGCCGGATCCAGTCCACAGGCCCGTGCCCATGACACAAGACCACCTCGACGCCATTCTCAAGACCTTTCAGCTCAAGGCCGACAAGGAGGGTTACTTCGTCCTGCCCGAGGGGACGACGATGACCATCCACGCCGCTCACGGTGGGGCCAGCCTCACGCTCTCGCGCATCGAGGCGGTGCGCGCGGACAACGGGCTGGTCTACGCGCGGACGCCCAAGCGCGAGCTCTTCGCCGTCGCGCGGGACGACGTGTTCGCGGTGTCGGTGGACTCGCAGCCGGGGCAGCCGGCTCGACGGCCCGGCTTCGGGTGACCCTGGCGCTGCGGCCGCCGTCGCGGCTGCTCGGCGCCGTGGCGCACGGCGCCGGCGCGCTCGCCTGGGACGACCTGCCGGTCTGCGGGGCGGCGATCGGCGCGCTGGTGGGCGGGCTGCTGCGCGTGCGCAGGGCGCACGTGGAGGCGGCGATGGAACGCGCCGGCGTGGCGGACGCATCAGCCGTGGCGGCAGGGATGTACCGGTCGCTCGCCACCGGCCTGCTGGAGCTGCTCTGGGTGATGCGGCGGCCGGAGGAGGCGCGACGCCGGGCGGTGCTCGGCGACGACACCGCGGCGACGCTGCGGGGCGCCATGCGGGGCGAGAGGGGCTTCGTGCTGGCGGCGTCGCACACCGGCAACTGGGACCTCGCGGCCTGCGGCCTCGCCTCGCGCGTGCCCTTGCTGGTGGTCACCAAGCGCCTGTCGATGGGCTCGCTGGACGCTCTGTGGCAGAGCTCGCGCGCGCGGATGGGCGTGCGTCTGACCGGGGCGGCGGGCGCGCTCCGGCGGGGCAGGGCGATGGTGGAGGCCGGCGGCGCGGTCGCGATGATGATCGATCAGGTGCCCGCGCGTCGCCGCCACGCGGTGCGCGCGGTCTTCCTCGGCGCCCCCGCGTGGGTGGACCGCTCGCCCGCGACGCTCGCCGCGCGCGCGGGGGTGCCGCTCGTCGTCGGCGCCTCCCGGCGGGACGAGCGCGGCGTGCAGCGGCTGGAGGTGCTGGAGGTGGTCGATCCCCCGCGCGCGGCCGCGGATGCGTGGATCCGGGAGGCGACCCTCCGCGCGACCGCCGCGCTCGACGCCTTCGTCCGCGCGCACCCCACCCAGTGGCTGTGGATGCACCGGCGCTGGAAGGACCCGCCCGCGTAGTCGTCGCACGGACGTGGGCGTGGCCGGCCCTTCGCCGTCAGGGCAGCTTCGCCGGGGTCGGAATGGCCGTCCCGCCGCGCACCGCCCGGGCGATCGCCTTGCTCAGCCCCTCATCCGCCCGCTGGCACGCGAGCGTCACGTCGCCGGAGATGGCGCCGTGGCACTCGTGGTTGCGCTTGTCGTGGGCCTTCTTGACGCCCGCGTCGTCCAGCAGCGCGTTCTGCGTGGCGTCGGAGAGGTATCGCCAGGCGATGGCCGACGACTTCGGCGCCGGCGGGCGGTGCATGGTGATCTCGTTCTCCGAGAGGGTGTAGCAGTTGCCGTCCCAGCGCATCACCTGGTAGCCGCCGCTGCCGCTCACCTGCATCCCGCCGGTGTTGGCGGTGCGCTTGCGGAGCACGAGCACCTCCTCGTCGAAGAGGAGCTTGGCCCGCGCAGAGGCGCCGTCGGCGTTCCACCCGTCGACGTTGCCGCGCAGGTAGCCGCGGGTGAAGGGCTGCGACTTGGCGAAGAGGGCGAGCGCGGCGTCGGGGAAGGAGCCGTTGCACAGGCGCGCCACGAACGCCGCGTCCGGGACGCACACCTCGCCGCCGCCGGGCGCGCACGCGGTCGGCAGCTGCTTCTCCGGTGCGGCGGCGGCGCTCGCCGACGGCGCGGGACCGGCGGGGGAGGGGGCCGCGGAGGTCGTGGCCGTGGCGGAGGCGGTCGCCGGTGGGGGGCCGGAGCCGCCGCAAGCGACGAGCACGGTGGCGGCGGCGAGGGCGCTGGTGCGAAGGAGGCTCACCGTCCTCACCCCGCCGGTACGAGCTTGACCAGCGCCCGGGCCACGTCCTCGACCGTGGCGATGCCCGAGAGCAGGTCCTGGGGGATCTGCACCTCGAAGCGGTCCTCGATGTCGGCCACCACCTCCATGACGCCCAGGCTGTCCAGGCCCAGGTCGTTCTGGATGTGATCGGTCGGGACGATCGCGCGCCCCACGTCGACGTGTTGGGTCAGGATGTCCGTCGTGGCCTGCAGGGCCTCTTCGTACGTCGGCATGGGAGCCGGGGTTATACCGCCTTCGGCGTGGTCCGTCACCGGGCGGCGAGGGCGGCGGCGGCCCGCGCGGGCTCGGCGGCGTCGAGGATCGCGCGGATGACCGCGACGGCGTCGGCGCCGGCGTCGAGGCAGGCGCGCGCGGTCGTCTCGTCCACGCCGCCCAGGGCGATCAGCACCATGTCGGGCGCGCGGCGGCGCGCCTCCCGCAGCGCGTCCGTCCCGCGCGCGGGGCCCTTGCCCGGCGAGGCGAAGATGGGGCTCACCAGGACCGCGTCGGCGCCCGCGGCGCGCGCCGCGTCCACCTCGTCGTCGGTATGCGCGGGGACGCTGAGCCACGCTCCCGCCCCGAGCGTATCGCGTGCAGAATGCACGGAGTCGAGCGGTACGTGCGCCCCGGTCACGCCGAGCGCCCGCGCGAGGGCGACGCGCCGGTTGACGACCAGGCGCGCCCCGTGGCGCGCGGCGAGATCGCGCAGGCGCGTGGCGAGCGGGCGCACCTCGTCGTCGGAGCGCGCGCGATCGCGGAGCTGGACGCACGCCCCGGGCACCGCGCGGCACACGGCCTCGGCCACCGCCACGATGCGCTCGTCGCTCGCGCGGGGGTCGGTCACGAAGACGAGGGCGGGGGCGTCACCCGCCGTCACGGGCATCGTCCCAGACGCCGCCGTCGAGCAGATCGCGCGCGGCCATCGCGTGGCGGCTCGCGGGGTAGCGCTCCAGCAGCACCTCCAGCGTACGCCGCGCGCCCTCGTGATCGCCGTGGGCGTCCAGGTCGTGCGCCACGCTCCACAGCGCGTCGTCCGCGGTGTCCTCGCGACGCAGCGAGGGGTCCGGGTCGTGCGTGCACTGCATGGGCGCGGCGGCGCCGAGACCCAGCGCGATGGCCGCGGCGATGGCAAGCCTCACTCGATGAGGCCCTTCTGCGGGCTGGAGGCGTTGGCGTAGCGGCTCTTCGGCATGCGGCCGGCCCGGAAGGCGGCGCGGCCGGCGCGCACCGCGTCGCGCATCGCCTCCGCCATCAGGACCGGGTCCTTCGCGTGGGCGATGGCGGTGTTCATCAGCACGCCGTCGCACCCGAGCTCCAGCGCCACCGCCGCGTCGCTCGCGGTGCCGACGCCGGCGTCGACGATGACCGGCACCTTCGCCCGCTCGACGATGATCTCCAGGTTGTGGGGGTTGCGGATCCCCAGCCCGCTGCCGATGGGGGCGGCGAGCGGCATGACCGCCGCGCACCCCACGTCCTCCAGCTTGCGGCACACGATGGGGTCGTCGATGCAGTACGGCAGCACGGTGAAGCCCTCCTTCACCAGGACCTTCGCCGCCTCCAGCGTCTGCTCGTTGTCGGGGTAGAGGGTCTCCTTGTCCCCGATGACCTCCAGCTTGACCATGCCGGCGATCCCGAGCTCCCGCGCGAGGCGCAGGGTGCGAACCGCCTCGTCGGCGGTGAAGCAGCCGGCGGTGTTGGGCAGCAGCGTCCACCGGAGCAGCTCCTCCGGCGGCTCCGGCGCGCCGACCATGGCGCGGCGGGTCAGCAGGGACATGAGCGAGCCCTCGCTCTTGTCCTTCAGGTCGACGCGGCGAAGGGCGACGGTGACGATCTCGGCGCGGGAGGCGTCGATGGCCTGCTCGGTCAGCTCCACGCTCGGGTATTTGCCCGTCCCCACGATGAGGCGGCTGCCGAAGCGCTTCCCGGCGATGACGAGCGGCTGGTCCATGTCTGACTGTCTAGCGAGCCGGCGGGACGCGGACAAGGGGCACCCCGGGGGGGACCGGTCCCCGAAGGACGAGCGCCCGCCACGGAAGCTCCGTGGCGGGCACCTGTCCCCCCCTGTTCTGGCGCAGGGTCAGTCGCGCTTGGTGGCCCAGAGCACCGCGTTGTACATGAGCTGCTTGCCCCAGGTCGTGGTGGCCGCGCGGTCGCAGTCGGATGTGATGACCGATCGCGCGAAGTTCGCGCGCCCCGTCAGTCGTCTTCCATCGGGCCGAGGTCCTCGCCCGACAGCACGAAGAAGGCCTCACCGTAGCTCTTGAGCAGCTCCAGCGCGGTGTCCATGTCCTCTTGCGTGTGGCCGCGGGTCACGTTGACCCGGAGGCGCTCCTCGCCGATCTTCACGCCCGGGTAGGTGATGGGGACCATCAGCACGCCGCACTCCAGCAAGGCCACGTGCATGAAGAGGGTCTTGCGCTCGTCGCGGCACATCACCGGCATGATGTGGGTGTTGCTCTCGCCCAGGTCGAAGCCGGCCTCGACGAGCTTGCCGCGCATGTAGTCCGCCTTCTGGTGCAGCTCGCGCACCAGCGCCGGGCCGTCGTCCTCCAGCATGTCCAGGATGGTGCTGGCGGCGGCCACGATGGGCACCGGGAGCGACGCGGAGAAGACGAAGGACCGCGCGGTGTGCTGGATGAACTCCACCACGTCGCCCTGGCCGAGCAGGATGCCGCCGATCCCGCCGAAGGTCTTGGAGAAGGTGCTGATGACGACGGGCACGCGGCCGTGCAGGCCCTTCGCCTCCAGGATGCCCTTGCCGTGCTCGCCCAGGGTGCCGGTGCCGTGGGCGTCGTCCACCACCAGGACGGCGTCGTACTTCTCGCAGATGTCGACGAACTCCTCCAGGTGCGCGGTGTCGCCGTCCAGGGAGTAGACGCCCTCCACCAGCACCAGCGCGTTCTTGCGCTCGCGCGTCTTGAGGATGCGCTCCAGGCTGCGGGCCGAGTTGTGGTTGAAGAAGCGCACCTCGCTCTGCCGGCCGGGGATGCCCGCGGCGAGGAAGGTGCCGTCCAGGATGCAAGCGTGGCTGAAGGCGTCGAGCACCAGGGTGGTGTCCTTGTCCGCCAGGCTCATGATGGTGCCGACCATCGCCTGGTAGCCCGTGGTGAAGACGAGGCACTTGTCGAAGCCGAACCACTTCGCCAGGCGGCGCTCCAGGTCGACGTGCTCGACCGTCGTGGCCTGGACGCGGGAGCTGGAGAGGCCGCAGGCGTACTTGTCGAGGGCCGCGTGGGCGGCCTCCTTCACGCGCGGGTGGTTCGTCAGGCCCAGGTAGTCGTTGGAAGAGAAGTTGATGATCTCGTTGCCGGCGATGCTGGTGTGCAGGCCGCCGCGCTCGAACTCGCGGAAGTACGGGTAGACCTGCTTGTCGCGCGCCTTGCGGATGCGCGCGAGCTCCGCGTGCGCCTTCTCGTCGATCCAGCTCATGGAAACTCCTCGAACAGGGCGAGGTGTTTACCGCGAATCGCGGCGCGGCGCACCCGCCCTGAGGCGCGTAACGGCCACGCCGATGCGTACGCCGCGACGCGCGTCTACTCCTCTCCCTTGCGCTTGCGCGGCTCCACGCCGATCGCCCGGCCGAGCTCGCGATGGACCCGACCGACGCGCTCCACCTGGCCCTTGGCCGGGAAGCGCTCGTAGAAGCCCTCCGCGCGGAAGCTCCGCGCGTGCTCGCTCCACGGGGCGAGGCGCTTCTCCCAGCGCTTCTGCCGGCCGTCCACCGGCTCGGCGTCCACGTGGGCGAGGTCGACGCACACGCGGAGCATCGCCTTGATGGTGACGGGGCGGGTGACCATGTAGTTCGAGTTGCCCCACGCCGGGCCCCACACCTTCTCCGCGGCCTTGAGGAAGTCGCGCACGACGGCGTAGTAGCGCTCCGCCTCGCGCGGGGCGCTGGCCTTCTTGGCGATGGCCTTCCAGTCGGCGGAGGCCCACTTGTGCAGCTCGTTGAAGAGCTCCGCCTGGAGGATCCACTTCTCCTGCTTGCTGCGCCCGCCGAGGCGGTTGATCTTGTAGCGCAGCGGGCTGTCCGAGCCGCTGTAGAGCAGGTCCACGAGGCGCGCGGCGAACTTCTTGTCCGGCGCCGCCCACGAGACGCGCTCGTAGAGGTCCACCAGGTGGCTCTTGTTGATGCGCGTCGGGGTGGAGTTGATGATGACGAACATCTCGGTGGCGAAGTCCTCGCTCTTGCCGTCGAAGATGATGCACGGCACGTGGATGGTCTTCGCGTCGTCCGGGCGGTGGCGCATGTAGAAGTTGAGCGCCGCCAGGCGGTGCTGCCCGTCGATGATGAGGTACTTGCTGCGCGGCTCCTCCAGGTGGCCGACGTTCTCGAACGGGCGCACCGGGTCGAAGCGCAGCTTGTCCGCGGTGAACAGGAGCACGGTGCCCGGGATGGGCGGCTGGCTCACCGCCGTCTCGTAGAAGTTCTGGATGGCGGCGACCTTCGCCTTGGAGAGCTGCCGCTGGAACGCCTTGTCGGTCTGCTCGATCTTGGCGATGAAGTGCGCGACCTCGTCGCCGGCCTCCGCCTCCTCGGCGGCGATCTTCTCGCCGTCGCCGTAGTAGCGGCTGATGAAGCGCACCTTGTCGAGCAGGTCCTCGGCCGGGTACGCGGCAAAGTAAAAGACGCCGTCTTTCTGACGAACCTGGGTCGCGAGCATGACCGGAGCTTATCCGAACTCGCGGCGGTCCAGAAAGGGAGGCGCGCCCGGGTTCAGACGGCGCGCAGCAGCGTCGCCGAGGCGTTGCCGTAGTAGCCCATCGTCGTCACCAGCACGCTGCGGAGGCGGCCGGGGGCGGCGCCCCGCACCATCGCCGCGGCGGGGATCCCCTGCATCCAGCCAAGGGCGGCGGCCATCGCCATCGCGCCGCCCGCGCCGAGGGACTCCCCCAGGAACTGCTTGGGCGCGGCGACCGGGACGTCCTCGCCGAGGACCGCGGTGATCCCGGCGAGTTCCGCGGTGTCGAAGGCGCGCAGCCCGGAGACGCCGCTCGCGACGAGGTCCACGTCTCCCGCGCTCGCGCCGGCCTCGTCGAGGCACGCGCGCGCCGCGCGGGTCATGGCGTCGGTCGACGCGTGGATCATCTGCTTGTCGCTCGCGGGCGCCTCGAAGGCGCTGCCGCACCCCGCCGCCCACGCGAGCACCTTCGCGCCGCGCGCGGCGGCGAGCTCCGCCGTCTCGAGCACGAGCATCGCCGCGCCCTCGCCCAGGTGCGTGCCCGCCTCCAGCACGCCGATGCGCTGGAAGGCCAGGTAGAGCGCCTCGCTCATCGCCTCCGCGCCGCCGACGACGAGCGCGTCGGCGCGCCCGTTGGTCATGTGGATGTCGGCGCAGGCCACGGCGTCGAGCGCGCCGCAGTTGCCGTCGGAGACGGCGACGTTGAGGGCGCGCAGGTCCTCCCAGATACTGGCGTACCCGCTCGCGCTGTTGGCCACCGTGTTCGGGAACTTGGCGGGGTTGATGTATCGCGCGTCCTCCAGCTCGGCCACGCGGTCGAGCTCGGTGATCGCCTCCAGGCTTCCGTAGGCGTTGGAGGCGATGCAGCCCACGCGCTCCGGCGTGGCCGGCGGGACGAAGACGCCGTCCTTCTTGAGGCCGGCGTCGTGCGTGGCCAGGCGCGTGGCCACCACCAGCAGCTTGGTCAGGCGGTCGAGCGTGCGCAGGCCCTTGTCGCCCAGGTACCTGGAGGCGTCGAAGCCGAGGACCTCCGCCACGCCGGTGCCGGTGTACTTGGCCGTGTCGAAGCTCTCCACCGCGGCGCGCGGCGCGTCGCGGAGCATCACCGGCGCGGCGAGGGCGCGGAAGAACGCCTCCCGGCCGATGCCGATGGGGGAGCAGACGCCGAGCCCGGTGACCGCGAGCGCTCTCACGACGCGGCCCGCACGCCGCGGGCACGGCGGCGGACCTCCGCCGGGTGCGGCAGCACCCCCGGCTTCGCGAAGCACGCCACCGCGTTGTAGCCGCCGAAGGCGAGGGAGTTGTTGAGCACGATGTCCGCCTTGCCCTTGCGCGCGGCGTTGGCGACGATCGCCACGTCGCACTCCGGGTCGGGGGTCTCGTAGCCCATCGTCGGCGGGTAGACGCCCGTCTCCAGGGTCATCACGCAGGCGATGGCCTCCAGCGCGCTCGCGGCGCCCATGCAGTGGCCGAGGGTGCTCTTGACGCTGGAGATCGGCACGCGCCGGTCACCGAAGACGTCCCGCATCACCTTCGCCTCGGCCTGATCGTTGGCGCGCGTGCCGGTGCCGTGCGCGTTGACGAAGTCCACGTGCTCCGGGCCGATGCCGGTGTACTCCAGCGCCGCGCGCATCGCCGCGGTGCTGCCCGTCGCGTCGGGGTGCGGGCGGGTGATGTGGTAGGCGTCGCACGTCATCCCGTAGCCGCCGACCTCCGCGTGAAGTTGCGCGCCGCGGCGCATCGCGTGCTCCTCCGACTCCAGCACCAGCAGGCCGGCGCCCTCGCCGAGGATCAGACCCCGGCGGTTGAGGTCGAAGGGCTGGCAGCGCTCCGGCGCCATCGCCGCGAGGCGGACGAAGCCGGAGAACTCCAGCTTCTGCAGCACCTCCACGGCGCCGGCGATCACCACGTCCGCCCGGCCGGCGCGGATGAGGTCGGCGGCGAAGCCGATGGCGTAGTTGCCCGCGGCGCACGCGCCGGGCAGCGCCATCACCGTCCCGCGGGCGTCCACCGCGCGCGCCACGTGGATGGGCAGCAGGGTGGAGCCGTACTTCGGGAGCATGGTGCGGCGCAGCGCGGAGGGGCCGCGGGTGATCCACGCGTGGTCCAGGTCGGCGATGAGGCCGGCCTCGCCCATCGTCGTGCCGATGACGACGGAGGTGCGCGGGCCCGCGAGGTGCTCCGGGCGGATCCCCGCGTCCTTCACCGCCATGCGCATCGCGGCGAGCGACATCGCCGAGCAGCGGCCGGTCTGCTTCAGCTCCGCGGCGGTGAGGTGGTCCTTCGGGTCGAAGTTCTTCACCTCGCCGCCGTACAGGCGGCCGAGGGACGACGCGTCGAAGGACTCGATCGGCGAGATGCCGACCTTGCCCTCCTGCAGGCCGCGGAAGAACGCCTCGCGACCGAGCCCGATGGAGCTGACGGCGCCGACGCCGGTGATGAAGACCCGCTGCGGCTCGGCTGACACATCGAGCTTATACCCCTGCGCGATGGGGCCCCGCAACGAAACGGGTCCACAAAACAGGCGCGAATCTCGCTTCGCGCGCGTCCCGCCGTTCGCACGGTCCGCGCCTTGCGCGAGGCGCGCGGCCGAAGTAAGCACCCCGGCGCCATGCCCGCCACGCCTCGCCTCGTGGCTCCGACGCTCGTCGAAGCGGTCAAGGAGCTCGCCCACAAGACCGACAAGGGGTTCGACTTCGTCCGCGCCGACGGGACGGAGCGCTTCTGCTCCTTCCACACCATCGACGAGGAGGCGGCGCGGCGCGGCGCGCACCTCGCGGCGAAGGGCGTGAAGAAGGGCGACCGCGTCGCGCTGGTCATCCCCGACCCCGACGAGTTCGTCCTCACCTTCCTGGGCGCGATCTACGCGGGCGGCGTGCCCGTGCCGATGTACCCGCAGCTCTCCTTCAAGAACGTGGAGAGCTACCACGACACCGTCGCGCACATCACCAACGCCTCCGGCGCCGAGCTGCTCGTCACGACGCAGGCGACGCGCCAGTACGTCGAGCCCGTCCTCCCGCGCGCGCCGAAGCTGCGCGAGGTGCTGGACGTCACCGCGCTCCACGCGCCGGCGCCCGGCGCGCTCGACGTGAAGGTGCAGCCGGAGGACCTCTGCTTCATGCAGTTCACCTCCGGGAGCACGTCGCGGCCGAAGGGCGTGATGGTCACGCACGGCAACCTCTCCGCCAACAGCGAGGCCTTCATGATCCACGGCCTCGGCAAGGACTCGTCGGTCGACAAGGGCGTGAGCTGGCTGCCGCTCTTCCACGACATGGGGCTCATCGGCTTCGTGATCGGGCCGCTCTTCACCGACATCCCGGTCGTCTTCCTGCCGACGGCGAGCTTCGTGCGCTCGCCGCGCATCTGGCTGGACACCATCCACAAGCACCGCGGCAGCATCACCTACGCCCCCAACTTCGCCTACCAGCTCGTCGCCAAGCGGCTGAAGGAGAAGGACGTCACGGGCCTCGACCTCTCCTGCATGCGCATCACCGGCTGCGGCGCCGAGCCCATCCAGTCCAAGACGCTGCGCGACTTCACCGAGCGCCTGGCCCCCGCGGGCTTCGACCCGAAGAGCTTCATCCCGTCGTACGGCATGGCGGAGGCCACCCTCGCCATCACCTTCGCGAAGCACGGGACCGGCTTCCACACCGACCGCGTCGAGAGCGCGTCGCTGCAGAAGGGCACCGCCGCCCCGTCGAAGGGCGACGACCCCGAGGACGCGATGACGCAGGAGCTCGTGGCGTGTGGCTTCCCGTTCCCCGGCCACGAGGTCGCGGTCATCGACGAGCACGGCAAGCGCCTGGGCGAGCGGCAGGTCGGCCAGATCGTCACGCGCGGCCCGAGCATCACGCAGGGCTACTTCCAGGAGCCGGAGCTCACCGCGCAGGCCTTCAAGAAGCTGGGCGCCGAGCCGGAGGGCGAGGTGTGGCTGCACACCGGCGACCTCGGCTACATCGCCGGCGGCGAGATCTTCATCTGCGGCCGCGTGAAGGACATCATCATCATCCGCGGGCGCAACTTCTACCCGAGCGACATCGAGTGGGTGGCCAGCGAGCTGCCCGGCGTCCGGCGCGGCAACGTGGTCGCCTTCGGCGTGACGGTGGACGCGGAGGGCCGCCACGTGGAGGACGGCACCGGCGAGGAGCAGCTCGTCGTCTGCGCCGAGGCCCACTCCAGCGACGCCGCCGCCCTGGTGCAGGACATCCAGAAGGCCGTCACCGACCAGATCGGCATCGCCGTCTGGAAGGTCGAGATCGTCCCGCAGGGATCGCTGCCGCGCACCTCCAGCGGCAAGCCGCAGCGCCGCAAGACCAAGCAGATGTTCCTGGACGGCACCCTCCCGCGCCCGCGCGGCGAGGCACCGGCCCCCGGCACGAAGAATACCGCGAGCGCATAGCGGCGTTCGCGGTGCGTGCGTCGTTACGCGGCGTACGGCCCAAATGTGCAGTCTTCGTATTGAGTCGGGCCGCGTTTTCAGGTAGGTGACGGCCCAAGCTCCCGACGGCATCGCCCTCGCATGGGGACGGTACGCCGGGCCCGAGAATGGGCTCCCCAGGGGGCCCGGAGAGAAAGACCCATGGCCTTCAGTCGTGCAGAGCTCCTTCAGATGTTCCAGAAGACCGCGGCCGAGATCGCGGAGAAGGAGCTGCCCAACATCTCGGAGGGCACCGTCATCAGCGAGCTCGGCATCGACTCCCTCGGCATGCTGGAGATCGTCGGCGCCATGGAGCGCCAGCTCAAGATCCAGATCCCCGACGAGTCGCTCGCCGGGATCCAGACGGTGAAGGACTTGCTGGAGCTCGTCGAGAAGCGCCAGCACGCCGCCTGAGGATCGCGCTCACGCGGCCGCAGGAAGCCAGAAGAACCGGAGTGATCATGACCGACGAGACGCTCAAGCAAGAGATCAGGGACCTCATCTGCGAGATCGCGGAGCGCGACGACCTCCCCGACGACACCCACTTCAAGGACCTGGGGATCGACTCGATGATGGGCGTCGAGATCGTCGCGGCGATCGAGCGGCAGTACAAGGTCAAGATCGAGGACGCCGAGCTGACCGAGGTCACGACGCTCAACAAGAGCTTCGACCTGGTGAAGTCCAAGCTGGGCGCCGACGCGAAGGTGGCCTGAGGCCTCTCTCTCCCCGAGAAGGGGAGGGCGAGGTCACTTTCCCAGCCAGCCTTCCAGGAGGGCGAGCTGGTCGGGGGTCGCGTCCTTGCGGCGCGTGAGCTTCACGCGGTCCAGGCGGGGCGGGTCCAGTGTCACGTCCAGGGAGCGGATGCGGCCCTCACGGGCGACCAGCACCGGGACGACGTCCTTCTCCTTCTTGCCGGAGAGCGCGGCCTCCACGCCCGCCGGATCCAGGACGCGACGTCCGGCGACCGCCACCAGCTCGTCGCCCGGGTCCACGCCCGCGCGCTGGGCCGCGCCGCCGCGCAGGACGCTCGCCACGTGCACGCGCGCCCCGTCGCCGCGCGTGCGCACGCCCAGGCTGCCGCTCGGCTCCCCCTTGGCGTGGCGCTCCACCGAGAGCCCGGCGCGGGCGAGCGTGGCGTCGTAGTCGATCTCGTGGGCGCCCCGCACCCAGGCGTCGAAGAGATCGCCCATCCTCGTCCCGGCGACGTGCTCGAAGATCTCCTGCATGCCGTCCTCCGGCACCGGCCGCTGGTGCCGCCCGAACTCGTTCCACAGGTGGGCCAGCACCGCGTCGAGCGAGGCCTTGCCGCCGGAGCGCGCGCGCAGCTCCAGGTCGAGCAGCGCGCAGACCATCTCCCCCTTGCGGTAGTAGCTCACCGAGCTGTTGGTGCTGTTCTCGTCCGGCCGGTACAGCTTCACCCACGCGTCGAAGGAGGCCTCCTCCAGCGGGTGCACCAGCCGCCCCGGTGTCTGGTCCAGGTACGCCACCTCGGTGGCGAGGTGGTCGAGGTACTCGGTCTCGGTGCAGAGCCCGGCGAGGCGGAGCACGCGCCAGTCGTAGTAGCTGGTGGCGCCCTCGAACCACCAGAGCAGGCGCGTGTGGTTCTCGTCCTGGTAGCGGTAGGGGTGAAGGCCCGCGGGGCGGATGCGCTTGACGTTCCAGAGGTGGAAGTACTCGTGGGCGACGAGGGAGAGCAGGTCCAGGGTGCCGTCGTGGGTGTCCATCGCGGTGGCGGAGGCCAGGAGGGACGAGGACGCCAGGTGCTCCAGGCCGCCGCGCCCGCGCGGGGACAGGTGCAGGATGAAGGTGTAGCCCTCGTGCGGGAGGGAGCCGCCGAAGAGGCTCGCCTCCGTCTTCACGATGGTCGTCGTGGCCTCCACCAGGCGGCGCAGGTTCGCCTCGCTCAGCGACTCCGGCGGCCAGACGGCGAAGCGGTGCGGCTTGCCCGCCGCCTCGAAGCGCGCCTCACGGAAGGAGCCGACCTCCATGGGGCTGTCGACCAGGGTGTCGTAGTCGGCGGCGAGGAAGCGCGGGCGCGCCTCGGCGGCGCCCTCGACCGGAGGCATCGCGGTGGCGACGCGCCAGCCGGAGGGCGCGAGCAGCTCCACCTCCGCCGGGGCGCCCAGCCGGCCCTCCACCGCGAGGAAGGTGGAGGCGCCGTTGAGGTACCAGTGCGTCGTGTCGACGTGATTGGTGCGCACGGTGAGGTCGTTGGCGTAGACGCGATAGCGGACGGTGAGCTCCTTGGCGCCGTCGTGCGCGACCGTCCACGCGTTCTTGCGCGTCTTGCGGACGGGGTGTGTCGGGCACGTCAGGCCCTCCACGTGCCGCGCGTACTCACGGACGAGGTACGAGCCGGGCGTCCAGGACGCCATGAAGAGGACGAGCGGGGAGGGCAGGGGCTGATCGGACGAGACGGTGGTCTCCACGTCGACGAGGTGCGCGTGGGGGTCGGACACGGAGACGCGGTGCACGAGGCGCATGCCCCCTTGTACGACAGTCGCGGCCGGTTGTGGCGCCTCTGGCTCAGGCGCGGCTGCGCTTGACGGGCCGGGCCGAACCTCCTACCGGTGAGGCGCCCATGGAAGCACGGCTCGAAGGCAGATCCTACCTGACAGGCAAGAAGCTGGTGCTGTTCGGAGGCACCTTCAGCGTCCTGACCATCTTCACCATCACCTTCGGCTTCCGGACGCTGGGCTGGACGCGCTTCCAGGCCAACTCCCACCTCCAGGAGGGCCGCTCGCAGGTCATCTACCTCTCCCGGGCGGTGATGGCCTGCACCGAGAAGACGGGCAAGCTGCCGGAGACCTCGCCCGAGGTCCCGGCCACCCTCGCGCAGGTGGGCGCCAAGACCTACAAGAGCACCGCGGCGGACTGGAGCGCTCCGGCCTTCTCCTGCGAGCAGTTCACCATCGATCAGCCGCAGCGCTTCCAGTACCAGTGGGACAAGACCGACGCGAACGACGGCGTCGTCCGGGCGAAGGCGGACTTCAACGCCGACGGCACGGCGGAGGCGGTCTTCGAGCAGAAGATCCTGTGCGGGGTGAAGGACGGGCGGTACCAGTGCCACCCAGGGCCGTTCCTGGACCACGCAAAGTAGTCACGGGTCCACCACGTAGGCGTCCAGGTCCCACGTGCCCTTCTGGCCGCCCCACCCGTCGATGATCACCCAGTAGGTGCCCGGCGCGAGGGTCTGGTCCAGGAAGCTGCGCGGGCCGCTGAAGGAGTAGTTGCAGGCGATCTCGGTCCCGGGGCAGCTCGTGCCCTGGCGGAGCGCGAGGATGGTGCCGTAGCTCGAGCCTTCCATGCTGAGCACCACGCGCTTCTTCTGGGCGAGCACCAGGCGGAGGATCTGGTCGGCCGCGCCGCCCTTCGGCTGGTTGGCGGCGTCGCAGCTGTCGTCGAAGTCGGGGTTGTGGGTGGTGGTGTCGCCGGTGAAGTAGCCGCCGCTCGCCGGGATGTCGACGAAGGTCCCGCAGTCGTCGGCGCCGGGCACCGCGGTCGAGGCGACGGTGGGCCGCGCGAGGGTGGTGAGCGTGCCCTGCTGGCCAAAGGTGTCGCCCACCACCGCGCGGTAGCTACCCGCGGCGAGGTTGCGCTTGCCCGCGCGCACCGGGGTGGACGCCGCCCAGCACAGCAGGTTGTCTGCCTGGGTGCAGCCTGGCGCGTCGAGCGACACCGCGCCGTAGTCGTTCTGCGGGTAGCGCGCGACGACCAGCACGTCGCTCGGCACGCCCAGCTCCACGTCGTACGCGGCGGTGGGCGCGCCGGGGTAGCAGCCGTCCTGGATGGCGTCCTCGTGGTTCGCCAGGTCGAAGGGGAGGGTGCCGTTCAGGGTGGCCGGCGGCGCGGAGGAGCACAGCTCGTCGGCGGGCGAGGTGGTGGGCGCGGCGAGCTGCACCAGCACGCTCGCGTCGATGGGCGTCGTCGCCGCCACGGTGAGCACGTAGGTCCCCGCGGGCACGCCGCGCGCGAAGAGCGGGAGCGAGCTGCCCTTCTTGCAGTGCAGCTCGTCGGTCTGGCCGGAGCAGCTCGGCGCGCGCAGCCCGACGACCGGCTGGCCGGCGCCCTTCAGCGTGGAGGCGTAGACGCGCACGTCCTGGGCCTGGGCGAGGGTCAGGGAGTAGGTGAGCTCGCCGGTCACCGCGCCGCACGCGTCGGGGAGATCCAGGCTGGGATCGACGAGGGAGACGGTGGTGGGCGTGCCCGGCGCGATGGGCGTGGCGGTGCCGCAGTCCTCGTTGGCCGCCTTCGGCGTGGGGGAGAGGAAGTCCACCGAGAGGGTGACCGACGTCTCCAGCGAGGAGGTGACGACGACGTAGTAGGTGCCCGGCGCCACGTCGCGGGCGCGCGCCCGTGTGCTCCACGCGCCGGCGCCCGCGCCGCACGCCAGCTCGGAGACCGGCTGGCCGCACGCCGACTGGATGGCGACCGACATCTCGCCGTTGGTCGGCCCGGCGACCCACACGTCCAGGTCCGCGTTGGGCCCGGCCGGCACGGTGACCGCGGCGACCACGTCGTGCGCGGTCTGCGGCTTGCTCACCGTGCAGGAGGTCTGGAAGGTCTTGCCCGCCCCGGCGGTGCTCATGGCGTAGGTGCCCGGCGCGGTGATGGACATCGCCGTCTGGCAGGTGGCGTTCTGGGCGCTCACGCACCCGGCCTCGTCGGTCTGGCCGTTGCAGTTGTCGTCGACGCCGTTGCCGCAGATCTCCGAGTGCTTGCTGGAGACGTTGGGGTCGAGATCGTTGCAGTCCCCTCCGCCCTTGCACACCGCGTCGGGATCGCCGTCCTGGTCGAGATCGCGCGGCTCGTGGGTGCACGACTTGTCCGCCTCGACGCACTTGCTGATCTCGCACGTGGAGGAGGAGCACGCGACGACGGGGCCTGGCTGGCAGCCGCTGGTCCGCTTGCACAGCTCCTTGCCGTTGCAGAAGACGCCGTCGTCGCAGAGCGTGTCGTCGGGGGTGTTGCGGCAGCGCAGGAGCTGCGGATCGCAGGTGTCGAAGGTGCAGGCGATGCCGTCGTCGCACTGGGAGTCGTCCTGGCAGGGGGCTCCCAGGATGTCGGCGTCCTCCCCGCCGTCCCCGGTGGAGGCGTCGGGGGCGTCGGCGCCGGCGTCGAAGGGGTGGACGTTGTTGTCCGGAACCGGCCCGTTGCCGCACGCGACGAGGAAGGCGGCGAGAAGGAGGGCGCGGCGCACGAGGGGAGTGTACTACGCGCCTCGCCCTACTTCCTGATGTGCGGCGGCGGCGGCGGATCGGGGGGCGGCAAGTTGACCGTCGGCCGCGGGAGCGGGTCGGGCGGCGGCGGGAGCGGTCGCTTGCCGGCGTCGGGCCTGGCCATCGGCGTGGGCAGCGGATCGTTGGGCATGACCGTGGGTGGCGGCACCGGATCGGGCGGCGGGATGGTCTCGGTCGGCGTCGCGGTGGTGGCGGCGTCCGGCGTCTCGACCAGCGTCGGGACAGGGAGCGGGTCGGGTGGCGGCGGCGCCGTCGCGTGGTCGCACGCCGTGAGCGGAATGAGCGCCAGCGTCGCGGCGCTCAGGGCGCCCCAGCGCGAGGCCGTCCGCGCCCGCCTGGCGACCTTCGGGGCGATCGCGGCCCGGACGATCGCGTTGGTCCCCTCCTGCACGCGCGCCTCGAGCTCCACGTTGGCGCGCTCCACCTCCTCGGTCATCCGCGCGGTGAAGTCCTGGAACGCGGCGGGGTCCTCCGACGTGCTCGACTCGGCGAAGTCGAGGATGCGGACCATCTTCTCGTTGCAGTCCAGGTTGACCGCGCGCGTCGTCTCGGTCGTCATCTCGCGAAGCTGCTGCGTGAGGGCGTGCGGGTAGAACGTGCGGAGCAGGTGCAGGTGGTAGCCGAGGCCGAGCGTGGAGTTCATCAGGCCGTCGCACCGGAAGTTGCGATCCAGAAAGGCGCTCGCGAAGACCCGGAAGGCGCGCTCCGCCCTCGGATCGCGGATGGCGTAGTCCCAGCCGAAGACGTCGCCGCGCAGCCGGCCCTCGCGCTCCAGCTTCGTCATGAGCGGCGTGCCCACGTAGATCTCGGTCCGGCAGAAGTTCATCGGCACGTCGGCGTATTCGCGCAGGAAGGCGAAGCTCTGGCGGAGTGACTCCAGGCGGGACTCGGGGTCGAAGACGAGCATGTTGAAGCACGCGTAGACGTCGCGATCGCGCAGGAACTCGAGCGCGCGGCGGTTGGTCTGGAGGTCGACGCTGCGCCCGAGCGTCCGGAGGCCCTGCGTAGAGCCCGCCTCGATGCCGATGTAGACGCGCAGCAGGCCGATCTCCCGCAGCACGGAGAAGACGCGCTCGTCCACGTCGTCCGGTCGCGCCTTGACGACGAGGGCGACGTCGTCGACCCGCCGCGCCTTCAGCGCGTCGCGCAGCGCCTCCATGCGGGCCAGGTCGCGATCGTGATCGCGCGTGAAGAAGTCGTCGTCGTGGAAGACGAACATGCGCGCGCCGCGAGTCCGGCGCAGCTCCGCCATCTCGTCGGCGACGTTCTCCGGGCTGCGCCAGCGGTACATCTGGCCGCCCGCGGACTTGAGGTACGCGTGGATGCAGCAGAAGGTGCAGTGCCCGAAGCAGCCGCGCGTGCCCACCATGAAGGCCGCGGGGACCCCGAGGTGGAGCTGCGGCTGGCCGGTACGCTTCGGGAAGGGGAGGGCGTCCAGGTCCTCGATCAGCGGTCGCGGCTCGCTCGCCACGACCGCGCCGTCGTCGGCGCGGTACGCGAGGCCACGGATGCCGGCGAGGTCCGCCAGGCGGCCGCCGCGCTCGACGGCGCGGCACAGCTCGACGATCGTCACCTCGCCCTCGTGACGGACGATGGAGTCGATGGCCGGGAAGGCCTCCAGGCACTCGCGGTAGGCGAAGGTCGGGAAGTGCCCGCCGCCGGTGACGTGCCCGCCGTAGCCGTGCTCGCGGAGCGCGGAGGCCAGGGCGCCGAACTCTCTGGCGCGGAACTGGAACGTCATCGACATGCCGACGAGCGCCGGCCGCGTGCGCGCGACGGCGTCGAGCACGTCCCCGGTGTCGCCCGGACCGTTGAACGTCGCGAAGTGCGGCGTGTGTCCCGCCGCTTCCAGCGCGGACGCCAGGTAGCGGAGGGCGAGATTTTCTTCGAGCTCGGCGCCGACGAGAAGAACGTCCATGGTCGCTCCCTTTCCGCCGCGCACCCGATGCACGTGCGCGCAGCCGCTGCGGCAACGCGCGCGTACTTCCGCGGGCTTGCCCCATCGCCCGAGTCGCGAAGCGAAACGTGTGCCCGGGGTGCCCTCCCGGCCCTCGGCGCTCAGTCGTCGTGCCGGATGCACCGGACGACGCCGACGGGGTCCTCCGCGCAGATCCAGTCGGAGCCGCCGAAGACCGCGCGCGCCGGGCCGGCGCCGGGGACGGGGACGAGCTTCCACGAGTGGTCCAGTCCGCAGAGCAGCTGCCCGGCGCGGTCGACGGCGCACGGCACGTCGCCGGGCGGCGGGCTCGAGCCCGGCGCGGCCGCGTCGGGGGTCATCTGCACCACGCCGGTGGCCACCTGCGTGACGGGCCCGGCGAGCTTCCGCGTCGCGAGGAGGCGGCCGTCGCGGGTGAGCACCCAGAGCGCCTCGTCGCTCTTCCAGATGCGCGCGGCGTCCTTCACGCCCGCGACGGGCTGCGGCGTGGCGGCGACGTCGTGGTCCACGCAGGCGACGCCGCCGCCGCGCTCGCGATAGCAGGAGCGCGTGGCGTACCAGCTGCTCGCCGCCTGCACCGCGTCGTGCACCGCGCGGACCTTCGCCCAGCCCGGCGACGCGTAGCCGATGGCGTCCCGGTTGGTGGTGACCGAGAGGGTGCCGTCGCGGTGGGAGGCCGCGTGGAGGCCCAGGCTGGTGAGGTCGGCGAGTCGCGGCGGCCCCTGCGTCGCCTTGTCGGCGGGCGGCACGTTGCAGACGAGGGCGCCGCCGTCACCCACCCCGCAGAGGAAGGTGAAGCCCCAGATGGCGCTGGGGGAGGTGATGGGCGTGGTCGCGAGGGGGCCGAGGCCGACGGACGCGTCGAGGCAGCGGACGCCGGCGGCGGTCGTCGCGCAGAGCGACGTGGTGGCCGAGAAGACGTCGCGCGCGCCCCGGAAGGTGTCGACCGGCTTCCACGCGGCGTCCCAGCGCGCCGCGGGCGGCGCGGGCGGCCGCGGCTCCCGCGCGCTGGCGGGCGCGGCCGGCGGGTGCGCCGCCGCCAGGCTCGGGGTCTGCGCGGGCGCGGGCGCACCAGCCCCCGCACCGCCGCAGGCCGCGAAGGCAACGAGGGGCGCGAGGAGCGGGCCGAGCGTGTCGTGGAGGCGCATGACCATGCGGCGTAGCCGTGCGCCCGAAACGCGTCAACGCGGTGGGAGTAACATGGCGCGCATGCCCCATCCCGTCGCGAAGACGTCCGCCGCCGGCAAGCCGCTGCTGACCAGGCTCCGTCGCATCTGTCTGGCCCTGCCCGGCGCGGCGGAGAGCCTCAACCACGGCCGCCCGTGCTTCACCGTCAAGGAGAAGACCTTCGTCATGTTCATGGACAACCACCACGGCGACGGGCGCATCGCGCTCTGGTGCAAGGCGCCGCCGGGGGATCAGGCCGACATGGTGGAGACCGACCCGTCGCGCTTCTTCGTGCCGCCATACGTCGGCCCGCGCGGGTGGGTGGGCGTGCGGCTGGACGGCGGGGTCGACTGGAAGCTGGTGACGGACATCGTGGAGGAGGCGCACCGCATGACCGGCGCGAAGCGACCCGTCGCCACGCCGGAGGCGAGGGCCGCCACGCCGCGGCCGAAGGCAACTGCCCGTCGTCCGTCCGCGCGATCGCGGCGCGCGCGCTGAGGTGCCGGCGTCCCGCGCCACGCGCGAATGGCGAGGGCGGCGTCAGGTCAGGCGCAGCACGATCCCGTGCCGCGGATCGCGCTGCGGCTCCGGCGCGGGCAGCCCGCGCAGCGCCTCCCACAGGATGGCGCGCGACCGCTCGTCCATCTCGCAGAACTCGATCCCCAGCGCGCGACCGCGATCGCCCGGCCGGCGTCCGTGCACGACCCGCGCGACCACCGCCGCGGCGTCGACCCACTTGTTGGTGCTGGGCGGGCGGAAGGCGACCACCACCTCCTCGCCGGTCAGGACCTTCTCGCGTGTCGAGATCAGCATCCCGTCGGTGGACAGATCCAGCGCGAGATCGCCGATGACACGGAAGTCGTGCTCCCGCACGACCTGGCAGTCGAGCCGCACGAAGCGGCGGAAGGCCCTCCGGGGCCGCGGGCGGGAGAGAATGGCGCTCATGGCGAGAGCGTATCCATGAGGCGTCGCGTGGCCCAGTTTACGGCGAGCCGTCGTCGCCCTGATCGTCCTCGTCGAGCGGAACGTCCGCCTCGTCCGGCGTGATGAGGACGCTGATCTGCCCGTCCGCGCCGCGCGTCAGGATGGGGGCGAACACGCCCACCGGCTCCCGCGTCCAGTAGCGGCCTGTCGCGCGCAGGATGGCGGGCGTCGTCATGTGGTACTGCCAGAGCACCGCGCGCACGTAGCGCGGCGGGCGCCCGTGGAAGGGGTCGTACGCGAAGAGGGCGAGCACGTCGGGGGAGCCCTCCAGCAGCCGCTGCTCCACGCCGACGACCCAGGCGTTCCGTGTCCACGGCTCGAGCGAGGCGAACCACAGGTTCCACTCGAAGCGCGGCTGGTACGGCGCGAAGATCCCCGGCGCCGCGTCCAGACGCTGCGGCTTGTAGCGGAAGGGGTACGGGGTCCAGCGCGCGTCGTCGTCGGAGCCCTCGAAGGCGATCTCGTAGCGCGCGGGGGTCATGGTGGCGAAGAGGCCGTAGCGGTTGGCGACGCGCAGCGGCTCCAGCAGCGCGGCGGGGGCGTCCAGCGCGCGGATGGGCTCCGGCGCGCCGGCGAAGGCGAAGGTGGCGATGGTGGCGTAAAACAGCCACGAGAGCGCCACCGCGGAGACCCACGCGCGCCACCGCGGGGGCGGTCGCGGCGTGGCGGCGCGCCGCGCGCGCCTCGCGAACGGCAGCCCGATCCGCGCCAGGTGGCCGTCGTCCAGCAGCAGCACGCCGAGCAAGAGCACCAGGTAGTTGAGGAAGCAGTAGTTGGAGGTGGCGATGATCCCCACCTGCAGCGCGGAGAGCACCCCGAACACCCACGGCCGCACCCTGCGCGGGCCGAACATCAGCCACACGAAGGGCAGCTCGACGAAGAGGGTGAGCGCCGCCGTCGCCGCGTGGAAGCCGTGCGGGAGCTGCTGCGCCCACCAGCCGATCCACGTCGGGAGCGGGCCGTTCTCGTAGTAGTGGTCCATCGCGGTGAAGTTGCGCCACGTCGGATCACCGCTCGCCAGCTTGGCCACCCCCGACTCGAAGTAGATACGGAAGCACTCCCATAAGAGGAGGAAGCGCGCCGCGCGGCTGGGCGGCCGGTCTGCGGCCAGGCCGGGGAAGAGCCCCGCGGGGAAGAAGAAGAGCCCGATGGCCGTCGCCTCGAGGAGCATCCCGTCGGACTGGTAGGAGGAGAACTCCTGCGCCGCGGTGACGAAGGAGACGAAGAGCACCCCGCACACGAGCAGGCTGGCGCGCGGCGCGACGCCCAGCAGCAGGGTGAGCGACGCGACGAGCCCGAGGACGACGAGCGCGGACAGCGCGGCGTCGGAGGAGTCGATCCACAGCAGGGAGGGCACGTACCAGAAGCGCGCGAGCGGGTGCGCGTGGCGGACGTAGGGCAGGAGCTGCGCGACAGGCAGGATGCCGCGCGCGCCGATGAGCCCGTGGATCTGGTAGGCGAGGGAGTAGAAGACGGAGAAGTAGATCGCGCCCATCGCGCGCCCGAGGATCCAGCGCGCTCCCAGGAACCCGGGCGTACGCGCGTCGGGCATGAAGAGCGCGTCGAAGAGCTTGCGCCGGTCCTCGGGGTCGGACAGGTCCACGCGCTCATCATGCACGAAGCGAGCGCGCCCGGAGACGTGCTAGATCCGCGAGGTCATGAGCGACTACGCCAAGCTGCGCGCGGAGTGGGAGGAGAAGGTGCGGGGGCCGCTGGAGAAGAAGGCGAAGCCCCGCGAGCGCATCGGCACGCTCGCCGGCAAGGCGGACGCGGCGCCCCTCTACGGGCCGGACGATCTGGAGGCCCTCGGCTTCGATCCCGCGCGCGATCTGGGCGTGCCCGGCAAGCCGCCCTTCACCCGCGGGGTGCAGCCCAACATGTACCGCGGCCGCCTCTGGACGATGCGCCAGTACGCCGGCTTCGGCACCGCGAAGGAGTCCAACGAGCGCTACCACTACCTGCTCGAGCAAGGCCAGACGGGCCTGAGCGTCGCCTTCGACCTGCCCACGCAGATGGGGCGCGACTCCGACGATGCGCTCGCCGCCGGCGAGGTGGGCCGCGTCGGCGTCGCCATCGACTCCCTGGAGGACATGCGCGTGCTCCTGCGCGGCCTGCCCCTCGGCAAGATCTCCACCTCCATGACCATCAACGCGACCGCCGCGGTCCTGCTCTGCCTCTACATCGCGGTGGCGGAGGAGAACGGGGTCTCGCGCGACAGGCTCGCCGGCACCATCCAGAACGACATCCTGAAGGAGTACATGGCGCGCGGGACGTACGTCTTCCCGCCGCGGCCGTCGCTGCGCCTCATCACCGACATCTTCGCCTTCGCGGCGAAGGAGGTGCCGCGGTGGAACACCATCTCCATCAGCGGCTACCACATCCGCGAGGCCGGCTGCGACGCGGTGCAGGAGGTCGCCTTCACCCTCGCCGACGGCATGGCCTACGTGAAGGCGGCCCTCGACGCCGGCCTGGACGTGGATGGTTTCGCCGGGCAGCTGTCCTTCTTCTTCAACGTCCACAACAACGTGCTCGAGGAGGTGGCGAAGTTCCGCGCGGCGCGCCGCATGTGGAGCCGCATCATGCAGGAGCGCTTCGGGGCGAAGACCGACCGCGCCCGCGCCCTGCGCTTCCACTGCCAGACCGCCGGGATGACCCTCACCGCGCAGCAGCCGCTCAACAACGTGGTGCGCGTCACGCTGCAGGCCCTCGCCGCGGTGCTGGGCGGCTGCCAGTCGCTGCACACCAACAGCTACGACGAGGCCCTCGGCCTGCCGACGACCGAGGCGGTGACGGTCGCCCTGCGCACGCAGCAGATCCTCGCCCACGAGTCGGGCGTGGCGGACTTCGTCGACGGCCTGGGCGGCAGCTACGCCATCGAGGCGCTCACCGATCGCATCGAGAAGGAGGCGGAGCGCTACCTCGCCCGCATCGACGAGCTGGGCGGCATGGTCGACGCCATCGAGCAGGGCTACCCGCAGCGGGAGATCCAGAACACCGCCTACGGCTACCAGCTGGAGGTGGAGAAGAAGCAGCGCGTCGTGGTCGGGCAGAACGCCTTCGTGCAGGACTCCCCGCCCATCCCGGTGATGCGCGTCGACCCGCGCATCGAGCAGGAGCAGAAGGAGCGCGTCGGCGCGGTGCGGGCGAAGCGCGACGCGACGAGGCACTCCGAGTCCCTCGCGCGGATCGAGGCGGCGGCCAGGACGAAGGACAACCTCCTGCCACTCATCCTGGATGCGGTGAAGGCTTACGCGACGGTCGGGGAGATCAGCAACGTGCTGCGCGGGGTGTGGGGGGAGCACCAGGAGACCCTCGTCCTCTGAGGCCGTCGTGCCAGCGTGATGGCGATGGAGGGTTGCCACCATCGGGCCGACGCTCGCGCAGCGCCACGATGCCATCCCGAAGCGGGCGGTTCTCCCGTCCAGGGATCGGACCGGCGCGTCCTCTCGTCGTTCCGGACGCCGCCCCTCGCCCGACAAGGACGAAGGGAGAACACGTGCCCCCTTCTCGCTCGGTCGCGCATAGGATTTCCCCATGGTGCGCCGTGAAGAAGCAGGTCGTCCGTCGGGCATGCCCGACGAACGACCTGCCTCAAGCTGCGCTTCTCCAGCGGGTGAGAGTCCCGCACCGGTAAGCGTCGGAGCGCCGGGTAGCAGGCCCCAGCCGAGCGGGAGAGATCCCGTCGGCCGAGCGGGGCGTCGAAAGGGTCCACGGACCGAGCGAGCACGCGGGCCGCAACATGAAGTGAAGCTTGCAGCCTCGTCAGATCTACAAACCGGGAGCCGAGCCGATCATGTCGCGGCGAAGGCAATATCGGCGGCGCCAGATCCGAAACGCGCCGTCGGTCCCGGCGGGGTAGGGAGCGCAGCACGCGTGCAAGGAGGAGTGCGGAACTCGGGAGGCCCGTCTGCGTCGCCCTCGTCGGGGCAAGGCGCGTCGTATAAGCCAGAGGCGAAGTCGGCCGCTGCGCAGCGGGAGTCCGAGGGGGTCACTGTACCGAAGAGCGAGGCGCGAGCTTCGCGAACGAACGCCGTGAAGAACAACGCGGCAGGAGGGAAAGACCCCTGCAGTGGTCGTGTCGGCGGAGCAGGTAAGCGCGAGGGCATGGCCGGCGAGACCGGTCCCAACCACCCCCATCGGCGACAGCCCATGGACAAAGTGCGACAACTGCAACGCCGGCTGTGTGCCGCGGCCAAGCGGCATCCGGAGCGCCGATTCCACGCGCTGTATGACCGCATCGCGAGGCGTGACGTCCTCGCGGAAGCGTGGAAGCGGGTAAGGAGGAACAAGGGAGCCGCGGGCGTCGATGCCCAGACGATCGCGGCGCTCGAGGTGTACGGAGTGGATCGACTCCTCGGAGAGATCCATGACGTGCTCCGTGCAGGCAGGTACCGGCCGGCAGCGGTGCTGCGCCGGTACATCCCGAAGGCCGATGGGAAGAAGCGGCCGCTTGGGATCCCGACGGTCCGAGACCGGGTGGTGCAGATGGCGACGAAGCTCGTGCTGGAGCCGATCTTCGAGGCGAGCTTTCGCTCGTGCTCGTACGGCTTCCGTATCGGGCGGAGCGCGACGGACGCCCTGGAGACGCTGAGGAAGCTCGGCGCGAAGGGGTACAACCACGTGCTCGACGCCGACATCCGTGACTACTTCGGGAGCATCGATCACGACAAGCTGATGAAGCTCGTCGAGCGGCGCATCTCGGACCGGAGGGTGCTCAAGCTGCTGCGGCAGTGGCTCACGGCGGGGGTGATGGACGAAGGCACGGTGACCAACCCCTCCAGCGGCACGCCGCAGGGCGGGGTGATCTCGCCGCTGCTCTCGAACATCTACCTCGCCGTGCTCGACGACGTGTGGACGAAGCGGTGCGCGCATCTTGGCGAGCTGGTTCGTTATGCGGACGACTTCGTCGTGATGTGCAGGACGAAGCGTGACGTCGACGAGGCCGAGCTTCGCGTGAAGCACGTGATGACGCGACTCGGGCTCGAGCTGCACCCGGACAAGACGAGGAAGCTGGACCTCTCCTGGGGTAAGAAGGGGTTCGACTTCCTCGGCTGCCACCTGCGGAAACGCTTGAGCGGGTCCATCTGGGAGAGGTCGCGCAAACGCGTGTACTTCCTCCAGCGCTGGCCATCGGCTCGCGCGATGAAGCGGATCCGGCAGCGCGTGAGGGACCTCACCCCGCGATCACGCTGCCACGCGGACCTGCGCGACGTCGTCGCGCAGCTCAACCCCGTGCTGCGTGGCTGGGGCGAGTACTTTCGCACCGGGAACGCCGACGTGAAGTTCAACCGACTCGACGAGTACGTGTACGAACGGCTTCGAGCGCTGCGCCTGAAACGGGCCGGCTCGAAGCTCAAGGCCGGACAAGCCGAGCGCTGGACCCGCGACTACTTCGTCGAAGGCTTCGGGCTCCACCGCCTGCGCGGGACCATCCGCTACCCGGAGGCCGCGTAATGCCGCGTCACGAGAGACCACCGGTAAGCCGTGTGCGGGAAATCCGCACGCACGGTTTGAGAGGGGGTCTTGACTCCAACCGCCGCCGTAGGGCGGCCAAGGTGTAAGGATCTACCAATGCACCTCGATGAAGAGCTGCGAGGGCTGCTGCGTGGGAACTGGACGTTCGAGACCGCGCCGCCTGCGCTGCTCGCCCTCGGGCCACCGGCGCTGGACCGCCTTCTCGACGCGCCCTCCAGCGTCTTCTTTCCGACGGACACCGAATGGCGCGACTACGGCATGTACCGGCAGCACGCGGTCGCCGCCTTCGCGAAGCGCGACCTGGACAGTGTGCTCGCGGCGATGAAGAAGCGGAAGTGGACGGACGCCGCCATCGGGCTCTCGGGCGTCGGCCTCGTGCGTGACGCTCGCGTCGTCCCGCTGCTCGTACGTCTGGTGGCCGACCCCGAGCCCATGCGCCGACAAGAGGCTGTCGAGCTCCTCGGCGGCCAGCGCGATCCGGACGCGACCGCCGCGGTTCTTCGCGCGCTGCGAGACCGTTCGTCCAACGTTCGACGCGCGGCGGTACACGCGCTCGGCGAGATTGGGGATCCGACAACGGTGGACGCGCTGGAGGAGGCCGCCCGCCGCTGGGCCAAGTCGCCGCTCATCGAAGCGGAGGTCGCTGCGACCCTCCGCAAGGTTCGCGACGCGGATCGACCCGCCGGGACCTCGTGAGATGGCGCGCGCTTCGTGAGGCGCCCGGGGGCGGCTGATGCTTGGGAGGACGCCGCCTACTTCTTCTTCACGATCCTCGCCAGCGCGTCCCCCGCGCCCTTCGCCAGCACCTCCATCCGCTTCGTCCCCAGCGCCGTGTCGCCCAGCTCGTCCGCCAGCAGGATGAGCGCGGGATGCATGTTCACCCGCACCGACGTCACCCCCACGTCGCGCGTCGCGCCGTGCATGAACTGGACGACCGGCTCGTGCGCCTCCGTCCGGAAGAGCGGCCCCAGGTAGGTGATCCCCGACGCCGCCGACGCGAAGACGCTCGGCAAGCTCGTCGGCACCGTCAGCTTGCGCCACGCGCGCGCGTCACCGAACTCCGAGTTGCACGACCAGCCGACGAAGGCGTCGCGCTTGACCGCGAGCACCGCCACCCGCCGCGCCACCACGCGCACCCCGGACATGAGCAGCGCCACGATCGCGTCGCGGTCGTTGGCCTCGTGCATCGCGGCGAGCACCGGCGCGGGGTCGGGGAAGGGCGGCATCGGCGCGTGCGACGCGATGGGCGGCGACGACAGCACCGGGTAGCGCATCGACGGGGGCGCGGTGGGCCGCCGCGACACCGAGGTCGACTGGCGCAGCGCGAACACCGGCTCCGCGTCGCGCTGCGTGTCGGGCGGCGGCACCTGCGAGTCGCGCGGTCCGGGCAGGACGCTGGGCGGGCGTGCCGGGCGCACCTCCCGCACCGAAGGCGGGAGCGCCGCGGACGGCGGCGGCGCGGTGGGCAGCAACGAGCGCCGCATCAGGGGGATGGGCATGTCGGCCCCGCCCACGTGCGGCGGGGAGGAGGGCGAGACCGTGACGATGGGCGTCCCCCACAGCGGCGTTCGCACGCGCTCTCCCCCGGGGCGCTCGGCGCCGCGCATCCAGATCGGCGCGGCCAGCGACTGCGCGTTCTGCGAGGGGGGTGGCGCCTGCGTCGCCTGGTGCTCGTCGATCGCGCGCAATGCCGCGCGCATCGCGCCGATGGTGGTGCGGATGAGGTGCACCTCCGCCCGCAGGACGTGGGCCACCTCCCGCGCCGGGTGCGGATCGCGCGCGTCGACGACGGCGAGGTCCACCGCGCCGCTGTGGGCGTCCCGGCCCAGCGGGATCGCCAGGAGCTGCTTGCATAGACCCCGCGGCAGCTGATCGACCAGGTCGTAGGCGGGCCGCACCTCCACCAGCGCGGGCAGCTCGCCGCGGCCGAGCTCCGCCTCCAGGTGCGGCTCGTCCATCGCGCTGGTGAGCAGCAGCGCCTGCACCAGCGGGATGTGCTGCGTCACGCTCACGTACAGCGCGCGCGCCACGGCCTTCTCGCGGACCGCGTCGGACAGGAGCAAGCTGCGACCGAGCTCGACGCTCACCGGCTCGAATCTACATGGACTCGGCGCCCTTCGAGGGGGGGAATTGGAAGACCACCTCGCTGGTGCGCACCATGCCTAGCTGATCGCGTGCGATGGCCTCGACGGCGGTCGGGTCGTCGCGGAGGCGCTGCACCTCGCTGCGCAGGTCCCCGATGTTGCGCTCCAGCTCGCGGTTCTCCCCGTTGACCTGGTCCAGCTCGCGCTGCAGCCCCCGCATGCGCGGCAAGCCCTGCGGCTCCATGATCATCGCCGGCACCGCCAGCGCAGCCACGGCGAGAATTCCTGCGGGGAGGGCCCGCTCCAGAAAGACGGTCAGACGCGACGCCACGGCCCGAAGCGTACGCGGCAGGTCGCGGTCCGGCCCACTTTCCGGGCACGACGCGCTGGTGCTACAACCTGCCGGGCCATGTCCTCCCGCTACGAGCCTGTCATCGGCCTCGAGGTCCACGCCCAGCTCCTGACGGCGACCAAGGCCTTCTGCTCCTGCCCGACGACCTTCGGCGCGCCGCCCAACACGCACGTCTGCCCCACCTGCCTGGGCCTGCCCGGCGCGCTGCCTGTCCTCAACGCGCGCGCGGTGGAGTTCGCGGTGCGGGCGGCGCTGGCGATGGGCTGCACCCTGCGCCGGGAGAGCCGCTTCGCCCGCAAGAACTACTTCTACCCGGACCTGCCGAAGGGCTACCAGATCAGCCAGTTCGACGAGCCCTTCAGCGAGCGTGGACACCTGGACATCGAGGTGCCGGTGGACCCCGCGTCGACTGAGGTCCCGCGCTTCGCGCGGGCCGACGGCCCGAAGGGCACGACGAAGGACGAGGCGGCGCCGAAGGAGACGCGCCGCATCCGCATCACGCGCATCCACATGGAGGAGGACGCCGGCAAGAACTTCCACGACCGCGGCGACGACTCCATCGTCGACCTGAACCGCTCCGGCGTCGCGCTCGTCGAGATCGTGGGCGAGCCGGACCTGCGCAGCGGCGCGGAGGCGGCGGAGTACCTGCGCACCCTGCGCGAGGTGCTCATCTTCCTGGGCATCAACGACGGCAACCTGGAGGAGGGCTCCTTCCGCTGCGACGCCAACGTCTCCATCCGGCCGAAGGGGCAGGAGAAGTTCGGCACCCGCGTGGAGCTCAAGAACATCAACTCCTTCCGGTTCGTGCAGAAGGCCATCGAGCACGAGATCCTGCGGCAGGAGGCGGTGCTGGAGTCCGGCGGCAGGATCACGATGGAGACGCGCGGCTGGGACGAGAAGGAGGGCAGGACCTTCTCCCTGCGCAGCAAGGAGACAGCGCAGGACTACCGCTACTTCCCCGAGCCGGACCTCTTGCCCCTGGTGCTGGAGGAGGCCTTCGTCGCCCAGGTGAAGGCGCAGATGCCCGAGCTGCCGCGCGCCAAGCGCGCCCGCTTCATCGCCGAGCACGGCATCACCCCCTACGCGGCCCAGGTGCTCACCCAGCACCCGCGCGTCGCGGGCTTCTTCGAGGAGGCGGCCACCCTCCACGGCGACGGCACCAAGGTGTCCAACTTCGTGCAGAGCGAGGTGCTGCGCGACGTGACGACACGCGGCCTCTCGGCGGACTTCCCGGTCACGCCGCGGCAGGTGGCGGACCTGCTGCGCCTGGTGGACTCGGGCAAGATCAGCGGCAAGCAGGCCAAGGAGGTCTACGCCGCGGTGAAGGGCACCGAGCGCGGGCCGGAGGAGGTCGTGCGCGATCTCGGCATGGAGCAGGTGAGCGACTCCGGCGCCATCGAGGCGGTCGTGCGCGAGATCGTGGAGAAGAACCCGAAGCAGGCGGAGGCCCTGAAGGGCGGCAAGACGGGGCTGATGGGCTTCTTCGTCGGGCAGGTGATGAAGGCGACGAAGGGCAGCGCCAACCCGCAGATGGTCAACGACGCGGTGAAGAAGGTGCTCGGCCTGCCATGAACCCCCCCGAGGCCCCGCCCGCCCGCGTGCTCATCGTGGACGACAACGCGGACCTCGCCGGCACGCTGCGCGACGTGCTCCTCGCGGGCAACCGCGGGGAGGCCCCGCTGGAGGTGGACACCGCCCAGGACGGCGCGCACGCGCTGGGCGTGGCGCGCAAGCACGGCTTCGACGTGGCGCTGGTGGACGTGAAGCTCCCCGACGGCAGCGGCGTCGATCTCATCCGCCCGCTCCGCGAGGCGAACCCCAACAGCGAGGTGGTGCTCATCACCGGCTTCGCCAGCATGGACGCGGCGATCGCCGCGCTCCGCGCCGGGGCGTTCGCGATGATCCTCAAGTCCTTCCGGCCCGACGAGCTCATCACGACGGTGCGGCAGGCCCTGACGAAGGCCCGGCTCCAGCGCGAGCGTGAGGAGCTGGAGGGCCGCTACCGCGCGGTGGTGGAGCTCACCGACGTCGTCGTCGTCGCCCTGGACGCCGCGGGCAAGGTGGCGCTCTTCAACCGGCGCGCCGCCTCCCTCGCCGGCGTGCCGGTCGAGGACGCCATCGGCCGCGACTTCCTGGAGAGCTGGATCCCCGAGGGCGACCGTCCTCGGCTGCGCGAGGCCTTCCAGCTCGCGCGGGAGGGGGAGCGGGCCCGGGACGTGGAGACGGGGTTCGTGGAGGCCCCGAGCGGGGTTGCGGCGCCCGCGGTGACCGCCGGCGGGCACCAGGCCTCCCGCCCAGGCCCGCGCCGGGTGCGCTGGCACCTCTCCGGACCGGGGGAGGAGGGCGCCGCCGGCCTGGTCTACGGCATCGGGATCGACGTGACGGAGCGGCGCGCCCTGGAGAAGCGGGCGGCGGACGCCGAGGCGCTCTCGGCCATGGGCACGCTCGCCCTCAACCTCGCCCACGAGATCCGCAACCCGCTCAACGCCGCGGTGCTGCAGCTCCACCTCCTCGGCCGGCACGTGGACAAGCTCGGCGCGGACGACGAGACGCGCACGAGCCTGCACCGCCGGCTGGACATCGTCGGCGACGAGATCGCGCGGCTCAACCGCCTGCTCACCGAGTTCCTGGAGCTCGCGCGGCCGCGGGGCATCGCGCGGGGGCCGGTGCACGTGAGCGAGCTGGTCGACGGGGTGCTGCAGCTCGAGCGGGAGTCGGCGGAGTCGCGCGGCATCCGGGTGGTGCGGGAGCTGGCGCCCACCGCCGTCGCCATCGGCGACGTGGAGAAGCTCAAGCAGGTGGTCATCAACCTGGTCGTCAACGCCATGGAGGCGATGAAGGACGGCGGGACGCTCACCGCCGTGGCGCGTCCGGACGGGGACGCGGTGATCATCGAGATCCGGGACACCGGGCCGGGGATCGAGCCGGCGTTCTTGAACCAGATCTTCGACCCGTTCTTCACGACGAAGGAGGCCGGCACCGGCCTGGGCCTCTCCATCGTCCGGAAGATCGTGGACCAGCACGCCGGCGACGTGCGGATCACCAGCGACAAGGGCGGCACGCGCGTGCGCGTGCGCATCCCCCCCGGCCGGTGAAGGCTACATCCGGCCGGGCGGCTTGAGCGGCAGCACCGGCGTGGAGATGGGTGCAGCAGGGACCTTGCCGCTCTCCAGCTTGAGGGCGCTGCCCGGGGCCTCCGGGATGGCCTCCAGCGTGAGGAGCGCGTTGATGAGGCGATCCATGCCGAAGTCCAGCGCGGCCTCCTTCAAGAACACCTGCGTGATGCGCACCAGGCGCAGGCTGGTGGTCTTGCCGAGGTCCATCTCCCGCTCGAGGAAGGCCTCGAAGGAGCCGAAGCCCTTGGCCTCGTAGAGCTTGCGGGCCTGGACCTCGCGAAGGATGTTGCCGATGTCGTAGAACGTCTTGTGGAGGTTCTTGCGCATCGCCTTGATCTGCGTGAGGGCGTTGTGCAGCTCGGCGATGCGGGCCTTGATGTCCTCCGCGCCCGTGGGGGTGCGGATGGTGGCGCGCGCGCTGCCGGGCAGCGGTGGCTCGGCCGCGCGGGCACGGGCCTCCGCCGCGTGCTTGGCGGCGTGCCGGGCCGCCCACGGGGCAGCGCCCCGCAGGCCCAGCTTCCGCTTGCCGGCCTTGGGGTCCTGCGCCGCAGCGCCGGACTTGCCCTTCGCCCCGGACTTCGCCTTGGCCGCAGTCGGCTTGGCGACGGGCTTCGCCGCCTTCTTCGCCGCCTTCTTGGCCGGTTTCACCGGCTTCGCCGGCGCCTTGCCCTTGGCTTTCTTCTTCTTGCTCGCCATGACGTTCTCGTTCTACGCGCCCTTTGGGCCATCGGCCCGCGCAAGCGCGGGACCTCAGTCGCGCCCGATGGCCCGCGGAGCGAACGCCGCCGAGGATGACCAGGCCCCACTCCGTCGGTGCCCATGCGACACCTACGCGCCCCTTACCAGAACGTCACACACCGCGTCCAGAAAACACTCTTGCTGCGGATGCAGGGGAGCGGTCACCATCACGCCGCGCATGGCAACCTTCACCCGTCCGGAGCCTGCAGACCTCGCGCGATTTGTCCGGAGTTATGGCATCCAGAAGTATGAGCAATTTCAATCAATTCCAGCTGGAAGTGTAAACAGTAACTTCAGCTTCGTCGCGGGCGACGAGAAGGCCTTCCTGCGTGTCTACGAGGAGCAGGATCACGCCGGTGCGGTGCGTGAGGCGGCGCTGCTCCGGACGCTCGCCGCTCGAGGGGTGCGCATCGTCGCTCCACGCCTCGCGACCGACGGCACGCCGGTGGGCACCCTCGGCGGCAAGCCCGCCGCCATCTTCCGTTGGGTGGAGGGGACGATGGCCTGCCAGCGCGCCGTCTCGACGGGACGCGCGCGCGCGGTGGGGAAGGCGCTGGCGCGGGTGCACGCCGCGGGGGCCGGCATCGAGGTGGGGGGGGGCCGCTTCCGGCCCTCCGACCTGCGCGGGCGGCTCTCCAGGATCGGCGCCGACCCGCGGTTCGCGGGGGAGGCGGTGGGGCTGCGGGCCGCGCTGGCGCGCTGGGAGGTGCGCCGCGACGACTCCCTGCCGCGCGGTCTGATCCACGGCGATCTCTTCCGCGACAACGTCCTGTGGCGCGGCGAGCAGAGCGAGGAGATCGTGGCGCTGCTGGACTTCGAGAGCGCCTCGGAGGGCGTCTGGGCCTACGACCTGATGGTGACCGTGCTCGCCTGGTGCTTCGGCGACCGCCTGGACGCCGCGCTCGCCCGGGCCCTGGTGGCGGGCTACGCGTCGGTCCGGCCGCTGGAGCCGGCGGAGGGGGCGGGGCTGCTCGCCGAGGGATGCCTCGCCGCCCTCCGCTTCACCATCACCCGCATCACCGACTACGCGATGCGCGGCGAGGCGGATGGCCCGCGAGTGATGAAGGACTGGCGCCGCTTCCGCGCGCGCTTCGAGGCGCTGGAGGCCCTGGGGGACGGGGGCCTGGCCGCCCTGCTGGCGGCCGGCTGAGCGTCGGCGGGCGCGCCTCCGGAGCGGCGGACCGCAAGCTTGCTTGCAATCAGGCGCTCGGGGCCGCCTCGGCGGGGGGAGGGGTGGCTGCCTCCGGGGCGACGCGCACCCGCTCCGTCGTGGCCCAGAGCATCGCCCGCATGTCCTCCAGCTTCTTCTTGGCGGACTCCACGTGGGTGGCCTGCGCCTCCACCGTCTTGCGGGCGGTCTCCTCGTCCTGCTCGCCGCTCGCCTTGGCCGTCTGCGCGGCGCGGAGCACCTCCAGCACCTCGCGGTGAAGCTCCACGCTGGCGGTGATGACCCAGCTGTCCAGCTTGCCGGCGAAGTCGTCGATGATCTCGTCCATCTTGGGGCCGACCTTCGCCGCCACCTGGCGCACGACATCCGGCGCCATCTCCTTGGCCTTCTTCTTGTATTCGCCCTCGATCTTGCCCTTGAGCAGGTAGGCGACCACCGGCGCGGCGGCGATGAGCAGGCCGCCGAGCATCAGGTTGACGAAGAGGGTGCCCAGGCCCACCGCGAAGAGGGCGGTGATGCCCATGTCGTACTGGAAGGTGTCCACCTGGACGTCCAGGCGCTTCACGTCGGCGCCGAGCGCATCGCCCACACGGCGCGTGGCGTCATGGGCGTCCTCGCGGACCAGGGCGATGGTGCGCTCGGTCAGCTCCTCCAGCTTGCCGGCGATCTCCTTGGACTCCGACTCCGCCCAGGTGCGGAAGGTGTCTTCCAAGAAGGAGGGCAAGAACTGCTTGAGCTCGTCACCCTTGGCGTTGTCGATGACGTCGGGGAGCTGGCGGATGACGTCGTCGACGAAGCGATCCAGGTCCTTGCGGGCGCCGACCTTGATGCCCATGACCTCTTCCCGGATCTGCGTGCGGCGCTGCTCCAGCGTGCCGGCCTGACCCTCCAGGTCCTTCTCCAACATGCCGATGCGGCGCTCGAGCTCCTCCGCCTTCATGTCCAGGGTCCGGCGGCGGGCGTCGACTCCCTTGGAGAGCAGCTCGGTCACCTGCAGGCCCTCGCCCAGGGCGTTGTCCAGCATGATGCGGCCGCGCTCCTCCGCGAGGAAGCGCGTCAGGTAGGTGAGCAGCGCTGGCAGGCCGCTCGCCTCGCCCTTGCCGGCGAGCGCCATCTCGGCGCTGATGGGGAACACGACGGGATCGCGCACGAGCTGGGCGAGCTTGCCCTTGGCATAGGCGAGGGCCTCGGCCTGCTCCGCCTCGCTCAGCAGGTCCCACTTGGTGATGACGAAGACGATCTTGTCGCGGGAGGCCTTGAGGAGCTTCTCCTCCAGGAAGACGCGCTCGCTCTCCTTGAGGATCTGGCCGGCGTCGAGCAGGAAGAGCACGGCATCCGCCCGCGGGATGTAGCTGTAGGTGATGTCCGCGCGCTGCAGGGAGAGGTCGTTGACGCCTGGGGTGTCGACCAGCAGGATGCGCTCGCGCAGCAGCGCCGCGGGGTAGCCCACCTCCAAGTAGTCGACCTCCTCCGCGTGCTCGCGGTCGCCACCGACGGAGAAGGCGCGCACGTCGGCGAAGGGCAGGGGCTCGCGCTTGCCCGAGACGAACACGACGGTGGCCTCCGGCGTCTCGGCGTAGCGCAGGTGGTGGATGGCGGCGGTCGTCGGCGTGACGCCGGTGGGGAGCGCCTCGTGCCCGAGCAGGGCGTTCACGAAGGTGGACTTGCCGTGGTTGAACTCGCCCACCACCACGAGGTGAAAGCGGTCCTCCTCCAGCTTGCGAACCAGAATCCTTCTGCACGCGCTCGCCGAGCGTCTTCGCGCCGAGGGACCGGGCGATGTCGCCCAGCTCCTGCAGGCCGACCGTGACGTCCAGCTTGCGCTCGCGGAAGCTCGCGAGGCCCTCCTTGATGGGGTTCTCCCCGTCGGTGCTCATCAGGCATCCCCCTTGAGCAGGGCGCGGACGCAATCGTCCACCTCCTGCATGGTGAGGCCGGCGCCCTCGAGGCCGGCCGCCTTCTTGTAGATGTCGCTCTCGCCGAAGACGCGCATCGCGAGCACGCGCTTGGGCAAGTACGGGTGCGAGGCGAACGCTTCCATGTACTTTCCGATGCCGTCCTTGCCCTCGTCGTACTGCTCGAGGAACGCCTCCAGGTTGAACTCCTCGTAGAGCTTGCGCGAGCCGAGCGCGAGCTTGGTGAGCGCGCGGGCGGAGACCTCGCTGCTGCGTGAGCAGAGCATGCCGGCGCGGTCGCAGGTGATCTCGGCGCGACGCGACCAGGCGAGCAGGGCGACGAGCGCGGGCTCCATGGCCCAGCGCACCACCGCGCCGGCGACGCGCGTCAGGAAGTTGAGCGCCGTCAGGTAGACGACGTGCGAGTTGTGGATGTGCCCGCACTCGTGGCCGATGACGGTCAGCAGCTCCTCGTCGGAGTAGTGATCGACGAGCGCCGAGTGCACCATGATGAAGGACTCCTCGTTCGTCCCGTAGGTGGCGGCGTTGAGGACCGGGCTGTTGACGATGTAGACCTGCGGCGTGGCGATCTGCAGGGTGTCGGAGCACTTCTGCACCAGGCGCTGGATGCGCGGAAACTGCCTGTCGGACACCTTGACGGCGCTGCCCAGGAGCTGATTGCGCCAGACCTGCTTCCACATGCGGACGGTGGCGGCGACGGCCATCTCCACCGGCTTCATCCGCTCGAAGGCGGCGCGCGTCTGCTTGTCGGAGATGTAGGCGTAGTCGCGGCCGGCGGCGAGGGCCTCGCTGCTGGGGCCCTCCGCGCGTTTGCGCGCGACATAGGCAGGGAAATCGAGCTGGGGTGCTTGCGCCATGGGGCCCTCGGGTGCGGGGAAAAGTTCTTGCCGCGGCGACTAGCGTAACGACGGCGCGCCACAGCGGCAACCCGCGGGGCGAGGTACGACGGTTCTGCAGACAACTACCGTCCGGCCCGCCCCTTTCTTCCCGGGGCGGCTCACTGCGTCTGGACCCCGCCCTGCTCGAAGGTGGTGGTCGTGGTGGGCGGGGCGAACGCTCCGGCCGCCCCCAGGACCGCCAGCGTGCCTCCGACGGCGCCTGCGCCCACGAGCGCCCACGTGGCCCAGGCGGGCCAGCGCGCGTGGTGGACCTCCGGCGGCAGGCCCTCGCTCCAGGCGGCGCGCGGGGCGAGGTCGATCTCGGTGCCGCACGCGGCCGCGTGGCAGAGCGCCACTCGCAGCGATCCGGGCGTGACCCCCGCGCGAGCCGCGACCCACGTCGGACACCGCACGCCGGCGGCCGCGATACCTCCGGCGCGAAAGGCTGCATTCTGCATGTCATCGGCGCTGCAGGCGGGGGCCGTGGGTAGCGCGACGGCGATGCGCGTCCTCGCCGCCACCGTCACCCAGCTCGCCCACACGACGGCGCCCTCGCGCGAGGCCCACACCAGGTGTCGGCCGGGCGGGGCGCGCAGAACACCTGGGCGTACCGCGCGACCGTCCCAGTAGACGGCGGCGTCGCCGGAGACGTCCAGCGTCACCTTCGCCGGGGCCGCGGCGGGGTAGGCGTCCTCACCCACGCCCGCCACGCGCCCGCCGTCCAGCGCGGCGGCGGCCTCCCACGCGCGCGCGGCGCGGGCGGGATCGCGCGGGGCGAGCCGGCCGAAGCGCACCGACCACGCGCGGTCCACCTCCGCCATGAGCCACGCGGCCTCGGGCAGCTCGGGGTGGTCGAGCAGCAGCGCCTCCGCGCGGGCGAGATCGCGCTCCACAGCGTCGGAGTCCAGGCGGGTGGTGGCGTCGTGCGCGGCCTGCAGGTCCGCCTCGACCGAGGTCGCGACCTTGGCGTCGACCGGCCGCGCCGGGACGCTGCCCTCGGCCGGTGGCGACAGACGAAGTCCGCGCGCGCTCGCCCACGCCGCGAGGGCGCGCGCGGCGTCGGCGTCGTGCGCGACGGCGTCGGTCCGCTCGACGCCGTTCGCCGCGGGGGCGTCCATCCACACCAGCGTGGCGTCGATCACGGCCGGGTCGCGGTGCGCTTCTTCGCCGGCTTCTTCGCTGCGGGCTTGGCGGCGAGCTTCCGCGCCGGCTTCGCCGCGACGCGCTTCGCGGGACGCGGGGGCTTGCGGGCCGGCTTCTTGGCGGTGGCCTTGCTGGCCGGTGCGCTCTTCTTCTTGCCGGCGGCGGCCTGGCCCGCGCCCTTGCCGGTGATCGCGGCGAGCACCGCCTCGGCGTGGCCGTCCACCTTCACACCACGCCACGCGCGCGCGATCGTGCCGTCCTCGTCGATGAGGAACGTGCTGCGGATGACCCCGAGCATCTTCCTGCCGTAGAGCACCTTCTCGCCGTAGGCGCCGAAGGCCTTGTGCGCCACGAGGTCAGGGTCGGACAGGAGCGGCACCTTCAGCCGGTACTTGTCGCGGAAGGCGCAGTGGCTGCTCACGCTGTCCTTCGAGACGCCCACGACCTCCGCCCCCGCCTTGCGGAACGCGGCCAGCTGGCTGCTGAACGCCTGAGCCTCCCGCGTGCAGCCGGGCGTGGAGTCCTTCGGGTAGAAGTACAGGACGAGCTTCTTGCCCGCGAAGTCGCGCAGCGAGACGCTCTTGCCGGAGCTCGAGACGAGCGAGAACGTCGGGGATGTGTCGCCGGCGGCGATGGATTGAGCCTGGGCCATGATTCCTCTTTCCGCTCGAGGCGGCGAAAACGTAGACAACGGCGGGCGGCTGCGGCACCGTAGCTAGGATAGCCAGCGGTACGCCAGCCGAAGCGCGCGGAGGTTGTTCCGCGTGCCGAGACTCTCGGGGGGTGTCGGGGGTGAGCCCCCGACCTTGAGGCCAGACAACGTGCAGCTCAATTTCGCCGGTCGAGAAGTCACGATCAAGCTCGTTTATTACGGGCCCGCGCTCAGTGGAAAGACGACCAACCTCCGCGCGCTGCACGAGCTGACCAAGGACGACAGCCGCGGACGGCTGATGACCCTGGAGACGCGCGACGACCGCACGCTCTTCTTCGACATGCTGCCGCTCGTCTTCCGCGCCGACGGTCCCCCCTCCCCCAAGCCGGGGGAGCGCAGCTACACCCCGCTGGACCCGTCGACAGGCATGAGCGTGCGCCTGAAGGTGTTCACCGTGCCCGGGCAGGTGCTGCACGGGGCGACGCGCCGGCTGGTGCTCCAGGGCGCCGACGGCGTCGCCTTCATCGCCGACTCGCAGATCACCGAGACGGAGAACAACGCCGCCTCCTTCCTCGACCTGCGCGCCAACCTGAAGGAGCTCAACCGCTCGCTGAAGGACATGCCGCTCGTCATCCAGTTCAACAAGCGCGACCTGCCGTCGATCCGCTCCGACGAGGAGCTCGGCGCGCTGGCGAAGGCGGGGCGCGAGCCGGTGTTCCGCGCCACCGCGGTGACGGGCGAGGGGGTGATGGAGACCTTCTTCGGCCTCCTGCACCTGGTGTGGACGCGGCTGGAGGCGGAGCACCAGCTCTCGCGCGTCATCGGCATCGAGCCGGACGAGTTCCTGCCCGTGGCGGCGCGCAAGCTGGGCATCAATCGCGACGTGTCCACCTACCTGCAGGCCTGCGTCGGGGGCCAGCTCCAGTTCTCGCGCCGGGAGCCGTCGTGACCGACCCGGCTCGCTCCGGCGCCGCCGCGCCCCTCGAGGATCCCGCGATGGACGGGCGCGTGCGGCTGGAGGACCTCACCGAGCGCGAGGCTCTGTCCGAGCTCTGCGAGAGCTTCTTCCTGCTCTTCGGCATCCCGGTGCGCATCTTCTCGGCCGACGGCGCGCTGCTGGCCGACGCCTCGCGCGAGCACGAGGTGTGCGGCTACGTCAACACACTCGCCTCCGGGCGCGCGGCGTGCGGGGCCACCGTCGGCGCGGTCAAGGTCACCGAGCCGGACCAGGACGGCGTGGCGACACACCCGTGCTTCACCGGTCAGCATTACCGCATCGTCTCCATCGAGTACGAGGGGCGGCGCATCGGGCGCATCATCCTGGGGCCGTACCTCCCCGCCGACCTGGCGGAGATCCCCTCGTCCTTCCTGGAGATCGACCCCAACGTCGACGCCGACCGCGCGCGCAAGTTGCTGATCAAGGTGCCGCGCGCCAAGTCGGAGACGGTGCAGCGCATCGCCCGGCACCTCGCCGCCGCGCTGGACCTCATCCTCTTCTCCGGCCACAAGACGCTGCTCACCAGCCAGATGCACCTGGCGAGCGTGCGGGAGAGCTACCGCGAGCTCACCGAGAAGAACACGCGCCTGCAGGAGGCCTACGACCGCCTGAAGGAGCTGGACCGCCTCAAGTCCAACTTCCTCGCCACCGTCAGCCACGAGCTGCGCACGCCGCTCACCTCCATCATCGGCTACAGCGAGATGCTCGCCGAGGGCATCGCCGGCGGGCTGAACGAGGAGCAGGGCGAGTTCGTAGGGACCATCCGCGACAAGGGGCAGCAGCTGCTCTCGCTCATCCAGGGGCTGCTCGATCTCTCCAAGCTGGAGAGCGGCACCATGTCGGTGCGCAAGGAGAGCGTCGACATCACCACCATCCTGGGCGAGGTGCAGACGACACTGCTCCCCTCGGCGCGCAAGAAGGGCGTGGAGCTGCGCCTCGCGAGCGACGAGGAGATCCCCGCGCTGCGCGGCGACCCGGAGCGCCTGCGGCAGGTGTTCATCAACCTGGGAGACAACGCGCTCAAGTTCACGCCCAGGGGCGGGTCGGTCACCTTCGAGGCGCGCCTGCGCGGCGGCGCCGCCGCCGACGGGGACGGGGATGGGGAGGGCTTCGCGCTCCTCGCGCCGGCGCGCCGGGAGATCGTCGCGCGCGTGCTGGACACCGGCATCGGCATCCCGGAGGCAGAGCGGCCGAAGGTCTTCGACGCCTTCTACCAGGTCGACTCCTCGTCGACGCGCGAGTACGGCGGCACCGGGCTGGGCCTGTCCATCGTCAAGCGGCTGGTGGAGGCCCACGGCGGGACGATCCACATCGAGGGCAACTCGCCGAGCGGGGCGGTCTTCGTGGTCACGCTGCCCGTGCCCTGAGGCCGCGCCGTCGCGGTGCTAAGGTGCGGCGCGATGAGCACCGCGCGGCCCGGCAGCGAGCTCGCTCGCATCGCGCTCCTGTCGGAGGTGCTGCGTGCCTCCGCGCCCGGCGTGGAGACGAGCATCGGCGACGACGCGGCGGTGCTGGCGCCCCCACCCGGGCAGAAGCTGGTGTGGACGGTGGACGCGCAGGTGGAGGGCGTTCACTTCGAGCGCCGGCTCCTCTCGTGGGCGGACGTGGGGTGGCGCGCGGTGATGGCGGCGGCGAGCGACATCGCGGCGATGGGGGCGTCGCCCTGGTGCGCGCTCGCGGCCCTGGAGCTGCCCGGCGATGTGGATGACGAGGTGCTGGAGGAGATCGCGCGCGGGCAGGCGGAGGCGGCGGCCGCGCTCGGCGCCCCGATCGTGGGCGGCAACCTGGCGCGCGGGCCGGTGCTGGCGATCACCACGACCTTCCTCGGCACGACGCCCGCGCCGGTGCATCGTGAGGGCGCGCGCGCGGGGGACGGCCTGTACGTCGCGGGGGGGCTTGGTCTGGCGGCGGCCGGGTTCCGTCTGCTGTCGCGCGGCGAGACGGCTCCGGACGAGCTCGCGGGGGCGTGGCGACGCCCGCGCGCCCTGGTCGTGGAGGGATTGCGCCTCGTGGGGGTGGCCCACGCGGCCGTGGACGTCTCCGACGGGCTGGCGCGGGACGTGGGGCACCTGGTGGCGTCGGGGGGCCTACGCGGCGTCCTGGACGCCGCCGCGCTGCGCGGGCGTGCTTCGCCGGCGCTGGCGAACGCAGCGGATGCGCTGGGCGTGGATGTGCTCGAGCCGATGCTCGCCGGCGGGGAGGATTATGCGCTGGTCTGCGCGAGCCCGGTGCAGGTCGAGGGGTTCGCGCGGATCGGCCACGTCGAGGAGGGGGCGGGTGTGGTGGTTCTGGACGGAGGGCGCGAGCTGGAGGCGGGGGAGGGGTGGGACCACTTCGGGTAGGCACGCCCGCGTCCAATCGTTAGCCCGCTCCCACCGCGCCCGCGCCCGCGCCCGCGCCCGCGCCCGCGCCCGCGCTCCCGCCCCCGCGCCCACGCTCGCGCCTCGCACCCGCGCCCACGCTCGCCCCCGCGCTCCCGCCTCGCACCCGCGCCCGCGCCCGCGCCCACGCTCGCGCCCACACTCGCCCCCGCGCCCGCGCTCCCGCCTCGCACCCGTGCCAGACGGGGCGCGAGAGCGGGGGGGGACGTGAGAGCGAGAGGGGACGCGAGAGCGGGGGCGGGCGCGAGAGGGAGCGCGAGCGCGAGAGCGAGGGGGGACGCGAGAGGGAGCGCGAGAGGGGGCGCGAGCGCGAGAGGGGGCGCGAGCGCGAGAGGGGGCGCGAGCGCGAGAGGGGGCGCGAGCGCGAGAGGGGGCGCGAGCGCGAGAGGGGGTGCGAGCGCGAGAGGGGGCGCGAGCGCGAGAGCGAGCGCGAGCGCGAGAGGGGGTGCGAGCGCGAGAGGGGGTGGGGGTCAGAGGCCCTTGCAGACCGCCGGGATCGTCTTTCCGGTCAGCATCTGCCGCACCGGGGCGAACTCCGGGGCCTGGCCGCCCTTCTGGTTGCCGACGGCGAGCACCACGCCGTCGCACAGGGTGGCCGCCTGCGTGATCTGCATGGCCTCGGGCGAGTTGCCCATCGTCTTGGCCTGCGAGCGCAGCGCGTTGCAGCACTGCTTGATGCGCAGCTGGTTCGTGGTGAGCCCGCTGCCGTGATAGACGGGCTTCGCTGCGGCCTCTTCCTCCGCGGCGTCGCCCGCGTCGTCCTCGATGGGGGCGAGCACCGCTTCGGTCATCGTCGGCGTCGGCGTGGGCGCGGGGGCCGCGTCCTGCACAGGGTTGGTCTTCTTGGGACACCCGAACAGGACTACGGGCATGCACACGGCGGCCAGCATGGCGAGGGCGGAGCGGCGCTTTCGGCTCATGCGCCGAACGGTACAAGCACCGCCCGCCCAACTCAATGGGCTAGCTGCAGCCCATCGAGTTGCCGCAGTTCAGGCACTTGTAGCAGGCGCCGTTGCGTACGGTGATGTGGCCGCAGACGTCGCACACCGGCGCGTCGCCCATCATCGCGTCGAGCTGCGCGTCCAGCGCGGACCCGCCGCCGGCCGCGGGGGCCTCCTCGATGCGCGTGGCGCCGAGGCCCTCGTTCATCGAGGCGCTGCGGGCGAGCGCCTCCGGCGTGTAGGCGAGGGTGGTGGACGCCAGGCGCTCCAGCTCGCCCGGCCTCATGGACGGCGGCTCGGCCTGGATGAGGCCCTCCGAGCGCTCGTCGACCGCCTTGTTCTCCGGCTCCGGCTTGACGTGCGCCAGGTCGTAGCGGTGCAGGTACTCCACGCCCAGCACCCGGAAGAGGTAGTCGACGATGGAGGTGGCGATCTTGATGTTGGGGTGACCCTCCACCGTGCCCTGCGGCTCGAAGCGGGTGAAGGTGAACTGCTCGACGTAGGTCTCCAGCGGCACGCCGTACTGCAGGCCGACCGAGACGCTCATCGCGAAGCAGTTCATCAGGGAGCGGAAGGCCGCGCCCTCCTTGTGCATGTCGATGAAGATCTCCCCGAGCGAGCCGTCCTCGTACTCGCCGGTGCGCAGGAAGATCTTGTGGCCGCCGACGCGCGCCTCCTGGGTGAAGCCGCGACGCTTCTTCGGCAGGCGGACGCGGATGCCGTGCGGGCGGGTGAGGGGCAGCACGAGCTGCGTGGCGTCCTGCGGCTCGCCGGTCCGCGGCAGCGCGGCGAGCGGCGCATCGGCCTTGGCGTCCTTCTCCTTGCTGCTGGTGGAGAGCGGCTGCGAGGCCTTGCACCCGTCGCGGTAGAGCGCGACCGCCTTCAGCCCGAGGCGCCAGCCCTCCTCGTAGATCTTCTGCACCTCCTCGACCGTCGCCTCGTTGGGGAGGTTGACGGTCTTGGAGATGGCGCCGGAGAGGAAGGGCTGCGCGGACGCCATCATGCGGACGTGCGCCATCGGCTCCAGGAAGCGCTGGCCGATCTTGCCGCAGCGGTTGGCGCAATCGAACACCGGCTGGTGCTCGTCGCGCAGGTGGGGCGCGCCCTCGATCGTCATGCGGCCGACGATGACGTCGCTCGCCTCGTCGATCTCCTCGCGCGGGAAGCCGAGGTGCTCGAGCAGGGAGAAGCCCTTGCGGCCGCGCATCTCGGCGAAGGCGCCGAGGCGCTCGTAGGTCTCCTCGCCGAGGACCCACGCGGCGAGGGCGCTGTCCAGGTCGAAGACGCCGGGGATGGCGGCCTCCACCTTGGCCAGGTCGTCGTCGGTCAGTCCCTTCTCCTTGAGGGTGCGTCGGTTGATGTGCGGCGCGCCCAGCAGCGTGTTGGTGCCGCTGACGTAGGCCACGATCTCCTGCACCTCCGCCGGGGAGTAACCGAGGCGGACGAGCGCGTGCGGGACCGACTGGTTGACGATCTTGAAGTAGCCGCCGCCGGCGAGCTTCTTGAACTTCACCAGCGCGAAGTCCGGCTCGATGCCGGTGGTGTCGCAGTCCATCAGCAGACCGATGGTCCCCGTGGGCGCGAGCACGGTGGCCTGCGCGTTGCGGTAGCCGTGCTGCTCGCCCAGGCGGACGGCGATGTCCCAGTCCTCGCAGGCGGCGCGGTACAGCTCCTGCGGGCAGTGCTCGCGGTGGATGGCGTACGCCGCGTCGCGGTGCATGCCCATCACCCGGAGCATCGGCTCGCGGTTCTTGGCGAAGCCGGCGAAGGGGCCCTTGGTGGCCGCCATCTCCGCGCTGGCGCGGTAGGCGTGCCCGCACATGATCGAGGTGAGCGCCGCCGCGATGGCGCGGCCCTCGTCGCTGTCGTACGGGACACCGAGCTGCATCAGCAGGCTGCCCAGGTTGGCGTAGCCGAGGCCGAGGGGGCGGTAGTCGTGGCTGTTCTTGGCGATGTTCGCCGTGGGGTAGCTGGAGAGATCCACCAGGATCTCCTGCGCGACGAAGAAGACGCGGCACGCGTGGCGGTAGCCGTCCACGTCGAAGGAGCCGTCCTCCTGCAGGAACTTGGTGAGGTTGACGCTCGCCAGGTTGCAGGCCGAGTCGTCCACGAACATGTACTCCGAGCACGGGTTGGACGCGTTGATGCGCGACGTGTTCGGGCAGGTGTGCCACCGGTTGACGGTGGTGTCGTACTGCACGCCCGGGTCCGCGCAGGACCAGGCGGCCTCGGCGATCTGGCGCCAGAGGTCCTTGGCGTCGTAGGTCTCGACCACCTCGTTGGTGGTGCGGGAGATCGTCTGCCACTTGCCGCCGGCGAGCGCGGCGCGCATGAACTCGTCGGTCACGCGGACCGAGTTGTTGGAGTTCTGCCCGCTGATGGTGTGGTAGGCCTCGCCGTTGAAGTCGCTCGCGAAGCCGGCGGCGATGAGGGCGTGCGCCTTCTTCTCCTCGCGCACCTTCCAGTTGATGAAGTCGACAATCTCCGGGTGGTCCATGTCCAGGCAGACCATCTTCGCCGCACGGCGCGTGGTGCCGCCGCTCTTGGTGGCGCCCGCGGCGCGGTCGAACACCTCGAGGAAGCTCATGAGGCCGCTGGAGGTGCCCCCGCCGGAGAGCTTCTCCTGCTTGCCGCGGATGGCGCTGAAGTTGGTGCCGGTGCCGGAGCCGTACTTGAAGAGGCGCGCCTCGTTCTTGACGAGGTCGTAGATGCTCATCAGGTCGTCGGTGGCGGTCTGGATGAAGCACGCCGAGCACTGCGGGCGCTCGTAGGCGTTCTTCACCTCCGTCACGCCCTGATTCGAGCGCGTGTCCCAGGCCCAGTTGCCACCCTGGCCGACGATGCCGTAGGCGTGGAAGAGGCCGCAGTTGAACCACACCGGCGAGTTGAAGGCGCCGTACTGGTGGACCAGCAGCCAGGAGAGCTCCGCCTCGAAGGTATCGGCGTCGTCCTTGGTGGCGAAGTAGTCGCCGAACTTCTCGCCCGCCTCGCGGATGGTGTGCGCCACGCGGTAGACGACCTGCTGCACGCTGCGCTCGCCCACGCTCTTGTCGCCGTGGATGCCTGCCTTGCGGAAGTACTTGGAGATGACGATGTCGGTCGCGAGCTGGCTCCAGCCGGCCGGGATCTCCGCGCCCTCCATCTTGAAGACGATGGATCCGTCGGGGTTGGTGATGATGCTGGAGCGGCGCTCGTAGACGAGCGGCACGCCATCGGGGCCGGGAGCGCCCGCATCGAGCGGGTCCACGCCGGCGCGCGTCAGGCGGCGCGGCATCGGCACGCCGCGGCCGCGGCGGGCTTCCTCGGACGCGCGGCGCCGGCCGGTGCCCTCGGTGCGGGTCTTGGCGTGCGTGTCGCGAGGCTCGACCCTCGAGGTCCCCTCCGAACGCTTGCTCTGCTGCTTGGCCCTTGCCACGCCGTTCCTCTTGCCGTGCGCTCCGAACTCCGACGACTGTGCCATGTCTCCGCCTCCACATCCTGGAGTCCGAGGGGCGAGCCAGGTCTTGCTCAACTTGCCCATCGAACCTGTCCTTCGCAATGCGTCGCCGTCCGGGCTGCCCGGGCCGCGACCCCCACACAAAAAGAATTCGCCGCCGTCCCCCTCGGGACGGGTCTATCTCCCTCGGCTGCTTTCTCGACTCCGCCGGAGGCTCGCCGTCGTCCCCCGAACGCCGCGACACCGCGCGGGAGAGCCCCCCGGCGGCGCCCCCCGAGCCTGCGAGCCGGGGGGTGGTCCCTCTTTCTGGATGCCCGGCGCGCAAGCGCCGTGCAGAAGCTCAAGTGTTCAGTCTCTACGGATGACCAGCGGTGGGGCCCCCGGAAGGCGGACCTGCAGGGCGGGTCTGCGTGTCCGCGGGGGATGACTCATCCGTGCCGCCAGACGCGCGAGAGATTCGTATAACCCCAACCTGTTGTGGCTGTCCACCAAATCGACACACCAGATATTGCGCTTACAGAAGCGTACGGCGCCCTCCATCCGCACACCCCAACGCAAGGCCTCGGAAGCACTGAACTTCCGTCTCACGCTGAACACAGGACGCTGACAGGCCTTCCCGAGGTTGTTCAGGTTCTGTCCACAGAGGGCCGGCCGCACGCGGACCGCTAGCATGCTCGCGGTCCGACGCTTGACCCGTCAATGAGTGGGGGCCGCAGGCGCGCTGGCGCTCTGGGGGATGGTGCTCACCGTGGCGAACTCCTTCTCCGGGTCCACCACCACCACCTCGCCGAAGCGGGAGAGCGGCTTGGCGATCACGTCGGCGTCGCCTGCGACGATGATGAGCGAGGCGGAGGTCGGGAAGAGCACCTTGGCGGCGGCAGAGGCCTTCGCCACGTCCAGCGAGCGTACAGCCGCTCGGTACTGGTCCCAGTAGCCGTCCGGCAGCCCGAGCGTGTCCTGCACGGCGACCTGCTCGGCGATGGCGCCGACCGTCTCCAGCGCCACGGCGAAGATGTCGCTCAGGTAGCGCCCCGCCGTGTTCACCTCCGCCGCGGTGACGGGCTGGTGCGTGATGCGATCCATGTTCTCCAGGATGCCGCTCACCGAGGCGACGGTCTTGTCCGTCTGGGTGCCGGCGTAGGCGAACACCGGCTCCTCGCCGTGCGCCAGCGGGAGGATGCGCGCGTAGGTGCTGTACGCGAGCGAGCGCTGCTCGCGCACGTCGGCGAAGAGGCGGCTCGCCACGCCACCGCCGAGGATCTGGCTGGCCACGCGCAGCGCCGGCCAGTCGGGGGTGTCGCGCGGCGGGGCCAGATTCGCCACGAAGATGTCGCTCTGCGCGCTCTTCGGGCGGCTGGCGACGATGACGCGCCGCTTGGCGGGAGCGATCGCAGCCGGGAAGCTGACCTTCGGCGGCTCGCCGCCCTTCCACGACCCGAGGGCCTTGACGACCTCGGCCTGCGCGGTGGGCAGGTCCACGTCGCCGGCGAAGATGATCTCGGTGTTCTTCGGGACGTAGAAGCGCTTGTGGAAGGAGCGCACGGTGCCGCCGTTGATCTTGGCGATCTCGCTCGGGAGAAGGTCGTAGGTCGCGTAGGGGTTCTTCGCCGAGTACAGCTCGCGGAACATCAGGCGCAGGGCCATCCACTGGCCGTTGGAGCGCTCCGCCTCCTCCGCCTCGTCGGTGCGGCGCGAGAGGAGCTTCTTGAGCTCGCCGGCGTCGAAGCGCGGGGCCTGCAGCACGGGGCCGAGGATCGCCATGGCGTCGGCGAGGTGCGACTTGGTCACGCCCAGGCCCAGCACCGAGCGATCGAAGTCCACGTCCACGCTGAGCGAGGCCCCCAGCGACTCGATGCGGCTCACCACCTGCTGCGGCGTCATGGGCCCGGCGCCGCCGTCCTTGAGCATCTCGGCGGTGATCTCGGCGGCGCCCGCCTGGCCGTAGCCCATGCCGGCGTGCACGAGCACGCGCACCTGGACGATCGGGAGGGCGTGGGCCTCGATGACCGCGACACGCAGCCCGTTGGGCAGCGTCGCGCGGTGGATGGCGGGGAAGGGCGACGGCTTGGAGGCGGAGGGCGGCGGCGGCTGCTCCGCCGCCGAGGTCGCGCTCTTGGCGGGGACCACGCCGGGGTAGATGGGGATGTCGGCGTGCTGCGGCCCCGTCGTGGCGGCGGCGCCGCCCCCGCACGCGCAGACCAGGGCGAGCGTGCCGGTGACGGCGAAGCGGCCGGCGGTCTCGAAGCGGCGCATCAGTGGCCTCCCTTCTTCTTCGTCGCGACGGCGGGCGCTTGCGCGCCCGGCTTGACCTCCACGCGCGACCGGCGCTCCGGTGTCAGGTACTTGGCCGCGACGCGGCGGATGTCCTCGGCGGTCACGGCGGAGTAGCGCGCGATCTCGTCGTTGAGCAGGTCGGCGTCGCCCCAGTACAGCTCGAAGCGGGCGAGCTGCTGCGCGCGAGCGAAGTTGGACTGCAGGCCGAAGAGGAAGTGCGCCTCCAGCCGGGTGCGCAGCTTCTCCATCTCCTTCGCGGTGGGGGGCGTGCGCTGCACGCGTGCGATCTCCGCGTCGATCGCCTTCTGCACCTGCGCGACCGTGGCGTGGGAGGCCACCTTGGCGGAGATCTCCAGGTAGTCCGGCCCGCGCAGATCGTCGGTGCCGGCGTCGACGTCCTGGGCGATGGCGCGCTCGCGCACGAGCTTCTGGTACAGGCGCGAGCTCTCGCCGTCGGCGAGGAGCATGCCGAGCATGGCGAGGGCGTAGTGGTCGGGCGTGTGTGTCGGCGGGATGGCCCAGCCGAGGAGGATCGCCGCGAGCTTGGCGTGCGCGTCCTCCACGGTGGCGTCGCGCGGGGCGGTCTGCGCGGGCAGGGCGCCGGGCTCGAAGGGGGGGACCTTCGGCTGCGGCTTGGCGGCGCCGAAGTACTTGGTGACGAGCTTCATGCACTCGTCGGGCTGGAAGTCGCCGGCGATGGAGAGCACGGCGTCGTTGGGCGCGTAGTACTCGTCGTGGAAGGCGCGCACCCACTGCAGCTGCGCGGCGTCCAGGTCGGCCATGGTGCCGATGGCGGGGTGCTCGTACGGCCAGTAGCCCTGGTAGACCATCGACTGCAGGCGCAGCTCGGCGGGGACGTACGGCGCGTTGGACACGCGCATGCGAAACTCCTCCTCGACGACCTTGCGCTGGTTTTCGAAGTTGGACTGCGAGATGTCGAGGGACTTCATGCGGTCCGCCTCCAGCCAGAGGGCGAGGGCGAGCTCGCTCTGCGGGAGCATCTCGTAGTAGTTGGTGCGGTCCTCGCTGGTGGAGCCGTTGAGGGTGCCGCCGTGGCTGGTGACCAGCTTGAAGTGCTCGCCGCGCGCCACGTTCTTCGAGCCCTGGAACATCATGTGCTCGAAGAGGTGCGCGAAGCCGGAGTGGCCGCGCTTCTCGTTGCGGCTGCCCACGTCGTAGACGACGTCCACCGCGACCGTCGGCGAGGTGTGGTCGGGGGACATGACGACGCGCAGGCCGTTGTCCAGCTTGGCGCGCACGACGGGGAGCTTCGGCGCGTACATCGGGGGCAGGGCCGCGGTGGACGCGGCGGGGTGGTGCGCGGGCGCGGCCTTCGTCGCCGGCTTGGCGTGCGGTCTCGTCGCCGGCCTGGCCGCCGGCTTGGCGTGCGGCTTTGCGGCTGGCTTGGCGTGCGGCTTGGCCGCGGGTCCGGCGGCGAGCGCGAGGGCAGGGAAGAGGAGCGCTCCGAGGAGCGTGGAGAGGCGGGCCGTTCGCATGGGGATCCCTGTTAGCACCGACCGGCGTGGAGGGTGAGGAGGAAGCCGAGAGGGCGCGGGCGGCGTGGTGGCCGCCGCTCCTCAAGGAACGAAGGACAGCGGACCTTCCCGCAGCAGCAAGAAAAAGCTGGGGGTGCCCACGCGGAAGACGCCAAGGTCGACGTAGGACCAGCCGAGCAGCGCGTCCACCCGGCCGGGCTCGACCGCCACGAGGGGATCGCGGACGCGCCGCCCGAAGAAGGCGTTGCGCGGCACGTCGTAGTCGATGAGCAGGGCCTGGTCGTACGGACCGGGCATGCGCACGCCCTTCGCCTCCCGCACGAGGTAGTGGCCGAAGGTCCAGGGCTCGCCGCGCTTCTGCTTCGGCACGGCGGGGCCGCCGATGCCGTGCTGCTCCATCCGCACGTTCCACCCGCGCAGCGCGCCGGTGTCCGGATCGCGACGGAAGGTCTTGCGGAAGGTCTTCCAGGAGAGGCGCTCCATCCACGCGGGGAGGCCGAGGCTGATGCCGGCGTACTCGGTGTCGTCGAGCGCCGCCGGCTCGATGGGGTGTCCGGCGGCGAGGGCGGCCCGCAGGGCGCGGCCCTTCATCGGCAGGAAGCGCTCCACGAGCCCCTTCTGGTCGTCGTTCATGCCGCGACGTGCTCGCCGAGGAAGCGCAGCACGTGGCCGTACCAGGCGCGCGCGTTCTCCGGCCTCAGGATCCAGTGGTTCTCGTCCGGGAAGACCACGAGCTCGCTCGGCACGCGGTGGGCCTGCAGCCACTCGAAGAGGATGAGCGCCTCCGAGATGGGCACGCGGTAGTCCTTCTCGCCGTGCAGGACGAGGGTGGGGGTCTTCCACGCGCCGACGAAGCGGTGAGGGGAGTGCTTCTCGAACTGCGCGCGGTCCACCCACGGGGAGGTGCCCAGCTCGACGTTGAACCAGGTGCCGTAGTCGCTCGCGCCGAACATGGCCTCGAAGTGGAAGATGCTGGCGTGGGTGACGAGGGCCCGGAAGCGGTCGGTGTGGCCGCCGATCCAGTTCATCATGTAGCCGCCGAAGGACCCGCCCATCGCGGCGATGCGGGCGCCGTCGAGGTCCGGCCGCTTCACGACGGCGTCGGTGACGCACATGAGGTCGTCGTAGCACTGCGCCCCCCACGAGTTCTTCCAGATGCCCTCGACGAAGGCCTGGCCGTAGCCGGTGGACCCGCGCGGGTTGGGCAGCACGACGGCGTAGCCGGCGTCGGCGAACACGAGGGCGTTCCACCGCCAGTGCCACACGTCGCCCCACTGGTGGATCGGGCCGCCGTGCACCCAGAGGAGGGGGACGACCTTCGCGGGGGTGGCGGGGCGCAGGAGATAGGAGTCGACGCGCGCGCCGTCGGTGGAGGTCACGTCGAAGCGCGACACCACCATGCTCCCGGCGTCCTTCGGGTCGAAGCCGGAGAGACGCGCGAGCAGGCGCGGCTCGGCGCCCTCCTCCGGTTCGAGGGTGAAGGGCTCGGGGGGTTGCAGCAGGGTGTGGCGCACGCCGACGACGTGGCCCTGGCGGGTGACGGCGAGCCCCTCGTGCGTCCCGCCCGCGGACTCGGCGGTGACGCGGGTGATGGTGTCCTTCGCGGTGTCCACGACGTAGACCGGGACGTGGCCCTCGGCGTCGGCGCTGGCGACCAGGTGCGTCTCGTCGAGGAAGGCCTGAGGGACGGGCCAGCCGTCGAAGTGCTTGCAGAGTACACGGACCTCGCCGCCCTCCACGTCGGCCAGGGTGAGCTCGCGGGGGCCGTGCGCCTCGGGGGAGCGGGTGTTGCGGCTGAGGGCGACGGTGCGTCCGCTGGGCGAGAAGACCGGCGACTCCCCGTTGGTGCGCGGCTTGCGAGCCAGCACGCGCGAGGCGCCGGTCTTCAGGTCGAAGACGCGCGGGTAGGTGTCGAGGAGGCGATCGTCGGCGAGGGAGGCCTCCGTGACGACGGCCCTGGTGCCGTCGCGCGAGACATCGAAGCTCACGTCCCCGCGGTACTGGCGGTCGGCGTCGGGCGTGAGATCGCGCCGCCCCTTGCCCTGCGCGTCGTACGCGATGACGTGCGGCGCGGCCCGGCCGAGCCACTGGTCCCAGTGGCGCACCGGGGTGTGGGTATAGTGCAGGTCGGTCGGGCCCTTCTTCGCGAGGTCCTTCGCCCGGGCGCGCTGCTCGTCGTGTGGCACCCCGGGGAGGACCTCCGCCAGCACGCAGAGGGCGTCGCCGTCGGCGGCGAACTGGAAGGCGAGGACGCCCAGCGGCTCGTCGGTGAGGGGGAAGGGCTCGCCCCCGGTCGCGCGAAGGATCCACACCTGATCGCGGCGGTCCTCCTTGCCGTCACCGTCGGTGGGGCGGTCGGAGAGGAAGCCCAGGGCGCCGTCGCGCCGGAAGGAGGGTGCGCGATCGCGGTGCTTGCCCCGGGTGAGCTGGACCGGCGCGCCGCCGTCCAGCGGCACGCGCCAGAGCTCGGTCGTGTATTTCTGCTCCTCCGCGTCGAGGCGCGAGACGGGCACCGCGACCCAGGTGCCGTCGGGGGAGGGGACGGCGGCGCCGACGCGCCCGAGGTCGAGCAAGCGATCGATCGTGAAGGCCATGGCGCGGAAGGATAGCCGAAAGGGCCGCGCCCGCGCCCCCTCCACGAATTCCCCGCGAAACGCGTCATTGCACGCGTGCTAGCAGTCGCTCGGGCGACGCCCGCGGGCGGGGGGAGAGCCGGCCCGGGGCGGGCGTTCCTCCCTCAGAAGAGGCGGGCGATGGTGTCGTCGGCCAGGACCCAGGCGCGCGCAGGGATCCGGAGCGTGCCGCCGTCGCGGGTGAGCCGGCCTCGCTCGATCAGACGGGCCACCTCGGCCTCGCGCTCGCGTGTCCACGGCGCGATCCCGAGATCGACGCCCGCGGCGTCGAGGTCGACGCCCTCCGCGGTGCGGAGGCCGAGCATGATGCGTTCGCGGAGCAAGGCGGCCGCGTCCAGGGGCTCCGTGGACGCGGCCGCGGTCCCCTGCGCCATGTACTTCGCGGGGTCCGGCGGGTTGCGCCAGCGGACGCCGCCGGAATCGTTTCGAACGAATCCGTAGGCGGCGCACCCGAGCCCCAGGTACTCCTCCCCACGCCAGTACCCGAGGTTGTGTCGCGCCTCCTCCCCCTGCACGGCGTAGTTGGAGATCTCGTAGTGCCCGAACCCGCGCGAGGCGAGGGTGTCCTCGATGGCAGCGAAACCCTCGGCCACCGCGCCGTCGTCGGCGAGCGGCAGTCGGCCACGCCGCGCCAGCTCGCCGAAGCGCGTGCCCGGCTCGATGGTGAGCTGGTAGCAGGAGAGGTGCCGGAGGCCCAGATCGGCAAGAAACGAGGCCTGGGCGCGCGCGTCGTCGGGCGACTGGCCGGGCAGGCCGAAGATGATGTCGGTCGAGACGCGCGGCAGGTCGGAGGCGAGCGCGTCGCGAACGGCGTCGAGGGCGCCCTCGGGGTCGTGAAGCCGGCCGAGGAAGTCGAGCTGCTCCGGGCGGAGGGACTGCGTGCCGATGGAGACGCGGTTCACGCCCACGGCCGCGAGCGCGTCCGCACGCGCCCGGTCGAAGGAGGTGGGGTTGCACTCCACCGTCACCTCCAGGTCGGAAGATATATTCAAACGATTTTTTAGGGCGCCGAGGACGCGCCCGAGCGCGTCCGGCGACCAGAGGCTGGGGGTGCCGCCCCCGAAGAAGACGCTGGCCACCGTCCGGCCAGAGAAGGTCGCAGCGCGCGCGTCCAGCTCCCGGATCACCGCGTCGGCGTAGCCCTCGTGATCGATGGCGTCCCGGGGCTTCGCGTAAGACACGAAGTCGCAGTACGGGCACTTCGCCAGGCACCACGGAAAGTGCACGTAGACGGACGCCCGCCTGGGTGACGAGGCACCGGCGCACGCGCCGGCAGAGCCAGCCTCGGTGGAGCGAATCACGGGGGGAGGCTAGCACCGCGCTGTGTCCGCGACCCTCCTCGTCCACCAGACTCCATGGCCCTGCCAGGAGCGCAGCCGCCCTGTCCCCCCTGTCCCCCCTCCCTGTCCCCGGACACCAAACGTCGAACTGCGAGCAGGCTAGCACTTCGACGTTTCGCCGGGTTTCTGCGGGGAGGGGGGGTGGCATGGGAGGTGCTCTGGGGGGTGGGATGGATCCTGTGTTCTTCACGATCAAGCGGGCCTATTACGCGACGCTCAGGCTGACGCGGCGGGCGCTCCGGGCGATCGGGCTCACGCCGGCACGCTACGACCTGCTCGATGCGCTCTACCGGCTCGGCACGGGCTGCGTTCACCTGCAGAGCCACCTTCGACGCGGGCTCGGCGTGGCGCGGTCGACCATCAGCCGGATGATGCGGTCGCTCGAGCAGCTGGGGCTGGTGACCCGACGGCGCGACGGGCGCGATTGCGTCGTCGCGCTCACGCCGGAGGGGCGTCGCCGCGTCCGCCGCGCCTTCTTCGGGCTGGTGCTCGTCGGGCACGTCGGGCTCGCCCTCGACGGCGCGCTCGCGCCCGGCGAGCGCCGGTGGCCGGCGGCGCGGGCGTGCGCGAGAGCCCGCAGGCACCTCGAAGTGCTCTGCATGCGCATCCGCCTCGGCTTCGGCGACGAGGCCACCCTCGACCGGCTCACCGAGCACGGGTTCTGGGTCCTCCGGGCCGACGAACGGGCGCGCCGCGCACGGGCGCGCCGGGAGCACCACCGGCGCCAGCTCGACCGTGCGGGTTCGGCCACCGCCTCGCCGGGGTGAGCCCTGAACGTCGTTTCAAACGAATAAATCGGCTGGCTGGCGGCTCCAGGGACGGCAGCCCGCGCCGGCGGCGGGCACCCCCCCAAACCACCTCACCCACCAGGCGGCGGCAGCTTCCACCCCCCCCCGCCCACGGCCCGGCGCAGGCTGTGCAATTGCCCTGCCAATTTGCCGGTGTTACGTTCTTGTGCCCGTGTTTTTCCTCGCGGGAACGTCCAACGACACGAATGCTCCAGGCAGATGACATCGTCCAGCGCGTGATGGCCTACCAGCCGTCCGCCGACGCCGCCCTCATTCAGCGGGCGTACGACTACAGCTTCAAGGCTCACTCCGGCCAGCTGCGGAAGTCAGGCGATCCTTACTTCGTACACCCCGCCAGCGTCGCCGGGATCATCACCGAGCTGCGACTGGACACGGCGAGCATCTGCGCCGGCCTCCTCCACGATGTCGTGGAGGACACGCTCGCGACCACCAAGGACATCGAGAAGGAGTTCGGCGCGGAGATCGCCACGCTGGTCGACGGCGTCACCAAGCTCAGCAAGATCAACTTCACCTCCAAGGAGGACCGCCAGGCGGAGAACTTCCGCAAGATGGTGGTGGCGATGGCGCGCGACATCCGCGTGCTGCTCGTCAAGCTGTGCGACCGCGTGGACAACATGCGCACCCTCCAGCACATGAAGCCGGAGGCGCAGGAGCGCATCGCCCGCGAGACGATGGAGATCTACGCGCCGCTCGCCAACCGCCTCGGCATGCAGGCCTTCAAGAGCGAGCTGGAGGACCTCTCCTTCCGGTACCTCGAGCCGCAGGCGTACGAGGACCTGTCCAGCCAGGTCGCCACCACCAAGCGCGAGCGCGACCGCTACATCACCGACGTCTGCAAGACCCTCTCCAGCCGCCTCGCCGAGCAGGGCTTCGCCGCCGACGTGACCGGCCGCGCGAAGCACCTGTATTCCATCTGGCGCAAGATGAAGGCGCAGGACTGCGGGCTCGATCAGATCCACGACGCCATCGCCTTCCGCGTGCTGGTCGAGAGCGTGAGCGACTGCTACGCGGTGCTGGGCGTCATCCACTCCAAGTGGGTGCCCGTGCCCGGCCGCTTCAAGGACTACGTCGCCCTGCCCAAGCCCAACATGTACCAGTCGCTCCACACGACGGTCATCGGCCCCGGGCGCGAGCGCATCGAGATCCAGATCCGCACCCACGAGATGCACCGCGTGGCCGAGCGCGGTATCGCCGCGCACTGGAAGTACAAGGAGCGCACCGGCGGCATCGCCGAGAGCGACGCCCAGAAGTTTGGCTGGCTGCGCCAGCTCATGGAGTGGCAGAAGGACCTGAAGGACCCCGCGGAGTTCCTCGAGGGCGTCAAGGTCGATCTCTTCCAGGACGAGGTCTACGTCTTCACCCCCAAGGGCGACGTGCGCGTGTTCCCGCGCGGGTCGACGCCCGTCGACTTCGCCTACGCCATCCACTCCCAGCTCGGCGAGCACATCACCGGTGCGCGGGTGAACGGCAAGCTGGAGCCCCTGCGTTACAAGCTCAAGAGCGGGGACGTGGTCGACATCGTCACGGGCAACAACCAGCACCCCTCCAAGGAGTGGATGGACTTCGTCGTCTCCACGCGCGCGCGCGCCAAGATCCGCAACTACCTGCGCGCCGCGGAGCGGGAGAAGTCCCTGCGCCTCGGGCGCGAACTGCTGGAGCGCGAGCTCCACAAGGCCGGCGTCTCCCTCTCCAAGCTCATCAAGAACGACGCCGAGATGCAGAAGGTCCTGGAGGGCGCGCGCGTCGGCTCGCAGGAGGAGCTCTTCGTCCTCACCGGCTACGGCAAGGTCTCTCCCCAGGACGTCCTGGACGTCGTCGCCCCCAAGAGCCAGGACGACCGCCTCACCCCGCCGCCCCCGCAGATCCGCGAGGGCCGCATCGAGACGCTGGTCCGCAAGGTCACCGGCAAGGACGACGGCGGAATTCGTTTGAATGGAATCGACGACGTCCTCGTCCGGTATGCGCGGTGCTGCAACCCGCTGCCCGGCGACGACATCCTCGGCTTCATCACCCGCGGCCGCGGCCTCACCATCCACCGCCGCGGCTGCCCCAAGGCCTTCGACACCGATCCCGAGCGGCGCGTGGAGATCACCTGGGACACCCGGGCCAAGATCAACCGCGCCGTGCAGCTCCGCGTCGTCACCGCCAACCGGCCGGGCATCCTGGCCACCGTCGGGCAGACCTTCAGCGCCCAGGGCATCAACATCAGCGAGGCCAACTGCCGGGCCGGCGACGACGGCCGCGCGGTCAACGTGTTCACCTTCCTGTGCAGCGATCTGGACCAGCTCAAGGGCGTGATGCGCGCCCTGCAGAAGGTCCAGGGCGTCGTGCAGGTGGACCGCGCGTAGCCCCATGGCCGTCACCATCGTGGGCGCCGGGCTCGCCGGCTGCGAGGCCGCCTTCCAGCTCGCCGAGCGCGGCGTCGACGTCGTGCTCGTGGAGCAGAAGCCCCACGCCCGCACCCCCGCGCAGACGAGCGACTGGCTCTGCGAGCTGGTGTGCTCCAACTCCATGCGCGGCGCCGCCCTCGGCAACGCCGTCGGCCTGCTCAAGGAGGAGCTGCGGCGCGCCGGGTCCCTCGTGCTGCGCTGCGCCGACGCCGCCCGCGTGCCCGCCGGCGGCGCGCTCGCCGTCGACCGCGACGTCTTCGCCGAGAAGGTGACGCGCGCCATCGAGAGTCACCCGCGCGTCCGCGTCGAGCACCGCGTGGTCGAGCGCATCCCCGACGCGAGCCCCGAGGCGCCGGTGATCCTCGCGACGGGCCCGCTCACCGGCGACGCGCTGGCGGCGGACATCGCGCGCGTCGTCGGCGCCAAGCACCTGGCGTACTACGACGCCATCGCGCCCATCATCGCCGCGGACTCCATCGACGAGTCGAAGGTGTACCGCAAGTCGCGCTACGACAAGGGCGACGCCGACTACATCAACTGCCCGATGGACGAGGCGCAGTACCGCGGCTTCGTGCGCGCCATCCTGGAGGCGAAGAAGGTGGAGCCGCGCAGCTTCGAGGACGTGCGCTACTTCGAGGGCTGCCTGCCCATCGAGGTGATGGCCTCGCGCGGGGAGCTGACGCTGGCCTTCGGCCCGATGAAGCCCGTGGGGCTGGAGGATCCGCGCACCGGCACCCGCCCCTTCGCCGTCGTGCAGCTCCGGCAGGAGGACGAGGCGGCGACGGCGTACAACATGGTCGGCTTCCAGACGCGCATGACGTACCCGGAGCAGCTCCGCGTCTTCCGCACCATCCCGGGGCTGGAGGAGGCGGAGCTCCAGCGCTATGGCAGCGTGCACCGCAACACCTTCGTCCACGCGCCCGCCGCGCTGGACGATCGCATGCAGCTCCAGGCGCGGCCAGGGGTCTTCCTCGCCGGGCAGATCACCGGCGTGGAGGGCTACGTGGAGAGCTGCGCCGGCGGGATGCTGTGCGCGCTCATGCTGGCGCGCTCGCTGCGCGGCGAGCCGGTGCTGCGCCCTCCACCGACGACCGCGCTCGGCGGCATCCTCGCGCACCTCTCCCGCCCCAGCGCCGACTACCAGCCGTCCAACATCACCTGGGCGCACGTGGCGCCGCTGCCCGGGCGGCGCAAGAAGCGCGAGCGCTACGAGGCCATGGCCGAGCGCGCCCTGGCCGACCTCGCGCCCTGGCTCCGGCAACTTTCCATTGCCGGGCCCAGCCCCGTCACGATAACAGAGGGGCGTGGGATCGCGTAAACAGGCCCGCGCCGCCGGCCCGGCCGCGGGGCCGTCGAAGAAGCGCGCGGCCGCCGGGCAGGGGGACGAGGTCGGCGCCGCCGAGCTCGGCAGGCGCGTGGCGGAGAACCTGCGGCACCGCCGCAAGGTGCTGGGCATGTCGCTCGACGACCTGGCCCGCTCCTCCGGCGTGAGCCGCGCCGCGCTCTCGCAGATCGAGACGTGCAAGAGCAACCCGACGGTGGGTCTGCTGTGGAAGATCGCGGTCGGCCTGGGCGTGCCCTTCGCCGAGCTCATCGGCGCGCCGGTCAAGGGCACGGTGAGCATCCTGCGGCGCGGTGACGCCCAGGTGCTGCGCTCCACCGACGGCAAGCTGGAGAGCAGGCCGCTCGCGCCGGCGGGGGTCTCGCCGCTGGTGGAGGTCTACGAGCTGCGGCTGCTGGCGCGCTCGTCGCACCAGGCGGAGGCCCACGCCCCCGGCACGCACGAGATCGTCGTCGTGCTGAGCGGCGTGCTCCGCATGCGCGTCGGCGAGGAGCTCCACGAGCTCGGCCCGGGCGACACCATCTCCTTCGCCGCCGACGGCCCGCACGCCTACGAGAACCCCGGCGGCTCCGAGGCCCGCTACCAGGACATCATCATCTACGAGCGCTGACGCTCGCGGACGAACGGCATCCCTTGACGGGTCAATCGTTCGCTCGCGGTCCGCACCGCGAGCGCGCCCGCGTCCAGGCCCACCGCCCTGCGCCCGTGCGTCGCCGCGGCGACCAACGTCGTGCCCGACCCGCAGAAGGGGTCCACCACCAGCGCGCCGGGCTCGCTCGACGCGCGCACGATCCGCTCCAGCAGCTTGAGCGGCTTCTGCGTGGGGTAGCCCGTCGCCTCGCGCCGCAGCGGCGTGTTGGCGCTCATCGCCGGGCAATCGGTCCAGACGCTCCCCAGCGCACGGCCCTCGTCGGCGTAGTAGCGGTACGTCTTGCCGCGAACGACGCGGTCGCGGTAGGCGCGGCCGTCGTCGTCGCGCGACTGGAAGTGCATGTCCAGGCTGGTGGGGGCGAAGGGCTCGCGCAGCACGGGGTCGCGCGCGTTCCACACCATCTCACCGGTGCGCGAGTAGACGAGCAGCGTCTGGTGGGTGACGCCGGGGCCGCGCCGCGCCTTGGAGCCGTTGCCCGGCGTCCAGATCACCTCCCCGGCGAAGCGCGCGCGGCCGAAGACCGCGTCGCAGGCCGCCTTCGCCTCGTGGACCGCGCGGTGGTCGAGGTGCAGCCACATCGCGCCGCGCTCGGAGAGGGCGTCGCGCACCACCTCCAGCCGGGCGGTGAGCCACGCGATGTACGCCTCCAGGCTGGGCCAGCGGTCGTCGTAGGCCGCCGGCCCGGCGGCGCGGGCCTGCCCGGCGCGCACGCGCGCGCCGAAGCGCACGCCCACCGCGAAGGGCGGATCGAGGTAGGCGAGCTGCGCCGAGCCCGCGCGCACGTACTCCCCGAGGCGAAGCGCATCCGCGCGCGCCAGGAGGACGTCAGCGGTGGGACGAAGCGACGGTCTGGGCATCGGCGCCGATGGGCTCGAGGAGCGCCATGACGAGATCATCCACCGAGTCCGCGGGCGGCGGCCTGGGTGGCAGGGCGAGCCACGGGCGCACCGGGCCGAAGGGCTCGCATCCCTCGTTGACGTCTTCCCGGCTGCAGGTGGTGCGCACGTGGATGTGGTCGTCGTGGAGTCCGCCCGGGTGCGGCTCCAGCATGACCTGGCTCGCCCGCCACACCAGGTCCGCCGGCTCGCCGCGCGCCTCCGCCCAGCGGAGCATCAGCGCCTTGACGTTGTGGTGGATGAAGATCCACTGCACGCGCGCGTCGGGGTCCTCCAGCAGCGCCTTGACGAGCAGCCACTCGCGCTCGATGTCGAAGCGCACGTAGCGGTGATGGGTCTCGTCCCACGCCAGGCCGTCGGCGCCCACCTTGAGGAAGCCGTGATCGGGGACCGGCGCGCCGTCCAGGGTCGTCAGGTAGAAGATCGAGATCGCCGTCGCGCCCGGCGCGGTGGGAGAAGTGCGGCAGGAGCCGCCCGCCGGTGCGCGTGGAGAAATCCCCCAGCACCAGCGAGCTGCCCGGCCGCTCCTCCTCCACGCGGGCGGCGGCCCGCTCCACCGCCTCGGCGAAGCGGGGCAGCGCCCAGTGGCGATTGTCGTGACGCAGGAAGTGGAAGCCGGAGCCGGTGAGGGGGAGCTCCTCGCCGCCCACCAGCACCCCCCGGTGCGTCATCCCGACCAATCCGTGCGCGCCGGGCCAGAGGGGCGAGGGCACGTCGCTGCAGCCCGCCGAGGCGAGAGCAAGGGCCAGGAGCCCACCCATCGCGGTCGCACGGCACATCGAGGATGTGGCTTAGCACACGCCCTCCGCGCTTGTCAGGAGAACGGGGAAGCGCGCCGGCCGCGGGGGCGTAAGATGAGGGCGATGCGCGCGTCCGCTGTCTGTCTCGTCGGCCTCTCCGCCCTCTCCCTGACGCTCGCCGGGTGCAAGCTCCCGGGGCACCACTCCGCCGACGGCGGCACCTCCGGGCCGAGCATCCTCTCCACGCTCGCCTCGCTGGTCGGCTTCGAGGGCGAGATCGAGGCGGACATCAAGACCTCGCTCGGAGGCGCGTCCGGCACGCCGGCCCTGCCGCCCATGAAGATGACCTTCAAGATCAAGGGCGACAAGCTGCGGATGGAGCTCGGCGGGTCGGGCTCCTTCGGGATGACGACGTTGATCGATGGCAGCGCGCACAAGTCCTACACGCTGTTCGACACGACGCACACGTACACCGAGACGGACCTGGACGCGGCGAAGAAGGCCGCGGCGGCCACCGGCACCTCCGCCACGCCGCCGCCCAAGTCGGTGGTGAAGGACACGGGCAAGAGCGACACCATCGCCGGCTACTCGTGCGAGGTGTGGTCGATCACCGAGCCGACGACGGGCACCCGCACCGAGACGTGCGTGGCGCGCGGCATGACCTTCCTCGGCCTGGGCGCCGGGCCCTTCAGCGCGCTCGCCGGCACCGACGACGGCTGGGGGCAGGTGATGGCGCACGGTTTCCCCCTGCGCATCGACACCTACACGCGCACCGGCGGGCTGGTCATGCGCATGGAGGCGACGCACATCGAGAAGAAGAAGGAGGCCGACTCGCTCTTCGAGGTGCCGCCGGGCTACAGGAAGGCCCGCACCCCCTACGGCGGCCCGCCGCCGACGTACGGCGGCGGGAGCCTGTGAGGGCTACTTCGTTCCGAAGAGGCGATCCCCCGCGTCCCCCAGCCCCGGGAGGATGTACCCGTGATCGTTCAACCGCTCGTCCACCGCCGCGGTGAACACCGGGACGTCCGGGTGACGTTCGTGGAAGGTCTTGAGGCCCTCCGGGCAGGCGAGCAGGCACACGAAGCGCAGGCTCCCCGGCTTGGCCGCCTTGATGCGGTCCACCGCGGCGACCGCGGAGTTGCCGGTCGCGAGCATCGGGTCGCAGAGGATGACGTCGCGGTCGTGGAGGTCGTCCGGCATGCGGTAGTAGTACTCGACCGCCTGGAGCGTCTTCGGGTCGCGGTACAGGCCGATGTGTCCGACGCGCGCGCTCGGCACGATGCGCAGCATGCCATCGACGATGCCCTGGCCGGCCCGCATGATGGCCACGAGCACGAGCTTCTTCCCGTCCAGGAGCGGCGAGGTCATCGTGGCCAGCGGCGTCTCGATCTCCACGTCGGTCGTCTTGACGTCCCGCAGCGCCTCGTAGGCCAGCAGCATGGATATCTCGGACAGCAGAGCGCGGAAGTTGGAGGTGCTCGCCTCCTTGCGGCGCATGAGGGTGAGCTTGTGCTTGATGAGCGGGTGATCCACGACCGTCGCTTGGCTGGCCATGCGCCCGAGAGACCACCCGGAGACCGCCCGTGTCAAGCCACGCGGTGGCCTCTGCCGTGGTAGGCTGAAAGCATGGGACAGGCCCCAAGCGGGACGATACGCAGGCGCCGCAGCGGGTATCTGCGCGCGGAGCCTTCGCGTTTCGTCGGACGCCGGGCGGAGCTGGAGCAGCTCGCCGAGCCGCTCGCCCGCAGCCGCCTGGTCTCGGTGGTGGGGCCGGCGGGCATCGGCAAGACGCGCCTCGCCCTGCGGTACGCCACGGCGCGAGGCGAGCGCTACCGGAGCGTCTGGTTCTGCGACGTGAGCGACGCCGGGGACGTGGAGGAGATGACGGCCATCGCCCTGCGCGCGCTCGCGGCGGGGGCGCGCGCGGTCCCGAGCGAGGCGCACGCTGCCAAGGCGGTGAGGCGGGCGCTGGAGGCGCGACCCGGCGCGCTGGTGATTGTGGACAACATCGAGCACCTGCTCCCCGCGGCCGCCGGGACGATCCACGAGTGGGTGCAGTCGGCTCCTGGCGTGCGCTTCGTCGTGACCAGCCGGGTGCCGCTGGGGCTGCCGGGCGAGGAGCTGGTCGAGCTCGGATCCATCGGCGTGCGCGACGCGATGACGCTCTTCATCGAGCGCGTCCGCGCGCGGCAGGCCGACTACGCGCCGCCCACCGACGAGCTGCCGTACATCGCGGAGATCGTGCGTCACCTCGGCGGGGTGCCGCTGGCGATCGAGCTGGCGGCGGCGCGCGTCGGTGCGGAGGACACCCGCGAGCTCCTCGCCCGCGTGGTGCCGCGCTCCTGGCCACCTCCGCAGGGGGAGGCGGCCACGCGGCTGGTCGTGGCGCGCGCCTTCTCCCTGCTCTCGCCGGCGGAGCAGCAGACGCTGAGCCAGTGCTCGGTGTTCCGCGGGAGCTTCACCCTCCGCGCGGCGAACCACGTCGTGCGGCTCGGCCAGGACTTCGCCGCCCCGGCGAGCGAGGTCGTGCTCGGCCTGGCCCGGAAGAACCTGCTGGAGGTCCAGCGCTACGCCCCGCTTCGCTTCGCGATGTGCGAGGGCATCCGCTCGGTGGCCGCCGAGGTGCTCCGGGCGTCGTCGGAGGCGCACGCGGTGGCGTGGCGTCACGCCGAGCACTACGTCAGGAGGGCGAACGCCATCGCCCGCCTGGAGCCGAGCGACGCGCCGCCGCCTCCCGACGCCGCGGAGGACTGGGACGACCTCGTGGCGGCCATGGCGTTCGGGGCGGAGTCCGGGAGGCCGCGCATCGTGCTGCGCACGGCGCTGGCGGTGGACGCGCTGGCGCTGGGCAGCGGGCTCGGGTCGACCAAGCTCGCCTACCTGGACGAGGCGCTGCGGATGGGGGCGGCGGGCGATCTCGGCGTGCTGTCTCGCGCGCTCGGCGTGCGGGCCACCGCGCTCTACGCGCTCGGCCGCCTGGTGGAGGCCCGGCGCGACGCCGAGACCGCCTACCGCCTCGCCGCCGAGCTGAGCGATCGCCGGCAGATGGGCGCGATGCTCCGGTGGGTGGGCGAGTCGGCGTTCCAGCTCGGCGACTTCGCCTCCGCGCGCGAGCACCTGATGCGCGCGCTCGAGCTGGAGGAAGAGCGCGGCGAGCCGGTGGCCATCGCGCAGGTGCAGATCCACCTCGGGTCGCTGTACCAGTCGCTGGGGGCCGCGTCGGCCGCGCGCGAGGCCTTCGAGCGGGCGCAGGAACTCGCGCTGCGCGCCCGGGACGCCGCGGTGGAGGCGCGCGCGCTCATGGGCCTGGGGTGGCACCACTTCGAGCGCGGGGACCGGGAGATCGCGCGCGAGACGTACGGGCGCGCGCTGGCGACGCTCCGCCGGATGAAGATGGCGCGCAGCGAGCGCATCGTCGTCGGGTACATGGGCGTGCTCTTCTTCGACGCGGGGGATCTGGACGAGGCGGAGGAGCACCTGCGGCGCGCGGCGTTCGCCTCGCGGCAGGCGGGCGACTTCCGCGTGGAGGGCATCTTCGAGGGCGTGCGCGGCGCGGTGCTCGCCGCGCTGGACGCCACGCGGGAGGCGCGGGCGTCGCTCGACCTCTCCGAGCGCCTCCTCGCCGACAACGCGTTCTACGCGGAGTCGGTCGCGGTGTACCGCGGCCACCTGGACCTCGCCGAGGCCCGCGCGGCGCTCGCGGCGGGCGACGACGAGGCGGCGCGCGCGTGTGTGGAGCACGCGAAGGCCCGCCTGCAGAAGGCGCGAACCGCGGCGTCGGGGAGGCCCCCGCTGGTGCGCCGCTCCGACGACGCGCGCATGGCGGTGGCGATCCTGGAGCGCGCGATCGCCGCGGCCGGTCGCGCCGTCGCGCGCTGAAGCCGCCCGCCCCTACACCCTCGGCTCGAGGAACCCGGCGACCTTGCCCTCGATGGTCTGCACCGCCTCCGCGCTCGCGTACGAGGGGGGCAGGGTGATCTTGCCGTCGGAGCGGGCGGCGTAGCCGAGGTCGACGAACGCCGCGAAGGCGTTCTCGAACAGGGGCCGGCTCACCGCCTCACGGCGGGAGATCTCGCCGGCGAGGTACATGCGCTCACCCACCCCGATGGCCTTCTTGGCGAGGTCCTTCGCGAGCAGCGGCCCGCGCACGAGCAGCGTCAGCGCGCGCGCGGCCACGCGGTAGCCCTCGACGAAGTTCTTCAGCATCTGCGCGTAGTGCTCGACCTGCACGCGCCCGTCGATCCGCACCCGGCCCTCCTCCCGGGAGACCTCGCCGTCGTGGATCATCGCGGCCAGCGTGTCCTCGAAGATGCGATCGAACGCGGCGTCGGCGCGGAACTGGAACTCGTACTTGAACAGGCGCGACAGCGACAGCACCCGCTCGCGGAGCGTCGCCTCCAGGACGGGCGTGCCGGGCGGCGCCACCAGCGCCGTCGCCACCAGGCCGCGCGCGACGAAGAAGTGCACGACGATGTTCTTGGCCAGGTCCAGCGAGAGGCGCGCCTCGTCGGGCACGATGTAGATCGCCCCCGGCACCACGCCGCGGAGCTTCTCCGGCTTCTTCCCGCCCGCGCCCGGCAGCCGCGCCTCCAGGTGCCCGGCGCGCACGAACAGGTCGCACGCCTCCCGCACCGCCTCCAGGCGGATGCGCCCGGGCTGGTGCGGGTAGGCGAGGGAAGGGGAGAAGCGCGCACCGAAGCGATGCAGGGTGCGCGCGAGCCGCTCGCAGGTCTCCGTGAGCTCGTCGTAGGTGAGGCCGCGCTTGCCGTGCGTGAGCAGGGCGGTGGCGACGAGCGCGCCCGGCGTCACCGCGGTGACGCGGTTGATCTCGTTCATCACGCGGTAGCCGAGGCGCGTGACGATCGCCCGGCGCTTGGCGGGGGTGAGGTGCGCCAGCGCGGAGGGTGGCGCGTTCGGGTCGATGTCCTTGAGCACGCCCTCCAGCGTGAGGATCTCGCCGAACTGGACGCTGAGCCGCCCGTAGCGCCCGGCGACGACGCTCGCGGTCCCGAGCAGGCCCTTCATGTCCTCCTTGGACTTCTCGCCGCCGGAGACCTCGTTGACGTAGGCCTGCTCCTCGACGAGCCGCTCGTAGCCGATGGAGATGGGGACGAAGACGAGCGGTCGCTCGGTGACGCCCAGCGCGGCGTCCACGACGATGGAGAGCAATCCCAGCTTGGGCGGCAGCAGCTTGCCGGTGCGCGAGCGGCCGCCCTCCAGGAAGAACTCCAGCGGCCAGCCGTCACGCAGCAGGCGCCGCATGTAGGCGCTCACCACCGCGCCGTAGAGGCGATCGCCCTTGAAGGTGCGCCGGATGAAGAAGGCGCCGGCGCGGCGGAGCACCGGACCCAGCGGGAAGAAGTCCAGGTTGTCCCCCGCCGCGATGAGGGGGGCCTGCATGTGCGCGTGGTAGAGCACGCGCGTCAGCACGATGTAGTCGACGTGCGATTTGTGGCTGGGCAGGTAGACCACCGTCGCCCCGCGCGCGGCGTCGCGCACGCGCTCCAGGCCCTCCTTGTCCACCTCCAGGCTGCTGTACATGCGCGCGACGGTCTGGTCGAAGATGCGATCGAGCATCGCGAGGGTGTTGGCCTCCGGCTGCGCCTCCATCTCGCGGAGCATCGCGTGGGCCTTCCACCGGAGCACGCGCCGCTCCTTCTCGCCCTCGCCCGCCATGTCGCGGATGATCTTCCGCAGCTTCGGGCTGCGGATCACCTCGTCGCGCAGGCGGTCAGCCGGCTTGCGCGTCGGTCCGATGACCCCGCGCCGCTCTCGCTCCAGCCGCCGCAGGAGGGTGTAGGTCATCCGCCGCACCAGCACCGCGTCGGAGACCGGCTGGTCGTCGTCCTCGCCGCGCGCCTCGGCCTCCAGGAACGCCTTCACGTCCAGCGGCTCGCCCGCGCGCAGCGTGACGCCGCGGTAGTTGGCGAAGAACTGCGCCAGCGTGCGGATCTTCCCCGGCCACTCGCGCGGGCCCAGCACCGCGTCCATCGTGGTGTGCTTGGCGGCGTCGCCGTGCTTGGACCAGACGAACACCTGCGGCACCATGAGGACAGGGCGCTCGCTGTCCCGCTGCACCTCCAGGATGGTGCGCAGGAAGAGATCGCCCTCGATGCGCCCGCGGCTGCCCGGCTCCGTCAAGGTCGGCGGGCGCTTGAGGAAGAGCGCGGCGGACGCTCCGTCGGAGACCGCGCGGCGAAGGTCACCGGCGTCGCGCGTCTCGTCGTGGGGGCCGAGCGCGTGGAGCCAGCCGCGGCCCATCGGCTCGAGCACCCACAGGCCGAGGTCGTTGGCGAAGCGGACCTGCGGCAGGTGGTGGCGCTTGGTCAGGTAGTCGAGCGCGAGGAAATCCACGAAGGACAGGTTGCGCAGGACGTAGACGACGGTGCCGCGCGACTCCGCCTGGCGCACCCGCGCCGCCCAGGCCTCGTCGACCTCGATGTGCTCGAAGAACCTGCGGTAGACCGCGGCGAGGAGGGGGTTCGGCTCGTAGGAGACGAGGGGCCTGTCAGTCACGCCTGCGCCGTTTTCAGCCGCCGCCGAAGGCCTTCTTCATGATCTCGACGATCTGCTTCTCGGCGTCGGGCGTGAGGCCGTTGTCGTTGGCGTACGGCCACGTGAACCCGAAGGAGCGCACCTGGTTGCAGGAGAGCGACACCAGGATGTCCGCCGGCGGCTGGTTGGGCTGCGCGATGGAGACGCCGAACTCGGCGTACATGCAGTTCTCCTTCGGCTGGGTGAAGCTGGAGTCGTGACCGAGCACGGCGAGCAGGTCGTCGTGCATCTTCGGGTCGTTGAGCGGCAGCCAGCCGAGGATGCGAAAGTCGTGGAAGCGCGCCTCGTTCTGCGCGGGGGCCGCTGCGGCGCCGGCGCCGGGGATGAGCCCGGGGGGCAGGAGGCCGGGCGGCAGGAGGGAGGCACCGGCGGTGACCCACTGCTGGATCTGCGGCGGGATGGTGAGCGTGCCGGCCGCAGCGGCCTGCTGCGGCGGCGGCTCGTAGTTCTGCAGCCGGTAGACGGTGATGGGAGCGCTCTTGAGCGACTCGAAGGGCTGCGAAAGCGACGAGGCGCAGCCGGTGGCGAACAGGAGCGCGGGCACTGCGAACACGAGGGCGGCGGACCTGGGCATTGGCGTAATGTCCCCGGCTTTTCGGCGCGTGGCAATAGGGCACGTGGCAAGATGGGCCCCATGCTGCGAATCAAGCGCATCGATCACGTCGCGATCTGCGTCCCGGACATCGACGAGGCCCAGGGCAAGTACGAGCGCGCGCTCGGCCTGATCCCGCGCTCCCGCGAGGTGGTCGCCTCTCAGAAGACCGAGGCGGCGCTCCTTCCCGTCGGCGACGCAGAGCACGGCACCGACATCGAGCTGATCGCGCCCCGCGGCAACGAAGGTCTTGCGCGCTTCCTGGAGAAGCGGGGGCCCGGGCTGCACCACATCGCCGTGGAGGTGGAGGGCATCGAGGAGGCGCTCGGCTTTCTGAAGGCGCTGGGCGTACCCCTCATCGACGAGACTCCGCGCCTCGGTGCGCGGGGCCACAAGGTGGCGTTCGTGCACCCCCGGGCGCTCGGCGGCGTGCTCGTGGAGCTCGTCGAGCCGGCCGGGGATCACCCCGGTGGCACCGGAGCGACGGAGGAGTGAACGGCTTGCGCGCGCGCCCCCGGCCTCGTGAGAGCCTTGCGCCACGGCAAAACCCGCTTGGTTTGGGGCGCGGGCTCTTGTAGGTTTGCGGGGCAGGCGACCTGCACGCCGGCCGACCAAGGGAGGAAGGATTGAAGACGCAACGTTGGGTAGCAGCGCTCCTCGCGGCCACGATGACCGCGACGCTGGGCGTGAGCTCTATCTCCACGACGGCCTTTGCCGCCAAGCCCAAGCCCAAGCCCGCGGCCACGGCGAAGGGCCCCTCTCTCAAGGAAGCCAAGGCCCACTACGAGTCGGGCCTGAAGAAGTTCAACGGCGGTGATTTCGCCGGCGCTCTGGACGACTTCAAGGCGGCGGACGCCATCAAGTCGACTCCCCAGTCGCAGCGCTACATCGGCCTCTGCGAGGACAAGCTCGGCCACTACGCCGAGGCGGTCGCCGCGTACGAGAGGTTCCTCGCCGCCGTCCCCGCCAAGATGAAGAAGGAGGGCGAGGAGCTGACCAAGCGCGTCGCGGAGATCAAGGCGATGCCCGCCAAGCTCCACGTGGAGACCACGCCTCCCGGCGCCACCATCACCGCCGACGGCAAGCAGATGGCCGTCACCCCGGCGGACATCGAGCTCACGCCCGGCAAGCACATCCTCAGGCTGGAGCTCGCCGGCTACCTCCCGATCGACAAGGACGTGGACGTGGCCTACGGCGCCAAGGAAGACGTCAAGAACGAGCTGCAGGCCAAGCCGGCCGAGGCGACGCCCCCGGCGCCCGTCGCGACGACGCCGCCTCCGACGACGCCGGCGCCCGCCGAGCCGCCGCCCGCCGAGGAGCCGCAGCACAGGAGCAAGGTGCCCGCCTTCATCACCGGCGGCATCGCCGTCGCCGCGCTGGGCGTGGGCATCGGCTTCGGCATCGCCGCGCTCGGCAAGAAAAGCGATTTCGACTCCAACCCGCAGGAGGGCACCGCCGAGGACGGCGAGAACTTCGCCCTGGTGGCGGACATGGCGTTCGGCGTCGCGATCACCCTCGGCGTGACCAGCGCCGTCCTCTTCTTCACCAAGGATGACGAGCCCGCGAAGGCGGCCAACACGCACACCCCCAGGAAGGTCGCGCCGCTGCGGATCATCCCCACGCCTTTCATCACCCCGCACGGCGGCGGCGCCGGCGCCGTGATGCGCTTCTGAGGAGACGCGATCGATGAAGATCAGGACGACACGTGTGCTCACTGTGCTCTTGCTCGGCGTCGCCGTAGGAGGGTGCGAGCTGGTCGTGGACTTCGACCGCTCCAAGATCGACGCCGGCGGTGTCGACGGCTCCTTCGTCGATGCGCCGACGAGCGACGTGGCCAATGACAACAACGTCAACCCCGACTCGGGCGGCAACGACGGCGGGAGCGATGGGGCGACGGACGCGGGCGGAGACGCGGCCGACGCGACGACGCCCGACTCCGGCAGCGACGCCAGCGTCAGCGACGCCGGCGACGGCGGCGGGGTGAACGACGCAGGCGCCGACGCCGACGACGGCAGCGCCGACGCAGCGTCGGAGTGATCCGGGCGGCTGGTCGCCGCGCCGCGTTGAGACCTCGTACGCGCGCCCGTGGGCTCCGGCTCACTGGGCGCGCGTGCATTCCAGGGCGAAGACGCCCTGGCCCACGTCGACGGGCCTGCAGGGGAAGCCGTTCGGGCAATCGCCGTCGGTGCAGCACGCGTCGGTGCAGTAGCTGCCGTTGTTGTCGGTGACGCAGCGGCGGCCGCGGCAGTCGGTGTCCTGGCTGCAGGAGCTACCCACCGCCGAGCCCCCGAACTCGGCGGGGAAGGGATCGGTGCAGCCCTGGAAGTCGGCGTTGGCGCCGTAGTACAGGGTACAGTACCGCTGCCCGTACAAGGCGTTCCCGCACGGGGCGGAGTTGCAGCAGTTGCTCCGGCAGGTCCCGTTGAGGCACGCGTTGCTCGAGCAGTCGGAGGAGTTGTTGCAGCTGCTGTTGTTGCCGCTGCCGGACTGCGGGTCGCGGCAGACGTAGGTGGCGACGCCGTAGAGCTGACCGCCGGCGCACGCCATCCCGCCGCATTGCACGTCGGAGCAGCACACGTCGGTGCAGTGGCCGGTGCCGTCGAGCTGGCCGGAGCGGCAGTCGGAGGCGGCGGCGGCGGAGGTGCCCGCGGGGGTGCTGCCGGTGGTCACGCCCGCGGCGCTCGCCTTGACGCAGTACTTCCCGCCGGTGCCCGACGGGTAGCACACCAGCGTGTTGTTGCCCGCGCACTCCGCCGAGCTGCAGCAGGACTTGGTGCAGACGCCGCCGGTCGGCGCGATCTTGGCGCCCACCACGTTGCTGTACGCGCAGAAGCCGGAGGTGCACTCGCGGTCGCCGTTGCACGGGTCGCCCAGGCCGTGGCTGGCGGTCGGGTCGACACACTTGAGCGTGTCTGGATCGCACACCTGGGGCGAGGTGCAGGGGACCTGCTGGCACGTCTGCGTGGTGGAGATGCACTCGCCCGTCTTGGGCGCGCACGTCTCGCCCTGCGGGCACACCACGCCGGGGTCGTCGACGATGCCGTTGCAGTCGTTGTCCTTGCCGTCGCACACCTCCGGCGCGCCGGGGAAGATGCTGGCGTTGTTGTCGTCGCAGTCCTGGTCGAGCACCTTGCCGGCGTCCTGGTCGACGCGGCCGCAGTAGCTGAAGCCATCGTTGTCGCGATCGGAGAGGGGGCCGTCGTCCACCTTGCCGTTGCAGTCGTCGTCGAGCTGGTTGCACGGGTCATTGCCCGGCTCCAGGCACGGCGTGCATTCGCGGTTCATGCAGAACTGGCCGTCCGGACACGATCCGGGCGTGCCGTTGCAGTGAGAGCTCGGCAGGTCGCCGGGGACGAGCACCTCGCAGGAGAAGGTCGCGAGCACCGCGCCCACGAAGAGGACCGAGAGGGCGGTGCGGGCGCGCATCAGAACGTCCCCCCGAACACCACCGCCGCGCCGCCGCGCGTGGGCGCGAAGCCGAGCGCGGGCGGCGGGTGCTTCTTGTCCTTGGTGCGCCCGAAGAAGAAGGCCAGCGTGGCGCCGGTGCCGACGACGCCGACGATGAAGCCGACGTCGGCGATGATGCCCTCGGTGTGCGCCTGGTCCGCCTGCGCCTGGAGCTGGGCGTAGGTGCCGTCGGCGCCGGGCCCGCTCCCCGTCACGTAGTTGTTCTTCGGCTTGTCGGAGAGCGCGAGGATGCCGAAGGTCGTGCCCACGCCGATGCCGCCCACCGCGATCACCAGCGAGGTGATGGTGAGGGCGTCCACCCGCCCGTGCGGAGGGGGTGGGGGCGGTCCCGGCACGACGACGGTCACCGTGGCGGTGGGCGCGGCGGTGGCCGACCCCGCGGGCGGCGCCTCCACCTGCGTGCGCGCGCCCTCCAGCCGCTTGATGATCCCCTCCGCGCGTGCGCGCTCCGCCGGCTCGATGTCCATGTCCAGGTACAGCTTGTAGAAGTGCAGCGCCTGGTCGATGTCCCCGAGCTTCTCGTTGACGAGGCCCAGGTTGTAGACGAGGTCCTTCGCGTGCGGGTCGAGGGCGCGGGCTGTCTGCAGCTCGACGATGGCCTCCTTGTAATCGCCCGCCTCGTAGAGGTCGCGCGCCTTCTTGAAGTGCGCGGCCGCCGCCTTGATCGCGGCGGCGGAGGGGGGCTTGCCGTTCGCCGCGTGCGCCTGGGGGGCAGCGACGCCCAACAGGAGGGCCAGGACCAGGAGCGCGCGCCGCATCGAGGCGCCAGCATACCGCGGGCGCCGCTGGAGTGTAAGACGCGGCCGAGCCGGGCGTTGTGGACGCAGAGGTCGATGATGAGCCCTTCCGTCTCTTTTCCCGCCGGGGCCCTGCGCCCCCGTTCCTCGTTCCGGGTCTTCGCGCGGCGCGCCGTGGCCCTCTCCGCCCTCGGCGTGGCGCTCCTCGCCGCGGGCGGGGCGCGCGCCGACGCCACCGTGTCGGTGGGCAGCGGCTTCTCCGCGCCCCCGCCCTCCGAGCGGCCGCCCATCATCGTGGTGAGCCCGGACGACAGGCCGCCCGAGGACCTCCCCGGGCCGCCGCCCCGTGAGGTCTACCGCTCGCCGGTGCGCCTGCTGCTGGGGCCGGCCTTCGTGACGACCGGTCAGGGCATGGGCCCAGGCCTCGCGCTCGCCGCCGAGTTCGGGCGCGGTACCGTGGGCCTGCGGCTGTCGGCGAGCTGGCTCCGCGGGGAGAACCCCGACGATCCCTCCGCGCGGCTCGGCTCCGCGGTGGGCCAGTACGCCGGGGAGCTCACCCTGGACCTCTACAAGCGCGGGCCCCTCCACCCGGTGATCGGCGTGGGGCTCGGGGTCACCCACATCGACAACGCCCGCGGCGGTGGGTTCGCCGCGGTGGGCATCGCGCGGGCGGCCCTGGAGTACTCGCTCGGCCTCGATGACGCCGACGTCCGGCTGGGCGCCGGGGTGACCGGCGCCCTGACTGGGCCGGAGGACCGCGAGATGCAGGATGTCCGCGGCTACGCCATCGTCGGAGGGACCCTGACGATCGGCTTCTGACCCCCGCCGTCGGGGGCGCCGAGGTCCGACGGCGCCGGCCGACGGCCCGAAGGGCCCGCACGTGGTATGCCCCGGGCATGACGGCATCGAGGTCCGGCGAGCCCGCCGGCGTGGTCGAGACGACGCGCGAGCTATGCCGTCGTGCGCGGGCGGCGTCGCGCCTGCTCGGCGTGCGCTCCCGGGAGGACAAGGATCGCGCGCTCCGGGCGGTGGCCGCGGCGCTGCGCGCGGACTCGGCCGGCATCGTCGCGGCCAACGCGGAGGACGTCGCGGCCGCCCGCGCCCGCGGCGTCAAGCCCGCGCTGATCGACCGCCTCTCCCTCGACACCGCGCGCGTGGAGGACGTGGCGCGTAGCGTGGAGGCCATCGCCGCGCTGCCGGACCCGGTCGGCCACGTGATCGAGGATCGCACGCGGCCCAACGGGCTGCGGGTCCGGCGCGTGCGCGTGCCGCTCGGGGTCATCGCGATGATCTACGAGGCGCGCCCCAACGTGACGGCCGAGGCCGCGGCGCTCTGCTTCAAGGCGGGGAACGCGGTGGTGCTGCGCGGGGGGTCGGAGGCGCTGCGCTCCAACCTGGCGATCGCGCGGGCGGTGCGCGCGGGCGTCGAGCGCGCCGGCCTCCCCGCCGACGCCGTGCAGGTGGTGGGCGACACCTCGCACGAGAGCGTGCTGGCGCTGGTGCGCGCCGAGGGGCTGGTGGACCTGGCCATCCCGCGCGGGGGCGAGGCGCTCATCCGCTTCGTCACGGAGAACGCGCGCGTGCCGGTGGTGCAGCACTTCAAGGGGGTGTGCCACCTCTTCCTCGACGCGGGCGCGCCCGTGGCGGAGGCGGCGGCCCTCGCGGTCAACGCCAAGCTCTCGCGCCCGGGCGTCTGCAACGCGCTGGAGTGCCTGCTGGTCGACGCCGCCGACGCCGGGCGGCTGCTCCCCCCGGTGGCGCGCGCGCTGCTGGAGGGCGGGTGCGAGCTGCGCGGCTGCGAGCGCACGCGCGCCCTGGTCCCGGAGGCGAAGGCGGCGGGGCCGGACGACTACGGTCGCGAGTTCCTCGACCGGGTGCTCGCGGTGCGCGTGGTGGACGGCCTGGACGGCGCGCTCGCCCACGTCGCGCGCTACGGGTCCGGTCACACCGAGGCCATCTGCACGGCCGTCGACGCCCACGCCCACCGCTGGCGGCGAGAGGTGGACGCCGCCTGCGTGGTGGTCAACGCCTCCACGCGCTTCCACGATGGCGGGGAGCTGGGCCTCGGCGCGGAGATCGGCATCGCGACCAGCCGCCTGCACTGGCGCGGGCCGATGGGCCTGGAGGCCCTGACCACCATGAAGTGGCTGGTCGACGGCAGCGGACAGGTCCGCTAGGCGTCCGTCGCGCGGCCGCGGGCCGCGAGGGGCGATGAAGGCGTCGGCCACACGGTCCCCGCCGGAAGACGTTGACGGCCACCGGCGGCGATGGTCTTTTTGCGGTGAGGAGCCTTTCTTGGCGAAAAAGACACGATCGGGCGGAGGGGGCGCGGGGCGTGAGGGCGAGCGTCCGCGGATCAAGACATCGCACCACGGCAAGCCGGCGGCAGGTCCCGCGGCGCCGCCGCGAAAGCGCGCGACCCGGGCCGCGCCGCGGCCGACGACGGCGGCGAGCGCCGCGGCGGGGCTCAAGGCGGCGCTCGGGCCGCGCACGCGCAAGGCGAAGGCCGGTCCCATCGACACCGGCGCGGTCGCCAGCGACGAGGCGCGCCGGCTGGCCATCGAGATTGCCGTGGCCGCGCTGGAGAAGAAGGCGGTGGGCCTGGAGATCCTCGATGTATCGGGCAAGGTGGACTACGCCGATTTCCTGGTGCTCATGACCGGGCGCAGCGACCGGCAGGTCTCCGCGCTGGCGCAGGCGATCGAGGAGGCGCTGGGGAAGCGCGGGCGGCGGCCGCTGAGCGTGGAGGGCATGCCCAACGCGAGCTGGGTGCTGATGGACTTCGGAGACGTGGTCGTGCACGTGTTCCAGGAAGAGGCGCGGAACCTGTACGACCTGGAGGGCCTCTGGCTGGACGCGAGGAGGATTCCGGTGCCCGGGGAGGAGGTCACGTGAAGGCGGTCACTCCGCTCGCATCCGCATCCGCATCGGCAGCCCGCCCCTGGGCCGCAGCGTGATCAGGGGCTGCGGCACCGCCTGGTGGCCGGGCAGGTGCTCCGGTCTCGCGCGCTGCACCAGCGTGGCGACCACCAGCACCGCCTCCATCATCGCGAAGGCCTGACCGATGCAGATCCTCGGACCGCCGCCGAAGGGGAAGTAGGCGAAGCGCGCGCGCGACGCCTCGCGCTCGTGGGTGAAGCGGTCCGGGTCGAAGCCCTCCGGGTTGGGCCAGATGTCCGGGTGCCGGTGCGTCACGTACGGCGACGCGAAGACGAGGGTGCCGCGCGGGACCGCGACGCCGGCGATCTCGTCGTCCTGCTCCGCCAGCCGGCCGAGGATCCACGCGGGCGGGTACAGGCGCATCGACTCCTTGATCACGCGCGTGGTGTACTCCAGGCGCGGCACGTCCTCCGGCGTGGGGACTCGGCCGCCGAGCACGCCCTGGATCTCGTCGGCCATCGCGCGATCGATCCCGGGGTGGAGGGAGAGCAGGTGGAAGGTCCACGCCAGGGCGTTGGCGGTCGTCTCGTGGCCGGCGAGGAAGATGGTCATGACCTCGTCGCGGATCTGCCCGTCGGTCATGCCCTGCCCGTCGTCGTCGCGTGCCTCGAGCAGCAGGTTGAGCAGATCCCCCGGGCGACCCTTGCCCGCGCGGTGCTCGGCGACGGCGCGCAGCACGACGGTGTCGAGCACGGCCAGGCGCCTCGCCAGGGCCCGGTTGCGGCGGGTGGGGACCTCCGGCGGCACGTCGTAGAGCACGCGCGTCCGCGCGTTGACGTCCTGGAGCACGTGCGTCACGGCGCGGCCGAGCTCGTCGGTCTCCGCGCGCACGTCGGTGCCGAGGAGGGTCTCGGCCACCACGTGCAGGGTGAGGCGCATCATGTCCTGCGCGACGTCCGCCACCGCGCCGGCGCGGGCAGCGCGCTCCCACCGGCCGGCGACCTCCTCCGCCGCGCGCGTCATCACCTCGGCGAAGGCGCGGATGCGATCCTTGTGGAAGGCGGGCTGCATGATGCGCCGCTGCCGCAGCCAGAAGTCGCCCTCGCTGGTGAGCAGGCCGTTGCCCAGAACGATGCGCAGCTTGTCGAAGCCACGCGTCTCCTTGCTGTAGGTCTTGTGGTGGTCCTGCAGGACGTGGCGGATGTGGTCGGGGTGGGCAAGAAGGTGCCCGCGCACCCAGCCGAAGCGCAGGCGCGCCACGTCCCCGCACTGGTCGAAGGCGTCCAGCATGAAGCGCAGCGAGTCGCGCCGGAGCTGGGCGAAGTGCCCGAGGAGCAGGTCGCCGCGCGGCGCGGGCGCGATCGCCGCGGTCACGAGTCGTCCGCCTTCTTCTCTTCCTCCGGCTCCTTCTTCTTGCGCGCCACCACGAACGAGATGAGCACCGAGAGGAAGTAGAGCACCACCAGCGCGCCGCTCACCGCCATCTGGCTGGTGACCTCCGGCCCCGGGGTGGCGATCGCGCCCACCACGAAGGCCAGGAGCACCGCCCAGCGGCCGAACCGGAGGAGCTGTCTCGGCGTGACGATGCCCGCCATCGCCAGGAAGGAGATGAAGAGCGGCAGCTCGAACACCGCGCCGAACGCGAGGAGCATGCGGGTGGTGAAGTCGAGATAAAACTCCAGCGTGGGCCGCTGCGTGAGGACCGTGCCGCTGGTGTCGACCTGCCCGAGCAGGGAGAAGAAGTAGTTGAAGGTGAAGGGGAAGGCGACGTAGTAGGCGAAGGCGACGCCGGAGAGGAAGAGCGACGTGGAGAAGACCACGAAGGGCACGATGAAGCGCCGCTCCTTCTTGTACAGGCCCGGACTGATGAACGCCCAGAGCTGGTAGAAGATGATCGGCGCCGCGGCGATGACGCCGGCCATCAGCGAGAGCTGGAGGTAGCCGATGAAGACGTCCGCCGGGGAGAGGGTCTGCAGCTCCGGCGCGCCGGGGAGGTGCCTGCCCATCCAGGCCTTCTCGTAGGGCTTGAGCAGCCAGGCGAGGATGCGCACGCGGTAGACCCACGCGACCACCGTGCAGATCGCCGTGCCGATCGCCGCGCGCACCAGGCGGGTCCGGAGCTCCGCCAGGTGCTCCCAGATCGTCATCTTGACGTCCTTCTCCGGAGTCTCCGGAGTCTCCGGAGTCTCCGGAGTCTCCGGCTCTTCGGCGGCGGCGGTCATTCGGCGGGATGCTCGGCGGACTGGCTCGTCGCGGCGGCGGGCGGGAGGACCGCGCTCTCGTCCCCGGTCATGTAGAGCGGGTCGTCGGCGAGGGGGCTCTTCGGCAGCGTGCCGGTGTAGACGATCGCCGTGTCGGGTAGCGCGCCGTAGGAGTCGGGCCCCTCTCGCGGGTTCTCCCTGTCGCGCTCCACGTACATCTCCGGGTCGTGCATCGGCTCCGGCGCCAGCGGCTCCGACCGGGACGTCGTCGCCGCGGCGGCCGCGCCGACGCTGGCGGAGCGCACCATGCCGCCCAGGTCCACCCGGGCGAGCTTGCGGATCTCGTGGATGGGCTCGGCCAGGCCCTCGTCGCGCAGGGCGTCGTCGATGCCGCTCTGCGCGCGCAGGTCCGCCGCCATGCGTCGCATCTTCCCCGACCACTTCCCGAGCTTGCGAAGGATCTTGGGCAGCTCCTTCGGCCCGAAGATGACCAGGGCGACGATCACCACGACCGTCAGCTCGCCAAAACCCATCCCGAACACGGGGCGAACCATAGCACGTACCGCGCGCGCCGGCGGGGCCGCGCCGTCACGAGAAATCGGCTAGAACTCGGGCGTGATTGCGCTCCAGGCGGTGACCCCGGACGAGCTCGTGCGCGCGCTGCCGGTGCTGCGCCCGGAAGAGGCGCGCAAGGTGGTGAGCGCGGTGCACCGCCGGGGCTGGCCAATCCCACCGGTGGCGGGGGTGAGGCGCATCGCCCTGGAGGCGGTGCGGGCGGCCGGCCATGTCCCGTCGCTCCAGGTGGCGCGCGTGCAGTCGAGCGCGGTGGACCCCTTCCGCAAGCTGGTGCTGGCCTCGCACGACGGCCAGGTGGTCGAGGCGGTGCGCATCCCCCTGGAGCGCGCCGGTCGCTTCTCGGCGTGCGTCAGCTCGCAGGTGGGCTGCGCCCTCGCGTGCGCCTTCTGCGCCACCGGCAAGATGGGCCTGCAGCGCAACCTGGAGGCGTGGGAGATTGTCGAGCAGGTGCGGGCGGTGCGGCGCACGCTCGACGCGGCGGCAGGGCAGCGCGTGCACGGCGTGGTCTTCCAGGGGATGGGCGAGCCGCTCGCCAACCTGGATCGCGTGCTCGCCGCCATCCGGGTGCTGGCCGACCCGTGCGCGCAGGCCATCGACGCGCGGGCGATGACGGTGTGCACCTCCGGACTGCCTTCGGGGATCCTCCGGTTGCTCCGCGAGGCGCCGCGCGTGCGCCTGGGGCTGTCCATCGGCTCGGCGATCGCCGGGGACCGCGAGGGCATCATGCCCATCGACGCCTCCCACACGCTGGCGGAGGTGCTCGCGGCCGCGGCCGAGCACGCGCGCGCGACGCGCAACGCGCCCATGTGGGCGGTGGCGCTGCTGGAGGGCCGCAACGACACCCCGGAGCACGCGGCCGCGCTGGCCGATCGCGCGCTCCTGTTCGCCCGCGAGACGGGCGTGCGGCCGCGCATCAGCGTCATCCCTTACAACGACGTGCCCGGCGCCGGGTTCCGCCGCGCCTCCGCGGCGCGCGAGGAGGCCTTCCGTGACGCGCTGGCGGCGCGCGGCGTCCGCTCTCACAAGCGCTACAGCGGGGGAGGGGACATCGCCGCCGCCTGCGGCCAGCTCGCCTCCGTGCGCGGTCTTCCCCTCTCCCACCAGGGAGAGGGAGGGCCGGGGTGAGGCTCATCCCCCGAGGATTGTCGGGTCGATGTTGACGTGCGCCATCCCGTCGCCCACCGCGCCGGTGGAGTCGCGGACCTCCACCTTGACGTCGAGCGGCTGGCCCAGGAAGGGGTGGTAGTCGATACCCTGGTTGTCCAGCTGGTAGCGCAGGCCGTAGAGCTTGCAGTAGCCGCCCTCGTCGGGGTCGAAGGTGAAGACGAAGGAGGTCGGCGGGATGGTGAGGCCGGTGCCCGGCTGCGTGGCGCTGATGGTCGTCGTCGAGCCGGAGCGCTTCAGGTTGCGCATGCGCACCGCCACGTAGAAGTGGTGGCCGCCCTGCGGGCCGAGCTCCGCCTGCACCACCTGACCATCGGTGAGCGGGAGGAAGTCGGTCTGGCCGGTGCCGACGACGACCTCGGGGGGGCCAGGGTTGGCGGGGCGGCAGATGTCCGGCACCGCCGTCGGCCAGTTGGCGACGTAGTTCTCCAGCGCGGGGCCCGGCACGGTGTCGTCGACGCACGCGCCGCCCACGCAGGTCTGCGGCGCGGTGCACGTCGGGCCGGGCACGTTGTTGCTGCCCGGCGGCCACTGGTTGACGCAGCGGCTCTCCAGCCGGATGCGCAGCAGCTTGTCGATGCCGGGCACCATCTCGGTGCGGGCGGTGCGCACCAGCAGCGGAGGCTCCCCCGACGAGGGGTCCAGCCCGGCGAAGGCCTCGATGCGGACCGACACCTTCGCGCTCGCGTCGCCCTTGCCGTCGACGGCGATCTCCTTCGGGAAGAGCGGTCCATCGGAGGCGCGGAACACCTCGTCGGCCTGCGGCACCGCGTCGACGGTGGTGGTGGCGTGCAGCGACCCGACCAGACCGCTCAGGTCGTCGGTCTGGACGCCCACCGTCAGCGAGCCCGCCGGCGTCGTCCGCGGGCCGCACGCCCCGGCGACGAGGACGCCCGCCACCGCCGCCAGGCCGTGAGCCCACCGTGATCGGGGAGTCGTGGTGTGCCGTGCCGCCTTCAAGGATCCTCCGGGATTGTCCCGCGTGCGTGCCGCATGGGCAACGTGTAGCAAGCGCCGCGCCCACAGCCGTTCTGCGGTATGGTCGGGCCGATGCGGCGGGCCTGGGTAGGGTTGGGAGTCGTGTGCGCGGCGGCGCTGGCACCGCGCCCGGCCGCGGCCTCCCCGGAGGACATCTTCGGCTACGGGCCGCGCTCGGAGGCCATGGGCGCCACCGGCGCCGCCGCCGCGCACGACTACGAGGCCACCTACGCCAACCCCGCGCTGCTCTCGCGCATCCGCGAGCCGCGCCTCGCCCTCGGCCTGCAGGGCGCGACCTTCGACCTGCACGCGAGCGGCACCGGCCTGCCCGGCAAGGTCTCCGCGCGCCCGGCGAAGGGCGTGGACATCGGGGTGGACCTGCCCATCCCCTTCGGCGGCGCGCTGAAGAACCGCGTCGCCGGCGGGCTGGCCTTCTACACCCCCACCGACGTCCTGGTGCGCGGCAGCATCCTTTACCCGGAGACGCCACAGTTCCCGCTGCTGCCCGACCGCACGCAGTGCCTCGCCATCCGGCTGGGAGTCGGCGCGGACATCGGCCACGGCTTCCGCCTGGGCGTCGGGTTCGGGGCGCTCGCCGAGATCGTCGGCGACGTGATCGTGGCGACCGACTCCTCCGGGCGCGTCGGCTCCAAGGTGGAGGACCAGCTCATCGCGGTCTACGCGCCCATCGTCGGCGCGTCGTGGGAGCACCCGCTCGCCGGCGGCACCCTCCGCGTCGGCGCCACCTTCCGCGGGAAGCTGGACGCACGCTTCGCGGTGGCGATCGACGCCACCAAGCTGAGCTCGCTGGCGCTGCCCGTCTTCAACATCGCGGGCCTCGCGCAGTTCGACCCGCTGCAGGTCGCGCTGGACGCCGCGTGGGAGAAGCGCGGGTGGGTGCTCACCGCCGGGCTCACCTTCAAGCACTGGAGCGAGTACCCGGGTCCCTTCGAGGGCACCATCCAGTGCCCGGAGGACGAGCCGGACTGCGGCTCGCTCACGCCGCCCGAGATCGGCTTCTCCGACACGCTGGTCCCGCGGATCGGTGCAGAATACACCTTTCGTCTCCCCGACGAGGCGGCGCTCCACGTCCGCGGCGGCTACTTCTTCGAGCCCTCGCCGGTGCCTGGCACGTTGCCCTCCTCGCAGGCCTACAGCCCCGCAGCCCAGACGCTGGTCGACGTCCCGACGCGCTTCTTCGACGCCAGCCGCCATGTGCTGACCGCGGGGGTGGGCGTCTCGCTCCGCGCGCCGGTGCCGGTCAGCATCGACGCCTTCACCCAGCTCCACGTGCTGCACCCGCGCACGCTCCAGCTCGAGGCGGGGGACGGCGCGGGCGGCACGTCGACAGCCGACCTCTCCGGCGCGGTGTTCGCCACGGGCGTGGTGGTGGGGGTGGGGTTCTGATGCGCGCGCGCCTCGCCGCCGTCGCCGTCGTGGCCGCCGGGTTGCTCGCGCCGCGCGCCGCGCGGGCCAACCCGCTCGACACCTTCGGCTTCGGCTCGCGCGAGACCGCCATGGGCGGCGCGGTCTCCGCCGACGTCCACGATTTCTCCGCGGGCTACTACAACCCGGCGGGCCTGGCGCACTCGCCCTTCGAGATCGCCATCGGCTACTTCCGTGCGGTCCACGACCTGCGCACCAACGGCAAGAACAACAACGTGGACCCCGTCGCCGGGCTGAGCGGCGGGCTCGTCGTGCCGGGCAAGGTGCTGGGCTTTCCGGTGGCCTTCGGTCTGGCGCTCCACCTGCCCGACGACCGCATCTCCCGCGTGCGCGCCCTGCGTCAGGAGGAGCCGCGCTGGGAGCTCTACGACAACCGCAACCAGCGCCTGTACCTCGCCGCCAACGTCGCCATCAGCCCGTGGCCGTGGCTGGAGGTGGGCGGCGGCGTCTGCTTCATGTCGGCAACCGAGGGGCGGCTGGACATCACCGGGGAGGCCAACCTGCTGAACGTCTCGCAGTCGGAGCTGCGTCACGAGGTGAGCGCCGACCTGACGGCCGTGCGCTACCCGCAGCTGGGCGTGCGGGTGAAGGTCGGGCGGCGTGCGGCGCTCGCCCTGGTCTATCGCGGCCAGTTCTCCCTCGACCTGGACCTCTCCGCGCGCCTGCAGGGCGACATCAGCCTCGGCGCCCAGCCGCTCACGTCTGCGTACTACGCGCTGCAGGAGCACAGCGTGGACGCCTTCCTGCCGCAGCAGGTGGTGCTCGGCAGCTCCTTCGAGCTGACGCCGGCCCTGCACGCCAACCTGGATCTGACCTGGATCAACTGGAGCGCGTACGAGTCGCCGGTGGCGGACCTCAAGGTGAATCTGGACATCCCGCCGCCCGCCGGCGGGTGGCCGGCGGGGATCACCCCGCCCACGGTGCCCGCGCCGACGCAGCTCGTGCCGCTGGTGCTGCACGACCGCATCGTGCCGCACCTGGGCGTGGAGTGGCGCGCGGTGCGCGTCGGCAAGTGGGACGGCCTGGTGCGCGCCGGCTACGAGTTCCAGAAGTCACCCATCGAGCCGCAGACGGGCGTGACCAACTACATCGACCGCGACCGCCACTCCGTCTCGCTCGGGCTGGGCGTGCGCGTCGCGTCCCCCGCCGCCGTCCTCCCCGGTGACGTGCGCCTGGATCTCCACGCGCAGCTCAGCATCCTGCCGGAGGAGGTGACCGCCAAGGCGGACCCGGCGGACCTGGTCGGCGACTACACCGCCGGCGGCTTCATCTGGAACCTCGGCACCACGCTCTCGGTGGGGTTCTGATGCGCTCGCTTCGCGGCTCTCCGCTCCTGCTCCTCCTCGCGCTCGGCGCGTGCTCCACCCTCGGCACCGTCAGCGCGGGCGACCAGAACCTCCCCACCGCCGGCGTGGGCCCGTTCCGCGTCCTCGCCCCCACCGAGATGCAGGGCGTGCCGCCGTACGTGATGGACGACAAGCCGCGGACCTTCCGCGAGCCGGCCGCGCTGCCCCTCGGCGACGGCGAGACCGACGTGGCGCTGTACCTCGTCTCGCAGGAGGACTCCGGCGGGACGAAGCACGGTGCCATCGTGCGCACGCGCGCCGATGACGCGCGCAGCTTCTACGGGGCCACGCAGGACGTCGGGCATCACCCGCAGGTGGTGCTGACGGCGGACCAGCCGTGGGAGGGCGCCGACCTCTCCGGCCCGAGCGCCCTGCGCGTCGGCGACGAGGTGCTCCTGTACTACGCGGGCTCCGGCGGCGTGGGTCTGGCCCGCTCCCCCGACGGCCTCGCCTTCACCAAGGTCGCCGGCCCGGTGCTACCCGGCGACGCGGGGGGCGCCATCTCCGGCCCGAGCGTCGCGCAGGTGCCCGACGGCACCTTCCGCATGCTCTTCACGCAGGGCGACTCCATCTACGAGGCGCAGAGCCCGGACGGCGTCGCCTGGACGCGCGTGGACGCCGACCCCTCCACGCCGGCGATGGACGCCGTGCTCGGGCCGGCGGCGGCGCCCACCGACCTGGCGCCGGGGGAGAAGCCGCCCTTCGACACGCTGCGCGTGGCCGACCCGTGCCTCGTCCCGCGCACCACGCCGGCCGGGCGCCTGCATTTCCGTGTACTCTACACGGGGTATGCGGCGGCCGGGGACGGCGGCGCGCCGACGTCGGCGATAGGCTTCGCCGCGCGCTACGGCCTCAGCGGTCGCCTCTCGCGCCAGCGCCTGGCCGTCTACTCGCAGGACCTGCACGAGGCGGGGCCGGCGCTCTTCGAGTGGTCGGGCGGCTCGCTCCTCTACGTGCACCAGGACCGCAAGGGCGACACCGGCTACACCGCCATCGCCGCGGCGTTCGCGCCGGCGACCTCCACCTTGCCGGCGCCCTCGGACTTCGCGACGAGCCCGTGACGACCTTCGAGTGGGTGTGCGTCTCGGTGGCGGCCGGCTTCGGCTTCGGCGTGCTCGGCTTCACCCTGGTCACCTACGCCGTCGCGCGGAGCCACCACGAGCCGCGCCCGCTGCGATCCGCGCTGGGCAACGTCGCGCGGGAGGTGCTCCTCACGGTGGTGATGCAGCCGCTGTTGCCCCTGTACTTCCTCCTCGGCCGGCGGATGGGCGGAGCGGGCGGCGTCCCGATCATCCTGGTGCACGGTTACCTGCAGAACCGCGTGGACTTCCTCTACCTCGCCCGCGTGCTGCGCCGGCGCGGCCTCGGGCCGCTGTACGGGTTCAACTACTGGTCGCTGGGGCGCATCGAGAAGAGCGCCGAGCGGCTCGGCCGCTTCGCCGACAGGGCGTGCGAGGAGACGGGCGCGGCGCGCGTGGACCTGGTGTGCCACTCGCTGGGCGGGCTGGTCGGGGTGGAGCTCGCGCGCGCGCGCCCGGAGCGGGTCCGGCGGCTGGCGACCCTCGCCTCGCCGCACGCGGGCATCGCGTGGCCTGGCCCGGTGCCGGGCGACGTGGGCCGCCAGATGAAGCGCGGCGCCCGCTTCCTCGCCGAGCGCGCCAGCGTGCCGGCGCCGGTGCCCATCCTGTCCGTGTATTCTACACATGACAACGTGGTCTACCCGGCGCGCACCTCCTCGCGCGCGGGCGTCGGCGGCACGGACCTCGTCGTGGCTGGTGTGGGCCACTACGGCATCCTCTTCGATCGCGTCGCGGCCAACGCGGTCGCAGATTTTCTGAGCGAGCTTGGCGGGGCTTGAGGTAGCTTCGGGGCGATGGACTACATGGCAGGGCTCGTCATGGGGGTGCTCTGCGTGGCCCCCATCGTGCTCTGCTACGCCTTCCTCATCCGGTGGGTGGACCGCTTCGAGCCCGAGCCCTGGTGGCTGCTCGGCTGCGCCTTCGTGTGGGGCGCGCTCTTCGCCACCTTCGGCGGCGGCATCTCCAGCGCCATCGGGGAGGGCGTCGCCATGGGCGTCACCGGCGCGCCCTCGACGGACCCGCAGATCCAGGCCTTCGGGGCGACGGTGCTGGCGCCCGTCTTCGAGGAGGGCTTCAAGGGCCTCGGCGTGGCGATCATCGCCGCCGCGAGCGGCCTGGGGCTGAAGGAGCTGGACGGCCCGCTGGACGGCGTCATCTACGGCGGCATGGTGGGGCTGGGCTTCACCCTGACGGAGGACACCCTCTACGTCGCCGACGCCTACGCCCGGAGCGGCGTCGGCGGGTTCGTGTCGCTGGTCTTTTTGCGCACCGTGATGCTCGGCCTCTCGCACTGCACCTTCACCGCCTGCACCGGCCTGGGCTTCGGCATCGCGGCGGAGTCGCGCAGCGGCGTGGTCAAGGTCTTCGCGCCGCTGGGCGGCTACTGCGTGGCCATGGCCATGCACGCCATGCACAACGCGCTGCCCACCTTCCTCGGTGGGGAGGGCACCGCGCTGATGGTGCTCATCACCTGGTTCATCGACTTCCTCTTCTTCGCCATGCTGGCGGCGCTGGTGGTGCGCGACCGCGCCATCGTCATCCGCGAGCTCGCGCCGGAGGTGGGGGCGCTGCTGCACCCGATGGAGCTGCGCCTCATCACCACCTACGTGACGATCGGCTGGCGCAACTGGTCCAGCTTCCTCTCCCGCGGGTGGACGTACTTCCGGCAGCGCCGCAAGAAGCAGCTCGCCCTGGTGGAGATCGCCTTCCTCAAGAGCCGCCGGCGGCGCGGCGAGTACGGCCGCGGCCTGGACCTGAAGGAGGCGCGCCTCCGCTACGAGGTGGCCACGCTCAACCAGCGCGGCGTGTGGATCGGCGACTAGATGAGCGGTCGCGGTTCGCGCACGCTGATCTAGCCGCATCCACGGGGAGGCGCGTGCCGCCCCTGCGACGTCTCAATGCGCGAGGCTGATCGTGCTCTTGCCCATCAGGCTGCTCACCACGATGCGCGCGTACTGGCTCGGCTCCTCCGGGACCAGCAGGTAGCCGCCGGGGATGTGGTCGTACTCGTAGTAGAAGCCGGTCACCTGGCGCAGAGTGCTCCCGTCGGCGGCGAGGTACTTCACCGTGTGCTCCTCGCCGAAGAGCTTGGAGGTCACCGTCATCGTCTGTCCGAAGGAGAGGGTGCCGTCCCCCTGCACCCGCACGAAGCGGTACTTCTGCGGCGCGTCCAGGCTGTGCGGGAAGAGCATGTCCGTCCCGTTGACGTACTGGATGCGCGTGAAGAGCGCCTTGTAGTTGTAGTCGCTGATCCAGTCCGGCTGGCAGTAGCCCATCATGTCGTGGGCCTTGGACGGGTCGATCAGCGAGCCGGAGTTGATGTCGTAGCCCCACACGCCGATACCGCCGTTGCTGTAGGGGAAGCTGGGGTCGACGCCGCTCGCGCCGCCGCAGGGCGCGTGAGAGCGGCCGTGCGCGTGGCCGACCTCGTGCGCCATCGTGTAGCCGGTGGCCTGCGAGATGCCGCCGCCGCCGGCGTACAGCAGGCCGATGCTCACGCGCGCCCAGGTGTCCGTCGGCTTGGTGGCGAGCGAGCTCAGGCCGGCGACGCACCCGCCGCCGCAGTAGTTCTGGAAGGAGGAGGAGGGGGCGAAGCCGCCGTAGTAGTAGACGTCCGCGGCCGGGTTGTCGTTCTGGCGCTTCTGCAGCATCGCGTTGAGGAGCGAGTCCCAGCCGGAGCCGTTCGCCGCGGGGATGCTGCCGCCGTAGCTGACGGGCGAGGCCACGGTGATCTGCACGTCGGGGATGGGGTACAGGCCGAGGAGGACCTTGCGGAACGCCTGGATGGCGCTCGACGAGGTGTCGGGGGTCAGGCCGTTGGAGAGCTTGATGGGGAACAGCTCGATCTTGAGCTGCGATCCGGCGTCCTTGACCTCCAGCGACTCGAAGCTGTAGTCCGCCGGGTACACCGCGTTGGGGTCCCCAGCCTGGTTGGGATCCCCGGACGGATCCTGGATGAGGACCTGGAACTTGGTGTCCGTCTGGAAGTCCTCGGCGTTCACGCCGAAGTTGAGCGTGGAGGCGAGGGCGGCGTCGGTGGACGCGGCCGAGGGCGTCACCGTGGCGCTGTAGTCCTTGGTGTTGCCGCCGGTGGTGAGCCGCAGGTACCCGTGGACCTGGTGGGGCGACCACGTGTTGTCCGGCTTGAGGAAGACGCGCACCAGGCCGGGGCGGTTGGCGATGAGCGGCGCGTTCTTGGCGATGTGCGCGCCGTTCTTCACCACCGTGACCTTCACGCCCTGGTAGACGGCGATGTCGGTGATGGCGAGGCCCTCGACGATCGGCGTGCCTTGCTGCGGGCCACCGGAGTCCGCCTGGGTGCCGCCGTCGTCGGCGGCCGTGGCGTCGTCGCCGCCTCCGCCTCCGCCGTCACCGTTGGTGCCGAAACCGTTGCCGTCGGTGCCTCCGCACGCGATCAGCACCACCCCCAGCGCCAAGCTACCCAGCCAGATCTTCACGACGGCCTCCTCGAGAAAAAAGGACGAGCTAATCTTAACGAGGACGAAGGCCACGTCGAATTCAAAGCGCACGATTTCAAGTACTTGCTGCCCCTACCGGAAAGATGCCGTGTCGCCGGAGGCCGCTCGGGGCGGCCTGGCGCGTTCAGGCGTCATGGCCCTCGTCCAGCTCCTCGTAGTCGTCGAAGAGATGCAGGTCGAGGATGCGCGAGTCGTTCGGCCCGTCGGTGATCACGTCGACGAAGCGCGCCCCGAAGACGAAGTCGGCCGCCTCGTAGGTGTGCCGCGCGTGCACCGTCTGCGAGAGCATCTCGTCGATGCCGACCAGCGTGACGATGAGCGACACCTGCTGGCGCTTCAGGTCCTCCACGCTCAAGCCGTAGAACGGGCTCTCCGGCGTGATCTCGTGGAAGGCGAGCCACGTCAAAAAGAACATCGCCGACTCGGAGCGCACCAGCTTCAGGTCGGTGAGCTTGCGGATGCGCTCGCCCTCCAGCGTGACGTGCAGGCGCGCCATCACCACCCGGACGCCGGCCTGGACGATGCGCGTCTCGCGGGCGTTCGCCATCCGGAACTGGAGCGTCGGCACGCCGTCGCGGCGGGAGATCACCACGTTCCGCGTGAAGAGCACGCGCGCGGTGGGTCGGGAGAACTTGGCGAAGACCAGGCCGGTGGTGAAGGTGGCCGCGAGCAGGCCGCAGAAGGCCTCCACGGTGACGACCATGTGCGCGGCGCGCGTCACCGGGCTCATCGCCCCGTAGCCGATGGTCGCGAGCGTCTGCACGCTGAAGTAGAAGGAGTCCTCGAAGTTGCCGGGGCGCGCGCCGGTCACGCCGCCGGGCATGAAGGTGTAGACGACGGCGAAGAGCAGGTTCGCCGTCATGTACAGGCAGAAGATGATGCCCAGCGTCGTCGGCCAGCTCGCCTGCATCAGGCGGTAGTAGAAGTCGCGCAGGGGGTGGATGCGCCCCCCGACGCGCTCGATGCGCCGGGCGCGCTCCACCGTCCGGTCGCGCGGCGCGGGCGTCACCCGGCGCACGACCTTCGGCCGCGGGGGAGGGCGCGGCGGCTCGCTCACGGCGCCCCGACGGGGGAGACCTGGCGGCCCCAGGCGGTCTCCACGACCAGCTCGCGCTTGCCCCCCTTCGCTCCCGCCGGTGGGAAGTTGATCATCCTCGCGGGGGACAGGACACAAAGGAGCCCGCTCGTCGTGGCATCGGAGGGCGAGAAGACCACGTTGGGCCGCCCGACCACCCCCGCGTCGTCGACGGGGAGTACCAGGTGCGCGCCACCGTCGACCAGCTTGCCCTGGCCTAGCAGGTTGCTCGCGCAGCGGGAGATGCGGTCGGCCAGGTTGTCGACCGCGTCGTGGGCCTCGTCCGGCGTGAGCCCCTGCGCGCTGGCCAGCCCTACCGCCACGAGCGGACGGCGCGCGACGTAGGCGTAACCCTCCGCCGTCGTCGCCACCGACGCATCCTGGGTCTGGACGTGCCGCCCCCCGACGAGCACGTCGCGCGGGCCGCTCGGGCAGGCGGGCAGGGCGGCGAGCGTCAGCGCGCACGCCGCGAGGACGAGCATGCCGGCGCGCCCGGGGCTCACGCGAGGAGGTTTCGCGCGATGACCAGCCGCTGGATCTGGCTGGTGCCCTCGTAGATCTGGAGGATCTTGGCGTCGCGCATCAGCTTCTCCACGGGGTAGTCCTTGACGTAGCCGTTGCCGCCGAACACCTGCACCGCGTCGACCGCCGTCTGCATCGCGCTGTCGGCGCCGAAGGCCTTCGCGTAGCTGGAGACGATGGGGTTTCGCACGCCGTGGTCCAGGTTCCACGCCGCCTTGCGCACGAGCAGGCTCGTCGCCTCGTAGCGGATGGCCATGTCGGCGAGGATCGCCTGGATCATCTGGTGCCGGCCGATCGGCACGCCGAAGGTCTTGCGCTCCTTGGCGTAGGCGACCGACTCGTCCAGGCAGCGCCGCATGATGCCGCAGGCGATGGCGCCGATGTCCGGACGGGTCTGGTTGAAGGTCTCCATCGCCAGCTTGAAGCCCTGCCCGGGCGGGGCGAGCACCTGGGCGGCGGGGACGCGCACGTCCTCGAGCATCACCGTGTTGGTGTCGCTCGCGCGCTGGCCGAGCTTGTCCTCGTGCTCGCCCACCGAGACGCCCTTCTGCGAGCGCTCCACGATGAAGGCGCCGATGCCCTTGTGCCTCAGCTCCGGGTTCTCGGTGGCGAAGATGACGTAGAAGCTCGCGAAGCTGGCGTTGGTGATCCAGCACTTGGTGCCCGCGAGCACGTAGCTGCCGTCTGCCTCCTTCTTCGCGCGGCACTGCAGGCCGGCGACGTCGCTGCCGGCGTTGGGCTCGCTCGTCGCGTAGGAGGCGAAGATGGGCTCCTTCGCCATCCAGCCCAGGTACTTCTTCTTCTGCTCCTCGCTGCCGCCCAGCTTGATGGGCGTGGCGGCGAGGTTGTTGGCGCTCATGCTCGTCTGGATGCCGGAGCAGCCGTAGGCGAGCTCCTCGGTGATGTAGGTGAGGTCCAGGTCGCCCAGGCCGGGGCCGCCGTACTCGGCGGGGAGGGTGGCGTTGACCAGTCCGAGCTTGTGCCCCTCGACGAAGACCTCCTTCGGGAACTCCGACTTCTGATCGCACGCGGCGGCGATGGGGATGATGCGCTCCTTGGTGAAGCGGCGCGCGGTCTCGACGAGGGCCTGCTGCTCTTCGCTCAGTGAGAAATCCATGTCCTCTCCAGTGGTGGTACCCGGTTCACTCGCGCGCGCGTCGGCGTCGGCGGTCGGTCCGCCCGCGCTCGGCGCGCACGCCGAGAATGTACCCGACGATGACGCCGATCATCAGCACGCCTGGGATGAAGATGACGTGCTCGACCGGCACGGCTCAGCCCCTCTTCGCTTCGGCGCGATCCAGGGCCTTCTCCAGGTCGTCGATGCGAGCGCGCAGGGCCGCCTCCTGCCGCCACACGATGACGATGTAGCCCATCAGGATGACCCAGAGCACCGAGTACGCCGTGACGAGCAGCTTGGCGCCGCTGCGCAGCTGCGGTCCGCCCTCCACCGGGCGGAACGCGGTGGCGCGGTCGTCGGGGGTCTTGCCCGCCTCGGCGCTGGCCGCCGCGGAAGGGGCGGGGGTGGACTGGGCCCAGGCGGGCCCGGCGAGGCACGCCAGGGCGAGCGTCAGCACGGCGATCCACGAGCGCGTTCGCATCAGGCTTCTTCCTCCTCGAGCAGGCCGAGGTCCAGCGCGTCCTCTTCCGCCCGGGCGAGGCGGTGCTTCGCCAGCTCGAGCCGGACGCGCGCCCAGAGCAGGGTGATGGCGAAGAGGGTGAAGGAGATGAACCCGAGGGCGAGCGCGAGCTTCATCTCCGGCGAGTGCAGGCCGCCGCCCTTGGCGGTGATGACGGTGGGGTGCTGGCCGCTCCACTTCTGCACGCTGAAGTGGATGATGGGCAGGTTGGCCGCGCCCAGGATGCCGAGCGCCGCCGAGAAGCGCCGCTCCGCCTCGCCGTCGCCGGCGAACCCGCGCAGCACCAGGTACGCGACATAGATGAGGACGCTGAGCAGCGCGGTGGTGAGGCGCGGATCCCACGTCCAGAAGTAGCCCCACGCCTTGGCCGCCCAGAGCGGCCCGGTGGTCAGCACGATGGCGCCGAAGACGACCGCCAGCTCGGCCCCCACGCGCGCGACGGAGTCCCACAGCGCGGTGGGCTTGAGGAGGTAGCCCACCGAGCCCACGAAGCACGCGGCCGCCCCCAGGTACATGCTGTAGGCCGCGGGGACGTGGAAGTAGAAGATCTTCTGGACGATGCCCATCACCCGCTCGATGGGCGCCTGGTAGAAGACGACGTGGATCGTCCACAAAAACAGGGCTGTCGTCGTGGCGATCAGGCCGTAGAAGACGAAGTCGGCCGCGCCGCGCCCGTAGGCCGCCACCCCCGGTCGCGCGCCGTTGTCCTTCATCGCCCCACACGGTAGTGCCCCTCGCGGCGTCCTTCAAGCGAACCCGGACCAAAAGCCTTAGGCGCCCCGGGCGGTGGCATCGTACAATTCGATCTCGGTCGGAAGGCCGGCGGGCGTGACCGGCGGGGAAGGCGGTCTCGCGCGCATGCTCGCGGGACACTTGTGCTTCACGTGACGGAGGTGGTGACGATGGCAGCTTGGACGAAACATCTTGCGCTGATCGCGGCGATGACTGTGGGCGTGGCGGCGGCGGGCGCCGCCGGGTGCGGTTCGGAGGGTGACAACCGCTTCGGCAACGGCGCCGACGGCGGCGTCGACGGCGCCGACATCGACGCGCAGTTCCAGGACGGCGACTGCCTGTTCGGCTGCGGCAACGGCGACTCCAGCACCACGCAGCAGCTCGTCATCGCGCCGCAGAACGTCGTCTTGACCGTGAACAACGGCACCGTCCAGACGCAGGACTTCACCGTCACCTTCAACGGCAACGACGTCACCTCGCAGGTGTCCTGGTCGTACGACACGCCCATCATCGGCGACGTGCTCTCCGCCGCCACCTTCACGCCGACGGGCAAGGTCGCCGGCGTAGGCACCCTCACCGCGAGCATGGGCAACGGCAAGGGTAGCACCACCGTCTCGGTGAAGATCCTCAAGACGGTGACCGGCGGCGTGTCGCAGCAGCAGCAGCAGACGCTCGACAACCCCAACGGCCCGGCCGACAGCGCGCAGCTCGTCTACCCCTACGACAAGACCGTCTTCCCGCTCGCGGTGCTCGCCCCGGAGATGCAGTGGAACGGCGCGGGGAGCAACGACGTCTACCGCCTGGAGCTCAAGGAGAAGTTCTACGACTACGTCGAGTACTTCACGACGGGCACGCCCTCTCGCCACCTCGTCGCGCAGGCGGACTGGGACGGCATCGAGAGCTCCGGCCAGGGTCCGAACAGCGACCCGCTGAGCGTGTCGCTCACGCGCATGTCGGGCAACACCGCGTACAAGCCCATCCAGCAGACGTGGCACATCGCGCAGGGCAAGCTCTTCGGCAGCGTCTACTACTGGGAGCTGCCCGACGCCTGCGGGAGCGGCAACGGCCGCATCCTGAAGATCAACCCGGGCGCCACCAACGTCACCCAGATCCTCAACAACGGCGAGTGCTGGGGCTGCCACACCGTCAGCCGCGACGGCAACACCATCCTGGGCAATTTCAGCGCCCTCAGCTACGGCGACGAGACGGTCGACATCTCGCAGAACCCCGCGGTGAAGACCAGCACGACGTTCGGCACGAGCACCTTCTCCGCCTTCAACGACGACGGGACCAAGGCGCTCATGGCGCACGGCAACTACAGCGGGCCGCACACTGTCGACCTGGTGGACGTCGCCAAGGGCACCACCCTCAAGGGCAGCGTCTTCAGCGGCTACGCCGCCGAGCCTGCCTGGTCGCCCGACGGCAAGAAGGTCGCCGCCATCACCGGCATCAGCGACAGCGGCTGGCCGTTCGACTCGCAGAGCGGGGATTCTCACGGTCGGCGACGTGGGGCCGAACAACACCTTCTCCAACTTCAAGACCATCGTCCCGAAGGCGAAGGTGGGCACCGGCCGTCCGGCGTACCCGAGCTTCGACCCCACCTCCAGCTACCTCGCCTTCACCAACCCGAGCGCCGGGTCCCGGTCCACCGGCAGCGGCTCGCTCTGGCTGGCGGACGTGGGCGGCACCAGCGTCAAGGAGCTGAAGACCGCCGCGAGCGACGGCAAGAGCTTCAACCCGGTCTTCGCCCCGCTGCGCGCGGGCGGCTACTCCTGGATCGTGTTCATCACGCGCCGCAACTACGGCAACGAGCTGGTCTCGGCCAACCGGCAGCAGCTCTGGATCACCGCGATCGACGACCCGCCGACGGCCGCCGACCCGTCGCACCCGCCGTTTTACATGCGCGGGCAGGAGTCGTGCGGCAAGAGCGAGAACGCGTACTACGCGCTCGACCCGTGCAAGAAGGTCGGCGAGGACTGCACCTCCGGCGTCGACTGCTGCGGCGGCCAGTGCATCAAGGACCCGAACACCAAGAAGTACACCTGCGGCAACAACCCGCAGAACGGGTGCTCGTCGGACGGCAACGCCTGCAAGTCGGACAGCGACTGCTGCGGCGCCCCGCAGTCCAAGTGCATCGACGGCTTCTGCCAGAAGCCGCCGCCGAACTGAGAGGATGTGAGCTTCGCTCACATCCCTCTCAGGACTGGTCCCATGGAGGGGCGGCACGCGCCGCCCCTCCCCGCCCAAGTGAATTGGGCGGGGCCCCACCCCACGCGGGCCCTCCGCTGCGCGTCGGGCGGATGTGAGCTTCGCTCACATCCTCTCAGGACTGGTCCCATGGAGGGGCGGCACGCGCCGCCCCTCCCCGCCCAAGTGAATTGGGCGGGGCCCCACCCCACGCGGGCCCTCCGCTGCGCGTCGGGCGGATGTGAGCTTCGCTCACATCCTCTCAGGACCGGTCCCATGGAGGGGCGGCACGCGCCGCCCCTCCCCGCCCAAGTGAATTGGGCGGGGCCCCACCCCACGCGGGCCCTCCGCTGCGCGTCGGCGCCCTCCACCCACCATCCCCTCTTGCTCCCCCTCTCCCTCGTAGGGAGAGGGGGTCGGGGGGTGAGGCGGGGTGAGGCCGTCAGGCGACGTACGCGCCGATGGCGCGGAAGCGGGCGTAGCGGTCCTGGACGAGCTGCTCGGGCGTCATGCGGAGCAGCTCGCGGAGGGTCTCGTGGATCGCCGAGCCCACCAGGCGCGCGGCGAGGTCGGGGTCCTGATGCGCCCCGCCAGGGGGCTCGTCCACCACCCGCTCCACCACCTTCAGCGAGAGCAGGTCGGAGGAGGTCATCTTCAGCCGCTCGGCGGCGAGGTCCGCCTTGTTGCCGTCCTTCCAGAGGATGGAGGCGCACCCCTCCGGCGAGATGACCGAGTAGGTCCCGTACTCCTGCACCAGCACGCGGTTCGCCACGGCCAGGGCGAGCGCGCCGCCGCTGCCGCCCTCGCCGATGATCGTCGCGATGATGGGGACGCGCGCGCGGAACATGGCCGCGATGCACGCGCCGATGGCCTCGCTCTGCCCGCGCTCCTCTGCGCCGATGCCCGGGTACGCGCCCTGCGTGTCGACGAAGGTGAGGATGGGCAGGCCGAAGCGGTCGGCCAGGGCGTAGAGGCGCGCCGCCTTGCGGTTGCCCTCCGGGTTGGCCTGCCCGAAGTTGCGCGTCACCTTCTCCTTGGTGGAGCGCCCCTTCTGGTGGCCGACGACGACGACGCTGCGCCCGCGGAAGCGCCCGACGCCGCCGACGACGGCGGGGTCGTCGCCGAAGCGGCGGTCACCGTGCAGCTCGTGGAAGTCCTCGATGAGCCGCTCGACGTAGTCGAGGGTGTAGGGCCGCTGCGGGTGGCGACAGAGCTGGACCTTCTGCCACGGGGTGAGCCCGGCGAAGAGCTCCCGCGCGAGGCGTCCGGTCTTCTCCTCCAGGCGGCGCAGCTCCGGCTCCAGCGCGCGGTCGCTCTCGGAGAGGTCGCGTAGCTCGCGCACCTTCTCGAGCAGATCGACGATGGGCTTCTCGAACGGCAGGACGTACGACATCGACCCTCAGCGCGCGGCCGCCGTCGGCTTCTCGCGCTTGACGTTGAAGATGCGGAGCGGCTTCTCCTTGCCCTTCAGGTTGGCCGGGGGGAGCTCCTCCACCTCGAAGCGGTTGCCCAGCTTCTGCAAGGTGTTCTCGCTGACGATGATCTGCCCGGCGAGGGCGATGCCGCAGAGGCGGGCGCTGGTGTTCGCCGTGTCGCCGATGACGGTGTAGCTGAGCGCCTTGCTGCTGCCGACGTAGCCGGCGACGAGCGGCCCGGTGTGGATGCCGATGCCGATGGCGAGCGGCGCCTGCCCGCGCTCCACGCGCGCGCGGTTGAAGCGGCCGAGCACTTCCATCTGCTCGAGCGAGCTCTGCATGCAGAGGATGGGGTCGTCCGGGTGGTGCGCGGGCGCGCCCCAGATGGCCATGATGCCGTCGCCCATGAACTTGTCGAGCGTGCCCTCGTACTTGAAGATCGTCTCCACCATGAGCTCGAAATACTCGTTGAGCATCTCGATCATCTCCTCCGGCGGGGCGCCCTCGCTCATGCGGGTGAAGCCGCGGATGTCGCTGTTGAAGATGGTGCAGTCGTCCAGGAGCTGACCGCCCAGCTTCACCTCGAGCTTGCCGCTGATGACCTGCTCGGCCACGTTGGGGGAGAGCAGGCGGCTGAAGCGCTCGCGGGTGACGATCTCCTGCTCGATCTTGCGCGCGAGGAGGTTGTTCTCGATGAACATGGCCGCCTGGTTGCCGACGGCGGTGATCATCTCCAGGTCCTTCTGCTGGAACTGGGCAAGCGACTCGGAGTCCAGCCAGAGCGCGCCGAGCACATCTTGCTCGTGGAGCAGCGGCACCACGATGGCGCTGGAGATGCGGTTGAGGATCATCGACTTGCCCTTGGAGGCGGCGAAGTCCATCGACGCGTCGTGCGTGAGCACGCTCGCGCGCTCGCGGATGACGTGGTTGAGGATGGTGGAGCTGACCTGGATGGGGGCGTCGGTGCCGTCGCGCCGTCGCGCCGCGCGCGGCTGCAGCGTGCCGTCCGGCTCGCGCAGCAGGATGACGCCGCGGTCGGCGTTGACGAAGCGGAAGAGCGCCTGGAGGATCTTCTCCAGGAGCTTCTCCAGGTCGCGCTCCAGGCTGATGTCGCGGGTGAGCTCCCAGGTGATGCGCAGGCGCTCGTAGTCCAGGCGGAGCTGCTGCGGGTCCTGGGCGATCTGGTCGAAGGGGACGAAGCCCTTCTGCTGCGCGGCGATCTGCGTGCCGATGGCGCGCGCGGAGTCCAGGACGTCGACGCGGGTGCCGCTGAAGCTGGGCGGGCGGTTGGCTCGCGGCGGCTGTCCGAGGGTGGGCGGGAAGCCCGGCATGTGCGAGGCGCCGGGCGCCATCGGCACGGTGCCCATCGGCCCGCCGCTCATCGGACTGCCAGGCGCTCCTGGCAGCCGGGGGGTCATGGGCTGCGGGCGGGGCATCGACTGCGGCTGGGGCTGCATCACCGGCTGCGGCTGGAAGGCCGGGCCGGAGCCCATGCGCGGCTGCTGCTGCTGCCCGGGCGCCATCATGGAGGCGGGGAGCTGGCCGGGCTGCTGCTGCGGCCAGGCGGGTGGCTGTTGCTGCTGCTGCATCATCCCGCCGGGCTGCGGCTGCTGGATGGCGCCGGGGCTGATGGCGGAGGGGCCATATTGCAGCGGGGCAGAGCCGTCGTCGAAGCGGGCGCGGGTGGAGCCGAGGGCAATCTCGTCGCCGTGCCGCAAGACCTGCTCCCCGCGGACTCGCTCCCCGTTGATGTAGGTCCCGTTCAGGCTCCCCAGGTCACGAAGAACGAAGTGTCCCTCGCGCTGCTCGACGATGCAGTGCTCCTTGGAGACGATCTTGTCGAGGAGCTGGATCGAGTTGTTGGGGTGTCGACCCAGGCTGTTGATGGGTCGTAGCTCGATCGCTTGCTGCCCTTCTGCGGTCGCAAGAATGAGACGAGCCATCCGTCCTCGGGGTCTGACTGTACGAGGCTTCGCGTCCGCGGAGAAGGGGAGAGATGCGGAAGCGCAAACCTGCTAAGAAACGGTTGAGGGACGCAACGTATGCCCGAGGACGGACGAGCCGCCCAAGACGAACGCCAACAGCCCAGCGCGCGGAACGAGCCGCAGGGTGCCGAGCCTAGCACGCAACGGGCGTCCGCCTCCGCGCAAACGGCAAGAAGCGACGCCGAGCCGCCGCCGGCTGCCCCGTGGACGGAGCTCGCCTCGCCGGAGCCGCCGCCGGCCACGCCGGCGTCCACCCTGCGCGACCGGCTCCGGGTCCCGTCCGATCGGGTGACGGTCCACACCGACCCCTTGATCCTGCCTGAACAGGCCGCCGAGACGGGGGGGCTCTTCGAGCTGGCCTCCCCCATCGCCCGGCGGGCGCTGGAGCTCGGCCTGCTGGCCCGGGAGCCCAGCTTCCACGTGTACGTGGCCGCGGACCCCGACATGCTCGTCGAGAACGACGTCGTCCACTACGCCGAGCGGCTGGCGCGCGAGCGCGCCGCGACCGCCCCGCCGCCCCCGGACGTGGTCTACGTGCACGACTTCGACCACCCGGAGGCGCCGGTGCCGCTGGTGCTGCCCGCCGGGGTGGCCCAGCGCCTCGCCGACGCCGTGGCCGCGTGTGTGGCCACCCTGAAGGAGCAGCTCCCGGGGCTCGGGGAGTCGGAGCCGGTGCGCGAGGCCCACGCCGCGCTCGGCCGGGAGCTGGAGGCGCGCAACCGGGAGGTGCTCTCCGGCCTGGAGATCACCGCCAAGACGCTCGGCTTCGGCGTGCGGTCGGTGCAGGGCGGCGTGCAGACTTACCCCATCCTCCACGGCAAGCCGCTCACCGCCGAGCAGTTCGAGGCGCTGGACGAGACGACCAAGCGCGCCCTCGGGCAGGCGGAGCAGCGGCTCACGCAGGAGGTGGAGCGATCGGCCGAGCGGGTGCAGGAAGCTGGTGAGCGCTTCGCCGAGGCGCGCAAGCGCGCCATGGCCGTGGCGGCGCGCGCCATCGCCGAGCAGGCCGCCGAGCCCCTGGGCGAGCTGGCGAGCCACGGGCCGGAGGTGGCGCGGTGGCTGGAGCAGGTCAAGGCCGCCCTCGTGCACGACTGGGAGGACTTCCTCGACGAGTCGGACGAGGAGGCGCACAAGACGAGCACCGCCGAGTCCGCCGACGAGGACCCGGAGTACGCGCGGCGCCTCGGGCGCTTCCGCGTGAACCTCTTCGTGAGCCACGACGCCTCCGCGCCTCCGCCGGTCGTCTACGACACCAACCCGACCTACCCGCACCTCTTCGGCTACCTGGAGCGTCGCATGCGCTTCGGCGCGCTGCTCACCGACTTCTCGCGCATCCGCGCGGGGTCGCTGCAGCGCGCGTCGGGCGGGGTGCTGGTGGTGCGCGCGGCCGACGTGCTGGCGGACCCCATCATCTGGGAGCGGCTCAAGCGCGTGCTGCGAGAGCGACGCATCGGCGCGGAGGACCCGCTCGGCCCGCTCGGGCTCTACGCCACCTCCTTGCGGCCGGTGCCGGCGCCCATCCGCGTGCGCGTGGTGCTGGTCGGTTCGCAGGAGCTGTACGCCGCGCTGCTCGCGAGCGACCCCGACTTCGCCTCCCTCTTCCGCGTCAAGGTGGAGGTCGAGCCGACGATCGCCCGCCGGGAAGAGGGCCTGCGCCGCCTGGACGCCTACCTGATGGCCATGGCACGCGAGCGCGAGTGGGGGCGCTTCGATCGCGGCGCGCGGGCGCGGTTGCTCGACCTCGCCACGCGCCTCGCAGGCCACCAGGAGAAGCTCGCCCTCAGCCTCTCCCCGCTGGAGGAGACGGCCGCCTTCGCGAGCGCCATCGCCACCGCGCGCGTCACCGGCGCCCACGATCCCGGCGCGCACCAGGAGGAGCAGGACGAGAGCCGCCCTCGGTTCCGCGCGTCCATCCCCCCGCCCTCCATGACCCTGGTCACCGCCGAGGACATCGAGAGCGCGTGGCGCGAGCGTCGCGACCGCGCCGGCGCCGCCGAGCGGATGCTGCGCGAGCTGACGCTGCGCGGGGAGGTGGTGCTGGATCTCGTCGGGGCGCGCGTCGGCGTCGTCAACGGCCTGAGCGTCTTCTTCGCCGGGGACGTGGAGTTCGGCCAGCCGATGCGCATCACCGCGGTGGTCGCCCTCGGCCGGGAGGGCATCGTGGACGTGGAGCACGAGGCGCAGCTCGGCGGGGCCATCCACACCAAGGGCGTGGCCATCCTGCGCGGCTACCTCGGGCGGATGTTCGGGCAGGAGCGGCCGCTCAGCCTGCGCGCGCAGCTCGCCATCGAGCAGAGCTACGGCGAGGTGGACGGCGACAGCGCGTCGTCCAGCGAGCTCTTCGCGGTGCTGAGCTCTCTGGCGGAGCTGCCCATCGACCAGAGCGTCGGCGTCACCGGGAGCGTGAACCAGCTCGGGGAGCTGCAGGCCATCGGCGGCGTGTGCGCCAAGATCGAGGGTTTCTTCGATCTCTGCGCGGCGCGCGGCCTCACCGGCAACCAGGCGGTCATGCTGCCGCGCGCCAACGTCGCCCACCTGGTGCTGCGGCAGGACGTCGCCCGCGCCATCCAGGAGGGGACCTTCCACCTGTACGCGGTGGACGACGTCGCGCAGGGCATCGAGCTGCTCACCGGCGTGCCCGCGGGGGAGCGCGACGAGGCCGGTCGCTTCCCTGCGTCCAGCGTCTTCGGGCGGGTGGAGCGGCGCCTCATCGAGATCGCCGAGCGCCTGCGCGAGGCGGAGGGCCACGTCCGCCATCACGACGCCCGCGACGACTCCGACGTGTCGCAGAGCGATCTTTCCGATGCAACCGACTTCCGGGTGCGGTAGGCGACGCTTATGACTGTCCTGTCCCGGGGGCTCCGCGTCTTCTTTCTCGCCACCGTCGCGGCGATCGCCGCCCTCGGTCCGGGCTGCTCGTCCGACGCCCCGCCCCCCGGCGATCCCACCGCCGGCGTGCCCGACGGCTGCGATCCGCTCGTGCCGGAGCACTGCGGCTACCCGTTCCCCAACGACTTCTGGCTGGTGGGGGAGGGCGCCTCCCGGCACATCGCCTTCGGGGCGAACACGCTGCCGCTCGTGAACCACGGCACCACGACCGCCACCATCGACCCGAACGCGCTCTCCGACCGCGACGGCTTCTCCCCCGGCGAGGAGGCGCTGACCTTCCTGCCGGGCGCGACGGTGACGGGGCTGGCCACGCCGGACACCATCGAGCGGTCGTTGCAGCCGGACTCGCCGACGGTCCTGATCGAGGCGGACACGGGCGCGCTCGTCCCGCACTGGGCAGAGCTGGATCAGTCCACCTTCCACCCCGACGACCAGGCGCTGATGATCCGACCCGTCGTGCGCCTGAAGGACGACACGCGCTACATCGTGGCGGTGCGCCACGTGGTCGACGCCGACGGCGCCGCCATCCCCGCGCGCCCGGCGTTCGCCGCCCTGCGAGACAAGACGCCGACGACGAGCGCGGCGCTGGAGGCGCGTCGCGATCACTTCGAGGACATCTTCGCCCGGCTCGCGGCGGCGGGCGTCGCGCGGCAGGACCTGCAGATCGCGTGGGACTACACCACCGCGACGCGCGACAACACGACGGGCGATCTCGTAGCGATGCGCGACGCGGCGCTCGCCGCGGTGGGCGATCAGGGCCCGGAGTACACCATCACCAGCGTGGAGACCGCGCCCAACCAGTACCTGGCCGCGCGCCTGCACGGCATGATGACGGTGCCGCTCTTCTTGGACTCGCCGGACCCGGGCGACGACGTGCACATCCACCGCGGGCCGGACGGCAAGCCGCAGCAGAACGGCACCGCGCAGTACCCCTTCCTGGTGCTGGTCCCCAAGAGCGCCACCGCCGCGAACCCGGCGGCCATCCTGCAGAACGGGCACGGCCTGCTCGGCGCGCTCACCGAGGGCGAGGACGGCTACTTCGCCGAGATGTGCGGCACCTACAACTACGTCGGCATCGCGGTCGACTGGATCGGCATGGCGCACGACGACATCCAGACCAACATCGACGCGGCGACGGTCAACCCGCTCATCTTCAAGAGCGCGGTGGCGCGCCAGCACCAGGGCTTCGTCAACGCGCTGCTCGCCATGCGCATGATGAAGGGGCGGATGAAGGACGACCCCAACCTCCAGGACAACGGCAAGACCATCCTGGACCCGACGCAGGCCTTCTACCGCGGCGACAGCCAGGGCGGCATCTTCGGCACGACGTACATGTCCATCTCCACCGACGTGACGCGCGGCCTGCTGGGCGAGCCGGGCATGCCCTACAACCTGCTGCTCGACCGCTCCGCCGATTTCTCCGGCTACAAGCTGCTGCTCAAGGGCGCGTACCCCAACGGCCTGGACGTGCGCCTCGTCGAGGGCCTGCTCCAGATCCTCTGGGACAAGACCGAGCCCGACGGCTACGTCCCCTACCTCGCCGAGAACATGCTGCCGGGCACGCCGGCGCACCGCGTGCTCATCGACGTGGCCATCGGGGACCACCAGGTGACGCCGCTCGGGGCGCACATCATCGCCCGGACGGTGGGCGCGAAGAACATCTCCCCGGTCAACCGCAAGGTGTACGGCATCGACGAGGCGGCGGCCCCCATCTCCGACGGCTCGGCCATGGCGGAGTACGACTTCGGCCTGCCCAAGTCGCCCATCATCAACCTGCCGCCGCACGACGGCGAGGACCCGCACGACAAGCTCCGTTACCTGCCGCAGGCGATGCAGCAGGCGGACGACTTCTTCCGCACCGGGACCTTCGTCAATCACTGCAACGGGCCTTGCACGGGCCAGTGATGATGCGCCTGCTATGCTGACCGCGCGATGCCCGAAGGCCTGAAGCACCTGCTGCGTCCGGAGCTGTCCGAGCTGCGCGCGTACGTGCCGGCTCATCCGGAGGGCATCCGCGTGCGGCTGGACGCCAACGAGGCGCCGCCGCTCCGCTCGCCCGCGGTGCACGAGGCGGTACGCGCGGCGCTGGCGGCGGTGCCGCTGGAGCGCTACCCCGACGCGCGCGCGCTGGAGCTGAAGGAGGCCATCGGGAAGGTGACGGGCGCCCGGCCGGAGGAGCTGCTGGTGGGCTCCGGCTCCGACGAGGTGATCGCGCTCGTGCTCACCGCCATGGCGCGCCCGCGCCCTCGAGCCCCGCAGGCGACGATGCTCACCGCCACGCCGACCTTCGTCATGTACCGGGTGAGCGCGCGGGCCCACGGCATCAAGCCGGTGGAGGTGCCGCTGGACGCCGCGTGGGATCTGGACGTCGGGGGGATGAAGCGCGCGGTGGAGCTGCTCGCGCCCAACGTGGTGTTCATCGCCAGCCCCAACAACCCGACAGGCAACCGCATGACCCTCGCCCGCGTGGAGGCGGTGCTGGAGGCGGCGGCCGACGCGCTGGTCATCGTGGACGAGGCGTACATCGACTACGCGGGGGAGTCGCTGCGCGGGCTGCGCGCGCGCCACCCCAACCTGGGCATCCTGCGCACGGTGAGCAAGCTGGGGCTCGCGGCCCTGCGCGTCGGCTGGCTGGAGGCGGACGCCGCGCTCGTCGCCGAGCTGGACAAGGTCCGCCAGCCCTTCAACCTGAGCGCGACGAGCCAGGCCGCGGCGGCCGCGGTGCTGCGCGTGGCGTGGGGCGCCGTCCGCGAGCACGTCGGGGCGGTGTGCGCGGAGCGCGAGCGCCTGGTGGCCGAGCTGGGCCGCCTGGAGGGCGTCACGCCCTCGCCCACGTCCGCCAACTTCGTCTGGGTGGAGACGGCGCGGGAGGCGGCGCAGGTTCACGCGCAGCTGCAGGAGCGCGGGGTGCTGGTGCGCAGCTTCCACGCCGTGGGTGGCCGGCTGAAGCATCGCCTTCGCGTCACCGTCGGCACGCCGGAGCAGGACGACATCATGCTGGCGGCCCTCGCCGAGGCGGCGCGATGATCCGCCGCGCGCTCACGATGCTGGCCCTCGGCGCGGCGTGCGCGGGCTGCCGGGGCGCCATGCCGCCTGTGTCGCGCGTGGTGGACGGCCGCACGGTGGAGGGCCAGTTCGTGGGGGCGCGCGCGTACGCCCTCTTCCTGCGCGGCGCGGTGGCCGAGGAGTCCGGCCGCCTGGACGAGGCGATCCGCGACTACGAGGCGGTCACCGCCTGGGACACCGGCGACGCCGAGGTCTTCGCGCGCATCGCGGCGGTGCGCTGCAAGCGTGACCCTGCAGACCCGCGCGCGCGAGAGGCAGTCATCCACGCCCTCTCCATCGACCCGCAGTACGGCCCGGCGTGGGCCGCGGCCGCGGCGTGCGCCACCCCGGCGGAGGCGATGGCGGATCTACGCAAGGCTGCCGCGGCGGAGCCGGCGTCCATCCGCGTGCAGCTCTCCTTCACCGACGCGCTGGATCGCGCCGGCGCCCCGGCGGAGGCGGGCCGGCGCCTGGTCGCGCTGACGCTCGCCGAGCCGCAGAGCGGCGCCGCGTGGAGCGCGCTGGGCGCCTGGGCCGAGGCGCACGACGACGTGGCACTGGCCGCCCGCGCCTGGGCCGAGCTCGCGCGCGTCGCGCCGATGCGCCAGGCCGAGGTGGCGCGGCGCGCGGCGGCCCTGGCCGGCGAGGGACAGCTCGCGCCTGCGCGTGACGTGGCCGCGGCGCTCCTCCGCGCGCGCAGGCGGCGGGATCACGGCGGCGCCCCGCTCTCGCAGGATCTGCTCCGCCCCGTGGCGCTGCTCGCCGTGGACTCCGCCCTCGCCCGCGGGGACGGCGACGCCGCGCGCGCCTTCGCCACCGCCGGGCACCTCCGGCTGGACGAGGTCGCGGCCCGGGCGGTCGCGCTGGGCCAGGGTGGGATCGCGCGGGCCATCGCGGGGGAGGTCGCCGCGGCGGACCCGAAGGACGCGGGCGCGCGGCTGATCCTCGCGGCCGGCGGGGATGCCTCGGCCCTCGCCGGAGACGGCGCCGGCGTCGCGTCGGCGTCGCCCTTGGCGTGCCTCGTCTTCCTGCGCGCCCTCACCCGGGGCGCGGGGGACGAAGCGGCGCGCGCGGCGTACGGCGCGCTCGCGTGCGCGCCGGTGCCGGACGACGCGGTGGCGACGCCCATCGCGGTGGACCTCGCCGCGCGCGGCGTCCTCCCGGACGCGGCGCTGGGGCCGGCGGCGCGCGTGGAGCTGGCGCTACGGATGCAGCGCGCGGTGTCCGGCGTGGACCGCGCCAGGCTGGACGCTCGGCACCGCTTCGCCCTGCTCGCCTACGACTCGCCCGCCTCGCCGGAGGCCGCCCGCCTCGCCGCGCGCTTCGCTCGCCGCCACTCGCGCGATCCGCTGGTGCTCTCGGGGATGGTGCGCGTCGCCGCCGCGTCCGGTCACGCGCTGGGCGCCAGGGACGGGGAGGCCATCGCGCAAGCCGCGCCGAGCGATCCCATCGTCTACGCCGCGCTGGTGCAGGCCCTCACGCCGAAGCAGCCCGGCGCCGCCGCCCGCGTGCGAGCCCGCCTCGCCGCCGTCGCCGTCACCCCCGCCGAGCGACGACTGGCGTACTGAGCCTCCCCCTCACGGGATGATGGGGGGCAGGTCCTTGCGGCGCGGCTGCGGCGCCGACTTGTCGAAGGGCACGTTCAGGTCCACCTTCGTCACGACGCCGTTCTTCACGTCGATGTCCTCGTGGACGTCGCCCTCGATGGCGGGGTGGCGCACGCCGATGTGGAGCTTGCCCACGGGCACCCCCTCGATGCGGTAGTGCCCGGAGATGTCGGTCACCGCGTGCAGCGGCTGGCCGATGACGTACACGTCGGCGTCCATCCACTTGTGGCCGGAGCGATCGACGAGGCGGTAGCGCCCCATCACCTTGGGGTACAGGCGCACCGGGTCGCCGTTGGGCGTGGCCATCATCAGCGCGGGGAGCGGCTGGTTCTCGAAGGACGGCCCGTACAGCCCGGCGGAGGGCGCGCTCTTGTTCTGCACCTCCAGCGCCTGCCCGAAGGTGAGGTCGATCGTTCGCTCGCTGAAGGCGCAGTCCTTGATGAAGATGCGCTTGGCCTCCTTCTGCTCCGGAAGGAAGAAGCCGCTGTAGCCGGTGACGACGACCATGGCGTCGGCCAGGGCGCGCTTGCCGTCGGCCATCGGCGGGCCCTCGCGGAAGGCGTGGCCGTAGGTGTTCTTGGCCACCGGACACTTGTCGAAGTTCTTGCCCATGGCGACCGGGGCGGCCGGCCCTGTCACCGTCACCGTGCCCTCCACCACGCCCGTCGGCCCCTTGTAGGCCGGGAGATGGCGCGGGTTGACGGTCTGGTCCACCTTCAGGGTGGGCACCGGCAGCGCGTTGATGGGCGCGGAGGCGTCGTGGGCGGTTGCCAACGGAGTTGCGTCAGGCGCCGAGGCGGCCGGCGTATCGGCGGGCGAGGGCTGATCGGGCTGTGTGTGGCACGCGGCGAGCGCGATCCCGAGGGCGACGCTGCCAACGGCGATGGCAGAAAGAGGCAGCCTGGCGGTCATTGCCTCCACTGTAATCAAGAACCGTGCTCGCTCAACCCGTCAACGTCGAGGCGGCGGCGACCGCCACGTCCAGCGACTTGGTGGGGATGAGGCCGAGCGCCAGCACGAGCAGGGCGCTCAGGATGAGCGCCGCGGTCACGTAGCCGGAGCGCATGGGCCGCGCGACGGGGGCGCCGGCGGCCGGCTCGCGCATGTACATGAAGACCATGACGCGCAGGTAGTAGTAGGCGCCCACCACGCTGTTGAGGAAGGCGATGATGGTGATCCAGTACAGGCCGCCGTCCATGGCCGCCCGGAAGATGAACCACTTGCCGAAGAAGCCCGCCGTCGGCGGGATGCCGGCGAGCGAGAGCAGGAAGAGGGAGAAGGGCAGGGCGGCGCCGGGGTGGCGCCGGCCGATGCCCGCCAGGTCCTCGTAGCTCACCGCCTCCGCCCCGCGCCGGCCGCAGAGGATGAGGGAGCCGAAGGCGCCGGCGGTCGAGACGGTGTAGGTGAGCAGGTAGAAGAGGACGGCGGCGCCCGCCTCCGGCTGCGCGCGCATGGTGGCCACGACCGCGACCAGGATGTAGCCCGCGTGGGCGATGCTGGAGTACGCGAGCATGCGCTTGACCGACTCCTGCCGGCCGGCGATGAGGTTCGCCACGGTCATGGTGACGACGGCGATGCCCGCCAGCACCGGCGGCCAGCCGGAGGACCAGGACATCGACTGCGCGTCGCCGAAGACGGTGAGCAGCACCCGCAGCATCATGGCGAAGCCGCCCGCCTTCACCGCGACAGCCATGAAGGTCGTCGCCGGCGTGGGCGCGCCCTCGTAGGCGTCGGGCGTCCACATGTGGAAGGGGACCGCGCTCACCTTGAAGGCGAGGCCGGCGAGCACCAGGACGAGCGCCAGCACCACCATGGGCCCCGCGCTGGAGACCGCGATGGCGGGCATGTCCGGCGCCGCGCGCCCGGCTGCCAGGTCCTTGAGCGCCGCGCCGATGCCGAGCAGATCGGTGTGCCCGGTGGCGCCGTACAGCAGGGCGAAGCCGAAGAGCATGAGCGCCGCGGAGAACGACCCGAGCAGGAAGTACTTGAGCGCGCCCTCCGCGGAGCGCGGGGAGGCGCGGCGGAAGGCTGTCAGCGCGTAGGCGCCGATCGACATCGTCTCCAGGCCGAGGAAGATGATCAGCAGATCGCCCGCGGCGGCGAGCATCATCGCGCCGAAGGTGGCGAACAGGAGCAGGGCGTAGAACTCGCCGCGGTCCAGGTTGTGCTCGGGCAGGTAGCCGCCCGCGAGCAGGGAGGCCAGGGCGCCGCCCAGGCAGAGCACCACGTCGAAGAAGAGGGAGAAGCGATCGAGGGCGAGCCACGGCTCCACCGCGCTCAGGTCGATGTGGTCGATGCCGTAGAACCAGAGGCCCGCGGCGCACGCGCCAGCGGCGAGGAAGATGATGGTGGCGCCGAGCGCCAGCCCGTTGCGGACCCGGGCGAAGGACTCGGCCATCATCAACAGCAGCGCGCCGACGCCGATGACCAGGAGCGGGGAGAGGGCGAACACGGTGAGCATGGCCTAGTTCTCCGAGCCCGCCTGGGCGATGGGTTTGGCGGCGTGCTTCTTCGCCCCGGTGATGTCTGGCGTGGCCTCCGGCCTGCGCGCGAGCAGCTTGAGCGGGCCGTCGTAGTACAGCGGGGGCGCGTGCGCGGCGATGCGCGACTCGAAGTCTCCCTGGATGCGCTGGGTGGCGCCCCGGATCTGCGACAGGAAGATGTCCGGGAAGAGGCCAATGACGAAGATCATCAGGATGAGCGGCGCGACGGCCAGCAGCTCCCGGCGGTTGATGTCGGGGAGGTGCTTGTTCTCCTTCTTGGTGATGGGCCCGAAGAAGACCTTCTGCACCACCGAGAGCATGTAGAGCGCCCCCAGGATGACGCCGATGGCGGCGCCGACGGCCTGGACCCCATTGAAGCGGCCGAGCTTGGTCGACACGAAGGTGCCGGTGATGACCATGAACTCGCCGACGAAGCCGTTCGTCCCCGGGAGGCCGATGCTCGCCAGCGTGGCCACCACGAAGATGGCCGCGTACAACGGCATGGACTTGGCGAGGCCGCCGAAGTCCTCCACGCGGCGGGTGTGGCGGCGGTCGTACAGGACGCCCACCAGGAGGAAGAGGGCGCCGGTGCTGATACCGTGGTTGACCATCTGCAGCACCGAGCCCTCCAGGGAGGCGGCGGTGCACGCGAAGATCCCGAGCATCACGTAGCCCAGGTGCGCGACCGAGGAGTACGCGACCAGGCGCTTGAAGTCGTCTTGCTTCCAGGCGCAGAGCGCGCCGTACAGGATGCCGCCGAGCACCGCGATACCAGCGAGGTTCGCGCCGTACTCGCTGCACGCCTCGGGGAAGAGGCCCATGCAGAAGCGCAGGTAGCCGTAGGTGCCGAGCTTCAGCATGACGGCCGCCAGCACGATGCTGCCCGCCGTCGGCGCCTCGGTGTGGGCGTCCGGCAGCCACGTGTGCACCGGGAACATCGGCACCTTGATGACGAACGCCAGCGTGAAGGCGAAGAAGAGCCAGATCTGCACGTGGCGCGGCAGGAGCACGCGCTGCAGGTCGAAGTAGTCGAAGCTGGGCGTCCCCGCGAGCCGGCCGTACGAGTACCCGAGGTACAGCACCGCCGCGAGCATCAGCACCGAGCCGGTCATCGTGTAGATGAAGAACTTCAGCGCGGCCTTGATGCGGTTTGCCCCGCCCCAGACGCCGATCATCACGTACATCGGCACGAGGCAGAGCTCGAAGAAGATGTAGAAGAGGAACAGGTCGAGCGAGACGAAGCAGCCGATCAGCGCGCCCTCGAGCACCAGCAGCGAGAAGCACCAGTCCTTCATGCGCGTCGTGATGGAGCCGAAGGACACGTACGCGGCGATGGGCATGGTGAAGGCGCTGAGCAGCACCAGCCACAGCGACACGCCGTCGATGGCCACGTGGTAGTGGATGCCGAAGCGGGCCAGCCACATCACGTCCTGGTTGAAGTGGAAGCCGCGGCCCATCGGCGAGGAGAGCAGGGCGAGGCTGGTGCCCAGCGTGAGGAACATCACGCCGAGCGTGAGGCCCTGGAGCGCGCGGTGGGCCTGGCGGGGCGCGAAGAGGATGGCGACGGCGCCGGCGAGCGGGAGGCCCAGCACCCACGTGAGCAGGTGCGGCGACTCCGCGGGGGGCATCACCGGCTCCGCCGAGTCGCTCACCCAGTTGCGCACGACGAAGAGGACGACGAGGCCGCAGACGATCGCCGAGGCGAGGCGGAAGCGCCACGGCTGGCGGCGCGGCACGAGCGCACCCACCGCGGCCGCGAGGACCACCGGCAAGGCGTTGTCGATGAAGCGTGCGAGGAGCGCGCCGAGCGCCGCGACCACGATCAACCCGGCGATCTGCGTCGGGCCGACGGTGACCGGCGCTTCCTTCTGGACCTGCTCGGACGCGGTGCTCATCAGTTCTGCCCCAGTTCGAGCGTGAGGGTCTTGGCCGCACGCGGGACATAGACCGTGGTGCTCGCGGTCAACCCGTGCAGCACCTTGGAGAAGACGTTGTGAGCGCGGAGCTCGACGGGCCGCGTCGTCTCCTGCACGGCGTCGGAGTCGGGCTCCAGGTGCAGCGTCACCTGGGCGGTCGGGCCGAAGGCCTCCGGCCCGACGGGCGTCCACCTGTCACCAGGCGCGGCGCACTTGGCGTGCTCCGACCGCAGGTCCTTGGTGACCTTCTGCTCTTCGTCGGCGCGGGCGGTGCGGTCGGAGATCTTGGTGGCCTTGTCCCACTGCTCCAGCCATTGCTTCTTGTCCGGCTCGCACTGCTGCCACTGGTACTGGTAGTCGAGGTAACCGCCGGCCGTGCCGGCGCTCAGCACGACATCGGTGCCCTTGCTCGCCATCGTCGCGTCGGCGTGGGGCCAGATGAAGAACCAGCCCACGACGGCGATGCCGATCACCATGATGGCCGCGTACGCGTGCACGACCCCGTTCTGGAAGGCGCGCAGGACGGTGCCGAGCATGGCCACGATGAAGGAGGTGGCCTTGGCGAGCACGCCGTCGACGAACCACTGGTCGAACGAGGCAGCCGTGTCGGCGAGGGCGTCCACCGCAGCGACCGCGGTGGCGTCGTAGGCATCGTCCAGGCCGATGGACTTGTAGCGCCACACCATCCCGGCGCCGAGGAGCACCAGGCCGCCGGACCAGACGTACTTGGAGGTGCTGCCGGGCGCCCAGTTGATGAGGAGCCAGGCCAGGACGCCGAGCACCGCGACCAGGATGCCGCTCATCGCCATGACGCCGCGGGTGGCGAGGCGCAGGTACTCCTTCTCGGCCGCCCCCTTCTGCATGACGTAGAAGTAGTAGGCGACGCCGGTGCCGATCGCCCAGGCCCCGAGGCCGCCCCCCATCAGGGTCCACTCCATGCCCCCGCGGCCGTGGGCCACGCCCACCGCCCCGGTCGTGGCGTCGGCGAACACCGGCTCCAGCCAGTGGTCCAGAGGCGTGAAGTGGAACAGGCCGGCGTTGAGGACGCCGGCGAAGGCGGCCCCCGTCGCCAGGACGATGAGCGGCACCGTCATCTGCCAGGGCGACTCGTGCGGGGCGTATCCCGGCTGGGTCAGGTCCTCGTGATGCTCGTGCGCCGCCGCGTCGTCGTCGTGCGCGTGCGCCTCCTCGTCGGCCTCCGCCTCCGCCCTGGCGAGCACCGACGGGCGGCCGATGCTCCAGCCGCGGAAGTCCCCGTAGAAGGTGAGGAACAGGGAGCGGCACATGTAGAAGGCGGTGAGCACCGCCGCCAGCACGCCGGTCCAGTACACCATAGGCCCGATCCAGGCGGGCGGGACGAAGGGCGTGTTGTGCGAGCGCTCCAGCTGCTTCATCAGCGGGTGCGAGAGCTGGTCGACGTAGGAGCGGTAGAGGATCTCGTCCTTGGAGAAGAACCCGCTGAAGGGCGGCGTGCCGATGATGGCCGCCGTCGCCACGAGGTAGGTCCAGAAGGTGTAGGGCATGTACTTCCGCAACCCGCCCATGTTGCGCATGTCCTGCGACGCGTCGTGGTCGTGGACGCGAGCGTGCATCGCGTGGATGACGCTGCCGGCGCAGAGGAAGAGGCAGCCCTTGAAGAAGGCGTGCGTCAGGACGTGGAAGAAGCCCGCGGTGAACGCCCCCACGCCCACGCCCAGGAACATGTACCCGAGCTGGGAGACCGTGGAGTAGGCGAGCACCTTTTTTATGTCGTTCTGTACGCACGCTATCGTCGCGGCGTAGAGCGCGGTGCCCGCGCCGATGATGGAGATGAGCATCATCACGAAGGGCGACATGACGAAGACGAAGGAGAGCCGGCAGATGAGGTAGATGCCGGCCGTGACCATCGTCGCGGCGTGGATGAGCGCGCTGACCGGCGTGGGGCCGGCCATGGCGTCGGGGAGCCAGGTGTACAGCGGGATCTGCGCGCTCTTGCCGGTGCACCCGAGGAGCAGCGCCAGGCCGACCGCCGTGGCCGCGCTCACCGTGAGCGGGTGGTGCGGCTGCAGGAAGGCGAACATCCCCTCGTAGCGGCCGCCGCCGACGGGCCAGATGTGGATGCGCATCATGTCGCTGGGCGGTTCCACCAGCGAGGTCGCCCCGTTCTGGATGCCCGCCCAGTCCAGCGCGCCGGTGTAGTGCGCGAAGAGGAACATCGCGCAGAGGAGGCCGAAGTCGCCGATGCGGTTGGCGATGAAGGCCTTCTTGCCGGCGGCGGCGTTGGGCGCGTGGTCGTACCAGAAGCCGATGAGCAGGTAGGAGCAGAGGCCCACGCCCTCCCAGCCGACGAAGAGCAGGGGGAGGTTGTCCGCCATCACCAGGACCAGCATCGAGAAGATGAACAGGTTCAGGTAGGAGAAGAAGCGCCAGAACGCCTTGTCCTCCGCCATGTACGCCGTGGAGTACAGGTGGATGAGCGAGCCGATGCCCGTGATGATGAGCATCATCACGCTGGAGAGCGCGTCGACGCTGAACTTGACCTCGACGGGGACGTCGGTCGCGCCCGGGCCACCGTTGGTGTGCATCCAGTGCCAGACCGTCCACGTGAGGCGGACGTGATCGTGCACCATCTTGCCCGCCTCGGTGTGGGCGGTCGCGTCGATCCGGCCATCCAGGACGATGAAGGTGACCACCGCCGCGACGAAGCTCACCACCACCGTGGCCACGCCCATGACGCGCACCGCCGGCTTGCCGAGGCGCTTGCCCCAGATGCCGTTGACCAGGGCGCCGAGCAACGGCATCCCCAGGATGATGCCCATCAGGGAGAAGTCGTCCCGCGGGAAGAGGGTGGCCATCAAGCCGGGATGCATCGGTTCATTACCTCGAGGGCGTAAGGTTCTCGGGGCTGATGCAGCGGCCCCAAGGAGAAGGTCAGTTCTTGAGCAGGTCGGCCTCGTCGGAGCGGACGGTGCGCTTGATGCGGAACAGGGAGATGACGATCGCCAGGCCGACGGCGACCTCCGCCGCGGCCGCGGCGATGATGAAGAAGGCGAACACCTGGCCGGTGTGGTTGGACGTCGCCGCCCGGTTGAAGGCGACGAGCAGCAGGTTCACCGCGTTGAGCATGAGCTCGAGGCTCATGAGGGCGACCAGGATGTTGCGGCGCACCAAGAAGCCGATCCCCCCGATGACGAAGAGGACGGAAGCGAGGACCACGAAGTGTTCGACCGGGATCACGACGACCCCTCCTTCCGGGCGGCCAGCGGCTGGTCCGTCTGGTGGCGCCCGCGCGCGACGGCGACGGCGCCGATGATGGCGATCATGAGGAGGGCGCTGGAGAGCTCGAACGGTCCGATATCGGCCGTGTACAGGACCTTGCCCACGGCGTCGATGCTGCCAAAGTCGGCCGGCACGCTCGCCAGGCGGTGGGCCTCGCCCCAGCCCGGGCGCACCGCCAGGTAGACGGCGAAGAGCGACGCGAGGCCGAAGAGCGTGCCGCCTATCGTCCGCGTCACCCTGCCGCGGTGATCGCGCGCGCTCGTCGCGCTCGGCCCGAGGAGCATGATGACGAAGATGAAGAGCACGACGATCGCCCCCGCGTAGACGATGAGCTGGATGATCGCCAGGAACTCGGCGTGCAGCGAGAGGAAGAGCCCGGCGATGCTGACGATGGTCACCAGCAGACCGATCGCCCCGCGGATCGGGTTGCGCGCGGAGACGGTGGCGAGGGCACCCGCCACGGCGAAGGCCGCGCACGCGTAGAAGTAGATGTAGCCCAGAGCGGTCATCGCGTCCCCGTCAGGTCACGACCAGCGTCGCGTCCTCTCTCTTGCGCTCCCCGCGAACGTACGCCTCGAAGTCCTTCCGGAACTTGCGGAGGAAGCCCAGCGCGGGCATCGCGGTGCCCTCGCCGAAGGCGCAGATGGTGTTGCCCATGATGCCGTTGGCGATGTCATGGAGCTCGTCGAGCTCCTCCATCGTCGCCTTGCCGTCCAGGATCTTCTCCAGCGTCCACATCAGCCACGAGGAGCCCTCGCGGCACGGCGTGCACTGGCCGCAGGACTCGTGCGCGTAGAACTGCATGAGGTTGTGCATCGCCAGCACGGGGCAGGTGCCCTCGGCCAGGACGGTCACGCAGCAGGTGCCGAGCATGGTGCCGACGTGGCGCATGGTGTCGACGCCGAGCGGAACGTCGAAGACGCTCTTGCCGTGCCACGCGTGCATCGGGTCCTTCTCCTCGGGGGCGTTCACCGTCTCCTCCGGCAGGAGGATGGGGGTGGAGGAGCCGCCGGGGATGGCGCCGAGGATCTTGCGATCGCCGAGGACGCCGCCGCCGATGTCGAAGATGAGCTCGTTCAGCGTCGGGCCGCACGCGAGCTCCACGACGCCGGGCTTCTTCACGTGGCCGTTGACGCCGTAGAGGCGGACGCCGCCGTCGTTCATCGCGTGAAGCGCGGAGAGCTTGGAGAACTCCTCGCAGCCGATGCGGAAGGCGGTGGGGACCGAGGCGATGGTCTCCACGTTGTTGACCGTCGTCGGGCAGCCGAAGGCGCCGGCCTGCGCGGGGAAGGGGGGCTTGATGCGCGGGTCGCCGCGCTTGCCCTCGAGCGAGTTGAGGAGCGAGGTCTCCTCGCCGCAGATGTACGCGCCCGCGCCGCTGTGCACGAAGACGTCGACGGCGTAGTCCTTGCCGAAGGGGGCCTTGCCCAGGTAGCCCTTCCTGCGCGCCTCCGCGATGGCGCCCTCCAGGCGAGCCTTGGAGAGGTGGAGCTCGTCGCGCACGTAGATGTACGCGGTGTGCGCGCCGATGCCGTAGCACCCCATGATGCAGCCCTCGATCAGCGCGTGAGGGTTCTGCTCCATGATGGTGCGGTCCTTGTGCGTGCCCGGCTCGCCCTCGTCGGCGTTGACCACCAGGTACGCGGGCTTCGTCGGGTGGGGGCGCATGAAGCTCCACTTGACGCCCATCGGGAAGCCGGCGCCGCCGCGGCCGCGGAGGTTGGCCTTCTTCGCCTCGGTGACGACCTGCTCCTTGCTCATCGTCGTGAGCACCTGGCGCGCGGTCTTGTAGCCGTGCGCCTCGCGCTCGTAGACGTCGATCGTGTGGCCGTTGGGCAGCGCGTAGACCTTGGTGAGGTAGTCGGTGTGCTTGAGCATCGTCACTGCTCCCGCAGCTTCGCGAGGATCTCGTCCACCTTCTCGAGGGTGAGGTTCTCGAAGTATTCCTTGTCGACCTGCATCATCGGGGCGGTGCCGCAGCTCGCCAGGCACTCCGCGGTGCGCAGGGTGACGGCGCCGTCGGCGCTCGTCTCGCCGGCCTTGATGCCCAGGCGCTTCTCGCAGTGCTCGAGCACCTGCCCGGCGCCGCGCAGCGCGCAGGGGAGGGTGCGGCACACCCACACCTGGTGGCGGCCTACCTCGTGCTGGTTGAAGAGCGTGTAGAAGGTGAGCACGCCCTCCACGTGCGCGCGGGAGAGCTCCAGCCGGTCGGCGACGAACTCGAGGACGTCCTGACCAATCCACCCGTTCTGCTCCTGGCAGAGGTGGAGCAGCGGGATGCACGCCGCCATCTTCGTGGGATACCGGGTGAGGAGGTCTTTGAGCTTCTGCTCACGGTCGGCGGACAGGACGAAGGGCATCGGTGGTCTTTGGGGGGCGCGGATCGCGCATGTCGGCTCTGCCTCTGCGGCGAGAAATCCCGCGCGCGCGAGGGAAAAGCCGGGAAATGCGTGGCGGACGCTAGTGGCGAGGGTGCACGGGTGTCAAGCACCTCGTCCCCTCGCGAAACTCCTTGAGCGCTCCGGATCAGCGGCAGTATGCTCCCTCGACTTTTCCCGGCCGGCGTAGTGCCGGCGGGCTAGTTTTCCGGCCCCGCAAGCGAGGTGGCGAGGTGTTCTGTCCGAACTGTGGCACGCAAAACCCTGGCGAAGCCCAGACCTGCACCAAGTGCAGCTTCAATCTGAAGGGCGCCGCTGCACCGAAGTTCAAGGGCACGATGCTCATGTCCAACCCGAGCGCGCCCTCCGGGCCGCCGGCGCCGCCGGGCACGCCGAACGCCGGCGCCCCGATGCCGCCGCGTCCTGCCGGGCCTCCGCCCAGCAAGCTGAAGGGGACGATGGTCGGCGTCGCGCCACCCATGCCCGGTTCGGCGCCCAAGCCGCCGGACGCTGCTGCCGCTGCTGCGGCCGCCGCCGCCGCGCCGCCCGGGCAGCAGGGCACGCAGCTGATGGGCGCCTTCCCGCCTCCGGGTGGCGGCGGTCCGCGCCCCCCGTCCCAGCCCCCGCCCGCGCCCCCGCCGGGGCAGGGTGGTTTCGGCGCGCCTCCTGGTGGTGGTGGCGTGAACCCCCTCGGGGGGACGATGGTCGCCTCCGACATGAACTTCCCCCCGCCCGGTGGTGGCCCTCCGGCGCCCGGCGGCTTCGGCGCTCCCCCCGGCAGCACACCGCCGCCCGCGCCCGGCGGCTTCGGCGCTCCGCCCCCCGACGCCGGCGCTCCGCCTGGCGGCGGCTTCGGCGGTCCTCCGCCTGGCGGCGGCTTCGGCGGTCCTCCGCCTGGCGGCGGCTTCGGTGGCCCTCCGCCTGGCGGCGGCTTCGGCGGCCCTCCGCCTGGCGGCTTCGGTGGCCCTCCGCCCGGTGCTCCGGCGCCTGGCGGCTTCGGCGGCTTCGATCCCAACGCACAGCAGCCTCCGCCCGGCGGCGCGATGCAGCCCTTCCAGCCCCCCGGGCCGATGATGGGCGGCCCCGGTGGCCCCGGCGAAATGATGGCCGGCGGTGTCAGCGACAAGCAGTGGATGACGACGCTCATCCTCTGCGTGTTCGTCGGCGGCCTCGGCGTGCACCGCTTCTACACCGGCAAGACGGGCACCGGCATCGCCATGCTCCTCACCTTCGGCGGGTGCGGCCTCTGGACGCTCTACGATCTCATCATGATCATCATGGGCAAGTTCACCGACGCGCAGGGGCGAGCCCTCGCCAAGTGACGTGGCGCTCGCGCGGCAGGCCGACGCCGGCTTGACCGCCGGGCGCCTGGCGCCGAGGCCGGGCTGGGCGAAGCGCGCCCTGGCTCCGCTCGCCGTGTCCCTCGCGTTCGTCGCCGACGTGCGCGGCTGGTTCACGTGGCATTGCCCCGTCGCGTGGGCCTTCCACGTGCCGTGCCCCACGTGCGGCGTCACGCGCGCCACGCGCCACCTGCTCCACCTCGATCTGGCGGGGGCGACGCGCGTTCACCCGCTGGCGCTGGTGGTCGTGCCCTTCGTCGCGGCGCTGGTCGCGGGGGAGCTCGCTGCGTTCGCCTGGACGGGTCGGCTCGGGAGCGTCACGCGACGCCCGTGGGTGCGCCGCGCGGGCTTCGCGCTGTGCGTGGCCCTCTTCGTGGTGTGGGTGGCGCGCTTCCTCGGCGCCTTCGGCGGTCCGGTGGGCGTGTAGAGGGCCTCAGGTCGAAGAGCCCGACGCCCTCTCAGACGTTGAAGCGGAAGTGCACGACGTCGCCGTCGCGCATCACGTACTCCTTGCCCTCGATCTGCAGCTTGCCCGCGTCACGGCACTTGGCCTCGCCGCCCAGCTTCACGAAGTCTTCCCACCAGATGACCTCGGCCTTGATGAAGCCCTTCTCGAAGTCGGTGTGGATGACGCCCGCCGCCTGCGGGGCCTTCGCGCCGCGGTGGGTCGTCCACGCGCGGACCTCCTGCTTGCCGGCGGTGAAGAAGGTGAGAAGCTCGAGGATCTTGTATCCTGCACGGATCACCGCGTACAGGCCCGGCTCCGTGAGGCCCGCGCTCTCCAGGAACTCCGGGCGGTCCTTGGGATCCAGCTCGGCGATCTGCGCCTCCAGCGCGGCGCACACCGGGACGACGGGCGCGCCCTCCGAGTCGGCGTGCTTCTTCAGCGCGACGTAGTGCGGGTTCTTCTCCAGGTTCGTCAGCGACGCCTCGTCCACGTTGGCGACGTAGAAGGCGGGCTTGATGGTGAGCAGGTGCATCTCCTTCAGGATGACCAGCGCGTCCTGCGCCTCCGGCACGGGGAAGAGGCGCGCGGGTTTGCCCGCGTCCAGGTGCGCGGAGAGCGCCTCGCAGAGCTCCATGGCCAGCTTCTCCTTCGGGTCGTTGCCCTTGGCCGCCTTGCGGGCGCGGTCCAGGCGCTTCTGCACCGTGTCCAGGTCCTTGAGGCAGAGCTCGGTGGTGACGGTGGCGATGTCGGCGACGGGGTCGACCTTGTTCTCCACGTGCACCACGTTGGCGTCCTCGAAGCACCGCGCCACCTGCACGACCGCGTCCACCTCCCGGATGTGGGACAGAAACTGGTTGCCGAGCCCCTCGCCCTTGGACGCGCCGCGCACCAGACCGGCGATGTCGACGAACTCGATCGCCGTCGGGACGATGCGGTCGGCGTGCACCACCGAGTCGAGCTTGTCCAGCCGGTCGTCGGGCACCATCACGACGCCGACGTTCGGCTCGATGGTGCAGAAGGGGTAGTTGGCGGCCTCGGCCTTCGCCGAGGACAGGGAGTTGAAGAGGGTGGACTTGCCCACGTTGGGGAGACCCACGATTCCGACGGAGAGGCCCATGGTGGTGGGGCGTCATAGAGCCAATGCCGTCCCGGCGCAAAGAGAAGGGGCAGCGACCTCGCGGGGCGCCCATCGGTGGTAGATTCCCGGCGATGGACGGGCAGCTCAGCGGGAAGACGGTCGCGCTCTGCGTGACGGGCAGCATCGCGGCGTACAAGGCGGCGATCCTGGCGCGGCTGCTCGTGAAGGCGGGGGCGCGGGTGCTCCCGGTGATGACGCGCGCGGCGCGCGAGTTCCTCGGCCCCATGACCCTCTCCGGGATCACCGGCAGCCCGGTGGCCGAGTCGATGTGGGACTCGTCTCAGCCCGGGGAGCTGCACGTGGACCTCGCCGCGCAGGCCGACATCGTCGCCATCGTGCCGGCCACCGCCGACGTGCTCGCGCGGCTCGCCCAGGGGCGCGCCAACGACCTGGTGACCGCCCTGGTGCTGTGCGCGCGGGGCCCCATCCTCGCCGCGCCGGCGATGCACCCGCGCATGTGGGCGCACCCGGCGACGCAGCAGAACGTCTCCGAGCTGGCCTACCAGGGCCGGCTCACGCTGGTGGGTCCGGTGAGCGGGCAGGTCGCCTCCGGGGACGACGGGACCGGACGGATGGCGGAGCCGGAGGCCGTCCTCGCCGCCATCGTCGCGGCGCTCGCGCCGAAGGACTTCGCCGGCAAGCACGTGCTGGTGACCGCCGGGCCCACGCTGGAGGACCTGGACCCGGTGCGCTACCTGGGCAACCGCTCCACCGGCAAGATGGGCTTCGCTATCGCCGAGCGCGCGGCGGCGCGCGGCGCGGAGGTGACGCTCGTCGCCGGGCCGGTGAGCCTGCCCACGCCGCCCGGGGTGAAGCGCATCGACGTGCGCGGCGCCGTGGCGATGCGCGGTGCGGTCTGGCAGGTGACCTCGCTCGACCTCTCCAAGGTCGACGCGGTGATCATGGCCGCGGCGGTGGCGGATTACCGCCCCTCGGAGGTGAGCGCGTCCAAGCTGAAGAAGCAGGGCAAGAGCGCGACGCTGGACCTCACGCGCAACCCCGATGTCCTCGCCGAGGTGGGCCAGGCGCGCGCGGGGCAGCGGCCGGTGCTCGTCGGCTTCGCCCTGGAGACCGACGCGCACGAGGGGATGGTCGCGGAGGCGCAGCGCAAGCGCGTCCAGAAGCGCGTGGACGTGATCGTCGCCAACGAGGCGCGCTCCGCGTTCGCTGGCGACGACAACGAGGTGACCCTGGTCACGGCCTCCGGCGAGGAGCGCCTGCCCCGCATGAGCAAGGCCTCCGTCGCCGAGGCCATCCTCGACCGCGTGCGGCCCTTGCTGTAGCGACAGGGCTGGGCTAATCGGCTGCTCGCGCGCGTCCCACCATCGGGGAGGTTTCCCCGGGGGCGCGAGCAGCTCGCGTGGTCGTGGGAGAGCGCTTTCTCCCACCAAGGGAAGCTGGCGAACATCCAGCACGGCCCCCGCCACGGTGACCGGGGACGAACCTGCGACAGCCACTGGGGTGACCGATGCTTGCATCATGCAACGATCGGCGCGCTGGGAAGGCGCAGGGGAGGACGATCCGGAAGTCCGGAGACCGGACCACGCGGGCAACCTCGAGATTGGCTGCGCGGGAGTGGCGCGGCCAAGGGTGCGATCATGAACCGAACCGTCCTCACGCTCGTCGCGACGAGCGTCGCGTGGCTCTCTCTCGGCTGTACCGGCGACGACATCACCTACGGCCCGGCTGACGCGGCCCCCACCGCGGACGCCACCACCGACGTGACCGCCCCCGACGGCGGGCTGGACGCGTCGGCGGCGCAGCCCAGCGTTCTCGTCACGCACACCACGACGGCGGGCGAGCTGGTCGCGGTGAACCCGCAGGACGGCGGCGTCTCCGGCCGCCTCGCCTTCCCGGGCTTCGGCGTCGTCGTGCCCGGGACGAGCGGGCCGTACCTCCTGCAGGAGGGCAAGGACGTGGTGACGCGGCTGGACCCCGCGCAGCCGTGGAAGGCGCGCTCCAGCTGGAGCGTCGGGCTGGGCGATCAGAAGGATGGCGGGGAGAGCTACGCCGACCCGGTGCAGGTGGTGCAGGTCGCGCCGGACAAGGCGTACGTGCTCCGCTACAACCGCAACGCCATCGCCGTCATCGACCCGTCCGCCGACGTGGACGGCGGCGCGCCGAAGGGGACGATCGACCTCTCCGCGCTGCAGCAGCCGAACGACGGCGACGGCCACGTCGACATGTCCGGCGCCGTCTACGACGCCACCCGCCACCGGCTCTACGTCACGCTGGCGAACATCGACGTCAACGACGTCGACCCGCAGGGCTACTTCCTGCTGTGCGCGGGCACCAAGAGCACGCTCGTCGCCATCGACACGACGACCGACGCCCTGGTCGACCTGGGCGGCGCGGGTCCGGGCGGCGGCGTGGTGCTCGACGGCTACGCCCCGCAGATGGGCATCCTGGGCGGGCTCATCCTCGACGAGCCGAACCATCGCGTCCTGGTCTTCGACACCGGGTGCAACCAGCCGGGCGACGCCGGCCCGAGCGGGCTCGTCGGCCGGCTGATCGAGTCGGTGGATCTGGACACCAACGGCCTGGCCGTGCTCCTCGACGCCACGCTGCAGGACTACCCGGGGCAGCTCGTCTACCAGGACGCCCACCACGCGATCGTCCAGTTCGGCTTCGGTGCGTTCGCGAAGACGTACCGGTGGGACCCGACGACCACCACGCTCGGTGCGCCGCTCGGCGTCGCGCCGGACCTCTTCGCGCTGGACCTCGCGGGCGGGCGCATCGTCGGCCCGCGGTCCACGACCGCCGCCGACGGCGGGGCGGGGCCGCGCCCCGTCATCGGCGTGGACGTCGGCGACGGCGGCGTCAGCCAGCTCGCCGACGATCCCTTCCTGGAGCCGGGCGGCTACTTCGGGGACGTCCTGTACTACGCCCCGTGACGCGCGCCGCGCCGCAACCGTCGGCGCGCGGCGCGCGTATCCCCCGCATGAACCGCATCGCCGCCGCGGCGCTCGCGTCCTGCCTCGCGGCCTGCGCGGCCTGCACGCCCGGGGCGGCGCCTCCACCGCGCGCCGCCGTCGCGCCGCCTGCTCGCGTCCCGTTCGAGGCCCGGTGGGACGCCACGCCGAAGGCCCCGCTGGCCTGGAGCGACTTCACCCCCGCGACCTTCACGCGCGCCAGGGCGGTCGGGCGGTTCGTCGTGCTGGATGGATTTGCCGAGTGGTGCCACTGGTGCCACGTGATGGAGGCGGTCACCTACCACGACCCCGCCGTGCGAGAGATCCTCGACGCGCACTTCGTCGCCGCCAAGGTGGACGTGGACGCGCGGCCGGACATCGAGGAGCGCTACGACGCGTGGGGCTGGCCGGCGACGGTCATCTTCACGCCGGACGGGCGCGAGCTCGGCAAGTACCGCGGCTTCATCCCACCCGAGCGCTTCCGCGAGATCCTGGAGGCGGTCGTCGCCGCCGGGGTGCCGCAGCCGGGGGTCGCGCGGCCCCAGGCGCCGCCGGTCTCCGACGAGCCGCTGCCGGAGGAGGAGATCACGTGGATCGCCCGGGCCGCCGCGCTGGACCTGGACGACTACTGGGACCGAGAGCAGGGGAGCTGGGGCCACGGGCAGAAGGTGCCCCTCTACATGACCAACGAGTGGGCGCTGATGCGCGCCCGCGGCGGCGACGCACGCCAGAAGAAGCGGGTGCTCTTCTCGCTCGACCAGGAGACGAAGATCATCGACCCGGTGTGGGGCGGCGTCGACCAGTACTCCACCGACGGCGACTGGGAGCACCCGCACTACGAGAAGCTGATGGCCTTCAACGCAGGCGCCATCGCCAACTTCAGCGAGGCGTACGCGCTCACCGGCGAGGCGAAGTACCTGGACGTGGCGAGGCGCGTCGTGGGCTACGTCGACCGCTTCCTCTCCGGGCCGGACGGCGGCTTCTACACGACGCAGGACGCCGACCTGAACGCCCACGCGCCCGGGAAGCCCTTCATGACCGGTCACGACTACTACGCGAAGGGGGAGGCGGAGCGGCTGCGCCTCGGCGTGCCGCGCGTGGACACGCACGAGTACCCGCGCGAGAACGGAATGGCCATCGTTGCATATTGCAAGTATTTCGCGGCGAGCCACCACGCCGCCGCGCTGGAGCGCGCGAAGAAGGCCGCCGGGCACCTGCTCGCCACGCACATGACGCCCTCGGGGACGCTCGCCCACGACGCCGACCCCGCCGCGCGCGTCACCTTCCTCTCCGACAACGCGCAGTTCGCCTGGGGTCTCCTCGCCCTCGCCCAGGCGACCGGGGACGCGTCGTGGCGCGCGAAGGCGGCGGCCATCGCCGGCGTGGTGATGCGCACCATGCAGGACGATCGCGGCGGCGGCTTCTTCGCGCAGACCGCCGACCCCGACGCCGTGGGGGTCTTCGCGCGCCGCCGGCGCCCCTTCGAGGACAACGTGGTGATGGTGCGCGTGCTCGCCGCGCTCGCGCGGGCGTCGGCCGAGGAGCCGCCGGAGATGCGTCGCGCCATCCGCCACACCCTGCGCTCCCTCGCCACGCCGGACCGGGTGAAGGCCCGCGGCCGCTACGTCGGCGACCTCCTCATGGCGCTGCACGAGACGCAGGGCGTGAGGTGAAGGGGCGCGCTACCTCAGCGCATTCCAGTCCAGGATGCGGACCGTCCTGCGGGAGATCCTGTACTCGATGCTCCGGTGCAGTCCCACGGCGTCGCCGCCGATCTCCAGCGCCATCGGCCGGGAGAAGGTCATCCGCACGGCGGTGGTGAACCAGTCGTGCATTCCGCGCAGCGGGAAGCGTCCCACCCAGAGGTCAGGGATGTCCTTGATCGCCGCCGGGGCAGACCGTTCGTAGATGCGTACGTTGAGCATGCCGAGGAAGCGCTCGGCGAAGGGGTAGGCACGGAAGTGGTAGCCGAACTCGCGGCAGGTGGCGGCGCCGGCCACGCTGGCGAGGCCGTCGTAGAGGACCGCGCCGTAGCCCAGGTCGTCCAGCCGGCGCAGGCGGCCCTGGGGTGTCAGCGTGTAGACCTCGTCGCCCAGGTTCTCGACGAGGACGTGCGGGCGCCCGAAGAGCAGCGTCTTCGGCGCGGTGCGCAGCAGCATCGCCGAGAGGTAGCCGTACACGCTCCTGGCGAAGAGGCGCGGCGGCCCCTTCGACGCGGCGAGCTGCTGCTTGTAGTCGTCCAGGATCTGCGCGTCCCACCCGCACCCGGCGAAGTGCGTCAGCGTCCCCATGCAGTCCACCAGCCCGAAGCGTCGCGTGGGCAGGGGGCGTGACTCGGGGTAGGCGTCCTGCAGCCTCGCCAGCAGGTCCAGGCACGCGGCGAGCTTGGGAGCGCCGACGGTGTTCGCCCACGCGTTGCCGGTGCCCAGCTTGAGCACGCCGACGATGGGCAGCTCGGCGCCCCGCGGCACCACGTGGTCCAGCGCGTTCACCAGGCCGATGACGGTGCCGTCGCCGCCCGCGGCGAAGATGACGCGCGGCACGTCGTCGTGACCGAGCAGCTCCTTCAGCCACACCGAGATCTCGCCCTGGTTGCGGGTGAGTCGCACGCGCGCGCGCGGGAGCATCCGGCCGATCTGCACCGCCACACGCCGCCCGCCGCGCTTGGCGTTGGCGTTGACCAGGATGGCGATCCCGCGTCCGCTCACAGCCGGCTCGCGATGGCCTCGCGCACGTCCGCCATGAGGCGGTCGCGGCCTGTCTTTCCCCCCATGGCGACGTAGGGGGCCACGTCGATGGGCGGCGCGATGCTCACGCGCACCGGGATGCCGGAGCGCGACCTCACCTTGTCCGCGGGCAGCACGTCGCGCGTGCCCTGGATGGCGACGGGGAGGATCGGGAAGCCCACCTGCAGCGCGACGGCGAAGCCGCCCTTCTTGAGGGGGCCGAGCTCGCCGGTGCGGCTGCGCGTCCCCTCCGGCGCGATCCACACGTTGACGCCTCCGCGGAGGACCTCCTGCGCCTCCTGCAAGCTCGCCACCGCGCGGTGGCGGTTCTTGCGGTCGATGGCGATGAACCCCGCCTCGCGCATCGCCTTGCCGAAGACCGGGACGCGAAAGAGCTCCACCTTGGTCACCATGCGCAGGTTGCCGCCGAGGATGTGGAACAGGACGGGGATGTCGTAGTGCGACTGGTGGTTGCTCATCACCACGTAGGTCCCGGCGGGATCGTAGTGCTCGCTGCCCTCCACCGTGAGCTCCATGCCGGCGTTGGCGACGATGCGGTGGCCCCACCCCAGGAGGCGCTCGTCGCAGGCACGCTTGGTCACCCGCCCGAGGGCGGCGTCCACCACCGTGGGCCACGAGATGGCGAGCGTCTCGTAGACGTTCCGTAGCGACAGGGCGAGCGATCTCGAGGGCATGCGTGCCGTAGCATAGTGGCGTTTGGCCCGGTGGACACCGCTTGCAACCCGTGGCGTGGCCCCGTACCATCGAAACCCCGCAAGGGCGCAAAGCGCCGGTTTTCCTTGCGGTTTCCTTCGGTTTGCCGCGCCGTCGTCAGCCCCTGCCGCAGCCCGGGGCTCGCGCCTGCTCGCGCGACCGCTTCGCATCGCGCTTCGCTTTGGACGTGGTCGCTTCCGGAGTCTCCCAAACCTGCGCACAAGGTGATGGATGAGCAGCGCATCGATGATTCGTACGGCCCTGGGTCAGCTGCAGGACGACCCGGACAACGAGCAGGCTTACCTTGACCTCAAGAACGCGCTGGCCGAGGGCCCCGTCGAGGGGATGTCGGCCGACGAGGTGCGGTCCCTCCTGGGGTCCGCGCGCCGCGCTCACGAGATGCGGAGGGAGTACGACGCGGTCGCCTCCCTCCTGGAGCTGGAGGTCCTGCTCGCCCAGGGCGCCGACGCCGAGGCCCCGCTGCTCGCCGAGCTGGCGCGGGTCGTGGACGAGGAGCTCTTCGACGACGCCCGCGCGGCCGACTTCTACAAGCGCATCCTGACGCTCACGCCGAGCGACCAGGCCGCCGAGGAGGCGCTCGAGCGCTCCGACGCCAAGCGCTCCAAGTGGAACAATCTGGTGGTGCGCTACGTCGAGGAGGCGGGCGCCGCGGGCGAGCCGACCTTCAAGAGCTCGCTGCTGGTCAGCGCGGCGGAGGTCGCCTACCGCTACGGCCGCGCGGCGGTCGCGGGGGAGAAGGGCGCGAAGAAGAAGCTCGCCGCCCTCAACCAGGAGATCGTGTCGCGCCTCAAGGAGGCGCTGGACATCGACCCGAAGAGCCGGCGCGCCGGGGCGCTCCTGGAGCGCATCTACCGCGAGGCGGAGCGCTGGGACGACCTGGCGAGCCTGCTGGAGCGCGTCGCCACCGAGGCGAGCGCCAAGGAGGAGAAGACCGCGGGCTTCGTGCGCCTGGCGCGCGTGCTCACCAAGAAGCTGGGGTCGCCGGAGCGCGCGGTCGCGGCGTACGAGCGCGTGCTGGACCTCTCGCCGGGCCAGTCGGAGGCGGTGAGCTTCCTCGTCGACTTCTTCACGGCCAAGGAGATGTGGGATCACCTCGTCGCCCTGTACGAGGAGCAGCTCGCGGCGAGCGCCAAGACCGGTCAGCAGGACGTCGGCGCGGTGCTCCAGGTGGCGATGGTGCACTGGAAGATGCGCGGCAAGCCGGAGGCGGCGGAGCCCTACTTCGAGAAGCTCCGCAAGGCGGAGCCGGCGCATCCGGGGATGCTCGGCTTCTTCCGCGAGCTGCTCGGCCAGCGCGGCGATCACCTGCGCCTGGTGCAGATCCTCACCGACGCGCAGCGAGCGCTGCCCGACGGCTTCGCCCGGTCGCAGATCGCGACCGAGCTGGCGAAGCTCGCGGAGGAGGGCGCCAACGCCACCAAGGCCATCGAGCAGTGGAGGGCCATCCTGCGGCAGGACCCTGGCCACCAGGAGGCGCGCGACGCGCTGAAGCGGCTGTACCGCGAGACGGGCGGGTGGAACCACCTGGTCGACCTGCTGCGCGGCGAGCTGGAGAAGGTGGGCGCGGAGGACACGGCGCGGCTGCCCGTGCTGCGCGAGGTCGCCGGCATCTACCGCGAGCACGTCAAGAACGACTCTTCGCTCGTCTCGGTGCTCACGCAGATCACCACCCTCGATCCCACCGACGCCGAGGCCTACCGCGAGCTGGTCCGCGTCTACGACGCGCTCGGCCGCGTGCGCGACCTGCTCGCCGCGCAGAGCAAGCTCGCCGAGATCGAAGAGGAGCCGAGCGTGCGCGCCGAGCTGTACCGGCAGGTGGCGCGCCGCTGGCTCGACCAGTTCTCCAACGTGCAGAACGCCATCGAGGGCTTCGAGAAGCTCCACGAGACCGCCCCCGACGACCGCGAGGCGATCGACAGGCTCAAGGAGCTGTACGCCAAGCGCAGGGCGTACAAGCCGCTCTTCGACCTCCTCGAGCACGAGGCCGCCGCGATGGGGGCTGGCCCGGAGCGCCGGGAGCTCTGGCAGGAGATGGCCAAGCTCGCCGCCGACAGGCTGGACCGCGGGCCGGACGCCGTGCGCCTGTACAAGCAGGTGATCGACGAGGACCCCGGCGCCACCGCGGCGCTCGATGCGCTGGAGAAGCAGGCGGAGCGCGACAAGGACTACGCGACGGTGGCGGAGGTGCTCGAGCGTCGCGTGGAGGGCGCTGAGGACGATCTGGCCAAGCTCGCGGTGCTGCAGAAGCTCGGCGCCATCTACAGCGAGCGCCTCTCCGATCACGCCGGCGCCATGCGCACCTGGCAGCGCGTGCTGCAGCTCTCGCCGGGGCACCCCAAGGCGCTGCGCGTCCTCCGCGACAGCTACCTCGCCACCGCCGACTACGACGGCCTGACGGACCTGTTCGCCGCCTCCTCCGACTGGGAGGGCCTCGCCGAGGTGCTCTCCAACGCGGCCGACCGCGCCACCGACGCCGCGGCGAAGGTGGAGCTCTCCTACCGCGCGGCCGATGTCTACGAGCAGAGGATCAGCGCGCCCGAGCGCGCCTTCCGCGCCTACGAGCGCGTGCTCTCGGTGCGGCCGGACGACGAGCGCGCCGCCCGCGCGCTCATCCCCCTCTACGAGAACGACGAGAAGTGGGCGCGGCTCCCGGTGCTCTACGAGGTGCTCTTCGGGCACGCCGCGTCGGAGCAGGACAAGCTCCAGATCCTGGACAAGCTGGTGGACATCACCGGCGAGAACCTGCAGGACCGCGCCGCCGCCTTCCGCTACGCGCAGCGCGCGTACGAGCTCGCGCCGGGGCGGGAGGATGCCCTCGCTCGCTTCGAGACCGCCGCCGTGCGCTCGGGCGAGTGGCCGGCCTTCGTCGCCGCGGTGGAGGCGCGCCTGGGTCAGAAGAAGCTGCCGAAGGAGGAGAAGCGCGCGCTCAAGGCCAAGATCGCCGAGACGTACGCCACGCAGCTCGGTCGCGTCGACGAGGCGGTCGCCGCCTACAAGGCGCTGGTGGAGGAGGACGAGCAGGACGAGGAGGCGATGGCCACGCTCGACCGCATCCTCCGCAGCGCGGACCGCCGCGAGGATCTGCGCTGGCTCTACGAGCTGCGCGTCACGCGCGCCAACACCTCGGCGAAGCTGGAGCTCCTCTCCGAGTGGGCGACGATCGAAGAGGAGGCGCTGGGCGCGCCCGACCGCGCCATCGCGCTGCACCGCCGCGTGCTGGAGATCGTGCCGCAGCACGGGCGCTCGCTGCGCGCGCTGTCCCGCCTGCTGCAGGGCTCCGGCGACGCCGAGGAGGCCGCGGCGATGCTGCTGCGCGACCGCGATCAGCGCGAGGGCAAGGAGCGCGCGCAGCGCGAGATCGAGCTGGCCCGCCTCTACATGGGCTCCCTCAAGCAGCCGAACGAGGCGCTGGAGGCGATCAAGCGCGCACTGGAGCTCGTCCCCGGCGACGCGGTCGCGGTGGGCGTGCTGGAGGAGCTGCTCTCCGTCGCCGAGACGCGGGCGAAGGCGGCGGCCCTGCTGGAGAAGCACTACGGCGAGTCCGGCGAGGGCGAGAAGCGGGCGCAGGTGATCGAGGTGCTGATCGCCACCGCCGCGGCCAAGGGCGACCGGCTGGACCTGTACAACCGCCTCATCGAGGTGCAGGAGGGGCTGGGCAACACGGAGGCGGCGTTCGACGTCGGCGTGCGCGCCACCGACGAGTTCCCCGGCGATCTGCCGACATGGGACCGCCTCTCGGTGCTCGCCAACCGCACCGGGCGCATGCAGGCCTTCGTCGACGCGCTGACGCGCGCGGTGCCGCTCGACGGCTCGACCAACCTGTCCGCCTCGGTGGAGGTGGACCTCGCCGAGCGCATCGCCACCCTCCACGACGACATGGGCGAGCTGGATCGCGCGCGGCCTTACCTCGAGCGCGTGCTCGCCCGCGATCCCGCCAACGAGCGCGCCTTCGGCCGGCTGAAGCAGATCCTCACCTCGCTGGAACGCTGGGAGGACCTGGAGGCGCTCTACGAGCGCGCGGTCAACGGCGCGCCGGACCCGGTGCGGCAGGCCGAGCTGCTCGCCGAGGTGGCGCTGGTGGCCGAGGAGATCACCGGCGATCACCCCAAGGCGATCCAGTACTACGAGCGCATCCTGGAGATCGACCCGCTGCACGACCAGGCCACGCGGGCGCTGGAGACGCTCTACGCGCTGCAGGATCGCTGGGACAACCTGGGCGCGCTGCTCACGCGGCGTCTGGAGGGGGCGGTGGGCGAGGAGGCCCTCGGCCTGCGGCTGCGCCTGGGCAAGCTCTACTCCCTGCAGCTCAACGACCCGGAGGCCGCGCACGAGCACCTCGACGCGGTGCTGCAGGCGGACCCGGAGAGCCGCGACGCGCGCGAGCTCGTGGAGAAGAGCCTCGAGCTGCCGGCGCTGCGCGCGCGGGCGGCGGTGACGCTCGAGACCGTGTACGTGGCGCAGGACGCCTGGCGCGATCTGGTGCGCGTGCTGGAGGTCCGCACCGAGACGGCCGAAAACGACGAGGATCGCGCCGAGCTGCTCCGCCGCATCGCCGAGCTGCAGGACGACCGGCTGAACGAGGACGTGAGCGCGCTGGACACCTACGCCAAGCTGGTGCCCCTCGCGCCGGACGACGAGCGCGCGCGCACGCGGCTCATGGAGATCGCGCGTCGCGTCGGGGCGCACGAGCAGGCCGCCGAGGTGCTGGCGAAGGCCGCCGCCGTGGCCTCGTCCCCGCAGCCGAAGGGCGAGATCCTGATGGCCGTCGCCCGCATCTACGAGGACCTCCTCGACGACTCGACGAAGGCGGAGGCCGTGTTCCGGCAGGTGCTGGAGATCGACGGCGGCGACGCGACGCTCCAGCTCCCGGCGGCGCGCGCGCTCGAGCGCATCTACGCCGCGGCCGACCGGCCGAAGGACGTCGCGCAGATGATCCGCACGCTGGTCAAGCTGGAGGACGACGCCGACGCGCGGCGCGAGCTGTGGGGCCGCCTGGGCGAGCTCTGCGAGACCTCGCTGGACGACGCCGCCGGCGCGATCGAGGCGTGGCGCGCCCGCCTGGACGACGACCCGGGAGACGAGCAGGCGCTCGCCGCGCTGGACCGGCTCTACGAGCGCACCGGCGACCACAAGGCGCTGGTGGAGATCCTGCGCGCGCGCGAGCACGTCGCCACCGACGGCGATGCTCGCAAGACGTTCATGACGCGGCTCGCCGTCACGCTGGCGGAGAAGCTCAGCGACGTGAACGAGGCCATCCTCGCCTACCGCGCGGTGCTCGACGACTTCGGCGCGGAGCGCGCCGTCCTCGGCCCGCTGGCGCAGCTCTACGAGGTCTCGGATCGCTGGGACGACCTCGCCGAGACGCTGGAGGCCGACCTGGCGATGGCCGACGCGCCGGCGGATCGTCTGGTGCTGCTCGCCCGGCTGGGTGAGGTGCGCGCCGGCAAGCTGAGCGACCTGGACGGCGCGCTGGAGGCGTACCGCCAGGCGTTGACGCTGGAGCCAAGCCACGCCGAGAGCCGCAAGGCGCTCGAGGCGCTGCTCGACGACGAGAACGCGCGCCGCGACGCCGCGCAGATCCTCCGCCCCCTCTACGAGGCGGACGGGGAGAACGGCAAGCTGCTGCGCGTGCTGGACATCGAGGCGGCGCACGCCGACTCGCCCATCGAGACGCTGGCGATCCTCGCGCAGGCGGTCGTCGTCGCCGAGCAGTCCCTCTCCGACGTGAGCAAGGCGTTCGACTACTCCGCGCGCGGCCTGGAGGAGGCCGTCGCCGAGGCCGAGCTGCCGCAGTGGCTGGAGCGCACCGAGCGCCTCGCCGAGGCGTCCGGGCGCCACGCCGATTTCGTCGGGCTGCTGAAGAAGGTGGCGCCGGAGATCCTGGACGAGAACGTCCAGCTCGACGTGATGCTCAAGGTGGCGGAGCTGGCGCGTACCAAGGTGATGAGCGCCGACGACGCGCGCGAGTACTACGAGAAGGCCCTCGCCATCCGCGGCGACGACCGTCGCGCCCTGCAGGCGCTGGAGGAGCTGTACGCCGAGAAGGGCGATCACCCTGCGCTGCTCGACATCCTCAAGCGTCGCGCCGAGTCGGCGGAGGAGCCGGAGGACCGCAAGACCTTCCTCTACAAGCAGGCCAAGCTGTGCGACGAGGCGCTGGGCGATCAGGCCGCGGCGATCGACACCTACGAGCAGATCCTGGACCTGGGGCTGGAGGACGAGGCCATCTCCGCGCTGGAGCACCTCTACGCGGCGCGCGGGCGCTGGGGCGATCTCGTCGGGCTCTACGAGCGGCAGATCGGGCAGGACCCGCCGGACGAGAAGAAGGCGAACCTGCACCAGTCGCTCGGCAGCGTCGCGCGGGAGCACATGCTCGACCACGAGCGCGCGTTCGAGGAGTACGAGGCGGCGCTCAAGCTGGACGCGCAGCACGCCGCCACGGTGACGGCGCTCGAGGGGCTCATGAAGGAGCCGGAGTACGCCGCGCGCGCCGCGGAGATGCTGGAGGGCGTCTACCTCGCGCGGCTGGACTGGCGCAACGTGATGGCGACGATCGAGGCGCGCCTCACCGCGACGCAGGACATCGACGAGCGGCGACAGCTGCTGCGCCGCCTTGCCAAGCTCCACGAGGAGCAAGAGGAGAACTACCTCGCGGCGCTGGAGACGACGGCCAAGCTCCTGGCCGAGGACGTCACCGACGAGGGCACGTGGAACGAGCTGGAGCGGCTGGCGCGCGTGGCCAACGCCACCGGCCGGCTGGCGGAGGTCTTCGCCGGCGAGCTGGCGAAGGTCACCGCCGACGAGCCCGCGACGGCGCAGCTCGCGCGGCGCACCGGCGAGCTGTTCGAGACGCAGAAGGACACCGACCGCGCGCTGGAGTTCTACCGCCGCGCGTACGCCTTCGACCCGGAGGAGTCGAGCGGCGTCTTCGAGGCGATCGACCGCCTGCTGCGGGAGGCGAACCGCCCGAAGGATCGCGTCGCGCTCTACCGCGAGGCGCTGGAGTACCGCAACGACCCGGCGGACCGCCTGACGACGCTCCACACCATCGCGCTGCTGGAGGAGTCGGAGCTCTCCGACGACGACGCCGCCATCGAGACCTACCGCGCGGCGCTCGACCTGGACGAGGCCGACACGCACTCGCTGGAGGCGCTCTCGCGCCTGTACGCCCGCCGCGGGCGTTACAAGGACCTGGCCGAGCTCACGCGCCGCCGCGCCGAGCAGGCCGCCCTGCCGGAGGACGAGGCCCGCTTCCGCTACGAGCTGGGGCAGCTCCTGCAGAACCGCCTGGACGATCAGACCGGCGCCATCGACGAGTACCAGACCGTGGTGGAGCTCCTGCCGCCCGGCTCCGGGTCGGAGGCCTCCGGCTCCGCCGTGAAGGCGATGGAGCAGCTCCTCGAGAAGGAGGAGCACAAGGCGCGCATCATCGAGATCCTCCGGCCCATCTACGAGCGCGCCGACGACTGGAAGCACCTGGTCCACGTCAACGAGGAGCGCCTGGCGCTGGCCGACGACGACCACGAGAAGGTCTCCATCCTGCGGGAGACGGCCAAGCTCTGGGAGGACAGGGGAGAGGATCGCGAGCGCGCCTTCGTGGCCGTGCGCGACGCCTTCGTGCTCGACCCCGACGACGGCGAGTCGCGCGAGGAGCTGGATCGCCTCGCCGAGGCCACCGGTCGCTGGGACGAGCTCGCCGAGGCCTACGAGCGCGGCATCGAGCGCACCGAGGACTTCGGCAAGCGCGATCTGCTGGGTGCGCTCGCCCGGCTGCACGACCAGAAGCGCGACGACCCGCGCCGCGCCCTCGAGGCCTACGATCGCGTCTTCCACCTGGACGAGAGCGACATCGAGCCGCTTGAGGCGATGGACGACCTCGCCACCCTGCTCTCCGACTGGTCGACGCTGGTGCGCGTGCTCGCCAAGAAGGCGGAGCTGGAGAACGACGACACCGAGCGCGCGAGCACCTGGCGGCGCATCGGCGAGGCGCGCCGGGACATGCTGGAGGACGCGCCGGGCGCCATCGAGGCCTACGAGCGCGCGCTGGAGCTCGAGCCGGACAGCGCCTCGACGCTGGATCACCTCATCGGCCTCTACGAACAGAAGAACGACGCGGCCCGGCTGGTGGACCTGTACCGCCGTCGCATCGAGATCGCCGGCGAGGAGGACCAGGATCTCAAGTACCGCCTGCTGGTGGAGGCCGCCAACCGCTACGAGTTCGGCCTCAACGACCGGCGGGAGGCCATCGCCCTGCTGGGCGAGGCGCTCGGCGTCCGCCCCGGCGACGCGGAGGTGATGCGCCGGCTGGAGGAGCTCTACGCGGCCGAGAAGATGTGGCCGGAGCTGCTCGACAACCTGCGCCTCTCCGCGGCGCAGGCGACCGACGAGGACGTGCGCCGCACGCTGAAGAAGCGCATCGGCGCCCTGCTCGCGGGGGAGCTGGAGGACCCGCAGCAGGCCCTGGAGGCCTACCGCGAGGTGCTGGAGCGCGGCTTCGACGACGAGGCCGCCAAAGCCGTGCGCGACCTGGGCGAGAGCCGCGAGGAGCTGCGCGCCGACGCCGCCGACGCGCTGGAGCCGGTGATGCGCAGCGCCGAGCGCCACCAGGAGCTCGCCGACGTCCTGGAGATGCGCCTGCGCGCGCAGACCGACCCGCAGGACCGCGCGCGTACGCTGCGCGCCATCGCCGAGGTGGCGGAGGGGCCGCTCTCCGACGCGCAGCGCGCCCAGGACGCCCTGCTGCGCGCGCTGGTGGAGGAGCCGGGCGACGCCCAGCTCCACGCCGACATCGAGCGCCTCTCGGAGAAGCTCGGCAAGGACGGCTGGTCGCGCTACGCCGACTCCCTCGCGGATCGCGCGGGCGCCATCTTCGACGCCGAGGTCACCACCGACCTCTTCAACCGCCTGGGCCGCATCGCCGAGACGCAGCTGGCGGACGACGCGCGCGCCGCCAAGGCGTTCGTGCAGGCCGCCGAGCAGTCCGGCGACAACCCGGAGGTGCTCGCCTCGCTGGACAGGCTCTTCTCCCGCCTGGGCGACGCCAAGAGCCTCGCCGACGTGCTCGAGCGCCGCGTCGGCGTGGAGGCGGACGCCGCCGCGCAGGCGGAGCTGACCTTCCGCCTCGCCAGCCTGCAGATCAAGGAGTTCGGCGAGAAGCAGCGCGGCCTGTCCACGCTGCGCTCGGCGCTGGAGCGCGTGCCCGACCACGCCGCCAGCCGCGAGGCGCTGGAGGCGCTGCTGGACGACGATGCCCTCTTCCAGGACGCCTTCGAGGCGCTGGAGTGGGTGTACCGCACCCTCGGCAAGGGCGAGGATCTCGCCAAGCTCTACGAGCGCCGGGTGGCCCGCGCCCGCGACTCCCGCGAGCGCATCCGCAGCCGCCTGGATCTCGCCCGCGTGCTGGACGAGCAGGTCCACGATTCGCCGCGCGCGCAGCGCGTCGTGGAGCAGGCCCTCGCCGAGGATCCCTCCGACCCCGACGCGCTGGACGAGCTGGAGCGCCTCGCGCCCATCACCAGCGGGTGGAAGGAGGCGGCGGACGCCCTGGCGGCCGCCCTCTCCGCCGAGAACGACGTCCCCACCGCCACGCGCACCGAGCTCTGGGTGAAGGTGGCGTCGTGGCGGCGCGACAAGCTGGAAGACGCGCGCGGGGCGGAGGACGCATTCGTCGCCGCTCGCAAGCTGGACCCCGACAGCGTCGAGGTCATCCGCGCGCTGGAGGACCTGCAGCGCGCGCCCGGCCGCGAGCGCGAGCTCATCGACACCCTGCGCGCTCGCGCCAAGGTGGAGACCGATCTGGACCAGAAACGCCAGATCCTGCGCGAGGCCAAGGCGCTCGCGGAGGGGACCGTGGGCGATCCCGCGCTCGCCGAGGCCGTCCTGCGCGATCTGCTCGTCGAGGACGAGGCGGATCTCTGGGCGCTGGAGGAGCTGGGGCGGCTGCGCGAGCAGGCCGGCGCCTGGGACGACGTGACGAAGCTGCTGCTGCGCCGCGCGGAGCTGGAGATGGACGGCCACACCGTCGCCGAGCTTCGCCACCGCGCCGCCGCCGTGCTGCGCGACGAGGTGAAGGACGCCGACCGCGCCATCGCCCTCTACGAGGAGATCTTCGAGGCGAACCGCGACGACGACGATCGCGCGGCCAAGGCGCTGCGCGCGCTGTACGCCGAGCACGGCAAGAACAAGGAGCTGGCGCGCCTGCTCTCCACGCTGGTGGAGATGGCCGGCTCGGAGGAGCAGCGCTCCACCCTGCGCGTGGAGCTGGCGCGCCTGCAGGACACCATGGGGGACACGCAGCAGGCGATCGACACCCTGCGCGGCGTGCTGGAGGAGAAGAAGGGCCACGCCGAGGCGGTGGTCGCCCTCTCCGAGCTGCTGGAGAAGAGCGGCAAGGACGACGAGCTGGCGGACCTGCTCCAGGGCCAGCTCAAGGATGCGCGCGAGCGCGGGGATCTGCCCGCCGAGCTGGCGCTGCAGGTGCGGCTGGGGGAGGTCTTCGAGAACCGCCTCAAGGACACCACCAAGGCGCTCGCCACCTTCGAGGCCGTCCTGGAGCGGGAGCCCACCCACCGCGCGGCGCTCGAGGCCGTGGCCAGGCTCTGCGAGGGCCGGGCGATGTGGGACCGCGCGGCCGAGGCCCTCTCCAAGCTGGTGGAGGCGACGACGGAGCCGGCGGACGGCGTCGCGCTCGCCCTGCGACTGGCCAAGGCGCGCGAGGCGCTGGGGGACGACGCCGGCGCGCTGGCCGCCCTGCAGGCTGCGCTGCGCTTCGACTCCAAGAACGCGGAGGTGCGCGACGGCCTGCGCGCGCGCTACGAGAAGGCGAAGAAGTGGACGGAGCTGGCCGAGCTCCTGACGGAGGACGCCAACTTCCTGGAGGACGAGTCCCCCGGGGAGGAGAAGCCGGCGGCTGCGGTCACGCAGATCGTCAAGCTCCTGCGGCGAGCCGCGGAGATCCACGTGGGCGAGCGCGGCGCGCCCGGGGAAGCGGTGCCGCTGCTCGAGCGCGCCTCCTCCTACGTGCCGCAGGACCGCGAGCTGCTCCTGCTCCTTTGCGACGCCTACACCGCCTCCGGGCGCGAGAAGGCGGCGGCGGAGGCGCTGGAGAAGGTGATCGCCTCCTTCGGCGGAAAGCGCTCCAAGGAGCTGTCCATCTACCACCACCGCCTGGGCCGTGCGCACGCCGCCATGGGCGACTCGGCGTCCGCGCTCACGCAGTACGATCTGGCCTTCCGCATCGACCCCGGGTCGGTCCCGGTGCTGCGCGATCTGGGCGTGCTCTCGATGGAGTCCGGCGACCTGGATCGCGCGCAGAAGAGCTTCCGCGCGCTGCTGCTGCAGAAGCTCGACCCGACGTCGGGTCTGAGCAAGGCCGAGGTCTTCTATTACCTGGGCGAGGTGAGCTTCAAGCAGGGCGACCAGAAGAAGGCGGTGCAGATGCTGGAGCGCGCGCTGGAGAACGACTCCGGGCTGGAGAAGGCCAAGGCGCGCCTCGGCGAGATCAAGGGGTAGCGGGCCGTGCGGCGGGCGCTCGGCGCGCTGCTGGCGCTCGTCGCGCGGGTGTGGGTGGCCACCCTGCGGGTGCGCGTCGAGGCGCACCCGGCGCTCGTTCGCGTCCGTGACCGGCGCTGGGTGCTCGCCTTCTGGCACGGCACGCAGCTCGCGCTGCAGGCGCTGCCGCGGCGCGGGCGGACGGCGGTGATGGTGAGCCTCTCCCGCGACGGCGACATGCAGGCGGTGGCGCTCCGCCTGCTCGGCTTCCAGGTGGTGCGCGGCTCGACCTCGCGCGGGGGCGTGCGGGCGCTCGCGGCGCTCGTCCGCGCGATGCGCGGCGGCGCCGACGCCGTGTTCGCCGTGGACGGCCCGCGCGGTCCGTACGGCGTCCCCAAGCCGGGTGCGGTGTCCGCCGCGCGGCTGGCCGGAGGCGTGGTGGTGCCGGCGGGGTGCGCGGCGGCGCGCGCCAGGGTGCTCTCGAAGACGTGGGACCGCTTCGTGCTCCCGCTGCCCTTCACGCGGGTGCGCATCGTGCTCGGGGCGCCCATCGAGCCGGAGGAGGGCGCGCTCGGGCGGGTGGGGGAGGCGATCGCCGAGTGCAACGCGCGGGCGGCGTCGACGGCGGGCGAGGCGCCTGGCGCGGCGAGCTCGGTGCCGCTCGCATGAGCGTCACCTGGGTCGACGGCGCCCGGGCCGAGCGCGCCGTGCTCCCGGTGCGCGATCGCGCCGTGCTGCTCGGCGATTCGGTGTTCGAGGTGCTGCGGGCGTACCGCGGAGCGCCCTTCGCCCTGCGCGAGCACCTGGACCGCCTGGCGCGATCGGCGGGGGCGGTGCGCATCGGCCTGCCCGCCGGTGTGGAGGCTCTGGAGCAGGAGGTGCGGGCGGCGGTGGCGGCCTTCGGCGCGGCGCAGGACGCCATGGTGCGCGTGGTGCTCACGCGCGGCGAGCTGGCGCTCGGGGCGCGACTGGGCGGCCCAGCAGGCGCCAGGGTGGTGCTGGTCGATCCGGTGCGCGCCCCGCCCGCGGAGCTCTACGCCCGCGGCGCCGCGGCGTCGGTGATCGCCTGGCCGGTGGTGGACCCGCGCGAGCCCGCGGCGGGCGCCAAGTACGCGCGCTACCTGCCCCGGCTGCTGGCGCTGGACGACGCGCGGGCGCGCGGCGCGGACGAGGCGCTGCTCTGCGACGGCGAGGGGCGCGTCGTGGAGGGCGCCACGTCCAACGTGATGGCCGTGGTGGGGGGCGCGCTCGTCACCCCGCCCGCAAGCGCGGGGATCCTCGCGGGGATCACGCGCGCGCACGTGCTGGACCTCGCGCGCGCGGGCGGGATGGATGTGCGCGAGGAGCCGCTCCACGCCGACCTGCTGGCGGCCGCGAGCGAGCTGATGATCACCTCCAGCCTGCGCGAGGTGCTCCCTGTGGCGCGAGTGGACGGGCGGCCGGTGGGCGGCGGGCAGGTGGGGCCGGTGGCGCCGCGGCTGCGCGCGGCGCTCCGCGCGAGGGCGGGCGCCTCGGATCAGACGGCGTGACGCTCCAGGCCGGACGCCTGCGCGACGCGCACCTGGACGTCCGGCGGGTCGGCGAGCACCTTCTTCACCTTGCAGAGCGCGGCCACGCGCTGCACGGCGTCGCGGTACTTCTCCGGGAAGCCGGCGGGCAGGGCGATCTCCAGCTCCACGCCCGCCAGTCGCCCGGAGGCGTCGACGCGGTGGTGCTGCACGATCTCGATGCCCTCGGTGGAGATGCCGCGCGCCTGGCAGAAGCCGAGGACGTAGATCCCCGCGCAGGTGGCGAGCGAGGCGAGGAACAGCTCGAAGGGGGCAGCCGCAGAGTCGTCGCCGCCTATGGCCGCGGGCTGGTCGGTGTGGACGACGTGGCCGCGGACCAGCGCGTCGACGCGCTTGCCTCCGGGAAAACGAACGTGAATGTCCATGCTCGGAAGAGCCAGCGGCGAGACGCGAGGGTTCGGCGGGGCCTGACCATCGACGGCGCCTCACGCGTTTGGTAAGCCCTCACCTCCCGTGAGCTACCTCGTCCTGGCCCGCAAGTATCGCCCGCAGACGTTCGACGACCTGGTGGGGCAGGAGCACGTCGCCCGCACGCTGGGCAACGCCATCGAGGGCGGTCGCGTGGCGCACGCCTTCCTCTTCACGGGCGTGCGCGGCGTGGGCAAGACCACCAGCGCGCGCCTGCTGGCCAAGTGCCTCAACTGCCTGGGCGAGGACGGCAAGGCCACCGGGCCGCGCGTGGTGCCCTGCAACGTCTGCGCGGCGTGCAAGGAGATCGCGGCGGGCAACGACATCGACGTGCAGGAGATCGACGGCGCCAGCTACAACGGCGTCGACGAGGTGCGCCGCCTGCAGGAGGGCCTCGCCTTCCGCCCCGCGCGCGATCGCTTCAAGATCTTCATCGTGGACGAGGTCCACATGCTCTCCAACGCGGCGTGGAACGCCTTCCTCAAGACGCTGGAGGAGCCGCCGCCGCACGTGAAGTTCATCTTCGCGACGACGGAGGTGCACAAGGTCCCGGTCACCATCCTGAGCCGTTGCCAGCGCTACGACTTCAAGCTCATCGGCACGCAGGTCATCGCCAAGCGCCTGGAGGAGGTCCTCGGAAACGAGAAGATCACCGCCGAGCCGGCGGCGGTGGCGGTGCTGGCGCGGGAGGCGGCGGGTTCGATGCGCGATGCGATGAGCCTGCTCGATCAGGTCATCGCCTTCAGCGGAGCCGAGCTCACGGCGGCGGACGTCACGCGCGTGCTGGGCGTGGCGGATCGCAAGGTGCTGCACGACCTCTGCCGCTCCCTGCTGGAGGGGGACGCGGCCGCCGCCCTGCGCACGGTGGACGGGCTGGCGACGCAGGGCTTCGATCTGGTGCACGTGGCCAAGGACCTGCTCGCCAGCTTCCGTAACCTGGTGGTGGCGAAGGTGTCGGGGGAGGCGGGGCGCGAGCTGCTGGACCTGGCGGACGAGGAGGTGGCGGACGTGCTCGCCCTCGCCCAGGGGAGCGAGGTGGACGACCTGCTTCGCCTCTTCAACGGCTTCTCCCGCGCCTACGACGACGTGGCGCGGAGCGGTCAGGCGCGGGCGGCGCTGGAGATGACCCTCGTGCGCCTGGCGCGCAGGCCGGCGCTGCTACCACTCGACGAGCTCCTCTCCCGGCTGGGGGATCTGGAGCGGCGCCTGGGGGGCGCGGCTCCGCCTCCGCGCGGGGGTGGGGGCGGATCGCGGGCGAGCGCCACGACGCACGTCACGGGCGGCTTCAGCACGCACGCGCCGGGGGTGGTGGAGCGCACGCGGGGCGCGCTCGCGCTGGCTCCCGCGCCGGTGCCCGTCGAGCCGTCGTCGCAGACGGCGCTGAAGGTGGACGAGGCGACGCCGGTCCCGCCGTCGGCGGAGCGCGACGCGCCGACGCCGCCGGTGGTACGTGCGGGGGGCGGCGCTTCGCCGGTGGAGGTGGGGGCAGGCGGGGCGGCGCGGGTCGATGTGGGCGCCGGCGTCGCCGCGCCAGCGGTCGCGGACCTCGGGGTGTGGCGCGCGGTGCTCGCGCACGTCCGGGAGGAGCGCCCTCCGATGGCGAGCGTGTTCGAGCACGCGGTCGTGCTCGAGCTGGGGCCGGAGCGGGTGCGCGTCGGCTACACGCAGGACGACTTTCTGGGCAGCCAGGCGGCGGAGCCGGAGGCGGTGGCGCTGCTCGCGCGGGCGGCGCGCGCGCACTTCGGGGCCGCGGTGGAGGTGCGCGTCGAGCAGAACGTGAAGGCGTCCAAGAGCGCGACCGTCTTCGCCATCGACTCGGCGCAGCGGCAAGCCGACCTCAAGAAGGCCCGGGCCGCGGTGGAAGGCCACCCGATGGTCAAGGCCGTGGTCGAGCTCTTCGGCGCCGAGATCCGCGAGGTCAAGCTCCCGAAGAGCGAGGAGTGAGGTATCGTTACGCGTGCGGTCCGGAGGCTCGGCATGAATTTTCGTGGCGGAATGAACGAGATGATGCGGCAGGCGGCTCGTCTGCAGCGCAAGGTCGAGCAGGCCAAGAAGGACTGCGAGGACACCGAGATCGTCGCGACGGCGGTGGGTGACAAGGTGAAGGCCACGGTGACCTACGGTCGCAAGCTCGTGCGCGTGGAGATCGACCCCGAGTTCCTGAAGGCGGAGGGCGTCGAGATGGCGCTCGACGGCGTCTGCGCCGCGGTCAACGCGGGCATGGAGCAGGCCGAGAAGTTGATGGAGGCCGAGGTGGAGAAGGCCACCGGCGGCCTGAAGATCCCCGGCCTGACCTGAGCTTGGAACGCCTCGAGCGCACACTGAAGCTCCTCTCGCGCCTGCCCGGCGTGGGTGAGAAGACGGCGCAGCGCTACGTGCTGTACCTGCTCACCACCGACCCGGAGGTGTGCCGTGACCTGGGCGAGGCGCTCGCCACGCTGCACGACTTCGTCCGGCCGTGCGAGCGGTGCGGCAACCTGGCCGAGGTGGAAGGCCCGGACGCGGCGGCGATCTGCGCCGTCTGCGCCGACGGCAAGCGCGACGCCTCCGTGCTCTGCGTGGTCGGCCGCGTGGCCGACCTGCTCGCCATCGAGCGCGCAGGCGCGATGCGCGGACGCTACTTCGTCCTGGGCAAGCTGCTCTCCCCGCTGGAGGGCGTCGGCCCGGAGCAGCTGCCCGTTCCCAAGCTCGCACGCCGCATTCGCGACGATGGCGTGCGCGAGGTCATCGTGGCCACGCCGCCGAGCGTCGACGGCGAGGCCACGGCGCTCCTGCTCAAGCGCGAGCTGACGCCGCTGGGCGTGACCCTCTCGCGCATCGCCAGCGGCGTCCCGCACGGCGGGGACCTGGAGTTCGCCGACCCCATCACGATGGGGCGGGCGCTCGCCGGGCGGCAGAAGATCTAGCGCCGGCTACTTCACGGCGATGGCGTCGATCTCCACGCGCGCGCCCTTCGGGAGAGCGGCGACCTGCACGGTGGCGCGCGCCGGGAACGTGCCGGAAAACCGCTTGCCGTACGTCTCGTTGACCCTCGCGAAGTCGTTCAGGTCGACGAGGTAGATGGTCGTGCGTGCCACGTCGGCGAAGGTGCAGCCTGCGGCGGCGAGGACGGCCGCCAGGTTGTCCAGTACGCGCTCCGTCTGCTTGGCGATGTCGCCCTCGACCAGCGCGCCGGTGGCTGGGTCGAGCGGGATCTGCCCGCTCAAGAAGACGAGGTTGCCGGCGCGCACCGCCTGCGAGTACGGCCCGATCGCGCCCGGGGCCTGTTTCGAGCTCACCGCTTCCATGGATCTCTCCTTTCGCCCACGTTGTACGCGCGCTCGGCCCCCACGTCTCGTGGAACCGCGGGAGCGCCCCGGCAGGGGCGGCGCCGCCTGCCGTCCCGCGTCCGGCGCCCCCGACCGAAGCGCCGCAGGTGCGCCCTCCCCTCAGTCCATCCCGTCGACGTTTCGAGCCCAGATCGTTAGCGCGCTCATCGCCGCGCCGCCGCCACCCTTGGGGTGTCCCGGGCCACCCTCCGAGGACACCCGGACACTCGACGCTGAGACGCCAAATCATTAGCAAGCACCCGAAAGGGCCTCGAAACGTATCGCGGGGGGGGGGTGGGGGAGGGGGCACGGGGCGTGCAGTGGGGCTGGGTATGGACGCCATCATGTTTGGACTCAAGCGCGCGTATCAGGCCACCCTCCGGCTCGGGCGCGACATCTGCTCTCGTTTCGCCCAGGGGCTCACGCCGGCGCGGCTCGACATGCTCTACGCGATCCACCACAACGCGTTGAACTGCGTCACGCAGATGAAGCTGCGCCGGCTGCTCGGCGTCTCACGGCCCACCGTGAGCCGGATGCTCAAGTCGCTGGAGGGGCTGGGCTGGGTGGAGCGCGGCCCCGGGCCTCACCGGGACACCCGCACGCGCATGGTGAGGCTCACGGCGACCGGCGTCGCGCTGCTGAAGCGCGTGCTGGAAGCCGTGCTCGCCAGCGGCGTGGTGAAGTTCGTCGTCGACACCTCGCTGTCGATGGGCCAGTTCTGGCATGAGGGCCGCTGTCTGGTGGAGCGCGATCGCACCGAGGGGATCTTGCGGCGCATTCGCGAGGACTTCGGGGATACCGCGAGCATTTACTACCCCTGGGACCATCCGGACGACTGATCAGGCCGTGACCGCCCGGCATCCGCCGCGGTCAAGTGCACGCGGGCACCGGGCACTTGGCCGGCAGCGCGCCGCTCGCGTCGCGGTCGCACCCCAGGATGCGCCGCAACTCCACCGGGTACGGCGTGTAGATGCAGTGTGCCCGCGCGCGCGCGCGTGACTCCCGGGCCTTGCGGTCGTTCTCCGCGGCGACGTCGTGATCGTGCTGGAGCCGGAGGTGCATGTCGTGCAGCGCGATCAGGCTGTCGTGGAGCGGCTGCGCTCCATCCCCACGCGGTGGGCGTCGGGCTCACGGTCGCGGAATGCCTCCACCGCGGTCATGAAGGCGGAGCAGTCGGCGTAGCCGTAGCGCATCCAGCTCGAGACGCGGTAGGGCAGGGTGGTCGGGCCCTGCGCGAAGTACGCGTCGCCCAGCTCCTGCCGCACCAGCCGCGAGACGATGCTCGCCTGCAGGTCGCGCGGGGCGTGATGCGGGTCGCCCCGGGCGCTGTCCAGCGCGCCGCCGTTGAAGGCGCTCGGAATGATGTCGGTCTGCACGCACGCGGCGGCCCCGACGACGATCACCGCCAGCGAGAGGGTGCGTCCCCAGCGCATCGCTCTGGCTCTAACGACAGGGAGCGCGCGGGGCCAAGAAAGCGGCGCCGCCGATCTCACACGGCCACTTCGGCGAGCACGCCCTCCTCGCCCATCCCCTTCGCCGCCGTCTTCAGCTCCCCGATCCCCCGCCCCAGCGCCTCCCGGCACTCCCGAAGCCGCGCCCCCCTCGTGTGTCCCACCAGGATGCGCGGCGCGACCGGCGGTGCCTCCGTCCCGAAGCGCTCCCGGAAGCGGGCGGGCCACGCCGTGCGGAAGGCGTCCAGGTCGGCGCGCAGGCCCGCGCGCGACGGGGCCCCGACCAGCAAGAACTCGTCGCCCCCGTCGCGCACCGCCGCCGTGCCCGCAACCTGCGCGATCTCCTCGGCGAAGGCGCGCAGCACCGCGTCCCCCATGTCCTGCCCGAAGGCGTTGTTGAAGGCCCGGAAGCCCGCCAGGTCCACGAAGGCGAGCTCCGCCGGCGCCGCGGCGAGGCCCGGAAGCTCGGCGAAGAGCCGCGCCAGGTCGTCGAAATACGCATAGAAGGGCAGGCGCGTCTTGCGGTCCAGGTTGGCGGGATCGGCGTTCGGCCAGCGGAAGCGCATCGCGAACGGCTGCGCGGCGGCGCGCGCGAAGCCCAGGACCTCACCGGTGAGCCACACCGACTCCGGGCCCATCACGCGGAAGAGGCCGTCCTCGCCCTGCCGCGCGAGCATCCACTCCAGGCTGGGCCGCGGGTCGAAGCTGGGGTCCAGGCTGGCGAGCAGGTCTGCGCAGGCGAGGGTGGTCAGCAGGTCGTGGGGTGGGAACTTGCTCCGCGCAGCGTGGCCCGCGTCCGGAACATCCCCGAAGGCGCCGTCGGCGGTCATCGATCCGCGCACGAACGCGACCAGCCGTGCGAGCAGCGCGATGTCGCCGCCCAGCGCCAGCAGCCCGTGCGCGAGGTGCGCGCTGGCCGAGGGTATGGGCTGCTCGTGGAAGGGGAAGCGGAGCCCGCGCAGCGCGCCGTCCTCCGCGAGCGCCGCGTAGCTCCGGGCGATGGCGAGGGTGATGGGGCGCAGATGCGCGACCGCGCCGGGCCGCCGCACCACGCAGAAAAGCGCAAAGGTGTCGGCCCAGGGGTGGGAACATTGAATGTAAAAGGCGAGGTCCCGCCGGAAGAGGGGGAGCGCCTCGGCGAGCAGGGCACGCGCGGCCTCGCCGGCCCGAGGGTCGGTCCGGAGCTCGGCGAGGTACGCGCACGTCTCGGCGATGGACACCGGCAGCGACAGCCGCAGCTCCAGCTTGTCGACGTCGGCGTCCAGATCAGGGCGCCAGAGGGGCCACTCCTCGCGCTCGCCCGCGTGTGCGGCCGGCCGGCAGCGACGGTGCGAGACCTCCCACCGGTAGCGGTCGTCCCCCATGGGGCTGCCCGGGTGGCGCGACTGCCAGTAGGCGAGGCGGGTCACCGGATCGCCCGGGTCCAGGCCGAGCTCCGCCTTGACGCGGGCCTCCGCCGCGGCGAACGGGCAGGCGTCCTCGATGACCGCGCGGGCGACCGCGGCACGCGCAGCGGCGACCGCCGCCCCCACGTCCAACAATCGTTCCATGCACCCCACCCGCGCCGTCGGCGGGGGCCTCAGCCCTTCTTCAGCTCGGTGATCAGCTCCGGGACCGCCTGGAAGAGGTCCGCGACCAGCCCGTAATCCGCGACCTGGAAGATGGGCGCGTCGGGGTCCTTGTTGATCGCGACGATGGTCTTGGAGCCCTTCATCCCGGCGAGATGCTGGATCGCACCGGAGATGCCGATGGCGAAGTAGAGCTGCGGCGCGACGACACGTCCGGTCTGACCGACCTGCAGCTCCGGCGGGGCGTAGCCGGCGTCGCACGCGGCGCGGCTCGCGCCGACGGCGGCGCCGAGCAGGCTGGCGAGCGGGTCCAGAACGTCGGCGAACTTCTCCTTGAGCGCGCGACCGCCCGAGACGATGACGCGCGCCTCGCCGAGGTCCGGGCGCTCGCTCTTGGCGGCCTCGATGCCCATGAACTCGAGGCGGCCGGCGGCCTCCTCGATGGCCGATGGGGTGACGGCCTCCACCGGGCTGGAGCCTCCGGAGGGCTCCGCCGCGGAGAACTCGCTCTGCCGCACGCTGACGACCTGCACGGGCGTGGTCACCTCGCACCAGCCGTACGCGTTGCCCGCGTACATCGGCCGGCGGTAGGCGAGCTTGCCGCCCTCCGCCTTCACCGAGGCGATGTCCGGCGCGTAGCCGGCGCCCAGCCGCGCGGCGACGCGCGGGGCGAGGTCCTTGCCGAAGGAGCTGGCGGTGACCACCAGCACGTCGAAGCCGCCACCCTTGGCGACGTCGGCGACGGTGGGGGCGAGCCGCTCGGCGAGGGGCTGGGCGAGGTCGGCGCCCTCGGCGGCGAGCACCTTGGCGGCGCCGAAGCCGGTGACCTCGGCGGCGGCCGCCTTGGCGTTCGCCCCGATGACCAGGATGGAAAAGGCGCCGCCCACCTGCTTGGCGAAGGTGATCGCGCTGTGGGTCGACTTGCGGACCTTGCCGTCCGCGAGCTCGGCGATGACGAGGACGTTGCTCATGGTGGTTCGCTCCTCAGATCACTTTCGCTTCGGTCCGGAGCTTCTCGACGAGCTCGGCGACGGTCTTGACCTTCACGCCCGCCTTGCGCGCAGGCGGCGGCTCGAAGGACGTGTACTTGATCTTGAGCGCGGTGTCGGGCGCCAGCTCGGCGAGCTTCAGCTCGGTGAGCGGCTTCTTCTTCGCGGCCATGATCGCCATGAGCGCGGCGAAGCGCACGCCCTCCGGGTACGCGTGGCCCGGCTTGGTGTGGGCGCTCTGCACGCTCTGCGGCTGGACGATGCGCAGGTCGACGCTCACCACCGCGGGGAGCGTGAGCTTGACCTTCATCGAGCCGCCGTCGATCTCGCGGCCGACGACGAGGGCCTTGTCCGCCTCGCTCTGGATGGTGCCGGCGAAGGTGGCCTGCGGCCAGCCGAGGTACTCCGCGAGGAGCTGCGCGACCTGGTTGGCGTCGCCCTCCACCTCCTGCTTGCCGAGGAGCACCAGGTCCGGCTTCTCCTTCTCGACGATGGCCTTGAGGGCCCGGGCGACGAGGTCGCCGTCCAGGGCGTCGTCCGTCGAGTCCACGCGGATGGCCTTGTCCGCGCCCGTCGCCAGGGCGGCGCGGAGCGTGGTCTCGGTGTCCTTCGGGCCGAAGGTGACCACCGTCACCTCGCCCTTGCGCGCCTTCGGGCTGGCGGCGTCCTCGGTGAGGCGCAGCGCCGTCTCGACGGCGTACTCGTCGAAGGGGTTCGGCTTGAACTCGAGACCTGTGGTCTCGATCTTCTGCGGGGTGACCTTGATCTTGTTCGCGTTGTCCGGGTCGGCCACGCGCTTGAGGGGGACGAGGATCTTCACGGCGTTCCCTTCCTGCCAATCGCAAGCCCCGCGGCTCCAGCGGGGGCCGGTGAATGGCGATTCAGCAGTCTCGGTCTCTAGGTTTTTGCGGGCCGCATGTCAACGTCCGGGGCGCGCAACTCTCACGCCCGGCTCGCGCTGGGGGCGCGCCCTTGGTATCGTCCCGCCCGGAGGTTCCCATGCAGAAGACCACCATCGGGACGCTGGCGCTGCTGTCGCTCCTGGGGCTTTCGGCCGCCGCCAGCGCCCAGGTACGCCGGAGTAGCGGCCTTCACCGCGCCGTGCCCGTCATGCGCGTTCCGGTCGTCCGGGGGTCCGCCGCGGTCAAGCCGCCGACCCCCGCCGCCACCGCCAGCAGCAAGGCCGCCACGCCGGCCCCGGTCCCCGCGGTCGTCGACGCCGGCGCGGTCGCCCACGCCGGCACCCCGCCCGCCGACGAGGAGACAGCAGCGGAGAAGGCCGTGCGGCGCGCCTACGTGCAGAAGCGCGCGACGGCGATGCGTTCGATCGTGCGCGGCCACGGCAAGGCCATCACGGCGGACGAGCGCACCGTCATCCGCCAGCACTGGCACGAGTCCATGCGTCTCTGGCGCATCCGCCACGTGGCCGCGGAGAACGGGGACAAGGCATCCGTCGCGCGCGTCGACGCCATCCTCGCGCGCGCCGACAAGAAGACCGACGCCAAGCTCACCGCCCTCGCCGCCAAGGCGCCCGCCGCGGTGGCGGCGAAATCGTCCGGGGCGAAGCAGTGAGGCGTGCGGCCGTCCTTCTCGCCCTGGCGGCGTGCCTGCTCGTGGGCTGCAACCTGCTGAAGAAGCTGCGGGGCGGCGCGGGCGGCGACGACGCCGCGGTGCCCGACGAGTCCGCCTCCGTGTCGACGACCGAGTCCGACGACGGGGGCCTCGCGGCCATGGGCGACACCGACGCCGACACCGACGGCGCCGCCGCAGCCGCCGCGACGGTGGACGTCACCGGCGCCGCCATCGTCGCGGCGCGTCCCGTCGCCGACGCTCCGGACGCCGACATCCCCGCGCCCGACCAGGACCAGGCGGCGGCCGCGCAGGAGATCAACAAGGCGAACTACAAGTCGCAGCTGGACTCCATCGACAAGCAGGTCGGCAAGTAGTAGCCACTTAGCGTGCCCATCGCCTGCGACTACCTGGTGCTCGGGAGCGGGATCGCAGGTCTGTCCTTCGCGCTGGAAGCCGCGAAGCACGGCGACGTCGTCCTCGTGACCAAGCGCGAGGCGGACGAGTGCAACACCAAGTACGCGCAGGGTGGCATCGCCGCCGTCCTGGCGGACACCGACTCCTTCGACGCGCACATGCGCGACACCATCGCCGCAGGCGCCGGCCTCTGTCACGAGCGCGTGGTCGAGCTGTGCGTCAAGGACGGCCCGGCGCGCATCGAGATGCTGCAGAGCGTGGGCGCCCGGTTCGACAAGGCGGGCAGCCCGGCGGAGTCGCACGCCGATCTGGACCTGCACCTGGAGGGCGGCCACAGCGCGCGCCGCGTGGCGCACGCCGGCGACACCACCGGCATGGAGGTGGAGCGCGCGCTGCTCCACGCGGTCAAGGCGGAGGCCCGGGTGCGCCTGCTGGAGCATCACACGGCGATCGACCTCATCGCCCTGGAGAAGTACGGCGGGCCGGAGGTGTGCGGCGGCGCCTACGTGCTCGACGAGGCGAGCGGCAAGGTGGTCACCATCCTCGCCCGCGCCACGGTGCTCGCCACCGGCGGCGCGGGCAAGGTCTACCTCTACACGACCAACCCGGACGTCGCGACCGGCGACGGCGTGGCGATGGCGTTCCGCGCGGGCGCCGAGATCGCCAACATGGAATTTTACCAGTTCCACCCGACCTGCCTCTATCACCCGCAGGCGAAGAACTTCCTCATCAGCGAGGCCGTGCGCGGCGAGGGCGCGGTGCTGCGCCGTCAGGACGGCACAGCCTTCATGAAGGCGTACCACCCGCTCGCCGACCTCGCCCCGCGCGACGTCGTCGCCCGCGCGATCGACTTCGAGATGAAGCGCACCGGCGCCGACCACGTGCTGCTCGACATCTCCGACAAGAAGGCGGACTTCATCAAGGAGCACTTTCCGAACATCTACGCCCAGTGCCTTCGCTTCGGGTTCGACATGGCGCGCGAGCCCATCCCGGTCGTGCCGGCCGCCCACTACATGTGCGGCGGCGTGACCACCGACCTCGCCGGCCGCAGCAGCATTCCGGGGCTGTGGGCGATCGGCGAGGTGGCGTGCACCGGCCTCCACGGCGCCAACCGACTCGCGTCCAACTCGCTCCTGGAGGGCATGGTCTTCGCGCACCGCGCGGCGACCGCGCTGCGCGACGTGGATCGCACCAAGCCGCTCACCGACGTGCCGGAGTGGGACGTGGGCGCCGCGGGGACGAGCGAGGAGGCGGTCATCATCACGCAGAACTGGGACGAGCTGCGCCGCCTGATGTGGAACTACGTCGGCATCGTGCGCTCGGTCTCCCGCCTGCGTCGCGCGGCGCGCCGCATCGCGCTGCTCCAGGAGGAGATCCTGGAGTACTACTGGAAGTACTTCGTCACGCGCGACCTGCTGGAGCTCCGCAACATCGCCACGGTCGCGCAGCTGGTGGTGGACTGCGCGGCCTCGCGCCACGAGAGCCGCGGACTGCACACCATGGCGGACTTCCCCGACACCGACGCGAAGCTCGCCCGCGATACGGTCATCAAGCGCGGCGTCGCCGCCCATCTCCGCGGGTAGGACGACCAGATCTAGGAGAAGGCGGGCTCGACCAGGGCGAACACCAGATCCGGCGCGAGGCGGTAGCGCGTCTTGCCGTGCTCCCCGGCGTCGCGCAGGCGCTCGACGTGGTTCGGGTCGCCGAGCAGATCCCGCACGCGCGAGATGAGCACGCGGACCCGGTGCTCGGCGTCGGCGGAGTCCGGCCCCGGGCCGCCCGCGGCGCGCAGGATCTCGTCGGCGGACAGGCCCTCGCGGGCGCGCCGCAGGAGCTGGGCGAGCAGCGGCTCGAGCGCGCGCCGCCGCTCCAGCGACATGGTCTTGCCGCCGGCACGCAGGGTGTGGGCGACCGTGTCGACGACCAGCGCCGCGTCGTGCGTGGACTCGGCCACTCCGGCGACCTTCACCCGCACCACGCCCTCGCGCGTGGAGACGTAGACGTCCTCGGTCACGCCGAGGGAGCGGTCGCTCGGCGGGCTGCGCGGCAGCATCTCCGGCGTGGAGGGTGGCCCGCCGAAGGTGCCGGTGACGATGCGCTCGGCGTAGCGGACCACGCGGCTGTCGCCCGAAGCCTTGGCCAGGTCCCACAGGGGCCCGCCGGCGGCGCGGTCCGGGTAGACCCAGCCGTGCACGTACCCGCTGAGCGACGCCCGCTCCACCGCCGCGCGTGCGGCCTCTGTGTCTCCCTGGGCGAGCGCGCAGCGGCCGAGCACCAGGTTCAGGCTCCCGGTGACGAAGGCGTCGGGGAGATCGCCGGCGTGCGGGCGGCCGGCGGCGACCGCGGCCGCGTACTCGCCGCACGCTTCCAGGGTGCGCGCGCGGGTGGCGACGAGATCCTGCTCGTCGATGGCGTCCACCGCGCCGAGCTCGGCGCGCAGTCGCTCCGTCCGGGCGAGCGACTGCCTGGCGGCCTGGCCGCGCCCGAGCATCGCCAGCGCCCAGGTGCGGTGGGCGGCGAGCTGGTAGCGGAGCGTCGGCTGGTCCAGCTCCCCCAGCAGGCCGTGCGCTTCCTCCAGCGCCCCGAGCGCGACCCCAGGCCGGTCGGCCGCGATCTCCACGATCGCCAGGACGTCGTGCGCGTCGGCGTGACGCCACCCGGCCTGGGTGTCGCGGCCGATCACGATCGCCTCCCCGGCGTGGGCGCGCGCCTCCTCGAAGCGCCCCATCGAGCCGAAGGCGATGGCGGCGTTGCCGTGCGCGGTCAGGGCGGCCACGCCGCGCGCCGGGGCGCGCGACAGCGCGGAGACGAAGTGGCGCGCGGCCGCCTCCGGCTCGCCGACGCGCATCGCCAGGTGGCCGAAGGCCATCGCCACCGGGACGCGCCAGGCGCCGTCGTCCATGCGATCGGCGACGTGCTCGGCCAGGCGCAGCGCCGCCGCCGCCTGCTGCGTGTGGTTGCGCTTGATCTCCAGCTGCGCGGAGAGAAGGTGCAGATCGAGCTGCTCGCGCAGGCCGCCTCGCGTGGCCGCCGTGAGGCTCCGCGAGGCGGTCTTGAGCTGCTGCTCGGCGAGGTCCGCCCGGCCGTCGATGAGGGCGAGCATGGTGCGCTCCAGCGCGAGGCGCGCCGCGTCGAGGGGGCCCCACGTGGCCGGGGCCTGCGGGAGGGACTGCGCCAGCTCCCGCGCCCGCTCCAGCCGGCCGCTGTCACGGTAGGCACGCAGCAGCCGCACCGAGAGGGCGGGCTCCGGCTTGGGGCGCCCCGCGAGCACCGCCTCCAGCCACTGCACCAGAAACGCCGCCTCCTCGGCGGCGGCGAGCCTGTCGAGGAGCGGGAGGCACGCCTGGAGCGCGATGCCCTCGCCCGCCGCGGCCGCGGGCGGCGGAAGCGACGTCCCGCTCCTCGGCGCCGACGGCGGCGGAGGCACGAGCGTGGTGGCAGAGGCTCGGCGCGCCATACCCGGAGCTTACCGTACCGGAGCCCGCCTCTCACCTATGGAACGGTGGGGGCCTTCGCGGCGTGGGCCTCTTGGGGTAAGGTGCGCGCCGGCCGATGGCGACCCACAGCATTCCCAGCGTCCCGGACGATCAGGGCCGCGCGACGCCCGCGGGCGGCGGGGAGGCGGGGGTGGTTCGCGTCCTGCGCGAGGACGGCACCCTCGACCCGGAGGGGGATCCGCGCCTGGAGGACGCCGCCGTGCTGGCCCTCTACCAGCACATGGTGCTGGTGCGCGTCCTCGACGAGCGCATGGTCACCCTCCAGCGCCAGGGGCGCGTGGGCTTTCACATCGGCTCGCTGGGGGAGGAGGCGGCGATCCTGGGAGCGGCCGCCGCCCTCCGCGACGGGGACTGGATCTTCCCCTGCTACCGGGAGTTCGGCGCCGCCCTCTGGCGCGGGATGAGCCTGCAGTCCTACGCCGACAACATGTTCGGCAACGCGCGCGACCTGGCGCGCGGGCGGCAGATGCCCGACCACATCACCGCGCGCGCCGCGCGCTTCGCCTCGGTGAGCTCGCCCATCGGCACGCAGATCCCGCAGGCGGTCGGCCTCGCGTGGGCGGCGAAGATGAAGAAGGAGGATCACGTCGCCCTCGTGTACTTCGGCGAGGGCGCGACCAGCTCCGCCGGCTTCCACGATGGGATGAACTTCGCCGGCGTCTTCCGGACACCCACCGTCTTCTTCTGCCGCAACAACGGCTGGGCCATCAGCGTGCCCGCGGAGCGGCAGACCGCGAGCGAGACCTTCGCCGGCAAGGGGGTGGCCTACGGCGTGCCCGGCGTCCGCGTGGACGGCAACGATCTCTTCGCCGTGCTCAAGGTCACCCGCGATGCGGTGGCGCGGGCGGCGGCGGGGCAGGGGCCCACGCTGATCGAGGCGCTGACCTACCGCCTCTCCGGCCACTCCACCAGCGACGACCCGCGCGCGTACCGGGACGAGGCGGCGGTGGACGCGTGGAAGCGCCGCGATCCCCTGCTGCGCCTGCACCGCCACCTCGCCGGGCGCGGCCTCTGGAACGAGGCGCAGCAGGCGGAGCTGGAGGCCCGGGTGGAGGCGGAGATCCACGCCGCGGTCGCCGCGGCGGAGAAGGTGGGGCCCCCCGCCCTCGAGACGATGTTCGACGACGTCTTCGGCGAGCTGCCCGCGCACCTCGCCGAGCAGCGCGCGCGGCTGCTCGCCGGCAGCCGGGCGAAGGGGCACTGACGTGAAGAAGGACGAGCTCGGAGACGTGCGATGCAGATGAACATGGTCCAGGCGATCAACGACGCCCTCCGGCTGGAGATGAAGCGCGACGATCGCGTCGTCGTGCTGGGCGAGGACGTCGGCAAGGTGGGGGGCGTCTTCCGCGTCACGCAGGGCCTCTACGACGAGTTCGGCGACGACCGCGTCGTCGACACGCCCCTCTCGGAGAACGGCATCATCGGCTGCGCCATCGGGATGGCGCTCTACGGCATGGTCCCGGTCCCGGAGATCCAGTTCTCCGACTTCATCTTCCCCGCCTACGACCAGATCGTCAGCGAGCTCGCCAAGCTGCGCTACCGCTCCGGCGGCGAGTACCCGGCGAAGCTCGTCATCCGCACGCCCGTCGGCGGCGGCATCCGCGGTGGCCACTACCACTCGCAGTCGCCGGAGGCGCAGTTCATCCACGTCGCCGGCCTGAAGGTGGTCTGCCCCTCCAACCCCCATGACGCCAAGGGTCTGCTCCTCGCGTCCATCCGCGATCCCGATCCGGTCATGTTCTTCGAGCCCAAGCGCGTCTACCGCGCCGCCAAGGGCGACGTGCCCGACGGCGACTACACCGTGCCGATCGGGAAGGCCGCGATCGCGCGGGAGGGCAAGGACGTCACCGTCGTCGCGTGGGGCGCCATGCTGTACGAGGCCATCGCCGCCGCCGAGGAGGCGAAGGCGCAGGGCGTGGAGGCGGAGATCGTGGACCTTCGCACCCTCTGGCCGCTGGACGTGGACACGCTCGTCGCCAGCGTCCAGAAGACGGGGCGCGTCGTGGTGGTGCACGAGGCGCCGCGCACCTGCGGCTTCGGCGCGGAGATCGTCGCCCTGCTCAACGAGAAGTGCTTCTTGCACCTGGAGGCGCCGCCGGCGCGCGTCACCGGCTTCGACACGCCTTTCCCTTACACGCTCGAGATGGAGTACCTCCCTCTCGCCCACCGCATCCTGCCCGCGATCCTCGAGACCGCGCGCTTCTGATCGACGGAGAAGGACACATGGCACGCTGGGAGTTCAAGCTTCCCGACATCGGCGAGGGCGTCACCGAGGGCGAGATCGTCAGCTGGCTCGTCGCGGTGGGCGACGAGATCAAGGACGACCAGCCGATGGTGGAGGTGATGACCGACAAGGCCACCGTGACCATCGCGGCGCCGCGCGCCGGCAGGGTGGTGGAGCTGGGCGGCAAGGTGGGCGAGGTCGTCGCGGTCCACTCGGTGCTCGTCGTCTTCGAGGTGGGCGGCGCGCCGGAGGGGAAGGAGGCCAACGGCCACGTCGGCGGCAACGGCTCCCCCAAGAAGGACGAGGGGCCCGCCGCCACCGCGGTGGGCGACATCCGCGAGACCTTGCCCGGCATGGGCGCGCGTCCGGCGCCGGCGGCGTCGGGCGCGGGGGCCGGCGCGGGCGGGGCGGTGGCGGGCTACTTCAACGAGAAGCCCCTCGCCACGCCCGCCACGCGCAAGACGGCGCGCGAGATGGGGGTGGACCTCAAGCGCGTCCCGCCGAGCGGACCGCAGGGGAGGGTGACGCGCGACGACGTGGTGGCGTACTCGCGGGGCGGCGGCGCGGACGAGCGCCCCGTCGCAAGCACGCCGCACGCCCCGGCCGCGCCGGCTCAGGCGCCGGTGAGCATCGCCGCGGGTGAGATGGAGGAGCGCGTCCCCTTCGCCGGCATGCGCCGGAAGATCGCCACCAAGATGGCGCGGTCCGTCCACACCGCGGCGCACTTCACCTTCGTCGAGGAGTGCGACGTCACCGCGCTGATGGCGCTTCGCAAGCGCCTGCGCGCCGCGGCGGAGGCGCGTGGCGTGAAGCTGACCTACCTGCCCTTCATCGTGAAGGCGGTGGTCGCGGCGCTCAAGAAGCACCCGGTGCTCAACAGCGCCCTCGACGAGACGACCAGCGAGCTCGTCTACCGCAAGTACTACAACATCGGCATCGCCGCCTCGACCGACGCCGGGCTGATGGTGCCCGTCGTGAAGGCCGCCGACCGCCTCAGCCTCGTCGAGGTCGCGCGCGAGATCGAGCGCCTGGGCGCCGACGCCAAGAACGGCAAGGTCCGCCTGGAGGACCTCTCCGGCTCCACCTTCACCATCACCTCCCTCGGCGCCCAGGGCGGCCTGTTCGCCACGCCCATCATCAACTTCCCGGAGGTGGGCATCCTGGGCGTGCACCAGATCAAGGAGCGTCCGGTGGTCAAGGACGGCCAGATCGCCATCGGCCGCGTGATGCTGCTCTCGCTCTCCTTCGACCACCGCATCGTCGACGGCCACATCGGCGCCGCCTTCGCCTACGACGTCATCCACTACCTCGAGGACCCGGACCGCCTCTTCTTGGAGATGGCCTGATCCCTCACTGGCCGCACTGATCGGTGTAGGTCGGGCCGCACGGGGTGCTGCCCGCGCTGCTCGGCATCGCGCCCCCGAACTGCGCCGGCTCGGAGTCGAAGCCCAGACTCAGCGAGATGGCCGAGCACGGGGCGTTGGTGCCGTCGTTCTGCGGGTCGGCGGCGACATCGGCGGCCTTGCAGATCTCCGCCTTGAAGGTCTGGTAGGTCGCGTCGTTGCCGCAGAGGTACTGGCCCTGGTTGAGCGGATCGCCGAGCACCTGCATGCCGGTGAGCAGGTTGCGTGTGTCCCACCGCCCGGCGATGATCGCGTTCTTCAGCCCGAAGGACCCGTTCATCGGCACCACGTCCGCCGTGATGACCGCCGACCGGAGCTCCACGAAGGTGGCGGAGTACGACCCGCCGAGGGCGAGCGGGAAGTCCAGGGTGCCCACCAGGACCGAGCCGGCGACGTACGCGTTGTCGTCCAGGTACTTGGGCACGTAGGGGGGCGCCGTGCCGCCCACCAGCGACGTGGTGTCGACGATCCACTGGTCGGTGCCGTCGTGGTTGGGGATGGGGTCGACGCCGGCGTCGTCGATCGGCCCGGTGCCCCGGGAGACGTACATCGACAGCGAGACCGACGTATCGTTCGGCTTGCCGTTGTAGCGCTGGAGCCGGATGAGCATCCCGCTCTGGCCCGTCCCGAGGCGCTGGTTGATGGTGGAGTCGTCGAAGCCGGGCAGCAGCTTGGAGAAGGTCGACAGGAGCGCGCCGCCCGAGTTGTCCTCGCCGTCCACCCTGTCGCAGTGCTTGGGCGCGCCCTTCAGCGGGATGCACGACTCCGCCGCGGGGCAGGTGCACGTGCGGTCCAGGTCGTAGCTGGGGACGCCGCCGTCGGCGAAGCCGAAGCTCAGCGTGTCGACCGCGGTGACGAGATCGATGTCGCTGCCGCCGGGGTCGTCCGCCGAGGGCCGCGCCGGGGGCAGCCGGTGGGGGCAGGTGTCTGCGTCGGCGCCGGGCCCGGCGTCGGCGCCCTGGTCGTCGGAGGCGTCGGCCGCGACCAGCGGGCCGAGCAGCGAGCTGTCGTAGACCGCGCAGCTCACCCACACGAAGAGGGAGGCCACCACGGCGCTCGCAAGGATCAAGCGAAGAGGATGCCGCACCACGCTCAGCCTAGCATGGCGCCCCCTGGGCCTTCGCCCGCCGGAGGCCGAAGGGAGGTCACTGGTTGCAGTCGTCGGTCCACTGCGGGCCGCAGGGCGTCCCGCTGTCCGGCTTGGCGAAGACCGAGCCGAAGGTCGCGGGCGTCGCCTTGAAGGAGAAGGCCATCGAGATGGCGTCGCACGGCGCGTTCTTGCCGTCGTCCTGCACGTTGCTGGTGATGTCGGCGAAGCTGCAGATCTTGGGCTTGAGGGCCTGGTAGGTCGGGTCGGAGCCGCAGAGGTGCTGTCCGATCAGCAGCGGGTCGTTGAGCACCTGCATGGTGGTGAGAAGCTTCTTGGTGGACCAGCGGCCCGCCATCACCCCGGTGGTGCGGAAGGAGCCCTGGTACGGCTCCAGCTTGGCCACCACCACCGACCCGGTGAGGTCCACCGTGACAAGACCCTCGCCGTTGGCCGCGCCGATGGAGAGGGGCACGTTGAGGTTGCCGACGAGGTAGTAGTTGGAGACGTACGCGTTGAGGTCGTAAGCCTGCTTCGGCACCGGCTCGCCGCCGTCCAGGATGGTGCCGCCCAGGAGCGAGTCCGGGTCCACGGTCCAGCGGTCGGTGCCGTCCCCCTTGGGCACCGAGGCGTCACCGTACTGCGCGCCCTCCGTCCCGTTGGAGGTGTAGACGGAGAGCTCCACCTTGGTGTCGTTGGCCTGGCCGTTGTACCCGCGCACCCGCATGAGCGCGCCGAACAGGCCCGCGGCCAGCTGCTGGTTGATGTAGCCCTGGTCGAAGAAGCTCGCCGACGAGAACTGCGCCACCAGCGAGGCGCCGGAGTTGTCGACCCCGCCCTCCTGATCGCAGTGCTTGGGCCCGGCGTCGCTCACTGGCTTGCACGACTCGGGCCCGGGGCAGGTGCAGATGCCGTCCAGGTCGAAGCCGAACGCGTTGGGCGCGCCGGCGTCGCCCGCGCCGAAGTCCAGGAAGCTCAGGGCGTTGTAGAACTCGATGTCGCCCGCGTCCGATGGGTCGTCGTGATCCGGCCGGGCGGGCCACTGGACGTGGCCGCAGGTGTCGCCGTCGCCCTGGGGGCCCGCGTCCTGCTGCGCGTCCGGCCCGCCGCCGTCGCCCGGCTCGAGGAGGGAGGCGTCGTAGACGCTGCACCCCTGCCAGCTCGCGAAGCCCAGCACGACCGTCACGCCGGCCGCGAAGAGCACGAGGGGGACGCGATGACGCACGACCGCAGTCTATCGTCATGTGGCGGAAGTGGCCACCTGTGCGCCGGCGCACGGCGTTGTTGACGGCCGGTGCGCGCCCCGGCAACCTAGTGGCATGCGGGCGCGTGGGCTCTTCTGCGGGGCGGTGCTGGCGACAGCGGCTCTCTTCGTTCCTCACGTGGCGCGCGCCGACGGCGCGCCCAGCGCGGAGCGCATCAAGTCCGCCGCGGCGGAGTACGACTCCGGCCGTCGCGCCTTCACCGACGGCAAGTTCGAGGAAGCGGCGATCCACTTCGAGAACGCGTACCACGACGCCCCGAACGCGCAGACCCTCCGCAACGCGATGCGCGCGCGCAAGCAGGCCGGACAGCTCGCGCGCGCCGCGACGCTCGCCCTGCTCGCCCAGTCCCGCTACTCCGACGACGACGCCACCACGAAGGTGGTCAAGGAGATGCTCGCGGAGGCCAGGCCGAAGCTCTTCGAGCTCACCGTCAACTGCGACCCCGATTGCGGCGTCGCCGCCGACGGCCGCGCGGTGTCGCTGGAGGACGCGAAGAAGTTCGCCTTCTTCCTGCAGCCGGGCCCGCACAAGGTGGTGGTGAGCTGGGTGGGCGACCGCTCCAAGGAGCTCGCCGTCAGCGCCAAGGAGGGCAAATCGCAGGACTTCACCCTCCAGGCGCCCCCTCTGCCGCCGAAGGTGGTCGCCGGCGGGGGCACTGGGGGTGCCACCGGCGGCACGACCACACCGCCCTCCACCAAGCCCTTCGGTCCCGCCGTCTTCTTCGTGAGCCTGGGCCTGACGGCCGTCGCCGGCGGCTTCCTGATCTGGTCGGGCGTCGATACCCTCAACAATCCTGGCACCGACGCGGTGCGTCAGGGTTGCGTCGGGCAAGGGGAGAGCTGCCCGCTCTACCAGCAGGGTCTGGACGAGCAGCTCCGGACCAACGTGCTCATCGCCGTCACCGCGGGCATGGGCGCCATCACCCTGGTGGTGGGAGCCTTCCTCACGCAGTGGTCCTCGCCCAAGGTCGAGCAAGGGGCGCCGCCCCCCGCCACAGCCAAGCTCCAGCCGACCTTCGCCCTGGGGCCGCACGGCGCCTCGCTCGGGCTGAGCGGCGCCTTCTGAGCGGCCCCCCAAAAAGAGGCCGCCGCTTGCTCCCCTGCCCGCAACTTGCGGTAAGGTAGGGATAGGGCACGTCCAGGCGCGACCCTCACGCGAAAGGTTGTCAGGCTGACCAAGTTCCTCTCCGCGACGACTGACTCGGAGCGGCACCTCGATCGTTTCGAGCTCATCGCCGAGCTCGCGAGCGGCGGCATGGCCACGGTGTACCTCGCGCGCCTGAGCGGCGTCGGCGGATTCCAGCGCTTCGTCGCCATCAAGCGCCTGCACCCGCACCTGGCGAACGACTCCGAGTTCATCCAGATGTTCCTCGACGAGGCGCGGCTCGCGGCGCGCCTCCATCACCCCAACGTGGTGCCCATCCTGGAGATCGGGCAGAGCCCCGAGGGCTACTACCTGGTGATGGAGTACATCGAGGGCGACACGCTCGCGCGCATCCTCGCGCGCTCGGCGCAGTCGGGGAAGTTCCTGCCGCACAAGGTGGCGCTGCGCGTGTGCCTGGACGCCCTCGCCGGGCTGCACACCGCGCACGAGCTCACCGACGACGACGGCATGGCGCTCGCCATCGTCCACCGCGACGTCTCCCCGCAGAACATCCTCGTCGGCGTCGATGGCACGGCGCGCATCACCGACTTCGGCGTCGCGCGCGCCGCCACGCGCCTCTCGACGACCCGCACCGGCCAGCTCAAGGGCAAGCTCGCGTACATGGCGCCGGAGCAGGCGCGCGGCAAGGCGGTCGATCGCAGGGCCGATGTCTTCGCGATGGGGATCGTCACGTGGGAGTCGCTCGCGCACAAGCGCCTGTTCAAGGGCGAGGGCGAGGCGGACACCCTCAACCGCGTGCTCTACGAGCCCATCCCGCGGCTGCGTCAGGCCAACCCCAACGTCTCGGTGGCGCTGGAAGAGGTCGTGATGAAGGCGCTCGAGCGCGAGCCGGATGCCCGCTGGCCGACGGCGGCGGACTTCGCCGACGCCCTGGAGCGCACCGCCCGGACCGAGGGCATCCTCGGCGCCCCGAGAGACATCAAGGAGCACCTCAACGCCGTGCTCGGCACCGACATCTCGCAGCAGCGGGAGGCCGTGCGCGCGTGGCTCGCCCGCAGCGAGCCCAGCCAGCACGGTAACTTCGGCCTTCCGCCGCCGAGCACCCCCTCCACCACCAAGGTCGAGGGCCAGCGCGATGGGCGCTCCGGGGTGTCCAGCGTCTCCAGCGCCGTCATCGCGGTGCCTGGCAGCGCGCCCTCCATCAGCAGCGCCACCGCGCCCGCCGCGGAGATCGTCGTCCCCGAGAGGAAGAGGTCACGGGTGTGGGTGGGCGTCGCCGTCGCGCTCGTCGCCGCCGCGATCGCCGTCCCCCTCGCGCTGATGCGCTTCCGCGCGCCGCCGGCCGCCGCCGGTGCGACTCCTCCCGCGCAGTCCGCCGCCGTCGTCCCCCAGGAGCCGGTCGACACCGCGCCCGCGGCCACCACCGCCGCGCCCACCCCGACGGAGACCGCCAAGGCGCCCGAGAGCGGGAGCGCTTCCGCCACCGCCAAGGACACGACCGCCAAGCCCAAGGCGACGACACACCACGTCTGGCGCCCGCCCCACGGCGGCTCGCACGTCAAGCCCCCGCCCACCGCCACCGCGGCGCCCGCACACACCGCCACCGCGGCACCGACCACCACGGCCAAACCCGCGGGCACCGTCGACGACATCTCCAAGAACCCGTATCGGTGATGACCGCGGACAGTCAGCGCGCGCCCCTGCGCCGCGCCCGGGTGGCGAGGCGCTTCCTCGGGCCGCTCGCCCTCGGGCTGGCGCTCGCCGCCGCGCTCGCGCTCTCGTGCGCGAGCTCTCCCACGCAGGTCGATCCGCGCTTCGTCTCGCTGCACAACGCCTTCGCCGCGATGGGCCTCGCCCAGGTCGGCCCGGTGCAGCAGGGCAGCCTGGTGGAGGGGCGGGAGGCGCGCCTGCCGCTGCAGCTCACCGCCCAGTGCACCACCGTGGTGGCGATGGGCGGCGCGGGCGTGCGCGATCTGGACGTCACCCTGGTGGACGCCTCCAACCACCCCGTGGCGCACGACACCACGCACGACGCGCAGGCGGTGGTCCGCGCCTGCGTGGACACGCCGGGCACCTACACGATGGTGGTCCGCATGGCCGCAGGCGCGGGGGACTTCCTCGCCGCCACGTGGGTGGGCGGCCTGGGCGGCACCGGCCCCACGCCGGCCGGCACCGCCGCCGCGCAGACCGCCGACGGCACGTGCGACGCGCCCATTCCCATCGGCGCCGGCAGCTACACCGGCAACACCTCGCACGGCGACAGCGAGTTCTCCTGCAAGGACCCCGAGTCCACCGGCAAGGAGCTCGTGTACCGCATCGACGTCGCCACGCAGAAGCGCATGACGATCGAGGTGCTCGCGCACTTCGACTCGGTGCTCTACATCCGGCAGAACGACTGCACGAGCGAGGACGCCGAGGTCAAGTGCAACGACGACGAGGCCGGCAACAACAAGGCCTCCAAGGTGGACGTCGTCGTCGACCCGGGCACCTACTACGTGTTCGTCGACGGGTACAACGGCGAGTCGGGCACCTTCCGCATGAACGTGGCGCTCACCGACGTGCCGTCGGTCGCCGACGTGTGCCGGCAGGCGCACGTGCTGCCCCTCGGGATCACCGTCAACGGCACCACCACCAACGCCTACGACCACGTGCACGCGTCCTGCGGGGACGACGCCAAGGGCGCCGACATGCCCTTCCACTTCGACGTGGGGCAGCGCTCGCGCGTGCGCATGACCGAGCACTCCGACGATTTCGCCCCCATCGTTCACGTGCGGCGCGTCTGCACCGACGACCAGACCGAGGTCGGGTGCTACGACACCACCTCCGCCACGCAGGACAACGAGGCCGCCTTCGTCGGGATCCTGGACCCCGGCGGCTACACCGTCTTCGCAGACTCCAGCGACGAGAACGCCGACGGTCGCTTCACCCTGACCAGCGAGGTCGCGCCGGAGACGGGCAGCGGCGCGCCGGGCGACGGCTGCAGCGACGCCGTGCCGCTCGCGCCGCACAGCACCACCGACGTCGACGGGGACACCTTCACCGCCCGCGACGACATCGCCGGCAAGTGCAGCGGCGCCGGCGCGGCCGACGTGGTGTACCGCATCGACCTCCCCCGGCGCTCGCGGCTGGAGGTGCGCATGACGCGCGAGGAGGGGGGAGGGGCTTCCGGCGGGCATGTCTTCGTGCTCCAGCGCACGTGCGGGGACCGCGCGAGCGAGCTCGGGTGCGGCGCCTCCATCGACCAGCTCCTGCCCGCGGGCACCTACTTCCTCGCGGTGGACGGCGCGACAGCCGCCGGCCTGGGCAAGTTCTCCTTCGAGTACGACGTCGTCGACGTCTCCGCCCAGGAGAGCGCGTGCAAGACCGCGCCGCTGCTGTCCGACGGCCAGAAGGTGAGCGGCGACACCAGCGGCGCGGGCAATCGCTTCGCCACCTCGTGTGGCGGCGGGAGGGGGGCCTCCTCGCCGGACAGGCTCTACCGCATCGTCCTCCGGCACCGCGCCACCGTGCGCGTGACGCTCAGCACCCCCACCTGGGACGGCGTGCTCGCCATCCGGCGCAGCTGTCTGGAGCCGCCCGGCTCCAGCGGGCCGCACACCGCGGAGGCGGTCTGCAACAACGACGCGGAGGACGCGCACCACTCCCGGGCGACCGCCGTCCTGGACCCGGGCACGTACTACGTGCTGGTGGACGGCCACCGCGTCGGCAACAAGGGCCGCTACACGCTCGAGTACCACGTCCTGCGATGACGCGTGCTCGCCCTCGAGCACGACGGACCGCCCGACGGCGGATCACGCCATGCGGCGCGCGTACCGGTACGCCGTGAAGGCGGCGATGACGTGACAGATCCACCCGAGCGTGCCGCCGGAGCCGATCCACAGGCCGGGCGTCACGATGAGCCAGAACAGCCCGCGCAGGAAGGCGCCGTTGTAGAACTGGCCGACCCCCGGCACGAAGAAGGAAAGCACGGCCGCCAGGCCGGGATGCGATAGACGTCGATCCGCCATGAAGAAGTCCCTTTCGACCCATCAACATGGTGACCGCGCGACCCCCGCGCAAGACGCGATCGTCGCGATCGTACGGCGGGAGCTCGGGCGCTGGTACCGCGCGTGCAAGCGCGATCTGCCCTGGCGCGCCACGCGCGACCCGTACCGCATCTGGCTGAGCGAGGTGATGCTCCAGCAGACGCGCGTGGAGACGGTGATCCCGTACTACGAGCGCTTCCTCGCGGCCTTCCCGACGGTCGTCTCCCTGGCGGAGGCGCCGCTCGACGCCGTGCTCGCGCGGTGGAGCGGCCTCGGCTACTACCGCCGCGCCCGGCTGCTGCACGAGGGGGCGCGGCAGGTCGCCCGCGATCACGGCGGCCGCCTGCCGCGGAGCGCGGAGGGGCTTCGCGCCATCCGCGGCGTCGGGCGCTACACCGCCGGGGCGGTGGCGAGCATCGCCTTCGGCCTCCGCGAGCCGCTCCTCGACGGCAACGTGGCGCGCGTCCTCGCGCGCGTCTTCGTGGTGAAGGGCGACGCGCGGGGCGCGAAGGGGCAGGCCCGCCTCTGGGCGTTCGCCGGAGATCTGGTCGCCGGCAGCGCGGAGCCCGGCGATCTGAACCAGGCGCTGATGGAGCTCGGGGCGCTGGTGTGCACGCCGCGCGCGCCGCGGTGCGAGGCGTGCCCGGTGGCCACAGCGTGTGGGGCGCGCCGCCTCGGGCTGCAGGCGTCGCTCCCCGTCCTGGCGAAGAAGAAGGCGCCGGTGGCGTGGGCGCGCGTCGCGGTGGTGGCGCGTCGCGGTCCGGCGGTGCTGCTGGCGCGGCGGCAGGAGTCGCTCCTCTTCGGCGGGATGTGGGAGCCCCCCATGACCAATCTCGCGGGCGACACGCCCCCGCTGGAGGCCGCGTCGGCGCTCGTCTCGCTGCGGGGCGCGCGCGTCACGGGGACGGTGGTGCACGTCCTCTCGCACCGCCGCATGACGGTGACGGTCGTGGCGGGGGAGCTGCGCGCCACGCCGCGGCGCCTCACCGGCGGCGAGTACTCCCGGTGCGAGCCGGTGACGCCGGCGGCGCTGGAGGAGCGCGCCCTGAGCACGCTGGCGCGCAAGGTGCTGCGCGCGGCGGAGGCCCCCTCCGCGCCGGCCTCGCCCCGGGCCGACGGGCGTAGGCAGCGCGGCGGGAAGGCGCTATCGTCCAGGGCCCGGTGACGGCTCAATCCCCCGGAGGCATCGTGTCGCGGCTGAGCGGCGCGTCCGCGCCCGTCAAGGAGGCGCAGGACCCCGTGCGCGTTCTGGTCGTGGACGACGAGCCGGCGCTGCGCAAGAGCCTGGCGCGCATCCTGGGCGGCAAGGGCTTCGTCGTCACCACCGCGGAGGACGGTCAGGCGGGCCTGGAGACGCTGGAGAAGGGGCTGCCCGACGTCCTGCTCTGCGATCTGTTGATGCCCCGCATGACCGGCCTGGAGCTGCTCCAGCAGGCCAAGGAGCGCTGGCCGGCGCTGGAGGTCATCCTGATGACCGCCTTCGCCGACGTCGACACCGCCGTCGCCGCGGTGAAGGGCGGGGCCTACGACTTTCTCACCAAGCCCTTCGCCTCCAATGACGCGGTGGCGCTCGCCGTCAGCAAGGCCGCCGAGCACCGGCGCCTCATCGAGCGCGCCCACCAGCTGGAAGAGCGGCTGCTCTCGCAGGAGCGCTTCGGCGAGCTGATCGGCACCTCCTCCCGGATGCAGGACGTCTACCGGCTCATCGAGGGCGTCGCCTCGGCCACGTCCACCGTCCTGGTGCTGGGGGAGAGCGGCACGGGCAAGGAGCTCGTCGCCCGCGCGATCCACCAGCGCTCCTCGCGCGCCGGCAAGCCCTTCGTCCCCGTCAACTGCGCGGCCATCCCGAAGGACCTGGTCGAGAGCGAGCTCTTCGGCCACGTGCGCGGGGCCTTCACCGGCGCCCAGACCGCGCGCGCCGGGCTCTTCGAGGCCGCGAGCGGGGGCACCATCTTCCTGGACGAGGTGGGCAATCTGCCGCTGCACGCGCAGGTGAAGCTCCTGCGCACCCTGCAGGAGGGGGAGGTCAAGCGCGTCGGCTCCGACGAGACGCGCACAGTGGACGTGCGCGTCCTGGCGGCGACGAACGTGGACCTCAAGACCAAGATCGACGCGGGCGACTTCCGCAAGGACCTCTATTACCGCCTGAACGTGATCGCCATCGCCCTGCCACCGCTGCGCCAGCGGGAGGACGACGTGGTCATCCTGGCGCATCACTTCGTGCGCAAGCTCGCCCGGCGCATGGGACGCCCGCCGAAGGGCATCGCCGCCCACGCCCTGGAGGCGCTGCGCGCGTACGACTGGCCCGGCAACGTGCGCGAGCTGGAGCACGCGATGGAGCACGCCTTCGTGCTCTCACGCGGGGAGACGATCGGCGCCGCCGACCTGCCCTTCGCCCGCGAGGAGCAGGACGGCGAGGGCGGCGCTTCGTCCCAGGCCGGCTCGCCCTGGTCGCGGGACATCTTCGACCTGGAGTACCCGGACGCGAAGAAGCGGGCGCTGGCCCTCTTCGACGAGGCGTACGTGCGGGCGCAGCTCCGGCGCGCGGGGGGCAACCTCTCCGCGGCGGCGCGCAACTCCGGCCTGGATCGCTCCAACTTCCGCCGTGTGGTGCGCCGGACCAAAGGGTAAAGACCCCCGCCGCGCCGGTCTTGGCCTTTGACTCGCCGGGAAGCGTTGCTAGTGTCGGCCCCCGAACGATGCGCGCTCCGCAACGGCTCATCGCGTCCGGCCTGATCGCCGCGGGGCTCCTGTCTCCGGCGCTCGTCCACGCCGGCGATTTCGACCTGGACGACGATGACTCGTCGGCTCCGGCGAACACCGCACCCCCGGTCAACGCGCCCCTGCCGCCGGCGAAGCACCGCACCTACAGCCTGGCGGAGTGCCTCGCCCTGGCGGACCGCAACCACCCGAACATCTGGGCGGCGCGGGCGCGCCTGGGCTACGCCCGCGGCCAGCTGGACGAGGCGCGCTACACGCCCTGGTTCAACTGGTCGGCCACCGCGGGCACCGGCGTCCTGCCGACGGTCGGCGGGAGCCTCGGGTACACCTCCTACAACGTCAACGACCTGCTCAACCCGTCCTTCGCCAGCGGGTACCAGCCCTTCTTCAACTTCCGCATCGACATCAACCTGCCCATCTTCACCTTCGGCAAGATCTCCTCCGCGCTGGACATGGCGCACGCCAACGTGCGCGTCTCGGAGTGGGACATGGAGAAGAACCGGGCGGCGGTGCGGATGGACGTGCGCCGCGCGTACTTCGGGGTCATGTTCGCGCGCGACGCGCGCTACCTCTCCAAGGAGGTCATCGGCAAGCTGGACAAGGCCATCGCCAGCATCACCGAGCGCCTGGACAAGGGCGACACCTCGGTGGAGGAGGCCGACAAGATGCGCCTCGTCCTCTACAAGGACGAGACCCTGGCCCGCTCCGCCGACGCCGACCGCGGGGAGACCTACGGCCTCGCGGCCCTGCGCTTCCTCACGGGCGTCCAGAAGAACTTCGACATCCCCGACGAGCCGCTCAAGCGCCCGGACACGCCCATCGGGCCGGTGGTGAGCTACCTCGCCGCGGCGCGCCTCTTCCGCCCGGAGGTCAACATGGCGCGGGCCGGCGTGGCCGCGCGGCGGGGGCAGCTCGCCCTTCAGCGCGCGCGCTACTTCCCCGACATCGGCCTGAACCTGAACGCGTCCTACGCGGTGGCGCCCAGCATCGTCGGGCAGAGCAACGCCTTCGCGTCGAACAACCAGAACTACTTCGGCTACGGCTTCTTCATCGGTGCCCGGTGGAGCCTCGATCTCGTCACCAACTCCGCGCGCGTCGAGGAGGTGGAGTCGCAGGTGGAGGAGGCGCGCGCGCTCGAGCGCCTCGCCCTCGGCGGCATCGGGGTGGAGGTGGAGGCCGCCTACGCCGCCGTCAAGGAGGCGAACACGCGCGAGCAGCACTGGGACCACGCCGAGCACAAGGCGCGCGAGTGGATCGCGAGCGTGCAGAGCGCCATCGACCTCGGGACCAAGGACGACCGCGCGCTCATCGAGCCGCTGCGCTCGTACGTGTACGCGAAGCTGGAGCACACCCGCGCGCTCATGGACCTGAACATCGCGATGAGCGATCTGGCCCGCGTGACCGGCTGGGACTCCGCCGCGCCGACGGGGAGCTGAGGCGAAGGTCGAGTCGAGTCAGAGCGGGCAGGTGGCCAGGGACAGGACGGCCAGGACGCGGGCGCGGACCAGGTCGAAGTCGCGCAGGGCGAGGGTGATCTCCGCCTGCCGAAGCGCGACGGCGCTCGTCACCAGGTCGAGGCTCGTCCCTTGACCCGTCAAGAATCCGGCGCGGGTGAGCTTGTCCTGCTTGTCCGCCAGGTCACGCGCGCGAGTGGCGATGTCGCGCGCCTGCTGGGCCACCTTCACCGCGCGCTGCGACTGCACCACCTCGATGAGCGCCTGCCGCCGCGCCGCGCCGAGTCGCTCCTGCGCCTCGTTCACCTGCGCCTCGCCGTCGTGCAGGGCGCCGTAGCGGTACCCGCCGTCCCAGAGGGTCCACGAGAGCACGCCCTGCAGGTTCCACGTGACCTGGGGCGAGTTCTGCGAGGTGATGGTGGAGGTGCTGATCCCGCTCTGCGCGGTGAGCGTGGGCAGGAACTGCGACTTGGCGTCGATGACCGAGCGCTTCGCCACGTCCACCCGGGTGCGCGCGGCGACGACGTCGGGGCGCTGGTCCACGGACTGGGCCACCTGGCACCGCGCGATGACGTCGTTGACGACGCCCTGCAGGTCCACGTCGTGGGCGACGCCGACGGGCTCGGCGTACCCGAGCGCCAGGCCGAGCGCCTCGCGCGCCTGGCGGAGCGACTCGTCCCCGGAGACCAGGGTCGCCCGCGCCGCCTCCACGTCCGACTGGGCGCGGACGACGTCCAGGCCGGTGCCGGCGCCGAGGTTCAGCCGGCGCTTGGCGAGCTCCAGCCGCTCCAGCGCGTTGCGCAGGCCGACGCGGTTCAGCTCCGCCACGCGCTCGGCGGTCGCCACCGAGAGCACCGAGCTCGCCGTGGTGCTGGCGAGCGTGCGCCTCAGGTCGTCGAGCGAGGCCTTGGCGATGTCGATGCCGAGGGAGGCGGTCTTGATGCTGTTCCACGCGCGCGGGGCGAAGATGGGCAGGCTGAAGGAGAGGTTGCCCGAGAGGTACTGGGGCGTGGGCGAGGTGACGGTGCGGAAGGTGGGGTTGCCCTGCGCGTCGACGCCGACGAAGGCGCTGTCCTGGGTGATGAAGTTGAGCGTGGCCGTCCCGTTCGCCGTGATGCTGCCCAGGATGCCGGCGAGCGCCTCGCGCCGCTGCGCCTCGGCGCGCGCGACCTCCTGCACGGCGACGTGAAGATCCGCCGACCGCCCGCGGAGCTCGGCGGCGATCTGGTCCCACGACGAGACGACGCGCGCCGGCGGAGGCACGGGCGCGAGCATCGGATCGTCCACCTTGGGTGGCGGAGGGAGCTCCGGCTGGCCGACGACCACGTCCCCCTGCGCGAGCGCGAGCGAGGGCAGCAGCGACACGGCGACGGCGACGGCGACGATGGTGAGTGCGCGCATGCCGAAGGGGTAGTCTCTCGCCGTCAACGTGCCAAGCGCGACGCGTCTTCCCGCATGCAAAGTAGTGTTTGGAGCGGCTGCGGGGGCGGGCGCTCAGCCGCGGACCTGGACGCGACCGCGCACCGAGGCGAGGCGGTGGCGAAGGCTCCCGACGCTCACCCGGAAGCAGGCGGCGACCTCCGCCTGCGTCAGCGGGATGCGTGCAGACTGCACGACCGCGTACGCCGCCGCGGCCGCGAGGCCCTGCGCGCCCTGCGCGTCCACGGGCGGGCGCCGCAGCGCCGCGTCGCGGGCGATGGTTCGGGCCGTGCGGCGCTGGGGCTCGTCGAGCGGGAGGCGCGCCAGCCCGCGCGCGAGGGCGCGGTCCACCCACGACCAGGGGGCGAGCGACGGCTCCGGCTCCGGCTCCTGGTCGGCCCACCCGTCGCGCGGGAGCGACCCGCTCAGCGACTCCTCCGCCCAGCCGTGCGTGTCCGGCGGGGAGGCGCGCAGCTTCACCGGCACGTGCTCGCCGTCGCCGTCGGCGTCGTCGGTGAGCCAGCGCCAGAGCGCCTGCTCCTCCCGCGAGGCGCCCTTGCGCATCGCCCTGGAGAGCACGCGCCTCGCCTCCGCCCGGGCGCCGCTGCGGCCCAGCGCGTGGGCCAGCGAGGAGGCGACCTCCCGGTTGTGGCCGGTGCTGCGGTACGCAGAGCGGAGGTGCGACACGGCCTGTCGGGGGCGATCCAGCGCCACGTCCAGCAGGTGCCCCAGGTTGTGCGCGTACCAGGGGTTGGCTGGCGCGCACGCGAGCGCCTTCTCGAAGGAGGCGGCCGCGTAGCGGTAGTGGCCGAGGAGCGACTGGCTCAATCCGAGGGCGGCCCACCCGCGGTCGTCCTGCGGGCGCTCGAGGGTGACCCGGCGCGCGTGCACGGCGGCGCGCCAGGGATCGCGCTCGAGGAGGATCTCGGCGAGCTGCCGGTGCGCGAAGACGTGGTCGTCGGAGCCGGGCTCCGCGGCGCGCGCCAGCTTGTGCAGAAGCGGCAGCACGCGCCTCGGGTCGAGAGAGGTGCGGAGGGCGAGCTCCACGTCGCCCCGCATCCGTTGGCTCTCGGACCCCTGGCCCTCGGTCATCGTCTTCCGGTGTACCTTCCGATACGACCTCGTGCAACGTGAAGCGCGCGTGTTTCTCACGTCGTGTCGAAAGGGCTTGCGCGATCGAAAAGATCTCGCTCACGCCGCGGGGCGCGCGTGAGCCATCTCACCGGAAGCCGATGACACGCTGTTGCAACAGCTCGTAGAGGATGCGCAGCGCATCGAGCGGCGGCATGCCGCTCACGTCGAGGATCTGCTCCAGGCTGGAGATGCCGTCGACGTGCGAGAGGACGAAGCCGGCGCGGTGGTCCAGACTGAGCCACCGCAGCTGCTCGCGGGGGACCGCGACGAAGGCGACGCGGTCGAGCGGGCCGATGCGCGCGGTGTACATCTGCTCGAGCACGACGCGGCAGCTCTCCGCCATCTTCTGCGCTTCGTCGTGATCCGGGTCCTCGTCGAGGAGCGACTCGGCCACCACAAGCGCGCCGGAGTAGTCGCCGAGGGAGAAGCGGTCGTGCATCTCCCGGACGGGGTCGTAGGGCGTGGGCGAGGAGCCGGTCGCGAGCGGGACGGCCTCCGCGGGCGCGCTGCGGTCCGCCTCCTGCGCGACGAGGTCGAGCGCGTCGGCGTCCAGGCCGAGGCCGCCGGCGCCGTCGGCGAGCGAGAGCAGGCTGGCGCGGCGCATCGCCGCGTCGGAGAGCGAAGGCGGGGGAGGGGGATCGCTCGGGAGCGTCAGCGAGCGGATGCGCGCGTCCTCCAGCTCCGCCTCGTTGCTGATGGTGGCCTGGCGGCTGCGAGGAGATGACGACATCTCCGACGCGGAGTCGAGGCGCAGCACCGGCGGCGTCTCCCGCTTGCCGGCGTCGGGCGGCACGACGGTCGGCCGCTCCTGCTCCGGGTCCGGCCACTCCTCGTCGATGTTCTCGTCGTCCTCGATCATCACCTAGGTCCCGCGTCTCCGCGCACCGCGGTCACCGACGTTTCGGCCCGCGCCCGCCTGCGGCTCGGGCCCGGAGTCCGTGAAAAGCTCGCGCGCGGCTACTGGGTCTTGGCGACGACCCCTTTGAACATGCGCTGCGTGCGCGAAAGACCTTCGATCTGCTCCTTGAGGGCGGCGACGTCCTTCCTGTCCATCGCCTGCTTGGCCTTGACGACGATGGTCTTGGCCTTGTCGATCGCCTCGCGGCCGAAGTCGCTCGCCGCGACGATCTGCTCCACCTGCGGGAAGAGCCGCTCGATCTCCGCGGTGAGCTTGAGCGCCTCCTGGCGCAGGCCCTCGAACTCCTCCGAGACGCGCCGCTCGACCATGTGGTCCTTGGCGTTCTCGATCATGTTCTTGATCTCGTCGCGCGTCAGGCCGCTGGTGGCGGTGACCTGGATGGACTGCTCCAGGCTCGTCTCCAGATCCTTCGCGCGGACGCTGACGATGCCGTCGGCGTTGATCTCGAAGGTGACCTCGATCTCCACCTGGCCCTTGGGCGCCCGCCGCAGGCCGGTGAGGATGAACTCGCCGAGGACCTCGTTCTCCTCGGCCTGCTCGCTCTCGCCCTGCATGACGAGGATCTTCACCGCCGTCTGGTTGTCGCGGCTGGTGGTGAAGATCTTCTGCCGGCTGGTGGGGACGGTGGTGTTCTGCGGGATGAGCTCCTCGAAGTAGGAGCCGAAGGTCATGATGCCGAGGGCGTGGGGGGTGACGTCGAGGAGGATCATCTCCTGCTTCTCGTCCACCAGGGCCGCGCCCTGGATGGCGGCGCCCAGGGCGACGACCTCGTCGGGGTGCACGCCCTTCGACGGCTCGCGCTCGAAGAAGCCCGCCACCGCGTCCTGGATGCGGGGCATGCGCGTCATGCCGCCGACGAGGAGCACCTCCTCGATCTCGTCCTTGTCCAGGCGGGCGTCCTCGAGGGTCTGCTTGCAGATGTCGACGGTGCGCTCGATGAGGTCGAGGGAGAGGTCTTCCAGCGTGGCGCGGGAGAGCGATCGCTGCAGGTGGAGCGCCTCGTTGCGGCCGCTGGAGATGATGAAGGGGAGGTTGATCTCCGTCTCCTTCACCGAGGACAGCTCGCACTTGGCCTTCTCGGCGGCGTCCTTGAGGCGCTGCAGGGCCATGCGGTCCTGCCTGAGGTCGATGCCGTGCTCCTCCTTGAAGCCGGAGACGAGCCAGTCGACGATGCGCGCGTCCACGTCCTCGCCGCCGAGGAAGGTGTCGCCGGCGGTGGCCACGACCTTGAAGACGCCGTGGGCGGCGATCTCCAGGATGGAGATGTCGAAGGTGCCTCCGCCCAGGTCGTAGACGGCGACGGTCTTCTCGATGTTGCGGCCGTAGCCGTAGGCGAGCGCGGCGGCCGTCGGCTCGTTGATGATGCGGATGACGTCCAGCCCGGCGATCTCGCCCGCGTCCTTGGTGGCCTGGCGCTGGTTGTCGTTGAAGTACGCCGGGACGGTGATGACCACCTTGGAGACCGCCTCGCCGAGGTAGTCCTCCGCGATGACCTTCATCTCCTGGAGGATCATCGCGCTGATCTCCGGGACGCTGTACTCCTTGTCGCGCAGGACGATGCGCGTGTCGTGGTGGGGGCCCTCGACGATGCGATAGCTCGAGGTGTTGATCGCGTTCTTCACCTGCGGCGACGACCACTTGCGGCCGATGAGGCGCTTGGCCGCGTAGACCGTGTTCTCGGCGTTGGTGATCGCCTGGCGCTTGGCGATGTGGCCGACCAGGCGCTTGCCCGCCTCCGTCACGGCCACCATCGACGGCGTCGTCTTGTACCCGCCGCGGTTGGGGATGACCGTGGGCTGACCGTTCTCCACGATGGCCACGCACGAGTTGGTCGTGCCGAGGTCGATGCCGATCACCTTCTCCATGGAAAGCCTTTGTCCTCTTGTATCACGTCTGAGGTCCGGCCGAAGGTCGGCCAATGCCCCGAAGGGGACGCCGACGCCGCTCTGTCAAGGCTTGCCGGCCCTCTTGAGCAAGGTCTGGATGTTAGCATCGCCCGGGGCGAGCCGCGCGGCGGTCTCGAGGACCCTCCTCGCGTTCAGCTGGAGGCCGGCCGCCAGGTACACCTGGGCGAGCGTGGTGTGGTAGGCGGCGCTGTCCGGCGTGAGCTCGATGGCGCGCTGCGCGAGGGAGGCGGCGTCGTGCAGGTTGCCGTCCGCCTTCATCATGCAGAAGGCGGCGCGCTCGTGCGCGACCGCGTCCTCCGGGGCGGCGCGCGTCACCCGCGACCACGACCGCGCGGCGTCGGCGTAGCGGCCGTTCTTCTCCTCGTACTCGGCTTGCTTCTGGTACGAGTCCGCCAGCACCTTGTTGGCCTGCGCCTGCGACTCGGTGAGGCCGGCCTTGACCTCCTCGTCCTCCGGGTTGAGCTGCGCGGCGAGGCGGTACGCGTTGGCGGCGGTCACCGGGTCCCCGCTGGCCATGGCCTGGCGGGCGGCCTCCACGTGATCGCGCGCCATGCGCACCTTCACCTGCGAGACCCGCAGCTCGTAGTGGCGGCGCAGGGCGTCGGGGTCGGCCTGGGGCTGCGAGGGCGTGCTGGGGGTGCGGGGGGCGGCGGAGGAGCGGCCGCCGAGGAGCCTGCGGGCCAGCGCGTCGCGGCGCGCCTGCTCGGACAGGTTCACCCCGGAGGACCGCGGAGGGGGGGCGGAGGAGGTCGCGGGCGGCGGGGACGGCGTCTCGGGTGTGCCCTGCGGCGGCGACGTCGTGCGCGGGGCTGGCTCCTCGGCCCGCGTCATGCCCGCGTGCATGCGCGCCTCGAGCGCGCGCGTCTGCGCCTGCTCGGCGAGGTAGCCGTCGTACTCCGCCCGGCGCTCCTTGTCGGTCAGCACGTCGTGGGCGTCGGTGATGCGGCCGAAGATGGCCTCCATCTTCACCTTGAAGGCGCCCATGCGTTTCCGGAAGAAGCGGTCGGGGTGGTAGAGCGCGGCGAGCTCGAAGTACGCCTTCTTGATGGCCTTCTTGGGCGCCCCGGTCTCCACCCCGAGCATCTCGTAGTGATCGAGCTCTCCCAGCCTGTAAAAGAGGTCCAGCACCTTGCGGCGGTGGTCCATCTCCATGTCCACGTCCTCGTCCAGCTCGGAGGGATCGTAGAGGCCGAGCGGGGGCTTGGGCATGCCGTCGGCCTGGACCTCGGAGATCTCCTGGATCGGGCGGGGTGGGATGGACGGGCTGCGCTTGCCGTTGTTCTCCGCCGGTGCGCGCGGGGCAGCCGGCGGCTCGCCGTAGGCGACAAGGCCCAGCTCCACCAGCTTGCCGAGCGACGCGCGCACGGCGTCCTCGGGCAGGCCGGTCAGCTGGATGATGTCGCGGTCGGAGATGGTACCGTCGATGCGCGACAGCACGAACCCGTCCACCGGAGCCAGCGGGTAGGCTTGCAGCGTCTTGCCCGCGGGCAAGGGCAAGAGCTTGGGAGTGCGCGGTGTTTCGGCGGACAACGGCGGGGCTCCGTTCGGGGCTCTGGCTCGGGGGAGTTGGTCGAGAGGCCCGACCCCCTTCCGGCGCAGTGTACTCAAGCCCGGGCGCGCCGGCACAGTGATTGAAGCGGGTGAAATCGGGGGCGGCCCGCCGGTGGGCCGTTCAGCCGAAGCGGCGGTGCATCCAGGGCCACATCTCGGGCGCGGTGCGAATGCGGCGTCCCAGCTCCGCGTTGATGCGGGCGGTGAGGGCGAGCGCCTCCTCAGGCTCGGCGCCAGCGCCGGTGCGATCGAGGCGGGTGGCGGTGACGGCGAGCGCTCCCGCCTCTGTGCGCTCCACCGTGCAGACCACCACAGGCGCGCCGGTGCGGAGCGCGATGCGCGCCGGGCCGACGGCCGTGCGGGCGGGCTGGCCGAGGAAGGGGACCGGGGCCGACGGGACGCGCGAGGCGAGATCCATCGGCGCGCCCAGCACGCGCCCGCGGCGGAGCGCCCGCAGAATTCGCGCGGGAGCGGCCGGCGCGCCGCGGGGGATCGTCTCCACCCCGGACCCGCCGCGCAGGCGGGCGGTGAGCGCGTCGAAGCGCGGGTCGTAGCTCGCCCGCACCATCGTCGTGAGCGGGACGTCGTGCGCGACCAGCGTGGCGGCGAGCCGCTCCCACGGCCCGAGGTGGGCGGAGGGCAGGACCACGCCCCGTCCCTCGGCCAGCGCCTCGGAGAGCAGCCGACGGGACGCCTCGGGAAAGGGGAGGGGCTCGAAGCCGCCGTGCAGCGCCGCCACCGTCTCCCCCAGCAAGCCGCCGAGGGTGACGAACGCCGCGCGGGCGAGCGCCTCCCGCTCGCTCCGCGACAGCCTCGGATACGCCAGCTTCAGGTTCGCCAGGGCGATGGCGCGCTCCCGGCGAAGGACGCCATGGAGGAGGCGGCCAAGTCCGCGGCCGAGGGCGGCCGCTGCCCGGCGGGGCAGGGGGCGAGCCGCGGTGAGCGCGAGCACGGCGAGGGCGTAGATGGCGTCGTTCTTCGCCCGCTGGGAGGGGGTCCACTCTCCGCCTTCGCGGACGTCGCGCAGAGCGAGCACCTCGCTCACCGGGTGCATCCCCCGCAGGAGCTGTCGACGCGGCTCCGGGCGGCGTCCACGCGGGCCCGCGCGTCGCTGCAGTCCGCGCCGGAGTCCAGCCGGCAGAGGTGCTCCGCGGCGCGCTCCATCGACGCCAGCGCCCGGCACGCCGTGGCGCAGTCCCCGAGGCTCGCGGCGACCTGCGCCTCGGCGCGCTGCAGTTCCACGCGCGCGCCGGCCCGCTCGTCCGGCGGCCTGGCGTAGCTGCCGCCGCTGGATGTCGGCGCGACGCTCGGGTGCATGGTGGAGGGAGCCGCGCCCCCGGCGCCGTTGTCGGCGGGCGCCGCCTCGGAGGGCGCTCCCGGACTCATGGCCGGCGCCTCCGCGGGCCTCTCCGCCGGGGCGGCCCCGCCGCACGCCGCGATCCCCACCGCCAGGGCGATTGCCCACGCCCAAGATGCCCTGCTCACTCGGCGCCTCCGTCTCCCAGCGTCTTGCCGATCACGCGCTCCTGGATATCGACTGCCTGGCGCAGCAGCTGCTTGGCGTGCGCCTTCGCCTTCTCGGCCTCGTCGCTCTTGCCCGCGTCGGCGAGCTCCGCGGTGCGGGCCTCCTCCACGATGCCGTAGACCTCCAGCAGGTGGCCGCGGAAGTAGGTCGGCTCCGTGGCGTGCTCCAGGCCGGCCTGCACGTCCTTGGAGGCGCCGCTCACGTCGTTCTTCTTGAGGCGGAGGTCCGCCATGCGGGCGTAGGTATCGGCCAGCACCTCCTCCACCTCCGGCACCTTCTCGTCCGGGTGCGGGCGCGGCGCGGCGACGAGCTGGCCGAGGGCGGCGATCGCGCCATCCAGGTCGCCGCTCGACTCGTCCAGGTTGGCCTCGTGGTGGCGCGCGCGCGCCATGGAGAGGAAGGCGAGCAGGTCCACGTCCACCACCGCGGCGTCATCGCCGGAGATGGTGTCGTGCGGAGGGTTGCAGCCCACGGCGAGGCCGCACGTGGCGACGACGAGCAGCGCGGCGAGGGCGGCGCGCGCCTTCACTTCACACCCCATCGCACGAACTGGTTCTCGCGCAGGTCGCTCGCGCGGGCCAGGGCGATCGTGTCGACGCGCGCGCTGGTGTTGCCGCGCTCGAAGGGCTCGTGGAAGAGCGGCTGGGTGGAGCGCACGTGGAGCAGCGCCTGGCCGGCGGGCGTCGTGCCCTGGGGCGAGCGGCCGATGAAGAAGAGCGCGGCGGCGGCCACCGCCAGGACGGAGGCGACGCCGAAGGAGACGCGGATGACCACGCCGCGGCGCCGGCGGCGAGCGCCGTCGAACTGGGTGAGGGCCTGCGCCACGATGCGGTCGTGCTCCCCGGGCTCGAGCGGCCGCGGCGCGTGGGCCTGGGCCAGCGCGCGGGCCACCTCCGCCCCCTCGTGCGGGCGGTCGGGGTCCTCCAGCGCGTCGCGCAGGCTCGACGCCTCGCGCAGCTCCTCCTCCGAGATGGGCGCGTCGGGGTCGAGCGCGGGATCGGAGCGCGGGGCCTCGGGCTGGGCGACGGGCTTCTTCTCATCCATCGCTCACCTCCTTCTTCTCCAGGGCCTTCTTGAGCGCGGCGATCGCCCGATGAAGTAGCACGTCGAAGGTCGCCGGGGTCACCTCCAGCGTGGCCGCCACCTCCTCGCGGGGCATCTCCTCCAGCACCCGCATGCGGATGGCCCGGGCGTAGCGCGGGTGGATGCGGCCCAGGGCATCCTCCACCTTGGCGCGGGCGGCGTCACGATCGCGGCGGTCGGAGAGCGCCTGGTCGATGGGGGTCTGCGTGCTGGTCGCGTCGAGCTCCCGCTCCAGGTCCTCCGCCTCGAAGAGCAGCGTGCGCTTGCGCGCGCGCAAGGCGTCGATGGCCACGCGCAGCGCGACCGTGCGCAGCCAGGGGTAGAAGCCCACGTTCTGCCAGGTGAAGCGGTCGATGCGCTCCACCACCTTGGCGTAGGTCTCGGCGAGGGCGTCGCGCGCCGCCGCGTCGGAGCCCAGACGCGGCAAGAGGACGTGCACGTAGAGGCTGCGCCCGTGGCGGTGCAGCAGCTCGCCCATCGCCGTGCGGTCCCCCGCCTGCGCACGCGCCACGAGGGCGCGCTCCAGCTCGAGGTCGTCCCGCCGGTCCTCCGCCACGGAGGCGACGATACTCGACCAGGGCGGGAGGACCGATACGACGTTCATGCGTTTCCTGGAGAACGCCCACAGAGCCGCGAGCTTACAGGCCGGCTGCGAGGCAGCGGATCCGGCCAGTCGAAGGGTGGAGGTGGGGGATCAGCTGTCGCCGGCAACCTGCCGGAATAACAGGACTCCCTCCTGTGCCCCCCCACGCGCCCGCCTCCCCGCCCGTCGGAGTGCAAGCGTGCTAGCACTCCGACGTTTCGCCGGTGGCCGTGGGGAGCCTCCCCCCGAGCAGGCGGGGCGGCCGGGAGCGTTGACGCGGAGCCCCGTCTGCCCCGACAATGGCGCCCCCCATGGAGTCCGTGCTGCTTGCGCCGGGCGCCGAGGAGAACGGGCTGGCCGTCATGCTCGCCGACCTCGTGCGACAAAATCTGGACGCGAAGCCTCACAAGAAGCTGGACTTCGACGCCATCGACGGCGCCATCGCCATCGTCGCCGACGACGCCGAGGTGGCCCTCACCCTGCGCTTCCACGGCGGCAAGCTCACCCTCTTCGACGGCATCGTCGGCATCCCCGACGTCACCGTCCGCGCCTCCTCCGAGGTCATTCTCGCCCTCTCCAACATGCCCGTCTCCCGAAGGCTGGGCTTGCCGATCCCCGGCTGGGGTGACAAGGAGGGCGCCAAGGTGGTCGGAGACGTCTTCCGGGCCATGCGTGGCGGCAGCTTCCACGTCTACGGAGGCGCCCTCCACATGGGAATGATGATGAAGCTGACGCGCGTCATGTCGGTCAACGGGTAGCGGAGACGTCGGAGAAGGCAGACCGCATGTCCATCGTCCGCGAGCTCTATTCCGGCCGGGCCGTCGTGCTGGCGCCCATGGAGGACGTCACCGACGTCGTCTTCCGGCGCCTCGCGCGCTCGCTGGGCGCCGACGTGTGCTTCACCGAGTTCGTCAACGTGGAGGGGCTGCTCCGAGGCTGCCGCAACGCCCGCCGCAAGATGCGCCTCGGGCCGGAGGATCAGCCCACGGTCGTCCAGATCTACGGCTCCAACCCGGAGCGCCTCGCCGAGGCTGCCGCGGTGGCCGAGGAAGCCGGCCCCGCCTTCCTGGACGTCAACTGCGGCTGCTGGGTCCCCAAGATCGCCGGCCGCGGCGCCGGCGCCGGCTGGCTCCGCGACCCGGAGGCGATGGTGGCCATGGCGGCGATGGTGGTGAAGCGCTCCTCGCTGCCGGTCACCGTCAAGACGCGCATCGGCTACGGCCCGGAGTCCACGATGCCCATCGTCGACCTGGCGCGCCGGCTTGAGGACGTGGGCGTCGCCGCGCTCACCATCCACTGCCGCACGGCCCAGATGGGGCACTCCGGGGCCGCCGATTGGTCCTGGGCCCGCAAGGCGCGCGAGGTCGTCTCCATGCCGGTGCTCCTCAACGGGGACGTGAAGAGCGCCGAGGACGCGCGGCGTGCCCTGGAGGAGACGGGCTGCGCCGGGGTGATGGTGGGCCGCCGGGCCATCGAGCACCCGTGGATCTTCCGGGAAGCCCGCGCCCTGCTGGACCACGGCGTGACCCTGCCCCCGCCCACCGCCGCAGAGCGGATGGAGACCTGCCGCACCCACCTGCGGGCCAACGTGGCCCAGCGCGGCGAGCCGCACGGGGTCCGCTGCACGCGCCGCCACCTCAGCGGCTACCTGCGGGGTCTGCGCGGGGCGGCCCTGCTCCGCCAGCGCCTGCTGACATGCGACTCCCTGGCCGGGTGCCTGGAGATCCTCGATGCCCACGAGGCCGCGCTGGAGACGGAGACGGCGCCTCTGCCGGAAGTGGCCGTCTCGGCTTGACGAAGGCGGGGGTGCCCACTAGGGTGCGCGGCCCCGGCCTGCCGAGTAGCGCGCGACGTGCGCGATGCTACCTTTCCCGGGTCGCCCCCGATAGGAACCGCTCCGCAATGGTCACCATCCGTCTCGCCCGCACAGGCACCAAGAAGCGCCCGTTCTACCGCCTGATCGTCACCGATTCGCGCAGCCCGCGCGGTGGCCGCTTCCTGGAGAACATCGGCACCTTCAATCCCTCCAAGGAGGGCACCTTCCGCTTCGACGCGGAGCGCCTCTCCTTCTGGACCAGCAAGGGCGCCAAGCCCTCCGAGACGGTGACGCGCCTGCTGAAGCGTTCGGCCAAGGCTGCGGCCGCGAAGGGTTGAGCGAGCCCGTGCCTCCCACATCGGAGGTGTCCCTCATGTCCCTCAAAGATTCTGATCCGCACCATCGCGATGGAGCTCGTCGACTTCCCCGACAAGGTGGAGGTCCGCGAGATCGCGACGGAGAACAACAGCGTGATCGAGCTGCGGGTGGCGAAGGAAGACATCGGCAAGGTCATCGGCAAGGAAGGGCGCACCGCCCAGTCCATGCGCACCATCCTGGCGGCGGTCTCGACGAAGCTCGGGCGGCGCGCCCACCTCGACATCGTCGACTAGTGCTGGCACCCGACGTCTGGGTGCCGCTGGCCGCGGTCGCGCGCCCGCACGGGGTACGCGGCGAGGTGCGGCTGCGCCTGTACAACGAGGACAGCGACCTCCTGCTGGAACGCGAGGAGGTGCTGGTGCGCCTGCCCGACGGCGAGGCGCACGAGGTCTCGGTGGACTTCGCGCGGCGCGCCAACGACGCCATCCTGATGAAGCTGCACTCCGTCGACGATCGCGACCGCGCCGGCGAGCTGCGCGGCGCGGAGGTGTGCGTGCGTCGCCGCGACTTCCCCGCCCTGGAGGAGGGGGAGTTCTATGCGTGCGACGTGGAGGGGGCGACGGTCCGCGTGAAGGGCCGCGACGAGCCGATCGGCAAGGTCGTGCGCATGGTGGAGTACCCCACGATGGGGGCGCTGGTGGTGGACGCCGGCGGCAAGCAGCTGGACGTGCCGCTGGTGGACGCCTTCGTCGAGAGCGTGGACGTGGACGCCGGCGTGGTCACGCTGGTCACTCTGGAAGGCCTGGAGTGACTGTGCGCGCGGAGGTCGTCACCCTCTTTCCGGAGCTCTTCGACGCCTTCCTGGTCACGAGCTTCGTCGGTCGCGCGGTGACGGGCGGCCAGCTGACGGTGCGGCGGCGCTCCCCGCGCGACTTCGGCCTGGGCAAGCACAAGAGCGTCGACGACACGCCCTACGGCGGCGGCTCGGGCATGGTGATGCGCGTCGACGTGCTGGCGGCGTGCATGGACTCGCTGGGCGACGAGACGCCGCCCGCGCACCGCGTGCTGCTCACGCCGCAGGGCAAGCCGCTGGATCAGGCGAAGCTCATCGAGCTCGCCGGCCGGGAGGCGGTGATGCTGGTCTGCGGCCGCTACGAGGGCTTCGACGAGCGGGTGCGATCCCTGGTGCAGGAGGAGATCTCCCTCGGCGACTTCGTGATGACGGGCGGCGAGGTCGCGGCGATGGCCATCCTGGAGGGCATCGCGCGTCTGCTGCCGGGCGTGCTGGGCAACGAGGACTCGACGCGCGAGGAGTCGCACAGCCCGGGCAACGAGCACCTGCTGGAGTACCCGCACTACACGCGTCCGGCGGAGTTCCGCGGCGAGCGCGTGCCCGACGTGCTGCTCTCCGGCAACCACGCGGGGATCGCCGCGTGGCGGCGGGAGCAGGCGCGCCTGCGGACGGAGGCGCGCCGGCCGGACCTCGCCGCGCGGAAGAAGGGCTCGTGAGGACGCTCTCCATCGCGCTGGTCCACCACCCGGTGCTGGACGGGCAGGGCGCGGTGGTCACGAGCGCCATCACCAACCTGGACATCCACGACCTGGCGCGGAGCGCGCGCACCTTCGGCGTGGCGCGCTACTACCTGGTGCACCCCATCACCGCGCAGCGCGATCTGGTGGCGCGCATCTGCGATCACTGGGAGCACGGGTCGAGCGGCAAGCGCATCCCCGCGCGCAAGGAGGCGCTGGCGCTCGCCGAGACGGTGCCCTCGCTGGAGGAGCTGTACGATCGCATGGGCGGGCGCGAGGCGATCGAGGTGTGGAGCACCGCCGCCCGCTCGGCGCCCGGGGTGCTGCCTGCCGCGGGAGCCCGCGCGCGGCTGGAAGGCGAGGGCAAGCCGGTGCTGCTGCTCTTCGGGACTGCGTGGGGCCTGCCCGCGAGCGTGCTCGAGGGCGCGGACGCGCGGCTCGCGCCGGTGCTCGCCGAGAGGGACGCGGGATACAACCACCTGAGCGTCCGCGCGGCGTGCGCCATCCTCCTGGACCGCCTGCTCGGGGAGCGCTGAGGTCCGGCCGGAGGCCGGCCGACGGCCCGAAGGGCGCACGGACCTGAGGTCCGGCCGGAGGCCGGCCGACGGCCCGAAGGGCGCATGACCTGAGGTCCGGCCGGAGGCCGGCCGACGGCCCGAAGGGCGCACGGACCTGAGGTCCGGCCGGAGGCCGGCCGACGGCCCGAAGGGCGCATGGACCTGAGGTCCGGCCGGAGGCCGGCCGACGGCCCGAAGGGCGCACGGACCTGAGGTCCGGCTGGAGGCCGGCCGACGGCCCGAAGGGCGCACGGACCTGAGGTCCGGCCGGAGGCCGGCCGACGGCCCGAAGGGCGCACGGACCCCAGGTCCGGCCAGAGGCCGGCCGCGTCAGAGATCCTGGGCGTCGAGGAGGGTGGCGCCGACCACGCGCACGGGGTGGGCGCCAATGTCGCTCACGTCGAAGCCGCCGCCGACGTAGCCGCCGTGCTCGTCGGCGCCAACCTTCGGCGTGACCGCGTGGCTGGCGCCGCTCGGCAGGGCGATCTTCACCCGCACCTGCACGCGCATCGCGAGGCCGTGGGAGCCGGGCGGGAGGTGCAGCGGCTTCTTGCGCAGCGCGCGCTCGCTCTGCCGGCCAATGTCCTCCCAGCTGCCGAAGTCGCTGGAGGACTGCTCCAGCGTGAGCGACAGCACTTTGCCCGAGGCGTCGACCCTCACCGAGAAGACGGCGTTGCCCTCCGAAGGGCCGGGGCTCAGGCGGGTGGCGTCCTCCAGCGCGGCGACCACCGGCCCCTGTCCGAGCGCTCCCACCGCGCGGTCGTGAGCGCGCAGCGGGTCCTGGATGGCGTGGCGGATGCGCTCCTGCAGCTGCGCGAGGGTGCCGGCGTCGAGGCCAGCCGCCGCCGTCTGCATGCTGAAGGAGCCAGGGCCCGTCAGCCCGATGACGCCCTGGTCGGGGACGAAGAGGCTCGCGGGCGGGCCCGAGGAGGCGGAGGCGGACGGGGCGGGCAGGCCCTCCATATTCATCGAGCCGCTGCTGTGGTCCGGGGAGGATCGGGCTTGGCTCGTGGAGGCCATCGCCAGCAGGCCGGCCGTGGGTGGCCCGTCCGCCATCATCCCCGTCGGCGTCCGATCGTCAGCGTGCTTGCGCTCCGGGGCGGCGGGCCGTGCGGCGCGAGCGGCAGGCCCATCGTCCAGGGTGATCTCGATGGCGGGCGGGGGAGGGGCCTCCGGCACGGGCTCCGGCTTCGCGTGATGGAGGACCACCAGCGCGGCCAGCACCGCATGCGCCACGCCCGTCCCGACCCACGATGCGATCTCCCCGCGGCTGGCCACGCGCGAGTCATAGCGCGTCCGCGCCCCGGTTCATTCCCTTTCGAGACAGGTCGCGTCGTTCTCGAACAGGGGCGGCTCCACCACCAGCCCCCCCGGCCTGGCGGCGCGCGCCTCGATGAGGCCGACGCGCGCCGGGCGGCCGGCCCCGCCGTGGACCATGCGCAGGCGCTTGGGCTCCAGCCCGGCCTCCCGCAGCGTGAGCAGGGCCCGCGCCAGATCACGCGCCGGATAGACGAAGCAGGCGCGACCGCGCCTGCCGAGCAGGGTGCGCGCCGCGCGCACGAAGCGCACGAAGGGGCCGACGCGCGCGGTGGCGGCCGTCCGCGGCGCCCGCGCCGTGCCGGGCTCGAAGTAGGGTGGGTTGCAGACCACCAGCGCCGCCTCTCCGCGACGCGCCAAGGCCACGCGGAGCACGTCCCCGCGCACGACCTCCGCGCGGGCGCCCAGGCCGTTCTCCTCCGCGTTGCGGCGGGCGAGCACGACGCTCGTCGGGTCGACCTCGACGAAGACGACGCGTCGCGGGCGGCTGCGCGCGCACACGGCGAGCCCGACCGCGCCCACACCGGCGCCCAGGTCGAAGACCACGCCGCGCGCGTCGCCGGCGAAGGCGGCGAGCAGCAAGGCGTCGGCGTTGACGCGATAACCCTCCCCGCGCGCGGGCTGCTCGAGCCAGATTTGCCCGCCGAGCAGCGCGTCGCGCGTGGTGGTCACTGCTGCCAGGGACGGCGTCCGCGGATGGATAGGGCGGTGACCGCGCCGGGGTAGACCTGCACGATGTACGTGCCGACCAGCACCTTCTGGCCCTGGTAGAGGCCCACCGCGCTGACGCGGATGGGGGTGCCCGTCGGGTAGTTGAGGCCGCCGAACAGGCCGAGCTTGCTGGTGCCCAGGCCCGGCGCGGTGCGGGTCTTGTCGGGCAGCGGGTCGGATTCGTTCTCGCCGAAGTAGAAGATGTCGCCCTCCGGCCGGTAGTCGGTGTTGACGGTGGCGCCGGAGAGGCGCACGTCGCCGCAGTCGTGGATCTCGCCGGCGATGACGCCTTCGTTCGGCTTGACGGTGAAGCCGCCGGCGGCGGACGCCACGGTGTTCACGTCGGTCGCCGCGACGGCGTTGGCGTCGTACTCGACGTACGGCACGCCCGCGTCGGCGTCGTTCTGCACCTTGGAGTTGGCGAAGTAGACGTTGTAGTCGTAGAGCTCGCTCCACTTCTGCGACGCGTTCGCGTCGGAGGTCTTGACGATGAGGGGCGTCTCCGTCGGCACGCCGTCGTACTTGAAGTGGCGCAGCGTGCAGCCGTCCTGCGGGCACTTGGTCGACCAGGTGGGCTTGGGGTCCATGTACGGGTCGGTGTCCATGGTGACGACCGGGGTGCCCACCAGCGCGCCGAGCGCGCCGTTGGCGCCCTCCTTGAAGATCTCGATCTTCACACCCGAGGAGTCGTCCCCTGTGGAGAAGAGCTTCACGTAGCCCTCGATGGAGACGTCCTGCGGCGTGCCGAGGGTGCCGGGGTTGTCCAGGCAGCCAAGGTCCACGTCCGTCTGGCCGGCGGGCGCGGAGAAGTAGTGCAGGCCGGTCGCGCGCGCGAGCTCCGTCTTGGGCTCCTGGACGTAGTCGCAGCAGGCGTTGATGGGCTTGCTGTCAGTGCACTGCAGCGGCGGGGTCACGTTGGGGAACTGGCACGGCGTGCAGGCCGCGTAGCCGTTCTTGGTGAGCGTCGGGTTTGCGGTCTCCGACGCGCAGGTGGCGCTGCCGCCGTCGCCTCCGCCGGCATCGGGCCCGACGGTGTTGTTGTGACTGGAGCAGGCAAGGAGAGTCAGCGCCGGCACGAGGGCGCGGCGGCAAAAGCGAAAGAGTGTCATCATCATCCCCGAACGGAACGTGGTCGCCCCACGCAGGCGGCCGGAGCCCGAGAGCCCAGGCGCAGCAGAACATAGCGGAAATGGCCTCTTTCGTCAGCCCGGCCGGGTCTTTTCGTCGTCTCGCCCTCGCGGTTCGTGCCCGCGCCGAGGCGCTTGGCTTCGACGCGGTGGGGATCGCCGCGGCGACCCCGCCGCTGCAGCAGGATCACGAGCGCTACCGCGCGTTCCTCGAGGAGGGGATGCACGGGGAGATGGAGTACCTGGCGGCGTCACCGGAGGTGCGTGCGCGGGTGGACACCTCGGACATCCTGGAGGGTGCGCGGAGCGTGGTGTGTCTGGCGCGCCGCTACCAGCGTCCGGTGGGGGAGGAGGCGCAGGACCCGCCCTTCGCCAGGCGCATCGCCCGCTACGCGCGCGGCCGCGACTACCACAACGGGCTGCGCAAGAAGCTCCGCCAGCTCGCGCGGTTCGTCCGCGGGCTCGGGCCGGAGGTGCGTGCGCGGCCGCTCTGCGACGACGCGCCGGTGCTGGAGCGCGCGTGGGCGGCGCGCGCCGGGCTCGGCTTCGTCGGCAAGAACGGCATGCTCATCGTCCCGGGCCAGGGGTCCTTCGTGCTGCTCGGGGAGGTCGTCACCACGCTCGAGCTGGAGCCGGACGCGCCGGTGCCGGGCCGCTGCGGGGAGTGCACGGCATGTCTGGACGCGTGCCCGACGGGCGCGCTCGTGCGCCCCTTCGTGCTCGACGCGCGCCGGTGCGTCTCGTACCTGACCATCGAGCTGCGCGGCCCTGTCCCGGAGTCGCAGCGCGCCGGCGTGGGCGAGCACCTCTTCGGCTGCGACGACTGCCAGACCGTCTGCCCCTTCAACCGCTCGGAACGCCCGCGCGCCGGCGCCACCGCCGCGTTCGCGCCGCACGCACGCTGGGCGGAGACGTCCCTCGAGGACCTCCTCGCCCCGGACCTTTCCGCGCGCTGGCCGGAGCTCGCCCAGGGCAGCCCGCTGCACCGCGCCACCCCGGAGGGCCTCGCCCGCAACGCCGCGATCATCCTCGGCAACACTGGCCAGGGCGAGGAGGCGCTCCGCACCGCCGCGGCCTCCCACCCCTCGCCCGTCGTACGAGACGCCGCCGCCTGGTCCCTCTCGCGCCCGCGCCCTCCGAGATAGCGTTCTCCCCTTCGCCCTCCGTGTCGCCGCCCGGTAGCCTGGCGACTGGATGGAGTGTCGCCGTCCCGCGGGTCCTGTGGTCGGTCGCCCTCGACGACGACGGCACCGGAGAAGCACGTGCTTCCTCCCTCACTCGCCCTGCCACCTGTCCGGGGACACCCCCCCCTGCCACCTGTCCGGGGACACCCCCCAGGGCCACCCTGCCACCCACGTTTGGAGGCCAGATCGTTAGCGAGCACATGAAAGGCCGCCTAAACGTGTGGGGAGGAGGGGGGGATGGGGGGGCATGGGGTGTGCAGTGGGGGGAGGGATGGATGCCATCATGTTCGGGCTCAAGCGGGCCTATCAGTCGACGCTCACGCTCGGGCGCGCCATCTGCTCCAAGTTCGCGCCGGGGCTCACGCCGGCGCGGCTCGACATGCTCTACGCGATACACGACAACGCGATGAACTACGTGACGCAGATGAAGCTGCGCCGGCTGCTCGGCGTGTCCCGGCCCACCGTCAGCCGCATGCTCAAGTCGCTCGAGGGGCTCGGCTGGGTGGAGCGCAGCCCGGGGCCATACCTGGACCGGCGCACCCGCAAGGTGAGGCTCACCGAGCGCGGCGTCGCGCTGCTCAAGCGCGTGCTCGCCGCCATCCTGGCCACCAGGATGGTGAAGTTCGTCGTCGACGTGTCGCTGACGATGGGGCGATTTTGGGACGCCGGCCGCTGCCTGGTGGAGCGCGATCGCACCGAGGGCATCCTCCAGCGCATTCGCAGCGACTTCGGAGACACCGCGAGCCTGTACTACCCCTGGGACCACCCCGACGACTGAGGCGCTCCGGCGTCGTTTCCGTTGCATGGAAACCGGCCTGTTCCCCGTCCAACCGTGGTAAGCCATGCCCATGCAGACTGCACGCATCTCCGCGCGCGCGGCGTGCGCCGCCGCACTTCTGGCGGTCGCGCTGGGGAGCGCCCCGGCCCACGCACAGGTCTCGGCGGTCGATCCGGCTCGCGCCGCCGCGCACGCCCACCCGTCGGACGTGAACGCGTCCATCGCCCTAGGCAAGGCCCTGCGCCGAGCCGGCCGCGACCGCGAGGCGCTGGCCGAACTCCGCCGTGGCGCGAGCACCGTCTCCGGCCGCCGCGGCCCGGGCGCCATCGCGGTCCACTGGGAGATCGCCCGCACGTACATCGCCGAGCGCAACTTCGCGCAGGCCATGGTCGCCTGCCGCGTCGTCGGTGCGCAGACGGGCGGCGCGGCTGCAGGTCACGCCTGCGCCGCGGAGGCGCACCTGCTCTGGCGCCGCGCGAGCGAGGCGCTCGGCGAGACGGCGGCCGCGCTCGCCGGCGGCAACAAGTCGTACGACGCGAAGGTCTCGGAGGGCCGCGCCTACGCGCTCCAGCTCAAGGACGCGCAGGCGGAGGCGTCCTTCCGCGCCGCCATCGGGTGGAAGCCGGACGCGCCGGAGGCGCACCTGTATCTCGGCCGCTTCCTGGTGGACACGCACAAGACCGACCAGGGCATCCCCGAGCTTCGCAAGGCGGCCCAGCTCGACCCGAGCGGGCCAGAGGCCGCCTACGAGCTCGGACGCGCCCTGGGCGCCACGGCCGATGGGCTCGCCGCCCTGCAGCGCGCCACGCGCGAGCGCCCCGGCTTCCTGAAGGCGTGGGTGAAGCTGGCGGAGGTCGACCTGGCGCTCGGCAAGACGACCGACGCGCGCGTCGCCGCGCAGGCCGCGCTCAAGATCGCCGGGCAGGACGCGAGCGCACACATCGTCGTGGGTCGCGTCGACCTGGCCGAGGGCAAGGTCGACGAGGCGCTCGCCGAGGCGCGCACCGCCCTCGGTGTGCTGGCCAACTCCGCCGGCGCCAAGCTGCTGATGGCCGACGCCTACGCGAAGAAGGGCGAGATCGATCTGGCGCTGGAGGCCTACCAGGCCGCCGCAAGCTACGACCGCCTGGACCCGGCGCCGCTCGTCCACGCCGCCGAGGCGTGCATCAAGGCGCAGCGACTCACCAGCGCGCGCGCCTACGCGCAGAAGGTCACGAAGGACTTCGCCGACTGGGGCCCCGGCTGGGTCGCCCTGGGCGACACCCTCGCCGCCGACCACGACCCGGCCGGCGCGCGCGCCGCGTACACCAAGGCCCTGCAGAGCAAGGGACCGGTGGACGCCGCCGCCGTGCGCGCGAAGCTCGCCCGCCTGCGCTGAGCTCGGGCCGGCGCGCCGCGACGCCCTGGTGTCCCGGACAGAGAGGGGGGTCAGGCGTGCAGCCGACGAAAGGCTTCGATGAGGCGTTCGGTCGCCGTGTACGGGTCGATCGCGCGCGACTCCACCGCCTGCACCGCGGCGTCGAGCTCGGCGGCGAGATCCTCGGTGGCCGCATCGATGAGCGCCTCCCGCAGCGTCTCGCGCACCTCCTCGGCCAGCCGCGCGTGCTTTCGCGCTCGGCCCGGCGCGGTGCCCACGACCCACTCGCGGTGGCGCTCGAGCGCGGCCACCAGCTCGGCCACGCCCTCGTTGCGCGTGGCCACGCACCGCACGATGGGCGGGGTCCAGCGCTCCGGCGGGGAACTCCCCGCGTGCAGCCCGGCGGCCTCGCCGTGCACGACGTGCCCCCGCTGCTTGCCCGCGGCGATCAGCGAGCTCCCGCCGAGCGCGAGCATCAGCTCCAGGTCCCGCACCGTGGCGTCGGCGCCGTCGCGGTCCGCCTTGTTCACGGCGAAGACGTCGGCCGACTCCATCAGCCCCGCCTTGATCGCCTGCACATCGTCGCCCATGCCGGGCGCCATCACCACCAGCGTCGTGTGGGCGGTGCGCGTGATCTCCAGCTCGTCCTGCCCCACGCCCACCGTCTCCACCAGCACCACCTCGCTGCCGAAGGCGTCCAGCACCCGCACCAGATCCCGCGCCGAGCGGGAGAGGCCACCCAGGTGCCCGCGCGTCGCCACCGAGCGGATGAAGACGCCCGGGTCGGTGGAGTGACGATTCATCCGGATGCGATCCCCCAGGATGGCGCCGCCCGAGTAGGGGCTCGTCGGGTCCACCGCGACGACGCCCACCGTCTTGCCGGCGGCGCGGTACGCCTCGATGAGCCGGTCGCACAGGGTGGACTTGCCCGCGCCGGGGTTGCCCGTCACCCCCACGACGAACGCCTTGCCCGTGTAAGGGAAGAGGTCCTTGAGGACCTCCACCGCGAGCGGCACTCGGTCGTCGACGAGGCGCATGGCGCGCGCGGCAGCCCGAACGTTGCCGTCCAGGATCCGCCGCGCGAGCTCGTGCATGCGTGCTCTATAACACGGCTGGCGCCGTCGCCTTCACGCGGCGGCGCTCACTCCGCTCTTGCCGTCGATCGCGATGACCGCGAGCGCGCCCTCCGCGTTGCCGCCTTCACCGAAGGCGCTTGTAGCGGTTGATCAGGCCGTTGGTGGACGCGTCGTGCGAGCTCACCTCCCCCGCGCCCTCCAGCTCCGGGATGATCGCCTTGGCGAGCTGCTTGCCCAGCTCCACCCCCCACTGGTCGAAGCTGTAGATGTTCCAGACGATCCCCTGCACGAAGATCTTGTGCTCGTACGCGGCGACCAGCTGCCCCAGCACCCGCGGCGTGATCTCCGGCACCATGAACGAGCTCGTCGGCCGGTTCCCGGTGAACGTCTTGTGCGGCACCAGCGCCTCGATGCGCTCCTTCGGCGTCCCCGCCTTCTCCAGCTCCGCGCGCACCTCCTCGCCCGTCTTGCCCTTCATCAGCGCCTCGGTCTGCGCGAAGTAGTTGGCGAGCAGGAGCTCGTGGTGCTTGCCCATCGGGTTGTGCGTCTTGACCGGCGCGATGAAGTCGCACGGGATGACGCGCGTGCCCTGGTGAATGAGCTGGTAGAAGGCGTGCTGCCCGTTGGTGCCCGGCTCGCCCCAGATGACCGGGCCGGTGTCGTAGTCGGTGATGCGCCGGCCGGCGCGGTCCACGCCCTTGCCGTTGGACTCCATGTCTCCCTGCTGGAAGTACGCGGGGAAGCGGTGCATGTACTGGTCGTAGGGGAGGATGGCGTGCGTCTGCGCGTCGAAGAAGTTGGAGTACCAGACCCCCAGCATGCCCATGATGGCCGGGAGGTTCTTCTCCAGCGGGGCCGCGCGGAAGTGCTCGTCCATTGCGTGGGCGCCGGCGAGCAGCTCCTCGAAGTGGTCCATGCCGACCACGCAGGCGATGGAGAGGCCGATGGCGCTCCAGAAGGAGTAGCGGCCGCCGACCCAGTCCCAGAAGACGAACATGTTGTCCGGGTCGATGCCGAACTTCTGCACCTCCTTCGCGTTGGTCGAGACCGCGACGAAGTGCTTGGCGACGGCGTCGTCGCCCGCGCCGAGCTTCTCCAGCAGCCACTTCCGGGCGCTCGTGGCGTTCGTCATCGTCTCCAGGGTGGTGAAGGTCTTGGAGGCGACGATGAAGAGCGTGGACGCGGGGTCGAGCTCGCGCACCGTCTCCGCGAGGTGGGTGCCGTCCACGTTGGAGACGAAGTGCGCGCGCATGGGCGACTCGCCCGGCTTGCGCCCCTGCCAGTACGGTCTGAGCGCCTCGGTCACCATCACCGGGCCGAGGTCCGAGCCGCCGATGCCGATGTTCACCACGTCGGTGATCCGCTTGCCGGTGTGGCCCTTCCAGTCGCCGGAGCGCAGGCGGTCCGTGAAGCCGCGCATCTTGGCGAGCACCGCGTTCACCTCGGGCATCACGTCCTTGCCGTCGACCAGGATGGGGCGGTTTCCGCGGTTGCGCAGCGCGACGTGCAGCACCGCGCGGTCCTCGGTGCCGTTCAGCTTCTTGCCCCCGAACATCTGCCCGATGGCCTCGTGCACCTTCGCCTGGCGGGCCAGGTCGAAGAGCAGCTTCATCGTCTCGGCGGTGACGCGGTGCTTGGAGTAGTCGAGGAAGACGTCGCCGACCTCGATGGAGAGCGCGTCCGCGCGCTTCGGGTCCTCCGCAAAGAGCGTGCGCATGTGCACGCCGGCCATCTTCTTGTGGTGCTCGGCGAGGGCGCGCCACGCCGGCGACTCGGTCAGTTCGCTCATCTTGGCCTCCAGTGTTCCCGCCCTCCGGGCGGACCTTGCGGTTTCGTGAAGCAGTTCCCTCCAGGTCGCAACGCCCGACGCGTAGCGAAGGGCCGCGCGTGCCGCCCCTGCGACCAGGGGGCGCGATGGTAGGTCAGCTCGTGGCGCGAGCCCAGGGTCGCGGGCGCGAGGCCTTTCGCCCCACGTTCTCCGCGTGAAATGCGCTCGGGCACAGATCGTTGACGGGGCAAGTGTCGCACGCGGGCTTGCGCGCGGTGCAGATGCGCCGCCCGTGGAAGATGAGCACGTGGCTGGTGCGGTCCCACGCCTCGCGCGGGAGCAGCTTCATCAGGTCCTGCTCGATGTCCACCGGGTCGGTGTGCTTCGTCCAGCCGAGGCGCTGCGCGATGCGCTGCACGTGCGTGTCGACGACGACGCCCTCCGGCGCGCCGAACGCCACGCCCAAGACCACGTTCGCCGTCTTGCGGCCGACGCCCGGGAGCTTCACCAGCTCGGCGAGCGTGCGCGGGACCTCGCCGCCGTGCGCGTCCACGATGCCGCGGGAGAGCCCGACGATGGACTTCGCCTTCTGCCGGAAGAAGCCGAGCGTGCTCGTGTAGGGCTCGACGTCCTGGGGCTCGGCGGCGGCGAGGGCGCGCGCGTCGGGGTATTTCGCGAAGAGCGCCGGCGTCGCCTTGTTGACGTTCACGTCGGTGGTCTGGGCGCTCAGCACCGTGGCGACGAGCAGCTCGAAGGCGCTCCGGTGGTCCAGCTCGCAGTGCGCGTCGGCGTGGTGCTTCGACAGCCGCTCGAACATGACGAGCGCCGTCTCGCGCGTGACCAGCTTCGGCCCGCGCGCCGCCTTCTTTTCGCTTCGCCGGCTTCGCCGGCTTCGCCGGGGCGCGCTTCGCCGCCGCCGTCGTCCTCTTCGCGGGCTGCTTCTTCTTCGCGGCCACGGGCGCGCTCCGTTCAGTTCAGGTCCTCCGGCGGGGGCGGCACGCTCTCGCCGGCGGGGGGGGTGCTCTCGCCGGGGGGCGCCTCGCTGCCGCCGTCGCCGTCGCGCTCGGCCAGCCGCTCCACACCGACGACGCGCTCGTCGTCCTCCACGTTCATGATCCGGACGCCCTGCGCGTTGCGGCCGGTCTCCCGGATCTCCGCGACGCCGGTCCGCAGGGTCTGGCCGCGGTCGGTGATGAGCATGACCTCGTCGCTCTCCGCCACCAGCTTCACGTCCACCACCGGCCCGTTGCGCTCGCTCGCGTCGATCAGGATGATGCCCTTGCCGCCGCGGTGCTGGACGCGGAACTCGTCGATGAGCGTGCGCTTGCCGTAGCCCTTCTCGCAGACCGCGAGCACGTACGGGCGCTCCGGGTCGGTCACCGCCAGGCCGACGACCTGGTCCTCCCCGGCGAGCTCGATGCCCTTCACGCCGACCGTGGCGCGGCCCATCGCGCGGACCTGCTCCTCGTGGAAGCGGATGGACTGGCCGAGCTTGGTGGCGATGAGCAGGTCGCGCGAGCCGTCGGTCAGCGCGGCGGAGAGCAGGGCGTCGCCGTCCTCGATCTTGACGCCGATGATGCCCTTCTCCCGGAAGTTCTCGTAGCCGTCCAGCTCGGTCTTCTTGATCTGGCCGCGCCGCGTGAGGGTGACGACGTACTTGCCCTTCTCAATCTTGGGCACCTCCACGATGGCGGCGACCTTCTCCCCCGGCTCCATCCCGACGAAGTTGACGATCGCCCGGCCCTTGCTCTGCCGCGTGGCCTGCGGGATCTCGTAGACCTTCTTGACGTAGACCTTCCCGCGGTCGCTGAAGAAGAAGACGTAGGCGTGCGTCGAGGCGATGAAGAGCTGGGTGACCCAGTCCTCCTCGCGCGCCTCCATGCCGATGCGCCCCTTGCCGCCGCGCTTCTGCGCGCGGTACGTGCTCGTGGAGGTGCGCTTGATGTACCCGGCGTGGGAGATGGTGACGACCATGTCCTCTTCCTGGATCAGGTCCTCCTCGTGGATCTCCGCCTCCGTCGCCACGATCTCGGTCCGGCGCTTGTCGGCGTACTTCTGCCGCACCTCCTCGAGCTCCATGACGATGACGTTCTTGAGCACCTCCTCGTCGGCGAGGATGCCGCGCAGGCGCGCGATCTCGGCGCACAGCTCGCCGTACTCGGCCGCGAGCTTCTCGCCCTCCAGCCCGGTGAGGCGGGAGAGGCGCATCTCCAGGATGGCCTTCGCTTGCCGCTCCGAGAGCGTGTAGGGGGTGCGCTTCTTGGCGACCTCGATCTCCGAGTCGGGGCGCCCGGCGCGGCGGACGAAGGCCTCCAGGCCCTTCAGCGGCAGCGCCATCAAGCGGCCGCGCGCCTCCTCCGCGTCCTTCGACTCGCGGATGGTCTTGATGACCAGGTCCACCTCGGTGATGGCCATCCCGAGGCCCTCGACAATCTCCCGCTGGGCCTCCGCCTGGCGCAGCTCGAAGCGGGTGCGGCGAGTGACGACGTCGCGTCGGTGCTCGACGAAGCAGGCCAGCGTCTCCTTGAGGTCGAGGGTGCGCGGGCGCCCGCCGACGATGGCGAGGTTGATCACGCCGAAGCTCGTCTGCAGCTCGGTCATCCGGTAGAGCTGGTTGATGACGACCTGCGCGAGGGCGTCCTTCTTCAGCTTGACGACGATGCGGATGTTCTCCTCGCGGTCGGACTCGTCGACGACGCCCTCGCGCCCCTCGACGATGCCGGCGATGCGCTTCTCCGAGCGCAGCTCGTCGATCTTGGAGATGAGCTTCGCCTTGTTCACCTGGTAGGGGATGGCGGTCACCACGAGCTGCTCGCGGTCCGCGCCCGCGCCTTGCTGCGGCTCCACCTTGATGGCGGCGCGCATGATGATCGACCCGCGCCCGGTGCGGTACGCCTGCTCGATGCCCGTGCGGCCGTAGATGAGCGCGCCGGTGGGGAAGTCCGGGCCGGGGACGAAGCGGATGACGTCGTCGATGGTGCAGTCGGGGTTCTTGATGAGGTGGATCGTCGCGTCCACCACCTCCCCCAGGTTGTGCGGGGGGATGTTGGTCGCCATGCCGACGGCGATGCCGCCCGTGCCGTTGATGAGCAGGTTGGGCACGCGCGCCGGCAGCACGACCGGCTCCATGTGCTGCTCGTCGAAGTTGGGGACGAAGTCGACGCAGTCCTTCTCGATGTCGCTGAGGAGCTCCATCGCGATCTTGGCGAGGCGCGCCTCGGTGTAGCGGTAGGCGGCCGCCGGGTCGCCGTCGACGGAGCCGTAGTTGCCCTGCCCGTCGATGAGCGGGTAGCGCATCGAGAAGTCCTGCGCGAGGCGGACCATCGCGTCGTAGACGCTGGCGTCGCCGTGCGGGTGGTACTTGCCGAGCACGTCGCCGACGATGGTCGCGCTCTTGCGGTACTTGGACGTCGGGAGCAGACCCGCCTGGTAGGCCGCGTACAGGATGCGCCGGTGCACGGGCTTCAGGCCGTCGCGCACGTCGGGGATGGCGCGGCCGATGATCACGCTCATCGCGTAATCGAGGTAGCTCGTGCGCATCTCGTCGGAGATGCTGACGGGGATCTTGTTGTTGTGATTGGGGCCCTGCGGGCCCTGACCCTGAGGCGTGTCGGTGGACATGGGATGGGTTCGGCGTTGCGCGCGAGGGGGCGCCCGCGGAGCGGACAGGGTGTCTACTACACGCGGGGCCGAGGGGCTACGGCCCAGGCGGTCGCGGCCGCATCCGCGCGGCGGGGCGCCGGGCCGCTACTGCTCGTCGACCGAGACGACCTCCATCTCGAAGGTGAGCGTCGCGCTCGGCGGGATGGTGGGCGGCCGCCCGGCGCTGCCGTAGGCCAGGTCCGGCGGGATGACGAGCGTGCGCTTCTCCCCCTTGCGGGCGCCGACCAGGCCGTACTCCCAGCCCTTGATCACCACGTTCTCGCCCAGCGCGAAGGGGAAAGGCGCCGAGGCGTGCTCGTCGAAGACCTTCCCGCTGTCCAGCTTGCCGGTGTAGCGGACGCTCACCTCGTCGCCGAAGACGGCCGCCCTGCCGGAGCCGGCCCTGGTCGTCGTGACGCGCAGGCCGGTGTTGCTCGCGAGCGCGGCCTCGTAGACCTGCGAGCGCGGCGTGCCGGACGCGACGAGGCGCTTGGCGTGGGAGAGCTCGTCCTCCACGACGCTCTCGAACTTGGCGTAGGGCTGCGCGCCGGAGAGGCGGCGCCCGTTGATGAAGAAGGTGGGCACGCCGGTCACCCCCAGCGACTTGGCGAGCATGATGTCGCCGTCGATCTCGTGGCCGTGCTTGCGCAGGGTGATGGCCGAGTCGGCGGTCGCGCGGGGGACTCCGTGGGTGGCGGCGACGTCCAGCAGGTCGTCGCGCCGGAAGCCGGAGGTGCCGCCCGGGCCGCCCTGCTTCGCGAAGATGGCGTCGTGCATGCTCCAGAAGGCCGCCTCGCCGTTGCGGGCGCGCGCCTCCAGGGCGACCTCCGCCGCGGGCGCTGCCTGCGTGTGGAAACGGAGGGGGTCGTTCTTCCAGACGATGCGCAGGCTGTCGCCGTAGGTCGTGCGGAGCTGCCTCATGGTGGCGTCGGCCTTCAGGCAGTACGGGCACTGCAGGTCGCTGAACTCGACGATGGTCACCAGCGCGGTCTTCGGCCCGAGCGTCGGGCTGTCGCCCACCGCCACGTATTCCATCGGCGGGGAGGGGGACTTGGTGGTGGCCGTCGTCTTCGGCTTGGGAGCAGCGAAGGCGGTGGTCGACGCGCGGACGTAGACATGGTCGCGCGCCACGCCCGAGGCCACCAGCGTGCGGGCGCGCGCCAGCTCGGTGTCGATGGTGGTCTGGAAGGTGGAGAGCGGCTGGGCCCCCGACACCTTGACGCCGTTGATGAAGGAGGTGGGCGTCCCGGTCACGCCGAGGGACTTCGCCAGGGTGGCGTCGTCGTCGACGCGCGACGTCCACTTGCCCGCCGAGAGGCCGTCGACGACGTCGTCGCCGTTGACGCCCGCCGTGGCGGCCCAGCTGCGGTAACTGGAGGCGCGCAGCGCGCTCTGGTCGTCGACGCAGCGGTGCGCGAACTGGAAGAAGGCGTCGCTGCCGCCCTGCTCGAAGACGCCGCGCGCCGCCTCGGCCGCCTCGTGCGCGTGCGTGTGGAAGGCCAGAGGGTCGTTCTTCCAGACGACGCGCAGGTCCCCGTGGCCGTACAGGCTCTCCAGGCTGTCGATGGTCGTGGTCAGACGCTTGGTGAACGGGTCCTGCAGGTCACCGAAGACGACCATGGTGACCAGCGCGTCGCGGTCGCCGTGCATCGGATCATCGGAGGAGATGGGCACCGGCGAGGCCGTGTCACTCCAGGCGGCCACCGTGGCGGCCTTCGTCGCGACGGCCTTCGCCTTCCCGCGGTGCATCCGGAAGGCCATGATGGCGCCGGCGCCGGCGACGACCATCAGCGCCACCACGATCAGCCCGACGACGAGGACGATGATCCACGGGCCGCGGGATGGGGGCGGCGGCTGCGCTTGCGGCGGCCCGAACGGTGAGTACCCCTGTTGCATGGCCGCGGGACTATACCCGCGGCGTGCCGCCCCGTACACGCGGACATGCCGCGGGGTGACTCACAGGGCCACCAGCTCCGGCGCCAGCGCGGAGAGCAGGTCGAGCGTCACCGCCTTGCGCACGCCGGACGGGTCCGCCGGCCCCACGCACGCCGGGCACCCCGCGGCGCACGGACAGGACGCGACGAGGTGGCGCGCCCGGCCGAGCAGCGGCGCGCGCAGCGCGAAGATGCGCTCGGCGAGGCCGGTGCCGCCGGGGACGTGCTCGTAGAGGAAGAGGGTGGGGGTGTACTCCTCGCCGTGCGGTCGCCCGGTGCCCGTCGCGTCGCCGAGCGCGACGCCGAGGTCGCGCGGGTCGCACATGAGGGCGAGGGTCGCCACTGTCTCCAGCGCGCGCCCCGCGCCGCGAAGGCCATCCACCACCGCCGCCTGCCCCGCCGGGTGCGACGCGGCGACGCCCTCCGGCACCGTCAGCCAGAAGGCGGTCGTGTGCATCTGCATCTCGGGCAGGCGCACGTCCCCGTAGCCGGCGTTCTCGTGCGTCTGGAACTTGATCTTCTTGTACCCGACCACCTTCTCCACGATGCAGACCTCCCCCCAGCTCGACGGCCACGCCGCCCGAGGTGACGCGTCGGCGGAGGAGGAGACGTCGATGACCGAGATCTGCGTGTGGGTCATCGCGTCGGTGAAGTAGTCCGGCTTCACCGCGCGCACGTACGCCTTGTGGTTCTCGTAGTCGAAGCGCTCCACCTGCCAGCACTCGCCGTCGTGCTGGTAGATCGCCTGCTCGTGCAGCATCGTGTGGGCGCCACGCCAGTCCAGCTCGGCGAGGGTGCGGTCGTGCTCGGCGTCGATGATGACGACGTTGTCCCAGCCGATGCTGCGCAGCGAGACGTCGTTGGCGGGGTAGGCGTCCGCGGCCCAGTGGTAGGTGCCGGCGGCCTCGTGCACCACCCCGTGCTGCGCCAGGAAGGCGAGGGCGTCGGCGGTGTCCTCCGGGCCGAGCGAGCCGAACGCCTCCCCGCGCCGGAAGGGCAGCTCGAAGGCGGCGCACTTGAGGTGCTGCACCAGCACCTCCACGTTGTCCGGGTCGATGCGCGCCTCCTCCACCGGCGCGCCGAGGAGGTACTCCGGGTCGCGCGCGAGGAACTGATCGAGCGGCGCGCTGCACGCCACCAGCACGCAGATGCTCGTCGTGGCGCGGCGCCCCGCGCGCCCGAAGCGCTGCCACATCGCCGCGACCGAGCCGGGGTAGCTGGCGCAGATGACCGCGTCGAGCGCGCCCACGTCGATGCCGAGCTCCAGGGCGTTCGTCGCCACCACGCAGAGGATCTCCCCGCTCCGGAGCCGCCGCTCGATGTCGCGGCGTGTCTCCGGCAGGTAGCCGCCGCGGTACGCCATGATGCGCGCCGGGTCGATGCCGTCCTCGGCCACGGCCTCGCGCAGGTAGCGCAGCATCGTCTCCACGCTGTTGCGCGAGGGGCCGAAGACGATCGTCGGCACCTCGGCCCGCACCAGGTCCGCCGCGAGCATCACCGCCTGCTTCACGTAGCTCGCCCGGATGCCCAGCTCCTCGTTGACCACCGGCGGGTTGAAGAGGAAGAACTTGCGGCCGCCGGTGGGCGCGCCGCTCTCGGCGACCAGGTCCACCTCCTCCTCCGGCAGACCGAAGAGGCGCGCCGCGTGCTCCCGCGGGTTGCCGATGGTCGCCGTCGCGCCGACGAGCGTCGGCCGCGCGCCGTGGAACGCCGCCACGCGCATCAGCCGTCGGATCACGTTGGCGACGTGCGACCCGAAGACGCCCTTGTAGGTGTGCATCTCGTCCACCACCACGTAGCGCAGGCTCTGGAAGGTGCGCGCCCAGCTCGCGTGGTGCGGGAGGATGCCGGTGTGCAGCATGTCCGGGTTGGTGACGATGATGCGCCCCTTCTCGCGCGCCGCGCGCCGCGCGTCGCCCGGGGTGTCGCCGTCGTAGGTGACGACGCTCGCCGGCACGCCCGCCGCCCCCATCAGCTCCCGCACGCCGGCCTCCTGATCCCGCGCGAGCGCCTTGGTGGGGAAGAAGTAGAGCGCGCGCGCCTCCGGGTCCTCGCGCAGCGCCTGCAGCACCGGGAGGTGGAAGCAGAGGCTCTTGCCGCTGGCGGTGGGCGTGGAGACGACGAAGGCGCGGCCGCGCTCGGAGAGGGCGAAGGTCTCCGCCTGATGCGTGTAGAGTGCATCGATCCCCCGCGCGCGGAGAGCGCCGGCGAGCGCCGGGTCGAGCCCCGGCGGCACGGGGGCGAGGCGTGCGGGGCGGGGGAGGTAGTCCTTCTCCGCGGCAAAACAGGGGCGGACGTACCGGCTCTTCAGCCAGCGCTCGAGGACGGGGTCGATCCCCCGGACGCGCGTCCAGGGCGCGGGCGGGCGACGTGACGAGAGCTGCATCCGCCCATACTAAACATCCGTGCGGTACCCTGTCCACGCGGCAACGAGCACGCGCCGCCGGTTTCCGCCTTTTCTCTCGCGACTGTAGCGGGCGCGTGGTAACCCACACGGGCTCGTTTTATGACCGATCCCGAGCAGCCCAAAGCCGCGGAAAATCCGCCCCCGGAGCCACCCCTGGAGCCTGCGCCCCCGGAGGGGCCGCTGGCGCCTGAGCCGGTCCTGCCGCCCACCCCCAAGGACGCCCCCGCGGCCGTCCCGAGCCTCATCGCCCCGGACGTACCCCGCCTCGGGATGCCCACCGGCGCCGGCCGTCACATCCCGGCCGAGGGCTCGCCCTCCTACATCTTCCTCGCCATCGTCTCCATCACGACGCTGGGCGTGGACATCGCCTCCAAGCTCTGGGCGGAGAAGATGCTCGACCTGCGGCCGCCCATCACGGTCATCAAGAACCACATGGAGTTCATCCTCGCCCGCAACAAGGGCGGGGCGTGGGGCCTGCTGCAGGGCACGAGCGAGTCGGTGCGGCGCCCCTTCTTCCTGCTCGTCTCGGCGCTCGCCATCGGCTTCATCGTCACGCTCTTCTCCCGCCTGCAGCCGCGGCAGCGCGCGCTCAGGTGGGGGCTGCCGCTGGTGCTCGGCGGCGCGCTGGGCAACGTCTTCGATCGCATCCGTTACGGGTGGGTCATCGACTTCATCGACGTGCACACCGCCTACAAGGGCATCGATCACCACTGGCCCACCTTCAACGTGGCGGACATCGCCATCTGTCTGGGCGTCGGGCTGATGGCGGTGGACATGCTCACGTCCAAGCGTGGGCCGAAGCGCAAGGCAGACGCGAGCCCGGATCAGCCCGCGCCGGCCGCGTCGCCGGAGAGCGCCCAGCAGGGGGCGGCGGCGGTGGAGTCGTCGGAGGCCGCGCCCGCGGAGCCTGCCGCGCCGGAGCCGAAGCCCGATGAGGCCACGGTCGGCGAGGGAGAGACTCGCGCCGCCGGGTGAGCGCGTGCGACCGGAGCTCTTCAACCTCTTCGGCGTCGGGTTCCCGGCGTACTTCGTCCTGCTGGTCACCGGCTTTTTGTTCGCGACCACCGCGGGCGTGCTGTGGGCGAAGCGCATCGGCCAGAGCCCCGACGTCATCGTCGACCTCTCCCTGGCGATGCTCCTCAGCGGCGTCGCCGGCTCGCGCATCCTGCACGTCTTCGCCGATGGCTACTTCTGGGACTACGTCCACCTCTGCACCGATCCGTCGAGGGTGACCTGGCCGCTCGACGCACACACGTGCCTGTCGGCGGCGTACGGCGGCGTGTGGGACGCGGCGGCGCACGCGTGCCACCCCGGCCACCGCGACTGCCTCGCCTGGGCGAAGTTCTGGGCCGGTGGGCTCACCTACTACGGCGGCTTCATCGGCGCCGCCGTCGGCGCGTGGTTCTTGCTGCGGCGGGACAAGTTCCCCTTCTGGAAGGCGGCGGACATGGCGGGCTTCGCCATCCCCATCGGCCTGGCGTTCGGGCGCATGGGGTGTCTGCTGGCCGGCTGTTGCTTCGGATCGGTCTGCAACCTGCCGTGGGCGCTCTCCTTCCCGGCGCGTAGCCCGGCGAGCGACGAGCAGGCGCGCGATCACCTCCTCGCCAGCTCCCACCTGCCCAGCCTCCCCGTCCACCCGACGCAGATCTACGAGTCGCTCGGCTCTCTCGGCATCGCCGTGGTGTGCCTGCTCTGGATGCACCCGCGCAAGCGCTACGACGGCCAGGTCTTCGTCCTCTTCCTCGTGCTCTACGCGGTGGTGAGATTCCTGCTGGAGGTGCTGCGCCGCGACGATCGCGGGGGCGCCTTCATGCTCTCCACCTCGCAGCTCATCGGCCTCGCGATGATCGGCGCGGCCGTGGTGATTCATCGCTTGCGCACCGGCCCGCGCGCAGCGGCGCCGGCGTGAAGCTTTCTCGCCCGTCGGCGTCGGCTGGTGCATAATCGTCGAGTGAGCACTTCGCTTCGTCGCACCTTCGCCTGCCTCATGGTCGCCGTGCCGCCGCTCGTCCTCTTCGCGTGCTCGTCGTCCGACGTGCGGCCCGCGCCGCTCGGTGACTGCACCGGCAACTGCGGCAACTCGACGGACGCGACCGTCACCGTCGACGCCGGCAACGACGTGCAGAGCACCGGAGACGGCGCGACGGGCGACGCGGCCCCGCTCCCCGATGGCGCCCAGCCCGACGGGGCGCTCCCGGACGGCGGCTTCCCCGACGGCGCGCTCCCCGACGGGAACCCGCCTCCGGATGGTGGCGGCCTGGACGCCGCCACCGAGTGACGGCGCGAACGCCGGTCGTGTGAGCGCCGCCTGGTGGTAGGCTGCGCCGCATGACGGCACAGGTCCTGGACGGTCGCGCGCTCGCCGAGTCGGTGCGCGCGGAGGTGAAGACGGGCGTCGATGGCTTCGTGAAGGAGCACGGCCGCGCGCCCGGGCTGGAGGTGGTGCTCGTGGGCGAGGACCCCGGCAGCGTCGTCTACACGCGCAACAAGGAGAAGGCCGCCGGGGAGGCGGGCATTCGCGGCAAGCTCCACAAGCTGCCCGTCAGCACGACGGAGGCGGAGCTGCTCGACCTGGTCCGTCGCCTCAACGCCGATGACGCGGTCGACGGCATCCTGGTGCAGCTCCCGTTGCCCAAGCACATCTCCGACCAGAAGGTGATCGAGACGATCGACCCGGCCAAGGACGTGGACGGCTTTCACCCGATGAACGCCGGGCTGCTCGCCGTCGGCCGCGCCGATCGCGCGATGGTGCCTTGCACGCCGCGCGGGTGCATGAAGCTCATCGCCCTCGCCGGGGCGAAGGTGGAGGGGGCGCGCGCGGTGGTGGTCGGCCGCAGCAACATCGTCGGCAAGCCGGTCGCGCAGCTCCTGCTCGCGGCGCACGCCACCGTCACCATCGCCCACTCGCGCACGGTGGACCTGGCCGCGGTCTGTCGCGAGGCGGACATCCTGGTCGCCGCCGTGGGCCGGCCTCACCTGGTGCGCGGCGACTGGATCAAGCCGGGCGCCGTGGTCATCGACGTCGGCACCAACCGCATCCCCGCGCCGGAGAAGGGGGAGGGGAAGACCCGCCTCACCGGCGACGTCGCCTTCGAGGAGGCCAAGGAGGTCGCCTCGGCGATCAGCCCGGTCCCCGGCGGCGTGGGCCCGATGACCATCGCAGGGTTGCTGGAGAGCACGCTGATCGCCGCGCGCCGCCGGATGGGCGCGTAGCGCTCACATCAACTTGTCGAGCAGCCGGTCCAGCGCGTCCAGGTCCGCGTAGGGGATCGCCACCTCGCCGCGGTTGCCGCGATCGCGCACGAGCACCTTGGTGCCGAGCGCGCGCGAGAGGCGCGTCTCCAGGTCGCGCACGCTGGCCGCCTTCGCCGCCTCGCGCTCCTTCTGGCCGGTCACCGCCGCCTTCTTCGCGCCGCGCACCAGCGCCTCGGTCGCGCGGACGTTGAGCTTGCCGCGCAGCACGCGCTCGGCGAGCGCCTCGATGGCGTGCGCGCTCTCGGCGCCCAGCAGGGCGCGCGCGTGCCCCTCCGAGAGCTCGCCGGTCACCACCTTCGCCCGGACGCCCGCCGGCAGCTTCAAGAGGCGCAGGCTGTTGGCGATGGTCGTGCGGTCCTTGCCGAGGCGCTTCGCGAGCGCCTCCTGCGTGTAGCGCGACTCCTTCACCAGGCGGTCCAGCGCCTCCGCCAGCTCCACCGGGTTGAGGTCTGCGCGCTGCACGTTCTCGATGAGCGCCAGCTCGAACGCCGCCTGCGGCGAGACGTCCTTGACGACGACCAGGACCTCCTTGAGGCCCGCCTTCTGCGCCGCGCGCCACCGGCGCTCGCCGGCGATGATCTCCAGCCTGTCCGTCGCGCCGAGGCGCCGCACCACCAGCGGCTCGATGAGCCCATGCTCGCGGATGGACTGCGCGAGCTCCTCCAGCGCGTGCGGGTCGAAGTGCTGGCGCGGCTGCCCGCGCTGCGGCACCACCTTCTCGATGGCGCAGGAGAAGACGCTCCGGTCGCCATAGCCGCTCGCCTTCGGCGGGTGCGTGGGCAGCAGGGCGTCCAGGCCCATGCCCAGCGCGCGGCGCTTGCTCGCCGCCGCGGGCTTGTCAGCCATGGATCAGCTCCTTGGCGAGCGCGAGGTAGCCCTGCGCCCCCTTGGACTGCGCGTCGTAGAGCAGCGCCGGCTTGCCGTGCGACGGCGCCTCCGACAGACGCACGTTGCGCGGGATGACCGCGTCGAACACGCGGAAGTGGCGGCGCACCTCGTCGGCGACCTGATGCGCGAGGTTGTTGCGCGGGTCGAACATCGTCAACACGATGCCCTCCACCTCCAGCGCGGGGTTGGTGCTCCCCTTGACGCGGTCGATCGTCGCCATCAGGTGGGTGAGGCCCTCCAGCGCGTAGTACTCGCACTGCAGCGGCACCAGCACGCAGCTCGCCGCGGTGAGCGCGTTGACGGTGAGCAGCCCGAGCGAGGGCGGGCAGTCGATGAACACGTACTCGTAGCCGCGCTCGGCGAGCACCGGCTGGAGCACCTTCTTCAGCTTGAAGGCGCGGTCGGCGTCGTCCACCAGCTCCAGCTCGGCGGCGACGAGGTCCTGCGTGGAGGGCGCGACGTCCAGGCTCTCGATGTCCGTCGGCCGGATCACCTCGGCCAGCGGGAGGCGGCCGATGAGTGCATCATACACGCTCTTCTCGACCGTCCGCGGGCGCACGCCCACGCCGGAGCTGGCGTTGCCCTGCGGGTCCATGTCGATGAGCAGCGTGCGGCGCTCCGCCGCGGCGACGCTGGCGGCCAGGTTCACCGCGGTGGTGGTCTTGCCGACGCCGCCCTTCTGGTTGACGACGCAGATGACCCGCGGCGCGCCCTTGGCGTTGCTGCGTGTGGAGGAGCGGGGCGCGGCCATCGGCGCGGCTTGCATAGCCCGGCTCCACAAATCTCGCGCGTGTTTTTTGGTCGACCCCAGGGCGAGTAGTATGGTGTCGGCAGATGTAGGACATGGTGGTCAAAACGATGCGACGCAACCTCCTCGATGATGTCTTCCACCCCCGCCACCAGGCGGAGGCCGATCTCGTCGAGAGGGTGCTGCGGGAGGGTTTCTGGGTGCAGCGCGATCCGGGGAACCGGGGCGCGCGCATCATCCGCATCGACACGCGCCGCGCGCGCTGACGCGGCTGGCCGGCGACCACCCGGCGGTTATCGAAGTCCCCCGCGCGCGCGAGCGCGACGGCCGAGAAGTGCCCAACGACGACACGTGGAGGAGGAACGAATCATGGCTGCCCCCAAGAGCTACCGGAGCATCGAGGAGTTCGAGCGTGAGGAGCTTCGCTCTCACCTGAAGGTCGGCTTCTCGCTCGACGATCTGCACCAGGAGGCGACGTTCGACTCGAGCGACATGCTCTTCGACGACACCGTCGACGAGTACGACCCCGACCAGTTCGACGAAGATTGACCGCACCCGCCTCACCCCTCGCTTCCCGCTTCTGCTTGACGTGCTCGGCTCCTCTTCCTCCCGGGACGCCCGGTTCGTAACCGGTCGTCCGCTCGGAGCCGAGCCGCCGCCCCCGGAGACCGCCTCTCTCCGGGGGCATTTTTTTGTCCTGCGAACGCGCTCGTGACGCGGGCCTGCTTGACGACGTGAAGCGGCCAAGTATGTTGCCCCCTCCCATGCAAGCGACTGTTTCCCGAATTTCCCCGGTGATGATCGAGCTTTCGGTCGAGGTGCCTGCCGCGACCGTCAAGACCGAGATCGACAAGGCCTACGCGACGCTCTCGAAGAAGGCGCACATCCGGGGGTTCCGTCCCGGCAAGGTGCCCCGCGACGTGCTCGCGCGCCTCTTCGCTCCGCAGGTCATGAGCGACGTGATGAACGCCCTGGTCAACACCACCTTGCCGCAGGTGCTGACCGAGCAGAACGTCACGCCCATCACGCAGCCCTCCGTCGAGCCGGGGAAGGTCGCGCAGACCGAGCCCTTCTCCTACAAGGCGCGCTTCGAGGTCACCCCCGAGGTGGAGGACGTCAAGTTCGAGGGCTTCGAGCTCTACCGCCCCAAGAACGAGGTGACCGACGCCATGGTGGACGAGGAGCTGGAGGGCATCCGCCAGCGCTTCGCCACCCTCAAGACGCCCGAGCCGGAGCGTGCATCCAAGGCCGGTGACGTGGTCACCATCGATTTCACCGTCAGCGTGGACGGCGAGGCGGTCAAGGACGGCGGCGGCCAGGGCGTGCAGATCGAGCTCGCCGCCGGCCAGGCGCTCCCGGAGCTGGACACCGCCCTCACCGGCAAGAAGACGTCCGCGTCGATGGATGTGGAGGTCACCTTCCCGGACAACCACCCGCGCGCTGACTTCCGCGGCAAGAAGGGCCTCTTCCACGTGACCCTCACCGACACCAAGGAGCGCGTGCTCCCCGCCCTGGACGACGAGCTCGCCAAGGACGCCGGCACCTTCCAGACGCTCGTCGAGCTCCGCGCGGACGTCCACACCCGCCTGGAGAAGGCGATGAAGGACAAGACCGAGATGGCCCTCGCCGAGCAGATCGTCGAGAAGCTCAACGAGGCCAACCCGGTGGAGGTGCCCCCCTCGCTCGTCGAGCAGCAGGCCCGGGTGATGGAGCAGGAGGTCGCCCTGCAGGCGCGCCGCATGGGTCAGCGCATCACGCAGGAGCAGCTCGCCGGCATGGCGGAGCGCCTCCACGAGGACGCCGCCAAGAAGGTGCGTGCCGGCCTGCTGATGGCCGCCATCGCCCGCAAGCTGGACGTCAAGGTCACCGACGAGGACATGGACAAGGGCATGGCCGAGATGGCCGAGCAGTCCGGCAAGAACATCGCCAAGGTCCGGGCGGAGTACCGCGACAAGCAGAAGCGGGACATGCTCATCGGCATGATCCTGGAGGACAAGATCCTCGACCTGGTCGAGGGCAAGGCCAAGATCGTCGACGGCGATCCTCCGGCGAAGGCCGAGCCGAAGGCGGAGGCGAAGAAGGACGACGCCAAGGCCGAGGCGAAGAAGGACGAGGCCAAGCCCAAGGGCAAGGCCAAGAAGAAGGACGAGAAGAAGGAAGAGCAGGCAGGCTGAGCCGGCCTTTTCGGGGGCAGGCCCCGCCATCCGGGGGGCTTGGCAGCTCCGCGATGCGCCTTACGAGGAGAGGAACATGTCGATCAAGCGCCCCGAGAACCGCAACCAGGCCGTCGCCACCCTCGAGCGTCACAGGGACTTCATCCCGTACCCGACGGTCGTCGAGACGACGCACCGCGGCGAGCGCAACTGGGACATCTTCAGCCGCCTGCTCAAGGACCGTATCGTCTTCCTGGGCACCGAGATCAACGACGACGTCGCCAACATCGTCATCGCCCAGTTCCTCTTCCTGGAGAGCGAGGATCCCGACAAGGACATCATGCTCTACATCAACTCCCCCGGCGGCGTAATCACGAGTGGTCTCGCGATCTACGACACCATGCAGTACGTACGATCTCAGGTCGCCACGAGCTGCCTGGGCATGGCCGCGTCCATGGCCGCGGTGCTGCTGACGGCCGGGCAGAAGGGGCGCCGCGCCGCGCTCCCCAACGCCCGCATCATGATCCACCAGCCCCACGGCGGCGCGCGCGGCCAGACGACGGACATCGAGATCCAGGCCAGGGAGTCCCGCCACCTCAAGGACGTCCTGGTGGAGGTCCTCTCCGACTCGACGGGCAAGTCCAAGGAGCAGATCCACAAGGACATCGACCGCGACTTCTGGATGGGCGCGAAGCAGGCCAAGGAGTACGGCCTCATCGACGACGTCATCGCCCCCAAGCCCAAGGGGAGCGGCAAAGAATGACGCGCGTCAAATCAGTCTGGGCCGCAAGCTTGCCGCCCGCCAAGCAACTGCATACACTTTGCTCGTGATGTCACGCTGGATGGAGGCGCCGTAGACCGTGGAGCGCAGGCGAGACGACCACCAGAACGGGAACCTGAACTGCTCCTTCTGCGGCAAGTCGCAGAAGGAAGTGAAGAAGCTCATCGCAGGGCCGACGGTCTATATCTGCGACGAGTGCATCGGGCTCTGCAACGACATCATCGCGGAGGAGGTCGAGAAGGACGAGCCCTACAACGGCTCGCACCCCGTCCCCAAGCCCTCCGAGATCAAGTCCATCCTCGACGACTACGTCATCGGGCAGGAGCGCGCCAAGAAGGTGCTCGCGGTGGCGGTGCACAACCACTACAAGCGCATCGACTCCAAGGTCGCCGCGGAGGACGTCGAGCTCGCCAAGAGCAACATCCTGCTGCTCGGGCCCACCGGCAGCGGCAAGACCCTCCTCGCGCAGACGCTCGCCAAGATCCTGAGCGTCCCCTTCGCCATCGCCGACGCGACGACGCTGACGGAGGCCGGCTACGTCGGCGAGGACGTGGAGAACATCATCGTCCAGCTGCTGCAGAACGCCGACCACGACGTCGAGCGCGCGCAGCGCGGCATCGTCTACATCGACGAGATCGACAAGATCAGCCGCAAGAGCGACAACCCGTCGATCACCCGCGACGTCTCCGGCGAGGGCGTGCAGCAGGCCCTGCTGAAGATCATCGAGGGCACCATCGCCAACGTGCCGCCCAAGGGCGGGCGCAAGCACCCCCAGCAGGATTTCCTGCAGGTGGACACGACGAACATCCTCTTCATCTGCGGCGGCGCCTTCGTCGGCCTGGAGCAGATCGTCCAGCGCCGCATCGGCCAGCAGACCCTCGGCTTCGGGGCGGACATCAAGAGCCGCAAGGAGTTCAAGCTGGGCCAGCTCCTGGAGCAGGTGCAGCCGGAGGACCTCCTCAAGTTCGGCCTCATCCCCGAGTTCATCGGCCGCCTGCCGGTGCTCGCCACCCTCCACGAGCTGAACGAGGACGCCCTGGTCGACATCCTCACCAAGCCGAAGAACGCCCTGGTGAAGCAGTTCCAGAAGCTCTTCGAGATGGATGGGGTGAAGCTCAAGTTCGCCAAGGGCGCCCTCAACGCCGTCGCCCGCGAGGCGCTCGCCCGCAACTCCGGGGCGCGCGGCCTGCGCGCCATCCTCGAGCACGCGATGCTCGACATCATGTACGACATCCCCTCGCGCACCGGCATCAAGGAGGTGGTGATCAACGAGGACGTGATCACCAAGCGCGAGGCGCCGCTCATCGTCTACCAGAAGGAAGCCGAGCTCGCCTGAGCCGGCCTGGTCGCGCTGCGTGAGCGCGCCGTTCACGTCGAGGCGATCCGACCGTCGGGTCGGCCCGCCACGCTGGGGCGGGACGACACACGCGGTCTGCGCGGTCACGCAGCGCTTTCGCGTGGCGCATCGCCCGGGTGGATCCGCGCCCCCTTGACGGGCCAGCTTTCCCGCGAGAGCATGCTTGCGACCAGGCGCGTGACGCGGGCCCGGGTGTTGCACATGGGGGAGTCGATGCTCAACAAGAGGCCATCTCTACCGCTGCCGAGCGGGGTCACTCTGGCGGACGCCGCCGAGGGCGCGCGCGACGCGGTTCGCCAGTTCCTTTCCCTCCCTCAGGAGGACAAGCGCGCCCTGTCGGCGTGGCTGCTCGGTCCTTACCAGCACGCCACACGCTTCAGCCCGAAGGGGATCACCACCCGCCGCGACAGCGTCCCCCCGCCGTCGGCGCCTCCCGTGGAGCTGCGTCTCGAGGAGGTGGTCGCCGCCGCCAAGCAGGCGCTGGACAGGGCGATCGAGGCTGCCACGAGCGAGCTCGGGGCCGAGGCGCTGGTGCGTCTGCTGCCGCCGGTGGTCCACGTCGTCCCTGCTCACGACATCTACGGGGCCCGCGGCTACGTGCCGGTGGATGTGCCCGGCCTGCGCCTCGCCGACAGGGTCCTGGCCCTGCTGGTGTCCGACTTCCTCACGCGCCCGGACGACTTCGTACAGAACGCGCCGCAGCTCCGGCAGCCCGCCGCCTCTGGCGTGCGGCGCTCGGGCTTCACGCACCGCGTGGACCCGGACCGGGTGCCCACCTTGCCGAAGCTCCCCGCCAGCCGGGGGTGACTTGGCGCTAGGGGCAAGGCGCGGTAAACCACCCGGTGATGTTCTTCAAGAACGACGGTGACGGGAAGACCGCCGCCAAGAAGCGCACGCTTCCCCTCCTTCCCCTGCGCGACATCATCGTTTTCCCCCACATGGAGAGCCAGCTCTTCGTCGGGCGGGAGCGGTCGATCAACGCGCTCGACGCGGCCATGGCGCAGAGCAAGGAGATCTTCCTCGCCGCCCAGAAGAACGCGAAGACCAACGAGCCGCAGCCGGAGGACATCTTCCCGGTGGGCACCGTCGGCACGGTCAAGCAGCTGCTGCGCATGCACGACGGCACGGTGAAGGTCGTCGTGGAGGGGCGCCGCCGCGCGCGCACCCGCAAGTTCGTCCAGACCGACGAGTACTTCCTGGTGGAGGTGGACGAGATCCCGGAGGCCTTCGTCAAGAGCGTCGAGGTCGAGGCGCTCATGCGCAGCGTGCAGAGCGCCTTCGAGATGTACGTGAAGCTCAACAAGAAGGTGCAGCCGGAGGTGCTGATGGGCGTGCAGACCATCGACGACCCGGTGCGCCTCTCCGACACCATCGTCGCCAGCCTGCCCACCATCAAGCTCACCGATCGCCAGCAGCTCCTGGAGATGGATGACGCCATCAAGCGTCTGGAGCGCCTGCACGAGCTCATGCAGGCCGAGATCGAGATCCTTCAGGTCGAGAAGAAGATCCGCTCCCGCGTCAAGAAGCAGATGGAGAAGACGCAGAAGGAGTACTACCTGAACGAGCAGATGCAGGCCATCCAGAAGGAGCTGGGTGGCGGCGATCGCGACGAGTTCAAGAACGAGCTCCAGGAGATCGAAGAGCAGCTCAAGACCAAGCGGATGAGCAAGGAGGCCGCCGCGAAGGTCAAGAAGGAGATGAAGAAGCTCAAGATGATGCACCCGACGAGCGCCGAGGCGACCGTCGTGCGCAACTACATCGACTGGATCCTGGGCTTGCCCTGGTACGACAAGAGCGAGGAGAACTACGACCTCTCCGCCGCCGAGACGATCCTCGACGAGGACCACTACGGCCTGAAGAAGATCAAGGAGCGCATCGTCGAGTACCTGGCGGTGCAGGCGCTCACCAAGAAGCTGCGCGGGCCGGTGCTCTGCTTCGTCGGGCCGCCCGGCGTCGGCAAGACCAGCCTCGCCAAGAGCATCGCCCGGGCGACGGGCCGCAAGTTCGTGCGGCTCGCCCTGGGCGGAGTGCGGGACGAGGCGGAGATCCGCGGCCACCGGCGCACCTACATCGGGGCGATGCCCGGCAAGCTCATCCAGAGCCTGAAGAAGGTGGGCACCAACAACCCCGTCTTCTTGCTCGACGAGGTGGACAAGATGTCCAGCGACTTCCGCGGCGATCCCGCGGCGGCGCTGCTGGAGGTGCTCGACAGCGAGCAGAACAGCACCTTCAACGATCACTACCTGGACATCGACTACGACCTCAGCGACGTGATGTTCATCACCACGGCGAACACCCTCTCGGGGATCCCGGTGCCGCTGCAGGACCGCATGGAGATCATCCACCTCAGCGGCTACACCGAGTTCGAGAAGCTGAACATCGCGATGAAGTACCTGGTGCCGCGGCAGAAGAAGGACTGCGGCCTGGACGAGGTGCCCTTCACCATCAGCGAGAGCGCGGTCCGCACCATCATCCACCACTACACGCGGGAGGCGGGCGTGCGCTCGCTCGAGCGCGAGATCTCCAGCGTGTGCCGGAAGGTGGCGCGCAAGGTGGTGGGGGAGGGGACGCCCGCGGCCGGTGCCGCGCCGCGCGCGCCCGCGGCGATCGACGTGGGCGCCCGGGACATCCCCACCTACCTGGGCGTCCCCAAGTACCGCGTCGGCAAGAAGGAAGAGCACGACGAGATCGGCATGACCAACGGCCTCTCGGTCACCTCCAACGGCGGCGGCGAGCTGCTCGCGTGCGAGGTGGCGGTGGTGCCGGGCAAGGGCAAGCTGGTCATCACCGGCCTGCTGGAGAAGGGCATGGAGGAGAGCGCGCAGGCGGCGATGAGCTACGTGCGATCGCGCGCGACGACGCTCGGCCTGGACGCGGATTTCTACCAGAAGCTGGACGTGCACGTGCACTTCCCGGAGTTCATCCGCAAGGACGGACCGAGCGCGGGCGTGACCATGGCCACCAGCCTGGCGAGCGCCCTCATCAAGGTGCCGGTGAGGCGCGATCTGGCGATGACGGGCGAGATCACCCTGCGGGGACGGGTGCTGCCCATCGGCGGGCTGAAGGAGAAGCTGCTCGCCGCGCACCGGAGCGGGATCACCGTCGTCGTCGTCCCGCGGGAGAACCGCAAGGACCTGCGCGAGGTGCCGCGCCGCGTGCTCAAGGCGATGCGCGTCGTGCTCGTCGAGCACATGGACGACGTGCTGCGCGAGGCGCTCTGCCTGCCCGACCCCGACGCCGTCTTCGGCCCGGCGAAGGACACGATGGAGTACCGGGGCGGCGAGCTGGTGACATCCTCCGGCGGTCGCAAGCCGCCGCCGGTGCCGCCCGCGGGCGAGCCCAGCCCGGCGCCCGCGCCGGCGTGACTCGACTCTGAGCGTGTAGAGCGAGTCCTCTACCCGCGCCGGATGGGGTACGACTGGAAGGCGTGAAGTCCGGCTTCGAGGAGGCGCTGGCGCGGGATCTCGCGCCGCTCGGCGACGACGCGGCGAAGGCCACGGCGTTCGTGGTGCGCGGGACGGACGAGGACGTCCTGGGGCGCGTGGCGGGGGGGAAGCTGCGGCTGAAGGTCCGCGACGCGTGGGGCGCGGAGGGCAGGCGTGCGCTCTTTCTCCTGCTGGAGCAGGGCGACGCCGGCGTGCTGCGGCGCCTGGGGAGCGTCTGGGCCGCCGCCGCGAAGGGGAGCGGGCACATCCCGGAGCTCGAGGCGGAGCGCTGGGTGGAGCACGTGGTGTGGGAGTCGTCGGAGCTCTCGCCGAACCACCTCGGCCCGCCGCACACGACCCTCGACGCGCGGATGCTCCCGGACGACGCCGCGTCGTTGCTGGTGCGCGTGGCGTTGACGCCGGACGAGGATCCGAAGGCCGCCTTCTCCCGCAACTGCTTCGCGACGGCGGTGCTCGCCGCGCCGCACGTGGGGGAGGTGCTGGTCGCGCACGCGGAGGAGGTGTGTGCGGCGGTCGAGGCGCTCGGCGCGTCGCACCGGGCGACCGCGCTGGAGAGGCTGGAGGCCACCAAGGTCGATCCGCTGCCGCTGCTCGCGACGCTCGTGGGGCTCGCGATCGGGGAGGCGAAGACCGTGCGGGTGGCCGCCCTCAAGATGCTCGCGCGCGTCCCGGAGGAGGCCCGCTCGGCGCTGCGCGCGGCGGCGCTCGACGCGGGACGGCCGGCGGCGGAGCGGACGCACGCGGTGCGGTGCCTCTCGGCGCTGGGGGAGAGTGACGCGGGCTTCTTCCGCAGGCTCCTCCAGGACGACGCGGCCAAGGCCCTGAAGGACGCCGCGGAGGGCGCGCTGCAGGCGGCGCGCGCCGAGGTGCGCGCGGAGGTGGGCGACGTGGTGGTCCCGCCGCTGCCGCAGAGCGCCATCACGGCGATCCGGGCGCTCGCCGACGCGTGGGCCACCGAGGCGCCCGCGCGGCTGGCGGCGCACGCCGCGCGGTTCCCGGCGTTCCGGGCCACCGCGGTGGAGCCGATCACCGAGGAGGAGATCGCCGAGGCCGTGCGCCAGGCCTCCGAGCCCGACCCGTGGACGCGGGTGCCGGAGTCGGGGCTGGCACGCCTCTTCCGGTCCACCGACTTCCGCGAGGTGCACAGGCTGCTCGCGCGGCCGGACCTTCACCCCGTCCACGTCGCGCGCCTCTTCCGCATGTTCAATCCGCGGGTGACCGACGAGCACCTCCTGATGCGCCTCGATCCCATCCTGCGCGAGCACCGGGCGCAGGCCCCGGCTCCGTACCCGCTGCAGACGGTGGAGGTGGCGGCGCGCTACGCGGGGAGCGCGACGCCGCGCGTGGGCATGCTGCTGCTGACGGGGTGGCCCTTCCAGTGGGGCGAGGAGGTGCAGCGCGCCTACCTGGAGCACAACGTGGACGTGCTGGAGGCGGCGCTCGGCGTGCGGGCGGTGCCCGGCCTGCAGCTCGCGCCCATGTACGCCTACTACGCCGGCGACTCCCGCCGGAACGCCCTGGAGCACATCGCGGCGCTGTCGCAGGTCCCCCCGGGCTGCGCCCCGCGGCTCTGGGAGCTGGCGCTGGAGGGGCCGAAGGCGGAGCGCGCGCCGGCGCAGGCGTGCGTCGCGCGCATCCCGGGCTTCGAGGACAGGCTGCTCGCCGCGATGCACCAGGGCTCACAGGAGGCGCGCGCGGCGGCGGCGAGGTGGGTCGGCTCCCTGCGGCTGGAGCGCGCGAAGCCGGCGCTGGTGGCGGCGCTGCGCAAGGAGAAGAAGGACGTCGTTCGCGCCGCGCTCATGGACGCGCTGGAGGCGCTGGGGGAGCCCATCGACGCCTTCGTGGACCGCGCGGGTCTGGCGAAGCGCGCGGAGCAGGTGCTCTCGAAGGCGGCGTGCCCGGCGCTGGAGTGGCCGGAGATCGCCGCGCTCCCCCCGCTGCGCTGGGGCGACACGGGCGAGGTCGTCGGGGAGCGCGTGGTCCGCGCGTGGCTCGCCGAGGCGCACAAGCAGAAGAGCCCGGCGGCCTCGCCGGTGATGCGCATCTACGGCCGGTCGCTGCGCGAGGACGACCGGCGCGCCTTCGCCGAGGCGCTGCTGCGGACGTGGATCGCGCACGACGTGGAGAAGCCCGGCGGCTGGTCGCAGACGGGCTACGACAAGCCGAGCACGGCCATCGGCGACAAGGGGGTGCTCGCGCTGGTCGCCGCGCTGGGCGGGCGGGAGATCGCGCCTCTCGTCGCCGCGTACCTCCGGGAGTGGTACGGCGTGCGCGCGGCGCAGTGCAAGGCGCTGGTGCAGATGCTCGCGTGGGTGGAGGACCGCGGGGCGGTGCAGGTGCTGCTCGCGACAGGTACGCGCTTCCGCACCGCGGGGATCCGCAAGGAGGCGGAGGCGCAGGCGCGCGAGCTCGCCGAGCGCAAGGGCTGGACGCTCGACGAGCTGGCCGACCGCACCGTGCCCACCGCCGGCCTGGACGACCGCGGGGAGCTGGAGCTGGACTACGGCGCGAGGCGCTTCCGCGCGCGGCTGGGCGAGTCGCTCGAGCTGGTGCTCACCGACGACACGGGCGCGGTGCTCAAGGCGCCGCCCGGCCCTCGCAAGGACGAGGACGCGGCCGTCGTGAAGGCGGCACGCGCGGGGTTCGCGCGGTCGAAGAAGGAGCTCGCCACCATCCTCAAGATGCAGTCCGCCCGCTTCTACGAGGCGATGTGCACGCAGCGCGCGTGGCCCGCCGCCGACTGGAAGGACTTCGTGATGGGGCACCCGGTGCTCTCGCGGCTGGCGATGGGGGTGGTGTGGTCCGTCGAGGACGGCGGCCGGACGGCGAGCTTCCGCCCGCTGGGGGACGGCGCGCTCTCGGCGGCGGATCACGCCGACGTGCCGCTGGGCGACGCGGGCGTCGTGCGCGTGGCGCACCCGGTCCACCTGTCCGACGCCGAGGCGGCGGCGTGGCTGGAGCATCTGCGCGACTTCGAGCTGCTGCCGCTCTTCGTCCAGTTCGGCCGTCGGGTCTACCGGCTGCCGGAGGAGCGCGCGCGCGCCGAGGCGCTGGAGGACTTCCGCGGCCACATGATCGAGGCGTTCAAGCTGCGCGGACGGGCGACGAGGCTCGGCTACGCGCGCGGCGCGACGGAGGACGGCGGCTGGTTCTATGCCTACGAGAAGGTGTTCCCGTCCCTCGGCCTGACGGTGGCGCTCGGCTTCAGCGGCAACGCCTTGCCGGAGGAGAACCGGACGGTCGCGCTCGGCGAGGTGCGGTTCGAGCGGCGGCACGGCCAGCGCGCGGTTGGGGCGAAGCTGGGCGAGGTGCCCGCCGTGCTGCTGAGCGAGGCTCGCGCGGACATGGAGGAGCTGGCGGGGGAGGGGACCGGCTTCGACCCCGACTGGAAGAGCAAGGTGCGGTAGGCCCATCCCCGCTGTTTCCGGGGCAAACGTCCCACTGCTAGCATGCTCGCAGTCGCGCGTTCCGGCGCGGCGTGGCGGGCGTGGCTGGGAGGTCGCCGTCACGATCCCCGGCCCCGTCCCCTCCCGGCGGGTGTCGGGAAACCGCCGCGGCCGCCGTCCATGGGCAAGAGGCCGAGCTTTTGCGCTTGACCTCCCCGCGCGCGCAAGTATGTTCCGCGCCTGCCTTTTTCCTTACTTTGTGCCTGCGGGCGGGTAGCTCAGCGGTAGAGCGCTGGCCTTACAAGCCGGATGTCGCAGGTTCGAGCCCTGTCCCGCCCACGCTTCTCGGGTCGTTCAGGGTCGTCACTCGGTCGTTCACGTTGGGGCGGTAGTTAAGTTGGTTATAACGCCGGCCTGTCACGCCGGAGGCCGCGGGTTCGAGTCCCGTCCGCCCCGCCAACGCAGAGACACTCCGAGAAGTCACGCCGCACGGGGGGGGCAGCACCCGGCCGCATGGGGCACGAAGCCCTGCGGCCGGTGCGTCATGCGTGGGCGTGCCCGGTGTCGCCTTCCCAGCCCTCGATGAGGGCGACGGGGAAGAGGGCCAGCAGCGTGGCCGTCAGCACGAAGAGCGCGAACGGCGAGATGAAGGCGAGAGAGAGGACGAACAGCGGCTTCTGCCAGCGCGGCATTCCCGCGAAGGTGTGCCGCAAGGCGCGCCAGGGGTGAAGCTTCTCGCGTTTCATGGGTGCTCCTTTCTCCGCGCGTGCCGCGGCGGCGTGCGGTCGAGCCGAGCGTGCGACGAGGAAGCGGCGGATGCTGGAGATCCAAGCATCGCGCGTGCCGCGCGGCCGGTGCGGGCGCGTTGCGGCTGGATCGCCGCTGCCTGACGGCTGTCGGAGTGTCGACGGCGTGCCGGGCGCGCCGGAATGCCGCTGCGCGGTGCAGACGGTGCGCCCCTGCGTCACTGCTTGGTGATCGTGTCGATCATCCGCCGCCCGTCATCGGTCTCGGTGAAGCGGAAGCTCACGTGGTCGCCCACGGCGATGCGGTCGAGCTGGTGCGTCGTGCGCGGCTCGAAGGACATGGTCATCGCCTTCATGTAGCCGGGGATGTCCTCGTGGGCGATGTTGACGAAGTTGCGCGAGGGGCCGAACGACTTGACCACGCCCCGCGCGTCGTAGGTGTGCCCCTCCAGGAGCGGCGCCTCGTGCTCGCTCCGCGCCTCGTGCGCGGCGAGCGCGGCCGTTCCGGCCACGCAGAGCACCAGCCCCACCGAGAGCAAGATCCCACCGAGCTTCGTCATGTGCTTCGTCCCTCGAGTCATGGGTCACCAGTCCTGGCGCATCTTAAGGCAGCGCGCCCGTCAAAACCACGTGTGCACCAGCGTCCAGTTGAGCCCGAGCGTCGCCGGCTGGTTGCGGCCGAGCCCGGGAGGCACCCACGCGATGCCGGTCTGCATGCGCCAGGTGTCGGAGACGGGGAAGACGGCGCCGGCGCCCAGCGTCAGGGCGTAGCGCTCGGAGTCCGGCGCGTCGCGGCCGTCGATCGTCGCGTCGCCCTCGTAGGCGAAGGACGCCGAGAGGGCGAGCGCGATGCCCTCGAAGGTCACGTAGGTGAGCGCGCCCAGCACGCTGATCTGCGGTGCCTCGGTCTCGCTGACCGCGCCCACCGTGCGCGAGGTGCGCGCGGCGAGGATGCCGGAGAGGTCGACCAGCCACGGCCCCAGGGCCTTCTCGAGCGAGAGGCCGCCGTTGATCTGGAAGGCGCCGATGCCGGTGGCGCCCGCGGCGAGCGGGCCGGACGCGGACTCCGGCGGCACCCCGGTCGGGAAGGTGATCCCGGCGAGGACCGCGATGCCGGGTACGTACTGCTTCTCCGCCGCCTCGAGGAAGTCGTAGCGCGCGCTCAGGTTGGCGTCGCCGAAGCCGCCGCCGAAGTCGGTCGTCGCGCCGGCCTTGCGCCGCGTCTCGACGAAGGGGACCAGCGCGGCGATCTGCGCGCGGCGGAAGAGGCGGACGGCCCCGAAGAGGTCCTGCTCCAGGTCCCACTCGGTGGTGCCCGCCGGGGGCGTGACGTAGTGGCCGCCGGCGTCGAAGGAGCCGACCAGCGAGCCGAGGCGGAGCTGGGCGCCGACGAGCGCCTTCTCGTGCATGGCGAGGCGTCCGGGGGTGACCGCGCCGGTGCCCGCGCAGCACGCCTGCGCCCTCGCGCTCCGCGCCCCGGAGAGGCACGCGACCGCGAGGGCCAGGCCGACGGCGGCAGCCCTAGCGGACGACAACGCTCAGCACCGTGGTGTCGGCGGTCTGGCCCTGCGTCGCGGCGTGGAGGTCCCACGTCCCGGGCATGAACAGGTCCACGTCGGTAGCCACGTAGCGGCCGGAGCCGAGCGCGGTGACCGTGGGAACCACCGACGTGCCGTGGCCCATCGTCGGCATCCACGGCGTGACGGTCATGGTGAGGCCATCCACCGGTTGCGAGCTCGCGGCGTCCTGCACGGTGAGCTCCACCGCGTTGACGCCGCGCACGATGCCGGTGTCCTGGGCGCGCAGGGTGAGCTGCAGCGCCCCGGAGTCGCTCGTCGCGCTGTCCAGCGCAGCCGGCGCGAAGCGCAGGCTCGCCGGATTGGCCGTGGTCGGTCCGGACGAGGCGCACGCGACGGCGCCGAGCAGCATGGCGCCTGCCAGCCAGGGTCTCACGGGACGCTCACGTAGAACGCCGCGTGGCCGTGAGGCGAGTCCTCGGTGTCCGTGCACTCCTCGCGGAAGTGGAAGCGCACCGTCCACTGCCCCGGCTTGTCGAAGCGGATGGGCCCGACGGTGTAGACGCCGGGGGAGGTCTCCGTCGCGTGCGGCGAGGAGTTGGGCGCCGGGTGGGTGTCGTTGAGGAACACCTCCAGGTCCGGGTTGGCGTCGGTGAGCGGCGTGCCGTCCACCTTGGTCGTGGCGGTGACGGTGAAGGTCACGTCGGCGTTCTCGCAGACGGGGCTGGACGACCACTTCACGTGGTACTTGCAGTCGTCGTCGTCGCCCTCCTGGTTGAACATGGTATCGCCGTAGTCCCCCGTCGCGCCGGCGTCGGGATCGGCCGCGCCGGCGTCGGCGGTGCAGGCCGCGGGGTCGACGGTCACGACGATCGGCCCGGCGTCGCCGCTGCAGTGGGTGTCGGCGGCGCCGGAGACCGGGCCTCCGGGGGTGGAGCAACTGGCGTTGTCGCTGGACGTGGAGCACGCGGCGATGACGACGGCGAGCGCGGCGATCGCGCCCGCGGTCCGGATGGAACCTCGAGACGAAGACAACGAATGGACGTGTACGGACATGCAGGCCTCCTGCAGACGTGGGAACGTGCGCGCGGACCCCCACCGCGCGAGGTGGATCACGCCGCGAGGGCTCGAGGAGGCGGGGTGGGCGGCTCGTCCGGACCGCGGGAGCGAAGGGGCAACGGCTGCGGCGCGCGCGTCACCGTGACCACGCGCGGGAGGGGAGCCAGCTCGGCGGTGAGCCCGGCGGGGCTGCACGTCGGCAGCGCGGGGGCCGGCGCGGGCGGGTCGGTGTCGCAGGTGGAGTGGATGACCGGGTAGGGCGTGGCGCGCCGCTCCAGCAGGCGCTCGTGCGCCAGAGCCTCGCACTCCGGGCAGTGGCACTCCCCCATCTTCATCCCGCACATGCAGTGATGCTCCTGCACGCCACCCAGCGCGCGGATCACCGGCATCGTCGCGGGGCCCAGCCACACGGGCGCCAGTACCACGAGCAAGCAGCAGAGCTTGACCACGGCGTGCACCGCAGCCCTGGACATCCTGCGCGGTCTCGCGGAGAGGGCCCGCGCCACCACCGACCGCGCGTCGGATTGCAAGGACCCTTGCAATGCGACGCCAGGCCGCGGGAAACGGCCACGGACCACGCCATCCGACCCTGGCCGAAGGCCGGGCGACGGCTGCAGAGGCGCGCAGAGGAAGGGCCGCCAGGGCATCACGGCTCCTCTGCTATAGATGCGGGTCGCGCCCGGGGCAAGTCGGCTCATGTGGACTTCCCGCGCGCGATCCCTTATTTCAAGGGCCCCAGAGGACACCCCGATGATCGAATGGCCCCACGAAGACGCGCAGACCGAAGGCGCCTCGCGAGTTCTCGAGCTGTTCAAGAAGACGGGCTTCGCCGCCCAGCTGGAGGAGGACACCCACACCTGGACCTTCCGGAGCTGGGCGCGCAGCCCGGAGGCGCCGGCCCGCATGCTGCTGCGCAACGACGCCGGCGAGTCGCGCGCCTTCGTGCGCGAGGTCACCGGGCTCTGGCGCGTGGAGTAGCCTCACCCTCCGCCCCTCTCTCCACTGCCTGGAGAGGGGGAGGAGAAGGAGGCGAGGAGGGTGCGGTAGGCGGGCTCGGCTTCGGGGAGGCCGATGGCCACCAGACCCGGGACCACGTCCTCCTCCATGCCGTCGAAGAAGGCGCGCGCGTAGCCGGCGTCGGTGAGCGTGCCGAAGTTGGGCTCGGGCTGCGCCTCCGGCTCGCCGCGCGCCCACTCCGGCCCGCGGGTGGCGAGGCACAGGCGTGCAAAGTGGGCGAAGAGGCCCGGCAGCTCGCCGGCGAGGCGATCGCGCTCGCCAGGGTCCGCCTCACGCATCAGCAGGGCGCCCGCCTCCCAGCCGAACTCGCCGTGGAAGGTCTCGTCGACCAGGATGGCCGACACCACCTCCCGCGCCAGCGGCACGGTGGCCGCGCGCAGCGCGCGCCGGAACATGCGGCCGCTCAGCGTCTCGCCGATGCAGAAGGCGGCGACGAGCATCTGTCGGACGTGCTCGCGCAGCGAGGCGCCGGCCACCTCGTGGTGGAGGGCGTCGGCGTCGACCTCCGGCGCGGCGGGTCGGCCGAAGGCCTCGCACATGCGCATGCACAGATCCGTGTGGCGGACCTCGTCGGCGATCATCCGGGCGAAGGCGCCGGACCAGTCGAGCGGCGCGCCGAGGAGCTGCACGTGGGCCGCCAGCTCGGTGAAGAGGGTCAGCGAGTGGAGCTCCTGCACCGCCCGCGTGCGCCAGAGGAGCGCGGCGTCGTCGAGCGCGTGGGCGTCGTAGCCCGCCGGATCGAACGCCTCGAAGTGGACCTCGCCCCGGCGCGGTCGCACCAGGAGCTCGTGCTCCTCGGTCAGCGCGAGGTCCTCGCCGCTGCTGCGGCGCAGCGTGAAGGTCACGGCGCCTTGCGCGCTACCGGGGGAGGCCCCTGGGCGGGGCGTTGATGATGCGCGGGCGGAAGCTCGGCGGGCCGCTCGGCGCGGGCGCCGCGCTGGCGGAGCCGGACGGCGCGGCGGACGGGGCCGCGCTGTCCGACGGCGCGGGGGTGGCGGTCGCGTTGGTGTGGACCTGCTCGGTCGGCGCCGGCCCGTTGACGTGCGGCTCGGAGGTGTCCGGCGCGTTGACGCCCGGCGGGTTGTCCTTGGTGCAGGCCACCGCGAGGGTGCCGATGCCCACGAGCGCCACGCCTCGGGTGAGGGCGGTGAGCCGTTGGAGTCGATGACGTCGCATGCCCGCAGCCTACCCCAAACGGCTCCCCCCGCCATCCCCGCCGCGCTCCGGCCACCGCAAGACCTCAGCGGTCGGAGTCCACCGCGCGCAGGGTCTCCTCAATCCCGCGGCCCGGCTGGAACGCGAGCACCGTCCGGGCGCGCGTGTCGTCCACCATGCAGACGTAGCGGATGTGGTCGAGCTCCGGCGCGGGGAAGCTGGTGAGCCGCAGCGAGAACATGCGCTGGAGCGTGGTCTTCGCCAGCGAGTACGGCACCGGCACCCGCTTGCGGCCGAGGATGGAGATGACGCGCGAGAGGGGCAGCGGCTCCGGCCCCGCCACGTTGAAGATCCCCCGCACGCCCGGCGCGAGCGCGGCCTGGAAGGCGCGCACCACGTCGCTCTCGTGGATGACCTGCACCATCGGGTCGTAGCCGAGCAGCGTGGGCATGCGCTGCAGGCGCAGGAAGTTGGAGGCGGCGTTGCGCACCGTGCCCAGGATGTGGACCGGCCGCAGGATGACGGTCTCGGTATCGGGGTGCTTCCAGAAGAAGCTCTGCGCGAGCATGTCGACCTCGATGAGGTCGCGGATCTCGGAGAAGCGCGCGCCGCCGAGCAGGGGGGCCTCCTCCGTCAAGAACTGCGGGTTGTGTGGCTGCGGGCCGTACACGTTGGCGCTGGAGAGCACCACGAACTTGGGCACGTGGAACTGCGCGACGTACTCGAGCAGCTTGGTGAAGCCCTCCACGTTCCACGAGTGGTGCTCGGCGGCGGAGGCTCGCGGGTCGTGCATGACGCCCAGGTGCACCACCGCCTCCACGTCCCCGCCGCGGAAGACCTCCTTCAGCTTCTTGCGGCGCAGGTCGAGCTGCTGGTGCTCCACGTCCTTCGGCTTGTCGGGGAAGGCGCGGCGATCCACGCCCACGACGGTGCGCTCGCGGTGGAGCACGCGGGCGAGGCGCCGGCCGAGCCGCCCGCAGATGCCCGTCACCACCACCTTCCCGCCGCCGCGCGGGGCCGTCTTCGGCCCGGACGCGTGCGACCTGGGCTTGGGCTTGGACGCGCGGGGCATCGGCGTCACCAGAACACGTGCGGCCTCTCCATGAGGCCGCGGTTGATCATCGACTGCACCTGGGCCTTGACCACCCACACCTTCTCCTCGATCACCGAGTCGTCGTCGTCGGCGTCGCCGGAGAAGCGCATCGGCTCGCCGAAGTAGATGCGGTAGCGCGTCGGCAGCGGCAGCGCGCCGCCGGGCAACAGGAGCTGCGGCATGATGGGGAAGGCGGGCATGCGGAAGAGGCGCGCGAGCGACTCCAGGTTGGCGACCGAGACGTACTGCTCCTCGCCGCCGATGACGGCCACCGGCACGATGGGCGTGTTCGTCTCCACGGCGAGGCGCATGAAGCCCAGCCCGAACTCGACGAGCTGGTAGCGGTGGTCGAAGGTCTTGGAGATGCCCCGCGAGCCCTCCGGGAAGACGAGCAGCGCCTCGTCGTGCTCCAGCAGGCGGCGGGCGTTCTCCGGCACGCCGACCACCTGGCCCACGCGCGAGAAGAGCAGGGAGACGAAGGGCAGGGTGCCCGCCCACTTCTCCACCATCGCCCGGACGAAGCGCGGGGGCTCGACGTCCATGAACATCGCCGCGCCGATGAGCGCGCCGTCGATGGGCAGCTGCCCGGAGTGGTTGGCGATGAGCAGCACCCGGCCCTCCGGCACGTTCTTGGCCCCGAAGACCTGCGTGCGGAAGTAGCGGCGGTGCAGCAGCGCGACCGCGGAGAGCGCGTACTTGGTCCACTCCGGGTCCTGGCCGAAGGAGTCGACGCCGCTCGGGCCCAGGTTGAGGGGCACGCGACGCAGCCGCTCGTCGAACTCCTCGCCGAGCATGGACGTCATGCTCCGCTCCACGGCGCGCGTGGCGAGGCCCGTCGCCGCGCGGATCATCTCGCCGCCCAGGCCGCTCCAGCGCGACCTGACGAGCGCGCCTGACGCCCCGTCGCGCGGTGGCCCCTGGCGCCCCGCCCCGTCCCGTCCGGGATGGCCTTGCTCGCGCAGCACGATCCAAGGACTACGCCGCGGTCGCGCGGGGGGTCAAGCACCGGAGGGGAGGGGGACCGGGTCGGTCGCGATTCTCGCCGCGGCGGGGCGCGCGCGATTTACGCTGGACACCCATGCGAGAGCCGCCGCCGCTTCGACCCGGGGACCGCGTCGCGATCGTGGCCCCGTCCAGCCCGTTCCCGCGGCCGGCGTTCTTCGGCGGGCTGGAGTGGCTGCGCGAGCGCTACGCCCTCGCCGTGCGCCCGGAGATCCTCGCGCGGAGCGGCTACCTCGCCGGCGACGACGACCGGCGCGCCGCGGAGCTTGGTGGATACATGCAGCAGCCGGGCATCCGCGCCATCGTGTGCGCTCGCGGTGGCTACGGGGCGACCCGTATCGCGCGGCGGCTGCCGTGGGACGCCTTCGCCCAGCACCCGAAGTGGATCGTCGGCTTCTCCGACGTCACCGCGCTGCTGCTCGAGGCGGCGGCACGCGGCGTCGCGGCGGTGCACGGGGCCAACGTCACCGGCCTGGGTCCCGCCTCCGGCCCTGCCCGCGCGCGGGTGCGCGCCTCGTGGCTCGCCGCGCTGGAGCGGCCGGGATCGCCGCGGGCGTGGCCCGGTCTGCAGGTGGTGCGCACCGGCCGGGCGAGCGGACCGGCCTTCGGCGGCAACCTCTCGCTGGTCGCGACGATGGCGGCGGCCGGCACCCTGCGGGTGCCCGACGGCGCGGTGGTGCTGCTGGAGGACGTGACCGAGCGCCCCTACCGCGTCGACCGCATGCTCACCGCGCTGCTCGACGGGGGCCACCTGGCCCGCGCCTCCGCCTTCGTCTTCGGCTCCTTCGCCCAGTGCACCCCCGGGCCCGATGGCGTGCGCGTCGAGGAGGTCCTCGCCGACCGCTTCGGCACCCTCGGCGTCCCCGTCGTCACCGGCGCCCCCTTCGGACACACCGACGACAACGAGGCCTTCGTCGTGGGCTCCACCGCCACCCTCCACGGCCCCACCCTCACCTTCACCTCCTCGTAGGGAGAGGGGGGAGCGGCCGGGATGAGCTCAGCGGCCGGGGAGCGGGGGCGGGACGGATCCGGTGCCGCCCTCGTCCTCCTCGTCGTCCTCGACGATCTCGGCGATGTCGTCCACCACCATGATCTCCTCGTCGTCCTCGCCGGCGGCCTCCGCGCCCTGGAAGGGGCGGGCGATGGTCTCGTCGTTGAAGTCGATCGCCGGGCGCTCGTCGGTGGAGGAGAGCATGTCGCTCGGGGGGGGCACGGGCGTCTTGCTGGCGTCGGCCAGCGCGGGGTGGGAGCCCGGCTCGGCCCGCGAGGGCGAGTTGGCCTGCATGATCGCCGCGACCTGATCGGCCGGGACGGCCACCGTCGGGAACTCGGAGTCGCGCTGCGACTTGGGCGGCTGCGATCTGGGTGGCTGCGACCTGGGCGGCTGGCCGGCTGGGGTCTCCGAGGTGTCCGTCAGGGCCGCGACGATGGCGCCGGTGTCGGTCGGCATCTCCATCGGCCGCGGGGTGAAGGCGACCGGGGTCGGCTGGCTCAGCTTGCCGGTGGAAGGCGTCGGCATCGACGGGTTGGTGCTGTCCGGCAGATCCTCCAGCGTGGGGGGCTTGGGCGGCGCGTAGGCGTCGGAGGCGCCCGGGTCGGGCTTCTTGAGCATGTTCGCCTTGGCGCGCTCCAGGCCGGCCTGAGCCTCCGGGTCGCCCGACTTCATCCGCAGCACGCGGCGCCAGGCGTCGGCGGCCTCCCGCGGGTCCTGGAGCTGCTCCTCCCACATCCGCGCGACCTTGCGCGCCAGCTCGGCGCGGGTGGTCATGTCCTTGCCGCGCAGGATCTGGTCCTCGTACAGCTGCACCATGCCGCGGTAGTCGCCGAGCTCGGTCAGCAGAGAGGACAGCTCGTCCATCACCGCCGGCTCGTTCGGGGAGAGGTCGTGGAGCTTCTTGAGGTCGGCGGCGGCGCCGGCCTTGTCGTTCAGCTCGGTGCGGCGGAGCTTGGCGCGCTGGGAGAGGAGCTGGCGGACCAGCGGCCCGTCGAACACCTCCGTCAGCGCGTGGCTGATGGCGGCCTCGGCGCGGGAGAGGTCCCCCACCTCCTTCGCGAGGTCTTCCAGCGCATCGAGGGTGGAGGGATCGACGTGCGCGACCAGGGCGTCCCCCATCCAGCCGAAGGCCTGGTCGACGTCGCGCAGGCCGCGGAAGGACAGGGTGGCCGCGCGCCGCAGCAGGGCGCCGCGCGTCTTGCCGCCGTCGCGCGCGCCACCGCCTCCGGCCGCGAGCGCGGCGCAGAGCGCGCGACGGAGCTTCTCCACGCCGGTCTGCCGGTCGCCCTCGGCGGCCGTCTCCTCCAGCAGGGTGAGCGTCTCGTCGGTGGGCACGCCGGTGAGGGCGAGCTCGAAGAAGGTGCGGGCGCGATCGGTCATGCCGCGCGCGCCGGCGACCTGGGCGGCCCGCGCGAGGGCGCGGGTGCGGTCCGCGGGCGCCTTGCAGCGGGAGACCTGCCGCTCGTAGAGCTCCACCACGTCGGCTGGCTTGTCGGCCAGCGCGGCGAGACGCTCCAGCAGGGGCTCGGCGTCGGTGGGGGCGACGCTGGTCATGCCCTGCTCGCCGTGGTTGATGGCCTCGGCGCTGGTGGCGCCGGCCTTCGCCCGCGCCTCCGCCTGGCGCACCAGCTCCGTCGCGCGCTCCGGGCCGGAGAGATCGCGCAGCAGGATGTCGTGCGCGACGAAGAGCGCGTCCTGGTCTGCCGCGCGCACCGCGAGCTCCTCCAGGCGACCAGCGAGATCCAGGTCGGCGCCCTTGGCGCGCACGATCTCCATCGCCACGCGCATGGCGTCTTGATCGCGCCCCACCTCGGCGAAGCGATCGAAGGCACCGCGCAGGGCCTCGGTGCGCTCCGGCCCGCCGCGCGCGTCCATCCACCAGTCGCAGAGCTTGCTGGCGACCAGGCCCTTCCAGCCGAGGCGATCCCCCAGCTCCACGTAGGCGGCGCGCAGGTGCAAGTTGCCGAGATCGGCGAGCTCGGTCAGCGCGGCGAGGGCCTCGTCGCCGCGGTTGAGGCGGTCGGCGAGGATGGCGCAGAGCTTGAGGGTCATGTCGGCGGCGTCGTCCTCGTCGCCCTCCACCTCGATGCGCTGGGCGAGCAGCTCCGCCACGCGGTCCCACTGCTCGATCTTCTCGCAGAGCTCGCACAGGCGGGCGAGGGCGTCGAAGTCCTCCGGGTCCGCCTTGCGCACCAGATCCAACGCGCGGATCGCCTGCTTCGGGTCGTCCAGGCGATCGTAGAGGCGCGCGAGGCGCGCGGCGATCTGCCCGCGCTCGGTGGTGTCCGCCACCAGCTTGAGCTCGCGCTCCAGCGCGTCGGCCGCGGAGGCGAAGTTGTCCCGGGCCTCCTGCAGATCGGCGATGGCCTGCAGGGCGGGCCGGCAGGTCGGGTCCAGATCGCTCAGCACCGACTCGTAGCGCAGGATGGCGGTGTCCACGTCGCCGACACCCTCGGCGAGGAGCTCGGCCTCGCGCAGGGCGACGCGCGCCTTGTCCGCGGTGTCCACCGCGATGCTCCCGAGGCGTCGCAGCAGGGTGGTGGCCTCGGTGTGATCCTCGCGCTCGACGGCGTAGTCGATGAGCTTCTCCAGCGCCTCGCAATCGTCGCCGTCCTCCAGGACCTTGAGCCACTGCTCGCGGGAGGCCTCGCGGTCGCCCAGCTTGGTGGCGTAGAGCGTCGCCGCCTCGCGGCGGATGGCGACGCGCTTGGTCCTGTCGGTGATGCGGTTGCCGCGCTTGGAGAGGAAGGCGACGAGCTCCGGCCACGAGTCGGTCGCGGTCAGGCGCTCGCCGAGGGCGCCCGCGTACTCGTCGTTGACGGGGTCGAGATCGGTCGCCTGCTGGAGCTTCTCCAGCGCGCCCGGCTCGTCGCCGGCGCGCAGCAACAGCTCCGCGGCGTGGGCGTAGAGCTGCGCCTCGGCGCGCGGCTCGCCGGCGCTCTGCCCGCGCTGCGTGGCGGCGAAGGCCGCACGGTCCCAGCGCTCGGCCGCGACGAAGCACCGCTCCGCCGCCTCCCACAGCTTCGCGCTGCGCTGCGCCTCGGCGGCGTCGACGTAGGCCTCGCCCGCGGCGTCGGCGTCGCCGAGCTGCTCGCGCAGCTCGCCGAGGCGCTCGAGGAGCTGCCCGCGCGCGACGACGTCGTCGAGCGACCCGGCGCTGTCGGCGATGACCTGCGCGGCCTCGACGATCTGCCCGCCCTTCTCGAAGAGCTTGGACGCGGTGCTCACCGCGCGGTCGTCGTCGGGCGTCAGGGCGGCGATGCGCGACCAGGCCTCCGCCGCGGCGATGAAGTCCCGGCGCTTCTGCTCGTGGAGGCCGGCGAGCTTCTTCTCCAGGGCGATCTTGGTGTCGACGTCGGCGGCGGCGCTCGCCTCCGACTCGAGGAGGTTGGTGAGATCGTCCCAGCGCTGCGCCTTCTCCAGGATGCGCGTGAGGGACTGCCGCGCGCTGTCGTCGCTGCGGTCGATGGCGAGCAGCTGCTTGAGCGCGGCGACCGCGCCGTCCACGTCGCGCAGGTTGCCCTCGCAGATGCCGGCGACCTCGCGCAGACGCTCCTTGCGCGTGTCCAGCGACTCGCGCGAGCCGGACACGGCGCGCACGCTGTTGAGCAGGACGTCACGGAGGGTGGAGTAGTCGCGCTTGCTGCGCAGGTAGTCCTCCACCCACGCCAGCGCCTCCGGGTGCGTCGGGTCGGTCTCCAGGACCTCCTTGTATTTTGCGAAGGCCTCGGCGCGCTTGTTCTTGCCGGCGAGCATCTGCGCGGCGTCGAGCACGCCCTGGAGGCGATCGGGCGGGAGGCCGCTGACGCGCTTGGGCTCCACCGCCACGGGCGCGGCGGAGATGGCCGCGGCAGGTGGGGCGGACGCGGACGGCGCGGCCTGGGGAGGGGGACGGCGCGACGGCACCGGCGGCGGCGCGCCCTGCGGGGCGCCCTGCGCGTACAGATCGGCGAGCTTGGCGGCGGCCGCGGCGTCGGAGTCGCGGATGGGCTCCAGGATGGAGGCGGCCTCCGCGAGCTGGCCGTTCATCTCGTAGCTGAGCGAGAGCGCCTGGCGCGCGTCGGCCGCCATCGACCCGCGGGGGTTGCTCGTCACGTACGCGAGGTAGCGCGAGAGCGCCTCCGGCTCGCGCTGCATGGTACGTGCATAATACACGAGAAGCTGCATGCCCCGCTCGTGGGCGGGGTCGAGGTCCAGCGCGGCGCCGGCGTAGGCGAGGCCGTGGTCGCCGTCGTAGACCTCCGCCAGCCCGACGAGGAGCTCGGCGGCGGGGGCGCGCTCGTCCATGGCCACGTTCTCGCCGGCCTGCACGCGATCCAGGATGCTCGACGCGTACTCCTGCTGCAGCGCGGGATCCTGGTCGTCGACCTGCCGCGCGCGGCCGAGCGCGCGCGAGGTGCCGGGCAGGTCTCCGGCGGCGCGGCGGGCGGCGGCCTCGTCGCGCAGCAGCGCGGCCTGGCGGGTGGGGTCGGTCTCCAGCGCGAGCTCCGCCTCGTACAGGGGGAACGCTTCTTCGTACTGGCCGAGCGACTTGAGCAGCTCGCGCGCCTGGAAGATGGCGTACGCGCTCTGCGGGTCGATCTCCAGCGCGCGGCGGTAGCTGTCCACCGCCTTGCGCGGCTGCGAGAGCGGCGGCTCCGACCAGAGGCGACCGAGCTCCTCGTACATGCCGGCGACCTCGCCGCGCAGCTCCGGGCTCTGCGTGAGGAGCGGCGTGAGCGCCTTCGCGCGGCGGTCGAGCAGCGCGACGAGCGCCTTCACGTCGCCCTTGTCGCGGTAGAGCTGCGCCAGCCGCTCGGCGGCGACCTGCTGGGTGGGGTCGCGGTCGATGGCGGTCATGAGCACGCGCGCGGCGCGGTGCGCGTCACCCAGCGCGGTCATCCACACGTTGGCGGCCTCGCTCAGCCAGTGCGCGGAGTAGGCGGCGTCGGGCGTCTCGTTGCCCACGCGCTCGAGCAGCATGGCGTACGACTTCGGATCCGTCGCACCGGCCTGGTGCGCGTACGCGAGCGCTTCTTCGTCGTGCGGGTTGGCGACGAGGCGCTGAAGGAGCGCTTCGATTTCGCTCGGATCCATGTGCGCGCGGAGGCTATCCCCTTTCGTTTCTGCAATCAATCAGCGGAAAACCGGGCCAGGCCTCGTCGCGCGAGTCCGGCGCCGGCGAGGGCGGGTCGAGGGCTATTCGAGAATGCCGTAGCGGCCGGACGTCCCCGTCGAGGAGGCGGCCGGAGCGGTGTGCTTGGGCGTGCGGATCGTGTGGCGCGGGTGGTGGACCGTGTGGGTCGGCGCGGGGGCGGCGGTGGCGACGGCGGAGGCCGAGGCGGTGGGCTCTGCCGTCGCCGTGTCCGCGGTGGTCGCCGCCGTGGTCGCGGGCGGGGGCGGCACCGGCGCGGCGGTGGCCACGGTCGGCTCGGGCGGAGCATCCGACCGCATCAGCCACACGGCCAGCGCGCCGCCTGCGAGCAGCAGCAGCAGGGCGGCGAGGCCGACGCCCAGCGCCAGCGGCCAGCGCGAGGTCGGCAGGACGACCGCGGGCGCCTCCAGCGAGTCGGCGGCGTTGGGCGGGGGCGGGTTGGAGAGCACGCGGCGCGCCTCGGCGAGCGTCGCGCCGGCGAGCGACGCGCGCACCCCGCTCGTCATGGACCCGCGCGCGAGCTCCATCGCGTGCCCGAGCTCGCTCGCCATGGCGTCGGCGTTCGGCGGGCGCTTGTTCGGGTCCTTCGACATCGCCCGGAACACCACGCGCTCGAGCTCCGGCGGGATGCGCGCCTCCGGGCACACGTCGGCGAAGGGCTTGGGGTTGGACTTGATGTGCCGCGCCATGACGATGATGGCGTCGTCGTCGGTGTACGGCGGGCGGCCGCTCAGCATGTGATAGAGGATCACGCCAAGCGAGTAGAGATCGCTGCGCGCGTCGAGCGGCTTGGCCTGCGCCTGCTCCGGCGACATGTAACGTGGCGTACCGAAGACCGTCCCCGCCTGCGTCTCGATGGCGTTCATCGGGCCGGCGCCCTCGCCGAACATCTTGGCGATGCCGAAGTCCAGGACCTTGATGATCTCCTCCGGCTGGCCGCTGGCGTTGACCACGTGGGCGAAGAAGAGGTTGTCCGGCTTCAGGTCACGGTGGACGATGCCCTTGTGGTGCGCCTCCGCCAGGGAGCGCAGCGCCTGGCGCGCCACCTCCACGGCGACCTCGGCGGTGACGCGCTTCTCCCGCTGAAGGCGCTGGCCGACCGACTCGCCCTCCAGCAGCTCCATGGCGAGGTAGAGCTCGCCCGTCTCGCTCTGGCCGAAGTCGTAGACGGTGACGGTGTTGGGGGAGACGAGCACGCTGTTGGCGCGCGCCTCCCGCAGGAAGCGGGCCTTGGCGGCGTCGTCGACGGCGCGGTCGCTGCGCAGGATCTTGATGGCCACCTCGCGCCCGATGGCGAGCTGCCTGGCGCGGTAGACCGCGCCCATCGACCCGGCGCCCAGCTTGGCGACGACGGTGAAGCGCTCGGCGAGCGTGCGGCCGAGCATGCTGTCGCCGGAGGCGTCCGCCATGTCCTGCGCGCGCAGGAGGAAGCCGCCGTCGTGCGGGCAGTGTGTCGGCGCGCCGGCGCCCTCGTCGAAGCGACGGTGACACGTCGGACACACGAGGCCGTGGACCTTGCGCAGCGAGGGCGCGGTGTCGTCAGGGTGATGTCGGGAAGGGAGCGACACGCAAATTTCCGGGCGGTCCGGGCCCATTCCGGGCGGATCGGGGTATCGTCGCTCGCCCGGGGCGAACGCGCAAGCGCGGACGTTACTTGCGTGGGTCCTTGCGCAGGGGCAGGACGTTGCGGGGGTCGCAGACCACCGAGACCTCCGGGGCGAGCAGCCGCGCCGGGGGGGTGATGGTGGTGATGTCCACGCCCTCCCGCACCCGCCGCGCCTCCAGGTGCAGGTGCACCAGCTCGGGCGAGCCCGTGTCCCCGACCGTGCCCACCACGTCCCCCGCGCGCAGGCGCGCGCCCTTGGTCAGGCCGGGCGCCGGCGCGTCCAGGTGCCCGAAGAGCACGATGTAGTCGCGCAGGCCGCCTCCCTCGCGCAGGGTGTGGCGGGTGACCACCGTGTTGCCGAAGAGGGGGCCGACGTAGACCACGTCGGCGTCGCCTTGCTGGTTCTCCAGCGGCACCATGTGGATGGGGGTGCCCTTCGCCTGCGGCAGGTCCACGCCGCCGTGCCCCACGGCGTGGAGGGTCGGTCCGCGGCGCTGCGTCAGGTCCGGCCGGTCCAGGTCGAAGCCGGACACGACGCTGTGGCCGCCGGGCAGCCCGGGGGGCACCGGGTAGACGTACGCGTCGTAGTCCGCGGGTCTGTCGGGGCGTCGGGGGATCTCGTCGTAGACGATCCACTCGCCCGAGCGGTTGTGGTGGGCGTTGCGCGCCAGCGGCGAGGCGGGGACCGAGGGCGTGAGGTGGACGCACGCGCGGCCGTCGGCGAAGAGGCCCGGTCCGCACTCGGCGCCGTCGGTCGCGGGATGGGCCGCGGTGGCGGGGGCGGCGGAGGCCTCGTGCACCACCCAGTGCGGCAGGCTCCCCCGGGGGGCGAGGACCCCCACGGCGAGGGTGGCGGCCGCGAGGGCGAACGTCCGGTGCATCTCCCAAGGATAACCCGCCCGGGCGGCCGCGGCTTCCCGTCCGTTGCGCCCGCCGAGTCGCGCGCGCTACAAGAACGCCATGCCAAGCGATCTCGCGCCGCGCCTCGCGTCGCTCTTCGAGGCCGAGCGCACGGTGCGCCGGCTGCACGCCGAGCTCCTCCGTGGCGATCACGCCGCGCTCGCGGCCGCCCTGGAGCGGGCGGCGAAGGAGGCCGCCGGCCTGCCCGACGCCCCCGAGGCGAACGTGCGTCTGGTGCGCGTGGCCGAGCTGCTCGCCGAGGTGGAGGGCGCGCGCTCGGTCGACGTGCTGGTCGACATCATGGGCAGCGATCACCCGGAGGCGCGTCTCTCGGCGGGCGAGGCGCTGGAAGAGCGCGGCTACTCCCGCTTCAAGGAGCTCGCGCTGGGGGTGGAGCGCGCGCTGGAGCGACTCCCGCCCAGCAGCCCCGCGCTGGTCGAGCTGCCGTACCTGCTCGCCGAGATCCCCGAGCCTGGCGTGATGAAGCTGCTGGGCATGTTCCTGAAGCAGAAGGAGCCGGGCCCGGTGGCGGCGGCGATCGAGGCGCTGGTGGAGGTGGGCGATCCCGCCGCCAAGCGGCTGCTCGAGCCGCTCTGCGCCGACGAGCGGCACGTCTCGATGGAGGACGAGGGCGGCGACGAGGGCCACGTGGCCATCGGCGAGCTGGCGACGGAGGCGGTGGAGATGCTCGAGCGCGGCGGGCGTCCATGACGACGCCCGCGCCGTCGGAGGTGGCCTCGCGCCCCGGCCCGCGGCTCGGCCCGGCGGACGCGGCCATCTTCGAGACGTTCGTGGTGCCGCGCTACCTGTCCCTCTTCGGCGAGCTGGCGCTGGAGAGCGTCGTGGAGAGCGAGGGCGCGCAGCTCGTCCACCTGGGCTGCCGCACAGGCTACCCCGACCGCGGCCTGGCGATGAAGCTGCAGGGCGCGGCGGTCTTCGGTGTGGACGAGTCGCACGCCGCCATCGAGCTGGCCGGGGCGAAGGCCGCGACCATGCCGAACATGATGTACAACTACCGCGTCGGCGACGCCTACCCGGCGCCGCTGCCCGACGCCGCCTTCTCGCACGCGCTGTCGATCCATCCGCTCGCCGCGCCGAACTCGCGCGCGCTGCTCATCGCCGAGATGCACCGGCTGCTCGCGCCGTCCGGGCAGATGGTCCTGGCGCTGCCGATGCGCGGGTCCTTCCTGGAGGTGGCCGACATCCTGCGCGAGTGCGGGCTCAAGACCGACGACTCCGCGCTGACGGCCGCGGTCGACCGCGCGATGGCGCGGCGTCCGACGGTGGAGGCGCTCGCCTCCGAGATCGAGGAGGCGGGGTTCGAGTACGTCGACGTGAGCCTGCGCCCCGCCACGATCACCTTCCCGAGCGGCCGCGCCTTCGCCGAGGACCCGATCACGCGGCTCCTTCTGCTGCCCGAGTTCCGGATCAACCTGGAGATGGAGGACCTCTCCGGGCCGATGGACTACGTGCGCGACGCGATCGACAAGTACTGGAGCGAGAGCGAGTTCGAGCTCACGGTCAACGTCGGCTGCGCCACCGGCCGCCGCTGATCTGCCTCACCCCCCAGCCCCCTCCTCTCCACCACGTGGAGAGGGGGAGAAGGAAGGAGGGGCCTCAGCGGCAGTAGCCGTCGATGCAGACGAGGCCGTTGGCGCAGTTCTTCCCGATCGTCGGGTCGCAGTCGCTGCCCAGGTTGGAGTCGGAGCCGCACACCTGGTAGCTGCCGCTCTGGGTGGTGACCTGCTTGCAGATGTTGAACTTGTCGGCGTTCTTGCAGGAGTTCGGCGTGCCGTCGCAGGCGATGTAGCAGTTGTGGCGCAGGCAGATGCTGCCCGTCGCGCAGGCGTCCTGCACGCCCTCCTTCGCGCAGACGAAGTTGGGCTTCTGGTTGGGCATACAGCCGTCGTTGATGCACACCAGGCCGCCAGAGCAGCTGTTGCCCGCGCCGCACGGGGCGTCGCAGTGGCCCTGCACGCAGACGTCGCCGCCGGTGCACTGCGCGTTGGTGGTGCAGGGGTTGGGGTTGCCGGTGCACACGCCCTTGCCCAGATCGCACGCGTAACCGGTGGGGCAGGGGGTGTTGGCGTCGCAGGAGGGGGTGCACACGCCCTGGACGCACTGCTCGTTCGCCCCGCACTGCGTGGCGTCGGCGCACTGATCGGGGGGGGCGGTGCACTCGCTGTTCAAGCACTTGGCGCCGGCGCCCAGGCCGGAGCACTCGCTGTCGCTGAAGCACCCGGAGTAGCCGGCGTCGGTGCCGCCGTCGGTGCCGCCGTTGGAGACGCACGCGGCCTGGCCGTTCTGCACCTTGCAGGTGTAGCCGCTCACGCAGCCGTTCTGCGAGCAGTCACCGGGGTGGCAGGTGCCATCGGAGCCGCAGGTGCTACCCACCGAGCACTGGCTCGGGGCCGAGCAATCGTTGCCACCCGGGGCGAGCTGGCACTGCCCGCTCACGCACTGGTAGCCGTTGCCGCAGTCGGCATCCGTCCCGCAGTTCTGACCGACGTAGTGTCCGCCGTCGCCGGAGTAGATGGGGCAGCCGCCGAGCAGCGCGATGCCGAGCCCACCGAAGAAACACAACGAAAAGAGTCGCTTCATGGCGTATCGTCTCCGCGACGGCTCCAAGGGCCGCCTGCTCAGCAGTCTAGCAATGCGCGTGCCTCGGACAATGCGTGGAAGACCTAGGCATTTTTGGGCAGGCCGTGGGGCGCCTGTGCACGGGGGTTCACGCCCGATGTGGACCGTTGGCCTGCTTCTTCGTAACGTTGGGCGGTCCGGCGCCAACCAAGCCGGGCGGCTGGCACCAGGCCCGTGGCCGGAAGGTTGTCGGCGACTTGCTCTCGTGTGACAAGACCCACGAACGATGTACGTCCAGTGCGAGCGGTGCAAGACCGAGTATGACTTCGACGACGCGCTCGTCAGCGAGCGCGGCACCACCGTCAAGTGCACTCAGTGCGGCCACCAGTTCAAGGTGCGCCGGGCGACGGAGGGCACCGGCGACCGCTGGGTGGTGAGCACCGTCTCGGGCAAGACGCTGGTGTTCACCTCGCTGCGCGAGCTGCAGAAGGCCATCCTGGGCAAGCAGGTGGGGAAGGGCGACTCCCTCGCGCGCGGCGCGGGGCCGCCGCGGCTGCTCGGGGCCATCGCCGAGCTCGAGCCCTTCTTCGACAAGCGGGCGAGCGTGCCGCCGGGGCACGAGACGCGTCGCACCTCGTCGCGTCCGCCGCCCGGCGCGCAGCCCACCTCGCTCACGCCGCCCAAGCGCGCAAGCACGCCGCCGCCGCGCGCCCGCATCGACACGCTGCGCCCACCGGTGGACCACGCGGCGGCGATGCCGCCGCCCGCGCCGGCGCCGCGAGCCCCCTCGATGGACGGACCGCGCACCTCGCCGCTGGCGCAGACGCACGGCCCGACGATGTCCGCGGCCGCCGCGCTCGCCAACACGCTGCAGCACGTCGCGACGACGCCCGCGCACAGCACGGGCCTGCCGATGCTCCCCCCCGTGCCGTCCGCACCCGACCCGCCCACGCTGCCCGCGCTGGAGCCGACGGAGCCCGCGTTGATGGTCGGCCCGTCGCACCCTGCCGCGGCGATGGTGGCGCAGGTGGCGCCGCAGACGACGCTGGCCATCCCGCAGCAGGCGATCCAGCAGCAGGCGGCGCGGCAGCAGGCGGCGCAGCAGCAGCAGGCGGCGCAGCAGCAGACAGCGCAGCGTGTGGCGCCGCCGCCCGGCGTGGAGATGTCCTCGCCGCTGCCGCCGCCCACCATGCCCATGCGCGCGCAGGAGGATTCCATCTTCCCCCAGCCGTCGGTGCCCGACGACTATGTGGCGCCGCCGCGTCGCCGTGTGGGCGGCTGGGTGGTCGCCTTCGTGCTCCTCGCCGGCGTCGGCGTGCTCGGCTGGTTCGTCGCCAAGCCATACCTCGCGCAGCGCGCCAAGCAGACGGCGGCGCTCGCGCCGCTCGACCCGCGGGCGCAGCAGTTTCTCACCGAGGGCGAGCGCGCATTCAACGACGGCGACCTGGACGGCGCCAAGGAGGCGTTCGACCGCGCGAGCGGCGTCGCGGAGAAGGACCCGCGCGTGCTGCTCGACGTCGCGCGCGTCGACGCCGCGCAGGCGGACGTCGCGTGGCTGCGCGTGCGGCTGGTGGACCCGACGGCGGCGGAGCAGCTCACCCTCGCCAAGAAGGACCTGGACGATCTCTCGGTGAAGGCCGGTCAGGCGGCCGACGCGGCGTTCGCGGCGGCGCCCGACGATCCGGCGGCGACGCGCGCCAAGATCGACGCGCTGCGCATCGCGGGGGATCTCGCCGGGGCGCGCGCGCTCATCCCCAAGATCACGTCGATCGCCTCGCAGCCGGAGAGCGCGTACGTGCTCGCCGCGCTGGACCTGTCCGACCCTGGCCCGCCGACGAGCCAGGCGCTCGAGCGGCTGCGCGACGCCGCGGCGAGCGAGGGCAACCTGGGGCGCGCGCGGGCGGCGCTCGTGTACGCCCTGGCGCGCAACGGCGACACCGCGGGGGCGCGCAGCGAGCTGCAACGTCTGCTCGGACTGCCGCACCATCACCCGCTGCAGGCGGCGCTTCGCGACTACGTCGATCGCGCCCCGCAGAGCCCGGTCGGTGACGCCGGGCCGGTCGCCGTGGTGAACGTCAACTCGTTGCCCGGCGGGGGTGGCGGTGGCGGTGGCGGTGGCGGTGGCGGCAGCGACCCGCGCGTCTTGCTGGAGGAGGCGGACAAGGCCAAGTCGCACGGCGACCTGCTCAAGGCCAAGGACCTCTACGGCCGCGTGCTGGAGAAGAACCCCAACGACTCGGAGGCGCTGGCCGGGCTGGGCGAGGTCTCCTACGGGCAGCACGACCTGCCGAACGCGCAGACCTATTACAAGCGCGCGATCGCGGTAAACTCGTCCTTCCTCCCCGCGCTCGTGGGCCTCGCCGACGTGCTCTGGGACTCCGGGGACAAGGCGGGCGCGATCAAGATGTACAAGGACGTCGTCGATCGCTTCCCGGAGCAGGCGTACCCCGCGCGCGTCAAGACGCGGGCGACGTCGGGCGGCGGCGGGGGCGGGCAGACGGCCCCGACGGCGACCGCGACGGCGACGGCGACGGCGCCCACCGCGACGGCGACGGCCACCGCGACCGCGACAGCCGCGCCGAGCGCGACATCCGACAAGGGAGCGGGAGACAATCCTTGACCCATCAACGAATTGGCGTGGCCCGTGGGGTTCTCTTCGCCGCCGCCCTCGCCGCGGCGGCGTGCGAGGGCCGTCCGCAGGCGGGAGGCAGCTACGGCGCCAAGAGCACGCCGCGCTCCGGGCCGGCCGTGGTGGTGCTGGACCTCTCGGTGGGGATCCCCGAAAAGGAGCAGGCGGGACTGCTCGGCCCGGCGCCAGGGCGGCGCCGCAGCTTCGACTCCCTGCTCAAGACCATCGACCAGGCCCGCCACGACAAGAGCACGCGCGGCTTCTACGTCCACTTCGGCCAGACGACCTTCGGCCTGGCGCGCGCGCAGGAGCTCGGCGAGAAGCTTGCGGGGGTGCGCAAGGACCAGCCGGTGTACTGCCAGGCCGACGCGCTGGACAACGCGACGCTCATGGCTGCCGCGCTCGGCTGCTCCAAGATCTACGTCGCGCCGGCGGGTGAGGTCGCCGCGGTCGGCATCGCCGCGCAGATGATCTACATGCGCAAGCTGCTCGCCGACGAGCTGCACCTGTCCATCGACATGCTGCAGGTCGGCAAGTTCAAGGGCGCCGAGGAGCCGCTCACCCGCGACGGCCCCAGCGACGAGGCGCGCCAGTCGCTGGAGAGCGTGCTCGTGGACCTGCGGCGCGCTTGGCTGGAGGGCATCGCCAAGGGGCGCGCCGGTCAGCAGGGCGCGGCCGTGGCCGCGGAGGACGGCCCCTTCTCCGCGCCGGGCGCGAAGGCGCGCGGCCTCATCGACGAGGTCGGCTACGACGACGACGCGCTCGAGGCCGCCAAGAAGGCGTGCGGCGCGGTGCGCTCGGTGGTGCGCTACGGCTCCGGCGCGCACGCCGCGGGCCCGGCGGTGGACGACGTGCTCCGCATCTTCGCCGGGGACGAGAGCTCCGAGCCGCAGGTCATGGTGCTGCGCGCGGTGGGCAGCATCTCGTCGGGGGGCGGGAGCCTCTTCGGCGACAGCGGCATCACCGACAGGGAGCTGGTCCGGCGCGCCAAGCGCGCCGCCGACGACGACGCCATCAAGGCGGTGGTGCTGCGCATCGACTCGCCTGGCGGAAGCGCGCTGGCGAGCGACCTCATCTGGCACGCGCTGATGAAGCTGCGCGAGAAGAAGCCGCTGGTGGTGAGCGTGGGCGGCATGGCGGCGAGCGGCGGCTACTACCTCGCGTCGACCGGCAACGAGATCTTCGCCGAGCCGACGAGCATCGTGGGGTCCATCGGCGTGGTGGGCGGCAAGGTCGCCGTCGGCGACGCCCTCGAGCAGATCGGCGTTCACGCCGAGACCTTCTCCGCCAAGCCGGGGGACCCGGCGGCGGCGACGCGCGCGGGCTACGAGTCGCCCCTCATCGCGTGGGACGACGCGACCCGGCAGCGCGTCTTCGAGTCGATGAAGGGGATCTACGACCTCTTTCTCTCGCGCGTCGCGGAGGGTCGCAAGACGACGGTCGACAAGATCGCCGTCTCCGCCGAGGGCCGCATCTTCAGCGGGACCGAGGGCAAGGCCCGCGGCCTCGTCGACACCCTGGGCGGGCTCGATGCCGCCATCGCGCGGGCGCGCGTGCTCGGCGGCCTGCCCCCCGACGCGCCGGCGCGCGTGTACTCCCCGACGCCCAAGTGGGTCGAGCTGCTCGGCGGTCAGGACGACGGGGTGAAGGCTCCGGTGTCCGGCCTGACGGGCCCGGTGGACCTCTCCTGGATCGCCCGCGCCGCGCCCGACATCGTGCCGTACGCGAGCAGCCTGCTCCCGCTCGCTACCGGGGAGCACTCGCTCTGCGCGCTGCCCTTCGCCCTGCGCATCCGGTAGGGCGCAGAGGTCCTCGAATCCGGTGGTATCGTTCGTCCCGGCATGAGCGGCGACGAGACCAACGTCCACACGCGCATCACGCTGCCGCCGCCGGAGTACATGCCGGCGCCGGCCGCGCAGGAGGGCGGATTCACGATCGAGCCGCTCTCCCGCCATGATGGACGGAAGGCGGAGGAGGCGAGCCTGCGGGCCGAGCTGGACGCGGCGCGTGGCAGCGGGGACGCGGAGGCGGAGCTGCGGGCGGCGGCCGGGCTGGCGCGGCACCTCGCGGCGCGCGAGCGCGACGTCGACGAGGCGGTGGAGCTGGGCCTGCGCGCGCTGGACCTCGGCGAGGACGGGGAGCTGCGCAAGGAGGTGGCCGGCTGGCTGGAGAGCCTGGGCGAGCCGGGGACGGCGGCGGCCGTCCTGCGGAGGCTCGCCGCCCAGGACGGCGCGCAGGGCGGCGCGACGATGGTGCGCGCCGGGGTGCTGCTGGCGCGCGCTGGCGACGCGCGCGGGGCGGCCGCGGCCTTCGACGAGGCCGCGAGGCTGGATGCGGCGGACGCCATGGCGCTGGAGCTCAAGGCGGCGCTCTGCGGCTGGGCCGCGGAGGTGGTGGGGTCCCGGGCGGCCTCGCGCGCGTACGTGGACGCCGCGGCGCGCCGGCGAGAGGCGGGCGCGCTGCCGGCGGAGCTGGAGGACCTGCTGCGCGCCTTCGAGGCGGAGCCCTCCAGCGAGCTGGCGGCCCGCAGCCTGGCGATGGGCTTCGTCGAGCGCGGCAAGCCTCACGTGGAGGCGGAGGTGTGGCGGGCGCACGCGGCGGAGCTGGAGGGTCCCCCGCAGCGGCTGGTGCTCGTGCGGCGGATGCACGAGGCGCTGCGCGCCCACGACCTGCTGGGCGCGCTCGGCGCGGCGCTCGACGCGCACCTGGACGGCGTGCTCGAGGGCGACAACGCCGCGGCCTTCGACGACGTACTCTTGCGCATCGGTCTGCTCGAGCCGCTGGCGGCGCGCCTTGAGGTGGAGGCGGAGCGGCTGGAGGCGGAGGACCGGGCGCGCGCCGTCGAGCAGCTCGCCCAGCTCTTCGCGGGACCACTCGCCAGCGCGGACAGGGCGGCGGTGCAGTACGTGCGCATCTTGGCGGAGCACCCGGAGCGCTCGGAGGCCGTGGAGGCGCTGCGCGCGCGGGCGGCTGCCGGCGACCGCGTCGCGCTGGTGGAGGGGCTGGTGCGGGGCGCGGCCGCGCGATCGGCGGACAGCGCGGGTCGCGCGCGGTGCGCGCGGCTGCTGGCGCAGCTCGCCGACGAGGAGCTCCGGTCGCCGCAGCTCGCCGCGTGGGCATTCGGGATGCTGGCGGAGGCTGAGCCGGAGGACGCGGCGGCCCATGCCGCGGCGGAGCGGCTGGCCGTACGCGTGGGCGACACCGCCGAGCGAGCCGCCTTCCGGAGCGCCCTGGAGGCGGAGCTCGGCAAGGAGGCGCGGCGGCTCGGCCTGGGCCGGTGGCTGCTCAAGATGGAGCTGCAGGCGCCGGACGAGACGGAGGCGCGCGCCGCGCTCGCCGCGACGGCCCGCGCCCGCGGGGACGTGGAGGAGGCGGCGGCGATCACCGCGCCTCTGCTGGACAAGCCCGCGCCGACGCCGCGCGACGTCAGCATCGCGTGGGTCGGCGCGGCGCACGCCCGCGACCCGCGCACGAGGGCGCGCGCGCTGGAGGCGCTCGCGCCCTCGGCCGCGCCGCAGGTCGCCGCGCTGCTCCTCGCCGTCGCCGCCGACGGCTACGCCGCCGCCGGCGACGCGGCCGCGGCGCGTCGCGCGGCGGAGCACGCGTGTCAGGCGGATCCGGGGTCGGTGCGGGCGGTGGTCGCGCTCGCCCGCGCGAGCGCGGGCGAGCGGGACCGCACGTCGGCGTCGGCGCTGGAGCGCGGGCTCACCGTGTCCTTCGCGAGAGGCTCGCTCTGCGAGGCGCTCGCGTCGGCGCTGGAGCAGCTCGGCGAGACGGACTACGCGGTCGCCTGGACGCAGCGCCTGGTGGCGCTGCGGCCGGGCGACCTGGGGACGACGCGCGCGCTCGTGCGCCGCGTGGCCGCGGCGCAGGACGCCTCGCGGCTGATGGACACGCTGCTGTGGCTGCTGCCGCAGCCACAGCCGGCGGGTCCGCTCGGCGATCTCGATCGCCGAGGGTCTGGTCGCGCTCTCGGAGCTCGAGCCGGCGCGCGCGGCGGCGGTCGCGCGGCGCACGCTCGACGCTTTGGGGTCGCGCCACGACGGCCTGCGCGCCGCCATCCACACGTGCGCTGCGCGCGCGCGCGACGGCGCCCTGGCGGCGGCGGAGCTGGCGCGCCGTATCGCCGCCCAGACCACCCCCTCCGAGCGCCCGGCGCTGCGAATCGAGCTCGCGCGCATGCGTCTGGAGCTGGGCGAGCCGGAGGCCGCCGCGCGGCAGGTGGTGCTCGCGCTCCGCCACGGGTTCGATCCGCTCGACGCCGTCGATCTGATCGCCGGCCTGGAGGGCGCCGCCGCGTCCCCCGACGGCGAGCTGTGGCTCGCCGAGGCGCGCGCCTGGCAGCTCGCCGCGGAAGCCGACGCCGCCCCCGCCCCGCTCTCGCGGCGCGCGGTCGCCCGTCCTCCCTCGACGCGCGGCGGGCCCGCGGAGGCGTCGGCGCGCGCGTGGCGTGCGCTCGGCGGCGCCCGCTGGGATCTCGCCGCGGACCGGCGCGGCGCCGAGGAGGCGTGGCTCCGCGCGGCGCGCGTGGCCCCGTCGGGCGGCTACCTCGCGCTCGGCGTGGACCTGGCGAGCTTCGCGGGGGCGCGCCCTGCGCTGGAGCGCCTCAACGAGCTCATCGCGCTGGAGCGCGATCCGGTGCGCGCCGGCGCCATCGCGGGGGAGGCGGCGCGCGCGGCCCTCGCCGTCGGGGAGCCCGCGCGGGCGATGGAGCTCGCCGAGACCGCCCTGGCGAAGAACCCGATGCTCGCCGGCGCGGTGGAGATCGCCGAGCGCGGCGCGCTGGAGGCGGGTACGGTGCGCGACATGTCGCGCGTCTACGAGACGCTCGGCTCGCAGGCGCGCGGCCGCTTTGGACGCCGCGCGGCGCACTACCGCGGCGCGCGCTTCTTCGAGCAGCGCGGGGAGGTGCAGCTCGCGATGAAGCACGCGGCGCAGGCGTTCGCCGCGGTGCCCTCGGAGGGCGCGACCTTCCTTCTGCTCGCGCGCATCGCCTCCAAGGCGGGCGACCCCTCCTACGCCGTGCACGCCATCGAGGAGGTGGCGGAGACGGCGCAGAGCCGCCGGGCGCGCGCGAGCTGGCTCCTCCGCGCGGCGAGCGTGGCGGGCAGCGGCGAGGAGGGCGTGCGGGTGCGCGTCGACGTCCTGCTCAAGGCCGCGTTCCTGCAGCCGACGCCCAGCACGCTGGCGCTCCTCGCGGACGCCGCCCGCGCTCTCATCGCTCGCCTGCCGGAGGAGCGCTCGCTCTTGCAGGTGCGGCTCACGCGGGCGAGCGCCGCGCTCGCCAAGCGGCTCGCGGGGCCGGACGGCGCGCGTGTGGCGCTCTCCTTCGCCAGGCTGGCGCTGGAGCTGTTCGACGACGCCGGCGGCGCCGTGCAGGCGCTGGAGCGCGCCTTCGCGTCGGACGCCGACATCGAGGAGTACCTTGAGCTGCTGCCGCTGGCGCCACGGCTCGCCACGGCGCCGGACGCCCCCGCGGTGCTCGCGCGCGGCCTGGATCTGGTCGATCAGCCGTACAGCAACGTGGGGGTGCCGGCGCTGCGTCTGCTCGGCGCGGTCGCCGCCGCGCGCGAGGACACGCCCACCGCGGCGCGGTTCCTCATGCTGGCCGCGGAGCGCGAGAGCGACGACGATGCCCTGGTGCGCGAGGCGGACCTGGCGGCGGCCACGGCCTCCGGTCCCACGCGGGAGCGCTTCGAGAAGCGCATCCCGGCGGCGCGCCGGGCCGAGGTGCACGCCGCCTTCGCGGAGTCGGAGCGGCTGGCCGGGCGCCTCGAGTCGGCGATCGGTGCGCTGGAGCGCGCGTCGGCGCTGGCGGAGGGCGAGGAGAAGAAGGCCCTGGAGACACGCACGAACGAGATCTACGAGGCCAGCGGGCGGGCCGACGAGCTGGTGCGCCGCGCCCTCGCCGAGGCGCAGGATCCCGAGCGCCTGCCCGTCGACCGCGCGGCGCGGTGGACGGAGATCGCGGCCAACCGGGAGGCGCGCGGGGACGTCGTCGGGGCGGTGGAGGCGCTGCACGAGGCCGCTCACCTCGATCCGGAGCCGCTGGAGCGCTGGAGCCAGCTGGAGCGCGTCTCGGCGATGGCGGGCACCCACGAGGCGCGGGTGGAGGCGCTGCGCGAGATCGAGGTCCGCGTCGCGACCGACGCGCGCCCGGCGGTGCTGCGACGGCTCGCCCGCGCGCTGGAGGAGACGGCCGACCTGCGGGCGGTGGAGCAGACGTGGCAGCGCATCCTGGAGCTGCAGCCGGACGACGAGGAAGCGGACCGGGCCATCGAGGACATCGTCGCGCGGGAAGGGGACCACGCGCGTCTGGCGGCACACCTGGCGCGGCGGGCGGACCGCCTTGCACGTTACCCCGAGCACCGCGAGACGCTGCGCGTGGTGCGGCTGCGCCGCGCGGCGATCCTGGAGCAGCGCCTCGGGCAGGTGCAGCAGGCGTGCGAGGAGCTCAAGCGCGTGGTGGCGGAGTGGCCCAACAACGAGAGCGCCCTGCGTTACCTGGGCGACCTGCTGGAGCGCGAGGGAGATCACATCGCCGCCATCCCGGTGTGGCGTCACCTGGCGAGCCTGGCCGCGGACGAGACCTCGCGCGCCGAGCTGATCGTGCGCGCGGCGCACGCCGCGCGCTCGGCGAACGACGTCGCGCGCGCGGAGGAGCTGGCGCGCTCGGTGCTGGTGCGATCGCCCGGGCACAGGGAGGCGCTGGAGCTCATCGTGGAGATCGCCCGCGAGCGCGGGGACCACGCGGCGCTGGCCGACGCGCTGGCGGCGCTGGCGGGCGGACCGGGTGAGGACCCGGGGCAGCGGGGTGAGTGGCTGGTGGAGGCGGCGCAGTCGGCGGCGCGCTCGGGGGACGCGCAGTCGGCGCTGGGTCACGCGCAGCGCGCGGCGGAGATCGCCCCGACGCGCGCGGCCACGCAGCTCTTCGCGCGGGGGCTGGAGTATCGCGTGCGCGGCCCGGGCAACGCGGAGGACGCGCGCCGCACGCTCGCCGAGCTGGACCGCGTCGAGGACGCGATGACGGGCGACGATCTGGCGCTCTCGTTGTTCTTGCGGGCCGAGGCGCTGGACGTCGCCCAGGGCGGCGACGCGGGCCTGGTGTCGCTGCAGCGCGCCTCGGGGGAGGCCGCGGAACACCCGCTCGTACAGGTGGCGATCGCCGAGCGGCTGGTGGCCAAGTGGCAGTTCGCCGAGGCGCTCCCGCACTACGAGAGCGCCCTCGCGGGGAACCTGCTCGGCCTGCGCGTCCCGTCGATGGTGGCGCTGGAGGCGGCGGAGGCGGCGTCGCGCGCGGAGCGGCCGGAGGAGGCGATCGCCTTGCTGCAGCGCGCGGCCGACGACCCTGCGGCACGCGAGCCCGCGCTGAAGAAGCTGGCGCACGTGGCCGCCGTGATGGGCGACGCCCCGCGCGCCCGCGAGGCGCTGGAGTCGTTGCTGCGGACGGGGAGCGGCGACCGCGCGGCGACGCTGGCGCAGCTGGGCCGGCTGCTGTTCGCGGTCCCGGGCGAGCGCGAGGCGGCGAGCGCGGCGTTCCGCGAGGCCATGGAGGCCGCGCCGGCGGACAGCGTGCTGCGCGCGCAGCTGGAGGCGGAGCTGGGGGCACTGACGCTGCGGCGGTCGGGGCAGATGGCGGCGGAGTCGGTGCCGCGGAGCGACAGCGCGCCGGCCCCGGCGCCGCTGGAAGAGGGGGCGTCGCTCGGGCAGCTCGCCTCCTCGGTGGCGGAGGCGCCGCCGGGGCCGGACCGCACGCGGGCGCGGGCGTCGCTGGCGCGAGCACACCTCGCGCGAGGCGACCTGGCGGTGGGGGAGTCGCTGCTGCTGGAGTGCCTGTCGGAGGGCGACGTGGAGGCGGGCGATCAGCTCGCGGCGATGCTCCAGCGCGAGGGCGATCGCGGTGGCGACCTGGTGCGCGTGCGGCGCCTGCAGGTGGAGCACGCGCCGGGCGACGTGCGGCTGCTCGTCGCGCTCCGTGAGGCGGCGCTGGGGGATCGCAACCTGACCTACGCCCGGGCGATCGATCACGTGCTGCGCGCGCTGGACCCCGGCGCAGGCCCGCTACCGCCGCCGCCGCTGTCGGTGCAGGTGGAGCACCAGGGGCTCCTCACGCTGCTCGCGCGTCCCGCGCTGGACGCGGTGGGGGAGGCCCTCGCGCTTGTTTGGGAGGGCGCGGGCTCGGTGCTGGCGCGCGATCCGGCGAGCTACGCCATCAGCGGGCTGGAGCGCGTGGCGCCCGGATCGCAGACGACGATCGCGCGGCTCTACGAGCTGGCGCTGCGACTGCTGGGGTCACCCAACATCCCGCTGTACGCGCGGCGGGCGCCGGGGACGAGCGGGGAGGGGCCCGCGTCCACGACGCGGGTGCCGTCCACTCCACCGGGCGGCCTCGCGGCGGGGGTGGCGCTCTTGCCGGTGCTCTCCGCCACGCTGGTGGGGGACGTGCGGGAGGACAGCGTGGCGCTGCGCTACGCGCTGGGGCAGGCCGTCGCCGCGGCGCTGCCGCAGAGCGCGCTGGTGATGGGGCTGCCGGAGAGCGAGGGGCGGGTGCTGTGGAACGCGGTGCTCGCGTCCTTCGGGCCGCCGGAGTTCGGGAAGCTGAGCGATCCGTCGGGCACCCGCCTGGTGCAGACGTTCTGGAACACGGTGCCACCGCGGGTACAGCGGCGGCTGCAGGAGGTGCTCGCCAAGGTGCCCACCGACTTCGACGGGATCGTGGAGCGCTCGCGGCAGAGCCGGCGGCGGGTGGGGATGTTCCTGGCGGGCGACTTCGGGTACGCGGCGCGGGTGACGGCGGCGGACCTGGGCCTGGACGCGGCGAAGCTGCACATCGACGACCTGGCGGTGGTGTGCCGGTCGTTCCCGCCGCTCGCCGACCTGGTACGCCTGGCGGTGAGCCCGGAGTACGCCGACGCGCGGTTCCGGCCGATGCCGGAGGGCGCGCCGCGTGCCACACTCTCCAGCGGACGGTACAGGATCCTGTGAAGCGGCGTGGCAGGCGGTGGCTGGGGGTGCTCGGAGCGTCGGCGCTGGCGTCGGCGCTGGTGGGCCCGGCCTGCATCCTGGCGGACCCGCCGCCGGAGCTGGTGGTGCCGGGGCACAGGCGACCGGCGATCGTGACCATGTCGGTGCGACCGGTGCTCTCGGAGAAGATCCGGTCGGTCGCGGACATCCCGCCGCCGGCGGGGATGGCGGCGTTCGTGGAGGTGGATCCGGACGTGCCGCTGGAGTGGCGGGTGTTCGTGGACGGCGAGGTGAAGCGGTTCGGGACGGTGCAGCCGCAGCCGCAGACGGCGTTGGCGGAAGCGGGGACGGTGGACACGCGCACCATCACCTTCGGCCTCGACCCCACCGACGGCGTGGACGACTCGGCGTGTCACGTGATCCAGCTCTCCGTCGCGCTGGCGTTCACCGCCGACAACAAACCGGTCGAGCCGCCCGGGGGCGACACGGCGTACTGGTTCTTCGAGCCGGTGGACTGCGCGCTGTTCGACGCCGGTCCGGTGCCCGACGCCGGCGACGCGGGGGACGGCGGCGACGCGAGCGACGACGCGGCGGACGCGGACGACGCGGGGGTCGACCCGTGAGAACGTGGCCGCTCGTCGCGGCGACGACGCTGGTCTTCGCGGCGTGCGACGCCGTCGACGTGCCCGTAGACCCGCTCCCGCCGTACAACCGCTGCGAGAGCGACGAGCAGTGCAACACGCGCTACCCGGGGCTGGGGACCACGTGCGACCCGACGGCGGGTGCGTGCGCGCGCGCGGGCCTGAGCGGCATCGTCTACCTGGTCTCGATGCCGGACGATTCGCCGTACGCGCCGGGGATGGATTTGCTCATCGACGGCACCAGCTTCCCGAAGAACTACGTGGCGTGCGGGAGCGAGAAGTGCACCGCGCCGCCGCCGCTGAACACGACGACGGGGATCGTGACGGTGTCGATCACCCCCGCGCAGGCGCTCTGGCCGCCGGACGGCCTGCGCCCCAACACCCCCCTCCCGACGAGGAACTCGCCCACGAGCCTCCCGGTCGCGGCGGTGTTTCGCCCGATGTGGAAGGACCCGGCCACCACGACATGGCTGGAGGCGAGGGATCTCGGCATTCAGATCGCCGACCGGCGCTCGGTGCCGACCACCACGCCCACCCCACCGGCCCCCACCAACGGGACGACGGATGGCCCCGGAGTCGGGTACTCCGTCCAGGTTCAGTCGGGGACGCCGGCGGCGCCGGCCTACTTCGACATCGAGCTGAGCCCCAGCGAGCCCTACACGGCCTTTCCTCCGGTGTTGCTCGCGCAGACGCCGGTGTCGTCGGGCAGCGCCGTCCTCAACGTGGAGAACGTCGGCGGGCAGGGATTGCTGGTGCTGGACGACATCACCTACACGTTGCAGCTCGGCGCGGGCGCCCCCAACCTCGCCGGGTGGTCGCTCTACCTCGTCGACGCGCACGACCGCCGCATCTCCTCGCTCGGCGTCCTCAGGGGGACGCCTGGCGAGCAGGTGGTGCTGCACCGCCCGCTCGTGACCACCGGGACGCAGCAGGCGCTGCTGCTCCAGCCACCGATCGGCTCCAAGGCGCTGCCCTACCTCCGCATCGAGGCGCAGAGCGGGGTGATTCCCACGGCCATCCAGCTCTCGGCGCTCCCCGCGCCGGTGCTGGTGCGCGGGAGCGTGACCTCGCAAGCGGACTTCACACGGCACGTGCAGGCGGACATCGTGTTCGACGCGCCGGCCTATTCGGTCGACGGGCTGACGCCGCCCAACGTCGTCCCGTACGCGTACCGTACGCGCGTCTCCACCGACGCCGACGGCAAGTACGAGGTGACGCTGCCGCCCGGCGAGTACAAGGTCTACGTCGCCCCGAAGGATCCGGACCTCGCTCTGACGGTGCTCTCCGCCAAGGTGGGCGCCGCGGATCCGGTCATCAACGGTCGCGGCCTGGAGGTGGTGGCGCGGGCGCACCTGCGAGGACGCGCGCTCACCTCCAGCGGCGCTCCGCTGAGCTTCGCGACGGTCGTGGTGACGGCGGAGCCGGCGGCGGACCGGCGGCTGCAGAAGACGGCGGACCCGCTCGCCGTGCCGCGGACGGTCAGGGCGACCACCGGCGGCGACGGGACCTTCGACGCGCTCGTGGACCCGGAGCTCGGGACCGCCTACGACGTCACGGTCGAGCCGGCGGGTGGGACCAACTTTCCGTGGGTGGTGATGCACTCGGTGGTGGTGGACAAGGCCGATGTGACCCTCCCCGACGTGACGGTGCCCCCGCCCTATGTGGCGGAGGGCTTCCTCTCCGATCCCAACGGCGCGGCCGTCATCCCCCATGCCATGATCCGTGCCTACGCCTTCCCGGTGCCCGCCGGCGACGCCGACGGCGGGGCGCCGCGGACGCGCGGGGCTCGCCTCGTCGGCCAGACCCTGACGGCCGCCGACGGATCCTTCCGGCTCTTTCTTTCCCTCCCACGGCCCTAGGGCCCGCGTGTATCGTAGGTCCCGAGCCCATGGAGCAGGACAGCAAGATCAATCTCCTCGCGAAGGTCGCGCGCACCACCATGCCGCAGGACGGTGTGCCGGAGGGGAGCACCGGGATGTCCATCCTGACGCTGGCGGCCGCGTCCTACGGCGCGCGCCCCAACGACGACGCCACCGTGCCGACGGGCTTCGATCCCAACGCCGCCAAGCTCTTCGAGGCGATCATGGAGGGCGCGTACCTGGTGGCGTCGGCCGACGGCGTCTTCGACGCGACCGAGCGCGCGACCTTCGAGAAGGTCCTCTGGGTGGCGTGCGGGGGTGTGGTGGCCGAGTCGGAGATCGGCGCGCTCGTCGCCGACTTCGCCGACCAGCTCGCCGAGGACGGCCTGGACAGGCGTGTCGCGGCGGTGGGTGAGCAGATCCAGAAGCGGAGCCACGCGCTGGAGGTGCTGCGCATCGCCGCGCTGCTCGCGCAGACGAGCGAAGACGTGAGCGACGTGGAGCGGACCGTGCTGAACAAGATCGCGAAGGCGTGTGGGCTGGACGAGCCCGCCGTGGACACCGCGCTCGCCGACGTGCGCTCGGCGCTCGCGGGGGCGGGCAGCCGTCCGCCGCCCGCCGCGTCCTCCTGAGCGGCGACTCGACGCGCCCTCCCTGTCCCCCCTGTCCCCCCTGTCCCTCCCCCCTGTCCCCGGACACCAAACGTCGGAGCGCAAGCGTGCTTGCACTTCGACGTTTCGGCCGGAAACGCGGAGAGGGGGGGCGTGGCATGGGAGGTGCTCTGCGGGGTGGGATGGACCCTGTGTTCTTCACCATCAAGCGGGCCTACTACGCGACGTTGCGGCTGACGCGGCGGGCCCTCCGCGCGATGGGGCTCACGGCGGCGCGGTTCGATCTGCTCGACGCGCTGTACCGCCTCGGGACCCGCACCATTCACCTTCAGAGTCAGATTCGGCGCGCGCTCGGCGTGGCGCGCTCGACGATCAGTCGCATGATGCGCTCGCTCGAGCAGCTCGGGCTGGTCGAGCGGCGGCGCGACGGGCGGGATTGCATCGTCGCGCTCACGCCCGAGGGGCGACGCCGCGTACGCCGGGCGTTCTTCGGGCTGGTCCTCGTCGGGCACGTCGGGTTCGCGCTGGACGGCGCGCTGGCGCCGGGTGAGCGCCGCTGGCCCGCCGCGCGCGCGTGCGCGAGCGCCCGCAGGCACCTGGAAGCGCTGTGCATGCGCATTCGAACCGGCTTCGGCGACGAGGCTACCCTCGACAGGCTCACCGAGTACGGCTTCTGGGTGCTCCGGGAGGAGGAGCGGGTGCGGCGTGCCCGCGCGCATCGCGAGCGCCGCCAGGCGCGGCTCGATTCGAGCGTACGGGCTCGGCGGTTCGCCGCAGTGACCCCGGGCTCAGGGAAGGAGGGCGCCACCAAGCTGGGCGATGGTGTCGCGGAAGAGCTGGGCCTCGTGGTCATGACCGCGGTCGCGCGCCTCGCGCTCCAGCCGCGCCAGCACGTCGAGCTGGAAGGGGAGGAGCTCCGCGCGGCGCGCCGGCGTCGCGTCCTCCAGGCGGCCCGCGAGCATGGCGAGCAGCTCGTGGCTCCGGCCGAGGCGCATGAGCACGCCGGAGAGCTCGTCGACGACCCCGTCGTCGTCCGGGCTGGCGCGGAAGCGCGAGAGCAGCTCCTCGGCGCGCGCCTCGTCGTCGGCATCGTCGCTCCGGGCCTCGTCGTCATCCGCCGGGATGCCGTCGGGCGGCATCGTCCTGGGGCCGACGGTGCTCGGCGCGGTGCCTCCCTCCGCCTCGGCGTACGCCGCCTGCACCTCCGGATCCCGAGGGAAGAGGCGCGCGGCCACCGCGAGGTGTGCCAGCGCGCCCTCCAGATCGTGGCGGGAGCGCCGCTCGAAGGCGGCGGCCTCCAGGAGGAAGGGCCGGCGCTCCCCCTCGCCGGCCTCGCCCGCGAGGGCGGCGAGATCGCGCATCTGCGCGTAGGCGAGGGAGGCGCCGGCGAAGTCGCCGAGGTCGGCGCGCCACCGGCCTTCGAGCGCGCGGGCCGCCAGGGCCTCCGGGTCGGCCAGGCCAATCTCCCGCGCCCGGGCGATGGCGGCGGGCTTGTCACCCAGCGTCTCGGCGAGCGCCCGCGCGAGGGCCAGACGGTAGGGCGAGAGCGACGCCGAGGGCGCGCGCGCCGCCTCGCCCAGCTCCAGCGCGCGGGTGAGCAGCGTCACGCCGCGGGCGATCCTGCCTTCCGCCAGCAGAGCGGCGCCCAGACCAGCGGTGGCCTCCGGGTCGTCGGGCAGGAAGCGCAGGGCGCGCTCGAACAGCGGTCGCGCCTCGGCCCCGAACCCCGCCGTGTGAAAGAGCGCGCCCGCCCGGCGCCACACCGCGTGCTTCGCCGCGGCGCCCGACGCCAGCGCCTCCAGCTCCTCGGCGTCGGCCACCGCGTCGCGCAGCCGCCGGAGCGACAGGCGCATGGCCGCGCGCGACCAGCGCAGCCGCGACGACGAGGGCACCAGCGCCACGGCGCGGTCCAGCCACTCCAGCGCGTCGTGCCGATCGTTGACCAGCGTGGACACTCGCTCGAGCGCCAGGGCGGCCAGGGCAGGGTAGCGCTCCCCGTGCGCCGCGCGCAGCAGCGCCGCCGCCGCCGCGGACGAGTCGCCGGACTCGGCGGCGAGCTCCCCCGCGAGAAATCCCGAGGCCGTCCCGCCGTGCTCGTCGGCGTCGGAGAGGGTCGCTCGCGCGGCCTCCCCGCGCCCCCCCGCGACGCGGTCCAGGTCGGCGATGCGGCGGCACACCTCGGGATGGCGGGGCGCGCGCTCCAGGCAGTACAGGTCCAGCACCCGGGCGCGCTCGTGGTCGCCGGCGGCGCGCGCCTCGTCCGCGTCGCGTGTGAGCAGCGCCGCCTCGCGGGCGCGCACAGCCTCCGCCGGCGTGTCCACCGGAACTGCCCCGACCGAGGCGTGCAGGATCCACGCGTCGGCGGCGCACGTGATCGCGCCGACACGGACGTCCTCCGTCTCGGGTGCGCGAGCGCCCGCCTCAGGGAGCAGGCCGCGGCCGATCCGGTCGAAGACGTGGTCCACCACGTAGCGCGCTCCCTCGCGCCGCGCGGCGCGCCCCAGCGCCGCGTCCATCGCACCCATCGCCAGCGTGACGGCCGGCTTGGGGAGGCCCATGCCGCGGACGTCGAAGAGGGTGAGGCGCAGCTCCTGCTCGTGCGCGTCCACAGCGACCTCGAAGGCCAGCGCGCGTCCAAGCGCGTCATCGCAGATGCCCACCGTGGCGCCCCAGGGGCGCGACGCAATCCACACCGCGGGCGTGCGCGGCCCGAGCAGCCCGCGCAGCCGGGGCGCCATCCAGCGCTCGGCGGCGACCCGCTCCAGCTCCACCGTGAGCCGCTCCAGCTTGCCGCGCTTGTGCCGGAAGCGCTGCACCCCCCCCGAGACGTCGATGGGGAAACGCGCCGTGGGCAGCGACGCCGCCAGCTCGGTGACGAGCAAGCACGCGAGCGGCGCCGGCCCCCCCAGCTCCAGGCCCAGGCCCTTTCGCCCTATCGCCAGCCGCAGCTCCACGACCGGCCGCGTGGCCGGGCGCGCGCCCCTGGGGGGCGACGCCGCGCGAGCGGGTCGGGAGGAGCGATTCGCCGGCATTCCGTCAATCGTAGCAACTCCTCGCGCCCCGAGGCGACTTCCCCGCCATGGGGGCCGCTCCAGCCCGGACGCCTCCCACGTCGGACTGTCAGCACGCTTGCAATCCGACGCGTGGGCCGGATCCGCGAAAGGGGGGCGGGCACCTGGGACCGTCCGGCCAGGGTCGAGCCACGCCTCGGGAGGGAGCAGGAGGGCGGGATGGAGTAGGCTGCCGGCCGATGTCCCTGCGGGTCGACGACGTGCTCGGTCCCTCCTCGCCGCTGCGGCGCGCCCTGGAAGGCTACGAGGACCGGCCAGGTCAGCTGGCGATGGCGCAGGCGGTGGAGGACGCCCTGCGCGCGGAGCGAGCGCTCGTGGTGGAGGCCGGGACGGGGACGGGCAAGACCCTCGCGTATCTGGTCCCCGCGGTGCTGAGCGGCCGGAAGGTGGTCGTGTCCACCGCCACCCGCGCCCTGCAGGAGCAGATCTTCTTCAAGGACTTGCCGCTGCTGCGCGAGGTGCTCGGCGCGCTCGGCGTCACCTTCACCGCCTCCATGATGAAGGGCCTGTCCAACTATCTCTGCAAGCGGCGCCTCGACGAGCGGCTCGCCTCCGGCGAGGACGACCTGGGCCTGGTGCGCATCCGGCGCTGGGCCGCCGACACCGACTCGGGCGACCGCGCCGAGCTCGCCAGCCTGCGCGACGACGACCCCGCCTGGCTCGCCGCGCAGTCCTCCACCGACACGCGGATAGGTGCAGACTGCAAATATTACGACGAGTGCTTCGTCACGCGCATGAAGCGCGACGCCGAGCAGGCGGACCTGGTGATCGTCAACCACCACCTCTTCTGCGCCGACCTCGCGCTGCGCCGCGGGCCGCGCGGCGAGTACGCGGGCGCGATCCCCCCGCACGACGCCGTCATCTTCGACGAGGCGCATCAGCTCGAGGACGTGGCGACGGCCTTCTTCGGCAGCCGCGTCTCCTCCGCGCGCGTCGCCGCGCTGGTGCGCGACGCGCAGCGCACCCTCGCGTCGCGCAAGGGCACCGAGCTGCTCGCCGGCGCGCGCCCCGTCTTCGAGCTGGTGCTGGAGGCCAGCGACCGCTTCTTCTCCGCCCTCGCGTCGCGCGCGGAGCCCGGCGCGCGTCGCGGCCTGCGCCCGCGCAATCTCTCGCCCGAGGTGGAGGCGGCGCGCCTGCGGCTGGATGCCTGCCTGGAGGGGCTGGCGCGCACCGCAGGGGAGGACGGAGATCCGGCGCGCGCGCAGATCGCCCGCCGCGCCACCGAGCTGCGCGCGGCGATCCGGCTCATCGTCCTGGGCGTGCGGGAGACGGAGGACGGCGGGGAGGAGGAGCTGGCGCGCGTCGCGTGGATCGAGGCCAAGGACCGCAGCGTGGTCATCGGGCAGAGCCCGGTCGACCTCGCCCCCGACCTCGCCGACGCCCTCTTCTCCGGCGGCCGCACCGTCGTGTGCACCAGCGCCACGCTCGCCACGCCCGGCCCGCGCGGCGCGCAGAGCTTCGGGTTCCTCCGGCGGCGCCTGGGCGTGCCCGAGGAGGCGCGGGATCTGGTGGTGCCGTCGCCCTTCGACTTCGCCTCCCGCGCGGGGCTCTACGTCGCGCGCGATCTGCCGGAGCCGCAGGACCCCGCCTTCGAGGAGGCGGCGGCCGACCGCATCGGCGCGCTCCTGGAGGTCACCGGCGGCGGTGCCTTCGTCCTCACCACCTCCCTCCGATCCATGCGCGCCCTGCACGCGCGCCTGCGCCGCAGCACGCGCCTCCCCCTGATGCTCCAGGGTGAGCGGCCGAAGAGCCTCCTGCTCTCGCGGTTCCGGGAGGCACGCCACGCCGTGCTCGTCGCCACCATGAGCTTCTGGGAGGGCGTCGACGTGCCCGGCCACGCGCTTCGGCTGGTGGTGCTGGACAAGGTCCCCTTCGCGGTGCCCACCGATCCCGTCGTCGCCGCGCGCTGCGAGGCCATGGAGCGGCAGGGGCAGAGCGCCTTCTACGGCTACTCCGTGCCGGCGGCGGCGATCACCCTCAAGCAGGGCTTCGGGCGGCTCATCCGGACGCGCCGCGACGCGGGCATCGTCGCCCTGCTGGATCGCCGCGCGGCCACCAAGGCGTACGGCCGTGCGCTGCTGCAGAGCCTGCCGCCCGCCCGGCGCCTGGAAGACATGGACGCCGTGCGCGCATTCTATGCCGAGGTTTTCCCCGGCGACGAACCGTGATACCCCGCCTGCCAGCACACGCAGCAAGAGGAGCAGCCATGAGCGAAATCACCGCAGTGTTGGCGAGGGAGATCCTGGACTCGCGCGGCAACCCCACCGTGGAGGTGGAGGTGCAGACCGTCAGCGGCCGCGGGCGCGCGTGCGTGCCGAGCGGCGCCTCCACCGGCGAGCACGAGGCGCTGGAGCTCCGTGACGGAGACAAGAAGCGCTACATGGGCAAGGGCGTCACGAAGGCCGTGGCCAACGTGAACCAGTCCCTCGGACCGTCGGTCGTGGGCATGGACGCCCTGGACCAGGGCGAGATCGACAACGTGATGCTCCAGGCCGACGGCACCCCCAACAAGGCCAAGATGGGCGCCAACGCCATCCTGGGCGTGTCGATGGCCGTCGCCCGCGCCGCCGCGGACGTGGTCGGCCTCCCGCTCTGGCGCTACCTCGGCGGCGTCGCGGCCCGCACCCTCCCCACCCCGCAGATGAACATCCTGAACGGCGGGGTCCACGCCGACAGCGGCCTGGAGGTCCAGGAGTTCATGATCGTGCCGGCGGGCCTGCCCAGCTTCCCGGAGGCGCTGCGCGCCGGCTCGGAGATCTTCCACGCACTCAAGGCGGGCCTGAAGAAGAAGGGCCTGGCCACCTCTGTGGGCGACGAGGGAGGCTTCGCTCCGCGTCTCGCCACCAACGAGGAGGCGCTTCAGTACATCGTGCGGGCCATCGAGGACGCCGGCTACAAGCCCGGGCAGGATGTGTTTCTCGCGATGGACCCCGCCGCGAGTGAGTTCTACGACGCGCAGAAGAAGACCTACACCTTCGACAAGAAGACGATCTCCGGTGACGAGCTCGTCGCGATCTACACCAAGCTGGTGGAGACCTACCCCATCGTCTCCATCGAGGACGGCTGCGCCGAGGACGACTGGGGCACCTGGAAGAAGATCACCGACGCGCTCGGGAAGAAGATCCAGATCGTCGGCGACGACGTCTTCGTGACGCAGGTCGACCGCCTGAAGAAGGGCATCGAGAGCGGGGTCGCCAACGCCATCCTGGTGAAGCTGAACCAGATCGGCTCCCTCACCGAGACGATGGACGCCATCCGCGTGGCGCAGCAGGCGGGCTACCGCGCCGTCATCAGCCACCGCTCCGGCGAGACGGAGGACTCCTTCATCGCCAACCTCGCGGTCGCGACGAACGCCGGCCAGATCAAGACCGGGAGCCTCTCGCGCAGCGATCGCATCGCCAAGTACAACCAGCTCCTGCGTATCGGGTTCGAGCTGGGCGACAGCGCGGTGTTCGCCGGCCGGACGGCGTTCGCGCGCTGAGAGGCCGAGCGGCCGGGGCGGCGCCGTGGGCCTCCCCCGCGCGATTCGGTTGCACGCCACGTGCACGAATCGCGACGCGCCACGGCCGGATCCCGTGCAATTTCGCGCTGCGGCGCGCTCGGGCCGCGCGGGCACGATACATGCGTCGACTCCGCAGTCGTGATGGCTTCACACACCGGTGTTCGCGCCCTCGTGGCAGATGATGACCTGGACCTGCTCGACGCGGTCGCGGGCGCGCTCGAGTATCTCGGGCTGGAGGTGGTGCGCGTACACAGCGGCGGCGAGCTCATCGAGCGCATGGCCGAGGAGGGGGCGTTCGACCTCATCGTCACCGACGTCGCCATGCCGTGGATGAGCGGGATCCAGGCCTTGCGGGTGGTGCGGACGGCGGGCATCTCGACGCCGGTGATCGTCATGACCGCGCTGACGGACGACTGGACGGCCGCGCAGGTCGCGGCCCTCGGCGAGAGCGCCGTCCTCCTGCGCAAGCCGTTCGACCTCAGCCAGCTGGAGGCCGCCGCCGTGCGGCTGCTCGCGGGGCGACGGAGTGACGTCGCGTGAACGGCGGCGCGCAGCCCGTCGAGGTGACGCACGCCCGCCGCGCCATCGCGCTCTTGCCCCTCGTCGCCGCGCTCGCCGTCACGTGGGCGATGCGCGGTCTGGAGGAGCCCTACCACCACTGGTTTCTCTTCTACCCGGCGGCCTTCGTCAGCTCGTGGATCGCGGGTCGGCGGTGGGGCTTGCTCGTCACCCTCCTGGCGACGTCCCTCGTCTGGTGGTTCTTCATCCCGCCGACGCAGTCGATCGTGAAGCCGCCGGGGGAGCTCCTCCCGGCGGTCGTCTTCGCGGTGATGGGCGTCTTCTTCGCCGTGTTCCACGACCGTCTGAGGACGGTGAACGCGCGCATGAAGAAGCTCCTGGACGAGCGGCGCGTGTTCTCCGCGCTCATCGAGAACTCCCCCGACTTCATCGGCATCACCGACGCCACCGGCAAGCCGGTGTACGTGAACCCCGCCGGACGCCGCATGGTCGGCATGGCGCCCGACCACCCCCTCGCCGAGACGACGATCCCGGAGTACTACCCGGCGGAGCAGCGCACCTTCGTGAGCGAGGTGATCCTCAAGGAGATGGCCGAGCGGGGTCAGTGGCGAGGCGAGACGTACTTCCGCAACTGGAAGACGGGCGAGCCGATCCCGGTCTCCGACGAGCACTTCATCATCCGGGAACCGGAGACCGGGCGCGTCATCGGCATGGGCACGGTCACGCGCGACATCTCCGACGTCAAGCGCGCGCGCGACGAGGTGGAGGCGGCCAACCGGAAGCTCGAGCGGGCGCTCGAGGCGCGGGACGAGGTGCTCGGCATCGTCGCGCACGACCTGCGCAATCCGCTCAACGCGATCGTCATCCAGTCGCAGCTCCTGCGGCGGTCCGGCGCGGCGGAGCGGCGAAACGTCGCGCCCGTCGAGGGCATCCGGCGGGCCGCGATGCGCATGAACCGCCTGATCCAGGATCTGCTCGACGTCGCGCGCCTGGAGGCGGGGCAGACGCTCGCGATGAACCGGGCGACGCTCGTGCCGCGGACGGTCGTCAAGGCGGTGCTCGAGTCCCACGGCCCGGCCGCCGCCGCGGCTTCGATCGAGCTGGTCGCCGACGTCGGGGACTGCGCCGACGTCTGGGCCGACCGCGGGCGATTGCTCCAGGTCTTCGACAACCTGGTGGGCAACGCCATCAAGTTCACGCCCCCCCACGGGCGCGTCGCGGTGGGGGTCGCGCCGCACGACGGCGACGTGCTCTTCTCCGTCAGCGACACGGGCGTGGGCCTCGCGCCGGATGCCGCCGAGCGTCTCTTCGACCGCTTCTGGCAGGCGCAGGCGCAGGACCGTCGCGGCGCGGGCCTGGGGCTCTCGGTGGCCAAGGCGCTGGTCGAGGCGCACGGGGGCCAGATCTGGGCCGAGTCGCGCGTGGGCGAGGGGACGCGTGTCTGCTTCACCATCCCGGCGGCGACTCCCTCCGCCATCGCGGTCTGACGCCTCCCGAGCGGCGCGCAGGCTACCTTCCCCCAGCCGCGCGCCGGCGGATGGAGTGAGGCCTCACGCCGCCCGGCGCGCGTAGCGCGGCCAGTCGTCGAGCATCCGCCGCGCGGTCTTGAGGGAGACGCTCATCACCGCGAGCTGCGAGTTCACCCCGATGCTCGTCGGCAGGACGCTGCCGTCGGAGATGATCAGGTTGTCCACCTGCCACGTCTCCCCGGTGGGCTTCACCACGCCGTGGCGGTCGTCGACGCTCATCTTCGCCGAGCCGAGCGGGTGGAACGCCATGCACTCCACCCGCCGCGCGGACGGCGGGTGCTCGGTGAGGAAGTCCAGGTCCTCCACCTTGTCGATGGGCTCGCTCCCGAACACCGGGAGCAGCACCTGCTTCGCCCCGGCCGCGAAGGCCATCTGCCCGAGGAGCTGGATGCCCTTGAACATGCGCGCCCGGTCGCGGTCGCTCATGCGGTAGGTGAGCATCGGCTCGCGGGAGATCCAGCGCCGGACCGCGCCGCCACCGTCGTCGTGCACCATCCCGCCGAAGACGGCGAGGTTGGGGTACTGCTTCATGAGGTCGAGGTGCGGCTTGCCCACGCCGGGGAAGGCGGCCGCCAGGACGTTGGGCGGGTTGAAGACGCTGACGAAGGTCAGGCCCTCGTCCATGAGGTGATCGCTGTAGACGCTCTGCATCGCGCCGTCCCAGCCGCCGACGACCTCGTCGAAGGTCGCCGAGACGCGGAAGGCCGGGTGCAGCGTCAGGTGACGCCCCAGGTGCGGCCCGCCCAGGCCGCTGCGCCGGAGCAAGAGCGGGGTGTGCATCGACCCGCAGGCGACGACGACCAGCTTCGCCTTCACCTCGAAGGGGACGCGCGGCTCGCCCGTCCGCTGGTCCAAAAAGCGACCGCGCACGCCCACCGCCCGGCCGCCGGCGATGTCCACCCGCTCGACGAGCGCGTCCGCCCACACGCGCGCCCCGGCGGCGTACGCGTCGGGGAGCACCGAGATGTCCACGCTCATCTTGGCGCGGTTGGGGCAGCCGAAGGTGCAGCGCGACGCGCCCTTGCAGTGGTGGGTGTTGCGCCGGAGGCTCTTCATCGGGATGCCGAGCTTCGCCGCGCCCTCGACGAAGATCTGCGTGGAGCGCGAGCGCATCGTCTCCGGCACCGTCTCCACCTGCACAGTCTCCTCCACCGAGGAGAAGTAAGGGTCGAGCGCCTCCGGCGTCATCCCGGTGAGGCCGAGCCCGGTGGACCAGTGGTGCAGCACCTCCTCCGGGATGCGGAAGCACACCCCGCCGGTGAGCACGCTGGAGCCGCCGACGACGCGCCCGGCCATCGAGGCGATGAGCGGCGTGTCGCCAAGCCCGACGGCCGTGTTGAGGCCGCACTCCCGCGCGATGCGCCGCAGGCTCTGCGAGGGCGGCAGGGCGCCGTACTCCTCCGGCGTGTAGTAGCCGCCCTCCTCCAGCACCAGCACCGAGAGGCCGGCCTGCGACGCCTCGCGCGCCATGATGGCGCCGCCCGCGCCGGAGCCGACGATCACCACGTCCACCTTCGCGCTCGCCGGGCGGCCAATCTCGCGGCCGCGCGTCACCGCGCCGCGAGGGACGTCGCGCGTCTCGTACGCGCCGGCCGGCTCGTTCATACAGACACCTCGTCGCGTCGCGCCGCGGCGGAGGGGAGGGGAGCGGCGGCGACGGGGAGCGAGCGCTTGTAGTGCTCGCGCTCCGGACCGGGGTAGCCGATGGCCCGCTGCCGCGCCTCGTCCTCGAAGAAGGCGATGGTGAGCATGGTCTTGAAGGCGACGACGATGAGGGTGAAGGGCACGAAGCGGGAGGCGTCCATCCGCCCGAGCATCTTCACGCGGTCCTCCCGGGAGAGGTCGTCGAACGCGGCGAAGCGCCCCACGACGAGCAGCGGCAGGAAGCGAAGGATGTCCAGCATGCCCGTCAGGCCGAAGCGCAGCGTCTTGCTCGCCGGGCTCATGAAGCCGTCGGCGCTCTCGACCAGCGCGTCCAGATCGGCCTCGGCGAGCGGCTCGTCCCCCGTGAACATGGCCTCGCCGAGCGCCCGGACCACGGCGCGGTGGCGCGGCCGGAGGGTGGTGCGCGCGAAATCGCGCGTCCGGAGCAGCGGCAGCGGCATCGAAGGGTTAGCATAGCGCGCAACACCCATGACTCGACGGCGAAAGTGGATGGCAGGGCTCGGCGCTCTACTGCTCGTAGGCGGCGCGGCAGGGCTCATCTTCGCGTGCGGCGGCAGCCTCGTGCAGCGGCCGGACGGCGGCAAGGGCCTGCTCCCGGTCGGGGCGTCCGCGCCAGACTTCACCGCCACGACGAAGGCGGGGGAGCCGGTGCGGCTCTCCTCGATGCACGGCGAGCCCGTCGTCGTCTACTTCTACCCCAAGGACGGCACCCCCGGCTGCACCAAGGAGGCGTGCTCCTTCCGTGACGCGTGGCAGAAGTACGCCGCGCACCACGTGGGGATCGTGGGCGTCTCGGCGGACAGCGAGGAGAGCCACCGCAAGTTCGTCAAGGAGCACGATCTGCCGTTCCCGCTCGCCTCCGACGAGAGCGGAGCGATCGCGAAGAGCTACGGCGTGCCGCAGCACCTGGGCATGGACTCGCGCGTCTCCTTCTTGCTCACGGCCGACGGCAAGGTGGCGAAGGTGTGGCCGAGCGTGGACCCCGGCGTCCACGCCGACGAGGTGCTGGCCGCCGCCGCCCCGCTCGCGCCCGCCCCCGCCGCTCCCGCGGCGAGCAGCGCCGCGCCGTAGCTGTCGTGCACAAAAACGAAAGAGGCGCGACGTCCGCAGACGCCGCGCCTCTCCGTCCCCGTGGGTGGATCGCTCAGAGCTGGCAGACGCCGTTCGGGCTGGTGTACGTGAGGATCACCATCCCGCCGTTGCCGCCCTGTCCGGAGACCTTGCCTCCGGCGCCGACCGCGGCGCCGAGGGTGGTGGACTTCCAGGTGTTGGCGCCCACGCCGCCCGGCGTGGGTGTCGCGTTGGCCGCCGTCGCGCCGTTGCTCCCGCCAGCAGTCGGCTTCGCGCCGTTGCTGTTGTTGTAGCAAGCGCCGCCGCCGCCGCCGAAGCCCGCGCCGCCGCCGCCGCCGTTCCACACGGTGGCGCCAGCGCCGCCGGTGCCCGCGTTGCCACCGGCGGCCTTGGTCGTCCCGCCGGCCGTGCCGCCCTTCATGCTGGCGCCGCTACCGGCGCCGTTGACGCCGACGCCGCCCGTGTTGGTGCCGCCCGCCGCACCGGAGGACCCGGCGCCCAGGGCCTCTCCCCCGGCGCCGCCGAAGTAGCCGCTGCCGCCGCCGCCACCGTAGTCCCAGCCCCCGCCGCCGCCGCCGCCGCCCGAATACACGTCCAGCTGGGCGCCGGGGTCGATGCTGAACGTCCCGGTGACGATGGCCCCGCCAGCACCCGCGGTGACCGAGCCGCCTTCCTTGCCGCCGGCGCCTCCGGCGGCATAGGCCACCTCGGCGCTGGCGTTGACGATGCCGCTGCTCCCGCCGCCGCCGCCGGTCGACCAGTAGTTGATGCCGCCGCCGGCACCGCCGCCGCCGCCCGCCATCGCGTAGCTGACGGAGATGGAGACGTTGTAGGCGTTGGTCTCGCTGAGTGACGAGGTGACGACGGTGGTGCACTTGCCGTCGGGATCGGCGAGTCGCACGCAGGCACCCTCGCTGCAGGCATAGCCGTCGCCGCACTTCACGCCGCAGGCGCCGCAGTTCTGGTTGTCGCTCTGGATGTTCGCGCAGTACGGGTAATTGACCGTCTGGCCGGCGTCGGCGTCGGCGCCGCCATCATCCGAGGCGTCCGCCGAGGCGTCGTCTGCGGCATCGTTCGAGGCATCGTTCGAGGCGTCGCTCACCCCACCGTCGGGGGGGGCGGGCGTGTTGCAGAGCGTGAAGCCCACCTGGCAGGAGCCCGCGCACTGGCCCGCGCTGCAGACCTCACCGGCGCCACACGCAGTGCCGCACGAGCCGCAGTTGTTCGGGTCGGTCTGCGTGTCGACGCACGTGTCGTTGCAGACCGTCTGCGACGCGCCGCAGGTGCTGGCGCACTTGCCGGCCGCGCACACCTGGCCCGCCGCACACGCGCTGCCGCAGGAGCCGCAGTTCTGCGGATCGTTCTGGGTGTTGGTGCAGGACTGCCCGCACGCAGTCTCGCTGGAGCCGCAGCTCGTAGCGCACTGGCCCTGCGAGCACACCATGCCGGCGCTGCACGCCGTGCCGCATGCGCCGCAATTGGAGGGATCCTTCTGCAGGTTGGCGCACTCCGAGCCGCAGAGGCTCTGCGTGGAGGGGCAGACGCTCGCGTCGCCGCCGTTGCCGTTGTTGGCGTCGCTGGAGCAGCCCTCGACGGCGATGGCTCCCACGAGCCCGACCGCGCCTGCCACGATGAGCGTGGACCAGTTTCTCAAGTGTCGAAGCATTCTTCCTCCTTGGGTAGATCGGCCACCCATAGACCCTGCGCCACGACATCACAAGCGGGAACTGTGAGGCTTGCAGTCGCCGCGGCCAGTCAGAGGTCGAAATGCACGGCTTGCCGGCGCGAGTCGCAGCGGCTCTGCGGCACCTCGGGATGGACTCGCGCGCCCTCTGCCGTCACCCGGATCAGGTCACTTCGGCACGCAGACGTTGGGGACCGACGCGTCGTCGCCGAAGCCGGCGTCGCCTGGCAGGAACGCGGTCCCGCAGGTGTAGTTGCACGGGCACGGATCGCCGCAGCCGCACACGTAGTACCGCAGGGTGCCGCTGAAGTTCTGCTCGATCCTGACGCGGGAGACGCCGGCGTCGCTGACGCAGGTCGTTGGGTCCTCGGTGAAGAGGCCGCCCTCGGCGGTCTTGCAGGCGGGGTCGCTCGCGGGGTCGATGGTGCCCGCGTCGGACGCGTCGGAGGCGCTGCCTGCGTCCCCGCCGTTACCGCCCGAGTCGGCGGTGGTGCCCGCGTCGGTCGTGGTGGTGGTGCTGTCGCTGCACGCGGAGCCGAGGGCGAGGGCACCCAGGAGCAGGCCGCCGAGTCCGATCCCGCCCGTGAGTCGCCATCGCGTCATGTCGCCGAGCGTAGCAACGTCCAGCCCGCCCAGGAACCCACCGCGAGCACCGACGCGAGAGGCGAGCCGCTACTTGCGCAGGTAGTCCCGCCCCATCTTCTCGAGGAACTCGTCGTACCGACCCCCGAAGTCGTCGAGCACCGTGCAGTGCTGGTCCTCGGCGTTCTTGCCGTGCTGCAGCTCGATGACGCGGGTGCAGAGCTCGCCGACGAAGTGGCGGTCGTGGCTGACGACGACGACGGTGCCCTTGAAGAGGTTGAGGCCGTCGAGGAGGCCCTCGATGGACTCGATGTCCAGGTGGTTGGTGGGCTCGTCCAGCACCAGCACGTTGTGGCGCTGGAGCAGGAGCTTGCAGAGCAACAGGCGCGCGGCCTCGCCGCCGGAGAGCGACTCGGTCTGCTTGAGCGCTGCCTCGCCGGAGAAGAGCAGGCGCCCCATGATGCTGCGAATGGCCTCCTGCGGCGCGTTCTTGTCGAACTGGTAGAGCCAGTCGAACGCGGTCATCCCCTTGGCACGCTCGCCGAGCGCCTCGTGGTGATCCTGGGCGAAGTAGCCGACCGAGGTGTCGTGGCCCCAGCGGATCTCGCCCTTCTCCGCCTGGAGGGTCTCCTCCCTGGTCTCGGCGTCGACGCCGGGGGAGCCGCCCACCATCAGCTTGAGGAGCGTCGACTTGCCGATGCCGTTCGGCCCGATGACGGCGACCTTGTCGCCCCGGTTCACATTGAGCGAGGCGCCCTCGAAGATGCGCTTGCGGCTGCCGTCGGGCTGGTCGAACCCCTTGACGATGTCCGTCATGCGCAGCACGTCGCGGCCGCTGGGCTTGTCGATCTCGAAGCGGATGAACGGCCGCACCAGGCTGGTGCGCTTGCTCCCGCGCGCCTCGATCTGCTCCTCCAGCTTCTCGATCTGCTTGAGGCGGCTCTGCGCCTGGCTGCTCTTGGACTTGTGCGCGCCGAAGCGCTGCACGAAGCCCTTCAGCTCGCCCACCTTCTTCTGCGCGGCGGCGTTCTGCGCGTCGGCGCGCTGCTTCTGCTCGTACTTCTGCTCGACGAAGTCGTCGTAGCCGCCGGTGTAGATGGTGATGGTGCGGTAGTCGATGTCGGCGATGTGCGTCGCGACGGCGTTGAGGAAGTGGCGGTCGTGGGAGACGCACACCAGGGTGCCGCGGTACTCGTCGATGAGGAAGCGCTCCAGCCAGCGGATGGACTCCAGGTCGAGGTGGTTCGTCGGCTCGTCGAGCAGCAGCACGTCCGGGTTGCCGAAGAGCACCTGCGCGATGAGCACGCGCAGCTTGTAGCCGGCGGGCAGGGTGCTCATGGCGTCGGTGTGCTTCTCGGCCGGGATGCCCAGGCCCTCCAGGAGCTTGGCGGCCTCCGGCTCGGCCATGTAGCCGTTCTCCTCGGCGATGACGCCCTCCAGCTCGCCCAGGCGCACGCCAATCTCGTCGGTGATCTCCCCGGCGAGCAGGCGCTCCTTCTCCTGCAGCACGTCCCAGAGCACCTTGTTGCCCATGAGCACGGTGTCGAGGATTCGCTCCTTGTCGTACTCGTAGTGGTTCTGCTTCAGCACGCCGAGGCGAAGCGACCCGGGGATCTCAATCGTCCCGGTGTCGGTGTCCTCGTCGCCGCCGAGCATCTTCACGAGGGTGGACTTGCCGGCGCCGTTGGCCCCGGTCAGGCCGTAGCGTTTCCCGGGGTCGAACTGCATCGAGACGTTCTCGAAGAGGACCGTGGGACCGAAGCGCTTGGTGACCTTGTCGAGCAGAATCACGGGGTCGCGTGTGTAGCACACGAGGCTGCTCTTCGCACCGTGGCTGAGGCCACTGCGGCTCCGGTCGACCGGCGCCCGGCGCCCAAGGTCTTTTACCCATCAAGCATTTCGCCGTATCGTGGAAGACGATGCGCGGCGCGTACGTCGGGGGGCTTCTGGACTTGCCCGGACTCTCGGGCAACGACGAGCGTCGGGCGGTCTTCCGGCAGTCGATGGCGGAGCTCGCCCGGGCGTGCACCGAGGACGGGCCGGGCCCGCTGGAGGGCCTGCACCCCGAGGCGGTGCTCTCCGGCGTGAAGGTCGCGCTCGCGGACGGGCTCTTCAATCGGCTGGACTGGCTGGCGCCGCCGGCGGCGGGCGCCGCCCTCTACGAGGTGGCCTCCGCCATCCCGCTGGGCGCCGAGCAGCGCGAGCTCGGCCGGCACGTGCTCTCCTCAATGCTCGGCGGCAGCGCGGAGACCTTCGCCTCCATCGCCACCCGCATGGCCCTCGGCAACGGCAAGGGGCTGGGCTCCCAGGGGGCGCGCGCCCGCGTCTCCTTGCTGGTGGAGCTGCCCATCGCCGCCGGCGTGGCCGACGGACCGCTGGCGCTGGCGCTGGTCGCGCGGCGGCAGCTGGTGCGCGACTTCGTCATCCGACCGTCGACCGAGTCGCTGCCCTCCCGGCGCCTGGCCGCGCGCCTGTTCGAGCGCGCCGCGCGCGAGGCGGCCCGGCGGGCGCAGCAGGGCGACTCGCACCCGCTGCGGGCCTTCGTCGCCGACGGCGTGAACGCGGCGTTCGAGCGGCTCCTCTTCGACCGCGAGCCGCTGGTGTGGCGGCACGTGGCCATCGCGCGGGGGCTGCTCGCGCCGTGGGTGACCGGCCACAACGACGCCGTGGCCGGCGGCCTGGACACGAAGCTCTCGCCCACCGAGTGGCGGCGCGCCGCGACGAGCATCGCGGCCATGACGGCGGTGAGCCCGGAGGAGGCGCAACGGTTGACTCGTCAACTGTTCGGCGCGGCGGGCGTCTTCGAGCGCGACCGCGGCGCGGCGAGCGCCTTCGTGTGGGGCCTCGGGCGCGCGGCGGAGGCGGAGCCCGACGCCGCGGGGGAGGCGCTGGCCGACGTGGTGGAGCGCGCCCCGATGGAGGTCGCCGAGGCGGTGGCGGAGCTGGGGACCGAGTACGGCGCGGCGGCGGCGTTCGAGCGGCCCATCACCCGCCTGCTGGCGCACCTGCGCACCGCACCCGCCGCGCAGGGCGGGGACGACGGGCAGGCCGTGCTGCTGCGCGAGGTCATGACGGACATCGAGCGCATCCCCCGCCGGCGGGTCTCCCTCTCCGACGCCGAGCCGGTCGCCCAGGACGGGCCGCTGCGCGTGCAGGTGCAGCGGGCGCTGGACGCCTTCGCCGCCGAGGGCGCGCGCGCCGCGTACGGCATGGCGAAGGAGGCGCTCTCGTCCATGAGCGGGGCGATCGACACGCTGCTCGCCGTCGCCGAGGAGGAGACGAGCGACGACCAGGCGGGCGCGCTCGCGCGTCGCACCGCGCTCTCGGTGCTGCGCGACGTCGACGCCAGCCTGCTCGAGCGCGGCACGCTGCTCGAGCTGCTGCGCCTGGGCCCCGTCGCCGGCGACGTGCGCGGGCACGAGGACGCCGTGGACGCCGCCCGCGAGACCATCGCCGAGTGGATCCTCGCCCGCGACGCGGAGGTGCCCGCCGCCAAGGTGGACGCGCACCGCACGCTGCGGATGCGCCGGCTGCGCGCGCTCTTGCACCTGGTGGACAGCGACGTGGGCGACGAAGACCCCGCGCGCGCGGCGAAGCTGCGCCGCCGCTTCTCCCGCGTGGCGGCGGTGCTGCTCGGCCGCCTGGAGAAGGGCGTCCCGCCGTCGCTCCGACGCGCCACCTCCGCCGCGCTGGCGCGCGCCCTCGACGCCCTGGTGCGCGCGCAGGCGCTGGACCCGGCCGACGCGCTCTTGCAGGTGGCGCGCGTCATCGTGGACCCGGCGGAGTACCAGGTGCTGGCCGAGGCCTCGATGGACCCCGAGCTGCGCCACGCCTTCTCGCGCTACGCGGCGTTCGTCGGGGCATGGTCGGACCCCGGGCTGGGCGGTCAGGACCGCGTCCGGGCGATGCTGGAGGCCTTCGAGGCCTGGACCGAAGACCTCTTCGTCGACCCCTCCAGCCGCGCGGAGGCGGTCCGCACGATGATGGTGCGCATCCACCAGGCGCTGCGTGTCGTCGCCGAGACGCCGTCGCTGGTGGGGCTGTGCAGCGAGGGGGAGACCGAGCCGGACGTGCTCGCGTCGATGGAGTCCTCGCTGCTGTCGCTCGGTCAGCTCACCGTGGGCTCGCGCGCGCGACTGATGGCGGACCCGGTGCGCACCGTGCCCGCGCACGCCGGCGCCTCCATCGCCATCGCGACCTCTCGCGTGCTCTCCGGCGCCGAGCCGGAGCTGGACGAGCGCGTCTTCGACGCCAGCGTGGCCGAGCTGGTGCGGGAGGTGCCGCGCGCGGTGGCGGTCGTCGTGCGCGAGTGCCTGGCGCGCCTCCCCGGCCTGCCGCGTCGCGCCGCCGAGATGTCCGGCGCGGTGCGCGTGAGCGAGCAGCTCCCGCCCTGGCTGCCCGCCCGGCGCACCCTCGGCGGCTTCTACGTCATCCGCGCCCTCGGCAGCGGCGCGGTGGGCAGCGTGTTCGTCGTGTGCCGCGTGGAGGAGCGCCACGACAATCAGGCCGAGCACTTCGCCCTCAAGGTGCCGGACTACTCCGGTGGCGCGGCGCGCAGCGTCTCGGAGACGGAGTTCCTCCAGATGTTCCGGCAGGAGGCGTCGGCGCTCATGTCGCTGCCCGCGCACAAAAACCTCGCCAACTTCGTCACCTTCGACACGGCCGCCCGGCCGAAGCCCATCCTGGTGATGGAGCTGGTCGAGGGCACGACGCTGGAGCACGTCATCGAGTCGCGCGCCATGACGACCGCCCGCGGCCTCCAGGTCCTCGATGACGTGCTCGCCGGGCTGGAGGCGATGCACGCGGTGGACGTCGGCCACCTGGACCTCAAGCCCTCCAACGTGATGCTCCGCGGCGGGCACGAGGCTGTGCTCGTGGACTTCGGCCTCGCCGGCCGCCACATCCGGCCGGGGTGCGCCACAGGCCCGTACGGCGCGCCCGAGGTGTGGGGGGCGGAGGTGCCGGGCGCCAAGCCCACGCCGGCCAAGGCGGACGTCTACGCCTTCGGCTGCCTGGCGTTCGAGGCGCTGACGGGTCAAACCCTCTTCATGGCCGACAACGAGCTCGCGCAGATCTCGATGCACCTGGCGCACGACGGCTTCCCCGACAAGCTGCGCGGCCTGGCGGCGCGGCCGGAGCTGCAGCCCCTGGCCGAGCTGCTCTTCTCCACCCTCCGGCGGGATCCCGCGAAGCGCCCTGTCGCTGCCACCCTCCGCGCCGAGCTGCGCAAGCTCGGGCCCAGCCTGGCGCAGGCGCGCTGGCCGCTGGGGGCGTGAGGGTGCCCTCCCCGCTCCTCGGCCCGCCGGACCCCGGCGGCGGCGATTGCGTTTCGTGCGGCCGGTGCTGCCACCACGGCCCGGACACCGTCCACCTGCTGGAGGAGGACGACGCGCGGCTGGGTCCCGATTTACTTGCAGAATACACCGTTCTGGATCGCCGCCCGCCCGGGTGGCGCTTCATGAAGAACGAGGGCTCTCGCTGCGGTGCGCTGGACGTCTCGGTGCCCGGGCGCTTCCCGTGCGCCGTCTACGAGCTCCGTCCGGAGGACTGCCGCATCGTGGAGCCCGGCTCGCCGTGCTGCCTGGAGGCGAGGCGGCTCGGCCACCTGGGCACCTCGGTGGCGTTTCGACGAACCCCTGCGCCGCGCGCGGCATCCCACGAGTGATGCGCGCCGCCCTGCTCCTGCTCCTGGCCCCGCTCCTGGCCCCCTGCGGCTGCGCCGGTCCGGTGGAGGCGATCAAGGTGGCCTCGCCCGGGGAGGCCTCGGGCGCCAACGGCACGCCGCTCCACGCGGTGGCCATCCTGCGCGGCGATCAGCGCGCCGGCCTCCCCGCCGAGGGCGTCACCGTGCAGGGGAACGAGGTGCTCATCGCGCGCCCGGGGACCTTCACCTACCGCCTGGATCCCGGCGAAGACGTCGGCGTCGACGAGCAGGGAAGGGTGGCGGCGGTACGCACCCCCGGCAACCCGCCGACCATCACGTACTTCGTCCCCGGCACCGCGGTGCACGTGGGCAACGAGGTGCGCGGGGAGCTGAAGGGGCACCAGGAGCACGTCCCGCTGCTCCCCTCCGACAAGCTGGAGATGCGCGGCACCTTCGCGCCGGGGGAGACGATCCCGCTCGGCGGCGAGGTGGAGGTGCAGCGCGCCTGGTCGGCGCTCATCTTCGGCGGGTCGCTCTTCGCGCTCGGCTACATCCCGTCGGTCGCCGTCGCGGCCGGCTCCCCACACGATTACGACCGGATGCTCTACCTGCCGCTGTTCGGCCCGTGGGTGGACCTGGTGCAGCGCGACAACTGCACGCCGGACCCCATCGATCCCACCAAGTGCTTCGCCGACGGGACGGCGCGCATCGGCCTCATCGTGGACGGCATCGTGCAGGACACCGGCCTGCTGCTGATGCTGGTGGGGCTGCCCAGCTACGCGGTCGTGGAGTGGGGGAAGAAGAAGCAGGCGCGGGTGCGTGTCGGGCCGACGTTCGGGCGGGTGAACGGCGTGGGCGTGCAGGGATCATTCTGAGCCGCGACGGGTCAACGCGGTCGCCGCCTCCGTCTCGAGGAAGCGGAGGAGGGGCGCGCAGGCGTCGACGAGCTCGCTGGAGGTGGGGGCCTCGATGCGCAGGACCATCGGTTTGCCTCCCGGGGTGTGCGCGTCCTCGAAGGAGACGAGCACGCGGCGGGTGCGCAGGTCGATGGAGAGGGCGCGGAGGGCGACGCCGGGCTGTCGCGCGCAAAGCCAGGCGATCGCCGGCTCCGCGAGCCGGAACGCCTCGCGCGCCGGCTCGCCGCGGAGGTCGACGCCGGGCCCGGTGAAGGGACGGCTGGCGAGATCGGTCGCCGGCAACAGACGAACGTGGCCGTCGGCGAAGCGGAGCTTCACGGTGGCGAGCTGGCAGCGCACCCCGGGCTGGCCCTCACCTCACCCGTCCAGCATGCGGGCGAGGTCCCCGCTCACGTCCGCGCGCACCAGGTCCTCGTAGCCGCCCACCACCTGATCCCCGACGAAGACGACCGGGAGATCGTCCTCCTCGCAGCCCGCCTTGCGCGTGACGAAGGTCATCGTCGCCTCGTCGCCGGAGACATCCAGCTTGGTGAAGGCGAGGTCCTTGCTCTGCAGCAGCTCCTCCGTCCGCGCGACGAGGCGGGCGTTGCGCTGCCGGTCGAAGTACAGGGTGATGGGCGCGCGCGCCTTCTTCGCCTCGGGCGCCGGCGAGGACACCTTGCCGCCCCCGCGCAGCGACCCCAGCCGCTCCGTCGCGGCGCGCCGCCGGCCCAGCTCCTCCGCTGAGCAGAGCGGGGTGCCGAAGGTGACGTTCAGCCGGCGGGCGAGGTCCTTCGGGACGCGGACCGCGCCGATCTCGTCGCCACGGGGGCTGGTGATCACCGAGTGGAGTCCTGTACGGAGGCGGTCGAGCATGGGCGATGGTTTGGCCTCACCGCCGCCGGCCGTCAACCCTTCTGATGCGCGCTACTTGGGCGGGGAGGGGCCCCGCCCAATTCACTTGGGCGGGGAGGGGCGGCGCGTGCCGCCCCTGGGATCAGTGAACGGCCGCCGGGATGGTGAGGGTGAGCTCGGTGTGGGCGTCGACGTCCGCCTTCGTGAAGGGCATCAGCATGTGCTCGCCCTTGGCCCAGTGATCCTGCTGGTCGGAGAAGTGCTTGTCGTCAGGGTTTTCGCTGGTGCCCTGGGTGAAGTCCAGCGTGGCGCGCGGGGTGCCGTCGGGGTCGAAGCCGATCACCATCCGGTAGAGGGGGCCGTCGCCGGCGTAGAAGGCGTCGCGCACGGTGTCCTTGTCGAAGAAGGGCGCGCCGGCGACGTCGATGGTGTCCGGCCCGCCGCCCTTCGGTGTGGGCGCGACGTCGAGCCGGTTGCCGTACAGCGAGGAGAAGCGCGCCGCCTGCACGTCGCCCAGCTTGAAGGTCGTCGGGTCGAGAGAGCCGAACTTGCTCTGCAGCCACGTGGCGGCGTCGTCGAGGGACGCCATCAGCAGCGCGTGCACGCCGCCCTGCGGCAGGAGCTGGTCCGACCCGGCGAAGCGGCCGGTCACCACGTTGCGCAGCAGCGCGAGGAAGTAGGCGGCGGAGGCGTCGTTGATGGCCGCGTAGACGTTCGGCGTGGCGAGCTGCTCGAAGACGCGCTTGACCGCGAACCACTCCATCGCGAGAAACACCACCGGCTCCCCGCGGTCCTTGTCCATCACGTGGTCCCAGGCGCCGAGCGCGGCCGCGAGGCTCTTCAGGTCGTCGCGGCTGGCATAGGCGGCCAGGTCCGGCTCGGTGCCGATGGCGGCGACGGCGTCGGCCAGCGGCGGCAGCAGGGTATCCGCCAGCACGCTGTGCTCGTCGAGCTGCATCGTCTCCATGTCCTGGCGCGTGATCTTGCTCGGGGACGCCGTCATCGCCGTCAGGTCGTCCTCGATGCGCTGCAGCCGGAAGCCGCTGGCGAAGAAGGAGCCGTAGTAGAAGGGGTCGTTGTCCACGTTGCCGTCGGCCGTGAAGCCCCACGGGTCGGTGTTGGCGGTGGCGAGGAAGCCCTTCGGTGGGTCGACGATGCGCGGCAGCGCCGCCTGACCGAGGTCCCCGCGCGTCCAGAGGGTCGCCGCGTCGCTGCCGGGCACCACGCGGTAGGGCATGGGGTGGGTGCCCGGCGTGCCGCGGTCGGGGATGGCGGCGTGCACGTCGTAGACGATGCTCTTCTGGTCGGCGGCGACGAAGTTGTTGGCGCCCACGTCCAGGAAGGTGTCGGCCGCCTCCACCCCCGCCACGTCCTTCGCCCGGTCCAGCCCCAAGAACGCCGAGAACTCGCGCGTGGCGCGGAAGCCGGTCCAGTCGAAGAGGATCGCGTTGCCCTTGACGAGGAAGGAGTGCGGCACCGGGAGGATGCTGTCGGGCAGCAGCACGCCGTAGCCGGGCACGTCGTAGAGGTCGACCGTCTCGTCGTGGCCGGCGGCGACGGGGTAGCCGTCGTCGCGGACGCGGATGGTCTCGGTGCGCGTCACGACGTCGTGCGCGCCGTCGCCCAGCGTCACGTGCGCCATGTCGGGGTCCACCGTCACGTCCCACAGGTCCATCACGTCGGCGAAGTTCGTCGTCGCCGTCCACCCCACGTGCGCGTTGTGCCCGATCTCCACCGTCGGCGTGCCGGTGAAGGCGAAGCCGATCACGTCCAGCGTGCCGCCCCCGGCGGTCGAGCTCATGGCGAGCGGGTAGAGGCGCGTGGGCTCGGTGTACGCCTGGTGCGGATCACCGCAGACGTACGGCATGCCGGTGTCGGTGAAGGCGCCGGAGACCGCCCAGTTGTTGGACGCGAAGTGGCGGGCCGGCCACGGCGGCGGCCGGAGCAGGCGCGCGACGTCCAGCGGGGCGCTGGGCGTGACGATCGGCGGCGCGGGCGGCGGCTTCGGCACCGGGGCGGGCTTGGTCTGGTCCACCATCGGGAAGGCGTCGTACGCGGGCTGCAGGATGGGCACCTTCGCCACCATGTCCGGCGCCAGGTTGCCGAGGAGCGTGGCGAGGAGCTCGGCGTCGAGGGTGTTGGAGTTACCGAAGGCGAGCGCCTTGGCGATGGCGAACCCGTCCTGCGCCGTGAAGGGCGCCGGGACGTAGTTCAGCTCCCCCGGTCCGAGACCGTACGGGCGCAGGGCGGTCCCCGCCTCCACCTCGTGGATGCGCTTGTTGACGCCGTCCACCCACGCGTCGACCAGCTTCGCCTCGTCGGGGCTCTCCTGCTGGAGCCGCGCCCAGTCGGCGGCCCCCAGCCTGGCGAAGTCGAAGGTTCGCGACGCGATGTCGTCCTGGAGCTTGGAGGCGCCGAAGACCTCCGAGAGCGTCCCGTCCGCCTGCCGTCGCGCCAGGTCCATCTGGAAGAGGCGGTCGCGGGCCATCGTGTAGCCCGCGCCGAAGAAGGCGTCGGGATCGTTCTGCGCGTAGACGTGGGTGATCCCGAGGTCGTCGGTCACCAGGGTGATGGGCTGGGTCGGGTAGGGCGAGGTCCGGTCCGGCTCGCCCTGGAGCGAGCAGGCCACGACAAGCACCACGCACGAGCTCACCGCAAGAAAGCGCCTCATGCGGACATCCTACGCCTCAGTCTTCCGAGCGTCTAAGCCCCAGCCGCTTGCGGAGCTCGCGCGCCGCCTGCCGCGACACCTCCACCGCGTGCCCGCGCGTCGTGCGCGCCACGTACCCGCCCGTCTCCAGCGGCTCGAGCCGCGTCACGTGCGCCAGGTTGAGCAGCGCGCGCCGGTGCACGCGCGAGAGGCGCGGCAGCTTCGCCTCCAGCTCGCCCAGGGAGAAGTCGGTGACGTACTCGGCGTCGGTGGTGACCACGCTGACCAGCGCGCCGTCGAGCACCGCGTGCGTCACGCGCTCCGGGTCCACCAGCACGATCCCTTGCCGCGTCGCGATGGCCAGGCGTTCGGGCGGGGCGGGCCGCGTCTCTGCGCGACCCGCCGCCGGTCGGGCGGCCTCCACGCGCTCGCGCGCCCGCGCCACCGCCTTCTTCAGCCGCCCTAGCTCGATGGGCTTGAGCAGGTAGTCGACCGCTCCGCCGTCGAAGGCGGACACCGCGTGGTCGGCGTGCGCGGTGCAGAAGACCACCGCCGGACCGCCCTGCATCATGGCGAGCGCGTCGATGCCGGAGAGGCCGGGCATGTGGATGTCCAGCAGCGCCACGTCCACGCCCCCCGCGCGCACGCGCTCCAGCGTCTCCTCCGTGTTGGTGCACTGCGCCACAATCTCCACGCCCTCCACCTCGGTGAGGAGGCGCGCCAGACGCTTGCGCGCCAGCAGCTCGTCGTCGGCGAAGAGCACGCGCAGCGGGCGGGCGGGAGGCGGCGTGCTCATGCGGCCAGCCGCGGCCCCCGCGCGGGCAGATCGATCTCCGCGCGCGTCGTGTCCCCGTGCTGCGCGACGCGCACCGCCGCGCCGCCCTCGTAGGCGAGCGCCAGCCGCTTCTCCACCGTGGGCAGGCCGTGGCTGCCGGCGCGCGGCCCGGCGTAGGCGCCCGGGTTCTCTACCGTCACCCGCACCGCGTCGCGCCCGCGCTTCGCGCTCACCGCGATGGTCCCGCGGTGACCCTTCGCCGGCCCGTGCTTCACCGCGTTCTCCACCAGCGGGAAGAGCAGCATGGGGGGCACCTCCACCTGCAGCGCGGCGGCGTCCACCTCCCAGGAGAGGACGAAGAGCTCCGGATCGCGCAGCTGATGGAGCGACAGCAGCGTCCGGCACAGCGCGAGCTCGCGCTCCAGCGGCCAGGAGGTCTGCTTGACGCCGCCCAGCACCCCCCGCAGCAGCGCGGAGAGCTCCAGCACCGCCTTCTCCGCCGTCTCGCCGTCCTCCCGGCACCACTCGGCGATGGCGTTGAGGGCGTTGAAGAGGAAGTGCGGGTCCAGGTGCGCCTTGAGCGCGAGGAGCTGCGCCTGCTCCGCCTCGAAGGCGAGCCGCTCGGCGCGGCGTCTGGCGCGCGCCAGGCTCGCTTCCATCCCGATGTCGCGCCCCAGGCCCCACCCGCCGACGAGGAAGAGCGCCACGTCGATGATCAGGCTGGTGCGCGCGGTGAGGAACGTCTGCGTGATCCCGAAGACGAGGCGCGGCACGTACACCCCCACCGTGAGCACCGCGCCGGCGCCGATGCCCACGTAGAGCAGGAGCCGCACCGCGCCGTGGCTGAGGTCCAGGCCCTCCGGGAACAGGACCCGGTAGGAGACCGGCGCGACGAGCACGAAGGTGGTGCACAGCGCCAGGCCCACCCACACCGCCTCCGGGTTCCGGCTGTAGCTCCGCTGCGCGAAGAGCAGGGGAATGGTGACGCACAGGATGGGCAGCGCCCGCTTCGGCGCGAGCAGCGCGAGCAGCGTGCGGCGCACGATGGAGCCCTCCGGGGGCGCGAGGAGGCCGGTCACGAGGGGATCATACGGCGGCGAGGCGCGTTTCGCCCCGCGGACGGCGTGAGCGGTCGGCCGGCGCCTTCCAGCGGTCGCGGCGGAAGGGCGCGAGGCCGCTCGGTGTGCTTCGTGAGGCGAAACTACCCGTCGCCGCCTTGAGCGCCCCACCACCCGGCGACGAACGCTCGCATCCAAACCGGCGTGCGATACGTCGGAGCCCGCGCATCCATTGCGACTCGCGCTCTCGCGAGCCTCGCCGCGCTCGCCGCGCTGCTCGTGGCGTCGCGGGCGCGCGGGGGCCCCCCCTACGTCACCGACAATCCCGAGCCCGTGCCCTACCGGCACTGGGAGCTGTACCTCGCCTCGCAGGGGTCTCACGACAGGGACGGCTGGAGCGGAACGGGCCCGCACGTCGAGGTCAACTACGGCCCGGTGCCGAACCTGCAGCTCCACCTCATCACGCCCCTCGCGTACGCCGCGCCAGACGGCGCGCCGAGCACGTACGGCTACGGCGACACCGAGCTGGGCTTCAAGCTCCGCTTCGTCCAGGAGCGGAAGTGGTTGCCGATGATCGGCATCTTCCCGCTGCTCGAGGTCCCGACCGGCAGCGTGGCGGACGGCCTGGGCAACGGGAGCACGCAGGTCTTCGTCCCGGTGTGGCTCCAGAAGTCCTTCGGCAAGTGGCAGACGTACGGCGGCGTCGGCGTGTGGATCGACCTCGGAGACCGCGATCGCCACTGGTGGCTGTTCGGCTGGCAGGTGCAGCGCCAGATCACCTCGTGGCTCACCCTCGGCGCGGAGGTCTTCCACCAGACGCCGGACCACCCCGGCGGGGAGGGGGACACCCGCTTCGACATCGGCGGACAGATCGACTTCAGCGACGTCCACCACCTGCTCTTCTCCGCGGGCCGGGGCTTCGGCGGGCCGAACCTGTTCCAGTACTACGTCGCCTATCAGGCCACCTTCGGCCCGCGGGAGGTGCCCCGCCCATGAGCGCTCCCGCGCGCCCGGTCCGTCAGGCGGCGGCGGGTCTCGCGCGTCGGATCCTGGGTCTACCCGGCGGGCAAGCCGTGGTAGTAAGGCGAAGCTTCTCCGGGCTGATAGCTCAGTTGGTAGAGCTGCGGACTTTTAATCCGTAGGTCGCGGGTTCGAGTCCCGCTCGGCCCACCACGGGAAACCCGCCCCGGAGTCGTCGCGGAGGCCAGGGCGGAAGAGGGCGGAGCGCCCCCCATTGGCACGCCCATTGGCACGGGCCTCCGGCCCCCGGTGCCGCCCTTCGGGTGAAGTTCGGGGATCGCTTCGTCCAGCGGAGCGAACCATCCGAGGCCGAGCTCCGCGGCGGTCCGGCTCGCGCGCTTGTAGCGGTAGATCATCACCGACGACTTGTGCCCGGTGCGGTCGGTCACCCACGCTTCCGTGCGCCCGCTGGCGAGGGCGAGGGTCACGAACGAGCCGCGCAGGTCGTGGGCACGAAGGAGCAGGCGCCCGGCCTTCGGCTTCGTGAGCTCCGGCCGGTCGACGCCGGCCAGGGCGAGCCCTTCGCGTAGGTGGTGCGCGTAGTCCCCACGATCGCCCAGGAGCGCCTTGGGGAAGATGGCTGGCACCTTCGTAGCCTTCGCCCCGCGGAGCTTCTTCCAGGCGCCCAGGGCGCGCACCACGTCCTCGCCCAGCGCCCACGAGCGCGGGTCCTCGGTCTTGTTGGTGTCGAGCCGCACGACGCCGCGCACAAGGTCCACGTCCGCCCACGTCAGGCCGAGAGCTTCGCCGGTGCGCATGCCCTCCCTGGCCAGGAAGCCGAAGAAGAGGCGGCGGGCTAGAGGCACCTCGCGGCACTGCATGAGGGCGAGGTCCTCGCTCGGGTAGACGTAGGACTTCGCCGCGTCGCTCCGGTTCTTCGGGAGCCAGCCTTGGGGGATCGGGATGTCCTGCCGGAGCCGAAGCGGGTAGCGCCCGTACACCAGCAGCTTGCGGATCGCCTGCGCGTACTGGCGCCGCGCCGCCGCCGTGCGCGTCGTCTCGGGCAGGTGTCCCATGAGGTGATCGCAGTCGTCCAGGGTGACGCTGGCCACCGGGCGCGCGCCGAAGGTGGTCCCGTCCGGCATGCGCACCTTGTTCAGCCAGGCGAAGATCCGCGCATCGTCCTTGCTGCTCTTCTTCACGCGCACGTGGTCCGGGTAGGACTTCGCGAGCTCGCCGGAGCTCCACGCGGCGGCGAGCTCCTCCACGGTCATCCCGTCCTTGCGGAGCCCGCCGGCGCCGGAGAGCCCGGGCGCCTTGCCGGCGAGGATCACGGCGGCCGCCTTCCGGATGGCGGCGAAGCCCTCCGCGTCGGCGGCCGCCGCTTCCTGGATCAGCCTCGGGAGCACCCCCGTGTGGCCCGCGTCCCGGAGGCGGTCGACGAGTGCGCCGATCGCGTCCTTCCGCTTGAGGGCCTCCGCCTCCGTCTTGCACGACGTCAGGAGGGCGCCCTTGCGCTGCTTCCCGGAGCCGATGACGTACCGGACGAAGTACCCGCCGGGCGTGGTGGTGAGGGTGCCGGACATGCCGAAAGACTACTCCGCCTCGGCCTCGCGGGCGTTCACTTGCGGACCCGGCGCTTGGCGGGCTTCGCCGTGGGCTCCACGGCGATAGAGAGGGACGCGACGGCGTTGCGGACGAGCATCCGAAGCACCGCGCTCGTCGGCATCTCGTAGTGACGCGCGAGCGCCTCCAAGCGCGCCACGTCCACGTCACCCACACGCATCCGCACCACCTGCCCCTTGGTCTCCAATTCGGTCTGCATCGGCTTCACCCTGATCCTTCCTGACGGGTCCGCTTCGATTGTAGCCACAACGGGGCGACTGTCAACGGCCGAGCCCATGAGTGCCGCCACGTCCACACCCAACACCGCGGCGACCCTGGCCAGCCATTCCACGGTGGGCGTGGCCTCGGCCCTCGTCACCCGGTAGATCTGCGCGCTGCCCACGTCGGCCGCCACGGACAGTTGGTAGAGGGACAGCCCCCGCTCGGCCGCAACGGCCTTGATGTTCGCTGCGATGCGTCGGCGGAGCTCCCGGTCGGTCATCCCCCGATGGTACCGGGGAGGCTTGCGTTTCTCTCGATCGCCTCTTACGATCGCGTGTAGCTACAGAAACGAAACGGCCCGGCGAGGCGCAAACCTCCCGGGCCAGGCCACCAAGGAGATTACCCATGGCGACGACAAGCAATGTGGACGTAGTGCGAGCGCTCGGCAAGCTGGACGACGCGATCATCGACGGCAAGCGGCTCCTGCGGGCCGAACGCATCGGGCAGCTACGAGCCCTCGCGTACGAGGCGGTGGGCATGGCTCGCCACGACACGCGCACCGGCGAGGGCGTAGGCCCCGACGATGCGGACGTGGTGTTTTTGATGTACGGCCCCGAAGGGCTGGACATGGTGGAGCGCGACGTGTTCATCAGGCACGCCAGGGCGGCGCTGGCGCCCCCGGTGCCCCTGTCCCCCTGCGACGTGGCCCGCGTCGCCCTGCGCCGGGTGCCGCGATGATCGGCTACGAGGCGGCGGGCTCGGTCTGCGGATCATGTGGCCACCACCACCGGACGATCGCCACGGCGTACGCCTGCGCGGACGCGCACGGGCGGGCCATCGGGCGCGCCTACCCGAGCACGTTCCCCACGCGGGCGTACAGCGATCGGGTCGTCTGCCGTCTAGACGGCGAGCCGCTGTCGGAAGCGGAGCAGGACGAGCTTGTGCAGGCGGCCGAAGCCGCGGACGAGTAGCACCGCATCACCTCGCAGTACGAGAGGGCTCCGCGGCTTCGGCTGCGGGGCCCTTCGCTTTGGCCCGCAGCTCCCGCACCTCTTGAAGTAGCTCCGTGCACCGCGCCTGCGTGCGCGTGAGGGCGTCGGCCACCGCGGACCGCTCCCCGGCGAGCTTGCCGATCGCTTCGTACACCAGCGCGTCAAGCATCTCGGCGCGAAGCTCCGCGGTCCAGTCGCGCGCGTCCTGCGCGATGCGGAGCTCCCCGTACTGGCGCCGCCCGGTCGCGAGCCGATCCGCAATCATGCAGAGTACACGCACCTCGTCCGGGCCCAGCGTCGCCACGATGGCGCCCAGGCGATCCGCAGGGCTCACCACGGGGACTCGTCCTCGCGCTGCCTCTGGAAGTAGTCCGGCGAGTGCGGCTTCGCGATGTCATGAGCCGCGGCAAGGCGCCCGGCCTCGTCCAGCCGCAGCGTGGGCATGTCGCGCGGGCGCTCGGGGCTTGGCGCGCCCGCGTCGCGCGGGACGATCGTCCCGTCATCGATCAACGCGGCGCGGAGCTCGCGCGCGAAGGCCCGCCGTGCGCTGGAGTGCGTCGTCAGATCACCCATGCTTTGTCTCCGCGCATGCGCACCACGACCCGAGCGGACTGGACGAGGCCTCGGTCGTGAACCGTGACGAACCGGCCGTGCCCCAGCCGAACTGTGGCGGTGCCGTCGTCGCAGTGCACGACCGTGCCGTCGAGCGCAGAAAGCGGCGGGTGGGCGCGCCGCAGAAAAGGAGGCCTTCCCCTCTGCGGCGCCGAGAGGGGAGCCAGCCCTCGCGCGCGGGAGGTGGATGGCCTCCCGCGGCCCGAGGCGAGGCGGCGGGATGGCGCCGCCGCATCGCCTACTACATCCTTCACGGCGCCCGCCACAGATCGGGCGCGGCCTCTTCCGGTGCGGGGCGGACCATGGTGGCCACCTCGTACTTCGCGATCGAGGTTGTGATCGGGAGCATGATCAGCGCCCACCGATGCGTCCAGGGAAGGGGGCCGAAGTCTGGAGCGTCCCGGGCGATGATCGCTTCGACGTTCCCGCGCATCGTGCGCCCGGCGATCTCCGCGCCCCCGTCGTCGTCGCCCGGCCACATGACCACCGTGTCATCCACCCGCGAGAGGAAGGCATCGCGGTCCGCGAAGGCGACATGGCGCGCACGGAAGACCATGTGCCCGCCGACCGTCGCGCCGCCGAGGGCTACGAAGTGATCGGTGGGGCAGTCGGCGAGCCCGGCGCGCAGCGCATCGATCAGCGCGTCGACGGTGGCGTCGCCGGTGCTCACGACTCACCCGCGGCGAGGGCGAGACGCGCGACCTTCGCCGCGTCTTCGGCCGACTGCGCCCGCACGCTGGCCAGGTGTCGACGCGCCTGCTCCGGCGTCATGTTCAGCTCGTATCGCCCGTGGATGAAGGTCACGCCGGACCCCTGCGCGGACATGCCCATGCGCGCGGCGATGCGCGCGGCTTCGGGGCTCTTCGTCGAAGGCTTGCCGACTCCGCGAGCGAGGATCTGCCGGGCCTGCTCCCGCGTGATCGGGCCCAGCTCGTAGCGCCCGCCCTTGAAGCTCGCGACTGCGGGCGCCTCGCCGTGGAAGACGCCCATCCTGAGGTTGATCTCGTTCTTTGTCATCTCAGCAACTCCCTCTCCGCGCTGGTGCGCTTGAGATCCAAGGCCGCAACCTCGGAGTCATCCGCCGGCGCCTGGCGCCTCCCGCGCGGCGGCGCGGGGGACGCGGGGGCGCGTGCAGCCTTTTCCGCATCGATCTGCGCGGCGCGCCTCTTCGCGATGAGCGCGGCCTCAGCGTCGCGGGCCGCGGCGTACCCATCGACGCGGCACACGCGCGAGCGCAGCGACTCTCCGCGAGCGCGCACGATCTCGGGGTCGATCGAAGCGTGGAGCCGAACGACTGCGCGCTCCACGGCTCGCTCGAGCTCCGCCACGGAGTCGCCGAACTCGAGCGGACCGATGTCGCCGCGACCGACGCGGGCGAGCAAGCTCTCCGCCAGCGGGCCCGCGTGGTCGGATTCGTACTGCGTGAACGCCGGCGACCCGTGCATCGCGACCCGCTCGTCGCCGTGCGCCACCGCTGCGATCAGGTGCCAGGACGAGAATTCGCCGCCGAGCTCCTCGCGAGCGCGCACGATGACCGCGCCGGCGGTCCGGATGACCTCCGCCCAGCTCGTACGCTTGCCGTCGCACGTGGCGACGGCCTCGCGCCAGTCGGAGACGAGCGCGAGGATCTCCGCTTCCTGCCGCGCGCGGGCGGCGGCGGCGGCGGCCTCGGCGTCTTTGATCCGGGCGGAGTGATTGCTCGTCATCGCGAGCCGCGCACCCCGGTGATCGTGGTCGAGTGCGGCGAGCTCGTCCAGGCACGAGCGGGTGAGGGCGTCGAGCGCGCGAGCGCGTTCGGCGTGCGAGGTGTGGGTCACGTCGGTCATGCGGACACCCTGCTCCCGTCGGAGTCTACAGTTGTGGAATTCGTCGGAGGCGCGAGCCACGACGCGGGCGCGATGGCGTACACCTCGGCGAGGCGAACGGCGACGCGGAGCCCGGGCAGTCGCGTCCCCGCGAGAAGGGAGTAGAGGGTCGCGCGCTTGATCCGTGTGTGGTGCAGGACGAGCGTCAAGCCGTCGCGCGCGACCACGGCGGCGAGCGCCTCACGGCCTGCACTTCGCGCGGGGGTCACGGCTCGTTGCCCTCCGGCGCGGGCGCCGGCGCGCGCGAGGGCTCCGCGGCGGGGCGCGGGGCTCCGCACGTGGGGCACCGCCCCTTCTTGCGGGCGAGCTCCGCCAGTAGGCGCCTCGCGAGCGACGCCGCCGGCGAGCTCGGGGGGTCGGGCGCCCTCACGGCTTCATGCCCTCCAGCGCCGCAGCAACGGCCCCCATCGCCTCCGGGTAAGGCTCGAGCGCATCGCCGATCGCGACCTGGATCCTCGCAAACGTGGGCGTGCTCAAGAATCCGCCGGTCGAGCGCGGCGCCGTCGATCTTGTCCAGGATGGCGAGCGATGCGCAGCACGAAGACACGAGCCGCGCCTTGGCGGAGGGCGGGAGGCCCGCGGCTCCCTTCGCGCGCAGCTCACCAAGCAAACCCGCGATCGTCTGCCGGAGCTCGCGCGCCACCGCGTCGACGTCGAGCTCGTCGCCCGCGTCGCCCCCGGCGGCGACGGGATGGTCACCCTCCGAGGCGCGTACCGGCGGGGCCTGGACGGCCCCAGGAAGCGCCGGGCCGCACGCCTCGTCCCAGGACGCTACCGGGATGGCGTAAGCGGCCTCCAGGCGCGCCCTGGCAGCCGCGCCGGGGCGGGAGCGCCCCTTTACCCAGTGGTGTGCCGAGGTGACGGAAGCGCCGGCCGCCGTCGCAATCTCCTCCAGGGTGAGGCCAAGCCGGGAGAGCAGATCGGCGCCGGGGCTCATCTTCGCGTGTCGGGTCATGTAGTTTCACCTGTGAAGGTTTCAGATTTTCGGGGCGGAAAATTACAAGCAGAGCACTTGTCGGTGTTGCGCTCCCTATGACTGTTGAAGGGGGGTCATGGTCACCAGGGCGGGCCACGGCGGCGCAGTCGAAGCGTGGGCGTGTGGGCAACGTGGGTACCCACGCCGTGTGCCCACCCGTCCACGCCCCAAGCGTGGGCGTGGGCACGCAGGGGGGGTATGGGGGGGAGTTGCCCACGCCCACGCTCTTGCCCACGGGCAGGGTCAGAGACACCTTGTCACCTCGTCGGGCAGGCGCGTCCGGTCGATGGTCAACGCCGTGCTGCCCTTGTGCTTGGCCTGGAGCAGCGCCGGGCCGAGGCAGGCCACCGCCGGTGCCCACCGCCGAGAGTTGTCCGCCACGGTGGCGAGCCGCGCCTCCCGGACGCTGCAGCCGTCGTGAGCCAGGACGTACGCGGCGACGGCGCCGGCGTCGGCGGTGATCTTCGCGACCTTCGCCTGATCCTTCCGGGCCGCCTTCTCCTCGCGTTCGGCGGCGCGCCGGTCCTGCGCCTCGGCCCACGCCGACACGATGCGACCGCCGCGGTCCTCCGGCTCCCGGTAGGAGAAACCGGTGAAGCGCAAGGGCGACCAGGACGCGCCGGTCGCGCGGCCCTTCGCGGTCGCGAAGATGACGTCCACCCCCTGCCCTTCGACGAAGGTCTCCGACACCTTGAGCAGCATCGAAACGCTGTCCGCGCTGAACTCGATCTCGCCGGATTCCTTGGCCGTGCCGACCAGCACGTCCGGGTTGCGCAGGCGGCGGCGGATCGGCGCGCCGTGCTCGTCGGCGTCGAAGTCGAGCCCGGCCGAGGTGATCAGCCTGTCGGTGTCGTACTGCGCACGCCCGATGCTGGAGACGACCAGCACCACCGCGCCGAGGCGCACCGCGACGTCACGGGCGAAGTACGCGGCCCGCCCGATACGCTCCCGCAGGTCGAGCGCCCGACCGTCGCGGGTCTCCTCCCCGATGATCTGCAAGAAGTCGAGCACGACCAGGAACGGACGCGAGCCAGGCCCTTTTGCCTCCGGGTACTTCGCGCGCATCGCCTCGGCCACGCGGCCGAGCTCCGACACGGGCCACCCCTGCGGCCTGGAGAAAACGAAGTGCAGCGGGAGCCCTTCGAGGCGAGGCGCGACGGCGCGGATGCTCTCCAGGTACTTCGGCCCGGCCTGCCCGGTGTAGACCTTCGACCAGGGCACGCGGGCTTCCTCCCCGAGCAGCCGTAGGGCGACCTGGAGCTCCTCCAGCTCCAGGGTGATGTACGCGGCGGGGAAGCCTGCGCGCGCCCCGTGTAGCGCGACCTGGAGCCCGAGCGCGGTCTTTCCAAGACCGGTCCCGGCGTTCAGGAAGTGCACGCCCGACCAGAGTCCGCCGCCGAAGTGCGGGAGCAGGCTCGGCCACGGGAGTGGGATCGGCTTCTCGTCGCCGTTGGCCCGGCGTTCCGCGCGGACCAGCGCGTCCGGGATGATCTCCTCCAGCGTGACCAGCGCCGGCGGCGGTGCCTCGTCCAGGTACGCGCGCCCGGTCGGGGGGTGCGGCTCGCACTCGTCGGTCTCGCCCTCCAGCCCGACGAGCTGCTCGAGCGTGCCGCCGGCGGCGAGCAGGTCGGAGACGTCCTTGTGTGGCGAGGGGCACTCGAGCACCGACACCGAAAGGGCCGCGCCATCGAGCGAGGCGGCCACCTGGCGCGCATGGTCGCGCCCCGGCGTGTCGGCGTCGGCGATGATGATGACGGCGCGTCCTGCGAGCACCTGGCGAGCGTGTGTGGCAACGAAGCGCCATTTGCCCGCGCCCATGGCGGCAGTCGTCGCGGTGTAGCCCTTGGCGGCGAGCGCGTCGGCGTCCTTCTCGCCTTCGACGATGTACACCGGCCGGTCGCCGTCATCCTCGAGCAGCTCGGGAAGGCGGTAGAGCACGCGCTCCACGTCGCCCAGCGAATGGATCCAACCCCCGGCGCCGTCCGGCTTGCGCTGGCGGAAGTCCTTCGGCTCGTAGCGCACGGCCTGGTAGAGCAACTCGCCGGCCGCGTTGCGGTAGTCGTACGTCTTGACAATCTGCCGAATCTGCGAAACCCGAGCGGCACCATGCGACGTGCCGCACTTGCAGCTCCCGTGCATCCGATGGGCGTAGGTCGGCGGCGTCGCGTTGCTCGCGTCGAGGCTGCCCGCGTGCTCGTCGCTTGTACAATGCACGTAGTCACCATCGGCCGACGTGAAGCCGGCGCAGCGCTTGCCCTTTCCGCGCGGGTCGCCTTCGGCGCCGTCGCAGATCGGGCAACGGTTCGTCTTCGTGTGCCGCAGCCTTGCCGGAACGCTCATGCGGCCCCCGCGCACGGCACGCACAGCACGACGACGGGCCGGTCCTCGGCGTCGACCACAAGCGCCCGGTGCGCAGGGCACAGGCGCTCGCCGCAGGCGGCGCACCGGCCACCCTGCAGTAGCGCCAGGCGGGCCACGGGCGCGCGGAGAGAGGCAGCATGGGCACGGCGGGCGGCGCGGTTCATCGGCTCGCCCCCAGGCGGCGGAGGGCGCGCTCTACGTCGGCCTCGCCCTCCACGGGCGCCACCACCCGCGGGCCGCGGGCGCGGAGCCACGCGTCGACGGAGGCGCGTGGGGCGAGCCACCGGCGGCCGACGCGGACCGCGCCGCCGATCTCCCCTCGCCGGCAAAGGCTGTAGAGTACACGTTTCGACGCGGGCACCTCTCGCGCCACGTCGACGAGCTCGTCGCGCGGGGACAGGAGGGCGGCGACGCGCGGAGCGAGGGCGGCGGCGAGCGCGTCGAGTGCGACGGCGGCCGGGTCGGACGCGGGCGGCGGAGGAGCGGCGCGGAGGCTCATCTCGCCCTCGCGAGGTGGATCACCTGCGCCCCCGGTCGGCGCGCGATGGCGGCGGCCGCCGTCTCGATCCAGTAGCGGGTCGTCGGTCGCGCGTCCCCGGTGAGGTAGGAGCGCAGCGTGGACGGGACGACGGCGAGCTCGCGGGCGGCGGCGGCGGTGCCCAGGCGCCGGGCGAGCTGCACGACGTCGCGGGCGGGCTCGTAGGTGGTGGCATGCATCGACGCGGAGCATGCATCCGCGTACCCACGTAGGGGGGGCGTCCGCGGAGGACGCCCCCTTTTACTCGGCGTTTTTGCGCATCTTCTGGACGCGCCGCTTCGCGTCTTCCGCCTTCACCACGACGCCAATCTCCCTGCAGACTTGCTCGAGCACGTTCCACTTGCTCAGTCCGGGGCCGGGGACGAAGGACTCCACCAGCGCGTCAGCCGACTTCAAGGTGAGCTTCTCCGCGTGCTCCGGGTAGTGCTCCGCGAACTCCAGGCGCAGGATCCGCCCGAAGGATCCGAGTTGCTGCGCAGCGCTCAAGAGGGCGGCCGCTCCCTCGCTCGGATGGTCGCTGCACTTCGCCTCGGCGGCCAGGGCTAGCGCGTGCTCCGCACACACGGCGAGCCGCGCGGCGATCGCGGTGGGGCTGTCGCCGGCCTCGGTGAACAATCGGTTCGCGGCCGCTACGACTTCGAGGGCCTCCTCCGCGTAGTCCTCGCCGCGCTCGCCCAGCGCCCGGCGGACGTAGGCGATCCTCGCCTCCAGCATGTCGAGTTGCTCCCTCGCCAGCGATGCGGTGCGGCCCCTGCTCCTCTCGTAGTTCTGCACGCGTTCCACCAGGCGCGCAGCGCGAGCCGGCGGCGGCGCGCGCGCGATCTCGTCCCGGAGCCGCTGCGCTGTCTGCTCGCGCGGTGCCCCTGTCGCGTTGCCGACATCCGCCTTCTTCGCTACTCTTCGCATGTCGAACCTCGTCCGTTCGTCCTGCGCCAGGGGGCTTGCCGGCCCGCCTGGCGCTTCCTTTTGGAGCCTACGTCTTCCGTCGCGCGTCAGCCAACACGGCCACCGTGGCCCGCTTCGTGCTCCGCCGCACTTCGATCAAGGCGAGGGCGCGCGCGTCGTCGCCCTCGTCCAGGGCGAGCTTGATCGCCACCACGAGGGCGTCGTCTGCCGTGCCAATGGCGTGCCAATGGGGGTCCCGAGGCGTCCCCACCGTCCCGACGGTAGGCGAAAAAGCCCGAGTAAACGGCACTTCGGCACCTGCCGGTACACCCTCACTTCGGCTTTTAATCCGTAGGTCGCGGGTTCGAGTCCCGCTCGGCCCACCACGCGCTCACTTGAACCCGGTCAAGTGCACGACGTACCACTCGCCGCGCCAGGAGATCATCGAGCTGACCCCCAGCACGCGCGGGCGGCCGTCCACCTCGTAGCGCAGGCGCGTGCCGTAGACGCGCCAGTAGCCGAGCTTGTTGCCCTCCTCGCCGGGGTCCACCCACCGCGCCAGATCGGGCACGTCGATGCCCACCAGCTTCGCCTCGGTGGCGTCGCGCCCGAGCTTGGCGTGCGCGGCGTGGATGTCGCGCGCGAAGTTGGCGACGAGGCGGTGCTTCCAGTCGGAGTCGGGGTAGGGGATGGCCTTGACCTGCTCGTACGCCGTCTTCGGGAAGAAGAACGCCATCGCGCGCGCGGGGTCGTCGTTGACGACGCCCTCCCAGAGCGCCTCGACGCGCGCGTGGAACGCCGGCGCGGCGGCGGACGGGCGCTCGCGCGTCTGCGGCAACACCCCCGGATCCACGTCCGGCGCCGCGTCGTGCGCGGCGTCCGCGACGCCCGCCTCCCGGACCGCCGGCGGGGGCATCGGTGACACGGAGTCGGCCCCCGCCTGGCCGTGCCAGGTGGGTGGGTCCCCGCGGGAGCAACCCACGAGAATCACGGCGAGAAAGAAATGGAAACGCATAGACCGCGGGGTGCCCCGTCCAACTGTAAGAGTCGTTGACGTTGGGCGTTTGGACCGATAGCACTTCCAAGCGCCCTGGAGGACTTCCCCATGAAGAGGCTCTTTTCGACGGTCGTTGTGGCGATGGTGGTGGTCGGCGTCACGGCGACGGCCTGCAAGCACGAGGATGACACCGCGGCGGCGGCCACGCCGAGCGCCAGCGCGAGCGCGTACCCCGGGTACCCGCCGCCGCAGCAGGGCTACCCGCCGCAGCAGGGGCAGTACCCGCAGCAGGGCTACCCGCCGCCCCAGCAGGGCTACCCGCCGCAGCAGGGTACGGTGGCGCCCCCGCCCACCGCCACCGCCCCCGCGCCCTCCGCGACGATGGCCGTCCCCAACCAGATGGCCTTCCCGTGCTCCAGCGACGCCAACTGTGGCCTCGCGCACTGCAACACCCAGTACGGCAAGTGCGCGTTCCCCTGCGTCAACTCCGACGTGGACTGCATCTCCGGCGCGCAGTGCAACACCGCGACCGGCCTCTGCGTCCCGAAGGTCGGCGGCCAGTAGACGGCCTCACCCCCGGCCCCCTCTCCCCGCGAGGGAGAGGGGAGAAGCGCGGAGGGGCTAGTAGCTGGTGATGAAGGAGTCCATCTTCGGGTTGGCTGGCCACACCAGCTGGCGGACGGAGCGGTCGACGCACGCCGCCATCCCGGAGTTGGGCGGCGTGGTGTAGACGCTCACGCCCACCGCGCGGCCCATCTTGATCGCCACCTTCACGGTGACGTGCATGCTGTCGGGCACGCCGCACGAGTTGAGGAAGCCGCCGTTCTTCATCGGGCCGGCGAGCTGCGTGTCGGTGAGATCCGGGCCGCCCTGCGGGCCGCCGATGTTGATCTCCTGGTTGTTCTTGGAGAGCGCCGCCTCGTAGCTCAGGCCCCCGGGGAAGCCGCCCCCGCCGCCGTGGCCGCCGCCCGCGTGGTGCCGCTTCTGGCCCTTGATGCTGCCCGCCGGATCCAGGGCGAGGGCGTTGTTGTCGTCGGCGATCTTGATCTTGTCGTTGCGCGCGCCCACCGCCTTGAAGATGAAGACGCCCACCACCGCCACCAGGGCGACGACGATGGCGATGCCGATCGTCGACTTGGCGACGCCGGCCGTCTTTTCCTCCTGGGCGACCCGCGCCACTTCCTTCTTCTCGGCGACAATCTCGCGCTTGAGCGCGGCCTGCTCGGCGAAGGGGGCGAACTCCTCCCAGTCCTTGATGGGGTGCGACTGGCCGGAGATCTCGTCCCGCAGGCCGTGGTCGAGCGTGAACGTGTTGGAGGTGATCTGCTGGAGCAGCTCCACGGCGGTGAAGGGGCCGTGGTCCATCTTGTCCTTGCTCACGACGTAGCGAGGGCGCGGGTCGCTCTCCAGGCGCTCCTTCAGCACGCCGAGGCGCTGGGTCGGATCGTTGTTGGACTTGGGCTGCGGCGCCGACGGGCGGACGTTGCCGAAGGGGTCGGAGGTGTCGATGTTGGGCAGGCGCGCGGGCTGCGGGATGCCGGGCACCTCCGGCGCGGCGTCCAGCGCGGGCGCGGCCTCCGACGGGGGGAGCATGGAGAGGCGGATGTCGACGTCGAAGCTCTCAGTGTGGTCCAGCCGGGAGGTGTCGACGTCCGGCGGCGGGATGCTCTTCATCGGCGCGACGTGGTGCATCGCGGAGGCGAGCGCGCCCAGATCGTCCGGGCGGTGGGCGGGATCGCCCACCAGGGCCTTCGCCAGCAGTCCCTCCATCGCGTCGGGGATGGTGGGGTCAATCTCCTTGGGGCGGCGCATGGCCGGGCCGATGTGCTCGCCGGTGACCAGCTCGTAGAGCAGGGCGCCCAGGGAGAAGACGCTGGCGCGGGCGTCGCCCGGGGCGAGGGTCTGCTGGAGCTCGGGCGCCATGCACATGCGGTCGCGCGGGTTGGTCGGCACGAGCGCGAGCGCCGGCTCGAGGCGGGCCAGGCCGTCGGGTCCCGGGGCGATGGCCGAGGGATGGACGTAGTGCTTCTCCCCTCTGTCGTGCCGTACCTTGAGGTCGAGACACAGGGGGACGATGATCGCGATGGCCTCATCGAGCGAGAAGCGACGTCCTTCGCCTTTGCGCTGATCGAGGAGGGTACGAAGGGTCACCGTGGGCGCTGCGCCGCGGGCGCTCGACGCCACAGTCGCTGCTGTCATGGTAGCTGAGACTACGGCAGCCCGGGCGTTCCCTCAATGGCGACCGAGCGCTTTTCGGAGCGTTTCGCTCGGCGAAATCGGCTGCTCCTGCACGATTGCGCTCGTGCAAAAAAAAGGGGCGGCCTTCGGCCGGAGCTCAGGCCTTGGGCTTGGCGGGCTCGGCGATGACCGTGCGGCCTCCGATGACCTGCCCGGCGAGGGCGCCGATGGCGCGCTGCAGGTCCTCCGGCCGGACGCCCACGAAGGAAATGCGGTCGCGGATGCGGATGCGACCGGTGTCCTTGCGCTCGATGCCGGCGTTGTCGGTGAGGAGGCGCTGCAAATCGGAGGCGCGGGCGCCATCGCGGCGGCCGATGTTGACGAAGATCTGGGTGAAGCCCTCCTCGGCCTCCGGCTCGGCGCCGCGCGAGCGCTCCTCGCGGTGCGCCTTGCCCTCTCCCTCGGGCCTGGGGTCGCGGGGGGCGCGCTTGAGGGTGACGGGCTCGGAGTCGGCCGACTCCTCGCGGTAGCTCGGCAGGGGCGGGGGCTCCTGCTCCACCTTGCCGAGGATGGGCTTGTCGTCGTCCTGCTCCGGCGGGGGCTCCCACTCGGTGTAGGAGGCGTGGGGGGCGCGGCGCTCGCCGCGGCGATCGGTACGGCCGCTGGAGGACCGCAGGGCGGGCGCGGCGCGCGGGCGCTCGCCGCGTCCTTCGGCAGGCGTGCGGGCCTCGTGCTCGCGCGGCCGGCGGGGCTCGTGCTCGCGCGGCGGGCGGGCCTCGCGCTCGCGCGGCGGGCGGGCCTCGCGCTCGCGGGTGGCGCGGGGCTTCTCGACCTGCACCGGCGGGGGGTTCTTCGCGCGGCGGGCCTCGGCCGCGGCGACGCGAGGGTCGTCCTTGCGGGCGCCCAGGTGGTCGCGGAGCAGGCCGGCGACGATGACCTCGCCGTCGGCGTGGGTGAGCAGGCGGCGGGCGAGGGCCAGGTCGTCCGGATGCACCGGTCGCGCGCCGTACGCCTCCGAGAACATGGCGACGAGGTCCGCCTCCTCCCGCGTCTTCATCTCCATCGCGGAGGGGAGCTGCTTCTCGATCGGGCGGATCTTGTAGGTGAGGCGCATCAGGTAGAGCGCGCCCATGTCCTTCGGGCCGATCATGCTGATGGCGGTGCCGGTGCGGCCGGCGCGGCCGGTGCGGCCGGTGCGGTGCACGTAGTACTCGGCCGACTCGGGGAAGTCGGCGTTGATGACGTGCGTCAGGTGCGAGATGTCGATGCCGCGGGCGGCGACGTCGGTCGCCACCAGGAAGCGCAGCTTGCCCTCGCGCGTGCGCTGCATGATGCGCTCGCGCTCCTTCTGCTCCAGGTCGCCGTTGAGCCACTCCGCCTCGTAGCCGTTGCTCTTGAGCAGCTCGGCCAGGCGCTCGGTCTCGTCCTTGGTGTTGCAGAAGATGATCGCGCTCTCCGGGTCCTCGACCTCCAGCACGCGAACCAGCGCGCCCCGCTTGTCGCCGCCGGGGACCAGATAGACGAAGTGCTGGATCTGCAGCGCGCCGACCTGATCGCTGGAGAGGGTGATGAACTCCGGCTCCCTGAGCTTGTTGTTGGCGAGGCGCTCGATGTCCGGGGGGATGGTGGCGCTGAAGAAGAGGCCCTGCCGCTCCTTGGGGAGCGACTCGACGATCTCCGACAGCTCCTTGGCGAAGCCCATCGAGAGCATCTCGTCCGCCTCGTCCAGGACGAGGATCTTGATGTTGGAGGTGTCCAGGGTGCCGCGGCGGATGTGGTCCAGCACGCGGCCAGGCGTGCCGGAGACGATCTGCGCGCCGCCGGCGAGGGCCTCGACCTGCGGACCCATGGCGGCGCCGCCGTAGATGGCGATGAGCTTGGTGCCGCGGAACTGGGCGAGCTGCTCCAGCTCGCGCGTGACCTGCAGGGCGAGCTCGCGCGTGGGCGTGAGGATGAGCGCCTGCACCGCGGCCAGGTTCTTCTTCACGAGGCAGTCCAGGATGGGCAGCCCGAACGCCGCTGTCTTGCCGGTGCCGGTGCGGGCCTGCACGACGAGGTTCTTGCCGCGCGTGGCCGGCTCGAACACCGCGAGCTGCACGGGCGTGGGGTGGACGTAACCCATGGCGTCCACAGCCTTGCGGATGTCGGCGGAGAGGGGCAGCTCGTCGAAGGTGGGCGCGGTGGCGCTCTGGGTGGTCTGGGTGGTCTCGGTGGTCTCGGTGATCATCAGGTGTGGTCGTCTCGGGATGGGCTCTGCAGCGGCTCCGGGCTCCGGCGGACTGTTCGGCGGTCGGCCTCGATTCCTGCGGCGGCCTCGGGGTCATAGCGCGAAGAAGCCCGCCGATACAGGTGTACTTCTGGTGGAAGAGGCAAAATCGCGCTAGTTGGGCTGCATGGCCGAGGAGGAAGCTGCCCGGCGGGGGCGGCGCTACCGCAACATCGCGAGCATGGTCGTCCTTGCGGTCGCGGTGGCGTTCGTCATCTCGACGGCGTGGCAGATCACCGCCTCCCTGTTCGGTCTGACGGACGAGCGGGTGGCGCCTCACGGCCCGCCCGCGGCCTGCGTCGAGGGGATCCGGGGGCTCGCCGCGGGGCTGGACCGGGCGTCGGTCGCGGCGGCGAGCGCGCGGACGGAGGAGGAGGCGCGCCAGACGTTCGCCACGTCGGTGAAGGCGCAGTGGACGGGGGCGCCGGCCGTGGAGGCGGCGTGCGCGGCGGACCGCCACGGGACCGACGCCTACACCGCGCTGCTCCGGCTGCGGCGGGTGATGGAGACGGAGACCGGGGACGGCGCGCGGGCGGTGGCCCCGCTGCGGGCGGAGCTGGAGGGCAGGCTCCACTAGCCGGTCGGTAGGGCCGGCGGCCAGACGGGGCAGGGGCCTCTCCCCGCGAGATCTTGCCTCCAGCGTCGCATTGCAAGCATGCGTGCAATCGGACGCTTGGGCCGTGGCGGGGTGGCTTGACGGGTGGGAGGCTTCTCCTACATAGTCTTCAAAACATTTTGAAGGATTCGAGCGCGAGCCGTCGGCGCGCCCGAAGGACTGGAACCGACCCAGGCCGACGCGGCGGGAAGGTCGTGCACTCGATGGAACCTGCCCTGGGCGCCAGCACCCTCCGCGACACCGCTACGCTGGAACGCGTGGGACCCCGGACGGCCATGCGCCTGGCAGAGGTGGCGGAGCTCTTCGCAGCCGACATGGCGTACGTGGAGACGGCGCTGCGCGCGGAGGCGCGCGAGGGCCTCTCGCCGGCGGTCGACGCGGCCTCGCACCTGCTCGAGGCGGGCGGCAAGCGCGTGCGGCCCCTCTGCGTCCTGCTCGCCGCCGCGTGCTTCGGCGATGTCCTGCCGCCCGCCACGCGCGACCTGGCGCTCGCCTCCGAGATGGTTCACCTCGCCACGCTCCTCCACGACGACGTGGTGGATGACGGGCAGGAGCGTCGCGGTCAGGCGACCGCCCGCCGGCTCTGGGGCAACGCCGTGAGCGTGCTCGCGGGCGACCTGCTGCTCACGCACGCGCTCGAACGCACCGCCGCGGCGTCGCCCGGCCCGACGCTGGACGACCTCTTCAAGACGCTGCGCCGCCTGGTGGACGGCGAGATCGTCCAGCTCCGGGGCCGCACCGAGCTGGATACGCGCGAGGCGACCTACTTCACCATCGTGCGCGACAAGACGGCGTCGCTCTTCGCGTGGGCGGCGCGCTCCGGCGCGCGCGCGGCGGGGGCGCCGGAGGCGGCGGTGGCCGCGCTGGGCGATTTCGGGTCGCACCTGGGCGTGGCCTTCCAGCTCGTCGACGACGCGCTCGACTACGCCGGCGAGGCGCGTCACACCGGCAAGTCCCTGCTCGCCGACCTGCACGAGGGCAAGCTGACCCTGCCGCTCCTGCGCGCCGTGCAGGCAGCGCCGGCGCTGTTGCCGCTGCTCTCCGCCGCGCGCGGGGGCGACGAGGTCGCCTCGGCCCGCCTGCTCTCGGCCGTGCGCGAGTCGCGGGGCGTGGAGGAGGCCAAGACGCTCGCGCGGAAGGAGACGCAGGCGGCCCTCGCCGCCCTCGCGCTCGTCCCCGCCTCGCGGGCGCGCGAGCTGCTCGCCTGCGTCGCGGAGGAGCTCGCCGGCCGCATTGCTTAAGTGTGGTCCGGGCGAAACGGGCGCGTGTATCTTGCACCCAGGCTCATGAGCCACGACAAGCGCGCGCTTTGGCCCAGCGAGGTGCTGGTGACCGACATCGTCGGCCGCCTCATCGAGTTCTGGGGCTTCAAGCGAAACATGGGGCGGGTGTGGGCGATGCTCTACCTGTCACCGGACCCGCAGAGCGCGGAGGATCTGCGCCACGCCCTGCGGCTGTCCAGCGGCGCGGTATCCATGACCCTCTCCGAGCTCTCGCGCTGGGGGGTGGTGCGAAAGGTGTGGCTCGCGGGCGAGCGCAAGGACTTCTACACGGCGGAGGTGCAGCTTTGGAAGATGATCTCCCGCGTGTTCAACGAGCGCGAGAAGGCGGAGATCGACGTGGCGATCGAGTCGTTCGAGGAAGCGCTGGAATCGCTCGCGGCGATGCGCGACCAGGCGACGCGCAAGCACGGGGCCGAGCGCGCGCAGCTGCTCGCGCGCATCGACCTGCAGCGCGAGCGCATCGAGCACCTGCTGGAGCTGGCCCGGCTGGGCAAGCGACTGCTGGACGCGCTGCTCTCCACCGCCAAGCTGGACGCCGAGCCGCTCGTGCGCTTCTTGCTGGGGCGGCAGCAGCGCTCTCCCTCGCGCTGACGACGACCCTCGCGCGCGCCGACCCGCCGCCCATCACCGACAACCACTACTCCATCGAGCTGTTCCAGGGCCCGGTGCTCGCCTCCTCGCGCATCCTCGGGCTCGGCGGCGCGTACGTGGGCGTCGCGGAGGGCGAGGACGGCACCGCGTCCAACGTCGCCGCCCCCGCGGTGCGCGAGGCGTACAGCGTGCACCACGTCGAGCTGGAGCCGGAGGGGAGCGTGTACTTCCCGGGCGCCTTCGCCGGGACCGACTTCGAGAACCGCGGGTCGGTGGCCTCGCGCCGGGCGGCGGGCGTGGAGAACTTCCTCTACGTCGGCGGGGGGATGCTGCTGCAGGTCGGGCCCTTCGGCGCCGCCGCGACGCTCGACTACCAGCGCTACGACGTCATCCCGCCCTCCGGCGGCACCGCCCTCGGCCTGGAGGTGCTGCGCGGTCACCTCATCGCCGCGTGGGGCTTCTTCCATCACCAGCTCGCCCTGGGCGCCGGGCTGCACGTCGTGACGATGTCCCTCTCGCAGACCGGGCTGCCGCTCTCCCCCCCGAGCGGCGTGGGCCCGGAGGTGGGCGCGTTGCTGCGCCTCGACGGGCAGCCATGGCGCCTCGGCGCGACGCTGCGCGGCCCGGTGCAGGGCAGCTTCGGCGCGAGCGGCACCGCCGGCGCCGACGGCATCCGCCGGTCCGACGGCTACGTGCTGCCCGACGCCGTGGTGGTCCCCGCGCAGCTCGAGGTGGGCGTGGCGGTGCAGCTCGGGCCGCGCCCGCTCAACCCGCCCTGGACCGATCCGGCGGATCTCTCGGCGCCGGTGCGCGCGCGTATCAACCGCGACCGCGAGGCCCGCCAGGCGAAGCGCGACGCCGAGCTCGCCCGCGTGCAGGACCCCGACGCGCACGAGGCCCTCGCGCGGGAGCTGGAGGAGACCGAGCGCGCCATTCGCGTCGTGGAGGACGCCCGCATCGACGCCGAGGAGGCGAGGCTGCTCGCGCAGGCGCGCGCGCGCTACGCCAACTGGCCGCGCCCGCACGTGCTCGTCGTCGCGAGCGTGCTGGCGACGGCGCCGGTGGGCGACGCCGTGGCGGTCTCCAGCTTCCTCGACCAGGTGCGCGAGCCGTACGGCCGCGGGTGGACCGCCTCGGTGCGCTACGGCATCGAGGGCGAGCCGATCCCCGATCGCTTTCGCCTGCGATTCGGCGGCTACCTCGAGCCCTCCCTCTTCGAGGACGGCGGCGCGCGCCAGCACTTCACCTTCGGCGGCGACGTGAAGCTCTTCTCCTTCGACCTGTTCGGGATCCTGGCGCCGACGGTGTGGCAGCTGAGCTTCGCCGGCGACGTGGCGCCGCGCTACTCCAACTGGGGCCTCAGCCTCGGCGTCTGGCATTAGCGGTCTGCCAACGAGTCTCCCGCGTGGAGGGTCGCTCTCGCCGGAGAGCCCGTGCCCCGCCAATCAGTTCAGGGCGCTCGTCGCGCGCTTCACCTCGGCGTCAGGCTCGAGGAAGACCGCGGTGATCTCCCGCTCCAGCGCCGCCAGCAGCTCGTCCTCGAGGTGCTCGACCGCGCCGGCCGCGCGCTCCACGTTGCGCTGGTAGACGAAGATGCGGCAGCGGCGCGCGTCGGGCGAGCCGCCGAGCGTCGCCTCCTGAAGGGCGTCCGGCGGGGGAGGGGAGTCGATGATCATGAGCGCGCGCGGGTCGACGCCGTCGACCACCAGCTCGGCCCCGGGGACGTCGACGACGTAGACCTCTGCCTCCCGCACGTAGCGGCCGAGCAGCGCGTCCAGCTTGCGCAGCGTGCCCTCCACCAGCGTGGCGAAGGTCTCCGGCGAGGGCGCCCACGCGGGGCCCTCGCGGCCGACGTCCAGCGCGCGCGCGCGGAGGAAGGCCTCGGTCGCGCCGCGGGTGTCGCCGCGCTCGTCCCGCACCAGCCCCAGGTAGTACTGGGCATCGGCGTGGGCAGGGTCGCGGTGGGCGGCGTCCTCGATGAGGGGGCCGGCGCGCTGCATGTCGCCCAGCTCGTAGTAGGCGCGGCCGATGAGGAAAGTGTAGTTGGCGTTGTCGAACGGCCCCTCGGGCAAGAGCTTCATGATCCGCTGCGCCTCCTCCATGTCGCCCTTGGTCATCAGCGCGTCCACCTTCAACAGCAGGCAGTCGGCGATCTCTTCGGGGGTCTCCGCCAGCTCGTACGCGTCGTCGCACATCCGCACGGCCTCGTCCCAGTCGCCCATCGGGTGCATGAGCACCTCCGCGGCGTTGAGCATGGCCTCGAAGTAGGTCTCGTCGAGGGCGATGGCCTGGCGGTAGTGGTCAAGCGCTTCCTCGGCGTCCCCGGCGAGGGCGGCGGTGTAGCCGAGGAGGTTGTGCACCTCCGGCGACTGCGGGTCCAGCTCCAGGGCGCGCTTGGCGCAAGCGGCGGCGCCGACCGCGTCCCCCTTCTGGGCGAGGTCCCAACCGCGATCAAGCGTGGCGCTGAGCTGGTCCATCCCCGCTGCCGCTTACATTTCGCACTCTAGGCGTCGCGTCAAGCCCGCGTTTCGCCCCCGCAGTGCGATCACCGGTAGGGCGCCTGCGGCACGGCGGCCCGCAGGGCGTCGACCCAGGCGTCGCGGTCCTGCACCACGAAGCGCTCCCGGCGGCCGTCGCGCATGAGCACGACGAGCTGGTTGGGGACGATCGCACAGCGAGCGGCCACCCTCCGTCGCGGCGACGTGCTCCAGACGCAGGCTGGTGTCGCCGCCGCGGACGTTGACCGCGTGCGGACGGAAGTGCAGCCGCCGGTTGGTCAGCGTGAGCCACCCGCCGACGGCCTCCATGCCGCGCCAGTGGTTGGCGGGGCCGGCGTGGAGGACGAGCTCGTCCGCGGGAAAGGAGGGCAGGGCCCCGCCGAGCATGTGGAAGCGGTCGGCGCTCATCACGGCGTGAGCTTGCCACGCGCGCCGCTGGCCGCCCAGCCCGGCGTCGGGTCGCGCAACAATCGCGTGGGGCCTACTCGTCGTGCACGACGACGCGGGTGCCGGGGTGCTCCGGCGTCGCCCAGACCGCGTGCCAGCCCTGCGGGAGCTGCGGCTCCGTCCAGTTGAACAGGGCGCGCGCGTCGTCGGGCGAGAGGTTCACGCAGCCGTGGCTCTTCTCGTGGCCGAAGCTGTTGTGCCAGAAGGCGCCGTGCAGCGCGTAGCTCTTGTTGAAGTACATGATCCACGGCACGTCCTCGATCGAGTAGGGGCCGTCGCTCGCGACGTCGCCGTCCATCGTCGCGGCGATGTGCTTCTCGCGGATGCGGAAGGAGCCAGCCGGCGTCTTGTGGTCCTTCTCCTTGTCCTTCTTGTCTTCCCTGCCGGTGGACACCAGGGTCGCGTAGACCGGCTTGTCGCCGATGAAGGCCACGAGGGACTGGTTCTTCAGGTTGACGTCGATCCACTTCTCGCCGGGGGCGAGGTCGCTCGGCGGCGGGCCGGGGTGCATCACCACAATCTCCCGCTCGCGCAGCCAGTAGCCCTGATCGGTCTCCTGGTAGTAGACGCCGCCGACGTTCTTGCGCTGGCCGGTGAGGCCCACCGGCGTGTAGCGCGAGACCTGCTCGTCGGAGCGCTTGGCGTGCTCGAAGTCGTCGCTCAGCGTGTACTTGTGCGCGTGCACCCAGGAGACGAAGGCGAGCGGCAGGTGCGTCGGCGGCTTGTCCACCCAGTACGGCGGGGCGGCGCCGCCGTCCTGCGCGACCGCGGGTGGGTAGGAGGGCGGGGTGTCGGTGTTCAGCCACACGCCGTGGAAGTCGGTGAGCTGCTTGGCGACGAACATCCGGTTGTACGGCGCGACGAAGCCGTAGGTGGTCTTCCACCACCGGACGTGATGGACCTTCATCTGCTTGTCCAGGCTCACGTAGAAGCCCTTGACCATGCGGCGCACGATGATGGGGTCCTCGCCCTTGAGATCATCGAGGGTGACCTGAGGCTTGCCGCCGTCCCAGTCGCGCAGGTACCAGGGCACGCCCGCGTCGTCGTCGTCCTCGTCGATCCCGAAGGCCACGCCGAGCGCGCTGCCCTGGTTGTTGACCGTCGGGTCCACACCGGCGTCGTAGTCGACGTAGGGGTTGTCCTCCTCGATCTTGGGCTTGGGCTTCTTGACCAGCCACGGCTCGTACTGCAGCCGCTGCTCGCGCGACGGCACGGTCCGGTAGAGCGGCGTGCCGTTGCGGACGTTGTAGGCGTAGTCGTAGGGCAGCCCGCGATCGAGGAAGGGCGGGTGGGGGGCGTTGAGCAGGCGCGGGTGGTTCAGGTCCATCGACGCGTACTTGGCGCAGACGAAGCCGCCCTGCACCAGCTCGTACCAGCCCTCCTTGCACTTGGAGTTGACGTGCGGCTCGGGGAAGACGGGGACCTTGGCGCCCTGGCGGAGGTAGCCGATGCGCATCGGCCCCTGCGGGCGATCGTCGTGGCGGCGCCGCTCTTCCTCCTCCTTGGTGGGCCAGTCCATCTCGCTCATGATGGGCGTCTGCATGAAGAGCGCGCCGATGAGCGGGTAGGTCTCGCCGGCGTCCGCCGGGGCCGCGACGTGGTGGATGACCGCCGTCGTCGCGGCGGTGGTGGGGGCCGCGCCCGCGTCGCTCGCCCGGGGCGGCGGGGCGGGCGGCGCGCCTCTGGAGTCGGTGCAGCCCTCCGCCAAAGCGACGGCGGCGAGCATTCCGAGAGTGCAGAACACGAGCGAACGGGACATCGTACGGCCGAGTCTTCCTAGTACCCCCCTTACGACCTGTCGATCCAGTTCTTGGCAGACAGACCGGGGGCGGCGAGCGGGGCGGGCAATTGATGTGGGCGTTGGGGGGCTGGGCATGGCAGGCTACCGCCGTGCTTGCGACGGCCGTGCCCGCGGGCGACAAGGAACATCCTGGGGATTTCGACGGTCCTTGGGGTGTGACGTCAAGAGGCAGGCGTGTCTGAACGGACGCAGCCCGTGGGTGAGGGAGGGCGGGAGCGCAGTCCTTTCGCCGTCGCGGAGGGGGCCGCCTCGACCGCGCCCACCGCTCCCCACGCCACGCCCTCCGACGACCCCGCAGCCCAGCAGACGGGGCCTGCGCGCTTCTGGAGCAAGCGGCAGGTGCGGCGGGGGATGGTCCTCGGCATCGTGCTGTCGGCGGTGTTCCACTACCTCATCAGTCCCTTCTCGGTGATGCCCGACGGCCCGCCCATCGACCTGCACGATCAGGAGGGCGAGCTCAGCATTCCGGTCGAGATCCTGGAGGACACCCCGCAGAAGGCGGAGACGCCGGCGCCCACGGCGACGGGCACGACGAGCAGCGTGGTGAAGGGGCCGGGGGACGCAGGGATCGACCGGGAGGTGCCCGACGCGCAGCCGGACGTCGTCGCCAACGCCGTGCTCGACGCGGGCGCGCCGCGCGACGCCGCCCCCGAGGACGCGGCTGTGGACGCCGAGGAGGCGGATGGCGCGGCGGTGGCCCTGGGCGGCGACGGCGGGGCGGGGACCGTCGCCGGACGGGACCCGCGGGCGATCCTCGGGGTCGTCGGCGCCGTCTCCAGCGACCCGGCGAACGTCACGGTGGCCATCAACTTCCAGGTCATCCGCAAGCACCCCGAGGCGGCGCGGCTGGCGCCCATCCTGGGCGCCATCCCGCAGTGGCGCCAGTTCATGTCCGCCAGCGGCGGCACCGCGCTCCTCGACCCGCTGCACGACGCCGACTGGATGACCATCTGGGGGCCCTCCTTGCTGCACACCGAGCGCGACGCGGTCTACGTGCAGTACTCCGCGCCCGACGCGGTGGTGGACGGCGTCATCGCCAAGGTGGCCAAGGGCTACGAGAAGGGCGGCCCGATCAACCTCCACGTGCGCGGGGTGAAGGCGTGGAGGGCCTACGCCGATCGCGCCGAGCGTGTCTTCATCCGGCCGCGCTCGCACGTGGCGATGATCGTGCCGTCCTCCCACGCCGCGGCCTTCGCCCGGGCCATCGCCGCGCACCCGGTCAACGCGCACTTCCGTCCCGGCGAGGCGCTGAGCTTCCGCGCGCTGCGGCCCGGGGGCTCCACCAACCTCATTCCCTCCAGCATCTCCGAGCTGCGGATGTGGATCGTGCCGCGCAACGCCGACAGCGGCGCCGATCTCTACATCGAGGGCGACTGCCCCGACGCCGCCTCCGCGCAGCAGGCGGCGGAGAGCCTCAAGAACACCCTCCGGCAGAAGAACTCCTTCGGCGTGCGCATGCTCACGGCGGGCCTGCTCAACAACGTGGAGTTCTCCAGCGACGGCGCGATGGTCAAGGGGCACCTCTCGGCGTCCAAGGATCAGATCGACGCCATCCTCGGGCTGGCGGCGGGGCAGGTGGGCGCCACGCTCCCTCCGCCCGCCCCCGCCGCGTCGCATTGAGAGGATGGGAATGAATTCAGCCCTCCGCTCCGTGCGCGCGCCGATCCTGGTGCTGGTGGCCCTGGCGGCGATCGCCCTTCCGCGCGCCGCGCGGGCGGCCACCTCGTGCGAGGAGCTGGTGCGCTCCGGCCGCGCGCACGAGGCGGCGGGCGAGCCGGAGGTCGCCCTGCGGCGCTACACCGAGGCGGTCACCCTGGATGCCACGTGCGGCCCCGCGTACCTCGGCCTGGGATCGCTCCGGCTGCGCATGGGGGACGCGCGGGAGGCGGAGCACGTCTCCGACGTGGCGCTGGAGCACGTCCCGGCCCTGCGTGGCGCCTTCGAGCTGCGCGCCCGCGCGCGCTGGGCGCAGGGCCGGCAGGACGACGCCGAGTCGGACATGCTCGCCTACGCCGAGCGGGCGAGCGACCCGCGCCAGACGGTCGCCGCGCTGGTGGAGCTCGCCGCCTGGTACGACAAGACGCGGCGAGTCCCGGCGGAGCTGGCGTGCTGGCGGCGCATCCTGGCGACGGTGCCCCCGGACGACGCGGCGATGGTCGCCCGCGCCCGGACGATGGTGCGGGCCCTGGAGATCTTCCTCGGCCCGGCCGACCCGGTCACCAGCCCCTCCCGGCGCGATCTGGTGCGGTCGGTCGTCGCCGCCGCGGCGCGCTGAGGCCTCGCTACTTCTTCTCCGGCTCGGCGTCCGGCGGCGGGGAGAGATCCTCGCGCGTCGGCGCCTTGGCGAGCACCCACGCCACCCAGATCACCAGCGCGCCGATGACGGCGGAGACGACGTAGTAGAGGGGACGCGGGTCGGCGGGGAGCATGGGATTGCCATACCACGATGCCCGCGGGAGGGCACCGCAGCGCGCGCTACTTGACGTCGACGAGCTCGATCTCGAACTTCAGCCCGGCGTTGGGCGGGATGCTCGGCGGCTGACCCTTCTCGCCGTAGCCGAGGTACGCCGGGATGGTCAGCTCGCGCTTGCCGCCCACCTTCATGCCGGCGACGCCCTGCACCCAGCCCTTGATGACGCTGCCGTCGGCGAGCTTGAACTCCGCCGGCTTGCCGCCGTGGTCCTTGGAGCTGTCGAACTTGCGGCCGTTCATCAGGGTGCCGGTGTACTGCACCGAGACGGTGTCGCCGACGTGCGCCTCCTTGCCGGTGCCCACGACGACGTCCTTGATCTCCAGCTTGGCCGGCCCGGGCGGGAGGGGCTCGCCCTCGGCCGGCTTGAAGTCGCTGTTGTTCAGCTCGTCGACCTTCTTGGAGCAGCCCGCGAGCGCCAGCGTGAGCGCGGCGAGTGTCGTGAGCAACAGGAGTCTTCGCATGGCCGCCTTAAAGCACGGACGGCCGCCACCGCAAGCCCGCTGTGCCGGGCATCGTGCCCCACGGCCGCGACGGGCGGCGTCTCGCCTACACGCTCTGCGCTTCCTCGATCGCGTCGCTGCGGCGCGGGCGCTTGTTGATGGAGAGGATGGCCTTGCGCACCCGGACGGCGTCGGGCGTCACCTCCACCAGCTCGTCGGCGTCGATCCACTCCATGGCGGTCTCGATGGTGAGCACGCGCGGGGGCGCGAGCAGCACGTTCTCGTCCTTGCCGTGGTTGCGGACGTTGGTGAGCTTCTTCTCCTTGATGACGTTGACGTCGGCGTCGTTGGGGCGGTTGTGCTCACCCACGATCATGCCCTCGTAGACATCGACGCCGGTGCCGAGGAAGAACTCGCCGCGCGGCTGCAGGTGGTGAAGCGCGTAGGGCGTGGAGACGCCAGCGCGATCCGACACGATGGCGCCGGACTGGCGCTTCATCATGGGGCCGCCCCACGGCTCCCAGCCCTCGAACATGGTGTTGAGCAGGCCGGTGCCGCGCGTGGCGGTGAGGAACTCCCCGCGGAAGCCGATGAGGCCGCGGCTGGGCACCCGGTACTCCAGCCGCGCGCGGCCGTAGCCGGGGTTGGACATCTTGACCATGCGGCCGCGGCGCTCGCCGAGGCGCTCGGTCACCACGCCGATGAACTGCTCCGGCACGTCCACCACCACCAGCTCCACCGGCTCGTGCGGGGCGCCGTCGATGGTCTGCGTGACCACCTCCGGGTTGCCGAGCTGCATCTCGTAGCCCTCCCGGCGCATCGTCTCGACCAGGATGGCGAGCTGCAGCTCCCCGCGCCCGAGCACGACGAAGGTGTCCGGCGAGTCGGTGTCCTGCACGCGGATCGCCAGGTTCCTGCGTGTCTCGCGCTGCAGGCGCTCGCGCAGGTGGCGGCTGGTGAGGAACTTGGACTGCTTGCTCTTGCCCGCGAACGGCGAGGTGTTGACGCCGATCTTCATCTTGATCGTCGGCTGCTCGACGTGGATGCGCGGGAGCGCGCGGGTCTCCCAGCCGGGGTCCTGGTCGACGATGGTGTCGCCGACGTAGACCTCCTCGATCCCGGCGATGCACACGATCTCGCCGGCGCGCGCCTCCTGCACCGGGGTGCGCTTGAGGCCCTCGAAGACGGAGAGGACCTTGATCGCGCCCTTGACCGTGTGGCCGTCCTTCAGCACACCCACCGGCTGGTTGGCGCGCGCGGTGCCCGCCACGACGCGGCCGACGGCGAGGCGGCCGGTGTAGTCATCGTGATCCAGGTTGTTGACCAGGACCTGCAGCGGCGCGGTGTCGTCGCCCTTGGGCTCCGGCACCGTCTTCAGGATGAGGTCGAAGAGCGGCTCCAGCGTGGTGGAGGGGTCCTCCAGGGAGGACTTCGCCACGCCCTGCTTGCCGATGGCGTAGATGACGGGGAAGTCGGTCTGCGTGTCGCTCGCGTCCAGATCGCAGAAGAGGTCGAAGACCTCGTTGAGGACGTCGTTCGGCCGGGCGTCGGAGCGGTCGATCTTGTTGATGACCACGATGACGGGGAAGCCGAGCTCGAGGCACTTGCGCAGCACGAAGCGTGTCTGCGGCAGCGGGCCCTCCGCCGCGTCGACCAGCAGCAGCGCGCCGTCGGCCATGAGCAGGGTGCGCTCCACCTCCCCGCCGAAGTCGGCGTGGCCGGGGGTGTCGACGATGTTGATCTTGGTGCCCTTCCACCGGACGCTGGTGTTCTTGGCGAGGATGGTGATGCCGCGCTCGCGCTCCAGATCGTTGGAGTCCATCACGCGCTCGGCGACCACCTCGTTGTCGCGGAAGGTGCCCGCCTGGCGGAGCATGTGGTCGACGAGCGTCGTCTTGCCGTGGTCGACGTGGGCCACGATGGCGACGTTGCGGATGGAAGGCATGGCGCGCAGCTTGTAGCCGCCCGCCCCGGGTCGCGCAAGCGCGCGATCGGGCAAGGGCGTCACGGCCGAGGTGCCGCGAGGGCTACCGGGTCAGGGGTAGCTCGGGATGGGCGGGTCGTTGGGGAAGGCCAGGACGTGGAGGCCGTAGCCGTCCACGCCTGCGTCGGACAGGAAGGCCTTCTGCGGGTCGCCCACCACCACGAAGGTGTAGTTGGAGTTGGCGGTGAAGTACTGGTCCGCACCGACCAGCTGCCCGGTGGTGCTCGCGTAGATGAAGGTGAAGGGCACCGGGAAGGTGGCGATCGGGGCGCCACCGTCGGGGTTGACCGCGCTCAGCACCAGCGCCGCGTTGCTGGCGGGCGGCAGGCTCAGGGAGGCCGCCGGCGCAGGCTTCAGCTGGGCGTAGTTGACCGGCGCGTTGTTCGGCGTGATCGGCTCGTAGACCACCCCCGCGTCGCTGCCGGCGTCGATCTCGGTCACGCCGGCGAGCAGGCCGGTGAAGAGCTTGGGAGACAGGTGCGCGACCTGGGCCCCGGACTTCTGCGTGTCGGCGATGATACGGTCGAGGTCGAAGATCTTGATGGCGACGTTCCCGAGGGTGCTGTCGTAGTCGGCGCCGCACGCGATGACGTTGGCGTTCGGGTCGGCGCTGGTCGGGAGGCAGCCGGTGGCGGCCAGGAGCAAGGTCTTGCCGGGCATGAAGGTGCCGGATGGGATGGGCGGCAGCTTCATGTAGTCGACGTTGGCGGTGAGGCCGCCGTCGCCCTGGAGCAGGGTGTCGCAGGCCACGGGGGCCACGCCGCCATCGGCGGGGGCCACGTCGCTCGCCACCTTGGACGCGATGATCACGTAGGGGACGATGACCTTCTGCGAGAGGTCCGCGCCGAGATCGGGGAGGGGCCCGCCGGTGCCTGGAAAGAGGCCGGGGAAGGGCAGCGAGCCCTCCGTCTTGTCCGGCAGGGGCGGGAAGGGCGCGATGACGGCGTCGGAGCCGTCGGACTTGGTGCCCACGGCGAAGCAAATGCGCACGGGGGGCACGTCGGGGGAGGCATGGACGACCAGGATCTTGGCGCGAGCCGGGCCGGCGTCAGCGGCGTCGCTGCCGGTGTCCGTGCCGGTGTCCGGGACGCCGTCGTCGATGACGTTCATGTCCGACCCGGCGTCCTGCGGGGTGGAGGTGTCGTCGCCGCTGCAGGCGGCTGTCCCTGCGGTCGCCGCCCCCGCCACCGCCGCCACGAAGCCCCACGCAAGCCACTTGTTCTTCATCGGTCCTCTTCCCACGCGGCGAGAGCTGGTGCTCCCCGCCAAGGTTGAGCTGGAGCCATAGCGCAAGTGTTGCCAACCTGCTATCGGGTTGTTCCAACCACCCCCACCCTGAACGCACCATTGCAAGGGTGCTTGCACTCCGACGATCGGCGGCCGACCGGCGGGGAGGGGCCAGCGCGGCTGGGAGTCGGCAGGCGTGTTCCGGCGCCGTCGTGGTTGCTCGTACACGCGCCGTGTCGGCAGGCCCGCGACCCACCCCGGAATCACTGGCCTTTTTCGGCGGCACGGGACTTGATGAGGCACTGACCATGCGAGGTGTGCGCGTCGGATTCGTCCTCATGGGGCTGGTGCTGTTCACGAGCTGCCTGCAAGGCAGCCCCGGCGTCGTGCCTCGGGCCCCACGGACGCTGGGCCTGGGCACTGAGGATCCCGACCTGCCCTCGCGGAGGCCGTTCGGGGTGACCTTCGCCGGCCCGAAGGGACCGACCGTCGATGCCTCGGTCGTGACTGTGCTCTTCAACCGGCCGATGCATGCGCTGGAGATCGCGGAGGAGGCGTCCCCGCCGCCGATCCACATCGAGACCGCCGCAGGGGGGAAGGTGGCGGGGACCTGGCGATGGGTCGGCACCCACGCGGCCCGCTTCAGCCCCGTAAAGGCCCTGCCCCGCGCGACCGAGTTCCACGTGACGGTGCCCGCCGGCACCCGGGCGGTGGACGGGGCGACGATGAAGGACGCCTACGCCTTCTCCTTCTCCACGCCCCGCCCAGAGCTCGTCAATGTCTCGCCGTCGAGCGACCACCTGTCGCCCTCCGCCAGCTTCGAGCTGCGCTTCAACCAGCCGGTGGATGTCGCCGAGGCGCGGGGCCACGTGAGCCTGCTGGTCGCGGGCAAGTTGCGCGCGTTCTCCGTCCGCCGGCCGCAGCCGGACGTGCCGGAGCTGGTCCAGCTCTCCCCCACCGCCGCGCTGCCCCTGGACACCGACGTGGATGTGGTGGTCAGCCCCGCCCTCGTCGGGATGGAGGGGCCGCTGACGGCGGGCACCCCCCACACCGTGGAGATGCGCACCTATGGCCCGCTGGAGATCAAGCGCCACACCTGCTCCACCGATACGCCACACGGCCGCTGCGCGGCGTTCTCCGGCGTGAGCATCGAGCTCACCAACGACGTGCCGGGCAAGGAGTTCGCCGCGCACGCGCGCATCGAGGGGCCGACGGTCGCCCGCGTGCACCACGCGCCCGACTACAGCTCCACCTACTGGACGCTGGGCAACGACCTTCGTCCCGCCGCTTCCTACCGCCTGGTGATCAAGGCCGGCATGAAGGACATCTACGGCCAGAAGCTCGCCCACGACGTGGTGTGGCCCTTCCAGACCGACGACGAGTGGCCGGCGCTGGACGTGGGCCTCACCGGCGGCACCTTCGAGGCGCGCGGGACCCACGCGGTGCCCGTGACCTCGCTCAACGTCGCGAAGTACGACCTGCTCACCGTGCCGCTCGACGAGGCCGGCCTGATGCACCTCCTCTTCACCGACCGCTCCTCCGGCCTCTACGACGTGGCGCGCGGGCTGCCGGGTGCCAAGGTGCAGACCATCGCGCCGCGCGCGGCCACCAACGCCGGGAGCACGCGCTCGGTCGCCCTCGACCACGTGCCGCCGCACGGGCGAGGCCCGATGGCCTTCGGTGTGCGATGGCCGTCGCGCGGCGGCTCGAGGGACGACCTGCGCCTGGTGACCATCACCGACCTCGCCATCACCGCCAAGATGAGCCGCTTCGGGGGCCTGGTCTGGGTGACCCGCCTCTCCGATGCCCGGCCCGTCGCCGGCGCCAGCGTCTCCATCCGCACTCCCAGCGGCGAGGCGTTCGGGGGCAAGACCGGATCGGACGGCGTGCTCGCGGTGCCCGCCGACAGGTACGCCGCCGTCGACGCCGAGGGCCGCGTGGACGAGGATGCCGTGATCGTGGTGCGTGACGGCGACGACTGGGCGTACCGCCGCATGAACGACGACGTGAGCCCGTGGTCGACCGGCGTGTACACCGACCTCACCGGCGCCACCGACCCCTTCGGGATGCTCTTCGCCGACCGCGGCATCTACCGGCCGGGAGACACCGTGCGCCTCAAGGGGCTGGTGCGCGTGCCGGAGCCGCGCGGCACGAGCACGCCGCGCGGGCGGGAGATCGGCGTCACGGCGACCGACTCGCAGGGGCAGAAGCTGCTGGACACCAAGGTCAAGCTCGGGGCCTTCGGCGACTTCGCGCTGGATATCCCGACGGCGCGCTCGACGCCGCTCGGGTACCTCGACATCCAGGCGATCACGCCGGACGCCCCGCGGAACCGCTGGGGCGGCTCCACCGGCCACATCGCCTCGACGTCGGTGCGGCTGGCCGAGTACCAGCCCTCCGAGTTCAAGGTGGGCGTGGAGACGAGCAAGCCCTCCTACGTCCGCGGTGACCCGGCGAGCTTCACCGTCCACGGCGACTACCTCTTCGGCGCGCCGATGGGCGGCGCCGGCACGCGCTACACCGTGACGCGCGGGGAGACCAGCTTCACCCCGCCCGGCGCCGAGGACCTCGTCGTCGACGACGGCACCTACTACGACGGCCTGCCCGACGCGCCGTCGCGCGCCACCGAGCTGGACGCCAAGGAGGTCAAGCTGGACGCCAAGGGCACCTTCGGCGCGAACATGGCGCTGGCGCTCCCCGGTCAGCGCGGCCCGGAGGTCGTCACCGTGGAGGCGGAGGTCACCGACCTGACCCGCCAGAGCATCGCCGGCCGCTCCAGCGTGGTGGTCCACCCGGCGGACTTCTACGTCGCCGAGGAGCCGCTCGACGGCTACTTCTTCGACAAGGGCAAGCCCATTCGCGTCGGCGTCGCCGCGATCACGCCGGAAGGCGCGCACCGCGCCGGGACGAAGGTGGACGTGGTCCTCATCCGCCGCACCTGGCGCACCATCCTGCAGCGCACCGGCGACACCGGCGCGCGCTACGACTCGCACGCCGTCGACGAGATCGCCGGCCGGTGCAGCGTCACGACGACCGCCAAGCTCGCCGGGTGCGCGGTGACGCCGCGCGCGGGCGGCTACTACATCCTTCGCGCCGTCGCGAAGGACGCGAAGGGCAACACCGTCGGCGCCAGCCAGTCGGCGTACGTCCTGGGCGACGAGGGGAGCATCGGCTGGGACACCGACGACGCCAACGTGGTCAAGCTCACCCCCGACCGCAAGTCGTACGAGGTCGGGCAGACCGCGCGCATCCTGGTCAAGAACCCCTTCCGGGCCGGCCAGGCGCTCGTGACCGTCGAGCGCACAGGCGTCTACACCCGGCGCACCGTGAAGCTGGTGGGGCCGATGCCGACCATCCGCGTGCCCATCACCGCCGACCTGCTGCCCAACGCCTTCGTCAGCGTGCAGCTCGAGCGAGGCCGGGTGGCGCCGCGCCGCGGGGGGGCCGACGTCGGGGCCCCGCAATTTCGTGTAGGATACACGGAGCTGAGCATCGATCCCTCGTCGCGCCGCCTGAAGGTGGCCGTCACACCGTCGACGAGGCAGGCCCACCCGGGCGACCAGCTCGACGTGGCGCTGCGCGTCGCCGACGCCGCGGGCAAGCCGGCGCGCGCCAGCGTCACGCTCTATGCCGTCGACGAGGGCGTGCTCATGCTCACCGGCTACAAGACGCCCGACCCCTTCCCGGTCTTCACCGCGCCCCGCCCGCTCGCCGTCTTCACCCTGGAGTCGCGGCAGGACCTGGCAGCGGTGTTCCGCTCCTCGCTTGGCCAGGGCGGTGGCGACAAGGGCGGCGACGGCGGCGGCGGCGGTGACGACGGCACGCCGGTGCGCTCCGACTTCCGCACCACCGCGCTCTTCCTGCCCAGCCTGGTCACCGGCGACGACGGCGTGGCGCACGCCCGGTTCAAGCTGCCCGACGGCCTGACGACCTACCGCATCATGGCGGTGGCCGCGGGCGAGGACGATCGCTTCGGCTTCGGGCAGTCGAGCGTCACCGCGAGCCGCCCGCTGATGGCGCGCCCGTCGCTCCCGCGCTTCATGCGCGCCGGCGACACGCTGCAGGCGGGCGTGGTCGTGAGCTCCAAGATGCCGAAGGCCGCCGGCGTGGACGTGACCATCGACGCCAAGGGCGTGCAGCTCGCCGAGCCGGCCACCAGGCACGTCTCGCTGCCCGCCTCCGGCAGCACGGAGGTGCGCTGGAACCTGGCCGCGCCCACCGCCGGCCGCGCCACCTTCGCCTTCACGGTGAAGGGCGGCGGCGAATCCGACGCCGTGCGCGTCACGCGCGAGATCTCCACGCCGACGGTCATGGAGGCGGTGGCGCTGTACGGCGACACCGAGAGCTCCGCCGGCGAGCGGCTGGGCGACCTCTCCTCGGTGCGCAAGGACGTGGGGGAGCTGGACCTGCGCCTCTCCTCCACCGCGCTCGTGGGGCTGGACGACGGCGTCGAGCAGCTCGTGCAGTACCCCTACGGGTGCACCGAGCAGCTCACCAGCCGGCTGGTGCCGCTGGTGGTGCTGCGCGATCTCGCCAGGGACTACGGCATCAAGCTCCCCGGCGACGTGGACGCCCGGTCGGACGAGGCCGTCGCCAAGATCCTGAAGAACCAGCGGCCGGACGGCGGGTTCGGCTACTGGCCGGACTCGCCGGAGTCCAGCCCGTGGCTCACCGCCTACGCGCTCTGGGGCCTTTGGCTGGTGCAGCAGCACGGGCACGTCGTGCCCGCGAAGGCGATCGAGGCGGCGAAGGCCGCGCTCGGCCGCGATCTCCAGAGGTGGGACGGCATCTGGCTCGCGGCGGACGCCTTCGTCCTGGACGTGCTGGCCGAGACCGGCTCGCCGGATCCAGGCGCGATGAACCGCCTCTACGACTCCCGGGACACGCTCCCGCTCTTCGCGCGCGCGCTGCTCGCCCACGCGATGCTCGTCTCGAGCACCTCGCCGGACTCGGCGAAGGAGCTGCTGCGCGGTCTGGAGAACCACCTGCGCGTCGACGGTCCGGGCGCGACGGTCGCCGAGAACCTCGGCGATCGGTACGCGCCGCTGCTCGACTCGGAGGCGCGCACCACCGCCATGGTGCTGCGCACCCTGCTCACCGAGGACCCACGGCACCCGCTCGCGGCCCGGCTGGCCAAGGGCCTGCTCGCCATGCGCAAGGGCGGCACCTGGCGCTCGACGCAGGAGACGGCGTGGGCGCTCATCGCGCTGGACCAGTACCGCAAGGACCAGGAGAAGAAGGCGCCGGACTTCACCGCCAAGGTGCTCATGGGCGGCCGGCAGGTCGCCTCCGGCGAATTCCACGGGCGCAGCCTGGCGGCGCCCAGCACGTCGGTGGCGATGGGCCAGCTGCTGGCGAGCTCGGCGGGCGGCGAGATGCTGGGCTTCCAGGTGCAAGGCGACGGCCGCCTCTTCTACGAGGCTCGCTTGCACTACGCGCGCAAGGACATGCCCACCACGCCGCTGGACCGCGGCTTCGCGGTGACCAAGGCGATGCGCAGCCTGCGCCCGGAGGACCTGCGCGCCGCGCTGGCCACGGTACCCAGCAAGGGCGTGAGCGCCGCGCGCGCGGGGGACCTTGTGCTCGTCGACCTGGTCGTCGTCTCGGCGGACCCGCAGGAGAACGTCGTCATCGACGACCCGTTGCCCGCGGGCCTGCAGGGCGTCGACACCTCCCTCGAGACGACGGCGTCGGACATGGGCGCCGCGGTCGACGCCGGCGGGGAGGGAGACCAGGTGGACCAGGACGACGCCACCTACGACCACGTCGCCGCGGGGAACGCCTTCGGCTCGGTCTGGTACCACCGCGAGATGCGCGACGACCGCGTGCTCACCTTCGTGGAGCACATGCCCGCCGGCATCTTCCACTTCCGCTACCTCGCGCGCGCCGTGACGCCCGGGCGCTTCCTCGTGCCGCCCACCAAGGCGGAGGACATGTACGCGCCGGAGGTGTTCGGGCGCACGGCTGGCGCGGTCTTCCAGGTGGCCGCGCCGTGAACGCGCGGCGCGCACTGGACCTGCTGCGCGCGGCGTCGCGCGCGCGGCTCGGACCGCGGGGGCGGCGCGCGGCCCGCGCGGTGTGCGGGGTGCTGCTCGCGCCGGTGCTCGCGCTGATCGTCGCGGCGGCGCTCACCCCGCTCCCGCGCGAGCTCTCCGTCGCGGAGTACGGACCGTCCCTGGAGATCGACGCGCGCGACGGCTCGGTGCTCAGGGAGATCCGCGCTGACGACGCCACGCGCGCCCGCTGGGTCCCCCTCGCGGAGATGGGCCCGGAGGTGCCGCGTGCGATGATGGCGGCGGAGGACCTGCGCTTTCGCTCGCACCCGGGCGTCGACCCGCTGGCGGTCGCGAGGGCGACGGCCGGGACGGTCCTCGCCGGGCACGTCGTCTCCGGGGCGTCGACGCTCACCATGCAGCTCGCGCGGCTGGTGCGACCGCACCCGCGCACGCTCGCGGGCAAGCTGGGCGAGATGGCCCTCGCGCTGCGGATCGAGGCGTCGCTCTCCAAGGACCAGATCCTGGAGCAGTACCTCAACCGCGCCCCCTTCGGCCCCGAGCTCCGCGGCATCGACGCGGCCAGCCGCCACTACTTCGGGAAGGCCCCCGCCGAGCTCTCCCTCGCCGAGGCGTGCGCCCTGGCCGCGATGCCGCGGGGCCCGACGCTCTACGACATGGACCGTCACCCGGAGCGGGTGCGGCGGCGGCGCGACCGGATCCTGGACCGCATGTTCGGGGCGGGGCTGGTCGACGCCGACCACTACCACCGCGCCAAGACCGAGCCGCTGGTGGTGCGCGGCGCGCGCAGCCACTTCGGGGCGCCACACTTCGTCCGCGCGGTGGCCGACGGCAAGCTCGGCGGTGGGGTGGCGCTCGGGCGCGCCAGCCGCGTGGTCACCACGCTCGACCCCGGACTGCAGGGGGAGGCGGAGCGCGCGGTCGCGCGCGTCGTCACCGGGCTGAGGAGCCGGCACGTGACCGCCGGCGCCGCGGTGGTGCTGGACAACGAGACCGGGGAGATCCTGGCGTACGTCGGCTCGCCCTCGTGGACCGACGACGCGCACGGCGGCAAGAACGACGGCGTGCGGGCGCTCCGACAGCCCGGCTCCTCGCTCAAGCCCTTCCTCTACGGCCTGGCGATGGACCGCGGGGCCCTGACCACCGCCTCGGTGCTGGACGACACGGCGCTTCGCATCGCGACGCCCGGCGGCGGGGACTACGTCCCGCACAACTACGACCAGCGCTTCCACGGCCCGGTGCGCCTGCGCGAGGCGCTCGCCAACTCGTACAACGTGCCGGCGGTGCGGACGCTGCTGCTCGTGGGCGATCAGGCCGCGCTCGACGAGCTGCACGCCTTCGGCTTCGCCTCCCTCACCGGGCGGGCGGACGACTACGGTCCGGCGCTGGCGCTGGGGGACGGGGAGGTGACGCTGCTGGAGCTGGCCGGCGCCTACGCCACCCTGGCGCGGGGCGGCATCACGCGGCCGGTGGTCGCGGTGCGCGAGGTCGACGGCGCGCCGGTCACGCCTCCCGGCGACTCGCGGCGGGTGATGCCGCGGGCGGTGGCGGACGTGATCACCGACATCCTGGCGGACCGCGACGCCCGGCTGGCGTCCTTCGGCGAGCGGAGCATGCTGGAGCTGCCGGTGCCGGTCGCGGCGAAGACCGGCACCTCCAAGGGCTTTCGCGACAACGTGGCGGTCGGCTTCACGCGGCGGGTCACCGTGGCGGCGTGGGCGGGCAACTTCGACGGCAGCGCGATGGCAGGCGTGAGCGGCATCACGGGCGCCGGCCCCATCTTCCACGAGGTGATGGAGGCGGCCTCGCGGCGCTACCCGGAGCGGCCGGGGGAGCGCCCGCTGCGCCTGCAGCCGGGCCGGGCGCCCGGGCTCGTGCGCGTCAAGGTGTGCGCCCTCTCCGGCAAGCGCGCCGCGCCGGACTGCCCGCACGCGATCGAGGAGTGGCTGCCGGCGGCGAAGGCGGACGCGCTGGACACGTGCACCATGCACCAGATCGTCGGGGTCGATACGCGCAACGGCCTGCGGGCCGGCCCCGCGTGCCCGCGAGGCGTCGTCGCCGACCGCGTCTTCGAGGTGTTCCCCCCCGAGCTCGCGGGGTGGGCCGCGGCGGCGCACCGCGAGAGCGCCCCGCGCGACTTCTCGCCGCTCTGCGGGCCGTCGCCCCGCGGCGGCGCGGCGGACGTGGCGGTGCGCATCGCCGAGCCGCTGGACGGCTCGCGCTACGTGCTGGACCCCGACGCGCCGCGCGAGCGGCAGGCCCTCACGGTGCGTCTCGTCGCGCCGGCGGGGAGGGCGCGCGTCCTGGTGGACGGTCGTCCGGTGCCGACGCAGGACCTCGTGGCGCGCTGGTCGCCGACGCCCGGAGAGCACGTCCTCCGGGCGGAGGTCGGGGGCGTGCGGAGCGAGGCGGTGCACGTCCACGTGGAGTGAGGTCGGCCCGAGGTCGAGGCTGCTATGATGCGAGGATGGCTCGCTTCTCTCCTTTCTTTCTCCTCTTGGCGCTCTCCGCGTGCGGGGGGGTCGTGGTCGACTCCTCCTCCGACGGCGGCCCGGACGCCACGCCGAAGGACGGCGCGCTGACGGACGGGACGGCGCTGACCGACGGGTCTTCGTCCGACGGCGGCACGACGGTCACCGTCGGCTGCCCCGCGGACGCGCCCGCCCCGGGGACCGCGTGCGCACCGCCCGGCGCGCTGTGCGAGTACGGCACCGCCTTCTGGACGCAGTGCGACGACGTCTTCAAGTGCAACCCGAAGACCGACACCTGGTTCGCCCGCCCGAAGGACACGTCCCTCTGCGCGGCCGACTCGCAGTCGTGTCCGGCCACCTTCAAGGAGGCGAAGGGTACCTGCACGCCCTTCATGGACTGCGACTACCCCGAGGGATACTGCGAGTGCGTCGTGACCTGCGGTGGTCCACCGGGCGGTCCGCAGGACTACTTCGCGTGCGCGCATCCTTACCAGGGCTGCCCCTACCCGCGACCGCGCCTCGGCACCGCGTGCTCGAACGAGGGCCAGCAGTGCAACTACCAGGTGTGCTGCACCGGCACGAACATGACGTGCAAGGGCGGCACCTGGCAGGGCCTCATCCTGGACCAGCCCTGCCCCTGACGCGCGCGCGGGCTACTTGAAGCCTAGCCGCGTGCGGGCCTCGGCGTAGCCGTCGCTGACGGTGAAGGCGATGAGCTCCTTCACCTCCGGCATGCGCGCGATCCATCCGGCGCGCGCGTCGCCCGCGGGGGGCGGCTCGCCGCGGCCGGTGGCGAAGGCGACGGCTTCCATCGCGGCGTTTGGATCGCCCACAGCGAGCAGCGCGGCGTGGTTGGCCCACGCGAGCACCGCGCCGCCGAGCGCCCCGATCTGCGGGCCCAGCGCGCCGATGACCTCCAGCGCCATGCTCCCGGTCGCGGGGTCGATCTGGCGAGGCATCGCGGACTGTACCCTGCGCGTCGCCTCGGTGAGCTGCGCGGGGTTGATGCCGGGCGGCGTCCACTGCGGCGCGAAGATCTTCAGCCACGCCCCGACGAGGATGGGCACGTCGCCCTGGCCGACGCGGGCGAACGCCGAGCCGTGCACCTGGATGAGCTTGAGCGCGCGCAGCAGCGCGAAGGAGCGCGCCTTCTCGCTGCTCGCCTTGAGCATCGGCTCGCCGAACACGAGCGCCGGCGGGTTGGAACCGCCCGGCAGGCACACGTTGCCGAGCTGCGGCGAGACGAAGAGCTGCATGTTGGCCATGCCCACCGACTGGGCGATGCCCATCACCGCGCGGCCGAAGGCGTCGCCCGGGTCGAGCAGCGTGGCGCGGAGCTGGCGCGGGTCGAAGGGCGCCGCCGCGTCGAGCGCGTGGCCGGTCCGCGCGAGCAGGCCGCGCGCGGCGGGCGTCATGGCCTCCGGCGCGATGAGCTCGTCCAGCCTGGGGTCGAGGGCGCGCGCCTCGGCGCCGGCGATGTCGGCGGGCTCCCCGGTGAAGGCCGCGAGCGTCGCCGCCACCGCGCGCGCGGCGTCCGTCTTGCCGCGGATGTCGTGGACGGTGGCCATCGTCTCGAACAGGGCAGGGGAGAAGCGGCCCGCGGCGAAGGCGCGGCGCGCGTCGCCGGCGGCGCGGTCGAGCAGGATGTTCACCGCCGGGGTCTGCTTGTGCCGCACGTAGAACTCGGCGAGCGCGCGCAGGATGTTGACGTCGCTCGGGAACTCGCGCCGCGCCGACTCCAGCGTCTGCTCCGCCTTGCGCAGGTCGTGCGAGACGGTCTCGTAGATGCTGGCCAGGCCGATGGTGCGCAGCCGCTTGGTGGCCGGGTCCGACGCGGTGGCCAGGAGCTGCTGCTGGATCTCCATAGCCTGGGGGGCGTCGTTCTGCCGCTTGTAGACCTCGACGAGCTGCTCCTTGGCGGCGACGTCCTCCGGCGCGCGCTTGAGCACCTCGCGCAGCGCCACCTCCGCCCGCGAGAGGTTGCCGATGTGACCTGCGTAGAGGTCCCCGAGGCGGCGGTAGATGGCGAGCTGCTCCTCCGGGGAGGCGACGAGACGAGCGAGGCGCACCCACGCCTGCTCGGCACCCTCCCAATCCTCCCGCTTGGCGCACATGTCGCCGAAGGCCGTGAGCGCGCCGACGTGGTCCGGCTGCACCGCCAGCGCCGCCTCGAAGGCCTCCTTCGCGACGGCGAACTCGCCCACCTCGGCGAGGGCGCTGCCGCGCTCCACCTCCAGCGCGACGCGCTCGTCGGGGTCGAGCACCGTCGAGATGCGTCGCTCCAGCAGCGAGGCGAGCTCGTTGCGCGCGCCGCGCGCGGCGTACAGCTTGGAGAGTCGGCCGAAGATGTCCTTGAAGGCGATGTTGATCGAGGCGGCCTGCTCGAACGCCGCGACGCCGCGACCCTGGTCCTTGGCCTCGTCCACCAGGATGCGGCCGGCCTCGTACCAGGCCTCCAGCCGGTGCTCGTCCACCGCGCTCGTCCGCGCGAGGCTCTCCAGCGCGTCGGCCGCCTGCGCGTGCTCTCCGCGGCGCGTGCGCAGCTGCGCCAGCGCGCGCCACGCCGTCACGTCCCCCGGGTCCTCGCGGGTCGCGCGCTCGAGCAGCTCCAGCGCGTCGTCCAGCTTGCCGACGCGCTCCGCCGCCTCCGCCCCACGCGCCAGCAGCGCCGCCAGCTCCACCGGGCGCGACGCCCGGGCGATGAGCGCGCGGGTGGACTCCAGCAGCGCCGCGTCGTCTTCCTTCGCGCGGGCGTGCGCGTTGCCGAGGCGCAGCGACCAGAGCGACGCCGCTGGCTGCCGGGCCCCGAGCTCGGCGAGATCGCGGGTGCCGTCCCAGTCGCCGTTGCGCATGCGCAGGCGCGCGGCCACCTCCGCGTGGGCCGACGCCTCGCCGCCCTTCTGGTCCAGCATCCGCGCGATCGCCGTGAGCACGGGCTCCAGCTCGTCGTCTCGCCGCTCGCCGAGCAGGGCGTGCTCGACGTAGCGGAGGCTCAGCGCGTGGTCGGGCGTCTCCTCCAGGATGGAGCGGTGCCAGAGCAGCGCGCTGCCGGGATCGTTGCGGGCGAGGGCGTCGAGCTCGGCGAGGCGCTCGTAGGCCTCGGTCCGCGCGCGCACGTCGGGGGCGGTGCGCGCCAGGGAGAGCAGCTCGTCGGCCAGCCGGGAGGCCTCGCCCGCGGCCAGCTCGGCGCGCTCGCGGGCGATGAGCGCCAGCGGCGGCCCCTTGCCCTCCGGCGTCGCGGCCTGCGCGGCGCGCAGCGCACCCTCGCGGTCCCCGCTGCGCTCGTACTCGTAGACCGCCTCGAGCAGCAGGGTCTCGCGCGCGTCGCCCGCGGCCGCGGCCGCGCGCTGCTCCCGCCAGGCGGCGCGGTCGGGCGGGGGCTCGGGGGCCATGCGCTCGTAGAGCTGGCGCAGCGCGACGTCCTCCGGACGGGCCCGGTGGGCCTCCTCCAGCCGCTCGCTCGCCAGCGCGGGCTCCTTGTCGGCGATGAGGAGGGCCTCGCGCACGTTGTCGAAGGCGCGCTCGATCGGGTCGGCGGAGGCCTTCTGCCGCTCGCGCAGCCAGCGGAGCACCTCGTCCAGATCGCCGCGCTCGCGGGCGATGCGCTCGGCGAGGAACGCCGCCACCGGCACGCCCGGCGCGCCCTCGTGGACCTGCTCGAGGGCGGGGAGGCGCGCGTCCTCCTCCGGCGTACGCCGCAGGTAGGCCTCCAGCCGCAGCAGGGCCGCGCGTACGGGATCCTCCTCCTCCGCGGCGAGCCGCTGGATGTCCGCCACCGGATCGACCGAGCTGTCGACCGCCGCGAGGGCGCGCAGGGCGGCCTCGTTGGCGGCGTCGGCGTCCAGGGCGGATCGGTACGCCGCGGCGGCCCGCTCGGGGAGGCCGGCGCGCTCGGCGATGAGCGCGGAGGCCAGGTAGCGATCCGTCCGGCCGGACTCCGCGCCCTCGCCCCACGCAGAGAGCGTGGCGCTCACCTCGTCGTGGTGGCCCTCGCGCGCGGACTCGTCCAGGCGCAGGGCCCGGGTCGTCTGCGGCGCGTGCGCGGCGAGCGCCTCGATGGCGGCGTCGATCGCGGCGGGCGGCGCGTGCTGGCCGAGGAGCCGCGCGAGCTGTGAGGCCGCGCGCGCGCCGGGCGCGCCGGCGACGCGCTCGGCGAAGGAGGACAGCACCGCGACCTCGGCGCCCGCCCCGGGGCGCGCCACGATCGGCGTGGCCGCGGCGGCCAGGGTGACGCCGTCGTCGGTGGCGGCGAGTGCCTCCAGATCATGCAGGCGCCTGTCGTCCTCGAAGCCGGCGAGCGCCGCGAGAGCCACGCGCTCGGCCGGGGAGAAGGAGCTACCTCCAGCGACGGCGCGCGCGACGATGGCCGCGTCGCCGAGCTCCATGCCGCGGGCGGCCATGGCGCGCCGCGCCAGCTCGTCTCCCGCCTCCACCAGCGGGCCGAGCAGCTCCACCGCGCGGGCGCGGGCCGTGGTGCGCGTGGCCGCGAGCGTGGCGGCGAGCCAGCGCGCGCCGCCGGCGAGCGCGGCGTCCGACGTGATCTCGCCGACACGCTCGGCGGCCGCGACGACGTCGCCCTTCTCCACCGCGGCTCGTGCGCGCCTCATGGCGTCGTCGGCCGAGGTGCCCTCGCGCGCCTCGCCGCGCTCCACCCCGCGCAGGCGCAGCGCCGAGTCGATCGCCGTCGCGAGCGTCGGGAGGCTGTCCGGCGCGCGCAGCGCCGGGCTGTTCAGCTCCCCGCGCGAGAGGGCCCTGGCGGCCCGCGCGGTCACCACGCGCGCGTCGCCCGGCGCCATGCGCGTCGCCTGCTCCAGGCGCTTGGCGGCGCCCTCGTCGTCCCCGGAGGCGCCGAGCGCCTGCGACGCGAGCAGCGCGCCGTGCAGCTTCGCCGCGTGCACGGGCGCGTGCCGGAGCTCCTCGTCGATGCTGGACACGATCGCCTCTCCGTCGCGCGGGCCCAGGCCGCGGAGCTGACGGTGGGCGAGCGCCATGTGCGGCGCCAGCTCGATCGCCTCCCGGGCGAGCCGCTCGGCGTCCTCGGAGTCGCCGGCCATCGCGCGCAGCTCGCTGGCGACGAGGAGGGTCTGCGCGCTGCCCATCTTGTCGACGACGTTGTGCGCCTCCTCCTCCAGCCAGGTGGCGCGCTCGCGCACCGCCTCCAGCATCGTCTCGTCGAGAAGCTGGACGACGGGCAGCTCGTCCTCGAAGACGATGGCGTCGGCCGGGGCCGCGGGCGGCGCCGGCGGGACCGCCTCGACCTCCGCGGTGCTCGCGAGGGCCGGCACGTCCTCGGCCTCCTCGCTCTCGGGTACGACCGCCGGCGTGGGCGGCGCCTCCTCTGCTTCGTCGAACGCCGGCGCGGTCGGCTGCGCGGAGCGCGGCGGCGGGAGGTCCTTCGGCTCCTCCAGGCCGCCGAGCAGCTGCTCCAGCTCGTCGTCCTCGTTCGTCGGGGCGGCCGGTGCGGCTGGCCGGGGGGGCGGCGGCTTGCGCGGTCGGTCGTCGAAGGGGTCGAACATCGCTCCCTCCGGGATCTCCGGCTCCGACTCCCCGGGCACCTGCAGCGGCTCCGGCGGCCCGATGTCCGGCGGGGCCGCCACGTCCACCGCGCTCGTCACCACGCCTTCCTCGTCGTCCTCCGCGCGGTAGTGCTTGCGCTCGACCGGCGCCTCCAGCTCCACCTCGATGTCGTCTTCCTTGCGGGCGGCGTCGCCCCGGGCGAAGAGCTGGCTCAGCCCACCGCGCCGCTTGGGGAGGGGCGGGGGCGCGGGCCTGCCGGCACGCGCGGCGATCTGGGCGCTGGCGGGGTCGATGGTGGGCGCCGGCGGGCGGTAGAGCGGCTTGGAGGCGGACGGCGCCGCGGGCGCGGCCGGTTCCTTCGGCGCGGCCTCCTTCTCCTCGTCCTCGGCCGGGTCCTTGTCCCACTCGGCCAGGGCGGCGTCCCAGTCGAAGTCCTGAAGGGGGCCCTTCTTGTCGTCGTCGGTCATGATGGTCCCTCGAGGCCGAGGGCCCTGCGCACTTGCAGGTACGCCGGCGAGAGGACGAAGCGCAGCAGATCCTGCGCGCGCGGGTCGGCCGCCGCGGCGGGGGGCACCTGATCGGCGAGGACGGCGGAGGCGTCGCCGCACGCGACGACGGCGGCGCGCGCCTGCGACGCGAGCGCGCGCTGGGCGTAGAGCTTGGGGTCGAGCCGGCCCTGCGCGATGGGTCCGCAGAATCTCCGGGAGGGCCTTGCGCGTCCTGCGCGCGATGGCCTTGGAGACGAGCTTCTCCACCTCGGCCAGCACCGCGTAGGGCGGAGCCTCAATCGGCACGTCTGCGATGCGGCACGCGGCGACGACGATCGCCGCCACGGTGGTCTCGTCGCGGGTGCGGAGCACGCTCGTCCCCCGCGCGAGGCCGAAGATCTCGCGCACGACGCGGGCGCGCGCCGCGACGTCGAAGGGCGCGTTGACGCTCGCTCCGACGACGATCGCCGGGGTGTCTCCGGGGACGCCCTGCACACCGAGCGGATCCTTGCCGCCCACGTAGAGGTCGAACTCCGGCAGGCCGAAGGTGCCCGCCCACGCGGCCATCTCGTTCCGCAGCGCGAGGCCCGCGCGCGGGTCGACGCGATCACGCTTGCCCACGCCGAGCGCCTGCAGCGACGGACCGAGCGCCTCCGCAAGCGTGGGCGCCAGCAGCGCGAAGAGGGCGGCGATCGGGCCGTCGTCCCCCACGCAGAGGAGCATCTGCAGGTGGCTGGGGCCGAGCGCGATCTGCGGCACCGTGCGCGGCTGCCGCGCACGGAGCTGCGCCAGCGTCTGCTCGAGCACGGCGTCGCGGCCGGCGAGGGCGACCGCCACCGTCGCCGCGGTACCTTGCAGGCCCTGCTCGCCCAGCGCGCCGGCGACGCGGGCGAGGCGGCGGGCGGCGTCGGCGTCGGAGGGCTGCTTCTGCAGCGCCCCCAGCAGCGTGGCGCGCGCCGCGCCGAGCAGCGCTTGCTTGTCGGGCACGTCGATCTCCAGCAGCAGGTCGACCGCCTCGCCGTCGCCGGGAGCCTCCTCCAGGAGCTTGTGTACCACCACCGCGGCGCGCTCCTTGGCGCCGATGCGATCACGGTAGATCGCCATCGCCAGGCGCGCGGCCTCGATGCGGCCGGCCGCCTCCGGGCGCTCGCGCATCAGCTCCTCCAGGATGGAGGTGGCCTCTTCCCACGAGCCGGTCTTGGCGGCAGCCTTGGCGAGGCGCTCGCGCACGGGCAGGGTGGAGAGCTTGGCCTTGTGGAGCGACACCAGCACGCGCAGCGCCTGCTCCGGCTGGTCCAGCTTCTTCTCGTAGAGGTCTACCGCGGCGACACCGGCGGTCACCCGGTTCTTGGCGGGCGCCGCGTCCAGCGTGGCGAGCCGCGCGAGGCGGTCGGCGGCCTCGGCGTACATGCCGCGGCGGATGAAGATCTCGCCCGTGAGCGCCAGCGCGCCCACGTGGTCCGGCTCGATCATCGTGACGTTCTCCAGGGCATGGAGCGCGCCGTCGGAGTCGCCCTTCTCGCGCAGCACGCGCGCCTGCTCCCAGAAGAGCTTCGCCACCTCCGGCGGGTCGTCGGTGTGCTCCAGCCGGACCTGCATCAGCTCGAGGAGGCGGTCACCATCCTTGCGCGCGCGCACGCGGCGGAAGAGCTTGTCGAAGGCCGTGGGCCTGCGGGCGTCACGCTGGAAGCTGGCGGCCAGGGCCTCCTCGCCCGCCTGCTCGTTGCCGATCTCCAGCCAGAGGTTGCCCGCCTCCTCCCAGAAGGTGGCGCCGCGCGTGGCCGCCCCGCAACGCCCGCCCAGCTCCTGCGCCGCCACGGCCTGCAGCTCCTTGTTGCCCTGCGCCTCCGCCGCCGTGCGCAGCCCCTCCCACGCGGTGAGGTCGTCGGGGTTGGCCTGCGTGACCGCGGTGAACGCCTCCACCGCGCCGTCGACATCGCCCGCGACGAGCAGCGACCAGCCGCCCATGCTCATCGCGTGCGCCTGCGCGTCCTCGCCGAGCACCGTGCCCAGGTTGCAGAGCGCGGTGGCGCGTCGCCGCGGGTCGCATCCTGGCGGCGCCAGCTCCAGGTTGGCTAGGCGCGCGGCGTTCGTCTCGCCGCCGAGCAGGTGAACGGCGGCGGGGGAGTCCGCGCGCAGCATCGCCGAGAGGGCGGCGCTCGCCTCGAGGGCGTCGTGCGCCTCCGGCTCGAGCGACGACGCCAGCGCGTGCCGCGCCGCCGCCTCCGCGACGGCGTCTCCGGAAGACGTCGCGCTCACCAGCCACTCCAGGGCGGCGCTCGCCCCGCCGCCCACGTCGAACCAGCCCTCTGCTGCGGCCGTCGCGGCCTCGGCGTCCTGCTCGCGCTCGGCGCGGTAGCGCTCGGCGCCGGCGAAGGCGGGCGCGCCGGCCTCGGCGATGCGGGCGAGGGCGCCTGTGAGCAGCGCAGGATCGGGCGAGGCCGGCGGCCAGAGCACGCGCGCCAGCGCGCCGGCGATGGCGAGGTCGCGTCCGGGCATGCCCTCCTCCACCTCGGCGAGGGCGTCGGCCGCGGCGTCGGCGTCGGAGGCGGCGAGCTCGGTCGCGAAGCGCTCGAGCGCGAGCAGGCGCGTGTCCCCGCCACCCTCCTTCGCGCGGGCGATGGCCTTGCGGCGTCCCTCCACGCTGTCCGGCTCGATGGCGCGAGAGGCCCACCCGAGCAGCACGCGGGCCGGGTCCGGCCGCAGGGCATCGGGGTCGGCAGGGATCTTCTCCGCCGCCATCTCGAAGTCTTCCAGCCCGACGTGCTTGTCCCCCGCGCGCCAGCGCAGCAGGCCGGCGAAGAGGAGCTGCGAGGCCGCGGCCTGCGGGTCCTCCGTCGCCGCGGCCGCCTCCTCCGCCACGATGGCGGCGGCGGTCGGGTCGCCCGCGGCGAGCTCCATCTCCTGCAGCAGGCCCACGACGAGCAGGTCGTCCTTCTGCCCGGCGAACAGATCGCGCAGCACCTCGCGCGCGGTGTCGGCGTCGCCGCCGCGCTCGGCGCGCAGGGCGGCGATGAGCTTCAGCGCGCGGGCGAGGTCCGGGTCGGCGTCCAGCGCGGCGAGCTCACGCCACGCCGCGGCGCTCGCGGCGCCGTCGCCGCCGGGCAGGAGCGCTTCCAGCGCTTGGCCCAGCCACGCTCCGGACGGCAGCGCCGCCAGCTCGGCGAGCGCGCGCTTGGCTCCCTCCTGATCGTCGCGCGCCAGCCGGGAGCGCGCGATCTCGAACCAGAGCTGCGGCAGCTCGGCGTCCGTCGCCCCGCCCACCACCAGCCGGCGCGCCGCCTCGTCCTGCCAGGTGGCGTCGCCGGAGACCATCGCCAGCATGCGTCCGAAGCGGGCCACGGTGGCGGGCGCGACGCCGTACATCGCCGCCTGGCTGAGCGCCGCCTTTGCCGCCGCCACGTCCCCCGCGCGGATGCCCCACACGAAGGCGGAGAGCAGCAGCAGCTTGCCGCGCGCCTCGTCGGTCGCGAGCGCGTCGGCGGACGCCTCAATCTGCTCGGCGAAGCTCGTCGCGTCGCTCGAGCCGGCGAGCAGGTCGAGCTGCAGCGCGCGTGCCGGGATGCTGCCGGGGTCGGCCTTCGCTGCACGCGTCACGGCCTCCAGCGCCTTGCCGGCGTCGCCGTTGCCCGCGGCCTCCTCCGCGACGCGCATGGCGAGCGCGGCGATCGTCGGGCCGTCGGTCTCGGTGGCGAGCCGTCGCTCGGCGAGCGACGCGGCAACGGCCGAGTCCCCCACCGTCTCCGCGGCCCGGATGCGCGCGGCCAGCAGCGCGCGCACCACCAGCGGGTCGGCCTCGCCCTCCGGCTGCTCCGCGCCGGCGAGCAGCTCGAGCGCGCGATCCAGCACCGTCGCGGCGCGCCCGGCGTCACCGCTCAGCCGCCACACGTCCGCCGCGCGCAGGTACGCGTCAGCGATGAACGCGCGGTCCCGCAGCCACTGCGGCACGCCCAGCTCGTCGCCGCGCTCGGCGTTGCTCATCGCCTCGGCGATGAGCGCGGCCTGTGCCTCCAGCGCCTCCGCGTAGGCGGTCGCCCGCGTCCTGGCTTCGTCGGTGCCCGGCAGACCGGGCTCGGTGCGCGCCAGACGCTCCGCCGCGACGGCCGCGGCGAAGGTGGCCCCGGAGCCGAGCGCGCGCGCGTCCCCGAAGCGCTCGAGGGCGCGGTCCACCTCGCCGGCGGCGGCCGCCATGCGGCCGAGGTCCAGCAGAAGCAGCGCCTTCCAGCTGGCCGAGTCGGTGCGCTTGGCGCGCTCGGTCATCGCCTCCTCGCGCAGCGCGGCGTCGCCGAGGCGCGCGGCGACCAGCTCGAGGGCGAGGGCGGCCGTCGCCGTCTCGGGGAGCGCGGGATCCTGCTCGCCGACGCGCAGCGCCTCCAGCACCACGCCCTTGGCCGCGTCCACGTCGCCCTGCACGTCCTCCAGGTACGCCGCGCGCATCACCAGCGCGCGCGCCTTCTCCGCGGGCGTGACCGCGGCGCGGTCCAGCGCGTCGATCACCCGCCCGAGGTTCTTGAGCGAGCGACGTCGCTCCAGCAAGCGCACGAGCGCCTCCAGCGGCTCGCGGAAGGTGGGGTCCGCGTTGAACGCGGCGAGGTAGTCGCGCGCGGCCGCGGGCTCGTCGCCCTCGCGCTCCGCGACCTCCCCCGCCTCCCCGAGCAGGCGCGCCTGGCGTGCCTTGTCCGGCGCTCGCGTGATCTCCGCGCGGAGCCACTCGGCGTCGGCGGCGCTCGGGTCAGCAGCCCCGTCGTTCTCGGGAGTGCTCGGATTGTTTTCGGTGTCGGACATGCGCTCGTCGTCGAGTCGTTCGGGCTGCACAAGCGTGCGGACCGACGACGGGGTGTTGGACCGTCACAGGAGCTGGTTCAGCTTCTCGTTGATCTTGCCTTCAATCGTACCTTTCATGACGCGAAGCATGAAGGGGAGGTCGACCGTCACCCGGACCGCCTTGTCGCTGACGTGGACGTCCCCGCTGGTCCCCTTCGCCGCGCCGCTCGGCGCCTCGAAGCGAATGGTGTCCCCCGACCACCGCCAGGTGAGCCCGAGCTTCGCCTCCATGCTCTTGGCCAGCTCTTCTGCCTTCTGTCGGGCCGCGTCCTTGGAGAGGGTGTGTGCGCGCGTGATGTCGATCGTGGCCATTTCTCTACCTTGCTAGGAGTATCATTCGAGGCGCTTGACGATCCAGTACCCCCTCGGCGTGTCTATCGGGCCGCTCACGGCGCCAACGGGCAGTGTAAACAGGACATACTCCGGAGCCGGCTCCAGGATCCCGCGATAGACGCGGCCCACGTCGTCGGTCGAGCCGTCGTCGCCGAGGCGCACCGCCGCGTGGAATTCCTTCTTCGCCGTCCCGGCGAGCTGCTTGGCCAGCTCGAGGGCGGCCTGCTTGCTGCGGCCGTGGCTGGGCGCGTCCTCGGCGCCGACGTAGGTGATCAGCACCACGCCGAAGCGCACGCGGCGCGGGGCGGAGTCGGGCAGGGGAGGCACGGGCGTGCCGTCCAGCATGTGGTAGCCGACGCCGCCGTCCATCCGCCGCTCCGGCGTCGTGAAGACGGGCAGGTCCAACAGGTCGGCGTCGGTCACGTCCGGCGGGGGCAGGTCGCCCGCCTCCAGCGCCAGCACCAGGCCCCCGTCCGCGCCGGCGTCCTGTGCGGCGGCCGACGGGTGCCAGCCCTTCATGGCCTGGGCGGCGAGCCCCACGGCGAGCACGACGACGGCGAGGCCGAGCAGGACCGAGAGCCAGCGCTGCATCGACGGCTAGGTCCCCGAGCCTTCCGCCGGCGGGGGGATGTCCTCCTCCGCGGCGGGGGGCGGCGGGCCGTACTCTTCGTAAGGACGCATCGTGGCGGGCGGCGGGTCACCGTACAGCTCGAGCTGTGCGGCGAGCCAGTTCTCCCGCGCGATGAGCGTCTTCAGGCGGGCGGCCGCCTCGGTCGCGGTGGGCTCGGCGGCGTCGGTCATCGCCTTGGCGATGGCCTCCTGCACGTCGGCGAGGTCCTTGCGCACGATGACGGGATCGATCCCCGGCCGCTCGATGTACTCGTCGGCGAGCAAGAGCACCTTGTCGTGCCCTGCCTCCACGAAGCCGCCGCCGACGGCGCACCGCTTCGTCTCCCCGCCTTGCTTGTAGCTGACGATGCCGGTCCGCAGCGCGGCGAGGATGGGCAGGTGGCCCGGCAGCACGCCGAACTCGCCCTCCACGCTCGGCGCGGTGATCTCGTCGGCCTTCGTCGCGAGGGCGCGCCCGCGCGGCGTGACGATCTCCAGCTCCAGCTTGCTCTCGTCGGCCACGGCGCGCCTACTTCGCCTCTTCGACGAGCTTCGCGGCCTTCGTCCTGGCGGCCTCGATGTTGCCGACGAGGTGGAAGGCCTTCTCCGGGTACTGGTTGTCGTCGTCGAACTTGCCGTCGAGGATCTGGCGGAAGCCCTCGATCGTCTCGCCGACCGGCACGTAAGCGCCGGGCACGCCGGTGAACTGCGAGGCGACGGAGAAGGGCTGCGAGAGGAAGAGCTGGATCTTGCGCGCACGCTTGACGACCAGCTTGTCGTCCTCGCTGAGCTCGTCCATGCCCAGGATGGCGATGATGTCCTGCAGGTCCTTGTACTTCTGCAGGGTGTTCTGCACGCGCCGCGCGATGCCATAGTGATCGGCGCCGACGACGTTGGGGTCGAGCAGGGTGCTCGTGGAGTCGAGCGGGTCGACGGCGGGGTAGATGCCGATCTCGGTGAGCGCGCGGTTGAGCACCGTCGTCGCGTCGAGGTGGGCGAAGGTCGTCGCCGGCGCCGGGTCGGTCAGGTCGTCCGCGGGGACGTAGATCGCCTGCACGCTGGTGATGGAACCCTTGTTCGTCGAGGTGATGCGCTCCTGCATCGCGCCCATCTCGGTCGAGAGGGTCGGCTGGTAACCGACGGCGCTGGGGATGCGGCCGAGGAGCGCGGAGACCTCCGAGCCCGCCTGCGTGAAGCGGAAGATGTTGTCGATGAAGAGCAGCACGTCCTGCCCCTCCTCGTCGCGGAAGTACTCGGCGACGGTGAGGGCGGAGAGGGCGACGCGCGCGCGGGCGCCCGGCGGCTCGTTCATCTGGCCGTAGATGAGGGCGGCCTTGGAGAGCACCGGCTCGCCCGTCTCCAGCTTGGCCTCCTTGAACTCCAGGTACAGGTCGTTGCCCTCGCGGGTGCGCTCGCCCACCCCGGCGAAGCAGCTCACGCCGCCGTGCGCCTTGGCGATGTTGTTGATGAGCTCCTGGATGAGCACCGTCTTGCCGACGCCGGCGCCGCCGAAGAGGCCGATCTTGCCGCCCTTGCGGTACGGGGCGAGCAGGTCGATGACCTTGATGCCGGTCTCGAAGATCTCCACCTTCGTCGACTGCTCCTGGAACGTCGGCGGGGTGCGGTGGATGGGCATGTGCTTCTTGGTGGCGACGGGGCCCCCTTCGTCGACGGGCTCGCCGATGACGTTGAGGATGCGGCCGAGGCACTCGCGGCCGACGGGCATCTGGATGGGGCTACCGGTGCCGCGGACTTCCATCCCGCGCACCAGGCCGTCGGTCGTGTCCATGGCGATGCTGCGCACGGTGCTCTCGCCGAGGTGCTGCGCGACCTCCAGCGTGAGGTTGTCCTTGGAGGCCGAGATGGCGGGGTTCGACACCTTCAGGGCGTCGAGGATCCTCGGCAGCTTGCCGGCCTCGAACTCCACGTCCACGACGGGGCCGATGACCTGGACGATGCGACCCTTGCTTCCGGCGAGATCGAGAGACGATTGCGTCATGGCGAGATCGGAGCTCCTTTGGCCTGCCGACGGGGTCGGCGGCCTGATTTCAGGCGGCGCGTGTAGCACGAACTCTCACGTCGGGTCCAGGGGAGGGTCTGCGGTCCGACCGAAGACCAGCCCACGGCCCGGAGGGCACGTAGGGTCAACGGAGGCTGATATGAATCGGTCATGCGCCCCGGACGAGTCACCTTCGTGCTCCTCGCCGCGACGGTCCTGCCCGCGCCCGCCCGCGCCCAGGTCGCCGCGCCGCTCGTGGTCGCCAACCACCCCCCCGACTGGGCGCCGGAGGTGCACGACCAGAACGAGGTGCAGGCGGGCGACGAGCTCCGCTTCACCCTGCGCGCCGTCGACCCCGACCACGACCCTTTGACCTACACGGTGTCCGGCCTGCCGATGGGCGCCAAGGCGGAGGCGGGCGACGGCTCGGTCGTCGTGACCTGGCACACCCGGGAGGCGGACGTCGGCGTCTACCCGCTCACCCTCGCCGTCACCGACGGCAGGACGCGCGTGGAGCGCCGCGTCGACATCGTGGTGGAGGAGAGCGAGGAGAGCTACGTCGTGCCCGGGGTCGGCTACAGCCTCTACCTCCCCAACAACCTGGACCGCCTGGGCGCGTTCAACGGATTCAGCATCGAGTTCGTGGGGCTGAGCTGGGTCCACCAGAACGAGCAGCACGGCCCGAGCCACGGTCGCGTCTACTTCGACCTGGACGTCCTCTTCGCCGGCAAGACGGGGGTCGACTCCGCGTTCCTCCCGTACGCCGGTTTCGATCTCTCGGTGGAGCGAAACCCCGGTCGCCGCTTCCTCATCCCCTACTTCGGCATGGAGGGCGGCGTCCTCTTCCAGGCCCAGACCGGCACGCTGGGCATGCTGGTGCCCTTCGCCGGCCTCGACTTCTACGCCCGCTCCAGCGTCCAGATCGGCATGAAGGCGGGCTACCTGCTGCCCTTCACCTCGGAGCAGTTCGAGGACGTGCGCGGCCTGCGGGCCAAGCTGACGCTGGACCTCTCCTTCTGGTGACGCGCCTCTTGACCCCCGCCGCGACGCGGGCCATGCCACCTGGTCGCCTGAAGCCTTGATCCCTCCCGAGACCATCGCCCTCATCCGCGAGCGGACCAACATCGTCGCGGTCATCCAGGAGAGCGTCCCGTCGCTGAAGAAGCGCGGGCGCTCGTGGGTGGGCCTGTGTCCGTTCCACAAGGAGAAGACACCGAGCTTCCACGTCAACCCGGACCGCGGCTTCTTCCACTGCTTCGGCTGCAAGGAGGGCGGCAGCGCCATCGACTTCCTGATGAAGCACGACGGCCTGACCTTCCCGGAGGCGGTGCGCGATCTGGCCGAGCGCTGCGGCATCGAGGTGCGCGAGGAGGACCGCCCCGCGCCGGAGGCGGACCGGCAGCGCAAGCACAAGGACGATCTGTACGGCGTGCTGCAGGTGGCGGCGACGTTCTACGAGCAGATGCTGCGCGAGCACCCCGACCGCGCCTATGCGGTGGAAGAGCTGGAGAAGCGCGGCGTGGCGGGCGCCGACGCCGCCGACACCCTGCAGGCCTTCCGGATGGGCTACGCCCCCGGCGCGTGGGACGCCCTCGCGCAACACTTGAGGGGTCAAGGGATCTCCCCCGCGCTCGCCGAGCAGGTCGGGCTGCTGGTGCCGCGGCAGCAGGGCAGCGGTCACTACGACCGCTTCCGCCACCGCCTCATGTTCGCGGTGGTGGATCCGCAGGGCAGGGTGGTCGCCTTCAGCGGGCGCGCCCTGCGCGATCTGCCCGCGGAGCCAGGGGCGGCGCCGCGCGACCCGCCCCCCAAGTACATCAACTCCCCGGAGAGCCCGATCTACACCAAGGGCAACCTGCTCTTCGGGCTCTTCCAGGCGCGCCACGCCATCCGTCACGAGGACCTGGCGGTGCTGGTGGAGGGCAACTTCGACGTGGTGAGCCTCCACGCGCGCGGGATGACGAACGTCGTCGCCCCGCTCGGCACCGCCTTCACCGACGAGCAGGCGAAGCTGCTCCGCCGCTACGCCGGCAACGTGGTGCTCTGCTTCGACGGCGACGCGGCGGGCCGCAAGGCCACCGCCCTCGCCCGCGGGCCGCTCCGGGCGGCGGGTCTCGGTGCGCGCGTGGCCGCCCTGCCCGCCGGCTCCGATCCCGACGACCTCGCCCGCACCCGCGGCATCGACGCGGTCAAGGACGCCGTGGCGCAGGCCCGAGGCCTGCTCGAGTTCTTGCTGGAGGACCTGCTCGACGCCAACTTCAACAACGCCGACGCCTACGAGAAGTCGGCGCGCGTCCAGCACGTCGGCCGCGTGCTCGCCGAGGAAGACGATCCGCTCGTCCGGAGCACCCTCAAGCTGTACGTGGACCAGCTCGCCGGCCGCCTGGACCTGGTGACCCGCGATCAGGGGGGCAGGGGAGAGCGCTCGCCGGAGACCTTCCGGGCGCTGGAGGGGGCGGTGAAGCGCGCCCTCGCCCAGGCGCAGGCGCGGGACGCGCAGCGGGCGCAGCAACCTTCGGGCCAGCGGCCCATGGCCCCGCAGCACGCCCGCGTTTCGTCGAGAAACCCGGGGGGAGCGGCGCGCGGGGCAATCGTCGGCGCGCTCATCGAGTACCCCGAGCTGCTGACTGACCCTGGGGTGGAGGTCGCCTGCCAGCTGCTCGAGGGCGACTCGGCCCGTACCGTGGCCGCCCTGGCGGCCTGTACGAAAAGTTCGCCAGAGGGGGAAAAAACGCTAGACAGTGCTGAGTTTCTTGCGCAAATGCCTCCCGCGATCCATGCCTTTGCGGCCCAAAGGCTCGCGGCACCGCGCCTCGAGTCGGTGGACGAAGCGCGTGAGGTCGTCCTCTCCAATGCGGACAAGCTCAAGAGCATGATGGTGGAACGGCAGGCGAGCGAGCTGTCTCGCGAGCAGCGTCAAGCGGCGGACTGGGAGGCGGAGATCGAGCTCGCGCGTGAGGCCGAGCTGCAGGCGAAGGGCGCCCGAGGGCTCGGGCGGAACGACAAGGGTGGAGGAAGCGCCGGCTGAAGGCCGGCATGCGTCCGCGTGCGCGCGGGCGGAGACGTGGCAAGGTCCGTGTGGAACGGACGTGCGGGGCGACCCCAGGGAGCATCGAGAAGCATGGGCACGAAGAACCGTGATCGTGGCGACGTGACCGAGAAGTCCAACGGCAAGAGCAACGGGAAGGCCAACGGCAAGAGCGCCAAGGTGCAGGCGCTCGTCGAGCAGGGGAAGGCGAAGGGCTTCCTCACCTACGACGAGGTGAACGACGCGCTGCCGGCGGACGTCGTCGCGGATCAGATGGACGACGTGATGGGCGTCCTCGGTGACGAGGACATCGAGATCGTCGACGCCGCCACGCAGGTGAAGATCGCGCCCAAGCGCATCGTCGAGGAAGAGGCCGCGGAGAAGCCCAAGCAGGTGGCCCGCAACGGCGCGAAGGAAGACACCGACGACGGCGGCTACTACTCCAAGTCGAACGACCCCGTGCGCATGTACCTGCGCAAGATGGGGAGCGTCTCGCTGCTCACGCGCGAGGGCGAGGTCGAGATCGCCAAGCGCATCGAGCAGGGCGAGCACCAGGTGCTCGGCGCCATCCTCAACTCCCCGGTGGCGGTGCGTGAGATCATCGATCTCGGCGACAAGCTCCGGAAGCGGAAGATCCGCGTCAAGGAGATCATCCGCGACGCCGAGGACGAGGACCGCGAGTTCGACGAGGAGGAGGCCGACCGCCGCATCCTGCGCCTGATCGACAAGGTCAAGCACCTGGACAAGGTCGCGCAGGACCTCCACGAGCAGCACGACCACGCCGCGCAGTCCCGCAAGAAGGGGATCGAGGCGGAGATCGAGCACAACAAGACGAAGATGGTCGAGACGCTCGAGGAGATGCGCCTCAACAAGAAGACCATCGACCGCGTCGTCGCCAAGCTCCGCTCCCTGATCGAGAAGATCGAGCGCGCCGAGATCGGCACGACCGAGCTCGCCAAGCGCACCGGCATGGACATCGACGCCCTCCGCAAGGAGGCGCGCGGCGCCCGCGCCGACGCCGCCGCCGGCCGCCGCTTCAAGCGCCGCCACGGCGTCACGGTGGAGGAGGTCCTCACCAGCCACTCCGCGGTGCAGAAGAACCTGAAGAAGGTCGAGGAGGAGCTGCAGCTCGACATCAAGAGCCTGCGCCAGACCTACGACGAGATCCGCGAGGGCGAGCGCGTCGCCGAGAAGGCGAAGGCGGAGCTGGTGGAGGCCAACCTGCGCCTCGTCGTCAGCATCGCCAAGAAGTACACCAACCGCGGCCTGCAGTTTCTGGACCTGATCCAGGAGGGCAACATCGGCCTGATGAAGGCGGTCGACAAGTTCGAGTACAAGCGCGGCTACAAGTTCAGCACCTACGCCACGTGGTGGATCCGTCAGGCCATCACCCGCGCGATCGCCGATCAGGCGCGCACCATCCGCATCCCGGTGCACATGATCGAGACGATCAACAAGCTCATCCGCACGAGCCGCTACCTCGTCCAGGAGTACGGCCGCGAGCCGACCCCGGAGGAGATCGCCGAGAAGATGGAGCTCCCGCTCGACAAGGTCCGCAAGGTCCTGAAGATCGCCAAGGAGCCCATCAGCCTGGAGACCCCCATCGGCGAGGAGGAGGACTCGCACTTGGGCGACTTCATCGAGGACAAGAGCGTCGTCAGCCCGGCGGAGGCGGTCATCAACATGAACCTCGCCGAGCAGACGCGGAAGGTCCTCAAGACGCTGACGCCGCGCGAGGAGAAGGTCCTGCGCATGCGCTTCGGCATCGGCGAGAAGAGCGACCACACCCTCGAGGAGGTCGGTCAGGACTTCGAGGTCACGCGCGAGCGCATCCGCCAGATCGAGGCGAAGGCCCTCCGCAAGCTGCGCCACCCCTCGCGCAGCAAGCAGCTCAAGAGCTTCATCGAGAGCTGAGGCCGGTCAGGTCGCAGGTCCGAGGGGCGGCACGCGCCGCTCCTCGGAGCCCAGGTCCATCGGGCGGGGTGGGCCCGGCGCTACGCGTCGGGCCTGCGGTGTCCTCGGGAGCTGGCGCGCGTGGCGGTCAGTTGGTCTGGGGATTCGCTGCGGGCGGGGGCTTGGCGGCCTCGGCCTTGGCGCGGTCGCGCGCGCCCATGATGCGCTCGACCTCCGCGTCCATCGTGCCGCGCAGCATCTTCGACCACATCACGAAGTCCGCCATGAGCGACCACGCCGGGTACTTGAAGGTGGCCGGGCGGTTGCGCTCGATGAAGAAGTGCGAGACCCACGCGGGCCCGTAGCCGGCGAGCGGGGCGATGGCGAGCAGCCAGCGCTTGCGCAGCAGCACCGACGCGGCGACCGTGCCCATGGCGAGGCTGGTGCCGACGAAGTGGAAGGTCCTCGTGCTCTTCTTGGAGTGCTCGCACACGTAGTACGGCCAGAAATCCTCGAACGAACCGATGCGCTCCTTGCTCATGGTCGCCAGCATGGCCGCGGCCGCCGGCTTTGTCTACCGTCGGTGCTCGTGACACCCGCGCCCTCCCGTCCCGCCAGCCCGGGCCGCGCGCCGCCTGCGCGCGGGCGCAGGTGGCGCGGTGCACTCGTGCTCGCCGCGCTGGTGGTGGGCACCGCCTCGTGCGAGCGGGGGTGTCTGTCGACGTGGCTGAAGCACAGGGGCGTGGGGGCCCCGAAGGAGGATCCCATCGCGCGCACCGACTGCCCTCCCGGGCTGGCACGGTGCGTCGAGTCGCCGGCGACCGGCGCACCGGGCGCGCGGGTGGGGAAGGTGGAGCTCTCCGAGGGAGAGTCGGTCTGCAGCACGTGCGCGTGCCCCTGGCACACCGCCGTCACCTGCGAGGGGGGGTGCGCAGCGGCAGGAGTGGTGCTGGTGCGCGAAGCCAGGGACGCCCGCGGTCTGTGCGCCAGCCGCCCCGGCGACGCCTTCTTCCGCACCCCCCCGGCGAGCGCGCCGCCGGTGCGCTGCGACGCCCACGGCGAACGCTTCGTCTGCCGCGGCGCGGTCGTCGCCGCCTGCCCGGGTGCCGAGGGCGTGCCGGTGGCCAACTGCGACTACGGGTGCGTCAGCGAAGGGGAGACCCTCGACGACCCTGCGGTCGACGTGCGCGCCGCCACCGCGCTCCTCTGCAAGCGATCGCCATGACGCAGGTGTCGCGGTGAGCGGTGGTGGAGGGTCCACCCCCGGCGCCCGGCGTCGATGACGCACTGCACGAGCGCCGCGAAAGAGTGAAGCGGGCGACGCGCGTAGCGCGAGCCACACCGCCGCCGGCCGCAGGCCGCGCGCGTGCGAGCATCCGGTTCGCGCACCGAGCGCGGGGACGGGCGTTCGTTGCGCCCACGCGGTTTCGCGCTAGACTTCAAATCAAGAAGTCATTCCGGGTTTCTCTGCGGAATGACAGCGGCACGCGCGAAGCGCACGTCCAAAAAGGTGACGCGCGTGACCGCCGGATCCTACGATTCGTACTGGCCGTCTTTCGGCCGCGCCGGCGGGCGCGGCGGCGGACGGCTTCAGGAGCGATGTGCCCACGGATGAGCCGCTGGCGACGCCGCTCCCGGGCGGCCGGCCGGCGGTACGCGGTCGAGGGCCAGGGTTCGCCCTGCGCCCGCAAGCCCAGGCGTTGGCCGAGGACTTGCTTTGCATGAGAGCGATGCCCGAAAGGACGTGAGACCGCCAGGGAGGTGGCAGGCAATGAGATGGGTAGGTTTCGGCGTTGTGGCGATCGCGGGCACGCTGGTCTTCGGCGTGGTCTCCGGCCACGCCAGTGAGCGGGGCTCGCGGGGACTGCCCTCGACGCCGGCCACCGTCGCGCCCGCCGCGCCCGCTGCGCCCGCCGCGCCCACCGCGCCTGCGCCCGACGCGTCCGTCGCGCCTGCACCCGCCACGCTCGCCAACGCGGGCGTCAAGACCACCACCACGCCCTCCCTGGACGCCCCCGCTTCATGCCCGGCGGGCATGGTCGAGGTGGACGGGCAGTACTGCCCCTTCGTGGAGCAGAAGTGCCTTCGCTGGCTGGACCCGGAAACGCACATGCGCTGCGCGGAGTTCGAGCCGACGCCGCACTGCGCCACCCGCACGCTGCGCCGGCACTTCTGCATCGACGAGTACGAGTACCCCAATCAAGCGGGCGCCAAGCCGCAGGTGATGGTCACCTGGACACAGGCGCGCGACGCCTGCGAGGCCGAGGGCAAGCGCCTCTGCAACGAGAGCGAGTGGACGCTGGCCTGCGAGGGTCAGGAGCACCTGCCGTACCCGTACGGCTACGCGCGGAACGCGGACGCCTGCAACATCGACCGGCCGCACCCGGTGCCCAACGAGCGCGCCCTCGTCAACCCCAGGACGCGTGACGCGGAGATCGCGCGGCTGGACCAGCGCGATCCGTCGGGCTCGCGTGAGTCGTGCGTGAGCCCCTATGGCGTGCACGACATGACCGGCAACGTGGACGAGTGGGTCGTCAACCAGAGCGGCCATCCGTACAGGAGCGGCCTCAAGGGCGGCTACTGGGGCCCGGTGCGTGATCGCTGCCGGCCGATGACCGTCGCCCACGACGAGAATTTCGCCTTCTACCAGATCGGCTTCCGCTGCTGCGGCGACCCCGGCGTGCACACCGGCGGCAACGGGAAGGCCGCGGCCGCGGTCACCAGCCTGGCCGGCACCTGAGGTCGCCACCCCGAGGGGCCACTCCGCCGACGGGGCGCGTGGCCTTTGCGCGCGCCGTTTCCACCCGATCGCGCTACACTTTCGTCGGCGGAGGTGTGCCGATGAATCGCTTGCTTTGGGGGCTGGGCTGCGTCGCCGCCCTGGCGCTGGTGGCGTGTGGTGGGGACGACAGCCGGTTCGACCAGGACGGCGGCGGCATGGATGGCGGCGGCATGGATGGTGGCGTCCCCCCCGACGACGGTGGCTTCAACTTCGGCGACGCGACGCCAGGTGACGGCGGCGGCGTCACCAACGGCTGCAGCCCCGACCTGCGCAACGTCATCGACGGCAACGGCCAGATCCTGAAGACGTGCCCGCCCGACGAGGGGTGCTCGGGAGGCCAGTGCGTGCCGGCGTGCCAGGCCGCGGGCGAGGCGAAGGGGAGCGTCGGCTGCGACTTCATGGTCGCGACGCCCTCCTTCTTCGCCGACCTCTACCCCTCGTACTTCTCGCCGTGCCTCACCGTCTTCATCGCCAACAACTGGCCGAAGGACGTGACGCTCACGGTCTCGCGCGCGGGCACCAGCTACGACATCAGCAAGTTCGGCCGGATCTCGCAGACGGGCGTCGCCCCCGCGCAATGGGCCGCCATCCCGACGACGGGCATCCCGCCGGGCAAGGTGGGCGTGCTCTTCATGGAGAGCAATCCGTCCAGCAACTACAAGTGTCCGGCGGGCCCGGCCCTGCTGCAGGGCACGGAGGTGAAGGGTACCGGCCGCGGCCAGGCGTGGCACATCGCCACCAGCCTCCCGGTGAGCGGCTACGACATCCTTCCCTTCGGTGGCGCCAGCTCCTTCCTCCCCGGCGCCACGCTCCTGCTGCCGACGACGGCGTGGGGCAACAACTACGTCGGCGTCGTGCCGAAGCTGGGGAGCGGCAGCCAGGCCAACTCCGGCGGCCCGCACTGGGGACAGGTGGTGGCGACGGAGGACAACACGCAGGTGGACATCGTTCCGACGGTCGCGCTGCCTGCCGGCACCAACGTCGTCGCGGCCCCCAAGAACGTGAAGACCACCTACACGCTCAACGCGGGGGAGTACATCCAGTGGCAGGCCGCCTTCAGCTACGGCGGCAACCCGGCCAGCCAGCCGATGGATATGTCCGGCAGCATCATCGCCAGCAGCAAGCCGGTCGCCTTCAACGGCGGCAACGGCTACCTGTGTCTCGGGTCGCAGACCTCCACCGGCGGCGGGTGCGACTCCGACCACGAGCAGATCCCGCCGGTCAGCGCGCTCGGCTCGGAGTACGCGGTGCTGCCGTACGAGAGCCGGTCCAACAGCGGCTTCGAGTCGGTCCCGTACCGGTTCGTCGGCACCGTGGACGGCACCACGCTCACCTACGATCCGCAGGTCAGCGGCGCTCCCACCACGCTGAAGCTGGGGCAGATGGTGGAGTTCGAGGCGAAGGGGCCCTTCGTCGTGAAGAGCCAGGACGCGCAGCACCCGTTTTACATCGGCATGATGATGACCGGCTGCTTCGTCACCAACAGCAACGGCTGCCTCGGCGACGAGGACTACGTGAACGTGCTGCCGCCCGCGCAGTTCCTGTCCAAGTACGTCTTTTACTCCGACGTCACCTACTCGACGACGGTCTTCCCCATCGTGCGCGTCAAGACGCCGAGTGGCTTCAAGGACGTCGACGTGGACTGCATCGGCAACGTGACGGGGTGGAAGCCCATCGGCAGCGGCGGTCAGTACGAGTATGCCTACGCCGACATCGTCAAGGGCGGCCAGCCGCAGGGCAACAACTGCCAGAACGGCCCGCACACCGCGTCGAGCGACGGCCCCTTCGGCCTGACGGTCTGGGGCCTGGACTCGGCCGCGTCGTACGGCTACCCGGCGGGCGGGAACGTGGCGTCGATCAACACGGTGTACATCCCGCCGACCCCGCACTGAGCCCACCGGTGGGACCGCGGCGCCCCTCGCGGCGCCGCGCCCGGCGCGCCGTCTCTTGATCTCGCACCCACCAGAGGCTCCCGAGGCGGTCCAGGTCGGCCGCGTCGCCGAAGCCGTCTCGAATGCGCAGGCAGAGCACCTGGAGGTGCCGGCGGGCGCGGACGCACGCGCGTTGTGCGGGCCAGCGCCGCTCGCCGGGGGCGAGCGCGCCGTCGAGCGCCAGCCCGACGTGGCCGACCAGCACGAGCCCGTAGAAGGCGCGGCGCACGCGGCCGCGCCCCTCCGGCGTCAGCGCGACCAGGATGTCGCGCCCGTCACGCCGCCGCGTCACGAGCCCCAGCCGCTCGAGCGACCGCATCATCACGCTGATGGTGGAGCGCGCGACGCCGAGTCCGCGTCGAAGGTTGCTCTGAAGGTGAACGCGGCGCGCCCCGAGCCGGTACATCGCGTCGAGAAGGTCGAACCGCGCTGCGGTGAGCCCCATCGCCGCCAGCGCCCGCCGCGTGAGCTTCAGCGTCGCGTAGTAAGCCCGCTTGATGGTGAAGAACACAGGGTCCATCCCCTCACCATCAGCACACCCCATGCCACCCCCCCCTCTCTCCAGATTCCCGCTGAAACGTCGAATTGCAAGCATGCCTGCCGTTCGACGTTTGGTGTCCGGGGACAGGAAGGGGGGACAGGGGGGACAGGGGGGCGGGTCGTCGAAGGCGGGGCGGCTGGGGGCCTCGCCTGGCCTCGCGCGCAGGAGGAGGTCAGGGGGAGGGGAAGATCAATCCCACCGCACGAGGGAGGTCTCGTACGGGTGGCTCATCGCCGCGTTCCACGGCATCACGCGCACCGCGAAGGCGTGGGCCCCGCTCTCCTGCGTCGGGATGTGGCCCGCGTACCGGTAGCGCCCGGGGCTCTCGGCGCTCTGGACCTTCATCCGGACGAGCTCCCCGTGCGACAGCTCGTGCGAGCCCCCGGTCGGGCCGTGATAGAGCTCCACCACCACGTCCTCCGGCGCGAGCTTGCCGAGCTCCACGATCGCCGTCACCGGCACGTCGTCGCCCACCATCACCTGGTCGGCCGACTCCTTGGTCACCTGCGTGATGCGCACGCCCTCCCACCCGGCGTGCACACGCTCCTTCCACGCCGTCAGCTCCCGCGCGCCGCGCAGGTCCTCGTCGATCATGCGATGCCACAGCTTGTGGGAAGGTACGTAGTAGCGCTCGGTGTACTGCCGCACCATGCGCGCGGTGTTGTAGGCGGGCGTGAGCATGGCGATGGCGTGCTTCATCTTGCGGATCCACGCGCGCGGCAGGTCGTCCACGTCGCGCTCGCGGGCCGGCTGCGGGTGCACCATGCTTCGAGGCTCGCGCCGGAAGAAGAGGGGGACCACCTCGCGCTCCAGCAGGTCGTAGAGTAGCTCGGCCTCCACGGCGTCGCCGGTGCCGTCGGGATACTCCTCGCCGCGGCCGATCGCCCAGCCGACGTCGCGGCCATGGTCCCGCCAGGCCTCCGCCCACCAGCCGTCCAGCACGCTCGCGTTGAGCGCCCCGTTGGCTGCCGCCTTCATGCCGCTGGTGCCGCTGGCCTCGTGCGGGCGGCGCGGCGTATTCAGCCACACGTCCACCCCGGACACCATGGTGCGAGCGATGCGCATGTCGTAGTCCTCGATGAACACGACGCGCCCCGTGAGGCCCTCCTTGCGTGCGGCGTGGACGATCGTCCGGATGAGCTCCTTGCCGCCCTTGTCCTGCGGATGGGCCTTGCCGGCGAAGACGAGCTGCACGGGGTGGTGCGGGTCGCCCAGCAGCCGCTTCACCCTGTCCAGGTCGGAGAAGAGCAGCGCCGCGCGCTTGTAGGTCGCGAACCGCCGGGCGAAGCCGATGGTCAGCGCCCCCGGGTCCAGCACCTCCTCGGCCGCGGAGATCTCCTCACGCGACTGCCCGCGCCGCTCGGCCGCGTTGCGCAGCCACCGCCGGCACAGCTTCACCAGCCGGTGGCGCCTGTGCTCGTGCACCTGCCACAGCTCCGCGTCGGGGATCTCGTAGGTGCGCGCCCAGATGTTCGCGTCGTCCGGCGTCTCCTGCCAGCGCGGGCCGAGGTAGCGCGAGTAGAGGGCGCCCATCTCGTCGGAGACCCACGAGGCGATGTGCACCCCGTTGGTGACGGCCTGGATGGGGATCTCGTGCTCCGGCACGTCCGGCCAGAGGTCCTTCCACATCCGGCGCGAGATGTCCCCGTGGAGCGCGCTCACGCCGTTGTAGTGGTCGGAGGCATGGATGGCGAGCACCGGCATCTGGAACTGCGAGGCGGTGTCCGCGGGGTCCACGCGGCCCAGGGCGAGGAGCTGGTCCTCGGTGATGCCGAGCGCCGCGCGGTACGGCTCCAGGTACTTGCACACCAGGTCCGGGGCGAAGCTATCGTTGCCCGCGGGCACCGGCGTGTGCGTCGTGAAGACGTTCTGCGCGGTGCACGCCTCGCTCGCCACGGCGAAGCTCGCGCCGCGGTCGCGCACCAGCCGGCCGATACGCTCGATGGCGAGAAACGCCGAGTGCCCCTCGTTCATGTGGCAGACCGTGGGGGAGAGGCCCATCGCCTCCAGCGCGTGCACGCCGCCGATGCCCAGCATGATCTCCTGCCGGACGCGGAACTCCTGATCGCCGCCGTAGAGCGGTCCGGTGATCGCGCGGTCCTCCTCCGCGTTCTGCGCCAGGTTGGCGTCCAGCAAGAAGAGCGGCACCCGCCCCACCTGCACCCGCCAGAGCTGCGCGAACACCGTGCGATCGGGGTACGCCACGCGGATGACCAGCCGCTGCTTACCCGTGCCGTCCATCACCGGCTGGACCGGAAGGCGGTGCCAGTCGTTGATGGGGTAGCGCTCCTGCTGCCAGCCGTCCTCGTTGAGCGCCTGGCGGAAGTAGCCCTCGGCGTAGGCCAGGCCCACGCCCACCAGCGGTAGCCCCAGGTCGCTGGCCGTCTTGAGGTGGTCGCCCGCGAGCACGCCGAGGCCTCCGGAGTAGACGGGGAGCGACTCGTGCAGGCCGTATTCCATCGAGAAGTAGGCGATGCGCGCGCCGGCCGCCTCCGGGAAGTGCTTGGCGAACCAGCCCTCCCTCGAGAGGTAGCGGTCGAGAGCCTGGTAGGCCATGTCCAGGTGGGCCAGGAAGGCGTCGTCGGTCGCCATCTCGTCCAGCCGCTTCTGCTCCACGCGGGTGAGCAGCTCGATGGGGTTGCCGTGGACCTGCTCCCAGAGCTCTCCGTCGATGCGCAGGAACAGCTCCCGGGCCTCGAGCGACCAGGCCCACCACAGGTTGGTGGAGAGGGTGCGGAGCCGCTCCAGGGCGGCGGGCAGCTTCGGAATTACTGTGTACGTACGCAGGGTCGGCATCGCGCGCAGCATAGAGCACCTGCCTCGCCACGAGCCAGGGGAAACGTAACTCAGGTCTGAGTGACGAATGTGCGGCGGCCCTCAGTTTCGCGCCCGACGCCCCGGCGGGAAGAGTGCGATCGCAGGCGGCGCGTACCCCCCGTGATCAGAGGCAGACGCCGAACTCCACGCCGTTGACCACGACGGGCGTGCCGAGGCTGGTGCAGGTGCCGGTGTTGCAGTCGCTGCCGTTGACGTGACACCACTGCTTGCACAGGGTGTTGTTGTTGCCGTCGATGATGCACTCGTAGCCAGGCGCGCAGAAGGTGGTGGAGCTGCACGTCATGGCGGTGCCCGTCGTGTAGCAGTCGGTGTCCTGGTTGGTGCTGTCGTAGACGCAGCCGACGCCCCCGCCGCCGCACGAGTTCGGGTCGGTGAGGCTGCAGTCCACCGAGCACACCAGCAGGTTCTGGATGGGGGTCTGCGCCTGGCCCTGCGTGAGCTGCTTGCAGTGGCCGGTGCCCGGGTCGCTGCAGGAGGCGCCGTCGCTCCCGCAGTACGGGCGGCACACGCCGAAGATGCAGGTCAGACCCTGGGCGCACTCGCCGGCGGTCTTGGAGCAGGCGTCGCCGATCTGCTTGCTGCCGGCGGTGACGCACGACGAGCTGCCGTCCAGCTTCTGCTGGTCCACCTCGCACGTGCCGCCGCTGCACCCGCACTGCGGGTAGACGCCGCAGACGCTGCTCGGGGGGCTGGTGGTGCAGTTGCCGTTGTTGCCGGAGTCGCTCCCGTTGTTGCCGGAGTCGCTCCCGTTGTTGCCGGAGTCGTTGCCGCCGCCGGCGTCACCCTTGGTGATCACGCCGCCATCGTTGCCGTTCACCGGCAGGGTCACGCCCTGGGCGCAGCCGCCCACCACCACGACCAGCGCCACACTCCAGAAAGCAAGTCCGCGAACCATCTCCAACCTCACACCCCGGGAAAACGCCACGTGCCCGGCCACGAGGCCACCCCAGGCACCTGGGGCGGCTTAGCACCTCGAGCATGCCCGCGCGAGGCGCTTCATCACGGCTGTCGGCCGGCCTTCGGCCGGGCCTCAGGTGACGTGCCCTTCGGGCTGTCGGCCGGCCTTCGGCCGGGCCTCAGGTGACGTGCCCTTCGGGCTGTCGGCCGGCCTTCGGCCGGGCCTCAGGTGACGTGCCCTTCGGGCTGTCGGCCGGCCTTCGGCCGGGCCTCAGGTGACGTGCCCTTCGGGCTGTCGGCCGGCCTTCGGCCGGGCCTCAGGTGACGTGCCCTTCGGGCTGTCGGCCGGCCTTCGGCCGGGCCTCAGGCGACGTGCCCTTCGGGCTGTCGGCCGGCCTTCGGCCGGGCCTCAGGTGACGTGCCCTTCGGGCTGTCGGCCGGCCTTCGGCCGGGCCTCTGGCGACGTGCCCTTCGGGCTGTCGGCCGGCCTTCGGCCGGGCCTCAGGTGACGTGCCCTTCGGGCTGTCGGCCGGCCTTCGGCCGGGCCTCAGGCCTCGACGAGCGTGACCTCGTGGACGAGTGTGCCGAGGCCGTCAATTTCCAGCTCGACGACATCTCCCGGCTTCAGCCACTGGTTGTCGGTGATCTTGGAGCCGTTGAGCTCGAGGAAGCAGCCCGTGCCGCACGTGCCGGAGCCGATGACGTCGCCCGGATAGAGCGTCACGCCATAGCTCGCGCGCTCCATGATCTGGGCGAAGGTCCACGTCATGTCCTGCGCGTTGCCCTTGGAGACCTGCACCCCGTTCACCCGCGCGGTCATCTCCAGCGAGAAGCGGTTGCCGCTCTGGGTGTGGATGGTCTTGGTGGCGAGCTCGTCCATCGTGACCAGGTGGGGGCCGAGGCCGGTCGCGAAGTCCTTGCCCTTGGTCGGGCCGAGCGACAGCTTCATCTCCTCCATCTGCATCGCGCGCGCGGAGAAGTCGTTCATCACCGTCATGCCGAAGATGGCGGCATCGGCCTGCTGCACGCTCAGGTTCCTCCCGCGCTTGCCGACGACGATCGCCACCTCCAGCTCGAAGTCCAGCCGCTCCAGGTGGCGCTTCTGGACCTGCAGCTTGCCCGGGCCGATGACCGCCTGGTGGTTGGTGAAGTAGAACACCGGGAACTGGTCGAACTCGGGGATCATCTCCACGCCGCGGTTGCGGCGCGCCGTCTCCACGTGCTGGCGGAAGGCGTAGCCGTCGCGCATCGACGGCGGCCGCGGCAGCGGGGCCTCCAGCGTGACGGTGGACAGCAGGTGCACCAGCGACATGCCGTCGAAGGATGAGGGGAGCTTGCCTTCGGTCAGGGTGGCGAGGATGGCGTCGGCGGCCGGGCGGGCGACGTCGGCGTGCTCGATGAAGCCGAGCACCCCGCTCCCGTACCGGGCCTCCAGCGCCGCCGTGTGGCACGGACGGCCGTGCGTGTGCTCGAACCAGGCGAAGGCATGCGCCAGATCGACCACCACCGGGCTGGGGCCTGTGACGACGACGCCCGCGCGCGGGTGGGCGTCGATGCGGAAGGTGACGAGCTTCATCCGGGGGGGATCCTTTCCGTGCGCCCGCGGGCTCCTGGGGGGGGCTGGGGGACGCGGGCTTGTATCGCAGGCCCCCATGGGACTAGCAAGGGCTGGTGTACTTACGGCTTCCGCGCGCGGCGCTGGGCGTTCTCTACGAGGTCTCGCGGCATCTGCTGCGCCGGCCGGTGGTGGGAATCGCCGCCGCAGCGCGGGTCGACGACGGCCGCTTCGTGCTGATCCGGCGGGCGGACACGGGCACGTGGTGCCTGCCCGGCGGCACCCTGGAGTGGGGCGAGACGCTGCGGTCATGCCTGCTCCGCGAGTTGCAGGAGGAGGCGGGGATCACCTCCGGGGTGCGCGATGTGCGTGTCCTGGGCGTCTTCTCCGACCCCGGGCGCGATCCGCGCTTCCACGCGGTGACCGTGCTGGTGGCGTGCCGGGTGGACCCGCCCTCCCGCGCGCCGGAAAATCCCCTGGAAATCCGCGAGGCGAGGCTCTTTGGCCCCGACGAGGCCCCGCGGCCGCTGGCGATGGGGATGGACGACCTCTGGGAGCGGGCGCGCACCGGGCGGACCGACGTGGCCCTCGAGTAGATCCTCGGCCGCGCTGGCCCGTACCGAGCCCCATGGAACGGATCGGGGAGTACCTCATCAAGCGGATGGTCGGCGAGGGCGGGATGGGTCGCGTGTACGAGGCGGAGGAGCGTCTCTCCAAGCGCCGCGTCGCCCTGAAGGTCCTGCGGCAGGAGCTGCTGCGCGACGAGGACGGCCGGCGGCTGTTCCAGAGCGAGATGCAGATCCTGGCGCACCTGGAGCACCCCAACCTGGTGCGGAGCCTGGCCTCGGTGGAGGAGGACGGGCAGCTGGTGCTGGTGCTCGAGTACCTGGAAGGCAAGACGCTGCGCGAGGTGCTCAACGACCGCGGCGCGCTGCCCTGGCAGGAGGCGGTGGAGATCGTCGCGCAGATGGCGGCGGCGCTGGGCGTCGCGCACGCGCAGACGCCGCCCATCGTGCACCGCGACCTGAAGCCGGAGAACGTGATGGTGTGCGACGACGGCGTCGTGAAGGTGATGGACTTCGGCATCGCCAAGGTGCTGGAGCAGGCCCACGCGCCGAGCACGCAGAGCATCGGGACGCTGCAGTACATGAGCCCGGAGCAGATCGACGCGCGCCCCATCGACGCGCGGAGCGACCTGTACGCGCTGGGGCTGGTGCTCTACGAGCTGCTGGCGGGGGAGCCGCCGTTCCGCTCGGCGTCGCCGCGCGAGCTGCTCAACCTGCAGTGCACCGCCGAGCCCTCGGCGATGGAGGACGTGGAGGTGCCGGCGGGCGTCGAGGACCTGGTGTTCGACCTGCTCGCCAAGGACCCGGCGGAGCGGCCGGAGTCGGCGGAGACCGTGCTGGACGCGCTCGCCCCCCTGCGCGCGGGACGCAAGACCAAGAAGACGCGCGGGGCGAGCTCCGGCAAGCCGGGCCGCGCGGAGAAGACGCTCCCCGCGGAGGAGGCCGACGACGCAGAGCCAGCGCCGCGCGCGGTGGCCGAGTCGCGCACGGGGGGCACCCTGGACTCGTCGCCGCCCCGCAAGAACGACACGGTGGCGCTGGTGGAGAAGGCGACCGCCCCGCGGCGGATCTCCATGCGCTGGGGCGTCGGGCTCATCGTCGCCGCCTCGCTCCTCTCCGGGCTGGCAACCTACGGCGTGCGCACCCACTACTGGGGCAAGAGCAAGACCGCGGCGAGCGTGAACGCCGACGACACGCCGGGCGGAGACGACGGCACGCCGCGCGGCGACCACGGCGCCTCGCGGGCGCGCTGATTGGGGCACGGCGATGAGCGCGCAGGTCGCCACCGTCCTGGGGCGCGTGGGCCGCGCCGAGAGGGTGCTGCTGCAGGATGGCCGCGAGGCCTGGGTGCTCGACGCCGCCGACGCCTCGCTCGCGCGCCGGCTGGCGCGTCTGGGGCGGCGCCGCCTGGGAGGCTTCACCGCCGCGCGCGGGCTGCTCCCTTCGCGGGGCGACGCGCCGGTGCTCGTGCGCGCGCAGGGTCGGACCGTCGACGCGCTGGTCCGGGGGGAGCGCTTGCCCTGGCGCGAGGTGCTGGCGTGTGTCCGCGATCTGGCCAGCGCCCTCGCCGAGTGCGAGCGGCGCGGCTGGTTCCCCGGCCCGCTGGGCCCGGGCCAGCTCGGGCTGGAGCCGGAGGCGCACGTGCGGGCTGATGCGCTGGTGGGCGCGTGGCTGGGGGAGGGGACGAAGGACAGGCCGCACTCCCTCCCGTCGCCGCGCTGGACGCCGCCGGAGCAGAGCGAGGGGGCGCCCTGGGACGGCGCCGCCAACCGCTACGTGCTCGGCCTGCTGGCCTACCGGCTGATCGCCGGCGCGATGCCCTTCGCCGGGGAGAGCCTGCGCGACGACCTCGGTGAACGCAGCGAGGCAGGGGCGCCGCCCTTCGACGAGGCGATCGCCCGGGAGCTGGAGCCGGGTGTGCAGAGCCTGGTGCTCTCCATGCTCGCGCCTCGCGCGCAGGACCGACCGGCGAACGCCGCGGCGATCGTCGCGGCCTGCGCGGCGCTGCTCTCCCCGCCACGCGCCGGCGTGGCCAGTGCAACCGTCGCCGGGGCCGCCCCGGCCGCGCCCGCCGCCCAGCGGGAGGTGGCGTCGGATCGCAAGCGTGCTGGCAATCCGCCGGGGCCCGCGGCCGCGCGGCTGGGTCTCCCGCAGCTCGGCCGCCGTGGGGTCTGGTCGGTCGCGGCGGGGCTGCTCATCGCCGCCGGCGCCCTCGCCGCCCCCGGCCCGCGGACGACGCCGCGCCGCACGCCCAGGGCAGCCCCCCTGCGCGACACCGGGGTCTCGGCGTGCGCGTCGTGCCACCCGAGCGAGGTGGCGCAGTGGAAGCGCTCGGTGATGGCGCACGCATCGAAGAGCCCGCTGTTCGGCGCGCTGGAGAGCGCGGTGGAGGAGCAGGTCGGGCGCAGCTTCACCTGCCCCAACGGCGCGGGCGTCCTGCGGCGGCCCGCGACGGACGCGTGCCGCGACGAGCGCACCGGGCTGGTGGTGACCGGCACCGGCGGCGAGGGCTGGTGCATCAACTGCCACGCCCCGGGGGAGAACCTGCGCGCGAGCGCGCCGGCGTGGAGCGCGGTGCGCCAGGACGGCTCGCGCGAGCCGCTGGTCGACCTGCTGGCGCGGCCCTCGCTGGAGGGCATCTCGTGCGCGGTCTGCCACCAGACGGTGGGGCCGGTGGGCGAGCACGGCCGGCACACCGGCGCCTACGAGGGCAACCCCACCTGGACGAGTCCCTTGACGGGTCAAGTGTTTGCCTCCCGGCCGGAGGACCTCGCGGGCACGCCGGGGATCGCCAACAGCGGCTACGATCTGGAGGCGGGCCTGCTGCTCGACCGCGCGCGCCCCGGCGACCCGACGCCGCACGGCCACGCCGACGCGGCGGCGGAGAGCTACCTGCGCTCGAGCGAGTTCTGCGGCGCGTGCCACGACGTGCGCCTCTTCGGCACCGACGCGGTGGGGGTGGTGCAGCGCGGCGAGCACTTCAAGCGGCTGCGCAACGCGTATTCGGAGTGGCGGACGTGGGCGGACGGGGAGCGGCGCGCGGGGCGAAAGCCGGCGACGTGCCAGGGGTGTCACATGAGCCGCTACCCCGGCGTGTGCGTGCCCGCCCCCGGCGCGGCCGGCGACGCCGACTGCCCCTCCGGGACGCGCTTCGAGGCGCGCGCGCCAGGCGCGGGCGGCACCACGCACTACTTCACCAGCGTCGACGTGCCCCTCACCACGTCGTACCCGGACGTCTTCGCCGACGACGCGGCCCTGGACGGCGCCGGCACGCCGGTGGGGCTGCGCGCGCGGCGCGACATGATGCTGCGCCACACCTTCCGCTTCTCCATCGACGGCGCGAGGCGCGCGGGCGGCACGCTGCAGATCCCCGTGGTCGTACAGAACGTGGGCGCCGGCCACCGCGTGCCGGCCGGCTTCAGCCAGGAGCGAGAGATCTGGGTGGAGATGCGCGTGAGCGACGCGCGCGGGCAGACGGTCTACGAGGTGGGGCACCTGGCTTCGCCGAGCGCGGACCTGGGGGACAAGCGCTTCCTGCGGGTGACCACCCGCGACGGGCTGGAGGACGGCCTGGGGCGGCCGCAGGGCGTGTTCGGCGCCGACGTCGCCGACGGCTCGGACGTCCCGCGATGGTCGCCGCCGCCGTCGCTCGGCGGCACCTTCTTCCGCGGCTCCGGGCTCATCAACTTCCAGAACGGCTTCTTGCGGTGCGTGCGCTGCATCGGCGTGATCGACGACGCCGGGGAGTGTCAGCCGGGACCGGGGCAGGGCTTCACGCGCGCCGACCGCTTCGACGACGGCGGCTACGACATCGACACCGGCGAGTGCCGCTCCAACCTCTCCGGCGGGCACGAGCTCTTCGAGACGTACTTCCCGGTGGGATCACTGGACGCCGAGCGCGGCGTGGCGAAGGCGCCCGACGCCATCATCGACACGCGCTCCGCGCCCCCGGGCGTGCCCATCACCTACACCTACGAGCTGCCCGCCGGTGGGCACCCCGCGCCCTTCCACGTGCGCGCCACGCTCCACTTCCGGTCCTTCCCGCCGTACCTGGTGCGGGCGTTCGCGGACTACGAGGCGCGGCAGGCGGCGCGGGGACTGCGGCCGAGCGGCCCGCAGGTGACAGAGGACATGCTGCGCCGGCTGGACGTGCTCGACCTGGCGACGGCCGAGGCGGAGCTGAAATGAGCGGGTGGGGCGCGCACGTCTTCGAACACCCGCTGCTGCGCGGCCTGGACGCCCGCGCGCGGGGGGAGATCGAGCTGGCGGGCGCGGTGCGCGAGCTCGCCGCGGGGGCGAGGCTCTTCGGCGCGGGCGACCCGGCCGACGCCCTCTTCGTGGTCGACCGCGGCACCTTCTCGCTGCGCGCGCGGCGCCGGGGCGAGGAGGTGCCGGAGGAGATCCGGCGGGCGGGGGCGGGCGACGCGCTGGGCGAGGACGCCGTCGCGCGGTCCTTCGGCGCGCGGAGGGCGGAGGCCACCTGTCTCGAGGCCGGCGCGGTGTGGGTCATCCCGGCGCCCATCCTGCGGCGCGCGCTGGAGCGTCTCGGCCGCGACGAGGCCGCGCTGCGGCGCGAGCGCATCGCGCGGAGGGCGGCGCTGGGCGACGTGCTGCGCACCGTGGCGTTCGCGCGGGACCTGCCGGCGGCGGACCTGGAGGCGCTGCTCGACGTCGCCGAGTCGCGGGAGCTGCGGCGGGGAGAGGTGCTCTGGCGCGAGGGAGAGCGCGCGAACGCCGTCGCCTTCGTCGCCGACGGCTCGGTGCAGCTCCAGCGGGAGGAGGGCGAGCGGGTGCGGGTGGTGGCGTACCTCGGCGCGGGGGACATGCTGGGGGACGAGGACGCGCTCGCCGGGACGGCGCGCTCGCTGGCGGCGGTGGCCGCGGGCGAGGCGTGGGTCGTCCAGGTGCCGGCGCGGGCCTTCGCACCCGTCGCCGCGCGGCACCCGGAGGTGGCGGAGCGCGCGCGGCGCGTGCGCAAGGACGCGATGGACGTGCAGCGGCAGCTCTCCGCCCGCGCGACGCGGCACGTGCTGGGCGATCTCCACCGCTTCGAGACCGCGCGCTCGCTGCTGGTGATCGATCAGGAGGCCTGCGTGCGCTGCGGGCACTGCTCCGCCGCGTGCGGCGCGGCGCACGGGGACGGCATCTCCCGCCTGCTGCGGCAGGGCGACACGGTGCGTACCCACGTGTCCGGCGCGCCGGTGACCCTGCTCCTGCCGAGCAGCTGCCAGCATTGCCAGCACCCGGCGTGCATGATCGATTGCCCGACGGGGGCGATCGGGCGCGACGAGCAGGGCGACGTCTTCATCCGCGAGGACCTCTGCACCGGGTGCGGGAGCTGCGCGAAGGCGTGCCCGTGGGAGAACATCGCGATGGCGCCCCTCGGGGTCGAGGGCGCGCAGGTGGCGGTCAAGTGCGACCTCTGCGCAGGGATGGAGGGCGGGCCGGCGTGCGTCGCGTCGTGCCCGACGCAGGCCATCGCGCGCATCGAGCCGCAGCGCACGCTGGACGACGTGCGCGCCGCGCTGGGCGACGAGCGCGCGCCGGTGCCGCTGCCCGCGCGCGCCGCGGCGTGGCCTCACGTGGCCGCGGCGGCGGTGGCGGCGCTAAGCGTCGGGTGGGCGGGCCGCGCCTGGCCGAAGACGCTGACGGGTCTGCTCGCGCTGGCGTGCGTCGTCGCGCTCGTCGCCTACGCCGTGCTCAAGCGGCGCGGTGGCCGCGCGGCCGCCCCGGCGCCTCGCGCGTCGCGGGTACGCGCCCACTTCATCGCGCACCTCGCGCTCGGCGCGCTCTGCCTCGGGTTCGTCGCCGCGCACGCGGGGATGCGCTATCGGGCCGACCTGGCCGGTGCGCTGGCGATCGCCTTCTGGACGACCGGCTCGCTGGGCGTCCTGGCGGCCGCCGCGTACGCCCTGGCTCCCCGCGTGCTGGCCCGGCTGGAGCGCTTCGTGCGGATGCCGGAGGATCTCGCGGACCACGCCCGCGACCTGGACGCGCGCGTGTTCCGCGGCCTCACCGGCCGGAGCGACGCGGTGAAGGTGATCTACGCCCGGGTGCTGGTGCCGTACCGCAAGGGGCCGGCGAGCGCGTTGCGCCTGCTCTGCGGCGCGCGGCTGGGTGACGAGGAGCGCAGGCTGCGCGCGCGCATCGACGGGATGCTGGGCGCGGACAGGACGGGAGGCGAACGGCTCGCCGGGCTGGAAGAGCTGATCCGCCTGGTCGTGGAGCAGCGGGCCCTGCCGCTGGTGCGCTGGCTGAACCGCGCGCTGCGCGGTCTCTCCGGCGCGCACGCCGCGCTCACGGTGGCGACGGTGATCCTGCTCGCCGCGCACGTCCTCGTCGCCCTGAGGTACCGGTGAGCGCGCCGCGCCGGAGGTCCGCGCGGCAGGCGGTGCGCACGAGCGACGCCACCCGCGCGCGCGACGTGCTGGTGGCGGGGGTGGCGGGCGCGGCCGGGCTCACCGCCGCGGCGCTCGGCCTTCGAGGGCCGACCGGCGCGGCCTCCCCCGGAGCGCTCAGCGGACCGCACGCCACGGCGAAGCTGGCGTGCGCGGCGTGCCATCACGACGGCCAGTCCGCGGCGGCGAGCTGCGCCGGGTGCCACGGCAAGGAGGCGCACGCCTCCACCCGCGCCGCGCACCGGGCGCTCGCCGCGAGCGGGCAGCTCCGGTGCACGACGTGCCACCCCGCGCATGGCGACGCGCAGACGGTCGCGCTGCACGAGGACGGCACCTTCGTGCGGACCGGTGGCGGGGCGGCGGCGACGGGTCAGCTCTCCGGAGGGGCGCCTCGGGCGACCGTGCCGCTGGTGACCGTGGAGGCGTGCCGCGGCTGCCACAATCCCTCCTCGCCGACCGACCCCGCGGCCCGCTGCATCGCCGCCGGCGACCCGCACGACGCGCACGCCCTTTTGCTGTGCATGGACGAGCACCAGCGCGCCGACGCCGAGACCGCCAGGCGCCCCACCGCGTCCGGTCACGCGAGCGTGTGCGCGCGCCAGCACGGACCGGCGCGCTTCGCCGCGTGGGACGCGGCGAAGGAGGCGGCCGCGAAGTCCGGATGGGTGGAGGCGCCACGCGCGCGCACCGGTCCGGTCGCGTGGACGGGCGCCGGCGTGCTCGGCTCGGTGGGGGCGCTGGCCGGCCTGCGCCTCTTCGGGCGGCGTGGTCGCGGCGCGCCAGGCGGACCGCTCCCCGGATCGGGAGGTGGCGCGCGCAAGCTGCCCGTCATCGACACCTCCACGTGCCTGGGGTGCTACGCGTGCGTCGACGCGTGTCCCTTCGACGTGCTGGAGGTGCGGCGCTTCGTCGCCGTCGTCGCGCGTCCGGACGACTGCTGCGGGGTCGTGCTCTGCGAGCAGGCGTGCCCGAACGGTTCGCTCGGGATCGGCGACGCGCAGCAGGAAGACGAGGCCGTGGAGCCCTGGGTGAGCGCGTCGCAGGAGTCGGCGGAGGTGCCCGGCCTCTACGTGGCGGGCGATCTCACCGGCCTGCCGCTCATCAAGAACGCCATCGCCCAGGGCTCGCGGGCGATCGACGCCATCGGCGCTTCGCTCAAGGGCAAGCGCAAGCACGGCTGCGATCTGGACGTCGTCGTGGTGGGGGCCGGGCCCGCGGGGCTGGCCGCGTCGCTCCGCGCGAAGGAGCTCGGCCTGAAGTACCTGACGCTGGAGCAGCACACCTTCGCCGCGAGCATCCAGAGCTTCCCGCGCAACAAGCTGGTCTACGACGCCCCGCTGCAGGTCCCGGTGGAGGGGGAGCTCTGGCTGGAGCAGAGCACCAAGGAGCAGCTCCTCGCCGCCTGGACGCGCGTGGTGCGCAAGCACGCGCTGCGACTGCGGGAGCACCAGCGCGTGGTGGGCATCGAGCGCGATCCGGGGGAGGCCGGCGGCTTCCGCATCACCGCCAAAGGAGAAGGGGAGAGCGCGACGCGGTCATGGACCGCCGCGCGGGTGCTGGTGGCGATCGGCAAGCGAGGGACCCCCCGCCGCCTGGAGGCACCCATCGACGCCGACGCGGAGGCCAAGGTGAGCTACTCCCTCGCCGACGCCCGGTCCTTCGCCGGAGCGCGGGTGGTGGTGGTGGGGCTCGGCGACGCCGCCATGGAGGCGGCCGTGGCGCTCTCGCGCCAGCCGGGCACCGAGGTGACGGTCGTCCACCGCGGTGCCGGCTTCCAGCGCGGCAAGGCGCGCAACATCGAGGAGCTGCAGGGCCTCGTCGGGCGCGGCAAGGTGCGCCTGCTCTTCGACGCGCAGGTGGTGAGGGTGCGTCGCGCCTCGGTCGGCATCCGCCAGGCCGGGAAGGAGCGGGAAGCGCCAAACGACGTCATCCTCGCCCTCATCGGCGGGGTACCTAGCTGGGAGCTGCTGCGCGGGGCAGGGGTCATGGGGGGGCCACACGGGGAGCGGGGTCGAACCGGGCAGATCCTTTCGGATGCCGGGCCGTAACAAGGCCCATGAAGCTCCGGAACGCCCTCTTTCTCGCCGCCCTGGGCATGGCTGGTTCCAGCGCGGGCGCCCTCGCGCTGCCCGTCCCCCACGACGCCTGGAAGCCCGCGGTCACCACGCAGGCACCCGTCGCGGTGAGCGACATGTCGCACTTCGTCGCCGGGCAGACCCTCACGGTGGACGCCCGCCTGGGACACGCGTCGCTCGCGCGGGGCGGCGACGGAGAGACGTACCTGTTCGCGTCGGTGAGCGGCGTGGACGCCCCGAGCGCGGCGCCTCCGCTCCACCTGGCGGTGGTGATCGACCGCTCCGGGTCCATGAAGGGGGAGCGCATCGCCCGCGCCATCGACGCGGCCAGCGCCATCGTGGAGCGGATGCGCGAGGGCGACTCCATCACGGTGGTGAGCTTCGACACGACCTCGCGCGTGGTGGTGCCCCCGACCACGGTCGGCGCCGGATCGCGCGCGAGCATCGAGGCGGCGATCCGGTCCATCCGGCTGGGCGGCGACACCTGCATCTCGTGTGGCCTCAGGACCGCCATGACCGAGCTGGACACGCTCCCGCTCTCCGGCGACCACGTCACGCGGATGATCCTGCTCTCCGACGGCGCGACCAACCACGGCATCACCGACATGGGCGGCCTGCGCGCCATGGCGGGTCACATGCGCGACCAGGGCGTGTCCATCACCACCATGGGCGTGGACGTGGACTTCGACGAGAAGGTGATGGCCGCGCTGGCGATCGAGTCCAACGGCCGCCACTACTTCGTCGAGAACGCGGCGTCGCTGCCCGCCATCTTCTCGCAGGAGTTCGACTCCCTGCTCGCCAGCGTGGCGAGCGACGGCGAGATGACGGTGGAGCTGCCCGAGGGCGTGGAGGTGGAGCAGGTCTTCGATCGCTCCTTCCGCCGCGAGGTCTCCGGCGGCAAGACGCGGGTCATCGTGCCCTTCGGCACCTTCAGCGCGAAGCAGCAGAAGACGGTGCTGATGAAGCTCCGCGTGCCGGTGGACCGCGACGGCACGCAGCCGGTCGCCGCCGTCTCGCTGGCGTACCGCGACCTGCTCTCGCGCCGCGACGGCTCCTGCGCCGGGGATCTCGCCCTGGCGGTCAAGAGCGACGGCACCGCGCAGCGGGAGCTGGATCCCTTCGTGGCGACGCGCCTGGAGCGCAGCCGCACCGGGGAGTCGCTCACCGCCGCCAACGATCTCTTCGAGCAAGGGAAGGTGGCGCAGGCGCAGGAGGTGCTCGCCACCCGCGAGACCGAGCTGCGGCGCCGCAGCGCGCGCATCGGCCACCACGCGTCCCCCATGGCGAGCGATCGGCTGAACGCCGACTTCGACAAGCAGCTCGCCTTCGTGGACGAGGCGGAGAAGAACTTCGCGCCGGCCGCCGCGGCGCCCATGGGCGGCGGCGGTGTCGGTGGGACGACGACCACGGCCACGCCGGCCCCGGTGCAGGACACCCGCGCGGGACGCGCGCAGGTCCGGGCCAACCAGCAGAACGCCGCCGACATGGGCTTCTGAGAGGATGTGAACTTCGTTCACATCCCTCTCAGTGATGTCCTGGCAGGGGCGGCACGCGCCGCCCCTCCCCGCCCAAGTAAATTGGGCGGGGCCCCTCCCCACGCGGGCCCTCCGCTACGCGTCGGGCGAGCATGTGAACTTCGTTCACATCCCTCTCAGTGATGTCCTGGCAGGGGCGGCACGCGCCGCCCCTGGGCGGGGAGGAAGATTGGGCGGGGCCCCTCCCCACGCGGGCCCTCCGCTACGCGTCGGGCGTCCCCACCTCGGGACTTCCTCACACACTCTGAGGAACGCCCGCTGTACGTCCGGCGTCGGGCGCGCATACTCTGAGGTGCGTGGCCACGCCGCTGCCCCTCGCCGCCCACTCGGAGGACGCCGCCCCGGCGCGGCCCGGCGCGAGGGGGCGCGCGCCCCGCGTGCTGGAGCGCGCGCCGGCCGACGCGCCCATGTCGGGCTTCCGGCGCGGCCGCCGCAGCCCGCGCGCCATCGCGTGGTTCGGCTTCAGCGCCTTCTGGGGGCACCTGCGCCACCTCCTCGCGTCTGCCATCGCGACCGAGAACATCGACTCGCGACAGTGGATGATGCCGGAGACACCGGAGGAGCTCCTGGCGCGCGCCACCACCCTCCTCGCCGAGCGCGGGGCGAAGCCCGCGCCGACCCTCGCCGCGTCGCTCGGCGGGGAGGTGTGGATCGACTTCGTCGCCGACACCGGCGACGACCTGGAGGTGAGCGAGCGCACGGGGGAGCTGATCGCCGGCGAGTACGAGGTGGACGACCCCGACGGTGGCGGCCGGCTGCTGCTGCCGCGCGGGCACGTGCTCTTCCACGGCGGCGACCTCGCGTACCCGGTCGCGACGGTGCGCGAGATCACGCGCCGGCTGCTCGACCCCTGGAACCGCGTCTTCGAGCGCGAGGGCGACGGCGTGCCGCGGCTGTTGCTGGGCGTGCCGGGCAACCACGACTGGTACGACGGCCTGGATGGCTTCGCGCGCCTCTGCCAGGCGCCGTGCGAGTTCGAGCGCCGGCTGGATCGCGAGTCGCGCCCCAACGAGCACCCGGTGCTCGCGTGGGCGGAGGCGTTCGTCGGCGGTGAGGCGGTGCGCAAGCCGGACGCGCTCGCGCTCTTCGGTTACTACCCGGTGCAGCGCACCAGCTACTTCCGTCTGCCGCTCGCGCGCGGGCTGGAGCTGTGGGGCGTGGACCGGCAGCTGAAGCAGATCGACCCGCGGCAGGGGCAGTTCTTCCACCAGCAAGAGGGGCCGGTGCTGGTGGTGCTGCCCGACCCGGCGCGCTCGTGGGGCGAGGACAGGCCCAACGGCAAGGCCTCGCTGGAGGCGCTCGGACTCGATCCGGCGCGCCGTCGGGCCTACGTGCTCTGCGGCGACATCCACCACTACGAGCGCTCGGCGGAGGGGGAGGGCAGCCTGCACGTCGTGGCAGGGGGCGGGGGGGCCTTCATGCAGGGCTCGCGCATGGCCGGCGGCGCGACCTACCGCATCGACGCGGAGTTCCCCGGACCGCGAGCGTCGTGGTCCCTGCTCGAGGGATTGCCGCTGCACGTCGCGCGCGGCGGCGCGGGGTGGCTCATCACGGCGGCCTTCGCGCTGATGCTCGCCGTCGAGCTGGGCGCGCGGCTGGTGTACGGGCGCGGAGCGGCGCTGCCCTTCGCGGTCTTTCACAGCGCGGTGGTCGCCGTCGGCACGGCGGCGCTCGTCGGCTGGCGGCGGCACCGCATGTGGCGCGTGTGGCCCTTCGCCATCGCCTTCGGGCTCTTCATCGGCATCCTGCCGCTGGCGATGGGCATCTTCGTCGACCATGTCGGCATGCGTGCACTCGGCCGCACGCTGCTCGCGCGTGGATGCGCGATCGGCGCGGGCTGGCTGGCGGCCACGCTCGCCACCGGCGCGGCCTTCGGGGCGATGCTCGCGCTCATCGCGCGCCTGGGGCTCAATCACGCGCAGCCCTTCGCCGCGCTGGGGCTACCGACGCACAAGCACTTCGTCCGGCTGCGGGTGCGGGAGGGGGAAGAGGGGACCGTCGTCGACTCTTTCGTGGTGGGGCAGGTGGATCCGCTCGGGGGGAGCCCGCCGGTCCTGGTGGACCACTTCCGGTGGGTCCCAGACGCCCCCCGCCGGCGGTAGCGGCCAAACGCTCCATTGCAAGCACGCGCGCAATGCGACGAATCGCGCAGGATCCTGCGTGGAGGGCCTGGCGGCACTGCACGCATGTATCGTATGCTCGGCGGGTGGCACTCCGGGACAAGCTCGCTCGCCTGAGCACGAGAGGGGCCGCCGCGCCGGCGGCGACCACCCCCGCCCGGGAGCAGACGATCGACGATCTGCGCCGCCGGATGCGCGCGGTGCTCGAGCGGACGGTCACCCGCCCGGCGCCCCGCCCGGTGGAGGGTCCGGCGCTGCCCTTCGTCACCCACGACACCCCGCTCGGCCCCCTGCACGTGCGCCGTCTCCGCCTGCCTCCGTCCCACCGCACCGGCCGGGCGCCGGTCCGCGCCGCACGCGACGCCGACGCGCGCCTGCTGTCCCTGCTGGCGCTCGACCCGTCCCTCGCCGCCTGCGACCTCACCCGCGCGCTCTACCTGGACACCGAGACCACCGGCCTGTCCGGCGGCACAGGCACCGTCGCCTTCCTCGTCGGCCTCGCTTTCTTCGAGGAGGGCGATCTGGTGGTGGAGCAGCTCTTGGTGCGCAACCTCGGCGAGGAAGCGCCCATGCTCGCCCACACGCGCGCGCGCATCGAGGCCGCGTCGATGCTCGTCACCTTCAACGGCAAGTCCTTCGACATGCCGCTGCTTCGCACGCGCTTGGTCATGGCGCGCATCGAGGCCGCGCCCGATCGCCCCCACCTCGATCTGCTCCACGTCGCGCGGCGGGTGCACCGCGCGTCGGGGATGCCGTGCCGCCTGGTCGGCCTGGAGGAGCGGGTGCTCGGCTTCGTCCGCCACGACGACGTCCCCTCCGGGGAGGTGAGCGCGGCGTACCTGCACTTTCTCCGCACCGGCGAGACGCGCGCGCTGCTCGGCGTCGTGGAGCACAACGCGTGGGACGTCGTCACCATGGCCTCGCTCGTCGGCCTCTACGGCGAGCCGCCGGAGGGGAGCGCCCTCGCGGCGCGGGATCTGGTCGGGGTGGCCCGCACGCTCCGGCGCGCCGGCGCCCACGACGAGGCCTTCGCCGCCGCGTCCCTCGCCGGGGAGCGCGGCGCCGGGCCGGAGTCGCTGCGCGCCCGGGCAGAGATCGCGCGCGCCCGCGGGGACAGGGACCGCGCCCTCGCCGACCTGGAGGCCTTGCTGCGGGAGGTGGACTGCGACGACGCGCGCCTCGCCCTCGCCAAGCTCTACGAGCACCACGTCAAGGAGCCCGCCCGCGCCCTGGCGCTGGTGGAGCAGGGCGTGGCGGAGGACCCCGCCCGCACCCAGAAGCGCCGCGCGAGGCTGGAGCGCAAGGTCGCCCGCGTCCGGCAGACCAAGCTCTTTCGCCCCTGACACGCGTCCGGCCGCCGCGCCCGCGCGCGTCTTTCGTGGTAAGTCGGAGGGCCGATGAGCGAAGACGATCGTGAGCGTTACGACCCCGCCGCCATCGAGCGGAAGTGGCAGGACTTCTGGGAGAAGGAGGGGACCTTCAAGGCCGAGCGCCACGCCGGCAAGCCCAAGTACTACGTCCTCGACATGTTCCCGTACCCCTCCGGCGCGGGCCTCCACGTCGGCCACCCCGAGGGCTACACCGCGACCGACATCGTCGCCCGCTACAAGCGCATGCGCGGCTTCGACGTGCTCCACCCCATGGGCTGGGACGCCTTCGGCCTGCCGGCGGAGCAGCACGCCATCCGCACCGGCACCCACCCGCGCGATACCACCCTCTCCAACATCAACACCTTCCGCCGCCAGCTCAAGATGCTGGGCTTCAGCTTCGACTGGTCGCGCGAGGTGGACACCACCGATCCGCGCTACGTCCGCTGGACGCAGTGGATCTTCCTGCAGCTCTTCCGCCGCGGCCTCGCCTACCAGTCGGAGATCCCGGTCAACTGGTGCGCCGGGCTGGGCACCGTGCTGGCCAACGAGGAGGTCATCGACGGCAAGAGCGAGATCGGCAGCTTCCCCGTGGAACGCCTGCCGCTGCGGCAGTGGCTGCTGCGCATCACCGAGTACGCCGACCGCCTCGACGCCGATCTCGCCAGCCTGGACTGGCCGGAGACGAAGGACAAGCAGCACCACTGGATCGGCCGCAGCGAGGGCGCGCTGGTCGACTTCGCCGTCAAGGGCGCGGCCGACGCGACCATCAGCGTCTTCACCACCCGAGTCGACACGCTCCCCGGCGCCACCTACGTCGTGCTCGCGCCGGAGCACCCGCTCACCGCGCGCCTCACCGTGCCCGCGCAGCGCGCCGCGGTGGACACGTACGTGGCCCAGACGAAGAGGAAGAGCGACATCGATCGCGCGGACGCCACCCGCAAGAAGACGGGCGTCCCGCTCGGCACCTTCGCGGTGAACCCGGTCAACGGCGACGCCATCCCCATCTACATCGCCGACTACGTCATCGGCACCTACGGCACCGGCGCCGTCATGGCGGTGCCCGCGCACGACGAGCGCGATCACGCCTTCGCGAAGACCTACGACCTGCCCATCGTGCAGGTCGTCGCCCCCACCGACGGTTCAGCGATCGACGTCGCGGCGTCCGCCTACACCGACGATGGCCTCGCCTTCCACTGCCGCGCCGAGCTCGCCATCGCCGACGGCACCCCCAGCGCCGAGGTGCGCAAGCAGGTGACCGCGTGGCTCACGTCGAGGGGGCAGGGGAGCGCCAAGGTCACCTACCGCCTGCGCGACTGGGTCTTCTCCCGGCAGCGCTACTGGGGCGAGCCCATCCCCATCTACTTCCCGGTGGAGTGCGCGGGGGACCCGCGGGAAGAAGGTGCAGAGTACAAGGTTCGCTACGACCAGCCCATCGCGATGGAGGAGTCGGAGCTGCCCCTGCGCCTGCCCGACCTGGAGGACTTCAAGCCCTCCGGCGATCCCGAGGGCCCGCTCGCCCGCGTGCTCGACTGGCGCTTCTTTCAGAAGGACGGCGAGTGGTTCGCCCGCGAGACCAACACGATGCCGCAGTGGGCGGGCTCCTGCTGGTACTACCTGCGCTACCTCGACCCCCGCAACGACGAGCGCATCTTCTCCGAGGCGGCGTACGACGCCTGGATGCCCGTCAACCTCTACGTCGGCGGCTCCGAGCACGCCGTGCTGCACCTGCTCTACGCCCGCTTCTGGCACAAGGTGCTCTACGACGCGGGCGTGGTGAAGCACCCTGAGCCCTTCCAGAAGCTGGTGCACCAGGGGATCATCCTGGGCACCTCCTACCGCTACTACGCGAAGAAGGAGGGCGGCGCGCTGCTCGGCGGCGACACCAGGGTGCACAAGGACGAGGAGACCGGCGAGCTGCGGCTGGACGGCACGACGGAGGTCGTGGAGGAGCGCTGGGCGGCGGAGGCCGACGTGGAGTCGCGCGGCAACGAGGTCGTGCACAAAACGCTCGGCGTGAAGGTCGTGATGGTCGCCGAGAAGATGAGCAAGTCGCGCGGCAATGTCGTCAACCCGGACGACATCGTGAAGGCCTACGGCGCCGACGCGCTGCGCCTGTACGAGATGTTCATGGGCCCGCTCGAGCAGACCAAGCCCTGGCAGACGAGCGCCATCGAGGGCGTGCGCCGCTTTCTGGATCGCGTCTTTTACATCGCGACCGGCAAGCTCGCCGACGAGCCCGCCGCGTACGACGTGGAGACGCGCCGCGCGGTCCACAAGACGGTCAAGAAGGTGACCGAGGACATCGAGAGCCTGCGCTTCAACACGGCGATCAGCGCCATGATGATCCTGGTCAAGCACCTGGGCGGTCTGCCCGCCGTGCCGCGCGAGGCGGCGAGCGCGCTGGTGCGGATGGTCTCGCCGTTCGCCCCGCACCTGGGGGAGGAGCTGTGGCGGCGCCTGGGCGGGAAGGAGTCCCTGGCCCGCGCGCCCTGGCCCACCTTCGATCCCGCGCTGGTGAAGGACCAGGTCATCGAGATGGGCGTGCAGGTCAACGGCAAGCTGCGCGGCGTGGTGCAGCTCGCGGTGGACGCCAGCGAGGCCGCGGCGCGCGCCGAGGCGCTCAAGGACGCCAAGGTCGCCGGCTACGTCGAGGGCAAGACGCTGCGCAAGGTGGTCTACGTGCCCGGCAAGATCCTCAACTTCATCGTGGCGTGACCGTGCGGCGCGCGGCGCTCCTGGCGCTCCTCTGCGCGGGCTGCGGCTACCACGCCCTGTACGCCGAGCCCGCCGCGGCGCGCTATCACGTGCACCTGGGGCGCGTCGGCGTGGCGAGCGCCGCCGTCGCGGACGAGGTGGCACGCGGCGCGCGCGACGAGCTCGCCCGCGAGGGCGCCCTCTCCGCGGGCGACGGCTTCCCGCGGCTGGAGATCGACGTGCTGCGCCTGGACGAGACGAGCGAGGGCATCGCGCGCGCGACGGGCGACGTACCCCTCGCCCGCGGCACGCAGCTCGGCGTGCTGGCTCGAGCGTACGTCGTGCGCGCGGAAGGGGCCGCGCCGGAGCTGGATACGGGCGATCTGCGCGCCCTCGACCTCGTGGAGGCCCCCGCGGACCCGCGGCGCGAGGTATTTTTGCGCGAGGACGCCTTGCGCGCGGTCGCCCGGCGGCTGGGCCACACCCTCGCCGCCCGCGTGCTCGGCCACCCGACGACGACCGAATCGCTGGGGCGCGAGCCGCCGTAGGGCGAAACGTGGTAACCTCGCCGCGCCATGCCGAAAGAGGGGACGAGCTCCATCATCGTCGGCTGCGCCGGCTTCGCGGTGCCCGCCACGAGGTACTTCAAGGAGTTCCTCTTCGTGGAGATCCAGGAGACGCACGTGGCGCTCCCGGGCACGGGCACGGTGCGCCGCTGGCGGCGGGAGGCGCCCCCCGGCTTCCGCTTCGCCATGCTCGCCCCGCGCGAGATCGGCCAGGAGGGCTTCCGCGCCGGGAAGGTCACCGAGACCGCGCTGAAGAACCTCGTGGAGGTGGGGAAGGAGCTGAGCGCCACCACCGCCGTCTTCGTCGCCCCCGCGGACTTCACCGCCTCGCGCCCCAACAAGGCCATCGTGAAGGAGTTTTTGCACGGGGTGCGGAAGAAGTTCGATCGCGTCGTCTGGGAGGCTCCCCCCGCCTGGAACGCCGACGACGCCGAAGCCGTCGCCAAGGACACGCAGGCCCTCGCCGCGCGCGACCCCCTGCGTGACGGCCTCTCCAAGGCGCCCGTCGCCTACTACCGCCTCCCGGGCCCGGCCGGCCACAAGAGCCGCTACGAGGACCCGGCCATCGAGCGGCTCGCCGACCTGGCGCGCGGCGCGCAGCACAAGGAGGTCACCTACGTGTTCACCAACGTGGACATGTTCGCCGACGCCAAGCGCTTCAAGAAGGCGATGAAGCTCTGAGACCCGGCCGCAGGCCCGAAGGGCGCGTGGACTGACGCCAAATGCGCCGAGGGCGCGCGACCGGGAAGGCCGCGCGCCCCGAGGACGCCGCGAGATCGAGCCGGCCCTACTGGCAGGCGCTGTCGCAGTTGGTGGTCAGGCAGTCCGCCTGGGCCTTCCACATGGCCGTCGACGCGGAGTGGGCGGCGTTGCACGCGTCCACGCAGGTCTGGTCGATGCCGCCGTCGGGGGCGACGCAATTCGAGAGGCACTGGTCGAGCTGGTAGCAATCGCTGTCGCCGCCGTCCACGCTGGCGAAGCAGGCGGTCACCTGGCTGCAGCAGCTCGCCGACATGCAGGTGTCGCACGTGCCGCCGTTGTCGAAGGTGATGGAGGCGGGAGGCTGCGTTGTGCCGATGGCCTCGCAGACAGGGCCGGCGTCGACGCCGGTGTCGGGCGTGGCATCCATGTCGCCGCTGTCGCCGCCGCCAGCGTCAGAGCCTGCGTCGTCGAAGATGCCGCTGTCGTCGCCGTTGACGGAAACCGTACAGGCGGCGGCGCCCATGGCCAGGACGGCCGCAGTGAAGAGCGTGCTACGAATGTTCATCGTCTCCCTCCGAAGGATCGAAAAGCCGGTAAGCCCAATGTGCCCGGCGCGGGGCGGATCGGTCAAATATTCCGGACATGCCCGGGCCTGGTGACCGCACGCCGTTGGACGTGGCACCAGACGTATCATTCAAGAGCCACCGGGGCAGCCGGTTTACGGGGCCTTTACACGCCGGCGCCGCACGAAGGCCCCCACCGCGGTGAGGGCGGCGAGGGCCCAGAGGGGCCAGTCACCCACCACCTCGTACACCGTCTTGCCCCGCATCAGGTGGACGACGGCGTCGCGCGCCTCGATGCGGAAGGTGGGCGTCTGCACCAGGACGCGCCCCACCGGGTCGACGACGGCGCTCACCCCGGTGTTGGTCGCCCGCACCATGTAGCGGCGGTGCTCCACCGAGCGCATCGTCGCGAGGGCGAGGTGCTCGCGCGGCTCCGACGAGTCGCCGAACCAGGCGTCGTTGGTCATGTTGACCAGCAGCTCCGGGTCGGCGTGGCGCACCATCGCGTTGGTGTACGCCGGGAGGATGTCCTCGTAGCAGATGAGGACCGAGACCGGATGGATGCCCGTCGCCGTGGGGACGGGGAGCGGGTCGAGGCTGGTGCCGGGGCTGAGCTGCCCGCTGTTGGGCGACCACCGGTAGAGCGAGGGAAACTCGTCGCCGAACGGGATGTACTCGCCGAAGGCGAGGAGGTAGTGCTTGTCGTAGCGGCCGGTGATGGCCCCCTTGGCGTCGCTGGAGAGCGCGGTGTTGAACGCGCGGAACTTGGCGGGGTCGGGGTCGTCGTGGAGCACCACCGCGCCGAAGATGGCCGGCACGCCGAGCTGCGCCGCGACGGTGTGCCCGTAGAAGGAGCGATACAGGTTCTCGGTGACGCCGATGGTCACCGACGACTCGCTCCACACGACGAGCTGCGCGCCGCGCGCGCGGAGCTGGTGGGTGAGGCTCACCTGCCGGCGTAGCGCCACGCCGGCGTCGGTCATGTTCTGCATCAACCCCAGGTTGGCCTGCACCATCCCCACGTGGAGCGGCTCCGACGCGAGAGCGCGGGCGTCCACCTGCCGGATGCGGACGTACCCGTACCCCGCCGAGAGCGCGAGCGCCCCGAAGCCGCCCAGCACCACGCGCCGGTCCATCGGCCGGCGGTCGACGAGGCGCGCCAGCACGATCTCGGTGAGCGCGAGGTTGGCGCCGAGCAGCACCAGGCCCACCAGCACCGGCCCGCCCAGGTCGGCGATCTGCTCCAGCGCCACGGCGTTGTGGACCGTGGCGCCGAAGTACCAGGGGAAGAGGAGGGGGTAGGCGAGCTCGCTCGCGGCGAAGGCGCCGAGCGCCACCAGCGCGGGCGGCCAGCCGCGCTGCGACGCGCGCGCGTAGAGCCAGCCCATCAGCCCGACGCGCCCGCCCTGGTAGGTGCAGAGCAGCGTCATGAACAGGATGTTGAGCGCGAGGGGGAAGCCGGCGAAGGTGTCCAGCAGGCCGATGAGCCAGAAGAAGCCGGTGACGTTCATCGTCAGGCCGGCGAGCAGTCCGAGCCAGAGCGCGCGCCGCGGGCGCTGGCCGCGCAGGGCCACCAGCAAGGGGACGAAGGCGACCAGCGACAGCGGCCAGAGGTCCCTGCCGGGGAAGGCCAGCCAGTAGAGCAGACCGGAGAGGATCGCGAGCGGCGCCGCCCAGACCGCGCCCAGAGGCCTTCGCCCCGCGTCGGTACCCGCGGCGGTGGTGGCCTCCATCTACTTGAGGGCCTTGGCCACCTTGTCGAGCAGGTCCTTCATGTTGAAGGGCTTCGTGATGTAGTGGCGCGCGCCGGCGTTGATGCCGTCGATGACGTCCAGCGCGCCGGTCTTGGCGGTCAGGAAGATGACCGGGATGTGCTTGTAGACCTCCTGCGTCTTGAGCTTGCGGATGAGCTGCGTGCCCGTCATCCCCGGCATCATGACGTCGCACAGGAGCAGGTCGGGGGGGGGATGGTGCCGAGCAGACGCATCGCCGCCTGGGCGTTCTCCGCGGCCTGCACGACGTACGTCCCGGAGAGCTGCCGAACGAGCAACGTGCGCACCGATTCGTCGTCTTCTACGACGAGGATCGTCTTCTTCTGGGCCATGCCGTCCGACTCACTTCGATTGGATGCTCACGAGCTTGATGTCGAACACCAGCGTCGCGCGCGGGGGGATCCTGGGGGGAGCGCCGCGCTCGCCGTAGCCCAGTGTGTACGGGATCGTCAGCTTGCGCTCGCCGCCCACCTTCATCCCGGGCACGCCGCGGTTCCACCCGGCGATGAAGCGGCCGCCGATGGTGAAGCTGAAGGGCTTGTCGCCCGAGGCGTCGAACTTCTTCCCGTTGGGGAAGGTGCCGACGTACTGCACCTGGACCGTATCGCCCATCTTGGCTTCGGGGCCGGTGCCCACCTTGATGTCCTCCACCTTGAGGTTGATCGGCGGGGCGATCGCCGTCGTGTCGGAGGGCATCGGGTGCGCGGAGCCGGTGACCGAGCCGGCGGCGCGGACCACAGCCGAGGTGACCGGCGTGTCGGAGGCGATGGGCTCCGGCGTGGGCGGGGAGGTGAGGGCGGTGCAAGCGAGGAGGGCGCCCGCCGCGAAGGCAGCGCCGAGAAAGAGCGGGGTCGGGAGCGTGCGTCGCATTTGGGACTGGAAAGCTAGTCCACGGCGAACGGATGTAAAGGAGGAACGGGCCGCCGGGATGCTAGGCTACGCGGGCGATGTCGCGTGTGCTTCACATCGAGGATGACCCGCGGAACCGGCTGCTGGTCCGCAAGCTCCTCACCGCCGAAGGCATGGAAGTGCTGGACGCCGCCGACGGCCTGAGCGGGGTGCGCATGGCGCTCGCGCAGCCGCCGGATCTGGTGCTGGTCGACCTGAACATCCCCGGCCTGGATGGCTACGAGGTGACGCTGCGCTTGCGCAGCGAGGCGACCCTCTCCGGCGTGCCGATCGTCGCCATCACCGCCGAGGGCGACCGCGATACCAGCGCGGCCGTGGGGTGCGACGGCTTCGTCCAGAAGCCGATCGACGCGCGCGTCTTCGCCGGCGTCATCAAGGGCTTCCTGCGAGGGCAGCGCCCGCCCTTCGCCTCGTCGCCGGACGCGACGGGCGAGCGGCTCCGCCTGCAGAGCGGGCGCATCGTCGCCCACCTGGAAGAGAAGGTGGCCGAGCTCTCCGCCGCCAACGAGCGGCTGCGCGATCTGGACCGGCTGCGCACCGAATTCTACCGCAACATCTCGCACGAGCTCGCCACGCCGCTCACGCCCATCGTCGGCTACCTGCGGATGATGGTGGACGGGGAGCTCGGCCCGGTGACGCGCCCGCAGGTGAAGGCGCTGCGGGCGATGGACGACTGCGTGCGACGCCTGCGCGCGACGCTGGACAACCTCATCGACGTGACCGGCCTGGAGACGGGGAAGATGAAGTTCTTCCACCGCGACTACGACTTCCTCGACACCGTGCGTCGCGCGGTGGCGAGCCAGGCGGACAAGTTCGCCGAGCGCAAGCTCACGCTGCTCGAGCAGCTCCCGCGCGGGCCGCTGCCCGGCTTCGGCGATCCGGACCGTCTCGGCCGCGCGCTCGTGCAGCTCCTGGACAACGCGGGCAAGTTCACTCCGGAGCGCGGCGTGGTGGGCGTCGCCGTCCGGGCCGAGGCCGGCCGCTACGGCGTGGTGGTCGCCGACAGCGGGCCGGGTGTGGCGCCGGAGCTCGGCGAGCGCGTGTTCGAGCCCTTCCTGCAGCTTGACGGCTCGCCCACGCGTGCGCACGGCGGCGTGGGCGTGGGCCTCGCCGTCGCCCGCCGCGTCGCGCGCGGGCTGGGCGGGGACGTGGTCCTCCTGCAGGGCGCGACGGTGGAGGGGCAGCGCCTCACCGGGGCCGCCTTCGCCCTCTCGGTGGCGGTGCGTGCGCCCACCGTCATGCGCGAGGGCAAGAAGGGCTGAAGCGCGAGGCGTCGCGAGGGATCGCGGCGCCTCGCGGGTGGATCGCCAGAGGCCCCGCGGAAAAGCCGCGTGACGGCGCGGCGTCCGTCTTGCAGTGATGCTTCGCATGCGAAGGGTCGTCCTGCTCGCGCTTCCGCTTCTCGCGCTCGCTTGCTCCGCCGCCGATGAGGGGGGCTCGCAGGCGCTGCCTCCTCCGCCAGGCACGACCGCCGACGCGGGCGGTGGCGGCGACGCGGGCGGCCCGGTCCTCGGGCCCGCGCAGCCCCCGGGCGGCGTGCTGCTGGAGGCCGATGGCACCATCGTCGCCTTCGGCGGCGTGAAGCTGGACACCAGCGGCGCGCCCTCGTGGCCGGGCAAGGACGTGGCGCGCTCGCTGGTGGTGCGCGTCGACGGCTCGGGCGGCTGGGTCCTCGACGCCTTCGGCGACGCCCACGCCTTCGGCGCGGCGAAGCCGATCACCACCAGCTACCAGACCGCCGGCCAGGACACCGCGCGCGCCCTCGTGGTGCTCGCCGACGAGGCGAGCGGGTACGTGCTCGACAAGGACGGCGGCATCCACGCCTTCGGCGCGGCCCTCGCGCTCACCTCGCCCTGGACGAAGGCGGACCAGGCCGAGGGCCTGGACGTGCACGTGAGCGGCGGGAAGGTCGACGGCGGCTGGCTGCTCGACGGCTTCGGCGCGGTGCATCCCTTCGGCGCGGCGCAGGACTACGGCGACGCGCCCACCTACCACGGCTACGATCTCTGGGAGAAGATCCACGTCGTCTCCGGCGGTGCGTACGTTATCGGCCGCTTCGGCATCATCCAGCCGCTCGGCACGCCGGAGGGCATCCCGCTGACGGGCTTGCCCGACACCGCCGACGCCGACATCGTGCGCGACATCGTCCCCGTCAGCGCGTCGGGCGATTTCGACGCCTCGCACGCGCTCGCCTGCCCGGGCGTGGGCACGTACTGCGGCGCCAACGGGATCCCCGGGTCGACCGCCGTGCTCTACACGTGCTCCACCAAGGGGCAGCCGCCCGCGGCGAAGGTGTGCAGCCACGGCTGCAGCGCGGAGGCGCCAGGCACCCCGGACTTCTGCGTGGGGGTGCTCTCGTGCAACAACGAGCAGTGGTGGAACACCGCGCTCACCTACGGGCCGTACATGAGCGGCGGCTGGTGGGACACCGATCTGGCCGTCTCCCACGACACGCCGGTGATCCTCCGCCACGACTCCAAGCTCTACAAGACGGGCGTCTACGGGTGGGGCTACATGCCGGAGTTCGTCGACCAGGTCACCGGCAAGAAGTTCCGCTTCCTGCACCTGCGCCCGCAGAAGCAGCTCGCCACCAGCGTGGGCCAGGTCTACCCGGCCGGCACCGTCGTGGGGTACTCCGGCGGCGACACGGCGGACACGGGCCTTGGCACCTACTCGACGGGCGCGCACCTGTGCGTGCAGACGCTGGACACCTACCGGAACGTCTTCCCGAAGGGGAAGGACCCCTGCGAGTGATCCGCTCACGCCGCCCGGCCGCGCGATCGCGAGCAGGCCAACAGTCCGACGTGCGGCCCCTCGCTCGCGGGAGCCTCAGGGGTGGGCCGCCGCCACCGTCGCCGTCAGCGTCTTGCCCATCACGTCGCGCGCGCGCACCGAGCGCGCCTTCGCGAGCGGCGCGTCAGGGACCCAGAGCGTGCCGCCGGGGAGGTGGTCGTACGGGAAGAAGTACCCCGTACGCGTCGCGAGCGTCGCCCCATCCACCGAGACGTAATCGACAGGGTGCGGCTCGCCCTGCAGCAGCCAGGGCTCGCGCGTCCTCGCCGGGCCGAGGGAGGCGTCGCCGCCCGCCTCCACCTGCACCGCGTGGTAGACGCTGGTCAGGTTGGTCACGCCCCGCTGGATGCGGTCGGCGTAGTAGTACTGGTTGTCCGTCTTCACGCGGTTGTACAGGCGCCCGTAGCTGAAGTCGCTCGTCCAGGGCGGCGAGCAGTAGCTCATGAGATCGTGCGCGCCGTCGGGGCGTATGAGCACCTCGTTGATCGAGTCGTAGCCCCAGACGCCGATGAGCGCCTGCTGGTGGGCGGCGTCCTGCGGCCACTGCGGGTCGGTGCCCGCGGCGCCGCCGCACGGGGTGTGATTGAGGCCGTGGGCGTGGCCGACCTCGTGGGCCATCGTCCCCGCGGAGCTCTCGCCCTCGCCCGGACCGCCGTAGCCCAGCCCGACGCTGTTGGGCGTGCCGACGAAGCTCAGGCCGGTGACGCACCCGCCGCCGCAGAAGGTGCCGAGGTTGGAGGTCGGCTCGAACGCGGCGTAGTAGTACACGTCGGGATCGGGCTGGTCCTGCCCGCGCAGGTTCTGGATCGCCTGCAGGATGGGCCCGAAGCCCGCGCCGGAGCCGCCGATGGGCTGGTTCCACGGGAACGGCTGATCGCGCACGGTGATCTCCACCGTCGCCGCGGGGTAGAGCTGGTAGATGCGCTGCCGGTAGCGCTCGAGCTGCTCGTCGCTGGTGTCGGGGAGGCGCCCGGAGCCATCCGCGTCGTACTGCACCGGCACCACCTCCACGCGCACCACGTCGGCGCCGGGGCGCACGTCCAGATCCTCGGTGGAGCCATCTTGCGGGTAGCGCGCGTCGCTCGGTGAGGAGGTCGGCGCGGGGCCGCCTGCCTCGTTGAGCACCACCGTGTAGCTCTCCCCGGGCTCTAGCATATCGCCGGGCACCGGGATGTTGATGGTCGAGTCCAGGTCCTCGTCGTCGGAGGGGCCGATCACCGTCTTGGACGCGGAGAGCACCCGGGCGAAGGATCCGGTCGGGGTGGTGGTGACCAGCTTGATGCGGGCGGTGACGAGGTGCGGGGAGAAGCCATCGCCGGGGGTGACGTAGACGCGCAGCAAGCCGTCGCGCTTCGCGATGAGGGGGATGGTGCCCCTGTCGGCGGCCTGCCCGTTCTGCATCACGGGGACCTTCAGCACCTGCATGATCGCGATCTCCGAGATGGAGATGTTCTGCGCGAGGCCGTCGCTCAGGGCGGTGGGATCGGGCTTGTCCTGCCCGTCGGAACTGCACGAGGCGGCGAGGGGAACGACGAGCAGGGCCAGGAGGGTCTTGCGCATGACTAGTCTCCTCCCGCTTCGGGCTCGGGGGCCGGGCCGCCGTCCGTCTGGCCGACGCACCGAGCCACCTCGGCGCACTCCTCGGACGAGTACAAAAAGAGGGCGCACACGTCGGTCGCCTGCTTCTTCATGCACGCCTCCCACTCGGTCACCGACACGGTGTTGCAGCCGCCCAGGAAGGAGCCCAGGCAGGCGGACTGGTCGGCGAAGTTGGTCACCACCAGGCCGCCGTCGCAGACGGTCTGCTGGCCGTAGCCGCCGAGCTCGAGGGCGCTCCAGTCGCAGAGCTGCTTGCGCTCGTTGAGGGTGAGGTCGGTGAGGAAGCGATCGTAGCCGGCGTCGGGATCTCCGGCGTCGACGCCGGAGGTTGGACCTGCCTGCTGCGGCGGCTCCGTCGACGATCCGCAGGCGAGGGCCAGGGCGGCGGCCCCTGCGACCGTCAAGCAAACGACACGACGCATCTTCTCGAGAAATATCAGCTCGCCGCCACTGCCGCAACGCCGGTCCAGGGGTCTGCTCCGCCGGGGCGAGAGGCAGGCGGCGGATTGCCAGCATGCTCGCGGTCCGTCGCCCCGCCGGCCGTCGGCCCTGGAGGGGGGGAGGCGGGCAGTGGACCGCGAGCATGCTAACGATGGGCCGATGGAGCGCGTCTACCTTGACTGGAACGCCACGGCGCCCCCCCACCCGGATGTCCTCGCCGCCATGAGCGAGGCGACCCGCGTCGGCTGGGCGAACCCGTCCAGTGTCCACGCCGATGGCAGAGCTGCGCGCGCGTTCGTCGAGCAGGCGCGTGAGGCCCTCGCCGCGCTCACCGCCGCCGACGCCCGCGACGTGGTCTTCACCGGGGGAGGGACGGAGGCGAACAACCTGGCCGTCCTCTCGGCGATGCGCCGGCCGGGCAAGCTGGTGACGAGCCGCCTGGAGCATCCGTCCATCACGCGACTCGCCGAGCGCTTCGAGGCCGAGGACAGGACCCGCTGGCTGCGCGTGGCCCCCGATGGCCGCGTGGACCTGGAGGATCTGGCTCGCGCCCTGGAGGAGTCGGAGGTGGCGTGCGTGGCGATCCAGGCGGTCAACCACGAGACCGGCGTGCTGCAGCCCTTCGCCGAGGCAGCGGGGGCGGCCCGCGTCAAGGGCGCCTGGGTCCATGTGGACGCCGTGCAGGCGTGGGGGCGCCTGCCGGCCGAGCGCTTGCAGAGTGCACCTATCGATTCGGCCTCGGTCGCGGCGCACAAGATGCGAGGGCCGAAGGGCATCGGCGCGCTGGTGATCCGCACCGGCGCCACGGTGCACCCGGTGCTGCTGGGGGGCGCGCAGGAGCGCGGGCTGCGCCCGGGAACCGTGGACGCCGTCGCCGCGGCGGGCTTCGGCGCGGCCGCGCGGCGTGCGGCCGAGGGTGCGGCGGCGTACGAGCGCATTCGCGCCTTGCGCGACCAGCTGGAGGCGGAGCTCGTGGCGCTGGGCGGGGCGCGCAACGGCGCCGGTCCGCGCGCCCCTCACGTGTCCAACGTGGCCTTCGCCGCGTGGAGCGCGCCGGAGCTGGTGGCCGCGATGGACCTGGAGGGCGTGTCCATCTCCGGAGGGAGCGCGTGCAGCGCGGGCACGATGGAGCCCTCGCCGGTGATCGGCGCGATGGCGGGGGCGAGTCGGGCGCGCGGGAGCATCCGCGTCTCCCTCGGCGAGAGCACCAGCCCCGCCGAGGTGATCCGCGCGGTGGCCGCCTTTCGTTTGGTGCTCGCACGTATCAGGTGAGGGGTGAGCCGTCTTTCTCACCCAGCCGGTGAGCGATGACGCGCAAGTGCGCGTGGTGTCAGGCGTTATGGCGGCGCCCGATCGCGGCGCACCCGTTCCATTGAATGGAAAAGGCGCGCCGTGACTCCGCCCATCCGTTCAGGATCCCGGGGAAGACCTCACCTGGAAGGTGAGCTCAACGCCAGGCGGCGCGGGGCTGCGGATCGCCTCCGGACACCCGGATGGGGAGCCAGAGCGCCTTGACGTAGGAGGCGGTGGCGGTCCGCTCGTAGCCGGCCAGACCGAAGAGCACGTTCCAGTAGTAGCCGTCGGGGCTCTCCCCGTAGGAGAAGAAGGGCAGGACGTGGAACGCCCAGTCCATGCCGCCCGCCACGCGCCTCTGCGTGTACAGGGTGTTGCCCGCGACCTGCACCACCGCGTCGTGCTTGTGGTCGGCGAAGCGCCAGTACAGCGGGAAGCCGACGGTGACCCTGTCGTCCGGCGTAGCCAGGTCGAAGTAGAAGGGCAGCAGCACGTTGTGGCGCGTCTTGTCGTGCCGCCCGAAGTACGCGACGGGATGCAGGTCCGTCTCCCACCCGTGCTGATCGAAGCTGACCACCAGCGAGGGGAACGCCCAGTAGGTGCGCGAGACGCCGATGTTCTCGAACCGGCCGAAGAGCGGGGTGAGGAAGTCGTTCCGCGTCTCGCTGGTGTTCCGGTAATAGAAGGGGATCAGACCCCAGCTGCTCTGCCGCACGTCGCGGTCGGTGTAGTGGAAGAAGAGCGGAACGATGGGCCCCACCGTCGTGAGCTCCGCCGCGCCCTTGCGCGTGGTCGCGTGGGCGTAGACCGGCGTGATGAGGGTATCGACCCCCGGCGCCTTGCGCCGCAGGTACACCGGCGTGACGAAGAGCGACTCGGTGTCGGTGTAGCCGTAGTGAAAGAAGGGGAAGACGGTGGTGTGCGATTCGTGGATGCCGCCCGTCTCCGGCGTGCCGTGGATGTGGAAGAAGAAGGGCGCCAGGTGGAAGAAGGTGCGCTCCGGCGTGGACCCGAAGATGACCGGCCCGGCCACCGTGAGGCTGGAGGCGTTGAGCTCGTCGGAGCGGTGGTAAAAGAGCAGCGGCGGGATGAGCGTGTAGGTCTTGCGCGCGCCGTTGTCGTTGCCGTTGTCGCCGTGGAAGTAGATGGGGACGATCCCCGCGTCCACGTCGGTGCCGGTGCGGTTGCGGAAGTAGGGGCCCGCCAGGGTGAAGGCGCCCTCGTTGTTCCAGTGTGAGGAGGTCAGCAGCAGGGGCGCGTGGAAGTAGCCGCCGTCCTTGCGCTTGCCCTGGAAGAAGAGGGGCGCGAGCCAGTTGTCGTTCTCCCCCGGGGCCTGACGGTGGAGCATCGGGCCGACGACGGTGAGGTAGCTCTGCTCGTCGCGGACGTGCCAGAAGAGGGGGAAGAGCACATCGGCGTCCAGCTTCAGCGAGCGGCGCTGGTAGTACATGAGGCCGAAGAGCGACTGCCGGTCCGGGTGCGAGGGAAGGCCGCGCGTGTGCTCGAAGAAGAAGGGCGGCAGCATCCGGAAGCGGTAGTCGCCGCGCGACTCCTCGTAGATGCCGTAGAAGCGCCGCTTGAGCTTCCCCTGCGGGGGTGGCGGCCTGTCCAGGCCGTAGTCGCTGCCGATCTGCTTGCGCAGCGCGGGGTCGATGGCGAGCGGGTCGGCCGGCGCCTGCGGCAACGGCTCGGCGCGCTGGGTCACGGTGGGTGCGTCGCCCTGATCGCCCTGGCCGGGGTTTTGACCCCCGTGGTCGTCCTGGGCGAGCGCGCCGTGGGCGGCGAGCACGGTGGCGAGCAAGAGCAGCGTGGTGGGGAGGGGCTTCATGCCGGCTCCTCGCGACGGACCGCGCCGGACGCGGCCAGACAATCGACGACGATCTCCACCACCCTGTCGCGCGCCATCTCTTCTTGCGCGTGGGCGGCGAGGTCCTTGATGGTGACCATCCCCTTGGCGATCTCCGCCTCGCCCACGATGAGCACCAGTCGCGCGCCCAGGGTGTTGGCGCGGCGGAGCTGCGACTTGAGCGAGCCGCCGCGCGTCTCGGCGAGGGACGCGACGCCGCGCTGCCGGAGCTCCCGGGCGAGCTGCAGCGCGGGCGCCATGGCCGTCTCGCCGAGCGGGGCGACGAAGGCGTCCACCACCGAGCCCTGCACCTCCGGCTCGGAGGCGATGATCAGGCGGTCGAGGCCGGCGGCGAAGCCGATGGCGGGGACGGAGGGGCCGCCGAGATCCTGCACCATGCCGTCGTAGCGCCCGCCGCCGACGAGGGTGTCGCCGGCGCCGAGCTTCTGCCGCGCGCCTTTGATCTCGAAGAGGGTGCGCGTGTAGTAGTCCAGGCCGCGGACGAGGCGCGTGTCGACGCGGTAGGCGATGCCCAGGGCGTCCAGCAGCCGCCGCAGGCCGTCAAAATGGGCGCGGTCCTCCTCGCCCAGGAGGTCCAGGATGGTGGGCGCGTCGGCGAGCATGAGCTGATCCCGCTCGTCCTTGGAGTCCAGGATGCGCAGCGGGTTGGTCTCCAGCCGCCGCTGCGAGTCCTCGCTCAGCGCGGCGCGCCGCGGCTCGAGGTGCGCGCGGACCGCCTCCCGGAAGCGCGCGCGGGTGTCGCCGCTGCCGATGGAGTTGACGAGCACCTCCACGTCGGGCACGCCGATGGCGCCGAGGAACGTCACCAGCATGTCGATCAGCTCGGCGTCGCAGCCAGGGCCCGGGTCACCGAAGATCTCCCCGCCGGCCTGGGAGAACTGCCGGTAGCGCCCGCGCTGGGGTCGCTCGGCGCGGAACATCGGCCCGAGGTAGTACCACCGCGTCACCGGCTCCCGCGCGTGCACCTTGTGCTCCACGTAGGCGCGCGCCGCCCCGGCGGTGCCCTCGGGCCGCAGCGTCAGGTCGTCGTCGTGGTGCCGGAAGGAGTACATCTCCTTCTCCACGATGTCGGTCGTCTCGCCGACGGTGCGCACGAACAGGCGCGTCGGCTCCACGTAGGGCGTGCGCACCTCCCGGAAGCCATAGAGGGTGGCCGTCCGGACGAAGGTGCTCTCCACCTTCTGCCAGGCCCCGACCTCCTCGGGCAGCACGTCGTTCATGCCTTTGACGGCGCGGAGCGGTTCCATCGACGGGGCGACCTTATCGCCCCCGGACCGGGTGCGGTCAAGCCGACCCTGCCATTGGCGAGGTTTTGCATCCCCGGCCGGCCCGCGCTAAACGCGCGAGGGTGAAGCCCCGGCGGAGGACCTGCGCCCTCGATCTCGGGGAAGCGCGCGTCGGCGTGGCCATCGACGACGAGCTCGGCATGCTCGCCCATCCCCGCGGGATCATCCCGGCGCGGCCGGAGAATGCCATGCTGGCGGCGATCGCCGAGCTGGCGCGCGCCGAGGACGTCGGCCGGTTCGTGGTAGGACTCCCCCTGGACATGAAGGGCGGGGAAGGGGAGGCGGCGCGCAAGGCGCGGAGGCTCGCGCAGGCCATCGCCGACGCGACGGGGCTCCCCGTCGAGCTGTGGGACGAGCGTCTGTCCACGGTGCAGGCGCGCCGGGCCCTGGCGGAGGCGGGCGTGCCCGAGCGAGCGCGCGGCAAGCGCAGCCGCTCGGCCAAGACGCACATCGACGAGGCCGCAGCGGCCACCATCCTTCAGGCCTGGCTGGAGCGCAGGAGCGCGCCGTGAGTCCGCCGCGGAAGCGCAAGAGCGGCGCGCGGAAGAAGCGCAAGCCGGATGCGGAGGCGCCGAAGGCCGCCGCGCCGGCGCCGGAGGACGCCGCCCGGGTCGGCCCGCTGCTGCGCTGGACGCTCGGCGTGGCCGGCCTCTTCGTGGTCCTCGCCCTGCTGCTGCTGCTCCTGGTCTACCCCACGACGAAGGGGCCCATGTTCGGCCGCTCCGCCGACATCGAGGTGGGCGGCCAGTCCGCCGGGGAGCTGGCCGATCTGCTCGCCGACCGCGGCCTGGTGGACAACCCTCGCTACTTCGCCATCTACCTGAGGGCGCGCGGCGGGGTCGCCTCCCTCGCCAAGGGCTCGCACTTCCTGCCCGACCACCTTTCCCCGCGCGAGCTCGTCAACCGTCTGCAGCGTCACGACGCCGAGCGCGTCAAGGTGGCGATCCCGGAGGGCTGGACGCGCTTCGACATCGCCCGGAGGCTGGAGGCGCTCTGGGTGTGCCGGTCGGCGAAGTTCCTCGCCGCCACCGAGGACCCGGCGCTGCGCGAGTCGCTCCACGTCGAGGGGCCCACGCTGGAGGGCTACCTCTTCCCCGCGACCTACGACCTGCCGCGTGACGGCGACCCGCGAGAGCTGGTCAAGCGCATGGTGACCACCTTCCAGAAGCGCTACATGGCGCTGGAGGAGAAGCACCAGTCCGGCCTGGCGGACCTGACGACATCGCTCGGGTGGGGCCGCAGGGAGATCGTCATCCTCGCGTCGATGGTGGAGAAGGAGGCCGCGGTCGACGAGGAGCGCCCCCTCATCGCCAGCGTCTTCCTCAACCGGATGCGCGACGCCAGCTTCACCCCCAAGCTGCTGCAGTGCGATCCGACGGCCGGGTACGGCTGCCTGGTGGGCGACCCGCCCGGCTGCGCGGAATACGACGGCAAGGTCACCCACGCCCTCGTCGCCGACGCGCAGAACCCCTACAACACCTACAAGCACGAGGGGCTGCCGCCCGGACCCATCTGCAGCCCCGGGGCGCGCTCGCTCGAGGCGGTGATGGATCCCGCCATCACCAGCTACCTGTACTTCGTCGCGAAGGGCGCCAGGCGGCACACCTTCTCCGCCACGCTCTCGGCGCACAACGCCGCCGTGCACAAGGACGCGGGCGTGGCCCCCTAGCGGGTCACTCGGTGGCGGCGTCGAACGGGCTGCCGGCGTCGAAGGGCGCGTCGAAGCCGGTCGAGCTGTCGTTGCTCCCGGTGTCCGGCTGCGAGGCGGTGCCGGCGTCGTTGCTCAGCGTGACGTTGTAGTTGCGGCCGCCGCCCTGCCAGCCATCGCCGCCGGAGCAGGCGAGGGGGCCGGCGGCGCCGGCGAGCAGCAGCACGGCGCCGCACAGGGCGCGCTTGAGCTTCGTCACGGGCATTGCCACGTGCTCCCGTCGCAGACGCACGACTTGTTGTAGTCATCGGCCGAGTGCGGGCAGGTCGCTCCCGCGGGGAAGTAGGTCGCGCAGTTCTGCCCGGGTGTCGCCACGCCGGCCGCGGGACACGGTGGGTCGGGGTAGACGACCTTGAAGGGCGCGCTGCCCGCCGACACCCCGTTGACCGAGACGTCACAGGTGTAGTTGCCCACCGGGTAGCCGACCTGCACGCCATCGGCGTTGGTGGGCTGGGTCCAGGTGAAGGCCACGACACCCTGGGTGGTGCCGGAGGCGTTCTCCCCCGCCGCCAGGATGGCCTCCGGGCCGTTGCCGTCGGAGTAACGGTGGATCTGCGCCTGCACCGTGGTGTCCGGCTTGGTGCCGACGTAGTCGGCGTCGCAGTAGATGGCGACTGTGTCGGGGTAGAACTCGACCCGCTTGCGGTCGCCCTGGCCGTCCAGCGCCATGTAGACGTGGCGAACCTCGCTCCCGGCGCTGCAGCCAGTGGGGAGGGCGCTCACCGCCAGCGGCGTGCACACCAGAAGGAGCTTCACTGCGCGAGAAAGGATGCTCATCCTTGCTACCGAACAACGTACGGGCAGAGGGCGCCGCTGGTCAATCGGGTCCTCGCGGTCCCGCTGCCCCCGCGCACGAAGGGTGGTAAAGGCCGACCATGCAGCCCTGGGCCTACCCCGCCGTCCTCGCCGCCGGTTTCATCGCCGTGCACTACCTGCTGCTGCGCGCGGCCTCCGGGCGCCTCGCCGATGCGCTCGGGGCCCTCTTGCTGGAGGCGACGGCGGCCGCGGGCATCCTCGTCTACTACCTCGTCTCGCGCAGGTCGGACCTCCCGACCTCGCGCGCGGGGATCGGCTTCTCCATGGCGAGCGGCCTGGCCATCTCGGTCGCGAGCGTCCTCATCTTCACCGCGCTGCGCAAGGGCGGGCCGGTGGCGTCCACCGGGACCATCGTGCTGGGCGGCGGGGTGGCCCTCAGCGCGCTGCTGGCGCCTGTGTTCTTCGCCGAGGGGCTGACGATCCGCCGCGTGGCGGGGGTGGCGCTAGGCGCCGCGGCCATGGTCCTGCTCGCCACCGAGCGTTGAGCGCACCTTTCGCCGAAAGGGCCGTTGGGGCTTCCCGTTTGCGAGCGCCCGAGTACCCTGCGCGCACCATGCCCCGTGACCATGACACCAGGACGACCCAGCTCGTCGTCGACACCATCAAGACCCTCTCCATCGACGCCGTCCAGAAGGCCAACAGCGGACACCCCGGCACGCCGATGGGTCTGGCCAACATCGCCTTCGAGCTCTGGACCCGCTACATGCGCTACGACCCGACGGATCCTGGCTGGGTCGGCCGCGACCGCTTCGTGCTCTCGTGCGGCCACGCGTCGATGCTGCTCTACAGCATGCTCCACCTCTCCGGCTACGATCTGCCCCTCGCGCAGCTCGAGCAGTTCCGCCAGTGGGGCTCGCGCACGCCGGGGCACCCCGAGCACGGGCACACCGTCGGCGTGGAGACGACGACCGGCCCGCTCGGCCAGGGCGTGGGCAACGCCGTCGGCTTCGCGCTGGCGCAGCGGATGATGGGGGCCCGCTTCGGCGAGCCCTTCGCCGAGCAGCGCGTCTTCTGCATCGCCTCCGACGGCGACATGATGGAGGGCGTGAGCGGGGAGGCGTCGAGCATCGCCGGGCACCTGGGCCTCTCCAACCTCATCGTCTTCTACGACGACAACCGGATCACCATCGAGGGCGAGACGCACCTGGCGTTCAGCGAGGACGTCGGCACGCGCTACGAGGGCTACGGCTGGAGCGTGCAGCGCATCAACGGGCACGACCACAAGGAGATCCGCGAGGCGGTGGACCGCGCGCTGACGCTCAGGGACCGGCCGAGCTTCATCGTGTGCCGCACCCACATCGCCAACGGCGCCCCGCACGCGCACGACACCTCCGAGGCGCACGGCTCCCCGCTGGGCGAGCAGGAGATCGCCGAGACGAAGCAGGCGATGGGCTGGGACCCGGCGCGGAAGTTCTACGTGCCCGACGAGGTCCGCGCCCTCTTCGCCGCGCGCGCCGAGGATCTCGCCCGCGACCACGCCGCCTGGAACGAGCGCTACCAGGCGTGGCGCAAGGCCAACACCGGCCTCGCCGGCGAGCTGGACACCTTCCTGCGCAAGGAGATCCCCGCCGACCTATTCGAGAAGCTCCTCGCCGCGGTACCCGAAAAGGTGGACGCCACGCGCAACACCTCCAACGCCATCCAGCAGGTGGCGGCCAAGCTCGTCCCCCAGCTCGTCGGCGGCTCCGCCGACCTGGCGCCCTCCACCAAGACCCTCATCAAGGGCTCGGAGGCGGTGGAGGCCGATCGCTACGCGGGGCGCAACATGCACTTCGGCATCCGCGAGCACGGCATGGGCGCGGTGTGCAACGCCCTCGCGCTCGCCGGCGGCTTCATCCCCTACGGCGCCACCTTCCTCATCTTCAGCGACTACATGCGGCCGGCGGTGCGCCTCTCCGCGCTGATGAAGCAGCAGTGCCTGTGGATCTACACCCACGACTCCATCTTCCTCGGGGAGGACGGCCCCACGCACCAGTCGATCGAGCAGCTCTGGGCGCTTCGGCTGATCCCCGGCCTGCACGTCGTGCGGCCGGCGGACGGCATGGAGACCGCCGCGGCCTGGGCGCTCGCCCTGCGCCGCAAGGACGGCCCCACCGCCTTCGCCCTCACCCGGCAGAAGGTGCCGACCATCGCGCGGGACGCGGGCTTCGACCCGAAGAGCATGCTGCGCGGCGCCTACGTGGTGCAGGAGGCGAAGGGCGGCCCGGCCGACCTGGTGATCGTCGCCACCGGGAGCGAGCTGCAGCTCGCTGTCGGCGCCAAGGCGAAGCTTGAGGCGGCGGGCCGCAAGGTGCGCGTCGTCAGCGGCCTGTGCCTCGAGGCCTTCGCCGAGCAGGACGCGGCGTACCGCGAGAGCGTCCTCCCGCGCGGCGTGCGCAAGGTCTCCATCGAGGCCGGGTGCACCGCCCCGTGGCTCGGCCTGCTCGGGGAGGGCGGCGTCGCCATCGGCCTGGACCACTACGGCGCCAGCGCGCCCGCCTCCGTCCTCGCCGAGAAGTTCGGCTTCACGGTGGACGCGGTGGTCGCGCGCGTCACCGCCGCCGATCGTTGACCCGTCAAGCGTTCGGCGCCAGGGGCGTCACCGCCGCCGGGCCGAGCGCCTTCGCCAGCGCCAGGGCCAGCCGTGGGCCGACGCCGGCGTCCTCGTGCTTGAAGAAGACGTAGGCCTCCTTCCACGGCCCGCCGCCGACGCGCTCTGCCCACGTCTTCAGGGCGCGCGGGCCGTACTTCGCGCGGCGCATGCGCACGTACGTCCAGTCGGCGGTGGCCGGCACGTCGCCGGCGGGCGCCTCCTCGGTGTCGGTCACGCAGAGCGCCGCGCGGCCGTCGGACAGCGCCGCGCGCACGTCGTCGCCCTGCCACGAGGGGTGGACGAGCTCCATCGCCACCTTGCGCCCCGGCGGCACGCCGGCCAGGAAGTCGCGCAGCAGCGGCACGTCCTTCTGCAGGAAGGGCGGCACCTGCACGAGCAGCGGCCCGAGCCGGGGGCCCAGGGCGTCGAGCACCCCGAAGAGGCGCACGAGGGCCTCGGCCGCGTCGCGGAGCTGAAGGGAGTGCGTCACGTAGCGGTGCGCCTTGACGGCGAAGCGGAAGTCGGGCGGCACCGCCGCCGCCCAGCCGGTGAGCACGCTCTCGGCGGGCGTCTTGTAGAAGGTGTTGTTCACCTCCACCGCCGGCAGGCGGGATCCGTAGTGCGCGAGCATCTTCTTCGCGGGGAGCTTGGGCGGGTAGAAGCTGCCCTTCCACCCGGCGTAGCTGTAGCCGCTCGTGCCCACGCGCACGCGCATCGCCGGCCCGCCTCGTCCGCGGGGCGTCACATGCCGCCGGCGGCCTTGTCGATCACCCAGTGGATGCTGCCGCGGATGTTGCGGATGACGCGCGCCGGCGTGTCGCGCAGCGTCCCCGACACCGACCACACCCGCTCCAGCGCGTCGGTCTTCTTTGCCCCGACGGCCAGCACGAAGGCCGCGCGCGCCTGCTCGATGACGGGCGCGGTGACCGTCAGGCGCGGCTCGCGCCCGGGCGTCACGCCCACGGCGACAACGTGGCGATCGGTGATCTCCACGGTGGGCTGCCCCGGGAAGAGGGAAGCGGTGTGGCCGTCGTCCCCGACGCCGAGCACCATCAGGTCGAACGCGGGCACGCCGCCCTGGCCCGAGCGTACGTGCGTCTTGAGGATCTGCTCGTAGTCGGTCGCCGCGCGCTCCAGATCCTTGTCCTCCGCGTGCATGCGAAAGACGCGCTCCGGGGCGATCTTGGCGGGGTCGAGGAGCATCTCCTTGGCCCAGCGATAGTTGGAGTGATCGTCGTCCGGCGGCACCGCGCGCTCGTCCACCCAGAAGACCTGCACCGCCGACCAGTCCAGGTCCGGCTCCGCGGCGAGCTTGCGGTACGCCGCCTTGGGCGTCTCCCCGCCGGAGAGGGCGATGGAGGCCTTGCCGCTCTGCGTGATGGCGGTGCGGATCACCTTCGCCATGCGGGAAGCGGCCTCGCGCGCCACGTCCTGGGGCGTGCTGACCGCGATGAGCATCCCCGGAACTACCTTCGTCGTCATGCGCGTCTTCTCCGTTGCGTCAGGTGCACACTACACCGTCTTCGTCCAGCTGCTCGGCGAAGGCGACGGCCTCCGCCAGGGCCGGGTCGTGCGCGGGGCGGTGCAGCGTGCGCTCCAGCACCCGCGCCTCGCGGTTCTGCCCCAGGCGGACGGTCTGCTCGCCGGCGCAGGGCAGGTCCACGTCCAGCCGCCAGTGCAGCACGTCGGTCGCGTCCCCGGGCTTGCGCTCCACCTGCGCGGTGGCGCGCGCGCCCTCGTGCGAGGCGGAGAGGCCCACCGCGACGAGCGCGAAGGGCGCGACGCCCTCCGGCCGGGGGGTGGCCCGCAGCTCCACCGCGACGAGCTTGCCGTTGGCGCCGCGGAAGCGCAGCGCTCCGCCCAGCCGCTCGATCTTCCACCCGAGCCGGGTGGCCAGCCAGCCCACCAGGAGCCCGGCCTCCGATCCGAGGCGGGAGCCCTTCTCCCCCGCCTGCGAGACCGTCAGCCGCTCGATCCTGAGCGCGAGGGGACGCATCATCGGGTCGTCGAAGAAGCGCGCACACATCTCCTGCCAGGGCGAGAGGCGCGTCCACGCCAGGTCCGCCACCGCGGGGCGCCCCGGGGCCTCGCGCGCCCACCGCGCCAGGGCGAGCAGGCTGGAGAGGGAGGTGTACTCGGTGTCCAGCACGACGCGACGCGCGTCGCTGGCCAGCTCGCGGAAGACGGGGTCCTCCACGTGGACGCGGCCCAGCCAGATGAGGGTGGTGGGCAGCTCGGGCTGCAGCAGCGCGTCCACCGCGCTGCCCACGCGCGCGCACGCCGCACCGCTCGCGCGCAGGCGCACGCGCTCGGAGCAGAGGGCGCCCGCGCCGCCGTCCTCGCTCACGCCGCACACCGCGCTCACGTCGCCGTCCAGCACGGCCTCCGCCGCGGTCGGGTTCATGGTGACCACGATCGCGCGGGAAGGGGTGGCCTGCGTCACCTCGTCGACGACGCGCGTGTAGCGGTCGGCCACCTCCGCCGAGCCGGTCACCACGACCAGGTTCATGGTGCACACCCGCGACTTGGTGGGCTCCCCCGCGGCGGGCGCCCCCCAGATGTCGCGCAGCTCGCGCTCGATGCGCGCGATGACCCAGCTCATCGGCGGCGGGGGCGTCGAGGGCGCCATGCTCACGGCTTCCTCCAGCGCCGCCCGTGCCTGGCGAGGAGCATGTCGGCGGCCTCCGGGCCCCACGAGCCGGAGGGGTATACCGGCGGCGGGACGTTGCCGGAGGCGTGCCACGCGTCGAAGACGTGATCCATGAACGCCCACTGCTCCTCGACCTCGTCGCGCCGCGTGAAGAGCGTGGCGTCGCCGCGCATGGCGTCGAGGAGCAGCCGCTCGTACGCCTCCGGCGTGTTGGAGCCGAAGGCGGCGCCGTAGCGGAAGTCCATCGCCACGTCGCGCAGGACGGTGTGTTGCCCCGGCTCCTTGGAGGTGAAGCGCACCGCGATGCCCTCGTCCGGCTGGATGCGCAGCGCCAGCACGTTCGGCTTGATGCCGCCGTCGGGGCTCTGGAACAGCGGGGTGGGCACGCCCTTGAACTCCACGGCGATCTCGGTGACCTTCCGCGCCATGCGCTTGCCCGCGCGCACGTAAAACGGCACGCCGCCCCAGCGCCAGTTGTCGATCATGACCTCCATGGCGAGGTAGGTCTCCACGCACGAGTCGCGCGCCACGTCGGGCTCCTCGCGGTAGCCAGGGACCTCGTCGGCGCGGACGAAGCCGCGCCCGTACTGCCCGCGCACCACGTTCTCCGCGACCACGCGTCGCTCCATCGACCGCAGGGACCGGAGCACCTTCACCTTCTCGTCGCGCACGGCATCGGCGGACAGCGAGATGGGCGGCTCCATCGCCGTCAGGCAGAGCAGCTGCATGAGGTGGTTTTCCACGATGTCGCGCGTGACGCCCGTCTGCTCGTAGAACTTGCCGCGCCCCTCCACGCCGATCTCCTCGGCGACGGTGATCTGCACGTGATCGACGTGCTCGCGGCTCCAGAGCGGCTCGAACATGCTGTTGGCGAAGCGAAAGACGAGGAGGTTCTGGACGGTCTCCTTGCCCAGGTAGTGGTCGATGCGGAAGACCTGCGACTCGTGGAACACCGCCGCGATGGTGTCGTTGAGCTCGCGCGCGCTCGGCAGGTCGTGGCCGAAGGGCTTCTCGAACACGACGCGCGTCCACGGCGCCGCGGGCTGGTGCGCCCCGTGCGGCGGGACCACCAGTTTGGCCTCCCGCAGCCCCTGGACGATGGCCTCGAACTGGGCGGGGGGCACCGCCAGGTAAAAGAGGCGGTTGCCGCGCGTGCCGCGCTCACGGTCGAGCTGCTCCAGGTGTACGCGCAGGTCCTCGTAGGTCTTGGGTGTGCCGAAGTCTCCTTCCACGTAGGAGATCCCCCGCTCGAAGTCGCCGAACACCGCCTCGTCGATCGGCTTGCGACGCGAGTACTTGCCCACTCCCTCGCGCATCTCCGCGCGGAACTGCTCGTGAGTCTTGGGCCGACGCGCCACCCCCACCACCGCGAAGTTCCCCGGGAGGGAGCGGCTCACCGCGAGGTTGTAGAGGGCGGGAACGAGCTTGCGGCGCGTCAGGTCGCCGGAGGCGCCGAAGATCACGATCGCGCCGGCGTCGCCGGTGCGCTCCCCCACGAGCCCCGCGCGCAGAGGGTTGGCCATGTCGCTGCTCATGGCCACCCTGCGTAACGCACGACCTCTTCCGTAGCAATGCTCCGCGCCTGCGGCATCGGTGGCCCAGGGGTTGCTAGCAGCCCGAGCATGCTTAGCTTGTCCTTCTAAAGGAAGCCAATGCGTGAGACCACAACCAACCCTGCTCGCCTCCTCGGCGTCGTTCAGCTGCGCGTGGGCGCCCAGGTCTTTGCCGTACCGGTAGAGGCACTGGACTTCGCGAGTGACGGAACGAATCACCGGGGTGGTGGGTTCTTCGTCCGTGGTGACGAGATGGGAATCCTCGTGGACGGAACCGGCACGCCGGCGCAGATGCAGGAGCAGCTCGCCGAGGCATGCGCGGAAGCCGTTCGCCATCTCGCGGCGCGTCACCTCAACTGACGTCGCCGAAGCCCTTTGCGAGGCTTGGCCGTAACCTCACTTAGCTGGAGACCCGTCGGGCTCCACGTGGTCGCCGAAATTTACAAACCCTCGTCCGGCGGTTTTCGCCAGGAGAATGCAGTCATGTCCCAGTCATCCCAGAACGAGCTCTTCCAGGCTCAGGCCCCCACCGAAACCTCATCCTCCGTCAGCGAGCCCCCGCCCTCGGCCCCCAAGCCGAAGAAGCGCCGCGGCTTCGCGGCCATGGACCCTCAGCGCGTCAGCGAGATCGCCTCCAAGGGCGGCAAGGCGGCGCACGCCGCGGGTACCGCGCACGAGTTCACACGGGACGAAGCCCGCGAGGCCGGCCGCAAGGGTGGCTACGCCACGCACGCCAAGCGCAAGGAGCGCGTGGCCCCGGCAGAGTCCTCCACGACCCTGAAGGAGTAATTTGCCTTCGCAGGTGGCCTACGCCACCATGCCTCGACCGCACGAAGCGCTTCGCGCTCGGGCGCACGTGATGGTGCGCCCGGGCGTGGCAGTGCCGCGGTGGGTAGGTCGCGCATGCCGCTCCCCCAGGTGGAGGTTCCCCATCCGCACGTCGAGGTGCGGGCCGACAGCCTCGACGGCAGCCCCCACGTGAGAGGCACGAAGGTGGTCGTGCGCCGTCTCTGGGCATGGCACAAGCGAGGCACGACCATCGAGACCTTGCTCAAGCGCTACCCGCAGCTGGGGCCGGCGCGCCTGCTGGATGCGCTCGCCTTCGCGTACGACAATGTGAGCCTGATCGAGGCGGACCTCGCCCGGGAGCGTGAGGCCATCGGCCGGGAGCCCCTGCCGCCGGACCCGAAGCAGACCAAGCTGCCGTTCGGGTAGATCCTTCGCGCCCCGCGGACGTCTACCTCTGCGTCATGCAGGGAAAGCGTCTGGGTATGCCCATCTGGGCGCTGGCAGCCGGCCTGGCTGTGGGCGGCAGCGTGGGCGGGGCTGTGGGCTGGCGTGCCGGAGCGCCGAGGGTCGCCTTCGCCGGCGCCTGGACGGGGCGTGTGGTGCAGATTGCGCACTCCGGGGCAGGGGAGGGCGTCGTCCAGATCGGGGGCGCCTCGCTCGCCAGGGGGCAGACCTTCGGGCCGGGCGCGGAGCTCCACACCGACGCGCGCACCCGCGCGCGCCTGGAGATGAGCGACGGCTCGGTGCTGATCGTGGACCGGGCCACCCGGCTGCGCTTCGGGCCCAGGGCGGGCGCGCGCGACGCGCAGCTGGAGGACGGCGTGGTCATGGCGGACGTCGCGCACGTCGACGGGGCCGCCCCGGTCGTCTTCACGACGGCGCAGGGCGCGGTGAGGGTGGTCGGCACGCGGCTGGCGCTCACCGCGGTGGACGGCCGCACCGATGTGGAGGTGCTCCGAGGCCGCGTGGCGGTCTCGCGCGCCGGCGCCTCGCCCGTCGACGTCTCGGCGGGGCAGGAGGCCGTGGTGAGCGCGAGCGGCGTCGACATGGCCCCCGCCAACGATCTGGCGCAGCGCGTGGCGTTCGCGCAGGAGCTCGGGTTCGCGCCCGAGCACAACGACGACGCCGACCAGCCCGCCGGCGCGGTGGGGGAGCTGCTGGCGCGCCGCCCCGGCAAGACCGACGAGAAGGACCGCAAGCTCCGGCTGGAGAAGCACGCGGTGAAGGTGCGCATCGCCGGCGCGGTGGCGCGCACCGAGATCGACGAGACCTTCGCCAACGACACCGGCGACGTGCTGGAGGGCATCTATCGCTTTCCGCTCCCGCCCGGCGCGCAGATCGAGCGCCTCGGCCTGGAGGTGAACGGCAAGCTGGAGGAGGGCGCCTTCGCCGACAAGTCACGCGCGGCCGCCATCTTCCGCGGCGCCGTCTTCCACGCCACGCCGCACGCGCCGAGGCCGCGCGAGGACATCGTGTGGGTGCCCGGGCCGTGGCGCGATCCCGCGCTGCTCGAGTGGAAGCGCGCCGGGCGCTTCGAGCTGAAGATCTTCCCCATCCCGAAGCACGGCACGCGCCGCGTGGTGATCGCCTACACCGAGACGGTGCCGCTCGCCGCGGGCCGGCGGCGCTTCGTGCTGCCGCTGCCCAGCGGGGGCGACGCCATCGGCACCTTCTCCGTCGACGCGCAGGTGGTCGGCCACGACGCCGACGCCGGCGTCAAGGTGCGCGGCTACGAGATGACGCAGGAGCACGCCGCCGGCGCGGAGAAGCTCCGGATGACGGCGAGCGCCTTCGTGCCCTCCGGCGATATGACGATCGACTACGCGCTCCCCAACGCCCGCAGTGAGCTCACTGCCTGGGCGTACGAGCTCGCGCCGCCGCCGGCGGCCCCGAAGAAGGCCGCGCCGGCGAAGGCGACGCCCGCCAGGGCCGACGCCGACGCCGCCCCGGCGCTGGGCCCCGACCGCTTCCTGGCCCTGGCGCTGCGCCCGCAGCTCCCGGGCTGGATGGAGTCGCGCCCGCGCGACTATGTGCTGGTGGTCGACTCCGGACGCGCCATGTTCGGCGAGCGGGAGAAGCGCGCGTCGCGGCTCGCGGTGCAGGTCGCGCAGGAGATGGACCGCCGCGATCGCGTCACGGTCCTCGCGTGCGACACCACCTGCCGGCAGAACGCCGGCGGGTTCCTCGCCGCGGGCTCTCCCGCCGCCCACGACATCGACGCCTTCCTCGCGAGCGTCACGCCGGACGGCGCGAGCGACCTGGTCGGCGCGGTCACGCAGGCCGCGCGCCTCGCCACCCGTCCGGACCGCGACGTGCGCGTCGTCCTGCTCAGCGCCGGCGACGCCTCCGCAGGCTACAAGCGCGCCTCGCGCATCGCCGCGGAGGTCGCCGACGGCCTGGACGCGCGCGCGCAGGTCGTCGCGGTGCCGGTCGGGTCGGACGCCGACACCGTCACTCTCGGCGAGATCGCGCGGGGCGGCGGCGGCGTGGTGGTGCCCTACGCCCCCGGCGAGACGCTGGAGACCGCCGCGCTGGACGTGCTCTCCGCCACCTTCGGGCGGGCGCTGCGCGACGTGTCCATCACGCTGCCCTCCGGCCTCGCCGACGTCGCGCCGGCGCAGCCCCCCGCCATCCGCCCGGGCTCGGAGACCTTCGTCGTGGCGCGCATGCTCGAGCCGCAGGTGCGTGGCGACGTGGTCGTACGCGGCACGCTGGGCGGCGAGCCCTTCGAGAAGCGCTACCCCGTCGACGTCACCGCGAGCCACGACGCGGGCAACGCCTTCGTCCCGCGGCTCTTCGCCGCCGCGCGCATCGCCGACCTGACGCGCACCGCGGGGGACGACGCGAAGAAGGAGGCCACGACCCTCTCCACGCGCTTGGGCGTGCCCTCGCCGTACACCTCCCTCCTCGTGCTCGAGAGCGACGCGATGTACCACGCCTTCGGGATCACCCGCGGGGGCGTGGCGTCGGAGTGGACCGGCGAGCAAGCCGCGACCGCGTCGCTGGAGCTCACCGCCGCGGTGGACGAGACCACCTCCGACGCCGAGGAGGGCAAGGACGCCGACGACGACCTGAGCACCGGGCTCCTCGCCCGCGCGGAGGGCGCGGCGACCGGGGCCGGTGGTGGGGGCGCGAGCATGGGCGACGCGATGCGCGGCTTCGACCGGGAGGAGCCGAGGAGCACCCAGGCCCACGCGCGTCCGATGTCCAAGGTCTCGAGCACCCCGCCGCCGGCGGCCGCCCCGACGGCGACGACCTCGGGCGCGCTCGCGCTGGAGGCGCCGCCCAGGGATCGGTGGCGGCGACCGCCCTTCGGCGGCGGGCGGTTGATGAAGCGCGTGTGGCACCGGGAGGGCAGCATCGCCGCGCCGGCCACGCCGGACGTCGCCCAGAAGATCGTCGCCGCGCGCGCGGCGGTCACCGCCAGCCCCGACGACCGCGCAAAATACCGCGAGCTCGCCCGGCTCCTGGCCACCACCGGCCAGCTCGACGAGCTCGGCGACGTCCTCACGCAGTGGACGAAGCGCGACCCGCTCGACCCCGAGGCGACCGCCGCGAGGGCCGACCTGCTCGCCATGCGCGGCGATCGCGAAGCGGCGCTGCGCGTCGTGGGAGGCGCCGCCATCGCCGGCGACCCCGCGACGCTGGACCGCCTCGCCGAGGTCGCCGAGCGCGACGCCGTGCCGGACGTCGCCTGCGCCTTCCGCGTGGCGGCCGCCGAGAGCCGACCGGCCGACGTCACGCGCGTGGCGCGGGCGGTGCGGTGCGAGCGCGCGCGTGGACGCACGGGTGCAGCCCACCGCTGGCTGGACGAGGCGGGCGCGCGCCGCGCCGCCATCGAGAAGGCGGTGGACCGGCAGGACGCCGCCCCCGCCCCGCGCGCGGCGTTCGGCGACCTGGTGGTGGACGCGACCTGGCGCGAGCCGGGCATCGACCTGGACCTGGCGGTGTTCGACCCGGCCGGCAAGCGTCTGGGCTGGCTCGGACTGGACAGGACGCGCGTCACCGACCCCACCGCCATCGGTCACGAGCGCTTTGCGCTCTCCACCGGCAAGGCCGGCTCCTTCTTCGTGGAGGTCGCTCGCGCCAATGGCGGCACGGCGCCGGTGTCCGGCACGCTGACGATCTCCGCCTTCGGGACCCGGCGCGCGATCCCCTTCACCCTCACCGGCTCCTCGGCGACGGTGGCGCGCGTGGACGGCCGGTGGCGCTCCGAGCTGGTACCGCTCGACACCGAGCAGCTCCAGCCCTTCGACGGTCCGGGGGTCGGTGTCCGGCTGCGCGCGCTGCCCTTCGCCCGGTGCACGCGGCAGGAGGGACCGTTCGGCAGCGGTCGGCTCGCCGTGCGCTACGACCCGAGCGGCCGCGTCACCGCCGTGAGCCTCACCCAGGGGCTCTTCGCCGGGACGGCGGAGGGCCGATGCATCACGGGCCTCGCCCGCGGCGTGACGGTGGCGCCCTTCCGCGGGAGCTCCGCCTCCATCTCGGTGCCCTTCGTCATCGCTCCGTGACGGAGCGCGCGTGGCGCCTGGTCAGCCCTCGAGCGCCTTGGCGAGGGTCTCCATCGCGTCGATGACCTTCTGACGCTCGCTGCGGTTCACCCGGTCGAGCAGCGCGCCCAGCGACTGCCCGGTGCCGCCGGCGACGGCGTCCGCCGCGCGCTTGCCGCGAGGGGTGAGGCGCACGTCGGTCTGGCGGCCATCGTCGCTCGCCTTCTTGCGCGTGACGAGGCCCGCGTCCTCGAGGCCGGCCAGGTTGCGGCTGGCCGTCGAAGGATCGATGCCGAGGAGCTGCGCCAGCGAGGAGGTCGACACCGCGCCTCGCTCGGCGATGAGCTGGAGCGTCTCGGCTTGCTGCGGCGTCACGTCGCCCGCACGGGCACGCTCGCGGCTGATGCGGCCAAGCCCTCGAGCGACGGTCTGAACAGCGCGAGCGAACCTTTCGTGGTCGGCCATGGGGGGTCATGCATTCTACAAAGAACGGGTCGGCGTCAAGAGGGCGATGCAAGTGGGCGCCAACTTCGGGGAAACGGGAGGGCTCTCCGAGCACGTGCGGCGCGCGCGGGATCGCTCCCGGGCGTCGGGTCGACGAGTGACGTCGTGGCGCGCGACCGGCTTGCCTTCGAGGCGATTCTCGTGCAAGGAGAGGTCGCCCGGCATGCGCCAGGGTCGGGAGGACGCTGCTTGAACGCATCGATCGAAGAGAAGATTCGTCAGGGTGAGACCTGCCGGATGTTCAAGAGCGACTTCATCGAGTGGTTCTCTCGCATCCACCCGGCGACGCCCTTCGTCACCTACGTCCCGGTCATCCTCTTCTTCTGGTATCGCACCTGGGCGCGCGGCGACCTCGGCTTCGTCTCCGCGTTCGCGATGGTGGTGACGGGCGTGCTCGCGTGGTCGCTGACGGAGTACGTGCTCCACCGCTACGTGTTCCACTTCATCCGCGAGGCGGCGTGGACGAAGCGCATGCACTTCCTCCTGCACGGCGTCCACCACGACTTCCCGAGCGACAAGGACCGCCTGGTGATGCCGCTCGGCGCGAGCCTGCCGCTGGCCGTCCTCTTCTACACGGTGTTCTACTTCCTGCTCGGCGGCGTGCGCCTCGCCGAGCCGCTCTACACCGGCTTCGCCATCGGCTACCTCTGCTACGACGGCCTGCACTACGCGGTGCACCACTTCCGGCAGACGACGAAGGTCGGCAAGTTCCTGAAGAAGCATCACATGATGCACCACCACGCCGATCACTCCGGCGGCTTCGGCGTCTCCTCGCCGCTGTGGGACCTCGTCTTCCGCACCATGCCCAAGGTGGTGAAGAAGTCGGAGCTCGCCGCCCGCGCCCGCCAGGCCGCGCAGGGCTGAGCCAGCGCGCGTCGCCCCAAAGATGAGCCGCCCGCTCGCGGGGCTACTTCACCGCGACGGCGGGGGCCTGCTCGGTCGGGGCCGGCACGACAGCCACCGAGCGCCCGCTCCGGTCGATCGCCCCGCCGACGCGGGCGCCGAGCGCGAAGGCCAGGGAAGCGCCGAGCACCACGAAGGCACCGACGTACATCGAACGCAGCCATATCGCTTTGGTCGCCTTGGCCATGTCGTTCCTCCTCGCGAGCACACCCATCATACGCAAGCCCTCCCACGATGGGACCCCCACCCCCCAAAATAGGTAGGGGTCGCACGCACATTTCTTCCGTGCGGCGCCAAGGCTGGGGCGTATATGCTTGCGCCATGGCGGAGCTGGGCAAGCTGAACCGGGACATCTTTCTGGCGCTGGCGGCCATCGCGTGGGCGGATGGCAAGCTGGATCCGGACGAGGCGGACGCGATCGTCCGGGCGGCCGTGGACGCGGGCCTCGAGCTCGAGGAGATCGAGTCGATCGAGGCGGCCACCAAGGAGCGCATCGATCTCGGCGCGGTCGATCGGTCGTCCCTCTCCAAGGAGGACCGTCTCTTCGTCTACGCCGTCGCGTGCTGGATCGCGCGCATGGACGGCAAGGTGACGGACGAGGAGGCGCAGGCGCTGTCGGCGCTCGGGGAGCGGCTCGGCGTGCCGGAGCGCCCGCGCGCCCACGCCGAGTCCATCGCTCAGGAGATCGCCGACCTTCCGGAGGGGGATCGCCCCGCGCGCTACGATCTACTCCGCCTGCGGACGACCATCGGCGAGCGCCTGCGGGCCGCCCAGGCCGCGCGCGGCGCCCCCTAGCCCTTTCACGGTCGAGGTCGCGCACGGCTGCAACCCCGCGCGCGACGATGCTAAGCTCCGCCGACCATGTCGCAGGACAAGCGGCGTCCGGTGGCGGACCCCAAGGCGCAGGACCAGGCGGCAAGCCCGAAGGCGCCCTCGACGGACGTCGCGGGCCCGCCGGCCGGTGCCTCGGCGAAGGCGGAGCTCAAGAGCGAAGTCGGCTCGGTGCTCGCGCAGCGCTACGAGGTGGTGCGCGAGCTCGGACGCGGCGGCATGGGCGTCGTCTATCTTTGCCGCGACATCGCGAGCAGCGAGCGCGTGGCGCTCAAGCGCCTGAAGCTCCCCGACGACAAGGCGGGCAACCGCACCGAGGAGACCTTCTGGTTCCACCAGGAGGCGCGCGCCGTCGCCGCGCTCGACCACCCGGCGATCGTCCGCGCGCGCGACTTCGGACAGCTCGCCGACGGCTCGCCTTACCTGGCGATGGACGTGCTGCCCGGCCGCAGCGTGCACGAGTGGATGCACACCACCAAGATGCCCTTCCCGGTGGTGTGGGCGCTCGTCGATCAGGTCCTCGCCGGCCTCGCCCACGCGCACGCGCGCGGCGTCATCCACGGCGATCTCAAGCCGTCCAACGTCATGCTGGACATGGCGAGCAGCAAGGGGCCGCGCGCCTACATCCTCGACCTGGGCCTCGCGTGGCTCCGCGAGCCGCGCCACGACCCGCGCCTGGACGGCGGGCCGGCGCCGGAGGCCTCGGTGCACTCCGGCGCGGGCACGGTCGGGTGGGTCGCCCCGGAGCAAATCCGTCGCGCCGCGACGCTCGTCGGTCCGCCCACCGACCTCTACGCGCTCGGCTGCATCATCTACCGCGTGCTGCTCGGGCACGAGGTGTTCGAGGGCAGCGCGCAGGACGTGCTGCGCGCGCACAAGCGCACGCCGGTCCCCGCGCTGGAGCTGCCGGAGGGCATCCCCGCCGGCGTGGGGCCGTTCGTGCAGCGGCTGCTCGCCAAGCGGCCGTGGCGTCGCTACGAGTACGCCGCGGACGCTCGCCGCGCGTGGGCGGCCTTCCGCCCGGCACAGACGGCGACGCTGGAGGAGGTGATGGCCGCGACCCCGCCGGTGCGCGTGCCGCCAGCCTCCTCGCGCCCCGCGCTCGGCCGGGCCATGGCCGCCGGGCAGTCGCTGGCGCCCGGGCTGCTGAGCCTGCGCTTCTCGCCCCTCGTCGCGCGCGAGGAAGAGCGCGGCGAGCTGTGGCAGACGGTGCTGGAGGTGTGCAAGGCGCCCCCGCGCGGGGAGGACTCGCGCAAGATGGTGGCGCTCATCGGGGAGGCCGGCGTCGGCAAGAGCCGCCTCGCGGAGTGGCTCTGCGAGGAGGTGCACGAGCAGGGCATGATGGTGCCGCTGCGCGCACGCTACGGGCGCATCGCGACCGCCGTCGACGGCCTGACGGGCGCCATCAACGCGCACCTCGGGCTGGAGGGCGCCGACCGCGCGCTGGTGGAGCAGACGCTCATGCAGCGCTGGGAGGTGGACCCCAAGGACGACGCCGCGCTCTCCTGGGTGGCCGCCACCGCGGAGTGGCTGCGGCCGACGCCGCCCGGCGCCGCCGTCCCGCTCGGGCCTTCGGGCAAGCGCTTCGTGCTGGACACGCCGGAGCTGCGCGCGGTCGTCGTGCAGAAGGTGCTCGAGCGCGTCGGTCACGACAGGCCGGTGCTCATCTGGTTCGACGACCTGCACCTCTCGTCGCCCAACACCTTCGAGACCCTGGCGCGCGTGCGCACCACCGCGAGCAACCTGCGCATCCTCACCATCGCCACCGCCCGCAGCGAGACGCTCGCCACCGACCTGGACGCCGCCCTGCGCCTGGAGGCCGCCCGCGCCGACTGGAGCGGCAAGGTGATGGACCTACAGCCGCTCGCTCCGGAGGAGACGCAGGCGCTGCTCAAGGCCACCCTCCCGCTCACCGAGCAGGCCGTGCACAAGGCCGTCGCGCAGAGCCGCGGCAACCCGCTCTTCGCGCTGCAGCTCCTCCACGCCTGGGCCGGCGGTGGCTACCTGAAGCTCGTCGGCAACAAGTACCAGGTGCCGGAGACAGCCCTCGAGGGCAAGGCCATCACCACCTCCGAGCTGTGGGACGAGCGCCTGCGCGCGGTGCCCACCTCGCTGCGGCTCGCCGCGTACGCCGCCGCCGCGCTGGGGGAGGACATCCGCGGCACCGTGCTCAAGACCCTGGTGGCGTCGCTCGGCATGGACGCGCGGGAGGCGCTGGTCGCCCTCCGGCGCGCCCAGATCCTGCTCGCCTCCGGCAACGATCAGTACCGCTGGCCGCACGCGCTGTTGCTGGAGCACCTGCTGGTGCGCCTCTCCGAGCGCCACGATGCCCCCGCCATCTTCCGCCTCGCCGCCAACGCGCTCGCCAAGCACCCGGCGGCGGGCTCGCGGCGCATCATGAAGCACCGCGTGACCAACCTGCTGCGCGCGGGCGACGACGAGCCGGCGGCGCGGCTGATGTTCCGCTTCATCGAGGGCTCGTGGCAGCGCGGGCGCGACACCGCCGCGACGCTCCGCGATCTGGAGCTGCTCGGTGGCCACGTCACCGGCGCGACGGAGGCGGAGTACCGGTACTGGCGCGCCGAGGCGCTGCGGCACGCGGGCCGCTTCGAAGAGGCGCAGGAGAACGCCCGCCACGCGCGTGCGGCGTTCGCCACCGCGGGGGACCGCGCGCACGAGGCCCAGAGCCTGCGGCTGCTCGGGCACATCGCCAGCGACCGCGGACAGCCCGCGGCGGGTCTCAAGCTCGCCGAGCAGGCGCTCACCATCTTCGAGCAGATCGGCGAGGAGGCTGGGCAGGCCACGACGATGGTCGTCGTCGGGGAGATCCAGTACCTGCTCGGCAGCCACGGGCAGGCGCGCGCCATCCTGAAGGAGGCGAGCGCGCGGTGCAGCGCCCTGGGCGATCCGCTCGGCCGCGCGCAGTGCCTCATCCTGCTGGCGATGATCAACACCGCGGGCGGCGCCTACCGCCGCTCGCGCGAGCTCCTGCTCGAGGCGCGCGCGGAGTTCGACGGCATCGGCTACCGCCTGGGCATGGCCCAGTGCGACGTCGTCCTCGGCCACGCCGACCACCGCGCCTTCGACATGGAGCGGGCCCGCTCGGCCGCGCTGGCGGCGCGCGCGTCCTTCCGCGATCTGCAGAACCCGCGCGGCGAGGCGGCGTGCGAGCGCCTGCTCGCCATGATCGCCATCGACACCGACGACCTCACCGCCGCCCGCGGCCACGCGGGCGCCGCGCTCGCGCTGATGGACCGTCTGCAGGACCCGTGGGGCATCCTGGAGGCGAAGCTGCTGCAGGCGCAGATCGCCCTCGCGCTGGAGGAGCCGCGCGCACGCGAGCTGGTGGAGGACGCGCAGACCTACGTGCTGGACGAGGCGGAGCCGCGGCAGCACCGGCACCTGGTCAACGCCTGGCTCGCCAACCTGGAGGAGCGCTGGGACGACGCGGTGGCGGAGCTGGACCTGGCTCGCGCCGCCTTCGGCGACAGCCACCGCACGGGCGACCACACCCCGCAGCTCCTCGCCCGCTTCGGACGGATGGCCTGGCTGGCGCCCGCCGCCGCGCGTGTGGACTCGTGGCTGAGCGCCCTCGAGAAGATCAACGCCGACGTCACCGCGCAGGTCCCGGTCCCCTCGTCGCGCTGAGACGGGGCCGGGGGGGGTGGGCCTTCACCAGCGGTGATACGCCGGGTGGCCCGGCTTCACCGCGACGAAGGTGCCGCGGCAGGTGGCGGTCACCTTGTCGTTGGCGGTGATCGTCGCCTCCACCACCGCGCGGTCCGGGCCCGATTCCACCACCTTCGCCCGCAGGTGGAGCGTGGCGTCGAGGGGTGTCGGCCGCTTGAGGGTGACGTGGAAGTCGGCGGTGACGGTGCAGGGCGGCGCGTCGGCGCCCGACGCCTTCATCAGGTGCATCGTCGCCATCCAGTTGGAGTGGCAGTCCAGCAGCGCGCCGCAGATGCCGCCGTTGAGCACGTCGGGGAAGGCGAGGTGGTGCGGCTCGGGCTTCCAGTCGCACACGAGCTCGTCGCCCTCCTCGAAGCTGCGGATGCGAAGGCCCTTGGCGTTGGCCGGGCCGCACCCGAAGCACTCGTTGTGGGGGGCGTAGCGCTCCTGCACGCTGGGGCCCGAGCGCTCCGTCACTTCTTCTTTTCCTTGGCGGGGGCGGCGGGCTTCTTCTCCTGCTTGTCGCGCCACTCGGCCAGCTTCTTGGCGCGGCGCCGCTTCTGCTTGTGGCGCTTGGCGGGGGCTTGCGGGGTCGTCATGGGGGCATCTCCGTGCTGCGCGCGAAACCGCTCCGCGCGGCGCAGCACGGTAGTCGCTCCTTGCGCACACGCAAGAGAGGAACGCCGCCTCGACGCCGGGCGGGCAGGCGTGACGACCGGTCAGGTCGCCTGCTTGACGTCCACCATGGCGCGGCTCACGTCCTCGAGGGACTCGCCGACGTGCAGGGCGCTCTTGAGGGCGGCGTCGTCGAGGCCGACGGCCGCCGCGCGCGCGGTGTCCGCCGCCGTGTACGCGCGGGAGAGGGCCGTGACGTGATCGCGGATGCGCTGGTCGACCATCTCGACCACCGCCAGGGCCGTGGCGCCGGCGGGCTCCCTCTGGGCGCGGGCGCGGTTGCGCTCCAGTCGCACGCGGGCGTTGGCGAGCTTCAGCAGCGTGCCCCACGTGCGGTGCACGCCCTTGTCGGCGGCCACGTCACCGGGCACGTCCTCCACCTGCCGGCGCAGCTCGGCGCCGTCGCGAAGGGCGGCGCGCGCGGGGTCGCTGACACGCGCCGACGCGCTCTCCAGCGCGTGCGCGAGCGGGTCGTCGGCGTCGACGAGCAGGGGAAGGGCGACGAGCACCGCGGCGACGACGACGGCCACCGCGCGCACCGCGGGCGAGGCGCTGCCGTAGGCCGCCGCGAGCGATCCGGCGAGGGCGCCCACCAGCAGCGTGGAGCCGACGTGCAGCAGCCGGGCCTGCGTGCCGCGCACGCGCGAGGTGCGCTCGGCGAAGGCGAGCGCGACGAGGACCGCGCCGCCCGCGGCGGGGGAGACGCTCCCGAGGACCGTCCCGGCGAGCGCGCCGGCTGCGCCGCCGGCGACGGCGAGGGACTGGAAGGCGCCGCTGGCCGCGAGGGCCAGGCCGACGGCGAGCGCCACCAGCCAGGCGGAGCCGGGCACGACCCCGAAGCGGGTGGCGAGCGGCGCCAGGCCGAAGGCGCAGGCGGCGGCGACGAGAAGGAGGATCTTGCGCATGACGGGCTCCTAGAAGGCCTTCCGGGCGAGGTTGCTGCTGTCGATCTCGTAGGCGCGCTTGGCGGCCGCCCTGCCGGCAAGGGAGCCGGGGGCCGCCCTGAAGCGGTGCTTGGTGGCGGCATAGGTCTTCTGCTGGTTCACCAGGGCGGCGGCCGCAGGTGCGGGCGCGTCCGCGGCGACCGCGCCGAGGTCGGCGATGTTCTGATCGATGAGCCCCTGCGCGCGCGTCACGTCGCCCTTGGCGTAGGCCTCGGCCGCCTCCAGCTCGCGCTGGGAGGCGATGACGCTGGTCGCGCTGGCGAGCACCGCGCCGTCGCGCCCCTCCGCGACGACCTTCGGGTCGATGGTGCCGGCGATGGCGAGGCCGCCGAAGGCGACGTCCTGCGAGCCCCGCGCGTCCCCGACGACCGTCCAGAGGGCGTGACCGCCGAGGGGAGCCCTCTCGCCGTCGCCCAGGCGCGCGGTCACGTGGACGATGGCGCGTCGCTCGTCACCGGCGAAGAGCGCCCCGAGGCGCAGCTCCACCTCGTCGTCGTCGATGACGCGCGCGTCGGCGCCGGAGGCGCTGACGAAGCGCACGCCGGGCGCCAGGTGCAGCCGCACCCTCGCGTCCTCGATGGTGGTCGCCGCGGCCTCGTCCAGCTCGCGGTGCAGGAAGCCGGCGAGGGCAGGGGCGTCCTTGACGAACCCGAAGTTGCCGTGGCCGGCCTGCGAGACCCCGCTCATGTAGGCCTCGTCGAAGTCCAGCCCGATGCCCAGCGTCGAGACGGTGACGCCCTTCTCGAACGCCTCCTTCGCCATGCGGGTGCTCTCCGGGCGGGAGGAGTCCAGACCGTCGCTCACCAGCACGACGCGGTCGACGCGCCCCGTGCCCGCCTCCTCCAGCGCGTGCAGGCCGCTCGAGAGGCCGCGGGGGATGGCGGTCCCGCCCTCCGCCTCGATGTGACGAACGCGCTGGTTGACCTCCTCGCGGACCTCGCCGAGGCGCGCGAGCGGCTGCACCACCGTGGCGTCGTCGGAGTAGCGGATGACGGCGATCTCGTCGTCGTCGCGCATGTCGCGCACCAGCGCCAGGACCGCGTTCTTCGCCTGGTCGATCTTCTCGCCGTACATCGACCCGGAGGTGTCGAGCACCACCGCGAGGGCGAGGGGAGCGCGCTCCTGCTCGCGCCCGCTGCGATCGGCGTGCAGGCTCACCTCGGCGTACACGTCGCGCTCGCCGCCGCTCAGGACGGCGGTGTGGCTGAGCGAGACGGTGCCGTGCGCGCCCTGGCCGGAGAAGGACGCGACGTTGCCGGTGGGGTTGGTCATGAGCGGCTGACCGACGGCGCCGGCCGCGGGCGCGCGGAACAGCACGAGGCCTCCGGTGGCGAGGACGACGGCGCTCGCGGCGATTCCGCGTCGGATCCGTGGGCTTGCGAGCCATGCAGCGATCGACATGAGGGTCCTTTGGTGGGGCTGTCGTCCTTAGGACGCCTCACGCGCCGAAAAGTTCTCCGGAACTGGCGGCCCTCCGGTGGCCGCTAATTTCACTTCGGCGATCGCGCTCCGATACGATTTCTCATGGGTCGGGCGCGCGTGTCCGGCCCCCCGGAGGTCACCATGTTCTTCGTTCCCCGCAATCAGCGCGTCAGCACGCGCCACGCCGTCGAGTTGTCCTGCCAGGTCGTGCGGGAGCGTGATTTCCGCCTCGTCGGCGACACCACCCTCGACCTCTCCGCGGAGGGGATGCTCGTCCGGTCGGTCGCCGACCTCACCCCGGGGGAGGACGTCCTCGTCTCCTTCCACGCGAAGAAGCTGGGCATCTGGTTCGACATGGACGCCAGGGTGGCGCGGGTGATCCGCGGCCGCCGCCCGACCGACCGGGGCCGCGCCATCGGCCTGCGCTTCCACGACATCTCGCCCATCTCGCGGCTGATCCTGCGCGGCCACCTGCGTCGCCTCCCGCCGCCGGTGCCTCGCCGCGAGGTGCGCGTGGACTACGCCGAGACCGTGCGGCGCATCGCCGAGCTTTCCTGAGCCGCGGCTAGCTCTCCTCCGGGGGAGCGCCGCCGCCGCTGCGGGCGAGGTCCTCCTGCCGGACCTTGTCCACGTTGAAGCGCGCCGCGCGGTCGCGCATGGTGGTCAGCACCTGCGTGACGCCCGGCAGGTCGCCCTTGATCCACCGCAGCGGGTTGATGCGCGCGACGACGAAGGGGCGGAGGTACGGGCTGGTGAGCCCGCGCTCGCGCAGGCCGGCGACGACGGCCGAGACCTTCGCCTCCACCTCCTGCACCAGCGCCGCGGTCTTCTCCCGCGCGGCCAGGGCGTCGCGTAGCGGCTCCGCCGAGAACACCTCCAGGCGGCGGAGCACCGGGTGGTACGCGCCGCCGGGGAAGCGCCCGTCCTTCTCGTAGCAGAGGCCGAGCGTCACCAGCGCGGGGTCCTCCAGGTAGAAGGCGAAGGACTCCTCCGGGGCGCGGGCGGCGGCGACACCGCGCGCCGCGGGGGCCTCCTCCATCAGGTTGCGGTAGATGCGGATGACCTCCATCGCCCGCTCGCGCAGGTTGTGGGCCTTCTCGGTGTTGAGCGCGAGGATCTGCCAGGCGACCTCGTGCTCCGGGACGACCAGCGCGGTGATCGCCTTCGCCCCCAGCTTGCGCATCGCCTGCAGGCGGTGGTTGCCGTTGGGCGTCCAGAAGCCGCCGCCGGGCGCCGTCACGCACACGATGGGGTCGAGGTAGCGGCCGGTCTTGTCGATGACGTCCATCAGCCGCTTCTCGTGCGGGGCGGAGACGTCGCGCTGGAAGGGGGTGGGCTCCACCTTCTCGGCGGGGAGCATCGCCATCACCAGCGTGCGGCCGGCGAAGGGATCGCGGTACGCGCCGATGACGACGCCGCCCTCCTTCGCGATGCGTGCGCCGGTTTCGCCCGCGTCGACGTCGCCGACGCAGTCCTCCGGCGCGAGCAGCGCGCGCTTCTCGGTGTGCTTCTTCTTGCGCACGGGCTTCTTCCGGGCGGCCATGCCTCCGGGACTAGCACCCGGGCCCTCCGGACTGAAGAGCACACGGTCCGTCAGCGGTAGCCGGCGGCCTGCAGCTCGAAGAGGCGCGCGTAGAGGGCGCCGGCGGCCACCAGGCTCTCGTGCGTGCCCTGCTCCACGATGCGCCCGCCGTCCAGCACCACGATGCGGTCCGCCATGCGGACCGTCGGGAAGCGGTGCGAGACCAGCAGGCAGGTGCGGTCGCGCGTGAGCTCCGAGAAGCGGGTGAAGACCGCGTGCTCGGCCTCGGCGTCGAGGGCGGCCGTCGGCTCGTCCAGCACCAGGATGTCGGCGCCGTCGCGCATGAAGGCGCGGGCGAGGGCGATCTTCTGCCACTGGCCGCCGGAGAGCTCCACGCCGTCGCGGAACCGGCGGCCGAGCTGCGCCTCGATCCCCTGCGGCAGGGACGCGATGAAGTCCGCGGCGCCGGCGCGCTCCAGCGAGCGCTCGATGCGTGGGGTGTCGCCGATGGAGTCCACCTCTCCCACGCCGACGTTCTCGCGCACGGTGAGCTGGTACTGGGCGAAGTCCTGGAAGACCACCCCGATGCGGCTGCGCAGCGCCTCGGCGTCCCACGCGGTGACGGGCCTGCCGTCCACCAGCACGCGGCCCTCCGTCGGCTCGTACAGGCCGGCGAGGAGCTTGATGAGGGTGGTCTTGCCCGCGCCGTTGTGGCCGACGAGCGCCAGCCGCTCCCCGCGCCGCACGTGCAGGCTCACGTGGCGCAGGGCCCAGTCTTCCTTGCCGGGGTACTGGAAGCCCACGTCGTCGAAGACGATGCCCTCCTCGGCGCCGTCGACGGCCGGGGCGGCGTGCTCGGCGCGGCCCCCGCCGTCCCCGTTCTCCAGCACCGGGATGGCCAGGTAGGAGAAGAGGTTGGACATGTAGAGGTTGTCCTCGTGCATGCCCGTCAGCGCGGAGAGCACCGCCTGAAAGCTCTCCTGCCCCTGCCGGAACGCGACCATGTAGAGCGTCATGTTGCCGAGGGTGATGCGCCCGGCGGCGGCGGCGATCGCCATGGCCACGTAGCAGCCGTAGAAAGCGCCGCTCGAGAGCAGGGACAGGGCGAGGGCCCACGCGCTGCGTCGCTTGGCGAGGCCCGCGTCCTCGCGGAAGAACGCCTCGCCCAGGTCGCGGTAGCGGCCGAGGAGCATCGGCCCCAGGCCGAAGAGCTTCACCTCCTTGGCGTGCTCGTCGCTGGCGAGCACGTACTCCAGGTACATGAGCTTGCGCGCCTCCGGCGAGCGCCAGTTGCGCACGCGGAACGCCAGGCTGGAGAAGCGCAGCTCGGCCACGGTCGCCGGCACGGTGGCGACCAGCAGGCCGAGCACCACCAGCGGGCTGAAGCGCACCAGCAGCGCGACGTAGCCGGCGAGGGTGATCAGGCTCTGCGCGATCTGGAAGGTGCGCGTGACCATGGAGAGCGGGCGGGCCGAGGCCTCGCGGCGCGCGCGCGTGAGCTGGTCGTAGAACTCGGAGTCCTCGAAGTGACGGAGGTCCAGCGTCAGCGCCTTCTGCAGGATGGCGACGTTGACCTCCAGCGAGAGGCGCGCGCCGAGCACCGAGCGCACGAGCGCGTTGCCTTGCTGTGCCCCGAGGCGCAGCAGGGCCGCCGCGAGCTCCAGCAGCACCCAGCGGACCGCGTCGTGCGCGTCGTGCGCGACGACGGCGTCGATGATGCGCTTGCCCGCGTACGCCATCGCGATCGGCGCGAGCGCGCCGAACACGGTGAGCGCGGCGAGGGCGAGCGTCCACGCCGGGGACGCTCGGTACACCAGCGCGAGCGTGCGCGGCGTGTGCCGGAAGCTCCGCAGCGAGAGCGTCTTGGTGCGCTCGGGCGGGGCGGGGTGCGCCCTGTGTCTCACCAGCGGTACCTAATCACCACGGCTGAAGGCGTCGAGCTGGACAGATCGGTAGTACCCCGCTCGTCGGACTCGCGCCCCGCCGGTCCGGCGTCGGCCCCGGGAGACCCTGGAACGCTCAGGCCGCGACCCCCGACGCGCCGCGAAGAGCCCGCCGGGGAGGGATCAGAGCGAGACGTCGAAGACGTCTCGCATGGCGGGGTAGGGGTCGTCGTTCCACTCCATGCCGTCGAGGCCGACGCGGAAGGATGTGGTCAGCCCGTCGCCCCAGGGCCACCAGAGGCCGAAGACGACCAGCCCGCCCCCATCGTCCGCGGTGAGCAGCATCTGGCCCATGCGCAGGCCGCCGGTGCGCTCGGCCAGGCGCCGCAGATCGACCGAGGCACGGGCGAGGGTCGCCGGGGTGTACTCGACGGGCAGCGCGGCGCGGGCGGCGGCCCGGGCGGCGCCCTCGAACTCCACGCTGAAGGAGGAGGTGATGCAGACGAGGCGGCTGTCCCAGCTCCACGCGCGTGCGGGCCAGCTCGCTTTCAGCTTGGCGAAGCGATCGAAGAGCGACTGCCAAGGATGGCTCATGACCGTGCACGTTACCGTTGTGAGGGCGCGAACCCAAGCTTTCGACGCGGCCGCCGGAAGGTTCACGTCGGCGGTGGCGGGCGAGGGGGATCGCGCGGCAAAATCAGCGCGATGACCACCTCCCCGTAGCGGTTGACCTTGTCGAGCACGCGGGCGCCGCGCAGCCCCTTGCGGCGGGCGAGCTCGTCGATGGCGGCCTTGAGCTGCTGCACGAGGAGGTTCACGAGACCACCCTGATACTGTTCGCCCGTTCAGTCAAGACCCGGCGGGCGCCGCGTGAGCTCAGCCGCACGGCCGCCTCGGGGTCGACCGCCAGCATGCTGGCCATCGAACGTTCAGCGCTGACGGACGGGAGGGGGGAGGGGCCGGCAGCGGAGCGGAACTTCCGGCCGGCGGGGCTGTCGCTCCTGGCAAGGAGGTCCTTCGCCATGTCCGCGTACCGCACCCCGCCGCCTTCCGAGATGCTCCCGAAGCCGCCCCCCGCGCGCCGCGCGATCACCTGGGCCGTGCTGGTGCTCTCCCTCGGCGGGCACGTCGGCGTCCTCGCCGCCGGCTTCTTGATGCAGCCGGCCCCCCCGCAGCCGCCGCCCACCGCTGTCGTCACCGTCCTCTCCGGCCACGTCAATCCCTTCACCGGCGACATCCACGCGAACGGGTACCGCAGCGCGCGCGTGCGGGTCGCTCGGCGGTAGCGGTCGCCCGCGCCATCCGACTCGCGGCGCGCCGCGACCTCGCGTGGAGCCGCGAGCGCTCGGGTGGTCGGGCCCGCCGCCCACGCGCCGAATCCCGACGGCACGGAGAGTGCACCCGGCGCCGCCGTGCGAAGGCGATCCCTCTGGATGACCGTGGCCGCAGGGACCCTCGCGGTGAGCGCCGCGTGGCTCGCCCGGCCCGCGCGCGTCGCCACCGCCGAGTCCGACCCGGCGGAGGCGCCGGCGGACGTCATCGTCCTCGCCACTCCCCACGAGGTGGACGCGCGCGCCACCGTCGTGCGCGTCGTGCACGTCGGCGCCGGCGGGGTGAGCGAGCGCGCGCTGGGCGCGGTGGCACACCCGCCGGGCGCTGTGGTCCGCGCCGACGCCGCGGGTGAGCGCGTCTTCGTGGTGGCCGACGAGGAGGGCGCCGCGGACCCCGACTGGGGCGCCGCGCTCTTCCGCGTGGACGCCTCCGGCACCACGCGTCTCGCCGGCGGCGTGGGCCACGCGCGCAAGCCGCTCGTCTCGGCGGGCGGCGAGGTCTACGTCGAGCGGGGCCTGTCCGGCCCGCCGCCCACCGACGCCGACGCGCGCGCCGGCCGCCTGCGCCTGGACTCCATCACGCTGGACGCCGTCGATCCCGCGTCGGGCGCGAACCATGCACTCTACACGGACACCGCGTACTGCCTGCACCTCGCCGGGGAGGCGCGCGGCGAGCTCGTCGTCTACCGCGTCGGCCCCTCCGGCGCGGACCTCGTCGCCGTCGACGAGGCGACCGGCGCGTCGCGCCTGATCACCACCGTCCCGCCCTTCGCGCGCGACTTCAGCGTGACGGCGGCGGGCGATGCGCTCGTCTTCTCCGACCGCGACCCGACGGACGCCGGCACCTGGACGGTCGTACGCGTCGACCTCGCCACCGGCGCGCTCACCACGCTGAGCGCACGGCGCGGAGACGCCCCGGCGCCCTTCGCGCTGCCCGGCGGAGACGTCGCGTGGAGCGCCGCCGGACGCCGCGGCCTGAGGCTGGCGAGCTGGTCCGCCTCCCGTCCGCCGCTCGCGCCCCTCGGCGCGGGCTTCGACGCCGTGCAGGCGATGGCGCCGGACGGCGCGTGGGTGGCCCTGCTCCACGTCCCGCCCGGCGGCTATGACGAGTCCGCCGCGGTGGACCTGCACACCTCGCGCGTGGTGCGCCTCACATCCGGTGACGAGCGCATCGACGTGGTGGGCTTCGTCGGCTCGCGGGACGTGGCGCGATGAGAGCGCTCGCCTTCGTCCTCGCCGCCGGCGCGGCCCTCCTCGCCGCGCCCGCCGCCCGCGCGTACTGCCCGAGCTACACGCCCGCGGAGACGGCGGGCAGCCACAACTGCGGCGTCGACCCCGTCCCTGGCAAGAACCCCGGCGTGGCCGCGTGGCAGAGCATCTTCGCCGAGGTCTCCGGCGGCCAGGCGTCGTGGGGGAGCGACGGCCCGCCTGGCGTGGGGACCATCGGCTCCGGCTGTGGCAAGCCCAACCCCACGGTGAAGGTGCCCGCGCACTTCCCGTGTCACGTCCTGTACGCCATCTCCATGGTGGAGTCGGGCTGGCGGCAGTTCTGCGTACCCGACACGCCCTCCGCGTCGGTGGGCGCCCCCAGCCGCACCATCGTCTCCTTCGACTGCGGCTACGGCATCGGGCAGGTCACCAGCGGCATGCACGTCGGCGAGACCCCCAAGTTCGATCGCAACCGCGTCGCGGCCGAGCCCACCTACAACCTGGCGACGGGCACCTTCATCCTGGCCAGCAAGTGGAACGCCACGAGCTGCATCGGCGACAACGATCCGGACATCGTCGAGGACTGGTACGCCGCGATCTGGGCGTACAACGGGCTCGCGTACTCCAACAACCCCAACAACCCCAACCTCACCCCCGGGCGCGGCGTCTACGATCCCAAGAACGGCGGCAGCTACACCTACCAGGAGAAGGTGATGGGCTGGATGGAGCACCCGCCCGCCGACGGCCGCTGGGCGTCGCTCGCTCCCGCGTACCCCAACCGCGGGGAGGTCGGCGGCAGCGGCTCACCGCCCGCGCTCTCCGAGCCCTCGTGTGCGAGCCCGACCGACTGCACCAAGACCCGCAAGACCCACCACTCGACGTGCACCGGCGTGACCGGCGCCGACGCGGGCCCGCCCGGGGAGGCCGGCGCGCCCGTGGAGGCCGGCCCTGGCGACGAGGGCGGCCTGCAGACCTCGTCCCCCTTCAATCCCCCGGGCGGGGAGGGTGGCTGCTCCTGCAGCGCGGCGCCCGACCGGCGCACCCCCGCCGCCGGGTGGCTCGCCGCCCTCGGTCTGGGAATGCTCACCCTCCGGCGCCGGCGGCGCACGTGACATTCTGGTGCGCCGCTCGCGCCCGCCGGCGCGATGAGGGTACGATGCGCGCATGGGACTTTCGCTTCGCTGGGGCCTTGGCGCGTCGCTGCCGATCCTTGCGCTCGCCCTGACCGCGGCGGCGCTCGCCAACTGCAGCTCGAACGACGAGACACCGCCCGCCGATGCCGGCGACGAGGACGTCGACACACGGCCGCCCACGCCCCCCGACTGGGACCGCGCGGTGACGCGGCCGGACGACACCACCGCCGCCGCCGACCGGGCGGCGTGCAAGTTCAAGCGCGGCGATCTGCCCGCCGAGACCCTCGGCACCAGCACCCCGGTCGACAAGGACATCCCCATCGACACCGTGGTCGTGCTGGTGATGGAGAACCACTCCTTCGACAACTACTTCGGGCAGCTCGGCAAGTACCTGAACAGGAGCGACATCGAGTCGCCGCCGCCTGGCGCGAGCAACCCCGCCATCGCGGGGCAGGGCTCCGACGCCGGCACCGACGCGGGCGATGACGGCGGCAGCGGCGACGGCGGTGCGACGGACGGCGGCGACGGCGGGGCCCCGCAGACGTTCCCCTACACCCACGCGTCGCACCTCTGCACGCTGGACACCAACCACGAGTGGGACGGCACCCACCTCGAGTACGACGACGGCAAGATGGACGGCTTCGTCCAGGCCAACGAGGGCTGGGACAAGGGCAAGCTCACCGGCAGCGCCGACCCGTCCCTCGCGAGCGGCGCGCGCGCCATGGTCTACTACGACCAGACCGACCTGCCCTTTTACTACGACCTGGCGAAGGACTTCGCGATCGCCGACCACTACCACTGCTCGGTGCTCGGCCCCACGTGGCCGAACCGCATGTACGTGTATGCCGCGACCAGCTTCGGCCGCACCACCAACGACTTCCCCGACCTCAGCGCGTACCCGTTCCCCGACAACGACGCGAGCATCCTGGACGAGCTGGAGAAGCGGCACGTCGACTGGTGGCTCTACACCGACTCGCCGCCGACGGCCGCGGTGGTCCACGGCATCGCCCTCGGCTCGCGCTACGGGCGCATCCCGACCCGCAGCGTGGCGAACTTCATGAGCGACGCGGCGGCGGGCACCCTCCCGCAGGTCACCTTCCTCGACCCCGACACCACCCACGAGGGCCCGAAGGACAACGACGAGCACCCGCCGGCGCAGATCCAGATCGGCCAGAAGTTCGTGAGCGACGTCGTCCACGCGGTGATGACCAGCCCGCAGTGGGCGCACATCGCGCTCTTCGTCACGTGGGACGAGCACGGCGGCTTCTACGATCACGTCCCGCCGCCGCCCGCCTGCGCGCCGGACGACAAGACCCCCGTCAAGGGAGACAACAGCCCGGAGACGGGGGCCTTCGACCGCTACGGCGTGCGCGTGCCCTTCATCCTGGTCTCACCCTACGCGAAGAAGGGGTACGTGGGTCACGCGACCTACGACCACACCAGCATCACCCGCTTCATCGAGGCGAAGTTCAAGGTGCCCGCGCTCACCGCGCGCGACGCCAACGCCGACCCGCTGATGGACCTCTTCGACTTCCAGAACCCGCCGTGGGTCACGCCGCCCACCATCGCCGAGCCCACGATCGACCAGGGCGAGGTCGACTACTGCGCGGGCAACTACCAGTAGCCCGCCGCTACTTGCAGGTGTCGTCGGTGCCCAGGGCGTTGGACTGGCACCCGTTGGGGCACGCGTCCTTCTGCGGCACGCCGCCGGAGCACTTGTAGCGAGCGCTCCCGCTGCAGGTCCAGTACTGGTTGCCCGCGTACGAGGAGCTGGCGCAGTCCCAGTTGACCGGCGGAGGCGGCGGGGGAGGCGGGGTCTTGCAGGTGTCGTCGGTGCCGACGGCGTTGGACTGGCAGCCGTCGGGGCAGGCCTCGACCTCCGCCACGCCGCCGGAGCACCTGTAGCGAGCGCTCCCGCTGCAGGTCCAGTACTGGTTGCCCGCGTACGAGGAGCTGGCGCAGTCCCAGCTCACCCCGCCGCCGCCCGCGTCGGTGTCGCCGCCGCCGCCCTGATTCTGGCCGCCGCCGTTGGCCTTCGCGTGCGCCCAGCCCTGCGGCACCCAGTTGCCCCAGCGCGCGCCGATCTTCCCGTTGGCGTAGGTGAGGGTGGCCTTGCCGCTGCCCTTCACGTTCTGCTCCAGGATGTCGATGGAGCTCGCGTGCACCGCGGTGACGAGCGCCACGTGCCCGTAGGCGCCGTTCGGCCACACGATCATGTCGCCAGCGACCGGCGGGTGCGCCTTGTCGCCGTTGTAGTAGACGTCCACCGAGTCCTTCGGCGCGCCGGCGAGCAGCGTCTTGGCGTTGCCGTACCAGCGCAGGCCCCAGTGCGTCTTGAAGTGGCGCATCACCAGCTCCACGCACTGGTAGCGCAGGCCGTAGGAGCCGCCGCCGGCGCAGGAGACGCCGGTGCCGGTGTTGGCCCCGTTGGAGTACGCCGTCGTGCCGTCGAAGGTGCCGAGCGCGGTGCCGCAGGCGGGCATCGTCAGCGCCTCGGAGGCGGAGGGGTTGCTGGCCGAGGTGTCCTCGCCGTCCACACCGGCGCTGCAGCCTGAGATCACGGCGAGCGCGAGCGAGCCGGCGGCGACGAGTCCAAGGAGGGGAAGGCGCGCCATGCCCTTCTCCTTTGCAGCCTGCGTGCCGGCGCGCGGGCGATGGTCGATCGCAGGCGTTTCCTGCGGCGAGCGCGGTCCCTCGCCCGGCGGTCCCGGTTCGGGCGTTGCCCAGGGCCTGGTGCGCGCTTTGACCGGTCGTCACCTCGCCGCGTCACGGGCGACACCGGGCGGCGTCGAAGAGTGGGCCGGAGATGGCGTGGTCTGCGACGATCCGTCACGCCACGCGCGAAGGAGGCTCCACCATGACCCTGCGAATCGACGCGCCCTTCTGGGCGGCCCTCATGACCGGCGTGATCGCCACCGCCTGCATCACGCTGCTGGGCGTGGCCGCGCAGGCGGGGGGCCTGGTCGGCTGAAGAAGTGCGGCGACCCCATCGGGAATCGAACCCGAGTTACCGGCGTGAGAGGCCGATGTCCTAACCGCTAGACGATGGGGCCAGTGACGAAGGAAGGCGAAGAAAGCGTTGCTGGGGGACTAGGATTCGAACCTAGATAGCCAGAGCCAGAATCTGACGTCCTGCCATTAGACGATCCCCCAAGGAAACTCGGGAACCGGAGCGTCCGAGAGCCGGGGCCTCTCGGGCCCGCGCACCTTACTTACGGCCCGTAGGCTGTCAAGCTCCTGCCGGAGGCACCGCCCCTTTGGAGGGTCGGACGGGTGGGGTATGCTTCCCCTGACGCATGATGCCGCCGTACCGCTCGTCCACGCCGCCCTCGGTGCCCGCCGCGCCGCCGCGATGCTTGTATTGTGCAGCCATCGTCCCCGCCGGCGAGCCGGGGGGAGACAGGGCGTGCCCGCGGTGCGGCCTGAGCTTCGAGGTGACCCACGAGAAGCGCGTCGGCGCCCCGTGCCCCCGCTGCGAGGGCAAGACGCTGGCCCCGTCCGCGGTGGACGACGCGTCGGTCTACGTGTGCCACACCTGCCAGGGCTGCTTCATCCACGCCGCCGACTGGGACGAGCTGCTCGCCCGGGCGGACGAGGGCGGGCACCTGTCCATCGGCTCGCTGGTGCCCCCGCCCCCGGGGCAAGGCCCCACCCTCCAGGACCTCTTCCAGAGCGTGCGCTGCCCGGTGTGCGCGGTGCCCACCCGGCGCTTCGAGTTCGCCGGTCACGCCGGGCTCTGGCTGGATGTCTGCCCGGCCCACGGCCTCTGGCTGGACGCCGGGGAGCTGGTGGCCGCCGTGCAGCAGCACAAGGCGCACCCGGACGGGGTCGAGGCGCCGGTGAAGCCCACCGCCACCGCCCTCGCTGCGGAGGAGGCAGGGCGTCCGTCGCAATCCCAGGGGTTCGCCGAGGCGATGGCGGTGGATGGCGCCAAGACCCTGGTGTCCTTCGCCTCCGGCATGCTCCGGCTGCTCTCCGATGTGGGGCAGCCGACCTACTACTACCACCGCGGCTACTGGTGGTGACCGCCCCCCCTTGACGGGGCGCCCTCCAGGCTTACTCTCCCGCCCGGCTGCGCTGGCACTCTCCTCCGGTGAGTGCTAATAGCGCGCCTACCGCAGCGAAACTCCGAGGAGAAACGCCATGAAGATCCGTCCGCTCGCTGACCGCATCGTGGTCAAGCGCACCAAAGAGGAAGACAAGACCAAGGGTGGGATCATCATCCCGGACAGCGCCAAGGAGAAGCCCGTCGAGGGCGTCGTCGTGGCCGTGGGCTCCGGCAAGGTCCTCAAGGGCGGCAAGGTGCGTCCGGTCGACGTCAAGGCCGGCGAGGTCGTCCTCTTCGGCAAGTACTCCGGCACCGAGGTGAAGCTGGACGGAGAAGAGCACGTTCTGTTGCGCGAGGACGACGTCCTCGCCGTGGTGACGAGGTGATGTCATGAGCGCCAAGCAGATCAGCTACGACCGCAACGCACGCGCCGCCATCCTGGAGGGGGTCAACGCCCTCGCCAACGCCGTCAAGGTCACGCTCGGCCCGAAGGGGCGCAACGTGGTCATCGAGAAGTCCTTCGGCTCGCCCGTGGTCACCAAGGACGGCGTGACCGTTGCCAAGGAGATCGAGCTCAAGGGCAAGTTCCAGAACGTGGGCGCCCAGATGGTGCGCGAGGTCGCGAGCAAGACGAGCGACAAGGCCGGCGACGGCACGACCACCGCCACCGTGCTCGCCCAGGCCATCTACACGCAGGGCCTGATGCTCGTGGAGGCCGGCCACAACCCGATGGACCTCAAGCGCGGCATCGACGCCGCCGTGGACGCGATGGTCACGGAGATCAAGACGCTGTCCACCCCCAGCAAGGAGAAGGGGCAGATCGCCCAGATCGGCACCATCAGCGCCAACGGCGACACCGCCGTCGGCACGATGCTCGCCGAGGCGATGGAGAAGGTGGGCAAGGAGGGGGTCATCACGGTGGAGGAGGCGCGCGGCATGGAGTCCAGCCTCGAGACCGTGGAGGGCATGCAGTTCGACCGCGGCTACCTCTCGCCGTACTTCGTCACCAACACCGACAAGATGACCGTCGAGCTGGAGGAGCCCTTCATCCTCATCAGCGAGAAGAAGGTGTCGGCCATGCAGGACATCCTGCCGGTGCTGGAGCAGGTCGCGCGCGACGGCCGCCCGTTGCTCATCATCGCCGAGGACGTGGAGGGCGAGGCGCTCGCCACGCTGGTCGTCAACAAGCTGCGCGGCCTGCTCAAGGTCTGCGCGGTGAAGGCCCCCGGCTTCGGCGATCGCCGCAAGGAGATGCTGAAGGACATCGGCATCCTGACGGCCGGCGAGGTGGCGAGCGAGGAGCTCGGCATGAAGCTGGAGTCCGTCGGCATCGCCCAGCTCGGGCGCGCCAAGCGCGTCTCCATCGACAAGGACAACACCACCATCGTCGACGGCGCGGGCGACCCGAAGGCCATCAAGGCCCGCGTGGAGACGATCCGCAAGCAGATCGAGAACACCACGAGCGACTACGACAGGGAGAAGCTCCAGGAGCGCCTGGCGAAGCTCGCCGGCGGCGTGGCGGTGATCAAGGTCGGCGCCTTCACCGAGACGGAGATGAAGGAGAAGAAGGCCCGCGTGGAGGACGCCCTGCACGCGACGCGCGCGGCGGTCGAGGAGGGCATCGTCCCCGGCGGCGGAGTGACGCTGGTACGCGCAGCCAAGGCGCTCGATGGGCTGAAGGTCTCGGAGTCGGAGAAGGCTGGCGTCGCGGTCGTTCGCCGCGCCATCGAGGAGCCCCTGCGTCAGATCGCCAAGAACGCCGGCGTCGAGGGCTCGGTCATCGTGGAGAAGGTGAAGGAGGGCAAGGGCTCCTTCGGCTTCAACGCGGCGACCGAGACGTTCGAGGACCTGGTGAAGGCCGGCGTCATCGACCCGGCCAAGGTGGTGCGCTCCGCCCTGGAGTACGCCGCCAGCGTCGCCAGCATGATGCTGACCACCGAAGCCATCATCACCGACAAGCCGAAGAAGGAGTCCGCCGGCGGCGGCGGCGGCGGCGGCATGGGCGGCATGGGCGGCATGGGCGGCATGGGCGGCATGGGCGGCATGGGCGGCATGGGCGGCGACTTCGACATGGACTGAGGTCCGGCCGCAGGCCGGCCGACAGCCCGAAGGGCGGTTCTGGACTGGGGGTGCGGCTGAGCCCGAGCTCGGCCGCACCCGCCAGGTCCGAACGGGGCTTCTTTGACTTGGCATTTCGCCGCACGTAATCTTTGTTCCCTCGATGTCGGATCCCTTCTTCGCTCGCTTCGGCCGCGAGTTTCGCGCCGGCGAAGTTCTCTTCCACGAAGGGGAAGCCGGCGAGGAGATGTACGTGATCCAGAGCGGCGCCGTGGAAATCACCAAGAGAGCCGGTGACGTGGAGCGACGGCTCGCGACGCTCGGGCGCGGTGAGTTCCTCGGCGAGATGGCCATCCTCAACAACAAGCCGCGCACCGCCACCGCCCGCGTCGTCGAGGACGCCAAGTGCCTCGTCATCGACAAGCGCACCCTCGAGACCATGATCTCCAAGAACCCGGAGATCGCCCTGCGCCTCATCAAGAAGCTCTCGGCGCGCCTGGACGCCGCCGACGGCCTCGTCCAGATCCTGCTCAACCCCGACCCGCAGGCCCGCGTGCTGCTCGCGCTCAAGCAGCAGGCGGAGGTCCACGGCGAGCCCTCGCCGGAGGGGATCCGCATGCGCCTGGCGCCGGACACGCTCGCCATGGACGTCGGCGTCGAGCCGGCGCAGGTCTACGATGTGCTCTGGCGACTGCACCGGTTGAAGATCATCGCCGACCCGGGCGACGGCACCTTGCTCATCGCCGACCTGGCCCGCCTCCACGAGTTCCTGGAGCTCGTGGAGATGCCGAGAAAGTTCGAGGGCAGCTGATGGACCTGAAGGTCATCGGCTGCCACGGCGGGGAGACGCCGAAGCACCGCACCAGCGCCTTTGTGCTCGACGATCGCCTCGCCATCGACGCCGGCTCCCTCACGAGCGGCATGGAGCTCAAGGCCCAGTGCGCGCTGGAGGCGTGCCTGGTCAGCCACGCGCACCTGGACCACATCCGCGACCTGGCGACGATCGCCGACAACCGCGCGCAGAACGGCTGCGCCCCGCTCATCGTGGCGGGCACCCGTCAGACGATCGCCATCCTGAAGAAGCATTTCTTCAACAACCTGCTCTGGCCGGACTTCACCAAGATCCCCAACGCTCAGCGGCCGACGATCCAGTACCTCCTCCTCAAGCCGGAGGTGGAGACCGTCATCGCCGGCTACACCGTGCGCTCCATCCTGGTCAGCCACACCATCGAGTGCGGCGGCTTCGTCATCTCCGGCAAGGACGGCTCGCTCGCCTACAGCGGGGATACAGGCCCGACCGAGCGGCTGTGGGAGGTGCTCAACGAGACGCCGGACCTGCGCGCGATGCTCATGGAAGTGAGCTTCCCCAACTCCGAGCAGCGCCTCGCGCGGGTGAGCGGGCACCACACCCCCGCCTCCCTCGCCGACGACCTGGCCAAGTACAAAAACCCAAAAGATCTCCCTACGTTGCTCTACCACATCAAACCTGTTTTCCAGCGTGTGGTGGAGCGCGAGTGTGGCAAGCTGAAGGGCGTGAACCTGACGCTGCTCGGCCTGGGCGACCACTTCATCCTGTAAGCCGTTTGTGCTTGCGCGCGCGGCCGGACGGCATCACTAGTTGGGGCTTGCCGTGACGCTGACGCACGTGACCGACGACCAGATCCCCGGCCTGGAGGACGACGAGGAGGGGGCGCGCCTCGTCCGCGAGGAGCTGCGCCTGCTCGCCACCATCCAGCGCGCCCTGGAGGCGGCGCAGAAGGCGTCCAGCACCGCCGGGGAGGGCAGGGCGCTGGACGACGCGCGCCTGCTCGAGCTGCGCGACGACGTGGCGGTCGCCAAGCCGGAGGACCTGCCCGCGCTCTTCGAGCAGATGCACACCCTCGGCGCGCTGCGGGCGCAGCGCGGCAAGGGGCAGGCGGGCGCGGTGGACCGGCAGAGCCCGTACTTCGGCCACCTGCGCCTGGTGGAGGACGGCAAGCGGCGCGACGTGCTCATCGGCTCGCGCAGCTACCTGGACTCCGCCGCCGGGATCCGCATCGTGGACTGGCGCAACGCGCCGGTGAGCAAGATCTACTACCGCTACCAGGAAGGGGAGGACTACGAGGAGCCCCTCGGCGATCGCATCGTGGAGGGCGTGGTCGCCGCGCGGCGCAGCGTCGCCATCGTCGGCGGGGAGCTGGTCCGCGTCGCGGGGCCGCAGGGGACCTTCACCCGCAAAGGCGGGCGGTGGCTCCGCGTGGCCACGCAGCACGCGCGCCTGAGCATGGAGAAGCGCGAGCCGAAGGACGCGCGCCTGGGCATCGGGGCCGACGGGCAGATGCGGCAGGACAAGCACCTGCCGGAGATCGCCGCCATGCTCGACGCGGCGCAGTTCGAGCTCATCGCCCGCCCCAGCTCCGGGCTGGTGGCCATCCAGGGCAGCGCGGGCAGCGGCAAGACGACGGTCGGGCTGCACCGCGCGGCGTACCTGGCCTTCGCCGACCCGCGGCGCTTCCGTCCGGACCGCATGCTGATCGTCGTCCCGCACGAGGCGCTGCGCCACTATGTGGGCCGCGTGCTGCCGTCGCTCGGCGTCGAGGGCGTGGCCATCACCACCTTCGATCGCTTCGCCCGGAGGGTGATGCCCGGCCTCTTTCCGCGGCTGCCCGGCGCCATCTCCGACGAGACACCGCCGGTCGTTTCCCGCGCCAAGGCGCACCCGGCGATGCTGCGGGCGATCACCGCGCACCGCGCGCGCGTCGCCGCCTCCCTGGACCAGAAGGTGCGCTCCGCGATGGGCCGCTGGCCGAACGGCGAGCTGGTGGTGAAGGCGTGGGCTGCCACCGCGGAGCTGGGCGTGCCCGACCTGCGCGTGACTGCGCTGGCGCAGTGGGTGGCGGGCAAGCGCAAGGTCATCCCGGATCCCCCCTCCGCGCTGCCCGACGTGACGCGCAGCGCGCTGGACAAGCTCGGCCACGACCTGCGCGGCCTCTCCCGCGGGATCGTGGGCGCGTGGGATGAGCTCACCACCTCCCGCGAGCGCCTGGCGGAGACGTTCGCCGCCATCCCCGGCTTCGGCAAGGGGCAGCTCGATCAGGTGCACGACTGGTGTGTGCGGCAGGCGCGCGTGCGGGCGGACGGGGAGCGCGACGGCGAGCGCCCCTCGCTGGACCTGGAGGACCACGCCCTGCTGCTGCGCCTCTGGCAGGCGCTGCGCGGGCCGATCGTCGATCCCGACGGCGCGCCCCTGCGCTTCGCGCACCTGTTCGTGGACGAGGTGCAGGACGTCTCGCCGGTGGCGCTGCGGGTGCTGCTGGAGCTCGCCGACAAGGACCAGAGCATCACCCTCGCCGGGGACACGGCGCAGCGCATGCTGGACGACGAGGACAGCGGCGGGGAGCTGGACTGGAACGGCCTGCTGGAGGAGATGGGGCTCCCGCACACCAAGCTGGAGCCCCTGAAGGTGAGCTACCGCTCCACCACCGAGATCACACGCTTCGCGCGGGGCGTGCTCGGCCCCTACGCGCACGAGGCGGAGCCCATCGCCACGCGGCACGGGCCGCCGGTGGAGCTGTTCGAGTTCGCCTCCCCGGGCGAGGCGGTCGCCTTCCTCGCGGACGCGCTCAAGCAGCTCGCGCGGGAGGAGCCGCAGGCCAACGTGGCGCTGCTCGCGCGCTTCGGCCCGCAGGCGGACGTGTACTTCGAGGGGCTCTCGCGCGCGGAGGTGCCCAACGTCCGACGCGTCACCAAGCAGGACTTCACCTGGGAGGCCGGCTTCGACATCACCGACATCCGGCAGACCAAGGGGCTGGAGTTCGACGAGGTGGTGCTGCTGGAGACCAACGCCTCCTCCTTCCCGGATCGCTCGCAGGCGCGGCACGCGCTGTACGTCGGCGCGACACGCGCGGCGCACCAGCTCTGGTGCACGACGAGCGAGCGGCCGTCCCCCGTCGTGACGGTGGCGCTGGAGGGTCAGTACTCCGAGACGTAGACGGCGAGGGTCTTGCCGCCATCGGCGGAGGCGCCCCAGTCCACGTTGATGGTGACCGTCGCGGGGCCCGCGGCGCAGGTGGCGTCGTAGGCGATCTGCACGCCGCCCACGCCGGGCATGCACTCGATGACGAGGCGGTGGGTACCCGGAGGCCCGGCGTCGGCCTCGCCCGCCGAGACGAGCGTGCCGCCGGAGACGCGCGGATCGGCCGGGGCGGCGGCGGACGCGGATGGGGTCGCCGACGGTGCCGCGGACGGGGACGGAGCGGCCGGCGCCGATGCGGCGCCTGGCGCGGGCGCGGACGCCGACGCCGGCGGCGCCACCGCCGGCGCGAAGCTGGCCCCCGAAAGGGTGGGGGGCTGGACCGTCACCTCCAGCCGGGTGTGCGCGGCGTCGAGCCACGTCGCCTTCGCCACGACGGTGCCGGCGATGCCCGGGCAGCGCGTGGGCGGTGGCATGGGGTCGACCACCGCGTAGCCACCCGTCGTCGAGCTGCAGCGGTTGCAAGCGACCGTGCCCACGAGCGCGGCGGTGGTCACCAGCCGCTGCATGTGGGCGATGGTCTTTCTCCGCGGGCCGCTGCTCGCCGGCGGGCCCTTCATGACTCCTCGCCGGAACGGGACGTCGTCGCCGCGAGGGCGCCCACCTCGAGCGCCATCAGCTTGCGCATGTGCCGCAGGGTGGAGCGGCGAGAGCCACTGTCGCGGGGAGACATGCGCGCTTCATTCAGTAGTCGGAGAGCTGGATGCTCGTCTTGGTGCCAGCAGTGGGGGTGCCTGTCCACTGCACGTTGGCGGTGAGGTGACCGGGGCCGGCGGAGCACGCCACCCCGGCGGACACGCCGAGCGAGGCGGAGCCGGCGGAGGACGAGGTGGGGCGAAGCCGCAGGATCACGCTGTGCCCGTTGAACTTCGCCCCGAGCAGGTTGGAGCCCCAGGAGGAGGGCGGCGCGCTCTTGTCGAACTGGGCGCCGTTGGCGCTGCCGAGGGTGATCGTCACCTCCAGATACACGCCGGTCTTGTCCTTGTGGAAGACGGCGGTGGCCTTCGCCGCGGCGGCGATCCCCGCGCAGCGCGCCGGCGCCGGCATGGGGTCGACCACCGCGTAGCCGGTGGGAGGCGCTGTGGCCGTCGGCGTGGCGGTCGCGGTGGGCACGGTGTGCTGGTGCGAGGCCATCGGGTTGGTGCCGGGGGTGGTCCCGGCGGCGCCGCCGTCCTCGGTGGAGGGGGGGATGGTGACGCTCACCGCGTCGGCGTTCTGCCCGGACTCGCGCGAGCACGCGGCCGCGGACACGGCGGCGGCGGTGGCGAGCAGGCGCCGCATGTGGCCCAGCGTGCGGTCCCGGACCGGCCCGCGCGCGGAGGCCGTGGGGGCGGGGAGCACCTCCGGCATCAACCCCAGCCTTCGCTTCCCGTTGGCGTTCTTCGTCTGCATGTGCGTTCTCCCTGAGCGGGTCAGTGCCCCACCGCGATGGCCATGGCGCGCGCGGCCTGCAGCGGCGTGGCGACGCGATCCCCGATGTCGGTGAGCGGCTTGCCGCGGCCCAGGCGCGCGTGGATGCGCCGCGCGAGGTCCTGGCAGCGCGCCCGGACGCTCGCCTCGGTGGCGCGCAGGGTGGGCACCAGCCGCGCGATCAGGGCGCGCTCCTCCTCGTGGGAGCCGTTGCGCTCCACCAGGTCCAGGATGGCCTCCATCGCCACCACGCCGTCGAGCGTCAGCGTGGCCGTGAGCTCCTTGCCCTCGGCGAGCCACGCCGGGTCGAAGACGTCGGAGTGGAAGTGCCGGGCGACCTCCACGTCGAAGCGCGTGCCCATGATGCGGTTGGAGAGCGCCTCCGGGCCGAAGTTGCGATCCATGAAGCACTCCATCGCCAGGCTGAAGACGCGCTCCACCTCCGGGCTGCCCAGGTCGTAGTCCCACTGCAGGTAGTCGCCGCGCACGCGGTTCTCTGCCTGCATCCGCGCGAGGATCGGGGTGCCGGCGTACAGCTCGACGCGGCCGAAGTTGGACGGATACTCCGGCGCGTAGCGCAAGAACTCCATGTTCGTCCGGAGGCTCTCCAGCGTCGTGTCCGGGTCGAAGATGAGCATGTTGTAACAGGTGTACAGGTCCAGGCTGCGCACCAGGTCGATGGCGTCGTGGTTCTGCCGCGACTTCGCCCAGCGCCGCAGCGTGCGCAGGCCCTGGTCGGCGTCCGTCTCGATGCCGATGTAGCAGCGGATGCAGTGCAGCCGCTCGCACAGGATGCGGAAGACCTCCGGATCGCAGTCGGTGGGCCGCGCCTTGACGACGGTGGCGAAGCGGCCGATGCCGCGCGCCTCGAGGGCGTCGGCCAGCGCGGTGAAGCGCTCGCGGTTGTGGCGGTGGCCGGGCACGAAGAAGTTGTCGTCGTGGAAGACGAAGATGTCGACGCCGCGCTCCCGCTGCATCGCGACCATCTCGTCGGCCACCGCGTCGACCTCGCGCACGCGGTAGCGCTTGCCGGGGAGGCTCTGCTCGTGCCACGCGGCGATGCAGCAGAAGGAGCAGTTGGCGTAGCAGCCGCGGCTGGAGACCAGCGGGGCGATGCCGTGGCCGAAGCACGACGCGGGCTCACCACGGCGGTCGGGCCAGGGCAACTTCGATAAGTCGGGCAGGGGCGGATGCTCGGTGATGACGATGCTGCCGTCGTCCGCGCGCAGGGCGAGGCCTGGCAGCTCGCGGTACGACGCGCCCGTCTCCAGGGCGCGGCAGAGCGCCAGCATCGTCTCCTCCGCTTCCTGCCGCACGACCGTGTCGATCTCCGGGAAGTCGGCCAGGATCTCGGCGGCGGCGAAGGTGCCGAAGTGGCCGCCCACGGTGATGTGCCCGCGGTAGCCGCCCTCGCGCAGGGCGACGGCGAAGGCCAGGAAGTCCCGGGCGCGCCACTGGAACGCCAGCGACAGGCCCACCACGAGGGGCGGCTCCGGCGCCTGAAGAATGGCCCGGAGGGCGGGCAGAAAGTCCGCCTCCATGTTGAACGGGACAATCTGCGTCTCGTAGCCCGCAGGGGCGATCGACGAGGCGATGTACCGCAGGCTCAGGTTCTCCTCGATCTCCGGTCCGACGAGCGCCACCCACATGCTTGCACGGCTCCTTCGACCCGCATGCGGCGCGGGTCTCCAGGAGGGTACGCGGCACGGCGCGAGGGGCTCTCCTGAAAACGCCATCTGGGCGCGAAATGTGGGCGCACATGTGGGACGGCGCTGGCGGCGGCCTTTCCCCCGGCCGAAACAAAAAGTTTACATAATGTATCTTATGCGAATTTCGTAGGAGGGCGAGGGAGGGGGGCCTGCGGTCGTTCGAGCGGCCCCCGCCGCGAGCGCGCGCCTGCCCAGCCGGCTTTTACGGCGTGTCCCGGCGGCCCAGCGGCGGATCGATCCCGAAGCCCAGGAAGGTGCCGCCGCTGGAGAGCGCGTAGAGCCGGTTGCCGTACGCCGCGGGGCTCGCCGAGAACGCGCTGCCCGTGAGGAAGCCGGACTCCATGTTGATGCCGTCAATCGGGCGGCCGTCCAGCGGCGAGACGATGAACAGGCCATAGCGCGAGGTGCCGATGGCGAGCGTTCCGGCGACCGGCACCGGCGCGGTGACGCCGCCCTCCGGGACCGGCAGCCGCCAGAGCGGCGTGCCGCTGGCGGGGTCCATGGCCCAGAGGCCTGTCGACGCGCTGGCGGCGAAGAGCATGCGGCGCGCGGGCACCGTGGGGCCACCCTTGCTCGCACCCTTGGGGTGCGGCTTGTGCGCCGGCTCCTCCCAGTACAGCACGTCGTGGACGCCGCGCGCGTGGGTGTTCGCCCAGACCCGCGCGCCCGACTCGGCGTCGAGCGCGTAGACGCCGCCGGCGTAGCTCGCCACGAACGCCACCCGGCCCACGCCCGGCAGGTCCGCCACGGCGGGTGTCGTGTCGACGTCCAGGTAGCGCTGGCTCTCCGCCGGACCGAGCGACTGCTCCGCCTCGGCCGCCAGGTCGACGCTCCACTGCTCGGCGCCGTTGCGCACGTCGTAGGCGCCGACGTGGCCGTCGGAGAACGCCAGCAGCACGTGGCCGTGGTCCAGCGTGGGCCCGGAGGCGCCGCCGATCTCGATCCCCAGCGCCGGCGTGCGGTGCACCTGCCAGAGCTGGTGTCCGGTGCGGCGGTTGACGGCGAAGAGCTGATCGGAGACGTTGGCGAAGAGCAAGGTCTCGCCGAAAAGCACTGGTTTTCTGCTGACTTCGCTCCCAGTATCAAAGCGCCAGATGAGGCCCCCGTCGGAGGCCCGGACCGCGTAGAGGGCGCCGTCGCCGGAGCCGAAGTAGACGACGTCCAGGGCGCGATCGTAGAGCGGCTCGCTCTGCACCACCCCCGCCGTCTCGAAGCGCCAGATGGTGCTGCCATCGAAGGCGCGCAGGGCGTAGAGGCCGTGATCGGAGGTGCCCACGAAGATGCGCTTGCTGGCGGGGTCGATCTCCGGCTTGCCGCGCTCGAAGTCCTCCCCCACCTTCCGCCCCTCGATCGTCAGGGTGCGCCGGAAGACGAGGTGCAGATCGCCGCTCGGCCGGTGGAACCAGTCGGGGGTCTCCGGATTGATGCGATCGCCCTGGGCCGTCGCGCACGCCGAGGTCGCCGCGACGAGGAGGCACGCGACCTGGCGCTTCACTCCGGGGCCCTCTTCTGCTGGTGAAGCAGCTTCGCGCGGAGCTCGGGCGGGAGCTGGTTGATCAGCTCCGGCGGCAGCTCCCCGTTGGCGCCGATGTGCGGCTTGCGCGCGGGGAGCGCGGTGGGATCCAGCCGCCGCAGTCGCCCCTCTGTCGACTCCTTGAGGGCGTCGAAGAGGTGCTCGCTCCCCGCCTTGGTCAGGTCTTCGTAGAGCTTCTTCAGGATCTCGATGGCCTTGGCCTTGTCGCCCTTGGTCTCGTAGCAGCGCGCCTCGTGGTAGCGGGCCATCTGCGAGAAGCCGAGGACGTCGCTCGCCTCCATCTGCTTGTACTGCTGCAGGGCGGCGTCCAGGTCCTTGTCCTTCTGATCCGGCTTCTGCACCGCCTCGAGCTCGTAGGCGAAGCCGAGGCCCTCCATCGCCCGGCCCTTGACCTCCGGATCGGCCATGGCGAGGGGCGAGGCGATGACCTCGTTGAAGGCGGCCATGGCGCCCTTGGCGTCCTGCTTGTCCAGCAGCAGCGACCCCTCCCCCAGACGCGCCAGGGTCGCGGCGCCGGTGCCAGGGTAGGTGGTGGCGGTCTCGCGGTACTTGGCGAGCGCCGCGTCCTGCCGCGCCGCCACGGTGGCGAAGACCTTGATGGGCGGCTTGGGGCGCGAGTCGTCGTCGTCGTCGGGGTTGCCGATCATGCCCTGCTCGTCGGCGACGGCCTCCGAAAGCGCGGCGGACGCGGCGACGGTCTGCGAGTGCTCGTGGTACGCGTAGACGCCCAGCCCGATGCCGCCGAGCACGATGGCCACGGCGGCGGCCTGCACCAGTCGGGTGTTGCGCTTGGCCCAGTCGCCGAAGCGCTGGGTGCGGTCGATGATGGGATCGGCGGCCTCCACCGCCTCGGGGACGGCGCGCTTGCGCGGCTTGGCCTTGGTGCCGATCTTGGCCAGCCGGCGCGAGGCGGCGGCGTCCAGCCCGGCCTTCTTCTTCTTCTTGGGGCCGCGCTCCTTGGTGCGCCGCGCCGCGAGCTTGGCCTCTTCCTCGCGGGCGAGGCGCTCGTCGTCCTCTTCTTCGTCCCCACCCAGAGCTTCCAGACGCTTGGCGATGGCCTCGGGGGAAGCGGAGTCTTGCTCCTCCTCTTCATCCTCTTCGTCTTCGTCTTCGTCCTCGTCGCCGGACGCGCTCTCGTCCTCCCCGCTGGACTTCGCCTCGGCCTTGGCCTCGCCGGGCTCGGCGTCGCCGGGCTCGGCGTCGCCGGACTCGTCCGACTCCTCGGCCTCGGACTCGTCTTCGGGCTCTTCTTCTGCGGGCTTCTTCTTCTCGTCCTCGGACACGGGCACCTCGCGACCGGCGGAGACTAGTGCAGAACCGAGGGCCAAGCCAGCGCGGCCGCGCTCAATCGGTCCCCGCGTCCTTGGGGGCGGGTGGGGGCAGCTCGGGGGCTCGCGGGACGACCCAGAAGCCGAGCACGCCGGAGGCCGCCGCCGCGGCCACCTCCACGGCAACGCGGCCGGCGTGGCGGTCGGGCAGGTCCGCGGTCCGCTCGGTCCCCTCACCGCCCAGCGGCACCTCGACCCCGTCGACCTTCGCGCTCACCTTTCCCGCTCCGCCGACCAGCACGAGCAAGCGCGCCGGGCCGTCCTCGGACAGCGCGACCTTCTGCGCCACCTGACCCGGCGTGGCGCCCGCCGGCGCGGTCCAGCCGCCGTGGGCGGCGTCGAGTAGCGCGGCCTGCCGCGCCGTCGCGACCGCGCCAGCCATCGGCTCGGGCACCCCGGCGAAGCGTCGCAGCGGCTCGCGCAGCTCCTGCCGCACGCCCAGCGCGAGCAGCGCGCGCGCCTCGTGCGGGCGCGTCGTGACGTAGCGCTCCTTCGCGAACTGGGCGAGCAGCGGTCCGCTCGCCGACGCGTCGCCGATCGCCCCCAGCGCGTCCGCCAGGTAAGGGCGCAGGCGCACGTCGTCCAGCGCGCCGACCAGCGCGGGCACGGCGGCGCGGCTCCGCACCTTCCCGAGGGCGCTCAGGATCTCCCGCTGCCGCGCGAAGGACACCTGCTTGTCCCCGAGCCACGCCGCCAGGTCCGCCGCGCCGCGGTCGTCGCCCTGCTCTGCGAACGCGAGCCCCGCACGCCGCCGCCACGCCGGGTCGGGGTCCTTCGCCAGCGCCTGCGCCTCCGGCGACGCCGGCTGCCCGACGCGCAACAGGGCGAGCGCGCACCAGCGACGGACGTCGGCGTCCTCGTCCTTCTGCAGGGCGCGCCGCAGCGAGGGCGCGACGTCGGCGGAGCGCAGGTCGTAGAGCGCGGCCGCCGCCTTGCGACGCACCTTCACGTCGGCGTCGTCCAGCAGGCCCGCGGTGTCGGGCGCGGCGGTCACGTCGCCCTGCATCGCCCGGCGCAGCGCCTCCGGCAGCCCGGAGGTCCCCTGCCCCTCCAGCTTCCCCTGCTCGCTGATGAGCGTGTCCAGCTCGGCGTGCATGCGACGCGTGTCGGCCGCTCGGTCGCGCGCGATGTCGTGCCGCTCGTGCGGATCGGTGGCGATGTCGTAGAGCGCGCACGCCCCCAGGTGCTTCTGGCACACCAGCCGCAGGCTCCGCTCGGCGAGCAGGGCGTAGTCGTCGGTCTCCGCCAGGGCGAGGCCGGCGTCGTCCGGGGCGTCCTTGCCGGCCAGCAGCGGTCCCAGATCGCGGCCGCGCACGCGGGCAGGTCGCGGGATGCCGAGCGCCGAGAGGGTCGTCGGGAAGAGGTCGATGGTCTGCACCGGTGTCGCGACGCGCGCGGGCCGCACGCCCGGGCCGACCACCACCAGCGGCACCCGCACCTGCTCCTCGTAGACCGAGCTGCCGTGGTAGCGCCCGCCGTGATCGCCGAACTCCTCGCCGTGATCGGCCGTGACGATGACCACCACGCGCGGGCGCGCCTTGCGCACCATGCCGACGATGGCGCCGATGCCGTCGTCGGCCTCGGCGATCTCGCCGTCGTAGCGGTCCAGATCGCTCTGGCCGTCGCCGAAGCGGTGGTCGGAGTGGGCGACGTAGGGCTCGTGCGGCTCGAAGAAGTGCACCCAGAGAAAGAGCGGCGTCCCCGGCGCGGCGTGCGCCAGGTAGTCGCGCATCTGCGCCTCACGCAGCGCGGGGCCGGCGAACTCCTCCTTGCGGTACTCGAAGTCCAGCCCTCGGTCGCGGAAGGCGGTGAAGCGATCAGGGTCGATGAAGAAGACGGCGGGCGGGTAGAAGGCGGCCGTCCGGTAGCCGTAGCGGCGCGACGCCGCCGCCCAGGTCTCCGAGTCCTCCCCCAGGCCGAGGGTGAGCAGCGGCCGCATGTACTTGCCGGTCATCAGCGAGGTCACCGAGTACGACGTGTGCGGCGTCGGGCAGTAGGCGTGCTCGAAGAGCGCGCCCTCGCGCGCCAGGGCGTCGAGGTGCGGAGTCGTCGGGCGGCCGTAGCCGTAGGCGCCGACGTGATCGGCCCGCAGCGCGTCCACCGTGATGAGCAGCACGTCGCGGCCGCCCCAGTCCAGCGCGCGCGGCACCTCGCCGGGCATCGCCACCTTCACCGTCGCCTCCGGCGGCGGCGGCGCGATCCACGATGCCAGGCGCACCCCCCTGCCCTCCCACGGCGCGTGCTCGACCAGCAGCAGGCGCATGTTGTCGTAGCTCTGGAGGCTGTGGGCGCCGAGCGGCCCGAGGACCACGCCCAGCGCCGCGAAGCCGATGGACACCCAGACACCGCGGCCGAGCTGCGGGGCGATCGCCAGGCCGGCGAGCGACCACGCGAGCCAGGAGGTGGCGAAGAGGCCGGCGTGGAAGGCCGGGTAGAGGCGCGGCAGCACCGCGGCGTCCGCCCAGATGAGCGCCGCCCCGAGCGCCGCCATGAGCGCGGCGAGCACCCAGGGCCGGGCGCGCGCGCGGGCGACGAGCGCCGGGAGGCCGAGCGCGAGCACCGCCGCGCCGGCCGCGCCGGCGGCCACCACGAAGGGCGCGCGCAGCGCCCAGGAGGCGAAGTGGCGGCCGAAGGTGACGCCGTAGCCCTGGGCGAGCCCCGCGGCGCCGCCGGCCGCGGCCAGCGCGCGCCGCGACGCCGGGGAGGGCGCGAGCGACGCGCGCCACGCGAGCACCGCGAGCGGAGACGCCGCGAGCATCACCGCGGCCAGCATGGGCATGACGAAGATGCGGTCGGGCGTGAGCTCCCAGAAGCCGGTGAACTGCGGGCGGAAGCGCAGGCCCACCGCCGCATGCTCCAGCAGCAGGCCGGCGATGCAGCCGGTCAGGGCCGCGCCGGCGTCCCGCGCGAAGCGCGAGAACCTGCCGTCGTCCCGTGCGCCCAAGTGCTCTCAGATGACGATGTGCTTGAGCTTCATCTGCACGTCGCTCGACCAGTGGTTCTTGAACGCGCGCACGCATGTCGAGAGGTACCGGTCGTACTCGCCGAAGACCTTGTCGCCCCACTTGGCGCGGATCTCCGGCTCGTGCAGCTTCATGCGGCGCAGCCACTCGCCTGTCGTCTTGCCGTAGTGCACGCGGCGCGTCTTGAGCTCCAGGATCTCCCACGACGGGTTGACCGCCATGACGAGCTCCTCCAGGCGCGGGTTGAGGCCGCCGGGGAAGATGACGTCGGCGGTGAACTTGAGGTCGGCGATGTCCTCGCGCGTGCGCGGCACGCGGTTGCGCAGGATCGCCTGGAAGCCGAAGGTGCCGCCGGGCTTGATCCACTCGGCGACGCGGTTGAAGTACTTGCGGTACAGGTCCACCGCCATGCCCTTGTTCGCCTGCGCGGGCGAGCAGAGGTGGTCGATCATCTCGATGGAGACCAGGCCGTCGTACTTCTGCGCGGGCGCGTAGTCCTTGTAGTCGGTGCACCAGACCTTCACGCCGGGGAGCTTGCGGGCGTTGATCTCCTCGGTCTGCGCGGTCGACAGCGTGATGCCGTGCGCGTCCTTGATGCCGCGGCGGGCGATGTACTCCAGGTTCGCCCCCCAGCCGCACCCGATGTCCAGCACCGTCTTGTCCGGCCCGAGCTCGGCGTACTCGTACAGCACGCGGCTCTTGTTCTCCTGCGCCTGCTCCAGCGTGTCCGTCTCCTTCTCGAAGACGGCGCACGTGTAGTGCATGCGCTCGTCCAGCCAGAGGCGGAAGAACTCGTTGGAGACGTCGTAGGCGACCTCAATCTCTTCTTTGGTGGAAGTCACGGCAAATCCCTCGAAAGGGGAGCTTACTACACCACTTTCGGCCGGGCGAAACCCCCTTGCCGTGCGTACGTGTCTACGCAGAAGCATGAGCTTGCGGCCGCGATCGTCGCGCCGGTCGGGACGTCTAGCCGAACTCCACCTCGAGGACCTCGTACACCCGTTCCCCGCCGGGCATCCGGACCTTCACCTCGTCGCCTACTTCCTTTCCCAGGAGCGAGCGCGCCAGCGGGCTGGAGATGCTGATGCTGCCCTTCTCCAGGTTGGCCTCGTCCGCGCCCACGATGCGGTAGGTGACCTCCTCGTCGGTCTTGGCGTTGGAGAGCTTCACCCTCGCCCCGAACATGACGCGCGAGCCGGAGAGCTTGGACGGGTCGATCACCTCGGCGGTGGCGAGCTTCGCCTCCAGCTCCTTGATCCGGCCCTCGATGAAGGACTGCTTGTCGCGCGCCGCGTGGTACTCGGCGTTCTCCTTGAGGTCGCCGTGCTCGCGGGCCACTGCGATGGCCTGGATCACCGCGGGGCGCTCCACGCTCCGCAGATTGTTCAGCTCCTCGCGCATCCGGGTGTTGCCTTCCGGCGTCATCGGGTTCTTGTCCATGGCAGATAGCGGTTCTACCACCGGCCCCCCTTCTCCATCTAGGCTGGGCTCCATGAGCGTCGCCGGAGGTCGCCCCGCGCACGGACTGCGTCTACGCCTGGAGCGCGCCGGCGCCGGCGAACCCCTGCGCTACGAGGGCGTGGCGTCCACCGCGCAGCGGGACTTCGCGCTGCAAATCACGGTGGAGGCCTCCGGTGCGGTCGCCGTCACGACCGAGGAGGGGGCGCCGGCCGACCTCGCCGAGAAGGCGCGGCTCATCGTCCGCGCGGCCCTGCGCCACGCCCAGGCCGAGGGCCTGGGCCCGCCGCGGCGCATCCAGCGCTGGCGCGGCGAGAAATGACCGCCGACCTCGGACTTGCTCGGGCACGGGCACCGCGGTACCAAGCGATCGCCTCATGCGCCTCGCCCTCCTCGCCCTGGTCCCCGGCCTGACGTTCGCCCTCGCGGCGTGCGAGGGGCCGCCCGTCCGCTCTCCCACGCTGAGCTACACCGCGGACGCCCGGCGCGCCTACCAGGAGGCGATGAAGGACTTCGACGCCCACGACTGGATCGAGGCGCAGGAGCTGATGCGCGAGGTGAAGCGCAAGTACAGCTACACCCGGTACGCGCGCCTCGCCGAGCTGCGCATCGCCGACGCCGACTTCGAGCAGGAGAAGTTCGCGGACGCGCTGCGCGAGTACAAGCAGTTCATCCACGACCACCGCTCCGACAACGACGAGGTGGAGTACGCGCAGTCCCGCGTGGCGGAGACGCAGTACCGGGAGATCTCCGACTCCATCCTGCTGCCCGCCTCGGAGGAGCGTGATCAGTCCACGGTGCAGGACGCCTACAAGGACATCATGAGCTTCCTGAAGGACTACCCGTCCGGCAAGGAGACGCCGCACATCTGCGCGCTGCTCGACGACGTCGTGGCGCGCCTGGTCAAGCACGAGATCTACGTCGCCCGCTACTACCTCGCGCGGGACAACTTCGACGCGACGGTGGCGCGCCTGCAGTACGCGATGCGCAACTTCGCCGGGAGCGACGTGTGTGGCCCCGGCGTCCGCGAGAAGACCTCCGCCGACAACCCCTACGGCCTCATCCCCGACACCCTCCTCCTGCTCGGCGAGACGTACCTGCGCATGCACCGCTACGACGACGCGCGCACCGCCTTCGACGCCATCCTGCACCGCTACCCGGAGAGCGCGCTCGGCACGCAGGCCCGCCGGTACCTGGACCTGCTGCAGCACGAGAAGCCCGGGTGAGGCCGTGACCAGCGCGCCGCCGATCGAGGCCCCCGCGGCCAAGACGGTCCTCGTCGTGGACGACGAGAAGAACATCCGGCGCACCCTGCAGCTCGTGCTGGAGGGTGAGGGCTACCACGTCCTCGCCGCCGAGACGGCCGGCCAGGCGCTCGCGGTGCTCGCCAACCCCGCCCTGCCGGTGGACCTGGCCATCGTCGACGTGAAGCTCCCCGACGGCAGCGGCCTGGACGTGCTCGAGCGCACCCGCAAGGACGAGGCCACGCGGGAGATGCCCATCATCGTGATCAGCGGGCACGCCACGGTGGAGGACGCGGTGCTCGCCATCAAGCTGGGCGCCAGCGACTTCTTCGAGAAGCCCCTCGCCCGCGAGCGTGTGCTCGTCAGCGTGCGCAACGTGCTGGAGACGGCGCAGGCCCGCCGCGCCCTCGCCGAGGCCATCCGCCAGGACCTCGAGCGCTACGAGATGATCGGCAAGAGCCCGGCGATGCAGCGGCTCTTTCACGAGATCGAGAAGGTCGCCCCCACGCGCGCCAGCGTGCTCATCACCGGGGAGAGCGGCACCGGCAAGGAGCTCATCTCCCGCGCCATCCACCGCCTCAGTCCCCGCAACGGCGGCCCCTTCGTGAAGGTCAACTGCGCGGCCATCCCGCGCGAGCTGATCGAGAGCGAGCTGTTCGGCCACGAGAAGGGCTCCTTCACCGGCGCGCAGACGCGCAAGCGCGGCTTCTTCGAGCAGGCGCACGGCGGCACGCTCTTCCTGGACGAGATCGGCGACATGGACCTGGTGGCGCAGGCCAAGGTGCTGCGCGCGCTGCAGTCGGGCGAGGTCTCCCGTGTGGGCAGCGAGCACGTGATGCACGTCGACGTGCGCGTGCTCGCCGCGACGAACAAGGACCTCTCGCGGGAGGTGGAGCGGCAGGCCTTCCGCGAGGACCTCTACTTCCGCCTGAACGTCTTCCCCCTGCGCAGTCCGGCGCTGCGCGAGCGCGTGGAGGACATCCCGCTGCTCGCCGAGTCCTTCATGCACGCCTTCTCCCGGGAGAACGGCACGAAGCCCAAGCCGATAGACCCCGGCGTCATCGCGGCGCTCGTCGTGCGCAAGTGGCCGGGCAACGTGCGCGAGCTGAAGAACGTGGTGGAGCGGATGGCCATCCTGAGCGGCGACCGCGTCACCATCGCCGACCTGCCGGAGGACCCGCACGAGAGCCCCTTCGACGAGGACCCGGCGGAGGCCTCGCCGTCGGACCCGCCCGCGGCGGACGCGGGGTCGGAGGCGGACGAGCCGCGCACAGCGCCGCCTCCCCCGCCGGCGAACTACCTCTCGCTGCGCGAGTTCCGCGAGCAGTCGGAGCGCGGGTACATCGTCGAGACGCTCAAGCTGACGGGCTGGAACATCTCGCGCACCGCCGTGCTGCTCGGCGTCGAGCGCACCAACCTGCACAAGAAGATCCGCGCCTACGCCATCAAGCGCGGCGAGGGGTAGCGGTGCCCAGCGGCGCGAGCCGCGCGGCGGCGCCCTTCCCCATCTTCCTCGACCGGCTGGCCCCTCTGCGGACCCCCACATCCTCTCAGTGCCGGCCGGTGGAGCCGTAGCCGCCGCGGCCGCGCGGGGTCGGCTCCAGATCCGTCACCAGGGTGAGCTCCGCGCGCGCGACCGGCGCGATGACGAGCTGGGCGATGCGCTCCAGCGGGGCGATCGTCACCGCGGAGTCGCCCAGGTTGACCAGCACCACCTGCACCTCCCCGCGGTAATCGGAGTCGATGGTGCCGGGGGCATTCAGGACGGTCACGCCCGACCTGGCCGCGAGGCCGGAGCGCGGGCGGACCTGCCCCTCGTACTGCGGCGGGATCGCCATCGCGAGGCCGGTGGGCACCAGCGCCCGCGCGTGCGGCAGCAGCAGCAGCGGCTCGCCGAGGGCGGCGTGCAGGTCCATGCCTGCGGCGCCATCGCTCTGGTAGCGCGGCAGCGGCACCTGCACCGAGCCGACGCGGACCACCGCAATGCACACGTCCGGGACCACGAGGAATCCCTACCACAATCCCCGGGGAGACCAAGAAAAGGGCGGAGTTTGCCTTAGCAAACTCGCCTTGGCGCGCCCGGGGTCTGTTACCATGAGGAGAGGTGACTTCTCCCTCCGACACGACCGGGCCCGTCCGCGTCATCGGCCGCTACGCCCTGTACGGCGAGATTGCGGCTGGCGGGATGGCCACCGTCCATTACGGGCGCCTGCTCGGCCCGGTCGGCTTCTCCCGGACCGTGGCGATCAAGCGGCTGCACCCGCAGTTCGCGAAGGACCCCGAGTTCGTCTCCATGTTCCTCGACGAGGCTCGCCTCGCCGCGCGCATCCGCCACCCCAACGTCGTGCCCACGCTCGATGTCGTCGCCGCCCAGGGCGAGCTCTTCCTGGTGATGGAGTACGTCCAGGGCGAGTCGCTCTCCCGCCTCATCCGGTCCGCGCGCGAGCGCTCGCAGCACATCCCCGTACGCATCGTGGCGAGCGCCATGTGCGGCGCCCTCCATGGCCTGCACGCCGCCCACGAGGCGAAGAACGAGCGCGGCGAGGCGCTCGACATCGTCCACCGCGATATCTCCCCGCAGAACGTCCTGGTCGGCACCGACGGCATCGCCCGCGTCCTGGACTTCGGCGTGGCGAAGGCGGCCGGCCGCCTCCAGACCACGCGCGAGGGGCAGCTCAAGGGCAAGCTCGCGTACATGGCGCCGGAGCAGATCCAGGGCTCGGTCACGCGCCAGACGGACGTCTACGCCGCCGCCGTCGTGCTCTGGGAGGCGCTCGCGGGCAAGCGCCTCTTCAAGGGCGAGAACGAGGCGCACATCCTGTCCAAGGTGCTCGCCGGCACGGCCGAGCCCGCGAGCGTCCACAACCCGGAGGTGTCCCCGGAGCTCGATGAGGTGGTTCGCAAGGGCCTCGCCCGCGAGCCGGCGAGCCGCTACGCGACCGCGCGCGACTTCGCGGTCGCCCTCGAGAAGTGCGTGGGCCTCGCCTCCCCCACGGAGGTGGGCGAGTGGGTGGAGGCGGCCGCGCACGTCACGCTGGCGGAGCGCGCCGGGCGCATCGCCGAGATCGAGAGCATCTCCACGCTCAGCCAGCCCCTGGCGGCGATGCAGGGCAGCATCGCCGCCACCTCGGCGGCGACGCTGGCCGACCCGCCGGTCTCGCAGGCGTCCAGCATCTCGGTGTCCAGCGCCGCGGCGGTGCCGCAGCGGATGCCCCGGTGGATCGTCGCGGTCGCCGTCGCCGCCGTGGTGATGCTCGTCGGCTCGCTGGCGATCGTAGTCGGCGTGGCGCGCGCGCCCGCTCCGGGGGCAGCCCCGGAGGAGTCCATCGTGGCGCCGAAGGACTCCGTCGCCCCGACGCTCGACTCCACGGCGGCGGCGACGGCGAGCGCAGCTCCCTCCGCCTCGAGCATCGCGGCGCCCCCCACCACCGCTTCCGCCACCGAGAGCGAAAGCGCCAGCGCCACCACCAAGCCACCGCCGGTCAAGCGGACGGTCCACACGACGACGCACAAGACGAACCCCGCGCCCGCCCCGACGACCACCACCAAGAAGCGCAACTGCGACCCGCCCTTCACCCTCGACGCGGCGGGCCACAAGCAGTGGAAGATGGAGTGCCTCTGAGATGCGAACCACGGCCGTCCTTCTGGGACTCACCCTCGTCCTCGCCGCCGCCCCTGCCCTCGCCGACGACAAGGCCGACTGCGTCCACGCGTCGGAGAAGGCGCAGGCGCTGGGGGACCAGGGCAAGCTCACGCAGGCTCGCGAACAGCTGCTGGTGTGTGGCCGGGACGTGTGCCCGGGCCCCGTCAAGAAGGACTGCGCCGAGCAGCTCGACACGGTCACGCGCCGCATCCCGACGGTGGTGGTGCAGGCGAAGGCCCCGTCGGGCAACGACGCCATCGCGGTGACGGTCACGATCGACGGCAAGGTGGTCGCCACGCAGCTCGACGGCAAGGCCATCCCGCTGGACCCGGGGGTGCACGAGTTCCACTTCGAGATGGTGGGCGCGCCGGCCGTCGACCAGCGCATCGTCGTCGCGGAGGGCAAGCAGAACCGCCCCATCGTGGTCACCTTCGGCAGCCACTCCCCGCACGGCGGCGAGACGCCGCACCCCGCGCCTGCCGGCAAGGGCCTGCCGGTGGTGGGCCTCGTCGTCGGCGGCCTGGGCGTGATCGCCGGGGCGGTCGTCGCCCCCATCTTCTGGACGCTCGGACTGGACGAGAAGAGCGGCTACGAGAGCGGTCCCGACCAGTGCGCGCCCAACTGCACCAGCGATCAGAAGAGCTCAGTGGAGACCAAGCTGGTGGTGGGCGACATCTTCCTCGGCGTGGGCGTGGCGGCGGTCATCACCGGCGCGATCATGGTCATCGCCCACTACGCCGGCGGCTCGCCCGCGCCGAAGGCGACCGGCGCGCTCCAGCCCTTCTTCGATGCCGGGCCGATCCGCGGCGGCGGCTACGCGTCCGCGGGCCTGCACTTCTGAGCGCCCCATGACGCGCGGCGTCCGGCGTGCTACGGGGCGCGCATGGCGGACGCACGGCAGGCACGCGACCTCGTCCTCATCCTCGACTTCGGCTCGCAGTACACGCAGCTCATCGCGCGGCGCATCCGCGAGCAGCGCGTCTACTGCGAGATCCACCCCTGCACCCTGCCCTTCGATGAGGTGAAGCGCCGGGCCCCGCGCGCGGTGGTGCTCTCCGGCGGCCCGGCGAGCGTCTACGGCGAAGGCGCGCCCACGGTCGACCCGCGCGTCTTCGAGCTGGGCGTGCCGGTGCTGGGCATCTGCTACGGCCTGCAGCTCATGGCCCACCTGCTCGGCGGCAAGGTGGAGCGCGCGACAGCGCGCGAGTACGGCGCCGCCCGCGTCACGGTGGACAGGGCCGAGGGCGTCCTCCATCGCTTCGCCGCGGGCGAGAGCCTGGACGTGTGGATGTCGCACGGCGACAGCATCAGCGCCCTGCCACAGGGCTTCGTCACCGTCGGCACCTCCCCCAGCACCCCCTTCTGCGCGGTGGCCGACCTGGCGCGGCGCCTCTACGGCCTGCAGTTCCACCCGGAGGTGGCGCACACCCCGCGCGGCAGCGAGATCCTCGCCGCCTTCCTCTTCGACGTGGCCAAGCTCCAGCCCACCTGGACGCCCGGCTCCTTCACCGAGGAGGCCGTGCGGCTCGTGCGCGAGCGCGTCGGCGCGACCGAGCACGCCATCTGCGGCCTCTCCGGCGGCGTGGACTCGTCGGTGGCGGCCGTCATCTGCCACCAGGCCCTCGGCGAGCGCCTCACCTGCATCTTCGTCGACAACGGCCTGCTGCGGCAGGGTGAGGCCTCGCAGGTCGTCGCCACCTTCCGCGAGAACCTGCATATGCGCCTGGTCGCCGTGGACGCGCGCGAGCGCTTCCGCTCCGCACTGCGAGGCGTCACCGACCCGGAGCAGAAGCGCAAGATCATCGGCCGCGTCTTCATCGAGGTCTTCGACGACGAGGCGAAGAAGGTGCAGAATGCACGCTTCCTGGTACAGGGCACCCTCTACCCCGACGTCATCGAGAGCGTCTCCTTCAAGGGCCCGAGCGCGGTCATCAAGAGCCACCACAACGTGGGCGGCCTGCCCGAGCGCATGAAGCTCTCCCTCATCGAGCCGCTGCGCGAGCTCTTCAAGGACGAGGTGCGCGCGGCGGGCGAGGCGCTCGGCATGCCGCGTGACATGCTCTGGCGCCACCCCTTCCCCGGCCCGGGCCTCGCCATCCGCTGCCTGGGCGAGGTGACCGAGGCGCGCCTCGCGGTGCTGCGCGCGGCCGACGCCATCGTCACCGAGGAGATCCGCGCCGCCGGCCTCTACGACTCCATCTGGCAGGCCTTCTGCGCCCTCTTGCCCGTGCGCAGCGTCGGCGTCATGGGCGACGAGCGCACCTACGAGGAGACGTGCGCGGTGCGCGCGGTGGGCTCGGTCGACGGGATGACCGCCGACTGGTTCCCCATGCCGCACGAGGTGCTCGGCCGCATCTCCAACCGCATCATCAACGAGGTGCGCGGCATCAACCGGGTGGTCTACGACATCTCCTCCAAGCCCCCGGCGACGATCGAGTGGGAGTGATGCGGCGCGCGGCCCTCCTCTTCGCACTCGCCTTGCCGCTCGGGACCGCCGGGTGCCCGCCGCCGGCGGAGAGCCCCCCGACGGTCTCGCTGCGCATGACCGGCAGCCCGCCGGACGCCCGGGTGATCATCGACGACGAGTTCGTCGGCCCGCTCGACGTCGTCGTCGCCCGCGGGGTGGCGCTGCCGCCCGGGCAGCATCGCATCTCGGTGGAGGCGCCGGGCTACTTCCCCTTCGACACCATCGTGGTCGCCAAGGAGGGGGAGCGCCTGATCCGCGTGCAGGCCAGGCTGATGGCCGTGCCGGAGTGATGCTACGCTCGGAGGATGGACTTTCTTCGCCTGCTCGGCAGCTTCGCCTTCGGCGCGCTCGTGCTCGCCGCGTGCGGTGGCGACACCTTCTCCTCGAGCGCTGACGGCGGCACCGACGACGGCGGCCGCTGCGACTACACCGACCGGCGCGGGCCCGTCACCAAGGGGTGCACGGGCGACACCAGCTGCGCGGTGGTGATGCACGCCGAGAGCTGCTGTCAGGTTCGCGCTCTGGGCATCAACCACGCCTTCGTGACCGACTTCAACGCCGCCGAGAAGGCCAGCACCTCCGGCTGCGTGTGCAACACCGGCTGCAACGCCCAGCCGGTGGACGAGCAGAACATGCCCGGGACGAACTTCGAGGCCAAGTGCGAGAACGGCGTCTGCGTGTCCCGGGTGGTCAACTAGCCGGGCCAGGGCGGACGAGCTTGACGGGCGCGGCGTTTTGGAGCACATATCCCGCCCCCATGTCGAACCGCGCCATCTGGAACGTACGCAAGCGCCACGAGTGGCTCGCCACCCCCCTCAAGTCCAAGCGCATCAAGCGCGCCACGCGCCTGCGCTGCGGCCTGCAGGACGCCATGGACCGCAAGGCCCTCGTCGCCGCCCGGCACGAGAAGGGCTGAGCCTCAGTAGCCGCTCTGCGGCTCGGTCCAGCCGTCCGCCATCGCCGCCCAGGACATGGTCACGGTCGAGCGGGCGAACGCGAGCCGTCCCGCCGCGTCCACCAGGATGAGCCCGCCCGGGCTGCCGGTGCGGTCGAGCATCATCTGGATGGCCGCGCGCGCCGCCTCCTCGGGGTGCAGCGCCTGGCGCATCCACTCCACCGCGGCCTTGCCGAGACACACGCGCATGATGGCCTCCCCCACGCCCGTCGCCGACACCGCGCCGGCCTGGTCGTCGGCGTAGGTCCCCGCGCCGAGCACCGGGGTGTCGCCCACACGGCCCGCGCGCTTGAAGAAGGTGCCGCCGGTGCTGGTGGCCGACGCGACCCCGCCGCGCGCGTCTCGCGCCACCGCCCCCACCGTGCCGCCCGCCCAGCCGTGGGCTGGGGCGTCCCTGTCGCGCTCGAAGCGCTCGCGCACGCGCGGGGGGATCATCGCCGCCTCGTCGGCGCGCACGAAGCCGTGCTCCAGGGCGAAGCGCTCCGCGCCCTGCCCCGCGTAGAGGACGTGGGCGCCGTCGTCCAGCGCCGCCCGCGCGATGGTGATGGGATGGAGAAAGGGCGGGAGCGCGCACACCGCCCCCGCGCGCAGTCCCGTACCCTCCATCACCGCGGCGTCCAGCTCGACGTGGCCGTCGCGCGTGAGGGCCGCGCCGGTGCCGGCGTTGAAGCGCGGATCGTCCTCCAGCACCTCCACCGCGCGCTGGGCCGCGTCGAGCGCGCTCCCGCCGCGGGCGAGCAGCTCACCCCCGGCGCGCACGGCGGCGGCGCACCCCCCGGCATGCAGCACGCGCGAGGCCTCCGGCACGTTGCCCGCCCCGCCGTGCACGAGGATGGACCAGCCGGTGACCTCCAAGCCGCGCGAGGCGGTCAGCTTGTCCATGCCGGAGCACGATAGCGAATCGCCGCGACGCCGAGGAGCGCAAGCAGCGGCAGCGTGGCGAGCCAGGCCGGGGCGCCGCCCGCGGCGGCGGCGTGCAGGAGCACGATGCAGGCGCCAGCGGCGAGCCCGGCGGCCCCGATCGCCCGGCCCGCCCTCTCGAAGGCGGCGCGGGCGCCGAGCGCCGGCAGGGCGAGCGCGGCGAGCGCGACGACGAGCGCCGCCGAGGCGCGCCCCCCGGCAGGCAGCGGGGCCGACGGGATCGCCGCCGCCGCGACGCGCGAGAGCGTGCCGTCCTCGTCGATCCGCACGCCGCGCGAGCGGTCCACGAAGCCGGCGTCCTGCGCGACGACGTCGTCGGAGACGACACGCGGGAAGAAGGTGCTCACGTCCGCGCCGGACGGCACCGCGAGCACCGCCGCCGCGATCATGCCCGCGCACGCCCCGCCCGCCACCGCCGCTTGCGCGTTCTGGGCGAAGCTGCGGCCGATCGCGGCGAGGGCGAGCAGCTCGCCGCGACGCGCCGCCGTGCGCAGGGTCACGTACGTCGCCACCGCACCGCAGAGCGGGAGCACCGGCACCGCGCGCGCCACGCGCGTCGCCCACGCCACCCCCCCCTCGTCGGTCGCCCCGGAGGCCAGGCACGTCACCACGAAGAGCGCGGCCGCGAGTCCCAGCGCGCGGGCGAAGACGCGCACGTCCCACGCGGTGAGGACCGGGGCGGCGCGCGCGGGCATGGCCCAGGATGCCGCGTTTCGCGGGGGCTTGGGTAGCGGTTCCAGCTCAGCCGGTCGCGGGCGGCCCTTTCAGGTTGTCGCGGGACGGTCGTCGGTGTGCAGGATGGCACCCGGACCGTCGCTCCGAAGCTCTCCGCCCGCCTCGTGGCGCGGGCTCCGGGTCGTGTTACATTCGAAGCATGACGCCGAGCGCGGGCAGCTGCGAACCAGCTCCCGGAATGGTCCGGCAGGGAGATTGCCTCGTCGAGCTCCGGCTCGAAGGCGCACCTCCACGCGCGCGCGGCGACGGCAAGGCGCGGGCTCCCAACCCGCGGCCCATGAAGGAAACGCTCGTGGAGGCGGTCGCGATCTTCGAGGCCGACCCCCGAGTGCCGGCGCGTCCGGAGGAGGTATACAATCATGCATAGTACCCGTGGCCCCAACCTGGATGGGCTGACGCCGTAGCTCGTGTGCGTGTCCGGTTCGCGTCCCTCTCGAGAGGGCGCGAGACCTCCCTCCGTGTGAACGAAGGTGGTCGAGCGGTCCGCAGAGCGCGGACCCTCTCGGACGTGCGTACGGCCCCGGGGTTCCATGAGGTTGCCGGGCACCGAGCCCGGCGTTCGGCCTCATGCAACCGGGTGGCCTGGTCGGCTTCCAGTTAGGTGGCCGGGATGGCCCGGGTGGCGCTCGTCACCCGGGCCATTCTTTATTTTGTGGCGGGCGAGGGGGCGCCGAAGTACCCCTAGCGTTGCTCTGCGGGACTAACTCAGTTGGTAGAGTGCCAGCTTCCCAAGCTGGATGTCGCGGGTTCGAATCCCGTGTCCCGCTCATAGTTTCATGTACTTGGGCGCCGTTCGGACGTTTCCCGGACGATTCGTTTCCGCCACCTCCCGCACCGCCAGCGTCGGGCGCGATGAGCGATGCCGGCAGCGGGCCGAAGGGCTGGCCAACGTCGCCGTGCCCCACCGCTTCCGCTTCGGCGATGTAGCGCTGCGTGGTCGCCGTGTCCGCGTGTCCGAGTCGCGTTTGGATCTGCAGCTCGCGCGCGCCCCCAATCGCAAGCCACGTTGCGAACGTGTGGCGCAGGTCGTGGAAGCTCAGGGGGCGCCGGTGCTCGTCGGCGGCGTGTAGCTCCTGGCGCGTCACCTTGGCGAGCTCCAGGTGCTCGCGCATCCGGCCGGCGCGGGTCGCTGTCTTCTCGTTCGCAGGCGTCTCGAGCAACGTCGCTTCCGCGTCGCGCCCTTCGACGAGCGCCTCGAGCAGCGGAAGGAGGTTCGGCTCGATGGGGACGCGGCGAGCCTTCCGCCCCTTGGTGCTCTTGGTGCCCCCCGTCGCCCGATCGTGGGCGTGGTGCACGCTGATGTAGCCACCGTCCAGGACGACGGCGCCGACGCGCAGCACGGCGAGCTCGCCCCGGCGTAGGCCAGTGTAGAGCGCCAGCGCGTAGAGCACGCGGGCCGATCGCGGCACGTCTTCGCAGGCCAGGAGCTTCGCGGCCTCACGAGGGAACAGGTAGGCCGACTGCCGCTCTTCCCCAGCGTCCGGGCCTCGCACGCCGTCGACGGGGTTGCGCTCGAGCACGCGCAGCTCGAGCCGCTTGGAGTGCGTCGCATCGTCGAACATCTTCGAGAGGGTGCCGAAGACGTTGGCGGCCGTCTTCGCGGCGATCTCCCCTGCCCTGACTCGTTCGTCGAGGCGAGCCACGACGCGTTCCACGTCCTCGCGCGACACCGCCGTCATGACCAGATCCCGCATGATCGGCAGGATGTGGAATCGCAGGTGCGCGCTCGCGTCCTTGGGATCGCGCCGAGTCTTGAGCCACTTTTCGGTCCACACGTCGACGGTGTTCCCCGTCAGGGCCCCCCGCTTCGGCTCCGGGAGCTTCTCCCAGCCTTCCGCTTCCGCCTGCCTCGTGAGCCGCACCGCTTCGGCCCGCGCGTCCTGCTCGGACACGCCCACGGACAAGCACACGCTGTTGCCGCGCGAGCCGTCCGGCAACGTGACGCGTATGTCCCAGTGGTTCCCGTGCCAGAAGGCGGAGCCCGTGCGGGTGCGCGGCATGGCCTACGCCTTCCCTTCCGCCGCCGCGTGCGGCTCGCCTTGGTGGGCGGCGCACTCGGCGCACCGGCCCGCGTCGTCACTCTCGCTAGCGTGCGTGGCGGCGCCGCAGCCGGGGCAGCGGTCCAGGTCGAAGGTGCGCCCGCTCGCCACGTCCTCGCGGAGTGAGGCAAGCAAGACGCGCATCGGCGCCAGCGCGGGCGCCTCGGCCAGCGCGGCGATCGTCGCGTCAAGGACGGCCAGCACCCGAGCGCGCTCCTGACGCACGGCCTCGCGGGCGTTCACTTCCGCCCCCGGCGCTTCGCGGGCTTCGCCGTGGGCTCCACCACGATTCCGAGCGCGCGGGCCTCACGCGCGACAAGCGAGCGAATGAGCCCCGCGGCGCTCAGGCTGGACGCATCGGCCACGGCGTCGAGCTTGGCGCGGTCGAGCGGCGAAAGGCGGATCTGGAACGTGGTCTCTTTCAGGTTCGGGTCCATGGTGATTCTCCTACCTGAGACTGTACGTACATTCTCAGAAGAGTCAAGCCCCCCAAGCAGATCCCCCACCTCCACGCCCAGCGCCGAGGCGATGCGGGCGAGCCATTCGGCCGATGCGGCAACCTCGCCACGGCACACCCGGTAAAGCTGCGCGGTGCCCACGTTCGCCTTCGTGGCGAGCCGAAAAAGGCTCATGCCTCGCGCCTCCGCAAGTGCCCGGATGTTCCGCGCAATTCGTTCCCGCATGCCTTGTCCGTCCACGCCCGAACGCTACCGCCCCTTGTCCGGCGGTTGTGGATGGTCGTACAAGATCACATAGGCTCGAAACGAAACGGCCCGGCGAGGCGCAAACCTCCCGGGCCAGGCCACCAAGGAGATTACCCATGGCGACGACAAGCAATGTGGACGTAGTGCGAGCGCTCGGCAAGCTGGACGACGCGATCATCGACGGCAAGCGGCTCCTGCGGGCCGAACGCATCGGGCAGCTACGAGCCCTCGCGTACGAGGCGGTGGGCATGGCTCGCCACGACACGCGCACCGGCGAGGGCGTAGGCCCCGACGATGCGGACGTGGTGTTTTTGATGTACGGCCCCGAAGGGCTGGACATGGTGGAGCGCGACGTGTTCATCAGGCACGCCAGGGCGGCGCTGGCGCCCCCGGTGCCCCTGTCCCCCTGCGACGTGGCCCGCGTCGCCCTGCGCCGGGTGCCGCGATGATCGGCTACGAGGCGGCGGGCTCGGTCTGCGGATCATGTGGCCACCACCACCGGACGATCGCCACGGCGTACGCCTGCGCGGACGCGCACGGGCGGGCCATCGGGCGCGCCTACCCGAGCACGTTCCCCACGCGGGCGTACAGCGATCGGGTCGTCTGCCGTCTAGACGGCGAGCCGCTGTCGGAAGCGGAGCAGGACGAGCTTGTGCAGGCGGCCGAAGCCGCGGACGAGTAGCACCGCATCACCTCGCAGTACGAGAGGGCTCCGCGGCTTCGGCTGCGGGGCCCTTCGCTTTGGCCCGCAGCTCCCGCACCTCTTGAAGCAGCTCGGTGCATCGCGCCTGCGTGCGCGCGAGGGCGTCGGCCACCGCGGACCGCTCCCCGGCGAGCTTGCCGATCGCGTCGTACACCAGCGCGTCAAGCATCTCGGCGCGAAGCTCCGCGGTCCAGGCGCGCGCGTCCTGCGCGATGCGGAGCTCCCCGTACTGGCGCCGCCCGGTCGCGAGCCGATCCGCAATCATGCAGAGTACACGCACCTCGTCCGGGCCCAGCGTCGCCACGATGGCGCCCAGGCGATCCGCAGGGCTCACCACGGGGACTCGTCCTCGCGCTGCCTCTGGAAGTAGTCCGGCGAGTGCGGCTTCGCGATGTCATGAGCCGCGGCAAGGCGCCCGGCCTCGTCCAGCCGCAGCGTGGGCATGTCGCGCGGGCGCTCGGGGCTTGGCGCGCCCGCGTCGCGCGGGACGATCGTCCCGTCATCGATCAACGCGGCGCGGAGCTCGCGCGCGAAGGCCCGCCGTGCGCTGGAGTGCGTCGTCAGATCACCCATGCTTTGCCTCCGCGCACGCGCACCGTCACGCGCTCGCCCTGGAGCATGCCTCGCCGGTGCACCATGACGAACCGGCCGTGCCCCAGCCGAACCGTGGCGGTGCCGTCGTCGCAGTGCACGACCGTGCCGTCGAGCGCAGAAAGCGGCGGGTGGGCGCGCCGATCGAGGGGAGGCCTTCCCCTCTCCGGCGCCGCGAGGGGAGCCAACCCTCGCGCACGCGGGTGGATAGTCCGCGCGGCCCGAGACGATGCGACGGGATGGCGCCGCCGCATCGCCTATGTCCTTCATGGCGCCGCCCGCCACAGGTCGGCGGGCGCGGCCTCTTCCGGTGCGGGGCGGACCATGGTGGCCACCTCGTACTTCGCGATCGTAGTCGCGACCGGGAGCAGGATCAGCGCCCACCGATGCGTCCAGGGAAGGGGGCCGAAGTCGGGGGCGTCCCGGGCGATGATCGCTTCGACGTTCCCGCGCATCGTGCGCCCGGCGATCTCCGCGCCCCCGTCGTCGTCGCCCGGCCACATGACCACCGTGTCATCCACCCGCGAGAGGAAGGCATCGCGGTCCGCAAAGGCGACATGGCACGCACGGAAGACCATGTGCTCGTCCACGGTCGCGCCGCCCAGGGCGACGAAGTGATCGGTGGGGCAGTCGGCGAGCCCGGCGCGCAGCGCATCGATCAGCGCGTCGACCGTGGCGTCGCCGGTGCTCACGACTCACCCGCGGCGAGGGCGAGACGCGCGAGCCGGACCGCCTCGGCGGACTCCGCTTCGCGACCCTTTGCGAGGAGCCGCCTCGCCTCGGCCGGCGTGATCGAGCCGAGCACGTAGCGGCCAGTCGCGCGCTCGTAGTGCACACCCTCCGCCGGCGATCGGAGCCCCATGCGAGCGGCGATCCGTGCGTGCTCCGGGCTCTTTGTCGAGGGTCTGGGCTTCGTCGCGAGGATCTTCTTCGCCTGCTCCCTCGAGATCGGGCCCAGGGTGAAGAGGCCTCCCGCGAATGTCGAGACGGGCGCCTCGCCGTGGAAGACGCCCATGCGCCGATCGATCTCCTGCTGTTCTGCGGTCCGCTTCTTCATCGGAGCAACTCCCTCTCCGCGCTGGTGCGCTTGAGATCCAAGGCCGCAACCTCGGAGTCATCCGCCGGCGCCTGGCGCCTCCCGCGCGGCGGCGCGGGGGCCTTAGGGGCGCGTGCAGCCTTTTTCGCCTCGGCCTTCTTCGCGATGAGCGCGGCCTCAGCGTCGCGGGCCGCGGCGTACCCATCGACGCGGCACACGCGCGAGCGCAGCGACTCTCCGCGAGCGCGCACGATCTCGGGGTCGATCGAAGCGTGGAGCCGAACGACTGCGCGCTCCACGGCTCGCTCGAGCTCCGCCACGGAGTCGCCGAACTCGAGCGGCCCGCAGGTCGAGCGCCCGACGCGGGCGATCAGGCTGTCCGCCAGCGGGCCCGCGTGGTCCGTCTCGTACTGCGTGAACGCCGGCGACCCGTGCATCGCGACCCTCTCGTCGCCGTGCGCCGCCGCTGCAATCAGGTGCCACGCCGAGAGCTCGCCACCGAGTTCTTCGCGAGCGCGCCGGATGATCTCGCCGGCGTTCCGGATGACCTCCGCCCAGCTCGCGCGCTTGCCGTCGCACGCGGCGATCGCGTCGCGCCAGTCGGAGACGAGCGAGAGAATTTCGGCCTCCTGCCGCGCGCGGGCCGCGGCGGCGGCGGCCTCGGCGTCTTTGATCCGGGCGGAGTGCTCGCTCGTCATTGCGAGCCGCGCCGCCCGGTGGACGTGGTCGAGTGCGGAGAGCTCGTCCAGGCACGAGCGGGTGAGGTCGTCCAGCGCGCGAGCGCGTTCGGCGTGCGAGGTGTGGGTCACGTCGGTCATGCGGACACCCTGCTCCCGTCGGAGTCTACAGTTGTGGAATTCGTCGGAGGCGCGAGCCACGACGCGGGCGCGATGGCGTACACCTCGGCGAGGCGAACGGCGACGCGGAGCCCGGGCAGTCGCGTCCCCGCGAGAAGGGAGTAGAGGGTCGCGCGCTTGATCCGTGTGTGGTGCAGGACGAGCGTCAAGCCGTCGCGCGCGACCACGGCGGCGAGCGCCTCACGGCCTGCACTTCGCGCGGGGGTCACGGCTCGTTGCCCTCCGGCGCGGGCGCCGGCGCGCGCGAGGGCTCCGCGGCGGGGCGCGGGGCTCCGCACGTGGGGCACCGCCCCTTCTTGCGGGCGAGCTCCGCCAGTAGGCGCCTCGCGAGCGACGCCGCCGGCGAGCTCGGGGCTTCGGGCGCCCTCACGGCTTCATGCCCTCCAGCGCCGCAGCAACGGCCCCCATCGCCTCCGGGTAAGGCTCGAGCGCATCGCCGATCGCGACCTGGATCCTCGCAAACGTGGGCGTGCTCAAGATCCGCCGATCGAGTGCGGCGCCGTCGATCTTGTCCAGGATGGCCAGCGACGCGCAGCACGAAGAGACGACGCGCGCGCGGGCGGACGGAGGCAGGCCCGCGGCTCCCTTGGCCCGGAGCGCCCCTAGCAGCCCGGCGATCGTCTTCCGGAGCTCGCTAGCCACCTCGTCCACGTCGAGCGCGTCGGAGTCGCTCTCGCCCACCGAAGGAGGGTCACCCTCCTTTTCCCTGCGCGGCGGGGCCTGGCTGGCCTCAGGGAGCGCCGGGCCGCACGCCTGGTCCCAGGCGCCCACCGGGATGGCGTAAGCGGCCTCAAGGGCCCGCCTGGCGGCCGCGCCGGGCCTGCTCCGGCACTTCGTCCAGTGGTGCGCCGAGGTGACGGAGGCGCCCGCCGCCGTCGCGATTTCCTCGAGGGTGAGGCCAAGCCGGGAGAGCAGATCGGCGCCGAGGTTGGCCTTGTCGTGTCGGGTCATGTCGTTTTCACCTGTGAAGGTTTGAGTTTTCGGAAGCGGCCAGTTCCACGCGACGCACCCCCCGGTGTTGTGCTCCCCACCACTGTTGAAGGGGGGGTCATGGTCACCAGGGCGGGCCACGGCGGCGCAGTCGAAGCGTGGGCGCGTGGGCAACGTGGGTACCCACGCCGTGTGCCCACCCGTCCACGCCCCAAGCGTGGGCGTGGGCACGCAGGGGGGGTAACCCCCGCAGGCCTGTCGCTCCCCTGGCACTGTTTGTGAGGGGGGGTGCATGGGCTCGTGCTGCCCCTCTGCTCTGCCCACGTTGCCCTGTGCGGGCCTCGCTCGAGGGGGGCGGGCCGGCGTGCATGGTGGGGGCAGGCCAGCTCACGGCCGCGCCTCGTGGGTTGAGTCCTCGGTGGCGGCAGTCCCGCTCTCCACACACCCCTCAGAGGTTGACGACGGACTGGACTCCTTAAGGCTGGAGTCCGAGTCCTCCGTCAAACCAGCCGGACTCAGTCCGCCGTTAGTCCTCGGTGAGTCCTTCAGTCCTCCGTCAACGCGAGGGGCAGCGCCCGGACGGAACTCGGACGAGCGGCCGACCTTGGCGCGGTGGATCTCGCCGGCCTCGATGGCCCCCTGGACAGCGAGGGCCACCGTGGACTTCATGGCGCGGACGGCCATCCGGATCGCGTCGACGCTGGCCAGGGGGGCACCGTTGGCGCAGGCGCGCGCGACGGCGGCTACCACCTTGGGCTGGACCACTCGCAGGGCGGCGGCCTCCTGGGCGGCGGCCTTCTCAGCCCGAACGTGCTCGATGCGCTCGGCGCTGAAGAGCTTGATGGCCAGCCCGCTCTTCGGCCCGAAGTCGCCGGGCACGTCCTGGATCTCGACGTTCAGATCGTCCACGAGCTCGCCGTGCTCGCGGGCCTTCTCGCAGGCGATCTTGATGGGCTCGCCCTTCTGCGCGGTGAACACGTAGATCGCGTCGCAGCCGTCGTAGAAGCCGGAAGATCCACGGATGGTGAACTTGGCGCCGGCGTCGTCTTGCTGGGGCTTGCGCGCGTGGTGGATGACGATGGCGCGGCACCCGGTTTCCTCGGAGAGAGAGCCGAGCAGGTCCAGCGAGCGACGCACCTCCGAGCTGTTCTCGTCCACGTCAGGGCACGCCGCGCGCCATGAGTCGATGACGATGAGCGCGCGCCCCTTCATGAGCGACACCCACCGATCGCGGTGCTCGGCGACGAGCCGCAGATCGGGCCGTGACGCGACGACGATGCGATCGCCGAGCTCGGCGAGGTCGATGCCCATGGCGTGGGCCAGGCGCTTGTAGCGGCGCTTCGTGAGACGCACGCCTTGCTCGAGGTCGGCGTGCACAACATCCGCCGCCGTGCACCTGAGCCCGCCCCACGCGGCGCGGCCCGCGGCCATGGCGAGCACGAGGGCTTGCGCCAGCATCGTCTTTCCGGAGAAGCCGTAGCCCGCGAACATGTGCGGCGCTCCGCTGCCCGCGGTCATGCCGAGGGCTTCGACGATGTACTCGAGCGGCGGATCGTCGGTCGCGAGCGCGGGGCCGTTGAGCAGGACGATCGCGTTCGGATCCGGCGCGGCCGGCTTGCCCTCGAGGCTGATCACGTTGCTCACGATGCGCTCCGGTTCTGTAGGGGTCGCAGATCGGAACGCTTCCGCGCGCCGTCCAGCTTGTGCGCGAGCTCGCCTTCGCTCCACGGCGGCTTGCATCGGATGTTGAACTCGGCGAGCAGCGCCTCTTGCTCGGCGTGGCTGTCGACGTTCGCGACGATGACGCACGCGGCGCGAAAGGTGGCCTTGTGCCCTCCGGAGCCAGAGACGGCCGGATCCATCGCAGCGAGGTACGCGCGCACGCGGTCCAGGGTCGGCGTCCGGCCGATCGTGGCCTGGGCCCTGGCGAGCATGGCTCGCGCTTCGGCCTCGAGCTCGGCGGCGGTGACGAGTGCGGCGTCGACGTCGAAGGGCCGGCCGTCGCTCGCGTAGCACTCCCAATGCCCGCCCGGCCGAACGCAGGGCAGGTACCAGAGCCGGCACGGATCCACCGCGCTCGAGTCGAGGGGAGCGCCAGCGTCCCGAAGGTTCGCGTGCACGTTGCCGATGTAGCGCGCGTGCTCGTCGCCCGTGGCGGGCCTGGACAGCGCCACGATCGCGCGCCAGCGGGGCGCCTCCACCGTGCTCGAGAACGTCGTGTAGACGACGTGGCGGTAGCCGCTGAGGAGCGCGTGAGCCCTCGCCACCGGCATCCCGGTTTCGTCGCCGTCGAGCCCCAGGGCGGTGACGCGGGCCACGTTGGCTTCGCAGCGCGGGCCGTTCAGCTCGGCGAGGCAGAAGGCGCCGTGCTCTTCCTTCGCGGTCGCGCGCACGGGGTTGCCGATCCACCGGAGGAGCCCGTCCCAGTCTTCTCCGTCGACCCAGATCCCACGGGGCTTCGGAATGCCGTTGGCCCACTGGCCTTCGGGGGTCCTGGCGAGCTTGCCGCCGAACCAAAGGCGCTCGGGAGGGTAGAGCGTGATCATGCTGCTCCCAGGGCCGGAGGCAGGTGGATCCACGTCCGCGTTCTGCCGCTCGCGTGGCAGTGCACGACGATCGCGCCGCACCGGGGATCGTGAGCCCTGACGAGCGCGGCCTGGCGCCGATAGTCGAAGCGCTCGAGGACGCCGGCCACGGCCTCCAGGTTGCCGACGAGCATCTGATCGTCAACGACGAGCGCGGCGTCTGCACCGTGTGCGAGGGCGGCCTCTCCAGCGGCGAGGAGCGCGGGGTCGTTGCAGGGTGTGGAGTCGTCGGCTAGATTTCTCACGTTCGTTCCGTTCTCTCGAGGCGCCGCGCTTTCCTTGCTGGGGGTCGCGGCGTCTCCCATTTCGGGGTCAGCGTTTCGCGCGCTTCCGGAAGCCCATCTTTTCGAGCAGCGCGTCACCGGAGGCGCGCGCCTTGTCCGCGTCGAGGCGCCGCGCGCGGCGGGCTCCGATCGTCGTGGGCTGCAGACGAGCGGCGACGAGCTCGGCCACGCGCTCGGCGAGGGCTTCCAGCTCGGCCGGCGTCACGAGCGGCCACCCGGCAGGACTTCGAGCGTCCGCGGTCCGAGCACGATCCCGAGCTTCGCGGCCTGCTCGATGATGTCCTCACGAGCTCGCCGGACGCCGATGGCGTGCGCCCCTTGCTCGATGGCCTTGCGCGCCGTGGCGACGGCGACGCGAGCGTGTGCGGCGAGGAGAAGCACCTGGTCAGGCATGGGGTGGAAAACGATTCCCACGCTCGCCCATCGTTGCCACGCGTCTGCTCACACCTGCAGGTGTGCGAATCGCACCTATTACGTGAGCGATCTCACCCGCGGTTGCGGAAGTTCCAGACGCCTCGCGCGACTCCAGACGGGACACCGCACGTCAGCAGGAACTGCACGACCATCGTCTCGGCCATGTAGTAGTGCTCGCCCGGCTCGCCGCGTTGGCGCTTGCGTTTGAGCGTGGCCGTGAACGCGCGTTGCCACGCGTCGCCCTCGATCTTCGCTTCCGTCGTGTGCTCCGCGACGAGTGCCCGAAGGTTCGGCGCCCCGTACAGCACGAGCACGGTGAGGGTGCGCGCGATCTCGTCGGTAGGGCGGCCCATCTCCAGGTGCTCTACAAGCACGCGGTGGACGTCTTCCAGGTCGTCTTTCCGCTCTTGCGCGATCTGCGGCGGGTACTTGTGAGCGCTCTTCAGGTGCAGCGCGGCACGGTTCGCCAGGCCGTGCACGGCCTTCGCGTCGCCCTCGCGAAGAACCGTCAGCACGCGGGCCACGTCGACAGCGTGCGCGCGCGCCTGGGGGTCCACCGTGGCCTTCGCGATGAAGGTCCACATGGCAAAGAGATCCCCGAGTCGGCGCGTAGCCACCGCCAGCGTCTCGGGCGAGCCCCAAGGCAAGTGCCCATCGTCGGCGCGCAGCTCTTCCACGACCGGAGGAGGCGCGGGGCGAGGTACCGCACGCGGCCGCGTCGGCGCTCTCCGTCCGGCCGGGGTCGCCGTCGCTTTCTTCGTCGCCATGGGCCTACTCACGATCGCGCCTCCGCTCTGCCAGATCAACCACGTCCGCGCCGCCCTGGCCCGCGTCGTCGCCGCCCAGGAGCTCGCCTTCCCAGCGGTGCACGAGCTTGGCCAGCGCGACGTCTCGAGCAGCGAGCGCGGCGCCCTTCACGGCGGCGAGGGCGCGGTGTGCGTCGAGGCGCGGATCGGCGCCGGCTTGAATCGTCCTCGGGGACAAACTGCTTGGGAACTGTGCGGAATTATTGGGCTGACACGTTTTCGAATCCCGTGTCCCGCTCCCCCAGGGAGGATGGCGTCAGGCTGGCGCGAGGCCTCCCTCGCTTGCTTCCCCTTCGTCCTCCCGCACTCGTGCATCGGCGCTGACGGGCGGCACACGCGGGGCGGATGCCGATGCACTCGTGCACTCGGATTCGAATCCCTTGCGCCGGCATCGGCCTCGCCGATGCCTGGAAACGGGCGGGGCGCGGGCCGGATGCGGACCCGGCCTCAGAAGCGGCCGGCGAGGCTCAGGAGGGCGCCGTTGCGGGTGGGGGTCAGCGAGGGCGTGATCGTGAGGGGCGGCGCGTGGTCGCGGGGGTGTCGGGCCCGAGCGAGGACGAAGGAGTCGACCGTGGTCGCGGCGAGGAAGCCCATCGCCGCGCCGATGCAGGGACCTTCGAAGAACATGTCGTTGAGGTTGTTGGGACGGATGACAAAGTCGATCGGGATGCCGATGGTGGCCGCCACGCCCACGATCCACCCGAAGCGCATGCCCAGGCTCCCGAGCGCCGTGAGATAGCGCTTGTGCAGCAGGTGGACGACCGGGCCGGTGAAGAGGGCGAGCAATCCGATGGAGAGCATCGGCGCGTAGAAGGCGTAGGTGCCCTCGAGGCTGGGGACGGCGGCGACGACCGCGGTCACCCACGTCGCCGTCGCCGCGACCGACGTGTCGGCCACGAGGATCTGCCAGCCGTACGCGCGCGTGTCGTCGCGGGGCGGATCGGCGCGCGCGGACCCCGCCGTGCACGCGACCATCAGAGCTGCGGAGAGCCCCACCCACCCCGCACGTCCCATCCCGAACCTTGACCTGCGCGGCGCCGAAGTGCCAGCGCCGCGGCGGGGCCCGGGAGATCCACGTCGGGATGGGGGCCGCCGGCATGGCCGAGGCCCGGAGGAGTGGCCGACGCTTGACGTTCCCCTGCCCCGTTCCTCATAACCTCCCCCATGAAGAAGCTCGTCCTGCTCCGCCACGGCCAGAGCCAGTGGAACAAAGAGAACCGCTTCACCGGGTGGGTGGACATCCCGCTCAGCGAGGAGGGGCTCGCCGAGGCGCACGCCGCCGCCAAGCTGCTGCGCGAGGGCGGCTACGACTTCGACGTGGCGTACACCTCGGTCCTGAAGCGCGCCATCAAGACGCTCTGGGTCGTCCTCGAGGACAGCGACCGGATGTGGCTCCCCGTCATCCGGAGCTGGCGCCTCAACGAGCGGATGTACGGCGCCCTGCAAGGGCTGAACAAGGCGGAGACCGCCGCCAAGCACGGCGAGGCGCAGGTGCAGATCTGGAGGCGCAGCTACGACACGCCGCCCCCCGCGATGGAGGAGAGCGACGAGCGCTGGCCGGGGCGCGACCGGCGCTACGCCGGCCTCCCCAGGAGCGAGGTGCCGCGCACCGAGTGTCTGAAGGACACCGTCGCGCGCTTCCTTCCCTTCTGGGAGAGCGACATCGCCCCCGCCATCCGCCGCGGCGAGCGCGTGCTCATCGCCGCGCACGGCAACAGCCTGCGCGCGCTGGTCAAGCACCTGGACAAGGTGGGCGATCAGGAGATCGTCGGCCTGAACATCCCGACGGGCATCCCCCTCGTCTACGAGCTGAACGACGACCTCACCCCGATCAAGCACTACTACCTGGGCGATCCGGAGGCGGCGAAGCGCGCGGCGGAGGCCGTCGCGGGGCAGGTCAAGGGCTGACGACCGCCCGCGCGCGGCGCGGAGACCTTTGCGATGCGCCCCCGTGGGTGGCATTCTTTCGCCGATGCGCCTCGACGCCGCTCGCCGCGGGGGCTTCTCGATACCGCTCGCCGCGGGGGCGCCGCGGTGGCTTCTCCTCGCCGCCGCGCTGCTGCTGTCCTGCTCGAGCGACCCCGCCGCGCCGCCGAAGCCGGCCGCGTTCTGCGCGAGCGATCCGCGCGTCGCGGATTTCTCCCTGGGACTGCAGGCGGTCTGCCCCGACGGCAAGCTGCAGATCAGCATCGACTCGGCGGCTCCCGACCCGGTGATCCAGGGCGTCAACGACTGGGTGATCTCGGTGCGCGACGGCGCCGGTCAGCCCGTCGACGGCGCCACCATCGACGTCAAGCCGACGATGCCCGACCACGGCCACGGCAGCCCCACGCGCACCACCGTCACGCCCAGGGGCGGCGGGCAGTACGCGCTGGACGGCATCAACCTCTCCATGCGAGGCGTGTGGCTCATCACCCTCGACGTCACCGCCGGGCCCGTCACCGACACCGCGACCTACACCTTCTGCGTCGACGGCAGCTGAGCGCTCACGGCACGCAGCCGTAGCCGGCGTCCTTCTTCCACTCCAGCACGGTGCCGCTCAGCGTGAACGTCGGCATCTTGGCGACGAGGCTCGCGTCCAGATCGCCGCTCTGGACCAGCGCGTTCATCACGTCCAGGCCGATGGGGACGATCCGCACCCGCATCTTCACGTCGTCGACCGCCGGGGGCAGCGTGTATGGCCTCGAGACCGCGTGGTAGTACGCGGGGTTCTGCGGATCGTTGGTGACCGCCGGCTGGAGGAAGTCCTCCTGCTTGCTCTGCGCGTCCCAGAGGAAGAGCGCCGGGGCCTTCGCGCCGTCGAAGAGCTGCTCGCGCAGCAGCCAGAGGTCGGGATCGGCGAGGGTGGTCACGTCGGTGCCGTCGGGCACGACGCCGGACTGGTAGACCGTCTGGCCCGCCGCCGTGCCGACGAGCTCGACCCAGAGGCGCCTGTCGTGCGCCGCGCCGCTCGGCCACGCGTGGCCGACGAAGGCGTTGTCCAGGGTGACGGTGACGTTGGGTCCACCCTGCGGCGGGTCGACGCACAGCTTGGCGACGATGGCGGCGTCGAGCAGCGTCTGCACCGCCTTCTTCTGCCCGTCGGCGTCCGGGAAGGGCGTGAGGGCGACGTCCACCGCGGCCATGGAGTGATCGTGGATGCGGCGGTCCGGCGCGCCCTCCACGTTCGCCGCCTTGCCGGTGCTGGCGGTCATGTGGCAGCCGCCGCAGGAGTCGAACACCGTCGGGTTGGTCTGCGCGTAGAGGCTGCCCTTCCACTCCGCGAAGGTGCGCTCGATGTCCACGCCGTGCCCGTTCTGCACGTCGTGGCAGCTCCCGCAGAGGCCGGAAGAATCCGGGGTGGAGAGGTCGTGGAGCGCCGAGGACATGGACGCGTGCGCCGCGCCGGGCGCGGGATCGGCGATGGGGCCGCGGATGACGTCGTCGTCGGCGAGCACCGGGCCGCCGTTGTGATCCTGGGCGATGCTCGTCACCGAGTGGCAGAAGAAGCACGTGACGCCGTGGAGGTTCGCCGGGATACCGGAGAGATCGCTGCCGTCGGTGAGCCCCATGCGCTGCGCGAGCGGCGCGTGGCAGCGGACGCAGAGGTCGTTCTTTCCCTGCTCGCGCACGAACCGCGCGTTCATCGCGACGAAGACGGGGTCGTCGGTCGCGTACGCGTGCATGCTGCCCTGCCACTGGGCGAACTGCGTGGGGTGGCAGCCCGCGCACGACTGCGGGTCCATGAGCTGGTCCTTGGTGAGCTGGGGCACCGGCGGCGGCGAGCTTGAGCAGCCGAGCAGGGCGAGGACCGGTGCGATGACGAGCTTCCAGCAGCGCACGATGGAGAGCTTAGTTGTCGGGGGCGCCGCAGACCAGCCACCCGAGCAACTTCGCGCGCTCGTCCGCGCCGAGCAATCCGTCCTGCGGCATGCGGCACGAGTAGACCTGGTTGAGCACCGCGCTGCGACGCACGTGGACGTCGTCGTACGTGACGAGGGGCACGGTGCCCGCCGCGCCTCCTTGCGTGTGGCAGCGCGTGCAGCGGCTCGCGACGATGGGCTGCACGTCGGCCGACCAGCTCGGCGACGGCGTGGGGCACGCCGCGGGGAGATCGTTGGGACACGATCCACCGCCACAGGCCGCGAGGAGCGAGCTCGCCGCGAGGATCGCGACGATCGCGAGGATCAAAGAGACGTCCGCGCGCACACGGGTTTGTATGTGAGATTCACTCGCACCGGTCAAGCGCGCGTCCGCGACGAGGGGCTTGCGTTCGCGTCCCGCTGCTGCTTAGGTTGGCCGCGATGCTCGAGCTCGTCGCGGCGTGGCTCGTGGGGGCCATGGTGGCGTGGGTCCCTCCGCAACACGAGGTGGACCGCGATCGCTACGACAGCATCGCGCACGACGTCGTCGCCGTAGCCTTCGACAAGACCGAGGAGCCGGTGTTCGCCGGGGAGCTCGGCCGCGCGAAGACCGCGCTGTTGATGGCCTCCATCGCGAGCTTCGAGAGCGGCTTCCGCGCCGACGTGGACGACGGACGCGTCACCGGAGACCACGGCGAGTCCTTCTGCCTGATGCAGATCCGCGTCTTCGGCAAGACCGCGGAAGGGTGGACCGGCGCGGACCTGGTCCACGACCGGCAGAAGTGCATGCTGGCCGGGCTGCGGCGCATCCGCACCAGCTTCGCGTGGTGCAAGGACCACGCGCTCGCCGACAGGCTCGCCGGCTACACGGTGGGCACCTGCCGCGACAACGAGCACCTCTCGCGCGACCGCGTGTGGCGCGCGAAGGCGTTCTGGGCGCGCTCCCCCTTCGTCCCCCCCGACGATCCCGTCCCCTGAGCCCGATGGAAGCGACCTCGCTGTCCTTCGAGCTGGAGAGGCTGCTCGTGCGCGAGTTCCTCGACGAGTGGCGCAACGTCAACCGGTCCTACTTCAAGGGCGCGCTGACGGCGCCGGTGCTCTCGCTCGCCGAGCATCGCTCGCACCTCGGGCGGTGGACCTCGGCGACACGCACGCTGGAGCTCTCCCGCCCGCTGGTGCTGGAGCGGCCGTGGGGCGTCGTCGTGGAGGTGCTCAAGCACGAGATGGCGCACCAGTACGTCCACGAGGTGCTCGGCCGCACCGACGAGACGGCGCACGGCCCCGCGTTCCGGGAGGTGTGCGCGCGCCTGGGGATCGACGCCGCTGCGGCGGGCATGCCGGACGCGCCGGCGCCGGTGGAGGACCGCATCGCGCCGCGCATCGCGCGCCTGCTCGCCCTCGCCGAGAGCCCCAACGTCCACGAGGCGGAGGCGGCGATGGCCGCGGCCCAGCGGCTGATGCTCAAGTACAACCTGGAGGCGCGCTCCGCCGGCACGCGCGGCGCGTACGGCTTCCGCCACCTGGGGCCGCCCTCCGGGCGCGTCGGCGAGCCGGACCGGCTGCTGGCGATGATCCTGGCGAAGCACTTCTTCGTGGAGGTGATCTGGGTGCCCGTCTACCGCCCGCGGGAGGGCAAGCGCGGCAGCGTGCTGGAGGTGTGCGGCACGCCGGAGAACCTGGCGCTCGCCGAGCACGTGCACTCCTTCCTGCGCCACACCGCCGAGCGCCTCTGGGTCGAGCACAAGCGCGCGGGCGGGCTGCGCGGCAACCGCGACCGCCGCGTCTTCCTCGCCGGGGTGATGGCCGGCTTCGCCGAGAAGCTGGCGTGGCAGGCGAAGTCCAACCGCTCGCGCGGGCTGGTGTGGGTGAAGGACGGCGACCTGGAGCAGTTCTACCGGCGCCGGCACCCGCACATCCGCAACGTGCGCTACGGCGGGCAGCGCCGCAGCGACGCGTTCGCCCACGGCAAGGAGGCCGGCAAGCGCATCGTCATCCATCGCCCCGTGAAGGCGGCGGGGGGTTATCATGGTCGACTCCTCGGGCCTTCCCGGAGCTGACGATGGGGAAGCTGATCTTCTCGACCGCTTTCGGACCATGCGTGCTGGAGTACGGCAGCGCGGGCGTGACGCGCATCGCCCTGCGCCGCGGCCGCGCGCCGGCGAAGCGGGCCGACGAGGACGTGCCCCGCTTCGTGCGCGCGGCGGCGCGGCGCATCGCGCTGCACCTGTCCGGCCACCCGCAGGACCTGCGGGCGGTGCCGCTGGACCTCTCGCTGGTGCCGCCCTTCCACCGCCGCGTCTACGAGGTCGCGCGGCGCGTGCGGTCCGGGCAGACGATCACCTACGGGGAGCTGGCCGCGCGCGTCGGCTCCCCCGGCGCCGCCCGCTCGGTGGGCCAGGCGATGGCCCGCAACCCCTTCCTCATCGTGGTGCCGTGCCACCGCGTGCTCGGGGCTGGCGCGCGCCTGGGTGGCTTCTCGGCCCCGGGAGGCGTCAAGACGAAGGCCCGGCTCCTGGAGCTCGAGGGCTCGCGGCAGCGCGCATGACCCTGCCCTTCGACGCCGGGGAGGCGCTGCGCGCGGTGACCGGGCGGGACGCGCCGCTGGCGAAGCTCGCCGCGCGCGTCCCCTTCACGCTGCAGATCGCGCCGCGCGCCGGCGTGTTCGATGCGCTCGCGCGGTCCATCCTCTACCAGCAGCTCAACGGCAAGGCGGCGGCGACGATCCACGGTCGCTTCCTCGCCCTCGCCCGGCCGAAGGCGGACGGCGTCGACTGGACCTCCACCCCCACCGACCCGCGGCGCGTGCTCCGGCTGAAGGACACCTCGCTGCGCGCCGCCGGCGTCTCCGGCAACAAGGTGCTCGCCATCCGCAATCTCGCGCGCAAGGTCCAGGACGGCACGGTCCCCCCGATGGAGGAGCTCGCGGCGATGGACGACGAGGCCATCGTGGAGCGCCTCACCGCCGTGCGCGGCATCGGCCGCTGGACCGTGCACATGCTCCTCATCTTCCGCCTCGGCCGCCCCGACGTGCTCCCCGTCGACGACTACGGCGTCCGCCAGGGCTTCGCGCGTCTCTATCGCAAGAAGGAGCTCCCCTCGCCCGCCGACCTCGCCCGCCGCGCCGAGCGCTGGCGCCCGTACCGCACCGTCGGCAGCTGGTACATGTGGCGCGCCGTCGAGCACCTCCCCCCGCGCAAGTAGGGCATCCTTGTGTAGGATGCGGGCCCCATGCGCTCTCGCCTCCTCCTCCCGCTCGCCCTCGCCGCCGTCACCGCCCTCGCCGCCACCGCCCGCGCCGACGAGGGCATGTGGCCCTTCAACATGGTGCCCAAGGCGCAGATCCAGAAGGACCACGGCGTCGCCCTCACCGACGCGTGGCTGGACCACCTGCGCCTCTCCACGGTGCGCATCTCCAGCGGCGGCACCGGCTCCTTCGTCTCGCGCGGCGGGCTGCTGCTCACCAACCATCACGTCGCCTCGGAGTGCATCGCCAACCTCGCCTCCGCCACGCACAACTACATGGACGAAGGCTTCCTCGCCGGGCGGGACGGCCCGGAGGCGAGGTGCCCGAACATCGCCGCGGACGTGCTGGAGACGATGGAGGACGTCACCGACAAGGTGACCGCCGCGCGCAAGCCGCAGATGAGCGACGCCGACGCCAACACCGCCATGAAGGCGGCGATGAGCGAGCTGGAGAAGTCCTGCACCGAGAAGAACAAGGCGGCGCTGGGCGACGCGCGGTGCGAGGTGGTCACGCTCTACGCCGGCGCGAAGTATCAGCTGTACACCTACAAGCGCTACACCGACCTGCGGCTGGTCTTCGCCCCGGAGGCGAAGATCGCCTTCTTCGGCGGCGACCCGGACAACTTCACCTACCCGCGCTTCGACCTGGACATGGCGCTCTTCCGCGCCTACGAGGGCGGCAAGCCCGTCGCCCTGAAGGACTGGCTGACGTGGAACCCGGCGGGCGCAAAGGACGGCGAGACGGTCTTCGTGAGCGGCAACCCGGGCAGGACCGGGCGGCTGTCCACCGTCGCGCAGCTCGAGCAGCTCCGCGACACCGTCTACCCGTACGTCATCGACGCCCTGAAGCGCGAGCGCGACCTCCTGCAGAAGCTGGGCGCGCAGGGGCCGGAGTACGAGCGCGAGGCGCGCGAGGAGCTCTTCGGCGTGCAGAACGCCATCAAGGCGCTGGACGGCTACGAGCGCGGCCTGCGCGACCCCGCGCTGATGAAGAAGAAGCGCGACGACGAGGCGGCGCTGGTGAAGGCCATCAAGGCGGACCCCAAGCTGAAGGCCGAGTACGGCACCACCTTCTCCGACGTCGCCAGGGTGGAGGCGAAGGTGCGCACGCTCTACAGGCCCTACTTCGCGCTGGAGCGCACGGGCGGCTCCGAGCTGCTCGGCTTCGCGCGGACGCTGGTGCGCTGGGCGGACGAGCGCTCGCTGTCGAGCGACAAGCGCCTGCGCGAGTACGGCGACGCCAACATGGATCAGGTCAAGCAGCAGCTCTTCTCCGCCGCCCCCGTCTACGGCGCGGTGGAGGTGGTGCTGGTGCGCGCGTGGATGGAGCGGGCCCAGCGCACGCTGGCGGGCAAGCCCATCCTGGCCAGGATCCTCCACGGCGAGACGCCCGCACGCGCCGCGCAGGAGCTCGTCGCTCGCTCCAAGCTCTTCGACGTCTACGCTCGCAAGCGGCTCTTCGCGGGCGGAAAGGCCGCCATCGCCGCCTCGCACGACCCGGCGATCGAGCTCATGCGCGCCATCGACCCCGACGCCCGCGCGATCCGCAAGCAGTACGAGGACGACGTGGAGGCCCCGATGCGCCAGCTCGGCAAGAAGGTCGCGCAGGCCACCTTCGCGGTGCGCGGCCAGAGCATGATGCCCGACGCGACCTTCACCCTGCGCCTCTCGGTCGGCGTGGTGAAGGGCTACACCGAGCACGGCAAGGCCATCCCCTTCGCCACCGACTTCACCGGCATGTACGCCCACGCCACGGGCAAGGACCCCTACGCCCTGCCGCCGCGCTGGCTGCAGAAGAAGGGCGCCCTCAAGCTGGGCACCAAGCTGGACTTCGTCTCCACCGACGACATCATCGGCGGCAACAGCGGCAGCCCGGTGGTGGACGCCAAGGGGCAGCTCGTCGGGCTCATCTTCGACGGCAACATCAGCAGTCTGCCCAACAACTTCATCTACCGCGAGGTGACCGAGCGCGCCGTCAGCGTCGACTCCTCCGGCATGCTCGAGGCGCTCCGTGACGTCTACGGCGCCGGCGCCCTCGCCGACGAGATCCTCGGAAAACGCATGTAGTCTGCAAAAGTCGAGCGCATGGCCCCCCGGGTCGCTACCATGACCTGGACCGATGGCGACGGACGAGGACAGCTACGAGCTCTCCGAGGGCACCCGCCTGCTCGATCGTTACGTGGTCATCGACCGCGTGACCGGCGGCGGGATGGCGTCCATCTACCGCGCCACCGACGAGCGCCTGGACCGCGTGGTGTGCGTGAAGCTGCTGCGCCTGGTGCTCGAGGCGGGCAGCACCAGCGGCAGCGCCGTCTACCGCGCCACCTACTCGCACTTCCTCCAGGAGGCGCTGGCCCTCTCCCGGCTGATGCACCCCAACACCCTGAAGATCTACGACTTCGGCTACCTGGAGGAGTCGGGGAGGCCCTTCCAGATCAGCGAGTTTCTGGACGGCGGCCACCTGGAGCACCTGTTGCGCCGGCGCGGGGCGCTCCCCGCCGAGCAGGTGCTCTCCATCCTGGAGCCCATGGGCGGCGCACTCGCCGAGGCGCACGATCACGGCATCATCCACCGCGACGTCAAGCCGTCCAACATCCTCTTTGGCCGCATCGGCGGGTCGCTGGTGCCGAAGCTGGCCGACTTCGGCATCGCGCACTCCAACGTGAAGCGGGCCCAGGCCGACGAGGACGAGCCGGTCAGCGTCGTCACCCTCTTCTCGCCGCGCTGGGCGGCACCGGAGCAGCTCGCCGGCGGCGCCTCCAGCACGGCGACCGACGTCTACGCCCTCGCGCTGGTCACCGTGTTCATGCTCCTCGGCCGGTCCATGTTCGACGGCAAGGAGGTGCGCGCCACCTTCCCCGAGCGGATCACCGGCGACGCGCTCGTCACCCGCAGGCTCGCGGAGATGGGCGTCCCCTTCGCCGCGCAGGCCGTCTTCCTGCGGGCGCTCCGCGCGCATCCGAGCCAGCGCACCCAGAGCGTGACCCAGTTCGTCCGTGAGCTGCGTGCCGCCCTCAACGGACCCACCAGCATGCACCCGCCGCCCCCGCGGCCCCCCAGCATCACGACGGAGATTGACGTCCCGACCTCCCGCGCCGCCCCCGCGCCACACGAGGTGCGCTTCGGGGCCCACTCGGCCCGGATGGTCACCGTGGACGAGCGCCTGGACCTGACCATCCCCACCCCGGCGGGGGTGGAGGCGCGCGTCCGGCTCACCTTCGTCCCCAGCCTGGATGGCTACCGGCTGAACATCAAGGGGCTGAACTGCTTCGTCGCCAAGGAGGGGCGCCCGGCGGCGGCGGCGCTGGCCGACAGGGACGGCTCGGTGGAGCTGCTCACCAGCGCCCGCGAGCGCATGGGAACGCTGCGATACTCCTTCGGCACGGTGGTGGGTGGCGACCGCGTCTTTGGGGTGAACGGCGACCAGTTGGTGGTACCCTTGCATGAGGCGGCACGGTCCGTGGCCGTCATGCTGGACACCGGCGAGGTCGTCGTGATGTCCCAGAGGAGCGGAGCGGCTTGACGCAACGAAACTCACCGACGGCGAGCGACACCCCGGAGGAGCTCGAGCCTCTCCGGAGCGGGACCACGCCCGACGGAGTTCCCGCGGCCGCGGCGTCGTCGGGCCCGGTGCCGCGTCCCTTCGCCCGGCCGGCCACCCCCACCACGCCCTTTTCCCCGCAGAACGCGGTGCATCAGGCGATCGCCGCCGGGACAGCGGGCCCCCCGCCGGTGCCCGCTCGCCCCCCCGGGGCCTCCTCCGGTCCGCCGCCGGTGCCCTCGCGCCCGCCGCCCTACCCCCCGCCTCCGGTGGCGGCTGCCCCTTCCTTCACCCCGCCGCCGCCGTCCTACACCCCGGCTCCCGGCTTCAGCCAGCCGCCGCCCCCGGTGGGGCTCCGCGCCGACGCCGGGGCGGCCACCTCCCGCGCCCGCGGCTCGCTCCTGCGGTCGCGCGGGTACGCCTTCCTGCTCAACGCCCAGGGCCTCCCGATCGAGGTGGGCTCTGGCCGCTTCGCCAAGGCCTACCTGGGGGAGGAGCGCTGGCTGGAGTCCAAGACCGACTTCCGCCGGCAGATCGTCATCAAGATCCTGCAGAAGGGCGTGAGCGAAGAGGACGCCATGCGCTTCCAGATGGAGAAGGAGCTGCTCGAGCGCGTCCAGGGCCACCCCAACGTGATCCGCCTCTTCGCCTCCGGCGAGGGCGACGACGCCGAGTTCATCCCGCCCTCCATCCGTGATCAGGTCGAGTCGGAGTACATGATCCTGGAGAAGCTCGACATGTCGCTCGAGGAGCGGCTGAAGGGCTCGCGCGGCGGCAGCCAGAAGGAAGACCTGCTCGCCTTCAGCATGCAGGAGCGGATCTTCCGCGTGCTCGACTACATGATCCCCACCGCCTCGGCGATCGAGTACGCCCACCTCGTCCGCAACATCTGCCACCGGGACATCAAGCCGGCCAACGTCCTGGTCGCCCTCCCCGACCCGAACCTGCGCGGCTCCACCCTGGAGGTGCGCCTGGCGGACTTCAACGTCGCCAAGCTGCACGACGACGACGTCAGCATCCGGATGACGCAGCTCCGCTCGGTGCCCGGCACCCTCTTCTTCCAGAGCCCCGAGCAGGAGACGAACATCATCGAGCTGCTCGTCAACGTCCAGCAGGGCGTGGCGGAGGTGGAGTTCTTCGAGGACTTCTACATCCAGATCGAGAAAAACGACACCTTCTCCCTCTTCAACCGCGGCGAGCAGTACCCGGTGCTCTACGCCGACCGCGCGCGCAAGCGCATCATGCTGGCACGCCCGTACCGCGGCCCCTCCGAGACCAACGTCCGCGCGCGCATCCAGAAGAGCGTCGGGCGCCCGGCGGACATCTACTCGCTCGGGGCGATGTTCTACTACCTGATCTCCGGGGCCTACGCGAACCCGAAGACCCTCTACGACACCTTCCACAAGTTCATCGAGTACGAGCGCACCGAGGAGACGAACACCATCGAGGGCTACCTCGCCCACGAGTACTCGGTGATCAACTCCTTGCGCGCGCCCAAGAGCGAGGACGGCGTGGAGCTCGCCCCGGCCGACCGCTTCTTCACCTACAAGCACTACCTGGACGGCAACGGCGAGCTCATCGACCCGCACGTCATGCGGATCATCGCCCGCTGCATGATCCGCAACAAGCCGGACAGCTACTGCCAGGCGCACGACACCGAGACGCGCGGCGTGAGCGACCTGGTGCAGGATCTGATCGAGCTCTACACCATCTTCGGCGTGCACCCCGCGGCGCGGCCCCCGCACCTGGGCCGCATGGGCGGCGGGCACAGCAAGCCGAAGAAGCGGTCGCTGGACCGGGTGGGGAGCACGGTGCGCTGGTGGTGGGCGAGCTTCATGCAGACCCTGCGAGGCGGCAAGAAGCGCAAGTGAGCCTCACCCCCGCGGGGGGGGCGCCGTCACCGGCTTGTCGAGGGCTCAGTGGCGCACCGCGCTGGACGGCGCGGCCGCGGCGATCTGCACGTCGTCCTGCGACGGCTCGGGCCGGTTCGGCTTGTAGGCGTGCTCGGGGCCGGGGAAGGTGCCCGCGCGCACCTCGCGCACGTAGTCGCCGACCGCGCCGACGACGGCGTCGCCCAGGGCGGCGAAGCGCTTGGCGAACTTGGGCGAGTGCCCGCGCGACATGCCGAGCAGATCGGTGCAGACGAGCACCTGCCCGTCGCACCCCACGCCGGCGCCGATGCCGATCGTCGGGACGCGCACCGCTTGGGTCACGCGCGCGGCGAGGTCCGGGGGGATGGCCTCCAGCACGATGCAGAAGGCGCCCGCGCTCTCCAGCGCGACGGCGTCCCGCACCACCTGCTCGGCGGCGTCGTCTCCCCTGCCCTGCACCTTGAAGCCGCCCATGGCGTGGACGCTCTGCGGGAGCAGCCCCACGTGCCCGACGACAGGGATACCCGCCCGCACGATGCGCAGCACGTGCTCGGCGAAGGCCTCCCCGCCCTCCAGCTTGACGCTCTCGAAGGCGCCGTCCTTCATCATCCGGCCGGCGCTCTCCACCGCCTGGAGCGAGGAGACCTGGTAGCTCATGAAGGGCATGTCGCCGACGACGTGCGCCCGCCCCACCCCGCGCGCGACGGCGCGGCCGTGGTAGCAGAATCTCGTCGAGCGTCACCGGGATGGTGTTCTGCAGGCCCTGCACCACCATCCCGAGCGAGTCACCCACCAGGACCATGTCGACGCCCGCCTCGTCCACGAGACGCGCCATGGTGAAATCGTAGGCGGTCACCATCGCGATGGCGTCGCCTTCTCCTGCCGTCGACTTCCGGGCCCGAAGCTCCGGTGCCGTGATCTTGCGCGCGCCGCCGGGCGCGCGCGCGCTGTTCGTGTTGTACATGCGATCCTCGGGTCGCCGCTCGAAGGTCGAGTCGACGCCTGTGGGGAACTTAGCCCCAGACGAGGCGTCGGGCAAGATGAGTCAAGGCCGAATCTCGGTGCTAATGTCCCGTGCCGCATGCGCCGCGCCCACCTGATCCTCGGGCCCCTCGCCCTCGCCGTCGCGCTGGGGGCGTGCGACCGGCCTCCCTCCTCCGACAAGGCCACGGTGTGGACACCGGCGGACCACGATCAGCTCGACCCCTCGCAGAAGGTGGCGGGCCCTCAGGTCAACGCGAAGCCCGCCGCGGGCCAGGGCGGCGCCAAGACCCTCATCGAGATCACCTGGATGCAGAACTGCTCCGCGTGCCACGGCGAGACCGGCCACGGCGACGGCCCCAACGGGCCGATGGTCAAGGCGCCCGACCTCACCCGCGACGACTGGCAGGCCACCGTCAGCGACGCGCAGATCGCCGCGCGCATCAAGAGCGGCAAGGGCCTCATGCCCAAGTTCGACATGCCCGACTCCACCCTGCAGGGGCTGGTGGCGCGGATCCGGGCGCTGCGGGGGAAGTGACCAGTGCGGAGGCGGGCGTCCCTCCTCGTCTTCGCCATCCTGGGCGCGGCGCTCTATTTCTTCCTGGCCCCCCGCTGGCCCAAGGACCAGTCGGTGAACGTGGTCCTGGGCGATGGGGCGAGCCGCGTCCGCGAGGTGACGCTACGCTACGAGAGCGCCGGCGACGACGCCTGGTCGCGCGAGGCCACCTTCCTGTACGACGAGAACAAGGCCCCGCGCGTCGTGCACCACGCGCCGCGCCTACCCGACGGAGACTACGTGGTCGAGATCGAGCTACAGAGCGACGCCGGAGCGACGACCGTCTCGCGCAACGTGGCGCTGCGCGGCGGGTCGACATCCATCGACGTCGCCGACGCCCTGACCTCCCTCGCCCACGCCGGAGCCCCATGAGCGAGCACGAAGACGTCCCCATCGAGACGCGCGCCGCGGGCGCCTTCCCTCACGCGTCCGGCGCGCTGGTGGCGCACGTGCTGTCCGGTCAGAAGAAGGGCCAGACGCGGAAGGTGGGCGAGCGGCTCACCATCGGCAAGGCGCCGGACAACGACCTGGTGCTGCCCGACGACACCGTCTCGCGCCACCACTGCGAGCTGCTGCGCGAGGGCGCCGGCCTCCGCGTGCGCGACCTCGGCTCCACCAACGGCACGCGCGTCGACGGGACGAAGGTCACCGACGCCGTGCTCTCCCCCGGCGCGGTGCTGCGCGTCGGGGAGGTGGAGGTCGCCGTCAAGCCCGCCGCGCAGCAGGTCGACGTGCTGCCGAGCGACGAGCCGCGCTTCGGCCCGGCGCTCGGGCAGAGCCTGGCCATGCGCACCATCTTCGGCATGCTGGAGCGCATCGCGCCGACGGAGGCCACGGTGCTGCTGGAGGGCGAGACGGGGACCGGCAAGGACGTGCTCGCCCGCGCCATCGTCGAGGGCAGCCCGCGCAAGGGCGCGCCCTTCGTCGTCGTCGACTGCGGGGCGGTCAGCTACTCCCTCATCGAGAGCGAGCTCTTCGGGCACGAGCGCGGCGCCTTCACGGGCGCCGTGGCCGCGCGGCAGGGCGCCTTCGAGCTCGCCAACAGCGGCACGGTCTTCCTGGACGAGATCGGCGAGCTGCCGCTGGACGTGCAGCCGAAGCTGCTGCGCGTGCTGGAGACGCGCGAGTTTCGCCGCGTGGGCGGCAACAAGCCCATCCACACCGACGTGCGGGTCATCGCCGCCACCAAGCGCGACCTCAAGCGGGAGGTGGCCGGCGGCAAGTTCCGCGAGGACCTGTACTTCCGGCTGGCGGTGGTCCCGGTGACGGTGCCGCCCCTTCGGCAGCGGCGGGAGGACGTACCCATGCTGGCGGAGGCCGTGCTCACCGCGGCGTGCGTCGGGGGCGACCCCCTCTCCATCTCGCAGGACGCGCTGGCCGCGCTGATGGCCCACGACTGGCCGGGCAACGTGCGCGAGCTGCGCAACGTGCTGGAGCGCGCGGTCTACATGGCCCGGGCGACGGGCGCGCGGGAGCTCGGCAGCATCGCCCTGGCGACGGGGACGAGCGCGTCGGACGCCGCCTTCCAGTTCGACCAGGAGCGCAGCTACCGCGAGACGCGCGCCAAGTTCGAGTCGGAGTTCGAGCGGCGCTACGTGCGCTGGCTGCTCGGCCGCCACCGGGGCAACGTGAGCGCGGCCTCGCGCGAGGCGCGCATGGACCGCAAGCACCTCTTCGAGCTGGCGAAGAAGCACGGCATCCGCGGCGAGGACTGACCCTTCTTCTCCCCCCTCCCTCGTAGGGAGACGGGGCCGGGGGGTGAGGTCAGAAGCCGGCGGAGATGCCGAGCGTCAGCAGGTAGGCGCGGGAGTCGGTCACCGGGTCCCCGGCCAGGGTGTAGTCCTCGTAGTTGAAGAAGAGGATGTCGGCGTTGCCGATGGCCTTCAGCTCCTTGACGAAGCTCTTCTGCGTGGAGGCGAACGCGTAGGTGACGCGCAGGCCGACGAGCCCGCTCCAGAAGGGGGACAGCTCGCGGTCGGCGGTGAAGTACTGCCCCTTCGGGCCGAGGGGCGGGTCGCCGCCGGTGTAGTCGTCGCTCCAGAAGATGGCGCCCGTCTGCTTGTAGATGCGGCCGTCCAGGCCCACGCGCAGGGCATCGCCCAGGTACTGCTCGTACTCCGCCTCCAGCGACCCGGAGACGATGTTCCAGGTGTCCCAGTAGCCGCGCAGGCCGAGGCGAATGGCGGACTTGAGCGGGCGCAGGTAGACGTTGCCGCGCAGCGCCAGCGAGTGGCGCGTGCGGTTGCCCGGGTCGTGCTCCTGCGCCTTGAGCCCCTGCCCCAGCACGATGCTGCGGTACGGGTCCGACTGGAAGCCGTTGACGATCTGCATCGTGTAGACGGCCTGGGTCTGAAAGGTCGGCGTCCACGCCTGCGACCAGCTCCCCTGCAGGCTGTCGATGGCGATGTCGCGGGTGGTGCGCGTGGCGTCGTCGGTGAAGCAGCCCTTCGACGAGGGCAAGGCCAGTCGCAGGGAGGGCAGCGCGTTGGGGTTCTGCACCAGGTCGCACACCGAGTCGAAGTTGTGGGCGAAGTCGATCTGGAGCTGGGTGTTGTGCTCGAACAGCTCGGTGCGGGCGGTCACGTTGAAGGAGTGCGAGCGGTAGTCGTTCTCCGTGGAGTAGACGTACCCGCCGCCGAAGCTGGCGCTGCCCTGCTTGATGGTGAAGGAGCCCTTGCCCACGTTGCGGAAGTCGTGGACGCTCGCGGTGGAGATGACGTCCGCCACCGGCTGCGTGGCCTTGTACGCGGGCCCGGCCTTGATGGAGACGCTGGCGCCGGAGACGACGTCCGCCTCCCACCCGGCGGTGACGTTCAGCCAGTCGGTGGGGCTGACGCCCGCCGTGACCGAGGGCGTGTAGACGAACATCTCGGTGCGCGACGGCTTCTCGTAATAGACCGAGTGCGTCGTATCCAGGGTGAGCACCTGCGCGCGCGCCGGCCGCCCCAGCGCGAGGAGCGCCGCGGCGAGGGCGAGCGACACGGCCCACGAGGCCGCGCGCGGGGGCCGTCGGCTCAGTTGCACCCGCACCCTCCGCCCGCCACCCCCGATCCGCCGAAGGACCCCTCGCGGTTGTCGATGGCGTGGTGCACCTGCGCCGCGACGACGGGATCACCCTCGAACTGCATGATCGGGTCGGCGAGCACCGCGCGCTGCTGCGGCTGAACGGTCACGCACCCCCAGAGAGGAAGGGTCAAGAGAACGAGCAGCAGGGTTCGCATCGCCATGTCCCTCAGAAGTACACGCCCAGGCCGCCGGTGACCGTCTGCGCGTTGGCATACGACTCCGCGGTGAACAGCGTCATGTTGCTGGCCTCGATGCGCACCAGGATGCGGTTGCGCAGCGCGAACAGGAACCCGCCGCCGGCACGGGTCACGAAGAGGTCCTCGCGCTGGAGGACGAAGGAGTCCGCCTTGGGGAAGACGCTCAGGCCGCCGCCGCCCAGGCTGAGGAACGGCGAGAGCACCCAGCGAGGGAACGGAAAGATGGTGACGTTGCCGCCGTAGAAGACCTGCGCGCCGTCGGCGGTGAGGCCGTCGCCGAAGAAGCCCTCGATGCTGAAGGTCTTGTCCAGCACCATCTGCGGGCGCACCTCCACGTAGCCGTACTGGCGGGTGGAGTTGTCGCGGATGGGGATGCTCAGCATGCCGCCCATCAGCGCGAAGCCGGCGCGCGAGCCCTCGAGCGGGGGCGGCGCGAAGAGGCCCGGGCGGCTGGGGGCTCCCGGCTCACCCGGCGTCACCGCGAAGGGCTCCACCTGCTCGCCCATCGCGTAGGCGCGGCGGCCGTCGGGCAGCAGCACGCGCAGCCAGAAGCCGCTGCCCTGCCGGCCGTCCAGCGCGAAGGTCTCCCCGCGGTGCGCCGAGTAGATGACGCGGAAGGCCACCCCTGGCCCGCTGCGCAGGTCCGCCGTGTCCACGACGACGCGGGCGAACGCCTCCGGCTCGTCGTCCGCCGCCCGAGCCGCCGGGGCGACCATCACGAGGAACAGCGCTGCGAGGAGGAAGCCGAGGAGCAGCCGCCTCATGGTTTGGACGCCCAGGTCTGGATCACGTCGAGGATGGCCTGGTCGTTGGGATCGTAGATCTGACGCGGGTGCGCCTGCGTGCTGGTGGGGCGCACGTAGATGGGCGCCGTCGCGTAATCGCGGCTCATCTCCAGCGAGACGGAGGTGTAGTCGGCGCGCGCCGCGCTGCCCTGCGAGACCTGCGTCGGGTCGACGGGAACGTCGCCGCCGCCGCAGTCGACCGGCGGGTGATCGAGCAGCGCCATTCCGCTGACGGCCGAGGAGTTGAAGTGGCAGTTGCCGTTGTCGCCCGGGTCCCCCGAGCCGCAGCCTTTACCGAAGATGAGCACCGGCTCCACGTGGCAGTAGTAGTAGTCCTCGTTGAACTGCGTGTTGGGGATGACGAAGTTGGGGCCGGGGTCGACGGTGGTGCAGGACGACGCCACCGTCGCGGTCAGGGCGACAGCGCCTGCGGCGAGCATCCAGCGGGCCGAGCTGGCGCGCGCCACGAGCCGTCGCCAGGGCGTGGCGCCCGGGCTGGAATGTGCTCGTGAGCCGGTGGGCACGGAGCGACGATAGACCGTCCGACCGTGTGCCGGCAACACCAGGGTGTGTCCGGGCGGACGCAGCGGCGCCTGATTCATCGCCGCGATTTCGACCACTTGCACATTTTCCGTCCCTGGCGCGGCGCATGCGTGACGTTGTCCTACCTTTCGGAGGCCCGCGCCCGCTGGCTGGACGGTTTCACTTGCATAAGTCGCAGCCAGGTCGCTAGAAAGTTTCCTGTCCGCAAGGGGTGTCGTATCTTATCTTACATGTGGGATTCCCTCGCTCCCTCCGTCAGTAGGACCTCAGAGGCAGCGATTCGAGCGAAGGACCCCACCGCCCATGTGGCGCGCATTCCCGCGCGGCCCGGGGCACCGGAGAGACGATGAAGCTCACCCCCTGGTATCTCGCTGCCATCGCCCCGATCGCCGTCGCCGGCTGCTCGGGTGCCTTCCTCGGCCAGTTCGCCGTGCTGGCGCTGACCCTCGGCATCTTCTTCGGCACCCTGTCGCTCGGCCGCCACGCGACGCCGGCCCCCGTGGCCGACGCCGGCCCCGCTGGCCAGGTCCACAAGCGCGCCTGAGCGCGTCGGGCCGACCTCCGGCCGCGCGTCGGTGACGATCGCAAGTCGGAGACGGTTGCGCTCGGCCCGGACCTGCGCTACTCGCCGGAGCGCGATTTCGGGCGCATAACTCAGCGGTAGAGTGCCACCTTCACACGGTGGAAGTCGCAGGTTCAAATCCTGCTGCGCCCACGAAGAACCCCCGGCAGCCTCACGGCGCCCCCCGCGGCCTCCAGAGCCGCGCCAGCTCGATCCCGACGATCATCTTGAAGACGAGCGGGTCGCTCGCATCGGTGAAGCCGTGGCCGACCCCGACGTTGAGATCCAGTCCCTTCGTCAGGACGAAATCACCTGCAAAGTACAAGTAATGCTCCTGCTCGGCGAGGGGCAGCGGGTTCGCGATGGGGCCGACGCCGCCGTAGTACTCCAGGCCGACGGCGGCGCGGGGCGAGAGCACCAGATCGAGCAGCGCGGCGGGCTCGAAGCCCGGGCCCTCGCTGCGGGTGAGGGGGACGCCCACGATGGGGTTGATGGAGGCGCGGAGCATCCCGTACTCCACCGACGCGATCGGACGCACCTCGATCGCCCACTGCTCGGCGTCGAAGAGCGTGGGGACGTCCCCGAGCTCCAGGTTGAGGCCGAAGTGGAAGTACCGGAAGGTGTCCGGCGGCACGACGAACTTGCTGCGCAGCTTGAAGCCCGCCCACTCGATGCCGCGCTCGGGGACGTACGCCGTCTGGATGTAGACGCCCGGCTCCCAGAAGGACGTCAGCCCCAGCGCGCCCTCGAAGGTCCAGTGGAGCTGGCGGTCGGTGGGGGCCTCCGGGCCGGCGGCGTCGCGCTGCCCGCGCGCCACCAGGTTGACGTGGTTCTCCAGCGTCAGCAGGCCCGGGGCGTTGGCGGTGCCGTCGTAGACCTGGATCTCGAAGGGGTCGGTGGCGCGCGCCGCGGGAGCGGCGAGCAGCGCGCAGGCGAGGCTGGTCGCCGCGACGAAGCGCGCGGGCGCTCGGACCGGTAGCACGCCTAACGATCTCCCACGCCGTCACTGTACGCGTCTCGACGGGCGTCGGGGAGCCGGCGGGGCGGCACGTCGCACCCGGCCTCGCCAACGGGCTGCCGGGCGTGGTAGTGCGGTCGCGTGCGATCGCCGCCTCGCGTCCGCGCCGCGACCCTTCACGTGGCCCTGCCCCTCGCGGTCGGCGCGCTCACGTACGCCCTCTGGCCGCGGGGCGTCGCCGCCGAGCTGCTCGCGCGGCGTCTGGGCGCGCCCGCGTACGCCGGCCTCCCCCGCCCCCCCGCGTGGCTGCTCGGTCACGCCGCCGACGCCCTCTGGGCCTACGCCATGGCGGCGCTGGTCACCATCGTCTGGCGGGGTGGCCCCGCGCGCCCGCGCGCGGCCTGGACGCTCACCGCCTTCAGCGTCGTCGTCGCGGCCGAGGTCGGCCAGCGGCTCGGCTGGCTCCCCGGCACCTTCAATCCCACGGACCTCCTCGTCACGAGCCTCGCGTTCGGGGTGGCGGTCCTCTTGCTGCGAACCCCCATCCCCGAGAGACGCCCTGCATGAGCACGACCAAGCAATCCGACGCCCCGAAGCACCTGGCCACCTTCCTCGGGATCGTCCTTCTGGGCGCGCTCGCGATGGGCAGCCACCGCAAGTCGAAGGTGACGGTGACGCACCCGGAGGCCGGCGCGGCGGTGGCGACGGTCGACGCGGCGGCCACCGAGAAGGCGGACGTGCCCGACCCGGCTTCGGACTACACCTCGCTCGACGACGCCAAGCTGGACGGCGCCAAGGCGTACGGCAAGACCGCCCTCATCCGCGTGTGGCGCGGCAACACCGAGCCGAAGAAGGTCACCCTCTACCAGTGCGGCGCCAAGGGCATGAGCTGGCTCAACGCCACCTACACCGAGGAGCAGAAGGCGCTCGTCAAGGCGCTGCCCACCACCATCTCGCTGCACGGCCGCTGCCCGCGCGTGCTGGTGAAGATCACCGGCAAGGAGCGCTACGGCGGCATGCTCAAGGCGGAGCTGCAGCAGATCCTGGACGTGGAGGCGGCGGAGGAGAAGCCGCTGCCCGCGGGCGTCGACTTCGTCTCGATGGACGACGTCAACATGACGGGCAAGAGCGCGGCCGGGAAGGTGGCGCGCATCCGCGTCTACCGCGGCAACGAGGACACCAAGAAGTTCGTGGCGTACGAGTGCGGTCGCGTCGGCGGCATCCAGTTCGTCAACGTGCACTACACGCCGGACCAGAAGGAGGCCATCAAGACGCTGCCGACGATGCCCTCCGGCTGCCTGCCCATCAAGATCAAGCTGAAGAGCCAGGACTTCACGCACACCTGGACCGCCGACCTCGTCGAGGTCGACAAGGACGAGTGACCGATTGCGCTAGGCTCTTGCCGTGGCGCGCAAGCTCTCCCTGCCCACCCTGGAGGACCGCCTCCGCGGCAACCCGACGCTTCAGCAGGCGCGCCGGCGCCTCGGCGGGCGCGGCAGCACCTCCGCGCGCGCCGGGGGCGTCGTCGTCACCGGCGGGGCGCGGGGGGTGGTGCTCTACGCCGATGACACGGAGTGCGACGTGCTGCTGGAGTCCGGGCTGGTCAAGCGCACCGCCCTCGACCGCGTGACGACGACGTCGGGGGCGCCCGCAGCGCTGGAGGAGGCCGCGGTGGCCGTCCGTGTCTTCGCCCGCCTCGCCGAGGGAGAGCGCGTGCGCTTCGAGCAGCTCGAGGCGGCCGCCGCGGAGGGCCGCCTCATCGAGAAGTGCCGCTACGGCGCGCTGATCGCCCGCGACGACGGGAGCATCGTGGCGGTGGGCTTCCGGCGCATCTGGCCGCTCTCCCCCGCCGCCACGTCGTAGCGCGTTTGCGCCGCGCGCGCGGGGCGTGCAGACTGGCCCCCGCATGGCCGCGCTCGTCCAGCTCCGCCGGCGCACGGAGGGCGCGCGGCACTTCCTGCCCACCACCCGGGAGGAGATGGCCGCGCGCGGGTGGGACCAGCTGGACGTGCTCATCGTCACCGGCGACGCGTACGTCGACCACCCCGCCTTCGGCCCGGTGCTCATCGCGCGCTTTCTGGAGGGGCGCGGCTACCGCGTCGGCGTCGTGGCGCAGCCGCGCTGGGACTCGCCCCAGGACATCGGGCGCATGGGCTCGCCGCGCCTCTTCGTCGGGGTCGCGGCCGGCAACCTGGACTCCATGCTCAACAAGCTGACGGCGCAGAAGAAGGTGCGCTCCCAGGACCAGTACTCGCCCGGCGGCCGCGCAGGCATGCGCCCCAACCGGGCGAGCATCGTCTACGCCAACCTCTGCCGGCAGGCGTTCCCCGGCGTGCCCGTCGTTTTGGGCGGCATCGAGGCCTCGCTGCGGCGCATCGCGCACTACGACTACTGGAGCGATCAGGTGCGCCGCTCGGTGCTGCTGGACGCCAAGGCGGACCTCCTCGTCTTCGGGATGGGCGAGCGCCCCGCGTGGGAGATCGCGCGGCGCCTGGACGCCGGCGAGGCCATCGCCGACCTGCGCGACGTGCGCGGCACCGCGGTGCCGCTGAAGAACCGCCGCGCGTGGGAGCCGCTCCTCGAGCAGCGGAGCCGCTTCACCACCGACGGCGGGGTGGTCGTCCTGCCCTCGTACGAGGAGGTGCTCGCCGACAAGGCCGCCTTCGCGCGGATGAGCCGCGCCTTCCAGTACGAGACCAACGCCCACAACGCCCGTCCGCTCCTGCAGGTGCACGGGGGCGAGGCGGTGTACTTCAACCGCCCCGCCCTCCCGCTGTCCGAGGAGGAGATGGACGGCCTCTACGACCTGCCCTTCCAGCGCGCGCCGCACCCGTCGTACGGGAGCGAGACCATCCCCGCCTTCGAGACCATCAAGCACTCCATCGTCACCATGCGCGGGTGCTTCGGCGGCTGCACGTTCTGCAGCATCACCGAGCACGAGGGGCGCATCATCCAGAGCCGCAGCGCCGCCAGCGTCCTGCGCGAGGTGCGCGCCCTCTCCCGCATGGAAGGCTTCTCCGGCGTGATCACCGACGTGGGGGGCCCCACGGCGAACATGTACCAGATGCGCTGCAAGGACGAGCGGACGGAGAGCTCGTGCCGGCGGCTGTCGTGCGTACACCCCGGCGTCTGCGAGAACCTGGTGACCGACCACGCGCCGCTGGTCGACCTGCTGCGCAAGGTGCGCTCGGAGAAGGGCATCAAGAAGGTCTTCGTCGCGAGCGGCGTGCGCTACGACCTCGCGGAGCGCAGCCCGGAGTTCGTCCGCGAGCTGGCGGAGCACCACACCGGCGGTCAGCTCTCGGTGGCGCCGGAGCACAACGACCCCGCGGTGCTCGACAAGATGAAGAAGCCGCCGGTCGCGTCCTACGAGCGCTTCGCGCAGGCGTTCTGCCAGGCGAGCGAGGCGGCGGGCAAGGAGCAGTACCTGGTGCCGTACTTCATCACCGGCCACCCCGGCTCCACGCTGAAGGACACCGTCGCCCTCGCCCTCTGGCTCAAGGCGCGCGGCATGCGCCCGCGGCAGGTGCAGGACTTCATCCCCACGCCGATGGCCGTCGCCACGACCATGTATCATACAGGTATCGACCCGCTCACCGGAGCGCCGGTCTACGCCGCGCGCGACCTGCGGGAGAAGCGGATGATGAAGGCCCTCCTCTTCTACTGGGACGCCCAGCACTGGCCGCTCGCCCGCGAGGCCCTCCGCAAGGCCGGCCGCGCAGACCTCATCGGCACCCGCCCGGATTCCCTCGTCCCGCCGGAGTGGTCCGCCCGGCCGCCTCCCCGGGCCGGCGCGGGCGCCCGCGCCCGACCGCGAGCCCGCACCCGACCGAGAAAGTGACCAGGCGAGAGGGAGCCTTCGCGCCCGGATGGCGTACGATACTCCCGATGCAAGGACCTCCGCAGAACCCCTGGGGCCAGCCTCCGCAAGGCGCTCCCCCTCCCGGTTACGGCTACGGTGCGCCCGGAGGCTACGGGCAGCCCGGCATGCCGCCGCAGGGCATGCAACGGGCGTGGCCGGGCTACGGCTGCCCCCGCTGCGGCAGCCCGCACGTTCGCCAGCCGGGCTTCACCTGGTGGGGCGGCCTGATCGGCCCGAAGATCCTCTCTCACACGATCTGCGCGAGCTGCGGCCTGGGCTTCAACGGCAAGACCGGCAAGTCGAACAACACCGCCATCGCGATCTACATGGGCGTCGCCGTTGCCCTGGTCTTGATGGTCTTCGGCTTCGTGGCCTTCGCCGGCGCGATGAACTGACGAGCTACGGGCTGGGGGCTTCAGGCTCTTCGACGACGAGCGCGAGCAGCCTCCCCCACAGCGCCTCTCTTCCCTCCCCGCTCTCCGCGCTGAACCCGGTGACCTTGCAGCCCGCGTCCTTCTGGATCTGGAGCACGGCCGCCTTGCGCCGCGACGACGGCAGCTTGTCCAGCTTCGTCGCCACCACGATGCACGGCTTGTGCACCACCTGCTCCATGAACTCGAAGAGCTGCCGCTCCTCGTCCTCCACCCCGCGGCGCACGTCCACGATGACCACCAGCGCCCGCAGCGCCTCGCGTCGCTCCAGGTACTGCTCCACCATCGGCCCCCAGGACTTGCGCTCCTCGCGGCTGCGGGCGGCGAAGCCGTAGCCCGGCAGGTCGGTCACCATCAGGTCGACGTCGCGGCCCTCGCTGTGCACGCGCGCCTGAAAGAGGTTGACGGCGCGCGTCGCGCCCGGCGTGCTGCTGGTACGCACCAGCTTCTTGCGGGAAAAGAGGGTGTTGAGCAGGCTGGACTTGCCCACGTTGGAGCGCCCGCCGAAGGCGATCTCCGGGGCCTCGCCCTCCGGGAGCGACGCCAGGCCGGTGGCCGAGGCGACGAAGGACGCGCTGTCCACGCGGAACTGGGTGGCTCTTGCGTCCTTCACGGGGCGGCACCTTGCTTCGTCGCGCGGCCGCGCGCAAGCCGCCTTCGCACGCCGCCGGCGACCTCCCGTAGCTCCGGGGAGCGCAGCACCCACGCGGCGGCGAAGAAGACGACCGCGAAGACGCCGCCGGCGGCCAGCCCGGGGAGGGCTCGCGCGGCCGCGCCCTGCCCCGCCGGGAGCATCCGCGCGACGGCCCAGCCGCACCCGCCCGCAGCCGCGGAGGCCGCCAGCGTTCGCGCCGAGGAGCCGAGCACCTCCCGGGCGCACAGCGTGCCCAGTCGCCGCCGCAGCGCGACGAAGAGCAGCGCCATCTGCACGGTGCTGGAGCCGGCGACCGCCGCGGCGATCCCGGCGTGCCCCATGGGCTTGCGCAGGAGCAGGGCGAGCCCGATGAAGGCGCACAGGTCGATGGCGCTCACGATCACCGGGGTGCGCGTGTCCCCCAGCGCGTAGAAGACGGGCACGAGCTGCCGCACGGCCGAGACGGTCCAGATGGCGCCGCCGAGCCACACGAGCGCGCGCGCGGTCTGGTGCGCCGCCGCCGCGTCGAAGGCGCCGCGCTGGAAGAGGGTGACGACCACCGGCTCGCCGAGCACCACCAGCGCCACGCTGCAGGGCAGCGCCACGAACATGGAGAGGCGCATGGCGTGGGCGTAGGTGCGGGCCACCTCGTCGAGCGCGCCTTTCGCCGCGAGCGCCGACAGCGAGGGCAGCGCGGCGGTGGACAGGGCCATCACGAAGATGCCCTGCGGGAAGTCGCACAGGCGCATCGCCCAGGTGAAGTAGCTCTGCGCCCCGGTGCCCAGCTCGGAGAGGAAGCGGCGGGAGAGCACCAGGTCGACGTAATACACGCCGATCCCGAAGGTCATCGGCCCCAGTCGCCGGAGCACCTCCCGCACCCCCGGGTCGGAGAAGTCGACGATGGGCCGCGAGAAGAAGCCGATGCGCCGCAGCGCTGGCCACTGCGCCAGCACCTGGAGCGCGCCGCCGACGAGCGCGCCGATGCCCATCGCCCAGGCGGGATCCATCCCGGCGCGGGCGAGCGCCGCCGGGAGCGCGAATGCGGCGACCAGGAAGGCGACGTTGAGCAGCCCGGGCGCGAAGGCGGCGACCGCGAAGCGCCGCTTGGCGTTGAGCGCCGCCATGCCCAGCGCGGCGGTGCCCATGAAGAAGATGTACGGGAAGCACAGCCGCGTGAGCGACACCGTGCGCTCGAACTCGGCGGGGCGCGCGTGATACCCGGCCGCGAACAGGTCGGTGAGCGGCCGCGCGAAGACCATCCCGAGGACGGTGACCACCGTCAGCGCCACCAGCGACGCGCCGCGCACGCGCGCGAAGAAGGCCTGCGCCTTCTCGTCGCCGTCGGTCGCCAGCTTGCCCGAGAGCACGGGCACCACCGCGCTGGCGACCGCGCCCTCGCCCAGGAGCTGCCGCAGGGCGTTGGGGATGGTGAAGGCGACGAAGAAGGCGTCGGTCTCGGCCCGCCCGAAGACCGCGGCGAGCGCCATGTCGCGCCCCAGCCCGAGCAGCCGCGAGACCAGGGTCCCGGCGCCCACCACTCCGGCCCGCGCGGCGAGCTTCCTGCGCTCGCCGGCGCCCTCGCCGGCCACGTCGCTGGGGGGCGTCGGTTGACCCGTCAAGCGTCACATCCTGGGGATCGGCTCGTGCTCGCCCGCCCCGAGCTCCGCCCGGCACGCCTCGCACTGACAGAGCGCGCGCAGGTACCTGAAGGAGTACAGGCCGCTGCCGTGCCCGTCGAACCACTGCAGGCGCAGCGCGTAGTTGCCGACCACCTCGATGTCGTCCAGCTCCAGGGCGATCCCCTCCGCGGGCACGAAGGAGATGGTGCCGGTGTGGCCCTGGCACCCCGCGCACGGGCAGTAGCCGCGCAGGATGACGTGTGGGTAGACGCTCTTGTGGCCGTCGCCCCAGTCGATCTCGGTGACGGTCGCACCGCGGGGGGAGCGCACGGCCACGCAGCGGGTGCGGGCTCGGTCGTCGGTGCTGGGATCGGTCACGGGGCTCCTCGGTGCACGATGCGGCGGGCCGCCTGGAGGCCGGTCAGCCCGCCGGCGGCGCCTACCCTGGAAACGGCCTTGGCGCCGAGGATATGCCCCACCCGCAGCGCGTCGCCAAATACCTGCGGGTCCCGCCAGGCCGGCGTGCCCGGGCGGGCGTCGCGGCGGACCAGCACCGCGAGCAGGCCAGCGAGGAAGGCGTCCCCCGCGCCGGTCGCGTCCACGCACCGGGCCGGCCGCGCCGGGGCGCGCGTCTCGCCGTGCGCGCCGCGGGCGATCGCCTCCCCGGGGCCGTCGGTGATCACCCACGTGGCGTGCGGCGCGCGCGCGAGGAAGCGCCCGCCGCCCAGCGCGGCCAGGTCGGGCCGCGAGCCCTTGATCAGGTCGGCGTGGCGCGCGAGCCGGGCGATCGCCCGCCGCATCTGCGCGGGCTCCTTCCAGAGGTGCGCGCGCACGTTGAGGTCCACCACGATGCTCGCCCGCTGCGCGCGTGCCAGCCGCGCCAGCGCGTGCGTCGCCTTCGCGAGGCCCGGGTGCACCAGGGTGCTGGTGCCGAACAGCACCCAGCGCGCCCGCGCCATCGCCGGGCGCAGGTGGGACGCGCGCACGCTCATGTCCGCGGTCTGGTGGCGGTAAAAGAGGAAGCTCGGCTCCCCGCGCGCGTCGCGCCGCACGAAGGCCAAGCCGGTGCGCTCGGGGAGCTGGACCAGCAGCGACGAAGCCACGCCCTCGGCGCGCAGCCGCACCGCCAGCGCCTCGCCGAAGGCGTCGCGGCCGACGCCCCCGACCACCGCCGAGCCCACGCCGAGCCGCGCCAGGCCCACCGCGACGTTGGCCGGCGCGCCCCCCAGCTCGCGCCGGAAGACCCGCGCGATGGGCTCGCCCGCCACGCGCGGGCCAGCCTCGAAGACGTCCCAGAGGATCTCGCCGAAGCAGATGACGTCGGGGCGGCTCATGCGCGGCCGGTGGAGGGGTCGAAGCCGGCGTGGGCGGCCATCGCCGCGTCCACGAGGGCGATCATCGCGTCGGCCTGCGACGAGGTGAGCTCCCCCCCCTCCCCGGCTTGCAGCCGCACCGCCATCGCGCGCAGCTCGGCCGAGACCACGCGTCCCGCGCCGCCGCATGCCCGACAGACCAGGCCCCCGCGCGCCGGATCGAAGGCCCCTGGTCGGTCCTGCGGGCAGGGCTTGCCGCAGCGCACGCAGCGCTCGAACTCCAGGGCGTAGCCCACGTCGGACAGGAGCCGCAGGCTCGCCGCCGCCAGCTCACGGCGTGGATCGGTCGATGGGTCGTCCAGGGCGTCCAGGAAGGCGACCAGCGTCGCGTACGCCGAGGGCTCCGGCGTCCGCGGCGGGCAGAGGTGGCGCACCCACCGCAGGGCGACGCCGGCGGCCTCCACCGCCTCCAGCCTCCCGAGGATGCCCGCCCGCACGCGCACAATCTCCGCCTCGCGCAGGGGCGAGACCTCCCCGCCCTGGTCGTCGTAGGCGAGGCGCACGGTGTGGAAGGGCTCCATCGCCCCGCCGACCCGCCTGGCGCCGCGCCGCGCGCCGCGCACCATGAGCGCGACCTTGCCCTCCGCCAGCGTGAGCGCGGTGGCCACCACGTCGCTCTCGCCGTACGGCACCGTGCGGACCATGAGCGCGTCCGTCTGCACGCGCCGCGCGGCCTTGCGGGCTAGACGAGGCGCGGCGCGTCCCCGGCGTGCTGCATCGTCTGCTGCATGCTGAGCTCCGCCGGCATGTCGTGACCGCGCGGCTTGAGCACGATGCTGAGCGCCAGGGTGAAGAGGATCAGCAAGAGCACGAAGGCGATGGCGACGCCCACGCGCTTGCCGCTCTGCCGGACGGCGGTGACCGGCGAGGCGACCGGCAGCGGCGTGGCGATGACCACGCGCCGGCTGGAGGTGTAGCGGGCCAGCGCCTCGGCCGGCGCCACGCCCACCGACTGCGCGTACGACTTGAGGAAGCCGCGGACGAACACCTCGCCCGGCAGATCGTCGAACTGGTCCGCCTCGATGGACGCGAGCGTCACCACCGGGATGCGCGTCACGCGCGAGACCTCGGCCAGGCTCATCTGCCGGTCCACGCGGTGTCGCTTGAGGAAGTTGCCAACCGATTCGATCGTCACATCCACCTCCGAGTGGAAGGCATGCCGCTCATGGCGCCGCCGGGGCCGGCGCCGCGTCCGGCTTGGAGCACCCCGCGCCGACGAGCATCGTCGCGCAGGTCTTGCCGGCCGGGGTGTCCACCGAGATGTCCCGGCAGCGAATGAGGTCGTTGCAGGCGTCGGCGTGCTTGCCCAGCTTCAGGCGAACCTTGCCGCGCTCCTGCCAGGCGTCCTGCAGGTTCTGGCAGTCGGTGCTGTCCACCTCGACGGCCTGCGAGAAGTTCGCCTCCGCCTGGGCGAGGTCGCGCTTCTTCTCGAAGGCCATCCCCAGCCGGTAGAAGCCCACGCAGAACTTGGGCTGGGTGACCGCGTTGCGCAGCGAGGTGATCCCGGCGTCGACCTGGCCGTCCAGCACCTGCGCCCAGCCGAGGTTGCCCCAGGCCAGGTAGCTGGCGTTGTACGACGGGTCGGTGACGAGGGGCTGCAGCACGGCGATCGCGTCCTTGTATTTCTCTTCCAGGATCAGCACTTGGCCGAGAAGGTTTCGAGCATCGCGGAAGGTCGGGTCTTTGTCGAGCGCTTTGCGGGCGTAGGATTCGGCCTGCGCCATCCGGCAATCGGGGGACTGCAGCCCCTGATTTCCGGAGCAAAACCAAAGGTATAGCGTCGAAGTGAAATAAAGAGCTTTCGCGTTGTCCCCGTTCAGATCGACCGCCTTCAGGCCGTGATCCAGGGCCGCCCGGGGCTGCCCCTTGTAGAAGTAATCGCGGGCGAGATCGTACTCGGCGTCGGACTGGCGCTCCGGGCTCTGGGCGCCGGGTGTGTTGCCGGTGCCGCATCCGATCGCGACGGCGGTCAGCGCGGTGCCGAGCAAGCGACGGACGGTCGGGGACATTGGGCAAGTCGGACGGCGGGGACCCGTCCGAGGCCGAGTCCGTAGCGCAGGCCGCCCGCCACCGTCAACCCTCGTGGCCCGGCGTGGCCGCGGGTGGACCGTACGCCCCAGGACCGCGGTCCCCTCCCCTACATGGCTTCTTCGCCGCGGAGCTCGTCCTTCGTGCCCATGAGGACGTAGAGCCTGCGCATCGCGTCCAGGTCGGGCAGCTCGATCTTCTCGCCGGTGATGCGCAGGTAGCCCTGATCCCGGAGGCGCTGCACGCCGCGCTTGACCGTGTCCACGTCCAGGCCGACGCGGCTGGAGAGCTCCACGGGGGAGACGGAGATCTCCGCCGCCACACCCTCGCCGTCCGCGCCCGCGCGCTGCGCCAGCTTGAGCAGGGCGCTGACGATCTTGAACTGGGTGTCGCGCAGCAGCATGATCTCGATCTGGTCCTCGGCGTCGCGCACGCGGCCGATGAGCTGCTCCATCACGCGGATGGCGACGGCGGGGTAGTTGACCAGCAGCGACCGGAAGGTCATGCGGTCGAGGGCGAGGGCCACGCCGTCGGTGAGGGCGACGGCGGTGGAGTTGCGCGCGGCGGCGTCGAGCAGCGCGGACTCCCCGAAGAGATCGCCCGGCTTCAGCACGATGAGGCTGCGCTCCATCGTCCGCACGCGCTTGAGCAGGCGCACGCGGCCCTCCTGCAGCAGGTAGGCGTCGCCGGACGGCTCGCCCTCCTTGAAGAGGGTCTCGCCCGCCACGAAGGCCCGGCCGTAGCGGGCGGTGAGCCGGGCGTGCTCGGCGGTGCCGATCTCGACATCTTCGTCACGGGGAGCGTCGGTCATGTCGGCGTGCCCAACAGACGTACCAGAAAGCCCTTGCGCCCTAAAGCGTTCCCTTCGTCGACGGAACGCCCCGCGCCCGCGGGTCCACTCGCGTCGCCGCGGCGAGCGACTTGGCGAACGCCTTGAAGCAGATCTCCACGATGTGGTGCAGGTTGCGGCCGGCGTGCAGGACGACGTGCAGGTTGCACTGCGCGCCGCGGGCGAAGCCCTCGAAGAAGACCTCGGTGAGCTCGCTGTCCCAGGTGCCCAGCTTGGCCTTGGGGAGCGGCACCTCCCAGACGAAGAAGGTGCGACCGGAGAGGTCGAGCGCGACCGTGGCGCGCGCCTCGTCCATCGGCAGGGTCGCCCAGCCGTAGCGGGCGATCCCCGCCTTGTCGCCGAGCGCCTGCGCCACCGCCTGCCCCAGCACGATCGCCAGGTCCTCCGTCGTGTGGTGGCCGTCGATCTCCACGTCCCCCTCGGCGCGGACGGTGAGGTCGACGAGGCCGTGCCGGCCGACCTGCTCGACCATGTGCGAGAGGAAGGGCAAGGGCGTCTGGACGTCGACCTTGCCGGTGCCGTCGAGGTCCAGCGTCACCTCGATGCGCGTTTCCTTCGTGGTGCGGGAGACTGTCGCGACGCGACCCATGGAGGACGAAGTAGACCACGCGCGCGGGCGCGAGGCCAAACGGGCGCGTTACTTCGTCGCCAGGCTGTCCAGCAGGGTGTCGAGCTCCGCGCGGGCGGCGGTGACGCTCTTCTGCGGGCCGGTCATCTTGAAGAAGTGCGGCATGCCGGGCGTCTCGACGATGGCGCCGAGGAGCTGCCAGTTTTGCTCGGCGCCGCCGCTCATGCCACCGCCGAAGGTGCCCTCGACGCTGACCACGGTGACGTTCAGTCCCTTGACGGTGCGCTTGGTGACCATCGACTTCTTCTCGCCCTGGAACTGGTCGATCCAGCGCTGCACGTTGGCGTCCACGCCGCCGCCGGCCTGGGTGACCGACAGCTCGGGGTCCGAGGTGTCGCCGGGGGCGTGCGGGATGCGGTAGGTCGCCAGGCGCATCGGGCTGGGGTTGGGTACCTTCTGCCAGCGCGCGGGCGCCGTCCACGTCAGGTTGCTCTCCGCCGCGGGCGGAGCCGTCATGCCGGCGGCGCCCATGCCCGCCGCGCCGCCCATGTCCCCGATCGGCGGGTGTCCAGGGGGTAGGTCGCCGGTCATCCCGCCGCCCATGTCCTCGTTGGGCTGGGGGTCCGCCGCCTGGTTGGCCACCGGCTCCGCTGCCCGGGCGACGGCCTCGGGCGTGGAGCGGTAAGCCTGACCGGCGGCGAAGGCCCCCGCGCCCACGATCGCCGCGACGATGACGACCGTGGGCAGACCGACCTTGACGTCTGCAAAGCTCAAGCTGTTCTTCTCACTGGGGTCGGCTGGGGAGGCTGCTGGGATCGGAGCCCTTGAGGGTCACGATGGAGTCCCAGAGCAGCTGCTTGGTGTAGGTGGGGTTGTGCACCCCGAAGTCGCCGCCGTGGGCGACCAGGAGGAAGTTGTATAGCGCGCCGGCGTGGGGTCCGTCGATGCTCAGGTTGCTCCCGTTGGTGCCGCTGCCCGCGCGCACCTTGTCCAGGGCGAACTGCCCGTCGGCCAGCTCATCCGGCTGCAAGGGGAGGTTCGGCTTGGTGGTGGAACGGGTGAGGTAGCCGGCGTCGTTGAGCAGGCCCTGGAGCTCGAAGAGCCCGTCGCGCACCAGCGACTGGCCGCCCTGAACGTCGTAGTTGGTGCCCTGGTAGGTGGTGTGGCAGGTCTTGCAGAAGGAGACCTTGGGCACCAGCGAGTGATCCGGCACGTTGGCGTTGTCGGGGTTGGGGCCCATGTGACAGCTGACGCACGCGTTGGCGATCGTCATGTGGGTGGAGGTGCCGTACTTCATGCCGGCGAACTCGTAGCCACCCTTGCCGCTGTAGATGTCGCTCTGCGGCCCCTCGTGCGGGCCCCAGTAGGGGCTGGAAAGGACGTTGCCCGTCGCGGTGACGTAGGCGGTCACGTCCTTGCGCGACTTGTGGCAGAAGACGCAGACGTTGGCGGCCTTGAGGCTGATCGTCTGCCCTACGCCCGCCCCGCCGTCGGGGCTCTTCTCCAGGTAGACGACGTCGTTGGGACCGCCGGGGACGCGGATGGGCGCCGAGCCGGCGACGTACTTGCCGGTGACGTGCGGGTCGTTGGTGGAGTTGAAGTCGTGGCAGGTGGTGCAGTGGATCAGGCCGATGGTGCTCGAGCCGCCGTAGCCGATCTCGGTGACCTTGCCGTTGTTGGCGAGGAAGTTGGTGTGCCCCTTCGGCACGTCCACCGGCGTGCCGGCGTCGTCCGCGATGGAGTACATGTTGGCGACACGTTGCTGGATGCCATCCACCGCGTGGCAGTTGCCGCACGCCTCGCCGGGGGTGACCTCGCTCTCCTGCGGGTGCGAGTGCGCGCTCAGCTTCCACTCGTCGACGACGCCGCCGAAGGTGTGGCAGGGCGCAGTGCACGCGCCGCCGCCCGCGTCGGGGATCGTCGTCGGGCCGGCCGGACCCTCGGGGCCCGCCGGGCCTGTCGGGCCTGCGGCGCCGATCATGCCGGCCGCTCCCGGATCTCCCTTGTCGCCCGTGCAAGCGACCACAAGACCGACAGACATGATGGTGGCAAAGAAAGCGGTGAAGAGGGAGCGAGGGCGGGTCATGGGAGTCCTTCCTACTGGCGAGTTCGGTGGTGGATGCGAGGCCACGCCCCTGACGTCGCATGGGAACTGGTCGTCGACGCCCCCGAAGACTGGGCGGGCGGGCCTGCAGACGGTTGCCAGACCGGCTGCCTCGCCCCCGAAGACCACCTAAGCAGAGGTCATGCCGACGTGATAGAAGCGCAAAGGTGAGTATGGCAAGGCGAAACGCACTGCAGACCGCGCGCCACGGCGAATACTTTGCAGGCGTCCCCTGCCGACTCGTGGTGACAACGGTGCGTCGGCCGGCGGGATGCATGTCGGGACGGCCATGAGGGTGCTGGAACGGTGGAACGTGCGAGCGCTGGTGGCCCTCACGGCGGCCCTGTCCTGCTGCAGCGAGGCGCGGGACGACACCGGTCTGCCGCCCACCTACCACGGCAGCGTGGCGACGATCCTGGACGCCAGGTGCGCGAGCTGCCACTCCGGCGCTGCTCCCGCGGGCGGGTGGCGCGCGGACACCTACCTGGGGGCGATCGGGTGCACGGCGGACGGGACGCCGGCGATTGGACCCGGGCCAGTACCCATCCTGACCGCGCTGGACCGGCCCGACCACGCCGGCTTCGCGACTGCGGACGAGCGCGACGAGCTCGCCCGATGGATCGCCGCCGGTGCGCCCAGCATCCGGAGCGGGACGCACGACGCCTCCTTCGCCGACCCTCGCTCGCCCGACAGCCACGGCCGCTTCCTGCGCGCGATGCGCTGGCGGCCGATGCTCGACCCGAAGGACCCCGACGCGTGTGGCAAGTGCCACGACGGCGCGCCCACGCGACCGGCGGGCGCGCAGGGCTTCGCCCCCGGCGCCACGCCCTGCACCACCTGCCACACTGACCCCGGCGGCGCGCTCGCGTGCAGCACGTGCCACGGCTCCCCCGGCAAGGCCTCCCCCCCGCGCGACAAGTGCTTCTTCCCCGATGACCCTCCGGACGTCATCCACCCCGCGCACACAGGGCCGAGCCCGTCGAACGCGGGCGGCCTCCCCTGCTCCACCTGCCACCCGCAGCCGGCGCAGGGCCAGTTCGACGGCACGCACGGCGATGGCCACGTGGAGGTCTGGTTCGACTACGCGGTAGCCGGCAACCAGGCGCACTTCGACGAGACCACCAAGCAGTGCACCGGCACCTGCCACGACAAGGGCGGCGCGCGTCCCGGCCCCTCCTGGACCGAGACGACACCGATGACCTGCAACGACTGCCACACGTCGCCGCCGGCCAACCACTACGCGGGCGCGTGCACCTCCTGCCACAAGGAGGCGAACGCCACGGGCACGGCGCTCGTGGACCCGCACCTGCACGTCAACGGCAAGGTGGATCTGGGCGACGGCAGCGGCAAGTGCGGGGCGTGCCATGGCGCCGGTGACCGCCCCTGGCCGTCGACAGGCGCGCACCTGGCGCACCTGCTGCCCAAGTTCGCGGCGCCAGTGTCGTGCGACACCTGCCACCCGGTGCCGGGCGCGGGGGACAAGCACCCACTCGGACTCGGCGCCCCCATCGTGCGGCTGGTGGGCCTGGCGACGGCCGGCGCCCGCCACCCGACCTACGATCCGCAGACCAAGACTTGTGCGGACACCTACTGCCACGCGGGCCCCGGCGCGAGCGTGCCCGCGCCCAAGTGGACCGACGGGCCGAAGGCGATCACCTGCGGCGGGTGCCACGCCATCCCGCCGAGCGCCCCGCACTCGACGGGCACCAACTGCAGCACCACCACGTGCCACCAGGGATCGACGACGCTGATCGCCAGCGGACCCGTGCTCACGCCTGCGGGCGCGAAGGTCCACGTGAACGGGGTGATCGACCGGCAGGTGCCCTAGGGGCGTTCCGCGGCTAGCGCCGGAAGACGTGGCAGCCGTTGCATGCGGCGGCGGCGGGCTGGTGACCGCGCCTGTCGGTGTGGCACTTGCCGGTGCACGTGACGCGGTCGGCGTGCGGCGGACCGTGGGGGACGTGGCAGGTCAGGCAGGCGATGGCGTGACCCCGCACCGTGTGAAGACCGGGGAGCCGCGCGCGCTGGTGACAGGTGGTGCAGGCGGGCGGTGAGGCCGGCCCCATGGGGCCGTGGGGCCGGTGGCATGTCCGACAGCCCGCCGCGGCGAGCACGCCCACCGGGCGGCCGTGGATGGCCTTCGCCTTGTCGGCGTGGCAGCTCGTGCAGGCCGCGTGGACGCCGAGCGAGCCGGAGTGCGGGTCGTGGCAGCCGGTGCACTTCGCGTGGCCCGGCGGCGCGGTGTGCACCTCGGTCGCGTGACAGGACACGCACGTCGGCTTCGCCACCGGGGTGTGGGGCGCGCCGTGGCAGCCCTGGCAGTTGCGGTGGCCGGGGCGCTCCAGGACGGCGGTCGCCATCGGCACGTGGCAGCGACCGCAGAGCTGTGGGCCGAGGCTGGCCAGGTTGAACTGGTGCGGGCGGTGACAGCCCTCGCACCGCACCTTGCCGGGGGCGTGGAAGGACCGGTCGTCGTGCGCCTGCGAGTGGCAGGTGGAGCACGCCGACGCCACCGTGGACGGCGATGTCGGGTGCGGGCTGTGACAGCCGACGCACGCACCAGGCTGCGGCGGACCGGCGGGGCTGGTCCCGCTCTTGACGGAGGCGAACTGCGCGGCCGCCGCCGGGTGGCTCGGGTGCACGCCCTGGTGACAGCCGGCGCACGCGAGCGCCGGCGACGCGCCTGGACGATGAGGATCGTGGCAGCTGGTGCAGACCGCGTGTGCCGGCACGCGGTCCGACGCAAGCGCGTGCACGCCGGCGTGACACCCGCCGCACGAGGAGGCGGCCTGGCTGAAGGCGTGCGGCTTGTGGCACCCGGTGCAGGAGTGCCCGGCAGTCGCCAGCGCGCCGGAGTGGTCCTGGTGACAGCCCAGGCACGGCTTGACCGTGGCGCGGGTGGCGTCGTGAGGGATATGGCAGGTGTCGCACGCCTCGTGGCCAGCCACGTGCGGGCCGAAGGGCCGCACCTTCGGCGCGGAGACCGAGAGGGCGGCGAGCATCGGGCCGGGGCGATCGGAGGGCGGGCCGGTGCGCGCGGTGGTGGCGGCGAAGCCCGCGCCGACGTGGCACTTCATGCACACGGTCCGCGCCTGCGCCAGGGTGGCGTGGGGCGCGTGGCAGGTGGTGCAGACCTGCCCGGGCGCCGCGTGCTCCGGCGCGAGGGGCGCGGCCACCGAGGCCAGCTCCCCTTCGCGCGGGGCCACGAAGGGAGGCGACGGGGCGCCAGCCTCTCGGGCCGCCGTGACGGCCGCGGCCACGGGGTGGACCTCCGCGTCGATGGGGACGCCCGCGTCCCGTACCGCCACGGCGAAGCCGTCGTGCTTCGCCCCGACGCCGGCGTGACACGTCGTGCAGTCGGCCAGCACCACCGCGCCCGCCCGCGTGGCGGGGTGCATGACGTGGCACGCGTCGCACGCGACATCGGCCGTCGCGTGACCCGCAATGGCGGCCACGGCGCCTTGCGGCTTGGTGTGGCACGTCACGCACGGAGTGGCGGCCCCCGGCCGGAATGCATGACACGTCAAGCACGTGGTGGGCGACCGCGCGTCGCCGACGTGGGCGTGCGCGACCTCGGCGGCGTGGCACCCCTTGCAGACGCTCACCTGGGGGTGTGGGTCGAAGGTGTTGCCCTCACCGTGGCACTTGCCACAGGGGATGTGCTTCTGGTCGACGTGGACCTTGTGCATCGGCGCGGTGCGCGCCTGCTGCCAGGTGAGCGGCACCGCCTCCTTCGGCGAGGGCAGCGGCGTACGCTGCCGCGCCAGGAAGAAGACCAGCACCCCGAGCGCCGCGGTGAGCGCGAGGGCGGCGAGCCAGACTCGAGCGCGGGGCAGCTTCATGGGGCGTGGCAGAGGACGCAGGGCGTGTCGTGGGTCTTGTCGAGCGTGCTGTTGAAGCCGGGTCCGTGCGGGTTGCCGCCCGCGCCGCCCACCTTGTGACAGCCGACGCAGAGCATCTCGCCGGCGCCGCCGTGGCAGGCCGCGCACGAGGCGGGGTCCATGCGCGCGGCGGGCCCGTGCGCGCCGCCGCTCGCCAGCACCCAGCCGGGCGGGTGAGGGCTCTTGCCGCCCTGCGGGGTGGTGGCGCCCACCTGGTCGCGCTCGTGGCAGTCGGCGCAGAAGCGCTCGCTGCGGTGGCAGGTGCTGCACAGGCCGGGCGACGCGCGCGCCTCGTCGGCGTGCCGTGAGACGAAGCCGGCCGGGTGCAGCCCCTCCACGCGCGGCCGGTCGAAGCGGAGCTTCCACGGCAGGGCGGGCGTGGTCACGCCGTGGCAGCTCGCGCAGAAGTGCTCCTCGTGACAGGTGGCGCACAGGTCGCGAGAGGCGGCCGCCTGCACGCCGTGCTCGCGGAGGAAGTCGCCGTCGTGCACCAGGTGGCTGGTCGGGGTGACGTGCTCGGCGGGGAGGTCCACGTGGCACGCGTTGCAGTCGCGGACGCGCCACTGATCCTTGTGCACGTGGCAGGTGAAGCACTGCGCCATCGGCGGGCGAAGCGTCGCCTGCTCGGTGCTGCCAGCGCCCACGTGGCACACGACGCACTGCCCGCGCACCTGCGCGACGTGCTTGGCGTGCGCGAAGCGCAGGTGCTGGCGGGCGAGCTCGTCCTCCTGCTCGGTGTGGCGCATGCCGTGGCAGGTCAGGCAATCACGGGTGTCGTGGGGCTTGCGGTGGCACGAAGCGCACTTCTTCGCGGAGGGGAGGTGGAGCGGGCCGGTGTCGCCGGCGCGCTGCACGCCCTCGTGGCAGACCAGGCAGTTGATGCCCTTGAGGGAGTGCGCGCGGTGCTCGAAGGGGTGCTGCTGATCGCGCGGGTGAATCCCGAGCACGCCGGCGCACGCCGCGACGGAGAGCGCGAGCAGCAACGGCAGCAGGGAGCGAAGCGAGGGGCGGCGCGTCACCGCGCCCTCTCGAAGGTGTAGGAGAGCCGGGCCAGGGCGTCGATCTCGTGCTTGTACTGCGGGCCGGCAGAGGCCTCCAGCGCGGCGGCGACCTCCCAGCCCGGCGCCGGGCGGTAGCCGACGGAGGCGAGGGCCCACGGCCAGAGGTCCCCCTGCCCGTTCGGGTCATCCGGGCGCACCAGCTCCAGCTCCGCGCCGGCGTGGAAGTGCCACGGGAGCGGCAGGCTCGCGGTGGCGCGGATGCCGACCCACCGCGAGGTGTCGAAGTAGACGCGTCGCAGCTCGGCGCCGAGGGTGCCGTTCCACTTGTCGTCCAGGGCGAGGCGCCCGCGGAGCGCGACCTGCCCGCCCACGATGTCGTCCTGCACCTGCGCCGACGCCGTCCCCACCAGCTTCAGCCGGGGCGCGGCCTTCCAGTAGACGCTGCCGCCCGTGGTGGTCGCCGCGATGTCCCCCAGCACCGAGAAGAGCGACGTCTTGGGGAGAAGCCGGCCGGGCGATCGACTGGTGAGGAACGCCTCGAAGCGGAGCGGGCCGGTCTGCACCGAGGCGGAGACGAGCGCCTCGGCGAGGCCGGGGTCGATGAGAATCGAACGCGGCGCGGCCTGTCGCGGAGAAGACCTTGCCCGGCGTGAGCGTCAGGTCGGCGCCCGCTTCCTGGTACTCGGGGTGCTCCTCGTTACGCTGCTGCATGTACGATCCGCCGACGGCCAGCCAGTCCCCTGCGGTCTGCGCGACGCGTCCGCCGACGGCCCACTCGACGCCGTGGTAGTCGAAGCGGGGCGCCACAGGGAAGCCCCCGAATGCCTCCACGCTCGTCCCCCACGGCAGGCGCAACAGCCCCCGCACTCCGTCCAGGTGGAGCGGCCGGATCGCGCCGGTGGCGATCACCATGCGCCCCGCGCGCACCTCGCCGAGGCCGTGCGGATCGCGGACGCGAACCGAGAGCGTCAGCACGTCGCCGGTGGCCTCCGGATCGTTGGTGACGCCCACCCACATCACCGACTCGGCGTCCACCCACGGTCGCAGCCGGTCCTGGCCGGTGAGCACGAGCAGCCCCGCGGGGGTGCCCGACTGCGGCGACGTCTGGACGAGAGCGTCGCCCCGCAGGCGCAGCGGATCCGCCGCGGCGATCGCGGGGACCAGCGCAAAGGCTGCGGCCAGAAGGGTCACGAGAGACTTGCCTCCGTGACGACGAGACGCTTTCATCGCGGTTCCATTGAGTGGTACGAGCAAATCGGCATGCACGAGTGGCTAGGATGGACAGCGTTGGGGTGTGCGGGGATCGCGGCGGCGCTGCTGATCCAGCACCTGTGGCGCAGGCCCGCCCTCACTCCGGACACCCGCCTGCGCCTCCTCTTCGGGCTGGGCGTGTTTCCCATCCTTAGCGCCGGCGCGGCCAACATCAAAGGTTTCCAGTCGATGGAGTCTCGCAAGTTCTGCGGCTCCTGCCACGTGATGATCCCCCAGGCGACGGATTCGCGAAACCACCAGAGCCACTCGCTCTCCTCCATTCACGCGCGCAACAAGTTCTTCGGGGAAGACAACTGCTACTCGTGCCACGCGGACTACGGCATGTACGGCTTCGTCGTCACCAAGATGGGTGGCATGCGGCACGTCTACTACTACCTCACCAAGTTCCGGTCTGTCCCGGTCGACGAGGCGAAGCGAGAGATCCGCATCAACAAGCCGCTGCCTAACGGCAACTGCATGGAGTGTCACACGACCACGGCGCCCGACTGGCTGGAGATCGGCGACCATGCCTCCGCGGTGGAGGGCGTACGCAACGGCAGCATCTCGTGTGCGAGCCCCGGCTGCCACGGCTACGCCCACCCCAACACCAAGACCGCCGCCGAGCTCGAGCTGGCGCGGCCGGTGGGGGACGCCGGGCTGTGAAGCTGCGCATCCCCTCCAACGACGCCACGCTCCGCATCGCGTGCGTGATGGCGCTCCTGGCGCTCCCGCTGATGGTGTGGTCCGTCTTCGACCCCACCGTGTGGCCGATCATGGTCGCCCTCTCCGTCGGCCAGGCGCTCGGGACGCTCTCCTTCTTCGCCTTCCTGGTGGTCGTCGCGCGCGACCTGCGCATCCGCCGGAAGCTGCGCATCCAGGCCGCCACCGACGCGGCGAGCCTCCCGCCGCCCAGCGTGAGCGAGCCCCCCGAGTCGAAGGGATGATTCCCTTCACGGCGGCTTCCGGGCATCGGGGCGGCCTGTGCCGCCCCGGCGACGAGTGAGAGCGCCGTCCTGGACGGCTCTGGAGTGCGAAGGAGGGGACTTGAACCCCTACGGTGTTACCCGCTAGCACCTCAAGCTAGTGCGTCTGCCAATTCCGCCACCTTCGCGTGGGCCCGGAAAGAAAGACCAATCCGAGGGCGCCGTCAAGCGCGTCGTTTCGCTTCCAGCAGGGCCGAGACGATCTCGCCCACCTCGAAGGGCTTGCGGACCCAGAGGGCGCCGGTGGAGCCCTCGGGCAAGGCGTCGGCGCTGCCGGTGATGAAGACGATGGCCGCGCGCTCCGCCTGACGGCGGACCAGGTCCAGGGCGCCCTGGACGTCGGCGGCGATGGGAGAGAGGTCCACCAGCACCGCGTCGTGGTCGGCCCGCAGGTGGCTGGCGAGCTCCCCGGCGGTGCGCGCGACGGTGACGTGGGCGCCGCGGGCGGAGAGGGCAGCCTCGAGCAGGTCGGTCACGTCGGCGTCGTCCTCCAGGATGAGGACGCGCGAGCCGGCCAGCACGGCCGCCTTCAGGGTGGAGCGCGAGGGCGAGCCGGCGCGAGGCTCCTCGGCGCGCGGCCAGGTCAGCCGGAAGCGGGCGCCGCCGTCGGGGTCGGAGGCGAGGGCGAGGTCCCCTCCCGCCGCGCGGGCCATGGCCCGCGCGTGACGGAGGCCCACGCCGGCGCCCCCGGTGCGGGTGGTGTCGCCCTCGAAGACCGTGCTGGAGCGCTCGTCGGGGATGCCCGGGCCGTCGTCCTCCACCTCCACCGTCACCTGAGCACCGGAGACGATGCTGACGATGCGCACCTCGCTGCCGCGCGGGGCGTGGGCCAGGGCGTTGAGCACCAGGTTGGTGACGATCTGCGACACGTCCTCCCCGAGGGGCACGCGTGTGCGGTCGTCCCCGCGGCGCACCAGGCGAATCCCCGCCCGCTCCGCCTCCACCCGGAGGGCCTCCTCCGCGCCGCGCAGCACCTCCCCCAGCTCGGCCTCGCGGCTCGCGGGGACCTCGGCGCCGATGGCGCGGCGGGCGAGGTCGCGCGCGGCGCGCGCACGCTGCTCGACGATGCGCAGCGCGTGCTCCACCTCCTCGGCGGTGGCGCCGGGGGCGCGAGCCTCGGCCACCCACCCCAGCAGCACGGTGAGGGCATTCGACACCTCGTGCAACGCCCCCTCGAAATCGTGGCCGGGGGTGTCGGGGACAGAGCCCCTGACCGTGCTGGGATGTTTGGCGTCCGGCAATCAGCCCTCCGTGGGCGGTATCTTGGGGGTGTTGCCGCTCGTCAGGCGCCGGGCGGCGGCGGCGAGGTCGATGCCGGTGGCGGCGCGCACCTGCTCGGCCGTGAAGATGGCCTTGCGGGCGAGATCGCCGTCCTGGACGGTGGGAAGGACGGTGAGCTTGCGGACCCCGACCTTCTGCGTGGCCCCGGCGATGGCCTGGGCGAGGGGCATCATCTTCTGCACGACGAGCACCTCCCGCGCGGAGCTGCCGGCGCGCTTGTACTGCTCGACGAGGGCGTGCAGCGAGGCGGCCTGCGCCCTGCCCTGCTCCACGATGCGGGCGGCGGCGCCGCGCGCCCGCTCCTCCGAGGCCTTGCGCTGGGCCTCTGCCGGCTGGACCACCTCGGCGTCCAGCTTGCGCTGCACCTGCAGGACGCGGGCCTTCTGCCGCTCGATCTCCGCGCGGGTCTTGGCGACCTCGGCGGCGACCTGACCCTCCGATTCGGCGATCATGGCTGTCCTCTTGGATCGCGCGTCGGCGATTCGCTTGGCGTACTGCTGCCGGGCGATCTCCAGGTCGGCGTCGATCTTGGCCAGCTCGGCGTTCATGATGTTGGTCGCCTTCTGGACCGCCGCGTCGGCCTGGGCGGAGGCCTCGGCGATGGCGGCGTCCTGCCGGACCGTGGCGCCGCGGATGCGGCCGATGGAGTTGAAGTAGCCGACGTCGTCGGAGACGCTCTGGATCTTGAGCGTGTCCAGCGCGAGGCCCATGCGGTTCATGTCGTGCTCGGCCTCCTCGATGAGGCTCTGCGCGAAGCGGGTCTTGTCCTCGTTGACCTGCTGCGGGGTGAGCTGCGCGAGCACGCCGCGCAGGTTGCCCTCCAGCGTCTCCTTGGCGATACGCATGATCTCCGGCTGGGACTTGCCGAGGAAGCGCTCCACCGCGTTGGCGAGCAGGTTCTCCTCGCCGGCGACCTTGACGTTCGCCACGCCGACGACGTTGAGCGGGACGCCGCCGCGCGCGTAGGCGTTCTGCACGACCACGTCGATCGTGAAGGTGGTGAGGTCGATGCGGTCCACCTGCTCCAGCAGGGGCACGCGCAGGCTGCGACCGCCGCGGACGGCGCGGTAGCCGACCTCCTTGCCGCTGACCAGGCGGCGGCGGCCGCTGAAGATGAGCGCCTCGTTGGGGGTGCTCACGTAGAGCAGACGACGGAGCATCATCGAGAGGAAGATGAGGACGACGAACGCCGCGAAGACCAGGACCGCGATGATCCCGAAGGGGTTGTTGCCATTCATCGCGAGCCTCCCCTCAGGGTGGCGGGCGGCAGCTCGCCGGGTGGACTCGAGCCCACCGGGCCGATGAGGGCGCGGACGTCCACGCCCATCGCCCGGCCGGTCTCCTCGAGCACGCGCGCCACGCTCATGGAGAAGGCGGAGGCCACCGCGCCGAGGCTCCGGCCGTCGCCGCCGTCGACGATCTCCAGCTCGGTCACCTCGAGCTGGGAGACGCGGGCGACCGCCGCGGCGACGACCCCGTCGAGCTGCTGCAAGAGGTAGATGTCGCGGCCGCTCCCGCCGGCCGCGGCCCACTCCGCGACCACGAGGCTGAGGGCCTCGGCGGTGGCCTTGCCGTTCTCGGTGATGGGCGCCGCCTCGCCGCGCGCGCGCGACGCCTGCGCCTGGGCCTGGGCCTCGGCGGGGAGCACCGTCTCGACCTGCAGCGCGAGCTTGGCGAGCTCGGCGCGCAGCCCCTGGAGGTCCTGCTCGGCCTTGGCGCGCGCGGTCTCCGCCGCCACCTGCGCCTCGTTCTCGATGCCCTGCGCCTCCGCCTCCAGCTTGGCGATCTCCGCGCGGAAGCCGTTGCGCCTCTGGAGGATCTGCGCCTCCGCCTGCTGCTGCGCGCTCTCGGCGCGCTGCCGGTTCTTCGCCTGCTCCTCCTTCACGCGCTGGTCGGCCTGGCTCTCGGCGTTCTGTCCGTCGCGCACCATGGCGGCGATCTGCGCGCGGCCGAGGTTCTGCAGGTACTTCTGGTCGTCGGCGACGTGCTGGACCTTGAGCACGTCCAGCTCCAGGCCCAGCTTGTCGAAGTCGTCCTTGGCGTTGTGGACCAGCGAGCCGGCGAACTTCAGGCGGTCCTGGTTGACCTCCTCCGGGGTGAGCTGGCTCAGCACCTCGCGCAGGACGCCTTCGAGCGTCTGCTTGGCGACCATCAGGATCTGGTTGGTGGGCACGCCCAGGAAGCGCTCCACGGCCTGCCGCACCAGCTTCTCGTCGGTGGAGATCTTGACGTTGGCGATGGCGTGGACGTTCAGGGGGATGCCGCCCTTGGAGAAGGCGTTCTGCACCGCCACCTCCACGCCGTACAGCCGTACGTCCATGCGCGAGACCTGCTCGAGCAGCGGCCAGCGGAGGGCGCGGCCCCCGTGGATCACCTTGAAGCCCACCTGCGAGCCGTCCGGCAGCTTGTGCTTGCGGCCGGAGAAGACCAGGATCTGGTTGGGAGCGCAGATGTAGAGGAAGCGCGTCACGAAGAAGACGACGATGAACAGCGCCAGGAGCGCGCCCACGCCCACCCCCAGGCTCTGCGCGAGGTCGGCGGGATCGAGGATCGTGTCGCCGCCCGGTGTCGGTAGAGGAGCCATGCGGCCGAGACTACGCCCCTCGGGTTGGGGTAGGAAGCCAATGTGACGAGCTGCCCCAGCCGCACGCGCGTGACGTCACCTCAACTCAGCTCCTTCGGCGCGCGGCTGACGGTGAGGCGGTCTTCTTCCAGCTCCTCCACGACGACCGAGTCGCCCTCCGCCAGTGGCTCGTCGGAGTGGGCGACGTAGTCGACGACGCTCCCCTTGACGCTGACGCGCACCTTGGCGTGTCCCTCGTCCGACGGCGGAACGATCACCCGGCCGACCAGGCCGACGACGTCGCGCGCGCCCACCACGCTGGAGGTGTCCTTGACCAGCAGCCGCCGGATCACCAGCGAGGCCGCCGCGCCTGCGGCGAGGCCCGCGCCCAGCGCGACGACCAGGGCGACGATCTTGCCGGCGAGGCCGAGGAGGCTGAGCGCGCCGCCCACCAGCCCGAAGGTCATCAGGGCGAAGGCCCAGAAGCGGACGCTGGCGAGGACCCACAGCGCGGAGTCCAGCCCGGCGTCGTGGTCGCCGTGGACCCCCACATCGTGGTCCATTCCACCCGGTGCGTCGTGACCACCCACGAGCTGCAGCGCGAGCGCACCGAGCCCGACCACGAGGGCCGCGAGGTAGACCGCAAGCATGTCCGGAGGATGGTAGCACCCTCCGAGGCCGCGCCTACTCCTCCACCACCCGCGCGCCGTCGCCCTCGGCCGTGAGCAGGTCCAGGGCCTTGCGCGCGGCCTCGACCGTGATGTTGCGCGCCTCGACGATCATGGCGGCGACGCGCTCGACGAGGCCGCCCTCCGCGCCGGCGGCCATGGCCACCGCGCGGGCGTGCAGCGCCATGTGGCCGCGCTGGATGCCGTCGGTGGCGAGGGCGCGGACCGCCGCCAGGTTGGAGGCGAGGCCGACCGACGCCGCGATGGCGGCCAGGTCCTGCGCCCCGCGCGTGTCCAGGATGCGCAGCGACAGCCGCGCGGCGGGGTGCACGCGCAGGGTGCCGCCCACCGTGCCGAGCGCCATCGGCAGCTCCAGCCGACCGAGCAGCTCGTCCCCCTCTCGCCGCCAGGTGGCCAGGGGCGCGTAGCGTCCGCTCCGCGCCGCGAAGGCGTGGGCGCCTGCCTCCACCGCGCGCCAGTCGTTGCCGGTGGCGATGACGACGGCGTCGATGCCGTTCATGATGCCCTTGTTGTGCGTGGCGGCGCGGTACGGGTCCGCCTCCGCGAAGCGCGAGGCGTTGACGATGCCGTCGATCACGGCCGAGCCGTCCATCCCCTCGGTGGCGAGGACGCGCGCCGGGATGCGGCAGCGGACGCGCACGCAGCGGCGGTCGCAGAGGTTGGACAGGATGCGCAGGCCCACGCGGCCGCCGGAGAGCTCGGCGAGGCGCGGGGCGACGGCCTCTGCCACGCCGTTGACGAGGTTGGCGCCCATGGCGTCGCGGCAGTCGACGAGCACGTGCACCGCCATCATGCCGTCCTCGGGCGTGGTGCCCTTCGGGCTGTCGGCCCGCGCTTCGCGCGGGACCTCGGGTGACGTGCCCTTCGGGCTGTCGGCCCGCGCTTCGCGCGGGACCTCAAGGAAGCGCACGTCCAGCTCGCGCGCGCCGCCGCCGCGCTCCACGAGGCCGGGGATGGCGCGGTCCGCCAGGGCGAGGACCTCCTCGGCGTGGGCGAGCACCTGCGCGCGTGCCCGCTCGCGATCGCGCACCTCGATGAGCTGCACCTGGGCGATCATCAGCGGGGGGTCGGTCTCGACGGCGAAGCCGCCGCCCGCGCGCACCATCTTGGCGGCGTTGGACGCCGCGGCCACCACGCTGGGCTCCTCCACCACCATCGGCACGACGTGGTCGTGGCCGTTGACCCGCACGTTGAGCGCCACGCCGTAGGGGAGCGCGTAGATGCCGATCACGTTCTCGACGAACTTGTCGGCGGTGTCCTCGTCCAGGCCGCCGCCGTCCAGCGAGCGCGCCATGTCCGCGACCTCGACGCCGGTGGCCTCGCTCACCAGCGCGCGCCGCTCCTCCACCGTCATCTTGTAAAAGCCCGGGAATCTGGACGTACGTGCCATGTGCTCCTCACGAAAGGACGGTGACGCCGTCCACGTCGACGTGGAGGTCGAGCGCATTCATGCCGGCTCTCCCCGCGCGCTGCAAGAACGCGTGGGAGGGCTCTCGCGTACCGACGAAGACACCGACGTCGCCCCCACCTGCGCCGGATGGCGCGAAGGCGGCGCCCTCGGCGCCGGCGGCCGCGGCGAGATCGGCGAACGCCGCGGGGACGATGGGGGCGTCGGCCGCCGCGCCCAGCGCGGCGAGCGCGGGAACCGACGCGGCGATCTCGGCGACGAACGCCCCCGCGTCCCCGGCGAGCGCCGCCGCGGCGGCCCGCCGGGCGATCGCCGCGAGCGCCGCCATGTGCGCCGCGTGGGCCGCGGCGTCGCGGGCGCGCAGGGCGTCCACGCGGGCGCGCAGGTCGCTGGTGCGGGCGCTCTGCCCGCTGAAGAAGGCGCGGACCAGGAGGCCCGGCGGAATACGTGTACTCTGCACGCTCACCGCCGGCCCCTCGCGACGGAAGACGATGACGCCGCCGAAGACACTGGCGGCCACGTCGAAGCCGCTGCCACCACCCTGGACCCCGGCGTGCGCGGCGAAGGCCGCCTCGCGGAGCGCCTGGCGCACCGCGGGGTCGCGCACGTCCTCCCCGCGCTCCGCCGCGCGCAGGGCGAGCGCAGCCACCACCGCCGCGGCGCTGGAGCCGAGGCCCAGCTTCGTGTCCCCGTCGCAGAGCGCGCTCGTGTCGATCTCCGGCGGGTCGTCCATCGCGGCGCGGACCTCCGCCGGCGCACCGGCGGCCCCCCTGCCCTGCGCGAAGGCGTGACGGTCGACCGCGCACACCACCGCGGGCGCGCCCTCCAGCACGGCGTACGCCCCGGAGAGCAGCAGCTTGCCGGGCGCCCGCGCCCTCACGGCTCCGCCTCCACCACGCGCGCGCCGGGGCCCGGCCTCGCCTCGATCACCCGCAGCACGCCGGGCGTCGCCTCCAGCAGCGCGCGCGCGCGCGCCGCGTCGGCCCCGGCGGACAGGACCTTGACGTGCGGCCCCGCGTCCATCGTCGCGAAGGCGAGCATCCCGGCGTCGCGCAGCGCGTTCACGCGGGCGAGCGCCTCCAGCGTCGCCGGCGCGAGGTACATCACACCGGCGGCGATGGCCGCCGCGTGCATCGCGAGGGCGCTGCGTTCGGCGAGCTCGCCCACCGCGCGCAGGTCGCGCGCGAGGAGCGCCTCGCGCATCGCGGCGAAGATGCGGGGCGCCTCCGCAAGCCACGCCGCGTAGTACGGGCTGGTGGCGGCGGTGCGGTTCATCCCCTCGCGCGAGGAGACCTCCTTCGGCGACTCGCGCGTGACGCAGACGAGCATCGTCACGTCCAGGTGGTCCGCGGGGGCGAGGGGGCGCGCGGCGAGCGGCTCCGTCTCCTCGCCCTGCGAGGCGCCGGCCGGGAGCTCCACGAAGCCTCCGAAGACGCTGCGCGCGGCGCTCGCCGAGCTGCGCCGCGCCAGATCGCTGAGGCGCGCGGGGTCCCAGTCGAGCGCGTAGGCACGCGCCGCGGCGAACGCCAGCGCGGCGAAGCCCGAGGCGCTGGAGGCCAGGCCGCCGGCGGTGGGGAAGTCGTTGTCGCTCGTCACCCGCGCGAAGCGGGCGTCGCCGGTGGCCTCGCGGACGCGGCCGAGCAGCTCGCGGACGCGGTCGAGCTCGGCGGGCCCGCACGGCGCGCCGTTGAGGACGAGCACGTCGTCGGCCAGGGCGGGGTCGACGTCCACGCGCGTGCGCGTCCGCAGGCCGTCCAGCGTCATGGAGAGGCTGGGCACCGCCGGGTAGTTACCCGCGCGCCGCTGCTTGCCCCAGTACTTGGCGAGGGCGATGTTGGGGTGCGCGATGGCGATGGCGTGGCTCACGGGGACGCCCGCTCCGCGCCGCCGGCGGCCCGCTCGCGCGGGGCGGCGGGACCGGCCTCGGCGATGAAGCCGGAGAAGCCGGCGCGCTCCCACGCCGCGAGGACGCCCTGCGCGGCGGCGCGCGACTCGACCAGGGCGACCACCGACCCGCCGCCGCCCGCGCCGGTGAGCTTCGCGCCGAGCGCCCCCGCGGCCCGCGCGAGCCCGCACATCTGCTCGATCTCCTGCGTGGAGAGCAGGAGCCCGGCGAGCAGCATCTGGTTCATGTCCAGCAGCTTGCCGAGGGCGAAGAGATCGCCCGCCTCGATCGCGAGGCGCGCGTTGTTCACCACCGCGCGGACGCCCTCGAACGTCTTGTCCACCACCTCCGGCCGCCGCGCGCGCTGCCGCGCCACCGACTCCACCATCGAGCGCGTGCTCGACGCCATCCCGGAGTGCCCGACCGCCAGCACCAGCGGCGCCCCGATCGGCAGCGGGGCCGGCGGCAGGCCGCGCTCGAAGAGCACCGAGCCGCCCAGCGTCGCCACGGCGGCGTCGACGCCGGAGGGGTTGCCGTGGAAGACGCGCTCCCACTCCATCGCCCGCGCGATGATCGCCTCGTCGGAGGCGGCCGGATCGACGGCGCGCGCCACCGCCACGCCCAGCGCCGCGGAGCAGCCGAGGCCGGCGCCGGGCGGCAGGTCCGCCTCGGCCTCCACCTCCAGCGGGCCGGCGACCCTCGACGCCTCGAGGAGGGCGCGGAAAGCGCGCGCCAGATCACGCTCCGCATCGTCCGCGGCGACGTCGATGCCCCACGTCCTGACCCTCAGCCGCGAGGGACCCACCAGCAGCGGCCGCGCGACGGCCGTGGCGCCGCGATCCACGCCGACGGCGATCGCCGGGACGCCGTAGACGACGGCGTGCTCGCCCACCAGGATCACCTTCCCGCAGGCGCGGCCGCGGGTCTCGCGCGTCGCGCTCATGCCTCGCGCCCCACCAGGGCGGCGGCGGCACCGCGCAGGACCGACTTGCCCTCCGCCGGCAAGGGGATCGCCTCCAGCCGGTCGCGCGCGACGCGCGCGAGCTCGCCCATGCGCGACTCGACCCGCGCCCTGGCCCCGCACTCCACCATGCAGCGGACCAGCGCCTCCACCTCCTCTTCGGGGGCGTCGGGGACGCCGAGCACCCGCGCGAGGAGCGGCGCCGCGCGGCGATCGCCCTCCAGCTCCGCCACCAGCGCTGTGCGCTTGCCACGCAGGATGTCGGTGCGCGCCGGCTTGCCGGTGCGCGCCGGGTCGCCGAAGGTGCCGAGCAGATCGTCCTGGAGCTGGAAGGCGACGCCGAGGGGCTCGGCCGCCTCCGCCAGCACCTCGCGCACCGCCGCCGGCGCCCCGGCGAGCGCCGCGCCGATCACCAGCGGCGCGCGGACGGTGTAGCTCGCGGTCTTGAGGGCGTGCATGCGCTCCACAGCCGCGGGCGTCGTCGCGGCGCCGCGGACGTCCAGCACCTGCCCGAGCACGACGTCCCCTTCCATCCGCGCGAGCTCCTGCATCGCCGCCACGAGCGAGGCCGGCGGCAGCGGCACCGACACGAGCGCCTCCAGCGCGAGGGCGGCGCCGTAGTCTCCAGCGAGCACCGCGCACGCGTCGCCGGCGTCGCGCGCGCCGAAGCGGTCGCGCAGCATGGCGTGCACGCTCGGACCGCCGCGACGCACCTCGTCGCCGTCCATCCAGTCGTCGTGCACGAGCAGGTACGCGTGAAGGATCTCCACCGCCACCCCCGCCTGGACGACCGCGGGCGCGCCGCCCGGTCCACCGCACGCCTCGTACGCGGCAGCCAGCAGCACCGCGCGCACACGCTTGCCACCGCGCGTGGCGAGGTCCCCCAGCGCCGAGACGACCGCCGAGGCGTCGGCGCCGAGCGGCTCGAGCGTGGCCAGCCGCCGGGCGAAGAAGGACGCGAGGGCGCCCTCCACCGCCGCCTTGACGGGCCGCGCGAAGGCCAGGAAGCAATCCTCGTCGGTCACCTTGCTCGCCGCCTCCGCCATCATCGCCGCCTGCTCCCACGCGCGCGCCGGCGCGGGCAGCCCTGTAGCACGAGTCGAGGCGGCGGCGCAGGCGAGCGAATCGGTGCGTTTTAGCATCGAAGAAACAACGTGAAAGGGCCCCGGAAAATCCCGCCTGCGGGCGTCGTCGGGCCCGTGCCCCCCGAACCGTAGGGGGCCAGCCCGCGGAAGTCAACGCGCCGCGACGCCGTTTTCCATCGTGTTATTGAATGGTTTCAAACTTCTCTGAATCATTCGACGTTTCTCCGGCGCGGCGGGCGCGTCGCGCTCCCCGGACATACCGCAGCGCGGCCCGCAGACCTTCCTTCGGCGCGCCAGGTCCGGATGCGCTACGAACGGGGCCGGGCCATGAGCGCAAGCATCGGGCAGCGCAAGACCGACCACCTCCAGCTCTGCGCCGAGGAAGACGTCGGCTTCCGCGGGGTCTCCACCCTGCTGGAAGGCGTCCGCCTGGTGCACGACGCCCTCCCCGACCTTCGCGCCGACCGCCTCGACCTCTCCACGCGCGCCTTCGGCAAGACCCTGCGCGCGCCCATCGTCATCGCCTCCATGACCGGCGGCACCGAGGAGGCGGGGCGCATCAACCGCGAGCTCGCGTCCATCGCCGAGGAGCGCGGGTACGTCTTCGCGCTCGGCAGCCAGCGGGCGATGGTGGTGCGCCCGGAGTCGCGCGCCAGCTACCTCGTGCGCGACGTCGCCCCGAGCACCGCGATCCTGGGCAACCTGGGCGTGGTCCAGGCGCGGGGGATGTCCACGGCGGAGGTGCAGGCGCTGGTGGACGCCGTCGGCGCCGACGCGATGTGCATCCACCTCAACGTGGCGATGGAGCTCGTGCAGCCGGGCGGCGACCGCGACTTCGAGGGGGGGCTGGAGACCTTCGGCCGCCTGGCCCGGGAGCTCTCGGTGCCGGTGATCGTCAAGGAGACGGGGTGCGGCATCTCCCCCCGCGTCGCCGCGCGCGTGATGCGCGAGGGGGTCGCCCACGTCGACGTGTCGGGCGCCGGCGGCACCTCGTGGGTGGGCGTCGAGACGAAGCGCGCGGAGCAGGTGGGCGACGCCGCCGGCCGCAGCCTGGGCGAGGCGCTCTGGGACTGGGGCATCCCCACGGCCGCCTGCGTGGCGAGCGTGGCGCCGCTCGGCCTGTTCGTCATCGCCACCGGTGGGGTGGCGTCTGGCATGGACGCCGCCCGCGCCCTCGCCCTCGGGGCGCAGCTCGCCGGCATCGCCCGGCCGGCCCTCAAGGCGGTGCGGGCGGGCGGGCGCGCGGGCGCCCTGGCCTTCTTCGACGCCGTGGAGGCGGAGCTGCGCGCGGCGATGCTGCTCACCGGCAGCCAGACGGTGGCCGACCTGCGGCGGGCGCCGAAGGTCCTCTCCCGCGAGCTCCAGGCGTGGGTGGAGCAGCTCTCCGCGGGATGCGGACCGTGATACGGTCGGCCGAAGGCGATGAGCGAACGCAAGAAACGCAAGAGTGAGCCGCCGCCGCCGACGAGGCCGTCGCAGCGGCCCTCGCAGAGGCCGAGCGCGCGTCCGGGCAGCAACCGCCCGGAGCCCTCGCAGAAGGCGTCCATCCAGGCCTTCTTCAAACGCGGCGCCCAGTTCGCCGAGGAGCTGCTCCACGACAACGAGCGGCTGCGCCGCGCGAACCTGGGCCTGGAGGCGGAGAACGCGGCGCTGCGCACGCAGCTCGCCAGCGACCGGGCGATGCGCGATCTGCTGCGCAAGATCAAGCAGCTCGAGAAGGAGAAGCTGCAGCTTCTGTCCCACGTCCACGAGGCGCAGCGCGAGTCCACGCGCTACTCCTCCCGCTACTCCGAGATGGAGGAGGAGCTGAGCAAGCTGGCCAACGTCTACGTGGCGAGCTACCAGCTGCACTCCACCCTGCGGCTGCCGCTGGTCATCAAGCACCTGCAGGAGCTCCTCCAGCAGCTCGTCGGGGCGAGCAGTCACGCCATCTTCATGGCGGAGCCGAACCGCCGGAACCTGGTGCTCATCGCGAGCGAGCGGGTGGATCGCCGGCGCCTGGGACGCCTCCCCCTCGGCGGCGACGACCCCGTCGCGCCGGTGGTGGAGCGTGCCTTCCTCACCGGCGTACCGCAGATCACCCACGGCGAGCTCGCGGAGGCCGGCGAGGACGCGCCCGCCGCCGTGGTCCCCCTGCATTTCGACGACCGCGTGATGGGCGTCATCGTGGTCTACTCCGTCTTCGAACAGAAGCCCCGCTTCGTGCCGGTGGACTTCGAGCTCTTCAAGATGCTCGGCGCCCACGCGGCGAGCGCCATCGCCGGCGCCCTCCTCTACGCCGCCGCGGGCTCCACCCTCCCCGGCCCCGAAGCGCTCCAGGACCTGAGCGCATAGAGTTCTACCCCGCACTTGTTTTCCGTTACGCTGAGGACCCAATCGCGATGACCGCCGAGTACACCTGCCTTGTCGTCGAAGACTCGCCGATGATGCGACAGCTCCTCGTCTTCGCGCTCTCGCGCGTGAAGAACCTGAAGGTGACCGAGGCCGACGACGGCGTCGACGGCCTGCGCAAGCTCGCCGGCACCAAGTTCGATCTCATCCTGACCGACATCAACATGCCCATCATGGACGGGCTGAAGCTGGTCAAGCGGGTGCGCTCCGACCCGATGCACAAGGACACCCCCATCATCATCATCACCACCGAGGGCTCGACGGAGGACCGGCAGCGCGCCCTGCAGCTCGGGGCGAACGCGTACATCACCAAGCCCATCCAGGCGCCGCAGGTGATCGCCAAGGTCAAGGAGCTGCTCAAGACCGAATGAAGGGCCGTCCGCCGTCCCCGCGGGTGGACGGCTCGTGAGCGCCAGGGTCAAGGTGTGCGGCGTGACGACAGCCGCCGACGCGCTCGCGTGCGTCGAGGCGGGGGTGGATGCCATCGGGCTGAACTTCGTTGCGTCCAGCCCGCGGGCGATCTCGGCGCAGGAGGGCCGCGTCATCGCGACGGCGATCGCCGGGCGCGTGCTCGTCGTGGGGGTGGTGGCGGACATGACGGTGGAGGGGATGCGGCGCCTCGCCGCCGACGTGGGCCTGGGCTGTCTCCAGCTCCACGGGGACGAGCCGCCGGCGGCGGTGGCGGCGCTGCTGCCTCACGCGTACAAGGCGCTTCGCGTGGCCGGCCCCGGGGACGTGGCCCGCGCCGACGACTACCCCGGGGATTACCTGCTGGTGGACGCGAAGGTGGAGGGGCGACTGGGCGGTACCGGGAGCTCCTTCGACTGGCGCCTGGTGCGCGAGCTGGCCACGCGGCGCGAGCTCACCCTCGCAGGCGGCCTGCACCCCGGCAACGTGGCGGAGGCGATCGCCGCGGTCCACCCCTTCTGCGTGGACGTGGCCTCCGGCGTGGAGATCCCCGGCCAGCCGCGCCGGAAGGACCCTGCGCGCGTCCTCGCGTTCGTGCGGGCAGCCCGCTGAATTCGCCCATCTCCTGCCTCGTGCTGCAGCGGTCCATCCTCGTGCTACATTGCAGTGCATGACCGGGGGACGTTGTCCGCAGCACGGACTGGCACTTTCGCCCGACGGTACGTGCGTCCTCTGTCGCCGCGAGTCCCCGAAGGGCGCGGGCATCCCTCCCTGGGTGGTCAAGGCCTCCGGCGTGGTCGTCGTCGGCCTCGCGCTCTTCGCCGCCGCGCGCTTCGGCCTTCGCGTCTGGCAGAGCGCGGAGGCGCCGTCGGTCGCGGTGCCCGACCGGCTCCCCGCCCCGCCTCGCCCCGCGGTCTCCTCGCACACCACGGCCTTCGCCTCCGCGTCCCCGGTCACCCCGGCGACCGGCGGCGGACACATCGAGGCGTTCGCCGGCGCGCCGAAGCCCGACTGGGCCGCCGAGCAGAAGTCGCGCCTGCCGGAGGAGCGCAAGAACGTCTCCATCACCATGTACACCACCTCGTGGTGCCCCCACTGCCGCGAGGCGCGCGACTGGCTGGACGCCCACGGCCAGCCCTACTTCGAGCGCGACATCGAGCGTGACCCTGACGCCAACGCGCGGATGCGCAAGCTCAACCCGCGCGGCGGCGTGCCCACCATCGACGTGGAAGATCAGGTGATCGTCGGCTTCGACCCGGGGAGCCTGGATCACGCCATCGACCTGGCGGCGCAGCGCCACCTGATGTGAGCCTCACGCCGGGAGCGCGAGCACGGTGCGCGCGCACACCTCGCGGCGGAAGGCGGCGGGGTCGCTCGTGTCGATGGTGGCCAGGGCGTCAGCGGGGCACTCCCCCCGCGCCACCAGCGCCGCCAGCGCGCGCAGGTGAACGCGCTCGTCCTGACCGCCAGCGTCCTTGCGGTCGCGACGCTCCAGGCCGCCCATGGCGATGTCCACGACCCGCTCCGCCACGGCGGCGAGGGGCTCGCCGCGGAAGGGCGCGCGAAGGGCGGCCTTCCACGCGACCTGCTGCAGCGCGGACACCTCCTCGAACGTCCACGGCGCGACGAGCTGCTCCAGCTCCGCGAGCGCCCTGGCGTCGTACAGGAGGCCCGCGTAGAGCGCGGGGAGCGCGCACGCGGTGGCCATGCCCTGCATGTCGGCGCTGCGGATCTCCAGCGTGCGCTTGAGCCGCACCTCGGGGAAGAGGGTGTTCAGGTGCTGCTGCCAGTCCGCCTGCGTGGCGCGCTCCCCCTGGAAGCCGCTGGCGAGAAAGTCGCGGAAGGTCTGCCCGGTGTTGGCGAGGATGCGATCGCCGCGCTTGAGCAGGAACATGGGGGCGTCCAGCGCCCACTCGACGTAATCGGCGAAGCCGGCGTCCTCCTTCCACACGCCCGGCACCAGGCCGGTGCGCGGGGCGTCCACGTCCAGCCAGACGCGCGCGCGCATGGAGAGGCCCTCGTGCCGCTTGCCCTCCACCCACGGGCTGTTGGCGAACATCGCCGCGCAGAGGGGGGCGATGGCGAGGCACGCCCGCAGCTTGCGCATGGCGTCCGCCTCCCCGTGGTAGTCCAGGTTCACCTGCACGGTGGCCGTGCGCAGCATCATGTCCAGCCCGTAGGTGCCGCGGGTGGGCAGGTACTCGCGCATGATGGCGTAGCGGCCCTTGGGCACCCAGTGCAGGTCCTCGCGGCGGGCGAAGGGGTGGAAGCCCACGCCGAGCCAGCGCACGCCCATGGCCTGCGACTCCGGGGCGATCTCGCGCAGGTGCTCCTCCATCTCGGCGCGGATGGCGTGCACGTCGTGGGAGGGGCGACCGGACAGCTCGAGCTGGCCGCCGGGCTCCAGCGTGACGCTGGCGTCCCCGCGCCGCAGGGCGATGAGCGGGCCGCCGGCCTTCTCCCGCTCCGGCTTCCAGCCGAAGCGTGTCTCCAGCGCCCCGAGGACGCGGGCGATCTCCACCTCGTACGCCACCGGCGCGCACTCTTCTCCCCGGACGCCGATCTTCTCCATCTCCGGGCCGAGGCGCTCGCCCTCGCTCGCCGCCGCCTCGTGGAAGAGGGCGAGGAGATCGTCGTGGCCTCGGATGGGCGAATCGCTCTGCTGGGAGTCGCTGGTCAAGGTCGGGGTCGTTTGTCTACCAGCGCCGGGTGGTCCCGCACAGGGCATTCCTCCTGCCCTGCGTGCTAGCCTGCCTTGTCCTTCGATGCTCCGTGAGCTCTTTCATCTCGCGCGCCACGCCCCGGCGACGCTCCGTCTCAAGTCGCGGCTCCCGCAGGTGGACCTGTACGACGAGCTCATGCTGCGCGGCGAGGCCGCCGGCATGGCGGCGCACCGGCGCGCGCTGGTGAGCGATCTCCTCGGCGAGGTCCTGGAGATAGGGAGCGGCACCGGCCTCATGTTCGAGCACTACCCCGCGGAGGTGAAGCTCACCGCGCTGGAGCTGGACGGGGACTTCCTGGCGCGGGCGGGCGACCGCGCCCGGAGCGCCGCAGCGGACGTCACCCTCCTGCGGGGCGACGCGGCCTCGCTCGCCTTCCCCGAGGAGGCGTTCGACGCCGTCGTCTCCTCGCTCGTGCTGTGCAGCGTGGAGTCGCCCGCGGACGCCCTCGCCGAGATCGCGCGTGTGCTGCGCCCGGGCGCGCCGCTGCGCCTCATCGAGCACGTGGTGAGCGAGCGGCCCGTCGCGGCGGCGCTCATGCGGGCGGCGGACCCCCTCTGGCTCCACCTGAACGGCCAGGGCTGCCGCATGGCGCGCGACACCGTGGCCACCGTGGGCGAGGCTGGCTTCGTGGTGGAGAGCGTGGAGGCCTTCCAGGTCTTCTCCCCCGGCCTCCCGGCGTTCCCCATGCGCGCGATCCGGGCGCGGCGAGGGTGAGGGCGGGTCAGGCCTTCGCGGTGCTCGCGCGGATGGTCTTCTTCCGGTCGAAGATCCGCAGGCGCCGCACCAGCAGGTCCAGCAGGTAGACGCCGATCGCCGCCGCGACGAAGCGCGACCACAGGTCCTGGTGGTAGGTGATCGTCTGGCCAGCGGGGTCGAAGAAGTCCTTCGGCGTGGGGTCCAGCTTGCCGCCGGTCACCTCCGCCGCGCGCGCCAGCGTCGTCGTGTCGGGCGCGAGCGCGAGGTACTCGCGCGGGTACGGGTTGGTGACGTGGCCGAAGCTCTCCGCCACCGTGGCGGTCTTGAAGCCGCCCTTGCCGTCGTCGATCGACTTCTGCAGCGCGGCGTGGAGCACGAAGGACCCGTAGTGATCCAGGGGGAAGTCCGCGGTGTAGCGGCCGGGCGCCGTCTGCGGCATGGGCACCTTGCGCACCGTCTTGGAGGGCAGCGGGCCCTTCACCTCCAGCTTGGCGTCCAGGCCGTTCTGGAACTTGTCGTCCGCGCCGATGGCGTCGATGGACGCCTTCACGTGGCCGGTCGCCGGGTCGATCTCCGCGCGCATGTCGAACTGCTGGCGCTTCTTCTGCCGCATGTGCTCGCGCACCAGCTGCCCCCAGAACTGGCCGTAGCCGGGCCACTTCAGCCACTCCACCGCCCAGAGGTTCTTCACGTCGCTCGTCCACGCGAGCGACCAGCCGAGGCCGACGTGCCACCGCGCCAGGATGGGCTCGCCCACCTCGCTCTCCAGGATCTCCTGCGCCGGCGCCGGCTTCATCTTGGTCGCGACGTAGCCGTGCAGGTACGGCGCCGAGCCCATGTCGATGCCCTTCAGGAAGTCCGCCGGCGCGACCACGCGCGGCTGGAAGTACTCCTCCACCGCGGCGGAGCGGCTCACCATCTCGGTCTCGCGCGTGAAGACGCGCGGCAGCTGCGTCGGGTCGAGCACCTTGTAGAAGCGGCCGCCGCCCAGGTCGGAGACCATGCGCAGCAGGTTCTCGTCCACGCCGCCGCCGAGGCCCACGGTGGTGACCGTGATGCCCTCCGCCACCATGGCCTGGACCAGATCGCGGATGCCTCCCTGCGGGGCCTGGCCGTCGGTCAGCAGGATGACGTGCTTCTTGCGCGCGGCGGTGACGGTGAGCGCCTGGTAGGCGGCGTCCAGCGCGCTGAAGATCTCGGTGCCGCCGCCGGGCTGGATGCGCGAGATGTCGTTCTGGATGCGGGCGCGGTACTTGGCGCTCGTCATCTTCACCACGTGCGTGGGGCTGGTGTCGAAGGCGATGACGTCCAGCAGGTCGTCGCTCGACAGCGTGTCGGCCGTCGCCTTGGCGGCCGCCTTGGCCATCTCCAGCGGCTGACCGCTCATCGACCCGGAGCGATCGATGACCAGCACCATCGCGACGCCGGGCTCGTCCTTGCGCTTCTCCGAGTCCATGCGGACCGGCAGGATCCGCTCGATGGTGGTGTGGTACCAGCCGCCCAGCCCGTAGCCGCTCTCCCCGCCGGCGAAGAGGAAGCCGCCGCCCAGATCGCGCACGTAGCTCTCCACGGCGTCCTGCTGCGTGAGGGAGACCGCGTCCGCGGGCGCGTCGGAGAGGATGACGAAGTCGTAGCGCTCCAGCTCGCTCAGGCTGGAGGGCAGCCCCGCGGGCTCGGCCACCTGGACGTTGAACTGCTGGGCGGACAGGGCGCTGGCGAGGTAGCTCGCGTGCGAGGGCTTGCCCTCGACGTAGAGCACCGCCGGCTTGCCGATGACCGTCGCCGTCACCGCGTAGCGGTTGTTCTCGGCGAAGCGATCGTGCTGGATGTCGGTCAGCGCCAGCGAGTAGGTGACGTCGCCCGCGTAGGCCACCTTGCTCTGGAACATGACGTCGTTGTCGCCCGCCTTCAGGTCGAGCGTCCGCACGCCGCCCAGGCCGTTGATGGCCTCACCCTGCATCAGCGTCGCCTTCGCCTTCTGTGCGCGGCTGGAGAAGATGTTGGCGTGGATCTGGAACGTCTCGCCCTCGTGGATGCGGTCGGGCAGGCGCAGGTCCCGCAGCGCCACCTCGCCGGGGACCGGGCGGGTGTACGGGATGCTGAAGATCCTGACGCCGAACTCGTGGGCGCGCTCCGCCTCCGCCAGCACGTCGCCCTCGGTCTGCACGCCGTCGGTGAGGATGACGGCGCGCCGCAGGTACCCGGAGGGGTACAGGCCATAGGCGAGCTGCAGCGCGGACGCCAGATCGGTGCCGGCGTCCAGGCCGCGCTTGGCGGGCTTCTTCCCGTCGGGGGGCGCGGCGCCGGGGTTCTCCTTCACGTCCAGCGCGTCGTGGCGCAGGAGGTCCGGCGCCTTCCGCGCGTCCTCGGCGAGCGGCACCACCCGCGGCCGCTCGGAGAAGGTGATGACCTTGACCAGATCGTCCTTGGGCTTCTCGTCCAGCGCCTTCTGGATCTGCGCCTTGGCGTCGGCGATGGCGGCGTCGGGCACCGACTCCGAGACGTCCACCACGAAGACGGTGCACACCTTCTGCGTGGTGGAGGTGCGCGCCAGCCGCGAGAGCCCGAGCGCCAGCAGCGCCACGAAGGCGAGGCGCAGGATCACCGAGATCACGCGCTGCGGCCACGGGAGGTCGGCGAGCGACCAGCCGATGACGAAGACGATGAAGGGCGGCGCGAGCACGGCGATGCCCAGCATGCGCGGGGCGAGCAGCTCGTAGTCCTTGCCGTCGTGCTTCCACGCGAGGGTGGGTCCCGCGTACCAGACGTAACGCAGGTAGAGCCACAGCCCCACGGCGAGCACGCCGGCCACCAGCGCCCCGAAGAGCGCCCGCTTGAGCCACACGCGGCTCATACGGTGATCCTCCGGTGGTAGGTGATCCACTCCAGGGCCGTCACGATCACCGCGGCCAGCAGCAGGTACAGCCACACCTCGCGGCGCACGCTCACGTGGAAGCCCTCCACCTTGCCGGCCTCGTGACCGTCCACGGTGAGCTTGTCCGCCGGGGCGATGGCGCTCTCCGAGTCGTCGAGCAGGTTGGCGGCGAAGCGGACCGTGTCCTTTGCCTTGGTGGCGTCGGCGCCGCCGGCCTTCGGCGCGGGGGCCGCGCCCGCCGGGGCGAGGTCGAGCTGGTAGAAGCCGGCGCGCTGCCCCAGGTACACCGCCCTGCCCTCGTGGATGGGCACCTCCTGCTTCACGCCGCCGGGCAGCACCAGCTCCGCCTCCTTGCCCGCCGCCCCGACCGGGATGTGCCACACGTCCCCGGTGCGGAAGCTGGAGAGGTACGAGGCGTCCTCGTCGGTGAACCAGTTGATGACGTCCAGCAGGAAGACCGGCCACGCCACGCGCAGCGGCAGGTCGCTGTCACGCACGTCGAAGCCCATCGCCACGAACTTGAAGCCGCCGCGCGTCCCGGCGACGAGGATCGGCCCCTGCCCCTCCGACGCGCCCACGACCTTGTCGCCCGTCTCCGGCTTCAGGGTGTGCCCGCGCGAGACGTTGACGTTGTCGAGCGCGGTGAATCGCACGATGGGGTGCTTGCGGTCGATGCGATCGAACCCCGGCTGCGGCACCTCCTTCTCCACCTTCACCGGTGAGCCGGGACCGGCCGGGTCGATGTAGAAGGCGTTGGCGCGCGGCGGCTCGGCCGGCGTCGCGCCGTCGAAGATCATGACGTCGAAGTGCTCCTGCCCGGCCGCGTACTTGTTCGCGTAGACGACGGGCGTCACCTGCGTGACGTCCAGGTACTCGTCGAGCAGCAGCGCCGCCTCGAGGTAGGTGTTGCCCGGGGTGACCACGAGCACCTTCGCCCGCCGCCTCTCGGGGAGGAGCGCGTAGGCGTGATCGTCGGCGGGCAGGTCGTCCTTGCCGCCGCCGATGACCTGCAGCTTCGCCTCCAGGGTCCGGCTGGCGCCGGAGAGGTTGGGGTAGAAGCGCGGGAGCCGCTCCCCCGGCCTGAGGCGCAGGCGCGTCAGGTCGACCAGGGTCCCGTCCCCCAGCAGGGAGAGCTCGATGTCCGCCTGCTCCGGGCCGCTGTTGGTGACCTCCAGCATCACCTCGTAGCGGCTCTTGTCGAGCGGGTAGCGGCGCACCGAGAACTGCGTCACCGCGACGTTGTCCTTGCCCTTGCCGACGGGCATGAAGGACAGCTTCACCTTGCCGACGTGGACGGGGCCGGCGGCGTCCACGGCCTCGCCGAGGTCCCCGTCGGAGACGACCACGATCTCGCCGTTGTCGACGCCGCGCAGCGTGTCGGTCGCGAAGCGCAGGGCGCGGGCGAAGTTGGCGCGCGCCTCCGTCGGCCGGACGGCGTCGACCGCGCGCTCCAGCTCGGAGGTATCCCCGCTCATGGGGCTCATCGGGGTGACCGAGGCGTCCATCTGCGCGATGAGCGCGCGGTCCGCGCCGCCCATGCCACGGATCAGCCGCTTGACCTCGTCCTTGGCCACCGCCAGGCGGTTGGGCGAGACGTCGGTCGACTGCATCGACGCGCTGGCGTCCACCAGCACCACCAGGTTGCGCCCCTTGATGAGCGTGGCGGCGGCGCGCGGATCGCCGAGGGCGAGCACCAGCAGCGCCAGCAGCGCCAGCTGGATCAGCAGGGAGAGCAGCCGCTTGAGCTTGGAGAAGAGGCTGGTCGCCTCCTTGTCGCGCAGGATGCGCCGCCACAGCGGGGAGAAGGGGACCGCGACCACCCGGCGACGCAGCTTCAGGATGTAGAGCGCCACCATCGCCACGCCGACGACGGCGAAGATGGTGGCGAGCGTTGCGAAGGGCAGCCCGGCGAAGATCATCGGAGGAACCCGCCCCGCCGGAAGATGCGCAGGATCAGCTCGTCGAAGGGCACGCCCACGTCGGCGGTGATGTACGGCACCTGGCGGCTCGTGCAGAAGCGCTCGATCTCCGCCATGTACTCACCGTGGACCTCCGAGAAGCGGTTCAGGATGCGCTGGGTGACCGTCACCTCGCGCTCGTCTCCGGTCTCGCAGTCGTAGAGCAGCACGTCGCCGGTGAGCTTGGGGCGGGCCTCGCGCTTGTCGGTCACGTGGACGACGAAGGGGTCGAACTTGTTGTAGCGGAGCACGTTGATGCCGCGCTCGAAGCCCTTGGGGTCGTAGAGATCGCTGATGAGCACGGCGAGCCCCCGCCGCTTGTGCTGCGCGACGAAGGTCTTCATCGCGTCGCCGAGGTCGGTCTGGCCGGCGGGCTCCAGCGCGCGCAGGAAGCGAAATACCTTGAAGATGCGCGCCTTTCCGCGCGTTTCTTGCATCCTATCCATCACCTTGTCACTCGTGGACACGATGGCCACGCGATCCAGGTTCGCGAGTCCGACGTAAGCCAGCGCCGCGCAGACCTTCTTGGCGTACTTCAGCTTGTTGCCGTCGCCGAAGGCCATGGATCCGGAGGCGTCGACGATGAAGTAGATGGCGAGGTCCTCCTCCTCCTCGTAGAGGCGGAGCAGGAGGCGGCCGAACTTCTGGTAGACGTTCCAGTCCAGGTAGCGGAAGTCGTCGCCTGGCTGGTAGTCGCGGTGGTCGGCGAACTCGATGCCGCTGCCGCTCTTCTTGGTGCGGCGCTCGGCGCGCATGCGCCCGGCGAAGACCTTCCGGCTGACGAGCGCCAGGTAGTCCAGCTTGCGCTGGAACTCGTCGTCGAAGAGGTCCTCGTCGGCCTTGGCCGCGCGCACGCTGCGCGGCCCGCGGCCGCGCAGGACGTCAAGCAGCCCCAATGGCGGCTCCCTTTTCCTTCAGGCCGGTCTTGGCCTCGGCGACGTTCTTGAGGATGTCGTCGATGAGCTGATCGGTCTTCATGCCCTCCGCCTCGCCCTCGAAGTTGAGCAGGATGCGGTGGCGGAGCGCCGCGTGCGCCACGCCGCGCACGTCGTCCACGCTGGCGGCGAAGCGCCCCTCGAAGAGGGCGCGGATCTTGGCGGCGAGCAGGATGGCCTGGGCGCCGCGCGGCGAGGCGCCGACGCGGGCGAAGCGCTTGCAGAGGTCCGGCGCGTCGGGGCCGTCGGGGTGCGTCGCCTGGATGACGCGGATGGCGTAGTCCTGGACGTGGCGGGCCACGGGCACGCGCCGCACCAGCTTCTGCATCGAGAGGATGGTGTCGCGGTCGAGGACCGGGTGCACCGTGGCCGACTCGTCGCCCGTCGTCAGGTCGAGGATCTGGTGCAGCTCGTCGCGGTTGGGGAAGGGGACGTGGAGCTTGAAGAGGAAGCGATCGAGCTGGGCCTCCGGCAGCGGGTAGGTGCCCTCCATCTCCAGCGGGTTCTGCGTCGCGAGGACGATGAACGGCTCCTCCAGCACGTGGGTGGTGTTGCCCACCGAGACGCGGTGCTCCTGCATCGCCTCCAGCAGGGCGCTCTGCGTCTTGGGCGTGGCGCGGTTGACCTCGTCGGCGAGGACGATGTTGGCGAACACCGGTCCCTTGCGGAAGTAGAAGTTGCGGCCGCCGGCGCCGCCCGACTCGTCGATGACGGTGGTGCCCAGGATGTCGGCGGGCATCAGGTCCGGCGTGAACTGGATGCGCGAGAAGGAGAGGCTGAGCGCCTCCGCCAGGGTGCGCACGAGCATCGTCTTGCCGAGGCCGGGCACGCCCTCGAGCAGCGCGTGACCGCCGGCGAGCATGCACACCAGCACGCCGTCGACGACCCGCTGGTTGCCCACGATGACCTTGCCGATCTCGTCGCGCAGCGACTGGATCCGGTCCCGGAACTGCTGCACCTCGCCCCGCACGCTCTCCGTTGCCTCGCTCATGTCCTTCTTTTCCGTTTCCTGCGCCGCGCGCGGCGGCGGGTTGAGTGTGGGGTGGGGCTCACTGGCCTTCGCGCGGGCGAATGAGCTGGAAGTAGCGCCGCACGTAGAAGCGGTAGCCCCCGGGGATCTCGTCCTTGTTCAGCGCTTCCTCGGCCACCGTGTGGTACTCGCGATAGACCTTGGTGTAACCCCGCGAGGCGAACCCGCGCTCCGCGGCGCCGAGGATCACCTGGCTGCGGCTCTGGCCTTGCCCGGTGTCCTGCCCGGCGACCTGCGTGTCCTGCGTGCCCATCTTGGGGTTGGTGGCCTGGCCCTGCACGTGGCCGTCGTGGCCGGTGCCCCAGCCGGGGCCGGGCTGACGCTGCCCGGCGCCCTGCCCGCCCTGCCCCTGCCCCTGGCCCTTGCTGAGCATCAGGATCTTCTGCCCGTTGGGGCCGATGATCCATGTCTGCCCCTGGCCCTGTCCGCCCTTGCCCTGCCCCTGCCCCTGCCCCTGACCCTGACCCTGCTGGCCCTGGCCTTGCTGGCCCTGGCCTTGCTGGCCCTGGCCCTGACCCTGGTTGCCTGCTTGCTGGCCACCCTGCCCCTGCTGGCCCTGGCCCTGCTGCCCTTGCCCCTGCTGGCCCTGCCCCTGCTGGCCCTGGCCCTGCTGGCCCTGCCCCTGGCCCTGCCCCTGCGCGTGCATCTGGAAGCGGCGCAGGCGCACCATCTGCTTCTGGCCCCCCTGGCCTTGCTGGCGCAGCATCTCGCGCAGCTCCTGGAGCTTCTGCCGCAGCTGCTCCTTCTCCTGCTGCGTCATCTCCTGGCGGGCCATGCGGTTGATGTCCTCCGCGCCCTGATCCAGGTCCTGCGCGGAGACCCCGAGATCCTTCATCAGGTCCTCGGCGGCCTGCGCGAGGTCCTGGTCCAGCCTGTCCAGCTGCCGCTGCGCGCTCTGCGCCTGCTGCGTCTCCTGGTTCAGCCGGTCCAGCTCGCGCTCCTTCTTCTGCAGCAAGTCCTTCTCCGCCTGATCCTGCGGGCCGGCGTCGCGCTGGAGCTGCTGCTTCTTCTTCAGGAGGTCCACCTCCTTCTGCAGGGCGTCGCGGCGCTTCTCCAGGTCCTGCTTGCGCTGGTCGGCGCCCTGCGAGGCGGCCTTCAGCGCGGCGCGCATCTTCTCGAGCTGCGACTTGTCCACCTTGTGCTCACGGACCTTCTTGGCCAGATCGCGGACCTGCTGCTCGGCGAGCGTGAGGTTCTTCTGGTCCAGCGCGTCGCCCGCGGGCTTGGTGAGATCGCTCTTCTTCAGCTCGTCGGCCATCTTGGAGAGCTCTTGCTCGAGCGCCTTGTGGTCGGCGGGGCTGCCGGTGAGCAGCTTGTCCTCCAGCGCCTGCATCCGGCGGAAGGCCTCGGTGCGGTCCAGGCGCTTGGCGGCGAGGTCCTCGATGAGCTGGTTGAACTCGCGCGTGGCCTCCTTGGCCTCGTCGCTCTGATCGTTCTGCTCTTGCTGGTGGAGGAAGTCGCGCAGGGCGTCCAGATCGTCGGCGGTGACGTCCACAGGGTCGATCGTCTTCTGCGAGATGGCGGGCCGGTGCTCGCGCACCTCGAAGAGGGAGAGCAGGATGAGGACGCCGGCGAGGGCGCCGACGACGTACGTCTCGCCCGGGACGCGGATGGGCACCGCCCGCTGCGGCTGCACCTGGTTCACCACCGCGAGGGCGTCGTCGATGGCGGCGTCCATGAAGGGCGTCCGCTCCTCCCCGGTGAGCTTGGCGAAGGAGAGGGCGCTGGCGAGGCGGTCGGACAGGCCGTGGTGGCGGTCCAGGACGATCGCCCCGGCCCGCAGCGGCAAGGGCCGCAGGTACGCCACCAGCGCGACGGCGACGGCCAGGGCGCCCTGCACGATCAGCGCGACGCGGGCGGGGTGATCCTCCACCACGCCCGTCTTGCGCAGGACCAGGGTGATCACGGCGCCCACCAGGGCGACCGCGAGCGCCACCATCCCCCAGCGGAAGGCGCGGACGAACCGCAGCCGGCGCTCGGCCCGACGCGCCAGCCGCTCGATGCGGCTCACGTCGGTGGAGGCCCCCGCGCGCGGCGTCGAGGCGCGCTCGGTGGGCTCCTGGGGGGTGGTCGGCTCGGTCATGAAAACCTCTCTTCACACGTTGAGACGTACGACCCGACCACAAGTTCCCTGCTTGGACGCCACGAAGAGGAGCGCATGCCTGGAGGAAGTCTAGACTCGGGATCGCCCTCGCGAAAGCTTACGCGCGCAACAAACCCGGTATTCCCCTCGAGATGGCCCGCCGCGGGCTTCACGGTCGAGTCGAGAGCCTCCGGCTCAGGCTCGAATTGGGCTACCCTCCGCGGCGGTGCCGCTCCCTTCACCGCTGGCCATCACCCTCGAGCTCGTGGGGGACGAGCGCGACGCCCCGGCGGGCTTCCTGCGGCTGCGGCGCCTGCGGCTCGTCGCCCGCTACCCCGACGGCTCGACGAGCGAGCCCTTTCTTTACGATGTGGTGGAGCGGCCCGCCCTCGACGCGGTGGTCATCGCCGCGCATTTCCGGCGCGACGGCGAGACGTGGGTCTTTCTGCGGTCGGCGGTGCGGCCACCGCTGTGGGCCCGCGACATCGAGCCGCGGACGGGCGGAGAGATGTGGGAGCTGCCTGCCGGGCTGGTGGAGCCCGGGGAAGAATGGAGGGCGGCCGGCGCACGTGAGCTCGAGGAGGAGATCGGCGTGCGCGTGCCGCCCGAGAGTCTTACGCCGCTCGGGCCCTTCGGGTTTCCCGCGCCGGGGATGATTGGTGAGATTCACGCCTACTTCCGGGTCGAGGTGGACCCGGCCTCCGTCTCGACGCCCCAGGGGGACTCCAGCCCGCTGGAGCGTAACGGCCAGGTGGCGGTCCTTCCGGTCGGGGAGGTGCTGGCGCTGTGCGCGCGCGGCGAGATCCGGGACACCAAGACCGAGCTCGCCCTGCGGCGGCTGGTGGAGGCGGTCGGATGAAGGCCCCCCGCGTGGTGGTCATCGTCAAGCGCTCGACCTACGTGAGCGCGCGCTCCGACGGGCGCGTGCGCGAGCTGCTCGCCAACGGGCACCCCACCGTGGCGCGGATCAAGCGCGCCCACGAGGATCACCGGCGCACGGTGGAGGAGGTGCGCGTGGCGCTGGACGCCCTCGGCGTGCGCGCGACCTTCGTCGAACCGTCGCGCAAGTCGGTCGCGCGGCCGCCGTGGCGCGGACGCCCGGACCTGGTCGTGACCGTCGGCGGCGACGGCACGCTGCTCGCCGCGTCGCACTGGGTCGGATCGCAGACGCCGGTCCTGGGCATCAACAGCGCACCGCACGACTCGGTCGGATTCTTCTGCGGCGCCCGCGGGGGACGGGCGCGCAGGGCGCTCGCCGCCGCGCTCGCCGGGGAGCTGCCGCGCATCGCCCTCACGCGCATGCGCGTGGAGAAGAACGGCGAGGTCCTCCACGACCGCGTGCTCAACGAGGTGCTCATCTGCCACACCTCCCCGGCGGCCACGTCGCGCTACATCCTGCGGCTGGACGACGGCCGCGGCCGGCAGGTGGAGGAGGAGCAGAAGTCGAGCGGGCTCTGGGTCGGGCCCGCCGCCGGGTCCACCGCCGCGCAGCGGAGCGCGGGGGGGCGCGTGCTGCCGCTCACCGCGCGCAGCCTGCAGTACGTCGTGCGCGAGGCGTACACGCCCTGGGGGCGGCGGCTGCGGCTGCGGCGCGGCCTCGTCTCGCCCGACGGATGGCTCGAGGTCCTGAGCAAGATGCGGGCGGCGCGCGTCTTCGCCGACGGCGTGCACATCGTCTTCGACTGCGCCCTGGGCGACGCCATCACCCTGCGCCGCTCCCCCGAGCCGCTGACGGTGCTGGGGCTGAGCAAGCGGCGAGGTCGCGCGTAGCCCGGCGTCTCCACTGCATTTCACGGCGGGCCTTGTTTGCCGGGGCCGTGGCCGACCTGTATTCTCTGCGGTGGGAGAGTCTTTCATGCGCTTGCTGCTCTGGATGGGGTGCCTCTCGTTGCTCGCATCCGGCTGCGCCAACGGCATCGCCCAGAACGACGACTCGTCGCTCGACGGCGGCGGAGTCGACGGCACACCGTCGGGCGACTCCGGCAACTGCCCGACCGGCCGGAGCGGTCCCGGATGCACGGAGTGTGCGGGCGGCTTCCACGCCTGCGGGCCCAACTGCCAGCAGGACCACGCCAACACGCCCGACGCCGGCTGCACCAAGAGCTGCGGGCAGCCGTGCGACACGCCGGCCAACGCCACCGCCAAGTGCACGAGCGACGGCCTCTGCGACTTCACCTGCAACGCGTCCTACGACCAGAGCGACGCCGGCTGCGACTGTCCGCAGGGCACCATCGACTGCGGCGGCACCTGCCAGCAGTGCTGCACCGACACCGACTGCCCCTCCAACATGCTCTGCCAGGGCGGCTCGTGCGCCGGCTGCCAGCCCGGCTACGGCGACTGCAACAACGACCCGAACGACGGCTGCGAGGTCCACCTCAACAGCACGAGCAACTGCGGGAGCTGCGGGCACAGCTGCTGCGGGTCCATCTGCGGCTGCGGATTCCTGGGCCTCGGAGGCGAGAGTTGCAACGCCAACGGCAACAGCTTCAAGTGCGGGTGCTAGCAATCCGGTGGCAAAAGGCCCCGTTTCGCACTAAGCCAAGGCCTACATGGGCTTCGAGCTTATTGGGACGGGCCACTACGCGCCGGGCCACCCGGTGACCAACGACGACCTCGCCCGCGTGATGCACACCTCGGACGAGTGGATCGCGAAGCGCTCCGGCATCCGCCAGCGCCACTACGCGCCGGACGGCATCGGCGCGAGCGACCTCGCCTTCGAGGCGTCCAAGCGGGCGATCGAGGCCGCCGGCATCTCGCCGAAGGAGATCGACTACATCGTCTTCGCGACGATGACGCCGGACCACATCTTCCCCGGTCCGGGGGCGCTGCTGAGCGCCAAGCTCGGCCTGAACGACATCCCCGCCCTGGACATCCGCCAGCAGTGCGCGGCGATGATCTTCGGCCTGCAGCTGATGGACGGCCTCTTCCGCACCAAGGCGGCGCGCACCATCCTCTTCGTCGGGGCCGAGGCGCACGCCGGCTTCATGCCGTGGGAGGACTGGAGCCTGCTCGAGCCGGGCGTCACCCGGGAGGCGAGCGAGGAGGAGAAGGCGCGCGCCGACGAGCACCGTGCCCTCGCCGTGCTCTTCGGCGACGGCGCCGGCGCGATGATCTTCCGCGCGACCGACCGCGACGCCGGGCTCAAGGGCGTGAAGGTGCACACCGACGGCAAGGGCGGCCAGCTGCTCTACGTCAAGGGCGGCGGCTTCGTCACCCGGCCGTACTGGAAGCACGAGATGCTCGCCAACCGCGACTACATCCCGCGGATGGATGGCAAGGAGGTCTTCAAGTACGCGGTCACCAAGCTACCGGCGACGGCGCGCGCGCTGTGCCGCGAGACCAACACCTCCATCGAGCAGATCGACTGGTTCCTCGCCCACCAGGCCAACCGGCGCATCAACGAGTACATCCGCGAGCAGCTCAAGGTGCCCGAGGAGAAGATGCCGATGAACATCGATCGCTACGGCAACACCAGCGCAGCGACGATCCCCATCCTGGTCGACGAGCTCACCCGCGCGGGCCACCTCAAGAAGGGCGAGCTGAACATGATGCTCGCGCTCGGCGCGGGGATTCACTGGGGCTGCGCCCTCGTGAAGTGGTGATATCCTTCCGGGGATGAGGCGCACGCACACCGGCCTGGCCCTCGCCGTGGCCCTCGGCCTGGGCGGCCTCGCGGCGAGCGACGCGCGGGCGTCCATCTCGCGCGCGGTGGTGATGGACGCGCTCGTGGAGGAGAGCAGCTCCGTCGACGTGGTGACGCCGACCGAGTCGCACAGCGTGTGGGAGAGCGGCCGCATCGTCACCTACACCCAGGTGCACGTCGACGTTCCGGTCGCCGGCTCCCTCGCCGCCGGCGCCGACCCGTGGGTTCGCACCCTGGGCGGCGTGGTCGGTGACGTGGGCCAGCTCGTCGACGGCGAGCCAGTGCTGATCGCCCACCAGCGGTCCTTGCTCTTCTTGCAGCCGGGGCCGACGCCCGACACCTTCCTCGTCACCGCGCGCGGCCAGGGGCAGTACCCGCTGCTGACCGACCCGGCGACGCACGCGGTCCGCGTGGTGCGCAACTCGGCCGCCGCCGCCGCGCTGCCGCCCCGCCGCGCGGCGCTGGCGCGCGCGACCGCACGGGCCCCCTCCGTTCCCGAGGCCGCGATGCCCGCCGCCGCCGTGCTGCACGGCAAGCCGCTCGACGCGGCGGAGCGCGCGGTGCGCGACTCCTGGGCGAGGACGCATGCGCGCTAGGGCGCTCGCCGCCGCCGCCTTCGCGGGGGCACTGGCGTCGGCCGCTGCCGCGGACGCCCACGCCTTCTGCCGCACCACCACCAAGGCCATCGATCCCACCTTCGTCCCGACACCGGACGAGCCCTGCTGGACGGAGGGGCTGCCGCTGTACTGGGCCAACGCGTGCATCGGCTACAGCATCCAGCAGGACGCCAGCAAGCAGATCTCCTTCAACGACGTCCAGGCGGCGATGGACACCGCCTTCGCCCGGTGGACCAACGCGGCGTGCCCCTCCGGCGGCGCCGCGCCGAAGCCCAGCATCGAGGTGCGCTACCTCGGGCCGGTGGCGTGCCACACCGTCCAGTACAACCAGCAGAGCGGCAACGCGAACATCGTCATGTTCGACGACTCCAGCTGGCCGCACCCCAACGCGATCGACACCCTCGGTCTGACGACGGTGACCTACAACCCCAACACCGGCGAGCTCTACGACGCCGACATGGAGGTCAACACCGCCGAGCAGCAGCTCACCGTCACGCAGGACACCACCATCCCGAGCGACGGCTTCGATTTCGCGAGCATCGTCACCCACGAGGCGGGGCACTTCCTCGGCCTCGCGCACTCGCAGGATCCCAAGGCGACGATGTTTGCACACTACACGCAAGGCACCACCTCCCTGCGCAACCTCTCCATGGACGACGTGCAGGGCATCTGCGCGGCGTACCCGCCGGACGGCACCCGCAACACCGCCGACGGCGGGCTGCCCGCGGGCGCGTGCGATCCCACGCCGCGGCACGGCTACTCCGGGGACTGCGGCAGCGGCTCGGGCGGGGGCGGCGGCGGCTGCGCCGCGGGCGGGGGCGGCGCGGCGGGCGACGCCCTCGCGGCCGCCCTCCTCGCCGGCCTGGGTCTCGTGCTGGCGCGCCGCAAGTCGCGCGCATGAGCGAGCCCGTGCTCGTCGTCGCCGGCGAGCCCTCCGGGGACCGGGCGGCGGCGGGGGTGGTCTCCGCGCTGGGGGCGGTCGGCGCCGACTGCTTCGGCATGGGGGGCGACGCGAGCGCGGACGCGGGGTCGGACCTCGTCGCGGCCCTGCAGCCGGCGATGGGCGCCTTCGCCGTCGCGCGGCGCGCGGGCGCGCTGGCGCGGGCCTTCACGCGGCTGACGCGAGAGGCGCGCGCACGGCGGCCCCGCGCGGCGGTCCTGGTCGACTACACCGAGTTCAACCTGCGCCTCGCGCCGCGGCTGCGCGCCGCAGGGACGCGCGTGCTCTGGTACGTGGCGCCGCAGGTCTGGGCGTGGCGCCCGGGGCGCGCGCGGGCGGTCGCGCGGGCGGTGGACCGTCTGGCGGTGATCCTGCCGTTCGAGGAGGACCTCTGGCGGCGCGCGGGGGCGGACGCGCGCTACGTCGGCCACCCGGCGATGGAGGTCCCGCTGACCCCGCGCGCCGAGGCGCGGCGCGCGCTGGGGCTGGACGCGTCGGCGGCGGCCGTGGCCCTGCTGCCGGGCAGCCGCGCGCACGAGGTGACGCGGCTGCACCGGCCGATGCTCCAGGCCGCGACGCGAGCCGGCGTCCGGGCGGTGCTCCTGCTGGCGTCGGGGCTGCCGCGGGCCGTGGCGCAGGACGCGCGCGAAGCCGCGGCGCGCGCGGGCGTCCCGGTGCGCGAGGTGGACCCGGCGCGGGGGGCCCTGCCCTGGCTTCCCGCCTTCGACGCCGCGCTGTGCGCCTCCGGCACCGCGTCGCTCGAGGCGGCGCTGGCCGGCGCGCCCCCGGTCGTCACCTACCGCACCGACGCCCTCACCGCACGGGTCGTGGGGGCGCTGCTGCGCACGCCGCACGTCGGCCTGCCCAACGTCGTGCTGGGTCGCCGCGCCTTCCCCGAGCTGCTGCAGGAGGAGGCGTCGCCCGGGCCCATGGCGGAGGCGCTCGGCGAGACGCTCGGCCCCGCGCGCGCCGCCCGCGCGGCGGCCTGCGCCGAGGTCGTGAGCCGCTTCGCGGGGGCGCGGACGCCCTCCCGGAGCGTGGCCGGGCTGGTGACGGAATGGTTGTAGTCTGCACACGCACTGGCCGCCCCCGCCCGCGCGTGCGATGAACGCGCCGTGACGCCGAAGGACAAGCGCGCGATGGAGCCCGCCGCCGCCGGGCTGATGGCCCTCTCGGCGTTGCTGCTGGTGATCCGCTGGTACGCCGCCAAGACCGTCGGCTTCGGCGACAGCGAGGCCCTCTACGCCGCCTACGCGCTGCACCCGCAGCCGGCCTACCTGGACCACCCGGGGCTCATCGGCGTCTTCGCGCGCGCGGTGGGCGGCGGGACGGCCCCCATGCCGGCGGGAGCGCACGCGGTCACGGCGGTGATGGCGACGATGGTCCCGTGGATCGCCTCCATCGTGGCGCGCAGCATGGGGGCGACCCGGCGCGCCGCCATGATCGCGGCGATCGCGCTGGCGGTCACCCCGGAGATCGCCGTCGGCCTCTTCGCCATGACGCCGGACCTGCTGCTCTGCTTCCTCTGGTTCGGCGCGCTGGGGACCGCCGCGGTGGCGCTGGAGGCGGAGCCGAAGAGCTCGCGTGCCGCGGTGGCGTTCCTGGGCGCGGGCCTCCTCTGCGGCGCCGCGGCGAGCGCGAAGGTGACGGGCCTGTTGCTGCTGGCCGGCCTGGTGGTGACGGTCCTGGTCGCCGGGCGCCGCCACGCCCGCACCATCTGGCCGTGGCTCGGCGTGGCGGCGGGCGCGCTGGTCTTCTGGCCGGTGGTGCAGTTCGAGGCGGCGCGCGGCTGGCCCATGCTCCATCACCGTCTCGTCGACACGCAGCACGGCGCGGGGCTGTCGCTGCGCAACCTGGGCGCGGTCTTGGGAGGCCAGCTCGTCTACGTCTCGCCGCTCCTGCTGGTGCTCGTGGTCTGGCTGGCGCGAGACCTCTACCGCGCCCGCAAGCGCGACGCGACGAGCGCCCTGCTCTTCTGGTCCTTCGCCGTCCCGATCGCCGGGCTGCTGCCGCTCTGCCTGTGGAGCCGCGTCGCCGAGCCGCACTGGCTGGCGCCGCCCCTGCTGGCGCTGCCGCTGCACGCCGCGCGCACCGGTGTCCCCGTCGTGCAGGGCGGCGAGGTCCGCCCCCGCTGGCGCAAGCTCACCGTCGGCGCCGGCGCGCTGGGCCTGGCGCTCACCCTGGGCGTCTACGCGTGGGTGCTGTCCCCTTCCCTGCTCACGCTCGCCCCGCGCTCCTACGACGCCAAGGTGGACATCGCCAACGAGCTCTACGGCTGGAAGGACGCCGCGCGCGCCGCGCAGGAGATGGACGAGGAGGTCACGCTGGAGGACCCGCAGGAGACGGTGTGGGTCGTCGGCCCCAACTGGATGATCTGCGCGCAGCTCGCCGTCGTGCTTCCACGGGCCAGGGTCGGCTGCGCGTCGGAGACGCCGACCGACTTCGACGACTGGGCGCCGCGCGCCGTCTGGGAGAAGGCGGACAAGATCGTCTTCGTGACCGACAACCGCTTCCCGGTGGAGGCGGCGGCGCGGGTGCCCCACTTTCACCCGGGCCGCCTGCAGCGTCTGAGCATCTTCCGGGGCGGCCGCATCGTCCGCACCTTCGAGCTGACCCTGCTGGAGCGGCGGGCCCGGGCGTCGCGCTGAGGGCCATGCGCGCCCGGTTTCGGGGCGCCGCGGCCTCGTGGTAGCTTCCCCCGCCATGTCGCAGTCCGGTCCCTACACCCGCGAGCACGTCCTCTCCCTCTACGATCGCCCGCTCCTGCCTCTCGTCGACGAGGCACGCGCCGTCCATCGCGCGCACCACCCCGACAACGAGGTGCAGCTCTGCACGCTGCTCTCGGTCAAGACGGGCGGGTGCCCGGAGGACTGCGCGTACTGCCCGCAGTCCAGCCACTACCAGACCGACACCGCACCGGAGAAGATGCTGGACGTGCAGCAGGTGCTGGCGAGCGCCCGCGCCGCGCGTGAGGCGGGCTCCACGCGCTTCTGCATGGGCGCCGCCTGGCGCGAGGTGAAGGACGGCCCGGCGTTCGACCGCGTGCTGGAGATGGTCCGCGGGGTGAAGTCGATGGGCCTCGAGGCGTGCGTCACGCTGGGCATGCTGACGGAGTCGCAGGCGGTGCGCCTGAAGGAGGCGGGCCTGGACGCCTACAACCACAACCTGGACACCAGCCGCGAGAACTACCGGTCCATCATCAAGACGCGCGGCTACGACGACCGCCTCGCTACCCTCGCCAGCGTGCGCAAGGCGGGCATCACGGTGTGCTCCGGCGGGATCATCGGCATGGGGGAGAGCAAGGAGGACCGCTGCGAGATGCTGCGCACCCTCGCCAACCTGGACCCGCAGCCGGAGAGCGTGCCCATCAACGCCCTGGTCCCGGTGGAGGGCACGCCGCTCGGGGCGATGCCGCCCGTCGACCCGCTCGACCTGGTGCGCATGATCGCGGTGGCGCGCATCCTCATGCCCCACGCGCGGGTGCGTCTCTCCGCCGGCCGCACGTCCCTCACGCGCGAGGCGCAGATGCTTTGCATGCTCGCCGGGGCCAACTCCATCTTCTACGGAGACCGCCTCCTCACCACGCCCAACCCTGGCGAGGACGAGGACCTCTCTCTGTTGCGTGACGCCGGTCTGGTGGCGATGCCTCCCTCGACGACGGCTCCCTGACCCTCCCTCCTCAGGGCACGTTCATGGGCGGGGGCGTGTCGGACCCGGCGAAGGGCAGCCACACCTCGAAGGTCGCGCCGCGTCCGGCGCTGCGCGCGGTGAGGCGCCCCCCGGAGGCCTCCACGATGCGCATGGCGAGCGCGAGACCGAGCCCCGTCCCCTGCCCCACCGGCTTCGTCGTGAAGAAGGGGTCGAAGATGCGCGGCAGGTGGTGCGGGGCGATGCCGTTGCCGGTGTCGGAGACCTCCACCACCGCGCCGTCGTCGCGCTCCGCCATGACGAGGCGCACCTCGTTCGCGGCCGGGGCTCCCGGCGGGATGGCCTGCGCCGCGTTCAGCAGCAGGTTCAAGAAGACGTGGTCGATGATGGTGCTCGCGCGCACCGGCGCGAGGTCCACCGCCTCGACGACGAGCCTGCCCACGCGCTCCACCTCCGGTCGCGCCAGGCGCTCCACCAGCTCCACCGATCGGCGCAGATCCACCGCGCGCACCGATCCCGCCTCGCCGCGCGCCAGCCCCCGCAGCCCGCGCACGATCTTGGCGACGCGGTCCACCCCTTCCAGGCCCTCCGCCAGCGGCTCGCGCAGCTCGTCGGTGAGCAATCCCTGCTCCTCGAGCCGGTCCATCACGAAGGAGATGTTGGCCATCACCGCGGCGAGCGGCGTGTTGATCTCGTGCGAGACGCCGGCCGCGAGCGTACCGATGGCGATCGTCCGGTCCGCGTGGGCGAGACGCGCGTGCAGCTCGTTGCGCTCGGTGATGTCACGGGCGACGACGAGCAGGCAAGGCGCGCCCTCGAAGTCGACCGGGATCGGCACGAACTCCACCATCACGCGCCGGCCGTCCTTGCGGACCACGCGCGCCTCCACCAGGCTCCGCACGTCGCCCCGCACCACCGAGAGCGACGCGCGCCGGATGGCCCCGATGTCGTCGCCGTCGATGAGGGCGGCGGCGGGCGACCCGATCAGGTCCGCCGCCCGCGCCACGCCGAGCAGCCCCAGCGCCGCGGCGTTGACGTAGCGGACGCCCCGCCGGTCGGTGACGATGACGGCGTCGGGCATCTTCTCGATCAGGGTGCGGAAGGTCCGCTCCGAGCGGCGTAGCTCCTCCTCGGTGCGCTTCAGGAAGTCGACGTAGAAGAAGGAGCAGACGATGCGCCGGAGATCGCCGTGCGCGTCGTGCACCGGCGAGGAGGACACCAGCCACCACGACTCCCGCCCTCCGACGTTGAAGACCATCTCCGCGCTGTGCGGCGCGCGCGTGATCCGGCACTCCTCCAGGGCGTCCTCGATGGCGGCGACCACCCCCGGGAGCGCGGTGACGCCGACGGCCTGGCCGGTGGCGCCGGGCACGATGAGCCCGAGGCGCTCCATCGTCTCGTTGACCGCGAGGCACTCGGCGCCGTCGGCGCTGACGACGACGATGCCGCAGGGCGCGCCGCGAAAGACCGCGTCGACGAGGGGGGCACCCATGGCGGGCGCCCCGGCGGGTCTGCCGGGGTGAGGACTATCCATGACGCTCCCCCCACTCGTGCCAGAAGTACGATACTGGAGTCTGGGGAAAAGGGAACATGGCCACTGGCACTTACAACGGACCGCGTAACGTGGTGATCCTCGGCGGCGGCGTCGCCGGCGTGGCGGCCTTCGATGCGCTGACGGCGGCCCTCGCCGGGCTCAGCCTGCCGCCGGGATTGCGTATCACGCTCGTGGAGGCGGAGGACGCGGCGGGCGGCCGCGCACAGTCCTTCGCGCTGGAAGGGCCGTCCCCGCGCCATCCGCACGCGCCGTACGGGACCTGCGGCCCGCACGGTATTCACTTCGTGTGGGGCAGCTACGCGCATCTCTTGCGCCTGATGGGCGACCTCGCCGCGACCCGCCTCTCCGGCGGGACGGCCACCTACTGCGCGTGGATGGCGCCGCCGGACCTGGCGGGCGGCGCGCCAGCGCGGGTGGCGGCGGTGCACGTGTGCGATCCGGAGCGCCCGGAGACCGCGTGGAACCCCCGCGCGCGGCGGGTGCTGCGCGCCTTCCGGGACGCGGGCGTCGCGGTGCGCGCCTTCGAGCGTGGGCTGGAGACCATCCTCGGCCTGCGCCTCTCGGCGCACGAGCTCCTCAGCTACATGGATGTGCTCTTCGACGAGGGCCTCGGGCCGGAGCTGCGCTGGTCCTTGCTCTTCTCCCGCGCGGTGCTGGCGCAGGTCGGCTCGCCGGAGACGAGCCCGCTGCTCGAGCGACTCCTCGGCAAGAGCCCCGCCGACGCCGACGTGGGCGAGCTCCTGCACCCCCTCTTCCACCAGCACATCATGCCGCGCATGCGCCGCGCGCATGCCACCCTCGGCACGCTGCGCACGGTGACGCTGGGCGCCTTCCCGCGCCACGCCTCCGCGCCCGACACCCCGGAGGGCGGGCTGCTGCACGACCTGCGCGCGGTGCTGGACGTGCTCGATCTCGTCGCGCGCGACGCCGCCGCCATGGTGGGCACCGTGGCCACCTACGACCCGCGCGCCTCCGGGTTCCTCAAGAACGCGCTGAAGGCGGCCTTCTCCAACCCCTACCCGCTCGACATCGGCACGGTGGTGCGCAACGCGCAGTTCGGCCTGCGCAGCTACGAGGGCGCGGTGCTGCGCCTCTTCGACGGCGACGACAGCCGCGGCATGTGGGAGGCCATCGCCGACCGCGCGGCGGCCCGCCTGCCCGGCGTGGCGCAGATCCGCCGCGGCGTCGTGGCGCGGGCGATCCGCACCGACCCCTCCGGGCGGGTGACGCACGTCGAGCTGACCGACACCCGCGCGTCGCGCGAGCCCGACGTGCCGGCGCTCCGTCCCCGCGCGGCCGGGCCAACGACCGAGACGCTGGATGTCGACGCCGTCATCTCCACCCTGCTGCCGCGCTCCCTCGCGGCGATCCTCCCGCCCGGCGCGCCCGCCGACCTGACGGAACGCCTCGCCACGCTCGGCGAGCGGATGAACGAGACCCTCAACCTGCAGCTCTTCTTCCCTCGCAAGATGGCGCTGCCGGTCGTCGACCCGCCGGCGGGCTCGTCGGAGATCAAGCCCTTCTCCATCTCCAACCTGGAGGGGCCCTTCACCATCGTCGTGGACCTGGAGCGCGGCTGGTCGCGGGAGAAGTTCGAGGGCATCGCGCTGGAGGCCGGGGACGTCGGCCGCCCCTTCGCCGGCACCGCGTGGGAGCTGGTGGGTACCTACCCGGAGTGCTTCACCTTCGACGCCTTCGCCAACCCGGGGCGCGTGCAGTGGCCGCTGGAGGTCCAGCAGCGCCTGGCGGCCATCACCAGCGACCTCGCCGAGTTCAATCCGGCGGCGCTCGACACGCGCCAGTGGGTCCACGACACAGGGACGCCGGGGCACCTCCCGCAGCCGGTGCTCGGCGAGGTGCGCGCGGAGCTCACCGCCGCCTACCAGCAGAAGTGGACCCGGAAGGCCTCCCCCATCGTCGCCGCCCAGACGATGCGGCTGCTCGCCGACCTGCCGGGGCTGGCGCCGGACGACGCCACCTACCTCCGCGAGCAGGCAGACGCGGTGGAGCAGGGCGGGCCGGTCGCGATGCGCTGGACGCTGCTGCGGGCGTGCCAGGCGGAGAACCGCTTCTTCTCCGCCGAGCCGGGCCTCTTCGCCATCCGCCCCCACGCGCGCTTCCAGACCGCGATCCGGGGCCTCTGGGTCGCGGGCGACTGGACGCGCAACGGCCTCAACCTTCAGGCGATGGAGGCGGCGACGATCTCCGGCCTGCAGGCCGCCTGCGGCGTGCTGGAGCAGGCGCGCGCGGGCGGGCTGGTCGGGGTGCGCCTGCCGCGGATCGATCCCTCCATCCTCCCGGAGGGTGCATGGGACTCCGGCCCGGACGCCTGAGTCCCGGGCTCCGGGCCCTCAGATCGGGATCCACATCAGCCACTTGCCGCGGCGGGCGACGCGGCGCTCCACGTCGGCGAGCTTGCCGCGGCCGTCCAGGATCGCCATGGCGTCGCGCCACGCGCGACCGCGCCAGGCCGCGAACCTCTCCTCGGTGAGCAGCTCGTCGGCGTTGAGGCCGAGGGTGTCCATCGTCCGCAGCCCCTCGCCGTAGCGATCCTCGACCAGCCGCTGGATGGACGGGACGGCGTGGGTGATGACCCCGTTGACCGCGAGGAAGTCGCGCAGCCGGCGCTCCCGGTCGTCCACCACGCCCTCGAGCAGGACCTCGCAGAGGTCGTAGGACATGTGCGCGTTGATGCCGAGCATCAGGTGGCGAATGGCGTGATGGCCGCGGTCGCCGCCCGCCGCGTCGAACGCCACCTTCCACGGCAGCCCGCGCTCGCCGGCGTGCTCCAGCGCGAGCTGGTAGCGCCGGGCGAAGCGCACGTCGAAGTCGGCGATCCACGCCGGGTCCTCGAAGACTCCGGAGGGCGAGTACGCCACGATGGCGAGGGTGAAGCGGTGGTAGGCGCGCGCGAAGATGCCGTAGGCCGCGGGCAGCTCGCCGCGCTCGGCGCGGGCGGCGCAGCCGGCGAGGTAGTCGAGCACGTCGTCGGTCGTCTGCAGGCTCATTGCCACCGGAGCACCACCTTCAGCCGGCCGTCGGGCTCCAGGCCGTGTTCCTCGACCACATCGCGCGCGCGCGTGAGGCCGAGCACCGAGCGGAACATCTCGGACGCCGTCTGGCGGCTGAGCGGCGTCGTCGTGAGCACCGGGTGGTCCATGTGCACCACCGCGCGCCGGTCCTCGATCGCCACGTCCAGCTCGCCGTGAGTGTGATCGTGCCGCCAGAGCTCCGGCGCGCGCTTGAGCACCGCGCCGGGCGGTGCGAACTGGACCAGCAGCCGCCGTACCCGCCCGAAGCCGAGCGCGATGACGTGCCCCACGAACTCGCGGTAGGCCTCGTGGCTGCCCAGCGCCGGGCCCGCGCACACCGCCTCGGCGAGATCGAGCATGTACCGCTCGGGGACCCAGCCCACCGCGACCACCAGGTTGTCCGCCACCAGCACCTCGCGCGTCCGCGGCGGCAATCGCTCGACGATGTCACGCCACCCCGCCGTCCCCCAAAGCGTGAGCGCCGCGGAGCGAAAGGCGAGGAGCTGGGTGGCGCGCGTGGACGGCTCGCCGATCATCGGTGACGGGGCGGCCCGCCGGGGGCTCGCCGAAAGCACGAGGAGGCCATGAAGTCCTCCGAGGATACCGCATCGCCCCGCGGCGCGGAGCAGGCTACTTCTTCAGCCAGCGCCCGATGGTGTTGCGCCCGATGCCCAGGCGCCGCGCGGCCTCCGTCTTGTTGCCGCCGCACGCGCGGATCGCCGCCTCCACGTAGCGGCGCTCCGCCTCCTGCAACGTCAGGCCGGGCGGCAGGCGGACGCCGTCCTCCCCTGCCCCCGCGCCTTCCTCCTCCGCCACCTCCGCCTCCTCCGCCGGGAAGCCGGACGGACGGATCACGCCGTCGGGGGCGAGCACCAGCGCGCCCTCCACCCAGTGCTCCAGCTCGCGCACGTTGCCCGGCCAGCGGTGCTTGCGCAGCCGCTCCAGCGCCTCGGGCGTGAAGCGCGGCTCGGGCCGCGCGTAGCGCCTGGCGTACATGTCGGCGAAGTGCCGGGCGAGCTGCTCGATCTCCTCCGGGCCGCGCGCCCGCAGCGGCGGCAGCACGATCTCCACGACGCGCGCGCGGTAGTACAGGTCCTCGCGAAAGCGCCCCTCCTTGACCAGCGCCCGCAGATCGCGGTGCGTGGCGCACACGACGCGCACGTCGGCGCGCAGCGTCTCGCGGCCGCCCACCCGCTCGAACTCGTGGTCCTGCAGGAAGCGCAGCAGCTTGCCCTGGATGTCCAGCGGCAGGTCGCCGATCTCGTCCAGGAAGAGCGTGCCCCCCGCCGCCATCTCCACCTTGCCGAGCACTCGCCTGTCGGCCCCGGTGAAGGCGCCTCGCTCGTGGCCGAAGAGCTCGCTCTCGACGAGCTGCGCGGGGAGCGTGGTGCAGTCCACCACGACGAAGGGCCCCGCCTGCCGCTTGGAGTTGACGTGCACCGCGCGCGCGAAGCGTCCCTTGCCGGTGCCCGTCTCCCCGCGGAAGAGCACCGTGGCGTCGGTCTGCGCGGCGAGGGTGACGCGCTCGTAGACCTCCTTGAGCAGCGCGCAGCGTCCGACGATGCGGTTGAAGGGCCCTCGCAGGGTGACGCCGGGCCCCGCGGCGTTCTCCGCCCGCAGCGTGGTCAGCGAGAGCGCCCGCGCGAGCTGCGTGGCGAGCGCCAGAAGATAGCGCTGGTCTTCCTCGTCGAAGGCGCCGCCGCCCTCGCGGTTGAGCACCTGCACCACGCCCCGCACCGGCGCGTGCGCGTCCTCCCGGACGGGGACCACCAGCATCGACCGCGTCACGTACCCCGTCGCCTTGTCGGCGGTGGGGTCGAAGCGCGGATCGCGCGTGGCGTCCTCGATGCGCACGGCCTCGCCCGTCCGCGCGACGTACCCGGCGATGCCGCGGGCGACCGGCTGCCGCAGCGCGGGGACCTCCGGCAGCATCGCCACGCGCGTGACCAGCTCCCCGCCATCGGCGTCCAGCAGCCAGAGCGTCGCCCGGTCCGCCCGCAGCGCCGCCGCCACCCGCTCGCACGCCGTCGCCAGCAGCGCGTCCAGGTCGATCTCCCGCGCGAGCAGCGACGCCAGGTCGACGAGCAGCGACAGGCGGTTGGACATCGCCGGAAGCCTAGCGAATCCCGCGGTCTCGCGCCCTCCGGAAAGAGTGTACTCTACAACCATCTGCGGCGATCCTCACGCCGCCACGCTCCCCGCCGGCTCGGGGATCACCAGGCACATGCCCTCGCGCGCGGCCGTCGTGTCGGCGAAGAGCTCGCGCGCCAGGCCCTCGATCTCCTCCACTCCGGCGTCGGTGCGCTGCGGGTCGTGATGGAAGAGCACCAGCTTGCCGATGCCCGCGGCGTTCGCCAGCTCGGCGCCGGCCACGTAGGTCGAGTGCCCCCACCCCACCTTGGAGCGGCCCCCCGCCGAGGGCGCGCCGGCGTACTCCGCCGGCGTGTACTGGGCGTCGTAGATGAGCATGTCGGCGCCGCGCGCCAGCGCGAGCAGGGTGGGGTCGATGCAAGCGTAGTGCTCGGTGTCGGTGGCGAACACGAGGCTTCGCCCGCCGTGCTCCAGGCGATACGCGTAGACGCCGCCGGGGTGGTTCAGGCGCGCGGCGCGCACGCGCACGTCGCCGACCTCGAAGGGCTGATCCGCTCGGACCTCCTTGTAGGCGAGCTCGGCGGCGAGGTCGTCGAGCTGCACCGGGAAGTGAGGCTCGGTCATCTGCCGGCTGAGCTTGTCGCGCAGCGAGCCGCGCCCGTCCGACGAGCCGACGACGGTGAGCCGGGAGGTGGGCACGTACGCAGGGACGAAGAAGGGCAAGCCCTGGATGTGGTCCCAGTGGAAGTGCGAGAGCAGCAGGGTCGCCTCCGCCGGCTTGCCCTCCCGCATCATCGCGTCACCCAGACGCCGCAGCCCGGTGCCCGCGTCGAGCACGATGCGCTCGCCCGCGCACTGCACCTCCACACAGCTCGTGTTGCCCCCGACCTCCGCCGTGTCCGGTCCCGGCGACGCGATGCTCCCCCGGACTCCCCAGAATCGAATTTCCATGATGGCGCTCCTGCGGAGAGCGTATTGCGAGGCGCGTGCCACGCGAAAGGCCCGAAGGCACGAGGGCTCTCCCCCTGCCCGCACCACGCTGGGGCCCCGTGCTGGTGCACCAGCTCGGCGGTGGGTCGGCTTGACGCCACGCCGCAAATTGGCGACCGTGCACGCGGGAGAGATGCGACGCGTACTCGTCGTGGATGACTCGGCGGTGGCCCGGAGCCTGCTCGTCTCGCGCCTCACGGCCGCGGGCCTGGAGGCCGTGGACGTCGCGTCGGCGCCGGAGGCGCTGGCGGTGGACCTGGACGCCCTCGCCTGCGCGGTGGTGGACGTGGAGCTGGGGCCCTCCTCCGGCCTGGACCTCGCCGACGCCCTCACCGCGCGCAGCCCCCGGCTGCCCATCGCCTTCTTCACCGGCGGCGGCCTGAAGGAGGCCGCTCACCCCGTCTTCGTCAAGCCGCGTGATCTGGACAATCTGATCGCCTGGGCTCTCGACCGCTGCTCCTGACGTTCCACCGCCTCCTCCAGCGCCGCCTCCATGCGCACCCGCCGGGTGGCCGCCCGCTGCGCCCTGAACGCGGTCCACCACCCGCCTCCACGGCTGAGGGTGGTGACCGGGGGCGGAAGGGCCCCGCGATACGGGGTTCCCTCCCCCGCCCGATCCGCCTGCGGGCAAGGCGGCGCAGCCCGTCGCTCCAGCGCACGCGTGGCGGCTGCCATGCGGCGACGCCTCCAGGCCTGATACGCCCGTCCCCACGGAAGCCACCGCTGGAGCGGCGGACTGAAGGTGCCGACGGCCAGGGTGATCAGCGAGCCCCACGCGACCTCGAAGGCGAGCATCTCCAGCGCGTCCGTCATGTCGCGCATCGTCACACCTGGAACCGGACGCGCGCCTGTGCGTACCGGGCGTCGCGCGCTTCCAGGCCGGACACCGCCGCGTCGTACTCGGCCCTCCCCTCGTGGTGGGCCCACACCAGGGAGTCGAAGCCCTCCTTGAACGCCGGATCCGTGGCGTAGCGCTTCGCGGCCTCCGGATGGGCGGAGAAGTAGGCCTTCCGGTCCACGTTCCCGTCGAGCATGCCGCGCGCTGCATTGAGACCCTGGTCCGCGTGGATCTGCACCAGGGCCATCTTGCTCTTGTCCGCGCCGAGCCCCTCCTCCGCGATCTTCTGCGTGCCGGCCTTCCATCCGTCGGTGTACCTGGACATGAGGTCGCCCATGCGCTCGTCCTTGTAGCCCTGCGGGATGTCGAGGTTCGCGAGCATGGCCGCGTGCATCGTGTCCCGCTCCTCGGCCGAGGCCAGCGCATCACCCCCCACGATCTCTTTGCAGGTCGCGGCCACCTCGATCACGACGCCGGCCGCGATGAGCCCCGCTCCGAGCGCCGACTCCTCCGCGCCCGCCGCGAGGATGTGGAGCACGCCGGGCCCCGCGTGCAGCCCCAAGTTCTTCGCGCTCAGCTCCTCCTGCTCGCGCTTGGTCGCCATCGTCGTGACGTCGTCGGCGCCGAACTCGACGTAGTCGTGCTCGCCCGCGTCGGAGCGGATCTGGTTCATCACCCGGACGGTCGAGGAGTCCTCGTAGCCCGCCCACTTGCTGAGATCTTGATCGGAGTACCGGTTGTTCGTGTTGACGCCGTCGGTCATGGGGGCCACCTCGACCCACCATCGGCCGGGGGCGGACCGCAGTTGCGCGGATCAGAACCCGGCGGCGGCGCGCGCGACGTCCTTGTCCAGGGCGCCCGACTGGACCAGCGCCTTGAGGTGCATCTCGAAGGTCTGCATGCCGTAAGGGTGAACCCCCTTCTCCATGAGCTCCTTCATGGGGGGGTTGTTCTCCGGGCGCTTCACCGCCTCGCGCACGGTGCCGGTGGCGACCACGACCTCGGCCGCCAGCACCAGACCGGTGCCGTCCTTCCGGGGCAGCAGGCGCTGGGCGATGATGCCCTGCAGCGAGTCGCCGATGCGCTCGCGCAGCTCCTCGGCGGCGCCGGGCTGCCCCTTCGGTCCGAGCGCCAGCATGCGGTTGACCGTGCGCGACACGTCCGGCGTGTGGAGCGTGGAGAGCACCAGGTGCCCCGTCTCGGCGGCCTTGAGGGCGATGTCCAGGGTGATCTCGTCACGGATCTCGCCCACCAGGATGACGTCGGGGTCCTGGCGGAGAGCGGCGCGCAGGGCGTCGGCGAAGGTGCCGGTGTCGATGCCAATCTCCCGCTGGCTGATGCTGCACTTGTCGTCGGTGTGCAGGAACTCGATGGGGTCCTCGATGGTGACGACGTGCAGGGGCTGCGAGTGGTTGAGGTGGGCGATCATGGCCGCGAGGGTGGAGCTCTTGCCGTTGCCGGCGGCGCCCACCACCAGCACCAGGCCGCGATCGCGCTCGGCCAGGTACTGCGAGGCGGCCGGGGCGCCCAGCTCCTCGAAGGACGGGATCTGCAGCGGGATGGCGCGCATCACGATGGCGAGCGTCCCCTTCTGCCGGTAGACGTTGACGCGGAAGCGGCCGACGCCCGGCGCCTCGTAGGCGGTGTCGTGCTCGTAGAGCGCCTCGAGGTGGTCGCGCACCTCGGCGCGCTTGATGACGTGGCGGGCGAGCGCCTCGGTGTCCTCCGCCTTGAGGGCCTCGGAGCGGAAGTAGACGATGTCGCCGCGGACGCGCGCGCCGGGGGGCTGGCCGACCTTCAGGTGCACGTCGCTCGCCTTGGCGGCCACGGCCTTGCCGAGGAGCTGCACGAGAAACGCTTCGTTGACGTACGGGCTGGGCATCGGGCTCCTACTTTACGTCCAAGTCCGTGGGGATGTCGCCGGCGTGGACGCAGCCGTAGTCGACGAGCATGCGAAGCGCGCGGATGACATCGATGCGGACGGGCCTGGGCCGGGAGGTGTCCTTCGCGGCGGCGAGGAGGTCGGCGCAACCGGCGAAGAGCTCCTCGGCGTCCTCCGGATCGGTCTGCGCGCGCTTCCGGGCCGCGACGCGCGCTGCGCTCTCGGCGGCGGCGGTGGCCTCCGGGGCGGGGGCGTGGCGGGCGGCGTCGCCCAGCACGGGCATCATGACGAAGCCGTCGGCGTAGCCCATCGCGCGCAGCGCGGTCAGGCGGTACGCGGGCATCCCGGCGCGCTCCACCAGGCCGATGCCGCCCTCGGCGTCGGCGAGGCGCGCGAGCTCGTCGGGGTCGCCGTCCTTCGCCGCCGTCCAGAGGGCTTCCATCTGCGGCGTTCGTGCGGCGGCCGCGGCGGCGGAGGCCGCAGAGGCCGAGGCGGCGGCGTCGTCCACCCCGCCGCCCTTGCCGCCCTTCTTGCCGCAGTCGCACCGCGGGCCCAGCGTGGCGAGGGCGGCGAGGGCCGCCCAGGTCATCCATGTCCTTCTGGCGCGCGTCACGCGACCGAAGCTACTTCGGAGAGGCGGCGCAGCGCATCCCGATTCCGTAGCTGCGGTTGTCGGGCTGGAAATGGAAGCGGAAGGTGGGGCGCACCCACGAGGGATCGCTGCCGTTCCACGAGCCGCCGCGGGCCACGCGATCCTCGCCATCCTTGGGGCCTGTCGGGTCCTTCTGCGCGTCCTTCGTGTAGGGCGCGAAGTAGTCGCCGGTCCACTCCCAGACGTTGCCGTCGACGTCCATCAGGCCGTAGCGCGACTTGCCGTCGGGAAAGGAGCCGACGGGCGCAGTGGTGGCGAAGCCGTCGTCGTCGTTGAACATGGAAGCGAACGTCACCTGCCCGTCGACCTTGTTCTTCTTGCCCCACGCGACGCACTCGGCGCCGCACGCGTTGAGGAAGCGCGCGCTCGGTGGGTCGTCGCCCCAGGGGTAGGCGCGGCCGTCGGGACCGCGCGCGGCGAACTCCCACTGCGCCTCCGTCGGCAGGTGACCGCCCTGGACCTTGCAGTAGTTGGCCGCCATCTCCCAGTCGACGCAGTTGATGGGGTGACGGGCCTTGCCCGCGGGCTCGCGGATGTTGCAGAGCGGGTCGAGCACCTCCGACAGGTGGGGTGTCAGGCCGGCGAAGACGTTCTTGCGGCCGGCGGGCGGGCACTTGCCCACGTCGCTGCACGCCTTGTAGGCCTCCGTCGTGACCTCGGTCGCGTCGATGCAGTAGGGCGTCAGCGCCACGTGGTGCGCCGGCTTCTCGTTTTCCTTGGCGGCGGCGTCGGTGGAGCCCATGAAGAACTCCCCGCCGGTGATGTAGATCATGCCCTTCGGGCACGTCGGCTTGGTGGGCACGGGCGGCGTCACCGCCACCGGCGCGCTGGAGGCGGCGGGAGGGGTGGCGTCCTTGCTGTGGTGGGTCAGGCCGAGGTACGCGCCCACTCCCCCCAGCACCACGACGAGCCCGGCGACGGCGAAGAGCCATCCCTTGCCGCCGCTCCGCGGCGTGGTCGGGAGCACGGGGGTGCTCGTCATCGACGGCATGGACGCGCCGGTGGTGCCGGGCGAGCCGGTCACGCCGCCGAGCTCGGCCACCGAGATCGTCCTGTCGGTGGTGATCGACGAGGAGACGGGCGACGCCGGCACGGGCATGGGCCCGGTGTCCGCCAGCGTCGCTCGCATGGGCTTCATCGCGAGCTCGCCGCGCAGGGCGTTCCAGAATTCGCCGGCGCTCTGGAAGCGCTCCTCCGGGACCACCGCGAGCGCCTTCTGGAAGATGGCCTCCACGCCGTCGCTGACCGTCGCGCCCAGTGTGCGCGGCGTGGGACGGCGGGTCTTGTCGGCGGACGCGTAGCCGAGCTGGACGAAGCTGTCGCCCTCCAGCGGATCGCGCTGCGTGAGCACCTCCGTCGCGACGAGGGCGAGGGCGAAGACGTCGGTCCAGGGGCCTGTGGCGCCGTGGGTGCGCGAGAACTGCTCCGGCGCGCCGTACGCCGGCGTGAAGGAGGTGACCTGCCCGCTCGTCTTGTTGAAGGAGCCGGCGAGCTTCTGCGCGTCCTGGACCACCTTGGCGATGCCGAAGTCCAGGAGCTTGACGGAGAAGCCCTGCGAGCGCGGGTCGCCGATGATGAAGATGTTGGGGGGCTTGACGTCGCGATGGGCGATGCCGCGCCGGTGCGCGAGCGCCAGCGCCTCGGCGACCGGATCGAGAAGGTGCACGGTCTGCGCCACGTCGCGCGGGGCGAGGCCCTTCTGCTTCTCCGCGCTGATGACGGCCTCGAGCGAGGCGCCGTCCAGCCACTCCAGGACCATGTAGGGCACCCAGTCGCCCTTGGGGGTCGTGACGGTGCCGATGTCGCGCGCCTGAACGATGGCGACGGAGCGCTCCGAAAGGTCGGCGAGGAGCGCGCCCTCCTGGATGAAGCCCTGCACGAGGCGATCCCGCTCCTCGGCGCCGAAGTCGGAGAGGGCGCGGAAGGCCTTGATGGCGACCGGCCGCTTGAAGATGAGGTGCTGGGCCCGGTACACGACGGCGAACCCGCCCTCGCCGACGACGCTCTCGATCTCGTATTTGTCGTCGATCTTCGTGCCGATCAGGCCAAGGGGATCATCCATCTCGAGCTCGTGTCAGGCCATACGCCGCGCCGCGGCGGCGAGTTTCGACGCGCCGCAAAACGTGGGGGAGAGCATCCTACACCGGCGAGCTGCCGAGGGCGGCATTTCCCTGCGGCCGTCGGCGCGGGCTGCAGGCTCCTCGCGCGCATCACGTCCGGCTCGCAGACGGCGCTCCGGGGCGGGATCCCCGACGTCGACTCCAACGACGACGGATACTGTGGGATCGGTGGCTTTCAGGACGCAGGCGTCGCCGTCGTCTTGACAAAGGGCGCGGGTTTGGGCAGCTTCCGCAGCCCTCGCCGGTCGCGGCAGGACCCACGCCCAGGTAGCTCAGTCGGTAGAGCAGGGGATTGAAAATCCCCGTGTCGGCGGTTCGATTCCGTCCCTGGGCACCGCTGCTCGAGACCGCACGCCCCTCACACCGGGATGGGCGTGCGCGGGCGGAGCGCGGGAGGGTCTCGAGGTTCACCTCCCCACCCCGGTGCGCAGGACCCGCTGCGCGTACGGCTCCGGCAGCCCCTGGGGGAAGCGGGCGTACTGGTAGAGGGCGCCCAGACCGTCGCGCTGGACGCTCACCACGCGATGGGGGTCGACGGCGGCGGTGGTGACGACCGTGGTGGAGAGGACCGCCCACGACGGCCCGCTGAAGACGAAGAAGAGGCCGTGCGTGAGCGCGGAGAGCGTGCCCACCACGCCCGTCGCGGTCAGGGCGCCCACGAGCGCGCCGTTGGAGTAGAGCGGCACGTGCACGCTGGTGATCATGGAGGCCGGCACGCGGAAGACGCGCTGGCCGTCGAGCACCACCAGCGCGTCGCGATCGGCGGCGAGCAGCTCGCCTCCCAGACGGAAGCCGTCCGCGCCCTGGATGCTGACGTGGTAGCCCTTCACCGGCACATCCCCCACGTCCATCGCGGCAGGGTGGCCGGGGGGCGTCTCCGCGCGGCTGAGCGGCGCGCCGCCCCCGCACGCGGCGAGCGCGAGGGCGCCCGGCAGCAGCAGCGCTCCCCTCCCCCTCACCATCGCTTCACCCGGCTCTGCCAGAAGACGCGGTCCATGTCCGGCTCGATCGCCTTGAACCTCGGCGCCAGCGTCTTCATCGCCGCCGCCGGGTTGAAGACGAGCTGGGTGGCCGCGGTCTGGTCCTCGTCGCGGAGCCACTCCTCGCGCATCCACTCGTAGTAGTACCCGCGCGACTCCAGGAAGAGCTCGCTCTCGCCCGCGGGCAGGTCGAAGTGCAGGGTGTAGGCGTCGCCGGGCATGGTGGTGAGGTGCGCGCCGCCGGGCATCAGCTCCGCCTTCGCGCGCGGGTCAGGCTCGCCCTTGTGCAGCACCACGCGCGGGGAGAGCGCGACGGGTGTCACCGGGTCGCCGAGCGAGGCGAGCGCGAGCTGGTCCAGCCGCCAGTTTCCACGGGTCATCGTCAGACGGATTTGGAGCTCGCCCCCTTCGCGCGAGGCGTCGTCGGGCAGCACGACGAGCTGCGCCTCCCGCGCGATGGGGCCCACCTCGGCGAAGCTGCCGGCGCGCACGAAGGCGCCGCTGGTGGTCCGCACCGAGACCTCCACGTCGCCCAGGATGCTCCCCAGCCCGGCGAACGCCGCCCGTCCGCGCCGCTCGAGCAAGGTCATCCAGTCGGCCACGTGGTGCCCCATGAAGGCGAGGCCCTGGTAGAAGAGGAAGGTGTTGAGCAGGCTGTTGCGGCCGACGACGAGCACGCCGACGCGCCCGCCGCGCGCGGGGAAGCGCACCTCCAGCGTCTCCTTCTGCGCGAGGTCGGTCGGGCTGGCGGGTGACTTGTACTCGTCGCCGTCGGTCGCGCGGAGCTTCGCGGTGACGTCGCCGGACTCCGCCACCACGCGCGACGGCGGCGCCATGTTGGTCGCCGGGTAGTAGACATCCCCCGCGCGCAGCACGCGGCCGCCCGGGGGGCGCCGGGCGGCGAGCACGCGCACCGAGTCGACGACGTGCGTCTCCAGGGCGTCGTTGGTCATGACCACCTTCAGGTCGCGGCCCTTCGGCGCGGCGGTCCACATCGCGTCCACGTCGGTCGCCTCGAGAGACCGGGCGATGCTCGACGAGAACCCCTCCGCCTGCAGCACCATGCCGTGGCCGTCGTCGGCGAAGAAGGTCGGGCAGGAGCCGAAGCACGCCTTGGTGTTGGAGAGGCAGTACGCGGTGAGGGCGAGGGAGAGGCCGGTGCCCACGGCCAGGGCGGCGACCTGCTCGGCGCCTCGCTGGACCTCGTAAGGGCGGTTGGTCTCGAAGAGGGCGACGTCGGCGAGGCGCACGGCCTGCGGGCCGGCGGCGCCGACCTGCAGGCGATCCATGTCGTACCGGACGCCGTGCCCGCTGGCGTAGCCGGCGGCGTCGTCGATGGTCCACCTGTCGAGCACGACGACGTCGCCGTTCTTCATGTGGCACTTCAGGAAGGGCGCACTCCAGGCGTCCGGCGGCATCGTGCCGACCTTGGACGGCGCGACGAAGTGAGCCTGATACGTCGTGTGCGAGCAGGCCGAGAGGCCCAGCGCGGCCAGGAGCAGGACGACGGCCGGCGGGCTGTGCATGCCACGAGGGTATGCCGCCCCGCCCGCGCCGGCCAGACCGCACGGGTCACGGAAGCTTGACCGGCTCGGCTTGAGGGGCGCGGCCGTTCGTGGCATTCCGTCGCGTCATGGCCGCGAAGGTGAACCACTACGACGTCATCGTCATCGGGGGCGGACACAACGGCCTGGTCACCGCCGGCCTGCTCGCCAAGAAGGGCCGGCGCGTGGTGCTGCTGGAGCGGCGAGAGGAGGTCGGCGGCGCGGCGATCACGCAGCAGCCGTGGGGCCCCGACTTCAAGATGACCACGCTCTCTTACGTGGTCAGCCTCATGCCGCCCACCGTCCTGCGCGAGCTGGAGCTCGAGCGCCACGGCTACCACGTCTACCCGCAGCACGGGTACTTCGCCCCGCAGCCGGACGGCCGCTACCTGATGATGGCGGACGACGCGCAGCGGCGACACGACGAGATCGCCAAGTTCTCGAAGAAGGACGCCGACGCGATGGTGGCGTGGGACGCCTGGCTGGGGCGCCTCGGCCAGGTGCTTGGCCCGGTGCTGACGATGATCCCGCCCGAGCTCGGATCGCGGAAGCTCGGCGACGTGATGGCGCAGCTCGGCCTGGGCTGGAAGCTGCGCGAGCTTCGCCCGCGCGACGTGGCGGACGTGACGCGCCTGATGACGATGAGCATCGCCGACCTGCTGGAGGAGCGCTTCGAGTCGCCGCAGATGCGCGGCGTGCTCTCGGTGAGCGGGGTCATCGGCACCTGGGCCGGGCCGCGCTCCCCGGGCACGGCGTACGTGATGGCGCACCACAAGATCGGCGACGTGGGCGACGGGCAGATGGGCTCGTGGGGCTTCCCGCGCGGTGGCATGGGCGGCGTGACGCAGGCCATGCGAAAGGCCGCCGAGTCCTTCGGCGCCACGGTGCGGACGGGCGCGCCGGTCGCGAAGATCCTGGTCACCGGCGGGCGCGCGCACGGCGTGGCGCTGGAGAGCGGCGAGGAGCTGGCCGCGAGCGTCATCGTCACGACGACGCACCCCAAGATCGCCTTCCTGAAGCATGTAGAGCGCAAGGATCTCCCGGAGGACTTCGTCACCGCCATCGAGCGGTGGAAGACGCGCAGCGGGACGGTGAAGGTGAACCTGGCGCTGGACCGCCTGCCCGAGTTCGCGTCCAGGCCGGGCTACGATCCGGAGGTTCACGGCGGCACCATCGTGCTGGCGCAGTCGCTCGAGGACGTGGAGGGAGCCTTCCAGGACGCGGTGGCGGGGCGCGCGGCGCGAAGGCCCTTCGCCGACATCTGCATCCCCAGCGTCTTCGACGACTCGCTCGCCCCGGAGGGCAAGCACGTGATGAGCATGTTCACGCAGTGGGTGCCGCACACCTGGGCACAGGAGCCGGACCCCGCGGAGCTGGAGGCTTACGCGGACCGGGTGATCGCTCGCGTGGAGGAGGTGGCGCCCGGCTTCACCCGCTCCATCCTTCACAGGCAGGTCGTCGGCCCGCACCAGATGGAGCACGAGTATGGCCTGATCGGCGGCAACATCTTCCACGGCGAGCTCTCCGTCGCGCAGCTGTTCCACATGCGACCGGCGCCCGGGTACGCCGACTTCCGCACGCCCATCCGCGGCCTGTACCAGGCGTCCTCGGCCACGCACGGCGGGGGCGGCGTGACCGGCATCCCTGCGCTGCAGGTGGTGAAGCAGGTGCTCGCGGGGCGGTAGCTCGGGGTGACGGTGGTCGGACGCGGCACATGAATGCGCGTCACCCACCCTGCGACGAAGTGTGGGCGCGCAGGACGACGCCTCATCCTGAACGAAGTCCCCGCCTCTGGGGACCGTCCTGTCCCGCCCCCGACCCGATCGCCGATTGGGGCGGGACGACTCCATTCTGCGGCCCAGGGCCCCTTTCCAGACAGCGTGCGGAGGGAAACGTGAGCGCGAAACTTCTCGCTTCGATGGTCGTGGTTTGTCTCGCGGGTGCCGGGTGCGCCTACGGCGTCCAGAGCTTCGACGACGGCGGGCCGCACGCCAAGGCGCAGGACGCCGGCGCGACCAAGGACGCCGGGCACCTGGTCACCTCCGACGCCGGCACCACGCAGGACTCCGGCCACGTCGCCGACGACTCCGGGGTCTTCGACCCGCCCGACACCGGGCCGCTCTGCAGCCTCTCGCTCCCCACCGGGCTGCAGGCGTGCGACGACTGCCTCGGCACGAGCTGCTGCAACGAGGACAACGGGTGCGGCCAGAACCAGGACTGCACCGCCTTCCTCACGTGCCTCGACGCCTGCTTCCCGCTGGACGGCGGCGCGCCGGACCAAACGTGCGCCGACGCCTGCTCCACCGACTACCCGCAGGGGATGCAGGAGTTCGACCAGCTCTCCACGTGCATGCAGTCCTTCTGCAACAACGAGTGCCAGTGAGGCGAGCGCAGCGTCACGCGCCGGCGCGCAGCTCCGCGAGCTTGCGGGTGGCCGCGGGATCGCCGGTGTGCGAGGCGACGCGCTCCAGGTAGTCGATGGCCGCGGCGCGCTCACCCGCCTCCAGCAGCACGTGGACGGCGATCTCCACGCCGGGCAGGTAGCCCTGCGGCATCGTCTGCAGGGTGGCGAGGGCGGAGCGAGGATCGCCGTCGAGGCACTGGCCCATGGCGACGACCTCCGTCGCGTGAGCCTGCAGCTGCGGCGTGCGCGCCTGCGTGCGGGCGCGGCTACCCTCGCGGATCATCTCGGAGGCGTTCTTCGTGGCGAGCCACTGGGGGTAGCCCTCGTCCAGGCGCTTGCGCCAGATCTCGTCCTCCCGCGTGCGGAGGCGGGCGCGCAGGGCCTGGACGTTCTGGAAGGTGAACATGCCCAGGATGGCCGCCATCCAGAGGCTGTGCATCAGCGCCCCGCCGATGGTGAGCAGACCACCGAGCAGGATGGAGACGCCGCGCGCGCCCAGCTCCGGATCGCCCAGCCCGGTGATGCCGAGGATGGACCGAAGGGCGTTGCCGCCGTCCAGCGGCATGACCGGGAGGAGGTTGAGGACGCCCCAGCCCAGGTTCACCCAGACGAGCTCCTGCACGAGCCTCCCCGCCATCCCCGGCAGCGGGTGGAGCGCGCTCGCGATCAACAAGAAGATCCCGAAGAAGATCCCCACCGCCGGGCCGGCCACGCTGATGAGGAAGGAGCGACCGTGCCCCACGTCCTTGCCGCCGCGCCAGTAGGTGAGACCACCCAGACCGCCGAGGATGATCCCCGGCTGCAGCCCGAAGGCGCGACCGGCGAAGGCGTGCCCCAGCTCGTGCGCGAGGATGGAGACGAAGACGATCCCCATGACCAGCGCCATCCAGGTCAGGTCGGTGATGGACCAGGAGCTCCCGCCGGCCCCGGCGCCCAGCAGCACGGCGATGATGAGGAAGGAGGCCTGGACCCGCACCGGGAAGCCGAAGAGGGTGAAATGGGGGCGGGGGGCGTCCATGCGTCCCTCTAATTTCACCACGATCCGGCGGGTTGCAAGGGCAAGCGTCCGGGGCCGCGCGCGTCGCCGCGCCTAGCGGCAGCGATTGAGCAGGCGGAGCACCGCCTCGCGCCGCCCGCCCGCGCTCCCCACGAAGGGCGAGTCGGGCGCCTCGACCAGGCCGCGCACGCGGTCGATGGCGGGCACGTCGTGGAGGGCGCACGCGCAGACCGCCCGCTGCCGCAGCGCCTCCTTGCGCACGCGCTTCGTCAGCGGGGCATCTGGCGGCGCCGCGAGCACCTGGTCGAGCTCGGGTGCGGCCTCGCCGTAGTAGCCGCCGATGAGCGCGTGCTTGGCGAGCAGGTACGCCGCCAGCGGGCTGCCGGTCTTGCCGTACCACTCGCCGATCATCGCCGCGGCGAGATCGGGATCCGCCGGCCGGTCACCCGGCGCGGCGACGAGCAGCGTCACCACGGGGAGCCGCGCCTCGGGCAGCCGCGCGGCGATCGCCTTCACCTCCAGGGTGCGCGCGTGGTCCTCGTTGGGCACGTGCGCGGCCAGGTCGTCGTAGACCGGGGCGGCCCGCGCGCCGTCGCCGCGGGCGAGATCGGAGTCCGCCTCCGCCTCCCGCGCGTGATCGCGGAAGGCGAGCGGCACCTTGTCGTCCGCGATGAGGGAGTCCAGCTCCGCCCTGCCCTTCGCCGCGTCGCCGGAGCGGAGCTCCATCGTGGCGCGGTCGAGGAGCGCGGGGTAGTCGTGGGGATCGCGCGCGAGCACGCCGGCGTAGCCCGCGCGCGCGCAGTCCAGGCGGTGGGTGTCGCGGCAGGCGTCGGCCTGGCCGCGCAGGGCGTCCACCTCGTGCGGGCACCGGCGACCGAAGACCGCCGGGCGCTCGAACCTGGAGGCCACGTAGGCGTCGGCGGAGGGCGGCAACGTCACCTTCTCCAGCGCCCTGCGGAAGTCGTCGTCGATGGCGTGCCACGACTGCCCGAGCAGCGCCTCGAGGGACGCGCCGCCGTACCAGGCGCGCACCGTCCCCCAGCCGTGGGTGTCCGCCAGCCACCGGACGAAGGCGCCCGCGAGGGTGTAGCTCTTGTGCGCCGACTCGCCCAGGAAGCCGAAGGAGAAGATCTGCTGCATCGGCGGGAGGCGGCCCTTGTCCATCATGGCGCGCGCCCACTCCATGTCGGTGAGCTCGTCCTGGTCGGGCGAGGTCGCCACGGCGACGCCCTCGATGAGGCCGGGGTTGGGCCAGAGGCCGTGCAGCGCCCCGGCGATCCGGAAGGGCCCGCGTCCGAAGCTGCCGGCGACGACGTGGGCGATCTCGTGGCCGAGCACCGGGTGAGGGTAGCGGTCCATCTGCAGGTAGACCTCGTGGCGCCACGGCTTCGCGATGTACGTGTTCGCCGCGCCCATCAGGCGCTTCTTGTCCCCGGCGTCGCGGAAGAAGAAGGCGGTGATGCGCGACGGCCCGCGCGCGCCGACCGTCTTCTCGTCGGCGGCGATCTCCTGCTCGCAGTCGGCGAGCAAGAGCGCGGCCTCGTCCTCGCGCAGGGAGTCGGGGTAGACCACGTCGCAGCGCGGGCCGGAGCGCCGCCCGCCGAGGTCCTTCGCGATGCTGCTCGCCGTCGACCAGTGGCCGAGCGCCGCGCCCTCCGCGGCCATCACCACCCAGGTGGCGAAGCCCAGCAGCGCCAGGACGAGCCGCGGCGTCGCGGCGACGCCGGTGAGGTCGAGCGCGAGCCCGCGCCCCTCCCCCTTGCGCCGCAGCACCGAGGCGAGCAGCACGAGGCCCACGACGGCCGCCGCCGAGCGGACGCGGTAGGTGTACAGGGCGCTGCCCGGCTCGATGACGGTGTCGTAGAGGGTGCCGCTGAAGTAGCCGACGAAGGGATTGAAGGCGAAGATCATCGGCGAGCTGTAGAAGCGCCACACGCTCACCACCACGCCGCCGAGCGGCGCGGCCAGCGCGACGAGCACGGCGAGGAGCCGCCGGCGCTTCGCCCCGCGCGCGATCTGCCCGGCGACGGCGCCCCACGCGCCCCCGACCACCGCGCCCGCCCCCGCCGCGAGCGTGAAGCCGAAGAGGCCTCCCCACAGATTGCAGACCCCGACGAAGAGGCCGTGGAGCAGGCCCAGCACCATCGCCAGCACCGCGAGCAGCGCGCCGAGCGCCAGGCCGCGGCCGACGCACGCGAGCGGCGGGGCGTCGCCGGCGGAGGTGTCCAGCGCGGTGGCGATGGCCGCGGCGCCGGGGAGCAGGAGCCCGCAGGCCAGGCCGTACTCGTAGCCCACCCCGCCGAAGAGCGGCAAGAAGCCCACGGCGACGAGCACCACGGCGACGGCCGCGGCGGTGATGCGAACGGTGCGGCTACCGAGCAGCGGCGTCACACCCCGGCGGGAGCTTCGCGAGGCTCCTCCTCGTCGACCTTCGCCTCCGGCGGGGCCGGCGGGGGCTCGAGCACGAGGGGCAAGATCTCATCGACGCGCTTGATGAGGTGGATGGTGAGCTGCTCGCGGACGTCCTTGGGGATGTCCTCGAGGTCCCGCTCGTTCTTGGCGGGCAGGAGCACGGTGGTGATGCCGGCGCGGTGCGCGGCGAGGAGCTTCTCCTTGATGCCTCCGACGGGCATCACCGTCCCGCGCAGGGTGATCTCGCCCGTCATCGCCACGTCGCGCTTGACCGGGCAGCCGAGCAGCAGCGACGCCACCGCCACGAAGAGGGTGACGCCGGCGCTGGGCCCGTCCTTCGGCGTGCCGCCCTTGGGCACGTGGATGTGCAGGTCGATGGTCTTCAGGAACTCGGGGTCGAGGTGGAGGCGGTCTGCCTTGCTGCGCACGAAGGAGAGCGCGGTGTGCGCCGACTCCTCCATGACGCTGCGCAGGTTGCCGGTGATGGTGACGTGCCCCTTGCCGGGCATCTTGGTGGCCTCGATGAAGAGGATGTCGCCTCCGGAGGGCGTCCAGGCGAGGCCGGTGGCGACACCAGGCACCATCTCGCGCTCGGCGAGGTCGGGCGAGTAGCGCGGCGCGCCGAGCACCTCCTCGACGAAGGCGGCGTCACCCGTCACGTGGACGTCCTCGCCCTCGGCGAGGCGCATGGTGACCGCGCGGCACACCGCGCCGATCTCCCGCTCCAGCCCGCGCACGCCCGCCTCGCGGGTGTAGCGGTCGATGATGGTCTCGATGCCCTCGGTGGTGAAGTCGAGGCGCTCGTCGGTCAGCCCGTGCTGCGAGAGCTGCTTGGGCACCAGAAACTCCTTCGCGATGCTCGCCTTCTCGCGCCGGGTGTAGCCGGGGACCTCGATGACCTCCAGGCGGTCCCAGAGCGGGGCCGGGATGGTGTCGGGGTTGTTGGCCGTGGCGAGGAAGGTGATCTGCGAGAGGTCGAAGGGGGTGTCGATGTAGTGATCCTGGAAGGAGTTGTTCTGGGCCGGGTCCAGCACCTCCAGCAGGGCCGCGGAGGGATCCCCCATCACGTCGACGCCGAGCTTGTCGACCTCGTCCAGGACGAGGACGGGGTTCTTGCTGCCCACCTTCTTCAGACCCTGGATGATGCGGCCGGGGAGCGCGCCGACGTAGGTGCGGCGATGGCCGCGCACCTCTGCCTCGTCGCGCACGCCGCCGAGGGCGATGCGGTGGTAGCGCCGCCCCATCGACCGGGCGATGCTCCGGCCGAGGGAGGTCTTGCCGACGCCGGGCGGCCCGATGAAGCAGAGGATGGGCCCCTTCTTGTCCGCGCGCAGCTTGCGCACCGCGATGTACTCGACGATGCGCTTCTTCACCTTCTCCAGGCCGTAGTGGTCCTCGTCCAGGCAGCGCCGCACGTCACCCGTGTCCAGCTTGTCGACGGTGGTCTTGTTCCAGGGCAGGTCCGCCAGCCACTCCAGGTAGTTGCGGGTGACGTTGTACTCGGCCGACTGCTGCTGCATGCCGGAGAGGCGCGCGAGCTGCTTGCGGGCGATCTTCTGTGCGTCCTCCGAGAGCTGGGCGCGGCGCAGGCGATCGCGCAGCTGCTCGACCTCCTCGTCCTCGCCGGCCTCCCCGAGCTCCTCGCGGATGTTGCGCATCTGCTGGCGGAGGATCTCCTCGCGCTGGGTGCGGCCCTCGCCCTCCACCATCGTCTGGACCTCGCGGCGCACGCGGAGCATGTCCAGCTGGCGGGAGACGAGGTTCAGCACCAGGCGCACGCGCTCCTTCGGGGTGAAGGTCTCCAGCACGCGCTGCTTGTCGGCGACCGACGCCTGGTCCACGCCCAGGTTGCCGGCGATGAGGTCCGCCAGGGCGCCGCTCTCCCGGACGTTGTCCAGGATGGCGGACGTCTCCTTCGGCAGCGAAGGCGAGAGGGCGAGCACCTCGCGCATGGACTCGCGCAGGCGCAGGCCGAGGGCGTCCAGGTCGGCGTCGCGCTCCAGGTCCTCCGGGATGCGGGTGATGCGCGCGCGCATGTACGGCTCCAGCCCCGCCGGGGCGACCACCTGCAGCCGCCCCAGGCCGTGGAGCACGACGGAGTAGTTCTGCGGGCCGATGCGGATCACCTTCACGACCCGCGCGATCGTGCCGACGCCGTACAGGTCGTCGAAGACGGGCTCGTCGACGTCGGGGTCCTTCTGGCTGACGATGCCGACGACGGCGCGCTCCTGGCCGAGGATGTCCTCGACGAGGCGCACGCTGCGGCGGCGCCCGACGTTGATCGGGACCACGCTCGCCGGGAAGACCACGCTGTTCCGAAGCGGCAGGATCGGGAGCGTCTCTGTCGGGGAGCTCACACGGTGCGTATAGCACGCCGACCGGTGCGTACACAGGTGCTCGGCCCCGCGAGCTGGACCGCTCCCAGGTCGCCCCGCGCCCCGGACATGTGCTAGTCCAGCGAGCAAGATGCGCGTCCGTCCGGCGTCCATTTCGCTCCTTCTCTGCCTCGCGGTGGCGGGCTGCGGTGCAGCCCAGGCGGAGGACCCCGGCTCGACCCTTCGCGACTACGCGCTCGCCCTGCAGCAGGGTCGCGCCGACGACGCCTACCGCCTCCTCAGCGACGAGGCACGCCGCGGCGTGTCGCTGGAGGCGTTCCGGCGCATGGTGAAGGACAACCCGGCCGAGGTGCGGGAGATGGGCACCGCCCTGTCCCGCCCGACGGCGCCGCCGGTGGTGACGGCGACGGTCACCGGCCCGGACGGGCAAGAACTGCACCTGGTGCTGGAGAAGGGCAAGTGGAAGGTGGACGCCTCCGCCATCGACCTATACGCCCAGGACACCCCGCGCCACGCCGTGCAGGGGTTCGTCCGCGCGCTCGAGCGCAAGCGCTACGACGTGGTGCTGCGCTACGTGCCCGATGCCCACAAGGAGGGCATGGACGCCCAGAAGCTGAAGGCGAGCTGGGAGGGCGAGGAGAAGGCGGAGATCCAGCAGGTTCTCTCCGCGCTGAAGCAGGCGCTGCCCACCGCCCAGATCGACGAGACGGGGGAGCACGCGACGATGCCGTACGGCGCGGGCACCCTGGAGCTGGTGCGCGAGCACGGCCTCTGGAAGATCGAGAATTTCGATTGACCGCAGGAAGGGCGCGGTTGGCGCGCCCGTTCGGGTTGCTTTACATGGGGGCCTCACGAGCGGCTTGCAGAGTGCAACCGGTTACGACGAATATCCGGCGTGGTGCTCTCGTCGAAAGAGGAACCCAAGGAGATCTCGCATGCGTAAAGCCATGTTGGTGGCAGCCGTCTTGCTGGTGGGCTGTGAGGTGAGTGTCAACGGGTCGGGTGGGGCGCAGGACCCCTCCACCGCGAACACCGCCCCGCCCGCCACCGCCGCGCCCCCCGTCACCGCCGCCCCGCCCGCCACCGCCGCGCCCGTCGCCGGCGGCAACCACCGTGTGGCCTCGCGCGTGAGGCTCCGCAACGGCAGCGTGCCCGTCGTCTCCGGGACCGGAGTGTTCGGCGGCGCGCAGACGGCCGCTGACGACCTGCAGGGCCTCATCTACTTCCTGCCGGAGAACACCCCCAGGCTCCCCGACTACGCGACCCTCCAGCCGCAGGGCGTGCTCTACACCCGGCAGCTCGCCATCACCCCGCGCAGCTTCACCGCCGGCTTCCCCGGCGTGAACAACCGCTTCGAGTGGTTCGGCATCCGGTACACCGGCCACTTCAACGTGGCGCAGGCGGGTTCGTACAACTTCCACGTGCAGTCGGACGATGGCTCCAAGGTGTGGATCGACAACGCCTTGCTCATCGACAACGACGGCGTTCACCCGCCCCAGGACAAGACGGCGACGATCAGCCTGGGCGCCGGGCAGCACACCATCCAGGTGGACTACTTCCAGGGCCCGCGCGATCAGATCGCCCTGCAGCTCTGGGTGACGCCCCCCGGCCGCCCCGAGATGCTCTGGTCGCCCAGCTTCTGACTCGACGCGACGGGCCTGCGGAGCTCACGCACGCGTGAGATCCGGGGCGCGCACGTAGAGCGGCTCCAGCGTCGCCACGTCGTCCGGCGGGCGGGTCATCGCGATGCGCGCGACGGGCTCCGCCCGCGGCAGGTCGTGAGGCGGCTCGCGCGCGTAGCGCACCGCCCCGCCCGCAGGCAGGTGCGCCTCCAGCTCGGCGGACGCCTCCCCCACGATCACCACCCGGGCCGCCGCGCGGGCGGCGATCGCCTCCGCCAGCGCCGGCGCGGGCAGGTGCACCGGCTCCGCGTCGCCGAGGCGCGCGTAGAGCTCGCCCTTGCCCGCGGCGATCACCGCGATCACCAGCTCGTCGTCGGCGCGCTCCAGCCCGTACGCGAGCGCGTCGAAGCCGGTGACGCCGACCACCTCCGCCCCCGTCGCGAGGGCGATGCCCTTGACGGTCGCCACGCCGATGCGGACGCCGGTGAAGGAGCCAGGCCCCACGCCGACGCCCCACCGCCCCACGTCCGCGGGCTTCCAGCCCGCGTCCCTCGTCACGCGGTCGACGAGCGGCAAGAGGGACTCGCCGTGCGCGTTGGACACCCGCTGCTCCGCGGCGGCCACGAGCCTCCCGTCCTCCAGCAGCGCCACGCTGCCGAGCGCGGTCGACGTATCCAGCGCGGCGACGCGCATGCCCTAGAGCTGCGCGAAGCGGCCGCTGCGGAAGGCGGCCTCCAGGAGCTGATCGACGCGGCGCGCGAGCTCCGGCGCGCGCGGGTCCGGCGAGGCGGCGAGCGCCGCCTTGATCTCGTTGAGCGCCTTGAGCTGGCTGAAGAGCTGCACGTCGCCCAGGCCGCCGGCGCCCGTGAGCACCTGCCGCACCCTGTCGATCTCGGCGGCGAGCGCCTCGATGCCCACCCCCGAGGCCCCGACGCGCCGCGCGTTGGGGTGGTCGCGGTAGTGAGCCTCGAGCACCGGCCCGACGATGGCCTCCAGGATCGCCGCCTGGTCCTCGTTGTTCCAGATGTGCTTGAGGACGAAGAAGTCGCTCGCGTCGGGCTGCGCGCGCCCGTCGAGGAAGGCGCTCGCGGCGAAGAGCTTGAGGAGCTTGACCACGCGACGGTCGGAGAGGCTGACGCCCTCGGCGCGGATCTGGAAGACCAGGCCCTTGTACTGCGAGAAGAACTCCTCGGAGAAGCGCATGCGCTGGGCGAAGCCGCGGTGGAGCTCGGCGATCTCCCGGGCGCTCGCCAGCGGCTGGACGGGCGCGTCGGTGAGGCCCATCACCTCGTTCATCAGGCCCTTCTGGAGCAGGTCCTGGAAGTGGTAGGCGTCCAGGTTGTCCGACCGGATGCGCAGCAGGAAGCGATCGAAGATGGCCGTCAGGGTCTCGTCCGACGGAACCTCGTTGGAGGCGCCGAAGCAGGAGAGCAGCGGGCAGCGCAGCACCTGGCCGCCGCTGGTGTACTTGCGCTCGTTGAGCAGCGTCAGCAGCGCGTTGAGGATGGCGGAGTTGGACTTGAAGACCTCGTCCAGGAAGACGATCTCCGACTCGGGCAGCATGTTCTCGGTGCGCCGCTGGTAGCGGCCCTCCCGGAAGGCGGCGATGTCGACGGGGCCGAAGATCTCGTTCGGCTCGGTGAAGCGCGTGAGCAGGTACTCGAAGTAGTGCGCCTGCAGCAGCTTGGAGAAGGTGCGGATGAGGGCGCTCTTCGCCGTGCCCGGCGGGCCGATGAGCACCGCGTGCTCGCCGGCGACGACGGCGATGAGCATCAGGCGGATGACCTCGTCCTTGCCGAGGAAGCGAGACTCCAGAGTCTGGGCGATCTGGGCCAGTCGGTGGGTGAGCGGTTGCGCTTGCGGGGCAGTGGCGGCCATACGAGCCGGCTAGCGTAGCCGAAGTTCACCCGCTCCGGCGGGTGAAGCGATAGACGGCCGCCGGCTTGCTCGGGGTGATCCGCCGGCCGGGGGCCCGCTCGATGAGGCCGTCGTCCAGGAGCCGCTGGAAACGGCGGCGGAAGTTGCCCGGGTCCACCTTCTTGCCCGTCACCACCTCGTAGGTGGCCCGCAGCTCGGGGATGGTGAAGGTCTCCTGCACCAGCTCGTAGGCGATGTCGGAGTACTCCAGCTTGCCGGCGATGCGGGTGAGGGCGGTCTCCAGGATCCGGCGGTGGTCGAAGGCGAGCTCCAGCTTGCGTGCATTGTGCACGGAATACCAGCGCACCCGCGAGACGTCGCCGCCTGGCCGCACCATCGGCACCAGGTCCGGCCGCACCAGCGCGTAGTACGCGACGGACACCACGCGCATGCGCGGGTCCCGCCCCGCGTCGCCGAAGGTGTAGAGCTGCTCCAGGTACACCTGCGACGGGGAGAGGCCCGTCTCCTCCGCCAGCTCGCGCGCGGCGGCGGCGTCCAGATCTTCCCCCTGCCGCCGGGCCGTCGGCCCCACGCGCAAGAAGCCGCCGGGCAGGGCCCAGTCGCCCTTGAAGGGGTGCTCGTCGCGCTGCACGAGCAGCACGCGCAGCTCGGCGTCCTTCACCGTGAGGATGACGATGTCCACCGCGACCGAAGGGCGCGGAAAGTCCCCCGGCCGGTAGCGAGCGAGGAACGCCTTCTCCGAGTTGTCGCGGGGCATCAGAGGGGGTCGGTCGTGCGCACGACGTTCATGCCGGCGCGCGCGAAGTCTTCCATGGCGCGGGCGGCCACGGCGGGAAAATCGAGCGCGGGCGGGAGCGGGTCGATCGGCGGCGCGGGCACCGGGCTCATGGCGTCCTCGAGGACGTAGACCTTCCGCGCGAGGGCGGGGTCCCGCGCCTGGATGTGCGCCTGCATGTCGCGCAGGGTGGAGAGCACGCAGTGCGACTTGGCCTGACCGAAGACGTAGACGCGGTCGAAGCGCATCAGCGCGTCGAAGAGAGACTCATCGAACCCACCGACGGCGCGGCCGCCCAGCTCCGTCACCTCCGGCGAGAGGACGGAGTAGTTCTCGGTGAGGGGGCTCTGCCCCTTCTGCCGGAAGACGGTGGGCGTGTCGCGGGCGATGGCGTGGAAGATGGCCAGCTCCATCATCGCGGGGACGAGCGCGTGCGAGGCGCCGCCGAGCAGCGCGTGGTACGGCCAGATGGTCAGCACGTACTTGCCTCCCTCCTCCAGCTTGCGCACGTACTCGAGGCACGCCTCGCGCTCGCGCGCGGGGACCCAGCGGCCGCGCTGCACGTCCGCCCGGGTGATGGGCGTGAGGGGCGGCGGGTGGCGGCCCTCGGCGTCGACCCAGAAGCACGGGTGAAAGATCTGGTGGACGGCGTGCGTGTCGAGGGACAGGTAAAGCGCGGTGATGCGGCCGAGGTGGCCATAGAGGAAGCGAAGGGCGCGCGCGGTGTCCTCCTGCGCGCCGGGCACGAAGAGGCTGCCCTCGGGGTGGCAGAAGGCGACCTGCACGTCGATGCCGAAGGCGGCGATCTTCCGCGTGTCCTCCCGCGCGGGGGTGATGGCGTGCGCGCGAGCGAAGCGCTCCGCCTCTGCGGCGACGAGGCCGGCGCGCTCGACGTAGAGCTCCCCCACCCGCTCGGGCTCGAAGAAACCGGGCATGGGCAACATGACGCTCATCCTCTCTCGGCAATCTCGCGCTCGAAGACGTCTCGCGTGAGGCGGCGGGCGAGCGCGCCCGTCTCCTCCGAGAAGGCGACCTCCGCGTCCCCCGGCGCCGGGCGGCCGCCGGGCGCATCGGGGGCGCCGCTCAGAAGCGTGTATCCTGCACGTACCGGCTCCCCCTCCTGCGCGATCACCCCGAGCGGGCCGCTGCCCGAGACGCGACGCCAGACCACCGGCTTGCCGGGGAGCGAGCGCTTGCCCACGTCGTTGGAGAACTTCATCACCGGGCCGCCGGACCAGCAGAGCTTGTAGGCCGCGGAGACACGGTCGCGCGTGAGGCCGCTCGGCGAGGGGCCGGCGACGAGCCACCCGCCGTAGCCGTAGAACTGCTCGTCCGGCCGGACGCCGTGCTCCTCGCGGAGCGACTCGAAGCGGCGGGTCTGCGCGGCGTCGAAGCCATCCTCCAGGATGTGCACCGGGCGCACGCCGAGACGCGCGGCCTCCCGCACGGCGACGGCGTACTGCGCCTCCTTGTCGCCGGAGTCGTAGCGGATGGAGTCGTGGGCGGAAGGGTCCTCCGCCATCAGCGCGAGCGCCTTGGGGAGGCCGGAGCGGAGGGTGTCGAAGGTGTCGAGCAGGAAGCTGGAGCGCTGGGGGCGGCGCTCCTTCATCGCGCGGAAGGCCGCCTCGTCCGCGCCGTAGCGCATGACGTGCTCGTGCCCCATGGTGCCGACCGGGATCAGCCCCAGGCGGCGGGCGCCGAGGACGTGGCTGGTGCGGCCGATGCCGGCCTGCTTGCACGCCGCGAGGGCGATCATGTGCTGCGGGGCGCACGAGGCGGAGCGAAGCCCGACCTCGAACAGGCGTGCGCCGTCCTCCACGATGCCCACCAGCTCCGCCGCGCGCGCGGCGACGCGGGCAGCGTACTCCTCCTCCCGCGCCTCGATCGGGGGCGCGGACACACCCACGGCGTCCAGCGTCTCGCGGGCGATCTCGGCCTCGCGGGGGCAGGTGACCCACGCGAGCGCGCGGGCGAGCGCGGCGGGATCGGTGACGGCGAGGGTGGCGAGCTGGAGCCGGTAGTGGAGCTGCAGGACGAGCGGCTCCAGCCAGGAGACCAGGGCGGACGGACCGGAGAGGGTGAGCACAGGCTCGCCGCGCAGCACCCAGGCCCCCCGCGGCGCGCCGCGCACCACAAGGGACGCGCCGCCCTGCACCGCCGCCTTGAAGCCGGCGCCCATCTCGTACTGGTTGGCGGCGAGGTACTCGTAGTCCCCCGCGGCCGGCGCGGGGAGCATGGCCGCGATGGCGGCGGCGAGGTCCGTCGGGACGAGCTGGGGACCTCCGCGGCGGTGAGCGTAGTAGAACGTCTCGCGACGTAGCGGCCAGCCCGCCTCCGCCATGCTGAACTTGTAGCCGTCGGTGGTGAGAAGCGACGTGGTCATCGGGGCCTCGCTTCCGAAGGTAAGTCGGGAGAAAGAGTCGTCAAGACTTTTTCTTCGGAACCCCGCCGCCGGCGGGCGGCCTCGGCTACGATACCCCTCGCGGTGCCCCAGTCGACGCGTCTCAACATCGTGAAGACGGCCCTCGCCGACATCGTCGAGCGGCTGGCCGAGATGGAGCTCACCCCGCGGGTGCGCGAGCTCCGCATCGAGGCGGCGGCCTGCTCGCGCATCGTCCGCTCCTGGGATGCCCAGTCCCCCAGCGAGGCGCAGCGCTCGGAGATGATGAGCAAGGTGCTCGATCTCAACGTGAAGGTGATCGCCGAGGGTCGAGACCGGAGCTGACCGTCACGCGCCGTCGTGCGGCGTCACGCCGGCAGCAGCATCGGGATGTCGACGCGGGTGGCCGACAGGGCGGAGGGCGGCACCGGGCGCAGCTCCGGGGCCCTCTCCGCGGGCGGCTCGCGGCGCGGCGGCCGCGCCCGCACGAAGGCGAAGGTGGTGGAGGTGAGCGCCACCTGACACTGCCGCTCGCCGCCGGCGCGGGGCCGCCAGAGGATGGCGCGCGCGCCGGGTCGCCAGGCGTGCACCACCAGCCGATCGCCGTCGTGGTCGACCACCCAGCCCATGAGCTGCATCCCGAGCATGGTGTTCTCGTGATCGGGGTCCTCGTCGCGACGAGCGACCTCGGTGCACACCGCGTCGACGAAGACGTAGACCGTCCGCATCGTCTCCACCCGACACCGACCGTCGAGGGAGGGCGGCAGGACGCGCGTCATCCACGCGCAGTCGGAGGCGGTGGCCAGCTCCTTGAGCCAGGCGCGACTGGAGGGGGAGGAAGTCATGGACGGTAGTGTCGTACCCATACCCACCCAAGAGCACCTTCCGTGCCGGGAGGTTTCCTCCGAAATTGCAGCGTTTTCAGGCAATACCCCCAGGGTGCATCGCCCATTTCTGGGTGACGAGCGATCCACCGCGACCAGCCGCGGGCATCGCGCCGGGTCGCGTGACCGGAGCCCGGCGGCGGTTTGCACTAGGCTACGCGGCCATGCGTGCATGGCCCCTCCTCATGATGCTCGCGGCCGCCTGCGCGGCGGTGCCCGCGGCGACGCCGCCCGCGCGACCTCCCCTCGTCGCCGGGACGGCGCAGCCGCGAAGGGCGCCGCCTCCCCCGCCGCAGGCCAACGGACGTCTACCCGCGCTGGCCCGTCCCCTCCGCTACGCGCTCGACCTCCACGTCGACCCGGCTCGCCCCCGCTTCACGGGGGAGGCGACCATCTTGCTGCAGGTGCCCGCTCCCACGCGCTACGTCGTGATGAACGGTCGCGATCTGCACGTGACCGCGGTGACGCTCCGCACCGGCGCGAGGGAGATGGCCGGCACCGCCAGCTCCAGGCCCGCGGCCGGAAGCAAGGTCGCGAGCGAGCTGGTGCTCGCCTTCCCGCAGCCGCTCCCCGCGGGGCGTGCGACGCTGACCGTCGACTACGACGCCCCCTTCGGCGACGCGCTCTCCGGGCTCTACCGCGTGAAGGACGGCGGGCGCTGGTACGCCTTCACGCAGTTCGAGGCGGTGGACGCGCGCCGCGCCTTCCCCTGCTTCGACGAGCCCTCCTTCAAGACGCCCTTCGACGTCTCCGTGACCGTGCCCGGGGGGATGATCGCGGTGGCCAACGCGCCGGAGAAGGCGCGCGAGCCCGGCCCGGGCGGCACGACCTTCCGCTTCGCCACGACGCCCCCGCTGCCGAGCTACCTGGTGGCGCTCGCCGTCGGCGATCTGGACGTGCGCGAGGGCAAGAAGACGCCCGTCCCCGTCCGCGTCATCACCACCAAGGGCAAGTCGGCGCTGGGCACGCAGGCGCTCGCCGCCGCGGCGGACCTGGTGGCGCTGCTCGGCGACTACTTCGGCATCCGGTACCCCTACGAGAAGCTGGACGTGGTGGCGGTGCCCGACTTCGCCGCCGGCGCGATGGAGAACGCCGGGCTGGTCACCTTCCGCGAGGAGGCGCTGCTGCTCGGCGAGCACCCCAGCGTGCAGGCGCGGCGGCGGCTGGTGGGGATCGTCGCGCACGAGCTCTCGCACCAGTGGTTCGGCGATCTGGTGACCATGCGCTGGTGGGACGATCTGTGGCTCAACGAGGGCTTCGCCACCTGGATGGCCACCAAGATCTCCGCCCGCTACGAGCCGGCGATGCGCGCCGGGCCGCGCGCGGCGGCGAGCGCGGAGTGGGTCAAGGATCAGGATGGCCTCGTCTCCGCGCGCGCGATCCGGCAGCCGGTGTCCACCGTGGCGCAGGCGATGGATGCCTTCGACGGCATCACCTACGACAAGGGCGCCGCGGTGCTCCGCATGCTGGAGCACACCGTGGGGGAGGACGCCTTCCAGAAGGGCGTGCGCGAGTACCTGCGCGCGCATGCGTGGGGCAACGCGCGCGCCGACGACCTGCTCGCCGCGCTCGACCACGTGTCCGGGAAGGACACCCGCGCGGTGGCCGCGGCCTTCCTCGACCGCCCCGGCGTCCCCGACGTGGTGGTGGACGAGACGCGGTGCGCAGCGGGCGGCTGGCACCTGCGCGCCCACGAGGAGCGGTGGCGGCCGCTGGGGAGCGCCCTGGACGCCGGCGCGCACTGGCGCGTCCCGATCTGCGCGCAGTCGGCGACGAAGGGCGACGCCGCGTGCGGCGCTCTGACCGACACGCCGCTGGTGCTGGACGGCAAGGGCCCCTGCCCTCTGGTGGTCAACCCCGGGGCCACGACGTACGCGCGCGTCGCGCTGCCGAAGGACGCGCTGGAGGCGCTGTTCGCGCCCTCGCGCGGTCGCGCGCCCTTCGAGGCGCTGGACGTGCCCACGCGCATCGCCACGCTGGGCAGCGCCTGGGCGGAGGTGCGTTCGGGGCGGCTGGACGCCGGCGCCTTCCTCGGCCTGCTGCACACCCTCGACGCCGAGACCGACCGCTACGTCGTCCAGGAGGAGATCGCCATCCTGTACGCGCTGCGCGACGCGACCGTCGACGACGCCACGCAGGCGGCGTTCGCCCGCTTCGCCGCGGCGCGGCTCCGCCCCCACGATCTGCGCCTCTGGCGCGTGAAGTCCCCGCTGGACGGTGACGGGCGTCTGCTGCGGCGATCGGTGGACGCGGCGCTCGTCGAGCTCGCCGGCGACAAGGTGACGCTGGCGCGCCTCGCGAAGGTGGCGTCGACCCACCAGCCCGCCGACCCCGATCTGCAGCAGCTCGCGCGGGAGGTCGCCGGGCGCAGCGCCACCGTCTCCGACCTGCCCGCCCTGCGCCAGGCGGTGGCGAAGGCCGCGACGCCGGAGGACCGGGTGACGGCGCTCCGCGCGGCCGCGGCGGTCACCGACCCCGCGGCGGTGCGCGCGCAGCTCGACTGGATGGTGAGCGGCGCGGTCAAGACGCAGGACGTCCACTACGTGCTGGGCACGCTGGCGTGGCACCGCGCCTCGCGCGACGCCACCCTCGCCTGGGCGCGCGCGCACTGGGACGCGCTGCGCGCCAGGCTGCCCGGCCCGCTCGCGCGGGGCCTGGTGTCAAACGCCGGATACGCATGCACGCGCCCCGATCTGGACGAGGCGCGTGCATTCTACACACAAAAAGCGCGGGACATCGAGGGCACGGAGAGGCCGCTCGCGCAGGCGCTCGAGCAGGCCTCCCTGTGCGTCGCCCTGCGCGAGGCCGCGGGCCCCGCGGTGCGCAAGGCGCTCGGCGTGACTACTGCTTCAGCAGCGGCCGCCCCTGCGCGTCGGTGAACTTGCCGGTGACGATCATGATGAGATCGATCAGCGTCCAGATGCCGCACCCACCCAGGGTGAGGAGCATCGCGATGCCGCTACCGGTCTTGCCCACGTAGAAGCGGTGGACGCCGAGGCTGCCCACCAGCACACAAAGAAGAAGGGTCGTCATCCAGGGCTTCTGCTCGCCGTTGCTCATTGGTCTCTCCCCGAGGCATTCTGCGGCGGACGCGCCGCGTTTGGTTTCGCTGGCCATGTACGGCGGCACCCGCTGGACCTTCCCCGCCGCCGAGGAGGGGCATCCTGCCGCAGCGGGTCGCGGGGCGTCAAACGGGAACCGACCGCCCGTGCGACGGGAACGGATCCGGGAGCATCTCCAGAGACCATGCGGACCACGCTCACCCGAACGCTGCCGGAGGGCCTCGAGACGCTGGCGGAGCTCGCGCTGGACCTGCGCTGGATGTGGAGTCACTCCGGCGACGCGCTCTGGCGAGAGCTCGACGCGCAGGCGTGGAAGCGGACGTCCAATCCCTGCTACATCCTCCAGAACGTCCCGCAGGACCGACTGGATGCGCTCGCGCGGAGCGCCACCTTCGGCACCGAGCTCGCGAGGTTGCTGGCGGAGCGCCAGGCCTACCTGGAGGGGCCCACCTGGTGCGCCGACGAGGCCCCGGGCCTCGTCGGCGAGACGGTGGCCTACTTCTCGATGGAGTTCGGGCTGGGCGAGGCGCTCCCCCTCTATGCCGGCGGGCTGGGCATCCTCGCCGGGGACTACCTGAAGACCGCGAGCGATCTCGGCCTGCCCGTCGTGGGCGTGGGGATCCTCTTCCAGGAGGGTTACTTCCGGCAGACGATCGACATCGACGGGCGGCAGCGCGAGACCTACCCGTACAACGATCCGTCCTTCCTGCCGGTGCAGCCTGCGTCCGCGCAGAAGGGCGGCTGGCTGCGCGTGTCGCTGGACCTGCCGGGCCGCACGCTGTGGCTGCGCGTGTGGCGCGCGCGCATCGGCCGGACCGACCTGTATCTCCTGGACGCCAACGATCCGGTCAACTCCCCGCGCGACCGCGGCATCACGACGCGCCTCTACGGGGGCGACCAGGAGATGCGCCTGTTGCAGGAGATGGTGCTCGGCATCGGCGGCTGGAAGGCGCTGGTGGCGCTGGGCATCGAGGCGGGGGTGGCGCACCTGAACGAGGGGCACGCGGCGCTCGCCGTGGTGGAGCGCGCGCGGCAGCTCATGAGGCGGCAGCGCCTCAGCTTCGACGAGGCGCTCTGGGCGACACGCGCAGGCAACCTGTTCACCACGCATACGCCCGTCGCCGCGGGCTTCGACGTCTTCGACCCGCGCCTGTTCGCCACCTACTTCCCCCCGTTCGGCCCGTACGTCGGGGAGGCGGGGATCCCGCTCGATCGACTCATGGCGCTCGGCCGGCGCGACCCGCGCGACGCCGCTGAGCCGGTCAACATGGCGTATGTGGCGCTGCGCGGGTGCGCGCGCATCAACGGCGTGAGCCGCCTCCACGGCGAGGTGAGCCGCCAGCTCTTTGCGCCGCTCTTCCCGCGCTGGCCGCTCGCGGAGGTGCCGGTGGATCACGTCACCAACGGCGTCCACGTGCCCTCTTGGGACTCGCCGGAGGCGGACGCTCTGTGGACGCGCGCCGGCGGCAAGGGACGCTGGCGCGGCTCGGTGGAGGCCATCGGCGACGTGGTGGGCACGCTCGCCGACGCGGACCTGTGGGAGATGCGCGCGGCAGAGCGGGCGCGGCTCGTGGACCAGGCGCGCGAGCGCCTCGCGGTGCACCTGGCGCAGCGCGGAGCCGGGCCGGAGGCGGTGGCCGGCGCCACGCAGGTGCTCGACCCCAACGTCCTCACGCTCGGCTTCGCCCGGCGATTCGCCGAGTACAAGCGACCTACCCTGCTGCTGCAAGACCCGGAGCGCTTCGCCCGGATCCTGCTGGACGCGAGGCGACCCGTGCAGATCGTGGTGGCGGGCAAGGCGCACCCCGCCGACGAGCACGGCAAGGGCATGATCGCCGAGTGGGTCGCCTTCGTCGCCCGGCCCGACGTCCGCCGGCGCGCGGTCTTCCTGGAGGACTACGACATGGTCCTCGCCGAGCACCTCGTGGAGGGCGTGGACGTGTGGATCAACACCCCGCGCCGGCCGTGGGAGGCCTGCGGCACCAGCGGCATGAAGGTGCTCGCCAACGGGGGGCTCAACCTCTCCGAGACCGATGGTTGGTGGGCCGAGGCCTCCTCGCCGGAGGTGGGGTGGGCGCTGGAGGCCGGAAGGGACGACGCCACCGCGCTCTACGAGCTGCTGGAGCGCGAGGTGGTGCCGGAGTTCTACGACCGCGGCCCGGACGGCATCCCGGCGCGCTGGGTGGAGCGGATCCGCGCGAGCATGTCCCGGCTCGCCCCCCAGTTCAGCAGCAACCGCATGGCCCGCGAGTACGCCCAGCTCTACGAGCCAGCGGTGGCCGAGTACCGCCTGCGCACCGCGGGCGGCGCGGGCCGCGCGCGGGAGCTCGCGCTCTGGGAGCGCGAGCTGTCGAAGCGCTGGGGCGAGATCCACTTCGGCCCGGTGACGAAGGCCGAGGTCGACGGGCAGACCGAGCTCCGCGTGGATGCCTACCTCGGCGGCCTGGCCCCGGAGGCCGTGCAGGTCGAGCTGTACACCGAGCGGCCGGCGGGGGCGGAGGCGTGCTGCGTGGTGATGGACGATCTGGCGCCGCTCTCCGGCGCGACCCACGGACGGGTGTACGTCGCTCGGACCCCGCCCGGGCGCGTGGCCGAGGACTACACGCCGCGGGTCGTGCCACGGCGCGACGCGGTCCGGATCCCTGCCGAGCTACCGCTGATCCTCTGGCAGCGCTAGTCGACGTTCTGGTCACCCCTCCGCTGCCCGCGCAAACGGCTCGCAAGGGCGCAAGAACCTCTCTACAGGCGCTGGCGGCGGGGGCGCGCGAGCCACCAGGCGACTGGACACAACCTCTCCACAACCGGACCCGCAAGGCGCGCGCCGGCGACCTGCGCAGCAGCGGCGTGGGGCACGCGTCATGCTACCGATGGACGGTGGAGACGATGGGAACGCTGAAGGACGACCTGCTTCACGCCGGGGCCTTTCCGGGGGCCGAGGGGGAGATCGAGCTGGCGGAGACGCACGCGTCGTGGGTGTTCCTCGTCGGCGGGGAGGTCTTCAAGGTCAAGAAGCCGGTCGACTTCGGCTTCCTCGACTTCTGCACGCGCGAGCGCCGGCGCGCGGCGTGCGAGGCGGAGGTGTCCCTCAACGCGCGCCTCGCCCCCGACGTCTACCTGGGCGTGCTGCCGGTGCGCCGCGACCGGAACGGGGTGCACAGCGTCAACGGGCCGGGGGAGACGGTGGACTGGGCCGTCCACATGGTGCGCCTCCCTGACGAGCAGCGGGCCGACCAGCGGCTCGCCCGCGGCGCGCTCTCCGGCGCCGACGTGGACGCCATCGCCGCGCGCATCGCCGACTTTCACGAGCGCGCGCGGCACGATCAAGCCACCGCGAGCTTCGGCACGGCGGACGCGGTGGGCTGGAGCGTCCGGGAGAACTTCGCGCAGACGCGCGGTGTGGTGGAGCGGTCCGTCGACCCCGAGGACGCGCGCGACATCGAGCGCTGGCAGACCGACTTCCTCCGCGAGCATACCGCCCTCTTCGACGCGCGCATCGCCGCGGGGCGCGTGCGCGATGGCCACGGCGACCTGCGGCTGGAGCACGTGTACCTGCGCCCGCAGGGCATCACCATCATCGACTGCATCGAGTTCAACGAGCGCTTCCGCTTCGCCGACGTGTGCGCCGACCTGGCGTTCCTCTCGATGGACCTGGCGTACGCGGGCCGCGCAGACCTCGCCGAGCGCCTGCTCGCCCGCTATGCGCGCGACACCAACGACTTCGACCTCTACGCCCTGGTCGACTTCTACGAGAGCTACCGCGCCTACGTGCGGGCGAAGGTCTCGCTGATGCTGGCCGCCGACGAGGGCGCCGACCCTCGGCTGCGCGCGAAGGCCTCCGCGGAGGCGCGCCGCTACTTCCTGCTCGCCCTCTCGGCCGATCGGCGGCCGCTGCTGGCGCCCGCGCTGGTCTGCGTCGGAGGCATCATCGCCTCGGGCAAGAGCACCATCGCCGCGCAGATCGCCGAGGAGCTGGACGCCCCGGTGGTGGAGGCCGACCGCACGCGCAAGCACATGATCGGCGTGGCGCCGCGCACGCCGGTGCACGACAAGGCGTGGAAGGGCGCCTACGATCCGGGGTTCACCGAGCAGGTCTACGCCGAGGTGCGCCGGCGCGCGCGCGTGGTGCTGGACTCCGGGCGGCCGGTGGTGATGGACGCGTCCTTCCGCTCGCGCCCCATGCGGGCGGCGGCACGCGCGCTCGCCGAGGAGGCGGGCGTGCCCTTCCTCTTCGTGGAGTGCCGGGCGGACGCGGCGATCTGCAGGGAGCGCCTGGTGCGCCGTCGGCGCGAGACGGGCGTCTCCGACGGGCGGCTGGAGATTTTCGAGGATTTCTGCGCGCGCGTGGAGCCGGTGACGGAGCTCGGGGCGAGGGATCACCTGGTGCTGGACACCTCGCTTCCGCTGGAGGAGAGCGTGGCGGCGCTGCGGGAGCGGCTGGCGGTGTGGCCGAGGGGGTTGGGGGGGCCTTAAGCGATTTGTGGGGTTGGGGCTGGGGTCGGGGTCGGGGTTGGGGGCTGGGGTCGGGGTCGGGGTTGGGGTCAGGGGTCGGGGCTGGGGTCGGGGTCGGGGTTGGGGTCAGGGCTGGGGTCGGGGTCGGGGCTTGAACCCGGGTGAACATGCTCGCCGCGCCCAGGGAATGGGCGGACGCGAGGGGTCGCGTCTTGGTCGGTCACGCCTTTGCGCGCAGGATTCCTGCCAGCGCTGGGCGCGGTGTGTGTACGATGCACGTATCGCACTGTCATGAATCCTGCGCGATGGGGGGGCATGACCGACCAAGACACGACCCCTCGCTCTCTTCCTCATCACAAGCTGGTGGCCTATCGGGTCGCGGTGGAGCTGCTCGTCGCGGTGCGTGCGGCTGGCGTGCGCGACGCGAAGCTGCGCGACGAGGCGATGCGCGCCGCGAAGAGCGCGTGCCTCAACGCGGCGGAGGGCGCGGGACGGGTGACGCGGCGGGACAAGGCGCGGGCGTTCGCGATCGCGCGGGGCGAGGCGGTCGAGGCGGTGGCTGCGGTGGAGATCGCCGCGGCCGCCGGCGAGGCGGACGCCGCTGCGGCGGAGCGGTGCGTGCGCATCGCTGATCGACTCGTGGCGCTGCTCACCGGCCTCACCCGGTGACACGCTCGCTCGCGCCTTTCGCTCACGCGCTCGCGCCCGCGCCCGCGCTCGCCCTCGCGCCCGCGCTCGCCCTCGCGCCCGCCCTCGCGCCCGCCCTCGCGCCCGCGCTCGCCCTCGCGCCCGCCCTCGCGCCCGCCCTCGCGCCCGCGCTCGCCCTCGCGCCCGCCCTCGCCCTCGCGCCCGCGGCACCTGGGCTGGGGCGAGGGTCGGGGCTGGGGTCGGGGCTGGGATCGGGGGATGGGGCTTTCGGGACCGCCCCGCGCGATGGCGGAAGCCGGCGGCGTGCCGGCTCCCGCGATCGCGGTTCAGTGGCCGCCGACCAGACGCACCAGCGTGCCGAGCACGTGATCGAACCGCCCGCGCAGCTCGGGGTCGAGCTCCTCCACGTACCCGAGCGCCGAGGCGACCTCGAAACACGAGAGCACCTCGCGCAGCGACCCCAGCGCGTTGTGATAGCGCGCCTTCCGGTTGCGACCCTGCGAGTACATGCCCTCGCCCACGTTCAGCGGCCCGCTCGCCAGCGCCCTGCGACACTGCCGAGCCAGATCCGGATCGTGCCTCTCGAGCTGCCGCACCATCGGCGCCAGCGCACGCACCAGTTCGAGCAACACCGGGTAGATTCGAAGCATCGAGCGACTCCTTGTTCGCGCCCGCGCCCGCTGCGCGGGGGCACCCGCCCAACCCCGCCGCGCGCAGGAGTCCGCAAGGCTGCGAGCGACAGCGAGCACCGCCCGGAGCCGCGCGCAGGGCGCGAAGCGCCCGAGCACGGCGAGGACGGCCCCGGCCTTGCGGACTCCGAGCACGGCGGGAGCATGCCCTCCCCCGAGCGAGCCCTTCCTCTCCCGCTCTCCCTCCCGCTCTCGCGCTCCCTCTCCCTCTCCCTCTCGCTCTCGCTCTCGCGCCCGCTCTCCCTCTCGCTCTCGCGCTCCCTCTCGCGCCCGCTCTCGCTCTCGCGCTCCCTCTCCCTCTCGCTCTCGCTCTCGCGCCCGCTCTCGCTGTCACTTGGGCTGGGGCAAGGGTCGGGGTCGGGGTCGGGGTCGGGGTCGGGGTCGGGGTCGGGGTCGGGGTCGGGGTCGGGGGTCGGGGTCGGGGTCGGGGTTGGGGTCGGGGGTCGGGACTGGGCTCGGGCGGGGTATGCTACGCCGCGTGACCCTCTCCCTCGGCTCCCTGTGGGATGACGGCGCGCTGGCCCGCGCGTTCGTCGTCCTCGCCGCGCTCGCCATCGCCGGTCTCCTCGCGGCGCTCGTGCGGTCCCGCACCGGCCACATCAACGAGCCGGCGTTCGCTGCCCAGCTGCGCAAGCTGGTGACGGCCGGCAATCCGGACCGGGCGATCAAGCTGTGCCACGTCGCGGACTACCCCGTCGCCCTCGTCGCGCGCGCCGGGCTGGAGGCGGCGCGCGCTGCGGTGCGCGGGGACGCGATCGAGCTCGGCGCGGGCTACCGGGAGCCGGGGGCCCGCGATCCGGCCTCCGTCGCTCGCGCCGCGATGAACGCGATGCGCGGCGACGCACGCGCCAACCCGACGCGCGGCTTCCTCCCCGCCAGGGTGCTGGGGGGGGTCGCCTGCGCGCTGGGCGTGGCCGTGGCGTGGCTGGAGCCAGGATCGACGCCGACGGCCATGCTGATGGTGTCGGGTATCGTCCTCCTGCTCTTCGTGACCTGGCAGGTGGCGCGCTCCGACGCGCGCGGGATCGCCGCGGTGACCAGGACCGTCGCGGAGCTCGCCGAGCACCCGGGCATGCGCGCGCAGTAGCGACGCGAGCCGACGGCGGAGCTCAGGCGAGCGGCCCGACCACCTGCTCCGCGGCGTCCACCAGCGACCGGTCGGCGACGATGCCGGCCACCGCCTCGATGTCGCGATAGAGCGGGCGGTCCTCGGTCATGGGGGTGACGTACCGGCGCACCTTCGCGAGGGCCGCGCGGACGCCCTTCGCCGGCACGAGCGGCTTGCGCTGGTCCAGGCCGGCCGCCGCCGTCATGATCTCGATGGCGAGCGCGCTCCGGACGTTGTCCACGATCGTCCTCAGCTTGAGCGCGCTGATCGAGCCCATGCTCACGTGATCCTCCTTGCCCGCCGACGACGGGATGGAGTCCACCGACGCCGGGTGGCAGAGCACCTTGTTCTCGCTGACGAGGGAGGCGGAGGCCACCTGCGCGATCATGAAGCCGGAGTGCAGGCCGCTGCCGGCGGCGAGGAAGGGCGTCAGGCCGGTGGAGAGCGCCGGGTTGACGAGCTGCTCGACGCGCCGCTCGCTGATGTCCGCCAGCTCCGCCACGGCGATGGCGGCGAAGTCCAGCGCGAGGGCCAGCGGCTGGCCGTGGAAGTTGCCGCCGCTGATCAGAATCCGCGGCGCCGTCCTCGGTGAGGAAGACGCTCGGGTTGTCGGTCACGCTGTTCAGCTCGCGCGAGAGCACCTCGCGCACGAAGGCCAGCGCGTCGCGCGTGGCGCCGTGCACCTGGGGCATGCACCGCAGGGAGTAGGCGTCCTGCACCTTCCCGCAGTGCTTGTGGCTCTCCATGATCTCGCTGTCGGTGAGCATGGCGCGGAGGTTCTTGGCCACCACGAACTGCCCCGGATGCGGGCGGGCGACGTGCAAGCGCTCGTCGAAGGGCCGTGCGGTGCCCTTGAGCGCCTCCAGGCTCATCGCGCCGGCGACGTCCGCCGCGGTGGCGAGGCGCTCGGCGTCCAGCAGCGCGAGGGTGCCCAGGGCGGCCATGAGCTGCGTGCCGTTGATGAGGGCCAGCCCCTCCTTCGCCTCGAGGACCACAGGCTCGATGCCGGCGCTCTTCAGCGCCGCGGCAGAGGGCTGCCAGCGGGGCTCCGGGAGCCCCTCGACCCCGTGCGCGGCAGGGCCTTCCAGGTGCGCCGCCTCCCCCTCCCCGATCATCGCCAGCGCCAGGTGCGCGAGGGGCGCCAGGTCTCCGGAGGCCCCGACCGACCCACGCGAGGGGATGCGCGGGACGACACCGCGGTTGAGCATCTCCACCAGGACATCGACCACCGCGGGGCGCACCCCGGAGTGGCCGAGCGCGAGGACCTGCGCGCGAAGGAGCATCATCCCGCGCACGACCGCGGGCTCCAGCGGAGCGCCGACGCCCGTCGAGTGCGAGCGGACCAGGTTCCTCTGCAGGGCGCGGATGTCGTGGGCGGAGATCCGCGTCTCGCTCAGCGCACCGAAGCCGGTGTTGACGCCATAGACGTTGGGCGCCGCGTCCCCGGCGGCGGCGATGGCGTCGACGGCGGCGCGCGACCGGCGCACGCGCTCGCGGGCCTCGGATCCGAGCTCCACCGGCCGCCCGCGACGCGCCACGTCCTCCAGATCGGCGAGCTGGAGGGGACGGCCTAGAGACACCGCGGACGCCATGGCGCCGTCGTATACCATCGCCGCCGCGAAGGCGCCTGTACTATGCTGCGCGCGATGGTGAAGACGGCCCGCCGCCTCGAAGCTGCAGCAACGGCCTTCCTCTTGCTCGGTTTCGCGTCCGTGGTGCCCACGGCGGCCCGCGCGGAGGAACCCAAGGGAGCCGCTGCCCCACCCCCCGCCAAGGCGGTGCCGGCGGCTGCGGCGCCCACCGTCCCGGAGGACCTGCCGCGTCTGGTGGACGACACCGGCCGCTTCCAGTTCCCCAAGTCCAGGACCGACCGGCTCACCATCCAGATGCACGGCGAGATGCAGCTGCGCGGTCAGGTGATGGGGTCCATCCCGCTCACGCTCACCGCCGGCACGCTCGACGCGAACCCCGGCGCCATCGAGGGCTCGCTGGGCCAGAAGGCCTACATCACGCAGTGGGTGCGCCTCACGCCGGAGCTGCAGTACCGCAAGTGGCTGAAGGTCGTCGCCCAGCTCAACCTGTTCCAGGGCTACGTCTTCGGCGACCAGACGCACGAGGTGTGGGCGGACCAGCAGCCGCGCGACAACTCCGGCGACGCCTGGAGCTACGTGCAGCTCCGCTGGCTGTATGCCGAGCTGCTCACCAAGATCGGCCTCTTCCGCGTGGGCCAGCAGAGCAACCACTGGGGGATGGGGATCCTCGCCAACGACGGCGACCACCCGTCCTTCTTCGGCGACTACCACGGCGGCAACCTGGTCGAGCAGGTGCTCTTCGCCACCAAGCCGGCGGGCATCGACAGCCCGTACGTCCTCGCCCTCGGCGGCGACCTCGTCTACTCCGATCCGCAGGCCCGGCTGACACGCGGTGACATCGCGGTGCAGGGCGTGCTCGCCGGCTACTACCAGAAGGGTCCGAACCTGCTCGGCGTCTTTGCCACGATCCGCAGCCAGACCACCAGCAAGCAGTCCATGTCGGACATCTACGGCTACTCCGACGACATCGTCGCGGGGGTGGTGGACGTCGCCGGCCACTTCGCGCAGCCGGTGCCCGGCAGCCCGACGGCCTACGTCTACGGCGGGGCCGAGGCCGCCTTCGTGCTCGGGTCCACCAACGAGCTGCGTCAACCCGATCAGGCCCTCACCGGCGACAAGACGCGCATCGCCTCCTACGGCGGCGCGGCCAGCCTGGGGGTCGTTCACGCGCGGCGGTGCGGCGACTGCAAGCGCAACCCCCCGGTGCCGATGCAGAAGTCCCCCCTCGCCGAGAGCGACGAGCCGGACACCTGGGGCGACGTGGCCGCGCAGGTGGAGGTGGGGTACGCCTCGGGCGACGCCAACCCCTACGACACCACCGAGCACCGCTTCACCTTCGACCCCAACCACCGCGTCGGTCTGGTCCTCTTCGACGAGGTGATGCGCTGGGAGACGGCGCGCTCCGCCGTCGCGGCGCAGGACCCGCTGCTGCAGAACGGCAACCGGCCGACGCCGGGCGTCAACCTGCTGCCCTCCAACGGCGGCGTCTTCGGCGCGCAATACGTGTATCCTACAATCGTCGTGCGACCGCGACCGTGGCTGGACCTCAAGGCGGGCGCCGTGTTCGCGCAGACCACCGCCGACCTCGTCGACCCTTACCGCCTCGCGACGTCCGGGTCGTACGTCAACTACCGCGGTGGGGAGCCGCGCCGCCACGATCTGGGCATCGAGCTGGATGGCGGCTTCGAGTTCCGCATCCGCCTGGATCGCTCGCTGCGCCTGCAGCTCGGCGCGCAGGGCGGCGTCTTGTTCCCGGGGGGCGCCTTCGATGACGCCGCCGGCCAGACGATGCGTACGCCCTGGCTCGCCCAGGCGCGCGTCGGACTGCAGTTTTGAGGCGGAGGTCACCATGAGCATCAAGCGAATCCTCCTGCTCGGCGCCGCCACCGCGTGGCTCGGCACGTCGTGCACCGTGGACACCATCCCCGACACGCTGGGCGCCACTCCGTCCGGGCCCGGCGCCACCATCGTCTTCCAGCCGACGGCGCAGCCCCTGCCGCTGATCCCCCTGCCCAACGACGTCGCCACCTTCGCCGACCCGACGAGCCGCACCGGCCGCCGCATCAACGCGAGCATCTTCGCGCCCACGCAGATGGAGCAGATCGCCCGCATGGGCTTCGACGACATGGAGGGCTGGGGCACCTACGCGCCCATCACCGTCCAGTTCGACAAGCCGCCCGGCGCCGATCCGTCCAAGCCCGCGCTGGACCTGGACAACATCATCTCGCGGATGCAGCACGACGACTACCGCTTCGACAACGACCCGGTCTACCTCGTCAACCTGAAGACCGGCGTGCCGATGGTCCTGGACGTCGGGGACGGCAACTTCCCCTACACCGTGCGCGATCCGTACCGCTACTGGCCCAACGACCCGCACGTCGCCAGCGACAACCTGCTCTTCGACCCGCGCGAGGAGGGCAAGGGCCTCTTGCCGGGCAACTACACGCCGGCGCTGGACACCGACTTCGACGGCGTGCTCGACCACCCCAACACCTGGGGCCCGGCCAAGCAGTGGGAGGGGATCGACAACCTCCTCACCTGGTACGAGCGGGAGACCGACACCCTCATCGTGCGGCCGCTGCTGCCGCTGGAGGAGAAGACGGAGTACGCCGTCGTGCTGACCGACAGGCTGACGGGCTCCGACGGCAACCCGGTCAAGAGCCCCTTCGCGCAGGTCTACCACCCGCAGCAGCGCGAGTCGGTCAAGGTGCTGGAGAGCATCCTCTCCGACGCCTCCCGCAAGAACTACTACGGAGACATCGCCGGCACCGGCCTGCGGCACGTCGCCTTCGCGTGGACCTTCACCACGCAGCCGACGATCGAGGACATGATCCTCCTGCGCGACGGCCTCTACGGAAAGGGCCCCTTCGCGCGGTTCAAGGACGAGTACCCGCCGAAGGTGACGCTGCTGCGCGCCGCGGGGAAGGTCAGCGGCGCCGACCAGCCGGCGGACTGGACGAGCGACCCCATCTGCGCGGAGCGCGCGAAGCACCCGTACACGGTCTACATCAACGACGCCGACATCCATCAGAGCTTCCTCACGCTCTACAAGGAGGTCTTCGGCTACGACCCCGGCGACGTGAAGGCGCTCGACGAGGCCAACACCAACGTCGACCACGTCGTCATCGGCACCTACCAGACCCCCTTCCTGGAGGGTGACCCGAAGGGGCAGGACCCCGACGCCCGCTTCCACCTGAACTTCAAGACCGGCGAGGGTGACGTCCGCCCGGACACGGCCAGCTTCATGATGGTCATCCCGAAGGCGACCAAGCAGTTCCACCAGCCCTTCCCCATCGCGCTGTTCGGTCACGGCGTGGGCGGCAACGACACCGAGGCGCTGCTCTACGGCGGCGACTACGCCCGCAACGGCGTCGCCACGGTGACGATCAACATGCCGCAGCACGGCCTGCCCGACGTCAACGACACGGTGCTCGCCAAGACGGAGCTGAGCCAGCGGTGCCTGGTGCCGTGGGTGGACGCCATCTTCACCGGCCGCGCGCTCGACCGGAACGGTGACGGCTTCGCCGACCCGGGCTGGTGGTGGTGGACGAGCCACATCGCCAACGTCCGCGACAACGTCCGGCAGGGCACCCTCGACGAGATGCAGTTCACCCGCATCCTGCGCACCTTCGACGGCAAGACGATGAGCGGGCAGGACTACAACGGGGACGGCAAGGAGGACCTCGCCGGCGACTTCGACGGCGATGGCGTGCCGGACATCGGCGGCCCGGACGTGGGCATCTACGCCTCCGGCGAGTCGCTCGGCGGCATCATGAGCGAGGTCCAGGGCGGCATCGACCACCAGCTCACCGGCACCATGCCCATGTCCGGCGGCGGCGGCCTGACCGACATCGGCCTGCGCTCCTACGGCGTGACCGAGTCCTTCAACCAGCTCATGGGGCCGCTCGTCATCGCCATCCCGGCCTCGCAGCGCCCGCCGAACAAGGACGGCCCGCGGACGAACTGCACCGACACGCAGATGAGCGTGCGCATGTTCGCCGAGGACGGCGACGACGTGCCGGAGGTGGAGCTCGCGTGCCTGAACGCCGACGAGGACGCCGCCAACATGACCGTGGTGGTGACCAACATCGCCACCGGGGAGCGGCACTGCGCGGGCACGCTCGCCGACGGCGGCTTCCGCGTGCCCATCGGCGCGACGTACCTCGACCCGCTCGACATCCAGATCTTCAACGCGCCGAACGCCGTGGACTCCTGGGCGAAGTGCGACGTGCTCGACTCCGCGCCGGTGGGTCGCGACATCCGCAAGTTCGAGCAGAAGGCGTCCGTCTATCACACCATCTCCGGTGACTCCGCCCCCTGCCCCGACACCGCGACCGAGGGCTGCGCGCAGTTCATGAACCGCTTCTTCCCGGTCGGCTCGCCGCTCGTCGCGGTGCAGGACGGCATGGGCTACGCGCGCAACACCCCGCAGTTCCGCCGCTTCTGGAACCTGGCGCAGGCCGGCGTGGATCCCGCCGACCCGATCAACTTCGCGCCGTACTACATGCTGCGCACGCTGCCTGATCCGGACGGCAACCCCTCACCACCGCGCGCGCTCATCGGCGTCAACACGGTGGGCGACGGCTTCGTCGACATCGAGACCGGCGTCGCCTTCGCGCGGGCGGCGGGGGCGATCCCCTTCCTCCCGCCGGACGATCTCGGCCTCTACCCGGAGTACGCCGACTACGTCACCCCGAAGGCGCTCTACGATCAGTACGGCGGTCGCACGCCCAACCAGGTGCTCATCGACGACAACGTCGTCGAGGGCGTCGCGCGCCTGGCGCGGCACCCGGCGGGCCCTGCCTGCGGCGTCAACTACGACACCTCCGATCCGGTGACCTGCCCCAAGACGCCGGTACCCGACCCGACGACCTGCAAGAACACCCTCTACGACGTGGACTGGGTGAGCGAGGGCCGGCAGAAGTACGACGCGCAGCACCCGCCGGTGCCCCTGCGCCTGGCGCGCATCGCCGGCATGCACGTCGACCCGAACGACCCCTCGTCCCTGGAGCGGGCCTGGGCGCCGCGGCTGCAGGGTGTCCCCTTCTCCGCTGACGCCACCGCGTGGCAGGCGACCGACAAGGTGCTCGGCGTGCTCAACGTCTACGCCGAGCCAGGCGGCAAGCACACGTGGGACGCGCCGGACGCGTGCAAGCTCTGGGACGAGGCCACGTGGGGCGACAACCTGATGGGCCGCTTCTTCCGCAGCGGCGGGACCGATCCCTACTACCTGTCTCATCCGTCGACGCACGAGTGTCTGGAGACGCTCGACTGCGACTACATGCTCCAGCAGAAGTAGCGGCCGGCGCGCGGGCGCACGACTTCTTTACGCGCGGCGCCCCGGCGACGGTACGACGCGTGCAACGCACCGCGGCACGACCATGCGACGTGGTGAATCGACGAGGAACACGCCTGGCGACGCGCCCGCGGCGGGGCGTGGCGTGGCAGTGGTGAGACGCCTTGCCCGGGAGGTCGACCGGCGCATCACCCGCGGCAACGCGCTGCCCCTCGCGTACACCCTCACCTTCGCCTGCGGCGCGGGCGACTACTTCACCGGCGCAGACGTCGCCTTCACCCTCGTGTACCTGGTCCCGATCGCGCTGGCCACCTGGTACCGCGCGCGCGTCCACGGCACGGTCGTGGCCGTCCTCTGCGCGTTCTTCGCCACCGGCATCGACGTGGACGACGCCAGGGCGCAGCACCACTCCCTGGGGCAGCAGCACATCGTCTGGAACGACGGCGGGAGCCTGGTGCTCTTCGTCCTCTTCGTCCTCATCCTGGACGCGCTCCGCGTCTACGTGCAGCGCGAGGAGCAGGACAAGCGGCTGGCGATCGACCAGCTCCGCCACGCCGAGCGTCTCAACGTGGTGGGCAAGCTCGCCGCCGGCGTCGCGCACGAGCTGGGCACGCCGCTCAACCTCGTGCTGGGCAACGCCGAGCTCATCGCCGAGGAGGCCGACGCGCCGGAGCCGGTGCGCGCCAGGGCCCGCACCATCGTCGATCAGGTGGGGCGGATGACCCGGATCATCCGGCAGCTCCTCACCTTCGCCCGGAAGCGCGGCACTGCGACGGAGTCGGCGGACCTCGCTGCATGCGTGCGGGAGGGCACGGCGCTGCTGGTGCCCATGGCGCGCAAGCAGGAGCTGGAGCTGGTCACCGAGATCGCCGACGGGCCCGTCATGGTCCGCGGCAGCGGCGTGGAGCTCGCGCAGGTGCTGAACAACCTGGTGATCAACGCCATCCAGGCGACGCCCTCCGGCGGGGAGGTGCGCGTCGCGTGCGCCGTGCGCCCGGGGGACGCGCGGCACCCCCCCACCGCCGCGATGACCGTCTCCGACACCGGCACCGGCATCGCGGCGGAGAACGTGACGCGCATCTTCGACCCCTTCTTCACCACGAAGGAGGTGGGCGTGGGCACCGGCCTGGGGCTCTCGGTCACGTACGGGATCGTGGAGGACTTCGGCGGGCGGATCGAGGTGGACAGCCGGCTGGGCGAGGGGACGAGGTTCACGGTGACCCTGCCGCTGGCCGGCGAGGATGCGTAGCGCAGAGGACGCTCGCGCGAGCGGCTACTGCTTCTCGTAGGTCCCCATCAGCTGCGTCTCGGCGAGGATGTGGCCGGTCATGGCGCGCTCGAGGGTCTGCTTGGTGGGGGCGTGGAGATCGCCCATGCCGGTGTCCAGCGCGTAGAGCTTGAAGTAGTAGCGGTGGCGGCCGACGGGCGGACAGGGGCCGCGGTAGCCGGGTTGCTTCCAGTCGTTGTTGCCCTCGCGCGCGCCGGTGGGGAGCGTGGCGTTGGTGGCCGCCTCCGGGAGCCCCGCGGCGAGCACCGGGATGTCGTAGAGCACCCAGTGGACCCACACCGTCCGGGGCGCGCGCGGGTCGGGAGCGTCGGGGTCGTCGACGATCAGGGCGAAGCTCTGCGTGCCTGGAGGGGCGCCGGTCCACGAGAGCGCGGGGGAGACGTCGACGCCCTGACAGGTGAACCGGCCGGGGATGGCGCCCTCGCTGGGGAAGCTCGGGGACGTGATGCGAAAGGACAACGGGACACCTCCTGTGGTCTCGGCGGCGCCGAGGACGGTCAGACACGCGCAGAGGAGCAGGGTCACCGCGTGCATGACCTCCCGGAGCAGCAACTGCCGTTCCACACCGCCAGGCCGTCCGTCGCGACCCTGCGCGCCTTCCCGCGCGCAGCAGCGTCGCACTGGCCGCAAGCCCTGCGGGACGCGCTTCCGACCGAGCCCTCGGACGTGCGACACTGCCGCCGTGCCTCGCTTCCTCCTCCGGGTCGCCCTCGCCATCGGCGCGCTCGGCCTCGGCTGCACGGTCGACACCATCCCCGACGGCCTCCGGACCACCCCGCCCGGTGACGGCCCCACCGTCGTCTTCGATCTCACGCGCCGGCCGCTGCCGGAGATCCCGGCGCCCAACGACGTCGCCACCTTCGCCGACCCGACGAGCCGCACCGGCCGCCGCATCAACGTCAGCCTGGTGGCGCCGACGGAGCTGGAACAGTCGGCGCGCGACGGCTTCAGCGAGATGGAGGGCTGGGGCACCTTCGCGCCCATCAGCGTGTCCTTCACGCGCGGCAAGGGCACGCCCGCCGGCCAGCCCGCCATCGACCTGGAGCGCGTGCGCGCGCACATGCGCCGCGACGGCCACGACTTCACCGACGACCCGGTCTACGTCATCAACCTGCGCACCGGCGTCCCGGTGATGCTCGACGTGGGCGACGGCAACTTCCCGGTGCCCATCCGCGATCAGGACAACTACTACGCCAACGATCCGCGCGCCTCCGAGCAGAACATCGTGCTGGAGACCGCCGAGGAGGGCGCGGGCAAGACCGCCTACGACCCGGCGCTGGACACCGACTTCGACGGCGTGCTCGATCACCCCGACACCCTGGCCAGCCTCATGCCCGCAACCGGTGGGGTCCACGGCGTCGACGACCTGCTCACCTTCTACGAGCGCGAGACCGACACGCTGATCCTGCGGCCGCTCTTGCCGATGGACGAGAAGACGGAGTACGCGGTGGTCCTCACCGACAGGCTCGTGGACGCGCAGGGGCGGCCGGTGCGCTCCCCCTTCGACCTCGTCTACCACCCGACGCAGGTGGAGGCCGCCGCGCAGGTGAAGGCGATCCTGGGGGACGCCTCGCGCGCCAACTACTACGGCGACCTCGCCGGCACCGGCCTCGACCACGTGGCCTTCACCTGGTCCTTCACCACCGCCCCGGCCACCGAGGACCTGCGCCTGCTGCGCGACGGCATGTTCGGGCAGGGCCCCTTCGCCCGCCTGGCGACCGACTTCCCGCCGAAGGTCTCCATCTTCCGGGCGGCGGGGCTCACGCGCGACGTGAACGACGAGCCCGCGTGGAAGACCGACCCGCGGTGCCAGACCGTCTCCCCCACGCCCTACGTCGTGCACATCCCCGACGTGATGGAGATGCTCCACCAGGTCGTCGGCCGCGTCTTCTCCCTCAGCGGCCCGGAGGAGACCGCGCTCGAAGACTCCCTGAAGAACGTCGACCACTTCGTCATCGGCACCTACCCCCTGCCTTACTTCCTGGGCGACGACCCGGCGCACGAGCAGCCCACGAGCCGCTTCCACCTCAACTACCGGACCGGCGAGGGCCGGGTGACGACCGACGTCGGCCACTTCTGGCTGAGCGTGCCCAAGGCGCGCGGCGCGATGAAGCAGCCCTTCCCCACCGTGGTGTGGGGCCACGGCACCACCCTCAACGGCGCCGAGATCCTCATCCGCGCGGGCTACTTCGCCCGCCAGGGGCTGGCGGTGATGGGCTTCGACGGCCCCGGCCACGGCCTGGTGCTCGATCAGGGCACGCAGATCCTCGCGCAGGGCCTGCTCTACAACGCGTGCCTGGTGCCGTGGATCGACGCGCTGACGAGCGGGCGCGCGCACGACCTGGACGGCGACGGCGTGGCGGATCCCGGCGGCCTGCTGTGGACGGCGAACATCTTCCACTCCCGCGACAACATCCGGCAGACGGTGCTCGACGGCATCCAGGCCGGGCGCGTCCTCATGAGCTTCGACGGACGCGTGGGCGACCAGGACTACAACGACGACGGCAAGCCGGAGCTCGCCGGCGACTTCGACGCCGACGGGACGCCGGACGTGGGCGGCCCCCTCTTCTCCTCCGGCGACTCCTACGGCGGCATCTTCGCGCAGATCCACGCCGCGCTGGACCCCAACGTCGTGGCCGGCGGGTCCATCTCCGGCGGCGGCGGCCTCACCGACGTCGCCGCGCGCTCCTACGGCGTCGTCGACTCGGTCATCGAGCAGATCATCACCCCGCTCGTCATCGCCGTACCCGCGAGCGAGCGCTCCTCCAGCCCCAAGCCCGGCTCCACCGTGTGCAAGAGCACGCAGCGGAGCGTGCGGCTGGTGGTCAACGATCTCACCCACTCGCGCGAGATCGAGATCGCGTGCCTGGACCCGGGCGATCTCGGCCCGGGCATGACGGTGCTCGTGCACGACCCCGACGACGGCGAGACACGCTGCGCGCGCACCGGCCCGGACGGCCGCTTCCGGATGCCCATCCCCGCGAGCGCCAACGACCGCCTGCAGGTCCAGATCTTCGGGGAGCCCGACGCGGTCGACAGCTACGGGTCCTGCGTGGTGAAGGCGGACGCGCCGGTGGGCCGCGCCATCACCACCTTCGAGCAGCCGGCGGCGGCGTACCGACCGGTGGCGGACGCCTCGCAGCAGTGCCCCGACCCAGCAGGGTGCCAGCAGTACCGCACGACGTACTACCCGGTGGGATCGGTGCTGCGCACGCCGCAGGGCGGCCTGGGCCTGCGCCGGCAGACGCCGGAGGTGCGCAAGCTGCTGCAGCTCACGCAGGCCGCGCTGGAGCCCGCCGATCCCATCAACTACGCGCCGCTCTACATGCTGCGGCCCAACATCCTGCCCGACGGCTCGGTCGCCCCGCCCAAGCCCTTCCTGGACTCCATGACGGTGGCGGACGGCTTCGTCGTGGTGGCGACAGGGCACGCCTTCGCGCGGGCGATGGGCGCCCTCCCCTTCCTGCCGCCCGACGCCCTCGCCCGGATGCCCGACTACGCCGACTATGTCACGCCGAAGGCGCTCTACGATCAGCTCGGCGGCAAGACCCCCAACGACGTCCTCATCGAGCACCACGCGCTGGAGGGCGTCGCGCGGCTGGCGCGTGAGCCCGCCGGGCCGAGCTGCGCGCCCAACTACGTCGAGAGCGCGGACTGCACCGGCTCCACCAAGCCTGACCCCACCACGTGCGCCGACACCGTCTTCGACCCCGACTGGCACGCCGAGGGGCGCGATCTGTACGCCGCGCAGCACCCGGCGATGCCGCTGCGCCTCGCCCGGGAGGCCACCATGCGGGCCACCGACCCCGATAGCCTCGCCGCCTCGTGGGCGCCGCGGCTGCTGGGCGTCCCCTTCTCCGACGACGGCGGCTACACCCCGGCCGAGCCGCTCGTGGGCATGATGGACGCGTACATCAGCCCGAAGGGCGAGCACGTGTGGACCACCGCCAACCCGTGCAAGGCGTGGGACGACGCGGTCTACTACGACGGCGTCCTCGCCCGCTTCTTCGCCTCGCGCGGGACCGACCTCTACTACCTGTCACACCCCAGGACCCACCAGTGCTTGATGGATCAATCGTGCGACTTCCTTCAGCCCTGACGCTCCTGCTCGCCGTCGCCCCCTGGCGTGCCGGCGTCCTCGGGTGAGGCCGGCGGCTGCACGCCGGACCAGTCGATGCCGCGCCAGCGGATGTTCTCCGAGCGGGGCCGGCGGGCGGTGCGCCAGGTCATGCGCATGAGGAACATCGCCACGAAGAAGCCCACAGCGGCGATGAGGACGGGGTAGTGGATCGTCACGCGTCCAAGCCTAGCACTGCCCGCGCGCCGTCGCCCCGGGCCGGCTCGGGCGTTTGGGCGTGGCACGCGGCGGCGCGTTGTTCTAGCTTTCGCCGGCGATGCGCTACTACGTCTCGACCGGCGGCAAGCCCGTGGAAGTGGATGTCCGGGAGCTGCCCAGCGGCCAGCTCGAGGTAGCCGTGGACGGCCGCCAGGTCGAGGTGGACGTCGTCCCCCTGCGCGCCGCCCTCTCGGTGCGCGTCGACGGCGTGGTGGTGGACCTCACCGTCGAGGGCTCTCCCCCGGAGCTCGGCGCTGTCGCCAGCGGCCACCGCTCCTACGTGCGCGTGGAGAGCGAGCGCGAGCGCGCCGCCGCCGCCGCGGCCGGCCACCACGGCGGTTCGGGCGAAGGCGTGCTGCGCTCCCCCATGCCGGGCCGCGTCGTGAAGGTGCTGGTCGCCCCCGGAGACGAGGTGCAGCCCGGACAGCCGGTCGTCGTCATCGAGGCCATGAAGATGGAGAACGAGCTCAAGGCGAAGGCGAAGGCCACGGTGAGCGCGGTGCACGTCAAGACCGGCGAGGCGGTGGAGGGGAACGCCAAGCTCCTGACCTTCGCGTCGTGAGCCGCCTGCCCCGCCTCCACCTGATCTTCGCGCCCACGCCGGTGGTGCAGCGGCCTGCCCTCTCCGAGCTGATCGGTGTGGACCTGTGGATCAAGCGCGACGACGCCACCGGCGGCGCGGAGGCGGGCAACAAGATCCGCAAGCTGGAGCTGCTCCTCGCCGACGCCCTGGCGAAGGGCGCGCGGCACGTGGTCACCTGCGGCGGCATCCAGTCCAACCACGCGCGCGCGACGGCGCTGGCGTGCGCGGGGCTCGGCCTGGGGTGCACCCTCTTGCTGCGCGTGCAGGAGGGGGCGTCCGGCCCGGAGCGCGACGCGCCCGCCGGGTCCCTGCCGCGCACCGGCAACGTGCTGCTCGACCGGCTCGCCGGCGCGCGCATCCGCACCATCACCCCCGGGGACTACGCGCAGCGCGGCGCGTGCATGGCGGCAGTGGCGGCCGAGATCGAGCGGCTCACCGGCGAGCGCGCCCACGTCATCCCGGAGGGCGGCTCCAACGGCATCGGCGCCCTCGGCTACGTGCTGGCCATGCAGGAGCTCCGCCAGCAGATGGACCTGGGGCTGGCAGGCGGCCGCGCCCCCTTCGACGAGATCGTCCACGCCTGCGGCTCCGGCGGGACCGCCGCCGGCGTGGCGCTCGGCGCGCGGGCCTCCGGCGTGGCCGATCGCGTCCGCGCGGTGGCCGTCTGCGACGACGAGGCCTACTTCCGCGGCGTGATCGACGGCATCGTCCGCGAGGCGCGCGCCGTCGGCGCGGGCGCCGGCCTCCTGCTGGAGGCGCCCGCGGAGCTCGTCGTCGACGACCGCTCGAAGGGCCCGCGCTACGGGGTGATGGACGACGATCAGCTCGCCTTCCTCGTCCGCGTGGCGCGCGCCTCCGGGCTGGTCCTCGATCCCGTCTACACCGGCAAGGCGCTCTACGGCCTGTGGCGCGCGGTGGAGCGCGGCGACGTCGCGCGCGGCGCACGCGTGCTCTTCCTGCACACCGGCGGGCTGCCCGGCCTGCTGGCGCAGGGCGACGCCGTGGAGGCCGCGCTGTGAGCGCCGCGGGCACCACGGCGGTGGACCGCAAGGCGGCCTTCAAGGACACGGCGAAGGTCGCCCTGTGGGGACTGGCGCTGTTCACGGCGGTCAGCGCGGTGGGCGCGTACCTCTCGCACAACCACTCCGGGGCGATCGTCGCGCAGCTCCTGCTCGCCGAGTTCGGGACCGGGAAGCTGGGCGTGGCGTGGTCGGATCCGCTCGCGCCGCTGCCCACCTTCAAGGCCCTCCTGATGCGCGCCCTGCGTGGCATGGGCTACGGCGTCGCGGTCGCCGCCGTGCTGCTCGGCCTGGTGGTGATGACCCACCGGGCGGACATCCGCGCGGGCAGCCCCGCCATCGCGCCCATCACGATCGGCCTGCTCATGACCGCCTTCGCCGCCGCGCGCGACGAGCTGCTGCTGCGCGGCCTGGTCCTGCGCGCCGCCGGGCCGACCGTCGGCCCGTGGGTGAAGCTCGCGCTGTGCGGGCTCGCCGCGGCGGCCTTCCGCTTCGGCGTCGACCCCTCCGCCGGGCCGTGGGGCGCCGCCTTCTCCGGCCTGCTGGGCGTGGGCCTCGGCGCGCTCTGGCTGGTCGACCGCGGGGCGTGGCTCGCGGTGGGGGCGAACGCGGCCTACGGCTTCGTCCTCGGCCCGCTGTCGGAGGGCGGCGTGCTGGACGTGCGGCCGCACGGGGATACCCCGCTGGACGCGAGCGCGCTGGCGGTGGTCGTGGGGATCGTGGTGGCCGCGTCGGGGATCGCGCTGGTACGGCGGCGGCAAGATCACGCGGCGAAGAGCTGAGTTGGCTCAGGACGACGCCGCGCCCGTGTGGAACGCCGACGTCGCGGGAGGATCGGCGTGGCGGGAACGATTGTGCGATAGCGGCATACCTGGTTGATCCTGTCCGAGGATTGACTCTTGCGCGGCGATCACCTGCGGCCTACGGTTGAGTCATTGCGCGGGAGGGCGCCGATGGCGAAGCACGTCAGGTTCCTGGCTCCAGGCTGCTGGCGTTGGCATCTCCGTGTGCGGCGTCCTTACGGCGGTGATGTCCGGGTCTTGTGGACCTCCTGGGCCCGCAGGTCCGGACATCCAGATATCGGCCAACAACACGCTCATCTGGGGCCAGAACGTCGGGCTCGATAGCTACTCCTGGGAAGGCCAGGCGCTGGGACCGGTGCCGGGCTTCTCGCTGGAGAACGCGCAGATCGGGATCCGCTTCCGCGACGTCGAGGAGCAGCAGGCCGTTTCCTTCGTCACGGGCCAGTGCTCGGGGCACATCTGCCCGAAATTCGTCCTTCGGCGGCGCCCGGAGCTCCACCTGTTCGAGCGAGATCCTCGCGTCCTCTACTCCGCCCTGACCCTCGACCCCCTGGACAACTCGTGGGGCGCGAACCTCCGGACCGCGGCCAACCAGGACGTCACGGGTGACGTGAACGTGGGCCCGCCCTACGGCCTGCCCGCCGACGTGGTCATCCCCTATGGTGAGGACTTCACCCTGATCCCGCAGTACCCGACGCAGGTGGCGATCCCGTCTCTCCAGGAGCAGGACTTTCTGCTTGCGCAGAACGGCTCGACGACACAGCTTTCGGACTGGCTCCCGGACGGCATCCACTCCATCAAGGGCACGCACATCAGGGCCGTTCGGCTGCTTACCCTGCCGGAGTGCTCGACCGCCGTGAACATCCAGAGAGACGTGTTCAAGCCCCTGGCCGACCAGGTCAACGGCGCGCTCCACTGCAAGCCGACGGAGATCGCCGGCATCTTCAAGGGGGAGGTGTTCCCCACGCTCGTCAATCTCTACGCGGCGACGTACCTGACGCACCAGGACCCGACCGCGCCCGAGTCGCAGGCGATCCTCGAACCGGTCAACCCCTGGGAGGGCGTCTTCGGCGGCATCATGGTGCACGGGCAGGTGTTCGTCCACACGCAGGTCGACTACAATACCCTCAACTTCAACACCGAGGACTGCACGGTCACGTTCACGTACGACCTGCGCTACGCCCTCGACGCGGATGGGATCTTCACCGTGACGCCGTACCGCGTGCAGCTCGACAGCACATCGGGCGTCGCCTGCCAGGGGAACTTCATCACGAACGACAGCGCGAAGCAGACCATCGACGATCTCTTCGAGAAGGACATCCCCAATTTCGCGCGCGGGACCGCGCTGCAGAAGCAGCAGATCTCGTTTCCATTCCTGAGCAACGGCACGACGCCAAACACCTCATGGGAGTGTCCGTTTCCTGCGCCCGACCCTGCGGCACTCACCGAGCCGGGAGGCAGTTGCTCGGGCGCTGCTGCGGACTTGGTGTTCAAGGTCGGCAAAGGCACTGGCACCTTGGGCTTCACCGACTCTCAGAAGGCCGCGGTAAACGCCGCGATCAACGACTCCAGGAACTGGCGCTGCCGAGCCCCCAACGCGAACGATCTCACGCAACAATGCGCCCACGGGGGCCCGGTCCGGGGCATCTGCGAGTTCGTCGTGCCCGCCCAGTCGGTCATCGCAGAACCGGACGAGGTCAGGATCGGGTGGGCCCCACTGAACGACTACGAGAGCTCTTCCGAGGTTGGCCCCAGCACCGTCGCGTTTGCGGGCGCCGTCGCCGCAGGCGACTACAGGGCGCTGTGCACGCCACCAACGGAGGTATCGAGCGCGAGGCCTTTCTACGAGAGGTACTTCGCCACGCTCAAGCTCGGCCGCCAGCAGTGCACCGAGCCGCCGCCACCGTTACCCCCGCCGCCACCGCTGGTGTGCCCTTGCACGGGCGACAGCGAGTGCGTGAACGGCGACAAATGCGCCAGCGTCAATGGAACGAAGCAGTGCCTATTCGTTTGCAGGAACGACAATGACTGCGCAGCACGGGGCCTCTACCCGCACTGCTTCACCAATACGGCGGTTCCAACATGTGTGCCACTGTCGCCACCGTGAAGCGGACGGTAGCATTGCTGGCCATGGCTGCCCTCGCATGCGGCGGGCAGGTAGTGCCAGGCAACGGTGACGCGGGCGCGGACGGCGCGCCTGACGGTGCCGGGTACACCGACTGCACGTCCCCGAGCGGGTATGCCGTCTGTGGCGGCCCGAACCAATGCGACTTCCACAACTGCATCAGCGCTTGCTCTTATGCGATCCCGCCCAGCGACTTCGGCTTCTGCCTTGGTTCGGGGCTACCGGACCCACTGAACGGGAAGGTCTGCGAACCAGGATATGGCGGCGATGTCTGCATCCTCATTCCCATCATCAACAGCACCACCGGCTGGGCGGATGCACCCTTCGAGATGGGGCCGCTGTTCGCCTCCAACGGCGCCGCCGACAGGGTCCGCTACGCCGACCTGAGCCTGTGGACGGGTGATCCGGTCCCGGATCCCCAGAGCTGCCCGGACCTCGGGGGCACACCGGCATGCGGCGGTGCTTGCGGAGCATGCCCGGCGGGGTTCACCTGTCGCGGCAGGTCGCCGCTTCATCCCGTGGGGTTCTGTTCGGACGACTCGGCGAACTGGGGCGCCAACTGCGGGGCGCCCCCCTCCGTCTATCACGGGGCGTGTCCCAAGTCTCAGGGCTGCTTCACGTATCTGGTGCAACCGGAGGTGCAGAAGGACGCCGACGACGCGGGCATGTGCCTGCCGATCGACCAGTGCAACGCCCTCGCCGCCGCCATGCCCGGCGGCGCGAAGTGCACGCCGCCGTAGTCTCGCCGACGGTGACGCGACGGCACGTGGCCTTGGTGTACGATGCCCCCGTGACCCAGGACGAAGGACCCAGCGCGTCGGTGCCGCCCCCGGCCGACTCGGTGCGCGAGATGGCGAGCGAGGAGTTCCTCTTCCACCTCTACCGCGGCGCCGAGATGCTCCAGGACGACCGCGTCCACGAGGCGAAGGAGGAGCTGGAGGCCGCCCTCGACCTGCAGCCGCGCGATCCGAAGGGTCAGGACCTGCTCGCGGTCGTCTACTTCCGCATCGGCCTCTACCCGCGCGCCATCCAGATCTACGAGGTGCTCCTGCGCGACAACCCGCGCGACACCTCGCTGATGATCAACCTGGCGCTCTGCTACCTGAAGACCGGCCAGAGCCCGGCGGCGCGCAGCGTGCTGGAGGAGCTGGTGCAGCTGGTGCCGGAGCACCGCCGGGCGTGGGGCTACCTGGGCCTCGCCTACGAGCGCCTGGGCGACTTCGAGAAGGCGGAGCAGTCCTTCGAGCGCGCCGGCCACGCGGCGATGGCGCGGCGCATGGCGCAGATGCGCCCGCAGAACTCGCTCCCGCCGCCCTCCGAGACGGAGCCCAACCGCGCCGAGCAGGCCGCCATCCGCGCCACCGCCGCCGTCGCCTTCCAGGAGCTGGACAGCGGCGAGCTCTCCTTCGCCCTCGCCGAGCCGGCGATGCGCCGGACCGAGTCGGGGACCTGGCGCGCGGTGGAGATCGGGGCCGCCGTGCGCACGTCGCCCTCGGTGCCCCCGCCCCCGCCCGCCGCGGCGCCCGCGCCCGCCGCCCACGCCTCCGAGCCCGCCGCGAGCCCCGCGCCGATGCGCCCGCCCCGGCCCTTCGGCGACGTGGTGCGCGACGGCCACCTGGTGCCGGCGCAGACCGACACGGTGACGATGCACCCCTCCGGCCTGGTGCTGGTGCAGCCCTCCGACTCCGAGCTCGCCGTGCGGATGGGCGCGGTGCGCAGCTACTCCGGCACGCTGCAGACCAGCATCCTGGAGCGACAGACCCGCACCCCCTCCAGCGAGCCCTTCGGCGGTCTGGGCGCGCCGCTGATGCGGATGAAGCACGGCGGCCCGGTGCTCATCGGTCCTCGAGCCGCCCACCGGCTGGTCCCGGTGCAGCTCGCCGGGGACATCGTCTTCCTGCGCGAGGACGTGGTGCTCGGCTTCGAGCTGCGCCTCACCTACGAGAACGGCCGCCTCACCTTCGGCGAGGGCGAGACGCTCGCGGTCGTGCAGTTTCGCGGGGAGGGCGCGGTGCTGCTGGAGCTGCTCGATCCCATCGTCGCCCTGGACGTCACCTCCAGGCGCAGCGTGGTGGTGCGCCGCGAGTCCATCGTCGGGTGGCAGGGGCGCCTTCTCCCCCGCGCCCTCCCCATGAGCGAGGCGCCGTCCGGTCAGCGCGGCCTGCTCAGCTTCTCCGGCGACGGCGCCGTGCTCCTGTCGGGTCGGTGATGGCGGACGCGGTGGACACCAAGAGCCCGGCGCAGCCCGGGGAGAAGCGGCCGCGACGCCGCTCTCTCGCCGAGGACGCGGTCAACATCCCCAACCTGCTGACCTTCGGGCGGATCGTGATGATCCCCCTCTGCCTCTACTTCCTGAACCTGGACACCCCGAGGGGCGGCTACTGGGCGTGCATCGTCTTCACCCTCGCCGCCATCACTGATCTGCTGGACGGCTACCTGGCGCGGAAGCTGGGGGTGGTGAGCGTCCTCGGCAAGCTCCTCGATCCGCTCGCCGACAAGCTCATCGTGATGGCGACGCTGGTGTGGATGGTGCCGATGGGCCGCATCCCGGTGTGGGTGGTCATCCTCCTGCTCGGCCGCGACATCAGCGTGACCGGCCTGCGTGGCGTGGCGGCGAGCGAGGGCGTGGTCATCGCCGCGGGCGAGGAGGGCAAGACGAAGACCGCCCTGCAGATGATCGGCATCATCGCCCTGCTCCTCGGCTACCCCTACCACCTTACCTACGCGGGCATCGACCTGGGCGCGCTGGACATGGTCCACGTCGGCCGGATGCTCGTCTACCTCTCCATCATCTTCAGCCTGGCGAGCGCCGCGCAGTACGTCCGCCTCTTCGCCCTCGCGGTGGAGGCGAAGCACGAGAAGGGCGCCGGCTGAGCTCGATCAGGTCGCGTCCACGAACTCGCGGAACCAGAGCTCCAGGACCAGCAGCGTCCAGACGCGGTCGACGCTCCCTCGCCCCTTCTCCATGGCGTCGACGAGGTCCGCCACGTACTTGGGGTCGAAGAGGCCTCGCTCGCGGGCGCGGCGGTCCAGGAGCACGTCGCGCGTCATCTCGCGCAGGTCGGTGCGCATCCAGCGCTCCAGCGGCAGGGCGAAGCCGCGCTTGGTGCGGTAGAGGATCCGCGCCGGCACCAGGTCGCGCATCGCCTTGCGCAGCAGCCACTTGCCGCGCAAGCGCATCAGCATCCGCGCGGGCAGCCGCGCCGCGAGCTCCACGACCCGCCTGTCCAGGAAGGGGCAGCGCACCTCCAGGGAGTGGGTCATGGAGGCGATGTCCACCTTCACGTTGATGTCGTCGATCATGTACGTCTGCCAGTCCAGATCGCAGAGGCGCGCCATGGCGCTGGTGCCGCCGCTCTCGCCGAGCACCCGCGCGAAGCGGCGGACGGTGGCGTCGGTCGCCGCCTCGCGCATCGGGTCGAGGTACAAAAGGCGCTTGTCCTCGATGGCGAACTGGCCCACCAGGCGCGAGTAGCGCGAGGCCTCCCCCTCCTCGAGCCGGTCGGCGTACTGCGCCAGGTGGGGGACGAAGACGCGGCCGAAGGCGCCGAGCCCCACGCGGAAGGCCCCCTGCGCCGCCGCCGGCAGCGCGTCGTGGGCGTGGCCGAAGCGGGCCGTGGTGTAGCGTTTGTACCCGGCGAAGTCCTCGTCGCTCGCGTCGCCGGAGAGGGCGACGGTGACGTGCTGCCGCGTCATCTTCGCGAGGTAGTACATCGCGACCGCCGAGCTGTCGGCGAAGGGCTCGCCGTGGTGGCGCACCGTCTCCACCACCACGTCGGTCATCTCCGGGGAGACAATCTCCTCGTGGTGGTCGGTCGCGTAGCGCTTCGCCACCAGGCGCGCGAAGCGCACCTCGCTGTCGTCGGCGTGGGGGAAGCCGATGCTGAAGGTCTTGACCGCCCGCGTGCTCTGCGTCGCCATCAGCGCGACCACCGTCGAGCTGTCGACCCCGCCGGAGAGGAAGGCGCCGAGCGGCACGTCGGAGACCAGGCGCCGCTTCACCGCCGCGGCCAGCGTCTCGCGCAGCTCGCGCGCCAGGTCCTCCGCGCTGCCGCGCAGCTCCGGCCCGTGCGGCTTGCTCCAGTAGCGCACCGGCTCGGGCAGCGGCCCGCCGGGCTCGAAGACGGCGTGGTGCGCCGCCGGGAGCTTGAAGGTGCCGGCGTAGGCGGTCCGACGCGAGGGCACGTACTGCAGCGTCAGGAACTCGTCGATGGCGCCGAGGTCGACGTCGGGCCGCCGGTCGGGGAAGGCGCGCACCAGCGCCCCCACCTCCGAGGCGAAGGCCACGCCGTCGGGCATGCGGCGGTAGAAGAGGGGCTTCTGTCCGGCGCGGTCGCGCGCGGCGAGCAGGCGCCCGCGCGAGGCGTCGTAGAGGAGGAAGGCGAACATGCCGTCCAGCCGCGCCACGCAGCCCTCGCCGTGCTCCTCGTACAGGTGCAGCACCACCTCGCTGTCGGAGTGCGAGCGGAAGCGGTGCCCCTTCTTCTCCAACTCGTCGCGCAGCTCGCGGAAGTTGTAGATCTCCCCGTTGACCACCACCCCGACCGTCCCGTCCTCGTTGAGGAGGGGCTGGTTGGCCTCCGGGCTCAGGTCGATGATGGAGAGGCGCCGGTGGCCGAGGACGCACGGCCCGCTCGACCAGAAGCCCTCCGCGTCAGGCCCGCGGTGGCGCAGCGCGCCGGCGATGCGCCGCACCGCCTGCTCGTCGCCCGCCGCGCGCCGGTCCAGGGCCAGGAAGCCCGCGATCCCGCACACCTAGTTGAGCTCCGCCTCTCCCCGCCGTGACCGTGCCGGGCTCGCGACCACGCCGCGCGCGGCGAGCACCCGCTCGTAGACGTCCATCGTGCGGCGCGCCATGCGCGCCACGCCGAAGCGCGCCGTCGCGTGCAGGTGCCCAGCCTGCCCCATCGCCGCCCGCTCTTCCCGCGAGAGCGCGAAGAAGCGCTTGAGCGCCCGCGCGATGCCGCTCGCCCGGTTCTCGTCGCAGACCACGCCCTCGGTGCCGTCGGTCACCAGCCTGTCGGTGTTGGCGGCGTCGGAGACGATGACCGGGGTCGCGCACGCCATGGACTCGATGACGGCGTTGGGCAGCCCCTCGTAGTTGGAGGCGAGGAGCATGCCGTCGGCGGCGCCGACGAGCTTCTCGATCTGCTTCACGATGCCGAGGAACTCGACGTGCGCGCCCAGCCCCCAGAGCGTCGCGTAGGCGCGGAGCGCCTCGCCGTAGATGGGCGGGGAGCCGCGGCCGGCGAAGAGCACGCGCACGTCGGGCGGGAGCTCCCCTGCCCGCTCCAGGCGGTGGAGTGCGCGCAGGATCTCCAGCTGGTTCTTCTGCTCGCAGATGCGTCCGGGCACGACCAGCGTGCGCCGCCCGTCCATGCCCCAGATCCGCCGCTCGCGCGCGACGGTGGCGGCGTCCAGCGGGCGGAAGCGCGCGAGGTCCACCCCGTTCTCGATGACGTCGATGCGGTCGGCCGCGATACCGGCGCGGCGTACCAGCTCGTCGCGGATGCCGACGGAGTTGACGATGAGGGCGTCGGCCATGCCGTGGGTGATGCGCTCCCCGATCACGTGCTTGCGCGGCAGGCGGGTGCAGCGCACCGAGCTCACCACCGCGCGCACGCCGGCGAGGCGCGCGGCGACGCGGCCGAAGATGTTCTCCCACCCCATGTACGTGTGGACGACGTCGGTCCCGAGATCGCGCAGCTCCCGCGTCAGCTTCTGCACCGAGAGCGGCGACGGGAACATGGGCGCGTGCAGGTGTCGCACGCGGTCGACGGGCAGCTTGTACCCGAGCTGATCGCGTTCGATGCAGGTGATCAGGCTCGGCTCGTAGCGCTGCAGGTCCAGCCTGCACATCAGCTCCGCGAGCTGGCGCTCCGCCCCGCCCTGCTCCAGCGAGTTGATGAAGAAGGTGACCCTGACCCTCGGCGCCACGCGGGGGTCGTATCACACCGCCACGCTCGACTGAAGTCCGGGAGGGTGAAGGTTTCCCGGGTCACACCGCGACCCCCCGAATACGCGCGAAGTGCGGGGTCGGTTGCATCGGACGCCTAGCCGAACACCCCCACCTTCGACGGCATGGATTGGGGGTTGAGCACCGGCACCGCCCGGTCCAGCCTCCGCTTGGCGTCGCGCACCCTGCGCCGGAGCCCCTGCGGCTCCTCCACGCGCGCCTTCTCCTCCCACTCCCGCACGTACTGCCCCTGCTGCGGCACCTTCCCGGCCGTCGAGCGCTCCGTCTTCTCCACCACGAACCACAGCCCCGCTACCGTGACGCCCGACGCGCGCACGTCGTGGAAGCGGGCCGTCACGCCGTCCAGGGCACCCGGCGCGTAGCGGTAGACGGTCCAGGGGGACTCGAAGTCGCGCGCCTGGAAGACGTAGGCGGTGACGATGTCGTAGTCGTTGGCGGCGTAGTAGTCCCAGAAGAGCGCGGGCGAGAAGGAGTAGAAGCCGTGGTCGATCTGGTTGGAGCAGGGCGCCATGTGGATCGCGCGCCCGCCAATCTTCAGCGCCGCGTGGACGTTGCGGAGCGCCGCGGGCAGGTCGAAGACGTGCTCCAGGGTGCCGCCGTTGTAGGCGAGGTCGAAGCGGCCGTGCAGCGAGGTGGGGAGCGGCTCGTTCAGATCGCACACGAGGTCGGCGCCCTCGAAGGCGGACGCGTCGACGCTGCGCACCTCGTCGAAGCCGAGGGCCTCGAAGAGCTCGCCGTCGTCCATGCCCAGGCTCCCCATGGTGGCGCGCCGCCGATCGCTCCCCTTCTCCTCCACCCTCGCCAGCGTCACGCCGCGCGCGGCGGCCCACGCCGCGAGCTCCTCGCGCGTGAAGACGCAGTCCTGCCGGCCCAGCTCCAGCGCCGCCCCGGAGAACGGCCGGCGCGCATGCTCGGCCAGGAGGAGCTGCGCCGCCGCCTTCGCGATGCCCATCGGCGCCACCATAGCGCACCGGCTGCCGGCCTGTGCTACGCCGCAGGCCCATGACCGACCGGGCCGGCCGCGAGTACTGGGAGCGCGCGTGGGACGAGCGCGGCCTGCCCCCGCCGCTCGACCCCTTCGGCGAGAACCTCTCCTGCTTCGTCGACCGGGAGATGGACCGCTTCCTCACCCGGGCCTTCGCGGGCCTCCAGCCCGGCGCGCGCTTCCTGGAGGTGGGCTGCGGCAGCTCCGCCTGGCTCCCGTACGTGGCGCGGCGCTTCGGCTTCCAGGTGAGCGGCGTCGACTACGCCGACCTGGGCGTGGCGCAGGCGGAGGCGATGCTGCGGCGGGAGGGCGTGGAGGGGCGGATCGTCAAGGCGGACCTCTTCGACCCGCCCGCGGACCTCGTGGGCGCCTTCGACGTGGTGCTGAGCAACGGCGTGGTGGAGCACTTCGAGGACACCGCCGGCGTGCTGCGCGCCATGGCCCGCTTCGCGAAGCCGGGCGGGCGCGTCGTCACGGTGGTGCCCAACATGCACGGCGCGCCGGGCGCGGTGCAGCGCGTGCTCGACCGCGACGTGTTCGACGTGCACGTCCCCCTCTCGCGCGAGCGCCTCCGGGCCGCGAACGAGGAGGCGGGGCTGCGGGTCGAGATCGCCGAGTACCACTTCTTCGTCAACTTCGGCGTGTGCAACGTGCCGGAGTCGGCGCGAGGAGCGGGCGCGACGGCGCGCAGGGCGCTGCACAAGGCGCTGGTGGACGCCTCGCGCCTGGTGTGGGTGCTGGAGACGCACACCCGCCCGCTGCCGGCGAATCGCTTCCTCTCCCCTTACGTGGTGGCGGTCGGGCGGGCCGACCGCTAGTAGACCCTCCCCGTCCCCCAGTGGAAGCCGACGCCCAGGTGAGGCCCGTGAATGGTCGCGCTCAGTCCCACCTGACGGACCGGAATGCGCGCAGAGAGCCGACCGCGCGCGAACGCCGCGGTCGGCGCTCAGGTCCCCGGCGTTCACCGGCGTGCCCGCGACAGGGCCCCGCCCGCGGTCCGCCGCGGCATCGGACTCACCGGACAGGCCACAGCACCGCGCAGGCGCAGAGCCCGGCGGCCAGCACCGTCAGCCCGCAGCGGCGAACCGCGGTCACGTGGGCACCGCGTGCGCGACGCGGGCGTGGTGCCGTCTGGACCACACCTGGTAGGGCAGCGTGACGAGCGCGGCCACGACCAGATAGAGCAGCAGCGCGGCGACGAGGGGCCGCTGCTCGACCGCCGTGGCCGACGCGACGACGAAGGCGACGCCGGGGTGGCGCGTGGAGGTCATCAGCGCCAGGGCGGATCGCTCGTCGGAGTCCGGGCCGCCGAGCAGGTGACCCGCCACCAGCCCGACGACGACGAAGGCGACGATGGCGGCGAGCGTCCCGTTGCCGAGCAGCGCGACCATCGCGGGGGCGAGGACGACCAGCACCGGCACGGCGCCCGCGACGAGCAGCACGAGCCCCACCACGGCGACCGGCTTCGCCGCGCGCCCGGCGAAGCGCGCGGCGAAGCGGCGAACCAGCATGCCCACCGCGAGCGGCACCAGGATCGAGAGGGCGACCACCGCGACCAGCCTGGACAGCGAGACGTGCACCGTCTTCCCGAACAGCGCGGCCATCCCATCCACCGCCAGCGGCACGAACACGATCGCGAGGGCCGTCGCCGCGACGAGCAGACCGACGATGTACGCGGACCCGCCGCCGGACTTCAGCGCCTTGCGCGGGAGCAGCGGCGGGATGGGCGCCACGGCCAGGGCCATCAACGCGACGGCGACCGCGGGGCGCAGCTGGAAGAGGAGGGCCAGCCCCACCGCGAACGCCGGCATGATCACGTTCATCGCCAGCAGCGCCTTGCCCAGCTTGGCGGGTCGCTCGACGAGGTACGCGGCGTCGCCCCTAACCGCGCCGAGGCCGAGCGCGAGCACCGTCAGCACGACGCCCAGCTTCACCGCCAGCATGATCAACGTCACCGCCATGGGCACCTGCCTCGCCTGCGTCCCGGGCGTGCAGCGGGCGTGCCACCATGCGGAGCACGCCAGGCGCTTGCCTTGCAAGCGCACCGCACCGTCTGCACCGGACGGAAGCCCTCGCGCACCGCGGCGTGGACTCCTTCTGGAGCATCACCTTCGCGGCGCCTCCCGCGCGACCGCGAGGTCCTCGTCACGCGCCGGTCCGGCCAGCGCGCGTACACCGCCACGCGCATCCATCCTGCTGCAGCACGGGTTCTAGGCGCGCAACCTCGTCGACGGGACGCTCTCCCGGGCGATGCTTGCGTCCGGGTGAGCGGCCGACAGGTGATCCGCCTCCAGGGCCCGCCGAGGGCGCCGGCCGTGGTGTTTCGCCCCTGCGCGCGCGAAGGCGTGGCGAACGGGGCCCGCGACGCGCGCGCGCACTCCACATGGCGAGGCATTCCTCGGGCGCACGTCGCCTCCCGAGCGGCGCGCGCATTGCAAGCCTGACGCGTCACCCCATGGCCCACGACACTCTCCCCGACACCGCCCCGCCCGCGTTCCACTTGCTGGCCAAGCCGAGCGGCTCCACGTGCAACATCGACTGCAAGTACTGCTTCTTCCTGTCCAAGGAGGCGCTCTACCCGGACGACGACCACCGGATGTCCGACGAGACGCTGGAGGCCTACATCCGCCAGCTGCTGCAGTCGCATCGCACCCCGGAGGTGACCGTGGCATGGCAGGGCGGCGAGCCGACGCTGATGAAGCTCCCCTTCTTCGCGCGCGCGGTCGACCTCGTGGAGAAGTACCGGCGCCCCGGCCAGGTGGTGCAGCACACCTTCCAGACCAACGGCATCCTGCTCGACGACGCCTGGTGCGCCTTCTTCAAGAAGCACGACTTCCTCGTCGGCCTGAGCGTGGACGGCCCGCGCGAGCTGCACGACGCCTACCGCGTCGACCGCCGTGGCCAGGGCACCTTCGACCTGGTGATGAAGGGCTGGCGCCAGCTACGCCGCCACAGGGTCGAGTTCAACGTCCTCTGCACCGTCAACGCGGCGAACGAGGAGCACGGCCGGGACGTCTACCGCTTCTTCCGCGACGAGCTCGGCGCCAGGTGGGTCCAGTTCATTCCCATCGTCGAGCGGGCGACCCAGGACACGATCGCGATCGCCAACATGGGCTGGAGCAAGGACCGCAAGGGCAAGCGCCTGCTCTACACGCAGTCCGGTGACCTGGTCACCGATCGCACCGTCGGGCGCGAGCAGTACGGCCGATTCCTCGTCGACGTCTTCGACGAGTGGGTGCGCCACGACGTGGGCGAGGTCTTCGTCCAGCTCTTCGACGTGACGCTGGAGGCCTACTTCGGCCGTCACCTCCTGTGCGTGCACGCCCCGACCTGCGGCGACGGGCCCGTGCTGGAGCACAACGGCGATCTCTACTCGTGTGATCACTTCGTCGAGCCGCGCTACCGGCTGGGCAACATCCACGAGACGCCCATGCTGGAGATGATCGCCTCGCCGGAGCAGCGCAAGTTCGGCGACGACAAGCGCGACACGCTCACGGCGCAGTGCCGGGGCTGCGAGGTGAGGTCGCTCTGCAACGGCGGCTGCCCGAAGGACCGCTTCTCCGCGTCGCGCGACGGCGAGCCGGGCCAGAACTACCTCTGCCCCGGCCTGGAGCTGTTCTTCACCCACACGCGCCCCGCGATGCGCGTCATGGCGGAGCTGCTGCAGCGAGGCCGGGCGCCGTCGGACGTGATGGCGTGGATCGCGCAGGAGGACGAGCAGCACGGGGTCCACCGGCCGTGCCCCTGCGGGAGCGGCGTGGCGTTCCGCGCTTGTCACGGCAACGAGACAACCGTGGGGGAGTACGCGTCCACTGTCGTGGAGCGAGCGAATCATCCCTGACCACGGCAGGAAGCCGGGCGCCCTGGCGCTCCGACGCGTTCGTGAAGTCCCCCCTCGCCGGAGGCCTGCGTCCTTCAGAGCAGCCGGGACCACCGAGCCCGCTCGGCAACGGTCAACCTGGGCGCGACAGGCGCGCGACGGCCCACCGCCGGACCGCCCCGAGCGCCTCGCGCTCCTCCGGGCCGAGGCCGAGCACCACCAGCAGCACCACGTAGACCGCTGCCGCCACGCCGACGCCGGAGAAGAACCTCGCCGCCAGCCCCGCCGGCACGGCGACGAACACCGCCCGACCGGCGAGCAGCCCCCCGCCCGCCGCCGCCACCACCCGCAGCAGGCCCGCCGACAGGCCGTGCACGCCGGTGAGCTTGTAGGCGAACGCCATCTGTACCCCCTGCGCGATCACGATCCCGCTCGCCGACGCCACCGCCGCCCCCGTCAGTCCGAGCCTAGGCACCAGCACCGGCAACAGGACGCTCTGCAGCGCCACGCTGGTCAACGCCGCGTACGTCCCGAAGCGCGCGTGCCCGCTCATCGGCACCGCATACGCCGCGAGCGACAGCGCGTTGACGGTGTGGCCCACCGCCAGGATCGCCATCGCGGGAGCGCCCTGCGTGAACTCCTTGCCGAAGATGGCGAGCAGCCCGCTGCCGAAGCCGGCGAAGAGCACGCAGAGCGGCAGCGCGGCGAGCGCCACCCACCGCGTCTGCCGCTGGATGGACCTGTTGAGCTCCGCCACTTCTCCCCGCGCCAGCGCAGGCGGGATGAGCGCGCACACGACCGGGTCGAACGCGCCGCGGATCTGGCTGATGCTCGCCACGTACAGCCCGCACGCGGCGTAGGCGCCCATCTCGTCGCTGCCGCGGTAGTGGTCGAGGAAGAAGGCGTCGATGCGCCCCTGCAGCGCCCACACCATGTTGGTGAGCACCAGCGGCACCGCCAGCCACATGGTCTCGCGGTCGAGCGGGCCGCTCACCACCGCGCGCAGCGTGGGGCCCAGAGGCAGCTCGCGGGAGTAGAAGAAGGCGGCCGCCACGGCGACCAGACCCATGCCGCTCGCCACCGCCACGCACGCCGCCGGGACCCCGCCGCCGTTGCGCAGCACCAGCGTCGTCAGCGCCAGCAGCGCGAGCGGCTGCAGCACCCCGCGCGCCCAGAAGCCCCAGCGCATCACGCCGCGCGCCTGGGTGGCGACGATGAAGACGGTGCTCCCGTGGTAGAAGATGGGCACCAGCGCGAGCAGCCGGAGCGGCGCGGTGAGCTGCGGCTTGCCCTGGAAGGCCGCCACGTACGGCGCGGCGAAGAAGATCCCCACGCCGACCAGCACGCCGGAGGTGAGCACCACCCGCAGCGCCGTGCCGACGGCGGCGACCGTCCGCTCCTTCTCCGCCTCCGCGTGCGCCAGCGCCAGCGCCACCTGCCGCTGGACCGCCTGGTCCATACCGAACAGGGTGATGATGGAGAAGAGGTCGACGAAGGTGTTGGACCAGGTGTAGTCGCCGTACCCGCCGGCGCCGAGGAAGCGCGCGAGCTGGACGTGGAACGCCGGGAGCGCCGCGTTCGCCACCAGGGTGAGCATGTTGACGCCGATGCCGCGCGCCTCCGTCTTCGCGCTGCTCTTCGCGGTCACGCCGGCTCCCGCCCGAGCACGCGCTCGTAGACCGCGCACGTGCGCCGGACCATGCGCGCGACGGTGAAGCGCGCGAGCGCCGTCTCGCGGCCGCGCAGGCCCATGCGCCGCCGCTCCTCCTCCGGGAGGGCGAAGAAGCGGGCGAGGCTCCCTGCGATCGCGTGCGGACCGGCCCCCTCCATCGCCAGGCCGGTCTCCGCGTCGCACACCAGATCGTCCACGTTGGCCCCGGGGCTCACGATCGCCGGCGTTCCGCACGCCAGGCTCTCCAGCACCACGTTGGGCAGCCCCTCGAAGATGGAGGGGAGCACCATGGCGTCGGCCGCGCCCAGCAGCTCCTCCACCTCCCGCACCACGCCGGCGAAGCGCACGAGATCGCCGGTGCGCGTGAGGGCGATGGCCGCGCGCAGGTACGTGCCGTAACGGGTGTGGGCCTCCTGCCGCCCGGCGAAGATCACCCGCACGTCCGGCGGGAGCTGCCCGCGCGCACGCAGCAGCGCGAGCGCGGCCACCAGCGCGATCTGGTTCTTCTGCGACGAGATGCGGCCGGGCACGACCAGCGTGGTGCCGGTCATCCCGAAGCGCTCGCGCGCGGTCCGGCGCTCCTCCGCCGACGGGGGCCGGAAGCGGCGCGTGTCCACGCCGTTCTCCACCACGTCGATCCGGTCCGCCCGGACGCGCGCCCGGCGCACCAGCTCCTCGCGGATCCCCACCGAGTTGACGATGAGCGCGTCGGTGAGGCGGTGGGTGAGCCGCTCGTGGCGGATCGCCTGCGCGGGCAGGCGCGTGCAGCGCACCGACCCGACGGCCTTTCCGATGCCGGTCATGCGCACCGCGAGGCGGCCATAGAGGTTCTGGTGCCCGAGGTAGCTGTGGAGCACGTCCGGCCGCACCTGCCGCAGCACGCGGGCGAGGCGAAGGAGCGTCGCCGGCTCCGGCCCCTGCGGCGATCGCAGGTCGGTGCGGGTGACGAAGGGCAGATCGTAGCCGAGCTGGTCCGCCGGGTTGCAGACGGCGAGGTGCGGCTCGTAGCGCGCGAGGTCCAGCCCGGCGACCAGCTCGGCGACCTGACGCTCCGCGCCCCCCTGTTCGAAGGACGAGACGAAGTAGAGGACCTTGACCCGGCGACCCGGCACGCCCACCGCGTAGCACAACTTCCCCCCGCACGCGTGCCCGCGACCCGCCCCGGGCTGGGAGGGGACGCGCCCATGCCCCGCCCACTCGATCGCACGAGGCAGCCCTCCGCGACCTCACGCCCCCGCTCCGGGTGGCGCGTGAAGTGCCTGAAGGCTTCGGCCTCGCGCTCGCGGTCCCTCCTCACATCCTCCGTCGACTCGGGTGTGCGACGTGCCCGAGTCGGCCCCCGCGCGACGGCGAGGCGCGCGCTCCCCCGACTGCTGGACGCGTCGCGCTGGTGTGGGAGAGCCGTCCAGAACTGCTCCCGAGGAACCGCTGCGGTTCCCTCCGGGGTGGCGGTCGGGTTTACGGATTCGTCACCAGACGACGATTGACGACTATCGCGATCCGATCTGTAGTGGTCTTGTCGGGGGACTGAGCCGCAAGTCGCCTCCGACGTCGACTTCGACGCGAGGAGGACTCGATGGACCACATGCCCCCCCCGGACGTACACGCACATACTCTAGCTCTGCTGCCGAGCTCGTTCCGCTCGCGCTCGCACTGACGCTTTCGATGGCGGCTTCGCTCGGGTGCAGCCCCGCGCCGCTTCCCAGCCCCGGACCGGAGCAGCTCGTCGACAACAACGGGGACGAGACCTCCGCGGGCTTCGCGCCGGCGAGCGTCGGCGAGGCGGCCGGGATCCCGGTCGCCTTTCCCGCGACGGCCGTGTCCTCGTTCAACGAGTTCAGCGTGCCTACCACCAACGGCGGCTCGCTCTTCGGCTATGCTTGGACGGTGGACGGCATCAACTGGACGAGCTGCAACGCGGACCAGTCGGGGCCTTGCTTCGTTCCCAAGCACCCGTCGCAGAAGAACTGGCGTGGAGACCCCGCCATCGCCGCCGCGCCGCAGGGTGGCGGGATCGTCGTCGCGGCCAACCTGGCCAACACCACCGACGACTCCGGCAACCCGAACATGATCGTAGCGGCGCTCTCCTTCGACGGGGGGCGCTCCTACGGCAACACCCAGTGGGTGAATGGCGATGGCTGCACGGACGGCGATCAGGACCAGGAAGCCATCGCCTTCGACCCGACCACGACCGAGCCGACCGTGTGGATCGCCTGGCGGCACAACGGGGCCGCTGGTCTCTCGGGGACGTACGGGATCTGCGTCCGCGGAGGCACGGTGAACGCTGCGGCGCACACCATCGACTGGTTCGGCCCGTCGGAGGAGATGCAGAACCTCGACCGCGCGCCCTTCCACGGCGCCGGCGGCCTGCTGATCCAGCCGGCACACGACGCCGTGACGGTGATGTACTCGAACACCGACCGTGCGGACACGTCGATCTTTTGCAGCACGCACGACACGCAGGTCAAGTGGTTCACAGGCACGACGACCGATGCCGGGGCGAGCTGGTCGTCGAGCCACTTGGTCTACGACACCCAGACCTTCCACTGGTGCACGTCCGGGTTGCACTACCAGAACGGACTGCGGGCCTTCGGCTTCGTGCGCGACTCCTATGGTGACCTCTGGGCTGCCGTTCACGACAGCCCCGGCACCATCCGCACCTTCACCAGCACGGACGAAGGCACCACGTGGATCGCCAACAGGGTGATCTCGGTGATCGGATTCCCCGATCTCCTCTTTCCGACGCTCGCCGCGGGCGCGGGGGGACGAGTGGGCCTCACCTTCTACGGCAGCGAATCTGCGGAGCGAACGATGCGGATGTTCTTCACGGCCAAGGGCTACGATCCCGCGCAGCCTCAGCGCTGGAGCTTCCCGCTGGCGTACGGCAACGTGTTCCTGGCGTCGGGGCTGCTGAGCCGATCGCTCGGCGATTACCTCGGGATGACCGTCGTGCCGAGCGGCTCCTTTCACTTCGGCGACGACGAGACCTTCCTGCCGCTCTACACCGACGGCGGCGGGGCGGGCTTTCAGGTCTCGTCGGCGCTCATCGACATGCCGGGGACGCTGTGATCGCTCCGCGCCGTTGCAGCGCATTCCTTCTCGCCTGTGCAATCTTCGGGCTGGGCGCCGCCCCGGCCTGCGGGGGCCGAACCGGCGACGGTACGGACGCCGGTGTCGACGGGGCGGCAGACGCCGGTGCGGAGGCTGGACCCTGCGACCCCAATGTCCCGAGGCTGCCTCAACAACCCTGCACCGCCGACCTCGTCAAGATCTGCCAGGACTGGGCGGCCCAGGCGGCCGCACCCGCCGGCGCTTACGGCTCCGCGACCTGTGATGTGGACGGCGTCACAGGCCACACGGGCTGTGTGAGCACGTGCAGCGGCGACTGCCAGAGTCCTGCGGTCTGCGCGAGCGACACGCCCGGCGGCCCCCTGCACTGCGTGACCGCCTGCAAGGGGCTCTGAGCGTGCGGCGCCTTCGTCTACTCGCCGTGCTCCTCGTGACGGCGTCCGCTGCCTGCGGCGGCGTCGTGGTGGACGACGACGGCGGCGCCAACTCGAACGGAGACGCCGCCCCCACGGGGGATGGCGCGCCGGACGACGCCGCCGGTGTGCCCCCCTTCCTCGACGCCTCGTGGGACAGCCCCTGCTACACCGTCAGCTACTCCTTCGGGGACGGCAAGTGCTCCCCGGAGCGCGACGCCATCTGCGAGGCCAAGGCAATGCGTGCCGCCGTCGACGCCTATGCGCACTCGCGATGCCTGAACGGCCTCTGCACCCGCGGGGACTACTGCTACGGCAACCCCGTCGTGTGCGCCTGCTCGCCCAAGGTCATCTGCGCGGCGGGGTACGTCTGCTACAGCTTCACGCCCGACGGCGGCGCGCACTGCAAGGTGGAGTGCACCCCCTGACGCGCCCGCCAACGACGCCGTCACCTGTACAGACGCCTTGACAGGTCGCCGCGACGTTGGCGAGATGCGCTCGTGCAAGGGGACGTCCGGGACCTCGCCCGCCGCTGGGAGCGCTCGCTGCGGCGCGCCCTGCCCGCGGTCCGGCGCGAGGCCCTCCGCCTCGAGCGCGGCGCGCTCCGGAGGCCGGAGCGCTTCCACGATCTCGGCGTCGCGCTGGACGCGTGGCGGCGCTCCGGGCGCTTCCGCCTCCTCGGCTTCCGCTCCTTCACCGCGTACCTCCGCGCGCGCGGGGGGATGAGCCGCGCGACGGCGTACAAGCTCATGGCGGTGGCGTCGGGCATGGACAGGGCGACGGCGAACGCGCTCGGTCTGGAGCGCGCCTACGCGGCGACGCGCCTCGGCCCGCGGGGCACCGCCCTCGCCGCCGACAGCTCCGTCCGCGCCCTGCGTGCCCGCGCGACCGCCACGCCGGGCCGCGCCGCCGGCGCCGCCGCCCGCGCCCTCGCCGCGGCCCTCCGCGCGCCGCTCGGTGACCGCGGGCGCGTCCGCGCCTCGCGCCGCGGCAAGGGGTGGCGGATCGCGCTCGAGCTGAACGTCGAGGACGCCCGCACGCTCGCCCGGCTCGTCCGGGCGCCGCGCCGATCGCCTTGACGTCCCGTCCCCCGGCCAGGAGGGAACGGACACCCGCGCACGTCGCACGTTCCCATTCCCTTCCCCTTCCCATTCCCTCCCCCTTCCCCTTCCCCTTCCCCCTTCGCGTTCGCACTGCAGGCGCGTGGGCGGGCGCGGGCGCGGGCGCGAACGCGGGCGCGGGCGCGAACGCGAGCGCGAGCGCGAGCGCGGGCGCGGGCGAGGGCGAGGGCGGGAGAGGAGGGGGCTCGCTCGGGGGGAGGTCATCGTCCCGCCGTGCTCGGAGTCGGCAAGGCCGGGCCGTGCTCGCCGTCCTCGCCGTGCTCGGCCTTGCCGACTCCTGCGCGCGGCGGGCTCGGGCGTTCGCCCCCCGCGCGAGGGTGCGCGGGCGCATGCAAGGAGTCGAACGATGTTGCGTATCTATCCTGTGTTGCTGGAGCTCGTGCGGACGCTGGCACCTCTCGTGCGGGAGCTAGAGCGGCATGATCCAGAATCTCGCGCGGCAGTGCCGGCGGGCGCTGGCGAGCGCACCGCTCAACGTGGCGGAGGGAATGTACTCGCAGGGGCGCAACCGGAGGGCGCGCTACCACAACGCGCTCGGCTCCCTGCGGGAGGTGCTGGCGTGCTTCGAGGTGGCGGCGGCGCTCGGCTACTTGCCCGGGCTCGAGGACGGGCTGCGGGACCGCGTGGATCACGTGCTCGGCACGCTGGTCCGCCTCGTCGGCGCGCGATGAGGCGCGCGATCGGCGACGTCGCCGGAAGATCGGCGACGTCGCCGATGCGCCTGGGCGCGAGCGCGTGGGCGGGGGCGGGCGCGAGCGCGGGCGCGGGCGCGGGCGCGTGGGCGGGCGCGGGCGCGTGGGCGGGCGCGTGGGCGCGTGGGCGAGCGCGAGCGCGTGGCCGGAACCGGGCGGGCGCGATGAGACAGGACATCGCGCCCGCCGGGCCTGCGGCCGGGCCTCTAGTGCGCGCCCGCCAGCCGCACCAGCGTTCCCAGCACGTGCCGGAAGCGCGCCTCGAGCGCCGCCTCCAGCTCCGGCATGTAGCCGAGCGCCGCCGCCACCTCGAAGCACGCCTGCGTCTCGCGCAGCGAGCCCAGCGCGGTGTGGTAGCGCGCCTGCTTGTTGCGCCCCCGCGCGTACGCGCCCTCCGCGACGTTGAGCGGCACGCTCGCCAGCGCCCGCCGGCACTGCCGCGCGAGATCCGGATCGTGCCGCCCGAGCTCCCGCAACCGCGGCCCGACCTCGCGCACCAGCTCCAGCACCACGGAATAGATTCGAAGGTTCATCACGCGCTCCTCGGCAACGCCCCGCGCACCGCGCGCGGGGGGCCCAAGCCCACACCCGCCGCGCGCAGGAGCTGTCGAGGCTGCGCGCGAAGCGCGCACCGCGCGCAGCCGCCCGGAGGGCGCGAAGCGCCCGAGGACGGCGAGCACGGCCCGGCCTCGACAGCTCCGAGCACGGCGGGACCATCCCCTCCCCCGAGCGAGAGCTCCCTTCCCGTTCCTTCCCCTTCACCTTCCGCGCCAACGGGGGGGATGACGCAAGCGCGAGGGCGAGCGCGGGCGCGAGGGCGAGCGCGAGCGCGAGGGCGAGCGCGAGCGCGGGCGCGTGTGGGGAGGGCGTCACCATCCCCTTCCCCTTCCCCTTCGCCCTTCCCTTCCCCCTTCCCCTTCGCCCTTCCCGTTCCCCTTCGCCCTTCCCCCTCTCAATAGGCCGACAGACCCAGCTCCAGCGCCAATCCCAGCGTCTCCACCCCCGCCGTCCCCGCCGTCCCCGCCAGCGGGTGCTCCGGACCGACCTGCACCAGCCACACGCCCAGCACGCGCAGCTCGGCGTCGCTCATCGCCGCGAAGGGCGCGGGCAGCCGCGGACGCACCGCGCGGACCTCGCTCTCCGGCACCACGTGCGTCGTCGCCGCCCACGCCGTCCGCAGGCCGTGGCGCTCGCCCAGACCGAGGAGCGCGCCGGCGCGCACGCGGTTGGGCAGGTCCAGGTGCGACGCCATCCTCCGGTAGACGCGCGCGGGGAAGAGCAGGAAGTCCAGCTCGTTGTCGAAGCGCGTCCCGTGGCAGCGCAGGTCCACCTTGTGGATCGCCACCGCGCCGGGCGCGAGCACCGGGGCCAGGTCGTCGAACAGGGCGTCCAGATCGTGCACGTGCTCCAGCACGGCGCGGGACAGCACCAGATCGTAGCGCCTGTCCTCCCGCGCCGCGCCGCGCAGGTCCCGCAGCATGCGCGTGGACGAGAGCAGCTCGCCCACCGAGGCCGGATCGCGTCCCTCCCCCCGCGCCAGCGGCGCGTAGATGGCGCGCTTGTAGGCCTCGTCGCGCGACTCGATGTCGAAGGCGTCGACGCCGTCCCAGCGCGCCGCGCCGCGCAGGAGCGTCAGCAGGCCCACCGCGCGGGTATCACCGGGCCCCAGCTCCAGCACGCTCCGGCCGCGGTACAGCGGCCCGTCGATCCCCGCCGCGCGGGCCACCGCCTCGTAGTCGTCGGCGACCGCGCGGAAGTAGCGCGCCCCCGCCTCCCCGTCGCGCCCCTCCCCTCGCCCGGTCGCGCCCGCGCGCCGCTTGGTCCAGTCGTGCAGCCGCGGCACCCTGCGTGCCAGCTCGTTCTCCCAGGCGAAGCCGAGGAAGGTGCGCGCCGCCCAGGCGAGCTTCCGCGAGGACCCGAGCGCGCTCATCCGCTCCGCAGCGCCATCCACGCCAGCACGAACGCCAGCCCCGCCCCCGCGCCCATCGCCGCGTAGAGGGCGATGCCCTTCGCCTCGCTGGGCCTCCGCGGCAACGGCGTGGCCGAGGTCGTGCGCACCAGCGCCGCCGACGGCGTCGTCGGCCCCGCCGGCGCCTCGATCCGCACCAAGAAGTCGCGCGGTCCCTCCGGGAGCTCCGGCTCTGCGGGGGGCAAGAGCTCCCGCACCGGCGGCAGGTCCTCCTCCTCCAGGTCCTCCGGCGGCAGCAGCGGCACGCTCGGCTCCAGCGGCGGCACCTCCGCAAGCGGCACGCTGGGAAGGAACGTCGTGCGCTCCCTGCCCGTCGCGAGGCTGAGCCAGTCGGCCTGCTTCTCCGCCTCGCCGGGGAACAGCTCCGCCACCAGCATCGCCAGGTGCGCGCGCAGCTCGGCGTCGGAGGTCGAGCCGATGACCTCATCCAGATCGTCGGCCATCTCGCCGGCGGAGGCGTAGCGCGTGTCGCGATCGTGGCGCAGCGCGCGCTCGATGACGCGCCAGAGCGGCGCGTGGAAGTCCTGGATGAAGGTGCGCGGGTCGGGCACCTCGCCCCTCTGGATGGCGCGCACGGTGGCGACGTCGGTGTCGCGCTTGAAGAGGCGCCGCATCGTCGTCGTCTCCCAGAGCGTCGTGCCCAGGGCGTACAGGTCGGAGCGCCCATCCAGGTTGTCCTCCTTGATCTGCTCCGGCGAGAGGTACGGGATCTTGCCCTTGATGAGCCCGCGGGTGCTCTTGGTCTGCCGCTTGCGCGCCTTGGCCAGGCCGAAGTCGATCAGCTTCACGCTGCCGTCGTAGCCGATGAAGATGTTGCTGGGGTTCACGTCGCGGTGGACGATGTTCAGGCGGTGGTGGTCGTCCTCGTCGACGAGATCGTGGGCGTGCTGCAGCCCGCGCGCGACCTCCCGCGCGACCCACGCGGCGACGTCCAGCGGGACGCGCTTGCCCAGGCTCGCCGCCATCTCCCAGACGTCCAGCAGCGTGCGGCCCATCAGCAGCTCCATCGCGATGAACCACGCCCCGGCCTGCGAGCCGAAGCCCACCGTGCGGATCACGTTGGGGTGATTGAGCCGCGTGAGCAGGTGCGCCTCGTCGAGGAACATCTTCTCGTAGGCCGGGCTCTGGACGAACTCGCCCTTGACCACCTTGAGGGCCACCACCTCCTGCCCCGGCGGCGGCTCCTCGCCGGGCGCGGCCACGTAGCGGCCCAGGTAGACGGAGGCCATGCCGCCGCCCCCGATCTTCGGACCGAGCGCGAACGGTCCGAGGACCTCGTGCGACGGGGCGAGCGTCATGGCGAAGAGAGCGTAGCCGAACCCGGAGACGTGTCCAAAGTGGCGGAGCGCTCCTCGCCCGACGCGCAGCGGAGGGCCCGCGTGGGGTGGGGCCCCAATGAATTCACTTCATTGGGGCGGGGCGGCGCGTGCCGCCCCGATGACAAGTGAAAGACCTGTCCAGCATCTCTGGACAGGTCTTGGAGCCCGCGGCCGGGCGGTTTGCTACATTGCCCCACCGTGCGCAGCGACGTCGTGAGCCTGGTGATGGCGGCCTACAACCGCGCGCACACCCTCGACCGCGCCATCGAGAGCGTGCTCCGGCAGACCTACCCGCACTGGGAGCTGGTCATCGTCGACGACGGCTCCACCGACGGCACCGACGAGGTGCTCGGCCGCAGGCGCGACGAGCGCATCCGGGTCGTGCGCCACGATCGCAACCGCGGCGTCACCGCCGCCAAGAACACCGGCTTCGACCACGCCCGCGGCGACTGGATCGCCACGCTGGACTCCGACGACGAGATCGTCCCGCAGGCGCTCGCGGTGCTCCTTCGCCCCCTCGACGAGGTGGACCCGGACCTGGACGCGGTCGGCTGCAACTGCTTCGACTCGCAGACGGGCACGCTCACCGGTCGCGGCCTGCGGCGCGATCAGTTCATCAGCGTGCCCATCATGCTGGACGTGCTGCGCGGCGAGCACTGGGGCATGTTCCACCGCCGCATCCTGGGCAACCGGCGCTTCAACGAGCGCATCCGCGGCAGCGAGGGGCTGCTCTGGTGCCGCATCTACGACGGCGCCAAGTGGTACTACGTGCACCGTGGGCTGCGCGTCTACCACACCGAGGGCGACGACCGCCTCACCTCCAGCGCCGCCCCCGCGCGCGATCGCGAGCGCCGCCGCTACGAGATGTACCGCGCCATCTTCGACGAGGAGTCGGCGCTGCTCCACCACATCCGCCGCCTGAGCGTGCGCGAGTACCGGAGCATCCTGCGGGAGGCCGCGCGCTCCTTCCTGCTCGCCGGCGACGGCGAGCGCCTGGGCGAGGCGGTACGCAACCTGGAGGAGAGCGGGGAGCACCTGCGCCCCGGCCTGCTGCGCGCCGGCGCCCGCCTCTCGCCCCTCCTCCGCGCCCTGCGCGGCCCGGGGCCGGTGGAGAAGGAGATGCGGCGATGATCTCGCTGGTCATGCCCACCTTCAACCGCGCGCACGTCCTCGGCCGCGCGGTGCGCAGCATGCTGGCGCAGACCCACGACGACTGGGAGCTGGTCATCGTGGACGGCGCCTCCACCGACGACACCGAGGCGGTGGTGCGCGCCTTCGGCGATCCGCGCATCCGGCTGGTGCGGCAGCCGGAGAACACAGGCCACATCTCCGGCCGCAACCTGGGCCTGGACGAGGCGCGCGGCGAGTGGCTGGGCATGCTGGACTCCGACGACGAGCTGGTCCCGCAGGCGCTCGGCATGCTGATGCGCGCCCTGGACGAGGTGGACCCCGAGCTGGACGCCATCTCGTGCAACTGCTTCGACGCCCGCACCAGGCGCTTCACCGGCACCGGCCTGCGGCGCGACGGGTGGCTGACGGTGGGCCTCTCCCTCGACCGCTGCCGCGGGGAGCACTGGGGCATCTTCCGGCGGCGCATCCTGGGCTCGCGCCGCTTCGACGAGCGCATCCGCGGCTACGAGGGCCTGCTCTGGTACCGCATCCACGACGGCGCGCGCTGGTACTACCTGCACAGGGGCCTGCGCATCTACCACCGCGAGGGCGCCGACCGGAACAGCATCCAGCCAGGCACCGACTACGGCCTCTACAAGTCCATCTTCGACTTCGACCCAGGGTACGTCACGCGCCTGCGCACCTGGAGCCCGCGCGCCTACCGCCGCTTCAACTTCAACGCCGCCGGTCAGTTCCTCTACGCCGGCGACCGCGAGCGCTTCGAGCGCGCCCTCGCCAACCTGCGCGCGAGCGGCGACGCGATGCGCCCGGCGGTGCTGCGCGTCGGCATGGGCGTCTACCCGGTGCTCAAGCCGGCGATCTTGCGCGCGAGTCAGTACCTCGACAGGAGGTGAAGCGGCGCGCGCCCGACGTCCTCCGGGCGGAGGCGCGCCGCCGCGGACGCCATCGGGTGCGCCGGCCCCACCTGCACCAGCCACACCCCGAGCACGCGCAGCGCGGCGGGCGGCATCAGCCGGAAGGGGTGCGCCAGCCGGTCGCGCACCGCCAGCACCTCGCCCTGCTCTACCACATGCGTCGAGCTCGCGTAGACGAGCGCGAGACCCTGCCGCCGCCCCAGCTCCAGGTACTCAGGCAGGCGCACGCGGTTGGGGAGGTCGATGTGCGAGCTCATCGCGCGGTAGACGCGCTCGGGGAAGAGCAGGAAGTCCAGCTCGTGATCGAAGCGGTTGCCGTGGCAGCGCAGGTCCACCTTGTGGATGAGCACCGCGTCGTCGGTGGCGACCTCGCCCAGGTCGGCGAAGAGCGTGTCCAGATCGCCCACGTGCTCCAGCACCGCGCGGGAGATCACCCGGTCGAAGCGCTTGCCCCCGGCGCGGAGCGCCGCCGCGGACGTGTGCACGCTGCACCCATCGAGGAGCTCCTGGGCCCGCCCGTAGGACGCATCCTCCCCGGCGCGGCGCAGGAGCGGGCCGTAGATCGCCTCCAGGTAGCGGTCCTTGCGGGACTGGATGTCGTAGGGGTCGTAGCCCTCGCACGCCGCCGCCCCACGCAGGCGGGCGAGCAGCGCCACCGAGCGCGTGTCGCCAGGGCCGAGCTCGAGCACCCGCCGGCCGCGGAAGAGGTCCTCGCCGGGGCGCACCACCCCCACGTGCTCCGCCATCGCCTGGTAGTCGCCCGCCACCGCCTCGAAGTAGTCCGCCCCCGCCTCCCCGTTGCGATCGTCCCCGCGGCCCGTATCGCCCGTGAGGCGCTGCAGCGCGGCGGACACGGCGGGCGCGCGCCGCGTGAGCTGGTTGTAGGCGGCGTGGTACGCGAAGGAGCGACCCGCCCAGAGGGCCTTGCCGAGACGCATGGACCCCCGCGCTATAGCCGAAGCGGCGCCCGATGCCGAGGCCGCCGGGCGAACGCCAGAAAGCCGGCGCCGGGCGTGCGCTCGCGCTTCAGTTGGACTACAACCCCGGCTGCGAGGAGGCTTCCGTGAAACTCGTTGCTTTCGGCGCCGGATACGTGGGGCTCGTCACCGGGACGGGCCTCGCCGAGCTCGGCCACGACGTGCTCATCGTCGACATCGACCCCGACCGCATCCAGCGCCTGAACGACGGCGTCATCCCCATCTACGAGCCCGGCCTCGCCGACCTGGTGCGCCGCAACGAGCGCAACGGCCGCCTGCGCTTCGCCACCGCGCTCCTGCCCGAGTACACCGACGCCGACGTCTACTTCATCTGCGTGGGCACCCCCCCGGACGAGAAGGGCGACGCCGACACCCGGGCGGTGCTCACCGCCGCCGACACCATCGCGGCCGCCGCGAAGAAGGACGCCCTCGTCGCGGTCAAGAGCACCGTGCCCGTGGGCACCTGTGACGCCGTGCAGGACCGCCTGGCGGCCTCTGCGGTGCACCTGGAGGCCGTGTCCAACCCGGAGTTCCTGAAGGAGGGCGCCGCCCTCAACGACTTCTTCCGCCCCGACCGCGTCATCCTCGGCGCCGACAGCGAGCGCGCCCACGAGAAGCTGCGCGATCTCTACGCCCCGCTGCAGCTCTCCGGCGAGCGCGTCGTCATGACCGACCGCCGCTCCAGCGAGCTCATCAAGTACGCCTCCAACACCATGCTCGCCATGCGCGTCAGCTTCATGAACGAGCTGTCTCGCCTCTGTCACGTGACCGGCGCCGACATCCACGCCGTGCGGCTGGGCGTCGGCTCCGACGCCCGCATCGGCAAGCGCTTTTTGTACGCCGGCCCCGGCTACGGCGGCTCCTGCTTCCCCAAGGACGTGCACGCCCTCATCCACCTGGGCGCCAAGCACGGCGTACCCATGCGCCTCGCCGAGGCCACGCACCAGGCCAACAAGGAGCAGGGGCGCTTCCTGGTGGAGCTGGTGGAGTCCGCGGTCGGCCCGCTGCGCGACAAGGTCATCGCCCTCTGGGGCCTCGCCTTCAAGCCGGAGACCGACGACGTGCGCGAGGCTCCCGCCGTCGCCCTCGCGGAGGCGCTCCTCGCCAAGGGCGCCACCCTTGTCGGCCACGATCCCGAGGCCGGCGCCAGCTTCGACCGCGTCATGCGCGGCCGCGTGCGCATCGTCGCTCGCGACTACGACGCCGTCACCGGCGCGGACGCCCTGGTCCTGCTCACCGAGTGGCGCAGCTACCGCGCCCCCAACTTCCCGGAGATCAAGCGGGTGATGCGCGGCGACGCCGTCATCGACGCCCGCAACGTCTGGCGCCCCAGCGAGGTGATCCGCGCCGGCCTCCGCTACCAGGGCGTGGGCGTGCACACCCTCGACCCTTCGCGCCTCTCCTCGCCGCGCCTGCCGGGGGAGTGACGCCATGGCGCGCTGGCTCGTCACCGGCGGCGTGGGCTTCATCGGCTACCACCTGTGCGCCGCGATGCTCGCGCGCGGTGACGAGGTCACCGTCATCGACGACTTCAGCGACGCCCCCTACCCCGCCGCCGAGAAGCGCCGCAACGAGCGCGACCTGGTGGGGGCCTTCGGCGCTCGTGTCACGATCGTGACGAAGTGTGTTACGGACCGCGAGGCCCTGCGCCCGCACTTCGCCGGCCTGGACGGCGTCATCCACCTCGCCGGCCTGGCGGGCGTGCGCCCCTCCTTCCGCGATCCCGCCCGCTACGCGCGCGTCAACGTGGAGGGCACCGCGGTCACGCTGGAGCTCGCCCGGCAGGCGGGGGTGCCGCGCTACCTCTTCGCCTCCAGCTCCTCGGTCTACGGCAACTCGACCCCGCTGCCGGCGCGCGAGGACGCCCCGGCGATCGAGCCGGAGTCCCCCTACGCCGCCTCCAAGCGCGGCGCGGAGCTGGTGGCGAGCTCCATCGGCCGCATCGCGCCGGAGCTGCCGTGCACCGCGCTGCGCTTCTTCACGGTCTACGGCCCGCGCCAGCGGCCGGAGATGGCCATCACCCTCTTCATGCGCGCGGTGCTCGCGGGCAAGCCCATCTCCGTCTTCGGCGATGGATCCATGCGCCGCGACTTCACCCACGTCGACGACATCGTGCGCGGGGTGCTCGCCGCCGCGGAGAAGGCGCCGCGCGGCTTCCGCGCCTACAACCTGGGCTCCGGCGCGCCCATCCGCCTGGGGGACCTGGTCACCGCCATCGGCGAGGCCGCCGGCAAGGCCCCGGTGGTGGAGCGCGCGCCCGTCCCGCCCGGCGATGTCGACGCGACCTTCGCCGACATCCGCCGCGCCGCCGAGGAGCTCGGCTGGTCCCCGCGCGTCCTCGTGCGCGACGGTCTGCAGACCGTCCGCGACTGGGTCAGAGACCACCCCTGAGCCGCACTCGTCGACGCGCCCTCTTGGCGCCATCCTCTCAGCTCGCGAACTGGGGGTGCTTCTGCTGCGGCGTCGCCCTGCCCGCCGGGCGCAGGTGGCCCATCAGGTACACGCCGCCGTTCATGATCCCCCACGAGCGCGCGTGGCGGAGCGTCGTCATCCACTGCACCACCTTCGGCCCGGAGGCCGCGGGGCGCAGGCCGCTCGCCGAGGCGTGGTCCTGCGAGTGCTGGAAGGCCTCCGCCACCCGCTGCTGCACCACGAAGGGATGCGCCCGCTCCCGCGCGACGCGGCTCGCGTTCATCCCCAGGCGCGCGCGAAGCTGCGGATCGCGGATGAGGGTCACCACCGCCCGGCCGAAGTCGGCGTTGGCGTCGGCCTCCGCCGCCCGACCCTTCCCCGGCGGCAGCAGGATGCCGTTCACGCCGTCCTGGAGCTGCGAGGAGATGCCCATGCCGTCGGCGAAGGCGACGGTGGGTGAGCCGCACCAGAGCGCCTCCCCCATCACGTTGCCGTACGTCTCGCTGAGCGAGACGTGCACGAAGACATCCGCGTAGGCGTAGTAGTCCGCCATCTTCAGGAAGGGCACCTCCCCGGCGAAGAAGACGCGATCGGCGATGCCCAGCTCCTCCGCCTGACGGCGAAGGAAATCGGTCTGCGGGCCGAGCCCGAGCAGGGTGAGAGTGGCCTCCGGCTCGGCGGGTAGCACGTGCTTGGCGAAGATGCTCACCAGCCTGTCGTGCGACTTCTCCCGCGTGTGGCGCCCGGCGCAGAGCAGACGCGGGCCACGACGCGGCAGGAAGGTGTAGGGGTCCTCGCCCAGCGGGCGATCGAAGATCTCCGGCTGCACGGTGCGCGGCACCACGTGGATGGGCGTCGTGACCCCGCGCTCGCGCCAGTACGTCCGTAGCCCCTCGGAGAGGACCATGAGCCCGTCACCCTGGTTGTACAGGTTGACGAAGGTGCGCTCGTACGGGCGCTTCAGGATGATCTCCAGGCCGGCCTGGAAGGTCTCCATGCGCGACAGCTTCTCCGGGAGCAGGACGTCGTAGGCCGCCGCCAGGTGGGTCGTGTTGACCATCAGCAGGGGGATGCCCTTCATCTTCCGCAGCCAGATGCCGAACTCGTGCACCATCGAGGTGACCGAGGCGAAGATGAGGTCGTAGTTCCAGCGGTCGGGGTCGAAGACCCACCGCTCCAGGGGCATGGGCAGGTGCAGGCCCGGGTAGCTCCGCAGGGGCATGCTGGGGAGCTGGATGGTACCCGGCGCGAGGTCCTCGGGTATGGCGTCGGGGTCGTGGGCGCCGATGACTGTGACTTCGTGACCACACCGTCGCAATTCTTGATACAGGTGCCGTGTCTGGAACACTGCACCGTTGGCGTACGTCACCCGGATGAAATCGCTGAGTAGAGCGATACGCAGCGGGCGCCCGTAGCGGGAGCTGAGGGCCTCGAAGGGGTGAGGCTTCCCGGCGTGCGGATTGCCGACAAACGCCGGTCTTTGGGCAGCGCGCGGGGAGGGAAAGCGGAGTAGAGAAGCGGAAGGAGGGCTCATGGAAAGCCGATGAAAGTCCTGGACGTGACGGAGTTTTATTCGGAGCGAGGCGGCGGCGTTCGCAGCTACCTCACCCTGAAGAACCACGTTTCGTGCCAGCTTGGTCACGAGCACGTGATCCTGGCGCCCGGCCCGAGGCGGGCAGCCGGTCCCAACCGGGACCCCAGCTCGAAGGTCATCCGGATCCCCGGGCCCTCGATGCCTTACGACGCCACCTACCACCTGCTGTGGCGCGTCGACAAGATCCGCGAGGAAATCCGCCGGCAGCAGCCGGACGTGCTGGAGATCCACTCGCCCTACGTGGCGGCCCTGGGGGCGCTGGCGGCCCCGAGGGGGTCCTTCGGCCTGCGCACCTTCGTCTGGCACTCCGACTTCATCGACACCTACGCCCGCGTCCTGCGGCTACAGGAGCGGATGGGCGCGCGCGCGGCGGACGCGGTGGTGCGCCCGCTCTGGGCCTGGGTGCGCCGGATCGGCTGGGGGTGCGACGCGACGATCGTGGCGAGCCGGTGGCAACAGGAGAAGCTGGCGAGCCACGGCGTGCCCCGGCTGCACCGCCTGCCCTTCGGCGTGGACAAGCAGGTGTTCCGGCCGGAGGCGGCCGGCGAGGCGTGCAGGCAGGAGCTGCTCGGGCCGGACGGCGGCGATCTGCTGCTCGCGGTGGGGCGTCTGGCGGTCGAGAAGGAGTGGGACGTGGTGCTGGACGCGTTCGTCACGCTGCGGGAGACGCGGCGCGCCACCCTCGTCGTCTTCGGCGACGGCCCGGAGCGCGCGCGGCTGGAGGCGAAGGTGCGCGGGCGCGCGGACGTCCGCTTCATGGGCTTCGTCACCGACCGCGCCGCGCTCGCCTCGGCGATGGCCAGCGCCGACGCGCTGGTGCACGCGTGCCCGCACGAGACCTTCGGCATCGGCATGGCGGAGGCGATCGCCTGCGGCCTGCCCCTGGTGGTACCCGATCGCGGCGGGGCGGTGGAGCAGGCGCGGCCGGAGTACGCCGAGACCTTCGCCTCCGGCGACGCGGCGGCGTGCGCGGCGGCCGTCGCGCGGCTGCTCGACCGCGATCGCCCGTCGCTGCGCGCCGCGACGCGCGCGGCCGGCGGAGCCGTGCTGGGCCAGCAGGAGCACTTCGAGCGGCTGTTCGCGCTCTACGAGGAGCTGGGGGCCGCGCGCCGCGCGCGAGGCGGCGCTACGCTCCCGGAGAGGCCCGTCGCGTGACCGTCCACCTCTCCATCCACGACGTCTCCCCCGCCTGGTCGCAGGAGGTGGAGGACGCCCTCGCCGCGTGCCACGCCGTCGGCGGCCGCCCTGCCCTGCTGGTGGTGCCCGACTTCCACGGCCAGTGGCCCCTGCCCCGCTACCCCGAGTTCTGCAAGCGGCTGCGCGCGCTGCAGCAGGATGGGCACGAGGTCTACCTCCACGGCTACTACCACCTCGCCGGGCCGGGCGGCGGAGAGGGCGAGGCGCGACGCGGCGACGGTCGCGCGCTGGGCCTGCGCCGCTTCTACGCGCAGCGCGTGGTCTCCGGCGGCGAGGCGGAGTTCTCCGACGTGTCGCGCGCGGAGGCGGAGCGGCGGCTGGAGGAGGGCGAGAAGGTCCTCGCGGAGGCGGGCCTGCGCATCGACGGCTTCATCGCCCCGGCGTGGTCGATGCCGCGCTGGCTGATGCCGCTGCTCGCGGCCCGCGGCTACCGCTACACCGAGGACCACATGCGCGTCTACGACCCCGCCGGCCGTCGGCGGCGCGCCAGCCTGGTGCTCAACTTCGCCAGCCGCACGCCGGCGCGCCTCTGGTCCAGCGTCGCGCTGTGCCGCGCGGCGGGGCCGACGCGCGGGCTGGTTCCGACGCGCGTGGCGATCCACCCGGGGGACATGCGCCATCCGGTGCTGCGCCGCGAGGTCACGCGCATCCTCACGTGGGCGTCGAAGGATCGCCTCACCTCCCACGGCCGCGCGCTGCTGGACTGACGTCACCCCCCGGCGCCGTCTCCCCCGGAGGGAGCGGGGGTGCTGCTCTTGCGCGGGAACAGTCGGTTCATCGCGTGCAGCAGGGCCGGGAGCACGAAGAGCGCGGAGGTGATGCACGCGATCTCCCCGCTCATCGCGAGGCGGCCGAAGGACTGCAGCGCCTGCTGGTCGGACACGAGCATGGAGCTGTAGCCGATGGTCGTCGTGTAGCTGCACAGCGCCACCGCGCCGCCGGAGAGGCGCACCGCGCTGGAGACGTCGCCCTTCAGCAGGCGTGAGCGATCGAAGATGTTGAAGGGGTACTCGCTGCCGATGCCGAAGGTGATCGGCAGGGCGATGAAGTTGAAGAAGTTGAGCTTCATCCCGCCGAGCGCCGCCCCGCCGAGCGTGACGCCCACCGCCAGGACCAGCGCCGCGATGACCGCGAACGCGCCGCGCAGGCTGCTCGTCGCGATGAGGATCACCGCCACCACGGCGCAGAAGGACACGCCGGTGGCGAGCGGGCCGTCGCGCTGCATCGACCGGATGATCTCGGCGAAGACGGTGGAGCGGCTCGCCGTCTGCACCACCGTACCGTCGCGCAGGTGGACGTTGTCGGTCGTCTTGGCGATGCGCAGCAGGATGTGGCCGTCGGAGAAGGAGATGTTGTTGTGGAACTTGACGTAAAAGACGGTGCCGACGCGGCCGTCGTTCTCCTCGAAGCGCCGTCGCAGCAGCGGCGGGAGGTCCTCCGCCCGGATGGGCTTCAGGCCCTCGGGCGGCATCAGCTCCTTCGCCTTCTTGCGCTCGTCGTCCGTCAGGCGCGCCATCACGCCCGGAGTGAAGCGGTCGCGGATGTCCTGGAGCACCGCCAGCTTCTTCTTCTGCTCCTGCACGGTGCCGGGCAAAAGGTCCGCCACCGTCGCCACCTCCGCCACCAGCCGGCCCTGCGGGTCCTTGGCGTCGTTGTCCAGGATGGCCTGCTTGATGAGCGGCACCTGCGCCGGGCTGTCGGCCAGCATCAGCGCGCCGGCGATGTTCATCTTCCCGCCGAACACCTTGTCGGCCTTGTCGCTCCAGGCGCCGGCGCCGGACACCTTCGTCCCGCGCGAGCCGAGGCGGCCCCAGTCGTACTCCCACGGGTCGTGCAGGAAGCCGGGCAGCGTGTGCATCGCGTACGCCCCGCCGGCGATGGCCACCAGGACCACCGTGAAGGGCGCCCGCTCGGTGATCCACGCGATGCCGCGCATCACCGGGCCGCGCCCCTCGTGTGTGGGGTCGCGGAGGGGGCGGTCGCGCATCCAGGCCGGCACGCGCGTCTGGATCCACTCGTCGACCACCAGCAGCGCGGGTACGCACGGGATCATGCTGATCCACACCAGCAGCATCCCCACGAAGCCGATGACGCCGAACTGGTTGAAGCCGCGGAAGTGCGTGACGACGAGCGAGCCGTAGGCGATCGACGCGACGAGCGAGCCGACGAGCTCGGCGCGGAAGGCGTTGAGCACGGCCTCCCGCCGCGCGTCCCGGGGCGGCATCCCCCGCGCGCGGAACTCGCGGTACCGGTTGAGCAGGACGATGGGGTAGTTGATGCCGTTGCCCAGGATGATGGCGCCCAGGAACGCCCCCGACGTGTTGACGAAGCCGTAGCGCCACATGGCGAAGCTGTAGGCCACGCCCACGCCGATGGCCGCCGGCAGGGCGATGACCAGCGGCGCCCACGGCGAGCGGAAGAAGACGACGATGCCGATGAAGATGAGGACGAAGGCGCCGCCGGTGGCCCACGCCGCGTCGCTCACCAACGAGTCCTTCTCCTCGATGGCGTTGGGAATGTCGCCGGCGTAGCCGACCTCGATCCGCGGGTCGATGGACGCGGGGTTCACCGTCCCCACCATGCGCTTCACGCGCGCGAGCAGAGAGTCGCCGCCGGCGTCGCCCAGGCCGCGCGTGGTGGAGATGATGCGCAGCCCCATCATCGTGCCGTCGGGCGTGGCGAAGTAGCCGGTGGGGAAGTCGTCGTACTTCTGCGCGCGGGAGTTCCACTCGTCGTAGAAGCGGTCCATCCCCAGGTCGTGGTCCCCCTTCGGCGCGGGGGCGGCGCCGCCCCCGTGGCCGGGTGCCGGCGCGGGCGCGGGGTCGTCCGACTCCAGATCGCTCACCAGCCCGGAGCGGATGGCGATCTGGTGGTCGAGGGTGTCATCGGCCTTCTGCAGGTCGTCGAGGTCCGCGTACAGCCACTTGTGCTGCTGGAAGAAGGTGCGAACGTCCTTGGTCCCCGACTCGACGTACGCGATGAGGTCGGGCCCGCACTTCGCGATGCAACGGCCGTCCTGGCCGCATCGCGCGTCCTCCGGCTTCTCCTCCGCCTTTCCGGGGGCGGGCGGCGGCGTGCCCAGCACCGAGTGCACGCACTCGCCGTGCTCCTTCAGGGAGGCCTGGAGCTGGGCGGCGAGCGCGTCGATGAAGCGCTCGTTGGCCTTCCGGTCCGGCGACTGCGCCACCACGATGAGGGAGGAGCCGCCGCCCACGCGGCCGAGCTGGTGCTCGAACGCCTGGAAGCCGGGGCTGTCGCGGGGCAGCAGCTCGAGCAGGTCGCTGTTCAGACGGAAGTGGGTGTAGGCGTACGTCCAGGAGCCGAACAGCACGCCGAAGGCGAGCAGGAGCACGACGAACGGGTGCTCCCCGCTGGTGTCGACGAGCCGGCCGATGAGGTCGCGGAAGCGCGCCCTCACCGGTCGTGCCCCTCGCCCCCCGCACCGCCGGCCCGCGCCACGCGCTCGATCTCGGCCTGGATGCGCCGCCCGTGGGCGCGTGCGTCGTACTCGCGCAGGACGAGCGCCCGCGCCGCGCGGCCCTGGCGCTCACGGAGGGCCGCGTCGCGGGCGTAGCGGACGAACTGTGCGGCGAGGCCGTTCACGTCGGGCGGGCTCCCCGCAACGAGCGTGCCCGTCTCCCCGTCGCGGAGCATCTCCGCCACGCCGCCCACGTCGAAGGCGATGACGGGCAGGCCGAAGGCCATGCTCTCGATGACCGCCCGGGGCAACGGGTCGGCGTATACGCTCGGCACCACCGCGACATCGAAGTCACACACGTAGGGACGCACGTCCTCACGAAACCCGAGAAAACTCACCTTCTCGGCCACGCCGAGGCGCTGCGCCAGATCCTTGCATTCGGCCAGATGGTCCGGCCGGAGGTCCTCCGGCGTGTCCCCCAGGATGGCAAAGTGCACCTGACCGCGTTCTTCCTCGGAGAGCTGTTCCAGCGCCAGCCGCGCCGCCCGGACCATCTCCACGTAACCCTTGCGTCGAAGGATGCGCCCCTGGCTGCCGAAGACCACCACATTCGCGCCGAGACCGAGCTCTCGCCTCAGGCGTGGCTCCACACGGCCGGGCTGGAACGCCTCCACGTCCAGGGCGTTGTGGATGACGGTCACCTTCTCCGGGCACTGCGGGAAGAGGGCGGCCGCCGCCCGCGAGACGCAGACGATCCGGCGCACGCCGCGGCTCGCGGCGAGGCTGTCGTGGAGCCTGCGCACCGGGCCCGGCACCGACGTGTAGCGCACGTGCCAGAGCGCCGGCACACCGCTGAAGCGCGCGATGGCGCCGCCGGCGAAGTCGGCGTTGGTGCCGTTGCAGTACAGCACGTCGAAGCGCCCACGCCGGGCGAGACGCGAGAGGCGGATCACCGCGCGGGTGCCGCGGCCGACGTTGCCCGCGAGCCGCACCGCCTTGACGGGCAGCGAGGCGTCGAAATCCGCGCGCTCCATCGCCCGGTCCCAGGGCTCGATGGGGTTCTCCACCAGGTCGGGCTCGAAGCAGAGCTCGTCGCTCACGCCGGCCAGCAGGTCGGCGATGATCCCAGGGCGGGGCAGCACCACCACCCGCTCCACCACGGCCGGGTCGAGGAACTTGAGGATGGTGTGCAGGCTCCTGCCCGGACCGCCGTTGCGGGCGGTGTCGTTCAGGAAGAGCACGCGAATTCGACTCCGAGCCGGAGGCTCGGAGGAAGAACGCGACCGACCGAGGCCGGAGGCCGAGGGAAGGTCGTGAATGCGAGCGGTCACGCACGCCCCAAGGGACACAGAAAGACGCGCGACATTGCGCAGAGATTTTCGGCAATTAGCAGATGGATCCCGGCTTGGGAAGCGCATTGCACCCCCCTCCGGAAGATGGTACCGCCAGGCGCTTTCGCCTATCTTCGTCAATCGAACTTCTTTCACCTGCGCTCCCACTCCGATGGCGGCGCGGGCCGCCCCGTCTTCCGGTGAAACGCCCTTCCCTTGTCCGCACTTCGCTTCTGCTTCTCGCCGCGCAGGTGGTCTTCCGCGCGGGCGACGCCGTCCTGCCTCTTCTGCTCGCGGCGTGGTTCGGCCGTAACAGCGCGACCGACGTCTACTACTTCTCGTGGGCGGCCTTCGCCTTCGCCGGCTCGCTCGTCTTCTCGGCGTACCAGGACTCGGCCATCGTCCCGATCCTGGCCGAGATGCGCATCCGGCACGCCTCCGCGGTCACCGCGGAGGAGCGCTCCCTGCCGGCGCGTACGCGCGGCTCGCTCCTCGCCTACACGCTGATCCTCGGCGGGGCCCTCTCCGCGGTCATCGGCATGATGGCGGTCGCCTTCTTCGCGATGCGCTACGACGGCCCGGACCTGGCGCTCGCCGCCAAGATGGTCCCGCTCTTTTGCCTCGTGCTCGTGGCGATGAGCGTGAAGACCTTCTTCATCGCCGTGCTCAACGCGGAGCACCGCTACTTCGCGCACCCGGTGGCCGGCGCGGTGGGCATCGTGGTCACGCTGACGATCATCGCCACCATGCGCGAGCAGGCGGGTGTCATCGCCATCCCGGCGGCGGCGCTCGCCGGCGAGGTCACCGCGAGCGTGGTGCTGATGCACATCGCCCTGTCGCAGCTCCGCCTGCCGCTGACGCTCACCCTGGAGCGGCCGGAGCCGGTGATGCGCTTCGTGAAGCTCGGCGCGTCGGAGGTGGGGGGCGGGGCGCTCACCCGCGTCAACCCGGTCGTCGACCAGCTCATGGCCGGCTGGGCGGGCATCGTCGGCGGCGGCACCCTCCTGCGCTACAGCGGCGACGTCTCCTCGGTGCTCACGTCCCTCCTGCAGGCGAGCCTGCTGCCCGTCCTGCTCACGCACCTCGCCGACCAGTTCCACACCGAGAAGACCACCCACTACCGCAGCACTGTGGCGCGCACCCTCCTGTGGGTGTGCTCGCTGCTGGGCGGGCTGTCCTTCCTCGTCTACCTGGTGCGCGGGCCGCTGCTGCGCTTCGTCTTCCTGCGCGGTCAGATGGACGCGGCGGGCGTCGACCGCATGATCGAGATCCTGCCCTACCACCTCGTGGGCGTCGCGCCCTTCGGCGCGCTGCTCGTGCTCGCCCGCGCCCACGTGGCGATGAAGAACAGCCGCATCATGGTGTCGATGGGCATCCTCAACGCGTCGCTCAACCTGATCTTCGACGGCGTCCTGCTCAAGGTGCTGGGCCTCCGGGGTCTGGCGCTTTCCACCTCGTGCGTGCACACTGCGATCGCCATCGTGTTCTGGTTCCGACTCGAATCCGCCCTGCGCTCGCCCCAGATGGCGAGCCGCCCCTCCGCCGCGCCGGAGGTGGCCGCGTGAGCGCCGCGCACTCGATGCTCGGCCGCGTCGTGCCGCTGCCGCTGCCGCGGCGCCGGCCCCGCGTGCTCCACGTCGTGGTCGCCGGAGAGGTCGGCGGCGCCGAGCGCATGCTCGTCGAGCTGGCGTCGCGCCCGCAGGCCACCAGCGCCGATCACGTCGTCGCGCTGATGACGCCGAACGACAAGCTCGCCCGCCTGTTCAAGGACGCCGGCCTGCACGTCCACGACCGCGGGCGCGTGCGGGAGAACCCCATCGCCTACGTGTGGCGCTCCCTCGGCCCCGCGGACACCGAGTGGCTCGCCGAGGTCATGGCCCGCGAGCGCGCGACGGTGGCCCAGCTCCACACCTTCGGCTCGCAGGTGGTCGGCACCCGCGCTGCCCGGCGCATGGGCCTGCGCGTCGTGCGCACCGAGCACGCGGCCGACGTCTACAAGGACCTCTCCTGCTGGCCCTTCTCGCGCTGGTCGCTCCAGCGCGCCGACGCGGTGGTCGCGGTGAGCGATCACGTGCGGCGCGTCGCCCTCGCGAAGGCGCCGTGGGTGGCCGACCGCATCCGCGTCATCCACAACGGCGTGGACACCCAGCGCTTCGCCCCGCGGCCGGTTCCCCCGCCGGGCCACCCCTTCTCCTTCGCGCTCGTGGGGCGGCTGGAGCACTGCAAGGGCATCGATCTGGCGCTGGACGCCCTGGCGATGGTCCCCGACGCCGAGCTGCACGTCGCCGGAGAGGGCCGCCTCCGCGAGAAGCTGGAGGCCCACGCGCGCCGCGCCGGCGTGAGCGCGCGGGCGCACTTCCACGGCTACATGTCCGATCCGCGCGAGCTGGTGTCCACCGCGCAGGCCGCCATCTGCAGCTCGCGGCAGGAGGGCCTGGGCATCGCCCTGCTGGAGTCGATGGCCCTTGGCCGGCCGGTCGTGGCCTTCCCGGTGGGCGGGGTGCCGGAGATCGTGCGCGACGGCGAGACCGGCTGGGTGGCCGGGGACAAGACCCCGCAGGCCCTCGCCCGATCCATGCGGGAGGCCATGCGGGATCGCCGCCGGCTGCTGGAGCTCGGCACCGGGGCGCGTAACTTCGTGGCCCGCGCCTGCTCCATCGAGCAGATGTGCGGCGCCTACGCCGACGTCTACCGCCAGCTGATGGACTCGTAGCTCCACACGCGATGGCGCGGACGAGCACCCACCACCGCCTCTACTTCACGCCCGGGATGTTCGGCTTCGGGCGGCTCGCCTCGTACGACTACTTCGCCCACCTGGAGCGGGCGCTGGTGCAGCGCTTCGAGGACGCCGGGCGTCACCTGGAGACGTACGTGGTGAACGTGGCGCCCACCGCGTCGGTCCGGAAGCGCGCCGCGCGGCTCGCCGAGCTCGTGGCGCGCTCGTGCTCCAGCGAGGTGGACGCCGGCGGCCCCATCCACCTGCTCGGCCACTCCACCGGCGGGCTGGACGCGCGCCTCGTCGCCTCCCCCACCTCGCACGTGCCGGTCGCCGCGGGCATGCTGGACTGGCGCCCGCGCCTGCGCAGCGTCACCACCCTCGACACGCCGCACTTCGGCACGCCGCTCGCGAGCTTCTTCGCCACGGTGAGCGGGCAGCGCCTGCTCTACGCCGTCAGCGCGCTGACCTTCATCGCCCTCTCGGTGGGCGCGCCCCCGCTCGCGGCCGCCAGCGGTCTGGTGCTCGCCGTCTCGCGGCTGGACCGCGCCGTCGGCCTGGAGCTGCGCGTGCTCGACCGCACGACCGACTCCCTGCTGCGCGTGCTGGACGACGCGCGCAGCAAGGAGGTGCGCGAGTACCTGGACGCCATCAAGCAGGACCAGGGCGCGGTGCTGCAGCTCTCGCCGGAGGCCATGGACCTCTTCCAGGCCGGCGTGGAGAACGGGCCGGAGGTGCACTACCAGTGCGTGGCGTCGATGGCGCCGCCGCCCTCGCCGGTGAAGTGGGCGCGGTCGCTCACCCGGCCGTGGAGCGCGGTGTCCTCCAGTCTCTTCACCAGCCTCTACGGCATCACGGCGCGCAGCGATCCGCGCTACCCGTGCGCGGCCCCGGAGACCGACCCGGCGACCGAGGCGGCGCTCCACGCGGCCTTCGGCCGCAGCCCGGGCGTGCGCGGCAACGATGGCGTGGTGCCCCTTCGCTCTCAGCTCTGGGGAGAGCTGGTGTGGACGGGGCACGCCGACCACCTGGACGTGCTCGGGCACTTCGACGGCGGCGCGCGCGGCGGCGGGGAGCCTGCCCATGTCGACTGGCTGACCAGCGGGTCCGGCTTCGACAGGCCGCGCTTCGACACCATGGTCGACGCCGTGGCGCGGGGCTTGCTCCAGGCCGCATGACGGCGAAGCGCCTCGGCCAGGTGGAGGAGCGCATCGTCCGGTGCGAGGCCTGCCCGCGACTGGTCGCGCACCGGCAGGCGGTCGCCAGGAAGAAGCGCCGCGCCTACCGCGACGAGGTGTACTGGGGACGGCCGGTGCCCGGCTTCGGCGATCCCGCCGCGCGCCTGGTCGTCGTCGGCCTCGCGCCGGGCGCCCACGGGGCCAACCGCACCGGGCGCGTCTTCACCGGCGATTGCTCCGGCGACTTCCTCTTCGCCGCCCTGCACCGCGCCGGGCTGGCGTCGCAGGCGCAGGCGGTGGCGCGCGACGACGGCCTTCGACTCCAGGACACCTGGGTGACCCTCGCCGCGCGGTGCGTGCCGCCGGACAACAAGCCGTCGCCGCGCGAGCTCTCCAGCTGCGCGCACTTCCTGGACGAGGAGCTCGCCGAGCTGCCGTGCATGTGGGCGCTGCTCGCCCTCGGCGCGATCGCGTGGCACGCGGTCCTTGGGTGGGCGACCCGGCAGGGTGTCCAGGTCCCCTCCCCCCGACCGAAGTTCGCGCACGGGGCGGTGGTGCGACTGGGACGCCACACCCTGGTCGGCAGCTACCACGTGAGCCAGCAGAACACGCAGACCGGCAGGCTCACCCCCCGCATGTTCGACGCCGTGCTGAGGAAGGCGCAGCGGGCGAGCTCAGCCGCAACGGACCTCCGGGAGCACATTAAACGTTAGCTCCCAATCGGCGGAGATGATTGCAGTTTGCACCTTCTGAATGCGCGGGGCCGCCGACCACACCCTGCGACCAAAATCTGCGTTTTTTCCGTTTTGGCCTTGTAACCTCGCGTGGGTCCCGTATCCACAATGTCCGGCGCGCGCCTCTGCAGGCGCAGGAGGACACGCGTTGGGAAGAACGGCGGCGAGGTTGTGGGGGGCGATGGCGGTGCCGGGCGCGCTGCTCGTGCTGAGCCTCTCCAGCGTCGGCGGCTGCACCAAGTCCGCCCCCGGCGCCGACGACCTCGCCTCGATCGGCCACGGCCGCTTCGGCAAGGCGCGCGTGGTGGGCGAGCGCGCCGCGCGCATCGCCCGGGCGGAGACGGATCCCTTCGACGACACGCCGGAGCTGGTGCGCGGGCAGTGGCGGCGCGAGCACGCCTGCCCGCGGGAGATGGCCAACGTCGAGGACCGCTTCTGCGTGGACCGCTGGGAGGACTCGCTGGTGGAGATCCTGCCCAACGGCGAGGAGCGCCCCTTCAGCCCCTTCCAGGTCGTCGGCAAGCACGTGGTGCGCGCGGTGAGCGTGCCGCACGTCGACCCTCAGGGCTACATCAGCGAGACCCAGGCGAAGGAGGCGTGCGCGCGCTCCGGCAAGCGCCTCTGCAAGCCGGCCGAGTGGCGACAGGCCTGCATGGGCCCGCAGCACACCACCTTCGGCTACGGCAGCGTGCGGGTGAAGCACCGCTGCAACGACAGCGGCGACAGCCCGATGCTCTCGGTGCTCCACATGCGCGTGGACAAGCCGTGGACGTGGACCCTCGGCGTGATGAACGACCCTCGCCTGAACCAGGCGCCGGATACCCTCTCGCGCACCGGATCGCACGAGAAGTGCACCAACGGCTACGGCGTCTACGACATGGTCGGCAACCTGCACGAGTGGGTGGACGACCCGAAGGGCAGCTTCCAGGGTGGCTACTACCTGGACACGCACATCAACGGCGACGGCTGCAACTACCGCACGGTGGCCCACGCCCCGCGCTACCACGACTACTCGACCGGCTTCCGCTGCTGCGCCGCCGCGGAGTGAGACGTCAGTTAGGCGGGGGCGGCGGCGGGAGCTTGAAGTATTCCCACGCCGGGGTGTGGTTGCCCTCGTCGGCGGGCTGGTTCCACAGGTAGAGCGCGGCGTACGTGGTGACCTTGCCGCCCTCGACGACGACCGGGGTGATGAAGAGCTGCGGGAGGGTGCCCTGCCGCGTCGAGCTGAAGACGATCCAGTAGTAGGTGCGGCCGCCGGAGGTGCCGACGCTCGGCGCCCACTTCGGCCAGCTGTTGGTCACCCCTGGGCTCTTGCCGCCGGAGCACGCCGGCGGGTCGTTGGCAGCGAGACGCACCGCGGTTCCGCCCGCCGCCGGCACGACGTACACCTCCGCCTTCTGCTGGTTGTACATGTTGAGATCGTTGGGCGCCTCGGTGTAGGCGATCCACGCATCGTCGGGCGAAAACGACGGGTAGTACTCCTGCACCTTGGGATCGCTCGCGCCGGCCACCGGGGCAACCGCGCCGCCCGCGCGCGCGTTGTACGGCACGGTGTACAGGTCGGCGCGCGACCCGTTGTCGGTCTGCGACTGGTAGTAGCCGCCGAGGCGACCGTCGGTGGTGTGGTTGGTCGCGGTGTAGACGACGGTCGCGCCGTCGTGGCTGAAGGACGGCGCGGCGGCGCGGGTGCCCGCCGCCGCCGTGCCCTGGCGCGGGATCACGCCGCGCGCTGCGCCCGCCGTCTTCGCCTCGACGTCCAGCCAGACCAGGTCCGTTCCGTCGCTCGCGACCGCCGTGCGATCGCCCGGGGTCCAGTGGGCCTTGGAGAAGGAGGTGATGCCCAGCGGGCCCTGCTGCAGCACGGTCGCCGCGCCGGCGCCGAGGTAGCTCGGTGTCGTCCCGATGAGGCCGGAGTCCACGCCGCCGTCGCCCGGATCCACGCGGGCCATCAGGTTGCCCCAGTTACCCGGCGGCGCGGAGAGCATCACGTCGTTGCCGTCGGGCGTGCCGGTGTGGCACCCGAAGCACTGCACCTGCGGGCTCTGCACCTGCGGCGGCGTCAGCGCGGAGACGACGGTCTCGTCGCCGACGGAGAAGCCCTTGAGGCCGGTGGAGCCCTTGATCCACCAGTAGACGATGCTGCCGGGCGCATCGACGGGCGCCACGCCGAGGGGGCCGCTGGTGCCGAGGGCGATGGAGGCCAGGTTCTGGCCGTCGAAGACGCCGCCGCGGATGGAGAGCGTCATCGCTTCATCGGCGGAGTGGTTGCGTAGCAGGTCCCACGTCGCCTGCGGCATCGTCCACGACGTCTGCGTCGTGTACACGACGAGATCGGTCTTCTGGTTGGCGACGTGCAGGCGGATCTCGAAGAGGTTCTCCCCGCCAGAGGGCGTCCAGGAGAAGCGCGGGCGCAGCCAGTTGTGCGGATAGAGCGAGCCCACCTCCGGCTCGAAGAGGCAAGGTCCGCCGCTCCCCGCGCCCGCGTCGGCGTCCCCGAAGAGCTGCGCCGCGTTCTGCGGCGCGCCCGCGCCGGCGTCGCCGGTGTCGACGACCGGCGTGGGGAAGTCGTCGAAGACGCCGCCTGAGTCCGGCGCCGCGTCCCCGCCGCCGTCGTCGAAGGGGTTCGGCACCTCGCCCCCCGAGTCCGGATTCTGGAACACCGACGGCGGCGTGGCGTCCGTCCCGCAGCCGTACGCGAGGGCCGCTGCCACACCCAGCACGCCCGCCAGAACCCCGAAGGAACGCCTATGGCCCATGACAGAGAGGATACGCCTCGACAGTCGCACCGCAACTTTCCAGTCTGACCACAAGGCAACCAGCAGTGCAGGAAGCTCGACACGCGCGGCGAGCCGTGAAAAAAGTGGGGGCGACGGGTATCTCAGCGGGGCGATGGGGGTTCGGCTTGCTGGCGGTGGCGGCGGCCTGCTCGCACCACGCCGGCGAGGGCGCCTCCCCGGAGGCCCCGACCCCCTCCAGCACGCCATCCGCCGCGGTCGCGTCCCCCGCAGCGCCCGCGGCCGTCGCGCCCGTGGCGACGCAGGCCGGCGTCGCGCCGGTGGTGGTGGAGGGGGGCGTCGCCGACGGGCTGGAGGCCGGTCCGGTCGCCCCCCCCGCGCCGAAGGTGGTGCTGCAGTGCGGCGACTCGATGGTGGGCGGCTACGGCGGCCTCACCAAGGCGCTCGGCGACAAGTTCAAGGACGCCGGCGACCACTTCGTGCGCGACTGGGAGGTGAGCGTGAGCATCGCCACCTTCGATCACCAGAAGCGGCTGGCGGAGCTGCTCGCCAAGCACAAGCCCGACGTCGTCATCCTGACGCTCGGCGCCAACGACGTCTTCGTGCCCTTCCCCCAGTCGCTGGCCGGCCACGTGGCGTCCATCGCGCGCAAGGCCTCCGCCGGCGGGCGGGAGTGCTACTGGATGGCGCCCCCCCTGTGGAAGAAGGACACCGGCATCGTGCAGGTCATCAAGGACAACGCCTCGCCGTGCAAGGTGTTCGACGCCTCGCACCTGAAGATCGCGCGTGGCGGTGATGGCATCCACCCCACCGACAAGGGCGGCGAGACCTGGGCCTCGGCCTTCTGGGCCTTCTATGAGAGCCACGGCTCCCCCGACCTGGCGACGCCCGGGGCCCCCTAGCGCGCCCTTCCGGCGAGGGGTGTCCTGGCTCATCGCGGCCCAAGGCTGTGGTAGCCTGACCGGCGTGAGAGCGATCGCCGTGTCGGGAGTGATGGCTGTTTTGGTGCTGCTGGTGGGCTGCGTGGGCGACACGCCGTCCTCCCCTACAGGACAGGCCGGCAGCAAGGGCGCCCCGTGCTACCCGAACGGGACGTGCAATCCGGGGCTGGCGTGCCTCAACGGGACGTGCTTCCTCACCGATGCGGGCGGGCAGGACTCCGGCGGCGACGCCGGTGGCACGGACGGCTCGACCGCCGATGGCTCCACGGGCGACGCGGGCGGCGACGCCGGGTCCCCCTGCCCCTTCCCCGGCACCAGCGACCCGGCGAAGGTCACGTGCGACAGCATCTCCTGCGACATCAACAACAAGCAGGTGTGCTGCGTAGGCAGCGCGTCGGCGAGCTGCAACCCCGACCCCTGCACCACCGGCAAGGAGCTCGCGTGCGACGAGAAGGCGGACTGCCCGCAGAACCAGGTGTGCTGCGCGACGGGGGCGTCGGTGCAGCCTGCCTGCCCGGCGACGCTGACGCTGAGCACCACGGGAGCCTTCTGCAAGCCGGACTGCCAGCCCGGCCTCGTCCTATGCGCGGTGGACGCCGACTGCCCCGACCCGAAGATGCACTGCCACAATGCGCAGCCCTCGGACAGCAAGGAGCACCTGGGCGTGTGCCTGTGAAGCGCACCCGGTGAGCGCCGTCAGTCGACGGTGATGGTGCCGCCGCAGGGGACGTTCACCTTCTTCTCCTTGCCCGACGAGCCGACCTGCACCTTGTGCTCGCCGCACCGGACGGTCAGCGGGTGGTCCCCCTGCCCCTTCACGTGGCCGTCCAGGTAGACGCGACGGTCCTTGGCCCACGAGGGGAAGTCGATGACGCCCTCGGTCGGCGAGGGCGCCGCGGCGACCGTGGTGGTGTCGGACGCGGAGGGCGCGGCCGTGACCGTGGGCGTGGCCGTCGCGACGGCGTGCGACGCGGCGGTGGTCACCAGAGGCGGCGCGGTGTCGGCGGCGGTGCTCACCGTCGTCGTCGCGGTGGTGGCGTGGTCCGTCTCCGCCGGCGGCGCGGTGGGCGCGACGCTCGACGTGTCGACGGTGGACGCCTCGGCGCGGTGCTGGACGAACCAGATGCCCACCGCGGCGGCGCCTCCGACCGCCACCAACACGCCGGCGATGATCCCGAACACGAGCCCGCCGCTGCGGCGTCCGGCCGCCGCCGGCAGCACGGGAGGCGGCTCCCCGAACGCCACCGGCGGGGCGAAGCGCGCAGGCGCGGCGGGCGGCGCGAACGGCGGACCCGCTGCGGCCGGCGCGAAGGGCCCGGCTGACGCGGGAGGCCCGAAGGCTGGCCCTGGAGGCGGAGACGCGACCGCCGGACCGGCTGCCGGCGGAGGCGGGCCCGCTGGCCCCGCCACCACGGGCAAACCAGGCGCGGGCGTCGCGGGCGTCGGCGGCGCGGGCGCGGGCCGCGCAGGCGCGGCAGCGGGCGCCCTCGGTGACGGCACCGGCGGCGCCTTCGCCCCGAGGGGAACCGTCTCCCCGAACCTCACCGGCGAGGGCGTGGTCTTGGCGAAGGGATGCGGCGGCGCGCCCGGCGCGGCGCCGGCCTTCGGCGGGATCTCCAGGGTGGACGCCGCATCCGAGGGGGTGTCCGCCGGCACCACCGAGATGGGCGCGAAGCCCTGCAGTGTCGGCTGGCTGAGACCGACCGCGCGCGGCGGCGACGACACGGGTCGGAAGCCGCTCGGGGTGTTGCGGCGCACCGGGTCCAGCGCGGCGGCCGTCGTGGCGAGCGCGGCGGCGCCACCGCGAGAGGGGGCCTGCGGCCGCGGCGGCTCCTGCGGCGAGAAGGACTGGGTGATCGGCCGCGGCACCGGCGGGCGCGGGGGCGGGGGGGCCGGCGCCGGCGACGTGGCCGGCGCGTCCGCCAGATCGAAGGACGGCAGCGAGGCGGCCTCAGCCTCCACCGTGGCGCGCATGTCCTCGGCGATGGTGTCGCTGAGCGACTTGCGGCCCGCCGGCGCGAGCTGGCCGAGCACAAGCGCCAGGCGCTGTCGCGCGTCGTCCAGGTCGATGTGCGCGCGGAGCAGCGCCACCATCTCCTCCGCGGTGACCGCGCGCTTCGCCGGGTTGGGCTCCAGGCCGCGAGCGACCGCCTCGCGGATGGCCTCCGGCACGTCGGGGCGCAGCGCGTCGAGCGAGGGGAGCTTGGGCTCGGCCATCGCGCGCAGGACCTCCATCTCGGGGAGCTTGTCCGCCATGATGGCCTTCTTGCGGGCGAGCAGCTCCCAGAGCACGAGCGACGCCGCGTAGACGTCGGTGCGGATGGTGACGCGCTCCCCGCGCACCTGCTCCGGCGCCATGTAGCCGTACGTGCCCTTGATGAGGCCCTGCTTCGTCTCCCCCTCGACGTCGGTCCCGGTGATCTTGGCGATGCCGAAGTCGGCCAGCTTGGCGTGGCCGTCCCACGGGATGAGCAGGTTGGACGGGTTGACGTCGCGGTGGATCACCGGCGTGGGGTTGCTGGTGTCGGGGTCGCGCGCGTCGTGCGCCGCGGCGAGGGCGTCGAAGATGCGCGCGGCGATGAAGAGGCTCGCGCGGTCGTCCAGCTTCTGGCCGCTCTGGTGGACGTGCGTCAGCAGCTTGGCGAGCGAGACGCCGTCGACGTACTCGAGCACCATGATGAGCTGCCCGTCCGACGTGAAGAAGTCGAAGAGCTTGACAATCGCCGGGTGGCTCAGGCGCGCGTAGGCGGCGGCCTCCCGCGTGAACATCTTGGCGAACTCGGGGTCGGTCTGGTGCTCGGAGAGCAGGCGCTTGAGCACGACCGTGCGCTCGAAGCCGTGCGGCCCCTCGGCGCGGGCGAGCAGGACGTCGCTGGTGCCGCCGGTCGCGAGTCGCTTGACGAGGCGAAAGCCTCCGATGCGACCGAGCGTGACGTCCTCGTCCACGACGCCCCGTCAGTCCGGCTGCCCTTGATCGGCCAGGTCCTTCTCGACGGCGTCGAGCAGGACGTTGGCGCGCGCCTCGTCGATGCCCAGACCCTCCGCCAGGCTGTTGAGGACCTCGTTCTCCTCGTCGGCGATGGCGTTGTCGGCGAAGGCGATGGCCGCCGCGAGGACGAACGCCACCTCCGCGCGCGCCTCGTCGTGCGCGAGCGCGGAGACCACCTCCTCCATGCGCTTCTCGCGGCCCTCGCTGCCCACCTTCCGCGAGGCGTCGTCCAGCATGGACTCGATCTGGCTGCCGCGCAGCGTGTCCCCGGAGAGGTTGCGCAGCGCGCCCTTGAGGACCACGCGCTCCTCGTCGGAGATCTCCCCATCGGCGGACATCATCAGGTACATCGCCTCGCAGAGCGGGCCGTACTCCGCCACCAGCATGAGCGTCTCGGCGAGATCCGGCGTGACGTTCGCCGGCATCGCGATGCTCGGGCGCTGGCCCTTGGTGCGGAGCTGATCGCGCAGCCGGACGACGGTCGATGTGGAGAGCCAGAGCATGCGATCGAGCGTAGCCGTTTTGTCGCGCAATGGGCAGCGCCAAACCGCTATGATGCGGCGCGTACCTTGCCCACGACGAGCCCCTCACTGCCCGACAAGATCGGCCGCTTCGATGTTCGCGCCAGGCTGGCCGACGGGGGCATGGCCCACATCTACGTCGGCCGGCTGAGCGGCCCGGCGGGCTTCGAGCGCCTGGTCGCCCTCAAGGTGATCAAGCCGGAGTACTCCAGCGACCAGAGCTTCGTGAACATGTTCCTGGACGAGGCGCGCATCGCCGCGCGGCTCTCGCACCCGAGCATCGTGCAGGTCTACGAGCTGGGCGAGTACGAACCCGGGCCGCCCTCGGGGGACGTGCCGCCCTCCCAGCGGCCGCGCAAGCAGCTCTACATCGCGATGGAGCTACTCTTTGGCGAGTCGCTCTGGGACGTGTGGTTCACCGCGCAGCGCCGCAAGGACCCGCTGCCGGCGGACCTCGTCGCGTGGATCGGGGCGCGCGTGGCGGAGGGGCTGCACCACGCCCACGAGCTGGTGGACGGCGGCGGCGTGCGACAGAACGTCGTCCACCGGGACATCAACCCGTCCAACATCTTCGTCACCTACGACGGGCAGGCGAAGATCATCGACTTCGGCCTGGCCAAGGCGAAGAACCGGATCACCGAGACCGGCCTCGGCGTCATCAAGGGCAAGGTGGCGTACATGGCGCCGGAGCAGACGCGCCACAGCAAGGACGTCGACCACCGCGCCGACATCTTCGCGCTCGGCGTGACGCTCTGGGAGCTGACGACCAACCGCCGCCTCTTCAAGCGCGGCGACAACGTGTCCACGCTCGCCGCCGTCTCGGAGTGCAAGGTCCCCGACCCGTCCACCTTCGTGCCGGACTACTCCCCTGCCCTGTGGGAGATCCTGAAGAAGGCGCTCGCGAAGAACCGCGACGAGCGTTACCAGAGCGCGAAGGAGCTCGCCGACGCGCTGGATGCCTTCTCCCGCAGCCGCGGCCGGGTGGTGACCGCGGCGACGGTCGCCGCGACGATGGAGACCCTCTTCGGCGCCCAGCGGCAGCGCTACATGTCCTTCCTCGAGGAGGTCAAGAGCGAGCGGCCGGTGCCGAAGGAGGCGTTCCGCCAGCCGTCCGACGGCGACGAGAACGCGGTCATCGTCGGCGCCGAGGTGGACAAGGACGCGAAGGCGCCGCCGGTGCCGAGCGTGCCCCTCACCGGCAAGAAGCTGGAGCTCGCCGAGGTGGATGGCGACGCGGAGAAGCGTCCGGACCCCTACGCGCCAGCGCCGCCCCCTGCCGCCCCGGACGTGCGACTGAAGGAAGATCGCCGCGCGTGGATCGCCGCGGCCGTCTTGCTGGTGGTCGCCGTGGTCACCGTCTGGTGGGCCACCCACCGGCTGTAGGCCCTCAGTCCTCCAGCTTGAAGAGGTCTTCCAGGTCCGACTTGGTGAGCTTCTTCGCGCCGCCCATGTCCTCGCTCAGCACGGCGCCGACGAGCTCGCGCTTCTTGCCGCCGAGCTCCAGGATCTTCTCCTCGATCGTTCCCTTGGCGATGAGCCGGTAGGTGGTGACGACCTTCGTCTGGCCGATGCGGTGGGCGCGGTCGGTCGCCTGGTCCTCGACGGCGGGGTTCCACCACGGGTCGAAGTGCACGACGGTGTCGGCGGCGGTGAGGTTGAGGCCGCTGCCACCCGCCTTGAGGGAGATGAGGAAGACGGGCGCGCCGTCGTCGCGCTGGAAGCGCTCGACCACGGCCTGGCGGTCCTTGGTGGAGCCGTCCAGGTACTCGTACAGGACGCGGTCCTCGTCCAGCGCCTTCTTGATGAGCGTGAGCATGCTGACGAACTGGCTGAAGACGAGCACGCGGTGCCCGCCGTCGACGCACGTCTGGATGAGCTCGCGCAGGGCGACGAGCTTGCCGGAGTCCTCGTCGCCGAAGTCGCGCGGGAGGCCGAGCAGGCGCGGGTCGCACGCCGCCTGCCGCAGGCGGGTGAGACCGGCGAGGATCTCGGATCTGCGACTTGGCGATGCCCTGGCGCTCCACCTCGTTCAGCACCTGGGCGCGCACCTCCTTGAGCACCGCGGCGTAGAGCGGCGCCTGCTCGCCCGCGAGCTCGCAGAACTGGTCGGCCTCGATCTTCGCCGGCAGGTCCTTGGCGACCTCGCTCTTGGTGCGGCGAAGGATGAAGGGGTGGATCGTGGCGCGCAGGCGCTGGGCCACCTTCGGGTCGCCGGCGTCGATGGGGCGCGAGTAGCGCTCCTCGAACTTGTCCAGCGGGCCCAGCAGGCCGGGGCTGACGAAGTCGAAGATGCTCCAGATCTCCGACAGGCGGTTCTCGATCGGGGTGCCGGTCAGGGCGAGCCGCCGGTCGGACTTCATCCGCTTGGCGGCGCGCGCCGTGGCGGACATGGGGTTCTTGATGTTCTGCGCCTCGTCCAGGATGCAGTAGCGCCAGTCCATCCTGGCGAGGAGCTCCTCGTCGCGGCGAAGGAGCGCGTAGCTGGTGACCACCACGTCGGCCTCGTCCAGCTCCTCCTTGCGCTCCTTGCGGCCGCCGCCGTGCCACAGGTGGTACTTGAGCGACGGGGAGAACTTGTCCATCTCCTTGAGCCAGTTGGTCACGACGCTCGTCGGCGCCACGATGAGCGCCCGGAACTTCTTCTTCTTCTTGTCCTCGCTCTTGTCGTCGGCGGCCTTCACCGCGAGCATCAGCGCGATGGTCTGCACCGTCTTGCCGAGGCCCATGTCGTCGGCGAGGACGCCGCCGGAGCCGATCTCGTGCAGGAACCAGAGCCACTGGAAGCCGGCGTCCTGGTAGGGACGCAGGTGCGCCTTGAGGGTGCGCGGCTTCTTCGCGCCCTTGATCTCGTCGATCTCGCGCAGCTTCTTGAAGAGGTCGCGCGTGCCCTCGGTGAGGTTGGAGCGCCCCACCTGCAGGAGCAGCTCCTCGATGCGGCCGGCCTGCGAGAGCGGGAGCTTCTGGCCGTTGCCGCCGCTGGTGGCGAGGATCTCCGCCTGCCGCTGCAGCACCGCGCGCACCTTCTCCGGGTCCAGCCGGGCGAAGGAGCCGTCGGAGAGGCGCACGTACTTGCGGCCCTCCGAGAGGCAGCGCGCCAGCTCCTCCTGCGTGACGGGGATCCCCTCCGCCTCGAAGCTCATCCGGAGAGAGAGCCAGTCGACGCCGCTGGAGACGCGGACGTTGGCGCCGAGGGTCTCCCCCCGCACCTGCACGTCGACGAGGTCGTCCGGCACGAAGAGGTCCCACTCGTCGGGGAGGGTGGTGATGCCGTCGGTCCAGAAGGTGATGGCGCCGTCCCCGCGGACGACGAAGCCCTGCCCTTCCTCGTCGGGCTGGAGGCCCAGGTCGCGCAGGCGGCTGGCGGCCTCCTGCTGCGCGGCGATGTCGCAGCGGATGCAGCGCGCCCGCTTCTGCGACCCGCCCTCCGGCGGCTTGACGATCACCGGCGGGGTCATGCCGTCGGCGCGCACGTCGATCTCGACGTCCTCGTAGGCGGCCCGCAGCGACACGACCGCCTCGGTCAGGGCGCCGCCGGCGCGCATGCGGAAGGTGGGGACGAGGTCGACCACGTCGGCCACCTGCGAGAGATCCGGCAGCTCGGCGCCGACCTCCAGCGCCACCCTCGGCAGGCCCTGGCCGATGAGCGCGGGCAGGCCCTCGATGGGCTCGTGGATCACCGGCATCCGCGCCAGACGCCGGATGCTCGCGGGGGACACCCGCTTGTCCACCGGCCGGGCCACGCCGTCCTGCGGGTCGACGTGCCATCCCGGGCTGCCGTCGAACCAGGCGCCCTGCCCCGCCAAGAAGCGGCGCGGGTCGCCGGGGCGGGTGAAGCTGGACTTCACCAGCACCACCGTGCCGTCCTGCGAGAGCTCCAGATCGAAGCGCGGGCGCAGCGGCTCGTCGCCGAAGCGCAGCTCCATCATCTGCGGCTCGACGATGACGCGCCGGCCCTTCAGGACGGCGAGGAGATCGCACGCGTCCTCGCCGCGCACCTCGATGCCCGGGCGACGCGGGCCCTCCGCCTCGAAGCGGGCGAGCATGCGCAGGGCGTCGCGATCGGCGGTGGGGTGCTGCGCCTGCGGCACCATGAGCGCGCTCGGCAGGAGGGGCGCGCGGGTGTCGGGGTCCATCACCGTGACCGTGAGCGACGGCTGCGGCCCGGTGCGGACGTGAAGGCGGTATTCGAGCTGCTTGGGCAGCGGGGGCATGGGCTCGTTGAGCCACGCCTCGACGCCCGTCTTGCCGTCGGTGCCCTGCCGCGCGAGAAGTCCGGCGGCCGCGACCTGCGCCTGCTTGAGCGCGCGCGCGCGCGCCCTGCGGCTGCGGCGGCCGCCGCCGCCTTCCGGCACGGGCATGGCGTAGGCGCTCACGCCGTTGGGCCCCGCGGTGACGGCCGGCAAGGGCGCGGCGGCGACGCCGCCCCCCGACGCCTGGGGCGCCTGCGGCTTGGGCGGCCGGAACTGATCGCGCACGGCGATGAGCAGCGCGGCGACGTGCTTGCAGTGGCCATTGATCTTGGAGAAGGCCGGACAGGTGCAGCTGGAGCTGATGCCCGTCGGCGCGAGCTGGATGGTGACGTGGTAGGGCTCGCTGTCGGTGCCGCGGACGTCACCCCTCGCCGCCCCCTCCTCGATGACGACGTTGTCGACGGCGTGGCGCCGCACGTAGTCGTAGCCCCGCAGGAAGGCGCGGGCGCCCAGAAGGCGGCGGAGCGCCCGGTCGTTGAGCGTGGAAATCGCGTCCGTGAAGGGAGTGGCCACTCGTCTCGCGCGCCTGCGCGCCCTTGCTCGTTATCGTGTTTCCCGAACGCGCCCGGGGCCCGCAGCGGGCGGGCCTGGCGTGGATGTCCGCGGCACGGACCAGAGCGCTGGTGGGGCGCGCTCCCCCTCTCCCCGGCGGCCTATCGGCTCGGGGGCGGGCTTACGCCGCCAGAACAGGCGGCGCCGCGGTGAACGCGACCGACCAGGGCCGAAGGCCGAGGAAAGGTCGTGAAAATGCACACCTCGAGTGCTCCGTAGCACCGCTATCTGTCCGTGGCAACACTCCCTTGCTGCCCCGCCGGGAGCGGGATACCACCCCAGACATGATCCGCCCCGTCCGAGCCGCCGCAATCCCCCGGCCCGCGCCCGCCGGGCGGCCGCGCCGGAAGGCGACCCTCGCCCTCGCCCTCGCCGTCGTTTGCATCGGCTGCAACGTGCCGGTCGCCAACGGTCTGGACGACGACGACGCCAACCGCATCGTGCTCGCGCTGGATCAGGCCAGCATCGACGGCGAGAAGGAGCCGGACCCGCAGAGCGAGGGGAAGATGCGCGTCATGGTCCCGCGCGACGACGTCGCGCGCGCGCTCTCCGCCATGCGCGACCAGGAGCTGCCGCGGCCGCGGCCGGCGGGCGTGCTGGACGCGATGGACAAGGGCGCGCTGGTGCCGAGCGAGGCGGCGGAGCACGCGCAGTACGTGGCGGGGCTGTCGGGGGACATGGAGCGCTCGCTGGAGAGCGTCGACGGGGTGCTCTCCGCCCACGTCCACCTCAACCTCGCCGCGCCGGATCCTTTCGGGGACGCGCCGCTGCCCAAGACCACCGCGAGCGTGCTGCTGGAGCACCGCGGGTCCACCCCCCCGCTGACGACAGAGGCCGTGCAGCAGCTCATCGCCGGCGGCGTGCGCGGCCTCGCACCGGCGGACGTGGCGGTGGTCATGGTCTCGCGCGCGGCGCCCGCGCGGCGGAGCGGCGCGGCGGCGCTGGCGCACGTCGGTCCCATCGCCGTCGCCCGCGGGTCCGCGCGCACGCTGCAGATCGTCCTGGGCGCCCTGGTGGTTTTGCTGGCGGCGCTCGCCGCCGCCGCGCTCACCCTCTGGGTGCGGCTCGGCCGCGTGCGGGCGGCGCTCGAAGAAAAGCACTGACTGATGGCGGCGAGGTCGCAGGCGCCGGACATCGCCCTCGCCCTGCGGGGCGTCAGCAAGGCCTTCCGCACCCTCGCGGGGTACAACCATGTCCTTCGCGACGTGTCGCTGGAGGTGCCGCGGGGCTGCCTCTACGGCCTCATCGGCCCCGGCGCGTCGGGCAAGAGCGTGCTGCTGAAGATCCTCGCCGGTCTGGTCAAGCCGGACCGCGGGACCGTCCACGTCGACGGTGAGGATCTCACCGCGCTCTCCGAGATCGAGCTGCAGCGGGTGCGCCTCAAGCTGGGGATGCTCTTCCAGAACAACGCCCTCTTCGACCACATGACGGTGGCGGACAACATCGCCTTCCCCCTGCGACGGCTGTACGCGCTACCCGACGAGGAGGTGCGCGCGCGCATCTCGGAGCGGCTCACCCGCGTCGCGCTGCCCGGCTTCGAGGAGCGGATGCCGGGCGGGCTCTCCGGCGGGCAGAAGAAGCGCGTCGGGGTGGCGCGCGCCACCGTCACCCGCGCGCCGATCATCCTGTACGACGAGCCGGCGGCGGGGCTGGACCCGGTGACCAGCCAGAAGATCTTCGAGCTGCTGCGCGCGGAGCAGCGGGACGCCGGTGCGACGGCGGTGATGGTCTCCAGCGATCTGGACCGCCTCCTCACCGTCACCGATCGCGTCGGCATGCTCTACAAGGGCGAGCTCATCTTCGACGGCACGACCGAGGAAGCGCAGACGAGCACCGAGCCGCGGGTCCGGCAGTTCGTCCACGGGCTCGCCGAAGGTCCGCTGTGAGTCAGGGGGCACCACCCGGCGCCACGGCCGCTCGTGCCCGGCGCTGGTGCTCCACCCGGGCCGCTGCTGCCGGATGCACGGCGCCGCGCCGGCGGCTCCGCTCGTCTCGGTGTGGCGCGGCGGCTCTCGAGGGACGTGTCCTCACGCGCTCGGCGCGGCGAGCGCGAGTGCGCCATCGAGCTCGCGCCGCCGCTGCTCCTCGCGCGCCCGGGCGCGGCGGGCTCGGTCGAGGTCCCGTCGCACCCAGGCTCCGCACTCGGTCAGCCGGTCGAGCTCGGCCTGATCGCCGAACCCGAGCCGGATGCGCATGCAGAGCGCCTCGATGTGCCTGCGCGCACTTGCGCACCGCCGCGCATCGGGCCAGCGCCGCTCACCCGGCGCGAGCGCGCCGTCCAGCGCGAACCCCACGTGCCCCACGAGCACGAGCCCGTAATACGCCCGCCGGACACGCCGGCGTCCCTCGGCCGTGAGCGCGACGATCACCTCGCGCCCGACGCGCCGCCGGCTGACGAGCCCGATCGTCTCGAGCGCCCGCATCATCTCGCTGATCGTCGCCCGCGCCACCCCGAGCCCACGCCGCAGATCGCTCTGGTAGTGCGCGCACCCCGTCCCCAGCCGGTAGAGCGCGTCGAGCACATCGAACCGAGCCGCGGTGAGCCCCATCGCCCGAAGCGCCCGCCGAGTGAGCCGGAGCGTCGCGTAGTACGCCCGCTTGATCGTGAAGAACACCGGATCCAGTCCCGCCATCATCCCCACCCCCAAAGCACCCCCCATGCCACCCCCCCCTCCCCACGGATCCCCGCAGAAACGTCGGAGTGAAAGGACCCTTGCACTTCGACGCTGGGTGTCCGGGGACAGGAAGGGGGGACAGGGGGACGGGGGGGGCCGCGGGCGGGCGGCGGTTTCTTTGGTCGCCCTTCGCGAACGCTCATCGGGTCCGCCGGGCGCGCGCCGCCGTCAACCGGCGACGTCCGGCGGTGGGAGCGCGAGCGGTGGCGCTTCGACCGGGATGCTCAGCACGACGGCCGTCCAGGTGGGGAAGAGGGCGGCGCCGGGCACCAGCTCGATCGCGAGCGCGGCGAGCACCCGCCACTTGAAGCCCAGGGTGAAGAGCAGCGCCACCGCGACCACGACGTCCAGCACGTCGTCCGGGATGGAAAGCGCGCCCTCGGCGAAGACGGGAAAGAGGCCGAGCTGGAGCAGATCAGCCACGGCGGCGAGCGCCAGGGCGACCCGCTTGCGCGTGCGCGACACGGTGTGCCCGGCCAGGCCGGCGTGGGCGCGGCCGGCGATCTCTGCCTGGACGGCCGCGAGGGTGCTTGCGGACTCTGCCATCAGTCGATCAATGTAAGGACGCCGCGGGCGCGCGCAACGTTTGCCACGCAGGTGCTAGCCTCGACCGGGTCCATGGCCTGTCGCCCGCTGATCCTCGCCGCCCTGCCCGTCCTCCTCCTCGCCGGGTGCGGTCACCCCGCGACGCCCGCGCGCCCGTCCGCCGAGGTGGTGTTCGACGCGGTGGCGCCGTCGGTCGTCGCCATCAGCAACGACGACTCGGCCGACCGCGAGAAGCAGATCGCCGCGCTGGAGAAGCGCACGGGGACCGCGCCGCACGGGCCCAAGCGCGTCATCGACGTCTCCGCGCACAGGCAGGCCACCCCCGACGGCACGGGCTTCATGGTGGCCGGGGGCCTGATCGTGACCGCCGCGCACGTCGTCGAGCTGCCCGACAAGCTCTTCGTCACCACCCGCGCCGGCAAGCGCGTGCCCGCGGACCTGGTCCACCTGGACGAGGTGCGCGACATCGCCGTGCTGCGCCCGCGCACCCCGCTGCCCGAGGTGCCGCCGCTGAAGCTGGAGGAGCACGACCTCCGGGTGGGCGAGCCCGTCTGGGCGCTGGGCCACACCGGACGTGGCTACTGGGCGCTCTCGTGGGGGATGTCGGAAGGCATCGCCTCCGGCATCGTCGACATGATGGGCGCCAAGCTCCTGCTCTTCGACGCCGCGGTCTACCCCGGCTTCTCCGGCGGGCCGGTGGTCACCTTCCACGACCACGGCCATGCCGAGGTTGCCGGCGTCAACCACGCCATCCTGTACACCGGGATGAGCGAGACCTCCACCTCGCCCATCTTCAGCGCGGTCGCCGTCTCCGAGCTGCACGAGGTGCTCGCCGGCCACCCGCCACCCATCCAGAAGGCGCTCCTGGCCTACGCCAAGAAGGAGCGGACGCGCGTCTTCGCCGACCTCTTCATCACCAGCAAGTTCCAGATCAAAAAGGACGAGGACGGCCACCCCGTGGCCCACATCGTGGGCGACACGCGCTCGATCCAGATCGGCGACCCGCAGACCACCATCCCCGCCGTGGCGATGCTCTTCGGCTTCGCGCCGGGCACCTCCGAGCTGCGCTTCGAGGCGCGCGACCCGGCCGGCGACGTCGTGGCCACGGCCAAGACCAGCGCCAAGGTGGCCACCAAGCAGCGCGTCGCCTTCGCCAGCGCCGACCTCTCCTTCGTGAGCAAGAAGCAGGGGCGCTACCTCGTCAGCGTGCGCAAGGGCGGCGCCGTCATCGGCCAGTCCTTCGTGGAGGTGCAGGCCCAGGGCGCCGACGAGGTCCTGCACGACGACCCCGACGTGAGCGACGGCGACCCCAACGTGGACGTGGTGGTCACTCGCCACGCCAGCGCCAGCCCCCTCGTGCTCGCCGGCGTGGAGTCGTACTGGACGGCGCGCAGCTTCCCCCGGCGCGTGCCCTTCACCTGGTTCGCGCGCGGCTCGCGCGGGTGGTCCGGCCGCGACGTCATCATCAGCGCCTACGTCCTGGACGACGCCGGCAACGTCGTGGGCCACTCGGAGGGCTGCTTCGAGCCGGAGCTGCGGCCGGAGCTCGCGTGGTCGTGTCTGGCCACCGGGGGGATGATGCCGCCGCCGCTGGCGCCGAAGGCGGGCAGCTACGACATCGTCTTCACCGTCAACGATCGCCCGGTCGGCTGGTGGCCGATGGAGGCGGTGCTGCGCAAGGACGGCAAGGACGAGTCAGACACCAATCGCTGGCTCGAGGACCTGCGGCGCGCGGGCGGGAGCTGACGGGCCGTGGGCGAGGTCCTCGACATCCTCGTCTCCTGGCTCGTGACGGCCGCGGTGTGCTTCGCCATCGTCGGGCGCGACGAGAAGCACCTCTCCGCCGAGGCGCTGGCGCGCGCGTGGCCGGCGACGAGCCGCGCCGCCGCCATCCTGGTCTTCGGGCAGCTCGCACTCGTCGTCCACTTCGCCAAGACGCGCCGCAGCCTCTACGGCGTGGGCCTCGGGCTCTTCTGGGCCGCCGTCGCCACCGCGCCGTCCATGGTGATAGGACTCCTCATCGACTACGCCCTGCCCCAGGGCGGGTAGCCGCACCTCGCCATGGCCGCCGCGACCGCCGTCAAGCACCGCTTCCTCGATTTCGCCGGGTCCGTCGGCGGAGGCTTCCTCGGCATCGCCGAGATCGCCGGCGGCATGGGCGTGCTCCTCTTCCGCATCGGCGCGCGCCTCTTCCCGCCGCGCCTCGATTACCCGGAGCTGCGGCGCAACCTCTACAAGATGAGCGTCAAGTCGCTGCCCATCGTGATCGTGACGGCGCTCTTCACCGGGGCCATCATGGTCATCCAGGCCGCGCCCATCGTGAAACGCCTCGGCGCGGAGGGCCTGGTCGGCTGGGCGGCGAGCTTCACCACCCTGCGGGAGATCGCCCCGCTGCTGACGGCGCTGATGATCTCCGGGCGCGTGGGCGCCAACAACACCGCCGAGCTCGGCACCATGGTCGTCACCGAGCAGGTGGACGCCCTGCGCGTGCTGGCGATCGACCCCATCTCCTTTCTGGTGCTGCCGCGCTTCATCGGCATCACCGTGACGCTCTTCATGATGACGCTCTACGCCGACGCGCTCGCCATCTTCGGGGCGACGTACTGCGCCAAGGCGCTCCTGGGCGTGGAGCCGGCGAGCTTCTACCACGGCATGACGAGCGGCCTGCTCGGCTTCGGCGACGTCGCCAACGGCCTGATCAAGAGCGTCGTCTTCGGCATCCTCATCGGCCTGGCGAGCTGCCACTTCGGCCTCTCCACCAAGGGCGGCGCCCCCGGCGTCGGGCGCTCGGTCACCGCGGCGGTCGTCGCCAGCGCCGCCGGCGTCTTCGTGCTGGACTACCTGGTGAGCTTCCTGCTCGGCTGACCATGAGCGCGCCCGCCACAGAGCCCACCACCGACACGCCCCGCCAGAGCGGGCTGATCTACGATCTGGGCGCGGCCACCTTCGACCTGGCGCGCGGCGCGCTGGAGCTGTACTCGGTCTTCGTCCGGACGCTCTACTACCTGGTGCGCGGGCGCCGCGAGAAGGGCGCTGTCGTGCGTCAGATGTACGAGATGGGCAACCGCAGCCTGCTCTTCATGACCGTGGCGATGGGCGTCATCGGCATGATCATGGTCTACCAGTCGGGCCTGCAGACCAAGCGCATCATCCCGGACTTTTCCCTGCTCGGCGCGACCTACCTGGAGCTGCTCACGCGCGATCTCGCGGCGAGCCTGGGCGCGCTGATGCTCGCCACGCGTGTCGGCGCCGGAATCGCGGCCGAGATCGGGTCGATGGTGGTGACCGAGCAGATCGACGCCCTGCGCATGAGCGCGGCCGACCCCATCGACTACCTCGTCAAGCCCCGCTTCGTCGCCAGCATCGTGATGACCACCACCCTCATCATCTGGGGCGGCTTCGTGGCCTTCACCGCTGGCGGCGCCATCGGCTACTTCGCCTTCGGCATCTCGCCTCACACCTTCTTCAGCACGCAGCTCGTCGACCACGGCGACCTCATCACCGGTCTCGTCAAGTGCATCGCCTACGGCGCGGCCATTCCCATCGTGAGCGGGTACTGCGGCCTCTCCACCTACGGCGGGTCGGAGGGGGTCGGCTGGGCCACCACGCGCGCGGTCGTCAACTCCTCGCTGGCCATCATCATCCTGAACTTCTTCATCTCCGGCGCGGCGTACGTCGTGTTCCCCAAGTAACCCCGCGGCCTCGTGTATCCTCCGGGCCGGATGGCTCGTCCCCGCAGGCTCGTCAGCTACCGCCTCTCGTTGGTCGTGGCGATCCCCCTGCTCATCGTGATGACGGGCGCCCTCATCGCCGGCAACGCCTACTTCACCACGCGCAACACCATCGACTCGCTGACGACGCAGCTCTTCGACCAGGTCTCCGAGCAGACGGCCGACGAGGCGAGCAACCACGTCGGCCAGGCCGTGCCGGCGGTGGACCTGGTGGCCGGCCTGCTGCGCGACGAGGACCCCCTCCCCGACCAGCCTGGCCTCGCGCAGCGGCTGCTGCAGGTGCTCCGCGCCAACCCCGGCTTCGCCTGGGTGAGCTTCAGCGAGACGAACGGTGACTTCACCGGCGTCTACCGCACCGCGAGCGGGGAGGTCCGCACCAACCGCAGCTCCATCCACGACGGCAAGACCGAGCTCTACGAGCACGTGGTCCACCCGGACGACTCGCTCACCCTGCTGCGCCACGTCCAGGACACCGGCTACGACCCGCGCACCCGCCCCTTCTACGAGCTGGCCGTGGACAAGAAGCGGCGCGTCTGGACGCCGCCCTACGTCTTCTTCGACCAGGGCATCCCGGGGATCACCTGCGCCGAGCCGGTCTACGGCAAGGACGGCGCGCTGCGCGGCGTCGTGACCGTCGACTTCGATCTCAACGTACTCTCGCAGTTCGTCGCGGGGCTGCACCTCAGCCCGCACGCGCTCATCTTCATCTACACGCCCGACGGCACCATCCTGGCGCACCCCACACTCCACCTGGTGGAGAAGAAGGGGGCCGGCAGCGAGGGCGAGCTCGTCACCGCGAAGAACGTCGCCGACCCGCTGGTGCGCGACTTCCTCGCCCACGCCCCGCACGGGGCTGCCGCGGGCCAGCAGTTCACCTTCCGTCACGACGGACAGGACTATTTCGGCGCGACGCGCCGCTTCGACATCGACCACGGCCTCTCCTGGGTGGTGGGGGCGGCGGCCCCGCAGAGCGACTTCCTGCACTCGGTGCAGAGGAACAACCGCATCGCCGCGTTCGTCTCCCTCGGCGCGGTCGCCCTGGCGCTGCTGCTCGGGGCCGCCCTCGCCAACCGCGTGGCGGTGCCCCTCGCCCGCATCGCCAAGGACATGGATCGCGTGGGCCGCTTCGACCTGGGCGAGCAGCCCGCCACCGGCTCCATGTTCCGCGAGATCGACGCGATGGGTCGCTCGCTCTCGGCCATGAAGGGCGGTCTGCGCAGCTTCGCCTCGTACGTCCCGCGTGATCTGGTGCGCGCCGTGCTCGCCTCCGGCGAGGAGGCCAAGCTGGGCGGCCGCACCAGGGTGCTCACCGTCTTCTTCTCCGACCTGGCCGGCTTCACCACCATCTCGGAGTCCATGGCGCCCGAGGCGCTGGTGGAGCTGCTCGGCGGCTACCTGGACGAGATGACCCGCGTCATCTCGAAGCACGGGGGCACGGTCGACAAGTTCATCGGCGACGGCATCATGGCCTTCTGGGGCGCCCCGGGCGAGGAGCCGAGGCACGCCGAGCGCGCGGTGGAGGCCGCCATCGCCGCGCAGCGCGCCCTCGCCGCCATGAAGCGCGACGGCGACGAGGACGTCCGGCGTCTGTCCATGCGCATCGGCCTCGCCACCGGCGAGGTGGTCGTCGGCAACATCGGCGCCCACGACCGGATGAACTACACCGTGATGGGCGACACGGTGAACCTCGCCGCGCGGCTGGAAGGCCTCAACAAGCAGTACGGCACGCCCCTCATGATCTCGGAGGCCACCTACCTCGCCTGCAAGGAGAAGGTCGTCGCGCGGCCCATCGACGTCGTCGCGGTCAAGGGCAAGCGGCAGGGCGTGCGCGTCTACGAGCCGCTCTGCCTCTGCGAGGAGCCGGACGAGAAGGCTCGCGGGGTGGCGGAGGCGAGCGAGCGCGCCCTGGACCTCTACCTCCACCGCCGCTTCGACGAGGCGGCCGCGGCGTGGGATGAAGTCCTGCACCTCCGGCCGGGCGACGCCGCCGCCTCCCACATGAAGCGCCACGCCCAGGACTTCGCCAAGCACCCGCCGCCCGAGGACTGGGACGGCGTCGCCGTCATGAAGGTGAAGTGATCTCCTTCCGCGACATCAGGAAGTCCTTCGGCCCCAAGACGGTCATCGACGGCGTGAGCTTCGACGTCCAGGACGGCGAGGTCTTCTTCATCATCGGCGCCTCCGGCGTCGGCAAGAGCGTGCTCATCAAGCACCTCGTCGGCCTGCTGCAGCCCGACTCCGGCGAGATCTGGCTGGACGGACAGGAGGTCTCCAGGCTGGACGAACAGGCCATGATGCCGGTGCGGAAGAAGTGCGCCATGGTCTTCCAGCACTCCACCCTCTTCGACTCCATGACGTGCGCGGAGAACGTCGCCCTGCCCCTGCGCAAGCACAAGGGCCTGAGCGTGCGCGACGCGCTCGCCGAGGCGAAGAAGCGGCTCCTGCAGGTGCACATGGCGGACTTCGCCGACCGCTACCCGCCGGAGCTGGGTGACGGCATGCGCAAGCGGGTGGCCATCGCCCGCGCGCTGACGCTGGACCCGGAGTACGTCCTGTTCGACGAGCCGACCACCTCCCTCGACCCGGTGAGCGCCCGCCGCGTGGACCGCCTGATCCGCGAGCTGTCCGACAGCGTGGGCGTGACGTCCGTCGTCGTCAGCCACGATCTGGTGAGCATCTTCAGCATCGCCGACAGGATCGTGATGCTCTACAAGGGCCACGTCCGCATGCTCGGCACGCCGCAGGAGTTCAAGGCGACGGGCGACGCCATCATCCAGCAGTTCATCCACGGCCGCGCGCAGGGGCCGATGGAGGGCTGACGGCACTCTCCCTATCCGGCCCGCTTCGGCTAGACTCCGCTCCCGATGGCGCAAGAGCGTTCGATCGAGGTCAAGGTCGGCATCCTCATCCTGGTGGCCCTGGGCATCCTGGGCGGCTTCATCCTGGTGATGGGTGGCCTCAGCTTCCAGAAGACCTACGCCATCTACGTCGACTTCGACAACCCCGGCGCCCTGCAGACGGGCGCGCCAGTGAAGATCGCCGGCGTCACCGTCGGCAAGGTGGACGAGCTGCAGTTCCGCGGCGGCCAGCTCGACCCCAAGACCGGCCACCGCACGATGGTGCGCGCCAAGCTACTGGTGCAGACGCGCTACCGCTCCAGCATCCACGAGGACGCCGACTTCTACGTCACCACGCAGGGTGTCCTCGGCGAGCAGTACCTGGCGATCGAGCCGGGCACGCCCACCAAACCGGAGCTCGACCCGGACAAGACCATCCCGCAGGGCATCGGCCCGCCGCGCCTCGATCTCTTCTTCGCCAAGGCCTACGAGCTGCTCGACATGACGGTGACCGGCCTCAACAACAACAAGGACCTGGTCAAGGACATCGCGGTCAACACCGCCGGCCTGCTCGCCGGGCTGAACGGGTCGGTCGCCGACAACCGCGAGCGCATCAACCGCATCATGAAGAACCTGGAGGACCTCACCGCGGAGGCCAACTCCCTCACGTCCGACGTGCACACGAAGTACGTCGACAACCCGAAGGTCCAGCACACCATCGACAACATCGACGCCATCTCCACCAAGCTGAAGAGCGACTCCGGCCCGCTGCTCGACAACGCCAACGACGCCCTCTCCAACCTGGACAAGGTCTCCAAGACCTTCGCCGACCCTGAGGGCCAGGCGAAGCTGAAGAAGGCCCTGAACGACGTCTCGGAGCTCGCCTCCCGCGCCAACGCCATCGCCGCCGACGCGCAGAAGATCACCGACCACATCAAGAAGGGCGAGGGCACCGTCGGCGCCCTGGTGATGGACGAGGAGCTGTACGACGACCTTCAGGAGATGGTGCGCGACCTCAAGCACAACCCCTGGAAGTTCTTCTGGAAGAACTAGCGCGCCGGGGTCACTCGGAGGCGGCGTCCTGCGACCCGGAGTCCTGCCCGCCCGAGTCCTGCCCGCCGGAGTCCGGCGTCCCGGTGTCGGGGGTCCCGGAGTCCTTGGTGCCGGTGTCCGGCTGCGCCACGTCCTGCACCTGACCGTCGCTCGCGCCATCGGTGGCGCCGTCCGTCATCGTGGCGTCACCCGCGCCGGCCTCCGGCGGTGTGCTGATGATGCCGGTCAGGTCGTTGGAGCACTTGCCCTTGATGCAGACCAGCCCCTCCTGGCAGTCGATGGCCTGGAAGCAGTCCCCGCCGGCGGCGACCAGATCGTTGGCGCAGGCCGAGAAGAGCCCCGTCAGGGCCGCGGGCACGACGAGGAGAACGAGGAGGCGCTTCACCATCCCCACGGTACGTGGCGGCAGACGCCGGTTCAAGTGCCTCCGGCCGCGTGCCCCCCGCGCGCGCTCACTCCAGGACGACGAGGACGTCGCCCTCGTTGACCGCCTGCCCCTCCGAGCACGCGATCTTCTCCACCTTGCCCGTCGTCTGCGCCTCCACGGGCATCTCCATCTTCATGGACTCCAGGATGACGACCGTCTGCCCCTCCATCACCTCCTCGCCCTCCTGAACCTCAATCTTCCAGACCGTCCCGGTGATGTGCGCGCAAACGTTGGTCGCCATGTGGCGGGACCATAGCCGAGACCTCGGCCGAAGCCGAGACCGAAGCCGGGCCCGCCGGCCCCTCCGACGCCCAAGGAGCTCGGCCGCCGTGGGTTTCACTGTGGCCCGCATATTCCGCCGCCGCCGCAAGGGTCGGGTAGCCCAACCGGAGGTCCGCGGAGGATGATGAAATCGCTCGGATCGTCTTGGACATTGCGCAGGGTGGCGGAAGTCGGTAACTTTTTGTCGTCAGCGCAAAGTCAGGCCCCCTGCGGGCGTTCGACCCCTTCCCCTGATCACTGACTGGCTGCCGGATCCCGATCGAGGAAACACGACCATGGCGGAACAGAAAGAAAGCTCGGTCCTCTTCTCGCTGAAAGAGCTGATGAACCTCGAAGAGGATCGCATCAAGCAAGAGGAAGACGCCAAGCGGGCGGCCGAGGAAGCGGCCGTCCAGGCCCGGATGGAGGCCGAGCGCAAGGCGCGGGACGAGGAGGAGGCCCGTCTCCACGCCGCCAACGAGAAGCGCCGGCAGGAGGAGCAGCGGGGCCGGGAAGAGGCCGCCCGCCTGGAGGCCATTCACCGGGCCGAGATCGAGAAGGCGCGCCTGGACGCGGAGAACGCCGCGCGCATGGAGCAGCTCCGCCAGCAGCAGGAGCACGAGAAGCACCTGCACGCGATGAAGCACGACAAGTCGAAGAAGCGGCTGGTGCTCATCGCCAGCAGCATCGGCGTGCTGGCGGTCGCGGGCCTCATCGCCGGCGGCGTGATCATCAACAAGCAGATGACCGAGCGCAAGAACCTGGAGACGCAGATCGCCACGCTGCAGTCGCAGATCGACGAGAACAACAAGCACATGGCGGACCTGAACAGCAAGCTCGCCAGCGCGACGACGCCGGAAGAGCGCGCCGCCCTCGAGCAGCAGATCCAGGACGCCCAGCAGAAGGCGCAGGAGCTGAGCGCATCGCAGAAGGACCTCCGCACCGGCAAGCACGTGGCGGTGCACGTCGCGCCGAAGCACACGGTCACCAAGCCCAAGTGCAACTGCACGCCGGGCGACCCGCTCTGCTCTTGCCTCTGAGGCCCCGCGCGACGCGCGGACCGACGGCCTGAAGGGCACGAAGACCGATGATCGATCCCGGCCTCGTCGTCGCGCTGGACTTCCCGCGTCTCGACGAGGCCCGCGCCCTCGCCCTGCGCGTGCGGGAGGCCGTCGGGATGATCAAGGTGGGCCTGGAGCTCTTCGTGGAGGCCGGTCCCGCCGCCGTCGCCCTCGGCGAGGAGGTCGGCCGCCCGGTCTTTCTCGACCTGAAGCTGCACGACATCCCGGAGACGGTGGAGCGGGCCGTCGCCCGCGCGTCGGCCCACGGGGCGGCGCTGCTCACCGTCCACGCCTCCGGCGGCGCGGCGATGCTGGAGCGCGCGGTGCGCCGGGCGGAGGCCGAAGGCGGCGCGACCGCCATCGTCGCGGTGACCGTGCTCACCTCCCTGGACGCCGCGGACCTGGCGCGGCTCGGGGTGGCGGTGGACCCCGGCGCCCAGGCGCTGCGTCTCGCCCGGCTGGCTTGGGAGGCGGGCGTGCGCGCCTTCGTCTGCTCCCCCCACGAGGTCTCCGCCCTGCGCGAGGCGCTCGGCCCGGAGGCCACCCTCATCACGCCAGGGGTACGCCCGCAGGGCGCCGCCGCCGGCGATCAGAAGCGCGTCGCCACGCCGCGGGGCGCGGTGCTCGCGGGCGCCGACGCCGTCGTCGTCGGCCGTCCCATTCGCGACGCGGGCGACCCTCTCGCCGCGGCCGCGGCCATCGCCCGCGAGGTGCGCGAGGCCCGCGAGGCGCGCCCATGACCCGCCTGGTCTGCGGCCTGCAGCCGGTCCGCGAGGCCGTCTCCGCCCGCGCGCGCGATCTGGAGCGCGTGCTGGTGGACGCGCGCGACTCCCCGCAGCTCGAGGCGCTCGCCCGCTTCGCGAAGGACCGCGGGGCGAAGGTGGAGCGGGTGGCCCGCGCCGAGCTGGACCGCCTCGCCCGCGGCGCGCGGCACCAGGGCGCGATCGCGGTGGCCCCTCCGCTGCGCGTGCGCCGGCTCGAGGACGTGGAGCTCGGGCAGGACGCGCTCGTCGTGGTGCTGGACGCCATCGAGGACCCGCAGAACTTCGGCGCCATCGTCCGCAGCGCCGTCGCGATGGGCGCGGGGTGCGTCATGTGGCCGGAGCACCACGCCGCGCCCCTCTCGCCGGCGACCTTCCGCGCCTCCGCCGGCGCGGTGGAGCACGCGCAGCTGTGCCGCGTCGCCAGCCTGCCCTCCGCCATCGAGGCGCTGCGCGCGCGCGGCCTGTTCGCCGTGGCGCTCGACGCCGCCGGGGAGGCGCTGCTCGGCGCGCTGGATCTCGCGCGCCCGGTCGCCCTGGTGCTCGGCGCGGAGGGGCGCGGCCTGCGCAAGCCGGTCCGCGCCGCGTGCGACGCCACCGCGCGCCTGCCGATGCGCGGCCCCATCGCCTCGCTCAACGTCTCCGCCGCCGCGGCGATGGCGCTCTACGAAGTGCGCCGCCAGCGGAGCTGACCGGCGCGTCGCTCAGCGCTTGAGCACCATGCAGCGCACGTGGCTGCGGAGCGCGACCTTGCGCGCCTCGATGAAGGTGGGGCTCCACGGCTCGCTCCCGGTGAGCTGCTGCATCACCGACCCGATGGCGAAGGGCATGAAGTGCAACCCCACGAGCGTGATGATCGTCTGCTGCGCGTCACCGGGCGCGAACACCCCCGCCTTCTGCCCGCCGTCGATGAACGACTCGGCGGAGCGAAGCACGGAGAGGATGGCGCGCGCGACCTCGCCGCCCTCGCCGTCCTTCCACTCCATCGCCTCGCGCAGGAGCAGCCGCGCGACGAACGGGTGCTCGCCGAGCAGCGTGACAATCGCGTCGGTCAGCGCGTCGAGGCGCTCGGCGTAGTCGCCTTGCACCTCCGCCGCCGACGCGATGGCTTCGCCCACGTCGCGCACCAGCCTCTCGAGCACGGCGGCGCGAAGCTCCTCCTTGCTCGCGAAGTGGTGGAACAGCGAAGCCTTGCGCAGGCCGACTCGCTCCGCGAGATCGGCCATGCTGGTTCCGTCAAACCCGCGCTCGGCGAACAGTCTCGTCGCCTCGTCGAGAATGACGTCCTTCCTCCCCTTGGGTCCCCGGGCCATGGTCCGGGTGTATCATGGACGACGCGAAAGGGGAGACGAGTCCGCCGGCCGGAGAGGCTTGAGCATCTCGGAGACCGACTGCGCGAGCTTGGCTTCCTGGTCGCGCGGCAGGAGCGACCCCGCCTGGAAGAGGGCGAAGCCGATGTAGTCGTGCATCAGCTGGATGAGCCACGCGTCGGGGTCTTCCCCGGCCAGCGCGGCCAGGTTGCGCTCCACACGGTCCGGTCGGAAGGATCCGTCGGGCAGCGGGCCGGCGCCCTGGAAGAGCGGGTCGTAGACACCGCCGCCGGTGGCGAAGCGCGCCAGAGCATCCCGCAATTCCACGCCCTTGCCGACCGCGTCGCACCGCGCGTGGATCTCGATGAGGGCCGGGTTGAAGCCCTCCATGATCGCCTCCGGCCCCTGCGGACGCGGGGCGGACACCGTAAGGAACCCGCCGGACACGAGCTGGAAGACCGCCTTGGTGACCTCGAATTCCAACTGACCGGTCCGACGGCCAATCTGGGCGATGGACCGCTTGCCGTCGCACTCGCCGTACACCGTGCCCAGCTCGGGGGGGACCTTCTTGGTGCCGTGCTCCTTCGGCGTGGGGATGTAGTTCTCGTTGGGGATGCGCTCACGGAAGAAGCGCATCTCGTCCATCCGCCGCGCGCCCTCCATGAGCATCATGCCGGCGTTCAGGTTGTGGCGGCGGCCCATCGCCGCCTCGTCGAAGCGGTCGAAGAAGTAGAAGGTGCCGTCGGAGACGTGCAGCGCCGCGTAGAAGACCTCCTCCACCTGGCGCGCCATCATCGGGTAGAGCTCCTCCGGGCTGACGAAGTCCAGCTCGATGGCCGCCTCGCCGAAGCGCTTGCCGCTGGAGGACGACGCCGACACCGCCTTCTCCAGCTGCTCGCGCGTCACCACGCCGAAGCGGTAGAGCGTCTCGCCCAGGCGCTCCTCCGGCACGTTGGTGTGGGCGCCGATGACGTTGCCCGAGTCGAAGAAGAGGGAGCGGACCTTCTTGTCCTCCAGCGCCACCAGCTCGCCCTTCCAGTTCGACTGGGCGATGAGGGAGATGATGTCGCACAGCGCGCCGGGCGTCCGGATCTCCCCCGCCACGCGCAGCACCGCCGGCGCCGTGCGCTCCGGCCGGCGCAGGAGCACCACCGACGCCGTCGACGGCGCGAGGTGCCACTCGCCGGCCCTGGCGCGCAGCTCCTGACTCGCCGCACGGCCCACCGGGTGAACGGTGCCGGTCACGTCGACGCGGAGCAGGTCGTCACAATCCGACATTTTTCCCTAGAATACACGCGGACATGGCCAAAGTGCGAGTTTCCCGCTACCCACGGTGTGGCACAAGAGGGCCATGCTGATCCTACCCGACAAGGCGCGCGCGCTGGAGCGCGGGCTCGCCGACGCGAGCTACTTCGCCGACGAGAAGACGGTGCTCGCCCTCTTCCTCGCCGTCGAGCTCGACCGTCCGCTGCTCGTCGAGGGGCCCCCCGGCGTCGGCAAGACCGACCTGGCGCGGGCCGCCGCGGCGGCGCTGGGCCGCGAGACGCTCCGCCTGCAGTGCTACGAGGGCCTGGACGAGGCGAAGGCCATCTACGAGTGGGACTACGCCAAGCAGATGCTCTACACGCAGCTGCTCCGGGACGCGGTGGCCTCGCGCACGCAAGAGGCAGGGTCGCTGGCGGAGGCCGCCGACCGCATCGCCGACGCCGACGACGCCTTCTTCAGCGAGCGCTTCCTGGTGGCGCGACCGCTGCTGCGCGCCCTGCAGTCGGAGGCGCCGGTGGTGCTGCTGGTGGACGAGGTGGACCGCGCCGACCCCGAGTTCGAGGCGGTGCTGCTGGAGATCCTCGCCGAGCGGCAGGTGACCATCCCGGAGCTGGGCACCGTCCGGGCGAAGCACGCGCCGCTGGTGGTGCTCACCACCAACGCCACGCGCGAGATGACCGACGCGCTGCGCCGCCGGTGCCTGCACGTGGAGCTGGACTACCCTCCCCCTTCGCGGGAGATCGCCATCCTGGAGGCGCGGGTGCCCGGCATCTCCGCCGCCCTCGCCGCCGAGATCGCCGCCTTCGCGGAGAAGGTGCGCGCGCTCGACCTGCGCAAGGCGCCCTCCATCGCCGAGACGATCGACTGGGCGCGGGCGATCCTCGTCCTCGGGGCGAGCGCGCTGGAGGCCGACGTGCGCGACGCGACGCTGGGCGCCCTGCTCAAGCACGAGGAGGACCGCGAGAAGGCCCGCGCGGTCACCTGAGCTCGGCGACGGGGGCGCCGAAGACGCGCTCCAGGCCGGAGAGCACGGCGTCGCCGACCTCGACGCGGTAGTCGCCGCCCAGGGAGAGCACCGCCTCGGCGCCGTCGGGTAGCGCCAGGTGCAGGCTCACCGGGCACTCGCCGCGCGCCCCGCGCAGCACGTCGCGCATCGCCTCGAGCTGCGGGCGGCGCACCTCCGCGGCGGCGAGGCGGACCACCAGCTGCCGAGTGTCGCGCGCCACGGCGTCGGAGAGCAGCACCGCGTCGTTGAGGAAGATGGTGGGCTCGCGCGGGGCGTCCGTCTCGTCCTCGACGGCGTCCTCGTCGCGCCGCGGGAAGCTCACCTTCCCGGTCACCAGCACCGGCTCGTTCGCGGTGATCACGTGCGCGTAGGTGTCGATCTGGTTGCCGCGCACCTTCACGTTCACCCGGCCGGTCAGGTCCTCCAGCTCGAAGAAGGCGATCTTGCCGCCGCCGTCCTTGAAGATCCGCTCCCGGTAGCCCTCCACCATCCCCACCAGCTTGACCACCGCCCAGTCGTTCTGCGCGGCGCACTCGCTCGCCGGCAGCGCCTCCAGCCGCGCCAGGGCCGCGCCGCCGCGAAGGTAGCGCTCCAGCGGGTGGCCGGAGACGTAGAAGCCGAGCGACTGCCGCTCGCGCACCAGCATCTCCTTGGTGTCCCACGGCGGGCAGCTCGCGTAGTCGCCCGCCGCCTGCGACGCGCCCTCCGGGGCGGCGGCGTCGAAGAGGCCGAACATGCTGGTCTGGCCGCGCTCGCGGTCCCGGCTGGCGGCGCGCGAGCGCTCCAGGGCGACGTCGATCGAGGCGAAGGCCTGCGCGCGCGTCACCCCCTGGGCGACCAGCGTCGTGTCGAAGGCGCCGCACTGCACCAGGGCCTCCAGCACCCCCTTGTTCAGCTTCTTGGCGTCGACGCGAGCACCGAAGTCGAAGAGATCGGTGAAGGGCCCCGCCTGCCGCGCCTCGAACACCGACTCCAGGGCCGCGCCGCCCACCCCGCGCACCGCGCCCAGGCCGAAGCGGATCTGCGGGCCCAGGGCGTCCTTCACACGGTCGCGCCGGCCGACCTTCCTGTCGCCCTCCGGGTTGGTGTAGACGACCTTGAAGTCGGTGTCGCTCTCGTTGATGTCCGGCGGGAGCACCGTGACGCCCATCGACCGCGCGTCGGCGATGGTCCGGACGACCTTCTCGATCCTGTCTTTGTCGCTGGTGAGAATCCCGCAAAGAAGCTCGACCGGATAGTGCGCCTTCAGGTACGCGGTCTGGTACGTGATCAGCGCGTAGGCGGCGGAGTGGCTCTTGTTGAAGCCGTACCCGGCGAAGTACTCCAGCAGACCGAAGATGCGCTCGGCGTCCGCCTCGTCGACGCCCTTCCCCTTCGCCCCCTCGAGGAAGATGCCCTTCTGCTTGGCCATCTCCTCCGGCTTCTTCTTGCCCATCGCGCGGCGGAGCAGGTCGGCGCCGCCGAGCGTGTAGCCGGCGAGCGCCTGGGCGATCTGCATGACCTGCTCCTGGTAAACGATGACGCCGTAGGTCGGCACCAGCATCGGGTCCACCAGCGGGTGCAGGCTCTCCACCTTCGCCTTGCCGTGCTTGCGGTTGACGAAGTCCGCCACCATCCCGGAGCCGAGCGGGCCGGGGCGGTAGAGGGCGACGGCGGCGACGATGTCCTCGAAGTTGTCGGCGCGCAGGTCCTTGAAGAGCTGCTGCATGCCGCTCGACTCCAGCTGGAAGACGCCCTTGGTCTCGCCGGAGCCGAGCAGCGCGTAGGTGGGGCGGTCGTCGAGGGGGATGCTCGCCAGGTCGAAGGTCTTGCCCGCGCGGCGCAGGTCGGGGCGCTCGTTGATGAGGCGCACCGCGATGTCCAGCACCGTCAGCGTCTTGAGGCCGAGGAAGTCGAACTTCACCAGCCCGGCCTGCTCGACGTCCTCCTTGTAGTACTGCGTGACGTAGGCGCCGCTCTTGTCGTCGCGGAAGACCGGGACGTGGTCCCAGAGCGGCCCCTCGCTGATGACGATGCCCGCGGCGTGCTTGCCAGCGTGGCGCGTCAGGCCCTCCAGCTTGCCGGCCATCGTCAACAGCTCGCGCACCTGCGGCTCGGTCTCGAAGCGCGCCTTCAGCTTCGGCTCGAGCTCCAGGCTCTCGGCGATGGTGTACGTCTCCGCCGGGTTCTTGCGCGGGATGAGGTTGGCGATCGCCTGCGCCTCGACGGGCGGGATGCCGATGCCGCGCGACACGTCCTTGATGACGCTCTTGGCCTTCAGCTCGGCGAAGGTGGCGATCTGCCCGACGCTCTGTTCTCCGTACTTCTGCTGCACGTAGGCGATGACCTGATCGCGCTTGTCCATGCAGAAGTCGACGTCGAAGTCGGGCATGCTGACGCGCTCCGGGTTGAGGAAGCGCTCGAAGATGAGGTGGTAGGGGATGGGGTCGAGGTCGGTGATGCGCATGGAGTACGCGACCAGCGACCCGGCGCCCGACCCGCGCCCCGGCCCCACCGGCACGCCGTGCTCCTTCGCGTAGCGAATGAAGTCCCAGACGATGAGGAAGTAGCCCGGAAACTTCATCTTGGCGATGACGTCGAGCTCCATCTCCAGCCGCGCGCGGTAGGCGTCGGCGTCGATCGTCTTGCCGGCCGCCCGCAGCTCGGTGATGCGCGTCGCGAGCCCCTCCCGCGCCACGTGCCGGAAGTAGCCCTCGGTGTCGAAGCCCTCCGGCACGGCGAAGCTCGGCAGCATCGGCTGGCCGAGGGTGAGCTTGACCGCGCACTTCTCCGCGACGAGCAGCGTGTTCTTCAGCGCCTCCGGGTGGGCGGAGAAGAGCTGCGCCATCTCCACCGGGGACTTCAGGTACATCTCGGAGGCGCCGTGGTGGCGCTCCTTCGCCTCGGCGTAGGTCATCCCGCTCTTGATGCAGGAGAGGTAGAGGTGCGCCTCGGCGTCGTCCTTCTCGGCGTAGTGGACGTCGTTGGTGGCGACGAGCGGCAGCTCCAGCTCTTTCGCCAGACCCACGAGGATGTTGTTGAGGATGGGCTGCTCGTTCAAACCATGATCTTGCAGCTCGACAAACAGATTTCCGGGCTCGAAGACGTCGCGCAGGTCCGCGAGGGTGCGGCGGCCGGCCTCCTCGCCCTCCTCCAGGACCGACTGCGCCAGCACGCCGCCCATGCACCCGGTCAGCCCGACGAGCCCCTTGGCGTACCTGGCCACCGTCTCCAGGCTGACGCACGGCACCCCGGGAGGGCCGGCGGGGTCGGGGCGGATGTGCCCGGCCGAGACCAGGGCGACAAGGTTCTTGTAGCCCTCCGGGGAGGCCGCCAGGAGGGGCAGGTGGTTGCTGCGCCCCTTGCCGACGACCTCCACCTCGCAGCCCAGGATGGCCTGCACCCCGGCCTCCTTGGCGGCCTTGTAGAAGGAGATGGCCCCGAACATGTTGCCGTGGTCGGTCATCGCCACGGCCTTCATCCCGGCCTTACTTGCCCGCTTGACCAGGTCCTTCACCTTCACCGCGCCGTCCAGCATCGAGTACTGGGTGTGGACGTGCAGGTGGACGAACTCGGGGTCTCCCGGCATCGGCCTGATCGCTTACGCGGGCCGGCAAGCGCACGCAAGTCACCCCGGTGGGACCGCCTGTCCGCCGGTGGCTGATCTTTGTTGCGTCCCCACGGCTGACCCCGTAGCTTACGCCGCACGATTTGGGTCGTAGCGGGGTCGCCTTGCCGCCTTCGCCTGACTGCCCTTCCAGGAGGAACTGCAGATGAAGCTTTGGAAAGTTTGGACGCTCGTTGGAATCACTGCGGGCGTGATCGGCGCGGTCGGCTACGGCGCGGGTTGCAGCGGGGACGACACCAGCAACAACAACGGCACCGTTGGCCAGCCCCCGGCGAAGCCCACCACGGGCACCACGCCTGCCGGCACCGACACCATGACCTTCGCGGTCCAGAAGCTCTTCCTGGGCGAGGCGCCCCGCTCCGGCGGCGCCGCCAGCTCCACGGCGTGGAAGGACTACGGCTACAACATCGACGGCGTCGTCACCACGAAGGACGCCACCGACGTCTGCACGCTGGCCACCGGCGCCTCCAAGAACAACCAGATCGACGGCAACAACGGCACCGACAACGCCTTCGGCGCGGTCATCCTGCCGATCATCCAGAGCGCCGCGAGCCTCAACACCCCCTCGCAGACGATCAACGACACCATCACCAAGGGCAGCTTCACCCTCGAGCTCTCCATCAAGGGCCTGACGAGCGACGCGAAGCAGACGTCCACCGGCCTCACCGGCGACCTCTTCGCGGCCGGCAACTACGATCCGGACGGCGGCACGGCTCCCGCGTTCGACATGACGACCGACTGGCCCGTCCGGCCGGAGCTGCTCGTCGACCAGAGCGACATCAGCAAGGGCTCGAAGGTCCACTTCGACGACGCGTACGTCGTCAACGGCACCTTCGTGAACGGCGCGTCGGCGCCCGGCACCGCCGGCGTCAAGGTGACCATCAGCCTGGTGTTCTCCGGCGTCGCGCTCGACCTGAGCATCAACCACGCCATCATCACCTTCGACCACTCGGCCCCGACGGACGCCACCAACGGCACCATCGCCGGCGTCATCAACACCCAGCAGCTGATCGACGGCCTGAAGAGCGTCGCCGGCCGCATCTCCACCTCGCTCTGCGGCAGCGCCTTCGACGGCATCGCCCAGCAGATCAAGCAGGCGTCGGACATCCTGAGCGATGGCAGCAACAGCAGCGGCAAGGCCTGCGATGCCATCTCCATCGGCCTGGGCTTCAGCGCCAAGCAGATCGCCAACCCGACCAAGATCGCGGCGCTCGGCACCGCCTCGCCCGACCCGTGCTCGACGGATGGCGGCACGCCCGACAGCGGCACGCCCGACAGCGGCACGACCGACGCCGGCTCCGCCGACGCCGCGAGCGAGTGACCGCACCCCCCCGCGCCTCACCCCCCCTGCCCCCCTCTCCGTGAGAGGGCGAGGGGGGAGCGAAGACGGGACTGACGAAGGGCCTCGGCGAAAGCCGGGGCCCTTTTTCTTTGCGTCCCTCCCCTTCCCCTCATCGCCCTCTCGAGCTTGGTGAGATCACTACCCCCGCGCCCGCGCGATCATGTGCGGCGCCAGGTGCAGCGCGAACGCGTAGATGCTGATCTGCGGCGGGCCGCCGAGGCTCGTCGGGAAGAGCGACCCGTCCGACACGAACAGCCCCTTCACGAAGTGGTGCTCCCCCGTCGAGTCCACCGCCGCGATCCGCGGGTCCTCCCCCATGCGCAGGCTCCCCATCGGGTGCACCGCCGTGAGCGGCACGCCGAAGGGCCGCACGAAGGACGTGTCCAGCCCCTCCAGCTGCGCGGCGCTCTTCAGGGTCACCGGCGGGATGGCCGGGATGGTCACCTCCGCCGCCCCCGCCGCGAAGAGCAGCCGCGCGCACGCCACCAGCCCCTTGGCCATTTGCGCGCGATCGCTCTCCACCATCGCGTACTCGATGGACGGGCGGCCGTCGCTGTCCAGCGCGACGCGCCCGCGCGTCTCGTCGTGCACCATCGCCGTGAAGACGGCGAGCTTCGGGTATGCCCGCATCGCCTTCATGTGCGCCGCGCCGAAGCCGGACATCGTCGACGCTGTGCCGATGGGGTGCGCGAACGCCGGGATGATCCACACCCGCTCGTCGCTCCCCTCCTCGTACGACAGAAGCTCCGTACACTCGTACGACTGCGGGATGCCGTAGACGCTGTCCATCGTGCGCTCGAAGCGCCCGGCGGCGACGGCGCCCGGATGCAGGCGCAGCCCGCGTCCGAGCTGGTGGTAGGGGTCGGGCAGGTTGCTGCGCAGGGCGAGCGCCGCCGAGCCGATCGCGCTCGCCGCCAGCACCACCACGCGCGCGCGCACCGTGACCCACGCGACGGGTCGCCCGCTGGTATCGCGCGCGACGGCCAGCACGCCGGTGGCGCGGCCCTTCTCGTAGGTGATCCGGATGGCCTCCACGTCGGCGTAGACCGTCGCGCCCGCCGCCTCCGCCTGCGGGATCATCACCTTGAGGGCGTTCTGCTTGGCGTCGTATGCGCAGCCGAGCTCGCAGAAGCCGCTGAGCTGGCAGCCCACGCGGTTGTGCTTGAGCGGGCCGCCCTTCCAGCCGAGCGACTCCACGCCCGCGCGCAGCGCCTCGTTGTTGGGGTTGCGCAGGGGGCCCGGGATCTCGGTCACCGAGAGCTCGCGCTCGATCTGCTCGAAGGCGGGGACCATGTCCGCTGGGCCGGCCCCGTCGACGGTGTAGCGATCGCGCCAGAGGTCCAGGATCGCGTCGGGCGTGCGCTTGCAGAGGTTGGTGTTGTGCACGGTGCTGCCGCCCACCCCGCGCCCCTGCAGCACGCGGATGGCCAGGTCCTTGGTGGTGCGACCGCCGCCGTCCTGGAAGAGCATGGGGAGCATGTCTTCCTCGCGCTGATCGAAGTCCTTCGGCGTGTGGTAGCCGCCCTCCTCCAGGCCGATGACGCGCAGGCCGGCGCGCGCCAGCTCGCGCATCGCGACCGAGCCGCCGGCGCCGGTGCCGACCACGACGGCGTCGGCCTCCAGGGCGAGATCGCTCGTCAGCTTGCGGCCGAGGACGATCAATCCCACCCCCGCGCCGGGCGACCGACGAAGGGGCCGCCGTAGCCGATGATCTTCCACGTGCGCGGATCGCGGTAGTACCCCATGAAGACGAGCGACTTGATGCCCGCGAAGGCGCCGCGCAGCAGGTCGTGATCGCTCGCCTCCAGCGAGGCGAGCACCCGATCCTGGTCGGCGGCGGAGAGGCGCGTGAAGCGCGAGGTGAGGCGGAGCGAGAGCGGCGAGACGTGCTCGACGAAGCCCAGCAGGCGCAGCAGGTCCCGCCGCAGGGCGTAGCTCATCCCCGCCACGTAGCCGTCGACGAAGCCGGCGACGTCCACCTCGTCGGGCGTGGGGACGCCGCCGCCCTGCACGTCCGGCGCGGCGATGCGCCGCGCGAGCGCCTGCACCACGATGAACTGCCACGGCGCGAGGGCCTGGAGCTTCGCCACGCGGTCCGCCGGCAGGTCGTAGCCGCGGGTGCGGACCACGCCGACGACGCCGCCCGCCGCCAGGAGCGCCCCGCCCGCGATGGCGATGGCGCGGCGCCGCGTGATCCGCTTCCTCTGCACGGCCAGACCATGTGCCCGAACGGCCCCCCGCGCGCAAACGCAAAATGCCCGGCCGGGCTATAGTGCCGGGATGCACGTCTTCGGTCTCACCGGCGGGATCGCGTCGGGCAAGAGCGCGGTGGCGGCGCGGCTGCGCGCGCGCGGCGTCCCGGTCATCGACGCCGACGTCCTGGCGCGCGATGCGGTGGCGCCGGGCACGCCCGGCCTGGCGGCGGTGGTGGAGGCCTTCGGGCCGGAGGTGCTGCTGCCCTCCGGAGAGCTGGACCGCAAGGGCCTCGCGCGGCGGGTGTTCGGCGACAAGGAGATGCTGGCCCGCCTCAACGGCATCCTCCACCCGCGCGTCGCCGCCCTCGGGGTGGAGCAGACGGCCGCCCTCGCCGCCGGGGGCGAGCCCCTCGCCTGCTACGAGGCGGCCCTGCTCGTGGAGAACGGCCTGCAGCACGCCTTCCGGCCGCTCGTCGTCGTCTCCGCCCCGGAGGACACGCAGCTCGCCCGGGCCGTCGCGCGAGATGGTTGTACTCTACAAGAAGCCCGCGCGCGCCTGGACGCCCAGCTCCCCCTGGCGCAGAAGGTCGCGGTGGCCGACGTGGTGATCGACAACGCCGGCACGCTGGAGGATCTCGCCCGCGAGACCGACCGCGCGCTCGAGGAGATTCTGTCGCCGCGCCGGGGTGGACCCCGCGCGCTACCGGCCGGCGGACGGTGATAGCATGCGCGGTCGATGAGCCGCTTCCGCACCGGCGTTTCGTCGAGCTACGAGGCCGACGTCGAGAGCGCGCGCACGCCGGAGCTGGAGCCGTCGCGCGCGGGGCTGGTGCTGCTCTATGCGCCCAACTTCGAGCAGCTCTCCCCGGCGTATCCCTTCTTCTCCACCGAGGTGATCCTCGGGCGCGACGCCGCCTGCTCCATCTGCATCCCGGAGCAGGCCGTGAGCCGCCAGCACGCCCGCATCGTGCGCGAACGCGACCAATGGGTGCTCCACGACCTCTCCAGCCGCAACGGGACCATCGTGGGTGGGCGCTACGTGCGCGAGCACGTGCTCGGGGCGGGCGACGAGGTGCGCGTGGGCGACGCCATCTTCAAGTTCGTACCGGAGGGGGCCCACGCTTACGTGCCGTACCGCCTGGACGGCTCGACGCGCGGCGCGCGCCTCTCCGGCAAGCTGCCGGAGCTGGTGGGCGGCTGGCAGATCGACGCCATCGCCGCCGACATCGAGCGCATCGCGACGACGGAGATCTCCTGCGTGGTGCTGGGCGAGACGGGCACCGGCAAGGAGGTGGTGGCGCGCGGCATCCACCGCGTCTCCGGTAGGCGCGGCTCGCTGCAGGCCATCAACTGCGCCGCCATCCCGCAGAACCTCCTGGAGAGCGAGCTCTTCGGCTACCGTCGCGGCGCCTTCTCCGGCGCCGACCGCGACAAGCCCGGCCTGGTGAAGCTCGCCGACAACGGCACCCTCTTTTTGGACGAGATCGGCGACATGCCGCTGGAGGCGCAGGCGAAGCTGCTGCGCGTGCTGCAGTCGAAGGAGGTCTTCCCCCTCGGCGGCACGACGGCCGAGCGCGTGGATATCCGGGTGGTGTGCGCGACGCACCGCAACCTGATCGAGCACGTGCGGGAGGAGAAGTTCCGTGGCGACCTCTTCGCGCGCCTCAACGAGCACACCGTTCGGCTGCCGCCGCTGCGCGACCGCAAGGAGGACGTGTACCTGCTCACCAAGGCCTTCGCCGCGCGCTTCGGCCGGCCGGACGTCGGCCTCACCTTCTCCTTCATGCTGGCGCTGGTGCACCACGACTGGCCCTTCAACGTGCGCGAGCTGGAGAGCTGCATCAAGCGCGGCCTCGCCCTCACCGGCGGCGCGCCGCTCGACGCCAAGCACCTGCCCGACGCCATCGCCGAGCGGATGAAATCCTACGGCGACAAGTCGAAGATGGGCCGCGCCCGCCCGCCTGCGCAGGAGGCGGAGGACGACGGACGCCCGACGCGGGAGCCCTCCCACGCGCCCGCCGTCCCGCATCCCCGCCGCGCGCCGACCGAGCCCGAGCTCCGCGCGCTGCTCGCGCTGCACAAGGGCAACGTCGCCGCCGTCGGCCGGGAGCTGGGAAAGCAGCGCATGCAGGTGCACCGCTGGCTGAAGAAGTACGGCATCGACCTCGGCGAGTACCGCTAGGGTGCCCCCGCTCAGGGGTTGCTCAGCTCCGCCACCCCGGCGATCTGCAGCCCCGGGCCGTCCTCCGCCCGGCGCAGCAAGAGCACCAGCACGTCCCCGAAGAAGGGCTCCCCGGTCGCCTGCGACACCGGCGACGCCAGCGGCACGCGCACGAACAGGTCTCCGGGGCGCATCTCCGATGGCCGCGCCGGATCGCTGGAGGGGCCGATGTCGTCGTATCCGTAGCGCTCCAGGCGATCCATCCGCGCCACGTCGGTCCCGGCGATGCGCCGCAGATCGTTGAAGCGGTTGATGCGCGCCTGCCACTCCTGCCGCAGGCCCCCGCGATTGAGCCGCCGCGTCGGGTCCAGGCTCACCGCGTCGGGGCCGAGCAGCGCGAACAGCTCCTCGACGTTGCGGTCCTCGAAGCCGCGGACGTAGGCCCGCACCACGCCCTGCACCTCCTCGTCGGGCACCGGCTGGCGCAGGGCGACCACGCCGCCGGTAGCCGCGCCGCGATCTGCGGGCGCGGGGAGCGCCGGCGCCGGCTCCAGCAGCACGCCGTCGGGCTTGCGCTTGGCGCTGGGCATCTCCAGGGCGGTCTGCAGGCCGCCGCCGGCGCACGCCACGGGCACGACCGCGCTCGCCGCCAGAGCAAGCAGCAGCGCCAGGCTAGAGCGTCTCGATCTTCGGGTCCTGGCCACGCGTGAGGGTGACGATCGCACGTTCGGGCACCACGTTCCAGCGGGCCGGGGGGGCGCTGCCGTCGAAGTCGCTGGCGAGCAGGACGAAATGGAGCTGGGCGAGCTCGGGGGTCTTGCGGCGGAGCTGCAGGTCTTCGCCGATGAGGAAATCGGCGTCGTGCTTGCCGGCGTAGACACGGTAGGCCATGCGACCGCGGCGGTGCAGGGCCACCACCGACTCCCCGTTGGAGACCATCAGGTTGACCTCCGCCGGGCCGCCGCCGACCTCCGCCGACATGCCGTCCACCACCGCCAGGCTGGAGCGCAGCGCATCGCGGACGAGGCCCTCGTCCACGGTGATGTCGTTCAGCCGGCCGGCGTCGTGCAGGAAGGAGAGGAATACGTGGAAGAGGATCTCGGCGTCCGTCTCCCCGCGGATGCCGGCGCGCAAGAACTCGGGCACGCTGGCGAGCATGCGCTCGCGCACCTGCTCGAAGGACGACACGGTGCCCGTCTGCGCGTAGAGCCACTGGCGGTAGCGGAAGGGGTGCGTGTTCTCGGTGCGGAGCGTGCCGACGGTGGCGTTGCGCACGTGGCCGATGACCACGTCGGCGCGCACGTCGGCGGCGAGCTTGGCGACGTCCACCTCCTCGCGCTCGTCGATCGGGCGGCGCCGCATGAGCACCTCGCCGCCCTGGTAGAAGCCCAGACCCCAGCCCACGGGTGTCGTGCTGCGGACGCGCAGCGCATCGGACTCGGTGGCGAGCACGCGCGCCGTGAGATCCGAACGGTTGCCGAGGAGAGCGAAGAGTCGAGCCATTCTTGTTCCTTCTCCTTAGAACTTACGCATCACACCCCGGCACGCGCCACAAATGTGACCAGAAAGGTGCGACATCTGACGACGCGTGTGTGTGTCGTCGATCTGAGACACCGCCCCGTCACCGTCACTTTGCCCAAGCGTAGCGTCCTCTCGGCGCGGTGCGGCATGACGTGGATGTCATGGTCGCTCCCCACCTCGAGCGTGGGGGGGAGCGTCCTTGGTCGCCGCGCGCAGCACCTCGCGCGTGTGGTCGCGGAAGCGAGCGTCGAGCGCGTCGGCGAGGAGGCGCACGCCGAAGGGCGCAGCGGCCGCGAGCACGAGCGCGACGGCCCAGAGCGGGATGGTCGGCACGCCGGCCCTTCTGCCACGGACCGCCGTCCGCGTCCACGCCTGCTACTTCTTGTTCCTGGAGTCCGGCGGCACGATGAAGGGCACCACGTGCTCCTTGGCCTCGAAGCTCGCGCGGTACACCGCCGCGGCGTGCTGCGTGGCGAAGGGCCCCACGCGGACGCGGAACCAGGTGCCGCGGCCGACGACGTTCGCCTGAACCACGTACGCCTTGTGGCCGCGCGCCCGGAGCTGCGCGGCGAAGGCGTTCGCCTCCTGCTGGGTCCGGAAGGAGCTCACCTGGAGCTGGTAGCCACCCCGGTGGCCCTCCGGCGCGGCCGCGGCGGCCGCCTCGGTGATCTGGGCGGAGTCGGCGGCGGCCTTCGTCAGGTCGTCGCGCGGGCGCGTGACCACCGGCGTGGCCTGGAGCACGTCCTGGGCAGGGAGAGGCACCACCGGGAGCCGATCCGCCGGGGGCGGAGGCGCCGTCGGGGCGGCGGCGAGGTCCCCGGCGCCCTTGCCGCGCACCGCCGCCAGCGCGGTGGTGGGCGACTTGTCGTCGCTGAGGATGCCCGGGAAGGTGACGTCCTGCGTGGACAGCTCGGTGGCCTTGACCCCGGGCGCCGCGGCGGCGCCCTTGGCGTGCGCGGAGACGAGATCCCCCAGCGGGTCCACCTTCGGCGTCGCGTCGCTGGAGCGACGCCCCCCGAGCGCGGTCACCGCGAAGACGACGCAGGCGCCGCCCAGCACCACCAGCGCCACCGAGACGCCGCGCGGGATGCCGCGCGCCTCGTCCTGCTCCTGGATGCGCTCCAGGTTCCTCACCGATGCCTGATCCATCATGGTCCTTGCTCCATCGGGTCGTTGTCCGCGGCCTCGGCCGGGCGTTCCATGCGCTCCGGCGCCGAGATCCCCAGTAGCTCGAGCGACGAGGCGTAGACGACGCGCAGCGCCTCCACCCACGCCAGGCGCGCGCGCGTCTTGCCCATGTCCCACTTCGCCTCCCAGCCCGGCTGCGCGCGGGTGGACTCCGGCGGGAGGATGGGATCGCCCTTCATGCGGGTGAAGTAGCTCTGGAAGGCGCTGCCGAGCTCCTGCACGTAGAAGACCACACGGTGCGGCTCGCGCAGCGCGGCGGCGTTGGCCACGACGATGGGGAAGTCGCTCACCTTGGAGGCGAGGGCGAGCTCGTCGGGGTGCACCAGCGCCGACCACCCCTCCGGCGAGAGCGACGCGGGGGGCGTGATGCCGATGCTCCGCGCCTTGGCGAGGATGGAGCAGAGCCGCGCGTGGCCGTACTGGACGTAGAAGACCGGGTTGTCCAGGCTCTTCTTTTTGGCGATCTCGATGTCGAAGTCGACGGGCTGCGTGGCGCTGCGCGAGAGGTAGAAGAAGCGCAGCGCGTCGCGGCCCGCGCCGTGGCGCCCGGCGGCGGCGTCGATCTCCTCGAGGATCTCCTCCGCGGTGACGACGTTGCCGGCGCGCTTGGAGCTCTTCACCGCCTCGCCCGCGCGGTAGATGTAGACGAGGTTGTAGAGCAGCGCCTCGAAGAGGTCGCTCTTCAGCCCGAGCGCCTCCAGCGCGTTGCGCATGCGCGCGACGTAGCCGTGGTGGTCGACGCCCAGCACGTTGATCAGGCGGTCGTAGCCGCGGCCGATCTTGTCGGCGTGGTAGGCGATGTCGCTGGCGAAGTAGGTGTAGGCGCCGTCGGACTTCTGCACGACGCGGTCCTTGTCGTCCGCCTCCGCGCCCTTGCCGACGAAGAAGAGGGCGCCGTCCTTGCGGACCAGGTAGCCGCCCGCCTCCAGCTGCCCGAGCGCCGTGGCGACCGCGCCCCAGCGATGGAGCGACTCCTCGCTGAACCAGACGTCGAAGCGGACGCCCAGGTCGGCGAGGGAGCTCTTGATGCCGCGGAGCATGTCGGAGCCGGGGATGCCGCGCAGCATCCAGCCGATGCACGCGCGGGAGAGCGACGCGACGTCACCCTCCAGGGCGGCGGGGTCCACCTTCTTCAGCCAGTCGGCGAGCTCCAGCACGTAGCCGCCCTGGTAGCCACCCTCCGGGACCGGCTTGCCCTGCGACTGGGCGAGGACGCTCTCGGCGAAGAGGCGCACCTGGTTGCCGAAGTCGTTGATGTAGTACTCGCGCGTGACGCGGTGGCCGCAGGCTTCCAGCAGCGTCGCGACGGCGTCGCCGAAGATGGCGTTGCGCGCCGCCGCCACGGTGATGGGCCCGGTCGGGTTGGCGCTGACGAGCTCCAGGTTGACGCGCTCGCCCGTCGCCGCCGCCGCGCGGCCGTAGGCGCGCCCCTGCGAGAGCACCGTCTCCAGCTCGCGCTGCAGCACGCTCGCGTGCAGGCGCAGGTTGACGAAGCCGGGGCCCGCCACCTCCGCGCCGGCGATGACGTCGTCGCCGGCCAGCGCCTTCGCCAGCGCCTCGGCGATGGCGCGCGGGGGCTTCCTCGCCGGCTTGGCGAGCACCATGGCGACGTTGGTGGCGTAGTCGCCGTGCTCCGCGCGCTTCGGACGCTCCACGGTCCACGCCGTCGCGGTCGAGAGGTCCGCCTCGCCCAGCGCACCCTCCGCGGCGAGCGCCTCGAGCTTGCGGGTCAAGCTCTTGCGCACCGATTCCACCACACTCATGGTCATCCTCCGGTACCGCCGGGGACCTCGCCCGGCCAAGATTTCGTCGTCACGGCGCGGGCGCGAGGTCCAGGAGCTGGGCTGCCTTCCAGCGCGTCTCCTCCACCTCCTGCCAGGGATCACTGCCGGCCACGATGCCCCCGCCGGTGAAGTACTCGACCTCCCCGCCGCGGACGACGGCGGTGCGGATCGCCATGGTCAGACACACGCCGCCGTCGCGCCCGACATAGCCCAGCGCGCCGGTGTAGAGGCCGCGGCGGTGCTCCTCCAGATCCGCAATGATCTCCATGGCTCGCACCTTGGGAGCTCCCGTGATGCTTCCGGCCGGGAGGAGGGCTCGCGCGGCGTCTTCGATGTCGCGCGTAACCTCCCGACGTCCCACGACTTCTGCGACGCGGCTGAGCACTCGGGCGCGGACCACGCGCGGCGCGCCGCGGACGCGCACCGACCCGGGCACGCACACGCGCCCCAGGTCGTTGCGGTGCAGATCGATCGCCATGGTGAGCTCGGCGCGCTCCTTCTCGCTCGCCTCCAGCTCGGCGACGAGGCCCTCGTCCTCGGCGGCGTGCGCGCCGCGCGGCCGCGTGCCCTTGATGGGGGCGGTGCGCAGCGTGGAGCCTCGCGCCTCCAGGCAGAGCTCGGGGCTGCAGCCGCAGACGGTGGTCTCACCCATGTCCAGATGGACGCCGTAGGGGGCCGGCGCCTCACCGAAGAGACGCGCGAAGAGATCCAGCGGGCTGCCCCGCAGGTGAAAGCGCAGCCGGCGGGCCAGGTTGACCTGGTAGATGTCCCCGCGCGCGATGTACTCCAGCGCGGCGCGGATGCGCGCGGCGTGGGAGGCCTCGTCGCCGGCCTCCGCGGCGCGCAGGCTGACCGGCGCGGCCTCGCGCGGGGGACGGCGCAGCGCGGCCAGGAGGCGCTCCGCCGCGCGGGCGTCGTCCGCCTCCACCACCACGTGCCCGGTGGCGTGGTCCACCCGGAGCACGGCGTCGTAGCGATGCCAGCGCGCCCCTGTGATCCAGGGGGCGGGACGCTCGTCCGGCCTGCGCCACGCGGGGCGCTCCAGACCCCGCAGCGTCTCGTAGGGCACGCCGCCCACCCAGCGCGGGGCGGCGGGCAGGCCGGCCCACCCGGGCGCGGGCGCGCCGGCGCGGGGGAGAAGATCGGTGGAGATCTCCACCGGATCGCACGCGACGAAGCTGGAGCGCGCGTCGTCGGGGTCGAGGGCGCCGCGCGGATCGCTCACCAGGAGCGCCAGGCCGGGCCGCCCGGCGAGGCGGCGCGCGAGGGCCCAGGGGTCCGCGGGGAGGCGGAGCTCTCGGACGACGTGCGGCATCGCGTCCTCGTGTAGCCCACGCCGCACCGCGCGTCACCGGGCGGCGCACCCGCGTCCGGCCTCGGCGGGACGCACCTGCTGTGCTACCTGATCCGCACCCGATGTCCGGCCCCCTCCAGACGCCGCGTAACGCCCTCGTGCTCGCGCTGGCGCTCGGGGCGTGCAGCGCGCCCACAGGCACCCTCGCCATCACCACCGGCGGCGAGAGCGACACCTTCTCCCGCGCCCCCGCCCCGACGAGCCTGCTGGTGGAGTCGGTGGACTCCGCCGGGACGCACACCACCCTCGCGCAGACGGCGCTGCCTGTCGGCACCCTCGACCTGGGCAGCCAGAGCGACGCCAACGTGCTGTCCTTCCAGGTCACCGGCAAGGACGACGCGGGCGACGTGCTGGTCTACGGCGCCACCCTCCCCGTCCAGCTCTCGGTGATCTCCAGCGCCGCGCTCCCGGTCTTCGTGCAGCGCGTGGGGGAGACCGCGCGCATGCCCGGCACCCTCTGCGACGCGCGCCCCGCGCCGCTCGTCGCCGCCGCCGGGCGCTCGCTCATCGTCGCGGGAGGGAAGGACGCCACCAGCCAGGAGCAGGTCTGCGGCTACGATCTCGCCATCCTGCAGAGCATCGGCAGCGTGCTGGGCATCGACCGCGCGCCGCGATCCATGGCCCTCGCGCCGGACGCCTCCAGCCCCGCGGCGCTGCTGGTGGACGATGCCGGGGCGACGGTGCTGGACCTGGCGCAGGGCACCCAGCAGGATCTCGACCCGCCGAAGGGCGGCACCTACGCCGACGTCTCCGGCGGCGCCACCATCGTGGGCGAGGACGGCGCGAGCTGGATCGTCGGCAGCACGCGCGACTCGGATGCCGCGTCGGCGCTGGTGCTGCACCTGGACCCGGCAGGGACCGCCTCCTTCGTGACGCTCTCGGCCCCGCGCGCGCGGGCCGCCGCGGCCTGGTCGCCAGGGCGCGGCCTGGTCGTGGTGGGCGGCAGCGATGCCGCGCCCGGCGGCGAGCTGGTCCCGACGGGCGGCACCGCCACCGTCGCGCTCCCCTACCCTCCCGACGCGACCACCGGCGCGGTCGCCACCTCCCTCGACAGCTCCACGGTGCTGCTCGTCGGCGGCCACGACACGCAGGGGGCGAGCGTCGCCCCGCGCACGCTGGACCTCGGGTGCTCCATCGACTGCAAGCCGAAGGCGTGGGGTCAGCCGCCGGCTGCGGCGATCACGGCGACCGGCCTGTTCACCGTCGCCCCGGGCGTCGCGGTGCTGGTCGGCGACGACCTCTCCGGCTCGACCCACGTCTTCCGGATGGACGCGAAGGCGACGACGGAGGTCCCGCTCAAGATCCCGCGCGCTCAGGCGCGCGCGCTGCTGCTGGCCACCGGCGCCCTGGCGATCGTCGGGGGCGGCAGCGACGTGATCGAGAGCTTCTATCCTGGGAGGATGTGAACTTCGTTCACATCCCTCTCGGTGACTGTCCTCGAAGGAGCGGCACGCGCCGCCCCTCACGCGGGCCCTCCGCTACGCGTCGGGCGTTTCGTGCCTCCTGCCCCGCTACGCGTCGGGCGTTGCCTCCGGTGGCGGCGTGCGGCGGCGCACCCAGAGGAGGGCGAGGCCGGGGACGAGAAGGAGGGCGGGCCACGGCGAACCCCCGCCACCTGCGGCGTCGCAGCTGCAGCCGCCGTCGTTGCCGGGGTTGCCGGTGCCGGCGTCGTCGCCGATGCCTGCCTCGTCGAAGGGCATGCCCCCGTCCGGCTGCGCCTGCGGGCACGTGGGCACGCCGCCGGTGCCGCCGTCCACGTGCAGCGCCGCCCACCCCTTCGGCGGGAACCTGGCGAGGGCACCCGCCGCCGTGTTCGTCTGTGCGACGGCGAGGATCTGCACGCCCTTCTTCACGGGCACAGTCACGCATGCGCTCACCGTGTCGCCGTCGGCGTCTCCGGCGAGCACGCCGTCCACGAAGAGGGAGACGTGCTTGATCCCCGCGCCGCTGGTGTCGGTCGCGGTGGCGGTCACCTGCGTCTCGGCGTCCACCGCCTGGCCGTCGGTCACGCCGGTGATCGTCACCACCGGGCGCTTGGCGTAGGGCGCGAGCATCGGGTCGCCGACGACGAGGTTGCGCCAGTACGCGTAGGGCAGGCGGCGGAAGTACGCCTCGGCGAGCGTGGCGCCCTTGACGTAGTCCACCATCAGGTAGCGCGAGGGAAAGACGTTGTTGAGTGGCTCGTCGACGGTGCCGTGGACGCCGCCGACGCCCTTCTCCACCCAGCGCGAGATGGAGACCTGCGTCTCCCCGGTGGAGGCGAAGTTCTTCGGCACCGCGCCGAAGCTCGTCAGGTTGTCCACCAGCGCGCCCGGCAGGTAGGTGTTGCCCTCGATGGTGTCGCCGATGGACGCGGTGCCTGTGAAGAAGCCGGCGAGCGTCTTGCCGGTCAGGTTGGCGTCGAAGGGCACCTCCTCGGCGTCGGTGTAGCCGGCCGACTTGAGCGAGGAGATCACGGTCGGGTAGTCGCCGTCCAGCGCACCGCGCGCGCTGTCGGCGCCGTCCATGAAGAGGAAGGTGCCCTTGGCGCCACCGTTCTTCTCGGCGTCCATCGCGCTCTGGATGAGCATCTGGCCGTCGGCGTAGGAGCGGCCGGTGAGCATGGTGACGAGCAGGATCTTCCAGTCGACGCCCGCGCGGACGGAGTCGTACCCGGGCCCGAAGGGGCCGTTGAGATAGAGCAGCGGGTTGACGTACTTGGCGCCGAGGCACGGGGAGCCGCAGTCGACGATCTGCCCCGGGTCCTGCCCGAGCAGCGGCGAGGAGTCGGCGGTGAGCGTGGAGCGCCAGACGGAGAGGGTCGCGGCGAGGGAGGCGTTGTGCAGGGCGTTGCCGACCGGGATGGCGACGCGCAGGGGCACGCCGCGCATGACGACGACGGCCTCGATGCGATCCAGGACGCCGGCGTCCTTCAGGCACGCCTCGAACGGGCCGTCGATCGCCGTCTGGTAGTCGGCGAGGCTGATGTCGTCGGTCGCCGGCATGCTCAGCTTGCACACCTGCCGCGCGGGTACGTCGCGCGCGGCGGCGTAGGCGTCGGCGAGCGCGCCGCTCTCCGGGATGTCGGCGTTGGCCAGCACCGCGACAGAGTCCGGACCCGGTGTCGCCGCGGCGACCCCGGCGAAGGCGAACACCCCGGAGCCGGCGAGGCCGGCGAACCAAGCGAGACGAAGGCGGCGGCCCATGGCCGATGAGCTTACCGCCTTGCAGCGCGCGCGGGGACTCCTCCGGCGCGCGCTAGGCCGGAAGCCGCACGATGCCGCGGGGCGTCACGACGGCGTCGGCCAGCGGGGCGACGGCCGCCGCCCCCGGCCACACCACGGTGCGGGTGAGCGCGCCCTCGCCGGTGACGCGCGCGCCCTCCCCGACCACGCTGGCCTCCAGCGTCACCCCCGACGCGACGGCTGCCCCCGGCGCGGCCCACGCCGCCAGCCCGCGCCGGGCGAGCCACCCCCGGTTGGCGGCCAGGTATCCGGCGAGGGTGCCGATGTCGCAGAAGGAGGCGTCGGTCTCGAAGGCGCGCAGCTCCGCGCCGCGGCGCAGCGCGGGGAGGTAGACGTCACCGACGAGGCAGCCCTCTTCCGGCAGCGACGCGCGCAGGGAGGCGCCCAGCAGGTGGATCCCCAAGAACTCGCCGCCGCGCGCCTCCTCGGCGAAGGACTCGCGGCGCAGGCGCACCACGCGGCCCGCGGCGTCCAGCCCGACGTTGCCGGCCCCCTTCGCGCCGGGACGCACCGCGAGCGTCGCCTCGGCGGTGTGCGCGGCGAGCAGCGCGCCGAGATCCAGGTCGGCGAAGATGTCGCCGTTGTAGACGAGCACGTCGCCAGGGCCGAGCAGCGCCGCCGCGTGCGCGACGCCCCCGGCGGTGCCGAGCAGGCGGCCCTCGACCGACACCGCCACGCCCTCCTCCCCGCCGAAGGCGACCACCTCCTCGGCGCGGTGGAAGGCGTTGGCGACGACGCGGGCGATCTTCGCCGCCCGCAGCGCCCGCACCGCGTGGGCGATGGCCGGCGCGTCGCCCACCGGCAGCAGCGGCTTGGCGCGCTCCTCCGAGAGGGGACGCAGGCGCGTCCCCAGCCCTGCGGCAAGAACCATCCCGGAGATCACCAGCGCGCCTTATCACACCGCGGCGATCATGTCCTTCAGCCGGGCGCGCACCGCCGCCTCGTCGACGAGCGGGAGACCCGCGCCGGCCGCCGCGTCGGCCACCACCTTCCGCGTGCGCGCGCCGGAGGCCGCGAGGAGCGCCGCCGCCAGGGCGAGCTCCGCCAGCCGCGGCGCCGTGGCCGCGACGCGCACCGCGAGCGGGACGAGCGCGTCGATTGCCTTGCGGACCTGCGCGCCATAGAGGGCGTGGGCGGTGGTGACGCCCTCCTGCACGAGCTCGAGCAGGGCGAAGGCGGTGCCGCGGACCAGCGCGGTGTCGTCGGTGGCCGCGGGGCTCGCCGCGTCCGCCCAGAGCCCGCTGGCGAGCTGCCGCGCGAGGGTGCGGTCCAGCGGGCGCGCGGCGGTGGAGGGCGCGCCGGCGTGCTCGGCGCGCTCGTCGTGGACCGGCGCCGGCTGCGGCACCGGACCGCCCCTCGCCGCGAACGACTCGCTGGTGGCGCGCGACGACAAGCGCGCGGGGGCCGCGGCGCGCGGGGCCGCGCGGCCCATGAACGCCTCCCGCGCCCGCACGGCAGGGAACGCCGCCAGCGGCCCGGTGGGCGCGCCGGAGGGGATGCCCAGCACCGGACCGCCGCCGGCGGCGCCGTGCTCCGACGCCGGCGCGACCATTCCCCACCCCGCCGGCGCGCTGACCGGCACCACGCGCGTCTCGGGCATGCCGGAGCTGCGGCGATCGCCGGTGCGCTTCTCGATCACCACGAAGGATGTGTACGCGCTCGCCACGCGGTGCTCCACCGCGAGCTTCACGATGCGCGCGCGGTTCGCCCCGGCGCGCCGGCCCGTCGCGCCCTCGGCGCGCTGCGACAGATCGCGGATGCGCTCGCGCGCCCAGAGCTTCGGCACGGCGGGCGCACGAGCGCTCGCCGGCAGGTCCACCGGCACCGCCAGGTAGAAGGGCTGCCCGTCGCACTCGCCGCGCAGCTCCAGCCGGCCGCGGCCGGGGCGCTCGTAGCGGCCGAAGACCACCCACGGCTCGCCATCGATCAGGGCGGGCAGGTCCGCGGGCGCGAGCTCGCCCGCGTCGACGTCCACCCAGCGCGCGGCCAGGCCGGTGACGCGCGCGGCGGTGGCGCGCGCGAACTGGGCGACGACCTTGTCGTCGATCCGCTCGCCGGGGTAGATGCCCTCGTACCCGCCGCCGCTGCGCCGCGCGAGATCGCGCAGGAGCACGTCGCTCACGTTGGTGCCGATGCCGAAGGTGTAGAAGCGGGTGGAGGAGGTGGGGATCGCCTCGAGGATCTGCTCCTCGTTGCCCACCTGGCCATCGGTGAGCAGGACGACCACGTCCGGCGCGCCGCGGACCGCGTGCACCAGCGGGGCCAGCATCTCGGTGCCGCCGCGGGCGACGAGCCCGGAGACCCAGTCGTCGGCGCGGTCCAGCGTGGCCTGCGTGAAGGGCACCGAGGCGGGCGCGAAGACGCGGAAGGAGGACTCGAACGCGACGATGTTGAAGCGGTCGCCCTCGCGGAGCTGGCGCAGGCAGAGGCGCAGCGCGGAGCGAGCCTGCTCGAGGGACGCGCCCTGCATGGACCCGGAGACGTCGACGAGGAAGACCACGTCGGTGCGCGCCTCCCGGCGGGCGTGATCGAAGAGGTCGGGCACCACCGTCACCGCGACGTAGCCGTCCTCCCCCTCGCGGTGGGCGGCGACTGTGGTGAGCGGGCCGGCCGCGGCGCTGCGCACGGTGAGCACCACGTCGCGGTCCAGCGCGACCTCGCGCTCCGCGAAGCGCACGCGCACGCCGCCCTCTTCCGGCGTGGCGGTCACGCGATGCGAGGGGCTCTCCACCACGGCGTCGGGGCGCGCGGCGAAGAAGACGTCCAGCGCGAGGCCGTAGCTCACCGCGGCGATGGGCGGCGAGATGCGATCGGCGTCGGGGACCGCGGCGGTGGGCTCGTGGGTGCCGTGCGCCGTCCGCTCGCCTCGCGCGCCGCCCGGGATGTAGCGCGGCGCGACCAGCGTGGGGATCGTCCAGCGGAGGCTGCCCTCGTCCGCCTGCACGCGCTGCACGTACTCCACCTCCACCAGCGTCTCCTCGCCGGGGAGGAGGTTGCCGACGGTGGCGGTGAAGACGTTGGCGCGCTCCTGATCCAGGAGGGCGGCGCCATGGCCGGCGTTGACGGCGTCGTCGTAGGCGTAAAATGCCTCGTCGCGCTCCTTGACCTCTGCCTCCATGCGGCGGCCGGCGCACTCCATCACGAAGCCGGTGACGGTGGCGTCGGAGGGGAGCGGGAAGGTGTAGATGGCCTCGACGGGCACCGACTCGGCGTTGCGGTAACGCTGGCGCACCACCGTGCGCGCGTGGGCGCCGATGACCTCGCCGGTCACGGCCACGCCGAGCAGAGGCACGGCGGTCCCCCTCACGGTGCGGAGTCCCCAGGGCGTGGCGGCGGGTTCGGTCGGGTTCATCGTCGGTCTCCTCGGCAAGAGTGGGCGTGGGTAAGCAGCTTCTCCGCCAGCGCGCGGACGTCGTCGCTGGCTTCGAGCGAGAGGTGCAGCTCCAGACCGGGCGCGAGCTCCCACCGCGCGTAGCGGGCGGGGGGCGTCGGCCCGTAAGGAAGGACGGGGGAGGGCGACGGAGGCGACGGCGACGGCGCGGGCAAGGGCACGACGGCCGGCGAGGGCTCCGGCGAGCGGCCCGGGCCAGGCGGCAGCTCGCCACCGGCGATGCGCTCGATCTCGGCGAGGGAACGCCCCGCGAGCGCGGCGGCGATGGCCTCCAGCGGGAAGTACGCCTCCTGCATCCGCTTGATGGCGCGCAGCCGGACCAGGTGCTCCTGCCCGTACGTCGTGTCCTTGCCGTGGAAGGCGGGCGCCGGGAGCAGCCCCCGCTGCACGTAGTACCGCACCGTCCGCGGCGAGACCTCCGCGGCCCGAGCAAGCTCCTCCAGCTTGAAGTGCGCCCCCCCGGCCGGCGTTCGGTACGCGTCTCGACTCATGCCCTCATCCTGGTTCTGAACACTCCTGGTGTCAAGTAGACATCTTGCCGGGGGGGGCCGAATTTCCCCCTACCCCTTCTCTCTGCCTTCCCCTCCCCCCTCTTCTTTGCCGCACCCCCCCGCCCGGTGTTACGTACGGGCCCATGCGGCGCGCCGGTCCGATCGCAGCGTGGGTGGGGGTGGCCGGCCTCCTCGCCGCCGTCCTCTGCACCAGCGGTGGCTGCGGCGACAAGGCGGTGGGCGTGGACGCCTGCCGCAAGATCGAGTTCGCCCGTTGCCGCTTCGTGGTCGCGTGCAACATAGGCGTCGGCACGCGCCGCAGCGACTCCACCAGCCCGGTCGACGACTGCGATCGCTACTACGACGACGCGTGCCTGCACGGCTTCGCGTCGGGGAGCGATCCGGGCGACGCCGTCACGCAGAAGTGCGTCGACGCCATCAACGCGGCGAAGGACTGCACCATCATCGTGAACCCGGAGACCGCGCCGGAGTGTGCCTTCCTCGTCCCCGAGGCGGGCGTCGCCGAGGCGAGCGACACCACCGAAGCCGGCGACGACGCCGCCGCGGAGTGACGCCGCTTCAGGTGTCGCCGGGGCGCTCGACCTCCGGATCCGCGTCCTCGACGATGGCCTCCAGCGGCACGGGCACGCGGGTGGCCTGCACGTAGCCGTCCAGCTCCACGCGCCAGAAGGACGGGCCGTCCCCGCTCCGGCAGCCCAGGGTGAGCGACGGCGCGGCGAGCAGCCGGAAGCCCACGCCCGCCGGCTGCCGCTCCTCGCTGATGTGGCGGTGCCCGTGCAGCACGAGGGTCACGCCCGCCGCGTCGAAGGCCTCCGCCGCCCCGCGCGCGTCGTCCAGGCGCATGCCGATCTCGGTCGGGGCGCGCTTGCCGACGCCGTGCGGGAGGCGGACGACGTGGTGGTGGAGCATCACCAGCCGGTGGCGCGACGCCTTCCATTCGGCGCGCTTCGCCACCTCGCCGAGGAAGGCGAGCTGCTCCGGGCCCACCGCGCCGTTGTGCCGGAAGAAGCGGCGCTGCGGACGGGTGCAGGTGTCGATCCCGACGACCGCCATCGACGCCTCCGGAAGGAAGCGCACCCAGGCACCGCTCGCGTCGAGGTCGAGGCCGAGCCTGCCGGCGAACGCGCGCCACGCCGCCGTCTTCGACGCGTAGGTGGGGCGCGGGCGGGAGCTGCCGGGGATGGGGAAGAGGTAGCGGTCGTGGTTGCCGGGCACCGCGAAGAGGCGGCCGCGCGCGGCGAAGCGCTCGAAGGCGGCGTAGACCAGCTCGTAGCCGTCGCCGTCGTCGGTGAGGTCGCCGGTGATCAGCACCGCGTCCACGCCGCTCTGCTCGACGACGCGCGCGGCGCGCAGCAGCCGCACGTTGGAGTTCTTGGGGGTCGCCTCGGCGAGCACCGCGAGCGCCCCGTCGCTGGGCGGGTCGGCGGCGAGCGTCTTCGCGCGGCGCGCCTCCTGGTGGCAGGCCTGCGCCGCCGCGCGCTCCACGGGGTCGAGCAGGCCGCGAATGGCGCGCTTGGACGGCGGCGGGTGCGCGTACCCCTCCGCGTCGACGATCACCAGCTTGCGGCCCTGCCGCGCGCGCAGCACCCGCCAGCCCGCCTCCGCCCAGAGCTCCTCCCAGCGGGAGGGATCGGTGTCGGCGACGTTCGCGCTCCGCTTCACCAGGTTGGCGCGGTCGTGGAAGGTGTCACCGAAGGTGGAGACGTGCAGGTCGGAGACGTGCGCGAACGCGAAGGGCACGCTACATGCCCGCGAGGATCTTGTAGCTGTCGCCGTCGGGGAGGAGGTCGAGGCGGTTGTCCGACACGGTGTGGTGCCACTCGTTGCCGCCGCCGAGCTTGGGCACGCGGTAGCTCGCCGAGTACTTGTAGTCTACATAGATGTGCGAGTTCTCGGCGAAGGTGACCTTCTCGTACTTGATCTCGTAACGGATCTCCGTCGTCTTCAGCAGCTCGTCGGTGAGCACGGACTTGAGGGAGTCGTAGTCGGTGTCGTCGTCGCCGATGGGGGTGCCGTGATCGTCGTGGTAGTGGGGGCTCGCCATGGCGAGCAGCTTGCCGACGTTCTTGTCCTCCATCGCGTGGCGGTAGGCCTCGCAGAACTGGACGACCTTGCGGTTCTCGCTGGTGTCCTCGACGTTGGTGTTGGGGATGTAGATGGTGGCGCACCCCGCCAGCACACTCACCACCAGAGCCAACCAGACCTTGCCCATGCGCTCCTCGAACCAACGTGAGCCGCGGCCAGACATTCCGCGGGAGACGGGAAATAAGTAGCTTTCGCGCGGCGGGGGGTCAACTTCAGCGCCTGCGCGCGCGGGCGATTGCCAGGTTGATCCGTCGCGCGCGCCCAGGCGACGTTTTGGCACGCGGCGGTGCGCGGGCGCGGCGCGATCGCGCCCCTTCCGTGGCGCGTGCGGCGGCGCTGCCATTCTGTCGCGCGAGGCCGGCCTGCGGCCGGACCTCAGGATACGTGCCCTTCGGGCTGTCGGCCGGCCTGCGGCCGGACCTCAGGATCGTGCGCGGAGCACCACGCGGGCGCGGCTGCCGGAGGGCGACACGCTCTCCAGACTCGTCGCGCCTTCCTGCAGCGGGAGCAGGGCCTCGTGCCCCGGCCGGACGCCGGTCGCCGGCGCCCCACCCACCGCCACCTCTGCCGCGAGGACCTCCGCGCCGCCCGCGGGAGAGGACGTCACCAGCACGGCCACGGCGCCGGAGCGTGGCACGGGCCAGCCGAGGGCCGAGGCGACCGCGCGCGCGGCGACGCCCGGCGCGTCCACGGCCACCGCGACCACGCGCTCGGCGTCGCCGGCGCGTACCAGATCGCAGGCGACGACCAGCGCCTCCAGCCCGCCGTGCAGCCCGCCGCCGACGGCGAGGTTGGGTCCGGTGAGCCCGAAGGCGACGCTGCACTCCCCCGCCACACCGTTGGGCGAGGTGTACGGGAAGCGGCGCGGCTCGGCGAGGCGCGCGCCGCGCTCCAGGATGCGGCGCTCGTACTGCTCGTTGACGTCGAGCGTCGCGTACGCGTGCCCGACGACGATCCCGGCGCCGGCGATGGCCTCGGCGCCCAGCGCGGCACCGAGCGCGCCCACCGCGGCGAGCGCGAGGTGCGAGAGGTCGTCGGCGCGGGCGAGCCGGTCGGCGCGCTGGCCCGTCACCGCGGCGAGGCGCTCCAGGCCGACGGGGCCGGCGATCACCGCGGGGGCCGAGACGTACGCGGGGCGCGCGGCGGGAGGTGCGGCGTGCGGAGGGTCGAGGCGCAGCAGCAGCGACGCGTTGGCGCCGCCGAACGCCGCGGACAGCTTGAGCACGGTGCGCGCGGAGGTGGGCTCGGCGCGGGCGAGCAGGCGCGCCGGCGCCTCCGGGTCCGGCTCGCCGGAGACCGCCGCAGCGGGGAGCACGCCCCGGCGCAGCGCGCCCAGCGCGGCGAGCGACTCCAGCGCACCGGCGGCGCCCAGGGTGTGACCGATCTGCGCCTTGAAGGGGTGCACCGCGACGTCGCGTGCGCGCTCGCCGAGCGCGCGGATCATCGCCTTCCACTCGGCGGCGTCGTTGAAGGGGGTCGCCGTCGCGTGCGCGCTGACCAGGCCCACCTCCTCCGGCGCCGCGCCGGAGAGCGCCGCCAGCGCCGCGCGGCCCAGGCCGTCGCCGGTGCGGTCGGGCGCCGTCACGTGCACCGCGTCGCCCGTGGCGCCGAACCCGGCGACGTAGCCGAAGGCGCGCGACGGCGCGTCCTCGGGCCGCACGAGCGCCATCACCGCCGCGCCCTCGCCGAGCGCCATGCCGTCGCGTCCGGCGCGGAAGGGGCGCGAGGGCAGCTGGGTGGTGGTGGCGCGCAGCACCTCGAAGCCGGACGCCACGAACACGCTCACGGCGTCGAAGCCGCCGGCGAGCACCACGTCGCACGCGCCCCGCTCGAGCCACCCCAGGCCGAGCCCGAGGGCGATGGTGGACGCCGCGCACGCGGTGAGCACCAGGGTGCTCGGGCTCGCCGCCAGGTGGAGGTCGGCGAGCACCGCCTCCACCGGCGCGAAGTAGGTCGCGGCGCGCGCCTCCTCCGGCGTCACCGGGCGACCTTCGTGGAGGGCGCGGAAGACCTTCTCGGCGCCGCGCATACCTCCGCTGGAGGTGGCGAGGGCCAGGCCGACGCGCCGGCCGCGCGCGCCGGGGATCGCCCGGTCCAGATCGGCCAGGGCGTCCTCGAGGGCGACGCGGAGGAGCTGCGCGGCCCGATCGCTCTCGTCGTCGAGACCTCCGACGCGCGCGCAGAAGGGGCGCGTCAGCCCCGCCTCCGACAGCTCGGCGTCCACCGCCGTCGCGATGCGCGCCGCGTCCCCCACCCCGCCGGTGTGGAAGGCGGCCTCCCCGCGCCCCAGCGAGGAGATCGCGCCGAACCCGACGATCGCCGCGCTCCTCACGGCACGCCCCCGGGCGCGTCGGGGTCGACGAAGGCCTCCGGCGTGGCCGGCTGGCTCGACACCGACTCCACCACCACGTCCACCGTGAGCCTCCCGCCCAGCGCGGTGTAGCGCGCGCGGTCTCCCGGCGCCGGCCGCGATCCGGCGCCGCTCCACTCCAGCGTCTCCATCGATCCCCCTTCCCTTCGCGCCGCCCGCAGCGCGCGTCGTCCCGGCGCGGAGCGGTCCTCCACCTCCACCGTCGCGCGACCGGAGCGCAGCACCAGCGCGTCGCCGTCGAGGGTGAGCAGCCGCCCGTCCAGCGGCGCGAGGAACCACCATCGGAAGAAGCCAATCGGCATCCCGGGCGGCGCCGACGTGCCGCGCTTCTTCAGACCCACGGCGGGCACCACCATCCGCCACGCGGCGGGCGTGACCCACACGTCCAGCGCGGTGGTCCCGCCGGGGCCGAGCAGGATCATGCGCATCGCGCGGTGCGGCTCCACCGCCACCGCGCCGCGCCCGTCGAACACCTTGCCGGTGGCCGGCTCGCGCAGGGTCACCTGCACCTGCTCGACGTACCCGCGCTCGGGCAGCGCCGCGCGCAGCGCGCGCAGGCGTGCCCGCGCCGCGTCCCAGCGCGGCTGCGTCACCAAATCCCGCGCCGGCGCGGCGGCCACCGCGCAGGACACGAGCAGCAGCGACAGGGCCACCACCGGTCCCCTCACACGGCCCTCAGGTCCAGGGCGTAGAACCGGCCCGGGCGCGCGCCGACCGCGAGCGCCGACGACGCCCGGCCGGCCACCACGAGCTGAGCGGCGACGCCGACCGCCACCGCGCCGACCGCCTCGTTGTCGCCGGTGGCGACGTCGCACGGCACGACGGTGGCGCCCTCCCACGGCGTGCCGGCAATCCATCGCCGCACCACGGCCGCGTCCGCAGCGCCGACCACCACAGCCTCCCCTGCCGGCGCGTCGAGCCCTGCGGCGCGCGCGTCGCGGCCGACGGCGATCCGCGCGACGCGCGCCAGCGGCCTGGCGCCGCGATCACGCGCGACCTCCTCCGCCTCCAGCACCACCGCCGCGCAGCACTCGCCGCGCGGCGCGCGCGTGACGCCCTCGTCGAAGAGCTTGAAGAAGACCTCGTCGATGAGGCGGCTGCGCACAGACAGCGCGCCGGCGACCATCACCTCGGCGTCGCCGGCGGCGATGAGCTCGCAGGCCGACGCGATGGCGCTCTCGCCACTGGCGCGGAGGTCGGCGGTGGCGAGTGTCGGCCCGAGCAGCCCCAGGTAGATGGACGCGTGGCCGACCGGCGAGCTGGGCACCAGGTTGGGGAAGTCGAAGGGGCTGGCGAGGCGGGGCCCCTTCTCGAAGAGGCGGTGAACGAAGGCGGCCGACTCGTCCACCGCAGAGAAGGCGCTGCCGTAGACGACGCCGCAGCGCTCGCGCGGGAGGCTCTCCGCGCCCGCCTCGGCGAGCGCGGCCTGCGTTGCGCAGACGGTGAGGCGCGCCGAGCGATCCAGGCGGCGAGCCTTGGCCGGGTCCAGCGCGAGCGCCTCGTCGGGCACCGGCCCCGACGCCGGCGCCGCCTCGGGCGCCACGCGGAGCGCGCCGCCGGACTCGACGCCGCGCGAGGTGAGCGCGGCGGTGCCGGTCACCACGACGCGCCGCACCGCGCGCGCGGGCTCCGGCGCGAGCTCCGGCTCGGTGAGCACCACTGCGCTGTCCATCCCGCCGAAGCCGAAGCTGTTGCTGAGCACGGCGCGCACGCGATCCATGCGCACCGACTCGGGCACGTGGCGTACGGCGCAGTCGGGGTCGGGCTCCAGCAGGCCCACCGTGGGAAGGAGCGTCCTCTCGGCCACGACCAGGGCCGAGAGCACGCACTCGATCGCGCCGGCCGCCCCCAGCGTGTGGCCGAGCTGCGCCTTGGAGCTGGAGACGAAGACGCGATCGCTCTCCGGCCCGAGCACGCTGCGTATGGCGCGCGACTCGGTCCGGTCGTTGAGTGGCGTGCCCGTGCCGTGCGCGTTGACGTAGTCCAGGTCCGCGGCGTGCAGGCCGGCGCGACCCAGCGCCAGGCGCATCACGCGCGCGGCGCTCGCGCCCTCCGGCTCCGGGTTGGTGATGTGGTGGCCCTCCGAGCCGAGCGCCGCGCCGGCGATCTCGGCGATGGGTCGCGCGCCGCGGGCGCGCGCGCGGGGCGCACGCTCCAGCACGAGGAAGCCCGCGCCCTCCCCCAGGTTGAGGCCGCGGCGGTTTTTGTCGAAGGGGCGGCAGGGCTCGGGGTCGATGGCGCCGAGGGCGTTGAAGCCGCTCAGCGTGAGGCGGCAGAGACCGTCGGTGCCGCCGGCGACCACCGCGTCGAGGGACGGGTCCTCCAGCAGCCAGCTCATGGCGAGCACCACGGCGGTGGCGCCGCTGGAGCACGCGCTGGCGACGCTGCGCACCCGGGCGAAGGGGCCGAGCGTCTCGCCCAGCACGTCCGCGGTGGAGCTCACCGGGTGCGAGCGCAGCGCGTCGTCGAGGGCGAGGGGGCGCGCGCCAGCGAGCATCTCGGAGACGCGCACCTCGTTCTCGAACATGCCGGCGGTGGTGCCGCCGACGATGAGCCCCACGCGCGCCGACGCGGGGTCCACGGCCGCCTGCGCGAGGGCCTCCCGCGCCGCAGTCAAGGCGAACGCGCTCGCGCGCGACCACCCGTCGCCCTCCGGTACCGCGACGCCGCGGACGACCGCGCCGAGGGCGGCGCGCTGGCCCGTGGTGTCGAAGACATCGATGGCGGAGAGCCCCCGCTCCCCGGCGACGAGCCGGGCGAAGGTGCCGGGGGCGTCGTTACCCAGAGACGTGACGAGGCCGACGCCGGTGACCCAGACGCGCGCGCTCACGCCCTTCACCCCGGCGCACGGTGCGTGGCGACGTGATCGGCCAGCGCCGCGACGGAGCGGAAGATGGGGCGCGCCTCGTCACCTTCCGGGATGCGCACGCCGAAGCGCTCCTCGACGCTCATCGCGAGCTGGAGGGCGTCGAGCGAGTCGAGGCCGAGACCCTCGCCGAAGAGGGGTGCCTCGTCCTCGATGCTGGCGGGATCCCGCCCCTGGAGGTTGAGCTCCTTGACGATGAGCTCCTTGATTTCACGCCTGAGGTTCGAATCCATGCGACTTTTCTGCTTGCTCCCACCGTCGCGGCCCTGCCCCCGGCGCGATCCGAGGGACCATAGCGCACGTGCCCCGGGGCGCGAAGCGGGCTCGCTCACCGATGGACGTTGCGCTCATGTCCCGCATTCTACGGGGTTTGGGGGCCGGCGCCGCTTGCCCGGCCCGCCCGAGGCCGGCTATGACCGCTGACGGAAAGCATGGAAGGGGGCGAGGCGCCCCCGGCACGACACTTGGAAGGAATCGCCATGGGCTCGCTCGTCAATTACCTGACCGACAGGGGGGTCGCCCTCGTCACCCTCAACGACCCCCCGGCCAACGCCTACACGCACGAGATGCTGCGCGAGCTGGACGCGGCCATCCTGGAGGCGCGGTTCGACAACGACGTGCACGTCATCGTCGTCACCGGGCACGGCGACAAGTTCTTCTGCGCCGGCGCCAACATCAACATGCTCAAGGAGGCGGACGAGACCTTCAAGTACTACTTCTGCCTGCACGCCAACGAGACGCTGCTGCGGCTGGAGCACACGCCGAAGCTGGTCATCGCCGCCCTCAACGGGCACACGGTGGGTGGCGGGCTGGAGATCGCCCTCGCGTGCGATCTGCGGCTGGCGCGCAAGGGCCCCTTCAAGATCGGCCTGCCGGAGGTGGCGCTGGGGGTGCTCTCCGGCACCGGCGGAACGCAGAGACTGCCGCGCACCATCGGCCGCGGACGGGCCATGGAGCTGATGGTGGAGGGCGGCAACATCACCTTCGAGCAGGCGCAGGTCATCGGCCTGGTGCACAAGGTCTGGGAGGCCCCCTCGCACGAGGCCTTCATGACGAAGGTCATGGACTACGCCCACGAGTACGTGCCGCCGGGGAAGGCCTCGCTCGCGGTGGGACGCATCAAGCGCAGCGTGCTGAGCGGCAGCGAGATGGGGCTGGAGCAGGGCCTCGCGCTGGAGCGCGAGCTGCAGGCGGAGCTCTTCGCCAGCCACGACGCCAAGGAAGGCCTCGCCGCCTACGTCGAGAAGCGCAAGCCCACCTTCCGCGCGAGGTAGCCCTCGCCCCCTCCCCCTGCGCGGGCGAGGGGAGCAGCGGGGTCACAGCATGCGGGCGAAGAGCTTGGCGTAGTGGTCGGCGATGGCCTGACCGCCGAGCTGGCTGAAGAAGGAGGAGTACGCCATCCACACCGCGAGGCTGTTCAGATCGCGGAAGATGGGCGGCAGGTAGCGCGGAGGCGTCACCACGCCGTCGTGCACGCGCAGCGCGAGCACCGGCACGTCCTCGTGCGCCACCTTCCCCACGAAGAGGAAGGGGATGAGCTCCACCCTGTTGTGCTGGATGGCGCTGCGGATGAAGGCGTAGTTGAGGACGATCCCCTTGCAGTAGCAGGCGTCCTTGGTGAAGGGCGCGCCGCCGTCGATGACGCCCCCGCGAAAGATGCGGCTGGCGTTCTGGTAGCACTCGTCCTCGTCGTAGCCCTCGGTGCGGAACCACTCGAAGACGTCGATGAAGCTCGCGCCGTCCTCCGCCTTGTCCACCGCGAGCACGCGGTCGTTGAGGCGGCGGGCGCGGCGGGGGTAGGTGCGGAAGGTGAAGATCTCCAGCAGCGCGGCGAGCCCCTCCTGCACGCTGGTGGTGCGCGGCGGGCCCTTGGCGAGCCAGCGGGCGACGGTCTGCTGCTGCCCGTTGAGCGACGTGGCGACGTGCACCCAGCCCTCGTGCACCTCCAGGATGTCGATGTCGCGCGGGGAGAAGAAGGCGCCGGTGCGGATCTTGACGTAGTCGTTGCCCGCGGCGGCGTCGGCGACGATGTTGTCGTCGGCGGAGACGCGCACGGCGGCGTCGGCGAAGTAGGAGGAGAAGCGGTCGTTCAAGATCTCCGCGCAGTTCTCCGCGCTGATGGTGCGCTCGAACTGCGGGCCGAGGAGCTTCTCGTCGACGTTGGTGAGGATCTCGTAGAGCAGGTGCCCCAGATCGCGCACGGTGGAGCGGCCGTCGGGGAAGGTGTCCTTGGGCGAGCCGTAGAGCCGCCGTGAGAAGGCGTAGAAGGCGGGCGTGCCGCGCGCGGCGAGCATGCGCACCACGTCGCGGTACTCCAGCGCGGTCTCCACCATGATGCGGCCGACGTCGTCCTTGCCGAGCTCGCGCTCGATGTCCTGGGCGATGGCGTCGAACTCGTCGGCCTTCGCGCGCGGGTCGAACCCCAGCTCGATGCCGCCGTAGTACGCGGCGTCCAGGCGCGGCATCTCGCGGAAGCGCGACTTGAAGAACGCCTCCTCCACCGCGTTGTCCCAGCGCAGCGCCTGCAGGACGCGCACCGGGCGCTGCCCCTCCACGATGCGCCCGGCGAGCTGGCCCACCTTCTCCTTGTAGCTGCGCCACGGCCCGGCGGTGGGGGGCGGGGGGATGGAGGGGACGTCCACCTCCAGGGTGGCGTCAGGATCGCGCGCGTGCTTCTTCGCGTCCTCGCGGGCCTCGCGCGCGCCACTCTCCTTGGCGCTGCTCTCCCTGGCGCCGCTCTCCTTGGCGCTGCTCTCCCTGGCGCCGTTCTCCCGGGCCTCCTTCCCCTCCTTCGGGGCCGGCGCGACCGCCTCCTTGGCGGGCTTCTGGCGCTCCTCGTCCGCCTTGTCTGGCATCGAGGGAAATTGTGGCATCAAACCACGTGTACAATCCAGCTAATCGCCGGAGGGCGTCTCGGTCGCCCACCGGGCGAGCGCCGCGGTGACCGGATCGTCGGCGTCGTGGGAGAAGAGCTCGACCACCACCGGCCAGGTCTGGTCCGGACGCTCGATCTCCACCCACGCGCGCGCCACCGCCCGCCCTTCCTCCTGCACCACGTGGTGGCCGCGGCGTGTGGGGGTCGCGCCCTCCAGCGCGAGGGTGGCCATGCGCAGGCGCGCCGCCAGGAGCATCGGCAGGGCGTCGGGCTCGCCGGCGAAGCCGCGCATGCCCAGGCGGTAGCGCTCGCGCACCTGCGGCGGCAGCAGCTTGCGCTCCGCCGTCACCGCCTGCGCCCACGCCACGCGCGCGTCGATCCGTCCATCCGGCGCGAGCGGCAGCACGGCGAGGTCCACCGCGTCGGACCACACGTCCTCCGGCGCGGCCTCCGGGCCGCCGGGCGCGGTGATCACCGCGACACGCAGGGTGCGGTCGCCGCCCAGCACGCCGTCCGCTTCCACCACCATCTGGTAGGCGGACTCCCCGGACTCCTTCTCCACGCGCCGGAGCTGCTCCTCGAAGACCATGTCGCCCAGCATCGCGACGTCGGCGGGCGTCACCGGATCGCTCGGCGTGGCCGGCATCGCGATGCGCACGCGCGTATCCGAGCAGCGGCGGCAGACCAGATCGTCGGCCTCGCAGGGCTCACCGCAGCGCGCGCAGGGAGTCGGCTGTGCATTCATGGTGAACGCGCCGAGCGCACCGCCCGGCCAGTCTCTCACTATCGCACGGGCCCTTCGGCTTTCCAATCCCGCTTTTCAGACGGCCGACGCTGCCGCTGCTGCCACCTTCGCCAGGACGTCGGTCTCCTTCACGCCGTCGCTCTCGGCCCGGTAGGAGAGCACCAGCCTGTGGCGGAGCACCGGCAGCACCAGGGCGCGGATGTCGCCGACGTCGGCCGCGGCCTCGCCGCGGAGGGCCGCGCGGGCCTTGGCGGCCAGGACCAGGGCCTGCGAGCCGCGGGGGCCGGCGCCGAAGCGGACGTAGCGCTGGACCTCGTCCACGACCTTCTCGCCGCCGCTCCCCTGGGGGCGGGTTGCCCTGGCGAGGGCCACCGCGAGCTTCACCGCCTGCGGGGTCACCGGGATGCGGGGGACGAGGTCTTGCAGGGCGCGGACCTCGTCGCCGTGGAGCACGCGAGGAACCTCGCCCTGGACGGCCCCCGTCGTCCGGCGGGCGATCTCTTCTTCTTCTTCTCGGGAGGGGTAGCCGACGTGGACCTCCAGCAGGAAGCGGTCGAGCTGGGCCTCCGGCAGAGGATAGGTGCCTTCCTGTTCAATGGGGTTTCGCGTGGCGAACACCAGGAACGGCTCGGGCAGCAGGTGGGTCTCGGTGCCGACAGTCACCCGCCGCTCCTGCATGGCCTGGAGCAGCGCGGCCTGGGTCTTGGGCGGGGTCCGGTTGATCTCGTCCGCCAGGACCAGGTGGTGGAAGATCGGCCCCGGCAGGAAGCGGACCCGGCGGCGGAGGTTTCCCTGGGGATCGTCTTCCTCGTGCAGCACGTCGGTGCCGGTGATGTCCGCCGGCAAGAGATCGGGGGTGAACTGGACGCGGCCGAAGCTCAGAATCCAGCGCCTGGGCCAGGGTGCTCACCAGCAGGGTCTTGGCCAGGCCGGGCACGCCCACCAGCAGGGCGTGTCCGCGCGCCAAAAGGGCCACCAGCATGAGGTCGATGACCTCCGACTGGCCCACCACCCGGGCGCCGACGGCCTCGTGCAGGGCGTCGTGGGCCTGCTTCGCCTTCTCCAGCAGGGCCTCGTCATCGGGGACCGAGGAGGCGACCTCGCGGCGCGGCGAGGTCGCTGATTTGTCGGCGTCTTCGGCGTCTTGCGTCACTTGCTCCACGTTTCGCACGAAGTTCGGGCCTTGGCCAGCGCCGCGTCGCCTCGGTCGGGCTGCCCCCCAGCTCGACCGGAGAGCGACCGCACGCCGAGAAAAGGTCGTGAATTGCCCGGAGGCCGGTGAGCGTGTATTTGCACCCCGTGCAAGCCCCCCCGGCATCCTCGAGCGCCGCCGCGCCCCCCCCGGCCGCGCCGGAGGCCACCGAGGTGGTCATCCGGCCCCACGGCCTCGCGCACGGCCGGTGGGAGGCCCCCGCCTGGAGTTTCTACGTCGCCGGCGGGCTGGTGGTCGTTGGCGCCCTCACGTACGCCCTGCTCCGCCTCCTCGCCGTGCGCCGCGGGCACCACCCTTCCGGAGGGCGCACGTGATGGCGCAGGACGTGGCCGTGGAGGTGCCGCCGCCCCGCAAGCGCGTGGGCCTGAACCGCGTGCTGGTGGTGATGATGCTCGCGGTCCTGCTCTACGCAGGCTTCGCCATCTACAGCGGCCCGGGGAAGCTGCGCGCCGACCTCGGCCACTTCGAGTGGTCGGCCTTCGTCATGGCCTGCGGCCTGGCGTTTTCCAACTACGTGCTGCGGTTCCTCAAGTGGGAGTTTTACCTGGCGCGGCTGGGCATCAAGAACGTGGGCAAGCTGGACAGCTTCCTCACCTTCCTCTCCGGCTTCGTGTTGACCATCTCGCCGGGGAAGGTCGGGGAGGTCTTCAAGTCGCTCGTCCTCTTCGAGACCCACCACGTGCCCATGGCGCGCACCGCGCCCATCGTGGTGGCCGAGCGCATCACCGATCTCATCGGCATCATCGTGCTCATCGTCATCGGGTCGCTGGGCTTCGCCGGGGGGCTGCTGCCGGCGGCGGTGGGCGGCGGGCTCGTCCTCGCGCTGCTGGTGGTCATCGCATCGCGCACGCTCTCCATGGGCATCATCAGGCTCGTCGCGCGCCTGCCGGGCCCCTTCCAGCGCCTCGCCCCCAAGCTGGAGGTGGCGTACGAGAGCCTCACGGTGCTGGTGAAGCCGGTGAACCTGATCTGGCCCACCATCCTGTCCATCGCCGCGTGGTCCCTCGAGTGCCTGGCGCTGGCGGTGATCCTCCGCGGCTTCGGCGAGCACGTGCCGATCACGCTCTCCATCTTCTTCTACGCCACCAGCACCCTGGCCGGCGCGGTCCTCCCCGGCGGCCTGGGCGTGACGGAGGCGGGCCTGCGCCAGCAGATGGTGGACGTCGGGCACGTCGGGGCGACCACCAGCACCGCGGCGATGATGCTCGTCCGCTTCGCGACGCTCTGGTTCGCCGTCGCCGTGGGCTTCATCGCGCTCTTCGCGCTCAAGCGGCGCTACCGCGGCCTGCTGTCCTCGTCCTGACGCAGCGTCTGCAGCGCGGCGGCGAAGTCCGCGGGGGGCGGCGCCTCGAAGCGCATGGGCTCGCCCGTCGTCGGGTGGACGAAACCCAGCACGCGCGCGTGCAGCGCCTGGTGACCGAGCGCCCGCGCGACGGCGCGCAGCGTCGGATCGCGCGGGGGCTTGCCGTAGAGGGGATCCCCCAGCACCGGCGTGCCCGCCTCGGCGAGGTGGACGCGGATCTGGTGGGTGCGCCCGGTCTCCAGCCGGCAGGTGACCAGGCTCGCGCGGCCGCCCGCGAGCACCTCGCACACTTCCACGTGGGTGACGGCCGTCTTGCCGGTCGCCACGTGGGTGGTGAAGCGCAGGCGGTCGCGGGGGTGACGCCCGTGCAGGGAGCGGATGGTGCCGGCGCGCGCCCGGCCCGCGGTGATGGCGTCGTACGCGCGCTCGATGGAGTGCTCGGCGAACTGCCGCTTGAGCGCCTCGCGCGCCGTGGCGGTGCGGGCGACCACCATCACCCCGCTCGTGCCCTTGTCCAGGCGGTGCACGATCCCCGGTCGGGCGTGCCCGCCGTCCCCCTCTTCCAGGTCCTCCAGGCGGAAGTAGCCGCGGGCGAGCAGGCCGTGGACGAGGGTGCCCGTCTCGTGGCCGCGCGCCGGGTGCACCACCAGCCCCGGCGGCTTGACCAGCACCACCAGCGCGTCGTCGGCGTAGAGCTCCTCGAAGACCACGCTCGCGTCCGGCGCGACGTCGGTGGCGCGCGGCGGCATCGGCCGCACCTCCACCCGCGCTCCCTCCCGCACCGCGTCCTTCGCGCGGCGCACCGCGCCGTCCACCGTCACCCGCCCGGCGTCTATCCAGCGCTGCAGCTCGGCGCGCGAGGGGGCCTCCGCCATGCCCGCCAGCGCGCCGGCGAGGAAGCGGTCCAGCCGCTGCCCCGCGGCCTGCCGGGAGACGACGAGGGAGAGGGGCGGCGCGACCGGCCCGCGGGCTACCAGAGGCGGGACTTGATGTGCCCCTTCGCCTTGATCAGGATGTCGACGAGGGCGCGGTCGTAGAAGTTGCGGGGGTAGAGGTCCGGCGAGACGCGCCGCTTGAACAGGGCGCGGCCCTCCTCGATCTCCTCGGCGATCGTCTCGAAGAGGTTGTCGTGCGTGATGCCCTGCACGATCTTGTCCTCGTTGTAGAGCGACAGGTCGCTGGCGATGGCACGGGCCAGGCGACGGGCGGCTTCCTCGGTCTCGATGAGGGGCATCGCAGATCCTCCAGAGCGCAGTATCTCGAATGCCGAGGCTCCCCGTCAACTTGCGGTCCGAAGTCCGCTTGGCCTCGGCTTCGGCCCCGCTTTTTGCTAATCCTCAGCGCGGATGACCGAACCGCGCACGCTTGCCCAGGCCGTCGAGGACGCCGCCCAGTGCGACCCCACGCGGGGCTTCCGCTTCGTCCCGGAGACGGGCGTTCCGGGCCTCACCGGCAACCACGACACGAGCGAGGCCTCCTTCTCGTATACCGCCATCGAGCGCGCGAGCGCCCGGTACGGCGGGGCGCTGCAGGCGCTCGGGCTGAAGAAGGGAGACCGCGTCGCGCTCATCCTCCCCACCAACGAGGACTTCGTCCTCTGCTTCTTCGGCGCGCTGCGCGCCGGGATCATCCCGGTGCCCATCTACCCCCCGCTCGGGCTGGGGCAGCTCCAGGGCTACCTGGACAACACCCGCCACATCGTCGCCAAGAGCGGCGCCAAGGCGCTGGTGACCGACTCCAAGATCAAGCGGTTGCTCGGCACCGTGCAGGCCTCCTGCCCGGCGCTGGACCAGGTGGTGGCGGTGGAGGCCATCCGCGAGTCGCTGGAGACGCTCAAGCCGGTGAAGGTCGGGCTGGACGACATCGCCTTCCTCCAGTTCACCAGCGGCTCCACCTCCCGGCCGAAGGGCGTGACGCTCACCCACGCCAACCTCGCCGCCAACATGACGTGCATCATGCACGACGGCCTGCGCTCGACGGAGAGCGACGTGGGCGTCTCGTGGCTGCCGCTCTACCACGACATGGGGCTCATCGGCTTCGTGCTGGCGCCGCTCTACTTCAAGCGGCCGGTGGTCTTCCTCCCTCCCCTGCTCTTCCTCAAGCGGCCGGCCTCCTGGCTGCAGACCGTCTCCCGCCACAAGGGCACCATCGCCTACGGGCCCAACTTCGCCTACGCGCTGTGCGTGAAGCGCATCAAGGCGCGGGAGATGGAGGGCGTGGACCTCTCCAGCTGGCGCGTGGCCGGGTGCGGCGCCGAGCCCATCCGCCCGGAGACGCTGGAGACCTTCTGCGAGACCTTCGCGCGGTACGGCTTCCGCAAGGAGGCGATACTCCCGTCCTACGGCATGGCGGAGTCGTCGCTCGCCATCTGCTTCAGCGAGCTGGGCGCGGGGATGAAGACCGTCACCGTCGACGCGACGAAGCTCTGGGGCGAGGGCAAGGCGGTGGCGGTGGCGGACGACACCGAGGGCGCGGTGCGCGTCGTCTCCTGCGGCAAGGAGTTCCCCCTGCACACCATCCGCGTCTTCGCCCCCGACGACGCGACGAGCGCCACCCCGCTGCCCGACGGCACCGTCGGCGAGCTGCGCCTGGCCGGCCCGAGCGTGATGAAGGGCTACTGGGAGGACACCGAGCGCACGCGCGAGGCCTTCGCCGGGGACTACCTCAAGACGGGCGACCTCGGCTTCGTCGAGGACGGCCGCGTCTACATCTGCGGGCGCTCCAAGGAGGTCATCATCCTCAACGGGCGCAACTACTACCCGCAGGACATGGAGTGGGAGGTCGGCAAGGTCGTGGGCGTTCGCAAGGGCAACGTCATCGCCTTCGGCGCGAAGGACCCCTCCGGCATCGAGGTCGATCGCGAGCGGGTGGTGGTGGCCTTCGAGGCGCAGGACGCGCGGGACCTGGAGCGCCCGGAGCGGGTGCGCGAGCTCAGCCAGGCGGTTCGCAAGGCGGTGCAGGAGGGCATGGCCCTGACGCTGGACGACGTCGTCCCGCTGGGGCCGGGCGTCCTGCCCAAGACCTCCAGCGGCAAGCTGCAGCGGGCCAAGACACGCGAGCTCTACGAGAAGGGGGAGCTCGCCCTGCGCAAGAGCGCCAGGGAGGCCACCCGGCTGGACGTGGTGAAGGAGGCGGCCAGGAGCCAGCTGTCCTATTTCAAGCTCGCGGTGCTCGGCGGAAGGAAGAAGAAGGAGTGAGGCCGGGCGGCCTTTCCAGAAAAAGAGGCCCGGGGGTCTTGCAGTTTAGAAATATTCTCATTAGCTTCCCTCTCCGATGAAGCGCGTGGCCTCTCACGAAGAGAAGACACCCCGGCGGCCCGCCGGCGCCCCCGAGGCGATGCTCGCGGACCTCCGCGCGCGGGGGCTGCGCATCACCCCCCAGCGCATCGCCATCGTGAAGCTCTTCGCCGGCGCCAGGACTCACCCGACGGCCCAGGACATCTTCGAGCGTCTCCACGCCGACTTCCCGTCGATGAGCTTCGCCACGGTCTACAACACGCTCGAGGCGCTCACCCAGGCGGGCCTCTCCAGCACCCTGCGGCTCGGCGGGGCCGCCCGCTTCGATCCCAACACCGCCCCCCACCACCACGCCGTGTGCGATCGCTGCGGCGCCGTGGTGGACGTACCCGTCGCCACGCTGCAGGCGAGCGAGGCGGGCGCCCGGCGCGTCCACAAGGTCGCCCCCGGCTTCGCGGTGCGCTCGGTCGAGCGCGTCTACCGCGGTCTTTGCGCCCGCTGCGCGCGCGGCGGCGACTGAGCCCCTCGAAGATCCCACCCGGGCCGCCCGGCCCGGCACCGATGTCGCAACAGAAGGAGAATGAATCGATGGCGAAAGCACTCAACGGAACCAAGACCCACCAGAACCTGAAGGACGCCTTCGCGGGCGAGTCGCAGGCCAACCGCCGCTACCTGTACTTCGCGAAGGTGGCCGACGTGGAGGGGCTGCCGGAGATCGCCGGCAACTTCAAGGAGACGGCGGACGGCGAGACCGGGCACGCGCACGGGCACCTCGACTACCTCAAGCAGGTGGGCGACCCGGCGACCAACCTGCCCATCGGCTCGACCGAGAAGAACCTCAAGTCGGCCATCGCCGGCGAGACGCACGAGTACGAGACGATGTACCCGGGCATGGCGAAGACCGCCCGCGACGAGGGCTTCGACGACGTCGCCGAGTGGTTCGAGACGCTGGCCAAGGCCGAGAAGAGCCACGCCGGCCGCTTCCAGAAGATGCTCGACACCCTGAAGTGAGCCCGCGCCCCGGCGCGCCCCGTTTCACCGCGGGGCGCGTCCGGCGGCCGTGCTGCTCGGGAGACACCCCGTGAGCAAGATCGAGCCGACACCCCCGAAGCCGCCCGCGCGCGACCCGCACGACCCCCGCTACTGGGACGCGCGGGATCTGGAGCACGAGCTGCGCCGCGTGTTCGAGATCTGCCACGGCTGCCGCATGTGCGTGAACTACTGCGGCTCCTTCCCCGAAATGTTCGCCCGGGTGGACCGCGACATCGACGCGGGGCGTGCCGTGGGCGCCGAGGTGCTGCTCGCCGACGACTTCAAGGCGGTGAGCGACCTCTGCTGGCAGTGCAAGCTCTGTTACATCAAGTGCCCCTACACGCCGGACGAGGGGCACGCCTGGCAGGTGGACCTGCCCAGGCTGCTGACGCGAGAGAAGGCCCAGCGCGCCCGGCGCGAGGGCATCCCCATCGAGGACCGCGCCCTGGGCGAGCCGGGCGTGATGGGCAAGCTCACCGCGGGGCCGATGGCGCGCGTCGCCAACCTGGTGAACGCGAACCGCCTCGTCCGCAAGACGATGAAGGTGGCCGCCGGCATCTCCGACGAGTTCCCCCTGCCCCCCTTCGCCACGACGACGTTCGGGAGGTGGCTGGAGCACCACGAACCGATGCCGGAGGCGGGTGACGCCGGCGAGATCTCCGTCTTCGCCACGTGCTTCGGCGACTACAACATGCCCGCCGCCAACGCCAACGCGGTGCTGGTGCTGGAGAAGAACGGCTACCGCGTGCGGCGGCCGGAGCAGGTCTGCTGCGGCCTGCCCAACCTGGACGGCGGCGACATCGACGCCGCGCAGGCGAAGGCCAAGATCAACGTGGCGTCGCTGCTGGCGGAGATCGAGGCGGGCCGCACGGTCGTCGTCACCGGCCCCTCGTGCGCGTACACCATCCGCAAGGAGTACCCCGAGCTGCTCGGCACCCCGGAGGCGGCGAAGGTCGCCGCGAGCGTGCTGGACGTGATGGAGTTCCTGGAGAAGCTGCGGCGGGAGAAGAAGCTCAACCGCGACTTCGAGCACCCGCTCGGCAAGATCGCCTACCACGCGCCCTGCCACCTGCGCGCGCAGAAGATCGGCTTCCCCGGCGCGCGCGTGCTCGGCGCGGTGCCCGAGACGGAGGTGGAGGTGATCCAGGAGTGCTCGGCGGTGGACGGCACCTGGGGAATGAAGGCGCGCCACTACGCGATGGGCCGCAGGTACGCCCAGAAGCTGGCGCGCGGCATCGAGGCCGTGGAGGCGCGGGTGGTCGTGACCGACTGCCCGCTCTCCGGCCTGCGCATCGCCAAGGAGAACGACGTCGTCGTGCGCCACCCCGTCGAGGCGCTCGCCGAAGCGTACGGAATCGCCATCGCCCTCTCCTGAGGACCGTGGCCGGAGGCAGTCATGCGACCCATCCAGCGAAACGAGATCCTCGGGCTCGGGGAGTACGAGGCCATCCGCCCGCAGTTCCGGGCGCGCGTCATCGCGGAGAAGAAGCTCCGGCGCACCGCCCTGGGCGACCGGGCGAGCGCGCTCTTCGAGAACCGCGACACCGTGCTGATGCAGATCCAGGAGATGCTCCGCACCGAGCGCATCACCGGCGAGGCGGCGATCGCCCACGAGATCGAGACCTACAACGAGCTGATGCCCGGCGACGCCGAGCTCTCCTGCACGGTGATGCTGGAGATCGACGACAAGCCGGAGCGCGACACCTTCCTGGTCGCGGCGCGCGGCATCGAGGATCGGTTCACCGTCGTGGTGGACGGCGAGCGCTTCGCCGGCAAGACGACGCCGGAGCGGGTGCTGCCGGACCAGGCCTCCGCCATCCTCTACCTGAAGTTTCCGCTGAGCGAGGCGGCGGTGCGCGCCATCCAGGACGCGGCGAAGGGCGGGGAGCACGCGGTGGAGCTGCGCGTGGACCATCCCGTGTATTCCGCAAGCGTTGCCCTGCCCCCCCCGCTCCTCGCGAGCGTGGCCCGGGACTTCGCCGGCTGATGCACACCTACCTGCGGCCCATCCGCTTCGAGGAGGTCGACGCCGCGGGCATCGTGTTCTTCGCGCGGTTCCTCGGCTACGGCCACGAGGCGATGGAGTCCCTGCTGGGCGGGCTGGAGGGCGGCTACACCCACCTGGTGAACGTCCGGAAGATCGGCATGCCGGCGGTGCACGTGGAGTGCGACTTCCGCGCGCCGCTGCGCTTCGGCGACGTGGCGCGCGTGGAGGTGACGGTGCCGCGCGTCGGGACGAAGTCGTGCACCTACGAGTACCGCTTCGTCCGCGAGCGGGACGGCGCCGACGCGGCGAGGGTGGTCCACGTGTGCGCGGTGACGGATCTCGTCGCCTTCAAGGCGATCCCCATCCCCGAGGACGTACGGACGCTGCTCGAGCGTCACCGGGAGTGACGGCGAAGCTCAGGCCTTCTCCGGCTCGGCGCCTTCGTCGTCGTCTTCCTTGCTCTCCGCTTCCTTCTTCTCGTCGGCGGACGCCGGCTTCTCGTCCTCCTCGTCGGACGCTTCCTCGTCGGACTCCTCGTCCTCTTCGTCGTCGGACTCCTCGTCCTCTTCCTCGTCAGCACCGGCGGCCTTGGCGTCCGCCTTCTTCGCTGGCGCCGCCTTCGCCGGCGCCGCGGCCCTCGCCGGCGCCGCGGTCACCAGCCCGCCCTCGGTGACCTCGAGGTGGGGCCCGAGCACCTTCAGCGCGGGATCGGTCCCCTTCGCCCTGAGGTGCAGCACCAGCCCGAGCATCGCCAGGCCGAAGACGAACAGGGCGATGCACGCCCACTGCGCGGGTGTCAGGCCGCCGTAGCGCAGGTCGGCGTTGGGGCCCTCGGTGATACGCAGGAAGTCCATCGCGAAGCGCACCGGGGCGTACGCGAGCGAGGTGACGACGACGTACGTGCCCGTCGGCACCTTCTTGCGCCAGGTCAGGGCGATGAGCGTCGCCAGCACGATGGTGAACATCAGCTCGAGCAGGCCGAGGTCGTAGCGCGGCACCTGCCCGTGCAGGAACTCGATGGGCCCGAGGTGCGTGCGCAGCCCGGTGAAGTGCTTGGCGACGTACTCCGGGCTCGCGTCGGGCGGGAAGCCGCGCGCGAAGCCCACCGCGAAGGGCGAGTCCTTGGTGGCGAGGGCGCCGGGGTGATCGTGGACCGAGGAGCACCCGGAGCGGCCGAAGGCCCACGCCACCGGGAAGACGGAGAGGATCAGGTCGGCGAAGGGCAGGATGGGCGCCGCCTCCTTGCGCCGGTGGAAGCTGCCGATCCACCCCATCCATTGGCTGTCGGGGTACTTCGACTCGAAGTAGAAGTACTTCCACAGGACGATGCCGAGCAGCGCGCCGGTGAACCCGCCGAAGGAGCTCAACCCGCGCCAGAGCATGAGCAGCGACCACGGCTCGGCGGCGATCTCCTTCGGGTGGTAGAAGATCTCGTCGAGCATGTGGCCGCCGATGAAGCCGACCACCAGCATCCACGTGATGAAGGAGTTGAGCTGATCGAGATCGAAGCCCAGCTTGCGCGCGCGCCGCGTGGCGAGCGCGGTGCCGATGAGCACGCCGGTGGCAACGAGCAGCCCGAAGGGGTGAACGACGCCGAGGTCCGGAACGTGGATGTAGGGGATCATGCGCGTGGCCGCGTTGTAGCTCAATTCACGTGGCGCAGTCCACGTGCCGTTCGGGCCGTTGGATCGGCCGGAGCGACCGACGGCGTCTTTGCGATCGTCAGCGTGTCGGCGTCGCCGGGCGCGTCGCCCTGGACGACCCGCACCTCCACGCCGTCGCAACGCCGGAGGAGCAGCGCGCGGGCGTCGTCCGCCGCGCAGCGCCCGGCGGGGAAGCGCGCCTCCAGCATGCCGGAGAAGAGCTCGCGCACGTGCGCCGCGGCGCGGGCGCGGTCCGGGGGATTGTCGTCGTGGATCGGTTGCAGGGTCTCGATCTCCGTCCAGCGCTCGAACAATCCAGGACCCCGAAGGCTTCCCCGAACGACGACGCCGTCCTGCTCGCGAACCTGAAGTGTCCAGGCGACGCTGCGCGAGACCGGGCCCGTCGTGGCCCGCACGACGAAGGCGCGACGCTCGTCCACCCGCGGGGGCACGGCGCCCCAGGTGGAGGCGACCGGACCCACGAGGAGACGCAGCAGGTCCGGCGACGCGGCGACGGGGCGGCCGAGCGTGCCCGGCTCGAGGAGCACCGCGGCCGCCTCGCGGAGCGCCTCTCCCGCGCGCCGCCGCCCTTCCTGCTCGCGGTCGAGCCGCTCGCCCGTCTGCTTCGCCGCCTCGAGCATCCGCCGCGTCTCCTCGTCGCCCTTGCAATCGTCGAAGGTGCGCACCAGCACCAGCGCCTGAGGGACGTGCGGCCCGCGCGGCAGCGTCGCCAGGTACTCGATCGCCTGCGCGCGCGTCGCGGTGCACGCCTGGTAGTACGCGGGCTCCTCCGCGGCGAAGGCGGCGCGAACCTCGCCGGCGAAGGCGCCGCGCGGGTGGCGCTGCAGGTACGCCGTCGCGGCCGCCAGCCTGGGCCCCTCCCCCGCCGCCAGGCGGAAGGCGCGGTAATCGGTGTAGTCACCATCTTCTGCAAGCAGGGGCCGGAAGGTGGCGCACGCAGACACCCCGAGCGCGAGGACCAGGAGCACTCCCCGCGCCCTCATTCGGTGCCCCCGTCGGGGCCGAGACAGAACTGGCACTCGGTGGGGACCAGGCGCGTCTGGTCGTCGACGTAGCGCGCGTAGTCGCCGCACGAGGCGGCCAGGAGCGCGTCCAGACAGACGACGCCATCGTGGTAGAGCGGCGCGCAGCCCGGCGGGTAGCCCACGTCGCTGGGCGCGCTGGGATCGCACGCGGCCTGGCAGCGCGCGGTGCCGAGGCCGCACTCGTCGCAGCGCTGGCAGTCCACCGTCTTGCGCGCGCGAGCGAAGCGCGCCTCGTCCAGCGGCTGCGCGTCGGCGCCGCAGCCGCCCACGTCGCCCACCGTCGGACCGGCGCCGAAGAAGAGGGCCAGCGCAGCCGCCAGCACCAGCTCCCGCCTGCGGTTTCGGCGCGTCACGGGAGCACCTCGTAGGCGAGCACGATCCCGAGCTGAGCGCCCAGCACCGGGTACGCCGCGGCGGACACCTCGCGGGTGCCGGCGCCGTAGAAGAGATCGCCCACCAGCTCCGCCGCCAGCCCCAGCCCGGCGCGCACGAACCACACGCCGCCCACCGCGCCCTCCAGGCCCCAGGTGACGTCGGGCGTCAGCACGATGGGCGTGCCGGCGCGCCCGTACACCGCGAGGTGCACGAAGCGCTTCTCCAGCACGTAGGACGGCGTGAGCACCGCCTGCGGCACGCCCTCCATCGCGAAGCTGACGCGCAGGGCGAAGCCGTGCAACAGCTTGCGCGGATCGCCCAGCATGGCCTGCGCGCCCACGTCCAGGTAGGCCGCGGTGCGCGACACCGACTCGGCGTCGGGCCCCAGCACCGTGGCGAGGCGGTACGGATCGTTGAAGCGCAGGCCATCGCCCACGAAGGCGGTCGCGTGCAGGGTGAGCGGCGGGAAGGGATGCGGGGCGGCAGAGGGCTCGGCCGCGGTGGACGGTGGCTCCTCGGCGCGCGCGGCGCCGGACGCGGCGAGCAGGGACAGCGTCAGCGCGGCGCCGGCGACGCGCGTCACCCGCGGTGCGTCCGGACTTTGGGTTTGGCCCCGAGCAGGGCGAGCTGCCCGCAGGCGGCGCTCACGTCGTCGCCGCGGCGACGCCGGATGAAGCAGGAGTAGCCGGCGTCGCAGAGCACCTTCTGGAAGTCGAGCACACCGGAGAGATCCGGCGGGCCCAGGGCGCTGGTGGCGATGGGGTTCATGGGGATCAGGTTGATCTTCACCGGGATGCCGCGCAGCAGGCGCGCGAGCTTCTTCGCCTCGCGGGCGTCGTCGTTCTTGCCGGCGACGAGGGTGTACTCGATGGTGATGCGGCGGCGGCGCGGGAGCGGATACGCCCGCAGCGCGTCCATCAGCCGCGCGAGGGGGTACTTGCGGTTGATGGGCATCAGCCGCGAGCGCGTCTCGTCATCGGCGGCGTGGAGCGAGATGGCCAGCCCCACGTTGCCGCCGAAGTCCTCCCCGAGGCGGGCGATCTCCGGCACCAGGCCGCTCGTCGAGACCGTCACGCGGCGGCTGGAGAGGCCGATGCCCTCGGCGTGGGTGAGCAGTCGCAGCGAGCGGGCGGTGGCCTCGTAGTTGTGCAGCGGCTCTCCCATGCCCATGTACACGACGTTGCGGAGCTGCTCGCCCTCGTCCAGGCGGGCGCGGCCGACGAGCACCTGCGCGACAATCTCGTCCGGGCCGAGGTGGCGCTTGAAGCCGGCGACGCCGCTGGCGCAGAAGACGCAGCCCTGGGCGCAGCCGACCTGCGTGGAGATGCACTGGGTGACGCGGACCGGGCCCTCCGGGCGCGCCTCGTCCTCCTCTTCGTCCGGCGCCGCCGCGGCGTCGGCGTCCTCGAAGGCGCCCTCCTCCCCGGGCACCGGGCTCGGCAGCTCACCCTTGCGCCCGCTCACGCCGGGGATGAGCACGGTCTCCACGGTCGCGCCGTCGTGGAGGGTCACCAGCAGCTTGCGCGTGTTGTCTGTCGACCGCCGCTCGGCCGACACCGACGCGCGCGGCGCGAGCCCCTCCTCCACCAGCGCGGCACGCAGCGGCGCCGGCAGATCGCTCATGTGCTGCGGCTCGGTCACGCCGCGCGCCTGGATCCAGCGGAAGACCTGCTTGCCGTGGAACGCCCGCCCGCCGAGGCCGACGACGGCGCGCGACCACTCCTCGGGCGTGCGCGCGAGCGGAGGCGGAAGCATGAGAGCAGATGTAATCCAAGGCGCCCCGCACCGCCACGCCGGAAGAGGCGGCGCTCACGGCACGCGGGTGATGCGGCCGGTGGCCTCCCGGAGGCGGCGGACGAGCACGCGCAGCACCCGCTCCTGGATCTGCGGGCGCCGCGCCATCAGCTCGCGGAAATCGGCGCCGTGCAGGCGGAGCAGCGAACAGTCCTCTGCCGCCACCGCGTCCGCGCTGCGGGGCTCGTCGTCGAGCAGGGCGAGCTCGCCGAAGAAGTCGCCGGCGTCGGCGGCGGACACCTCGACCGCGCCGTCGCGGATGGAGACGACGCCGCGCCGCACGATGTACAGGTCGGCCCCCGGATCGCCCTTGTGAAAGACGACGTCGCCGGAGAGGACCTCCACGCCGGAGAGCATCTCCGCCACACGCCTGAGCTCCGGGCCGGGCATCTCCTCGAAGAGCGGGACGGTGCGCAGGAAGGCCATGCGCTCGAAGAGGGGGATCAGGCGGGCATGCTCCTCGTACGCCCTCGGGAACCGCTCCCGGAAGCGATCTCCGTATACCAGCATCGCGTGGCCGAGGAGCGCCTGATCCCCGAGCTCCAGGATGGCGCCGAGCGGATCGCGCTCCACCTGCGAGACGCCATCGGCGAACTGCCGCGCCATCTCCGCGCGCTCGCGAAGGGAGAGGCGCTCGAAGAGGGGCACCACGCGCCTGGCCAGGTCGCGCCCCAGCGTGGCGTCCACCAGCTCGGCGATGCGGGCATCCACCTCCGCGCTGGAGCGCCGCAGCCCCACCTCCACCGCCGAGGCGAGGCGATGCCTGCCGGTGAGCGCGAGCAGGTGCAGGACGCGCTCGCGCACCGACTGGATCTCCAGCTCCACCTCGCGGCCGAGCGCGTCGTAGGGGGCGTCCACCTTCCAGTCGGGGATGCCGTCGTCCTTCGCGAGGCCGGCGAGCACGGCGTACAGCCGGTAGGCCGCCGCCAGCTCGCGATCGAGGAGCGGGGCGATCTCCTCCTCCGCGGGGCGCGGCACGTCCCCGCGCGCGACGGCGTACGCCAGCGAGCGCACGGCGCGGTCGCGCACCTCGGCGTCGCGGTGGTCGAGGAGCTGGTGGAGCAGCGGCCCGCCCGCCACGCCGCTCAGCGCGGAGGCGACGTGGCGCATGCTCTCGGGCGGCGCGCTGTCGACCTGCTCGCGCACGAAGCGCAGCGCCTCGTCCCCCCACTCGACGAAGCGGGACGCCACCTGCGGGCCGAGCGGCGTGCCCAGCAGCGCCGCCGCCTGGGGAAGGACCTCCACCGCGCCCAGGTGCGCGGCGGCGTCGATGGCGGCCAGACGGCACTCCGCCGAGCGCTGCGGCGCCAGGAGCACCGCGCGCAGGGCGCGGACGGCCTCGTCCCGCGCCGGCCCTCGCACCTCCCGGCGCGTGAGCCACTCCAGCGCCGCCAGCACCACGTCGTCGTCGGGGTCCAGAAGGAGCGCCGCGGCGTCGAGCGCCTCGTCGGCCTCCTGCGCGTCCACCGCCGCCAGCGCGACGCGCGCCGCGCCGCGCGGGGCCGGCGCGCCCGCGCGCACGAGCTCCTCGAGCGCCGCGCGGACGTCGGGCGGCGCCACCCCCACCACCGCCACCGCGTGCGCGGCCAGGACGCGACACGTCTCGTCGGGGTCCGACGCCAGCACCGGCGCCAGGCGCGGCACCTCCCGCGCCAGCGCGTGACGTCCCATCGCTCGCAGCGCCGACGCGCGCACGGTGGCGACCGGGCTGGCGAGGGCCGCCTCGATCACGCCCGCGGCGGGCGGCTCCCCGCTCTCGCAGAGCAGCTCGGCGGCCAGACCGGCGCGCCGCTCGTCGCTGGAGCCCAGCTCGGCGAGGAGCGCCCGGCGCGTGTCGGCGTCCATCGAGGCAGGGGCCTGCTCGTCGATGTCCAGGGTGCGCTCGTCGATCGCCCGCCGGAGCGCGTCGCGATACGCCCGCCGCACCGAGCGCCCGCAAAGCGCGCCCATGAGCACGACGCCGCCGAGGGTGGCGGCGGCGAGCACGCGGAAGCTCGGCGCCGGCAAGAACGCGATGACCGCCGCGCTGACGGCGTACGCCGCCGGCGCGAGGACTCCCCGGACGAGCGCGCGCGACTGGACGCGCTCGATGGGCGGGATGGGCGTCTGCGTCTGCTCGGCGGCGGCGCCCCAGAGCGACTGCTTGAGGACGCGGTCGACGCCGCGCAGGGCGACGGCCATGCCGAAGCCAGGAAAGATCAGCGCGAGCACCGCCGCGCCGACGGTGAGCACCGGGGTCAAGAGCAGCGCGCGCGAGGTCCCCAGCGTGAGCAGGAGCCGCCCGGAGAAGAGCACCAGGAAGACGAGCGTGATGGCGCTGGTCGCGCCGTAGTAGCGGCCGAAGAAGGCGGCGCAGGAGGACTCGGTGGCGTAGCGCTCGTGCGCCGCGGTCATCAGGAGCAGGTCCATGAACTGCTCGGTGAGCAGGGCGAGGATGGAGAGCGCGCCCATCACGCGCAGCAGGGGGACCTCGCGCAGGAAGGCGAACGCGCTCCGCCACTCCTGCAGCACCGCCGAGCGGCGCCGCGGCCCGTGGGAGGACGCCTGCAGATCGCGGGCACCCACCACGCCGACCAGCACGAAGGCGACGCCCAGCGCCCCGGGGGCGATGAGCAGGAGCGCGGGCGTGCCCAGCCGATGCGCGATCGCCGGGACCAGCAGGCCGAACAGCGTCCACGCGAGCGTCGCCCCCACGCCGGCCATGGGCAGCAAGCGCTTGGCGCTGCGCGGGGTGGTGGCCTGCGACACCACCGCCCAGGTCTGGATGAGGAGCACGCCGGCGATGGTCTCCACCGCGACGTAGAGGATGAAGGGGGCGCCGGGCATCCCGGCGGCGAGCATCCCGCGCAGGCCGAGGATCACCGCCGCGCAGACGCCGAGGGAGGCCATCGCCAGGCGCGCGGCCCCGAGCCGCGCCGCCAGGGGCACGGTGGCGAGCGAGGCGGTGGAGAGCACCAGCGCGGAGGCCAGGAAGGCGAAGGGGATCATCGAGCGCGGGTAGGCGAGCAGGAAGATCCCGTTCTGCGCCGACTTGAGCATGACCAGCGCGGCGGAGACGGCGAAGACGAGCGCCAGCAGGCGCACGGCGCGCGCGAGCTCTCCCTCGCCCAGCCCGAGCGCCCGCGCGACGCGGTCGTCCGCCCGGGTCTGCGCCGCCGCCGTCACGTCGAGAGCCTACCTCACTTGCGCTCGGCCTTCTTCGCCTCTTCCCAGTAGCCGTCCAGCGTCTCGAGCGGGAGGTGCCGCTCGCCGGGATCGCCCCAGCCACCATGCTCCTCCGCCACGCGCTTCTCGACGTGCGCGAAGCGCCGGGTGAACTTGTCGATGGTCCGCCGCAGCGCCACCTCGGCGTCGACGCCGGCGTGCCGCGAGAGGTTGACCAGCGCGAAGAGGGTGTCGCCGAGCTCCTCCTCGATCGCCGAGGCGTCGCCGTCCGCCACCGCGCGCTCCAGCTCCCCGAGCTCCTCGTGGACCTTGGCCTGCGAGCCGCGCGCGTCCTCCCAGTCGAAGCCGACGCGCGCCACCTTCTCGCCGATGCGCTGCGCACGCTCCAGCGCGGGGAGGCTGCGCGGCACGCCGGCGAGCAGCCCCCTGCCCTGCTTCTCCTTGGCCTTGAGCTTCTCCCAGTTGCGCAAGACCTCGTCGGCGTCCTTGGCCGAGAGGTCGCCGAAGACGTGCGGGTGACGGGAGACGAGCTTGTGGATGATGCCCTCGACGACGTCGTCGATGGCGAAGCTCCCCTCGGCGCGGGCGAGCTCCGCCTGGAAGACGACCTGGAGGAGGAGGTCCCCGAGCTCCTCGCGCAGGGCGCCGCGGTCGCCGCCCTCGATGGCGTCGATGACCTCGCACGCCTCCTCCAGCACGTAGCGGCGGAGGGACTCGAAGGTCTGCTCGCGGTCCCACGGGCAGCCTCCGGGCGCGAGCAGCCGGCGCATCACCCCGACGAGGCGGGAGAGGGTGGTGCCGTCCTGGGCGTCGATGGCGGGGACGGGGCGCGGCGCGTCCTCGTCGAATCGCGGCAAGGTCACTTAGCCTTCTCCTTCGGGGGTCTCCAGCTCGTAGAAGCGCAGCTTGCCGGAGCGCGAGTAGAAGAGGCCGCACCCGAGCTGCACGAAGTGCGCGCCGAGGCGCTCGCGGTACCAGGCGCCCTCGCGGGGGAAGACCGCGACGTCGGTCATGTCCAGATCGCAGACCTCCCGCAGATCGCGCGCGGTGATGGCCTCGAGGTAAAGGAAGCCGCCGCACATGGCGCCCAGATTCTGGATGGCGCGGGCGGCGTCGTCGTCGTTCAGGTACGGCAGCACGCCCTGGCACACGACGAGGTCGAAGCGCTCGGCGGCGCGCCAGCGGGAGACGTCGCGGTGGACGTGGCCGTAGCGCCGGCAGGCGTAGGCGCTCACGTCGGTGGAGACGTAGCGCACCCCCGGACGGTGCCGGCGGAACCAGTCGCGCCAGAGGCCGGCCCCGGCGCCCACGTCCAGCACGGAGCGGATCTCGCCCCCCAGCCAGGCGACCATGCCGCACACCCCGCGCGCCAGGCGGGCGACCTCCCTCTTTCCGTGCACACGCGTCGTCTTCGACTCGTAGAAGCGGTCGAAGTAGGCCCCGTCGAACGTCGAGGTCCGCATCATGGCCCCACGCTGGACGGTCTTGAGCCACGACGCAAGGGGCTTTGCTACAGTCCATGCATGGCCCGCCCCCCGAGCCCGATCTTTCGCCGGGTGCTCATCGCGCTCGGCGTCGCGGCCGTGCTGTGGCTCGCCTACCTGCTGCGGGGTGTGCTGACGCCCCTCTTCTTCGCCTTCCTGGTCGCCTACGCGCTCGACCCGGCGGTGGACAAGCTGGAGTCGTGGAAGGTCCCCCGCGCGATCGGCGCCATCGCCGTGATGCTCGGCCTGGTGGCGGTCGTGGCGGTGGTGCTCACCTACGCGATCCCCCTTTTCGTGGAGGAGCTGCGGGCGGCCGCGGCCGACCTGCCCAGCCAGATCGCCAACCTGCAGTCGAGGGCCGAGCCCTGGATGATGCAGAACTTCAAGGTCAAGCTCCCGCACTCCTGGAGCGATCTCAGCACCGAGTACCCCTCCATCCTGAGCGCGGTGAGCACCGCGCTCTTCGGCACGCTCTCGTACGTGGCCGTGGCGCTCAGCGCCCTCATCATCCCGGTCTTCGCCCTCTACCTGCTCATCGACTTCGACCGCATCGTGCGGCGCACCGGGCAGCTCATCCCGCGGCGCTGGCTGCGCCCCGTCACCGAGGTGGCGGCGCAGGTCCACCGCACCCTCGGCGGGTACGTGCGCGGTCAGGTCACCGCCTGCTTCGTGCTCGCCGCGCTGTATGCCCTCGGCCTGCGGATGGTGGACATCCGCCTCGCCGTACCCATCGGCGTGCTGACCGGCATGCTCGCCTTCGTGCCTTACGTGGGCTTCTTCACGGGCTTCACGCTGGCGCTCGCCATGGCCACGCTGGACTGGAAGGGCGTGGGCCCGGTGCTGGGCGTCTGCGTGGTGATGCTGGGCGTGCAGGCGCTGGACGGCATGGTCATCACCCCGCGCATCGTGGGCCGCTCGGTGGGCCTGCGCCCGCTGGAGGTGCTGCTCACCATGATGGCGGCCGGCTCGCTGCTGGGCTTCTTCGGCGTGCTGCTCGCCGTGCCGCTCGGTGCGGTGGTGAAGATCCTGGTGCAGCGGGGGGTGAAGGCGTACCTGGACACCGATTTCTACCGCCTCAGCCCGGAGGGGACGCCCCGCCCGCGGGAGCTCGGACTGGTGGTGGGCGAGCCCCCGCGCAAGGAGCCGGAGAGCAAGAAGAAGACCCCCGTGAAAGGAACCGCTTCATGACCGACGTCATCCAGCGCCGGGACGAGCGCACGCTCGTCTTGACAATCAACCGCCCGGAGGCGCGCAACGCCCTCACCCTGCCCGTGCTGAAGGGCCTGACCGAGGGCCTCGCCGAGGCGCAGAAGGACGAAGGCATCCGGTGTGTGGTGATCACCGGCGCCGGCGGCCACTTCTGCGCGGGCGCAGACCTGCGCAAGAACCTCGAAGACCCGACGGCCATGGACCGTCTGGACGAGTACATGGACCAGTTCCACGGGGTCATCCGCGCCATCGTCCGCTGCCCGAAGCCCACCCTCGCGATGGTCGACGGCGCGGCCGTCGGCTTCGGCGCCGACATGGCCCTCGCGTGCGATCTGCGCGTCGTGTCGACCACGAGCTACGTGCAGGAGAAGTTCGTCAGCATCGGCCTCATGCCCGACGGCGGCGGCACCTTCTGGCTCCCGCGCCTCATCGGCACGGCCCGGGCGATGCAGATGTTCTTGCTGGCAGAGAAGCTCTCCGGGCCGGACCTCGCCTCGCTGGGCATCGCGATGCAGGCGGTGCCCGCGGCGGAGCTCGAGCAGACGACGATGGCGGTGGCCCGCCGGCTGGAGAAGGGCCCCCCCCTCGCCCACGCCGCCATCAAGCAGGCGGTCTACGCGAGCTGGGGCGACCTGGAGGACGCCCTTCGCCGCGAGCGCGAGTCGCAGCTGAAGCTCCTCCGTTCGGCGGACGTCATGGAAGGCATCCTCGCCTGGATGCAGAAGCGCGAGCCGACCTTCCAGGGAAAATAGGCGGCGGCTCAGTCCCGCTCGCCCACCGACGAACCCTCGAGGTACGCGCGCAGCTCCTCGCCGGCGCCGTGACGGCCGATGCCGATCATCAGCTTGGCGAGCGCGCACTCCGGCGTCATGTCCCCGGCGGAGATGGCGCCGGCGTCGGCCGCGGCCGCCCCGCCCGGGTACCGCGTGAGGTCGACGTGCCCGCGCATGCACTGCGAGACGACCACGACCGGAACGCCGGCCCTGCGCGCCTCGTCCAGCGCCGGGATGAGGGAGCGCCCGAGCTGGGGGAAGTTGCCGGTCCCGTACGCCTCCAGCACCAGGCCGCGCACCCCCGCGCGCACCGCGCCGGAGACGAGCTCGGGGTCCAGGCCAGGGAAGATGCGCACCGCGAGCACGCGCGGCTCCAGACGATCATCGAGGGGCGCGAGGGGAGCGGGCCTCCGAACGTGCCCGGCCACCTCGGCCTCCACGCCGAGCATGGCCAGCGGCGGGCAGTTGGGCGAGTCGAAGGCGTCGTAGCCCCACGCGTCGCGCTTGATGGCGCGCACCCCGCGCAGCACGCGAGCGGCGAAGGTCACGGCCACCTCGGGCACGGGGAGCGTGGCGACGAGGGCGGCGTCCACCAGGTTCTCGCGCGCGTCCGTCCGGACCTCGGTGAGCGGCCGCTGCGAGCCTGTGAGCACCACCGGCTTCGGCAGGGGCCCCAGCATCAGCCCGAGCGCGCTGGCGGTGTAGGCCATGGTGTCGGTGCCGTGCACCACCACCACACCGTCGTACCGGGGGGAGCCGAGCGCCTCGTGGACGGCGCGCGCGAGCGCGGTCCAGTGCGGCGGCTGCATGTCGCCCGAGTCCATCGCGAAGACCAGCCGCGACTCGATCTCGGCGACCCTGCCCAGGGCGGGCACCTCCTGCACCAGGTCGCGCGCGACGGTGTCGAGCTCCAGCCGGCTCGCCCGCGCACCGACCCCGCGGGCACCCACGCTCTCCCGCATGAGGAGCGTGCCGCCCGTCAGGAGGAAGAGCAGGCGCGGCACGACGTCAGAACACCCGGGCTTCGACCTTGATGGTGTCGCCCGCCTGCAGGGGGATGTCCGGCTGCGCGCCGTCGGTGATGGCGTCCACGCTGATGGTGACGGTCACCGACTTGTCCTTCGCCGTCTGCCGCGTGAGGATGACGTGGTTGCTGTCGGCGATGGAGGTAAACCCCCCGGTCTGGACGATCGCGTCGACCAGCTTCATCCCGTCGGTCCAGGAGACGCTCCCGGGCTTGTTGACCTGCCCGATGACGCTCACCTTCTTGGAGGCGTACTGCTTGACCAGCAGGGTGATCTGCGGGTCGACCAGGATCTTCGCCTCCTTGAGCTTCTTCTTGAGGAGGTCGACGACCTCCTGCGGCTCCAGCCCCTTCACGTCCACTCGCTGGATGTAGGGGAAGTCGATCGTCCCGTCGGGGTTGACCCGGTACTCCGTGGGAAGGTCCTTCTCCCCCACCACGTCGATGTCGAAGACATCCCCCGGGCCGAGCTGGGTGCTCTGCACCGGCGTGGGCAGGTTGGGCGTGGGCGGACGGCCGCCGTAGCAACCCGCGAAGAGCAGCAGGGCGCAGACGACCAGGACGAGGCGCTTCACGCCCATTGCGTAGCACACGGCGTCGCCGGCGTTCAGGCCTGAGCCCTCACATGAACCAGCGGAAGCCGAGGTACGCCTCGAACCGCCGGTACGCCATGTCGTAGGTGTTCGGTCCGGGCCCTGTTCCACCCGCCGGGAGCACCCCTGCATTGGAGAAGCGCATCTCCTCGGTGTAACGGAGCGTGGTGTTCAGCCCCAGCGTGTTGCTGAACCGGTACTCGGCGAAGATCGTCGCGTCGGCCGCGCCGTTGACGAAGGGCTCCGAGATGGTCGCCAGCCCGCTGCCGGTGTTGGAGAAGAGGCGCGGGTACTCGCGCGCCCCGAAGCCGCCCTCGAGCGACACCAGCGCCCGCCCGGCGAAGAAGTACGACATCTTCAGGTAGCCGCGATCGCTGCCGTAGTACGAACCCAGGTAGCTCGTGGCGAAGTCGCGGTTGTAGCCGATGGAGAGGGAGGAGATTGAGAGCGTGGCGTCGGACATCGCCTCCACGTTCGGGTTCGGCGTCAGGAAGAACTTGGCCTCCAGCTGGCCGATGACGCTATCGTACTGCTGCACCGCCGCGTTCCCTTGCGTGTCGACGAAGCTCCCGCCGTAGCCCACCATGGCGAGCAGCCCGAACCGCGGCGAGATGAGGCCGCTGAGGCCAAGACGAGATCGCAGGGGCGTTGAGTCGAGCAGGCCGTTGAAGGCCTGTGCCCGTTGCGTGAAGTTGTTGAAGGCGAAGTTGCCGTCGTAGACCACGGCGGTCTTTGGCCGGAACTTCCAGCTCCCTTGGGTGATGATCGCGTTCGATATGTTGTTGAACGGATTCGTTCCTGAGGCGTCGAGGAAGGTGAAGCGACCGCGATAACCGAGCTTCCAGCTCAGAAGGCCGCCGCCCGGCGACCACGTCACATCCGCACCCGCATTCAGCGTGTTGCGATTGAAGTTCACATCCGGGTTACCCGCGGAATTTGGTGCCACCGTCCTGTCGTAACCCGCCTCCAGCCCGAAGCTCCACGGGCGCTGGGGCAGCACGTCCAGGCGACCGTTCACGTCCGCGGACAGGCCGTTCAGCCCATTGAGGTCGGTGATGACCTTGTCGCCCAGGAACGCACGATACGTGGCGCTGATCCCTGCACGGAAATTGACCGTCGGCGGCTCGGCGTTCTGGTCGGTCTGCTTGCGCTCGGGCCCGAGGGTCGAGAGGTAGAGCGAGGGGGTGATGCGAAAGATCCCGGCGACGGCGGGGTCCGAGTTGGAAGCGCCCGCATTGTAGGTCCGGCGCAGGTAGTTGGAGTCGAACCCTGCCTCGCCGCCGACCCCAGGGTGCAGCTCGAAGTTGCCGACCTTGACGCCAATCCCTTCCGCGTACTTGCGGTCCGCCAGCCAGCCCTGGGCATGCGCGGACTTCGCCACGAAGAGTGGGGCGGCGAAGCCAAGAACTACGGCGAATATGGCGAGTCGTCTACGTTGCATTCGGGACCGCGGAGGGCGCGCGCGCAGCCTCACCCTTGGAGACGCTTCATGGTCGAGCCAGGCACTTACCCTATCGAGAGCAAGAAACGCAACTCGGCGGATTCAGCACCTGGTTGGGATCGGGCGGGTTGTACTGCGTCTCGTCGTCGGGGGGGAGGGTCTGGTCGACGGTGGTGGTCACCTTGGACTCACCGATCAACACAGCCTCCTCGCCGATGCACTGGTTCGCCTCTGCGGTCAACTGCTCCGCGCGCTGCCGGAGAACCGTCAAAATCGTGAATTCGTGGTCGGCCAGCTCGGTGTCGTTGCGCTTCACAGCGAGCTGCAGGGAGCTACGCCGGTCCTTGGCGGACCGCGTGGCGACGTCGATCTGGTTGAGCTTGTCGTTCAGGCAGAGGGTCTTCACCACGTCACGGGCGGCGCGGGCATCCGCGAGCTGATGCCGGACGGTGGTCGCCGCCTGCTCCATCCGCGTGACCTGCTTGTCCGCCTCATCCAGCTCTTGCTGGGGGGTGAGCGTCTGCTTGCGCTGGAAGCCGACCTGGCCGCTCCCCGTGTCGGACGGTGACGTTGTACCGGCCGCGCCCGCAGCCGTCTGCGCGCCTGCCGGAACGGCGGCCGCGCACAGGGCGACCACGGCGAGCCACTTCACTTTGGACCCAAGACGCATCAAGAATCCCTCCCAGCGGGTGTAGGCAATGTACCGACCTTGCCAAGGGGTGTCAACGCGGGAAACCGTCGAGCTGGAGCCCACTTACGGCTTTCCCTTCCCCTTCGATGCCCTACGGCTCAGGCCCATTCACCCCCACGAAAATGCGGCAAAAATGGGCCGGGCGCCCCTCCCGGAGGGAGCGGCGGGCCCAGCCGAGCCGTGGGGGGGCGGCTACTTCTGCTGAACGAAGGTGACGGGGACCTGAATCGTCGAGCCGCCGCCGCCGGGGGCGTCGAAGCTGGCGTTCCGGGTCTTGCGCATGATGCAGGCCTCCACGTCGGGCGACAGGCCGGAGCCCCCCACCTTGCTGACGCTCTGCACCTCACCGTTGGGGGCGATCTTGATGGCCATCGTGAGCTTGCCGGCCATGCTCGGATCGTTCGCGAGGCCCTTGTTGTAGCAAGACCGGAAGCCGGGACGGAGCCGCGCGATGGTGCGCTCGGCGTTGGCGACCGGCGCGGACGAGCTGAGCGCGCCCATCGTGGCCTCGCCCTTCGGACCCTTGACCTCGCGCACGGTGCCGGAGCCGCCTCCGCCGCCGCCTTGCGAGACGCCGAGGCCCGTCAGACCGCCGCCCTTGGAGCCGGGGATGTTCACGCCCCCGCCCCCGGTGGCGAGCTTGAGGTCGCCGCCTGCGTTGCTGACGCCTGCCGCCGACTGGGCGGCCTGGCTGAGGTCGGTCACCGGGACGTCGCTGCGGTTGAGCGCGCCCGTCACCGCCGAGCTGCCGCCGTAGGCCGCGAGGAGCTGCATCGTCATGGTGTCCGCTTGCTGCGACATCGCCGCGGCCTGCTTCTCGCTGACCTTGCCCTTCGTCCCGGAGGCCTTGTTGGTCTCCTTCGGCGCGGCCTCCTTGGCGGTGGCGGTGGCCGTGGCGGCCGTGTCCGACGTCTCCGCCGGCTTGTCCTCCACCGGCGGCGGCGGGAGGTTCTTGGTCATGTCGATGAGACCCTGGATGCTCTCGTCTTGCACTACCGGGTCCATCCAGTCGGAGTACATCGCGCCGATGAACCCGAAGTGGAACATGAAGCTGAACGCCGCGATGATGGTGAGCGTCCAGTCGATCTGGCTGGCGAGGCCGCCCTTCACCGACAGCGGGAGCTGCGGACGAGGCTGCGGCGGCGGCGGCGCGACGAACTGGAAGAGGAACGTCGTCTCGCCGATGACCACCTTGCCGCGCGCCTCGTCGGTGAGGCGGATTCTGGTAGGCGGGGCCGACGCGACGAGCCTGGCCGCGGAGGCCGGCGAGATCGCTGATGCCGGTCGCGAGAGCGACGCGCCCGGTCATGCCGTCGACGAAGTTCAGGTAGTAGTCGCTGCCGATGAGCTCGAAGAGCTTGAACTGCGGGGGGATGTGGGGTGTCGGCACCACGAACATCGCGCGCTCGCTCTGACCGATGGTCACGCTGCTGCGCTGCTTGATGACGCGCTCCTCGATGACCCGACCGGACTGCACCAGGCCGATGCGGAGGACCTTCGGGCCCGTCTGCTGCGTGACGGCCCGCATCACCGCGGTCATCTGCCCGGGACGACCTCCAGGCTGTGCTCCGGGGCTCATGTTCGAATTCACCGGGGGCCTCCTCGGCAGCCCTGGGATCGGCTGCCACTCAGCGTTGGAGTACGAGGACTCTGAAAAAGTTCCCGACGCCGTCGCGGACGGTCCCGAGGGATGGACCCCGGGCCCGTGCCCAGAGGCTACACGACGCCGGAGCACCGGAAAAGGAAGAAGAAACGTGCGTGTGGCCGCCCCTCACTCCGCGGTCAGCCGCTCGAGCCGCTCCACCAGGCGGTCGGCGTCCTTCTGGAAGGCCTTGCTGGCCTTGCGCGCCCGCACCTGGGCCGCGATGCAGAAGGCCGCCCCGGCGATGCCGAACACCGCCACGTCGATCGCCCGCATGACGACGGCGTCGATCTCCGCGCCCCTGCCCTGGTCCGGCCCGGTGCCCGCGGCCGCCAGTCCGGCCCGGAGCACCCACACCGCCAGCAAGAAGCCGGTCGAGCTGGCGATGCTGGCGCACACCCGCGGGACCCGCTGCCAGCGCTGCATGCGGTAGTCCAGCTCGGTGAGCTGCTCGTTGACGAGCGCCGCGCGCGCCGCGCCCTTCGTCTCCAGCGCGCCCAGCAGCTCGTGCTCCCACTCCGCCGCCGGGTCGGCGAGGATGGCGTCGCGCACCCGGGGGTAGCGCGCGCGGCCGGCGTCACCTCGCAACATCTGCAGCAGCACCGCCGGGCTGAGGGCGGTGGGCGCCACCGCCAGCTTCACGCGCCGGAGGCTGGCCAGCGCGCACCCGAGGGCGACGAGCACGGCGATCGCCGTGAGCATGCGGTCACTTCTTGGTGCCGGCGGCGGGCTTGCTGGACGCCGCGGCCGCCGCGGCGGCCTTCGCCTGCTGCATCTCGGTCTGCTTCTGCGTGGCGCGGGCGATGAGATCGTCGATGTCGTCGCTCACGCCGGGCGGCGCCTTCGGCCCGCGCATCTTCTTGTAGGTGTTCAGCTCCCGGATCGCGGCCCCGATCTGGTCGCTGGCGCTCATCCCGGGGAAGCTCGGCGCGAAGAGGTACATGAGACCCAGGTCGTAGTGGGGCTGCATGAGGGAGGAGTCGAGCGACAGGGCCTTGTCCAGCTCCTTCTTGGCGTCCGCCCAGCGACGCTGCAGGCGGTAGCAGTCGCCCAGGTTCATGTGCGCCAGCGCCGACTGGGGTGCGTACCGGATAGCGCTCTCCAGGAGGGGCTGGGCCTCCGTCGCGTTCCCGGCCTCCAGCTTCATGGCTGCGACCTGCACGGTGGCCTCCACCATGTCGGGGCGCTTGGCGTGGGCGGCCTCGAAGTCCTTCATCGCCGGGATGCGCTGGCCCGCGTCGCGCTCGATCAGGCCGCGGAGCAACAGCGCCTCCGCGTTGCCGGGATCGCGCGCCGGGCTCGCCTGGCCGAAGCCCTCCAAAATAGCCTTGAGCGCGTAGCTCGCCAGGTCGATGCGGCCGGCGCGGTAGTGATCGCGCGCGATGGTGACCATCGCGTCGTGGAAGTTGGAGTCGATGCGCAGCGCGTCCTGCGCGAGCTGCTGCGCGGTGGCGCTGTCCTTCTCCAGCGACTTCACCTCGGCGAGGTAGTTGGTGATGCGCGCCGACTTGGGCATCTTCTGGTGCTTCTCGGTGAGGAAGGTGTCCGCCTCGGCGAGGTGCCCCGTGTGCGCGAGGTTGAGCGCGTACGCGCCCATGCCCAGCTCGTAGTCGCTCTTCGCCGCGAAGGACTGCTTGTAGGCCTGCTGCGCGCCGGAGTTGTCCCCGAGCCGCTCGAGCACCGTGCCGAGCGAGTAGAAGGCGGCGGCGGCCTTCGGGTCTGCCTCGGTGGCCTTCTTGAAGTCTGCCTTGGCCGTCTGCAGGTCGCCGGAGATCCAGGCCTTGAAGCCCTCGTCGTAGGAGCCCTTGGCGTCCGACGACATCGCCGCGTGCTCCTGCGGACCCTCCGTCACGCCGACCTGCGCGCCGTTGCCGTTGCTCACCGGCGCGCCGGCGCCGGCGTCCTCCTGGCCGGTCTTGCTCGGGTACTTGACCTGCTGCGACTGGTCCTCCCCGCCACACGCGACGAAGACCATCGCGCCGAGGAGGAGCGGGGCGAGGGGCAGGATGATCGCGCGAAGTCTCATGATGGCTCCTTCACGGCGCAACCGGCAGCGGGAGGGCCGACCCGTTCTCCGGCAGCGTCTCCGGCAGGCCGGGGCGGGTCTGCACGTACATCTGGTTGGTGTACGAGAGCTTGCTGCCCTGGTGGGTCGGGTCGTTGGTGCTGGAGACGTAGGTCGCCATCTTCGGGTCGCCGATGAGATCGGTGAAGTAGGCGAGACGCGCCACCGCGCGCGCGACGCCCGGGTTGCGCACGTTGTACGCGCGGGAGAGCGCCACGGCCTGGGCGTAGTAGCGCACCATGATCTGGTCGGCGGCGTCGACCTCGCTGTCGCGCTTGTCGCGCCAGCCCTGCTTGATCTTCGCCTCCAGGTCGTCGGCCTGGTCGACGAGCGCGTCGCGGCCGCTGTTGCGCATGGAGTTGAGGAGCTTCTGGAACTTGGTCGGGATCAGCTTGAACTCCGCGCCGGCGCAGTAATACAGGCCGGTACGCAGCGAGTCGTAGAGGGAGCCGCGGCGGGCGAGCGCCGCAGGGACCCACTCCAGCGACTTGTAGGTGTCGACGATGTGCGCCAGCTTCTTGTCGTAGTCGTCGGCGACCTTGGCGTCCTTCCGGTAAAGACCCTCGCTGATGAACTTGCCGGTCTTCTGGTCCACCTTCCCCATGATCTGCTCGGAGTCGTACTTGATGTAGTGGTGGTGACCGGTGTCGTAGTCGAACTTGTCGTGGATCTCCTCGTCGAGGGGGACGTACTCCGCCTCGGCGCCGTAGTCGGCGTAGGGGAGCTTGTTCGCGTCGTCGGCGCTCTGCTGGTGGTAGAAGTTCCACGCGGCGAGGGTGTTCTTGAACCAGCCGTGGTAGCCGGTGTCGCCCACCGCCTGCTTCATCTTGGCCACTCGCCACGCCGCCTCCAGCGCGTACTTGGCGGCGCTCGGGATGGCCTTGTGCGAGTTGTAGAAGCCCTCGAGCGAGCTGATCGCCTTCAGGCGCGCGGTGCGGTTGGAGCCGGTGTCGGCCCCGCCCTTGTTCCACTGCTGGTAGTCGTAGCTCGCGACGAGGTAGTCGTAGTTCGCCCGCTCGTCGGCCGTCGGCCGGAGCTGGACGACGATCTTGTACATCGCCAGCATCTTGTCGCGCTGGCCGATGGCGTTGAACAGGATCATCGCGTTCTTCGCGTCGACCTTGCGCTTGTCCTCGTCCAGCCGGACGTTCTCCGCCACCTTGGCGTAGGTGGCCGCGGCCTGCGGGTAGCTGAAGAAGGAGTAGTAGGTCGTCCCCTCCTCGTCGTAGGCCACCTGCAGGTAGTTGATCCGCTCCTTGTACAGCGCCGGCTCAGGGGGGGTGTTCGTCTTCGGGTCGCCCTTCTGGAGCTTCCGGAGGGTCTCCTCCTTGCCGTACTCCGAGATGAAGCGGTCGTAGTTCTTGATGGCGCGGTCGTAGTCGCCGAGCTGCTTGTAGGCGAACGCGGCGCGCATGGCGCCTCGCGGGGCCTCGCGGCGCCCGGGGGCGGCCTTGAGCGCGGCCTCGTAGAGCGCGCCGGCCTCCGCCCACTTCTTGGCGCGATCGGGCGTGACCGGATCGCAGCGGTCGGCCTCGGTGGTGATGTCGCGGCCGCACGCCTCGATGAACTTCTGGTCGGCGTCCTTGTAGGCCGCCGCCTGGAAGATGGGGTTGAGCAGGGAGGCCGCGCCGGCGGTCTGCTCGGCCGTGACCGCGCAGCTGTGCGACTTCTCCGCCTCGGCGAGCTTGCGGGAGTTGACGCTGTCGCCCGACTTCGCGGCGATGGAGATGAGCTTCTCCCACGCCTTGTAGCCGTACTCGTCCTTGCCGCAGTGCTCCTTGTAGATGGGCTCGAAGCGAGCCCTGGCGTCGAGGAAGTCGCCGTAGACGAAGAAGGTGTCCGCGACGTCGAACGCGTACAGCGTCGAGTTGTGCGCCGGGTCCTTCTCCGGCGGGACGTGCCGGATGTAGTCGTCGCGCGCGTCCATGCTCCCCTTCACGACGGCGGGGATGGGCACCACCTTCACCTTGGCGGTGTCACCGGTGCCCTCCATCTCCAGCTCGGTGCGCTTCTGCACGCCCTGCGTGCCCTTGCTGTCGTCGTAGAGCTGGTAGGCGAGGTCCCGGGCGATGTCCGACTCCTCCACCACCATCTGCGCGGCCACGTCCAGGTACTTGTCGTCCTCGTTGGAGTCGCGCACCTGGATGGCGGCGGCCTTCGCGTCCTCGACGTCCTTGTCGCTCGGCGGCGGGAACTGGTCCTTGTTGCGCGTGTGCAACAGGAGCTGGATGCGGACGTCCTTGTTGCGGGCGTCGGCGAGCCAGAAGAGGGTGTCGTAGGCGTCGGGCGCGTTCTCGTCCTGCTTCAGGTAGCCGTACCAGCCCACCGCGGCGAGCCGGTACTCCGCCTCCGCGCGCGTCAGGTAGTCGAGCTGCTCCTTCGGGTCCTGCGAGTTGAGCGCGGCGACGAGGAGCTGCTTGCCCAGGTTGGTGTGCGCCGCGGCCGCCTGGCGGAGGCCACCGCGCACCAGCCGCTCGGCGTTCTGCAGGGCGGCCGGGTTCTCCTTGTTGGCGTCCACCCACGGCGTGTTGCCGATGTAGTTGGCCAGCGCGGTGCGCGCCTTGAGCGCCTTGGAGCTGATGGCGTCGAACTCGGGGGTGCCCTGCTTGAGGGTCGTCAGCATCTGATCGTAGGTGAGCGCGATCTCGTTCTGGACGTCCGGGGCGGTGGGGTCCATCGGCCACTGCTTCAGGATCAGGTCGTAGACCTCGATGGCGTTGTTGAACTGGTTGAGGCTGCGGAACTCGCCGGCGAGCGACTTGTAGATCTCGATCGTCCAGGGCTTGTCCTGGGGGATGAGCGACGGGTCGCGCACCCGGTCGATCGCCACGTGGAGCTTCTTCTCCGCCCTCGCCGGGTCGGGCTCGGTGTCGACGATGTCGGGGCGCTGGATGAAGGGCTCGTCCGGGCCGGGGCCGGTGAAGTCGACGTTGGTGAGGGAGCCCGCGATGTAGGTGTACGCCTCGCTACGGAAGTCGCCGACGTTGGTGTCGCCTTCCTTCTCCAGCTCGTCGGTGTGGAGCAGCAGCTTCACGAAGGCGCGCGTGGCGAGCTCGTAGCGCTGCTGCTTGAAGAGCGTCCAGGCGTACTTGTAGAGGGCCACGCCGTAGAGCGGCGGCTTCTTGTACTGCAGGGAGTGGACGTAGGCGCTCGCCGCGCGGTTGAGGTCCCAGACGGCGATGGGCTCGTCATCGACGACGCCGCCGCGGTTGTCGAGCTGGTCGAACTCCCAGTTGCCGATCTGCCACCAGATCTCGGCGACATATTTCGGGTCCTCGCCGGGCTGCAGGTCCGGCTGGGGGATGTACTGGCAGTCGTTGGGGAAGGGGTCGTTGAAGACGGTGTCGGGCCCCTTCTTCAGCCGCATGGGATCCGGATAGCGCTGGCGCCAGCCCATCCAGTAGTCCTTGGTGTTGTCCTGCGGCATCGGGATGATGGAGTCGACGTCCGCGTTCTTCGGGTCGGGCGGCGTCGGGTACGGGAACTTGTTGTGGCAGACCAGCGATCGCCAGACCTGCTGCGCCTCCTCGATGCGGGCGGAGTCGTTGTACGCGTGGCCGAGGTAGTAGTAGATGGCCGCCAGCCGCTTGTACTTGGGGAACTCGTTGATGACGCGCTTGTAGAGGGAGATGGCCGGCTTGAGGCCCACCGACAGGTCGTCGGTCGCGTCCTCGCCGCGGGCGCGCTCCTCGTAGAGCGACGCGAGGCGGAACATGGCGTCGGGAGTGGCCTCCGGCTGCGCGTTCGGCCCGGAGTACTTGGCGATGAACTCCTCGAGACGCTGGATGGCGATGTCGCGCGCCTTCTTCAGCTCCGCCTTCTCGGTGGCGATCTCGGTGTCCAGACCGGAGAGGATGTCCTTCTTCTTCTCCTCGTAGTGGAGCTTGATGATCGTCGTGACGGTGTCGCGGTACTCCTTCGCTCCCTCGGCGTAGGCGTCGGTCTCCTGCTGCAGGGCCTTGAGGGCGGCGATCTGCTGGGGGGAAGGCGGCGGCGCGGGCGGCGCGGGACGGCGGTACGTCGGCACGGGGGGGAGCGCGATCTGACCGGCGTCCTCGGCGGTGGCCGTGGCGCCACCGTCGCCCGCGGTCGTCGTCGTGGCGGCGTCGCCGGAGGTCGCGGTGACGCCCGCGTCCCCCGAGGCGGCCGGCGCCCCGGCGTCAGCGGCGCCAGCAGTGGCCGGCTGCGCGAAGACCGACGCGCTGAAGACCAGCGTGAGCAAGCTCGCGCTCGAGACGAAAAGCCAACTCTTCTTCAAGGCTCGCTCCTCACTTCGGGGCCTGCGTGCTGGAAGACTGATCGCTCTGGCCGGAGTCGTCCAGCACCTCCTTGAGCTCCTCGTCCAGGAGCTGCTCCTGCCGCGAGCGCTCCGTCTGGAGGTTGCGCACGCGGTCGAGCTCCTCTTCGCGGACCTCCCACGCCTGCTCGGTCACGCCCACGTCCGCGCGCAGCACGATGTTGCGGAGCTTGTCGCGCACCAGGCCGAAGTTGCGCTGCGCCACGTGCCCGACGAGGTCGCGCGCCTCGTCGTCCAGCTTGCCGAGCTGCTCCTTGTAGTTGGCGATGTTCGCCGACTCGGCGTCGATCTTCCCCTGCAGCACCTTCGTCCGGGCGGCCACCTGCGTCTCCAGCTGCATGAAGGCCGCGACGAGCTGGTCCTCCTGCGAGCGGATCTGGCCGAGCGGGCCCTGGATGCGCCCGGCGTAGGTCCGGGCGTCTCCCCCACCCTGCCCCGCGCCGGCGAGCTGCACCTCGCGGTCGAAGACATCGCGGAACTGTGAGCGTGCGTTGGCGTCGTTCTGGTAGCGCAGGTCGCCCAGGCCGATCTGGGCGCGGCCCATCTCGATCTGCTGGCGGAGCGCGGCGACCTCTTCCTTGTCCGTCTTGAGGTCGTGCTCGTTCTGGTCGATCTCCGCGTTGAAGCGCTGCACGGCGGCGGGGTCGCGCGTGACGCCGTTCTGCGCGTCCTCCTTGAGCATGCGGCGCAGCCCGTTGACGACGGCCTGGAGCTGGTCAATCTCCAGCTGGCCGCGCGAGAGCTGCTGCGAGACCGTGTTCCACTGCTGCTCGCCCTCGTGGTCGCGCTGGGCGAACTCGGCCGAGTTGGTCGGGAGGCCGGACATGGCGGCCATCAGCTTGCGGCGCTGATCGCGGACCTGGCCCATCTCCCCGCCGATGTCGCCGGACTCCTCGCCGTCCATGCCCTTGGCGAGCTCGAGGCGCGCCCGGGAGAGGCGGTTGAGCAGACCGAGCGCGAGCTCCTCGCCGGCGAGCAGGTCGGGGAAGGCGCGCACGCGGTTGGAGGCCTGCGTGAGGGCGTTCAGCTTCTGGACGAGCAGCTCGGAGTCCTTGATGAGCTTCTTGCAGTCGTTGACGTCGTCGATGACCGCGAAGGCGAGCGGGCCGTCCTCCTCCTCGCGCGCCCACCGGATGGCGACGGGCGGGAGCTGGTCGTTCTGATCCAGCATGTCGAGCTGCTGGGCGGAGAGCTTGTCGTAGTAGACGCTCACGTCGGAGGTGGAGCTGAGGAAGGTGTCCACCTTCTGGCGCATCGGGTCGTACTGCGCGCGCACCGACTGATAGAGCTGCAGGGCCTTGTCGAACGCGCCGGCGCGCAGCAAGAGGTCCGCCCGCAGGAGCGTGCCGTCGGCCATGTAGTTGGAGTCGGGGTTGGCGATGGAGAGGACCTCCAGCGCGCGTTCGGCGCGCTCCACGTCCCCGTCGCGCACGTAGACCCACGCGAGCTCGTAGAGCATCGTGTCGAACTCGGGCGAGTCGCGGCCGATCTTGGAGTACGCCTCGCTGGCGAGCTGGAACTGCTCCTCCTGGTAGGCGAGCCGGCCGATGGCCATCCACGCCAGGTCGATGACGTGGCGGTGCTCCTCGGTGTCCGGCGGCAGGTCGGTCACCTGCTTGAAGGCGTCGATCGCCGTCTTGTAGTTGATCTTCTGCGCGGGGGCGGCGGGGGCCGGGCCGGCGGTGGTGGGCGGCGCGGCGGCGGCGGTGGGCTGCAGCTGCTTGAGCACGATGAGCGCCTGGAAGTAGCGCGCCTGGTGCGTGTAGCGCGTGTTCGCGGGGACGGCCGAGAACTGGTGGTTGGCGTCCTGGTAGTCCTTCTTGGCGTAGTACGCCTTGCCCTTCGCGTAGGTGAGCGCGGCGTCGACCTGCGCAGGCGGCACGAGGTTGAGGTTCTGGAAGACCTCGTCCAGGCCGGCGATGTCGTCGAGGCGGAAGGACACGTCCACCATGCGCGCCAGCGACTTGGAGACGTAAGGCGCGTAGCGGGGCTCGGTCCCGCGCTTGACGATGGCGCGGTAGTCGCGGCGGGCGGAGAGGTAATCGCCCGCGTCGTAGAACGTCTCGCCGCGGAGCCACTGCGCGTCGACCGCCGACGGCGTGTCGGGGTAGCCCTCGATGATCTCGCTGAAGACCAGGATGGCGCGGTCGAAGTCCTTCATGCGGTAGAGCAGCTCGCCGTTGGCGAGGCGCTGGTCCACCGTCATCACCTGCCCCTTCGCCTTGTTGACCGCGGACTGCACGCCGCCGGCCTCGCTGGTGACGGCGTTGATCTCGTTCTGCGCGCGGGAGATCTCGTCGTCACCGCCCGCGTGGGCGGGCGGGGCCAACAACAGCGCGGCCAGCGCGACCGGCCCGAGGGCCAGCCGCGCGACGCGAAGGCGACTCACTTGCTCCCCCCTCCGTTCGCCGCCGGCGTCGCGCCCATGCCGGCGCCGAGCGCCTGCACTTGCTCCTTCCACTCGATCTTCGGGCGGTCCTGGAGGGCGGTGGTCACGCCGCCCTGCTCGAAGGCGGTGGCGGTGATGGAGAGGGTCTTGCCCTCCACCGAGGTGAAGGAGTGGCTGGACTTGACCTCGAACTTGTAGCCACGCAGGTAGGTGAAGACGCCGTAGCCGTTGCCCTGGAAGACGAGGAGCACCTGCACGGTGTGATCGCCCGGGGGCACCGAGCCGGTGAACACAGGGATGTCCTTCTGGTCGGCGAGGGCGCCGGTGTCGTCCTGACGGTTGTACTGGACCGCGCCGTCGAGCACGAAGAGCGCGCGCACCAGGCGGAAGGCGCTGGACATCTCGTTGTGGAAGTTGATGACCGAGCGCGAGCCCGCAGCGCCGCCGGAGAGGATGGTGTCGGACAGCAGCGCGAGGCGCGTGTGGCTCTTGCGGATCTGATCCTTCAGCTCGTCCACGCGCGCCTCCAGATCACGAAGCCGCACGTTGTAGGTCGCGCCGTCCATCTCGGGGGCGGGCGCGGCGGCCGAGGCGGACGGCGCCGCGGAGCCGGAGGAAGCGGCCGAGGCGGCGGGGGCGCCTGAAGCAGAAGCGCTGGCGGCCGCGCTGGGGGCTGCAGCGGCCGAGGCAGACGCGGATGCCGCGCCCGGCGCCGTGACACCTCCGGCCGCGCCGCCGGCCAGAGCCGTGACGGCGAGCAGGAAGGGCAGAGCCAGAGCGATGACCGTTGTCGCGAAGCGTCGCATTTCGAATTCCCCTTGTCTTTCCTAGCCCAAGCCGCGTTTTTTGGAGTCTTCGTGTGTCGCCAGGCGCACCTGGACCATTTCCTTGGTGCACCGTGGCTACCTAGACAGTTCCGACCGCGGAGGCAGTGTAGTTTGCCGTACGACCTGGGTGCAACCGTCGAAGATGGGGCCCCGCACCCCCCCGGGGCCGAAAAAGCGACGATCAGTTGTGGCGGGGCCCGCGGTCCGAATAAAACGCTCAGACCCCCTCGCAAAGCCCCGTGAGCCCCCTTTTGCGCGCGCAAGCCAGATCCAACCGCGGCGTGGTGCGTCTGATCCCCCAAGGAAAGGATGGGTACGGTGTTACGCGCTTCGCATGGGACCCAGCCGGCAGGACGGTGGCCGGATGATCGAGCCGCTCGTCACCGACGAGGCGCTCATGATCCGCTACCAGCGGGGCGATCGCTCGGCGTTCGCGCTGCTGGTGCGCCGGCATCAGGCCCCGCTCTTCAACTTCGCCCTGCGGCAGCTCCGGGTGCGGCAGGCGGCGGAGGACGTGGTGCAGGAGGCCTTCGTCCGGGTGGTGCAGAACGCCGCGGACTTCAAGCACGAGGCGCGGTTTACCACCTGGGTCTACACCATCACGCGGAACCTCTGCATCGACCAGCTCCGCAAGGGCGCGCTGCGCAAGCACCCCTCGCTCGACGAGAGCCGCGGCGGGTCGGAGGGAGACGGCCCGACCCTGGGCGAGCAGACGGCGGACGGGAGGGCGAGCGTGGAGCGCGAGGCGACCGGCACCGAGCTGCGCGCGAGGATCGCGGAGGCCGTGGAGGAGCTGCCGGACGAGCAACGCGAGGTGTTCTTGATGCGTGAGCTGGCGAACCTCCCCTTCAAGGAGATCGCCGAGATCACCGGAGTCCCCGAAAATACCGTGAAGAGTCGGATGCGATACGCGCTCGAGCGGCTCCAGGCCGCGCTGCGCGAGTACGAGGAGTATGCCCGCGCCCTGAAATGAGCCCCGTTGGGTTGCAAGTTGCGACCGGCAGCCGAAGGATCCGAGAGGAAGTACGCGTCATGGATTGCGAGAAGTTCGAGGCCACCCTGATCGACGAGCTCGAAGGCGAGCTCGACGAGATCACGAGCGCGGCGCACAAGCGCCACGCCTCGGGGTGCGCCCGCTGCGCGAGCCTGATGTCGGGGATGAGAGCGACGCGGCGAGTGGCCGTGCTGCCGCTGGTGGACCCGCCCCAGGACCTGGAGGAGCGCATCCTCTCGGCGGCGCGCGCCGCGCAGAAGGTGGTGCCCTTCCGGGCGAAGGTCTCGCGCTTCGTCTCTCGCGCCGGCGCCTGGGCGATGCGCCCACAGACCGCCATGGCCGCCGTCTTCCTGCTGGTGATGGGCTCCAGCCTGGTGCTGATGAAGAGCGGCCGGCACGCCAGCGAGCCCGCGCGGGCCACGGTGCGCGCGGAGGGTGCGCCGGCGGAGCAGATGGCGCCGGCGGGGGCCGCGGCCAGCGCGATGGACCTGACCGCCGCCGCGGAGGCCCACGGGACGGAGGAGAAGGCGGCGTCGCGACCGGTCGTCACGACGACGACCCCCGACGACATCCCGGCGCAGGGTTCGGCCCTCGCGATGGACGAGAAGAAGCAGGGGATGAGCGCGGGCGGGGGCGGCGCGGCCGAAGGCCACCTCAGCGAGGCCCAGACCCGCCGGGAGCGGGGCGCGGGAGGCGACACCGACCGCCTGACCGCCGCCAACGCGGGGCCCGTCGCCGGGGCTCCGGCGCCCACGGCCACCACCGGCATGGCGGCTCCGCCGCCCGCGGCCCACCACGCGAGCGCGACGAAGACGTCTCAAACGGGCGGCGCGGGGTCCTTCGACACGGCGATGGCCGCGTACCACGCCGGGCGCTACAACGACGCGATGCAGATGTTCGACGCCCTGGGCGACGCCAGCTCCGCGCTGTGGGCGGCGCGCAGCGTCCGGGAGGGCAGCGGCTGCGCCGCCGCGGTTGGCCGCTTCGACAGCGTGGGCACCCGCTTCTGGAACACGACGCCCGGCTACGAGGCCACCCTCGACGCCGGGCGGTGCTACCGCGCGATGGGCAACACCAGCCTGGCGCGGGCGCGCCTGTCGCGGCTCCTCGCGGTGCCGGCGTACGCGGCCCGCGCGCAGGACGAGCTGGACGCGATGGCCCCCGCCTCCGCCAAGGACAAGGAAGCTCCGCGGCCGGCGCGCAGGCCCGCCAACATCGACCAGGCCAATGGCTTCTGACGAGCGGGTCGCGACCGCGCTCGCGGCGTGGGCCGAGCGCGACGCGCACGCCGCCATCACCGAAGAGGACACCCGGGCGATCGCCTCCACCGAGGGCGCGCGCGCCCTCGTCGTGGAGCGGCTGCTCGACGCGGCCGGCCGCGACGCCCTCTCGGCGTGCTCGGTGCTCGGCCGCCTGATGGCGCAGGCGGGCGCCTCCCCCTCCCTCGCGGCGCGCACGCTGGACGGCCTCGCCGCCACCTCCCCGTGCGACGACGCGTGGCTCGGCACCGCGCGCGCGTCCCTGGCGGAGGGCTACGCCGCCGCCTCGCGGGAGGCGGCCGCGGCGAAGCGCGCGGACACCTGGCGCTACCCGCGCTGCGTCGTGCGGCTGGACTCGGACACCGTGGCGGTGGGGGCGGGCTTCCCCGACGACGATCCGGACACCCTCGCCGAGTGGGCCAACGAGGTGGCGCGCGGCCTGGTCAAGGCCGGCGTGCGCCGCGCCATCATCGACGGCGATCTCGCGCCCCGGGCCGCGCTGGAAGAGGCCCTGGAGCTGGCGGGGATCTCGGTGGCGCGAGGCGACCGGCCGCGCTCCTGGCTGCCCTGGAAGCGCTGAGCGCCGGAACTGCCGCACAAACGGAGACTCTGATAGACTGACGGGCATGCGTGCCTGGCTTGTTCCCGTCCTGCTGACCGCCGCGGTCCTCGCGCCCGCGTGCTCCAGCCACGACGACGTCGCCGTCCACCTCGCCCCGACGATCGTCTTTCCGAAGGGCGTCCTCGACAACGTCGCCAAGGTCACGCTCTCCGTCTACGACGACGCGTCGAACAAGCTGGATTGCAGCGGCACCGACGGCACCGTCACCGGCCTCGCCGGGGACACGCCCATCGCGAACAAGGATCTCCTGTCTTCGGGGTGCGCGGCCGGCTTCAAGTTCTGCGGGGACGTGCAGGTCGCCAAGTCGGACAACGACCGCGTCTTCGCCGCGCAGGCCTTCGGCGCCGACCAGACCACGGTCATCGCCAACGGGTGCACCCACGTCAAGGTGAACCAGGACACCCTTCAGGTGCAGATCAAGATGCTGCGCTTCGTGCCCCCCGCGATGTGCGCGGGCAAGGTGAGCCCGGTGCCGGTGCAGTGCAAGGCCCCCGGATCCGACACCGATCCGGCGTCGCCCACCCTGGCGTGCGGCGCGGACTGCCTGAGCAAGGAGATCTACGTCTCCAAGGGTGACCTCGCGACCACCAGCGACACCAAGCAGAAGGGAAAGCCCTCCTTCGTCTGGCCGGCGGGCACCGGCAACACCGGCCGCTTCCTCGGCTTCTGGGGCGACCACTCCCCGTCCGGCGGCCGGGTGCAGGTCGCCATGCGCGTGCTGACCGACGCGATGGCGCCGTACGCCGACCAGGGCCCGATCATCGAACAGTCGTCGACCTTCATGCCGACCAAGCCGGGCGAGGGCTTCCCCCCTTCCGGCGATCCGCAGACGCAGAACGATCCGACCGCCGCCTTCCTCAACGACACCTACTACATCGCCTTCGAGGATCTGCAGGGTGGCGGCGCGCAAGCCATCAGCCTCCGCTCGATGGACACCATCCTGACGCCGCAGCAGAATCAGGGCGCACCCATCGCCATCAGCGACAGCGCGGGCTCGGCGCAGACGCTACCGTCCATGGCGTTCAACGGCGCGGGGAAGCTCTTCATCGCGTGGGAGAACTCCGGCGTCATCGTGGGTCGGACGGTCGACACCGGGAGCAACTTCACCAAGGGCACCCAGAACACCATCGGGCCGCAGGGAAAGAACGTCGCCGTCGCGGGGACCGCCACCGGCTGGGTCGCCGTCTACCAGAACGGCACCGACGTCGACCTCGTGACCATCGACGGGCAAGGGGCCGCCTCCACGCCGAAGAAGGTCAACGACGTCACGCACTCGTCCGACAGGCCGAGCGTCGCCACGCTGCAGGACGGCACGATCGCGGTCGCGTGGGCCGACTCCGGCGGCATCTACGTCCAGCGCTACAGCGCCTCCCTCCAGCCGGTGGCCAACGATCAGGCGTTGCCCATCAACGACCCGAGCGTCACCGGTGCGCAGGCGATGCCCACCGTCGGCGCGGGCGCGACCTTCTTCGTCGTGGCGTGGGTGGACACCGGCGCCGGGCACATCCGGGCCCGCTACCTCGATGGCACCGGCGGCTTCCTGTTCAACGACGTCAACGGCCAGGACAGCGATTTCCAGGTGAGCCTGTCCAGCGGCAAGACCCTGTCCAACCCGGCGGTGGCCGTGGGAGGCAGCGGCCCGTACGTGGCGATCGGCTGGGAGGACGACACCGGGGCGCCTGGCAGCTACGGCGGCGTCTGGGCGCGGCGCTTCCTCGGACCGCAGGCGGGCCAGTGACGCCGGCCCGGGCGCCCTGCCCTCGGTCTTACTCGCGCAGGTAGGCGATCGCGCGGATCACCTCGACCAGGCGCTCGCGGTCGTCGGTCGAGAGGTCGATGAAGCGCACGCCCATCCCGGGGTTGGGGTTGTCGCCGTCGGCGCGGACCGGGTTGATCCACGCCACCTGGCCCCGCAGCTTGAACGGCTCGTGGCCCGGCGGGGCGAAGGAGAGATCGACCAGCGCCTCCTTGGCCAGCGGCTCGGTCGTGCGGATGAAGATGCCCATCGCGCTGATGTTGGCGATGGAGGCGTAGAGGAAGGTGTCGTCGCCGACGCAGTCGACGTCCCACGCCACCGCGACGCGATCGTGACTGCGCCGCTCCTCGCTCATCTCACTGGACCCGGAGCGGACCGCCGTTGATGCGGTTGTCGCCGTCGTTGGGGCCGCTCAGCACCTTGAGCCGCGTGCCTCCCACGAAGAGGCCGAAGAAGACGGTGTAGGTGCCCGGGGTGAAGTTGGGCTCCAGGGAGAACTCGTAGTCGTCCATCACCAGGTCGTCCTTCAGCCAGAGGGAGAAGGGGTACTTCCCTTCCAGCACCTTGTGGTCGCCGTTGTGGCGGCGGCGGTAGCCGTCGATGTGGATGAAGGCCTCCCACTCCGTCGTCACGGGCGCCAGCACCTTGTAGTACGTCCTCATGTGGTACTTGCGGCCGGGCGCCACCACCTGCGTGAGGTGGCCGCGCGCGTCCCGGATGTCGTAGCCCAGGACGAGCAGCTTGTCGTCCATGTTGGCGTTGAGCAGGTGCTGCGGCTTGGGCGCGCTGGGCAGCAGGATCTTCTCCAGCGGGTTCTGGTTCTTGTCGCCCTCGAGCGAGGACGCCACCAGGAGGATCTGGCTGGAGCGCGCGTCGAGCACCGGGAGGTTCTGCGCCTTGGGCTCGGTGCGCACGCGGTAGGCCTGGTTGAGGCGCGGCAGCTCGTCGGCGCGCACCGCCATGAAGCGACGCTGGTGATCGTTGTGCCCCTCCATCAGCCACTCGAAGGCGTGCTGGGTGTCCGGGAGCGTCTGGACCTCGCCGCCGGCGTAGTAGGCGGCGGTGCGGCCGCCCACGCCGAACAGGGCGAGGGGCTCCCCCTTCTTGTGGATGTGCTGGTAGGTCTCGAACACTTCCTTCGGTGAGAGCTGGTTGGCCAGGGCGGGGTAGTAGCCCATGCAGAGCACCAGGCCGATCGCCGCGGCGAGGGTGGCGAAGCCGCCGGTGCGACGGCCGCCCCAGAGGTCCCCGAGGAAGCCGAGGAAGAGGAAGAGGCCGATGCTCGACGGGATGGCCAGCGCCAGGGCGATGGGCCAGCGCAGGTGCGCGCCAGCCCACAGACCGGCGAAGACCGCCGCCGGAACGGCGAGCACCATGAGAGGGAAGAGGATGAGCGCCGACACCCAGAAGGTGCCCTCGGCCTCGGCGTCGCCCTTCTCACCGGGGCCCTGCTTCAGCCGCGCGAAGAGCGCCTCGAAGGGCTCGAAACCTCGCGTGAAGGACGCCGAGGACAGCGCGCGCGCTCGACCGAACGCCCAGAGCCAGAGGTCCAGCGCGAAGAAGACGCCGAAGATCACGCCGAGCGGGAGGAAGGCGCTGACCCACCACGCGTTGAGGATGACGTCGCGCATCTGCTGCGAGACGTGCCCCACGTAGCCGAGCTTGAAGCGCATCCCCGCCCAGATGACCAGGCCGGCGAGGGAGGCGCCGGCGACCATCGCGAAGTAGCCGAGGGCCAGCAGGCCGTCCCACGCCTCGCGCAGCGAGCGCACCGTGGCGAGGTAGCCCTTGGCGTCGAACGGCTCGCGCTTGGGGGCGCGCTCGGCGAGGAGCAGCAGCACCAGCGCGGCGAAGCCGACGAGGACGATGGTCCAGAGCAGGAGGTGGGTGTTCTTGAAGGTCTCGGGGAAGGGCGCGCTGGCGACGCCGAAGGCCTGGTACGCCTTCTGCGGAAGCTCGTGGAAGTCGTGATGGAAGATGAAGAGGAACATCGCCACGCCGAGCGCCATGGCCACCGACGGGTGCGCGCCCCGCCCGTAGTCGCGCAGCGCGACGCCGCACGCCGCGGCGAAGATGGCGGGCGCGCAGAAGGGGATGAGGTCGGTCTTGGCGGCGAGGAAGGCGTGCGCCGCGACTGCCGTCGTTCCGCCGACGAGGATGGCGACGCGCGCGTAGCTCTCCCGCTGCAGGACGAAGCCGGTGCGCCCGACCGGCGTCATGAACATGCGGCCGATGGCGAAGGGCACGAAGGCGCTCCACGGCGCGAGCGCGGGCCCCAGGTGGCCGATGAAGTAGTCGAAGGTCGGGTACTTGCTGGGGGCCTTGATCATCGCCCCGGCGGCGATGTGCAGGTCGGGGCCGCCCAGCGCGACCGCTTGCCACCCGACGTAGAAGGCGACCGACCCGGCGAGGAGCGCGAGCGCGCCCACCGCGTGGCCCAGGGCGTCGTTGGTGCTGCGCCCGCTCGCCCAGGTGACGCCCCACGCGAGGCCGACGCCGCCGCAGGGCACGGCGACCCCCAGGATGGCGCCCCGGCTGTAGTAGCCGGCGACGAGGGCGCCGGCGGCGAGCACGATCCAGAGCACCCGGGCGACCGTCACCTTCGGTCCGTCCTCGTCGCGGTCGAAGGCGCCGACCGCCAGGCCGCCGAAGGCCGCCGTCACCGCGGCCATGGTGACCACGTCGCCGAGCATCGTCCGGGCCTGGACGAAGTAGAGCGGCATCGTGGTGAGGGCGAGCGCGGTGTAGAGGCCAGCGCGGCGATCGATGAGCCGCGACACCCACCCGTACGTCGCCACCACGCCGAGCAGACCCCAGAGCGCGAGCGGCGCGCGACCGGCCCACTCGTGCAGGCCGAAGAGCTTGAAGCCCAGCGCGATGGAGGTGAATGGCAGCTCCGGGCGGCCGAGGTCGTTGAGGTGCGGCAGCGAGTTGTCGGTGCCGGCGAGGGCGAGGTGGCTGGCGTGGAAGAGGTTCACCGCCAGACGGCGCCCCAGGTCCGCCACGTTGAGCTCGAAGGGGTCCCAGAGGCCGCTCTTCGTGAGCGGCGGGAGAACGAAGAAGAAGAGCGCGGGCACGGCGACGGCGACCAGCAAGCCGAGGGTCCACGGGATGTCCGAAGGGGGCTCGGCCTTGTCGGCCTTCTCCTCCGGCGCGGCCTTCTCCTCCGGCGCGGCCTTCTTCCCGGCCTCCTCCGGCGGCGCCTCCGCCTGCTCCGCCTGCGCCCCGGCGGCCGCCTTCTTCTCGGGCGCCTCCGTGCCGGTTGCGGTCTTGCCGGCATCCTCGCCGGCGGGGCGTTTGGTTTCGTCTTTCGGGTCAGCCATGGGAGAGCCGTCCGGGGGTGGCGGAGGCGAGGCCTCCGCCCGTGGGGGCGGGCACGAGCCCGCGGACATTAGATTCAAGGCGAGGACGGCGCAACCGCGACCGCGCTCGCCGAAGCGTGATAGACAGCGCCGCCATGGCCACCACCCGCACCCCCGGACGCAAAGCCTCCCGGCCAGGCCAGAAGGCCGCCGGAAAGCGCACGCGCAGGGAGCCGGCGCCGCACGTCTCCGGTACGGTCGCGGTGGTCGGGAGGCCGAACGTCGGCAAGAGCACCCTCCTTAACGCGCTCATCGGCGAAAAGATCGCGATCGTCAGCCATCACCCCCAGACCACGCGCGATCGCATCCTGGGGGTGGTCACGGACGAGGCGTCGCAGGTGGCCTTCCTGGACACGCCGGGCCTTCATGCCCCACGTAACCGGCTGGGGGTGCGCATGGTCCACGAGGCCCGGGAGGCCCTGCGCGGCGCCGACGTGATCCTCTTCGTGACCGACGTCGCCCCCGACCCCGCCGGGCGGGTCTCCGAGCGTGACAGGCCGGTGCTGGCGGAGCTGCCGGAGGGCGCGCGGGTGGTGTGCGCCCTGAACAAGATCGACCGCGTCCGCCCCAAGACCAAGCTGATGCCGGTGCTCGAGGCCTACGGCGCCGCGCGCGAGTTCGCGGCGATGGTGCCCGTGAGCGCCAGGACCGGGGACGGCGTCGAGCAGCTCCTCGGCGCGGTGCGCGCCCTGCTGCCGGAGGGCCCCGCCCTCTACGACCCGGACACGCTCACCGACAGGCCGGTGCGCTTCCTGGTCTGCGAGCTGATGCGCGAGGCGCTGCTCGCCCGCACCCGCCAGGAGGTCCCCTTCGGCCTGGCCGTCACGGTGGACCGCTTCGAGGACGCCACCAAGAAGCGGCCGGTGACGAGCATCGAGCTCACCATCCACGTGCCCAAGGAGGCCCACAAGAAGATCGTGGTGGGCAAGGGGGGCGCGGTGCTCAAGGAGGCGGGCACCGCAGCCCGCAAGGCCGTCGAGCGGCTCCTCGAGGGCAAGGTGCACCTCAAGCTCTGGGTCCGCGTCACGCCGGGCTGGTTCGACCAGGACGGCGCGCTGCGCGACATCGGCTACGAGCCGCCACCGGCGGAGAAGAAGGGCGCGCCGTGACCAAGCACCACAAGCCTCACCGCGTGCAGGCGGTCCCCGCCGGCCACGCCGGGTTGCCCATCGTCGCCATCGTCGGGCGGCCCAACGTGGGCAAGTCCACCCTCTTCAACCGGCTGGCGCGCCGGCGGCTCGCCATCGTCCACGACGAGCCGGGCGTCACGCGCGACCGCCACTACGCCGACACCACGGCCTTCGGCGTGGACTACACCCTCGTCGACACCGGCGGCTACGACCCCGACAGCGACGACCCGATGAAGGCGGGCATCACCGGGCACGTGCGCGCCGCCATCGCCGAGGCGGACGTCATCGTCTTCGTCACCGACGGCGCCGCCGGCCTCAACGACGCCGACCGCGCGGCGGTGGGCCTGCTGCGGCGCTCCGCCAAGCCGGTGCTCTACGCCGCCAACAAGGCGGACTCCCCCACCCGCGACGCCGAGGCCTTCGAGCTCTACCGCCTCGGCGTGGAGAAGGTGTTCCCCATCAGCGCGCTGCACGGCCGCGGCATCGGCGATCTGGAGGGCTCCCTCGTGGAGGTCCTGCCGGAGCGCGAGGCGCCGCCGGCCGACGACGAGCGGGTGCCGCGCATCGCGATCGTCGGCAAGCCCAACGCCGGCAAGAGCAGCCTCGTCAACCGCATCGTCGGCGCCGATCGCATGATGGTGGACGCGCGCCCCGGCACCACGCGCGACTCCATCGACGCGCTGGTGACGCGCGGCGAGCGTCGCTACGTGGTGATCGACACCGCGGGCATCCGCCGCAAGGGCAAGGTGTTCAAGGGCCGCGACGCCGTCGAGTCGCTCGCGGTGCTCTCCGCCATCCGCAGCATCGAGCGGGCGCACGTGGTGGTGCTGGTGTGCGACGCGGACGAGGGCGTCGCCGAGCAGGACGCGAAGATCCTTGGCCTCGCGCAGGACCGCGCGCGCGGCCTGGTCATCGCGCTGAACAAGACCGACCTGCTGGACACCGCCGCCCTCAAGAAGGCGGAGGAGCTGGCGCGCGACAAGCTCACCTTCGCGCCGTACGCGCCGGTGGTGCGCATCAGCGCCAAGACCGGCCGCGGGCTGCCGGAGCTGTTCCGCACCATCGACCGCGTGCACGAGGCCTTCTTCCAGCGCGTGGGCACCGGCGAGCTGAACCGCTTCTTCGAGCAGGTGATCGAGACGCGCCCACCGCCGACGAGCGGCGGCCGCGCCCCGCGCCTGTACTACGTGACGCAGGCGCAGGTGGCGCCGCCCACCTTCGTGGCGATGACGAACGCCCCGGATTCCATCCACTTCTCCTACCAGCGCTACGTCATCAACCAGCTCCGCAAGCGCTTCGGCTTCGAGGGCGTGCCGGTGCGCGTGCACTACCGGCAGAAGCGCGGGCGGGACCTCCCCCCCCGGCCCGGTCTCCCTGCGAAGGAGAGGGGGAGGAAGAAGAAGAAGAGCTAGACCGCCGCGGTGCGCGCGGTCACACGCCGCCGGCGACGAGGGTGTCGGCGAGGCGGGCGAGGAGCGTGATGTCGTGCACGTCGGTGGCGAGCTCCGCCACGCGCACGACCGGCGCGCCGCTCCTGGTCACGTCGGTGAGGGCACGCAGGTTGCGGCGGTCCAGCTCGGCGAGCCGGAACGCATCGTGATGCGCCCGGGCGACGCGCGCGGGGGCGTCCTCGTCGAGGGTGACCCCTGCGGCGGCGATGGCCTCCCCCGCCTGCTCCGGCGTGGCCGGCTCCGTGGCGCCGGCGGGCGGCAGGTGCAGCCGGTTGATGACGAAGGCGCCGAGCGGCATCTTCGCCTCGATGAGCCGCTCGGCGAAGTACACGACCTCGCGCAGGCTCATGGGCGCCGGCGAGGTCACCAGCACGAAGGCCACGTCGTCGGACCGCAGCGTCCGCTGCACCACCTGCGCGCGCTGCTTGAAGCCTCCGAACAGGTCGTTCAGCTCGGTGATGAACTCGGCCATCGCCTCCAGGAAGCCGCCGCCTGTGATGCGGCCGATGCCGCGCAGCACGACCGAGGCGCTCTTGGCGAGCAGGTTCAAGGAGAGCTTGCCGCTCGACTGGAACGCCTGGACGAACCACTTCATCGTCGCCGAGTCGAGCGCGTCCATCAGCCGCTCCGGCGCGTCCAGGAAGTCCAGCGCGTTGGAGGTGGGCGGCGTATCGAGGACGATGAGGTCGTAGCGAGGGTCGTCCTTCACCGCGACGAGCTTCTCGACCGCCATGTACTCCTGTGTGCCGGCGAGCGAGGTGGAGACGTACTGGTAGAGCCTGTTGTCCAGCAGCTTGGCCGCGCGCTCGGGGGTGGAGGAGTACTTGCGCACCAGCTCGTCGAAGGTGCGCTTCTGGTCCAGCATCATGACGGTGAGCCGCCCCGTCACCGGCTTGCCGGTGGCGGCGAAGGCCCCGTTGTCGATGTCCACCGCGTCGGTGTCGATCTTCTCCAGCCCGAGCGCCTGCGCGAGGCGCTTGGCGGGGTCGATCGTCAGGCAGAGCACGCGCTTGCCCTCCCGCGCGGCGGCCACCGCCAGCGCGGCGGCGGTGGTGGTCTTGCCCACGCCCCCCGCGCCGACGGTGACGAGCACCCGGCGTGTGGTGAGCAGCGTCTTGAGCGCTTCGCCCTCGGCCATCGTCCTGTTATCCCGGCTCGTCCTCGTACTCGCCTTCGGCGAGGTTGTCGAACCGAGTGTACTCGCGGTCGAAGCGCACCTTCACGGTCCCTGTCGGTCCGTTGCGCTGCTTGGCGATGATCAGCTCGGCCACGTTGGGCTCCGTCGTCGCCTCGCGATTGTAGTACTCGTCGCGGTAGATGAAGACGATGTTGTCGGCGTCCTGCTCGATGGCGCCGGACTCGCGCAGGTCGCTGAGCTGCGGGCGCTTGCTCTTCTCCGAGCGCGTCTCGACGGCGCGATTGAGCTGGCTGAGGGCGACGACCGGCAGCCGCAGCTCCTTGGCCAGCCCCTTGAGCCCGCGGGAGATCTCGCTGATCTCCTGCTCGCGGGAGGCTGCCCCTTCCCTGCCCCGCATGAGCTGCAGGTAGTCCACCACCACCAGGCCGATGCGGCGGGTGGGCTTGCCCTCCTCGTCGACGCGGTCGTACTCCGCCTGAAGGCGGCGCACCTTGGCGCGCAGCTCCAGGATGTTGAGCGAGGGGGTGTCGTCCACCCACACCGGGAGACTGCCGAGGTAGGAGGCGGCCTGGGTGAGGCGGCTCCAGTCCTGCTGGCTCAGGAAGCCTTGACGGAGCTTGCCCACGTCCACCTTGCCCTCCGAGCACACCATGCGGTTGGCGATCTGCTCGCGCGGCATCTCGAGGGAGAAGACGACCACGCCCACGCCCGGCTCGTCCCAGCGCTGCGATGGGTCGCTCGCGGCCACGCGCGACTTGGGGCTCGCCACGTTGGTGGCGACGTTGAGCACGAAGCTGGTCTTGCCCATGCCGGGGCGCGCGGCGACGATGGTGAGGTCACCGGGGTGGAGGCCGGCGGTGAGGCGGTCGTAGCGCTCGAAGCCACTGGGGGTGCCGGTGATACGGTCGCCGCGCTGCATGGCGTCGGTGAGCGCCTTGAAGGACTTCTTCATCACGTCGAGGAGCTTCTCGACGCTGCTGCCCTCCGGCGTGCGCGCGATCTCGTAGACGCTCTGCTCCGCGGTATCGATGAAGGACTGCGCCTCGCCGTAATCCAGGTAGCCCTGCGCCGCGACGCGTTGACAGGTCGCGATGAGCTGCCGGACGCGCCACTTCTCGTGGATGGTGCGCCCGTACGAGGCGATGTTCGCGACCGCGGGGGCCGCGTTGAGGATGTCGGTCAGGTAGGCCATGCCGCCGACCTGCGCGATGCGGTCGCGGTTCTTCAGCCAGGTGCCCACCTGGATGATGTCCACCGGCTGGCCCACGCTCCGCAGCTCGATCGCCGCCTCGAAGATGCGGCGGTGCGCCTCCGAGTAGAAGTGCTCCGGCTTGAGGAACTCCAGGACCCTGTCGAGCGCAGAGGCGTCGAGGAGGATGGCGGAGAGCACGGCGGCCTCGGCGTCCAGGTCGTGCGGGGGGACGCGCCCCTCGACGATCGCCGGCTCGATCACAGCTTGCGCACGGTTGCCACGCATGTTTCCCACAGGCCTCCCAAACGCCGACGCCCCGGCTGCTCGGCAGCCAGGGCGTCATCATCGTCCACGCGCCCTTCGGCGCGTCGGCCGGCCTCCGGCCGAACCTGAAGCGTGACGTTAGCGCGAACGAGCGCCGCGTTCCACGCCTACTTGCGGACGACCTCCACCTTGAGGGTGGCGGTCACGTCGTGCATCAGCTTGACCGGCACCTCGTAGGAGCCGAGCGCGCGGATCGGCTCGGCCAGGTGCATCTTCTTGCGGTCGACGTCGAGGCCGTGCGCCTTGACCGCCGCATGGATCTCCTTGGTCGTGACCGAGCCGAAGAGCTTGTCGTCCTCACCCACCTTGTGGGCGAGGGTGACGGTGAAGCCCTCGAGCTTCTTGGCGAGCTCGAGCGACTCCTTCTTCAGCTTCTCCGCGCGCGCCAGCGCGACGGCCTTCTCGTGCGCGATGCGGTGCATCTGGGCGGTGGTCGCCGGGACGGCGAGGGCTCGCGGCAACAGGTAGTTGCGCGCGTAGCCCGGCCGGACCTTCACCAGGTCGCCCGACTTGCCGACGTTCTCGACGTCGTGCTGGAGGATGACTTGAATCGTGGCGGGCATGGCTCAGCTCCTCAGGCCGTGACGGTGAAGGGCAAGAGCGCGATGTTGCGGGCGCGCTTGATCGCCTTGGTGACCTTGCGCTGGTGCAGCGCGCAGTTGCCGCTGATGCGGCGGGGAACGACCTTGCCGCGCTCGGAGATGAAGTACTTGAGCGCCTGCGGGTCCTTGTAGTCGATCTCCGCGGTCTTCTCCGCGCAGAACTTGCAAACACGCTTCTTGCCCGTGCGGCGGCGGCCGGGGGCGTCGGCGTTGAGGTCCGGCGTGCGGCCGAACTCCTTGTCGTCATCCATCATCGAGGATCGGTTGGACATGGCTCAGCCCTCCCCTTCTTTCTTGCCGGCGGCTTCCTTCGGCGCGGCGGCCTCCTTCGGCGCGGCGGCCTCCTTCGGCGCGGCGGCCTCCTTCGGCGCGGCGGCCTCCTTCGGCGCGGCGGCCTCCTTCGGCGCGGCGGCCTCCTTCGGCGCGGCGGCCTCCTTCGGCGCGGCGGCCTCCTTCGGCGCGGCGGCCTCCTCGCCACCCGAGGCGGCGGCGGCGGGGGCGGGCTCGTGCTCCGGCTCCTCGCCGCGGCGGGAACGCGGGGACTCCATCGCCTCGAGGCCGAGCTGGCGCTCGCGCGACTCCTCCCTGTCCTCCTCCGCGGGCAGGTCCAGCTTCTGGAACTTGATCTCCTCCGGGTCGACGGTGACGGAGGCGACGTCGATCTGCTCGCCGACCATGACGGTCTGGAACTTCAGCACGGCGTCCTGGAGCTTCAGGTTGCGCTCCAGCTCCTGCACCAGGCCGCCCACGCCCACGTACTTGACGTAGACGTAGACGCCGCGCTTCTGCTTGGCGACCGGGTAGGCCAGCTTGCGGCGGCCCCAGGCCTCCACCTTGACCAGCTTGCCCTCGGCCCTCTCGACCACCTCACCCACGCGACCCTGCACCTTCTCGGCGGTGTCGGAGTCGATATCGGAGCGGAGGATGTAGATGGTCTCGTACTCCTTCGCCCTCAGCGCTTGCGTCGTACCCATGCGATGTTCTCCTCGTGGACACCGGCCCGCCCGGGGCGGACCGTCGGCCCGCGGACGGGGTCCGCGAGCAAGGATCCCGCCAGAAAAGGCGGGGGCCGGCCTTTTAGCACAAAGGCGGGCGCGCACAACCCCGAGTCGCAGCTCGCGGCTCAGGTTCCCCGGCCGGGCCTGCAGCTCGGCCCCGCGTTGACCACGTTCATGGCGGCGGCCGCCCCGTCGCGGACGAGGCGCTCCAGCGCGGTGAGGACGCGTGCCAGCACGTCGGGCAGCTCCGCCCGCTCGGAGGCGTCGAAGTTGGAGAGCACGTAGTCGGCCACGTCGCCGCGGAAACCGGGGGGCGGCCGGCCGATGCCCACCCGCACACGCAGGAAGTCCGGCGTCCCCAGACGCTCGATGATGCTCCTCAGCCCGTTGTGGCCCGCGTGGCCGCCGCCCTGCTTCAGCCGGATGTCCCCGAAGGCGAGGTCCAGCTCGTCGTGGACCACCACCACGCGCGCCGGCGGCACCTTCACGAAAGCGGCCGCGGGCTGCACCGAGTCCCCCGAGACGTTCATGAACGTCATGGGCTTGAGCAGGACGATGTCGTCCCCGAAGGACGTACCCCGGGTGAAGACGCCGGAGAACTTCTCGCGCCAGTCGGGCAGGCTCGCCTCCTCGCGGAGGCGGTCGGCGGTCATGAAGCCGACGTTGTGACGGTTGCCCGAGTACTTCTTTCCCGGGTTCCCGAGCCCGACGACGAGATGCACCGCAGGCTACTTCTTCTTCTTTTCGTCCTTCGCCGGGGCGGCGGGCGCCGCGGCGGGGGCGGCACCAGCCGCGGGGGCGGCGCCAGCAACAGGCGCGGCCTCGGTGGTCTCCGCCTTCTCCTTCTCCGGCGCGACGACGGCGACGAGCGTCTGCTCGTCTGCGAGGCGAACGGTCACGCCCTCGTCCAGCTTCAGCTCCTGGGTGGCGACGTGCTCGCCCAGGTTGAGGTGGCTGACGTCGACCTCGATCTTCAGCGGGATGCGCTCCGGCAGGCAGCGCACGGGCAGCGTGCGGTAGACCTGGCGCAGGACGCCGCCGAGGGTCACGCCCGCGGGCTTGCCCGTGGTCACGAGCGGCACTTCCACGTCCACCGCCTGGTCGAGCTTCACCTCGACGAAGTCGACGTGCTGCAGGTGCCTGTCCAGCGGGTGGTACGAGTAGTCCCTGATCATGACGACCAGGTCCTTCGCGTCCACCTTCATCTGGATGACGGTGTTCTGGCCGCGCTCGCTGTGGAGGATGCCGAGCACGTCCTTCGGGGCGATGGAGATGGGGATGGCGGGGAGGGTCTTGCCGTACGCGACGGCGGGGACTTGACCGGTCTTGCGAAGGCGCTTCGCCTCGCCCTTGCCGCCGGTGACGCGGGGGGTGGCCTGGAGGGGAGTCATCGTGGACATGGGATTCTCCGGACGCGCGGCAAAACCCGGCGCGGGGGCGGTGCTAGTAGCAGAGAATTCGCCGCCGGGCGAGGGCTTTTGTCAGGCGAACAGGGAGCTGACGGAGTCGCTGGAGTGGATGCGCTTGATCGCCTCGCCCAGGAGGCGGGCGATGGAGACCTGCTTGATCTTGGGGCAGGCGGCGGCCCCGGCGCTGAGGGGGATGGTGTCGGTCACCACCACCTCGGTCAGGGGGGACTCGTTGATGCGGTCGATGGCGGGCCCGGAGAAGACCCCGTGGGTGGCGGCGGCGACCACCTTCGTCGCGCCCTCCTCCACCAGGGCCTTGGCCGCGCCGACCAGGGTGCCCGCGGTGTCGATCATGTCGTCCAGGATGACGCAGGGGCGCCCCTTCACGTCGCCGATGAGGTTCATCACCTCGCTGACGTTCGCGCGCTCGCGGCGCTTGTCGATGATGGCCAGGCTCGCGTCCAGGCGCTTGGAGTAGGCGCGCGCGCGCTCCACGCCGCCGGCGTCCGGCGAGACGAAGACCGCCGAGGAGTCGAAGTTCTTCTTCAGGTAGTCCTCCAGCATCACCGGCATCGCGTAGAGGTGGTCGAAGGGGATGTTGAAGAAGCCCTGGATCTGCCCGGCGTGAAGGTCCATCGAGACCACGCGGGTGATGCCGGTGGCCTGGATCAGGTCCGCCACCAGCTTGCTGGTGATCGGCGTGCGGGGAGCGACCTTGCGGTCCTGCCGGGCGTAGCCGTAGTACGGCACCACCGCGGTGATGGAGCCGGCCGACGCGCGGCGGAGCGCGTCGCACATGATCAGGAGCTCCATCACGTTGTCGTTGACGGGGCTGCACGTCGGCTGGATGACGAAGGCGTCGACGCCGCGGACGTTCTCGTTGATCTCGACGAAGGACTCGCCGTCGGAGAATCGCATCGTCTTGCTCTTGGCGAGCGGCGTCTCCAGGTAGTTCGCGATCGCCTCCGCCAACGCGGGGTTGGCGTTGCCCGAGAAGATGCAGACTTTCTTGAACACGGGTACTCCTTCGCCCGGCCCGAGCGGCGGCGGCGGGCCCCGGAGGGTCGCGCGCGTCGGGGTACCGTTCGCGCGGGTCTGTACCCGTGCGAACGCGTCGTGTCAACGGAGGGCCGGACGTGTGACGCGAGGGCGGGCTACTGCCGGAGCATCTCCTTGCACTCCTGCTTGGAGCCGTGGCGCCCCTTGGTGAGGCACGAGCTGTAGCAGCGGCGCGCCTGCACCATGTTGCCCTTGGCCTGGTAGGCCGCGCCCAGGATGAGCCACGCCTCGGCGTCGGTCGGGTCGAGGGCGACCGACCGCTCGCCCGCGGCGATCGCCATGCCGTTGGCGCCCGCCTCCAGCGCGGCCTTCGCCGTCGCCTTCTCCTGCCAGGCGTTCTTCGCGGGCTTCGGCTTGGCGGCGGACGCGGCGGGAGCCTCGTCGGTCTTGGCCTCGTCGGTCTTGGCCTCGTCGGTCTTGGCCTCGTCGGTCTTGGCCTCGTCCGTCTTGGCCTCGTCGGTCTTGGCCTGATCGGCGGGGGTCGGAACCTCGTCCGACTTCTTGGCAGCAGGCGGCGTGACCGGAGGCGGCGCAGGGTCTGCCGCGTGGACGATCTGGGCGCGGACGGGCTCCTCGTTCGGGCGGCCACGCACCGACCTGATGACGATGCCGATGAGCAGCAGCAGCGCGCAAGCGCCGACCGCCATCATCACGTAGCGCGAGAGGTGCGCGCGACGCGCGTGCGCCTCCGGGGTCATCTTGCGCGCCTCGCGCGAGTGCGGGACCGCGTCGAACGCGCCGCTCGTCCCGGAGCCCGACACGCGATCGGCCGGATCCGGCGGCAGCTCGCCGCTGGAGAAGAAGTGGTCCTCCAGCTCCACCACGGGCGGGATGCTCTCTTCTTCCAGACCCGGATCGCTGCCGAACCCCTTGCGGGCCGCGCGCTCCGCCTCCTTGTGCCGCTCCTCCAGCTTCGCCTCGAGCTGCTCCAGCTTGGCGCTGATCGCCGGCGGAGCGCCGGAGCCCTTGCCCTCGCGCACCGTGGCCGGAAGGGTGCTGACGCGCTCGCTCTTCTTCTTCGCCTTCTTCTTCTTCTTCGCCGAAGGCGCCTTGGACGAGGGCGCGCTCGCGCTCGCCGGCACGGCCGCGGCGGAAGGCACGCTGGAGTCAGGAGCCGACGCGGACGCCGGCGCAGCCTTCGACGGCGGGGCTGCCGCCTGCGCGGGCTCCGTCTCCGCCTTCGTCGACGCGGGCGCGGCCTCGACCGGCGCCGCGTCGACCATCTGGATCTTGGCGGGCGCGATCTCGGCGCTCGCCGGCGCGCTCTCGACGGTCGCGGATGCGACCTCGGAGGACGCGGGCGCGACGGACGCGGGCTCCGTCACCGAGGTGACGGCGGACTCGGGGGCGAGCTCGGACGACGAGGGGGGCGACTCGCTCGCCGGCGCGCCGGCCGCGGCGGCCGCGGCCCTGGAGTGCTTGCCCTTGCGCTTCTTCTTCATGTGCCCTTTGCTCTCTCCGAGCGGTGCCCCGCTCTCCCTCTCATGACCGGCGACCGCCAGAACTGTTCGACGGAACGCGCGGCCGGTGTCCTGTCACCGAACGTGAAGCAAGGGCCGTGCAAGCCACGAAGCGACATGATTTTGAGGCGTCGCCACCACCTACGTCAAGCCTCGCACGACAAGCTGATCACCTTGGGAGACAGCATGCGCCATCCTGGCACAGGCCCCTACGTGAAGTCGTCTCCCGGGCGTCCAGCCTTGCATACGTCACGTTCGGCGCCAGACCTTCGTGTGGAGACAAACTCCTACACGGTGGGACAGGATTGCGCTTGAAGGATCTCCCGTCGGTCCGTGTGAAGCGCGCGGCGAGCGGGCCGCTCCGGCGGGGCCATCCGTGGCTCTGGCGCGAGCAGGCGGAGTCCCTCCGCGGCATCGGCGAGGGGGACGAGGTGCGGGTGATGGACGGCGCGGAGGTGATGGGGCGCGGCCTGGCCTCGCCGTCGTCACCCATCGCCGTGCGCATGTGGACGCACGGCGACAGGCCGGTCGACGACGCGCTGCTGGACGAGCGCCTCGGCCGCGCGATGGCCTTGCGCGACGCGCTCTTCGACGGCGGGGAGACCAACGCGTACCGGCTGGTGCACGGCGAGGGGGACCGGCTGCCGGGGTTCGTCGTGGATTGCTACGCCGACGTCGCGGTGCTGCGGACCGACGGCGAAGGCGCGCGCGCGCGACTGGACTGGATGGCGACGGCGCTCCGCCGCGCGCTCCGCGGCCGCGTCCGGACGCTGGTGCACCGCACGGTGGAGCGCGGCGCGGCGCCGGCGGCGCACCTGCTGGACGGCCCGCCGCCGCCCGACGTCATCGAGGTGCGCGAGCACGGCGTGCCCTTCGTGGTGGACCTGGCGCGCGGGCAGAAGACGGGCGCGTTCTTGGACCAGCGGGAGAACCGCCGGCGCGTGGGTTCGATGGCGCGCGGCAAGCGCGTGCTCAACCTCTTCTCCTACGCCGGAGGCTTCTCGCTCCACGCCGCGCGCGGCGGCGCGACGCACGTGACGAGCGTGGACGTCGCCGCGGCGGCGCACGCGACGGCGCAGGAGAGCTTCCGGCGCGCGGGGCTCGACCCCTCCCGCCACGCCTTCGTCTCCGCCGACGCCTTCGCCTTCCTGGAGGACGCGGCGCGGCGCCGGGAGGCGTGGGATCTGGTGGTGAGCGACCCGCCGAGCTTCGCGCCCAGCGAGAAGGCGCGCGCCCGGGCGCTGGCGTCCTACCGGCGCCTGCACCGCCTCGCCGCGGGTGTGCTCGCGCCGGGTGGCACGCTGTGCGCGGCGTCGTGCTCCAGCCACGTCGACGCCTCGGCCTTCGCCTCCACCCTCGACGACGACGCGCTGGGACGCGGCGATCTCCGGCTGGTCGCGCTATACGGTCCTCCGCCCGATCACCCCACGCTCCCGGCCTGGCCGGAGGGTCGCTACCTCAAGTTTGCGGTGCTCACGTGACGCTCGAAGAATCCTACGAACTCGTCGATAATCACGCCGGTTTTCGGCTTTCTCTCAAGCGCATCTCGGCGGGGACGGCCGCGCCGGGCACGCGGCCCGTGCTGCTCGTCCCCGGCTACGGGATGAACGCCTTCGTCTTCGGCTTTCACCCCAGCGAGTCGTCGCTGGAGGCCACGCTGGCGCGCGAGGGACTCGAGGTGTGGAGCGCCGAGCTGCGCGGGCAGGGTCGCTCCCAGCGCGAGGGTGGCAGCGAGACCTTCGGCCTCTCCGAGCTGGCGCTGGACGACGTGCCGCCGATCGTGGAGCGGGTGCTCGAGCGCAGCGCGACCGGCGCGTCGCGCGTCGACCTCATCGGCTGCAGCCTGGGGACCGCGCTGTCCTTCGGCTACCTCGCGCACAACCCGAAGGCGCCCGTGCACGCGGTCGTGGCGTTCGGCGGCCTGGTGACGTGGGTGGACGTGCACCCGCTGCTGCGCGTCGCCTTCGCCTCGCCGGCGCTCGTCGGGCGCGTGCGGCTGAAGAACACCCGCGCCATCGCCCGCGTGGCGCTCCCCGCGCTCGCGAAGATCGCGCCCCCGCTGCTCTCCATCTACATCAACGCGCGCTCGACGGATCTCTCCCGCGCCGATGAGATGGTGGAGACCGTGGAGGACATCCAGCCGCGGGTGAACGAGGACATCGCCCACTGGATCCGCCGCAAGGAGCTGGTGCTCCGCGGGGTGAACGTCTCGCGCGCGCTCTCCGAGATGCGCCACCCCCTGCTCTGCGTCGTGGCGAAGGACGACGGCATCGTGCCGGAGGCGACGGCCCGGGACGTGTTCACCTCCATCGGCTCCGAGGACAAGGAGCTGCTGGTCGTCGGCGGCGGGGACCGGCCCATCGCCCACGCCGACCTGTTCCTCTCACGCGGGGCGGAGGCGTCGATCTTCCGGCCTGTCGCCCGCTTCCTGCGCGCCCGCAAGGGTCCGTAGATCCTTTCCGGCGCTGGCCCGTCCGAAGGGGCACGCGCCGGTTCGAAGCCGGCCGAGATCGGGCGCGCGGCGCGCCCGGCGCGAAGGGAGACGTGTGTCATGCGCAAGGCGGTTCTGGTCGGCTCGATGGCGCTTCTGTGGGGTTGTGCGGGGGCGCGAGGCACGGCCCCGGTGGTGGTCGCGGCCACGCCGCGCCCGGCGGTGGCGAGCGGCGCCGCCCCCACCGAGACCCCGCTGGCGGTCGACCCTGCCTCCACCGACACCGGCAGCCCGCGGCCTGCGACCGCGCAGACCGGCTGGATCGGCGCCGCGGCGGAGAGCGACGTGCTGCTCGCCGGGGACGGCGACGCCGACGTGGGCATCTGGGTGGACGCGCCCTCCACGCGACCGCGCGCGCACGTCGCCAAGGACGTCGCGCTGGTGATCGACACCTCCGGCTCGATGGCAGGCGCCAAGATCGACAACGCGCGACGCGCCGCGCAGCTCCTCATCGACGACCTCTCCGACGGCGACATCGTGTCCATCGACACCTTCGCCGACGAGGCGAAGACGGTGGTGGAGCCCACGGTGCTCTCGACGCGCACGCGCACCATCCTCAAGTCGCGCCTCTCCAAGCTGACGCCGACGGGCTCGACCGACCTGTTCGACGGGCTCGGCCTGGGTGAGGCCCACGTGGCGCGGGCGCCTGCCACGCACGCCGTTCGCCGCGTCGTCGTCATCTCCGACGGCATCGCCAACATCGGCCCCTCCTCGCCGGAGGCGCTCGGTGCCCTGGCGGAGCGCGGGCTGCGCTTCCACTCGCAGGTGACGAGCCTGGGCGTGGGCACGGACTACGACGAGAAGACGCTCGACGCGCTGGCGCTGCGCTCGAGCGGGCGCCTCTATCACATCGGCGACCCGCGCGAGCTCGCCTCGCTGATGCACCGCGAGCTCGACCTGCTCTCCAGCACCGTCGCCACCAACGCCTTCGTCGAGGTGGTGCCCGCGCCGGGGGTGGACATCGTCGGCGTGGAGGGCTGCCGCAGCGAGCGGAGTGGCGACGGCTCGGTCCGCTTGCCCCTCGGCGCGCTCTTCTCCGGCCAGCGCCGCGAGGCGCTGCTGAAGGTCCGCGTCCACGACGACCAGGTCGCCCCGGTCCGTGCCCTCGCGAGCGTGCGCCTGCACTTCCGCGATCCCGACGAGGGCGACCTGGAGCGCGTGCAGGAGGTGGTGGCGCGCGCCAGCTTCTCCGACGACGACGGCCGCGTCGCCCGCACCGAGAACGCGCGCACGCACTCCATCATGGCGGTGATGGCCGCGTCGGAGCTGGAGCTGGGCGCCTCGCAGGACGTCTCGTCCGGGCAGTTCGCGGCCGCTGACGAGCGCCTCGCCCGCGCGGAGAAGAAGCTGAAGACGGAGGCGGACAAGGCCACCGACGTCGAGCAGAAGCGCCGCCTGGTGGCCGCCGCGCACAAGGTCGCCTCCACCCGCGCCGCCGTCGCCCACACGGCCGCCGCGCCCGCCCCGGTTCGCCGCAACGCCGCGCTGCAGGTCAACGCCTCGGCGATGCACGACGAGGGCTTCTGAACCTCACTCCCCTCGAAGAAAGAGGGCCGCCTACTTCTTCTCTTCTCCCTCTCTCCCTCGTGGGGAGAGCGGGTCGGAGGGTGAGGCCACCATGCGCGACAGCTTCTCGTCCCACTTGCCGGTCCAGAGGGGGCTCTGATCCAGGAGCTTGGCGACGAGGGCGGTCCAGCCGGTCTGGTGCGACGCCCCGAGGCCTGCGCCCGTGTCGCCGTGGAAGTACTCGTAGAAGAGCACGTGATCGCGGAAGTGCGGGTCGGTCTGCAGCCTCGCCACGTCGCCATGCGCGGGGCGCCGGCCGTCCGGCCCGCGCAGGAAGAGGCCGGTCAGCCGCCGCGAGAGCTCGGCGGCCACCTCCCAGAGGCTCATCCACCGACCGGAGCCGCGCGGGCACTCCACCCGCAGGGAGTCCCCGTAGAAGTAGTGGTACTTCTGCAGCGACTCGATGAGCAGGAAGTTGACGGGGAACCACACCGGGCCGCGCCAGTTGGAGTTGCCGCCGAACATGCCCGTCTGCGACTCCGCCGGCTCGTAGTCGACGCGGTGAGTCTGCCCGTCAGCGCGGAAGACGAAGGGGGCGTCCTTGTGGGCGCGGGAGATCCCCCGCACGCCGTGGGGCGACAGGAACTCCGTCTCGTCGAGCATGCGCCCGAGCACGCGCACCAGCCTCCGGCGGTCCAGGATGGCGAGGAGGCGACGTGAGGACGCGCCCTTGTCGTGGATGGACGCGATGCCCTCGTTCAGCTCCGGGCGGTTGGCGAGGAACCACTTCACCCGCCGGCCGAACTCGGGGAAGCGCTCGAAGGCGCCGGCGTCCAGCGTACTGACGGCGAAGAGGGGGATGAGCCCCACCATCGACCGCACCTTGAGCGGGATGTGGCCGGCCGTCGGCGAGTAGAGCGTGTCGTAGTAGAAGCCGTCCTCGTCGTCCCAGAGGCCCGGCACGCCCTCGTTGCCCAGGTTGGCCGCGCGGGCGATGAGCAGGAAGTGCTCGAAGAACTTGTTGGCGACGTCCTCGTAGGTGGGGTTCTCCTTGGAGAGCTCCAGCGCCATCTCCAGCAGGTTCAGGCAATACATGCCCATCCAGCTCGTCGCGTCCGCCTGCTCGAGGGTGAAGCCGCCGGGCAGGGCCATGGACCGGTCGAACACGCCGATGTTGTCCAGGCCGAGGAAGCCGCCCTGGAAGACGTTCTTGCCCGCCGCGTCCTTGCGGTTCACCCACCAGGTGAAGTTGAGCATCAGCTTGTGGAAGACCGTCTCGAGGAAGGCGCGGTCGGCGCGCCCCGTCTGCCGCCGCTCGATGTGGTAGACGCGCAGCGCCGCCCACGCGTGCACCGGCGGGTTCACGTCGCCGAACGCCCACTCGTAGGCGGGGAGCTGGCCGTTCGGGTGCATGTACCACTCGCGCACCAGCAACAGGAGCTGCTGCTTGGCGTACTCCGCGTCGAAGAGCGCCATGGGCACGCAGTGGAAGGCGAGGTCCCACGCCGCGTACCAGGGGTACTCCCACTTGTCGGGCATGGAGAGCACCTCGCTGTTGTACAGGTGCGTCCACTCCGCGTTCTTGCTGTCCGTGCGGCGCTCCGGCGGCGGGGGCGGCATGGCCTCGTCGCCCTTCAGCCAGCGGTGGATGTCGAAGAAGTAGAACTGCTTCGACCAGAGCAGGCCGGCGGCCGCCTGCCGGTAGACGAGCTTCTGGTCGGCGTCGAGCGCGTCGGGCATCGTCGCCTCCCAGAAGGCGTCGCACTCGCTCTTGCGCTGATCCATCACCTCGTCGAAGTCGGCGAAGGCGTCGTCGCGCGCCTCGTCGACGAAGCGGAGGCGGATCACCTCCGTCGCCCCGTGCGCGAGCCGCAGCTTGTGGTGGAAGGCGCACTTCGTCCCCTCCTCGCGGCGGTTCACCGCGCCCGCCTCGCCGTTCACGACGAAGCGGTGGAAGGCGTCTTTCACGTGGGGCGTCCGGTTCTTGCTGCCGTAGAGCGCCTCGGTGTTCGTCTCGTTCTCGGTGAAGAGCACGTCGCCCTCGCCTTCGGCGTAGAGGAAGCGGCGGCCCAGGTGGTCCTGCTCGGTGACGACGAAGTTCTTCCCCCCTCGATACAGGTTCGGCCTCGGCTCCTTCTCCCCCCAGCTCCACGTGTTGCGGAACCAGAGCGAGGGCAGCACGTCCAGCGTCGTCTCCGGTCCGTGGTTGACCACCGTCACGCGCATGAGCACGTCCTCGACGTCCCCCTTGGCGTACTCGACGAAGACGTCCACGTAGGCGTCGCCGTCGAAGACGCCCGTGTCCAGCAGCTCTGGCTCCGGCTCCTGCCGCCCCGCCGCCGCCGCGCGCCGCCGCAGCTCCTCGTAGGGGAAGGCGGCGTGCGGATACTTGTAGAGTGCACGGCAGTAGGTGTGCGCGGGCGTGGCGTCCAGGTAGTAATAGAGCTCCTTGACGTCCTCGCCGTGGTTGCCCTCCGGGTTGCTCAGGCCGAAGAGGCGCTCCTTGAGGAAGGGGTCCTTCCCGTTCCAGAGCGCCAGGCCGAAGTTCATCAGGCCGCGGTTGTCGCAGAAGCCGAGCAGGCCGTCGTCGCCCCACCGGTAGGCCCGCAGGCGCGCGTGGTCGTGGGGGAGGTAGGTCCAGGCGTCGCCGCTGGCCGAGTAGTCCTCCCGGACCGTCCCCCACTGTCGCTCGCTCAGGTAAGTCCCCCAGCGACGCCACTTCTTGCCCTCGCGCGCCTCTTCCAGACGCCTGTGCTCGAGCGTCTCCCGTCGGGTCGTGGTCATGGACCGGGGAGCGTACTACGGCGCCTGGCGCCCGGCGCGTGCGAAGGCTCGCCGCGAGTGGAGTCGAAGCCCCCGCGGCGAGCGGAGTCGGTGCTAAGGTGGAGTGAACGCTCGTGACGGCTCGTCCACCCTACCCGCCCGGCGTCCCGGCCCCGCCCAACTCGGGCGCGACCCTCGCCGGCCCCGCCACCCCGAGGCAGCCGGCGCACCCCACGCCGCCCATGCCCCCGTCCCCGGCCTCCCAGGCGGGGACCGCTGTGCCGTCCGCGCCGCGGCTCCCCGCGGTGCCGCCGGCGGCCACCTCCAGCGGTCAGTTCGCCGCCACCCCTGCGACGACGACGGGCCAGCTCCCCGCCGTCGGCTCCGCGCCGGCGTCCTCGCCGTCCGTGCCGACGAGCCCGACGGGCACCATCCCGGGCGCCGCCCCGCGCATCATGGTGCAGTACCCGCAGGTCGGCTCGCGCCTCGTCTCCAAGAAGGGCGAGTACGAGGTGCGACGGGTCATCGGCGCCGGCGAGTTCGGCGCGGTCTACGACTGCGTCGGCCCCTTCGACCAGGTCTACGCGGTGAAGGTGATCCGCCCGGCGAACCGGCCCTATCAGGAGGTGTACGCCGAGTGGGCGCGCGAGACGCAGCGCCTGCTGTCGCTGCGCCACCCGAACGTCGTCTACATCTACGACGCCTTCGAGCAGGACCACCTCTTCTACATGGCGCTCGAGCGCTGCGACCACGCGCTGTCCGACATGCTCGGCGCGCCCATGCAGGAGGGCCTCGTCATCGAGCTGGCACGGCAGCTCCTCGCCGCCCTCTCCTTCTTGCACGACCACGACATCGTCCACGACGACCTGCACCCCGGCAACGTGCTCATCGTCCACGCGACGGACAGGCCCATCGTCAAGATCAGCGACTTCGGCATCAGCCACGAGCTGCGCGGCGCCTCGGCCATCCGCCCCAACGTCGTCAACCACGCCATCATGGCGCCGGAGGTCGTGGCCAACGGCTACACGAGCAAGCAGAGCGACATCTACCAGATCGGCCTGCTCATGTACTGGATGCTCACCGGCGAGCCGGCCATCCCCAAGGGCGCCGGCTACCAGGACCTGGTGCGCGTGGTGGCCGAGGGCATCCCCCGGGCGCGCGCGGAGGCCATCGGCACGCCGCTCGGCGGTCACGTCGCCAAGATGCTCCGCCGCCGCGACGCCTACCGCTACACCTCCGCCAAGGAGGTCTGGTCGGACCTCCGCAAGCTGCCATCGTGGCAGAACCGCCAGCTCTTCCCGATCAAGTGACGCGGGGGTACAACGCGGCCATGGTGTGTGGCAGGCGTGCGGGTTTCTGGCGGCGGCTCTCGGTCCTCGTGGCCGTGCTCGTCTTCTGCGTGTCCGGCGTGGCGCTCGCCCGCCCGGGCGGCGGGCAGAGCTACCGCAGCTCCGGCGGCGGGTCGCGGTCGTCATCCTTCCACAGCAGCAGCTCGCACCCGACGAGCTTCTCCACCAGCTCCGGCTCGCACGCCGGCGGCGGCACCAACCCCGTCGTCGGCTTCACGATCCTGATCCTCTTCGGGTGCGTGATGCTGGTCGTGCTGGTGGCCAACGCGCGCAAGGGACGGCAGACGAACTCCGTCCGCGCGGCCATCCTGGACGCCCAGTACGACGTGGAGGCCAAGAGCCGCCGCTCGGTCACGCTCGAGCCGCTCAAGGCCCGCGACCCCAACCTCACCGAGCAGAGCATCCTCGACCGCGTGCGCGTCATGTCCGACATGCTCCGGGAGGCGTGGTGCGCGGGAGACATGCGCCCGGCACGCGCCTTCGTCTCCGACGGCATCTACTCGCGCTACCGCGTGCAGCTCGAGCTGATGAAGCAGGAGGGCACGCGCAACGTCATGAGCGAGGCGCAGACGCTGTACACCACGCTCGAGGCGGTGCAGAGCTTCCCTCCGCTCGACGTGGTGCACGTGCGCTTCACCGCGCAGGCGCGCGACGCGATGGTGCCGCTCGCCGCGACCCCGCAGCAGATCCAGTCGGAGCTCGCGCGCACGCCGGTGGCCCCTTACACCGAGATCTGGACGCTGGTGCGCAAGCAGGGCGCGCAGACGAAGCTCGACCCCATGCAGGTCGGCAAGGCGTGCCCCTCGTGCGGCGCGCCCTTCCCCGCGGGCGGTGGCGAGGTGCTGAAGTGCACCTACTGCCAGGCGGTGGTCTGCTCCGGCGAGCACGACTGGGTGCTCTCCGAGATCACTCAGATCGCCGAGTGGCACCCCACGTCGGCGGAGCCGGTGGCCGGCCTGGACGCGCTGCGCGAGGTGGACCTGGGCGCCACGCGCGAGGTGCTGGAGGACCGCGCGAGCTACCTCTTCTGGAAGTGGGTCGAGTCGGGGCGGACGCGCTCGGCGGCCCCGCTGCGCAAGTGCGCCACGCCCGAGCTCATCACGCGAGGCGGGGATGGCGCGTCGGAGCTCGCCGGCGCGCGGGACGTCGCGGTGGGCGGCGCCGACGTGCTCCTGTGCGACGTCGCGCAGGGCGAGCCGCAGGACTACGTCTACGTGAAGGTGTTCTGGTCGGGGCGCTTCCAGCCGGGCGCGGAGCCCTTCCCCAGACAGTCCGTGCTGCGACTGGCACGCAAGGCGGGGGCGAGCACCAAGCTCTCGATGACCGCGGTGGTGTGCCCGAGCTGCGGCGCGCCGCTCGCCGACACCGACGACACCAGGTGCGGCCACTGCAACACCGAGATCGTCGCGAGCGGCCTGGTCTGGGCGCTGGACGCCATCGGCGCCCCGGGCATGGTGCGCCCGCGCCACACCGCGCCGGAGCAGCCGCTCCCCACCTTCTTCATGCCCGACATCCGCGATCCGCGGGAGCGCGGCGTCCTCTTTTCGCAGATGGCGTACCTGCTCGCCAAGAACGGCCTCGGCCGCAACGAGAAGCGCCTGCTCACCGCCTGCGGCCGCCGCTGGGGCATCCCGGAGGAGACCGTCGGCCGCGCGCTCGCCGGGCAGCTGGGGAGCGGCGCGCAGATGGGACCTGTGAGCGCGCCGCAGTGGTTCCTCGCCGGGCTGGTGGGCGCGGCGCTCATCGACGGCACCATCGACGCCGCCGAGATGGAGACGCTCCAGCGCGCGTGCACGGCGCTCGACCTCCCCCTGCAGGAGCTCGACCGGCAGATCCAGGAGACGCGGGCGCGGATGCCCGGGGCCTGAGCGCTCAGCGGTCGAGGGGGCGCGGCGTGGAGCGATGCGCCTTGCGCAGCGCCGCCTCCGCGGCGGCGCGCCGGGCGTGGACCTTGGCCAGCCGCGCCCGGGCGATGGGCAGCCAGTGGTCGTCCGGCCTGGCGCGGCTCACGTAGATGGAGAAGTGCGACTCGGCCACCGCCAGGTGCTGCGCGCGCTGCTCCGCCGTCGTCGCCTCGTCGGCGAGCGCCTCGAAGGCGAGCGCGATGTACCAGTCGCGCTCGTACTCCGGGTCGAAGTAGACGTACGGGGCACCGCCGTCCTGCGCGGGCAGCACCGAGTACAGGGCGCCTCGCGGGTCCATGTGCTCCGCCGCCCGGGCAGCCTTCAGCGCGTGCAGCAGGTCTCCGCTGCGGTCCAGCGCGACCGCGATGTCCCACTGCGCGAGCACGCCGGAGGTGGCCTCGTCCACCACGATGCTGAGGGCCGCCACCTCCCGGAACTGCGAGAGCGCCTGGGAGAGGTCCCCCGTGCGCATGAACGCCTCCCCCTGGTTGAGCAGCGGGGTGACGCGCTCGGCGTCGGTGCGGGCGCGCGCCAGCACCTCGTCCCAGGCGTGGATCTCGTCCTTGGGGCGCTGCAGGTGGACGTAGGCCTCCGCCATGTCGGAGTACACGCTCGCGAGGTCGGGCAGGTCGGGCGCGTCGCGCACCACCGACTCCAGCACCTCGGCCACCGCCGCCCAGTCGGGCACGGCGAAGGACGCCTTGAAGCCGGCGTACCAGGCGTAGTCGCGGCGCAGCTCGATGTCCGGGCTGTGCCGCGCGTCGATGCTCTCCAGGATCTCTCGGGCGCGCTCGTAGGCGAGGCGGGCGGGGTCGCTGGCAGGCGCGGGAAGACCGGTGCCGTCGACGCGCCGCCCCTCGCTCGCCCGGAGCAGGAGCTGGTCGATGACCATGTGGAGGCGATAGCGGTCGCGCGCCGCAGGGTCCTTCACCGTGTCCCACAGCGAGGGCGGGGTGTCGGCGCGCGCGACCAGCGGCGCCGACAGCGCGAGCAGGAGGCCGAGCAGCACCGCGCGCGGCCTCATCGATGCCCCCTGCCCTTCTTCTTCGCCGGGCCGTTCATCGCCGCCGTGGCCTGCTCAACCCACGGCGTCTTGCCGGCACCGTCGAGGTAGCGCTTCCACGCCGCGCGGGCGGCGACGTCGTCGGTGCCGGCGAGCCCGACCGCGGCCATGGCGTCCGCCTCCGCGGCGTGCGGACCGAGCCAGTCGCGCGCGCGGGCGCCGGCGGTGAGGCTGCGCGCGAGGGCGCGGGCGCGATCGTCCAGCGTCGCGCGCGACTCGTCGGTGGCGCCCGAGCGCTCCAGCGCCAGGGCCAGGCCGAGGGTCGCCAGCGCCTGCACGACGTCCACCGCCTCGCGCCGCGCCTGACGGAAGATGGCGATCGCCTCCTCCAGGCCGGCGGGGCCGCGGGCCATCGCGAGCACGGCCGCCTCGACGTACGCAGGGCCACGCTGGTAAGGCAGCAGCCCCGCGGCGCGCGGGAGCAGCGCGCGGAAGGCGCCGCGCGCCTCGTCCTCGTGACCGGTGCGGGCCGCCGACCGCGCGAAGGCGTAGAGCGCGGAGGGATCGTCCACGGCGCGGGGGTCGCGCTTGCGTGCCTCCACGAACGACGCGTACGCCTCGGGGAACTGGCCGAGGTGCGCCAGCGCCCTCCCGCGCAGCGCGAGCGGCGCGGCGTGGCCGGGCATCAGCCGGTCCGCCTCGTCGGCGATCCCGACCACCTCCCGCGCCAGCGTGGCGCCGGCGGCGAGCTTGCTCGCCCCGCTCGCCAAGAGATCGCAGTAGCGCCTCAGCTCGGGGTGCTTGGCGCGCTCCCAGACGTTGGTCCCGCGCAGGTCCTCCGACGTACCGCACTCCGGCGGGCGCGCGGCGGCCATCTGCGCGGCGAACAGGACGGCGACGAGCACGTGGTTAGGACTAGCTCAGAAGGGCCGCGCGCGCACGATGGTCTCGCCGCGGCGGTAGCCCACGCTGACGATCATGGCGTCGCACCCCGCCGCCTCCTCGATCATCGCGACGTAGCGGCGCGCCGCGTCGGGCAGCTCCTCCATGGTGCGCGCCTGGCCCAGCGCCTGCGACCAGCCGGGCACCGTGCGGTACACCGGCTCGGCGCGATCCAGCTCGCCGACGGGCAGGTCGGGCGTCTCCCCCGCGGGGGTCTTGTAGGCCACGCACACGCGCAGCTCGTCCAGGCCGGTCAGCACGTCCAGCTTGGTGACGGCGATGCCGTCCAGCCCGTTGATGCGCGACGCGTAGCGGAGCGCGGGCAGATCGAGCCACCCGGTGCGCCGCGGGCGCCCGGTGACCGAGCCGAACTCGTCGCCGACCTTGCGCAGGCGCTCGCCCGTCGCGTCGGAGAGCTCGGTCGGGAAGGGGCCCGCGCCCACGCGCGTGCAGTACGCCTTCACCAGGCCGACCACCTTGTCGATGCGCGTCGGGCCGATCCCCGCGCCGGTACACGCGCCGCCCGCCGCCGCGCTGGACGACGTCACGAAGGGGTACGTCCCGTGGTCCACGTCCAGCAAGGTCCCCTGCGCGCCCTCGAAGAGGACGTTTTTGCCCTCCCGCAGCCGCCTGTCCACCAGCGCGGCGGTGTCCACCAGGCGTGGCACCAGCCGCTCGGCGAGCGGCTCGATCTCCGCCATCACCTCGTCCGCCGAGGGGGCGGCGCCGCCGAGCGCGCGGATGGTGGGCTCCCACGCGGCGAGCGCCCGCTCCACCAGAACGCGCATCCCGGCGAGATCGCGCATCGCCGCCATGGGAACGCCGCGCCGCGCCGCCTTGTCCTCGTAGCAGGGGCCGATGCCGCGCTTGGTCGTACCGATGGCGCCCGCCCCTTGCTCGCGCAGGCCGTCCACCAGCAGGTGGTAGGGCAGGATCGCGTGCGCGCGCTCGGCGATCCACAGATCGCGCGCCTGCTCGTGACCGCGGCGAACCAGCTCGTCGATCTCCCCGAGCAGGCGCGCCGGGTCGATCACCATCCCCTGCGCGAGCACGCACTCGGTTCCCTTGCGCAGCACGCCGCTCGGGATGAGGCGCACGATGATCTTGTCGTCGCCCACGACCAGCGTGTGGCCCGCGTTGGGCCCCCCGGCGTAGCGCACCACGACCTGCGCGTGCTCGGTGAAGATGTCGACGACCTTCCCCTTGCCCTCGTCCCCCCACTGCGCTCCGACGACGATGACGCCAGGCATTCGGCTATTTCCTCTCCTTGCGACCCAGTGCGCGCAGACCTTCGACCGCAGCCTCGGTGGCGGCGACGGCCGCGCCGGTGGCGACGTCGACCAGCTCCGACGCGCCGAGCACGTGGGAGTAGCCCCACGCGCGCGCGTAGTCGAGCGCCGTGGCCTCCTCGAGCACCACGGCGGCGACGCCCGCCTGCCGCAGGCTCGTCGCGCGGGCGCGCGCCCCCGCGCCGGTGACCACCACACCCGGCGGGTCGTCGGGGGCCACGCCAGCGGTGACCACGGCGACGGCGAGGCAGTCCAGGTCCAGCGCGAAGCCCACCGCGGGCATCGGCGCGCCGAAGCGCGACAGCAGCTCGTCGTAACGACCGCCGGAGCCCACCGGCGATCCCGGACCGGGCGCGTACGCGCGGAAGAGCATGCCGGTGTAGTACGCGTAGCTCCGCACCTCCCCCAGATCGACCGCGAGCACGTCCGCCAGGCCCTCGGCGCGGGCGGCACGGTAGAGGGACTCCAGGCGCGCGAGCGCGGCGGCCGCAGGCGTGCCGGCGAGCAGGCGCGCTCCCTCGGCGAGCGCCTCCTCACCACCGGCGAGGGCGAGCAGGGCGCGCAGGCGTGTGTCGTCCACGCCGGCGGCGCGCGCACGCTCGGCGACTTCTTCCTCGTCCTTGCGCGCCATGGCCTCCGAGATGGCCTGCGCGGCCTCCGGCGACGCCTCCGCGAGCAGGCCGCGGGCGATGCCGGCGTCTCCCAGGTCGAGCGTGAAGCGCCCAAGGCCCGCGGCGCGCAGCGCCTCCGCCGCCACCGCGAGCAGCTCCAGGTCCCCCGCCGGACCCGGCACGCCGGCCAGCTCCACCCCCACCTGCGGGATCTGCCGGTGGGTGCGCGCTCGCCCCCCGCGACGCCGCAGCACCGTGCCCTCGTAGGCCAGCCGGTAGGGTGGGGGCCGCCGGAACAGGCGCGTGGCGATCATCCGCGCCACCTGGGGGGTCATGTCGGGGCGCAGGGCGGCCACCTCCCCGGAGTCCGGCTCGACGAACCGGAGGACCTCCGAGGGGTCGAGGGTGCCCAGACCCCGCTCCAGGACCTCGGCGAACTCGAAGGCTGGGGGGGTGACCAGGGCGTAGCCAAAAAGCTCCACCTGTCCCAGAACGCCACGACCAAGTGCCCTGCGGCGGCGGGTCTCCTCCGGGAGGAAGTCGCGCATCCCGGCGGGCAGCGGGTGCTCCAGCCCACCCCCGCCCGAAGCGGATTCTAGCGGGCTCGGCCGTGCTCGCCCTGCGCTCGACACCTGGCCCAAGGCTTTTCACATGGCGCCGCTCCGGTCAACGTCCGAACGGGGTACGCCCCGGGTGTACGGCCTACAGGCAAATGTCGGGATCTCAACACGATGGGTCAGCCTTGACACCGGTTGGACGGTCGGGTTTCGCGCCGTATCGGCCAGCCGATCCACGTCGGCACGGAGATCGCAAAGAACGCGCCTCATGGCCTACCGCATCGAACCCTCCGTCCTCCGTCGCGCAGCCGAAGGTGACAAGAACGCCCTCGACGAGCTGGTCGAGCGTCTTGAGCCCCACATCGAGCGCCAGCTCCTGCGCTACCCCGTCGCCGAGGAGGACCGGCGCGACCTCCTGCAGGCCACCCTGATGCAGGTCATTCGGCGCATCGGCTCCTTCCGGGGTGACTCCAGCTTCTCCACCTGGCTCTTCCGCGTGACCGCCAACGAGGCGCTCATGCTGATGCGCTCGCAGCGCCGCCACCGGGCGAGGCTGGTCGAGGGCCTGGAGCTGGACGACCTGGGCGCCCTCCCCTCCATGAAGGACGACCACGAGCTGCAGGGCGATCATGGCGCCGAGTCCAACGAGCGCCGCGCGCGCGTGCGCAGCGCCCTGGCGGAGCTGCCCCACGACTACCGCGAGGTGGTGGTGGCCCACTACCACCTGGACCTGGGCCTCCAGGAGATCGCCGACCGCTACGAGCTGAGCGAGAGCGCCGTTCGCTCGCGGCTGCACCGCGCGCGCGCGCGCCTGCGTCAGCTCCTGGCCGACAGCGAGGTCGCCGCCGCGGCGTAGGCTTCACATGGAGGGGCGGCACGCGCGCGGGTTCAGGGCTCCTTGGGCTTGACGTAGATCTCCTTCACGCGCGACCGCGCGGCGTTGAAGGCGTCCAGCACCGGCTTCATGCGGTCGGCGTCGCCGGAGAGATCGTTCGCCTCGGCGGGGTCGCTCTTCAGGTCGTAGAGCTGGTAGTTGCGGCCCCCGGAGTAGATGAGCTTCATGCCGGGCGTGTCCCCGGTGATGATGGCCTTGCGCATGTGCGTGTACGGGCCGTCGGGCATGTCGACGTAGACGTCGCGCTCGACGAAGGGCGGCTTGCCCAGCACATCGGGGATGAGGCTCTGGCCGGACAGCTCGCCCAGCAGCGGCCGGTCCATGCCCATGAGATCCATGATGGTGGGCACCAGATCGATCTGGCTGCGCTTCTCCGGCACGTGGTGCGGCGTGGCGCCGGGCACGTACACCAGGAAGGGCACGTGGATCAGACACTGCCAGATCTCGAAGCCGTGCCAGCTCATGTGGTGCTCGCCGAACGCCTCGCCGTGATCCGCGGTGACGATGATGGCGGTGTGCTTCCCCCAGGGCTGGCTCGCCACGTAGTCGAGCACGCGCCCCAGGTGGTGATCGGTGAACCACACCTCGCCGTCGTAGAGCGCGCGCGTCGGGCCCACGCCGTCGCCGCTCATGTCCGGCGCCTCCTTGTGCGGCATGTACTGGGCGTGCGGGTCGAAGTAGTGCAGCCACATGAAGAAGCGGCCGCCGGTGTTGGCGGGGTCGCGCAGCAGCTTGAGCGCGGTGTCGGAGAGCTGCGCGCTGGTGATGGAGGTGTCGCTCTCCCCCTGCCCGGCCCCGGGCTTCGCCGACATGTCCCAGTCGTCCATGCCCTGCGACATGCCGCTCCACGGGGAGAAGTACCAGTGGGAGGCCGCGCCCATGGTGCGGATGCCCGCGGCCTGGAGCCGCTCGGCGACGAAGACGTTCGACCCGAAGTAGGTGTTGAAGTGCGCGCCGTCGCGCGCGGTCTCGCTGGGGTACTTGCCGATGAGCATCGGCGCGACGCTCTTGCTGGTGTACGAGGCCATCGAGTACATCGCGTCGAAGACCACACCCTTCGCGGCCAGCGCGTCCAGGTTGGGGGTGGTGGGCTTCTTCCACCCCATGAAGCCGACGTCCGGTCGCAGGGTGTCCACCGTGATCAGGATGAGGCTCAGCCCCTTCGGCACGCGCTCCTCCGGCGTGAGCGGCGCGGGCGGCGGCGGCGGCTTCGGAGCGGGGGTGTCGGCGCCGGAGCAGTCCTCGTCGATGCCGTTGCCGGGCACGTCCACCGCCGTCGGCGATATCGACGCGTCGTCGTCGTCGCAGTCTCCGCCGCCGAAGAGCGGCGACGCGCCGTCGTGATCGCGGTCGGTGGCGCGGCGCAGCCCGTGGAGGGCGATGCGCCCGAGGGGCGCCTTGTCGATGGCGCGCAAGGTGGCCGCCGCGTCGTTGAGCGCGCGCGCTTGCTGGTAGGTCAGCGCCGGCATCGCGAGCACGACGAGCGCCGCGACGACGAGCCACGGCAGGCGGACGAGCCGCGAGGCGAAGGCGACCGGCGCCAGGTACGCGCAGAAGGCGAGCGCGAGCAGGTCCACCACCGGGCGCAGGTCCAGCTCGGCCCGGGTGAGCACGCCGAAGACGGAGAGCGCGCCGGGGCCGTCCCCGCCGGCGTCGCCGGTGTGCGCGCCGAGCGCGAGGACGCCGCACGCGATGACCAGCGCCACGCCGAAGGTGGTGGGCGGGTCCACCAGCCTGGGGAAGCGGTCCGCGCCGCGAGCGAGGGCGCGCCGGAGCGGAGAGAGCAGCGCCAGCACCAGCGCGGCGGCGACCAGGAGGATGCCCGCGGAGGAGGCGGCCATCTCGACGCCGACGGGGCGCGCCTTGCCGCTCGCCAGGAGGTGCCGCGCCATCTGCGCCGCCGCCACGGTCGCGCCGAGCGCGCCGAACACGACGAGCGGCGCCAGCGCGGCGGTGCGCGAGCGCGCCAGCAGCGGCTCGGCGCGCACGGCGGCGACGATCTCCGAGGGCGCGCGGGGCGCCTGCGGCTGGAGGTAGAGCATGAGCAGGCCGACGGCGACGCCCACCACGAGGCCCACGGGCACGAGCAGCCCGAAGTCGGCGCCGAAGACGCCGGCATAGGTCGCGCCGCGGGCGGCGGCCTCGCGGACGGCCTCGCGTCCCTCGACGAGGGCGACGAGCCCGGCACCGAAGAGGCCACCGAGGCACGAGAAGAGCACGCGCGCGAGCGCCCGTTTCACGCCGCAGGTTCTAAAGCAGCATGCCCCGTTCGGCTACGTCCAAGATTTCGCAGGGGGGGCGGCTCGGGCGGCCCTGCCGCTACTTCCCCTTCTTGCGCGACCACCTGGCGTGTGGATGAGCGGCGTCGTAGACGCGCATGAGGTGGTCGACCGAGACGTGGGTGTAGCGCTGCGTGGTGGAGAGCGAGGCGTGCCCCAGGATCTCCTGGATGCTCCGCAGGTCGGCGCCGCCGTCGAGCAGGTGCGTGGCGCAGGTGTGGCGCAGCGCGTGGGGGTGCAGGTCGGCGCGGCCGGCGCCGAGCGCACCGTAGCGATGCACCAGAAGCTGCACCGCGCGGACGTTGAGGCGCGTGCCGCGCGGCCCGAGGAAGAGCGCCTTCGGGTCCTGGTAGCCGGTCCTGGAGTGGCGAATCTCGCCGCGGCACGCGAGGTAGGCGGCGAGCGCCTCGCGCGCCTTGCCTCCGAGCGGCACCACGCGCTCCTTGTTGCCCTTGCCGACGACGCGCAAGCTCTCCCCGCCCAGGGCGTCGCGGTCCAGCCCGACGAGCTCGCTGACGCGCAGGCCCGACCCGTACAGCAGCTCGAGCACGGCGCGGTCGCGCGCGGCGGGGGCGTCCTCGGCCTCGGGCGCCTCCATCACCTGCGCGGCGGCGTCCACCGAGAGGAAGGTGGGCAGCGGGCGGCGCACCTTGGGGCTCGCGAGCTGCTCGGCCACGTCCACCGCGACCACGCCGCGCCTGCGGGCCCAGCGGAAGAAGGTCTTCACGCTGGAGACCATCCGGGCGACCGAGCTCGCCGCGTGGGTGCGCGAGACCGAGCCGAGCCACCCGCGGAGCAGGTAGACGTCCACGTCGCCGAGCCCCGTGTTGCCCGGGCGCCGCTCCGCCACGAAGGCCAACAGGCTGGCCAGATCGCGCCCGTACGCCGCCACCGTGTTGGGTGACGCGCGCTTCTCGCTCGTCAGGTGCGCGAGAAAGTCGCGGACGGCGGCGTGCATCCTCCCTCCAACCTAGCGCCGCGCGCCGGGAGGGGCCAAATCGCCCGGCCTCAGCCCACCCGCCCTCCGGGCCGGGCCCTCGGCGTGGCCTCTCAGGCGCACGCCTGGCGAAGCTGGTCCACCGTCTTGGGGATCTCCGCGGTGAGGTTCTCCGGGCCGGCCTTGGTGACCAGGATGTCGTCCTCGATGCGCACGCCGATGCCGCGCCACTCCGGCGGCACCTTGTCGTACTCCCGGCCGATGTAGATGCCCGGCTCCACCGTGAGCACCATGCCCTCTTCCAGCACGCGGGGCTTGCCGTCCACGTAGTACGAGCCGACGTCGTGCACGTCCATGCCGAGCCAGTGGCTGGTGCGGTGCATGAAGAAGGGCTTGTAGGCCTCCTCCTTGATGAGCTTGAGCACCTCCCCCTGCAGGAGCCCCAGCTTCACCAGCCCGCGGGTGATGACGTCCACGCTCTTGTGGTGCACCTCTTCCAGCGTGGCGCCGACGCGCGTCGCGGCGATGCTCGCCTCCTGCGCGTCAAGCACGAGCTGGTAGATGGCCTCCTGCTCCTTGGTGAAGCTGCCGCTCACCGGGAAGGTGCGCGTGACGTCGCTCGCGTAGTAGCCGTACTCGCAACCGGCATCGATGAGGAGCAGATCTCCCGGGTCCATCTTGCGGTTGTTCTGCCGGTAGTGGAGCACCGTGGCGTTGGGCCCGGAGCCGACGATGCTGCCGTAGGCCGGGCGCTCCGAACCCTCCCGCCGGAAGGTCTCCAGCAGGAGGGCCTCCACCTCGTACTCGAACATGCCGGGGCGCGTCCCTGCCATGGCGCGCAGGTGCGCGTCGCGCGTGATGCGCGCGGCGGCGCGCATGGCGTCCATGTCCTCGCCCGCCTTGAAGAGGCGCATCTCGTGGATGACGGCGCCCGGGTCGGCGATCTCCGTCGGCCAGTAGATGCCGGTGCGCGCGCGCCGGCGTGTCGCGTCCAGGGCGTCCAGGACCTTGTCGTCGAACGCGCGGTCCTTGCCCAGCCGGTAGTAGAGCTTGCGACGGTTGGAGAGGAGCTTCGGCAGCTCCTCGGCGAGATCGCCGATCTTGTACGCCTCATCCGCGCCGTAGACCGCCTTCGCGCCGTCCACGCCGGCGCGCGGACCGTCCCACACCTCGCGGTCCGGGTCGCGCTGGCGGACGAAGAGCACCGACTTGCGCTGGGCGCCATCCACCAGGAGCACGAGCACGCTCTGCGGCTCGTCGAACCCGGTGAGATAGAAGAGGTCGGAGTCCTGCCTGTACTCGTGGTCCACGTCGTTGTTGCGAACGTAGACGGGGGCAGCGGGCAGCACCGCGACGGAGGGCTCGCCCGAGGCGGCGATGGCGTCGCCGAAGGCGGCGCGGCGGCGGGCGTAGAGCTCTGTGTGGCAGGCGTGCATCGATCTTTTGTGTGTGTGCGGCCGTCCGCCGTCAAGCTCCCTTTTTCGCGACGCGCCAGAAGTTGGCCCAGCCCAGCGGGCCCGCCGACAATTCGCGCATGGCCCTGGAAGACCGCCGCCGCCGCCGCAGCCCCGACCCCCTGGTCGCGCTGCACTACCAGCTCGCCCACACGCGCCACGAGGGTGCGCTCGACACAGTGGTCGTCGCCGACGAGGCCGGGGTGGTGGTCGCGGGCGCCGGGTCGTGGGCCGCGTGCGAGGAGCTCGCCGCCTATGCCCCGCTGCTGGCGCGGGAGTCGGACCTCGGGTCCCGCGCCCAGGCGCTGCGCCCCCACGTCACCGTGCAGGCCGTCACCATCGGCTCGGACCAGCTCCTGCTCTGCGCGCGGGCCGCGCAGAGCACCGGGGAGCTCGGCTCCCTGCGCGACGCGGCGCTCGGGCGCGCGGTGCAGGGCGTGACGCGCATCCTCTCGGTCGCGGCCTAGACGTCAGCCCGCGCACGCGCCACGCCCCCTCGCCGTCAACGCGCGCACTCGCCCCCCCCGAAAAGACGCAGCGATACCGGACCTTTCGCGCCCTGCTGGACGGGGGCAGCGGAGCGCTTCTTGCTTGGCGCGGCGCGAGGCCGCGGGCGACGCGATTGGGACTGGTCGCGGACACCCGGGTGCGTGCAGAGTCGAAGGACGCGGGGGCGCGGAGGAATACGTGAAAACCCTGACCATCGGATTCTTGGCTTCGCTGCTCGTGGCGGGCGGCAGCATCGCGGCGTGTGGCGGATCGACCAGCGACAACCCGCCGGCGCCTGACGCCGGCACGACGGACGACGCGAGCGTCGACGCCGTCGACGACACCTTCGACGCGGGCGATCCGATCGACCCCAACTACCCCGCCGACCACACCGCCATCCCCCTGGTCGACTACAACGGAGGGCGCGTGCTCTCCGCCGTGAAGGTGGTCACCGTCACCTTCACCAACGACGACACGCAGATGGTCAGCGACCTGCAGAAGTTCGGCGACACCATCACATCCACCCCGTGGTGGACCGCGGTCAGCGCGGAGTACTGCGCGCAGCCGAACAACAAGCCGTGCATCGGCCCGGGCACCGCCGGGGGGCACGTGGAGGTGAGCGACACGCCGTCGGCGACCTACACCGACTCGTCGCAGGGCGGCGCGTCCACCATCCAGGACTTCATCAAGGCCAAGGTCGCCGACAGCACCTTCCCCGCCCCCACCGACCAGACGCTCTACGCCATCTACTTCCCCACGAACGTCACCATCGACCTGGACGGCGCGCAGAGCTGCGGCAACGGCGGCTTCGGCGCCTACCACAACACCCTCATGCTGCCCGACGCCGACGGCGGCAGCATCCCGGTGGCGTACGCCATCATCCCGCGCTGCGGGAGCGAGAAGACGACCACGGTGTCCGCCAGCCACGAGTTCATCGAGGCGGCGACGGACCCGGACGTCGGGCTCAACAGCCTCGGCTACTACATGGGCAACCAGCTCTGGGCGTTCGCCGGCGGGGAGGTGGGCGACCTCTGCGTCGACTTCACCGGCGGCAACGACACCTACGTCGAGAGCACCTTCACCGTGCAGCGGTCGTGGTCCAACGCGAGCGCCAAGGCCAGCCACGACCCCTGCGTGCCAATCCCGCAGGGCGAGGTGTACTTCAACTCCGCGCCGCGCAAAGAGACCATCATCCTGAAGAAGGTGGGAGACAAGGCGGTCGTCGACATCGACGCCTTCTCCGACGGGCCGACCTCCAACTGGAGCCTCTCGGCGGTGGACTTCGCCCAGTTCCAGGGCGGGAGCGCCGACGTCAGCTTCGCCTTCGACAAGACGAGCGTGAACAACGGCTCGCACGCGCAGCTCACCGTCACCCTCACCAAGGTGCCGGCGCAGGGACAGGACTTGTTCGGCATCGTGTCCAAGTCGGGACAGACCACCCGCTTCTGGCCGGTCCTGGTCATCTCGCAATAAGAGGTGGAGGAAGCTCCCCCGTGACCCCGGGCAAGGTCTAAGATGCCCGCTCGGGGCATGGACACCGACTCCAGCACCACCGTGGCGTGCGAGCACGCCGACCGCTGCGGCGGATGCCCCGTCATCGGCTTGCCCTACACCGACCAGCTCGGCCTCAAGCGCGGTCGGGTCGTGCAGGCGCTCGGACGCTACCCCGCGCTCGACCTGGTCTACACCGAGCCGCTCCTCGCCGCGGAGCCGGTGGTCAGCTACCGCACCCGCGCCAAGCTGATGGTCGGCCGCGGCGGTGACGTCGGCCTCTACGCCCGGGGCGGCGGGCACCAGGTCGTCGACATCCCCCGCTGCCGTGTGCTCTCCCCGCTCCTCTCGCGGCTGGCGGAGAGCCTGCGCGCGCGCATCCGGCAGCAGGAGGAGGACGGCGGCGCGCTCGGTCCCTTCGACGGGCAGCGCGGCGGCACGCTGCGCGCGGTGGACCTGCGTGAGGTGCGCGAGGGCGCTCACGCCAAGCCGCGCGCCCTGCTGACGCTGGTGGTGCAGCGGACGGAGGACCCGCGCATCGACGCCCTGCGCGAGGCGGCGGAGGCGCTGCGCCGCGACCACTCGGAGATCGCCGGCGTCGCGGTCAACTTCCACGTGGGTGACACCCCGCAGGTGCTCGGCCCGCAGACGGTCCACCTCGCCGGCGTGGACGCCGCGGCCGACGCCATGGGCGCGTCGGTGCACCTGGCGACGTTCGGCTCCTTCGTCCAGGCGCACCGCGCGCAGGCGCGCCGCGTGCACGACATACTGCTCGCCGGGCTGGGCCTGGAGGGCGAGGAGAGCGCCGACCGCCCGCGGCGTGTCCTCGATCTCTACGGCGGGTCCGGGGCCATCGCTCTCGCCCTCGCGAAGGCGGGCGCGGAGGTCACCCTCGTCGAGGCCTTCGGCCCCGCGGCCGAGCTCGCGGCGCGGGCGGCCGAGCAGCAGCATCTCTCCGTCCGCGCGATCCACGCCGACACCGCCAGCGCGCTGCGCGGCCTGCGGCGCGACGGACAGTCCTTCGACGCCATCGTCGTCAACCCGCCGAGGCGCGGGACCAGCCCGGCGGCGCGCGAGCTCATGGCACGGCTGGAGGCGACCACCATCGCCTATGTGTCGTGCGACCCGGAGACGCTCGCCCGCGACCTCGACCACCTCTCGCGCATGGGGTACCGGGCGGCGCGCCTTCAGCCGCTGGACATGATCCCCCTCACCGACGAGGTGGAGACCGTGGCCCTGCTGCACCGGGCGCCGCCCCCGCGGCCCCACGTCGCCTTCGAGGACGAGACGGTCCTGCTCGTGGCGAAGTCGCCGCACGAGCCGACGTCACCGCAGGGCGACGAGGCCTCCTCCCTCACCGCGCGCGTGCGGCAGATCCCCGGCGCCGAGGAGGCGGTCCCGGTGCACGGGCTGGACCCCGGCGCGAGCGGCCTGGTCCTTTACGCGCGCCGCCCGGATTTCGTCGCCCCCTGGCGCGGGGCGCTGGCCGCGGAGTCCTCCCGTCGCATCTACCTCGCCGCGGTGCGCGGCGTCACCGCCAGCAAGGGCACCGTCTCGCGCGACCTGCGCGAGGACGGACGCGTGCACTCTGCACGCACGCGCTACCGCCGCCTGGCCGTCATCGGCGGTCACTGCGTGCTTCGCGTCGTGCCCGACCAGGACCGCACCCACCAGATCCGCCGCCACCTCGCCGCCGTCGGCCACCCGGTGCTCGGCGACGACCGCTACGGCCACGGCCCCACCAACCGCTACTTCGACGAGAAGCACGGCCTGGACCGGACCTTCGTCCACTGCGTTCGCATGGAGGTGGAGCACCCGCTCACGGGGGAGCGCATGGTGGTCGAGTCGCCGCTCCCGGGCGACCTGCGTCTGGTGCTGGAGCGAACCAGCGGCCCGGGGACGCTGCGCTTCTTGGATCACAAGCACGCGCTCGGCACCGGCGGCGTCTCCAGCGTGCCACCCGAGCCGGACTCCGGGCACGCCCGCGGAAGCGCGCTGGACGTGGACGGCGCGCCGGTCACCGTCCGGCCGGAGATCGTCGGCGACGACGACGCCGGCCCGCGCGAGGCCTAGCCGTCCTCCGGGCCGAGCATGCCGTCCAGCTCGGCGGCGAGCTCCCGCGCGAGGGCGTCCAGCTCGCGTTCGCGGTCGGCCGGCGCGGCGAGCACCACGTTCCCGCCCGCCTCGGCGAAGACCTGCGCGAGGCCGTCGTGCGCCTCCACCACGCCCTTGAGCAGCACGACGTCGCGGGCGCGCACGACGAGCCGCCGCGTCACCATCCCCTCCCCCACCATCGGCGGTACGCTCCTTCGCGCCATCAGCCGAGGGGGTCGTGCACGTCCGCCTCGCGGCGTCGCTGCCGGTCGCGCAGGCGGGCCTCCACGTGCAGCACGAGCTGGTCGACGTAGCTCTCGAAGGGCGGGCACGCGATGCCGGTGTCGGCGAGCAGCTCCGCGGCGTTGCGCGCGTCGTAGGTGACGGGCGTGGCCAGCGCCTCCAGGAAGGCGCGCGGGCTCTTGGCGATGCGCTCCAGGCCGGGCGCGCGCAGCAGCGCCTTGGTCAGGTTGGCGGGGATGAAGCCCTTGGCGAGCCGTCGTCCTCCCGCGCGCGCCACCAGCTCGAACACCCGCCGCGCCGACAGGGGCGCGGGGTCCACCAGGTGGAAGGTCCGCCCGACGGCGCGCGGGTCGCGCCCGATGGCGAGGGCCGCGCGCGTGACGTAGTCGATGGGCACCATGTTCAGCGGTACGTCCCCCTTGCCCGGCAACGGCAGGGCGAAGTCGGGCGGGGACGCGAGCATCAGCAGGATGAGCAGGTAGGGGCCGTCCAGCCGGTCCACCTCCCCGCTCTGCGAGTCCCCCACCACGATGCCCGGCCTCAGCACCGCGATGGGCAGCGTGGGCATGGCCTGGCGCATCATGCGCTCGGCCCGCGCGAGGGTCTCCTCCACGACGTTGCGGAAGCCCTGCCCGGCGTCCAGCTCCTGTTCGTGGACGATGCCGGTGCGGTCGCCGGAGACCGACGCGGAGGAGTGGACGACCAGGCAGCGCAGGTTGGGGCAGAGCTCGGCGACCTCCAGGACCTCGCGCGCGGCGCCGACGTTGACGTGCTCGGCCGTCTCGCGGTCGACGCCCAGGTAGTTGACCTGGACGCAGTGGTGGATGCGGTCCACCTGCGGGCCGAGGGCGCGGAGCTCGGCGCCGGACAGGCCCATGTCCATCGCCGCGGCGTCCCCCTCGAGCAGCACCACGCGCCGGCGCTCGTCGAGCGTGAGGGCATCGAGCGCCGCGCGCGCGTCGTCGGCGAACTTGGGGTGGACCACCGCGTGGACGAGCGTGTTGTCCTTCACCAGCTCGGCACACATGCGCCGCGCGCGGAAGGACGGGAAGCCCGTCAGCAGCACGACCTCGTCGTAGCCCGCGCGCGGCATGCCTCAGCCGGGCGTCCGCGTGGGTGAGGCCGGCGCGCGCCGCCCCGGCGACCTGCCCTGGGGGGGACGCGAAGGATTCATCTTCATCCTCTCAGTGACAGTAGTGCGCGCCGACGCCGGCGAGCCACGAACCGTAGTTGCCCTGGTACTGGAACGGGTTGCAGAAGCTCGCCTGGTTGACGAGCGGCTGCAGCACGCACTGCGTACCGGTGAAGTAGTTCTGGCACTGGCCATTGCCCTGCCGGACCTGCGTGCGGCACGTCTCGACCGAGTTGGCCGGGCACGGGTTGCAGCTGGAGACCTCGCAGTCGACCGCGCAGCCGGTGGCGTGGTTGCAGTTGTTGGTGACGTAGGGGCTGACGCAGTTGTAGACGCCGGCGGCGTCCTGCAGGTTGTACTGGAAGGGCGCCAGGCACTTCGCGCACGTCGGGTTCGTCTGGGCGATCGTCTTGAAGTACTGCTGGCAGGAGAAGCTCTGGTAGCCGCCGGTGCAGCCGGACTTGGCGTCCTGCAGGTCGGCCACCGAGCACGAGTTGCTCTGGACCGTCAGCACGGGGGTGCTGACGTTCCCCCCGCAGCCGCCGTAGGCGGTGGGGCAGGAGTTCTGCGGGTTGCACTTGCGGGGGAGCTGCTGGGTGTTGCAGGTCGTCTGCGTCTGCGTGCAGTCGGCGCACGACGCGCCACCGGAGCCGCACCGGTTGCTGGTGAAGCCGGCGTAGCAGACCTGGTTCTGGTCGCAGCAGCCGGCGCACGTCTGGGCGTTGCACTGCGGCGTGCAGACGCCGCCGGAGCAGACGTCGCTCTTCTGCGTGCAGTCCTGGCACTGCGCCCCCTTGACGCCGCACGCCGCGTCGACGTTGCCCGCCATGCACACGTCCCCGGCGCAGCAGCCGTTGCAGTTGGTGGAGTCGCACTTGGGCGGCTGGACCGTGCACTGGCCCGACTGCGCGTCGCAGCTCGCGTTCTGCGCAGCGCAGTCGGCGCACGCGAGGCCGCCGGTTCCGCAGGCCTTCACGTCGGTGCCGGGGACGCAGGTGTCGCCCTCGCAGCAGCCCTTGCACGTGTTGGGTCCGCACGGCTGCTTCACGCAGGAGTGCGAGCCCCAGTCACACGTCTCGCCGCTGCCGGTGCAGTCCTGACACTTCTGCCCGCCGCTGCCGCAGGCGATCGACGAGGTGCCGGTGACGCACACCTCCTGGTTCTGGAAGAGGAGGCAGCAGCCCGTCGGGCAGTTGACCGCGCTGCAGCTCGGCTGCTGCGTGGCGCACTGGTGGAGCGTGGGGTCGCAGTAGTCGAAGCCCTGCGAGGCGCAGTCGGAGCAGCTCTGCCCGCCGGTGCCGCACGTATCCAGCTTGTCGCCCGGCTGGCAGGTGCCGGTGGCGTCGCAGCAGCCATCGGGGCAGTTGCCCGCGTTGCAGTTGCCCGGCGGCGCATCGGGGTTGACGTCCATCTGCACGTCCGACTGCACATCCGGACCGCCGTCCGCGTAGTAGTAGCGGGCGTCGATGTCGGTGCGGCCGCAGCCGGCGAAGACGATGAGCGCCGCGGCGGCGGGCACGGCGAGGATGCGCAAGAAGAGTCGGGCGTCCATGAGTCCCCTTATGGAAGTACGTACCGAGTTGTACCCGACTTGCGGCCGTTCGGCCAAACGGGTCACCCGCGCAAGCGCCTGGCACCGAAGGCGGCGAGCAGCAGCATGGCGAGCGCCAAGACGATCGCGGCCCCCTCCGGCCAGTCGAGCGCGTGCCCGCCGACGAAGCCGAGGGCGACGCCCCCCACCCCGGCCGCGATCGCCCACCCCACCACGCCGCTCAGCGATCGCCCCACAAAGCGGCCGGTCGCCGCGGGAATCACGCACAAGGCGCTGACCAGCACCGCCCCGGCGAGCCGGATGGAGGCGACCACCACCGCGGCAAGAAGCGCCAGCAGGGCGCTCTGTAGACTCGGGATGGAAGGTGGACTGCGTGAGCAGGCCGCGCTGAAAGCCGGGGAGCGCGAGCTAGCGCAGGCTCATCAGAGCGCACCGTCGACGAGCTGGCGAAGCAGCACGCCGGCCACGTCCAGCCAGACGACCCCGTCGTCGCCGCGCTTGCCGAAGGCGAGGAGGCCGACGTCGCTGCGCGGCGAGAGGCTCGCCCGGAGCGGGCGCGCCACCACGGCGAAGCTCGCGTTCCCGCCGAGCCGCGCGAGCGCCGCCTTGGCCTTGGCGTCGTCCCCCAGCGCGTGGAGCGGCGCGGCGGCCGACGCGACGAGCGCGTTGGAGTCGTCCCCGGCCCCGACGAAGAGCTCGCCCGGCTTGCTCGCCCAGGTCACGTGACCCAGCGTCCCCTGGACGGGGGAGCCCGCGACAGCCGCGGTGACCACCCGCCACGTCTCGCCCTTGCCCGCGGCGCCGAAGTCGTGCGCCGCCGCCTCGATGCGCGTGACGTCCGCCGCACCGCGCAGCAGCTTGGCCGACGCCGGGCGGCGGGCGAAGGCCAGCAGGTCGCGCGGCCACCTCGCCGCGGCGGCGTCGTCGCTCGTCGCCGTGCGCAGCGCGACGCCGTGGCTGGCGCCCCACGACAGCGAGACGGCCGACCAGTCGCCACGCGCGTGGGCCTGCGCGGCGAAGAGCGCGCCGAGCGCCTCCCCGTCGGCCGCGGGCAGCCGCGCGCCGAGCGTGGCGCGGACGGCGCCGGCCAGCTCGCGCGCCGTCTCCTGGCGCTCCTTCGCGTCGGTGTGCCACGCCACGCAGGCGATCGCGTCCGCGGAGCACCCGGCGAGCGCCGCGGTGTCGCCCGTGTGCACGGAGGAGAGCAGCGCGCGGGCGGGGCCGTCGTGGCTGACGGTGAAGTCCACCTCCGCGCCGATACCGTCGGGCCGCACGTCCGCCGTGAGGTCGGCGGCGTCGGCGTCGCCGAGCGCGTCCACCCATCGCTTCGCCAGCCCGTCCAGCCCGGCGACCACCTGCTTCGGGTCGCCGAAGTCCGGCTCCCGCCCCTGGTGCGCGCGACGCGCGCGCTCGTCCTGCGCGAGCAGCGACGTGCGCTCGTCGTCCCACTCTCGCGCGAGCCACGCCCGGAGCGGACCGGAGAGCGCCGCGCGCGACGCGTGCCCGGCGACCGCGCTCTTCGGCAGCGGCAGGGTGGGGAGCGTCCGGTAGGCGTACGGCCCGAAGCGCCCGAGCTCCTCGCGCGAGCTCGCCACGAGGACGAACCCGCCGCGCGCGAGGCCCACCACGCCGGCGCCCGGCTGGCCCTTCGCCTCCAGGACCTCGATGCCCTGCTCGCTCCCGCCCGCCGTCCGCGGCGCGTCCTCCCGCTCGAGGAGGGCGTCGCGCGCGCGCGCCGGATCGCGCAGGTGCATGGCGACGACGGCGTGGGGCGCACCACCGTCCACGCCGGACGAGAGCACCACGTAGGCGGGCTGCCCGCCGTCCACCAGCTCGGCGAGGGCCGACTCGCCCAGCACCGAGCCCACCACCCCGCCGAACGTGGGAGAGAGCAGGGAGAGCGGCCCACCCACCGCCGCCTGAACCGCCTTCCACGTCGCGTCCGGCGCGGGCACCACCACCTCGCCCATCACCCCCGCGGGCTCCGGCACCGCCGGCTCCGCCGCCGTCAGCCCGGCGCCGCCGGAGGGCTCCTCGTCGCCGCACCCGCTGCATCCATCGCAGCCGGGGCCGAGGGCGAGCGCGCCGGCGAGTCCCAGGATGATGACAATCGAACGCCGCAACTCGCGCCCCTCCACCCCCGCATCCAGAAGCGCTTCGACTCCTATCAGGCCCGGCCCCGAGCCGCAGCCTGCTTTTCTCCCGAGCCCGGCTGTGAGCCCCCCCAAAACGCGCTTGTCGCCGCGCGTTTGGTGCTAAGGTGCCCCCTCGGTGCGCGGGCCACGCCACGCGCCCGGCTTGGCACTGGAGACCGCGGCTGATGCTCGACGACGTCCACAAGGAGCTGCTGACCGCCATCGGCAAGGCGCAGGACGCGCTGAAGCGCGAGCTGGCCAAGCTGCGGGCGGGACGGGCCAGCGCCAGCCTCCTGGACGGCATCCGCGTCGACTACTACGGCACGGCCACGCCCCTGACCCAGATGGCCCACGTCAATGTGCCCGAGCCGCGCCTGATCACGGTCAAGCCGTGGGACAAGACTCAGGTGAAGGCGGTGGAGAAGGCCATCCGGGAGTCCGACCTCGGTCTCAACCCCCAGGCGGACAACGATCTCATCCGCATCCCCCTGCCGCCCCTCACCGAGGAGCGCCGCAAGGAGTTCGTCAAGATCGCGCGGAAGTATGGCGAGGAGTGCAAGGTGGCCATCCGCAAGGCGCGCCACGACGCCCTCGACATGCAAAACCAGATCGAGAGCGATGGCGAGGCCAGCGCCGACGACGTGGACCGCGGCAAGAAGCGGACGGAGGACGCTGTGAGCGACGCCGTCAAGCAGGTGGATGCCACCATCGGGCACAAAGAGAAGGACATCATGGAGGTATGAGGGGCCAGCCCTCCTTGACACCCATGCCGCCCACTGAAATCCTCATCGTGTCCTTTTCGAGGGAGCTATTCCGTTGATGCGGGCAGTCGCCTGGGGTCTGACGGATGTTGGGCTTCAGCGAGAACATAACGAGGACTCGTTCATCGTTCTCAAGGAGTACGACCTTTTCGTCGTGGCCGACGGAATGGGCGGGCACCGTGCGGGCGACGTCGCGTCCAAGCTCGCGACGGAGACGATCAGCGAGTTCTTCCGGTCCACGGCCAACGAGGACGTGACCTGGCCCTTCCACTTCGACACCAGCCTGTCGGAGGAGGAAAACCGCCTGCTCACCGGCATCCGGGTGGCCAACCGGCAGATCTTCGAGCGGAGCACCCGCTCGCGCGAGTACCACGGCATGGGCACCACGGTGGTGGGCGCCATGTTCAGCCCCCGCAAGGGCCGGATGTACATCGGCCACGTGGGCGACTCGCGCTGCTACCGGGTCCGCAAGGGAGAGATCAAGCTGCTCACCCGCGACCACTCCCTCTTCAACGACTACCTGCTGGCGATGCCCGACCTCACCGAGGAGCAGCGGCGCGAGCTACCGAAGAACGTCATCACCCGGGCGCTCGGCATGCAGGACCAGGTCGCCGTCGACCTCCAGTACGACGAGGCCCAGCCGGGCGACACCTACATCCTCTGCTCCGACGGCCTCTCCGGCATGATCGAGGACGAGGAGATCCAGCAGATCATCCTGGGCTGCGTCGACATCCGCGAGGCGGCCCGCAAGCTCATCGAGCGCGCGAACGAGCACGGCGGCGAGGACAACATCACCGCAGTCGTCATCCGCATCGAGAACGAGGGGGCCATCATCACCACCGCGGAGGAAGAGGAGCGCGGCCTCGCCTCCACCGAGATGCCCCCGCCCGCGTCGGCGGCCGCCGGCGCCGGGGCCCCCGCCCCTCCCCACGTGCCCGCCGACATGACGCCCGCCGCCGAGGCGGAGGCCTCGCCCGACGACACCGGGAAGGTCGCTGGCCCGCCCGGAACCAGCGCCGAGCGGCTCGAGCAGATCGCCGCGCAGATCGGGGACGATCCCACCGTCCCCGCCCTCGACCTCCGGAAGGAGCTCGAGGCGATCAAGAAGGCCAAGAAAGACTCGGAGTCTTGACCCGCCGCGCGCAGCCGGGCTAAACGCACGCGCTCCCCCCATGGTCAAGGCGATCTTCGCGGTCCTCGGCGCGTTCTGCGTCTACACGATGGCCGCCCTCGGTTACTTCGGCATCGCGATCCTGATGGGGATCGAGAGCGCGTGCATCCCCCTGCCGAGCGAGCTCATCATGCCGTACGCCGGCGCGCTGAGCGACCCGGGCGTACGCGACGCGCTCGGCGCGCAGTACGGCGTGCACCTCGCCCCCTTCAATCTCATCATCGCCGCGTTCGCCGGCGCGCTGGGGTGCAACCTGGGGAGCGAGCTCGCCTACTGGGTCGGCGCCACCGGCGGGCGCAAGGCCATCGAGCGTTACGGCAAGTACGTGCTCGTCAGCAAGCACGAGCTCGCCATCGCCGACCGCTGGTTCGCCAAGCGCGGCGACATCATCGTCCTGGTGGCGCGACTCCTGCCCGTCATCCGCACCTTCATCGCCTTCCCCGCCGGCGTCGCGCGGATGAACCGCGTGAAGTTCCACGTCTACACCTTCGCTGGGTCGCTCCCGTGGTGCCTCGTCCTCGCCTTCGTGGGCCAGCGCCTGGGAGCCGAGCTGCTCAAGCCGACCTCGCCGCTGAAGCACTTCATGCACCGCTTCGACGCGGTCATCGCGACGGTCATCGTGGCGGCGGGCGTCTGGTTCGTGTGGAGCCGGATCAAGACGTTCCGGCAGTACCGCGATCAGGACCAGGCCGAGGCGCTGCGCAAGGCCGGCGAGGCCGACAACAACGATCCGTGAAGCCTGCGCCTGGCGCCTGCGCTTGGGAAAGCCCCCCTTTGGCGCTAGATTCCCCCCATGGCGCAGCACGCGATCCCTGGCCGAGACGACGCAGCCGACGAGCACACCGCGGAGGGTGAGCTCCCGCCCGATCTGGAGGCGATCGCGCGCGCGAAGCAGAGCTGGCGCCAGGGTGCCGTCGCCGCCTCGACCGCCAAGATCCCGCCGCGCAAGGAGCGCTTCTCCACCTGGAGCGACATGGAGGTCCCCGACGTGCTCACGCCGGCGGACGTGCGAAAGGACTACCTGAAGGACCTCGGCCTGCCCGGCGAGTACCCCTTCACCCGCGGCGTGCAGCCGACGATGTACCGCAGCCGCCTCTGGACGATGCGCATGTTCGCCGGCTTCGGCACGCCGGAGCAGACCAACGAGCGCTTCAAGTACCTGCTCGCGCAGGGGCAGACCGGCCTGTCCACCGCCTTCGATTTCCCCACCCTCATGGGCTACGACTCCGACTCGCCGCGCTCGCTGGGCGAGGTGGGGATGTGCGGCGTCGCGGTGGACACCCTGCGCGACATGGAGGTCCTCTTCGCCGACATTCCGCTCGACAAGGTCACCACCTCGATGACCATCAACGGGCCGGCGATCGTGCTGCTCTGCTTCTACGTCGCCCTCGCCGACGTGCGCGGCATCCCGCGCGACCGCATCGGCGGCACCGTGCAGAACGACTGCCTCAAGGAGTTCATCGCGCAGCACGCGTGGCTGGTCCCGCCGCGCCCGGCGATGCGCATCGTCACCGACATGATCGAGTTCTGCTCGCGCGAGGTGCCGCGCTGGAACACCGTCTCCATCAGCGGCTACCACATCCGCGAGGCCGGGGCGACGGCGGCGCAGGAGCTCGCCTTCACCATCGCCGACGGCATCGGCTACGTGGAGAGCTGCCTCGCGCGCGGCCTGCCGGTGGACGACTTCGCCCCGCGCCTCAGCTTCTTCTTCGACCTGCACAACGACTTCTTCGAGGAGATCGCCAAGCTGCGCGCCGCCCGCCGCCTCTGGGCGCGGCTGATGAAGGAGCGCTTCGGCGCGAAGAAGGCCGAGAGCATGAAGCTGCGCACCCACGCGCAGACCGCCGGCGTGTCGCTCACCGCACAGCAGCCGTACAACAACGTGGTGCGCGTGGCGCTTCAGGCGCTCGCCGGGGTGCTTGGCGGCACGCAATCGCTCCACACCAACTCGCTCGACGAGACCTACGCCCTCCCCACCGAGGAGGCGGTGACCATCGCGCTACGCACGCAGCAGATCATCGCGGAGGAGAGCGGCGTCGCCAGCACCATCGACCCGCTGGGCGGCAGCTACTTCGTCGAGGAGCTCACCGACCGGATGGAGGCGGAGGCCATGACCTACATCACGCGCATCGACGAGATGGGCGGCATGGTGGAGGCGGTGGAGAAGGGCTACCCGCAGCGGGAGATCGCCGCGAGCGCCTACCGCTTCCAGCGCCAGCTGGAGATGGGCGAGCGCGTGATGGTCGGCGTCAACAAGTACGCGACCGACGGCGAGCCGGACATCCCGCTGCTTCGCATCGACGAGGAAGTGCAGAAGAAGCAGGTGGCCAACCTGGGCAAGGTGAAGGCGTCCCGCGACGCCGCGCGCGTGGCCGCGAGCCTCGCCGCGGTGAAGGACGCCGCGGCGGGCGGCAAGAACCTCATGCCGCCCATCGTCGACGCCGCCAAGGCGTACTGCACGCAGCAGGAGATCTGCGACGTGCTACGCGCGGTCCTCGGTACCTACACCGATCCTGCGGAGTTTTGACCGTGCCCGTGCGCTGCTTGGGCAACGGCGTCGCGAGGACGTTTTTGGCGGTGTCCCTGATCTCCACGCGGAAGAAGTCGCAGTTGGTGCCGCACGTGTCGGGGCAGGTATCCCAGTAGTACCTGCCGAGCGCGGCGCCGGCGGGACCGCTGGTGCCGTAGGTCGGGATGGTGACCGGCTGCGTGATCGTGCTCTCGCCGTTGGTCGGTAACCTCGACCCCAGCTCCGCGGAACGCGACCCAGCAAGAAGCCCCGCAAGCGGACGGCAAGCCCGGCCGACGGTGGGAGGTCGCAACCCACGCACCCGTCAGCGCTCGGCGTGCTGCAGTCGCTCGCCAGGTTCGCCTGGGTGAACTTCACGCAGCTCAGACCGCAGTCAATTCGAGTCTCCTGCGGGGTCGACACGCCCAGCCGCCCGTGCCTTCACGGCTCACGGGGTACCGTGGCGGTCAACGTCGCCGGCGTGCGGCGCGGCGCGCTCTCCGTCCCAGCCGGCAAGCGAGGCGCCCGCAGGACCGGCGTACTCGTACTGGCCGGGCACGATCCCGCCCCGGCACGTGGGCGGCGGGATCCACGCGGCGGACGGCTCGCAGGATTGCGCCGTCTGCAGCGCGCCGGTGACGGACCAGGATCCAGCCGTGGTCGCGACGGCTGCGGCGAGCAGCAGCACATCGAAGCGGCTCAGCCTTCTCACTGGCCGCAGTGGGGGGTGGAGGGCGTGCAGCAGCTGCATCCGGGAGTTACTCCGCTACTGCACTGGCACACCTGGCCGGCGGTGCACCACGGGCTGCACCCCGGAGCTGTCGTAGGAATGCATGGGGGAACAGCCGCGTCGTCGACCTCGGAGGCAGCGATCGAGCCCCGGTTTCGGTCGCAGTAGTAGGCCTGACCGTCCCCCCCGCCGCCGCCGCCGCCGTCTCCCGAAGCTCCCCCACTGTCGGTCCCCCCGCTGTCGCTCCCGTTCCCGCCTCCCCCTGGCGCTACCTTCCCGCACGCGGTGGAGAGCCCGAGGAGAAGGACGATGGCAGCAAGCGAGGAGCGGCTCACGGCAACACCCACTGCGTCGCGAAGACCTGCGTCCGGCCCGCCCCGCCGTCCTGCGGATCGTTCCGGTTGTCGCCCCAGGCCGGGATGAACGCTCCGGTGCCGTCCTGCGCCGCCGCCATGCCCTCGTAGTCGCCCCAGGGAGTGTTGTTGCCGCTGGTCACGGTCGCCGGATCTTTCCACGGCACGGGCGCCTGGTTCTGCAGGACGCTCACGTCATCGACGAAGGTGTACGTTGCATCACCCGGGTAGTTGTCGTCCTTGTTGGTGATGGCGACCACCACCGTCTGGCCGGCGTACGCGCTGAGGCGCTGAGGAGGTGGTCCAGGATCCACGCAGCCCGTGGCCGCGACCGCACCGGTGGCGGTCACCGAGGGGCTCGGCGTCACTTCTGCGCGCACGCGGACACGCAGCGGTCGCCGCCCTGAGCGTGAATGCAGAGCTCATTAGATGCGCACTGGTTGAAATGAGAGTTGTCCCCACAATAGTTCTGCCAGCTCGCCGACAACTTCACGTAGACGCAGTCACCGATCGAGCATCGATACCCACTCCCGTCAGGGCAGGCGCACTTCGACGCGGCTGCGCCGCCCATCGCGTAGCCCTGCGCCCAGGCCTGGCAGAAGGCATCGCCCCCACTCCCGGCGGTGCAATCCGGCGGGATGAGCTGGCTGATCGCGCAGGTCCCGTTGACGCATACGCCGGTGCTACCGGGCGCGAACGCCTGCACCCACGCCGTGCACACCGGATCGCTCGCCGGTCCGGGGGTGCTGCACGCCGGCGGAACGTAGGCGCTCGCGTCGTCCGCCAGGCACGACCGTCCCCACTCTGGTGCTCCCCCTTCGGGCACTCCGCCGTCTGCGGCGCCGGCGACCTGCCCGCCACATGCGAGGAGAAGACAAGGGAGCACCAGGGTCGGGATAGAATTCATGGGTTGTGCACCTCGATGCGGCGGGTGTTGACCTGGGGTTGGTTGCTGCTCAGCTGCACCCAGACGGGATGAAACACCCCGAACGGGTAGCCGGTGGGCTCGTACTCCCGCGGTGCGTCGGCGATCCCCATGTAGTCGCCATGGATCCGAGCGTTCCCGCTCGTGTCGGTGGCCGGCCAGGTGGTGCTGGAAAGCGTCCCGCTGACCCACTGGCTGAGAAAGTTCGGCGTGTAGGCCGCTGCGTATGCCGTCGTCATCACCGAATCCGTTGCAGTCGAAGAATACCACGTGAGCAGCAGTGTCCATCCGCGTCCGAGCGCAGGGTGGGGAAGGAGACCGACGGCCCGCTGTACGAGGTCAACTGCGACCAGGTGCCGCCGTGGTCCGTGCTCCGGAACAGCCGGATGCTGCCCTTCGCGTCGTTCACGGCGACGTAGTAGTCGAGTGTGGCCTTGTCCTCGGCGAAGCCGAAGTCGCGCAGGCCGTTCTGGAGGACAGGCGACGTCGTTCCGTTCCCGTCCACCACGCACCAGCGGAAGGTGTCGGTGTGGTAGATCTGGACGCTGCTCGACCACGTGGAGCCGCCGTCGGTCGTCGAGACACGCTGCCAGCCAACCCCCTTCACGCCGTTGTCCGGGCAGTTGAATTCGTGGTCTGTCGTGGAGTACACTACCGTCACCGTGGTGATTCCGGTGCCGGGGTCCGTATCGGCTTGGATGAGCATGCCGCCCTGACCCCAGGTCAGGTCCTCACGAACCATGTTCGATATGGAGTGTGAGCCACTCGCGTTCCACGTGATGCTGCCGGACGCATTGAAGGCCCCCTGACGCAGGCACCCGCCGAAGGTCCCCGCGCCGTTGTGACGCCAGCCAATCCAGATCTGGCCGTTGTCGTACGTGGCGAACGGCTGGTCCTGACCGCCGCTGTCGCACGAGTCGCCGCTGTCCGAGTTCACGATCTGCGTACTCCGGAAGGTCTGCCCACCATCGGTGGACACGCTCACCAGGACATAGGCCGGGAAGTCGGTGGACCCTTGGCCGGTCTTGTGTGCGAGCTGGACGAAGGCGACCTTGCCTGCACCGTCCGAGACCAGGATGGGGTCGCCCACCCAGTCGCTCTGGTTCGCGACGGTCGGTACCGCGGCGCCCGGACCGCCGCAGTTCGTCAAGGTCATGTCGCAGTAGGTCCAGGATCCCGCGACGGTCGGGGTGGGTGAGTAGGCCGTGTCTGCTTAGCGGTGTCGCACACTGTGGGTCCATTCTTCGTTCCTGATGCGAGAAGTTCTTTCCATGGGACCTGATCGGGAGCATCCCGGATCACGTGACGCCCGAGCAGCGGATCCAGGAGCTGGAGCAGGAGAACGCCGCGCTTCGCGAAGAGCTGGCGAAGCTGCGCAAGGAGATCGAGGAGTGGAAGCGCGGGTTCCGGGAGCGCGGGAAGCGGCGGACGTCGCGCTCCGAGGGTCGGCGGGCGCCCTCGGGCAAGCCGCGCGGCCGCAAGGTGGGCCATGTCGGATCGCGGCCCGCCGCACCGGCCCACGTCGACGACGAAGTCGTGCACGAGATGCCGGCGACGTGCAGCTGTGGCGGGGCAGTCGTGGCGACGGGCGAGACGGACAGCACAGTCGTCACCGACATCCCAGTGGTGCAGCCGCGGCAGACGCATCACGTGGCGCACGTCGGCAGCTGCGAGGTGTGCCACAAGCGCGTGGTCGCGAAGCTGCCGGGCGCGCCGGCGGCGGGCAAGAGCGTCGCCGCGGTGTCGTTCGGCCCCAACGTGCAGGCGATGGCGCTGGACCTGCGCTTCGAGCGCGACATGCCGCTGGGCAAGATCAGTGCGTTCCTCGGACAGTGGCTCGGCATCTCGATCACGACCGGCGGCCTGGCGCAGATGTTCGACCGATTGCGACGCCGCTCGGCGCCGAGCTACGACGAGCTGGTCGACGCGGTGCGCGCATCGCCCGTGGCGGGCCTCGACGAGAGCGGCCATCGACAGGACGGCGTGCCGGGTTGGATGTGGCTGATGCGCACCGACCGCGTCTCGGTCTTCCGCGCCGAGCTGTCGCGCGGCGCGTGGGTCGCCGAGTCGATGCTCGGCGCGAGCTTCAAAGGAGTCCTGTGCACCGACTTCTACGGCGTGTACACGAGTCACGACGGCTGGACCCACGCCTACTGCGGTGCGCACACCATCCGCGAGGCCAAGAAGATCGCCGAGCTCACCCCGTGCGCCGCGACCGAGGAGTTCCGCGACCGACTCATCGGCTTCTACGTCGCGGGCAAGCACGCCGCGGCGAGCGGCAATCCCGAGCAGCGCCGAGGCGCGCGCATCCGCCTCGGCCATCTCATCAGCAGCACCAACTTCGTGGAGTTCCCGGACATCGTCCGGCTGCAGGAGCGCCTCGACGAGCACAAGGTGGGGGTGACGCTCTTCATCGACCGCCCCGACGTCCCGGCCACGAACAACGCGACCGAACGCGACATCCGCGCCCACGGGCGGCACCGCGCGATGACCGGCGGAACGCGCTCGGCCGCCGGCAGCGCCACCCTGGCGGACTGGATGAGCATCACGCAGACGCGGCGCAAGTGCCGGCTCCCGCTTCGGGGCTTCGTCATCGGGCTGTACGAAAGTCACCTCCACGGCAAGCCGCCTCCGTCTGTCTTTGCCCACTAGCCGGCGAGTCCTCCGACGGTCGACGTCACGCCCGGGCCGCGGGCCGTCTTCCGGCCGCTAAGCAGAGACAGTAGGCCCATCCGGCGGGCGCACCGTGGCGGTCGTTGAATGCCACGACGAGATTCGGGGATCCCGGCGATGGCGCCCCCGACCAGACCGCAACTGGTTCGTTCTCGTTCCACGCGGGAGAGAAGCCCGAGCCCTGCGTGACAATCTGTGGGGCCGTGGGCTCCTGTACGGTCGTGGCCTGCTGAACCGAGCCGACGTTCTCGCTCGAGCACGCCGCTGCGGGAAGGACGAGCAAAATGGACGCTAGCAGGAGGTTGTCTCGACGCATGGTGTCCCCTTTCGTGTAGAAGCGGGCTCGCGTGTCCTAGTACCTGGTCCCGCCCTCGGCACCGACCATCGCGCGGTCCGCGCTCACAGTGCGCGCACAAATGCCGTTACCCGTGTTGCACGAACGACACACGCCAGGGACGCCTAATCCGTCTTGCAATCACCCCCGGGGGGGGGGGTATCCTCTCTTGCTTCGAGGAGGGCGCCCGCGATGGAGCCGGCGACGTGCGTCTTGCTGGTGGACGATGATCGGCTCGTGCGTTCGGCCCTGCGGCGGGAGGCCGGGCGGCACCCGGGGAGATGGGACTGGGTGCTGACGGCCTCGGCGCCCGAGGCGCTGGGGAGGATCGTGCGCGAGCGCTTCGACGTCATGGTCACCGACTTGAACCTTGGACCCGGCACGATGAACGGCCTGGAGCTGACTCGCGCGGTGCGCGCCCTGCCGGATCGCACGCCCGTCCTCCTCTATACCGGCCGGGACCTGACCCATCCCCTCAGTTTCCTGCCTCTCGCGGGGACTCAAACTTGAGGATTTCCGCGAGGAAGAGATGGCCCCGTACAATCTTCTCGTAGGCGGTGAGGAGGCGGTCGAGCCACTCCTCGCGCATGGTGTCGAGGCACGAGTACCAGTAGAGACCCTGGTTGAAGAGCGACATCGTTCGCTTGGGCGACGTATTCGTCTTGAGGGTCTTGTCGAGCTTCGATGCCTCACTCGCCGCGCCGAGGAGCGTCAGCAGAGTGTATGCGATCGCGATGAGAAACAGCAGACGGTCACGCCGCCCGGCGTCGCCGATGTGCGTCGCCCGGAGGCCAACGCCGAAGGTGATGTCTTTCTGGTCCCGAAACGTCTCTTCGATCGTGAACCTCTTCGAGTACGCCTGCACGATCTCGTTGGCGTCGGCCGTAGTGAGCGACGTCGCCAGACACCACGCTTCCTTCATGCCCTTTCGCTTGACCAGCACCACGGCCGGCACCTTGCTCTTCTTCCTCGTCACCGTGACGCCGACGAGCTTTCGCACCCGACCGTGCGCGGGCACGAGCTCCGCGGCCGGCAGGCCCTCCGCGTCCGACTCCGACACGATGATGTTCTCGCGGAACCGGATGATGTAGTCCCAGCCGTAGAGGCCGAGCAACTCGTAGAGCTCCGCGTACCCGAAGGCTCAATCCGCCATCAGCGTCACGCTCACCGCGGCAGGCAGCCACTCGTGCAGCTGCCGCACCATCTCCAGTTCATGGCCGGTGCGCTTCGTCTTGAGCGTCGACTTCTTGACCGTCTTCCACGCAAACGGGCTCGCCCGTCCGTGCGTCGTGACCAGGTACGCGCAGAGCGTCGTGTGGTCGTCGTCGTCGAAATCCGTCCAGTCCATCGCGAGCACGATGTTCGACGTCGTCCCGACGACGTGCTTCACCCACAGCGGCATCAGCACCTCGAGCTTCACTTCCTCGTTGCTCAGCAGCCGGTCCACCTGCTTCACGCCGCTCTTGCTCTCGATCCTCGCAAGCCGCGCGTACGCTCGACCGATTGCCGCGATCGACACAACGCTCGCGTTCAGAACCCCCGTCACTCCATTCGCGAGCGACCGCACCCGGGCAAGGTGGACGTCTCCGCCGAACAGCTTCTCCATCGATGTGCGCGTCTGCGACAACGTCCAGAGCCTACGTCGTCCGCCGCCGAGCGGCAGCAGCCATGTTGCGAGAGGGACGGTCTGCATGTCGCCGCAAACAGTTCGCTCCGCCCATGGATTCCCGCCTCGCAGGTCATCCCGGACCACCCCATCCAGGAACACAGCGGTTTCGATTACCTACGCGTCATCTTTCATCCGCAGAATGAGGGGATCCCTCAGGGCCGGGACTGGACCGAGGCGGAGCGCGTCGCGGCGCTGCACGCAGGCGCGGACGTCACGATGTCCCGTCCGCTGGAGCGCCTGCAGGAGCTCTTCGCGCAGGTGAAGGCGCTCGGGCGGATGGTGCGCCGCGTGTCCGGAGAGCGGCCGGCGGCGCGCGCGCTCCCGGACGGCGTCCGGCTCGACGGACCGCGGGGGATGGTGACCGTTCGCGGACGGGAAGTGCGCGTCACCCCCAACGAGGCGAGGTTGCTCGCCGTCCTGCTCGCGTCTCATCCCCGCGAGGCGACGTTCGCGGAGCTGCTCGCGGCGCTGGACCACCAGAAGTCCCACGACCGGCACGCGATCCACGCCGCCATCGGGCGCCTGAAGAGGCTCGAGCGCGCGGGGGTGTGGATCGAGGCGGTGCCCGGGCTCGGATACCGCCTGAAGGTCCGGAAGGCGAGCTGAGGTCGGGGCGGCGCTCCGGCTGCTAGGCGAGATGTCGTCGTCGCGCCGGGATCAAGGCCCGTCGATCGCCTCCGCCACCGCCTCCGCCTGCTTGATGCAATCGGGGATGCCGTTGCCGAAGTAGCCGTTGCCCGCGAGGTGCAGGCCCGGGTGCGCGTCGAGCCGCCGCCGGACGCTCGCCATCCGCGCGAGGTGCCCCACCTCCGGCTGCGGGCTCGCCTTGTTCCACCGGAAGACGCGCGCGAGCACCGGCTCGCCCCGTAGCTCGCCCATCAGCCCGGCGAGCTCCGCGCGCGCCGTCGCCACCAGGGCGTCGTCGGTCTCGGCGAGCACGTGCTCGTGGCCCACGCCGCCGAAGAAGGCCCGCAGCAGCACGTGCCCCTCCGGGGCGCGCCCCGGCCACTTGGAGGTGACCCACGTCGCCGCGATGAGGCGAGCGTCAGGCTCGCGGACGCTGATGAAGCCGGTCGCGTCCAGCGGGTGCGCCACCTGCTCGCGCCGGTAGCCCAGGAAGACCACCGCGCTGGAGCCGACTCGGATGCCGCCGAGCAGATCCGCCAGCTCCGCGTCCAGGCCGCGCACGATCCCGGTCGTCGCGCAGGGTGTCGCCGTCAGCACCACGTGGTCCGCGCGCAGCGGCTCGCCGCCCTCCACGTCCACACGCCATGCGTCCCCTTCCCGCGCGACGCCCACCACCCGCGCGCCGGTGCGCACGCGGTCGCCCAGGGCGTCGGCGAGCGCCGCCGCCAGCCGCGCGATGCCCCCGCGCAGCGAGAGGAAGGCCGAGGCGCCCTTCGACGCCGCTCGCCGAGGGGGCCCGCTCCCGTGCGAGCGGCGGCGCGCGGCGCGCATCGCCAGGACCAGCGAGCCGTGCTTCTGCTCCATCTCCAGCAGCTGCGGGAACGCCGCCCGCACCGACAGGCGCCGCGGATCGCCGGCGAAGATGCCGCCCAGGAGCGGCCCGGCCAGCCGCTCCGCCGCCTGCGCGCCCAGCCGGCGCGCGATGAAGTCGTGCACCGACTCGTCGTCGTCGCCCTCGAAGCGCCGCACCGGCACCAGCGGCTCCAGGCCCATGCGCAGCTTGCCCCGCGGGGAGAAGAGGCGCGTCGTCACCATCGGCCCGATGCGCGTCGGCACGCCGAGCACCAGACCCTCCGGCAGGGGGTAGAGCTTGCCGCGGAAGGCGACGTACACGCGCCGGTTGTCCGGGAGCGTGCCGACCATGTCCCCTTCCAGCCCCAGGTCCTTCGCCAGACGTGTGGCGTGCGGCTTGGACGCCACCCACGCGTCCGGCCCGGCGTCCAGGACGAAGCCGTCCTCGCGCACGCTGAGCAGGTTGCCGCCGCGGCGCGCGCCCGCTTCCAGCACGGTCACGTCCGCCGTGTCCTTGAGCCGATAGGCACACGACAGGCCAGTGATCCCGCCACCCACCACCACCACGCGCTTCATCGTCCGTCCTCCGCGAGAAGGGGCGCGGCGATCGCCGCCAGCACCGCCACCAGGTCGTCGTCGTCGTCGAGCGACGCCGAGCGCGAGAAGCCGAGCTTGCGCGCCCTCGCCATCGCCCTCGCCTCCACGTCCAGGTCATAGAGGATCTCCACGTGGTCGGCGAGGAAGCCGATGGGCGCCACCAGCGCGTGCGTGCGGCCGCGCGCCGCCAGCGCGTCGAACGTCTCGGCCAGCGTGGGACCGAGCCACGGCGCGGGGCGCCCCCCCGGGCCGCTCGTCATGCCCTGGCTCTGGAAGCACACCACCGCGTCCGGTAGCACGTCGGCGACGCGCCGCGCCACCGCGTCGGCGGCGGCGCGAACCTCCCGCTCGTAGGGATCGCCCGCCTCGACGACGGCCCGCGGCAGCGAGTGGGCCGAGAGCACCAGCGTGGCGCCGTCGCGCTCCTCGGGCGAGAGCGCCGCCGCGGCCGCCCGCACCCGCTTCGCGAAGGCGTCGGCGAGATCGTCGCGCCCGCCCCAGTTGCCCGCGCTCGCGACCTGCACCTCCGGGCCCCCGGCGGCGCGCAGCGCTGCCGTCGCCTCCAGCACCGCGTCGCGGTAGACGTGCGCCGAGAACTGCGCGAGCGCGACGACGACCACCCGCTCGACGCCCAGCTCCGCCAGCACGTCGCGCGGGTACGGGTGCCAGAGCCGCGACGCGAGGCGCACCGGCACCCCCAGCCGCGCCTCCAGCTTGCCCGCCAGCGAGCGGCTGGTGCGCACCAGCGGCGAGCCGCCCCCGATGGCGTCGTAGCGTCGGCGCAGCTCCGCCAGCAGCTCCGGCGGCGGCGGGTGCCCGCGGCGGATGTTGGTGACGAACGCCTCCAGGTCGGCGAGGTCTTCCACCGTGCCGTGCGAGACGAGCAGGACCGCCTGGCTGGCCGCGCTCACGAGCCTCCCTACGCGCGCCGCTCGGTTGCAGAATGCACGTAATCCACCACCGCCTTCACCGTGTCCACCGGCGTCTCCGGCAGGATGCCGTGCCCCAGGTTGAAGACGTGCCCCGGGCGCCCCTCCGCCGCGGCGAGCACCCGCGCCACGTGCTTCTCCACCACCGCGCGCGGGGCGAAGAGCACAGTCGGGTCCAGGTTGCCCTGGATGGCGTGGTCGTGACCGACGCGCTTCCAGCCCTCGGCGAGCGGCGTGCGCCAGTCCAGGCCGATGACGTGCCCGCCCGCGTCGCGCTGCGCCTCCAGCAGGGCGTGCGTGCCGGTCCCGAAGTGGATGACCGGCACGCCCGCCGTCATCACGTCGGCCAGCACGTGCCTGACGTGCGGCTGCACGTACTCCAGGTAGTCGCCCACCGAGAGCTGGCCCACCCACGAGTCGAAGAGCTGCACCGTCTCCGCCCCGGCGACGATCTGCGCGCGCAGGTAGCGGCGCACGACCTCCGCCAGCTTGCTCATCAGCGCGTGCCACGCCTCCGGCTGCGAGTACATCAGCCGCTTGGTCTTGACGAAGTGCGCGCTCTTGCCGCCCTCGATGAGGTAGCTCGCCAGGGTGAAGGGCGCGCCGGCGAAGCCGATGAGCGGCACCTTGCCCGAGAGCTCGCGGCGGATGGTGCGGATCGCCTCCAGCACGTAGCCGAGGCCCTCCTCCGGGTCGATGACGCGCAGGGCGTCGATCTGCTCGACGCGCGCGATGGGCTCGTGCACGACGGGCCCCTCCCCCTTCGCGAACTCGAAGGGCGCCCCCATCGGCTCCAGCGGGAGCAGGATGTCGGCGAAGAGGATGGCGGCGTCCACCCCCAGCCGCAGTGGCTGCAGGGTGACCTGACACGCCAGCTCCGGCGTCTTGCACAGCTCCAGCAGGCCGTACTTCTCGCGCAGCGCGCGGTACTCCGGCATGTAGCGGCCGGCCTGCCGCATGAACCAGACGGGTGTGGCGTCCGTCGGCTCGCGACGGCACGCGCGGAGAAATCGGCTCAAGGGCTAGCTCTTCTGGTTGTAGTTGGTGTTCTCGAGCAGGATGACGTTGGTCTTGCTGCGCGTCTCCCCCACGCTCGTCACGTAGACCGCCGGCTGGTCCTGCACCGGGCACACCTTCTCGCACGCGCCGCAGCCGATGCAAAGGCTCGGGTCGACGTGCGGCTTCTGCAGGTGGACCGTCTTCATGGGCGGGGGCTCCCCGTTGGGTCCGGGCTTCTTGCTCCGCACCTGCTGGTCCGCCTCCTCGACCCAGATGGCCTTGGGCGACGTCGGGCAGAACTCCTCGCACACGATGCACGGCGTCCCCATGCTCCACGGCAGGCAGCGCCCGTGATCGTAGAAGGCGGTGCCGATCTTGATGGGCGGCACGCCCAGGCCGAGCTTCTCCTTCTCGGTGATCTTCTGGATGGCGCCCGTCGGGCACACCTGCCCGCAGAGCACGCACGAGTGCTCGCAGTAGCCGATGCGCGCGATGAGGATGGGCGTCCACATGCCCTCCACGCCCGCCTCGAAGAAGGCGGGGTGCAGCGCGTTGTTGGGACACACCTTCATGCACTCGGCGCAGCGGATGCAGCGCTCCAGGAAGGCGCGCTCCTCCACGGCGCCGGGCGGGCGGATGACGCGGGAGTGGTAGTTGACGTCCAGCGAGTCCGCCACGCGCGCCATGGGCAGGAAGAGCGCGCCCGCGCCCGCCGCCGCCATGGTGGTGCGGCGCTGCGTGTCCGGCCGCGTGACGGTGCTCACCCGCTTCGGCAGGAAGCGGAACTTGATCACGTCCTCCGGGCAGGCGGTCTCGCAGTTGAGGCACATGTGGCACTCGTCCTGGCGCCACTTGACGCCGCCCTGCGGGCTGTCGGCGCCCTGGCAGTTGACGAGGCACAGGTTGCAGTCGGTGCACTTCGCGTGGTCCTTCTCCATCCCGAAGAGGGCGAAGCGCGCGAAGACGCCGAGGAACGCGCCCAGCGGGCAGAGCACCCGGCACCAGAAGCGCGGGATGAAGCGGTTGGCGAAGAGCACCGCCACCAGCAAGAAGAGGATGAGCCAGGTCTGGTGGTAGTAAAACTGGTGCGACTGCCAGACCGTGTGCGCGAGGTAGTCCTGCGAGTGATCCGCCGCGTTCTGGACGACGTGGGAGTGGACGTGGGTGTCCACCGCGGTCATGCCGCGACCGGTCACGTACTGCGCCGCCGGGATGACGCCCAGGCCGATCGACCGCACCGCGATGCAGATGGGATCGAACATGCCGCCGATGGCGCTGCCCGCCACCGCGGCGAGCAGGAAGGCGTAGAGCAGGTAGTACTTCGCGCGCTGGTAGGTGTGAGTCTTGTTCGCCTCGACGCGCGAGGCGCCGCGGCCGCGGCGCGAGGGCAGCAGCCACCCGAAGAAGTGGTGCAGCGTGCCGAAGGGGCAGATCCACCCGCAGAAGACGCGGCCGAAGACGAGCGTCAGCGCGAGCAAGCCGACGCTCCACAGCAGGCCGCGGTAGACCGTGTGCGTGGAGAGCGCCGTCATCCCGCTCACGAAGGGGTCGGCGAGGAGAAAGGCCTCGACGGGGTACGGCAGGCGCACCGTCGCGTCCGCCTGCGCGGCGAAGGAGCCGCGGAAGGTGGTCTGGAAGAGGAAGTAGCAGAAGAGCGCGAAGAAGCCGGCCTGCGAGGCGCGGCGCACCCAGACGAGCACGCGGATGCGCTTGCGGGCGGGGATGCCGGAGCCAGGGCGCTTCGGGTCGATCTTCTTCGGCTTCGCCTTCGCCGCGGGGAGCGGCTTGCTCCCGGCCTCGCCGCCGTCCGCCTGCGCCTTCACGGGTGCGACGGGCACGCACGTGTCCTTCGCCGGGGGCGCCACGGGCTCGCCGACGCCGCTCGCGTCCAGCGCCTCCACCGCGCCCACCCTCCCCGTCTTCCACGGGATGGGCTCGACGTGCTCGTGCATCTCCGTCGCGGCGTCGGAGCCCCCGCGGCCAGCGGCATCGGAGCCCCCGCGGCCAGCGGCATCGATCGCGGACAGATCGAGCTTGACGCCGGCGTGGAGCGTCGGCGGGTGCAGGGCTTGCGCCACGCTAGACCTCCTTCACGCGGAGGTTTTCCCAGTACATCGTGCCGATGCCGCGCTCGTTCGCCATCTTCAGGTAGTGCAGGTTGTCGCGGTGCTGGCCGATGAGTGTGCACGCGTAGGCGTCGGCGGCGACCTGGTCGATCGACGCGACGACGGTGTTCATCACGCGGGTATCGTCGATGTTGCCGCCCTGCGGCCCGTTACGGACGAGCACGCGCGTGCCGTCGATGACGGTGAGCGTGGGGCGCATGAAGGTGGCCAGGTCGGCGATGGATGTGTCGATGTTCTGGTGCAGGCGGTTGCGGCGGCCGCCGAGCACGCCGTACCAGTTTTTCATCGCCGCGGTGAACTTGGCCAGGTTGTGATGCTTGGCGACCGGGACGTTGATGACCTTGTCGGCGTCCACCAGGGTGGTGAAGACCGGCCACTCGTCGAGCACGTCGCCCTTGAGGCGCATGGTGCGGTAGCGGTGCTCGGCGGGGAGGACCACCTCGGCCCCGAGGGAGTACGCCTTGCGCCAGATGCCGGAGCGCTGGAAGCACCGGTCGGGGTCGTTGCACGAGCCATCGGCGACGACGACGGTCTTGGCGCCCGCTTCGAAGGCGGCCTTGACCACCGCGCCCACCACGTCCGGGTTGGTGTTGGCGGCCTGCACCGGGAGGCGGTCCCAGCCGATGTTGGGCTTGACCACCACCACGTCCCCTCGCGACACGAAGCGGCCCATGCCGCCCAGGGCCTCCAGGGCGTTCCGGACGAGCTGCTCCTGCGTCGGGGGAGGCTGCCCCTCCTTCGCCTTGGCGACGGCCAGCTCGGCGAAGCGCTTGTCCTTGCTGGCGTTCGGGTTGCGGTAGTCACGCACCTGCCGCGCGCCCTGCTCCGCCGCGACCCCGTAGCCGCCGTGATCCCAGAGCTCCCGCCCCAGCACCGCGGCCCCGGCCATCACGCCGACGCTCGCGCCCACCCGCGTGAGCACCTCGCGGCGGGACAGACCCCCTGGGCCCTTCGGCTTGGACGTGTCGTCGGCCATGGCTTCCTTCTTCGTGCCGTTCGGGCTGTCGGCCGGCCTGCGGCCGCACCTCCGTCGCACGTATCCATAGCGCTGTTCGCCTACGCCGCCAATTCCTCGCCGTCCCCCGCCCTGCGGGCCCGCCTCCCCACCCTCCACGACCTGTGGGGCCCGCTCGGCCGTGCGTAGACGCCCCGGCGAAGAGCGGAGTAAATGCGCGGCGATGGCGGCCGCGACCGAGCGCATCTTGCGGGGACCGCTCGGGTGGGAGGTCGCGCGCTTCGGCACCCCCCTGGCGCTCGGGATGGCGCTCCAGACCACCTTCAACGTGGTGGACGCCTACATCCTCTCCCAGCTCCCCCGGGAGGAGGTCGGCGCGGCCCTCGGGGCGCTGGGGCTCTGCGACCAGGTCGCGGCCCTGGGGACGATCGTCAGCTACGGGCTGACCATCGCGGTGACCACACGCATCGCCCTGCAGCACGGGGCCGGCAACGACGAGGGGGTGCGGCACACCGCCTGGCAGTCGGTCCTGATGATCGGGGCGCTCAGCGCCCTCTTCGCGGTGGCCGGCCTGCTCTTCGCCGGACCCATCATGCGCGATCTCATCGGCGCCAAGGGCGACGTCGCGGCGTACGGGACGAGCTACCTGCGCGTCATCGTGGGCGGCAGCTTCACCATCTTCTTCCTCCTGCTGCTCACCAGCCTGCAGCGGGCGCTCGGCTCGGCGAAGACACCGGCCGCGCTCCTGGTGGGGGGCAACGTCCTCAACATCCTGCTCGCGCTGCTGCTGGTGTTCGGTCCGGGGCCGGCGCCCCGCGCGCTCGCCTTCTGCACCGAGACCGCGCGCTTTCTCCACGTCCCGCGCATGGGGATGCTCGGCGCCGCATGGGCGACCATCGTCGCGCGGCTGGTCGTCCTCGCGCCGAACGCGTGGGTGCTCGTACGCCGCTTCGGCGTGGGCACCCCACCGCCCCGCCGCGCCGGCCCCGACTGGGCGGAGTGGGCCCGGATCTGGCGGGTGGCGTGGCCCTCGTCGGCGCAGTTCTTCGTGCGCATCGGCGCCGGCCTCTTCGTCAACTCGCTGGTGGCGCGCTTCTTCACGACCCAGACGGACCAGACCGCCAACACCGCGATGGGCCTCGTCTTCCGCCTGGACACCATGGCCATCTTCGTCGCCATGGGCTGGGGAAGCGCCGCGCAGACCTTCGTCGGGCATGCGCTCGGCGCCGGGCGGGAGCGCCGGGCACGGCGAAGCGGCCTGGTGGCCGCCGGCTACGACGCCATCACCAACGTGCTGCTGGTGATCGCCATCCTGTGGACCGGGCACACGCTGCTGCGCATCTTCGACAGGGACCCGGAGCCGGTGCGCATCGGCGTGCTGTACCTGGGGACGGTCGCGCCCAGCTACCTCGGCCTGGGGCTGGGCATCGTGCTCGCCAGCGCGATGAGCGGCGCCGGCGCCACCCGCACCACCCTCGTCGTGGACCTCGCGGTCATCCTCGGCTTCCAGGTGCCGGTGTCGCTCGCCGCCGTCACCCTGGGGGGTGCGGGCCTGCTCGGGCTCTTCCGCTGCGTGGCGATCACCTCCTGGGTCTCGGGCGTCGTCTACCTCCTCGTCTACGTGCGGGCCCGCTGGACGGCCGCGGTGGGGCCTCGCGTCGTGCCCGCACCTGCTGTACATTCAGGCCCATGAGCGGGTCCTCGTCCGCGCACCGCAGCCGCACCGGGCCGCGCCCTCCGGCGTCGGCGCCGGCCGCCACGCCTGCGCCCGCCGAGGGCTTCACCACCGCGTCGCACGACGTGCTCTTCACCGGCGGCGACGAGATGCGGTGCGACATCTGCGGCACCACGCTCGGCGAGGACGCCGAGTCGCGGGGCGGTCGCGGCGCCTACCTCTTCGCCCGCGGCGACGCGGTGCGGGAGGAAGACGCCCCCCTCTGTCGGGAGTGCGGCACCGCGATCCTGGCGAGCGCCCGCGCCCGCTGGGAGATCGAGGAAGACGAGGGCTAGTCCCCCCTCACTGGACGGGGAGGTCCTCTTCCTCGGCGTGAGGGTACTTGCGCTTCAGGTGCTCCAGGCACGCCGCGCGCAGCGTGGTCGCGACGGGCGTGGACTGCGCGACCAGACGCAGCTCGTGCCGGAGGAGCAGCCCGGCGATGGGCAGGGCGAGGTCCAGAGGCATGTCCGGGTTGAGCAGCAGGGAGAGCCGCACGCGCGGGCGGTGCACCCACCGCGTCGCCCGGGCGATCTCCGCCAGCACGTCCGGACGCGACGGCCGCCGCGCCACCAGGCGCACCAGGTCGTCCTCGGTGAGGCGAGGGTTGCGCAGCACGCCGCGGATGACGTCGGGGTGCGGGTCGAGCAGCAGCTTCTCCAGCAGGTCCCGGTCGGGCCGGCGCGCCAGCGACTTGCGCTCGCCCAGCGTGAGCGGGCGCCCGTAGCCGTAGTCCGGCGGCCTGTCGGCGCGTCTGGGGTCGCGCGGGCGCGTCGAGTGGGCGGGGCGTCGCAGGATGCGATCCAGCGCGACGAGCGACGCGCCCGCCGCCTGCTCGCGGAGCTGCTGCGCCGCCTCCACCAGGCGCACGTCGTTGACGGCGTCGACGATGCTCACCAGCACCTCCTTGGCGGCGTCGTCGCCTTCCTCGGCCCCGAGGGCGATGCGATCCAGCGCCACCGCCATCGCCTCGACGGGCGCACCCTGCACGCGGTCGACGACGTAGTCCACCCGCAGCCGCGCGTCGGCGAGCGCCGTGATCGCGCGGATGAGAGAGTCGGCCAGTGCCACGTCCGGATTCTAACCGCCGGGGCCGCGCCTGGCAGCCCGGAAGCCCCGATTGGCCCATCCGGGGCCCTCGCCTTTGGGCCGGGGCGGCCCCGCCGGCGGCCTAGCCAATCCGGGGGCTTGCAATTCCCCTCGTGCTGCGCAAGCTCCTAGGGCGGGATGCCGAACGAGATCAAGCCCGGCGGAGGGCAACCTGGTGGGCCGGCCGAAGAGCTCGACGTCAAGGTGCGCCCGAAGAGCGTCACCCCGCGCCGCTACAAGGTCATCTTCCACAACGACGACTACACCACGATGGAGTTCGTCGTCCTCGCGCTGATGCAGTTTTTCCACAAGAACGAGGCCGAGGCGACGCACATCATGCTCACCGTGCACAAGAAGGGTCGCGGCATCGCCGGCGTCTACAGCCGCGACGTGGCCGAGACGAAGGTCGCCGAGGTCACCGACTTCGCGCGCGAGTACGGCATGCCGCTGCTCGTCACGGCGGAGCCGGAGTCGGAGTCCTAGGAGCCCCATGCGCATCAGCCCCGAAGTGGAGATCGCCCTCACTGTGGCGAGGAACGAAGCGGGCCGCCGCCGGCACGAGTACGTCACCGTCGAGCACCTGCTCTACGCCCTGCTCCTCGGCGAGGAGACGGCCACCGTCGTCCGCCACGCCGGCGGCGACGTGAAGGCCATCAAGGCCAAGCTGGAGGGCTACCTGGACGAGATGGACGCCCCCGGCGAGCCGGACGGCGCCGAGCCGACGGCCTCGCTCGGCGTCCGGCGCGCCATCCAGCGCGCCGCCGCCCACGTACAGAGCTCCGGCAAGGAAGAGGTGAAGGGCCAGAACGTGCTCGTCGCCATCTTCGCCGAGGTGGACTCCTTCGCCGTCAGCGCGCTGGAGGCCGCCGGCGTCACCCGCCTGGACGTCATCTCGTACATCTCCCACGGCGTCTCCAAGGACGAGGCCGGGGGCGGTCCCGAGCACGAGCACGTCGGTGAGGGCGAGCCGGGCGAGGCCCAGGGCGGCGGCCAGCGCGATCCGCTCCAGGCCTTCACGGTGAACCTCAACACCGAGGCAGAGGAGGGCCGCATCGACCCGCTCGTGGGCCGCGCCCGGGAGGTGGACCGCATCATCCAGGTGCTCGCCCGCCGCAAGAAGAACAACCCCATGCTGGTGGGCGACGCCGGCGTCGGCAAGACCGCCATCGTCGAGGGCCTCGCCTTCAAGATCGTCAAGGGCGAGGTGCCGAGCGCCCTCGAGGGCTCGGTCGTCTACTCGCTCGACATGGGCGCCCTGCTCGCGGGCACCCGCTACCGCGGCGAGTTCGAGGAGCGCATCAAGGCCGTCATCAAGGCCCTGCAGAAGATCGAGAAGGCCATCCTCTTCATCGACGAGATCCACACCATCGTCGGCGCCGGCGCGACGAGCGGTGGCTCCCTCGACGCCTCCAACCTCCTCAAGCCCGCCCTCGCGTCCGGCCGCCTTCGCTGCATCGGCTCCACCACCTTCGAGGAGTACCGCTCCCACCTGGAGAAGGACCGCGCGCTGTCACGCCGCTTCCAGCGCGTGGAGGTGCTCGAGCCCAGCGTCGAGGACACCCGCAAGATCCTCGAGGGCCTGCGCACCAAGTACGAGAGCTACCACGGCGTGCTCTACGCCGACGACGCGCTGGAGGCCGCGGCCACCCTCTCCGCGCGTTACCTCCACGACCGCAAGCTCCCCGACAAGGCCATCGACCTCATCGACGAGGCCGGCGCGGCCAAGAAGCTGGCGTCCGGCCCCGGCTCCCGCGTGACGGTGGCAGACGTGGAGACCGTCCTCGCCAAGATGGCGCAGATCCCACCGCGGCAGGTGAAGAGCGACGACAGGACCAAGCTCAAGTCCCTCGAGCAGGACCTGAAGGGTGTCGTCTTCGGGCAGGAGGAGGCCATCGCGCAGCTCGCCTCCGCCATCAAGCTGGCGCGCGCGGGCCTGCGCAGCCCGGAGAAGCCCATCGGCGCCTTCCTGCTCACCGGCCCCACCGGCGTCGGCAAGACGGAGGTCGCCAAGCAGCTCGCGCGCATCCTGGGCATCTCCTTCGTGCGCTTCGACATGAGCGAGTACATGGAGCGCCACTCCGTATCGCGTCTCATCGGCGCGCCGCCGGGCTACGTCGGCTTCGACCAGGGCGGCCTGCTCACAGACGCCATCGCCAAGACCCCGCACACCGTGCTGTTGCTCGACGAGATCGAGAAGGCCCACCCCGACGTCTTCAACATCCTCCTGCAGGTGATGGACCACGGCCGCCTCACCGACAACAACGGCAAGTCGGCGGACTTCCGCCACGTCATCCTGCTCATGACGAGCAACGTCGGCGCGCGGGATCTCACCCGCCGCTCGGTGGGCTTCGACGCCGGCCGCAACACCACCGACGCCGACCGCGAGTTCAAGCTGATGTTCAGCCCGGAGTTCCGCAACCGCCTGGACGCGCGCATCGCCTTCAACGCCCTCTCCAGGGAGGTGATGGGCCACATCGTCGACAAGTACGTGACGGAGCTCGCCGAGCAGCTCGCCGAGAAGAAGGTGGAGATCGAGGTCCTGCCCCCCGCGCGCGCCTACCTCGCCGACAAGGGCTACGACCCCGACTTCGGCGCGCGCCCGCTCGCGCGCGTGGTCCAGGAGGACATCAAGCGCCCCCTCGGGGACGAGCTGCTCTTCGGCAAGCTCGAGCATGGCGGCAAGGTCATCGTCGACGCCGTCGACGGGAAGCTCACCTTCGCCTTCGAGCCGGGCCCCCCGCCAGCCGATGAATTTGCGCCCGCGGAGCCCCCGGAAGCGCAAAAGACCGCGCTCGCCTGACCGAGAACGGCCTTTCCGAAAAAAAAATGGCGCGGCGCGCAACCCCGAGTGCCGCTCGAGCATACGTACATATGGTGGGTATGCACATGGCTCGAATGATCGACATCACAAAGGGGCTCGTAACCATTTCACCCTTTCCCGAGGAGCTGCTCGCGGCTCTGCCGGAGTTCGGCATAAGGCCCCGCGCGGCGCCCCTCGAAGAGGCGCTGCGCGACGAGGGCACCGACGTCTTGCTCCTGGCGGTCCGCAGCCCGGACGACTTCGGCACCATCAGCGCGGCACGTGGCGGCCGCCCGCAGGCGACGCACGTCGCCGCGTGCACCGACGCCATGTGGGTCGGCGACGCGCTCCGACACGGGGCGGACTTCGCCGTCCACGCCAACGGCGACGCGCTCGTCTCCGCCGTGAAGCGCGCCACCGAGCACGCGGCCCTGCGCCGCAAGCTCGCGGCGTTCGAGCGGGCGGCGGCCGCGACCATCCCCGGCTCCAAGCTGGAGGACATCGAGCGCCAGGCCATCCTGGTCGCGCTGGACGCGGCCGGTGGCAGCACCGCCCGCGCCGCGGCGATGCTCGACGTGAGCGTCCGCAAGATCCAGTACAAGCTCCACGACTACGGGGTCGCCCCGCGGCGCCGTACGGCCGCGGCCGTCCACGCCTCCATTCACGGACAGGTGGCGCACACGAACGGTGGCGCCAGGTACTGAACGGGTGTACAGTATGACGAGTGAGGCCCCTGCCGCTCGTCAACCCCCCGAATCCCTTCGCCAAGACGGAGGTCGTGTATCTCGAGGGGGATACCCCCGGTGTCCGGCTGGAGGTCCACCTCGACCGCTCCGGTAGCGTCCTCTCCCGCAACGACAGCCCGGATCTGGGGTTCACCTACAGCGTGAACCCCTACCGCGGCTGCTTCCACGGCTGCGCGTACTGCTACGCCCGCCCGACGCACGAGTACCTGGGCTTCGGCGCGGGCACCGACTTCGAGCGGAAGATCGTGGTGAAGCCGGACGCACCGGCGTTGCTCCGCCGCGCCCTGCGCTCCGCGCGCATGGCCGGGCGGCTGATCATGTTCAGCGGCGTGACCGACTGTTACCAGCCGCTGGAGTCGCGCTACCGCCTCACCCGCGGCTGCCTCGAGGCGTGCCTCGAGCACCGCAACCCGGTCCACGTCGTCACCAAGTCGCCGCTCGTCGAGCGAGACGTGGACGTGCTGCTCGCCCTCTCCCGGGTGGCGCGCGTGGGCGTCTCGGTGAGCATCCCCTTCTTCCAGGAGGAGCACGCGCGCGCGCTGGAGCCGTACGTCACCACGCCGGCGCGCCGCCTGAAGACCATCGAGCGGCTCGCGCGCGCGGGCGTCCCCGTCGGCGTCAGCGTCGCTCCCATCGTGCCCGGCCTCGGCGACGAGGACATCCCCGCCGTGCTCCGCGCGGCGAGGGACGCCGGCGCGACCTGGGCGTGGCACGCCCTGCTACGCCTCCCGGGCCACGTGCAGGACGTCTTCGTCGCCCGGCTGAAGGAGACGCTCCCCCTGCGTGCGGATTGGGTGCTCGCGCGCATCCGCGAGACGCGCGACGGCAAGCTGAACGACGCCACCTTCGGCAAGCGCGCCCGCGGGGAGGGGCCCTACGCCGAGACGCTCACCCGCCTCTTCGAGACGACGGCGCGCCGCCTCGGGCTGGCGTCCGGGGCGGCGGTGGACGAGACGCCGCTCGCCCCCCTGGCCGACGCCGCGCCTCCGGCGGCCCCCGCGCAGCCTCGGCGCCGTCAGCTCACCCTCTTCTGACGCCAATCGTCGGCGGACGCGTTTTTCGCTAACGTGTGCGACTCCTCATGCGGGTCCTGCGCCACGCCGCCGTCGCCCTGCTCCTGTTCGCCGACGCCACGTCGCGCGCGCAGCCCGCGGGCACCGATCCGGGCGCCGTCTACGACGACGACGCGTCCCTGCCGCAGCACGCCGACGACGTCGCCGACTACACCCTCACCGCGACGCTCGACCCGGTGGCGCACACCGTCCACGGCGAGGGCACCATCCGCTGGCGCAACGCGAGCGGCGTGTGGGTGCACGAGCTCTGGATGCACCTTTACCTCAACGCCTTCAAGAACGAGCGGAGCGTCTTTCTGCGCGAGCCGGTCGGGCGCTTCCGCGGCAACAGCGCGGTGCGTGACTGGGGCTACATCGACGTGCGCAAGCTCACCCTGCGCCCGCGCGACCCCGTCGGTTCTCCCGCCGACCTCTGGAAGCACGCCGAGCTGCACCGCCCGGGCGACGAGGACGAGACCGACGTGCACGTCCCGCTCCCGCGCGACATCGCTCCCGGCGAGACCATCACGATGGACGTCGTCTTCGACGACAAGCTCCCGTCGGTGGTGGAGCGCACCGGGTACTACGGCTCCTTCCACATGGTGGGCCAGTGGTTCCCCAAGATCGCGCGCCTCGAGCCGGACGGCCGCTGGGCGCACTTCCCCTTCCACCACCTCGCCGAGTTCTACTCCGACTTCGGCACCTACGACGTCACCCTGCGCGTGCCGGAGTCCTTCACCATCGGCGCGACCGGGCCGACGGTGGAGTCGCGCATCGAGGCGGGCACGCGCGTCGAGCGCCACGTGCAGAGCGACATCCACGACTTCGCCTGGTCCGCCTACGACCACTTCGAGAAGCGCGAGGAGACCATCGACGGCGTGAAGGTGACCGTGCTCACCCCGCGTGGCTTCGGCTACGACGCCGGGCGCGAGCTCGCGACGATGCGCTTCGCCCTCCCGTATTACGACAAGCGCTACGGCAGGTACCCGTACTCGGTGCTCACGCTGGTGCACCCGCCGGAGGGCGCGAGCGAGGCGGGCGGCATGGAGTATCCCACGCTCATCACCACCGGCGGCCCCTGGTACGGCCCGCCCGGCGTGATGGGGATCGAGCTCGTCACCATCCACGAGTTCGGCCACCAGTGGTTTTACGGCATGCTCGCCTCCGACGAGGTGACCTGGCCCTTCCTCGACGAGGGCATGAACAGCTACGCCGAGCAGGACGCGCTCGCGGCGTGGCGCGGCGGGGGGTCGGTCGTCGACCTTCTGGGGCTGAAGGTGAGCGACGGCGCGCTGGACGGCTGGGTCTCCGCGCGCCGCGTGCACGACGCGCCCGTCGCGCAGCCCGCGTACAGCTTCGCCACCGGCCAGGACTACGGCGCGCTGGTGTACGCGCGCACCGCCGCGCTCTTCGAGACCATCGATCGCGTCTACGGCGCCCAGGCCGGCGCGCGCGCGATCGGCCGCTACGCGCGTCGCGCGCGCTTCCACCACCCGGTGCCAGGCGATCTGCTCGCCAGCTACGAGGAGGTGCTCGGCCCGGACGTGCGGGCGACCCTGGAGGAGGGGCTCTTCCACGAGGGGTGGGTGGACTACTCCGTCTTCTCGGTGGACAGCCACCGCGCGCGCCTCGCCGCCGGCGTCTTCGACCGGCAGGGCAAGCGGGAGACCGTCGCTGGCGCCGCGACCAAGGGCGGCGGCTACGACGGCTGGGTGCTCGTCGCGCGCCACGGCACCCTGCGATTCCCGGTCGACGTGGACCTGCACTACGCCGACGGCCGCGTCGAGCGAAAGACGTGGGACGGCGAGGGGCAGTACGGCCGGATCGCCTTCTCGTCGCAGAGCCCGCTCCGCTACGCGGTCGTGGACCCGGAGCACAAGGTGCTCGTCGACCAGGACTTCACCAACAACTTCGCGCGGGCGAGCGGCGCGCCGGAGGCGAGCACGTCGCGCACGCTGGAGCGCGCCACCTACGCCGGCCAGCTCCTGCTCTCCGGGGTGCTCCCGTGACCGAGCCGACGAGCGCGCGCGAGCAGGGGACGCCGTCGTCGCGCGGACCGGACGTCGGCGGGCCGGAGTCGGTCCGCAAGGGCACGCGCCTCGTGCTCCTGGCCAACCACGCGATGCGCGCGCGGCGGCGCCCGCGGGCCATCCTCGTCCTGTACGCCTACCAGACCATCCTCGCCCTGCTCGTCGCGTGGCCGGTGGCCAGCGCGGTGGGCGCGACGTACGGCTCGCACCCCCGCGGCGACGCGGTGCTCTTCGACCCCGGCGGCTACAATCTCCTCGCCTTCGTGCGCGCATCGCAGAGCGCCATCACGCCGTTGTTCACGCTGGCGCTCGTGGTGGTCGCCTTCGGCGCGCTGCTCGGGCTGGTGCCGCTCATCGCGCTCATCACGTCCATCGCGCACACCACACCGGACGTCAGGGCGCCGCGCGCGCGCCACGTGGCTCCGTACGTGATGGCCACCTTCGCCCCGATGACGATCCTGCTCGTGGCGGCGGGCGCGCTCGAGCTGGCCGTCCTGGTGGTCGGCCTCGTCGCCTTCGGCGCGGTCCGCCAGAGCCTCGCGACGAGCGCCGGCGAGGCGCACGCCGACCAGATCGCCGCCGTGGTGCTCGTGCTCTTCCTCCTGGCGCTCGCCGCGGTCGGGGTGGTCCACGACCTGGCGCGCGCGGCGCTGGTGCGCTTCCGCGCGTCCGTGCTTCAGGCGCTGCGCGCGGCGCTGGTGACCTACCTCAAGCGTCCCTGGCGATTGCTCTGGTCGTGGGGGTGGCGCAGCGGCTCCGGCTGGCTGGCGGTGACCCTGGTCGCCCTCCTCGCCGCGCGGCTGGGGGCCTCCACCGCCGCCCTGGTGGCGCTCGTGTGCCTGCACCAGCTCGTGGCGGCGGCGCGGGTCGGGCTGCGCGCGTCCTGGCTCGCCGAGGCCCTGCGTAGCGTGGACGAGGTGCCCAATCCGCCACGCTCCAGCCGCTTGCTGTAAATTTCCACCATCGGCAGAATTTGCGCCTGCAGGGCGGATTTTGGGTTCCCAGGGTCGCGCTGGGTGGCTATCCCCTCTGTGGGCCGGTCCGGTTTCGACACACCGAGTCAATCCGTACGGATGACCCGTGTTTCAGCCGCGGGTGGGCCATCAGAGGTACCTATTGCAGCACAGTCCGCGACTGCTCACCCTCGCCGCGCTCACGCCGCTCCTTGCCGCCAGCGTCCTCTCCAGCAGCCTCGGGGGCTGCAGCCACCAGGTCCCCTCCCCCGCCGTCGCGGCGGCGGTGGCGCCGGCCTTCGTGCGCGGGCCGATGCAGCGTAGCCGCGCCGGGGCGCGCTATGATCAGCGCGGCGCGCGACTCGCGCCGGTCCAGGATCTGCGACTGCTGCCGACGCCCCGCCCCTCGAGCCTCGCCGACAGCCTGCTCGACGACGACCGGCCCCTGCCCGACAACGGCCTCTGCCCGCCGGACATGGCCTCCATCGACGACCGCTTCTGCATCGATCGCTACGAGGCCTCGCTGGTCGAGATCCTGCCCAACGGCGAGGAGCGCCCCTGGTCGCCCTTCGAGTCGCTGGACAGCGCGGGCGGTCACCCGGTGGTGCGCGCCATGAGCGCCGGCGGCGTCGTCCCGCAGGCGTACATCAACGAGGTGCAGGCGAAGGCGGCCTGCGCGCGCTCCGGCAAGCGGCTCTGCGAGCCCACCGAGTGGCGGAAGGCGTGCATGGGACCGTCCAAGACGACCTACCCCTACGGCCGCACCGACGAGCCCGGCGTCTGCAACGATCACGGGCGCGCGCCGATGCTGGCGCTCTTCCACCTGGGCGGCGGCAGCAACCCGAAGCTCTGGCCGAAGCACATGAACGACCCGCGGCTGGATCAGCTCCCGGGCACCGTCGCGCTCACCGGCTCGCACTCCGGCTGCACCAACGGCTACGGCGTCTACGACATGGTCGGCAACGTGCACGAGTGGGTCGACGACCCGAAGGGCACCTTCCAGGGCGGCTTCTACCTGGACACGCACGAGCTCGGTGACGGCTGCAAGTACCGCACGCCCGGGCACGACATCTACTACCACGACTACTCGACCGGCTTCCGGTGCTGCGCCGACGTCGCGCCCTGAGAGGTTGTGACGGACCCGGGATGCGCCTCTCGCAGCCTCAGGAGGGCGCTTGTGGCGGGGGCATCCCTCGCGCTGAGCGCCGCGCTCCTCGCGTGCCCCTCGGCGCCTGAGCGACCGGCGCCCCCGCATCCTCCTCCGACCGCGGCGACCTCCGCCGCGCCGACCGCGTCGAGCGTGCGCGCGACGGCCGAGCTGGACGCGTCGGTCGCGCCTGCCCCCCACCCCCGGGCGCTGCCCGGCCTCGCCGTGGTCGACCAGTGCGTGGTGCCGCGCACGCCGGCGCAGGACGCCGGCATACCGATGGACTTCGATATCCCCTACGGCCCCGACGAGCGGCAGCGGGTGGACATCGCCTGGCCGGAGGGCAAGCCGAAGGGGCTGGTGGTGCTCATCCACGGCGGCGGATGGACGGCGGGCTACAAGGCGCTCTTCCGCCCCACGGCGCGCACCCTCGCGAGCCTCGGCTACGTCGCCGCGACCGTCGGCTACCGCATGGCCCGCGACGACGCGCGCGCCTTCCCGGTGGGCCTCGCCGACGTGCGCTGCGGCATCCGTCTGGCGATGCGCAAGGCGCACGAGCGTGGCGCCATCCGGACCGCGCTGCTCGGCGCGTCGGCGGGCGCGCACCTGGCGGTGATGGTGGACGTGGCGGGCGACGCGCAGGGCTTCGACGGCGACTGCCCCGAGAAGGGCCCCATCCACGTCGACGGCACCGTGGCGTACTACCCGCCGCTCGACATCGAGCACTCGCGCGAGCACTACCCCCCGCGCATGCAGAAGGCCGTGGATGAGCTGCTGCGCGTGGACGGCGGCCCGGCGGAGTGGATGGCGCACGCGCGCGCGGCCACGCCGGCCAACTACGTCGACTCCTCCGACCCGCCCATCCTCCTCTTGCACGGGCACGACGACCCCATCGTCCCGGTGCAGGATTCCCGCGACTTCGAGCGATTGTTGCGGCGTGCCCACGTGCCCACGCGCTTCGTCGAGGTGCCGGGGGAGAAGCACGGCTTCTTCGTGCTGGGCCGGCGCGCCGCCCTGCGCCGCGCGAGCTGCACCGCGCTTCGTTTTCTGGAGGTGGTGCTCGGCCCCTGATAGAAGTGGGGGGTCATGCGCCGCGCGCTGCTTCTCCTCCTGGCCGTCGCCACCCCGCTCGCCTGCCACAACACGAGCGCCGACACCGAGAGCCCCACGAAGAACGCCGCGAGCGCCGGGGTGACGGTCGCCGCGCCGGGCACCAAGGTGGCCGCCACCGCCGCGGCCGCCGCCGACCCGCAGGCGGCCAGGCTCCCGCCGCCCGCGCCGGCCTGTGAAGCCATCCCGGCCGACGCCTACGCGCTCCCCCCGCTGGACACGAAGGTGGTGACCGCGGCGCTCGGGCCCATCGTCGACGCCTCCGGCGACATGAACCGCTTCTACGAGCGCCTCGCCCGGCTGGTGCGCGGCGAGGCGAAGGACCACGTCCGCATCGGTGTCTACGGCGACTCCAACATGACGATGGACTTCATCACCGGCGCGATGCGCCGCATGTTCCAGGAGAAGCTCGGGGACGGCGGCCACGGCTTCGTCGCGCTCGCGCGCCCGTGGCCCTGGTACCGCCACATGGACGTGAAGATGGAGCTCGACGAGAAGAGGTGGCGCAAGATCGCCACGAGCACCAACCACGTCCGCGACGGCGAGTACGGGATGGCCAACATCGCCGCCGACAGCTCCACCCCCGGCGCGTGGAGCTGGGTGGCCACGGCGGGCGACTCGCAGCCCATCGGCAAGGCGGTCAGCTCGGTAGATGTATTCTACATGAAACGGCCGAACGGCGGCGCCTTCGCCATCAAGGTGGACGGCAAGAAGGTGAAGGACGTGGTGGCCGCGTCCACCGAGACGACCGCCGCCTTCGAGCACCTGGACGTGCCCGACGGGCCGCACAAGATCGAGTGCGTCGTCGAGTCGGGTGACGTGCGCATGTTCGGCGCGTCGCTCGAGCGCGCCACGCCGAGCATCATCGTCGACTCGCTGGGCACCGGCGCGCTCAACTACGAGCAGATGAGGCACGTGACGGCGGCGTCGCGCGACCCCATGCTCGAGCGCCGCAAGTACGACCTCATCGTCTTCCTCATCGGCACCAACCTCTTCGCGCCGGCCTACCACGAGAAGTGGATGAGCACCGTCATCGACGGCATGGAGAAGGCGGTGCCCGGCACGCCCATCCTTGTGCTCAGCCCGCCGGACATCGAGCTGCACCAGTCGGACAAGCACTCCGACCCGCGCATCGTGAAGCTCTCCAGGCAGCTCGCAGACATCGCCGGGCGCCACCACTGGGCGTTCTGGGACTTCCGCGCGGCGATGGGCGGCGACGACTCCATGCTGCGCTTCGCCCGCAAGGGCCTGGCGAACTGGGACCTCGTCCACCTGACGAAGGGCGGCGGCGCCATCATGGGGCGGCGGCTGGGCCACGCCCTCTTCGAGGGCTTCGCCGGCTACCTGAAGGAGCACCCGGACGCGGGCTGCAAGGCGCCGGTGGCCGCCGGCGACGCGCAGCAGCCGCAGGCCGCGAAGTAGCGAGGCGGCGGGCTACGCCTTGCCGAGCTTCTGCATCAGCGCCTCGTAGCGGCGCGCCGGGCCGTCCCAGCCGTGGTCCAGCCGCATCACGCGGCGGGTCAGCGTCGGCCACGCGGGCGTGACGCGCGCGGCGAGGGCGCGCTCCACCGCGCCGAGCAGCGCCTCGGGCGTCTCCCCGTCGAAGAGGAAGCCGGTGCCGGTCTCCAGCTTGGCGTCGCAGTCGACCACCGTGTCGACGAGCCCGCCCACCGCGCGCGCGACAGGCGGCGCGCCGTAGCGCTGGCCGTACTGCTGCACCAGGCCGCACGGCTCGTAGCGGCTGGGCACCAGGGTCACGTCGGCGGCGGCGAACATGCGGTGCACGAGCGGCTCGCTCGCCGCGCGCACGAAGACGGCGCGCGCCCTCCCCGCCTCTTCCCCCGCGGCCGGCGCGTCCAGCGTCCGCGACTTGCCGACCGCCGCCTCCACCTTGGCCACCAGCTCCGGATCGCCATCGCCGGCCACCACCACCTGCGCGTCGGTCGCTTGCAGGATCTTGGGCAGCGCGGCGGCGAGGATGTCGGTGCCCTTCTGGTGCACCATGCGCCCCACGCTCACCAGCACCGGGGCGGTGGGCTCCAGCGCCAGGCCGAGCTCCCGCTGCAGCGCGCCCTTGTCGCGCATCTTGGGGGCGGTGTCCTCGGCGTCGTAGCGCGCGGCGAGCGCGGCGTCGGTCGCCGGGTTCCACACCGAGTAGTCGATGCCGTTCAGGATGCCGACCACACGCGTGGCGCGCGCGCGGACGACGCCGTCCAGCCCGTGACCGCCCGCCTCGGTCTCCAGCTCGCGCGCGTAGGTGGCGCTCACTGTGGAGACGGCGTCGGCGGTGAGGATGCCCAGCTTGAGGAAGTTCACCTTGCCGTAGAACTCGATGCCGTCGACGTGGAACACGTCCCAGGAGAGGCCGAGCGATGGGAGCGTCTCCTTGGCGAAGACGCCCTGGTGCGCGACGTTGTGCAGGGTGAGCAGCGAGCGCGTCGCCGCGAGCTCGGGCGTCTCCTTCTCGAGGGAGCGCAGGCAGGTGGGCACCAGCGCGGCCGGCCAGTCGTGGCCGTGCACCACGTCGTAGGGCTGGCCCGTCTGCGCGCGGGCGCGCGCGATCTCCGCGACGGCATGGCAGAAGAGCGCGAAGCGCTGCGCGTTGTCCGGGTAGTCCTCGCCGTTCTCCCCGTAGACGCCCGCGCGGTCGAAGAGGCCGGGCGCGTCCACCAGGACGATGTCCACCTGCGAGGCGAGGCGGCCGTCGAAGAGGGTCACCTCGACCGTCTTGTCGCCCATCGTCACCTTCAGCGGGGTGAGGCGGCGGGCGACCAGCAGGCCCCCCGACTCGAACGCGGCGAAGCGCGGCAGCACGACGGTGACCTTGTGGCCGAGGGCGCGGAGCGCCTTGGGGAGCGCCGCCGCCACGTCGGCCAGGCCGCCGACCTTCACGAAGGGCGCGAGCTCGGTGCAGGCGAAGAGGATGTCCATGTCGGCCCGGGGTTTAGCATCCTTTGCGTACTCCCGTGGATTGATCTACACGCCTGGGGTGACCCGCCTGCGCACCTCCGAGCATCCCCAGCCCCTGCCGGAGGGGGTGCCGGAGGGGTCGGTGCTCACGGTGTTCCGCGTACCGCCGGAGGTGGCGGGCATGCGCGTGGACGTCTTCCTCCAGTCGCAGCTCCGCCGCACCAGCCGCACGCGGGCGCAGTTCATCGTGCGGGCCAGCGCCTACGACGCGGAGGGCCGGCGGATGCGCCCGGGTGAGCGCGTCCGCGCCGACCAGCTCGTCCTGCTGTGGCGCGCGCCGTGGGACGAGGCCGCGGTGCCGACGGAGATCCCCGTCCTGCACGAGGACCCGCACCTGCTCGCGGTGGACAAGCCCGCCTTCTTGCCGGTGCACCCGACCGCTCGCTACCACAAGAACACCCTCATCAAGCTGCTGCAGGCGGAGCGGCCGGGAGAGTTCCTGTCGCTCGGCCACCGCATCGATCGCGAGACGAGCGGCGTGCTCCTCGTCGCGCGCTCGGCCCAGTGCGATCGCGAGCTCAAGCGCGCCCTGGAGGCGCGGGCCGGCATCCACAAGGAGTACGCGGCCATCACGTGGGGCGTGCCGGGCGGCGGTGAGCGCTCCTTCCGCGTGGATCTCCCCCTCGAGCTGGACCCGGAGAGCTCCTACAAGGTGAAGATGCGCGTGGGGGAGACGGCGCGGGCCCTGCAGGCGGCGACGATCTTCCACGTGGAGGCCACCGCGACCGGCGGCGGGCGCACCTACGCGCGCGTCCGGTGCGAGCTGCTCACCGGCCGACAGCACCAGATCCGCGTGCACCTCGCGGCGCTCGGTACGCCCATCGTGGGCGACAAGCTCTACGGCCCCGACGAGACCCTCTTCGCGCGCGGGGCCGACGACGCCCTCACCGAGGACGACCTGCGCGTGCTGGAGCTGCCGCGCCACGCGCTGCACGCGGCGTCGATGCGCCTTCCCCACCCCATCACCGGCGCGCCCTTGCACGTCCTTGCGCCGACGCCCCCCGACCTGCGCGCCTTCTGGAGCGCGCTCTCCCCCTCCCGGGGAGAGCAGACCTGGGCGTGAGCGCTCACATCCCGCGCGGGACGCGATCCAGGTCCACCTGGTCCAGCGCCGCGCGGATGAGCGCGCTGCGGTTGGCCTTGGTCACCCCGCGCGACTTGAGCGCGTCGACCAGCGCGTCCAGGCGCTTGAGGTCCTTGGTGTACATGGAGATGCAGATCACCTTGTAGTGGGAGGGCTTCTCGGCGCGCGGGGCGGGCCGCGAAGGCGGGGGTCCCTCCGGTCGCGCGGTGTAGAAGCGCCCGCTCAGCACTCCCTCCACCTCGTCAGCATCCAGCACACTCATCTCGTCGCCCTTGGCCATGGCACTCTCACGCGGACGCGGCCGCGCGCTCCTCGGGGTGATGGCGGCTCGACGCAGGCCCCTCGATGAGGGCACGGGCGGTCCGCTCGTAGTCTTCGGCGGCGTGGGAATCGGGCGCGTGCTCGAAGATGGTCTTCCCCTGCGCCGGGGCCTCCTTGATCTTCGTCGCCATGCGGATGGGCGGCAGGCAGCGGTCGCCGAAGTGCTTCTGCAGCGTCTCCACCGCGTCGCGGCAGATGCGCGCGCGCCCGTCGTAGAAGGTCGGCAGCACGCCGTAGATCTGCACCGCGTGGTGGAGCAGCGAGTTGACGCTCTTGACCGTCTTGATCACCTGCCGCACCCCCACCAGGGAGAGGAAGTCGCACGCGACCGGCACCACGATGCCCTCGGCGAAGACCAGCGCGTTCTGGTTGAGCAGGGAGAGCGAGGGGGAGCAGTCCAGGATGACGACGTCGTAGTCGTCGGCGACGTTGGCGAGGCGGTCGCGCAGGACGCGGTCGCGGTTCTGCCGCCCGGCGAGGTAGAGCTCGGCGGCGGCGAGGGTCTCGTTGGAGGGCAGCACGTCGAAGCCGGGTCGCACGTTCACCGCGGCGTCGCGCGCGCGCAGGCCCATCACCAGCACGTGGTAGAGGGAGCGCTCGCTCTTGATGCCCAAAGAGACGCCGACGTTGCCCTGCGAGTCGGTGTCGACGAGCAGCACGCGCGCGCCGTGGCGGGCGAGCCCCGCCGCCAGGTTCACCGAGGTGGTGGTCTTGCCGGTGCCGCCCTTGTGGTTGAACACGGCCAGACGACGCGGGCCCGCCATGGAGAAACCACGCGGCGGGAGCGGAGGCGCGAGCGAACGAACCGAGGCGCGCGGCGCGCCGCGGAGCGCCGGCGGCGGCGGAGCGGCCGAGGAGGGGCGAAGGACCGGCGGGAGCTCCTTCTCGCTCTCCGGCGGGATCACCGCGCGCGGCGGCGAGAGCTCGCCCAGGCGCACGCCCTCCGACTCGGCGAGGAGCTGCGCCCGGCACACCTCGGCGCACGCGTAGCGCCGGGCGCCCTTGACGTGGAGCACCTGCAGCGCGAGCTCCACCCGGAAGCTCTTGTGACAGGCGTCGCACACCACCGCGCCCGTGTCCCCGCGCAGGCTCGCCGCGTGGCACTTCTGCGAGCAGAAGAAGGAGAACGCGCCGTCACGCTCCTCCATCTGGTAGCGGAACTGCATCTCGAACTGGCGCCCGCACACGCTGCAGGCCTCGCACATTCCGGCCATGGTCCTCTCCTGACCGGACCACCCCTGTCACGGGCGCGATGAGAGGGCCAACTTTCCGAACGCCCGCACCTGGGGGTTGCTCAGTGCCTGAAGTGCCGGATGCCGGTGAAGATCATCGCGAGACCCAGCGCGTCCGCCGCCGCAATCACTTCGGAATCCCGGATGCTGCCGCCGGGCTGCGCCACCGCCTTGACCCCCAGCTTGGCGGCCGCCTCGATGCCGTCGGGGAAGGGGAAGAAGGCGTCCGACGCCATCACGCCCCCCTTCGAGAGCTCCCCGGCCTTCTCCCCCGCGATCTGCACCGAGATGACCCGCGACATCTGCCCCGCGCCGACCCCGACGGTCCGCAGCGGCGTCTGCGTCGACGCCAGGACGATCGCGTTGGACTTGACGTGCTTGCAGACCTTCCAGGCGAAGGCGAGCGCGGCGATCTCCTCCGCGGAGGGCGCGCGCTTGGTGGCGACCTTCCCCTTCTCCACCTCCCCCGCGCCGGTGGCGTCGCGCGTCTGCACGACGAGGCCCCCGCCCACCCGCTTGTACTGCATCGCCGCGTGGTCGGCCCCCAGCCAGGAGCCGGTGGCCAGCAGGCGGAGGTTCTTCTTGGTGCGCAGCACCTCCAGCGCCTCCGGCGAGAAGCTGGGGGCGACGACGCACTCCAGAAACGTCTCGATCATCAGCTTCGCGGTCGCCACGTCGACGGACCGGTTGAGCGCCACGATGCTCCCGAAGGCGCTCACCGAGTCGGCCTCCCGCGCCAGCTTGTAGACCGCCGGCATGTCCGGGCCCGTCGCCACGCCGCACGGGTTGGTGTGCTTCACCACCACCGCGGCCGGCTCGTCATACTCACGTACCGCATCAAGAGCCGCTTCCACATCCACGAGATTGTTGAAGGAAAGCTCCTTGCCTCCGACCCCGAGGCTCTCCGCTCGAGCCACCGACCCCGGCGCGGCCCCGCGCTCGACGTAGAAGGCGCCGCGCTGGTGCGGGTTCTCCCCGTAGCGCAGGCCGTAGCCCTTCTCGAAGGGCAAGGTGAGGTAGTGCGGGAACTCCTCCGCCGCGCCGTCGGGCTTGCGGGCCGAGAGGTAGCGGCTGATCGCCGCGTCGTACGCGGCGGTGTGGGCGAACGCCTTGGCGGCCAGCTCGGCGCGCGTCTCGCCGGAGACCTCCCCCTGCTCCCGGATCTCCCCGAGCACGCGGTCGTAGTCGGACGGGTCGCACACCACCGCGACGCGCGCGTGGTTCTTGGCGGCGGATCGCACCATCGACGGCCCGCCGATGTCGATGTTCTCCACGATCTCCTCGTGGGTGCTCTTCGGGTTGGAGGCCACCCGCTCGAACGGGTAGAGGTTGACCACGACCAGGTCGATCTCCCGGGCGCCGAGGCGCTCCAGGTCGGCGAGATCGCGCTCCCCGCGTGCGAGGATGCCGCCGTGGATGCGCGGGTGCAGCGTCTTGACGCGCCCGTCCATCACCTCCGGCGAGCCGGTGTAACTCTCCACCGTCTCCACGGGCACGCCCTCCGCCGCCAGGGCCTTGGCGGTCCCGCCGCTGGAGAGCAGCGTCACGCCTTTCTCGGCGAGCGCGCGGGCGAAGGGGATGAGGTGCGTCTTGTCCGAAACGGAGAGGAGGGCTGTGCGGACGGGCATGGACGCGAGGTACCGCCGCGCGCCGCCGCGGTCAACGGACGGCGCCGCCCCGGGACAAAAGAAACGCGGGGAAACAGGGCCCATCCCTGCTTCCCCGCGCCGATCACCATCAACGAAAGGACCCTAGTAAAGCTCGGCACCCCAGTCCACAACCCGACGCTCGTGCAGCCCGCGCGAACAACCTCTCAGTCGAAGTCCGCGGAGGCGAACTCCTCCGGGTCGAGCACCCGGACCACGTCCGCCGTGCCTCCGGCGGTCTCCGCCTCGTCCAGGTCGTCGGAGTCCTGGTCGGCCTCCGTCTCTTCCTCTTCCTCGTCGCGCGCCAGCACCGGCAGCCGGCGCTTGCCGACCGGGCCCTCGTCGACGTAGTCGCGCAGCGCGGCCATGTCGCGCAGCGCCTGGAGCTTGGCGAGGCCCTTGACCTCGACCTGCCGGATGCGCTCGCGCGTCAGGTTCATGATGGCGCCGACCTCCTCCAGCGTCGTGCCGCCGCGGTCGGCGACGTCCAGGGCGCAGGTCTCGGTCATCTCCCACACCTCGAGGTCGGGGAAGTTCAGCTTGATGGCGCCGGTCCGCGCCGAGACGTCCAGGTACAGGTGGTGCTTGCACGAGACGAAGGGGCACGGCCGCGCGCCACCCTCGCAGTCGGCGCGGGTGACCGGCCGCTCGACGCCCTCGACGTCCGGGTAGAGCAGCCGGCCGAGCTCCAGCTCGCGCTTGGTCATGCGCTTGACGCTGATCGTCCGGGCGCGCACGTCGCGCTTGCGGCGCGAGCGACGCTGCTCGCGCGTCACCGCCGGCTCGTCGTCCGCCACCGTGGTGGTCGCGAGCGCCAGCGCGCCCTGCGTCTGGGGTACGTCCACCCCCACGTCCCCGCTCACCTGCTCGACCGCGTCCTTCGGATCCATCGTTGCCTCCCGCTCGTTCACACCCTCGGCACCCTTCGCGGCGAACCACCGCGCACGAAGGACGGATCGGTCCTGGTCACCGGGTCGGCCGCCTCTGCCTACACCCGGTTACATCACCCTATCTTTTGAAACGAGCGGCGGGACCATCCGCCTGCGCCGCCCGTGCGCGCACCGCGCGCCGTCACCGAGTTCACGACCCTTCCGGCCGTCGGCCCGCGCAGAGCGCGGGTCCTCAGTTCTAGACGGCCTCCCGCTGCAGGCGTGCCTGCATCGAAAGCCTCGTCTCCACGCTCGACAGCTTCGCCATCAGCTCGGCCGCGAGCGATCTCGCCTCGGTAAGCTCCCTAAGCACCACGCGGGCGTGGGAATCCTGCCCGCGCTGCGGCTTCGCCGCGGTCGCGAGGGCGGAGAAGACGCGTTCGAGGGCTCGTTCCAGCTCCTCGATGTCCCCACGTACGAACAAGAACTCTCTCTGAATCTCTTCGATCGTGTACTGCGTCAGCATCGACTTCAGCCGCACGATGCGGCGCACGACGGTCGCCGGATACAGCCCTTGCGAACCGCGCTGACCTGCCTTGATGGCGACTCGACGGCTCCTCGGCAACAGCCCGAGTTGCACGTACTTGCGAAGGGTGGCCTCGGTGAAGCGGATGTTTCTTCGTGTGAATAGATCGACGATCTGCTCCGAGGTGATGCCGGCGGCGTGCTCTCGCTCGATGCGCGCGAGCTCGTCGTCGGTCAGCACGTCGGTCATCGTCCGCCGCCCTTCGCTCTTTCTGGGCCCGATTCCCGGTCGCGGCATGCTGCTCTCCGCGACCGGATCCCGCGAGGCCCCGAACGGAAGATCCGGGCAGCCTCGCTGAACGGTCGCGACTGTATTCTACTCAAAAGATCCGCGTCAATCCATGGACAGGCTTTTTTTTGGGCCATTCCATGATGGAACGGATATCGCGCGCTTAGCCCCATGCCATGACGATCAATGTCATGGCTTCGGGCTGCTGGCGCGCGCCGGAACGGCCGAGTCGCCGTGGAGGGCGGCGGGCGTCTCGCCGCGCGTGGCGGCGGCGCGAAGGGGCTCGGGAACGCTGTGCGCCATTGTGCGCAAGATCGAGGCGAGACGCAAAGAACCGAGGTCTCCGGCGCCGAAGGGCGCGAGGGCCCGGAGGGCGTCGTCGGCGGTGGCGAAGCGGCGGTCACGCTCGTGGGCCAGCAGGCGATCGACGACGGCGGCCAGCTCCCGCTCGACCGAGGGAACGCGCTCGCGCAGGGGCATGAGCTCGCCGTGGGCGATGGCGCCGAGCTCCTTCATCCCGCGCAGCGGGTGGCACGGCCGCACACCCGCCAGCAGGTCGTAGAGGATCACCCCCAGGGCGAAGAGGTCGCAGCGCGGGTCGAGCACCTCGCCGCGGACCTGCTCCGGCGCCATGAAGCCGTACTTGCCCTTCACGTGCGAGGGGCGCGTCCAGCGCACCCTGTCGGCGGCGAGGGCGATGCCGAAGTCGGCGAGCTTGACCTCCCCCTCCCGGGAGACGAGCACGTTGTGGGGGGTCACGTCGCGATGGACCAGGCCGGGCAGCGCGCGCTGCACCGCCGCCAGGCCGCGGAGCACGCCGCACGCGACGTGGACGGCGACGCGCGCCGGCAGCCGCGGGTCGGGGGTCTGCTTGAGCGCCTCCGAGACGCCGCGCAGGTCCAGGCCGTCGATGAGCTCGAGCACCAGGAAGGGGGCGTCGCGGTCGTCCTCGCCGATGTCGTAGAGGGTGAGGACGTTGGCGTGCCGCACCCGGGAGAGCAGGCGCGCCTCCTCGCGCAGCGCGGCCACCGACTCCGGTGGCATGGTGCCCGAGAGGCGCTTGATGCAGACGTCGCGCTCGCCGAAGGGACCGCGCTCCACGGCCCGGAACACGTCACCGCCGGCCCCGCGGCCGAGCCGCGCGCGGAGCTCGTACCGGCCACCCGAGAGATGCCTCATCATGGGGACCTTTCGCCTCGTGTGACGCCCTCGTTGCTCCCTTTCGGCCTGCGGCCTACCCTCCCGCCATGGCGCCCCGAGACCTGGCCGTGCGCGACTGCGTGACCAAGCGCGCGCGCGTCCGCTACGTCGAGGCAGGCGCGGGGCCGGGGCTGCTCCTCATCCACGACTTTCTCTCCAGCTACAAGGAGCACGACAGGCTCCTCGGACCGCTGGCGGAGGAATTTCACGTCATCGCCCCCGACCTGCCCGGCTTCGGAGAGAGCGAGAAGCCGCCGGCGTCGCGCTTCGCCTACCGCGCGGAGGACTTCGCCGAGTCGATGCTGGACGTGCTGGCGGCGGCGGGCGAGGCGCGGGTCTCGGTCTGCGGGCACGGCCTGGGCGGGGCGGTGGCGCTGGCCCTGGCGGCGTCGCACCCGCACGTGGTCGACAAGCTGGTGCTGGTGTCGCCGTCGGTGCCGGGGACGCGGCCGGTGGCCCTCGCGCGGGTGGCGCCGCTGCCTCTGGTGGGGCCGCTGCTCTTCAAGCAGCTCTGGGGGCGGACGCTCTTCGGCGCGCACTTCCACAACCACGTCTTCGGCGGGCAGGCGCGCACGTGCGCACCGCTCGACGAGCTCTTCTCGCACTTCGACTCCCCGCAGGGCCGGGAGTCGGCCTACGCCACCCTGCTCGCCATGCTGGACGCGCGCTCGCTGGAGGCGCGGCTGCCGCGGGTGCAGGCGCGCTCGCTGGTGGTGTGGGGACGCGGGGACCGCACCGGGCCGCCGACGCTCGGGAGGAAGGTCGCGCGCGAGCTGCGGGGCGCGCGGTGCGAGGTGCTGGAGGCGGGCCACTCGCCGGCGGAGGAGGCGCCGGAGGCGATGGCGCGCGTGGTCACGCGCTTCGTGCACGGCAAGAACAGCGAGAGGGCCGCCTGAGATGCGGCTGATGGACCCGCGCGCGCGGCGGCGTTTCAAGAAGAACCGCTCGGCCCTGGTCGGTCTCGGCATCGTCGCCCTGCTGATGGTCTTCGCGGCCGTGGGTCCCTACTTCGCGCACCACGACCCCTACGTCAGCGACTTCGTCCGCGGGGCGGGCGAGGGCGGCGTGCCGGTGCCGCCCGGCGCGCGCTTCTGGCTCGGCACCGATCGCCTCTTCCGCGATGTCTTCGTGCGGCTGGCGTACGGCGCGCGGGTGTCGCTCTTCATCGCCATCGCGTCCACGGTGATCGCGACGGTGATCGGCTCCGGCCTGGGGGTGATCGCCGGCTTCTACGAGGGGTCGGTCGGGCTGCGAGTGCCGTACGTGACCGTCGCGGGGGTGCTGCTGGCGGTGGTGCTGCTCATCGGCGGTCACTCGCACGCGGCGGGCGGCGCGCTGGTGCTCGGCGTGGCGCTCGGGGCGGCGGCGCGCGTGCTGAAGGTGGAGCAGCTCGCGCGCGGGCCGGGGCTCAACGCCGACACCGCGCTCATGCGGGTGGTGGACATCGGCCTGTCGTTCCCCTTCCTCTTGCTGGTCATGGCGCTCGGCGCCGCGTTCGACAGGACCAGCGCGACGACCATCCTCTGGACGCTCGGGCTCACGAGCTGGCTGACGATGGCGCGGGTGGTGCGCGCCAAGACGCTGCAGGTGCGGGCGCTCGACTTCGTGACGGCGGCGCGCGCGCTCGGGCAGCGGGTGCCCAGCATCATGGTGCGCCACGTGCTGCCCAACGTGGCAGGGCCGATCATCGTGCTGTCCACCGCGCAGGTGGCGCAGATGATCGTGGCCGAGAGCGTCCTGTCGTACCTGGGCGTGGGGATCTCCCCGCCGACGCCCACCTGGGGCCACATGCTCTTCGAGGGGCAGGACAACTACATCATGGCCCCGTGGCTGCTGATCGCGCCGTCGATCGCGATCCTGCTGAGCGTCCTGGGCTTCAACATGGTGGGAGAAGGGCTGCGCGATGCGCTGGACCCGAAGGAGGACTGAGCCCCGGGGCGGCGCGACCGTCGTCGCGGTGACGGCGCTGGTCGCGGTGCTCGCGGGGACGGCATGCAAGGACCCGGTCACGGCGCCCATCGCCGCGGCGCACGGTGACGACCAGACGCCGGTGCGGGGCGGGCACCTGCAGCTCGCCAGCTTCGCCGACATCAAGACGCTGGACCCGGCGGTCGCGGCGGACACTCTCACGGCGGAGGCGCTGGAGCTCATGTTCGCGGGGCTCGTCGACTTCGACGCGCAGGGCAACGTGGTGCCCGACCTGGCGGAGCGCTTCGAGCAAAGCGACGACGGCCTGGTCTACCGATTCTTCCTGCGGCAAAGCGCCCTGTTCCAGGACGGCACGCCCGTCACCGCCGAGGACGTCAAGCAATCCATCGAGCGCGCGCTGCACCCGGACACGCCGAGCTCCTTCGCCAGCTTCTACGACCACATCGCCGGCTACGACGACTACACCGCGCGCAAGACGCCGCACCTCTCCGGCGTGGTGGTGGAGGGCGAGCGCGTGGTGGCCATCCACCTGCGCGAGCCGGACGCGACCTTCCTCGCGGCCTTCGCCATGATGGCGCTGCGGCCGGTCTGCAAGTCGGCGGGGAGCACCTACTCCGACACGTGGAAGCCGTGCGGGGCGGGGCCGTTCAAGCTGCTGCCGGGCGGGTGGGACCGCGGGCGCAGCCTCACCCTGGTGCGCCACGAGGGCTACTTCCGGCCGGGGATGCCGCACTTCGACGCGATCACCTGGTCGTACGGGATGAACGTGGTCACCCAGCGCTTCAAGCTGGAGGCGGGCGATCTGGACATGACCCACGAGCTCGGGCTGGGCGACACGCTGCGCTTCCAGCACGACCCGCGGTGGAAGGGCCTGGGCGCCTACGACGCCGCGCCGTCCATCCAGGGCGAGGGCATGAACGTGGAGATGCCGCCCTTCGACAACGTGGAGGTGCGGCGGGCGGTGGCGGCGGCGATCGACCGCCGCGAGATGGCGCTGCTGCGCACGCCCAACCTGACGGCGCTGCACCGCGTGCTGCCGAGCACCTTCGTGGGCGATGCCCCCTTCCCCGCTGCGAAGTACCAGAGCTACGACCTCGCCGCGGCGCTCGAGCACATGAAGCGCGCGGGCTACCCCTACGACCCGAAGACGGGCAAGGGCGGCTACCCCAGGACGATCACCTACGTCGTCTACAAGCAGGGCCTCTTCGAGGCGACGGGGCAGATCCTGCAGCAACAGCTCGCGCGGATCGGCATCCACATCGAGCTCAAGATCGTCAGCTACCCGACGTACCTGAGCCTCACCAAGCGCCGCCACACCGTGGCCATGGCGCCGCAGGCGTGGCTGCAGGACTTCCCCGACGAGAGCGACTTCTTCGAGCCGCTCTTCGCCAGCTCGGCCATCAACGACGAGGACTCCAACAACGGCGCCTTCTACTCCAACCCGAAGCTGGACGCGCTCCTGAAGACCGCGCGCAGGGAGCTCGACCCGGCCACGCGCAAGAAGATGTACGACCAGGCGGACGCCATCGTCTGCGAGGACGCGCCGTGGGCGATGACCCTCACCTACCGGTCCTTCGGCGTGCACCAGCCCTACGTGAAGGGGCTCGTCTCCCACGCGGTGTGGCCGGACTTCGTGCGCGAGGCCTGGCTCGACAAGGCGGCGAAGGCGGTGACGGCGCGCGCGGGCGTGCTGGACGGCCTGGGCGTGCGCCTCGCCTACGGGGCCCGCCGATGATGCGCCGGGTGATGCAGCGGATCGCCTGGGCGGTCTTCGTCGTGTGGGCGACGACCACCCTCACCTTCTTCATCAACAACGTGCTGCCGAGCGATCCAGCGCGCATGGTGGCCGGCCCGCAGGCGCGGCCGCAGGAGGTGGAGAAGATCCGCGTGCAGCTCGGCCTGGACAAGCCGGTGCTGGTTCAATACGGGCTCTTCATGCGTCGGCTCGTGCACTTCGGGCCGATGGACACGAGCAAGTCGCCCGAGCACGCGACGTGCGTGGCCATCGGGCCGCTGCACATCGACCTGGGCAAGAGCTACCTGCAGCGGCGGCCGGTGGCGACGATCCTCGCCGAGAGGGCGCCCCGCACGGTCATGCTCGCCCTCGCGGCGATCGTCGTGGAGCTGCTCATCGGGATCGCGACAGGGATGCTCGCCGCGGCGAAGCGCAACACGCTGCTCGACCACCTGGCGGTCGGCGGCAGCCTCCTGGGCATCTCGGCGCCGACCTTCATCCTGGGTCTGGCGCTGCAGTTCGTGCTGGCGCACAAGCTCCGCCTGCTGCCGCTGGACGGCTACGGGCGGGACGCGCCGGAGCACGCCGTGTCGCTGATCCTGCCCGCGCTCACCCTCGGCATCTACGGGGCCGCGTACTACACGCGCCTGGTGCGCGACGAGCTCATCGGCGCGATCAAGCAGGACCACGTGCGCACCGCGCGCGCCAAGGGGCTGAGCGCGTGGCGCATCTGGACACGGCACGCGCTGCGCAACGCGCTCCTGCCGCTCGCCACCGTCGTCGGGCTGGACCTGGGATCGCTCGTCGGCGGCGCCATCGTCACCGAGACGCTCTTCCGGTGGCCCGGGCTGGGCGCGCTCTCGGTGAACGCGCTCCTGGACCGCGACGGCCCGGTGATCCTGGGGACGGTGCTCCTCGCGTCGACGGCGATCGTGATGTCCAACCTGCTGGTGGACCTCTCCTACGCGGTGCTCGACCCGCGCGTGCGCCACCAGTCGGCGAAGTAGCCTGCTACTGGGTGATGAGCGCCTTGCACTCGGAGACGCGCGGGCCCTGGGCCTTCGCGGCGCAGCTCTTGAAGGCGGACTGGGCGGCGCCCTTCGCGCCCATCATCTCGTAGGCGCCGCCGAGCATCAGCCAGGCCTCGGCGTTGGTGGGGTCCTTCTGCGCGGCCTGCCGGGCGAGCGACGCCGCGAGGGCCGACTGGCCCTTGTCGAGGGCGTGCTGGGCGCGCTGAAGGAGGGTGCCGCCGGACGGGGCGGCGGTGGCGGTGGCGGTGGCGGTCGCCGTCTCGGTGGGCGCGGCGGTGGCGGTCGCCGTCCCGGTCGGGGCCGCCGTGGCGGTCTCGGTGGGCGCGGCGGTGGCGGTCGTCGTCGGGGCGGTGGCCGCGGCCTCCGCGTCGGCGGTCTCCGCGGCGGCGTCGGTATCGGCGGCGACGGTGTCGGTGGGGACGGGCGCGGTGACCGAGGTGGGCGGCGGGGGGATCGCCGGCTCGTGCGTGTCGGTGGGGATGGCGCTCGCGCTCGGCGCCGGCGGTGTGGGCGACCTGTCACGCCACTTCACGATGGTGATGCCGATCCCGGCGACGACGACGAAGGCGACGATCGCTGCGATGGCCTTGCCGAAGGACGAGGTGGGGATGGCGGCGGCGAGCTCCGCTTCATCGTGCGCCGGCGTCGCCTCGACGCGACGGGGCACGGTGGCGACACCCGGCGCGACCGGAACGGCGGGAGCGACGTCCTCTTCCTCCTCGTCGTCCTCTTCCTCCTCGTCGTCCTCTCCCTCCTCGTCGTCCTCTTCCTCCTCGTCGTCCTCTTCCTCCTCGTCGTCCTCTTCCTCCTCGTCGTCCTCTTCCTCCTCGTCGTCCTCTTCCTCCTCGTCGTCCTCTCCCTCCTCGTCGTCCTCTTCCTCAGCGGCCGCGCGTCCGCTCTCCACCAGCGTCGGCTCCGCCGGAACCGCGGCCTGCTTCGGCTGCTGCTCCTCCTCTTCCTCTTCACCTTCCTCCGCCGCCTTCTCGCTCTCCTCCGACTTCTTGGCGGGCGGCGGCGACGACGGCTCGCGCACGGTGTCCGGCGCCATGGGGAAGGCGCGCAGCGTGGTGGACCACTTGCGCGGGGTGCCGGCCACCTTCACCTCCGGGATGGCGGCAGGCTTCGCGGCGGGCTCAGCCGGCTTCGCCTCAGGCTCCTTTGCCTCGGGCGCGGCCGCGGGCTCCGGCTCCTTCGGCTTGGCCGCGGCCGGTGCGGGCGGCGGCGTCGCGATCGCCACGGCGGGTGGCGGGGCGCTCGTCTCGGCACCGGGGACGATCAGCATCTCGTCGCCGGGCGGCGGCTTGATGCTCTCCTTGCCGCCCTCGCCCGGGACCACCTCGTCGTGCGACTCCTCGGTGATGGTGACCGTCGTCTTGGGGACGAGCAGCTCCTCGAAGTACAGCTTGGTGATGGTGGAGAGGGTCGAGAGGTCCTCGAAGGGAGACTGGTCGACCACCTGCATCAGCGTGCGCTTGCCGTCGAAGAGCTTGAGGATGCCGTTGAGCTCGTCGGGGATCTCGTTCAGCCGCTCCAGGAGCTGCTGGTGGTCTATCTCGAAGATGGTCGACAGCGGGGGGAGCTGCTCGAGCAGGCGGCCCCACTCGTCCACCCGCCGCATGCCCTCCATCAGGATGCCCTGCGTGGAGGTGCCGATGATGTCCTCGTTCTTGACCGGGCAGAAGACGACCTCGAACTCCGCCTCGTTCCAGATGAGGGTGCGGTAGATCGCCTCCTCCCCGCGCAGGGGGCCGAGCTCGGCGTCGACCACCTTGCCGTCGCGGAAGTAGACGTGCGCCTCCTGGGTGCCGCTCTTGAGCGTGATGATGCCGCTCTTGCGGGAGACCTCGAAGGTCTGGAGCAGGTCCACCACCGCCATGTCCTGGATGGACCCGGTGAAGCGGGTGCGCCCGGTCATGGTCCGGGTGGTGGCGATGGACTCCTGCGTACGCCGGGCCAGCAGCAGGTTCACCCGGGCGAGCAGCTCGCGGACGAAGATGGGCTTGGTGAGGTAATCCTCCACCCCCAGCTCCAGGCCGCGGATCTTGTCCTCGATGGATTTCTGGCTGGTCAGGAAGACGACGGGGATGCCCGCCCACTCCGGACGCTCCTTGAGCCGGCGGACCAGCGCGTAGCCGTCCAGCTTGGGGAGGCGGGTGTCGGACAGGACGAGGTCCGGCGTGGAGAGCTCCAGCTTGGAGAGCGCGTCGAGGCCGTCGGTCGCGGTGGTGACCGAATACCCGGCTTTCTTCAGGCTGACTTCGAGGACCCGCACACTGCGGGGGTCCGCGTCGACCAGCAACAGTTGCTGCTTTGCCACTCGCTCTCCTTCGACGCCGCGGGGAGAGGATGGTCGGGCGGTCGGGAGGGTGTCAAGCTGCTTTGGATTTTTACTGCGTGTCGCGCGGCGGATGCTCTTGCCCGCGGCGAGCCGCGGCTCCACCGGCAGGTCCCGCGCCACGTCGGCGAAGGCGCCCTTTTGCCAGCGCCCGACGTTCCCCTGGCCCGGGAGCTCGCCACCGCCTGGCCCGGCTGGAGGACGTGCAGGTCCCTGGCCTTCCCGCCCCTTCGGGGACCTCGAGGAGGGTGCTCGCGCCGCCTACTTGGTGGCCCAGGGATCCTGGAAGCCGCCGCCGGAGGACCTGTGCGAGGCGGTGGCGGCCGGGTGCGGGTGGGGCCGGACGAGCTTGCGCAGCTCCACCTGCAGCGAGGCCTCGCTATGCTCGTCCACCCGGACGTCCTGCTCGGCGTAGCCCTCCGCCTTGAGGGTGATGATGCGAGCGGGGGCGCCGGGGTCCGCCTCCACGTCGACGGGCGTGCGGCCGAGCAGGGCGCCCCCCTCGTAGGCGTCGGCCGGGACGGTGGAGCGGACGACCACCACGCGGGGGGCGGGAGGCGCGGACGACGCCGCGGGTGAGGACGGCGCGATCGTGGCAGGCGCGGCGACGGAGGTGGAGGGCGAGGAGGCGACGGCCACGCGCCAATGGCGGAGCGCGAGGCCCACGCCCAGCAGGACCGCGAGCGCCGCGACCGCGGCCACGATGGGGACCAGGATGCGCAACCGGCCTGCGGGCGGCACGGGTTGATCCCAGGCGTCGTCGTGGGAGCGCCGGTCGCCCGCGCCACCGAGCTCCAGCGGGGTGGCGGGCGCTCGCGACGGCCGGGTGCTGGGCGGGGCGATCCCCTCCAGCGCCGCCGCGATGGCATCGGCGAAGACTTCCATGGTGGCGAAGCGCCGCTCCGGATCCTTCTCCAGCGCCCGCAGCGTCACCTCCTCCAGCGGGCCGAGCTGGTGCGCCAGCGCCGGGACGAGCTGCGACGGCGGCGTGGGCTGGACGTAGAGGTGCTGGGTGAGCACGCCCATGTACGTGTCGCCCTCGAAGGGCACGCGGCCGGTGAAGGCCTCGTAGAGGATGACGCCCAGCGCGTAGACGTCGGCGCGATGGTCCACCGGCCGGCCCGCGGCCTGCTCCGGCGCCATGTAGAAGGGGGTGCCGTAGATGACGCCCTTCTTGGTGAGGCGGCTCTTGCCCAGGATGATCGCGGCCCCGAAGTCCACCACGCGCACGTCGTCCTCCGCCGCGGCGCCCTGCGCCGCCGCCGCCGGCGCCTGCAAGAAGACGTTCTCCGGCTTGAGGTCGCGGTGCACGACGCCTGCGCGGTGCGCCGCGTCCAGACCGGCGGCGACCTTCAGCGCGACCTGCGCGGCGCGCCGCGCGCCGAGCGGTCCGGCCTTGACGAGCTGCGCCAGGTTGACGCCCTCCAGCAGCTCCATGACGAAGTAGGGGCGGCCGTCGTTCAGGGTGCCGAAGTCGTTGATGGCGACGACGTTGGGGTGCTTGACCGCCGCGGTGGCCTGCGCCTCCTGGAGAAAGCGCGCGGAGAGCTCGGCGTCGGTGGCGAGGTCGCTGCGCAGCACCTTGAGGGCGAAGGCGCGCCCCAGCGCCGCGTGGCGCACGCGGTAGACGGTGCCCATGCCGCCCTCGCCCAGGACCGACTCGACGAGGTATCGCCCGTCGACGGTCTGTCCCATGAGCGGGTCCACCTCCGGCGCGGCGGCGCGCGCGCCGGCCTCCAGCTTGCCGCCGTCGAAGGGGCAGAAGACGGCGTCCGGGCTGAACTGCTCCCCGCACTCCGGGCAGCGCATGATCAGGTGGCGGAGGTCGAGGGTGTCGCTTCCCACCACCGGCCCCGTCACTCTTCGTCGCCGGCGGCGTCCTGCGCGGCGGCGGCGTCGCCCCCGGCCTCGTCCCCGGCGTCGGGCAGCACGCAGACGCCGCTCGGGCACACCAGGCCGGCGGCGCAGTCCTTGGCGCGCGTGCAGGGCGCGTTCAGTCCCTTCGAGGAGGAGTCGACGGACCCGCACGACGGATCGTGGGCGGCAATCCCGAGCAGGACGCCAGCGATCGCGGCGTGCCGTATCACGGCTTCAGTCTATCACCACCTTCAGCCGGCGGCGGCGCCTGCGGCGGTGCCGCAGTTGGGGCAGAACTTGGCTGCAGCCCCCACCTCGCCCCCGCAGGAGGTACAGAACTTCTTCACCGCGGCGAGGGGGGTGCCGCACTCGCTGCAGAACTTCCCCATGGGCTGCGCGGTGCCGCACTTGCCGCAGGTGGTGGTCCCGCCGCCGCCCCCGATGGGGAACTGGGGAGCCTGCTGCGGCTGCGCCGGCCGCGCGAGCTGGTTGGCCATGTTCGCGCCGACCGCCATCTGCACGCCCAGGCCGGCGATGCTGCCGCCGTCGCCCACGCCGTGCTCGGCCATGCCCTGCCCCGCGCCGATGACGGCCTGGCCCGCCGCGTAGTTCTGGTAGTTGCCGGCGAGGTTCTGCACGTAGCGGGAGTCCTGCTGGTACTTCTGGTCCAGCTCGAACTGCTTGGCCTGGGCCTCCGCCTGGGCGCCGGCCACGCCGATCTGCTTGACCTTCACCGCGCGCTGGGCGCGGGCGATCTCGGCGTTCGCCTCCTTCAGGCGCTCGCGGTCCTCGTCGGAGAAGTTGATCTGGTAGTCCCCCATCTGGAGGATCTTCACGCCGATGTCGGCGAGGTCCGGGCAGTGGGAGACGAACTGCTGGGCCAGCTTCTGCCGCAGGCTCATCGCCTGGAGCACGCTCTTGCCCTCGACCTCGCACAGCTCGCCCAGGGTGGTGCGTACGCCGTTGAGGAAGACGCCCTTCACCCAGCTCAGCACCGCGTCGTTATCGCGCGCGGCGGCCTGCCCGGAGTAGCCCACGATGAAGCGCACCGGATCGGTCACCACGACCGAGACCTCACCGAAGATGCGCGGCGCGACCTGCTCGCCCGTGAGCGGGTCGAGCATGTCGCCCACGGGGCCGCCGAAGGGCACGCCGAAGATGGGCGAGATCTTCACGAAGAAGATCTCGCTGATGAACACCTGGCCCCCCGTGTAGTTGTTCACGATGGAGTTGAGGAAGGGGATGTTCTGCGTGCTGAGCGTGTGGCGCCCGGCGGGGAGCACGCCGACGACACGGCCGTCCTTGAAGAAGACGGCGCACTCGTCGCTGTCGACGGTCAGCTGGGACCAGAAGGGGAAGTTCTGGTCGGGGTGCTTGTAGACGATGAGGTTCTTCAGATGATCCGGGCGAGCGATCATCATCTCCTGCACGCCTTGCTTCACGAAGTCGAACACACCCATCGTTTCCTCCGAAGGCAGCCAGTGGTCGCGAGAGACCCAAGATAGAGCGAGCGGCGCGGGTTCGCCAGCGCGGAAAACCGCGGTGCCTTCGGCGCCGCCTGCGCTACCCTGAATCCCATGCAGCCGCCCGTGGACGTGACCGCTCTGCCCGCACCGGCGCAGCGCCTGCTCGACCCCAAGTCGCCCGCTCCCCTGCGGCAAATGGCGGCGAAGGGCATCGCGCCGGGCCTCAAGCCCCACGAGGCGGTCACGGTGGTGGCGATCCTCGCCGAGGCCGACGATCCCATCGCGGAGGCCGCCCGGGCGACGCTCGCGGCCCTCCCGGGGCCCGTCATCGCCGGCGCGCTGGGCCCCGAGCTGCCGCCCGGCGTGCTCGCGGCGATGGCGCCGCACTACGCCAAGAACGCCGGCGTGATGGAGAAGCTCCTCCAGCTGCCGCAGCTCCTCCCGGACACGGTCGCGGACATCGCCGCGGTGTGCAACGAGCAGGTCGCCGAGCTCGTGGCGACCAACGAGGAGAAGCTGCTCAAGCACCCGAGCATCATCGAGAAGCTCTACATGAACAAGGCGACGCGCATGTCGACCTCCGACCGCATCCTGGAGCTCGCGGTGCGCAACGACCTGAAGCTGGAGGGCATCCCGGCGTTCGACGAGGCAGCGGCGGAGATCCGCGGGCAGCTCATCCCCGAACCCTCCGAGGAGCCGACCTACGACGACGTGCTCTTCAACGAGACGGAGAAGATCGCGCAGGAGATCCCGCTCGACCCGACGAAGGAGAGTACGCACCGCATCGACGAGGAGACGGGCGAAGAGGTGATCGAGCCCAAGTTCCAGAGCGTCGAGACGAAGCTCAAGGACATGACGATGACGCAGAAGATCCGCCGCGCCATGCTGGGCACGCCGTCGGAGCGCGCGATCCTCGTCCGCGACACCAACCGCAACGTGGCGCGCGCCGCCATCAAGAGCCCCCTCATCCAGGAGAACGAGGTGGTGCGCATCGCGGCCAGTCGCAACGTCTCCGACGAGGTGCTCGGCTTCATCGCCCGGAGCCGCGACTGGACGCGCAGCTACCAGGTCAAGATCAACCTGGTGCAGAACCCGAGGACGCCCTTCGGCTTCGTGACCAAGCTCATCCCTCACCTCTTCGAGCACGACCTCAAGGCGCTGGCGAAGAGCAAGAACGTCACCGGATCGGTGTCCCAGGCGGCGCGGCAGCAGCTCCACCGCAAGGGCAAGATGTGAGCCGCAGCCCGCGGGGGAAATGACACGACGGGCCGCCGTGTTATATAGGCCCTGCTTTCGCGAGGATGAAGCGTTACATCCCCTTCCTCTTGCCCTTTGCGCTCGTCGTGGCGCACGTGGTGCTCCTGTACCGTGCGGCGGCTTCGCATACGCGCGGCGAGTTCACCTACCCGCTCGACGACACGTACATCCACATGGCGCTCGCCCACCACATCGCCTTCGACGGCGTGTACGGGGTGACGCGCTTCGAGTTCACGCCCGCCGCGTCGTCGATCGTGTGGCCGTGGCTGCTCGCCCTCCTGGATCGCGCCTTCGGCGAGCACGTGCTGACGCCCCTGATGGTGAACGTCGCCGCCGCGGCCGGCCTGGTGTGGGCGGTCAAGCGGGCGCTGGATCGCCTCGCCCCCGAGGCGACCACCGTCACGCGGACCTTCTGGGTCGTGGTGGTGGTGATCGTGACGCCGCTCTCCACGCTGGTGATCATCGGGATGGAGCACACGCTCCACGCCATGGCCACCGTCCTCCTCGCGACGGAGGCCGCGGTGTGGCTCGCCAGGGACCAGGACACCGACGCGCGCAAGCGGTGGCGCCTGGTCCTCATCCTCGGGGCGCTGGGCGCGCTGGACGCCGCGTCCCGCTACGAGGGCTGCTTCCTCGTCGCGCTGGTGTGCGGCCTGGGCGCGCTGCGGCACCGCCTGCGCGAGTCGGTGGTGCTGGGCGCGGTGGCGGCGGTCCCGGTGCTCGGCTTCGGCCTGTGGTCGATGCTTCACGGCGGCCGGCTGCTCCCCAACTCGGTGCTGCTCAAGGGGCACCCGCTGCGCGTCAAGAGCATCTCCGACCTGGGTGACTTCTTCGGCGGCGACCTCGTGCACCGCGCGACGATCGAGCCGCACCTGTTCGCCTGCGTCGTCTCCGCCGCCATCCTGCTGCTCATCGTGCGCAGGCGGCTCGGCCCGCGCACCACGCAGGGGACGTTCCTCGTCCTGGCGATCGGCACGACGCTCGCCCACATGCAGTTCGCCAACCTGGAGTGGTTCTTCCGCTACGAGGCGTACACCGTCACGCTGACGACCGCCGCGGTTGGCGTGGCGTGCGCGCGGCTATGGCCCTCGGCGCGGGCCCTGCTCGCCCGCGGGAAGGAGGTCCCGCTCGCCTTCGGCACCGGCGTGGCGGTTCTGCTGCTGGGCGGCGCGCTCATGGAGCGGACCATCTCGGCGGCCAGCATCACGCCCATGGCGTGCGCCAACATCTACGACCAGCAGGTGCAGAGCGCGCGCTTCCTGGAGCGCTTCTTCCCGAACGAGCCCGTCGTGGTCAACGACATCGGCGCCGTCGCGTACATGCGCACGGGGCCCATCGTCGACCTGATGGGCCTCGCCTCGATCGAGGTGGCGCGCGCGCGGCACTACGACATCGACAAGCCGCTGGAGCGGAGCTTCGTCGCGCAGGTGGCGGCCAGGAGCGACGTCGCCGTCGTGTACGACGAGTGGTTCCCCGGCGCCATCCCGTCCACGTGGACGCGGCTGGGTCGCTGGAGCATCGACTTCTGCCGGTCCTGTGCTTTCGCCGACGTGAGCATCTACGCGACGCGGCCGGAGGCCATCCCGCGCGTGGCGGCGGCGCTGCGGGCCTACGCCCCGGGCCTCCCCGAGGACGTGGACCAGGCCGGCTGGTACGTCAACCTCCCGCCCCACACGCCGGGCGAGCCCACCCTGCTGGGCGAGGGCGACGTGGTCTCCATCGAGGTGCCCGGCAACGCGCGCTACACCGACCTCGGCTTCGTCGGGCCGAACGGGCGCGTGGCGTACCGGTCGCTCGTGCGCGGGGCGATGGCGCGCGGCAGGACGCCGGACCAGCTGGCCAACGCGCTGGTCGCCGGCTGGAAGAAGAGCAAGGACCACGACCTTCCGCGGGACCTGCAGCGGCCCCACGTGAGGCTGATCACGCCGCGCGCGATGCGCTACACGGTGAGCGGCAACGTCTTCCGCTGGGGGGATTCGTGGACCGAGCAGCCGATGTCCGTCTCGAAGGCGCTCGCCCGCGCGGGCGGCCCCACCGCCGCGGCGAAACGGCCGCTGGCCATCTACCTCTGGCACCAGGAGGGGGGCGAGCTCGTCAAGGAGCCTGTCGCCCCGGCCGACCTGGACACCGTGCTCATCGACGCGAACGACATCCTCGTCGTGCCCTGATCAGCGGCCGACGCCCCAGATCTCCCCGGTGGCCCAGGTCGCGTCCAGGAGCGCGAGCACGACGTGCACGACCTCCTCGGCGGTGCCGAAGCGCCCGAGCGGTGAGCGCGTCGCCAGGCGGTGGGTGCGCAGCGGGTCGGCGTCGGCCTCCGGGTCGGCCACGATCCCCAGCGCCACCATGTTCACCCGGACGTCCGGCGCGAGCTCCACCGAGAGCGCCCGCAGGCCGGTGGCGAGCGCGCCCTTCGCCGTGATGTAGGCCACGTGGTTCTCGTAGGGGCGCGACATGCCCGCGTCGCCCAGGGCGACGACGGCGCCCTTGGCCGCGCTCAGATCCTCCGCCAGCGCCTGCACCAGGAGCAGCGGCGCGATCGCGTGGACGGTGAGCGTGTGCTGCAGGTCCTCCCGCCGCAAGGTCTCGAAGGGCGTCCTGGGGAAAGGTCCGCACGCGAGCACCACGTCGTCGATGCGAATGCCCTTCTCCCGCAGGCCGGCGACGATGATCTCCACCGCGTCGGTCCGGGTGAGGTCGGAGCAGACGTAGGGCGCCGGGTCCCGCCCGTGGGTCGCGCCCAGGTCGGCCGAGAGGGCCTCCAGCTTGTTGGGATCGCGGGCGGTGAGCACGACGTGATCCCCGCGGGCGGCGAGCGCGTGGGCGATGGCCACGCCGAGCCTGCCGGTGGCCCCCACGATGAGCGTCTGGCGACCGCTTCGCATGACTCGCTTGTATCACGCCCCGAGGGGCACGCGTGGTAGAGTGCCTGCGTGCGTGCGAGAACCGGTGTCTTCGCTCTGGCCGCATGCGGTGCCTGCGCCGTCCTCGTCGGCGCGGCGTGCACCGACATTCTCGGTATCCAGACGCTGAGCAACGGCACACCCCCGTCGCCCGACTCCGGCGACGACGTGATGGAGGCCGGCGCGCCGGACGTGAGCTGCGATCCGCTCCACCCCTTCGCCCGGCCCAACGCCGCCGACACCGACGCGAGCGACTTCCAGTTCACCCTCGCCACGTACAGTTTCAAGGCGGGCCTCGAGCTCACCAGCGGCGACGACATCTACTACGACCTGGACAACGCGTGCACGTGCTCCGGGGCGCCCAACTCGGAGTCGTGTCAGCGTCCGGACGCGGCGAGCCCCGACTCGTGCGACCTCTCCCGTGGGCGCGACGGCACGGGCAACCTCACGCTCAAGTACCTCCACACCTACGTCTCCGGCGTCAGCGACAAGAACCTCATCGCCAACCTGGACCAGGGCATCTTCGGCATGCTGGCCACCATCCGCGGCTACGACGGCGCCCAGGACGACCCGAACGTCCAGGTCGACATCATCCAGTCGCACGGCACGGTGCAGGAGAGCGCCCCGGGCGTGCCGATGACGAAGCTGGACCACGGCGTGAACGTGCTCGACACCCCCGCCCTCAAGCGCGACGGCACCGACGAGTGGTCCTACGACCCCAACGACGGCACCGCCGACGACGCCGGGCTCATCAGCTCCGACGCCCACGACGGCAACGCGTACGTCGCCGGCGGGGTGCTCGTCGCGCACTTCCCGGTGCTGCGCATCAACGTGGACTTCAAGCTCACCAACGACAACCCCATCGTGGTGCGCATCACCGACGCGATCGTCTCCGCCACGGTGACGCGCATCGACGACGCCGGCGCGCCGTACCAGCTCGACAACGGCAAGGTCGCCGGCCGCTGGCGCCTCGCCGACATGCTCGCCGCCTTCGGCGGGTGGACGGACCCCTTCGGCTCGGGCAACGAGGGCATCTGCCCCGGGTCGCCCGCCTACGCGCCGGTCCAGTCGGCGGCATGCCCCCGCAGGGACGTCCGGTCGGTGTCGTCGGAGGACGGCAAGAACCTGCCGTGCGACTCGCTCTCCTTCGGCATCGGCTTCACCGCCGGCCCGGCGAAGGTGTGGGGTCCGTGGCAGTACCCCTACCGCGACACCACGTGCTTCGACGCCTCCGTCGCCACCGGCCCGCCCGTGGCCGGCGACCCCTGCCAGTGACCCCGGCCCTCAGTTGCAGGACGTGGGGGCGTTGTTGCACTTCGGCGGCGGCGGTACGCCCCCGTCGACGTCCTGCCACGACGCCGCCTGCGCTTTGAAGTCGAAACCGACGGAGACCGCGTCGCAGGTCTTCCCCGTCCCGTCGTCCGCCTGCTTCTGCATGATGTCGCGCGACGAGCAGAGCGCGGTCTGGGCGACGGAGCCGGCGCACGTGTTGATCGGAAAGGGGATGAACTGGTTGGCGAGTGCGGCCACCGCGTCGTCTGCCTGCCAGCGGCCGCCCAGCGTCCCCTGGACGGACTTGTGATCGGAGGCGATGGTCCCCACCAGCACCGGCCCGTCCAGGCGCAGGACCATGTCGGAGAAGCCGAGCTGCGCGACCCGCACGATGAAGTCGAAGTGGTCGAAGAAGAGCACGACCTGGCCGCTGCTGACCCAGCCGCGGGTGGAGACACCGTCGCCGGCGGCGACCTCGTGCTTCCAGTCGAAGCCGGCGTCGGTGCCGCCGTCCCCGAGCGCCTCCCCACGGCCCGAGCCGAGGAAGCCGGTGACGCTCGGGTCGTCCGGCTGGCCGTCCCAGTCGGTGATGCGCAGCGTCAGCGCGGAGTAGCCGAGCTCCACCGCCTTCTCCAGCGGCGCCCCGAGCGGCAGGGGCGAGACGAGGGAGTCGTGGATGGCGTCGTCGATGCCGTTGCCGGAGACGTCCTTCTTGCCCCCGGCGGGGTCCGGGAAGACGCAGGGGTTGGCGCTCGCGCTGAGGGTGCACGCGTGGTCCAGGTTGAGCCCCTTGCCGGCCCCGCCCAGGCCGGTGCCCAGGCCGAAGTCCACCGAGGTGACCACGAAGGTGAGCGGGTCGTTGATGGCCACGCCGTCGCTCGCGTCGGGCTTGGGCGGGCCGGGATCGCTGGTGCACGGGTCGCGGTAGGTGTCCGGTGCGGCGTCGACGGTGGGGGGCTGCTCGCGGTCCAGCGTCTGGATGCCGAGCACGTCGGCGCACGCCACCGCCAGCCCGCAGCACGCGAGCACCACCACGCCGGCGCCGACGAGACGCGCGCGGCTCAAAAGACCCCGAACGCCATGACCCCGCCGAGCGTCGGCGCGACGTAGACGGCGGCCTGGTCCGGGGTCTGGCCCTCTTCGGTGTGCGGCGGCGCGCCGGTGAGGAAGACCGCCGCCCCGGCCGCGACCGCGGCGCCCCCGGCGATGAGCAGCACGGTCGAGGTGGTGGCGTAGGCGTTGGCCTGATCGCCCAGCTGCGGCGCGTTGCTGTCGAAGGGGCAGGTGGGGAAGCTGGGACCGCACTTGGTCTTCGCGTCGTTCCACGTGCTCGCCGCGACACCGCCGAAGATGCCGCCGCCTGCCATCGTCAGGGCGCCCACGCCCGCCACGACGGTGCCGATGATGCGCTGGGTGGTCCAGAAGCCCTGCACCTCCACCACCTGCTGCACGACGTGGGTCACGACCTTGGGCCCCTGCACCGGCGCGTCCTCCAGCTTGGCGACGGTGACCTCCGCGTTCTTGCCCGGGAGCACGGTGACGTGGAGGGTCTCGGTCTTCTTCGTCGGTGCGGTGACCTCGAAGGTGTGCTGCCCGGGGTCCATCGGGAGGGGGGCGCCCCACGCGCCCTCGGCGAGCAGCACCTTGCCGTCGCGCTTGATCGTCATGCCCGGCACGCGCACCTCGGGCGGCACGTTGACCGTCACGCGCAGCAGGCCCGGCTCCAGCGAGGCCACCTTGCGCTTGGCGTAGTCCTCGTACTCCGGGTGACCCTGCCGCCGGCCGAGGGTGATGGCGTCCACGTAGGCGCCCCACGCGCTGGCGTTCTGTCCGTTCTTCTCGTAGCAGTCGCCCAGGTTGAGCAGAGTGCCGACGCGCGCCACCTGATCGTTGGACGCCTGGAACTTGGAGCACGCCTGCGCGTACTTCTTCTGGTCCATGAGCTGCTGCGCCTGATCGAAGAGCGTCTTGGCGGCCGCGACGCGCTCGGCGGGCGGCTGGCCCGCGTCCGGGCTCTGCGCGAGAGCCGGCGAGGCGATGCCGGCGAGGAGTGCTGCGGCGAGGAGCGTCGTACGGAATCGCACGACCGCAGGCTACTCGAAAGTCTTGGGCGGCGCAGTCACCGTCGGCGCTGGGTTGACGGTCTTGGCGGTGGCGGTGGCCTTGGGGTGGGGCGTGACGTGCTTGACCGTCGGGTGGGTGGCCGGCCTGGGCGGCGGCTTTGCGGTGGCGGTGGCCGCCTCGGTGGCGCTGGGCTTGGCGGAAGGGACGCTGGGGGTGGGCTGCGGCGGCGGCGTCGCGATCACCGCGGTGACGGTGGGGGCGGTCGGGGCGGCGGAGCCCGGTGGCGCTGCGCTGGCCCCGGCGGCCGGGTCGGCGGGGGAGAAGGCCACGCCGCGGATGGCGAAGAAGCCCCCCACCAGCAGGAGCACCCCCAGCGCGCCCGCCGCCGCGAGCAGCGTCGTACGCTTCTTGTTCTCCGGGAAGGCCTGCGTCGCGCCCCACGCCGTGCCGCCAGTGCCCACCTTCGCGTTGCGGGAGGTGTCGGTGACGATGCTCACCATCGGCGGACGGGAGGGGACCTGCAGGGTGGCGGCGATGCGGTCGGTCGCCCCGCGCGAGGCATCCGGGGCGTAGGGCTCGAGCGCCGCCGCGAGCTCCGCCACGTTCTGGAAGCGCTGGCCGGGATCCTTCTCCAGGCACTTGAGCACGACGGCGTTCAGCCCCTCCGAGACCTCCGGCCGGAGGCTGCGCGGGGGCTCCGCGGCGTCCTGCACGACCTTGAGGCAGAGCTCGGGGATGGCCTCCGCCTCGAAGGGCACGCGACCGGTGAGCAGCTCGTAGAGGATGACGCCCAGGCCCCATATGTCGGAGCGCTGATCCACGTTCTTGGACGAGCGCATCTGCTCGGGCGACATGTAAAGCGGCGAGCCCATGATGGACGACGTGCGGGTCAGGGAGAGGCCCGACTGGGTGTCGATGGACTTGGAGATGCCGAAGTCGAGCACCTTCACCAGCGCGGTGCCGTCCACGTGGCGGGTCACGAAGAGGTTCTGCGGCTTCAGATCGCGGTGGATGATGCCGATGGAGTGGGCCTCGGCGATGGCTTCGCAGGCCTGCAGCACGTAGTTGACCGCGTCCCCCGGCTCCATCGTGCCCAGGTTGTGCATGACGTGCGAGAGGTCCGCGCCGTCCAGGTACTCCATGACCATGTACGGGGCGCCGGTCTCCAGGACGCCGACATCGGCCACCTTCGCGGCGTGCAGGCTCTTGAGTCGCACCGCGGCGCGCGCCTCGCGCTGGAAGCGCTCCACCGCCTCGTGGCTCTGCATGGCCTGCGGCAGCAGGAACTTCAGCGCGACCTTCTGATCGAGCTGCAGGTGCGTGGCCTGCACGACGACGCCCATTCCCCCCACGCCGAGCACCCTGTCCACGCGGTACTTGCCCGCGAGGACGTCCCCGATCGCGACGGGGAGGTCCGGGTTGGCGGCATCGTCCGACATCAAGCCTCCAGAACCCTGGATCATCGCCCGCTTACGCCGCAAAGGCAATGCCAGGAGCGGGAATTTTCATGGGGCAGCGCGCTCCGGCGGGGCGTCATCATGCCGCGCCACGCCGCGCTTTCGTAAGCACCCTGGCGCTCCTCCGGGGGGGGGCGGCCCGCGCTCTCAGAGCGCCTTCTTGTAGACGCGGTACTTCTTGTAGACCTTCGCGCCCATCGACTTGATGCCCAGGTTGATGGGGGCGTCGTCCTCGCGCGTCCAGGAGAGCTCGCCCCACCGGTAGCCCTTGGCGGCGCCGCGCTTCGAGACCTCCACGTACATCGCCGCGGAGAGGCCGCCGTAGCGCTTCACGTTCTGCCGCACCTCCTTCTTGATGCCGAGCATCATCAGGCGGGCAGACTCGGGGTGCTTGACCTTCACGCGGTACAGGAGCTTCGCCCAGCCGAAGGGGAGGACCTTGCCGCCCAGGTCGGCCATGGCCTCGTTCAGGTTGGGGAGCAGGATGCACATGCCCATCGCCTTGCCGTTGACCTCCGCCATGAAGGCGATGTCCGGGTCGATGATGAGCTTCATGTCCTTGGCGATCTTCTTCACCTCGTCGGGCAGGGCCGGGACCACGCCCCACTTGCCCTCCCAGGCGTCGTTGTAGATGTCCATGATGTCGCGGAGCTCGCGCTCCATCTGCGAGGTGTCGACCGAGCGCAGGCGCACCTCCGGCAGGCTCTTGATCTGCTCCCACGCCTTGATGACGCGCTTGGGCAAGTCGTGCGACTCGTAGCGCCAGGCGAAGAGGTCCTTCTCCTTCTCCAGGCCGCAGCCCTCGATCAGCTTGCCCTGGTACGGGCGGGAGTGCGCCATCATCAGGTTGGGCGGGTACTCGAAGCCCTCGATCAGGCAGCCGACCTCCTCGTTCGCGTACAGGGAGAAGGGACCCATCATCCGCTTCAGCCCGCGGACCTTCAGCCACTTGGCGGCGGCGTCCATCAGCGCTTGCGCGACCTCCTGATCGTCCATGGTGTCGAAGAAGCCGAAGAAGCCGGTCTCGTCGTTCCACACGCGCAGGTGCTCGCGGTCGATGCTGGCGCTCGCGCGGCCCATGAGCTTGCCGTCCTTCCACGCCGTGAAGAGGGTGACCTCGGCGCGGTTGAAGAACGGGTTGGACTTGGGGTTGAGGCGATCCTTGAGCTCCAGGTCCAGCGGCGGGACCCAGGTGGGATCGAAGCGGAAGACCTCGTGTCCGGCGCGGACGAAGTCCTTCAGGTCGCGACCGGGGGTGTGCTCGCGGATCTCGATGGCCATGGCGGGGTGATGCATAGCAGAAGTTGCGCGCGGGCGTCCCCCCCGACCCCCGCGCTCCAGCTCGACCATCGCCGGGCGCTGGAAACCCGCCCGAAACACTCCCCGGGCACCATTGCGCCGCGCGTCACAAGACGCTAGCACCCGGCCAACGCGCGCTACGCAAGCACGCCCCACGCATCGCACGTAACGAGGTCCCATGAGCCACGGCGCCCACTCCCGCTTCGAAGTCATTCGCGACCTGAAGACCCGGCACCCGCGCACGTTCGACGTGCCGCACGACGAGCACGGCCGGAAGCTGAGGATCAGCGAGTTCTTCGGGCAGAACACCTTCAGCCTGCGGGAGATGCGCGACAAGCTGCCGAGCGGCGTCTTCGGCAAGCTGCACTCCACCATCGAGACAGGCAAGCGGCTGGACCTGGAGATCGCCAACCCGGTGGCGCACGCGATCAAGGAGTGGGCCCTCTCGCGCGGCGTGACGCACTTCTGTCACTGGTTCCAGCCGCAGACGGGCTCGACCGCGGAGAAGCACGACGCCTTCTTGACCTTCGACGATCAGAAGATGCCGATCGAGAAGTTCTCCGGGTCGCAGCTCATCCAGAGCGAGCCGGACGCGTCGAGCTTCCCCTCCGGCGGCATGCGCACCACCTTCGAGGCGCGCGGCTACACCGCGTGGGACCCCTCCAGCCCGGTGTTCATCATGGAGAGCGCGGGGACCAGCACCCTGTGCGTGCCCAGCGTCTTCATCAGCTACCACGGCGATTCGCTGGACGAGAAGACCGGCCTCATCCGCAGCATGGAGGTGCTGAGCCAGCGCTCCTGCGATCTGCTCCACCTCATCGGCCAGACCGACGCCAAGCGCGTGGTGGCCACGCTCGGCGCGGAGCAGGAGTACTTCCTGGTGGACCGCGCGTTTTACATGCTGCGGCCCGACCTGGTGATGGCCGGCCGCACGCTCGTCGGCGGGCAGCCGCCGAAGGGGCAGGAGCTGGAGGACCACTACTTCGGCAGCATCCCGCCGCGCGTGCTCGCCTTCATGGCGGAGATGGAGCACGAGCTTTACAAGCTGGGGGTGCCGGTCAAGACGCGCCACAACGAGGTGGCCCCCAGCCAGTTCGAGACGGCGCCCATCTTCGAGGAGGTGAACATCTCCACCGACCACAACCAGCTCACGATGGACGTGCTCGGCCGCGTGGCGCGGCGGCACGGCTTCGCGTGCCTGCTGCACGAGAAGCCCTTCGCCGGCGTCAACGGCAGCGGCAAGCACAACAACTGGTCGATGATGATCACCGCGTCGGGGAGCGATCTGGACGGGCAGAACCTGCTCGATCCCGGCAAGACGCCGCACCAGAACCTGCGCTTTTTGCTCTTCCTCGCCGCGACGCTCAAGGGCGTGCACCGCCACGCGGGGCTGCTGCGCGCGGGCATCGCCTCCGCCGGCAACGACCATCGCCTGGGTGCCAACGAGGCGCCGCCGGCGATCATCAGCGTGTTCCTCGGCGACATGCTCTCGCGCATCCTGGACGATCTGGAGAAGGGCGCGGCCGCGCAGGAGAGCGGGGAGGCCGCGGTCATCCGCCTGGGCGTGGCGAAGCTGCCGGAGGTGATGAAGGACAACACCGACCGCAATCGCACGTCACCCTTCGCCTTCACCGGCAACAAGTTCGAGTTTCGCGCCGTCGGCTCGGCGGCCTCCACCGCCTTCCCCGTCACGCTGCTCAACGCCGCCGTGGCCAGCGGCCTCGCCGAGATCACCGACGCGCTGCGCGCCAAGATGAAGGGCAACAAGGGCACCGACGCCGCCATCCTGGAGGTGGTGCGCGAGGCCGTCGTGGAGAGCAAGGCGGTGCGCTTCGAGGGGAACAACTACGCCGACGAGTGGGTCGCCGAGGCGGAGAAGCGCGGGCTGCCCAACCTGCGCAAGTCCCCCGAGGCGCTCAAGCAGCTCGTCACGGACACCTCCCGCAAGATGCTCACGGGGCTGGGCGTCTTCACCGAGGCGGAGCTGGCGAGCCGGTATCACGTGCGCCTGGAGCGCTACAACAAGAACATCGCCATCGAGGTGGAGACGCTGATGCAGCTCGTCGACACGATGGTGCTGCCCGCGGCGCTCGGCTACCACGGCGCGCTGGCGCACGGCGCCGCCGCCGCCAAGCAAGCGGGGTTTCGCTCCCTGCCGCAGACCGAGTCCGCCGAGCGCATCGCGCACCTGGTGGACCTGCTCCAGCAGCGCCGCAAGCACCTGGAGGAGATCTACGACAAGGCCGACGCCAAGGAGAGCGAGGAGGAGAAGGCCACCGCCTTCGCCTACGAGGTGGCCGGAATCCATGGTGGAGGTCCGCAACGTGTGCGACGAGCTGGAGGGGCTGGTCGCCGACGAGCACTGGCCGCTGCCGAAGTACAGGGAGATGCTCTTCCTGTCCTGAAGCGCGCCGCGGACGGAGTGTCACCGCGGCGGAGCAGGCTCGTACGCGCGCTCGAGGTCGCCGCGCCGGTGCTCGCGCCGCGCCTGCGCGCGTCGGGCGTGCGCTTCTTGCCGTGGAACCCAGAAGCCGCCCTCGGCGAACCTGTCGAGGACGGCCTCGTCGCCGAAGCCGAGCCGGATGCGCAGGCAGAGCACCTCCAGATGCCTGCGGGCGCGTTGGCACGCGCGGGTGGCCGGCCAGCGCCGCTCCCCCGGCGCAAGCGCGCCGTCGAGCGCCACCCCGACGTGCCCCACGAGCACCAGCCCGAAGAACGCGCGGCGCACGCGGCGCCGGCCTTCGCGCGTCAGCGCGACGATGCAGTCGCGGCCGTCACGCCGCCGCGTGACGAGCCCGAGTTGCTCGAGCGACCGCATCATCTGGCTGATGGTCGACCGCGCCACCCCCAGCCCGCGCCGTAGCTGGCTCTGAAGCGTGACGGTGTGCCTGCCCAGCCGGTAGAGCGCGTCGAGCAGGTCGTACCGCGCCGCCGTGAGCCCCATCGCCGCGAGCGCCCGCCGGGTCAGCCTGAGCGTCGCGTAGTACGCCCGCTTGATCGTGAAGAAGAGAGGGTCCATCCCCTCCCCCTCAGCACGCCCCGTGCCACCCCCCCCCTCCCCCAGGATCCCGCTGAAACGTCGAACGGCGAGGAGCCTTGCAGTCCGACGTCTGGTGTCCGGGGACAGGAGGGGGGACAGGGGGGACAGGGGGGTGGGCGGCGGCGGGCGGCGGTGGGCGGGACGGGGGGACACGGGCGGCGGACGGCGGGAGGGGCACGCTCTCGTTCGAGAGGCGCTACAGTCCGGCGCGTGGAGCCCCTGCCCTTCCTGTCGCGGTTCTTCCTCGCCTACGTCTTCTTCTTCCGCGCCATCTTCGATGGCGACTTCGCCGCGCGTGCGCTCGCGGTGCGCGACCGCATGCCGGAGCTGCCCGCGCCCAAGCCCGAAGCGCCCCCGCCGCCCGAGAAGAAGGACCGCTCGTACGACGAGGCGCTGCTGCTGCTCGGCCTGCTCCAGCGCGAGGGGCGGCTCCTCGACTTCGTCGAGCAGGACGTGGCCGCCTTCTCCGACGCCGACGTGGGCGCGGCCGCACGCCTGGTCCACGACGGCTGCCGCAAGGCGCTCCGCCAGCACGTGGAGCTCGCGCCGGTGCGCGAGGAGGAAGAGGGCGCGAAGGTCACCGTGGAGACGGCCTTCGACGCCCAGCGCGTGAAGCTCGTCGGCGACGTGAAGGGCTCCGGCCCCTACGCGGGCACCCTGCAGCACCGCGGCTGGCGCGCGAAGGGCATCACCCTCCCGGAGCCGATGAGCGGCCACGACGCGACCGTGCTCGCGCCGGCGGAGGTGGAGGTCTAGATGCTGGTCGGCATCGACCTCGGCACGACGCACACCGCGCTCGCCCACGCGGGCGAGGACGGCGCGATCCACGTCCTCTCGGTGCCCCAGCTCGTGGCGCCGCGCGCCGTGGAGGCGCGCTCTCTCTTGCCGTCCTTCCTCTACTTCCCGCACGAGAGCGAGGGCCCGCAGCCGCTCCCGTGGGACGCGACGCGGCGCTTCGCGGTCGGCGAGCACGCGCGGGCGCAGGGGGCGACGCACCCGCACAGGGTGGTCTCCAGCGCCAAGAGCTGGCTCTCGCATCGCAGCATCGACAGGCGCGCGTCCATCCTGCCTCGGGGCGCACCCGAGGACGTGGACAAGGTCTCGCCCGTGGAGGCGAGCTGGCGCTACCTGGAGCACCTGACCGAGGCCTTCGACCAGGTCGTGGCGAAGGGCGACGCCGCCGCGGGCCTCGCCGCGCAGCCTGTCGTCCTGACGGTGCCGGCGTCCTTCGACGCCGCGGCGCGCGAGCTCACAGTGGAGGCCGCCTTCGCCGCCGGACTGGAGAGCGTCACCCTGCTGGAGGAGCCTCAGGCGGCGCTCTACGCGTGGATCGCCGCCAGGGGCGACGCGTGGCGCCAGGACGTGCGGCCGGGCGACGTCATCCTGGTCGTCGACGTCGGCGGCGGCACCACCGACTTCTCCGCCATCGCCGCGGTCGAGAAGGACGGCAACCTCGAGCTGGAGCGCGTCGCCGTCGGCGACCACATCCTGCTCGGCGGCGACAACATGGACCTCGCCCTCGCCCACGCGGTCCGGCAGAAGCTCGAGGCCGGCGGCGAGAGGACGCTCGACGCCGTGCAGGCCGCGCAGCTCACCTTCGCCTGCCGCGAGGCGAAGGAGCGCCTGCTCTCCGACCCTTCCCTCGCCTCCCACCCCATCGTCGTCGGCGGCCGCGGAAGCAAGCTCCTGGGCAACACCCTGCGCTCCGAGCTCTCCCGCGAGGAGCTGGAGGGGCTCCTGGTCGAGGGCTTCTTCCCGCGCGTGGCGGGGGACGCGCGGCCGGCCGTACGCGCCCGCGGCGCCCTCACCGACATCGGCCTGCCGTACGCGTCCGACGCGGCCATCACCCGCCACCTCGCCCACTTCCTCACGCGCCAGGCCGGCGCTCTCCCCGCCCCCGAGGGGCGGCGGCGGAGCTTGTTGCATCCTACATGCATCCTCTTCAACGGCGGCGTCATGAAGAGCGATTCGCTGCGCGGCCGCCTGGCCGATACCGTGACCGCGTGGCTGGACGCCGACGGCGCGCCCCCGCCGCGCGTGCTCGAGGGCGCCGACTACAATCTGGCGGTGGCGCGCGGCGCCGTGGCCTTCGCGCTGGCGAAGGCCGGCAAGGGACTGCGCATCCGCGGCGGCACCGCGCGCGCCTACTACGTCGGCATCGAGACCTCGGCCCCGGCCGTGCCGGGCGTCGCCCCGCCCGTCCACGCGCTTTGCCTCGCGCCCTTCGGGATGGACGAGGGCTCGGAGGTGGCGCTGCCCGGCGATCCGCTCGGCCTCGTGGTGGGCGAGAAGGTCTCCTTCCGCTTCTTCGGCTCCTCCGTGCGCCGCGACGACACCCCCGGCACCCGCCTGGACCGCTGGGCCCCCGGCGAGCTGGAGGAGCTCGCGCCGGTCGACGTGGAGGTCCCGGCGGAGGGCCGCGAGGAGGGCGACGTGGTGCCGGTGAACCTGCACGCCGGGATCACCGCCATCGGCACCCTCAAGCTCGAGGCCGTGCCCGTGCAAGCCACCGGCCCGAAGGACCGCTTCACGGTGGAGCTCAACGTGCGGGACGCGTGACGATGGCGGGGAAGCGGCACGTCGTCGGCATCGACCTGGGCACGTCCAACACGGTGGTGGCGCGCGCCCGGCGGGAGGCCTCGAGCGAGGCGCCGGAGGTGCTCCCCGTCGCGCAGCTCGTCGCGCCCGGGCTGGTGGAGGGGCGGCCGCTCTATCCCTCGTGCCTCTTCGCCGCCCTGCCGGGCGAGGCCGGCGGCGATCCCTTCGGCGAGCTGCCCTGGGTCTCCGGCGAGCTGGCGCGCCGGCGCGGCGCGGAGGTGCCGGGCCGCCTGGTCGCCTCCGCCAAGAGCTGGCTCTGCCACGCCGGGGTGGACCGCGGCGCGCCCATTCTGCCGTACGGCGTGCCGGACGAGGACGTGCCTCGCGTGTCTCCGGTGGCGGCGAGCGCCCTCTTCCTCGCCCACCTGCGCCGGGTGCACGACGAGGCCTTCCCCGGCGATCCGTTGACGAGTCAAGAGATCGTCCTGACGGTGCCGGCGTCCTTCGACGACGCGGCGCGCTCGCTCACCCTGCGCGCCGCGGCCGAGGCCGGCCTCTCCCCGGTGCTGCTGGAGGAGCCGCTCGCCGCCTTCTACGACTACCTGGAGCGCGAGCACGAGCTCGCCTCCCTCGTCGACGCGCGCGGGGGCGAGGCGCGCGTGCTCGTCTGCGACGTGGGCGGCGGCACGACGGACCTCTCCCTCGTGCGCGTGGCGCGTCGCGCCGGCGGCGATCTGGACCTCGCGCGCGTCGCGAGCGGGCGGCACCTGCTGCTCGGCGGCGACAACATGGACCTCGCCCTCGCCCACCTCGCCGAGTCGCGGATGGTCCCGGCGCCGGAGCGGCTCGCCCCCGCCCTCTTCTCCCAGCTCGTCCACGCGTGCCGCGCGGCGAAGGAGTCGCTGCTGGGCGCCGGCGCGCCGGCGGAGGCGGTGGTCCGCCTGGCGCGGCCGGGGGCGAAGCTCGTCGGCAACATGCTCACGGCCACCCTCACGCGGGAGGACGCCGAGAAGACCGTGCTGGAGGGCTTCTTCCCCGACGTCGATCCCGACGAGCCCCCCGCGCGCCCGCGCGCCGCGCTGGTGAGCTTCGGCCTGCCGTACGAGAAGGACGTGGCGGTGCCGCGGCACGCGCTGCGCTTCCTGCGCCGCCATGGCGGGCACGGCGCGGTGGACGCGGTGCTGCTCAACGGGGGCGTCTTCCGCGCCGAGCGCATCGCCGCGCGCCTCGTCGCCTGGCTGTCGCGCGTGGCCGGGCGGGAGGTGGTGCGGCTGCCGCTCGCCGATCCCGACGTCGCCGTGGCACGCGGCGCGGTCGCCTACGGGCTGGCGCGCGCCGGGCTGCGGCCGCGCATCGACGCGAGCAGCGTGCGCGCGTACTACCTCGGCCTCGCCGGCGGCGCGCAGGCGGTGTGCGTGGCGCCGAAGGGCGCGCGGGAGGGCGAGCGGCACGTGGCGCAGGGCCGCGCCTTCCACCTGGTGGTCGGCAAGCCGGTGCGCTTCGACCTCTACGCCTCCGAGGATCGCGACGCCGACCGCCCGGGCAACCTCGTCACCGTCGACGACACCTTCGAGCGACTCCCGCCGGTGGCGACGGCCATCGATCAGTCCCACCAGCGGCGCGCCGCGGAGGACGTGACGGTGCTGCTCAGCGGCGAGATCGGCGCCACCGGCACGCTGGCGCTCCGCTGCGAGGAGCCGCCGGAGCCGGAGGGCATGGGCCGCGTCTTCGAGCTCGCCTTCGACCTGCGGCCGGAGCCGGAGCGGTCCGCCCGCGGCGCCTCCCTCCCGCCCCCGTCGGTCTCGCCGAAGCTGGAGGAGGCGCGCGCCGCGATCGAGCGCGTGTTCGGCAAGAGCGCGACGGCGACGCCGCGGGAGGTGAAGGACCTGCAGCGGGATCTGGAGCGCATCCTCGGCGAGCGCGCGAGCTGGACCGGCCCCACGCTCCGCGCCCTCTTCGACACCCTCGCGCACAACCCCGGCGGCCGCCGCCGCAGCGCGGATCACGAGCGCGTGTTCTTCGCCCTCGCCGGCTACTGCGCCCGCCCCGGCTTCGGCGACCCGGGCGACCCGGCGCGCGTCGACCTCATGGCGCGCCTCTTCCCGGAGCGCCTCGGCTTCCCCTCCGAGACGCGCGGCTGGCAGCAGCTCTTCATCGCCTACCGGCGCGTCGCCGGCGGCATGGACGAGGCCGCGCAGGCGATGATCCGCGACACGCTCGACCCGGTGATCGCCCCGAAGGAGGCGGGCTTGCCGCGCAACAAGAAGTTCCAGCCGCTCGCGCAGGCGGAGCTCACCGAGCTCGCCTCCTTCCTCGAGAGGGTCCCCGCGTCGCGGCGCGAGGCCCTCGGCGAGTGGCTGCTGGAGCGTACCTGGACCGACGCCTCCCCTGCCCTCTGGGCGGCCATCGGACGCGTGGGCGCCCGCGTCCCGGCCTACGCGGGCGTCGACCACGTGGTGGCCCCGAAGGCGGTGGAGCGCTGGCTGGATCACTTGACCCGTCAATCATGGAAGGGCATCGCCACCGCCGCCGACGCCGCCGCCCGGATGGCCCGCCTGACCGGCGACCGCGCGCGCGACCTCTCTCCGCGCGCGCGCAAGGACCTGGAGCGCAAGCTCACCCGCGAGGGCGGGCGGCCGGAGCAGCTCCGTGCGCTGCGCGAGGTGGTGCCGCTCGAGGCGAAGGACCAGGCCGATATGTTCGGCGACGCCCTGCCGGTGGGTCTCAAGCTGGCGGCCGGGCCCCGCGTGCGCGTGGACTGAGTGGGGGGCCTGGCGCTAGGCTTTCAAGCATGCCCTCCGCCTCCGAGCTCGCGCCGCTGGTCATCCCATCCACAGGCATCACCCTCACCGAGAAGGAGGCCGAGGCCATCCTGGAGATCGCCTACCTGGCCATCGCCGCCGACAGGCGCCTCTCCGACGACGAGCTCGTCGCCTTCCGCGGCATGATGGGGCGCCTCCGGCCGCTCGCGGCGGGCGGCGCTCCGGCGACCGGCCCGGTCTCGATGAAGGATCTGGACCGCACCCTCGACCGCCTCAACGCCCTGCTGGAGCGCGTGGACCGCGACGAGCACCTGCGCACGCTGGCGAGCGACCTCTCCCCCGCGGCGCGCGAGCTCGCTTACAAGGTGGCGTACGCCCTCGGCCTCGCCGACATGGACTCCAGCGACGCCGAGTTCGAGTTCGACCTGCAGCTCGTGGAGGCGCTGGACCTCCAGAATGACGTCGCCGAGACGCTCGCCGACGAGGTGATGGGCGTCCTCAACGGCTAGGGTCCTTGCCCGCCTTCATCCGCGCGAGCCGGTCTGCCGCCACCTTCTCGTACGCCGGCCGCCGCTGCCCGGGCGGCAGCGAGCGGTACAGCGCGAGCTGATCCTCCACCGCCTTCCGGGCCTCCTTCTTCCGGCCCAGGGCGAGCAGGATGTCCGCGCGCAGGGCGTAGATGAGCCCCTTGCGCGGGCCGTACGCGAGCTTCAGCGCGCGGTCGGCGGCGGCGAGCGCGTCCTTCGGCCGCTTCGCCTCCAGGTACGCCTTCGCGAGGCGATGCGGCACGTTGTAGTCGTCGGGGAGCTCCTTCTCCCGCGGCTCGAGGAAGCGCACCGCGTCCGCCGGGCGCCCGAGGTAGAGCAGCGTCTCCAGCCGCGCGCCGTCGTAGGTCGTGGCGATGGCGGGGTCCGGCGCCCTCGCCGCCGCCGCCTCCACCAGCGCGAGCCGCGCCTTCGCCGTCGACACCGCGCCGTCGTGGTCGCCCAGCCGGTCCTGCACGTCCCAGAGCAGGCGCATCGCGTCCCCGCGGTCGTCGGCGGAGAGGGGCGCCGACGCGTCGGCCACCAGCGCCTTCATCCGCGCCTCCACCACGCCGAACAGCCGCTTCGCGCGCGGGTCCTCCTTCTTCAGGTGCGCGGCGCACTCCACCGCCGTCGTCGCGAAGTCGGTGCACGACGAGGAGCTCCCGGTGTCCCCCAGCGAGGCGAGCCCCAGGTCCGCGCAGGCGCCGTCGTCGCCCGCGCGCTCGAGGGCGTCGATGCGCGACACCAGCGCGTCGGGCAGGCGCGCCCAGCCCCCCGGCGCCTTCGCGATCGCCGCGGCGTAACCCCTCGCCGCGGCGGCGAAGCGCCCGGCGAGACCGAGCCTGTCGGCGTCGCGCAGCAGCGCCAGCGCGTCGTCGTGCGGGAGCTCGGAGGTATGTGCACTCTGCACGGATCGCTCGGCGTCGGCCAGGAACGCGCGCATCTGCGCCACCGAGGCCGCCCCCTCCCACCGGCCGTGCACGCTCTCGTCGGCGGGGTCGACGACGAAGAAGGTCGGGAGCACCTTGACCGGCAGCTTGCCGCACGCGGCCTCGTTCTTCGGGTTCTCCACGTCCATCGAGAGCCAGACGAAGCGCGAGCGCGGCAGGCCGGCGTCCTCCAGCACGTACGCGCGCATCGACCGGCAGGTGTGGCACCACGTCGCCCACGCGTCGATCACCACCGGGCGGTGCGTCTGCTTGCCGAGCGCGATCGCCCGCGCGTAGTCGTCGTCCACCCACGGCTCGGGGGCCGCGGCAGCCGGCCTCGCCGCCGGTGCCGCCGTCGCGCGCGCCGGGGCGGCGACCGACGAGGCCGCAGGGCGTGACGCGACCACCGGCGACGGCGGGCCGCCGCACGCCACCAGCGCCGCCAGGGCGGCCCACCTCGTCGCGAGCGCGTGTCTCATCCGCCCCTCATGGTGCCACGCCGCCCGACTCCAGCCACCTGCGCGCCTGCGCGCGGATGGCGTCGTCGGTCGCGTACAGGTCGATCGGCGACTTCGTCCCCAGGATGGAGGCGAGCGCGTCGTCGGCGTAGAAGCGCACGAGCGGGTAGTCGTTGGTGAGCTGCCCGGCGACGAGGACCGCGACCGAACAATCCTTGCGCTCTCCCAGCAGCCGCAGCGCCACCGCCTGCTCGTGCGGCTTGCCGCGCGCCAGCGTCGCGACGAGCGGCCGCGCGTCGAGGCTGCCGTACAGCTCGTGCTGCAGCGTGCGGTCCAGGTGCGTGCCCCAGAAGCTGTCCATCTCGTCCAGGATGGTGCCCACCGTCTTGTCGGTGTGGCAGAGCGCGCACTCCAGCGGGCGATCGCGGAGCACCATCGGGTCGTTGGGCGATTCGATGCGGTGGTAGCGCCCCAGCCGCACGTCCAGGGTCATGTTCTTCCGGGGCATGTGGCAGGCGACGCACCGTCCGCCCTCCCGCGCCGGGTCGTGGTGGGTGTGTGCGCGCTGGGCGGCCACGCTCGCGTACTTCGTGTGGCAGCCGGTGCACACCGCGTCGCCTGCGGGCGTCTCCAGCCTGTCGGTGAGCGACTTGTCGTCGGGGGAGTGCGGGTCGTGGCAAAGCGTGCAGTCTGCACGCATCGAGCACTTGGAGAGCAGGAAATCCCGCCCCTCGCCGGAGTTGATGTTGCTGCCGCCCGGGTCCTGCGCCCTCAGGCCGCCCTCCCACGTGTAGGGGTAGCGGGAGAAGAGCACCTGGTGGCAGCGCGCGCAGGTCCGGTTGATCCGCTGGGCGCGCACGGCGGCGGGATCGCCCTCGTCGCCCGCCACGTGGAGGAACGGGGTGTGCGGCAGGAAGCTCGGGGCGACGCTCGGATCGCGCACGTGCTCCTTCGCGCCGCCGTGGCACGACTCGCAGCCGATGCCCACCTCGACCAGCTTCTTGCCGTCGAAGTCGGCGCGGGTGGTGGCGATGGCGCGATCGAGCAGGCGCGGATCCCCCGGCGAGGGGCGTGTGCCGGAGAGGAAGGCCACGTCGTCGGCCAGGGCGTCGCGCAGACCGTCCTCGTCGTCGACGACGGTGCGCCAGCGCAGGTCCTGTGGCAGGAGCGGGTCCACCACCTCGCCCTGGTAGACCGAGCGCCGTCCCTTGGCGTGCGGCAGCGGCAGCGAGCCGAGCATGGAGGTGAAGTACGGCGCGGTGTTGTGGCAGAGGATGCACGTCTTGCTCCACACCGGCCCGGCACGCAGCCCGTCGCGCTCGTGCGACATCACCGAGTAGCCCTTGTAGCGAAACCTGCCGTCGAAGATGAGGTACGAGACGGGCAGGATGAGCTCCTCGTGCGACTCGCCTCCCGGGCCGACCTGCACGCCGGCGTAGTCCTCGCGGTAGTGCCCGCCGATGACCCGCGTGACGCGGTAGCGCGCGTCACCGTAGCGCCGCGAGTACACCGAGACGAAGCGCTGGTCGCCCTTCTGGTCGAGCTCCACGCGGTCGTCCTTGAACCGCAAGGCGGTGCCGTGGAAGGGCGCGCGGACCCGAGCGCCCGGGAGGTCGCGCGTCATGTTGTGCATCGGAGCCCTGTCCCATTGCGCCACGATGGCACCGTGGCAGGGCGCACACGCCGCGGACCCGGCGTAGTCCGCGCGCAGCACGTTGCTACGGACGACCCCACCCTCCCCGCGCGCCTGGGGCGAGCGCGCGCCGCGCGTCGACGCGCACGCCGCGGCCAGCGCGACGGCGACGAGGACGAGCGGGGTGGCGCTACGCACGCCCGCAGGATAGGTCGCTCAATCGGTGAACGGGAGTTCCTCGAGCTCTTCCTCGTCGTCCGGCAGCTCCGGCTGCGACTCGTCAATCTCGGGGGCCTGTTCCAGCGGTTGGGGGTTCATGCCTCCGCAACGAGCAACAGGCGTGCCGTCTTCCGTCCTGTGGAAAACGCGGGCAATTGTGCCCCTTCGCCGCGCTGAGCATGCGCAGCGCCCTTCGCGGACCGCGCACGTCCAGCGACTCAGCGGCCGGAGTAGACCTTCACCTCCAGCGTGCCCAGCCGCGGGAACTCGTTCGCCGCGAGCGGCACGTCCTCCTCCTGGCCGTTCAGCGAGAGGCGAACGCGCGTCACGCCGGGGATGCGCTGCAGCGCATCGCGCAGGCGCCAGCCCATCTTCTGGTCCTCCGAGCCGAAGTCCACGTGCGGGTTGTAGACCGCGCGGGTGTTGGGCTCGAAGATCTCGGCCAGCTCCACCTTCGCCTCGCTCGCCACGGTCGCCGGGCTCGCGTCCAATCCGACGGTGAGCGAGGCGCTCACGTCGAAGGACCGGTAGACGGGATCCTCCACGCGCAGCGCCAGCGGGTCGCTACAAGGGATGCCCCGCGCGTCGGCGAGCGCCGCCGCCTTCATCGCCGCGGTGGCCACGCCGCCGGACTCCGGCACGAGCAGCAGCACGCCCTCGCCCTCCCGGATGGACCGGTCCTGCGCGCGGGTCAGCAGGACGGCCCGGCCCAGGCCATGGATGTCCTCCGGCAACCGCTCGGCGAAATACGCGCGCGCGTCCACGCAGCGGGGGGCCACCTCCATCGGCGTGGCGAGGTGCGCCGGCGCCGGCGGGGGCGCGTGGACGTGGAGGAACGCCGCGAAGGGCGCGGCGGCGACCGCCACCCCCAGCATGCTCATCACCGCGCTGCCGCGCCGCTCGATCGGCGAGAGAGCGTCGCGCAGCGCGAGGTGGCACCGCGCCACGGCGCGCCCGGCGGCGCTGGAGCGGTACGACGCCACGCCCGCGTCGTCGCGACGGATGAGCACCGCGTCGGTGAGCGAGCCGCTGAGCAGCGGCGGGAGCGTCTCGTAGCCGTGCGCCTCCGCCTCGGCCATCACCCGGAACGCGCCGTGCTCCCCCCGGTGCACCTGGCGCAAGAACCCCGCGCGCGCGCGATCGCGATGGAGGATCATCGCGAGGGAGACCACACCGCTCGCGAAGGCGAGGGCGCCGAGCCCCACCGCGACGGCGGAGGGCGCGGCCATCGCCGCGACGCCGGCGATCGCCAGGCCGCCGCCCGTGCGCACGCCGACCCGCTCCATCCTGTCCAGCGCGCCCTCGGCGAGGGTGACGCGGTGCTCGCGCAGCGCGGGGCCGAAGAGCACCGTCGCGAGGAGCGCCGGCCCGGCGGCGCAGAGCAGGAGCGCGCCCCCGCCGCTCGCTCGGCCGACGAGCACGCCGCAGAGCGCGCCCACCAGCCCGCCGCCGACCAGCATGGTGAAAGCCCACCGCATGCGCACGGCGAGCGCCCCCAGCGCCGCCCCGCCGGCGGCGCCCAGCGCCACGCCGAGCGACGAGGCGCCCTCCGCCCCGAGCACGGCGGCGAAGAGCGCGCCTGTCGTCAGCGCGGCCGACACGCCGAAGAGCCGCCGCAGCACCTGCTCCGATGGGAAGGACGGCTCGAGCTGCATGCCTTCATGCTGATGGGCCAGCGGCGGGTTGGCAAGGCCTGCCGGCCATCGTCAGTCACCCTGCCCTTCCGGCTGTCTGCCGGCCTGGGTGACCTCAGGTCGACCGCTCGTAGACCATCAGCTCGCCGAACATGTCGGTCTCCCGGAAGCCGACGTGTCGCATGCCCACCTTCTCCAGCACACGGAGGCTGGATTGATGCCACGGGAAGGTGCACGCCTGCACCCGGGCGACCTCTCGCTGGTCGAGCGCCCAGGTCACCACCGCCGCCGTCCCCTCCGTCGCGTAGCCCTTGCCCTGGAAGGACTCGTCCACGCCGTAGGCGACCTCGACGGTGCCGGCGTCGTCCGGCCGCCCGCTGAGGACCACGCTTCCGACGACCAGCCGCCGACGCTCCGCGCCCGCCGGGCGCGCCACGAGCACCCGCGCCCCCCAGAGCCACGCCTCCGGATCCTGCCGCAGCTTCTCGATGGGGCAGGAGAATGCGCGCTCCACGAGCGCCCGGCCCGGCCAGAGGTTGGGGAAGCGGGCGCCCACGATGCCCTCCGCGCCCGTGCGATCGCCCTGGAACACCGCCTCGACCAGGTCGCGGGTGATGGGCAAGAGCTCGAGCCTGGGTGTGAAGATCCGCTCCACGTTCGAGGCTTAGCGCGCGTCCGCGTCAGCGATCAACACCGCGCCGCGTCAGTCCGGGCGGTCGTGCGTCAAGGAAATGCTTGCTTACGGCGCGGAGGAGACTAGTTTGCGCGCCGCGGTGCGGTTCCCCTCGGGGACTCCGCGGCGTGGCTCGGGGCGTAGCGCAGCCTGGTTAGCGCACCAGACTGGGGGTCTGGGGGTCGGTGGTTCGAATCCACTCGCCCCGACGAGCTAGGCAGCCAAGCGAAAGCTTGGCTCGCCTCTTCTTTCCGGCGGGTACGGCTCCACCATGCCGCACTGCGCCGTTTTGGCGGCACGCGGGGCGTCACCGCCCGAGCGACTTGCCGTCGCCGTCGGCGTCCACCCAGAGCGCGCCGGTGAAGGCGAAGGGCATGACCTCGTCCGGGTCCCCCGCGAGCACCGGGGAGAGGGGGTCCTTCCCGCGCGCCAGCACCACGAACGCGTCGTCCTGGTCCACGTCCAGCGAGAAGACCACGTCGGCGGTCATCGCGCCCGACCTCGCCGGCCTCAGCTTGACCGGCGTCCACGCCGCCGGCGCGCCGGCGGGGCTCGCGGCGTCGCTCCCCGGCTTCTTCCTCGGCCCGACGGCGCGCAGCACCGAGACGCCGTCCACGTGCACCCACGGGGCGCACTCCACGTGCACCTGCACGCGCAGCTTGCCACCCTTCGCCCGCGCGACGCCCCCCACGCGCGCGCCGCCGGCGGTCACCCGCAGGAAAGGGCCGTTGGTCACCACCACGTCGCGCCGGACGCGCAGGGCGTCCACGAGGTCCCGTGTGCGCGCCCCGTTCCACGCGTCCAGATCGCGGTCGTCGCCGACGCGCACGTAGGTGCGCGGGTAGCCCGCCTCCTGCCGGACCATGCCGTGGGTGTCGGTGTTGCCCGTCAGCGTGACCGGGTGGCCGGTGCGCAGCAGGGCGAGGGCGTCGGGCAGCACCAGATCGCGCGAGCCGACGTTGCGGCCGTTCCACACCTCCAGCGCGTCGAAGCCGGGGTCGTAGCCCGGATCCTTCCCCACGCCGGTGGCGCGATCGAAGCGGTAGCGGTCGAAGTAGCCGGTGGACCCCGAGCGCGGGTGGTTGATCTGCAGCACGAACTCGCCGCGATCCCGCCGCAGCGCCTCGAACAGGGCGCGGGCCCCACCGTCGCCGATGGCCGGGGCGCCGCCGCGCGGCTTGTCCGGGTCGGGGACGAGCGGGAAGACGTTCGCGTGGCCCCACGGGTGCGGACTGGCGTCGCTCGTCAGCTCGTCGCCGGGGATCTCCACCAGGTGCTGCTGCACGTGGAGGTCGCGCACCACCGGCATCAGGTCGGCGACGACGTTGTGCTCGCTGGCGACCGCCACCTCCACGCCCTCGGCGACGTTGCCGATCACGCGGTCTCGGGTGGAGGTGGGCGCGTCGATGCCCAGCATGGTGTGCTGGTGGAAGTCGGCGGCGACGTACCCGGTGGTGTCCACCACGCGCCGCAGCACGCACCGGTCGCCGCCGCACGCGTCGGTGAGCGCGCCCGGCTTGACGTCCACGTCCACCGTCGCGAGCGCGTACTCCGGCCCGCGCGAGAGCACCAGCCGGTAGCGCCCCGGCGCCACGGCCACGTCCACCACGCCCGTCGGCGTCGTGACCTGGTTGCGCGCCGGCCCCGCCATGTGCGGGGGCCCGAAGTCGGGCGAGGAGCTGCCGCCCAGGCCGACGAGGGTCGCCTTGCACGGCACCGCCACCCGGTTCTGCTTGACGCCGCTGCCCGCCGCGAGCTCGACGCAGGCCGCGTGCAGGCGCCCCGGCGCGCTCACCTCCAGCGTCGCCTTCGCCGTCTCGCCCGCCTGCACGGTGACGGGCACCTTGGGGCCGCGCGAGGCGCGCCCGCCGCCGCCGAGGAAGGCGAGGAGGTACTTCCCGGGCGGCAGCTCCCCGCCGAGGACGCCCTGCGACGCGCGCAGGTCCATCACCGGCTTGCCCAGCGGGTTCTGTACCTCCACGTCGGCGTAGTCCGGCGCGGGCACGCGCGCGCCGGTGTCGTCGGTGAGCGCGACGTCGACCGTGCCCACCGACCCGCCGGAGGCCTTCGTCAGCTCGGCCACCAGGCCGCTGACGTCGGCGCGCGGGCCGACGATGAAGACGCGCGCGTAGTCGGCGCCCTTGCCCGGGTCGATGACCATCGTCTTGGACTGGAGGGTGTCGCTCCAGGAGGGCCCGTTGACCGCGTCGATCTGGCCGTCGGTCGTGGTGAGGGCGTAGCTCACGTACCGGCCGATGCCGCCCAGAAAGGAGCCGCTGGAGTAGCCCCTGTGGAAGCCGCGCCCGCGGTCCGGAGAGAACTTCTCCGCGCCGCCCCACTGCACGGCGTCGCCCAGGCGCACACCGCCGATGGCGTGGTCGCCGTGGTTGCGCAGGTGCGTCTCGATGAGCAGCGCGCGATCCCCCGGCCTCAGGGTGTAACGCGTGGTGACCGCGAGCGCCGGCTCGTTGAGCAGGTGGCCGCTCGCCTCCACCCAGGCCGCGCCGTCCCTGGAGGCGCCGCTCTTGAGCGAGTCGTAGACGCCCTGGCTCGGGAAGGTCCCGAGGGAGGTGAAGATCTGCCCCAGCTCGTCCTTGCGCGCGCGCGCGTCCGCGGCGTCGACGATGTTGCCGCCGCTCTCGGCGAAGCCCACGCCGCCCCACGGGATGCCCCCGCCCTGCGCGGGCGCGGCGAGCTGATCGATGACGAAGACGACCTCGTCGTTCTGGAGGATGAGGTCGCCGGCGCGGCCGATGGCGTTGGGACCGCCCAGCAGGTCCGCCGCCGTCATCACCCGCACGCGCGCGGCCGCGGCGATGGGCGTGGCGCCCGCATGATCGCCGCCATGGCCGATCCAGAGCGCGCGGGCGGCCGCGCCCGGCGTCACCTTCACCTGCGGGGTGTAATCCGCCCCCGGGCCACAGCTCGCGAGGACGCCGAAGGCCCCCGCCAGCGCGACCGCGTGCCTAGCGCCCATGCCGTATGAGAAACCGCGCGAGGGCCTGGGCTTTGAGCAGCAGCGTCGCGACCTCGATCTGCTCGTCCTTGGTGTGGAAGCCGATGCCCCGCGGGCCGAGGCCGTCGATCGACGCGATCCCCATCGCCGAGGAGGTGCTCGCGTCGGACCCGCCGCCGATGAGGCCCGCCTCGCCGTCGCCCAGACCGGACGCCTTCGCGCAGGCGCCGTACGCGCGCATGAGCTCGGCGCTCGCCTCGGTGCGCTCGAGGGGCAGGCGCGCGATCCCGCCCGCCAGCGTGACGCGCGTCCCCTCCACCGCCGCCTCCGTCGCGACGCGCTCGAGCTCCCGCACCAGGGCCTCGCCCTCCGGCTTGCTCTCGAAGCGGATGTCCAGCTGGGCCTCCGCCCGCTCCGGCACGGTGTTCTTGCTGGTCCCGCCGGAGATGCGGCCGACGTTGACCGTCACCCCGCGCGCGTAATCGGTGAGGGCCTGCGCGCGGTCGACGAAGCGGGCGAGCGCCCAGATGGCGTTCTTGCCTTCCTTGTGCGCCGCGCCCGCGTGCGCGGCCTTCCCCTCGGCGATGGCGGTCATCCCGCCGGTGCCCTTGCGTCGCGTGATGAGGGCGTCCGCCTTGCGGCCGGCCTCGAAGACCAGCGCCGCCCGCGCGTCGCGCACCGCCTGCCGGATGACCCCCTGCCCTTCCGGCGAGCCCACCTCCTCGTCGGAGACCACGACCACCCGCAGCGGCGCGATCGCGTCCAGGCCGGAGGTCTCGGCGACCGCGCGCACCGCCCAGCCGACCACCACCAGCCCGCCCTTCATGTCCAGCACGCCGGGGCCCCGCGCGAGCTCCCCGTCGCGGCGGAAGCCCTCGAAGGTGCCCGGCGGGAAGACGGTGTCCAGGTGGCCGATGAGCGCCAGCGGCGGCCGCGCGCTCGCGCCCGCGGAGCGGAACACCAGGTGATCGGCGAACCGTTGACTGGTCAAGAGATCCGCCGAGAGGCCCGGCACGCCGAAGGTGCGCTCCCGCAGCAGGGTGCCCACCGCCCGGCCTCCCTCCACGTTCTCGGTGAAGGAGTTGACCGTGACGAGCTCGGCGAGCTCCTCTTCCATCGCCCCCGCGCGGCTGGCGAGCCACGCGCAGGCGTCCGATTCGGCGGCTTCGGGCGGCATCGCCGGAGAAGGTCGGCCCTGGACGGGCCCGGCGTCAAGACGCGACGCGCGCGGCGGCTACTTCGTCGTCTCTGCGGGCGGCGGGGGCGCCGCGACGTCCCAGTCGCCCTGAGCATCACGCAGCCCCGCCACCGCGGCCGGGGGCACGCTCCAGGCAACATGCTCGGCGTCCTCTGCCGGCTGCTTCCCTTGCTTGCGCGCCTCGATCTCGGGATCGGCAAAACCAGTGAGCATCATGATCGTGTCAGCCTCTCTCCACCCGCCGCCTGGGCACTGGCCCGACCTGCCGCCGGACCCTGGTTCCCCCCTCCAAAGAAGCACCCGCATCACCGACCACCACCGTACCCGCCGGCAGCAGCACCCAGGTGACGAGGCCGCGACATCCCAAGGAAAAGCGCCGGCCCACCATGGACTCCCATGTGAGCACGACGGATCTGCATACCTACATGTGCGCCAGCTGTCAACGGCAAAGCTGGGCCGGGGCGCGCAGGCGCGCAAGTGCGCGAGATTTGGGCTGCCCGGCCTGGCGGGGGGCGCCCCTTTTGCCTATACCGCAGGGCCATGGCGAAGCAGCTGAAGGCGGCGGTCATCGGGGGGAGCGGGTACGGCGGCGGCGAGCTCATCCGCCGGCTCATGCACCACCCGGAGGTGGAGCTCGTCCGGGTGGCGTCGGTCGATTTCATCGGCGAGCCGATCTCGGCCGTGCACCCCAACCTGGAGGGGCTCACCGATCTCGTGTTCGAGGGCCTCTCCCCCGGCGAGGCGGCGCGCGGGATGGACGTGGTGCTGCTCGGCCTGCCTCACAAGGTGAGCGCGACCAAGATGCCGGAGATCATGACGACCGGCGCGCGCGTCGTGGATCTGTCCGGCGACTTTCGCCTGCGCGATCCCGCCGCGTACAAGAAGTACTACGGCGTGGATCACCCCGCGCCGGCGGACCTGGAGAAGGGCACCTTCGTCTACGGCCTGCCGGAGCTCAACCGCGAGCGCATCCGCAAGGCGCGCTATGTCGCCTCGCCGGGGTGCTTCGCCACCACCATCGAGCTCGGCCTGCTGCCGCTCGCGCGCGCGGGCCTGCTCTCCGGCCCGGTGGAGGTCGTGGGGATCACCGGGTCCTCCGGCAGCGGCGTCAAGCCGAGCGCGGGGACGCACCACCCGGTGCGCGCGGTGAACCTGCGGACCTACAAGCCGCTGGCGCACCAGCACATCCCGGAGATCGTGGAGACGCTGGCGGCGGCGGGCGCGAAGCAGCTCGCGCTGCGCTTCGTGCCGGTGAGCGCGCCCCTCTCCCGCGGGATCTTCGCCACCTCCTTCGCCCACGTCGACGCGTCGGTGGACGCCGACCGCATCCGGGCGATCTACGCCGAGGCGTACGCCGGCGAGCCCTTCGTGAGGGTGCCGAAGAACCGGCTGCCGGAGGTCGTCGCGGTGAGCGGCTCCAACTACGCCGAGGTGGGCGTGCAGGTGGGCGAGGCGGCGGGCGGCAAGCGCGTCGTCGCGTGCTTCTCTGCCACCGACAACCTGATCAAGGGCGGCGCGGGCCAGGGCATCCAGAGCATGAACCTGATGCTCGGCCTGGACGAGCGCGCCACGCTGGAGGACCCCGGGGGCTACCCGTGAAGGACCCGGTCGTCCTCAAGCTCGGCGGCGACGTCGCCTCCGGCCCGGCGATGGACGCGATCGCCCCCGACGTGGCGGCGCTCCGCGCGGCGGGGCGGCCGGTGGTCATCGTCCACGGCGGCGGCCCTCAGGCGACAGCGCTGCAGAAGCAGCTCGGGCAGACGCCCAACATCGTCGCCGGGCGCCGGGTCACCGACGCCGCCACGCTGGACGTGATGAAGATGGTCGTCGCGGGCAAGGTGAACGTCGACCTCTGCGCGAAGCTGCACGCCGCCGGGGCGAAGCCGGTGGGCCTGCACGGCGCGAGCAGCGGCGTCATCGCCGCGCGCAAGCGCCCGCCGAAGGTGCTCGCCGGCGGCGGCCCGGACCCGGTGGACCTGGGCCTGGTGGGCGACGTCGTCGGCCTGGACCACGCCCTGCTCTCCCTGCTGGTGGGCGCCGGCTACGTGCCGGTGCTTGCGTGCCTCGGCTGCGGGGAGGACGGACAGGTCTACAACATCAACGCCGACACCGTGGCCAACCGCGTGGCGATCGCCCTGGACGCCTCCGCGCTGCTGCTCGTCAGCGACGTGCCCGGCGTGCTGCGCGACGTGGCCAATCCCGCCTCGCGCATCCCGCGGCTCTCGCGCGAGGAGGGCAAGAAGGCCATCGAGGAGGGCGTCATCACCAAGGGGATGATCCCCAAGGTGGACGAGTCCTTCCGCGCCATCGCCGAGGGCGTGCGCGCCGTGCACATCGTGGGGAAGCTCGGCCGGGGAGACCTGGCGCGCGAGGTGGAGCAGCCGGGGAGCGTGGGCACGGTGCTCGTGCCGTGACGGTGTCCGCGGGCCCTTCGGGCGGCCGGACGACCTCCGGCCGGACCTCAGGTCGCGTCGTCGTCGTCGACACCGGCCTGGGCAACCTGCGGAGCGTGGTGCGCGCGCTGGAGGAGGCGGCGCGCCGCGAAGGTGTGGCGGCGTCGGTGGAGATCACCGGGCGGCCGGAGGATGTGGCGCGCGCCGACAAGCTGGTCGTGCCCGGGCAGGGCGCCTTCCGCGACTGCGCCGCCGCGCTGGAGGCCGGATTGAAGGAGCCCATCCTGGAGAGCATCCGGCGCGGCACGCCGTACCTCGGCCTGTGCCTCGGCCTGCAGGTGCTCTTCGAGTCGAGCGAGGAGGCGGAGGGCTGCGCCGGCCTGGGCGTCATGCGCGGGAAGGTGCGGCGCCTCGCCGGCGGCACCGAGGCGCTGACCGGCCGGCGCCTCAAGATCCCGCACGTGGGGTGGAACAAGGCCGAGCCCGCGCGGCCGTCGCGCGTGCTCCCGGAGGCGGCGGAGTACTTCTACTTCGTGCACAGCTACGTCGTCGCGCCCCAGGACGCCTCGGTCGTCGCCGCGACGACGGAGTACGGCGAGCGCTTCGCGTCCGCCGTGGAGCGTGACAACGTGGTGGCGGTGCAGTTCCACCCGGAGAAGAGCCAGGCGGCGGGGCTCGCGCTGCTCGGCCGGTTCGTGAGGTCGTGATGGTGGTCATCCCGGCGATCGATCTGCTCGACGGCAAGGCGGTGCGCCTGCACCAGGGGCGCTACGACGAGGTCACCGTCTACGACGACGACCCGGTGCGCCGCGCGCGCGCCTTCAAGGACGCCGGTGCGGAGCGGCTGCACGTGGTGGACCTCGCCGGAGCGAAGGCGGGCGCGTGCGTGCAGCGCGACCTGGTGCTCGCCATCGTCCGCGAGTTCGGCGCGGGCGTGCAGGTGGGCGGCGGGGTGCGCTCGCGCGGGGCGTTCGAGTCCTACGCCAACACGGGGGCCCAGCGCGTGGTGCTGGGGACCGCGGCGCTGAAGGACCTCGCGATGGTGCGTGCACTCTGCACTGATTTCCCCGGGAGGGTGATCGTCGCGGTGGACGCGAAGGACGGCCTGGTCGCGGTGGACGGCTGGACCGAGGTCTCGACCACGACCGCCGTGGACCTGGCGCGCCGCTTCGCCGACGTCCCGGTGGGCGCGATCCTCTACACCGACGTGGCGCGCGACGGCACGCGCGCGGGGCCCAACGTGGAGGCGACGGCGCGCCTGGCGCGGGAGGCGGGTCTGCCTGTCATCGCCTCCGGGGGCGTCGCCTCGATGGACGACGTCCGCGCCCTGACGAAGCACCCGGGTGTCGAGGGCGTCATCGTCGGCCGCGCGCTCTACGACGGCTCGATCGCCCTCGACGAGGCGTTCAGGCTCCCCCTCTCCCGTGAGGGAGAGGGGGCTGGGGGGTGAGGACCCGGGCCAGGAAGACGCCGGTGTGGCTCTCCGCCACTCGCGCCACCGCCTCCGGCGTACCCTCCGCGACGACGCGGCCGCCGGCGTCGCCGCCCTCCGGTCCGAGGTCGATCACCCAGTCGGCGTTCTTGATGACGTCCAGGTGGTGCTCGATGACGATGACGGTGTTGCCGGCGTCGACCAGGCGGTGGAGCACCGCGAGGAGCTTCTCCACGTCGCCGAAGTGCAGGCCGGTCGTCGGCTCGTCCAGCACGTAGACGGTGCGGCCGGTGGCCACGCGGGAGAGCTCGCGGGAGAGCTTGATGCGCTGCGCCTCGCCGCCGGACAGCGTCGGCGAGGGCTGGCCCAGCTTGACGTAGCCCAGGCCCACGTCGTCCAGCGTCCGGAGCGCGCGCACGATCTCCCGGTGCACCGCGAAGTGCTCCAGCGCCTCGCGCACGCTCATCTCCAGCACGTCGGCGATGCTCTTTTCCTTGTACTTCACGCGCAGCGTCGCCTCGTTGAAGCGGCGGCCGTGGCACTCCTCGCACGTGACGTAGACGTCGGGCAGGAAGTGCATCTCCACCGTGCGCAGGCCGTCCCCGCCGCACGCCTCGCACCGGCCGCCCTTCACGTTGAAGGAGAAGCGGCCGGGGCCGTAGCCGTACTTGCGGGCCTCCGGCGTGCGGGCGAAGAGATCGCGCACGTGGCCCCAGAGCTTGGTGTACGTCGCCGGGTTGCTGCGCGGCGTGCGGCCGATGGGCTGCTGGTCGATGGCGATGATCTTGTCGACGTGCTCGATCCCCGTCACCCGCTTGTGCGCGCCGACCGGGACGTGCGCCTCGTGCAGCGCCCGCGCGAGCGCCGGGTAGAGGATGCGGTTGACGAGCGTGGACTTTCCCGCGCCGGAGACGCCGGTGACGGCGACCAGGGTGCCGAGCGGGATGCGCACCGTCACCTTCTTCAGGTTGTGCTCCGACGCGCCGGTGACGGTGAGGGCGGTCTTGCGGCCGGGCCGGCGCTCCGCCGGCGTGGCGATGCGCCTGCGCCCGGCGAGGTAGTCGCCGGTGAGCGAGCCGGGCGTCCGCATGACCTCCCGCGGGGTGCCCTGCGCCACCACCTCGCCGCCGAGCGCGCCCGCGCCGGGGCCGAAGTCGATGAGCCAGTCGGCGGCGCGCATGGTCTCCTCGTCGTGCTCCACCACCACGACCGAGTTGCCGAGGTCGCGCAGCCGCTCCAGCGTGGCGAGCAGGCGCGCGTTGTCGCGCTGGTGCAGGCCGATGGAGGGCTCGTCCAGGACGTAGATGACGCCCTCCAGCTCGCTCCCGATCTGCGAGGCGAGGCGGATGCGCTGGCTCTCCCCGCCGGAGAGGGTGCCGGCGGCGCGGTCGAGGGTCAGGTAGTCCAGGCCCACGTCCACCAGGAAGCCCAGGCGCGCCTGGATCTCCTTGATCACCTCCTCGGTGATGGCGGCCTCCGCGCCGGTGGCGCCCGCCGCGGCGAAGAAGCGGCGCGCCTCGCCCACGGTGCCGCCGGTGACCGCGTCGATCGACTGCCCGCTGAAGCGCACCGCCAGGCTCTCCGGCCGCAGCCGCTTGCCCTCGCAGTCGGGGCAGCGCTTCTCCGAGAGGTAGCGCATGTAGTATGCACGCATCTCGTCGCTGGTCGCCGACTTGAAGCGGCGCATGAGCATGGGCGCGAGGCCCTCCCAGTCCCACTGCCGCGTGGAGCTGCCCCACATGACCGCCTCGCGAGAGGCCTTCGGCAGGTCCTTCCACGGCGTGGTCATGCTCACCCGCAGGCTGCGCAGCAGGCTCTGCACCCAGTCCGCCTTCCAGCCCTCCCCGCGCGCCATCGACGCGGCCCACACCGCGATGGCGCCGTCGCGGATGGAGAGGTCCGGACGCGTCACGATGAGGTCGGGGTCCATCTCCGGGCGGGAGCCCAGGCCGTTGCACGACGGGCACGCGCCCTGCGGCGCGTTGAAGGAGAAGCTGGGCGGGGAGAGCTCGGGGAAGGAGACGCCGCAGTGCTCGCAGGCGTTGCGCTGGCTCATCACGCGGTCGCCCTCCGGCGTGGCCACGATCAGGATCCCCTGCCCCTCGCGCAGCGCGGTCTCCACCGAGTCGGTGAGGCGGGCGCCGTCGCCCGGGACGACGATGCGGTCGACGACGATCTCCAGATCGTGCTTGGCCTTCTTGTCGAGCGGCGGGAGCTTCTCCCCGAGGTCCACCACGCGGCCGTCGATGCGCATGCGGACGAAGCCGCGCTTGCGCGCGCCGTCGATCACGCCGTCGTGCTCGCCCTTCCGGTTGCGCACCAGGGGCGCGAGGATCTGCGCCTTCGTCCCGGCGGGCATCGCCTGGATGGCGCGGACGATCTGCTCGGCGGTCTGCGCGCCGACGCGGCGGCCGCACCGGTGGCAGTGCTGCACGCCGGCGCGCGCCCAGAGCACGCGCATGTAGTCGTAGACCTCGGTGACGGTGCCGACGGTGGAGCGCGGGTTGTTGGACGCCGACTTCTGCTCGATGGCGATGGTCGGCGAGAGGCCGCGGATGGTGTCGTACCTGGGCTTCTCCATCTGCCCGAGGAACTGCCGGGCGTAGCTGGAGAGGCTCTCCACGTAGCGGCGCTGGCCCTCGGCGTAGAGGGTGTCGAAGGCGAGCGACGACTTGCCGCTGCCCGACGGGCCGGTCACGACGACGAGCTTCTGCTTCGGGATGCGGACGGTGACGTTCTTGAGGTTGTGCTCGCGCGCGCCGCGGATGACGATCGCGTCGTGGGCGCGCGCCGTCGCCTTCTCCGGCTTCGGAGCGCTGCCCTTCCCCGCGCGAGGTGCTTCGTGCGCGAGCGTCACGCGGCGATCACCCGAGGGCCTTCTCGATCGCCGCGCGCACCTCGGGCGCCTGCGGCTCCACCTGCGGCTCGAACCGGCCGAGGATCTCGCCGCGCTTGCCCACCAGGAACTTGTTGAAGTTCCACTTGATCTCGCCGGCGAAGTCGGGGTCGGTGTCCTTGCCGGTCAGGTACTGGAAGAGCGGGTGGATCCCCTCGCCCTTGACCACGACCTTGCCGAACATGTCGAACTTCACGCCGAACTTGGTCTCGCAGAACTGCTTGATCTCGTCGTTCGCTCCCGGCTCCTGCGCGCCGAACTCGTTGGCGGGGAAGCCGAGCACGCGCAGGCCCTTCGGCCCGTACTCCTCGTGGAGTTTCTCCAGGGCCTCGTACTGCGGGGTGAGCCCGCACTGCGAGGCGACGTTGACGATGAGCAGCACCTTGCCGTCGTAGTCGGCGAGCTTCTTGTCGTCGCCGGTGATGGTCTTGGCGGAGAAGTCGTGAACGCTGGGCATCGAGCTCTGGCCTCCTTGTGGGGGCTTGGATGCTACGTCATCGCATCCGGATGCGCGACCGCGTCACACGCCGACCGGATGCCAGACCGTCTTGGTCTCCAGGAAGCGCTCGATCCACCCGAGACCCTGCCCCTTGCGCGGATCGCTCCAGCGCGCGCGGGCAGGATCATGCGTCTTGGTTCGCTTCACGTTGTCGGCGCCGAGGCGCTCCAGCTCGGTCCGGAGCTTCGGGTCGGCGATCCAGGCGTCCACGCCGATCACCTCGCGGTGCTTGGCGATGACCGGGGCGACCTCCGCCGCGCGGCCGGTGAGCACGTTGAGCACGCCGCCGGGCAGATCGCTGGTGGCGAGACCCTCGCAGAAGACGAGAGCGGTGCGCGGATCCGCCCCGCCGGCCAGGACGACGCAGGTGTTCCCCCCGGCGATCACCGGCAGGACCGTGGAGATCAGGCCGAGCAGCGCCGGGCGCTCCGGCGCGATCACGCCGACGACGCCCATCGGCTCGGGCACGCTGAAGCCGAAGTGCGGACCGGCGACCGGGTTGGAGGAGGCGACCAGCGCGTGGAATTTGTCGGCGAAGCCGGCGTAGAAGACGGCGCGGTCGATGCTCGCGTCCACCTCGGCGGCGGCGTCCTCGGCGCTCGCCCCGCCGCGCACCAGCGCGGTGTGCAGCTCGTCCCGGCGCGACTCCAGCATCTCCGCCAGGCGGTAGAGGATCTGCCCGCGGTTGAAGGGGGTACGCGCGGCCCAGCCGGCGCCCGCGTTGCGCGCGGCGAGGACCGCGTCGCGGACGTCCTTGCGGGAGCCGCGGGGCACGTTGACGATCTCCGGGTCGGCGTTGGGCACGAGCGCGGCGCTCTTCACTTGAAAGTACCTCCCCGACTCGGAGCGCACGAAGGCTCCGCCCACGTACATCTTGTAGGCCTTGTTGACCGTCACGCGCGCGGGGAGGCGGAAGTCCCCCTCGTGCTTCACCAGCGGCGCGTGGCGCGGCAGGGCGACACCGTTGGTCCGGCGGCGGGTCCTCGTCTTGGTGCTCATGGCTCAGTCCAGCTCCACGTACGCCGCGAGGCCCTGGCGGCCGCCCTCGCGGCCGAAGCCGCTCTCCTTGTAGCCGCCGAAGGGAGAGCTCGGGTCGAACTTGTTGTAGGTGTTGCCCCAGACGACGCCCGCCTTGAGGCGCTGGGCCATCCAGAAGATCTTGGCGCCCTTGTCCGTCCAGATGCCGGCGGAGAGGCCGTACATGGTGTTGTTGGCCTTCTCCACGGCCTCCTGGGGCGTGCGGAAGGTCAGGACGCTCAGCACCGGGCCGAAGATCTCCTCCCGGGCGATGCGGCTGGACTGCGCCACGCCGGTGAAGAAGGTGGGCGGGAACCAGTAGCCGCGGCTCGGGAGCGAGCACGGCGCGCTGTAGCGCTCGGCGCCCTCGTGCTCGCCGGCCTTGACCAGCTCCTTGATGCGCTCCAGCTGCGCCTTGGAGTTGATGGCGCCGACGTCGGTGTTCTTGTCCAGCGGATCGCCGAGGCGCAGGGTGGCGACGCGATTGCGGAGCTTGCGGACGACCAGATCGTGCGCGCTCTCCTCCACCAGCAGGCGCGAGCCGGCGCAGCACACGTGCCCCTGGTTGAAGTAGATGCCGTTGACGATGCCCTCGATGGCCTGATCGATCGGCGCGTCGGCGAAGACGACGTTGGCCGCCTTGCCGCCCAGCTCGAGGGTCGCGCGCTTGTGCGTGCCGGCGATGGCCCGCTGGATGCGCTTGCCCACCTCCGTCGATCCGGTGAAGGCGACCTTGTCCACGTCGGGGTGCGAGGCGAGGGCGGCGCCGGTGGCCCCGAACCCGGTCACGATGTTGACCACGCCGGGCGGGAGCTCCGCTTCCTCCATGATCTCGGCGAGCATCAGCGCGGTGAGGGGCGTCGTCTCCGCCGGCTTGAGCACCACCGTGTTGCCGCACGCCAGCGCCGGCGCGATCTTCCAGGCCGCCATGAGCAGCGGGAAGTTCCAGGGGATGATCTGCCCGGCGACGCCGAGCGGCCGCACCTTGCGGCCGTGGAAGGCGTAGTCCAGCTTGTCCGCCCAGCCCGCGTGATAGAAGAAGTGCGCCGCGGCGAGCGGCACGTCCACGTCGCGCGACTCCTTGATGGGCTTGCCGCCGTCCATCGACTCCACGATGGCGAGGGCGCGCGCCTTCTCCTGGATCGCCCGGGCGATGCGGAAGATGTACTTCGCGCGCTCCGAGCCGGGCATCTTCGACCAGTACTTCGCGTAGGCGTGGCGCGCGGCGCGCACCGCCAGGTCGACGTCCTTCGCGTCGGCGTCGGCCACCTCGGCGAGCTTCTTCTCGGTCGAGGGGCTGATGCTGTCGAAGTACTTCTTCGACGTGGGCTTGTGCCACTTGCCGCCGATGAAGAGCTCGTAGCGCTTGGGAAGGACGACGTGGTCGGTCGCCTCGGGGGCGGGGGCGTAGTCCCAGGCGCGCCCGAAATCGAGCGCGGGCTCGTGTCCCTTCTTGGCCAGCCCCCCGTTGTGACCGGCGTGGCGTGCCAGCGATTTCTTTTCTTGCGACATGTTCGGTCAGTCCTTGGAGAAGTCTTCGACCGCCTGGTACGAGCCGGTGCGCTCCTTCTCGATCTGCATGAGGATGTCGTTGAGCAGCGTGCTCGCGCCGAAGCGGAAGAGGTCTGGCGTGAGCCACGCGTCCCCGAGCGTCTCCTTGACGATGACGAGGTAGTGGAGCGACTGCTTGGCGGTGCGAATGCCGCCGGCGGGCTTCATCCCCACGCGCCGGCCGGTGGCGTAGTAGTGATCGCGAATCGCCTCCAGCATCACCAGCGTCACGGCGGGGGTGGCGGCCGGGGAGATCTTGCCGGTGGAGGTCTTGATGAAGTCGCCCCCTGCGGCGATGCCAATCTCGCTCGCCTTGCGCACGACATCGTAGCTGCCGAGCTCGCCGGTCTCCAGGATGACCTTGAGGTGCGCGTCGCCGCACGCCTCCTTGACGGCGGCGATCTCGTCGAAGACCTTGCGGTAGTCCCCCGCGAGCATCGCCCCCCGGTCGATCACCATGTCGATCTCGTCGGCGCCCATCTCCACGGCGCGGCGGACGTCGTCCAGCTTGACCGGGAGGGGCGACTGGCCGCCCGGAAACGCGGTGGCCACGCTCGCCACCTTCACCTTGCTGCCGGCCAGGGTGCGCTTCGCCACCGGGACGAGGTTGGGGTACACGCACACCGCGGCGACAGGGCCGATGCTCGGGTCGGCGTCGAGGGGGGAGAGCGCCTTGTGGCACATCTGCCGGACCTTGCCGGGGGTGTCCTTCCCCTCCAGGGTGGTGAGGTCCATCATCCGGACCGCGAGCTTCAGGCCGGCCACCTTCGCGGCCTTCTTGATGGAGCGCTTGCCCAGGGCGGCGACGCGCGCCTCGACCGCGACCTGATCCACCGGGGGAGAGGCCGGGTTGAAGGTGGAGGGGGCGCCGAACTGCGAGGTGCGCTTCGGCTGCGAACGGCTGGGGATGGCGAGGGTCACGCGCCGCAAAATATCACCGCTCGGCTCCCACCCGCGGGAAAAGATCCCCTCACTTCCACTTCACGGTGCACCCGACGGGCTGCGTCTCGACCGCCGGGGGCTCCTTGCCGGCGAGCAAGGCGTCCAGGGCGCTGGTCAGGTCGGGCGAGCGGACCTGCGTGGCGTCGCGGTGGTTGTCGTCGATGCGGCCGTGGTAGCGGAGGCGGCGCGCCCGGTCGAAGACGAACACCTCGGGCGTGAAGCGCGCGCCCAGTGACCTGACGAACCCCTGGGAGTCGTCGCGCAGGTAGGGGAAGTCGAAGCCGCGCTCCTTCGCCCGCTCGACCATGTGCGCCATGTCGTCCTGGACGTAGTGGTCCGCATCGTTGGCGTTGACCGCCACCAGCGCCACCCCCTTCGGCCCGTACTCGCGGGAGACGCGCAGCATGCGGTCCTCCCAGGCGATGACGTACGGGCAGTGGTTGCACGAGACGATGACGACCAGCAGCTCCCTGTCGGCGAAGTCACCGAGGGCGTGCGTCTTGCCATCGGTGCCGGGCAGCTCGAAGTCCGGACACGGCGACCCCAGCGCGAGCGTCTTCATGTGGGGTCGCTTACCACACGAGGCGGCGGGTGCCCGCCCGGCACAAACGGCGCGAGCCCCGCGGCGCAACGCAGCGGGGCTCGGCGACGTCTCGGCCCGCGAGCGCGGGACCTCACGAACGCGGCGGGGCGGCGTCCATCTTGGCGCGCTTGCGGCGGCGCCGCGCGGCCTCTGCCTGCTTCTTGCGGCGCTTGACGCTCGGCTTCATGTAGTGGCGGCGCATCTTGAGCTCGCGCAGCACGCCCTCCGAAGCAAGCTTGCGCTTGAGCATCTTGATGGCGCGCTCGATGCCCCGGTCGCTCACGACGACCTCGAGGGGCTTGCACTGGATCGCTTCACTCGGCATCGACTGTTCTCCACGACGGACCCGCGGCCTGGGCGCGCGGGTACGAAACTGCAAGGGCCGGCACTCGTAGCACGCCCGCCCGCGGCACGCCAAGCCCGTTTCGAGGGGGCCAGGCGGGGGTTTTCAGGGGCCGGACGGGCCGGGGAAGGGGGGCCGGAGCCAAATCAGGCGGCGAAGTAGGTCGTCGCGCGCTTCTCGCCCTTCTTCCGGAGCGCCTTCTTCCCCAGACCGTGCGCCACCGGGCGGGCCAGCTCCTTGCGGGCAAGGCCGAGCTTCTTCTGGATCTCCTCCCCCCGGAGGCCCTTGGGGTTCTGCTTCAGCAGCGTGACGACGGACGCCAGGACCTTCTCCAGCTGGTCCGGCGAGCGGCGCTTCAGGCGGCCACCCTTGCGGCGACCTGCCCCCCGCGCGCGCCGGGCGGGAGCGGCGGCCTCGGCCGCGGGGCGCTTCTTCGCGGCGCCCGCGTGCCCGGGACGGCTCTCGGCCACGATGTCCTCGAGCGACGCGCCGCGCAGCGCCAGCAGCACATCGTGCGCGAACTGGCTGGCAAGCGACTCGAGGGTCCGATGAAGATCGTTCGACATGCGTTTGCCAATACTGACTTGCGTGCAACCGCGTCAAGGACAGCTTCGTAAAAATTGACTGTGCATTTTGGCATCTGGTGATGAGACCCACTGCACGCTGTCGCTTGTGCCGAAGGAGGGGGTCGAACCCTCACGCCCTTTCGGACGGCGGATTTTGAATCCGCTGCGTCTGCCATTCCGCCACTTCGGCCGCTCGGGCCGGCCGGTTTAGCACGGACGCGCGGCCGCCGAAAATCGTGACATGCGCCCGTCGCGCGCGGCCCCAGCGCCGCAGCGCCGGGCGTCCACGTGCCCTTGGGCCGGCCTCCGGTCAGTCGCCTTCGGCCCCTGTCCGGGCCTCAGGCGAGGAGGCCCGGTCGCGCCGCGCGCCGCGAGTCCTCCGGACCCACCGCGGGGGCGCCTTCCTCCTGCATCGGCGGCACGGGGTCCACGCGCGTGCGCGCGCTGGCCTCCGCCACCCACGCGCGCCGCCGCTCGGCCTCGCAGGCGAAGAGGGTCTGCATGACCTCCGCGACGTCCGCCGCGCCGAGCTCGCGGCCCTCCAGGCGCGCGCATGCGTCCAGGTCGACCGCCATCTCCGCGGCGTTGCGGTACCGCCGCGCGGGGTCCTTCTGCAGCGCGCGTCGCACCACGCGCCACAGCGGGCGCGGGTAGCCCATCACCAGCGTGGTGGGGTCGGGCACGCGTGCCTCGTGCACGGCGAGCAGCGTCGATACGTTGTCCTTGCGCTTGAAGAGTCGTCTGTCGGTCGACATCTCCCAGAGCATGATGCCCAGCGCGAAGACGTCGGTGCGCCGGTCCACCGGGGCGCTCGCCGCCTGCTCGGGCGACATGTACGCTAGCTTACCCTTCACGACGCCGCCCGCCGTGCGCGCCACGCGCCCGCGCGCCTTGGCGAGCCCGAAGTCGATGAGCTTCAGCTCACCATCGTAGGTGAGCAGCACGTTGCTCGGGGTGACGTCGCGGTGCACCAGCCCGAGGGGCTCGCCGGCCGGGCCGCGCAGCTCGTGGGCGTGGTGCAGCGCCTCGGCGGCGCGCGCGCCGACCCACGCGAGCATGTCGTAGCGAAGACGCGACTTGCGCATCCGGCAGACGTCCCACACCTCCCAGAGCGACTGCCCGAGCAGCAACTCCATCGCGTAGTAGAGGCGGTTGCCTTCCCTGCCCGTCGCGTAGACGCGGACGATCCCCGGGTGCGAGAGGCGCGTCACCAGGCTGGCCTCGTCGAGGAACATGTCGACGAACTCGCGGACGGTGGAAAATTCGTCCTTGATCACCTTCAGCGCGGCGAGCTCCGGCAGACCGCCCCCGGGCTCCGAGAGCTTGCCCAGGTACACCGTCGCCATTCCGCCCTCGGCGATCTTGGCGACCACGTCGTAACGACCGAGTCGGGCGGGCGGCGGCAGCTTCAAAGGCGGCACGCCAAGAAGCTATCATCGGCGGCCGGAGCCAAGCTCCTGCTTCTGATAAGGTCGAACCCATGATGCGAACGCCAACCTCGCGCCGTCTCGGTCAGGGCGCCGTCGTCGCCCTCCTCATCGCCGCCTCCGGCCTGTCCGCCTGCAAGGACCAGGGCAAGGAGAGCGCCGCCAAGGCCGCCGCCAACGCGGACATGCTCGCCAATCTGGTCGACAAGGACGTGGGCGAGGTCGATCGCGGCCTGCCCGACGGCGCCAAGAAGATGGCGGCCCTCTACGCGCAGGGGGCTGACCCGAAGCAGGACCTGCCCGCCGTCCGCCGCGCCCTGATCGACACGCAGCGCGAGGTCCCGGATCTGAACATCGCCAAGTCCACCTTCTTCGCGCTGGCGGACGACAAGGGTATCGGCATCCGCAACAACCTGGAGAGCGATGCCATGGCCGGGCAGGACCTGCTCAAGCTCTTCCCCGACCTGTCGAAGGCCATCGCCGGTCAGTACGTCACGACCACCGGCGCCTTCCCCGGGCCCGCCACGCCCACCGGCCAGGGCGATCGCGACTGGATCGCCGCGGCGCCGGTGAAGTCGGCCGACGGCAAGGTCGTCGGCCTGTACGTCACCGGCTGGGCGTATCGCCGCTACGCCGTGCACCTGCAGGAGGCGCTCAAGCGCGACCTGCAGGAGGCGCTGAAGAAGAGCGGCGACACCGGCAAGCTCCCCGTCTTCTACGTGGGCGTGTTCGACCCGACCGGCGTCTACACCGAGCGAACCACGCCGCAGGTCAACGAGAAGGCTCTCGCCGACGCCAAGCTGGTCGACAAGACGAAGGCCGGTCCCTACCAGGGCACCGTCACCATCACCGAGCGCAAGTTCGGCTACGCCGCCAAGCGCACGCCGAAGCTCGGGCCGGACACCGGCGTGGTGGTGCTGCGCTCGGAGCTCTGACTCCGCGCTCGCCTCAGCCCTGCCGGCCGAAGGCGTGCAGGGCGTAGAGGCCGAGCGCCCAGCCGGCGACGACGATGGCGCCGCCGCCGGACTGGCTCACCGTGCCGGCGAGGGCGATGCCCGTCGCCGACAGGGCGGCGGCCACCAGCAGCAGCGTGCGCGGCGCGGTCAGCGTCACGGCCACCCCTCGTGCTGCGCCTCGACGAGGAAGTCGCGCACGTCGCGCGCGATCTTGCGCTCGGCGGCGATGCTGGTCTCGGAGTGTGCCTCGCCGGAGAGGTCGTCCTGCATGTAATCGGTGTTCCAGAGCACGAGCACGTGGGCGTCGGCGTCGTCGCCGATGCCCGGCACGACCACCAGCGCGTCCGACTTGCGATCATGGCGAGGGAGCAGCGCGCCCAGGTCCTTGGCCTCTTCCCGGGTGAGGTACGCGACACCGAACTTGTGACCCGCGGCCGCCGCCTCCAGCTTCACGGTCTGGTCCGCCGAGAGCTTCACCGGACGGTTGAGCTCGGGGTTCACGCCCTCCTCCTGGAAGGTCCTGGCGATGACGTCCTGGGCCCGCAGCTCGTCCACGGGGCGCGGCGGACCGGCGTGCACGGGCGGCGGCTCGGCGCAGCCACCGAGCAACGCCGCGGCGACAGCGAGGAAAACCCGACGTTTCACGCGCGCTACGCTAGCGAAAAGGCGCGACGCTCGCTACCTTCGCGCGCATGGCAGGCGACGCCACCACCGGTCGCGCGAGCGAGAGGCCTCGTTCCCGGCGCCCCCCCGAGAACCGCAAGGGCGCCGCGGGCGACAGCGCCGGCCGCTTCGCCGCGGTGGACGTCGGGTCGAACGGCATTCGCCTCCGCATCATCGAGGCGACGGCCGCCGCGGCCGACAATCCCCCCGCGGACGACGGCGAGCAGGAGCACGGCTTCCGCTGGCACGAGATCGTCAACCTGCGCGCGCCGGTGCGCCTCGGCACCGAGGTCTTCCTGACGAGCCGCCTGGCCCCCGCGTCGATCGGCCAGGCGTGCGCGGCGCTGCGCGAGTTCCGGCAGGCGATGGACGACGCCAAGGTGGACGCCTACCGCGCGACCGCCACGAGCGCGGTGCGCGAGGCGAAGAACGGCTCGACGCTCGTGGAGCGCGCCCGCCGCGAGGCCGGCATCGAGGTCGACGTCATCGAGGGCGTGGAGGAGGCGCGACTCATCGAGATGGCGGTCTGCCGTCGCCTGCAGCTCGCCGACCGCAAGGCGCTCCTCGTGGACGTGGGCGGCGGCTCCACCGAGCTGACGATCCTCGACAACGCGCGCCACGCCTTCTCCATGTCGCTGCCCATCGGCACGGTGCGCCTGCTGGAGACGCTCCTGCGCGGCGGCGCCTCGGTGGACAAGGAGCGCGGGCGGCTGCTCAGCGAGATGATCGACCGCGCCCTCGCGGAGGCGCTGCCCCACCTGAAGAAGCAGTCCTTCGAGCTGCTCATCGGCACGGGCGGCAACGTCGACACCATGGCCGAGCTCTGCCCGATGCAGGGCGGCGTGGGCGGCTACCAGCGCGCGGTGGACGTCGGCGCGGCGCGCGCCCTCTTCGCCAAGCTCCTCAAGATGACGCCGCTCGAGCGGCGCGACGCCTACAACCTGCGTCCGGACCGCGCCGACACAATCGTCCCTGCGACGGCGATCTTCCTGCGCCTCGCCGAGGTCTTCAAGATGGGCGCCATCCTCGCGCCGGGCGTGGGGCTCAAGGAGGGCATCCTCATCGAGCTCGTCGACAAGCACTTCGACGTCTGGGACACGGCGGAGGAGGCGCAGGCCGTCATCCAGGCGTGCGAGCGCATCGGCCGTCGCTACCAGTTCGACGAGGCGCACGGCCAGCTCGTCTCCCGCCTCGCCGCGCAGATCTTCGACGACACCGAGGACATCCACGGCCTGGACGAGCGCGACAGGCTGCTGCTCCGCGCGGGCGCCATGCTCCACGACATCGGCGACTTCGTCCGCTACGACGGCCACCACAAGCACAGCTACTACCTGATCCAGAACTCCGACATCATCGGCCTGACACCCGACGAGCGCTCGGTCGTGGCCAACATCGCGCGCTACCACCGCAAGAGCCCGCCGGACCCCTCGCACCCCAACTTCCGGGATCTGGACAAGGAGTCACGCGGGAAGGTGCGGGCGCTCTCGGCGATCCTGCGCATCGCCGACGCGCTGGACCGCGAGCACCTGGGCAAGGTGCAGAGCGTGAGCGCGCGCGTCGACGCGGCGAGGGGCAAGCTGCTGCTGAGCATCTCCGGCGACGAGGACCGCGAGCTGGAGGAGTGGACCGTCCGCGCCAAGGCGGAGCTCCTGCGCGACGTGTTCGACCTCGACGTCGCCTTCGCGTGACGTTCACTCCCCGACCCCATCGCTCGCTGGGATTCCCGCGTCGTTCCGCGGTTGCGAGTCGTCCGGCAGAGGAGGAGAGGGTCAGTCGAAGTCCTCGATGCGCCAGACGCCGCCCTCGCGCTTCATGCGCACGTGGTGGCCGCCGGGGACCTGCACCGAGGCGGTGTCGCCGGAGATCTGCACCGGCAGGGTCCCCGGCTTCTCCAGGCCCTCCACCAGCGAGCGCAGGTCCTGCTCCACCATCGCCCGCGTTTGCGGCGTCAGCACGCGCATCAGTCCGGCGTAGCTGCGGCGCGCGACCACGCGGCGCAGGGCGTCCAGCGCCTCCTCCGGCGTACGGGAGCCGCCCGGCAGCGCGCCGGCGCTGGTGATCCAGAAGCGACCGCCCTTCAGATCGAGCGCGACCTCCTCGCCGTCCTCGAAGCGGAGGCGCGCGGTGGCCTGCACGCGCGCGCTCTTGGCGGTGATGTCCCTGGCCTCGTCGGCGAGCTCGCCGCGCTCGCCGGCGACGACCTTCTGGATGTCCTCGCGCGTGCGCGCCTTGCGCGCCTCCGAGGTCATCATCCCGTAGATGGCGTCGGCGTCGCCTGCGCGCGCCGCCTGCGCGTAGGCGTCCGCCGCGACCTTCGGGTCGGGGATCGATGTCGAGGCGCACCCGGCGCAGAGCCACAGAGTGCCGAGGATCCAGGGGCGCATCCACGGGCACTGTAAATCGACGTGCACGATTCGGCTACGGCCAATCGCGACCGCAAAAGAGCGGGGTCAGGGCAGCAGGGCCGCGCGGCGCCTCATGAGAAAGGGCGCGTGCACCTGATCGTCCTTGTAGTTGGAGCAGAGGACGTACATGGCGATGTTGACCGCCAGGCGGATGCCGTGCTCGCGCTGCTCGTCGCCGCCGGGGGTGACGGGCTCCTCCCAGACGCCGGTGGGGCCGCGGGCGAGCGCGCCGCCGATGTCGTGGCCGGAGAAGATGACCTGCGCCTCGCCTCCGCGGACGATGGCGTCCATCGAGGCGCGGCCGGCCACGCGGCCCTCCGCGCGACGGAGCAGATAGAAGCTCCGGAACACGACGTGGTCGGTGCCGAGATCGATGGGCGCGGCGTCGGGCAGCACGCGGGCGAGCTCGCGCCGGGCGGACTGCCCGAAGGGGCCGGGCACGCCCTGGGGGGAGACCGCCGCGTCGTCGACGAGCATGACGCCACCGAGGGAGAAGAAGCGGCGCAGGCCGGCAATCTCGGCGCCGGTGAGCGGCGGAGCGGCGGTGGCGCCGCTCCAGTAGAGGAAGGGCGCGCTGGTGATCTCCGGGGCGTCGGCGCGAACGAGCGAGGGGCGGAGGCGGGCCGGCGCGCTCGTCCGCTGCACCAGCTCCCAGGACCAGCGGCCCGGCGCGGTGGGGTGCGCCGCGTCGGTCGCCGTGCCCACCAGCAGCACGCGCGGGTCGAAGGCGCCGACGTCGCCGAACGCCACCGCGCGCGAGGGGAAGAGCGCCACCAGCGCGGCCGCACACGCGAGCACCGGCAGGAGGTAGCGCCACCGCATGGGGCTGTTCATACCGCGAATCCGCGCGGGTGGCCCGTGGGACGTGCTGCCCTCAGGTGCCCCCGCGCTCGGGCTCGGGCCCGGGATGGGCGTGCTACAACGCCCGGCGATGCCGACGACCCACCTCGCCGCGAGCAGCAATCTGCCGAGCTGGGTGGTCGTCCTCGCCTGCGTGCTCGCGGGGGTCTCGCTGGTGCTGCTGCTCTTCGAGCTGCGCCGCCGCGAGCGCGGGGGCGTCGCCATCGTCGTCACCGGCGTCGTCGCCATCGTCGCGCTCCTGCTCGCCGTCGTGCGGCCGGTGCGCGTCGCCGCGCGGGAGAGCGTCGTCGGCGCGCGCGTGGCGGTCCTGGGCGACGTCTCCCGATCGATGGCGCTCGCCGACGAGCACGGGACGCGCGCGGAGGAGCGCGACCGGGCGATCGAGGCGCTGACGAAGGCCGCGACGAGCGCGCGACTGGAGCCCCTCGGCTTCGGGGACGGCGCGCCGGCGCCGCTCGCCCCGGCGGACGCCAGGCACGTGGCGCTGGCGGCGCACAGCGATCTCGGCGCGGCCATCCGCGCGCTCGCGGCCTCGCCGGCGGAGCGGCCCAACGCCATCGTCGTCGTGTCGGACGGACGCCTGGACGACCCGCCGGCCGACGCCCCCAAGACGGCGCTGAAGGAGCTCGGCGAGGTCCTGCACGTCCCCATCCACACCATCGCCACGACGCGGGACGCGCCCGCCGACGCCAGCATCCGCAAGGTCTCCACCGCCGGCGCGGCGGTGGCGCACGCGCCCCTCCCCCTCAAGATCGAGGTGGGGTGCGCGGGCGGCCTCGCCTGCGACGAGCTGCCCGTCACGGTGCGCGAGCTCCGCCACGACGGCCCGCCCGCGCTGCTCGCCAGCGGCCTCGCCCACGTCAAGGACGGCTCGGCGGTCATCGACCTGCCCATCACCCTGGAGCGCGCGGGCGTGCGCATCGTCGAGGTCTCGCTCGGCGGCGTGAGCGGCGACACGGTGCCGGAGAACGACCGGCGCCTGCTCGCCTTCGACGTCGCGCGCGAGCGGGTGCGCGTGCTGCACGTCGCCGGCCGCCCGACCAACGACGTGCGCGCGCTGCGGCAGTGGCTCAAGAGCGACGCCTCGGTGGACGTGGTGGCGTTCTTCATCCTTCGCACGCCCACCGACAACGTGAACGCCTCGCAGGACGAGCTCGCGCTCATCCCCTTCCCCGTCGACGAGCTCTTCAGCAAGCACCTGCCCTCCTTCGACGCCGTCGTGCTGCAGGACTTCGACGCGCAGCCCTACGGCCTGGAGCGCCACCTGCCGGAGATCGCCGCCTACGTGCGCAACGGCGGCGGGCTGGTGATGGTGGGTGGCCCCAACAGCTTCGTCGCCGGCGGCTACGCCGGCACGCCGCTGGCGAGCGTGCTGCCGGTCGGGCTGGACGGTTCGAGCGGCGCGACCGCAGCGGACACCGCGCCCTTCGTCCCGTCGTGGACCGCCGCCGGGCGCGCGGCGCCGCTCCTCGGGCCCCTGCGCGGCGTCGTCGGCGACGAGCTGCCCGAGATGCCCGGCGCCAACGTGCTCGGCGACGCGCGGCCCGGCGCGGTGACCCTCTGGTCGCACCCGCAGCGGCGCACCAAGAGCGGCGCCCCCATGCCGGTGCTCGCGGTGGCCGACGTGGGCAACGGCCGGTCCGTCGCGCTGGGCGTCGACGGCGGGTGGCTGATGAAGTTCTCCGAGCTGGGCGCGCGCACGCAGGGCCGCGGCTACGGCGCGCTGTGGGACGGCCTGCTCGGGTGGCTGATGCGCGACCCGCGCTTCGAGCCCGCGCAGATCGAGCTGGGGTCGGGCGGGTGCGTGGCCGGCGCGCCGACGACGCTCCACGTCCGTACCACCCCGACCGCCAAGACCGCCGACATCTCCCTCGACGTCACCCGCATGGACGCGGCGATGCAGCCCGTCCACCTGGAGCGCAAGGCGCAGGTGCTGGGCACCCCCTTCGACGTCTCGCTGCCCGCGCTCCCCGCCGGCGGCTACTCGGCGCTGCTGCGCATCGGTGACGGCGCGACCACCCGACGCGACTTCGCCTGCGAGGCGGGCGGCGACGAGTGGGCCGACACACGCCCCGACGTCGAGCGGCTGCGCCGCCTCGCGGAGGCCACGGGGGGCACCTTCCGCTTCGCGAGCGACGACATGGCCGCGCTGCCCATGCCCAAGGCGACGGTGGTGAGCGCCGAGCGTCACGTCGTGCCCATCGCCCCGCCGTGGGTGTGGGCGCTGGCGGCGGCGTCGCTGCTGGGCCTGCACTGGTACGCGCGCCGGCGCAGCGGCCTGTCTTGATCGCACGGCGCCCGCCCCCGCCGCGGCGACGTGCTACCTTTCGGCCCGTGCGCGTCGCGCGACAATCGCTCCCGCTGCTCGTCCTCCTCCTCGGCCTGGCGCCCTCGGCCCACGCGCTGGTGTGGCCGGACGTGCCCGAGCGCATCGAGCGCGGCCTCTCTTCGTCCGACCCGGCCGCACGCCGCGCCGCGGCGCTGCAGATCCGCTCCCTCGGCGTGGCCAGGGCCGCGCCGCTGCTGCGCGAGGCGCTGGGCGATCCGGACGTGGAGGTCCGCCTGGCCGCTGCCGACGCGGCGATCCGCCTGCGGTGGGCCCCCGCCACGCAGGAGGTCCTGCCCTGGCTCGGCGACCGCGAGACGCGCCTGCGCATCGAGGCGTGCGCCGTCGCCCGCGCCCTGCCGTCGCCCGACGCCATCCCCCACCTGGCGCGCGCGCTCTCCGACGCCGAGGCCACCGTCCGCGGCGCCGCCGCCGAGGCGCTCGGCACGCAGCACTCGGCCGACGCGGTCACCCCGCTGCTCGGCAAGCTGGACGATCCGGCGCCCCCGGTGCGCATCGCCGTCGTGCGATCGCTCGCGCGGCTCGGCGACCGGCGCGCGGTCGTGCCGCTCGTCGGCAAGGTGCAGGACTCGGTGACCGACGTGCGCAAGGAGGTGGCGCGCGCGCTCGGCGATCTGGGCGACCCGCGCGCCTCGCAGGCGTTGCTGCTCGAGCTGCGCGACAACCTCAACGACGTGCGCATCGAGGCGCTCCACGCGCTCGGCCGCCTGCGCGCCCGCGACGCCGTCGACGCCATCGCCCCCCTCGCCAAGGACCGCATGCCGACGCTGCGGCAGGCGGCGATCCAGGCGCTCGGGCGCATCGGCAACGCCGACGCTGTCGAGGCCCTCATCGGCCTGCTCGGCCTGGGCGAGGACGCCGCCGGCACCCTCGACCGCACGCCGGTGCGCGACGCCCTCGTCGCCTCCGGCGCGCCCGCCGCGCCCCTGCTCGCCAAGGTGGTCCGCGATCCGCCGAGCGTGACCGCCGCGGTGAGCGCGGCCTGGGTGCTCGGCGAGCTGCGCGCCACCGGCGAGTCGAAGACGATCATCGCGGCGATGCGACGCGGCTCCTTGCCGGCAGCGGCGGCGCTGCACGCGCTCGGCGGCACCGGCGGGCCCGACGCCATCCCGGTGGTGCTGGAGTTCGCGATCGACGCCAACCCGCAGGTGCGCACCGAGGCGCTGGCCGCGGCCTCCCGGCTCCTCGACCCCGCGCACCCCGACGGCCGCTTCGTCGAGCCCCTCGTGGCCGCGCTCAAGGAGCCTCGCCTGTCCCTCCAGGACCGCGCGGCCGTCGCGCGGTTGCTCGGCAAGACGGGCTCACCGCGCGCGGCGCCGCCGCTCTCCGGGCTGCTCGGGGCCAAGGACGCCACGCTGCGGCTGGCGGCGATCGACGCCCTCGGCACGCTCGGGCAGCCCGCCGCCGACGACGCGCTGGTGCCGCTGCTGGCCGAGGCGGACCCGAGCGTGCGCCTTCATGCGGCGGTCGCGCTCAGCGAGGCCGGGGGGCCGCGCGCCCGCGACGCGCTGCTCGCCAAGCTGGACGCCAGCGAGGAGACCGACCGCGCCGCGGTGCTCACCGCGCTGGCCGGCGTGCTCTCGCGCTCCCCCACCCCCGCGGCGATCGCCCGGCTGACGCACGAGCTGGACCTCGCCGCCGGCGCCGAGCGCGACGCCGTGCTCCTCGCCGTCGGCCGCGCGCCCATTCCGTCGGCGGGGGCGCTCCTCGCGCGTGCCGCTCGCTCCGAGACGATCGAGGACCGCCGCGCGGTGGCGACGTTGCTCCCCGCCCGGTCCGCCGCGGAGGCCGCTCCCCTCGCCACCGCGCTCCTCGCCGACCCTGACGCGTCGGTGCGCGCGCAGGCCGCCTGGGCCCTCGGCACCCTCGGCACGCCGGCCGTCGCCCCGCGCCTGGTCGCCCAGACCTCCGGCGCCGACGACCCCGCGGCCATCGACGCCACCGCCGCGCTCGGCCGCATCGCCGCGCGCGCCCACCAGCCCGATCTCGCCGCCAAGTGGCTCTGCCCGCGCCTCGCCGCGCCGCACCCTTACGTCCGCGCCAACGCCCTCGCCGGCCTCGCCCTGGCGCGCGCGCGCTGCGGCGACGGCGCGAGGGAGCGAGCGCTCCTGCTCGAGGACGACAACGACGCGGTGCGCGCCGCCGCCGCGCGCGCCGTGCGCAACCCCGCCGCCGGCACCGCGCCGAGGACGACGGAGGACACCCGCGTGCTGGAGGTCTGCGCCACCTCCGACCGCTCCCCGGCCGTCGCGCGGGAGTGCAGCCACCCATCCCGTCCGGCCTCCGGCTCGCACCCGCTGCTCGTCTACGTCGTCCCGGACGACGGCCCGGCGCCCGTGCCCCGGAGCGCCTACGCCATCGCCCTGTCCGACGGCATGACCCACGCCGGCACGACCGATCGCCGCGGCGCCGTCTTCAATCCCGCCGTGCCGGACGGCGTGGTCACCCTGCGCCCGGCCGTCGTCCCGCGCGACACGCGGCGCTGATCACTGCGCCCGCGGGGCCTCAGGACTCGAAGTACGCGGCCGCGCAGACGTCGTTCTCCCAGATCTCCACGCGGTGGACCCGCACGCGGCCGTCCTCCACCTTCGCCGCCAGGTTCTGGAACACCACGCGCGCGATGTTCTCCGCGGTGGGGTTCACGTCGTCGAAGGGTTGCACCTCGTTGAGGAACACGTGCTCGTAGGGCTCGACGATCGCGCGGAGCGCCGGGCCGAGCTCGTTGAAGTCCATCACGAAGCCGCGAGAGTCCAGCTCGGCGGCGCGGATCGTCGCGCGGATGCGCCAGTTGTGCCCGTGCAGGCGCTCGCCCTCTCCCGGCGCGAGGCGAAGCTGGTGGGCGGCGGCGACGACGGTCTCGGTGCTGATTTCCCACATGGCGCGCTCACTCGTTAGCACCGATGCCGCCTGACCACCATACCGGGCCCCTCGATCGTGCTATGGCCCATGCGTGGCCAAGCGCTTCCGTCGAAAGGACGCCGAGCCGGAGGGCATCGACGCGATCCTCGCGCGCGCCGGGGAGGATCGCTTCGCTCCGCGCCGTCCTCCGGTGACGCCGGTGGTGTGGCGGCAGGCCGTCGGCCCGCGCGTCGCGGAGCGCACCGTGCCGCTCTCGCTGAGCCGCGGCACGCTCCTCGTCCAGACGGCGACGAGCGCGTGGGCCAGCGAGCTATCCCTCCTGCAGGCGGAGATCGTGGAGCGCCTGCGCCGTCAGGGTATCCAGGTCAACGCGCTGCGCTTCCGCGCCGGGCCGGTGGCGCCGCCGCAGCGCCCGGCGGAGCGCCGCACCAGCCGCACGGTGCCACCTCCCACCGAACTCCCGCCGCGGCTCGCGCGCGCGGTGCGAGGCATCCCGGACGAGGAGCTGCGCGGCGCGGTGGAGCAGGCCGCGCGCGCCAACCTCGCCTGGCAGGAGCAGGTGCCTATCGAATTGCGGCCAGCCGCTCCAGCCCCTCCAGCCGCTGAAACAGAAAGCGCTCCGCCGGACCGAAGCCGGCGAGCTGCTCGTGCAAGAGCTCCAGGTACTCCCGCAGGCGGTCGCGGTCGATCGCGGTGACGCGCCGGAAGGCGTTGTACAGCTCGTCGATGACCGGCGCGGGCGCGAGGCGCGCCTGCGAGCAGTACAGCTCGATGACGTAGTCCGCCCACGGGCCCTTGCCCGTCGCCGTCGCCAGCCGCGCGGAGAAGCGCGCCGCCTGGTCCGCGAGCGTCGGCGTGATGCGCTTGCCCGCGCGCGCGGCCTCGATCACGTCCGCCAGGGGCGAGGCCAGGATGCGCTCCGCCTCCGCCGCCCGTCCCATCGCCAGCGCCTTCTCGGCCACGCCGCCGAGCAGGTTGAAGGCGTCGGCGCGTCGCACCATGCTGACGTCGCTGTTGTCCTCCCAGTTGGGCGGCCCAGTGGGCCCCGCGGGGGCGGCCGGCGGATCGCCGCCGACGGCGGCGGACATGTCCGGCATGCGCGGCAGGGTCATCTTGAGGGGGTTGCGGGTCATGGTGGGCGGGCCGCCGCTCTGGCCGCCGACGAGCAGCATCTCCTGCGAGCCGATCTGGATGCGATCGCCCGGACGGAGGATCACCCTGCCCGTGATGCGCTCGCCGTTCACCGAGACGCCGTTGCGGCTGCCGAGGTCCTCGACCGTCACCGCGTCGTCGCGCACCATGAGCATCCCGTGGCGGCGCGACACCAGCGGGTCGTCGAGGGAGAGCTGGCAGCTCGCGTTGCGACCCACCACGAACTCGCCTTCGTTGAGCTCCAGATCGTGGTTCAGGTAGCGCAGCCGGAAGCGCATCGTCTTTCAGTTTGTACCGCTCCGCCACGCGCCGCGGCAAGCTTGCGGCGGGCGGCGCCCTGCCCGGAGCACGCCCCCCGTCGGCGCCATCTCAGGAGAGCACGGGATTTCGCGTGGTGGTGTCCGGGTCCGGCGGCGCCCCCATGACCCGCGCGAGCGACTCCAGCCGCGCGGCCACCGACGCGGCCTCGGGGTCGGTGTGTCCGCGCAGGGCGAGCACCAGCTCGGCCACCGGCTGGGCGAGCTCCGACCGGAAGGTGAGCGCCACCCGGCCGATGTCCTCCAGCGCGGACTCCGGCGGGACCTGGCGCGCGCGCACGTACGCGCGGACGCCCCACATGGCGTGGACCGGCTCCCGTGTGGAGATCGCTCGCCCGGCAGGTGGCCTCGCACACCAGCGCGAGCTGGCGGCCGTCGATCGGCTCGCCGGCGGCGATGCGATCGTCCACCTGGGCGATGATCCGCCCGAGCGCCCGGACGGCGTCGGCGTGGCGGCCCAGGGTGAGCGCGCGTTCGAGCACCTCGAGCAGGAGCTGCACGCCCCACGAGTGCTGCGACTCCGCGCCGAGCTGGCCGGTCATGGTGTCCTCCTCCACCTGCTCGGTCGAGCCGCAGTTGGGGCACTGCAGGCTCTCCCTGGCGTAGGGCAGGCGGCAGCGCGCGCAGTGCTGGAGGAAGCCGGTTGTCTTGGCGACGTGGGGCCCGGAGGACTCGCCGAGCTCGCAGAAGACGAGCTCCTGCGTGCCGATGCGCAGGCGGTCGCCGTCCTTGAGCCGCGCCGGCGACTTGACCGCGATCCCGTTCACCTTGACGCCGTTGCGACTGCCGAGGTCCTCGAGCTGCGCGCCACCCTCGTCGATGACGATGCGCGCGTGCTGCCGCGAGACCAGCGGGTCCTCGATCGTCACGTGGCACTCCGGGCTACGCCCGACGAGCGTGATCCCGCGCGGCAGGTCGATCTCCTGGAGCAAGAAGCGGAGCCGGAAGCGGGCCATCCAACCGAACTATACCGCAGAAGACGTTGCGGTTCGACGCCTCCACGCGTGGCGCGTTCGCCCTTCGCCGAACGCGCGCGATCTGGTATCTTGGGCCGCACCCTCGTATGGACGCTTCGCGCGACGACCTCCTCAAGCTCTGCCGCGAAGTGCTCGCACCGCTCATCGCGGCCGACGGCGGCGTGCTCTATCTGGTCAGCTCCACGACCGAGGAGGTGCACCTGCACCTCGCCGGGACGTGCGCGGGCTGCCCAGGCGCCGCCCTCACGCGGGAGGACGTCATCGCCCCCGCGGTGCGCTCGGTGCTGCCCAAGGCGAAGCTACAGGTCACCGCCGGCTGGCGGATCCCCGAGGGCGCCGAGAAGGTCTGAGTGGCGGCTGTCAGCCAGCCTCCACCTCAGTGCTTGTGCTTGTCCTTCTTCGGCGCGCCCGCGTCCTGGTTGCGGTACGCGTTGGGGTCGGAGATGCGGTGGTGGGTGATCGCGGCGATCGTCGGGTCGAGCGCGAGAGGGTCGATCTCCTTGTTCGCGCGGAGCTGAGGCAGCGCGTTCAGCGTGGCCCGCTCCTCCATGACGACGGCGACGCTGCTGCCGCGATCCTCGGCCCGCAGGTGGGTCCTCCCGTCCTGCCAGTCGGCGGTGGCGTACTTCAGGCCGTTCGTCGCGTCGGGGACGCGGATGCGGGCGGGCGCGTTCAGCTTGATGTTCAGCTTGGTGACCGCCTGCTGGAAGTTCGCCCCGTACAGGCCGTTCGCCTTGTAGGGGACGTCGTCGAAGATCTTCCAGAGCCTGTCGCTCGGCGGGGCGCCGATGAAGAAGAAGTACCGGCGGACGCCGTGGCGGTCGACGTACATCACCGCCTCGTGGTTGCGGTACGAGAACTCGCCGCGGATGCTCGTGTTGTCGAAGCCGGTCGGCGTGTCGTTGAAGGGCACGAAGCTGTTGGCGAAGGCCGCCTTGCGGTTGTCGCGCTCCGCCTCCACCGACTGCATCGTGACGCCGGGTTGCATCCGCGCGAGCCGCGGGTTGTAGTCCTGGTCGAAGATGCCGCCGGTCTGGTTGAAGATGCGCACCACCGCCTGGTGGTTCGACCCCCACCGGAACTGGGCGAGCAACGGCGCCATCGAAGAGACTGTCGGCGGGTCCGCCGCCACGGCAGGCGCGGCGTGGGCGCGCGGCTTGGCCGCGAGGACGCTCGCGACCGGGATGGTCGCCAAGATGAGCACGGTGGCTACGACTGCGCTTCGTTTCATCACGGCCTCCTTACGGCCTCTCACGCCGAACGGCAAACTCGCGTCGCCCCGGCACCGCCACGGCCGAGCCCTGGCGCGGCCAAAAGCTACCACTTTGCTACATGCCCCTACAAGGTGACGTAAACCCCCGAAACGGGCTGCAGGTTGGACGCACCAGACCAAGAAATGATGGAATCATTCTCGCTCTCCGTCGGCTTCCTTCCGGCCGGCCCGTGATAAGAAGCCAAATCCTCATGTTCTCGCGCCCCTTGGCCGTGCTCGCCCTGGTCACCGGCCTCGCCGGCTGCGCGGGGGGGCCCGACGCCTCAGCCCCGACTCGCCCGATGCCACCCTGGCAGGGTCACTCGAGGGAGCTCTTCGACGACGCCATCGAGCCCCGGGCGGTCGGCCTGTCGCTCGAGCTGACGCGCACCCCCCGGACCGACCCGGTCCTGCGGGAGCGGACGCAGGTGGGGGACGCGGTCCTGCGGGTGAAGGTGGACACCGTGACGGTCCAGGCGGACGGCATCGACGCCCGCTACCAGATCGGCCTGCGCGTGATGAAGAAGCTGACCGGAGAGCACCCGCCGCCCTCCCCCTTCGTGGTGGAGGTGACCAAGGCCTCGCCGTCCTTCGGGATCGTCAAGAGCCTGGACGCCCGCCTGAGCGGCAAGACCTTCGTCGCCTTCGTCCGCGAGTTCAAGACCGGCGCGGACGACCCGCGCATCCACTTTCACCTCGCGCCGGACACCAAGGACGTGCTGGCGGCGGTGAGCGATGCCTCGGCGCTGACGGAGATCGGCGATTGAGTCGTCACCCGGTGGGGCTTGCGGGACGCGCGGCGCCGCCACAAAGTAGGTGTTTGGCATGAATATCGAGCTCAAGAGCACCCGGGAGATCGAGGGCATCCGCGTCGCCTCCCAGATGGCGGCGGAGACCCTGCTCCTCGTCGGCGAGAAGATCCGCCCCGGTATGACGACGGAGGAGATCGACCGCATCGTCCACGACGACACGGTCCGCCGCGACGCCTACCCAGCACCGCTCAACTACAAGGGCTTCCCCAAGAGCGTCTGCACCTCCGTGAACGACGTGGTCTGCCACGGCATCCCGGGCCCGCAGGTGCTCAAGAACGGCGACATCGTCAACGTCGACGTGACCACCTTCTACAAGGGCTTCTACGGGGACACGTCCGCCACGTTCTACATCGGCACGCCGAGCGCGCAGGCGCGCCATGTGGTCGAGGTCTGCCGCCAGGCGCTCGAGCTGGGCATCGCCGAGGTGAAGGACGGCGCGCGCTTCGGCGACATCGGGGCCGCCATCCAGCAGTACGTGGAGTCGCAGGGCTGCAGCGTGGTGCGCGACTTCGTCGGCCACGGCATCGGCCGCCGCTTCCACGAGCCGCCCCAGGTCAAGCACTACGGCAAGCGGGGCGCCGGCGATCGCATCCGCGCGGGCATGGTCTTCACGATCGAGCCCATGGTGAACGTCGGCAACTTCGAGGTGGAGATCGATCCGTCCGACAAGTGGACCGTGCGCACCTCCGACGGCTCGCTCTCGGCGCAGTTCGAGCACACCATCGCCGTCACCAAGGCAGGCGCGGAGGTGCTCACCCGCCGCGCCAAACCCCTGCGCTTCTCCGAGAACGTCGCCACCGTCATGCTCTAGATGAACGAGCGCGATTCGGAATCGCGCTCGTCCGATTTAGGTCTTGTCTCACGGGGCGGCACGCGCCGCCCCGTGCCGAAAAACACGGTTTTTCGGGGCCCCACCGCACCCGTGCGCGCGCGCCCAGGCGAGCACGCGCTCGGCGTTCCGGTGCATCACCCGCTCGACGTCCTCGGCGGAGAGGCCCCGCGCGCGCAGGCGCGCCGCCAGCGCCGGCCAGCTCGCCTCGCCATCGGCGTCGCGCGGGGGCGTGATGTTGCCCTCGAAGTCGCTGCCGATGCCGACGTGCCCGGCGCCCGCGACGCGCACCGCGTAGATCACGTGCGCGGCGACGTCGTCCAGCGTGCCGGCCTCGCCGGCGCGGCCACCGGTGTGGCTCTCGTGCATGCTGATGCCGATGACCCCGCCGGTCCGCGCGATGGCGCGCGCCTCCGCGTCGCCCAGGTTGCGCGCCGTGTCCCGCAGGCCGCGCATGCCGGTGTGCGAGTCGACGACGGGCGCCCCGGCGCTCCCGGCGATGGCGATCAGCTCCGCGGCCGCGGCGTCGGAGGCGTGGGCCACGTCCAGCACGGCGCCGCGCGCCACCAGGTGCTCGGCGAGCACCCGCCCCTCGGCGGTGAGGCCGCGCGCGCGCGCCTCCGGCCGCACGTCCTGGCTCGCGCCGCCCAGGGCGTTGGCGCGGGAGTGCACCAGCCCGAAGAAGCAGGCGCCCCGCGCGACCCAGACGTCGGCGGCTGCCGGATCGCCGGCGAAGCCGTCGGCGCCCTCGAAGGCGAGCACGAAGGGCGGCAGCTCGGCGCGCGCGGCGAGCAGATCGCGGTACGTCGCGTCGTACTCGGCGCGCACCCCTGCCGGCGACATCGCCTCCGCGCCGCCGACGAAGAGCGGGATCACCAGCGCGCGCACGTGCCCGGCGCGCAGGCGGGCCAGGCTCGCGTCCTCCCCCGGAGCGGCGGGCGAGGCGTGCCTCGCGTGCAGGGCGTAGCCCCAGTCGACGTGCAGATCCACGACGGGCGTCACGGGAGGCGCAGGCCGCGCGGACCGCGCCGGCGACGATGCGCCGCACGCGCATGCGCACGCGCACGCCAGCAGGAGCGCACGCATCGACCCCGCTCGCCGCGGGGGCTTCACGGCACCGGGTCGTAGTAGCCCGCGGCCTCGACGGTGACGTCCACCTCGCCGTCGGTCACCCCGAGCACCTCGTACTCCACCGCCACCTGCCGCCCGCGCCGCATCTCCACGCCCACACCGTCGGCGCGCGCCAGGGCCGAGCGCGCGCCCCCGCGCACCGGCAGCAGCACCCGACCGCCGACCCGCAGCACCAGGCTGTCGAGGTGGGTGACCTCCCGCTCGCGCTCCATGACGCGCAGGCGGACGCGGCCGCCCCGCACCGGCACGCGCGCCACGCGGTGTGTGTCGGCGCCGCGCCGCGCCCACCCCGCGCGCCACGGGAGCACGACGAAGGGAGCGAGGTCGCCGCCGTCGCCGTCGGAGAAGACCACCCACGGACAGCTGATGCAGAGCCACGTGTGCGTGAGGTCGCGGGGCCCGAGCCGCACCTGCGTCGACGCGCGCACGGTGATCTTCCGGCGCACGCCGTTCTTGTCGTAGGTCCCCCGCGCGCTGAAGGTGCCTGCCTCGCCGGCGAGCACGAAGTAGTCGCCTGGCGCCACGTCGAAGCGAACCGGTGAGGGGGTGCATCGCCGAGCGGCGTACGGGTGCAGGCTACGGTACTCGGCCAGCCCGCCCCAGAAGCTCGGGTCGTCGGTGAGTCCGATGAGCGCCTGCATGAGGAACTGATCGTCCTTCGGGTACTTGCCCGCGGGTAGCAGGGCGACCCAGCCTTGCGGGAAGGCGCACGACACGTCCACGGCCACGTGGCCCACGGAGGGCGGCCGCAGCGGCGCCGCGTGGACGACTCCGACCGTCCCGGAGCCCACCGTGCCGGAGCCGACGGCACTCGAGCCCGACCCGAGCGTCGCGATGCCCGCGTCGGTGCGCGCCCCCATCGCCCCCGACGACGCGTCGCCGGTGGCGAGCACGCCGCCGGCCGGATCGCCGTCGCCCTGCTGTTTCACGCCCCCGGCGCCTGCGATCGCCGTGCACTGCCGCTGCCCGGGCTGGAAGACGCTCCCTGCTGGGCACACCACCACCGTCTGCGATGGCGTGTCCGCCCCGCCCTGCTCACGCGTGCACGCCGTCGCGAGCGTCGCGAGCGCCACGAGCCCCACCATCGCCCATCCTCGACCAGTCATCGCCCTCACCTCCGCAGCATCTCGGCCGCGGCGCGACGCGCGGCCTCCCCGACCTTCACGCCGCCGATCATCCGCGCGACCTCGTCCACGCGCTCGGGCGCGCCCAGCCGCCGCACCGACGTGGTGGTCCGGCCGCGCGCCTCCGCCTTGTCGACGACGAAGTGAGTGTCCGCCAGCGCGGCGATCTGCGGCAGGTGCGTGATGCAGAGCACCTGCCGGTGGCGCGCCACGTCGGCGATGGCCCGGCCGATGACCTCCGCCACCGCGCCGCCCACGCCGGCGTCCACCTCGTCGAAGACGTACAGCCCCGCCGGCCCCTTCTCGGCGAGCACCCGCTTGAGCGCCAGCAGCGAGCGCGACAGCTCGCCGCCGCTGGCGATGCGCCGCAGCGGGCGCGGGTCCTCCCCGCGGTTGGGCGCGATGAGGAACTCGACGCGGTCGATGCCGGTGCGCGTGATGCGCGCGCCGTCCAGCGTCATGGCGTCGCCCGCCGACGCCGTCGTGGGCTCCACCTCCACCACCACCCGCGCGCGCCCCATGCCGAGCTGGCCAAGCTCGCGGCCGATGGCGTCGGCGAGCTCGTCCGCGGCGGCGCGGCGCCTGCGGGAGAGGGCGCGCGCGGCCTCCGCCACCTCGGCATGAAGGCGATCCCTCTCCGCCTCCAGGGCGGCCAGCCGCTCGTGCATCGAGTCCAGGCCCTCCAGCTCTCGCATCAGGGCGTCGCGCACGGCCGCGAGGTCCGCGCCCTCGCCGTGCTTGCGCAGCAGCTTGCGCAGGCGGAAGAGGCGCTCCTCGACCTCCGTCAGACGCTCCGGGCTGGCCTCCACGCCCTCGGCGTAGCGCGCCAGCCCGCGCGCGGCGTCGGCGAGCTCGGCACGCGCCGTCTCGATGGCGAGCCCGAGCGGGGCGAGGGAGCCGTCCAGGCTCGCGGCGCCCTCCACCTCCGACGCCAGCCGCCCGAGCTCGTCGCAGATGGCGCTCTCCCCTTCGTAGAGCCGCTCCGCCGACCGGCGCGTGACCTCCGCCAGCCGCTCGGCGTGGCGCAGCCGCCCGCGCTCGTTCTCCAGCTCGGTCTCCTCGCCCGGGCGTGGATCGATCTCCTCGAGCTCCTTGAGCTGGAACGCCAGGTAGTCCTGCCTGTCGGAGCGGCCGCGCTCGGCGGCGCTCGCCTCCGCAAGCTCGTGCTGCGTCGCCGCCAGCGCCTCGACGCGCGCCCCCAGCGCCACCCGCTCCGCGCCCAGCTTGCCGAAGGCGTCGAGGTACTCCAGGTGCGTCGCCGGGTCGGTCAACGACACCGACTCGTGCTGCGAGGCGATGTCGCAGAGATCGGGGGCGAGCTCGGCGAGCTGCGCCGCCGTGCCCAGACGCCCGTTCAGGAAGGCGCGGCTGCGCCCCTCCGACTGCACCACGCGCCGCACCACCAGCTCTCCCGCGCAGGGCACGCCCGCCGCCTCCAGCTTGGCGGCCACCCGCGAGCCGTCGGCCACCTCGAAGAGCGCCTCCACCTCCGCCTCGCGCGCCCCGGCGCGTACCATGTCCGGCCGCGCCCGCCCGCCGAGCACCAGCGACAGCGCATCCACCAGCATCGACTTGCCCGCGCCCGTCTCCCCGGTCAGCACGTTGAAGCCCGGCCCCGGCTCCAGCGTGACACGCTCGATCAGCACCAGGTTCAGGACGGTGAGCTGCAACAGCATGCTCGACCTCATAGCCGAAGCGGCCGCCGGGGCCGAGGCCCTGCTCGTCGGCGACCGACCCGGCGAACCCTGTTGACGCGGTTGGGCCCGATTCACTAAGGTGCGCAATGCGCGCCGCCTGTGGCCTCGCCCCACATTTTTCGCAGGAAAATCGCGCATCTAGCAGCGCCCCATGGCCGCCAAGACTCCTGCAAAGCGCAAGACCACCAAGACTGCCGCCCCGCCTGTGGTGCCGCCTCGGCCGCAGACCATGGAGGAGCGTACCGCCGATCTGGAGCTCCGTCTCCAGCACGCGGACTCCTCCTTCCAGCAGCGGTACCGAGAAAACCTCGATATGTCATGGATTTACCATGACAGCGCGCTGGAGGGCGTCGTCTATACGGTCCAGGAGCTGCGGGCTGCCATCGACCCCGGCTTCCAGGCCCCCGAGATCGACTCCAGCCTCCAGCCGGTCATCGAGGAGATCCGCCGCCACCGCGAGGCGCTGGACTTCATCCGCGACCTGGCCGTCAAGCGCCGGCAGGCGATCACCGTGGACGTCGTCAAGCAGATCTACCTCATCCTGCACCCGGAAGAGGGCGACCTGAAGACGGTCAAGTACCGCAAGGACATCCCGCAGCACCGCCTGTACTTCCACGAGTACGCCCCGCCCGACAAGATCGCGTACAAGGTCCGCGCCGTCGTCGACTGGATCAACGATCCGGAGACGCGCCGCACCCGCACGCCCATCCGCCTGGCGGTGCGCGCGCACTACGACCTCCTGCGCGTGTTCCCCTTCCCCAACGACAGCGGCAAGGTGGCGCGCCTGCTGATGAACGCCCTCTTGCTGCGCGGCGGCTACCCGCCCGCCATCGTCCACTCCACCGAGCGGCAGCGCTACTACGAGGCCCTCAAGGGCTCGAGCGCGGCGATGACGCAGATCGTTCACGAGGCCATCGAGAACAACCTGGCGTCCATCGAGAAGCTCATGGAGGGCTACGAGCACGGGCCGGCGTCCGCGTCCACGGGCTGAGCTCGGTCGTCGGATGCTGGCCCGGCGAATCATCCCCTGCCTCGACGTCCGCGACGGACGCGTGGTCAAGGGTGTGCGCTTCGAGGGCCTGCGCGACGCGGGCGACCCGGTCGAGCAAGCGCGACGTTACGACGCGGAGGGCGCCGACGAGATCGCCTTCCTGGACATCTCGGCCTCGCACGAGGGGCGCGGCACCCTGCTCGACCTCGTCGCGCGGACGGCCGAGGTCACCTTCTGTCCGCTCACCGTCGGCGGCGGCGTCCGCGACGAGTCGGACGTGCGCGCGCTCTTGAACGCCGGCGCGGACAAGGTCAGCATCAACACCGCCGCCGTGAACCGACCCGAGCTCATCCAGCGCTGCGCAGGCTCGTGGGGCGCGCAGGCCATCGTCATCGCCGTCGACGCCAAGCGGGCCGGCGAAGGCTGGGAGGTCTTCACGCACGGCGGCCGCGCGGCCACCGGCCTGGACGCGCGGGAATGGGCGGAGCGCGCCGCGCGTTCCGGCGCCGGGGAGATCCTGTTGACCAGCATGGACCGCGACGGCACGCGCGAGGGCTACGACCTCGGATTGTTGCGCGCGGTGGCGGACGCGGTGGACGTACCCGTCATCGCGAGCGGCGGCGTGGGCTCGCTCGAGCACCTGCGGGCGGGGCTGGTGGAGGGTCACGCCGACGCCGCGCTCGCGGCCAGCATCTTCCACTCCGGAGAGCACACCATCGCCGAGGCGCGCGCCTTCCTCTGCGCGGCCGGCGTCCCCGTCCGCGACGACGCGGAGCGCGCCGCATGACCGAGCCGCTCGAAGCATCGGTGACGCTGGACGAGGTGTTCGTGGTCGTCAGCGCGAAGCGCGTGCCGCTCGCGCCGGAGCTCGCCGGGTACCTCGCGCTGGAGATCGCCGAGGGCGCGAGCAAGCAGCCCGGCGAGGTGGACCCGCGCAACGTCTACATCAGCGAGGAGGGCTCGGTCGCGCTGGTCCGCTCGCGCGAGGCGAAGGGGGAGGCGGAGGCCTCCATCCGCGCGCTGCTCGCGCGCCTGCTGGTGGCGACCGGATCGCAGACGCCCGCCCTCGGCGCGGTGGCCCGGAAGAAGGCCACCGGCGAGCTGGGCTCGCTGGTGGAGGAGCTGGAGGCGGCGCTCATCCCCGTCAACCGCGCCGCCGGCCGGCGCGCGCTGGCGCGCATGGCGCGAGAGGTCAAGCGCGTCACGCTGCGCGTTGGTCGCAACGCGTCGGTCCCCGCCGCGTCGGAGCTGGCGCCCCGCGCCTCGGAGCGTCCACCCCCCCAGCACGTCGAGCCCGCCAGGTCGGAGCGTCCGCCCCCGTCGGCGGCCACCTTCGACGCCGAGGAGGTGCCCACCACCGCGCGCCGCGACATCCCCCCGGAGGTGCTGGAGGGGCCGCCGCAGGAGACGCCCGGGCTCCAGCAGCCACCCAGCCTGAGCGACATGCCGACGGTCGGCCTGAGCAAGGAGGACCTGATGGCCGCGGCCGCGCGGGGCAAGCGCGACTCGGTCGACAGCCTCCTCGACTCCTTCGAGGTCTCCGGCCAGCGGGAGGACAAGGCGCTCTCCGGCGAGCTCAAGGCGATGGTGGGGCTGGAGCCAACTCCCCCACCCCCCCGGACCGACGACGACATCGAGGCGCTGCTCGGCGCCAGCGCGCCCGTGAAGGCAGCCGCCCCGGCGAAGAGCGCCCTCTCCGCGCAGGCCGGCGCGCGGAACGACAGCCGCCCGGAGCGCCCCGCGCGCGGACCGTCGTCCTCGCGCGCCGACGACCGCCAGCTCCCCACCGCGCCTTCGCTCAAGCGCTCGCAGCTCTCCATCACCACCGAGCTGCGCCGGCGTCGCTCCGGGCGTGACCGCGCCTTGCTGATCATGCTCATCCTGCTCGTCGGCGTGCTCGCGGTGACGCTGTGGATGCTCAAGCCCGGCTTCTTCACCGGACGCACACCGGACAAGGTCGCCGCCGAGCGCGCCGCGGCCCTGGCGGCGAGCGCCAAGCTCGCGGCGAAGCGCGCGGAGCCGCAGTGCCACGCCTCGCTCGTCGTGGGCGACGCGCCAGAGGACGCCGAGATCCTCCTGCGCGCGGGTCAGGCACCGATCGACATCGACCGCATGCCGGCGGGCGCGCGGCTGGAGTTCGTCGCCACCGCGGAGGGCTACGCTCCCAAGCGCGCGGTCGTGCCGGCGGACGCGGCCTGGGACCACACCGGTCCCGGCGGCAAGCCGCGCTTCGAGCTGGCCATCCAGCTGGACAAGTCGAAGGCGCGGCACGGCGCCGTCGACAAGTGGCCGCCCGGCGAGCCGGGCAGCGAGGTGGGCGGCAAGGGCGACCCGGGCGTCGTCCACGTGGTCGCCAGCCCCAAGGGCGCGGAGGTGTGGGTCCTCGCCGGCCTGGGGCCCAGCGCGCAGATCGACGATCTCATCGACTGCGACCACGACGCCGACGTGCTCGTCGCGGGGCCGGGCACCTACCGCAAGCGGCTGCACGTGGCGGGCTCCAGCTTCGTCGCCGAGCCGGGAGCGCCTGCGGGCGTGCGCACCGCCCGTGTCAGCGCCAAGTAGTCGCGGCGCATTTGGGTTGGTTTCGGGGCGGCCATTGGATACCGTTGCTGGGCCATGCACGACCAGGATTTCGCGATCGTCCGCGCTCTCGTCCCTGTCGCCTGGGCCGACGGTGAGTTTGCCGAGCGGGAGAAGGAGACCATCGAGGCGCTCCTCGACGCCTTCGGCGCCGACGACGTCGAGAAGGAGAAGATCCGCGCCTTCGCCGCGGAGCCGCGCTCCCTCGACGACATCAGCCTGCAGGAGCTCTCCGCCGACGACAGGCGGGTGCTGCTCCAGCACGCGGTGCTCCTCTCCTTCGCCGACGGCGATCAGGACGACAAGGAGCGCGCCTTCCTGGACAAGCTGGCCGAGCGCCTGAAGGTCCCCGCCGACGAGGCGAAGGCCCTGATGACAGCCTCCGCCGAGCGCGCGAAGAAGTACCTCGACCTGCTCAAGTGACCTCACCCGGCTGGCGCCGGGAGAGGGACTCGATCTCCTTGAGGAGCGCGGTGGGGCTGAAGGGCTTCGTGTAGTAGGCGCTCGCGCCTGCCGCGAGGGCGCGCTCCTTCGACTGGGCGTCGTCCATCGCGCTGATGATGAGGATCGGCACGGCCTTGGTGAGCGGCTCGGCGCGCAGCCGGGTGCAGACCTCGAAGCCATCGAAGGAGCCGGGGAGGTTGAGATCGAGCAGGATGACGTCCGGGACGCGCGCTCGCGCCGCCTCCAGGCCGCGCGCGCCGGAGGGCACCGCGACGACCTCGTGGCCGCGGCCGGCCACCAGCGCTTCGATCATCTTCCGGATGGAGTCGGAGTCTTCGACGATGAGGATCCGCATCTGGGACGGAGTCTACACGGTTACGGTGTGCTTGGGAGCGAACGCTCCGGTCAGCGGGTGAAGGTGACGCTGGCGCGGAGCCCGCCGCCCGGGGCGTCGGTCACCTCGAAGGTGGCGCCCTGCCACGAGGCGAGCGCGGCGGCGACGTAGAGCGGGATGCTGGTGGGGCGTCCGTAGGTGCCAGGCTCGAGCTCCAGCGCGACGAAGTCCCGGCGCGCCGTGGCCGGGAGGGTCGGGCCGGCGTCGTCGATGACCAGCTTGGGACCGGACTCGCCGCCCAGCACGCGCAGCACGACCTCGCTCCCGCGCGGGGAGGCGGCGATCGCTTGACCTATCAACTGTTGCACCAGCGTGGAGGTCGCGCGCGGCGCGCCGCGGGCGTAGATGGGATCGCGCCCCGCCTCCTCGAAGCGCAGGGTGACGCCGGCGCGCTCGGCGCGAGCGGAGAGATCGCCCACCCAGCGGGAGACGATCTCCACCAGGTCCACCGGGCCGGGCAGCTCCTGCGGGTCCAGGCTGCCGATGGCGCCCAGCAGGTTCACGAACTCCTGCGTCTGCGAGAGGCCCTTGCGCGCCGTCTCCAGGCGCCCGTCCGGCTCGGTGCGGGCCTTGGCCACGGCGGCGACCTCCCGCGCGACGGGGACGAGGAGCGAGCGCAGCTCCGCCGCGACGCCGCCGAGCAGCCGCACCAGCACCGCCACGCGCTCGACGGTGTCGGTGCTGGCGAGCGGCGGGGGGAAGGTGGAGGGGTGCGCCGGCTCGTCGGAGGGGGAGAGCGCCTGCGCGAGCTCCCGCGCGTACGCCTCGCCCTGCTTGCGGGCCTCGTCCAGCTCCTTCTGGAGGTTCTCGCGCTCCTTGCGCTCGGAGTCGGCGGGGAGACTGACGATCTCCATGCCGCCTTCCAGGTCCAGCCGGCCGCCGTAGCGGATCGCCATGCGGGAGACCCAGGCGCGCTCGGCGGCGGCGGTGGCGCTGGAGTCCGGGCCGAGGACCACGCTGACCTTCACGATGTCCTCGTCGCGCTTGATGCTCAGCTGCGATTCGGTGCCGCTGCCGTGGCCGACGAGCAGCTGCAGCATGCGACGCAGCTCGGCCTCGTCGCCGAAGACCTCGGTGCCGCTACCCGGCTCGATGGAGACGCGTGCCTCGGGGGCGATCTCCCAGAGCAGGGCGGCGAGGTCCACGCGGCCGCGCCGGCCGCCGACGCGCAGCGGCTTGTTGTGCAGGGTGGAGAGCATGCGCATGGCGTCGTCGAGCGCGTCCAGCGTGGCGTCCACGCCGCCGCCCTCGGGGTCGGCCGGGGGTGGGTTGGTCTTGAGGACCTGGACGCCCACGCGCAGGCGCTCGGCGGCGCCCTGCGCCTCCTGCGTGAGCAGCCAACCCAATTCTTGACGTGTCAACCGACCCTTGGACACCCGTGCACCTGAGGGCTCAGGATACGCAAAGCCAGGCCGGAAGCGAGCGCGATTGCGCGAGGGGTCGAGCTGCCCCTGCGGGCGGTGGGCCGGGGCGGTGCTACGCTCACGGTCGTGCTGAACGAACGACGCGCCCGGTCCGTGCGCTACGACGCCTCCACCGACACCTACCTCCTCGGCCTCGACCCCTCCGGGGACGCCCTGCCCAACCGGTCGCGACGCCCCGCCACGCTGCTGCTGGACGTCCAGGGCCACCTGGTGGGCGTGGACCTGGGCGGCGAGGGCCTCGCGCGGACGGTGGTGATGCTGGGCGCCCACGAGTCGGTCCACTCGCAGCGCGAGGCGGAGGTGGAGGTCTCCGGCGGGGAGGTGCGCGTCGTTGGCGCGCGCGCCCTGCTGCCCGTGGGCGAGCTCAACCCCTACGCGTCCTAGCGCGGCCCCGGGGCGCGGCGGGTCAGCGTCGCGACGAGGTCGTGGCGCGCGTGCGTGAGCGCTCGCTCCCTCGCTCCCGCACGACGAGCACGTCGTCGGTGGGGAGGGTGCGCGGGACGCTGACGCGGATGGGCCGCTTGAAGGAGCGCGGGTCGCCGATCTCGCCTGTCGCCACGGCGTAGGCGAGCGTCTCCGCGGACGCCACGATGCACGGGGGCGCCTTCGCCCCTTGCGGCTCCGCCTCCGCGGTGCGCAGCGACACGCCGCCGGGTGGCGGGGGGTAGAGCTCGCCGGTCATCACGCGACGGTCCGGCTCGATGATGCGCGCGCCGGTCGCGACCAGGTCGGTGAGCGCGCCTTCCAGGGCGAGCACCTCCAGCATCTGCCGCGTGGGGACGGCCAGGAGCAGATCGACGCGCGCCGGGACGCGCTTGGACTTGAGCAGCAGCGCGGCGGCGAGCAGATCGCGCAGGGTGACGCCGCTGTCTCCACCGAGCAGCACCTGCGACACCGGCTTGCCCGCCAGATCGCGGACGGTGCGCACCGCGCCGGTCTCGTCCTGCAGCAGCGGGTCGACGGCGGCGAGGTCGACGTGCAGCACCTCGGCGAAGGGCGCGCCGGCGTCCGGGGCGAGGGCGCGGTGCGCCTTGGAGCGGCGCTGATCGCGCAGGAAGACCTCGGTGCGCTCGTCGCTGAGGAAGATGGCGCCGACGGCGCCGAGCTGGGGGGCGACCCCCGCCAGCACCGCGCGCTCGCCCACCGAGAGCAGGCGCGCGCTCGGCCCGCCGAACTCGACGATCACCGGTGCGCCGCTGTCGCGCTCCACGCGCCGCACCGCGTCCGCCAGGCCGCGCCGCAACAGCTCGAGCGACACGTCGCGCGCGCACACGAAGGGCCGCATCCGTCCGGTGAGCAGCACGTGGACGCTGCGGGGCGGTCGCAGGGTCACCTTCCCGTGGACGAGCGCCTGCCCGAGCTGCGCGGGCGGCACGACCAGGGTCACCATGCCGATGCCGCCGACGGGCATCAGGCGTGGGTCGTCGGTGACGCAGAGCCGCGCGGGGCTGGCGAACCGCTCGAGGTGCACCGGCGCCGGGAAGCCCACGCCGGGCCGTCCGACGAGCATGCCGTGGGGGAGCATGGCCTCCAGCCCCGTCGCCGGAGCCGAGCCGTCGGTCACGCAGCGGCCATCGTAGGCGATGGCGAGCTCCACCGCCGCCTTCTTCATCCCCTGCGAGAGGGCGTCGGCGAAGGCCCGCTCCGGCGCGCGCGCCAGCACGACCTGATCGACCTCCACCTCGACGCGGTCGCCGGAGAGGTTCGGGTCCGCGGCTCGCCCCGCGAGTACTTTCTGGGCCATCGTGCGGGGCGGGTCCCCTGCTTTGGCGCGCATGCTTGTCTTCGTCCCTCGAGGGGCGTCGCAGCCCTCGCTGCACGCCCGATGCGGCCCGTGACGGTAACGGGCGCGGGGCGAACGGGTCAAGGCGCCAAGTTGTTGACCCCGCCCATGGCGGCCCTCTACCCTTCCAGCCATGTTCAAAGAAGCGCTCAAAGACCTCGTCGACCACGTCGATGGGGGGCTCGCGAGCCTGCTCATGGACTCGAGCGGCATCGCCCTTGAAAGCTACGCGAAGGAAGGAGCGCCCTTCGACATCGACACCATCGGCGTCGAGTTCAGCGTCGTCATCGGCGCGATCAAGCGGGCGAGCGAGATGCTCGAGGCAGGCGACGCGCGCGAGATGGCGGTCGCGACCGAGAAGATGATCACGCTCATCCGCATGGTGGGCGACGGCTACTTCCTCGCGCTGACGATGCAGCCCGACGGCAACTTCGGCAAGGGGCGCTACCTGATGCGCACCGCCGTGCCGAAGCTCGCGCAGGACCTCTGACCGCAGGGGCCCCGCGTGCCGGCTCGCGTCCTGTGCATCTCCGGCCCCAACCTGCAGCTTCTGGGGACGCGTGAGCCGGAGGTGTACGGCCCGGAGACGCTGGCGCAGATCCACGGGCGCCTCGTCGCCCGCGGCAAGCAGCTCGGTGTGCGGGTGACCGTCCGGCAGTCCAACCACGAGGGACGCATCGTCGCCTGGCTGGGCGCGGCGCGCGGCTCCTACGACGGCCTGCTGCTCAACGCCGGCGGCTACACGCACACCTCGGTCTCCATCCTCGACGCGCTGCGCGCCTCCGGGTTGCCCTGCGTGGAGGTGCACCTCTCCAACCCGGAGGCCCGCGAGCCGTTCCGCCACGTCTCCATTTTGGCTGCTGCGTGCGTGGGGAAGGTGTGCGGCTTCGGAGGCGAGAGCTACCTGCTCGCCCTCGAGGGGCTGGTCTCGCGCCTCGCGCGCGCGTAGCGCGGTTCGCAGCGAGACCTGCCCGGCCCGCGCCGTGGAATTGCTGCCCCCCGTCGCGGCCCCTTCGGCTACAGTGCCGCGCCGTGAGCTGGGACAACGACACCATCCGCTCCTTGCTCGATCTACTCATCGAGAAGGATATCGCCGAGTTCGAGCACGAGGACGAAGGCGCGCGCATCAAGATCGTCCGCGGTGCCCGCGCCGTGGTCGCCCAAGCGCCCGTCCACGCGGCCCCCTCCCCCGCCGCGCCCGCCAGGGCGGCGGCGCAGGAGGAGACGCCCGCCGACGTGGTCGACGTGACCAGCCCGTTCGTCGGGACGTTCTACCGCGCGCCCAGCCCGGACACGCCCACCTTCGTGGAGATGGGCTCGGTGGTGCGCCCCGGGCAGAGCCTCTGCATCATCGAGGCGATGAAGCTCATGAACGAGATCGAGGCGGAGTGCTCCGGCACCATCGTCGAGATCTTCGCGCAGAACGGCAAGGCCGTGGAGTTCGGCCAGAAGCTCTTCCGCATCAAGAAAGCCTGACCCTTTCGTTTCGGCCGATGTTCAAGAAGATCCTCATCGCCAACCGAGGTGAGATCGCGCTGCGCATCGTGCGCGCGTGCAAGGAGCTCGGCATCGGGACGGTGGCGGTGCACTCGGAAGCGGACAGCCGCGCGCTGCACGTGCGCTTCGCCGACGAGGCGGTGTGCATCGGCCCGGCGTCCGCGCAGAAGAGCTACCTGAACATCCCCGCCATCATCAGCGCGGCGGAGATCACGGCGGCGGAGGCCATCCACCCCGGCTACGGCTTCCTCTCCGAGAACGCCGAGTTCGCCCGCATCTGCGAGAAGTGTGGCTTCACCTTCATCGGCCCCACGCCGGAGGCCATGCTCGCCTGGGGCGACAAGGTGAGCGCCCGCAAGAACGCGGAGCGCTTCGGCCTGCCGCTGCTGCCCGGCAGCGAGGTGCTGCGCGACGCCTCCCACGCCGTGGAGGAGGCGAAGCGCATCGGCTTCCCCGTCATCCTGAAGGCCTCCGGCGGCGGCGGCGGGCGCGGCATGCGCATCGTGCGCACCGAGGCCGAGATGGAGGCCAACTTCACCCAGGCCCGGCGCGAGGCGGAGACCGGCTTCAAGAACCCGGACGTGTACCTGGAGAAGTTCGTCGAGCGTCCGAAGCACATCGAGATGCAGGTGCTCGCCGACGGCGAGGGCGGCGTGTGGACGCTGGGCGAGCGCGAGTGCTCGCTGCAGCGCCGCCACCAGAAGGTCATGGAAGAGGCGCCGAGCCCGGTCATGACGAACGAGAAGCGCCAGGAGACCGGCGAGGTGGTGCGCCGCGCCATCCGCGAGACCGGCTACCGCTCGCTGGGCACGCTGGAGTTCATCATGGACGAGGAGCAGAACCTGTACTTCCTCGAGATGAACACGCGCGTGCAGGTGGAGCACCCCGTCACCGAGATGGCGACCGGCCTGGACCTCGTGGCGCTGCAGATCCGCGTCGCCGCCGGCGAGCCGGTGGACCTGCCCGACACGCGCCCCTGGGCGTTCCGCGGGCACGCCATCGAGTGCCGCATCAACGCGGAGGACCCGAAGACCTTCGCCCCCTGGCCGGGCCTGATCACCGAGTACCACCCGCCCGGCGGCGCCGGCGTGCGCGTGGACTCCGGCGTCTACGGCGGGTGGAGGGTGCCCAGCGACTACGACTCGCTGGTGGCCAAGCTCATCGTCCACGCGCCCACGCGGCAGGAGGCCATCGTCCGGATGCGTCGCGCGCTGGACGAGTACATCATCGGCGGCATCCGCACCAACATCGAGCTCCACAAGAAGCTGCTGCACGACCCCGAGGTGCTCGACGGCACGATGACCACCCGCACCATCGAGCGCCTCCTCGCCGACGAGAAGCAGCGCCAGCCGGGGTGAGTCGCGCTCGAAGGGCTGGTCGTTCGCGCCCGGCCCCTCAGGCCCGTAGCGCGCGACCCCGACGCTAGTTGCCCTCCCAGCGGAGGCTCTCGCCCTGCACGCCGGCGATCTTCTGCTGGTTCATCCCGGAGGTGTTGCTCGTGAACAGGCCGCCGCCGCTGCGCGTGGAGAAGAAGGCCACCAGCCGCCCGTCGGGCGAGCACGCCGGGTAGGTGTTGGACCCCTGGTTCTGCGTGAGGCGCTTCATGCCGCTGCCGTCGGGGTTGACGCTGAAGATGTCCCACGTCCCGCCGTCCCGGCCCATGAAGAGGATCTTGGTGCCGTTCTCCGGATCGTTGCACCACACCGGCGCCATGTTGTACGTCCCGCGCGAGCTGACGCGCTTGCCCGCGACGTAGATCTGCGGATTGCCGCTGTGGTTGGAGACGTACGCGAGCTGCCCGCCCGGGCCGAAGGCGGGGTGCGTGTTCAGCCCGCCCGTCGTCGTGCGCGCGAGGTTGCTGCCATCGGAGGCGCCCACCCAGATGTCGCTCTGGCCGCTCTGCGAGATGACCAGCGCCATCTTCCCCGCGCCGAAGGCCACGCCGAAGATGAGGCCGGCCTTGCGCACGACGGGCGCCGGCGTGCCCACCTTGAAGAGGGCGTAGCTGCCGTCGGGCATGCCACCGGCGTAGTAGACGCCGCCGGGGCCGATGGCGGGGGCGAGGGCGACGTTGGTGGACGCGTGGAGGCGACCCAGGCCCGCGCCGTCACTCTCGACGGTGAAGATGCCCTTCTGGCCGCGGCCGGTGGTGGCGGAGAACACCAGCCGCGTGCCGAAGCTGGACGCCGTGCCGGTGAACCACTTGATGACCTCGTTGACGAACTTGTGCACCGCGACGCGCACGCCGCCGGCGGGGACGTCGTAGTCACGCTTGAGCACCGCGCCGGCGCCGCGCGAGACGACGAAGAGGCGAAGCTCCACGTGGAGCGTCGAGCCCCGGACGGCGGTGAAGCCCTTGATCACCCCCTCCGCCCCGACGTTGCGCCACGAGCTCGGGTCGATGGAGTTCTCGCCCTCGACGCCCAGGTTGGCGGTGAAGCTCTTCGGATCGAGCACCTGGAACATGCTGGAGAGCACGAAGTCGCGGCTCTCGATCTCCACGCCCTTCTTGCCGCTCCCGGCGTCCCCGCCCCAGTCGGGCAGGGCGATCTTGAACAGGGAGCGGTTGCCGCCGGAGACGACGATCTGCGTGACCGCGCCGCCGGTGGGCTGCGTGGCGGTGGGGAGCGCGCTCGGCGCTGCGGCGGGCTGCTGGGCGCGCGCCGGGGCGGCGACCGAGAGGGCCCAGGCGCCGAGGGCGGCCAGCAAGATCGGGGCGAGCTTTCTTACCTGCATCGTGAGGTGTCTCCGTGCATATCACCAGCGAGGGCGATGTTCACCGTACGACCGGCGAACTGATCCGCCACCTCCGGTGGAGGCTCCGGCAAGGTGGTGCGTTCGTCCAGCAGCTTTTGCAGCATCGATCGGGCGGAGTCGTCGAAGAGGTCGTTCCCGCTCTTGCGGATGGGCATCTCGCGCAGGTGCCAGACGAACATGCGCGGGCTGATGTTGACCTGGTAGACGACGCAGAGCTTCGAGGCGTCCGCCTGCGAGATGACGGTCGGGATCTGCCAGCGCTGGTGGAAGAAGGCGCCGAGCTTGGCGGCGTACATGTCGCCCGCGTGGACCTTGCTCGGGTCGGTCTCGGTGCCGCCGTCGATGCCCTCCGGGCTGCCCTGATCCGGAGGGGGCGGGCCGCCGTCCTCGGCGAAGGGGTCGTTCTTGGCGAAGCGCTGCGTCTGGTCCGACTCCTTGGCGTCCGGCGGAGGCGCGCCGGCGTCCGGAGGCGGGGGCTTGGGGTTATCGCGCGAGACGTTGATCTGGTGCTTGGGCGCCGTGTTGTGGTGCGGCACCAGCCGGTCGGGGAGCTGGTTGGGGTCCAGGGGCTTGCCGAGCTTGAGGAGGTTGGCCGCGATGACGGGCGTCGCGACCGCGGCCTTGTCGTCTTCGTCGGACGAGAGCGGGTGCACGATGTTCATCACCACCAGGAGCGCGGGGATCGCGTGCAGCGCCACGGCCAGCGCCACGCCGACGGCGATCTCGTCTCCCGAGTAGTGGGGCATCACTAGCTTGGACGGCACGGGGCTTGTTCTACTTCACGATGAGCGGGTCGGTTACCATTCCGAGCTTCTCCACCCCGGCCGTACGGGCCGCGGCCATGACGCGGAGCACGGCGCCGTACTTCACGTTCTCGTCGGCCTGGATGTAGAGCTCCTTCTGTTCCTGGAGCTTGGCGTTGGTCTTGAGCTTCGTCTCGACGTCGCCGGTGATCTCGTCCTTGCCCAGATAGACGTGCTCGTCGCTCGTGATGATCACCATGAGCTTCGTGTCGTCCGTGGGCATGGGCGCGCTCTTGACCTTGGGGAGGTCCACGGTGACGCCCGTCGTGAGCAGCGGCGCGGTCACCATGAAGATGACCAGCAAGACCAGCATCACGTCGATGAGGGGCGTGACGTTGATCTCGTTCATCCCGCCGAGGCGCTTGCCGCGCCTGCCCGCCGCGACGCCGGCGCCCACGCTACACCCCCCCGAGCCTCGCGCGGGCGGCGACGTCGGCCGCGAACCCCTCGAGGGTGTCGGCGAGCACCTGCACGCGACGCGCGAAGTAGTTGTACGCCATGACCGCAGGGATGGCCGCGACGAGACCGATCGCGGTCGCGATGAGGGCCTCGGCGATCTTTGGCGCGACCACCGGGAGGTTGGCGTTCTGCTGGTTCCCGATGCTCAAGAACGCGTCCATGATGCCGTAGACCGTGCCGAAGAGGCCGATGAACGGCGAGGTCGAGCCGATGGTGCCGAGCACGCTCATCCACGACTCCAGGTGCGCCACTTCCCTCGCGGCCGCGCGGCGCGTCGCGCTCTCCACGTGCGTGCTCTGCGCGTCGTCGAGGCGCGCCATCACCCCGCCGGTGAGCCGGCGCATCTCGTCGTAGCCGACGGCGAAGATCCGCGCGAGCGGCGAGCCGCGGAACTCGGCGATGCCCTGGGCCATGGCGTCGAAGCCCACCGCCCCGTCGAACGCCTTCATGAAGCGGGTGGTCTCCATCTTGGCGCGAGTGAGGTGCAGCGCCTTCGCGCCGATCACCAGCCAGCACGCCACCGAGAAGGCGACGAGCACCAGGAGGACGATCTTGACCGGCACCGACGCGTTGAGAACGAGCTGCGTCGGGTCGAGCTTGGGGTGATCGGAAGCGTCCGGCCCCACCTGCAAGGCGAGCGAGCCGAGCGACCCCGTGAGGGAGTGGAGCGAGAAAGCGGAGCCCGTAGCGAAGAACACGTCGCGCATGGCGCGTCACGATTACCCGGAACCCGGCCCGGTGTCACGGCCCCCGTGCCCGCCGGCGCGGCGTCGCCTGGTCCGTCGCGTGGGACACGCGGCGTTCTTCCCCGGCGCGGCCGCCGAGCACCGAAGGGGGCTCGTGCTTCCGGCCCCGCCGCGTGGTATGCGCGGGGTCCGGACCGATGCGCGCTCCCCTCGCCCTCCTCCTCTTGCTCGTCCTGGCCGCCTGCAGCAGCACCACGTCCACCTCGTCGGTGGTGGTGCCGACGGGCATCGTCGTCTCGGCGGACGATGTGGTCGGCGGGCGCGGCTGCGGCGCCGCCAGCGGCCAGGTCTACAAGTACGTCGCCGCCATCGCCACGCGGGACGCGCCGCAGCAGGTGCTCGGCGCCGAGGTGTACGACTGCTTCGCCGACGCGACCTTCGTCAACCTGACCGACGCCACCAGCGACTACACCGTGACGGTGCTCGCCTTCGACGCGGCGAGCTACCAGGCGAACCAGGACGCCATCGAGGGCGAGCCGGGCGCCATCGACGCCCTCGCCCCCTCCGCCCGGTGGAAGACGACGTGTGACGCCACGCTCTCGCCCAACGTGCAGGTGCTGGCAGCCTGCGCGCCCCTGCAATGAACGCGCGCGCGCAGCTTGCGTGAGCAATCCGCCGACCCTACGCTACGAGCATGGACGGCCCCGCAGTTGCGTTCCCGCGGCCGGGACGCGCCCTCAAGCTGGTGCTCGTCCTGTACGCCGTGCTCGGCGTGCTCGTCGGCCTGGTGGTCAACCTGGTGCCGCGCGGGGGCGCGATCCTGCCGTGGCTCGTCTGTGCCCCGTCCACGGTGCTCAGCCGCCCCTGGACGCTGCTCACCGCCGGTCTGCTCACCAGCTGGGAGAGCTACACCCACCTGCTCTTCACCCTCGCCGGCTTCTACTTCCTCGGCCCCGAGCTGGAGCGGCAGTGGGGCCCGTCACGCTTCCTGCGCTTCATCGCGCTGAGCATCGTCGGCGGCTTCGGGCTCTCCCTGTTCATCGCGCGCTTCGCGCCGGAGGGCGCGGGCCTCTTCCACCCGCAGTTCATGCTCGGGCCGGGGGCGGCGCTGGCCGGGCTGGGCGCCGCCTGGGGGCGGGAGAAGCCCTACGCGGAGATCCGCCTCTTCTTCGTGCTGCCCATCTCCGGGCGGGTCCTGGTGTGGATCACCCTCGGCTTCTGCGCGCTCGGCCTCGTCTATCCGCACGGCATCCCGGAGGGTGTCGTCGCGCCGTTCGGCGGGTTCCTCGCGGGGATCCTGCTCGGCGGCACACCCTCGCCGCTGCGCGCGATCTACCTGCGCACCAAGCTCGCCCTGCTCCGCCGCGGGGCCCCTGCGGTGAAGGTGGACCTGCGCACCTCCGGGCGGAAGCCGCGCCCCGGCGCGCCCCCGCTCCGCGTGGTGTACGGCGGCCTGGAGGACGAGCTGGAGAAGCGCAAGCCGCCGAAGGACAAGCGCTACCTCAATTGACCGGGGCCAGGCGGGTGGCGAGGTGCATCGCGTGCTTCATCCCGCGGGGGTCGGCGTCGAAGCGCGCGGCGCGGTCGTAGGCGGTGCCGTGGTCCACGCTGGTGCGTACGATGGGCAGGCCGAGCGAGACGTTGACCGCCGTGCCGAAGGCGAGCAGCTTCATCGGGATCGTCGCCTGATCGTGGAACATGGCGACGACGCCGTCGTACTCGCCGCCCACCGCCAGGCGGAACGCCGTCTCCGCCGGGACCGGCCCGAAGAGCCGCGCCTTGATACGTGCATCATGCAAACGTCGGGCGGCCAGGCCGATGCCGGGGACGATCCGCGCGGCCTCCTCGCGCCCCAGCAGGCCGCCCTCCCCCGCGTGGGGGTTGAGCGACGCCACCGCCACGCGCGGCGCGCCCCCGCACGTGCGCGACAGGAGCACCGCCAGCCAGTACGCCGCCGCCCCGACGCTCTTGCGGGTGACCGCCGACGGCACGCGCGCGATGGGCAGGTGCGTGGTGCAGAGCGCCGTCGTGAGGCGCTCCGACCAGAACGCCATGACGACCTCCCGCGCGCCCAGCCGGCGCTGCAGGTGCTCGGTGTGGCCGAGGAAGCGACGCGCGCCGGGCGCGCCGGAGTGGGCGATGGCGTCCTTGCTCACCGGGCCGGTGACCAGCGCCGCCGCGCCCCCGCGCGCCGCCAGATCGCACGCGGCGTCGACCCAGGCGAGCTGCGCGGCCCCGCCCGCGCGGGAGGGTTGCCCGAGCACGCAGTCGCGCGCGCGCAGCGCGGCGCCGGGCTGCCAGACGGCGATGGAGCGCGCGCCCACCTTGGCGTCGGGATCCTCGACCGCCACGACGCGCGAAGCGTCGATCCCCCTGCCGCGCGCCGCGCGGCGAACCACCCCCAGGTCACCGACCAGCAGCGCGCGCGCTCCGCGCAAGGAGGCCGCCGCGACGACCGCGACCTCCGGCCCGATTCCGGAGGGGCACCCGATGCTGACCGCGAGCTTCATGCTTCCCTTCCCGCGCCGCCCGGCGCGCGCAGGACGTAGCCCGCGCCGCGCAGCGTCTCCAGCGGCAGGGCCTCGCCGAGCTTGGCGCGTAGCCGCCGCACGTGAATGTCGACCGTCCGGGGGCCGCCCTCGTAGCGCGAGCCCCACACCCGCGCGAGCAGCGTCTCGCGCGCGAGCACCTTGCCACGGTTCTGCGCCAAGAAGGCCAGAAGGGCGAACTCGCGCGCCGTCAGCGTCACGCGCCGCCCGTCGACCGAGACCTCGTGGCCGGCGCGGTCCACCACCACGCCGCCCACCTTGATGCGCTCCTCGTTGGCGAACTCGCTCACCTGCCACTCCAGCTTGCGGATGCGTGCGTAGAGCTCGGTGGGCGTGCAGGGCATCACGATGAAATCGTCGAAACCGGCGGCGGGGTCCAGCCCCGAGACGTACCGGGCGGGGAGCGCCGCCAGCACCGGCACCCGCGCGAGCCGCGCGTCGTGACGGAGCTGGCGCAGCGCGGCCACCGCGAGGTCGGGTCGCTCGCCCGCCTCGATGACGGCCACGCGCGCCGAGTCGTCCTCGCCCAGCAGGGCGTCGGCGTCGGCGAAGAGGCCGCCCGCGCGCACGTCGGCGCCGAGCTGGCGCAGCAGGCCGGCGCACGAGGTCTCCTCCTCGTTCTCCTCGCCGAGCACCACGAGCGGCAGGTGGCGAGCCTCCCTCGCCGCGGCCTTCTTCGGCTTCACCCGATCCCCTTCCAACAAGCCCCTCTCCAGCGCCGGCCGGAGCCCTCCGCGAACGCCCGGGCTTCTACGTCGGCGGACCCTCGGCGGCAAGGATCGGGTCTTGCTTGGATCCCCCCGCATGACCCTACGCTCCCTTGCCCTCGCGGGCCTCCTCGCCGCCTTCGGCGCCATCGCCTCCGGCTGTGGCGGCGCCTACGAGTACGAAGAAGTCGAGGTGGCGAGCGCGCCCCCTCCCCCGCCCCCGGCGCGCGTGGAGGTCGTCACGGTCTCTCCGGGGCCCGGCTACGTGTGGACGGGGGGTCACTGGCGGTACACGCGCCGTGGTTACGTGTGGGAGCGCGGTGTCTGGGTCGCGCCCCGGCGCCACCGCGTGGTCGTCCACGTGCGCCCGGCGGTGCGCGGGCACGTGGTGGTGCGCGGGCACGCGGTGCACGTGCGCGGCCGTGGGCACGTGTACGTCAGCGCGCATCCGCACCGGCGCTGAGGGCCAGAAAGCCCGCCTGGCCGTGGGCACGCCAGATCAGCTCGACCACGGGGAACCCCAGCCTCGCGAAGAGGGCGAGGTGCTCGCTCACGCGCACCGGAAAGAACTGGGTCCCTTCCCGCGCCAGGTGTCGCTCCACCGTCTCGGCGTCGCGGCCCTGGGCCCGCTGCCAGGCGGCCCAGCGCGCCCGCTGCAGGGCGTGGCCGCGATCGGTCTCCGCGCGCACGTTCTCGAAGACGACGAGGGCGCCGCCTGGAGCCAGCAGTTCACGGCACCGTGAGACGGCGCGTTCACGATCGGCCATCGTCCCGTAGTGGTGGCACTGCACGGCGGTGATCACGTCGAAGGGCCCGGCGTCGGGGAGCTCCTGCGAGCGCGCGTGGATCACCTGGGCGGCGGGGAGGTCGGGCAGGCGCGCCCGGGCGAGCGCGAGCATGGCCTCCGACGGATCGGCCAGCCAGAGCTCCGTCGCTGGCGAGGCCGCACGCACGCGCTCCGCCAGCAGGCCGGGCCCGCAGCCGGTGTCCAGCCAGCGCGCGGGCGCGGCGGGCGCGACGGCGCCGCGCGCCACGTCCACCGCCGTGGCGAGGATCTCCGCGTGGTACGGGATGGTCCGCCCGACCTGATGCTCGTAATCCGCCGCCCTGTGCGCCGTCGTGTTGTCCGCGGCCATCAGCCGAGGCGCGTGCCACCGACGGTGATGCCGGCGATCTTGATGGTCGGGCAGCCCACGCCGACAGGAACGCTCTGCCCGTCCTTGCCACACGTCCAGATGCCGTCGGAGACCTCCACGTCGTTGCCGAGCATGGTGACCTTGCGCAGCACGTCCGGACCGTTGCCGATGAGGTTCACGCCCTTGAGCGGCGCGGTGATCTTCCCGTCCTCCACCAGGTAGCTCTCGGTCAGGGAGAAGACGAAGTCGCCGTTGGAGATGTCCACCTGGCCGCCGCCGAAGCGCTTGGCGAAGACGCCGCGCTTGACGCTCTTCAGGATCTCCTCCGGGTCGTGCGGGCCGGCGGTGAGGATGGTGTTGGTCATGCGCGGCATGGGCGCGCACGCGAAGCTCTCCCGGCGGCCGTTGCCGCTGGGCGTGAGCTTGAAGTGCTTCGCGCTCAGCCGGTCGTGCATGTAGCCGCGCAGCTTGCCCTTCTCGATGAGCACGCTGGTCTGCGGCTCGTTGCCCTCGTCGTCGACGTTGATCGACCCGCGCGACTGCAGGAGCGTCGCGTCGTCGATGACGGTGCAGAGCTCGCTCGCCACGACGTTGCCCACCTGCCCGGTGTAGTTGCTCGTGCCCTTGCGGTTGAAGTCCGCCTCCAGCCCGTGGCCCACCGCCTCGTGGAGCAGGATGCCGCTGTCGCCGGGGGCGAGCACCACCTCCATCGTCCCGGCCGGCGCCTCGTGCGCCCCGAGCATGCGGATGGCCTGCTCGGCCGCCTGCTTGGCGTGCCACTCCGGGCTCTTGCTCTGGAAGTACCCGAGCGTCGTGCGCCCGCCGCCGCCCGAGCCCCCCTCCTGCCGCTTGCCGTCCTGCTCGGCGATGGCGCGGATGCCGAAGCGCAACAGCGGCTGCGTGTCGCGCGCCATGGTCCCGTCGGAGGTGACGACGAGGATCTCGCGCACCTCCTCGGCGAGGCTCGCCTCCACCTTGACGATGCGGGCGTCGTACGCGTGCGCGGCCGCCGCCGCGCGCTCGAGCAGGCGGCGCTTCTCCATGCCCGGCTCGTCCAGCGTCACCTTCGGCAGCTCGTAGCGGCGCGGCAGGCTGCGCCACGCGAGCTGCGCGGGGACGCTGCCGCCGCCGGAGGCGATCTGCGCGGCCGTCTCCGCCGCGTGCTTCATCGCCTCCCAGTCGAGCTGCTCGACGTACGCATAGCCCGTGGCGTCGCCCTTCTGCACGCGCACGCCGAGGCCCATCGAGACGCCGCGCGAGGCGCTCTTCAGGATGCCCTCGTCGTAGACCAGACCGCCGGCGGCCCGGTACTCGAAGAAGAGGTCGGCGTAGTCGCCGCCCTTGGAGAGCGCGGCCGTGAGGAGCTTCTGCGCGAGCTTCTCGTCAATCTCGCTTTCGCCCCCCTTGCCGAAGGGAGCCTTGTAGAGCGTTGAACCTGTCATGGGAGGGCCAAGGTAAGGCCCGCCACCACGAACGCCAAGCCGCTTTCGCGACGCGGCCGGGCGCCGCGTGCCCCGCGGCTCGGGCGTTTCCTGGTCCTCTGCCGGGCGATGGGCCTACAGTCCGGCCATGCTCTCGCAGCTCCTCATCGTCCTTCACGTCACCGCCAACCTCGTCTGGATCGGGGCCATCGCCTCCGTCGGCTGGCTCGTGAGCGCCGCGACCAAGACCGGCGACCCGAGCGCGGCGGTCCTCGGGCGGCAGCTCTATCTCAAGGCGGCGACGCCGGCGTTCCTGGTGAGCTTCCTCTGCGGGGCGGGGCGCTTCGCGATGGACCCTTCGTACTACATCCACCTTCATTGGTTCCACGGCAAGCTCACCGCGGCTCTGGTGGTCATCGCCCTGCACCACGTCATCGGCGGAAAAGCCCGGCGCGTCGCGAGCGGAAGTATGCAAGCGGGGCGCGGAGGGGGTATCCTAGTGGGTGCTCTGCTGGCGTGTGCGTTCCTTTCGGTCACCCTGGTCATCTTCCGGCAAAATCTGGTGCCATGATGACCTCTTGGCGAGGGTGGACTGGACGGGGTGCCACACCTCGGCCACTTGTCTTCCGCTAGGGACCCACCCACCAAGACGTCCGAAGTCCGGGAGTTTCGTCATCCGTGGCGATTGACCGCGAAAAGGTCCTCGAGGCCGCGCAGAAGCTCGTCGAGAAGAAACGCTACGACAGGGCGATCCTCGAGTACCAGAAGCTCATCGAGGAGGATCCGAACGACGCGCGGACCCTCCTCAAGATCGGAGACCTCCAGCTCAAGATGGAGGGGTATCCGGACGCCATTGCCACCTACGAGCGCGTCGGCAGGCAGTACGCCCAGCAGGGCTTCGCGCTCAAGGCCATCGCGGTCTACAAGCAGATCCGCGAGATCGTCGCCAAGCACGTCCCGCACCTGGAGGAGCGCTACGCGCACATCCCTCCCAAGCTGGCGGAGCTCTACCAGCAGCTCGGACTGGTGTCCGACGCCCTCGCCGCGCTGGACGAGGTGGCCACGCGCCTGCAGCGGCAGCAGCGCGATCAGGAGGCCATCGAGGTCTTCCGCAAGATCGTCACGCTCGACCCCACCAATCCCCTGCCCCACCTGCGTCTCGCCGAGGCGCTCTCCCGCGCGCGCGACGCCGACGGCGCGGTCAGCGAGTTCGGCATCGCCGCCGCGCTGCTCATCAAGCTGGGTCGCCGCGACGACGCGCTGAAGGTCCTCGAGCGCCTGCTCCACCACCGCGCCGAGCCCGCGCACGCGCGCATGGCCGCGGAGCTGTACCTCGCCCGCGGCGGCACGACCGACGGCATGCAGGCCCTGTCGAAGCTGCAGATCTGCTTCCACACCAACCCGAAGGACCTCACCACCCTCGACCTGCTCGCCAAGGCGTTCGTCCAGATCGGCCAGCCGCGCAAGGGCATCGAGGTGCAGAAGGAGATGGCGCGCATCGCGCGCGAGCAGAAGCGCCTGGACGTGATGGACAACGTCCTCGCCGTGCTCTCGCAGATCGCCCCCGACGACGACGGCGTCGCGCAGCTCATGATCGCCCGCGACGAGCTGGCGGTGGAGCTCGCCGGCGAGATGGAGGAAGAAGAGGCCGAGCTCATCGAGGAGGTGGAGGACTTCATCGAGGAGGTGCCCGAGCCGCCGCCGTCGGAGGCGGAGCCCCTCCTGCTCCGCAGCGAGCCTCCCACCGCGATGATGGACGAGGGGCCGGAGCTGGTGGAGCAGGAGTTCGCGCCCGCCGCGGAGCCCGACGCCGCGGTGATGTCGCGCCTCGCCGACCTGCTCGGGGAGGCGCAGTCCTTCCGGCGCGTGCGGCTCTACGCCAAGGCGGTGGAGGCCATCGCCGCGGGCCTGGAGATCGACGGCCGGTCCATCCCGCTCCGAGCCGAGCTGCGCGACATCTACCTCGAGGCGGGCCAGCCGGCCGACGCGGTCGTGGAGATGCTCAACATCGCCTCGCTGCAGCTCGACGCGCTGGACGGCGACGGCGCCGCGCAGACGCTCCAGGACGTGCTCGCGGTCGACCCGGAGAACGAGCGCGCCGCGGTGATGCTCCGCGAGCTCGGCTACGAACCGGTGGAGGAGGCGCCCCCGCCGCCGCCCCAGGACTTCTACCTCCCGCCCGGCCGCGCGCGGATGCCCAGCTACGATCCCGAGGCGCCGCTGCCCTCGTACGACCTGGACGAGCCGGGCTTCGCCGAGGCGCCGACGGGCCACACCGCGGTCGTCGACGACGCGCCGCTGCCCAGCTTCCCGCTCGACGCGCCGGAGAGCGAGGCGCAGTTCGAGCTGATCCCCGACAAGGCTCCCTCGGTGATGCCGCCGGAGATGCCCAGCGAAGCGGCGACGGCGGCGTACGCCAAGCCCACCAGCGAGGAGATCGAGGAGGCGCTGGAGGAGGCGGACTTCTTCGCCTCGCGCGGCCTGTTCGAGGACGCCAAGGCGGTCATCTCCGACCAGCTCTCGCGCAACCCGAGCCACAAGCTGCTGCTCGAGCGCATGGCGGAGATCGAGGCGCAGGAGCAGGCGGCGCAGCGCGGCTCCGGCACGCGCGCGCGGCCCGACGCGACCTCCCCCGTCGCGCCCATCCCGGACGAGGACTTCGACATCTCCTCCTCGCTCGACGCGCTGGAGGCCCTCGACGTCGCCCCCGAGGCGCAGAGCCTCATGAACGACACCGGCCAGGTGGACGTCGAGGAGGTCTTCGCCAAGTTCAAGGAGGGCGTGCAGAAGACCCTCTCCGTCGATGACGGCAAGGCCCACTACGATCTCGGCCAGGCCTACCGGGAGATGGGGCTGCTCGACGACGCCATCACCGAGTTCGACACCGCCGCGCGCGATCCCAAGCTGGAGGTGGACGCGCGCTTCCTCGTCGGCATGATCCAGACCGAGCGCGGGATGGTCAAGGAGGCCATCGCCGCCTACCAGAAGGCGCTCTCCGCGCGCATCCGCACGCCGGAGCAGGAGACGATCCTCTGCTTCGAGATCGGCGCCGGCTACGAGACGCTGCGCATGCCCAAGGAGGCGCTCAGCTTCTTCCAGCGCGTGGTGCGGCGCGACCCGGGCTACCGCGACGTGCAGGAGCGCATCCGCCGCCTCTCGCAGACCAGCGCCAAGCCGGCCGTGCGCGCGGTGGCGGTGGGCGCGGAGGACGACGAGTTCGACCGCGCCTTCGACGAGCTGCTCGGCAGCGACGGCACCCTGGGCAAGGGTCAGGGCTAGGCGCGCGCGGCGCGGCGGCGCACCGCCTCGACGAAGCGGGCGACCCACGGGTCCTCGGACGCCAGCGCGGCCGCGGCGACCGCGATCGGGCGGCCGCCCTCGAAGATCTCGCGGTAGGCGCGGACCAGCGCGCGCACGCTCGCCGGCGGCACGCCGCGGCGCTCCAGGCCGACGCGGTTGACGCCCCGCGCGCGCGCCCGGTCGCCCTGCACCACGAGGAACGGCAGCACGTCGTGCTCCACCATCGCCCCCGCCGCGACGAAGGCGTTCTCCCCCACGCGGACGAACTGCGCGACGCCGGCGAGCCCGCCGAACGCCGCGTAGTCCTCCACGACCACGTGCCCGGCGAGCTGCACGCCGTTGGCGATGACGCAGCGCGAGCCGACGTGCGCGTCGTGCGCGACGTGGACGCCCACCATCAGCAGGTTGTCGTCGCCGATGCGCGTGGCCGACTCCTGCGTACCGCGGTGCACCGTCACGTGCTCGCGGAACACGTTGCGCCGGCCAATCTCGACCCGCGTCGGCTCGCCGCGGTGGCGGAGGTCCTGCGGGCTGCCGCCCAGCGCGGCGAAGGGGTGCACCACGCACCCCTCGCCCAGAGACATCGGTCCCTGGAGCACCGCGTGCGTCATGACGCGGCAGCCCGGCCCGACGCGCACGCCGGCGCCGACGATGGCATAGGGCCCGACCTCCACGTCGCTCGCGAGCTCGGCAGACGCATCGACCACCGCCGACGGGTGCACCCGCGCGCTCACGTCAGCCCGCTTTGTCGACGACGCTGGCGAGCAGCTCGCCCTGCGCGCAGAGCGTCCCGTCCACCGAGGCCTCACCCTTGAACTTCCACACGTTGGTGCGGTGCGTGAGGACGCTGACCTCCAGGTCCAGTCGGTCGCCGGGGACGACGGGGCGGCGGAACTTCGCCTTGTCGATGCCCAGGAAGTACATGAGCGAGCTCTGCGCGTCGAAGGGCTCGCTGGCGTACGCGAGCAAGCCGCCAATCTGCGCCAGCGCCTCCAGGATGAGCACGCCGGGCATCATCGGGCGGCTGGGGAAGTGTCCGAGGAACCACGGCTCGTTCATCGCCACGCTCTTGTGGCCGCGGATGCGCTCGAACGGCACCACCTCGGTGACGCGGTCCACCATCACGAAGGGGAAGCGGTGGGGGAGGATCTGCAGGATGCGGTCGATGTCGATCGAGGTCACGTGGAGCCCTCTTTGGCGCCGCGGTACAGGCGCCCCAGCGCACGCAGCCAGCGCCAGCGCGGCACCGCCGGGTATCCTGCCACGACGGCGCCCGCCGGTACATCGCCGATGACGCCGCTCTTGGCGGCGACGCGCGCGCCCGCGCCCACGCGCACGTGATCCGCGAAGCCCGCCTGACCGCCGACCAGCACGCCCCGCCCGAGCACGACCGAGCCGGCGAGGCCGACCTGCGCCGCCAGGATGCAGTCCTCGCCGACCTCGGCGTTGTGGCCGACGTGGACGTGCGCGTCCAGCTTGGCGCCGCGGCGGATGCGTGTAGGCTGCAACGTTCCGGCGTCGACGGTGCAGAGCGGACCGATGCAGACGTCGTCCTCGATGATCACCCCGCCGAGCTGCGGGATGACGCGGACCGCCCCGCCGGCGCCGGTGGCCCAGCCGAAGCCGGGGCGGCCGATCACGCAGCCCGCCTCGATGCGCACGCGCCGCCCGATGACGACGCGGGGGGCGAGCACCACGTGCGCCCCGAGGGTGCTGCCCTCCCCCACCACCGCGGCGGCGCCGGGCTCCTCCGCGGCCTCCAGCAGCTCGGCGAAGGCCCACGACGCGAAGGGGTGCACCCACGCCGGCGCCGAGGCGACGCGAGGGTCGTCCGCCACCCGGGCGTCGAGCAGCAGGGACGCCCCGCGCGACACCGCCGCCGCGGCCTGGGCGAGGTAACGCGAGGAGAGCACCGGCGCGAGGTCCCCCGCGCGCGCCTCCGCCACGGGGGCGACGCGCACCACCACGACGTCGCCGTGCCCTGCGCGCACGCTCCCCCCGTGCGCGGCGGCCAGCGCGTCGAGCGCGCGCGCGTGCCGCAGCGCGATGCCTGCCCGCTCCGCCGGAGCGGGCTCGCTCACGGCTTGGCGGCCGACCCCTCGGGCGCGGGCGCCGGGGCCGGGGCGCCGCCGCTGTTGTACATCTGGATGCACTTGTCGGTGAGATCCAGGTCGGTGCGCACGTAGGCGACGGTCGCCTTGTCCACGACGAGGTCGTAGTTCTCGGTCGTGGCGATGCGCTTCACGATGCCCATGATCTTCTCGAAGATGGGCTCGGTGAGCTCCTTCTGCTTCTTCTCGAGCTCCTTGTTGTAGTCGACGAAGACGCTCTGCAGCTCCATCATCTGCTTCTGGAGCTCGTCGACGCGCTTCTGGTAGGCCTCCTTGGAGAGGACCTTCGCCTGCTTGTCGATGTCTGCCTTCTGCTTCTGAAGGTCGGTCTGCTTGCGGTTCAGCTCCTGCTGGCGGCTGTCGAAGAGCTTCTTCAACGTCGCCTGGGCGCGCAGACCGTCCTCGGTCTGCATGACCGCGCGCTGCACGTCGACCACCGCGACACGCATGGCGGGCGCCTGCTGGGCGTGGGCCGGGGCCCCCAGGAAGAGGAGCGGAAGGAGGAGGACGGCCATCACCAGACCGCGGCGAAACGCGTGCTGCATGCGTGGCGGGTTAGCTTGTCACCGCCACGCCGTCAACCGGACGATCCGGCCCCTCCATGCACCGGCGCCCCCGGCGGCGGATCGCCAGCTTCCTTGCGATCGGGCGAGCGGCCGCCGTGCCGGAGGGACCGCCCCGCGTGACCGGCGGTGACCGGCCGGGTGACCGCGAGCATGCCGACGATCGCCCCGACCCGCCCCGGCCGCGCGGCGGCGCCTGGCCCAGTGTGTACGCCCGTCCACAGCCGCAGCGGCAACCAGGTCCCACAATCGCCACCCTCATGGGAGGAATTGCCCGGCAATTCGTGTCATTCTCGAGCTGGCACGCGGCGTGGATACGAACGGACCAAGCGAGCGTCCACGCTCGCGCCGGTGGAGGCAAGAGGACGATGATGAGCTTTGGCGTTGTGTCACGTGCGACCGCGGTAGCGGCGGCCTTGCTGGGCATCAGCGTTCTCTCGTCGACCGAGGGCTGCGGCCCGGGCGACACCCGCTACTACTGCGACAATGCGGGCTGCTACAACTGCGACGGCTACGGCTGCAGGCCGGTCACGCCGCCCAGCCCGCAGGCGTGCACCGGCGACACGAGCTGCCCGCAGGGCCAGGTCTGCACCGTCACCGGCTGCGAGACGGTCTGCCAGGCCGACGCCGACTGTCCGCAGGGCACGGTGTGCAAGCAGAACCTCTGCGTCGCGCCGACGGGCAACCCGCCGGACAAGCAGCAGTGCACCACCAAGAGCGACTGCGGCGCCTCCGAGGAGTGCGTCAACAACACCTGCCAGGCGTGCGGCGGCACCAACGGCCCGTGCTCCTGCACCCAGGCGAGCGACTGCGGCAGCAACCAGGTGTGCTCCGGCGGCCTCTGCGAGGACAAGACGAACGTGTGCCAGTACTCGAGCGAGTGCGGGCAGGGCAGGGTGTGCGCCGACGGCCAGTGCCTCACCGACTGCAGCCAGGGCCAGACCTGCCCGAACGGCGCCAGCTGCCAGAAGGGCGTCTGCGAGCCGGTCAGCGGCAACCAGTGCCAGAGCAACGCCGACTGCTCCGGCGGCACGCCCAAGTGCGTGGACGGGAGCTGCGTCCCGGCGTGCACCGCCGACGCCGACTGCGGCGGCAACGGGCTGTACTGCGACCAGGGCGCCTGCGTGGTGGACAACCGCCCCAAGCCCAACTGCACCACCCAGGCCGAATGCTCGAGCAACCAGCAGTGCCTGGGCGGGTACTGCCGCTACACCTGCAGCGGCGACCAGGAGTGCAAGCTGATCGACGCGCGCATCGGCTACTGCGCGAAGGACGGCACCTGCCGCGATGCGCAGGAGGCGAACGCCGACTGCCTGCAGTCCTCCGACTGCACGCAGGGCCAGGTCTGCATCTCCAACCAGTGCAAGTAGTGACGCTCACTCCTCCTCGCCTCTCCCTGAAGGGAGAGGTGGGTGGGGGGTGAGGTCGAAGCGCGACCGCGGGGCGGCGCACGCCTCGCTGACGCTCTCCACCTGCACGGTCACGTACTCGACGCGGTAGGTCGAACGGATCTTCTCGCAGAGCGTGGAGGAGAGGCTGGCGCCTCCAGGAGTGCCGTACGCATGGTCGTCCTCGGCGTGGACGTGGACGATGATGGCGTCGTGACCGGCCCCCAGCGTCCAGACGTGCATGTCGTGAACGCCGACCACACCCGGGTGCGCCTCGATCACCTGCCGGATGCCGTGCACGTCCAGGTGGGGAGGCGCCGCTTCCAGCAGGACCAGCAGCGCGTCGCGGAGCAGGCGCACCGCGCCCGCCACCAGGATCACCGCCACCACCAGGCTGGCGATCGGGTCCGCCGCCGAGGGACCGCCGAGGCGCAGCACGACGGCGGCCACGAGCGCCGCGAGTGACCCGAGCACGTCGCCCAGCAGGTGGAGCGTCACCCCTCGGAGGTTGAGCTCGTGCCCCGCCCGCGTCTCGTGCGCGTGCGCGTGCCCGTGCCCGTGCTCATCATGCTCATGCCCGTGGTCCCCATGCCCGTGCTCGTGAATCACCCCGTGCAGCAGCCAGGCGCTCACCCCGTTCACCACGAGCGCCGCCACCGCCACCCACAGCATGATCCCCACCTCGGGGTGCAGGTGCCCGCGCAGCGCCGCGATCGCCCGCCGCACGATCTCCGCGGTGGCGACGAGCACGAGCACCGCGTTGAAGGTGGCCGCCACCGGCTCCGCGCGCCGCAGGCCGAAGGTGAAGCGCGGCGTCGGCCGCCGCACCGCCACGCGCATGGCGACCAGGCTCATGCCGAGGGCGAAGACATCCATCAGCAGGTGGATCGCGTCGGCGATCAGGACGTTGCTCCGCGCGACGAGCGCGCCGGCGAGCTCCACGACGAAGAAGCCCGCGACGAGCACCACGACCACGCCGAGGCGCCGCGCCTGGCGTGCCTCCTCCGGCGTGAACTTTCCCTTCGGCCCGGGTCGCGGACGCGCCGACAGCAGCGCGCGCACCTCGTCGTGGTCGCGCGCGGGTTGGTGCTGCGGGACGCCTTCCTGGAGCATCGTCACACGAGGACGTAGTCTTCGGCGACGCTCACCGTGGAGGTGGCGAGCACGCTCGACGTCTCCTCGTCCCGCTCGACCGCGAGCAGATACAGCCCCTGCAGGATGCCGGGATGGTCGCGGATGAGCGACAGGAAGTCTTCTCGCGGAAGATGCAAGGTGACGGTGGGGTGGACCGCGACGACGTCGGCGTTGGCGCGGCGCCGGAGCACCAGCGCGACCTCACCCACCACGTCCCCAGGGCCCAGCGTGGAGATGACGAAGGGCTCGCCCCCCTCGTGGCCGATGATGGCCACCTCGCCGGAGGCGATGAGCTGCAGGCCGCTCGCCTCGTCGCCCTCGGCGATGAGCTTCTCGCCCTTCTCGAACACCTTGGTCTCGAACCGCTCGACCAGCACCGGGCGCTCCGCGGGGTCGACCGAGAGCAGCACCGGCGAGGTGCGCAGCAGGTTGGTGACCATCCGCCGCCGGCAGTGCGCGGCCAGCTCCACACCCACGTCGGGGCGCTTCTCCGCCACCGCCTCCAGCGCGTCCCGCCGGGCGACGAGCAGGATGGAGGAGTGGCGGGCCACCACGCTGGCGGCGCGCGGGGCGCGCGAGAGCAGCGCCATCTCGCCGAAGAGGGCGCCGTTGGTGAGCCGGGCGAGGGTGATGGGGACGTCGTCCTCGTCGCCGGCCTCCGGCATCCGCCGCACCTCCAGCTCGCCGCGCGCGACGATGTACGCCTCGGCGCCCTCCTCCCCCTGCGCGATCACCTCCTTGCCCGCGGGCACGGTGATCATCTCGAACGCCTCGATGAGGGCGCGCAGGCCGTCCTTCTCCAGCGCCGAGAAGAGCGGGAGCGGCGGGATGAGCGTGTCGGGGGTGTCCTCCTCCGCGCGGTACTTGGTGCGGGCCTCGTGGATGATCTGCGTCGCCTTGGAAAGGAGCGCGGGGCCGGTGAGGAAGCTGGAGAGGGGCTGGAACTTGGTGAAGGTGGGCAGCGGCGGCGGCGGCGGCGCCGTCTCGGTGAGGCGCTGGGAGTCGGCAGAGAAGGCCTCGGCCACGGCCTCGAAGTGCTCGGTCACGTCCACGCCCAGCTTGCGCAGGTCGGCGATGGCGGCGACGGCCAGCGGGAGGTTGCCGGCGTCGATGGCGCGCGAGAGGCCCAGCTTGAAGCCCTCGATCGCGGCCTCGGTGCGGTTGAAGTCGGCGAGGAGCCTGCAGGTCAGGATGAGCGCGCTCGGGACCGCGTCCTCCTGTTCCACCACGGCGGCGGACCAGCGCAGGGCCGCCTCTCGCTCCTCGGCGAGCATGAGCGAAAGCGCGCGATCGAGCGGAGAATCGGTCGTCGTCGAGCTTCCGGGAAGGTCGGGCGGCTGCATCGGCACCGGGCAGAATACAACAAAAGGCGGGCGCCACCCCGCGAAGCGGTCAATCGTCGCTGTCGGGCGGCAGGTCGGGCTTGGAGGGCGGGCCATCCATCACGGCGCTCATCGCGTGGGCGGTCGCGGCCACCAGCGGCACCACCTTCGGGTAGTCCATGCGGGTGGGGCCGATCACGCCCACCGCCCCCGCGCGGTGGCCACGCTCGGTGTAGGCCGCCCCGATGATGGAGAGCTGACCACCTCCCAGACCACCGGCCTCCTGCCCGACCACCACGCTGGCCCCGCTGGCCGCGATGGTCGCGTCGAGCAGGGCGATGAGCTGCTCACGCGCGTCCAGCGCGTTCATGAGGTGCTTGAGCCCCTCCGCCCCCTTGAACTCCGGCTGGTCGAAGAGCCGGCTCTGGCCCTCGATGACGAGCTGGTCCTCCGAAGGCCCCAGGCCGGAGAGCGCCTTCTCCCCGAGCTCGAAGGCGCGACGGCGCAGCTCGTCGTGCTGCACGCGGTCGCTCGCGAGGCGCCGCGCGAACAGATCGCGCAGCTCGCGCAGGGTGCGGCCGTCGATCACGTCGTCGAGCAGGTTGTGGATGCGCACCAGCTCCGACTCCGCCACCTGCGCGGAGAGGAAGCGGTTTTGCACCGCGCCGTTGGTCATCACCAGCACCGCGAGCACCTCCCCGTTGCCCAGCGGCATGAAGCGGAGGTGCCGCAGCGTGGAGACGTCGGCGCGCGGGCCCATGATGACCGCGGCGGTGCCGGTGAGCTCGGAGAGGAGCTTGCCCGTCTCGCGCATCATGTCCTTGCCCGGCTCGATCGCCTCCAGGTGGTCGCGGATGCGCGCGTGCTCCTCGCGGGAGAGCTGGCGGACGTGCATCAGCGCGTCGATGAAGAGGCGGAAGGCGCGGTCGGTCGGCACGCGGCCGGCGCTGGTGTGGGGCTGGGCGAGGTAGCCGAGCTCCTCCAGGTCGGAGAGCACGTTGCGGATGCTGGCGGGCGAGAGGTCGAGACCGTACTTCTTGGACAGGGTGCGCGAGCCGACCGGCTCCCCCGTCGCCACGAACTCGGAGATGACGGCGTAGAGGATTCTGGCGTGCGCGGCGGCTGAGCTCGCTCATGGGATGGTCAAATTGTAGCCATTTCCCCGCGGGGCGGTACTCTGGTGGCATGGCGGTCCGAAGCACCACCCGCCAGAGGGCGCTCATGGCAGGGCTCGCCGCGGTGGTCCTGGCCGCGCTGCCCGCGCACGCCCAGGCCCACGGCAAGTCGCACGGCAAGACGCACGGGAAGTCCAAGGCCGTGGCGATCCACCGCCCCGCGCACCACCACTCCAAGGTGGACTTCCCGGTGGACGGGGACACGACGCCCGCCATGCGCTACGCGCGGCTGGGCCGTGCCGCATGCGAGACCGAGCTCGGCCGCAGGCACATCGCCTTCACCCGCGTGGCGGAGGCCAAGGGCGTGCTCGCGCCGGTGCGGCTGCACGGCCCCCTCCACGGCGTCAGCTACCACTCGATGCTCCCGCCACGGCAGCGCGCCACCTCGCCCTACGAGATCATGGATTGCCGTCTGGTGCTCGCGCTGGACGACTTCTCGGTCATCCTGGCGAAGCACGACGTGGTCGAGGTGATCCACTACTCGGTCTACCGCCCGCCGGGCCGGCGCTGGCCGGCGGACAAGCTGGGCAAGCAGCACGACGGCGCGCTGGCGATCGACGCGGCCATCTTCAAGCGCAAGGACGGCTCGGCGCTGAAGGTGGAGCGGGACTTCCACGGGCGCATCGGGGCGCGCACGTGCGGCAAGGGCGCCGGCCCGTGGCCGCTCACCCCCGCGGCGACGGCGCTGCGGAGCATCGCCTGCGAGGCGGCGGACGCGCACCTGTTCCAGGTGGAGCTGACGCCGGATTACAACTGGCAGCACCGCAATCACTTCCACCTCGAGGTCACCCCGGGCGTCCGCTGGTTTCTGGTCCATTGAGAGGACGTGAGCTCCGCTCACGCCCCCCCCGCCGCGACCCCTCACGCCCGCAGCCTCGCCAGCACCCCGCGAAAGTCCTCCGGGGGCTCCTCCTTCCACCGCATCTCCCGCTCCGTCGCCGGATGCACGAACCCCAGCTCCGCCGCGTGGAGCATCATCCGCGGCGCCGGCAGCAGCGGCCCCGGGTACCGCCGGACGTACACCCGCTCCCCCAGGAGCGGATGCCCCGCTTCGCTCAGGTGGATGCGGATCTGGTGCGTGCGCCCCGTCTCCAGCGTGCACGCCACCAGGCTCGCCGCGACGCCCCCCTCCGAGAGCGCCTCCAGCGGCTCGATGTGCGTGACCGCGAGCTGCCCCGGGTGGTTCGCGCGTCGCCCGAGCTCCCGGGAGCCTCGCAGACCATCACCCCGGTCCTCCACCAGGTGCGTGCGGTAGGTCGTCGCGCGCACGTGCCCGTGCACCAGCGCGAGGTAGCGGCGATGCACCGTGTGGGCGCGGAACTGCGCGGCCAGCGACTTCTTCGCGAGCCAGGTGCGGGTGAAGACCACGAGGCCGCTCGTCTCCTTGTCGAGGCGGTGCACCACACCCAGCGGCGCCACGCCTCCCCGTCGATGGCCCTCCCGCATCCGGCTGAGCAGGGTCCGCACCTGCTCGTCGAGGGTGTGACGCTCCGTCGTCACCCCGCTGGGCCCCTCGTACGGCACCGTGCTGATCCCCGCGGGCTTGCGGACCACGATCACGTGCGCGTCCACGTACACCACCGCCTCCCGCGGGAGAGCGCCCGCGGTGGCGGGCTTGCGGGCCCTCGGGTCCAGCGCGACCAGCGCGCCCTCCCTCACGCGGGTGGTTGCCTCCAGCGCCGGCGCGCCGTCCACCGTCACCTTCCCCGCGGCGATGGCGGCACGCGCGCGCCCCCAGGAGAGGCCGAAGAGCTCTCTCACCGCGGCGTCCAGCAGCGCCGGCGCCGTCGCGGGCTGCTCGCGCCGGTGGTCCGGCAGGGGGCCTGTCGCCTTCTGCGCGCCTTTTCCCGCCGAGTTCTTCACCATTGCGCGAATGTCGCGTACGCTAGCACCGCTATCTGGGTTGCCGCTCACCGCTTTCGATCGGCCCGCACGGCGGGTCGTCCGAGGAGACAGGCCAGTGTCGAAGAATCTGCTCGCCGTCGATGACAGCGCCACCATGCGAAGGGTCCTGGAGATCACCTTCAGCGGGGAGGACTTCAACGTCATCTCCGCGGGGGATCAGGCCGGGGCGCTCGCCAAGCTGGGGGAGAACCCCGCGGTCGTCGTGATCGACACCATGCTCGGGGACGAGGACGGCTATGCCCTCTGCAAGGAGGTGCGCTCCCGCTCGCCCCACGCCGCGATCGTGCTGCTGTCCAGCCGTTACAACCCCTACGACCAGGCGAAGGGCCGGGACGCGGGGGCGGACGAGTACATGGATAAGCCCTTCGATACGCAGCAGCTCATCGACAAGGTGCGCAAGGTGCTGATCAGCAAGGAGGGGGCCGCGGCCGCCGCGCCGCCGCCCGCCGCCTCGCCCGCCCCGCCCATCGCCACCGCGCCCTCCCCGCAGCCGGCGCCCGTCGCCGCGCGCCCCGCGCCGCCGCCCCCCGCGGCGCCGCAGCCGCCCAAGTTCCAGCCCGGGCCGATGCCGCAGCGCTCCGGCACCCTGATGTTCTCGGTGGACGGGCCACCGGTGCCCGCGCCCGGCTCGCAGAACACCGCGGAGACCGCCGCCCCGCCGCCGCCGCCGGTCGCCGCCCGTCCGGCGCCGCCTCCGCCCGCCCCTGCGGCGCCCAAGCCCGCGCCGGCCGCCGCGCCCGCGCCCGGCGCGGCCGCCGCGGCCCAGGTCAACGGCCAGCTCGGCCCCAAGCTCGCCGAGATGGGTCTGACCCCCGCTCAGGTGGAGGGCGTGCTCGCCCTCTCGCGCGAGGTGGTGGAGCAGGTGGTGTGGGAGGTCGTCCCGCAGCTCGCCGAGACGATCATCAAGGAAGAGATCGCCCGCCTCACGAAGTAAGCGCGCGGAGGTCACAGCGTCCACAGACGGGCGTCTGTCATGCTATGGCCGCACGCATGACGCCCGACGAGAACGCCCCCGCCCCGGACCTCACCAAGCCCTACGATCCGGCCCAGGTCGAGTCGCGCTGGTACGCGTTCTGGGAGGAGAGCGGCGTCTTCGAGGCCATCGACGATCCGGCGGACACGCGCCCCGCGTACGTCATCCCCATGCCCCCGCCCAACGTGACGGGCTCGCTGCACATGGGCCACGCGCAGCGCTGCACCCTGGAGGACGCGCTCATCCGCTTCCACCGGATGGACGGCTTCAACACCCTCTGGCAGCCGGGTATCGACCACGCCGGCATCGCCACCCAGACCGTGGTGGAGCGGCAGCTCCAGCGCGAGGGCAAGACGCGCCACGACCTCGGCCGCGAGGCCTTCGTGGAGCGCGTCTGGAAGTGGAAGGCGAAGAGCGGCGGCCGCATCGCCCTGCAGCAGCGCGTCCTCGGCGCCAGCCCCGACTGGCGGCGCAGCAAGTTCACCATGGACCCCGACCTGGGCCGCGCGGTGACCGAGGCCTTCGTGCGTCTGTACGACGAGGGCCTGATGTACCGCGACACGCGGCTCATCAACTGGTGTCCGGAGTGCCGCACCGCCCTCAGCGACCTGGAGGTGGACACCGAGGAGGGCGCCAGCGGTGAGCTCTTCGAGTTCGCCTACAAGGTGGACGGCACGGACGAGGAGATCGTCGTGGCGACCACCCGCCCGGAGACGATGCTCGGCGACACCGCGGTGGCCGTCCACCCGGATGATGCAAGATACACGCATCTCCACGGCAAGCTCCTGGTGCACCCCTTCGTGGATCGCAAGGTGCCCGTCATCACCGACGCCATCCTGGTCGACCCCAAGTTCGGCACCGGCGCGGTGAAGGTGACGCCCGCGCACGACTTCAACGACTTCGCGACGGGCAAGCGCCACAAGCTGGAGGAGATCAGCATCTTCAACCTGGACGGCACCCTCAACGACAGCGCGGGCCCTTTCGCCGGCCTGGACCGCAAGAAGGCGCGCGGCGCGGTGAAGAAGGCCCTCGACGAGAAGGGCCTCGCGCGCGGGACCAAGCCGCACAAGCTCACCCTGCCGCGCTGCCAGCGCTCCGGCGGCGTGGTGGAGCCGATGATCTCCACCCAGTGGTTCCTCAGGATGAAGGGCATGGCCGATGCCGCGCTCGAGGCGGTGCACTCCGGGCGCGTGCAGGTGATCCCGCCGGAGTGGGTCAAGACCTACGACCACTTCCTGGAGAACATCCAGGACTGGTGCGTGAGCCGGCAGCTCTGGTGGGGCCACCAGAATCCCCGCCTGGCACGGCCCCGACGGCGCCATCCGCGTCGCGCGCGAGCGCCCGCCGGGCTGCACCCAGGAGGCCGGCTGGACGCAGGACCCCGACGTGCTCGACACCTGGTTCTCCAGCGCGCTCTGGCCCTTCTCCACCCTCGGCTGGCCGGACAGGACGCCCGCCCTCGCCAAGTTCTACCCGACCAACCCGGAGCAGACGAGCGACCTGGAGACGGGCTACGACATCCTCTTCTTCTGGGTCGCGCGCATGATCATGTTCGGCCTGCACTTCACCGGCGAGGTGCCCTTCCGGCGCGTGCTGCTCAGCGGGCTCATCGTCGACGAGACCGGCGACAAGATGAGCAAGGTGAAGGGCAACGTGATCGACCCGCTGGATCTGATCCGCGGGACCACCTTCGCCGAGATGGTGAAGAAGACCCTCCCCGGCGCGCCGGAGAAGGAGGCGCTCGCCAAGTTCAAGAAGGCGTACCCGTCGGCCGCGTCGATGGGCGCCGGCTTCCCCGCCTTCGGGGCGGACGCGGTGCGCTTCACCCTCGCGACGTACCCGCCGAGCAACATGCGCATCGCCCTGGCGCCCAGGCGCATCGAGGGCAACCGCCACTTCCTGAACAAGGTGTGGAACGCGACGCGCCTGTCGCTGGAGCTGCTGGGCGACTTCTCGCCGCCCGCCGGCGTGCCGGCGCCCGAGGACGTGTACGACAGGTGGATCCTCGCCCGCCTCCACGACGCCGTCGTCACCGTGCGCCGCGGCATGGGGAGCTTCCGCATCGACGAGGCGGCCAACGAGCTGTACCGCTTCTTCTGGTACGACTTCTGCGACTGGTACCTCGAGCTGGTGAAGCCGGTGCTGCGCGAGCCGGCCAGCCACGACGCGGCGCGCGTCGCCGCGACGAAGGGCACGCTCCTCTTCGTGCTGGACTCCAGCCTGCGCCTGCTCCACCCCTTCGTGCCCTTCGTCACCGAGGAGCTGTGGCAGCGCCTGCCCGGGACGAAGCCGGCGAAGTCCATCGCGCTCTGCGAGTACCCCGACGCGGAGGCGATCCCCCGCGACGAGGCCGTGCTCGGGCTCATGGCGACGTTCCAGGCGGTGGTGAGCGCCGCGCGCACCATCCGGAGCGAGCACGAGGTGAAGCCCGGCGACGAGGTGCCGCTGCGGCTGCGCGCGTCTGCGGACGCCGCGCTCGCCTTCGCGAAGGCGCGCGCCGCCACCATCAAGGTGCTGGTGAAGACGGTGGGCAATCCCGTCTTCGAGCCGACGGGTGGCCCGCGCCCGGCCGGGTCGATGACCGGCGTCGTCCCCTCTCCCGACGGCCCCATCGAGGTGCTCGTCGGCCTCAAGGGCCTGGTGACGAAGGACGCCGAGCTCGCCCGCATCGACCGCGAGCTGAAGAAGCTGGACAAGGACCTCGCCGCCATCGACAAAAAGCTCGGCTCCCCCGCCTTCGTCGACAAGGCACCGAAGGAGGTCGTGGAGGAAGCGCGGGAGCAGAGGAAGCGCATCGAGGAGGCCAAGGCCCGCCTCGTGGAGGCGCGCGGCCTGGCCGAGGAACTGTAGTCGCGGGCACGCGTTCGTTGCTGCGTTCGAGACGGAAAAGCGAGTAGAGTCTGGGGCCATGTCGCAACTGGCTTCGGGGGAAGAGGCTGCGCTCCGAGCCGCGCTCGACTGGTTGAAACGCTCCCCGGACGTCCGCTACGCGGAGGTCCGCTTCGTCGGCGAGTCGCGCGAGAAGCTGCGCGTGCGCGACGGGCGCCCCGAGCAGGTGACCGGCGGCGGAACGCGCGGCGTCGGCGTGCGGGTCCTCGGCGCGCGCACCTGGGGCTTCGCCTGCACCCCGGACGTGACGGAGGCCGCCGTCCTCGCCGCCGCCGAGCGCGCGGTGCGGATCGCGAAGGCCTCCGGCGCCGTCGCGCGGGAGGCGGTCGTCTTCCCGGAGCAGGCCGCCGCGCGCGGCACGTACGCGACCGCGCTCGAGATCGACCCCTTCGGCGTCTCGCTGGAGGACAAGCTCGCCGAGCTGGACCGCCCGGTGCGCGCCATGCTCGCGCGCGGCAAGCCGGTGCAGTCGGCCGAGGCGTGGATGGAGTGGGTGAAGACGGCGAAGCGCCTGCTCACCACCGAGGGCACCGACGTCGCCCAGGACTTCGTCTACGGCGGCTGCGGCATGCACGTCTTCGCCCTCGGCGACGACGGCGTCGCGCAGCGCCGCAGCTACCCGAGCTGGCAGGGCTGCGACGGCTTCCAGGGCGGCTACGAGCACGTCGCCACCCTGGCCCTGGGCGATCACACCGAGCGCCTCGCCGAGGAGGCGGTCGCGCTCCTCACCGCGCCCCCCTGCCCCTCCGGCACGCGCAATCTCATCCTGGACGCCAGCCAGGTCGCCCTGCAGATCCACGAGTCGTGCGGCCACCCGACGGAGCTGGACCGCGCCCTCGGCTCGGAGATCTCCCTCGCCGGCGGCTCCTTCATGCAGCCGTCGATGCTCGGCAAGCTGCGCTACGGCTCGGAGGCGGTGACCATCGTCGCCGACTCCACCTCACCGGGCGGCATGGGCACCTTCGGCTGGGACGACGAGGGCGTCGCCGCGGGCAAGCACCCGCTGGTCGAGCGCGGCCTGTTCGTCGACTACCTCTCCAGCCGCGAGACCGCCGCCGCCCTCGGCCGTCCGTCCACCGGCACCATGCGCGCGGAGGGCTGGAACCGCACGCCGCTCATCCGCATGGTCAACGTCTCCATCGAGCCGGGCAAGGGCACGCTCGACGAGCTCATCGCCGACACGCAGGACGGCGTCTACATGGAGGTCGACAAGAGCTGGAGCATCGACGACCTGCGCCTCAACTTCCAGTTCTCCTGCGAGGCGGCGTGGGAGATCAAGGGCGGCAAGAAGACGCGCCTGCTCCGCGATCCGCGCTACACCGGCATCACCCCGGAGTTCTGGCGCTCCTGCGACGCCGTCTGCGGCGAGAAGGACTGGAAGCTCTTCGGCCTGGCCACCTGCGGCAAGGGCGACCCGATGCAGATCATGCAAGTGGGCCACGGCGCGTCGCCGGCGCGATTCCGCAAGGTGAGCCTCGGCAACACCGGGAGGAACGCGTGAGCGGCCGGGAGGACGGGGCCGTGAAGGGCGCCGCGCTGCTCGACCTCTGCAAGGAGGCGCTGCGCGCCGCCGGCGAGGCCGACGCCGAGGTCTTCGCCAGCAACAAGACGCGTGGCTGCGCGCGCTTCGCCATCGGCGAGCTGGGGCAGCACATGGACATCCGCGATCCGAAGGTGGTCGTGCGGGTCGCCCGCGGCGCGCGCGTCGCCGAGGCGCGCACCAGTCAGCTGGAGGTCGGGGCCATCACCCAGGCGCTGCGCGACGCGGCCGCGGCCGCGCGCTTCGTCCCGGAGACGGAGGGCTTCCCCGGCTTCGCCGGCAAGGGCGAGCCGCACGCCGCGCCCCCGCGCTTCGACGAGGCGACCGCGGCGGCCACGCCCGAGCAGCGCGCCGAGATGCTCGCGCCCGTGCTGCGGTCCATCCGCGACGCGGGGTTCGTGAGCGCGGGCATGCTGGAGACGACGACGGCGGCCTACGCGGTCGCGACGACGGCGGGGTGCGCGCGCAGCCACGACGCCACCCAGTCCAGCTTCAAGGTCTGGGCGCTCGAGACCGCCGGCGCCGGCGGCTCCGCCGGCTTCGGCACCCACATGGACCGGAGCGTCGCGCGGCTGCACGTCGCCGAGGAGACCGAGCGCGCCATCCGCATGTGCCGCCTCGGCCTGAAGCCCGGCGAGATGGACGAGGGCACCTACGACGTGGTGATGGAGCCGGCGGCCGTTGCCGAGCTGCTGGAGTGGCTCTCGGCGATCGCCTTCGGCGCGCCGGAGGTGGAGCAGGGCGGCAGCCCGATGCGCCTGGGCGAGACGATCACGGGCGAGGGCGTCACGCTGGCGGAGGACCCCCTCGACGGGGGCGAGACCGGCTTCGGCGTCCCCTTCGACCGCGAGGGCACGCCCCGCGCGCGCGTCCCCCTCATCGAGCGCGGCGTGGCGAAGGCCATCCTCTACGACCGCACGTACGCCGCGCGCCGCGGCACCCTCTCCACGGGCAGCGCCCTCGCCGACAACGAGTTCAGCTCGGTGGGCGCCGGCGCATTGCACCTGGCCGGCGGCGAGGCCGGGGGCGTCGACGAGCTCATCGCCGGCATCGACCGCGGCCTCTACGTGTGCCGCCTCCACTACGTCAACGGCCTGCTGGAGACCCCGCGCGCGGTCATGACCGGCCTCACGCGCGACGGCTGCTTCCTCGTGGAGAAGGGCAAGATCGTGCGCGGCCTGGGCAACATGCGCTTCACCGACAGCTTCCTCGAGGGCCTCGCGCGGTGCGACGGCATGACGCGCGCGTGCCGCGCCATCCCCACATGGTGGACCGACATCGGCGCGGTGGTCGCGCCCGCCATCCGCATGCGCGCCTTCCGCTTCAACGGCCGGAGCCAGAGGCCGGCCTCCCTCGCGTGACCGCCGAGGCGCGCGCCGGCTCGACGTCGCCCACGGGGGCGCCGTACGAGGAGGCCCTTGCGCGGCTCGCCGCGCACAAGGACGCGTGGGTGCGCGCGCCCATGCCGGAGCGGCTCGCCCTCATCGCCCGCTGCCGCGATCGCCTCGCCGCCGTCGCGGAGGAGTGGGTGCGCGCGGGATGCGCGGTCAAGGGCATCGACCCGGCCTCGACGCTCGCCGGCGAGGAGTGGCTCGCCGGCCCGGTGCCGGTGATGCGCAACCTGCGCCTGCTCGCCCGCGCGATGAAGGCCGGCGGCACGCCGCGCGCGCCCTGGCTGTCACGCCGGCCGGACGGCCAGGTCGTCGCCCGCGTCTTCCCCGACGCCGCCCTCGATCGCCTCATGCTCCCCGGCGTCCGCGCCGAGGTGTGGATGCAGCCCGGGAAGACCGCCTCGCAGGGCGCGGCCTACCGATCCCCGCCGCCCGGCCGCGTCTGCCTGGTGCTCGGCGGCGGCAACGTCTCCAGCATCGGGCCGATGGATGTACTCACCAAGCTCTTCGTCGAGCTGCAGGTGGTCGTCCTGAAGGTCCACCCGGTGCAGGACCCGCTCGCCGCGCACGTCGAGGTCGCCCTCTCCCCGCTGGTGGAGGCGGGCCTGCTCGCGGTGGTGCGTGGCGGCGTGGAGGTGGGCGCCGCGCTGGCCGGCCATCCCCTGGTCGACACGCTGCACGTCACCGGATCGGATCGCACCTACGACGCCATCGTCTGGGGCCCGCCGGAGGAGCAGGCGGCGCGCAAGGCGGAGGGCCGCCGGGCCAACGAGCGCCCCTTCTCGGCCGAGCTGGGGTGCGTCACGCCGGTGCTCGTCGTCCCCGGCCCGTGGTCGGCGCCCGACATGGACTTCCAGGCGCGGCAGGTGGCCGGCATGGTGGTGCAGAACGCGAGCTTCAACTGCAACGCCGCGAAGGTCGTCGTCGTGGCGAAGGGCTGGCCGCAGCGCGAGGCCTTCCTGGGCCTGCTGGAGAAGCACCTCCGGGCGGCCGCCCCGCGGCGCGCGTACTACCCCGGCGCGCGGGAGCGCTGGAGCGCGCTCGTCGACCGCTACCCTGGCGCCGCGGTGCTCGGCCAGGACGGGGGCGGCGAGAGCGACGTGCCGTGGACCATCCTTCGTGACGTGCCCCCGCGCGCGGGCGAGCCCGCCCTCGAGCGCGAGTCCTTCTGCGGTGTCGTCGCCACCACCACGCTGGACGCGACGTCGCCGGTGGAGTTTCTCTCCCGCGCCGTCCCCTTCGCCAACGACGTCTGCTGGGGCAACCTCTCCTGCGCGATGCTCGTGCACCCCACGACGCACGAGGACCACGAGGTGGAGGTGGACCGCGCGGTGGCGGAGCTGCGCTTCGGTGGCGTCGCGGTCAACGCCTGGCCCGCCCTTCTCTATGCGCTCGGCTCCACCACCTGGGGCGCCTTCCCCGGCAACCCGCCCGAGGACATCCGGAGCGGGGTCGGCGTCGTGCACGACGCCATGCTCTTCGACCACCCGCAGAAGAGCGTCGCCTACGCGCCGTTCCGCGCCAGCCCCAAGCCGGCGTGGTTCCCCGACCACCGCAGCCTGGATCGCCTCGGCCGCGCCCTCTTCGCCTACGAGACACGCCCCTCGCTCGGCGCGCTGGGCAAGCTCGCCCTGGCGGCCATGCGCGGATGAGGGCCGCGGTGCCGGTCCGCCGTCGCAAGAAGGTGCGCACCGTCGCCGTCGCCGGCACCATCGGCGCGGGCAAGACCTCCCTCGTGCAGTGGCTCGTCAAGCGCTACGGACTCGAGCCCTTCTACGAGCCCAACGAGGACAACCCCTACCTCGCCGACTTCTACCGCGACATGAAGCGCTGGGCGCTGCACTCGCAGCTCTTCTTTCTCGCGCACAAGCTGGAGCTCCACCAGCGCCTGGAGGCGGCGAAGGGTCCGGCGGTCATCGACCGCACCATCTACGAGGACGCGGAGATCTTCGCGCGCAACCTCCACGCGCAGCGCCGCATGGACTCGCGCGACTTCGCCGTGTACATGCGCCTCTACGAGGGCATCAAGCGCAGCCTCCGACCGCCCGACCTGCTCATCGCCCTCTCCTGCTCGCTGCGCACGGCGAAGAAGCGCATCCGCAAGCGCGGCCGGTCGATGGAACAGGCCATCCCCGACGCCTACCTGCGGCGGCTGCATCGCCTCTACGACGACTGGTTCGATCGCTACGACCTCTCCCCGGTCATCCGCATCCGCACCGACGACATGGACTACGTCGAGGACCTCATCGCCCTGCTCGAGCTGCAGCAGACGCTCGACGCCGTCCTTCAGAAGGTGCGGTAGGACGCCACCGCCGTGCCGAGCGCCGCGGTGGCGAGGGCGAGCGCGGCGGACGCGACGAACGCCCGGTGCGCGATGCGGCGGATCTGCGGGCGCTTCTCCGGCGCCGGGCGCGCCGCCAGGTAGGCGATCGCGCCGGCCCAGGCGAGCAGCAGCGCGCCGAACGCCAGGTGCTCCTTGCGCTCGAAGAGGTACCCGACCGAGGGTGCGTGCTGGAAGATCGGCGTCTTCACCTTCTCCCGGTAGTCCTTGTAGAGCAGCGCGCCGATGGCGAAGACCAGGGTGACGCCGCCGGTGGAGAGGCCCACGGCGAGGTCGGCCTTGCGCTTCGGCTTCCGCAGCACCCAGGCCGGGTGGCAAAGCAGCGCCGCAGCGAGCCACCCTGCGTGCCCATGGATGTGCTCGGCCAGCCGCAACGCCTCGGAAGACACGCCGGGGGTTGTAGCACCTCCCCTCCGCCCTCCAGGCTGCTCCCGTGGAAGATGGGGCAATATGCCTCGGTCCGGGGCGCGCATCCCACTGCGAGCATGCTCGCAGTGAGCCGCTGGCGGGCGTTTCCGGGAGGCGGTGGGCCTCCGGCCAGGAGGTACGGGCCTTGCTCAGGAGGCCGTCGCGGTACGATTTTCCCACAAATTAGCCAAAATCGGACCGAGGACCGCGATCAAGTGCCCTGCCGGGCCTCCCGGTTTGAGGCACACTGCCCCAGAAGCCCAAAACCATGCAAACGACTCCCATCTCCGCGACCACCAAGGGCCGCGTGCTCCTGCTCGAAGACGACGACACCCTCGCGAGCCTCCTCGCCCGCGTGCTCCGGACCGACGGCTACCAGGTCGAGGTGCTGGAATCCGGCGAGGCGCTGCCCCAGCCGGCCAAGGTGAGCAGCTTCGACGTCGTGCTCTCCGACATCCACCTCGCCGGCAAGGCGACAGGCCACGACGTGCTGCGGAAGGTCCGCGAGGCGAACCCCACCATGCCCGTCATCCTGATGACCGCCTACGCCGACATCGAAGGCGCCATGAGCGCGGTGAGCCAGGGCGCCTACGACTACCTCGCCAAGCCCATCGAGCCGAACGAGCTGCGCCGCATGCTGGGCGAAGCGATCGGCCGCCGCCGCCTGGCAGAGGTCAAGAAGCCCAACCACGACCCGCGCGAGGCCGCCGCCGGCGAGACGCAGATCGTCGGCGCCGCCCCGGCGATGATCGAGGTCTACAAGACGGTCGCGCAGGTCGCCCCGACGACGGCCACCGTGCTCATCGTCGGCGAGAGCGGCACGGGCAAGGAGCTCGTCGCGCGCGCCATCCACGCCAAGTCGCCCCGAGCGGGCAAGCCCTTCGTCGCGGTCAACTGCGCCGCGCTGCCGGAGTCCATCCTGGAGAGCGAGCTCTTCGGGCACGAGAAGGGCTCCTTCACCGGCGCGACCGGCGCCAAGCGCGGCCTCTTCGAGGAGGCCACCGGCGGCACGCTCTTCCTCGACGAAGTGGGAGACATCTCCCCCAAGATGCAGGTCCAGCTCCTGCGCGTGCTGCAGGAGGGTGAGATCCGCCGCGTGGGCGGCGGCGAGACGGTGAAGGTCGACGTTCGCGTCGTCGCCGCCACCAACCGCGACCTCAAGGCGGACGTGGCCGCCGGCCGCTTCCGGGAGGACCTCTTCTTCCGGCTCCAGGTCGTGCAGGTGCGCGTTCCCCCGCTGCGCGAGCGCAAGCAGGACATCAAGCTGCTGGTGCAGCACTTCCTCGCCAAGCACGCCGAGCGGCAGAAGCGCCCGGTGCCCAACGTCGCGCCGGAGGCGATCGAGGCGCTCGAGGCCTACGCCTTCCCGGGCAACGTCCGCGAGCTGGCGCACGTCGTCGAGCGCGCGCTGCTCCTCGCGCGCGAGGGTGTGATCACCGCGAGCGATCTGCCGCGCGAGATCGTCAGCGGCGGGAAGGCCTCCACCACCGGGATGTCCGCCCTCGCGGACGACTGGCCCACCCTCGCCGTGGTGGAGCGCCGCTACATCGACCGCGTGCTGGCGCGCACCGGCGGCAACAAGACGCGCGCCGCGGAGGTGCTGGGCATCGACCGCCGCACGCTCAACCGCATGTTCGCGCGCGAGCGCGCCGCCGCCGCCGCCAAGGCGCAGAACGGCGGCGCCGAGGCCGAGGCCTGACCGACCCGGGCATCCCGGGCTCCGGCCCGGGGTGCCCGCGCCTCTCAGCGCATCCGCACGAACATCGACTCCAGCACGAGCTGCGGCGAGGCGTTGCGGTCCAGCTCGCGCAGCGCGCGCAGGGTGGCCTCGTGGCGCGCGGCGGTGAGGTCGGCGCGCGGATCGCTCGCGACGGCGAGCGCGCGCGCGTCGGCGGCGAAGCGCGCCCCCAGCGCCAGCAGACGATCGGGGAGCACGGCCTTCTCGCGCTTGGCTTCCTCGGCGAGGGCGAGCGCCTCGCTCAGCGTGGGCGCCGCGACCGCCGCCAGCGCGCGGTCGACGAACGCCTCACGCGCCCCCGCCTGCTCCGGGTCGGCCAGGGAGAGCGCGGTGGCCGCGCTGCCGCCGGCGAGGGCGGCAATCCCCCGCGCGCGCTCCGGCTCGGTCCCGCGGCGCTCCAGGATCCGCGCGACGAGATCTTCCGGCAGCGGACCGAAGCGCACGCGCTGGGTGCGCGAGCGGATGGTGGACAGGAGCGACCCACCCTGCGAGGTGAGGAGCACGAAGTGCGTCCGCGCGATGGGCTCCTCCAGCGTCTTGAGCAGGGCGTTGGCGGCGCTGGTGGAGAGCTCCTCGGCGCGACGGACGATGAACACCTTGGCCCGCCCCTCGTGCGGTGGGAAGGCGGCGCGCGCCAGCACCAGCGTGCGCACCTGATCGATGGAGATGTCCTGCGTCTCCGGCGTGCGCCGGCCGATCTGCGCGGCCTCGTAGAGCCCACGCTCCAGCACCACCACGTCCGGGTGCACCGGCCGCCGCTCGCCCTCGCGGGGCACCGCGCGCGTGCAGGCCCCGCACTCTCCGCAGGCGGACTCGCCGTCGGGCGCGCGGCGCTCGCAGACCAGCGCCTGCGCGAGCCCGAAGGCCGCCAGCTCCTTGCCCACGCCCTCCGGCCCGTCGAAGAGGTAGGCGTGGTGCACGCGGCCGGCGGCGAGCGCGCGGTGCAGCGTGGCCACCGCCGTGGGCTGAGCTTCGACCCGAGAGAGCAGCGGCGTCATCCCGGACCTACTTCTCCAGCGTGCTCTTGCCGCCGGGCAGCACGTCGAAGGTGCCATCGGCGAGCAGCGCCCCGCGGTAGGCGCGCGACCCCGACGACGACGCGAGCACCACCAGGCGCTCGTCCCCCAGTCCCGTGTATTCTGCAAATACCACCGCGTCCCCCAGATCGGGCGCGCCGCTGCCCACCCGCTCGGCGTGCAGGGGCAGCCGCCGCTTGCGCTCGAAGCGCTCGCCGTCTCGCTCGATGGTGCTCGGAGGCTCCGCGCCCAGGCGCAGGTCGCCCTCCACCGGAGCCAGCCACACCAGCTCCCGCGCCGGGTCCGGCCTGGCGAGCACCGCGCGGTCGCCCCCCGCGTCGGGCGAGACGAAGAGCACCAGGCTGGCGCGCTCTCCCCGCCCCTCCGAGAGCACCAGGGCGCCGGCGAGCCACGCCTCCTCGCCGCCCGCGCGGAGCACCACGTCGCCCAGCTCGCAGGCGAAGCCCTCCATCGGCGCCGTCGTCCGGGGCGGCGGCGCCTCCTCCGCCTCCTGCTCCTCCTCCGCTTCCCCGGGCTTGCCACCATCCGCCGGGGTCGCCGCCGGACGACGCTCCCCGCGGGCGATGAACCGCCCGAGCAGGATGCCGCCCGCGATGAGCGCCCCCGTCAGGAGGAGGCTCATCGGGCCTCCTCCTGCGCGAAGGCGTCCCCAGCACGTGACGCCCCATGGATCGCCCTGACGTACACCTCCGCCTGCGCGCGCACCGCGGCGCGGGCCGCCGCGCCGGTGGTCCCGGGCGCGGGGAGCAGGCCGCCGATCACCGCGACCAGATCCGCCAGCCGCGCCACCTCCGCCGCCCGCTCCGGGGTGATGCCGCCGATCGCGCACAGCGGGGCGCGACCGCGCGCGCGCGCCGACGCGACGCGCAGCCCGGCGAGGCCCACCACCGGGTCTGGCGCAGGCTTCGACGCCGTCGCGTACACCGGTCCGAAGGCGACGTACGCCGGACGCTCGGCGAGCGCGCGCTCGAGCTGCCCGACGTCGTGCGTCGAGATGCCGAGGGCGAGCCCCGGCGACGCGCGCCGCACCTCCGCGGGCGAGGCGTCCGACTGGCCGACGTGCAGGAACGTGCACCCTGCAAGCAGCGCCAGGTCCGGCCTGTCGTTGACCACCAGCGGCGCGCCCGCCGCGGCGCACGCCGGCGCGAGGGCGCGGAGGCAGTCCACCACCGCCGTGTCCGGCGCCGCCTTCGCGCGCAGCTGCACCACGCGCGCGCCGCCCTCCAGCGCCGCCTCGGCGAAGGCGAGCGGATCGAGCGCGCGCTCCTCCAGCGCGCCCAGGTCGACGATCGCGTACAGGCCGTGCATCCGGGCAGGTGCGTACCACGCCGTCACCCCACGTCAATCGCGCCGGGGCGGCGGCCGCGGCTCGAGGCGCACGATCCGCGCTCCCTGCTCGACCCGCGCCGCGCCCGGAGCCAGCGGCGGCTCGATCCCCAGCAGGTCGCCGCGCGCCGCCTCCTCCCAGGCGTCGCCGCGCACGCGATGACGGTCGAGCCTCGCCACCCGCGGGCGCCCCCACGCCGCCTCCCCGTCCTGCTCCAGCTCACCGCAGAGGAAGAGCTCGCTCTTGCCCTTGCTCCGCAGCGGACGGCTCGTCACGCGCAGAGGGCGCGGCCTCTCGCCGAGCGCGTCGCGCAGCGTCGCGCCGTCACGGCGGAGCACCACGTAGGAGAAGGTAAGGCCCTGCCATCGCAGGCCGGCGCCCCGCGCGAGCGGCGCGAGCCACTCCGGGAGGTCCACCGGCAGATCCTCGTGGCACCAGTCGTCGGAGGTGGCGAGCGCGGGACACGCCGTCTGGTGCAGGCACGGGGCGAAGACCCGGCTCTTGCCGGCCGACAGCACGCGGTCGCGCACGGCGTGGAGGTGGCGTGTCGCCGGACGCAGCGCCGGCTCGACGACCACCAGCGAGCCCGAGGGCGCCAGCTCGTCCGCGAGCGCGTCGAGCAGCGCCGCGTGCTCCGCCACGCGGTCCTCATCCACCCGATCGCGCCCCATCTCGCAGAGCACCTGCCCGAGCAGGACCAGATCGAACGGCCCGCCGCGCCGCTGGACCGGACCGCGCGCCACGCGCACCCGCACCGCCACGCCGCCCTCGCCGCGCCGCTCGGCAGCGATGGACTCGGCCAGGGCGAGCGCGCCGGCGTCGTGATCCACCAGCAGCGCGTCCACCTCGCCGCTGTCGCCCGCCGCCGCGAGCGCGCGCGCCACGCCCCACGTCGTCGCGCCCAGACCCGCGCCGAGGTCCAGCACGCGCAGGGGCCGCCCGGGCTCCAGCGCCAGCCGACCCGCCGCCACCAGCTCGCGCACCGCGCACGCGCTCTTCGGGACGTCGCGCGGGAAGCCGAAGGCGAGGCGCGCCGAGAGGGCAGCGCTCCCCGTCGGCGGCTCTGCGCCATGGTTGTAGGCGTCGGACAGCGCCCGCACGCGCGCGGCCATCGCCTTCGGCGGCGCGTCCAGGCCCTTCGCGCGCGCCACGGCGGCGAGCACGTGCCGCCAGTCCTCCTCGAGGGGCCGACAGGGCGCGTCGCGTACCGTCCGGTGGCTCATGCCGCCTCCGCACGCTACGCTGCGGAGCGATGCACGCCAAGCTCGCGGTGGGAGGCGTGGTGGTACGCGACGACGGCGCGCTCCTGCTGGTACGCCGCAAGGACCCGCCGGACGCCGGACGCTGGACGCTCCCCGGCGGCCACGTGGAGCCGGGGGAGAGCCCGCATCAGGCTGTCGTGCGCGAGGTGATGGAGGAGACGGCCGTGCCCGTCGCCGTCGTGCGCACGGTGGAGGTCTTCCCGATGCGCCGCCCCGACGCGGCCTTCGACATCCACGAGATCCTGTGCCGGCCGGCCTCGTCCGCGGAGCCGCGCGCGGGCGACGACGCGAGCGACGCCCGCTGGGCGCGCGCCGACGAGCTCGCCGATCTCGGTGTGAGCGAGGCCGTACGTGCGGTCATCGCGCGTGCGCGCGACCTGCTCTAGAAAACCCCGCCGCCCTGAGTCGCAAGGAGCATGACACCCACCTTCTTGCCGCCGGTGTGCAACGATGAGGCCAGGCCGGAAACAAGGCGAATTCGAGGAGAGCATGGATAGTCTGTCACGTTTGGTTGACACTCCCGAGGGGACGACTGTCCGCATTCCGGACACCATCGTGGGCTAGGCTGCGCGCCCATGACCCCGTCGATCCGCGCGATCCCCGCTGCGTGCCTCGCCGTGACGCTGGCCGCGTGCGCCAAGTCCCCACCGCCCTCGCAGCTCCCCGACGCGCAGGCCGCCATCGACCGCATGCGCGCCACGACCGAGTGCGCCACGGGCGTGCGCGCCGACGCGGCCATCGATCACTTCTCCGACAAGGGCGGCCGCGTGCGCGCCGAGCTGCTCATGCTCGCCTCGCGCCCCGCGCGGATCCGGATGGACGTGATGGCGCCGGTGGTGGGCTCGGTCGCCACGCTGGCGAGCGACGGCGAGCACTTCGCCCTCAACGACATGCGCAACAAGCAGTTTCTCGTCGGGCCCGCCTCGGCGTGCAACATCGCGCGCATCACGCAGGTGCCCATCCCGGGCAACGTGCTGGTGAGCCTGCTGGTCGGGCGCGCGCCCGTGCTGGTGCACACGCCGCCCGGGCCGCCGGCGCTCTCCCTCGCCTGGAGCGGCTCCGGGTACTACGTCGTGGGGATCGACGGCACGCCCAGCGCCCGCGAGGAGATCCACCTGCAGGTGCACCCGGACGACTGGAGCAAGCCGTGGCAAGAGCAGCGGCTGCGCGTCATCGACGTCGAGGTGTGGCAGCAAGGCCAGGAGCTCTACGACGCGGAGCTCACCGACTACCGCCCGACCGGGATGGCGGCGATCCCCGCGGCGAACCCGCTGGACGCGGTGCTCGGCGAGACGCCGCTGCCGCCCAGCGGCCCGCAGTGCAACGCCGAGCTCCCGCGACGGATCCACGTGAACGTTCCGGGCATGGGGGAGGACGTGCTCTTCCGGTACGACAAGGTCGAGCTCAACCCGCCGCTCCCGCCCAGCTCCTTCACGCTGCAGCCGCCGTCCGGCGTGCCCGTCGCCGTCGTGACGTGCGAGGCTCACTCCCCGGCCACCTCCCGCTGAAGGGGGAGGTGGACGGCGTCGCGGATCCGACCGGGAGCGTCGGTGATGATCCAGTCGGCGCCGATCGCCACGAGATCACGCGCCTCGTCCGGATCGTTGACCGTCCACACGCCCACGCGCAGGCCGCGATCGCGGAGCACGCTCACGAGACGCGGCGACGCGAGGGTGCGCTCGATGTGCAGGGCGTACAGCCACGGGGCGCGCGCGACGTGCAGCGCCGCCCGGCGCGACCAGCGACGCTTGGAGGTCAGCAACCATGCGCGGCGCACGCGCGGCGCGCGCAGGCCGAGGCGCAGGAGCAAGCCGGGGTGGAAGCTGGAGACCACGACGTCGGCGCCGGACCGCGAGAGCTCACGGGCCACGCCGGCGACGAGGCGGTCCGGCCGCGGGGTGTCGTGCTTGATCTCCACGTTGAGGGCGGCGCCTCGCGCCTCGCACAGGCGCAGCACGTCGGACAGGAGCGGGGGACCGCTCTCGCCGCCGAAGAGGCGCACCGCCGCGAGCTCGGCGTAGGAGACGTCGGAGACCTGCCGCCGGTCGGCGCCGGCGGTGGCGCGCGTCAGGTCGGGGTCGTGGAAGACGACGATCTCGCCCGACCCGCACGGCCGCACGTCCAGCTCGATGCCGTCGGCGCCCTGGGCGAGGGCGTGCTCGAAGGCCGCCATGGTGTTCTCCGGAGGCCAGCCCGGGTCGTCGGGCGTGTCGCACCCGCCGCGGTGGCCGACCACCAGGGGTGGCGTCTCGAAGCCCCGGCGGGAGCCCGCCCGGCTCACGGGCGATTGAGCTCCTGGGCGATGGTCTCGGCGATGTCGCGAACCCGCCCGACGTCGGCCGCCGGCAAGGTGATGGCGCCCACCACCGGGTGCCCTCCACCGCCGTAGCGCTCGCAGATGGCGGCGATGTCGTGCCGTCGAGGCACCGCGCTCCACGGGTTGTAGCCGATGGACACCTTGCACTTCTTGGGGGAGCGCGTGAGCATCAGCGAGTAGGCGCTCTTGGGGTAGAGCGCGTAGGTCACGAACTTGGTGGCGACCTCGAAGTCGTGATCGAGCAGGTCGACGAGCACCACGTCGCCGCGCTCCACCGCGCGCTCGCGCACCAGCTTCACGAACGCCGCGTGGCCTGCCTTGAGCGGCTCCAGCGCGGACTGCACGTCCGGCGCGAGCGCCACCTCCGCGAGCGGCTCCTCCAGCAGGCGCGGGACCATGCGCGAGACGAAGGCGTCGTCGCCGTGGTGCTCGACGACCGTCATGAGCTGCAGCGCCGGCGCCGTCCGCGCGACGGCCATCTCGGCGCTGGGGAAGCGCGCGGCGTCGATGATGTCCGCCCACTTCACCAGCTCCGCCAGATGCCCCGTGGTCTGCAGGCCGAAGACGCTCGCGCCGAGGTCGGCGATGAGCTTGGTGCACGAGGAGTACGAGCCGTCGTGGAACATGCGCCGCTCGGTCGCCGGGTGCCTGTGGACCGCGGCCACGTGCGCGTCGTAGGCGCTGCGGTCCTCCGGCGCCGGGAACGCGGAGACGTGGTGGTCGAAGTACCAGGTGAGCTGCGGCGCGCGCGAGAAGCGAAAATCCAGGATGGCGTTGATCTCGCCGTCGAGCAGCGCGGGGTCGACGCCGTTCTGCCCCGGGCCGTAGCCGGCGGCGCGGTAGCGCAGCTCCAGCGCATCGCCGGGGGAGAGGTGCCGCAGCAGGCGGGTGAACATCGCCGCCGAACAGAGTCCGTCGAAGCAGTGCCCGTGAGTCGCCACCACCACGCGTCGCGTCGCCATCCGGTGGGGCTACCACAACTCCCGGGCCCGTGCTCCTCATCGTCGGAGTGCTCCCGCTTCCACGATCCGGCTACGATGGGCGCAGGAGCACGAGCCGGCTTGAACCTCCACCACCTGGCGCTGCGGACCGGCGATCTCCCCCGGCTGGTGCGCTTCTACGGCGAGCTGCTGGGGCTCCCAGCCGTGGCGGACCACTCCCCGCGGAGCGTGTGGCTTCGGGCGGGCCCGACCATCCTGATGCTGGAGCGCGCCGAACCGGGCGAGCCGCCGCCCCCTGCGGGATTGATGGAGCTCGTGGCCTTCGCCATCGCCCCGGCGGAGCGCGCGCCCCTCCGCGCCCGGCTGCAGCAGGCCGGTGTGCCGGTGGAGGCGGAGACCGGCTTCACGCTGTATTTTCGCGATCCGGACGGAAGGCGGGTGGGCCTGAGCCACCACCCCGCTCCGGCGCCGCCAGCCGCCCAGACTCCCTGAAAACGCGCCCGAATCGGGGTTGGCGCCGCCGGTCCGTCACCGAAAAAGCGCCGGACCGACGTAGGAGATCATGATACATTACGCGCGTGGTTCTCCGCTCGCCCAGCGCTGTCGAGCTCGAGGGAACGGAGCGGGTGCCGAGCATCCGGCCGGGCACCCGGCTGGGCCGCTACGAGATCGTGACGCACATCGCGGCAGGCGGGATGGCCAACGTCTACCTGGGCCGCGCGCTCGGGGTGGCCGGCTTCCAGCGGCTGGTCGCGATCAAGCTGCTGCACCCGCACGTCGCGGCGGACCGGCAGTTCATCACCATGTTCCTGGACGAGGCGCGCCTCGCCGCCCGGGTGCGTCACCCCAACGTCGTCGCCACGCTGGACCTGCAGCACGGCGCCGACGGCCACTACCTGGTGATGGAGTACGTCGAGGGCGACTCCCTGCTCGGCCTGCTGCGGCAGACCGCCAAGCTGAACAAGCCGATGCCCGCCGGCATCGCCATCCGCATCATGCTGGAGACGCTCCACGGCCTGCACGCCGCGCACGAGCTCACGGGCGATCAGGGCGAGCCGCTGCACCTGGTGCATCGCGACGTCTCCCCGCACAACATCCTCGTCGGCGCCGACGGCGTGACGCGCCTGACCGACTTCGGCATCGCCCGCGCGGAGGAGCGCATCAGCCACACGCGCGACGGGCAGGTGAAGGGCAAGCTGAGCTACATGGCGCCGGAGCAGACGGGCAGCGAGCCCGTCGACCGCCGCGCAGACGTCTTCACCGCGGGCATCGTGCTGTGGGAGTGCCTCGCGTCCAAGCGTCTCTTCCGCGGGCAGACCGACGCCGAGGCCCTGCGGCAGCTCCTGGAGGCGCCCATCCCTCGCCTGCGCGACGTGGCGCCGGGCTACCCGCCCGCGCTGGACGAGGTGTGCGCGCGCGCGCTGCGCCGCGATCCCGACGAGCGCTTCGACAACGCCGCCGATTTCGCCGAGGCGCTGGAGGAGGCCGCCGAGCCGCTGGGCATCGCCACGCCCAGGGCGCTGGGCGCATACGTCCGCGAGATCGCCGCGGAGATGCTGGAGAGCGTGGACCGACGCGTGCGCGCGTGGAACGACGGCGCGCGCGTCATGACGGCGCCGTCGCTCGAGCAGGGCGAGCCGGGGGATACCTCGGTGCGGATGACGATCTCCGCGCCCTCGTCCAACGGCGCGCAGCTCGTCCCCCTGCTGCCGGAGAGCACCGAGGCGCGCCGGCGCCGTCCGCTCTGGGTCGGCCTCGGCGCGGCCGCGCTGGTGCTCGTCGGCGCCTCGGTGGCGACGGTGACCCTGCTCGTGGCGTCGCGCGCGGGCCACGAGCCTGAGCACGCCGCGGCGACGGCCGCGCCCACGGTCACCGCGCCCGTCGCGAAGGCCGACCCGACGGCGACGACCACAGAGGCCCCGGCGACGACCTCCGTCTCGGTCCAGGACCTCCCGTCGGAGACGCCGCCGCCGCGGCCCGCGGTCCACCACCCGCACGCGCAGGTGAAGCCTCCGTCGCCACCGCCGGTTGCCTCCGCGCCCTCCGCCGCCGCCTCGGCCAGGACGCCGCCCGCGCCTCCGCCGCCCGCCACCGGCGGCGCCTTCAATCCCGAAGCCATGTGAGGTCGATGATCCGCACGAGCGCCCTCTTGCTCTCGGCCGCCTGCTGCGTGGTGGCCGCCACCGCTTCCGCCCAGACGACCGAAGAGGCCGTCGCCCAGGCGCGCTTCTCCAAGGGGCGCGAGCTCTTCATGGCGCAGAAGTACGCCGCGGCGCTGCAGGAGTTCCGCGCGGCGAGCCAGCTCTACGAGAGCCCCAACACGCGCCTGTACATGGCGCGGTGCGAGCGCGGCCTCGGTCACCTCGCCGCCGCGTACGTCGAGTACCAGCGCGCGGCGAGCGAGGCCTCCGACCGCGCGCGCACCGACCCGCGCTACGTCGGCACGCGCGATCACGCCAGGGAGGAGGGCCAGGCGCTGGAACCGAAGCTCGCCCACCTGAAGGTGCTCGCGCCCGCGCTGCCGGAGGGCGCCAAGGTCGCCGTCAACGGGTCGGTGCTCGCGACCGCGGCGCTCGGCGTCGCCGCCCCCATCGATCCGGGCAGCGTCACCGTCACGGCGGAGGCGCAGGGGTACGCGCGCTACACCAAGTCGGCGCGCGCCGCCGCAGGCGAGACGGTGGAGATCAAGGTCGACCTGACGCCGCTGCCCGCCGGGCCGCCCCCGCAGGGCGTGGCCCGGACGGGGACGCCCGCGCCCGCGACCACCACCGAGCAGCCGACGACGGTGCCGAGCGCGCCGGATCACAGCGGCGACAAGAAGGTGGGCGGCGGCGTGCGCGTCGCCGGCTTCGTCGTGGGGACGGCGGGGCTCGTCGGCATCGGCCTCTTCGCCGGCTTCGCCGCCGCCGCGCAGACCCGCTACGACCAGCTCCGCGGCGCGTGCGGCGGACGATGCGATCCCTCCCTCGCCTCCAAGATCGACGGCGGCGAGACCTACCAGAACGTCGCCAACGTGGCGCTCGGCCTGGGCGCGGCCGCGCTCGTCACGGGCGCCATCATGATCGCCGCCGGCGGGCCGAAGTACGTGACCGGCGGGTCCGGGCGACTGGTGCCGCTGGTCGAGGTGGATCGCTCCGGGCGGGGCGCCTGGTTCGGGGTGCGCCGTGCGTTCTAGGCTCGCGGCGCTCCTGGTCGCGCTCGTCCCCGCCGCCGGGTGCGTGCTCGACTGGGACTCCCTGCGCCCCCTGGACGGCGGCGCGGGCGACGCGGGCGACGAGGCCGCGCCCGAGGACGCCGGCGGCGACACCACGCTCGACGCCGGCGAGGACGTCGTCACCGCCGACGCCGACGCCGGCGCGTGCTCCATCGTCCTCACCATCAACGAGCTGCAGGCCGACGGCTCGCAGGGCCCCTCCGACGAGTTCGTCGAGCTGCGCAACGCCTCCGCGTGCGGCGGCAGCCTGGAGGGCTACGAGCTGCGCTACAGCTCGGCGACCGGCAGCGCGCCCTACCCCATCTGGGACGGCCAGGCTGGCGACACCATCGCCGCGCACGGCTACGTCACCGTCGCCGGTCAGGCCTTCCAGAACACCAACAACCTGGTAGGCCGCTTCGCCAACGGCCTCAACGGCGTCCTGAGCAAGAACGGCGGCGGCGTCGGCCTCTTCGGGCCGGACAAGCTCCTCGTCGACAGCGTCGCGTACGAGACGCTCAACCAGTCGACCGCCAAGCACCCCTTCGTGCAGCCCCCGTCGCAGCCCGACGGCGGCGCGTCGCCCGGCGCGCCCAACCCGCCGCCCGGGCAGTCCATCGCGCGCACGCCCGACGGCGCCGACACGCACGTGAGCGCCGTCGACTTCCAGGTCGCGTCGCCCAGCCCCGGCGCCTCCAACTGACGCTCGGGCGATCGTCGGGCGCGCCGAGACGAGGCCGCCGACGATTTTTGCGCGCGCCTCGCACGACAAAAGAACGCCTTGCGCTCGAGCCGGGATGGACCGATGCTCCCGCCCCGCGAAAGGGATAGGTTCATGAAGCGTTCGTTCTGGCTTGGTTTGATGGTACCCGCCGCGCTGGTCGCCGTGCCCCTGCTCGCCGGCGCGTGCGGCGGCGGAAACGACAACCTGCCTCCGCCTCCGCCTCCGCCTCCTCCCACCGCCACGCCGACGGCGTCCGCCAGCGCCATGATGGGCGAGCCCGACGCTGCCGCGCCCACCCCCGCGCCGCCCGCGCCGGTGCTGGTGCTCGGGACCGCGAGCGAGGACCCCAAGGCGCCGCTGCCGACGGTGAAGATCACCTCGCCGCGCTCCAACCAGGTCGTCCCCTCCGCCAAGGCCGAGGACTTCGCCGTCAAGCTGGACGTCAAGAACTGGAAGACCGCGATGGGCGCGCAGCACGTCCACCTGATCCTGGACAACCACCCCTACAAGCCCATCTACGACACCAAGAAGCCGGTGAAGCTCTCCGAGCTGCTCGGCGGGGCGAAGCTGGGCGACGGCGAGCACGTGCTCGTCGCCTTCCCGAGCCGCCCCAACCACGAGTCGGTCAAGACCAAGAACGCCATGACCGTCGTGGAGTTCTGGGTCGGCAAGAAGGGCAAGGCCTCCGTCGACATCAAGAAGCCGATGCTCGTCTACAGCCGCCCCAAGGGCGACTACAAGGGCCCGCAGGCGAGCCACGTGCTCGTGGACTTCTACCTCGCCAACGACACGCTGGGCGAGGGCAAGGACCACGTGAACATCACCGTCACCGGTCCGGGCATCGAGAAGGAGCTCACCGCGAAGGCCGACAAGTTCGGACCGCCCTACTACCTGGACAACCTCCAGGACGGCACCTACACGGTGAAGCTCGACCTGATGGACAAGGACGGCAAGCCTGTCCCCGGCGACTGGAACTCCACGACGCGCACCATCAACGTCAACCACGAGGCCCAGCCCGAGCCGATGCCCGCGCCCGCCGCCGCCGACGCCAAGCCCGCCGCGAAGGGTGACAAGGGCAAGACGCCGGAGAAGAAGCCCGCGAAGCCCGCTCCCAAGAAGAAGTGACCCGCGACGAGGTCGTGCGCCTGGACAAGGCGCGCGTCTGGCACCCGTACACCGCGATGGACGTCTACCTCGCCGAGGTGGACCCCATCGTGGTGGCTCGCGCCGAAGGCTCGTGGCTCGTCGACGCCGACGGCACGCGCTACCTCGACGGCAACGCTTCGTGGTGGACGATGGCCCTCGGCCACGCCCACCCGCGCCTCTTGCGGGTGCTGCACGAGCAGGCAGACGTGCTCGCGCACTGCGCGATCGCGGGCATCGCGCACGAGCCTGCCGCCGCCCTGGCGGAGGAGCTGTGCGCCGTGGCCCCCGCCGGGCTGACACGTGTATTTCACACAGATAACGGCTCCACCGCGGTCGAGGCCGCGGTGAAGATGTGCGTGCAGTCGTGGGCGCAGCGTGGCGCGCCGAAGAAGACGCGCTTCGTCACGCTGGACGGCGCCTACCACGGCGACACCGTCGGCGCGGCCAGCCTGGGCGGCGTCGACGTCTTCCGCCGACCCTTCTCCGGCGTGCTCTTCGAGTGCGTGCGCGCGCCGGTGCCCGACCGCGAGGGCTACGCGCGCGCCTTCGAGACGATCGCCGCGCTGGTGCGCCGGGAGGCGGACACGCTCGCCGCGGTGTTCGTCGAGCCCGTCGTGCAGGGCGCGGCGGGCATGCGCGTCTACGACCCGGCGTACCTGCGCGAGCTGCGCGCGCTCTGCACCAGGCACGACGTGCTGCTCGTCTTCGACGAGGTCTTCACCGGCTACGGCCGCACCGGCTTCATGTGGGCGAGCGGGCACGCGGGCGTCTCGCCCGACATCATGTGCCTCGGCAAGGCCTTCGCCGGCGGCGTGCTGCCCATGGGCGCCACCCTGGTGAGCGACGCCGTGTTCGACGCCTTCCGCGGCGACCGCGAGCGCGCCTTCTACTACGGCCACACCTTCTGCGGACACCCTCTGGGCGCGGCGCTCGCGCGGGAGGTGCTGCGCGTCTTCCGCGACGAGGACGTCCTCGGTCAGGTCGCGCGCAAGGCGCGGGTCGTCGCCGCGGCCTTCGAGCGACTCGCGAGCGTGCCCGGCGTGCAGGCGACGCGAGCCATCGGCATGATCGGCGCCGCCGACCTGGGCGGCGCGTCCAGCGCCTCGGAGTCCATCGAGGAGAGCGGCTACCTCGGCTCGCTCGGCTGGCGCGTCTACGCCCAGGCGCGCAAGCGCGGCGCGTACCTGCGGCCGCTGGGGGACACCGTGTACGTGTGCCCTCCCCTCACCATCCCCGACGCGGAGCTGGAGCACCTGCTCGGCGTGCTCGAGGAGAGTGTCCGGGCGGTGGCCGCGTGAGCGTCACTGCACGACGACGCTTCCCTTGAACATCCCCATGCCGCACTGGAAGCCGAGCGTGCGCGCCTGATCCGCCGGCACCTCGAAGCTCACCGGCTCGTTCAGCGGCAGCTCCTTGGTCACCTTGAGATCGGGGAAGACCACCTTCTTCGCGCAGGTGTCGTCGGTCGTGCGGGTGAAGACGAGGGTGGTGTGCGAGCCCTTCTTCACCTCCACCGAGCTGGGCGTGAAGCCCTTGTCGTCGGCGGTGATGGCGATGGTGCCGGGGGCGGTCGTGCCCCCCGCGTTGCTCTTGCCGTGGCAGCCCGCCGCGAACGCGACGAGCGCCAGGACCAGAAGTCCGTTGCGCATGCGCCCATCCTAACCTCAGCGGCCGGCACGGCGCACCGAGAGGATTTGCCCGTTCCTGTACGCAGTCCACGAAGTCGACGGAGTACAGGAACGACAGAAGCCTCGAGAAGGATTGGATGCCTCGGCATCCAATAGAGTCGGGGCGAGAGGATTTGAACCTCCGACTCCTCGGTCCCGAACCGAGTGCGCTACCAGGCTGCGCTACGCCCCGTCGATTTCGCGCGCGAAACCGGGGCCGCGTTATGACGGGCCGCGGTGGACCCGTCAACTGGAATCGGCCCCCCCTCGTGACGCACCCGCGGGGCATTTCCGGACGAATTGCCCGCGCTTAGGGCCCCCGCGCTTTCCTCTTGAAGGAGGTGCGACATGTGAGTACAAGGGCGCGGCTGCACGATTTATCGCACAGCAGCGTACCCCCTCGCTTCGCGGGCCTCGACCCCCGCGCTTGCCTACCTTCCGGCCCCTCTTCGCCACGCGGAGAGGGGCTTCTTTCGTTTCTACGAGGACAGGTGCTTCTTGAAGAACGCCAGCGTCCGGTCCCAGGCGAGCTTCGCGTTCGCCGGGCTGTGCACCTCCGGCCGGGTGTCGTTGAAGAAGGCGTGGTCGGCGTCGTCGTAGACGTGCAGATCCATCACCTTTCCGGCGTCGTGGATCTGCTTCTGGATCGCCCGAGCGGCCTCCGGCTTCACCCAGTCGTCCTTGCCGGCGACGTGCGCCATGATGGGCGCGGTCACCTTCGTGTAGTCTGCAAATTTCGGGTCGGGGATGCCGTAGAAGGCGGTCACCGCCCAGAGGTGCGGCACGTTGCACGCCGAGGCGAGGGAGAGCGCCCCGCCCATGCAGAAGCCCATCACCGCCACCTTGCCGTTGCTGCTCTCGTGGGCGCGCAGGTGCTCGGCCGCGCCGGCGATCTCGTCGAGAGCCTGCTTCCAGTCCAGCGCGCCCATCATCTTCGCCGCCTCGCCCGGGTCCTTCGTGGTCTTGCCGTGGTAGAGGTCCGGCGCGAGCACGCGGAAGCCCTCCTTCGCGAGACGCGCGGCCACGTCGCGGATGTGGTCGTTCACGCCCCACCACTCCTGGATGAGCACCACCCCGGGGGTCTTGCCCTCACCCTCCGGGACGACGAGATCTCCCTGACACTTTTGGCCCGACGGCGTCTTGAAGTCGATGCGCATGGTCATTGTCCTTTCGTGTCGTCCTGCGCGAAGCTCGGACGGCGCTTCTCCACGAAGGCGCGGCTGCCCTCGACGATGTCCTTGCTGCGGATGGCCCACTGCCCCAGCTCCGCTTCGATGCGCAGCCCCTCCTCCAGGGGCCGGCCCCATCCCATGAGCGCGGCCTGCTTGTCGCTGCGCATCGCGCCCTGGGGCAGGCTGCACAGCAGCTCGGCGATCTCCAGCGCGCGGGCGAGCGACCCGCCCTGCGGCACCACCTCGGTGGCGAGACCGATGCGCAGCGCCTCCTCGGCGCCGATGAAGCGGCCGGTCAGGATGAGCTCCATCGCGCGGCCGAGCCCGACGATGCGCGGCAGGCGCTGCGTGCCCCCGTCCACGAGCGGGACGTTGTAGCGCCGGCACGCGACGCCCATCTCGGCCTGCTCCTCCACCACCCGGATGTCCGCCAGACACATCAGCTCGAGCCCGCCGGCGAGGGCGTAGCCGTTCACCGCGGCGAGGATGGGCTTGTAGATGTCGGTCTGCCGCGTGTAGCCGAGGTAGCCCGGCCCGTGCGTGACGAACTGGCGCATGGCCGAGGCGGGAGCATCCGGGCCGGGACCGAGCGTCTCCAGGGCGGAGAGGTCGGCGCCCGCGGAGAACGCGAGGCCCGAGCCGGTGAGCACCGCCACCCAAAGGTCGTCCTCGTCGCGGAAGCGGGTCCAGGCGTCGGAGAGCAGGTCGGCCGTCTCGCCATCGACGCAGTTCCGCTTCTCCGGGCGGTTGATCGTGACGACGAGGACGCGACCGCGCACCTCGGTGATGACCTTCGGCATGGGGGCGGAGGATACCGATTCTCAGGGGTTTGTCGGCCCATTTCCGGCCCCGCCGCCGGATCCACCCTCTGCCGGTTGCCGAGCATTTTCTGTTTCGTTGGAATTTGAGTTTAGTGGTACTGTAATCCCGGCCCAGGCGGCCAGGAGGACCATGCCCCCCGAGCTCCCCGCAGTCCGCATCCTCATCGTCGACGACGACAAGGCCATCTGCGACTACATGCAGACCTTGCTCGAGGCCGACGGCTACTCCGTCAAGACCCTGAGCGACCCCACCCTGGTCGAGCCGGAGGTTCGCCAGGGCGGCTACCACCTCATCATTCTGGACCTCATGATGCCCAAGCTGGACGGCATCGAGGTGCTGCGCCGCATCCGCAAGATCGACTCCGACATCGCCGTCGTCATCTTCACCGGGTTCCCCAACCTGGAGAGCGCGGTGGCGTCGATGAAGCTGGACGCCGTCGACTACATCAAGAAGCCCTTCAACGTGGACGAGTTCCGCGAGGTCCTCGGCCGCGTGATGCGCAAGAAGGGCCTGGCGCGCACGCCGGTGGAGCAGCTCCAGCGGTCCATCGGCGACACCATCCGCAACATGCGCAAGGAGAAGGACCTCACGCTCAAGCAGATGTCCCGGCGCACCGGGCTGAGCGTGTCGCTCCTGTCGCAGATCGAGCGAGCCGAGTCGTCAGCGTCGATCGAGTCGCTCTACAAGATCGCGCTGGCCCTCGACACGCGCATCCAGGACCTCTTCGGGGAGTTCTGAGGGCCGGCCGAAGGCCGGCGGAGGGCGCGAACGGCGCGTATACTCAGCCCGCCGCGCGCGCCTCGGGGAGACCGCCGGGAGACACCTCGCCGGCGAGTGGACGTCTATTGGAGTCACCTGGAGTCTTCATGATCGATCGCAGCCAAGGTCCTCGCTCGTCCCTCCGAAACGCGGCCGCCCTCGTCCTGCTCGGGGCGCTGGGGCTGGTGATGCAGCCTCACGGCGCCCGCGCGGCGTGGCCCCCGGCCAACCCCGACGTGGACATGACCAACCCGGCCAACCAGCCCAACGATCCTGGCTACCAGGGCCGGTGGAACTACTGGTCGTACCTGCCGAAGCAGGACCAGGGGACGGCGCCGTACCTCGCGGCCGACATGACGCTCGGCGCCTCCGGCATGAGCGTGGACAAGGCGTGGGCGCTGACCATCGGCGACCCGAGCGTGCACATCGCCATCCTGGACTCCGGCATCAAGTGGGACTCGCCCGATCTGGTGAACAAGGTGGCGCTCAACATGGGCGAGCTCACCGGCACCGCCAGACCCCAGGACAAGAACGGGCAGGCGTGCGGCGGCGCGGGCAACCTCGCCGGCTACGACTGCAACGGCGACGGCGTCTTCAACGTGGCGGACTACCGCGACGACCCGCGCATCTCGCCGGTGGTGACGGGCGACAAGTGCTTCGACGGCATGGACCCGCAGAAGCCGACCACCACCGACCGCATCCAGGGAGACGTCAACCACAACTGCCTGCTCGATCCGGGCGATCTCATCCTGATGTTCTCCGACGGCAAGGACGACGACGGCAACGGCTACGTCGACGACATCGCCGGGTGGGACTTCTACCGCAACGACAACGACCCCTACGACGACACGCGCTACGGCCATGGGACCGGCGAGGCCAGCGACTCCTCGTCGGAGGGCAACAACGGCATGGACTCCATCGGCACGTGCCCGAAGTGCATGTTCGTGCCGCTGCGCGTGGGCGACAGCTTCGTCGCCGACGCCAACGACTTCGGCCAGGCGGCGATCTACGCGGCGGACAACGGCGTCTCGATCATCCAGGAGGCGCTCGGGACGATCGACCAGACGCCGCTCTCCAAGGCGGCGATCGACTACGCCTACGCGCACGGCGTGATGATCGACGCGTCCATGGCGGACGAGAACTCGCGGCACCACAACATGCCGGCGACGACCAACCACACGCTGCCGGTGCACACCGTCCGGTACAACGGCGACAGCTACCACAACTCCACCACCTTCCTCGCCTTCGACTCCTGCACCAACTACGGCGGACACTCCGCGCTCAGCGTCTCCGGGACGAGCTGCGCGAGCGAGGCGACGGGGCGCACCGCGGGCATCGCGGGCCTGGTGTACTCGGAGGGCCTCGGGCTCAACCCGCCGCTCAGCGCCGAGGAGGCGATGCAGCTCCTCAAGCAGTCGGCCGACGACATCGACGTGCCGGAGTCGCGGGTGGTCAACCCCGACACCGGCCTCGCGCCCTTCTACGAGTCGAAGCCGGGGTGGGACGAGCGCTTCAACTACGGCCGCGAGAACGCGTTCCGCGCCGTACAGATGGTCAAGGACGGCAAGATCCCGCCGGAGGTCGACCTCACCTCGCCCACCTGGTACCAGCCCATCTACGCCAGCCGCACCAGCGGCTCGGTGCCCATCATCGGCAGCGTCGCGGCGAGGCGCGCGCAGTCGTACGACTACGTCGTCGAGTGGGCGCCGGGCGTCGAGCCGGACGACAGCGAGTTCCAGCCGCTCATCGCGCAGGTGAGCAACGTGCCGGGCAAGACCGTGAGCGGCGGACCGAACGCGCCGCTCGCCACCTTCGACCCCTCGGCGATGGACACCGCGCACACGCCCGACCCCGACTCCCAGCCGCACTGCACGCGCGACGGGAGCTTCTGCTGGGGGCCGAACGACCGCACCGTCACGCTGCGCATCCGCGCGACGGCGCACTACGGCAGCTTCGACGTCAAGGGAGACGCGCGGCGCACCATCGCCATCACCAACGCCAAGAACGGCGAGGACGCCGACCTCCTGCCCGGCTTCCCGATCAACCTCGGCACCTCCGGCGAGGGCAGCCCCAAGATGGCGGACATCGACGGCGACGGTGTGCGCGATCTGGTCTTCGGCGGGACCGACGGCCTGCTCCACGTCTGGTCGCTCAAGAGCGGGCAGCCGGTGGAGGTGCCCGGCTTCCCGGTCGCCACGGCGATCGTCGACGGCCTGGACGCCGCGCAGACCGACCCGCAGATCCCCTCGTACCTGGCCGGCGCGGCCTACGTGAAGGGGGCCAACGGCGGCATCGATCCGACCAAGGTGCGCGAGGCGATCGGCAGCGCGCCGGCGATCGGCGATCTGGACGGCGACGGCAAGCCGGACATCGTCTTCGCGACGTGGCCCGGCACGATCTACGTCGTCGACCACGCCGGCAAGGCGCTCCCCGGCTGGCCCAAGCGGCTGCCGCTCGTGCCGAGCTGCCCGCTCGACCCGACCGTCAAGCCCACGGGCGACTGCATGGACATTCGCCACGACCTCTCGCGCGGGACGTTCGCCGCGCCGGTGCTGGCGGACATGGACAAGGACGGCAAGCCGGAGATCATCCAGGCGGCGTTCGACGGCAACATCTACGTCTTCAAGGCGGACGGCTCGGCGCTCGCCGGCTGGCCGGTCCGGGTGCACACCTCCCGCGCCGACAAGTTCAACCGCATCATGGCCACCCCGGTGCCGGTCGACCTCAACGGCGACGGCATCCCGGAGATCGTCACCGGGTCGAACGAGCGGGTCGGCGGCGGCGGCGGCTCCGGCCCCGTCTTCGCCATCGACGGACGCGGCACGAACACGCCGAACCCGCCCGCCGACGGCCCTTACCTGCCCAACTGGCCCTGGGTACGCACCTCGCTCAACCTCTTCCCGGTCGTCGGCGAGGGCATCGTCGCCTCGCCGGTCGCGGCCGACCTGGACGGCGATGGGGTGCCGGAGATCGGCGTGGAGGGCAACGGGGCGCCGCCCATCATGGTCAAGGCGGACCCGGGCGCGCAGGTGGGGTTCGCCGACCCGCCCAACCAGCTCCCGCACCGCACCGACGAGGTGACCGGCGACCCGGAGGTGGGGTTCGAGCCGACGAGCATCTTCGGCGAGTACTCGCAGGCGTTCCTCCCCGACACCATGTTCCCCATCCTCAGCCAGCCGGCGGTGGGTGATCTGGACGAGGACGGCACGCCGGACCTCATCATGAGCGGCGGCTCGCTCAGCCTCATCGGGTCGCTCGCCGGCGGCGGCATTCCCCACAAGGTGCAGCACCTGCTCGCCGCGTGGAGCGGCAAGACCGGCAAGATGATGCCCGGCATGCCGGTGCCGCTCGAGGACTTCCAGTTCCTGACGAGCCCGTCGGTGGCCGACGTCGATGGCGACGGCTACCCCGAGGTGCTCATCGGCACCGGCGTCTACTTCCTGCACGCCGCGGACGCCTGCGGGCGCGAGGCGAAGGGCTGGCCCAAGTTCACCAACGGCTGGATGACCGCCTCCGCGGCGGTCGGCGACCTGACGGGCGAGGGCTACCTCGACGTGGCCACGGCCACCCGCGAGGGCTACGTCTTCGCGTGGAAGACGCGCGGGCCATCGAGCGGCGTGGTGCAGTGGGAGTCCTTCCACCACGACAACGCCAACACCGGCAACTACAACAACCCGCTCGACCAGGGCGTGCTCGGGGGCGGCAAGCCGGCGCCCGACTGCTCCCTGCCCGCCGCGCCCCCCAGCGACACCGTGGACGCCGGCGGCGGCTGCGCGTGCGACGTGGAGGGCCACACCGGCGGCCGCGGGGCCGGCGCCCTGCTCCTGGCGGGGCTGGGCCTCGTCCTGGTCGCCCGTCGCCGCAAGCGCTGAAGTCCCCCCCCGAAGCCGGGCGTCAGGACTCCCGTCGCAACGAAGTCCTTTACAGGGCTGGCCGCGCTCCACGATACTGCGCGCGCTTTTTCGCCGGAGTAGCTCAGTCGGTTAGAGCGGGCGTTTCATACGCGCTAGGTCGGGGGTTCAAATCCCTCCTCCGGCACAGTACCCTCGTCGTGTTCGTCGAAGCCGGCGCCCTCAGGGCGTGCAGCAGGCTTCGCACGGAGCGTAGTCTACGCACCTATCCTGTTCGGTATAGTCTGGGCGCAGGTCACCGCCGACGACGATCCGCGTGGTTGCGGGCGCCGGGGCTGGCTGGCGCTCACCTTGCAGAGGGCGTCCTCGTGGGTTCGTTGCGTGTCGCCAGGCCCTGGGTTGGAGCAGCCGCCGTCGCCGCCGTGTGTGGCGTGAGCGCCGCGGCGCACGCGGCCGGGCCGCAGTCGCTCTCCTCGACCTTCTACAGCCCCACGCCGCACCCGACGATCGCCGGGGTCGCCTGCGCGCTGGACGCGACGGCGCGCGTCGAGGGCGTGGATCAGCCGATCGACATGCGCGTGCTGGAGGACACCTCCCTGCTCTGCTGGACGCCTCGCACGCAGCCGGGAGCGGTGCACGTGACGGTGCAGATGACGGCCGACGTGAGCAAGGGCCCGGGGCAGATCGTGGTCGAGGTGACCCTCCCCGACAACGCGACGCAGCAGGCGGCGACCGACCTGCAGTCCGCCGCGGTGGGCATCGCCAACGAGCTCCAGCGCCGGCTGGGCGCGCAGCCGCCGCCGCAGGGCACGACCACGACGCCGGCGCCCACGCAGCCGGCCCCCCCGCCGACGCCCCCGGTGCACACGCACCCGGTGAGCGAGCCGAACTACGCGCTCATCGGCGTGGGCGCTGGCGCGATCCTGCTCGGCTGGGGGACCTCCGCCCTCATCGGCGTGGGCATCTCCGAGAGCGGTGGGGACCCGGGGACGCCGCGCTTCTGGCCGTACGTGCCCTTCTTCGGCATGGTCGCCTTCTCCGCGACGTACAGGGAGGCGGCCAACTGCGACTGCTCCGCCGGCCGCGTCGTCTCCCTCATCGGCAGCGTCGTCATCGACGCGCTGCAGGTGGCGGGCGTGGTCATGATCATCGCCGGCGTCACCTCGCCGAGGACGAAGCAGGTGCCGGACACGGTGGGCCTGCGCGTGGGACCGGGCAGCTTGATGCTGGAGGGCACCTTCTGATGACGACGCCGCGCGATCAGGTTGAGAGGCGCCGCAGACGCATGCTCTGGCTGATCTGCTTTCTGGGCGCCTTCACGCCCAACTGCACGCGCTGCTGCCCGGACAGCGGCGGGTGCAGCTGCTACTACGCGTGGGAGGACTGCCCGCCGAGCGGCTGCAACGCGTGCAGCTCGTCCCAGTACGACGCCCCGATCGGCTTCGGCGACAGCGGGACGGCCGCCGCCCCCCCTCCGGCGTCGGCGCAGGCGCAGGCGGGCTCGCTCGTCGCCGCGCCCGCCGACGTCGACGCGTCGGTCTCTCCGCCGGAGGCGCCGTTCGGGGGCACCCTCGCCTTCGTTCCGCGCGCGGACGGCGCCCTGGTCGTGGCCGCGGTGCGCTCCACCGACACGGTGCGCGTCTTCCGCGTGACGGCCACGACCGACGACACCGACCCGCTGATCGTCCGGAGTGTCGGCGACGTGGCGATGCAGCGCGGGGACGAGCCCGGCCGCGTGGTGGTGGACGGCGCGGGGCGCGCACGCGTCCTGTTGCGAAGCGGCGGCGCGGTCGCGACGATCGACCCGGTCACGGCGTCGGTCGTCGACCGGCGCCCGGTGTGCGCGGCGCCGCGCGGGATGGCGTTCGACCGCGCGCGCGACGCCCTCGACGTGGCGTGCGCCTCCGGCGAGGTGATCACCCTGGAGACCGCCGGCGGCGAGGAGACGCGCCGGATGGTCGCCGCCGGGCAGCCGCTGGACGACGTGGCGGTCGCCGGCGACGCCGTGGTGGCGAGCGCGGGAGCGCGGATCTTCTTCCTCGGCCCCGACGGCGCCCTCGCCGCGCGCGATCCGCACGGCGCCGTGGGCGCGATGCGCGCGGGCATCCACCCGAAGGAGGTGGCCGTCGGCTACTCCGGGGCGGCTGGCGCCGCCTTCGCGCTGCTCGGCTCCGACGGCACGGCGGGGCCCTCGATGCAGGTGAAGGACAGGGCGGCGCCGGTGTCCGATCTGGCGCTGCTGGACGACGGCACCGTCGCGATGGCGGCGGACGGCGATCCCATGCTGCTCGCGCCGGGCGCGGCGGCCTTCACCGACGTGGGCGGCCCCGGCCTCACGCGGGCGGTGGCGCTCGCCTCGGTGCGGGGCAAGGACGGCGCGACGCGTCGCGTGCTCGCGCTGCAGACGGAGAAGCCCCGGCTCCTCGTCCTCTTCACCGTCGACGGTACCCCCGACATGATCCAGGTCGAGCCGCTGGAGTGAGGCCTCCGCCCCACGCTGCGCGGCTCACTTCACGACGGGGTTGGACGCGACGAAGGGCGCGCGCACGCGCAGGCGGCTGACGCCCAGCACCGCGGGGATGGGGTCGAAGGGGCTGGCGCGGCGGATGGCGTCGGCGCAGTTGCGATCGAACTCCTCGACGCCGCTCGGCCGGAGCGGCGGCCAGGAGACCGTCGCCGTGCCGTCCCTGGCGATGGTGAACTCCAGGATCACCGTGCCCTGCTTCAGCTCCAGGATGGCGCTCTTGGGGAAGGCGTGCGCCCAGAGCGGCTGGATCTTGGCGTGGATCTTCCGGAAGTAGGGCAAGAGGCGCGGGTCGCTCGTCTCCAGGTCGTAGAGGGTGCCGTCGCTCAGGCCGAGCGGCGGCGGGTGCGAGCCGGCGCCCGACGCGCCGCCCGCGCCCGGGTCGCCGCCGCCGCCGGTGCCTCCCCCGCCGGGGCCGCGCGCGCCGCCGGCGTAGCTGCCCTGGACGAGAGAGCGCAGCGCGGTGGCGACGTCCTGCGAGCTGTCGACGTCGTCGCGTGGGAGCGCGTGATCGGTGGCGGGGATGGAGACGCGGCCGAGCGTGACGTCGGGCCGGGCCCGCGTGGAGGCCGCGCTGCGGCGATGATCCTCGCCCGCGCGGACCCCGTGGACGCCGACGCCGGGCGAGCCGACGAGCGCGCCCTCCCGCGCGGCGCCCGGGTCGCGGCGCGTGTCCTCGTCGCCGGACTCCTCACGCATGGCGCCCGGACGCCCGCCCAGCGCCGAGGCCTCGCCGGAGCGCAGCGCCCCGCGCGACGGGTCGCTCGGGCTCACCGGGCGGCGCTCCTGCCGGATGCCGTGACCGGTGACGATGAAGGTGAGCTCCATCGGGTGGGTGGTCAGGCGGCGGTCCTCCCAGCTGGCGCGGGAGGTGGCGCTGCGGATGCGCTGGATCTGATCGCGATCGAGGTGGCTCACCTCGTCGGTGGTCAGGTGGAGGTACTCGTCGCGATCGCTCAGGTGCGTCGCCTGCGCGACGCTGGTGGCGTCCCCTCCCCGGCCGGCGCGCCCCGTGTCCAGGCGCGCGACGGTGGCGCCGCCGGAGACGACGGGCTTCTCGCCGGTGCGGTCCACCACGCCGTCGGCCCGAGCCGTCCCCTCCGCCACCACCGGGAGATCGATGGGGATGGTGGCCTCGTCCGCGGGCGGGTGGGACCCCGGCGGCGGCGCCATCTGGTGACACTTGTAGAATGCAACGAACCCGAAGGTCCCCAGCACGACCGCGTGCACCGCCAGCGAGGCCAGCACGGTCCAGCCTCGAAAGGGCCCGGTCTTGCGGGAGCCATCGGTCACGGGTCTACCCCTCAGTTTGCAGTCGATGGGCCGCAAATGCCACCTCCGGCGGCCCGCGGAGGGCGTGTTCGCGCCTTTCGCGCTACTGTCGGGCCGTGACCCCGGCGCTGATCGACACCCACTGTCACCTCGACCCGCAGTATTTCGCCTCCCCCGACGAGGTGCTCGCCCGCGCACGGGCTGCAGGCGTGGTCGGCTTCGTGGTCATCGGGGTGGGGAGCGATCTGGGGCCGGCGCGCGCCGCCGTCGCCCTCGCGGCGTCGCACGCGGGAGAGATGGGCGCGGCGGTGGGGGTGCACCCCCACGACGCGGCCTCCCTGGACGACGCCGCGATGCGCGAGCTCGCCGAGCTGGGCGGCAGGCCGGAGGTCGTCGCGGTCGGGGAGATTGGCCTGGACTACCACTACGACCACTCCCCGCGGGACGTGCAGCGCGCCGCCTTTGCGCGGCTCGTCGGGCTCGCCCGCGAGCTGGGCAAGCCCATCGTGGTCCACACCCGCGAGGCGGCGGCCGACACGCTGGAGATCCTCTCGCGAGAGGGCGCGCGCGAGGTGGGCGGCCTCATCCACTGCTTCAGTGAGGACTGGGACTTCGCCTCCCGCGCGATGGACGTGGACTTCGACGTCTCATTCTCCGGCATCGTGACCTTCAAGAACGCGCGCGCGGTGCAGGAGGTGGCGGCGCGCGCCCCGGCCGATCGCATCCACGTGGAGACGGACAGCCCGTACCTCTCCCCGGTGCCGCTGCGAGGCAAGCCGTGCGAGCCGGCGTACGTCGTGCACACCGCGGCGCGCGTCGCCCAGCTCCGCGACGTGCCGGTGGAGGAGCTCGCGCGCGCCACCCGCGCCAACGCCGCGCGGCGATTCCGCCGCCCCTTCCCGGAGGCCACGTCGTGACCGAGACGGACGAGCGCTTCGCCGCGCTGCTCGACGATCGCGGCGTGCTGCGCGCCGCCGGGGCGCTCGCCGCGCCGGACCCTGCGTACCGGGTGTTCGGGCAGCGGCCCGACGCGCGCTGCGAGATCGGCGCGTGGCGGCACAACGCCGAGCGCTTCTTCGGCACCACCGTGGGCCTCACCGTCGACAAGCGCTACGCCGGGTCGTACCCCGACGTGGACGCCGCGCGCGTCGTCGTCGCGCCCACGAGCGGCGACGTCGGAGGCGTGCGCCTCTGCTACGGTCGCCGCGCCGCTGGCGCCGACTGGGACGCCGCCGAGCGCGCCGACGCGCGCGCGGGCACCACCGGCCTCGGCGAGCTGGCGCGCCGCTGCCACGTCGTGTGGCTCGTCGAGCGGCAGGGCCCCGAGGACCCAACCGCGCTGCTGCTCGCGGCGATCATCGCGAGCGTGCTGCTCGGCCCCATCCTGGACGTCGCGGGGGCCTCCGCCGAGAACGCGGGCGAGCTCTTCGGCGTGCGGACGGCGCGGCTCAAGCTGGAGGGGGGCTCGGCGCCGTACCGGTAGCTCTAAAGACCGCGCGCGCCGACGCCACCGCCACCACCGCCAGCACACCCGCGCGCACCGCCCAGTCGCAGGTGGAGCCGAGCCACACGCCGCGCAGGCCCATGTGGGCCTCGATGGCGAGGGCCCACGTGCACGAGAGGCGCACCAGCACCGCCCCCACGAAGCTCACAGCCAGCACCAGCCGCGTGCGACCCGCGCCGCGCAGCGCCTGGGCCATGACGATCGCGCCGGCCATGAAGGGCTGCGCGATGGCGAGGACCGGCACCGCGGAGAGGCCGATGCGCACGACGTTCGCGTCGCTGGTGAAGAGCGGCAAGATGACGCTGCGCCCGACGAGGACCAACAGCCCGAGCGTGCTGAGGACCGCGATGGCGTCGCGCGTGGCGATGCCCGCGGCGCGCACGGCCTCGCCCGGCCGCCCTGCGCCGAGCTTCTGCGCCACCAGCGTCGCGGCCGCCACGCCGAAGCCGTCGGCGCTGAGGAAGCAGATGGACTCCACGCTGATGAGCGCCTGGTTGGCCGCCATGCTCGCGTCCCCCAGCCGGCCGATGATGGCGACGTAGGCCAGGAAGCCCGCGTGGTAGAGCGCGCGCTCCAGCATCGCCGGCCAGCCCACGCCGACGATGGCGCGCAGCTCCGTCCTGGCGCCCCCGGCCGGGCCCGCGTCCGGCGCGTCCGCGTCGCGCCGCAGGGACACCGCGCGGCCACGCCGCGTGAGGGCGAGCACCGCGAGCAGCGCCTCCAGCCCGAAGGTGAGCGCGGTGCTGATCGCGCACCCGCGCATGCCGAGCGCCGGGATGCCCAGGCCGCCCAGGATGAGGACGCGGTTCATCGCCACGTGGAGCGCGTTGGCCACCACGCCGATGGCCAGGGGCGTGCGCGTGTCGCCGGACGCCTGCAGCGTCGCGGTGGCCATCGCCGAGACGTACATGATCGGCGCCGCGAGCAACGTCACGCCCAGGTACGCGCGCGACTCCTCCAGCACCGCGGGGCTAGCGCGGCTCGACGCCAGCGGCAGCAGCGCCAGCACCACCGGGGAGAGCGCCACCACGACCGAGCCGGCGGCGATCGCGATCCCCAGCGAGGCGAGCGCGGCGCGACGCGCCCCCGCGCGGTCGCCGGCGCCCACCAGCCGCCCCACCCGCGCCACGGTCCCGACCTCGAAGGCGAGGAAGACCGAGAAGACGCTCCACTCGACCGGCCCGGCCACCTGCATCGCCGCCAGCGACGCCTCGGAGTGGTGGCCGAGCATGACGCGGTCCACCACGAAGACCAGCGTCTGCAGCAGCGAGTGCAGGATCGCCGGAAATGCGAGGCGGCGGACCTCCCCGCGGAGGCCGCCGCGCATCACACGACGAGATCGCCGAAGCGGCGGCGCAGCGTCATGCTCGCGGCGTCCGCCGCGCAGTTCGGGCAGTAGGAGAAGCGGGTGATCATCCGCTCGAGCGACTCCTTCGCGGCCTTCTTGCGCGCGGCGTCCAGGCCGCCGCTGTCCTCGCGCACGTAGAGCACGATGTCGCGCGCGCGGGCGGCGACGAGATCGCGCTTCTCGGAGAAGATGGAGTCGCGCATGAGCTTCAGGTAGTGGGGGAAGACCACCGACGCGTCCACCCTCGCGCCCGGGTGGTCCAGCGCCCACGCCGCGATGGCGCCGATCATCGCCTGCCGCGCCTCGCTCGGGTCGCCCTTGACGTCCAGGAGGCGCTCCACCTCGCGCATCAGCTTCTCGTCCGGCTCCTCGTAGTCGCCGGTGACGCGGTTGCGCACGCGCTCCTTCTTCACCCACATGCTGACGTGCTGCACGTAGCGGTCGAAGAGGTCGGCGTACTGGTCCTCCTCCACCAGGCCGCTCGTCGAGTACAGCTCGTGCTCCCAGGTGTCGAGCAGCCGCGCGGTGAGCGACTCCAGAAACTGGTTGGTGTCGTGGTAGCCGCCGCCGAGCGGCTCCTGCTGCAGCCACTCGAACTCGCCGCGGCGGCGGCAGAGCACCTCGATCTCCTCGAGCACGGCCACCGGCGAGAGGCACTGGTAGTGGGTGGACTGGGCCGCATCGAGCAGGATCATGCGCATCTCCCGCGGGCTCGCGCCGATGCGCCCCTCGTAGATGGGGTACGAGTCGCTCTCCTCGTAGATGGACGGGATGTTGGCGCGCAGGGTCTTCTGCGCGTCCCCGTCGAGGCGCTCCGGCGCGCGGCCGGTGGCGTACAGGTCCATCTTCTCCAGGGCTGTCAGCCCGGAGAGCACCGCGCCGAGCGTGCGGCCGTAGCGCTCTGGCGTCGCCTTGCGCATCCGCGTCAGCACGGCGAACATCGCCGCCATGCGCGTGGCGTGCGGGGCGACGTGGCGCCGCACCTGCGGGGCGACGTGGGCGTCGTAGATGGCCTGCTCCTGCACGTACGAGAGCAGGTACGGCGTGCGAATGAGCTCCAGCCGCCCGCGGAAGCTGGCGAACTCGGGGTGCTCGCGGAAGGCGTCCAGGTGCACCTCGTTGGCGCTGGCGAGCATCACGCAGTTGAGCTGCACGTTCTGCTGCGTGAGCGACACCTCCCCCGTCTCGATGCTGAGCTGCAGGTACTTGAAGGTGTCCAGCGGGCGCTTGAGCAGGTCGCTGAACTCCAGCACGCCGCCCGCCGCGTCGATGAGCTCGCCCTTCACCTCGTAGAGGGGCACCGCCTGCAACGAGGGCGGGAGCGCGGCGAGCGAGCGGTCGACGGTGAGCTGGCGCTCGCCCGCGTCGACGCTCATCTGCGGGCCGACGGTGACGGCGCCCACGCGGTAGCGCTGCGAGATGAAGTAGCGCTCCACCTCGACGTGCTTGAGCACCTCCTTGTAGGAGCCGTCGTAGGAGGCGAGCAGCGCCTCGAAGACCTGGGCGGCCTTGTGCGAGAGCTCACCGCGCAGGATCCACTCGGAGGGCGGCTCCGGCTCGCTCCCGGTCGTGCGCTTCGCGGCCTCCCACGCGCGCTCGAGGAAGCGGCGCCGCTCGTCGAGCGGGAGCAAGAAGAGCGGGTGGTCGCGCACCTCCAGGAGGATCTTGGCGTCGATCTGGTCGTCGGCGAGGTGGGCGTAGGTGGAGGTGTCCACCTTCGCCGCGTCACCCTTGGCGAAGCCGAGCGCGCCGCGGATGGTCTTGTTGGACGGGAACACCCACACGAAGCGGTAGAGCGCGCCGTCGTCCTGGTGGGAGTAGTTCTCCATCGCGCGCATCAGGCAGCCGACGATGGTGCTCTTGGCCGACCCGTTCGGCCCGTGGAGCAGCAGCAGGCGGCCGGGGCGGCCCTCCCGCGCGAAGTTGGAGAGCGCGCGGTACATCTCCCCCTGCACCTGCTCCTGACCGATGAGGGCGCCGCGCGGGAGCGCGCCGCGCGGGCTGTCCGGCTTCTCCCACGGCAGATCGAAGAGCTTCCAGCGCGTGAACTCGCCCCACGGGTGGTCCACCGTCACCGTGCCGTAGTGGTCGAAGACGTCGCGCACGTAGCGGCTGGCGTCGCGGGCGTAGCGGACGGGGTCGGTGGCGAAGAGGTCCAGGTACTCGGAGAAGGAGAGGACGCGGCGGCCGGACTTGAAGCGGCGCTCGACCTCCTCCGCCATCGACTCGAGCTGCTGAGACAGCGAACGTTCTTCGGTCATCGCGAGGACAAGGTAGCACCGTTGCCCGCCGCCCGCGTGCCCCCAGCCGGAGCCCGACGCGTCGCGGAGGGCCCGCGGGCAGGGGCGGCACGTGCCGCCCCTTCCAGGCACGTCACGACGTTCACATCCTCTCAGCGCACGGCGACCGGGATGGACAGCTCCTTGGTGTCCAGCATGCAGTTCTGCGTGGAGCAGACGCTCAGCTTGAAGGTGCCGGAGATGGTGACCGCGCCCTTCTTCTTCGGCTTGAAGTGGAGGGTGAGGTAGCCCACCTTCTCGTTCTTCGGGTCGAGGCGGAAGTCGCCGGCGCGCTTGGAGAAGATGTTCTTGCCGCCCGCGTCGTGCCCCGCGTACTCCACGCCCGCCACGTCGTTCGCCTTGAACTTGTAGGGGTACTCCTTGTTGACGTGGAAGACCCCGAGGGCCTGAAGCTTCAGCTCCACCGTGCAGGTGGCGCCGGCGTGACAGGCGCCCTGCGTGTCGGCGAAGACGATGAACTTGTCCGTCTTGGCGACCTGACCTGCCTGCCCGTCCCCCGCGAGGGTGAGGCCCGCGGCCACCACCAGACCCGAAATAGCTGCGATAGTCTTCTTGGAGAACGTTGCCATTGCCCTCACCTCGGTTGCGGTTTCACGTTCGGTGAAGCGCCGGAGGCCGGCGGCTTCGGGGGTTTGGATGTGGATGCGGACGCCGATGCGGATGATAGCGCAGCCGCTCCGTTGGACGAGGCTGCCGCGCTGAGATTCACCGTGGCCGGCAGCAGGTAGAGTTCCAGACGCGGACCGGAGGGCATCCACTCCAGGCGGGACGTATCGCCCGGGACGTAGCTCTGCGGGGCGTCGAAGGGCTCCATGCCGGTAGCCACCGAAGCAAAGGCCATTCCGGTGGCCGAGGTCGTCGCTGCCACGATGCCGATCCCCTGGTCGCGCGGGTCGTGATTTTTCCAATGATCCACGATACTTCGGACATCAATACGGATCGTCGGACGGCCGGATCCGGTGACCACGGTGGCGGGGGAGCGCTCCTCCTGCAGGGCAGGCTGCCGCGGCCAGGTGATGGATCGCGCGTCCCACGCCTGGACGACCCGCTCGGCGTGCAGGGAGAAGGGGGTGGGGTCGGCGTCCACCCGCGGGGCGCGGTCCAGAAGGACGTAGGCCTCCACGACGCGGTCGGCCGGCGTCACGGCCTGCGCGTCGAAGCGCATGAGCAACACGGTGTCGGCCTCCCGCCCCAGCACGAACTCGCGGGGCACGCGCCCGGAGGTGTCCGCGCGGGAGACGTACGCCATCTCGACGGGGCGGAGCACGACACGCCGGATAGCGGGGTGCGCGATGATGGGCGTGCCCTTCGCCTGGCAGCGACCGGCCACACACATGGCCGGGCTCGCGCACTCGCTCGCGCTGACGCACATGCGGTCGCGCGCCACGCACGAGACGCCCGCGCCGGTCGCAACGGCTGCGCCGAGGAGGACGAGCAGGCGCGTTCTCGCGAGCATCGGGACGGAGCCTACCACGCGCGCCCGCCGGCTCGCTCCGGCGGGCGGCGTCTCGCTCCCCCCGCCCGAACGTGGCCCGGGTCGCGTGCGGTATGGTACGACCACACTGCCTTGACCGCCCCCCTGCTCCGCGTCGACGATCTCGCGGTGAGCTTCCGCACCGACCGCGGCGTGGTGCGCGCGGTGGACGGGGTGAGCTTCGAGGTGGAGGACGGCCAGACGCTCGGCATCGTGGGCGAGAGCGGGTGCGGCAAGAGCGTGACCGCGCTGTCCATCCTGCGACTGCTGCCGGAGCCGCCGGCGCACGTGGACCACGGCCGCATCGAGCTGCACGGCAAGAACCTCCTCGCGCTCTCCGAGCGGGAGATGCGCGGGCTGCGCGGCAACTCCATCTCCATGATCTTCCAGGAGCCGATGACGAGCCTGAACCCCGTCTACACGGTGGGCTCGCAGATCGTCGAGGCGATCCGGATGCACCAGGACAAGTCGCGCAAGGAGGCGCGCGAGCACGCTGTGGAGATGGTGCGGCTCGTCGGCATCCCCTCGCCGCAGTCCAACGTGGACGCCTACCCGCACCAGCTCTCCGGCGGCATGCGCCAGCGCGTGATGATCGCGATGGCGCTGGCGTGCCAGCCGGCGCTGCTCATCGCCGACGAGCCCACCACCGCGCTGGACGTCACCATCCAGGCGCAGATCCTCGAGCTGCTCAAGAAGCTGCAGGAGAAGATGGGGATGGCGGTGCTCCTCATCACACACGATCTGGGCGTCATCGCCGAGTACGCGCGGGACGTGGTCGTCATGTACGCCGGCCGCGTCGTCGAGCGCGGGGCGGCGACCGCGCTCTTCTCCCGGCCGCGCCACCCCTACACGCGCGGGCTTCTGGGGAGCGTGCCGGTGCCCGGCCGCGAGCCCGACGCCGACCCGAAGAAGAAGAAGCGGCTGCCCACCATCGAGGGCATGGTGCCGGAGTTGCTGGGCCTCCCGCCCGGCTGCCGCTTCGCCGACCGCTGCTCGATGGCCATCGACGCGTGCACCGCCGAGGACCCGGATCTCCGCGAGATCGAGCCCGGCCACCTGTCGCGCTGCATCCGCGCGGAGGAGCTGTGACATGACGGTCGAGAGCTCCCCCGCGCCGTCCACGCAGAAGAAGGGGCGCACCCTCGTCGCGACGGACAAGCTGACGAAGTACTTCCCCGTGCAGCGCGGCCTCTTCGGCCGCTCCACCAAGTACCTGCGCGCCGTGGAGGACGTGAGCCTGCGCGTGCGCCGCGGCGAGACGCTCGGCCTGGTGGGCGAGAGCGGGTGCGGCAAGAGCACGCTCGGCCGGCTGGTGCTGCGCCTGCTCGACCCGACCTTCGGCCGCGTCATCTTCGACGGACAGGATCTCTCCCGCATGACGCAGGCGGAGCTGCGCCCCCTGCGCCGGCGCATGCAGATCATCTTCCAGGACCCCTACTCCAGCCTCAACCCACGCATGACGGTGCGCGAGATCGTGGGCGAGGCGATCCGCATCTTCAAGCTGGCGGCGACGCGCGCCGACGAGGAGGCGATGATCGCCGACCTGCTGGGCAAGGTGGGGCTGCGCGCAGAACACATGGACCGCTACCCGCACGAGTTCTCCGGCGGGCAGCGGCAACGCATCGGCATCGCCCGCGCGCTCGCGGTGCGGCCGGATTTCATCGTCTGCGACGAGCCCATCAGCGCGCTGGACGTCTCCATCCAGGCGCAGATCGTCAACCTGCTCCTCGACCTGCAGGAGCAGATGGGCCTCTCCTACCTCTTCATCTCGCACGACCTGAAGGTGGTGGAGCACATGAGCCACCGGGTGGCGGTCATGTACCTCGGGCGCGTGGTCGAGTTGGCGACGAGCAAGTCGCTCTACGAGCTGCCGCGCCACCCCTACACGCGCGCGCTGCTGGCGGCCGCGCCCGTCGCCGACCCGACGCGCAAGCGCCTCCGCGTGCTGCTGGAGGGAGACCTCCCCTCCCCCATCGACCCGCCCGCCGGCTGCTCCTTCCACCCGCGCTGCCCGCGCGCCATCCCCGGCACCTGCGACAAGGAAGTCCCGCGGCTGGAGGACGTCGAGTCCGCCGACCGCCACCGCGTCGCCTGCTGGAACCCCCACACGTCCTGACCCATGGCCCTGCCCGAACGCATCGGTCGCTACGAAGTGATCCGACCGCTCGGCGAGGGCGGGATGGGCCGCGTCATGCTCGCGCGCGACTCGGTGCTGGGGCGCGAGGTGGCGGTGAAGGTCATGCGCGACGACCTCGGGCTGCCTCCGGAGGTGAAGCGCTCGCTCTTCGAGCGCATGCGCAACGAGGCCCGCGCGGCGGCGGCGGTGCGCCACCCCAACCTCGTCGTGCTCCACGACATGGGCGAGAGCGAGGACGTCGGCCTGTTCCTGGTGTTCGAGTACGTCAAGGGGCCGACGCTGCGCGACCGCCTGCAGGAGGGGCCGCTGCCACCGCTGGAGGTGGCGCGGATGGCGATCGAGCTCGGCGGGGCGCTCACCCGCGCGCACGAGGCGGGCGTCATCCACCGCGACATCAAGCCGGAGAACGTGATCCTCAGCGAGAACGGCGCGGTGCTGACCGACTTCGGCATCGCGCGCGTGCCCGACTCCACCCTCACCACGGCGGGGATGGTGCTGGGCACCGCCGCGTACTCGGCGCCGGAGGCGCTGGCGAAGGGGGAGTTCGGGCCGGCGTCGGACCAGTTCTCCCTGGCGGCGACGCTCTACGAGGCGCTCTCCGGGCGGCGCGCCTTCCCCGGCGACGACGCGCTCACCGTCGCCACGCGCGTGGCCACCGAGCAACCGGCCCCCATCACCGAGTCGGAGCCCGACGTGCGGCGGCGGCTGGTCCTCGGCCGGGCCGAGGCGGTGCTCCGCCGCGGGATGGCGAGGGACCCGGCGGGCCGCTACGCGAGCTGCCGCGCCTTCGGCGATGCGCTCGCCGCGTCCATCGACGCGCGCGTCTCCGGCGGCTTCGCCACCTTCCCGACGCACAGCACCTCGGTGGTGCCGAAGGCGACACGCCGCTGGCAGAACGTGTTCGTCGGCGCGGCCATCCTGGTGATCGCGGCGCTGATCTACTTCGGCCGCCGCGGCACGTCGGACGGCGCCTCCCTCAAGCACGCGGCGGACGACTTCGCCCGGACGGTGGGATCGGCGGAGGCGACGACGCCGCCGGCCTCACACACCACGCACCACCGCGTGACGCACAGCCACGACGACGCCGGGGCGGCCGACGGCGAGCCGAGCGGCACGGCCTCCGCCCCGCTGCCGGTGCCCATCCCGACAGGGCCGCCCACGGCCTCCGGGCTCCCCCAGCCGTTCTGACCCGTTGCGCGCGGCGAGGGGAAGTTTGGTCGGCTGGGCCGTAAGACGCGGTACGCTCCGGGCCCGAGACTCACCATGCGAAAGCTGCTTCTACCCCTCACCGTCCTCCTCCTGCTCACCAGCACCACCGGGTGCAAGAAGCTCTTCCGCAAACGGTTCCACCACGACGCCGGCGCGTCGCCCCTGACGGTCGCCAGCACGGTGGGGAGCGCCACCGGCGCGCCGGACGGCGGCGAGCTCTCCGCGGCCGACGAGGCGCTGCGCCGCGGCGTGGAGCTCAAGTCGAAGGGCTGCCTCGTGGGCAACGCCAAGGAGTGCAACGACGTCGGCATCGACTACGAGGAGGGCCGCGGCGTCCCCCTCGACTACCTGAAGGCGGGCGACTTCTACCGTCAGGCGTGCGACGCGAAGTCCCCCGAGGGCTGCGCCAACCTGGGCGCGCTCTACGACGACGGCAAGGGCTACCCGCAGGACAAGGTGAAGGCCTCGGCCCTGTACCGCACGGCGTGCGACGGCGGCTCCAACCGTGGCTGCAACCACCTCGGCCTGCACTACCTGTACGCCCAGGGCGGCCACAAGCAGAACAACGCCAAGGCGGTCTCCCTCTTCACGCGCGCGTGCGACCACAGCGACGCCTACGCGTGCACCAACCTCGGCTACATGTACTGGAAGGGTCTCGGCGTGCGTCAGGACTTCGTCAAGACCGTCGCCCTCTACCGGGAGGGCTGCGACGGCGGCGACCCGAACGGCTGCCACAACCTGGGCGTGCAGCAGGAGAAGGGCGAGGGCACGCTCCAGAGCTACCTGCTGGCGTCGGTCTCGTACCGCAAGGGGTGTGACGGCGGGGCGCCGGGCGCCTGCGTCAACCTGGGCGTGCTCTACGAGGACGGGCACGGCGTCATCAAGGACGACGCGACGGCCGCCACGTACTACGAGAAGGGTTGCGACGGCGGCAAGGCCACCGGGTGCAACAACCTGGGTCACCTCTACCAGGACGGCCGCGGCGTGACGCGCGACATCACGAAGGCCAAGACCCTCTTCAAGAAGTCGTGCGATCTGGGGGACGCCCAGGCGTGCACGAGCTACGGCACCCTGCTGCACAAGGGCGCGCCACTCTAGATCTTGCCCACGGGACGGGCGCCGGGGGTGAGGTGGACGGATGGGGCGCGCGCGCCTATGCTCGCGAGCCCCATGTCGGCCGACACCGCGCACCTCGCGAAGCTCTACCGCCAGATGCACCTCATCCGCCGCCTCGAGGAGGAGGCGGCCCGCGCCTACGCGCACGGCAACATCGGCGGCTTCCTTCACCTGTACATCGGGCAGGAGGCCGTCGCGGTGGGCGCGTGCGCGGCGATGAAGGAGGACGACTACGTCATCACGACGTACCGCGACCACGGCATGGCCCTCGCCAAGGGCATGGCGCCGGGCGTGCTGATGGCCGAGCTCTACGGCAAAAAGACCGGCTGCTCGCAGGGCCTCGGCGGGTCGATGCACCTGTTCGACCCCGCGCACCACATGCTCGGCGGCTACGGGATCGTCGGCGGCCACATCCCCGTCGCCTCTGGCGTGGCGTTCGCCTCCAAGTACCGCAACGAGGGGCGCGTCGTGCTCTGCTTCTTCGGCGACGGCGCCGTCTCCATCCAGGGCTTCCACGAGGGCGTGTCCCTCGCGGCGCTGTGGAAGCTGCCCATCGTCCTGGTCTGCGAGAACAACGAGTACTCCATGGGCACGCCGCTCTCGCGCACCGTCTCGGTGGAGGACATCAGTCAGAAGGCCATCGGCTACGGCATCCCGCACGACCGCTTCTTCGCGACCGACGTGCTGGAGGTGGAGGAGCGCATCGGCGCCGCCATCGACCGCGCGCGCCGGGAGTCCACCCCCACGCTGGTGGAGGTGCGCACCTACCGCTTCCGCGGTCACTCCATGAGCGACCCGGCCAAGTACCGCACGGCCTCCGAGCTGGAGGAGCACAAGAAGCGCGACCCGCTCGTCTCCGCGCGCGAGCGCCTGCAGCAGGCGATGGAGGCCGCCGCCCTGAAGGCGCTCGAGGACGAGGTCGAGGACGAGGTCGCCAAGGCGCTGAAGTTCGCCGAGGAGAGCCCGCAGCCGGACCCCTCGGTGCTGGAGTCCACGACGTACGACGGCCCCTTCGCATACTGACCATGAAGACACTACGGTTTCGAGAAGCGCTGCGCGAGGCGATGATCGAGGAGATGGACCGGGACGACCGCGTCTTTCTCATGGGGGAGGAGGTCGGCCACTACCAGGGCGCGTACAAGGTCTCGGAGGGCATGCTGGAGCGCTACGGCGAGAAGCGGGTCATCGACACGCCCATCGCCGAGGGGGGCTTCGCCGGCATCGGCATCGGCGCGGCGATGGTGGGCCTCAGGCCCATCGTGGAGTTCATGACCTGGAACTTCTCCGCCATCGCCTTCGACCAGATCCTCAACAACGCGGCCAAGATCCGGCAGATGTCCGGCGGCCAGCTCCACTGCCCCATCGTCTTCCGCGGGCCCAACGCGAGCGCCCGGCAGGTGGCGAGCCAGCACTCCCACGCGATGGAGCACTTCTACGCGACCATCCCCGGGCTGAAGGTCGTCGCCCCTGCCTTCCCGGCGGACGCCAAGGGTCTGCTGAAGACCGCCATCCGCGACGACAACCCGGTGCTGGTGATGGAGTCGGAGACGCTCTACTCGGTCAAGGGCGAGGTGCCCGACGACCAGGACGCCATCCCCCTCGGCCTGGCGCGCGTCGCCCGCCGCGGCACCGACGTGACCATCGCCGCCTACTCGCGGATGACGCACGTGGCGCTGGAGGCGGCCGAGCAGCTGGAGAAGGAGGGCATCTCCGCGGAGGTGATCGACCTGCGAAGCCTGCGCCCGCTCGACGAGGACACCCTCACCGCGAGCGTCCGCAAGACGCACCGGCTGGTGGTGGTGCACGAGGGCTGGCCCTACGGCGGCGTCGGCGCGGAGATCGCCGACCGCGTGCAGCGCCTCGCCTTCGACTGGCTCGACGCGCCCATCCTGCGCGTCACCACGCGCGACGTGCCCATGCCGTACAACGCGAAGCTGGAGCAGTACGTGATGCCGCAGCCGGAGCGCGTGGTCGCCACCGCGAAGCGCGTCATCCACAGGCAGTAGAGAGAACGATGGCCAAGATCGTCGAGATGCCCAAGCTTTCGCCCACCATGGAGGAGGGCGTGCTCACCGCGTGGCACAAGAAGGAGGGCGACGCGGTGGACGTGGACGACCTCCTCGCCGAGGTGGAGACCGACAAGGCGACGATGGAGTTTCGCTCCTTCGACAAGGGCACGCTGCTGCGCCTGCTCGTCGCCGACGGCGCGAACGTCAAGCTGGGCCAGCCGGTGGCGATCCTCGGCACCCCAGGCGAGGACATCGCCGCGCTGGTCGCGCAGGCCGGCGCGACGATGCGCCCGGCGCCGGAGCATGCGCCCAAGGAGGCGCCGACACCCGCGCAGCCGCCCTCCCCGCCGCCTCGCGAGCGAGAGCCGGACACCGAGGCCCCCTCCGCCATGCGCAACCCGCCCAAGCTGGCGAGCGGCAGCGTGCTGGACCGCACCGAGCGCGAGCCGGAGCCTGTGGCGGCGGCGTCCGGCGAACGCGTCCTCGCCTCCCCCTACGTGCGCAAGACCGCGCGGGAGATGGGCCTCGACCTGCGCGGCGTCCACGGCAGCGGCACCGGCGGCCGCGTGGTCGCCGGGGACCTGCAGGGCCTCGGCGCCCAGACCCGCTCGACGGCGCTCGCGCGAGCGGCCGCGCCCAGCACCCTGCAGGCGCCCGCGGCCGGACCGTCGTATCCGGAGGACGAGGTCCGCCCTCTCTCGATGATGCGCAAGACCATCGCGCGGCGCCTCACGGAGGCCAAGCAGACGGTGCCGCACTTCTACCTGACGGTGGACGTGGACATGGGGCCGCTGCTCGCCCTGCGCGAGCAGATCAACAGCGAGCTCGCCTCCGAGAAGACGGAGGACGACAAGCCGCTGAAGGTCAGCGTGACCGACCTGCTCGTCAAGGCGTGCGCCTCGGCGCTGGTGCGCGTGCCGGAGTGCAACGCGTCCTTCACCCCGGAGGCGATCCTGGTGCACCGGCGGGTGGACGTCTCGATCGCGGTGGCGGTGACCGACGGCCTGCTCACCCCCGTCGTGCGCAACGCCGACCAGAAGAGCGTGGTCGCCATCGCGCGGGAGGTGCGCGAGCTCGCCGCGCGCGCGCGCCAGAAGAAGCTCCGCCCGGAGGAGATGAGCGACGGCACCTTCTCCATCTCCAACCTGGGGATGTTCGGCATCGACGCCTTCGCCGCGGTCATCAACCCGCCGGAGGGCGCCATCCTCGCGGTGGGCCAGGTGCGCGAGGAGCCGGTCGTCGTGGACGGCGCGCTCGGGATCGGCAAGCGCATGGCGATGACCCTCTCGTGCGATCACCGCGTCGTCGACGGCGCGGTCGGCGCGGCCTTCCTGGCCGAGCTGCGGGCGCTGCTGGCCCGGCCGATGCGCGTGCTCGCCGGGTGAGTCGTGCTAGCGTGACGGCCATGCGACCGCGCGCGATCGCCTCGCTGCTGGGCGTGCTCGCCGCCTCCACCGCGGCGTGGGCGGGCCGGCCCATCCCTCCCACACGCTTCTCCGACGGCCTGCCCGTCGCCGCGGGGGCCAAGGCCGGCGCCGAGGTCGCGGTCCTGCGCGCGCGCCCCTCCGGGCGGGTGCGCATCCCGGGCGCGACGTTCGTCATGGGCAGCACCGTGACCGAGCTGGAGCAGGCCGTCGCCCTCTGCGAGACGCAGCCCTACGGTGGCGCGCGGCTGGTCGATGACTTCAGCGGCAACAGCCTCTCGGTGTGCGACCCGCGCGCCTTCGTCGAGGGCCCCGCGCACGACGTCACCCTCTCCCCCTTCGAGATCGACAGGACCGAGGTCCGCGTCGCCGACTACGCCCGCTGCGTCTCCGCCGGCGCGTGCTCCCCGCCGGGCTTCTCCACCGGAGACCCTCGCTTCGACCGGCCAGACCTGCCGGTGGTGCTGGTCTCGTGGAACGACGCGCGCGACTACTGTGGCTGGGTGGGCGCGCGGCTGCCTACTGAAGCGGAGTGGGAGTACACGGCCCGCGGGGTCGGGCGCCGCGTCTTCCCGTGGGGCAACGTCTTCAACGGGCACCTGTGCAACCACGGCATGCTCGCGCGCGACCCGACGAACGCCCGGGATGGCTTCGCCGGCCTGGCCCCGGTCGGGTCCTTCCCCGACGGCGCGACGCCGCTCGGCATCCAGGACATGGCGGGCAACGCCTCCGAGTGGGTGGCCGACACCGCGCGCGTGGGCAAGAACGGCAGCACCGAACGCGCGTACCTCCCGCAGGCCCAGACCAACCCGCTGGTGAGCGAGGGCGTCATGCACGTGGTCCGGGGCGGCTCCTACCTGGAGGGCCCCCAGGAGATGCGCACCGCCGCGCGCAACTTCCTCATCGTCTCCGCCCGGCGCGAGCACGTCGGCTTCCGGTGCGCCGCGAGCGTGCGCTGACATGCGGATCGCCCACTTCTCCGACCTGCACGTGCTCTCCCTGGAGGGCGTCGGCCCCGCGCGATTCCTCAACAAGCGCTTCAGCGGGTGGGTCAACCTGCGGTTGAAGCGCGGGCACACGCACCACGCCTCCTACGTGCGGGCCATCGCCCAGGAGGTCGCCCGGGCGAAGGTGGACCACGTCGCCATCACCGGCGACCTCACCAACCTCGCCCTGGAGCCGGAGTTCGCCGCGGCGCGCAGCATCCTGGAGGAGGAGCTGCACCTCTCGCCCAAGGACGTGAGCATCGTCCCCGGCAACCACGACTTTTACACGCGCGGCGCGCTCCGGAAGCGGCGCTTCACCGAGTTCTTTGCACAATACACGCAAGGCGACATCGACGTGGCGGTGGACATCAAGGCCGGCCACTTCCCGTACGTGAAGCTGCGCGGGCCGTGCGCGATCATCGGCCTCTCCAGCGCCGTGCCGCGCGCGCCCTTCGTGGCGGCGGGCGTCATCGGGGCGCCGCAGCTCGACGCCCTCTCCCGCGCGCTGGACCACCCGGAGGTGAAGCGCCGCACGCCGGTGCTGCTCGTCCACCACCCGCCGTACCTCCCGCCCTCCGCGCTCAAGGCGGCGATGGAGGGGCTGCGCGACGGCCGCGAGCTCGTCGCCCGCCTGGCGGGCGTGCGGCGTGGCCTCTTGCTCCACGGCCACCTTCACCGGCGCATCCGGCGAGTGCACCGGACCGACGCCGGCGAGATCCTCATCGTGGGGGCGACGAGCGCCTCCCTCCACCACGAGGCCGCGACGCGCATGAGCGGCTTCAACCTCTACGAGATCGACGACGCGACCGGCGAGATCGTCCGCGTGGAGGCGCACGTCCTCACCCCGGAGACGGGCGCGTTCAGCCTGGAGGATGTCCCCACCGGCGCCTGGACCTGAGGGCGTTTCCGGGGGCGGCGCGCGCGCCAATGGCCGCCGCAGATCACGCTTGACCTGGCTGGCGCGCTTCTCCTAACGTGCGCCGTCGCCTCGGGGGATCGTGCAGTCTGCACGCAATTTCGCCCGGGGCCGCGTGCCCGCGGCGTCCACTTGGAAGCCAGCCCGCGGGGGAGAAGCTCGAGGCCCGGGGTTGTGTTCGCCGGGCCGGTTCGAAGTGGAAGTTGCAATAGGTGGAAGTGGAGGCATCAGATGGCACTGGGCAAGGTCAAGTGGTTCAACGACGAGAAGGGCTGGGGGTTCATCAAGCAGGATGAGGGGCCCGACGTCTTCGTGCACTACTCGCAGATCAACGGCGAAGGTCGTCGCCGCCTCTTCGAGGACGAGGTCGTGGAGTTCGAGATCAAGGAGGGGCCCAAGGGGCTGCAGGCGATCAACGTGACGCGCCAGCAAGGCGCCCCGGCCTGACCCGCCCGCGTCCCAACAGGACGCGCCGAGCGCCCGCCCCGCCAGACCGCGGAGCGGGCGCTCTGCTTTTGTGTCTTCCGCGCGCCCTCCGGGCCGTCGGTCCGCGCGACCGAGGCCCTCAGGGCTTGCCCTTCTCCAGCGTGTCCAGCTCGTTCAGGTTCTCCTTCACGCGCGGGTCGCTCGGGTCGAGCGCCTTCGCCTTGAGCAGCGCGGCGCGCGCCTCCGCCCGCGTCTTCGGGTCCTGCGCGAGCGCGACGCCCAGGCTGATCCACGCGCTGGTGAAGGTCGGGTCGAGGCGGATGGCCTCGCGGTACTGCGCCACGGCGTCGGGGCGGCGCCCGAGCATGCCGTACGCGTAGCCCAGGTTGACGTGGTACGAGGGGCGCGAGGCGTCGAGCTGCACGGCACGCTCCAGCTCGTTGGCCCCGCGGGTGACGTCGTTCTTGGCGAGCAGCGCGGTGCCCAGGTCGTCGTGGGCGCGGGCGTCGTCGGGGGCGATGCGCGCCGCCACCTCGAAGGACTGCACGGCGTCGTTCACGCGGCCCATCATGAGCTCCACCGCGCCAAGGTTGCCGCGGCGCGGCGCGCTGCCCGGGTCGAGGGCGACCGCCCTGGCGAACTGGGGCAGCGCTTCGTCCTTGTGGCCGGTGGCGAGGAGCGCGGCGCCCAGCGCCGACACCACCTCCGGCTCGTCGGGGAGGAGCTCCGCCGCCTTGCGCATGGAGGTGAGCGCGCCCTGGGCGTCGGAGGCGAGGAGCTGGGCGAAGCCGAGCTCCGCCCAGGCCGGCCCGTAGGTCTTGTCGTGCGCCGTGACGCGCTTCAGATCCTTGATCGCCGCGGCCACCGCCGCGTTGCCCTTGCCGGCGCCGTAGTCTGCCGCGACACCCGTCTTCGCGACGCGCACCCGCGCGAGGCCCACCGCCGGCCCGGGCCGCCTCGGCCCGAGCTTGCGCGCCGCCTCGTAGTGCTTGGCCGCCGCCGCAAGGTCACCGGCGCGCATCGCCGCGTCGCCCTGGTCCAGCTCGGCGTCCACCGGATCGTGTCCCGCCCCGGCGAGGGGCACCACGGTGGGCTTCGGCGGCGGCAGCGGCCCGTGCGCGTCCGCCGACGGGGCGGGCGCTCCCGCGTCGGAGGTGGCGGCGACGGGAGCGCCGGCGTCGGAGGCGGGCGTGACGGCGACGACGGTGTCGCCCCCGGGGCAGCCCGGATCGCCCGGACGGCACGCCGGGCTGGTCCCGCCCGAAGCCGCGGGGGTCGCCGCCGGCCCGCAGGCGGCGAGGAGGATGCCGAGTACGAATGCTCGTTCATGTCTCATGCTTCGTCACCACCGCCAGCGCGTGCGCCATGACGTCGCGCGCGGCCTCCATGATTCGCTCGTCCGCCGCCCGGCTGCGCAGCGGCACCACGCCGCCGCCCGGCGCGGTCGCCTCCTGCAGCACCCTGCACGCCGCGCGCACCGGCTCGGGGACGGTGGCGTCCTCGGCCAGCGCGTTCACGTGGTCGACGTAGGAGCGCCCCCAGCCCTCGCTGGGCTCCACGATGAGCACGCCGTTGAGCGCCATGCCCGCGGCGCGCCGCGCCCCGGCGAGCCCCGCGCGCGCGTCGTGGCGCGCGTACGCCTCCTGCGCGTGCCGGAGCTCGGTGAGCGCCGCCTGGATCCACTCGCGCGGCGAGAGGCGAAACAGCCAGTGGCTCTCGTCCCGCGCGAAGGGCATCAGTCCTTCTTGATCGTCTTGCTCGAGTGCTCGCGGCCGTCGTAGCGGAGCATCGTGGGCTTGCCGTCCATGATCGTCTCGACGTTCACCGGGCGCTTCCAGATGCGCAGCAGGCTCTTCTGCACCTCCTTGGCGTAGTCGACGCGCAGGTCCATCCCCTGGTGATCGTGCTTGAGCAGCAGCTCGCCGCGGTTGTCGTAGTTGGCGTCGTCCACGTAGATGAACGGGTTGCCGGCGTTGGTGAGCTGGAAGAGCAGCTTGTCCTTCACCTCGCGGAACTCGCGTGTCTCGATCTCGTAGCGCTCGTTGCGGTTCGACCAGCCGAAGGAGAAGAGCTTCTGCTCCCGCGCGAAGTCGGGGGTGAGAAACTCGTCGATGAAGGTGACGTCGTTGTAGAGGGCGCGCACCTGGAAGATCTTCTTTTTGCCGAGGCCGAGGCGCAGGTTCCAGTTCTTCTTGGCGGAGAGGTCGTCGCACTCCTCCCACTCCTTGCCGAACTGGCCCTTGTCCCAGCGCTCCTCGATGCTGCGGTACAGCTCCACGCCGAGCTTGTACGGGTTGAGCTGCCCCTTGGCCGTCGCCAGGACGCCGGCGGCGTTGTCCGCGTAGTCGATGATCTCGGAGGCATCCAGGATCTTCTCGGTCATGAGCTTGGAGTGCCAGTAGGTGGCCCAGCCCTCGTTCATGATCTTGGTCTGCATCTGCGGGACGAAGTACAGCGCCTCCTCGCGGACGACCTCCAGGATGTCGCGCTCCCAGCGCTCCAGCGGGGCGTGGTCCAGCAAGAAGCGCAGGACGTCGCGCTGCTGCCGCTCGGGGAACTTCTTGGCGCGCTCGCGCCGCGCCTCGATCTTCTGGCGCTGCTCCTCGAGGTACTCCTCGGGGTTGATGAAGCTCTCCATGTAGTCCTTCGCTCGCAGGCGAGGGATCTCGTTGGCCTTCTCCTCCTCCGCCTCGGTGAGCGGGCGCGCGATGCCGGTGAAGGCCGCGTGAGGGTCGATGAGGTTGTCGATGGAGAGGCAGTGATCGATGAACTCCTCCACCTTGTTGATGCCGTGCCGCGCGACGTGCCGCCGGACGCGCGACCCGTGGTTCGCCATCTTGTCGATCCAGCGGCGGTTCGGGTCGTAGTCCTTCGGCCGGACGGCGGGGTCGGTGGTCTTGCCGCCGGTGTCCAGGTCGGTCGAGCGGAAGCAGTAGTTGTTCTTGAAGAAGTCCACGTGGGCGCACACGTGGGCCATCACCAGCTTCTGGTCGGTGAGCGAGTTGCCCTCGAGCAGGTAGGCGTACGAGGGGTTGTTGTTGATGACCATCTCGTAGATCTTGGAGAGGCCGTACTCGTAGCTCTTGGCCAGGCGCTCGTACTCCATGCCGTAGCGCCAGTGCGGGAAGCGGTTGGGGAAGCCGCCGTACGCCGCGATCTCGTTCATCTGGTCGTAGGTCAGGATCTCGAAGACCATGGGGAAGAAGTCCAGGCCCTCGGCGCGGGCGATGTCCTGGATCTTGTCCTGCCAGACCCGCAGGTACTGCGGGAGGGACGTCTTCAGCGCGAACTCGCTCATCGGCTCCTAGCTTAGCGCCTCCGCGGCGGGGCGTAAGGGCCCCGCGTCACAGGCAGTGGTCGGCGTAGTTGGCCACGAGGCTGCTGGCGCAGAAGGTGACCTGCTGGTTGTTCTGCTTGAAGACGCAGCACATGGGGTTCGCCTTCTCGGTGCAGTCGGCGTTGGCCGAGCAGAAGCGCACCGTCTCGGTGGTGTTGCAGCTGAAGGAGAGCTGCGTCGCGCACTTGCTCGCGCACGCGCTGGTGATGGAGCTGATCGGGCAGCTCGGCGGCTGGCCCTGACCGAGGACGAGCTGCGCGCAGCAGAAGGGGGCGCCGCCGTCGCATGTCGTGGGGTCGGTGCAGCCGAAGTCGGCGTCGGGGATGTTCGCGTCGAGCATGGACGAGTCGCCCACGCCGGCGTCGGTGCTCGAGCCGTCGGTGCTCGAGCCGTCGGTGGAGGGCGCGTCGCCGGCGGCGTCGGGCACGGCCTGGTCGGCCGTGGCGTCGGCCGTGCTGCCGTCGGGGCCGGACGTCGAGTCGTCGCCGCCGCAGCCGAAGAGAAGGAGGCAGGCGAATCCAAGCGCGAGGGTCTTCATGCGTCCCACCCTAGCACCTGCGGTGGCCGGCGCGTCGATCCTCAGGGAGGTCCGCCCGCGAGCTTCGCCTTGTTCTCGAAGATGGCCTTCGCCGCGGGGGTGGCGGCGCCCTGCGCGGCCTTGCGGTAGACGCGCGCCGCCGCGGGCCGCACGTGGACCAGCTTCCAGCGTGTCTCGTAGCCCTGGCCGTTGGGGCGCTCCCCCACGATCACCGCGAGCGTCGCGCCCGTCGGGGACACCATCAGCGCGCGGGGGAAGATCCAGTACGCCTCCTTCGGGTCGTCGCGGGTGAAGTCGGCGATGGGCACCTCCGCGCCGGTGGTCTTCTCGCGGAGCCACACGGTCAGGTGGTCGCCGTGGGAGGAGGTGGCCCAGCGCACGCCCAGGTCGTCGGCGAAGGGGAACTTGCCCGGCGCGCCCTTGCCCAGCTTGCGCAGCCGCGCGGCGATCGCGGGATCCTGCACGGCCGGCACTCCCTCGCCGACCCCCTCCGGCTTGGCGCGTGGGAGCGGGGTCACGCGGCCGCTGCCCACGTCGACGAGCGAGCAGGACCCGTCGCACGCGACGAAGGTCTTACCGTCGCGCGAGAAGGCGTAGTGGATGTTGTTGAAGATCACCCCGGCCCCGGCCCACATGCCCTGGTCGGCGCAGTCGTGGACCTCGTCGAAGCCGGGCGTCGAGTCCAGGCGTCCAGGCCTGGACGCGCCCGGCCTGGGCATCCCGCCCGCCGGCCTGGGGGGCGGCGCGTCCAGGTGCGGATAGGTGCACTTCGGCTCCAGCTCGCCGAGCGGCTTCGACGGCGCGGGCGGCGGTGGGGCCGCGCTCGTGGTGGGCGCGGCGGAGGCGACGGGGTCGGCGCTCGCCGCCGACGGGGCCGCGGCGGCGGCCGACGGCTGGGTGACGGGCGGTGGGCTGGCCGGCGGGGGCGGCGCGCCACCGCAAGCGGCGAGGCCGAGGCCGAGGGCGAGCGCGGAGGCGAGGTGGAGCGAGCGGCGCATGCGCCAGCTCTACCCCTGCTCGCTCCGCTTGGCCAGGCGCCGCGCGGCCACCGCCGTCCACGTGGTGAGGAAGGAGCCGGCCAGCCCGAACAGCACGCCGAGCGGGAGGATCCACAGGTGCCCGCTCGACGCGCCGCCGGTGACCAGCACGAAGCCGACGCCCGCGAGCAGCAGCCCGGTCTTGAGTCGCTTGCGCAGGCGGGCGACGTCCGCCGCGGGCGCCGTCACTTCCCCTTCCCGAGGAACTCCTTGATGCTCCCTACGATGGCGTCCTTGTCGCGGATCTCGCTCGTCAGCACGCGCTCGTCCTTGCCGAAGTGATCGCGCAGGTCCTTGATGAACTGGCCGGAGCCGTACGGGCTCTCCACCTGACCGTAGGCGAACATGTTGACGCGAGGGAGGAGCTTCTCGCGCAGGATCTCCACGCAGGCGAGGGTGTCGTCCATGGACCAGTTGTCGCCGTCGGAGAAGTGGAAGGGGTAGATGTTCCACTCGTCGGGCGGGTAGTGATCGTCGATGATCTGCCCGGCGAGCTTGTAGGCGCTGGAGATCATCGTGCCGCCGGACTCGCGCGTGTGGAAGAAGGTGTCGCGATCCACCTCCCGCGCGACGGCGTCGTGGATGATGTAGCGGCTCTCCAGGCCCTTGTACTGGCGCTGGAGCCACGCATCGATCCAGAAGCTCTCGATGCGGACGATCTCCTTCTGCTCGTCGCCCATGGAGCCGGACACGTCCATCATGTAGATGATGACCGCGTTGGCGACGGGCTCGGCCACGGTGCGCCAGCTCCGGTAGCGCTTGTCCTCCGGCACCGGCACGATGATGGGCCGGTCGGGCGAGTAGGTGCCCATGGCGATCTGCCGCTTGAGCGCCTCGCGGTAGGTGCGGCGAAAGTGGCGCAGCGACTCCGGACCGACACGGCGGATGCCGGTGTAGCGGTCCTTCTCGTTGATGAGCTTGCTCTTGCCCTTGTTCTCGATGTCGGGCAGCTCCAGCTCCTCGCCCAGGATGGCCGCCAGCTCGTCGAGCGTGACGTCCACCTCGAGCATGTGCTCGCCCGCGCCCTCGCCGGCCTGACGCCCGCCCTCGCCCTCCTCGCCTTCCTCGCCGCCGACGGGGTCGCCCGGCTCGCCCTCGCCCTGCCCCGCGCCGCCCTGCTGCTTGTCGCCGAAGCGGAAGCGCGGGATGTCGATCTGCGGGATGGGGATGGAGACCAGATCCTTGCCCTTGCGGCCGATGAGCTCGCCCTGCGAGATGTACTTCCGCAGGTTCTGCCGGATGCGCCCGCGGACGATGTTGCGGAAGCGCGAGTGGTCTTGGTCGATCTTCAGAGACATCGCCGCGTGTCCTTCGTCCCGACGCCGGACGCGTGGCGGAGGGACCGGGGACTCACGCTAGCACGGACCGTGCGACCCCTCACTTCCTGTCGAGGGCGAGGCGCGCGAGCCAGACGCACACGGCCGCGTTGGCCACGGCGAAGATGCGCAGCCCGACCGAGCCGAGGACGAAGGCCGAGTCCGCCGTGAAGGCGACCTGCGCGAGCAGCGCCGCCGCGCCGAGGGCGAAGCCGCCGAGCGCCGGGCGCAGCCGCTTCGACGCGAAGAAGAGCGCGGCGCCGAGCAGCGCGGGGCCCGCGCTCGCCAGGAGCATGAAGCGGTGCGCGCCCGCGCCGAGGAGCAGGTCCCACTCGCCGAGCGGGCGCATGGCCAGCTCGACCAGCCAGCGCAGAGGCCCGGCGTGGGAGGTGAGGCCGAGCAGCGGGGCGATGGGCAGCAACCCCACCGCGCCGAGCATCGCGCCGGCGACGACACCGGGTCCCTTCGCCACCGACCCGCGCCGGCGCTTGATGCGCCGCGCGACGAAGCCGAAGAGCAGCCCGAGCGCGAGCAGGCGCAGCACCAGGTGCGTCCAGAAGACGTGGTGGGCCGCGGCGGCCGCGTCGACGATGCCGGCGCCGTAGAGCTTGGCGTCGTCCTTCGGGCGCGCGGTGGACTCGAGCGTGGAGCGCACCGCGGCCGGGTCGGTCACGCCCATGCCGACGACCATCGCGGCGACGCCGGCGACGTGCGGCGAGGCCATGCTGGTGCCGTTGAAGGTGCCGAACATCTCGCACTTGTTCTTGCCGCCGTCGCAGATGGTCTGCTGCGTGACGTTCACCCCCGGCGCCGCCAGGGCGATCTGCGGGCCGCGGGAGGAGAACCAGGCGATGTTGTCGTTGGAGTCGGTCGCGCTGACGGCGATGACGCCGGGGTACGCGGCGGGGTAGCCCACCGCCTTGCCGCTGTTGCCCGCCGCCGCGACGATGATGACGCCCTTGCTCACCGCGTGGTTCACCGCGTCCTCGAGCACCTTGCTCTTGATCGGACCGCCGAGCGACATGTTGATGATCTGCGCGCCGTGATCGGCCGCGTAGCGGATGCCCTCGGCGACGTTGGCGACGGTGCCCCAGCCGGACTTGTTGAGCACCTTCACCGGCATCAGCGTGGCGCAGTAGGCCAGGCCGGCGGTGCCCACCCCGTTGTTCGTCGTCTGGGCGATCGTCCCGGCGACGTGCGTGCCGTGGCCCTGGTCGTCGTAGGCCTCCGCGCTGTTGTCGACGAAGTTCCAGCCGCCCTCGCAGTGCGTGCCGCCCAGGTCGGTGCCGCGCGTGAAGGGGCCCTTGTCGAAGCAGGCGACGCCGGTATCGACCACCGCGACGGTGACGCCCATGCCGCACGTGTAGTCCCACGCGCTCTCGGCGCCGACGCGCTTCAGGTGCCACTGCTTCGACGCGTAGAGCGGATCGTCCGGGACGAAGAGCGCGCGCAGCACGGTCATCGGCTCGGCGTGCTCGACGGCCGGGTCGGCGCGGAGGCGTGCGAGCACGCCCTCCACCAGCGACGGGTCCGCCAGGTCGGCGACCTCCAGCTTGTCCGTCGACTCCGACGCCGCGCTGTTCCAGTGCAGCGGCGCGCCCACCTCCTTCGCGACGGCGGCTTCCTCCGCGGGCGTCGCGTCGTCCTTGAGGTCGACGAGGACGACGCCGGGTAGCACGTCCCCGACGGAAGGCGCGAAGACCGGAGGCGCGTCGGCGGCGCCGAGTGAGGACGCCGCGAGGGGCGTCGTGGTGTCCCCGGCGAGCGCCGGGTAACCGAGGGTCATCGTGACGCCCAGGGCGAGCACGACGCCAGAGAGGTGGATCCGCATGCTTACCTCTTACGCGACGAAGTCGACTTTGATCTCCTCCAACCTTGCCATGGCTCAGGGCCCGTCAAAGGCCCGCCTGGGACGTGGGAGGCGAAGACCACGTCAAAGTGTAGCAATCCCCGGCGGATGCGCTCGGTGAAGAAACGTTTGCGGCCGCGAGCTCGGCCTGCCCCGAAGGGCGGGTGCGTGCGGGGGCGAGCGGGTAGGAGGAGGGCGACGACGTGCTCCGAGGTGCGTGATCGCTGCCCCGACGATGCGAGTGTGACCGCACTTTTGCATCGCGGCCGAACACCCAGCCTCTACAATGATCAGCATGAAGAAGACTCTCGTCCTCCTTGGCTGCGCGGCGTTCGCCGCGGGGATCGCCGGGACTGGTGGCTGCGGCTCCACCAGCGACGACACCACCTTCCAGAACGGTCCGGACGGCGGGGGCCTGGTGGATGCCACGGACGACATCAACTTCTTCCCCGGGGACGACGGCGGCACCACCGCGACGCTGGACGTCGAGCCGAAGAACCCGGTCCTGAACTATCCCACCGACAAGACGAAGCAGTTCCAGGCGCTGGAGTCGGGCAAGGCGGTGGGCGCGAGCTGGGTGGTGGACAATCCCTTCATCGGGTCGATGGACCAGAACGGCCTCTTCACCGCGACGGGCACCGTCGGCGGGACGGGCATCGTCACCGCGACGTCGGGCAAGGCGACGGGCAGCACCACGGTGAGCGTCATCGTCCACGTCGCGGAGAACCCGGGGAACGTCAGCGCCTCCGACCAGTCGAAGCTCAAGGCCGGCGGCAACGCGGACTCCGGCTTCAAGTGGCTCTACCCGTACGACAAGACCGTCTTCCCGCGCGGGCTCGCCGCGCCGGTGCTGCAGTTCGCCGGCACCGCGCCCACCTCCTTCTACGTGCACATCACGTCCAAGTTCCTGGACTACGAGGGCTTCTACTCCGGCACCAACCCCGCGCGCATCACCATGTCGCCCGCCACCTGGACGACGATCAGCAAGAGCGCGCAGGCCAACGATCCGGTCACGGTGGAGGTGACCAAGCTCGCCGGCGGCGCGGTGACCGGGCCGATCAAGGAGGGGTGGACGGTCGCGCAGGGGAGCCTGAAGGGCACCGTCTACTACAACTCGTACAGCTCGCAGCTGGCCGGCGGCGGCGCCACGCTGAAGATCAAGATCGGCCAGCCGGTCGCGGTGCTGCTCGGAGGGTGCCACGTGTGTCACTCGGTCAGCGCCAACGGCAACGTGCTCGCCGTGTCCGGCTCCGATTACCACAACGGCCAGACCTACGACCTGACCAACAACACCACGCAGATGGCGACCAACCCCAACGGGCAGTTCAGCTTCGGCGGTCTCACGCCGGACGGGGCCAAGCTCCTGTCCTGCGGCGCGATGCCCGGGACCTGGCCGCCCAACGTGCCGGGCATCTACGGCACGCACACCTCGCAGCTCATCAACACCAAGACCGGCGCCGTCATGTCCGCGCCCGGCTTCGACGGCAAGGTCACCTACGCGGTGACGCCCGCCTTCTCGCCCGACGGCAAGAAGGTGGCCTTCGACCACTACGACACCGGCAGCGGCCACACGATGGCCGTGATGGACTTCGACGACAACACCAACACCTTCTCCAACCTCACCGACGTCGCGACCGACAACGGCCACTACCTGGCGTGGCCGGCGTTCCTGCCCGACGACAAGACGCTGCTCTTCCACCAGGACAGCCACACCGACTTCGCGACCTGGTCCGGAGCACAGGCCAACCTGGAGGGGGTGGACATCGCGAGCAAGACGACGGTGATGCTCGACGCCCTCAACGGCATCGCCAACGGGCAGCCGTACCTTCCGTACGGCACCAACGACGTCAACCTGAACTACGAGCCGACGGTCCTGCCCGAGGCGGTGGGCGGCTACTACTGGGTCGTCTTCACCAGCCGCCGCTACTACGGCAACACCATCACCGACTCCTCGGCCTACGCGACGGCCCGGAAGAAGCTGTGGGTCGCGGCGATCGACATCAACGGCACGCCGGGCAAGGATCCCTCGCACCCCGCCTTCTATCTGCCCGATCAGGAGCTGAGCGCGGGCAACATGCGCGGCTTCTGGGCGCTCGACCCGTGCCACCAGAACGGCAACGACTGCACGAGCGGCGACGAGTGCTGCACCGGCTTCTGCCGCCCCGACGGCGACGGCGGCCTCAGCTGCGTCCCGCCGCCCAACGGGTGCTCGCACGAGTTCGAGAAGTGCACGACGGCGTCGGACTGCTGCGACACCGGCTCGCTGTGCATCAACGGCAAGTGCGCGACGCCGCCGCCGAACTGAGGCTTCTCAATCCCTGCGGCGGGAGAAGATGCCGAGCACCGCCACGAAGAGGGCGGAGCCGACAATCGACCACACCACCGGGAAGGCCTGTCCGCCGACGTGGACGGTGAACCACTCCGGCAGCTTCAGCCAGTGGGCGACGTACATGCCGAGCAGCGCGCCGATGAAGCCCAGGCCGATGGACGCGAGGCAGCCGCCACGGCGGGCGCCGGCGATGAAGCGCCCGACCGAGCCGCACACGCCCGCGACCAGGAGCAACAGCAGGATGGATCCGATCGACATCAGCGACCTCCGTCCGCCGCCAGGGCACGGAAGCGCTGCTCCGGGCCGTGGGGCGCGTAGAACTGCAGGGCGACGACGCGGGCGCCCGGGTCGGGCGTCAAGGCGTGCAGCGTCCCCGGCGGGATGGAGACGACCTCCCGCGGGCCGAAGTGACGCGCCTTGCCCGCGAGCGTCAGCGTGCCGGAGCCGCGCATCACGCACAGCACCTCCCACGACCCCGGGTGAGCGTGCTCCGCCACCGGCGTCGCCACCTCCAGGTCCGAGATGGCGGCGTAGGGCGCGTCCCCCTTCTCCGCCAGGATGCGCACGCGCATCTTCCCGCCCGCCCAGGTGAGCTGCGGGACGGCCCGGGCGCGCAGCACCTTCTTCTCCAGCCGGGTGAACTGGCCGGGCTCGCACACCATCCCCCGCGCGATGGCGAAGGCGACGGTGGCCTTGCCGGTGACCTCGTAGCCACCCTTGCCCTGCGTGACGAGCACGTCCCCGGGGCCGAGCGTCTGACCGAGCGCCTGCACCTTGCCGTCCACCGGCGCGACGATGCGCTGCTCGCAGGCCACGTGCTCGACGTGCATGGCCCCGGCGGAGAGGTCGACGAACTTCGCGGTGACCGGCACGTAGGCGTCCTTCGCGCCGGCGTCCTGGGGCGCGCCCGCGGCCGCGCTGGCGGTGGGGGTCGCGCCCGCGGTGGTGGCAGGGGCAGCCGCGGCGTCGACCCGGACGATGGTGAGCGGCGGGCCGGTCACCGTCTGCACGTCCTCCTTCTCGTGGCACGCGGCCAGCGAGAGCGCGACGGCGAAGAGCAGGCGGGCGCGCACCGTCACTCCGGCCGGCGCAGCAGCGCCTCGGCGGGGAGCAGCGCGGCCGCCGTCCGCGCCGCGAGCTCCGCGGTGCTGCGCGGCGCCTGACCGCCCGCGCGCTCGGCGGCGGCGCGCGACTCGGCCAGCCGCTCGCCGAGCAGGGCGTCGGCGCCCTCGCGATCGCCCGGGCGCAGGATGCTCCGCACGAACACCTCCGCCGCCTTGTACGAGCTGCGCACGAGCGGGGCGCTCGCCACGAAGGCGAAGCCCAGCTTGCGCGCCTCCTCGGCGAAGCGGTCGAAGACCGCCGGCTCGACGTAACGGTCCACCGGCGCGTGCTTCGGGGTCGGGCGCAGGTACTGCCCGAGCGTCACCAGGTCCACCCCGGCGCCCCGAAGGTCCGCCAGCGTCTCGAGCACCTCGTCGTCCGTCTCCCCGATACCCACCATGACCGAGCTCTTGGTGACGCGCGCCGGATCCCGGTCCTTCACGCGGCGCAGCACGCGCAGCGACTGGTCGTAGTCGCAGCGCACGTCGCGGATCCTGCGGGTGAGGCGGCGCACGACCTCGATGTTGTGGGCCCACACGTCCGGCTTCGCGTCGACGGTCGTGTCCACGTAGTCCATGTGCCCCTGGAAGTCGCCGAGGAGCGTCTCGACGAGCATGTCCGGGCGGAGCTCCTTCAGGCGCGTGACGGTGCGCGCCACGTGCGAGGCGCCGCCGTCCAGGAGGTCGTCGCGGTCCACCATGGTGATGACGACGTACTGCAGCCCGAGCTGCGACAGCGCGCGGGCGACGTGCTCCGGCTCCCGCCCATCCACCGCGCCGCGCGGGTTGCCGGTGGTCACCGCGCAGAAGCGGCAGCCGCGGGTGCAGGTGTCGCCCAGGAGCATCACCGTGGCGGTGCCCTCCGTCCAGCACTCGCCGACGTTGGGGCAGCGAGCCTCCTCGCACACCGTGTGCAGGTCGAGCGCGCGGAAGGTCTCCTTCAGGTGCGTGTAGCTGGCGCCGCCGGGGGCGCGCACCTTCAGCCAGGGGGGTTTGGGAGCAAAGCGCTCGGTCACGCCCCAGACCTTAGTGCCTCGACCCGGAGGCGTCGAGTTCGGCCGGCGCGAGCGCCCCCCGCTCGGTCACGATGCTCCCGACGAGCCGCGCGGGCGTCACGTCGAAGGCGGGGTTGTAGACGGCCGCGCCTTCCGGGGCGACGCGCGTGCCCCCCACGTGGCTGACCTCCCGCGGCTCGCGCTGCTCGATGGGGATGTCCGCGCCGGTGGCGCACGCCAGGTCGACCGTGGTCCAGGGCGCGGCGACGTGGAAGGGCACGCCGTGCACGCCGGCGAGGCACGCCAGCCCGTACGTGCCAATCTTGTTGGCGACGTCGCCGTTTCGCGCGATGCGGTCGGCGCCGGTCACCACCGCCGACACCCGCCGCGTCGCCATCACGTGGGCGGGCATGCCGTCGGTGATCAGCGTCACCGGGATGCCGTCCTTCACCAGCTCCCACGCCGTCAGCCGGGCGCCCTGGAGCACCGGCCGCGTCTCGCACGCGATCACCTCGCGGAGCTTGCCCGCCGCGTGGGCGGCGCGCACCACACCGAGGGCTGTGCCGTACCCGCCGGTGGCCAGCGCCCCGGCGTTGCACACCGTCATCACCACCGCCTCGTCCGGCAGCAGCGCCGCGCCCGCCCGGCCGATGGCGCGGCAGGCCTCCACGTCGGCGCGGTGGTACGCGCGCGCGCGCTCGGCCAGCGCGCCGACGCCGGCCGACTCCCGCGCCGCCCTGGCGATGAGCCCGACGCCGTGCGCCAGGTTGACCGCCGTCGGCCGCGCGGACGCAAGCACGGGCGCTGCCTCCTCGACCTGACCGGCGCGCGACGCCAGGACCATGCCGTACGCCCCCGCGATGCCGATGGCGGGCGCGCCTCGCACCACCAGCCTCCGGATGGCCTCCGCCACCTCCTGCCAGGTGCGCAGCACCACGTAGCGCTCCTCGACGGGCAGCAGGCGCTGGTCCAGCAGCACCACGGCGTCGTCGGCCGGGAGCAGCTCGACTGCAGAATAGTCGGCGCCGCTGAGGGGCGCGGGGTGCAAGCCGTGGAGCGGAGTGCCCATGCGCGGAGCATACCGCAACGCTGCGGCCGAGCTCGCGGACGCCTCCCGTGCAGATGCGCGCTCGCGTATGGCTCACGAGCTGCTAGCATCGCCTCAGCCGCGGGGGTCTCTTGGTCGAAAAGGAATTTGCGCAGGCGCTCCAGGAGTCGGAGGAGCGATACCGGACACTCTTCGAGCAAGCGCCGATCGGCGTGTTCCTCTACGACCGCGATCTCCGCATCACCGAGTTCAACCCGCGCTTCGTCTCGATCCTGCAGACGGACACGGAGCGACTGCGGCGGCTACCGATGCGCGAGCTGCGCGACAAGAACATCCTGCCCGCGCTCGAGGCGGTCTTCCGGGGCGAGTCGGCGCACTACGAGGGCGAGTACCGCGCCACCACCAGCGAGGCGAAGATCGTCATCTCCCTGCGCACGACACCCCTCCGCGACGCCTCGGGCGGGGTCATGGCCGGCATGGGCGTGGTGCAGGACGTGACGGGCGTGGTCCGCGCGACACAGGCGCTCCGCGCCTCGGAGGAGGCCCTGCGCCGGTCGGAGGCCCGCTTCCGCGTGCTCATCGAGCGCGCCCCCGACGCCATCTCGGTCCAGCGCGACGGCGTCTTCATCTACGCCAACTCCGCGCTCGCGCGCGTCCTCGGCTACGACCGCCCGGAGGATCTGGTGGGGATGAGCCTGCGCGAGATCGGCGACCCCGAGCAGGCCGGCGCGCTGGAGAAGCGAACGGAGCAGCTGCAATCGGGCGGCATGCTCCCCCCGTTCGAACTGCGCGCGCTCCGCCGCAACGGCACGACGGTCATCCTGGAGACGGTGTGTATCCCCATCGACTTCGAGGGCACGCCGGCGGTCCTCTCCTTCAGCCGCGACCTCACCGAGCGACGGGTGATGCAGGCGCGCCTGCTGCAAGCGGACCGCATGGTGTCGGTCGGCACGCTCGCGGCGGGGGTCGCGCACGAGATCAACAACCCCCTCGCGTACCTCAAGGCGAACCTGGACGTCGCCGTCAGTCGAAGACTGCCGGAGCTGCAGCGCCGCGCCGAGGCGGCGGACGCGGGCGACCTGCGGGATGGCCTGGCGCAGCTGGGGCAGATGCTCGCCCTCGCGCAGGAGGGCGCGGAGCGGGTGCGGTCCATCGTGCAGGACCTCAAGACCTTCTCGCGCGTGGACGACGAGCACCGCCTCCTGCTGGACGTCTCCCGCGTGATGGACGCCTCCATCAACCTCGCGCAAAACGAGATCAAGCACCGCGCGACCCTCGTGCGCGACTACGAGCCGGTCCCGGTGGTGCTCGCCAACGAGGCGCGCCTCGGCCAGGTGTTCTTGAACCTCCTCGTCAACGCCGCGCAGGCGATCTCCAACACCGCCAGCGACACCAACGAGATCCGCGTCCGCATCGCCCCGGACGGCGAGGAGAAGGTCGTGGTGTCGGTGAGCGACACGGGCGCGGGCATCCCGCCGCACCTCGTGACCCGCATCTTCGACCCCTTCTTCACCACCAAGCCGGTGGGCGTGGGCACCGGCCTCGGCCTCTGGATCTGTCAGGGCATCGTCACCGCCCTGGGCGGGCAGATCGACGTGTCCACCGCGCCGGGCCAGGGCACGACCTTCCGCGTGGCCCTCCCCGCCGCCCCCGCCGGCGCGCGCTCCTCGGCCCCGCCCCCGGTGGACCCGAGCCAGCCGCCGACGCCGCGCGCCCGCGTGCTGGTCATCGACGACGAGCCGGCCATCACCCAGGCGATCACCATCGCGCTCGCCGATCACGACGTGGTCGCCGCCAACGACCCGCACGAGGCCCTGGAGCTGCTGCGCACCGCCCGCTTCGAGATCGTGCTGTGCGACCTGATGATGCCGCACATGACCGGCATGGACCTCTACGCCGACGTGGCGCGCCGCGACCCCGAGCTCGCCTCGCGCTTCCTCTTCGTGACCGGCGGCACGTTCACCGGCCCGGCGCGCGAGTTCGCCGAGAAGCACCTGAGCGACTGCATCGAGAAGCCGTTCGAGCTGCCGTACATCCGCGCGGTGGTGCGCGATCGGGTGCTGCGCCTGCGCGAGAAGGACTGACGCCCATCCTCTCAGCGCCCGGCGAGGGCGGCGCGCTGCTTCTCGATGTTGGCGGCGGGCGCGCCGAGCTCCTCCGCGCGGTCGAGCGCCTGCTTCGCCTCCCCCTTGCGTCCCAGCCTGGCGAGGGCCCACGCGCGCCCGAGCTCCCCGGCGGCGTAGCGCGGGTGCCCGGCCATCAGGGCGTCGTAGGCGGCGAGCGCCGCGCGGGCGTCCCCGCGCACGACGGCGACGGTGGCCAGGCCGAGCATGTTGGTGGCGTCGTTCGGGTTCGCCTTCAGTCCCTCGCGATACGCGGCCTGGGCGCCGTCCAGATCCTGCAGGTGCAGCCGCACCAGCCCGAGCACGTGGAAGGTCTCGGCGTCTCGCGCGCCGCGACGCACCGCCTCCTCCAGCCGCGGGCGCGCCTCCGCCGCCTCCCCCCAGCGGGCGCAGCGCATCCCGCCCTCGCGCGGTCCGGCGGGCGACTTCGGCGCGCGGTCGGCGGCCTCGTCGTAGGCGGCGAGCGCCTCGTCGAACTGGTGCACCAGCTCGTAGGCGTGCCCCAGCTCGATCCACGGCGCCGGGTCCCCGCTGGGGACGCGCTTGGCGATCTCCCCCACCTCCGCGCGCGCCGCGCCCATGTCCCCCTGGAAGGCGAGCACGCGCACCAGGAGCCTGCGCGCCGGAAGGTCGTCGGGGTGCTTCGCCAGGTCGTCGCGCAGGAAGGCCACCGCCTGCGGCTCGCGCCCCTGGCGAACCAGCTCCATCGCGTGGTCCACCGGCGGCTGCGCGGCGCAGCCGCACGCGAGCACCAGGAGCGAGATCAGGACGCGACGCATGCGGTGGTTATAGCGCGGCGCGCCGACCCCATGAGCGTTCGCGATCGCGCACGAGGGGGTAGCCGCCGGATGCACGCTGACCTAGTCTGCCCGCCCCGAAGGAGACGAAGAGACCATGGCGGAGCTGGACGGCATTCGAGTCCTCGGCGTGCTCGGCGCCGGGCAGATGGGCGGTGGCATCGCGCAGGTGGCGGCGGCGGCGGGCTACGACGTCCGGCTCTGCGACGCCACGCTCGAGCTGGCGCAGAAGGGCATCGGGCGCATCGACGCGGTGCTCGCCCGGCGGGTGGAGAAGCGCAAGATGGACGCAGCGGCGCACAAGGCGCTCGTCGCGCACATCAAGGCCGTCGGCAGCCCGGCGGACTTCGCCGACTGCGATCTGGTCGTGGAGGCCGCGACCGAGAACGTGGAGCTCAAGCTCTCCCTCTTCGCCGCGTGTGACCGGGCGCTACGTCCGGGCGCGTACCTCGCCAGCAACACCTCGTCCATCTCGCTGACGCGCCTGGCCGCCTGCACGACGCGGCCGGAGAGGGTGGTGGGCCTGCACTTCATGAACCCCCCTCCGCTGATGCAGCTGGTGGAGCTGGTGCGCGCGGCGCAGACGAGCGACGAGACCTACGCGCTCGCCAAGGCGCTCGCCGAGAAGATGGGCAAGTCGGTGGTCACCAGCAAGGACGCGCCGGGCTTCCTCGTCAACCGCATGCTCATCCCCATGCTCTGCGAGGCGATCTTCGCGCTCGAGCAGGGGCTCGGCACGCCGGAGGACATCGACACCGGCGCCAAGCTCGGCCTCAACCACCCGATGGGCCCGCTCGAGCTGTCCGACCTCATCGGCCTCGACACCGTCCTCTTCATCGCGGAGGTGCTGCACCGCGATTTCGGCGACAGCAAGTACCGGGCGCCCACGCTGCTACGCAACCTGGTGGCGGCAGGGTGGGTCGGCAAGAAGGCCGGCCGGGGCTTCTACCGCTACGAGAAGGGCCAGAAGGTCTAGCGGACCATCGCCGGGGGGGCGGTGCGCTCGGCGACGCGCTCGTCGGACGGGCCCACGGCCCACGCCACCCCGGCGAGGAAGGCGAACAGCCAGAGCGCGACGCAGGCACGGAAGGCACGAGACGAAAGCATCAAACGACAATCCATTACAAGTCCCGAGCCAGACTGTCATTTCGCGGACTTGGCGTCCAGAAGTTGTCGCCTCCCCGTGACATTGCTGTCATGGCGCGCGCAGGATGTGCTGGCCAGACACACGGGGTGCGTCCGTCCAGTGGTCGGCCGGAGACGTCGAACCGCGAGCACGCTTGCGGTCCGAGGGGCCGCCGCCTGGTGGGGGGGCGTTGCCATCGAGGGACGAGGGGTTGACCGCCGGGCGGGGGCCACGTAAGCGCCACGGTATGTCCCACGAGACGATCCTGAAGGCGCGCGAGGGCGCCGTCACCCTCCTGACCCTCAACCGCCCGGACAAGCTCAACGCCCTCAACGCCCTGCTCCTCGGGGAGCTGGAGGAGGCGCTCATCGAGACCGAGGTGGACCAGCGCACCCGCGTGGTCATCCTGACCGGCGCCGGCGAGAAGGCCTTCGCCGCCGGGGCCGACATCGGGGCGATGTCGAGCATGACTCCCGCACAGGCCAGGGCCTTCTCCGCGCTCGGGCACCGCGTGTGCGCGCGCATCGAGTCGGCGCCCTTCCCCGTCATCGGCGCCGTCAACGGCTTCGCCCTGGGCGGCGGCTGCGAGCTCGCGCTCGCCTGCGATTTCGTCTACGCCAGCGAGAAGGCGAAGCTGGGACAGCCGGAGGTGAAGCTCGGCGTGATCCCGGGCTTCGGCGGGACGCAGCGGCTCGCTCGGCGGGTCGGCATCGGCCGCGCGCGCGAGCTCTGCTTCACTGGCGGGATGATCGGCGCCCAGGAGGCGCTGCGCATCGGCCTGGTGAACGCGGTGGTCCCCGTCTCGGAGCTGCTGACGCGGGTGAGCCAGGTCGCCACCACCATCGCGACGATGGGGCCGCTGGCGATCGCCCAGTGCAAGCGCGTCCTGCTGCGAGGCGCCAATCTGCCCCTCCCCACCGCCAACGAGCTGGAGAGTCAGGCGTTCGCGGGGCTGTTCGGCTCGGAGGACCAGCGCGAGGGCATGGCGGCGTTCCTCGCGAAGCGGGACGCGCAGTTCAAGGGGCGTTGAGTTGCATGCTACCGGCTGGCACGCGCAGGCACGGGTGCGTGCCGGCACATGTGGGCTATCCGCTGTTTTTGCGGACATTTCAGCGTCATTTAGACCCACATTGACACACATGGCGGTGGCTCAGCCCGGGACTCCCGCCCGAGCGCGGCCGTGCGAAGGGCAGCGCGGCCGCATTTTCGATCGGCATGTTCCGGCCCCTCGTCACGTTGGAGGGGGAACGCCAGCCCGAGACGTAGTCCTAGCGGTGTGCCCTCAGACTTGGTAAGCACGCGCCCCCAGCCGCCAGCTTGCGGTCGGTGCTGCTGCCTCCGACGCCCAGGCGCCCATGACCGAAACGCCCGAAGACGAGAAGAAGCAGGACGCCACCGGCGACGAGGAGCCGCACGCCGCCGAGCCAGCCGCCGCGGGCGAGAAGCCCACCGCGAAGCCGGATGAGGGCGACGTTGCGAAGGCGGAGGCCACACCCAGGCCCGCCAAGGCAAGCGCCAGGAAGAAGGCGACGAAGGGGGAGGCCGCCAAGCCTGTCAAGGCGGAGGCCCCGCCGGCCCGGGATGACGCCGGGACGCGAGACGCGGATGCGGAGGACGACGAGACCACCCTCATCCCCCGCGGCAACCCTTTGCGATGGACACGCGGCGGCGTGACCGCGCTCGTCGGCGCGCTGGGCGCCCTGCTCCTGATGGGCCACAACGCCCAGATCCACATCGTCGGCGTGCCGCTGGGCTTCCTCTTCATCCTGGTGACGACCTTCGGCCTGATGGACCTGGTCGGCTCCTTCGACGACGCCGGCGAGACGCACGCCACGGCGGAGCTCGGGCCCGTGCTGCGGTCGCTGGCCGCGGTGTTCGGCACCGGCGTGCTCTTCTTCCTGACGCTCGCCGGCGGGCAGAGCGGGATGGGGACCCAGCCGCTCTGGGGCGCGCTGGTCACCCTCGCCTTCGTCGGCGCGGTGCTCGCCGTCTACGATCTTGGCGTCAAGCTCGGCCCCTGGCGGAGCGACGAGACGGGCGAGCCGCGCCCGCTCTGGAAGCGGCACGGCTTCTGGCTGGTGGTGATCGCCGCGCTGCTCTACCTGCCCGCGCTGGGCAGCTACTCGCTCTGGGATCCGTGGGAGACGCACTACGGCGAGGTGTCGCGCGAGATCCTCGCGCGCGACGACTGGATCTCCATCTGGTGGGCTCAGGATGGCTGGTTCTTCTCCAAGCCCATCATGAACTTCTGGATCCAGGCGCTCGCCATGGCGACGATGGGCACCCACTACCAGCCGGACAAGATGCTCATCGGCGTGGGCGGGCTGCCCAACGCGCACCCCGAGTGGGTGGTGCGCACGCCCAACTTCCTGCTCACGGTCATCGGCCTCTACATCATCTACAAGGGCGTCGCGAAGGTCTTCGGCCGGCGCGCGGGGTTCCTCGGCGGCCTGGTCCTCGCGACGATGCCCCAGTGGTACTTCCTCGCCCACCAGACGATGACCGACATGCCGTTCGTCTCGACGATGACGGCGGCGATGGGGCTGCTGCTGCTCGGGCTGCACACCGAAGAGAACAGGAAGGTGCGGCTCTACGAGCTGAACCTCGGCAAGACGAAGCTGCGCCTCTCCGGGTGGCACCTGGTCTTCGGCGCGATCCTCGCGGTGGCGTTGCCGCAGATCCTCTACCTGGCCTCGCGCAACCTGGAGCTGGTGCTCCACGGGTCCGGCCCGCACGGCTTCCGCGCGCACTGGGACGAGTTTTACAGCGGCTCCGGCCTCGGCAACTGCGGCCTCCCCGGCAACGAGGCGTGCAACCTCACCCACCCTGCGTCCATCCCGCGCGCGGCGGGCATCCACCCGACGAGCTTCGGGGGGGACCTGCTCCGCATGTTCGGCGGCTTCGAGCCGGTCGTGCAGGCGGTGGTGTGGGGCGCGGGCATCGGCATCCTGCTCTACCTCTCCTGGGGCGAGCGCCGGCTCCGGCGGCTGTACTACCTCGCCGCCTGGTTCTTCGCCGCCCTCTCCACGATGGCGAAGGGCCCCGCCGGCTTCGGCCTGCCGATGCTCTGCGGCTTCGGCTACGTGATGGCGACGCGCCGCTGGTCGGAGCTGTTGCGCTTCGAGATCGTGGCGGGGCTGCTCATCATCCTGACGGTGGCGATCCCCTGGTACGTGGCGATGTACGTGCGGCACGGCACGCCGTTCACCGACCGGCTCATCTTCCACGACATGTTCAACCGCGCCTTCCACCACGTGCACGACACGAACGAGGGCGACGACACGAGCTTCCGCTTCTACATATGGCAGCTCGGGTACGCGACGTACCCATGGACGGGCCTCGCACCACTGGGGCTGTTGTGGTGGCTCCGGCGGCGTGACAACGCCGCGAGCGGGCGCGGGGACGTCTCCATCTTCCTGGCGATGTGGTTCATCTTCGCCTTCGCCCTGTTCTCCTTCATGGGGACGAAGTTCCACCACTACATCTTCCCCGCGGTCCCGCCGATCGCGATGCTCATCGGCATCGTGCTGGACGACATGATCGGCAACGTCGAGCTGCGCGGTATCAAGTGGCCGCTGTTCGCCGTGGGGGCGGGGGCGGCGGCGGTGCTCGTCGTGCTGGGCGTCACCGCCAAGATGGGGGGCACGCCCTGGGGCGAGGGCAAGGGCGGCATCACGGCCGTCGCGGTGGTGGCGGGCGTGCTCCTGGTGGTCGCGCTGGCGCGCAAGGCGATCCCCTTCTTGAACGATCACTCGGAGGCGGTGCCCCGCGCCGAGACGCCGAAGACGCCGGAGCTCCCGGCGGAGACGACGGAGGCGACGCCGTACCGCGGCGCGCCGGCGGCGAAGGACGACGGCGAGCAGGCCGCGGCCGAGCGGCGCGCGATGCACGAGCGGCTGATGCTCGGGGCCGCGGCGATCGCCGGCACGCTCATCATGGCCATCGTCGGGCGCGATCTGGCGATCAAGCCGGAGAACTCCGACCAGCCGGGCGCGATCCGCCTGCTGCAGCTCTTCACCTACAACTACCGGCGGCCCTGGCCGGAGGTGCTGCACTTCGGCGCGGTGCTCACCGGCTTCGCGATCGTCGCGTGCGTGCTCGGCGTGGCGCTCGCCGTCTACAAGCTGCGGCGGCACGCCGTGCTGGCGATGTGCGGCTTCGCCTTCGTGTGGGCGCTCTGGGGGCTGGACGTCTACATGGTGAAGACGGCGCCGCACTGGGGCCAGCACGACATCATCCAGAAGTACTACGAGGACCGCACCGGCCCCGAGCAGCCGCTCGTCGCCTACCAGATGAACTGGAAGGGCGAGAACTTCTACACGAGCAACCACATCCCGGCGTTCGTCTCCACGGGATCGACCTTCAGCCGGTGGGTGCGCGAGCAGAAGGCGAAGGGCACCACGGTGATGTACTTCATCACCGAGCACACGCGCACCGGCGGGCTGCGGGCGGAGGTGGGCGCGAAGTCGTACCGCGAGGTCACCGACAAGGCGCTCTGCAACAAGTTCGTCCTGGTCCGCGCCGAGCTCTGATCCCGCCTCACGGCTTCGGGGCGCCCGCCTCGATCCACGCGTGGACGAGCGCGGGGAGGCGCGGGTCGAAGGGCTGGTTCTGCGGCATGCGCGAGCCGTCGATGGAGGCGTCCGCTTCGGTCTTGGCGTAGAGGTAGCTGTGCTCGGGGTCGAAGGGAGCGACGCGCAGGACGCCGGGCACCTCCGTCGAGGAGACGCCCACCAGGTTCGCCGTCTCGTCGCCCGGGGGGAAGGTGAGGCCGCCGGCGTTCTGCCCGTGGCAGGACTCCACGCCGTCGCAGCCACGCAGGATGACGCCCATCTTGGCGGCGACGGAGGCGTCGGAGTCGTAGACGCCCGTGGTGGCGGTCTGGAAGGGGTCGACGTCGTCCGCGGCGTCGCCCGCGTCGGCTGCGTCGGGGGACGTGGAGCACGCGGCGAGCGCGAGGAGGAGGAGCGGGAGCAAGAGGGCGGTCCGCACGGAGCCACCGTGACGCAACCGGCGTGCCGGCCCGGGAGTCACTCCGCGGCGGCGTCCGCGGCGCCGGGGCCGGGCGCGTCCCGCATGGCGCACGTGCCTGCGTTGCAGTACGCGGCGCGCGCCGGGCACACCCCGCACGCGTCGCGGCACTGCCCGATGCGCTCGCGCTCGGCGACGTATTTGCCCCACTCCGTCTGGTTGATCGCGCCGAGCTGACACGTGCACGAGCAGATGTCGCCCACCTGCACCGCGACGCAGTCCTCGTCCACCTGGCAGCTGGTGTCGTAGCCGCTGGTGTCGATGGTGCTGCCGCACGCGACGACGAGCAGGCAGGGGGCGGCGAGCCACCGGAGCATGGGCCGCACTCTACGCCGGTTTGGCTGGCAGCGCGCCTTGCGGCGCCACCGCGGGGAGGCGCGCGACCCCGGCGGCGAGGCGATCGTCCCAGACGACCATCCGCGCGGCGCCCGCCACGCCGAAGGGCAAAAGCAGCACGCCCAGGCCGGGGACGAGCAGGACGACCGCGCCCAGCGACCCGAAGGCGAGCACCGCGGCGAAGTTGCGTCCGATGAAGCGCATCCTGTCCCCGACCGACGCGCCGCGCAGGCCGAGCGGGTAGTCGAAGAAGTCCCACGCGAGCAGGAGGGCGGAGACGATGAACTTGAGGGGCAGCGTCACGATCACCGCGGGGGGCGCGAGCAGCTCGATCACCGTCAGCAGGGCGAGGATGGGCAGGCTGATGGCGAGGCCGGTGAGGGTGACGGCGACCGAGCGGCGCATGGAGTCCAGCAGCGGTGGCTCGGGCCACTCCTTGCCGCCGAGCTCCGTCTCCTGCTTGCGTGCGATGCGGTCCAGCGCGAAGCCGCTCAGCGGCTGCGCCAGCGCGAAGGCGACCAGGACGGCGACGAGGACCGCCACCGCGCTCAGCAGGAGCAGGAGCACCCACTGCCCGACCGCCGACCACACGGTGGAGCCGCTGAAGAAGGCCTCGGCCGCGCGGGTGGCGCCCAGGATGCCGAGCGCCGAGAGGCCGCCGCCGAGCACCACGAGCCACATGACCGGCACGGCGGCGTAGCCCCACACGGAGGGGCGGCCCACGACGAACCCCACCCCGCCGAAGAAGGCGCGCAGGCCATCCCAGATCCGCAGGCGTCGCACGGTCTTCATCCTGACCACCCGAGCGCCGGCGTCAACCCAATCCGTTGTACGCTCGGGGCATGAGGCGGGTGATCCTGGCCGCTGGGGTGATGGGCCTTGTCGCGGCGTGCGGCGCGCAGAGGCCGCCACCCTCGTCGGCGGACACGATCACTCTCCCGGGCGCGCCCCTCGCCTCCCCTGCCCCCGGCGGTCCGCAGCAGTGGCCCGCCTGCGGGCGGACACCGGGGCAGGCTCCGGTCAAGGCCCTCGACGGCATCACGCACACGCCCACCTGCAACCGCATCGCGACCCAGTGGGCGAACCTGCCGGCGGCCGACCGGGCGTGCGAGACCGACGCGGACTGCGTGGTCTTCACCGACGACGCGCGCTGCCACGCGACGACGCTCACCAGGCGAGCCGCGCCGCGCTACACGCCTCCGTGCGGGAGGCCCGACGCCGGCCCGTGCGGGGGCGGCCGCGTCCCCGCCGCTGCGAGGTGCTCGCACGGGTGCTGCGTCCTGCCCGACGGCGGCTTCGGCGACCTGGTGCATACCTACGTCCGGGCGCGGCCCCCCCCGGACAGCGACCCTCTGCTGCCTACCGGCGGCGGGAGCTGCCATTGCGGGCCGAACGACCGCTGCTGCGGCGGGGGCATGCCCGGGCACTGGCGCTGCGTCGACAGGAAGCGCCCGTGCCCCGCCGTGCCGTGACCGATCACCCACCGGCGAAGGCGATGCCCTCGAAGTCCTCCGCGCGGAACGGCAGGGTGAGCCACGGCTCGCGGGGGTGGGGCTCGGCGTAGAGCGGCGGGCGCGCGGCGAAGCGCGTGGGGTAGTAGTTGCGCTGGAAGAGCAGGTCCATCGCCCGGCGTGAGACGTCCGGCTCGCGGCGCAGCTCCTCGCGCACCGCGGCGTCGTCGCAGGCGGCGACGGCCTCGTCCACCGCCGGCTCGCTCCACGCGGTGAAGGCCGCCGTCTTCGCGTCACCGACGGCCTCGGCCGGGCGCGGCTCGTTGCCGTGCACCCAGAGCGGCGTCTCGCCGGGCGCGGCGAAGGGATCCACGTACGCGCCGTCCAGCCACACGTTGAAGTGCACGTGCGGCACGCTCCACGGGAAGGCGACGAAGCCGTCCAGCCCGGAGTAGCCGGAGAGGGCGACGGGCTGGCCACGGCCCACGACGTCTCCCGGGCGCACCAGCGCGCGCGCCAGGTGATTGCTGGTGGTGATCAGACCGCGGCCGTGGTCGACGAAGACCTTCAGGCCGCCGCGGTTGAACTCGCTGGAGACGCGCAGCACCTTCCCCGGCGCCGCCGCGACGACCACCGTGCCCACCGGCACGGCGAAGTCGGTGCCGTTGTGGCTGTCGTAGGAGAGGCTCCCGCCGCGAAAGTCGCGGACCTGCGTCTTGCGCACCGACCAGCCCTCCTCGATGGGCGTGGGCGTGCGGTTGAAGAGGTTGGAGATGGGGACCCGGCGGTCGCCGCGCCTCGCGCCCAGCCACGTCCGAAGGCTGAGGGCGGGGTGGAAGATCCCCAGGCTGGAGAGGCCGAAGCGGGTGGCGGGCACGCTGGCGTCGCCGCGCAGGGCGAGCCACGCCTCACGCGCGCGCACCGGCAGCGGGCGCAGGCCGAAGGTCTCCAGGACGCCGATCCGATCCATGCGCCGCCTCACTACTGCAAGAAGCCCGCCGCGCTGAGGAGCGCGACGACGACGCCGAGGAGGCTCTCGCCGGCGATGACGCCCGAAGCGACCGGCGTGAAGTACTGCTCGGCGTGCTCGCGGCGGTACTTCATCCAGAAGTGGACGAGGAGGGCGCCGAGGAACATCGACACCGAGTTGAAGCACGGGATGACGAGCGCGAGGCCGAGGCCGGTCGCGCTGGGGACGAAGCGCTTGTAGCGGGGCAGCGCGCGCTCGAGCAGCGGCAGGATGATGCCGATGATGCCGCCGATGAGCAGGCCCCAGCGGGCCCACGGGTGGAGCGACTCCACGCCGTTCGCCAGGACCTCGGCGACGCCCTTCCACACCTGCGCGCTGGGCGCGGGGAAGCGATCGGTGCCGAGCGCCGCGGGCGTCGGCACCAGCGCGTAGAACGCGGGCACGGCGACGGCGGTGCCGACGAGGGTGCCGGAGAGCTGCGCGAGGAACTGCTGCCGCGGGTTGGCGCCGAGGAGGTAGCCGCTCTTCAGGTCGTTCAGCAGGTCGGCCGCCGCGCCGGCGGTGCCCGCCGTCACGCTGGCGGTCATCAGGTTGGTGGTGATGTTGGACGGGGCGAGGATGCCGTAGGTGAGCTGCGTGATCTTGCCCATCGCCCCGACGGGGGTGATGTCGGTCTCGCCGGTGGCGCGGCACGCGACGATGGCGAGCGCGAAGGCGAGGATGACCGCGACGACGCCCATCCACGGACGGATGTCGAAGGCGAGCCACCCGATGGTGACCAGGCCGAGCGTGGCGACCGCGGTGCCGCCGATGAACCAGGAGCTGGGCACCTCGATCTTCTCCAGCTCCTCGCGGGCCTTCTCCAGCTCGCCGGTGGCCGCGACCTTCGGCTTGCGGGAGAAGAGCTGGGCGAAGCCGCTGAAGGCGCGCAGCACCGTCCGCCACTGCATGCCGAAGGTGAGCAGCCCGGAGGTGACCATGATCGCGGCGCCGGGCCACAGGCTGAAGGCGACGATGTTGCGGTAGCCGAGGACCTGCGTGCCGTGCGGGCCGGGCGTCATGTGGATGGCGCCGTGCGCCAGCGCCATCGGCGCGATGACACCGTAGTTGATGAGCGCGCCCACCAGCATGCTGATGGTGGTGCGAAGGCCCATCAGCATGCCCGCCGCCACCATGATGAGCGAGCCCTCGAAGGAGATGGTGTACGCGACCAGCGGCAGCCCGCGGATCTTCAGGTAGGGGATGGGGATGAGCGCGGGGATCTTGCTCAGCTTGGTGAAGACGCCGAGGATCTTGTGCCCTGGGGCCGCGTGGGCGTCGCGCAGCCAGGCCACCAGCGCGCCGATGCCCATGGCCGTGAAGAGCGAGCGCGCCTTCTTGGCGGCGCCGCCCCCCGAGCCGTAGAGCGACTTGAGCGTCTCGGCGGCGGCCGTGCCCGAGGGGAAGCGCAGCTTCTCGATGTTGATCATCTGCCGCTTCATCGGGATGGCCATGATCGTGCCGAGGGCCGCCATGAAGAAGAGCCACGCCATCAGCGTGCGCATCGGCAGGTGGTGCCCGGTGACCAGCAGCAGCGCCGAGATGGCCGACACCAGGATGATCGTCGTGGTGCTCGCCGCGCTGGAGGCGGTCGACTGCATCGCGTTGTTCTCCAGCATCGTCAGGTTCGAGCCGAAGAGGCGCGGGAAGAGCCGCGCGAGCGTGGAGTAGACCGCGAAGGAGAGGATGCACGCGGTGATGGCGACGCCGAGCCCCCAGCCTGTCTTCAGACCGACGTAGAGGTTGGACAGCGCCATCATGGCGCCGATGAGGCTCCCGACCAGGAAGGAGCGCAGGGTGAACTGCCGCACGTTGCCCTGGTAGACGTTCTTGAACCAGTCGATCTCCGGGTCGGAGATCTCGGGCGAGCCGGCGGAGGCACGGTAGGGCTTGCCCTCCTCCTCGCCGGGGGTGGGCGGGTCGGTCTGCGACATGGCGCGCCTCTATACCGCGGGGGGCGTCGCGCAGGAAGCGCGCCTCACCCCTGCCCTGCCGCCCGGCCCAGCAGGGCGTCGGGGTCGAGGCCCCGCGCGCAAGCCAGGGCGAGGGTGCGGGCGTTCTCCGGGACGCGCGAGAGGAAGGAGCCCCGCCATCCGGCACGGCGGATCCTGTCGGCGCGCGCGCCGAGCGACTCCACGGCGAGGCGCAGGACGGCGTCTGCCTCCGGGTCGCGGCCGGCGGCGAGCAGCGCCTCGGCGTAGACCACCCGCACCAGCGACTCGGTGTCCTCCAGCCCGCCAATCTCCTCCAGCGTGGCGTAGGCCGAGGCGGCGTGCTCGAGCGCCTCCGCCGCCTCGCCCGCCGCGAGCAGGGCGTCGGCGAGCACCGCCCGTGCGCTGGCGGCGGCCGGCCGCATGGGCCCCGCCACCTCGAGCGCCCGCTCGGCCTCCTCGATCGCGCCCTCGCCATCGCCACGCGCGCGAAAGGCCATCGCCAGGTACATGCGCGAGAAGCACTCCAGCCGCCGGTCGCCCTGCGCGTGGAAGGCCTCGATGGCCTGCTGCTGGAAGGCGATGGACTCGTTCACCCTCCCCTGCAGCACGCGCAGCAGGCCGAGGTTGTGAAGGAAGATGGCGCGGATGCGGGTGATGCCCAGCGCCTCCGCCGTGCGCAGGGCGGGCAGCAGCGCGGCGTCGGCCTCCTCGAAGGCGCCGGCGGTCACGGCGACGTACGCCAGGTTGACGACCTGCACGCACGCGTTGCGACGATCGCCCGCCGCCTCGAACAGGTCGCGCGCGCGCTGCAGCCGGTCGTAGTAGGTGCCCACGTCGCTCGAGTAGAGCGCGCGGTGGGCGTAGGACCCCTGCACGCGCGCCGCCGCCACCGGCTCGTGGCGCCCGTCGGGCAGGCCGTAGCGATCCAGCTCGGCGACCGCGGTGTCGGCGAGCTCGCGCGCGCCAGCGGGGTAGAGCTGGCTCGCGACGCGCGCGACGGCGACGGCGAGCGCCGGGTCCAGCCGGCCGCAGGCGCGCCACGTGACGAGCACCTCGCCGGCGAGGGCGGAGACGACGTCCACGTGCCCGAGGCCGGTGGCGGCCGTCACGAGCTCCGCCACCGCCTTGCACCACGGGCCGGAGCCGCGGGGCAGCAGCGCGACGGCCTCGCGCGCCGCCACCTCCGCGTCGGTGATGCGGCCCCTCCAGCGGTACGCCTCGGCCTGCAGCCGGCGCATGTCACCGAGCTCGGCGCCCGTCGCGCCGCTCGCGCACGCGTGCTCGGCGAGCGTGATCACCGCGGCGAGATCGTTGCCCTCCAGGGCCTGCGCGGCGGCGCGTGCATAATACACGCGTGCGCGGTCCGGGCGCCGGCCGCGGTCGAAGTGCCCGGCGAGCTCGGCGGCGCTGCGCTCCCCCCGGCGCTCCAGCCACTCGGCGGCGAGGGCGTGGCCCATGGCACGGTCGTCCTCGGTCAGCATGGCGTAGGCCGCCTCGCGGACCAGGGCGTGCCGGAAGACGAGCTCCCGCTCCCCGGTGAGGCGGCTGGCCGGACTGCGCGTCACCAGCTCCTGCTCGGCCAGCGCGTCCAGGTACGTCGCCGCGTCGCCCGCGCCGTCCGCGGCGAGATCGCCCACCAGCTCGCGCACGCCTCCCTCCCAGAAGGTCTTGCCGAAGACGCTCGCCGCGCGCAGGACCCGGCGCGCGGGGGCCTCCAGCGTGGAGAGGCGCCGCTCGACCATCGCCAGCACCGTCTCCGGCACGTCGTCGCCCTTGCCCTCGGCGATCGCGCGGAGGATCTCCTCCAGGAAGAAGGCGTTGCCCGCGGCCTTCGCCACCGCGCGGGCGAGCACGTCCGCCGGCACGCGCGCGCCCAGGACGTGACGCGCCAGCCGCTCGGCGGCCGCGACGTCCAGCTCGCCCAGGTCCACCCGCTCGGTGGAGGGCAAGGCGAGCACCGACCCGAAGGACTCCAGCGCCTCCGGCCGCGCGAGCATGAGCACCATCATCCGGGCGCCGCCCGGCGCGCGCAGCGAGCCCTCCACCAGACGCATCGTCGGGAGGTCCGCCCAGTGAAGGTCCTCGATCGACACCAGCGTCGGCGCCGCGTCGCACTCCGCGCGCATCCACGTCTCCCACGCCGCGCGTACCTGATCGCCCATCAGCATGGGGTCCTGCCGCGCCGCCCGCAGCTCGACGCGCGACGCGTCGTCGAAGCGGACGCCGACGACCTCGCCCAGGAACTCCGCCACGCGCTGCACCTCCGGGGCGGCCACCGTCCGCGCCACGCGCCCGCGCAGGCGGGCTCGCGCGGCCTCGATGGGATCGCCGGGCTCGATGGACGCCGCACCGCGAACGATCTGGGAGAGCAGACCGAAGGGGGAGCCCGCCGTCATGGGGTCGGCGCGGCAGGAGAAGACCTGGACGCCCTCCGGACGCCGCGCCACGCCGCGCAGCCACTCGAAGCGCAGGCGCGACTTGCCCACGCCCGCGGGCGCGGTGACCACCGCCGCCCGGGGCGAGCGCTCGCGCAGACACGCGGCGAGCACGCCGTCCAGCGCGCCCATCTCCCGCTCGCGCCCGACGAAGGGCGTGGGCTTGCCCAGCAGCGTCCGCACCGGCGGCGCCGTCTCCGGGCGCTCGCTGACCAGCTCCAGCGCGCCGCCGGCGCCCCCCACCTCGAAGGCCGCGCCCAGCAGTCCGGAGGTCACCTCGTCGATGGAGATGCTCCCCCCGCGCGCGGCATGCAGCCGCGCCACGGCGCGATCGATCACCTCCCCCACCACACGCTCGCCCACCTCGGCGCGGCCCGTGGCCAGCGCGACCGGCAGCTCCGGCAGCACCGCGCGCAGCGCGAGCGCCAGCCGCGCGGCGCGGGCGGCCTGGTCCACCGCGCCCCCCTTCCCGGAGAGCGCGGCGATCATCGCGCTGCCCACCACCTCGACGCGCGCGCCGAAGCGCGCTGCCACCGCGCGCGCGGCCTCGTCCAGGTCGGCCGACCGGTCCCCCGGCGCGCCGCGCAGGGTGGCCTCCTCGGCGAGCGCAGCCCAGCGGCCCGCCACCAGCACGCTCACGATGCGCAGCTCGCGGTGCGTCAGCGAGGGCGGCGGACGCGACGACGCCGGCGCCTCGCCCAGGTCGACGTCGCGGAGCGCGCGCAGCGCCGCCGCGCCGTCCGCGGGGCGCGCCTTGGCGTCCCTGGCGAGCATGCGCATCACCACCGCGTCGAGGGCGCCGGGCACCTCCCCACGCACCGACGAGGGCGGCGGCGGGTCGTCGAAGAACACCTTCGCGATGGAGGCCATCGCGTCCTCGGCGGCGAAGGGGCCGCGGCCGGTGAGCGCCTTGTACAGCACGCACCCGAGGGCAAAGACGTCGGCGCTGCCATCGAGCGCCACGCTGCCGAGCGCCTGCTCCGGCGGCATGTACCCCGGGGTCCCCACCAGCGAGTCCGGCGTGAGGTCCGACCGGCCCACCATGGCGAGCCCGAAGTCGACGAGGCGCAGCGCGTCCAGCTCGCCCCGGACGAAGAAGACGTTGCCCGGCTTCACGTCGCGGTGGACGATGCCGCGCGCGTGCGCGTGCCCGAGCGCCTCCGCCAGGCGCATCCCCACGGCCACCGTGTCGGTCACCGAGAGCGGCCCGCGCTTCAGGCGCGCGCGCAGGTCCTCGCCGTCCAGCCACTCCATGGCGACGAAGGGCCCCTCGCCGGAGGTGCCGTGGCCGACGTAGCGCACGATGCGCGGGTGCGACGCCATCGACAGGGCGCGGATCTCGCGGGAGAAGAAGGCCGGGCCGTCGGGGACGCCGGGCAGCAGCACCTTCACCGCGACGGTCGCGCCGGTCTCCAGGTCCTGGGCGCGGTAGACGCGCCCCATCCCTCCCACACCCACGGCCACGTCGATGCGAAAGCGGCTGGAGAGCACGTCTCCTTGTCGGAGGACGGCCGTCATGCGGGGCGATTATCCGTCAGGCGGCCCCGGGAGAAAAGGCGATGCCGGCGTTCTTGAACATCTGGATGAGGCCGTTCTTGTCGACCGCCTTCATCCACGCGTCCCTCGGGTCGACGAGCTTCTTCTGCACCAGCAGGAGCAGCGAGTCGTTCATGGTGACCATGCCCTGGGCCTTCGACGTCTGCATGATCGAGGGGATCTGGAAGGTCTTGCCCTCACGCACCAGGCTGGCGACCGCGGTGTTGCCCAGCAGGATCTCCATCGCCGCGACGCGCCCGCCGCCGATCTTCTTGCAGAGCACCTGCGCGACTACGCCCTTGAGCGACTCGCTGAGCATCACGCGGATCTGCTCCTGCTGGTCCGTCGGGAACTGGTCGATGATGCGGTCGACGGTGGAGATGGCGGTCGTCGTGTGGAGCGTGCCGAAGACCAGGTGGCCCGTCTCCGCCGTCTCGATGGCGATGGCGATGGTCTCCAGGTCGCGCATCTCGCCCACGAGCACGATGTCGGGGTCCTCGCGGAGCGCCGCGCGCAGCGCGTTCTTGAAGCTCATCGTGTGCTGGCCCACCTCCCGCTGGTTGACCAGACACTTGATGTTCTTGTGCACGAACTCGACCGGGTCCTCGATGGTGATGATGTGGTCGGAGCGGTTCTTGTTGATGTAGTCGATCATCCCCGCGAGCGTCGTCGACTTGCCGGAGCCCGTCGGCCCGGTCACCACCACCAGGCCCTTGGTGAGGAAGCAGAGGTCGAGCACCGCCTGCGGCAGCCCGAGCTTGTCCGCCGGGATGATCTCGATGGGGATCTGCCGGAGCACGGCGCCCGCGCCGTTGCGGTCGAGGAAGGCGTTCACGCGGAAACGCGCCAGGCCGGGGACCTCGTAGGCGAAGTCCGCGTCGTGCTTCTCCTCGAAGTCGTGGCGCGCCTTCTCGTTGAAGATGGGCCGGATGAGGTCGAGGATGCCGGCGGATTCGAGCACCGGACGCTCGCGGATGAAGTGCATCTCGCCGTGCACGCGCATGGCCGGGTGGGACCCGGTGGAGAGGTGCAGGTCGGAGGCCTGACGGTCGATCATGTCCTGCAGGATCTCGTCGATGGCGTTGGCCCCCACCGCGGCGCGCCTCGCCGGCGCGGGCGGCCGGGCGGCGGCGGCCGGCACGCTGGCGAAGGCCCCGCTGTCGTGCCGCGGCGGAGCGGCGACGGCGCCCGCACGGCGGATGGTCATCGCCATGCTGGAGCCCTTCACCTCGAGGGTGACCTGGTAGCGGTCCACGCCGCGATCCACCTTCACCGTCCGGGGCGCGGTGCGCACGGCGAGCAGCTCGTCCGCCTTGAGCAGCTCGCTGGCGAGCGCCTGGATGCTGGGCGCCTGCAGCGGCTCGCGCCCGATGTCCTGCCGGCGGCCGTTGCGCATGACGTAGATGCGCTCGCCCACGTTGAGGCAGACCTCGTCGGCCTCGGTCTTCTTGAGCGCGTCGATGAGCGGATCCAGCCTGGACAATGCGAGACCTCCGGAATTTCACACCAGGACGGCGGCGACGTGTCGCTTGTTGACGAAGACGACCCCGACGTCGTCCTCGATGGCGAAGAAGTCGTCGGGGCCGTTGATGTGATCGGAGGGGCGGGCGCGCCCGTCGACGTCGGCGTGGGCGAGCACGCCGCTCACCTCGCCGCCGCCGAGCAGCAGCACGCGGACCATGTCCACCGCGGACACCACCTCCGCGTCGCGTCGCGCCACGCCCTGCACCTCCGGCGGCACGCGCACCACGGCGATGGCGTCGCGGCTGACCAGCGCCGAGTCCGGCCCGTGCTTGACCGGCAGGAAGCGCCGCGGCGCGTTCAGGAAGTCCTCGATCGTCTCCGGGCCCTCGTGGGTGCGGGTGGTGAGGTCGAGGAACACGGTGACCGCCTCGCGTCGCCCGCCCTCGTAGACGAGCACGACCTCGATCGGGTCCTTCGGGACGACCGCCGGCATGCTCGCAGAATACACCCCGGCCTTCAGGCCGGGCAGCAACATCGGCCCGCGGGCCGCGGCGCTGACTGAAGCATCATTCATTCTTGACGCACTGCGCCCAAAGCCCCAAATTCCCCACGTGACCAAGCCCATCCAAGCCATCAACCGCTACAAGGCGGACCTCCGCGAGTACCAGTTTCTACTCTTCGAGCAGTTCGGCCTGGGGGAGCTGCTCGGCAAGCCGCCGTTCGACGGCTGGGGCCCGGAAGAGGTCAAGAGCGCGCTCTCCGAGTGCTACCGCTGGGTGCGAGAGGTCGTCGGCCCCCTCAACGCGGCGGGCGACGCGCTCGGGTGCAAGCTGGAGGCGGGGCGCGTCATCACCCCCACCGGCTTCAAGGCCGCCTGGAAGAGCCTGTACGAGGCAGGGTGGAAGTCCATCGGCGTCCCGCCGGAGCACGGGGGCGCCGGCGCGCCCCACTCGGTGCAGATCCTCGTCGAGGAGATGCTCTCCGGCTCCAACACCGCGTTCAACATGTACCCCGGCCTCGCCTACGGCGCCTCGGAGGTCATCCAGGCCTTCGGCACGGAAGAGCAGAAGAAGCTGTACTGCGCGCGCATGTTCGGCGGCACCTGGGGCGGCACCATGTGCCTCACCGAGTCGCAGGCGGGCAGCGACGTGGGATCGGCCCGCACCGCGGCCAAGCGCAACGCGGACGGCACCTACTCCATCCGGGGGACCAAGATCTACATCTCCGGGGGGGACCACGACCTCGCGGAGAACGTCGTGCACCTGGTGCTCGCGCGCGTGGAAGGCGCGCCGCCCGGCACCAAGGGGCTCACCCTCTTCATCGTGCCGCGCGTGCGGGTGAAGGCGGACGGCGCGCTGGGCGAGGACAACGACGTCACCGTCGGCGCCCTCGAGCACAAGATGGGCATCAACGGCTCGGCCACCTGCGTGCTCAACTTCGGGGAGAACGGCAAGTGCATCGGCGAGCCGGTCGGCGGCGAGAGCGAGCTGAACAAGGGCATGCCGCAGATGTTCAAGATGATGAACGGCGCGCGCATCGCGGTGGGCGTGCAGGGCGTCGCCGTCGCCTCCAGCGCCTTCCTGAACGCGCTGGAGTACGCCAAGGATCGCAAGCAGGGCTCCTCCATCTCCCACTGGAAGGACGCGACGGCCCCGCGCGTGCCCATCATCGAGCACGCCGACGTGCGGCGCATGCTGCTCGACATGAAGGCCCGCGTGGAGGGCATCCGCGCCCTGGCCATCAAGCTCACCCACCACCTGGACATGGCCGGCGCCGTGAAGGACGCGAAGGAGGCCTCGTATCATCAGGGCCAGGTGGACCTGCTCGTGCCGCTGGTGAAGGCGTACGGGTCGGACCAGGCCTTCCGCGTCTGCGAGATGGCCATCCAGACGTACGGCGGCGCCGGCTACACCCGCGACTACCCTGTCGAGCAGTACTGCCGCGACTCCAAGATCTTCAGCATCTACGAGGGCACCAACCACATCCAGTCGATGGACCTGGTTGGCCGCAAGCTGGGGCAGAACGGCGGCGCCAACCTCCAGGCCTTCCTGGGCGACGTGCTCCGCTTCTGCAACGCCCACGAGGGCGACGCGACCTTCGGCCCGCTGGTCAAGGGCCTCGCCGCCGCGCAGGAGGCGCTCGCCGGCGCCGCGCTCAAGCTCCTCACCTGGTTCCAGACGGGGAACATGAGCATGGTGCCGCTCTACGCGACACGCTTCCTGGAGATGATGAGCGAGGTCGCCGTGGCCTGGCTGCTCCTGGACGGCGCGGTCATCGCGCAGGGCAAGCTCGGCAAGCTCGCCGCCGGCGACCCGGACAAGGCCTTCTACGAGGGCAAGATCGCCGCGGCGACGTACTACGCCAAGACTGTGCTCCCGGCCGCGGAGCTGCGCGCCCGGCAGATGGCAGACGAGGACCGGTCGCCGCTGGACATCTCCGACGAGGCCTTCGCGACGGTCTGAGGTCCGGCCGGAGGCCGGCCGACGGCCCGAAGGGCACGTGGATCGAGGGCTCGCACACGTCGGGCGCGGCCTTACAATGGCCTCATGGACGGGCCGCCGCCATCGCTCGCTCAGGAGCCGCGCCGCAGCAGGGCCGCCTTCGTGTCGCGCAAGTGCACGCTGCGGCGGCGGGAGCGGGCGCGTGCGGCCTGGCTGATCCCGCTGTCGGTGGGGGCCGCCGTGGCGATCGGCGTGGCCACGCACGGCAACGGCGGCCTCATCGCCCTCTTCTTCCTCCTCGGCCTGCCGCTCCTGCTGCTGGCCGTCCTGCTCGCCGGCATGCTGGACACCTGGGGGCCCGTCGTCATCCAGGCCGACCGGACCGGGCTGCGGGTGGGGACGCGCTTCATCCCGCGCGAGCACATTCGCGACGCGGTGCTCATGCCCGTGTCCGAGGGCGAGTGCCACGTCCGCGTCCGTCTGCAGCGGGGCTCCGTCGTCCAGATCCAGACGCGCAACACGCGCCACGGGCTCGAGCTGCTCCGCGCGCTCGGCTACGACGCGGCGCACGCCACGGCGCGCTTCCGCGCGTCCTCCCTCGCCTTCCCGCCGGACACGGCCTTGCTGGCGATCTCCCTGTCCGTGCTTCCCCTGATGGCGCTGTGCGAGCTGACGCACGGGCGCGCGCTGGTGGAGGTCGTCGCCGGCGCGGCCTCGGTCGAGGCGCTGATGGTGGCGGCGGCGATGTGGCCCTCGATCGTGGAGGTCGGGGCGGACGGCGTGCTCGTCCGCTGGGCATGGAGGACACGCTTCATCCCGGCGGCGTCGATCGAGCAGGTCTCGGAGCACGCGGCCAGCGTCGACCTCACCCTCGCCTCCGGTCGCACCTTCAACGTGCGGGTGGGCACCGGGGACGAGCGGACGGCGGTGGCGACCATGGCGGAGCGCATCCGCGAGGCCGTCGCGGCGCGGGCGCGCGGCACGGCTGGCAGCGCGGCGGCGGTGCTCGCGCGCGGCTCGCGCGACGTGCGCGCCTGGATCCAGACGCTGAGGGCGGTCGGGGTCGGCGCCAACGCCACCCTGCGCGTCGCGCCCGTCGACCCGGAGGAGCTCCTGCGCTTGGCGGAGAACCCGCGCGCGACGGCGGCGGACCGCGCCGCGGCGGCGGTGGCGTTCGCCGCATCCGGGAGGACGGACGCCGCGCGCCGCCTGCGCGTGGCGGGGGAGGCGGTGGCGGCGCCGGCACTCCGCGTGGCGCTGCAGTCGGCGGCGGACGGCAACGAGGACGCGCTGGAGGCGGCGCTGGGCGAGCTGTCGGCGACGACGTGAGGCCCCGTCACGAGTCCGGACCGGTCACGCGGTCGAGAGCGTGTGGATGACGCGGGCGAGGGTCGCGACCTCCCGGCCGAGCGCGCGCACGGACGGCAGGGCGCTGCCGGTGTGGCCGTACATGCCGGTGATCATCACGCGGCACGGATGACCCGCGGGGAGCGCGCGCGCCAGCTTGTGGGCCTCGAAGTAGGGGATGACGTCGTCGTCCCGCCCGTGCACCAGCGCGACGGGCGCGCGCACCTTCGCCAGGTGCGGCGCCGGGTCGGCGAAGGCGAACCCGCCGCGCGCCGCGTCGAGCCCGGACACCAGGAGCTCGCGCGAGGAGGCGTGGAGGCCGCAGCCGGCGAGGAAGAGTTCGCGCTCGCGCGGGCGGAGCTCGCGCGCGATGGCGTGGGCGAAGGGATCGCGCGCCCCCTCCTCCTTCAGCTCCATCTTCCCCCAGGTCCGCTCCACCATCGCGCGCCACGCGCCCATGAGCGCGGGACGGTCCACGTCCAGCTCCAGGTGCGGCAGGAGATTCATGTAGACGACGGGGGAGTTGAGCGGATCGCGCGCGACGCGCAGCCGCGCGCCCTCGTGCTCCGCCTCCCCGGTCACGGCGAAGCGCACGGTCGCCTCGAAGTCGGCGTAGCCGCCGAAGACCACCAGGCGCGCGATCCGGTCGGCGTAGCCCTCCCGCCCCGCCAGCGCGATGGCGGGCTGCGAGCCGAAGGAGATGCTGAAGAGCGCCGGCACCCCGAGGCCGCGGCGCTCCGCCAGATCACAGGCGAAGTCGTGGGCGACGGCGAGATCGTCGGTCGTGGAGGGCGCGACGCGCAGGTCTAGGAAGTCGGGCAGGAGCGGCGCCACGACCACGAAGCCGCTCGCCGCGAGGATGCGGCAGAAGCGGTCCAGGCGAGGGTCGTCGGGGCCGAGGAAGTGCAAGCCGGGGACCACCACGTACAGGCCGCGCGCCCGGCTGCGCCCCTCGTACACGTACGCGCCGAGCAGCGGGGCGCCGGCGCCCGCCGCCGGCCGGGCGAGCATGTGCCGGTCGCGCCGGACGCCCCGCGGGACGCGCCCCTCCGACCACGGCCCGAGCCACCGCAGGAGACGGGCGGCGGGAATCACGCGGCCCTTGCCGGGCGTTCGGAGCGGCATGACGTGGGCCAGGATAGACCGGCTCGCGGCCTGCGCGCTCGCGTTCGCCGCGGCGGCGGGGTGCCGCGCCGGAAGTATGCAAACTGCACACATCGAGCGTGTCCCCGCGGTGCGCGACGCAGGCGCGCCGCGGGCCGCAGCCGACACGGCGCCGGAGGCCGACGCGGGCGCGCCCCCCGCCCCGCCGCTCTTCCCTCCCCCGCGGCAGGGATCCAGCGTGGCCCGGTCGGCCGACGGTGCGCGACTGTACGTCGCCGACGAGGACCACCACGCGCTGCGGGTGCTGCGCACCTCCGACGCTGCGGCGCTGCTCGACACGCTCGGTCCGGTGCCACCCGCGCGGCTGCGCAGCCGCGAGATCCCCCTGCCCGGCCGCCCGGCGCAGATCGTGGTGACGGCCGACCGCGTGCTCGTCACCGTGCGCGATCCCGGGATGCTCCTCTCTTTCCGCGACCCGGAGGCGGGCCGACAGCCGGGCGACGGCAGCGCGCTGGTGGAGACCGGCCGCGCCTCGGTCCCGCAGGACGCGTGGGGCGTGGCGGTGGACGCGCGTGGCCAGTACGCGCTGGTGACCTCCGCGTGGACGCACCGCGTGACCCGCGTCGACCTGGACTCCATGAAGGCGCGCTGGAGCGTGGATGTCCCGCGGGAGCCGCGCGGGGTCGTCGTCCGGCCGGACGGCGCGGGCGCCTACGTCAGCCACCTGACCAGCGCGCAGATCACCCGGCTCGCGAGGCTCGACGCGCCCGCCCCGGTCGTGCGTGACGTGGACCTTCCGGCAGCGCCGCTCCGGCGCGAGGGGGACACCCCGCTGGAGGCGTCGCTCGGCTGGTCGCTCGCCCTGTCGGCGGACGGCTCGCGCCTCTTCGCCCCACGGCACGCGCTCGGCGCGGTCGCCCGGGACGCCTGGTTCGGCGTGGCCACGGTCGACGTGCTGCTCACCGCGAGTGACACGCCGCTCGCCGATCCGCGCCCGGTGCGGATGGACGAGGCGGAGGAGTCGGACTCGTCGGATCGCCTCGTCGACGGCGAGCGCGGGCCGATCGCCCTCGGCCCGCTCGCCTTCGTCACCCAGCCTCGCGCCGTGGCGCTGCGGCGAAGCTCGGGCACCCTTCTGGTGGTGGGGGAGGGCGACGCCACGCTGGCGGAGCTCCACGCCGGCGCCCTCGACCCGTCGCTGGCGGTCGCCTCGACCCGCACGTTGCGCGGGTGCGACGGCGCGGACGGCGTGGCGCTCTCCGGCGACGAGCGCGTCGCCTACGTGTATTGTGCAGCCAATTTCACCCTCGCCGCCGCGGACCTCGGCGGCGGCCGCGCGGTGGCCGCGACGCTCGCCGACGATCCGCTCCCCCCGCTCGCCGCGGCCGGCCGCCGCGCCTTCTTCGACGCCACGACGACGTCGCTCAGCGGAGGCCTCGCGTGCGACGGATGCCACCCGGAGGGGCGTGACGACGGGCACGTATGGCGCGAGATCACCACCATGGAGCTGCCCTTCGACAACCCCGGCGACGTCGAGCCGCGGGTCTTCGTGGGCGGTCCGCACACCGCGGACAAGCCGGGGATGGCGAGGCAGACGCCCATGCTGGCGGGCCGCGTCGACGCGGCCGGTCCCTACGGCTGGCACGCGGAGGACCCCGACCTGCAGAGCCGCATCATGGAGAGCACCCACCTGCACCGCTGGCGCGCGCCGTCCCGCTACGACGAGCGCGCCGTGCTGCGCACCGCGCGCGAGCTCGCCGCCTTCCTGCGGCAAGGTCTGGTGCCGCCGCCGGCGCGCACCGCGCCGCTGACCCCGCTGGAGCGGCGCGGCGAGGCGCTCTTCGAGGGCGAGGCGCGCTGCACCATGTGCCACGTCCCCTCCGGCGGCTTCACCGATCGGTCCACGGCGCACATCCGCTGGCCCTCCGACGACGGCTTCGCGCACGACCCCGCGCCCTTCCGCGTGCCGTCGCTGCGCTTCGTGAGCGGGACGGCGCCCTACTACCACGACGGGAGCGCCGGGACGCTGGAGCAGCTCCTGGAAGAGGACGACGACCGCATGGGCCACACCAGCCAGCTCACCGACGACGACCGCGAGGCGCTCGCCGCCTACCTGAGGACGCTATGAGACGCACCGCCATCCCCTCCGCCATCCTGCTCGCCGCGCTCGGCGTGGTGATCGCCGCCACGGCGCGCGCCTCCTTCACGCCGCCGCCTCCCTCACCCGAGGCCGTCCCGCCCGCGCCCGCGACGCCCGCGCCGCCGCCGGCGACCAGCCACGCGGCGGCGTCCGGCGGAGGGGAGGTGGCGCTGCGTCTTCCTCCGCACCCCGCGATCATCACCCTGACGAGCCCGCTCCGCGGCACGCCGCGCACACCCTCGCGCAGGCCGACGAAGAAGGAGTGGGCCGGCGGCGCCGCGCTGGACGGCATACCCGCAGGCTGCGTTGCCCAGGTCGTGCGCGAGTGGCTCCGCATCGAGTGCAAGGACAGGCCTTTCGGCGCCGCCACGCTGCTCAGCGGATCGCTCGAGCGCATGGGCGCCGACGTGCAGGACGGCGACGAGCACGCCCTCGTCGTCATCCAGATGCGGCCCGGCGACCGCCGCCTGATCCAGCTCACGACGATGGAGATCCAGGACGCCTACGCCGGCACCGCGGCGCAGGACCCCGGCTTCACGCTGAGCGAGGTCTGGCTGGGCGAATCGCCCGAGGTCGTCATGAACTGACGGCCGGATCACGGCCGGGCGAGCACCGCCGGCCGGCTCACCGTCTCGCCGTGGAAGAATGACCGGACGAGCCGCTCGCGGCGGAGCACGCGTACGAGGTCCCTGCCCGGGACGAGCAGCCCGCGCACCGCGTCGTCGCCCACGCGGTAGACGCGCGCGGCGATCACCACGTCCGCCCCGGCAAAGGCGCCGCCGTCGATGGACGCGCCTCCCGCGGATGCGCGCAGCACCAGCCCGTCGCGCACGCGCGTGATCCCGCCGTCGGCGCGGCAGACGAAGCGGCCGCTCGGGTCGAGCACGCCGGCGCGGCGCACGTCGCGCAGCTCGCGACCGGTGGCGGCGTCGAAGATCCGCCAGGTGCCATCCTTCGCCTGCAGGTGCACCGCGCGGCCGTCAGTGGAGAAGCGCACCTTGCTCCCGGTGGCCTGGATGGTGGCCACCCGCTTGCCCGCGGCGTCGAAGACGGCGCTCGTTCCGGCGCCCGCCACCACCACCTCACCGCCCGGACCGAAGGCCGCCTCGCGCGGGCCGCCAGCCCGCAGGTGTCGCGCCGCCTTCCATCCCCGCGTGTCGACCACCGTCAGCCCCCGCGCGCCGAGCACGGCGAGCCACCTGCCGTCCGGGGAGAAGGGCCGCGAGGCGAGCCGGCCCGGCGCCTGGAACACGACGCTCCTGTCGTCCAGATCGCGCACCGTGACGACACCGCCGCCGCTCGCCGCGAGGATGGTGCTCGCGGTAGGGCTCCACGCGAAGCGATCCTGCGCCGCCCAGAAGAGGTCCACGCCCGCCGCCTCCGGGCGCCTCACCTCGAGGTGGCCGTCGTAGCCGAACGCCACACGCGCGCCGTCCGACGAGAGCGCCACTGCGCGCGGCATGCCCGGCGGCAGGTACGCCTCCTTGGTGTGCGGGTCGTACTGCTCGTCGCCGATGTGGTAGGCGACGCGCGTCGTCTGGTCCTGCACCCACACCGCCTTGTCGCCGTCCGGCGAGAGGTCCAGCAGCATCCGGTCGGGCCACGCCACCCCGGCGATCCAGGCGCGCGCCTCGCCGGGGCGGTAGAAGGAGAGCGCGGCGTCCTCCCCCACCGCGGGATCGGCGGTGGCCAGCGCGACGCAGGTGCGACCGTCGGCGGCGAGCCACGCGCGGCCCTTCTGCGGCGTCGTCGGCTCCTCCCACGCCAGGCCCGGCTCGTCGCCCCCACCGATGGTGCGGATGCGCCGGAAGGGGTGCTCGGCGCCGTGGAAGAACTGGGCGCCGGAGACGAACACCCGGCGCGCGAAGGGATCGACCACCGCGACGTCGACGCCGTCGTCCGTCACCGCCGTCCCCTGGTCGTCGACGCCTGGCGCGAAGTCGAGCACCGTCCAGAAGGGGCTCCGGTCGAGCCGAGCCGTCACCACCACGTCCCCTTGCTCCGACACGCGCACCGCGGCGACCGCGGCGGCGGGGGAGAGCGACAGGCGCCGCGTGATCACCCCGGTGCGCGCGTCCCACACCACGGCGGCGCGGGCGCCGCGTCGCAGCGCCGCCACCTGCGTGCCCTGCCGGTCGATGCCGGTCGCGCCGACCGGGCCGCACGCCGTGCCCGCGCAGTCGAGGGCGAGGATCACCGGCGGCGCCGATCCGCCGCGCACCACCAGACGGCCGCGCTCCTGCACGACGCGGCGCCCGTCGGCGCTCTTGCCCTCCTCCGCCTTCCACGCCGCGCACACCGAGGGCGGCACCGGCCCCCGGTACCAGCCGGTGGCCACGTCCCACAGCTCGCAGCGCGGGTTGCGGCCGCGCGCGTAGAGGCCGACGGAGCGCCCCTCTGGATCCCACACGTCGGGCGGCGAGGTGAGGGGCTTCTGCGGGATGCGATGTAGTGATCCCGGGTCGAACGGGACCGCCACCGGCCGCGCGCCCGCGGGCGCCACAGGCGCCGCCGAGAGCGCGACGCTCACCACGCGCGGCGACCGCGCTGCGTGGACACCGGACGGCGCGACCGGGCGCGGCACCGGCCCGGAGCAGCCCGCCCCCGCGAGGCCCGTGAGGACGACCGAGGCGAGGCTCGCGACGCACGCCGTGGTGAAGGTAACTTTACCCCCGCCATCCCCGCGATCGCGCCCACCGCACGCTACGCTCCTCGACACGAGACTCATGGTCCCTCGAAGAACGCTCCTCACCGTCCTCGTCATCCTGGCCGCGAGCTGCCAGCACCAGGCGGCCTCGCCGGTCGCGGCGACGCCCGCTCCCACCGCGCAGAGACCCGCGGCGTCCGCACCCGGCATGACCTCCGCCGACGTGGACGCCGCCCTCCGCGCCGCCTGGCACGAGGCGGGCATCACGCCCAGCGCGCGCGCCTACGACGCGACGTTCCTCCGCCGTGCCTACCTCGACGTCGTCGGACGGCTCCCCCCGCCCGAGAAGGTGACCGCCTTCCTCGCCGACACGTCCACCGACAAGCGGGCGAAGCTCGTCGACGCCCTGCTCGCCTCGCCGGAGTACGCCGAGCACTGGACCGCGTTCTGGGACGACGTGCTGCTCGGCCACACCCGCGCCGCCGACATCGACCGGCAGGCCTTCCGCGCCTGGCTGCACGATCAGTTCGCCAGAAACGTGCCGTGGGACAAGGTGGTCTACGCGCTCATCACCGCGACAGGGCAGAACAGCCTGGGAGGCAAGTTCGTCAAGCCGCTCCAGCAGGCGCACCACGAGCTGGACACCGGGCGCGTGGACGGCGCCGTCAACTACGTCCTCAAGTACCGGGACACGCCGCAGGACTTCGCCGGCAGCGCGTCGAAGACCTTCCTCGGCGTGCAGATCCAGTGCGCGCAGTGCCACGACCACAAGACGGAGAAGTGGAAGCAGACCGACTTCCAGAAGTTCGCCGCCTGCTTCATGCGCGCGCAGACGCTGCCCGTCGGCGACGTCCGCAACATGAAGGGCATCCGCACCGTCCGCGTGCGCGACATCCGCCGTCCCCTGCCCCGCTTCGTGAAGAACCCCGACCTCGTCGACATGGCCCGCGCCACGCCCACCACGCTGGACGGCACGGTGCTGGAGGGCAACGTGCGGCAGGGCGTGGCCGCGTGGATCACGAAGAACCCGTGGTTGTCGCAGGAGATTGTCAACCGCATGTGGGCGCACTTCCTGGGGCGCGGCTTCGTCAACCCGGTCGACGACCTGCGCCCCTCCAACCCCGCGGTGATGGGCGACCTGATGAACGCGCTGGCGAAGGACTTCACCACGCACGGCTACGACCTGCACAGGCTCATCCGGATCATCGCCGGGACGCAGGCGTACGGCCTCTCCGCCGCGCCGCCGCCGGGCGCGCCGGTGAAGGACGACGGCCGCGTCATCCCGCTCTGGTCGCGCTTCAAGATCACCCCGCTCGGCCCGGAGGAGCTCGCCAACGCCCTGGTGGGCGCCGCGGGGGTGGAGGGCGTCCTCAGCCGGATGACGCGCTCCGACGCGGCGGACGTGCGCGTGCGCTTGACGCAGCTCTTCTCCTTCGTCTTCGACGTGGACGAGGAGATCGACCAGCCGCGCTTCGAGGGCACCATCACCCAGGCGATGCTGCTCCTCAACGGCAAGCTCACCGTCGGCGGCTCGAGCGCGCTGCCGCCGACGGCGCTCGGTCACATCGTCCGCTCCGGGGAGCCCGGCCCGGAGATGGTGACCAATCTCTACCTCCGCACGCTGTCGCGGCCCCCGACGAAGGAAGAGCTCGCCGCGGCGATGGAGTACGTCGCCTCCGCACCGCCGCCCGGCCGGCCCCCCGAGGCCGCGCCGGCGGAAAAGGGAAAGGGAGCGGGCAAGGGCAAGGGGCGCGGGTTCGGGCGCGGGCCGGATCCCACGCGGCGCCTGCGCGCCATCCCCCGCGCGCGCAACCCGCGTGTCGCCGCGCTGGAGGATGTCTTCTGGGCGCTGCTCAACTCCAGCGAGTTCGTCTTCAATCACTGAGAGGGCGCCGAGAAAACGATGGATCGACGAAGCTTTCTGCGTGCCTCCGTCTCCGGCTTCCTCGGCGCGATGCTCGCCCGGCAGGCCGGCGAGTCCACCGCCTGGGCCGGCGACGCCCCCGCGCGACCGCGCCCGCGCGCCACCTCGGTCATCGTCCTGTGGATGAACGGCGGGCCCAGCCACCTGGACACCTGGGATCCCAAGCCCGGCGCCGCCACCGGCGGGCCCTTCAAGGCCATCAAGACGAAGAACCCGAAGCTCACCGTCTGCGAGCACATGCCGCGCCTCGCAGCCACCGGCGATCGGCTCACCGTGCTGCGCGGGATGGCGAGCAAGGAGGGCAACCACCAGCGCGCGCAGTATCTGATGCACACCGGCTACTCCCCCAACCCGACGGTGGTGCACCCGTCGCTCGGCGGGTGGATCGCCAAGAAGGTCGGCGCCCCGCCCAACGGCCTCCCGCCCTTCGTCAGCCTGGGCGGGCCGAGCTACGGCGCCGGCTTTTTGGGCGTGCAGTACGGCCCCTTCGTCGTGCAGAGGGCGGGCGAGCTCCCCGACGACACGCGCGCCGGCGTGGACGACGCGCGCTTCGGCCGGCGCCTCGGCCTGCTGGACAGGATGGAGGCCGGCTTCGCCGCGCGCACCGGACAAGGCTTCGTCGACGACCGCCGCGCGGTCTACGGGCAGGCGCGGCGCATGATGAGCTCCAAGGACCTCGCGGCCTTCGACGTCTCGAGCGAGCCGGCCGCGGTCAGGCAGGCCTACGGCGACACCGACTTCGGCCGCGGGTGCCTGGTGGCGCGTCGCCTCGTCGAGTCCGGCGTGAAGCTGGTGGAGGTGGTGCTCGACGGCTGGGACACGCACAAGGACAACTTCAACCGCGTGAAGAAGCTCCTCGGCACGCTCGACCCGGCGATGAGCGCGCTCGTCGGCGATCTCCGCCACCGCCGCCTCCTCGACACGACGCTGGTGCTCTGGATGGGCGACTTCGGCCGCACGCCCCGCGTCAACGGCAACGAGGGTCGCGATCACTGGCCGCACGCGTGGAACGCGGTGATGGCGGGCGGCGGCACGCGCCCGGGCGTCCTGGGCGGGACCGACGCGCGCGGGGAGAAGGCGGCCGGAAAGCCCTTCGGCGTGCCCGATCTGATGGCGACCGCGACGACGCTGATGGGCATCGACCCCGACGAGGAGGTCATCTCCCCCATCGGCCGGCCCATCGCCGTCACCGACGGCGGCACACCCATCGCCGCTGCCATCGCGTAGCCCCGACGGCGCACCCACCCGCGCGTTGCGGTCGCTCTCCGACGACATGTACCCTGCATGCATGCGTACCGTCGTCAGGGTCGTGCTGGTCACCTTCACGCCGGTCCTCGCCTGCCTCGCGAGCTGCAGCGACGGCGGGGAGGGCCTGCCGCCCGTCGACGCCGGAAGCGGCGCGGACTCCGGGCTCCCCTCCGACGCCGCATCCCCGGACGACGGCGCGGCCCCGGAGGCCGCGACCGGCACGCCTCCGCCCTGCGGCCCGGACTACGGCGCGGACGAGCCGCGCTTCGACGCCGATGCCGGCACCCTGGTGCTCAGGGACGACATGGATGGCTACGCCTCCACCGCCGACCTCTTCCCGGCGTGCAAGGCGCCCGGACCGGCGGCGTTCGTCGACTCGTCGTGGCTCAACTGCTCCAACGCCGGACCGAACACCACCCACGTGCAGACGATCGCCCCGGGTCGCGGCGGCGCGGGCAAGGCGCTGCGCCTCGTCTACGACGGCGTGAACCAGGAGTCACCCGGCCTCTCGACCAACCCGATGGCCACCGGGCCCACCGCCGCCGTGCAGACGATGTACGTCTCGCACTGCGCGCGCCTCACGCCCGCCGCGCCGCTCGGCTCGCAGGCCGTCGCCTTCAAGTTCATCCTCTTCTATCACCAGAATTACGACCGCATTCAGTTCAACACCCATGACCACCTGCCCTGGAGCGGCGGCAGCTTCCCGACGTACTGGCAGGTCTACGACGGCAGCCGCGAGACGGTCTCGCAGGGCGATCAGGCGCTGGGTCCGCACTTCAACGAGGACATCGCGGTGCCCGGCGCGACGTGGCACCGCTTCACCTACGCGTACCGGCAGAACACCACCGCCGACAACGAGGGCAAGAGCCTGCCCTTCCCCGCCTCCTCGCGTGACGGCTTCGCGCGCATGTGGATCGACGGGACCAAGGTCATCGACATCTCGCAGGCGACGGTGGGCGTGACGCCGCAGGGCGGCGAGAAGCCCTGGTGCACGGAGGACGACGTCGACGCGCTGTCGGGGCCCGACGGGATCATCCGCGTCGCGTTCGGCGGGGCGCTGACCGCGGGCCACACGGCGTTCACCTTCGACATCGACGACTTCGCGTGGTGGACGCAGTGAGCGGAGGGCGGCGCAAACCGTTCGGCGCCATGCAGCCCGTGCGGGCATGAACCGAGCGCGCGCGACGACCAATCGCCCCTGGCGAATGTGGACATGCGCCCTACGTTGAAGGCATGAATCGCCGAGCGCTCGTCTTCGTCGTCGGCGCGATCTTCGTGGCCGGCGCGATGATCCCCGTGGGGGGAAACGCGGCACCGGCGACGACCCCGCGCGTCGCAGGGCTGGACCTCTCCTCGTTTTCGGCCAACGGGCCGGCGACGAAGACCGACCTCCTCTTCATCCATCACTCGTGCGGCGGGCAGTGGCTCGCCGACGTGGGCGGCGGCCCGGACGGAGACGGCCAGCGCGAGAAGTGCATCTACGCCCACCACCCCAACGGCGGGGAGCTGCGCGCCCACCTGGAGGCGCAGAACTACGTGGTGCACGAGGCCTCGTACGGGAGCGAGGTCGGCGATCAGACGGACATGTTCGACTGGCTGCCCAAGTTCCGCGATCACATGGACAAGGTGCTGACGGTCGACGAGGACGACCGCTACCTGCCCCCCGGCCGCAGCAACAAGGTGGTGATGTTCAAGTCGTGCTTCACCAACAGCGACTTCGTCGGCATGGGCGCGCCCCCCGGCGACCCGCGCGGCCCCGCTCTGACGGTGGCGAACGCCGAGGCCACCATGAAGGCCGTCCTCGCCGAGCTGGCGAAGCACCCCGACGTGCTGTTCGTGTACGTGACGGCGCCGCCCCTCGCCCCCAATCCGCCGGTCCCCGCGTGGAGGGCGCTCGCGCGCGTGGTGAAGCACGCGCTGCTCAAGACAGGTCACCTCCCGCCGGACGAGAGCGGCGCCCTCGCGCGCACCTTCGACGACTGGATGAAGTCGCCCGACGGGTGGCTGAAGGGCTACGCCCGCACCAACGTCGTGGTGTTCGACTACTTCGACGTCCTGACCGGGAACGGGAAGCAGAACGTGCTGGCGTACCCCTCCGCGCCCGGCGACAGCCACCCGGCGAGCACCGGAAATGAGCAGGCCACCGCGGCGTTCGTGCCCTTCGTCAACCGCGCTTGGCATCGCTTCGCGGCCGGGGACGGCGCCCTCGCGCAGCCCTGAGCGCGCCTCTCCCGCCGGTCAGCTCGCCGTGCCGGCGACGACGCGGACCTCTCCGTTCGCGTCCTGCAGCGCGCGCACGTCGCGGTACGCCCGCGCGCGCCCGAAGAGCAGGGAGACCTGCTTGCCCTGCCCCTCGCCCAGCTCGAACAGCAACGACCCGCCGGCGCGCAGGAAGGGCCGCGCCTCGCGGAGCACGCGCTGGTGGATGGAGAGGCCGTAGGGTCCGCCGTCGAACGCCTCGCGCGGCTCGTGCTCGAGCAGCGGCGCGCGATCCCGCACGAGTCGCGCCGTGGAGATGTACGGGGGGTTGCAGACGATGACGTCCACCCGCCCCTCCAGACCGAGCCCGGCGAGGGGGGCGAAGAGGTCGCCCTGGGCCAGGTGCACGCGCTCCTCCAGCCCGTGGTGCTCGACGTTGCGGCGCGCCAGCGCGACGCACGGCTCGGTGAGGTCGCACGCCCACACGCGCGCCTCCGGGACGTGCACGGCGACGGCACAGGCCAGGTTGCCGCAGCCACAGCACATGTCGATGACCAGCGGGGGCTCGGCGCCCGGCGCCCGCGCCCGCACCGCGTCCACGGCGGCCTGGCCGAGAAGCTCGGTCTCCGGGCGCGGGACGAGCACTCCTTCCCCCACCAGGAGATCGATCCCCATGAAGTGCGTGCGCCCTTCCTGCAGCACGTCCTCGACCCCTGCTTGCACGATCTCGTTCATGGCAGCCTCGCACTCCGGAAAATGTTGCTGGATGCGCTCCCCATGGATGAGCACCCATCGGGTGCACGAAGCGGTGCACGAAGCGCGCCACAGCGCGGCGCTGGGAGGACGCGCTCGCCGGGCACGTTGGACTTCGCGCGGCACGTCGGGCACGATCCGCGCCGATGCCCGGGGCCCCGCAGCGAACGACCGAGCGCCGCAGCGCGAGCCGCGCGGTGACCTTCGTCATCCTGGCGGCCGCCGCGGCGCTCGTCGCGCTGGGCATCGTGCTGCTGCACCGCGAGCCGCAGGCGGGCACCGGCGAGACACCCACGCACGAGCTGACGACGCCGCGCCGTGCGTCGACGCGCGCCGCCACGCGCGTGACCACCGGCCTGGACACCGTCGGGCCGGCGGCGCTCTCCACACCCCCGGCCCCCGTTGTCTCCGCCCTCGCCGACGCCAGCACCCCGGCGACGCCCGACGGCTTGATCCCGGGCATCCCTTCACGCAGCCTTCCCACTCACCCCCTCATCTTCCACCACCCCGACGCCGCCCCGCCTGAATGATGCGCCCCCGCCTGCTCCTCGCCCTCCCCCTCTTGCTGCTGGCATGTTGCAAGCATTCCGGCACCGGCCGCGCCGCGGACCTCGCCGACACGCTGGCGAAGGCGACGCCGGCGGTGGACTCCGACCTGCCCGCGTGCACCGAGGCCACCGCGGCGAGCTGCCTGGACACCCTCACCAGGGACTTCGGCGGCGCCCGGTTCGACGACCGGCGCCCGGACCAGGCGTCGGCGGCCGCGATCGCCGTGCTCATCGCGCGCGATCACCACGGCTCGTGGTCGAAGCCCAGCCTGTCGTGGACCATCGCCATGCGGCAAGGCAGGGGATCCGGCGGCGACGCCCTCCGCCTGGCGACCGCCCGAGCGATGGCGAGCGTCGCCGGCAAGCACGCCCGCGCGATGGTCACCGACGACGACGCGCGCGCCTTCCTGGGCGACGTCGCCGCCTCCATCCCCGCCGCGTGCCAGACCTACGCCGCGCTCGCCCGCGGGGAGACGAACCTCCCGCCGGAGGAGGGCCCCAACAACGCGCGATGCGTGCAGCTCGACCTGATGCGCAAGACCGGACCCGGCGGCGCCTACGGCCAGGGCCTGTGGCGCGCCGCCGCCGGCGCGCTCGCGGTCTGGAAGGACACCGTCGACGCCCTGGAGGGCGGCACGAAGCTCATGAGCGGCGACCGCAAGGCCGCGGTGGACCGCGCCCTCGCCACGCTTCAGGACGCCACCCCGAAGATGAGCGTCAAGCAGGTGGCAGCGCCCGCGGGCAACGCGTGGAACGCGACGATGGGCGAGCACCAGGACGCCGGCGTCATGCCGACCGACGCCGCCGCGCCCGTGCCGGCAGGCCGCCCGGGTCACGGCGCGCGCTGAGACACTAGCCCCGCCCCGCCGCCGAGAGGTTGCGGTCCAGGTCGTAGGCCGCGCTGATCAACGACAGGTGCGTGAAGGCCTGCGGGAAGTTGCCCAGGTGCTCGCCGCGCGGGCCGAGCTCCTCGGAGTACAGGCCGAGGTGGTTGGCGTACCCGAGCATCTTCTCGAAGTAGTAGCGCGCCTTGTCCACGTCCCCGCTCCGCGCGAGCGCCTCGACGTACCAGAAGGTGCAGATGGAGAAGGTGCCCTCCTCCCCCGCGAGGCCGTCGGAGGCGCCGTCGCCCATCTTGTAGCGGTGCACCAGCGAGTCCTCCACCAGGTCCTCCTCGATGGCGCGCAGCGTGCTGATCCAGCGGCCGTCGGTCGGGCTGATGAAGCGCACCAGCGGCATCATCAGCACGGCAGCGTCGGTCGTCTTGCTCCCCAGGTGCTGGATGAAGGTGCGGCGGTCGGGGTCCCAGAAGCGCTCGAAGATCTGCCGGTGGATGGCGTCGCGCGCGGCGAGCCACCGGTCGAGCGGCGCCGGCAGGGAGCGCTTCTGCGCGAGGCGCACCCCGCGGTCCAGCGCGACCCAGCACATCAGCCGGGAGTAGAGGAAGTCCTGGCGGCCGCCGCGCACCTCCCAGATGCCCTCGTCCTTCTGGTCCCAGTTCTCCGAGACCCACTCCACCAGGCGGGTCACGTCGCGCCACAGGTCGTAGTGGATGGGCTCCGCCCACTTGTCGTAGAGGTACACCGAGTCCATCAGCTCGCCGTAGATGTCGAGCTGGAGCTGGTTGTACGCGCCGTTGCCCACCCGCACCGGCGACGACTTGCGGTACCCCTCGAAGTGCGCGAGCGTCTCCTCGGTGAGCTGCTTGCGGCCGTCCAGACCGTACATGATCTGCAGCGACTCCCCGCCGGTGAGCTCACGGCAGCGCGCCTCGATCCAGCGCATGAACTGTCGCGCCTCGTCGGTGAAGCCGAGCCGCAAGAGCGCGTAGAGCGTGAAGGAGGCGTCGCGGATCCAGGTGTAGCGGTAGTCCCAGTTGCGCGCGCCGCCGACCTCCTCCGGCAGGCTGAACGTCGGCGCGGCGACGAGCGAGCCGTAGCGCTGCGAGGTCATCAGCTTGAGCACCAGCGCGGAGCGGTTGACCATCTCCCGCCAGCGGCCCTGGTAGCGAGACCGCGACACCCATCGCCGCCAGAAGGAGACAGTCTCCTTGAAGGCGTCGGTGACGTAGTCCGGATCGCAGGCCGGCGACTCCTCCCCCTCCACCGCCTGCTCCAGCACGAACGCCATGCTCTCGCCCGCACGCAGCGTGAACTCGGCGATGGCCGCGCCGTTCTCCACGCGCAGCGGGGCGTCGGTGCGCAGGCGCAGGGCGGTCTTGTCGGAGCCCTCGGAGTAGAAGAGGACCTCCTTCTCGCGGCGCTCCACCTTGTGGCCGGCGCGCCCGTAGTCGAAGCGCGGTGCGCACACCATCCGGTAGCGGATCTCCCCGCGCACCGTCTTGGCGCGACGCACCAGGTTGTGCGCCCAGCCCTCCGACTCGATGGGCATGAAATCGGAGACCTCGGCGACGCCGTTCTCGGCGAGGAAGCGGGTGATGAGGACGTTGGTGTCGGGCAGGTAGATCTGCTTGTGGCGCACGTCCTCCATCACCGGGGCGATGCGGAAGTGGCCGCCGCGCTCGTGATCCAGCAGCGCCGCGAAGACCGAGGGCGAGTCGAACTCGGGGAAGCACATGAAGTCGATCGACCCGTCGACGCTGACGAGCGCGACGGTGTGCAGGTCCCCGATGACGCCGTAATTCTCGATGGGCTGGTAGCGATCCACGATCACCTTGGTCTTGCGGGTGGAGGAGAGGACGCCACCACTTTACGCAAGAGCCGCCAGCACGAAAAGGATCACGGCATGGCGTCGTGGACGGTCGCGTCACCTTGCCGCAGCTCGATGAACTTGGACGTCGGGACGTTGTCGAACGTCTGCTCGTCCAGCGCCTGGTTGGGCCAGCGCACGGTGACCGAGTCCACCGTCGCGCAGTCACCGAGGCCGAAGGAGAGCACGGTGTCGTTCTGCATGGACATGTGGCCGTAGCTGCCGTCCAGCTCCTTGACCAGCGTCTCGCCGCCGGCCTTGACCGTGACGCGCGCGCCGATGCCGGTCTTGTTGGTGTCGGTGCCGTTGCCGACGAGCCGCATCTCCAGCCACTTCTGGATGCCGGTGCCCTTGTTCTCGTAGAAGTGGACCTCGTTGGTCTTCCAGATCTTGGAGCAGTCGCGCGCGGTGCCGGAGCCGACGACCACGTCCAGGTCCCCGTCGCGATCGAAGTCGGCGATGGTGAGGCCGCTCATGCACGCGTGGTGCAGGCCCCACGCTGCCCCCACCTCCTCGAAGGTGTGGTCGGGCTTCTGGTGGAAGACCAGGCCGTACTGGTCGGGGTAGTCGCTCGCGGCCACCACCAGGTCCTGCAGGCCGTCGTTGTCCAGATCGCCGCCGGCGACCATCAGGCCGCCCTCGTTCCAGTCGGGCGTCGGGTGCGGCCAGGTCATGCCGGTCGCGTCGTTGCCCGGACGCTCGAAGGAGATGGTCCCGTCCGCGCTGGTGTTGTGGAGCAGCTCGGAGCTATCCCCGTTTTCGCCCGCCCACCAGTGGTGGATCTCGGCGGAGTAGAGGTCGAGCTGCCCGTCGTTGTCCAGGTCGGCGCAGTAGGTGGAGAAGGTGTTGCCACCCAGGCGCCAGGGCTGATCGTCGGCGCCCTTCTGCCAGCTCGAGTCCGCCGGGGTGGGGCACTGCACGAGCGGCAGCGCGACGCCGGCGCACTCCGGGTCGGTCTTGTTGACCGTGCACCAGCACCGGAAAAACTGGTTGTCGGAGTAGTCCAGCTTGTCGTCGGCGGCGTAGCCGCTCGCCTGCCCGACCTCGTTGAAGGCGCCGGAGCCATCGTTCTGGTAGAGCAGGTTCCACTGCCGGCCGTAGGCGCTGACCATCAGCTCCGGCGAGCCGTCGCCGTCCAGATCGCAGGACGTGACGCCGTACGAGGGGCGGTGGTTCTTGCCCTGCGCGTAGTTGGTCGGCTGCGTCGTCAGGCCGGCGGGCCCGGTGTTCGTCTTGAACGTGCCGTCGCCCTGACCCATGTACAGCTGCGCCTGCACGCCGAGGTAGCTGTAGCCGTAATTTTCGTACCAGAAGCCCACGAACAGGTCGAGCTTGCCGTCCCGGTTGACGTCGGCCATCGTCGCGCCGGTCGTCGGGAGGAGCTGGTTGGCCGCGGGGTGCGGGTCGGAGATGGGGGCGAGGGAGAAGTGACCCTTGCCATCGTTGAGCATGATCTCGCTGCGATCGCCCGGGTCGGTCTCGGGGTGCTGCGGGTCGACGTAGGTGCCGCTGAAGACGTCCAGGTCGCCGTCGTTGTCCACGTCGCCGAGGCTGGCGAGCTGCGCGGAGCGGTACTCGGTGGTGGACCCGCCGCGCACCTGGAACAGCCCGCTGTCCCCGGTGGCGTCGACGAACTGCCGCCCTTGCCCGTTGGCGCGCGGGCGGTTCATCAGCACCGACACCAGCTTGGGGGGCGTGCCAATCTGCTCGCGCTTGTTGCTGTCGATCGCCTCGACGATGAGGTCGGGGTAGCCATCCCCGTCCAGGTCGGCGCTCACGATGCGGTTGCCCACCACCGAGGCGAGTCCCCAGTCGGCGGTCGCGTCGACGAAGGTGGTGCCCCCGCCGGCGTGGACGTCGCAGGTCGGGCCGGCGTCAGGCGTCGGCTGGGTCTGCTGCGGGTCCGAGGAGCACGCAGACGCGACGAGGAAAGCGGGGAGGAGGAGGGCGAAGGGGGCAAGGTGCAAGGATCGCATGGGAGATCACCCTGATTTTCCACCAAGATCGCCCGCGCTTCCATATCTTCTTATTTGCCGTGAGCCGGAACGTACCTCCCACCATGTCGGAGCACCCCTCCAAGCCCGCGCCCGGTTCGGGACCTCAGCCCTTCCTGTGGGGCACCGCCACCTCGGCGCACCAGGTCGAGGGCGGCAACGACGCCAACGACTGGTGGGACTGGGAGAACCATCCCGGCCGGATCCACGACGGCTCGCGCTCCGGCGCGGCGTGCGGGTGGTGGGCCGGCCGCGCGGAGGAGGATCTCGCGGCGGCGGCGAAGCGCGGGCAGAACGCCCATCGCCTGAGCGTGGAGTGGAGCCGCCTCGAGCCGGAGCCTGGCCGCTTCGACGACGCCGCCTTCGACCGCTACCGCGGCATCCTGGAGGCGATGGGGCGCCTCGGCCTGACGGCGATGGTCACCCTCCACCACTTCACCTTGCCCCGCTGGGTGGAGGCGCGCGGCAGCTTCACCTGGTCGGGCATCGTCCCGGCGTTCGAGCGCTTCGCCGCGGAGTGCGGCAGGCGCCTAGGCGACCGCGCCACCCTCTTTTGCACCATGAACGAGCCCAACGTGCTGGCCTTCCTCGGCTACGTGGGCACCGAGTGGCCGCCCGCGCTCGGCCACCTGCCGAGCGGCATGCGCGCCCTCGCCACCATGCTGCGCGCCCACGCCGCGGGCTACCGCGCCCTCACCCGCACCGCGCCCAACGTGCCCGCCGGGATCGTCCTCAACCTCCCGGACTTCGAGCCGGCGACACGCTCCCCGCTCGACGCCGGGATCGCCCGCGCGCAGGACTGGGCCTTCGGCGGCGCGGTGCTCCACGCGCTGCACACCGGCGAGCTCTTGCCGCCGCTGGCGATCACCCCGCGCAAGGAGCTCGGGCTCGCCCGCACGTTCGACTTCCTCGGCCTCAACTACTACGGGCGCTACGCCGTCCGCTTCGACCTGGGCGCGCGCGATCGCCTCTTCGGCGGCTTCGACCGCTCGAAGACGGTGCACACCGCGCACAACGACTGGGGGGAGATCGCGCCGCAGGGCCTGACCCACCAGCTGCTGCGCCTGCGCCGCTACGCGGTGCCGCTCTACGTGACCGAGAACGGCGTGATGGACCGCGAGGACGCGCTGCGGCCGGCGTACCTGCGCGACCACGTCACCGCCGTGATGCGCGCGAAGGAGCGCGGCGCCGACGTGCGCGGGTACTTCCACTGGTCGCTGGTGGACAACTTCGAGTGGGCGGAGGGCTGGTCGGCGAAGTTCGGGCTGATCGCGGTGGACCCCGCGACGCAGGAACGCCGACCCCGCCGCAGCGCCGACGTCTACGAGGAGATCTGCCGGCGCGGGGGCGTGTGAGCCCACGGCCGTGATGGGCTACCTGGTGTGGTCGGCGCTGCAGCAGGCGTCCGACGGGGACGCGCGCATGCGCGCGGCGCAGCGCGCCTGGATGGCGCACGCGCAGCGGCAGGCGCTCATCGCGCAGTTTCCCTACTTCAACCCCGGCCACGACTGGGAGATGGCGACCTACCACGACCGCCGCGTCGGCTTCACCGTCGCGCTGCCGGGCTACCCGCGACCGCTGCCGGTGACCCCGCACGGCGCGTGGGGCTGGCAGGAGCAGGCGACGGCGCCCCCGGAGCCGCCGGCCGACGCGCTCCTCGGCCTGTCCGACGTGCCGGTGGGCGTGCGCTTACCGCGCCGCGAACGCGCCCGCGGTGCGCGAGCCGACGGTGGACCAGCTCCGCGGCTGGGGCGTGGGGGCTGCGGCGAGCGCGGCCTACGACCTCGCCCGCCCCGACGCTTACGGCGCGGACCGCGAGGTGAGCGCTCCCTCTCGCGCCCGCTCACGTACATGGGGGCGCGGGCGCGGGCGCGAGGGCGGGCGCGAGCGCGAGGGCGGGCGCGAGCGCGAGGGCGGGCGCGGGCGCGGGCGCGAGGGCGGGCGCGAGCGCGGGCGCGGGCGCGAGCGCGAGCGCGGGCGCGGGCGCGGGCGCGGGCGCGAGCGTGTGGAGAAGAAGGAGCTCGCTCGGGATGGGGTATCGTCCCGGCCTTGCGGACTCCGAGCACGGCGGGACGATGACCTCCGCCCGAGCGAGCCCCCTCCCTCACGCGCTCCCCTCCCTCACGCGCTCCCTCCCCCCCCTCGCGCTCCCTCCCCCTCCCGCGCTCCCCCTCCCTCCCGCGCTCCCTCTCCCTCCCGCGCTCCCTCTTCCCCTCGCTCTCCCTCTCCCTCTCGCGCCCGCTCTCCCTCCCCCTCTCCCTCCCCCTCTCCCGCGCTCACAAGAGAGAAGCGCGGGCGCGGGCGCGGGCGCGGGCGCGAGCGCGGGCGCGGGCGCGAGCGCGAGCGCGGGCGCGGGCGCGGGCGCGAGCGCGGGCGCGGGCGCGAGCGCGGGCGCGGGCGCGGGCGCGGTCAGTCCGCCTCCGCAGCCCCCACCACGTGCAGGTTCGCCCGCGATTGCACGAACACCACGCTCCGGGTCCCCGCCTTCGCCGGCTGCGTCACCGTGCCGTGGTACGCCCTGCCGGCGAGCGACCCGAGCCTCCGCAGCGATCGCACCACCGGGCCGTGCTCCAGCGTCAGCCCGCCGTTCTCCCCGCGCGTCACGTGCGTGGAGAGGCCACGCTCCACCACCGCGAGGAGCACGTCCGCCGCGCTCGCGTCCGCCACCCCCGCGCCGTTCACGTCCACCCGGAGCGTGTCCCCCGCGCGCACAAGCGTCACCTTCGCCTTCGGCGTGCGGGCCGCCAGGGCGATGGCCCGCTCCGCCGCCGCACCGCGCGAGCCCACCAGCTCGCTCGCGCCGTCGATGACCATCTGCGGCGTGTAGACGCCCGCGCCCACGAAGGACCGCGCGTAGGCGCGCTGCCGGTCGGAGAACGCCGCGCTGGAGAAGGGATCCGTCCAGCCGAGGCGGTTCCAGTAGTCGACGTGGAGCTCCAGCGCGATGACGTGCGCCCCCGCCACTGGCTGCTCCCGGTCCAGCCGCCGCAGCTCCTCGTCCGCCGGCGGGCACGAGGAGCACCCCTCGCTGGAGAAGAGCTCCACCAGCACCGGCGCGCGCGGCCCGGCGGGCGCCGCCTTCGCCGCGCGGTGGTGAACGGCAGCCCCCGTGGCGATCGCCGCCGCGCCCACGCCCAGCCCGAGGAGCAGCCATCCGCGCACGAGGGGTCTACGCGCGAGCCGCGCGCCGGTTTCGCGCGGCCCGGGAGGAGACCTTCACTTCGGGAGGGGCGGGACCACCACGGTGTTGATGGGCTTCACGCTCGCGCCGCCGGGGTAGGCGTAGCTCACGTAGCTGTCCCAGCCCCACACGGTGATCCCGAAGGGCGCGTCGCTGTGGATCTCGTGCAGGCCGTTGTCGCACTTGCCCACCGGCGCCTTGTTCTTCACCAGGTCCACGTACGCGTACTCGTACGGCCCGACGGCCTTCCACCCGCCCACGTCCCCCACGCAGTCCAGCGTCACCGGCTTGAAGGTGTTGTCCTTGGCCTTCACCCGCACCAGCACCACCGTCGTCCAGCCCATCGTCGGGTCGGTCATGAAGAGGTACTTGGCCAGGTACTGCTTCGGCGGGATGACGTTGACGAACTCGGGGTCGCCGTTGCCGCCGAAGTTGTCGCCGCCCAGCATGTGCGCGGAGATGTAGAAGGGGTGCTTGTCGTCCTGGCTGGTGACGATGAACGGCCCGCTCGACTTGAAGTTGACCACCTGCCGGCTGTTGAGGCTCGTGGGCCGTCGACCTTCCCGCATCTTCCCACGCGTGCACAGCACCAAACCGGTTGGAGCTCACACCGATGTGCGCCGACGCGCCGACGCGCCGCGGCGCGCGCTGCCGCGCTGCGCTATGCTCGCAGGATGGCTCGCGGCCATCGTCGGTGGCGTGGTGTGCTCGTCGCGCTCTCGCTCGCCTCCGGGCTCGCGCCGGCGTGCGGCGGACGGACCGGGCTGCTCGCGCCCGCCGGACCGGAGGACGGCGGGCCGGACGCCGACGCCGGACAGGACCAGTCCGCCGACGTGCCGGTCGACGCGCCCGCCGACGCGCCGGCCGACGTCCCGGTGGATGTCCCCGCCGACGTGCCGATCGACGTCCCGGTCGACGCGCCCGTCGACGCGCCCCCGCTCGTCCAGGGCTGCGCCGACGGCCAGCGGGAGGGCTTCGTCGACGACGAGACCTTCCCCGACATCGCCGGCTGCTCCGGGGGGTGGTCCGTCCCCGGCGTGATGCCCTTCAACCCCGGCACCGCGCCCGACTGCCCTTCCATCAAGACGTTCGACACCGTGACCCCCGCGTGCAACCGGCAGGGCGGCGACGACGGCCCCAATCCGAACGGCGCCGGCTGCGACGTCGCCGATCTCTGCCAGGCCGGCTGGCACGTGTGCGAGAGCTCGGACGACGTGACGAAGCACTCCCCGAGCGGCTGCACGGGCGCGACGAAGAACGGCAATCCCTCGCGCTTCTTCGTCACGCGGCAGTCGAGCAACGGCTGCGCCCTCTGCGCCACCGGCGGCGGCAGCGGCAGCAACTGCAACGGCGCGAGCTGCACGCCGGGCTGCGCCGAGAGCGCGCGGACCACCAACGACCTGTTCGGGTGCGGCAACTTCGGGCAGCCGAACCCCGACCTCACCTGCAATCCGCTCGACCGCTACTCCAACAACGTCTGCACCGCCCTGCAGGCCAACTGGAGCTGCCCGGACGACGGCAGCGGCCTGTGCGAGGCCTTCACCGTCGTCCACCACGGCGCGGCCTTCGGCGGGGTGCTCTGCTGCCGGGATTGAAGGAGGGACGGAGGCGGCACGCCGGGCCGGAGACGGACCCGCGGCCGGCTGCAGAAAGGTCGAGCCGACCCCTTGACGCGACGCGTTTTCTGACAATACTTCGCACACGAAACTTTCGTACAGGTAACGCCTCGGACCCGCCCCGCGGGCCGAGAGGAGAAGAGGAAAGTCATGTCCGATCTTCGTTTCGACGGGCGCGTGGTCATCGTCACCGGCGCGGGCAACGGCCTCGGCAAGTCGCACGCGCTGCTCTTCGCCTCGCGCGGCGCCAGGGTGGTCGTCAACGACCTGGGCGGCAAGCACGACGGCACCGGCAAGGGCTCCGCCGCCGCGGACGCGGTGGTCAAGGAGATCAAGGACGCGGGCGGCGAGGCCGTCGCCAACTACGACTCGGTGGAGGACGGCGCCAAGATCGTCCAGACCGCGATGGACGCCTTCGGGCAGATCGACGTCGTGGTCAACAACGCCGGCATCCTGCGCGACACCTCCTTCCAGAAGATGACGCAGGACGACTGGGACCTCATCTACCGCGTCCACGTCCTGGGCGCCTACCGCGTCACCCACGCCGCGTGGAACGTCACCGGCGGCATGCGGGAGAAGAGCTACGGCCGCGTCATCCTCACGTCCAGCGCCGCGGGCATCTACGGCAACTTCGGCCAGACCAACTACTCCATGGCCAAGCTGGGCCTGGTCGGCATGGCGCAGACCCTCGCCATCGAGGGCAAGAAGCGCAACATCCGGGTCAACGCCATCGCGCCCATCGCCGGCTCGCGCATGACCGAGACGGTGCTGCCGAAGGACATGATCGACGCGCTCCGCCCGGAGTACGTCAGCCCGCTCGTCGCGTGGCTGTGCAGCGAGGAGTGCGAGGAGAGCGGCGGCCTCTTCGAGCTGGGCGGCGGCTTCTTCGGCAAGCTCCGCTGGCAGCGCAGCGAGGGCAAGACCTTCAAGCTGGGCCGCAACATCACCCCGGAGGACGTGCGCAAGTCCTTCGGCGACATCAGCGGCTTCGAGAAGGTCACCTACCCGACCGACATCCAGGCCTCGATGCAGCCCATCGTCGCCAACCTGGGCACCAAGAGCCGCGGCGGCAACGATCTCATCGACGTCGACGCCGCCCTGGACGCGCCGCCCATCAAGGCGGAGTCGCGCTACGACGAGCGCGACGTGTCCCTCTACGCCCTGGGCGTGGGCGCCGCGGAGAACCCGCTCGACGCCAAGGACCTGTCCCTCGTCTACGAGATGAGCGGCGAGGGCTTCCACGTGCTGCCCACCTTCGCCGTCATCCCGGCGATGAAGGTCATCTTCGACGGCTTCAAGAAGGGCGAGAAGGCGCCGGGCCTCAACTACGGCTTCGAGCGCATCCTGCACGGCGAGCAGTACACCGAGGTCAAGCGCCCGCTGCCGACGCACGCCAAGCTGCGGCACGAGGTGAAGATCAAGGACATCTACGACAAGGGCAAGAACGCCATCGTCGTGACGGCCATCAAGACCTTCGACGAGAGCGGCGACGAGCTCGCCTACAACGAGCTCACCTCCTTCGTCCGCGGCGCGGGCGGCTGGGGCGGCGACCGCGGCCCCTCGACCGACGTCAACGTGGCGCCCGATCGCAAGCCGGACGCGGTGGTGGAGGAGAAGACGCACCCCAACCAGGCGCTGCTCTACCGCCTCTCCGGGGACATCAACCCGCTCCACGCCGACCCGTCCTTCGCGCAGGGCTTCGGCTTCGACAAGCCCATCCTGCACGGTCTGTGCAGCTTCGGCTTCGCCGCGCGCGCGGTCATCAAGGCGATGAGCGGCGGCGATCCGCGCTTCTTCAAGAGCATCAAGGTGCGCTTCGCCGACACGGTGTTCCCCGGCGAGACGCTCGTCACCGAGATGTGGAAGGAGTCCAAGACGCGCATCGTCTTCCGCACCAAGGTCAAGGAGCGCGACAAGGTCGTCATCTCCAACGCGGCGGTCGAGCTCTACGAGGAGATCCCCAAGCCCAAGCCCAAGCCGGCGGCCAAGCCCGCGCAGGCGACGACCACCGCGCCGACGATGCCCATCAGCGCCGACGTCTTCCACGCCATCGGCGAGTTCATCGAGCAGAACTCGGCGATGGTCGGCAAGATCGCCACCGTCTACCAGTTCAAGCTCACCGGCCCGGACTCCGTCTGGACGGTGGACCTGAAGAACGGCAAGGGCTCGGTCACCCACGGCGCCACCACCGCGCCGGAGTGCACGCTCGAGCTCAGCGACGCCGACTTCATGGCCATGTGCACCGGCAAGGCCGACTCCATGAAGCTCTTCATGGAGAAGAAGCTGCGCATCTCCGGCAACCTCATGGCCAGCCAGAAGCTGGAGTTCCTCAAGAAGATCGATCCGCAGCTCGTCATCAACGCGATGAACGAGCGCGGGGGCGACGCGGTCGCACAGACGGGCGACGCGGGCACCGGCGGCCCGGACGCGCAGGAGCCCTCGGCGTCGGACATCTTCGCCGTCATCGGCGACTTCATCGGCCAGAACCCGGAGATGGCCGGCAAGATCGCTGTCGTCTATCAGTTCAAGCTCACCAGCCCCGACAGCGTCTGGACGGTCGACCTGAAGAACGGCAAGGGCTCCGTCGCCGAGGGCGAGACCGCCAAGCCGGAGTGCACGCTGGAGCTCACCGAGGCAGACTTCCTCGCGATGACGACAGGCAAGAGCGACCCCATGAAGCTCTTCATGGACAAGAAGCTGCGCATCTCCGGCAACCTGATGGCCAGCCAGAAGCTCGAGTTCCTCAAGAAGATGGACCCCGAGAAGGCCAAGAAGATCATCGCCGAGCGCAAGGGCAAGTCGGGCGGCGCTACGGCGGCGAAGGCCGCGCCGGCGGCGGCTCCGGCCCGGAGCAAGGCCGGACAGGCGGCGGCCATCTTCGCCGCGCTGGGCAAGCGCCTCGCCGAGCAGCCCGCCCTCGCCAAGGAGGTGGGCGCGGTGCTCCAGTTCGCGGTGGACGACAAGCAGTGGGTCGTCGACCTGACGGGCAAGGGCGCGGTGAAGGAGGGCTCCGACCCCGAGGCCGCCGCCACCATCCGCATGTCCGACGCGGACCTCGTCGCCCTGGTCAAGGGCGCCGAGAGCGCGCTGTCGCTCTACATGCACGATCAGCTGCGCGTCGACGGCGACGTCCGCGTGGCGCAGAAGCTGGGTTTCCTGAACAAGTTGGTGTGAGCGACTCCGGAGAAGGTGCAGCCATGAAGCGTCGAGTCAATGTGATTGGCGTCGGGATGATCAAGTTCAGCAAGCCCGGCGCGAGCGAGGACTACAACGTGATGGCCGCCAAGGCGGCCCGCGCGGCCATCGAGGACGCCAAGGTGCCCTACGCCGAGATCGAGCAGGCCTACGCCGGCTACGTCTACGGCGACTCCACCTGCGGCCAGCGCGCCGTCTACGAGGTGGGCCTGACCGGCATCCCCGTCTTCAACGTCAACAACAACTGCTCCACCGGCTCGACCGCGCTGATGCTCGGCCGCCAGGCGGTCGAGGGCGGCATCGCCGAGTGCGTGCTCGTCGTCGGCTTCGAGCAGATGGAGAAGGGCGCGCTCGGCAGCAAGTTCACCGACCGCACCAACCCGCTCGACCAGCACGCGGGCGTGATGAGCAAGGTGCAGGGCTTCAACAACGCGCCCCCCGCCGCGCAGATGTTCGGCGGCGCCGGCCGGGAGTACCGCTGGCGCTACGGGACGAAGAAGGAGACCTTCGGCAAGGTCAGCGAGAAGGCGCGCAAGCACGCGCACCAGAACCCCCTCGCCATCTTCAACAACCTGCTGACGCTGGAGGAGATCATGACCTCCCCGGAGGTCTTCGACCCGCTGACGCGCTACCAGTGCTGCCCGCCCACCTGCGGCGCAGCGGCGGCGGTCATCTGCTCCGACGACTTCGCCAAGAAGCACAACATCCAGAAGCCGGTCTACATCGCCGCGCAGGCCATGACGACGGACTACCAGTCCAGCTTCGGCGACTCGATGATCAAGATGGTCGGCTACGACATGACGGTGAACGCCGCGAAGAAGGTCTACGAGGAGAGCGGCATCGGCCCGGAGGACGTGGACGTCGTCGAGCTGCACGACTGCTTCACCGCGAACGAGATCCTCACCTACGAGGGCCTCGGCCTGTGCAAGGAGGGCGAGGCGGAGAAGTTCATCGAGGAGGGGCAGAACACGTACGGGGGCAAGTACGTGACGAACCCGTCGGGCGGGCTCCTGTCCAAGGGGCATCCGCTCGGGGCGACGGGGCTCGCGCAGTGCACCGAGCTGGTGTGGCAGCTCCGGGGGCAGGCGGACAAGCGGCAGGTGGAGGGGGCGAAGGTCGCGCTGCAGCACAACCTGGGGCTGGGCGGGGCGTGCGTCGTGACGATGTACAGGAAGGATTAGGGGGGCCCCTCCTCGCGTGTGCTCGGGCCCATGCTCGCTCGCACGCGTGCCGTCGGTGGGTGCGAGGTGCACCGGCGTCGGCACGCGCGCGAGCTTGCGCGTGGGCCCTGCGCGCACGCGCAAGCTCGCCCGTCGCTCGCTCGCGCTCGCTCGGGACGGGGAGGATGGTGTCGTGCACGACCCTTCCTCGGCGGAGATGCGTCGTTGACCCTCCCCTCCCCCGCGTTCGAGGAACGGGGTGGGCGGCGCACGAGGGGCTTCGTGCAGCGCCACGCCGGTGGGCGGAAGAAGCCCGCCGGCCTTCCGGGTGGGCGAGCTGGCGTGACTGCGGCCGTCATGCTTCTTTCGCCTCGGGAGGGCATGGCGCTGCACGAAGCCCCCTCGCTCTTCTTCCTCCATCACCACGCTCGGCGGATCCGGCGGGAGGATGCGACGCGGTCGGAGGTGATGATGTGGCGGGCGCTCAAGGGGCGGAAGGTGGGCGGGTGAAGTTCCGGCGGCGGCGAGAGCGGCTCGGACTGGTCGGAAGCGCGCGCGCGCATCCTTCGGCGTCTCGGCCACGCGTGAAGCTGCGCATCGATCCGGAAGCAGAGGAGGAGCTCGCCGCTGCCACGACGTGGTACGAGTCCCAGCGCGCAGGACTGGGCGCGGACCTCGTGGCTGCGGTGGACGCGGCGTTCGAAGCAATCCTGTCGGCCCCGCTCGCGTCTCATCGCGCTGGCGAGCGCGTTCCTCGCCCCGGGCGGCGAAGCGTACGTGGGGGGCGAGACGTACGTGGCGAAGCCGGCGGGGACGCTCTTTCGCCGCGCACCGTGACCCGACACGATCAGCGACGATAGTCGCGCCGCATGGATCCGTCGTGGCGGCCGCTGCGCATGCAGCAGGCCTTGAAACCGCCTCGTCGACCCGCACGGGCACGGATCGTTGCGACCGAGGCGCTCGAGGAGCTCCTTGTCGCCGTGCACGACGCGGTCACCGCGCTTGACGTGGGCTTCGGACGGGAAGCCCGCGCGGCGCTTGCTCGTCCGCTCGAAAGCAGGGGGCTTCCAGGTGGTCCTCGGGTCTCATGGCGCACCTCCCGGTGTGCTGGACGCACGCGCGGCGCGCGCCTGACATCGCTCGCGCGCGGCTCAACGGCGAGGCTCGTCCCCACCGGGAGCTCCATCACCAGACCCCGCGTCGCGTAGCCGAGGCGCTCGTAGAGCTCGCGTGCGCGGGTGTTCCAGCTCCAGACGTGGAGCTGGACGGCCTCGGCGCCCTTGGAGGCGGCCCACGCGTGCGCGGCCTCGAGGAGGGCGCGGCCGACGCCACGACCTCGGTCCGGCTCGCGCACGACGACGCCCTCGACGACGGCGACGCGGCGCGGGACGGACCCGTCTCCGTCGCGCGGGGGCTTCATCAGCACCTCGACGACGCCCAGGACGGCGCCGTCCTCGCGCGCGACCAGGAGGGCGTGATCCGGGGAGCGGATCCGTTCGAGCATCCAGTCCATGGATCGCGCGGGGCCCGCGCGCGGGCGGAACACGTCGGGCGTCTTCTCGGCGTGGACATGATCGGATTCGGCGAGCACCTCGCAGACCGCGTCGTAGTCGGCCAGGGCGGCGGGTTCGACCAGCATCGAGAGAGGCTAGCACCCGAACACGATCGACCAGGAAGTCGCCCGGCTCCTGGGCCTCACGGGGCTCTACGGGCGTCGCCCCACTTCCGAGGCGCGAGCGCTCGAGTCGGCATGGCTTCCCATCGAGCCCACATCGCCGTCGGACCCTTTGGCCGACGTGCGCAGCGGCGGCCCGTCGTCTCAGAATCGCCCTGCCACGCCGGCGACTGCGCCGCCTGGCAGGAGCGAGACCACCGGCACGGCGTCGGGATCGGACGCCTTTTTCGGGTACGTCCTCGCGAGGAAGGCCGCATCGATCGCCATCGCGGCGACGATACCCACGCCGGAGCCGACGATGCCGGCGTAGATCATCGCGTTCTCGTCGCTCACGGTTCCGCCGCCCCCGCCGCAGTTGAAGCACCCCCGGCCGTAGGGAGCTCGCTGCACGAGCGAGCCGAACGCCGCGCCGAGAAATCCGTTCGCCACGAGCGAGAAGGTGTGCAGCCCCAGGCTCGCAAGACCGATGAGGCCGCGGCCGTGAAACCAGTGCACCGTGGGCGCGGCGAAGATGGCCGCACCGCCGACGAGCAAGGACGGCACGGGGTTGCCCGTCGTCAGGGCTAGCCCCGCGCTCCCCGCGACCGCCCCGAGCGCCACCACGTCGGCGAGGACGATCTGGCCGGGATAGGACGGCATCGGAGCCTGGTGATGCTCCACCGGCGGCAGCATCGGATCGTCCACCACGTCCGGGGCGGCGGCGTGCGCGCTGCTCGCCAGACTGCAGACCGCGAACGCCACGCACGTGGCCAGCACCGCGCCGACTCGCATGCGCTCAGCGTACTGCCCCGCGGTGCTCGACGCCACGTGGGCCACGGCGGGCACCGGAGAAGGACGCGCGGGCTGGTGGCCGGGAGGGATCACGAACGGCCGCGTTCGAGCGATGCCTCGAGGCGCTCCTCGTCCAGGGTCTCGTCGGACGCGGCCTCCAGGGCGACGCGCACGTGCGGATCGGCGGACTGGTTGGCGGCCACGCGGACGGTGACGCGCGCCTCCGGATCGTCACGCAGCGCGAGGGCAGCCCCGACGCGCCGCTCGAGCGCGACCTTCGGGTCGACGACCACGCCCACCAGGTCCGTGCGATCGAGCGCCGCGTCGCGGAAGCCGCCGCCCGCGAGCTTGCGCAGCTCGGCGATCCACGCGCCCGTGGACCGACCCCCGCGCTCGAGCGACTCGAGGGCGCGCGCCGAGTCCCTCTCGTAGCGCGCGCGGCCGTCGCGGATTCGCCCGACGATCGCGTCCACGCGCGCGCGCGTCTGGGCGACCAGGGGCAGCACCAGCCTCCCGCTCTCCAGGCCGACGACGATCTGCTCGCCGGTGCCCTGGCTCGGGTCGAGCGAGCAGACGTTCACGGCACGGATGGCCGAGTACGGGACGAAGCGCGGGCGGAGCACGCCCGTCGTCCGGAGCCCGTCGAGCCCCACGATCACGCCGGGTCGCAGCTTCTTGACGACGAGCACCGTCGCGGCGACCGCCACGATGGGAGGAACGGCGAGGGCCGCCGCAGTTAGGTGCAGCGACGCCATCACGACGGAGGCGACAATCCACGTGCTCATGAACCCGAGGAGCCCGCGGGTGAAGACGCCGAGGACGCCCCGCAGCGATGCGGAGAGCGCGCGCTGATCCAGCGTGAGCCCCAGCTCCGCGAGCACGTCGGCCGGGGTCCGGTCCGCCGGCTCGGCCTCGATCACCGCGCCGTCGCGCGCGTGGAGGATCACCTTGGATCCGGCCCTGTAGCCGTCCTCGACCGTCCGCGCGTCGACGTCGAGCACGACGTCGTGCCGGAGGCGGCGGCCGGCCAGGACGGCGGCAAGCACCGCAATCCCGAGTCCGGTGACGAGCACCGCACCCACGGGCGCCGACCACGACGCCAGCATGATCGCCGCGAGCGGTGTGACGACGAGGCCGGCGACGGCCGCGAGCGCCACGCGCCAGCGATTCGAGCCGACGCGCAGCGTGCGGCAGGGCACGTGGAGCATCTTCGCGCGGCTCGAGCGGGTCATCGACGCGAGTGTAGCGGACGGCGCCGGATGCCACACGTCAGGGCGGCGTGGGTCCCGGGGCGGCGCACAGCTTCGAGGAGCCGGCGCGGCAGCCGATGCGGGTCGCTCGGTCGATGGCCTTCGACACGAGCGGACTCGACGGCGCGTTCTGCAGGACGCCCACCAGGTACTCGCACGCCGTCGCCACGCCGTCGGGGTGGTCGAGCGCACCGTCGCAGCCTCTGAGCAGTGCCTGCAGCGCCCGGGAGCGATCTTGCGGGACGCCTTCCCCCCGCGCATACGCCGCACCGGCCATGGCGCAGCCCTCCGCCTCGCCGGCGGCGCAGGCGAGCGCGAAGAGCCTGGCGGCGCACGCGAGGCTCACCGGATCGCGATGCTCCAGGCGCACCGTCGCACCGTAGTTGGTGCACCCGAGCACGTTCCCCAGACGACACGCTCGCTCGTAGAGCCGCAGCTCCTTGCCGCGGTCGGGGTGGTCCGACTCCGCGTCCATGTTGCCTGCGGTCACGCACGCCGGGGCGCCGCCCGCGTCGCAGGCGCGCTCGCACGCGTGCGCGTCGCCGCACGCGTCGTCCGGCTCCAGACCGGAGATGGCGCCTGCGGGCGCCGCGCAGGCGGCGATGGCCGGCTTCGCGGACGAGGCTGAAGGCGCAGGCGCGTCGGGCAGGCGTACCTCGGTGGCCGCAGGCGACGCGGGTGGAGGGCTGCTCCCGGCACCGCACCCGAGCATGAGCAACACGCCGCAAACCGCGCGGACGTGTCGGGCGGCGAGAGGGAGGGTCGGTGGCTTCATCGCGAGCCGGAGAGTGGTCGGAGCGCGCAGCGATGGCAAGCCGGGCGCTCGCGCGTGGCGCACCCCGGACCGGGCACCGGCAGTCGCAGCACGCCGTTGAGTGCGAGACCCCAGGTGCCATCCGCCCCGCTCGTCTGCGTCTGCCTTGCGATGGCGGTCGAAGCTCTCCCGCGACGCCCACGGCATCGCGCATGGGTTCGTCGATCCGCACGGGCACGGATCGTTGCGGCCGAGGCGCTCGAGGAGCTCCTTGTCGCCGTGCACGACGCGGTCACCGCGCTTGACGTCGGCCTCGGACGGGAACCCCGCGCGGCGCTTGCTCGTCCGCTCGAAAGCAGGGGGCTTCCAGGTGGTTCTTGGTTCTCATGGCGCACCTCCCCGTGTGCTTGACGCACGCGCGGCGCGCGCCTGACACCGCGTCGCTCACCGGCGAGGCTCGCCCCACAGCGGGATCTCCATCACCAGGCCCCGCGTCGCGTAGCCGAGGCGCTCGTAGAGCTCGCGCGCGCGGGTGTTCCAGCTCCAGACGTGGAGCTGGACGGCCTCGGCGCCCTTCGAGGCGGCCCAAGCGTGCGCGGCCTCGAGGAGGGCGCGGCCGACGCCGCGGCCCCGGTCGGGCTCGCGCACGACGACGCCCTCGACGACGGCGACGCGGCGCGGGACGAAGCCGTCCCCTTCGCGCGGCGGCTTCATCAGGACCTCGACGACGCCCAGCACGGCGCCGTCCTCGCGCGCGACGAGGAGCGCGCGATCCGGGGAGCGGAGCTGCTCGAGCATCCAGTCCATGGATCGCGTGGGGCCGGTGCGCGGGCGGAAGACGTGGGGCGTCTTCTCGGCGTGCAGGCGGTCGGACTCGGCGAGCACGTCGCAGACCGCATCGTAGTCGGCGAGGACGGCGGGTTCGACCAGCATCGGGAGAAGCTACCACCACCGCCCAGGAAGCGGCGGGCGTCGATCACCGCGCGGGGCGCGGATCGGGGCGCGGCAAGGGGACCGCGGGCGCGCCATCGAGGACGCGACCGCTGCGGCTCATCGCGTAGTGGAGGAGCTGATCGGCGTCGAGCTCGACGGAGAGCATGCTCTCGTCCGAGAACCACGCGTTGGGCCAGTAGATCAGATCGCTCACGTTCGCGCCGGGGAAGTTCTCCTCCAGCCAGTCGAGGAAGTAGTCGTGCTCGGCCGGCGGCAGCTCCCCGGCGGCGACGGCCGCGAAGACGTCGCGCGCCTCGGCGTACGTGAGGTCCGGGGCGCGCGCGGGCGCGTGGGCGAGCGCGTTCTTCACGAAGTGCTTCGTCGAGATCGCGCCGGCGTACGTGCGGAACTCCGCCGGCGCGTAGGCGCGGGCGGCGCGCGCGTTCCACCGCGCGAGGAGGGCATCCAGCTCCGGCGCCTCGTCGATGGCGGCCTGTTCGATCTGGTGGCAGAGAGCGACCATCTCGTCGACGTCGCGCTTCGTGGGCTTGACGAAGCGAAGACGGCTCGGGACGGGCATGGGCGGAGGATAGCGTCGCCCGGGGTCCTCGGGCGAGCGCTGCCCCACCCGCGCGTCGATGCGGGACGGCCAGCGCAAGGACGGGCTTCGCGCGTCGCCGGTACGACGTCGTGTCCGGCGGGCCCGCGCGAGCGCGCGCGCGGGTATCATGACGTCCGGAGGGTCCCATGGGATTCGAGTACAAGATCCGCTTCGACGTGCCGCCTGCCTTCCCCGAGGAGCTGCTCGCCAAGCGCCCGCCCGATCCGACGATCCCGGGCAGCGAGTGGGTCGAGTACGACTACAAGCTCGAACCGTACGGCTTCTACTTCGTGGACCACGGCGGCAACCGGGAGACGTCCTCCGTCGCCTTCCGGTGCCTCGTCGACGCGGCGCTGGAGTACGGCGGCGCCGCGGTGATCGAGGAGCTCTGACGGCGCCTCTCGAGACCGCCCGGATCACTTCGACGTCAGCGTCATCACCGTCTGGCCGAAGAAGTATGACCCAGTACACGCTCGTGCCGTCCACGGCGATGTCGCGTGGATCGAGCTGCCCGGAGGCCGGCGTGGTGGGACTGGTCCACCGCGACGTGAACCTACGAGCTGCACGGCGCGCCACCACGCCGCACTTCGATCTGACGGCCGGACGCGAGCACACACGCGGCGCCGGCGGGGAGGTCGACGCTGGCCTGATCGCGCGAGCCCCGGTGACACGCAGTGGCACACGAGGCCTCGTGATCTCGGAGCCTTGCGCAGGCACGTGACGTGCTAGCGGTTCCGACCATGCGCACCTGGATACTCCTCTTCGTGCTCGCAGGTTGCGGAGGGACCACCTCCCAGCAGCAGGACTCCGACGCCGGGACTCATGACGGCGGCGGCGGCGACGGCGGCTGCATCCAGGCGACGGAGCGCGCGAGCTGCACGAAGGGGGAGCAAGCGTGCTCCATCGGCGGCGACGTGTGCTGCACCGGGTTCCTCGACTGCGTGGGCGGCGTGTGGACGAAGGAGTACCCTGGCTGCGCCTGCCAGCCGAACCCCGGCTTCACGTGCGGCTCCGAGACGTGCTCCGCATTCGACTACTGTTCGGGGCAGCCCGGCGCAGCGGGAGCGGACGGCGGCGTCCCGCCGACCACCTACCAGTGCATGCCGCTGAACTCCTGCCAGCAAACGCCGACGTGCGATTGCGTGAAGCAGCTCGGGACGTGCGGGGACGCCGGCGTCTCGAGCTGCGACGACACCAAGGGGCACGTCGAGATCACGTGCACGGGGCAGTGATCGGAGGAGCCGCGCCTGCCGCGCCAGCGCTCATGGGCGCTTCAGGAACCTCAGGTAGAACGCCCCGAACACCAGGACGATGCCGACGTTGACCATCAGCCGCGCCCAGAGTCGGTGCCTGAAGAACAGCAGGTCCACGCCGACCACCACGGTGATCAGCGCCACCACGTAGAGCACGACGACTGCCTGTCTCGTCATCTTCCTTCGGTCCGTGGCCTCGACTGGTGCAAGGAGCGAGCCGGGAGAGTCCCGGCCGCCTTGAGTGCGCGCGCGCGTGGATCTCCGAGGCACGAGCGCAAGCCGCGCGCGGCCGATGCAAGCAGGGCGCGGGACAGCGCCGCTCACCAGATGCGGGTGCGGCGCGCGTCGAAGGCGCGGTCGAGGGCGTCGAATCCCGGGCGGCCGAAGTCGTTGTACTCGACGTTCAGCGAGCGGAGGCGCTGCGGGAGGTCGGAGGCGCAGAGACCACGAGCCGTGGCGCGTGCTGGAGAGTCCCGGGCCGGACGCCGCGAGCCGTCTGGTGGCGGCCGTCGTGCCGATGTCCGCGGGCAGGCGCGACCAGAGCCACTGCTCGCTCCGCGGCTCAGCGAGGCGCCGCTACGACGTCTCCACCGACTACCACCGCGCCGCGGTCGTCCACGTGAGCCCGACCGGGAGCAACTGCGGCGGCCTGCACGCCCTCGACGTCCCGGTCACCGTGGACATCGGCCCGAGCCTCTTCTGCCCTCCGATGCACTGATGGGGCCGTCATCCCGGCCGTAGGACGGCATGCCCAGGACGGCGCCCCTCACTCGCAGCGGTCCACCTCCCCCTGAAGCTCGGTCAGGTACGGGTAGCTGTGCGAGAGGGCGCTACGGATCTTCGCCTCCTTCATCATGCGTCTCGCCTCCGCGCATCTCCCCGCTTCGACGCAGGCGCGCGCCGCGGCCATCGGGACGTACGGCGATTCGGTGTTGGCGGCGACCGCAGCGCGATAGAAGACGAGCGCGCCGTCGGGATCGGACTCCATGCGCTCCGCGCCGAGGCCGAGCATCGTCCGGAGGCTGCCCCCCTCGAGCACCGCGGCTCGCACGCAGGCGGCGTCGTCGTGGGGCGCGCACGCCGGGGTCACCGCGGCGCGCATCCGCCTTGCCAGAAGGATCGCCAGGACCGCGCCCGCGACGGTCGCCACCGCCGCGACCGTTCCGCTCGCGGCCCTCGGCCGCGAGGGCACCTTGCCTCCCGCGTCCGCGATGCGATCGTGCGGGTGACCGTGGGTGCCCTTCTCCGAAAGCACCAGCGGCACCATGTTGGCCTCGTGCATCCTCGCGAGCGCGGACGCGTAGGCTCCAGGGTTGTCCTCGGCGACCTTGGCGAGCCCGTCGGCGCGCTTCTCGAAGTGCCGGACGAACCTGGGTTTGAAGACCGTGGTCATGAGCGCCAGTCCCACGATCCCGGACGCCACCGCCTGAGTGTCCGAGTACTGATAGAGGGCCGCGATCCCGATCAGCCCGATCTCCGGGATCCACGCGACCGCCCTGCGCACGCGCCACACGGTCGCGCCCTCCGCGAGGTGGGCGAGCTCGTGCGCTGCGAGGGCATCGAGCTCGTCGTCGGTCAAGAGTTCGATCGCGTCCGTCGTGAAGCCGATGAGCCCCTGCTTCGAGGACCGGAACGCATACGCGTTGACCACCGGCCACCGCACCTCGAACACCGAGGGCGGTGACACGCCCATGGCCGCAGCGCGCGCCGCCACCATCGCCACGAGCCGCTGCGGCGCCGGCCGCACGATGCCCAGGAGCTTCACGATGAGCCAGCGGAGAAGGACTCCTACCGCGATGGCCACGACCGCGGCGAGCACCGGCGGCAGACCGACGCGCACATCGACCATGAGCACCAGAAGAAGGAGCGGCAACAAGAAGCGAACGCGGACGAGGTGCACTGCCATACCCAGGAGCCACCGGCCCGGACCGAAGGGGCGGCGCAGCGCCGCGCGCTCGGCGAGGATGCGAGCCGGCACCGCGGCGGCGAAGGCGACGACGGTGACGGCCTGGACCACCAGATCCCCCCGGACGACCGTGAGGGGCCCGACGGACTTCGCGAGGTCGATGGCAAGCACGGCGGGGATGGCGACGAGAAGCGCCATGGACGCCACCCGCCCGACGTACGTGCGACGCGCGTGCTCCCACCACGGCGCGCCCGGAGGGCTGCGCCATGGGCGTAGCGCCACCTGCGTGGTCAGCGTCGAGGCGATCAGCGACGCGAGGAAGGCGATGGGCAGGACGATGAGCGCGCCGTACCCTGCAGTCGGTGGCAACAGGGCCCGTGCGGCATCCAGTGACGGGTCATGCACCTTCACCCATGCTGCCGGCAAGCGCGAACGCCGTCAACACCATACCAGAGGAGGCGGAGTACGAGCGGATGGACTCCGGGTTTCGGCAGCCGCACCCGTCCCCCCGCTGATACCCTGTCCCTGTGTGGCGGCTGGTGCCCCCTTTCCTCGTCCTGCCGCTCGCCCTGTCCTGCGGTGGCCGCACGGGTCTCGGCGTGGTTCGTCACGACGTCGAGGACTCCGGACCGGACGCGCCTGCCCGTGACGCCGCGCCCGACTCGCCGCCGCCCGTCGACGCCGGCGTGGTCATCACGCCGTCCATCTCGGTCGGCGAGGACGCGGCGTGCGTGGTGCAGCCGACGGGCGACGTGAAGTGCTGGGGGCAGGCCCCCATCGGCGACGGCACGGAGGACGCGGCGCCGACGGCGCGGAGCATCGGCGTGGCCGGACGGGTGGCGCAGATCGCGGTGCTCGGCCGGACCGGCGCGCTGAGGATGGACACCGGCGCCGTCCGCTCCTGGGGATCGAAGGACTCGCCGTCCCTCGGGCTGGGCCTGGACGCGGGCACCTGGGCCGACGACGCGGGCAACGTGACGAGTCCGGTGGACGTGAGCCTGCTCGGAACGGACACGACGGATTTGTCGGGTGCCGCGCAGCACGGCTACGGTCGCGCGTGCGCCATCCTGGTCGACGGCGGCGTCCAGTGCTGGGGAATCGATCCGCAGCCCGCGTACGGACTGAACGGTCCGATCGTCCAGACGGCGGAGAGCGAGAGCTTCACGTGTGCCCTCCGCGCGGAGGGGAGCATCCAGTGCTGGGGCGCCAACGACCACGGGCAGCTCGGCGACGGGACCACCGAGTATGCGGCGGTCGAGTCGCCCGCGACGGTCGCCGGCATCACCGACGCGGTGGCCATCGCCGTGGGGCTGGGGCACGCCTGTGCGCTGCGCGCCGGTGGCGAGGTGGAGTGCTGGGGGAGCAGCGCGCTCGGCCAGCTCGGGGACGGCGATCCAGGTGACGGCGATCCGGATCAGTTCAGCGCGCTCCCCGTGCAGGTCGTCGGTCTGGGCGGGCCGGTCGCCAGGCTGCGCGCCTCCACCGAGGACACCTGCGCCGTGCTGGCCGATGGCCGGTTGCAGTGCTGGGGCGACAACCGCGACGGCGACCTGGGCGACGGGACCAGCATCACGCGCTTTGCGCCGTCCGACGTCGTCGACCTCGCCGGACCGGTGGTGGACGTGGGCATGGGGAACCGCCGCGCGTGCGCGCTGCTCGCCGACGGCCGCGCGCAGTGCTGGGGAAGGGCGCCGCTCGGCACGGGGAGCCTCACGCAGACGAGCAAGGTGCCCGTGACGGTCGTGGGCCTCCCTTGAAGGTCCCCGCACCGGCGACGGAACCACTGACCCTGCTCACCGCTTCTTGCGCCGCGCGCGGCGGTCGGGATCCTCGACCTGCTGACGGGCGCCTGGCACACGCTGTGTCACCCGCGCCCCGCGCGCCGTTGCAATCGCCGGGCGCCCGCCGCACCATCGTGCCGATGCCACGCCACGCCGCGCTGCTCGTGCTGCTCGCCGGCTGCGGTGCGCGCACGGAGCTCGGGCACCCGCTGCGCGCGAGCCGCGAGAACGCCGGCGCCGACGGCGCGCCGCTGGGCCCGTGCGTCGACCAGGACATCGCCCACGATCCGACGGGCGCCGCCGCCATCGCCGTGGACGGCGACACCGTCTTCTGGACCACTACCAACGGCCAGCTCTGGCGCCACGACGCCTCCGGCAACACCAAGCTCGCCGACGACGCCTACTCCTTCTCGCTGGCGCTCGACGCGACCTACGTCTACGCGCCCTCGAGCGACGGCACGCGGATCTGGGCGGTGCCGCGCGCCGGCGGCCCGCTCGTCACCCGCGTGCCGGACCTGCAGGGTGCCTTCGCCGTCGTCCTCCGCGACGACACCTTCTACGTCGAGCAGCAGAAGTCCATCGTGTCGGTCGGCCCGGTGGAGGCCCCGGCCCAGCGGACGACGATCCTCGACGGCCTCGACGGGCCGGAGGGCTTCGCCGTCGACGACGAGAACGTCTACGTCGTCGCCACCACCGCCAGCGTCGGGGGCAAGGTCGTCACGCGGCCGGTGCTCTCCGCGGACCGCGCGCTCTCCTCGACGCAGCGGACGCCCACCGTGCTCGCCACGACGGTCACGTCGGTCGCCGGGCTCGCGGTGAGCGCCACAGACGTCTACTTCGCCGACGTGGACGCCGGCTACGTCGTCTTCGCGGTCCCGAAGGGGGCGGCGCCGTCACGCCGATCGTCCCGGGCGCGGGGGAGTCGCCGCAGGACGTCTTCGTCGACGAGAGCGGCGTGTACGTCGTCTCGGAGATCGACCCGTCGCTCTACGACATCGACCACGCATCGCTCGACGGCTCGAGCCACGACGTCTTCTTCGAGGGCGACATCGACGAGGCCGTCTTCCGGATCCACGCGAGCGCCGACGCCATCTTCTACACGATGGAGTTCGGCGCCAGCCCGTCCATCGAGGGCGTGAGCGTGCGCAAGCGGTGCAAGTGAGGGCGCCGCGCCGCGAGCCCGCCTCGGTCGACGCTTGGTGACGCCGGAAGCCCGGTCACTCCGCGCGGAGCGGCGCGGTCTGGAGCACGAGCGCCTGCACCGCGGGAGAGAGCGAGTCGAAGTAGGCGCGCTCCGCCGGGTCGAGCGCGCGACCCTGCCGGAAGCTCACCTGCAGGGCCGTCCCGCCCCTGACGACGTGCACGATCCGCTCGCCGTTCCAGCACGCCTCCACCTGGTCTGCGTCCCGCGTCGGGACGAACCAGTAGAGGACCGAGCCGCGGCGGCCGAGCGCGCGGTTGCGGAGCCAGCCCACCGGAGGCGCCTCCCGGACGACGCCGTGGCGCGGCGACCTCGGCGTCCTGCGCAGGACGCCGTGCCGGTCGACGAAGTACTCCGCCCACGGGCGCTCGGTGTCGTGCGGGCTCGTCACGACGTCGCGGAGAAGGTGGTCGAAGAGTATGTGCCGCCCCGCGGTGGTGCGCGTGTCGAAGCGCTCCGCCATCAGGGCGCGCGTCTTGTTCCAGGACTTGCCGACGCGCGAGTCCAGGAAGCGGTACGCGGGCGCGAGCTTGTCGTGAAACTGCCGGCGCACGCGCGGCCGCCGCGGCTCCACGGTCTCCATCGCCGTCTCCGGGTCGAGCCGCAGCGTCCCGGCGCGCGCACGGGCGCGGGCGCGCTCGACCGTGTGCGAGTGCCTGCGCTCGAAGCTGTTGTGGCGATGTCTCCCGCCCTCGATGACCGAGCGCGAGAGGTCCTTGGTGGCCATGACACTCGCTGACGCGTGCCGGACGCCGGGCTGACGGATCCTCGCGTCGAACGGCGGCCGGCCCTCACCGCTGGTTGATCGAATTGGGCCCGCGCTCCTCGTTGCGATCGGTCGCGGGGGGCGGCTCCGGCGAGAGCGCGGCGATCCGCGCGTAGAGCTCCGGCGTCATGGCGAAGTCCGCCGCGGCGAGGGAGTCCGCGAGCTGCGCGGTGTCCCGGGCGCCGATGATGGGCGCGGTCACGCCCGGATGCGCGGCGACCCAGGCGACGGCGAGCGTCGCCGGCTTCACGCCCACCTCGCGCGCCAGCGCGACGAACGCCTCGGTGGTGTCCTCGTAGGAGCCTGCGGCGTAGCGCGCCCGGTACATCTTCACACGATGGAGGCGCGAGGTCTCCGTCGCCTGGCCGGTGAGGTACTTGCCGGTGAGGATCCCGCCGGCGAGCGGGGAGTACGGGAAGACCGCGAGGCCCTCGCTCCGCGCCATCGGCAGGATCTCCACCTCCGCCTGGCGCTTGAGCAGGTTGTACATCGGCTGCAGCGCGCTGAACGCCGTCCAGTGGTGGAGCGCGGACAGGCCCAGTGACTTGGCGACCTGCCACGCGGCGAAGTTGGAGGCGCCGGTGTACAGGACCTTGCCCGCGCGGACGAGGTCCTCGAGCGCGCGGAGGGTCTGCGCCAGGTCGGCGCGGTCGTCGAAGCGGTGGACGTAGAAGAGGTCGACGAAGTCCGTCTGCAGGCGGCGCAGGGACGCCTCCAGGGCGAGGACGAGGTGGCGCCGGGAGGCGCCGCGATCGTTGGGTGCGCCGGAGGTCGGGAAGTAGGCCTTGGTGGCGAGGACGACATCCCGACGATGGGTCTTCGTGAGGCGGCCCAGAATCTCCTCCGAGGCACCGCCCGTGTAGACGTCGGCGGTGTCGAAGAAGGTGACGCCGGCGTCGCGGCACGCCTGGTAGAGCCTGGTGGAAGTGGCCTCGTCCGCGTCGCCGCCGAAGGACATGGTGCCGTAGCAGAGGCGGGAGACCTCGATGCCGGTGTTCCCGAGGAAGGTCGTCTTCATGGTGCGGCGCACCGTAGCGGAACGAGCGGTACCGGGAGAACGAGGACCGACGGCGACGGATCAGCGAGGCGCGGCGAGCGCCCGCGCGAGGGCCTGCGACGCCGTGAGGACGTCGGGGAACCGATCCTGCCCGCGCTTCGCGAGCATCCTCGCCACCACCTCGCCCACCGCGGCGGGCAGCTCCGGCGCGACGTCGGAGAGCGGCGGCGGCGGCGTGCGGATCTGCATCTGGACCATCTCCAGCGGCGACTTCGCCTTGAAGGGGCGCCGCCCCGCGAGCATCTCGAACACCATGACCCCGTACGCATACTGGTCAGCCAGCGTGTCGACCGGTTGCCCCATGCACTGCTCCGGTGGCATGTACTCCGGCGTCCCGAACACCGCGCCCTTGCGCGTGAGCGGCGTGCCGGGCGCGCCGACGAGCAGGCGCGCCATGCCGAAGTCGAGCACCTTGATGAACGGCTTCTCGGGCGAGGGCCAGGAGACGAGGACGTTCTCCGGCTTCAGATCGCGGTGGACGACGCCGAAGGAGTGGGCGCTCGCGAGCGCCTCGGCGAGCTGGGTCGCGATCTCGGCGACGCCGTGGGATGGGACCCGATCGACACGCTTGAGCATGCTGCGCAGCGTCTCGCCCTCCACGTACTCCATCACGAGGCACATGTCGCCCTCGGGCGAGCGGCCGAAGCCCAGGGCGCGCACGATGTGCTCGTGGGTGAGCACCGTCATGGCGGTGGCCTCGCGGTCGAACCGCGCGAGCACCTCCGGGTCGGTCGCGACGTCCTTCTTCAACAGCTTGAGCGCGACGCGCATCCCCAGCGTCAGGTCCCTGGCCAGGTACACCGCCCCAATCCCACCCTCCCCGAGCGTCGAGAGGATCTCGTAGCGCTGGCCGATCACCGTACCGACGCGGTCTTCGAGGACTTCGGGCATCGGGACCATCCTACACGAAGGAGGCTCGCCTCCTCGACCTGCTCACTCACCGGGGGTGCGGATGACCATGGTCGTGCCCGTGGCCAGGACCGTGAGGGGGACCGTGATGCTGCGGCTTGGGCTTGCCCTTGTCGCCCGCCCCGGCGCCGCGAGCACTGCCGTGACACTCGTCGCACAGCGTCGTCCGGCGCAGCATGTGCTTGCACTCCTGTCCACGAACCTCGGCGAGATCCGCCGCGGCGCCGGTCGAGTCGAGCTTGCCGAGCGAGTCCTCCGCGCGCGCGATGGTCTCGCAGTCCTCGGCGTCGCGGAGCTCGACGCGCGACCGGCGCTCGGTGTCCAGCGCGTCGTGGCGATCGCGCAGGAGGTGGAGCGCGGCGTCGCGCTGCGGGACCGGGCCCTGGATCGCCGCGTCGGCGAGGGCGCCGGTCAACGCGCTGGAGTGTCCGAGCGCGGTCTGGTCCATGAGCTGATCGACCTCCTTCTCCGCGGCCGGATCGTCGACCGACGCGGAGAGCGCGCTCGCCACGTCGGGGTCCTCCTGGAGGCCGGGGTCGGCGTCGAGCAAGGCGCGGAGCGCTGCCGCTCCCTCCGCGTAGTGGTGGTTGTTCCACAGGTCGAGCGCCGCGGTCACCTGGCTCGGGTCCGCGGCGGACGACGCCGCCGTGCGCAGGTGCCGCGCCACCAGGACGACGCCGGCGACCACGACGACAGCCCCGAGCAGGAGGGCCAGCGCCACCCCGAGCGCCAGCCACCGGACGGGGAGGACGGTCGCCGGGCGGGAGGGGGGCCCCGCGAAGGCACCCGACGCGGCGGCCGCGGCCTGGGGCTGCGACGACGCGGGCGCGAGCTGCGACGACGCGGGCGCGAGCTGCGACGACACGGGCGGCGCGTCCACGGCGGAGCCCAGCGCGGCGATGGCGTCGGCGACCGACGCGTACCGCTCGTCCGGCAGCTTCCCCATCATCCTCTCCACGACGTCGGCGACCGCGGCCGGGACGTCGGGCGCGGTCTCGGTGACGCGCGGGATGGGAGCGCCCACGTGCATGTAGAGGAGCGACGCGACGTTGTCCGACACGTACGGCGGCTTCCCGGTGAGGAGCTCGAAGGCCATCGCCCCGAGCGCGTACTGATCGGCGCGCGCGTCGACCTCCTGTCCCATGGCCTGCTCCGGCGCCATGTAGTCCGGCGTGCCGAACACCGTCCCCGCCTGCGTGAGCGCGGTCTTGCCCCCGCCGAACGAGCTCGACATCCGCGCGATCCCGAAGTCGATGACCTTGACGACGTCTCGCTCGTCCTCGCGATCGAACACGATCACGTTGTCGGGCTTGAGATCGCGGTGGACCACGCCGCGCCCGTGGGCGAAGGAGAGCGCCGCGCCGACCTGCTTCAGGATCGCAAAGGCGCGCGGGGGCGGCAGGCGCCCGTCCGACACCAGCGCGCGGAGGTCCTTCCCGTCAAGGTACTCCATGACGAGAAAGAGCGTTCCATCCGGGAGCCGGCCGTAGTCGGTCGACTCGGCGATGTTCGGGTGCTTGAGGTTCGCGGTGGCGATCGCCTCACGCTCGAAGCGGGTGACGGTCTCCTCGTCGGCACGGGCGGTCTCGCGGAGGAGCTTCACCGCGACCGGCTTGCGCAGCGCCTCGTGCACGCCGCGATACACCGCGCCCATCCCGCCCTCGCCGAGCTTGGAGAGCAGGCGATACCGGCCGGCGACGACCGTACCGACGCGCGGGTCGGTGCTCTCGTCGGTTGCGGCGGGGTTCACGTCGACACCGCCCCGATCGTACCACGCCGGGTCGGTCTGCAGCCGGCGCAGGGAGGCCTCGGGGGCGAGGGTAAACGCGGCTCAGAAGCCGCCCTCCACCCCGAGGCTCGGGAGGGTGAGCGGGCTCATCGTGTCCATCGTGATCCCCGCGTCCGGTGAGTACGACGCGCCGGTCACCTCGCTCGACAGGGTCGCGTTGAACCACTCGATGCTGCCGCCGATCCACCACGTGGGGAACGTCCACCGCTTCTCCATGCGCACGTCCAGCCGGTAGAACCACGGCCCGCGCACCTCCACGAGCGTGTGCGCCTGCGCGGGGTCCCCGCCCGGCGCGCACGCGGAGGTCGGGCAGGCGACCTGGTACGGGTAGCCGGTGCGCAGGAAGAAGCGCGCGCCCACGTGCCACGACCGGCCGAGGTCGTAAGTGAGCACCGCGGTGAGGACGTGCGTGCTGTCGAACGGCCCGAGGCTCCCGTCGCTCGGGTGCTCGGTGCGCGAGAGGGTGTAGGAGAGCATGCCGCCGAGCTTCCGCGTGAGCGCGCGACGCAGGAACACCTCGAGCCCGTAGCTCCGCTCGCTCGCCAGCGCCGCCGGCGTCGTGGCGACCGTGCTGGTGGCGACGCGGGTGGCGTAGAAGCCCGTCACCTTGGCGCTCAGCCCCGCGGGCAAGCCCGCCTGTACGGCGGTCGAGTACTGGTAGGCGACCTGCTCCGAGCCCTCGAGCACGTTCGTCGCACGCCCGGGCATGAGGACCGCGGCGGTGGCCGTCTGGTGCGCCGTACCCAGCGCGGTGATCCACGTGACGCGCGGCGCGATCCGCACGCGCAACGCGAGGCGTGGGCCGGGGAAGGCGGCGTTCGCCCCGCGCACGTGCTCGTAGTCGTACCGCACCCCGGGCACGAGCTCCACGCGGCCTCGCCTCACGACGAGATCGACATACGCGCCGGCGTGGTAGTCATCGTGCGGGCCGAGCGCCACGCTCCCGCCGGGTACGGTCGCCTCGTCCTGGGAGTACGGCGCGTAGCTCGCGTCGGCGCCCGCTCGCAGGGTCAACCCGCGGCCCCGCGTGAGGCGCTCGGAGACGCGGGCGCGCAGGCGGCCGCTGAAGAAGCGGCGTCTCGCCGGCCGGGAGAGATCCTGCTTCGCCGAGAGGATATCGTCGTACCCGAAGGTCGCCGCCACGCGCGCCGCGCCCCGCTCCGTCCGGTGGTCGTAGCGCAGGTCGACCCGGTGGAACTCCGACCGGAAGAACGCGGTGTGCTCCGGGCCGGTGTCGACCTCGTCGCTGGCGCCGAGTGCGAAGAGGGTCAGCCGGCCGTGGTCGCCGACCACGTGGGACACGCGCGCCTGGTAATCCCAGTAGTCCAGGCCGTAGTTCGGCGCGACCAGCGACAGCAGCGCGCGCGTGTACGCATAGCGACCCGACACCGAGGCCGCGCCCCGGCCGTGATCGAACGGGGACTCCACGAACGCGCGCGCGTCGAAGACGCGGGCCTCTGCCTCGCCGTGCAGCTTCCTGGCCGGCGCGCGCGTCGTCCCGACGACGACCCCGCCCGCATGGCCGTCGTAGGCGGTGGGGTAGCCCCCGGCGAAGAGCTCGACGTCGTCGACGAGCGCCGGCGCGATGATGGACGGCCCGGCACCGACGTGGAACAGGAGGGGCACCTGGACCCCGTCGATGAAGTAGCCGACATCCCCTGACGCCGCCCCGCGGACGAGGTAGTACGGGAGCCCGCTCACCACCGGCGCGACGCCCGGGAGCACGTCGATGACGTGGAAGGGATCGCCGAAGGCGCCGGGGACGAAGCGCGCCTCCTCGCGAGGGATGTGGGTGGTGCCCAGCTCGACGCGCGTCGCGTGGACGCTCACGTCGGTGATCGGCTCCGCCGCCTGCCGTGGCGCGGCGGTGGAGCTCGGCGGCGGCCGGGGGGTCGATGCCGGCGGCGGCGCGTGCCGGGCTGGAGGCGGTGGCGGGGGCGCGACGGGGGCCGCCGCGGGGGGCGTGAAGACGATCTGGACACGGATCGCCGCGGCCATCGCGACACCGTCTCGTCGGGCGGGACGGAAGCGCCATCGCTTCACCGCCGCGACCGCGGCGTCGATGAACGCCGGCGCGCCGGAGATGGGCGTCGCCCCCTCGACGCCTCCGTCCTTGCCGACGATGACCCGCAGCACCACGGTCGCGCCCCCCGTTTCCCCCGCCGGGTACATCGCGGGCGGGCGATCGAGGGGCGCCGGTGGGATCACGGTGGGCGCGCCGGCCGCGCTCCGCGCACACACCAGGACGACGAGCGCAACGAGCACGGGTCGCAAGCGAGACACGCACGTGGTTCCCGCCCGCGCGCGCCGCGTTCACCCCGCATGGGACTCGCGTCCGGGAGGGGCGGCGCGGGCGAGGAAACGGTCGCTCCCTCCGCGGGCACCAACGGTCGAACACGGCGTGAGCCGGACGGAGGACGACATGAAGGGACTCAGATACGTGATCATGGCCGTCGCGCTGCTCGGCTGCAGCGCGGCCTTCGGCAACGGTCGGTCCGGGACCGAGACGCGTCCCACGCCCGCCTTCGATGCAATCTTGGCGAACACCGCCCTCCCCGTGACCATCGTCGCCGGCCCGACGACGTCGGTCGTCGTGACCACCGACGACAACCTCCTGCCCCTCGTCAGGACGACCGTCACGGGCTCGACCCTCGTCATCGATCAGGTGGCGAGCATCCAGCCCCGCACCGCCTCCTCCGTCACCGTCCGCGTCCCGACCCTCGCGTCGCTCGAGCACGACGGGTCGGGGTCGATGAGCGTCAGCGGCTTCTCCGTGCCGACGCTCCACGTCGTGGCCGGCGGCTCCGGCCGTCTCGACCTGGACGCGCGCGCCGACACCCTGAACGTGGGCGCCTTCGGGTCAGGCTCCGTGTCGCTCTCCGGCGACGCCGGCGCGCTGGCGCTCCTCGCTCGCGGGTCGGGGTCGGTCGACGCGTCGCGGCTCACCACACACGGCGCCGACGCGTCCGTCCAGGGGAGCGGGAGCACCAGGCTCCTCGTCTCGGGGGACGCGACGCTCTCCGACTCGGGGTCGGGCTCGATCCATGCCGAGCTGGACGACGGGGACGCCTCGCTCTCGATCAGCGGCTCGGGATCCATCCGCTGGAAGGGAAACTCCCGCGTGATCGCCGAGAGCCGCACCGGGTCGGGTGACATCGTCCACGATTGACGTCTTTTCAGCTTTTCCTTGAACGCCGGCCCCGCCTGCGGGAACCAGAAGATCGACGATGACGACCTTCCTGGGGGCCATGCCATTGCTAGGGAGAGCCGAGGGAGCCGACCTGCTGTCGCGGGTCGCCTCCGGCTCGCTCGGGGCCCTCGCGGAGGTGTACGATGCCCACTCCGAGCGGGTGTACGCCTTCGCGCGCCGGCTCGTCGGCGAGGACGCCGCCGCCGAGGACCTCGTCCAGGAGGTGTTCCTCGCGCTCCCGGCGGCCGCGCGCCGGTACCGCGGCGAGGCGACGGTGCGGACATTCCTCCTGTCCATCGCCCAGAACCACGCACGGCACCACGTCCGGGCCGCAGCGCGGCGGCGCGCAGCCATGACGCGCCTCGGGCGCGAGCCGGGCCCCGCGGCCGGGGCCCCCCCCGACCGCGCCCTCGAGCAGCGCGAGCTCGCGGCGCGGCTGCAGCGCTGCCTCGACGAGCTGCCACTCGAGCAGCGCGTCGCCTTCGTGCTGTGCGAGATCGAGGAGCTCACCTCCGCCGAGGCGAGCGCCATCGTCGGCGCGCCGGAGGGTACGGTGCGCACGCGAGTGTTCCACGCCAGGAAGAAGCTGCGCGAGCGCTTCGAGGAGTCGCGATCGTGAGCGCCCTGCTGGAAGAAGCGCTGGGCGCGCTGCGCGAGGAGGGCGCGCTCGACGAGGGGCGCAAGCGCGCGCTGCGCCTGCGCCTGCTGGCCACCGCCACGAGACGGTCGCGCGTGCAGGTCGCGCGCTGGTCGATCCCGGTCGCCGCGGTGCTGGTGGTGGCCTCGGCGTGGGCCGCCGTCGGGCGTCATCGCGCGCCGATCGAACCCCGCCCGCCGGCGCCGCGCGCGCCGGTCGCGCTGCTGACGGGCCCGGCGGCGTTGCCCTCGCCGGCGGTCTCGGCCACCGAGGTCGCCGCCGCTGCCGGGGCCCCGGCCGCCACGCCGGCCCCCGCCGCCTCGTCCCCTCCCCACTCGACGCGCGCGGCGAAGGTCGTGCAGTCCGCGGTGCACCCGCGACCCGCGCAGCGCGGCGCGGCGAGCGCTCCCCCGCCCGCCGGCGACGACGCCGCGCTGCGCGCGCTGCGTGTCTTCCGCGAGGCGGATCACCTCCAGTTCGAGGACCACGACTACGCCGGCGCCCTCGACGCCTGGGATCGCTACCTCGCGCAGGCGGGCACCAACCCTCTCACCGTCGACGCGCGCTACGAGCGCGCTCGCTGCCTGGTGCGCCTCGGTCGCGTCGAGGAGGCGCGCGCCGCGCTCTCGCCGTTCGCCGACGCGCCCGCCGGCGCCTACCGGCGCGAGGAGGCCCGCGCGCTGCTCGACAGGATCCGATGAACGGCGGGCGGCCCGCCGGGAACCACGGCGCATGAAGCGCAGAGTCCTTCTCGCGTTGTCGGCGGCGGCGCTCCTGGCGTCGAGCGCGCGCGCCTCCGACGACGACGTCGACCTCGACGTTCGCGCGCCCGGCTTCGACACCGCCGCCCTGCGCGCTCGCGTCGGCGCCGATCTCCACCGGAGCGTCCTCCCGCCTGGCGCCGGCGCGAGCGTCCACCTGTTCGTCAACGAGGTGGACGGGAGCACCATCGTGGGCGTGGCCGCGGGGGAGCGCCAGGTCACGCGGCGCGTCGTGCTCCCGCCCGACCGCGTCGCCGCCGAGGAGACGCTCGAGCTGATGCTCGTCGAGATGGCGCGCACCGAGGCCATCCCTCCTGCCGCCACCGCGCCCGCCCCCGCTTCGAAGGCGCCGCCGCCGCCGCCCGCGCGGGCGACGGTGCATCCGCGCCCCCCTCCCCCGCGCCCCGCGCCGGCGCCGCACACGCCCCCGGCCGGCGCGCCCGAGCAGGTCGTGCCCGTCGCGCTCGACTTCGCGCCCTTCGTCGGCTTCTCGTCGGCGACCCGCGCCCGCGACGTGCGCTTCTTCTCCCTCGGCGCCGCCGGCTCGGTCACTCGCGATCTCCACGGCCTCGGTCTGGACGGCACCGTCGGCGTCGCCACCCACGGCGTGCGCGGCGCGCAGATCGCCGGGGTGGTCGCGGTCGCCGGCGCGACCGAAGGCGCGCAGGTCTCCGGCGTGCTCGCCGTGACGGCACACGACGCCGCGGGGGCCCAGCTCGCCGGCATCGCCAACGTCGCGGGCGACGTCGCCGGGCTCCAGCTCTCCGGCGTCCTGAACGTCGCCGGAGGCGACGTCCACGGCGCGCAGATCGGCGGCGTCATGAACGTCGCGACCGGCCACGTCCACGGCGCACAGATCGGCCTGGTCAACGTCGCCGACGAGTCCGACGCGCCCATCGGCCTGTTCAACTTCATCAAGCACGGCCGCCATCACGTGGACGTCTGGGGCTCGGAGATGGGCCTCTTCATGGCCGGCGCCCAGCTCGGCGGCAAGTACACCCACGCGATCATCGGGATCGGCGTCCGCCCCGGGCCAGAGGGGCCCCGCTTCGTCTTCGGGGGTGGCGTGGGCGTCCACGTCGACCTGACCGACCGGCTCGCGCTCGACCTGGACTTGCTGCACCACGACCTGGCCGGCTTCGTCTGGACCAACGCCCAGCTCTCGCAGGCGCGGCTCGTCGTGGACCTGCCGATCGCGCGGGGGCTGCGCGTGTTCGGCGGACCGACGTTCAACGTCTTCGTCTCCGACGATCCGAAGGACACCCAGCCCAGCCCGTTCGGATCCTGGGCGTTCGGCGCGGCGGACCGGACACACGTGGCGCTGTGGCCCGGTGTCACGCTCGGCGGGCGCCTGCTCTGAACGGCGGCCTCACGGCCGCCTGATCCCCGCGTGGATCGTCGGGTCGCCTTACTGCGCCCGCACCCAGGGGAAGCGCCAGGCGCGAAACGCTCGGGAGGTGGCCTTGCGCTCGAAGTCCTCGCGCACGGAAGAGGGCACGTCGGCGTAGGCCATCCGCGTACGCACCGTCTCTTCCCCGCCGTCCTCGAAGCGGACCCTCGCGCACACGTCCACCCTGTCGCGCACGTGCGGATCGCGCTGGTACTCCAGGTCCACCCCGCGCACGTGCTGCTCGAGCGTGGAGACGACGCCCGGGTCCGGATCGCCGCCGAGCGCGCGCGCGACGGGATCGCGATCCACTCCCTGCCCCGCCAGGTGCCTGGCGATCGCCGCCGGGAGCGCCGCCTGGATCCAGCGGTCGACCGCGCCGGACGACTCGCCGAGGGGCACGGAGCCACCCCGCTTGCGGCGAAGGACCAGGAAGACGACGAGCGCCACGACGAGGACGAGCAGGATGCGCATGGGGGAAGCCTAGCTCACCTGTCCGGCCGAGCCAGCACGCCGTCGTGGACGGTCCGGCGGATCGCGCGGTCACCCTCGAAGGAACTCCTCCACCGCCGGCGCCACGCTCCGCACGACCGCCCCCGGGTCACGTGGATTGAACCACCGGAATGGCGACACCCACGTCCGCGGGTCCTTCCACGACAGCCCCCCGCGCGAGCACTCCACGAGCAGGCTCCGCGCCCCGTAGGCCTCGTACAGGTGGTCGATCTCCATCCCCGGCGCGAGGAAGCCGGGCACCCACCGCGCCGACTGCCGCGCGTGATAGCCGCCGATGCGCTCCGCCAGCCGCGCCGCCGCGCGCGAGAGCTCGGCGTGCTCGGGCGCGCGTCGCCAGATGCCGCCGTACGGGAAGAGCACCTTCGCTCCGAAGCTGTGGAGCGAGACTGCGCGCAGGTCGTGACCGCCGACGGCCATCGCCTCGTCCAGCACCGAGGTGACCGCGCGCGTCTCCGGCTCGGAGAGCGGAGCACCGGAGCGAAAGACGCGGGGCACCAGCCCCGAGAGGGTCGGCGCGCCGTGGAAGGTGGGGAAGTTGCGGTTGAGGTCGACGCCGTGCGCGTTGCCCCTGCGGAACCGCCGCGCCCCCCGGGCGAGGTCCGCCTCGACGCGCGCGTAGCCGTCCACGTTGACCACCGGGAACACCAGCACGCGGCGATCCTCCGGCGGACGCGCGGCGAGCGAGCGCGCCACCTCCAGCGCGCAGAGCACGCCGATCCACTCCAGCGCATGCAGCCCCGCCATCACCACCGAGAGGGAGGTCGCGCGCGGCGGTCCCGCCTCGACGGCGAGCACGGTGCGGCCTCGCACCGACGTGCCGCACACGCGCACGCGAGCGCCGGCGCCGGCGAGAGCGTGCACGGCCGAGCTGACCTCGGCCAGGCGCAGGTAGGGTGACGTCATCGTCAGGGCGGCGAAGCATACCGGACTTGCGCGCCCGCCCGCAGACCTCTACACGAGGCCCGTGACCGCACGACCCACGCTTGGTGAATGGCTCCGCGAAGGTCCCTTTCAGCTCGCCCTCTCCGCGGGCTTCTTCGGCTTCTTCGCGCACGCGGGGTTCGTCGCGGCGCTCGAGGAGATCGACGTCACGCCGGCCCGCGTGACGGGCGCGAGCGCCGGCGCCCTCGTCGGCGGCCTCTGGGCGAGCGGCACGCGCGCCGCGCGCATCGAGGCCGAGCTGCGCGGGCTGCGCCGCGAGCACTTCTGGGACCCCGCGCCGGGCTTCGGCCTGCTGCGCGGCGAGCTCTTCTGCGCGCGCGTCCGCGCGCTGCTGGACGCTACGGCCTTCGAGGGCGCCCCGGTTCGGCTTGCGCTCTCGGCCTTCGACGTGCGCGCGGGCCGAACCGTCGTGCTCGACCGCGGCGATCTCGCCTCCGCCATCTGCGCCTCGTGCGCCTTCCCTGGCCTGCTCCAGCCCGTGCGCGTGGGTGGTCGGCCCATGCTCGACGGCGGCATCGCCGACAGGCCCGGCCACGCCGGGCTGGACGCGTCCTCGCGCGTCCTCTTCCACCACCTCGCCTCGCGGTCGCCGTGGCGCGCGCGGCCGCCGCGCGCCCCCGCGCGAGCAGGCATGATCACCGTGACCGCCTCCGGACTTCCCCGCCTCGGCCCCTTCCGCCTCGGCCGCGGGGCGGAGGCCTTCGAGAGGGCGCGCGCCGCGGCCCGCACGGCGCTCGGCCGCTCGGTCGAGCCGGTGCTCGCGGTGTGACCCAGCGTTTAACGCGCTATCTTGATGGTTGCATGTCCGAGCGCACCTACACCCTGGAGGACATGCGCGACTTCGTCGAGACGCTGACGCACGCGGCGATCGTCACGCAGGGCAGCGCCGTGGTGGCGGTCAACGACGCCTGGCTCCGGAAGCTCGGCCACGCGCGCGCCGACGTCGTCGGCGCTTCGTTCGAGTCCTTCGTCGCGGCCGAGGAGCGCACGCGTCTGGCCGCCCGAGCCGCCCTCCCTCGCGAGGCGCGCAAGCCCGCCGAAGACGGCTTGCTCACCCTCATCATGACCGGGCGGGGCGAGCCCCTGCCCGTGCACGTCTACCCGGCATGGTACGCGGCGCGGGAGGGCCGGGACTTCTGCGTCAGCAACACCTTCGTCGACGCCCGGGAGGCGCGCGAGCTGGACCTGGAGGGACAGCTCCTGCGCATGTCCACCGAGCTCCGCGGCGCGTCCAGCGAGAAGGAGGTACGCAGCCGCGTGCTCGCCTCCCTCGCCCGCGGCGGCTTCTGGGGCGCCTTCTGGTCCGCGCGTGGCGACGGCACCACGCTGCCCACCGCGGAGGGGACACGCGCGCGCGACGACCTCGCCCTGCAGGCGCTGGGGAAGCAGCAGCCGGTGTTCGACGGCCCGCGGACGTCCGCCCCCGAGTGCGTCTACCTGCCCGTCGGCGCGGGAGAGGTGCTCGTCGTCGGCGGCTCGGTGGTGGCGGCGGACACCTATTCCCTGAGCTTCTTCGCCAGGCTCCTCGCGCACGCCCTGGTCGACGCGCGCGAGGCGGAGGCCGCGCGGCACAAGCTCGCGGGCACGCAGCTCCTCCTGGAGCTCGCGCGCACCACCTCCGAGACGCTGGACCTCGACGCTGTGCTCGGCGTGACGGCCGACTCGCTGGTCCAGCTCCTCGACGTCTCCAACTGCTTCGTCATGCTCTACGACGAGCGTACGCGGACGCTGCGCGGCAACGCCTCCTCGAGCGAGCATCGCCACCACGTGCACAGTATCGACATCTCCCTCGACGACCCGAGCAGCCTCGCCGCGCGCGCCGCGCGGGAGCGGCGGCCCATCGCCATTCCGGACACGCGGGTGGACGCCTACGCGCGGGCCTCTCCGCGCGTCCGCGCCCTCGGAGAGAAGGCCATCGTGGTCTTCCCGCTGCTCTCGCGCGGTCGGCTGGAGGGCGTGGTCGTGCTGGACGACATCCGCGCCCCGCACGAGTTCTCCGCCGAGTGGATGGAGCGCGCCACGGCGATGGTCGCCCAGGTTGCGCTCTCCATCGCCAACGCGCGCCTGTACGAGTCGCTCCGCAAGAGCTACGCCGAGCTCGCGGAGACACGCGCGGAGATGGTGAAGCGGGAGCGGCTCGCGGCGCTCGGGGAGCTCGCGGCGGTGGTCGCGCACGAGGTCCGCAACCCGCTGGGCGTCATCTACAACGCGACGAGCTCGCTCAAGCGCATCGTGGAGGAGTCCCCCGACGGCCTGACGCTGCTCGACATCGTGGGCGAGGAGTGCAGCCGGCTCAACCAGATCGTGGGCGACCTCATCGACTTCGCCCGCCCGCGCCAGCTCTCCATGCAACCGGAGGACGTCGGGCGCATCGTGCGCGAGGCCGTGGAGTCGGTCGCCTCGCAGCCCGACGCCCCGCTCGTGCGCTTCGAGACGCGGCTCGACCCGGCGCTGCCCACCCTCACCATCGACAGGCGGCTGATCCGTCAGGCGATCGCCAACGTCGCGATGAACGCCATCCAGTCGATGCCGCGCGGGGGGAAGGTGGAGCTGCGGGCGAGCTTCGACCAGGCGGCCTCCGCGCTCTCCATCGAGGTCACCGACGACGGCCCCGGGATCCCGGATGACGTGATGCCGCGCATCTTCGAGCCCTTCTACACCACCAAGGCCAAGGGCGCGGGCCTGGGGCTCGCGGTGGTCAAGCGCATCATCGAGGACCACGGCGGCCACGTGACGGTGCGCTCGGCGCGCGGGCGGGGCACCACCTTCGTCTTCGAGCTCCCGGTGGAGGCGGACCGCGCCGCCGTCGGGACGGCATGATCGGGCGGCGCGCGGGGCTCGTCTGGGCCGGCGCGCTCGCCGCGGCCGCGTGCTCGCCGTCCTCGCCCGCCGCGGGTGGGCCCCCCGGCTGGCACGTCGCCGGCGGCGCCCTGCGCGATCCGCAGGGCCGCACCGTGGTGCTGCGCGGCGCCAACGTGTCGGGCATGAACAAGCAGAAGCCCTACCTGGACTTCCAGCAGCAGGCGGACTTCGACCGCATGCGGCAGGACTGGGGCATGAACTCCATGCGCTTCCTCCTGGTGTGGGCCGCGGTGGAGCCTCAGGAGGGCGTCTACGACGACGCGTACCTGGACGCGGTGGGCCAGCGCCTCACCTGGGCGGAGCAGGCGGGCGTGCTCGCGGTGCTGGACATGCACCAGGACCTCTTCGGCGAGGGCTTCGCCGGCGGGGACGGCGCGCCGCTCTGGGCATGCGACGCCTCGCGCTACGCCGCCTTCACCCCCACCGACCCGTGGTTTTACGGCTACCTCGACCCCAACGTGGGCTACTGCGTCGATCAGGTCTACGTGAACGCGAAGCTCCAGGACGACTACGTCGCCATGTGGAGGCACGTCGCCGAGCGGCTCTCGTCGCACGCCAACGTCGTCGGCTTCGACCCGATGAACGAGCCGGCGTGGGGCACCTACGCGATGAACGCCTACGAGGCGGACCGCCTGCAGCCCTTCTACGAGCGCGTCGTCCCCGCGGTGCGCGCGGCGGCGCCCAGCTGGGTCGCCTTCCTCGAGCCGGGGGCGAGCCGCAACCTCGGCCAGCCCACCCGCCTGGCGCCCTTCCCCTTCGCCGACGTGGTCTACGCGCCGCACTCCTACGATCGCGACGCCGAGTCGGGCGCGGCGTTCGATCCCTCCCACCGGCAATCGGTCCTCGACAACGCCGCCGCGCTGCGTGCGGAGGCGACGATGCTCGGCGCCGCCCTCTGGGTCGGCGAGTACGGCGCGCCGTCCGGGGAGGCCAACGTCAGCGACTACATGAACGCCGAGTGCGACGCCTTCGCCGCCGTCGGCGCGGGGAGCGCGTACTGGGACTTCAGCAAGAACGACACCGGCTACGGCCTGCTGGACGCCGCGGGCAACGAGAAGCCCGCGCTGCTCGGGGCGATCGTGCGCCCCTACCCCGCGCGTGTGGCCGGCGATCTGCAGTCGTACGCGTACGACGCCGGCACGCGCACCCTGACGGTGACGTACGTCCCCGACGCCGCCGTCACCGCGCCGACGGAGATCGTCGTTCCGCCGCGCGTCTACCCCGGAGGAGTGACCGTCGACTGCGGCGGCTGCACCAGCGACACCGAGCCGGGCTGGGTGCACGTGCGGACGCCGCCCGCGGCCTCGCCAGCGGTGGTGACGGTTCGGCCGCGCTGACCTAACATCCCGGACCGATGAGCGTTCTCGGCGCCGGACCCCTCGTACACGACTGGCTGACCGCCGCGGCGGCGGAGCACGACGCGGGCGTCGCCATCGCGTCGCCCTCCCGTCACGTCACCTTCGGCGAGCTGGGGGCGTACGCGGCGGCCCTGGCCGGGGCCCTCACCCACCGGGGCGTCGGCGCGGGCAATCGCGTCGTCTGCGCGCTGGACGGTGTCGAGGGCGCGGTCGCCTTCTTCGCGGTGCTCCGCTGCGGCGCGGTGGTGGTGCCGTCGGCGCCGGAGGAGCTCGGCGCGCTGCTCGTCGAGACGCAGGCGAAGGCGCTGATCGTCGACGCCGCGCACGCCGCCAGCTTCGTCGAGGCGGCCGCGCGGGCGCCGGGGCTCGCGACCATCGTCGTCCACGGCGCCTTCGACGCCTCGCGCGCCGCCGGCGTCGCCACCTACGTGGCCTACGAGACCGCGCTGATGGAGCACGACGAGGCGCACCCGGTGAGGGGCATCGACCTCGACCCCGCGCTGCGCCTGCGCGCCGTCCCCGCCGGAGTCCCTCACGCCACGCTGCTCGCCCGCGCGGCGACGCTCGCGCGAGGCCTGGAGCTGCGCCCCGGCGACGTGCTCGCGCCGGCGTCGGACGAGGACCGCACGGCGTTGCTGGCCGCGCTGGGCGCCGGCGCTTGCTTCTTCCTGGGCCCGGCGGCGGACGCCGCCGACACCCTCGCCGCCGCCCCGGACGGCGCGCGCCTGCACGTCGTCGCCTCGCTGGACGACGAGATCGCCGAGGCCCCCGGCGCGACGCTCCACCGCCTCTACGCCACCCCCGCGTGCGGCCCCGTCGCCGCGCTCGCCCCCGGCGCGGCGGGCGCCTCGCTGGTGGTGCTGCCCAACGTCCAGGTGCGGGTGCTCGGCGAGGGCGGCGCGGTGCTCGACGCGAGCGTGGTGGGCGACGTGGCCGTCCGCGGCGCCGGCGTGCTCCCGGGCAGCGCTGGCGCCGGCGGCCTCGTCCTCACCGGCGACCAGGGCATGGTGGACGCCGAGGGCCGCCTTCACCTTCTATGAGGGGCTCCAGGCTTCAGGCTAGCCCGGAGCCATCCGCGCAGCGGGGCGAAGGAGGGCGCGGTCAGAGCTTGTGGTTGTTGTTGGTGCTCTGCTCCCGGGGCTTGGCCACGCCGTATTCGTGCAGGCGGTACTGGATGGTGCGCACGCTGATGTCCAGCAGCTCGGCGGCCTTGGTCGTCGAGCCGCCGGTGGCCTCGAGCGTGGACAGGATGGCGTAGCGCTCGATCTCCGACATGGTCGCGCCGGGGATGCGCACCGCGCCGTGCGCCTCCGGGGCCGTGTCGAAGGGCAGGTCGTCGGCGTCGATGAGGGGCCCCTCGCAGAGCACCACCGCGCGCTCGATGGCGTTCTCCAGCGCGCGCACGTTACCCGGCCACCGGTGGGACAGCACCTTGCTGCGCGCGGCGTCGGTGAAGCCGTCGACACGCTTGTGGTTCTCCTGCGCGAAGCGCCGCATGAAGTGCTCGCCGAGCACCATGGCGTCGTTGCCGCGCAGCCGCAGCGGCGGCATCTCGATGTGCACGACGTTCAGCCGGTAGTAGAGGTCCTCGCGGAAGCGACCCTCCCGGACGTCGGCCGCGAGGTCGCGGTTGGTGGCCGCGACGAGCCGCACGTCCACGTTGATGGGCTCGTTGCCGCCGACGCGCTCGAACGTGCGCTCCTGGAGCACCTGGAGCAGCTTCACCTGGGTGAGCGCCGGGATCTCCCCGACCTCGTCCAGGAAGAGCGTGCCGTTGTTGGCCTGCTCGAAGCGCCCCTGCCGCCGCCTGTCGGCGCCGGTGAAGGAGCCCTTCTCGTGTCCGAAGAGCTCGCTCTCCAGCAGCGACTCGGCGAGCGCCGCGCAGTGCAGCGAGACGAAGGGGGCCTTGGCGCGAGGGCTGAGCGCGTGGACGGCGCGGGCGAGCTCGCCCTTGCCGGTGCCGCTCTCGCCGGTGATGAGCACCGTCGCGCGCGAGGCGGCGACCTGCCTGGCGATACGGTAGACCTTCTGCATCGCCGGGCTGGAGCCGATGAGGCCCTGAAGCCCACCGCCCTCCCGCTCGCGGAGCTGACGGCGCAGGTTCTCCGCCTCGACCCGCAGCTCCCGCCGCTCCAGCGCGCGCTCGGCGATGAGCACCAGCGAGTCGAAGTCGATGGGCTTGGTGAGGTAGTCCTCGGCGCCGGCGCGCATCGCGGAGACCGCCGACGCGACGTCACCGAAGGCCGTGGCCACGATGACCGGGAGGTCGCGGTCCTGATCGTGGAGCTTCTTGAGCAGCTCCACGCCGTCCATCCCGGGCATCTTGAGGTCGGTCACCACCAGGTCCGGCGGACGCTCCGACGCCAGCGAGAGCGCAGAGTGGCCGTCCCCCGCCACGTCGACCTCGTAGCCCTCTTGCTTGAGGAGCTTCTCCAGGCCCGTGCGAGCGCTGGGCTCGTCGTCGACCACCAAGATACGTGCCTTGTCCTTGTTCTGAGCGCTCATGAGATCCCCGTATGCTTTCCAGGTGGATGGATGGGCAAAGTTACCCTGAAGACCGTGCGCCCCGGGACGCTGTCGACGTCCACCGAGCCTCCGTGGTCGGTGACGATGCGGTGCGTGATGGCGAGCCCCAGACCGGTGCCCTGAGGCTTGGTGGAGTAGAAGGCGTCGAACACCGGCGCGTCCTCCGACGGCAGCCCGGGGCCGTCGTCCTCCACCTCGAAGGTCACGGTGCGCGGCTGGCGCCGGACGCGGAGCACGACCTGCCCGCCGCCCGTCGCGTCCAGCGCCTCGATGGCGTTGCCCGTCAGGTTGAGCAGGACCTGCTCCAGCTTGGCGCCGTCGCCGTCGAAGGAGAGCTCCTTCTCCGGGACATCGCAGTTCACCGTGACGCCCCCCTTCTTGGCGCCGTCCTCGCACAGGGAGACCACCCGCGCGCAGAGCGCCTGCGCGGAGAGGGTCTTCACCGCGAGGGGCTTCGGCCGCGCGAAGTCGAGGAACTCGGTGACCAGCGCGGCCAGCCGCTTGATCTCGTCGCTGACCACCTCCACCGCGTCGTGCGCCTCCTTGGCCGCGCCCGCTTTGCGGAGCTCGCGCGAGAGGTACGCCGTGTGGAGCTGGGCGCCGTTGAGGGGGTTGCGGATCTCGTGGGCGAGGCCCGCCGCGAGCGTGCCGACGGCGGCGAGCTTCTCCGTCTGGCGCGTGCGCTCGGCGAGGAGGCGCTCCTCCGTCCTGTCCAGGCCGACGGCGAAGGTGACCACCTCGTCGTCCAGGTCGGACGGCGCGAAGGAGATCTGCCAGAGGATGTCGCGCAGCTTGCCCTGCCGCGAGCGGAGCACCGTCTCGACCGTGCTCCGCTGGGCGCCGTCCATGTGCGAGACCTCCACCGCCCGGGTGAACGCGGAGCGGTGCCCCTCGGCGACGAAGGTATCCACGAAGGACATGCCGAACGCCTCGTCGCGCTCGTAGCCGGTGAGGTCCTCTGCGCAGCGGTTGAAGAGGCGGATGGTCCCGTTGCGGTCGAGCCCGATGACGAGCGCCTGCGCGAGCTCCACCGCCGTGACGTACCGGTGCTCGGTGCGCGCCATCGCCTGGCTGATGGACACGGCGTCCTCGTCCTGCATGCGGCGGATGCGTGCGAGGAGCGCGGCGTTGTAGCTCTCCATGAGCACCGCCAGCTCGACGTCCAGCAGCTTGTCCACGGCGCGCCGCACCGCGCCGGAGCGCGCCCCCAGCTCCCGCTCGGCGAGCGCGGCGAGCTCCTCGCGCACCAGGGACATGGCGGTGAACATGTAGCGCTGCGGGAGGCCCACGCGGACGTGCACCGCGCCGATCTTGGAGGACTCGGCGTAGTAGCCCTCGTCGTAGACGCCGCCGAGGAGGCGCCGCATCCACTTGATGAGCGACTGCTGCAGCCTGTCGATCTGCGCCTCGTCGCGGAAGACGGCGTGCGCCTCCTCGTGCTCGCGCGTGCGCTCGTAGAACGCCCTGGCGATGCCCTCGAGGTGTGGGCTCGCCACGGCGCCCAGCTCGGCCACCATCCGCGCGTCGGCCTCGACGAACCCGACGTACCGCTTCAACTCGGCGAAACGTGTCTCCTGCATTCTAGGCGTCCGTGGGCGGCAGTTTGGGCGCCGGCGCGGTGAGGCGGTGGAGCTCCCCGCGCAATTCCTCGTACGACAGCGGCTTGGTGAACACCACCGGCGGCGGCTCGAAGGCTTGCTCCATCCACTCCGCCTGGAGGGGATACCCGGTGACGACGACGACCGGCATGCCCGGCCGCCGCGAGCGAGCGTAGCGGGAGACGGCGACGCCGTCGGCGTGGGGCATGCGAAGATCGGTGACCAGCACGGCCGGGACGGGATCGCGAGAGAGCCGGCCCAGCGCCGCGGCGCCGTCCACCGCCACCTCGACGGCGTAGCCATCCTCGCGCAGCATGTGGGCGAGGCGCCGGGCCGTGCGCACGTCGTCCTCGACGATGAGGACCAGCACGCGCGCGGCGGCGGGGAGGACTGGAGACTCCATTTCACCCGGCCTTCGCCTTCTCTCCCCGGATGGTGAGCACCGGGCGCGTCGCCGTGCGGATGACGTTCTCGGCGACGCTGCCGAGCAGCACCCGCGACAGTCCCCTGCGCCCGTGCGTGCCGATGATGATGAGGTCGGCCCCGACATCCTCGGCGACGGCGTGCACCTCGTCCCACGCGACACCCTGGCGAAGCACGGTCTCCATGGGGACGCCGCTGGCCTTGTGCTTCTCCAGGCTCGCCTGCAGGCCTGCCTGCGCGCCGTCCACGATGCGATTGGCCATCTCCACGCTCGCCACCAGGGCGCCATCAGGGAAGCCGTAGATGGGCAGCTCGTAGGCGTGCATGAGGACGAGCTTCGCGCCCAGGGCCTTCGCCAGGTCCACCCCGTAGACGAGGGCGTGCTCGGCCGTCGGGCTGAAATCCGTCGCGACGAGGATCGTCTTCGGGATGTGCATGGCTCGGCTAGCTGCAAATCGCTTGCCGTATCTCTTGCGCCACCTGCAAATCCTCCCGCGCGGTGACGACGAGGACCGCAACCGGCGCGTTTGTCGGGGAGATTCGCCTGTCCCCCTCCCCTTGCACGTTCGCCCCTTCGTCCAGCGCAAGACCCGCGTAGGCCAGGGCGAGCGAAGCGTCTGCGCGAAAGCGCGCGTCGTGTTCGCCTATTCCCCCGGTGAAGACGAGCCCGTCGAGACCTCCCAGGCTCCCCACCATGGCCCCGCAAGTCCTGCGCCAATACCGCAACAGTTGCGCTAGAGCGAGCCGCGCCTGCGCGTCCCCGGCCTCTGCCTTGCGGCGCACCTCGCGCAGATCTCCCGCCCCGGGCGCCGCCGTCGACAGGCCGGACCGGTGCTGCAGGCCCTCCTCAATCTGGTCCCACGACAGGCCGCGGGCCGCCAGATGCAGCACCACGCCGGGGTCCAGCGCGCCGGAGCGCGTGGCCATCATCATCCCGTCGAGCGGGGTCATGCCCATCGTCGTGTCGATGGACCGGCCGTCCAGCACCGCGGTGATGGAGGAGCCGGAGCCCAGGTGGGCGACGACGAGCCGCCGGGGCAGCGCCCCGAGGAGCCCGCGCGCCCTGCCGACCGCGTACGCCACGCTCAGGCCGTGAAAGCCGTAGCGCCGGATCGCGTAGCGCGTGTTCCACTCCTCGGGGAGCGGATAGATCGCGGCGTCCTCCGGGAGCGTCGCGTGGAACTCGGTGTCGAAGGCGGCGACGTGCGGGACGCCGGGCAGCACCGCGCGCGCGGCGTCGATGGCGGCGAGGGCGGGGCGGGCGTGGAGCGGGTCCAGCTCGACGAGCCCGGCCAGGGCCGCGCGCACCTCGTCGTCGATGACGACCGCGCGGCGGAAGACCGAGCCCCCGTGCACCCAGCGGTGCCCCACCGCCTGCACCTCGCCGGCTCGCGCGGCGACGGCGGCGACGCGCGCGCGGCAACCTGCGGACTCGGACGGCAGGGCCGGCTCCGTGCCGCCGAGGGGATGCACCTCGCCGTCCAGGCCGACCACCGACCACTTGAGCGAGCTGGATCCGACGTTGAGCACGAGCGCTCGCCGCGTCATGCGGACGAAGCTAGGTCAGCGTGCACGATTCGGCTACGCCGAATCGCGTGGGGGCGTGCTCATCCCCACGCCGCCGAACGGAATCCGGCGGGCTCACTCCGACTCAGGGCTCGACCCGCTCGCGGACGAAGGCGCCGTCGTCGCTCCACCCGCTCAGCTGCACGTAGTCCACGCCGAAGAGGGAGAGCACCACGTGGATGTCGTTCAGCCGCGCGTGGGTGCCGTGCACCGTCATGTACGCGGCGGAGGCGCACGTGCCGTCCTGCGCCTTCCACGTGCGGATGCTGATCGGCCGCGAGGGGAACCCGCGCAGCGCCACCTGTGCCTCGTCGCCCTCGACCGCCTGTCTTCCCACGCCGAGCACCTTCGCCTCGCGATCGGTCAGGCCCTCGGTGGCGTGCGGTCCCTTCTCCAGCATCTGCCAGTAGGGGTGGACCGGCGCGGTGCCGGCGGGGTCGCAACGGTCGTCGACGTGCACGGCGTAGCGCACCTCGTTGCGGTTGTTGCTCTTGGAGACGTGGAAGGCGCTGGGGATGTCACGCGTGCTCGCCGCTCCCGCGAGCACCGTCACGGCCGCCAGCGCCACGGTGGGTTTCACCAGGCGCTGCACCATGCTCATGACATTCCTCGTTGCGCTCGGCGGTGCTCGACATTCATGGTCCCTCGCATGCTCACAAGTTGCGTGCGGTCGCGCTGCGTCGCAACGTGCGCGCGCGGATTGGAACAGCGTGCAACGCGGCTCGAGCGTGCGTTTCAAGGGCGCGCGAGGCCGACGAGCACCCACCCGCGCGACGCGCCCAGATCGTAGAAGTACGCGCGCAGGGTGGTGCGAGCCCCCGCGTCGTCGCGATGCACCTCGAGCATGGCGTAGCGCTCCGCGGAGTCGGCGGCGGCGCCCTGCGGCGCGAAGTGGCCGGGCAGGCGCACGCACACGCCGTCCGGCGGCGCGAGCTCGACCGTGGGCCGCGCGGCCGCGGGCTTCAGCCCCGGCCCGACGCGAAGCTCGGCCGTGTACGTCGTCGTCGCGCGCCGGGAGATGCCGGCCCGGAGAGCGAGGTCCGTCGCGCAGAGACGGTCCGGGCGGTCCATCGTCACGTCGGCGAGCGGCGAGCTGACACGGAAGGCGGCGCGGAGGATCTTCTCGCGCCGCCCCATCAGGATCTGCACGAGCTTCTGCTCCTCGGCCGGGTCGCTGAGGCGCCCCGCGTGCACCGCGACGCGCACGTGCGCCTCGCCCAGGCGGGCGATGCGGCGCGCCATCCAGCCGAGGTCGGCGTGGTCGGCGCGCGCCCACCGCACGAGCGGCGTCTGCGGCGAGAAGGCGAAGGGGTCGAAGTGGGCCACGTCCAGAAAGCCGAGGTTCGGGTAGCGCGGGTCCAGGTGCACGTCGTCCCACGGCCGGCGCACGAAGCCGAAGCCCAGGGTGTCGACGAAGATCTCCGGCACGTTGGACACCGTCGCGAAGCCGACGCGCGGCTCCGGGAAAGGGGAGCGCACCGGCATGCCGCCGAGCGCGTCGCTGAAGTCGAGGAAGTAGTGCACGACGTGCCCGCCGGCGGGTCCCAGCGGGAGGAAGGTGTCGTAGGTGTTGAGGCCGCGCGAGTCCCAGTGGTCGGTCCACGCGGCGAGGAGCTTCTCGCCGCGCAGCTCGCGGCGGTCCTCGTGGGGGATGCGATCGTTGGGGTCGTCGCCGCGCGTGCCCTCCGTGCGCCAGGTCCCCACGCCCTTGCCGCCGATGAAGCGGCTCGCGCCGAGGCGCAGCTCACCGCCCACGCCCCTGGTCGCGCGCGCGAGCACCGCGTCCAGGACCGCCCTGGTGAGCGGCACCTTCCTGCCCGTGGAGCGCACCTCGACGGACCGGGGGCCGATGCGGACGGCGTCGCGCGGCACGTAGATGACGTCGTTGCAGGGCGCGTTGAAGCCCACCGCCCAGTACAGGCGCGAGACGATGGCGTCGGCCGCGGTGGCCATCTCCGGCTGCCGCGGGTCGAGCTCGTCCACCTTGAGCACGTACTTCTGTCCGCGCGCATCGACGACCACCATGCCGGGGGTCGTCCCCCCGGTCTTGGAGTTCTTGACCAAGAAGGGCGGCGTCGGCACGTCCGGACACGTGCCGCGCACGAGCTGCCCCGGCGCGACGGTGCGGTTCTGGAACCAGGCGGAGTCCGGCACCTCGTCCATCGCGTTCACGTCCCGCGCCTCCCCGCTCGTCTGGAAGAGGAACGCGTGCGAGATGGGCCGGAAGAGGATCGTGTCCAGGGTGTTGGCGTAGTCCGACTCCTCGTTGTCCTCGGGCGGGTGGGGCATGGGCTGGTCGACCACGCGGGTGACCGGCGCGCGCAGGGCGAAGCGCGTCGTGCCGCCACACCCCACGACGCCGAGCGCCAGGACGGCCGCCAGGCCGGCGCGCGCGCCGCCCCTCATCGGCCGCCTCCGACCAGGCCGAGGGCGCGCATCCGCCGCCAGAGGGTGGTGCGGCTCATGCCGAGCATCGTCGCCGCCCGACCGCGGTCACCGCCCGCGCGCGCCAGCGCCTGCCGGATGCGCGCGGCGGTGTCGTCGTCGTGGTGCGCGGGGTGCGCGGTCGCCAGGACCACCGGCCCGCCGGGCGCCGGGTGGTCCGTCAGGTCGGCGGGCAGCTCGGTGACCGAGAGTACGGGACCGTCGCCCGTCGCGAAGGCCGACTCCAGCACCGAGAGCAGCTCGCGCACGTTCCCCGGCCACGCGTGCTGCTCCAGGCGCGCCATCGCCGCGGGCGAGACCTGCTCCACCTGCCGGCCGCCCCGCTGGTTGAGCGCGGCCACCGTCTTGTCCACCAGCAGCCGCACGTCCCCCTGGCGCGCGCGCAGCGGCGGCAGGTGCATCGAGACGACCCGCAGGCGGTAGCCCAGGTCGGCGCGGAAGCGGCCGGCCTCGATCTCTTCCTGGAGCGAGACGTGGGTGCTGGCGATCACTCTCCCGCTGACGGGCGTCGGCGCGCCGCCGTCCCGCGGCGTGACGAAGCCGCTCTCCAGGGCGCGCAGCAGCTCCGCCTGCACGGCTGCGGGCATGTCCTGCACGCCGTCCAGGAAGACCGTGCCGTCGCCGGCGCTCTCCTGGCCGATGAGCACGCGCTCGAGCTGCGCGGGCGTGGCGGCGCCGCACTGCAGCGTGTGCAGGGGGCCGGTGCGGTGGCGCGAGAGGGCGTGGATCGCCGCCGCGAAGGACGCCTTGCCGGTGCCCATCTCGCCCTCCAGCAGCACGCTCACGTCCCAGCCGGCCACGTGCTCGGCCAGCCGGAAGAGGCGCTGCATGGTCGGGTCGCACGTCCACATGTCGCCGAGGCGCCACGGCGCGTCGTGCCCGGGCGGCGGCTCCTCCGCCAGGGCGATCAGCCACCCGAGCGGGCGGCCACGCGAGAGGATGGGCGTCGCCCGCATGCGCACGAAGCGCTGGACGCCTGTGTGTCGCAGCCGGGGGACCAGCGCCACCACCGGCCGGTGCTCGGCCAGCGCGTCGGCCACCGGACCGGTGGTGGCGCCCCCGCAGAGCAACTTCACCACGTGCGCGCCCTGCGGCATCCGTCCGCCGAGCACGCGCTCCGCCGAGGAGGTCGCGACGATGACGCGCAGCTTCTCGTCGAGCAGCATCGCCGGGCCTCCGAGAGACTCGAAGGCGCCGGCCACGAGCGCCCGAAGGGCGGGGTCGTGCTGGGTCGTTCGTCGCGCGCTGGTGTCGCTCATAGCCCCTCCTCCGTCTGGACGACCAGCCGGGTGCTGGTCACGCCGAATGCCTCGTCGAACCGGGTCGTGCCGAAGCCGACGAGTACGGTGATGGGCGGCAGCCCCGTCTCGCGGGTGCGCACGCCGAGGGAGAAGGAGCCCGCGAGCTTCTCGACGTCGAAGCCCTCGAACTCGCGGCCGAACGTGTTACCCACCCCCAGCACGAAGTTGGCGTCGAAGTAGTAGGCGATCGGGTAGCGATAGCCCAGCTCGAAGAGCACCGCGCTGTCGCCGCGGAAGCGTCCCCAGGTGAAGCCGAGCAGGTTGTCCGCCCCGAGGAGGGGCAGCTCGGTGAAGGGCACCGGCTCGTCCCCGAGCGGCACCGCGTCGGTCGCGTAGCCGCGCGCGGTCAGCACGCGGAAGGGGCGCGAGACCTGGACCGAGGCCCGCAGGTCGGCCGCCACCCGCACGAAGGAGCGCTCCGGGACGCCGACGTCGTGTCCGTAGCTGGCGCCGGTGAGGAGGCTGAGCCGCGGCACGTCGTCGAGCCCGCGCCGCGAGTCCAGTCGCACTTCGAGCGAGCTGGTCAGGAGGCGGATCTCCCCGTAACCCGGGATCTTCGACGTGTCGAAGCGCGTCTCGATCGACGAGTCCCCGCCTGTCGCGCCGGTGCGGGTCATGCGGAAGCCCTCGGTGGCCTCCACGCGCAGGTGGGGGGTCCGGACGCCCGCCATGACGTGGGCGTCGACCTGCGTCTCCCGGAAATGCGTCTCCGCGGAGTCGAGGGAGTCCGGGCCGAAGCCGAAGAACGCACGGTCGCCGCGGCTGTATCCCTCGACGCGCGTGCCGAAGTACGCCGCGCCGGTCGTCCAGGTGTCCCGGATGCGGAGGTCCCACCAGTCGGGCTCGCCGATCAGGTTGAGCACGTCGAGGACGTGGCCCCGCGCCCCCAGGTCGGTGAAACGGGCCTGCGCGCCAGCCGCGAAGTAGCGGCTCAGGTCGAGGGACAAGGCGGGGAACCAGTGGATCTGCGGCGTGGGGTTGAGGGCGCGGTCGAGGATGGGCACCACGTGCGCGCGGTCCACCCAGCCGGAGAGGGCGTAGATGGGGCGGCGGAGGACGAACTCGGTGACGAGGAAGGCCGGGAAGAAGACGACCCGGGGGACCCAGGCGAGCCCGTCCACGGCCGTCGCATGGTTCTCGCGACCGCGGTAGGCGGCGGCGTCGTCGTCCGCCTTCGCGGCGTTGACGGTGGCGGCCGGCGCCGCGGCTCTCGGGGGAGGCTCCGCCCCGCCGGGCCACGCCGTGCTGGCCACGCTCGCCGCGAAGCCGCACGCGAGAATCTGCGCCAGTGGTCTCGACATGTATCCGGGCCGGCAACCGCATGTTCTGTTCCAACGCGGTTCGTCGTGAAACAGTCCCGCCGCCGGCACGCGACGCGCAGGCCCTGCGGCCCCCCGCACGCGGCGCGCCACCGGGCTCGTACCCATGCAGCGATCGCGCGCGACCGTGCGGACCGCCCCTTGCAGCCTCACCTTACACCCATGGACCCTCGGACCATCCTGCTGCGCGGACTCGACCGTGATCAGCGGATCAAGGCGGGGCTTCTATCGAGCTGGTTCTTCGTGACGGTGGCCGCGCTCTGGCTCCTGAAGCCGATCCGGGTGGCCACCCTGCTCGCGCACCTGGGCGCCTCGGAGACGCCATACGTGCGCCTCGCGGGGGTGGTGGTGATCGGGAGCGTCGTCCTCCTCTACTCCTTCTTCGTCAACCGGTTCTCGCGCATCCAGGTCGTCGCCTGGGGCAACCTGATCTTCGCCGCCGTCCTGCTGCTCTTCTGGCTCGCGATGCACCTGGGCGGCCCCACGCTGCTGGCGCAGCGCCCCTTCATCTGGGCGATCTACGTCATGGTGGAGGTCTACTCGGTGCTGATCATCGGCATCTTCTGGACCTACACCAACGACATCGTCACGCAGGAGGAGTCCAACAGGCTGTACGGCCTCGTCGGGCTGGGCGGGATCCTCGGCGGCATCGCGGGTGGCGCCTTCGTGGACGGGATGGGCGCCGGGATGGGCCCGCCGGACCTGGTGCTCATCGCGACCGGGCTGGTCGCCGTCTCGGCGTGGCTCGCGACCGTCACGGAGAAGGTGGTGCACCCGCCGAAGCGGCGCGTCGTGAAGAACCCACACCGCGGCCTCTTCGCGGCGTGGGACGGAGCCACGGAGGTCAAGAACAGCCGCTACCTGCTGCTCATCGTCGCCGTCATGGTGGCCTACGAGTTCACCGCGACGCTCGCCGACTTCGGCGTCAACGTGGTCTTCGAGCACGCCTACCACGACCAGCTCGAGCTCGCGAAGATGTACGGGCGGCTGGGCTGGATCGCGAGCGGCGCGGCCATCGTCGGGCAGCTGGTGCTGGTGCCGCTCTTCCTGCCCATCAAGCGCGTCGCCCTGCTGGTGCCGCCCCTCACCATGCTCGCGGGCGCGCTCGGCGTGGTGGTGCTGCCCGCCGTGGGCACCGCCCTGGTGCTCGCCGCCACCGACCGCGGGCTGAACTACTCGCTGCAGCAGTCCACCAAGGAGTCGCTCTACGTCCCCTTGCCCGACGTGCAGAAGTACAAGGCGAAGGCCTTCATCGACATGTTCGTGGACCGCGCGGCGAAAGCCGCGGCCGCCATGGTGCTGCTCCTGGTCATCTGGCTGGCGGGGGAGTCGGTGCGTGTCGCGCTCGCGGTGAGCATCGCCTCGCTGCTGGTGTGGCTCGGCTCGGCCCGCCGGCTGGGCAAGTACTGGAAGGCCGGCCCGCCCGCGCAGTGAGGCGCCGCGCGCTTGCGCGGGGGGCGCGTTTCCCCTTTACTGAAGCATCATGGAGGTTCGCACCCGGGTGCTCACCGCCCTCGTCGCGGTCCTGGCGGCGACCCTCCTCTCCGGCGCACGCTTCCCCCGGGCGCACGCCGGCGCGGAGCCGCACAAGAGCGTCGTGCTGGCGAGCGTGCCGGACGACGCCCGGCACACCGACGAGCGCCACGCGGTCGACACCTTCGAGATCGTGTCGGTGAACACCGGCGAGCGGGTGACCGTCCGCTACGTGGACGACCAGCTCGACCCCGAGGTGGTGGCTCCCCTGCAGCACCTGATGCGGTGCCTGCGCACGACGCGCGAGAAGCCCATCGACCCGCGGCTGGTGGAGGCGCTGCGGGAGATCGCCCGGCAGGTGGGCAAACCGCTGCTGCTCGTCTCCGGTTACCGCGCGCCGGAGCGCCGCTCCGACCACAACTACCATACGCGCGGGCAGGCCGCCGACATCCGGGTGGACGGCATGCACGCCTACAAGCTGCGCGGCATCGCTCGCAAGCTCGGGATCCGCGGGGTCGGGTGGTACCCGACGACCAACATGATCCACGTGGACGTGCGTGACGTGCCCTACTTCTGGACGGACTGGTCCGGGCCGACGCACTGGAAGCGGTGGCGGAGGAAGTGACCCGCAGGCCGCGGCCTCAGTACAGCTTGTAGACGATGGACACCGCGGTCGTGACGTCGGTGTTCTCCACGTCCGGGAGCGGCCTGTTCTCGTAGCGCACGGTGACGGCGGTGGAGAGCGCGAAGCTCTTGTTGATGTTGGCCGTCACCGAGCCGTCGAGGATCAGACGGAAGACTTCGGGCGAGGTGAGGTCCATCAGGTACTCGGCGCTCGCGTTCAACGCCACCGACTTGTACGCCTTCTGCTGCACGCCGAAGAAGAGGCGGCCGTTGTGGGTGACGTCCTCCTTGGAGAGCGGATTGCCCTCGGCATCCAGCTTGGCGCTGCCGTCCGCGTTGTGGATGAAGTCGTCGCGGCGGATGTCGTACTGGAAGTCGTAGCCCAGCTCACCCCAGAGGCGCGTCTTCTCTTCCTGGATGAAGTAGTACGCCACGCCGGGGCCGAGGTTGAGGCGCAGGTCGAGTCCCTGGAAGCGATCCCGGCGCGCGCTCACCTGCCCGTAGACGCTGACCTTCGGCAGCACGTACCAGTCGTAGCGGAGCAGGCCCTGGATGTTCTCCACGGTCGTCTCGGTGCCGGCGCCCGCCTTGCCCGCGCGCGCGTAGTTGACGCCGAACGCGCCCTCGAACTGGTGCGCCCCGCGGCGGACGCGGGACTTCGCGCCGGCGGTCATCGCCGCGCTGCGCGAGTTGCCCGCGGCGAAGAGGCCGCCCGCGTTGAAGGAGATGTCCGTCGCGTCGGTCGCGTCCTTCTTCGCCTGCGAGGCGGCGAAGCCCTCCTTCGCCACGTCGGTCGAGCCTGAGGTCACCGCCCCGGTGCTGCTGGAGACCGTGCCGCTCGGTAGGTCGTCGGCGCGCGCCGTGACGGCAACGAGCAACGCGGCCGCGGCGGCCCCCACGACGAGATTTGTGCGCATGGCCAAGGCCCCTTACTCGGAAGGAGCGAGGGAGCGCAACTGCAATGCCTGCGCAAGCCCGCGGCGGCGGACTCAGTCGGCCAGGGCCGTGCCCTCGGCCCCCAGGTCCGCGATGGCGGACTCGATGCTCGCCGGGATCCAGTCGGCGTCCGGCGCAGCAGCCGGCAGCACCACGGGCCCCCCGTCGTAGCGCACCCGCTTGCCCGGCCACACGAAGGTCCGCAGCACGTAGACGAAGAGCGACCTCTGCTCCAGCGCGGGGTGGATGCCCTCGTGCAGCTCCCGGGCGTGGGCCTCCGGGCAGAGGCTCCAGTGCAGACCGGGGTGCTCGTGGTGGATCCCGTGGAAGCCGTTGTTGAACGTGAACCAGTTGAAGACTCGCCCGACGAAGTTGCGCGAGTGGTTGAAGGGGTGGTCCTCGTCGCAGCCGTCGTGCTGCAGGTAGTTCACCGTCGTGATGCCCCACACCGCCCCGAAGTGCGGCAGGGCGACGAAGAGCAGCGCCTTCTTCCAGTCGATGAGGAAGAGCAGCGCCTTGCTCCCCCAGCAGAACACCATCTCCACCAGGAGCTGGCGGTACCACCGCGGCATCTTCTTCTTCATCATGCCGACGTAGCGGTAGTTCTCGCCGAAGATGTCGAACCCCACGCGGAAGAAGAAGAGCATGAGGTTCTGCAGGTTCCACGCGTGGCGCATCTTGGTGGTGCGCATCAGGTCGGCGGGCTTCTGCGTGTGCTTGTGGTGCGAGAGGTTGTGCCCGGGCACGTACTCCGAGACCGGGAACCCGTAGGCGCAGGTGAGCGCGACCTGGAACGCCTTGTTCGCCCAGCGCTGCTTGAAGACCGGCGTGTGCAGCGTGTTGTGCGTGATGACCGCGCAGATCCACGAGAGCGTGCAGAGCGCCGCGACCAGGGGCACCGTCACGTACGCCGGCTGCCAGGCGGTGAGCCACACCGCCACGAGCAGCCCGTAATAGCTCGCCACGAAGCCCAGCGTGCGGAGGTCGGCGCGATGGCGAAGCATCTCGCGCACTCAGGCCGTCAGGCCGATGGAGGGGGCGTCCACCGGCGGGTCTGCCACGCCGAACTTCTGCTCGTCCCAGTGGGCGGGGTTGAACAGGTGGGGGCGCTTGTGGTGGTTGGCGTGGAAGTAGATGCCGGTGAACAGCTTGTTGCCGATGAGGTAGTAGCCGTGGTTCAGGTTCACCGGCCGGAAGTCATTCCCGCGCTCGCCGTTGTGCGTCGACCAGTTGAAGTGGCCGACGAAGATGGCGGCGGCGACGTTCGCCGGGAAGAAGAAGACGAAGAAGCCCACCGGGCCGAGCAGCAGGTACCACGCGATGGCCAGCACGATGTTCGTACCGTAGCTCACGCGCGCGCGGAACGCCTCCGACCGGCGGTTGTCCGGGGTGTCGCCCCAGGTGTCGAAGTACTGCTGCTGCAGCTGGCGCTCCACGTGGAAGATGCTCGCCAGAAACGACCGCCAGAAGGACGGGTACGTCGGGTGCGGGTCCTTCGCCGCGTCGTCGCTGAAGCGGTGGTGGCGCATGTGGACGATATCCCACGAGGCGAAGCGGACGAAGACCAGCACGCCGAGCACCTCCCCGATGACGCGGTTGACCGCGCGCGGAAAGTTGCCGTGGGTCGCGTTGTGGATCCACAGGTGGCAGCAGATGAGGAAGTAGACGAGCGCGGGGAAGACCAGCAGCCAGGACGCGCTGAAGCCCCGGACCAGCGGCTGGAAGCCGGTGACCGACATCAGGACCGACCCGACGAGACCCACCCCAAGGTAGAACGCGTCGTAGTGAAGGTAGAACCTGCGGTTCTTCCTGAACTGTTGGATCGGGTGCGATGTAAGGGCCGATCGAAGGTGCACGTATGCGCTTTCCTGGTTCTCGACGTGTCCTCGGCCTGCGGCCTCGGTTCTTCGCGTTCTTCACCCGAGCCTCCGGCTCGGCCTCGAACTCCCGGCACCCTCCCCCTACCCCATTTCCATACCTCCCGTCGAGTAGATCGCGGCGTGAAATCCCGGTTGCGGCGTAACGCGCTTCGCACCTTCGCCGGCTGGCTTGAGGGACGGCGCGCCGCGGGGTAGAACGCGCCCGGGAGCAGCAAACGGTGGCGAGCCTCGCGCAAAGAGCCCTCGGGTTGAAGCACCCGTCGGACGTGCGGCAGGTGGGGACGATGGCGACGTACTACGCCCTCCTCGCCAGCATGTACTTCGTGCCGGCCTGCCGGAACGCCGGGTTCCTCGTGGCCGCCTGCGCGATGAGCTTCCTCACCGCGGTGGCGGGCCACAACAACCTGCACCAGGGCATGTTCACCGCCCGCTGGAAGAACGTGGTCTTCCGGTACCTGCTCAGCTTCGGCGCGCTCTTCCCGGAGTCCTCGGTCATCCCGGCGCACAACCTGGTGCACCACCACTTCGACGACGACGGCCAGCCGGACTGGGCGGCGCCGGAGCAGGTGCGCTTCCGGTGGAACCTGCTCAACATCCTGCACTTCCCCAACGTGGCGGGGCCGGTGACCTTCGCCGGCGTGCGCCGCTGGGCGCGCCTCGCGGGCAAGGCGGACTTCCGCCGGCAGTACACCCTGGAGTCCATCTTCGCCTTCGGCCTCACCGGCCTGCTGCTCGTCCACGACTTCTGGACGGCGCTCTTCTACGTGATGGTGCCGCAGCTCTGGGGCGCGCGGTCGTTCTTGCGCATCAACATCATCCAGCACGATGGGTGCGACACGACGAGCGAGTGGAACCACTCGCGCAACTTCGTCGGGCGCATCTTCAACTGGTTCATGATGAACAACGGCTACCACACCATTCACCACAACCGCGCCGGCATGCACTGGTCGGAGCTCGCGCGCGCGCACTCGAAGGAGGTGGCGCCGCGCATCGACCCGAGCCTGGACGAGCCGAGCATGGTGCTCTACCTGCTGCGCAGCTACGGCCTGCGCTTCTCCCGCCCCGCCCCGCGTGATCTCGCGGCCGCCGAGCGCGCGGCGGCGCCGGTGGAGCTCGCCTCGCGGGAGGCCCGCCGTGCCGAGGCCGAAGCCGCGAGCGCCGCGGAGTGATCGATGCTGCCGCGGGAGGTCATGGGCGTCTTCTGCCTGGGTGTTCTGTGGCTCACCGCCTTGCTGGTGGCAGCCGCCGCCTGGCAGGAGGCGCGCGATCTGCTCGCCCGCGCGCGCCGGCTGCGGCCGCTCGCGCCGGGCGCCGAGGGTGAGGGCTTCGTCGCCGGCGTGGTGGCGAGCGGCGACGCGGAGGGCGCGCTGGCGGTCTCGGTGGTGCGGCAGGTGGGGCGTGCGGTCGACGCGTCCGGGCCCACCATCGCGTTCCACGACCGCGGGTATGCCTCGGAGGTGTGCGGCGGCACCGTGCGCGCGGGGGACACGACGCTCCGCGTGCGCCCGGCGGAGGGCGCGCGGGCGGAGGTGTGGCTGACGCCGGAGGAGCGGGCGGCCGCCGCCGGGTGCCCGGGCGACGCGGCGTTCGAGGCCGCCTACCCGGCCGCGCGCAAGGCTCGGGGCTTCGCCCGGGAGGTACGGGCGGAGGTGCGTGTGTCCCGCCAGGTGTGGGTCCACGGCGCGGTGCAACGCGACGGCGCCGAGCGCGTCGTCCAGCCGCCCGCCGGCGCGCCGCTCCTCGTGGCGACGATGGACCCGCGGCGACTGTGCACGCGCGGCGCGTGGCTGGCGCTGGCGTTCGCCCTTGCGGAGCTCGCGGCGTGCGCGGCGGTCACCCGCGTGTGCCTCTGGCGGCCGGTGTTCGGGACGGTGAGCACCGTCGGCGGCGTGCTCGCCCTCGCCTTCTTCCTCGGCGTGACGCCGCTGGGCGTCTCGGTGCGCGACCGGCTGCGCCCGCCGAGTCGCGCGGTGCTTCGCGGGGAGTGGTCGCGGCCGCAGGCGGACGCGGCGACGCAGAAGTCGGGCACGGCGGAGCGGGCGTCGTCGGCATGAGCGGTGCCGTCGGGCCGGCGTACCGGGTGGTCACGCCGCGGCTGGTGGTGCGCTGCCTGGCGCCGGCCGACACGGACCTCGTGGCGGCGGCGATGGACGAGGGCGTCGATCACCTCCGCCCTTTCATGCCCTGGTCCCACCGCGAGCCCATCCCGCGCGAGGAGCGGGTGGCGTGGCTGCGCCACTGCCGCGGCATGTTCGATCTCGGGCAGGATTTCCTCTACGGCATCTTCTCCGCCGACGAGTCGCGCGTGCTCGGCGGCACCGGCCTCCACACCCGGCGGGGCCCGTACGCGCGGGAGATCGGCTACTGGATCGCCGCCGGCGCGCTGCGGCGTGGCTACGCGACCGAGACGGCGGCCGCCCTCACGCAGGTGGCGATCCTGGTGGACGGCGTGCACCGCGTGGAAATCCGGTGCGAGCCGGCGAACGTGCCGAGCGCACGCATCCCGGAGAAGCTGGGGTTCCGCCTGGAAGGGACCGCGCGTGAGGATACCCCGCAGCCCGACGGCCGGACGTGGCGCGACACGCGCGTGTACGCCCTTCTGGCGGGGGAGCTCGTCGCCGAGTCGCCGGTGATGGCGGTGAGGGCGCAGGCCTTCGACGTGATGGGCAAGCGCCTGATGTGACGCGGCGCCTCCTCGCGCGTCAGTCGTCGAGCGTCTCGTCCTGCTCGCCGCGCGCGCGCCCGGCGGCCTGACCGGCCTCCGCGTGGACCGCCGGCGGCGTGGGCGTGGCGACCGGGGCCGCCGTCGCCTTGGGCTTCGGCGTGGTCGCCGGTCGCGGGATCGCGTAGATGCCCGCGACCATCAGGCCGATGAAGGCGAGCGGGAGCATCATCACGAGCACGGCCGCCCCCACGTCGAGCTTCTTCTTCTTCTTCTGCTGCTTCTTCTCGGGCGGTCCGCCGTTCGATGTTTCCATGGCGTCGGGCGGCATGGTCACGCCGCGGTGGCGCGCGGCGCAAACGCTTTCTCGTCCGCGGCTAGCCGCCCCGCGTGTGCATCTCGCGGTGGGGGTCGGCGCGCAGCCGGCTCACCGGGACGAGCGCCTCGCGCGGCGCGGCGCGGGCGCGCTGCTCCGCGCCACGGTCCTCGCGGCCTTCCCAGGCCCCGGTGACGAGCCGCGCCAGCTCGTCGTCGCTGGCGCCCGCGCGCAGCGGGCCGCGCAGGTCCAGGCCGCCGCCGGCGTACAGGCAGGTGAGCCACACGCCGTCGGCCGTCAGTCGGCTGCGGTCGCACTTGCGACAGAAGGGCGCCGTGGTGCTCGCGATGACGCCGAAGACCTGGCCGTCGGGCAGGCGGAAGCGCTCGGCGGGCGCCGAGGAGGTCGGACCCGCGAGCGGCGCCACCGGCCCGCGGGTGGCGGCGATGCGCTCGAGCATCTCGGCGCGAGAGACGACGTCGCGCATGGACCAGCGCGTGGCGCCGCCGACGTCCATGTACTCGATGAAGCGCAGCTCCACGGCGCGCTCACGCGCGAAGTCGAGCAGGTCGAGGAGCTCGTCGTCGTTGTGACCGCGGACGATGACGGCGTTGACCTTGGTGTCGCAGAAGCCCGCCTCGGCCGCGGCGCCCACGGCGGCGAGCACGTCCGCGTGGCGGCGCGAGCGCGACATGCGCTCCGCGCGCTCCGCCCGCAGGGTGTCGATGCTCAGCGTCACGCGGGAGAGGCCGGCGCGGCGCAGCGCGGCCGCGCGCGGGCCAAAGAGGACACCGTTGGTGGTGAGCGCCAGGTCCTCGGCCCCGGCCTCCGAGGCCAGGCGCCCGACGATGGCCTCGGCGTCGGGGCGCAGGAGGGGTTCGCCGCCGGTGACGCGGAGCTTCGGCGCGCCCAGGCCGACGAAGAGCCGCGCGAGGCGCACGATCTCGTCGGCCGTGAGGAGCGACTCGCCGGGCAGCCAGGCGTAGTCCTCCTCCGGCATGCAGTAGACGCAGCGGAGGTTGCAGCGGTCGGTGAAGCTGAGCCGCAGGCTACGGAGCGGCCTGGCGAGGCGGTCGACGACCATGGGCGCCTCAAGGTGGCACACCCCGAGCGAGATGGCGACCCGGGTGGGGAGCGCTTTGCGCGCGCAGCTCGACCGGCATATGGCAACATATCGAGCATGGGTCGTCCTTGGCTTCGCGGGCTGTGGGTTGTCGCTGCGGTGGCGGGCACCGCGATCACGTCGTGGGTGGGGTGCGCCAAGGCGATCGATCCCTCGACGTCAGGCGGTGACGGCGGGACGTCCGGCGGCGAGTGCGACGCGGGCCTGAGCGCGTGCGGCGCCGACTGCGTGGACCTGACCCGCGACGCGAAGAACTGCGGGGCCTGCGGGACGGCGTGCGGGACGGACGAGGCCTGCGTGAAGGGCGCCTGCTCGCTGAGCTGCGGCTCGGCGAAGGCCAAGTGCGGGCAGACGTGCGTCACCCTCTCGACCGACCCGACGAACTGCGGGAGCTGCGGGGTCACGTGCGAGGCCGGGCTGAGCTGCGTCCAGGCGGCGTGCACCCTGGTGTGCGACGCGGACGCCGGGCAGACCAAGTGCACCGACCAGTGCGTGGACACGCAGACGGACGTGAACAACTGCGGGACGTGCGGGACGCCGTGCACGCAGGGGCAGACGTGCCAGTCGGGGGTGTGCTGCGACGCGGGCCTCACCAACTGCAACGGCACGTGCGTCGACCTGACGAAGGACAAGGACAACTGCGGCAAGTGCGGCATGGCGTGCAGCGGCGGCACGCCGGTCTGCGTGAGCAGCGCGTGCTCGGCGGGGGATCTGGTGGGCACGCTGGGCAACCAGAGCTTCTACAAGGTGCTCGTGAGCGGCACGATGACGGACACCAACGTCTACGCCGCCTGCACGGGCGCGGGCTTCAGCGTGGGCTGCCAGGCGACCAACTGCCCGCAGTACACCGACAACGTCTGCGTGCCGACGCAGGAGAGCAGCTGCGGAAACCCGATGTACGGGCTCGCGCAGGCGCTGGGGTGCAGCTCGCCGTCCAGCTGCGCGCAGCTGAACGGCGTCTACCAGTACATGGGCCACAAGTGGCAGAGCGACGCGGCGTGCGGCGTGGAGAGCGGGAGCTGGTGCTCCACCGGGACCAGCTACTCCAACCGCTACGCGCTCTGCGTGCAGTGACCTTCGGCGGCGCGGGGGCTACGCTCGAGGCATGAAGAAGCGCTTCCTTGGCCTCGGTCTCTGGGCGGCGGGGACGCTCCTGGTGACGGCTCCGGCGGTGGTCACCTCCCTGGGGACGACGGGCTGCGGCGGGTGCGTGAAGGGCACCTGCCTCTGCCAGGACGGCGCTTCCTTCGCCGCGAACGCCGTCCCTTGCGACTGCGATGGGCTCTGCTCCACGCACGGGGGCTTCTGCTCGCTGGGCGACTGCACCGGGGACGGCGGCGACGCGGCGGCGGACGCGATGACCGACGCGGCCGCGGAGGCGTCCGGCGGCAAGGACGGCGGGCTCGGACAGGGCGCCCCCTGCGATCTGCAGGACGACCTGTGCGGGAGCGGTCTCAAGTGCTGCGCCGAGCCGACGCACATGCTCGACGCCTCCACGCAGGATATCTGCGTCCCGCCGGAGGACGGCGGCGTCTGCCCGCAGTATCCGTGACGCCGGCCGTCTGACCGGCCGGCGGGGAGGAGGCCCGGAAGGGCCGCCCTTCACGCCGCCCCGCCTCCGCCGCTCCACCGCAAGCGTCCTTGCAATGGGACGCTGGAGCACCAGCTCCCCGAGGCCCCCCCCTCCCCGGCCGCCCCACGGCACGTCGGACTGCAAGCGTGCTTGCGGTGGAGCGCGGGAGCAGACGGCCTGGAGGGGACGGGGGACGCCGATCGGTCAGTTCTGCGCGTGGGCCTTGAAGGTGAGGGCCTCCGGGCCCTTGTCGACCTCGATGCGGGTGCCGGGCGGGAACTCGCCCGCCAGCACGCGCTTGGCCAGGGCGTCCTCCAGGTTCTTCTGGATGGCGCGCTTGAGCGGGCGGGCGCCGTAGAGCGGATCCCACCCCAGCTCACCGAGGTAGTCCTTCGCCGCGTCGGAGAGCTCGACGCGCAGGTCCCGCTTGGCGAGGCGGGCGGCGAAGTGGCGGATCTGGATGTCCACGATGGCCCGGATCTGCTCGCGCTCCAGGCGGTGGAAGACGACGACCTCGTCGAGGCGGTTGACGAACTCCGGCCGGAAGCTCTTGCGCACCTCCTCCATGACGGCGCGCTGGACGAGCTCCTTGCGGTCCTCCGAGGAGAGGCCCTCCTTCTCCTCGATGGCCTGGATGTGGTGCGAGCCGATGTTGCTCGTCAGGATGATGACGGTGTTCTTGAAGTTGACGGTGCGGCCCTGGCCGTCCGTCAGACGGCCGTCGTCGAGCACCTGGAGCAGGACGTTCCAGACGTCCGGGTGGGCCTTCTCCACCTCGTCGAAGAGGATGACGGAGTAGGGGCGGCGGCGGACCGGCTCGGTGAGCTGGCCGCCCTCGTCGTAGCCGACGTAGCCCGGCGGCGCGCCGATGAGGCGGGAGACCGCGTGCTTCTCCATGTACTCGCTCATGTCCAGGCGGACCATCGCGTGCTCGTCGTCGAAGAGGAACTCGGCGAGGGCGCGCGCCAGCTCGGTCTTGCCGACGCCCGTCGGGCCGAGGAACAGGAAGCTGCCGACGGGGCGCCTGTCGTCGCCCAGGCCGGCGCGCGAGCGGCGCACGGCGTTGGCGACGGCGGTCACCGCCTCGTCCTGGCCGACGACGCGCTTCTTCAGGTTGTCCTCCATGTGGAGGAGCTTCTCCATCTCGCTCGTGAGCATCTTGGTGACCGGGATGCCGGTCCACTTGGCGACGACAGCGGCGATGTCCTGATCGGTGACCTCCTCGCGGAGGTAGCTCGCCTTCTCCTGCGCCCTGGCGAGCTGGCGGCGCAGGTCCTCCACCTTCTTCTCCAGCTCGGGGAGCTTGCCGTAGCGGATCTCGGCGACCTTCCCGAGCTCGCCCCTGCGCTGGGCGGCATCCGCCTCCGCGCGGAGGGTCTCCGCCTTGGGCTGGGCCTCGCGGATCTGATCGAGGATCTCCTTTTCGCGCATCCACTGGGCGCGGATGGCGTCTGATTGCTCCTTGAGCTCGGAGATCTCCTTCTGCACACCGCCGAGGCGCTGCTTGCTCGCGTGGTCGCGCTCCTTCTTGAGCGCCTGCTCCTCGATCTGCAGGTTGGTGAGCTTGCGCTGCACCGCGTCCAGCTCCGCGGGGAGGCTGTCGGCCTCCATCTTGATCTTGGCGGCGGCCTCGTCGACGAGGTCGATCGCCTTGTCCGGCAAGAAACGCTCGGTGAGGTAGCGGTCGGAGAGGGTGGCGGCGGCGACCAGCGCGGAGTCCTGGATGCGGATGCCGTGGTGGACCTCGTAGCGCTCCTTCAGGCCGCGCAGGATGGCGACGGTGTCCTCCACCGTCGGCTGCGAGACGTAGACGGGCTGGAAGCGTCGCTCCAGGGCGGCGTCCTTCTCGATGCGCTTCTTGTACTCGTCGAGCGTGGTGGCGCCGATGCAGCGGAGCTCACCGCGAGCGAGGGCGGGCTTGAGGAGGTTGGCCGCGTCCATCAATCCCTCGGCGGCGCCGGCGCCGACGATGGTGTGGATCTCGTCGATGAAGAGGATGATCTGCCCGGCGGCGGTCTCCACCTCCTTGAGCACCGCCTTGAGGCGGTCCTCGAACTCGCCGCGGTACTTGGCGCCGGCGACGAGGGCGCCCATGTCCAGCGAGACGAGGCGCTTGTTCTTCAGCGACTCCGGGACGTCACCGCTCACGATGCGCTGCGCGATGCCCTCCACGATGGCCGTCTTGCCGACGCCGGGCTCGCCGATGAGGACCGGGTTGTTCTTGGTGCGCCGGGAGAGCACCTGCATCACGCGGCGGATCTCCTCGTCGCGGCCGATGACGGGATCGCTCTTGCCCTTGCGGGCGGCGTCGGTGAGGTCGCGGCAGTACTTCTCCAGCGCCTGGAACTTGCCCTCCGGGTCCTTGTCGGTCACGCGCTGGCTGCCGCGCACGCTGGCGAGGGCGGTGAGGAGCTTGTCGTAGGTGACGCCGCCGGCCGACTCGAGGGCGCCCATGATGTCGCGGTCGCTCTTGGCGAGGGCGAGCAGGAAGTGCTCCACGGAGACGAAGTCGTCCTTGAGGTGCTTGGCCTCGTCCTCCGCCTTGCGGAACATCTCGGAGGTGCGGCGGCCGAGGCCAGGCTCTGCCCCGCCGGAGACGCGGGGGAAGCCCTCCACCTTCTTCTGCAGGAAGGACTCCAGGGCCGACACGTCGGCCCCGGCCTTCTGCACGAGGGGGCGCGCCACGCCGCCGTCCTGCTCCAGCATGGCGAGCAGCACGTGCTCGGGGTGCAGCTCCGGGTTGCCCTTGCGGGTGGCGGCATCCACGCCTTCGCGGATGGCTTCCTGGCTCTTGGTGGTCAGTCGATCAGGGCGCATGGTGGGTTCCTCGTCCGGGCCGAACACGGCCCGGTACGACGACGGCCGCCCCGCGCCCCGGCGCGGAGATCAGCTCGACCGGTCCGCCGTCACACCCAAGCTAAGTCCTCCTCCGGTGTGCGCAAGATGCGTGCCTCCTTGCGGGCTCGGAGCGCTAGTCCGGCTCGACGTGGCGGACATAGTCGTCGATGGCCTCCTTGGCCGCGGGATCGAGGGCGCTGAACTCCAGGCCCACCGCCGCCCTGGTGCCGTCCGACTTGAGCCAGCGCACCCGCCCCTCCCCCATCACCATGTGGCCTGCGGGCAGGGCGAAGCGGATGACGACTCGCCCGTCCTGCGGTACCTCGCGGTTGGTCACCAGGAAGATCCCGCCCGCGGAGATGTCCTGGATGGCACCCTCGATGACCTCGCCCGACGGGAGGCGCAGCTCGACGGGCGCGGTGTACGGGACGCGGACGTGCCCGCGCCGGGACGCGGACGCGGCGTCTCCGTCGGCTTCCTTGGCGGCCATCGCCGCCTCCACCTCGACCAGCGCCTCGAGCAGCTCCGCGCCGCCTCGGAAGCGCTCCTCGGGCGAGGCCGCGAGCGCGCGGACGACGAGGTTCGCCAGCTCCTGCGGGACGTCCGGGCGGAGCTTCCTCACGTCGGGCCGCGGCGCGGTCATCGCCTTGACGTAGACCTGCTCGAAGCTGCCACGAAACGGCACCTGGCCCGTCAGGCACTCGAACAGCGTGGCGCCGAAGGAGTAGACGTCGGCCGCGGGTGTCACGCGACGCCCGCCGAGGTGCTCCGGCGCCATGTAGGCGGGCGTGCCGACGACGGCGCTCGGCGGGCTGGAGTCGCGCACGTCCTCGCGCCAGAAGGTGGCCACGCCGAAGTCGATGAGCTTGAGCGACTTGCCCTCGGGCGTACGCACCACCAGCAGGTTGCCCGGCTTGACGTCGCGATGCACCACGTGGGCCGCGTGCGTGGCCGCCAGCGCCGTCGCCGCGAGCCGGGCGATGACGAGGGCGTCGTGGATCGTCAGCTTGCCGCGCGCGGCCACGAGCGCCTCGACCGACTTGGCGCGCAGCCGCTCCATCACGACGAACGGCACGCCGTCTGCGACCCCGGCGTCGAGCACCTCCACCACCGAGGGGTGCTGCACCGCGCCGAGCATGCGCGCCTCGGCGAGCAGGCGCGAGCGCGCCTCCGGGTGGTCGTGGAACTCCGGCAGGAGCAGCTTCAGGGCGGACGGGCGCCCGGTGTACCGGTGCTCCGCGAGGAAGACGGCGCACAGGCCGCCGCGCCCCATCTCCCGGCGCAGGCGATAGCGGCCGTCGATGACCTTGCCGACGAGCTGCTCCGAAGACGCCGGCGCGCCGCGCAGCGACGGCGGCGGCTCATCCCCTTGCATCGCCCCAGCATAGGGGGAATTCGAGCGGCAAGCTCGGCCGAACAGCGCGCGCCATGGAGGCCGCGGGAAGTGTGGACTCGCTCAGAAGAGCCTGGCCCCCAGGCTGCCCGGCGCGAAGAGCGACCGGGCGTCGTTGACCGAGATCGTCGCCGAGGGCGCGCCCATGGCGTAAGGCGCGACCTCGTACGGAGCGAACTGCACGCGCAGCTCGGGCACGCCGGTGGGCGGGACGTCGTAGCAGAGCTCGGTGTTCTCGCTGACCCGAGGCTGGTCCTCGTAGAAGCCCTTGTCCGAGAGCTTCTTCGTGGCGTACTGGCCCTGCAGGGCGGCGACCGTCAGCGCCTGCAGCTTCGCCCGCGCGGCGGGCGTGAGCTTCTGCCGCAGCGACACCAGCAGGCCACGCTTCAGGTCCGCCACGAAGCACTGCGACACGCGGTTGCCGTGCGCGCCGCCCGTGTACTCGTAGCGCCACGTCTGCAGGCCGACGTAGTCGCCGCGCTGGCCGCTCACGCCGTAGCTCACCTCGTAGTCGTACGGAAGCTCGGTGGTGGCGCCCGCGCAATCGTCCGCCGTCAGCTTCCCCCGCCAGGGCATGGCCGCGCGCAGCGCCCGGTCGAGGTGCCCCTGGACGCCGGCATCGGCGAGCCCGGCGAAGGCGGGGAGCACCGCGCTGGCCTTGCACGCCGCCCCGAAGGAGCCGAGCTCCTCCTGCGGCACCAGCCGCCCGCCCACGTCCAGCTTCACGATCTCCGGGTAGCTCTCGCCCCGCTCCAGCCACACCGGATACGTGTGCGCGCCGTCGGGCGACGTCCAGCGGGCCAGGACCGTGTCCGGCGCCAGGAAGACCCCGGCGAAGCGGCCGGTCACCGCGCCCTTCGCGTTCTTCTCCTCGAGCGTGAAGGTGCCGCCCGCGTCCAGCGTACCGGACAGCGAGAGGTCCTCCTTGCTGCGCGTGTAGCGATATACGCCCGTGAGCGCGTGTCCGTCGCTGCTCAGCTTCGCGCGGATGCGCGTCGCGGCACCCAGCGAGCCCACGAGCGGAACCTCCTTGAACGCCGCCCCTGCAGGCAGCGCGGGGGCGAGCGTCCCCGCGAGCGTCATGGGCTTCGCGCCCGCGCGCGGGTCGCGCAGCGTGGCCGAGAGCTTGCCGCCGGTCCACGTGCCGGAGAGCTCCGCCGGCTTGCGGCCCCTGCCGACCAGCTCGGCGGTGCCGAAGCCCGAATCTGTCGCTCTGCCCTTCAGCACCATCGGCTCCCGCGAGGCGCCGACGACCAGCAGCACGCGCACCGCCTCCCCTTCCCGCTCCGTCGCCATCTTGAACGGCTCCCCGCCCCCGGCCGTGCCCGTGTACGTGGCGAAGGGCCGCGCCGCCGCCGGCGCGGCGTTCTTCCGTGCGCTCGACGCGCTCGACGCGCTCGACGCGGCAGACGTCGACGGGCCCGGCGGCGTGGACTTCGGACAGGCCACCACGCCGCCGAGGGCGAGCACGAGCAGGAGCCGCTTCATCGAGCCGCAGGGTACGTCAGCGCAGCTCGAACGTCTCGCGGACGTCGGCGATGAGCGCGCCCTCCCGGTCGAAGCTGCGCTCCTCGAAGGCGACGCGACCCGTGACGTGCACGCACAGCACCGTCGAGCAGCGCGTTCCGTACGCCGGCGTACGGATGAACGCGGCGGAGAGCGGACGCTCCCACTCGATGGGCACGCCCGTGTGCGGCAAGTCCGCGTCCTCGTAGATGCCGCGATCGTCCAGCAGCCCGAACAGCTCCGCCACCCCCGGGGACGCCGGCCGCGCGAGCAGGGCGGTGAGCCGCCGCATCCCGGTCTCCACCTTGGGCCACGGCGTGTCCAGGCGGTGGTTGCTCAGCCCGTGAACGCCCGGCGTGATCGGCGTGGCCCCCGGCGCGTCGTCGCGCAGCGAGTACAGGGCGTCGGGCGTGCCGCAGAGCAGGTTGAAGGACGGGTAGCTGGCGCGGTCCAGCGAGGCGGCGAGCTCCGGCGGCGACTCTTGACCCGTCAAGAATCGGCGGACAATCTCCCCGCGCGAGCGCCCTTCCCGCCGCGCCGCCGGGTCGCGGACGTTGGTCAGGGCGGCGAAGCGGCCCGCGCGCGTGACCCCCATCCAGGTCCCGCCCTTGGAGAGGTCGCGCCCGGCGAGCACCTCCGGCGCGTCGTCCCAGAAGGCGGCGGGCGCGGTGGGACGATCGTACGTCTCGTCGCGGTTGGCGAGGACGCAGAGAGAGAGATCCGGGTGGGCCCGGTACGCCACCAGCACGAGGCACATGGGGGAATGCTAGCTCGTGCCGGGGCGCGCGGGCTGGGCTAGGGTGCGCGGCATGGTCGAGCGGGCGTTCGTGACGGCGATGGGTCGGCGCATCGGGTTCGCGCGGGCCGGCGCGGGCGCGGAGGCGGTGGTCCTGGTGCACGCGTCGGGGCTCTCGTCGAGCGCGTGGCGCGCGTACCTCGAGCCGCTCGCGGCGCGGTTTCTCGTCGCCGCGCCCGACCTGCTGGGCTACGGCGCGAGCGATCCGCTGCCGCGCGGCGAGCACGTCACCCACGCCGAGGACGTGGCGGCGGTGCGCGCGATCGTCGAGGCGCTCGGCGCGCCCGCGCACCTCGTCGGCCACTCCTACGGCGCGGTGGTGGCGGCGAAGGCCGCCCTCGCCGAGCCGCAGCGCGTCCGCAGCGTCATGCTCCTCGAGCCCGTCCTCTTCTCCGCGCTCGCCGCGTCCGGCGACGAGCCGAGCCGCGCGGAGCGCGAGGCGCTGGAGTCCGGCGCCTTCCGCGACCCGGAGACGGGCGGCAAGACGGACTGGCTGCGCGTCTTCATCGACTACTGGAGCGGGGCGGGCACCTTCGACGCCATGACCGAGACGCAGCGTCGCGCGGCCGAGCGCGTCGGCTGGAAGACCTTCCAGGAGGTGATGGACGTGTCCGGCGATCCCGCGCCCTTCGCCGCCTACGCGGCGCTGCCGCGGCCGGTCACCCTCGGGCGCGGCGAGCGCACCACGGTGAGCGCGCGGCGCATCCTGGAGCACCTGCACGCGGTGATCCCCGACGCGACGATGCGCGTGGTCGAGGGCGCAGGCCACATGGCGCCGCTGACCCACAAGGACGCGGTCCTCGCGCTCATCGAGGAGCACCTGCAGGGGGCGTCGCGCCGGAGGTGAGCGCGAGCGCCCGCACGTGCGCCAGACCGGTCCCGCAGCAGGAGCCGATGACGCCCGCCCCGGCGTCCGCCCACCGCCGCGCGTGCGCCGCGTACTCCTCCGGGGAGACGGGCGGCTCGTGCCAGCGCGACGCGTTGGCGTACACGCCGAAGGGGGCGCCCAGGGAGGCGAGCGCCTCCACGTACGGCATCACCAGCGCCGCCGCCACGCAGTTGACCAGCACCCGCTCCGCGCCGGCGTCCAGACACGCGCGCGCCGCGTCCTTCATCGCGCCGGGGGTCATGCCCTCCGCGCTGGGCCCGGCGGTGAAGGACATCCACGTCGGCAGCCCGGTGCGCACACAGGCGCGCGTGGCGACCAGCGCCTCGCGCGGGCTGGGGAACGTCTCGCCGATCAGGCCGTCCACACCGCACGCGGCGAGCAGCGTCGCGAGCTCCTCGTGCTCCGGCCGCGCCTCGTCGTCGGGCGGGGCCAGCTCCGGCCGGTAGCAGTCCTCCAGCGGTCCGACGCTCCCCAGCACCAGGCAGCGCCGGTCCGGCGCGCCGCGCTCCACACCCTCGCGCGCGAGACGGACGGCGTCGCGGGCCATCGACTCCCACGCGTCGCCCGCGGTGCGCCGCCGCGCGCGGAAGGTGTTGGTGCGGTGGATCTCCGCGCCCGCCGCGGCATGGTCCGCGTGCACCGCGCGCACCAGCTCCGGTGCGTCACGCAGGGCGACGGCGCTCCAGAGCGCGCTGGTGGTGTCCACCCCGCGCCGCGAGAGCTCCGAGCCCATCGGCCCGTCCAGGATGCGGGGGTTCACGCGGGGGCGAGGCCGACGGGGCACGCGACGCCGGTGCCGCCCAGACCGCAGTACCCGTCCGGGTTCTTCGCCAGGTACTGCTGGTGGTACTCCTCGGCGAAGTAGAAGTCCGGCGCCGCGACGATCTCGGTGGTGATCTTCCCGTGCCCCGCCTCGGTGAGCACGCGCTGGTAGGTCTCGCGGGAGGCCTCCGCGGCGCGCCGCTGCTCCTCGTCGTAGGTGTAGACGCCGGAGCGGTACTGCGTGCCGGTGTCGTTGCCCTGCCGCATGCCCTGCGTGGGATCGTGGCTCTCCCAGAAGGCGCGGAGCAGGTCCTCGTAGCTCACCGCGCGCGGGTCGTAGATCACCCGCACCACCTCGGCGTGGCCGGTGCGGCCGGTGCACACCTCGCGATACGTCGGGTTGGGGGTGAGACCCGCCGCGTAGCCGACGGCCGTGGAGTACACACCGGGGAGCTGCCAGAGCTTCTTCTCCGCGCCCCAGAAGCACCCCATCGCGAACATCGCCGTCTTCATCCCCTCCGGGAACGGCCCGGCGAGAGGGTGACCGTTGACGAAGTGCGCGGCGGGGACGGGCATGGGCTCGTCCCGGCCGGGGAGGGCCTCCTCGGGGGTGGGCATGCGGAGCGTGGCCATGGCCCCACGCTACCGCCGCGCCGGGCGGCGCGCCACGGCCGCGCTGGCCGCGCCCTTCCGGCTGCCACGCGAAGGCATTGCGTGTAAGCTTGGGCGGTCCGAAAAAGGAGCTCTGCATATGCCTCGTTCCTGGAAGCTTGCGTTGTCACTCTTGTTCGTCGCCGCGTGCGGGGGGCCGCTGCACTACAAGCTCGCCTCCACCGCCAAGGCGCCGGGGGCCGACGTGGACATCAAGGCCGACGTGAAGCACGAACAGCACCTCACCGGTCTCGACGTGAGCGTCGAGCACCTGCCTCCGCCGGGCAGCGTGACCGCTGGCGCCACCAAGTTCGTCATGTGGGGCCGGAGAAACGCCCACCAGTCGTGGATCCGCATCGGCGACCTGCAGTACGACGACTCCAGCCGCAAGGGGGAGTTCCAGGGCACGTTCCCGGAGGTGGAGTTCGACTTCGAGATCACCCCGGAGAAGTTCGACGGCGCCGCGTCCCCCTCCCCCGAGGTGGTCGTGGCCCAGCACATCGGCCCCGCATGATGAGGATGTGAGCTCGCTTCACATCGCTCTCATCCCTTGCCTCTCCTGGTAGGGGCCCCTCCCACGCGAGCCCTCCGCTGCGCGTCGCGCGTTCGGTGGTGAACTCGCGGGGGCCCTACTCTTCTCCCCCTCTCCCTCGTAGGGAGAGGGGGCCGGGGGGTGAGGCGGGGCCGGGGGGTGAGGCGGGGCCGGGGGGTGAGGCGGGGCCGGGGGGTGAGGCCATCTCCATCATCCGAGCGCGCACGTCCGTACGCCAGCGTACGTCCTCCCCGAACACGTCCCCGGAGAGGAGCGAGGAGATGGAGCGTCGCAAGAACTCGTGCTTGTTCTCGGCGAAGAGGTAGCGCAGCAGCCCACCGCCGTAGAACGCGCGCACGGCCGCGAGGAAGAGGTCCGCGCCGCGCTGGGTCTCGGCGTCCCACGCGGCGAAGCGCGCCGCCGACACGTCGTCCGCGGCGAGCGCGCGATCGATCGCCTCCGCCGCGCACGCGCCCCCGTGCACCGCGATGTGCGCGCCGGAGGAGAAGAGCGGGTCGATGAAGCCCCCTGCGTCCCCCACCAGCAGCCAGCCATCACCCGCGCGCCGGGAGACGGAGTAGCTGAAATCGGCGGCGGCGCGCGCCGGCCACAGCCGCTGGGCCGAGGCGAGCATCTGGCGGGCGGTGGGTGACTCCGCCACCGCGGCGTCCAGCATGGCGCTCGCGTCCTGCTCGCCGCCGCGCCGCGCCTGCACCCACGCGCGCGGGACCACGGCGCCCACGCTGCATCGTCCGTCCTTGAAGGGGATGAACCACAACCAACCGGACGCCGTCACCACGATGTCGATGTCACCCTCCGCGCGCCCCTCGCCGCGCGGCACGCCCCTGAAGTGCGTGTAGAATGCACATTGATCCAGGCCCGCGACGCGCGCCGCCGTGCCGGCGCGCCGGGCCAGCAGCGCCGAGCGGCCGGACGCGTCCACCACCACGCGTGCGGCGAGCGCGTGCGCCTCGCCGGCGGGGTCCACCGCCTCCACGCCCGTCGCCCGGTCTCCCTCGAAGCGCGCCGAGACCGCGCTCCACCCCTGCCGCACCTCCGCACCCAGACGCTCGGCGTGGTGGAGCAGCACCAGGTCCAGCTCGTCGCGCGGCGCCTCGAAGGAGTGATCGAACGCGGGGTCGAAGGCCGAGGTGAAGTCGAAGTGCACCCTGCGGCCGGTGCGGTCGTCGTGGAAGCGCGCGCCGTACTTCCACAGGAAGCGCTCGCGCAGCTCTGGAAGCACCCCCAGCGTCTCGAAGGTGGAGAGCGAGCACGGCAGGAGCGACTCGCCGAGGTGGAAGCGCGGGAAGCGCTCCTTCTCCAGCAGCAGCACGCGGCGGCCGAGCTGCGCGAGGCGCGCGGCGGTGACCGACCCGCCCGGACCTCCTCCCACGACGATGACGTCCCAGCCGGCCACGCCCGAAGGGTGGCAAGCGAGTGCGCGACAAGTCAAGCGCGCCGGCCTTTCCGACGGGACGTTCGTCCCTATACCCTCCGGCGATGGCCGAACGCCCTCCGCGTCCGAAGGTCGTGGTCGTCGGCGCGGGCTTCGGCGGACTGCGTGTCGCCAGGAGCCTGCGCCGCGCGCCGGTGGACGTGACCGTGGTGGACAAGCGCAACCACCACCTCTTCCAGCCGCTCCTCTACCAGGTCGCCACCGCCGCGCTCTCCGCCACCGACATCGCCGCGCCCATCCGCAACGTGCTCCGCGGCTGCGACAACTGTCGCGTGCTGCTCGCCCGCGTGACGGAGATCGACGTGACCGCGCGGGAGGTGCGGACGGCGGACGGCGAGGCGATCCCCTACGACCACCTGGTGCTCGCGGTCGGGATGACCAACGGCTACTTCGGCCACGACGAGTGGCAGCGGGACGCGCCCGGGCTGAAGTCGCTGGAGGAGGCGCTGGAGATCCGCCGGCGCGTGCTGCTCGCTTACGAGAACGCCGAGCGCGCGACCGCGGAGGAGGAGCGCCGGGAGTTTCTGACCTTCGTGGTGATCGGAGGTGGCGCGACGGGTGTGGAGCTCGCCGGCGCGCTGGCGGAGATCGCCCGGCGGACCATGACCCGCAACTTTCGCTCCTTCGACCCGGGCAGCGCGCGCGTCATCCTGCTGGAGGGCGGATCGCGCCTGCTGCCCGCCTTCCCGACCGAGCTCTCCGAGCGCGTGCGCGCCGACCTGGAGGAGCTCGGCGTGGAGGTGCGGCTGGGCGTGCGCGCGCAGGAGGTGGACGCCGAGGGCGTGCGCATCGACGGCGAGCGCGTGCGGGCGCGCACGACGCTCTGGGCAGCGGGCGTGCAGGGCGTTCCGCTCGTCAAGACGCTGGGCGTCGAGCTCGACCGGCAGGGGCGCGTCCCGGTGACGCGCCATCTGCGCGTGAAGGGGGTGGACGGCGTCTTTGCCATCGGCGACATCGCCGCCTTCGAGCAGGACGGCGAGCCCCTCCCCGGCGTCGCGCAGGTCGCGCTGCAGCAGGGCGAGTGCGTCGCGGAGAACGTGATGCACGCCGTGCGTGACGAGCCGCTGGCGCCGTTTCGCTACCACGACCTCGGCACCATGGCGACGATCGGGCGAAGCCGCGCGGTGGCGGTGCTGGGCAAGATGCGCCTCACAGGCTTCGTCGCGTGGTGCGCGTGGCTCTTCGTCCACCTCATGGCGCTGGTGGGCTTCCGCAATCGCCTGGTGGTCCTGGTGGAGTGGGCGTACGCGTACCTCAGCTACCAGCGGAGCGCGCGCATCATCCTGAACCGCGCGGTGGACGGCTGAGGCTCCGGCCCCAAAGCCCTCGTGCGCGGTTCGCCGAGCCGTTGCAATCGCCGCCACACGACTTACGTGAACAAAGGTGAGACGTATGGCCAGCCTGTTCGAGTTCGAGGAGGTGCGTCGCCCCGCGGTGGCGGGCACCTTCTACCCGGCCGCGCCGGAGGAGCTCGCCGCCGCGGTCGACGCCTTCCTGGCGGACGTGCCCGCCTCTGCCGGCGCGCCGCCCAAGGCCGTGGTGGTGCCGCACGCGGGCTACGTCTACTCCGGCCCCATCGCGGCCAGCGCCTACGCGGCGCTTCGTCCGCTCGCTTCGCGCGTGACCTGCGTCGTGATGGTCGGCCCGGCGCACCGCGCGCGCGTGGAGGGCCTCGCGTCTCCCGGCGCGCGCGCCCTGCGCACGCCCCTCGGCGACATCCCGGTCGATCTCGACGCGCTCGCCGCCATCCCGTCGGTGGTGTCGAGCCCACGCGCCCACGCACGCGAGCACTCGCTCGAGGTGCAGCTCCCCTTCGTGCAGCGCGTGCTGCCGCGCGCGCGCATCGTCCCGCTGGTCGTCGGCTACGCCTCGGCCGAGCACGTGGGCCGCGTGCTCGAGACGCTCTGGGGCGGCGAGGAGACGGTCGTCGTCGTGAGCTCCGACCTGTCGCACTACCTGCCATACGCCCAGGGCCGCTTGCTGGACGAGGACACCGCGCGGCGCATCGTCGCGCTGGAGGGCGGCCTCGTTGGCGAGGACGCGTGCGGCTGCGCCGGCATCAACGGCCTGCTCTGGCTGGCCCGGCGCCGCGGCCTGGAAGCCCGCGTCATCGATCTGCGCAGCTCCGGCGACACGGCGGGCTCGCGCGACGCGGTCGTCGGCTACGGCGCCTTCGGCTTCTACGAGAGGGACCCGCGTGCTCTCGCCTCGTGACGGGGCGGAGCTCGCTCGGTTCGCGCGCGCGTGCGTGCGGGAGGAGCTCGGCGGCGCGCCCGCCGCGTGGCCGACAGAGACCTGGTGCCGCGAGCCGGGCGCCAGCTTCGTCACGCTGCGGTGGCGCGAGCAGGTCGGCGGTCGGCTGCAGGGGTGCATCGGCTCGCTGGTCGCGCGGCGTCCGCTCGCGCACGACGTCGCGCACAACGCCCTCGCCGCGGCCTTCCGCGACCCGCGCGGCGCGCGCCTGAGCCTGCCCGCGCTCGACGAGCTTCATGTGGAGGTCTCGGTCCTCTCCCCGCTGGAGACGATCGACTTCGACGGGAGCGAGGACGGCGCGCTGGCCGCGCTGCGCCCCGGCGTGGACGGCGTCGTGCTCTCCTGGGGCGGGCGGCGCGGCACCTTCCTGCCCGTCATGTGGGAGCAGCTCCCCACCCCCCGCATCTTCCTGGACGAGCTGAAGCAGAAGGCGCGGCTCCCCGCGAGCTTCTGGGCGCCCGGCGTGGAGCTGCAGCGCTACACCGCGCAGAAGCTCGTCGACCCGTCGCCGCGCGCGCTCGCGAGCGAGAACGCGTCCGCATGAGCGCGCCGGGCGACTCGGCCTACCCCGGCCGGTGGTGGCACGCGCTGCCCGACGGGCGGATCCAGTGCGATCTCTGCCCGCGCGACTGCCGCCTGGCCGAGGGCCAGCGCGGCCTCTGCTTCGTGCGCAAGCGCGAGGGCGACGCCATGGTCCTGACGACCTACGGCCGCTCCTCCGGCTTCGCGGTGGACCCGATCGAGAAGAAGCCGCTCGCGCACTTCCACCCGGGCTCGAGCGTGCTCTCCTTCGGCACCGCGGGGTGCAACCTCGCCTGCAAGTTCTGCCAGAACTGGGACATCTCCAAGTCCCGGGAGATGGACAGCCTCATGGACCGCGCCACGCCCGAGGCGCTCGCCCGCACCGCGGAGGAGCTCGGCTGCAAGAGCGTGGCCTTCACCTACAACGACCCGACCATCTTCGCCGAGTACGCGATGGACGTGGCCGATGCCTGCCACGCGCGCGGCATCTCCACCGTCGCCGTCACCGCCGGCTACATCCACGCCGAGCCGCGGCGCGAGTTCTACGCGAAGATGGACGCGGCGAACGTCGACCTGAAGGCCTTCACCGAGGACTTCTACCGCAAGGTCACCGCCTCCAGCCTGGAGCCGGTGAAGGAGACGCTGCGCCACCTGGTGCGGGAGACGCCCGTGTGGACGGAGATCACCACCCTGCTCATCCCGGGGATGAACGACTCCGACGCCGAGCTGGAGTCCCTCGCCGGGTGGGTGGCGACAGAGCTCGGGCCGCACGTGCCGCTGCACTTCTCCGCCTTCCACCCGGACTACAAGATGACGGACCTGCCGCGCACCCCGCCGGAGACGCTCCGGCGCGCCCGGCGGATCGCGCTCGGCGCGGGCCTCCAGCACGTGTACACCGGCAACGTGCACGACCTGGAGGGCGACACCACCTTCTGCCCGTCGTGCAAGGCGCCCGTCATCGAGCGCGACTGGTACGAGGTCCTCGCCTACCGGCTCGACGCGCAGGGCCGCTGCCCGGAGTGCCACGCCACCGTCGCGGGCCGCTTCGCCGGGGGCGCCGGTCGCTTCGGCCGCCGCCGCATGCGCGTCAAGATCGCGTGAGCGAGCCCCGCCGCGGCATCGTGCCCCCCACGGGCCGTGACCGTTGCGGTGCGCGGTGATGGCGCTCTAGGCTGCGGGACTGCGCGCCGGTGCGCCGTGCGAGGAGGATCCCGTGGCCGCGAACATGGATACGACCTGCATCAACACCATCCGCACCCTTGCGATGGACGCCGTGCAGCAGGCGAAGTCGGGACACCCGGGCACGCCGATGGCGATGGCGCCGGTGGCCTACACCCTCTGGCAGCGCTTCCTGCGCTTCGACCCGCACGATCCCATCTGGCCCAACCGCGACCGCTTCGTCCTCTCTGCCGGTCACGCCTCCACGCTGCTGTACGCGATGCTGCACCTGACGCAGACGCGCGCGGTCAACCCGCAGTACGAGCGGCTGGGCACGGTGTCGGTGCCGCTGGAGGACCTGAAGCGCTTCCGGCAGTTCGAGAGCCGCTGCCCCGGTCACCCGGAGTACCGCTGGACGAGCGGCGTGGAGACGACGACCGGCCCGCTCGGCCAGGGCCTGGCGAACAGCGTCGGCATGGCGATCGCCGAGCGATGGATGCGCGAGCACTTCAACCGGCCCGGCTTCGACATGTTCGACTACGACGTCTACGCCCTCGCCGGCGACGGCTGCATGATGGAGGGCGTCTCCAGCGAGGCGGCCTCGCTCGCCGGGCACCTCGGGCTCTCCAACCTCTGCTGGATCTACGACAACAACCACATCACCATCGAGGGCAACACCGCCCTCGCCTTCACCGAGGACGTCGCCGCGCGCTTCATGGGCTACGGCTGGAACGTCCTGCGCGTGGGCGACGCGAACGACACCGAGCTGCTCGCGCGCGCCTTCGGCACCTTCCTCAAGACGCAGGACCGCCCGACGCTCATCGTCGTCGACTCGCACATCGCCTACGGCGCGCCCAGCAAGCAGGACACCAGCGCCGCGCACGGCGAGCCGCTGGGCGAGGAGGAGATCCGCCTCACCAAGAAGGGCTACGGCTGGCCCGAGGACGCGAAGTTCCTGGTGCCGGAGGGCGTCTACGAGCACTTCCAGAAGGGCATCGGCACGCGCGGCAAGGACGCGCGCGAGGCCTGGATGACCAAGTTCGAGGAGTACAAGAAGAAGCACCCCGAGCTGGCGGATCAGCTCTTCCGGATGCAGCACCGCCAGCTCCCCGAGCACTGGGACAAGGACATCCCCACCTTCCCCGCCGACCCTGCGGGCCTCGCCAGCCGCGACTCCTCGGGCAAGGTGCTCAACGCCCTCGCCAAGAACATCCCGTGGCTCATGGGCGGCGCGGCGGACCTGGCGCCCTCCACCAAGACACGCCTCACCTTCGAGGGCGCGGGCGACCTGCAGCCGGACACGCCCGGCGGCCGCAACATGCACTTCGGCGTGCGCGAGCACGCCATGGGCGCGGTGCTCAACGGTCTGGCGCTCTCCAAGGTGCGCGCCTTCGGCTCCGGCTTCCTCATCTTCAGCGACTACATGCGCGCGCCGGTCCGCCTGGCGGCGATCATGGAGCTGCCGGTGGTCTTCATCTTCACGCACGACTCCATCGGCGTGGGGGAGGACGGCCCGACGCACCAGCCCATCGAGCAGATCGCCTCGCTCCGCGCCATCCCCGGCCTGGTGACGCTGCGACCGGGCGACGCCAACGAGGTCGTCGAGGCGTGGCGGTGGATCGCCGAGCAGCGCCACACCCCGGCGGTGATGGTGCTCAGCCGGCAGAAGCTGCCCACGCTCGACCGCACCAAGGTGGCGCCCGCCGCCGGCGTGCGGCACGGCGCGTACGTGCTGGCCGACGCGCCCGGCGGCAAGCCGGAGGTGATCCTCATCGGCACCGGGAGCGAGGTTTCGCTGTGCCTCCAGGCGAAGGAGCTACTCGACAAGGAGAAGATCGCCGCGCGCGTGGTGAGCATGCCGAGCTGGGAGCTGTTCGAGGAGCAGAGCCCGGCGTACCGCGAGAGCGTGCTGCCCGACGCGGTGCGCGCGCGCGTCGCGGTGGAGCAGGCGTCCACCTTCGGGTGGGAGCGCTACGTCGGCCGCCACGGCGCCATCGTCGGCATGTCCAGCTTCGGCGCGTCGGCGCCGCTCAAGGACCTGCAGAAGAAGTTCGGCTTCTTGCCCGAGCGCGTCGCCGCGACGGCCAAGGAGCAGCTCCGCATACGGACGCAGCGGCACGAGGCGGAGTGAATCGCGGACCCCAGACCATCCGGCGCAGCGCACGACCCGAGAGGAAGCCATGACCATCGAAGAAGAGAACGGAGACTACGTCGACCCCACGCCGGATCACGGGGCGCCCCCCTGCACGATGGTGCTCTTCGGCGCCACCGGAGACCTGAGCAAGCGCAAGCTGATGCCCTCGCTGATGAACCTGGCGAAGGACGGCCTCTTGGACGCCAACTTCGCCCTCATCGGCGTGGCCATCCAGCCGATGAGCGACGACGAGTTCCGCAAGAAGGTCGACGACGACATGGCGGAGCTCGACCCGGAGGCGCTCAAGTTCGACAACTGGAAGTGGTTCCGCAACCGCATCTATTACATGTCCGGCGACTTCGGCGACCCGAAGACGTACGCCGCGCTGAGCGAGAAGCTGAAGGCGGTGGACGGCAAGCACGCGTGCGGCAACAACGCCTTCTTCTACCTCGCGACGGCGCCGTCCTTCTTCGCGCCCATCGTCAAGCAGCTCGGCGACGCCGGGCTCGTCGACGAGGAGGGCAAGTTCCGGCGGGTGATCATCGAGAAGCCCTTCGGCCACGACCTCGCCTCCGCGAAGAAGCTCAACCGCGACCTGCGCGAGGTGCTCAGCGAGGACCAGGTCTTCCGCATCGACCATTACCTGGGCAAGGAGACCGTCCAGAACATCATGGTGATGCGGTTCGCCAACAACATCTTCGAGCCGGTGTGGAACCACAACTACATCGACCACGTGCAGATCACGGTGGCGGAGACGCTGGGCGTGGAGCACCGCGGCGGCTACTACGACCACGCCGGCGCGCTGCGCGACATGGTGCCGAACCACATCATGCAGCTCATCAGCCTCACCGCGATGGAGCCGCCGGTGTCCTTCGCCGCCAACGAGCTGCGCGACGAGCAGGTGAAGGCCCTCCGGGCCATCCAGCCCATCAAGCGCGAGGACGTGGCGCAGGTGGCGGTGCGCGGGCAGTACGGCGCCGGCGCGCTGGGTGGGCAGTTCGTGCCGGAGTACCGAAGCGAGGAGCAGGTGGCGCGCGACTCCAAGACGGAGACGTTCGTCGCGATGAAGCTCACCGTCGACAACTGGCGCTGGGCGGGCGTGCCCTTCTACGTCCGCACCGGCAAGCGCCTGGCGCAGCGGACGACGCAGATCGTCATCCAGTTCAAGAAGCCGCCGTTCCTGCTCTTCCGCAAGACGCGCGTCGACGGCCTCCTGCCCAACCAGCTGGTCCTGAACATCCAGCCGGACGAGGGCATGTCGATGCGCTTCGGCGCGAAGGTGCCGGGCACCATCATGAACATCGGCACGGTGAAGATGAGCTTCGAGTACGAGAACTACTTCCAGAAGCAGCGCTCCACCGGCTACGAGCGGCTGCTCTTCGACTGCATGATCGGCGACGCGACGCTCTTCCAGCGCGCCGACATGGTGGAGAGCGGGTGGGGGGTCATCGCCCCGGTGCTGGAGGCCTGGCAGCAGGGCGGGCGCGTCCCGAGCTACTCGGCCGGGTCGTGGGGCCCGGCGGAGTCGGTCGCCCTCATGGCGCGCGACGGCCGCGAGTGGAACGAGACGAGCGAGGAGAATCGCTTGCAGACCATCCCGCCGCCGCCGCGCTGAGCGGTCACTCCCAGCCGCACCTCTCCCCGGCGTTCTCCTTCTTCAGCGTCTCGAGCAGGGGCGCGTAGTAGCGCGCCATCGCGCCGACGGAGAGGTCCTCGCCGGTCGCCTCCTTCAGGACGGCGCGCCAGTCGCGCGTGTCGCCCAGCGCGAGGATGCGCCGCAGGGCGTCGCCCACCTGCTTGTTGCCGTAGTAGGTGCAGGCGTGCGGGTCGGCGTGGACGATGTCCCTGCAGAAGTGCTCGTGGAGCTGGAACTTGATGAGGGTGGCGAGGGCGTAGTCGTAGTACTGCCCCGGGTCGTCGTTGATGTGCGTCTTGGAGCACGCGTCGCAGGTGGACTCGTCGCGCGGCACCGGCGGCGCGACGCCCTGGTAGTCGGCCACGTACTTCCACCAGCGGGCGTTGAGCTCGGAGGCGGGCAGGTCGCCGGCGTAGAGGTCGCGCTCGTAATGCGACATCGTCCCGGCGGCGAAGGCGAAGAAGACCGGACCCTTCTCGAGGGCCTGGTCGAGCAGCATGGCGCTGGCGTCCAGCTTCTGCCCGGCGGGGAGCAGGCCCACCGCGCGCAGGTACGGCTCCTGCCGCACGCTCAGGGCGATGAGCTCGCCGACGCCCTCGTGGAAGGCGCGGTTGGCGCCGCGGCGCAGCACCGGCGGGACCGCGTCGTTGGCGTAGGAGAGGTAGTAGTAGATGTGCCCGAGCTCGTGGTGCGCGGTGAGGAACCAGTCCTCGCTCGGCTCGATGCTCATCAGCGAGCGCACGTCCTTCTGCAGGTCCATGTGCCAGGCGGTGGCGTGCGAGTTCTTCTTGCGCGCCTCGCCGGGCTTCACCGGGTACAGGTCGCTGTGGTCCCAGAAGGCCTTGGGCAGCGCGGGGAAGCCCATCGACTGGTAGTAGCGCTCCGCCTGGGCCGGGAAGTACGTCGCCGGCTTCGACTTGAACAGGGCGTCGAGGTTCACCGCCGCGACGATGCCCGGCCACGACTGCGCCCAGCGGTTGCCGACCCAGTCGGCGGGGATGAGGCGGGGCTCCTTCTGGTGGTAGCGCGCGGCGAGGGTCTTGCGGGCGTAGCAGTGGAGCTGCACGAAGAGCGGGCGAAGCGTCGCGAGGGCGTCGTCGAGGAGCTTCATCATCTCGGCCGTCGTCATGCCGTAATCGGCGATCTGCAGGGCGTAGAAGTCGCGGTACCCCAGCTCGCGGGACGTGGCGTTGCGCAGGTCGCGCAGCTCGAGGATCCCGGGGCGGAGCGGCGTGCCGATGTCCTTGGAGGCGAGCCAGGCGGTGCGGCGAGCGCCGAGATCGCGGGAGGACCGCAGGACGTCGTCGATGTCGTTGGCGGAGGCCGTCTTGACGCACTTCGCGCCGCGCCGCCTCAGGCAGTAGACGAAGCCGTCCTGGATCTTGGACTGCCGCGCCTCGGCGGCGACGCGCCTGGCCAGAAGGGCGCGGTTGGTCGCGGGCGCGGACGCGGCGTCGAGCAGGATGACGCGGAGCTGGCGCACGGTGAGGTCGTCCAGCTCCTTGGCGTGAGCGAGCAGCTCGCGCGCGCGGCGGATGACGTAGGCGCTGCCGGTGAAGCCCGCCATCACCTGGTCGGCGCCCTCGCGCGCGCCGGCGTGCTCGTCGGAGACGTCGGTGACCGACGTCCACTCGGCGTCCTGCACCTCCGCGGTCACGTCCAGGATCACGTTGTTGTAGAATGCAAGGAACTGCCTGGCGTCCTCGGCGACGCCGCCGGGGCCGGCGACGGCGGGTGCGGGTGCGGTGGCCGTCGAGGGACAGGGCGCCGCCGCGGGGGCGGCCGGCACGGCGGCGCAGGCGGCGAGGGCGAGCGCGAGGGGGCAGGCGGAGAGCAAGAGGCGACGCATGGCAGACCACTACCGGAACCCGCGCCCCCTGCCGAGGGAGGAAGCCCCACCCCGAGCCCCTCCGCCCCCATCCCCGCGGAATCCCAGCGAAACGTCGGATTGCTAGCACGCTCGCACTCCGACGTTTGGGCCCGGGAGGGAGGGAGGCCCACCCCGAGGCCCCCGCCCCCATCCCCCCAGAATCCCAGCGAAACGTCCGATTGCTAGCACGCTCGCACTCCGACGTTTGGCCCCGGGAGGGAGGAAGGCCCACCCCGAAGCCCCCGCCTCCATCCCCCCAGAATCCCAGCGAAACGTCCGATTGCTAGCACGCTCGCACTCCGACGTTTGGCCGCCGGGGCGGGAGGAGGGGGGGCGGGGCGCGGATTTTTGTTTGGCGAACTTGAAAGTGATTTTCATTTACGATAGGGTCCTGCGCCTGCTCCCTGCGGGGATCGCAGCTCCGCCCATGCGACACCTCCGAACAGGTCTTGCCCTCTCTGCCTTCGCCCTGCTGCTGCCCGCGAGCAGCTGGGCCAGCCCGCGTCCTCTGCCCTTCACCTACGGCACCGCCACCAACGGCAAGGGGGAGAGCGAGATCGAGCAGTACGTCGACCTGGTGCCCCTCTACGCCCGCGACGCGCAGACGGGCACGCCCGTGCGCTACCTCGCCTCGCAGCTCCAGACCGAGCTGGAGTACGGGCTGACCGACAGCCTGGAGCTCGGGCTCTACGTCACCGCCACGCCACACCTGGGGGATGCCTTCACGTCGTACCCGGTGCTGACGGAGGCGAACGGGTCGAAGCAGCGGCTGCGCTATCGCCTCGCCGACGAGGGCGACTGGCCCGTCGACGTCGCGGTCTACGGGGAGGTGGTGGAGAACGAGCGCGAGTTCGAGCTGGAGGCCAAGCTCATCTTGCAGCGGCGGCTCGGCGACTGGCTGCTCGCGGGCAACCTCTCCGCGGAGTACGAGATCTACTACGCCGGCCGGCGTGAGGTGGTGCTCGATCCCAGCCTCGGGGTCACCTACCAGGCGACGCCCTCCGTCTTCCCGGGCCTGGAGTACTGGGTGCGCGGCGAGATCAACACGCTCGACCCCGGCGATCGCGACTTCAACGACGGGCCTCACCAGTACCTCGGCCCTACCCTGCGCGTCAGCCTCTCGCGCATGTTCATCACCGCGGGCGCGTACCTGCGACTGGACGACTTCGGGCACCACCTTCAGGTGGGCGATGCGTTCGGCGACAGCTGGTACCGCATGGTGGTGGGCATCTCGCTCTGAGGGGCCCCTCCCCACCGGCCCTGCGGCCTCCGAGCGCCCACCGCGTGGGCGTCGCCATCGGCTATGATGGCGCGCGGTGGAAGAGGATCAGCCCCCGGACTCCGAGGAGTCGGCGGACCCCGAGGCGCCGCCCCCGGTGCCGTGCCCGTGGTGCGAGGCGGCGCTGCCCCCCGCGGAGGGGCGCGCCCCCCGCAAGTGCGAGGCGTGTGGTCGCGAGGCGGTGTTCTGCGCCAAGTACCGCATCACCGGCCTGCTCGGCCGTGGTGGCATGGGCGTCGTCTACTCCGGGGTCCGCATGACCGACCACCGCCACGTGGCGATCAGAGATCCTCGCGCCGCCCCACGACGACGACTGGACGGCGTGGGAGCTCTTCGAGCGCTCCTGCCGCGTGCTCCAGCAGCTGCACCACAGGAGCCTCCCCCACGTCTACGCCTTCGAGCGCACCGAGACCGGACAGCTCGTGCTGGTGCGCGAGCCCATGGACGGCGGGACGCTGGAGGAGCGCATCGCCACGCTCGACGACCGCCTGTCGCTCGACGAGGTACGCCACCTGCTCGACAAGATGCTCGAGCTCCTCGTGTACCTGCAGGGGCGCGTGCCGCCGGTCATCCACCGCGACATCAAGCCGTCCAACGTCATGTTCCGCAACGAGGCGAGCTGGGAGCCGGTGCTCGTCGACTTCGACACCATCGTCTCGCGGCGCAGCGGGCTGACCATCGTCGGTACGCCCGGCTACGCGGCGCCGGAGCAGTTCGCCGCCGAGGCGTCGCCGGCCTCCGACGTCTACGGCCTGGGCGCCACCATGCTCTTCGTCGCCACCCACGTCGACGCCGACGAGCTCCCGCGCAAGGATGGTCGCTTCCACGTCCGCGACAAGCTCACCTCACTGGACGACGCGCTGGTGGACGTGCTCGAGCGCATGGTGGAGCCGGACCTCTCGCGGCGCTACGCGTCGGCGCGCGCGGTGCGCGCGGCGCTGAGCGACCTGGGTCACGTCCACGCGCCCCCGCCGCGCCCGCCGCCCCCGGCGGAGGTCGCGCGGCGCGCGCCGGTTCCGGCGCCCACCCCATCGCGCGGGGCCGGAAAGTACATCGGCGGCGCCCTCGGGCTCCTGGTCTTCGGCCTGATCATCAAGCACCAGATCGCCGTCCGCTTCGCCGAGGCGCCCCCCCCGCCACCCTCCGCCGCCGCGGACGACGACGCTTCGACCCCCGACGCCCGGCAGAACGCCCTCGACGATCGCGGCTGCAAGGCGCGTGACGCCGAGGCCTGCTTCAACCTCGCCCTGCGCTACGACGATGGCACCCACGGCATCACCAAGGACTGGGCGCGCGCCGCCGCCCTCTACGACGAAGCCTGCAAGTACGGCAACGCCACCGCCTGCAACAACCTGGGCGTCGACTACAACTACGGCTACGGGGTGAAGGCGGACATGGACGCCGCCATCTCCCTGTACGGGGTGGCCTGCGACGGCGGCGACCAGCACGGATGCAACAACCTCGGCAACGTCTACGACGACAACGCCGGCGACTCCGGAGTCCCACCCGACTACGCGCGCGCCCTCGCCATCTTCAGCGACGGGTGCGACCGCGACGACGGCCTCGCCTGCAACAACCTCGGCTGGATGAACGAGGCCGGCCACGGCACGCCCAAGGACCTGAAGAAGGCGGCCAGCCTCTACGGCCTGGCGTGCGATCACGGCTACCTCCACGCCTGCCGCAACACCGGCCTCATGTACGAGAGCGGCCGGGGCGTGGATAAGGACGAGCGCCGCGCCGTCGCCCTCTTCCGCCGCTCGTGCGTGGACAGCGAGAAGAGCGGGTGCATCGAGCTCGGGCGCATGCTGCGTGACGGCCGGGGCACGCGGAAGGACCTCCCCGGCGCCGCCGACGCCCTCCAGACCGCCTGCGACGACGACTTCCGCGACGCGTGCGACGACCTCGGGCGGATGGTCGCCGCCGGCCAGGGCGTCCCGAAGGACCCCGCCAAGGCGCGCGACCTCTTCCTCCAGGCCTGCCTGGGCGACACCGACGCCGGCTGCTCCGATCTCGCCAGGGCCCAGGCCCAGGACGACGCGCGAGACCCCTGACGCGAGCCCCGCGCGGACCCTATAGCTGGTCCATGGCCACACGCATCGAGACCGACACCATGGGCGAGATCCGCGTCCCGGCGGACAGGTACTGGGGCGCGCAGACGGAGCGCTCGCTGGAGAACTTCCCCATCGGCGGGCAGCGCTTCACCCCCCCGGTGATCCGCGCGCTCGGCGTCGTGAAGAAGGCGGCCGCGCTCGCCAACGCCCAGCTCGGCACGCTGGACCGCGCGCTCGCCGGCCTGATCACCCGCGCGTGCGACGAGGTCATCGCCGGCACGCTGGACGAGCAGTTCCCGCTCGTCGTGTGGCAGACGGGCAGCGGAACGCAGACCAACATGAACGCCAACGAGGTCATCGCCAACCGCGCCAACGAGCTCGCCGGCAGCCCGCTCGGCACCAAGCAGCCCGTGCACCCCAACGACCACGTCAACGCCTCGCAGTCGTCCAACGACGTCTTCCCCACCGTCATGCACGTGGCGACGGCCGAGCAGATGGAGCGGCGCCTGCTCCCCGCCGTGGCCGAGCTCCGGGGCGCGCTGGAGGCCAAGAGCGCCGCCTTCGCCGACATCGTCAAGATCGGCCGCACCCACCTGATGGACGCGACCCCGCTCACCCTCGGGCAGGAGATGAGCGGGTGGGCCGCGCAGCTCGCGCACGCCGAGACGACGCTGCGGCAGGCGGTGGACGGCCTCATGGACCTGCCGCTCGGGGGGACCGCGGTCGGCACCGGGCTGAGCACCCACCCGCGCTACGCCGAGACGGCGGTGGCGCGGCTGGCCGAGCTCACCGGGATGCCCTTCCGCCCGGCGGAGAACAAGTTCGCCGGCATCGCCGCGCACGACGCGATCGTCGTCGCCAGCGCCGCGACCCGCACCCTCGCCGTCGCGTGCATGAAGATCGCCAACGACGTGCGCCTGCTCGCCAGCGGCCCGCGCTGCGGCCTGCGCGAGCTCATCCTCCCCGCCAACGAGCCGGGCAGCTCCATCATGCCGGGCAAGGTCAACCCGACGCAGGCCGAGGCGCTCACCATGGTGGCGGCGCAGGTCGTCGGCAACGACGCGACCGTCGCGATCGCCGGCATGGGCGGCTTTCTGGAGCTGAACATGTACAAGCCGGTGATGCTCCACGACGTGCTGGAGTCCGTGGCGCTGCTCGCCGACGCGTGCGCGAGCTTCGCCCGGCGGTGCGTCGCGGGCATCGAGCCCGATCGCGCCGTCATCGCGCGGCATGTCTCGCACTCGCTGATGCTGGTGACCGCGCTCAGCCCGCTCATCGGCTACGACGCGGCCGCGAAGGTCGCGAAGCTCGCTTACCAGGAAGGCCTCTCGCTCAGGGACGCCGCTGTGAAGCTGGGCGTCATGGACGCCGAGGAGTTCGACCGGCGCGTACGGCCGGAGGACATGACGCACCCCAACCTGGGGTGATCAGGTCACGACGCTGCTCGCCTGGGGGCCCTTGTCGCCGTCTTCCTCCACGAAGCGGACCTCGCTGCCGATGGCCAGGCGCTGGAAGGCGCCGTGGAGGACGCTGTTGCGGTGGAAGTAGACCTCGTCACCCTCCGGCGTCTCCAGGAAGCCGAAGCCCTCGTAGTGGAAGATCTTCTTCACACGCCCGCGGCGGCGCGCCGGCTCGTGGTGCTTGACCTGCTGCCGATCCATGCGGGATTGCTCCAGCAGCAGCCGGCCCGCCTCGTCGAACACCTCGTCGATGGCGGCGTACAGGTCCTGGTGGCGAATGTCGTCGCCGGGATCGCGCTGGACGACGACCTCGTGACCGGGGATCTTCACGTCGACACGCACGCGGTAATCCTTGCCGTGGAGGCGGTGCCGGTGTGGGCATTCGAGCGCGACGTGGCAGCTCGTGATTCTTGGGTGGAAGGTGTCGAGCTTCTGGGTGTGCTTGGTGACGTAATCGCGAACGGGATCGGATGGGGGGATATCACGGAATGTGATCTGAACCTGTTGCATGCACACCGGGAGAGCAACGCGCGGGCCACGCGCCTTTCCCGGAAAATTCGCGCGTCTTGCCTGCGCGCGACGTGTCAGCGGTGCGTTCCGCTGCAAGGCATGCGCGCAACGCGTACGCGTCCACGCCGGGCGGTGGAGCTTAGGACGAGATCCAGCCCAGCGCCTGCAAGTCGCTGACCAGGGCGAGCGGGACGTTGTCCGGCGTGACCACGGTGATCTGACGCGCGCGCGCCGCGGCCATCGTCCGGAGCACCCCGGCGGGCGCCGTGCTGTCGACGACGCTCTCCGCTCGCGATGCGAGATCGCGCGCGCTGGCGTCGGCGAACCGCCGACGCCAGAGGTGCTCCAGCTCCCCGCGGCGCGGGGCGAGATCCGCGTCGCACACGACGCCGACGAAGCGGCCGACCGCGTCGACCACGGGAAGCACGTGCGCGCGCAGCTCGGCGAACACGGCGGCGAGCTCGGGGGCGGCGAGATCCTCGGCCAGGCGTACGGCGCCGTTGACGAGCCGCGCCCCCACGCCCTCGTCGCCGCCCTCCACGTCCGGCCTGCAGCGGACCGCGGCGCCCTCGCCCTCTCCGATGGACAACGTCCGCGGGCACACCACGCACTCCTCGAGCGGAAGCGTCCGACGCTTCCGCGGGCAGTACACCACCTCGCCCGTGGTGCGGCGACCCCGCCGACCCATGACGTCCAGCGTGAGGATGGGGAGTGCCCGGATCATCCTTCGCAAGAGACGAGCACACCACGTGCCACAGCGAAAAACCCGCGGGACACGGGGTCCCGCGGGCCTTCCGGGGTGCAGCCTTTGCGGTCGGCTGCGGCGCGTGCGCGGCTACTTCTTCTCGTGGTGCCCGCCGAAGGCCTTTCGCATGGCGGAGAGCGCCTTGTTCTGGAAGTCGGCGTTGCCGCGAGAGTCGAAGCGCGAGTACAGCGCCGCCGAGAGCACGTGGGAGGGCACGCCCTCGTCGACGGCCGCCTGGACGGTCCACCGGCCCTCGCCGGAGTCGGACACCTTGCCGGAGAAGCCCTCGAGCGTGGGGCTGGCGGCGAGCGCCTCGGCCGTGAGGTCCAGCAGCCACGACGCGATGACGCTCCCACGGCGCCACACCTCCGCCACGTCGGGGAGGTTCATGTCGTACTGGAAGTACTCCGGATCGCGCACGGGAGCGGTCTCGGCGTCCTTGTCGTGCTGCCTCTTGCCGACGTTGGCGTTCTTGATGATGTTCAGGCCCTCGGCGTACGCCTGCATGATCCCGTACTCGATGCCGTTGTGGACCATCTTGACGAAGTGGCCCGCGCCGACCGGTCCGCAGTGCAGGTACCCGTCCTCCGAGGTGCCGCCGAGCTTCTCGCGGCCCGGCGTGCGCGGGGAGTCGCCCTTGCCCGGGGCGAGCGTCTTGAAGACCGCGTCGAGGTGCTCGACCGGCCCCTTCTCTCCGCCGATCATGAGGCAGTAGCCGCGCTCCAGGCCCCACACGCCGCCGCTGGTGCCGACGTCGCAGTAGTGCAAGCCGTGGGGCGCGATGCGCTTCGCGCGGTCGACGTCGTCGCGGTAGTACGAGTTGCCGCCGTCGATGATGATGTCGCCCTTCTCCAGCAGCGGCACCAGCTTGTCGATGGTGCTGTCGACGAAGGCGGCCGGCACCATCAGCCACACCGCCCGCGGCTTCTGCAGCTTGCCGACGAACTCCTCGAGGCTCTTGGCGCCCTTCGCCCCCTCCTTGCCCAGCTCGTCGACGGCCTGCGCCGAGACGTCGTAGACCACGCACTCGTGGCCCGCCTTCATCAGGCGGCGCACCATGTTGGCTCCCATCCGGCCCAGGCCGATCATCCCAAGTTGCATCCCGCGCTCCTTTTGCTTGGTGCTGTCGTTGGAGGCCGAAGGGTAAGGCGACGCGGCGGCGCCCACAAGCCACGCCTGAGGCGGGACCGGATGGTGCGCCGGCACGCCCCGGAGGCGGGGTGCGGGCCGGGCTCGCGGTGTTACCTTTCCCCCATGGCCGACGACAGCAAGAAGGACGACGTGGTCGTGCACTGCCCGAAGTGCAACGCGGAGGTCAGGGTGAGCGAGCGGGAGGCGCAGGCGAAGATGGTCGTCACCTGCCCGAACGGCCACCGCGTGGAGCTGGTGCGCAGTCTCCTGGCGTGACGGCGGCGTCTCGCGTGACGACCGCGTGACGGCTGGCGCGGGCGCGCGGGATCCGTGCGACGCGACCCGCCGCGGGGCTATGCTCCGGGCGTGTTCCGCTTCCTGCGCCGGCGCAAGCTCGAGGCCCTGAAGGCGCGGCCGCTCCCCGAGGCGTGGCGCGCCGTCGCCCTGCGCAACGTCCCGTACCTGCGCGACCTGCCGCCGGAGGACCTGCGCGAGCTGGAGGGGCTGATGCAGATCTTCCTCGCCGAGAAGCGGTTCGAGGGCTGCGGCGGGATGGAGATCACCGACGAGGTGCGGGTCACGGTGGCCGCGCAGGCGTGCCTCTTGCTCCTGCACCGCGACACCGACGTCTACCCGGATCTGGTCAGCATCGTCATCTACCCGAGCGCCTTCCGCGTGCCGAGCCGGCAGCCCGCGGGCGGCGTGGTGATCGAGGGCACCAGCACCCTCGCGGGCGAGTCGTGGGCGCGCGACGTCGTGGTGCTCTCGTGGGACCACGTCGTCGCCGACGCGCGCAACCCCGCCGACGGCAAGAACGTCGTCCTGCACGAGTTCGCACACCAGCTCGACGCCGAGGAAGGGGCGATGGACGGCGCCCCGGACCTCGGCTCGGGCAAGCGCTACGGCCCGTGGGCGCGGGTGCTCGGCGCGGAGTACGAGGAGCTCGCGCGGGAGCTGCGCGAGGGGCTGCGCGGCGACATCGACACCTACGGCGCGAAGAACCCGCCGGAGTTCTTCGCCGTCGTGACCGAGGAGTTCTTCGAGAAGCCGCTCGCCCTGCGCGAGCGCCACCCCGAGCTCTACGCCCAGCTCCGCGACTTCTACCGGCAAGACCCCGCGGAGCGCCGAGCATCCAATCAAGAAAGGGACCCACGATGACCGAACCTTCCCCGGACCTGCTCGCGCGCATGGACGCCTACTGGCGCGCCGCGAACTACCTCTCCGTCGGGCAGATCTACCTGCTGGACAACGCCCTGCTGCGCCAGCCGCTCGGCATCGAGCACGTCAAGCCGCGCCTCCTCGGTCACTGGGGGACGACCCCCGGCCTCAACTTCGTCTACGTGCACCTCAATCGCGTCATCTGCGAGCGCGACGTCTCGGTGATGTACGTGTGCGGTCCCGGCCACGGCGGCCCGGGCATGGTGGCCAACGCCTGGCTGGAGGGGACCTACAGCGAGGTCTACCCCAACGTCTCGCTGGACGCGGAGGGCATGCAGCACCTCTTCAAGCAGTTCTCCTTCCCCGGCGGTATCCCGAGCCACGTCGCGCCGGAGACTCCGGGGTCCATCCACGAGGGGGGCGAGCTCGGGTACTCGCTGGCGCACGCGTACGGCGCGGTCTTCGACAACCCGGACCTGGTGGTCGCCTGCGTCGTGGGCGACGGCGAGGCGGAGACCGGCCCGGCCGCCACCGGGTGGCACGCCAACAAGTTCATCAACGCCGCACGGGACGGCGCGGTGCTGCCCATCCTTCACCTGAACGGCTACAAGATCGCCGGGCCCACCGTGCTCGCGCGCATCCCCGACGAGGAGCTCGGCGAGCTGATGCGCGGCTACGGCTACGACCCGGTCTTCGTCGCCGGGAGCGACCCGGAGCCCACCCACCGCGCCATGGCCTCCGCGCTGGACTACGCCTTCGAGGCGATCGACCAGATCCAGCACGCGGCCCGCAAGCGCGGCGATGCGTCGCGCCCCCGCTGGCCGATGATCGTGCTCCGCACGCCGAAGGGCTGGACCGGGCCGAAGGTGGTGGACGGCAAGCCGGTGGAGGGGACGTTCCGCGCGCACCAGGTGCCGCTCTCCGCGCTGGCCTCGCACCCCGACCACGTGCGCATGCTGGAGCAGTGGATGCGCAGCTACCGACCGGAGGAGCTGTTCGACGACGACGGGAGCCCCCGGGCCGAGCTGCGCGCGCTGCCGCCGAAGGGGCCGCGCCGGATGAGCGCCAACCCCCACGCCAACGGCGGCGCGCTGCTGCGCGACCTGCGCATGCCCAACTTCCGCGACTACGCCGTGAGCGTCCCCTCCCCCGGCGCCGCCGTCGCCGAGGCGACGCGCGTCCAGGGCGCCCTCATCCGCGACGTGCTGACCGAGAACGCGGGCCAGAAGAACTTCCGCGTCTTCTCCCCCGACGAGACCATGTCCAACCGCTGGTCGCCCGTCTTCGAGGTGGAGACGCGCATGTCCATGGCGGAGGTGCGAGGCGACGACGAGCGCGTCTCGCACGAGGGACGCGTCATGGAGGTGCTCAGCGAGCACATGTGCCAGGGCTGGCTGGAGGGCTACCTGCTGACGGGCCGGCACGGCTTCTTCTCCTGCTACGAGGCCTTCATCCACATCGTGGACTCCATGTTCAACCAGCACGCCAAGTGGCTGAAGACCACGCGCGCCATCCCCTGGCGGCGGCCGATCGCCTCGCTCAACTACCTGCTCACGAGCCACGTCTGGCGACAGGACCACAACGGCTTCTCGCACCAGGACCCCGGCTTCATCGATCACGTCATCAACAAGAAGGCGGAGGTGATTCGCGTCTACCTCCCGCCGGACGCCAACACGCTCCTCTCGGTGACGGACCACTGCCTGCGCAGCCGGCATTACGTCAACGTCATCGTGGCCGGCAAGCAGCCGTCGCCGCAGTGGCTGGACATCGACTCCGCCGTGCGCCACTGCGCCGCGGGGATCGGCATCTGGGAGTGGGCTTCCAACGACGCCGGACACGAGCCGGACGTGGTGATGGCGTGCGCCGGGGACGTGCCGACCCTCGAGACGCTCGCCGCGGTCTCCATCCTGCGGCAGAAGCTACCCGAGCTGCGGGTGCGCGTCGTGAACGTGGTGGATCTGATGAAGCTGCAGCCCACCACCGAGCACCCGCACGGCCTCTCCGACAGAGACTTCGACGCCCTCTTCACGAAGGACAGGCCCATCATCTTCGCCTTTCACGGCTACCCCTGGCTGATCCACCGCCTCGCGTACCGCCGCACCAACCATGCCAACCTGCACGTGCGCGGCTACAAGGAAGAGGGCACTACCACCACCCCCTTCGACATGGTCGTACGCAACGATCTGGACCGTTACCACCTCGTGGCCGATGTGGTCGACCGGGTGCCCTCGCTCGGCTCGCGCTCCGGGTACATCAAGCAGTGGGTGCACGACAAGCTGGTGGACCACGAGCAGTACGTCACCCGCTACGGGGAGGACATGCCGGAGATCCGCGACTGGCAGTGGGGGCGCTGAGCGGACGTGCCGAGGGCGACGCGCGTTGTGATGCGCAGATGCCCGTAGTGATGTACCGCGCCGTACGACCATGCAGGCAGCACGCGTCTTTTTCGTCACCGGCGCGGTGTGTTTCCCCCCAAATCGCCGCAAATCGCGGTGACAAGTCCCGTTTTCGGGACACCGACGCACATTGCCTCATGATGAAAGTGCACTCCAAACGCAATGCGTGCGGCCCGCCGCGCGCGCGCCTCGCGCGATAGCGCGCTAAACTGGCGCGCAACCGTTGCTGGAATGCTCGTTGCTCTGCCGTGGCGACATGGAAGGTGGGCACTCACGGTCGAGATTCTCTTGATCGCCGGGGTGCCGCCGAATCGACGGGAGGACGTCGCATGTCGACCCACCGACGTGTACTGATCTACTTCGCGAGCGCCATCGCGGCGATGATCACCTATTTCTCCATTCAACCGGACGCGCTCGCGGTACCGTCCTTTGCGCGCAAGTACCAGACGAGCTGCCAGACCTGTCACACCGTCTACCCGATGCTCAACTCCTTCGGCGAAGCGTTCCGCCGGGACGGTTATCGATTCCCGAGCGAGAACGGCAGCGTCGACAGCGACGTCGTGAAGGCGGACACCATCGCGCTGGGGCAGGAAGAGTACAAGAAGACCTTCCCCGACTCGGTTTGGCCCGACGTCATCACGCAGGCCGTCCCGCTCTCCGGGATGATCAACGGCGGCGTCGCGATGAACATGCCCGACTCCGACGCCAAGGCCGGCGCGGGGAATGTCTTCACCTGGGACGGCATCGTCGAGGAGGCACACCTCTTCGCGGCCGGCGCGTTCAACGACAAGCTGACGTACTTCACCCAGCTCACCTTCGCGAGCGACGGCCTGGACCTGGAGACCGGATACGTGCTCTGGAGCGACATCGTCGGTCCGCGGCACCTGGTCAACCTCTGGGCGGGGCGGATGATGGCCCCGCAGCTCACCAGCTGGGCGCTTCATAGCTCGTACCTGAGCGACAGCTACATGCCCGCCACGTCAATCGGCGGACTCTACAGCGCATCGGGCAACGGCTTCTCGCTCGGGATGGGTCACTCCGACGGCGTGGAGGTCAACGGCATCGTCGCGCACCGCATGAGCTACGCGCTCGGCTGGCTCGCCTCGCAGCCTTCCGACGGCCTGAACCTGCCCAACGCCGAGGAGGCCTACGCGCACCTGGGCTTCAAGCTGGGAGGCATGTCTCTGGACGGTGAGGGCGCCGGCGGCGCGCACGTGACCGACCCGAAGAAGCCTTGGGCGGAGACGTCCGTCACGCTCGACCTCTTCGGCTACCACGGCCTGAGCCTCAACGACAACGGGACGGGCATCGACGGCCCGATCGCGCAGAACGACTCGGTCAACGCCATCGGCGGCGCGCTCCGCGTGCAGATCCAGTCGCTCAACATCAACGCCGGCCTGCAGGTGGAGCACCACTCCGCGCCGTACCCCGGGAGCGCCGCGACGCCGGCCGCCCCCCCCGACCAGCCCAACGATCTGCCGGGCGCGCCGGACTTCACGTCGGGCACCGGAGTCACGCAGTACAACGAGATCAACTACGTGATCTTCCCGTGGCTCGTCCCGGGCATCCGCACCGAGTACACACACCTCGACCTGGAGGGCGGCGGCGCCGCCGGCCTGCTCCGCGTCATCCCCGGCGTGGCGATGGCGATGCGGCCCAACATCCGGCTCATCCTCACTGCAGACTTCGAGTACGCGCACGGTCTCCCGCCGACGGGGGCGTGGGACGCCGCGGGAGGCGCGATCGTCGCCCCCGACGGACAGGACAGCAAGCTCGAGGCCGAAACCGTAAACGCCACCATGAACTGGGCGTTCTGAGAAAGGTTCCATCCATGAATACGAAGTCTACTGCCGTTGCCTTGTGTCTCGTGCTCGCCGCGGCCTGCGGGGGCGAGGCAGCGTCCTCTGGACCGCCCACCACCGGCGCCACGGCCACGCCGGTGGCCGCCACCTCCGCGCCGGCCACGACCGACGCGCCTCCGCCTGCCGTGCCCAGCGCATCCGCCGCCTCGAGCACCGCCGCGAGCACGACGCCGACGCCCGCCACCACGCCACCGCCCCCCGCAGGTAAAGCCGACATCTCCGGCACGGTGACGACCATGCCTGCCAAGGCCATCCGTGGCGGCGCGGTCGTCTACCTGGAGAACGCGCCGAAGGAGGCCGGCGTCGGCATGTCGGCCACCGTCGACAACATCCGCATGGCGTTCGTCCCGTACCTGACCGTCATCACGGCGGGCGGCACGGTCAAGTTCGCCAACAAGGACCCCTTCCCGCACAACGTCTTCTCCCCCCCGCCCAGCGGCTGGAACATCGGCAACCTGGCGCCGCACGCGGTCAAGGAGAGGACGTTCGCCCAGCCGGGCACGCACACGCTGCTCTGCAACCTTCACCCGAACATGATCGGCTACATCGTGGTGTCACCCTCGAGCTACTTCGTGAAGACGGACCACAAGGGGCACTACGTGCTCAAGGATGTCCCCGCCGGCACGTACAAGATCTCGGCGTGGGCGCCTCGGCTCAAGACGACCACCCAGTCCGTCACGGTGGCGGGCAGCCCGGTGACCGTCGACCTCGCGGTGCGCCGGTAGGAGGCACGAATGAAGCGCTATCTGCTCGCCTTGGCCGTGCTCGCCACGGCCGCCTGCACGTCCGAGTCGCAGCCGGGGGACACACAACCACCCCCGCCGAACACCGCCGCGACGGTGGTCGCGCTCGCCAGCGCGACACCCCCGCCGGAGAAGGCGGCGGAGCTCCACGTGACCGTCACGGGCACCACCATGGCGTTTACTCCGACGGCGCTCACGGTCAAGGAGGGCCAGACGGTGCACCTGACCATCGAGAACAAGCTGCCGGGCGCGCTACCCCACAACTGGGCGCTCGTCATGCCCGGGACGGAGGCGCAGGTCGCGGCCGACGGCCTCACGAAGGGCGAGGCGGCCAACTACATCGCGCCCGGGCCCAACCTGCTCGCCAACACGCCGCTGGTGAAGCCCGGGAACACCGCCGACGTCACCTTCAAGGCGCCCGACGCGGGCAAGTACCCCTACATCTGCACCTTCCCCGGGCACTACCTGATGATGCACGGAGTGCTCACCGTGACCCCGCAGTGACACGCAAGGAGCGACGACAATGTCGAGACTGACTCCTCTCTTCGGGCTGCTGCTCGTGACCGCGGCCGTCGCGGGCGTCGGCGCGTGCAACGAGGTGGGCGACTGCCCCGCCGACGCCGCGACCATCCACGACGGTGACCCGTGCTCGGGCGAGGGACTGCAGTGCGCCCAGGACGTGACCTTCACCGCCTGCGACGGGACTCAGCAGACCATCGCGTCGAGCTGCACCTGCACGGAGGGGGCGTGGTCCTGCCCCTCCGAGCCGGACTGCGACGCGGGCGGCGGTGGTGACGACGCCGGCGAGGACGCCGCCGACGCGTCCGAGGACGTGACCGCCGACGCCCCGGAGGACGTGGCCACCGACGCACCCGCTGACGCCGCGACCGACGCCCCCGCCGACGCCGCGACCGACGCCCCCGCCGACGCCGCGACCGACGCCCCCGCCGACGCCGCGAGCGAGTGAGCGCTCAGCGCCGGCGGGCGACGAGCTGGCGGTGCATCGCCGCGGTGACGAAGGTCATGCCGTCGGCGATGCGGAACAGGGCGAGGAGCACCTCCAGCGACATCCGGACGAGGGCCGCGAAGATGGCCGACGCGAGGATGACGACCGGCACCATCGCCAGCGCGGTGGCGACGGCGGCGCCGTCCCCGGTGGCGACCGTCGCGACCACGTGCACGACCGAGGCGAGCACCGCCACCGAGAGCAGGCCGAGCATCAGCACGTAGGTGAGCTTCACCAGCTTGGTCGCCATCACCCGCTCGAAGCCCAGGTCGAGCACCGAGTGCTTCTCCAGGAAGATGGGCTCGTCGTCTCCCGGCTCCGGCGGCAGGGAGTCGGCGAACCACTGGGCGGTCACCGACGAGTCGTCGGGACCCGCCGGCGCGGGAGGCGGCGTCCACGCCTCCTGCGAGGCCGGCGCCGCCTCCGGCAGCGGCATCGACGAGATCTCCTCGATCGCGTCGGCCGCGACCTCCTCCGTCCCGGAGGGCATCCGGGGCGCCGGTGCGGGCGCGGCGGCCGCGGGCGTCGCCGCCTCCGGCGCGCCGGCCGACGGGGCCACGGCGGGCGGCGGCGGGCGCTCGCTTCGCTGCACCACCACCTTGGGCAGATCGGACGAGAGGTCCGCGGGCGCCGGGGTCTCCGGCCGGGGCACCCGCGCCGCCGGCGACGCCACCGCGTTCGGCGGCGGAGGCACCGCGGACACCGCCGGCGGGCGCAGCGTCCCGGTCCTCGCCGGCGGCGCCCCGGGCGTCTGCGACAGCGTCTCCGCGTCGGCGAGCAGCCGCTCCAGCGAGACCCACTCGCTGGCGCCCACCCGCTGCACGAGCGTGCTCGGTTTCAGCCGCCCGATCTGCACGCCCTTGCGCAGCTTGCGCAGGCTGACCGGCTTGCTCTGGGCGTTGGTGTCGGGGTCGCGCGCAATCCAAATCTCGGCTCGCTCGTCCATGGCGGGGAATGATACGCGCGACGCGACGCCCGCGCGGCCGTTCGTCGGCGCGCGCTACCGCACCAGGCTCGCCACCGCCGCCAGCTCGGCGCGCGAGCGGATGCCCAGCTTGCGAAAGACGCTCTGGAGCTGGTTGGCGACGGTGCGCACCGAGCACGTCCGCGCGCGGGCGATCTCGGCGTTGCTCTTTCCTTCCAGCGCGAGGAGCGCCACCTCCCGCTCGGCGACGGTGAGCTCGCTGGCGGCGTCCTTCTCCTCCACGTCGAAGGAGAAGATGGCGACGCTCTGCCCCTCGCCGGAGTAGGCGACGTGCAGCTCCTCGGGGGCGTCCTTGGACAGGCCGCGCTTGGGGGTGCTCACTCGGCGGCCCTCTTCACGCCGGCGACGCGCGCGTTCCACGCGCGGATGAGCTCCACGCGGCTGCGGGCGCCCAGCTTGAGCGCGGCGGTCGAGAGGTGCATGGCGACGGTGGACGGCGCGATGCCCAGCTCGTACGCGATGAGCTTGTTGCCGTGGCCCTGCGCGGCGTACGCGACGACCTGCGCCTCCCGCGGGGAGAGGTCGGAGGCGTGCTCGGGGAGGCCCGGCTCGTTGCGCACGGCGACGATGTAGCGCTTGCCGTCGTGGTCGAAGTGATCGAGCAGCGACCACTGCCCGGACACGAGCGCCTTCCACGCCTCCAGCGCGGCGGGCGGGTCGGTGCGGCGGGCGGAGCCGCGCGCGCGCTGCATGCCCTTCGCCGCGTTCTCCAGCGCCTCGATCATGGCGGGGGGCGGGTCCACCGCGTGCTCCAGCTTGCCGGTGACGCTGAGCACGGCGTCGGCGTCCTCCGTGGTGGGGTGCTTGCCGCGGCGCAGGCGCATCCCCGCGGCCATGTGCGCGGCCACGCGACTCCAGGCGGAGGCCTCGCCGCGGCGTACGCCGCTCACCCGGGAGAGGGGGGCGCCGACGAGGCACCCGCGGCCGTTGGGGTCGGTGGCCGCGACGCTGAGGAAGTCGACGATGCCGAGCGGCGCGAGGAAGCGCTGGTGCACCTCCAGCTCCTGCACGCGCCGGCCCATCCGCAGGCGGCCGCTCATCGTCGAGCAGGTCGCGCGGCCGCTCACCGCTGCCGTCGCCTCCTTGATGAAGTGCGCCACCAGCTCCGACGGGGCCTCCACCTCCAGCGCGCGCAGCGCCTCGATGCCGCCGGGCGGCGTGTCCCGCGCGACGGGCGAGTGGACGTGCACCCGCTCGCCGTCCAGCTCGTAGAACATGCCGCAGGTGCCGAGACCCTGGTCCAGGCCGGCGCGCGCGGCGCGGTCGACGATGCGCGCCAGCCAGGTGCCGTCGTCTCCCTCGAGGCGGTATGCCGCTTCGATCACACCGACCAGGTCTGATCTCGCCCCTTGCATGTCCAGTCTCGTGGCGGTTTGGCGCACGCCGGACCCAAGCCTAACACGCCTTGGCTGAGTTGGCCGGTCGCCCGCAAGGTTGTGCGGTGCGCGGGGCGGGGCAGACGCTCGAGGCACGTCGTGGCCCTTCGCCCCGCCGATCCGTGCTACGCGTGGGCGCCTGTGAACGGGCAGGTCCGGGAGCTCCTCGATCTCGTCATCCGATGGGTCCACCTCATCGCCGGGATCATGTGGATCGGCAACTCCCTGCTCTTCAACTGGCTGGACCGCAACCTGGAGAAGCCGAAGGACGCCCCCCCCGGCTACGAGGGCAAGATCTGGCTGCTGCACTCCGGCGGCTTCTACGACGTGGAGAAGAAGCTGCTCCAGCCCTCGCAGCTGCCCGAGCGGCTGCACTGGTTCAAGTGGCAGAACTTCGCCACGTGGGCGAGCGGCATCTGCCTGCTCTTCGTCGTCTACTACTCCGGCGGCGGCGCCCTGCTGGTCGACCCTTCGGTCTCCAAGATCGGCGTGCCCATCGCGATGGTGATCGGCGTGGGCGCCATCGTCGCGTCGTGGCTCTTTTACGACTTCGTGTGGATCTCCCCGCTGTCCAAGCGCCCGGCGATCGCCTCCGCGCTCTGCTTCCTCTACGTCGGCGCGCTCGCCTTCGGGCTGACGCACGTCCTGTCCGGCCGCGCCGCGTACATCCACGTGGGGGTGGTGCTGGGCACCATCATGACCGGCAACGTCTGGTTCGTGATCATGCCCTCGCAGCGCGAGCTCGTCGCGGCGACGAAGGAGGGACGCGAGCAGGACCCGAAGATCGGCAAGCGCGCCAAGCTGCGCAGCATCCACAACAACTACATGACCTTCCCGTTGCTCTTCATCATGGTGAGCAACCACTTCCCCAGCACCTACGGCAGCAAGCTCAACTGGCTGGTGCTGGGCGTCATCGCGGTGGGCGGCGCGACGGTGCGTCACCTGCTCAACATCCGCTTCCAGTACAAGCGGTGGCTGCCCATGACGAGCGGCGTGATCGCGGTGACGGTGACGGCGCTCTACGTGCTCACCCGACCGGAGGTCCGGCCGTCGGCGCCGGTGACGGCCGAGGCGCCGAAGGTGAGCTTCCACACCGTGCGCGGCGTGATCCACCAGCGGTGCCAGCCGTGCCACAGCGCACACCCGACCGACAGCGTGTGGAAGGTGGCGCCGGCGGGGGTGATGTTCGACTCGCCCGCGCAGATCAGGCGGATGGCGCCGCGCATCAAGGAGCGCGCGGTGGTGTCGCGCACGATGCCCCTGCAGAACAAGACGGGGATCACCCAGGCGGAGCGCGACATGATCGGCGACTGGATCGACCAGGGCGCGTCGATCCAGTAGCGACGTTCACCGCGACGCGCTCACGTCGGCGCGGGTGTCCCCTGCGTGGCCTGCCGACGCCACGACCCAGCCCACCGCGGTCCGGCTGACGGCGAGTAGGCAGATGAACCACGCGACGCCCACCGCGCCGACGACCACACGCGTGAGCCGCTTGCGGCGGGCCAGCACCGGCGGGCTGGACTTGCGGCGGCTGTCGCGCTCGTAGTCGGAGGGGAGGCTCTCGGCGAGGGAGCGGAAGCGCGGGCGCGCGGCGACCACGGCAGGCGGAGGCGCCGGGGACGGCGGCGGCACTTGCTCCGCGACCCCGGGCTCCGCGACGGCAGGCTCCGCGACCCCGGGCTCCGCGACGGCAGGCTCCGCGACGGCAGGCTCCGCGACGACAGGCTTCGCGACGGCGGGCTTCGCGGCGGCGGGCTTCGCGACGAGAGGAGGCGGCGGCGATGTCGCGGTCGCGGCGGCGGGCTTCGCCCGGATGGCTGCGTTCGCCGCGTTCCTTGCAGGCTGCACTTTTCTTCGGGCGTCGGGGCGTGGCACGGTCGGCTTGATGGCCATGCCCTGCTCATGAGCAACCTGCGGGCCACGCGCGATTCACGTGGGATCCGGGCGCTCGGACCACCCGCCCCCGCGACGACCGCCCGGATGATGGTCCGTGGATCCAGTGCGTCTGCGCGAACCGAGGGGGAGGATCGTGCGCCGGAAGGCGTATGATCCGTGGCGGATGTATCGCAACGACCTGGAAGCCGCCCACCGGCGAATCGAGGAGCTGGAGACCCTCCTCGGGCAGCGCCGGCCGCCCCCCCCGCGCCGGCGCGGCGTGGCGGTGGTCCTCGTCTTCCTCGCCCTCGGCGTGCTCACGTCGGTCGGGATGTTCCTCGTCGTGGCGACCGGGCGCGACGAGATGGCTCCGGCGCCCGTGGCCGTCGCCGCGTCGGCCCCTGCGCCGCCGACGGCGCCCGATGTGGGCTCGCTCTCGCACGACCCCGCCGACTCCCTGCTCAGCTTCTTCACGCCCGACGTGGACGGCGACGGCGAGGAGGATGTGGTCGCCGCCTTCCGCGAGCCGGGGATCGCGTCGCCGCGGGGGCCCCTCTACGTACGCGCGGTGAGCGGCGCCACCTTCAAGCCCATCTGGACCGCAGGACCCTTCGGGCCCCCTTCGCCCGGCAACGAGGTGGCCGTGGTCGGCGGCACGGTGGTCGTGACGGTCGCCGACCTCGTGACCGTCCTCGCCCTGAACGACGGGCGCGTCCTGCACAAACTCAAGGCGCCGGCGGTGTCGGTGTGTCCCGCGCGCGGCCAGGAGGGCATGGCGCTACTGTCCGGCCCGAGCGCCTCCGGCTCCGCCGAATACAGCCTGCTCGACCCGCAGACCGGCGTGGTCTCCGCGCGGCCGAGCGGCACGATCTGCGATTACCTGACGAACGAGTGCCAGGTCTCCGACGAGCCGTGCATCGCCAACAGCCTGAACTTCCCCGGGCTCACGGTGCATGCCAGGGTGCACGGCTGGACCACCCTCGTCGACGGCAACCGCCGCGTCAGCTACGGCTACCTCCTCACGCCCGACGCGTCGCGCGACCACATGGTGGTCGCCGGCGGTACCAAGCCCGGCGTCAAGGCCACCTGGGAGCGTCCGGCGACGCTGGAGGACGAGCCGATCGAAGAGATCCGGAACGTCACCAACGCCCAGGGCATGATGGCCGACCTGCACGGCGACCGCTTCGTGCTGGCGTACGGCGTCGACCGCGGCTTCGCAGAGGGCGTGCGCGTGGTCGCCCGCGACGCCGACACGGGCAAGCTGCGCTGGGACGCGTGGCTGCGCGGGCTGCCCGCCAACGCGGCGCTGCGCGGGACGTCCGCGCGCGTGTACGTCCTCGCCGGCACGGTCATCCACGTCCTCGACGGCAAGACGGGCGACGTTCGCGGCGTCATCGGAGACTGACCTCGAGGCCGGCGACGCGATCGGCCGGGGACGAACCGCGCTATCCTGCGTCCATGCTTCGCGTGCGCGTGCTTCTGGTCGCCGCGGGAGCGCTGGTGCTGGCCAACGCCCCCGCCTGCTCGTCGTCGCCCGCGCCGGAGACGCCGCTCGCCGTGCCCGCAGGCTGCGAGCCGCTCGCGGTCGACCCCGGCTCGAGGGCCGCGTGCGCGCTGCCCTTCCCATCCGACTTCTTCCGCGTCTCCGACGCGTCGACCGCCACAGGCTTCCGCGTCGTCCTCTCCGGCGCGGCGAAGCTGACGACGCCCGACGGCGTCGACGCCGACGTCACCGGCGCCTTCCCCGCCGATGGCGCGTCGCTGCAGCCGTCCATCGGCGCGCTGCTCCCCGGGCCCATCGTGTCCGACGGGCTGCCGAACGTGCTGGACGACCCGACGCGCAGTCAGGACCTCGCGGCGAGCCCGACGCTCATCCTGCGGGCGGACACCGGCGAGGCGGTGCCGCACTACGTGGACCTGGACCCCAGGCCGGACGACCCCGCTCGCATCGAGATGGCGCTGCGGCCCTTCGTGCGCCTCGCGCCGAACACGCGCTACGTGGTGGCGGTGCGCCACGTGAAGGTGGCCGGCGGCGGAGAGGCGCCGCCCGCCGAGGGATTCCGCCGCCTGCGCGATCGCGACACGGCGCTCGACCCCTCGCTGCAGGCCATCGCGCCGCGCTTCGAGACCGACGTCTTCGGCGTGCTCGCGGCGCACGGCGTCGCCCGAGACGACCTGCAGCTCGGGTGGGACTTCACGACGGGCAGCGAGGAGCAGCCGCAGGCGGACATGCTGCACGTGCGCGAGCTCACGCTGGCGTGGCTGCAGGCGCACACGCCGAAGGTGCAGATCACCGGCGTGGACGCCGACAGCCACGGCTACTGGCGGGTGGTGCACGGCACCGTGACCGGGCCGCTCTTCATGGACGGCCCGGACCCGGGCGCGCGGCTGTTCCGCGGGCCGGACGGCAAGGTGGCGCAGAACGGGGAGGTCGACTTCCCCTTCGAGGCGGTGATCCCGGTCACCGTGCGTGACCAGTTCGGCCCTGGCCGCGCCCTCGCCCTGGGGCACGGCTTCTTCGGCGCGATGACGGAGGTGGAGGACGGCGGCGCGACGGTCTACATCCCGGCGCTGCACGCGGTGACCTTCGCCATCGACTGGTGGGGCATGTCCAAGGCGGACCTGGACTCGGTCATCGCGCACATCGTCCAGTCACCCGCGCACGGCTTCGACTTCGTCGACCGCGTCCACCAGGCGATGGCCAACTGGCTGGTGATGACGGCGGCGATGAAGGGCCCGCTGGCGAGCGAGGACGCCTTCAAGCGCCCGGCGAGCGGGCCGGGCACCGGCACCGACGGCGGCGGCAACTCCAACGCGGGCGCGCTGGTCTACGACCCGGCGCACGTCTTCTACTTCGGCGCGAGCATGGGCCACATCCTGGGCGGGACGATGGCCGCGCTCAACCCCGACGTGGAGCGCGCGGCGCTGGACGTCGGGGGCGCGGCCTGGACGCAGATGATGCCCCGCGCGAGCCCCTTCTCCAGCTTCTCCTTGTTCATCAAGAGCACGCTGAACGACGAGCTCGCGGCGCAGGCGCTGCAGGTGATGGGCGCGCGGGAGCTCGACCGCATCGACCCCGCTACCTACGCGCCGTACCTCATCGGCGCCAAGCTGCCGGGCAACCCGGACCGCAAGGTGCTGCTCCAGATCGGCATCGGCGACGCGGGGGTACCCAACGTGGCGAGCTTCTTCCACGCGCGGGCGCTCGGGCTGTCGCAGGTGGCTCCGAACCCGGGCGCGGTGTGGGGGATCCCCGACGCCGACGCGTCCACGCTCGGCTCGGCGCTGACGGTGTGGGACTTCGGCATCGACCCCGGCGTCTACCGGGAGCCGGTGGCGCCCGACGCCAACGCGGTGCACGAGGGGGTCCGGCGGGATCCCAAGGCCATCGCGCAGATGGACGCGTTCTTGAAGCCGGATGGGGTGGTGATCGATCCGTGCCAGGGGCCGTGCAAGGCGCAGTGAACGCCGTGGTCACCGACGCCGGGGGACAGGCCCCTCGAACCACGTTGCCCGCGACCGCGGAGCTGGGGTAATGGATCTCTCATGAAGAAGCCGGCGATCGTCTCGGACATCATGACCACCAAGGTGGTCACCATCTTCGAGGAAGAGAACCTGGTGGGGATCGACAAGGGCATGTCGATGTTCAAGTTCCGTCACCTGCCGGTGATCGACGGCGACAAGCTCATCGGACTGGTCACGCACCGCGACCTGCTTGCCGCCGCGGCGAGCAGCCTGGAGCCGGGCGGCGTCCAGAAGACGACGCACCTGAACGAGAACTCCTTCGTGCGCGACATCATGCAGCGCGACGTGGTCACCGTGCGGCCGGACACGCCGCTGGCCGACGCCGGCAGGTTGATGTGGGACCAGAAGCTGGGGTGTTTGCCGGTCGTCGGGGAGGGCAACAAGCTCCTCGGCATCGTGACCGAGGCGGACTTCCTCCGGCTCGCGCTGGCTCTCCTCGCCGGCTGAGCGCCTCTTCCACCGGCCGACGCGCCGCTCAGAGGTGGAGGCTGCGGCTGCCTCCTCCGCCGCCACCTCGACGGCCCGGCCGCCGAGCTCGCGGATGGTGGTCGCGGGTGACCGCGTTTGGGCCCGCGGCGGCGACTCTGGTACCCTCGGCCACGGATGAAGTACCTCTACGGCGACTCCGCGCCATTCCCGCTGGGCTACAACTTCCTCCTCACGCTCGAGGCGTTCATGACGGCCGCCACGCGGATCGTCGAGCTGGACACGATCGCGGGGCGGGCGCTGGGGCTCGCGCAGGAGAGCGCCCTGGTGCGGCAGCGCGGCATCGACTCGCTGGAGGTGTTCCACAACGAGCTCATGCGTGCGGTGAACGAGGCGGCGGCCGACGCGCAGCACACGAGCACTGTGGAGTACGCGCAGCGGGTGGGCGAGTTCGCCGCGCGCATCGTCGACGACTACCGGCGCGCCGCGGCGCAGACGAACGAGTCGGAGCAGACGAGCGCGCAGTCGGAGGTGCTCCGCGCGCGGGGAGAGATCCGCGCGAAGCTGGACGGCCTGTTCAAGGTGGCGCGGCTGCCGGTGCAGGAGCAGGTGATGACGCTGCGGCTCGGCGAGGGGAAGGATGCGAGCTACGACGTCTCCTGCGTGCTCACCAGCACGCACGGTATCGTGAGCACCTTCCGGCTCGGCGCGCCCGACGGCACGTCGTGGACGCGCCCGCGGCGGGTGAGCGAGCTGGCGAGCGGCATGGAGCCGAAGGTGGGGGTGAAGAAGAGCTGGCTGAAGGGGACGGTCACCGCCGAGAAGATGCGCCTGGACAACTGGATCGTCGGCGACGTGACGCTGCGTGACGACTCGGCGGAGATCGCGCTGCGCAAGAAGGCGGGGGAGCCGGACACGCTCGTGCTGCGCGTGCGGCAGGATGGCAACCGCACCGTGGTGGAGGCGGACCACCCGGGCGACACCAGCGCCGAGGCGATTGGCGGGGAGCTGGACGCCGAGGACGCCGACATGGTGGAGCGGCTGGTGCTCGCGCTGCGGGTGGACGTGAAGGAGCTGCTCCCTCACAAGGAGGAGCTGCTCGCCGCCACCATCAACGGGGCCGACGTGCTGGGCGGCGAGCAGGTGCTGGGGCTCATCGCGCGGCTGGTGGAGATGTTCACGCCGACGGTGATCGAGATCACCCGGCGTAGCCCCAGCCCGCAGGAGCTCTCACTCAAGGCGGAGTCGGACGGCGGGCGGCGGGAGGAGCTGTACCTGCGCAAGGAGGAGCTGGTGAAGAAGCTCCAGCCGCTCAGCGCCGCCGGGCGGCAGATCTTTGCGCCGCTGGGACTGGACACGTGGGTGCCGGCGACGACAATCCGGCCGCCGCCGGTCGGCTGACGGCGCCTGGCGGCCGGGGGCGCGGGCGGCACGAGGCGGGCGCAAACGCGTCGCGCGAGCGGCACGCGTCGGGCGACGGCGAAGCCGCGCGGGCACAAAACGACGAGACCCGGGTCGGCCACGCCGCCCGGGTCCCCTCGCGCCTGGCGCCCGTGAGGGCGCCGGCTGACTGCGCTACTTCTTCTTCGGGGCCGGCTTCGGACCGGGCTTGCCGTGAACACCCGGCTTGCCGTGAGCGCCCGGCTTGCCATGGCCGTGAGCGCCCGGCTTGCCGCGGTCGCCCGGCTTGCCGTGGTGCATGCCTGGCGGCGGCGGCAGGAACTGATGCGCGAACTCCGCGCCGCTGCCGAACGTCCCGGCCCACGCGACCTTGCCGTCCTTGATCTTGAACAGCTCGGCCAGGTGGATGGTGCCGCTCTTGTTGCTCGCCTTCACCGGGCCCATCGGCCCCTTCATCGTGCCGGTGAGCTCCACCTCGGACACCACCCAGTCGCCGACCGGCGTCACCGTGGTCGGCGTGAGCTTGATGTCCGGGAACATCTTGGTCATGCGCGTCCACGCCTTCTTGGCGGCGTCCTTGCCGGTCGCGTCGGCGGCCTGCGTGTAGTCCGCTTCCACCACCTTGTCGGAGAGGCCCGCGAGGTACGCCTTCTCGTCCTTCTTCTCGAAGGACGCGTACCAGGCCTTGATGGCGTCGGCGTTCTTCGCCTCGTCCGGCGTGTCCTTCGCGGCCACCGCCTCCACCTCGGCGGTGGGGATCGGCTCGAGGCCGCGCGCCTTCATCTTGGGGTTCCCCTTCCCCAGCTGGTGCATCATCGTCAGGTGGTCCATGTACAGGTGCTGCTTGGAGATCAGCCCGTCGTCGTTGAACCACATGATGTCGAGGACGAACTGGCCGACCTTCTTGCCGGTGGCCTTCCCGCCCATGAACTCGCCGGTGTTCGTGCCGCTCACGAACGTCTCCTCGGCGACCATGTTGCCCTTCGTGAAGACGCGCAGCGACTTCACCCGCACATCGGGGAACGCCTTGAAGTACGCGTCCATGTCCTTCTGGATCTCGTCCTTCTTGCTCTCCTTCCACCCCATGAAGCCGGGCTCCGCCATCACGCCGTCGGGCGCGTAGAGCGCGGCGACCTTCGCGGCGTCGTGCGCCTTCCAGGCGGCGTCCATGTCCACCATCGTCTTCTTGATGAGGTCCGCCAGCGGGGCCTTGGGTGTGGCGGCGGGCGCCGCGGATGCCGAAGCGGTGGGCGCCGGCGTCGTCGCGGTGGGTGCCGCAGACGCGGCGGTGGTCACCGGCTGGGCCTCCTTCGCCCCGCCGCCGCACCCCACTGCCAGAAGAACGATTCCTCCCAACCACAGATTACGCATTGTCGACCTCGTTTTGGGGTCCGGGGGTAGGCCCCCGTTCTCGGGCGCCGTTCCGGACCACTACGTGGGGCGATGGCGTCTATCAGAACCGTGGCCCTGTCAACGGTCGTCTCGCCGGCGGCGTACCGACTGGACGGATTGTCACCGCCCCGCATAGCGCCCGGGTCTCTCGGCCCCGCCCCTCCCTCCGCCTCCTCCCCCTGTCCCGGGACACCCCCCCAGGCCACCCATGCCACCCACGTTTCGACGCCAGGTCATTAGCAAGCACTCGAAAGGGCCTCGAAACGTAGGGGGGGCGGGGAGGGAGAAGGGGGGCACGGGGTGTGCAGTGGGGGAGGGGATGGATGCCATCATGTTCGGGCTCAAGCGGGCCTATCAGTCGACGCTCACCCTCGGGCGCGCCATTTGCTCCAAGTTTGCGTCGGGGCTCACGCCGGCGCGGCTGGACATGATGTACGCGGTTCACGACAACGCGATGAACTACGTGACGCAGATGAAGCTGCGCCGGCTGCTCGGGGTGTCGCGGCCGACGGTCAGTCGCATGTTGAAATCGCTCGAGGAGCTGGGATGGGTGGAGCGCGGCCCGGGGCCGCACCTGGACAGGCGGACCCGCAAGGTGCGGCTCACCGAGCGGGGCGTCGCGCTGCTCAAGCGCGTGCTCGCCGCCGTCCTCGCCACCGACATGGTGAAGTTCATCGTCGACACCTCGCTCTCGATGGGGAGGTTCTGGGACGCCGGCCGCTGTCTGGTGGAGCGCGACCGCACCGAGGGCATCCTGCGGCGCATACGGCACGACTTCGGCGACACCGCGAGCATCGAGTACCCGTGGGACCACCCCGACGACTGACGCGGCGCACGGCCGCGCAACGTCAGGTGCCCGGGCGTCAATGCTGGGCGATGCGCTGATCGCAGGGCTTGGCGTTCTCGTCCTGACCCCGGCCGGGGATGCGAGTGGGATCCTCGTTCATCGCGCGGCCCGCCCGCTCGATCTTGTTGACGATGAGCCGGTCCAGGTTGCCGGAGGTGTAGTCGCTCTGCGTACCCCCACAGCTCGCGACCGGGTCGCCGCCACCCGTCGACTGGGGGCCAGCCCCGCCGCGCAGGACGAACATCTCGGTGCCCCCGGTGTACTGCGCGATCTGCCGGAAGACGACCTGGCCGAGCTCGTCCATGCCGGAGGCCGCGATGGTGTAGACCTGCACGCCGGCGTGCGCGGCGGCCTGCGCGTCACGCGCGTAGCCAGGCTCGTCCTTGTAGTCGAGGTGCGGCGGCGCATCACCGATGACGAAGAGCAGACGCGCGCTCGCATCCGGACGCCACGCGAGGCCGGTGAGCGCGTCGTGGATGCCGCGGTTGACGTCCTCCGGCATGTCGCCGCCGCCGCCGGCCGAGAGCGCCGACACGATGCCGGTGAAGCGCTGCACATCGCCGGTCATGCCGAAGACGCGCGTGACGTAGGCGTCGCTGCGATCGCGGTACTCCACGAGCCCCACGTGCACGCCGGTGAGCGAGGCGGCCACGCGGCGCAGCGTCGCCTGCACGGCCGTGATCTCCTCGCCCATCGATCCCGTCGTATCCAGCGCGAAGGCCACGTCCACGCTGGCGCCGCCGAGATCGCGCGGCTCCTTGCCGTCGAGCAGCACGACGCCGTCCGCCGTGGCGGCGGAGAACTGCGCGCTCGCCACATTGCCGCCGCATCGCGCGGTGGCAGCGAGCTTGTCGCCGCGCAGGCCCTCGGCGCGCGGAAAGAGGAGGGCGCGCCCGCTCGCCATGGTCTTGAGCGTGGTGGTCTTGCCCGACGCGTCCGCCACCGTGACCGCGCAGTTGGGAATGGGCTTCCCCTTCACGTCGCGCACCACGAGGAACTGCCGGTGCGTCACGTCGAGCGGCGTGATGCCGAGACCGCGGGAGGAGGCCAGCAGCTTCTGGAACTCGCTGTAGTTGGCGTTGTCGTCCCACTCGCCGGCGCGTACCGGACCGCTGGCGAAGTGCCCGCGAGGCCCGCCGCCTGACCGGCCGAAGCCGGTGGCGGCCGCGCCCGCGCCGTGGCCGATGGTGCCCACGGCGCCCAGCCCGATGCCCTCTCCGTGCCCGCCGCCGCCCTCGCCCGTCGCGCCGGCGACGCCCAGGCTGCCCGACCCGAACGCGTCGGCCGCGCTGCTGCCCGACAGCAATCCCTTCGCGGCCTTCTTGGCGCCGTCTCCGTCACCGAGTGGGTCTGCCTTCACCCCGGTCGCGCCGATGGCCGAGACCAGGCCGATCACGCCCCACTCCGACGCTTCGCGATGACCCACCCCGCGCTCCGTCCTGGCGTCGGCCACTGCGTCCGCGTGGCGATGTCCCGCGGCGGAGGGGTCCACGCCTCCTTCCTCACCCTTCGCGCGAGCGCCGGTGCTCGTGGCCTCCCCGGCCACCGCCGACGTGGACCTGCGCGCGGACGCCGCGGCGCCGTCGCCGTCGATCGCGCCGGAGCGACCACCCTCGTCCGCGCGGGAGGCGACCAGGTAGTGCCGCATCAGCTCCAGGTGGTCCCGCGCCTCCGCCGACTCGTCCCGCGGCGCCTGGCTGGCCGCGACCAGCGCACCCGTGTGCGCGGCGAGCGACGCGGTGATCAGCCCGAGCAGCGGGAGCACATCCACGATGCGCCCCGCCCGCGCGAAGCCCTCCGCCCGGCACACCGCCAGCGTGAGGTCCCCGCTCCGTACGACCCCCTGCCCTGCCCCCTCGAATCCCGCGGGAACGCACACCACCCCCCGCTCGTCCACCACGCGATCCCCGCCCGCGCCAGCCAGCACGTCACCCAGCCGCACCGGCGTGCGCAGGCGTCCGGAGAAGAGCACCGAGTCGTTCCACGTCGCGACCACGTCAACCAGCATGTCGGATGGACAGTACCGGGCATCCGAAGGTTCCGCAGACCTCAGGACATGAAGATCCCCGCCACCGCGTCCCGCGCGGCGGCGAAGCGCTCCTCCCAGGTGCCACGCACCACCAGCACCTGCCGCCCGCGCGCCGCGAGCTCCGCGAGGCCCCGCGCGTGGAACTCCGCGCGGTCGGCCGGACGGTAGCGCACCGGGTCGGGGACGAAGGGCACGTCCACGTCGGGCACGATCGTCAGATCATAGCGGAGCGCGTCCGCCTCCTCGCGCACCCAGGCCGGGCACGACCCGAACAGCAGCTCCGACCACATCACGGTGGCCAGCACGTCGGTGTCGCAGACCAGCACCCGGTTCGCGAGGCGCGCCAGCGCCTCCTCCGACGCGAGCTGCCCCCGCGCGATGCGCTCCATGTCTTCCGCCTCCATAGCCCCGCCGCGTGGCTCCAGCAACGTGCGCGCGTACTCCGGCACCGCCACCGTGCCCAGCTCCTCCGCCAGCCGGCGCGCCAGCGTCGTCTTGCCCGTCGACTCCGCGCCGAACACGCACACCCGCTTGACGAAATACGGCCGCACGCACCCCGGCAGGAACCGCCAGTGCGTCCACGGGTCCTGACGGATCGCCGTCGCGCTCACGGGCACCACCTCTCGCGCGACGTCGACCGGCACCCACTCCGCCCCGAGCTCCGCCGCCAGCCGCTCCCCGTACGGCTCCGACGCGAACACGACGTCCGGCGGCGCGGGCAGCACCCGCAGCAGGCTCTCCCGCCAGATCTCCCAGAAGCGCGGGTGCTCGTGCGGCTCCTGCGGGTTCTCGTCGGTGAGGTGCACCACGCGCGCGTCGGGGAACAGCTCGCGCATCCACCCGAAGCGCAGCGCCCCCGGGATGGGCTCCCGCGCGAGCGTCCCCACCACCACCGTGAGGTCGTCGACGTACGCCCGCGCGAAGTCCACCAGGTGCACGTGCCCCGCGTGCGGCGGCATGAACTTGCCGAGCACCATCCCGCGACCGCGCCGGCGCCCGCTCATGCGGCCCCCAGCGCGCGGCGCACGTAGAGCCGCAGCAGCTCCGGCGACGCCTCCGGACACACGATGCCGCTGCCGGCCAGCGCGGCGATGGCGCGCTCCGTCCCGAACGTCGCGCCCGTCGCCTGGAACAGGTCCACCGTGCGGTAGCGCTCGGGACGCGCCCCCGAGAGCGCGCGGCCCAGCGCCACGAACGCCGCGGCGTCCTCCTCGGCCTCGCCGCGCCGCAGCGCCGCCACCCGCGCGCGCCACGCCGCTTCCCCCACCGCGCGGGCGGGCGCGCCCTCCGCCGCCATCGCCGCGAGCAGCGCGTCGAGCGTCGCCCCGTGAGGGCTCGCCACGTGCAGCGCGCACGTCCCCGCCGGCGGCGCCGCGACCACGTGCGCCACCGCGGCCGCGGCGAAGTCCACCGGCGTCACGTCGAAGCGCAGCCCCGCGCGCAGCGCCGCCGCCGGCACGCACCCCGCGCGCGCGGTGCCCCGCACGAACATCCCGAGCAGGTCTCGCGCCGGCGCGTGACCCGTGCGCGAGTCCCCGGTCACCAGCCCGAGGCGATGCACCACGACCGGGCCCAGCCGCGCCCCCGCCGCGCGCGCGACCTCCTCCGCCCCCCACTTGCTCTGGGCGTAGCCGCCGTGCACCGCGCGCGCCTCGCGCAGGTCGTCGTCCTCCACGTGCGCGCCGCGCGGACAATCGCTCGCCACGAACACCGAGAGCGTCGAGACGTGGTGCAGGCGCTTCGGCCGGCCCTCAGCGAGCAGCCGCGCCACCTCCGCCGTGCCGCCCACGTTCGCCGCGCGCAGGCGCTCGTACGGCCACACGAGGTGCACCACCGCGCCGGCGTGCACGATGGCGTCCACCTCGCGCGCCGCCGCCGACCACTCCGCCTCGCGCAGCCCGAGTCGCGGGCGCTCCAGGTCCCCGACCAGCACGCCCAGCCGCGCGCGCTGCTCCGCCCCCGGCGTCATGCCGTGCGCGGCCATCGCGGCGAGCACCCGGTCGCGCGCGTGCGACGCGTCGCGCCCGCGCGCCAGGCAGCGCACCCGCGCGCCCGTCCGGTCGAGGAGCGTGGCCACCAGCCGCGCGCCGAAGAAGCCCGTCGCGCCCGTCACCAGCACCGTGCCCGGCGCGCCCGCCGTCGCCGCGCGGAACGCGCCCGTGCGAAGAGGCCCCATCGCCCGCGCCGCGTCGCGCCGCAGCTCCTGCGCGCCGCGCGCGTCGTCCGATCGCGCGCGCAGCATCGCGCGCGCCGTGCGCCCCTCGACGATGGCGGGCGGCGAGACGATCAGACCTCGCGCCTCCGCCGCCGCGGCGAGCTCCAGCACCGCCATCGAGTCGGCGCCCAGGGCGAAGAAGTCCGCCTCCGGGTCCACCGCCGCGAGGCGCAGCACCTCGGCGATCGCCGCGCACAGCGCGACCTCCGCGGGATCCCGCGGCGTCGTGGTCGCCGGCAGCGCTTCGCCCGCCGCCGGCCGCAGGTCCACCAGACGCGGCAGGTCCACCTTCCCCGCCGGGGTGCGCGGCAGCGCCTCGCACGCCACCCACCGCGCCGGCACCATCCACGCCGGCAGCGTCGCGCCGAGGTGCTCGCGCAGCGCCTCCGCGGGCGCCTCGCCCGCGACGAAGGCGGTGAGCACCCGCCCCTCGGGCACCACCGCGCACTCCCGCACCGCGGGGTGCTCCAGCAGCTTCGCCTCGATCTCCTCCGGCTCCACCCGCCGGCCGGCGAGCTTCACCTGCCGGTCCAGCCGCCCGAGAAACACCGGCCCCGCCGCCCCGCGCCGCACCCGGTCGCCGGTGCGGTACCAGCGCTCGCCCTCGCGCACGACGAAGCGCCCGGCGGTGAGCTCCGGGCGCAGCAGGTAGCCGCGCGCCAGACCGGGTCCGGCAATCCACAGCTCGCCCTCCTCCCCCTCCGCGACCTCCCGCAGCGCGCGGTCGACCACCTCGAGGCGCGCGCCGCCGATCGCCTCCCCCAGCCGCGGCTCGTTCCAGGTCGTGTCGCACACGCACCCGCTGGCGCAGATGGTCGCCTCCGTGGGCCCGTAGACGTTGACCACGCGCACCCGCGCGGCGAGCCGGCGCACCGCGTCCGGCGGACACACCTCGCCCCCCACCACGATCGACCGCAGCCCCGGCGGAAGCGCGCACCGCGCAAGCAGCGCCGCCACCGCCGGCGGCAGATCGGCGTGAGTGACGCCCAGCTCCCCCATCCGCCGCGCGAGCGCCGCGGGCGCCAGCTCGCCCGCCCCCCCGTCGATCACCAGCGTGCCGCCCGCGAGCAGCACCGTCCCCACGTCGGAGATGGAGGCGTCGAAGCCGGGCGAGAGCACCCAGAGCGCCCGCGTCGAGGCGTCGACGCCGAAGAGGCGCACCTGATCGTCGAGCACCCCGAGCAGGCCCCGATGCTCCACCAGCACCCCCTTCGGCGCGCCGCTCGTTCCGGAGGTGTAGACCACGTAGGCGAGGTCGCCGTCCGCCCCCACCTCGTTGCCCGCCGCCTCGTGCGGCGCCCCGTCCGGACCCGCCGCGCCACGCATGCGCATCCACGCCGCGTCGATGACCGCGCCCGCCCGCGCGTCCTGCAGCATCCAGCGCGCCCGCGCCTCCGGCAGCGCACAGTCCACCGGCAAGAACGCGGCGCGCGCGTACCAGGCGCCGAGCATGGCCGCCACCAGGTCCGCCGAGCGCGGCAGTCGCAGCGCCACCACGTCCTCTCTCCCCGCGCCGACCGCGCGCAGGCCCACCGCCACCGCGAGCGCGCGCCGCCGCAGCTCGGCGTAGCTCACCCGCACGCCGTCCTGCTCCACGGCCGCGAGCGCGCCGCGCTCCCGCGCCACGGCCTCGAAGCGCGCGACGAAGGTCACCGCGGCACCTCGTAGTCCTCCAGCGTGGAGCCGCGCGAGCGGTTGTCCTCGTCCGGCGCGCCCAGGCCCGCGGCGTGATCCCCCAGGTGGACCACGCGCACGTCGATCGAGAAGCGCGTCCGCCCGCTGTCGTGGGCGCGCGTGGCGTGCAGATGCGCGGCGGAGAAGAGCACCAGCTCCCCCGCGCTTGCGGCGATGGGCATCCCCTCGTCGGGCGGCGACCCGAGCAGCCGCGGGTAGGGCGCGTCCGGAGCGGGCCGCGGGTTCTGGAAGCCCACACCGGCGCGCCACGCCGCGTAGTCGAAGGACGCCGAGTCGTTGGGCACCGCGCACCCGAAGGCGCCCGTGTGGATCACGAACGTCTCCTCCGCCCGCGCGTCGAGGAGCGGCGTCCACACGTTGATCTGCGCGCGCGGGTTGGCGTACCAGGTGTCGCGGTGCGCGTGGTAGGCCGGCGCCGCGGCCGCCACGCGATGCCCGCCGCTCGGCACGACGCGCAGGCGCGGCGTGTCCACCGCGTGCTCCGCCGGGTCGATCCCGGCGGCCACCAGCGCCGCACGCACCGCCTCGCGCACCTGCGCGTCCGCCGCGATCTCCCCCCGCAGCGCGGTGACGCGCTCGAACAGCGCGGCAGGCGAGAGGCGCTCGTGCACCGTCGAGAGCGGCAGCGCCCCGGAGAAGGCGCGCTCCGCCCGCGCCACCAGCAGCTCCGCGAGCGCCCGGCTCTGCGCCGACGCCGCGACGCGCACCACCTCCCCGCGGTAGAGCGCTCGCCGCCGCTCGGCGCTCACGACGGCCTCCGCGCCAGCGCGATGCACCGCTCGCTCTCCAGCGTCAGCGGCTCGCACCGCAGGCTCCCGGCGAGCTCCACCTCCCCGAACCCCGCCTCCTCCAGCAGCCGCACGATCTCGTGCGGGGCGTAGAGCCGGGTGGAGCCGCGCCGCGCGATCCGCTCGCCCGAGGGCATCTCGTAGGTCCAGGTCTGGTCCAGCGTGCCGCGCCGCAGGTCGAGCGAGGACTCGCGCACCACCCGCACCTCCCCCGCAGGCACGACGTGGCGCGAGATCATCACCGGCGCGAAGCGCGCGAGCACGCCGGGCACGTTGGGGTAGTCCAGCGCGAAGCAGCCGCCGGGGCGCAGCGAGTCGTGCGCGGCCCGCAGCATCGCCACGTTACGCGCGTCGCTCTCGGCGTGGCCGAAGCTCGTCGCCCAGTTGAAGGCGCCGTCGCAGGGCTCGGGCGCCACGAAGCGCTCGGCGTCGCCGTGGGCGATCGCGCAGCGGACCCCCGCGTCCCCCGCCGCCGCGCGCGCCCGCCGCACGTACTCCGCCGACTGGTCCACGCCCACGACGAAGACGCCTCGCCGCGCGAGCGGCACCGCCAGCCGCCCGACGCCGCAGCCCTGATCGAGCACGCGCGAGCCCGCGCCCGCGCCGAGCACCCCCACCAGGAAGGCGACCGTCGCGTCCACCGTCTCGGCGTGGAGCGTCTCCAGGACCACGTCGGCGAACACGTCGTCGTAGAACGCCGGCCACCAGTCCCGCGCGTTCACGAGGCCCCCAGGCGGTAGCGCGCCTCGAGGAGGCTCGCCGAGAGCACCATCATCAGCGCGGGGTCCCACGCGTGCCGCTCGGCGGGCGAGAGCGCGTCCAGCCCCTCGAGCCGACGCACGACGGCCGCCCTGTCGAACGCGGGCGGCAGCGAGGGTCCTCGCAGCACGTCGTCGGCCAGCGCGCGGGCGGCCGAGCCGGCGCGCCAGAGCGGGGGCGCCATGAAGGGGTGCTTGCGCCGGCGCACCACCGCCTCGGGCAGCAGCGGCGCCATCGCCTCGCGCAGCACGTGCTTCTCCACCTCCCCGGCGATCTTCACCTCGGTGGGGAGCGTCCGCACGAAGGCGAACAGCTCGTGGTCGAGCATGGGGAGGCGCCCCTCCACCGAGTGCGCCATCTCCATTCCATCCCCCAGCGTCCGGAGGATGTAGCCGGCGAGGGCGAGCTTGGTCCACGTGTACGCGGCCTGGTCGACCCGGTCCCGCCCCGCGAGCTGCGCCGGATCGAAGGACGCGACCATCTGCGCGTACGGGTCCCCCGCCGCGTGGGCGCGCAGGAACCCGGGCGCCGCCAGCGACGTCACCCGCCTGCCCAGCGCCGCCTTCGCCTCCATCCAGCTCGGCACGAAGCCGAGGGCGGAGCGCACCGCGTCCAGCGGAAGCCCCTCGCCCACCGGCATCATGATCCCCGCCGACGCGCCGTTCGCCGCGGCGAGGCGCGCCACGCGATCGGCCCCCGCCCCGGCGGCGAGCAGGCCGTCGCGCCGGAAGTGCGGGTAGCCAGCGAGGACCTCGTCGGCGCCCTCCCCCGTCATCACCACACGAAAGCCCGCGTCGCGCACCGCGCGGCTGAGCAGGAACTTCGCGGCGGCGTGGGCGTTGACCACCAGCCCCTCACCGTGGGCGATCGCGTCGGGCAGGGCGCGCGCCAGGTCCTGCTGCGACGCGCGCACGGTGATCAGGCGCGCCCCCAGGCGGTCCGCCGTCTGCTGCGCCAGGCCGAGCTCGTCGTAGTCGTCGTGGTCGAAGGAGACGGTGAAGCAGGTGATCGGCCCGCGCGCCCGCCGCGCGGCGAGCGCCGCCACCGCGCTGGAATCCAGGCCGCCGCTCAGCTGGAAGGCGACGGGCACGTCGGCGCGCATCCGCAGGCGCACCGCCTCGTCCAGCCGCTCGCCGAGCGCCGAGGCCACCTCCGGCGGCGCCAGCTTCTCCTCCGCGCGCGGGACATCCAGGTCCCACCAGCGCGCGGTGCGCACGCCGGCGGAGGTGGCGGTGAGCATCGTCCCCGGCGGCACCTGCCGCACGCCCTCGAAGAGGGTGCGGTCTTCTTGCGTGTATTGTGCATGCATCGCGAAGGCGAGCGCGGCGGCGTCCCATCGCGCGGGCACGCCCATCGCGAAGAGGGCCTTGGCCTCCGAGGCGACGAGCAGCGCGCCCCCCGCCCGTGCGTACACCAGCGGCCGCACGCCGAAGCGGTCACGGGCGCAGAAGAGGCGGCGCGCGCGCGCGTCCCACAGCGCGAAGGCGAACTCCCCGCGCAGGTGCCGCAGGCAGTCCTCCCCGTGCTCCTCGTAGAGGTGCAGCAGGATCTCCGAGTCGCTCCGCGTCCGGAAGCGGTGGCCGCGGCGCTCCAGGTCTGCGCGGATGCGCGCGTCGTCGTAGAGCTCGCCGGTGACGACGGCGACGACCGCACCATCCTCGCTCGCCAGAGGCTGCGCGCCGCCGGCGGGGTCCACGATGGCGAGCCGCACGTGGCCGAGCGCCGCCTCCCCGCCCGGCGCCGTCCACACGCCACGCCCGTCCGGCCCGCGGTGGACGAGGGCCTCCAGGCCGCGCTCCACGCGCGCGGCGCACACCGGCGCCTCCGGCGAGAAGAGGGCGACGAGGCCGCACATCTCAGTCCGCGCGCTCCGGGCCGGCGTCGATGCGAAGGAAGACCTTGCGCGCCTCGCTCGCGCGGGCGGCCGCGAAGGCGCGGCGATGATCGCCCAGCGCGAAGGTCTCGCCGAGCAGATCGGACACGTCGACGCGACCGGTGGCCAGCCAGGCCACCGCCTCCTCGAAGGAGCCGTAGCTCACCGCGCGCAGGACGAGGTCCTTGCGCACGGCGAGGCCCACGTCCAGCGGCACCGGCGTGTGCGAGCGGCTCTTGAGCACCAGCGTGCCGCCCGGACGCAGGGCGCGGAGCATCGCGTCCATCGCCCGCGCGTCGGCCACCGACTCCACGACCCAGTCCAGGCCCGGCGGCAGCGGACGGGCCGGGTCGCATGCGGGCACGTCCCCGAACCCGGCGGCGGCGAGCACGCGCACGATCAAGGTGGGGATACGGCCGGTGCCCACCACCGCGCCCCGCCCGCCGAGGTCCAGGCCGGCGCGCAGGACGCCGAGCGCCGCGGCGAGCGGCTCGGTGTACGCGGCCAGGCGGAAGGGCAGCGCCGGGGGCACCAGCAGCACCGCGCGGGCGGGCACGCGCAGGGCGCCGGCGAAGGCGCCGTCGCGGTCCACGCCGAGCAGCGCCGGGGACGCGCACCGCTCCCCGCGCGTGCACTCCACGCACGCGCCGCACGGCACCGAGGGGACGACCGTCACGCGATCGCCCGGGCGCAGGGGCGCCGCCGCCGCGCCCACCTGGGTCACGGTGCCGGCGAGCTCGTGCCCCAGCACCACCGGGTCGGCCGACGGGAGCAGGCCGTCGGCGACGTAGAGATCGGTGCGACAGATGCCGGCCACCGCGACGTCGATCACGACGTCGTCGCTCGCGACCGGCGCGAGCGGCGGCACGGTGCGCAGCGACACCTCACCTGCCTGTTTGACGAGAGCGTGCATGGGACCTTGCTCCTCCAGAAGCCCAGGATCGGGCCAGGCATTCCCGCCTGGGAAGGGACGGCTCGCCGATTCGGTAGATAGAGTTATAATGACTCTTTAGGCCCACGCAAGGCCCCCTCCGTCGGCGCGCCCGGGCGCGCGTCACCCGGTGGGCTCCACCTTCACGTTCACGTCCACGCCGGCGCGCACGCTCTGGGTCACCACGCAGAAGTCCTCGAAGGTCCCGAGGCACTTGTGCAGCGCCGCGTCGTCGGCGGCGACGCCCGGGCGGATGACGACGTCGACCTTGCCCACGCGCAGCCGCTTCTCCTCGTTGCGCACCATCTCCACGTGCACGTCCGACTTCAGGTCGGTGAGCGTGACCCCGGCGCGCTTGAGGCAGAACAGGAGGCTCGCCGACAGGCAGTCGCCGATCGCGGCCGCGAGCAGCCGCGCGGGGTTGGGGCCACGGTCCTGACCGAGGGGGGGCGGCTCGTCGAGGGTGAGCTCGGCGTAGGTGTCCTTGTCGAAGCGGACCCGAAACTCGAAGTCGTCGACCTGCTCGATGTGAAGGTCGAAGTGACCGGCGGGGGTTGTCATGCAACAAGCGTAGCCGAAGCCGTCACTGCCAGACCAACGGCGAGGCCGCCGCGTCCGGCGGGTTGGGGCCGTGCGCCCCCGTCCGGGCAAGAGGCTGCGGGGCGCGGCGTTTCGTTGTACGATGCACACAGGTGGGAATCACCCACGGGGCCCGGAGGGCACCATGATCCTGAAGAACGGCGTCCTTGGCACCGCGCTCGCCCTCCTCGTCGTGACGAGCTGCGCGAGGGGCAAGTCGGTGGCTGACACGTCCGGCTCTGACGGCGGCTCCACCACGGACGGCGGCGTGATCCCGGATGGTGCTCTGCCGTGCACCGGCTCCTGCAACGGCGACGAGGACGGCGACGGCGTGCCCGACGGGACGGACAAGTGCCCCGGGACCCCCAAGAACGCGAAGGTCAACAAGGACGGCTGCGCCGACTCGCAGCTCAAGCCAAAGCTCGAGCCCAACTTCCCCCCGTACGGCCTCACGTGGACGCCCACCGGCAGCCTCGGCCGGGCGGGCGGACTGACGTGGACGTACACCGGCATCGACCGTGGCGACCTCTTCCACATCTACTGGATCGTCTGCGACGATCCGGCCGACCCGTGCGGCCTCTCGCTCGACGGGCCGATCGACGCGCCGGGGGAGAGCTGGGCCTACAGCGCGGGGGACTCGGATCTCCCCAACGGCAAGCTGGTCTTCACCAACACGACCAACATCCTCCTCGCCGACTCGAGCAAGGTGCCCCTCAGCGGCCGGCTGACGGTGACGATCGTCGACGCCAGCGACGCGCCCATCCCCTTCGTCGACGTGGGCACGCTCGGCGTGACGGCGCGCGACGGCCAGTACGGCGCCGAGATCACCGGCACCGGCTACAAGGTGACGGCGCTCGCCGAGGTGGAGGACAGCAACACGTCCACGTGGACGCCGTACGACGACTACTACGACGCCGCCCCGACGGCCGACACCGGCGACGCCGGCGGGAACGTGTACGTCTCCTTCGGCGCGTCGTTCTACGACAAGTGAAGGCAGGCCTCCGCGTTTGGGCTGGAGCGCTCCTGGTGCTCGCGGCGTCGAGCTGTGGCGCCCCGCCGGGGCGTTCGTCGAGGGCGCCTCACGCGGGCGCTGCTGCGGAGGCCGGGTCGTCCTCTCCGAACTGCCCGACGGCTCCGCGCGCCGTCGTGGGGGCCGACCCCGGCGCGACCGAGATCCTCGACACCGCACACTCGGCGGGGGCCCGCGGCGCGGTCTCGCCGACCGGGACGCTCGCCACGCAGTCGTCCGACGGCACCATCCGTCTCTGGAACGTGCACTCGCGCAAGCTGCTCCGGTCCTTCCACTTCGACGTGACGAGACGGTTCGGCGGGGACCTGGCTTGGACGGCGGCCGGCGATCGCTTCGTCGCGGCCGTCGACGGGGGCCTCGTCACCTTCGGGCTCGACGGGTCGCGCGTCGCGACAGCCGGCGTCACCGTCGCGGTGCGCTCCACCGGCGACGCGGACGCCCCGTTCGTCACGGCGGGTGCAGTCCCCGGTCCCATCCGGGCCCTCGATGCCCATCTCGCGCCGCGCTTCGCGTTCGGTCCCCCCGCCGACGCCGGTCCGACGCAATCCGCGGTCTTCGAGGACGACTCGCCACGCGGCCGCTGGGTGGCGCAGGCGCACGAGAAGGGCCTGGTGGTCTGGCCGGTCGCGGGCAAGGGCGGCCACGCGCACGTGCTCCCGCTGCCGGCGAGGGCGGTCGGCGGCGCCTTCGCGGTGCAGCCAGGCGGGGACGTCGCGGTCTACGCGTACGACGAGCTGGTCCGCCCGCACCGACGGGCGGACGGCGGCGTCGAGCCCGCCACGTGGCTCACGCACGCCTTCGTCGTGGACCTCAGGCACGATCAGCCGCCGGTCGAGCTTCCCAACCTTCGCGGCGTCGTGCCGGACGCGCTCGCGGTCTCCCCCGACGGGCACACCGCGGTCCTGGGCGCCTCGTCGACGTCGGCGTCGGATGCGGTGGGGCTCGCCGCGTGGGACCTCTCGACGCGGACCCTCCGGTGGACGCAGCGGCTGTCCGATCTCGACGCCGAGCTCGCTCGCGACCTTGCCGGGGCCAATCGCTCCGTTCAGCAGCTCGTGTTCGCGCCCGACGGGCGCACCGTCGTGGCGATGCTCGATGCCGGCACGATGCTGCAGCTCGAGACGTCGACGGGCATCTCGCTCGGGCAGTTCGGCCACCCCATCCAGGCCGCACGCGACCTCGCATTCCTCGGGGAAGATCGGCTCATCGCGACCTCGTCCGGCGCGCTCGCCGACTGGTCACTCCCGGCGGGACGCGTGTCGCACCAGCCCCACCAGCCCTCCGACCTTCCCCCGTTCGTGCAGGGCGACACGATGTTCACCGTCCGCTTGCCCAAGCTCTCGCCCACGACTCCGCTGTGCCCGCCGGACCACGCGCCGCTGGCCGTCGAGCGGCACACGCTGGACACGGACGAGCCGCGCTCCAGCTCGAAGTGGCTCGCGCTCGTGAAGCCGTCGGCCGCCTGGCCCGCCACGAAGTGGCGGACGCTGTACTGCGTACCGCTCGGGGGCGGCGATGCGCCGGGCGCGGTGCAGCCCACCTGGAAGCGCGACAACCCGATCGAGGCCTGGGACCCCTCTCGCGGGCTCGTCATCGTTCCGTGGGGGGCGGCGAAGGATCCACTCGGCGCGACGCCCCGCGCGGTCGTGGAGATCGCCACCGGGCGCAGCGTCGTGCTCCGGGGGTCCGCGGGCAGCATGCTCGACCCCCTGCACCCGTTCTTCGTGGCGGGAGGCTCGTTGGTCGCGGCGATCGTGCGCGTGCCGACGCAGACCATGAGCGGGCTCTACGTGTGGGACGCGAAGACCGGGGCGCTGGTGATCAAGGGGTTCCGCTTCGGCACCGGCCCCACGACGGCCGTCGTGCCGGACGAGCCCGAACTGACGGCGGTGGCGGTCTCCGACGACGGCTCCACCCTCGCCGCCGCGTACCGGCGCAAGCTCGCCATCCTGACGCCGCGTCACCCGGACCGGCGCGTCGACGTCTCGCTCGACCGTGAGGCCACCGCCCTGGCGGTCTCCCGGGACGCGAAGACCGTCTTCGTGGGCACGCTGGATGGCGACCTGCTCGTCGTTCGCGATGGCCGCGTCGTGTCCCACGTCCGCGGCACCGGCGGAGGTTACGTCACCGCGCTCGCGGCGTCCCCGGGGGCCGGCGTCGTCGCCGCCGCCACGACCGATGGGGCGATTCGCGTGTTCGACGCCGAAGCCGCGCGGCTTCGCGGCACCCTGGCGACCTTCCAGGACGACGAGTTCGTGGCCCTCACGCCGGGAGGCGCGTACTCGGGGACACGCGAGGTCGCCGACCGCGTGGGGTGGGTGTTCGACCGCCCGCTGGAGCGCTTCGGGTTCGAGCAGTTCTCCGCCGCGTTCGACTCACCCACTCTGGTGCGCCGGCGTCTGGCAGGCGAGGCGGTGGACGTCTCGGCGACCGTGGAGAGGCCGCCGACGGTGACGCTCACCCCCCCGGCCTCCCGCATCGTCTCGACGCGGAGCGCACGCCTGCACGTGCACGTCGGCTCCGCCGCGCGCGTCGACACCGTCCGCGCCTTCGTGGAAGGGCGGTTCGCCGCGGAGAAGGCCGTCTGCGCGCCGACCGGCGACGTGGACCTCGACGTCCCGCTGCTCTCGGGACGCAACCGCGTGAGCGTCATCGCCTTCGACGCCGAGGGCTACGCGTCCAATCCCGCCGTCGTCGACCTCGAAGCGCGCGTCCCGAATGCCCCGAAGCCGGACGTGTGGGTGATCTCGGTCGGCGTGAGCCGGTACCCGAACGTCCCCGGCGGGGACCTGCCGGCGGCGAGCGGGGATGCGCGGGCCGTCGCCCGAGCGCTCTCCGGCCTGGCAGGGTCCGGCTACGCGAAGGCGCACGTGACGACGCTGACCGACGACCAGGCGTCACCCGACGCGATCCGCGCCGCGCTCGCGCGGCTCTCCCGGATGTCGCGCGACGACGTCGCCTTCGTCTTCCTGGCCGGCCACGGGCTCGCGCTCGGTCCCGGCGCCATGGTGTTCGCCACGGGCCGCGTCCGGTGGGACGTGCAGAAGAGAGGCCTGACGCGCGAGTCCATCGCCGGGGCGACGCTGGACTGGAACGACATGGCGGCGGCGGTCGGCCACGCGCCCGGTCGCGTGGTGATCCTCCTCGACGCGTGCCACTCCGGAAACGTGACGCAGTCGCTGGTGGTGCCCAACGAGAGCCTGGCCGACTCGCTCGTCCGTGAGCACCGCGCGGGCGCCATCGTCTTCTCCGCCGCGAAAGGCCGCCAGTTCAGCCTGGAGGACCCGGTGTCGAAGCGAGGCTTCTTCGCCGGCGCGTTGCTCGCCTCCCTGAGGAGCGCGACGACCGACAGGGACCACGACGGCTTCGTGGAGCTCGGCGAGCTGCTGGACGAGACGACCCGCCGCGTCGCGCTCCGGACCGCGGGCAAGCAGACGCCGTTCATCGCGCGCCGCGAGCTCTTCGGCGACTTCGTCGTCGCCCCCGTCGCCCCGCCGTGACCCCACCGGAGCCCGCGCCGGTCGTCAAGCGGGGGTAGACGCTCGCGCGCGGCGACCCCAGTGCTTATGGTCGCCCTGTGACCACCTCAGGCCACCCCCCCGTCGACCTCGCCGCGATCGCCCGAGCCATCCTCGACGGCTTCGACAAGCACTACCGCATTTTCCGCGCCATCAGCGCCGGGGCCAAGAGCCGGTTCGAGCACGCCGACTGGGCGGCGGTGCAGCGCGCGCGCATCGAGCGCATCGACATGTACGACCAGCGGGTGCGCGAGGCCGTGGTCGTCCTGGCGGAGCGCCACGGCGAGACGCTCGGCGACGCGGTCTGGCCGGGCATCAAGCAGGCCTACATCGCGCTCCTGGTGAACCACCAGCAGCCCGAGCTGGCCGAGACCTTCTTCAACTCCGTCGCCTGCCGGGTGCTCGCGCGCACCTATTACACCAACCGCCACATCTTCTGGCGGCCTGCGATGTCCACCGAGCACATCGCGTCCCACCAGAAGACCTACCGCTCCTACTACCCGGCGCGCGAGGGCGTGCGCGCGATGATGCGCGCCATCGTCGCCGACCTCGGGCTCTCGAGGGAGTGGGAGGACCTCCGCCGCGACATCGCCGCGGTGATCCGCGCGATGTCGGCCTTCCTCCCGCGGCCGATGGTGGTGCAGCCCAACATCCAGGTGCAGGTGCTGTCCTCGCTCTTCTACCGGAACCAGGCGGCGTACCTGGTCGGCCGCGTGATCAACGGCAACGAGCGCACACCCTTCGCGGTGCCGATCCGGCACGACGGGGAGGGGCGGCTCTACCTCGACGCGCTGCTGCTGCAGCGGGTCGAGCTCGGCGCGCTCTTCTCCCTCGCCCGCGCCTACTTCATGGTGGACATGGAGGTGCCGTCGGCCTTCGTCCACTTCCTCCAGTCGATCTTCCCCGAGAAGCCCGCCGCCGAGCTCTACACCGCGATCGGGCTGCACAAGCAGGGCAAGACGCTCTTTTACCGCGACATGGCCGAGCACCTGGAGCACTCGTTCGACCGCTTCGTCGCCGCGCCGGGCGTGCCGGGCATGGTGATGACGGTCTTCACGCTCCCCTCCTTCCCCTTCGTCTTCAAGCTGATCCGGGATCGCTTCGACGCGCCGAAGGACCTCGAGCGGGCGCAGGTGGTGGCGCAGTATCGCTTCGTCAAGCTGCACGACCGCGCCGGGCGGATGGCCGACACCCTCGAGTTCAGCGACGTGGCCCTGCCCATCTGGCGCTTCTCCGCCGAGCTGCTGGCGGAGCTCGAGGCGAAGGCGCCGAAGATGCTCGAGCGCGACGGCGACCACCTCGTCATCAAGCACGTCTACATCGAGCGCCGGCTCACCCCGCTGGACGTCCACCTCGCCCAGGCGAAGAACGAGGAGCAGGTGCGGCACGGGCTGCGGGAGTACGGCAACTGCCTGCGCGAGCTGGCCTACGCCGGGATCTTCCCCGGCGACATGCTGCTCAAGAACTTCGGCGTCACCCGGTACGGGCGGGTCGTCTTCTACGACTACGACGAGCTCTCCGAGCTCTCACGCGTGAACTTCCGCCGCATGCCCGCCCCCACCACCGACGAGCAAGAGTGCGCCGGCGAGCCGTGGTTCTACGTCGGCCCGAACGACGTCTTCCCCGAGGAACTCCCCACCTTCGTCTTCCCCCACGCGCGCTGGCGGGAGATCTTCGAGCAGGAGCACCCCGACCTCTTCACGGCCGACTTCTGGATCGAGACGCAGCGGAGGGTGGCGGCGGGCGAGCAGATCGCCATGTTCCCCTACCCGCCCGAGCGCTGCTTCCCGCACGCGCACCGGAGGGCGCGGGGAGAAGGCACGCGGTGACCGCTCAATCGCCAGGGGGTGCTCCCGCCGGTGGCCACCGCCGCCCTCTTGCGCGCCCGGCGCCACCTCGGCAAGACTCCGGTCCCATGCGCCGCGCACTCGCCGCTCCGATCCTCCTGCTCTTCCTCTTCGCGCTCGCCTGTGACAGGCGCAGTGCCCCGGCGCACGGGGCGCCCGCCGCACCGGATGCCTCCGCCTCGACGGGCGCCGCTCCGACGACCTCCCCGTCGACGTCGGCGTCCACCGCGGCCAGCTCGCGACCCGCCGTGCCGATGCCGCCGCCGAGCGAGACGGCGCCGCTCGCGAAGGCGAGCAACGCCTTCGCCTTCGCGCTCTACGATCAGGTCCGGTCGCGGCAGGGCAACCTCGCCATGTCGCCCGCGAGCGTCTCGTGCGCGGTGGCGATGAGCTACGGCGGGGCGCGCGGGGAGACGGCCGCCGAGATCCGCAAGGCGCTCCGCTTCACCGGCGACCCTGCCGCCGTGATGAGCAGCTGGGGCAAGCTCGCGCGCGCGCTCTCCAGCGCCGGCCGTCCGGTGACGTCGACCATCGCCAGTCGCCTCTTCGGCGAGGCGTCCTTCCACTTCGAGGAGGCGTACCTCGATCGGACGCGCGTCGCGTTCGGCTCCGAGCTCGAACGGGTGGACCTCGCGCACGCGCCGGAGCGGGCGCGCGCGCACATCAACGGCTGGGTCGACGGACAGACTCACGGCCGGATCAAGGACCTCATCCCCGCGCGCGCCCTGACGCCCCAGACCCGGCTCGTGCTGGTCAATGCGTTCTACTTCCTCGCGAGGTGGGCCCATCCGTTCGACGGAGGCGCGACGCGCGACGAGCCCTTCACCCTCGCGACGAGCGCGAAGAAGAAGACCCCGATGATGCACGAGCGCACCACCGTGTCGTACGCGAAGGTGCCCGGCGCGGCGCTCGTCGCGCTCCCCTACCAGGACGACGTCGCGTCGCTGCTCATCGTCCTGCCGGACCAGGTGGGCGGGATCGCGTCGCTCGAGGGCTCGCTCGCGACCAACCTGGAGGGCTGGCGCGCCAGGATGACGTCGCAGCTCGTGGACGTGACGCTGCCCCGCTTCGAGATGAATCCGGACACGCTGGCGCTCGCACCCGTCCTCCGTGCGCTCGGCATGCGCACCGCCTTCGACCGCGCGAAGGCCGACTTCACCGGCATCGCGAACCCGCCCGATCCGAAGGAGCGCCTCGCGATCGACGCCATCTTCCACAAGGCGTTCGTGAAGGTGGACGAGGTGGGCACCGAGGCCGCCGCGGCGACGGGGCTGTTGATGGCGCCCGCCGGCATCGGCGTCGCGCCGAAGCCGGTGAAGTTCGTCGCGGACCATCCGTTCTTCTTCGCGATCGTCGATCACGCGACGGGGTTGATCCTGCTCGACGGGCGCCTCGCCGAGCCCTGATCGGCGGCGCAGGCCGGGCGCGCCGCGCGTATCCTGACCCGGTGAGCGGCATGGACCTCGTCAGCGCCTGGGCGCTCCTCCTGCTCGCGCTGATCGTGCTGGTTCGCGGGGCGCGCGGCGCGGGCTGGGCGCGCTGGGCGCTCGGCGCCGGGGTCCTCGCCGTCGTCGCCGGGGCCTTCGCCGTCCGCCCGCGGGCGCGGCCGGCGCGCGCGGATCCGGACACGCCGGCGCGCACGACACCGGGGGAGTACGTCTCGTCGGCGGCGTGCCGGAGCTGCCATCCGTCGGAGTACGCGAGCTGGCACCGCAGCTTCCACCGCACCATGACGCAGGAGCCCGGTCCGGCGATGGTGGGAGCGCCCGTCTTCGGCAGCGACGCCCCCGCCGGTGCGCCCGCGCGGCTGGAGGCGCGCGACGGCGCGGTGTGGGCGACCTACGAGGACCCGGACGCGACGCCGGGGCTCGCGGCCGAGGCGGGCGGGAGCGCGCCGCGCATCACCCGCCGGGTGGTGCTCGCCACCGGCTCCCACCACTACCAGGGCTACTGGACCAGCGGCCCGCGCCCCGGGGAGCTCGCGATGCTTCCGTGGGTTTACCTCGTCGCGGAGGAGCGCTGGATCCTCCGGCGCGACGCGTTCGTGCAGCCGCCGGACGCGCCGCAGCACGACGTGCACTGGAGCTCCAACTGCATCCAGTGCCACGCCACCGCCGGCCGCCCCGGCTACGATCCCGACGGCGCCCCCGGCTCCCCCGTCCGCAGCGAGGTCGTCGAGCTCGGGATCGCGTGCGAGGCGTGCCACGGCCCCGGCGGCGCGCACGTGCGCAAGCACCGCAGCCCGCTCGAGCGCTACGAGGCGCGCGGCCTGCCTGACCCATCCATCGTCGACCCCGCGCGCCTCTCGCCGGCGAAGGCCTCCGCCCTCTGCGGGCAGTGCCACGCCTACGCGTACCCCAAGGACGAGGACGACTGGTGGCGCCGCGGCTACACGCGGAGCTTCCGCCCCGGCCAGAGGCTGGACGCCTCGCGCACGGTGCTCTCTCTCGACGACCTGGACCGCCCCGGCGCGCCGTGGCTGGACGCCAGCGCCCGCAGCATCTTCTGGTCGGACGGCGCCATCCGGGTCGGCGGCCGCGAGTACAACGCCCTCACGGCGTCGCGGTGCTTCGCCGGAGGCCACGGCGATCGCAAGCTCTCCTGCCTCTCCTGCCACTCGATGCACGATCACGAGCGCGGGCGCGTCGACCCGGTGCATCAGGTCACGCCGGGCAAGGACGGCGACGGCGCCTGCGCCGGGTGCCACGCCGACGTCGTGGCGAGGGGCGAGGCGCACACCCACCACGCGCCCGGGTCCGCCGGCGCCGCGTGCATGGGCTGCCACATGCCGCGGACCACCTACGCGTTGCTCGGGGCGATGCGCTCGCACCGCATCGACAGCCCGAGCGTGGCGGTCGCCCTCGCCACGGGCCGACCCACCGCGTGCAACCTCTGCCACGTCGACCGCACCCTCGCGTGGACGGAGGACCGCCTGGCCGCGTGGTACGGCCAGCCGCGGCACACGCTCGACGCGCGCGACAGGACGGTGTCCGCCACGGTCCGCGCCGCGCTCCAGGGCGACGCCGCGCAGCGCGCCATCGCCGCCTTCGCGCTCGGCACCCCCGAGGCCCGCGCGGCCTCCGGCGGCGCGTGGGAGGCGCCGGTCCTGGCGGCCCTGACCTCCGACCCCTACGCCGCGGTACGCGCGGTCGCCGCTCGCAGCGCGCGCGCCCTCGCCGGCGCGGGCGGCGCCCCGCACGATCCGGCCGCCGTGCTCGAGGGGGCGGGCGGAGCCCCCGATCCGGCGGCGCTGCACGCAATCCTTGTCGACCGCGACGATCGCGCGGTTACCATCTCGGAGTGACGCGAGAGGACACCGACGACGCCGCGCGGGTCGCCACCCGCCACCTGCGCGCGGGCTTCGGCGGCCTGCTGGTGTTCCTGCTGCTGGGGGCGGTGCTGGAGGGCCTCTTCGCCTTCAAGGTGGGCGGCTACCTGGACGCCGGCAACGAGACGCGGCGGCTGTTGCTGCGGCTCGCCCACGCCCACGGCACCCTGGTGGCGATCGTCAACGTGCTCTTCGCGCTGGTCGCCGGGAGGGTGCCGGGGCGCGCCCGGCGGCTCGCCTCCGGATCGCTGCTCGCCGCGCTGGTGCTGCTCCCGGGCGGCTTCTTCTTCGGAGGCCTCTTCGTCCACGGGGGCGATCCCGGCATGGCGGCGGCCCTGGCGCCTGCAGGTGCTCTGGCCCTTGCGGTGGGCATCGGCGCCGTCGCCGCCCGGGTGCGCTGACCGCAAGCAAGCTGACGATCGGGCGATTGGTCAGGGGGCCTTCTCGGCCACGAACAGGTCCAGCTGCCCGTTCCTGTTGGATTCCATGTAGAGCCGACAGCCGTCGGCGGAGAGCCAGTTGGCCCGCTCGTCGCTCGCGCTGTTGAGTTCCATCGCGTTGGACAGCGGACCGAAGGCCTCCGCGGTGGAGTCCCGGTGGGCGAGGAAGATGTCCGCCTTGCCCGCCGATGCCAGGTCGGTCCGGCGGGAGCTCACGTAGGCCCACAGCCCGTCGCTGGAGATGACGACGCCGTCGTCATCCTCCGGCGAGGAGAGGTCGGGCACCGGCATGGGAGCCCCCAGGCCCGCGTCTCCCGCACCCGCCCGCCAGACGCTCAGCGATCCGCCGCGGGCGGAGACGAAGTACAGGCTCCCGTCCGCGGCGGGGAAGGGCGCGACGTCGGTCGTCGGCGACTGCAGCAGTGCGGGGAGCTGGAAGCCGGTGCCGAAGGCGTCGCCGGGCGCCTGCCGTGTCGCCTCGAACAGGTCGTAGCCGGAGCCCCCGCCGGAGCCGGAGAAGTACAGGACGAGGCCGTCGCCAGTGACGCCGGGGTCCACCGGGTGGTTCGGGTCGACGCCCTGCTCCAGGGTCGGCGTGCCGAAGGCGTCGGTGCGGCTCGCACGCACCGCGTGCATGACGTGAGCGGCGCTGCCGGCGTCGCCGGCCGGCACGGTGGTGCCGTACCACAGCTCCAGCTCGTCCGTGGTGAGCGACTGCTTGAACTCGTCGTGGACGTCGTTCAGCTCGGCCATGGGGACGAGCGACGTGAAGGGCTTCGCCGGATCGCACGCGAGGGTGGAGGAGGCCTCCGGCGCCGCATCGCCTCCCCCACTGTCGCCCCCAACGCCGCCCCCATCCTGCGGGCCCAGGCCATCGAGCGAGACCAGCAGCGAGCAGCCCGCCACGGCGACGGCGAGGCCGACCAGGGCGAAGAATGGTCCGACGGAACGCCGCACGATGCCGCAGCATACCGCGACGCCCGCGGCGGCGTCACGGACGTGTGACCCGCCGCGTCGGCGCGTCGTGCGCTATGTTGATGCTCGCGTGACGCTCGTCGGCGACCGGTTCGAAATCCTCTCCCTCGCCGGCACGGGCGGCATGGGCCGCGTGTTCCGTGCGCGCGACGCGCAGGGCGGGGCGCTCGTCGCGCTCAAGATGCTGCGCGAGGACGCCGAGCCCGACGCGCTCTCCCGCTTCGCGCGCGAGAGCGAGGCGCTCGCGCGGCTGGAGCACCCCGGCATCGTCCGCCACGTGGCCCACGGCAAGACGCGCCAGGGCGTGCCCTACCTGGCGATGGAGTGGGTGGAGGGCGAGGAGCTGCGCCTGCGGCTGAAGCGCGAGGGCTCGCTCGACCCCGATCAGGTCGTCGTGCTGGCGCGCAAGCTCTCGGAGGCGCTGGCGCACGCCCACGCGCGCGGGATCATGCACCGCGACGTCAAGCCGTCCAACGTCATCCTGCGCGGCGACGACCTGGCGACGGCGGTGCTCGTCGACTTCGGCCTGGCGCGCACCGGCACCGACGATTCTCACGCGCACCGGCATGCTCGTCGGCACCCCGACGTACATGGCGCCGGAGCAGGTGCGCGGCGACGGCATCACCCCCGCGGTGGACGTCTTCGCGCTCGGGTGCGTGATGTACCAGACGCTCACCGGCGTCACGCCCTTCGCCGCCAACGGCACCACCGCCGTGCTGGCGCGCCTCCTCTTCGACGAGCACGTGCCGCTCGCGCGGCTGATGCCCATGTTGCCCGCCGCCCTCTCCGATCTCATCGGGGCGATGCTGGTCAAGGTCGTCGCCGCGCGCCCGTCGATGGCCGACGTCGCCGCAGCGCTGGACAGCCTGGGCGCGTCGGTGCCGGCGGTGCGCCTGCCCGAGCCGCCGCGGCTGAGCGCCGCCGAGCAGCGCGTGGTGAGCGTCATCCTGGCCGGCGCCGCCGAGGAGGCGGCACCCGACGAGGACGACACTCTGCGCCACGCCGGGGCCGATCTGGGGGACGCGGACGTCGCCCGCCTGCGCGCCATCGCCGCGCGCTTCGGCGCCGAGCTCACGCCGCTCCCCAACGGCGCGCTCGTCGCGGTGCTCACCACCAGGGACGCCGCGACCGATCTCGCCGCGCGCGCGGCGGAGTGCGCGCTGGAGCTCAAGCGCGAGCTCGCCACCACGCCCATCGGGCTGGCGACCGGGCGCGCGCAGACCGACGACGAGGGGGTGCCCATCGGCGAGGCGATCGACCGCGCGGCGGCGCTCGTCCCCTACCCGAGCGACGCGGTGCGCATCGACGAGGTCACCGCCGGCCTGCTGGGCACGCGCTTCGTGCGGCAGGCCGGGCCCGAGGGCACGCTCCTCCGGCGACGCAGCGTCGGCTCCGACCCCGTGCGCACCCTGCTCGGCCGGCCGACGCCGTGCGTGGGCCGCGACGCCGAGCTGGCCACGCTGCAGGGCGTGGTGGCGCAATCGGCGAGCGAGTCGGTGGCGCGCGTCGTGCTGGTGACCGGCCCCGCGGGCACCGGCAAGTCGCGCATCCGCCAGGAGCTGATGGTCCGCGCGCGCGCGGCCAGCGCCGACACCGCGCTCTGGATCGCCCGCGGCGACTCCGTCGGCGGCGGCGCCCCCTTCGGCATGCTCGCCCAGGTGATCCGGCGCGAGGCGGGCGTGCTGGAGGGCGAGTCGGCCGAGGAGAGCCGCGCCAAGCTGCTGGCGCGCACCGCCCGCGACCTGCCCGCCCAGGACGCCCGGCGCGTCGCCACCTTCCTCGGCGAGGTCATCGGCGCGCGCTTCGACGACGACGACGACGTGCAGCTCCGCGCCGCCCGCAACGACCCGCGGCTCATGGGCGACCAGATGCAGCGCGCCTTCGTCGACTTCGTCGAGTCGGAGTGCCGGCAGCGCCCTGTCCTGCTCGTGCTGGAGGACCTGCAGTGGGGCGATCAGCCGACGGTCGCCGCCGTCGACGCGGCGCTGCGCGTGCTCGAGGAGTGCCCGTTCGCCGTCGTGGCGCTCGGCCGCCCGGAGGTGGCCGAGATCTTCCCCGACCTGTGGAGCCAGCGCGGGGTGCTTCCCCTCCCCCTCTCCCCCCTCCCCCGGCGCGCGGCGGCGCGGCTGGTGCGCGCGGTGCTGGACGATTCCACGCCGGACGACGTGGTCGCCGGCCTCGTCGAGAAGGCTGCGGGCAACGTCTTCTTCCTGGAAGAGCTGCTGCGCGCGCAGGCGGAGGGCCACGGCGCGGAGGTGCCGCCGACGGTCGTGGCGATGGTGCAGAGCCGCCTGGGCGCGCTGGAGCCGGAGGCGCGGCGGGTGCTCCGCGCGGCGAGCGTCGTGGGCGAGACCTTCTGGCGCGGGAGCGTGCGAGCGCTGCTCGGTGACGACGCCGGCGCCGCCGACCGCTGGCTGGACGAGCTGGTGCAGCGCGAGGTGCTCACGCGGCGCACGCGCAGCCGCGTCGCCCACGACGTGGAGTACGTCTTCCGCCACGCGCTGGTGCGCGAGGGCGCCTACGCCATGCTGACCGACGCCGACCGCTCCCTCGGCCACCGCCTCGCCGCCGAGTGGCTGGAGGCGGGCGGGCAGACCTCCGCGCTCGTCGTCGCCGCGCACTACGAGCGCGCCGGGGAGAGCGCGCGTGCGGCGGTCGCGTACCTGCGCGCCGCCGAGCAGGCGCTGGAGAGCAACGACCTCGCAGGCGCCATCGACCACGCCGAGCGCGGCGTCGCCCTGGGCGCCACCGGCGAGCTGCTCGGCTCGCTACGCAACGTGCAGGCGAACGCCCACCACTGGCGTGGCGAGACGGAGAAGATGCAGGCGGCCGCGGCGGAGACGGTGAACCTGCTCCCGCACGACGACGCCCGCTGGGCCGAGGCGATGGGCCTGCTCGCCGTCGCCAAGCAGCGCCTCGGGCACTCGGAGGACCTGACCTCCGTCGCCGACAGCCTCTACCGCATGCTCTCGGCGGCGCGGGGCAACCTCGCCCTGGCGCGCGCAGGCGGGCGCATCGCGTCGCTGCTCTTCTTCGCCGGCAAGCAGGAGCCCGCAGCGGCCATGCTGGACGCCGCGGAGAAGGCCGCGCGCGGCGGGGGCGCCGACGTCGAGGCGCGCATCCACCAGGCGCGGGCCCCGCACGCGCGGCAGGCGGGGCGCCCGGCGGAGGCGCTGGCGCACGCGGAGGCGGCGGAGACGGCGTACCGGGTGGCGGGCGATCTGCGCAACGCCTGCCACATGACCGGCGTGCGCGGCTTCGCCCTCTCCGAGCTGGGCGCCTACCGCCGCGCGGAGACGGTGCTGCTGGAGGCCCTGGCCACCGCCGAGCGTCTGGGGCTCGCCACGGTCGCGGCCACCGCGCGCGCCAACCTCGCCGTGGTCTACCTGCACCTCGGCCGCCACCGCGAGGCGGAGGCGACAGTGCGCGCCGCCATCCAGGCCGTCGTGTCCAGCGACCGCCGGCACGAGGGGGCCTCGCGCGCGTACCTGGCGATGATCCTGCGCGACGCCGGCCGGCTCGACGAGGCGGAGCGCGAGGCGCGGCGGGGCCTGGTGCTGCTGGAGGCCGCGCTCGCCCTGCGGCCCCTCGCCGGCGCGGTGCTCGCGACGGTGCTGCTCGCCGGCGGCCGGGTGGAGGAGGCCCTCGCCGTCGCGCAGTCGGCGATGCGCGAGGCGGACGAGAGCGTCAACGTGGAGGAGGGCGACGCGCTGTTGCGGCTCACCCTCGCCCGCTCCCTCTTCGCGACCGGCCACCGGGACGAGGCGCGCTCGGTCATCCACGCCGCGCGCGACCGCCTCCTCGCCCGCGCCCGCACCATCACGCTGCCGGAGCTACGGCGGACGTTTCTGGGGAACGTGCCGGAGCACGCGAAGACGTTGGAGCTGGCGGTGGAGTGGGGGTGATGGGGGGGCCCCCTCCCGGCGCCATGCTCGGGCTCGTGCTCGCCTGCGCGCAGGCCCACGGTGAGGAGCGGGGGCAGCGCGGTGGGCCTGCACGCAGGCTTGCGCGCGAGCCCTGCGCGTGGCGCCCCTCCCCTCGATGTCGCGCTCGCGCGCGCCATCGGGGAGGCTGTTGTGCTGCACGGGGCGGACCTCTGCGCGGGGAACGAGGGGGACAGGCCCTCCCTCCGATTCTCCGAACGCGTGTGGGCGTCGCGAGGGGGCTTCGTGCGGTGCCACGCCAAGCCGGCGGAAGGATCGCGCCAGCCTTCCTGGTGCGCGTGCGGGATGCGTCACTGCGGCTGTCACGCTCCTTCCGCCATGGGAGGGCATGGCACCGCACGAAGCCCCCTCGCTCTTTCTCCTTCACACGTATGCGCGCTCGATGCGCCGGCAGGGCACGCGGTCGGAGCAGATGATGTGGCTGGCGCTCAAGGGGCGGCGGCTTTGCGGGGTGAAGTTCAGGCGGCAGCACGTGCTGGGGGGCAGCTACATCGTGGACTTCGTGGCGCTGAGCGAGCGGCTGGTGGTGGAGGTGGACGGGGGGTGCACCGGGAGCCGGAGCGGGCGGCGGCGGATGCGGCGCGGCAGCGGGTGCTGGAGAAGCTCGGGTACCGGGTGCTGCGGGTGGCGGCGGAGCTCGTCGAGCGGGACGTGGGCGCCGCGCTCGCACGGGTGCGCGCGGCGCTCGGACGGTGAGCGGGGCGGCGGCTGGCCGAGGGGGCCCGCCAATATTGGCGGCTCACGCCGCCAATATTGGCGAGAAGCGGACCTGACGTTGGTGTGGTCCTCGGCTTCCTTCCGGTGTGGGTGCTGGGCGTGGTGGACTTCCACGGCAGCCGGCTCATGGCGCTCGAGGTGCTGGCGCGGCCGAGCGCGGCGAAGGTGACCGGCGCGATGGCGCGCGCGTTCGACGCGCACCGCGCGCCCGGGCGGCTGCTGACGGATCGGGGGACGGTGTTTCGCGCCGAGGTCTTCGAGGAGCTGCTGCGCGCCCGCGGCGTCGCGCACGCGCTGATCAGGCCGTGTCACCCGTGGACGAACGCCCAAGCACACCCCGCCGAGGGCCGCCCCGTGCCGCTCACCAGCCTCCCCGAATGGCGCGCTCGCGCGCCATTCCTGGGGAGGGGCGCCACGCGCAGGGCTCGCGCGCAAGACTTCGTGCGGGCCGGAGTCAGGGCATCACGCACCCGCGGGCGGCACGCGCGAAGTCGAGCACGAGCCCGAGCATGGCGCCCGGAGGGGCACCCACCCTCCTCCTCAATGCGGCGGCTGGATCGGCGCCTTCTTCTCGCTCTGCACGCACGAGGACAGGTCGAAGAAGAGGAACTCCAGCGCGTTGAGGTTCGGCTGGTAGTCGGGGTCCTGGTCGGCGCAGAAGCCGCTCGGCGTCCCGGCGACGTGGACGTCGGAGAAGACCGCGCGCCCGCACTGCTGATCCTCCGGCGCGTTCACCGGGGTGTTGAAGGAGAGGTAGAGCGTCGAGTAGTCGCTGTTCGGGTTCCCGTCGCCCGGGTCGGTGGTGTAGATCCAGCGCGTCGCCTTGTCGCCGGCGACCATGTCGACGTCGCCGCGGGTGTCGCGCAGGTCGAGCTCGCCGGGCGTGCCGCCCGGCTGCACGTTCTGGATCCAGGTGGCGAACGCCTTCCCCTTGGGGAAGCTCTGGTCGATGACGTACGGCGGCGAGTAGTGGACCGAGCCGTCGTTGCCCGCCCAGTTGGCCACGCCGTTGAAGTCCGCGGGGCCGCGGCACGTCGGATCGTCCCCGCTGCGCGCGCACTGCGCCTCGTTGGCGAAGAAGTTGTACGCGAAGTGGGTGCTGAAGAAGCGCCCGCCGGAGTTCACGTAGTCCTCCACGTTCTGGTAGCCGCTCTGCCCCCGGTCGTGGGTCGCGCCCTCGCACGACATGAACACCAGGTCGTACTGGTCGAGCGTCGGGGCGTCGTTGAACAGGGTGGAGGACGGGCCGTACGCGTACGGGCGCGCCGTCTCGCCGCCGACGCCGTCGTAGATCTGCACGCGGCCGCCCTTGTCGAACTCCTGCGGGTCGATGCCGATGGTGTTCATGATGAAGCACTCGCCGTAGTCGGCCGCGCCGGTGGTCACCGCCATGAGCGGGATGTTGTCGTCGGGCGAGCCCTCGTGCTGGCGGCGCGGCAGCCGCATGATCTGCTCGTGCGCCTTGTCGTGCGGGTCCAGCTTGGTGTTGAAGTGGTTGTCCTCGGCCACCTTCACGAAGGGCATGTCGATGACGCGCCGCCACTTGCCGAGCTGCATCACCAGCGGCACGTGCGCGCCGTCGGGCACGTCGTTGATGATGAAGTGCCCGTTCTCGTCGGTCGTGGCCGCCACGAGCGGCTTGCCGGAGGCGGGCGCCTGGCACGGCGTGCACACCGGGCCCGTCGTGATCGGGTCGAGCGGTGCGTTGGGCACGTAGACGAACACGTTGTACAGCGGCAGGGTGCCCTTGGGGTCGTAAACGGTGCCGCTCACGCGGGTGCCGCGGTCGTGCTGGCGACACTGCAGGTTGACGCACCCGGGGGGCGGCCCGCCGTCCCAGCCCGCGCCGAAGCCGGGGTCGCCGCCGCCCGGCCCCCCGGCCCCCCCGCCGGAGGAGCCGTCGCCGGGGACGCTGCCGCACGCGACGCACGCGAGCACGAGCAGCACGACGAGGGACAGGACGAGTCCGGGGCGGGTGACGAGGTGCGTGCGGTTCATGACAGTCTCCAGTGTGGGAAGTGCGTGGTCTGCGTACCCGTCAATCCGCAGGAGGGAAGCGCGACGCGTAGCGGAGCGCCCGCGTAGGCAGGGCGGCGCGTGCCGCCCCTGCGGGATCAGTGGTACTTGCAGCCGGTGATCTCGTCGTGGCCGTCGGCGCTCATCTCGCGGCCGCCACCCTTCTCGCAGAGCAGGATGTCGCGCTGGCCGTCGTTGGCGTACAGCTCGTCGAAGCCGTCGCCGCCGTGCAGCACGTCGTTGCCGGCCTCGCCGTAGATCTTGTCGTTGTCGCCCAGGCCGAACAGCTCGTCGTCGCCGCCCAGGCCGTGGATCTCGTCGTCGCCCTGCCGGCCCCAGATGATGTTGCCGTTGTCGTTGCCGTAGAGCACGTCGTCCGCGGACGAGCCCTCCAGCACCTCCAGGTCGGGGTGGAGCGTGGTGCCCTGGCTCGCGTCGCAGTAGGCGCCGTTGTACTTGTTGCTCTGCGGGTTGTAGGCGTGCCCGTAGAAGGCCGTCTTGATGGAGGGGTTGTCGCCCCACTGCGCGAGCTGCGCCCAGAGGGGGAGCTTGCCGCTGCGGGCGAAGCCGGCGATGTCCACGCCCGCGCCGCCGGAGTACTCGTGGCCGCCGCAGGGGAAGTCGCTGACGAGCTGGTCGTTGCCGTCGCCGCCGAAGAGGTGATCGGCGCCGTCGGTGTAGGTCACCTGCCCCTTGAGCTTGGCCCGGTTGATGGTGAGCTCGCTCTCGCTGAGCAGCGCGTCATCGCCGCCGTTGCCGTACAGCCAGTCGTTGCCGGTGACGCCGCTGAAGATGACGTCCTGCTCGTCGCCGCCGGTCAGGACGTCGTTGTCCCTGCCGCCGTTGATGTGCCCCGTGAAGTCGCGCGGGAAGTTGCCCTGCAGCGTGATGTGGTCCGCGCCGTCGCCGCCGTACGCCGCGACGTAGCGCAGGGTGTGCGGGACGTCGCAGATGACGTTGCTCTGGCCCTTCTGGTGACAGAGCTTGCCGATGGCGTCCAGCTTGGTGCCGTCGTTGCCGTTCACCTCGATGCGCTTGCCGTTCGGGTGGATGACGAGGTGGTCCTTGTCGGTCGTCCCCATCACCACGAGGCCGAAGTCGCGGGCGTGGTTGTCGACCATGACCGCCACGTGCCCGGCGGCGGGCGCGGCGCCCGGCTTGCCGAAGGGCTGGCCGTGGAAGGTGTCGTGCCCCTCGCCGTCGACGACGTCCGCCTTGCTCGGCACGTCGAACTTGTCGTCGCCGAAGCCGCCCACGAACTTGTGGTTCTCGTGCGCGGAGATGAAGTGGTCGTTGTACGGGGAGCCGACGATCACCTCGATGTCGTCGAGCGGCTCGTTCTTGCCGTCGCCGTAGGCGCAGCCCTGGTGGTGGGCCTGCGTGGGATCGTCCTTCTGGATGCACGGGTCGTTGAAGTTGACGATCTCGCCGTCGATGCCGTCCATGGCGTGGTCGAAGCCCGGCTCGGGGTCGCCCGGGGGCATCGCCGTCATGAAGCTGGCGACGTCGGTGCCGGGCCCGCCGAAGAAGGAGTCGTTGCCGGTGTCGCCGCGAAGGTAGTCGTTGCCCTCGCCGCCGTGCATGACGTCGGTGCCGTGACCGCCGATGAGCAGGTCGTCGCCGGAGTCGCCCCAGAGGGTGTCGTCGAGCAGGTCGCCGTAGAGGATGTCGTCGCCCGCGCCGCCGTGGATGTCGTCGCCGCCGGCGCGCCCGTGGATCACGTCGTCGCCGTCGCCGCCGTAGATGGTGTCGTTGCCGGCGCCCCCGTCGATGTAGTCGTCGCCCGAGCCGCCGTGGATCTCGTCGGCGCCGCCGCGCGCGCAGATGATGTCGTTGCCGCCGTTGCCCCAGATGACGTCGTGGGCGTCGGTGCCGATGATGACGTCGGGGCCGTTGGTGCCCACGAAGACGTGATCGTTGTTGGTGTCGTGGACGGTGGCCTTGAGGTTGGGGTCGGCGCAGGGGTCGGACTTCCAGACGGGGGGCCCGCCGCCGCCGCCGTTGTTGAGGGCCTCGGGGGTCTGGTCGGTGACGTCCTCCTGCGGGGCGCCGGAGCAGCCGGCGAAGACGACGGCGGCGACGAGCAGGGCGAGGGGGGTGAGCGTCCGAACGTTCATGGTGTGGGCCTCCGGGGAGGGCACTACGCAATGAGCGTGCCCTCGCGAGGGGGCGCGATTTCGCGGGATTTCGCGGGGCGGGCGGGGGATTGGGGACCGGGAGGAGACCGCGGGGGACCTGGGGGCGGCGGCGCCGGGGGTGGGGGTGGAGTGACCAGCGCGGGCTACTTGCTCCGCAACCCGTGCTTCCTCAGCAGCTCCCGCAGGTGGTGCCGCTCCACCCCCGACACGATCGACGCGCGCGAGAGGTTGTCCCCCACGCGCCGGAGCAGCGCCTCCAGGTAGCGCCGCTCGAAGTCGTCGACCACCGAGCGCTTCGCCTCCTTGAAGGCCTCGACCTCGCCGCCGCCCGCCTTGTCGTGGCGCGTGGACAGCACGCGCTCGAAGGCGAGGTCGGCGGCGGTGATGGTGGCGCCGGTGGCGATCATCGCGGCGCGCTCGACGACCGCGCGCAGCTCGCGCACGTCGCCGCGGTACTCGCGGCGGGCCAGCTCCTCCATCGCCTCCGGCGCGATGCGGCGGGCGGCGTGGACCTCCTGCGGCAAGGCCTGGACGAAGTGCAGCGCCAGCATGGAGACGTCCTCCGGGCGCTCGGCGAGGGCGGGGATGGCGGCGCGCGCCTGCGCGATGCGCACGTAGAGGTCCTCGCGGAAGCGACCCTGGTTGACCGCCGCGCGCAGCGCGCCCTTCGACGCGGCGATGACGCGCGGACGCGGGGTGCGTTCGAGCGCGCGCTCCAGGCGGCCCTGCGCGGCGAGGTCGAGCTCGCTCACGTCGTCCAGGAAGAGCGTGCCGCCCTGGGCGGCGGCGAGCACGCCGTTGTCGCCCTCGAAGAGCTCGTCCTGCATGGCGATGGGCATGGCCACGCAGTCGAGCACCACGAAGGGGCCCTCGGCGACGCGGCTGGCGGCGTGCACGGCGCGCGCGGCGGTCTCCTTGCCGGAGCCGGGCGGGCCCTCGATCAGCAGCGCGAGGTCCGTGGAGGCGAGGCGGGCGAGCCAGGCGAAGAGCGCCTGCATCGCTGAGCTGGCGCCGAGCATGGGGCCGAAGCTGGCGAGCATCGTCCGGGGCGCGTCGCCCGCGGCGTCCTCGTGCTCCACGCGGATGGCCGTGGAGCCGAGGGTGAGGACCGCGCCGAGGGGAACGACCGCGCGCTCCAGCCGGGCGCCCTCGAAGGAGGTGCCGTTGCGGCTCTCCAGATCGTGCACCGAGACGCCGTCGCCCGTCGCGCGCAGCTCGGCGTGGAAGGAGGACACGGAGGGGTCGGTGAGGCGCAGGTCTGCCTGGCGCGCGCGGCCCACGACGGCGACCTCGCCCGCGACGCTGCCACCCACGTCGGGGCCGGCGACGACGGTGACCTTGATGCGCCGGGGGGCGAGCCTGGCCGCCCGCTGGGCGAGGGTGAGGGTGTCTCCTTCGTGCATCCCCTCATCTTATGCGAAGCGGGCGCCGCCCCGCGCGCGATGCTGCGTGATAGATTCGAGCGCGTGAGAGTCCCGGCGATGCTCGCGCTCCTGCTCGTCGCGGGCTGCACCTACGACTTCGACCGCTTCGACGCGGCGGGCGGGGGCGACGGCGGGGCCGGTGGCCCGTGCAATCCCGCGTCGTGCCCCGGGCACCTGTGCACCGACGGCGCGTGCGCCGACTACGGCTCGTGCAAGGCGCTGCTCGCCGGCAGCCCCGGCGTCGCCTCCGGCGTGTACGAGATCGCCACCGCGAGCGGGGCGTTCAAGGCCTACTGCGACATGACCACCTCCGGCGGCGGCTGGACGCTGGCCGGCCGTAGCGTGGCGTCCGCCTCGAAGAACGACACCTTCGGCTGGATCGTGCAGCGCGGGACCCCCGACGACGACACGCAGGCCTACAGCCTGGACCCCATCGACCGGAAGCTGAGCTTCACCGAGGTGCTGGTGGGCAGCGTGGCGAGCGGCAAGGCTTTCGCCAACGCCTACGTCGTCACCGTGCCGAAGGACCTGACCGGCTGCCTCACCCAGGCGTGCGGCACCTCCAACGGCGCGGTCGCCGCCGGGAGCTGCAGCCCGGCGACAGGGAGCACCCCCAGCATGCTGCGCAACCTCGGCTTCACCAGCCAGAACCGCGGCTTCTTCATGCACGACACCGGCACCCAGGCGAGCTACGGCCTGCTGGCGAACGGCTTCTCCCTCTTCTACGCCACCTGCAACGAGGGCGGCCTGCTGGACGGCCAGCAGGGCATGATCTTCGTCCGGTAGAGGCTGTCCGGCCGGCCGCGGCTCGGCCGTCGGTCCCCTCGGCCGCGCGTCCCGCTTGACGGACCGCGGGCCGAAAAGTATGTGTGCGGTCCCGATTTTTCCGGCTTAGCTCAGTTGGTAGAGCAGGCGGCTGTTAACCGCCGGGTCGCAGGTTCGAGTCCTGCAGCCGGAGCCACTTTTACCCGTGCGCGAACGCCCCGGACCGGGTGGTCGACGACGACGGTGGCGAAGAACGCCGAGGGAAGCCTCGGCGCTCTTTCTTTGTCGTCCGCGATGGTGGCGCCCAGCGGGCCGCCGGGGGCCCTCTCTCAGCATGCTGCGGGCGCGAGGGCCGAGACGGTTTACAGCGGCTGCTAACCGCCGGGGCGAGCCGAGAACCCGGTGGTTAGCTGCGCGTCCCCTCCTGCGGTCGTGGCCGTCCCGTCTCCGGGTCGATCTGCTTCACGAGATGGTCGGTGATCTTGAACATGCTCTCGACCTCGCCGGCGAACTGCTTCTGGAAGTACTCGGCGGGGCTGGCGCAGCCGGCATCCCGCGCCGCCTGTTCGTAGTTGCCGTGGAGGAGCGTGTTGCGGACCGCCGAGACCTTCTTGATGCCCTCCTCCTGGTCCCCCCACGGAAGCCGGATGAGCCCCTTGCTCACTCCCTTTTGGAGCAGGTTGAAGAGGGTGTCCTTCTCGCCGGCATCCGCGCCCAAGACCGCGCGGACGAAGCGCTCGAGGGACAAGCAGACGAGCGCCGCCTCTGCGAAGAACAGGAGGCCGTCCTGCGGATCGCCGTCCTTGAACCCCAGGTTGTGTTGGCGGAGCAGCATGAGCTCGCGCAAGAGGTGCTGGAACTCGGGGTGGTCCTCTTTGAATCCCATTGCTCTTACCTACTCTCCGTTCGGGTCACCCAGCGCCGGAGGTGTTCGACGAGGTGCTCGAGCCCGTCACCGGGTACGAGGGGAATGGCGCCGACCGCCCCAGGCTCCGGTCCGCCGATCGCAAACTGCTCCGCCTCGTCGCCGGGGTAGAGCACGAAAGCCGTCTGCACCGCCGGAAGCGCATCGCGGTACGCGTGCATCTTGGCGATGTCGCTCCACTTGAACGACTTCGATTCGTCCTGCTCGAGCCCCGCCGCCCCACTGCGTTCGATTCGCAGCTTTGCGTCGAGGACGTGCATCGTATCGACGGCTCCTGCGCGGACCCGGACCACGACATCAGGACGAAGCTGCAGCGAGGCCGAGCGCCTGGCATCGTGGTGTGCCTGGCTGAAGGTGAGGTTGTAGTAGACAGCCACGTCCTCACCCCAGGCCACGCGGAGCCCCCAGGGTAGATCCACTTGAACGTCGTCCACGCGCGGGCGCTCTGCGGAATCGGGAGGCCTCCCGAGCACCTGCTCCACGGCGCGCACGACGGCGAAGAAGCACCAGAGCTCGTACAGGGCTGCGACGTCCTTCATGCCGAGCAGGCGTGAGAGAACATCGTCGGTTGGTAGCCGCGTCGCGGCTCGGAGGAGCAGGTGGTGTCGAAAGACGTCGCGGTATCCACGTCGTCTTTGGAGCACGGAGGACGCGGCGGGCACGTGAGAGAGGCGGCCAACGTTCTCCCAAAGGGAGTGATCGCGTATCGGTCGCAGAGCTCGTCGCATGTCTCGGCAGTCGAGACCGACGCGGGCCCAGAACGGGCTTCCCCCTGGGCGAGCGCGAGCCAGCGCATCGACCCGCTCCACGATCTCGGCGAGCTGGCCGAGGAAGGCTTGGACGAAGCGATTCTCAGCTGTGTCGACCGAGTGGAGGACTCGCGGGACGTCGACGTGCGTTGGAAGATGCCCGCGAAGCGTCTGAGCGAGCGCAAGCCCACGCGCGGCGCCGCGCGCGCGCTCCATCGGCTCTGCTCCCGCGGCCAGGCGCGCGACGGAACGGGCGTCCACACGTCGGGCATCCGCAAGGCCGACTCGATCTCGCTCCGCTTCAAACCGCCGATGCGGATCGGCGAGAATCGCCGCCATCGACGAAGCGAGGCCCGTGTCGCGCGGTCCGAGAATCAGCTGCCGCGCGTAGAGGAACGCGTGCATGAGGATCGCGTTGTTCGCAACGAGCGTGCGATCATGGGGCAGGCCCGCGCTCTGATCTGCGGCATAGGGCAGCGCGAGCGCGACCTCCGTGAGCTCCGTGAGGAGCGCGTCGAACGTGTCCTCTCCCCACTTTCCGCATTGTACGAAGAGCGTGCCGAGACGGCCCACGGCGAACCGACCTACCGAGTTGCCAAAACGAAGCAGGAGGGCGCCCTCCGAGATCCTCTCGGCGTGGCCCGGCCCCACGGCCTCCGCGAGCGCGGCTATCTCCGGGACCACTCCCGACACGATCCACTCGATCTCTCCACGGACGCGGAGAGCCGACGGAAGGTCCTCCGGTGTGACTCCGCGAGCGCGCGAGCGAAACGAGAGCGTGCCGAGAGCCATCGCCCGCTACTCGATGAAACTCACGAACCCGTTGGCGCGCAGGCGCTTCTGCATTCGCCACAGCTTCGCTGCGGTTCGCGGGAGGAGAGGCGCCTCGCCGTTGGCGGAATGTAGCGCGCCTTTTGCGACGCTCCACGAATCGAGGTCGTGCCCTTCGGCCGCGCCGGAGCCAATCGCTACGACGAACACACGGCGGAGCACTGCATCGAGCTCCGCCTGCGTGCCGTTCAGCTTCGGAAGTACCTTCGCGAGGACAGCAATGTCGAACGCAGCGAGGAGAGCCTCGTCGCTGGCGCTCGTCTGCTCCGCGGCAAGCACAGCGAATCGGGCGATCTCACGTGCGACGCGGTAGCCGAAGTGACGGTTGTCCTCCACGAGGGCAGCATGGACGGTGGCAAGGAGCTTTCGAAGCCTTCCTTCGCAGAGCGCCTCGAAGCGCGACCACTCTTCATCGGTCGCGCGGCCTAGCAGCTTGAGGCCACCCGACAACTTCGATAGCGCCAGCGGTGTCGAGGCCGGGTCCTCGCTCGCCGCTCTTCCCGAGAGAAGGTCGAGGTCGACGTCGTTGAACTCCAGCACGAAGGCCCGGTCGAGCACCTTCGGGCTGAACATGTAGGTGGTCTCGTCGACGTTGACGGTTCCGACGACGAAGAGGTTCGACGGCAGCGCCAGGCGTCGAGGGATCTCCTCGTCGACGTCCTCGTCGTCGTGAAGCGCCAGCTCCTCGCCCGACTCCATCGCCGAGAGAAAGTCGGAGAAGTAGTGCTCGACGCGGGCGAGGTTCATTTCGTCGAAGATCAAGAAGAATGGGCGCGGCGCACGTCCCTCGGCTGCAGCGAGGGAGACCTCCTCTTGTGCGCGCATGACGAGGTCGAGCGTTGGGGTCGAGGCGTAGGCGCGCGTCAGCGGGTTGTAGAAGCCGAGGAGCGCTCGGGAGTCCGTCCAGTCGGGCCGGACGGCGACGAGCTCGTACGTAGGCGAGAGAACGGTCGACGCCGTTGCGGCGCGATCCGCGACGAGCACCTCCTTGCCGTCGATCGTCTCGCGCCGTAACGACAGCCGATCGCCGGCCGACAACGTCGTCTGGAAGGTGCGCTTGCCGTCCCCGCTCAACAGCACGATGAGGAGGTTCGGCCGGGCCGGGTCCTTGTAGACCGACATCGACTCGACTTGCCTCCCGAGGAGACGAACGTCGATGCGTCGCCCCTCTCCGGTGAGCGCGTCGAACTCCTTTGCGAGTGTCGCTGGTACGACGAATCGGCCTCGCTTGAGCATGTCCGGGGCGAGCACCTTCTCCGCGCCGTCGGTCTCACCGTTCGTGGTACGCGGCGAGAACAGCCTGGCCACCTCCAACGCCAACTGAGTCTTTCCAGTTCCGGAGATGCCGGTCAGGAGGACGAACCTCCGTGCCTGAAGCGCGAGGAGGTACGATGCGAGAAGCTCGGCAGGGAACGAGAGAGAACGACTCTCGAGTTGCGCGATGACGCCGTCGAAGTCGATCCCTCCCGAAGGCGCGGCAACGGGCGTGGGCGCGTCCACGACAACCGCACTCGCTTGGGGTGCCTGCGCCAGGGTGTTGAACGTGCTCTCGGTCAGCCGAACGAGTGTTCGTCGCCAGCCGGGCATGTCCACGACGCGGGGCTCCGCGTCGTCCCAGCGGACAGGAAGTCGATGCGGGTACTCGGACCCCGAAACGAACTGGTACGGCCCGGTCACGGTGCCGATCCCGAGCACGCGCTTCGTGCCGGCGTTCGCGACGATCCTGTCGCCGACTCGGATGTTCCTGAACTTCCAGGCTTGGGCTACCCCTCCGCCCCAGTCATGGTCTTTCCTCGCCGCCGCCGCGCGTCGGTCGAACTCGGCCTCGTCGATCCCCGACAGATCGCCGAGTTCCTTCCAGCCGATGAGAATCACCTGCTTCTCACGGCACGTTGGCCATTCGCCGCCGACTTCACCAGGCGAGATCTTCCAGTACGAAGGCCCGTCACGCGGCCCATCGTCGTCGCTGGCCTCGTCGGGCTCGCCGTCCACCGCACCGCCGGCCGCGTCAGCCTGATACCGAAGGGTCAGCGCGTGGACGACTTGCTCCGCGAAAGGTTGGATGTCGTCATCGGGGAGAGGAAGGATGAGCGAGTCGGCGCCCGCGAGGCGGATGAACTCCGCCTTCCGCTTGGCATTGTCGCCGCTCTGCTTCGTCGGATTGTAACGCCAGACGAGGTTCGCGCCGTTGTGGCGGCTCGTCCCGAGCATCGGAGAGCCCTTGCGCTTCTCCATGACGAAGAGCTGGAAGTTCTGCTGGCGCGTGTCGGAACCGGAAACGAGGCTCACGTAGAACGGTCGCAGGCCCGACACGCTCACCTTGAACGACCCGATTAGCACCGGCCGATCGGCGACGAAGACAAAGTCGCGCGCGTCCGCATTCTGCAGCTCCTCGACTCCCGCGGCCTTCGAGACCGCGCGTCGGAACCGCTCGCCAAGATCTCTTGCTTGTCTCTCGTCCATGCTCGCTCTACCCCCGACCCGCAGCAATGCCCTTGAAGACTCTTTCGCGATGCCACGGCAGGTATGCGCGGTGACTATCGTTGAGTCCGTGGACCCTCAGCGAGGCGTCGAGACCGAGGAGCTGCCGGTCGTGGCTCTCGAGCGCGGACGACACGACCACCGCGCCGTCGTCCGCTAGGGAGATGAATCCGCGGTCAAAGGCTGCGTCGAGATGCGGAGCGAGCAGCACGCCGTTGAACACGTCGAGCCTCTCGGCGTCGCTCGCGCAGTCGGCCCACGGCTTGATGTGGCTCGCGCGGAGGAGTTCGGGAACGGCGAGGCCGGTGATCGCGCAGCGACCCTCCCAGTATTCGAGGAGCCCCTGTCGGAAGACGCCCTGCCCGACGCGCTGGACGACCAGCCGTTCCGCCTCGGTGTTCCGTGGCAGCGAGACGGTCTGCTTCTCGAACGTGTGGAGCAGCTCGTCGGGAAGCGTCTTACTGAGCTGGTACGCGCGCCGGAGCAGACGGTGGAGCTCCGGAATGCTGGTAACGGTTCGACCCCCGAAAGCGCCCTTGGGGAGGGGGGCCGCCATCGGTGTGCCGTACTGCCCGAGGGCGCGCGTGACGTTTTGCTGCGAGAAGGTCGCGAGGAATACCGCATCGCCGAATGTGCCGAGCCAGATGCGGAGCGGGCACTGCGTGCTCGCGAAAGCGAGCCAGTCGCCCTCACGTGGGAGTTCCTGGTCGAAGCCGTTGTCCGTCGCCGCCTTCTCGAGGCGCGAGAGGATCATAGGCGAGAGCGCGGTGGTCACAGGTCCACCCGGAAAAAACGCGTCTCGTCAGACCGCGCGCTGAGCTCGACTCGGACGCGTTCGCGAATCTCGCCCCCGGGCGGCTCGGTCGTCGTCGTCACGATGTACTGGAACGGGGCCGTTTCCTCGTCGGGACCGAGCGCCAATGCGGTCTCGAAGAGGCGCGCGTAGGTCCACGGATTGAGGTCGCCCTCGCGCGGGCTGTCGTGAAGGAGGAAGGCGGGCGCCGAGGACGTTCCCTCGACCGCGCAGAGCAGAGCGGCGAGGTCGAAGAGCACGAGCCGGAGGGAATTCAGCGCCACCGACCGTCGGCGACCGCGCCACTGGATGTGCGCGTGGAGTCCCTTGCCGTCGAGGGTGACCTCGCCCTTTGCCTCCTTCGCGACGACCTGCTTCACGAGCGCGTCGAACCACTTGGTGAGCTCGCCGGTCGAGTACGTGCTCAGGTGTTCGTTCTTCTGTTCAGCGATGAGCTTCTCGGCGTCCTTCGCCTTCCTCTCGGCGGCGCGCGCATCTTTGAGCGCCTTCACCGCCGCAACGAAGTTCCGTAGCGTTCCCTTCGCGGCCCACGCGGCTTGGCTCTCTTCGGTGGCCCGCGTGATCGCGAGCTGGTGGGCTTCCACGGCGCGTTCGAGGTTCGTGATTCTGGTGTTCAGCCCCGCGCGCTGGCCCTTCAGCTTCGCGAGCTTGTCGGCGTTCGACGCGACCTCGTCGGCGACCTTCTTCTGGTGCGCGTCGCTCTCCTGCGCAAGCTTCCTCGCCGCGTCGGGATCGGGGAGCTTCGGCATCGGGCACACGAACTTCGCCTTGTTGACATCGAGAGGAGTGTCGTCGTAGGGGCACGTCGGGTGCTTCGCCTGTCGAAGAGCCGCCCAAGCTTTGGCGTTGTCCGTCGCGACCAGTCCCAATTGCTCCTTGCCGCATTTGACTTCGTCAACGACGTCGGTGATGCGCTGCTCAACCTCGGCAAGCTCAGCGCGCGTGGCTTCGAGAGCCTGCTCGTCTGCCTTCTGCGCCGTCGTGATCTCGACGGCGGTCGTGCTGCGGAGCCGTTTCTCGACGGCGGCTTCAAGGGCTCGCACGTGAGCGTCGTGCGCGGCCTGCTCGTCCTCCAGTGCCTGTTCCGGCGGTGGTGGTGGCGGCCAGATTGTTGACTCGTCCCTCTGAAGTGCCGCTGCGACGTCTCGGCGTAGCACCTTGAAGCGCTCATCGGCTTGGCGTGCCTCCGAGTCGGCGGTGCTCGCCGCTTGCGACGCACCCGCCGCCTGCTTGCGGGCGATGTTCGATTGCGCCGAGTAGAGGCCAACCGCCATGCGGAGCACGTTCAACCGCGTCTCCGAAGCAGCCTTGCGAACCGGCGAGTGGGAGCTGGATTCGGGATGCCGCCAGTGGGTCAGTCCGTCGAGCCGACACTCTTGGTCCCGTGTGAGCCATGCCAGCACGTACTGCCAGGGGATCTCGATGTCCGAGAGCTCCTTCAGCAACTCGCGGTGCGCATCGGTGAACGCGACGACCTCGAGCGCTTCGCGGAACGCGCCGAACGAGCCCCGGTGGGTGTCATCGGCGAGGGCGTCGAGGCTCTCAGCTCGTAGCGCTCGGTCATCGGCACGCGCAGCGAAGGCACGGCGTACCACCCACGTCTCGCCGCAGAGGCGAACCTCGGCGCCGACGCCGCCGTCGGGGAAGCGAGTACGGATGCCTGCCGTGTCCTCGGGATCAGCGAAAGTATCCTCACCGAGGCAGTAGCGAATCTGTCGACAGAGCAGAGTTTTCCCTGCCGCGTGGCCCGTCGAGACCTGGTCGGCGGTCGGGCCCGCAGGCGACGCCACGATGTTCAGCCCACGGCGGAAAGGGATGTTGCGGCCATGCTCAGGGGCGTCGTCGGTGAAGTCGTGCCACAGGCGCAGGCGCTTGACCCAGAGACGCGGTTCCACGAGTCCGGCGCCGGGCTTCAAATCCGGTGCAGGCCACCGGAGGTCCAGTGTGTCGCGGTCCCGTTTACGCGGCACGGAGCACTCCAAGCTGCGTGACCAGGTCGACGTCCTCGACACCGGCGCCGCTCACGCTCTCGAGCCACGAGAGCGCCACCAACGCGCGAGCGTCGAGCACGTCCGAGGGGGCGTCGTCGATGTCCGCTCCGGCGCGCCAACGGCCGTCCGCGTCCATCACGAGCACGTGCTCGACGGCTGCTCGGCGAAGCACTTCGGCCCAGGGGATCGAGAGCGCCGCGATCGACGTCAAGTTCATGTTGGCGGGCCCGATCGCGCGACGCCACTTTGGGGCGATCTGTGCGTCGAACTTCGACTGCAGCATGCCCGGGAGGGCGGCGAGCACCACGGCACGCTCGACCTCGTCGCGCGACGCGGGCCCACTCATGTTGCGCAGGACGGCAGCCAGCGCCGCGATGCCGAGGTCGACGCCTGTCAGCGTCGTGCCCCATCGACCGACCGAAGCGGCGAGCCCGGTCTTCGTCGCCACCGCCCGAAGGAGGTCAGGCGACCATGCGGGGATGTCGCGACGCGGGACGGCCGGAGCGACGGCCGGTTGCGGACGCACCGTAGGCCTGACCGGCAGCGGGACGACATTCCCACCGCGACCAGGATGCGCAACACGCGGGTCGGCGGGCGGCGGGTCGAGGCGCGTCTGGTACGGTTTGCCAGTGCGTGTGCCTTCGGTCATCGCGTCGTAGATCTCGAGGATGACGCGCTTGGTGCGGTACTCGCCGCATAGTTTTTCGTCGTCCTTCTGAACAATCGGGAAGGTACCGAGGATGTGCGCCAGCTCTTCGCGATCGAGGCCGTAGAGCAATGCGAGTCGTGCTTCGATCTCTGCTCGCAACTGGAGCCGCTCAGTCGTCTCGACTGCGCCCGGGATCTCCGTCGCCTTCCGTGCGGGCACGACCCTGGACTGCACCATCTCGTCCCACAGCTCGTTCATCTCCGGGCCCGTACATGTGAGCCGCAAGGCCCGCTGAACGATGTCCTGCGCGGCGGCGTCTCCGGCTGACAGGCGCGGGAAAGGCAGGCTGTCGAGGATGGTGAGCGCCATCTTCAGGCTCACCTTCATTCGTACGAGGAAGTCCATCGTGAAGGAGTTCGCCGCCGCAAGCCAGAGCAGTAGGTCGAAACGCGGAGCGACAGACTTCATCAAGACGGTAGGGACCTTGTCACCGGCGATGCAGTCACGCGGCAGCATCGCCGCCACCAGGCTTCTCTCGTTCGTTGGGCTCGCTACGTCGCAGAAGCCCACGCGGTACTCGCCGATCCGCAGCTTCGCCTGATCTGGCACGCCGTCGGCGTGTACGTACCACTGCGGCTGAATCGACTTCTGTGGCGAGCCGAACGGTAGGTCCTCCCAAACTGCTGCCCGTGCGCGGCCCGAGCGGTAGCCCTTCGCGCGGTGATCGTACTGGGCCACCATTCGCCCTTCGTAGTGAGGCAGGGCAGAACGGTCCTCGGTGAGCAGCCCCTGGACGTGCCCGCTCTCGAGCTCTCGCAGGTAGGACCGGTGAGCCGTGCCAGTGACGACCTGTCCGAGTGGAGGGAACTGCCCGTACATCTTCCGGGCGATGTTGATGTCCTGCTGACCGCGGAACTCCATCACCGCGAGCGCATCTGGAGAGAACTCGCGGACCATCGTCACAGGCAACTGCAGGCAGTTGCCTGCACGTGCAGCAGCGAGATCGAGCAGCGAGCGGATCCAGAACGCTGCAGGGAACACCGTGGTCGTACCGCCCTTGTGCGCAGCGTAGAGGGCGAACTTTGCGCGGGAATCAACGCCCGGAAACCACACCTCTTTCGTGTTCTCGAACCCAAGAAGGACATCGAGGCGGAAGCGTTCAAAGAGGTCCTGGCGGATCGCCATACTATTTGCGCCCGAATAGAGGCCATCGGGCACAATCTGAGCCGCAAAGCCGCCCTCACGAACGAGCCGAAGGGCGAGTTCGACAAAGAGCCGATACAGGTTGAAGTCACCCTTACCGAGGTTACCCGGGGCGAAGAGCGTGAAACGCCCCGACTCCTTCATGAAGAAGGCCGAAGCGAAGATTCCGCGCCGGTTACGCTCCCACGCATGCGCGACGCTCGGGTCGAGGAGCAGCTGAGCGATCGTCGCCTCTTGCTCCCCCTTGGACTGGAATCGAATCGCTCCCTCGTAGACCGAGAAGAACTCCTTTGCATCCGGGCTCAGTGTGTCCCACGGCGGGTTCCCCAGCACGATATCGAACCCGCCCTTTGCGAACACCTGTGGGAACTGGAGGTTCCAATGGAAGAACCCATATTGCTCCGCCAGCTCGCGCACAGTCTTCGCCGTCAGCTCGGGTGGCTGCCCTTGCGCATCACGAAGCTGCCGCCATAGCTCGTTCGTCGGCGCGACCTCGGCGAGGTCGCCCGGGAGCTTCGGCCACACGAAGGCCGCACACCACGCGTCGGCGACGAGCTTCTGGTGGCGGTACTCGGCCGAGCCGAGGATCCCGTCCCACTGTGACTCCTTCTTGGCGAGCGCCTCGGGGTTCGCGTCGCTCGCGGCCTCAAGCTCGGCGACTGCACGCGCGACCGCTTGCGCCTCGCCATCACTCGGCTTCGACCAGAGCGTGTCCAGCAATCGCTGCCCCTTAGCAGCCTCCTTGTTGCGTTTCTTGAGCGCGCTCGCGGTCTTCTTGTCGTCGCCCTCAATGGGCTCCCACGCGGTGTCCGGAATGCCCTTCGCCATCAGCTCGGGCGTCGTGCCGAGAAGCGCATTGCCATGCTGGATGTGCGAGTTGAGGAACGTGAGCGGTAGGCCCGGTTCCACCGCCTCCATCCACAGGCTCACCTTGCACAGCTCGACGGCCATCGGGTTGAGGTCGACACCGTAGATGCAGTGACCGACGACCTGTCGGAGCGCGTGCCGGTACTCGGCCGCCGAGGGCGTACCGTTCGCCGAGAGGCGCGCGACGTGCGACGCGAGCCGACGGGCGGCCGCGAGCAGGAAGTGCCCCGAGCCGCAGGCCGGGTCGACGATTGAGAGGCCGAGCAGCGCCTCAATTGGGTCCTCCGGGTGCTTCGCGATCGTGTCCTTCACGACCGGCTCGAGCGCGCTGTCGAGCAGCACCTGTACGAGGCTGTCGGGCGTGTAGTAGCTCCCCGTGGTCTTGCGGGCATTGCCCTTGGTCTCGCCCCCCGTGGCGAACGCGAACTGGCGACCGTCCTTCGTGATCTGCGGGACGAGCTCGAGCAGACTCTCGTAGACGCTCCCGAGCTCCTCGGGCCCCATGTCGCGCCAGTTCACGCGCGAGAGGCCCGAGTCCTCCCGTAGCCAAGACAGCTTGAACACTGCGAGCAGCAGCGCGCGGTTCTCGAGCTTCGCAGCATCGAGCGCCGGGCACTGCGCCTTGGCAAAGATGCCGGCGAGTGCGGGTAGGCCGAGGCGCGGTTCACCGTCCGCGACGCCGCGGAAGACGATCCTCGTCGCCTCCCAGAGGTCCGCGAAGCGGTCGTGCGCGCTGCGCTTCACCGCGCGCTCACGCAGTCGCCGCAGACTGTAGCCGGCTGCGTACAGAGCCTTCGCCTTCTCCTCCGCGCCATCCGGGTGGAGCACGCCGCGCTCCTCCACCGTGAGCAGGAAGATGAGCCGATAGACGAGGCGCAGGAGCTGGTTGAAATAGTCCTTCGTCGAGAGTGTCCCGATCTGCAGTGCTGCGCGGAGGTGCTGGTTGTCCGGGTGGGCGAGGAAGCCCTGACCGAGCGCGATGAGCGCGTCTTCCACACCGCGTCGCAGGTGCTCGCGCGCGCGCGTCCCCTCCTCGCGACCGGCGTTGCGCCAGGCCTCGAGCGAGCATTCGGCGACGGGCTGATCCGTGCGGCCAAAGCGCGTCTCATGCGCGAGCAGCCAGAGCGCGGCGAAGTCGGCGTAGCGCTCCTCGGTGAAGATGCGCTGGAGGTCCGCCTCAATCCAGGCGGGTCGCGTGAGGCTGGCGTTGTCGCGGACGATGCGGAGTGTGAGCCCGTCGCTCGCGAGCCCCCACATCGCCCCGTCGGCGGCGTTCAGATACTCCTGCGCGAGGCCGAACGCGCTGCGGCGCCGGCTGCCATCGCCAAAAGTCGGAGCGAGCGTGTCGAGGCCGGTGCCGGCCGGCGCGATGATCACCGGGACTCGGCCAGCGAGCGCCGCGAAGCCGATTGGGTAGCTGCGCTCCGCGAGCACCAGCGGCTCAGCCTTCGCGAGCGCTGCGAAGCCGAAGCTGTCGCGAAGCAGCGCCTCCACGAAGCGCTCGGCGAGCAGGCGCGGGTCGGCCTTGCCTGCTCGACCGCCTGCGAAGTCGCTCCACTGGGCCTGGGCGATGCGCCAGAAGCGACCGATCTCGTCGCGGAGGTTGAGCCCCTTGGGGATGCGGTAGTCCGCCTCGCTCTGCCCACCAGCGGCGAGCTGCGCGGCCCGCGAGAGCCAATCGGGCGAGAGCAGTCCGCCCTCGATGGAAAGGGCCTCGAAGGCGAGTTGGGCTTCTCGAGCGCGGGTTTTCTTGCGTGCTGCCACGGTCAGTCCACCCTCGGCAGGAGCACGAAGAGGCCGATCACGTCGGCGGGAAGTAACGCCTTCACGCTGTAGCTTCCTCGCGCATCCGCGGCCTCGCGCACGCGCCGATGGTCGGCGAGCAGCGCCTGTGCGCGGCGCTCGGCGAAGGCGTCGAGCTCAGGAACGCGTGTCTCGATGTGGGCGAGGGCTTGCTGCACGGCGCGCTCGCGCACGTGCGACGGCGGGTCCACCGCGGGGGGCGGCGCCAGGAGCGCCAGCGCCTCGGCGCCCTCGAGCGGCGTGGGCGAACTGCCAGTCCAGGCGAGCGCCGTCGCTTCTTCGACAAGCAACGTCGAGGTCCTGCCTGCACGCTGGCTCACGAGCTGATGTCGGAGGCGTAGTAGCGCGACGACGGTGCGACCGGTCACTTCCGCCGAGGTCCAGCAGCCGACCCGCCCGAGAACGCCGGGATCACTCTCCGCATCCTCCACGCTGCCGCCGAGCGTGCGTTCGAGCAGCGTCTCCGCGAGCACCGAGATCAGCGGGTGGCTCCGCTGCACCGAACGACAGCGCGGCGCAGGGGGATACGCGAAGTCGATGAGGATCGAGCCCGTGAGCCCTTCGGACTCCAGGCGCTCGCGCACGTCGTCAGGCAGCGCACCAAGTGGGGCCTTGAAGCCTCGGCGCAGCGCCTCGAGTCCAGAGCCGAGCCTGGCAAGCGCGCGCCCCGCGAAGCGCTGTACATCCTCGCGCCCGCCCACGGCCACGAGCGACTTGTGCCACTCGGGCAGTACGTCCTCCGGCTTGAGCCTGCGCTGCGCGAACACGGTTCGGTTCTTCTTCGCTTTCTCCGCTGCGTCCTTCCAGCTCTCGTCAAATAGCTGGAGCTGCTTCATGTTCGCGGCGTCGCCGCCGCGACGCTTGAGGAGCACCGCCTTGAGGAGCACTTGCGTGAGCACGACGCCGTCGTCGGGCACCGGAACCGGCACGCCGAGCTCCTCGCGGATCTTGGCGGCTTTTCGCAAGATGACGTCCAGCACCGCGCCGTCGACGGGGTTGTTCGCCCCATACATCAGAGTCGCGCGCACGACGGGCCGCTCCTGACCGAAGCGGTCGACGCGGCCCTCACGCTGCTCGTGGCGCGTGGGGTTCCAGGACAGATCGTAGTGCACGACCGCGTCGAAGTGCTCTTGGAGGTTGACCCCTTCGGAGAGGCAGTCCGTTGCGACGAGCACCCGGCGCTCGGCGTCGCCGAGAAGGTCGACCTTCTCCTTGCGCTCGTCCGAGGTCAGCTCGCCGGTGACCACACTCACCGTGACGTTCTTGAACTTCCCCTCGAGCTGGCGCCCGAGGTAGTGCGCGGTCGCGATGTAGCGGCAGAACACGACGGGGTTGAAGCCGTCGGCGACGAGCTCGCTCAGATGGTCCGTGAGCACTTTGAGCTTGGGATCGCCTGACTGCCCCGCGAGGCGCTCAGCCTGTGCAATCGAGATCGTTGAGCGCGGGATCGTCCGTGCCCGCTGGCGGCTCGACATCATCGTCGGGGAGCGCGTCGGCTGCGCCGTCGAACACTCGGCTCTCCAAGGCATCGACGTCCTCGTCCTCCTCGATGCCAGCGCGGGTGCGCAGGGCCTGCACGGCCGCTGCGGGGCTCGAGGCCACGCAGCGCATCAGGGCGAGTGTGCCCCAAAAGTTTAGCCGCTGGCGCCGCTCGTCGCCCCCCGCCGACTCGACCACCGCAGCGCAGTAGTCGAGGACCGCGTCGAAGAACTTCTCCCAGGCGCCCGTGAGCTTGTACGTAAGCTCCTTGGTCTCGCGTCGCGGGAAGAGGTTGCCCTCTTTCCACTCGGCGATGTCGGGCCGACGGCGCTGCACGAAGTGCCGCGAGAGTCTGTCGCGGAGGCTGTCTCGCTCGGGACCGCTCGCGTCCGCCAGCTTCGCGAAGTCTCGATCAAGCAGCCCGAGCAGTCGAAAGAACGCGGCCTCATCGCCGCTGTGCGGGGTGGCGGTAAGCATCACGAGGTGCCGCGTGGGCGACTCCGTGAGCCCCTTCAGGAGCTCGTAGCGCTGATGGCGCCCCTGACCGGTGGCCGCGCAGGTGTGCGCCTCATCGACGATCACGAACTCCGGGCACGCGCGCAAGAACTCGGCGCGACGCCGCTCGCTCTTGATGTAGTCGAGGCTCACCACCGTGTGCGGGCACGCCGAGAAGATGCTCTCGCTCGGCGGCAGGCTTCGCTCGAGTCGGTTCGCACTCGCGGCGGTGACGGCGACCGGGTGGATGTGGAAGCGTGCCTCGAGCTCACCCACCCACTGGTCGACCAGGTGTGGCGGACACAGCACCGCGAGGCGCTCGATGTCGCCACGGTCGAGCAGCTCGCGGGCAATCAGCGCTGCCTCGATCGTCTTGCCGACGCCCACATCGTCGGCAATGAGCAACCGCACCGGATCGAGCTTCAGCGCCATCAGCAACGGCACCAGCTGGTAGGCGCGCGGCTCGACGGCGATTTGACCGAATCCACGGAAAGGTCCGGCGCCGCGCCGTAGGGAAAGCAAGAGGGCGTCGCGCAGCAGCAGCGCCGCGTCGTGTCCCGCCTTCTGTCGCGGATCGGGGCGTGGGAAGGTGGCTTCGGTCACCGGCTCGGCCTCGAGGGCGACATGGATGAGCGTCTGGTCCTCTTCAGAGCCGGACACGGGGCGCACGCGCAGCGTCTCCCGATCGCTGCCCGTGAGCACGATCCACTCGCGACCGCGCGCGCGGACAAGACTTCCAGGTGAATAGCTCACGTCACTCATGCCGGACGCCCCAGCGCCTTGGCTAGGCGATCGAGTGAATTGGTCCACGCAGCTTCGTCGCCACCGAAGGTGATGACCTCGAAGCCCTTGTCCTCCAGCTGACTCGCGACGTCCGGGAGCAATGCCTCGACCAGCGCCGCGACGTAGTGGCTGCGCCAGACAAGCGGCACGTGAACCTCGCCAACGACGAGCGGTTCCGCGTCGGAGGATGGAAGCTCGCGCGAGCGCGCGAGGTCGAGGAAGCGGACGAGCGAATCGTCCGCGCCTGCCGGTCGGGGGCGCGAGCTTCGGCGCGACACGGGCGGGGCGTCCAGCCCGGTGGTCGCGGAGCGCGCGAGCCGCAAGAGCAACGACTTTGCGTCGGCGTCACGACGATCGATGCGCTCGTGATCGGGCTGATTGAAGTAGGACATGAGGCACCGATAGCAAGCGGCGACGCACGCGGTGTCGGGAGCGTCGACGAGGTCGTGGGGATCCGCCGGGAGGCTCGCGTCGTCGGTCACCGCAAAGTGCATGATGGAGAGCGCCTCGCGCGCAACCTCGGCCAGGCGCTCAGGCTCGGCGACGAGCCGCGTGAGCACGCCTGCGCCGCCCTCGGTCGCCTCGTACAAGAGGAAGCCGCTGCGCTCGTCGCGCGTGGGCATCGGCTCAGCGAGGATCTCACCCTCCTCGAGCTGGAAGACCGCCTCGATGCCGCGCAGGAGCGCGTGCTGCACCGTTGCCAACGTGGACTGCGACAGCTCCTGCCCGGTGGGCTGCAGCAAGAGCGCGTTCTTGCGGTCCTGCACGCTCGGCACGATCCACTGGCGCGGCGATGCAGTCGGATCGATGGGTTCGTCGCTCTCGTCCTCGTTCTTCGCCCAGTAGCCCGAGACCGGGTCGATGTTGAAGCCGAACTGAGTGCGGTTGGCCCGGCGGCGCAGACCCTTATTGAGGCGAGTGATCGTCGCACCCGGGCCGTACGCCAGGCGCAAGATCTCGCCCTCCGCGTCAGCGGCTGCGCCGCGGCGCACGTCGACGACGTGATCTCGCACCGCCCACTCGAAGGTGGTCTGTAGCTCGTAGCCTTGCCGCTGCCGCTCCTCGTCGTTCGCGGTGATGCGCTCGGCAGGCTGCGTAGCGACGTTCTCGATGCGATAGACGTGGTTCACGATCTCGGCGTCGCCGAGCGAGGCACCGCAGGCGTGACACATCGAGGCCTGGTCGTTGAAGTGCCCGGCGCCGCAGCCCTTACAGATGCGGACTGACTTCGTGGGCAGCCGCGTGTCCGGTGTCGCGCTCCCCTGATGGCTGAGCGAAAGGAGCGCGCGCACGACGCGGTAGGCTCGGCCCTCGTGGTAGACGAGGCTGCGTGGGCCAAACTCCGAAAGCGCCAGGAAGCGCGGGCGCTGCAGGTACGTCTGGCGACCTCGCCCGTCGTTCGTCGCCGGCACGTACGCCATGAGCGGAAGGCGCGGGAAGTTGTAGCCCGGCAGGAAGCCCTCCGTGGCGAGGTAGCGATACGTGTAGAAGTCATTCGACTGGCTACTCGTGCCCTTCTGAAGCAGCTCGAGCTGATCTCGCGCCTGCAAGTACCGACTCTTGGCGGCCTTCTTCTCGGCCGGTGGCGCGGAGTAGTCGCTCTCGGTACGGTGTGCCGCGTCGCGCTGTTGCTCCGCGGCGAGGAAGAGATCACGCCAGCGGCTGAATGCTTTGTCGAATCTGTTGACCGCTTGCGCCACGACCTCGGTCGCGAACTCATCGCGCCCGGGGTACCAGGGCGCGAGCTCCTCCCTCAGGTCGTCCTCAAGCAGGTCGAGCACGCGACGGATGCGCCGCACAGCCTCCTCGGCAGCGCGCGCCGTGCTCATCGGGGCCCTCACCTCGGGCTTCAGCGGCCGGGTGGGCTCGGCCAGCACCAGCAGCTCGGCGATCGAAGGATCGAGCGGCTCCTCGGTGCACGCGAGCCACACCGCGGAGAGATGGCTCTCGACGAGATCCCGGTTCGCGAGGTCGAGGAGCGGCGGCCGCACTTCGCCGTGCACCATGCCCTTCGGATCCCGGAAGAAGTACTGGTCGTGCGGCCCTTGCGACGAGCAATAGGTGAGGACGAGGGCCGCCTGGCCGCTGCGGCCGGCACGACCGCTGCGCTGGGCGTAGTTCGCCGGCGTCGGCGGCACGTTGCGCAGGTACACGGCGTTAAGCGCCGAGATGTCGACTCCGAGCTCCATTGTCGGGGAGCAGAAGAGGACCGGCAGGAAACGGTTGGCCTCGCCGATCTCGCGCAGGTGCTTCTCGTCCGCGGCTAGCTCCTCTCGTTCCTTACCACCGTAGCGGAAGCGCTTCTCGCGCACCGCGCGCTTCTCGCCGTCGACCTGCGCTGTGTGCTCACGCGCCTCGAAACCGAAGAGCGGATGCACAGGGTCGCGCAGCAGGCGTGCGAGGTTCGCGTAGAAGTCGCGAAAGAACGCGCTCTCGTTCGGGTGCTTCGGGTCGATCGTCGGTGTGCCCTTCTTGAAGAGCACGCACGCGTCGTTAAGGCGCCAGCCGGTCTGGTTGCTGAATGGCGTGACCTCCTCCGAGATGAGCCCGTGCGTGGACGCGGCGCGGAGGAGCGCCTCGATGAGCGCGTCGAACTCCTTGGACTTCAGCGCGCGCACCGCGGTGCTGTCGTCCCACAGCTTACGGCCGCTCGGTGAGGTCGAGGCACGCAGCAGCTTGCCGAGTGCGCTACGTGAGCCGCCGCGCACTATCAGGTCCTCGTCGCGCAGGGTCGTGTCCCGACGCGAAGGTGGCGTGATCATGAGCCAGCGCGCGCGACTCGGCTTCTCGTCGATGCCGAAGCCCCACGGGGCGCGCAGCCGGCTGTGCGACTTTGCGACGATCTGTTCGATCGAGGTCGGCTCCAGAACTTGGCTGCGGATCGCCATCCACTTGCGCAGGTGGTCGAGTAGCTCGCGGTAGATCGCGGCACGCACGCGGTGCGACGCACTCCGCAGCACCGCCGGTGCAGCGGCGAACAGCTCGTCATCGGCGGCCAGCTCGTCGAGGCCCAGGTAGTCGACTTCGACCAGCTCGAGCTGCTCGAGGTTCGGGTTCGTGTAGCGCCAACCGCGACGCTGATCGAACCAGACGCGATACGAGAGGACCTGCCGCAGGGTGCTCTCGGCTTCCTGTAGGTTGAAGCCCTTCAGCCCGGGTTCGAGCAGCCACTCGGTACGGATCTCCTGGGTCGCCCGGTCGAAGCCGAGCGACTTCTGCTGTGCGCCGCCGAGTTCGTCGCTGCGGAGCCCCTTTTCCCCGGCAATCTCGAGAGCGCCCAGGAACGCCGCGCGGATGAGGCTGACGAAGAGGAAGTCGTTGAAGTGGCCCGCCTGCAGCGCCGCGTCTTGCCGATTGTCTGTGAAGCCGAGGAGCTTGCGCGTGTGCGGCTCGAGCCCCGAGTCGGAGCCGTGCATCCAGCGCAGAGCGCTGCCGACGAGCACGGTGGTCGCCGAGCTTCGGCCTTCCGCCGACAGCGACGCCAGCCGGTTGCGATCACGGGCGGCGCCGCCCTGCGTCGCCCCGCAGCGCAGGCAAAAGCGAAATTTGCCGGGCAGGAACCACGCTTTGGTACCCGCACCGAGCTTACCGTTCGGAGCGACCGTCACCGAGCGGGCACGCGCTCCCCGGTAGTGAGCTTTGAGGCGGGGATTGCCGCCGGAGTCGTATTCGAGCCAGGTCTCTGGATAGTCGTCGTCGCGATCCGCGAACGAGAAGTCGGCGTCACGAGCGTGCGGAGTGAGGAAACCGAAGACCTCGCGGTCGGCCGCGTCGTCCGTATCGTCGCCAGCGCTCTCGTCGTCGTCGTCCGCGCGCGCCGGCGCGGCGTCATCGATGTCGCGTGCGAGGAAGCTCCGGTCGCCGCCGTCGTTGACGAAGCGCACCGGGTGATATTCATGGCCGCAGTCACGGCAAAAGTGCACCGAGTAGAGACGCTTATCGGGTTCGCCCGGCAGGAACTGCTGTCCGTCGACGGTCGCCGTGCGCTGGCCGGGCGCCTCGAGCGTGGCGTACGCATGCCCGGCGCCGGAGATGAACTGGTGCAGCTTGAAGGCGAAAAAGCTGCGCTCGCTCGCGTCCGGTGAGCTGGTGCGCTCGCGCTCGGGGATGCTCGAAATGAGCAAGAGCGAGCGGAGCGCTGTGCGACAGGCGGAGACGTCGCGGCCGGCGTCGTCGCTGAGAGCGCGGGCGGCCTCCTCGACGGTAAGCGGGCGAGCGCGCACCCAGCGCTGGTCAACTTCGGACCACGACACGCCGAGACGTGTCTCGACCCAAATGGTCAACGGATGCGTACGCAGCGCGGCATCCGTGATGGTCGACGAGAGCCCCGTGTCGATCGCCGGACCGAGCGCCTTGCGCACCGAGATCGCGTTCTGCGCGGAGTCGGTCACGCGCTCGAGCGTTTCGACGATGACGTTGCTCTCGGGTATCTCTATCGAGAAGAGCTTTGAGGCCACGCGCGCGACGACGCGCCCCTTGTCCTCGAGCGAACCCTCGCTGGCCATGGTGGCGGAGGTGCCGATGCATTGGAGCTTCTCGGGCGACAGACGCTCGCGAACGCGGCGAACGAGGAGCGCAACGTCAGCGCCCTGGCGACCGCGATAGGTGTGCAGCTCGTCGAGCACGAGGAAGCGAAGCCCCGCGCAGTTCCCGATGACCTTGCGATCCAGCTCATCCTGCCGGGTCATCAGGAGTTCGAGCATCATGAAGTTGGTCAGGAGAATATCGGGCGGGTTCTCGGAGATCCGACGACGCTCCTCCGTGTCCTCCTGCCCCGTGTAGCGGGCAAACGTGACGGGCTTCTCCCCGGTCACGTTCTTGATGAACTTATCGAGCTCCTCGAGCTGGCTGTTGGCCAGCGCATTCATCGGATAGATGATGATCGCTCGCGTCCGCGGCGCGGTTCGCGTGCGTTTCTCGGCGAGCACGGCGTTCACGATCGGGATGAAGAAGCAGAGCGACTTGCCCGAGCCGGTTCCCGTGGTGACGACGTAGCTCTCGCCCTGCGACGCGAGCGCGATTGCCTGCTCCTGGTGCTTGTAGAGCGAGAGCGGCGCGCCGCCGGCCCCAAATATTTCGGCCGTCCTCGGCTCGAGCGCGCCGCCCGTGATGAGGCTCGCGAGATTGGCGCCACGCTTGTAGCTGGGGTTGATCTGGATGAGCGGCTCTGGCCAGAAGCGGCCCTCGGCGTAGATCGCTTCGACCTGCTGGCGGATGTCCTCCGCATGGATAGTGGTGAAGGACGTCGCGAACTTCCGGTACTCGCCGACGACCGTGTCGCGCAACGAGAAGACGTCCATCCACTTTGCGCTCATTTCTTCCCCCCTCGTCGCACGTGCACTTCGTCTGCGCTTTCGACACCACCCGCGCGCACCCAGGTGTCGACCTCGGTGAGCTTGAACTTCCAGAGGCGACCGATCTTGTGCGCCGGCAGACCGCGGTGCTCGATCCAGCGGTAGATGGAGTCTTTCACGACGCCGAGATGCTTCGCGACGTCTTCGACCGAGACCCAAGGCTCTGTCATTGCGGTCGTTCCTTGCAGGGTGGCCGGGGCAGAGGCTCGCATGAGCGCCTCAGCCTATCGGCCTGCGCGAGGGTCGACAAGAGCCAGCTAAAGTCGGCCAAAGTCGGTAACAGTCGGCGATAGCTTCGCGGAAGCCCGCTCGTTCGACCGCTTGACCACTATGGCGCGCACGAGCGCGGAGCGAGCTGTCGAACTGCGCGCGATGCTCGGCTGCGACCGGCCGTGTCGCAGCAACGGGGCGACGCTACCTGGCCGCCGGCAGCCCGCGCGCGAAGCGCCGTCGCTGATCGCGCCAGTCAGCCACGCGCACGAGCGCTCGCAGCCCTCGCTCGGAGGCGCGATCACGACCGGCAACCACCTCCGCGAACAGGACCTCTTCCTGGATTGCGGGCGCGAGCAGCGTCAGGTCGATCAGCTGCGTCATCCGCGCCCGCGTGAACCCGAGCACGCGCGCGGCGTCGGCCTGGTCGGCGAACATCCGCTCGTCAATCAGCCGGACGATCTCGTGCGCGAGTGCCAGCATCCTCGCGACCGCGAGCGGCCTCGGCGTCGCCGTGGGGCGATCGGCGACGGGCGAGCGCGATAGACCGACGGCCCGGCCGCGACGCCGGAAGAACGACGCCTGGACCACGACGTCCCCATCCGCCGGTCGCACCGCCGCTCCTCCGCCCCCCATCAGATCGCCTCCGCCACTGGTACGCGCGCCGGCTTCGCTTTCGCTCCGACGAGCGCGATGCGCACCTGCTCACGCTCCGCGTCGAGCACCACCTCGTCGACGACGGCGTGCACGAGCACCACGCGGTTGGCATCCGTCAGCGCGTCCCACATCGCGTCGAAGCGACCGAGCGCGCGCTCAATCCAAGCCGCGTCGGCCTCGAGCCCGACGAGTCCGCGGAGCTCTCGCTGCACGTCGGCGAGGCGGGCCTGCTGGGCCGCGACGATCCCCGCCTCCTCGTCGACCCGGCGCCTCAAGACCGCCTTGGCAGCCTCGGGCGCCTCCGGCAGCGCGAGCGCGAAGCTGTGCACGCGCGATGAAGCCTCGCCGAGGGTCTTCGGCAGAGTGTCCGCCTCGTGGGTCAGGACCTCCCGCCGCAAGTCGATCCTCCCCTGCAACGCAGCGCAGACCCGTCCGGCGAAGTCGGGCGTTCGCGCGTTCTCACGAAGCACGTCGACGACGAGGCTCTCGACCTGCTCCAACGGCAGCCGCGTTCGAGCGGTGCACTTGTCCGTACCCTTCTTCTGCGCGGTCTCGCACCGCAAGTAGCGATACGTGCGGCGCCCACGCCGCGCGTACTCCACGATCATCTTCGCGCGACATCCCGCGCACCGGGCAAGCCCCCGGAGGATACTGTCTCCCTCGCCGCGGCGATTCAGCGCCGGCGCCGAACGGTTGATGAGGCCTTGCACCCGATCGAACGTCGCGACGTCGAGGACTGCGGCGTGCTCACCGGGGAAGCGCTCGTCTTCGTGGCGCGTGTAGCCCGCGTAGATGGGGTTCTTCAGCACTCGGAGCACCGCGTCCTTCGTCCATCGGCGCTGCTTCTTCGTCGTCACACCGACACCGTTCAGCTCGTCGATGATCCTCAGGATCGAGCGGTGCGCCTCGTAGAGCGCGAAGATCTGCCGAACCACGCGCGCCTCGGCGTCATCGACCGCGAGCTTGCCCTCGACGATTTGGTAGCCGATAGGAACGGGTCCGCCGGTCCACTTCCCCTTGCGGCGGGCGGCGACCACCTTGTCGCGCGTGCGCTCGGCGATCATCGATCGCTCAAATTCGGCAAAACTGATCAACATGTTCAGCGTGAGCCGTCCCATCGCGTCGGCGGTGCTGAAGTTCTGGGTGACGCTCACGAACGCGGCCTTCGCGCGATCGAAGCGGTCCATCAGCTTGGCAAAGTCGAGCAACGATCGGCTGAGGCGATCGACCTTGTAGACGACGACGATGTCGATCTTGCCGGCGTCGACGTCCTCGAGCAGCCTCTGGAAAGCAGGCCGCTCGATGTTCGCGCCGGTGAAGCCGCCGTCGTCGTACCGATCGTCGACGACCGTCCAGCCCTCCTGCCGAGCGATGTATGCGAGGCAGGCCTCGCGTTGCGCGTCGAGCGAATTGAAGTCCATCTCGAGCCCCGCCGACGTCGACTTGCGCGTGTAGATCGCGCATCGCTTCTGCGTCGTCGCGTCGGCGGCGGCTCGCGTCATCCGGCTCATCGCGGAGCTTCCTTCGACTCGGTGCCGACGTGCGGATCAGCATTCCGCTCGAGCACGACCACGAGTCGCTCGAGGAGGTCGGCGATGCGCGCGAGGTTGCGCGTGAGCTCGGGCACCGTGTGATCGTAGAATCGGTGCCCCATCTGCGTGCGGTAGAACGGGACGTCGCTCATCCCGCCCCCCACGGCTTCGTGAGCCCGAAGAAGGTGAAGCCGTTCCAGCTCGTTCCGGTGATCAGCCGCGCCACCTTCGAGAGGCTGTCGTGGCGTTGCCCGCGGAAGACGAAGCCGTCGTCGTCGACGGCGACGACGTGAACGGTCTTGCCGAACTGTCGCCGCAGCGTGGTCCCCGCCGGCGGGAGTCGCGGGTCGCGCTTTGCTGACGCGTCGACGCCCGGCGCAGGCGGCTCCGCCGCCGCTAGCCTCGCGACGAGCACCTCCTTGGAGACGGGGAAGCCCCGCCGCCGAATCGGCGCATCGACGACGAGCTCCCGGATGCGTGCCTTCGCGCGCTCGGAGAGACCGCCGTACGCCATCTCCTGGAGCCGGTAGGCGATCCGCTTCCGCAGGTACGGACCGTTGTGGGACCGAGAGTCCTCCTTGAAGACGTCACGGTACCTCGCTCGCAGCGCAGGAACGTTCATCGACTCCAGCGCGATGACTGCTTCCTGCACGTTGTCGGGGACCATTTCTTTTGCCACTGCGACGTTGCTGTTCGTCATCGATCACCTCACCGCCGGGCTCTCGTCCCGGCTGGTAGACACAGCCCCAGACCCGCCCCGGCCAGCAACTGAATCTCGACTTCCCGATGTCTGCGCGTGTGCTTCCGCGCCGGCGCGCGCCTCCTTCTCCCGTGCAACCAGCGCCGCGAGCCGCTCCCGGAGGAGCAGCGTCAGCAGCCCGTCCGCTACGATCTCTGCAGCGAGCTTCTGCCGCCGTGCGACGTCAGCGTCGTCCTCTCCAACGCCGGGCCTCTCGGGCCTCGACGCTGATGTGAGGCTCATGCGAACGGGTCGACCTCCGCCTGCGAGGACGCTTCGCCCTCGTACTTGGCGAGCACAGCCTTCGCCCGCGCGACCTGCGCGCCCTTGAGATCCCGGACTCGCTGCACGCCGAGCTCCGCGAGGATCGCGTCGACGTCGGCGCGAGGCAGCGCCTTCATCCGCGCGACGAGCTCCGTCGCGACCGCCGCGTCGATCGGCCGCTCGCTCCCCGGTGACGCGCCACCGGTCGCCGGCTTTGCCGCGTCGTCGCTGTCTCCCGCGCCGCCCACGGCGGCCTCGAGATCGTGCGCTGCCGCGCCGGTGATCTGCTGGCGCAGGGCCGCATCGATCTTCTCCTCGGGCAGGATGGTGTACTTCGTCTTCGGATCGCCGGCCTCGCCGTGGCGCTCGATCTCGAAGCTCCACTTGTCGAGCCCGTACTTGTCGCGGACCTTGAGCACGTCCTTGAACCACTGCGTGCCGCCCTCGATCACCTTCATCGCGCCCTCGGCGAGCACGAAGAAGTTGATCGCGACGCGGAGGCTCGGCCGCTTGCCGTCCGCCTGATGCGCAGGGTTCTTCGCGTCGAACGTCTCGTAGCGCTCGCCCGTCCACACGACCTCACGGGCGTGCGGCTCACCGCAGAAGATCCCCGTCACCTTGTCGCCGTTGCTCGCGAGGCGGACGAAGATCCCTCCCGCGCTCGCATGCTTCTCCGCCAGCCCCTTCGCCGTTTCCCAAGCAGTCGTCATGTTGGTCGTCCTTTCGGTCATCGGGTGATCTCGTTCGTTCTGTCGATCTCGTTGAGGAGCGCGCGAAGTGCCGCGCGCCCTTTCGCCGCCCGTGGTCGCGCCACCTCGGGCAGGCGCGCGCGGAGCACGTCGCTGAGGCCACGCGCGATCGCGGTCTCGATCGCGGGGTCGGTGTCGTACATCTCGAAGACGCCGAGCAGCGTCAGCGTCACATCGCGAAACACCTTGCGCAGCGCGTCCCGCTCCTCTTGCGTCGTCATCGTTCGCTCCTCGCGGCGTCAGTGAGCCGCGCTCTGCATCCGCAAAGCGGGTCCGCCGAGCGGAAGGGACACGCCCTCGCCGAGGAGCGGACGCAGCTTCTCGAGCGTGCGCAGGCGCTCGCGCTTCACGCGCTGGTAGACGAGCTCCCGGGCGTCGTCCGCGAGGTCGCCATAGTGACGGGCGACGTAGTCACGAAGGCGCTCGCCGTGGAGGTACGTCGCGATGACGACCTCGAGCTTCGCCGGTGCGATCCGATCGCCGACGCGCGCCACGAGAAGCTCGATGAGCTCCTCGCGCTCGTCGTCGTCGAGCGCCTGCTCGTTCGCCCCCGACGCGAAGAGGTCGAACTCCTCCACCGCGAGCGCTTCCTCCTCGAGGACGGTGAGACGCAGGCGTGCCTGCTGCTCCGCGCGCAGGCGGCGAAAGACGGCGCGCTGCGTGTCCTGCCGCAGGTACATCGCGATGCGCGTCGGTCGAGCGTCGAGCGGGAAGCGTCCGACGGCCTCGAAGAAGGCCTCGAACGCCATCTGGTCCAGGTCGTCGCGGCCGAACGCATCGCCGCAGATCCGACCACGGAGGCGGAGCAGCATCGGTGCGTACGCGATGAGGAGCACGCCGGCCCAGAGAGGGCCCGGCCTCTCCTGCTGTTCGCGGACGAGCGCGCGCGTCAGCGCCTCTCGCTCCGCGTAGCGTCTCTCGGACTCGTCGTTCATCACGGCGAGGATCGAGAGGATGGAGGCGTGAGCCGCGAGCGTTGGCTCCCGAGCACGCGCCTCCTCGAACGTGTTCTCGTGCTTGATCGACATGACTTCGTCCCGCAAGGGATTCCTCAGCTGCCTCAGACTCATGGCTCCTCCGCCGGCGGCGGGACCCGGAGCGCGCGCGACCACGACCCGAAGGCGCGTGGGGCGGCGCGCGCCGGGCTTCGGGAGCCTCTGGCCGCATCCGCAGTTACTGGTTGTCGTTGACCCGAGCGCGCGCGGCGCTCAGGCAGCCCTCCCGCTGGCCGTGGGCGAAGCGCCCTGCGGACAAACGGTCTCGTTGCTCTCGGCGCACCGGCGGCAGATGGCCTTCACCGGGCCGGTCACCACGTACTGCGCGGTCTTGTACTTGAGGTGGAGGCGTCCCTTGCGCTCCACGCCGAGGAGCGTCCCGCACTTGCGGCACCGCCACTCCTTGTCGCCTTGCTCGTCCATCGCTGGTCTCCTCGCGGCGGCGTTGTTGCCGTCGACGAGAGGCAGTCTCCGGATCGGGAGGGACGACGGAGGGTGATGGGAGGGCGAAGCGAGGACGCGCTACAATCTCACTTCGGCAGCTTTTACCGTGGAGTTCTAGGCGGTTCCACGCGTCGTTGCCCGAGGCAACAGACCGGCAACCAGACCGACCCTTGCGCGGGTGCCTGCGGCGACACATCTATTGACGTGCGTGATTGAGCTTACCCCTTTTCGTGACCGCCTGCGGGAGATCCTGGCGGAGAAGCATCCTGGCGAGGGCGCCCAAGCCTGGCTCGCGAGGGCCTCGGGCGCGGAGCGATCGACGATCTCGCGCATCCTCCAGGGCCGCGTGCCGTCGCGCGAGACGCTCGATCTGATCGCTCCCGTACTCGGGATCACGGTCGACGAGCTCGTCGACGGGACGGAGGCGGCGGCGAAGACAAAGATGGGGCCCGAGTTCGTTCCGAACGAGCACTACACGGGCGCCGTCGCGAAGATGCTGGAGTTCGAGCGACGCGCCAACGACGCCGAGGCGCTTGCGCGCCAACACGCGCGCACTGGCGCCGAGGAGCTCGAGCGTCGTCATCGCGCGGAAGACCAAGTGGCGTCGCTCGAGCGCGATAACCGCGAGATTCGCGATGACGTCGCGAAGGGTCAGAGCGAGATCTCGCATCTGCACCACCGCGTTCGCCGCCGAACGGAAGCGCTCGAGAAAGCGGTGAAGGAGCTGAACGAACTTCGCGCGCGCGTCGCCGAGCTGAGGGCGATCGCGGAGGACGGACAGAAGACGGGGCGCATCGCCGCCATCCTGGCTGCCGTCGCCGCCTTCACTGGCGTCGTTACTGTCGCGACCTACCTCGGGAGAGACGATGACGACGATGAGGATGACAAAGACGCCGAAGGGAGCGCGAAGTGACGACGCTGAAGAAACTGCGGAAGTGGTTGCAGGAGACGCCGAGCGAAGTGCCCGCGGAGCTCGCGATGGCTGGTATGACGGTTGAACACGTCGGCGGGCTCGCGGACGCGCTGGAGGCCGAGGAGAGCAAGCCGCCGTGTATCGCCCTGATCGGCGAGACGGGCGTCGGCAAGACGTCGACCATCAACGCGCTGTTCGGGAAAGGCCTCGACGTGAGCCACGCGCGCGCGTGCACGCAGATCGAGACCGAGATCATCGGGGAGCGCGGGCAGCCGGTGCGCGTGTTCGACATGCCCGGGCTCGGCGAAGATCTCGACGTCGACGAAAGGCACTTCGAGACCTACAGGCGCGTCCTCCCCGACGTTGACGCGGTCGTGTGGATCTTGAAGGCCGACAACCGCGCGATGACCAACGTGCAGCGCTCGCTCGGTCGGCTCGTCAAGGAGAACATCCTCGACCCCAGTAAGTTGGTCATCGCCCTTAATCAGGTCGATCTCGTCCAGCCTGGCGACTGGGATCGGCAGATCAATCTGCCGTCGCCCGAACAGGAGCTCACGATCGCGAAGCGACGCGACGATGTGCTGGAGAAGACCCGGAAGGTAGTGAAGCTGCCGGAGCGACACGTCGTCGCGTATTCGGCGCGCACGTTCTTCAACCTGGATGCCCTACTCGAAGCGCTGCTCGACGCGTGCGACGAGACCCGGCGCTGGATGCTTCACGACCGCGCACGTTGCGCAGATTTCAATTCGCTCGTCGACCTCTCGTTGGCGAGCGCGGAGGCGGAGTAAAAACCATGGCTCAGTCATTCACCCAGGAACAAACGGCGCGTCTCGAGGAAGCCCGCCTGCGCCAACAGCAGACGCGCGACCGCATCGAGTCGATCGCGACGAACTCGATCATGGCGTGGCTCTCGCGCGTCCTCGCGCCGATCGTCCGCAACGCCGTCCGCGGCGTCGTCGATTGGTTCTGGAAGTTCTTCGGTTAGGTCCTCGACCCGCCGGCCGTCATGGCCCCACTGGTATCGTGACGGCGAACCTGAATTCGGCCGTGGGGTTGAACTGCCACCGCTTCGCCTCTGGCGTGTCGGCGGCGAGCGTGTGGATCGCGCGCCACCTGTAGCGCCCCTGCTTCACGTCGACCTTGCTGCGCGCGCGCTCGACGACCTTGTCGATGGCGTTGACGCCGACGCTCGCGAAGTCGCCCGCGCGGAGCGCCTTGCGCGTCGAGATCAGCTCCACGAGCGCCGCCGCCTCGTGCTTCGTCAGCGCGGTCTCCTCCGCCACGCCGCGGTCGTCGCGTCGTACGCCTCGGTGGCCGCCGCCGTCGACCGTGATGGTCGTGTCGATGAAGAGGTCGAGCTCGGCGGCGCGTGCGACGAGCGCCATGTACTCCTCCGCGATGAGGGCGCGACGCCCATCCTGGTCGACGACCATGCACATCGGGGAATGCGCGCCGTACGGTTGCCCCGCCGGCTCGCGCAGCGACAGGAGCGGCTCCGGCAGCTCTCCGGCGATGGCGCCGGCTTCGAGCCGGAGGAGGTCGCGTAGGAGCACGATCTCGGCGCGCTGCCCGAGGCCGAAGCGATCGCGCGCCGCCGTCGCGAGTCCGAGGCCGAAGGGCACGATGACGAGCGCGTCGCCGCGCGCGGCGGCCCACGCCTCGAAGCCAGGGAACGCGGGCGACAGCGCGAGGAACACGGCACGCCCGGCCCGGTCGCCAATCCTCCGGGCATCCGGGAAGCCGGCGTCGCCTTGCTCGACCGCGCCGCCCACGCCGAGGGTGCGCCGCAGGACGCGCACCAGGCCGTCCACCGAGAGCTGGAGCGTCTCGCGGTCCTCTGGGCGCAGGAGGACCTCAGAGCACGAGCCATCGTCGCGCCCGCACACCGCCACGAACGGATGGGATGCGCAGCCATGGTTCGTGACGACGCGACGCGGGCACCCGTCGCCCCACGGCCCGCCGCATGGGTGTGAGAGCGTCGCCTCCTTTTCGACGAGCACGCCAAGGCGCACGAGCAGCGTCGTGACCTCGGCGCCGATCCGTTCGCGCCACTGGGAGGCGAGCAGAGTCGGCGCCTTCGCCTGCTCGACCAGCCGGAGCAGCTCGTCGAGCGGACGACGGGGCGCGTTCCCGGTCGGCGTCATCGCGCCCCCGCGCCGACCGGCGACGCTTGCGCCGGCATTCGCATGAACCCGCTCTCGAGCAGGTACTCGCGGACGATGTCGCCGCCGAAGCGCCGGTCGAAGCTCAGATGGTTCGGGACCTGGACGTCGACGCGCACTGCGCGCGGACGCCCGGAGAGCACCAGCGCGAGCTGGAATTGCAGCACGTCCCCGTAGAGCAGAACGAGACGACCGAGCGGGGTCGCGAGGAGCGGTCCGAGGTCGTTCGCCTTCCAGGTGATCACCCCGCCGCTCGCGAGATCGGACGAGCCGATCTTCATCTCGCGAAGCACCACGCCAGCGAGCCCTGGGACGCCGTGCGGCTGGAGCGCCGCGCCGCCCTCCTCGGCGAGCGGCTCGCCCGTGAATACCGGCTGCGCGACGAAGTGCTCTTCGTCACCCCAGAAGACGCGGCCGAGCACGCGCCGGTAGAAGTCCTGCTCGCCGAAGAACTGCGCGTTCACCGCGAGGCGCCCGGTGCGCCGATCGAACACGAGGATGTCGTGCTTGTCGGGCACGTACGTCACGCGCGAGCGGCGGTCGTCGCTCTCGATGGCTCCGTGGTTGCGCGGCGGCCGTCCGTGGATGATGACGAAGCTCACCTCGTCGCCGACCTCGCTCACGCGCACGTCGCAGAACGCTGTGCGATTCCGATCGCGGAACCAAGCGCCGATGGCGCGCGCGAGCAGAGCGCGCTTCGCGACGCTGTCCTGGCCCGCCAGCGGCGACGCGTCCTTCGCGAAGAACTCCACGAACCGGCGCGCCTCCGTCGACTGCGTTCGGGCGTGCGCGCTGCGGAAGACGTCGCGGTGATCGAGGTACACCTCGAACGCGAGGTCCTCCGGCGTCGTGCGCGCGTTGACGGTGAAGAGCCCGAGCTGCTGGCTCTTCGCGATCGACAGCACGTGCTCGTGCGCGCTCTCGGTCGTCAGGTCGGCGACGTCGAGCAGTCCTTGTTGCAGCTCCCCGGGGAGCTCCGGGTCGACGGCGTTCAGCACCGCGTGCAGCGCCGCGATCCACTCCGTTGCGCAGGCGACGCCGTCGAGCGCGACGCCACGCGACGTGAGGTAGTCCTCGAAGGGACGAAGAAACCGGATCAGTAGCTCCGGTCGAACGGCCTCGAGCAGGTCGAGGCGAACCAAGTGCGCGGTCAGTGCGACGTGCTGCATCCCCCCGCTCCGCTCAGCGATCGCGCAGACGCGCTTGGGGACGAACCTCCTGGGCGAAGGCGGCGAGTACGGCCGCGGGGAACGGCGCCGCATGGCACCGCGAGACTGCGCGATCGGCAGTCGCTCGAGGGGTGAGCTCAGCGAGTTCTTGGATCGGGACCTTGGGGCGCTTCTTCTGGAACGTTTTCGTGCTCATCGAGCCTCCTGGTTCGAGGGGTCTATGGATTTGCTCCATCGCGATGTACTGCGCACGTGTTCAGGTATCCACAGGCCGAAACGGACGTGGGTTCAACTGGTTCGGCGCCGCTCTCCACAGGTTTGCGTCCGGCGATCAGGAAGCGCGTGAAGGCGCGCGCAACGACCGGTCGTCCCCTCGGCGTCCAGCAGAGCGCCGACGAGGTCGAGGTTCTCTTCACCTTGATGGCCGAGCGCTACGAGCGTCGCTCCATCCTCATCACGAGCAACCTCGTCTTCGGCGAGTGGGATCGGATCTTCAAGAATCCCATGACCACCGCCGCCGCCATCGATCGCCTCGTGCACCACTCGGCGATCCTGGAATTCTCAGGACGCAGCAAGCGTGCCGACGACGCCGAGTCCCGCTCGAAGAAGGGACCCTCCGAGGCGACCACGTGACGACAACTACCGAGGGCCAGCGACAACTACGCGACGACTACAACTACACGAGGCACGAACCATGAACCTGGCGACCACCTGCAAGAATAGTTGTCGCCACCATGCAGGGATAGTTGACGTCCATCAACGTCGGCCGGATCATCGTGGAACGCGAGCAGCGCGGCGCCCGCCGTGCCGAGTACGGCGCTGCCGTCCTGGAGCGCCTCGCCGAGACGCTGACCGGGCGCTTCGGGCGCGGCTTTTCGCGGCGCAACATCGAGCAAATGCGCGCCTTCTACCTGGCCTGGCCAATACCGCAGACGGCGCCTGCCATTTTGCCCGCCAGAAAAGCGCAGACACTGTCTGCGCTTTCCGGCGCGCGTTCGTTCGCTCTGCCTTGGTCCCACTACGTCCGCCTGCTCTCTGTGAGCAACGCGAGCGCCCGCGCGTTCTACGAGACCGAGGCGCTGCGCGGCGGGTGGACCATCCGGCAGCTCTCACGGCAGATCGAGACGCAGTTCTACGAGCGCACCGCCCTGTCCAAGAACAAGGCCGCGATGCTCGCCAAAGGCGAGCGGCGTCGGTCCACCGATGCACTCTCGCCGGAGGAGGAGCTGAAGGATCCGTTCGTCCTCGAGTTCCTCGGCCTGCGCGACGAATACTCGGAGTCGGAGCTCGAAGACGCGCTCGTCCGGCACCTCAAAAATTTCCTCCTCGAGCTCGGCGGCGACTTCACGTTCGTAGGGCGACAGCGGCGTCTGCGCGTTGGCAACGCGTGGTACCGCGTCGATCTCCTCTTCTTCCACCGCGCGCTTCGCTGCCTCGTCGTGATCGATCTGAAGCTCGGGGCGTTCACGCACGCCGATGCGGGGCAGATGCACCTGTACCTGAACTACGCGCGCGAGCACTGGACCCGGCCCGGCGAGAACCCGCCCGTCGGCTTAATCCTCTGCGCAGAGAAGGACGAAGCGGTCGCCCGCTACGCGCTCGACGGACTCCCCAGCAAGATCCTCGCCGCGGAGTACCGGACGAAGCTGCCGCGCGAGAAGGTGCTCGTCGCCGAGATCGAGAAGACGCGACGACTGCTCGCGCAGCGTATGGGAGGCCGCTGAGACGATGGCGACCAAGCGACGCAGCCCGAAGCTCCCTGCTCCCGCGAATGACGTTCACCTCGCCACGACTCGTGGCGCGAAGGCGGCGGGCCACGCATGGGCGTTCCGCGCGCGCTTCCGGATGGAGCGGCCAGGATCGTCGAACCCACTCGGGGTCGTTCGAGGTACAAAGCGCGCGTGAAGACATTGACACAGGCTGGCCCGATCGCCACCCGTCTCGTCCACGCGCTGAGTACCGTGAAGGGCGCGCAGGTAGTGGATCTCCGTGCGTTCCGCGAGGGGACGGCGCGCGCTGCGGAGCTGCAGAAGACCGTCGCGAAGCGCGAGGACCTCGCCGACTTCCACCCCGCGCACGCGCTGTACGTCTACGTGCAGAACCAGGTCTCGGTGCTGGCCGAGCAGCTGACGGCGCTGCCCGAGACCGCGAAGCTGGCCGACCGCATCGAGTCCGCGCAGGACGAATACATGCCGGGCGGGCCGCCGATGAGCCCGCTGACGACTTCGTACTTCACTTGCTGGGCGTTCTTCAACGCTGCGGTCGGTCAGCGTCGCGAGACGCTGGGAACCTGCGTCGTGGCCGTCGGCAAAGTGCTCGGCATGGATCCCAGCTTCCTCGCGCTCGTTCAGGCCATGCAGGACTCCTGCATGCGCGTGTACGTGCACGAGGGCTTCAATGCCGATGGCACGACCAATCTGCGTGACCTCGTGAGCGGTTCTGGCGTGCCCTGCATCGTCCCGAGTGGCTGGCGAGGTGCCCGAGGCGAGGTCTGCCTTGCCCGCGTGCTGCCGCCCCCGCTTGGCGCGGCAGAGGTCTCGGTGGTCTTCACGACGCCCTACGTTCTACGTGGCGCGAGCGAGCAGGACTGGGCCGCCTACCTCGATCGCACGCTCGGGGCCGCGAAGGGTGATGCGAACAAGACGATCGCTGCCTTGAAGTTCGGCATCGACTGGAGCGAGTACATCTTCGCTGGCTACGCGGGGCACGTCACCGAGGCCATCTTCCTCGAGGGCCTGCCCGACGTGCCGGCGTCGCTGCCCCACTACAGCCCGAGGGCGCGGTAGTCATGGGCTGGCGCTCCGACCGCTGGCAGCCGTACCAGCCGCGCCCGAAGGTGGCGAAGCTCTCCGCTGAGCAGCTTGGGCGGCTCCGCGACACGGCTTCACGGTTCGTCGCGCGCTCGAAGGTACTGGGCACGCTCGTCGAGCGTGTCGAGCTCACTCGCGGCCGCGTGTATCTCTGGCGCGACGAGACCGATCTGATGGCACGCATCTCGCCCCTCTCGTCGGCGACGTTCATCATCGAAGCCCAGCGCGGAAACGGTTGGTCCGAGCACGCTCGCGGCACCCTTCGCGTCGTTCTCGGTGCCCTGGAGCGCGACCGGTTTGGCGGCTTCCACGGTCTCGGCGCCCTCGCGAGAAGGCCCAAGACCGGCGACTCGAGCGTGCTGGCGACTCTGCACCGCACGTTCGGCGTTCCGCTCCCCGTCGTCGCTGAGCCGCGTGAGTGGTATGCGCTTCGGCGGCAGCCAGAGATCGTCGAGCACGATGCCAAACGGGGACGCGTGCTCGTCCGCTTCTCCGCCATCGGGCCCTTCGGCAGCTTCGGCGGAACGTGCCTCTACGCGCTTCGCGACGGTGAATGGGGTTGCTACGTCATCAAGCCGAGCGCATCGGCCTCCCTCTCCTCGGCAGAGGCCTGGCTCGCCAAGCGATCGTGGCAGGGGTGGTGAGCCTGGTGCCGTCTGGAGACGCTCAGCGGGTCTGGTTTCCCGAGATGTTCGCCGTCCTGACGGCCGCATGGTCGCCCTCGACCACCTGGGACGACCTTGTTGACCTGTGTGGCCGCCTCACCCATCTTCGAACGGATCTCCGACAATCGCGAGGGATCCAGGCGCCGCTGATGAAGTGCTCGAAGTGCGGAAGCGTCTCGCGAGGGGACATCAAGGGCGTGTCGATCAGAATCGGCGCTGTTCGCGCTCCGGAAGGTCGGCGCGATCTCTGACACCGACTTCCAGCGCCTCGACCGCGACTGGAAGAACCACAGAGCCTCGCGCCGGCTCGATGCGCTCGGCAAGAAGAACGATGCGTCGTCGGCCACGGCGACCAGTGCTCCATCTGGGTGCTGCTGAATCATGAACACGCACGACTCGATCCCGTCCGAGTGCGGTGGCGCCGTCGGGACGACGACCGGCGTACACGGGGTTCTGCAGGAGACGCAGAACGGCGCGCGCCGACCACTCGCCTCGCTTGCCGTTCTTCGCGACAAGCCGCAGCGCGTTCGCTCGCGCCACGAGCTCGGCGGTCGACTTGCCGCTCCCGGCCGCCGTGAAGAACCAACGCACAACGGCTGCCTCCGACTCGACGATGACGAGCTGCTTCGTCTTCGGATCTGCGGCGTAGCCAAGAGGCACGCGACCCGCGGCGCGTTCTCCGCGGGCCTTCTTCGCGGCGCGCGCGTCGGCCAGGCGCTCGCCGATCATGTCGCGCTCCAGCTCGGCGAAGGTCGCGAGCAGGTTGAGCTGCAGCCGCGCGAGGGAGCCGGCCTCGGCGTCGATGGCGCCGTGCACGATGGTGAGGCCGACGTTGAACCGCTCGAACACCCGCGCGAACAACGCCCAGTCGGTGAGCTTCCGCGTGAGGCGATCGAGCCGGTAGACGATGACGCGCTGGATGTCGCCGTCCTGGATGCGCGCGATGAGTCTCTCGAGGCCCGGACGCTCGATGGTCGCGCCGCTGTAGCCCTCGTCGTCGAAGCGCTCGCCGATCGGGTACCAGCCGCGCCAGGCCATGGAGCGGATGAACTCAGTGCAGAGGGTGCGCTGCACCGCGCAGACGCGAGGGCGGGATCGTCCCCGGCGCGCACCACCGACTGGCGCGTGTACACGGCGCAGCGGATGAGGGGCAGGTCGTCGGGCTCGGTGTCCAAGTTCGTGAAGATATCGCGGGCGGACGGGAGCGGGATGAGTGGTCGGGCATCGCGCGTGGCAAACGCGGGATCCCCGACCGAAGTGGGACACGCGGGGCTACGTCCTGGTTCGCGGGGCGCCGTCGAGCTCGGTGCCGACGCGGAGTCGATCGAGGTAGCCCCGGTACACGAAGGAGCGGTCGCGCTTCTTACCGGTCGTCTCGACGAGAACGCCCGCGGCCACGAGCAGCTCGATCGCCCGTCCCGCGGTGGGCTTGGTCGTCTCCACAAACTTCATCACGGATGCGACGGTCACGACCGGGTGGCGCGGCAGCAGCTCGAAGAGCCTCAGCGCGACGACGGACATCCCTTCGTGCGCGAGCACGCGCGCGCGGTCCGCGGCCACGAGCGCGAACAGCTCCCGTGCGGAGGCGACCGCTTCGTCGGCGATCGTCGCGACCCCGTCGAGGAAGAAGTCGAGCCAGCCCTCCCAATCGCCCTCGACCCGCACCGCGTTGAGGCGACGGTAGTAGTCCTCGCGGTGCCGCTTGAAGAAGAGGCTCAGGTAGAGGAGCGGCTTGGTCAGCAGCTTCCAGTGCTCGAGCAGCAACGTCACGAGCAGGCGCCCGATGCGGCCGTTGCCGTCGAGGTACGGGTGGATGGTCTCGAACTGCACGTGCAGGAGCCCGGCGCGCACGAGTGGCGGCAGCGAGTCGTCTGCGTGAAGGTACTTCTCGAACGCGCCGAGCACCTCGCCGAGTGCGTGCGGAGGCGGCGGCACGTACGCGGCGTTGCCAGGTCGGCTTCCGCCGATCCAGTTCTGACTGCGACGCACCTCGCCTGGAAGCTTCTCGGCGCCGCGCACGCCGCGCATGAGGCGCGAGTGCGTCTCGCTCAGGAGGCGCATCGAAAGGGGCAGACCCTTCGGGTCGCCGAGCTGCGCGCGCGCGTAGGCGAGCGCGTCGAGGTAGTTGCACACCTCCTCGACGTCAGCGTTGGGTGCGGCGCTCTGCTCGGCGCCGTCCTGGGCCTCGAACGTGAGCAGGTCGACGAGGGTCGCTTGCGTTCCCTCAATCTGGGAGGACAGCACGGCCTCTTTGCGGACGAACGCGTAGATGAACCAGTCGAGTGATGGGACCATCTCCCCGGCCAGCTCGAGGCGAACGAGCGCCTGCTCAGCTGCACGGAGTCGCTCAGCCAGGGCGGCGTCGACGACGATGGGCGGATCCGCGGGCGGCAGCCCGTGCGGGACGAAGGCCGCGACCTCCTCCCCACCCACGGTGGTCCGCTCGTATCGTCCGGTCGCTCGCTTGGGCATGTCGGCTCCGCTCGGAACGCCCGCTTGACCTGGCGCGCAGGCTGGGAAAGCCGGCGTGACTAGGCTCGCGCGCTAGGAACGAATCCTTTACCAGTGCGCATCACTAGTCAAGCGTGCGTTACTAGCGATACCGAGTCGTCCGCCGCCTGAGTCGCGCCGTGCGCATGGGTGACCCGCTGGTTAGCAGTAAAAACCGATACATTTCGACGACCTGTGCGTGTTCGACTGACGATACAAGGCAGACAGTTTTTGAGCCATTCACGCGGGGTCGCGGAAACGCGACCCCGCACTGTTTAACAGCGGCCTCGGAGAGCGATCTCCGGGGCCGTTGCGTTTCTCCCCCACGTTTCCGCGACCTTCGACGCTCGGCGAGGTCTCGCGCGACGAGCGCAACGAGTACCACGGCATCGCGGTCGAGCGCGTGAGCAAGATCCTCGACGCCCTCGGAGTGAGCCTCAAGAGCCAGTTCGAGCAGCCGATCGTGCGCGGCGACGACGATCGGCAGCGGCATGCGGGATGACGTGCGTCCCACACGATGTCGAAGCTACCGGTGCCCGTCGCGGAGTGAAGACGCGCGGCGACGTCGATGCGCGACGTGCCCGGGAATCGAGAGCCCGATGATGAACGGGCCCGCCTTCGACACGCGGCGAGCTCGAAATGGTGATTCTTGAATCGCCAGCGGCAGCGCGGTGAACGCCACTCCCGACGTGGCGACGCCATCGAGAAATCGTTGCACGACGTCTTTGAGAAATGCCTGACCGGGCCTACTGGACGGAGATTCTCGTTCAGCGTAAGCCAAGCGCCTCCGTGGCGACCAAGCGACGCAGCCCGAAGCTCCCTGCTCCCGCGAATGACGTCGAGCTCGCCCCGCCGCGCTCCGCGAAGGCGGCGGTCCACGCGTGGGCGTTCCGCGCGCGCTTCCGTCGCGACGCGTTCGGCTGGAAGTCGCAGCCGGCGATCACGCGCGTCCGCCAGGCCGTCGCCGAGATCAAGAAGGTCGCCAAGAAGGAGCCGCTCGTCGCCGCCGAGGGCGCCGTGCTCTTCCTCGAGCGCGTCTCGCCGGCGTTGACGCACGTCGACAGCTCGTCCGGCGCGATCGGCTCCGCCGTGAACCACGCGATCGACGAGCTCACGCGCTTGATCGCCGAGGCGCCAGCCGACGCGAGGATCCGCGACGCGTGGCTCGAGCGCCTCTACGAGGCGCACCAGAACGACGACATCCCGTACATCGAGGCGCTGGCCGACCACTGGGGCGAGCTGTGCGTCACGAAGGAGATCGCATCGCGCTGGGCGGATCGCCTCATCGGCATCACGTCGAGCGCCCTCTCCCCCGACCCGGAGATGCGCGGCCACTATCACGGCACCACGATGTGCCTCACAGCGCTCTACCGCGCCGAGCGGTTCGATGAGCTGCTCACGCTGCTCGAGCACGAGAAGTTCTGGCCGTACAAGCGCTGGTCTGTGAGGGCGCTCGCGGCGCTCGGCAAGAAGTCCGAGGCGCTCGCGCTGGCAGAGGCGTTGCGCGGGCCTTGGACGAACGAGGCGGACGTGGCGCGCCTCTGCGAGGAGATCCTGCTGTCGTCGGGGCTCGTAGACGAGGCGTTCGAGCGCTACGCGGCCGACGCGAACCGCGCGGGGACATACCTCGCGACCTACCGCGCGGTGGCGAAGAAGTACCCGACGAAGTCGGAAGAAGACGTGCTCGCGCGGCTCGTCGCGTCGACGCCCGGCGACGAGGGCAAGTGGTTCGCGGCCGCGAAGGACGCCGGGCTCTTCGCCGAGGCGATCGCGCTGGCACGGCGGACCCCAACCGATCCGCGCACCTTGGCGCGGGCGGCACGCGATCATGCCGACGAGCAGCCGGCGTTCGCGCTGGAGGCCGGCCTCGTGGCCCTCGAGTGGCTGGCGCTAGGCTACGGGTACGAAGTGACCGGTGCCGATGTGTGGGCTGCGTACCTCCCCGCGAAGTCCGTGGCGGAGCGCGCCGACGCGACCGCGGCGCTGCGTTCACGCGTCCGCGAGATCGCGGCGCGGTATCGCGACGGGAAGAACCTCGTCGCCGAGGTGCTGCGTGGCGAGCTGCACGACGCGTGATCAGGCGGAGGCCGACGCGGACATCGAGAGCACGCTCCTGCACGCCTCCGTCGTCGGCATGGACGAAGGCGATCTCCGCGTGCTCGCCCTGGCGCTCGCAATGCTGCGTAGTGAGGGGCCCTCCGCTGGGATTGGTGAGGCGCTGGTGACTGGCTTCGCCGCCAATCGGTATGTCGCGCCCATGCTCCTCGGAGAGAGCTGGGAGCGTCTCGACGCGTTCCACGGCACCAACATGGCTGAGCCCGAGTGGGCACACGACGTCATCGCCGCGCACGCCGACCTCTGGCAAGCGGTTGCGCGCGGCGCCGAGCTGCTCCGCTTCTGGTGGATGGCTCCCCCGATCGCGACCTGGCGACGCAAACTCGACGAGATCATGGTCCGTCTCGGGGACCTGCCAGCCTCGGGCGAGCGCTCGGCGTTGGTCTCCGAGTGGGCCGCCCTGCGGTCAGAGGTAGCGATTCGCGACCTGGTGCGGACCGTACGAACGGCATCCTAGCCGGGCCGGCGCTCGCCACGTCACCGCCGCACGCTTCTCGGTCAGGGAGGCGACCCCGGTGGACCGGCTATAGGCCGTCCCGGACGGCGTCTTCGTCGTCGTCAGCTGGCGCTCATCGAGGTCGTCGTCGTCCTTCCGTGCCGATTCAGATCACGGTAGAACAGGCCGCGCACATCGAGTTGCTCCGCTTGGCGACGGGGCGAGGACCGCGGGCGACTATGGCTGCGAAGAAGAAGTCAGCGGGGGCCGAGTGGGTGGGGGGCCTCGCGGCGATGCCGGCATACGTGACCGGCGAGGGCGAGCCTTATCGACCGGAGGTGCTCCTCTGGATCAGCGGGGATGGCCTCGTCCTCGGGACGACGACGGCGAAGCCCGGCGAGGTTGTCGGCGCTGCGGCCGAGCACCTGCGAAGCACGATCGAGCGACCGATGATCGGCCGTCCCCATGCGCCCACGCGTGTGGCTCGAGGCGGCGCTCTCCGACTCGAGCAACTTCGGGATGGCGAAATCAGCCTTCATGGCGGGGCGCGATGCCGGCTTCGACATGGAGTCGAAGGAGGGGCTCGAGGCGTGGATGCGCGCGATGCAGTCGAGGCCACTGCCCGCATCGGTCGGGTTCCCCTCGTTTGGCGCAGCGGCGCGCCCCATCGCTCCCGCTGCCGCGCGCGCGAAGAAGAACCAACGAAAGGCTGCTCGCAAGGCGCGCAAGAGGAACCGATGAAGCAGTCGAAGAAGGCCTGGCACGCCCTCCTCCCTGGCGGGCTGTCTCCCGCCGCGTTCTCGCTCGACGAGCTTCGCGCAGCGAAGGGCGCGCACGCGTTCCTGACGGAGGACATCCCGGGGCCCAAAGACATCGCCCAGGCGATCCGCGCGTTCCGCTACCTCATGTTCTTCGGGATCGGCTGCGTCGCGGAGGACAAGTACCCGCCGCTCACCCGCTGCTGGCGGGAGCTCGAGTCGTTCTTCATGGGCGATGCGGCCTTCGACGACGGCGTCTTCGTCCAGAGCTGGGCACTCTTGGACTTCCCCTTCGGTCCCAAGGGCGAGACGGCGCTCGACTACTTCCAGCAGTTCCTGAGCGGCACCGAGGGCGCTGAGCGCTGGCAGCCGTTCATCGCTGCGGCGCGCACGAGCCGTCTCGGGCTGTACCAGGACGTGAAGCGGACGAAGACCACCGGTACGTTCCGCGAGCTCTTCACAGGACGCGATCTCTCGGTGTTCCGATCCGTCGAGGACTATGGCCCCGGAGAGATCTTCCTGACGCGCCTGATGAGGGCCGGCGAGCACACGTTCATGTTCGGCAACCCGAAGTGCTTCCCGCGCGATCGCAGGCGTCAGATCGAAGAATTGGTCCGCGACAAGATGTGCTTCTTCGAGCCCGCACCGATACCGGCCGCGTACGAGACGTTCATGAAGCTCGCGGGGCCGTACTGGATGTCGTGCGTCACGTCGGACCAAGACGCTCCGATCCTCGACCCGGATCACCACCGAACGTACCTCGCGCCCAAGTCGTGAGCGCTGCGCGGTCTCGGCGACATAGCCGAGCGGCAGTTGGCCGGCGACGCGGAGCCCACGTGCGCGTCGTGCGGCGCGCGGATCTCGAAGGCGCTCGGCGATCATGTCGCGCTCGAACTCCGCGAAGATCGCGAGCGTGTTGAGGCGCAGCTGCGTGATCGCGTCGTTGGTGCCGTGGAGATCGCCCTGGACGACGCTGATCGCGACTCCGTGGGCGCGGAACGCGTGCTGGATGCGCGCCCAGCCACTCGCGCGATGCACTACTAACCAGCAGGTCGCTCCAAAGGCAGACCGTATTTGAGCCAGTTCATCGGTCGTGCGCGTGGACAGCGTTCGCGCTCTCTTGGCCAGCGGGGAGACTCTGCGCACCGTGCAGCGACGGCTGCACAAGCTGGTCAGCGACGGGTGCTCGCCAAGGGGGGGCCGCGGGGAAACGCGGTCTACACGCTGGCCGGGCGAGATGAAAGCGGGGGATCGGCGGGACGGCGCGAGCGCAGAGAGGGCGTCCCGCGGTCGAGCGGAAAGACTCGCCCTGTCGCGCGGCGTCCAGGAAACGTGGCTCGCGTTCGACTACCCGCCGAGCTGCACGGCCTTGCCGACGAACGTCGGCGACTCGCACGCCTCGACCATGAAGTCGGCGACGTCGGCGCGGGAGATCGCCAACGGCACGCTGACCAGCTCCGTCGTGCGCACGTACTTCCCCTTCGCCTTGCCGTTGGTCAGCCGCGTGGGGCGCGCGATGACGAAGTCGAGGCCGCTCTCGCGCGTCATGCGCTCCTGGACGTCGTGATCGAGGAAGACGCCCTTCAGGAGAAGGTCGATGAGGAACGTCCTCTGCAACCAGCTCGCCGCGAGCTTGCTCTCTCCGACGCCGTGCGCGGTGAGAACGACCAGGCGCTTCACGCCGTGCTCCTTCATCGCGTCGATGCAGTTCTTGGTGCCGCGCGAGAAGTAGTCGGGCTTGTCCTTGATCGTGCCCAGCGAGCTCGGCGACGCGGAGATGATCACGGCGTCGTGACCGGCCACCGCGGCGCGCACCGAGGCCGCGTCGTGGAAGTCCCCCGCGACCTTCGTCAGCGCGGGGTGCGCGAGGTCGAGCTTGGCGGGCGTGCGCGAGAAGGCGGTCACCGAGTGCCCCTTCGCGAGCGCTGACCCGACGCAGTGGGCGCCGGTTCCCTGCGAGGCGCCCAGGACGAGGATCTTCATGCGCGCACCATACACGGCCGCGGCGGGACGCTCGACCGCCGGTCAGTTCGGGTTGATGGTCCCGCCGCCGTCGGCGCAGCCGTCCGCGGACTGCTGGATCGCCGCGAGCGCGGCGATGAAGGCGTCGGGGTTGCCGTCGCCGACGTTCCAGTGCCGGCAGGGGCTGGGGCTCTTGCCGCACGCGCCCGTCAGCTTGCCGACGGTGTCGGGGTGCAGCGGCGCGTTGCCGCCCTGCGCGAGCTTCTCCAGGTTGGCGTCGTTCGCGCCGGTCATCCCGATGACGTACGTCCGCAAGCTCGTCGCGGTGTAGTGCGCCTGCAGGAGGTTGGAGAGATCAGTGAGGTTGGTGTCGCACTTCACCGGCGCGCCGTCGGTCACCAGCATGCCGATGGTCACGCGGCCGCCCCGCCGGTTGCCGGCGGTGAAGGCGGTCAGGCCGCGGATGGCTGCCTCGGTCGGCGTGATGCAGGGGGTGCTGTCCGTCGTCGCGTTGAGCAGCGCGTCGAGGGACTTGGTCGGCAGCGTGGTGTACGCGGGCGGCGGCGTGGGCGCGGCGGCGACGTCGTAGCCGGCGCCGGTCGTGCAGGACGCGGCGGTGTGGTTCACCAGCGGGAAGAACTGGAGCGCCACCGCGTTGCCCGCCGCGCTCGGCGAGTTGAAGTAGCCGGAGAGCGCGTTGACGGCGTGGCACCACTTCGAGCTGGTCGCGTCGCCGATGTTGCAGTCCTTCCCCATGCTGCAGGAGCGATCGAGCATGATGTACATGTCGACCGGCGCGTAGCACCCGCTCCCGTCGCCGCCCGCGTCCGTGGCGCCGTCGGCGGCGGCGCCGTCGCCGAAGGGGTTGGTCGTGGCGTCGTCGGGGCCGCCGCCGTCGATGCCGTTGCCGCCGTCATCCCCGGTGCTCCCGCACGCGCAGAGCCCCACGACCGCGATCGTCATCAACCAGGCAGGGAGCGTCTTCACGGGGCACCTCGTTCGGGGCGTTGCGTGACGAGAGTACCACGGACGCGCCGGGCGACGCCCTGCAAGGGCCCCCCCGACGGCCTGGACGAGGGAAGGGAGCCGGGGCACACTCGGCTCCTCGACCGCATGAGCAAGCGACGGCGCCAGGGGAGCGACAAGTGCCGCAACTGCGGTGCCGAGATGACGGCCGTCCCCGCCCCGTCAGTCCTCGGCGGGTTCGACGTCGTCTGCGCCTACTGCGGCCATCGCGATCACATCGACGCCAATCCGCCGGCTGCCGCTCAGCCACCACGCGCCCCCCGGCCACCGCGCCCGGCGATCCCGCAGGGCGAGCCGGCGCCCCGCCCGGTCCGGAGCACCCCTCGCGCGCCGCTGATCATCATCCTCGCGGGCGTGGCGATCGTGAGCGTCGCGCTGTTCTTCGTCAGCCGCAAGACGGCGGCGATCACCTCCAGCAACGCCTGGGACTCCGCTCCGATCGTCGCGGCCATCGCCGGCAACGAGGCGATCGTCGGCCGTCTGCGGCAGACGGGCTCGAAGGACGCGCTCTTCGTCGCCGCGTTCGACGCGACGACGTTCGCGCAGCGCTGGAAGGCGGGGCCCTTCGGCAGCTACCACGACGGCAACGTCTACACGAACGTCACCGTCGCCGGCTCGCACGTCGTCGTCACCGATCTCCACGCGAAGGTCCACGTCCTGGACCTGCAGACCGGCAAGGAGCAGCGCGTCGTCTCTCTCACCGACAAGGTGGAGGCCGATCTGGACAGCGAGATGCGGATCGAGCGGAGCATCTGCCCCGCGGACGCCGAGCACGTCTGGCTGGCGCAGATCGACAAGCGGACGGTGCTCGTCGACCTCACCTCCGGCGGCGTCGCCGACGCGCCGCGACCGAAGGCGTGCGACCGCGGCTTCGTCCAGACGCGGAACCTCGCGGGCGTGAGCGACACCTACGCGCTCGGCGCCTCCTTCGAGTGGGACGAACCGCACTTCACCGCGGACAGCATCCCCTTCGAGGCGAAGAGCATGTTCGTGGTGCTCGGCAAGAAGACGCCCGGCACGCCCACGCCGATGGTCGCCGGCGTCGACAAGAAGGATCGCGCCGTCCGCTGGCAGGTGCCGCTGGCCGCCGTGGACGCCGCGACGGTGCGCGACGGCTCCGCGAAGAAGAGCCGGGCCGCGGTGTGCGGCGACCGGTTCATCGGGTCGTACGGCGTCGGCGACAAGGGCTGGCACATGACCGCGCTCGACGCCACGAGCGGCGCGCGGCAGTGGGACGTCGTGATCGCGCCCCGCTCCGGGAGCAGCTCGGTCGGGACGGTCGTCTGCTCGCCGGCGCGCGTGTACGTGGTGCGGAAGCGCGGGGTGGACGTGCTGGACGCGTCGACCGGAAAGGCCCTGGGCACCGTCACCCCGTGAGTGGTCCTTCCCCGGCGGGCGCTGCTGTACAGTCGTCCGGTGGCGCGCACCGACCGCGGGATCTACGAGACGCTGATCACCGGGGCGCTCGACGCCGAGCTCGGCGCCCTCGGGGACCGCCTGGAGGCGCGCCGCTCGCCCCTCCACGAGGCGGAGGCCGCCGACCGGATCGCGCTCCACCTCTCGCGCGTCCTCGAGCGGGCGGTCGCGTAGCGCGGGACTCGTGCGCCCGTCGGACTTTGCTGGTGTCGGCCCCGGCTACCGTCGTCACGCCTTCGTGAGCCCGTCCCACCACGAGGCCGCCATCTCGACGAACGCGTCGCGCGCCTCGGGCATGTCCTCGAACCCCGGGTAGGCGTTCACCTCGAGCAGGACCGCGCCTTCCTCGTTCACGATGTAGTCGACGCCGGCGATGGCGAGGCCGAGCTTCTCGGTGGTACGTCGCGCGCGCGCCACCAGACGCGCGTCCTCCTCGACCGTCGTGACCGTGGCCCTCACGTTCTTCCGCCAGTCCGCGCTCTCGTAGTGAAGCTGCCACGCGCGCTCGCCGACGATCAGGACTCGCACGCTGCGACCCTCGACGAACGGCTCGATGACCGCGTCGCTGGCCATCTCGACCGAGCCGGTCACGCGCTCCTTGTCCTCACCACAATGCCGGTTTCCCCACTTCACGACGTGCTCCCGGTCCACCTTCAGCGGCGTGCCGCGCGGTACGAAGCCGCGACCCGGGCCGGGCTCGTCGGCCCGCGCCGCGAGCATCAGGGCCATGGCCCGCTCGTCCAGCGGCAAGGTCGCCCGGACATCGGGGAGCGTCGGCGTCGCGCCGAGGGCAAGGGCCCGCCGCGCCGGACCTGCGTCGTCGAAGTACCCGTAGAACACGACCCCGCGGGGCTCGAGCCACCGACCGACCACGCTCGCGCTCTCGACGAGAACGCGGCCATCGACGGAGTACAGCCGCGGCACGGCCGGGTAGGCGACCAGGCGCGCGTCCACGCGCCCGCGCAGCTGCTCCACCACGTCGGCGTCCAGGCCGACGGCGACGAGTAGGTCCATGCCGGGAGCTTACCCAAGACGGATGGCCGGGTCCCTGGTGGACCACGTCACCTGAAACGGACGCCCCGGCGTGTCATGCTCTAAGCATGGGCCGACCGACCGTGCTCGCGCTCTCGACGGGCCTCCTGCTTGCTCTCCTTGCTTGCAGCGCTCCGGCCACGTCCAGCCGACCCGCTGCGCCCTACCCTCCCGCGCCGACCGGCGCCGTGGTCCTGCGGGTCTGGCAGCCGACGCACGTGGTGACCGACGGCACGTACCTGTACGTGACCGCCGCCAGCACCGGGCCGGGGCGCGTGGAGCGATGCGGACTGGACGGCAGCGATCCGGTCACCCTCGCGACCGCGGCCGAGCCCTGGGGCCTCGCGCTGGACGGAGACCACGTCTACTGGTCGGAGCAGACCCCGAAGAACGGACTGCGTCGCGTGCTGAAGTCGGGCGGCGCGCCGGAGACCCTGGCGACCGATAGCGATTGGCGCTCGGAGGTCGCGGTCGACGACAGCCGCGTCTACTGGGTGGGCTCCTCGGGCGCGGTGATGGCCGTGCCGAAGGACGCGCCGGCCAGCTCGCCCACGGTGCTGGTCGACCAGCACGCCGTGGTGGGCGGCATCGCGCTGGACGCCACGGACGTGTACTGGACCGACGCCGACTCCGCCGGCGGCGCGCGCGCGCTCGGCCGCGTCTCCAAGGCCGGCGGCCCGGCGGAGACCGTCCTCGCCGGCTACACCTTCCTCGGCATGACGCCCACCTCCGACGGCGCGAGCGTGTACCTCGGCGTACTGGACACCACGACGACGGCGCACCCCACGCGCATCCTGCGGCTCGACACGAGCACGGCCGCCGTCACGCAGCTCGGAGAGAGCACCCTCGCCGGCGCCTTCTTCTCCGACGGCCAGTACGTCTACTGGACCGACGACGAGTGGGGTGTGCTCGCGGTGCCCGCCGGCGGCGGCAAGACCGTGCGCCTCGCGTCCAACGCGCCGGGCGCCTCCCCGGGCGGGCTCACCGTGTCGAAGGGCGTCGTGTACTGGGCGTCGAGCGACGGCACCATCCGCTCCGTCCGCGGCCCGGCCGCGCCCTGAGGGCTCGATCGTCGCGAAGGGGGCAGGCCTCTACAGGATCGACGGGCGCCCGTTCATCCGCACCGTGTCCACGAGCCACGACCCGCCCTGCTTCGTCAGCCCGTACCGGAGCTTGTCGCCGAAGCGCGCGCGCGTGGTGTCGATCGCCACGCGGCGGGGGCCGACCTCGCGCACCGCGACAATCTTCTCCTGCCGGGGATCGTACTCCGGCGGGCGGGCGTAGCTGCCGGAGCGGCCGTACTTGCGCTCCTTCGGCGTGCAGAACTCCTCGAAGATGGCGCGCAGGGCGTCTCCGTTCATGTGCACCGCGCTGGCCCGCGAGCCCCGGTGGGTCCGGTCGATGCGCGCGCACTCCTTCTCCCACTGGTTCATCGCCGCGATGAAGCCGCGCAGCACCTCCTCGGGCGTCCGCTCGGGCTTCGGCTTGGCCAGCGGGACGAACCCCGTGAGGTCGATGCGATCGCTCCGCTTCAGGCTCGCGACCGCCTGCGCGAAGACGCCCTCCCCCTCGCGCACCGCGCGCTTCCTGTCACGCTCGAGGGCCGCGGGCTCGTTCACGCTGCGCCAGTGATCGCGGACGACGTTCGGGAAGATGCCCCACGGCGCGGAGGAGTTGCACGGGCGCGCGCGGTCGTCCTTGACCACCACCGCTCCGGCGAGCCGGAACGTCTTCGGCGGCGCGCCGCGCACCCAGAAGAGGACCGGCCCCCGCGACGTCGCGCGGAGCATCCGCTTCGCCTGGGGGGACGCCGCGGCGCTCGCCGCGGTCTTCGCGTCGCCGAACCACGTCGTCGCGCACACGAGCACGTGCCCGCGGTACTCCGACTCGCCGGCGCGCGGCCCGCGCACGACGCGGCACGCGCCGCGCAGGCCGCCCTTCATGGGGAAGGTGTAGATGCTGCCGGGTCTGGGCTCTGTCATGGCGGGGGGGCTCCTGGGCGCTTCAGTGGCGCGCCTCGATCATCTTCCAGCCGTTGCCGGACGGATCGCGGAAGCCGGCGTCCACGCTGCCGAAGCGCGCCACGGGCTCCTGCGTGAACTCCACCCCGCGCTCGCGCAGCCGCTCGAAGGCCGCGCGGCAGTCGTCGACGGCGAGCACGAGCGGCGGCATGGCGCCCTTGGCCACCAGCTCGCGGAGCGTCTGCGCGGTCGCCGCGTCGAGCATTGGCGCGCCGGGCGTGAAGAGGCCGAGCTGGAAGGACGGCTGGTCGGGGTGCTGGACCGTCAGCCAGCGATAGTCGCCGTTGCGCACGTCGGTGTGCACGCGGAAGCCGAGCTTCTCGACGTAAAATCCAAGCGCTTCGTCCTGATCGCGAACGTACAGACCGACCACCTCGACATTCTGGCTCATGGGACCTCCGTTTGGTTGGGCCGGTTCGTATCGTGCGCCTGCTGTCGTCGCTTCTCCGAAACTGCGATCGTGAGGTCCGGCCGGTGGGAGGCGCTGACGAAGCAGGCCGGCACGAGCTCGCGGGCATGGGGCGCGGCCCTGTCGCGCGCCCGGAGCTCGCCCGGGCTCGCGCCGGTGACGTCGCGGAAGGTGCGCCCGAAGGTGCCCAGGCTGCTCCAGCCCGTCTGGAAGGCGATCTCGGTGATGGTCAGGTCGGTGTCGCGCAGCATCGCCCTGGCCCGCTCGATGCGGCGCGTGAGCAGGTAGCGGTGCGGCGGGACGCCGAAGGCCTCCTTGAAGGAGCGCGCGAAGTGAGCCTCCGAGACACCGCTCACCCGCGCGAGCCGCCGGACGGGCCACTCCTCGTCGGAGGCGGCGTCCATCCGGTCCTTGGCGCGAAGCAGGCGCCGCAACAGCTCGGGATCCTGGCTCACGTACCCTCCTTCCTCTCGGTCCTGGCCGGAGAGGATAGCGCGATGGCCGACGATTTCTCGCCCGTCCGCGATACCCTGGCCGGACATGGGCAAGGTCCTCGTCCTGGTGATCGCGGTCGTCATCGCGGTCGCCATCGTCCTCAAGTTGAGCGCGCGCAAGGCGGCGCCGGCGCCGGGGTCCTCGCCCGCCACGTCACGCTCGGCGCCCTGAGCCTGCGCCCGGAGCCGGGGCCCTTCAGATGCACCCGACGCCCACGCATGCGCCGCTCTGGCACTGCTGGTGCGCGGGGCAGTCGTCGCTCGTCCCGCACGCCGCGCCCTCGCAGGCGCCGAAGGCGCCGCACTTCTGACCGGAGGGGCAGGCGCCCGCCTCGGCGGCGCAAGGGATGCTCGGCACGATCGGGTCGGCGCACCTCGGGGCCTTGTCGGTCCCGCCGAGGCACTTGTCGTAACAGTCGCAGTCGCTCCCGCACGTCGAGCCGTTGGGCTGCGGGCAGTAGCCGTGGCACTCCGGGGTCGGCGCCGAGCCGTCGGCGTCCGCACCTGCGTCGCCGCCGCCGGAGCTCGGGCCCACCTGGCCGCCGCAGCCGACGGCGACGGCGACGGCGGCGAGCGCGACGATACGGGGGAGGATGGGGGACAGCAGCGGAGAGAGTGCCTTCATCGGTGAACCTTTCGCGCGTCCCCTCGCAGGATGCGTGCCTGCCGCCTGGGAAGGGATTCCAGGCGGCGAGCGTGTGCCAGACGGTGCCACGCCCCCGCCAGACCGGACCTCCTCATCACAGCGCCCCGTGCAGGATGAGCTCCCTCTGGCCGACGATCCACACGTCGGAGAGCGACGACCCCCACACGCCCACCAGCGCGTCGGTCACGGGGGACGCTACGATGGACACGCCGTTGGTCGCGGCGTCGTAGGTCTCGATGCGGCCCTGATCGCCGACGAAGACGAAGCGCGTGGACGTGCCCCAGATGCCGTAGATGAACTGGCTGGCCGCGGCCGCGTTCGAGCGGTCCTGGAAGAGGTTGTACATGCCGTCCAGCACCACGCCCGCGTCGGGCGGGCCCGCGCCGGCGAGCCAGGTGGCGCCGAGGTAGTTGGTGCCGAAGAGGTACGAGGTGGGCTGGCTGCCCGGCACCGCGTAGACGGCGCGGAAGTCGATCGTCCGGTCCACGACGGGGTCCAGGTTGACGAAGCCGGCGTCCTCGTAGACGAAGACGCGGTCCAGGCCCGCGGCCATCGCGAAGTCCGCGCCAACGCTGCGGCCGGCGATCGACCACAGCACCGGATCGCTGGCGCTCTGCGTGACGCTGGTGTTGGCGGGCAGACCCTGCGCGAGGCGGGGCGCCCAGTCGGTGGTGCCCTCCGCCTTGCCGTAGATCATCCCCTGCGCGCCCACCGCGAGCACCAGCGTGCCGTCGCCCCAGACCGCAGAGAGCGGCGTCGGCGCGATGTACTCGTCGCTCCACCCCTGACCGTCGAAGTGCTCCACGATGCCCTCGCCGGTGCTGTGGATGAAGCCGACGGCGTAGACGTCGGTCGCGGAGGTGCCCCACACGCACTCCAAATCCTGGCCGGGGATGATGGGCGAGAAGGGTTTCCACACGCCGCCGACGTACGCGTAGCGCAGGTTGTCCGAGCCCACGGCGAAGACGTGCTCGGCGTCGGCGCCCCACACCGAGTAGAGCGCCCGGCCCTCCGGCACCGCGTGGACGACGGTGAAGGGGCTGCCGGCGTCGGCGGCCACCGCGTCGTCGCCCGCGTCCGCGCCGGGGGCCGGCCCCGCGCGGAAGTCGCTGCACGAGGAGGAGGAGACCGCCGCGAGGGAGAGCGCCGCACCGACCGCGAGCGCGATCCGGAACCTCACAGCGCACCGTGGAGGATGGTCTCATCGGAGCCGACAATCCACAGGTCGGACATGGACGATCCCCACACGCCGCCGAAGCCGACGCCGTCGATGGGGGACGGCACCGTCGTCGCCTCGTTGGCGACAGGATCGTAGAGGCCGATGCGGCTCGCGTCGCCGACGAAGACGACGCGCGCCGACTCGCCCCAGATCCCGCGGATGAAGAGGCTGGACGCGTCCGGCGAGCTGCGATCCTGGGTGATGTCGAACATCGCGCCGTTGATGATGGCGGCGTCGGGCGATCCGGTGTTGGCGAGCCAGCTGAGGCCGAGGTAGTTGGTCCCGAAGAAGTACGTCGTCGGCTGGCTGCCGGGGACGGCGAAGACGCACTGGAAGGCGCGCGTCGTGTCGACCACCGGATCGAGCGGGACGAAGTTGGGCGGCTCCCAGTGGAAGAGGCGATCGCGCCCGGCGGCGATGGCGAAGTCCTTCGTCGCGCTGCTGCCCGCGATGCCGGAGAGGACGGGATCGTCGGGGCCCTGCACGACGTCGGGGTTGGGCGGGAGCGGCTGGTTGCCCAGGCGCATCGCCCAGTCGGTGGTGCCCTGCGCCTTGCCGTAGAGCCTGCCCTTCGGACCGACGGCGAGCACCACAGTGTCGTCGCCCCACACGGCGTAGAGGGGGGTGGGCGCCACGTACTCGTCGCGCCAGGCGGAGCCGTCGTAGTGCGACACGATCCCCTCCCCCGTGGCCGTGATCGCCCCGACGGCGTAGACATCGGTGGGAGACGTCCCCCAGACGCCGTGGAAGTCGCGCCCGAGGATGGTGGGGTCCTGGCGGCTCCACGCGGTGCCGTCGTACTGGTAGCGCAGATCGTTGGTGCCGACGGCGAAGACGTGGCTCGCGTCCGCGCCCCAGATCGCCAGGAGCGACTCGCTCGACTGACCCGTCTGCACGATGGCGAAGGGGCTGGCGGAGGCGTCGGCGGAGGTCGCGGCGTCGTCCGCGCCCGGGCCGTCGCGAAAGCCCCCGCACGCGAACGCCGACGCCAGGATCGCCGCGGTGAGCACGGCGCCCGCGAGCGTCGGCACTGACCTACCGGAGAATGGGAGCGCCATTGGCGGGCCTCGTACCGGAGCTCGCGCTCGACGCCGGCGGTGGGGCCGCCGTGGCCGAAGGCGAGGGCCTGACGCGCGGGTGCTCCTTGCGGGGAGCGGCCGACGCCGACGGCCGGGGCGCGGGGGTCGGCGTGGCGGAGGCTGGCGGTGGGGCCGCGCTGGACGCGCTGGACGACGGCGGCGGGCTCGCGACGCTCGCCGGCACCGCCGGGGCGGGCGGCGACGAAGGGGTGGGCTCGACCGAGCTCGTGGGCACCACAGCGGGCGACCCCGCGCCCTCGGTCGGCCCGGTACGCCCGAGGGTGGCGATCGTCAGCGCGCCCCCGGCCACGGCGCCCAGACCGACGGCGATCCACACGCCACGGCCGCGCCTCCGCGCCTCCTGCGGGGGGCTGGCCTGCGGGTCCGGCTCGGTGAGGCCCCAGGGGACCGGCGTCGCGGTGATCGACCGCGAGCTGAACGCGGGGGGCGGGTGCGAGGTCGCCGTCGACGCCGTCGAGAGCTCCGCCGCGGGCGGGATGCTGGAGCCGCGCTCGGCGGGCGGCCTGGACAGGTTGGCGATGCGCAGCAGGCGAGGCGTGGCGTCCGTCTCTAGGAAGGGGGCGAGGGCCTCCGCGAAGGCGAGCACCGTGGGGTGGCGGATGGCCGGCTCGGCGGCGAGGGCCCTCGCGATCACCGCCTCGAGGCCCTCGGGGATCGTCGCGCCCGCCTCGCGCAGGGTCGGCAGGTTGCCGTGCAGCACCTTGGCGCAGATCTCCGGGAAGGTGTCCATCGCGAACATCGGGCTGCCCACGAGCATCTCCCACAGGACCATCGCGAGCGACCAGATGTCGGAGCGCGCGTCCACGTCGCGGGAGGCCCGTAGCTGCTCCGGCGGCATGTAGCCGGGCGAGCCCAGCACGGCGCCCGTGGTCGTCGTCGCGTGCTCCGCGTCGGCGACGCCGTTCACCTTGGAGATCCCGAAGTCGAGCACCTTCAAGAACGGCTTGCCGTCGGGCCCGTCGACCAAGAACAGGTTGCTCGGCTTCAGATCGCGATGCACGACGCCGAGCGCGTGCGCGCTCGCGAGGGCCTCGCACGCCTGCAGCACCAGATCGATCGCCTCCGCCTGCGGCACCGCGCCGGAGGTGTCGATGCGCCGCCCCAGCTCTTGCCCATCCAGCAGCTCCATCACGATGTAGGGCAGGTCCCCGCCCGGCGTCGAGTGCACGTCCACGTCCAGCGTGCGCACGACGTGCTCGCTGCGCAGCTTGAAGCCCGTCTTGGCCTCGCGCAGGAAGCGCGTCAGGATCTGAGGGTCGGAGGCGCGCTTCGGGTGGAGCACCTTGATGGCCACCCGCTCGTCGAGCGCCACGTGCAGCCCGACGAACACGATCCCCATCCCGCCCTCGCCGAGCAGGCGCTCGAGACGGTACTTGCCGCCAAGTACGTCGCCCGGGTGGACGGAGAGGCCACCGTCGGCGAGGGGTCCTTTCGGCGCATCGGATCGCATCGAAACAGCGCGACAGAGGGTACGATGGCCCGCGTGCGGCGTCCAATGGCATCCGCCCTCCTGCTCGCCGGGCTCCTGCTCGGCTGGCCCGCGCGCGCGCGGGCGGACGGCGCCGACGCGCTGATCGACCAGGGCCTGGACCTGCGCGAGCACGGCAAGGACGCGGAGGCGCTCGCGCTGTTCGAGCAGGCCTTTCGCGAGACACCGTCGCCGCGCGCCAGGGCCCAGATCGCCCTGGCCGAGCAGGCCCTCGGCCGGTGGGGCGTGGCGGAGCGCGATCTCACCGCCGCGCTCGCCTCCGGCACCGACCCGTGGATCGCGAAATACGAGGAGGCGCTCCGCGGGGCGCTGACCACGGTCCGGACCCACCTGGGCGATCTGATCGTCAACGGCGGCGTGGTGGGCGCCCAGGTGAGGGTGGACGGCGTCGCCGCGGCGGTGCTCCCTGCCGCGGGCCCGCTCCGGCTGGCGGTCGGCATGCACACGGTGGAGATCCGCGCCGCGGGCTACTACCCGTTCTCGCAGCCGGTGACGATCCGCGCCGACGCCCCGGCGGCGATCACCGTGGAGATGCGGGCGCGCGTGGAGGAGCCGGCGCCCAAGCCGGTGGTGGCCCCGCCGCAGGTGCTGGCGCCGGCCGCGCCTCCGCCCGCGCGTCCGCCGGACGCCGTGCCCGTCGGGGGCACGCAGCGCGTCGTCGGCATCGCGCTCGCCCTCTCCTCGGTGGCGCCGCTCACCCTCGGCTTCGTCGGGCTCGGCGCGCACGCGTCGGAGGTCTCGGCCTACAACGGCGACACGACGTGCCCCGGGGTCTCGTCGCCGGCGCAGCCCGCGGGCTGCCAGTCGCACATCGACGCCGCTGACACGTGGCAGACGGTCTCCATCATCGGCTTCGTCGCCGCAGGCGCGCTCGCCGCGACGGGGATCGTCATCGCCGTGACCGCACCCCACGGCTGGCGCGCATCGGTCGCCATGACGCCGTGGGGCGCATCGTGGACGGCACGGTGGTGAGCCGGACCTGCGCGGGACATCACAGCACGCGGGGATGCTCGCGCGCCGCGTCGCTCCGGCCGTCGCGCCCGGCGAGGATGGCGTGGCTGGCGCGCATCCGCGAGCTGACGATCGGCCGCGGGAGCAGGCCCCCCACGACGAGCAGCGCCGTGACCGCGCCGAAGGCGACGACCTCTCGCCGGAGGAGCGTCTGGCGCAGCGAGGTGGAGCGCGCGCCGCAGAAGAGGGAGAAGTACATGCGCAGCACCGCGAGGCCGGTGAGCGCCGCGGCCACGACGACGAAGAAGCCGAGGGCGGGGAACTCCTGCACCGCGCCCTCGATGAGCATCTCCTGGCCGATGAAGCCGAGGGTGCCGGGGAAGCCGGTGCACGCGAGGCCGAGGATCAAGAAGCTCACGGCGAGCTGCGGCATCTGCTCGTAGCCGCCGTGGAAGCGGGTCAGGTCCAGGCGACCTCGCCGCACCTCCAGCGCGAGCACCGTGCGCGTCAGGCCGGTGAAGGCGAGCGCCGAGGAGAGCCACAGCACGAGCGACCCCGCGAGGGCCTGCGGCGAGGTGCTGTCGAGCCCCGCGAGCACCAGCGCCGACTGGCTGATGAAGAGGTAGCCGCACGCGCGGCGCGCGTCGCGCTGCACGAGGGCGAGGGCCGCGCCGTAGACGGCGGTGAGCAGCGAGAGGACGGCGAGGGTGTGCAGCATCGCGGGGCTCGCCCGCGGCACCACGAGCACCAGGGCGACGTACGAGCCGAGCTGCGGCGCGCTGAAGCGAACGATCGGGCCGATGCGCCCGGTGTCGAACACCTCCGGCAGCCACGCGTGGAAAGGCAGGATGCCCTTGCGCACGAGCACCGCCGCGACGACGAGCCACAGCCCGAGGTCCCCGGCGAGCGTGCCCGGCCACAGGGCGGCGAGGGTCGCGCCCGCGAACAGCAGCGCCGCGCTCGCCCACAGGTACGCCCCGGCGACGCGGCGCGCGCCGGCGTGCTCCTGGCCGGAGAGCGCCTTCAGGAAGAGCAGGTTGGAGGCCATCCAGAAGATGACGAGCAACGCCGGGCTCTCGGTGAAGAAGGCGAGCGTGGCCGTGAGCGTCGCGAGCGCGGTGCGCGTGAGGCCGGCGCCGTCGAGGCGGCTGCGCGGGGTGACGGCCACCGAGACGAGCCAGAGCGTCGACGGGAGCGGCAAGAGCGGCGCGGTGAGCTCCGAGACGCGGAAGAGCGAGGGGCCGAGCAGCCGGTGAGCGGCGACGGGCCACGCGACGCGCAGCGCGCCGAGGCCGGGGACGACGAACACCGCCGCGCAGGCGAGCATGCAGGCCGCGGCGCACGCCGCGGCGACGGCGCGCAGGCGCTCGAGCGGCATGCGCGTGCGCGAGAGCCCCGCGAAGACGAGCGGCGGCGCGGCGATCGTCGCCAGCCAGAGCAGACCCGGGCTCACCGGCGGCCCCCGCGCGAGGCGCCGGCGAGGACCCGGTCCAGCCTGTCGAACCAGCCGGTGACGATCTGGAAGGGCCGGACGACGAGGCGGTCGAGCAGCGCGTCTACGAAGCCGCGCTCCAGCGCGAAGAGGTAGAGCGCCGGCGCCGGACCCTGGGCGCGCCCGCCGCCCCCGAAGTGGCCGCCCACGCGGTCCTCCAGCTCGTGGACGTCGTGCAGGATGTTCGGCGCGCTCAGGAACTGGAGCAGGCGCAGCGACGCGTGGCCGACGATGTGCACGAAGGCGAGCGTCGTCCACCCGAGGGAGATCTCCACGACGATGAGGCCGACCTGCGTGAGCGCGGCGTACGAGAGGCTGGACTTCACGTCGGTCTGGGCGCGCGCGACGATGGTCGCGTAGACCGCCGTCGTCGCCCCCGCGAGCGCCGCGAGCGCCCGCGCGACCCAGAAGCCGGCCAGCAGCGGCTCGGCGCGCAGCAGGAGGAAGCACCCTGCGTGGATGGAGAGCGCCCCGTAGTAGACCGCGCTGGAGGGCGTGGGGCCCTCCATCGCCCGCGGCAGCCAGCCGGAGAACGGCAGGAGCGCGCTCTTGCCGGCGACGGCGACGAGCAGCAGCAGCACGATCGCGAGCGAACGGTCCGGGCCGAGGCCGGGCACCTTCGCGCCGGAGAAGACGAGCTGGAGGCTCCCGCTCCCCGCCCAGTGGTGCAGCAGCACCGCGGCGCTGAGCATCGCCGCGTCGCTCGCGCGGTAGACGGTGAGCACGCGCATCGCGCTCACCACCGGCGCGCGGCGCTCGTGGAAGAAGGCGACGAGCAGCACCGAGCTCAGGCCGAGCAGCTCCCAGCCGGCGAAGAGCACCTCCACGCTGCCGGCGAGCGCGATGAGGGTGATCCCCAGGGCGAACATCGCGAACTGCACGAAGTAGCGGTGGAAGCCGGGCTCGCGGTGCAGGTAGCGAAGCGAGAAGACCGCGGTCACCCCGCAGATGCCGACAGAGAGCATCGCGAAGCCGAGCGACATCCCGTCGGCGACGAAGTCGAGGGCGAAGGCGTTCTCGCCGGAGGAGAACCACGAGCCGAAGGAGAGGAGCGTGGGCGCCGAGGGGTGCGCGACGCGATCGCCCAGGGCCACCGCCGCCGCCACGAGCGCGACGAGGAGCGCGAGACGCGTCAGCACCGCGACCGCGGCTTCGTTCAGACGGCGGCCGACGAGCGACGAGACCGCCAGCGCCCCCATGAGCAGGAGCGGGGCGAGGCACATCACCAGCACCGAGAGCCGGAGCGTCGCGGTCGGGCCGATCATGCGCCCTCCGCCGCGCGCGCGTCGATGCACGCGAACGGGAGGTGACCGCCGCGCCCGGCGTAGTGCGCGCGGGACGAGACGCGCACGACGGGCGCCTGCTCGGGGGCGTAAGGGCGCGGACCCGACACGTCGATCTCGAACAGGCGACCATCTTCCGGGTGGAGCGCCGCCAGGAAGAGCCAGCGCTTCGCGACGAGGCGCGCGAGGCCCGGGTCGCGCTCCAGCAGCCGCATCACCACCTCCGGCGTCGCCTCCACCGCGACGGTGAGGCGCACCGGCTCGTGGATCTCCAGCATCTGCCACGGCAGGCCGGTGCGAAGGTCGCTCTGCGCGCCGTCCATCACGCCCAGCATGCCGGTGACGTTGTGCGGGAGCTTGGTCCCGCAGCCGTAGCCGACGGGGTCGATGTACCCGAAGAAGTACTCGAGGTTGATCCCCGCGACGACCGGGACGACCGCGGCGAGGAGGCCACCGAGGTCGGTGCCCTCCGGATCACGCGCCGGGTCGTACGAGACGAGGAAGGCGCGCCGGTCGAGGAAGAGCCCGCGGGTGCGCGCGCGCCGGCCGACGACGCACACCGCGTTCGACGCGTGGCCGTACTCCGGGCGCGGCTGCGCCATGTCGGCCGCGCGCGTCTGCACGTGGAGCAGCGCCGCGGCGTCCGGGAGCCACGGGGGCGGGGCGGCCTCGAAGCGCCGGCAGCGCTCGTGCGCCTCGCGGCGGCGCGCGGTCTCCAGCACGGCGCGCGCGAGGGCGAAGTCGTCGCGCCGCTCCTCCGGCACGCGGTCCACGTCGTAGAGCTCCACGTCGTTGCTGGCGGTGTTGCGCTGCCCGCCCACGAACCACGTACCCTCGGGGACGGACACACCCAGCTCGGCCACGCGGGCGCGGACGCGGGGGTCGTTCGCCATCTGCGCGAAGGCGCGGGCGTTGGGACCCCCGCGCCCGCCGCCGCACGCGCCGCAGTCGTGCGCCGACTCCTGCGGGTTGTTGAGGCTCGTCGAGCCGTGGCCGAGCACGAGGACGAGCGGCGCGAAGCGGCCGTCGATGCCCAGCGGCGCGAGCTGGCCGCGCACGATCTCCGCCATCTCGTCGAGGGTGAAGCCGACGTGCTCGCCGAGCGGGGGCGTCCCCTCGACGCGCTCGAGCGTCATGGGCGCGTCGCCTCGCTCCGCGAACGCGGTGCGCAGCCGCGACATGCCGCGCCGCGACCAGGGGAGGACCACGCGCAGCACGAGCGGCACGACCCAGAGCGCGCCGAGCAGCGCGGTGATGACCGCGCCGCGCCCGAAGGTCCGGCTCCCGACGTGGATGTTGCGGTCCACCGTCGCGGCGACCCGGCGGCGGACGGCCTGGAGCGTCGACGGCTGCTCGTCCACCTCGCCGACGAAGTGCGACGGCTTGATCGAGACCGGGCAGAGCGGGCGCGCGTGCGCGGCGTGCGCGCCCCGGTGATACATCGCGACGCCGAAGAAGCCCGCGGTGCCGAAGGTCTCGACGCGCGGCTCCACCTCCTCCATGTGCCGGCGGAAGGACTCCTCCCGATCGTCGATGCAGAAGATCGCCTGGAAGGCCGGCAGCGCGGGCGCCGGCGCCACTTCCGGGGGGTGCTGCGCGAGCGCGTCGTAGAAGCGGTGCCGCAGGCGACGCTCGTAGGCGAGGTGCAGCAGGCGCCGGCGCGTGACGCCATCGAGCGCCGCCAGCTCCGTCTCCAGCGCGGCGACGTCGGCCGGCGCGAGCGCGTCGACCCGGGACGCGTCCGTCTCCAGCAGGCGCGCGAGCTGAAAGAGCGCCCACACGCGCTCGTCGACGCCGGGCGCCTCCGGCGCGGGGGCCACGAGCTCCGCGCGGAGCCGGCGCAGCGGCAGGTCCAGCCGCGCGCGCCGGACGGCGTGGCGCAGCGCCGCCCGCGACAGCAGGAGCTGCACCGCCAGGTAGTCGGCGAGGCGCGCGGGCGGAGCGTGCACCGGCACGCGGTCGGGGCGCGTCTCCATCTGGCGTACCATGCCCGCCCAGCCGCGGAGCCAGAGCGCCTCGGCGCGCAGGAAGGGCTCCCGCTCCGCCGGCGCGACGCCGAGATCGGCGAGGGAGGCCTCGAGCGAGGCGAGGGCGTCCCGATCGCGGGCGAGGTCCTCGGCCACGAGGGCGACGAGGTCGGCGGCCCACGGACCGATCGCGCGCGCGCCGCCGCCCCCGTACAGCTGCAAGAAGCAGCCGTGGAGGCCGCGCTCGCGCCCGGGCATCGGCCAGTGCGCGAAGCTCTGATCGAGGTACGCACCGACGAAGCGGATGAGCACCGGCCGGACCCACTCGTCCGGGTCGACGTTGCACGCGTCGACGAGCACGTCGCGATGGCGCGGCGACGGGCACGCGGGGGCGCGCGGGGCGAAGGCGGAGCGCGGGACGGCCCGGACGCAGGCGCGGTGCAGCGCCTCGTGGCCCGCGAGCGCCGGCGTCTCGCCGACGAGCCAGGCGAGGGGCGCGCCGCGAGCCTCGCGGATCCCGTGGACGAGCACGCGGCGCCAGAGATCCGCGCGGGGGACGACGCTGGCGACGACCTGCGCGCCCCGCGCCCCGAGCTCCGCCTCGAGCACCGCGTCGACGTCGCGCTGGGCGATGCGGCCGCGCGCGAGGTCCGCGCGGTACGCGTCCTCCGCCAGAAACGGCTCGCAGCCGAGGCCCCGCGCGGCGTGCACGACGGCCTCCTCGAAGGGCTCGTCCTCGAAGGCGTGGAGCGTGTTGTGGTGGACGAACACGCCGATCGGCCCCTGGGCGGGCAGGTAGTGCGCGACGCGCTCGACGGCGTCGGCGAGGTCCGCGTGAGACGGTCCAGGTGGCATCGGGTGTGGCCGGGCGGGTTACTACACGATGTCGCCCCACCGCGCACGCTCCGATGCTCGCCGGAGCGCCGTGGCGCCGACGCCTTCGGCCGATTTCGCTTCTCAGCGGGGGTAGCAAGCCGGGTCGAGCAGCTCCGGGCGGTACTCGAAGTGCATGGTGTCGAAGTGGTACCAGCGGCCGCCCCAGATGAAGCCCTCCGCCTCGAAGGCGTCGACGATCGCCTGCGGGTAGCGGTTCTTCCATACCAGCGGCGCATCGTCGCGCGTCGTCTGGTTGCGCCAGTAGTCGGCCCGCCTGGTGTCCAGATCGATGGCGATGCCCCAGGCGTGCATGCTCAGCGTGTCGGTGCCGGCGATCTTGCGCCAGTTGAAGGTCCCGCCGGGCGACTGGAAGAAGCGGGCGAGGGAGGGATCGCGCTTCATCGCCGCCGCGACGCGCGCGGCCACGCGGCGCAGCGGCGCGGCGACCTTGCGGTGAACGCGGAAGACCCTGCCGCCCACGCGGACCGACACCAGGGAGGCGGCCACCTCCTTCGCGCTCTTGCCGTACGTCGCGGACATGAGCGGGTCGATGCGGACGCGGCCGGGATCGAAGTCCACCTGCGTGATGGGGCGGATGGGGCCGTGCGGGTAGCGGAGCTCGTAGACGTCCTTCACGTCGGGCGAGACGAAGCGCTGGTAGGCGTCCTTCGCTTGCCCGTCGTCGTAGGGGATGGCAGGCCCGTCGGGCAGCACCAGCGACCAGCCGCCCGCGTCGTGGCGGGCGGTCGCGTCGTAGTAGCGGGTGAGGCACGCGAGGGGCGCGGGCACCGCCGGTGGCGTCGTCGCGATGACCGGCGGCGACGTGGGAACGACGGCCGGCGCGGGCGCCGCGGTCACGGCGGCGACGGCCACGGGGACGCGCGCCGGCCGGGGCGGCTGCGCGGGCTGCGTCGTGCAGGCGGCGAGGCTCAGCGCCGCCGCGAGGGGACGAGCTCGCCGGACCATACCCGAGCTTACGCCCCGCGGGCCCCGAGTGCCCCTCAGCGGAAGCTCAGAAAGCGCCCCAGATCCTCGTTCAGCCCTTGCATGAACTCGGTGCCGTCGAAGCCGACCTTCATCTGACCCTTCGCCAGCAGGCCGAAGGCGAACTGGCCGAACGAGGTGGCCCCCAGGCCGAACTGCGCGACCACCGCGATGAGGCCGATGGAGAACTGCCCCACGGACACCAGGCCCACCGTGAGCTGGCCGCTCGCGAAGAAGAGACCGCCGCCGTATATCCCGAACTCCACGATGCCGAAGCCGGCGCCCAGCGCCAGAACCCCGATGCCACCGAAGGCGAGCCACGACGGGTCCGGGGGCTTCTCGAAGCCGGAGCTCACCGCCCGCATCCCGAGCACGCGGACGTCCCCGGCGCCCATGCCCCACACCTCGAGTCCGAGGAGGATGGACACCGCGAGCATGATTCCGCATACGATCCCGAGCTGCTTCATCCGCCGTGAGAGTACCGATGGATCCCGGCCCGCACCACAAAGTCTTCCTGCTGCAGGCGGAGCTGCGCGGCAGCCGCGCCGTCGCCATGGAGCGCGTCGTGGCGCGCGCGCCAGGCGTGGGTACGTCGCTCGCGTGCGTCGCGCCGGGAGCGCGCGCGGTGGCGGTGCTCGGCGCGGCCCAGCGCTTCAAGGAGGGGCTGGGCAGGTTGCTCAAGCAGGCGGCGCGGCTGCTCTACGTCTCCCCTGCCCTGTTGATCCTCGCGCCCATCTCCAGGAGCGTCCACCCGTCCGCGCCGGCGTATCTGCTGGCCGCCTTCGTCATCGCGGTGGTGATCTTCTTCGCGCTCTTCGACCTGTTCCTGGTGGCGGCGATGATCGCGTGGGCGCGGCGCAACCGCGGCACGCACGTCTCCATCAAGCGCCCGCAGCTCAGCGACTCCGCGGGGACGCCCACGACCGTGGCGCCCGGCATGATGCACCGGCTGGTCCGGTGCGTGGGGCGCGCCACGCTGCTCTCCACCGGGTCGGGGCCGATCCTGCGCGCCGCGGCGTGGAGCTCCGGGCCGCCCATGGAGCTCGTCGAGTGCTCCACCTTCGCCGTCGTTCTGGATGAGGGCACGCCGGTGGTGGTGCAGCACCTCCACACGCCAGAGGTGATCTTCCCGCCCGACCCGGCGGCGGCGCCGGAGCCGTCCAGCCTCGCGCTGGCCGGGCGCGACGACGTGCCGGAGGCCTCCGTGGTGATCCGCGAGGGGGACCGCGTCGAAGTGCAGGGCGTGGTGGGCGCGTTTTTGGAGAACACCGCGCACTTCGACGTCGACGGCGTCACCTCCGGCGTCCCGCGGCCGGGCGGCGACGACGACGACCCTTACCGCGGCGGGCCGGGCGTGCCGGGGCTGCTGCTGACCGACGCCGTGGTGATCCGCAAGGTGTGACGCCACGGCGCCCGTCGCCCCACGAGGAGGTTACACTCGGATACCAGCCTCGTGGCCGTCCTCGGCTCGCGCGCTGGACACTGGCAGAGGCCCGCTCTTGAACACGCATCCTCTCTCCGATCGATTCCAGGTGGAGGCCCCTGCCGGGAGCGGGGGCATGGGGAGCATCTACCGCGCGCGCGACGCGCAGACGGGCGAGCTCGTCGCGCTCAAGGTGCTGCACGAGCAGATGGCGATCCACGCCGAGCGCTTCGAGCGAGAGGCGCTCGCCCTGCGCTCGCTCGACCACCCGGGCATCGTCCGGTACGTCACGCACGGCGCGCTGCCCAGCGGCGCCACGTACGTGGCGATGGAGTGGGTGGAGGGCGAGACACTCTCGGCGCGGCTGCGGCGCGGCCCGCTCGCCGTCGCCGAGGTCGTGCGCCTGGGGCAACGGCTGGCCGACGCGCTGGGCCACGCGCACGCGCGCGGCATCGTGCACCGCGACGTGAAGCCCTCCAACGTGCTGCTGGAGGATGGCGACGTCGACCGCCCGCGCCTGGTCGACTTCGGCGTGGCGTGGGCTCCGTCGTGGCAGACGCTCACGCGCGCCGGCTTCCTGATCGGCACGCCCGGTTACCTCGCCCCGGAGCAGGCGCGCACCGGCGATCCCATCGACGGTCGCACCGACCTGTTCGCGCTGGGGTGCGTGCTCTACCACGCGCTGGTGCGCCGCCCCGCGTTCCGTGGCGAGAACCTCGCCGCGGTGCTGGCCAAGACGCTCTTCGAGGAGCCACCGCCCCCCGCCGAGCTGGTGGCGGAGCTGCCGCGTGCCCTGGACGCGCTCGTCATGAGGCTTCTGGCGAAGGACCGCGACGCGAGGCCCGCCGACGCGGCGGAGGTCGCCGCGGAGCTGCGCCGCATCGAGGGCCGCCTCGACGCCAGACCCTCCAACATCCCGGCGCCGCCCTCGCTGACTCGTCGCGAGCGGCGCATCGCCAGCGTCATCGTCGTCGGCGCGCCGGCCGACGACTCACGCACGCTCACGCTCGACACCATCCCCGGGCAGACGCCGCTGCCCACGCTGGAGCCCATCCGGGCGGCCGCCGCGCCGTTCGGTGGACGCGTGGAGCGCCTCGCCGACGGGACGCTTGCGGTCACGCTGGAGGGGCGGATGGCGACCGATCAGGCGGCGCAGGCGGCGCGCTGCGCGCTCGCGCTGCGGAGCGTGCTGCCCGAAGCGCCCATCGCGCTGGCGACCGGACACGCCCTCGCCGGCGCCCGGGCCCCGGTCGGCGAGGCGATCGACAGGGCGGTGCTCGCGCTCGGCGGCGCCCCCCACGTCATGCCGGCCGTCGCCGTGGACGACGTGACCGCCGGGTTGCTCGACGCGCGCTTCCAGGTCGAAGCGAGCGCCGGACCCATGGCCCTCCGCGCGGAGCGCGGCACCGACGGCGCGCGCCGGCTGCTCGGCCGCCCCAGCCCCTTCGTCGGGCGCGAGCGCGAGGTCGGCACGCTGCTCGGCCTCTGGGACGAGTGCGCGTCCGAGCCCGCCGCGCGCGTCGCCCTGGTCACGGGCTTGCCCGGGATGGGCAAGTCGCGCCTGCGCCACGAGCTGGTGGGCGCGATCCGCAGCCGCGACGCGGCCGCCCGCGTGTGGATGGCGCGCGGCGACCCGATGACGCAGGGCTCGCCGCACGGTCTGGTGGCGCAGCTGGTCCGTGCCGAGGCCGGCGTCGCGGAGGGTGAGGGGCTGGAGGCCGCGCGGCGGAAGCTGCGCGCGCGCGTGCGGCGACACGTGGCGGACGCCGACGCCCCGCGCATCACCGAGTTTCTGGGAGAGCTCGCCGGCGTGCCCTTCCCCGACGAGGAGAGCGTGCGGCTGCGCGCCGCCCGCCGCGACAAGCAGCTCGTCGCCGACCAGGTGGGCCGCGCCTTCGAGGACCTCCTGCTCGCGGAGGCGGACGCCGGCCCGGTCGTGATCGTGCTGGAGGATCTGCACTGGGGAGACGCGCCCTCCATCCGGCTCGTCACCAGCGCGCTGCGCGAGTGCCGCGACAAGCCGCTATTCGTGCTGGCGCTCGCCCGGCCGGAGGTACAGCAGACCTTCCCTTCCCTCTTCGCCAGCCGCCCGCTCACCACCCTCGCCCTCGCCGAGCTGGGCCGCCGCGCCTCCGAGCGGCTGGTGCGCGCCTCGCTCGGCGCCAACACCAGCGAGACGCTCGTCTCCCGCCTCGTGGCGCAGGCCGACGGCAACGCCTTCTACCTGGAGGAGCTGATCCGCGCCGCGGCCGACGGCAAGGGGGACGCCCCGCCCACCGTGCTGGCGATGGTGCAGGCGCGCCTGGAGCGGCTGGACGACGACGCGCGTGCGGCGCTGCGCGCGGCGAGCGTGTTCGGGGAGTCCTTCTGGCGTGGCGGGGTGGCGGCGCTGATCGGCCTGGGCGCGGAGGCGACGGACCACGCGCTGCGCGTGCTCGAGCAGGAGGAGCTGGTGGTGGGCCGCGCGCAGTCGCGCGTCGCCGGCGACACCGAGCTCGCCTTTCGCCACGCCTTCGTCCGCGACGCCGCCTACTCGATGCTCACACCCGACGATCGAGAGCTCGGCCACCGGCTGGCCGCCGGGTGGCTCGAGGGCGTGGGCGAGCGCGACGCGCGCGTCCTCGCCGACCACTTCGAGCGAGGCGGCAACCGCGGCCGCGCCGCCGCGCTCTTCGCCGCGGCAGCCGAACGCTCGCTCGCCGCACACGATCACACCGGCGCCCTCGACTGCGCGGAGCGCGGCCTCTCGTGCGGCGCCGCGGGCGAGGCGCGCGGCGTGCTGCTGGCGAGCGCCGCGGAGGCCCACAACTGGCGGGGGGAGTACGCCCTCGGCATCGCCCGGGCGCGCGAGGCGATCTCCCTGCTGCCGGAGGCGAGCACCCGCTGGTACCGCGGCATGGCCGAGCTCGGCGTGAGCCTCAGCAGGTCCGGCGAGCGCGACGCGATCGCCGAGCTGTGCGACGAGCTGATGCGCCCGCCACCCGGCGCCGAGGTGGTCCTGGACGCCATCACGGCGGTCGCGCGCATCGCGCCCAACGCGCTGCGACTGGGCCTGGCCGGTCGCGTCAAGGCGATCGCGGCCTGGATCGATCGCCTCGCGCCGGAGGGCGTCCGCGACCCGCACGTCGCCGGCCACGTGCTGCACATGCAGGGCACGCGGGCCTTCTTCTCCGGCGACCCCGAGGGCGCGGCGGGCGCGGCCCTCGCCGCCGGAGAGCAGTTCTTGCTCGCCGGCGATCTGCGCAGCGGCACCATCCAGCGCTTCAACGTCTCGGCGAGCTACCTGGAGATCGGGCTGGGGGACGAGGGGCGCCCCTTGCTGGAGGAAGCGATGCGCGATGCGGCACGGCTGGACATGGGCCACACCGTGCGCCTGGCGCAGTTCAACGTGACGGTCATGCACACCCGCGGTGGGCGCCTCGCGGAGGCCCGCGCCGCCGGCCGGGCGCTGGCCGAGGAGTGCCGCAAGAGCGACGCGAAGCACTTCGGCGCGATGGCGCTCGGCTACCTCGGCTACGTCGAGCTGCTCGACGGTCACCTCGACGAGGCGGAAGCCTGTGCGCGCGAGGCCCTCGTCGCGCTCGACGGGACGCCGCTGGTGGTGGCGCCCCTGGCGGTGCTCGCGCAGGCTTCCCTCGAACGGGGACGTGTGGACGAGGCGCGCGCGCATGCCTCCCGCGCGATGGAGGTCATCCGTGCGTCGCCCGACGCCATCGAGGAGGGCGAGATGTTGCCGAGGATGTTCGCGCGGGCGACGTGGATCGAGGCGCGCGAGCGCTCCGGGGATCACGCCGGCGCGACCGCCGCCGCCGGCGAGGCGGCCGAGCTACTGCGCGCGCGGGCAGGGCGCCTGAAAGAGCCGCGCCACCGGCGCGCGTTCGAGGCCATCCGTGAGCACGCCCGCGTCCTCGCGCTCGTGCGGCGGCTCTCACCCTGACCGGGCCCGGGAGTTGTTACACTGATCGCGTGCGCGAGGTGTCCTGCAAGGCGACGCGGATGATCCTGGAGGCGCTCGACGAGGCGGGCGTCGCCACCGATGGCCTGACCGACGGCCTGCCGATCTCGCCGGAAGAGCTGCGCGATCCGCGCGCGCGCGTCGACTGGGACGTCTTCGTGGACGTCCTGGCGCGCGTCGAGGAGCGCTGCGGCGAGGCGCTGCCGCCGGAGGAGATCGGCGCGCGCATCGTGAAGGTGCCCTCCTTCGACCTGTTGCGCCGCACCGGCCGGCTCGTCATCAGCCCGCCCCAGCTCTACGAAGTGGCGGCGCGGCTGCTGGCGCCTGCCCTCTTTCCGAACGTCGTGGTCAAGCTGGAGTGGCTTCGGTCGGGGCGGCTCGTCGTCTCCGCCGACCTCCTCCCCGGGTACCGCGAGTCGGTCACCTTCTTCCGCCTCTGCCACGGCAACGTCGCCGCGACGCCGCGGCTGCTCGACCTGCCGAGCTCCGTGATCGAGGAGCAGACCTTCAGCGGACGCCACGGGCGGCTGGTGCTGCTGCCGCCGGCCTCGCACACGCTGGCCGTCCGTCTCGCGCGCGGCGTGCGCGCGGTGGCCGCGCTGCCGGCGGCCTGGCGCGGGGTCGCGCGGCAGCAGCGCGAGCTGGAGGCGAGCCTGGCCGCGCTGCGCACGTCGCGTCACGAGCTGCAGCAGCTCGTGGAGCGGCTCCCCGACGGCGTGCTCATCCATCGCGGCGGCGTCGTGCTCTGGGCGAACGCCGTGCTCGTCGAGGTGCTCGGCGGCCGGTGCCTGCAGGACGTGGTGGGCCGCCACGTCATGGACTTCGTCCCCCCGGACGATCGCGCCCCGCTCGCCGAGGCGATGGGGCGCGCCGCGCCCAACGAGATCGCCGCGGGTCGACTGGAGTACCGCGTGCTGCGGCCGGACGGCACGGTGAGGCGCCTGCAGGCGGGGACGGCGCAGGTCGTCGACTACCAGGGCGAGACGGCGCGCCTCGTCGTGCTGCGCGACGTGACCGAGCACCACAGGCTGCGCGAGCAGGCCGCCATCTCCGACAGGCTCGCCTCCATAGGCGCGCTGGCTGCGGGCGTCGCGCACGAGATCAACAACCCGCTCGCGTACGTGCGACTCAGCCTGGAGAACGCATCCCGGCAGGCCCGTGCGGCGGGCGCGCCGAGCCCCGAGCTCGAGGACTCGCTCGTCCTCGCGAGGGAGGGGACCGACCGTGTCATCGGCATCGTGCGCGATCTCAAGATGCTCTCGCGCGTGCAGGACGAGCCGAACGAGGCGGTCGACGTGGCCGCCGTGCTCGAGTCGACCCTGGCGCTGGCCGAGCGCACCTTCGCCACCAGGGCCCGGGTGATGCGGAGCTACGGCCCCACGCCGCCGGTGCTCGCCACGCGCGGCAAGCTGGGGCAGGTGTTCCTCAATCTGCTCTCCAACGCCGCCGACGCCATCCCGGAGGGCGCGCCGGAGTCGGAGACGATCCACGTCGTGACGCGGACCGACGAGCGGGGGCGCGCCGTGGTGGAGATCTCCGACACCGGGACCGGCATCCCGGCCGAGGTCGCGCACCGCGTGTTCGATGCCTTCTTCACGACCAAGCCGGTGGGCGTGGGCACCGGCCTGGGGCTGGCGATGTGCCATCGGATGGTGACCGAGCTGGGCGGCGAGATCGACTTCCAGTCATCGCACGCCGGCACCACCTTCCGCGTGGCGCTCTCCCCGGCCGAGGCGCGACCGGCGGCAGGCCGCCCGCCCGCAGAGCCCGCGTCCGCCGGCAAGCACCGCGGGCGCGTGCTGGTGGTGGACGACGAGCCTGCGCTTCTCGGGTCGCTGGTGCGCCTGGTGTCCGACGCGCACGACGTGGTGGGCGCGGCGAGCGGCCGCCAGGCACTCGACATCCTGAACGACGACAGCCGCTTCGACGTGGTGCTCGCCGACGTCATGATGTCCGAGCTGGACGGCATCCAGCTCTACGAGGCGGTCCGCGCGGGCCACCCCGGCCTGGAGCGGCGGTTCGTCTTCATGACGGGCGGCGCCTTCACCGAGAGCATGCAGCGCTTCCTCGCGACCGTGCCAAACCGCTGTCTCGCCAAGCCGTTCCAGGGCGGCGAGCTGCTGGAGGCCCTGGACGCCGCGGTGGCGCAGCACGCGTGACCGGACACCGCCGTCCCTGAGGCAGTCCTCGTGGCCCGCCTTCGCGGGAGGGCCGGCGGTCTGGTACGGCCCATGCGTGACTCCCCTGGATGCCCAGCGCCGATGACATCCTCGCAGGACTCACTCGCGCGGCGAACGACGGGCTCGCCGTCGCCGCGGCGTGGCACGTCGTCCTCGCCCTCGCCATCTTCGCCCTAGGCGCGAAGATTCGGCGCCCGACGGCTCGCTCCGCGGCCATCGCGACGGCGGCGCCGCTCGTGTCGGTGTCGGTGCTCGCCTGGCACGTGCACAACCCGTTCAACGCCGTCGTGTTCGCGGGCGCGACGTTCGCGCTCGTCGCGCTCGGCTTGCGCGTCCCGACCCGCCCGCCGAGCTTCGGTCCTGGCTGGGCGGTCGCCCTCGGCACGGTGCTGCTGGTGCTCGGATGGACCTACCCGCATTTTCTGCCGTCCCGACCCGCGTGGCTCTACGCCGTGGCCGCGCCGCTCGGCGTGGTGCCGTGCGCGACGCTTTGCGTGGTCCTCGGGGTCGCCCTGTGCATGGGCGCCTTCGGCTCGCGCGCGTGGGGACTGACGGCGGCCGGCGTGGGCCTCGTCTATGGCCTCTTCGGCGCGCTGTACCTGGGCGTGTGGCTCGACCTCGCCCTCGCCGGCGCGGCCGTGGCCCTCATCGTCCTGGAGGCTCGGCGTCATCCGCGACGGCACCGTGCTCACCCGAGCCACCTCGTCGAGGTGACGTCGAAGTAGGTCACCACTCCACCGCGAAGCCGGGCCCCGAGGACGGCGGCTCACGCGGCGGAGTCGGCCCCAAGACGACCGCCGGCGCTACATGGCGGACGGCGCGACGGGACACTCGCCGTAGGAGAGGCGTGTCGCCCACGCGCCGATGTCATGCTGGAGCAGAGACAGCTCCGCGGACCGCGCCGCCCGGAGGACGAGGCGCGCGCCACCGGGGATCTCGGTGACCGACGCGGAGGACAGCGGAAGCGTGACGCTGCCGAAGACCCACGCCTGACCCGGCACGCCTTCGCTCATCATCATGAGCCCGCTCGGCGCGCGGTTGTGCGCCACCGCCATCGCGTTGACGCGATCGCGCAGCTCGGTCACCTCGCCGGCGGTCGTGGTGAAGTCCAGCGCGGCCTCGCCCTTGGTATCGACGAGCGCGACGCTGGCGTCCGGCACGTCCATCGGACAGGCATATCCGGCCGCCGGCCGGACCTGTGCCGCGGTGGTGGTGGTCTCGGTGCTGCCCGTCTCGGCACACCCCGCGAGCGCGGCGCCGGCGGCGAGGACCGCCGCGGCGAGGATGGTTGAAGTTCTCATGACGTTCTCCTTTCGATGGTGTCGGCGCGTATCTTTTGCGACGATCTCCGTTCACACCTCCGCCCTGGCGTGGCGCGAAGGGACTGACTCGTCCGTGAGCGCGGCGCGCCTCCAGCTTGGATGGTGCGGCGCCGTCCCGATCGACGGGCGCGACGCACTGGCACTTTGGGTACATGCACCTACAGCAAGGGCCGTGCCGCCGTGCCTCGAGCGGTCAATCGCCTGCGTGCGACGAGTCGCGGCCCACCGCCGCCTCGCGGCGCAGTCGAAATGCGCACGCGAACGCAGCGCGTGCCGGGTGGACCTGCGGCACGGACCACGCCGCCCGAGCCACGCGCGCGGCACGTGACGTGCAGCCTCTGCCGCCACGGAGGCACCCATGAACCGGCACGTGAGCCTGCGGAAGGTCCTGAAGGTGGGCGGCATCGCCACCGGCGCGCTGCTGCTGGTGATCCAGCTCGTGCCGTACGGCCGGGCGCACCAGAACCCGCCTGTGGTGCGGGAGCCTGCGTGGGACACGCCCGCCACGCGCGCGCTCGCCGTGCGCGCCTGCTTCGACTGTCACAGCCACCAGACGCGGTGGCCGTGGTACTCACACGTGGCGCCCGCGTCGTGGATGGTGCAGCACGACGTCGACGAGGGGCGGAGCGTGCTCGACTTCTCCGACTGGACACGCCACTACGAGGAGGCGGGCGACGCCGCGGAGGAGGTGCGGGAGGGGGACATGCCGCCGGCGACCTACCTCCTCGCGCACCCTGAGGCGCGGCTGTCGCCGGAGGAGAAGGCGGCGCTCGAGCGAGGTCTGACCGCCACGCTGAGCGCCCCGCGCGCGGCGGAGTGAACGGCGCGCGCGGAGCCGGATGGGCGGCCGTCAGCGCCGGGTGCGCCGCGACCTCGTCTCGACCGTCGCCTTGCGCGCGCGACCCGCGCCGGGCGCCGCGGGGAGCGCGGGGCCGGCAAGACGCCGGAGCTGCGCGCGCACGTCCTTCGGCCAGCGGCGGACGAGGGCGTCGAAGCGCGCGCCGTCGCGGGCGAAGAGCGCGCGAGACGCCTCCTCGAAGCCGGGGCGGTTGCCGGCGAGCGCCGTCATCACGCGGCTGGTCGCGTCGATCGCCATGCGCGCGCGCTCCCCTTCCGGATCGCGCTTGCGCGCCTCGTCCACGAGGCGGCGGAGCGCCGCCGAGATGCCGCTCGGCTGCGACTCCAGCCACTCCCAGTGGCGCGGCAGCAGGGTGACCTCCCGCGCGACGACGCCCAGCCTGGGCCGGCCGGGGCCGGCGGGCACCGGCGTGGTGGCGCGAGCGACGACCTCCTCAGGCGTGCCGCGCAGGTCGAAGTCCACCTGCCGGCCGGTGTCGTCCTCGAAGAGGAGGACGAGCTGGCCGGCGTCGCGATCGTGCCGCCGCTTGGCGGCGAGCAGGACCGTGGCCAGGCTGCCAGCGGCGACGCAGGCGTCCCCGGCGAAGGCGGCGTAGGTGCGCTCGGTGTTCATGCCCGGAGTTATACCCGGGTCATTCAGAGGGTCAATATCTCCCGGGTAATATTTCGACAAATCACCCGGGTACTATTTCCGGCCCCCGCCGCCGGCGCGCCAGCCCCTCCCTCGGCCGCGGGAGGTGTCAGGAACGTCGTACGCTCCCGTCGTCACTCCCGGAGGACCCCGGTGCTCGATCGTCCCCAGCTCGATGCTCTCGACCGCGACGGATACGTCGTGCTGCCCGCGGTGCTCGAGGCGAGCGTCGTGGATCGCCTGCGCGCCGCCTTCGATGGCGCCACCAGGCAGGACGCGGGCACGCAGCACGTGGTCCTCTCCGACGCCACGCCGGAGGTGGGGCTCTGGCGCGCGCTCGCCGATCACCCCGCCGTCACCTCTGCGGCCGCGCACGTGCTGGGGCGACCCGCGCGCGTGCGTGATCTGCACGGCCGCAACCCCCTCCCCGGCTTCGGCCAGCAGGGCCTGCACACCGACGCGGTGCCCCGCGCCCCCGGCGCGCCCTTCGTGGTGGTGACGGCGATCTGGATGCTGGACGACTTCACGCCGGACAGCGGCGCCACGCGCGTCGTGCCCGGCTCGCACCGCGTCGCGCGCCCCCTGCCGAAGGCGCTCGCGCAGCCGCTGGCGCACCACCGCGACGAGATCGTGATCACCGGCCGCGCGGGGAGCGTGCTCTGCTTCAACGGCCACCTCTGGCACTCCGGCCGGCGTAACCAGAGCGCCGGCCCGCGGCGCGCCGGCCAGATGCTGCTCGTCCCCGCGTGACGCCCCTCTTCTCGCGACGCGTGGGGGGCACTGCGCTCGACCTGTGCGTACAATCCGGCGTGCGGCCCCTTCCGCTCGTGATCACCCTGGCGGCCCTGCTCGCCTGCAACCCGCCACCCCCGGCGCCGAGCGCCGGGCCGGTCGCCTCCGTCGGGCCCGATCCGGCCACGCCGATGGCATCGACGGCATCCGGCCCCGCGCTCTCCTCGGCGCCGATCGCGTCCTCTCCGCCGGCGTCCTCCGCCGCGCCGGGCTCCGCCGCGTCGACCAGGAAGCCGACGACCACCTTCATCTACGAGCAGGACGGCGACACCCTCTCCTTCTTCCGCCCGCGCACGCTCCGGCTGGTCCGCCACGCCGACGGCGGCACCCGCGTCTGCCAGACCGAGCTGTCGCAGTCGCAGGACAACATGTGGACCGCCGACAATCTGGAGGCCGCGCTCCGCGATCCCGACGTCGTCTCCGCGCTCGCTGCCCACGCGAGCAACACGGCGCTGGACGCGGGCCGGCTGAGCGCGGGCCGCGGTTCGATCACCTGGCAGAGCCGCTGCACCGGGTGCACGCCGGAGAAGCCTGGCGTCGAGCGCCTGCACCAGATGCTCCGCGGCGTGATGATGAACCGCCGCCTGCTATGCCCCTGACGCTCCCGCGCGACGCGGTCAGGACGGCCCGAGCCCCTTCGCCCGCGCCAGGAGCAGATCGCGCTCGCGCGTGTTCTTCGCCATCGCCGCCGCGCGCTGCAGCTCGACCCGCGCCTCGTCGCGGCGGCCCAGCTTCGTCAGGAGGTCCGCCCGCACCGCCGGCAGCAGGTGGTAGGCGCGCAGCGCCGGCTCGTCGGCGAGACGATCGACCAGCTCCAGCCCGGCGGCCGGACCGAACGCCATGGCGACGGCGACGGCGCGGTTGAGCTCGACGACGGGCGAGCCGGTGATCTCGGCGAGCGCGTCGTACAGCGCCACGATACGCGCCCAGTCGGTCTGCTCCGGCGCGGCCGCGCGCGCGTGGCACGCGGCGATCGCCGCTTGCAGCGTGTACGGACCGAGCGGCGCCCCGAGCGACTCGGCGCGGGCGAGCGCCTCCAGCCCGCGGCGGACGAGCAGCTGATCCCAGCGCCCCCGGTCCTGCTCCAGCAGCAGCACCGGCTCCCCGCCCGGGCCGACGCGGGCGCGCGCGCGAGAGGCCTGGATCTCCATGAGCGCGACCAGACCGTGGACCTCGGCCTCGCCGGGGACGAGCGCGGCGAGCACCCGGCCGAGGCGCAGGGCGTCCTCGCAGAGGGCAGGCCGCATCCAGTCCTCGCCGCGCGTGGCGGCGTAGCCCTCGTTGAAGATCAGGTAGACCACCTCCAGCACCGACGCGAGCCGCGCGGTGAGCTCGGCACCGCGTGGCACCTCGAAGGGAACGCGCGCCTCGGCGAGGGTGCGCTTGGCGCGCACGATCCGCTGCGCAATCGTCGGCTCCGGCACGAGGAAGGCGCGGGCGATCTCCTCTGTCGTCAGGCCGCCGACGAGCCGCAGGGTGAGCGCGACGCGCGCCTCGGGGGAGAGCACCGGGTGGCACGCGCCGAGCACAAGGCGCAGCACGTCGTCGCCCACGTCCTCGTCGAGGGCCTCGGCGAGATCGCGCTGCTCCGGCGCCGGCTCACGCTCCAGCTCGTCGTGCTTGCGGTCCTGCATCCGCCGGCGGCGCAGCTCGTCGAGCGCGCGGTTCTTCGCCGCAGTCATGAGCCACGCGCCGGGGTTGTCGGGGATCCCCGACTCCGGCCACCGCTCCAGCGCGGTGACCAGCGCCTCCTGCGCGAGCTCCTCGGCGAGCCCCACGTCGCGCACCATGCGCACGAGAGCGCCGAGGAGCCGCGCCGACTCGATGCGCCAGACGGCGTCGATCGTCCGGCGCGTGGCCTCCGACGTGCTCACCGCCTGCCGCCTACCGGTTCGGGGTGCTGGCGAGGCCCGACACCGCCTTCCTCACGTCGGCGGGGAAGTCAGCCATCTCCTGCACCTGCCGCACCTCGATGGTCTCCGTCTCCCTGCCCGGGCAGCGACGCGCCCACTCGATGGCCTCCTCGCGCGACTTGACCTGGATCATCCAGTAGCCGCCGATCACCTCCTTCGCCTCGGCGAAGGGCCCGTCCACCACCGTGGACTTGCCGCCGGAGAAGCTCACCCGCGCGCCGGACGAGGGTGGGTGCAGCCCGTCGAGGGCGAGCAGGACGCCCGCCTTCTGGAGCTCGGCGTTGTACTTCATCATCTCGGCGACGTGCTCGGCGTCCGGCATGGTCCCCGGCGCAGCCGCCTCGTAGCCCTTCGGGATCATCAGCATCATGAATCGCACGGTCAGCCTCCTTCCCGCTCAGCGGCTCGCGAGCCGCGCCCGCAACTTCTCCTCCCGCGCCCTGGCCGCCGGCGTGAGCTCCTTGCCGAACTCCTCCATCTCGAAGACGGGCCGGATCTCGATCTCCGCCCCGCCCGCGGCCTGGCTCTCGGTCGACATGTCCGACGGCATGTAGTCGCCCATGCGCCTGATCCACCGCACGGCCTCGTCCACCGACTCCACCTTCCAAATCCAGTAGCCGGCGATGAGCTCCTTGGTCTCGGCGAAGGGCCCGTCGATGACCTTGACGCCGCTCGCGGACATCTGCACCCGCTTGCCCTTCGCGCTGGGCGTCAGCCCGTCGGCCGCGAGCAGCACGCCCGCCTCGACGAGGGCCTCGTTGAACTTGCTCATGCCCGTCAGGATCTTCTCGCTCGGCATCTTGCCCGCCTCCGAGTCGGCGCTCGCCTTCATGATCACCATCACGCGCATCGTCATCTTCCTTCCTCTGAGGCCGGAGGTGGTCCGGCCGGGGTGACACGTACTGCGGGCCCGGTGGGCCGCGCTTCGGCATTCATGCAGACGACGAACTGGCGCCGGGCCGATCGACAGACCCCACACGATTTTCTTGCGCCGACCTGGTAGCTCCCGCCCACGGCGTAGCACGAGCTGGTGGGGGTTCACGAGCCGGGTCGAAGACCGGCCGGCGGCGATCAGCGCTCGGAGCCCTCCACGCGACCACCGGCCCCCGGCGTCGAGAAACGGCGCGCCGCGTCATGCATCGAAGTACCATGCTCGCGATGACCACCGCCGACGTCCCGACCTCCGGCTCGATCCGCCCCCTGCTCCCCGCCTCCCGTGTGTCCCGCGAGGCGCTCGGGAAGATGAGCACCTTCCACACCGACATCGTCGGGCACGTGCGCGCCGCCGTGGAGAGCAAGCCTCTCGTCGTGGTCGGCATGGCGCAGAACCCCCACGTGAGAAACGTCCGCAAGACCCTCACGCGCGCCGGGATCGCCTTCGAGTACATCGAGTACGGCAGCTACTTCTCCAAGTGGCGGCAGCGACTGGCCATCAAGCTCTGGAGCGGCTGGCCGACCTTCCCGCAGGTGTTCCTCAAGGGCGAGCTGATCGGCGGCGAGGACCTGACGCTGGCGGCCCTCGAGGACGGCACCCTGCGCAAGCGGCTGGAGGGCTGACGCCGCCGCGCCGGCGTCAGCCGAGCCACAGACCCACCGCGAAGAGGACGGCGTACAGCATCAGCACCTGGCCCGCCTGCGGTGTCATGGGGATGAGCTGCTCGTGCGTCCTTGCGCGAGAGACGCGCCGGGCGACGACGAGCGCGTACGGGGCCGACGCGAGCGGCGCGAGGACAACCGCCCCGAAGCCGCCCGCCGCGAAGAGCCACAGCGGCACCGCGTAGGCGAGGCCGAGCAGCAGCGCGTACTCCACCCGGCTGGCCCGCGGGCCGATGAGGACCGCGAGCGTGCGCTCGTCCTTCTCCCGGTCGAACTCCAGATCGCGGATGTTGTCGATGACCAGGATGTTGGTGGTGAGCGCGGCGATGGGGAGGCTCGCCGCGAAGCCCTCCCAGGTCACCGCGCGCGGGGCGAGCGCCATCGTCATGCCCGGCGAGCCGAGCGTCGCCGCCGCCTCCACGTAATAGGTGGCCATCACCGAGACGAGGCCGAAGAAGACGAAGAAGAGCGGGTCACCCAGGCCGAGGCGATCCCCGAGCGGAAACGGCCCGGACGAGTAGAGGAGGCTCGCGGCGATGCTGGCGAGCCCGACGATCAGCACCGCCAGCCCGCCGACGTGCACGAGGTAGAGCCCTGCGAGCAGGGCGACGGCGTAGCAGCCTGCGATGGCCAGACGGAGCTGGCCGAAGGTGACGACGCCCTCGCGCAGCGCGCGAACGAAGTCGGGGTGCTCCAGGTCGTCGCCGTGGCGTCGCAGGTTGTTGTAGTTGTCGGTGACCACCCCGCCGAGCTGCACCAGCCACCCGGCGAGAAACGCCAGCAGCGCGGGGACGAGCGCGAAGACGCCGTCGTGGTGCGCGAGCGCCGACGCGACCAGCACCGGGGCGGCGGCCGTCGGCAGGGTGTGGCGCGGGTACAGGAGCATGCCGCCCCAGACCTGGCGGCGAGTGACGGTCGTCATGGGCATGCCGGGTAATCGGTGTAGCCGTGGGCGCCCCCTCCGTAGAACGTCGACGGGTCGGGCGCGGCGAAGGCGACGCCCGCGGCGATGCGCTCCACCAGATCGGGGTTGGCGATGTACGGGCGGCCGAAGGAGACGAGGTCCGCCTCCCCGGCCTCGATCCTGGCGCCGCCGGTCGCCGCGTCGTACCCGCCGTTGGCGACCAGGGGGCCGTGGAACCTCTCGCGCAGCGCCGGCGAGATGCGCGCGCCCGGGCCGACCGGCTCCACGACGTGAAGGTACGCGAGGCCGAAGGCGTCCAGGGCCGCCGCGGCGTGACCGAAGGTGGCGCCGGGATCGGAGTCGCTCATCCCGCCCAGCGTGCTCACCGGCGAGAGCTGCACCCCCACGCGCCCCGCGCTCGCCTCCGCGCACACCGCGGTGACCACCTCGACGAGGAAGCGTGCGCGCCCCTCCACCGACCCGCCGTGCTCGTCCTCGCGCCGGTTGGACCCGTCGCGAAGGAACTGGTCGATGAGGTAGCCCTGCGCAGCGTGCACCTCCACCCCGTCGAACCCGGCAGCGAGCGCGCGGCGCGCCCCGGCGGCGAAGGCGTCCACCAGCCCGGCGATCTCCGTGGCCTCCAGCGCGCGCGGCACGACGAAGGGCCGCGGTCCGCTCGCCGCCTTGACGTCCCCCGCGATCGCGATGGCGGAGGGCGCGACCGGCAGCGCGCCGCCGAGCATCTCCGGATCGGAGAACCGCCCTGCGTGCCAGAGCTGCGCGAAGACGCGCCCGCCCTTCGCGTGCACCGCGCCGGTGACCGCGCGCCACCCGGCGACCTGCGCCTCGTCGTACAGGCCCGGGGAGCCGGGGTAGCTCGCGCCGCTCGCCGCCACGAGGCAGGCCTCGCTGACGATGAGCCCCGCGCTGGCACGCTGCGCGTAGTAGGTGGCCGCCAGCGGGCCGGGGACGTTGCCCGGGCCGGAGCGCCGCCGCGTCATGGGCGCCATCACGACGCGGTTGGGCAGGTCCAGCGTCCCCAGCCGGACCGGTCGCAGCAGCGGGTGGCTCGTCGCCTTCATGGTCCGGTGGATGCTAACTTTTCGCGCCGGCGGGTGCGAGCGCCGCGCGCGCCTTTGCCGTAGGCTCGGCGGGTGTCCGACTCGCTGCCGCGCATCGTCTTCGTCGTCGGGAAGGGGGGCGTGGGCCGCAGCACCGTCTCGACCGGGCTCGGGTTGATGCTGGCGGAGCGCGGCGAGCGCGTGCTGGTCCTGGAGTGGACGGTGGCGGAGGTGATCGCCCCGTGGTTCGACGAGCCGCCCGCGGGCACCGCGCCGGTGGAGGTGGCGCCGCGCCTCTCCGTCGCCAACTACCGGCTGGAGGAGGCGCTGCGCGCGTACTTCGTCGACCACCTGCACCTCCGGCTCTTCTACCGCCACGTCGTCGACGGGGCAGCGATGCGCCGGCTCATCGAGGCGGCGCCCGGCGTCGCCGAGCTGCTCTTCCTCGGGCAGCTCTGGTGGCTCACCTCCCTGGCCGAGAAGGAGGCCGGGCTCGCCTTCGATCGCATCGTGGTGGACGCGCCCGCCACCGGGCACGGCGCGTCGCTGCTGGACATGCCGATGACCCTCGCGTCGATGGGCGCCACCGGCCTGCTCGGCCGCGAGGTGGAGCGGGTGACCACGATGATGCGCGACGCGGCGTGGACGGGCGCGCTCGTCGTGTCGCTGCCGGAGGAGCTCGCCGTCGAGGAGACGCTGGAGCTCGTGCCCCGCGCGACCCGCGGCATGGGGCGCCCACCGCTCGCCCTGCTGGTCAACCGCAGCGTGACGCGGGTGATGAGCGACGAGGAGCGGCCCTCGTGGCTCGGCGCCCTCCGCGAGCACCTCTCACCCCCCGCGCGCGACGCGATCACCACGCTGCATGCCGGCCTGCGCGGGCGCGTGGTGCGCGAGGCGGGCCTGCGGCGCGCGCTCGCGGACGCCACCCGGTGGGGGACCTTCTCCCTCGAGGAGCAGCTCGCCGTGTCGGGCAAGACGCGCCCGCGCGAGGTCGTGGAGGCGGTCGCCGCGGAGCTCGCCGGTCACCTCGGGGGACGCGCGTGACCGCGCGCCTGCACGTCCTGCTCGGCGCCGGCGGCGTCGGCAAGACCACCCTCGCCGCGGGCTACGCCCTCGCCCTCGCGCGGCGTGGCGGGCGCGTCGGGCTGCTGGGCATCGACCCCTCCCGTCGCCTGCAGGGCGCGCTCGGCGTGGAGCTGCCCGACGTGGAGGTGCCTGTGCCGCATGCCGGAGAGCTGCGCGCCGCCATCCTGCGGCCGGAGAAGGCGATGCGCCGGTGGGCCGCGGCGACGTGCACGGACGCCGACGCGCGCGACAGGCTCCTTCGCAACCCCTTCTTCCTCGCGCTGGCCGACCGCCTCGCCACCGCGACCGACCTGCTGGCGGCGGTGCGCGTCGCCGAGTGGGCGGAGGACGACCCCGCGCTCGACGATCTCGTCGTCGACACCGCGCCCGGGCTCAACGCGATCGAGTTCCTCAGGCGACCGCAGCGCCTCAGCGCTTTCCTCGAGGGGCATCTCGTCGCGTGGCTGCGCCGCCTCGCCGACGCCGACCGGGGCGGTCCGCTGGGCGCGGTGCTGCGCGGCGGCGCGCGGCGTGTGGTCGGCGGGCTGGCGCGTATCGGCGGTACGCGCATGCTCCTGGACCTCGCCGACTTCCTGTCTCTCGCGCGCGATCTCTTCACGCAGATGCTCGAGCGCGTGGAGGCGATGCAGCGCTGGCTCGAGGACCCGTCGACGGAGATCGTGCTCGTCACCTCGGTGAGCGACGACGCCGCGGTCGCCGCGCGGCAGATCGGCGAGGCCCTGACGGCGGTGAACCTGGCGCCGCGCGCCACCGTGATCAACCGCGCCATGCCGCCCGGGCTGGGGAAGGAGCTGGGGCGCATTCCACAGGCGGCGCTCGGTCCCGAGGCGGAGGCGCTCGTTCGCTACGTGAAGGCGTACGCGGCGATGCAGGAGCGCGTCGTGCGCGCGGTGACGCCGCTCTCGTCGAGGGTCGTCGTCATGCCCGCGAGCCCCGGCCTGGACGAGGCGGACCGCGCCGAGGCGCTGGCGGGGCTCGGGGCGCGTCTGCTCGACGCCCTCGTGCCGTGACCGCGCCCGGCGTGCAGGCCAGCGGGCGCCCGGCGGCGCGGCCCCTACCCGCCCGCGCGCGCCAGCAGCTCCTCCCGCGTCATGCGCGTCGGGTCGGCGGGCAGCGCGGCGCCCCCCAGCGCCACCCCGCTCGCGTAGCGCCACGCGCCACCCTCGCGGACGAAGGTGGATAGCTCGGCGAGCGACCGGTCCGCGCCCTTCTCGAAGATGCGCGCGTAGAAGAGCACCTCCCCCGTGCCGCCCTCCTCCGATGCATGCATGATACACAGACCGAGGAAGCGCTGCCGCACCCGCGCCTCCGCCAGGGCGCGGGCCAGCTCGGCCTCGGGCAGGACGCGGTCGGGGTGCTCCCGCGCGAGCGTCCGGACGAGGTACTCGCCGAGCCCGAGCGCGAACGCCGCGTAGCGCGATCGCATCAGCTCCTCCGGCGTCGCCGCCTCCCGCTCGGCCCGGTGCAGCGGCCCGCAGCACGCCGCGTAGCGGCGCCCGGAGTGGCAGGGGCAGTCACGCGGAGGGGACACGCCGCCAGCATAGGTGATACGCCTCCGGTTCGACCATGGCGCTCTCCAAGCCCGCCCTCAAGGACGAGCTCGCCGCCCTGCTGCGCGGTGATCTCGCCGCCGTCGAGCAAGCCCACCGCACGACGCGCGAAGGCGTCACGCACGAGGAGGCGCGCCCGGAGAACGACAAGGACACCCGCGCCCTGGAGCAATCGTACCTCGCGCGTGGCCAGGCGATGCGCGCGCTCGAGCTGCGCACCGCCGTCGCGGAGGTCCAGGCGATGCCGCTGCGCGCCACGCCCGAGGGTCCCGTCACCCTGGGCGCGCTGGTGACGGTGGAGGAGGAGGGCGCGGAGCAGACGCTCTTCATCGCGCCGCAGGGCGGCGGGAGTCGCCTCGCGGGGGGACGGGTGCAGGTGGTCACGCCCCGCTCCCCCCTCGGCCGCGCGCTGCTCGGACACCGCGCGGGCGACGACTGCACCGTCACGCTCGCCGGACGCGTGCGCGAGCTCGTCGTCGTGCGCGTGGACTGACTCAGCTCGCCTGAAGCGGCGGAGGGACGCCTCAGGTGGAATGACGCGGCCGGCGGCGCACGTGGGCCCCGTCGGAGGTCTCGCTGCGCAGCTTGCGGCCGCTATGCAGCGTCCCCACCGCGGAGACGAAGATGAGGATCTCGGTGGCGACCTTCACCGACGCGTGCGACGGCGTCATGTGGAACACCAGCTCGGAGAAGCGCACGGTGAACCACTCGTCGACATGGGCCGCCGGCGCCCCGGAGGAGTGCTGCCAGAGGAAGCGCGCGAGGGTGGTGAGCACGCACTCGTTCAGCAGCCACTGCGACAGCACGTTGACGATGATGAACCCGATCGCGAACACGCCGTAGACGCGGGTGACCCGCGGCCAGCGGTGCCAGAAGAGCAGCGGCATCCCGACCACCCAGAGCACCATCAGCAGGGCGTGCATGGCGTCAACGGCGGAGGCGAGGAGGGCGACCACGTCCGGTGTAGGTGCAAGATGGCGACCAGCCGTGGAGCACGCCCGGCAGCGCGTGGCGCGCCGCGGCACGCGGCTCCGGTCGCATTCCTTGCGCCTGGATGCACCCCTCGCGCGTGTGCGAAGGGCCGCCTCAGCCGTGCGCGAAGCGCTCGAAGCGCGTCATCAGATCGCGGCCGCCGCGCTGGAACAGATCGCCGTGGTGGCCCCCGCGCACCTCGACGAGCGTCGCGCCGGGGATCGCGCCGGCGACGCGCTGGCCCATCCAGAACGGGACGATGCCGTCGTCGTCGCCGTGGATGACGAGGGTGGGCACGTGGATGGAGCTCGCCTTGGACAGCGTGGCGAACTGGTCGGGCACCAGCAGGCTCGCGGGGACGATGGGCGCGCGGTCGGTCACCAGGTCGGGGATGGAGGTGTACGGCGCCACGAGCACCAGCGCGGCGCACCGCCCGCGGCGCGCCATCTCGGCGGCGACGCCGGTCCCGAGGGAAGTGCCCCAGAGCACCACGCGGTCCGGCCCCACACCGCGGGCGGCGAGCCAGTCGAGCGCGGCGGCCGCGTCGAGGTAGACCCCCTGCTCGTCCGGCGACGCCTCCCCGCGCGACATGCCGTAGCCGCGGTACTCCACCAGCAGCACCCCCATCCCGTTTGCGTGCAGCGCGCGCGCGGGCGCGAGATCGCCCGTCATGCTGTCGGAGTTGTTGTGAAAGTGCACCACGACGCGCGCGCCCGGCGGTCCGGGCAGCTCCAGCGCATGCACCGGGACACCGTCGCGCGCGATGAGCGTGCGGAGGATCGCATCCTTCGGCACCGCGCTCGCGCGCGCGCGGTCGGCGCGGAAGAGCAGCCTGCGCGAGACGTCGCGCGTGCACGCCACGAGCCCCAGCACGACGAGCAAGAGGGACAGGGTGATGCGAGCGCGACGCACTCATCATTTCTAGATCGGCGCGCACGCCTCGGCCACGCCGAATCGCGTCGGGGGGGAAGGCTCACCCCCTCCGGGCGCACCGGGCGCGGACCCGGCGCTTGATTCGCGGCGACATCGGCGCACACTGCCGCGATGCGTCTCGTACGGGCCGCGCTCGCCCTCGTGCTCCTCGCCTGCGGCGGCGCGAGCGCGCCCGCCCCGCGCACGACGACCGCGCCGCGCCCCGATCGCTGGTCGCGGCTGAGCTGGGACGATCGCCACGACCTGATGACCTTCCTGGTGCTCCCCAACATGGCGCCGCTCTTCCAGCGCGAGCAGCGCCACCCCTTCCCCGACATGACCTGTCGCACCTGCCACGGCCAGGACGCCGAGGCGGTGCACTACGCGATGCCGCACGGGCTGCCCGCGCTCGATCCCGCGCACATGCCCGACCGCCGCTCGTCCGACCCGAAGGTCGCGCGCATGGCGGCCTTCATGGCGGACGAGGTCACGCCGCGCATGGCGGCCATGCTGGGCAAGCCGGACCTGGGCTGCTTCGACTGCCACACCAAGGGAGGCGCGCGATGAGTGGGCCTGTCGGGCGGCGTGCCGTCCTCGCCGGCGCGGTGGGCGCCGCCATCGCCGCCGCCTCCCGCCCTGCGCGCGCCGAGGGTGACGGCCTGCCGCCGGTGATCTTCGTCAGCCACGGCGCCCCCATGCTGCTCGGGGACCCCTCGCGCATCGAGGCGCTGCGCGCGTGGGGCAAGCGCCTGAGCCGGCCGCGCGGCATCCTCGCGATGACGCCGCACTACGGGAGGCGCCGGCTGGAGCTCGGCACCGTCGGCCGCGGCCACGCCATGCTCGATCTGCCAGGGTGGATCCGCCGGCAGCTCCCGCGCGGCCTCACCTACGCCACACCCCCCAACGACGCGCTCGCCGCCCGTGTCGACGCGGTGCTCGGCGGCGTGCGGCGCGCCGGCCGCAGACCCGGCTTCGATCACACGACGTGGATGCCCCTCACCGGCCTCTTCCCCGCGGCCGACATCCCGGTGCTGGAGCTCTCCTATCCCTTCACGCCCGAGGCGGATCAGCTCGCCCTCGGCCGGCGCCTCGCGCCGCTGCGGGAGGAGGGCATCCTCCTTTTCGCGAGCGGCGGGATGACGCACAACCTGGCGTCGTTCCCCTTCGGCGGTGAGGGCAAGCCGGTCGCCGTCCCGCCGTGGGCGCGCGCCTTCGACGCGTGGGCCGCCACCGCCATCGAGCGGCTGGACGCGGAGGCCCTCGTCGACTGGCGCCGGCGGGCTCCGCAGAGCGATCTCGCCCACCCCGACGAGGGCGGCCACTTCCGCGTCATGCTGGTGGCCATGGGTTTTGCCCTCGGCGGGGCGCGACCACCGCGCCACGTCACCTTTCCGGTCACCGGCTTCGAGGCGACCCTGTCCAACCGCTGCGTCCAGCTCTCCGGCTGAGCTGGCCGGGGATGCAGGGCTTGTGCGCCGGGCCCCGGGGGGCGCTAAGCTGGGCGGCGTTGGCTCGCGAAGCGGAGGGCGCATGAGCACGCACGTCGGGGTGGGCACCAGCGTGAACCGTAAGCCTGCGCTGGCGGGGCGCGAGGCGACCCGCGCCGCGCTCCAGCCGCTCGCCGGGGAGCATCCGGCGCTGGTGCTCGCCTTCGCGACCACCGGCTACGATCAGCAGGCGCTCCTCGAGGCCATCGCCGCCGAGCTGCCGCCGGGCACCACCCTCAGCGGATGTAGCGCGGCCGGCGTCATCACACGCGCGCGCTCCGACGAGGGCTCGCACGTGGTGGGGGTCATGGCCATCGCAGCCGATGGCGTGCGGGCGCGCACGCTCGTCGCCGGGAACGCGTGCACCGACCCGCTCGCGTGCGGTCGCGATCTCGCACGGCAGATCCGCGCGTCGTCCACCGGAAGCGACAGGGCGGTGCTGCTCTTCTCCGAGGGCCTGCGGGCCAACGTCTCCGGTGTCGTGCGCGGCTTCCACGAAGTCCTCGACGCGCTCCCGGTCGTCGGCGGGTGCGCGGGCGACGCCCTCACCTTCCAGCAGACCTACCAGTACGACGGCGCGCGCGCCGTCAGCGGGTCCGCGGCCGCGGTCGTGCTCTCCGGCGACCTGGAGGTGGAGATCGGCGTCAGCCACGGCTGCGAGCCCTTCGCGCTGGAGGAGCCGATCACCCGCGCCGAGGGCGGGTGGGTGCACGAGATCGGCGGGCGCCCCGCGTGGGACTTCTTCAAGGAGTACCTGGGCAACCTGGACACGCTCGACGCGCTCGCCATCTCCTACCTGTGCCTCGCCGAGCGCCTGGACGAGACGTCCGGAGCCTACGGGGACTTTCTCATCCGGGTGCCGCTGGAGCTCGACAAGGAGACCGGCTCCCTCTTCTTCCCCGGCGGTCTGGAGCCGGGCACGCGCGTGCACGTGGCCCGCCGGCGGGCCGAGCGCATCGTCGAGAACGCCAGGACGCTCTCCGCCGACATGGTCGCGCACCACGGCCGCCCGGACCTCATGCTGCAGTTCGACTGCGCCGGCCGCGGGCGTCTCATGTTCGGGGAGGGTACGAGCGAGCGGCTCATCACGCCGGTGCAGCAGGTGGTCGGCGCCGACGTGCCGTGGCTGGGGCTGCACACCTTCGGGGAGATCGCCCCTGTCGCCGGCAAGACCCACTTCCACAACTTCACCGTCGCCTTCTGTGGCATGTACCTCGGGCGCGGCGAGGGGGGCGTCGGTGGGGGATGACGCGCTGAAGCGACGGCTGGACGCCCTCAACGATCAGCTCAAGGAGCTGGTCCGGACGGAGCGCGACCTGTACGTCTCGCAGCGGGCGCTCGACGAGCAGCTCCGGCGGCTGCGCATGCTGGGCGCCTACTCGGTGGCGGCCAGCGGCGCGTCGCCGTCGGAGACCGTCACCCTCGCGCTGGAGCTGCTCATGGGCATCTTCGCGGTGGAGCAGGGCGCGGGCTGGCTCGCCGCGGATGGCGGCGTGCGGCTCGTCGCCGTCCGCGCCCAGCCGGGGTGCGAGGCGGACAGCGCGCGGCACGTCGGCATGCGCGCCGCCGTCTCCCTCGCCGATCTGGATTTCCGCCCGCAGGTGACGGACAACACCCCCGCCAGGGGGACGACAGCGTGCCTGATCGATCTCACGGCTCGCGCCTTCGAGGAGGCGGGCGCCGCGCCGCCTCTCGCCTCGCTGGTGCTGCCGCTCGCCGCTCACGGCGAGGGGATCGCCGGCGCGCTCGTCTTCCAGCGCTTCACCGACCTCTTCATCTTCCACGAGCGGCTCCCCACGACCGCCGACGCCGACTTCCTCGATCTGGTGGCGCGGCAGGTCTCGGTGGCCATCGCCAACGCGCGCCTGGTCGAGGACCTTCGCCGCAGCTACCACGACCTGGCGCAGGCGCAGCGCGGGCTGGTGGAGAAGGAGCGCCTCGCCGCGGTGGGCGAGCTCGCCGCGCAGATGGCCCACGAGGTGCGCAACCCCCTCGGCGCCGTCTTCAACTCGCTGGCCCGGCTGCGCACCGTGCTCCGACCGGAGGGCGAGGCGGACCTCCTGCTCGGCATCATGGAAGAGGAGTCGCGCCGCCTCAACCGCATCGTCGACAACCTGCTCGCCTTCGCGCGGCCGCGGGCGCCGAGCCTGGCGCCTGTGCGGATCGACGCGGTGGTGCGCGGCGCCCTCGCGCACGCCACTCGCTCGGAGAGCTTACAAGCGCTGCAGGTGTCGGTCGAGAGCGAGGACATCGGCCCGACGGTGATGGACGCGCACATGATGGAGCAGGCCATCCTCAACCTGCTGCTCAACGCCGCCGAGGCGATGCGCGGCGGGGGGCTGCTGCGCGTGCGCTCGCTGCGCGAGTCGGTCGCGGGCGCCGACTTCGTGCGGATCGACGTCGCCGACACCGGCGCGGGCATCTCGGAGGAGGACCGCGCGCGGCTCTACCAGCCCTTCTTCACGACCAAGGCGACCGGCACCGGACTGGGCCTGGCCATCGTCAAGCGGGTGGTCGATGCCCACGGAGGCGAGACCTTCTTCGACTCCACGCCGGGGGGCAGCACCTTCTCCATCCGCCTCCCCTTCCAGCCCTAATCTCGCGCTCGCGGGCCGCCAGCGGTCGCCGCTGACCCGACCGAGCGTTCGAGGCCCCAGCCCCGGAGAAAATGGGCCTGGGGCCCCCGATCCCCCTTGAAACGGCAGCGCCGCGGAGCAATATTATCATACGAATGATAAATAACTCCCGACTGGCCCTGTCCGTGCTCGCCGGCGCCCTCGCCCTGGGGCCCGGGTGCGCCCGGCACACCAAGGTGCCCCCCGGCTACCAGGGCATCGTGGAGTACGACGAGCGCGTCGTCTCCTTCGAGGTCCCCGGCCGCATCGCGAAGGTGGAGGTCCACCGCGGGGACGTGGTCAAGGCGGGCAATCCCCTCGCGCAGCTCGACGACACGCTCGAGCGCCGCATCCGCGACGCCCGAGACGCCGAGGCCGACGGCGCCCGCGCCGACGTCGCCCTCCTCGAGGCGGGCTCGCGCCGCGAGGACATCGGCTCGGCCGCGGCCAACCTGCGCTCCGCGCTCGCCGCCGAGTCGCTCGCCAAGAAGACCTACGAGCGCTCCCTTAGCCTGTTCAACGACCACGCCATCCCGGAGGCGGAGCTGGATCGCGGCAAGGCGGAGCTGGACCGCGCGAAGGGCGCGCGGCAGGCGCTGGAGGACCAGCTCTCCGCCCTGCGTCATGGCGCGCGCCCCGAGCAGATCGCCGCCGCCAAGGCGCGCCTCGCCGCGGCGGAGGCAGGCGTCGCGCTGGAGGACGAGCGCCTCGCCCGGTACACGCTCGCCGCGCACGAGGGCGGGGCGGTGCTGGACGTCCACGTGGAGCCGGGCGAGCTGGCCGGCGTCGGCACTCCCGCGGCAACCCTGGCGGACGTGAACCACCCCTACGCCGACGTGTTCGTCCCCCAGGGCGAGATGGACGGCGTGAAGATCGGCGACGCCGCCACGGTGCACGTCGACGCGACCAGCGCGCCATTCCACGGCACGGTGGAGTACGTCGCGCACCGCACCGCCTTCACCCCGCGCTTCCTGTTCAGCGAGCAGGAGCGTCCCAACCTGGTCATCCGCGTGCGCGTCCGCATCGAGGACCCCACCCAGCGCCTCCACGCGGGCGTCCCCGCCTTCGCCACCATCGCCCGATGAGCCAGCCCGCCGTCGCCGAGCAGGCCGACACGGGCGAGGAGCCCATCATCCACACCGAGCACCTCTCGAAGAGCTTCGGGGACCTGGTGGCGGTGCGTGACGTGTCGCTGCGCGTGCGGCGCGGGGAGATCTTCGGCGTGCTGGGCCCAAACGGAGCGGGCAAGTCCACCACCATCCGCATGCTGTGCGGCATCCTCGACCCGAGCGGCGGGCACGGCACCGTCGTCGGCTTCGACATCGCCCGCGACGCCGAGCGCATCAAGGAGCGCATCGGCTACATGACCCAGCGCTTCAGCCTCTACGAGGACCTCACGGTGCTGGAGAACCTGCGCTTCTACGCCGGCATCTACGGCGTCCCGCGCAAGGGGCGCCGCGCCCGGGTCGAGGAGGTGCTCGCCATCAGCGGCCTCGCGCCGCGCAGGGACCAGCTCTCCGGCACCCTCTCCGGCGGGTGGAAGCAGCGCGTCGCGCTGGCCTCCGCCACCATCCACCGCCCTCCCCTCCTCTTTCTGGACGAGCCCACCGCCGGCGTCGACCCGGTGAGCCGCCGCGATTTCTGGGAGCAGATCCACCAGCTCGCCGCGCAGGGCACCACGGTGCTCCTCACCACGCACTACATGGACGAGGCGGAGCGCTGCCACCGCCTCGCCTTCATCTTCCGCGGCCAGCTCCTGGACGTGGGCACGCCCGACGAGATCGTCGCCCGCCGCAACCTCGCCGTCGCCGAGCTCGACGTCGACCGCGCGACGGAGGCCGCCACGCTGCTGCGCGCCGACCCGCGCGTGGAGGAGGTGGCGCACTACGGCCACGTGCTGCGCCTCGCCGCGCGCGACGGCAGGGACCCGATCGCGCTCGCCCGCGAGGTGCTCGGCGAGCACGGCGTCGCGGTGGAGAGCGGCCGCCGCGTGCGCACGACGGTCGAGGACGCCTTCGTGGCGATGGTCCGCGCCGACGGGAGGGACGCGTGAGCCCGCGTGTCTTCATCATCGCGTGGAAGGAGCTGCTGCAGCTCCGGCGCGATCGCATGACCCTCGCGATGATGACGGCGCTGCCCGTCGTGCAGCTGTTGCTCTTCGGCTACGCGATCAACACCGACGTCCGCCACATCCCGACGATCTTCTTCGACCAGGACCGGAGCGCCGAGTCGCGCGATCTGGAGCAGAGCCTGCTCGCCACCGGCTTCTACGACGAGGTGGGCGCCGTCGAGGGCTACCCCGAGGTGGAGCGCGCCCTCCGCGCCGGCGACGCGCGCGTGGCGCTCGTGATCCCTCCCCACTACGCCTCCGACCTCACCCGCGGGCGCACCGCGGAGGTCCAGCTCGTCGTCGACGGCTCCGACCCGCAGATCGTCGCGAGCGCCACCAACACCGCCGCCTCGCTCGTCGCCGCGCGCTCGAGCGAGCTGATGGTCTCGCGCCTCGCCGCCTCCGGCGTCAAGACCGCCGGGCAGCCCATCTCGCTCGAACCCAACACCTGGTACAACCCCGACCTGCGCACGGCGGTCTTCATCGTGCCCGGCATCGTCGGCGTCATCCTGACGATGACCATGGTGATGCTCACCGCCATGGCCATCGCGCGGGAGCGCGAGCGCGGGACGCTCGAGCAGCTCATCGTCTCGCCCGTGCGCAAGATGGAGCTCGTGGTGGGCAAGATCCTGCCGTACGTCGCCATCGGGTACGTGCAGATGACGCTCATCCTGCTCACCGGGCGGGTCGTCTTCAACGTGCCGGTGGTCGGCTCGCTGCCGCTGCTCTACGCGCTGGCCTTCCTCTTCATCGCCGCCAACCTCGCCATCGGCCTCTTCTTCTCCACGCTGGCCAAGACGCAGCAGCAGGCGATGCAGATGTCCTTCTTCTTCCTCTTGCCCAACATCCTGCTCAGCGGGTTCATGTTCCCCTTCGAGGCCATGCCCAAGCCGGCGCAGTGGCTCTCGCAGGTCCTCCCGCTCACCCACTTCTTGCGCATCGTCCGCGGCATCGTCCTGAAGGGCAGCCACTTCGACGATCTCAGCAAGGAGCTGCTCTGGCTCAGCGCCATCCTCGTGGGCATCGTGGTGCTCACCTCCAGGCGCTTCACCAAGAAGATCGTCTGATGGCACGCCCCCGCACCGACATCGAGCCCCGCATCCTGCACGCCGCCCGCGCGGCGTTCCTCCAGAGCGGCGTGGACGGCGCCTCGCTGCGGACCATCGCGCGGGGCGCGGGCACCAGCGTCGGGATGATCTACTACTACTTCCGCACCAAGGAGGACCTGTTCGTCGGCGTCGTCGAGGAGGTGTACGGCAAGCTGCTCGGCGAGATGGCGGCCATCCTCCGGGCGGAGGGCGCCGTCCGCGACAAGCTGCAGAAGGTCTTCGTGCGCGTCGGCGCCGCGAGCGAGGAGGAGATCGCGGTGGTGCGCCTCATCGCGCGCGAGGCGCTCTCCTCCACCACCCGCTTCGAGCGGCTCTTCGAGCGCTTCCAGCGCGGCCACGTGGCGCTGCTGCTGGGCGCGCTGGCCGAGGGCGTGGCCGCGGGAGAGGTGGACGAGGCCATCCCCCTTCCCCTCGCCATGTTCGGCGCGCTCGCGATGGGCGCGCTCCCGCAGTTCGCCAAGCGCGTCGCGGGCGACAGGCTCCCCTTCAGCGTGCTGCCCGGCGGCGAGGCGCTGGCGGCGGCGTCGACCGACGTGCTCTTCCACGGCGTCGCTCCCCGCGCGGACCGCCGCGCGAAGGCCGAGCCCGCGGGCGCGGCTACGCCACGTGCGCCTCGGCGGCGTCCTCCAGTCCCTGGCGGATCGCGGTCGTGACCCACACGTAGGTCACGGCCCACCCGTGCGCGGTGTCCACCGTCCAGTTCGGCCCCTCGAGCTCGCGCAGCGCGGCGAGCAGCGCCCGGCCGATCGCGTCGAACGACTCCGCGCTCGTGCCGCGCGCGAAGCCTCGCTGCGCCATGTGCTCGAGGAGCGGGAACAGGTGCTGCGGCGAGCACAGGTTGGCCATCACGAACCCCACGAAGGACAGCGCGATCTGCCGCTGGTCGGCGTCGTCCCGCGGGAAGCGGGAGCGCAGCGCGGGCGCCGCGTCGAAGACGTACTCGTAGAAGGCGATCGCCCCCGCGCGCAGGCGGTCCTCGAGTCGCGCGTACGACGCCAGGACGAGCGAGACGGCGTCCTCGGGGAGTGGATGTGTGCGGAGGCGCACCTCCGAGGTGGCCGGAGCAGGGACGGCGGACTGCATGACCTCGAGCGTTGCAGCGACCATGCCGCCCTGCCGCGACGCTCAACCGCGCGAGATCGCGCCGGCGAGGCCCGCGGCATGCGCGCATGCCCGCCGCCGCCCGCAGCGCGTGCGGGCGGACGCGCAACAAGGCATCCTCACTGCGGTGTCCACGTGGGATGCGCGAGGAAGAGGCCGTCGACGAAGCCCAGCCTGTAGAACAGGAACAAGCCGAAGCCGAGGCTGAGCACGCCGGTGAGCGTGGCCATCGTCCGCGGCAGGGTGCGCAGGCGCCGTGCGGCGAGGGCGAGCGGCGCGAACATCGCCACCGTCAGGCCCATCATCCCCACCACGGTGCCCAGGCCGAACACCGCCAGAAAGAGGAACGCCGCGCGCGAGTCGCGCACCGTGGTGAGGACCAGCAGCGCGACAGCCGCCGACCCCGCGAGCCCGTGCACCAGGCCGACCGCGAGCGAGCGAAGGCCGCGGCTCAGACCGCCCGCGCGCTCCGCGGCGTCCCGCGCGGCGTGCGCGGCCGCGTCCAGCCGGCGGGTCGCGCCGGTGAGGTTGAGCGCCCCGAGCAGCACGAGCATCACCGCGACGGCCATCTCCAGCCCGAGCCCGAGCCGTGGCGGGATGACCAGGCCGAGCACCACGATCGCCCCGCCCACGCCGAGGATGGTCACGGTGTGCCCCACGCCCCAGAGGCCGCCCAGCAGCGCGGCGGACCGCACGCTGCGCTCGCGCGTCGCGAGCGTGGAGACGGCCACGACGTGGTCGGCGTCGGTCGCGTGGCGGACGCCGAGGAAGAGCCCCAGAAGGAGCACGGACCATGCGGTCATCGACGCCGGGTGTAGCAGCTCGCGCGCCCCGTAGCACGTCCTTTCGGGATCGTGCTACGCGACGAGGCCTCACCCGTTGGCCGCCCGCGGGGGGGCCGCGTAGAGCGTCGCCAGCCGATCGGCGTGCCGCGCGAGCACCTCCCGCCGCTTCAGCTTGAGCGTGGGCGTGAGCAGGCCGTTGTCGACGCTGAAGTCCTCGGTGACCAGGATGAAGTCACGCGGGCGCTCGTAGTGCCGGAAGCCGGCGGCGTGCGCCTCCAGCTCCTCCGCCACGAGCTTCCGCACGTTCGGGTCGCTGGCGAGGTCCGGGCCCAGGGTGATGCCTGTTGCCTCGGCCCAGTGGCGCACCGCCTCCGGGTCGACGACCACGACCGCCACGTTGAAGGGCCGCCCCTCGCCGTGGACGAAGACGTTCGCCATGTAGGGGGAGAGCTTCAGCTCCTCCTCCAGCGGCGAGGGCATGACGTACTTGCCGTTCTGCAGCTTGTACTGCTCCTTGATCCGACCGGTGACGAAGAGGTACCCGTCGTCGTCCACGTGGCCCAGATCGCCCGTACGCAGCCCGCCGTCGTCGGTGAAGGCGCGGGCGTTTTCCTCCGCGCGGCGGTGGTAGCCGAGCATCACGTTCGGGCCGTAGACGACGATCTCCCCCTCCCCCGGCTCGGTCCCCGCGCTGGTGTCGATGTCCACCAGCACGCCGGGCAGCACGCGACCCACGCTGCCGAGCTTGCGGTGTCCGGGGAAATTGACGGCGACGATGGGGCTCGTCTCGGTCAGGCCGTAGCCCTCGTAGACGGTGATCCCCAGGGCGTCGATGAACTCGGCCACCTCGCGACCGAGGGTGGCGCTCGCGCTGATGGCGTACTTGAGGCGCCCGCCGAACTTCTCCCGGATCTTGCTGAAGACCGCCCTCTGGTCCAGCGCGAGGTCGATCCGCTCCACCGGCCCGAGCGACTCGCCGTGGGCGCGCTTGATCGCCCCGCGGATCCCCGTCCGGATGACCCGCTGCACGATGCCCGGGCGGTCGGAGATCTGCTGGTTCACCGAGTCGTAGATGCGGTTGAAGATGCGCGGCACCGCGAACAAGATCGTGGGCTTCACCTCGGCGAGGTTGGCGATGAGGTTCTTCAGGTCGTCGTTGATGGCGACCGAGCACCCCATGCTGATCATGCCGTGGACCTCGGCCGTCTGGCCGTAGGAGTGCGCCCACGGCAAGAAGGAGAGCGCCCGGTCCTCCGGATCGAAGGTGAAGACCGCGTGCACCGCGCTGATGTTGGACGCGATGTTGCCGTGACTGAGGAGCACGCCCTTCGGGAGCCCGGTGGTGCCGGACGTGTAGATGAACCCGGCGACGTCGCGCGGGTCGGGTGAGCGCGCAGGCACGGGCGAGCGCGCACCGGCGGCGAGCAGCGCGGCGTACGAGGTGGGGTCGTCCGGCGGGCGCTCCAGCCCCACCACGTGCTGCAGCTCGGGCAGGTCGGGGAGCAGCGCGACGAGCTGGCGGTAGACCTCCTCGTCGGCGGCGATCACCACCTTGGCGCCGCAGTCGTGGAGAATGAAGCGCCACTCGCTCGGTCGCTGCGCCCGGTACATCGGCACGAAGGCAGCCTCCAGCCCGTACGTCGCGTAGGCCGCCACCGCCCACTCCACGCGGTTGTCCGAGACGATGGCGACGCGGTCCGCCCTCCCGACGCCGAGGCTCGCCAGCCCCCCGCGGAAGCGGTCGATCAGCGACAGCAGCTCGGCGTAGGTCGTCCAGCTCCACGCGCCTCCGCGCTTGGTGCCATAGAGATCGCGACCGCCGTAGCGCGCGCAGCTCTTCTGATAGAGGTCGACCAGGTTTCGAAACTGCTCCGCCATCGCGCGCCTCCGGCTGTCGTTCGCAGGTAGACAAGCATCCGCCGTGCCCCGGCCCTCCGGCGGCGCGGTTCGGCCCCCCGCGCACCACCCGACCGACGCAAGCCGTGCGACCGCGCGAAGGTGGTGCAGGGCCGCACCGCCCGCCGGGAGCCCCCTCTGGAGCCCAGCATCGTGCCCATCGCCGCCCGGCCCGAAGTGCGGCTACACTGCAGCAGCATGAAAGAATCCACGGTCTCCATCCCGACGCACGACGGCCCGATGGATCTCTTCGTCGCGCTCCCCGACGACGCGCACGCCCGCCCGGCGATGCTCGTCATGCAGGAGGCGTTCGGGGTAAACCCCCACATCAAGGACGTGTGCGCGCGCCTCGCGGGCGAGGGCTACGTCGCCATCGCGCCCGACCTCTTCCACCGCGCGGGCAAGGGTCTGGTCTTCGACTACGGCGACCTGGCGAAGGTCATGCCGGCGGTCTCCACCGTGACCAACGCCACCCTGGAGGCCGACGTGCTCGCGGCCCTCGCGCACGCCCGCAAGATGCCCGAGATCGCCCCGACGCGGGTGGGCGTCGTCGGCTTCTGCATGGGCGGCTTCACCGCATTCCTGGCCGCGTGCCGCACCGACGTGCGCACGGCGGTGTGCTTCTACGGCGCCGGCCTCGTGCGGGCGCGGCCGAACATCGCGCTCTCGCCGCTCCTGCCGGAGACGCGCCACATCCGCGCCCCCATCCTGATGTTCTTCGGCGACGCCGACGCGAGCATTCCCCTCACCGACGTCGACGCGATCCGCGCCGAGCTCAAGGGGCAGGAGAAGGTCCACGAGATCGTCGTGTACCCGAACGCCGGCCACGGCTTCTTCTGCGACAAGCGCGCCGCCTACCACGAGGAGTCGGCGCGCGACGCGTGGACGCGCACCCAGGCGTGGCTCAGGGCCCGGCTCTGATCGACGATCAGGCCTTCAGCGTGCGCAGGCCGACGAGCCTGTAGAGCGGGCAGAACCCGACGATCCCGGTGACCAGCGGCACCAGGCCGATCAGCCCGAGGTACGTCCTGGGTCCGACGAACACGAGCGCCAGCAGGCCGAGGCCGAGGACCACGCGCACGACGCGGTCGAGCATTCCTTCGTTCTTGAACATGGCATCACCCTCCAGGCGGCGCGGCGACGCGCGTCGCGATCGCAGGTGAGAGCCGTCCGCCGGGCGGAGGGGTTCGGACCTCAGGAGCCGACGTTGCTCGGCCGCGCCGCCCACACCTTCAGCGCGGCCTTCACGCGGGCCTGCACCACCGGGCTCACCGACTCGCTCGACGCGCGGCGGCACATGGCCAGCGCGCGCTTGAGCGCCTCGCACCGGATGTCGCACGCCGGGCAGCTCGCCAGGTGATCCTCCATGCTCGCGCAGTCGGCCGCGCTGAGGTCACCCTCCAGCTTGCGCGAGAGCAGGGCCATCACGTCGGGGCAGGCGGGCGTCAGCGGCGGCGCGTCCTGGTCCAGGATGGGGGCGAGCGCGCGGCGCAGCGACTCGCGCGCGCGGTGCAGCCGGCTCTTGAGCGCATCCACCGAGATGCCCAGCGCCTCCGCCGCCTCCGGCGCGGTGAGGCCCTCGACGTCGCGCAGCACGATGACCTCGCGGTGCTCGTCGGACAGGCCGTCCAGCGCGCGCGCGAGCTCCAGCTCCAGCTCCCGCCGGGCGGCGCCCTCCTCCGGCGAGGGCGCCTCGTCCTGGGGCTCGGGCGCCTCGTCGTCGTGGGCCATGGGCTGGTTCTTCAGCCCGCGGCGCCGGCGCGCGCAGGCGCTGCGCGTCAGGGCGAACACCCAGCTGGAGAGCGAGGAGCGTCCCTCGAAATCCCCGAGGTGCTGCGCGATGGCGAGCAGCGTGTCCTGCAGCACGTCCTCGGCGTCGGGTGCGCTCTTGCACATACGCATCCCGAACCGGTAGACGGACGGCGCCACGCTCTGCAACAGCTCCTGCAAAGCCTCGGCGTCGCCCTGGCGGGCGCGATCGATCAGCGGGTCCATGAGCGTTTCTTGCACTTGCTTGCAGAAAGAAGCAACCGTGCGCACCCTTCTCGTGGCCGCCCGGCTCTTCCTCGATTACAGAGATAGCCATGAATCCGACCCCCGCCAACGCCCGCCGCGCCAACTGGAAGGAGCTCGGCCTGAGCTTCGACGCGGCGCTGGAGAAGCTGCCCGAGGCCCTGAAGAAGGAGGGCTTCGGCGTCATCACGCAGGTCGACATGAAGGCGACGCTCAAGGAGAAGCTGGGCGTCGACTTCAGGCGTTACCGCATCATCGGCGCGTGCAACCCCAAGTTCGCGCACGAGGCGGTGACGGCCGATCCGCAGGTGGGCATCCTGCTCCCGTGCAACGTGGTGCTCTACGAGCGAGACGACGGCAAGACCATGCTCGGCATCATCGATCCCGTCGAGCAGCTCGGCGGCGACGGCGGGGACATGGCGAACGTGGCGCGCGCTGTGCGCGACAGGCTCGCCAACGTCCTCGCCGCCATGTGAGGAGCGCGGAGCGCGGGCGTCAGCCCTTGATGGCTTCCACCTCCAGCTCGATGTCGATGCGGTCGCCGACGAGCACGCCGCCGGTCTCCAGCGCCTGATTCCACGTCAGACCGAAGTCCTTGCGGTCGACCTGCGCCTTGGCGGAGAAGCCGGCGCGCTCGTTGCCCCAGGGGTCCTTCCCGGTGCCCGTCCGCTCGCCGTGCAGCACGACCTCGCGCGTCGCGCCGTGCATCGTCAGCTCGCCGGTCACCTTGAACGCGTCCGCCGTGCCCTCCACCTTCTTGCTGCGGAAGGTGAGCTTCGGAAACTTCTCGACGTCGAAGAAGTCCGCGGAGCGCAGGTGGCCGTCGCGCTTCTCGTCGCGCGTCTCGATGCTCGCCGCCTCGATGTCGACCGAGACGGTGGACTTCTCGAAGGGCTCCTCCAGCACCAGCGCGCCGGAGAACTTGGTGAACGTCCCGCGCACCTTCGCGAAGACCATGTGCCGGACGGTGAAGTGAACCCCCGAGTGTGACGTGTCGATCTTCCAGGTCGTTGCCATGTTTTCGTTTGCCTCCGGGCGACAACCTAGCCACGAGCTCCATCTTTGAAATCGGCAAACGGTGGATGGTGTCCATCGATCCGATCGATGGCGTGCGGGCCCGCCGTTCGCGCCGGCCCCGCGGTGCTACGCCCCGTGCGGGACACGACGCCGCACGCGCACACGTCGCGCCCGGATGCGCACTTATCGCAGGGCCGCGAGGGGCCCACGCCGCAACTCGCGGCACTTTCCCCTGCGGTACGCATGTTGCGATGGCCCCTGCGCATGACGCGCATTCTGGTGGTGGACCGGGAGCGCTCGACCCTCAGAGCCTTCCAGGCGCTGCTCGGCCAGGACGGCCACGAGGCCGAGACGTGCCATCACCACGGTGACGCTCTGGAGCGCCTCGGACGCGGGAGCAGCTACGCCGCGGTGATCGTGGACGCCGGCCACTACCCGTACGACGGCGTCCAGCTGGTCCGCGCGGCGCGCCGCGCCCCCGGGGCCCCCTGTGTCTTTCTGATGTGCGCCAGCGAGCCCAGCGCGCGGATGCGGCTCGCGGCGCCCTGCCTGGTCCTGCAGAAGCCGGTGGACTATTCGCTCGTCCACGCGGCCATCACCTCCTGCCGCTCGTGCGGGCATTGCCGCCGCCACGGCGCCTGTCACGCCAGCGGCCATCACGAGTGAGCCCGCCCGCGCCGGGCGCCGCGCGGATCCGGGCGGCGCTCCCCCGATTCGTACGGTCGGGCCTTGACGGCCGCATGCGGAATGAATATTCATTCCTCCCATGACGGTGGAGGACAAGCGGGAGGCCATCCTCTCGGCGGCCCTGGAGCTCTTCGCGGAGCGGGGCTTCCACGGCACCGCGGTGCCCGCCATCGCCGAGCAGGCCGGCGTGGGCGCGGGGACGATCTACCGCCACTTCGAGAGCAAGGAGGCCATCGTCAACGCCCTGTATCAGCGCCACAAGGCGGCGATGGTCGCGTCCATCCTGGACGACTTCCCCTTCGCGGCGCCCACGCGCGAGCAGCTCCACCACTTCGTCACGGGGGTGCTCGCCTTCGCGCGCAAGCACCCCACCGCCTTCAAGTTCCTCGAGCTCCACCACCATGCCCCCTACCTGGACGCCAAGAGCCGGGACGCGGAGATGCAGGTGATGACCCTCGCCAACCGGTTCTTCGAGCAGAACGAGCGCGGCCGCGTCATCCGGCGCGCGCCGCCGGGGGTGCTGGGCGCCCTGGTGTGGGGCGCGGTCGTGGGCCTCGTCCGCGCCGCGTGGGAGGGCCGCGCCAATCTGTCGGCCAAGAGCGAGAAGGCCTTCGAAGAAGCCCTCTGGGACGCCATCCGGCGCCCCGATTGAAGCGACCCTGTGTCCAAAATGGAATGAACGTTCATTCCTCTTATCCCCAAGGAGACCTGCCTGCCATGAAGAAGCTGACCATCCTCGTCACCGGCGCGACCGCCGGCATCGGCCGTCACACCGCCCTCGCCCTCGCCCGGCGCGGCCACCGCGTCTTCGCGACGGGCCGCCGGCAGCACGCGCTCGATGCCCTGGCGAAGGAAGCGGCGGGGCTGGAGCTGGAGACGCTGACGCTCGACGTGACGAAGGCCGAGTCCATCGCCGCCGGGAAGGCCGCCATCGACGCGGCGACGGGCGGGTACGGCGTGGACGCGGTCGTGAACAACGCGGGCTACGGGCTGCTCGGCCCGCTGGAGGAGCTGGACGACGCCGCGCTGCACGCGCAGTTCGAGACCAACGTCTTCGGGCTGATGGCGGTGACGCGCGCCTTCGTCCCGGCGATGCGCGCGCGCGGGTTCGGCCGCGTGGTCAACGTGAGCAGCATCGGCGGGCGCGTCGTCTTCCCGATGATGGGCGCGTACAACGCCACCAAGTTCGCGGTGGAGGCGCTGAGCGACGCGCTTCGCCTCGAGCTCGGGCCGTTCGGCGTCGGCGTGTCGCTCATCGAGCCCGGGATGATCCAGACCGAGTTCACCGACGTCGCGCTGGGCGGGCTGGAGGTGCCGGAGGGCTCGCCGTACGCGCCCGTCGTCGCCGACTCCGAGCGGATGCGCAAGGCCTTCGAGGCGACGGGCGTGGGCCCGGAGCACGTGGCGCGCGCCATCCGCAAGGCGCTGGAGTCGCGGCGGCCGGCGGCGCGCTACGTGGCGCCGTGGCGGAGCTACCTCGGCATCTACGCCTTCCGGCTGCTGCCGACGTCGTGGATGGACGCCATCCTGCGCGCCGCCACCGGCCTCACGCGACGCAAGCTCGCGCGGGGCGGGGCGGCCCGCGCCCTCCCCGCGGGCGCCTGACCCTGCCGACGAGCTTTGCTCTGCTGTGACGCGAGGCTATCCTCGCGGCCGTGTTCAACCACTGGTTCCCCGATTACTTCCCGATCCGGGACCCGGTGCTCATCTTCGCGATCGTCCTGATCCTCTTTCTGGGGTCGCCCATCGCGATGGCGCGCTTCCGCCTGCCCGGGATGATCGGCCTGCTGCTCGCGGGCGCCATCCTGGGCCCGCACGCGCTGGGCATCCTGGCGCGCGACGCCTCCTTCGTGCTGCTCGGCGCGGTGGGGCTCATCTACATCATGTTCACCGCGGCGCTGGAGGTGGACCTCTCCGCCTTCCGCAAGCACGGGGTGCAGAGCGTCATCTTCGGCATCCTCACGTACATGCTGCCGCAGGGCCTGGGCACGCTCATGGCCCACTACCTGCTCGGCTTCAAGTGGCCGCCGGCGATCCTGCTCGCCAGCATGTTCGCGTCGCACACGCTGCTCGGCTACCCCATCGTGAGCCGCCTCGGGCTTTCGTCGAACAAGGCGGTGACGGCGACGGTCGGCGGCACCATGATCACCGACACCGCCGCGCTGCTCACCCTGGCGGTGATCGCCGGCATGTCCACCGGCGAGGTGAACGAGGCGTTCTGGTGGCGGCTGGGCGTCTCCCTCACCCTCTTCGTCGCCGCCATCCTCATCGGCCTGCCCATGCTCGGGCGCCGCTTCTTCCGGCGCTTCGCCGAGGACGGGCCGGGCCAGTTTGTCTTCGTGCTCACCTCGGTGTTCCTGTGCGCGGCGCTCTCGCACGTGGCGGGCCTGGAGCCCATCGTCGGGGCGTTCCTCGCCGGGCTCGCCCTCAACCGCCTCATCCCGCACCAGAGCCCGCTGATGAACCGCCTCACCTTCACCGGCGAGGCCATCTTCATCCCCTTCTTCCTGCTCTCCGTCGGCATGCTGCTCGACGCGCGCGTGCTCTTCGGCGGGCTGGAGACGTGGGCGGTCGCCATCGGCATGACGGTGACGGCGGTGGTGGCGAAGTACCTGGCCGCGAGCACGGCGCGCGTGCTCTTCCGCTTCCGCAAGGAGGAGGGCCGCGTGATGTTCGGCCTGAGCGTGGTGCAGGCCGCGGCGACGCTCGCGTCGGTCATGGTGGGCAACCGCATCGGGCTCTTCGACGACGCGGTGGTCAACGGCACCATCATCATGATCCTCATCACCTGCATCCTGGGGCCGGCGATCGTGTCCAAGTACGCGCCGGCGATGGCGGAGGCGGAGGCCCGGGAGAAGAAGGACCCCGCGGCGGCGCGCGGCGTGCTGGTGCCGCTCATGGCCGCCGACCAGGCCGAGGCGGCGATGGAGCTCGCCCTGCTGCTGCGAGGCGACGACAAGAAGGAGCCGCTCTACCCGGCCTTCGTCGCGGCGGAGGGCGGCGACGTGGCCGGGGCGATGGCCGCCGCCGACAAGATCCTCGCGCCGGCGGTGGCGCAGGCGAGCGCGGCGGATTGCCCGGTGGTGCCGGTCAAGCGGGTGCACAACGACCCGGGCCGCACGCTCGTGCGCACGCGCAAGGAGCTGGGGGTCAAGCACGTGGTCGTGCCGTGGGACGCCGCGCCGAGCAAGGGCGCGCCGGTCCCGGGGAGCTCCACCGCGCCGCCGCCCTCGGTCGCGCCGGCGGGTGGGGGGCAAGGCGAGCGGGTGCGCATGGGCCACGTCGTCGACGAGCTCACCGCCGACGCCGGGGTGAACCTCTTTCTCGGCCGGCTGCCCCACCCGCTCGGGACGTGCAGCCGGGTGGTGCTGCTGGTGCCCCCGCACGCGGTCTCCGGCGAGGGCTTCCGGGGCGGGGCGGAGACGCTGGCGCACCTGTGCAAGGCCCTCGGCGCGTCGCTGGTGGTGATCGGCCCCGACCAGGACGCCGCGCTGCTCAAGGAGGCGCTCGGCCACGGCGGCGACCTTCGCCTGGAGCTGGTGCCGTACGCGAGCTCCCGCGCGTGGCTGCCGCTGATGACCGACCACGTCCGGCCCGCCGACCTCGTCGTGCTTTACGGCGTGCGCGAGCAGGAGCCCGCCTTCTCGGCGGAGTACCGCGACTTCGCGCTGCGCGTCTTCTTCCGCTACCCGGACAACAATCTCATCGTCTTCTACCCGGTGGCGCCCTCGGCGGCGGCGGCGGCGGCGCTCGCCCCGGCGGCCGTGCCCGAGCCGGCGCCCGTCACGCAGCCCATGCCGCAGCGGACGGTGGTGATGCGCCCGACCGGACCGAAGCAGGGCTCCTGACGCTCAGCCCTTCCCCAGCAACACCGCGGCCGTGAGCACGACGACGACGGCGAGCGCGACGCCGACGAACTTCCAGTCGCGCTCGCGCGACCAGATGCCGACCAGCGCGACGACGCGGACCATGGGCGTGAGGCCGAGCACGGCGACGCCCAGCGCGGTGAGCAGGAGGCCGGTGTCGTGCTGCGAGAAGATGGCGAAGAGGGGCACGGCCGGCGCCTGCGCCTGGCCGGAGATCAGGTGGAGCAGGACGCCCGCGGCCATCAGCACGCTGGCGACGAGAAGCCCGCCGCGCAGGATCATCTGCACGATGCGGTGCTCGCCCCTGGACGACGACTCGGCCGCGGCCTCCTGCGGCGTCTCCGCTTCCTCCGGTGTCTCGCTCCCGGTCATCGCATCCACCCGCTGCCCTTGAGGAGCATCTGCAGCGCCACGCCGACGAGCACCACGGCGAGCACGTAGCGCAGTGCCTTGGGGTGCACGCGCTGGGCGAGGCGGGTGCCCGCGAGCGAACCGACGATGACGCCCAGCACCACCGGCGCGGCGATGGTCGGGTGCACGTAGCCGCGGGCGAAGTACACGACCAGGCTCGCCACCGCCGTCACGCCGATCATGAAGTTGCTGGTGGCCGCGGCGACGCGGATGGGCACGCGCATGCCCAGGTTCATCGCGGGGACCTTGAGGAACCCGCCGCCCACGCCGAGCATGCCGGAGACCGCGCCGGCCAGGAGCGCGATGGAGCTCCCGATGGCGAGGCGCTCGGCGCGGTAGTGCACGAGCTGCCCCTCCCGCTGGTCGAAGTAGGCGCCGGCCAGGGCGCCGCGCTCCTCGTAGCCGTGGGCGGTGGTGGCGCCGCCGCCCGCCGCCTTCTTCTTCGCCGAGTCGCGCCCGGCGATCATGAGCACCGACGTGACGATGAGCATCAGGCCGAAGGCCACCTGGAGCGCCGAGACCGGGATGAGCACCGCGACCAGGCCGCCGGTGATGCCGCCCAGGGTGGTGGTGACCTCCAGCGCCATCCCCAGGCGCATGTTGGTGAGGCCCGAGCCTACGTAGACACCGCCGGCGGCGGTGGAGGTGGCGATGACCGAGACGAGCGACGTCGCCACCGCGATGCGCACGTCGATGCCGAACGCCAGCGAGAGCACCGGCACCAGGATGACGCCGCCGCCGATGCCGACGAGCGCACCGAGCACGCCCGCGAACACGCCCACGAGGGCGAGGAGCAGCATGGTGGTGAGCGACAGCGTCAGGGGACCCGCCTCCGGCTCATGAGTGCCTCCTTCCTATCAGCTTCGCGGCCGTGGTGCGACGATTCCTCCCGCCGCCGAGCCGGGACGCGGCCGCTCCGCAGGACGGGCAAAGCATGCGTGGGTGAGATGCATCTCGTCGCCGGAGCGGTTCGCTTCCGCCCGACCGCTACAGGCACTCCGGCTTGGGGATCCGCATACCCTGCGCGTCGAGGACGTACGGCGGATTGCAGTGGCCGGTCGGCTTCACGGCGTGATGCGTGGTGGTCTTGACCACCGGCTTGGGCGCGGTCGCGGTCGCGGTGACCGGCGGCGTGACGGTCGCCTTCGCGGTGGCCGGCGGAGGCGACGTCTCCGCGGCGGTGACCGGCGGCGCTGCGACGGCCGGGGCGGTGCCCGTGAGCGGCGGCGCCGCGGCGGTGTGCGCCGGCAGCTCCACCGCACGGGTCGTGGGGGTCGGCGGCGGGGGCGCCGTGGCCACCGGGGCGGACGTCGCGGGCACCACCGGCGGCGACGACGCCACGCTGCGGTGCCTGGCCAGCACGACGTAGCCCGCCGTGCCGGCCACCAGCATGAACGCGCCCACCAGGACGGCGCCGATCCAGATGGGGACGGGGGTCCGCAGGCCCGGCGGCGACGCCACGCTGAAGTCGGTCACCTGCGAGGTGGGGGCGGGCAGCGGTCCGGAGGACGGCGGCGGCGGCGCGGGAGGGAGGGAGTACGCGCGCGCCGTCGTGGGCGCCTCCGATGCGTCCTCTGCTTCCTCCGCCACCTCCATGGCCTGGGAGGCACGGGCCACCAGAGCCGCGGAGATGGCGGGCGTCTTGCTCTCCATCTCCGCCACGCTCGCCTCCCGCTTCAGGAAGGACTTCCCCGCGAGCTGGCGCACCAGCTCCGCCACCTGACCGGGCGTGGCGTACGCCACGCGCTGCGCGTGCTCCGCCATCTCCCACGCCGTGGCGAAGCGCTGGTCGGGATCCTTCGCCAGGCCGCGCATCACCAGCGCGTCCACCTCCGGCGGGAGACCGGGCACGTGGACGCTCGGCGGGTCCACCTTCGCCTGGACGATCCGCTGCAGCGTGCGCACCTCGTTGCCGGCGTCGAAGAGGCGGCGGCCGACGAGCATCTCCCACAGCACGACCGACGCGGCGTACACGTCGCTCCGCCCGTCGATGGTATCGACGCTGATCTGCTCCGGCGACATGTAGGCGATCTTGCCCTTGAGCGTGCCGTCCTGCGTCGTCTGGAGCCGGCCGACCGCCTTCGCCACGCCGAAGTCCACGACGCGCGCGACGCCGTCGATACCCACCAGCACGTTCTGCGGCGACACGTCGCGGTGGACGATGTGCAGCGGCCGCCCGTGGTCGTCCTTCGCCTCGTGCGCGGAGTGCAGTCCGTACAGGACGTTGGCGATGATGCTCATCGCGTGCGGCACCGGGATGCCCCCGCCCGTCGCCGCCCGCGAGGCGCGCATGAGGCGCGAGAGCGACTCGCCGTGCACGTAGTCCATCACCACGAAGAGCTCACCCTTGAGCACCACCACGTCGAGGGTGGACACCACGTTGGGGTGGCGGATGCGCGCCGCCACGCGCGCCTCGTCCAGGAACATCGCGACGAACTCGGGGTCCCTCGCGAAGTGGGGGTGCAGCCGCTTGATGGCCACCGTCCGCGCGAAGCCGACGGGCCCCATCAGGCGTCCCAGGTGCACCGTCGCCATGCCGCCGGAGGCGATGGCGTCGCAGAGCATGTAGCGCCCGACAATCCGCCCGTCCTGGATGCCGTCGGGGTCCATCGTCGGGCTCATCGCCGCCCTGGCCCGTCCGGCCTCACCACGCGCTCACGCCGGTGACCATCGAGTGCAGGCCCACGCTGCCGCAGCAGGCACCGACCGACCCGGCCAGCGCGATGACCTTCCTTACCCGCACCTTGCAAGGGTCGCACGGAGGGGGGCGCCGCACAAGCCGACCCCGTCGCGCCGGGCGTGCGTTTGGGATAGTCTCGGAGCACGCTCGCGATGGTCCCCGCCCCGCTCACCGACGCGCTCCGGACGCTCGCCACTGCCGCGGCGACACCCGAGCAGGAAGCGGAGCTGCGCCGCCGCTGGGGGCCGGGCGCGAGGACCGGCGAGCCTCTCGCCGCGCTCCCGGACGACGTGCGCGCCGCCGCCAATCTCGCGGGCGCGGAGCTCCCGGCGCTGACGCGGACCGACGACACGCTGGCGGCGCTCGCCGCGCTGGTGAGCGGGCCGGAGGGCGCGGCCCTCCTCGCGTGGTGTGGGTCGAGCACCTGGCGCCGCGACGTGACGATGGCGCCGCTCCTGAAGGCCGCCGCCAAACAGGAGGCCCTCGCCGCGGGCGGGGTCGCCGCGGCGCGCGCCCGGGTGGTGCTGGGGCCGCTGGCCGACGCGCTCGCGTGCGCCCCGCTGCTGGGCGACGGCGCCGCCCTGGCCGCCCCGGAGAACGCGGAGGCCCGCGCGCGCCTGGAGATCCTGGTGTGGGAGGCGGGCTCGAGCGCCCTGGAGGTGCCCGACCTGGGGCCGTGGCTCTGGGGATCGCGGTCGACCTTCGAGGTGATGATCCACCAGCCGGCGCGCGGCAGCCTGCGCGGCCGGGTGCTCGCCGCGCGGTGCCTCGAGGTGAGCGTCGGCGCGATGCCGGCGACGACCGACCCGGAGCTCATCGGCCTGACGCTCCAGGTGCTGCAGCCGCTGCTGCTGCACCCCGAGCCGCTCGTCTGGGTGCACGCCGCGCGCGCGCTCGGTCGGCTCACCGGCGCCTTCGAGCAGATGGAGGGCACCCTGCTCGACTGGGTGCTCGGCGAGTCCACGCTGCTCCGCCAGCGGGCGATGACCGCCTTCGCGTCGCTGCCGGCGCGACGCCTCAAGCTGCTCGCGCCGCACCTGCTCGCCGTCATCCGCTCGCAAGAAGAGGAGCCGTGGGTGCTGGCGGCGGTCGCCGCGGCCACGCCCTACCTCTTCTTCGAGCGGCGGGACATCTGGGATCGCCTCGCCGCGCGCATCCTCGACGGCGACGGCGGCGCGATCACCGCGCGCGCGCTGGCCAAGGGGCTCGCCTCGCTCTGGCGGCGCGGCCTGCAGCAGCCGGACGTGGAGAGCCCGCTCCGCGCCCTTCGCGAGATGGCGCGCCGCGCCCCCGACAACTCGCTCGACGAGCTGCGCCGCTGGATCGAGGTGACGGCGGTGACCGACGCCATCGACGGCGCCGAGCGCGATCCGCTCGACCTGGAGCTCGGCCTGGAGAACCTGGTGCGCGTGGCCGCGCAGTACGACGACGAGGAGGCGGACGCCCGCTCGGCGCGCTTCGCCGGGTCGCTCGCCTCCGCGTTCCAGGAAGCGCGGCGGATGGCCGTCGGCACCGGCAGGCTGCGGCAGCGCGCCGCCGCCATCAACGCGCTGGAGGGGTGCGCGCGCGCCTTCGCCCTGCGCCTGTGGGCCCCGCTGCTGGCGACCCGCCCGGTGGGCACGCCAATCGAGGAGCCGGACCTGGCGGACACGTGGAAGATGCTCGCCAGCGCGCCGGCGGAGCTGCTCGATCTGGTCAAGGAGCGGCGGCAGCTCGCGGCGGGCGACATGGAGCTCGACCTCCCGCTGGAGGTGCTGGCCATCCGCCTCGGCGGCTACGCCCTCGACGCGTGCGGGGAGGACGACGCCCTCGGGCCCGGCCGCGGCCCGACGGCGCACGAGACCTGCCTCTGGCTGCGCAAGGTGGAGGGCCTGGCCGACGGCTCGCGCGAGCCGCCGCCGCCCCTCAAGAGCGCGCTCTCCAGCCTCTTCTGGCGCCTTGTCGACACCACGCAGGGCACCGCGCTCGGGGAGGTGGACGACGTGCGCTGGCTCGGCCCCTTCGCCGCCTGGTGGGCGCTGGTGATCGACCGTCCGGCGATGCTCCTGCAGCTCGCCACCGCGCTGCCCATGCTCCTTCCGGAGGCGCTCTCCCTCTGCTGCGAGCGCGCGGAGGCGCTGCGCACCGCGGTCTCCTCGAGCGAGGGCGAGGGCAAGTGGGGGCCGGCCGCGACCGAGGCGCTCGTGTCGCTCCACGCCGGCGACTGCGAGCTCGCGCACTCTCTCGCCGCCCTCTCGCGCGCGCTCCAGGCGTTCGGCGCGGCGGGCGGCAACCGCCCCAACCTGGACGGCCTCTGTCTGGACCTGGTGCTCGCCGCCAACCGCCTCCACGGCGCGCTCGCCAACCCGGTCAAGGCGCTGCATCCCACGCCGGACAACGGCGACGACGACTCCCTCGCCCGCGCCGAGACGGAGAACGCGCCGCGCGTGGCGGCCCTCGTCGCGCGATCCATCCGCGCGCGCGACACCACGATGCTGGACGTCTGGTTCGCCTCGCTCGGCCCGGTCACCTCCGCTCTGCTGGAGGCCGCCGTCTCCGGCGCGATCCGCCGCACGCCGCCCCCCCCGCCGGCGCCCAAGAAGGCCGAGCCCAAGGTCATCGAGGGCTACGAGCTGGTGAAGCCCATCGGCGAGGGCGGCATCGGCTCGGTGTGGCTGGTGCGCAAGCCCGGCGCCGACCGCCTCTTCGTCCTGAAGATCCCCAAGGCGGAGGCGCTGACCACCGCCACGCCGACCGAGCGCGACGGCATCCTCGCCTCCTTCATCGAGGAGGCCAAGGCGCTGGCCGGCCTCTATCACCCCAACGTCGCCAACATCATCGACCGCGGCGTCTCCAGCGGCGTGCCCTTCCTGGTGCTCGAGTACCTGATCGGCGCCGACCTCAAGCAGTACTCCGACGCGCGCCGCATGACCCTCTTCGAGCTGCGCCAGGTGGTGCAGGAGGCATGCGCCGGCCTCTCCGCGCTGCACGGCGCCGGCCTGGTGCACCGCGACATCAAGCCGGCCAACATCTGGCTGCGCCTCCCGCTCCGCGGCGGGGAGAGGTTCGACCCGGCGAAGCACCGCGATCCGGCGCGCGCGCAGCCCCTCGCCGCGGTGGTCATCGACTTCGGCATGGTGCGCGCCATCCGCGTGCCGCAGGAGAGCAGCGGGCGCTTCGTCGCGGGCACCGCCGGGTACATCGCGCCGGAGCAGGTGCTCGACCCGGTGGAGCTGGACGGGCGCGCCAACCTCTACTCTCTCGCCGGCACCATCTACAACGTGACCACCGGACGCGCCTTCTTCGATGAGATCGAGAGCCCGCGCGATCGCATCATCGCCCACATGCGCCGCGATCCCTTCGAGGACATGGGCCGGCTACGCGTCTTCCCCCAGGCCGTGGCCAGGATGCTGCGTGCGGCGACGGTGAAGAACCCGCTCGACCGCCCCACACCGATGGAGTTCGGCCGGGAGTTCGCCGCCGCGATCTGAAGCGGCATCGCCTCGTCGCCGGCGCGCTCGTCGGGATCCTCCCGCCCGGGGTGTGCCACGCATGGCACACCGGCCTTCGCGGAAATTCCGGCGTTTCTCCCTGGTACGCCTCCTGCTCTGTCACCGGGCGAGGTGATGACCATGTTCACGCGTTTCGCCTGGGTGATGGGGCTGGGGGTAGCAGCGGCGGTGGCGAGCGGCTGCAGCGGCGGCGGGGGCGATCTCGGCGCGATGCAGTCGGCGGTGCTCACGCGCGCCTCCAGCTGCCAGGACCTGCAGGCGGCGCTGCGCGCCGACGCCCGGGCGAAGGTCAACGCGTACTTCGACGGCCAGGAGTACTGGCTGCAGCACCGGAGCAGCGGCGGCCTCTTCGGTGGAGGCGTGGACGTGGCCAACGCCGGGGCGGCGCCCCCCAAGTCGAGCGACACCGCGACCGACTACTCGCAGACCAACACGCAGGTGGCGGGCGTCGACGAGGCGGACATCGTCAAGAACGACGGCAAGTACATCTACGACCTGCACGGCAGCTCCTTCAAGGTCATCCAGGCCTTCCCGGCCGACCAGCTCCAGTCGACGAGCAGCGTCGGCATCGAGGGCTACCCGAGCGAGATGTTCGTCGACTCCGGGCGCGCGGTGATCTTCTCCAGCGTCCCGGCGAGCCCGGTGTTCGCGGCGGCGGGCGTCCCGCGCAAGACGCCCTACGGCTACTGGGGCGCGGGCTGGTGGGGCGGCGCGTGGGGGGCGCCCGCCTGCCTGGGCTGGAGCTGCGGCACGTACATCTCCGACCCGGTGACCAAGGTGACGGTCCTGTCGCTCGCCGACGTCGCCAACCCCCAGGTCGTGCGCGAGATGTACTTCGAGGGCAGCTACCTCTCCTCCCGCCGCATCGGCTCGCACGTGCGCGCGGTGCTCACCGGCGACGCACACTTCCCGGAGCTCCAGTACTACCCGCAGGACTACACCGGGGACTGGAGCGACACGAGCGCCCTGGTGAACGCCTACGAGAAGCTGCGCGCCAAGGACCTGGCCACCATCGACGCGATGACCGCCGCCGACTGGCTGCCCTTCGCCTTCGAGAAGACGGGCGGGAAGACCACCGGACGGCAGATGGCCTGCCAGGACTACTACACCACCACCGCCGGCTCGACGGAGTACGGCCTCACGCAGGTGGTCAGCTTCAATCTGGACCAGCCGGCGCAGGCGCCCGGCGACATCGGCATCGAGGGCTCGGCCGACACGCTCTACTCCAGCGCCGACACCATGGTGCTCGCCTCCCGCGGGTGGCGCAGCAACTGGTGGTGGGACTACGACCAGCTCCCGGTCGGCTTCTCCTTCACGTACACGCACCTGCACGCCTTCGACATCGCGAGCGACCCCGAGCACCCGACATACCTGGGCTCCGGCACCCTGCCCGGCATGATCAAGGACCAGTTCTCCCTCGACGAGAAGGGCGGCGTGATCCGCGTCGCCACGACCGAGGCGCGCGCCGAGCACGTGGCGACGCACGGCGGGCACATGGGCTTCGTCAGCATCGCCCACGTCTTCACCATGGGCGCGAAGGACGGGCGGCTGGTGCAGCTCGGCAGCGCGGGAGACATCGCCGACAACGAGCAGATCATGTCGACGCGCTTCGTGGGCGACCACGCGTACGTGGTGACCTATCGCTCCGTCGACCCGCTCTTCGTCGTGGACACGAGCAACGCGGCGGACCCGAAGCTCGTCGGCTCGCTGAGCATCCCCGGCTTCTCCGAGTACATGCAGCCCATCGACGACACGCACCTCCTCACCATCGGCAAGGACGGCGGCAGCAGCGGCGCGTGGAGCGGCAACCTGGCCCTGCAGCTGTTCGACGTGTCCAACCCCACCGCGCCGGCGCTGGTCTCCAAGTACAGCTTCGCCGGGCAGTGGGGCTACTCCGAGGCGGAGTACCAGCACAAGGCGTTCACCTGGTACCCGCAGCGCGGCCTGCTGAGCTTCCCCTACTGGACCTACGACCCGAGCTACACGACGATGCACTCCACCGCCGAGCTCTTCAAGGTGGACCTCAAGGGCGGCATCTCCCACGTCGGCTCGGTGGACCACACGCCGCTCTTCGGCAGCGCCACCAAGGGCTACTGCGGCGGCTACATGACCCCCATGGTTCGCCGCAGCGTCTTCATGGACGACGACATGTACTCCGTCTCCTACGGCGGCGTCGTCGCGACCAACACGCTGGACATGTCGCAGGTGAAGACGCTCTCGCTGGGCGCCCCGGTGCTGGACGGCTACTGCTACTGAGCGACGCCGGCGGGACGGGCGGGAGGCCCTCCCCTTCTCAGGGCGACTTGGTCGCGGGGTGCTGCGGCTTGCACTTCTGCACCGCGGGGACCTTGTCGAGCGACACCAGGTTGGCGGTGATCTCCTCCGGCGTGTATTTGCCGCGGATGGCCTTCCACACGCACTCGCACGTCGGCTTGTGGTCCGGCTTGTCCTGCACGCAGAGGCCCATGAAGTCCGCCTTCGCGATGGCCTCGGGGAGCTTGCCCTTGCAGGCGTGCACCATCGACTTCTTCGCGTCGTCGAAGCGGGGGCCCTTGAAGTCGCCGACGAAGTCGACCAACTGCAGCTTCTTGCGGAGGTTGGTCCACGCGCAATCGCAGTAGGGGGCCTTCGCCGTCTGATCGCCCGCGCAGCCCTTGAGGAAGTTGTCCTTGATCACCGGCTCCGGGAGCTTGCTCCCGCAGGCCTGCACCGTGCGCGTCTTGAGCAGCTCCAGCTTCTCCGGCGGCGGCCGCTGGCTGAGGTCGGTGTCCTTGAAGATGTCGGCGAACTGCTCGAAGCCGCAGGCGCAGTACTCCTGAGCGTGCGTCTGCTTGACGCAGCCGGCCATGAAGGGCACGCGCTGCGACTCCATCGTCGGCTTGGGGGGCGGCGTCTCGCTGCTGGCCGAGCTGGTGCCGGACGCCGAGGGCGCGGGCGGCAACGGCGTGGCTGCGGTCTCGGAGGCGGCGGGGGTGGCGGGCGCGGGGGTGGGGCTGCCTCCGCAGGCGGCGGCGACGGCGGCCAGCGTGACGACCAGGACCGGAAGGGTGGTGGGGCGCATGCGCCCGCGTACACCGGAGCGGGGCGCGCGTGAAGGGGAGATCGCCGGGCTGGAAGAGCTGCGCTAGGATGGCGGGCGTGGGGCACCGGCAGCGCGGGCATGGAGGAGCGGTCGTGGCAGGGGGGCAGCCCCCGAGGGCCCGGCACGCCCGGCCACGGACCCTGCTCGCCGGCGCGGTGCTCCTCGCCGCGTCCCTCGTCGCGACGACGGGCGCGGGCGCACCCGCCACCGTCCACGTGCCCCTCGTGTGCTCGCGCGGGAGCAACGGCGGCAGCTACGACGCGGTGGTGACCGTCCCCTTCTCCGCGCCGACGGGCAGCACCTACACGGTGCGGATCGAGGCGCTCCCCTCCCCCAAGATCTCCCACACCGGCCTGCACTACATCTACGACTGGCAGGCGGACTGGCTGCTCCCCCAGGGCGCCGAGTACGTCGAGGGCTCCGCCCACGTGGTGCCCAACACCGGATCGCAGAACGTCCGCGACACCGCCCGCGTCTGGCACGACACCCGCGGCGTGCACCTCATCCTGCCCGGGCACGTGCAGAACGGCGGCAGCTACACCCCGCCGGTCGTGGAGTTCAAGCTCAAGGCGCTCGCCACCGCGGGCAAGGTCCTGGAGGTGAAGCTCGACCGGACGCAGGTGAAGGCCAACGTCTTCTTGCTCGGCGATCTCACCACCACGTGCGATCCCGCCCCGCGCCCGCGCACCATCGGGATGACCGGCGTGGTGGCGCCCTGATCAGTCACCCTCCGGGCGCGGGCACGCGGGGGGCGCGCCGCACGACGAGGGCGACGAGACCGCTCAGGACAGCCGCGAAGAAGCACCAGACGGAGAGGAAGCCCGCGCGGTACAGGAGCCCCGTCGCCGCGAAGGCGATCGCCACCGACGCCGCGAGCCACGAGGTCCCGCGCACCGAGGAGACCAGCAGCGGCGCGGCGACCAGCGCCAGGTAGACGAAGGGCGCGAGGTGCTTCGCCGGGACGTCGATCTGGACCCAGTAGTAGAGGTTGCCGTAGGCGATGCACGCATTGGAGGCGCGCAGGGTGGCGCACGCCATGAGGTACGCGCCGAGCGCGGCGCCAGCGGCCGCCAGCGCGAGGAGCGCGGTCCGGCGCGCCCGGACGCGCTCCACCAGCGCGAGCGCCGAGGGGACGTAGAGCGGCCACACGAAGAGCGCGAAGAAGAGGAAGGCGCGCGCCAGGGGCGTGCTCTCCACGTGGAAGGGCGCCGCATCGAGCGCGAGCCACACCGCGCCTTCGCACGCCTGCTGCCCGGCGAAGACCAGGGGGACCGCCGCGAGCCCCAGGTGCCGGCGGGTCGGCGCGCCACGGACCGACAGGGCGCCGATCGCGCCGAGCGCGGCCGCCGCGCCGAAGCTCGCCCGGGCGGAGAAGCACACGGGCGGGAGGCTAGCAGATGCCCGCGCGCGGCGACGCCGGCCGGATCGGCGCCCCCATGCCCCGACATCACGCGCTTCCAGCGGCAACGCAGAAGGTGATAAGCTGGAGGCCGTGAACGTTGGAAAGGGGGAGCGACGCTGGGAGGCCGATGGGGCCGCGGTCGTGCTCGAGCAGCCGGCGCGGGGCGTGCTGGTGTTTCGCATGTCCGGCCGGATGATGCCCGGCCTGGTCGAGCACTTCCGCGGCGCGGTGGCGCCGTTCGTCGCGGCGAACGAGCGGGTGGACCTCTTCTTCGACACCTTGAAGATGTCCGGCTATCACCCGCAGTTCCGCGATCGGATGACGGAATGGCACAGGGATATCAAGCCCCACACCCGCTCGGCGCATGTCTACGTGAGCTCGAAGCTCATCGGGATGGCGATCGCGATCGCGAACATGGTGACGGGCGGCATCCTGAAGAGTCACACCGACCGTAACGCGTTCGAGCGCGCGATCTCCGCCGCCGTGCGCCAGACCGCGGCGTAGGCGGGACGCATGCGGGGGTTCCTTTTCCGTCGCGGCTTCGTGCTGCCGGTGGTGGTGGTCGGCGTGATCCCAGCCGCGATCCTGATCGTCCTCCACGGCGGGCTCGCCCTGTCGCCGGCGGCGCTCTCCGTCGGCGCGGTCGTCTTCGGGATCGGCTTCGCGCTGCTGCTGTCGACCACGCGTCTGTTCAGCAAGAACGGCGGCAGCCTCGCCCCGTGGAATCCGCCGAAGCGCATGGTGGCGAGCGGCCCGTATCGCTACCTGCGCAATCCGATGATCCTCGGCATCTTCGTGATGCTGGTCGGCCTCGCCGTCGGCTTCGAGTCGCGAGCGATCGCGATCTGGTTTGCGATCTTCTTCGCCGCCAAGCAGATCTACATCCGCTTCGACGAGGAGCCGGCGCTGCGGAAGCGCTTCGGAGAGGACTACGCCGCCTACTGCGCGGAGGTACCCCGGTGGATCCCGCGGCTTTCGCCGGCGAAGGAGCGTCGATCCCGCTCGTCCCAGGCCTGAGCAACGAAGCCCTCGGAGCAGATCGACGAGCGCATCGCAGGCATCACCGACTGGCGCGGCGAGATACTCGCCGCGATCCGGCGGATCTTGCTGGAAGCCGACCCGGCGGTCATGGAGGACTGGAAGTGGATGGGGACCCCCGTCTGGGACTGCGACGGGATGGTCTCTCTCACCCGACGGGCAAGGCAGCTCCCGGCCCCGCCCGGAAGGTCGCCCGCCGCGCGGCCTCGACTCTCCCGCTCTCTCCCGACCGGAGGCGCGCGCGCGAGGGCGGGCGCGAATCACCGGGCCGCGACCTGCCGCCGGATCTCCGCCAGCGTCCAGCGCGCGGTCTCCTCCGCCCCCTTCCCGTCCGGGTGCAGGCCATCCGGGCGAATCGGCTCGCCGTCGCTGAAGATGACGCAATCGGGCGTCGGGCACACGTGCCTGGCCACGTCCACCGTCGGGAAGTGGTGCGCCGCCGCGACGCTCGCGAGCAGCCCGTTGAAGCAGTCGACGTGCTGCACCGTGTCGCGCGCGCGCCACCGGCCGAGCGGATAGGGCACCAGCGTGATCACCACCTGCCCGGCGTCCTTGCCCATGGCCGCGATGAGCTCCTCCAGCCGCGCGCGGTAAGCCTGCTGCCAGCCGGCGTCGCACGACCACTCGTACTTGCCGTCCTGGTCGATCTTGGCGAGGTACGCGCCGCCCAGCACGATGAGCGTCACGTCCGGCTTCACCTCCCTCACGTCCGACGCCCAGTGCGCCGCGCACCCGCCGGCGTCGTTCTGCTTCCCCGCGGTGTGCCCGGCGTGGAAGATCTGGCTCCGCAGGATGCTGCAGTTGCCCACCCCGCGCTCGGCGACGAAGGCGTGCGCGCTCTCTTGCCGGTAGCGCAGCGCCACCCCCAGCTTGCCCGCCACCGAGTCGCCCAGCGTGAGGATGCGCAGCGTCCCTGGCGGCAGCGCGCTCGCCGGCGGCAGCGTGTGGCTGTCGACGGAGTACGGCGTGGGCCACAGCGTGTCGAGGATCGCCTTCATCGGCGGCCGCGGCGCGACCTGCTTCGGCGTCGCCCTCGGGAAGGTGGCCCAGACCACCACCAGCGCCGCCCCCGCGAACGCCGACGGCACGACGAACCGTGCCCGCGCGAAGGTGAGGCCGTGGACGCGGATCGGCCGCTCCAGGTACCGGTAGGAGGTGACCGCGATGCCGAAGGTGACCGCCAGCCGCACCATCTCCAGCCACGGCTCGCGCAGGTGCGTGCGCTCCAGCGTCAGCACGCAGTCCACCGGCCAGTGCCAGAGGTAGACGCCGTAGCTGATGGTGCCCACGTACGCGAGCGGCCGGAAGGAGAGGCCGCGCGCGACGAAGCTCGCCGGGCCGCACACCGCGCAGGCGATGAGCGCCAGACACGCCAGCTCGGTGAGCCAGAAGCCGCCGTGGTAGAGGAAGGGCGACTGACCGTCGAGCGCGAGCCACGCAGAGGTCGTGCCGGCGAGCGCGACGAAGCCGAGGACGTCGAGCACGCGCACCTTCGCGCCGAGCCTCGCGCCGAGATCCCTCGACGGCGGGAAGGTGAGCGCGAGCACCGCGCCGGCCAGGATGGCGGCGGCGCGGGTGTCGGTGCGGAAGTACGCGCGCGAGGTGGCGTCGGGATCGTAGGCGTGGAGCATCGCCACGACCGACAGCCCCAGCAGCACCAGCGTCACCCCCAGCATCACGCGCCGGCCGCGGCGCAGCACCACCAGCACCAGCGTGAAGAGCAGCGGCCAGACGACGTAGAACTGCTCCTCGATCGCCAGGCTCCAGGTGTGCTCCAGCGGCGAGGGCGCGGCGAAGAGCTGCCAGTAGCTCTTCTGGGAGAAGACGGCGCGCCAGTTGGCGACGTACCCGAGCGTCGCCAGCGCGTCGCCGCGCAGGGAGGCGAGCTCGTCCGGCTTGGCGAACACTACCGCGTAGAGCGCCACCGCGGGCATCAGCGAGAGCAGCGCGGGGAAGAGGCGTCGCGCGCGGCGCACCCAGAAGTGGGCGAGGTCCACGCGACCGGTGTCGCGCACCTCGGCGAGCAGGATGCTGGTGATGAGATAACCGGAGAGGACGAAGAAGAGGTCGACGCCCAGGTAGCCGCCGGGCAGCAGGCCGTTGGCGTGGAAGAAGACGACGCCCAGCACCGCAAGCCCGCGCAGGCCATCCAGGCCGGGCAGGTGTGGGATGCCGCGCTTCACCCGGGGGGTGGGCGCGGTCGGCTGTGCGGTCACGTCGTCGGCCACGGCGAGGCCGGGCACCATAGCCGGAGCCGGCCCCAGTTTCGAGTCGGGAGCGATCACCCCGGCGGAGGCGGGCGCGCCCAGGTTGAGCTATAGAGGCGTGGCCTCATGTCGATCGCCAGCATCCGCCTTCTCGCCTTGCTTCCGCTTCTTCTCTGCCTCGGCTGTGGCGAGAGCACGCCCGCCGGCCCGGACGACGCCGGCGCCGACGAGGACGCCGACGCGGGCATCCCCTGCGAGGGCAGCGGCATCAGCAAGGGCCCCTGGGTGCTCGCCATGGATGAGACGCACGTCACGGTGCGCTGGGAGGCGTGCCGCGCCGGCACCTCCGGCGACATCACCTACGTGCCCGAGGCGGGCGGCGCCGCCGCCACGGCCACCGCCACCGAGACGCCGACGGTGGTGACGACGACGTTCAGCGCCCCGCTCAACCCCAACGCCACGCCGGACTACGCGGGCACCTGGTACATGCACGACGCCGCGCTCTCCGGCCTGGCGCCGGCCACCTGCTACACCTACGCCCTCGCCGCCGACGCGACCCGCACCGGGCGCTTCTGCACCTCGCGCAAGCCGGGCGATCCCATCCGCTTCCTCGCCATCGGCGACACCAACCCCGCGCTGGGCGACTCCACGACGAACGTGCTCAGCCACGTGCTGCCGAAGAACCCCGACTTCACCCTGCATCTGGGCGACATCGAGTACTACGACTCCACGCTGGAGACCTGGGCGCTCTGGGCCGGGAAGATGCAGCCGCTGCTGTCGCAGGGCGCCTTCCTCCCCGCCGTCGGCAACCACGAGCTGGAGAAGCCGACGGAGTATGCAGAGTACACCCTTCGCTTCTTCCACGGCGCGGGCTTCGACGGCAACGACGAGCACTACCACTTCGAATCGGGGGGCGTGCACTTCTTCGTGCTGGATACGCAGGAGCCCACCGACGGCAGCTCGGCGCAGGCGGCGTGGTTCGCCGAGCAGATCGTCGAGGCGGAGCAGCAGCCGGGCTACCGCTTCTCCATCGTCTACTTCCACAAGCCCTTCGTGACGTGTGGAGACACCGGCGACGACCCGGCGGCGCGCCAGTACTTCGAGCCGCTCTTCCTCCAGCACAAGGTGCCGCTCGTCCTCCAGGCGCACATGCACGGCTACGAGCGCTTCGAGATCGGCGCGCTCACGTACGTGACGAGCGGCGGGGGCGGCGGCGCCATCGGCGACGTGAACCAGAACGTCTCGCGCAGCTACTGCAGCGACCGCGTGGTGTCCGGCGGCTTCTTCAACGGCACCGTCATCGACGTGGACGCCACCACGCTCACCGGCACGGTCATCGACGACCAGGGCGTGGTGAGGGACACTTTCCAGAAGACGGTGCCCTGAGCCGGTTCGTGCGCGCGCATTTCTGAAGCGGACGGCGCTGAGCGCGGGGTGTCCGGGGTGTCCGGATGACTGTCCGCGGCCACCCCCCAGGCAGCGCATATCCCGAAGATCGCACCCGTTTCCTGCTGGCATGGGACGCGCACTGGCCAGGGCGTGTCGTCCCTCGCCGCGCCGTACGCGCCTCGGCAGCCCACCGAGACGCCGCTCTACCGCCTCGTCCGCGCCGGCCTGCAGACCTTCCTCCGCTGGGCGCGCGAGAGCTACAGCAAGCCCGTCCCCCGCTACGTCCAGCAGGATCTCCGCGGCTACCTGAAGTGCGGCGTCTTTCGCCACGGCTTCCTGCGCGCGCATTGCGACGCCTGCGGCCACGATCTGCTCGTCGCGTTCTCCTGCAAGGGCCGCGGCGTCTGCCCGAGCTGCGCGGGACGCCGCATGGCGAACACCGCCGCCCACCTGGTCGACCGCGTCCTCCCGGACGTCCCCCTCCGCCAGTACGTCCTGTCCCTTCCGTACGAGCTCCGCCGCCTCGCCGCCTTCGACCCCGTGGTGCTCCGCGCGCTCGCGCGCATCTTCGCGGACGCCATCTTCGCCAGCCACCGCCGCCGCGCCCGCGCAGCGGGGTTCGATCAGGTCGCCAGCGGCGCGGTCACCTGCGTCCAGCGCTTCGGGGGGAGCCTCAACCTCAACGTCCACTTCCACACCATCGTCATGGACGGCGTCTTCCTGCGCGAGCCGGACGGCTCCCTCGGCTTCGTGCCCTTGCCGATGCCCACCCGCGCCGAGCTGCAGCAGCTCGTCACCGCCGTCAGCCGTCGCGCCATCGCGTGGCTCCGCCGCCACGGTCACCTCTCCGAGGATCCGGTGGACCTCGACGTCGAGCCGAGCGCCCTCGACGCCTGCGTGGCTCTCGCGATGCAGCGCCCGAAGGTGCTGAAGCTCGCGATCGACCCCGGCGGCGACGACGACGACGACGCAGCCGCCCCCGCCATGGCTCACCGCGCGGTGGAGGACACCGGCTTCAACCTCCACGCCGGCGTCCGCGTCCGGGACAATCTCGCCCGCGAGCGCCTCTGCCGCTACGCCCTGCGCCCCGCGCTCGCCCTCTCGCGCCTACGCCTCCTGCGCGACGGCCGCGTCGCCTACCGCGTCAAGCAGCCGCGCGCGGGCAAGGCGAAGCACATGATCCTCACTCCGGTGGAGCTCCTCGCCCGCGTCGCCGCGCTCGTCCCGCCGCCGCGCTACCCACTTGTCCGCTACCACGGTGTCCTCGCCCCCCGATCGTCGTGGCGGAAGCTCGTGGTCCCCAGGCCGCGTGAGCCGTCCGCCCCGTCCTGCGGGCCTCCGCGTCCTTCGCGCCCCCTCGTCCCCGCGAAACCCGGGCAGCCCATCGAGAGGCGGGCGCATCGCGACACCACACATGCGGCAGAGAGGCCCGACCCCGTGCGCCGCGATCCCGCGGGGGCGGCCAGCACCACGAGCGCGCCGCCCGCGGGCCAGCTCGCCCTCCCCCTCCCGGTCCCGCCACCCGCGCCCGAGACCGCCGCACCCGCGGCCGCCGCAGACCTCCACGTGCGCCGTCTCGCACCCAACGTCGTCGCCGTGGGCCACTGGGAGCGCCTTCGCCGCGGCCTTCTCTACGCAGCGACATCCCGCATCGACTGGCCGCGCCTGCTCCGCCGCACCTTCGAGATCGACGTGCTCCAGTGCCCGACCTGCGGGGGCCGCCTCCGTCCCCTCGCCGTCATCACCGACGACGCCGCCGTGGTCCGCATCCTCCGCGCTCTCGACCTCCCCGCCGAAGCCCCCGCACCTGCCCGCGCCCGCGATCCGACCGACCTCCTCGACCTCGCCGCAGACGACCCCCCCGCCGCCTGACCACGCGGCAGCGCGCCCGTCCGACTAGCGCGTGCTCACCCTGGTCCGTCCTTCCAGTGACACCGGACGGCCCCACTTCGCATAAGATGGATTCCGTAAACTTTCGCGCCCGACCGCGCTAGGATTTCCTATGCGCTACGTTCCGGCCAGGGCTCATCGAAGGTGAAACCCTCTAGCATGCTGAGTCGGCCAGAACGGATGAAGAGCACGAATCCGACACCGCGGACTAGGCCGCCGACCTCTGCGTAAACATCGCTGATCTGGAAGTCTCCATCTGCGAGTGGTGCGCCTGCATCCACAGCGAAGTCGCAAAAAAAGCCGACGCCAGTTCGCCTCCGCCCGACAACGCGAGCCGCATCGGCCTGTAGTCGAAGGGTAGCTAGTGTCGGATCATCGCCGGCGAGTTGCTTGTCGAGCACGGCGCGTTCCAATGTGCTTAAGTTATCCATGTCAGGTCCGTACCTCCTAGCTAGGGAGCGCATAGGAAATCCTAGCGCGGTCGGGCGCGAAAGTTTACGAAATCCATCTTATGCGAAGTGGGGCCGTCCGGTGTCACTGGAAGGACGGACCAGGGTGGATTACGCGCAACTTTATTCGGCATTGTATGACAGACTACGAGACGAAGCTCGCTGAGATCCATGGTCGCGTCGGGACGAATGATGCATATGTGGACTATATTCGCCCGAAGGTGGAGCGCGCGATCGACGAGAAGTACCCTGACCTGGTCGTAGCTGAGGTGGACGAGTCATGATCCGCGGCGGGCTACGGCCGAACGCCTCAAGCAGCGGCCGTCCCGTCCGGTTCGCTTCTCGGTGCTCATCGGCGGCGAGCTGGTGCGGCTGCGGGCCGAGTGCGGGCCGGGCGACGAGTCGGAGCCGGTCATTACCATAATGTTGCCGGACGAGGATTGAAACGGAAGGAAAGGTCAAATCATGAAAGTAATAGAATTCAACGCGGAAAAGATAGCCATGTTAGCGGTGGCCAACTTATTCGAGCAGGTGGAGTCGCTGCTCGAAAAGGTTGAAACGAGGAACTCACGTAGGTCCGGGTTTTCCAGTCGGAGCGAACGAACCTTTTCGTATGACGTGTGTTTCGTAAACTTTTCCCGCCCGATCGCGCTAGGATTTCCTATGTGCCTCGCCTGGCGAGAACATGAAGCTCTCGTCGGCGTTCTGCATGACGTGCCCGTCGTCGGCGTCGAGCTCGCGGACCATGTCGCGACGAAGACGAGCGAGACCGCGCTGCACGTCGCTGAAGACGCACGGGAGGCCTGGTATGCTCTGGAAGAAGGGTCCGACGATGGACGGAGACCGTCGAGGGTGGTCCATGACCTACGAACGTGTCGCCTGGTGCTTTCTTCGTCGCTCGGTCAGCGCCGAGGCCATCGGCGGGAGGCTCGCTCCTTCGCCTCCCGAACCGCGACGATCCGCTCGACTCACCCTGGTCCGTCCTTCCAGTGACACCGGACGGCCCCACTTCGCATAAGATGGATTCCGTAAACTTTCGCGCCCGACCGCGCTAGGATTTCCTATGCGCCGCGAGCCGGGCGCGTTGGTGTGCGCGAGCTCGTCGACGAGGATGAGGGACGGCTTTCGTTCGAGCGCCTTGTCGAGGTCGAACTCCTCGACGGCGACGCCTCGGTGCTGCTCCTTGCGCCTCGGGAGCAGCTCGAGGCCGATGACGAGCCCCGCGGTGTCGTAGCGGCCGTGCGTCTCGACGATGCCGATGACTACGTCGCGGCCCCCGTCCTTCTCGAGGCGCGCCGCCTCGAGCATCGCGTACGTCTTGCCGACGCCGGGCGCCGCGCCGAAGAAGATGGTCAGCTTGCCGCGATGCTCGCGCTTCTCCTCCTCGGTGACCTGCCGGAGGAGCTCGTCGGGGTCGCGGCGCGCGCCGAGGGCCATTGACCGAAGATACCTCGGGTCAGACGAGATGGAGCGCGACGAGGATGACGTCGATCAGCTTGATGCCCACGAACGGAACGACGACGCCGCCGAGGCCGTAAATCAGGAGGTTGCGGCGGAGCAGGGCCGCCGCGCCGAGCGCTCGGTACCGAACGCCCCGGAGGGCGAGCGGGATGAGAGCGATGATGACGAGGGCGTTGAAGATCACCGCGGAGAGGATCGCGCTCTTGGCGGTCTCGAGGTGCATGATGTTGAGCGCGCCGAGCGCCGGGTACGTGCCGAGGAAGACCGCCGGGATGATCGCGAAGTACTTGGCGACGTCGTTGGAGAGGCTGAAGGTCGTCAGCGCGCCCCTCGTGATGAGCAGCTGCTTGCCGATCTCGACGATCTCGATGAGCTTCGTGGGGTTCGAGTCGAGGTCGACCATGTTGCCGGCCTCCTTCGCGGCCTGCGTGCCGGAGTTCATCGCGACGGCCACGTCGGCCTGGGCGAGCGCCGGCGCGTCGTTCGTGCCGTCGCCGGTCATGGCGACGAGGCGCCCACCGGCCTGGTTCTCGCGGATGAGCTTGAGCTTGGTCTCGGGCGTGGCCTGCGCCAGGAAGTCGTCGACGCCGGCCTCGGCGGCGATCGCCGCCGCGGTCATCGGGTTGTCGCCGGTGATCATGATCGTCTTGATGCCCATGCGGCGGAGCTCGGAGAAGCGCTCCTTGATGCCACCTTTGACGATGTCCTTGAGCTCGATGACGCCGAGCACCCTCTCGCGCTCGGCGACCACCAGCGGCGTCGCGCCGCGCTTGGCGATCGTGTCGACGGCGCGCTGCACGTCGCCCGGGAACGTGCCGCCCTTGGCGCGAACGTAGGCCTCGATCGCATCGGCGGCGCCTTTTCGGATCTCGCGATCCTTGGTGTCGACGCCGCTCATCCGGGTCTGCGCGCTGAAGGGAACGAAGGTCGCGTCGAGGTCGGCCATCGCGCGCTCGCGCACGCCGAATTTCTCCTTCGCGAGGATGGTGATGCTCCGGCCCTCCGGGGTCTCGTCCGCGATGGACGCGAGCTGGGCCGCCTCGGCGAGCGCCTCGGGCTTCACGCCCGGCGCGGGCACGAAGGACGACGCCTGGCGGTTGCCGAGCGTGATCGTCCCGGTCTTGTCGAGCAGGAGCACGTCGACGTCGCCCGCCGCCTCGACGGCCCGCCCCGAGGTGGCGATGACGTTGGCCTGGACCATGCGGTCCATTCCCGCGATGCCGATCGCGGAGAGCAGCGCGCCGATGGTCGTGGGGATGAGGCATACGAGCAGCGCGACGAGCGCGGTGATGCTGATCGGCTCCCCCTTTCCGGCCGCGTGCACGCTGAAGATGGAGAACGGCAGGAGCGTGACGCAGACGAAGAGGAAGATGATCGTGAGCGCGGCGAGGAGGATGTCGAGGGCGATCTCGTTGGGAGTCTTCTGGCGCTTGGCGCCCTCGACCATCGCGATCATGCGATCGAGGAAGGCCTCTCCGGGGTTGGCGCTCACGCGCACGATGATCCAGTCGGACAGGACGCGCGTCCCGCCGGTGACCGCGCTGCGATCGCCGCCGCTCTCGCGGATGACCGGCGCGCTCTCACCGGTGATCGCGCTCTCGTCGACCGAGGCGACGCCAAGGACGATCTCTCCGTCGACCGGGATGAAATCGCCGGTCTCGACGAGGACGACGTCGCCCTTGCGGAGCGCCGTCGACGCGACGCGCGTCACGGCGGCGTCGCGCTCCGGCCGCGCGAGCTGCTTGGCCTGGATGTCGCGGCGAGACTTGCGGAGCGCGTCGGCCTGCGCCTTGCCGCGCCCCTCGGCCATCGCCTCGGCGAAGTTGGCGAAGAGCACGGTGAACCAGAGCCAGGCGGAGATGGCGCCGATGAAACCGGGCGACGCCTCGCCGTGCCCCCCGAGCGCGTGGAAGAAGAGCAGCGTCGTCAGCAGGCTGCCGACCTCCACAACGAACATCACCGGGTTCTTGATCTGATGGCGCGGGTCGAGCTTCGCGAAGCTGGCGCCGATCGCGCCCTTGACGATCGCGGCCTCGAAGAGCGGGCGCGCGACGGCGCCTTTGTCGCCTTCGCCGGCGGCGCGATCGCGCGCGGGCGCCGCCGACGGCGCGCCGGGGGCGACAGGTGCGGTGGGGTTCTCGTGTTTCATCGGAGTGCGTCCAGAGCGAGGTTCAGTTCCAGCACGTTGACGATCCGGTCGGGGGTGAGCGGACCGCCGGGAGAGACAGTCTGTGCGTCGATGAGCGACTCGACGCGTGCGACCGGCAAGCCGCGGGCGTGGGCGACTCGCTCGGCCTGGTAGCGCGCGGCCTCGGCGCTGATGTGGGGATCGAGGCCGCTGCCGGACGCGGCGACGAGATCGGCCGGGATGGGCTCGTCGGCGGTGGCCGCGTACGTCCCGACGAGCTTGGTCGCGCGGTCGGTGAGGTCCGAGCTCGTCGGCGACTTGTTGCTGCCGCCGGCGGCCGAGGCGTTGTAGTCGACCGCAGAGGGCCGCGGCCAGAAGTACTTCGGGCTCTCGAACTTCTGAGCGATGAGCCGGCTGCCCACGACCGCACCGTTCGGCCCGCGCAGGAGCGAGCCCTCGGCGCCGTCGTGGTCGACGACCTGGGCGAACGCGAAGACGAGCAGCACGTAGCCGACGACGCAAACGAGGATCGTGGCGAGCGCGACACGCAGACTGGCGAGGAGCGATTGCATGGCTTTACCCTCAGTGCATGAACTGGAAGTGCTCGGCGATGGGACCGAGCGCCGCCACCGGGAAGAAGGTGAGCGCTCCGACCACGACGATCGTCGCGGCGAGCATCACCCCGAAGGTGCTGTCGCGCACGCCGAGCGTCCCGCTGGACTCCGCCGTGGCCTTCTTCGACGCGAGTGACCCGGCGATCGCGAGCGGAAGGATGATGGGGATGAAGCGCGCGAGCATCATGACGACGCCGGTCGCGATGTCCCAGGGCGCCGTCCCGTCGCCGAGGCCCTCGAACCCCGAGCCGTTGTTGGCGCTCGCCGAGCTGAACTCGTAGAGCATCTCGCTGAAGCCGTGGGGGCCGGTGTTGTTCAGCGTCGTGGTCCCCCAGGACGTCACGGCGAAGATCGCCGTGCCGCCGAGGACGAGGAACGCATGAGCGAGGAGCGCGAGCGCCGCGAGCTTCACCTCCCGCGCCTCCACGCGCCGGTTCAAGTACTCCGGCGTGCGGCCCACCATCATCCCGGCGATGAAGACCGCGATGACGATGTAGAGGAACATGTTGATCATCCCGACGCCGACGCCGCCGAACGTCTCGTTGAGCCACATCCCGATCATCGGAAAGAGCCCGGTCATCGGGTTGAGGCTGTCGTGCATCGCGCCGACCGAGCCGTTGCTCGTCGAAGTGGTCATGACCGCCCAGAGCGGCCCGGTGGCCGCGCCGAAGCGGAGCTCCTTGCCCTCGAGGTTCGGCAGATGCGTGATCGGCAGGCCCGCGAAGGCCGCCGTCGGCGCCTGCTCGAAGTGGACCGCGCCGCCGACCTTGACGAGCAGGAGCGCCATCATGACGGCGAAGACGACCGTCGCGTGACCCATGCGCGAGGTCATGCGGCCGAACATCCACACGCACGCCATCGGGATCTGGGTGATCGCGATCAGCTCGACGGCGTTGGTCCAGAACGACGGGTTCTCGAACGGATGCGTGCTGTTCGGGCCGAAGAAGCCGCCGCCGTTGGTGCCGATCTGCTTGATGGCCACGAAGGCTGCAACCGGACCTCGGGCGATGAGCTGCTCGGCGCCTTCGAGCGTCGTCGCGTGGGCCGCGCCGTGGAAGGTCATCGGCATCCCGCCCAGGGTCAGGAGGAAGGCGACGCCGACCGCGACCGGCAAGAAGACGAGGAAGGTCGCCCGCTGGAGGTCGACGAAGAAGTTCCCGAGCTGCTTGCGCCCGGCGAGTCCGCGCGCCATCGCCGCGAGCGCGGCGACGCCGGTCGCCGCCGAGACGAACTGGAGCCACATCAGCGCGAAGAGCTGCGAGAGGTAGCTCATCTGCTGCTCGCCGGAGTAGTGCTGGAGGTTCGTGTTCGTGGTGAACGACGCCGTCGTGTTGAAGACGGTGTGGGGCTCGAGCGCCTTCATCCCGTCCGGGTTGAGCGGCAGGTGCTGCTGGAGCGCCATCACGCCGTAGCTCACGACGAACATGACGACGTTGAAGACGAGCATGTCGACCGCGTACCGCTTCCAGCCGTGCTCTTCGCGGCCGAGCTTGCCGGCGACGGCCACGAAGAGGCGGTCCAGCCGCTCGCGGCGCGGACCGGCGCTCTCGCCGGGATCCATGGCCCATTTCATGTAGCGACCGAGCGGCCACGAGAGCGCCGCGCAGCCGCCGACGATGAGAATGACGAACAGGAGCGCGCTCATGGCTTTTGCTCCGTACGCGCCGTCGCGCTGGTGAGCGCGAACATCAGCGCGAAGCACGCGAGGCCGAGCAGCAGGTAGAGAAGGTTGCTCATTGCATCGACTCCGGTTTCAGCATCGCGAACATCAGGTAGACGAAGAGCGCGGCGGCGACGACGAGGCCGATCCAGTAAAGGGGTGTCATGGGAGACTCCTGATCAGAACCAGGCGGTGGCGCCGAGGGTGAGGGTGTCTTGGGAGGTGGTGTTGGGCACGTACGGCGTCGTGACGCCGTCGCCGGTGACCTGACCGCGGAAGAACATGTCGCCGTCGGCATGGTCGTGGCGGTACTCCAGCCGGATGGAGAGGTGGTCGGGCGTCGGGCGGACGTCGATCGTCGCCGTGGCCGAGCTGACCCAGTCGGTGGGCCAGAGGATGGCGGACGCGCCGGTCGGAACGGACTCGTAGAAGGCGTCGCCGCGCGCCGCGAGGTAGAGCCAATCGGCGATCTTCACGCGCGCGTAGAGCGCGCCGGCGGCCCAGCTCGACGTCCCGAAGCGGTTCGGCTCGAAGCCGCTGTTCGCGTGCAGCAGCATCGAGAAGCGCGAGTTGAAATCGAGCTGAGCGTAGCCGTCGAAGTCGCTCCGCCAGTACGGCCCCTCCGGCGCTCCGGTCGACCGCTCGACGCCGCCGAAGTAGAGCAGGTGTCCGGTGAAGATGCCCTTCTTGTAATCGACGCTCGTCGAGACCGATTTTTCGTCGTTGTTGTCGACGACGCTGTTCCAGCCGTTGTAGCCGGCGAGCGTCGCGACGAGACCGTTGCCGAAGTCGTAACTGGCGCGAACGCCCGTGTGATAGGCCGGCAGCGCGAAGAACACGTCGGAGCGCGACCAGTTCCAGTTGTCCTTGGCCGCGATCCCCTCGGCACCGATCGGAGACAGGAAGAGCCCCGCCTGAAGCAGCAGCCCGTTTCCGATGGGGGCCTTCCAGCCGAGGTTTGCCTCCTGGACGTACTTCCAGAGATCGCCGTCGCTGGCCGCCGCGCCGCCCGCCCCAGGCGAAACAGGCTCGCCGAGATAATAGGTCGACGGCGTCTGACCCACTTGCAGCACGACCTTCGCGGTGACGCTCGCGTAGTCGAGCGTGGCGCCGGCGGCGACGTTCTGGAGCGTGAAGGTGTTGTGGCGGTTGTCGTAGCCGCGATAGTTCGTGATGCCGTTGGACGGCTCGTTGAAGTTCCACGAGTACGCCGTCTCGACGTAGCCGAGCGGCGTCACCTTGGCCTCCGGCGCCGCGTCGGTCTTCACCGCGGGGGCCACCTGCGCGGGCGGCGCGGCGGAGGACTGCGCCGCCGACGCGGTGGGTTGCGCGGCGCTGGGCTGCGCAGCGGCGGTCGTGGCCGGCGGCGGGGGCGCGGTCTGCGACGGGGCGGCGCTGCCCTGCTGGGCGGTCGAGGTCGGCTGTCCTGCGTCCACCGTCGCCGTCGCCTGCGCCGTCTCGCTCGGCGCGGGCTGCGCGAGCACCGGAACGGCGAACGCGACGACCGAAAGGCACGCGACACCGGCGAGGATTCGAGAGCGAGAGTGGGTCATGGCTTTTGAGGAGGTCATGTCGATGGCGCGTGGACGTTAAGGACCGGCGAATAAAGAAACGATAAATTCGGCGTTTCGCCGCGCGCGGTCGCTCGAGGGCAGCAAGGCATGGGCCACCTCTGCAGAGCGCGCATGTCCCCTTCGCGGGAAGCGCGCGCCCACGCGTAGCACGTGTGCGGGTGGGTCATGCGCTCACGCCATGCACCCAGCGACGGACCACGGTCAGTGTCGCGCCGCAGGCGCGGCTTGTGTCTCCGCTGACTCTTGAAAGAGGGGTCGAGCTCCAGCGCGCGCGCCGCGCTCCGACTGGGCCGCGATCGACGCCACGACCGCGAGCAGGGCGAGCGAGGTGACGAGCGAGCCCACCAACCAGGCGATGGGAACGACCGAGTCCACGAGGCGCATGACTTCTGGCGGGGTTACGTCGGGCTTCATGATGCGATCACGTTAGGAACCGCGCGCCAAAGAAACGGTAAATTCGGTTCGGACTCCTCCGTTTGAGCGCGATGGCTCGCGCCCGCCGGCGGCAGCGGCGCGAGCCGGCAACAGAGAGACTACTCTCGCCGGCGTCCGGTGACTCCGGTTGGCGTTGCGCACCGGCGGGGAGGACGAGGCTGGCTCGGCGAGCGAAGGAAGCGCCAGGTCCGGCCATTTAGTGAGCCTTTAGCGGTGGCTGGTCATACTGCCTGCGTCATGTCTCACCCTTACCGGACGCCAGCGAGCGAGCCCGAGAGCCCGGCGCCGCGCGACACGCGCGCCGCGCTGGTGCTCGACGCCGAGATCGTGCTCCTGATCATCTCGACGATTGGCGTCGTGCACGGCTGCCGGCAGGGCTTCACCGCCGTCGACGGCGCCGCCTTCGCGGCGTTCCTCTTCTCCGCGCGGGAGATTGTCCGCGCCGTGTGGCGCCGGTACCGCGTCGCTCCCGGTTGATCGGACGCCCCCGGGCGTACTGGCGTACCATCGGTGCGATGAACCCCACCGCAGCGCGCGCCCGCACGCTGGCGCACATGCGTCGTGTGCTCGCCGGCGCCACCGTCGCCGCGGCGGGCTGCTCGCACGAAACGGCGCCGCCCACCACCGTGGTGCTGCCGGCGGCTCCGCCCGCGTCGGTCGCCGCGGCGAGCGCCGACGCGGGAGCACCCGCGCCCTCGGGAACAGCGGTGGCCGCTGCCTCGGCGTCGGCCCGGCGCGTGACGCCGAACCTCAACCCGCTCACGACGCACCCGATGATGGGGTCGGACCCTGTGCCCCCGCCCTCCTATTGCCCGGGCGTGGGCAAGGCCTCGAAGGCGTCGGGACGGCTGTTGCACGACGCCGCCGGCACGCTCGTGGAGCTCACCGTCTCGCTCCCCGCCTCCGGCCCGAACGCCGCGACCTTCTCCGCCGCCGGGCAGCCGTCGGCCGCGCAACCACCCTGGTCCGTCCTTCCAGTGACACCGGACGGCCCCACTTCGCATAAGATGGATTCCGTAAACTTTCGCGCCCGACCGCGCTAGGATTTCCTATGCGCCCATGACCGACCTCGACAGCCCCCTGTCGACGGTGCCTCACCCCAACGACACCCAGGCCATGCGGGCCTACACGCAGACCTACGACTACGACGAGGTCGGCAACATCCTCGGGATGTTCCACACCGCCACCAGCGCCAACTGGAACCGCCACTACACCTACGACTCCTCCAGCAACAAGCTCGCCACGACCGAGATGCCCGGCAATCCCTCCGGCGGCCCCTACTCCGGCACCTACTCCCACGACGAGCGCGGCAACATGACGGCCATGCCGCACCTGTCCACCATCGCGTGGGACTGGGCCGACCGCATGCAGAGTGCGGACCTCGGCGGAGGTGGTACGGTCTACTTCGTGTACGACTCCGCCGGCCAGCGCGTGCGCAAGGTCTGGGACAAGACGAGCGCCCTGCGCGACGAGCGCATCTACCTCGGCGGGTACGAGATCTGGCGGGAGTCGACCGTCTCCGGCGGGACTGCCACGGTGCAGGAGGAGCGACAGACCCTGCACGTCATGGACGACGTGCGGCGCATCGCGATGGTCGAGACCCTCACGGTGACGGGCGGGAGCACCGTGACCTCGCCGACGTCACGGCAGCGCTACCAGCTCGCCGATCAGCTCGAGTCCACGTGCGTCGAGGTCAAGGAGGACGGGAGCATCATCTCCTACGAGGAGTACTTCCCCTTCGGGGCAACGTCCTTCCGGTCGGAGACCGGGGAGGTCAGCAAGCGCAGGTACCGCTACAACGGCAAGGAGAGGGACGAGGAGACCGCGCTGCACTACTACGGGGCGCGGTACTACGCGGCGTGGCTTGGGAGATGGACACGACTAGACCCGGTCACCGTTGACGGGCCAAACCGTTATGCCTATGTCCGTAACAACCCCGTTCGCATCCGAGATCCTCACGGTCTGGCGGGAGACCCAAGACTCACCAGCCTCGAAAATGCAGCACGGGGCGCGGTTGCCGTGGTAGCCGGGAGAGTCGGGATTGACCCCGCAGCAGCAGCAAGCGCAACCGCAGACCTAGAACAGCGCGCAAGGGACGCACTGTTCCGACAGCAGCGGCAGCACGTGGGGCCGCGACACCTAACGAGCCTCCGACGCACAGACGAGCTAAACGTTCAGACCCCTACGGAGAAACTCCACCTTCCAAAAGTGCGCTCTGCCACTACACAGGCGTTGACTGCGGGCGGCGAGGGCGGCAACGGCAGCGTACGCATACGCACATACCCAACTGGTCGACCAATACACACTGTACCGGATCCGGTGGGACAACCTGGCGCGATCGAGGGAATGATCCCGGTGTGGGGGGCAGGCCGGACTGCCATTGATGAACTCCAGCGCAACCACCCGGTGGCGGGGATCTTCTGGTCCGGCATGGCGATCAGCGACATCTTCTTCGTCAAAGGCGCAGTGGTCGGGGGCGCGCGTGCGCTTGGCCGTCTCGCGTTCCGGGAGCTTCTTGAACAGAGCGAGCGAAATAGCGCAGAAGGGTTAGCGCGAGCGGGAAGAACTCTTTATGAGGGAGAAGCTTCGCGCGGCCTGGAGAGCCTCAAACAGGAGCAGGGTGCAGGACGAGCCGTGGCGACACAGGAAGAGAGGGCCCTTTTCGATGCAAGCAAGACTACCGACACACTTTACCAGGGAACCGCAACAATAGACAACAACGGCGCGCGGTTCATAAAGGCCACGTCGATTTTGGCAAAGATGCAGCTTACCGCAGTCCAGAAGGCTCAAGTAGTTCAGGGCTTTGCAACAAAGATTGGGTTCGGATTCGGAGCGGAAGGTCTCGTCAGCAAAGATGCGTATCTACTGCTCCGTTCAGAGGACCACAGATACGCCTTCCGCTTCCTTAGGGCGACCGGCGCCATTGAGTACGGAAAGTTCGATATGGCAACCATGAACTATGCGTGGAAGCAACTATGATAGACGAGAATCGCAGATGGCTAGCAATCTACTTGGAGTGCGCAGGGCCTGGTGCGGCCAGCGCCCGAGCACTCGAACAGTACGGCGCGAGCGCTGTCGCCGCAGCCCGCGCACACTGGGCCGGGCGCTTTCTCATTGGGCGCACATCTATCGGAGATATACTTGATGAACTGGGCAAGCCGGAGCGCGCCGAGGGAGGCAGACTCTACTACCGACTACCTACGAGGGAGAGCTACTACTACATGCTGACGGCCAAGAACGACATTTTGGTCGGCGCGGCATTCGTACGAAAGGAAGGGGTCCGACGGCGCCCGTTTAGTCAGTTCGATGCGAGTGCGGCAGAGTTGCTTCGGCGAATGGGCGCGACTCAAGAGGAGGTCTTTGCTTGGCTTGGGCCGCCCGCGGAGGAGTTTGGTTGGTGGCCGAATGAGACGTGGAGGTACGGTGACGGCACGTTTCTCGAATTTCGACACGGAATGATGGACTTGTAGACTCAACTGGGCATCGTCCCGCGGCATGTTGAAAGTTGAGGTGTGTTTGAACAGCGTCACGTAGATCGAGGGAGAGACGCGCCGATCTGGTCACGTTCCGCGAGGGGCGGATAAACCTGGATTTCGCTCGCACCGGTCCTCGGAGCGGGCGCGGGCGTCGCACGGGTCGGCGCGTCCCGGATCGGTGCCCGGCACGGCTGCCGCGCACGATAAGCGCGTAGCGTGAGCACACGTCCCCCTTTCCCCCGCCTCGCAAACCAAGTTGTGTGCCGGTCAATTCAGCATCGGGCGAGGAGCGAGTCGCAGCTGCCAGCGACCCCCGACGCGCAGCAGGCGAGCGGGCACCAGGACGCAGGCGCGACGCATCCAGGTCGCGCGCCAGTGTGCCACGGCGGTCCCCGGGCACAGCGACAGCACCCAGCGACGCATCAGGTTGTAGGCCAGCAGCTTGAGCAGCAACGCGGCCTCGTTGGCGTCGAAGGTGTTCGTCGGGGCGTAGCCGATGCCGAAGGCGTTCTTGAGCTCGGCGAAGAGCGGCTCGATCCCCGCCCGGCCGTCGTAGAAGCGCGCCACGTCGTCGGCGTCGCGGTCGTGATCGTTGGTCAGGTAGACCTGCGCCGAGTAGTCGAGGTCCTCCCAGAGGTGGACCTGCTTGCCGGTGTCGCGCTCGCTGGTCCGCACCGCCACCACGCGCCAGCCGGGAGGCCAGTCGTCGCGGCGGAAGTCCACCACGGCGACCTGTCGCGTCGGCTCGCCGAAGGCATCGCGATCGGTCGTGCGCCAGCGCGTCGTGCGCGCGACGGCGCTCATCAGGTTGGCGGTCTGCCGCATCTTCGCCACGAAGTACGCCCCGCCGCGCTCGACCGCAGAAAGCAGCGCTGCAGACTCTCCGCCGGAGTCGATCCGCATCGTCACCACGGCTTTCGGCGCGGCGCGATGCAGCCGTCCGATCCACTGCGCGATGTCCTCGACGTCGTCCTCGCCGATGCCCGTGTCGCCCGGCCGCAGCCGCGCTCCGAGCATCGTATCGGTCTCGGCGATGCGCGCCAGGATCGGGTGATAGCTCACGCGGCCGTGGTAGCGCGGGTTGTAGCCGACGTGCGCTCCCTCTTGCTCGCCGAACAGCGGCGTCACCGTCGTGTCCACGTCGATGGTCAGCTCCTTGGCGCGGAGCTTGGTGAGCGGCTCGAGCCCCTGCTCGGCCATCAGCTCTTCCAGCCTCTCGAGCTCGCGGCCCCTGAAGCGCCGCAGATCGTCGTAGAGCACGTCGATGCTCGGCACGATGCCGCCGGCGAGGTGCCGGAACACCGGGTCCGTCGCGAGCACCTCGAAGTCGAAGATGCGCCGCGCTCCCGCCACCGACGCGTCGAGCAGAAGCTGAATCTGCGCCGCCATCGGATAGACCACCTGCGCTCCGGTCTTGAGGTGCCCGAAGTCCCGCCGAAGCCGACGCCCGAGTCCAATCCCCTGCACGAACGCGTTGAAGGACGCGAGGCCCCCGAGTCCCGACAACCTCGGGTCCGGCCGCCCCACCTCCAGCCCGCTCGCGCGTGCTCGCCGCACCCGGCGATTCGCCCGCTGCCACTCCCACCCCTCGGGACGCTTGCTTCCGAGCTGCTCTCGTCGCACCTTCTGGGTGCTCGGCGTGTCGCTTGCTGTTGTCTTCATCAACTCCATCAACCGGCGCGCCGAGCGCTAAATTCCAGGGCGCGCGTCGATTTTCAGGAGCGTGCATCATGCAACCGTCGCCGGAATGGAGCGAAATCTAGGATAAACGAAGCCCCTCAGAAGACTTGTCCGAAGACCTTCTGAGGGGCTCGCCTCCGAGTTGTCGAGACCGGAGGTGGACATGTTCGACCAGATCGAGCTTGGGAGCGAGTTTTTCGAGGGGCTGACCAAGATCGACGAGCGGATCGCGCGGGCGGTGGCCGCACGGGGCTGCGTGTGGTGCGGGGGCCCACTGCACCGCGCGGACCATCCCCGCAAGCCACGCGGGCTGATCGCGGTCGCCGCGGAGGCCTTGGGTCGCCTGTAATACCCCAGCGAGACTCCGGAGCCCCCTCATCAATCCGTCACGTCCAGAATCGCGCCCCCTCCGCCCACACGTCTCCCGTCCTCCCGTCACGCGCGAGACCGCCATGTCAAAGACCGAGGCGCCGGACCGACTTCCTCTCCGGCGCCCATCGCTACCCGCTGTTGAACCTGGATTTCGCTCGCACCGGTCCTCGGAGCGGGCGCGGGCGTCGCACGGGTCGGCGCGTCCCGGATCGGTGCCCGGCACGGCTGCCGCGCACGATAAGCGCGTAGCGTGAGCACACGTCCCCCTTTCCCCCGCCTCGCAAACCAAGTTGTGTGCCGGTCAATTCAGCATCGGGCGAGGAGCGAGTCGCAGCTGCCAGCGACCCCCGACGCGCAGCAGGCGAGCGGGCACCAGGACGCAGGCGCGACGCATCCAGGTCGCGCGCCAGTGTGCCACGGCGGTCCCCGGGCACAGCGACAGCACCCAGCGACGCATCAGGTTGTAGGCCAGCAGCTTGAGCAGCAACGCGGCCTCGTTGGCGTCGAAGGTGTTCGTCGGGGCGTAGCCGATGCCGAAGGCGTTCTTGAGCTCGGCGAAGAGCGGCTCGATCCCCGCCCGGCCGTCGTAGAAGCGCGCCACGTCGTCGGCGTCGCGGTCGTGATCGTTGGTCAGGTAGACCTGCGCCGAGTAGTCGAGGTCCTCCCAGAGGTGGACCTGCTTGCCGGTGTCGCGCTCGCTGGTCCGCACCGCCACCACGCGCCAGCCGGGAGGCCAGTCGTCGCGGCGGAAGTCCACCACGGCGACCTGTCGCGTCGGCTCGCCGAAGGCATCGCGATCGGTCGTGCGCCAGCGCGTCGTGCGCGCGACGGCGCTCATCAGGTTGGCGGTCTGCCGCATCTTCGCCACGAAGTACGCCCCGCCGCGCTCGACCGCAGAAAGCAGCGCTGCAGACTCTCCGCCGGAGTCGATCCGCATCGTCACCACGGCTTTCGGCGCGGCGCGATGCAGCCGTCCGATCCACTGCGCGATGTCCTCGACGTCGTCCTCGCCGATGCCCGTGTCGCCCGGCCGCAGCCGCGCTCCGAGCATCGTATCGGTCTCGGCGATGCGCGCCAGGATCGGGTGATAGCTCACGCGGCCGTGGTAGCGCGGGTTGTAGCCGACGTGCGCTCCCTCTTGCTCGCCGAACAGCGGCGTCACCGTCGTGTCCACGTCGATGGTCAGCTCCTTGGCGCGGAGCTTGGTGAGCGGCTTGAGCCCCTGCTCGGCCATCAGCTCTTCCAGCCTCTCGAGCTCGCGGCCCCTGAAGCGCCGCAGATCGTCGTAGAGCACGTCGATGCTCGGCACGATGCCGCCGGCGAGGTGCCGGAACACCGGGTCCGTCGCGAGCACCTCGAAGTCGAAGATGCGCCGCGCTCCCGCCACCGACGCGTCGAGCAGAAGCTGAATCTGCGCCGCCATCGGATAGACCACCTGCGCTCCGGTCTTGAGGTGCCCGAAGTCCCGCCACCCTGGTCCGTCCTTCCAGTGACACCGGACGGCCCCACTTCGCATAAGATGGATTCCGTAAACTTTCGCGCCCGACCGCGCTAGGATTTCCTATGCGCTCGTCGTCCGCTTCGACGCGAAGACCCCATCCTCGCTGCCGAAGCTCCCTTCGTGGAGTGGGTCGTTTTTCTAAGACGGAGCGCGGTCGCCGAAGGCAGCTAGGTCCGGGACTTCCAATCGGGCTCTTCTGGGTTTCGGGTGGCAGCCAACAGCGGACGGCGGTTCCCGCCGTCCCGTCGGTCCCGTCGCATGGTCGGGTGAGGCCGGCGCGTGGCGCATCAGGGCGCACGGGTTGGCGAGGCGGAGGTCCGAGGGTCTACGATGCCACCCTGGTCCGTCCTTCCAGTGACACCGGACGGCCCCACTTCGCATAAGATGGATTTCGTAAACTTTCGCGCCCGACCGCGCTAGCATTTCCTATGCGCTCCTCTGTGACATCAGCGTACGCGACGGCTGGGCTGCACGCGAGTCCGGCAGGTGTGCGAGCGTCGAATGGCAGGACACTGAGCGCGGGGGTAGCACCTACCGCGCAGTCACGCCCTCACCCCACGCGACGGCGACGCACCACCAGCGCGATCCCCAGCGCGAGCGCCGACAGCGCAGGCCACGAGCCGCGCGAGCTCTCCCCCGCCGCGTGACAGCCGCACCCGCCGTCCTCGTTGATCGGCGGCGCGCCCAGGCCCTTCGTCGCGCACCCTCTGAGCGCGAGGGCGGCGACGAACAGTGCGGCGGGATCGCGGGATCAGTCGTAGCAATCGAGCCCCCCTGGGAGGGACGCATGGAGCGCGTGGCACACGTCACGATTGAGGCATAGGCCGTTCTGCTTCGCAACGGACTCGTCTCCCGGCGGGGACGGGTACACCGCGCACGTGTAGTTTCCCACCGTGGGACACGCCGCGATCACGGTGCCTCCCTGCACGACGCAGCGGGGAAAGGACGCAGGATCCTCGGGGTTCCCGCTGCAGCAGAACTGCGCGCAGATCCCGATGGGGTGGTCCGGACCCTGCCCCACGCAGCGGTCCAGCGCGCCGTGGGCGGTGTCGCAAGGCCCGCACGGCCCCCCGCACATGGAGTGATCCTCATGCACGAGGGGATCGGAGTCCGGACATGAGCTGGCTGCTGGGATGGCGCGCCCATCGTACGGGACCTTGTCGCCATACCAGCATACGTCACCGGCTCCCAGCTTGCGGAGGTCGTCGCAGACCTCAAGCGGAACGCACTCGAAGGAGCCCTGCGAGCGCTGCACGCAACCCTGCCCGGCGTCGCACACGGCGCAGGGCGTCTGCCCCCTGTCGGGCAGGTCGGCGAAGCACACGCCGTACGCCGAGTTCGAACCGTCACCCGTCACGAGCGGGATACAGCCACCGGGGCAGTCGGTCAGGTCACCGCACGTCCCGCCGCAAAGTCGCGCACCGGCCACGGTGCAGGTGGGCCCCGCGTCGATGGCGCCGCTGTATGGAGCAGGGGGCGCCACCCTTCCGCCGCAGCACACCACCGTCACCGCGACCGCGAAGGTGAGCGGCGCAAGTGCGCCTACGGCCGTCAGCCTACGGCGTTGCATCGCAAAGCGCGCCGCCCGGGTAGTTCGACTGCGCCGCCTGGCAGCCGGCCGCGTCCATGCAGAAGCCATGATTGGCCAACGGCTGTCCGTCAGGCGACGACTTCAGGACGAAGCACGAGGCCCCCGAGGGACACGGTGACACGCCACCATCCTGGACCACGCACGCCGCGGTGGCCGACCACGTCGGCACGCAGATCCCCCAGGGATGGTCCGGCGAGCGCCCGATGCACCACTCGTCCACCTTGCATCCGCCGCAGTTGCCACCGCAGATGCGGAAGCCGGGGAAGGTCGGGCAGTTGGAAGGCTCGGGCAAAGGCGCCCCGGTCCAGGGCTTCCAATCGGCGTAGCGCACGCGGCTCGCACCGCCGTTGTTTGCGAAGAGCACACCGACCTCGTACGGGAAGGCCGTCCAGGCGTCCGGCGCGAGCGTGGACTCGGCGATGTAGACCTCCCCATCAAACGCAGGTACACGACCCACACCCACCTTGGCCGACTCGCACATACCAACCTGATCGACGTCGAACGAGAAGCACGACTCACACACGCTACCGCGAGTCTGCTTGTCGGGCGGGAAGCATCCGTGGGTTCCGTTGCAGACTGCATAGATTCCATCCGCCGTCACGCACGCATCGGCGACTCCACCGTCCACGGGGATGGCGCTGTCCACGGAGGCATCGCCGCCCGCTGGCGAGACGGTCCCACCGCATCCCAGGACGAGACAGCCGCCGACCCAGGCGAGCGCCTCCCATCTCTCAATGAAATGTCGCATGCGCAAACCCTCGTACCGACTGCGTGCTTGCTGGCGTCCGGCCACAGAGCTGCTGCACGGCGTTCGGCGCGATATTCGGCGACAACGAACTCAGGGCCAGGTAGATCCCGAACGCTTCGTTCAGGAACTCGTCGGGCGGGACACTCTGGAAGTTGGGGCCGTCGAAGAAGACGGCCTCCACGCTATCGGGAAATACATTCAGACGCTTCGCACGAATGATCACCTCGCACACGGGAGCTCCAGTCTGAATGAGTTTGCCTGTCAGTGGATCCTTGCTCTGATTGTATACGGCACCAGGCAATTCGTATTTCGGATAGAAATTACACCGTACGTTATGGTAGTAGTTCGGGTCTCCGTTGAACGGCTGGGTAACCGTGTCTGCGAGCGCTTGGGGGTCAGAGACGGGATATGTCGTCCCACCGCCAAGCACAAGCAAGTGGAGATTGTTTGCCGCGTTGGCACAGAAGTCGGCCTCGTGCCAGCTCGCGCGATCGACTTTGTTCGGATCCCCGATGTCCTCTGCGGGCGAACCCGAATCCGGATAGGTACCGGCGGCCCACATCGTCACGGAGTCCGTGCTCTGGCAATGCTGAAAACAGCTCTCGGGGCGCGGACCATTCGTTGCGCTGCAGTTCACTCCAGCCGGCGGGAAGGGGGCGGGAACCGGCTGAGCCTGTCCTCCCTTGAAGGTCCCTGCAGGTCCTTCGAGCGCCGCTAGTTTGGCTCCCTGGGGCACCTTCGTCTTGAGCGCCTGGTTCACCTTGTCATGACCGAGGTTGAAGAAGTCCGGACCGGCGAAGTCCCACGTGTTGACGATGGGAGGATCGACGGAGAAGACGCCGTCGTCCAGGTGGAAAAGGTAAGTTAGATTGGCATCGAAGCGCGCCTGCTCGAGCACCTGGAAGATCACCGGCGTCCACCACAGATCGGCGTGGGTGCTCAGCACGAAGCCACCCTTCGGCGCGTAGTCCACGAACGATGCCAGACCGACGTCCGAGATGTCATACGCCCAGACCACGTTGTTGCTATGGAACTGCACCGAGTTCCTCACGGTACTGAAGCTACCCTGAATCGCCTGCCGCTGCGAACAGAGTCCGTGCCGCAGGACCGAGATACCCTTGATCGTCCCACCGAAGTCCGCCGCGGCGCCGGCGACGTCGGCACTGCAGGCGACGGCACTCGAGCAATTGAGTTGGTTCGGCGGACAGGAGCACGTGAAGTCGTTCTGAATCAGCGGCCATTCGAGCTTGGGTGCTTGGGCCTGGTTCGGGAACGGGATACTCACTGCGTTCGGCAGCGTCACGCCGGGTGGCGGCTGCGTCGCCGGGTCGCTCTCTGGCACGACCGGCCAGAGATCGCCAGGCGCGAACGTCTCCCGGGCCCAGTCGAGCCACCGACCCAGGTTCAGTGGGTCTGGGTTCGCGCCACCGACGATCGACTCCAACGTGCGACGGTACTCGACCGGATCGCGCGCCATGACGACGACTTCCTCCTGCATCGGCACGGTAGAGAAATTGTCGGTGTAGCGCACCGAGAGCCGCGCGGAGGAGAACGGGATCAGCGACGCGGGGCCCAGCGCCTTGTCGTTGTAGAAGAAGGACTGCGCGTACCCCGTCGAGCTGCTGAACGCGACGCTGCCGTTGGAGAGCACCTGCAAGTTCCCCCCGATGCCGGTGTTCAGGTCGATGCAGGCCGTGGCCCCACCTAGCAGCCCGGCGACGACGAGCGCGGTTCCGCACGCCCACGCGGCGCGACGCCACGACCTGCGACGACGAACGCTCTCACCCTGCCTGCCTGCCTGCCTGCCTGCGCGATCTTCATGCCACCCTCCTCGCCGACATCAGCGTACGCCACGGCTGGGCTGCACGCGAGCCCCGTACGTGTGCGGGCGTCGAATGGTAGGACACTGAGCGCGGGTGTAGCACCTACCGCGCAGTCACGCCCTCACCCCACGCGACGGCGGAGCGTACGGGATTTGAGCGCGGTTTTCCACGAGCCTCGAGCCCTCGGGGCACCGCCGGCGGCGGTGTGGTGGTGCGCCTGAACGTCGCATGGCGGCCGCGGCGGCGGGCGGAGCGCCGGTTTCCACGGGATTCTCGCCTCTCGCGCGCACCGGTCCCTGCCCGAGAGCGTCAGGCGGCGACGATGGCGCCGGCGATGCGGCGGATGACGGCGCTGCGGTAGTAGGGCGGAGCGCGGGCGGGCGCGCGCGGCGGGACGTCGTGCGGCTCGCCGAGCCCCTCGAGAAACCTCCGGATGCCGCGCGGCTCCTGCACCATCGCGACGAGCTTCATGCGGCCCTCGCACTTCGGGCACTTCTGCACGTCCACCGCGAAGGTCCGTGCCATGAGCTCCGCCCAAGGCCAGTAGCGCGAGCGCTTCGGCTTGTCGTCGTCCTGCGCTGTCGCCGGCGCGGAGGCGGGCGGGCGGCGGACGATCTTCGGGCGCACTTTGCTGGCGGAGGCGAGCACGCCGGCGTAGCGGACAATGTGACTCTGTACCGGCGTTGGATGCAAAGCCATTTTCTGCTTCTTCTTCGTTTTCCTGGTCTCGTTTGGTCGTGACGACGATTTGCTCGGCATGGAGGTGTCCCTTCGCCGCTGGTTGGCGGCGCGTGCAGCAGACTGGTCGCGCTCTGGTGACGCGCAGCGTCGAGCTTCCCCTCGATTGACTCTTCGCGTTCATCGGACAGCGGGCTCGTCGCCACCCTGGTCCGTCCTTCCAGTGACACCGGACGGCCCCACTTCGCATAAGATGGATTTCGTAAACTTTCGCGCCCGACCGCGCTAGCATTTCCTATGCGCCCATCACTCCGCCGGCGTGCTCGGTGAGCCCAGTGACCCAGTGAGCCCTCAGGGCTTCCGCGGATCGCAGTCTGTTTCGGGGGCGACTGCACGCTTCTGGGCTATGCTTTGCTGTCTTCCCTTCCAGAGGTCACGAATGTCCTTCGACCGCCGTTCGCGAAGAACGCTGTCCATCGTCCACCGCGGCACCGTCGCGATCGCGGCGCTCGTCCTTTTGGCTGCAGCGATGGCGACGCTCTCATGCAGCACCGACTCCTCGGAGTGCAACTCGCCCGACGTGGTCGTCCATTACGACTGCACGCCGCTGGACGCCGGCACCGGTACGCCGGGGTGCTACGGGACGTTGCCGTTCCAGGGGAAGTACTACCCGCCGCCGGACTACGACGCGCGCTTCCCGGTCGGCTGCAACGCCCGGCCGCCTGGCTGCGCCAACATCTCGTGCCAGTGCGGCAGGCCGCTCGGCGACCCGGACGCGCGTCCGGACTGGATGTGCGTGCAGTACCTGTGACGAGCGGGACCGTTCGTCGGCCCAGACCAGCAGGCGCAGCAGCACGCGCCAAGCCGTGCCGGCATTTGACGCCGGGCGCGGAGGTTCGTATGGGGCTCTGCATGCGCACGGGACTCGTGGTGGTCGGCTCGCTCTTCCTCGTCGCGTGCGGGGCGTCGGCGCCGCCGCCCGCCGCCGCGCATCCGTCGCCGGCGGTCGGCAGCGCGCACCCGTCGCTCGCGATCACCGGCGTGACCTGCGACGACGCGGCGGCGGCGGCGGGCGCGCGGCTGGCGTTCGACCGCGCGAAGGGGGCGCTGGAGCGGCTGCCCGGCGTCGAGTCGGTGTCGATCGGGGAGTGCGACGTGTTCTGGGCGGGGCACTTCTATCAGTCGATCGATCCGACCTTCACCGTGCCCGCGGTGGTGGGGCCGGCGCACGAGTGCGGGGTGCGCGTCGCCTTCCGGGACCAGGAGTCGCTCAGGCACTACGCCGACGCCGCGTTCGTCCTGGGGACGTTCATCCCGTACGGGACGCAGACGGAGGTGAAGCGCGCGCGGACGTGCGGGGTGCTCGCGGGCGCGCCGGCGGGAGCGGCCGCCGCCTCGAAGTGAGGTAGCGTCGCCGCGGGGCCGCGTAGCAAATGGGCGCGGGCTGCCATTTGGTTTGGGATCCCGCTAAGTGTAGTCGTGATGGTTGTCGCACGCTTGGTCCATAATCCGTATGGAGGGTTCCGGGTCGTCGCGACGACCGACAGGCAAGCGGATGTCGCCTGTGTGAGGCGCGCGGTTGTGGCAACGGGCTGGTCGGAGTTGAAGACGGGGAAGGCCACCCTGGTCCGTCCTTCCAGTGACACCGGACGGCCCCACTTCGCATAAGAGGGATTTCGTAAACTTTCGTGCCCGACAGCGCTAGCATTTCCTATGCGCCACCCTGGTCCGTCCTTCCAGTGACACCGGACGGCCCCACTTCGCATAAGATGGATTTCGTAAACTTTCGCGCCCGACCGCGCTAGCATTTCTTATGCGCCTCGAGGGTGACCGACTGGCCACCGAGGCAGATGTCAGCGTCGAGAGCGGGCCCCGTCAACGTCCCGAACGCGGGGACGTAGTACGGCTGCGCCATCACGGCGGCGGAGGTGCACGCGGGGATGCCCACGAGCCCCGCGTCGCCCGCGTCGAAGGCGTCCGGCTTCACGCCCGCCTCGGAGACGCAGGTCGCTGCATCCTGGATGGCGGGGGCACCGGCATCGACGGGCGCGAGCGGTCGGCCGTGCCGCGAGCTGCAGGCCACGAGCGCGGCGGCGACGGCCACCACGCACAGGATGTTTCGAGCCTCCATGTCGTCCCTCCGACGCAGCATGCCACCCGTCGCGGCGCAGTGCTACGCGCTCACCCGCCACGACGTGGCCATCCTCGTCTTCCGGCCAGTCTCCGCGTCGCGCTGACCAGACGCGGCCCGGTGCGGCTCTCCCTCAACGGCTGTCGAACGTCGTCATTGACAGGTTTCCACGGGGCTCGTTCCGGACCGGCACGCGAGCACCGCCATCGCAGGCGAGCAGTCGGCGAGCTCCCGCTCGTCTGGACTGTCGCAGGCAGCCGCGCGGCAAGCGCAGGACGCTGCCACGGCGTCGTGACAGCAATGCCCGCCGCTCGGAGGCGAGCACGAGGGGACCAGCGTCCCTCCGCACACGACGTTGAGGCCGCAGTAGCAGAAGTCGGCTTGCTGACAGCAGCGGATGGCGTCGCTCGCGCACATGCAGGCGGTGGTCACACCCGCGTCGACGGTCGCGCAGCAGTGTGCAGCGCCGCCGAGTGAGCTGGGCGAGCAGGAGCCCGAGGTGGCGATCGCCTTCTGGCAGGAACACGTGTAGCCGTCACCGGAGCAGCTCAGGACGGCGTCGCCCACGCCGGAGGAAGAGCAGGCGAGGAGACATGCTGCGGCGATGGGAAGAACGCTCGCGACGATGTGGCAGGGTCTTTCCGGAGCCATCGATGCCTCCCTTTCCACGATCTTGCAGGTGATACGCTTGCGGTCAATGCGCTGGCGCTCGCCGCCACACGAGCACCGTGGACCGCGTCGCGGGGAGCAGCAGTTCGTCGACGGTGCTCGAGGGCCGATTCCGAAGACCCCATGGACCGGCTCGACGCGATGGAGAGCGGGCCGGACCGCAAGGCCACGCGCAAGGCGGACCAGGCCGCGCTGGCGACGCTGGAGAGTCGCGGCCTGACGAAGGAGGCGCGCAAGCAGGCCAGGGACCTGGTCACCCTGGTGGAGACGACGCCCGCCCCCGCGCCCGTCGAGGAGCAGCCCGCGCCGGAGACGGACCAGCGGATGCTGGCGCTGACGGAGCTGCACGCCTGGGTGCAGGACTGGTCGGACTGCGCGCGCGCGGTGATCACCCGGCGGGATCAGCTCCTGCGCCTCGGCATCGGCAAGCGCAAGGCGCGCGGGTCGTCGGCCGCGGCGAAGGCGCGGCCCGCGGCGCCCGCGCCGGTGGTCGCGCCCGCGCCGGAGGTGAAGCCCGCGGCTCCGGCGGGGCCGTCCCTCATCGAGATGGGCGGTCCGATCGCGGCGCTTCCCCCCGCGCAGCTCAACGGGAAGAGCAACGGGGTGGTCGCGCTCCCGGTGAACGGAGGTGCGCACGGCTGACGAGGCGACGCCGAGATGTTGCGCGGGAGCGCGCGGTCCTCTCCGGAAGAGGGGGCCGCGCGTTTTCCGTTTTGTCACCCGGCCATTCCGTTCGCCCGCGTCGCCGGGCCGAGCCGATATCCCACACCCGAGACCGGTTCGATCTCCACACCCAGAGGGAGCAGCTTCGACCGCAGGCGGCGGAGTGCCTCATGGATCGCGTGGCGATCGTGCGACGGCTCGTGCCCGAGCCGCACCAGGAGCTCGGCGAATGTCACCGTCTCGGGAAATCGGGCGATGAGCTTCGCCAGCAGAAGGGCCTGACTCGAGGTGAGGGAGACGGATTCACGGCCGACATGGAGCACCTTGCTTCGCGAATCGAGGAGCAAGGCCGCCGCCGGCGGGCGGGTGACGAGGTGCTCCCCCGACGTGCGCCGGGCGAGCGCGCGGACCTGCTCGAAGAAGACCGTGAGGTCGGCCAGCGGCGTCGGCATGGTCACGTCCGCGCCGGCGCGCAGACCCTCCGCCCGATCCTCCACGGACCAGTCCCTCGCGGAGTAGAGAAGCACCGGCGTCCGCGCGACGGCCCGGATCGCGCGCGCGACGTCTACGCCGTTCATCTGGCCACGGCCGAGGTCCCAGTCGGTGGCGACGACGTCGAACTTGCCGTCGCGCACGAGGGAGAGCGCCTCCTCGGGCGACGCGGTCAGCAGCCAGTCCCACGTCGCCGCAGGATGATGGGCGATCTCCCGCGCGAAGGCTCGCCGGATCAGATAGTCGTCGTCGACCAGCAGTACCCGCATCCCCACCTCCTGGCTACGAGCCTACCACCTTCTCATGGCCAGGGCGCGCTAGACATCACTCGTACAATCCGTCAGTGACTGGCCGCGGACGTGGATGTGACGATCCGGCGACGACTGGGTGCGCGTTTCCGTAGACCCGCCTACACCCGCCTACTGATCCGCGGCAAGCGGGATGTCGGCAACGGGATTCTGCTGGATCCCGAGCTCCGGGCCATTCTGGTCCCACTGGCTCCACAGCACGTCGTTGATGACGCTCCCTCCCATGATGAACTCGTACTTCACCGGTTGCAGCTCCCGGCGGGTGCCGTCCGCCAACCGCAGAAGCTCGACATCAGGCCCCCTTTGGGAGGACCCGCCGCCCCCGCCCCACATCAAATAGCCGTCGCTCATCCGCGAGCCGCAGCCTCCGCCACAGAGAGCCTCGCCCACGCCCACCACCGGCTGCACGGACGCGGGGTCCGGCGTATAGGGGCTGGTGTAGAGTACGTTGCTCGCGTAGTTGTTCGAGGACTCGATCCAGGTGATCGCGGTCCCGTCAGTCGCGAGATCGTGGGCGACAGTGCCTTGCGGGAGGTTCGGACGAAACGGCCGCACGCCGTTCGTCTGATCCCACACGTAGGCCTGGTCGGCGCCATCGAAGACGCCATCGAAGAAGACCGCTCCGTCGTCGTTCACAGTCACGTGGAGGTCCGCGATGGACAGCGGCTGTCCGCTGTACTTCAACGCCGTGAGCTGCTTGGTCGCCCGATTCTCGATGACGATGGCGCCGGTAGAATCGAAGATGTGGGCGACGTACGCTTTCCCGGGGTAGCTGCTGTCCAGAAGCGTGTTCGCGGTGGGCACGCTGTTGCCGGGGATCAAGGAGTCCGGGCTTGTCTTGGCCAGCAGCTCGTCCGCGGTGCCGATGATCTCGCGGTACTCCTTCACCTGGCTGCCCGCGTCCACACCGGGTCGTACCGATTGGACGAGGACCGCGGTGTCGCCGTACAGCGTGCTGATGGACTCCAGGCAGGGATCGTCTCCGTCGTGTCGCCAGGCGCCGATGATCCCCGCGTTCTGCCGCCACAGCACGAACTCCCGCTGGTACGGGGCGTAGTCCCTGCCGAAGAAGAGCAACACGTCGCCCTGGCTGGACCGGGTCGCGTCGAGGCGAGCGAGCTGCATTCCCTTGACCGGTGTCCAGTCCTGCACGAGCTGCTGGCAACCCGGACGCCCGGAGGAGCACGCCTTCCAGTGCAGGGGTGGAACCTGCGCGAGCATCGCCTTGTCCGCCGGCTGGTAGAGGCCGCAGCCGGGGTCCGACCACGGCGCCTTCACCCAGCCGTCGACGAAACCGGGCACCGTCCCGTCGGACAGCGCGGCGTCGGCAGCGCCGGTGTCCGGCCCCGCCTCCGGCGGGCCCGCGTCACGGCGTGTCTTGCCGTACGAGTCGGGGCCGCCATCGGCGGGCTGGGCCCCCGGATCGCTGCACGATCCGGCCGCCATCAGTACGCCCAGCGCGGCGACGGCCGCCGCTGGAAGCGCCCACGCGAACCGCCGCCTCATGATGCGCATTCTGGCCCGGACAGGCCCGGGCGGCCACAGAAAAGCTGGGCCATCGTCACTGGCACAGCGACGACACGGAGCCGAAGGAGACCGGGGCCGGGGTCACCGCCACGTCGTCGAATAGAGTGTAAGTGGCGTCCCCGGGCCAGCCGTCGTCGTGGCTGGTGAGCGTCAGGGTGTAGCTGTCGCCACCCTGGTCCGTCCTTCCAGTGACACCGGACGGCCCCACTTCGCATAAGATGGATTCCGTAAACTTTCGCGCCCGACCGCGCTAGGATTTCCTATGCGCCCGGAGGCGTACCTCGATAGTGGCCTAGGAGCAAGCCTCCCCGGCGCCCGCTGGCGACTGCCTGTTCCCCGCGCCGAGGTCCGCCCCGTGCAGCACACCAGCCTCCCCGATGGCGCGCGCGAGCGCGACATCGAGGGGAGGGGCGCCACGCGCAGGGCTCGCGCGCAAGCCGTCGTGCGTGCCGTAGTCCGTGCTCATGCACCCACCGCCGGCACGCGCGACGGCGAGCACGAGCCCGAGCATGGCGCCCGGAGGGGGAATGTCCCCGGCGATGTTGAACTTCTGAAGTTGTAGCGGCGGCTCCTTGGCCGGCCTGAGAATCGGGTCGACCAAGAACCAACTGCCCGGGACGGGGCAAGGAGCCGCCATGAAGAAGAGAGCCGCAAAGAGGAACAGGAAGCAAGAGGCGTCGGCGGGGGCCGCGCTGCCGGAGGCGTTCCGGCAGATGGTCCTGCCGATGATCGCCGGCATCGAGGTCACTCGGAGCGGCTTGCTGGCGTTCGTCCACGCGATGGGTCGCGCCGCACTCGACGAGCTTCTTCGGGGCGAGGCCGAGCGCGTCGCTGGCCCGAAGGGCAAGCACGTCGCTGGTCGTGCCGCGCACCACTGGGGTACGACCCACACGCCGCTGCCGTTCGGTGGGCGTGACATCGTCGTGCAGCGGCCGCGCGTCCGCAGCAAGGACGGGCGCGAGGTCGCCTTGCCGTTGGTGGAGGAGCTTCGTCGTCGCGACCCGCTGCCCGACCGGGTCGCCGAGCAGATCGTGCTCGGCGTCTCGACGCGCGGCTACGAGCGGAGCCTGGAGCCGGTCGCGGCCGGAACCAGGACGCGGCGCGCGAGCAAGAGTGCGGCGAGCCGGGCGCTCGTGGACAAGACCACGGAGAGGATGAGCGCGTTCCTCCGCCGCCGTCTTGACGCGCTCGACATCGTGGCGATGTTCGCCGACGGACTGGAGGTGGCGAGCCAGACAGTCATCGTGGCCCTCGGCGTCACGGCCGACGGGACGAAGGTGCCGCTGGGCCTCTGGCTCGGCTCGACGGAGAACGCGGCGGTCTGCACCTCGCTCGTGCAGAACCTGGTCGAGCGGGGGCTGAGGATCGACGGCAAGATCCTGTGCGTGATCGACGGCGGCAAGGGGCTGCGCAAGGCGCTCTGCGACGTGCTCGGGTCGAGCGCGGTGCTGCAGCGCTGCCAGGTCCACAAGACGCGCAACGTCCGCGACCATCTGCCCGACTCGCGCAGGGCGTACGTGAGCGGCCAGATGCGCGAGGCGTACCGGACGCGCAACGCGAAGGTCGCCAAGAAGCGCCTGCTTCAGCTCGCGTCGTGGCTCGACAAGAACGGCGAGGACGCGGCGGCCGGCAGCCTGCGCGAGGGTCTCGACGAGACGCTCACCGTGCTCAAGCTCGGCCTCCATCCCACCCTCTGCCGCACCTTCGCGACGACCAACGCCATCGAGAACATGAACGGGACCATCCGCCGCATCACGCGCAACGTGAAGCGCTGGCGCGGCGGCCCGATGATCCGCCGCTGGGTCGCCCTCGCGGTGGTCGAAGCGCAGAAGAAGTTTCGGCGCGTGAAGGGTCACGCCCACATGTCCGCGCTCGTCCGCGCCCTGCGCCCCGAGCAGCTCCCCGTTGCCGACGAGGAGAAGGTCGCGTAGTCCATCAGACCGCCGCCGGTGCGACTGCCAAGTTCAACACGGCGTGGGACATCCCCCCCGGAGGGGCATCCCTCCTCCATGCGCTCGTACACCCAGACCTGCGACTACGACGAGGTCGGCAACATCCTCGGGATGTTCCACACCGCCACCAGCGCCAACTGGAACCGCCACTACACCTACGACTCCTCCTCCAACAAGCTCGCCACGACCGAGATGCCCGGCGATCCCTCCGGCGGCCCCTACTCCGGCACCTACTCCCACGACGAGCGCGGCAACATGACCGCCATGCCCCACCTGTCTCACCCTGGTCCGTCCTTCCAGTGACACCGGACGGCCCCACTTCGCATAAGATGGATTTCGTAAACTTTCGCGCCCGACCGCGCTAGCATTTCTTATGCGCCTCCTCAGGAGAGCTGGGAGACCCGTCGCAGGCGTCGCCGGAGAAGGAAGAAGAACAAGCCATGCAGTTGTCTCTGCTACCGCAAGGGCTGGGGCCCAAGCGCGCTGGGACAAAAGGATAGCCCAGATGATTGCAAGTCCGCGTGTCAGGATAGTCCCGTTGGTCCCTACGACGCCTACAAATACGGTGGCTCGAATCCCACATGGTTTGACTGAACCCGATTGTGGGGCGGCGGGAGCTGAGGCATGACGGTGTTGGGTCCTGATAGCTTTTGGACCACCGCGTCGATGGTCGCGAGGCGACCTGCATGGGTCCCGGTGCAAGCCGCCTATGAGCTGAAGCGCCCAGTGCTCGTGCTGGGAAGGCAGTGGACGCTTTGTTGCAAGCTGCACCTAATACCGGTCCTTCGCCGGCGCCGGCCTTTGGGCAGTGTGGCTATTCGTGCTAGTGTCACAATGTGGCCGCCACGATACGCAGCCAAGTACCGAGAACGGCTGAAGCAAGCTGGTTGGTACAAGGTGGTGGCCGCGGAACTGCGAGTGCTTGGGTACCACGGCACGTGGTGCGATTGGGAGAACGGGAAGATGGCTGATTTCTGGAAGGATATTGCCTCGGCTGACGACGTTGGCCGCGAACTCGCACAACTGGAGCAGTTCGATCCCGCCACTCCGGAGCCGGCGGACGAGCGAAGCCGGTTGCCCAACCGCCGAACGTCCCGCGCACGGCCGGGCCACCCTGGTCCGTCCTTCCAGTGACACCGGACGGCCCCACTTCGCATAAGAGGGATTTCGTAAACTTTCGCGCCCGACCGCGCTAGGATTTCATATGCGCCTCATGAACCAGCACGATCCTGGCGCGCCCTTCTACGCGGACTTCGGTCGCGTCGGCGCGACCAACCTGACCGGGCAGGATCTTGGCCGTTACGTCCATGGGGCGATTGGCCAGAAGTACGTGGACATGTGGGGACCCATGCGCCTGCTCGAGCGGCCGCTCTCCGCCGAGCAGGACAGCCACAGGCCGGGGTCCACGCGCAACGACTTCGAGCACGGGTACATCCTCTTCGGCCCCGGGGGTGCGTTCGAGGTGCATGGCGCGATCGCGGACGCCTACGCCTGGGGCTACGGCAACCCCACGTTCGGGCACCCTACGCTGGACGGCGGGTGGCTGGGGCTGCCCACCTCGGACGAGAAGGACGTCCCTGAGTGGTTCTCTCTCTGGTGCGCCGGCGGCCGGGTGAACGACTTCGAGGGCGGATCCATCACGTGGTGCCCGCACCGAAATTCGGAGATCCAGTTCTGGAAGGGGGTGTGGTTCTCATGACGTGCGGAACGCTGCGAGCTTGCAAGGGCCTGGCGGCTGCCCTCATCACGGCCTTGGCCGGGTGTAGTTCCACCGGGCGTGTGGTGGATGCCGGAACGACTGATGCCGGTGGTTCCGATGCCACAAGGCCCTGCGCCCCGGCCGGGGAGGGGTGCGGTATTCAAGGAAGCTATGGCGAAAGTAACTGCTGTCCTGGCTTCAACTGCATCAAAACGAACCCGGCCTCCGTGCCCCATTGTCTGTGAAGGCGAACGTCTGACTTTGGATGCCATGCTCACCCTGGTCCGTCCTTCCAGTGACACCGGACGGCCCCACTTCGCATAAGTAAGAGTCGATTGCGTGAGCGCGCCGGGTCGCGGCGGCGGTCGCGTGGCGCGGGTGCGCGGTCGCGAAATCGACGGTTGGACGAAGCCGGTGCGCGGCAGCGGCGAGGCGGTGGCCTCGGAGCCCTATGGGGAAGTTGGCGGCGTGTGGGTCACGTGTGCGGGTGCGCGAGGTGCGGAGCGGGCGGCGGGACGGCGCTCGACGCGGGCGTCCCGGAGCGCGCAGCGGGCAGCCGTGCGTGCTCGGAGGCCGGGTTTTCGTGGCGTGGATGGACAGGGGCCTGGGCCGCACTCGTGGAGCGAGCGCAGTGGAGCACGACGCGGGGAGATCATGCGGCCCCCGGCGGGTCGCGAGCTCGGGGCTCCGGCAGCGCGGTACGCACGAGGGCAGGCGTGTGGCAAGCGGGGCAGCGGTGCAGGTCGATGCCCGCGATTCGCAGCAGCAGGTCGGCGGCGTCGACACGGCGCACCGGTCGCGCAGCGGGCGCCGCGTGCGGACCCAGTCTGCGGCGTGCGGTCTCGAGGCGCGTGGTGGCGTGGCTGGCGGAGTGCAGGGTAACCCATCGGTGATCTGACGTACTCCCCGGCGGGACGGATCCCCGCTACGCGCATTGGCGGAGGTCAGCGCGATGGGAAAGCGGGACGGTGCGCGGCAGTGGCGGCAGTGGACGGAGCAGCAGGCGCGGGCGGCCCTCGCGGAGCTCGCGGCGAGCGGTGAGAGCGCGGCGGGCTTCGCGCGGCGCAAGGGCGTGTCGTCGCAGCGGCTCGCGTACTGGAGGGGCCGCCTCGCGCGTCCGGCGAGCACGGAGTTCGTGGCCGTGGAGCTTGCGGGCGACAGCCTGGCGCGGTGGATGGAGATCGTCGTTGGGGGTGTGGTCGTTCGCGTGCGGGAGGAGCTGGACGCGGAGCGGGTGGCGCAGCTGGTGAGGGCGCTCGGGCGGCAGGTGGGCGGCGCGTGCTGACGCTGCCGCCCGGCGTGCGCGTGTTCGTCGCGACCGAGCGCGTCGACGGGCGCAAGGGGATCGACGGGCTCTCGGTGCTCGTGCGGTCACGGTTCGCCGAGGACCCGCTCTCGGGGACGATGTTCGTCTTCTTCTCGCGTCGCGCCGACCGCGTGCGAGTCCTGTACTGGGATCGCGACGGCTACGTGCTCATCACCAAGCGGCTGGAGAAGGGAAGCTACCGGTTGCCGTGGCCCGGCGAGGGAGGGCGCGCGGTCATCGAAGCGGCGGAGCTGCTCCTGGTGCTCGAGGGGATCGAGCTTCGCGGGGCCGGCCGGCGGATGCGCTGGTCGCCCTCCCCCCGTGTGCGACCGGCGCCCACTTTGTGAGATCCATCTTCGTGGCTGCGATCGAATCGTCTTTCCATCGGGCGCGCCCTGCGGCAAAGAGGATCAGCGTGTCCGCGTCGAGCAACAAGCACCCGCCCATCACCAGCGCGATCGAGCCCGATCTCGGCGCGGTGAGGAAGTTCATCGCGGACATGATCGCCAGGGGCGCCGTCGCCGAGCTGATCGCTGCGGTCGTGGGGTTGCTCGTGCGCATGCGCGAGCTCAACACGGAGTTGATGCGCAGGGTCGCGAGCAAGTCGCGCAGGCGCCCGCCCAACGAGGCGATGCGGCGCCTGCAGATGGAGCTGCCGTTTCTGTGCGCGCCCGCCGCCAACGATGGCGCCAAACCCGGCCTCCCCCGGGAGAAGAAGCCGAGGAAGCGCGGCGCCCACAAGCCCACGCCGCATGGCCGGCCCAAGCTGCCGGCGCACCTGCCGCGCGTCCCCAACGTGCTCCTGGTCCCCGCCGCCGATCGCGTGTGTCCGGACTGCGACGTCGCGCTCACGCGCGTCTGCCTCAAGACCACGGCGGAGAAGCTCGACGTCAGGCCGTCGGAGTACATCGTCGTGCAGACGCAGCTCGAGACGTGCTCCTGTCCCAAGTGTCGCCGCTACCTCGTGACCGCGCCCACCCCGGACGAGGTCGTGGATCGTGGGCTGCTCGGCGACGAGCTTCTCGTGCAGGCGCTGGTGGATCACTACCAGGACGCGGTGCCGTGGGAGCGGATGGAGCGCAACGCGCGACAACAGGACGTGCCGCTCGCCGCCAACACGGTGGCGTCCTCCGTCGGGAAGGTGATCGACCTGTTCGACCCCGTCGTGCGCCACATCCGCGAGGCGTGCCTGTCGTCGAGCTTCACCGCGCTCGACGCGACGCGCATGCCCGTGCTCGACCCGACGCATCCGCTCGGCATCAAGAGCGGCGCGCTCTGGCTCATCGAGGGGGATCATCGCCATGCGTGCTTCCTCTACGCGCCGAGCGGCCACGCCGAGCACCTGAAGAAGTTCTTCGAGGGCCGCACGCTCCGCAGCGTGATGTGCGATGGGTCGCCCACCAACAACTGCGTCGAGCACGCCGGCGGCCATCGTGGCGGCTGCAACGCCCATGGCCGGCGCGGCCTGGTCGAGGCGCTTCGTCGCGGCGACGCGCGCGCCGTGCCCGGGCTGGAGCTCTACGCCAAGATCTTCCACGTCGACGCCCAGTCCAGGCGCGCAGGCGAGAGCATCGACCGGCGCTTCGAGCGGCGCCTCGAGGACAGCGCGCCCATCGTGGCCGAGCTTCGCGCCTGGCTCTCCCTGCGCCTCGCCGACGTCGAGCCCAGGAGCGTGCTCGGCCAGGCGCTCCGCTACCTCGATCGCCAGTGGTCGCGCCTCACGGCCTTCCTTCGCGATCCGCGCATGGAGCTCACCAACAACGAGGTCGAGGCCGGACTTCGGACCTGGGTCCTCGATCGCAAGACGTGGCTCTTCGTCGGCCACGAGCAGAGCGCACGCCGCGCCGCCGACGCCCTCACCCTCCTCACCACGTGCAAGAAGATGGCGATCGACCCGCGCGCCTACTTGCGCGACACCCTCGCGAGGATCCTCGCTGGTGAGAAGAGCCTGGCGGCGCTGCTGCCGGAGACCTACGCGGCCTCGCGCGCCGAGCGGGCGCCACCCCGCGCCGCGTAGCCCTCACGGACATGCGCTCCGGGGGGCTGACGCGCCGCCGGGGCCGTGCTTTCGTGCACGTCATGTTGCCGCTCGAAGGCTCGTTGCTGGAGAAGTTGCGCAAGATCGAGGCGCTCCACGCGGGCACGCGCGTGGATGGCGAGCGCGAGGCCGCGCGGCGCGCCGCCGAGCGCATTCGTGCCCGGCTCGCCGAGCTTCGCGGCCGCGAGCAGGACACCCTGCTCCACTACACCCTGCCCGATCCCTGGACACGCAGGCTCTTCGTCGCGCTGTGTCGCCGCTACGGTCTCGTCCCCTTTCGCGAGAGCGGCCGCCGGTACACCACCGTCCAGGTGCGCGCACCCAAGGCCTTCCACGACCACACGCTCTGGCCGCAGTTCCTCGCGCTCTCCGAGGAGCTCAACGCGCACCTCGACGAGCTCACCACCCGCGTCATCCGCGAGGCGATCAACGACGACGTGAGCGACCCGCAAGACGGCGCTCCGCCCAAGGCGCTGCCCGAGCCGACTCGCGGCGCCTGACGCCGTCATGGCTCCAGCCGACGGCGGGCGGACAGCACGCGCCAGTCGCCGGATCAACAGGCCCCGTGGACGTCGATCACCGATGGGTTACGGTGCAGGCCGTAGTGGCGGATCTTGACGAAGCCGCGCGGCAGCACGTGCTGGACGAAGCGCGCGAGCAGCTCCTCGGCCGGGACGGTGACCGACTTGCCGTCTCTGGTGCGGAAGGTGACGCCGCGCTCGCCCATCGAGACGAAGCGGTGGTTGGAGATGCCGACGCGGTGAGTGTAGCGACCGAGGTAGCGGATGACCTGAGCGGGGCCGCCGAAGGGTCGCTTGGCGTAGACGACCCAGGCCTTGCGTCGGAGCGCCAGCAGGTCGACGCCGCCCAGGTCGACGAGGCCGCGCGCGTGGGCGCGCTCGAGAGCGGCGAGCATCTTGCCGCGAAAGAGCGCGCCCATCACGCGCACGGGGAAGAGGAAGCGACGGCGCGCGCGCACCCAGCGCGCGGCGTGGCCGGTGAGTCCGCCGCCGGTGACGATGGCGTGCACGTGGGGGTGGAAGAGCAGCGCGCGCGTCCAGGTGTGCAGGACCATCGTGACGCCGAGCTCGGCGCCGAGCCACTTCGGATCCCGCGCGAGGGTGGCCAGCGTGTCGGCCGCGCTCGCGAAGAGCATGTCGAAGACCCGCGCGCGCGAGCGCCGCGCGACGGCGCGCAGCTCGGCGGGGAGCGTGAAGACGACGTGGAAGTAGTGCACGGGCAGAATGCGCTCGAGCCGCGTGGCGACCCACCGCGCCTGCGCGAGCGACTGGCACTTGGGACAGTGCCGGTTGCGGCACGAGTTGTACGACGGTCGCTCGAGCCCGCACGCGGTGCACACGTCCAGATGTCCGCCCAGCGCGGCGGTCCGGCATCGCTCGATCGCCCGCAGCGCCGACCGCTCCTCGGGACGCAGCACGCGGCCGCCGGCGAAGGCCTCGCCGTGGGCGCGCACCACGTCCGCGAGCTCGATGGGCGCCGCGCGCGTGCGCGCGGGCGCACACGACGGGTGCATCGGGGCTCAGGGCAGCGCGTCGAGGGGGCTCTGAATCGACTGCACGCGGGCGGTGCTCACGTGCAGGTAGGCCATCGTGCTCCTGAGCGACGCGTGCCCGAGCAAGACCTGCAACGTGCGAAGGTCGGTCCCTGCGTCGAGCAGGTGCGTGGCGAAGCTGTGGCGCAGCGTGTGCGGCGACACGCGCCGGGTGATGCCCGCGCGCCGCGCCGCCTTGAGGATCGCCCGGTGGACGGCCGCGCGCGTGAGGAGCGTCCCGGGCACGCGCCCCGGAAACAGTTGCGGTCCTGCGGGTCGTGACGCCTTCCAGTACGCGCGCAGCGTCGCCAGCAGCCTCGCGCTGAGCATCACGTAGCGCTCACGCCCGCGCTTGGTGTGCCGCACGTGCAGGAGCATCCGCTTCGGATCGATGTCGTCCACCCGGAGCTTGCACACCTCGCTCACGCGCAGCCCCGCCCCGTAGGCGAGCATCACCAGGGCCCGGTGCTTGTGGCTCGTGAGCGACGCGAGCAGCCGCGCCACCTCCGCGCTCGTCAGCACCACCGGCACGTGCATCGGCACCCGCATGCGCGCCATCCCCAGCGTCGCCTCCGGCCGCTCCAGCGTCACCTCGTAGAGAAACCTCAGCGCGGCCGCGTGCACGTTGACCGTCAGCGCCGCCAGCCTGCGCTCCGCCACCAGGTGCAAAAGGAACGTCCGGATCTCCGCCGCCCCCAGCGCGCACGGCGACCGCCCGTGGTACTGCGCGAACCGCCGCACGCACCCCACGTACGTGGCGATCGTGTTGGCGCTCATCCCTCGCAGCGCGAGGTCCTCGCTCATCGTGTCCCGCAGTCTTCGCTTCGCACCCATCGCGGCCTCCTTCGGCTCCGCGCGCGCCCACGAGCGGGCGGCGCGCGCCGCAGGATCGCCCGCATCACGGCACGCGAGGGCTACGAGGCGGGCTCGTCAGCGCGCACACGGCTCGCGGGGCTCCCGGGTCGCGAGCGAGCTTGATGCGGAGCCACGCTGCCGCGCAGCGGCTTCGTCCAAGATGGGTTTCGTAAACTTTCGCGCCCGACCGCGCTAGGATTTCCTATGCGCCGGCGGATGCGTTGCTGCGGGTGACCTCGACCTGCCGCACCGGGCCGCCCTGGCGCTCAGCGCGCGAAGGCGATGACGTGGCCGTCGGGATCGAAGAGGTACGCGACGCTCGCGCCCCAGTCGCGCGGCTGGAGCTCGCTGATCATCCGTGCCCCCGCGGCGAGCGCGCGCGCCACGTGGGCCTCCGCGTCGGGCACGACGAGGTAGATCTCCGCTCGCGGTGCGCCGCTCGCACGGGAGGGGTCGACGGCATCACCGAGCAGCCGCGCGACGCCGCGCTCGGGCATGAGCCGAGCACGCAGCCGCCGAGGTCGAACTCGGTCATGCCGGGCACGTCGAGCGACGGCGCGACGTCGAAGACGCGGCTGTAGAAGTCTCGGCTCGCCGCCTGATCGCGGACGTAGAAGATGAAGTGCGCGCGCGACACGGTCATCTCGCGAGAATCGCACGGCGGGCTCGAAACGTCGCGCGTGGGCTCTACACGGAGCCCGCTGCGACGTCGGCGCGGCACGAGAGGCTTGTTGGACGACGGAGACTTCGCGCAGCCCGCGAATCAGGCGACGTTCGCGGCGGCGCCGGCGGCCCAGAAGGCTCTCGCGGCCGCGAGCGGACCCGCGCCGAGGATCGCCACCATGACGGCGGTGAGCTGACGCGTGACGCCGTCATCGGTCGCCGTCTCCACCAGCGTGCGCACGCCAGCGTGCGGATCGGTGCCGTGGGCGGCCAGGATGGAGAGCAGCCGGCGCTCGCCGAGCGCGTCGACGAGGTCGTTCGACGCGAGGAGGAAGACGTCGCGCTCGCGGACGTCGGTGACCGTGGTGGGGATCTCGGGCGGTGCCTCCATGCCGAGCGCCCGCACCAGCACGTTCCGAGGGAACGCGGCGCGGGCCTCGAGGTCGGCCGCCTGCACGGCACCCTGGTCGGCGAGGTGGTTCAAGAGGGAGTGCGGTCGCGTCAGCTCCGTCAGCTCGCCCCCGCGCAGCCGGACGACGTGGACGTTGCCAAGCCACGCGACCCTCGCGCCGGGGTGCACGAGCGAGAGCGCGGCCGCCGAGCAGCCGGTGCCGGGCATCTCGTGCAGGGCGCACGCGCGGAGCACGGCGGCGTTGGCGTCCGCGAGCGCGAGGGCCGGATCGCCGTCCTCGCAAAGCCGCGCGCGCAGCGCGTCGCGTGCGGCGCGCGTGACCGGAAGCTCGCCCTCGTCACCGAGAGGATCCAGCACCGCGTAGCTCGTGGCCTCCACGATCAGGGTCGGCGCGTCCATCACCGCCCGGCGTGCACGCGCCGCGCCCGGACGTCAAGGGCCCCGCCGGGCCCGCCATGGCGATCAGGCCTTCCTGTGGACCACGAGCCGTCGGCTGCGGCACCATCGTGAAATGAGCGCGCGCTACGCAGAGTACAGGCCCGCGCCCGCGCTTCGCGCGCGCGTCGAGTGCTACTGGACGCTGGCGGGCGAAGACGTCGGCGCGCACCGCGTGCTGCCCGACGGGTGCATGGACGTGCTCTTCGATCTCGCGGCGCCGCGCGAGGTCGCGACGCTGGTCGGCACCATGACGACGGCGCTCGCCGTGCCGGAGGCGGCGCGGGCGCGCTACGTCGGCGTGCGCTTTCGGCCGGGGGAGGCGTTCGCGATGGTGGGCGTCCACGCCGGCGAGGTCACCGATCAGTCCATTCCGCTCGAAGACGTGCTCGGCGCGCTCGCGCGCTCCCTCGCCGACGAGGTGGCCTCGGCGAAGGACGACGCGGCGCGCTTCGCCGCGCTGGACAGGCGGCTCGGCGCGCTCCGGCCGCGTGCCACGGACGCGCGCGTGCGGCGCGTCGTCGCGCGCATCCTCGACTCGCCAGCGGCGGCGCGCGTCGCGTGGCTCGCGCGCGAGGTCGGCGCGTCCGAGCGCCACCTCGAGCGGATCTTCGCCGAGCGGGTGGGCGTCGGCCCGAAGCAGCTCGCGCGTGTGGTGCGCCTCCGGGCGCTGCTCTCGCTCGCCGACCAGGCGCCGCGCGCGCCGTGGAGCGCGCTCGCGCTCGACGCGGGTTACGCCGACCAGGCCCACATGATCCGCGAGGTCAAGCGGATGACCGGTCTCACCCCCGCCGCCCTCGCCCGCTCGCGCGCCGTGTCGGATTCGTTCAATCCGGCTGCGCCGGGCTCGGCTACGACCGGCGCATGAAGACCCGCAAAGCGACTCCCCTCTTCGTCGTCGACGCCATCACACCCGCCACGATCGCGTTCTGGGAGAAGACCGGCTGGAAGAAGCAGGTCGAGGTCCCGCACGAGGGCGCCGCCGGCTTCGTGCTCCTCGAGAACGACGGCCGCGAGGTCATGCTCCAGACGCGCGCGAGCGTGCGGGCGGACCTCGGCGTCCCGGACCTCGATCCGCCGTGCGCGCTCTACTGCGACGTCGCGAGCGTCGCCGAGGCGCGCGAGGCGGCGAGGACGGCCGGCGCGCGCGTGCTCATCGCGGAGCGGGAGACGTCCTACGGCGCCAGGGAGAGCTGGGTGCTCGACCCGGCGGGGACGCTCGTGGGGTACGCCGAGATGAAGGGGGGGTGAGGCGCCGCCCCGCTCATGCTCGCGCGCGTGCGTGCCGGCGGGGTGCGCAGCGAGGCCATGCCCGGGCAGTTGGAAGAAGCCCGCCGGGCTTCCCTGGCGGGGCCCGACTGTCCGTTAGCGGACGGCCCGGGTGGGGAGTTCTCAATTGCCCGCGTCGCCCACAAGACGGATCATGGTGCCGGCGGCCATGGGCAAGGCGGTGAAGAGGCGACGGCGCATCGGGCCGCACCGGCAGCACCTGCCTGAGCGCGAAGAACATGTCCGCGAGCGCGTGCGGGAGCTTCGGCGAGCCATGCAAGAAGTGTGAGGGCGCCGGGGCGTTTTGCTTGGGGAAGACCGGATCGTGCATCACGCCGGTGAGCCACTGCGGACCGAACGACTGCACGGGCTGCTGTCTCGACGACACGCACTGCGCGGACGGCAACGAGTACTACGAGTGCGGCTCGCACGGCGGCGCGTGCGACTACTGCTACGGGCGCGCGTGCGTCCCCCGCGACGGCGGGGGCGGCGCGTGCGAGGACATCCCGAGCTGCGGGCCGAACAACTGCGCGGGGTGCTGCTACCTGGGCAAGTGCGTGAGCGGGCACAGCGTCGTCGAGTGCGGGACCAACGGCGCGGTGTGCGAGGCATGCCCCGAGGGCACGGCGTGCGTGTCGCCGGGGACGACCGGGGGCGCGACGTGTCAGGCGCAGCCCTTCCGCACGCCGCTGACATGCAAGACCTGCTGCGCGGGAACGTCTGCATGCCCGGCGACACCGACACCGCCTGCGGCGGCGGCGCGGTCACCGCGTGCCGCAACACCCAGCTGGGGAGGAAGTGCGTGAACCACGCGTGCCAGTGACCCACGCGAGCCGTCTGGCGTGGCGCCCGGCACGCGAGCGCGGAGCGCTACTCTCCTGACACCCCTTATCCGGATCCCGGATGGGCCAGGCGAAGAGTGTAGTGCCACCCTGGTCCGTCCTTCCAGTGACACCGGACGGCCCCACTTCGCATAAGTCTCTGCTTAGCGGCCGGAAGACGGCCCGCGGCCCGGGCGTGACGTCGACCGTCGGAGGACTCGCCGGCTAGTGGGCAAAGACAGACGGAGGCGGCTTGCCGTGGAGGTGACTTTCGTACAGCCCGATGACGAAGCCCCGAAGCGGGAGCTGGCACTTGCGCCGCGTCTGCGTGATGCTCATCCAGTGCGCCAGGGTGGCGCTGCCGGCGGCCGAGCGCGTTCCGCCGGTCATCGCGCGGTGCCGCCCGTGGGCGCGGATGTCGCGTTCGGTCGCGTTGTTCGTGGCCGGGACGTCGGGGCGGTCGATGAAGAGCGTCACCCCCACCTTGTGCTCGTCGAGGCGCTCCTGCAGCCGGACGATGTCCGGGAACTCCACGAAGTTGGTGCTGCTGATGAGATGGCCGAGGCGGATGCGCGCGCCTCGGCGCTGCTCGGGATCGCCGCTCGCCGCGGCGTGCTTGCCCGCGACGTAGAAGCCGATGAGTCGGTCGCGGAACTCCTCGGTCGCGGCGCACGGGGTGAGCTCGGCGATCTTCTTGGCCTCGCGGATGGTGTGCGCACCGCAGTAGGCGTGGGTCCAGCCGTCGTGACTCGTGTACACGCCGTAGAAGTCGGTGCACAGGACTCCTTTGAAGCTCGCGCCGAGCATCGACTCGGCGACCCACGCGCCGCGCGACAGCTCGGCGCGGAAGACCGAGACGCGGTCGGTGCGCATCAGCCACATCCAACCCGGCACGCCGTCCTGTCGATGGCCGCTCTCGTCGAGGCCCGCCACGGGCGATGCGCGCACCGCGTCGACCAGCTCGTCGTAGCTCGGCGCCGAGCGGCGTCGCAATCGGTCGAACATCTGCGCCAGGCCGCCGGTCGTGATCGAGATGCCGAGCCACTGTCCGAGGAACGCACTGATCTTGCCCAGCGGCATGTCGCGCTCGAAGCGCAGGTCCAGCGCCATCGCCTGCACGTTGGGGCCGAACGACACCGCGGCGACGCTCTTGCCCGCCGCCGGCGCGCCCGGCAGCTTCGCGACCACGCGCTTGTGGCACACCTCGCAGCTGCCGACGTGCGCCACGTGATGCGTCTGCCGCGGCTGCACCACTGGGATGTCGGTGACGACTGTGCTGTCCGTCTCGCCCGTCGCCACGACTGCCCCGCCACAGCTGCACGTCGCCGGCATCTCGTGCACGACTTCGTCGTCGACGTGGGCCGGTGCGGCGGGCCGCGATCCGACATGGCCCACCTTGCGGCCGCGCGGCTTGCCCGAGGGCGCCCGCCGACCCTCGGAGCGCGACGTCCGCCGCTTCCCGCGCTCCCGGAACCCGCGCTTCCACTCCTCGATCTCCTTGCGCAGCTTCGCCAGCTCTTCGCGAAGCGCGGCGTTCTCCTGCTCCAGCTCCTGGATCCGCTGCTCGGGCGTCACGTGATCCGGGATGCTCCCGATCAGGTCCCATGGAAAGAACTTCTCGCATCAGGAACGAAGAATGGACCCACAGTGTGCGACACCGCTAAGCAGACACTCGCATAAGATGGGTTTCGTAAACTTTCGCGCCCGACCGCGCTAGGATTTCCTATGCGCTTATTCGCTGAAACACAGAGTAGAGCCACCGAGAGGGACCCATGTACAGGATCGAGCACGACGTCTTCTCGCACATTCATTCGACCAAGCTTGAATACCCGAAGAGAGGCTTCGGCGATCCAAGGTCAAAGCGCTACCAAGGCTCGGAATGGTGTTCGGTCGCAAAAGTGCGACAGAGTTACGGATGCGACGTCGGGTCGTTTAGAGACCTCGTGGGGCTAGTTGCCGAGATTGGATTCCGAAATAGAGCCTTCAACCTCCTGTTTCGTGGGCAAGGTACGGACTACAAGGACAGCAACGACCGAACGAAATCCTGCCAGCGCTTTTTCGTCCAAAGCTGGGTAAGCGTTCCCTGCATCGGTCCACACTTGCGGCTCGCATCATTGAGCTGAACAAGGCAGTCGACACTCTCCGAGCCAACCGCCATAGACTCGGCGACGGATTGGGCCCTGGCCTGTTCAAGTACCGGGAATATCAATATGCACTGCTACAGCATTATCTTCTCCGAAAGACGCCAGTACTGGACGCAACCCACTCGCTCCGAGTTGCTACAAGCTTCGCGCTTTTTGGCAAGCGGGACGATGGCTTCCTATACGTTTTCGGAATGCCGCATCCACAGGGTAGCATCTCCCATGTCGTCGACAGCGACATCGCGCTAGTCAAGCTCCAGAATGTCTGTCCACCCAGCGCCCTCAGACCGCACTACCAGGAGGGCTACATGATCGGTCGACTGAGCTTTCGCGAGGAAAAGACCGCTGGTGACAACGCGGCGTATCGTCTCATTGCAAAGTACCACCTCGATAATTCATCGAAAAAGTTCTGGGACAAAGACTTTCGCCCCGTCCCAGATGGAGCCCTGCTTCCCGAGGTCGATCCGTTCGGCGAGACGCTGCGCTCCATCGTTGGGCCGGATCCCACGACGTGACGCGGCGAAGTGCGAACGGCGGAGACGTCGAGTCGACCACCGACGGTTACAGCACCGCATACGAAGAAGTGGCTGCATCCTCTTGAAGCCACTCGAACAGTAGCGGCGCGTACCACTTGTTGAGCGCCTTCTCGTTGCGGGCGGCGACTTGAGTCACGCGAGCCCCAAGGCGACCACGCGCGAGGTCCACGAGGCGGTGAATCGCTTCAACGCTGGTCCTCTCCCGATGCAGAGCGGTGATTGACGCCCAGATAGCGTCGGCGTCGACGCTCCTGCGGAACGCGAGGGACTCAGCAGGAGCCGTTTCATCCCGAATGAATTGGCGTGTGCCTTCGCCAATGATCGACAAGACGAAGGCGCAGTGCGTGGCTCCAGCGGGCCCCACTAGCAGCCGGTAGATGTCATCGGCCCAAGACGGTGCCGCTCGCGCTAATCCGTAGGTCGGGATGCCGAGGAAGTCGGACGTGTCGTCACGGAGGTACGCCAGCTTGATCTCCAGGTAGAGCTGCGGCGTCGCGGCGTCGGGGGCTTCGTTATCGGTGGGCACCAGATGTCTGCGAGCGCCTTGGCGACCTTGCCACCTACGTCCTTCCGCCAGCGACGACCGTAGTATCGCTCAACGATGAGCCTCTCTCGGCGCGAGAAGGCTCGCAAGAACGTGCGAGTGCTGGTGCTCGTTCACGACCCCTTCGAGCGTTGCGACGGTGGCGGACCTGAGCCACCGATCGAGGTAGGTTGCGAATCGCGTGGGCAGATCCTCCACGGTTTCCATCCTACCTTCGTCGGGCGAGTGTAGGGCCTCGCCTTCCCTCGTGATCCCCCGCTTGGTCTCTCCCGGTCTCTGTGCCCGTTCAATCGCCTGAGACGTTGGCGCAGTCCGGCACCTGAGACGCGGCGCAGGCCGGCGGCGATCACCAGGAATTCGTGGTGAGACGTGCCGGCGCGCGAGCATGCGTCGGACAAAAGGAGTGAGCCCGCACGTCTGGACCACGTGCGGGCTCGTGTCAGCGCCGTGCAAGTTCTGTGGAAATGCCCGCTCTCCGACGAGGGCTACGTTCATGGCCAGATCCTTTGGACATAACGTGGCGGAATGATGGAAATAAATCGGGCGCCTTTCTCGTTGTTCGGTTGCGACACCAACAAGGAGAGGACGCCCGATGACGACGAGAGCTACCCGAGCCACGAGCAGCCGTCCAGACCCGAGCGAAGAGGCGAGCGCGGTGGAGGAGCAGCTGCAGCGGACCTTCACGCCGGCGGTCATCGACGAGCTTCGGGGCCGCACCGGCTACAACCCGCGGCAGCGGCGCGCCACCGCGTTCCGCCTGGTGCTCACGGTCGTCGAGGGGTTCCTCGCGGGCCAGACGCTGTCGTTCGAGTCGCTGCGGGCGATCTTCGTGAGGCGCTTCGGCTTCATGCGCCCGTGCCCGTTCCAGAAGCGGTTCAAGCAGGAGTCGGCGGCGGCGTTCTTCCGCGCGGCGCTCGAGCACCTCGTGGCGTCGGTGACGAAGGCGGCGGGCCTGGAGCTGAGCGGGCCGCTCGCCCGCTTCGAGGACGTGCGGGTCTACGACGGTACGGGGCAGCGCGTGCCACCGCGCGGGCGCGAGCTGCTGCCGGGATGCACCAAGGGCAAGGCCGGCACCAAGTGGGTGATGGGCTACAGCATCAAGACCGGCCTGCTCGAGCACGGCGTCTCCGACGCGGAGACCGCGTCGGAGACGCCGCTGTGGCGGAAGCTGGTCCCGAGCTTCACGCGCGGGGTGCTCTACCTCTTCGACCTCGGCTTCTTCGAGCGCGCTCTGTTCACCCAGGCGAAGGCTGCCGGCGCGCACGTGCTGATGCGCCTCAAGACCACGGCGAAGGTACGCGTGACCGCGCACATCTCGGAGAACGGCCACACCCCGCTCCACAACTGGTCGCTTGGCTACTACCTGCAGAGCGTGTCGCGCAAGCGCGGGACGATCTTCGACCTCGACGTGACGTGGGGCAAGGGCAAGGACACCGTCGCATTGCGGCTCGTGGGACTCGCGCACAAGTCGACCGTCATCCGCTGGTACCTGACCACCGTGCCGCGCAGCGTGCTCTCGCCACGGCAGATCATCCAGACCTACCGACTCCGCTGGCTGATCGAGCTGCTCTTTCGCGAGCTGAAGCAGACCGCCGACCTCGGCCGCTCCTTCACCGCCGATCCCCACGCGATCAAGGCGCTCACCTACGGCGCGATGCTCGCCCACGCGCTCGTGCGCTCGGTCAGGATCCAGGCTGCACTCGCGCGCGACGTCCCTCTCGAGCAACTGCGCCCCCTGGCGACGTTGCACGTCGTGCGCGCCTACGCGCGGGACCTGGTCGACGCCCTCGTCTCCCTGAGCACCGCCGCGTGGACTGCCGTCGTGACCACCGTGGGCGCGGCACTCGTCGCTCTGGCACGCGAACGACAACCTTCACGCTCCAGGAAACGAATCGCCCTCAAACTTGGGGCGATCGGTGCTTAAGAGATCGGGCATTGGTAGATCCTTACACCTTGGCCGCCCTACGGCGGCGGTTGGAGTCAAGACCCCCTCTCAAACCGTGCGTGCGGATTTCCCGCACACGGCTTACCGGTGGTCTCTCGTGACGCGGCATTACGCGGCCTCCGGGTAGCGGATGGTCCCGCGCAGGCGGTGGAGCCCGAAGCCTTCGACGAAGTAGTCGCGGGTCCAGCGCTCGGCTTGTCCGGCCTTGAGCTTCGAGCCGGCCCGTTTCAGGCGCAGCGCTCGAAGCCGTTCGTACACGTACTCGTCGAGTCGGTTGAACTTCACGTCGGCGTTCCCGGTGCGAAAGTACTCGCCCCAGCCACGCAGCACGGGGTTGAGCTGCGCGACGACGTCGCGCAGGTCCGCGTGGCAGCGTGATCGCGGGGTGAGGTCCCTCACGCGCTGCCGGATCCGCTTCATCGCGCGAGCCGATGGCCAGCGCTGGAGGAAGTACACGCGTTTGCGCGACCTCTCCCAGATGGACCCGCTCAAGCGTTTCCGCAGGTGGCAGCCGAGGAAGTCGAACCCCTTCTTACCCCAGGAGAGGTCCAGCTTCCTCGTCTTGTCCGGGTGCAGCTCAAGCCCGAGTCGCGTCATCACGTGCTTCACGCGAAGCTCGGCCTCGTCGACGTCACGCTTCGTCCTGCACATCACGACGAAGTCGTCCGCATAACGAACCAGCTCGCCAAGATGCGCGCACCGCTTCGTCCACACGTCGTCGAGCACGGCGAGGTAGATGTTCGAGAGCAGCGGCGAGATCACCCCGCCCTGCGGCGTGCCGCTGGAGGGGTTGGTCACCGTGCCTTCGTCCATCACCCCCGCCGTGAGCCACTGCCGCAGCAGCTTGAGCACCCTCCGGTCCGAGATGCGCCGCTCGACGAGCTTCATCAGCTTGTCGTGATCGATGCTCCCGAAGTAGTCACGGATGTCGGCGTCGAGCACGTGGTTGTACCCCTTCGCGCCGAGCTTCCTCAGCGTCTCCAGGGCGTCCGTCGCGCTCCGCCCGATACGGAAGCCGTACGAGCACGAGCGAAAGCTCGCCTCGAAGATCGGCTCCAGCACGAGCTTCGTCGCCATCTGCACCACCCGGTCTCGGACCGTCGGGATCCCAAGCGGCCGCTTCTTCCCATCGGCCTTCGGGATGTACCGGCGCAGCACCGCTGCCGGCCGGTACCTGCCTGCACGGAGCACGTCATGGATCTCTCCGAGGAGTCGATCCACTCCGTACACCTCGAGCGCCGCGATCGTCTGGGCATCGACGCCCGCGGCTCCCTTGTTCCTCCTTACCCGCTTCCACGCTTCCGCGAGGACGTCACGCCTCGCGATGCGGTCATACAGCGCGTGGAATCGGCGCTCCGGATGCCGCTTGGCCGCGGCACACAGCCGGCGTTGCAGTTGTCGCACTTTGTCCATGGGCTGTCGCCGATGGGGGTGGTTGGGACCGGTCTCGCCGGCCATGCCCTCGCGCTTACCTGCTCCGCCGACACGACCACTGCAGGGGTCTTTCCCTCCTGCCGCGTTGTTCTTCACGGCGTTCGTTCGCGAAGCTCGCGCCTCGCTCTTCGGTACAGTGACCCCCTCGGACTCCCGCTGCGCAGCGGCCGACTTCGCCTCTGGCTTATACGACGCGCCTTGCCCCGACGAGGGCGACGCAGACGGGCCTCCCGAGTTCCGCACTCCTCCTTGCACGCGTGCTGCGCTCCCTACCCCGCCGGGACCGACGGCGCGTTTCGGATCTGGCGCCGCCGATATTGCCTTCGCCGCGACATGATCGGCTCGGCTCCCGGTTTGTAGATCTGACGAGGCTGCAAGCTTCACTTCATGTTGCGGCCCGCGTGCTCGCTCGGTCCGTGGACCCTTTCGACGCCCCGCTCGGCCGACGGGATCTCTCCCGCTCGGCTGGGGCCTGCTACCCGGCGCTCCGACGCTTACCGGTGCGGGACTCTCACCCGCTGGAGAAGCGCAGCTTGAGGCAGGTCGTTCGTCGGGCATGCCCGACGGACGACCTGCTTCTTCACGGCGCACCATGGGGCTACGTTACTCAACGTGCGTGGGAAAGCGCAATTCTCGACAGCTGCCCGTTCCACCCGGAGGGCGGTTGCGGCCTCGAGAAGCTCGGGAGCTACCCCCGCGTCGAGCCCGCAGGCGTGCGCGTCGCGCGCTGGTGGTGCCCCAGGCAGCGGGCGTCGATCAGCCTCTTGCCGTCGTTCCTCGCGGCGCGGCTCTCCGGCACGCTCGCCGCGGTCGAAGACGTCGTCACCGCGGTGGAGGCCGCCGGCGGTGTCGCGGCGGCGGTGGACGCGGTGCACCCGCCGGACGCCGACGACGCCGTCGGGCTCGTGTGCGCGCTGAGGTCGATCCGTCGGCGGGCATCGGCGGTGCGCGCCGCGCTGCTCGCGATCGCGACGCTGATGCCCGAGCGGTTCGCAGGCGTCAGGCCGACGCTCGCCGCCTTCCGCGAGGCGCTCGGGTGCCATCGCGTGCTCGTCGTGCTGCGCGAGCTCGGCGAGCGGCACCTCGGTGCGTTGCCCGTCCCTCTCGGATTGCGCACGCGGGCGACCGGGTGACCGGGGGTCGCCGCGGCCGGCCCACACGAAAGGGTGCCGGCTGCCGGCGGCGATCTCGCCGAGCTTGCCGGCACGCCGCTCGGAAAGGGTCCGGGCGAGCGCACCGAAGGCATCCGCCATGCACACCGATTCCCACGACACACCGACACCCGAGATCGACGAGCGCCGGCGCGAGATCGCGCTCTTCCGCTACGGCGTCATCGCCGACCTCGTGCACCTCGAGCCGCACCACCGCGGCCTCTATGCGCTGCTCGCAAAGAAGGCCGAGCTCGACTACACGATCCCCGGCTCGCTGCGCCGGCACGTCGCGCCGGAGACGATGCGCGGCTGGCTCCGTGCCTACCGCCAAGGTGGCTTCGATGCACTCGCGCCGCGCGTACGAGCCGACCAGGGCAGCACGCGGTCGATCCCGATGCACGTCGTCGACCTGCTCTGCCAGATGAAGGAGGACTCGCCCGAGCTCTCGATCCCCGCGCTGATCAAGGTCGCACGCGCCGACCACGCCCACGTCGTCACCGACGAGGTCGCGCTCCCCGAGTCGACGGTGCACCGCGTGCTCGCGCGCCGCGGGCTCATGAAGAAGCAGCCCGAGGAGCCGACGAGCAAAGACCGGCGTCGCTTCGAGCACGAGAGCGCCGGCGACCTCTGGATGAGCGACGACTCCGAGAACCGCCTAACCGTCGTGCTCGTCGGCCATCCCGAGCTGCGCCGCCGCATGAGCATGGCAGCCCTCGACGCCCTCGCGCAGCGCGTCGTCGTGCGCGCCCACGTCCGCGGGCTCACGCGCGAGGAGATGGGCCCGTACCTCGCCCATCGCCTCCATCTCGCCGCCTCCGACGTCCCACTCTTCGAGCCGCCGACCGTCGAGGCGATCTTCCAGGCGTCGAGCGGCTTGCCGCGCAAGGCCAACGGGCTCGCCCATCACGCACTCTTCGCCGCCGCCATCGCCAAGGCGAAGTCCGTCACCACCGAGCATGTCCAGGCGGCGATGCAGGAGGTCGCGTAGAGCCACCCGCACCGGTCACCGACGACGTCGGGGGGCTCGCGCTCGTACCGCGGTGCCCCGGCGTCTCGCTCTTGTCCCACGGCTCCCACCGCGGGAAGCGATCACGCAGACCGAGAGCGCAGCCCGGTGGCGTCACGACGGAGCGTGGGGCGCTGGCGGTGGAAGAGCGTGGGAGACAACATCTCGTCGATGACCTCGTCGGTCGCGTCGAACAGCGACCACTTCAGCGAGCTCGACCCGACGTTCAGCGCAAGGACACGATCCAGCATCACTCTCCGTGCGGTCGTTCACGCGGTGGTTCCGGGCGGAGGTCGGCGTCTCCCCGCATCGCCCCGCCGTGCCGCGGAGCGAGTCGCCAGACGCCGGAACGACGAGGTGCTTCGGGCCCCCGCACCAGACGCAGCCCCGCGCAGCCACCGCCCGGGCCATCGCCTCGTCGATCTTCGTCAGCCTCCCGAAAAACTCGCTCCCGAGCTCGATCTGGTCGAACATGTCCACCTCCGGTCTCGACAACTCGGAGGCGAGCCCCTCAGAAGGTCTTCGGACAAGTTTTCTGAGGGGCTTCGTCTATCCGCCCCTCGCGGAACGTGACCAGATCGGCGCGTCTCTCCCTCGATCTACGTGACGCTGCTCACCAGTACGCGCGCAGCGCCTCGAGCAGTCGTGGGCTGAGCATCACGTAACGCTCGCGCCCGCGCTTGGTGTGGCGCACATGCAGCAGCATGCGCTTCGGATCGATGTCGTCGACGCGCAGCTTGCAGACCTCGCTGACGCGCAGACCGGCACCGTAGGCCAGCATCACGAGCACCCGGTGCTTGTCGGTCGCGAGCGCGCCGAGCAGCTTCTCCACCTCGACGTGCGTCAGCACCACCGGCACGTGCATCGGCACCCGCATGCGTGGCATCAGGGCGATCTCCTTGGGCCGCCCGAGCGTCACCGCGTACAGGAACTTCAGCGCCCCGGCGTAGACGTTGAACGTCGCGGCGGCCACCCGGCGCTCCTGCGCGAGGTGTAGCAGGAATGTGCGGATCTCGTCGGCGCCCATCGCGCACGGGGAGCGACGGAAGTGCTCGGCGAACTTCCGCGCGCACCGCACGTAGGCGTCGATCGTGTTGGCGCTCATGCCTCGCAGCGCCAGGTCCTCTCGCATCTTGTCGCGTAGTCTTCGCATCGCGGCCTCCTTCGGCTCGCGCGCGCCCGAGAGCGGGCGGCGCGAAGACTCAGGATCGCAGGGGCGGGCAGGAGCTACGAGACGGACTCGCGCCGCCGCTGCGAGGGCGACCTGTCAAGCAGGCCACGGCGTCCATGCGAAGCGATGCTGCCGCGCAGTGGCTTCGTCCAAGATGGATTTCGTAAACTTTCGCGCCCGACCGCGCATAGGATTTCCTATGCGCCCGGCGCCATCGTCGCCGCCTGACGCTCTGCCCCTCCTCACCCAGACCACCCGATCCACGCGTGCGGCCCGCGAGCGGGCCGTGGGGGCCCCCCCACCCATCCCCGTATGGGTCCGCAGACTGCGGGCAGCTGAGGGCTGACGTATCGATGCGGCTGTGCTAGCTCGGACCGCATGCGTACCTCCGCCGTTCGACGTCCTGTTTTCCTCGCCTTCGTGCTCGCGACTGGCTCGGCCAGCTATCTCCTCGCCTGTGGGGGCGGCGATGGAGACACCAACGACGCGGGCCTGGACGTGCAGACGACCGACCAGAGCGTACCCGACGTGATGGTCCCCGACAGCGGCTCCGACGCCGCCGCCGATGCGCCCGTCGAGACGGGCCCGGCGTGCAACCTGTCGGACCCTTTCGCGACGCCGACGGTGCTCTCGTCGCTCAACAACGACGCCGGCGCGAACACGCGCGGCGCCCGCCTGTCGACCGATTACCTCACCGCGTACTACCAGTACGGCAACCTCCTCTTCACCGCGAAGCGGTCGTCGCCCAGCGGCGACACGTTCGGCTCGTATACCGAGCTGTCCTCGCTCAACGCCGACGCAGGCGCGAGCTCCAACCCGACGGTGTCCTCGGATCAGCTCACCATCTACTTCGCCTCGACGCGGGCGGGGACGTCGCAGATCTACTTCGCGACGCGCGCATCGACGAGCGACCCGTTCGGGTCGCCCGGTCTCGTCGCCGGCTTGCCGACCGGGGCGCTCTCGGCGCCGTTCCTCCAGGGTGACGGCAGCACGCTTTACTTCGTCGCCTCGGGCGTCGCCGACGCGGGAACCGGCAGCGCCGACATCTGGAGCGCGAAGGTGAACAGCGCCGGCTCGGTCACGAACCCGGTCGAGGTCGCCGAGCTGAACACCACCGGCCCCGACGGCCCGGTCGGCGTCACCGCCGACGGCCTCACCGCCTACTTCTCTCGACTCCAGTCGATCGACGGCGGGCCGGCGAACCACTTCAAGATCTGGAAAGCGACGCGCACCAGCACCTCGGATCCGTTCTCCAACATCGTCGCCGCCGCCGAGCTCGAGGGGCCCGACTCGGTCAACGACGACATGGCGTGGGTCTCGAACGATGGATGCCAGGTCACCCTGTCGAGCTTCCGCACCGGCGGGAGCAACATCTTCATCGCCAACAAGTAGACGACGGGGGCCTGGGCCAGGCGATGGAGCGCCGCCGCGTACGTGCCGTCGGCCCGCGCGACCGCGAGCTCGTGGAGCAGGCGCGGGACGCGCGCGCAGAGCGCCCGGAAGCCGTGGCGGCACGCGGCCTGCGCGAGCGCGGCGCCAAGGTAGCTCTTGCCGACGCCGGTGTGGCCGACGGCGATGACGTTCTGCTTGGTGCGCACCCACTGGCACGTCGCGAGGCTGCGCACGACGGCGCGGTCCAGACCGCGCTCCGGCTCGCACGACACGTCCTCCAGGCAGGCGTGGAGCCCGAGCTTGGCTTGCTTGATCCGGCGCGCGAGCGCCTTGTTCTGCCGGTCGTTCCACTCGCAGTCGACGAGCAGCCCGAGCTGCTCCTCGAAGGAGAGCCGGTGCCCCGGCGGCTTGTTCGCGAGCTCCCGGAGCGCGTCGCGCCATCGCCCGCATCCTGAGCTCATGCAACTTCTTGATCGTTTCCTCCAGAATCATCGCTCGTCTCCTTCTTGTCGAAGTGCTCGCCCCCGCGGATGTTCTCGTGGACGACGATGCGGGGAGCGGTCTCGTCGTCGAGCGGTGCGCGGTCGAGACCGCGCTTCAAGATCGCCTCGACGCTCTTGCGCGTCGGGGCTCCGATGGCGACCGCGCGGCGGCCCCCGTCTTCGACTTCATCCCATCAGTTTCGAGGAACTCCCGCAGCTTCTCCAGATGTAGCTCCGCCCGAGCACATGCTGCCGCCGAAACTTCACCCCGCATAACTTCCGCCCCTTGAGCGCCCGCCAATCATCTCCTCCGACCGTGTAGCTCCCTCCCGCCGCATCCGGCGCGCATACGTGTGAAGGAGAAAGAGCGAGGGGGCTTCGTGCGGTGCCATGCCCTCCCACAGCGGAAGAATCATGACGGCCGCAGTCACCCCTCCCCCTGGTCCACCAAGAAGGCCGGCGGGATTCTTCCGCGGCTCGGCGTGGCACCGCACGAAGCCCCCTCGCGACGCCCAGACGCGTTCGACGAATCGGAGGAGGGCCCTGTCCCCCTCGTCCCCCGCGCCGAGGTCCGAACAGGGGGGCACCCAGCCTCCCCGATGGCGCGCGCAGCGCGACATCGAGGGGAGGGGCGCCACGCGCAGGGCTCGCGCGCAAGCCTTCGTGCGTGCCGACGTTGTTGCATTCTGCACCCATCGACGGCGCGCGCGAAGGCGAGCACGAGCCCGAGCATGGCGCCTGGAGGGGCCCCCTACTCCTACGAGCCCGACACCTTCCGCCTCACCGAGCAGACCACCACCCGGGCGAGCGACAGCGCCACACTCCAGGACGCCACCCTCACCTACGACCCCGTCGGCAACATCGTGGAGATCGACGACGGCGCCGAGCTGGCCGGTGAGGACCAACATGCGGCACTCGCCGCCGTCGCTCGCGTACTTCCACGCGCTGAAGGGCGGCCCCCGATGATGCCTATTCTCTCAGTGAGCGCGCGGGCACCTGCGCCGCTTGACCGACTCGAGCTCGACTTCGGTGTCGATCGGCACGCGGACGTCGCGCGGAGCGCCGAGCACTGCGTCCGCCGGGACGAGCGCGACCACCGGTGCGCGCGGGCGTGTGCCGCATCCCGGGTTGCCGCACGCGTTGACGCACTCCCTCACGACGCGGAGGCGCGTGGCCACGAGGACGGGCGTCGCCACGAAGACCTCGTGCGACGAGGTCATCGCGACCGTGGGCAGCGCCGCGCACGAGGGAGGCGCGACGACGAGCCAATGACTTCCGCGGTAGAGCGCCGGGCGGTTGCCGGCGGCGGACGACGCCAGCTCGACCTCCCGCGTGACGCTCAGCGGCACGAACGCCTGGGCGCGCAGCGCAGCATCGACGGCCGCGGCCCTGCGCTCGTCCTCGTAAGCCTGATCTCGCTCGGGCGTGTTGCGGCACGTCGCGGACGCGGGCGTCGGCGGACCCGGTGCAGGGAGCGGGTCTGGCGGCGTGAAGACGATCGACGTGGGCCGTGTCGCCTCCGACGCGTCGCCGGCGTCGATCGGCGCGACCTCGCGCGCCGCGCTCGGCTGCTCGACGGCGTCGTGGGCAGCGGGTGTCGGGGACGGCGGCGGCCGTGAAGGCGCGCACGTCACCGGAACGGTGAGGGTCACGAAGAGGGCGGCGAGCGCGGAGCGCGGCGTCGGCATGAGCTCGTTGATCCAGCGCACCATGCTAGCGCGCTTCGGCGAGCCCCGTGCCGGTGAAGCTCATCGGCGTGCGTCCGCGGTCGAAGCGGAAGGAGAGCGGCGACCGCGGACGTTGCCGTCGACGGCGGGGTGGACGGCGCGGCGGACGCCGGGGGCCGCTGCGATCCGAACAAGCCTTTCGGCGCGCCGCAACCGGTGCCCGAGCTGAACAGCGCGTTCGACGACAGCAGCCCGCACCTCTCGTGGGACGAGCGCATCGTCTACTTCTCCAGGCGGCCCACGTCCGATACCGACCCGTTCAAGATCTACTGGGCGCAGCGAAGCTCGCCCTCGGATCCGTTCGGCACGGCGGCGCTGGTCCCCGTCGTCAACACCGCGCCGGACAGCGGCGCCAGCGACGTTCAGCCGATGGTGACCAAGAACAATCTCGTCCTCTATTTCACGTCATTCCGAAACGGCACGGACGACCTCTTCACGGCGACTCGCGCGACCGGCGGCTCGCCGGCGACCAACCCGTTCGGGAACGTCACGCCCCTCGCCAACCTCAACAACTCCAATCGTGGCGACGCCCACGCGTTCCTGTCAGCCGATGGAAGCGAGCTCTGGTACACGTCGAGCGTCGCCAAGGGTCAGCCCGAAGCAATCTATCGAGCCCTGGGCCCGGCGTTCGCCTCTTGCGGGCGCCAAACCCGAGCTCGCCCTTCGCCTTCGCGGCCGCGTTGAGCGCCTTGCCCGCGTCGTACGCGATGGGATAGTCGGGCACGTCACGGGGGAGCACGTCGCGGCCGGGCGCGGTGAAGCGATTGGCCACGCTCCTCGCGGGTCGTCCGGAGATGGCGCGCGTCATCACGGTGTGCCCCGCGGCGTCGCTCTGGAGCGCGGCCCTGTATCCGGCGTCGGCGTGCGACTCGTCGCACCCGACGAACGCCGTGCCCAGCTGTGCCGCGCTCGCGCCGAGGCGAAGGACCGCGGCGATGCCCGCGCCGTCCATGACGCCGCCGGCGGCGATGACCGGCCAATCCACCTCGCGCACCAGCAGCCGCGTCAGCGCCAGCGTACCGAGACGGTTCACGGTGTGCCCGCGGCGTCGCTCTGGAGCGCGGCCCGTCCGGTCTCAGCGGAAGGACGGACCAGGGTGACGCGTGCGTCGCCTGGCTCTTGCCCGAGGCCCAGGGCACCAGCTCCACGGTGACGCCGCAACGCGGGCAGTCCACGCGGCGCAGGGCAGGGACGCCCACACGCTCCTGCGGTGCGAGCCCCGTGACGAGCGCCGAGCGATCCGCTTCACGTCAACCCGCGGATCCGGCGGGGGGCCCTCATTTGAGGTCCGAGGTGCCCGTCGCCAGTGACCTTGTCGCGCATTGTTGAAGAGCGGCCAGTTGCCGCCTGTCGTAGTCAATCGTTGTTGAAGCGATCCACCAAGACGACGCGCGCGCCGTCTTCGATCGTGATCTCGAAGAGATCCTCGCCGTCCATCCCGTCGGCAAACTCCACGCGGACGTGATCGTAGAGGTGGCCTGCAACGATGGCCGGCGCGCTGCCCGCGCGCGGCGGACCGGCGAGCGACCTGCGTTCGTCGTCGACGGCGCGACGGGCTTCGGCGCCGGCCTTCGGCTCTTGCCACTCGGCGACGACGAGGAGCGGTCTACCGCGATCGGCGGGCGCGATGAGGTGCTGCACCGCGTACGCGCGGGCGACCGCGCACGCTACGGGCCGCGCTGGCGGCGCTCCCACTGCGGCGATCTCGGCCTCCATCGCCCGGCGGACGAGCTCGTCGTCGACATCGGCGCGCACCGGCGGGGGTCGAGGCGCGCTCGCGACGGGAGGCGTTGGCAGCGGCAGCGGCTCGGGCGCCACGACGGGCGGGTGCGAGCACGCCGTGGCAACGATTCCGAACACCAGCGCGAGCCGCACCCTCTCATGTACGCGGCCCCCGCGCCCCGGCTTCCCCTGGCCCGGAGCGTTCCTCCGACGGACGTGTGTGCGGGTCTCCGCGGCCGGCGGCCCGTGCCACCCCGACGCGGCCGCCGTCTGCGACGCGGGCTTGATCTGCGCTTCCTCCGAAGCGCGCGTGCCGTGGCGCGATTCAGGGCGCGAGGTCGGCGCAGCGCACGGCGGCGCGCTGGAAACCCAGGAGCGGAAAGAAGACCTCGACGCCGCAGAAGGTCGCGCCGCTCGGGGTGTCGACGTTGTAGGCGACGACGTTGGCGCGGACGAACGCGATGCGCTCGACGCCGCCGGGGTCGTAGAGCCACGTGCCGCGTCGGAGGGTGGCCTGGGAGGCGTCGGACATGGTGCCGAAGCCGTCGAGGGAGATCCCGTCGACGCGCTCGAGCACGTCGGGAGCGATGCGCGTCACGTCGCGCTCCGCGACCAGGCCCTCGATGCTCGCGCGCTCGCTCGCCGGAAAGCGAACGGCGACGAAGCCGCGCGGGGCGCCTGGCCGCGTGGCGACGTACATCCAGCCGTCGCTCGACGTACCGGCGCGAACGACGAGCGACGCGACGGTCGACCCGCTCGGGCTCGCGAGCACCGTCGCGCCGGCTCGCACGCGCGCGTCGACCGCCGAGCGCGAAGGCGCGTCGGTGGGCGCAAAGAGGTCTCCGAGGTCCGATTTCGCGAGCCAGCCGGCGAAGCGCGCCTCGTCGAGCGTCGCGCGAACGTGGCGCAGCGCGCCGCGTTCGACGGAGCCGCGGGCGTCGTCGGCCTCGTGGATCTCTTGGACCTCGGCGCCGGGGAGGAGCGTGACGCCAGCGCGCGGGTCCGCCGCGGCGCAAGGCGCGAGCGCCAGCGTCGTTCGCTGGATGACCGTGAGCCCCAAGCTCGACCGTGGAAACCATGCGAGGGCGCGAAGGCGGCTCCCCTCCAGGCGAAGGCGAACGGCGGTCCCGTCCGCGGCGATCACGGCGAGCTCGCTCGGCTGCGGCGGGACCGGCTCGCGCTCGGACGACGCGTCGCCGAGCGCTTCACGCGTCCACGCGTGGCGACGCGGATCGACGAGGTACGCGTGAACGCGCAGCGCGGCGAGATCGCTCCGGAGCGCCTCCTCGGCGCCCAGGCTCGCGACGTGCACCGGCGAAGGGGCCCTCCGCGCCGCGGAGTCGCACGCGGCCACCTGGTGGACCTCGAGCAGCGGAAGCACGGCGCGCGGCGCCGCCGGCGGAGTGGCGCAAGCGCCGAGCCCGGCGAGCCCCACGAGGAAGAGCGACTTCACGCGGAGACGGACAGCTCAGGCCGTCGCGCGGTTCCCGCTCGCCCGACGGCATGGCCCGGCGGCGTACGAATTTCCTCCCGCGGCGTGTCGATCGGCGAGCGCGCCGTTCGTCGCAAGGGTAGCAAGGAGCACTGCCATGCGTTTCATGATGATCGTCAAGCCGCCGCCGTACACCGATCGGCCCCCGCCCGAGGAGCTCGAGGCGATGGGGCGCTTCAACGACGAGCTGCGCCGGGCGGGCGTCCTGGTCGAGCTCAACGGCCTCGAGCCGCCCGACAAGGGCGCGAAGGTGAAGTTCAGCGGCAGCCAGCGGACCGTGCTCGACGGCCCGTTCAGCGAGACGAAGGAGCTGATCGGCGGGTACTGGATCATCGAGGTGCAATCGAAGGAAGGAGCGGTCGACTGGGCCAAGCGCATCCCGTTCGGCATTGAGGTCCACCCGGGCCAAGAGGTCGAGGTCGAGATCCGACAGGTGTTCGAGGTCGGTCCGGGGAGGGCGAGATGATCACCATCACCGCGTTCGATCGGTCGCCCGATGGCGGCAAAGGCCTCGCACGCGACACGCGGGTGCGCTGGGCCCTCGAGGAGGTCGACCAGCCGTACGACGTTCGGCTCGTCACGTCTTCGGCGATGAAACAGCCCGCCCACCTCGCGCTGCATCCGTTCGGCAAGATCCCGACGTACGAGGAAGGCTCCCTCGTGCTCTTCGAGACGGGCGCGATCGTCCTTCATCTCGCCCAGAAGCATCGCGGCCTGCTGCCCGCCGACGCCGACGCGCGAGCCCGTGCCATCGTGTGGATGTTCGCGGCGCTCAACACGGTCGAGCCGCCCATCCTCGAGCTCTCCATCGCGAAGATTCTCGAGCGCGACAAGCCGTGGGCCGCGGAGCGCTCGCCGCTCGTGAGGGATCGCGTGCGCGACGTGATGCACCGGCTCGCGGCGCGCCTCGGCGACGCGGAGTGGCTCGATGGCGCATTCTGCGCCGGCGACCTGATGATGGTCTCTGTGCTGCTGCGGCTTCGCCCGTCGGGCATGCTCGACGAGTTCCCCACCCTCTCGGCCTTCGTCGCGCGAGGCGAAGCGCGGCCCGCGTACCAGCGCGCGTTCGCGGCGCAGCTGGCCGTGAACACCCGCTAGGGTGCGCATGGGCAATGCTCGCGCGGTCGGGCGCGAAGGTCTACGAAAGCCCTCTGGTGCGAAGTGGGGCCGTCCGGTCTCGCTGGAAGGACGGACCAGGGTAGCGTCCGAGCTCCAGCAGCGCGACGGCGTCGGGGCACGTCCGAAGAATGCGAACGTGTGCTGCGTTGACCGGGCGGGTACGCTCCATACCGTGGACGACACCGTCGACGAGCTGGCGAACACCCTTGCCGCGACCCTGACCGTCGGGAGCCCCGTGGACGTCAAGGGCACGCTGGTGCCGGTGCGCGTCCGCCCGAGCCGCGCCATCGCCGCGGCATCCGGCATCGACCTGGGCACCACCATCGGCACGGGCGGCATGGGCGTGGTGCGCGAGGGCGTGCAGCGCTCGCTCGAGCGCGTCGTCGCGGTCAAGACGCTGCGCGACGAGCTGCGAGGGCACACCGAGCCGGCGGCCGAGCTGCTGCGCGAGGCGCGCCTGACCGGCACGCTGGAGCACCCCAACGTGGTGCCGGTGCACGACGTGGGCGTGGACGAGCACGGGGCGCCGATGATCGTGCTCAAGCGCATCAGCGGCATCACGTGGAGCGAGCTCATCCGCGACGCCGACCGCGTGCGCGAGCTCGCACCCTCCGGCGACCTGCTGGAGTGGAACTTGCGCACGCTCATGCAGGTGGCGAGCGCCATCCACTTCGCCCACAGCCGCGGCGTGATCCACCGCGACCTCAAGCCGGACAACGTGATGATCGGGGAGTTCGGGGAGACCTACGTGGTCGACTGGGGGATCGCGGTGCCGCTCGAGGACCTGAAGGCGGGCGCGACGGCGAGCAGCCCGGCGGGCACGCCTTGCTACATGGCCCCGGAGATGCTCGGCCAGGACGGCCCGCCGCCGCCGTCGGTTGCGACGGACGTCTACCTGCTCGGGGGGGTGCTCTTCGAGATCGTCAGCGGGCATCCTCCGCACGACGGTACCGGGCTCGTCGACGTGCTGCGCAAGATCCTCACGGTCGACCCCGAGCCGCCCGCGGACGCGCCGGAGGAGCTCGCGGCGATCCTTCGACCAGCCCCTCCAGGCCGTTCGCGTCGCCTTTCGCGCCCGACCGCGCTAGGATTTCCTATGCGCCAGGTCCAGGAACGCTTCGGTTGAGCGAGGTTCTTGCCATGCTCGATCGATTGAACGCGGTGCCATGGGATACGCTGGCCACGGTCTACCAGAGAGGTTCCGACCTTCCGAAGCTGCTGAAGAAGCTGACGTCGCGATCGGAATCGGTGCGACAGCAGGCCATGTTCGACCTACGTGAGGAGCTGTTGCACCAGGGCCACGTGATGCCCGAGGCCGCGGCGGCGGTGGCACCGTTTCTGATGGAGTTCGTCCAGGCTCCGAAGATGTCGGAGCGTGCCGCCGCTCTCCGCATGCTGGCGGATATGGCCGCGTGGGGATCGACGTTCCACTATCTCACTGGTGCCGTTGGTGAGCCCTTCCGCGACCTGATTGCTTCCGTCATCGATCCCCATCCGCAGGCCTGGCGCTCGCTGCTGCGCGACGCGGATCCACGCGTGGTCGCGGCGACGACGGCGGTCGTCGCATTCGCGAGCAGCGGTGGCGATTGGGTCGAGCCGCTGAGCCAGCTCGCCTCATCGGGCGATCCCCTGGTGCGCTGCAGCGCCCTGCTCGCGCTCCACGTGCTCGGCAAGCGCGGCGTCAACGTGGAGGCGGCGCCCTTTGCGGCCGCGATGTCCAGCTCCGATCGCCTGGTCGAGAGCGCGGCGCTGATCGGGCTGACGCGCGCCGATCCCTCCCGGTTGGACGACGAAGCGTTTCTCCAAGCCGCCGAACTCGCCGAGCCGAGGCCGCCAGTGGAGGGCCTCCCTTGGGGCGACGGACACCTCGACCATCTGGTGGCCCAGGCGGTCTCGGCCGTCGCGTTGGCGGCGCAGCGTTTGGACGTCGTCTGGCTCTTCATCGACGCTCGCTCTGGCGCGCTCCTGGGCTCCCACGAGCTCGCGGCCGAGCTGGTGGCTCGACAGAATCGCGCCCTGGGACGGCCCGCGCCTGCGTCGCGCCGACGACCTCGCACCGGCGGAACGCGAGCTCCTGGTTGAGTTGGCGCGACGCGGCATGCTGACGCGTGCCATGGAACCTGTCCTCCACAGAGCGGGGCTCTTCCCTTCCCTCGCGCCGCTGGCCAGGCTCCTGGGCGTGGCGGGCCAGGGGCCCCTCGACGCGATTGTGGACACCGAGCCACTTTGGCGCAGCTTCAACGATCATCTCAACGGTCGCCTCGGCATGGCCGAGCTCGAGAAGAGCGTGGACCACATGGCATGCGAAGCCGACGATCTCTTCGAGCTGATGTTCGACGTGGTCACAGGGTACCCCGTGGCGCTCCTGTGGCCGATCTCGGAGCGCGGCGACGCGAACCTCGCGGGCGGATGCGAGGTGGCATCGTCGTTACTTGCCCGAGGGATCTCCCGAGAACGGATCGCGGCCGAGCTTCGCGAACCACGCACGGGCAAGCCCCAACACCCTCTCGTTCACCTCTGGGTTACCGCTCTGCTGCTCGCGCTCGCGAGAACGTCCGACGCGGAACTCCTCGTCCGCGACCCGGAACTCCACGAGCGCTTCCTCCATGCCGCCGACACCACCGCCTCGTGGTCGATCGAGATCGCTCGGCGCGTGGTGGAGCTGCAGAGCGCGGATCTGCGCTGGCAGCTGGTCAAGACGCTCCCCTTCTACCAGCACTGGAGCTCCCTCGATCGCAGGCGGGTCGTCCGCGGCGCCTGGAGCTTCACCGATTTCGTGCCAGCAGTGCCGGAAGCGGCGGAATGGCTGCTCGACGCACTCGAACAGTGCGAGCCGGAAGCGACCCCCATCGACAGGCTCGCAGAAGGCATCGCGCATCTCGGCGAGGCCTGGACGCAGGCATTCGACCAGCGGCGCTCGCGCCTGGCACCCCACCAGCTCGAAGCGGCGGCGCAGGCGAGACGAGCAATCGGAGCTTCCCGATGAGGCAACGACCAGGTCGCCACGATCGGGCTGGGGCGGAGCCGCTTGAATCGAATGTGGATGTTGTCCTTGCCTGACTGCGTTCCGTTCGTAGTTGTCGCTGGGGTAGTTGTCGTCGTCGAGGCTGTCGGTGCTCCTCTCTTCTTGGCTTGATCCGCCCTCACGCTCCCGCTGGTCATCTCCAGGATGACCGAGTGATGCACGAGGCGGTCGATGGCCAGCTTCTCGTGCGCGGGGGCGAGGTCGGCAGAGAAGTCCGCTCCGAGGTTGCGAGTTGCTCGGTCGAATGACGCCAGCACGTCGTTGACTGCCCATGCCATGTCACCCTCGTGGCTCCTACCACCCTGCGACGAGAGCGCACGTCACTCGGGCGCACCGTCGCCTCCTGAAAGTCGGCCCAGCGCACCGGAAGTCGTCGCGCGATCGAGCGAGGAGGGGGACATGGTCCCCGTGATGCGAAGTGGGGCCGTCCGGTCTCACCGGAACGACGGACCAGAGTGGGAGCACGAGCGGCCGCCCGGCGCGCGACGCCTCACTTGCTCTGCTTGGTGTACGTCCCGGTGCTGGCCGCGGTGCACCCCGTCCCATCGTCCGCCGCGGATTCCTTCGACGTCAGCGTCGACTTGTCGTCGCTCAGGGTCAGCGTCCAGGAGTCGAGCTTCACCGTTTCCCCGGCGTCCACCGTGCAACTCTGCCCGGCGCGTGCCGTCGCGACGTTCCCCGAGAGGTCGAAGTCGAACGGGCAAGGCGTCGTGGAGCTGGAGACCGCGAGCGCCGAGCCCGTGCCTGCGGCGATCACGATGGTGTGCGCAACGGTGTCCGATTGCAGTCCACCGTCACACATGAACGTCACCGTGTCGGTGCCCTGCCACGTGCCGATGAGCTCGGCTGCGGCGCTGCCGCCGTCGCCGCTCGCTCCGCCGGGGTCGGTGCTCCCGGAGCTGCCGCAGGCAGCCGAACCGATCACGGCGATCCACGCCGTCACGATCGTCAACGCGATGCGCTTCATGGTTTCGTCGCTCCTTGTGCTGCGCGGCTGGTCCGCGCGCGCCGTGGCCGTGCGGACCTCCGCAGGTGCGTCGATGCACGCGCGGCTGCCGCACGACAACGCCATTAGCAGCGCGCGCGACGAGCGTCACAGCCAAGGGGCTGGACTGGACACATTCGTCACGCCGTGCGTTCCCGGAGCAGCACCCCCAGCTCGATGCGCGTGCCCACGCCGAGCCGCGCGTACGCTCGTCGCAGCTGGTTCGAGACGGTGTACCGTGAGAGCCCGAGCCGCTCGGCGATGTCCCGGTCCCCGAGGCCGGTGAGCGCAAGCTCCACGGCCCGCTGCTGCGCGGGAGTCAATGCCGCCAGCGCGCCGACAGGCTCTCGGGACGAGGCAGTGTCCAGGTCGAAGGCCAGGACCGCCACGTCAGGAGCGAGATCATGCGCCCGCAGCCGGCGTGCCGGCATCAGCTCGAGTGCCGCGCCACCCCCGCCGGGCGCCGGGTGGGAGGCCCGGAACGCTCGCGTCAGGGCGACGTGAGAGGGGAGCGCGAGCTTCCCGAGCGCCGCCGCGAGCTGGTTGGCGACGGTGCTGCGACTCACGCCGAGCGTGTAACCAATCCACTTCTCGCTGCGGCCGTCGCTCGCGAAGGCGGCGACCAGGGCCTCTCGGGGCGTGAGTGCGCGGCCGTCGCGCGAGGGGCGCGCGTGGGGCATGGCGATGACGTACCGGCGCCCCGCCGCTTCATGACGATCGATGCAGGACCACGATCCGTGCACGAGACCGCGCCAGACCTCACGAGCACGCTCGTCGGACGACGCGGGGCCACGCTCGCCCATGTCCACGGCACGGGCCGCGCCGCGCAGTCGCTCCACGACGGAGGGCGCCGGCGCCGGCGTCTCGAGGCAGGGCGAACCGGTGTCGTCACTCGACGACCTGGCCAGCGCCAGGGCCCTGGTCTGGACACGAAGGGCGCTCTCGAAGCGACGAGAAGCGACCTGCCAGAGCCGACCGCTCCAGGGCGTCGCCAGCGGGCGCCGGGTGATCAAGCCGAGGCTCACCCAGAGGTCATTCCCGTCGTGCGCGGTGACGTGCAACATGTCGTGGACGCCCGCGCGCGTGAAGCGCTGGACGAGTTGCTGGAGGTAGGCGTCACGGTCGGCGGACGAGAGCGTCTGGCGCGTACCACGCGGCCCGTTGGTGGAGAGCAGGAAGTCCAGCCGGTGCGCGGACCGCAGCCGATGCGTCTCGTAGGCGTCGTGGACGCGAGGGTCGTCGACGTGGATGGCGTAGTCCCCCATGGTCGTTCCCTGCCGGGCGTCCAGGATCCGCCCGACCGCACCATACTGCTCGGGCAGCAGGGTCGAGGCCCCGGACGTCAGCCCGTCGAGCCACTCCTGCAGGCTGTCCTTGACGCAGTACGCCGACTGGAGCGCCGCCAGGAAGTCGTGTCGTGCCTTCATCTCTTCAAGTCGGGCCCCGCGCCTCGTCACGCTCCGGCATGCCCGGTTCCCCGCGGGATACGGGGCGACTCTAGCGCCGACCAGCTCATCCGCCAATCGTACGCTCCCGCCTCGCGCCCCCCCCGAGTCGAGCGGAGCTCCGTGCCCGACGACGCGCCGCATCGTCTCCGGCCCGGTGACGGCCACGAACTCGCCGGCCCAGAGGTCCAGGCTGACGGAGCGGAGGTCGTGCGTGCGCCGCGGCACCGTCGGGGCTCCCCGAGGGCGAGTCGCTGCACGCAGCGGCGCCGTACCCTTGCTCATCGCGAAGAGCGCGCCTTGGCGTTGCATCATTTACAGTGTATATATTGCGCGAAGACTCGTCGCGAGTCGCGACCCCGTCTGATCCGGAGCTGCAACGTGCGCGCCAGTTTCGCCTCCTCAACGTTGATGCGCCAGCCGCGGCGCGTACGGGTAAGATGACATCATGCCGTCCTGGTCGGCATCTCTCGGGTTTGCTCTTCTCTGCGGCTGCACGCTGCTGACGCCGCTCGACGATCTCGCGTCGGGCGGCCACGCCGTCGGCGGGACGGTCGACGGTCTCGCCGGCGCCCACGTCGGCGTCGTCCTCAACGGCGGGCCGCCCCTCGACGTCACCGACGGGTCGTTCACCTTCCCCGCGCGCCTGGCAGACGGCGCCGCGTACGTGGTCACCGTCTCGAACCCGCCCGCCGCTCACGTCTGCGCGGTGCAGAGAGGCAGCGGCGTCGTCGCGGGCGCGGACGTCTCGGTGGCCGTTCACTGTCCCTCCACCGTCACCACGCTGAGCGACCTCTCGCTCTCCGCCGGCGCGCTCTCGCCGGCGTTCGATCCCGCCGAGCTCACCTACGACGTCGGCCCGATCGACAGCCGCCTGCTCGGCTCGCCCACCACCACGGTCACGGCGACGACGAGCGCCGCGAACGCGACGCTCACCATCGACGGCGCACCGGCGATCTCGGGCGTCGCGAGCGCGCCGATCGCGCTCGGCCCCGGCGCGAACCCGATCCCGGTCGTCGTCACGACACCCGACGGCGCGACCCAGGCGAAGTACGTGGTGACCGCCACGACGTCCCCGCAAGTCGACTACGTCAAGGCGTCGAACACGCGCAGCGGCGACAACTTCGGAACGGCGGTCGCGATCGACGGCGATACGCTGGTCGTCGGCGCGGCCAACGAGTCGAGCGGGGCCAGCGGCGTCGGCGCCAACCAGAACGACACCTCCGCGCCGATGGCGGGCGCGGTCTACGTCTACGTGCGTGTGGGCTCGACGTGGACGCAGCAGGCGTACATCAAGGCGTCCAACGCGCGTGCCTCGGCGCTGTTCGGGCGAGCGGTCGCGCTCTCGGGCGACACGCTCGTCGTCGGCGCGCCGGGCGAGTCGAGCAACGCGACCGGGATCAACGGCAACCAGGCCGACACCTCGGCGCCCAACAAAGGCGCGGCCTACGTCTTCACGCGCACCGGCGCCGTGTGGAAGCAGACCGCGTACCTGAAGCCGTCGAACGCGGGCGGATACTTCGGCGTGACCGTCGCCCTCTCCGGCAACACCCTCGTCGTCGGCGCGCCGAGCGAGGCGAGCAACGCGCGCGGCGTGAACGGCGACCAGACCAACAGCCTCACGCCTTACGCGGGCGCTGCGTACGTGTTCGTGTCGTCGAATGGCTCCTGGCAACAGCAGGCGTACCTCAAGGCGTCCAACACCCTCGCGGCGGCAGGCCCAGGCGAGGGGCTCTTCGGGTGCGACGTCTCTCTCGTGGGCGACACGCTCGCGGTCGGCGCTTACGGCGAGGGGAGCGCCGGCAAGGGTATCGGCGCAAACCAAGACAACGACAAATCGTTCAATCAAGCCGGAGCCGTCTACGTGTTCCAGCGCTCGGGCACCGCGTGGGCGCAGCAGGTCTACATCAAACCGTCGAATACCCAGCCCGACGAGTGGTTCGGCTGGTCCGTCGCGCTCGACGGCAGCGCCGGCACGCTCTTCGTCGGCGCCGAAACCGAGAGCAGTCACGCGACGGGCGTCAACGGCGACCAGGGCGACGAATCGATGCCCGCGGCCGGCGCGGTGTACGTCTTCGTGTCGTCCGGCGGGGCGTGGAAGCAGCAGGCGTACCTGAAGGCCTCCAACACGCGCGCGAATCAACAGTTCGGACATAGCCTCGCCGTCATCGGCGACACGCTCGTGATCGGCGCCAACGAAGAAGCCAGCAGCGGCGTCGGCGTCGGTGGCATCCAGAACGACACCGCGGCCTTCGGCTCGGGCGCGGCGTATTGGTTCGAGCGCGCCGGCACGCAATGGGCGCAGTCCGCGTACATCAAGGCGCCCAACGCGAGCGCCAACGCGGGGTTCGGGTGGGACATGGCCGTCTCGGGGACGACGCTGGTGATCGCCGCGCGCCTCGAAGCGAGCGCGGCGATCGGTGTGAACGGCGACGAGAGCGACACCTCGGCCAACGGCGCCGGTGCCGCCTACGTGTACTGATCGGCCTGCCCGACGAGGACCATCCCGTTCTCGCGTTGCAGAGGCGGGTGGCCCATCGCGACCCCGTCCCGATCCCCGATCCGTTGGGTCGAAGGAGTGTCAGCTCCAGCTGAAGACGCGGCAGAGCTCCTCCTCGCGGGCGCGGCTGCGGCGGGTCATCGGCTCCCGCTCGACCGCGTTAGGATTTCCTATGCGCAACAACGCTAAAACTGTGGACTGAAGTGAGTGAGACGCACCTCCGCCGACAAAGTCACGCGCGGCGTTGCCGTTTGCCTTAGTGTGTGCACATGGCATCGGTGGCAACGTTCGGTAGGGGCGTGCTTCACGTCGCGGGCGCGGCGCTCGCGGTGCCGGCGTGGGTGATGGCGGCGTTCTTCGTCTCGAACGTCTACCGCAACCAGAATCACTATCTGGCCGACGACGTCGCCGGCATCCAAGGGAGCGCGCTCGGACTCGCTGCGGGAATCGTCATCTGGATCGGCCTCGCGGCGCTGTTCCGCTCGACACCCGGCACGCCGCTCGCCCCCTCGGTGCGAAGCGGCGGCTGGGGGGCCGCCGTCGGTTTGGCCGCGCTCGCGTTCGTCGGGCTTCTTCTCGTGTCGGCGGTGGTGTGGGCCGTGGCCGGCACGCAGCTCGACCCACTCCCGGTCGCACACACGCGCGCGCTCCGCGTGAGCGTCGGCGCCGGTGCTATCGAGCTCGGGAGCTTCGTGGTCTGGGTCCTCACAGCTCGCGCCATCGTTCGCTTCGCACGGACGCCCGCTTCGGTGGACCTCGCGCCGATGCGTCTGGGCTGCGGTGGCGCCGCGCTCATCGCGTGCGGCGCGCTCGCCGGCCTGGTCGCGTTCGTGAATCGGGGAGGCCTGACCCTTCCCGTCGGTTTCGCCCTCGCATTCGCCCTGATCTCGGGCGGGACCACGCTCGCCGTCCGCGCGACCCGAAGGCGCGCGCGGACGGTCGAGTGACGCGCGTGCAGCCTCCTCGACACACCGCCGGGCCGGTTGTCATCGACGACTGTCGTCTCACGCCAGGCGCGCGGGAAGTGCTAGCGCGACCGGGCGCGGTGGACATGCTTACTACGCTCGACGCCATTCGAGACGAGCTCGCAAGCCTTGAGCTCGTCGTCGCCGAGGAGAAGCTCCGCAACGTCAACGAGCGCACCCTTCACGGCGGGATGAACGCGGTGCTGCAGATCATCGCCCGCAAGCCGCGCTGACTTTCCTGAAACTCGCCGCGCGCAGGTCGATCACCGTCGACTGAACGCTACCGCGCCGTGCCGAGGTCGAATTGCGGGAAGGACGGCCGCGGGGCGTCCAGGGCCGAGACCATCGACTGGAAGTCCACGTCTGGGGTCGCCGATACGCTGATAGAGCTTCCTCAAGCTCTGCAACGTCGATCCTTGCGTCCGTCGCGAGCCAGAAGACCGGTGACGGCAGACTCCGATGGAGCGGCTCGTGCCGGCAGAGCGCGTCGAGGAGTACATAGGCGCGATACCAGGGCTGTTCAGTCGGGTGTTCGAAGCTCCGGCAATCCGTCGTCGGTAGTTCGCCGAGCGCTAGCAGCGCGAGCCGGAGGACCCGACGCGCGTCGAGCCCGGCGCTCGCCTCCATGTCGACGTCGAGGTGGTCGGCCGCCCACGCGTGGGGTCGTGTCACGAGCCCCTGCGTGAACCTGGCGTAGGCCTCCGCCAGCGTGACGCCGTCGCTCACCTCCCACGCATCACCGACCTCCTCGGCGAGGACGTCCGGAATGTCCAAGATGGCCGACCATACCACCCGGCGTGCACGCCCACCGCGCGCGATGGTCGCACGACCGACCTCCGTGCCAGCATCACGGGTCCCGCGGGCATCCCGCGGGGGCGCCCACGAAGATGCATACGGCCGAGGCTCGCCAACGCTGGCGCCATGATCGTCCCACCGCCGGGGAACGAACACGACCGCGCGACCGTATGCGTGCGCACCTGGTACGAGGAACAGAGCCCTTGAGCGCACCCTACCGAGCCCCAGCCCCGCCCGGGCCGCCGAGAAAGCGCGGTCATGAGCTGACCGTGTTGCTCGGTGCGGCGGGGACGCTGGTGTGGTTGGGGGTTCTCGCGGTGGTGTTCACCGCGGTCGGGTTCGTGGCGATGATCCTGGCGTACGCGATGATGCACGCCCCACCGCACTCGGGGCCGCCCGGGTACGGGGGCGACGCCGGTGTGGCGAGCGTCGACGCGGCGAGCGACTGAGGGCGCCGTACGCGATCAATCTGGCAGCGCATCGTCGGAAGAAACCGCCGCGTGACGCGGCACGGAACTCTTATGCGAAGTGGGGGCCGTCCGGTCTCACTGGAAGGACGGACCCCTTGCCGCGTCGCGCGAGAGGTGCGACCGTCGCAAGCTCGGGGCGCCACGACGCCGCCAGGAGCTTCGGAAAAACAATGACTTCGCCGTCCCGTCGCCCGCTCGCCGCCCTGATGCTCGCCGTCGCCGCCGGTGGCGGGCTCGGCTGGGCATGCGACGGAGACGACGCCTCCGGGGACGGCGGCCCGGACGTGGCTACTCCGGACGCTACCTCGCCCGAGGCCGGTCCCGACGGGGCCGACGCCTCCGACGCCTCCGACGCCTCCGCGGGCTGCGACACCACGGCGCCGTTCGGCGCGCCGGTCCTGGTGAGCGAGCTCGTGGGTGCGGGCTCCGAGGTCGGCGCGCGCCTGTCGGCCGACGGTCTCACCGTCTACTTCGCGAGCAACCGCGCCCTCGGCGACGCCGGGTCGTCCGGCTTCTTCACGTTCGACAGCCCGTTTGCCGTCTACCGGGCCACGCGGACCGCCGTCGACCAGGCCTTCGGGACGCCGATCCTCGCCGACGACCTCGACGGCGACGCGGGCGACGCGTACGCGTCCCTGCCGCTCGGCGGTCTCACGGTGTACTTCGCGTCGCGGCGCGACGTCTCCGGCGCCGTCCGTCTCTTCTCCGCCGCGCGCGCCGCCACGAACGACCCGTTCGGGGCGGCGAGCGAGATCCCGGGGGTTTCGTCCGGGCCGCTGTCCGACGATCAGCCGTACGTGACGCCCGACGAGTCGGCGCTCTACTTCAGCTCGGCGCGCGTGAGCGACGCCGGCATCAGCGGCTTCCACGTGTATCGTTCGGCGATCGACGCGGGCGTGGTCGGTTCGCCCGTGCTCGTTCCCGTCCGCACCAACGACGCCGGGCTGGCGGTCGTCTCGTTCTCTCCGGTGGTCAGCGCCGACGACCTCACTCTCTACTTCGCGTCGCCGGCGGCGGGGGCCGGCGAGCACGACATCTGGCGGGCCACGCGCGCGAGCGCGTCGGATCCGTTCTCCAGCCCCACGCCGGTATCGGAGCTGAACACGAGCTCGTTCGAGGCGCCGTCGTACCTCACGGCGGACGGCTGCGCGCTCTACCTTTACAGCAACCGCATGGGTGGAGCCGCCCAGTTCCACATCTACCGCTCGAGCAAGCCCCCGAAGTGAGCTCGGCGCGGCCGCTGCCGCGCGCGTGGAGTATGTGGGCCACGGCTTTCGAGCTCACGGTGAACGTCCTCCGCCGATCGCGCCAGCATTCCCATGCGCCGCGCGGGCCTCGAGAAGGTGGCGGCCTGGTCACGACGGTCGAGGAGGTCCTGCGCGTGACCGTCTGAGACCCCTCGCCCCTTCCCCGTGATCGCGCGCGACGCGCTTCGCGATGCGCGCCACGTGGTCCATCACGAAGCGCACCGACTCGTCGTCGTCGAGCGCGCTCCGCCAGAAGAGCTCGAGCGGCGCGCCGCCGATCGGCAGCGGGAGGCGCTCGAGCCGCAGGCGCGGGTGATGCCGCAGCGCGAGGCGTCCGACGAGCGTCGGCACGGTGGCGAGGAGCGGCGAGCCCTCGACCAGCGCGCCGACGCCGTGGAACGACGGCACCGAGACGCGCACGTCGCGGCGCGCCCGCCCGAGATCCTCGATGAGGCCGCGGAGGTCCGCGTTGTACGACACGATCACGTGCTGGTGCGCGAAGTACGCCTTGCGCGTCAGCGTCGGTCCGACCTGCGCGTGCCTCGGGTCGAAGAGACACGAGAAGCCGCCGAAGAAGAGCGGCTCTCGGCGGATCCCCGCGGGGAGCTCGTCGGCGATGGTGACGGCGAAGTCGATGGCGCCCGACGCGAGCTCGCGGGCCACCGTGCGGAACTGCACCGGCACGACGACGAAGCGCATGCGTGGGGCCTCGCGCGCGAGGAGGCGCAGGAGCGTCGGCAGGAGCCAGGTCTCCGTCACGTCCGAGAGCCCGATGCGCACGGTGCGCTCGCTGGCGACGGGGTCGAACGCCGGCGCGGCCGCGGCGGCCGCGACGAGGGCCTCGAGGTGAGGACGCGCGGCGGCGAAGAGGCGCTCGCCACGCGTGGTGAGCGCGAGACCGCGCCCCTGGCGCGCGAAGAGCGGGGCGCCGATCGCGGTCGCGAGACGCTTGAGCGCGGCGCTGATCGCCGGCTGCGTGAGGTAGAGGCGCTTGCCGGCCGCGGTGGCGCTGCGCTCCTCGGCGACGACCACGAAGACGCGGAGCAAGTTGAGGTCGAGGTCGCGCGCGAGGGTGTCGGATGTATTCATGGTGCTTATGGGACGCATCCATCGTATTCGCTGGTCGGCTGGGTCGGGAAGACGCATGGTGAGCGTCATGACGAAGCTGGGAAAAGCCGGGCCCGAGGTGTCGCGCGTCGGCCTCGGATGCATGGGAATGAGCGGCAGCTACGGACCCACGGACGACGCGGCCAGCGTGCGGACCATCCAGGCCGCGCTCGACGCGGGCATCTCGCTGGTCGACACGGGCGACTTCTACGGCATGGGCCACAACGAGATGCTCGTCGGCCGGGCCATCGCCGGGCGGCGCGACCGCGCGGTGCTCTCGGTGAAATTCGGCGCGCAGCGCGGCCCGGACGGGAGCTTCCTCGGCGTGGACACGCGCCCGGCGGCGGTGAAGACCGCGCTCGCCTACTCGCTCCGGCGCCTCGGCGTCGAGACGATCGACGTCTACCGCCCGGCGCGCCTCGACCCGAAGGTGCCCATCGAGGACACCATCGGCGCGATCGCCGACTGCGTGAAGGCCGGCTGGGTCAAGCACATCGGCCTCTCGGAGGTCGGCGTCGACACGATCCGCCGCGCGAGCGCCGTCCACCCCATCGTCGATCTCCAGATCGAGTACTCGATCGCGAGCCGCTCGCCCGAGGCGAAGATCTTCCCCGTACTCGACGAGCTCGGCATCGGCGCGACGCTCTACGGCGTCTTCTCGCGCGGTCTGCTCACCGGCGGGAAGCTGAACGGCAAGGGCGACTTCCGCGCGTACCTGCCGCGCTTCGCGGGTGAGAACGGCGCGCGCAACGCCGACCTCGCGGGCCGCTTCGGCGCGTTCGCGAAGGAGCGCGGGATGACCGCCGCGCAGCTCGCCCTCGGCTGGGTGCTCGCGAAGCGCCCCGGTTTCGTCCCCGTCGCCGGCGTGAAGACCGAGGCGCAGCTCGCCGATCTCCTCGGCGCGCTCGACAGGCCTCTCGCGCCGGCCGACGTCGCCGCGCTCGAGGACGCCTTTCCGCCGGGCGCGTTCGCCGGCGACCGCTACGGCGCCGACCAGATGAAGCACCTCGACAGCGAGCGCTGAGCACCTTCGCGCGACGAGGAGTCGTACGGGGTGAGACGCGACCCGCGGCGCGTCGCTCGGGTGGGTGCGCGTGCGGGGCGGCTCCGCTGGCGGGAGCTGGCGGGGGCGCCGCAGTGAGCTGGTCGATGTTCGCGCTCAGCCGCCGTCGAGCTTCCAGAGGGACGTCTCGTCGACGAGGTAGCACCCCGCGTCCGCGCTATCCGGGGTCTGGACGCTGACGCTGAGCGTCCCGGAGGCGGTCGTCGTCCAGCGCACCCGCACGGGTTGATAGGTCGAGGAGAGCGGCACCGACAGGCTGGAGATGCCCGCCCCGCCGGCGCCCACGCCTGCCGTCGCTACACCGATGCTGCCCGCGTCGGGGGCATCACGGACGCACGCGACGAACTCGTACGTCTCCCCCACTTTCACGGTGAGGTTCTGAACCTTCTGGTTGATCTGAACGATGCCGCCGGTCGCGCACACGCGGCACGCGACGCTGCCGGCGAGGGGTGTGCTGAAGTCCGCGGCCAGCGTCGATTGATACGCATTCCAGCCCCCGCAACCCGTTTCGAAGCCCGCGTTGGCGAGGGGTACGGGGGCGCCGAAGAGCGCCGCACCGCAAGCATTCACGCTGGGCCCCGCGTCGGAGGCATCGGCCGAGGACCCGTCGGATGGCGATCCGTCGGATGGCGATCCATCGGACGGCGATCCATCGAACGACGATCCGTCGGACGGCGACGCGTCGGTCCCGCTGCCCGCGTCACCGCCCGTGAGCGACGAGAGATCCGTGATCACGGAGCATCCGGCGAGCGACAAGACGGCGACAGCGCCCGCTACCACGACGAACCGCATCGTCCGGCACGATAAATCACCGTGCACGAATCGGCTACGGCGAATCGTGCCGGGGGATGGTCATCCCCGCGCCGCCGAGGTGAATCCGGCGGCTACCGCCTTGGTCGGCGTTCGCCAATCGCGAGCGCTCATTGAGCATGAGCTGGCGGAGGCTCAGAGGGAGGACTCGAACGCGCCGATGTCTGGCGCCGACCCCTGGAAGGGCAGGCCGACGTCGGTCCCGGCGTTGATGGCCGGGCTCCCCGGCTGCAGGTGGTAATCCGTCGGCGAGACGAACAGCGGGTCCGCGGGAGCGGGGCTGTGCGTCTCCCATCCCAGGTTGCTCCGGATGCTGGCCATGTCGCCCGTGTAGTAGACCGCGCCATCGACGAAGACGATGCGAAGGTTGCCGTTGATCCGGTAGTAGAGGTTGTAGTCGGAGTCGATCTCCGCCAGGTCCTGGTTGGACGCGACCATCGCGGCACCGCTGCCGCCGACGTCGTTCGGCAGCAGCGTGTAGAAGATGTTGTTCTTCACGACCTGATGGGTACATCCGTCGTCGAAGAAGACCTGGTAGTTGCCGGCGTTCTTGGCGTTGTTGCCGTAGAAGGTGTTGTTGTAGATGTACGCCTCGTCGACGTCCTCCATGGACAGGCCGATGTCCAGCGGGAACTTGACGACGTTGTCGTAGAAGTGGAAGCCGAATATCTGGCCCGTCCCGCCGTGCGGGCCCTGAACGAAGACGCCCTCCGAGCGGTACGTCCGGTTAGGGTCGTCGTAGATCAGGTTGTTCCGGACGTAGATCTCGTCCAGGTTGCCCGTGGCGACGTTCGACCCGGTCTCGATGTCGGGACCGGTCGTGTGGTAGCCGTTGTAGAATGTGTTGTACTGGATGCGCGAGGACACCGCGCTCGCCGTCGCGAAGCAGCTACGCCGGGTCTGAGCGCGCTTCTTCGTGCGCCACCAATGCACGCCCCCTGGTCCGTCCGTCCAGGAGACCGGGCGGCCCCATTTCGCCTGAGGATTTCGTGAACTTTCGCGCCGGCCGCGTCGACGGGCAGACCCGCGCGCCCTGCGATCCCCTCAAGTGCCGCGCTGATCGCCGAGGAAGCGGTGGAGGAGCTCGCGCTCGATGGTGTTCGTCGTGAGGCGGACCGCGGCTTCGTAGGCTCGGGCGGCTTCCGCCGGGCGGTTCAGGCGGCGGAGGAAGTCGGCGCGGATGGCGTGGAACAGGTGGTGGTCTCCAAGGGGGAGCGCGTCGACCAGGGCGAGCGCTTCGGCGGGGCCGGTCACCTCGGCGACGGCGACGGCGCGGTGGAGGGCGACTATCGGGGTCGGCGTGAAATGGAGGAGGTGATCGTAGAGCTGGAGGATCTGGCGCCAGTCGGTCGCGTCGGCGGAGGCGGCGTCGCTGTGGACGGCCTGGATGGCGGCCTGGATCTGGTACGGGCCGGGCTCGTTTCGGCGCAGGCACTCGCGCACGAGGGACTGGCCCTCGGCGACCAGCTCGCGGTCCCAGAGCGAGCGATCCTGGTTCGGCAGGAGGACGAGGCCGCCGTCGGGCGTGGTGCGCGCGGGGCGGCGCGACTCGACGAGGAGCATCAGCGCGAGCAGGCCCTTGGCCTCGGGATCGTGGGGCAAGAGCTCCGCGAGCAGTCGGGCGAGGCGGACGGCGTCCGCGCACAGGCCGTCGCGACCGAGGCGGTCGCCGGACGTCGCCGTGTAGCCCTCGTTGAAGATCAGGTAGACGACGGTGAGGACGGCACGCAGGCGCCGCGGGAGCTCGCGTTGCTCCGGCACGCGGAATGGGATGCCCGCGTCGCGGATCTTGGCCTTCGCGCGGACGATCCGCTGGCCCATCGTCGGCTCGGGGACGACGAACGCGCGCGCGATCTCGGCCGTGCCGAGGCCGCCGAGAAGCCGCAGCGTGAGCGCGACCTGCGCCGGGACATTCAGCGCAGGATGGCAGCAGGTGAAGATGAGGCGGAGCTGATCGTCGCGCATGGTGGGCTCGCTCTCCTCTTCCATTTCGGGCGACGCTGCGCGCGCGTGCACCTCCGGGCGGCGTGCCTCGCGGCGCAGCCGGTCGATGGCGCGGTTCTTCGCGGTGGTGAGGATCCAACCGGCGGGGCTCGGTGGCAGGCCGCTCGCGGGCCAGCGCTCGGTCGCCTCGACGAAGGCGTCCTGCACGCACTCCTCGGCGAGATCGATGTCGCCGAGCATGCGCACGAGGACCGCCACCGCCCGCCCGTAGTGCTCGCGGAAGACGCGCTCGACGTTCAGTCGACCCCCGCGAACGGCCGCACCTCGACCGGCAGGGTGGTCGCCTTCGCCGCCTTGGCCGCCCACGCGAGCGCCGCGTCGAGATCGGGCACCTGGATGATCACGATGCCGCCGATGTGCTCCTTGCCCTCGGCGAAGGGCCCATCCGTCGTCATGATCTCGCCGTCTTTCACGCGCACGACGGTCGCGACGTCCGCGAGATGAAGGTGGCCCGAAAACACCCAGACGCCCGCCTTCCGTATCTCCTCGTGAAACGCCGCGACGTCGCGCATGATGGGATCGAGCCTCTCCGGCGGAGGCCTGGGCCCGTCCGGCTGAACCACGCTGAGTAGGTATTGCTTCATGGGTTTGTCCTTTCGACCCCTTAACGAACGGCGTCGCCCGATTTCGACAACATAGCTCACCCGCTGTCGTTCCAGCCCGTCCGGGAGGTATCCTCGCGGCACGTGCGCGACCTCGTCACCCTCCACCGCAAGATCCGCACCTGTACCGCGTGCTGCTCGCGCCGTGGCCGACCTCGGCCAGAATGACGCCGTGCGCGAGCTCGCGCGCGAGGGCCGACGCCGCCTCGCCGACTTTCTGCGCGCCCGCCAGCACCAGACCCGCCCGCTCCATCCCGACCTCCCCGCGCTCGTCGTCGGCCCCATGGAGGCGGTCATCCACGACGTCATCCTGGAGCACCCGGACGCGCTGGAGGATCCCCGCCTGATTGACGAGCTCACCGCCGGCGCATAGGGCTGTAGGGCCCGACCGCGCTGGCGTTTCCTATGCGCCTGGCCACGGCCGTCGCCCAAGTCCCGTGGCTCGGCGACTCGCGCTCGTCCGTGCCTCTCGACAGAGTTGCGTAGCTCCGGCGCCGCCGGATACGGTGGCGGGCCATGAAGACGCGCGCCGCGGTCGCTTGGGAAGTCGGAAAGCCGCTCGTCGTGAGCGACGTCGAGCTCGCCGGGCCGGAGGCCGGAGAGGTGCTCGTCGAGCTCAAGGCGACGGGTGTCTGCCACACCGACGAGTTCACGCGCTCCGGCGCGGATCCGGAGGGGCTCTTCCCCGCGATCCTCGGCCACGAGGGCGCGGGCATCGTTCGCGAGGTCGGCGCCGGCGTCGCGAGCGTGAAGCCCGGCGACCACGTCGTGCTCCTCTACACGCCCGAATGCCGCGCCTGCAAATCATGCCTGAGCCGGAAGACGAACCTCTGCACGGCGATCCGGGCGACGCAGGGCAAAGGCCTCATGCCCGACGGGACGAGCCGCTTCTCGTCGAACGGACGGACGATTCACCACTACATGGGCTGCTCGACCTTCGCCGAGCACACGGTGCTCCCCGAGATCGCCGTCGCGAAGGTGCGCGAGGACGCGCCCTTCGACAAGATCTGCTACATCGGCTGCGGCGTGACGACGGGGATCGGCGCGGTCATCTTCACCGCGAAGGTCGAGGTCGGCGCCAACGTCGTCGTCTTCGGGCTCGGCGGCATCGGGCTCAACGTGGTTCAAGGGGCGCGCATGGCGGGCGCCGCGCAGATCGTCGGCGTGGACGTGAACCCGGCGCGCGAGGCGCTCGCGCGCACGCTCGGCATGACCCACTTCGTGAACCCGAAGGACGTGAAGGACGTCGTCGGCCACCTCGTCGAGCTCACCGGCGGCGGCGCCGACTACAGCTTCGAGTGCGTTGGCGACGTGAAGCTGATGCGCCAGGCGCTCGAGTGCTGCCACCGCGGGTGGGGCGTCAGCGTCATCATCGGCGTCGCGGGCGCGGGCCAGGAGATCGCCACGCGCCCGTTCCAGCTCGTCACCGGTCGCGTGTGGAAGGGCACCGCGTTCGGCGGCGCGCGCGGCCGCACCGACGTCCCACGCATCGTCGACTGGTACATGGACAAGAAAGTCGCGATCGACCCGCTCATCACGCACAAGCTCCCGCTCGAGCGCATCAACGAGGCGTTCGACCTGATGCACGAGGGCAAGTCGATCCGGACTGTCGTCGAGTACGCCTGATCGAGGCTCGCGGCGCCGGAGGCGCTCGAGGCTCGCGCGATCCCCGTCGGCGAGCCACCGCGGGTCCGCCCTTCCACTGGGACCGGACGCGGCGCTTTCGCATCAGAGGGACGCGACCCTCTCGGTCAACTTTCGCGCAGGACGGCGCCAGGATTTCCTGTGCGCCCGAGCCCACCGCTCGTAACTTCCCACCCCATGGGCCTGCTCACCTTCGCTCTCAACGTGACCCTGGACGGGTGCATCGACCACACCCAGGCCATCGCGGACGACGAGCTCCACGACTACTGGACGCAGCTCATGGACCAGAGCGGGGCGATGCTCTTCGGGCGCAACACCTACGAGCTGATGGAGGGCGCCTGGCCCCAGGTGGCGCGCGACGAAGAGGCACCGCGCGCGATGCGCGAGTGGGCGCAGAAGCTCGAGGCGAAGGCGAAGTACGTCGTGTCCAGCTCGCGGCGCGACTTCCCGTGGCAGAACACGACCAAGGTGGAGGGCGACCTTCGCGAGGCGATCGCGGCGCTGAAGGTGAAGACCGAGCGGGGCGTCCTCGTCGGAGCGCCCAAGCTCTCGGCTGCGCTCGAGGAGCTCGGGCTCATCGACGAGTACCGCATGGTCGTTCATCCCGTCATCAGCGGCCACGGGCCGACCTTGTTTCACGGCCTTTCGAGGGCGCGGCATCTCGAGCTGCTCTCGACGCAGCGGTTCAACTCCGGCGTGCAGGCGCACCATTTCCGTCGCAAAGTGGAATGAGCGTGGGCGCCGGTGACCGCGGCGTCGCATGGCGCGTCCAGCGCGGACACCGAACCATGCACTGTTCGCCGCGCCGCTGATCGTCTTGCGCACGAGCACGACCGAGATCAACCACCCTCGAGCTGCGCTGACTGCATCCGCGGCCGTTCAATCCCCACCGCGTCCGCGGCAGACTCTCTCGCCAGGCTCGTCGCCCAGGCGTTCGAGCTTGCGCCGCAGGCGGCGAGCCGCGAGCATCGCGCCATGGCGAATCCCTATGTGCAGCCGCAGCAGCCGATGCCGCCGAAGGGCGGTGGCGCCGGGACCATCGTCCTCATCGTGCTCGGTGTCGTTGTCGCGGTGATCGTGGTGGTGGGCATACTCGCGGTGCTCGCGATCGCCGGCGTTCACAAGTACATCGCGGCGGCGAAGACCGCAGAGGCAACCTCCAACCTCGGATTGATGGCGGTGGATGCCGCCAGCGCTTACACGCGCGACAAGACGCTCGACGGCGCCAGGACGGTCTCGTGCCTATGCGGCAAGGCGAGCGCGCCGGTCCCGACGACCGTTCCGGCAAGCAGGAAGTACGCCTCCTCGCCGGCCGACTGGACCACAGGCGACGCCCTCAACGGGTGGACCTGCCTGAGCTTCACCGTCGATGCACCGCAGTATTACCAGTACGACTACTCCTCGGACGGCGACTGCTCGGCGGGCGTCGCCGGCACGACCTTCTCGGCGGAGGCCCACGGCGATCTCGACGGCGACGGGACCACCTCCTCCTTCGTGCTCGACGGCACCGTGGTCGGCGGAAGCGTCGTGGTCGCGCCGATGCCGAAGGAGACCAACCCGCAGGAGTGACGGGGCTCCGGCCTCGCCCCGGGCGTCACCTTCGCCCGGTGTTCGCCGCTTCGAGGAGCCGGCGGAGCTTCGTGTGGCGGTACGGAGTGTCCTTGCGCCGGTTGTCGGCGCACCACGAGCCAGGCCGGAGGGCTACTTCGAGAGCATCTCCTTCTTGAGCAAGAGCCAGCGCCGCATCGTGCGCCTGGAGCTCTCGCAGGAAGACTTTCCCGGCTCGATCTACGTCGTGCTTCACGCTACCAAGCCCGGCGAGCGCCGGAGATCGCCCCTCGCATGCGCGTGTTCGAGGTCGATCCGCCGGGTGCTCAGGCGTGGAAGCGCCCAGCGCAGGCGTGTGTCCGCTCAGCTGGGCTTCATGTGGACCTTCGCCCAGGCGGCGAAGGTGGTGAACCCGCCCGGCACGAGCGACCTCGCGGCGGCGACGACCTTGTCGTGGTCCGGCCCGAAGTACGTGTGCGCGGCGAAGTACTGGAACATCTGCCGCATCTCCGGCGCGCCCGGATAGAACGTGTCGTAGACCTCGGCGGGGACCTGCATCACCTCCAGCTTGTGGCCCTGCGAGTTCAGCGTCTCCGCGAAGTCGCTCCACGAGTACACGCCGCCGCAGACGCCAACGTAGCTGCCGTCGGGGAGCGTGTCGGAGCCGAACGCCGCGGCGACCGCCCGGCCAACCTCGGTGACGTCCCCGGCGTGGATCACGCGCGCGGCGGGATCCATCGGCACGGCCCAACCCTTGGCGCCGTTCGGGAGCGGCTGCGGGCCCATCATCGTGAGGAAGTTCTGGAAGTACATCGGCGCCATCACGAAGGTGTGGCGCGGGAAGCCCGCGGCCTCGACGACGTCGTCGACGAGAGCCTTGCCGGCGAAGTGCAGGACGTGGAGGGTGCCGTTCGTCAGCTTCTCGGTGTTCGGCAGCGTCGACCAGATCAGGTGCTGCACGTTCGCCGCGCGCGCCGCCTTCACGGCTCCGGCGCCGACCTCGGTCTCGCGCTGCATCTGGTTCGGGTCCCAGAAGTTCGTCACCACGAACGCGCCGTGCGCACCCGCGAACGCGGGACCCAGCGTGGCGGGGTCGAGCATGTCGCCCTTCACCACCTCGACGCCGCGGGCCTCGAGCTTGCTCGCCGCGTCGCCGGCGGGGTTGCGGCTCACCACGCGCACTCCGAACTCGCCGGCCGCCAGCAGCGCGTCCACGACGCCGCCGCCCTGAAGGCCAGTCCCACCCAACACGGTCACGATCGGCTTGCTCATGGTTCTCTCCGGTGGCCGTGCGAATGCCGGCAAATCTAGTCGATGCCGCCAGGCGGCGACGGGTTGTGGAGGCCAGTTCAAGATCGCGACATCGGATGTCGTACCGGGGCGCTTCGCGGCGGCTAGCCGCCTGGTCGGGAGCATGCGTCAAGGGACAGCCCGACCGTTCCGCCGCCGCCACCGCGCGGCGCTGCGCGGCCTGTTTTGGAGGGAGAGCACGTCGCGCGGGCGCCAGCTTCGGCATGGCCGGTCGAGGGTAGCGTGATCGGCTCCAAGCCCAGCTCGCCACGGCACATGAAGCGTGGTTCAATTCACTTCGAGCAAATGGGGCCCGGACACCTCGTGGCGAATCGGTTCGAGATCGAGGCCGCCGCCGGTACCGGGGGGATGGCGACCGTCTACACGGCCATCGACCGTCAGTCCGGAGTGCGCGTCGCGCTCAAGGTGCTGCGCGGCGCGGGCGCCGCTTTCCCGGAGCGGTTCGCGCGGGAGGCCGACGTCCTCGCCGAGCTGTGCCACCCCGGCATCGTCCGCTACGTCGCGCACGGCGCCGTGGAGGGGCAGCAGTACCTCGCGATGGAGTGGCTGGAGGGCGAGGATTCTCGCGCGCCGCCTCGCACGCACGACTATCCCGCTCGACGACACGCTCTCGATCGGCGCGTCCGCCGCGCGAGCGCTCGCGGCGGCGCACGGTCGCGGCGTCGTCCACCGGGACATCAAGCCGAGCAATCTGTTTCTCATGCGCGGCCAAGCACACGACGTGAAGCTGGTCGACTTCGGCATCGCGCGGTTCAGCCTCGACCAGCGGCCCGAGCTCACGGCGACGGGGTTGGTGCTCGGGACGCCCGGGTACATGGCACCCGAGCAGGTGCGGGGCGCAAAGGATCTCGACGGCAGCGCCGACGTGTTTTCGCTCGGGTGCGTGCTGTTCAAGTGCCTCACCGGGAAGTCGCCCTTCGTCGCCGACAACGTCGTTGGCGTGCTCGCAAAGATCCTCCTCGAAGAGGCGCCGCGCGTCGCCGATCGGGTCGAAGGGATCCCCGGCGCCCTCGACGACCTCGTCGCTCGAATGCTGGCGAAGGATCCGGCAGCGCGCCCCGACGAGGTCACCGTGTCGGTGGAGCTGGAGCGGTTGCGCACCAGCGACGAACCGCAGACGCTTCGGCGCAGCCCGGAGATCTCCGCGCTCGGCGGGGACGAGCAGCGCGTGTGGAGCGTGGTGCTCGTGCGCCGACCGAACGAGGCCGGCGACGGCCCCACGCTCGCCGATAGCCACGAGCGCACGCTACCCGAGCTCGATCGGCTCGCTCCCTCGATCGATGCGTTGCGGGAGGTCGCCGCGGAGCAACGCGGCCGGCTCGAAGCGCTCGTGGACGGCTCACTCCTGGTGACCATCGAGGGCACCGCGACCGACATGGCGGCGCACGCCGCGCGGTGCGCCCTCGCGCTGCGCGCGCGGATCACGACAGCGCCCATGGCGCTCGCGACGGGCCGGGCGACCGCGCAGGGCCGTCTGCCGATCGGAGAGGTCACCGACCGCGCGGCGCGGATGCTGGACAGCGGGTGGACCGCCGGCGTGCGGATCGACGACGCCACCGCGGGCCTGCTCGATTCCCGCTTCGAGGTGACCGGCGACGGGCGCGGCCTCGAGCTCTCGAGTGAACGCGAGCCGGTCGAGCAGCCGCGGACCCTCCTCGGCAGGACGACGCCCTTCGTCGGACGGGAGCGCGAGATCGCGACGGTCCAGGGGACGTTCGACGAGTGCGTCGCCGAGCCCATCGCGAGGTGCGTGCTCCTGCTCGGGCCGGCCGGCATCGGCAAATCGCGGATCATCCACGAGCTCGTTCCGAAGCTCGAAGCGTCCGGCGCGGTCGTGTGGACGGGCCGCGGTGACCTGATGGGCCGAGGCTCCGCGCTGGGGCTGCTCGCGCCATCCATCCGGCGCGAGGCCGGCGTGCTCGAGGGCGAGGCCCCCGCCGTTCGCCAGCGCAAGGTCGCTGCGCGCGTGGCCCGTCGCGTGGCCGCGCCCATGCGCGCGCGCGTCGCCGCCTTCCTCGGGGACCTCATCGGCGCGGACTTCCCCGACGACTACGCCCCCGAGGTGCGCCCGGCGCGCGCCGACGTGCTCGTGCGGGGCGACCAGATCCGCCGCGCTTGGCTGGATTTCGTGGAGGCCGAGCTCGAGGTCCATCCTGTCGTGCTCGTGCTGGAGCACGTCCAGTGGGGCGACATGGCGTCCTTCAAGCTCATCGAGCTCGCACTGAAGAACCTTCGCGCGCGCCCCTTCTTCGTCCTCGGCGCGGCGCGGCCCGAGGTGCGGGACGCGTTCCCCGGGCTGTGGGATGGGCAAGAGGTGCAGGAGCTCGCGCTGTCGGGGTTGAGGACGCGGGCGAGCGAGCGGCTCGTTCGCGCCGTGCTGGGCGAGGCGCCGACCAAGGACGCGGTCGCGCGCATGGTGGACCGCGCCGGCGGCAACGCGTTCTACCTGGAGGAGATCGTGCGGGCGGTGGCGGGCGGGCGCGGCTCCGATTCGCTCCCGGACACGGTGCTGGCGATGGTGCAGGCACGGCTCGACGTGGTCGATGCCGACCTGCGCCGCGTGCTACGCGCGGCGAGCGTCTTTGGCCAGGTGTTCTGGGCGGGCGGCGTCGCCGCGCTCCTCGCCGCCGAGTTGCCGTCGATCGAGGAGCGGCTGGCCGAGCTCGAGCACCTGGAGATCATCCACCGCGTGGGAGCGGGGAAGTTTCCTCGCGAGGCCGACTGGACGTTCCATCAGGCGGTCGTGCGCGACGCCGCCTACGCGATGCTCACGGAGGCCGATCGCACGCTCGGGCATCGCCTGGCCGCGCTCTGGCTCGAGCACGCGGGCGAGCGCGAGCCCATCGTGCTGGCGGAGCACTTCGAACGCGGCGCCGAACCGGCTCGCGCCATTGACTGGTACATGAGAGGAGCGCAGCAGGCGCTGGGCGGCAACGACTTCGCCGGCGCGATCGGGACCGCCGAGCGCGGCGTCGAGTGCGGAGCCTCTGGAACCACGCTCGGGATGCTGCGTCTCGTCCAGGCGGAGGCCCAGCAGTGGCGAGGCGAGTACGCCGAGATGAGCGAGAGCGCGTTTGAGGCCCAAGCGGTGCTTCCGCGACGCAGCGACGCATGGTACACGGCGCTCGCGCAGATCGCGGTGGCGACCGGCAGCCTCGGCAACGCGACCGCGCTCGTCGCGTCGACCGAGCCGCTCTTCCATGACAAGCCGCGCACCAATTCGCAGGTGGCCGCGTGGGACCGCGTCGCCGCTCACTTCGCCACCTGCGGCCGACTGGACCTCGCGAAGTCGCTGTGGGACGCGATCGAAGGGGTCGCCAGCGATCTCGACTCCCCGTGGATCCACCGGGCGCGCGGCCTCAAGGCGCTGTTCGAGGGCGACCCAGCCGAGTACGCGAGCTTCTCGACGGCGGCGGCGGACGCCTTCGAGAGGTCCGGCGATCTGCGGCAGGCGTGTCAGCAACGAAGCAACGCGGGTGACGCGATGAAGGAGCTGGGCGACTACGCCGTCGCCGAGGCGACGCTGCGCAAGGCTCTGTTGGACGCGGAGCGGATGGGCCTCACCTACGTCGCGACCCATGCGAAGCTGAACCTCGCCGCCGTGCTCGCGCGCGCGGGGACGCCTCACGAGGCGGTCCGCTTCGCTCGTGCGGCCGTGGAGGAGGCTCACGCGCAGAACCACCCGCGGTTCGAATGTGCGGCGCGAGCCTTCCTTGTGCTCGCACATCATCGGGCCGGCGAGCTCGAGGACGCCGAGCGGGCGGCGGCGCAGGCCACGGAGCTCGCGCAGTCCGGCGTGCCGCCGTGGGTGCCCTTCGCGCGCGCGCTCCAGGCCGCCGTCGACCTCGCGCGCGATCGCCCCGCCGCCGCGCTCTCCGCGGCGCGCGACGCGAACGACCGCTTGCTGGCGTTCGGTGCCGTCGAGGAGGGCGAGGCCTTCGTCCGCCTGGTCGTCGCCGAGGCGCTCGAGGCCAACCACGATCGCGCCGCCGCGAAGGCCGCCGTCGGCGAGGCGCGCGTCGCGCTGCTCGCGCGTGCGGAGCGGATCAGGGATCTGCGCTATCGGAAGACCTTCCTGGAGAACATCAGCGAGCATGCTCGGACGATCGAGCTCGCTCGGGCGTGGGGGGCCTGAGCAAACTCGACGCCGGCTCGTCGGCGAGCCGAAGACGCTTCGACGTCGTCTGAGGGCGCCGCAGCCTTCATCCTGGCAGTCGAGCCGCCGGTCTCGAACCACACGGCGTCGGCATCGTCCGCGGGCAGCGGCCGCGGGTCCGCGGCCGAGTTTTTTTTCCCTCACCGAGGGAAGGTACCCAGGGTCTGTACGTACAGTGTACACCTCGTTCCAAGGAGACCTTCCATGTCGCGCCATCTGCTCGTCGCTGCTGCCCTTTCCATGACCGCGTGTGCCATGCTGCCGGGCGCGTCCGACCCCGCCGCGTCTTCGTCGAAGCCGTCGACCGACACCGCAACCGTGGAGCCGACGAAGAACGCCGATCCCGCGCCGGTCGCCGACAAGACCCCCGACGCCGTGGCCCCCGCGGCCCCCGGAAAGCGGGACGGGCAGATCGTGTTCTCCAACGCGCCCATCGGCAAGGATGACACCGACGACGCGAAGCTCGTCACGGCCAGCACGCTCGACAAGCCGCTCTACGTCCGCGCCTACCTGCCCAAGACGCCGGCCGGCATCCTCCAGGACAACGAGCAGAGGTACTGCTCGGACGGCAGCCAGGTGAAGTACGCGTTCTACGCCACGCTCGAGGGCTCGGATCCGCACAACATGGACAGCGCGGGCACCATGACGACCAAGGACAAGCTCAAGAAGGATTTGTTCCGCTCGCTGCGCAGCATGAGCATCGACGACTCGAAGGGAGAGCCCGTGTCGGTCGTGCCGCAGGCGCCGTTCGACATCACCACCGGGTTCGCCCACACCGACTTCCCGGCCACGTATCGCTTCATCGCCCTCACCTCCATGATGAAGCCGGGCAAGAACGTGGTCACCCTGCGCTATCGCATCGGCTGTGACGGGCACCCTGGCAAGAACAGGCGGGAGCTCACGGACGTCGCGACGGGGCAGATCACCTTCGACGTCAAGGCCAGCGACCTGAGCGCCTTCTCGCGCAAGGTCATCCACTTCGCGCCCAGCGCCGACGCGGCCATGGCGAGCAAGCTCAAGCCCGCGTACACCAAGGCGCTCTCGAAAGGGACGAGGCTGGTCAAGTTCAGCGCCGACAAGCCCGTCGTGCAGTCGCTCAGGAAGCGCTACACGAACGTGCGCGCGATCGTCCGACACAAGAGCGGCAAGTGCGGCTGGATCTACGGCAGCTACCAGGACCCGAACAAGTCGAACACGTTCACCGACGGGCACTTCGTCGCGAACGGCGAGTTCGCCATCCCCTGCCCGTAGCGAGCGCCCCGGGGGGGGGCGCCGTCACGGCCGCGCGTCGTCGGCTGGGCGCTGAGCGCGCGGTGCCCTCGGCGGACATCAGGTCGCCGTACATGGTGCTCCGGACGGTCAAAGCGGTCGAAATCGAGGAAGATAGTCGAGCGAGGGCGCGCATCATGACGAGATGAGCGCCCGCGAGGCGTGGCGCCGCGCGGGCTTCGAACCCGCGCGGAGTGTGGTCAGCGACGCACCACGCGGAGCGCGACTGTGGCCGGGCGGGGACCTCCGTCCCTTCTTTCGCCGACCGGTAACCGGCCCTCGCTGCTAGGCTCCGGTCCGCAGTGAAATCCGTCAAGGTTGGCCGATCGCTCCTGGAGCTCGAGACCGCGCCGCTGCCGCTGCCGACGCGCTCGTGCGAGCCATTCGGGCTCCTCTACCACCCCGTCGAGAAGTGCCTGTGGATGCTGGATTTCACTTCCGGCCAGCTGTGGCGCTACGCGCACGAGCGGTGGTCGCTCATCTCGAACGCGGTCGACCTCATGCCCACCGGGTACTCGAGAACGTACTCGTGGAGCTTCCATTTCTACTGGGATGGCGAGCGCAAAGCCCCAGTCTGCTTCGCGACGGGGTACGGCGGCAGCGGGCTCCCGATCATGGGCGTCTGGGACGGCAAGCGCTTCGCGGAGTCGACGCCGAAGGGCGCGCTGAAGAGCTCGAACGGCGACGCCTTCGCGTGGGACGCGGGGCGCAACGTCTTGGTCCACTTCGTCGGCTCCACCAAGCTCCGGGCCCGCGAGCTCGATGCCACGGGCGTGTGGCGTGACGTCGGGCCCGCGCAGGAACTGGTGACCGATCCGGTCGACCTGATGGCCGGCTACGATGGCGATCTCGGCGCGACGGTGTGCATCAGTGCGGCCGGCATCGCCATCGCGTGGGACGGCGTGCGCTGGAAGTCCGTGCCCGTCGAGACGACCTACCCGTGGTTTCCGTACGCCACCGCGCCGGCGCCTCGCACGCGCGCGATGGTCTTCGCCTACGCGCCGCGCGAGACGGGCGAATGGCCAGCCCACGTGCTCGAGCAGAGCAAGGGCAAGCTCCGGCCCAGGCCCGTCACCACCATGCGGCTCTCCGGCGGCATGGCCCACGACCCCGATCGCGACGTCACCTACGTGTTCGGTCCGTGGTTCGGCAGCGGCACGCTCCAGCGCACGCTCGGCACCTACGACGGGGGATCCTTCCAGCCGGCCGGCCGCGCTTGCGCCGCGCAAGTGCCGCTCGCCGGCCCGGGACACTTCTTCTGGGACGGCGTGGGGTCGACGTACTACGAGCTCTATGTCGCGCCCGGCACGACGACGCCGCTCGCTTCGATGCTGCCCACGTTGCCACCGAGCATCGGCGTAGCGATGACGCACCACGGGATCTACTCCGTGGCGAGCACCGGCGAGGTCGCGTCGTGCGCCTTCGAGGGCAAGGCCTTTGCGAAGTCGACCGCAGCTCCGCGCGGCTTCACCCCACGCACCGCGCCATCCCTTGGCGCAGATTACGACGGTGACCGCGTGCTCCTCGTGAGCGGCACGCCCACGACCGACGGCCCCTTCGCGAAGGACGCCTGGCTCCTGCAGGCGGGCAAGTGGAAGAAGCTCGCGATCACCGGGCCCGCGCCTGCGCTCGGCAACGCCAAGCTGACGTACGACGCCGCGCGCGCGCGCTGGATCGTCGCAGGTGGGCGCGACAGGTCCTTCAAGGAAGGGCAAAAGACGTTCGAGACGGACGAGGCAAAGTGGAAGAGCTTCGTGACCCGGTTCGTGAACGCGAAGGGCAAAGCGACCGGCGCGGCGGCCGTCGCGTTGATGGCGTACGACGCGCCATCCAGGCAAACCTTCTGTCTCGCCGGCCGCTACGGGTTCGATCAGGTCTACGTCTACGAGGGCGAGGGCGTGTGGCGGCTCGTCGACGAGACGTACACCAGGGGCGCCTACGACGTCACGACCCGGCGTTTGGCGTGGCGTGAACTGCCGGGCGATGGTCTGGTTCGGTACCTGGACCTCGGCGCGCTCCTCTCTTCGTACGCCGCGGCACACATCGACGCGCCCGAGGGGAAGACGAAGGCAGAAGCGGCCAGGGCAGCGCCGCGTGCGATCGCCGGCGAAGTGTGGCTCCGCTACGAGGACGAAGGCTCCGACAAGGTCTGGTTCGCGCGCCTCGACGGGGCGTCGTTCACCGTGCGCTCTGGCAAACGCGGCGGCGCGCTGCAAGCGAAGACGACGTCTTGCAAGACCGCGGCGCTCGCCCGGGCGAAGTACACGCGCGCCGTGGAAGCGAAACTCGCCAGGGGCTACGAGCACGCGCCCGAGCGCGAAGCGATCGCGAGATTGCCGGGGCTGAAGGCCTGGCACATCGTCCGCAGCAAAGGAAAGGGCGACGGGTGGGGCGGCGTTCCGAGGGGCGTCGGCGTGCGCGAGTGGCCGGCGTGTGCAGAATGCAAGGCTCCCCTGATCCACGTCGCCACGATCCACGCGCACCCCGAGCGGCTGCCGCTGAAGAAGCACGCGGCCTTGATGGCCTTCATTTGCGGCGGCGAGCTGTGCGAGTTCTGGGATCCCGAGATGGGCGCGAACAAGGTGCTCCTGCGCACCGCGGCCGATCTGGCAAAGCCAACGCTCGAGGCGCCGCCGAAAGGCGTGGAGACGGCCAGGCCCTGGGCCTTCGGCTACAAGGAGGTCTTCGAGATCGACGAAGCGCGCGAGCCCAACGCGCCGATGCTCGAGACCTGCGACAAGGTCGGCGGCTACCCCGCCTGGATCCAGCGCGACGATCGGCCCCGCTGCAGCCAATGCAAGAAGCCGATGCGCTTCGTCGCCCAGCTCAACGAGCACGACCTGAACTTCGCGGGCGGCGGTATCAGCTACCTCTTCGTGTGCGAAGCCGAGCACAAGGCCGTGCTGCTGATGCAGCGGTAGTCACGAGGGCGCTTCCGGCGGCCGTCGCGGCGACGGCCTTTCGGCTCGACCGCTCTACGATCCCCGGTTAGCCTGCGGCGCGTGAAGAAGCCGAAGCCGCGCACGATCGCTGCGCTGTGGACGATCCTCGACGCGGCCCGCGGCTCCACGAAGCCGAAGCCGGCAACGTCCGCGGCGCTCGCGAAGCTGCGCCGCGCCAGCGCCGATATCCATCCGAGCATCTTCGAGTCACTCGCGGTCCACGACGGCGACGTGGCGCTCGACAGCTACACGCTGCTGTCCGCGAAGCAGATCGCGGATCGGCACCCGCCGCATCTCCTGTACTTCGGCAACGTCCCGTTCGCGATGGACGGAGGTGGCAACTACTACACGGTGAACAAGCAGGGCAAGGTGCTCGGCATCGATCGCGGGGACCGCTCCCACTTCGTCAAGGCGCAGAGCATCGCTGCCTGGTTCGAGGAGCTCGTGAAGGGCCTCACCAAGGGCACGCTCGAAGCCACCCCCGAGGGCTGGATCATCGAGAAGGAGGTCGTGCCGTCGGTCCCGCACCAGGAGGACGAGACAGAGCGCATCGAGGAGCCGTTCGCAACGGAGGTCACGGCGCACATCGAGGCCGGCGAGGTCGCCGCACTGAAGAAGCTGCTCGATGCCGGCACCGTCAAGGCCACGGCGCACCTCTGGACCGGTGCGACGCTGATCAACGTGGCGGCGAGCGCATCGCAGCTCGGCGTCGTGAAGCTCCTGGTCGCGCGCGGCTGCCCGGTCGACCACGGCGTCAAGACCGGCAAGCGCACCGCGCTCTTCATGGCGTGCTGGGGCCCCGGCCGGCCGGAGATCTTCGACTACACGCTCGCGCAGGGCGCCGATCCGAACGCGCAGACGTCGTTCGACGGCACACCGCTCCACGCCGCGATCATGTTCGACAACGCGGAGCTCGCGAAGCGCCTGATCGCGGCGGGCGCGGATCCCGAGCGCACGACCGCGGACGGCGTGACCGCCCGCGCCCTCGCGAAGAAGCACGGCGTCGACCTCGGTGCCGCGGCCGCAGCTCCGAGTCCTCGAAAGCGAGCGAAGTAGGCGCCCCGTCGAGGTCTGAACGAGGACCGCCCTCTCAGCCTCCGGCGCGCCTGGTCCGCGGCGACGGGCCGGACGTTGGCCGGCGTCGACCACGCTCTGCGGCGTGAGGGGCACGGCTCGCAAGTCGCAGTCTCGGCTAGGCGCCGAATCGCTTGAGCAACACCTCGCAGGCGGCGCGATCTCCCGGCTGGCTGTTCCACACTGGCGTGGCACTCATGAGGTAGGTGAGCGGCGTACCGATCTCGCCGCGACCGACGATGTCGACTCTGGCCCCCCGCGCGAGGAGCAGCGCGGCCTTCTCGACGGACAAATGCCCGACCGCCTCGTGCAAGGGCGTTCGCCCTGCGCTCTCCTGCGCGTCGATCTCCGCGCCCCGGTCGAGGAGCAGCGCGACCACTGCCGTCCCCGTCCCGTTGAGATCGCCGGTGCCCGCGGCAGCATGATGAAGCGCCGTCCCGCCATAGGTGTCACGAGCCAGGACATCGGCGCCTCGATCGAGCAGCAGCCGGGTCAGCTCGAGATCGAGGACCGCGGCGCGCATGAGGGGAGTCGCCTTCCTGTAGTCGCGGACCTCGATGTCCGCACCCAGCTCGACGAGTCGCGCTGCGAGCGATGGCTTCCTCTGCGCGATGGCCGTGTGCAAGAGGCAACCGCCGGCTGGGCCCGAGGTCGCTTTCGTGTAGTCGAGCATGCCGACGGCGCGAAGCTCCTCCGCGAGGCTGATGAGCGACGCCTCGTCGCCCCCCCGCAGGGCGCTGACCGCTCTTTCAATCAGCACACGCGTCGGCTTCGGGAGCTTGGAGAGTGGCTTGTCGTCCATGGGATCCTTCCCCATTTCCCGCGAGTGTACTCCCCGGCGGGTGGGTGCACGGGAGATCCCAGCGCAGGGCTGGGTGCGCTGCGTCCGCTCGACCCATCGGTCGACACGCTCGGGCTTCGACGACCTCTTCAGCGTCCGATATGGCTCGAGGTCGGAGATACAGTTGTACTCTGCATCGAGCTGCGAGAGCTTGGTCTTCACGGGCGCGTTCGAGACCCGCGAGGATCTCATCAATCGTTCGCTGGGCCTCGGGCTGGGGATAGAGCGCCCGCCACGCCGCGCGATCCGCGGGTGCCCCCGGCGGCGAGGAAAAGTCGAGAGGGGTGATTGTCTTCTTCGCGGACATCATCAGTCCTCATCGGGATGGTCGCCTATCTTCTCGTCCCCGGTATCGTCGGCATGCGCCTCTTTCCGCCTGGCAGGACTGCCAGGCAGGATTCCTCGCCGTGAGCCACCCTGTCCGTCGCTCCGGCGGCGCCGGAGGCGACCGGCTCGCGCAGGAGGGCCTTTTTTTTGAGCGTTCGCGGCCGGCGCCGCCAGCGTTTTCCAGACGAAGCGGACCTCCTCCTTGTCGGTCGCCGCGGGCCCACGCAGGCGACGAGCAGCACCGCTGCCTACGCCGAGCACTCCGAGCCTCCTTCGCCCGAGGCTGGCCGCGTCACTCCGCCGGCGCGCGGTTGTGCACCACCATCACGTTGCGGTGGGCGAGGTTCGCCACCTTGGCGGCGGTGGTGCCCAGGATCCGGTCCACGCCGTGGTAGCCGTGGCTGCCCATCACGATGAGGTCGACGTCCAGCTCGGCGGCCGACTCCAGGATGGTGCGCCACGGCTGCGTGCCGCTGCGCGCCACCGGGCGCTCCACGCGCAGCTCGGCGGCGCGGGCGGCGAGGTGCCGCAGGTCCTCCAGCGCGGACGCGATGAGGTAGGTCGGGAGCGGGTCGGCCTGGCCGAGCTTGGCGGCGGGCGGGAAGTCGGGCGGCACGGCGACCACCCGCAGCAGCCAGAGCCGCGCCCCGAAGGCGCGGGCCACCTCCGCCGCCGCGTCGAAGACACCAGGCGCCCGCTCCGACGCATCCAGCGCGCACAGGATCGTGCGGATCACGCGTGCGCCTCCGCGACGGGCCCGGCGGCGTGCTCCGGGGGTGTCTCCGGCACCGCACGCTTCGCCAGCAGCAGGAACATGACCGGGACGAGGAAGAGGGAGAGCACCAGCGAGGACGTCAGGCCGCCGACCACAGCGAGGGCCAGCGGCTGGTTGGCCTCGGTGCCCTTCTCCAGACCGGTGGCGACGGGCACCAGGCCGATGATGGTCGCGAGGCTGGTCATGAGGATGGGGATGAAGCGGATGCGGGCCGCGCCGATGACGGCCTCCACCTTCTCGTGCCACTCGCCGGAGCTCTCGGCGAAGCGCCGGTTGGCCTCGTCGACGAGGAGGATGCCGTTGGACACCGCGATGCCGACGACCATCAGCACACCCATGAGGGCGATGACCGAGAAGCCCTGCCCGGCGATCATCAGCGCCATCACGATCCCGCAGAGCGACACCGGGATGGTGAAGAGCATGACGAGCGGGAGGCGCAGCGACTTGAACTGCGTCGCCATCAGCATGAAGACCACCATCACCGCGAGGGCGATGGCCACGCCGATGCCGGAGAAGGTGGTGCGCATCAGCTCGACCTGACCGACGAAGTCGAAGGGGATGTCGCGCGTGGTGGGGTCGTGGTGGAGCTTCTGCTCCAGCTCGGCGGCGGCGCTGCCGACGTCGCGCCCCTCGGTCTGCATGAGCACGTGCGCGGCGCGCTGGAGCTGGTTGCGCTCGATGGCGACGGGACCGACGTTGCGGTGCACGTGGCCGTACGCACCGAGGGGCACCGCCTTGCCGTCGGCCGTGACGCGCGCCGGGACGCTCGCCAGGGCGCTGGGGTCGCTCACGCGGGAGCCGTCGTAGTAGGTGACGACGTAGTAGGCCTCGCCGTTGCTGGGGTCGACCCACGTGCTCGGGCGGTTGATGTCGCCCAGCGTGGACTCCAGCGTCGTCTGCGCGGCGCTGCGCGCGGTGATGCCCACGAGGCCCGCCTCCTCGCGGTCGGTGTTGACGTGCACCTCCGGGTAGTCGTTCTCCAGCGACACGCGCACGTCGCGGATGCCAGGGACGGTGCGCGCCACGTTGGCGACCTTCTTCGCCTGCTGCTCCAGCTCGGCGAGGTTGTTGCCGCGCAGCTCGACGACCAGCGGGGCGTAGTAGCCGTTGGCGAAGACGCTCGCGACGAGGCCGCCGGGCCACTGCAGGAAGCTGACGCCGGGGTAGTTGCGCTTGAGGATGTCGCGCGACATGTCGGCGATCTGCTGCTGCGAGAGCGTCCGGTGGTCGGCGTCCGCCAGCGCGAGGCGGATGAAGCCCATGTGCGGCCCGTCGTTCGGGCTGTTCATCGCGCTGCGCGCGTGCTTGGGCGAGCCCACGTTGGTGAGCACCAGGTCCACGTTCCCGGGGGGCAGCTGGTCGGCGAGGGTCTTGCCCATCGCCTGGATCTCCTTCGCCGAGTCCTCGATCGACACGCCCGGCGCCAGCCGGACGTAGACGCGCTCCATGGACTCGTCGATCTCGGGGAAGAAGGTGCTGGGCAGGCGCATCGCCGCCACCATGCTGCCGCCGACGAGGGCGAGGGCGGCGAGGATGACGGTGCCACGGTGGGGCAGCACCGCGCGCAGCGCCGCGGCGTACCCGTTGGCCAGGCGGTCGACGCCGGTCTCGAACACGCGCGCGATCCGCCCGGGCTTGTGGTGTCCAAGGAAGTAGCGGCACGCCACCGGGGTGATCGTCATGCTCACCGCGTATCCGGCGAACATGCCGACCGCGACCGTGAGCGCCAGCGGCGCGAAGAGCTTCTTGGCGAGGCCGGCGAGCAGCAGCACCGGCAGCAGCACCGCGGTCGTGGTGAGGGTGGCGGCGAGCGCCGGCGCGGCGACCGCCCGCGTCCCGTCGAGGGCGGCGGCCCACGGCGACTTGCCCATCAGGCTGTGGCGGTGCACCGACTCGATGACCACGACGGATATGTCGACGAGCGGTCCCATCGCCAGGGTGAGCCCGCCCAGCGTGAAGGCGTTGAGCGTCTGCCCGGTGCCGTAGAGCGCGAGCAGGATGATGCCGAAGGAGATGGGGATGGCGATGGCCGAGATGAGCACCGCGCGCGGGTTCTGCAGGAACACCAGGATGACCAGGCTGATGAGCACCAGCGCCTGCAGGATCTCCCGGCGCAGCCCGGTGAAGGTGGTGCGTACGAACGTCGACTGGTCGAAGATGGGCTTGACGTGCAGGCCCGGCGGCAGGTCCCTCAGGCCCCGGATCTTGTCCTTGACCGCGTCCACGATGGCGAGGGTGTTGCCGCCCGGCACGCGCAGCACGTTGAGGTACACCGCGTTCTGGCCGTTGATGTTGACCGACTGCGTGAGCGCGCTGCCGCCGTCCACGATGCGCGCGACGTCCTTGATGAGCACCGGCTTGTCGCCGTGCTCCTTGACCACCGCCTGCCCGATGGTGCGCACGCGCTCCGGGACGGCGTTGGTGTAGACGTTGGAGTCGAACTTGGGGGAGATGAAGACGCCGGAGGGGAGCAGGGCGTTGGAGCGCGAGACGGCCGCCGCCACGTCGCTGGAGGTGATGCCGCGCGCCTGGGCGGCCACCGGGTCGACGACCACGTTGATCTGCCGCTGCCGGCCGCCGTTGACCGAGGCGCTCGCCACGCCGGGGATGCCTTCGAGCAGCGGCTCCACGTTCTCCATGGCGAAGTCGTAGAGCTGCGGGCCGGAGAGGCCGCCACCCCACACCGCCACCTGCACGACGGGCGCGTTGGACGGGTCGTACTGCAGCACGAAGGGCGGGAGCACGCCGAGCGTCTTCGGTACGGCGCTCATCGCGAAGGCCGTCTGCTGCTGCACCAGCGTCTGCGCGGCGTTCAGGTCGGTCCCCCACTTGAGCCACACGTAGACGATGGAGAGGTTGTTGCGCGAGATGCTCTCCACGTGGTCCACGCCGGGCGTGGCGCTCACGTATTTCTCGATGCGCCAGGTGAGGGTCTTCTCGACGTCCTTCGGGCCCAGGCCGGGCGCGAGGGTGCCCACCACCAGCACCGGGGGCGTCAGGTCCGGGAAGGTGTCGACGGCCATGCGCGGCGTCACCACGCCGGCGAACACCACCAGCGCGACCGAGATCATCAGGATCGCGATCGGGTTGCGCAGCGAGAGGGAGGTCACTTCTTCGCTCCCGCGGTCGCGTCGACCTTCTCGACCGTCGCCGCCACGCGATCCTTGTCGTTCAGCAGGTCGCGCCCCTCGATGACGACCTGGGACCCCGGCGCGAGCTTGGGGTCGACGTAGAGGACGCCGTCGCGCTCACCCTCGAGGGGTATGACGCGCTTGCGCGCCACCCCGTCCTGCACGACGAAGACGCTGACCTTCTGGCCGCGTACCACCGCCGCGGCGAGCGGTACGGCCACCGCGGGCCTTGGCTGGCCCACGTCGATGCGCAGCTCGGCCGTGGTGCCCACCGGGATCTGCCGGTCGGGATCGGGCACGTCCAGCTCGAAGTGGACGGTGCGCGTGGCCGGGTCGGCCGCCGGCGCGCGCCGCGCGATGACGGCGGAGATGTCCTTTTCGGTGGACAGGACGTGGACGTGGACCTTCGTCCCCGGGGCGACCACGTCGAAGTCGACCTCCGGCGCGTCGCCCGTGACGCGGACGGTGCTCCGGTCGACCACCGACACGAGCGCCGTCCCCGGCCTGGCGAAGGCCCCCGGGTCCATCATCCGCTGCGAGACCTCCCCGTCGAAGGGAGCGCGCAGGATGCAGTCGTTCACCTCGAGCGAGCTCCCGAGGAGTCGCGCGCGCGTCGCGAGGAGCTGTGCCTGCTCGCTCGCGCTCTGCGCCTCCTTCTGCTCCACGTCGTTGGGCGAGACGAACCCGCCGTCGAGCAGGCCGCGCACACGCGCCGCCTCGTTCGCCACGGCTTGCTGCTGCGCCGAGACGGCGCGCGCCTGCATGGCGACGGCCTGCGCGGTGGCGCTCGCGTCGCGGCAATCGAGGGTCGCCACGACGTCACCCTTGTTCACCTTCGCGCCAGGCCGCACGAGCACGGTGTCGACGTAGGCGCTCACCAGCTGGGGTCCCACCTTCGCCTCGACCCACGGCTCGATGGTGCCGACGTACTCGCGCTGGTCGCGGAAGGGGGTGCCCTTCACCGCGATCACCGCGACCGGCTTGGCCGAGGAGGACAGCGCGACCTTGTTGGTCTTCGCCTCGGCGCGCATGACCATCCACCCGCCGCTCCCGAGCAGGATGGCGACCCCCGCGGCGATCCCCACGGGGATCCACGGGCGCCGCCGCGGCATGGGCGGGGCGCGGTGATGGGGTGGGTTGTGGGGTACGTGCTCGCTCATTGCAATCCCTCGGCGATGGCGCGCGCGAACGCGGCGCGCGCGCGCGCGACGTCGAACTGTCCCATCGCGTATTGAATGTCCGCGTCGGTGCGCAGGGCCTCTGCGTCGGCGAGCTCGGTGCTCGTGCCGAGCCCCGCCTTGAAGCGCGCGTCCGCCTGCGCGTAGTTCGCGCGGGCGGCGTCGACGGCGCGCCGCAGGCCGGGCAGCGCCGCGCGCGAGACCTGCACCGTGACGTACGCCTGGCGCACGGCGGTGGTCTCGCGCTGGCGCTGCACGCTCACCTCGGCGCGGCGCGCGTCCTCCATGGCGCGCGAGGCCCGGACGCGCGCGTCGATCGTGCCGTCGAAGAGCGGCCAGGTGAAGATCACCGCGGCGTCCCAGTTGGGCACGTTGGGCACCCACCCGTCGTCGGTGGCCGGGGCGCCGTTGCCGGAGGGCGGGGCGCCGCCGGCGCGCCCGGAGAAGGTCGCCGTCGCCGACAGGTCGGGCCGCCGCAGGGCGCCGATGGCGCGGGTCTCGGCCTCCTGCGCGCGCACCGCGGCGAGGGCGCGCAAGAGGAGCGGGTCGCGCGAGGAGGCCTCGCGGATCGCCGCTTCGAGCGTGGGGATGTCGGGCGGCGCGGTAGGCGCCCCCGCGGCGTCCAGCGCGGCCTCGTCGCTGCCGACCGCGGCGGCGAGGAGCGTCTGCGCCGTCTGAAGGGCGCCGCCGGCGCGCACACGGCCGATGTCGAAGCGCGCCAGGTCCGCCTCGGCCCGCGTGAGCTCGATGGGCGGCCGAAGCCCGGACGCGACGCCCGCCTTGGCCAGGTCGCGGTGCACGCGCGCGCGCTCGTACGCGTCGCCGGCCGCCTTCACGATCGACTTCGCCGCGAGCACCGCGAAGTACGCCTCCTCCACCTGGAAGGTCACGTCCAGATCGGCCGCGCGCCCGCTCTGCTTCTCCACCTCGACGAGCGCGTCGGCCGCGGCCGACTGCGCGGCGATGCGACCGAAGTCGAAGAGCTCCTGCGTGACGCCCACCGCAGCGACGGTCGAGGCGTACGGCTGGAAGCTGCCGCCGTCCGTCACGCGCGAGCCGCCGACGCGCGGCAGGTCGAGCACGCCCACGCCGAGGTAGCTGGCCGTGGTGTTGTTGGACGTCGCGGCGAACAGCTCCGCGCCGATGCCCACGGTGGGGAGCCACTGCGCGCGCGGCACCCTCGCCTCGGCCATCCGCTCCGCCACGCGCCGCTCGGCGGCCTGCACGGCCGGCTGGTGCGCGCGGGCGTAGGCGATCGCGTCGGGCAGGGAGATGGCGCGGGGCCTGGGGGGCTCGGCGGCGCGGGCGGCGCGCGGAAGCCACGACAGGGCCAAGCTCAACAAGAACACGGGGATCCGCCGGAGCGACATCACGGGCATCGACGCAGGGCCCCAAGCAGAATCCGCACCAGCGGCGCGCCGCCGACGTGGACGCGACGCGCGGGTGGCCACGGCGCGGAGAAACTCCCGGCCAGAGCGGGAAAAATTCCCGCAGCGCGCCGCGGGCTTTTCACGAGCCCCGCGACGCTCTGCGGCCGCGCGCGAGAGCCCCGCGCGAAGCTTGGACTTGCAGAAAACGCGGCGTGACGTAGAAGCCCGTCAGTGCCAACGAGGCCCGACGCAGACATGGGGCACGCTGCCTGGGATCCCGCAAGCGTGCGGGACCTGGTGGTGGCTCGCGCCTTGCTCGCTTGGACACCCCGATGGTCGTCCGTCGCTCGCTCCCGCCTGCCCCCGCGCCTGGCGGGCGGCCTCCCGTACGGCGGCCCGGCATGAAGTCGTCCACCATCGTCGTGTGGGTGGTGGTGGCGATCGCCGCGCTCGGCGGGCTGGAGTACTGGGACGAGCAGCGCGAGGCGGGGATGGCGCTCGACGACTTCGCCGCCGAGCAGGCCACCGTGGCGCACGGCGCGGCCGCCGCGCTGCAGGCGTGCATCGACTCCGGGCCGGTGCCGGGTGCCGAACCGAGCCCGGAGCTGCTCGCGCCGCTCGAGGCGGTGGAGGACAAGGGGAGCGTGCAGGTGCTCGTGCGGCGGCCGGGCACCGACGTCCTGCAGACGACGTCGGGGGCCACCGTCCGCGCGCCGGACATCGTCGCGGCGCTCTCCCGCGCGAAGTCCCCGTCGTGGGTCCAGATCACACGCGCCGACGCGGCGGCCCTCGGCCTCCCCGCGCGCACCGCGATGGCCGGGCTCGCCCGGGCGAGGCCGCGGGCGGGCGGGACGTGGGGTGTTGCCATCATCGCCACCGCCGAGCGGCAGCGCGACCGCGAGCTGCGCGCGCAGTGGCGCCTGGGGCTCGGCTTCTTCCTCTCCTCCGGGCTGGTGCTCGCCTTCGGCACCCTCGCGCTGCGCAAGCAGCGCAAGGAGCTGGAGCTCGCGCACCGGCTGGAGCTCGCCCTCGCGGTGCAGGCGCGCGACGAGGAGCTCGTGCGCGCCGACAAGCTCGCCTCCCTCGGCGCGCTCGCCACCGGCATCGCGCACGAGGTCTCCACGCCGCTCGGGGTCATCGTCGGGCGCGCCGAGCAGCTCGCGCCGAAGGTGGCCGGCGACGAGAAGGCGCGCCGCGCGGTGGACGCCATCGCCGAACAGGCCGAGCGCATCGGCAGGGTCATCCGCGGCTTCCTCGGCCTGGTGCGCAGCGGGACGCCCACCCTCGAGCACGTGCCGCCGTCGCTCGTCGTGCGGGAGGCGGTCGACCTGGTGGAGCACCGCTTCCGGCGCGCCGAGGTGACGCTCTCCGCCGAGGTGCCGCAGGACCTGCCGCTCGTGGCGTGCGACGCCCGGCTCTTCGAGCAGGTGCTCGTCAACCTGCTGCTCAACGCGTGCGACGCGTGCGAGGCGGGCGGGCGCGTGGACGTCACCGTGCGCGGCGACGGCGAGCGGGTGGGCTTCGTGGTGGTCAACGACGGCGTCGGCATCAGCGCCGCGGCGGTGGCGCACGCGGGCGAGCCCTTCTTCACCACCAAGCCGCCCGGACGCGGCACCGGTCTCGGCCTCGCCATCGCGACCGAGATCGTCAAGCTGCACCACGGCACGCTGACGGTCAGCCCTCGCACCGGCGAGGGGACGCGCGGCACGCGGGCGTGCGTCGAGATGCCGGCCCTCTTCGACCCGGTCGCCAGGCGCAGGGCGTCGAGCCGCCCGCCTCCCGCCGACGGGAGCTCGGCGCCGCCCCCGTCGCTGCCCCAGGCCCCCGGCCGCACGGTGACGCGTGCCTAGCGCGCGCCCGAGGGCCCGCCCGCGCGTGCTCGTCGTCGACGACGACGCCGCGCTGGTGGAGACGATCGTCGACGGCCTGTCGGAGGCGTACGACGCGGTGGGGGCGCGCGCGGGGGCGGAGGCCGCGCGGCGGCTGGAGGAGGACTTCGACGCGCTCGTGACGGACCTGCGGATGCCCGCGGTCGACGGGCTGGCGCTCCTGGCGATGTCCCGCCGGGCGGCGCCGCAGCGGCCGGTCATCGTGATGACGGCCTACAGCGCGGTGGACACGGCCATCGAGTCGATCCGGCGCGGCGCGTACCACTACCTCACCAAGCCCTTCAAGGTGGACGAGCTGGCGCTCTTCATCGACCGCGCCATCGGCGAGGCGAGGCTCAGGCGCGAGGCCACCGCGCTGCGCCGGGAGCTCCGGGACACCGGCCTGCTCGGCAACCTGGTCGGCCGGAGCGGCAGCATGCGCGAGGTGTGCGACGTCGCGCTGCGGGTAGCCGACGCCGACGCCCCCGTCCTCATCCTGGGGGAGACCGGCACCGGCAAGGGCGTGCTCGCGCGCGCGCTGCACGCCGAGAGCCGCCGCGCCGGCCGGGCGATGGTCACGGTCAACTGCGCGGCGCTCCCCGAGCCGCTCCTGGAGAGCGAGCTCTTCGGCCACGTGCGCGGGGCCTTCACCGGCGCGACCAGCCAGCGCGTCGGCCTCATCGAGGAGGCCGACGGCGGCACTCTCTTCCTGGACGAGATCGGCGAGATGGCGATGCCCTTGCAGGCCAAGCTCCTCGACGTGCTGGAGCGCGGCGTCCTGCGCGCGCTCGGGTCCAACAAGGAGAAGAGCGTGGAGGTCCGCTTCGTCGCCGCGACGCACCGCAACCTGCGCGAGCGCGTCGCCGCCGGGCAGTTCCGCGAGGACCTGCTCTTCCGCCTCGACGTCGTCACGCTGGAGATCCCGTCACTGCGTCACCGCCGCGACAATCTGCCCGAGCTGCTCGCGCACTTCCTGGAGTCGGCGCGCCGCCGCCACCCCGACTCGCCGGTGTGCCGGTTCTCCCCGCAGGCGCTCGAGCGCCTGCTCGCGCACCGGTGGCCAGGCAACGTGCGCGAGCTGGAGAACCTCGTCGAGCGGGTGGTGTTGCTCGTCACCACGCCGGACGTCATGCCCTCCGACCTGCCGCCGCACGTCGGCGCGCCCGCGAGGGCGTCGCTCCATTTCGCACCGCCGGTCGTCGCGCTCGACGAGATCGAGCGCCGCTACGCCGCCTGGGCGCTCGACCAGCTCGGCGGCCGCAAGATGGCGACCGCCGAGAAGCTCGGGATCGACCGCAAGACGCTGGCCCGGCTGCTGGGCGGCGGCGGCGAAGGCTGAGCGGGACGCGCCTGCCTGGTCCGTCGCTCCAGTGGGACCGGGCGCGAGGTCTGGTCCAGGTCAGCCGAGCGTCGCGGCGTCGCGGACGAGCTCGCTCGCCACGCGCGGGTCGAGATCGCCGAACGTCACGTCGCGGAGCTCCAGCTCGCCCACCGTCTGCTCCGGCCTCGCCTTGATCGCGCCGATGGTGAGCCCCGGCGTGATGCCGAGGCGCGCCGACGCGCCGGCGGCGCCGAAGCGGTCGAGCGGGAAGGCGAGCGTCTTGACCGTGCCGCCGTCCGGAGGCGTGCGGATCCAGCCGCGCCCCGTGAGCAGCTCGTCGACCGCCGCCCACGGCACCTTGCGGCCGACCGCATCCGTGTATTTTGCACCTTTCGGCCGAAACGTCTCGCGCCCGAGCTGGGCGAACGGCTGGAGGATCTCGTAGTCGTCGAAGACGCGCGCCATCTTCGCCCACTTGTCGGGATCCTGGTCGAGGGCGTGCGCGATGCGCACCTCGGTCGCGCCGTCGATCGACACGGTCACGTCGTCCTCGTTCGCGAACGTCCCGTCCTCGGCAACGCGCACGAGCTCGCCGTCGACCCGCCACACGATGCGCGGCGCGAGGTGGTGGAGCAGCGGGTGGCGCACCACCTCGCGGAGCCACGCCTCGCGCTCCCAGGCGCGCGCCTCGCGCATGGCGCGCTCGAGGCGGAGGATCTGCGTGCGCGCGACGTGGGAGAGATCCTCGGCGAGCGTCGCGAAGCGCGCCGCGGCGGCCTTCGCCTTCTCGCGATCGTCCGACTTCACCGGCTTGGGTGGCGCCGCCTTGCGCTCGCCGTCCACGATCACGTGGGCCGCGAGCTGCTCGTCGAGCTTCACCTCGAAGGTGCGCGCGCCGTAGTCGAGCACGATCGGCCCCAGATCGAGGCCGAGCTCCGGTACGAGGATGTCCTCGAGCTCGGCGTACTCGACGCCGCGCTGCGCGGCGACCTGCTCGAGGATCTGCCGCGCGCGCTGCTGGGTGTCGGCGAACTTCGCCGCGAGCCCGCGCTCGTAGAGGAGCGACAGGGCGACGTCGGTGCCGATGAGCGCGAGCACGTCGAGCGACTTCTGCATCAGCGCGACGCTCACCTGCACCCACTTGCGGGCCGCGGTGTCGATCTTGCGCGCGACCTCGTCGGAGCCGAGGTGGCCCGCGGCGAAGAGCGCCCAGTCGTGGCGCGCATGCCCGCCGGTGAGGACGTAGTCGGAGACGAGCGCCCAGACGAAGGTGTCGAGCGAGTCCTGCGTGCAGGCGGCCTTGATCTCGCTGACGACGGCGTGGCCGTGGTCCTTCGGGAGCACCGAGAGGACGGCGAGCAAGTTCGCGACCGCCGCCTCGGGCAGCGCGGCGCCGCTCTTCGCGAGCACGGGCGCGGGCAGGGCCGACGCCCTCGCGAACGGCGGCATCTTGCCGGGCGCGGGCAGGGCGTCGTCGGGCTCCAGCAGCTTCGGGTCGATGCCGAGCGACCTCGCGACGGCGGCGACCGCGCCGACCTTCCCGGCGTCGGCGACAACGGCGATCCCCGCGCGCCCCGCGCGCCTGAGCTTCGTGTCCTTACCGACGGCCGCGGGCACGAGCCCCTTCGCGGCGAGGTCGGCGTGCTCGATCAAGAACGCCCGGACCTCCGGGGCCTCCTTCGTCCGAGCGAGCAGGGACGCCAGCGCGACCGCGCCACGCGGCGAGAGCACGTGGGTGAAGAACCCGACGTTGAGCGCGGGCTCCCGCGCGGCGGCTTCGATCACCACCGGCGCCGCCTCCGGGCCGAGGTCCGCCAAGAGGCCTTCGAGGTACTCGTTGCGGATCTTGGGGTAGTAGCCCGACTCCAGGTGCGCCTTCAGGCTCGCGACGTTCCGGAATCGCGTCCAGAGAGGTCCCTGCACCCAGCCCACGTAACGGTCGGGCTCGAGCTGGGTGACCGGCTCGATCGGGATGGGCAGGTCGAGGACGAGCTCGTTTCCAGCGTTCTTCTTCTTCCACTGCGGCTCGCGGAGGGCGGCGGGCACGTCGGCGGCGGACGCGGTCGCCACCGCCGCAGCCACAGAGCGAGCCCCGGCCGGCGCGTGGCGGCGCACGGCCTCGAGGATGGTCGTCGCGGCCGCGCCCGCCTTGCCCCTCTGCTTCGAAGCGGCGTCGAGCGCGCCGACGTGATGGGGGTGGAGCGTGAAGTACTCGAGCGCGACGGGTTGCACCGGCTTCGCGTGCGCGTGGCACGCGAGATAGTCGGCAACGTCGGCGTCGTCGATGCATGCGAGCACTTGGGCGTACGCCTTGTAGTCGCCGGGCGTCGACGACTTCTCCGTCTTCGGCAAGAGGGCGAGCATCGCGCGCTTCATCATCGTGGTCGGTAGGTGCTCGAGGGCGTGCGCCAGGCTCGATGCGGTGCTGAAGTGCACGTACTTGAAGGTCTGGAGGATCTTCTCGACCGCGTCGGCGTCGTGCGACTCGGCGATGAGCGCGCGCACGGCATCGGAGTCACGATCGAACTTCTCGAGGTACGCCGCGTCCGCGGCCGCGCGGCGCGCAATCTCGTCGATGGTCTCCTGGTCGCGCACGAGGCGCGCGAGCGCGACGTGCGCCACCGGGGGAAGCGCTACGACGAGCGGCTCGAGCTCGCGTTTCAGGCGGGCGAGCTCCTCCGGAGCGCCATCGCGCGCGTACGGGATGAGCGTGGTGAGCGCGGACTGCACTCGGTAGGCGCGGCCGCCGTCGTCCGTGGCGCGCACGAGCCGCTCGTCGGCCATCGCCCGCGTGGAGGCGAGATCGACGAGCGGGTCGTGGAGCAGGAGGCGCGCGGCGTGCTCGACGCCGAGCGCGCGGGCCCAGTTCCCGGCGAGGTCCGGCGTGTAGAAGCCCAGGCCGTGGACGAAGTGACGGAGCAAGTTGGAGGCGGCGACCTGCGTCTCGTCGTCATGGGCGGCGGTGAAGCGCCCGTCGTCGTCGGCGAGCCAGGCGCGGATCTTCGCGGCGAGGGGCGCGAGCTCACTGTCCGCCCGCGCGAGCGCATCGTCGATCCGCTTCAGGACGTGCTTCGGCCGATTCGCGCGGACGAGGCGCCCGGGACGCTTGAGCTTGGCGGGCGCGAGCCACTTGCGGACCGTCTCGGTGATCGCCAGGCGTGGCTCGCCTGGCGGCGCGGGAGTGGACGCGGGCGTGGACGCACGCGCACGCCGCGCCGAGCCGGGGGTCGTGGCCGCGGCCGAGGCCATACCCGTGGGCCGAGCAGTGCGAGGGGGCGCTCGGGGCGTGCCGCCGAGGAGCTTCTCGTCGCCGTCGGTGAGCTGGCGGGGCGTCTGCAGCGACATGCCGAGCTTGCCCTTGTCGGCCTTCACGCCCTTTCCGGTCGAGAACCTGAACCTCGGCAGGAGCTTCGTGATGTCGGCGATGGGCGTCGTGTTCGGGTCGCTCTTCCAGCCGTCGGCGTCCGCTTTCGGGTCGCGCAAGATCGCGACGAGCCAGAGCACGTCGCCCGGGCGAACGGTCACCAGGTAGAGATCACCCCCGCTCGCGAGCGGCTCGAGGTTCGGGTTGCGGCTCGCGTAGCGATCCGTGCGCCACACGCTGCCCGGCGCGAGACCCTTCGCCTGTTTCTCGAACACGGCCTTGGAGACGACGGCGAGGACACTCGACATGACCGTGAAACTCACCAGACAATCGCCGCACGAACAAGGCCGAACTTCGCGCCGCGCTCCCGCTCGTCTCGAGCAGGAGCTGCCTCGCGCGCGCGGGCAGGCGCGGCGCGTCGACGAGCTCAGGACGGTCACCCGAGACCAGGGTCACACGCCGCTGGCGGTGGCCCCGGTGGCCGTCGGGGACGCTTCGACGTAGCCTCCCGGAGCACGCGGTCGACACGCCACTCACGGGGACGGTGAACCATGGACAACACGCAGCTGAGCGCGCGCGACGGCAGTTGGTTTCTCTTCGGCGACTGGCAGGGCGTCACCCGCCTCGCGCTGCCCGGCGACAAGGTGAAGACCAACTGCGATCTCGATCGTCCGAACGAGACGAAGCCGCTCGTCCTCCGCCAGAACGGCATGGTCTGGCTCAGGTACGGCGACGACGTGGACCCGGTGACCCTGAAGAAGGTCAGCCCCACCGAGCGGGGGCACGACAGCCCCGATCCCCTCGGTGGGCCCGAGCTGGCCGTTGACCACGCGGGGGCCAAGATCACGGTGCGCGGTGTGGAGCTCGCCTTCGAGCCGAGCGGCGACGAGCTGCCCCTCGGTGGCGCCGTGGGCCGCCGGCTCGCGTACGCTTCCGCGGCCTACCAGGTGTTCGACGACGGCTCGCTCGTCATCTTCGGGACCGTCGACAAGACCGTGGTGGTCACTCACGTCGTGCGCGAGCCCGACGGCGCCGCGCGCGTGGCGTTCTGTCGATCGGTGGCCCGATTGCCCCACGGCGATCCGGACGCGTTCGTGCGCGACGGGACCGTGCTGCTCGCGGACCGGGACCTCGAGCGCGACGTCGGCTGGCTCGTCACGATCGATCCGACCGGCCAGAGCACCGTGGCGAAGACCGCGGCCGTCGCTGGACCGTGGGTCCACGACGGCAAGCTCTGGTGGCAGCCCGACGGGGCCACACTGTGCGCGGGCGACACGCTCGGAGAGCCCACCGAGCAGTTCGATCTGCCCGAGGAGCACGCGGGCGCCGGGCGCCTCTTGCGCCTGCCCGGACGCAAGCTCCTGCTGCCATGGCACGGCGCCTGCGTCCTCGACCTCGCGCCCGCCAAGAAGAACAAGACCGAGCTGTCACGCAAGCACAAGGCGGCGGACGAGCCGATGTATCGCAAGGCGGCCGACCTGCTACGGCCGATCGCCGACGGCATGGCCCGCCGAGGGGTGCGCGTCCGCTGGCTCGGGGTGGTGCGTCGCGGCAAGTACGTCGAGGCGCGCGTTGCGATCCATGGTCCGTGCGACGTCGTGACCTATGCCCTCGCTCGTGCGCTCCAGAATGGCTGCAGAGCGCTGCTCGAGCCCTCTGGGGTCCGCAGCGTGTCCGTCCTGGGCGGAACCTCCTTCGACGACATCCTCGATCCGGCGCACGCTGTCGGAGCCACCGACATCCGGGCACTCGTGCGCCTGCTCGAGGCCGCCGGGATCAACCCGGCCTCCGGCCTCGGCGGGCTGCAATCCCTCGATCGCGTCGCCGCCGAGCGCAACAAGCCCATTCCCTGGACGCCCGAGGCCATGGAGGTCGCCGTAGGCGCGGTCCTCGCCGGCCTGCGTTCCGAGCCGGGCCCGTCGGTCGTGCCGGTCAGGGCCGAAGCCTACGCCGAGGCGCCAGCGCGGCTCTCCGACTACGAGGGCATGCGCAAGCATGGCGTCGACGCCTCCTCCACGGGCATGTTCCTGGCCGTGGACGCCCATCGCCGCTTCGGCGCGGACACTGCGGCGCCGCTGGCGACCATGCTCGAGAAGCTGAACCCGACCTACCGCAACGACTACGAGGGGGCGGTCGGCCTGCCAATCACCCCCTACGTGCCGCCGGTCGTCGAGGAAGAGCCTCTGAGCGACCAAGAGAGCCGCGTCGTCGGGGAGCTGGAGACGGTGCTCGGCCGCGATCTCGGGCTCGACGCACCGGCCTGCCGCGAAGGCCGCGCCTGGTATCGTTTTGCCGCCGGGGGCCACCCGCTCCAGGCCGGCATCATCGACGATCTGCGCGTCACCGGCACGCTGTGCAAGGTGAGCATCAACGCCAACCTCGGCAAGCTCATCGCTGCCCTCAAGCGTGCCAACCCGAAAGGCGCGCGCGCGCGGTTCTTCGAATCCGACGGCTACATCCACGTGAAGGCCGGTTGCCCCGTGGCCGAGGCCGACGCCGCCAGCATCAAGTCGCTCCTCGACGCGTGCATCGAGCGGCTCGACTCGGCCGAGGCCGGCTCCTTGAAGGCGACCTACAAGAGCGAGTGGTGACCCTCGAGCCCAGGTGAGGAACAACTCAACAACTCGACCCACCATCAGGACGACCCACCCCCAGACATTCGCCGGATACTGGTCGTGTACCGTTCCGCCACGGCACGATTGACGGCTACTCGATCTTCGTTCCACGACTTCATCACGCGCTCGCGCTGGAGGGACTGGCGAGGCTGGCTCAGGCGGGCCTCCTTCCCCGCAGAACGCACGATTCGCACCGTGGCGACCGCGTGCGCACATCGAGCGCGAGATCGCTGGCCCCACGGGCGAAACGCTGGTCACGTCGGCCAGACGATGAGCACTCGCGGCGCGGCCGCGCCGTGGATCGCCGGAGCAAGGGAGCGTTCGACGTGGCCCAAAACTTGAATCAAATGCCGGCGCCGAGGGCAACCGTCTGAACGGGACAATCCCTCGCACTAGACGACAGGAGGAAGTTGTCATGGCAAAGGTACTTTTCATCGTCAGCGGTGCCACCTACTGGGTCCTGAAGGACGGCACCAGGTACGCAACCGGTTACTGGGCCGAGGAGTTCGCGAGGCCGTACAAGATCATCACCGACGCCGGACACGAGGTCGTGGTCGCGGCGCCCAACGGCGTGACGCCGACCGTCGACATGATGAGCCTGCGTCCCGAGATGGCGGGCGGCGTGGAGGGCGCCCTCGAGCTGGAGGCCATCATCCGGTCCGCGGAGGCGATGCGGCGGCCGCTCAAGTTGTCGGACGTCCGCCTGGAGGACTACAACGCGGTCTACCTGCCGGGCGGTCACGGCCCGATGGCTGACCTCGCGTTCGACGCCGACGTGGGACGGCTCCTGACCGCGCAGCTCGCCTCGGGCAACCCCCTGTTCATCGTGTGCCACGGTCCCGCCTCGATGCTGTCCACCAGGATCCACGGCGTGTCGCCCTTCAAGGGCTACCGGGTCACGTGCTTCACCAACAAGGAGGAGGAGGCCGTCGGACTGGCGTCCAGGGCGACGTGGTTGCTGGAGACCGACATCAAGGAGAAGGTCGGCGTCAACTTCAGCTCCGGGGAGATCTGGAAACCGTACATGGTCGAGGACCGGAACCTGGTCACCGGGCAGAACCCCCAATCGGCCGCGGTTCTGGCGAAGCGGCTGCTGGAGGTCCTGGAAGGGCGAACCCCGCGTCGTCCGACCGCGCGCAGCGAGGTTCACGCGCAGCACTGATGAAGGCCCGAGCGCCGGCTCCCGTGCTTGCATGCGTTGCGAGCCGGAAGCCGGCGGGCGGTTCTCGCGGTGCTCGCCGGAGAGGCGGGCGACTCCGCGTGGCGGACCGATGGACGCGACACGGCAAGAATGGAGCGAAGGGATGCACCAGACGGAGAGCCATCAGCCCGGTGAAGCTGAATTCAGGTGGACTCTGCCCGAATACGTTGATTGGAGGCCCTTCTCGGCTTTTCCTCCTTCCGTCCGCCTTGCGGTGGTGGTCGGGAACCCTGCCCAGGACGGCCCTTACGTGATCAGAGTCAAAGTGCCTGGCGGGGTCAAGCTGATGCCCCACAAGCACCCGGAGGACCGAGTCTATACTGTCATGACTGGCGTCTTCTACATCGGGCTGGGCGACACCTTCGACGGCGACAAGGTGCAGGCCTTTCCGCCCGGCAGTGTTGTCGTGCTCCCAGGCGGCACGTCCCATTTTCATTGGGCGAAGTCGGGCGAGTACGTGACGCAGGTGACGGCGATCGGCCCGCTCGGTCTCGAATACGTGGACCGGCACGACGACCCGCGCTTGCAACCTCGAGGCACGTGATGGTCGTGCTCAGCCGGTCGACGGCCGCCGGTCGTCCACTCGGCGACGAAGCGCAGTTGACGCTGGATCGACGCGATCATCGGATCCGGGTCGGCTCGAGCGAGCTCGTCGATGTCGTGCATCGCGTCCTGCAGGCGTAACCAGAATGCGGCATACGACGTGATCGTGGAGGGAATGGTCTCGCCAGCGCCAGGGTTGTGGGCCGAGCATCCCTTCGGGCGCGTCCTCAACCGTCGTCTGCGCCCGCTCTCTTCCCCTCCGCGCGGCGCTTGAGGTTGCGGAGTTGCGCGCTCTCCATGACCTCGTGCGCCAGAAGGAGCGCCGGCGTGGCGATCCGGTTGCGTGCCACCGGCTCGTATGCGCCGCGCACGCGGACGATCAAGCGGGTCGCCTCGTCGCCGATGGGCTCCAGCACGAAGGCCCACGTCATGGCGTACCGCGCGCCGAACATGCCCCACGATGGCGGCGTCTGGGGGCCGGCGGACGCGAGGCTGGGCGAGCCGAGCACGAGCAATCGCTCCGGCTCCACGCGCAGCACGGCGAAGCCTTCGTCACTCTCCGGCGTCGCCGGAAGCACGTCGCCCACCTCGAGCTGCTGCAGCTCCGGCACGATGTGGTCGGCGCTGGGCACACCGCCGTTGTCCAGCCGGTCGATGCTGTACCAGCCAGCGCGACGGCAGCCCATCTGGGCGAGCCACGGCCACACGCAATCCGGGCGCGCCTCGATCGTCACGGCATGCGTGCGTGAAGCCTGCGCGCGAGGGAGGATGTCGTCGCCGGGCAGGGTGCGCTCCGCGTCGGCCGTCACGTGGCCGAGCTCGCCGGCGATCTCGTGGAGGAGCCGGCGGCGGATGGTGCGCGAGAAGCGCCCGATGAGCCTCCAGTAGGGAGTGAAGGCGCGCCACGCGTCGTCGTCGGTGGCGTCGACGCGCAGGTCCACCTCCACCCACGCGCCGCCGCCGGTGCGCGGCTTGACCTGCAGGCTCCACGCGACCTTGCCGTAGCCCGGCTCGTCGAACGCGGCGAATGTCTCCGCCGAGGTGTCGACGAAGGGAATCGCCGGCTTCCAGAACTTGCCGATGGCGCCGGCGACGAACTCCTCGCCCGGCACCTCGGCGAGACGGCGGAACGCCGAGCCGGGGCCGACAATCTCGTCCAGACGCGCGGAGCGCGGCGCGGGCTGCACGGGCTTGCCGCGCAGTCGCGCGCCGACGCGCTCCGGCAGGGTGCGCAGCGTGAAGAGCAGGCGCACGAAGCCGAGCTGGTAGAGATCGGTGGCGCGCACGACCTTCCAGGCTTCGGTCGGATCGGCGGCGACCGCGATGCGGTCGACCTCCCGAAGGCGAGGGGCAGGGACCAATTCGGCGATGGCGGTGGGCATGGGCGGCGCAGCATCCAACGTGCGTGCCAGCGCCGAAGCCCCGTTCTGCGGGCATCCTCGCCGGGTGCCGCGTGCACGGACTTCGTGCGGCTGCGAATCCTGCGCCACGGGGACAGACGACGAGGAGGCGCGAGGTGGTCGACTCCGCGGTCGTATCGATGCCGGCCCAGGTCTTGAGATGCACGTTCAACTACCGACTCGTCTTGTTTGCGTGTCTGCTGTTGGCTATCTCGTCAGTGGGTAGCGGCTCGTCGATGCCCGGATCGGCCAGCCTGCTCTGTCGTTCACTGGGCACTTGGGTGGGGGCGAGGCACGAGAGTCGCCGGCGCGGAGGAGGAGCCGTGAACGACGCGCGCCGGACCGCCGGCGGCGCGTTGGTCGAAACACGGGTGCGACCTGCGCATCGCCACGCTGGGCGCAGCCGCGCGTGACCACGCTCCGGTCGCGCGAGGGCGAGGGTGTCCGGAGAGAGCAATCGCGCGGACGCGGCGCATGGCTACGTTGCCGTCCATGACCCCCGTCCACCGCCTCGCCCGTGTCCTCGAGATCGCCGTCGTCGGCCTGCTCGTCCTCGCAGGAGTCGCCTTCCTCGTCGCCTCGCCCGCGCATCGGCTGGGCCCCAGCATCGTCGTATGGTGCATGGCCGGCGTCGGGCTCGTGGCGTTCGAGCTGCGCTTCGCAGGCCACCGCCGCCGCGTCGCACGCGTGGGCGCCACGCTCCGCCAGATCGCGAGTCGCGTGCTCGAGTCGCCGGGTCCCATCCTCGACCGCAGCGGAGATCCGTTCGTCCGCGAGCTCGCCGCCAGCCCGCTGCTCGGGAGCGTGATGGCAGGGCGCACCTCCGCCCTGGGAGTCCAGGGCAAGGCGGGAGGGCACGACATGGAGATCGGTACGGCGATCATGGCCGCGCGCGACCTCGACATCACGATGTCCTACGTGCGACTGCCAGGCCTGCCGGCGAGCACCGCGCTGCGCGTCACCACGGCGGGGGCCCCGGGCGCCTTCGGGCGCACGGGCGCGCCCGGGCACCAGGTCGCCACCGGCGACGCGGCGTTCGACGCGAAGTGGGCGGTGGACGCCGACGAGTCCGTCGCGCGCTCACTGCTCGACACCGACACGCGCCGTCACCTGCTCGACCTCGGCGCTCGCCTTCCGCGGCACGGCCACGCGAGCATCGAGACGACCCGCTTCGGGCTGCTCGTGCGCTGGCCGGGGGAGCTGTCGGAGCCGCTCGCCGGCGAGCTGCGAGACGTGGCGCTCGCCATGCAGCAGCGGCTCGCAGCGACGGCGTGAGTGTCGTCGCGCCGTGACGTCGGATAGACTGCGGGGGTGCTGCGCGACGTCAGGCGCCTGAGGGTCCCCGAGCTCGGCGCCTTTCACGAGAAGGTGGAGGTGCGGATGCCCAGCCTGCGCGTGAGCACGCAGCGCGGCCGCAACGTCGCCTCCGACTACGCGCTCGTGCAGCGGGCGGCGCCCTTCGTGCACCACCTCCGTCGGCCCCAGCTCGTCATCCTGCTCGAGGGGCACGCGCGGTTCGACGAGGGCGGCAAGCGCGTGTGGTTCGAGGCGGGGACGGCGATGCTCAGCGACATGTCCCGCGGCGGCACCGACGCGTTCGGCGGTGGCCGCTGCCGCTGGCTCGTCCTCCACTGGGACCCCACGGTGTGGGGCGCCCCCTTCACGGCGCAGGCCCGCGTCGCTCCCGTCGACCGGCGCCTCCTCGCGCAAATCGACGCCGCGGCACACCGCCTGGCCGGACCGCTGCCGGCGGCGGCAATCGTCAGCATCATGGAGATCCTGCGCGCCTGGGGGCTCGCCCTCGCCCCTGCCACGGCGCGGGACCTGGAAGGCGAGGCCGGCGGCGCGGAGGACGCAGACGTCCACGCGGCGGTCTCCGCGCAGCTCGGCATGCTCGAGACCTTCCCCGCCATCTCGGACCTCACCGCCACGCTGGGGACCAACGAGCGGCGACTGCACCGGCGCATCACCGCGATGGCCCGGCGCTACCAGCTCCCGTGGGCCCACTGGCGCGCGGCGCTCCACCACGTGCGGATGCTCTCCGCAATCCGGCTGCTCGCCGCGCCCGGGGCGACGACGGAGAAGGTCGCCCGGCTGACGGGCTTCCGGGCGCCGCCCGCGCTTTGCCACGCCTTCGACAAGGCCGGCCTGCCGTCTCCCGGCGCCCTCGCCCGCGCGGTCCGCGGTCACGCGCTGGAGTCCTGGGGCGACCTCGTCACGACGCGCGGCGAGGAGAACGCGCTCCAGCGAGCAAGAAGCAGCGCTGACGCCCCCGCGCCTCGTCGGTGACCGGCGGCTTCCGGTTCGTCGTGCCGAAGCCGTGGCGAGGCGTGCCGTCGCGGGCATGCGGAGATCACGACGAAGTCCGTCGTGAGCGAGCGCTTCCTTTGTCCGGCGCCTGCACCGCGCGCCCTCAGCTCGCGAGGACGTACGAGAAGATCAACGGCGCGACAATCGTGGCATCGGACTCGATGATGAACCTCGGCCCGCTGGCGTCGAGCTTGCCCCAGGTGATCTTCTCGTTGGGCACCGCGCCGGAGTAGCTGCCGTACGACGTGGTGCTGTCGGAGACCTGGCAGAAGTAGGCCCACTTCTTGACCTCCTTCTTGAGGTCCTGGCTGAGCATGGGCACCACGCAGATGGGGAAGTCTCCCGCGATGCCGCCGCCGATCTGGAAGAAGCCGATGTCGCACCGCTTCTGCTCCTCGACGTACCAGCCGGCGAGGTACTGCAGGTACTCCAGGCCCGACTTCATCGGGGAGTAGCTCTCGAGCACCCCCTGCATCCGCGCGGCCACGAACATGTTGCCGTTGGTGCTGTCCTCCCACCCCGGCACGATGATCGGGAGGTTCTTCTCGGCGGCCGCGAGTAGCCAGGAGTGCTTCGGGTCGACCTGGAAGTCGAGCTTCTTGGTGCGCAGGAGCTGGTAGAAGTACTCGTGCGGGAAGTAGCGCCTCCCCTCCTTCTCCGCCGCCTGCCACAGCTCGATCATCTGGCCCTCGATCTTCCGCATCGCCTCTTCCTCGGGGATGCAGGTGTCGGTGACGCGGTTGAGGCCCTGCTCCAGCAGCGCGAGCTCCTGCTCCGCGGTGAGCGAGCGGTAGCCGGGGACGCGCTTGTAGGCGTCGTGAGCGACGAGGTTGTAGACGTCTTCCTCGAGGTTGGCGCCGGTGCAGCAGATGGCGGAGACCTTGTCCCTGCGGATCATCTCGGCGAGCGAGACGCCGAGCTCGGCCGTGCTCATGGCGCCGGCCATGGTGAAGAACATCTTGCCCCCACGTTTGAGCAGCTCCACCCACGCTTCAGCCGCATCGACGACGACCGCGGCGTTGAAGTGCCGGTAGTTGTGCTTGATGAAGTCGCGGATGTTCTCGTGCGTGTAAGGCATGCGCGGGGCTTACAGGCCGAGCGCACACAGATCAAGGCGGCCGTGCTCCTCTCCTCCCTCAAGCCGCCACGAACTGCCGCTCCACCAGCTTGCGGTACAACCCGGCCTCGCCGACGAGCTCCGCGTGCGTCCCCTGCTGGACCACCTTCCCGCCGTCCAGCACCACCACCTGATGCGCGTTCTTCACCGTCGACAGCCGGTGCGCGATCACCAGCGTCGTCCGCCCCTCCAGCAGCCGGTCCAGCGCCTCCTGCACCAGGTGCTCGCTCTCCGCGTCGAGCGCGCTCGTCGCCTCGTCCAGGATGAGGATGCGCGGGTCCTTCAGCACCGCCCGCGCGATGGCGATGCGCTGCTTCTGCCCGCCGGAGAGCTGCACGCCGCGCTCGCCGACCCGCGTCGCGTAGCCCTCCGGGAAGCGCGAGACGAAGTCGTGCGCGTTGGCGGCGCGCGCCGCACGCTCCACCTCCTCGTCGGTCGCGTGGGCGCGCCCGTAGCGGATGTTGTCGGCGATGCCGCTGGAGAAGAGCATCGGCTCCTGCGCCACCACGCCGATCTGCCGGCGCAGCCACTTGGCGTCCAGCTCGCGCAGATCGCGGCCGTCCAGGCTCACCGCGCCGGCGATCGGGTCGTAGAGGCGGGAGAGCAGCGCGGCGATGGTGCTCTTGCCTGCGCCCGACGGGCCGACGACCGCCACCACCTTGCCCGGCTCCAGCACCAGGTCCAGCCCGGAGAGGACTGGCATGTCGGGGCGCGCGGGGTAGGCGAACTCCACCCGCGCCAGCTCGAGGCGGCCGTCCACGCGCCCCGGCTGCAACCCGCCCTCGCTCGGGATGGCGGGCTCGCGATCGATCAGCTCGAAGACCCGCTCTGCGGCGCCGGCGGCGCGCATGAAGTCGGCCCAGAGATCGCCCAGCGCGCCGAGGGACACCGCGACGACGAGTGTGTAGACGAGGAAGGAGGTGAGCTGCCCCGCGGTCATGTGCGCGCCGAGCACCAGCCGGCCGCCGTACCACATCACCAGCGCGATGGCGCCGAGCGCCGCCATCATCGCGGTGCCCATGAAGACTCCGCTCGTGACGATGCGCTCGCGCGCGAGCTGGAAGGAGCGCTCCACCGCCTCGCCGTAGCGCGCCGACTCGATCGCCTCCGCGGCGAAGGCGCGCACCGTGCGGATGCCGGCGAGGCTCTCCTCCCCCACCGACGCCGCCTTGCCCAGGGCGTCCTGCACCTCGCGGGAGAGGCGGCGCAGGCGGCGGCCGTAGACCACCGCGCCGATGGCGATGGCCGGTACGACGGCGAGCATCAGCAGGGTGAGGCGCCAGGAGGTGAAGAAGAGCATGGCCAGCCCGCCGGTGACCGCGGCGGCGTTGCGCAGCATCATCGACACGTTGACGCTCACCGCGTTCTGCAGGACCGTCGTGTCCGACGCGAGGCGGTTGGCGAGATCTCCGGTGCGGTGCTCGTCGAAGAAGGCCACCTCCTGCTCGAGCAGCCGGGCGTAGGCCTCGCGCCGCAGGCGGGTGACGACGCGCTCGCCGGTCACGGTGAACAGGACGTAGCGGGTGGCGCCCGCGGCGCCGGAGACGACGCCCACGATCAGCATGAAGAGGGCGGCCTCGTCGACGGCGTGGGCGCCACCGCCGGTCAGGGCGCCGTCGACCAGGAGGCGGATCGCCTGCGGGAAGACGAGGTTGGCGCTGCTCGCGACGACGAGGCACGCCAGGCCCACCGCGAGGGTGCGCCACTCCGGCCTGGCCAGGCCCATCATCCGTTTGAGGAGCTGGCGCGCGCGCGCCGGCGGGACGCGGGGCCCGTCGGGCGGCAGCGGGTTGTCGAAGCGCGCCATGTCTGACCTTCCACAGTAAGGCCGATGCCCGCGCCCGGCGTGAAGAAGTGCGAAGGCGCCCGGGATCAGTGGTGGCGAACGTGCGGGTGAGGGTGCGGCCTGGCCTGCTCCTCCTCGGGGTCGGAGGCCTCGGCGCCCGCCTCCGCCGCGTGCTTCGCGAGCAGGGCGTTGCGGCGCGTCAAGATCTTGCGGGCGACCACGATGCTCAGGACGACGAACACCAGGTTGGCCAGGACGAAGCCGCGGACGGGGACGGCAAAGATGCTGGCGGCGACGAAGACCAGCGCCGCGCTGGTGACGTCGCCCATCCGGACGAAGAAGGTGTCGACCGCCTCCTTGGCGATGTACTTGGCGCGCCGGCTGGTGGGCAGCCACAGCATGTTCAGCGCGGTGTTGTTCATGGAGTAGTCGGTGGCGTTCTCCGCGACGCGGCACGGGAGGGCGACGAGCAGCAGCGGGAACACGGCGAGCGTCATGTTCCCGGCCAGCGCGACGAAGGGGAGCATCAGGAAGGCGACGCCCACGCCGAGCCGCCGTACCACCCGCGAGACGACGAAGAGCTCGAGCACCAGGCTGCCCACGTCGACGTACAGGTTGTAGCGGGCGTAGACGCTGCCGATGTAGCCGGCGAGGGCCGCGTGACCCACCGTGTGCTCCGCTGCCTGCTTCACCAGCTTGGCGAGCACGAACTCGCCGTCGGTCTTGATGACGGTGAAGAGCACCGCGAAGACGGCGATGAGCGTCAGGTAGCGGTCGCGGATCACCATCCGGAACGCCTCCCCGCGCTTGGCCACCGGGGCCAGCGACCGCCGCACTCCCCCATCCGTCGCGACGCGCGTCTCGCGCAGATGGACGATCTGCACGATGGGCGTGGACGCCGCCAGGACCGCGGCGGCCAGGAGGAGCATGCCCGTCGTGCCGATGTGATCGAGCAGCCCGCGCGCGAGCCACGAGCCGCAGACCGCGCCGAGGGAGGCGCCCACGCCCAGGAGCGGGAAGAGGCGCTTGCCGGCCTCCTCGGAGTAGACGTCGTTCGCGAACGCCCAGAACTGCGCCACGATCATCATGTTGAACACGCTGATCCAGACGTAGAACGCGACGGCGAGCGCCGGGCTGGGGCCGAAGGAGCGCGCCCAGAGCCAGAAGAGCAGCAGGTGGGAGGCGAAGAAGAGGGTGACGCCGATGATCAGCCGGTTGCGCGGCGGGCGCGTGGCGACGCGCGCGTAGAGCGGCACGGCCACCGCCGTGGTGAGCCCGACGACCGCGCCGAGGTAGATCTTGTCCTGCGGGCCGTGCGAGAGCACCAGGATGAAGGCCTCGCGCACAGGCTTGATGCACGCGTAGGCCATGAGCACGACGAACACGTCGAGCGTCAGGAGCAGCGCGGTGAACAGCTCGGAGCGGCGCACGCGCGTGATGGGCAGGAGGAGTCGGACGATCTGCTCGCCGGGCTGGCTCACGCGCTGCTCGTTCTCCGGAATGGACACTGTCACCAACGTAAGGTGGTGCGCGCCCCGAGGAAAGGCGGTGGGGTGACGAGCTCCGGTCCTTGGTGCGCACGCATCTGCCACGGCACGCGCAGGCCATGTTCCACCAGACCTTCCACCGTGCCTTCGACGCCGGGCGAGGAGGCGCGTGCCTTCCGCATGCCTCGGCGGTGGTGAACCACCCGTAGGTCGAGCACGGCGCGACGTGGACCCCACCGCTGACCCGGGTGAGGAACGGCGTATGCAACGTTTCTCGGCGGAGGTCTGCCATGACGGCCCAAGTCGCTGAAATCACCGAGCCCCTCCTCGCCGAGGGGCGCTCCATCTTCCGCAGGATATTCGTCCCGATCGACTACACGCCGGACTCACAGCGCGCGCTCGGCGCGGCGCTCGAGCTCCAGCGCCTCTACGGGTCGGCGATCCGGCTGTTCCACATCCAGCACGGGGACGGCATGGATGACTTCCTCGGCGGCCTCGGCAGCCTCGCTGGCTACGGCGACTGGGTGGACGAGGCACGGGGAAGGTTGCGCAGGTACGTCGAGAACGTCGCGCCCAACGCGCTGCCGCACGTGGAGCTGCACGCGGGGGTCGGGGGCGAATCCGACAGAGCCACGCTGCTCCGGGCGGAGGCGGCGGAGTGGGATACGACGCTGATGATCGTGACTGAGCACCAGCACTCCACCCTCTTTCGCTCGGTGGCCGAGAAGGTCATCCGCGGGATGGGCTGCGCGGTGCTGGTCCTTCCCCCGATCGCCGTGGGCTGACGCGGGCCGCGGCGACGGCGCATCCGCTCAATGCGCGCGCAGGACGCTCGCCCCCGTGACCTCCGCCCAGTCGTCGGCGAGGTCGTTGGCGGGGGCGACCGCCTGCGTCGCCGCGGGGACCACTCGCACGCGGCTGGATGGCGGAGCCGATGCGGCCTGCGGGAGGCGAGGCTGCGTCATCGCGGCGAGCGCCTGCCGTCCGAGCTGGAGCACCTTCGGCTCCGGTGTGTCGTTCACCGCCAGCAGGTCGGCGAGCTCGCGCACCATCCGCTCGCCGTCGCGGACGCTGTCCAGCGCGTGGCGGACCTCCTCGTCGAGCAGCGGCGACGACACCGGCGCGGCCGCGTGCTCGTAGAGCAGGCGGATGACGTCCCCGACCAGCGCGAGCTGCTCCTGCATCACCTCCAGCTCCTGGTAGGATCGGTCCCAGCGCGCGGCGCGCAGCCGCGCGACCTGGAGGCGCTGCGCGGCGAGGCCGCGGGCGGGCTCCGACGACCCGGAGGCGACCGCGTTCTGCAGCCCCTGGATCTGGATCGCCAGCGCCTCGCGATCGGTGCCGACGAGGCACGCGCGACCGGAGCAGTACGCCACGGCGCCGCCCACGTACGTCGCCAGGAGCTGCCCGATGCCCAGGTAGTCGTCCACCGCGGACGCTCCCCCCTCGCTCGGGCCGAGGGACAGGCGCTCGCGCAGGGCGTCGGCCAGCACCTCGAGGTGCTGCAGCTCCTGTCGGTGGCCGTCGGTCATCCGCAGCAGCAGGCCCGCGCGCACCCGCGCCGCCATCAGCGCCTCCGCGGCGCGCACCCGCTGATCCACCCACCGGCGAAACGCGGGCGTCTGCGGGACGGCGACCAGGAGCATCGCCTCGAGCACGGCGAACGTCACGATGGTGGGCATCGACCACGCGAAGAAGAGCGCGAAGGGGAGGCAGACAAGGGCGAGCACGTGCGCCGGATGCGCCACCGCGTGGCGGAGATAGAGGGCGCGCCTGCGGTGCTTCACGGGCCCGAGGTCTTGCGGCTTTTCGTGCGTCGTCATGGGGACCCTTGTGGGGCAATCTCGCTCCCGAGGATCGTTGCACGAACGGTGCCGAGCGCGGGCCCGGTGGCGAGCGTTCCGGCGTGCCCCGACCCCGCGCACCCCCTGCGTTCGCGGCGCAAGCCACGGCGGCCTCGGGCGGCACCGCAGCGACGTGATGCGGTAGGATGCCGACGGTGACCAACGACACGATCGCCCACACCTTCCTGGAGCTGGCCGATGTCCACGAGCTGCTCGGCGAGGTGCCCTTCAAGGTGCGCGCCTTTCGCGCCGCGGCGCGCGCGATCGAGGGCCTCGGCGAGCCCATCGTCGAGAAGGTCCACAAGGGCACGCTCGGCAAGGTGCCCGGCATCGGCGAGGGGATGATCCGCCGCCTCGAGGAGCTGGTGAAGACCGGCAAGCTCGGCGAGCTGGAGGCGACACGCGCGCGCCTGCCGCCGGGGCTGACCGCGCTGATGAACATCCCGGGCATCGGCGTGAAGACCGCGCAGCAGCTCTGGAAGGAGCGCGCCATCACCTCCGTCGACGAGCTGGAGGCCGCGGCGAAGGCGGGGAAGCTCAGGGACCTGGAGCGCTTCGGCGAGAAGCGCGAGGAGAAGCTCATCGCCGCCATCGCGGCGTGGCGCAAGCGCGCCGCCGCACCCAGGCGCTGGCCGATGGCGGAGGCCCTGGGCCTGGCCGAGGCGCTGTGCGAGCGGATCGCCGCGGTGAAGGGCGTCGAGGAGTGCCAGTTCGCCGGGAGCCTGCGGCGGCGCAGGGAGACGGTCGGCGACCTGGACGTGCTCGTCGTGGCGGAGGCGGAGCACGCCTTGGCCATCATGGACGCCTTCGTGTCACTCCCGGAGGTGACCGAGGTGCTCGCCAAGGGCGAGACGAAGAGCAGCGTGGTGCTGGAGGGCGGCCTCCAGTCGGACCTGCGCGTGGTGCCCCGCGAGTGCTTCGGCGCAGCGCTCCAGTACTTCACCGGCTCGAAGGAGCACAACGTCGCGGTGCGCACCCTCGCGGTGAAGCAGCACCTGAAGCTGAGCGAGTACGGCGTCTTCGACGCGAAGGACAGGCGCATCGCCGGCGAGACGGAAGAGGACGTGTACCGCGCGGTGGGCCTGGCGTGGATGCCGCCCGAGCTGCGGGAGAACCGGGGTGAGGTGGAGGCCGCGCGCACCGGCAAGCTCCCGGTGCTCGTGGAGATGGCGGATCTCGCCGGCGATCTGCACATGCACACCACCGAGACCGACGGCCGCGCCTCGCTCCGCGAGATGGTGGAGGCGGCGCGCAAGGCGGGCCGCCGCTACGTCGCCATCACCGATCACTCCCAGGCGCTGGGCGTCGCGCGCGGCATGACGCCGGAGCGACTGAAGGCGCAGGTGAAGGTGATCCGCGCGCTGCAGGAGGAGCTGGGCGACGCGTTCACGGTCCTCGCGGGGGTGGAGGCGGACATCCTCGCCGATGGCACCGTCGACCTGGCCGGCGAGCTCGGAGGCCTCGACTGGGTGGTGGGCAGCGTCCACTCGCAGCTCAAGATGCCCCGCGAGGAGATGACGAAGCGCGTGGTGCGCGCCATCGAGTCGGGGCTCATCGACTGCCTCGGACACCCGACGGGCCGCCTGCTCAACGAGCGCGAGCCCAGCCAGATCGACATGGACGCGGTGCTGCGGGCGCTCCAGCGCACCGGCGTCGCCGTGGAGCTGAACGCGTCGCCCCTGCGGCTGGACATCTCGGAGAACACCGCGCACATGGCGAGGGAGATGGGCATCCCGGTGGTCCTCGACTCCGACGCGCACAGCACCCGCGAGCTCGGCTTCCTCGAGTACGGGCTGGGCATCGCGCGGCGTGCGTGGCTGGGCCCGGAGCACGTGCTGACGACACGCTCGGCGAAGGCGCTGGCGGACTGGCGCGAGGCGCGCGCGAGCTGACCGTGGCCTACCTCATCGCGCCGCCCGTCGAGCCCATGCTCGCCAAGCTCTCCAGCGCGCTGCCGGAGGGCGAGGCGTGGATCTTCGAGCCCAAGTGGGACGGCTTCCGCGCCCTCGTCTTCCGCGATCACGACGAGCTCTACATCCAGAGCCGCGATCTCAAGCCGCTGCAGCGCTACTTCCCCGAGCTGACGGCGCCGCTCCTGGCCCAGCTCCCCGAGCGGTGCGTGCTGGACGGCGAGATCGTCATCGCGCGCGGCGGCGTGCTGGACTTCGACGCGCTGCTGCTGCGCATCCACCCCGCCGAGTCGCGCGTGGCGATGCTGGCGAAGGAGTCGCCCGCGGCCTTCGTGGCGTTCGACCTGCTGGCGCTGGGCGACCAGGACGTGCGCGCACGCCCGCAGAAGGAGCGGCGCGCGATGCTGGAGGCCGCGCTGGCCGGCGCGAAGCCTCCGGTGTACCTCACGCCCGCCACGCGCGACCGCGCGGTGGCCGACGACTGGTTCCATCGCTTCGAGGGCGCGGGCCTGGACGGCGTCGTCGCCAAGGCCGACGACCTGGTCTACTCGCCGGGCAAGCGCACCATGCTGAAGGTGAAGCACGCGCGCACCGCCGACTGCGCGGTGGCGGGCTTCCGCTGGTTCAAGGGCGGGCGCGGCAAGCTGGTCGGCTCGCTGCTGCTCGGCCTGTACGACGCGGAGGGCAAGCTGCAGCACGTCGGCATCTGCGCCTCCTTCAAGCGGGAGATGCGCGAGAAGCTGGCGGTGGAGCTCGCCCCGCTCCGGGAGAACGCGCGGGAGGGTCACCCCTGGGCGAGCTGGGCAGGCCAGTCGGAGGAGCATACCCCCCAGCGGCGGCCGGGGATGCAGAGCCGCTGGAGCCACGGCAAGGATCTCTCGTGGGAGCCGCTGCGCATCGAGCGAGTGTGCGAGGTGGGCTTCGACCACCTCCAGGGCCGGCGCTTCCGCCACGCCACGCACTTCAAGCGGTGGCGACCGGAGAAGGCGCCGCGTGACTGCGACTACGCGCAGCTGGAGGAGACGCCGGCGTACGAGGTGTCGGCGATCTTCGGCGCCGGCGGCGCTGGATCCTGACCTGGCCTCCCCCGTGGCACTCGCCATGCGGCGCGGTAGGATGAGCCCATGACATCTTCCTCCCTTCGCTTCAGCGGTCTGTCCCTCTCGCTCGCCGTCTCCGCGCTCGTCGGCCTCGCCGCCGTCGCCTGCGGCGACTCCTCCTCCACCGGCGACGACGGCGGCACGCCCGAGGCCTCGATCGACGCGGCCACCGACACCACGCCGGGCGACGCGGCGTCGGACGGCGGCTCCTCCGGCGACGCCACGGCCGACGCGCCCTCCGACGCGGGCGGCACGCTCGACGCCGGGGACACGTGCGAGCTCAAGAACGATCAGTGCGGCCCGGGGCTCAAGTGCTGCGGCGGCGGCGCCGTCACGCCCGACGCCGGCACCGGCCACTGCGTCGTGCCGACGGACGGCGGCACCTGCCCGCTGGTCCCCTGAGGGGGGGCGAGCACGCCGGAGTCGGGCTTCTTGCGGAGCCACGGACCGGACCCGGCCGGCGTCTTCTGACGGCCCGGCCCGGGTTGCGTCCGGCGTCGGGCGCGGACACAGTGCCGCGTCGTGAGCAGCGGCGGCACCCGCGTGATCGTCAAGGCCCTCGTCGGGCTGGTAGAGCTCGTCGTCGTGCTCGCGGTCGCCATCTTCATGTCGGCGGGCTCGGTGCATTACGTCGAGGGCTGGGTCTTCCTGGGCGTCTTCTCCGGCTCCTCCCTCGCCATCACCCTCTGGCTGATGAGGAAGGACCCGGCGCTGCTGGAGCGCCGCACGCAGGCGGGCCCCGCGGCGGAGAAGGAGCGCGGCCAGAAGGTCATCCAGGGCTTCGCGAGCCTGGCGTTCATGGGCACGGTGGTCGTCCCCTCGCTCGATCACCGCCTCGGCTGGTCGCGCGTCCCCCTCGTCGCCGTCGTGGCCGGCGACGCGCTCGTCGCGGTCGGCTTCGTGCTCGTCTTCCTCGTCTTCCGGCAGAACACCTTCACCTCCGCGGTGATCGAGGTGGCCGACGCGCAGCGGGTGGTCGACACCGGCCCCTACGCGGTGGTGCGCCACCCGATGTACGCCGGCGCGCTGGTCCTGCTCGCCGGCATCCCCCTCGCGCTGGGCTCGCTCGTCGGGCTGGTCACGCTCCCGCCGTTCGGCGCGGTGCTCGTGTGGCGCCTGCTGGCCGAGGAGCGGTTTCTCACCGAGCACCTCCCCGGCTACGAGGCGTACCGCAAGAAGACTCGCTACCGGTTGATCCCGCACGTGTGGTGAGCGGCGCGGCCGCGGGGTGGGCCGACGCACGACGGGCAGGATCGGACCATCGACGACGGACCCACGCACCTCGCCTACGCAGCCGACGGATCGACCTAAAGCCAGTCCGGATCGACCTACGGGGCGTGCTCGCACCCCCAACGGCATCTGCTCGGGGATCGCCGGTGGCCAGAGCCCGACCGGCGTCGCGACGGACGGCATCCACGTGTACTGGGCAAGTGACGTCGCCGGCGCCGGGCTCGTGGGCGGCGGGCGTTCGCAGCGCGTGCCTCACCCGTCCTTCTCCCTTCCCCCGTCGCCTGCCGCCACCCACTCCACCGCGGGATCGTAGTCCGGATCGGGCGGCTCCTGCGGCGGACGCTCCTCCTCCGGGACGTGGCGCAGGTTCACGCGCACCCGCGTCCAGGTCTTGAAGCGGCCGCGCATGGCGTCGACCATCACGTCCTCCGGCGTGAGGCACGCGGCGGCGCGCGGGTGGCGCTCCTTCCACTGCTCCAGGCCCGCCAGCGCCGGCTCCTTGTCCGGCGACTGCGACACCACCACCAGCGGGTTCTTCGCCCGGCGCACCGCGGTCTTCGTCGGCGCGTCCTTCTTCGCGCGTGAGGGCGCCACGCGTGGCGGCTCGCCCGCCTGCTTGGCGTAGTGCGGGGGCCAGGGTGCGTCCCCCTGCCCTTCCCGCTTCTGCTTCTCGGCGAGCTCCAGCAGCTCCTCCAGCGAGCCCGGCGCCTCGTCGATGCCCCGGTGCGCGTCGCCGCTCGCGGCGAAGAGCTTGGGCACCGTCGCCAGCGTGAACTCCGCGGGATCGCACGTCTCCAGCACCTCCCAGGTGACCGGCATGGAGACGCGCGCGTCCTGGGTAGGCCGCACCGAGTAGGCGCTCGCGACCGTGCGGTCCTTGGCGTTCTGGTTGTAGTCGATGAAGACGCCGTGCCGCTCCTCCTTCCACCACTTGCTGGTGGCGATCTTGGGCGCGCGCCGCTCCACCTCCCGCGCGAGCGCGACCGCCGCGCCGCGCACCTGGCTGAAGCCCCAGCGCGGATGCGTGCGCACGTAGACGTGGATCCCGCGCGAGCCGCTGGTCTTCGGCCAGCCCACCAGCCCGAGATCGGTGAGCACCTCCCGCACCACCAGCGCGACCTCCACGATCTGCCGCCACACCACGCCGGGCATCGGGTCCAGGTCCACGCGCAGCTCGTCGGGGTGGTCCAGATCGCTCGCGCGCACCGGGTGCGGGTTGAGGTCCAGACATCCGAGGTTGGCCACCCACACCAGACCTGCCGCGTCGTCCAGCACCACCTCGTCGGCGGTGCGTCCGGAGGGAAAGCTGAGCGTCGCCGTGCGCACGAAGTCCGGCCGGCCCTGCGGCGCGCGCTTCTGGAAGAAGGGCGCCTGCGCCGCGCCGTTGACGTAGCGCTTGAGCGCCATCGGCCGCGCGCGCACGCCGCGCAGCGCGCCGTCGGCGACGGCGAGGTAGTAGCGCACCAGATCCAGCTTGGTGTGACCGGCGGCGGGGAAGTAGATCTTGCGCGGGTTGGTGACCACCACCTCGCGCCCTCCGACCTCCAGGACCTCTCTCTCCTTCTCCGCCATGACGGCCCCATGGTAGCGCTGGCCCGGCGGGGCGTGCTCCGCGATAATGGGCGGGCCATGCCGGAGCCCGGGTCGGAAGAGGCCGATCGCGCCGCGCGCCGGCACGTGACCAAGGTCGAGCGCGTGACGCGGCAGCTCCGCGAGCGCAAGGGCACCACGCCGGTCTCGCTGCGCAAGAAGGCGGTGGCCCACCAGGTCCCGAAGCCACACGACAAGCGCTACACCGACGACAAGATCGACGTCTCCGACCTGGACGAGATCCTGGAGATCGATCCGGTCGCGATGACCTGCACCGCCGAGTCGGGCGTCACCTTCGAGGCGCTGGTCGACGCCACGATGCGGCACGGCCTCGTCCCCATCGTGGTGCCCGAGCTCAAGACCATCACGGTGGGCGGCGCCGTCTCCGGCTGCTCGCTGGAGTCCATGTCCTTCCGCCACGGGGGCTTCCACGACACCTGCCTGGAGTACGAGGTCGTCACCGCGAAGGGCGACGTGCTCCGCTGCACGCCCGACAACGAGCACGCGCTCGTCTTCCAGATGATCCATGGCTCCTTCGGCACGCTGGGCGTGCTGTCGAAGCTCACCTTCCGGCTGGTCGCTGCGAAGCCCTTCGTCCACGTCCGCTACGAGAAGCACGCGACGCTGGACGGGTACCTCGCCGCCATTGACCGGCACTTCCGCGCGGCGGACGTGGACTTCATGGATGGCATCATCCACTCGCCCTCTGAGCACGTCCTCAGCCTGGGCACCTTCGTCGGCGACGCGCCGTACACGCACCGCTACGACTGGCTGCGCGTCTACTACCAGAGCACCGCGCGCCGCACCGAGGATTACCTGCGCACGCCGGACTACCTCTTCCGCTACGACAACGGCGTCACCAACGTGAACCCGAAGTCGGCCGTCGGGCGGCTGCTCTTCGGCAAGTTGCTCCACTCTGCACAGATCTTGCGGCTCGCCGAGAAGCTGCACGCCCTGCTGCCCGCCGAGCGGCCGGCGGTCACGGTGGACCTGTTTCTCCCCGTCTCGCGCGTCCCCGACTTCATGCAGTGGTACCGGGAGACGATCGGCTTCTTCCCGCTCTGGTGCGTGCCCTACCGCCGCGTGCGCGACTACGAGTGGATCGCGCCCGCCTTCTTCGCCCCTCTACGGGACGAGCTCTTCCTGGACCTGGCGATCTACGGCCTGAAGCAGCCGCCGGGGCGCAACCTGTACGTCGAGATCGAGGAGGAGCTTCGCCGGGTGAACGGGCTGAAGACACTCATCTCGTACAACCACTACGACGAAGACGTCTTCTGGACGATCTTCAACCGCCCCAACTACGCCGCGGTGAAGAAGGTCACCGACCCCGACAACCTCTTTCGCGATCTGTACTCCAAGACGTGCCGGGCGCCTCTCGGGCTGCCGGACGCGAAGTGGGAGCCGGACGGCTGAAACAGGTCAGCGCATCTCGATCGTGGGGAGGGTGATCGTCTGCGACGAGGAGGCCGCGGAGGCAGAAGCCGTCGGCTGCGGCGCGGCTGCGACGGGCGCGCTGGCCGAGGGTGCCGCGGAGGGGGGCGCGGCGGCGGAGGAGCCGCGGGCGCGCAGGCCGACCTTCAGCCCGCCGGCGACCGCCACGACGAGCAGCACAAGGAAGACGACCACCTTGATCGCCGAGCGCGACGACGCGGGCGCGGGCGTCGGCGCGGGGGCCGGCGCGGGGGCCGGCTCCGACGCCGCGGGCGACCCCGTGGCGGTGGGGGCGGCGAAGCCCGGGGGCAGCGGGGGCGGCACCTTGCGCGCGTGCCCGGAGGAGGCGGGGCCCTCTCCCAGATCGATGCCCTCCAGCCCCTCAATCTGATCGAGCTGGATCGTCGCGTTGGGGTTGGGCTTGTCGGCGTCGCTCATGGGGACCGCGCTTCCCGCAGTGGACCACACCGCGGCCGCAAGTCAACGCGGTATGCGGTCCCGGCGGGACGCCGCCCTTGCGCGCAGCGCTGCTTCGGTTACAAGCACGGCCAGAACATGGCTCAGACGTCGTTCCCCAAGGAAAAGATCAAGGTCCTGCTGCTCGAGGGCATCCACCCCGGCGCCAAGGCGCTCTTCGAGAAGGAGACCTTCCAGGTCGAGCTGCTCAAGGGCTCGCTCCCGCCGGAGGAGCTGCGCGAGCGCATCGCCGATGTCCACATGATCGGCATCCGCAGCAAGACGCACGTCGACGCGCAGGCGCTCGCCGCGGCGAAGCGCCTGCTCACCATCGGGTGCTTCTGCATCGGCACCAACCAGGTGGACCTCGCCGCCGCCAACGCGGCGGGCGTCCCCGTCTTCAACGCGCCCTTCTCCAACACCCGCAGCGTGGCGGAGCTCATCATCTCCGACGTCGTGGCCCTGGCGCGGCAGATCGGCGACCGCTCGCGCGAGGTGCACGAGGGCAAGTGGAACAAGGTCTCGACGGGCTGCTACGAGGTGCGCGGCAAGACGCTCGGCATCATCGGCTACGGGCACATCGGCTCGCAGGTGGGCGTGCTCGCCGAGGCGATGGGCATGCGCGTCATCTTCTACGACATCGTGTCCAAGCTCGCGATGGGCAACACACGCCCCACGCCCTCGCTCGGCGAGCTGCTCGCGGAGAGCGACTTCGTCACCCTCCACGTGCCCGCCACCAAGGAGACGCAGGGGATGATCGGCGCGGTGGAGCTCGCCGGGATGCGGAAGGGCAGCTACCTGCTCAACCTCAGCCGCGGCAACGTCGTGCAGATCCCCGCGCTGGCCGAGGCGCTGCGCGCCGGGCACCTGGCCGGCGCGGCGGTCGATGTCTACCCGAAGGAGCCGCGAACCAACTCCGAGGGCTTCGAGACCGAGCTGCAGGGCCTCCCCAACGTCATCCTCACTCCGCACATCGGCGGGTCCACGGAGGAGGCGCAGGAGGCGATCGGCCAGGAGGTGGCGACCGCCCTCGTCAAGTTCACCAACTCCGGGGCGACGGCCGGCGCGGTCAACTTCCCACAGGTGGACGTGCCGCCGGCGCGCGGGACGCACCGGATCCTGAACACGCACAAGAACGTGCCGGGTGTCCTCGGCGCGGTGAACCGCATCGTCAGCGACCTGGGCGCCAACATCCGCTCGCAGGTCCTGGCGACGGACCCGAGCGTCGGCTACCTGGTGATGGACCTGGAGCAGGACGTGTCCAACGACGTCGCCAGGGCGATCGCCGCGCTCCCGCAGAACATCCGCACGCGCATCCTGTACTGACGTCTTCAGAGCCTGAGCGTCACCGCGAAGATGGCGCGGTCGTCGTGCTTCGCCAGGTCGGGGGTGAAGGGTCCGGGGTTGTCCGCGGAGACGGGCTTGCCGCCGGGCCCGGTGATGCCGCCCGGGCCGGAGAAGAGCGGCACGTTCGCCTCGCGGTGCATGTACTCCAGGCGCACCAGCAGCCACGGGCTCGGGCGGTAGTCGAGCGTGGCGGTGACGCCGCCGCCGCGGAAGGTGCTCGTCGTGTCTGGCCGGGCGTAGCCGCTCGGCAGGGAGGGGACGAGCACCTGTCCCTCGTCCAGGTAGGCGTCGCCGCGCACGGCGAGGAAGACGTTGCCGACGAAGCCGATGCGGTGCGAGAGCGCCACGCCCCCGCGCCAGCCGCCGGGACGTACCGTCAGGTGCTCGTAGCCCAGGTCGGCGATGGCGCACACCGCCAGGCTGCGCACGAAGCCGTGGGAGGCGGCGAAGTACTCCACCTGCGCCGAGTTGTCGGTGAACCAGCGCAGCGACTGATCGTCGTCGGGCACGTCCTGCCCGAGGTAGGCGTCGTGGGTGAGGGAGAGGCGCCCCGTCGGACGCCACGTCACGGCGTAGCCGCCCGCGCCCGCCTCGTGCCACTGCCCGAAGGTCTGCCAGCCGTCCACCATCCACGCCTCCACGTCCACGTGCGGCGTCGGGTAGAGGCGCGCCACCGCGCCCGCCATGTAGAAGGGCGTCGCGTCGGCGAGGAAGGAGTGGAAGTAGTGCCAGTTCTCCTGCGTGAGGTAGCTCTCCGCGCCGATGTACGAGGAGAGCACGCCCGCCTCCAGCTCCAGGCCGTGCAGGAAGTGGAAATGCCAGCCCGCCGAGGCCGCGCGGATCGCCTGGAAGCCGGACTGCGAGAGGAAGTAGCCGCGGCCGAAGGTGGAGTCGGACCCGGCGGTGGTCTCGGCGCTCGAGCCGTACTGGAGCGCGAGCTGACCGATGGGCCCGCCGCTGGACGTGTCGATCGCGTTGGCCGGGAGGGTCACGCCGATGCTCGCCAGGTTGAGCCCGGCCTCGTTGAAGCGCGGCGCGACCGACGAGGGGAACGCGGTGTGGTCGACGGGCTGCGCGAAGGCCCAGAGAAAGTACGTGTCGACGTAGAGCGAGCCCGTCACCGGCCCGAGCTTGAGCAGCGACTCCGGCTGGTCGTTCTGTCCGTTCATCCACCCGAAGTCGGCGAAGGCGAAGGGGGCCTCGGCGACGTCGTCGGGAGCTGGCCGGCGCGCGCGGCCGCCCGCCCTGGCCGTGCCGGGCCACGCGAGCGCCGCGCACAAGAGGAGCGGGGTGATGCGCACGGGCGCGAGCCTACCGCAGTGGCGGGCGCGTGGCCCAGTCCGGAGCGCGCGGTGGCGCACCACGTGCGCGACGCGCAAGGCGACAGTCTGGCGCATAGGCGGCGCGGGTCCTTGACTCGCCGTGTGAGCGACACCAACGGATCTCGCATGAAGACGATCACACGCTCCGCCTCGCTCGCGACGGTCCTCGTCGCGCTCGCCGTCCCGGCGCTCACCTCGGCGTGCGCGTCGAGCAACCCTCCGCCCATGACGCCCGCGAGCGCCACGTCGCCCGAGCAGAAGCTCGTCAACGACGCGGCCGACGCCGTCCGCGCCATGCGCGGCGACGCCGCGTTCAAGGGCGTGGACGACTACCTCGCCCGTGCGCGAGGGGTGCTGATCTTCCCCCACCTGCGCAAGGCCGGCCTCATCCTGGGCGGCGAGGGCGGCACCGGCGTCCTGCTCGCCCGCACCGACGGTGGGTGGAGCGCGCCGGCCTTCTACCGGCTCGCCGCGGGGAGCGCAGGCCTGCAGATCGGCTACGAGGAGTCGACCGTCATCCTCGCGATCATGACGAAGTCGGCGCTCGACGACGCCATCAAGGGCGGGCTGACGCTGGGCGCCGACGCGACGCTCGCGGCGGGCACGGTAGGCGCGTCGTCGGCCACCGCCGCGACGTCACCGGCGGCGGACGTGGTCCAGTTCGTCGACGCCTCCGGCGTGTTCGCCGGCGCCTCCCTGAGCGGCGCGGTGATCAGCGTCCGCACCAAGTACAACCAGGCGTACTACGGGGCCGCGGCCACGCCGCGCGCCATCGTGCTGGATGGCCGCTTCACACAGGCGACCGCCGACCCCCTGCGCCACGCCCTGCCCGAGTGAGCGGGCCGGCGCGCGATCGCGCGCGATCGTTGCGATGCTCGCGATGAGAAGGCCGGGCGTCGCGGGGCGCCGCGCAGGAGGCACGTGCATCGGACCAATGCCAGCCCCGCGCGGTCTCGTGGACGCACGGTGTGGCAGGTCTCCACACGAGCGCAAACTTGTCGTCGCCATGGGACGGGCGGACCCTCTGCACCACGACCCCGCGCCGGATGAGGCGCCCACGAGCCTGCTCCACCGTCCGCGGCGACGCCCGGGGTGATGGAGACTTGATCCACCGCCGTCGAGGCGCTTCCACATGCACTTATCGAAGTGCGTGAGGTGAGAATGCTTGTATGGAGCAACTATTCGTGAAAATACGGGCCGTGCGCCGCCCGCCATCGGGGCGCGACCGCGCCGCCCCGCGCTCCGCACGCTGGCAAGCCGATTGCAACGCGCACGCATCAGGAGAACTCGCCATGACCGCTTCCACCGCTTCCCTTCCCACTTTCCAGGACGGTCTGAGCCGCAGGCAGCGCGCACTCGTCGCCCACGCCCTCTGCGTCCTCGCCGACGCGCAGAAGGCCCGACGTCTCATGACGCTGGACCTCGTCTGCCTCGAGCTCGGCGTGACCGACGTCCCGCCCGCGCGCGACGGCGTCCGCCTCCGCACCACCCGTCGCGAGGACGTGCGCTCCCTCCTCGCGTCGCTGGACGCCGAGGGCTACGTCGACGCCACCCGCATGCGCCTCACGCTGCCGGGGTTCGCCCTCGCCCAGAGCTTCGGCGCCAGCCGCGTCGGCTGACCGCCGGGCCATAGCTCCGCAGCGGCCCGCTCCGCGACCAGCACCGCCGCCGACCGCCAGCCCCCTGTCCCCCCTGTCCCCCCTCCCTGTCCCGGGACAGCCGCGTCCAATAGCCAGCGAGCTTGCAGTGCGACGTTTCCCCGGGAATTTGCGGAGGGGGGGTGGGGGGTGGGGGCGGCACGGGACGTGCTGTTGGGGGGGGCATGGACCCGATCTTCTTCACGCTCAAGCGGAGCTACTACGCGACGCTGCGGCTCACGCGGCGCATGCTCGCCGCGGCGGGGCTCACGGCGGCGCGCTTCGATCTGCTCGACGCCATCTACCGGCTCGGCACGAGCGCCGTCATCTGCCAGAGCCACCTGCGGATCGGCCTCGGCGTCGCTCGCTCCACCATCAGTCGCATGATGATGTCGCTCGAGCGTCTGGGCCTGGTGGCCCGCCGTCGCGTCGGCCGCGAGTGCATCGTCGCGCTCACCCCGGAGGGGCGTCGCCGGGTGCGGCGCGCCTTCTTCGGGCTGGTGCTGACCGGCCACGTCGCGCTCGCGCTGGACAGCGCCCTCACGCCGAGCACGCGGCACTGGCCGGCGCAGGACGCGTGCCTCCGCGCCCGAGACCGCCTCGCCGCGCTGTGCATGCGCATCCGCCTCGCCTTCGGCGACGGGGCGACGCTGGACCGCGCGACCTGGTGCGGATTCTGGCGCGAGCGCGAAGGGTACCGCGCCCGCGCCAGGCAACGCGCCGCCGAACGGCGGGAGCGCGCGCTCGCGGGTGCGTACACGTAAACGCCAGCGGCCGGCGCCCGCCCGCCGTCACACCGGCAGCACCTTGCCCGGGTTGAGGATCCCGTCCGGATCCAGCGCGCGCTTGATGGCACGCATCACCGCGATCTCCTCGGGCGACCGCGAGAAGGACAGAAAATCGCGCTTGAGCAAGCCGATGCCGTGCTCGGCCGAGATGGAGCCGTGATGCTTGTGCACCAGCTCGAACAGTGTGCGGTCGGCGTCGTGCGTCCGGGCGAAGAACTCGTCCTTGTCCATCCCGTCCGGCTTCATCACGTTGACGTGCAGGTTGCCGTCCCCGATGTGCCCGAACAGGCAGATCTCCCAGCCGGGGTAGCGCGCCGCGAAAACCCCCTCCAGCTCGCCGCAGAAGGCCTCCAGGCGCGCGATGGGCAGCGAGATGTCGTTCTTGTGCGGCGTGCCCGTCGCGGTGAGGCTCTCGCTGATCCCCTCGCGCAGCGACCAGAGGTCGGCGGCCTCCCGGGCGTGCTGCGCCATCGTGCCGTCGGTGACCAGGCCGCCCTCCATCAGCGCGCCGAGCCACGCCTCCAGCGCGGCCGCGTCGTGCACGTGCTCCAGCTCCACCAGCACGTAGTGGCTCGTCGCGCCGGCGAAGGGATCGCGAAGCGACCGGTGCCGCAGCAACCTGTCGAGGCACCGCCGCGTGAAGAACTCGTAGGCGCGCACCTCGAAGGGCGAGGTGCGCACCTCGCGGAAGAGGGCGAGCACCGCCGGCAGATCGGGCACGGCGAAGAGCAGCACGTGAGGCGACTCGGCCACGCGGGTGAGCTTCAGCGTCGCCTCGGTGACGACGCCGAGTGTGCCCTCACTGCCGATGAAGAGCTGCCGCAGGTCGACGCCGGTGTTGTTCTTCTCCAGCGCGCCGCCCAGCTCCAGCACGGCCCCGCCCGCCAGCACCACCTGCAGGCCCAGCACCCACTGCCGCGTCAGCCCGTAACGGATGACCTTCACCCCGCCCGCGTTGGTGGCGATGTTGCCGCCCACAGTGCTCGAGCCCTTCGACGCGAAGTCCACCGGCCAGGTGAGACCCTGTGCCTCGCAGTGCTGGTGCACGGCTTCCGTCACGGCGCCCGCCTGGACCCGGACCGTGGCCCCCAGCACATCCACGGCGTCCATCCGCCGCATGCGCTCCAGCGAGAGCACGAGCTCCCCGTCGCGCGCGACGGCGCCGCCCGCAAGCCCGGTGCGTCCGCCCGACGGGACGACATGCACATGATGCTCCGCCGCCAGCCGCAGCAGCCGCGCCACCTCCTCCGTGGAGCGCGGCCGCGCCAGCGCCCCCGCGGCTGGCGCGTACACCTTCGTCCAGTCGTGGCCATACTCGGCGAGGTCGCCGGGATCGGTCGAAAAGAAGCCCGCCGGGAAGGCGGGGGCGAGGTCGGCGAGCCATGCGGGGGACATCGGGGCCCCCCACGTTGCCGCGCTTCGTGGTACCTCTCAAGGCAGAAATGCCGCTCGAAGACGCCGTCGCGTGGAACGTCGGCCGCTACACGGTCCATGGGGAGATCGCGTCGGGCGGCATGGCGACGGTCCACATCGGGCGCCTCGGCGGCACCGCCGGCTTCTCCAAGCTGGTGGCCATCAAGCGGATGCACCCGCAGTTCGCCAAGGACCCGGACTTCCTCGCGATGTTCGTCGACGAGGCGCGCCTCGTCACGCGCATCCGCCACCCCAACGTCGTGCAGCCGCTCGACATCGTCGCCGAGGGCGGCGAGGTGCTCCTCGTCATGGAGTACATCCACGGCGAGGCGCTCTCCCGCATCAACCGCGTGCTGCGCCCCAAGAACGAGCGCATCCCCATCCGCATCGCGGCGGCCATCATGAGCGGCGCCCTCCACGGCCTCCACGCCGCGCACGAGGCGAAGAGCGAGAAGGGCGAGCCGCTCGACATCGTCCACCGCGACATCTCCCCGCAGAACATCATCGTCGGGGTCGACGGCATCTCCCGCGTGCTGGACTTCGGCATCGCCAAGGCCGCCGACCAGGTCCACCTCACGCGCGAGGGCGAGCTCAAGGGCAAGCTCGTCTACATGGCGCCTGAGCAGCTCCTCGGCGAGCGCGTCACCCGCCGCACCGACATCTTCTCCGCCACCGTCGTCCTCTGGGAGTGCTTGACGGGTCAACGACTCTTCGAGTCGGAGTCGCAGTCGCCCCTGCTCGCTCGCGCCAAGCACCAGAAGATCGAGCCGCCGAGCGAGCTCTCGCCGGAGGTGCCGCCGGCGCTCGACGCCGTCGTGCTCAAGGGCCTCGCGCTCGACCAGGACGACCGCTGGGCGACCGCGCGGGAGATGGCCATGGCGCTGGAGGAGGCCCTCCCGCCGGCGACGACCGCACAGGTGGGCGTCTGGGTGGAGCAGGTCGCGGCCAAGGCGCTCGCCAGCCGCCAGGCGCGCATCCACGAGATCGAGTCGGCGGGCGCGGAGAGCACCGCCCGCACCCGCGAGATGGTCGCCGACATCGCGTCCGACCGCATCTACACGCGCGACATCGTCTCCTCCAACACCGCGCGCAGGACGCCGCCGCCCGCCCCGCACAGCGCGCGCACCGGATCGCAGCGCGCCGTCGCCCCGCCGCCTCCCCCCCCACCCGACGCACCGCCCACCCGCATCGGGCCGCACGCGAGCCAGCCGGACGCACCACGCTTCTCCTCGCCCGACGGCAGCGGCGGCTTCCGCGCGGGTCCGCCGAGCGGCGGCTTCGATGCGCGCTTCGGACCGCCGAGCGGCAGCGGGCCCCATGCCGGCGCCATCGGGCCCCAGACCGGCAGCGGCCCCTACCCCGCCCCACGCCTCTCGCGTCCCGACGGCTCCGGTCCGGCCCCCAGCCTGCGCGATCCCTACTACGTCCCGCCGGGCAACCCGCTCGCCATGCCGCAGGGACCGGTGTCCCTCGAGCCCCCGCCCATCCCCACCGAGCACGCCAAGCCCGCCAAGACCACGGTGCAGAAGATCGGCCGGCGCAGCCGCCTGGGCACCGTGCTCCTCTTGCTCCTGATGATCGGCGTCATCGCCGCGGTGGTCGGCGGCCCCGTGCTCATCAAGCACGACTACCAGGACCGGCTCCGGGCCGCCGGCATCGAGTCCACCATCGACGAGGTCGACCTCTTCTCCCAGCTCGGCACCGCGCGCCTCGTGGGCGTCACCCTCACCTCCCCCGGCGTCCCCGGTGTCAGCGTCCACGCCAACGAGGTGCTCGTCGAGCTCAACCGCCGCCTCGAGCCCACCTCCATCGTCGCCCGCGAGGTGGATGCCACCGTGGAGGTCGGGTACGCGCCGCTCCTCTCCACCTACGGCGACTGGAGCAACAAGCACTCCGAAGGCCGCTTTCTCGGCCTCCCCGCCTCCGTGCGCCACTTTCGCGTGGAGACCGGCAAGCTCACGTGGAACCAGCCGTCCGGCGCCGGCACCAAGGTCCTCGCCTCCGGCATCATCTTCGACACCATCGCCGCGGACGGCAGGCCGCTCGGCGAGGACTGGGCGCTCAAGCCCACCTCCCTCGACCTCACCACCCCGGCGGGCGCCGCCGGCCCGTGGCTGATGGACGGCAAGCACGAGACCGGGGTCACCACCGTCAGCGTGAGCTTCAACCAGGCGCACCAGCAGTCCTTCGGACTCGACGTGCGCACCGCCAACGGCCAGACCGACATCGACCTGCGCGCGGCGCGCGCCACGCTGGAGGACCTCGGCCTCAAGCCGGTCGAGATTGGCGGCGATCCCACCGATCAGGTGAAGGTGGACGCCGCGGCGCACGTCACGCTCAAGGCCGACACGGTGCAGGGCAACGCCAATCTCACGGTGGACGGCATGCGCGCACCGAAGGGCCCGCCCGGCCAGCTCGTTTTGAAGGGCAGCTTCGGCGGTCCGCGCGGGCGCTCCCTCGAGATCAAAAGCGGGCGCATCGCGCTCGGCGCGCAGGAGGCGAGCCTGGGCGGCACCGTGATGGTCTACCCCGACGGCTTCTCGCTCAAGCTGGCGGCGCTCGTGCCCGCGCGCTGCGACGCCGGCGTCGTCAGCATGTCCGTCGCCACCGCGCTCGACTCGCGCGATCTCGGCGCGGCCACGCTGGAGCTCTCGCCGCGCGGCTGCACGCCCGGCAAGCACAAGTGAGCGGCCCGCGCGCTCAGCCGCTGCCGAAGAGTCGCTTTGGCAGCGCCCCGAGGAGCGTGAAGATGGCGCCGATCTTCCCGAAGATGGAGGTCGACCCGCTCCGCAGCTTCGCGAAGGCGAAGGCGATGGTCCGCAGCGTCGGCGTGTAGGGGTACCACCACACCTCCCGCTTGCCGCGGTTGCGGTCGACGAGCACGAAGCGCGGGCGGGTGAGCGCCTCCAGCGCGAAGGGCGAGTTGGTCACCCCGTAGCCCGTCTCCCCGAAGCCGCTCCAGGGCGCCTGCGGCAGCGCACCGGTGAAGGCGTGGTTGTTGACCGTCACCACGCCCGCGCGGAGCTTGTGCGCGATCTCCTCCCCGCGCCGCACCTTCTTGGTCCACACGCTGGCGGTCAGGCCGTACTTCGAGTCGTTGGCGAGGCGCACCGCCTCGTCGGCGTCCTTCACCACGCGCAGCGGGAGCACCGGCCCGAAGGTCTCCTCGCGAAGCAGGGGGAGATCGTCCGATTCCACGCGCAGCACCGTCGGGGCGAAGCCGTAGCCGTCCTCCAGCGCCTCGCCACCGGCGAGCAGCTTGGTGCCCTCCGCCGCCTTCGCGCTCGCCACGTGATCGGCGACGATCCCTCGCTGCGCCTCCGTCGCGAGCGGCCCCACGTCCTCGAAGGTGCGCAGCCCCTTCACCACCTCCGTCACCTTAGCCGCGAAGGCGTCGGCGATGGCCTTCTCCACGTAGACGCGCTCGATGGCCGCGCAGTTCTGCCCGGAGTTGGCGAGGCCGCCCCACACGACGCCGTTGGCGGCGCGGTCCAGGTCGGCGTCGGCGAGCACGATGGCGGCGTCCTTGCCGCCCAGCTCCAGCGAGCACGGGATGAGCCGCTCCGCGCACGCCGCCGCGACCTTCTTGCCGGAGCGCACGCTCCCGGTGAAGACCACCAGGTCCACGTCCGAGGCGCAGAGCGCCGCGCCGGCGTCCCCGCCGCCCTGCACCACCGTGAAGACGCCCGGGGGCAGGAGGCCCTCGAAGAGAGCGCCGATCGCGGCGCCCGCGCGCGGGGACACCTCGCTCGGCTTGAAGAGGACCGCGTTGCCCGCGAGCAGCGCCGGCACGATGGTGCGCAGCGGCAGCGCCACCGGGAAGTTCCACGGCATGATCACCACGACGACGCCTCGCGCGTCGCGGTAGATGGTGCCCGACTTGCTCGGGTACGAGAGCGGGTCGATGTCCACCACCTGCGGCTCGAGCATCTCCTCGATCGACTTGCTCCAGTAGTCCACCACGTCCGCCGACGGGAGCACCTCGGCGAGCACCGCCTCCGTCTCCGGCTTGCCAATCTCGCGGTGCAAGAGTTGCCCGATGGCCTCTGCGCGGTCCAGCACCCGGTCCTTCACCGGGGCGATCGCCTTGACCCGCTCGTGCGGGGACCTCGCGGCCCAGGCGGTCTGCGCCTCCCGCGCCTTGTTCACCAGGGCGGGCAGCTCGTCCAGCGGGGTGCTCTCGATGGCATCCAGGGAGGACAGGTCCAGCGGGCTCTTGTCGGCCAGGTTCATCGGGCGGGGAGCATACACGAGCCGGAACGCGCTAGCCTGCGCGCGTGCGCCCCAAAAAGCCCACCGGCCTGCAGCTCGTGGTCGCCTACAAGGTGATCAAGGCGGTGCTCCAGGCGCTGCTCGCCGCCGGCCTGCTGGTGGTGGTGTGCACCGGCCACACGACCCGGCTGCTGTACTTCGCCGAGCTGCTGCGCCGCAACTTCGCCGGCGAGTGGAGCGTACGCCTCGCCGACTTGCTGGTGACGGCGACCACCCCGCGTCACCTGGTGGTGATCGTCGTCGCCCTGGCGCTGGACGCCGTGGCGTCCGTCTTCGAGGGCTTCGCGCTCGTCCGCGGGTGGTGGTGGGCGCCGTGGCTGGTCGTGATCGCCACCTCCTCCTTGCTGCCCTTCGAGCTGGTGGCGCTCTTCCGGCACGTGCGGCTCGGGCGGCTGCTGATCCTCGCGGTGAACGTGGCGATCGTGCTGTACCTGGGGCGGCGCGCGCTCCGGGAGCACGAGAGGAGGAAGGAGCAGCAGGCGACGGCGGACTCCTAGGCGCGCCGGTCGACCGGCACACCGGACTGCTAGCTGCGCAGCAGCCAGTGCCGCTCGGCCGACGGCACGTGCCGCGGGTCGCCCCAGCGGGTCAGCGGCAGCACGGCGCGCAGCATCGCCACCGCGCCGGAGAGGACGGCCGGGGACGACGTGCCGGGGGGCCGGCGCGCGAAGGCGGAGCGCCGGGGCAGCTGCCCGAGCAGCGGGTGTCGCAGGACGGCCCGGCGGTACCCCTCGAAGCCGAAGCGCCGGCGCGCGAACGCGTCCGCGACGGCGTCGGCCACCACCTCGCCGTACGCGAGCGCGAAGGAGATGCCCTCCCCGAACATCGCGTCGACGCCCGCCGCGTCCCCGGCCAGGAGCACGCGGTGTGCGCCGAGCGGACCGTCCGGGTCGAAGACGCGGATGGGGTGCCCCTTCAGCTCGAGCGCGTCGAGCTCGTAGCCTCGCCCCTTCACGTCGCGCGCGAGCACCCGCGGCAACGAGGCGCGCGGTCCGCCGGAGAGGTTGCAGTCGTAGACGCCGCGGCTCACCAGCGGCTCCCCGGCGACGCGTGTCGGGAAGACCCACGAGTAGCCGTGGACGCCGTCCCTGCGGGCGTCGAGATCGAAGACCGCGACGCCGTCCTCGAAGAGCGCCATCTCGTCCTGCGCGGGCGGCGTCATCACCTCGAGCAGCCGCGCGAGGTGACCCGCGTCGCGCAGCCGGAGCAATCGCCGCACCATGCTCTTCGAGCCGTCGGCCCCGACCACCACCTGGGCACGAAAGACGGCGCGATCGGTGCGGACCTCGACCCAGTCGTCGTGCGGCGTGATCGCCGTCACGCGCTCGCCCTCGCGCACCCGCACGCCGGCGGCCTTCGCGCGCCCCAGCAGCCAGTGATCGAACTCGTCGCGGCGGGCGATGCGCAGCACCGGGTCGCCACGGAACCGGGCCACCTGGCCGCCGAAGCGGAGCTGCACCTCGCGGATGGCGAGGTGCGCGGGCTCGAAGGACAGGCCCATCCGCGAAAGGACGCGCTCGCCGAGGTGCGTCACCGCGCCGCCGCACAGCTTCTCCCGGGGGTGTACCGCCGCGTCGATCACCACGACGCGACGCGCCCAGGTCGGGTCGCGCCGGGCGAGGTTGAGCGCGGAGGACGACCCCGCGGGGCCCGCGCCCACGATGAGGACGTCCACGTGCTCGGGCGCGGTCATCGCGACGCCACCAGGAGCGCGGCCTGCTGCCCGGTGCGGACCGCCGACTCCATGCTGGCGGTCGGCTGTGTGGACTTCAGCCAGTCGCCCGCCAGCACCAGGTTCTCGTACGGGCACTCGCGCGCGTCCGGGCGGAACTTCCAGTGCCCGGGCTCCATCAGCAGGTAGCGGAGGTGGTTCGGCGCGTTCCGCCGCAGCTCGCACGCCCATCCGTTGCGCTTGCCCAGCGCGTCGGCGATCCACTCGGTCCGCATCAGCGAGAACGGGAGCGAGGCGAACTGCTCGAGGATCAGTCGCTTGAGCTCCGCGTTCGACATCGCGCCGTGCAGCCCCTCCTGTCCCTCGAACTCGACGACGCTGGCCCACGGACCGTCTCGCAGCTCGTCGATCCGGTTGGCGTAGTCGATGACGGTCGCCGCCGGCTGCGGCGTGCCCATCACCACGGTGGTGAGGTCGGGCGGGAGCAGCTTCCTGGGGCTCCACACGCGCATGGAGATCGACGCCACGGTGCGGAGCTGCCACATGTTCCGGAAGAAGGCGTGCTCGAACACCGCGCGCTCGAAGTCCGGCGTGGCGCGCAGGAGTGCGCGGGTGGAGTCGACCGGGAGCGTGGACACCACGACGTCGAAGTCCTGGCCCCGCCGCCGCACCTGCGTGTCCGATCGCTGCGAGACCGGCTCGCCGGCGGCCGAGGACGGCACCCCGTCCTGGGGAGCCTCGTCGGGGTCGCCGTCGACGAGACGCAGGTGCTGGTGCGCCGGCTCGACGCGCCCCATCGGGGCCAGCTCGACCGACGTCACCAGGCGCCCCGCCGCGTCCAGGCCGAGCGCCACCGCCTTGCGACCGAGCTCGATCCGGCCGCCGAGCTCCCTGAAGCGGCGCTCGAGCGGGTCGATGATGACCTCCGAGAGGCCGCCGTTGAGGTAGAGCACCTCGGAGGCGTCGTAGCCGAGGAGCTTGCGGAAGCCGTACGCACCCACGTACGCGCTGCCCTGCTGCGGGTAGTTGAAGGCGAGGTCCAGCACGTAGCGGAACCACGCCTTCTGCGTGAGGCCCAGCGAGAGTCCGTGCGCCAGACAGAACTCGGTGAAGGAGTACTCGTCGATCCCCGGGTCGATGTCCTCGGGGGCGTGGCGCGCGAAGTACGCCCCCATGCGCGCGCCGAAGCGGGCCAGATCGATCTTCTCCCGCGCCGTCATGCCCTGGTAGGGCGACGCGAGATTGGCCAGCAGCGCGCCGACGTCGAAGGGCCCCCTGGGGATGCGTATGCGGTTCAGCGCGCGCGCCGACGGCTCGTACATCAGGTGCTCGCCGCCGTTCGAGGTGAAGTAGCGCGCGTCGGTGGTGGGTCGCCCCGCCCGCGCGAGCAGCGCCCGCAGCGCGGTGTAGTAGCCGAAGATCGCGTGGAACCCGGTCTCCATGAGCCGGCCGTCGGCGTGGCGCCACGAGGCGGCCTTCCCGCCGAGGTGGTGCTCCATGCAGACGAGCGTCACCTCGTGGCGCTCCCCGCCGCCGTCCTCCAGGAGTTCGATGCCCGCCGTCAACGCGGAGAGCCCACCCCCGAGGATGAGGACCTTGCGCCGGGCCATCACGCGCGCTTCGGGTTGAGCTTCACCGCGAGCCGCGTCTCCCCGCGCAGCACGTGGTCCGAGGAGTGCGCCTGCACCAGCACCTCGCACCGCTCGCTCGCGCCGCCCTCGTGCGGGAAACAGAAGACCGAGATCCCCAGGTCATCGGCGGCCGCGATCGTCCGGCCGTCCTCTCCGACGACGCGGACCTGGTAGCGCAGCTCCACCGCAGGATCCCAGTTGCGCACCCTCCAGCGCAGCACCACCACGGTGTGCCCGCCTTCGTGACGGACGATGGGCTCCTCGACCGACACGCGCGGGGGCGCGTAGCGCTTCAAGAGCTCGGCGAAGCCGTCGCCCTGGACCGCGACGCCCTCGATCCGCCCGCGCACCTCGCACGTGCCCTCCCAGAACGCGCCCCACTGGTCCGCGAGCGGCGCGAGGCGGCGGAGAAACGCCCACGGCGAGTCCTCGGGGAGGAGCCACCCGATGGGTGTCATCTGGTCAGGATGACGCGGGCGGATGACGAGGTCGCAGTCCCACTCCGGGGCGATCAGCCGCCACCCGGCGGAGTACACCGCGCCGGTGGTGGGGTCGCGGTGGAAGCCGGTGCGCTGCAGCCGGTGGCTACCCACGAGGCGGCCGGTGGTCCCGTCGGCGCGCAGCAGACCCGCGCCTCCGTAGGCGTCGCGCCCGGGGAGCTGCCCGTCGGGTGTCCACACGCTCGTCAGGATCACGTCGCTGCCGTTCGAGAGCTGCAGGGAGAACCACTCGTACTGCTCGAAGAGCCGGGGGTTGCGAAAGGGGGTGACGAAGAACGGGCCCCACTGGTGATCCAGCCAGGCGCTGCCCTGGACGGCGAGCGCTCGCGGCTGGCGCCCCCCGAGCGTCACGGTGCCGGACGCGGTCATCCGCGTCAGCGAGTAATAGAAGAACCAGCCGTCGTCGGAGAACGGCAAGAAACCCGGGTTGCCCGCGTGGTACGGCGCCTTCGTCGGGTGCAGCTCGAGGTCGAGGCGGAAGCCCGGACCGACGGCCTCGAGCCGGCTGGAGTGCGGCTCGCCGGTGCTCGTCCAGCGGTCTCTCCCGTGCGGGTGGCGGAGCGAGAGATCGTGGCGCTCCGCGCTCGCGCTCAGCAGGCCGAAGGTGGTCCCGGTGTGCTCTTCGATGAGACGCCACTGCGGATCGAAGCGCCGGACCGTCGCCAGCCTCAGGCCCTGGGTGAAGTACGCGACGAAGACGACCACGTGGTTGCCTTCGTCGTCGACGAGGTGGATGTTCGTGTACATCCACTCCATGGTGCCCAGGCTCGGGTTGGCCCAGCCGCCGGGCAGGAGCGAGTGCCACCCTTCGTCGCGCGGGAACACGAGGGCGGTGCCTGGCTCGTGTGATCGCCCCGTCACCGGCGCCCGGTGACGGTGAACGCTCTGCATGTCGCTGACCATCGCGGCGCCACCCTACCTCCCCCATCGCGACTCGTCACGCGCGACGGGACGTGCCACGCGCCGCGGCCGTCACTCCAGCGCGGTCACGTGCACCCCATCCACCGCCTCCCGCGCCAGCTCCACCACCCGCGCCTGGTGGGTGAACACCAGCACCTGCGTGCGCGAAGCCAGCGTCGCCAGCGCCCGGAGCCCCGCGCGCGTCCGCGGGTCGTCGAAGCGGATGAACACGTCGTCCAGCACCACCGGGAGCGGCGCGCGCGAGACGGCCAGGCGCTCCAGGCTGGCGATGCGCAGCGCGAGGTAGAGCTGGTCGCGCGTGCCGTCGCTCAGCGCCGGGACGCCCAGCTCGCGGCCGTCGGCGCGGACCGCGCGCAGCACCGGCTCGTCGTCCTCGCCGAAGCCCACCGCCAGCGACCCGAAGCCGCCCAGCGTCACCGCGGCGAAGAGCTCCCCTGCCCTCTCCAGCAGCGGGCCCTGGTTGCGCTTGCGGTAGCCCTCGATCTCCCGCGCCAGGACGGCGGCGGCGAGGCGCGCACACGCCGCGCGCTCGGCGAGGTCGCGGATGCGCGCGAGCTCCTGCTGCGCCTGCATCGCCGCGCCCAGCGCGAGGGACTCGCCGGCGAGCTGGGGCAGCCCCTGCTCGTTCGCCCCGATCTCGTGGTTCTTGCGCTGCAGCTCATCCTCCAGCTCGCGGAGGCGCTCGTCGATCCGCTCCAGCCGCGCCGCGGCGTGCGCGGCGTCCTCCGGGGCGCCGTCCCCCAGCTCGCCGGCGAGCGACCGGAGCTCGCGGCTCGCCGCCTCCTCCGCCTCGCGCTGCACCGCGAGCTGCGACTCCAGCTCCTTCAGCTCGTCCTGCTTCGCGCGACGCTCCGCCTGATCGGCGACCCACTTCTTGTGCAGGGCGTTGAGCTCCTCGGCGGCGACGATCGCCGCCTTGCCGGCGAGCCCGGGCGCGCAGGCGCCAACCAGGCGAGCCACGTCCTTCTCGAAGCGGTCCGCGTCGCGGCCGATGGACTCCACGCGCCGCCGGAGCTTCTCCAGCGCGTCGACCTCCTGGAAGAGGCGGCCGAGCTCGTCGACGACGGCGGCGACCTCCTCCGGCAGCGCGTCCGGGCCGAGGCCGAGGCCCGCCGTCGCCTCCGCCCAGGACGCGCGCCAGGTGTGCACGGCGGCCTCCGCCACCTCGCGCGCCTGCCGCTTCGTCGCGAGGTCCGCCGTCACCCGGTCTTGCTCCTTCTGCGCGGCCCGGCGCTCCTGCTGCGCCTCGCGCGCGGCCTCGATCGCGTCCTCGGCGGCGACGAAGGCCTCCTCGAGCGACGCAGGCGACGAACTCAGGGCGGCGGCGAAGCGCTCGAGCGCCTCGTCGCGGGCACGGGCGGCCTCCGTCTCCTCGCGCCCGGCCGCCTCCAGCTCCGCGACGGCGATCACCAGCGACGCGTGCTTCTGTAGCCAGCCGCGCATGGCCTCCGGCGGGCCCGGCTCCACGCCGGCCGGCCGCCAGAGCACCGCCCACGCCGCCGCGCGCTCCGCCGCCTCGCGCGCCGCCGCCTCGCGACCAGCGCCCAGCACGGCCAGCTTCGCGCGTGCCTCCTTCCCCCCTTCCTCCAGCTGCACCAGCCGCATCGCGCGCGCGGCGTCGTGCCGGAGGCGGTCGGCGACGGAGTCGGCGCGCGCGATCGCGTCCGCCAGCGCGTCGAAGTCCTTCGCTCCGGACCGCACGCGGCCGAGGATCGCGTCGCGCGCGTCGCGCGCTGCGGTGAGCTCCTCCTGGCGCGGGACGTCCCCCTCCGCCCGCAGCTCCGCCAGCCCCCGGTCGACCTCGACGAGGGCCATCTCCAGGTCCTGCGCGCGCTTGCGCGCGTCCCCGTCCGCGCGGCGCGCCTCCTCGTCGCGGGCGTTCGCCTCTTGCACCGCCTCCGCCGCCGGCACGGGCCGTCGCGCCGCGGCGACCGGATCGGCGCCCAGGCCGAGCGACTCCGCGAGCGCTCGCGCCCGCGCCCGCAGCCCGGCCGTCTTCTCGCGCGCCCCGGTGACGCGCGCCGCCACGTCGCTGCCTCGCTGCGCGCGCAGCAACCGCGAGAGCGGCCCGACGGCGGGAGCGTCCGGCGCCGTCGCGAGGGCCCGCTCCGCCGACCCGAGCTCCCGCTCCGCCGCCTGCTCCGCCTCCCGGGCGCCCGCGAGCTTCTCCTCCAGCACCGCCCCCTGCTGCGCGAGCTTGCGCGTCCGCACCTCGGCGCCGCGCGCCATCCGGAGGCGCTCCGCCTCCTCGAGGGTCATGTCCTTTCGCACCCGCACCAGCGCCGCCGACACCTCCCCCTCCAGCCCGACGATCTCCCCCTCCAGCTTGGGCAGGTCCGCCTGCGCCTTGCGGTGGCTGCCGAGCTGCTCGGCGAGCGCGGCGAGCTGCGGCTCGTGCGCGAGCATCGCCTCCGAGACCACGATGGCTTCGACCGCGTCGCGCAGGGCCACGCGCCGGGCATCCAGACGGGCGCGCTGCTCGCCGACGGTCTCCAGGCGTTCCCGCGCCGCCCGCCACCGCGCGAGGCGATCGCGCTCCCTGTCCAGCGCCGCCCGCTCGCGCGTCAGCTCCTCCCGCTCGGCGCGTGCTCGTCGCACGCCCTCCACCTGCGTGTTGTACGTCTCCACCGCCGTTCCCAGCGCGATCACGCGCTTCTTCGCCTCGGCGAGCGCCTTGATCGCCTGGTTGAGCGGGCGCGTGTGCGCGCGGGGCGAGAAGAGCTCCTCCGCCTCCCGCCGCTTCTCCACCAGCAGGGCGTGCAGCTCGGTGGCGCCGGTCGCCGCGGCGTAGAGGCTCTCGCCCAGGTCGCCCTTGCCCTCGAGGAGCGCCTCCGCGCCGCGGCGCAGCCGCTCGTCGTCCAGGCCGAAGGTGGTCTCGTACATCGCGCGAGTCACGCCGCCGAGCATGCGCTCGAGAGGCGCGGGGTCCAGCGGCTGGTCGGAGGGCGTGAGCAGGGTGTTCTTGCGGCCCTTGCGCCGCACCACCTCCAGCGCCTCGCCCGTCTCGTCCTGGAGCAGCGCGCCGATGCGCAGGCGCTCGGGCGTGATGGTGTGCGCGTCGGTGGTGCGCTCCTCGACGCCGAACAGCAGGCCCAGCACCGCCCGCAGCGCGGTGCTCTTGCCCGCCTCGTTGTGACCGAAGACCACGTCCAGGCCGCCCGCCGGGCCGAAGCGCAGAAGCTTGCCCTCGAAGGGGCCGTAGGCGAGCAGGCGCAGCTCGGCGATCCTCACGGCGAGGCCCTCGCGGCGAGCGTCGTCGAAGCCCTCACGCGTCGCCTTCCGCGCCGAAGAGGCGCAGGGCGATGGTCTCCTCCACCTCGCCGAGCAGCCGGCGGATCTCGGCCGGGTCGGAGAGGTCCAGGGAGTCCTCACCCTCGACGTGCGGCGGGAGCTTGCCGCGCAGCTCGCCCAGGGCCTCCTCCCCCAGGGCGAGCACCTCGGCGTCGGACGCCTCGCGCAGACCGCGGACGGCGCCGAGCAGCTCGGCGGCGAGGCCCTCCGGGATGGGCGCGGCCGGCTCCTGCGACCGCTCCAGGACCAGACGCTCGACCCACACGCCCCCCACGTCGGTGGCCATGGCTTGCAGCTCCGCCCGCACGCGCTCCGGATCGGCGGCGGCCGCCTGGTGCGCGTGACCGCGACCGCGCAGCACGACGCGCGCGGCGACCGGCCTCCCCTCCGCGGCCTCCACCTCCGCCTCCAGCGCCTCACGCGCCGCCGCCAGCCAGTCGTCCTCGCGCATCGCGTCGGTCACCGCGACGCGACATTGCGCCCAGCGCGCCACGTCGAGCACACGATGCTGCACCGACACGACGCGCCCCGCCTCCGCCACCACCAGCGTCGCGCCCTTCGCGCCCGTCTCCCGCGCGTGCCGCCCCTGCAGGTTGCCGGGGAAGACCACCCACGGCGACTCGGAGAGCACCTCCCGCGTGTGGACGTGGCCGAGCGCCCAGTAGTCGTAGCCCTTGTCCGCGAGCGCGGCGGGGGAGCACGGCGCGTACGGCGCGTGGCCCTCCCGCCCGTCGGCGCTGGTGTGGAGCAGCCCCACGTTGATCGCGCCCGCGACCGGCGCGGGGTACGCGCGGGACAGGTCGTCGGTCACCGCCTTGGTTGGGAAGCTCTGGCCGTGGACCGCGACGCCCAGCTCGTCGTAGACCACCGTCTCCGGCTTCCTCGACGAGAGCTCCTTCACGTTCTCCGGCAGGCGCAGGTGGCGGGTGATCTGGCTTGCCGCGTCGTGGTTGCCGCGGACGATCATCACGCGCACGCCCGCCTCGCGCAGCTTGCTCATCTGCTCCGCGAAGAAGAGGCCGGTGGCGTAGTCACGCCAGGAGCCGTCGTAGAGATCGCCGGCGACGAGGAGCAGCTCTGCGTCCTCGTCGACGCAGAGCTGCACCAGGTTCTCGAGCGCGCGGCGGGTCGCGCCGCGCAGCGCGGCCTCGGGCGCCCCCTCGTAGCGCTGCAGCCCGCGCATCGGGCTGTCCAGGTGGATGTCGGCGGCGTGGACGAAGCGCATCGACGCTCAGGGGTTGCGAAGAGCCCCTCTCACGGCATCGCCATGTACTTCTGCTCGTACTGCGTCGTGAGCTGACTCAGGCGGTCGAACATGGAGAAGTCCTGCATCATCTTCTGCGACCAGTAGCCGGCGACCTGCGAGAAGTCCTGGGCGTTCATCTGGAAGTGCTTGTTGAGGCCGGCGTTGACGTCCTTGCCCTGCTTGCTCCACGCGGCCATCGCCCCGGAGATCTCGGCGTACTTCTCGAAGCTCACCGGCTCCGCGCTGGCCATCGCCCCGCCCACCATGCCCTGCGCCGCCGCCTGGCCCGCCGCGCCGAACTTGCCCGAGCCCGCGGCGAGGAAGGCCTGGCTGTAGGCCGTCGCCACCGTGCCGGTCGTGTCCGTCGACATGCGCTCCAGCCACAGCTTGGCGACGCGGTCCCACTTCTCGCGGTCCATGCCCTGCTGCGCGAGGATCTGGTTGAACTGCTCGGGCGGCGTGCCGCCGATCTTGGCCTGGAGGCCCGCGTAGACCTCCATCGTCACGCCCTCGATGGGGGAGAGCACGTCGCCCGCCGTCTCGATGGCGAAGGCGTTGCGATCGCCCATCGCGCGCTGCATGGCGCGCTGCTGCGCGGCCATCATCTCGTTCGACCCGGCCTGCTCCGACATGTGCTCGTTGAACGTCTGCTCCACCACGCGACGGTGCGCCATGTCGCGGTAGCCGAACTTCTGCAGGAGCTTCTGCTGCTTGTCCGGCTCGCTGTCGAAGAACTGCAGCATCATCTGGTGGTAGAAGAACTCCTCCGTCTGGTCCGGCCGCAGGGGCCCCCAGTCGCGCGCGTCGCGCGGGACCTGCACCTGCGCGGGCGCGCCGCCGTGGGCCTGCTGCCAGACGTCGTTGTGGCGCATCTCGTCGTAGAAGAACTTCACGCGGCTCTCGACGAACTTCGCCTGCTGCTCGGGGCTCGCCGGCTCGATCGCGGCCCTGGCTGCCGCGTACGACGTCCAGTAGTCCTTCTCCAGCCGCTCCCACTCCTTCAGGGAGTCCAGTGGCTGGTCGGGCCAGTCGCCCGACTGCCGGTGGATGTCGCAGCGCCTGCGCTCCCACGCGTTCTTGTGGTTCTCGATGGCGAAGTACTTGTCCATCGTCTGCACGGCCGCGACGATGTCCGGCGCGTAGGCGAAGTACGTGGCCACGGCGGCGTCGGGCATCACCTGCACCACCGACCGGCACGCGGGGCACGTCACCGTCGCGCTCTGCGCGCGCACGTCGGCGTGGATGGGGGCGCCGCAGCGCGAGCAGGGCACCGGCTTGCCCATCGCTTGCTGCGCGCGCGGCCACATCGCCTTGAGGTGCTCCAGCTGCCAGTGCTTCTCGTATCGCGCCCAGCTCCGCTCGATCCACGCGCGCATCTCGCGCTCCTGCGCCTGCCCCTCGTCGGTGAGGTCGTCGCCGGCGTCGGCGTCGCTCAGGCGGTCGTTGAGATCACTCCAGCGGGCGCCCAGCTTGGTGCCGAAGTCCATCACCTGCTGGCGGATGGCGTTGAGCGCGTTGGCCAGCGGCGTGGGATCGGTGGGGTTTTGCGCGATCAGGCCCTGGCAGCCACCCTCGGCGTCCTTGAGCATCCGCTGCACCTGCTGCACCGTCTGCTGAACCGCTTGCTGCCACTCGCCCCAGATCTGCTGCTGCGCAGGCGTCATCGTTCACCTCTCTCCGGCGCCCCCGGCCATCGGCCGGCGACAGAATCGACACATGAAGTCCATGGGTGCTTCCTGCGGGCCGCCACAGTGCACGCAGGTGAGCACACCGGCTCGTTCGTATTTCATGTTCGCCCAGGGCACCTCCTTGGAGGTGCTCTCGGCGTTGGCGAAGATGGATGCCAGCCCGGGCGCGGCGGGCGCGGCGGGCGCGGGCGCGGCGGCGGGGGCCGGGCGCGGGGGGACGACGGCGGCCTCGTAGCGGGCGAGCTCGCCCTCCGGCAGGGCGTCCAGCTCGGCGGACATGGCCACGCCGGACGGCTGCGCGCGCGCCCACGCCGCGAGGGCGCGCAGCGCGACGAGGACCTCGCTCGGCACCGCACCGCGCGTCATCCCCAGGGCCGCGACGGACTGGTGTCGCTCGGTGGGCGTCATCGGGGCGAGGCCGTAGCGCGCCAGCAGGGCGTCCCAGTCGGCTCCGCCGCCCGCGGGCGCCGCCTTGGCGGTCGCGACGATGAACTGCAGGTGCCCCTGCACCTGCGCGCGCAGATCGGCGTCGTTCACGGGCGAGGCATCCCTCGTCGGCAGGGACCGAGCGCGCTCGGAGGCGTTCGAGAGGGGGGCGTGCGCGCGAGCATGCGCGACAGGGTACAGCGAGCGGGCGCCCCGCCGCTAGCCTGCTCGGGCTAGCCGGGGCGGCCGGCCGTCACTGCTCGAAGGCGCCGATGTCCGGCGAGGCGCCCTGCGGGATGGCGGTGCCCGCGTAGTCCTCGGTGAAGGAGAGGTCCACGCCGTGATCCACCGCGGGCGACGCCGCCTTGGGCTTGAAGCCGCTCGGGTCGGTGTTGATCGACGCGAAGGGCGCCGACCACATCGGGTCGCCGTACAGGCCGTGCTTCTCGAAGCCCTGCGCCTGCATGCCGGCGAGGTTGAGCTTCTTCGCGGCGCCGCCACCGGGGCTCTCCGCCGGTCCGGAGTCCAGGATGGCGACGGCGTCGCCCTGCCCTGTGCGGAAGAAGAGGTTGTAATCGCCGGCCGCGCCCTGCATGGAGTCCGGCGTGATCATGTAGCCGACGTCGTCGTCGTAGAAGATGTTGCCCTGGATCTGCGCGCCGCTCGACTCCTGGATGTGGATGCCGGCGCTGCCCTGACCGTTGGCGTTGGCGATCACGTTGTCGGCGATGAGGTGGTTGCCCGCGACCTGGAAGCCGTCGCCCAGGATGCGGATCGCGTAGTAGGAGCGCGACTGGTTGAGGATGTTGTGGTGGATCTTGAAGTTGCGGCACTCGAACTCCAGGTAGATCCACGCCGTGGAGCCGAAGGCGGAGGTGTTGTCCTCGAAGTAGTTGTCGGCGATCTCCACGTCGTCGATGGTGAGCGAGGCGTCGTCGGGGCGGGAGAAGACGAAGATGCCGTCGCGGTGCCAGGCGCTGCACACGTAGTACTGGTCGAAGTCGTGGATGGTGTTGTGCGAGATGGTCAGTCCCGCGAGGTGCGTCCCGGGCTTGCTGTCCCCCAGCGCCGCGACGATGCCCCAGTTCATGTTGGTGATCTCGTTGCAGGCGGTGGTGCCGCCGGTCACCGAGGCGCCGTCGGCGGAGATGGAGATGCCTGCGTTGCCGCAGTCACGCACGTGGTTGGCGTAGACGTTGGTCTGGGGGGAGTTGTTGACCGAGATGCCGGTGCCGCGCTGCGCCTCCCAGCTCGTGCCGCCGGGGTTCTTCGCGTAGTAGACGTCGTGGATGACGTTGCCGACCACCTCGTCGTGGTCGCCGCCGTCCACGCTCACCGCGGTCGAGCCCTTGGTCTTGTCGAAGTGGCGGACCTCGAGACCCTCGACGACGACGTAGGAGGCGCCCTGCACGCCGATGCCGAGGGAGCGGGTGTCCTGCCCGTCGACGATCGCGCTACCGGAGCCCCAGCCCTGCTGCGCGCCGCCCTCCAGCACGATGGGCTTGGAGGCGCTGCCGCTCGCCTTGACGACGATGGTGCCGTCGTACTCGACGCCCCCCTTGAGGAGCACCACGTCGCCGGGGGCGAGCTTGGCCGCGGCGGCGTTGCCGGTGGCGGCGGCGTCGCCCGGCGCGTGCTTCCAGGCAGCGCCCTGCGACTTGCCGTCGGCGGCGTCGCTGCCCGCGGCGAAGTCGACGTAGTAGGTCGGCGTGCGGACCGGCAGCGTGGCGAGGGTGGTGCAAGCGGGAGGCGTGGGGTGGGGGCCGGCGTCGTCGGGAGGCGGCGGGGCGACGTCGCCGCCCCCCTGCGCGTCGGAGGGGTTGCCGCCGTCGGGGGTGGTGGACGAGCCGCCGTCGTCGCCGCAGGCGGGGGCGAAGGCCACGGTGAAGAGCAGAGCCCCCGAGGCGAGGAGCCCGAGGATGGATGAGGCGCGCGCCGACATACGGACAGACTACGACGCCTGCCCCGCAACCACCTCCCCGCAACCCGGCATCCTACCGGGACCGCCACGCTTGACGGGCGATCTTCCCTATAATAGAGCATCGTCCACTATACCGAATCATGTCGCGTCCAGCGACCACCGGCCAAGGAGCCCGTCATGAGCGACACGCAGACCGCCCTCCCCCGCCTCAACGAGCCCGCTCCGCAGTTCTCGGCGACGTCCACGCACGGCCCCATCAAGCTCTCCGACTACAAGGGCAAGTGGGTCGTCCTCTTCTCGCACCCCGCAGATTTCACGCCCGTCTGCAGCACCGAGTTCGCCGGCTTCGCCGCCCGCCACGAGGACTTCAAGAAGCGCAACGTGCAGCTCATCGGCGTCTCCATCGACAGCGTGTACTCGCACATCGCGTGGACGCGCAGCATCGAGCAGCTGCTCGGGCAGAAGATCCAGTTCCCCGTCATCGCCGACCTCGACATGAAGGTGGCCCACGCCTACGGCATGATCCACCCCGGCGCGAGCACGACGGCGACGGTGCGGTGCGTCTTCGTCATCGACCCGAGCCAGGTCGTGCGGGCGATGATCTACTACCCGCTGACGACCGGGCGGAGCATCGACGAGATCATCCGCCTCGTGGACGCGCTGCAGCTCAACACCGAGAAGGGCGTGGCGACCCCCGCCAACTGGAACCCGGGGGACAAGGTCATCGTCCCGCCGCCCGTCACCGCCGAGTCCGCCGAGAAGCGCGGTGGCGAGGGCTTCGAGACCAAGGACTGGTACCTCTCCTTCAAGAAGGGCTGAGGTCGAAAAGGCGGGCGTCGGCCCGCGCTATTCCAGCGCGCGCCGCGCCTTGCGGACCAGCGCCACCGCCTCCTCGGGGGTCTTGCCCACCGCGGAGAGGTGGCCCATCTTCCGGCCGGCGCGCGCCTCGCGCTTGCCGTATAGGTGCACCCGCACGCCGGGCAGCGCGAGCGCCCGCTCGAAGGCCGGGCCGCCCGCGCTCGACCGCGGGCGCCGCTTCCCCGGCTCCGGCGGGCTGACCCAGAGATCGCCGAGCAGGTTGTGGATGGCCACCGGCCGGATGCACTCGGTCGCGCCGAGCGGCAGATCGCACACCGCGCGCACCGCCTGCTCGAACTGGCTCGTCAGGCACGCCACCTCGGTGCCGTGGAAGGTGTTGTGAGGCCGCGGGGCGAGCTCGTTCACCAGGAGCTTGCGGCCCTCCACCACGAACAGCTCGACGACGAGGAGGCCCACCACATCCATCGCCTCCGCGATCTCCCGCGCGATCTCCGCCGCCTGCTTTGCCAGCGGGCGGGAGATGGGCGCCGGGATGACGCAGTACTCCAGGATGCGGTTGTCGTGGTGGTTGAGCGAGGGCGGGTACACCGCCATCTCGCCGCCCGGACGCCGCGCGACCAGCACCGAGACCTCCGCCTCGATGGCGAGCGCCTTCTCCACCACGCACGGGTGACCGCCCAGATCGTCCCACGCGGCCTCCGCCATGTCCGGCGCGGCGAGGAAGGCCTGGCCGCGGCCATCGTAGCCACCGCGCGCCGCCTTCACGTAGCAGGCGGACTTCATCTTGCGCACGGCGGCGGCGAGCTGCTTCGGCCCGCGCGCCACCGCGAACGGCCCGACCGGGAACTTGCGCCGCGCCAGCCACTGCTTCTGCGCCACGCGGTCCTGGATGATGCCGAGCACGTGCGGGCCGGGGCGCATGGGCGCGTGGCGCTCGGCCGCGTGCATGCTGGCGAGGGAGACCTTCTCGATCTCCAGCGTGACCACGTCGCACGCGGCGCCGAGGATGTCCGCCGCGCGCGCGTCCTCGAAGGACGCGGTGATGCAGCGATCCACGACGAAGCGCGCCGCGCACGAGGCGTCGGGGTCCAGGACGTGGATGTGGTAGCCGAGCGTGCGCGCCGCCATGGCCATCATCCGGCCGAGCTGCCCGCCGCCGAGGATCCCCAGCGTCGCGCCCGGGAGGATGGGCGGCGTCTGCCGGCTCGCGCGACGTGTCATGGGCTCCCCGGGGGGAGCTTCTGCGCCATCACCTCCGCCCGGCGCGCCCCGCGCCACGCGCGCAGCTTCTCGCGCACCTCCGCGCGGTGCGTGCCGACGATCTCCGCCGCCAGGAGCCCGGCGTTCGCGGCGCCGGGCTTTCCCACGGCGAGCGTGCCGACCGGGACGCCCTTGGGCATCTGCAGGATGGAGAGCACCGAGTCCACGCCCTGGAGCACGGTGGCGGGGATGGGCACGCCGAGCACCGGCACGAGCGTCTTGGCGGCGACCATGCCCGGCAGGTGCGCCGCGCCCCCGGCGCCGGCCACGATGACGAGCAGCCCGCGGCTCTCGGCCCCCTCGGCGTAGGCAAACATCTCGTCGGGCGTGCGGTGCGCGGAGACCACCCTCGCCTCGAAGGGGACGCCCAGCTCGCCGAGCACGTCGCACGCGTGGCGCATGACCTCCCAGTCGCTCTGGCTGCCCATGATCACGCCGACGAGCGGCTCTTTGCTTTGCGTTTCGACCACCGGCGCCTCCGGAGCACGCCACGATAGCCGATCTGACGGCGGCGGCGTCTACTCCTTCTTGAAGGCGATGCTCGCGGAGTTGATGCAGTAGCGCAGGCCGGTGGGCTTGGGGCCGTCGTCGAAGACGTGACCGAGGTGACCGCCGCAGCGCGCGCAGACGACCTCCGTCCGGCGCATGCCGTGGGAGGTGTCCTCGTGCTCCTCGACCTTGGCGGCGTCCTCCGGCGCGGAGAAGCTCGGCCAGCCGCAGCCGGAGTCGAACTTGGCGTCCGACGTGAAGAGCTCGCTCCCGCACCCGGCGCAGAGGTACTCGCCCTTGTCGTGGTGGTCCCAGTACTCGCCGGTGAAGGCGCGCTCGGTCCCCTTCTCGCGGAGCACCGCGTACCGGGTGGGCGTGAGCTCGGCCTTCCATACCTCGTCCGTCTTCTCGACCTCGTAGCGCTTGCTGGTCATGTGGCCGAGGGTAAGGCGCGTGCCACGGCCGCGCCACCCGCCACCACCTCTGGCGCCCGCGGCTTTTGTCGCTACCATGTGGCGTGATGCTGGACGGGGACCACGTCCTCCGCGCGATCACAGAAGACGGCGCCTTTCGAGTCATCGCCGTGCGGACGACGACGGCCGCGCGCGGCGTGGCCGATGCGCAGCACGCCACGGGCGGGCGCGCCCTCCTTCTCGCCGAGATGCTCACCGGCGCCGTGCTCGTCCGCGAGACGATGGCGCCGGACCTGCGCGTGCAGGGCATCCTGCAGGGCGACGACTCCAAGACCCGCATGGTGGCGGACTCCTTCCCCGACGGCACCCTGCGCGGCCTGGTCCAGGCGCGGGAGGGCGCCGAGGTGGAGCTGGGCGAGCGCGCCGCGCTGCACGTCATGCGGACGCTCCACAACGGGGCGCTCCAGCAAGGCGTCGTGCCGGCGAGCAAGGGCGGCGGCATCTCCGGCGCGCTGATGCAGTATTTCCAGAGCTCGGAGCAGGTCGTCTCCTTCGTCGCGGTGGGCGCCACCCACGACGCCGACGGGGGCGTCGCCGAGGCGGGTGGCTACATCGTCCAGCTCCTGCCGGAGGTGGACGACGGCCCGCTGATGCTCATGACCGAGCGGCTCAAGGACTTCCCGGCCATCGACTCGCTCCTGCACGCGGGCGAGGCGGCGCCACAGAACCTCCTGCACGAGCTCCTCTACGGCATGCCCTTCGCCGAGGTGGGCCGCGGCGGCCTGCGCTACGCGTGTCGCTGCAGCGAGGAGCGGCTGCTGGCGACGCTCATCTCGCTGCCGAAGGCGGACATCCGCGATCTGGTCGAGGACGGCGGCGTGCTGGAGATCGACTGCGACTACTGCGGCCGGCACTACCGCTTCGCGCCGGAGACGCTGCGCGGCATGCTCGCGCAGAACTGAACTAGCGGCGCAGCACGGCCTTGCGGCTCGCCGCCAGCACCGCCTTGCGCAGCCGCGGGTCGTCCACGGCGCGCGCCAGGAGCAGCCCGCCGACCATCGTGGCGAGGGCGGACGCGGCCCGCTCCTCGTCGCCCAGCCGCTCGCTCATGCCCTCGAGCACCTTCTTCACCCCGCGCGTGAAGGCCTTGCGGACCTCCGGATCGGCGCGCGCGACCTCGGCGCCCAGGGCGGGCACGGCGCACCCCGCGCCCGGGTCGGCGACGTGCCGTGGCGAGAGGTAGACGTGCGCCGCGCGCTCGAGCCACTTGCGGCCGCGGAGCGACTCGTCCGGGCCCATCATGTTGGCGCGCGCCTGCTCGAACGCGACGCTCATCGCCTCGGCGAGCAGGGCGTTCTTGTCGGCGAAGTGCGCGTAGAAGCCGCCGCGCGTGAGCCCCGCGGCGCCCATCACGTCGTCGACGCTCACGCCCTCGCCTCCCCGCTCGCGGTAGAGCCTGGACGCCTTCTTCACGACGCGCTGGTGCGATCGCTGCTTTCGGGAGGCCCTGGGGGTGGTCGCTCTTGCCGTCATGGTCACGGAGTATAGCGCAGGGGCGCGGGAGCGGCCTTTGTGGGCGACGCGGCACCCACAATTTCATATGATGACCATCATGCGAGCTCGCGCGGCCTTCGTCCTCCTCGGCCCCCTGCTCGCAGGGTGCGGCCTGCTGCTGGGCGTCGATGACCTCGCCTACGTGGGGCCCGACGCGGGCGCCGACCTGGACGCGGCCCCCGGCGAGGAGGCCCCCATCGCCGACGCCGGCACCGACGACAGGACCGACGCGAACGGGGACGGGGGCGGCTGCGACGCCGACGTCATGACCAGCCCGACCAGCTGCGGCGCGTGCGGGCACGACTGCCTCGGGGGCGCGTGCGACGGCGGCGTGTGCGAGCCGGTGCTCGTGACCACCGGCACCGGCCTGCAGTCGCTCGCGAGCGACGGCACCACCCTCTTCTTGCGCGACGTGGGCGCGGTGCACGCCTGCCCGGTGAGCGGGTGCGCCGACGCCGGCACCATCCTCGCGACGACGACCGACATCACCCCGGCCCGCCGCGTGCGCGTGACGTCCACGCGTGTGCTCTGGAACGAGGGCGTGCACGTCTACGCGTGCGCCAAGACGGGCTGCGCGCCGAAGGTCGACATCCTGCAGAACGCGGCCAACTCGCGGAGCGTCTTCGACGTGTGGGTCTCCGACGCCATCTTCTGGATCGCCCAGGCGAACGGCGTGGGCCCTTACGCCTACACGGTGGGGAGCTGCCCCATCAACGGCGGCGCGTGCAAGACCCTGACGAGCGGAGCGGACCAGTACCTCGGCATCGTCGCCGGGTCCGGGTTCGACGTGTACTGGACCGTGGCCGGCGGCACCGTGCGCCACTGCGTGGGCGTGTGCTCGCCCGACGCCTCGACCAGCGCCACCACGGCGCTCACCAACCCCAGCTCCCTGGCCCTCGACGACGGCGGTCTGTGGGCCGGCTACTCCGGCGGGCTGGCGTGGCTCACGACCGATCTCTCAAAGGCGGTGCCGATCTCCTCCTCGGGCTACGTCACGCGCGTGCTCCAGGACGGCGCCGACGTCTTCTACATCGAGGCGACGAAGCGCGAGGTGCGCCGCTGCCCGGCGAAGGCGGGCGCGTGCAGCCCGAAGACCCTGGCCACGACGTCGGCCAACTTCACCGACATCGCCGCCGACCCGAAGGCCGTCTACTGGATCGAGGGCACCAAGCAGGTCTGGAGGCTCGCGCGATGAACGGCGCCGGCCAGTCGCTGCGCCCGGGGGATCTCGTCGCGGGCAAGTATCGCGTCGAGCGCGTGCTCGGCATGGGCGGGATGGGCGTGGTCGTCGCCGCGCGCCACGCCGAGCTCGGGCGCAAGGTGGCGCTCAAGTTCATGCGCCCCGACGCGCTGGACAAGGGCGGCGTCGAGCGCTTCGTGCGCGAGGCGCGCGTCGCGGCGTCGATCGAGAGCGATCACGTCGCCCAGGTGATCGACGTGGGCCGCACCGAGCGCGGCGACCCGTACCTGGTGATGGAGCTGCTCGAGGGCCGCGACCTGTCGGCGGTCGTCGCCTCCGGACCGCAGCGACCGGAGAGCGCGGTCGGCTGGGTGCTGGAGGCGTGCGAGGGCCTCGCGAGCGCGCACGCCTGCGGGCTGGTGCACCGCGACGTCAAGCCGGCGAACCTCTTCCTGGCGCAGCGGGCGGGCGGCCGCGCCGTGCTCAAGGTGCTCGACTTCGGTCTCGCCAAGACCTTCACCGGGGAGGACGCGTCGCTCACGACCACCGGCGGCGTGCTCGGCTCGCCGCAGTACATGGCGCCCGAGCAGCTCCTGGCGCGGCCGCTCGACGCGCGCGTGGACGTGTGGGCCCTCGGCGTGTGCCTGTTCGAGCTGCTCGCTGGCGCGCTTCCCTTCGAGGCCCCCACCGTCCCGGCGCTCTGCTCCTCCATCCTCAAGGAGGAGCCACGCGATTCTGGCGTCGATGCGCCCCGACCTGGACCCGGGTCTGGTGGCGGTGGTGCACGCGTGCCTGAGCAAGGAGCCGCAGGCTCGCTTCCCGGACGTGGCGGTGCTCGCGGCGGCGCTCGAGCCCTACGCGCCGGCCTCCCGCGGGGCTGCCGATCGCGTCGCTGTCGTGCTGGCGGCGCCGCCGCCACCCGCCCCCGAGGACGCCTCCCTCGGCCCGTCGGTGGACGCACCCACGCGGATCGTCGCCTCCTACGACTCGGCGGCGGAGCGGCCTCGCACGCGCACCGCGTGGCTCGCGGCGGCCGCCGGCGCCGCCATCGTGCTCGCGGCCGCCGGGTCGGTGGCGCTCCTCGCGTCGTCGCGACACGCCGGGGCGGAGGGTGAGTCGCCGCCGCCCGCGTCGGCGCCCGTCGCCGCGTCGGCGTCCGGCCCCGTCGCCACCGCGGTCCCCTCCGTGGCCGTCAGCGTCCTGCCCGCGGAGAGCACGACCGACGACGCGGGCGCTGCGCCGCCGGCGCACCACGTCGAGCCGCGAACGCACGCGTGGCGCCCCCCTCACCCCCGCGCCACGACGACGGCGAACCCGCTGGGGAGGTTCTAGTGCGCGTGCGGCTGGTCGCGCCCGTGCTCGCCCTCCTCGCCGTGACCGCCGCGACCGCGCGCGCCGGCGATCACGAGCGCGCCGTGGCCCTCTTCCGCGAGGGGCACGCCCTCGCGGCGCGCGGCCGCTGCGTCGAGGCGATCCCCAAGCTCATGGACACCCTCGCCATCGAGCCCAGCGTGGGCGCGCTGCTCAACCTGGGCGAGTGCCACGCCCGCACCGGCGCACCCGAGCTGGCGTGGAAGCGCTTCCGCGAGGCGGAGCACCTCGCGCGGCAGCTCGGCGACGACCGCGAGTCCTTCGCGCGGGCCCACGCCGAGGCGATCGAGCCCCTCATGCCGAAGCTGAGCGTCGGGGTCCCGCCCGCCGCGCGGGGGGAGGGGCTGATGGTGCGCGTCGACGACGAGACGCTGGCGCCGTCCGACTGGGGCGTCGCGCGCGCCATCGTCTCCGGGCGTCACGTGGTCTCCGCGTCGATGCCCGGCCACGTCGCGTGGCGCGCGACGGTGGTCACCGCGGGGCAGGCGACGAGCACGCTCACGGTCCCGGTGCTCGACATCGCCGGCGGGCCCCCACCACCACCACCACCTCCTCCGCCCCGGGGCTCCGCGCGACGCACCGCGGGCATCGTCCTCACCGTGGTGGGCGCCGCCGGCGTGGTGGCCGGCGGCGTCTTCGGCGGCGTGGCGGCGGCGCGCCGGTCGGACGCCGCCGCGCTCCAGACCGGCCCGTCCCGGGCGGACTTCGATGCCGCGAGGTCGGACGCCCGCACGTGGGCGACCGCGTCGACGGTCGCGTTCATCGCCGGCGCGGTGGTCCTGTCGGCGGGGTTGATCGTGTGGTTGACGGCACCTTCGCGCTCCCGTGTCGCGCTCGCCCTCGCGCCTCGGTCCGGCGGCGGGTGGACCGGCCTGGTGACTACTTTCTAAAGGAGCTTCGAGGCCCGTCCAGACCGCGGAGCCCGGGCTGGGCAACCGGTGCCGCATGGCGTACGTTTCGTGCCAGGAGGTGCACTATGGACCGCAGGCGTATCACCGTCCTCTTTGGGAGCTTGATCTTTGCCGCCGGGCTCGTGCGTTGCGTCGGAGACACGCCGACGAACAACCCTGACGCAGGCACCCCCGACGCCGCCGGCGGCGACACCGGCACCGCCGACGCCGCCGACGCCGGAAGCGACTCCGGGTCGGACGCAGGCGACGCAAGCAAGCCGCCCGACGCGGTGGGCACGCTCGGGTGGGTACGCCACTACGGCACCAACTACACCCTCAACAACGTCACGGCGTCCTCGCAGAACGGGGCGTTCATCGCGGTCGGCGGGTACCAGACCCCCAGCGGCGGCGTCTCCATCGGCGGCACCAACATCCCCGCTCCCGATGGCATCGACGCCCTCGTCTTCAAGGTGGACTCGCAGGGCAACACGCTCTGGGCCAGGGGCGTCGGCGGCTCCGGCGGCGGCTCGGAGTACTTCTACTCGGTGAAGGAGGACAACGCCGGCGCCCTCTACCTGTCCGGGCACGCGACCAGCGGCATCACGCTCAAGAACACCCTCGCCGGCGCGGTCTCGTACGTCGCCAAGCTGAGCGGCGACGGCAGCGCCTTCGCGTGGGATCACGGCTTCACCTCCAACGGCGGGCTCGCTTCGCCGTACGTGGCCGTCGCGGGCGGCACCGTCTACACCACGTTCTTCTACAGCGGCACGCTCACGTACGACAACGGCAAGACGTTCACCGCCACGCTGGACGGCTCCAGCAAGACCACCAACGACATCGCCGTCATCGCGCTGAACGCGAACGACGGCTCCGTCGTGTGGGCGGACTCACTGGGCGGCTCGGCCAACGACACCGTCATCGACGTCGCCATCGGCGCCCAGGGCGACCCGATCGTCGCGGGCGGCTTCACCTCGCCGTCAGTCTCCTCCACGGCAGGCGCCGGCGGCGGGCTGCCGCTGGCCAGGCCGGGTGGAAGCAGTGATGAGGGCGGCTTCGCCATCGAGCTGGACGGCAAATCCGGCGCCACAAAGTTTGCCCAGGCGTACGGCGCGAACGGGGCCAACGTCGTGGTCGACGCCGTCGCCGCGCGAGGCGGCAAGGTCGTCGTCGGCGGCTCCTTCAGCGGCGCGGTCGACTTCGGCTCCGGCGCGGCGGGGTCCGTCGGGTACACCGACGGCTTCGTCAGCGTGCTGGACGAGGGCACCCAGAAGCTCGTCCTCGGCCGCACGCTCGGCGGCACGAACGGTGACTACGTCCTCGGCGTGGCGATCGACGCCTGGGGCGAGCTGCTGGCGACCGGCTACTACGCCTCCACCGATGGAGTCGTGCACTCCACCAGCGGCAGCAAACCGCTGGCGGCGAACAGCTTCGGCACGACCGGCCTGCTGGTGGCCAAGTGGGACCCCACGGGCAACCTCCTCTGGACCAAGAGCGTGGTACCCACCAAGGCCGACGGGGGAGCTCCTTACCCCGTCACCGACGCCGGCCCCTACTCTTACCTCGACGTCGAGGCGATGCGGGTCACCGTGGCGGCCAGTGGCGCGACCACGGTGGCGGGCAGGATGAACTACGGGGCAGACTTCGGCAACGGCTACCAGAGCCGGGTCTCCACCATGTCGAAGGGCGGCGGCGGCTTCTGCCTCCCGCCGTTCTGCGGCCCGACCCTCTACCCCGACGCGCTGCTGGTGAACTACGCGCCGTAATTTAGGCCGACTTCGGCGCCCCCCTCACCGCGGCCCGCGGCTATACTGCGGGGCCCCATGCCGGCCTTCTCGCGCCCCACGCCCGAGCAGCTCGCGGTGCTCTCGGGCGTCGAGCGAGCCAGCTTCGCCATCGGCGACTTCTCCTCGCGCCACCTGACCACCGCCGCCAAGGCGTACAACACCGTGGTGATGGGGGCGATGCTGTGGTCCACCGCGGGCCGCCGCCTCCACGTCCACGATCTCCACAACCTCGCGCAGTTCCGCAGACCGGAGCGGGTGCTCATCGTCTGCAATCACCGCACCTTCTTCGACTTCTTCGTCATCTCCGCGGTCATCTTCTGGAAGACGAAGCTGGAGCGCCGCATCCTCTTCCCGGTTCGCTCCAGCTTCTTCTACGACCACCCCCTCGGCCCGCTCGTCAACGGCGCCATGAGCGGCATGCGCATGTTCCCCCCGGTGCTGCGCGGGGAGAACACCCGCCGCCGCGGCACCTTCAACGAGTACAGCGTCCAGCGGTCCATCGAGGAGCTGACCGTGCCCGGCACGGTCATGGGCCTGCACCCCGAGGGCACGCGCAACAAGAGCGCCGATCCCTACGCGCTGCTGCGCGCGCGCGCGGGCGTCGGGCGCATCGCCCTCGCCTCCCCGCAGGCGCGCATCGTGCCCGCGTTCGTGCTGGGGATGGGCAACGATCTGCCCAAGGAGCTGGCCAACAACTGGCTGCGCGCCGACAGCACCCGCATCGACGCGTTCTTCGGTCCGGAGGTGAAGCTGGACGACCTGCGGGCCCGCGGGCAGAGCCCGAAGGCGGCGCTGGAGGCCTCCGAGCGCATGCTGGAGGCCATCCGCGTCCAGGCCGAGAGGCACCGCGCGATGCTCGGCGGCGGCGTCCGCGCCGCGGCGGCGACGGGGGCGAGCGCTACGGGGTGAAGGGCTCGGAGCTGCCGCCCGAGCCGGATCCGCCCGCGGAGCCGGAGGCCGACCCGGAGGCCTTCACGTGGGTCTTCACCTGGATCTTCGGCGCCTTCACGGTGCCCTTCGCCTGGCCGGGCGCCAGCTCGTCGCCCTTGGTGATGTCGAAGCTGGGCTTCTGGTTGGGATCGCACCCCACGCCGAAGCCGGTGGCGTCGAACTTGTCCTCCAGGCTGCCGCTCAGGTCGTTCTTGGCGTCCTTGAAGTGGGCCTCCACCGTGACCTCGTGCTGCCCGGCGCGCGCCGGCGAGCAGTAGCTGAGCAGGTAGTAGGCCTTCGTCGCCGCCTCGATGCGGGTGGCGACCTGGTCGAAGGCGTTGACCACCGCGTTCTTGTCCGCCGCCTTGGCCGTGCCGGTCTTGCCGATCGCGGCGAGCTGGGCATCCTGCATCTCCGCGCCCAGGCCGATGGCGAAGACGTCGTAGGGCGTGTCGGCGATGGCCTTCTTCATCTGCTCCTCGCTGACGCGCCGCGCGCGGTCGGTGCCGTCGGTGAAGACCACCAGCGTGCCGAAGCGCAGCGGGTTGTCGGCGTGATCGAGGGCCTTCTTCAGCTCGTCCAGACCCTTGATGATCGCGCCGTTGAGGTTGGTGCTCGGGTCCTTCGGCTTGTAGGAGGCGAGCGCCGCCACGCCCGCCTTCGCCCCGTTCGCCGAGAAGGGCGCGAGGGGGTGCAGGTCGGGGGAACCGTCGAAGGCGTAGATGGCGACCTTCTGGTGCTGCTCCACCTTGTCGGTGAAGGTGCCGACCGCGTCCACCAGCGTGTCCACCGAGCCGGAGTCGGTGATGCTCCCGCTCATGTCGACGAGCAGCAGCGTGTAGTGCGAGGCCGCGACCTCCGGGTTGAGGATGGTCTGCTTGCTCTCGTACTGCGAGATGGGATCGCCGTCCTCGTAGATCTTGAAGCTGTCGGCGGTGAGGCCGCCGACGGGCTGGCCGCCCGACGTCTCCACCTTGAAGTAGACCACGACGTTGCTCGGCTTGTTGCTCGTCGACTTGATCGGGAGCAGCTTCAGGCCAGAGGCGCACCCCGCGAGCAGGGCGCAAGCGACGATGGCAAACACGGCTCGTTTCACGTGCATGGCGCAACAATCATACGTAGCGCCCGCGCGCCGCGTCAAATCGCGATGCGGGCGACGGCGTGGTTGCGCCACGACGCTCGAGCTGCGCACGCGCCGCGGCGGGACGCCTCGGGGGCGAGCGTAGTAAGCTCGGCTCCCGGATGCGACGCTCGCTCCTCCCCCTGCTCGCGGTCCTCCTCGCGTGCGAGCCCCCGCCGCCTTCTCCCCCGGAGCCGCCGCCCGCGCCCGCGAGCGCTCCCCACGCGCCCCAAGCCGGCGGTGCGAGCGTCGCCGTCGCCCTCGACGCCGGGGCGCCCGAGGCGGCGCGCGCCCCGCTCCCGGAGGTCCTGCTCTCCGACGCGGCGACGATGCGCGCGCTCGGTGCGACGGGCTACGATCTGGGCACCCTCCTCGGCGACGCGCCGGCCCCCGACGCCGCCGCCCTCGCACGCGGCGCCCACTACGCCGATGTGGCGCGCGCGGTGGAGGACGACGTGCGGCGCGCGCGCAAGGCCGACTCGCACGCGGGCGTGGGCCTCGCGTTCGCGCACCGCCTCCTCGACGTGCGCTTCCTCCGCGCGGCGACCTCGCGCTGGGAGCTGACCGGGGTGGCGGAGCGCTTCGACCGCGATTTCGTCGACCCGTCGCACTGCGGCGAGCTGCGCTTCCTCTTCCGGCTCCGCTACGACAAGACGGTCAAGGGCCTCGCCATCTCCTCGCGCCTGCCCGCGACCGCCGCGGTGACCTTCTGGAACGCCGTCGGCGCGACGCCTGACGTGTGCGTCGGCGTGATGAAGGACTGGGAGGCGCGCGCGGCCGACCCGCACCATCCCTCGCTCTGGAAGCCCGCCGAGCTGGCGCCGCGCTTCAAGTCGGTCGAGCTGAACGTGCAGACGGTCCGCTGGCCTTCGACGGTGCGCGGCGATATGGCCGGGCACGCCGAGTACGCGCTGCGTTCACTGGTGCGCTCGCCGGACGGCAAGCACCTGGTGGCGGGCACGCTGGAGAACACGCCCGACGTCGACCGCGCCTTCCGCGACCGCGCCTTCCGCGCCGCGCTGCTCGCGTGGGTGGTCGACCCCGACAACGCCCCCGCCATCGACGCCGGCAAGGCGGTGCTCCCCGCGCGCTTCCTCGCGACGCACGCGACGTCGGTCACGCCGCACGGCCTGGACCGCCTCCACAACCGCCCCTTCCGGAGCATCTTCGCGCCCTCCGAGGCCAGGCCCATGCCCGGCGCCGCCTTCGCGCGCTCCGGCGAGGGCGTGCTCCGCCGGCTGGACGAGATGTCGTGTCCCGGCTGCCACTCCTCCCGCAGCGTCGCCGGCTTCCACTTCCTGGGCGAGGAGACGGCGCCCGCCGAGAGCGTCAACGCCATCCTCGTCGGCCGCTCGCCCCACCTGATCGACGAGATCGCCCGCCGGCGCGCCGAGCTCGCGCGCCGCACCGGGAGCGGCGGCCCGGTCCGCCCGGTGCCCTTCGCCGAGAGGACGAGCGCGCGCGGGGAGCGCGGCGCCCACTGCGGGCTGGGCGGCGATCCCACCTTCGCCTCGTGGACGTGCGCGAAGGGCCTCGTGTGCACGCCCGACGTGGGGACGGACGGCGTCGGCGTGTGCCTCGCGCCCGCCACGCAGTACGGCGACCCGTGCGAGGTCGGCACCCTGGACGCGCAGCGGGATCCGCACCGCGACCGCGTCAGCGGGATGAAGCCGCGCGCGTGCGGCGGCGCGTGCGACGACAACCGCGTGGGCTTCCCCGACGGCGACTGCGTGGGGAGCTGCGCGGGCCTCGGGCCGGACGCCACGTGCGCGGCCATCCCGCAGCTGGTGAGCTTCAACGGGTGCCTCGCCAGCGCGCGGGGCACCTCCTTCGAGGACTGCATCCGCCACAGCGCCACGCCCGCCGCCGTCCAGGCGTGCGGCGCGGCGCGCCCGTGCCGCGACGACTACATCTGCGCGCGCACGCCGGCGGGGAGCGGGGCCTGCATGCCGCCGTACTTCCTCTTCCAGCTCCGCGTGGACGGCCACCCCTGACCGGCGGGGGCCGGCGCCTCACGGCAAGGTCGATGGACGCCTTGCACGGCGAAGATGGTTTATGCTCGGCTTATGCGATCTTCGCTCCCCTTCACCATTGCCCTGAGCCTCTCGACTCTCCTTCTTCTCGGTAGCTCCGCCTGCGTGGGCGAGCCGCCCACCAACGGCAACGACGCCGGGGGCGGCGGCGACTCGGGCACCAATCAATCTTCCCCGCCGCCGGACTCGGGGACGGATGCATCGCAGGACGACGGAGGCACGACCGCCGACGCGGGCGACGCCGCGGTGGACGCCGGCCCCGCGTGCAATCCGATCAGCGGCGCCTTCGGCGCCCCCATCGCGGTCGGGTCGCTGAACAGCAACGACCTCGAGTACGGCGCCTGGCTCGCCCCCGATGGCCTCAGCGTCTATTTCACGCGCGGTAACGGCACCACCGGTGACACGTACGTCGCGACGCGCGCCAAGCCCACGGACCCCTTCGGCACGCCGACCGCCCTCGCCGCCCCCGTCAACGACCCGGCCACCGGCGACCTGTACCCCACCGAGGACCCGACGGAGCTCACGCTCTTCTTCGACTCCTACCGCGGAGGCAACGGGCACACGCACATCTACATGACGACGCGTGGCTCGAAGCAGGTCGCCTACACCGCGGCACCGACCGAGGTGACGGCCACCGACGTGGCGGGCGCGAGTGACATCGAGACGCCGTATGTCATCCCCGGAGCGATGTACTTCGCGGCCTTCGTCCCGGCCAACAAGGTCGAGTTCGACCTGTACCGCGCGCCCATCGTCAGCGGGAACATCGGCACGCCGGTGGCGATCACCTCCGCCAACTCGGCCATCAAGGACGAGCGGCCCGTCGTCACGCCGGACGAGCGATTCATGTACATGCGCCGGTACAAGAAGGTGAACACCACCTACGACTTCGAGATCTTCTTCACGCACCGCGCCAAGGCGCAGGACCCCTGGACGACGCCGGTGTCGATATCGCTCAACACCAACAAGAACGAGGAGCCGGCGTGGATCTCCCCCGACGGCTGCGTGCTCTACTACGCGAGCGACTCCGGCGGGAACCAGGACCTTTACCTCGCGGTGCGCGGCAAGTAGCCCTCGCGCCGGGGACGCGCCGGGGACGCCTCGGGGGGGTGCGGCGTGCTAGAAATGGGGTCGTGCGACCCGTGTCCTTGCTGCTCCTCGTCGGCGTCGCGGCCGTGGCGTGCTCGACGGCGCCCACGACCGCTCCACCCCCCGACGTCGTGGGCGTGGACGACGAGGACGTGCAGTGCGATCCGCTCGACGGCGCGCCCGATGACGCCACCAGCGCGCCGGAGCCGACTCCCGAGCCGCTGACGCAGTGGGTGGACCCCTTCGTCGGCACCGGCGGCGTCGCCTTCGGCGTCGGCACGACCTACCCCGGCCCGCAGGTCCCGGGCGGCATGGCGCGCCCCGGCCCGGACACATCCCACGCCGGCGGCGCGGCGGACTTCATGCACTGCTCCGGCTACGCCCACGACGACGACGTCATCGACGGCTTCAGCGAGATGCGACTGGAGGGCGCCGGCATCGCCGACTACGGCGGCATGGCGCTGATGCCCACCCTCGGCGTCACCGGCGAGGCGACCCGCCCTCGCGGGCACGGCTCCCACTTCTCCCACGACCGGGAGCAGGCCTCCCCCGGCTACTACGCGGTCACCCTGGACGACACGCACATCCAGGTCGAGCTCACCGCGAGCGCCCACGTCGGCTTCCAGCGCTACACCTTCCCGCAGGGCGCCGACGCCACCGTCCTGGTCGACGCCGGGCACCTCCTCGCCGACAACGAGACGGTCACGCTCGGTCACGTCGACGTCGACGCCCAGGCGAAGGAGGTCAGCGGCTTCGAGCACGTCGCCGGCAGCTACTCCAGGCGCTTCGGCGGCGTGCGCGTCTACTTCGTCGCGCGCTTCGACCGCGCGTGGGCGAGCGCGGGCACCTTCGCCGACGGTGTGCTCGCCGACGCGTCGGTCACCGCGGAGGGTACCGACGTCGGCGCCTACCTGCACTTCGACGCCTCCTCCACGACGACGGTGGGGGCGCACGTCGGCGTGTCCTTCGTCGACGTCGCGCACGCGCGCGCCAACCTGGACGCCGAGGACACCTCCTTCGACCAGGCGAAGACGGCGGCCCAGGCGGCGTGGGAGGCTCGGCTCGGCCGCGTGCGTATCGAGGCGCGCACCGATCACGACCGCCGCCTCTTCTACACCGCGCTCTACCACACCGCGCAGATGCCGGCGCTCGCCTCCGATGTCGACGGCAGCTACCGCGGCATCGACGGCAACGTGCACGCGGCGAAGGGCTTCCGCTACTTCACCGACTTCTCCCTCTGGGACACCTACCGCACCCTGCAGCCGCTGCTCGACCTGGTCTACCCCGAGGACGCGGGCGACATGGCGCAGAGCCTGGTGGCGATGGGCGAGGACGCCGGCTACCTCCCGCGCTGGCCGCTCGGCACCGGCGAGACCGGCGGCATGATCGGCGACGGCGCGACCGTCGCCCTCGCCGACGCCTACCTGCGCGGCGTCACCGGCTGGGACGCGCAGGGCGGCTACGCCATCGCGCGCCACCAGGCCACCACCGTGCCCGCGCCGAACACCGGCGGCCGCGACGACATGCAGGACTGGCTCTCCCTCGGGTACGTCAGCAACGACGGGCACAGCTCCGCGGTCTCCAAGACGCTGGAGTACGCCGTCGCCAACGCCGCGCTCGGCCGCTGGGCCGCGGCGATGGGCCACGCGGACGACGCGGCGATGTTCGGCGCGCGCGGCGGGGCGTGGCGCAAGCTCTACGACCCCGGGACGCACCTGCTCCTGCCGATGAGCGCCTCCGGCGCGCTCGTCCCGCAGGTGGCGACGGCGATGGGCGGGCCCTACACCGAGGGCTCCGCGTGGCAGTACGACTTCTTCGTGCCCGAGGACGTGCAGGGCCTCAGCGACGCGATGACCCGCCCGGTGCTGGAGGGGCGTCTGGAGCAGCTGTTCACGCGGGCGGCGTGCACCGGCAAGGCCGTCTTCCTCCCCAACCCCTATTACTGGCCGGGCAACGAGCCGAGCCTCTTCGCCGGCTGGATCTTCGCCGCGCTGGGCGATCGCGCGCGCGCCGGGCGCTGGCTGCGGTGGGCGACCCTCGCGCCCTACGCCGAGGGGCCGGCGGGGCTGCCCGGCAACGACGACAGCGGGACGATGAGCGCCTTCTACGTCTTCGCCGCCCTCGGCTTCTACCCGATCGCCGGCACCGACCAGTTCGTCATCGGCTCGCCGCTCTTCCCGCACGCCACCGTCGCCACGCCGGCGGGCAGCATCACCCTGGACGCGCCGGGCGCGAGCGATCTCTCCCGCTTCGTCGCCGCCGTGACACGAAATGGAGAAAACGTGTCACCGGTCGTCGCGCAGTCGGATCTGGCGGGGGCGACGCTGCACTTCGAGATGACGGCGTCGCCCCCCTGACCGCTCACTTCTTCTTCGGCGCCGGGTGCTTCGGCGCCGGGTGCTTCGGCGCCGGGTGCTTCGGCGCCGGGTGCGCCGGGTGCGCGGGGGGCTTGGCCGGGGGCTTGGTCTCCGTCTTGGGCGCCGGCTTGTCCCTCACCGGCGGGTGCAGCTCGGGCATCTTCACCAGCTCGGAGATGTTCGGCACCAGCACGATCTCGATGCGCCGGTTCTTGGCGCGGCCCTCCTTCGTGCCGTTGCCCTCCGCCGGGTCGAACTGCGCGTAGCCCGCCGCCGAGAGCGCCTCCGGCTTGACGCCGTGCGCGACGAGCAGCTTCACCACCTGCACCGCGCGCGCGGTGGAGAGCTCCCAGTTGGAGGGGAACTCCTTGGTCTTGATGGGCACGGTGTCGGTGTGCCCGGACACCTGGAAGCGCCGGCCCGAGATGCCCTTGAGCGCCGCGGCCACCTCGGCGAGCGCCTTCTTGCCCTCCGGCTTGAGGGCGGTCTTGCCGGGGTCGAAGAGCACGTCGGTCGCCAGGGCGAGGACGATCTGCCCGTGGCGCGTGGTGATGTTGAGCTGGCCGGCGTCGATCATCTTCTGGAACTTCTTGACGAAGTCGTCGAAGAGCTTGGCGCGGGCCTCCGCCGCGGCCTTCTGCGCGCGCAGCTCGGCGAGCTCCGCCCGGGTCTGCGCGTCGGTCTGCTGGCTGTCCTCGAGGCCCTTCACCTTCGCCTGGAGGGACGCGATCTCCTTCTGCGCGTCCTTCGCCGCCTTCTCGGCGGCGGCCTTGTCGGTGGCGCACTTCTGGGAGTCGGAGACCGCGGCGTCGTACTGCGACTTGGGGATGCCGCAGCCTGCGAGCAGCAGGGCGACGAGGAGCGCGTGGTGGGTTCGCATGCGCCCGAGCATCGCTCCATTCAGGGCCGCGTTGCGGACTGCAAATTTCGTCTCCGAGCGAAATCCGCGATCAGGTCTGGCGCAACGATGGCTTGCGGATAAGCTCCGCGCTCTCGCTGGCGGAGGTCATCATGCGTGCAGTCACCATCCTTTTCTTCGGCACCCTGCTCGGCATCTCGGGCAGCTCCCTGGCCGCGTGCGGCGGCTCGGCGGACGACGCGGCCACGCCGGACGCGGGCGGCGTCGGCGACAACGACGCCGGCACCACCGACGAGCCGGAGGCCTCCGCGCCCGCGCCCTTCCCCGCCTTCGACATCGACGCGCCGCAGGTGATCTCCTCCGGCGGTCCGGTCCTCAAGGCCGGCTCGGTCACGCCCGTCTACTTCCCGGGCTTCGACTACGCGACCGAGATGACCGACATGACCTCCAAGATCGGCGACAGCGCGTACTGGGCCGCCCTCTCCGAGTACGGCGTCGGCAAGCTGACGCAGGCGACGCCCGTCACCCTCACCAGCAACGACATCCAGCCCGCGGACATCGGCGACATCTCCGACACCGACATCCAGGCGTGGCTAGCCTCCCGCTTCGACGGCACGCACCCCGAGTTCGGCACCAAGCCCGACCGCAACACCGTCTACACGCTCTTCTACCCGCCGCAGACCAACATCTACCTCGGCGGCGGGGGCGGGGGCGGCGACGCCGGAAGCTTCTCCGGGGCGAAGAGCTGCCAGTCCTTCGGCGGCTACCACAACGACATCCTCTACCAGGGCAACACCATCGCCTACGCGGTCATCCCCGAGTGCCCCGACTTCGGCAACCTGCAGGGCGTGGACGTGGTCACCACCACCACCAGCCACGAGCTCTCCGAGGCGGCGACGGACCCCTTCCCCACCGACAACACCGCGTACGGCCAGGTGGACGCCAACCACATCGCCTGGGAGATGTACCTGGGCGGCGGCGAGGTGGGCGACATGTGCGCCCAGTTCTCCTCCTCCTTCTACAAGCCGGACGACATCGGCTACATCGTGCAGCGCAACTGGTCGAACAAGCAGGCGAAGGCCGGCCACGACCCGTGCCAGCCGGAGCTGCCGGGCGCGGCGGCGTACTTCAACGCGGCGCCCATCTTCCCCGACTCGGTCACCACGCGCGGCTTCCCCACCAAGGGCATCAAGGTGCCGGTCGGCCAGTCCAAGACGCTGGAGCTCGACCTCTACAGCTCGGGGGCGACGAGCGGGCCGTGGACGGTGAGCGCGCGGACCTTCACGCACGGCGGCAGCGCGCCCTTCACCTTCGCCTTCGACAAGACCGATGGCCAGAACGGCGACAAGCTGAACGTGACGATCACCTCCACGACGGCGATCACCAGCAAGTCGGGCTCGGCGACCATCGTCATCGTCTCGCAGCTCGGAGACCAGAAGACGATCTGGATCGGTCTCGTCAGCAATTAGTCCGGAGGGGGCGGCACGCGCCGCCCCTCTGCGTGCAGGAGTTTCGCGCCAGGCCTCGGCACTGGCCGCGCGGCGGCCCCGCCCTATCAACGATCCATCCCCGGGTGAGATCATGGGCAAGAACGTCGCGCGCAAGCTGATCGAGTCGCACCTGGTCGAGGGCCAGCCCGTCGCCGGCAAGGAGATCGGCCTGCGGGTCGATCAGACGCTCACCCAGGACGCCACCGGCACGCTGGTGATGCTGGAGCTGGAGGCGATGGGCCTCGACCGCGCCCGCACCGAGCTCTCGGCGCAGTACGTGGACCACAACCTCATCCAGGAGGACCACAAGAACGCCGACGACCACCTCTTCTTGCGCAGCGCTTGCCGCCGGTGGGGTCTCTGGTTCAGCCGGCCGGGCAACGGCGTCAGCCATCCGGTGCACATGCAGCGGTTCGGACGGCCTGGCCGCACGCTCCTCGGGTCGGACAGCCACACGCCGGCGGCGGGCGCCATCGGCATGCTCGCCATCGGCGCGGGCGGGCTGGAGGTGGCCCTGGCGATCGCCGGCGAGCCCTTCCACATGACGATGCCGGAGGTCTGGGGCGTGCGCCTGACCGGCCGCCTCCCCGACTGGGTGAGCGCGAAGGACGTCATCCTGGAGATGCTCCGTCGCCACGGGGTCCGCGGCGGGCGCGGGCGCGTCATCGAGTACCACGGGCCAGGCCTCGCCTCGCTCACGCCGTGGGACCGCCACGTCATCGCCAACATGGGCACCGAGCTGGGCGCCACCAGCACCGTCTTCCCCGCCGACGACGAGGTCCGCCGCTTCCTGCGCTCGGTGGGGAGAGAGGACGAGTTCGTCGAGATCCTCGCCGACGACGACGCCCGTTACGACGTGCGCGACGAGATCGATCTGAGCGCGCTCGAGCCCCTCATCGCGCGGCCGAGCAGCCCGGGGGACGTGGTGCCGGTGCGGGAGGTGGAGGGCGAGCCCATCTACCAGGCCTACATCGGCTCGTCGGCCAACCCGGGCTACCGCGACTTCGCCGTGCCCGCCGCGATGGTGCGCGGGCGCCGCGTGGCGGAGGGCGTCTCCCTCGACGTCAACCCCACCTCCCGCGAGATGCTGGAGGACCTGCTCGGCGCGGGGCTCATCACCGCTCTGGTCCACGCGGGCGCGCGGCTGCACCAGGCCGGCTGCAACGGCTGCATCGGCATGGGCCAGGCGCCTGCGACTGGACGCAACAGCCTTCGCACGGTGCCGCGCAACTTCCCCGGGCGCTCCGGCACGCGGGAAGACAGCGTGTGGCTGTGCAGCCCGGAGACGGCGACCGCCTCCGCCCTCACCGGCGTGATCACCGATCCGCGTCGCTTCGCGAAGGAGGCGGGCCTCGCGCCGGCGCCCGTGGTGCTCCCCGAGCACCCCACGGTGAACACGGCGATGTTCCGCGCCCCGGCCCCGCCGGCGGAGGCCGCGAAGGTCACGCTGGTGAAGGGCCCCAACATCGACTCCCTGCCGGAGATGGATCCCATCCCCGACGCGCTGGATCTCCCGGTGCTGCTCGCCCTGGGTGACGACGTCTCCACCGACGAGATCATGCCCGCCGGCACGCGCGTGCTGCCCTTCCGGAGCAACATCCCGCGCATGGCCGACTTCTGCTTCGACGTGATCGACCCGACCTACCCCGAGCGCGCGCTGCGGCAGAAGAAGCAGCACGGCGGCCACGCGATCATCGCGGGGCATAACTACGGGCAGGGCTCCAGCCGCGAGCACGCCGCCCTCGCGCCGCGCTACCTGGGGCTGCAGCTGGTGGTGGCCAAGAGCTTCGCCCGCATCCACTGGCAGAACCTCACCAACTTCGGCGTGCTGCCGCTGGTGTTCGAGCGCCCCGAGGACGCGGCGGCGATCAAGGTGGGCTCGCGACTCGCGTTGCGCGGCGTGCACGCCGCCCTGCGCGCGGGGAACCGGATGGACCTGACGATCGACGGCGCGCGCGCGGTCCCGGTCCGCCACGACCTCTCCCCGCGGCAGGTGGACATCCTGCTCGCCGGCAGCCTGATCGACTGGATACGGCCTCACCCCGCCGGCCCCGCGGGGGAGAGGGCGTCGAGGAGGTAGCGATCCTGGGGTGGCGAGCCGTCACGTGCCGGGGCGCGGGGGATGCAGCCGGAGGCTGTCCAGGCTGAAGGGGCCCGCACCGAAGTGGGAGATGAGCAGCGCGCCGCCCAGCAGGCCCAGGTTCTTCATGAACTGCACCTGCTGCATCATGCGGGCGGCCGCGTCGGTCTCCCGCCAGAAGGCGTGCATCATCACCGTCACCGGCACGAGGAACAGCACCAGGAGCCAGGCTCCGAGTCGCGCCTCGAAGCCGATGAGGATGCTGACCCCACCCGCCAGGGCGAGCATGCCGGCGAGGGGCACCAGCAGACCCGGCAGCGGGACGCCCTTGCCACCGGCGTACGCGATGGTCTCCTGCGAGAAGTTGCTGAACGACGCGATGATGAAGAGCGCCGCGTAGCACAGCCGGCCGAGCGGCACGATCCAGCGCGTCGCCTCGGTGCGCTTGCTGCCGCGCACCAGGATCCGCTCGTGCTCGAGAACGTGGGTGGTCATGATCAGCTCCTTTTCCCCTCCCTGCGAGTCTCCGGGGTTGCCTGGCAAAAATTCGGGCGCTGACGGAGGCGTCGCAAGACCTCACGCACCTCTTTCACGGCAGAAGTTGCGCCCTCCGGCGCGCGGCTCGGGTACCCTGCATCGGACGATGAGCGCGCGGGTCCTGCTGCTCGACGACGACGCGCACTTCGCCCTGGAGCTGAAGCAAGGGCTGGAGCGGCTGGGCGGTGACGTGTCCATCGTGCGCGAGGGCAACGCGGGACTGGCGCGCGCCGTCTCCGATCACTTCGACCTCTTCGTGCTCTCGGCCGAGCTGGCGGGCATGAACGGCTTCCGCCTGTGCAACCGTATCAAGCGCGACCCGACGGCCAAGAACACCCCGCTCTTCCTGCTCTCCCGCGAGGCGTCGGAGAGCTCGCTGGAGGAGCACCAGCGGCTGCCGACGCGCGCCGACGCGTACTTCCGCCTCCCCGTCCCGGTCGAGGAGGTGGTGGCCCACGCGCGCTCGCGTGTGCCCGCCTTCGGCGCGGTGCCGCACCCGCCGCGGGCACCCGCCGCCCTCCAGGGCGCGGGCATGCGCGAGCAGATCGCCGCGGCGCAGGCGCAGATCGCCGCGGTGGACCAGCTCCGCGCGCAGCTCGGCGTGCTGGAGGGACGCAACGCGACGCTCAGCAAGGAGCTGGCGGAGGCGCGCGCGGCGCTCGAGCAATCGGAGGCGCGCGTCGCGCCCCGGCCGCCGCCGCTGCCGCGCGACAAGGAGCGCGTGGAGCTCGCCGCGCGCTTCCGCAAGCTGGAGACGGAGCTCGGGGAGCTGCGCCGCACGCGTCACGAGAGCGAGCGCGCGGCGCACGAGGCGCACGACAGGGCGGCCGCCGCGGAGCGCGCGGCGGCGAAGGCCGAGCGCGAGCTCGGGACGCTGCGGTCGCGCAGCGCGGACCTGGACCGGAAGGAGGGCGCGGCGCGGCGCGGCGAGGAGCAGGCGCAGAAGCGCGCGGCGGACCTGCAGGAGCGGCTGGAGCGGAAGAACGAGCAGCTCCGTGCGCTCTCCGCCGAGCTGACGACCTCGCAGCAGGCGCACGCGGGCGCGAGCGAGGCGCTGGCGCGCGCGGTGGCCGACGCGGTGGAGCCGCTGCGGCGCAAGCTGGCCGAGCTGGAAGACCGACGGCGCGAGCAGGAGCGAGCCCACAGCGAGGCCCTCTCCATCATCCGGGCGGATCGCGACGCGCTTCGCTCGGACCTGGAGGCAACACGCGCCGCGCCGCCCAGCGACGCGGCGGGTGTGCTGGAGGCGGAGCGGCAGCGCGCGCGGGCGCTCGAGGAGACGCTCGAGGCGGAGCGGGCCGGGCGCGCCGCGGAGGACGACGAGCACGAGCAGACCATCGCGGCGGCGGAGGCCCGCGCGGCCAAGCTGCAATCGGAGCTGGACGAGGCGGCGCGGCGCGCCGCGGAGGACGAGACGACGCGGGTCGCAGCTCTGGAGGGTGAGCTCGGGACCGCGCGCGACGAGGCCCGCGCGCTCGCCGACCGCGTCCGGGAGCTGGAGCGCGCCGCGGGGGACGCGGGCGCGCGCACCGCGGAGAGCCACCGTGGCGTCGAGGAGGCGCTCGCCTCGGCCCAGGCGGCGGCGCGCGAGCGGGAGAGCGCGCTGGAGGAGCGGCTGCGGGAGGCCGAGCAGCGGCACGTGCACGAGCTGGCCTCCCTACGCGAGGCGAACGACAAGAAGACCGGCGCTCTGGCGGCGTCCGCCGGCGCCGAGCAGCGCGCCCGGGAGAGCGCCGCAGAGCTGGAGCGCGCCGTCGCGGAGGCCCGCGGCCAGGCGGAGGCCGCCGAGCGTGCCGCCACCGAGGCTCGCTCGGCGCAGCGCGCCGCCGCGATGGACCTGGAGCGCGCGCGCTCGGAGCACGGCGTGGCCGTCTCGGCGCTGCAGCGCGAGGTCGCGGCGCTGCGGGCGGAGGCGGACGCCGCGCACCTGACCGTCGCCACCACGACGACCGAGATGCACGCGCAGCTCGGCGAGGCCACGCACGCGCGCACCCGCTCGGAGGCGGAGCGAAGGCGGCTGGAGCTGCGCTACACCGACGCCCGCAAGCGCCTGGACGCCACACACGCGCGCCTGGCGGAGGAGCTCGACCGCGCCGCAGCGCTGCGGGCGGCCCACACCGCCGCGCGCAAGCGGTGGGACGCCGAGCGCAAGGTGATGGACGGACGCCTCCGCGAGGCGCACGAGGCGCAGCAGGCCGCGGAGGCGAAGGCGGCGGGGCCCGCGGCGGAGGCGACCGCGGAGATCGCCCGGCTCCGCGGCGCGCAGCAGCGCCTCGAGGAGCAGGCAGAGGAGCGCGACGGCAAGCTCCGGGAGGCGGAGCGCGCCCTCGCGGAGGCCACCAAGGAGCTCGCGCTCGAGCGGGAGCGCACCGCCGCGCGTGCGGGGGGCGAGGCCGAGCGGGTCCGCAAGGAGACAGTCGCCAAGCTGACGGCGGACTACGAGCGCTGGCTCGATCAGGAGCTACGCGAGCGCATGGCGCGGGCCACCGCGGAGCGCGACGAGCGGGTGGCGGCGCTGGAGGCGGAGGCGCAGTCGGCGCACGCCCGCGCCGCCGCCGTGGTGGCGGAGAAAGGGGCTGCGGAGGCGGCGGCGCTGCGCACCACCCTCGCGGAGGCGGAGGCCGGCCTCGCGCGCGCCCGCTCCGCGCTCGACGCCGAGCGTCGCGAGCGCATGGCGGAGGAGGCGGAGAGCGCGGCGCGCGTGGAGGAGCTGGAGACCAGCCTGGCGGCGCGCGGCGGCGAGCTGGACGCGCAGCGCACCGACGCCGAGCGCGCGCGCCGCGAGGTGGGCGAGCTGGAGGCGGAGATCGCGGCGCTGCGCGCGGAGCTCGTCACCGTCCGCACCTCCCTGCAGAACGAGCTCGCCGTCGCCCGCGCCGCGCGCGAGGAGCTGGAGCGCCACAAGGCGGTGCTGGAGCAAGCCCGCGCCCTCCTCCACGCGGGCGACCCACCCGAGGAGTGACTCAGCCCGACGCGGGCGGAGGGCCTCAATCGCAGCGCTCGAGGAACTTCCCGCAGGGCTTCTTGTGGTGGGTCGCCTTGGTGGTGGCCGCGCGTGAGAGCTTCACGTGGAACGTCGTCGCCTTGTTGCGCGGCGTCACGATGCGGTGGATCTGCGTGCCGTAGCCCGTCTTGCGCACCAGCAGCATGTGGTAGCCCGGCTTGATCAGGAAGGGCTTGTCCTTCTTGAAGATGGTGAAGCCGTCGATGCGGACCTCGTCGCAGCCCGGATCGCACGTCACGTAGAGGCTGGTGCCCTTGGGCGCCGGCGGCGGGGCCGCCTCCGCGGCCGCGTCCGGCACGTCCGGATCGGCGGCGGCGATGGACGCCGACGGGTCCGGCGCCGCCGAGGCGGTGGCGCTCGCCGACGTGGCGGGCGGAGGCTCCAGCGCGGCGACCGAGGACGCCTGCGGCGCGACGGCGGCGGAGGCCGCGCTCGGCGGCCCGCTCGCCGTCGTGGCGCTCGCGATGCTCGCGGCGGGCGCGGCCGTGTGGTGCAGCGCGACCGCGGCCACGCCGACGCCGATCACGCACGCCACGGCGAAGCCCGCGAGCACCGCGACGAGGCGGCGGCAATCCCGCGGCCTGCGCGAGGTGACGGGCAATGGCTCGGCGTCGGCCGCGCTGGGCGCGAAGGCCCCGAAGAGCGGCTGCGCCGGCACCGGCCCGGAGGACTCCACGTGGTCGACGATGGGGGCCAGCACCGGCGGGCCCATGCCCGGAGGCGACGCCGGAGGCGCAGCCAGCGGCGACTGCAGGGGGACCGTCGCGGACCCCACGCGCGGCGCCGGCGCGGCGGGAGGCGGCGGCGCGGGCGCGGGCGGGGTGTCGAAGATGGAAGGCGGCGCGGGGGGCAGCGGCGCCAGGAAATCGGGCGGCGGCGGGACCGACGCCGGCTTGGGCGGCTCCTCCGCCTTCACCTCCTCCGGTCTGGGCGGCTCCACCTCCGTCGGCGCCTCCGGAGGGAACACCGGCGCCGCGACAATCTCCGTCTGCTCCGTCGACGGCTCCGGCGCGGGCGCGGCCTCCGGCGCCTGCGGCGCGGGGAACGCCATCTGCGTGCGCATCCGCGGCCGCATCGCCTGCGCGCCGGACGGCACCGGGGGGCGCGGCACGGGCGGCGGCTCAGGCACCGCCCGGGCCGCCGGGGCGACCGCGGCCGCCGGGGCGGGTGGCGCCACCGATCGCGCGGGACCGAGCCCGACGGCCTGCGCCACCGCGAGCCACAGCTCGCGCACGCTGGCGTGACGCGCCGTGGGATCGAGGGCCATCGCCCGCGCGATCTCGGCGTCGACGCGCGCATCGACGGCCAGCCCCTCGCCCTGCGCGTGATGCGACGCCCCGGCGACCGCCTCCTGCGGGGTGAGCGTGCGGCGCGTCAGCGCGAAGTAGAGCAGCACCGCCGACGCGAACACGTCGGCCGTGGCGGTCGGCGCCGGACCCTCGCCGCGCAGCTCCGGCGCGAGGTAGCGATCCGAGCTCTCGGCCTCGGTGCGCGTCGCCTGCGCGACGAAGTCCCCGACGCGCACCGCCCACTGCGGCGCCGGCCCCACGAAGACGTTGCCCGGGTGCAGCGAGAGGTGAAGCAGGGTCCGCGACGATGCCTCGTCGAGCACCTCCGCCAGGTGCTCGAGCACCTTGACGGCGTCGGGCATGGCGAGGGGGCACAGCTCCACGAGCTGCGAGAGCGAGGGCCACGAGCAGAGCTCGCTCACCACGATGGGGCTCCCCGTCGCCGGGTCGAACACCACCTCCAGCGTGCGCACCACGTGGGCGTCGGAGAGCCCGTTCTCCAGGGCGACCACGCGCTGCAGCGCATCCATCACCGCCGGCCGCTCGCGCAGCGCGGCGTCGTGGACCTTGAGCACCACCTCGCGCGAGGGCGCGGTGACGGCCTCGTAGGTGGCGACGTGCTCGGTCCGTCCGAGCTGCCCGCGCACCGTATAGCGCTGCGCCACGATCTGACCGGGCGCGAGCTCGGGAACGGTCACGGCCCGCTCCAGCCTTCCGAGATGTCGTCGTCGGTCAATCCGTCGGCCCCCGCGTCTGCCGCGCCTGCAGGCCGGTGCAGCGACTGGAGGGCCTGCAAGATGGCGCCGTCGGCGTTGGTCTTGTCGTCGTCGAACACGAACGCCGCGCCGGCGAGGCCCGTGCCCTTCTTCATCGGCGCGTTGACGAGCAGCAGCGCGCCCGCCTTGCCCTGCCGCGTGGCGTCCACCTGGAAGAGCTGGAGGTGGAGCTTGCCCACCTGAAGCTTCTTCTTTGGCTTGCGCGGCAGGTGGAGCTTCTTCTTCTTGAGGGTGATCTCGCCGCGGTCGAGGAGCGCGGTGAGCGCGAAGTCTCGCGACGCGCGCGTGGCCTTGGGCGCGCCCTCGTAGCGCGTGAGGAGCAGCACGCCGCCGCTGGTGGAGGCGACGGTGACCGAGGGCTCCTGCGCGTAGGTCCAGCCCTCCGGCACCGCGATGGACCAGCCGGAGTCGACGACGCGCGCCTGCGTCCCCTCCTTGGCCACGCACCCCTCGCTGATCGCCTCGCACTTGGGCGGCGGGGGCGGCGGCGCGGGCTTCGCCGGCGGGGGCGGCGGCGGCGGGGGCGGGGGGGCGTGACCGCACGCCTGCGCCGCCACGAGCAAGACGATGACGCGAAGGGCGCGCCTCACTTCGACCTGCTCCCGGGGCCAAGGCCGCTGGTGCTGGGGGCGATGGGCTCGAGCACCGCGGCCACCCGCCGCGAGACACGCTGCGAGGGGGGCGGCGGCTCCTTGCGCGCCGCGTACGCCCGGTGGAGATGAGGCCTCGCCAGGAACATGGCGTACGACGCCAGCTCGTGGAGCCAGCGCTGGAGCTGGGCGCGCGAGGCGGCCGGGTCGGGCTGCGCCTCCAGGTTGATGGCGACACGGACGGCGTTGAGGGTGCCGTCGTCCGCCGGGCCGGCGCCGTCGAGCACAGCCGCGTACGCCGCGCCCCGGGCGAACCGGGCGAGCTGGGGACGCACGTCGTCCCCGACGTCCATGGCGTCGAGCTCGCGCATGATCATGGCGACGGCCTGATTGTACACCCCAACGGTGCCGGTCACGTCCAGCCTCGGCGGCCCCACGCTCACGAGGCCCGCGCCGATGAGCTGCAGCAGGGCGCGCTGCACGTCCAGCTCGCTCTCCCCGAGCGCGCGACACATCTCCTCGACCGAGCGCGCGCCGTCCACCGCGGCGTAGACGCCGTGCGGGTCCTGCTCCGGCGCCTTCCGCCCCGTCGTGCGCGCGGGCACGTGCTGGAGCGAGGGGATGCGCGCGCGGAAGTAGCGCTCCTCGTGCATGCGCCGCACGCCCTCGCGCACCAGGCCGGAGACGGGCAAGAGCTGGCGCGAGGGGAGCGTGCGCTCGTCGAAACCGTCGACGAAATAGTAGACGCCCTCGGCGATGAGCAGGGCGCCGTGGAAGATCTCCTCCACCTGGCGGGCCATGGCGCGAAAGAGCTGCTCGTGCGTCAGGAAGCCCAGCTTCACCGCGGCCTCGCCGAAGCGCAGGGCGCTGGACGCCGCCTCCGAGCAGGCCTCCACGCGCTCGCGTGTCAGCAGACCGTAGCGCTCGAGCACCTGGCCGAGCCGCTCGCGGCCCACGGTGGACGAGGCCGCGACGACGTGACCCTGCTCGAGCAGGATGGAGCGCACGCCCTCGGCGTCATGGACGAAGAGCTCCCCGCGCTGGCCGCTCTGCCCGAGGAAGGTCGCCACGTCGCAGAGGGCGCCGGGCGCCACGACCTCCCCGAGCAGCAGGCAGCGCCTCCCGCCGGTGCGGCGGCGCAGCACCACGAGCCCCGCCGGCGAGGGCAACACGCCGTAGCGTCCCGCGTGCGCCTGCAGGCGAGCGATCGCCCCCACGCCGAGGGGGTGCGCGACACCCTCGTCGTCGATCTCGACCGCAAGATCCTCGCTCCGGTGCACCATCTGGGCCGCCGGAAGCCTATCACCCCCGACGCTTGACGGTCTCAACCATCGCCCGCGGGCTGGCGCTCTCAGGGCCCGAAGGCGACGCCGCGGGGGTCCTGGATGCCGCCGTCGGAGGGCGGGATGACCACGCTGGTGGTGGTGAAGGAAGGAGCGGCGAACACGAGCAGCCCCGCGGTGTGATCGGCCACGGCGAGGTTGGATCCGACGAAGGTGATGCGCTCGGGAGAGGTCACCGAGCCGAGGGCGAGGGGCGTGGAGCCGTTCTTGAACGGGCTGGGGAACTTGCCCAGCTTGTTGGGCGTGTAGTTGACGGCGAAGAGGGTGCCCTGGTGCGCGACGAGGCCGGTCGGGAAGGTGTAGGCGGTGTTGGTCACCGCCGGCGTGCTCTGCGCCGTCACCGGGGCGGCGTAGACGTAGATCCCTCCGTTGCCGTAGCCGCCGACGTACAGGTTGTCGCTGGAGTCGAGCGTGACCGCGAAGGCGTTGCCCTTCGGCAGGGTCAGGGAGAGCGATTTCGTCGAGCTGCTCGTGAGCGGCGCGTCGAACTTCTCCACCACGCCGCCCAGGCCGCCGACCCAGAAGTTGCCCTTGGTGTCGAAGTGACCGTCGTCCATCCCGGCGTTGTCGAGCGGGATGGTGACGACCGGCGCGCTGCTGGCGGTGAGGGGGAGGTCGAAGACGAGGAGCTTCGACGCGCCTCGATCCACGACGAGGATCTCCTTGCCGGAGGGGACGATGGCGACGTCGCTCGGCCCCTGGAGGCCCTTGGTGAGCACGACCGAGGGCGTCGAGCTGCTGGTGATGGGCATCTCGAACACCAGGACGGCGCCGCCGGGGCCGCCGTTGGCGAAGTTGGTCACGTAGACGTGCGCGGGGGCCGGCGGGCCCGCGTCGGCGTCGGTCCCCGTGTCCCCGCCTCCGTCCACCGTCACGCCCGTGTCGACGGCGACGTCCGCGCTGACGTCGGACCCGGCGTCACCCCCGCCGCCGGTGGGGTCGACGGTGGAGCCCACGCACGCCCAGAGCGTCCCCGTCACCACGGCGCAGCCCACCAGCGCCGCCCCTCGAAGCATCCTCATTCCGGTACGGATAGGCGCGGCTCAGCGAGGCGTCAAGCAAGGGTCAGCCCTGGCCGAGGCCATAGGAGCTGAGCTTCAGCTTGGCGAAGATCTCGTCCGCGCGATGCGTGTACGCGGCCGCCTCCGCCTGCACGTCGGCGTCGGTCTGGAACTCGAAGGTGCCGCGCAAGAGGTCGGCGAAGGCGCGGCAGCTCCGCGCGAGCTCCACCTCGTTGCCCGCCTCCTCGAAGATGCGGATGGACTGCTGCAGGTGCTCGCGCGCCGCGCGGATCCCCTCGCCGCCCGCGCTGCCCGCCGCCGACACCTCGCCGAGCGACCGGAGCGCCACGCCGAGCTGCACCTTGCCCTGCACCTCGCGGAAGATATCCACCGCGCGCGCCGTGCACTCGCGCGCCTTGGTGTACTCCTTGCGGGAGAGGTACGCCTTGCCCAGGCCACGCACCGCCTCCGCGAGGCCCATCTTGTCGCCCAGCTCGTCGGCGAGCTCCTCGGCCTGCTTCAGGTAGGTGATGGCGCGCTCGGAGTCGCCCATGCGGTTGAGCGTCTCGCCCAGGTTGGTGAGGATGAGGGCGATGCGGTTGCGGTCGCCTGTCTCCTTCGCCACGTCGTAGGCCTCCCGGAACAGCTCGAAGGCGCGGCGGTCTTCGCGCTGGTCCTGGGCGACGGTGCCCAGGTTGTTCAGCGAGATGGCGACCCCCACCAGATCGCCGATCTCCTTGCGGATGACGAGCGCCTGCTCGAAGGCGTCGAGCGCCTCCTTGAAGCGGCCGGAGTCCTGGTAGACCAGGCCCATGTTGTTGAGCGACAGGGCGATGCTCCGCCGGTCGCCGAGGCGCCGGCGCATCGCGAGCGCCCGCTGCGTGAACTCCAGCGCGCGCGCGTAGTCGCCCCTGAGCCAGTGCAGCTTGCCGATGTCGTCGACGGTGCTGGCGATGCCGCGCTCGTCACCCGCCTCCTCGAAGAGGTGCAGCGCGGCGTCCAGGTTGCGCGAGGCGAGCTCCAGGCGGCCGGTGTCGCGGTACAGCCGCCCGATGCGGCCGAGCGCGGCGCCGCCGCGGGTGCGCAGGTCCAGCCGCCAGGCGACCGACAGCATCTCGCGGAAGACGGCGAGCGCGCCCTCGTTGTTGCCCAGGAGCTGCAGCACGTCGCCGTGGTGATGCAGCGCCGTGACGTGCTGATCGGCCTCCACCTCGGCGCCGCCGCGGACGATGGCGAGCCCCTGCGCGTAGTACTCCGCCGCCTTGGCGTTGGCGTAGCGCGAGCGCGCCACGTCGGCAGCCTCCAGGTACGCGATCGCCGCCCGGCGCGTCGAGCCGGCGAGCTCGCGGTGCCGCGCCAGCATGCCGATGGACTCCTCGTGCGCGCGCAGGTTCTCCTTGGAGGCGAGCCAGTCGGCGATCGCCGCGTGGAAGCCCCGCGCGGTGCCCGGCGACGTCATCTTGACCAGCGCCTCGCGCTCCAGGTTGTGCTTGAAGACGTACTCGGTGTCTCCGGAGAAGGTGCTGTCGGGGAGACGCAGGACGTAGTCGCGCTCGGTGAGGTCGGCGAGCATCGTCTGGATGCGCTTCCTGTCGGGGGCCTCCCCCGCCTCCCACACCTCCGGCGGGGGCGCGCCGCGGCGCTCGATGCTCACCAGCGCGCCCAGCCAGAAGACCGATCCCATCGCCGCGGCGCGCTCCAGCAGATCGCGCTCCGGCGGGGCGAGCGCCGCGATGCGCGCGGCGATGGCGTCCTCCACCGTGATGGGCAGCTTCACGTTGGCGAGCTTCTCGGGGTGGACCGTCCACTTCTCGTACTCGGCGAGCTCGTCCTCCACCTCCAGCACGCCCATGTCGTGGAAGATGCGGACCATCTGCTCGAGCAGCGCCGGGTTGCCGCCGGCGAGGGTGCACGCCGCGTCGATGAGCTCCTCCACCGCCTCGTCCTCGCCGGCGGGGGCGAGCAGGTCCTGCATCACCGCCGAAGCGTCGGTGTCGGAGAGGGGCGAGAGGTCCACCACCCGGTGCCGCGGGCCGCCGTGCTTTGCCCAGTCGTCGCGCCGCGCCATCATCTCGGGGCGCGCCAGGCAGAGCAGCAGGATGGGCGCCGAGAGATACTCGATGAGGTAGGCGAGCAGGTCGAGCGAGTCGTCGTGCGCCCAGTGCAGGTCGTCGAACACCAGCACCAGCGGGCCCTTCGGCGACGTCCCCGGCGTGGCGGAGGAGTCGGCGCGCGCGGCGGGGCTCGTCGCGTCCGCCTCGAAGAAGCGCTTGATGACCGCGCGCCGGAGCTGCCGGAGCTGCTGCGGATCGCCCTCCACCGCCTTGATCAGCGGCGAGTCCATGAAGTCCAGCTCCAGGAGCTGCCCGAGGAAGTAGACGACGTCGCCGACCTTGCGGTCCTCCAGCACCGCGGCGGCCTGCGCGCGCACCTGCGCCTTCGCCGCCTCCGGGTCCATCCCCTCCACGATGCCGAAGCGCGCGCGCAGCACCCGCGCGAACACGCCGTACGCCGGGCCCCCCTCCCGTGAGGTGCCGCGGAAGACGCGCGGCGACCCGCCCTCGAAGTTGCGCGTGCGCAGGAGGAAGTCGCGGACCAGCCGCGTCTTGCCGATGCCGGCGGCGCCGATGAGCGTCACCGCGCGGCACACCCCCCGCGCGTGGGCGTCGGCGAGGGCCGACTCCAGCTCGCGCATCTCCGCGGCGCGCCCGACGAGCACCGCGCGCCGCTCGGCGACGCCGAAGCCGCCGGGGGGGAGGAGGCTGAGACTGCTCATGATGGGCCAGTGTACACGAAGTGGCCGAAATCCGGGGCTTTCGTGACCTCGCCGCCGGTCATGCGCCGGCCGCGTTCACCGCCTCCGCCAGCCACGCCCGGGACGGGCCGCTCTGGACGTTCAGGGCCTCCAGGCCGGGGAAGATCACCTCCTCGAGGGTCTTGACGAACACCGCGCGCCGCGCCGAGTAGGGCAGCACGCCGTGCTCCACCAGGCGCGCGTCCTCCGGCCCCTTCGTGGCGGGCTTGAAGGAGTCGCCCGCGGTGGTCCGCAGCATCCACGGGATCCACTTCGAGAGGAAGGAGAGGTCGTCACGCTCCTTGTGGCTCGCCAGCACCGCCCAGCCCAGACGCGCGTGGGCGACCTCGTCGCGGGAGAACTCGCGGAGCACCGAACGCATGGCCCTGCCCTTCGTCGCGCCCATCAGCGTCACCAGCATGACCGTGCTCTCGGTCTCCGCCATGCAGGACGCGGCGACCTCGTAGAGCACGCGGCGCCGGAAGGAGAGCTTCGCCGGCGCGATCTCGCTCGGGACGACCGGGTCGGTCAGCCGCGCGGCGCCGTACCTGTCGGCCAGCTCGGCGCAGTAGCCCTCGTGCCGCTGTTCGTCGCGGGAGGCCGCGAGCGCCAGCTTCACCAGCGGCGCGGGTGTGCCGATGCGCTCCAGCCGGCCCGCCAGCCGCGCGAAGCGCATCGTCGCGTCGCGCTCGACCGCCTCGCGAAACGCCCAGGCCTTCCCCGCGGCGCGCTCGATCCCGACACCCCCGGAGGGGCTCGTCACCAGCTACACAGGCCGTGCGTGCAATCGCCCGGCTTGTTCAGGCACCCGGCGTCCTGGCCGGTGCCGGTGTCCGGCTGGGCGGCGGCGTCGTTGCCCTGCGCTCCCTGATCGTCCGCGGCGTCGGCCGCGGGGCCGCCCGCGTCGGAGTCCGTCGTCGGGCCGCCGGAGCACGCGGGAATGGCGAGGGACATGCCCCCGATCACCAGCACGTTGAAGAGCTTCGATGCATCGACGGCCAGCGGTTTCATGTCCCCCAGAATACCGGCGGCGCGGGTGGCGGTCAAAAGGCGGACGGAGCGGCTAGCGCTTCCGTTCGCGGGCGGACGCGGGCTTGCCGCGATGCGCCGCCTTGTCGTGCCTGGCCGGGTGCGCGTGGTGCGCCGCCTTCTTGTGCCGCTTGTGCCGGGCCGCCCAGCTCAGCACCGGGTTCTCCACGCACCCGCGCATCCCCGAGGGACACGAGATGCGCACGTGGAAGTGGTCGTCGTGCGGCAGCGTCCCGCGCGGCTGCTCCATCGTGTCGGCGGCCCGCTGCACGAGCGCCGCGGGCGCGCCGGCGTGCTTCGCGTAAGAGAGGAGCCGCGCGCGCAGGGGGGTCGAGACGAAGATGTGGCTCACGTGCGCGACCGGGTCGTCGAGCAGCGCCGCCACCAGCGCCCAGTTCTTCGCGTCGTCGAAGCGCGCTCCCGGCCATGTCGGCGCCGTACCGTCGCCCCGGAAGCGCACGAAGTGGTCGGCGAAGATCTCGCGGCCGTGGCCGTTGTGCACGTAAAAGGCGATGTCGGCGTCGCGTCCGCTCTCGTGCGAGGCGTGGCGCTGGATGTCGCCGCCCCCGCGCTGCGAGATCTGCCCGACCGAGAGCACCGCCCCCTTGAACTGGTGGCGCACGCGGCGCGCCGCGCGATCGATCATGCTCACCAGCGAGCCCAGCCCCCAGCGCACGTCGCCGGCGCGGTCCGCGGGGACGATGCGCAGGTACGTGGCCGACTCCAGGTGCGAGCCGCCCACCAGGTGCCCCTGGTTGGGCGCCCCCACGCTGCGACCCATCGGGAACGCGGGGGCGTGCTTCTTGTGCGCCGGCGCCCGCGCGGCGGCAGGACGGACGACGAGCCCGAGACAAAGGGCCGCCGCGAGAGCGAGGACGAGGCGCATGGCCCGACCTTTTCACGCCCAGCGCCGCCGGGCCAAAAAACCCGGCGCCCTCCCTGCCCGGCCCGTTACACTGGAGCGTGGTGGCTTCTACCCGTCCCAACCTCTTGCAGGCGCTGCTCGCCAGACAAAAGGAGGGGGCGACGGGCGTCTTCGAGGTCCGCTCGGGGGACGCGGCCACGTTCCTCTACGTCGCGCGCGGCAAGCCCGTCTTCGCCGAGGACGGCACCCTGGGCGAGACGCTCGGGCGCCTCCTGGTGCGCGAGCACGTCCTGACGGAGGAGCAGTACATCGCGGTCATCCGGCGCATGACCGAGGCGCTCATCGGCAACGAGCAGATGCGCTTCGGGGAGGTGGTGATCGAGCTGGGCTACATGACGCCGGCGCAGGTGCACGACGCCCTCGCCATGCAGGTGCGGCAGAAGGTCATCCGGTGCCTGCAGTGGGAGGACCCGGAGTACGTCTTCGAAGGCTCGCCGGAGGAGCTGGAGGGCCTCGGCCGCTTCCCCCTCTCCATCGAGCCGCTCATGCTCGTCGCCGCTCGCCGCTTCTCCGAGCAGCGCACCGAGGCGGTGCTCCGCCCCGGCGAGACGCTCTATCCCCGGCTGGTGGGCGACGGCGCGGACCTCGCCGAGCTCTTCGACCTGCGCGGCTCGGAGCTGCGCTTCGTCGAGGGCATCGACGGGCGCCGCACCACCGGGGACGTGCTCGCGTCGGGTGCGGACGTCGACGCGGCCGCGGTCGTCGCCGCGCTGGTGCTCTGCGGGCGCGCCGAGCTCTCCGCCGAGCCGCTCGAGGTCGCCGCCACGCCCTCCATCCGCCCGTCGATCCCGCCCGCGCGCCCGGAGGTCCCGCAGGTCGATCCGGCGGCGGCGCTGGCGCGTGAGCGCGCCGCGAAGGCCATCGCGCGGCTGAAGCTGGTGCGTGTCTCGCGGCCCGCCCCCACTCCCTCCGGTCGACCCGTCGCCGCCGCCACCTCTGCCCGGCCGGCGGCGCCGTCCGATCCTCGCGAGGCGCGCCTGCTCGCCGAGGACGCCTTCCAGCGGGGCGTCGCCTTCGTGCGGCAGGACCGCATCGACCGCGCTGCCCCCGAGCTCAAGCGCGCCCACGAGCTGATGCCCGCCGCGGGGGAGTACCACGTGTACGCGCTCTGGGCGGACCTGCAGGTGGACGCGGACCAGGGCACCGAGGCGCAGCGCCACGAGCTGCGGCGCCTCGCCACCGCCGCCGTCCGCCACGATCCCAACTTCGCCTTCGGCTTCTACGTGCTCGGGCAGCTGGCGATGCACGACGGCGACAACACCTTCGCGCTCAAGGCGTTCCGCCACGCCGCCAAGCTGGACCCGGGCGAGGTGGACGCCGCGCGCCACGCCCGGCTGCTGGCGATGCGGACTGGCCGTTGAGCCCCCGGCGCGCCCTCCAGGTGCTGCACGCGGAGATGGCCGCGTGCCGGCTGTGCCCGAAGATGATCGGCCCGGTCGTACACGGCCCGCCCGTCGCCAGCCGCGTGCTGCTCATCGGCCAGGCGCCCGGCCCCCACGAGGGCAAGCTCGGCCGGCCCTTCGCGTGGACCGCGGGCAAGACGCTCTTCAGGTGGCTGGAGCGGGCCACTGGGCAGGACGAGAAGCGCGTGCGCGAGCGGGTCTACTTCGCCGCCGTCGCGCGCTGCTTCCCGGGCAAGATCCGCGACAAGGAGGGCAAGGCGGGCGGTGACCGCAAGCCGGACCCGACCGAGATCGCCCGCTGCCGCACCTACCTCGAGCGGGAGGTCGCCATCCTCCGGCCGGAGGTGGTGATCGCCGTCGGCGGCCTCGCCATCCAGGAGGTGCTCGGCCACACCGGCAAGCTCGACGAGGTCATCGGCGGGGTGCGCCGCGCGCGCTACCACGGGCGCGAGGTGGACGTCATCGCCCTGCCCCACCCGAGCGGCGCGTCCACCTGGCACAAGCGCGAGCCGGGCATCGGCCTGCTCGAGAAGGCGCTCGGCGCGGTGAAGCGCCACGCGGCCGTCCGCGCTACCTTCCAGCCATGAGCGAGGATACCGCGCGGCTGGTCGACCTGGAGCTCCGGTTCATGAAGCTGGAGCGGATGGTGGAGGAGCTCTCCGCCGTGGTCGCCGAGCAGCAGAAGACCCTCGACGCGCTGGTCAGCCACAGCAAGCGCGTGCACGACCGCCTGCGCGATCTGGGCGAGGAGATCGGCGACGAGAAGCCGCCGCACTATTGATCACGGGGGCGGCACGCGCAGCCCGCAAGGCTTCGCGCGTGCCCAGGTCCATGCACTCTGCACCCATCGACGCCGCGCGCGAAGTCGAGCACGGGCCCGAGCACGAGCTGGAGGGGCCCCCCCTCCTCACCTCCTCCACGTCGCCACGCCCGACTCGCGGAGCTGGATCTCCCGCTTCATCTCCGGCGTCAGCTCCTTCAGCTCCTCGCCGCGCAGCACTCGCTGCACCTGCGCCCCCAGGCCCGGCTGCTCGTCGACGTCGGTGAAGTCCCAGGACTTGGTGAGCTGCTTCTCCGCGAGCGTCGCCTTCTCCCCACACGACAGCGGCCACACGCGCGGCTTGTACGTGTACGGCGTCACGTCCGGCACACTGGTGAACAGGTCCAGCGGCAGCCCCGCCTTCGCCACCACCGCGTTGGGGTACGGCAGGCCGAAGATGTGGGCGAGCATCTTGTGGATGGAGGCGGTGTCGATGTGCGTGTGCGAGACGTACCCGCGCTTGATCCACGGCGAGGCGAACATCACCGGCGTGCGGTGGTGGTCGACGTGCTCGCCGCCACCCGACGGATCGTCCTCGGTGACGATGACGAGCGAAGAGGACCAGAAGGGGCTGTGGCTGATGGCGTCCACCACCATCCCCGTCGCCTCGTCGTTGACCGCGATCATCGCCTCCGGCGAGGGCGTCGCGCTGCCCACGCCCTGCGTGTGGTCGTTGGGCAGCGTCATGTAGACGAGGGACCCAAGGTTGCAGAGTACACGCAATCGCCCGGCGAAGTAGCAGGCCTTCTCGTTGTCCGGGTAGCCGATGCTCTGGATGAAGCCGCCGGGGTACTTGTAGTCGGTCTGCTTCGGCAAGGAGGTCGCCTCGCCCAGCACGTCCTCCGAGACGCCGTGCGCCGCCATCCAGTCGAAGACGCTCCCCTCCTGGGGCTGCCCGACATCCGCGATGCCCTGCGGCTGCACAGCCGACCTCCACGCCGAGCGCGAGTAGCCGGTCTCCTGCCAGGTGCGCTCCATGAAGTCGGAGGAGCGGCCGTAGACGGTCCAGAAGTGGCCCTGGATGGAGAGCTCGGCGTCGGTGTAGTAGTTGTCGCTCGTCGCGAAGGTACGCACCAGATCGCGCAGGCTCTGCCAGAGCTTGTCCATGTCGGCGGGCGAGGTCTTCATGGTGAGCGACGGGTCGCCGTCCAGGCCGGGCAGATCGCCGAGCAGGGCGTCGAAGGTCTTGTTCTCGCGCACGACGAAGATCACGTGGTGGATCTGCTTGGAGGGCCCCTGCGTGTTGGTGGGGGGCAGGGGGAAGTCGTCCTCCCCGTCGGGGCACGTGACGACAGGCGCGCCTGCCAGGGCCCCGACGTCGTCGTCGGTGCGCGTCTCGGCGTCGCCCTGCGTGAGGTCCTGGCTCGTCGGCGCGGGCGTGACCTGCACCCCGCCGCGCACGCCGTTCATCCCGTTGCCCTGCGCGGGAGGGAACTGCTTGTCGATGGGACCGTTGGAGTGCCCGCGCCCGCTGGTGATCAGGAGCCCGCCGGAGGGGAGCACCACGACCGACGTCGGCCACCACGAGGTGGCGAGGCGGCCGGCGGGGGTGAGGGTGGGTGGCGTCGTCCCGAGGTCCACGTCCCACGCGGCGACGGCGTTCTGCCCGGCGAGCGTGGCGTAGAGGCGCTTCGCCGCCGCGTCGTACGCGAGCGTCGTCGGCTCCTGGCCGTGGAGGGTCACCTGCGCGTCGGCCGCGACCGGCGTCGTCTGCCCGGTGACGCGGTCGACGAGCGTCACCGTGTCGCCGAAGGCGTTGCCGACCGCCATCCAGCGCGCGTCGAGGAAGGCCATGCCCATCGGGTCCTTGTCGGTCGTGAAGGTGCGCGACTGCTTCGGCGCCGTCGGGTCGGAGAGATCCACCTCGACCACCGACCGCTTCGACATGCGCGAGACGTAGGCGTAGTGGCCCGACGCGTCGGCCGGGTCGAACGCCACGTCGAAGGTGGCGTACTCGTCGGCGGGCGCGTCCAGCGTGAGGCTCCCCAGCAGCTTGCCGTAGGTGCCCTTGAGGTCGTAGACGAGCACGCGGTTGTCCAGCACCGAGGAGACGACCAGCTTCGTGCCGTCGGGGGAGACGGCGAGCCCGGAGACGAAGTAGTTGGCCGCGCTGCCGGTGTCGTCCACCGACTGCGGCAAGGCGATGCTGCGCGCGTCGCTGCGCGTGATCTTCTTCTGCTGCTGGTCCAGCGTGAGGGCCTGCACCACGCCGTCGTCGGTCGCGACGAACACCAGGTCCGGCGCGGCGACGACGATGCCCTGGTTGAGCGTCTCGGGGGCGTCGAAGCGCACGCTGGAGAGCACGGGGTCGCCCGTCCCGACGAGGGCGGTGTCGATGAGGCGCACCGCGTGCGGGCCGTAGCCCGCGTCCACCACGAGCGCCATCGTGGTGCCCGCGATGGGGAGCGCGCGCACGGGGAGCCCGGCCACCAGCCCGGCGTCGTCGAAGAGCCACTCGGCGCCGAAGGCCTTCACACGGCGGCCGTCGGGCAGGATGGTCGCGGCGGGGTCTTTCGGGTCGGCGCCGGCCTTGCGCACGGCGTCGCCCGTCGCGTCGCCGACCGTGCACTTCGCCGGCGCGGGCGCGGGGGAGGTGCCGTCCCACGCGGGGCAGGTGTCGTCGTGCGGGATGCTCTTCCAGTCGCCGAGGCTCGGGCACTGGTACGGCGACATCGACTCCGGGCACGCGGCGACCGGACACTGGTACGCGCACGACCTGGGCGCGGGCGCGAAGTCCACGGGGTCGGGCCCGGCGTCGGGCGTGGGGGGCTGGTCCGGCCCGCTGCTGCACGCGAGGAGCAGCGCGGGCGCGAGAGCAAGGAGAGTGGCTCGCACTCACCGAATCTACCTCAAGCGAGCGACCACCGCGTCCCCCGCGTGCCGTCCCTCCGAGGCACGTCCCCCTCTCAGTACGCGCAGAGCGGCGTGTACGTGTACGACTTGCCGTCGGGCGCGGTGTACGTCGCGGTGTCGGTGCCGTAGGTGAGGTCGTAGATCTGCTTGGCCACCACGTCGGTCACCTTGATCTCGCTGCCCGACTGCGGGCACGACCCGGCGCACTGGCTGTAGGCGACGACGTCGGTCTTCAGCTCGCGCCCGGTGACGGTGCCGTCGGAGCTGCCGGCGACGGACAGGCAGAGCTGCCCGACCGTCCACTTGAACTCCTTGTGGTTGGTGCGGTGGATCGCGCGCGCGTGCGCCGTCGTCCCGCTGAACTGGCCGTCCCAGATCATGTCGCGGTCGTTGCCGCTCGCGGTGATGCCGGCGGTGGCCGACCAGTCGACGACCGAGCCGTTCACCTGCAGGCCGGTGGCGGAGTAGTCCAGGGTCAGCTGGTCCGGGCCGCTCGACGAGTAGCCGAGGGTCACGGTGCCGGTGACCTTCACCAGGCCGTAGGGCCCGGTGCACCCGTTGAAGACGTAGGTCGCCTGCTGCGCGACGGTGTCGTTGGTGACGGTGAGGCAGCCGGTGGGCTGGTAGAAGGCCTTCGCGCCGTCGCCGAAGCTGTCCACGGTGAGGTTGGACCCGTTGAGCTGACCCGGGGAGGTGAGCAGGCCGGCGCCCGTGCCGGTGCCGCTGACGAAGCTGGAGGCGAGAGACTCGATGTTCGCCTCGGTCGCAGCGCTGTCCTCGCCGGCGCTGAGGGTGTCGCTGCTGCCCCGGTTGCGCGCCGCGCACCCCGCCAGCACCACCGCCGCCACCGCCAACGTCCAGCCGACCTTCCTCATCGCGTCTCCTCCGGGGTTACGCGCCGGGGTCGTTGCAGGGTGCGTGCCCGCACGAAGGAGCGGAAAAGTCGCCCACCGGGGCAAGGGTGTGAACGTCCGTTGGGAGAGGCGGCGTGGACCTGGATCCGCCGCGCCCTTTTGACTACGTTGGGCTCCCCCGTCCGCCGACCGGCCCTCGTGCCGAGAGAAGGAGGAGCAAGGTGAACAAAGTCTACGCCACGGCGCGCGAGGCGTGCGCCGACATCCCGACCGGCGCCACCATCCTCGCGGGTGGGTTCGGCCTGTGCGGCATCCCGGAGAACTGCATCGCCGCGCTGCGCGAGATCGGCTCCAAGGACCTGGTCTTCGTCTCCAACAACTGCGGCGTCGACGACTTCGGCCTGGGGATCCTGCTGGGCAACAAGCAGATCCGGAAGATGATCTCGTCGTACGTCGGCGAGAACAAGGAGTTCGAGCGGCAGTACCTCTCCGGGGAGCTGGAGGTGGAGCTCTGCCCGCAGGGCACGCTCGCCGAGCGGCTGCGCGCCGGCGGCGCGGGCATCCCCGCGTTCTACACGCCGACGGGCGTGGGCACCGCGATCAGCGAGGGCGGACTGCCGCTGCGCTACGCGAAGGACGGCAAGGTCGCCAAGACGAGCGACAAGAAGGAGGTCCGCGAGTTCGACGGCCGCTCCTACGTGCTCGAGCGCGCCATCACCGGGGACTTCGCCATCGTCAAGGCGTGGAAGGGCGACCGCTTCGGCAACCTGGTCTTCCACCACACGGCGATGAACTTCAACCCGCTCTGCGCGGCGGCGGCGAAGGTGACGATCGCGGAGGTGGAGGAGCTGGTGGAGGTGGGCGAGCTCGAGCCCTCGCAGATCCACACGCCCGGGATCTACGTGCACCGCATCTTCAAGGGCCCGAAGTTCGAGAAGCGCATCGAGCGCCGCACCGTGAGGAAGGCGTCATGAGCAAGGGACTCACCCGCGACCAGATCGCCCAGCGCGCCGCGCAGGAGCTCCGCGACGGCTACTACGTCAACCTGGGCATCGGCATGCCGACGCTCGTCTCCAACTACATCCCCGAAGGGGTGGAGGTGGTGCTGCAGAGCGAGAACGGGCTGCTGGGCATCGGCCCCTACCCGGAGGCCGGCGAGGAGGACGCCGACCTCATCAACGCGGGCAAGGAGACGGTGACGATGCTGCCGGGCTCGGCGGTGTTCAACAGCGCGGAGAGCTTCGAGATGATCCGCGGCGGGCACATCGACCTCGCCATCCTGGGCGCGATGCAGGTCTCGGAGAAGGGCGACCTCGCCAACTGGATGATCCCCGGCAAGATGGTCAAGGGCATGGGCGGCGCGATGGACCTCGTCGCCAGCGCCAAGCGCGTCGTCGTGATCATGGATCACGCGGCCAAGGACGGGAGGCCGAAGATCCTGAAGGACTGCAACCTGCCGCTCACCGGCAAGGCGGTCGTCCACCGCATCATCACCGACCTGTGCGTGCTGGACGTGACGCCGGAGGGGCTGATCCTGCGCGAGCTCACGCCCGGCGTCTCCGCGCGCGAGGTACAGGAGAAGACGGAGCCGACGATCAAGGTGCCGCCGGACGTCGCGGAGATGAAGCTCTAAATGAACGAGGCGCGATTCGAAATCGCGCTCGTCCGATTCTAGGTCTTGTCTCCGGGGCGGCACGCGCCGCCCCGCCCCGAGGAACGCGGTTTTCGGGGCCCCACCCCACGCGGCGCTCGCTTTGCTCGGTCCGTCGGGTTCACATCAGGCGGGAGAGAATGTCCATCAGGTCGATGAGCGCCTCGCTGCTCGCCGGGCCGGACCCGAGCGTGTGGCGGAAGTGCCCCGCGGGCGCCGCGGCGTCCTTGATGCGGCTCGCCCGCCTGTCGACCGCCAGCTGACGCGCCTCGCGCTCGCGCTCCGCCTTCTCGGCGGCGAGCGCGACGTCCAGCCCGCCCTTCTCCACGAAGGCGAGCGCGCCGGTGAGCTCGCCGGCGTCGAACCATGTTCCGTGTACCTTGCACGTATCGACCAGGATGCCGGAGCGGCGCCCGAAGACGGCGCGGTTCATACGCTCGCCGCAGTCGGGGCAGGGCAGGTAGCTGACCACGTCGGGGGGCATCGGTCCCGGGCGGATCGACGCCGGCACAATCTGGCGGTGCGCCTCCACCAGGCGCGCCATCACGTCGTGCGGGACGAACAAGCCGCCGCAGTTGGCGCAGTCGAGGGCGGCGCCCTGCGCGGTGTCGAGCGACGAGAGCGCGCCCCCGCAGCGTGGACAGAGGGCGCCCATCGCGAACAGCTCCGCCTCCAGCTCCAGCGACATCCCGCAGCGCTCGCACTCCCCGGCGCCCACGCGGCAAAGCCAGAGACACGACCCGCACCGCACCCGCGGCAGCTCGGCGTGGCAGCGCCCGCATGCGCGCGCCTGCGAGGACACCTCCGCCCCGCACCCCGGGCAGCGCGCGTCAGCGAAGGACCCGCTCCGGTAGGGCGAGCTCATGGCCTCGAAGGTAGCACCTGCGCGAAGGCGAAGGGCGAGACAGGCGACGCCAACACCCTCCACCTGTCTCCTGTCTCCCTGGCCCCTGTCGCCTGTCGCCTGTCGCCTGGCACCCGGCCCCTGGCCCCTTGCCTCTGGCTCCTGGCTCCTGGCTCCTGGCTCCTGCCTTGCCTGTCGCCTGTCGCCTGTCCCCTGTCCCCTGTCGCCTGTCGCCTGTCGCCTGTCGCCTGTCGCCTGTCCCCCCTGTCCCCCCTCCCTGTCCCCGGACACCAAACGTCGGACGGCGAGCGTGCTTGCAGTTCGACGTTTCAGCGGGAATCTGCGGAGGAGGGGGGGTGGCATGGGGGGTGCTCTTGGGGGTGGGATGGACCCTGTGTTCTTCACCATCAAGCGGGCTTACTACGCGACGCTCAAGCTGACGCGGCGGGCGCTGGCCGCGATGGGGCTCACGGCGGCGCGGTACGACCTGCTCGACGCCCTCTACAAGCTCGGGACGCGCACCGTCTCGCTTCAGAGCCAGCTCCGGCGGGCGCTCGGCGTCGCCCGCTCCACGATCAGTCGCATGATGCGGTCGCTCGAGCAGCTGGGGCTCGTCACCCGGCGGCGCGATGGGCGCGACTGCATCGTCGCGCTCACGCCCGAGGGCCGTCGCCGCGTGCGCCGCGCCCACTTCGGCCTCGTGCTCGTCGGACACGTGGGGCTCGCGCTGGACGGCGCGCTCGCTCCCGGGGAGCGCCGCTGGCCCGCCGCGCGCACCTGCGCCAGCGCGCGCAGACATCTCGAAGTGCTGTGCATGCGCATCCGCCTCGGCTTCGGTGACGAGGCCGTCCTCGACAGACGCACCGAATACGGCTTCTGGGTCCTGCGAGCCGATGAACGCGCGCGGCACGCGCGCGCGCGTCGGGAGCACCGCAGGCGCGAGCTCGAGCGTGTGCACGCCCTCGTCGCCCCCTCGTGAGCCTCGCGCCCGCGCACGCCCCCCCACATCTGCGCCGTGCCAGGCCGCCCCGCCCCGCCCCCGCCTTGTCACGTGCGGCCCGCACCCGCTGCCGTATACTCGCGCCCGCATGGCGCCACCTTCGTCGCGCAAGCACCGGCACGCGCTCGAGACGCTGCTCCGCCTCACGCAGAAGCTCACCGACAACCGGCCGCTCGAGGAGTCCCTCTCCGCGGTGACCGATGCGGCGCTGGAGCTCATCCCGGCGGACCACGCCTCCATCCGCCTGCTCGACGCGACGCACACCGAGCTGCTGAGCGGCGCGCGCTCCGGCATCGGCACCGATACCCGACCCATCACCTTCCGCAAGGGCGAGGGCCTCATCGGCTGGGTCGTGGAGTTCAAGGAGGGCGTGCGCCTGGACGACACCGCGAGCGATCCCCGCTTCGTCCCTGGCGCGCGGCAGGGCTTCGCCATCCGATCCATCATCGCCGAGCCGCTCTGGTCGGCCGGCTACGTCATCGGCGTGCTCAGCGCATCCTCCCCGCGGCCGAAGGCGTTCACCATGGACGACCACCTGATGGTGCGCCTGCTCGCCAACACCTGCACCCCGCCCATCGAGCGCGCGCGCCTGCGCCGCCTCGCGCTCACCGACGACCTGACCCTCGCCTACAACCAGCGCTACCTCTCCCCGCGCTTCAACGAGGAGATTGAGCGCGCGCGACGCTCCGGGGCGCCGCTCAGCGTCATGCTGCTCGACCTGGACCACTTCAAGAAGGTCAACGACGACTACGGCCACGACGCCGGCGACGCCGTGCTGCGCATGTTCGCCGACAGGGTGCGCCGCGCGGTGCGCCGCGTGGACGTCTTCATCCGCCGCGGCGGCGAGGAGTTCCTGCTCGTGATGCCGTCCACCACGCTGGAGCAGGCGCGCGCGACGGGCGAGCGCATCCGGCAGAGCGTCTCGGAGGCGGACTTCGACGTGGGCGACGGCGGGATGCACCTCCACCAGACGGTGAGCATCGGCGTGGCGTGCTGGGACTTCAAGGAGTCCCCGGAGGCGCTCCAGCGCCGCGCCGACGCGGCCATGTACCAGGCGAAGGACCAGGGCCGCGACCGCGTCGTGGTCTCCGCGCCGTCGCGGCCCTCGCTGGTGCCGGACACGCTGCGAGGGCGCTGAGTCAGTTCACGCAGACGTTGTTGTTGCAGTTGTGCGAGGGGCAGTCCGTGTCCTGGACGCACTGCACGCACCGGCCGTTGTCCCCGTTGCAGAGCGGGGCGCTCGGCGACGTGCAGTCGGCCGCGGTCTGACACTGCACGCACCGCTCCTGCGCATTGCAGATCGGCGCGGCGGTGCTGCAGTCGGCGGCGGTGAGGCACGCGACGCACGTGGCGCGCTGCACGTCGCACCTGGGCGTCTCCCCGCCGCACTGCGCGTCGCTGGTGCAGCCGGTGCGGCACCTGTGCTCCTGCGCGTCGCAGATGGGCGCGGCCGTACCGCAGTCGGCGTTGGTGAGACACTGCACGCACGAGTGTTCGCTCTGCAGGCATCGCGGGTCGGAGACGGGGCAGTCGGCGTTGGAGGCACACTCCACGCATCGCTTCGTGGTGCCGTCGCAGACGGGGCGCGAGGCGGGGCAATCGGCCGCCGAGTTGCAGCCCACGCAGACGCCGGTGTTGGGGTCGCAGAGGGGCGCGTTCTGCGGGCAGGTCCCGTTGCCCGTGCAGGCCTGGTGGCACTGGTGATCCCCTGGCCAGCACGCCGGCGCCGCCACGCCGCAGTCGCCGTTGGTGCGACACGCGTCGCAGCTCCCCGCCACGCAGAACGGGTGGCTCGCGGGGCAGTTGGCGTCGGCGGTGCAGTCCACGCACCCCAGCGTCGCGTCGCACACCTGGTTGTTCCGGCAGCCGTTTCCGCAGACGCCGGCCCCGCCTCCCCCATCGAGATTTCCCGTCGCGATGCTGCCGTTCGAGCCGCCACAGGCCACCAGCGTCACCACGGCCGCCGGCACGACGACACCGGCAAGTCGAGCAAGGTTCACGAAGCGCATACGAAGCCTCCTGCCCATTCCGTGGGCGGTGCGGGAGCGGGAGTTACGAAAAACTGTGGTAATTGTCGGGGCAGCCATGCGCAGCACCCTCGCCGTCGCCCTCCTCGCGTCCGCTGGTGTCCTCGCCTGCGGCTCCTCTCCCGATCAGCCCGCCGCTCCCGGCGACGCCGGCTCTGACGCGAGCGCCGACGCGGGGCCCGACGCGCCATCCCCGCCGGCGGACGCCGGCGCCGACGCGACGCCCCCGGGGGACGCCGGCGCGTACCCCGCGTTCGCGCCGGACATGCCCAGGATCGTCGACCAGGGAGGAGCGATCCTCTCCAAGCCGGAGATCGTCACCGTCACCTGGGACGCCGACCCCAACGCCGCCACGTACGAGGCGTTCGGCGACGCGATGGGCGGCTCGTCGTACTGGAGCGCGGCGGTCACCGAGTACGGCGTCGGCGCCGCGACGAGCGGTTCGTCGCGCCACGTGCGCATCACCAGCGCGCCGCCGGGCACCATGACCGCCACGGCGCTCGACACCCTCATCGCGACGCAGGTGGACGGCGCGCCGGGCAGCGGGTGGCCCGCGGCCACGGCCCAGTCGATGTACGTCGTCTACGTCCCGGAAGCCACGGCCCTCACCGACGGCGGACAGGACGCCTGCAACCTGGAGTCCGGCTACCACGACGAGACCTCCAAGGGAGGCAACGCCCACATCGTCTACGCGGTGGTGGTGGAGGGCTGCCGCGACAAGCAAGACGTCGTGCAGTTCTCGACCGAGGTCGCCTCGCACGAGATCTCCGAGACGGCGACCGACCCGCACGTCCAGAGCGATCTGGCCTGGACCAGCTTCGACGCCGATCACTACGCGTGGGAGCTCTGGCAGGGCCGGCAGGACGAGACGGCCGACGCCTGCGAGTACTACGACGACGCCTACTACCAGGAGCCCGCCCTCTCGGCGTGGGTGCAGCGCGTGTGGTCCAACGCGAGCGGGCCGCTCGGCCACAACCCGTGCGTTCCCCTCCCCACCGAGGCGTACTTCAACGCCACCCCGCTCGGCCTGGAGGACATCAGCGTCACCACCGGCAAGTCGAAGACGCCGCACGCGACCAAGGGCCTTCACGTGCCCGTCGGGCAGACCAAGACGATCTCCTTCGGCCTCTACAGCGACGCGCCGCACGCCGCGTGGAAGGTGGAGGCCGTCGAGGGTGACGGCTTCGCCTCGCTGAACAACCCCCGCCTCACCCTCTCGACCTCCAAGGGCTCCGGCGCCAACGGGGACAAGGTCGACGTGTCGGTGACGGTGAACTCCGTCGGCAGCGCGACCGGCATCCTGATGACCGTCGTCTCCACCTCGAACGGCCTGTCGCACTACATGCCCCTGCTCGTCGGCGCCTACTGAGGTCCGGCTGGCGCCCCAAAGGGCGCGCCCGGACGCGCGCCAGTGCCTGTACGCCAGAGCCGCACGCGCCCGGGCGATCCAGCGCTTTGCGCGCGACGCGCGGACGAGTATGTAAGGAGGCGTGCCCTGGCCCCAGCGAAAGCCGTCCAGCTCGGACGCCAGCGAGAAGAAGAGCGTCGGCAAGGGCGTGTTCAAGAAGTGCGACGGCTGCGGCGCCACGCTCACGGCCGAGGCGTTCGCCGCTCGATTCGAGGTGTGCCCCGAGTGCGGCCAGCACCACAAGCTCGCGGCCGACGGCTGGCGCGAGCTCCTGCTCGATGACGGTGTCCTGGAGGCGTGGGACGAGCACTTGACCCCCGCCGACCCGCTCGCCTTCACCGACGGCAAGCCCTACACCGACCGCGTCGCCTCCGCGCAGCGCTCCTCCGGCGCGAAGGAGGCCATCGAGATCGGCCTGGCGCACATCGAGGAGCAGCCCGTCGCTTACGGCGCCTTCCTCTTCGCCTTCATGGGCGGGTCGATGGGCTCGGTCGTCGGCGAGAAGATCGCCCGCCTCTTCGAGCGCGCGACGGCGCAGCGCCTGCCGGTGGTGCTCCTGCAAGCGTCGGGCGGGGCGCGGATGCAGGAGGGCATCCTCAGCCTGATGCAGATGGCGAAGACGGTCGCCGCGCTCGAGCGCCACCGCGACGCGCGCCTCCCCTTCTTCAGCGTCCTGCTCCACCCGACGACAGGCGGCGTGGCGGCCAGCTTCGCGCTGCTCGGCGACGTGAACATGGCGGAGCCCAAGGCCCTCATCGGCTTCGCCGGCCCGCGCGTCATCGAGACCACCATCCGCCAGAAGCTCCCGGAGGGCTTCCAGCGCAGCGAGTTTCTCCTCGCGCACGGGATGATCGACCGCATCGTCAGCCGGCTGGAGATGCGGCAGGAGCTGGCGACGCTCATCCGCATCCTGCTGCACCCGCGCCCGGACGCCGGCTCGTCGCCCTCGCTGCCTCGCGGCCTTCCCTCCGAGTGACGCGGCGATGATCGCCCAGCCCGCCCCCGAGCCGCGCGAGCCGCTCGCGCGCCTCTACCAGCGCGCGCCGATGGGCATGCGCCTGGGCCTCGAGCCCATGCGCGAGGCGTGCGCGCGCGCCGGCCACCCCGAGCGGGATCTCGCCGTGGTGCACGTCGCCGGCACCAACGGCAAGGGCTCGGTCAGCGCGATGGTGGAGAGCATCGCCCGCCACGCCGGCATGCGGACCGGCTTCTACACGTCGCCCCACCTCTGCCGCTTCGCCGAGCGCATCCGCATCGACGGCGAGCCCATCGCCGACGACGCCCTCGACGAGCACCTCGGCCGCGCGCTCGATCTCGGTCCGGACCTCTCCTTCTTCGAGACCGCGACCCTAGCCGCGCTCCTCGCGCTCTCCGCGGCCCGCGTCGAGGTCGCGGTGCTGGAGGTGGGCATCGGCGGGAGGCTGGACGCGACGAACGTGGTCGAGGCCCCGCGCGCCGCGGCCATCACCCGCATCGCCCTCGACCACACCGAGCTGCTGGGCGAGACGCCGGAGGCCATCGCGCGGGAGAAGGCGGGCATCGCCAAGCCCGGGCTGGAGATCGTGGTGGGACCCGTCAGCGTCTCGGTCCGCCGCGCCATCGCGGAGGTCGCCGCCGCCCGCGGCGCACGCATCACCCTCGCCGAGGACGACGCCGAGGCGGAGGCCTTCCTGCGGAGCGGGGCGCCCGTCGGCCTGCCGGGCGAGCACCAGCGCGACAACGCGCGCATCGCCCACGTGCTCGGCCGCCGCATCGGCGCGGGCGCCGACGCGTGCGCGCGCGGCATCGCCGCGGTGAGGTGGCCCGGCCGCCTGGAGACGCTGCGCACGCCCGGCGGCGCGGTGCTGCTCGACGCCGCGCACAACCCCGACGGCGCGCAGGCGCTCGCGCGCTACATCGCGTCGCTCGCCCCGACACCGACAGCGCTCGTCTTCGGCACCCTCGCCGACAAGGCGTGGCCCGAGATGATCGACCGGCTCGCGCCCCTCGCCGCGCACCGCGTGTACGTCGCGCCGAAGGGGCGCGCCGCCGCCGACCTCCACGCCATCGCCGCGCGCCACCCCGGCCACGTCGCCGCTTCGCTCGACGAGGCGTACGCGCGCGCGCGCGCCGCGGCAGGCCCGGACGGCCTGGTGGTCGCGTGCGGATCCATCTATCTCATCGGCGAGCTACGCGCGCTGCTCCTCGACCTGCCTCGCGATCCGCCCATCGCCCTCTGACCTTCCGCCCCAACGTATCGGGCTCGCCGGCTGCGGCGCCTCCGCATGAGCCGACGTGGCACGCCGGATGCTCCTCCCGGGGGCGCGCGGTCGCCCGTGCGCTCTCTCTTTCGGCAAGCATTGCGAGGAAAGGAGGACCTCATGTCCAACGCACACGTCGAGCGTCACCCGAGCGTCAAGCTCGCGGCGCCGCCCGTGACACGCCACGCCCGCCAGGCGTACGAGCTCTTGCACTGGGGCTTCGTCATCGCCCCGGCCATCGCCGGTCTGGACAAGTTCGTGGACGTCCTGACGCGCTGGGACAAGTACCTCGCGCCGGCCGTCGCCGACCGCCTGCCGGTCACACCCCACTCCTTCATGGTGGCGGTGGGCGTGGCCGAGATCGTCGCCTCGCTCGTCGTCGCCGTCAGGCCACGCGTCGGCGCGTACATCGTCGCGGCGTGGCCGCCATCATCGTCGACCTCGCCACCCTGGGGACCTACCTGGACGTCGCCCTCTGCGACTTCGTCCTCTTCCTCGGCGCGCTGGCGCTCGGCCGGCTGAGCGTGGACTTCGACAGGACCCCGGGCGGACCCGCCGCGTCACGCTGAGCGCAGTCCGCGCCCGGGTGCGAAGCCCGCTTCCCTCAACGGAATGCGCGAGGCCCGCAACCGACGCGCCCGTCCTCGCCCCCAGGCGGCCCGACGAGCCCCACCAGGACGGTTTCACGGCCCCGGCTGCGACTCGCGACGCGCGGTCCTTGCGCGTGCCCGGGTGCCTGGTCGGGCGCTTTTGGCGGAATACCCCTTGCTTGCGAGGGGCCGACGAAGGAGAACGCGAGGCATGGGGCTTCTGGAGCTCACCGACGAGTGCAAGAACGCCGTGGATCGCTGGGATGGGCGCGTGGGCCCGCCCGCACCCGAGAACAAGAAGACGGTGGCCCTGCGCGTCTTCCGCAGCGGCTTCGTGGAGCGCTGGTTCGCCACGTCGCATCCCATCCTGCCGGGCGTCTGGTTCGGCGGCTTCATCCTCTACGGCGCCGCCCTCCCGTTCGTGCACCCGGAGGTGGGCGTCGCGCGCGGCCTCGGCCTCTTCGCCCTCGGCGTGCTGGTGTGGACGTTCGTGGAGTACATGCTCCACCGCTTCGTCTTCCACCTGCGTCCGTCGTCGGCGTTCAAGAGCAAGCTGCGTCAGTTCATGATGCACGGCTACCACCACGAGTTTCCCAACGACAAGATGCGCCTCGTCGCGCCGCCGCTCATGAGCTGGCCGCTGGCGGTGGTCTTCGCGGTGATCTACCGCGTGCTGCTCGGCCCGACGGCGTGGTGGGCCATCTTCGGCGGCACCTCCCTCGGCTACCTCGCCTACGACTGGATCCACTACTACACGCACCACTTCACCCCGACGACCGCGCTCGGCAAGTACCTGCGGCGGCTCCACATGCTGCACCACTTCGCCAACGCCGACGCGAACCACGGCATCTCCAATCCGCTGTGGGACCTGGTGCTGCGCACGTATCAGCCGCACGCGCGCGCCGGGCGGCAAGAGGCGCCGGACGCGGACCCGAGCGGCGCCTGAGCCGTCGAGGTCATCTGGCCGAAGCCGCGAAGTTCTCGCTGAACTCCACCGCGGCGCGGCGCCCGAGGCCGCGGGCCAGCTCGCTCCGCGCGGCCGGCGCGAGGACGGCTCCGACGGACGTCGCGTTCGGCGCGATCTCTCCGCTCAGCTTGCGGCCCGGCTCGCTGAAAACGCCCAGACGCACCGCGAGCTTGTGACCGTCGGCGGTGCGCGAGGACTCGACGCGCAACGTGAGGTAAAAGGCGCGCCCCTCCCGCGAGGCGACGAGCGTCGCCGCGCCCGCCGACTCGGTCTCGGCGCCCAGCCGGTAGCCGCAATCTCGCAGCTCGTGCTCGAGCCCGTCGAGCGCCACGTGCTGGAGGCTCGGCGGAGCCGGAGCCACGGGAGGACGCGCGCGCGGAGCTCCGCACCCCGCGAGTGCTGTCCCGACGACGAACGCGGTCAGGTGGTGCCACCTCTTCATCCTCGCCGCCGTAGACGCGGCACGACCCGGCGACAATCGTTTTGTCGCCCTCAGGGGACCAGCACGATCTTCCCCGCGCTCTTGCCCTCCATCACCTCGTGATGCGCCTGCGCCGCCTCCCCCAGCGCCAGCTCGCGCCCCACCACCGGCCGCAACGTCCCCGCCTCCAGCCCGGCGGCGATCGCCGCCCAGATGCTCGCTCGCTCCTCGTCGCTCGCGTTGAACAGCACCATACCGAGCACGCTCGCGTCCCGCCCCATCAAGTCGCGCGGGTTGATCTCCACCGACCCGCGGCTCCCCACCACGATCACCCGCCCGCCCCGCGCCAGCGCGCCGAGGTCGTGCCCGAGGTTCCGGTTCGCGAGCATCTCCACGATCACGTCGAATCCCGGCTTGTCGAGTCGCTCGAGCGCCTCCTTCAGGTGCTCCGGCGTGCCGTGGTCCACCGCGTGGTGCGCGCCCTCCCGCAGCACGAGCGCGCGGCCAGCCTCGCTCCCGGCGCTGCCCACCACCACGCATCCGTGCGCGCGCGCCATCTGCACCGCGGCCGTACCCACGCCGCCGCTCGCGCCGTGCACCAGCACCACCTCGCCCGGCCGCGCCCGCGCGCGCTGGAAGAGCGAGCGGTAGGCGGTCGCGTACGGGACGCCCAGCGCGGCCCCCTGCTCGAAGGACACCGAGGTCGGCAGGTGATGGACCTGCGAGGCCTCGCACAGCGCCTTCTCCGCATACGTCCCGCTCAGCGACCCGGAGGTGAAGACGCGCGCGCCGGGCTCGAAGGGCGCGCCCCGCCCGACCGCCTCCACCTCCCCCGCCCCGTCGCTTCCCGGGGTGTAGGGCAGCGTGGGGGTGCTCGCGTAGGCACCCGCGCGCACGTACGTCTCCACCGGGTTGACCCCGGCCGCGTGCAGCCGCACCACCACCTGGCCGGGTCCGGGACGCGGATCGTCCACCTCCTGCAGGCGGAGCACCTCCGGACCGCCGAACGCCGACACCCTTATCGCTCGCATTGGCACTCTCCTTCTGATGCCGGCCGCGCGTCTGGCGCTGCGCCCGGCGTGGCTCCCGACGCGCAACTCCCCCGCACCCCGCGCCCCGTGCGCGCCTCCGCACGGCGTGCGTCGCGTGGCTCGTCCGCAGGCGCCTCCACCTGCGCGCCGCGGCTCTGGCGCACGCCTTGCTTGGGTCCCGGGCCTGCCACGGAGGATGCCATGAAGGTCGACCAGCTCATGACGAAGGACGTGCTCACCTGCTCCCCGAGCGACTCGCTCGAGCAAGCCGCCAGGCTGATGTGGGAGCACGACTGCGGGACGCTCCCTGTCGTGGACGACACCGGACGGACCGTCGGGATGATCACCGACCGCGACATCTCCATGTGCGCCTACATGCAGGGCCGCCGCCTGGCCGAGATCCCGGTGGCGCTCGCGGCGTCCACCTCGCTCTTCCCCGTGCACGTGGGCGACAGCCTCCACGCGGCGGAGGACATGATGCGCCGGGGTCAGGTCCATCGCGTCCCGGTCGTGGACGGCGGCGGGCGCCCCGTAGGCCTGCTCTCCCTCGGCGACATCGCCCGCCACATGTCCGGCCACGACGGCCTGAGCGCGCGGACCATCGCCCAGACGCTCGCCGCGATCACCGCCCCGCACGATCCGGCGCTCGCCGGGCCGGTCTACCGCGTGCGTACCGTGGGCGCGGGGGGCTGGGAGGTCTTCGACCGCGCGGGGCGGCGCGTCTCCGAGCGCATGGAGACGCAATCCGACGCCGTGGTCCACGCCAAGGAGCTCGCCCACCGCGACGGCTCGGCGCAGATCATCGTGCACGCCAAGGACGGCACCATCGCCAGCGAGTTCTTCTACCAGAAGGAAGAGCGCGCCTCGCTGGAGAGCGACGACATGACGCGCAGCATGGCGGCGACGCGGCCCGCCCGTGCGCGCAAACCCGGCGCGAGGAGCGCGCACGGCAAGGGCGCACACCACAGGTAGGCCTCGGGGATATGCTACCCTCCAGGCGATGCCCAACTTCGACATCGTCTCGAAGGTCCAGTGGAACGAGGTCGACAACGCCCTCAACCAGGCCAAAAAAGAGATCGAGCAGCGCTTCGATTTCAAGGACACCTCCACCGAGCTCGAGCGCACGCCGGACGGGCTGGTCCTGCGCTCCTCCAGCGAGGACCGGCTGAAGGCCGCCTACAAGGTGCTCGAGGACAAGCTCGTCAAGCGCAAGGTCAGCCTGAAGAGCGTCGACCCGCAGAAGCCGGAGGCGACGGGCAAGGGCGGCGCCAGGATGCTGGTGAAGGTGAAGGAGGGCATCGAGGCCGAGCACGCCCGCGACATCGTCAAGCGCATCAAGGACGGCAAGCTGAAGGTGCAGGCCTCCATCCAGGAGCAGCAGGTCCGCGTCAGCGGCAAGAACAAGGACGATCTGCAGCAAGCCATCCAGCTCGTGCGCGCCGCGGGCTTGCCGCTGGAGCTGCAGTTCGTCAACTTCCGGGACTGAGGGCATGCGATCGAAGAAGGCCCCCGCCTCCGCGGGCCGCAAGCTGTTCGGCACCGACGGCATCCGCGGCGTCGCCAACCTGGACAAGATGACCCCCGAGCTGGCGCTCCAGCTCGGGCGCGCCATCACGCACGTCGCCGGCCGTGGCAAGCACCACGCGCCGCGCATCCTCATCGGCAAGGACACGCGCCTCTCCGGCTACATGATCGAGACGGCCCTGGCCTCCGGCATCTGCGCCATGGGCGGGCGCGTGCTGCTGTGCGGCCCGGTGCCCACCCCCGCGGTCGCGCACCTGACGGTGAGCATGCGCGCCGACGCCGGCATCGTCATCAGCGCCAGCCACAACCCCTACGACGACAACGGCATCAAGATCTTCGGCGCCGACGGCTTCAAGCTCCCCGACGAGACGGAGGCGGAGATCGAGCGGCTCATGGGCAACGATGCCCTGCTGGGCGCGCGGCCGACGGGCCCGGGCATCGGCCGCGCAGAGAAGCTGGAGGACGCGCGAGGGCGCTACGTCGTCTTCGCCAAGCGCACCTTCCCCGCCGACCTTTCGCTCGACGGCGTGCGCATCGTCGTCGACGCCGCGCACGGCGCCGCGTACCGCGTCGCCCCGATGGTCTTCGCCGAGCTGGGGGCGAACGTCACCAGCATCGGCGTGAAGCCCAACGGCGTGAACATCAACAAGGACTGCGGCGCCATGCACCCGGACAACGTCCGGGCCGAGGTGGTGCGGCGCCGGGCGCAGATGGGCATCGCCCTGGACGGCGACGCCGATCGCCTCATCCTCGTCGACGAGAAGGGCGCCATCGTCGACGGCGACGCCGTCATGGCGATGTGCGCGCGCCGCATGATCGAGGAGGGCGTGCTGCGCAGGCGGACCGTCGTCGCCACGGTCATGAGCAACCTGGGCCTGGAGCGCGCCCTGGAGTCGCTCGGCGCGCGCCTGCTCCGCACGCAGGTGGGCGACCGCTACGTCGTGGAGGCGATGCGCGGCGGCGGCTACAACCTGGGCGGCGAGCAGTCCGGCCACCTGGTGTTCCTCGACCACGCGTCGACGGGCGACGGAGTCGTCGCGGCCCTGCAGGTGCTCGCCCTCGTGCTCCGGGCGCAGCGCCCGCTGAGCGACATCGCCCGCTCGGCGATGGAGCGCGTGCCCCAGGTGCTGCACAACGTCACCCTGCCGATACGCCTGCCGCTGGAGCACATGCCCACCCTCAGCAAGCGGAGCGCCGCGGTGACGAAGGCCCTCGGCAAGCGCGGCCGCCTGCTGGTCCGCTGGAGCGGCACCGAGGCCAAGCTCCGCATCATGCTGGAGGGCCCGAAGGAGAGCGCCCTGCGCGCCTGGGCCGAGGATCTCGCCGCGGCCGCCGAGCGCGACGCCCGCTGACCTTCGCTTGATGGGCAGCGCGGCGCAGCAGGGTCGTCGCGCGCACTTCAGGGCAGGGCTCGTTACGTCGGGTTACGGCACGCCTAGGCGCGCTGGCGCGGGGCGTGTATTATGTCGACAGTGGATTCCTCTAGCCTTTGTCCTGCGCGGATGGCCAAGCCATGACGGAGAAGTACCTGGATGCGGATTCGGTGCGCCGCCTCCTCGGCGACGCCGCGGCCGGCCTCCCGCAGACCGGAGACGTGGTGGCGGGCAAGTACCGCATCCAGGGGACGATCGGCGCGGGCGGTGTCGCCGAGGTGCTGGAGGCGCACCACGAGCTGCTCGACAAGGTCGTCGCCCTCAAGCTGCTGGCGCCGCAGGCGATGCCCGGCGGCGATTTCGCCGCGCTCTCCCAGCGCTTCCTCGCCGAGGCGCGCGCCGCGGCCAAGATCGAGAGCCCGCACGTCGCGCGGGTGATGGACGTGGGTACGCTGGAGGGCGGCGCCCCCTTCATCGTCATGGAGCGCCTGGAGGGCTGCAACCTGGAGGAGCTGCTGCTCCTCGAGCAACAGCTCTCGGTGGCCGACACGGTGGACTACGTCCTGCAGGCCTTGCAGGGCCTCGCGCACGCACACGTCCTGGGCGTGGTCCACCGCGATCTGAAGCCGGCGAACCTCTTCCTCGCTCGCCAGCCGGACGGCGGGTCCATCATCAAGATCCTGGACTTCGGCATCGCCATGCTGCTGGACGACGCCGGCCGGCCGGACAACGCCGCGCGCCTCACCGGCAGCGGCGTCGTCGTCGGCTCGCCGCTGTACATGTCGCCGGAGCAGGTCCGCAACGACTCGACGATCGATCAGCGCACCGACATCTGGTCCATCGGCGTCGTCCTCTGCGAGCTGCTCACCGGGAAGGTCCCCTTCGGGCTCTCCGCGGTGGGGATGGGGGAGCTCTTCGCCGCCATCCTGGAGGAGCCGCTGGTGCCGATCTCCGAGCGTCGTCCGGACGCGCCGAAGGAGCTGGACGCCGTGATCGCGAAGTGTCTCGCGCGCGATCCCGCCGACCGCTACGCCGACGTCTCGCAGGTCGCGCGGGCGCTCGCGCCCTTCGGCAGCGGCAAGTGGGCGCACCTGCAGGACTCCATCGAGCAGGCGTTTCGCGCGCGCCTCGCCCGCATGTCCGGGCCGGAGGCGTTCGCGCCCACCGGGGCCGCGATCACCATCTCGCTGGCGGACACGCAGGACGCCGAGCCCGCGCCGGCGGCGCCGACGCCCGCGCGCAGTAAATCCCGCACCGGCCTCTGGGTGCTGCTGCTGCTCCTGGTGGCCGCCGGCACCGCGTGGGCTGGCTACCTGCACGCCCACCGGTAGACCGCCCCAGCCCCCGATCGTTGGCCTGCTCCGGATCGGGGCCCCGGCATGATCCGGCGGTCAGGGTCGCCGCGGCGCGCACGGGTGGCATCCCCGCGCGGCGTTCCGTTTTTCTCAGCGCGCGTGATCAAACCGCCTGCGCCTGGCCATGTGGCATGGAACTCGCTGACGGACCGGCGAGCCTGGAGACCCCATGCGTCCTTCCTTCCTTGCTTGTGCGGCCGCGGCCGCCGCCACTGCCCTCACCGTGTCCCCCGCAGCGCACGCGGGCGACGCCGCCGACCTGCCGCTCCCCGCGGTCGTGGAGTACTCCGCGCCCGACGGCTGCCCCTCGCCGCGCGCCTTTCGGGAGCTGCTGAAAGCCGAGTCCGAGGACACCTCGCGGCTCGGACGCCCGTGGCGGTTCTCGGTCGGCATCGCGCGGACCTCCAGCGGCTACCGCGGCACCCTCACCACCGAGCACGGCACGCGCGTCCTCGACGCGAGGTCGTGCGACGAGGTCGCCGGCGCGCTGGCGATGGACATCGCGCTGGCGGCGCCTGATCCCGGCGACGCCGGCGAGACGGGCGACGCTGCCCCGCCCGCCGCGCCGTCCGCGGCGACGCCGCCTGCCGCGCCTCCAGCCCCGTCCGCGCCGGCCGCGTCCCCTCCCCCTCCCGCGCCGGTGGCGCTCGCACGCACGCACGCCGCGACGCCGGCCGACGACGCCAGCGGCAGGAAGCACGCCGGGTCGGGCGTGGAGCGCCGCATCGGCCTGCGCATGCAGCACCTGGGCGACGGCTCGCAGCTCTCGGCGAACGGTCCGTCGGTCACCGCGAGCTACGACTTTCCCTTCGGCCTGCCGCGGATGGAGATCGGCGTGGGCCTGAGCGTGCTCCTGCAGCCGCCGCTCGGCACGCCCGACACCACCAACGGCGCGTCCTCCAGCGTGCACCCGTGGCTGCTGCTCGACGGCGAGGTGTGTCCCATCGATGTGCCCATCGCCTCCACCGGGCTCGCCGTCCTCGGCTGCGGCCGCATCGCGATCGGCGAGGCGGGCGGCTACGGCTTCGTCGGGTGGGCCGGCGGCGGCGGTCGCGTGCGGTGGCAGTCGCCGTGGAGACTCTGGGTCGATGCGCACCTCGATGGGTTGTATGGTACACGCATCGAGGGCATCCCCGCGCTGATGGACGCCGGCGGTGGCATCGGCGTCGACTTCTGAGCTGCTGGCCGCGGCGGCGGCCGGGGCGGCGGCGATGGCCGGCGAGGCGCGCCTGCGCGCGTGCGTGCGCGAGCACCTCGGCCTCGTCTGGCGCATGCTCCGGCGGCAGGGCCTCGGCGGCGCCGACGCCGACGACGCCGCCCAGCGCGTCTTTCTGGTGCTGTCGCGCCGCATGCACGACGTGGAGCCGGGACGTGAGCGCGCCTTCCTGCTCCGGACTGCCGTCCACGTCGCCTCCGAGACGCGGCGCGCCGCGCGGCGGCGGCGCGAGGTGGACGATCCGGCGCCGGAGCTGCGCGAGGCCGCCGCCGCGAGACCCGACGCGGCGCTGGAGCGGCGCCAGGCGCTGGAGCGGCTGGACGCCATCCTCGCCGGGATGGAGGAGCCGCTGCGCGCGGTCTTCGTCCTGTACGAGATTCGAGGAGATGACGATGGCGAGCATCGCGGAGGCGCTGGGCGTGCCTCCGGGCACGGTGGCCTCGCGCCTGCGGCGCGCGCGCGAGCACTTCCAGGCGGCGTGCGCGCAGGGACAGAGCGAGCGATGAACGAGCCGAAGCGACTCCTCGAGGGCGCGCTCGACCCGCGCGCGCGATCGCTGCTCGCGGCGGCGAAGGGAGAGAGGCCGGACGCGCGCGCCCACGCGGCGGTGCTGGGGGCGCTCGGCCTGCGGCCGGCCGGCCTCGCGCTTCTGGTGGCGACGCTCCGCCGCCCTGTCGCGCTGGCCGCGCGCGCGCTCGCCTCGAAGGCGACGATCGCCGCCGTGGCCGCCGCCGTGGCCGTGACCGCCGGCTACGCCGCGCACGACAGACTGGGGCGTCCTCCCGCGGCGATCGACGCGCCAGCCGCCGTCGTCACCGCGAGGGCGACGCGCCCTGCGGCGCCGCCGCGCCCGCCCGTGCCGGCGGCAGCGCCCGCCGCCTCCGCGAGCGCCCCGACCACCGCGAGCGCGCGGACGGCGCCCGCCGCACCGCGCGCGCACGCGAGGCGCGTGGCTCACGCGCCGCGGCCGCACCTCGCCTCCTCCGCGCCCGACGCGCTCGCCGCGGAGATCGCGCTGCTGCGACGGGCGCACCGGGCGGTGGACGCGGGCGACGGCCGCCGCGCCCTGGCGCTCCTGGACGAGCACGACGCTGCGTTCCCGCGCGGGCGACTGGCCGAGGAGGCGCTGGGGCTCCGCGTCCGCGCGCTCCGCCTGACCGGCGACACCGGCGCCGCGCGGGCCGCGCTGGACGCCCTGCGCACGCGCCACCCCTCGAGCGTCCTGCTCCCCGCGCTGGAGCGCTGAGGATCACGTCAGGCGGTGGCCTCTCAGGGCTTCTTCACCTTGAGGATGCGCCCGTCCACCGAGTTGGACCCCGCGGTGCCCTCCTCCACCCAGTAGACGTAGTCCGCGTCCACCGCCACGCCGTACGGTGCGTTCGCGCCCGTGGCGACGACGATCGGCCCGCCCGCGCAGCTCGGCAGCGCGCAGGCGAGCACCTGACCCTGCCCCGCCACGCTGCCGGCCAGCGCGCTGAAGTACACGTTCGTGTCGTCCACCGCCAGGTACTCCGGATCGGCCTGGCCCGTCACGACCACCTGCGGCTTGCCGGAGCAGCCCGCCGACCCGCACCGCAGCACCGAGCCCGCGGCGGTATCTGTAAAGTACACGTATCCGTTGTTGACCACGATGTCCGTCGGCCCGCTGAGGCCCGTCGCGAAGGGCTGCGGCCCACCCGCGCAGTCCGGCAGGGGGCACGAGTAGACCGCCTTGCCGGCGTAGCTGGTCCAGTAGAGCGTCGTCGCGTTCACGGCGAGAGAGAGCGGCGACGCCCCGGTCTGCGTGGCGATGGGGAGCGGCCCGCCGGTGGTGGTGCACGCCGCGACGTAGCACCCGGCCGTCGAGGAGCACTTGAGGATGGAGTCGGTCCACGCGTCGGTGGTGCAGGCGCTCGCGTTGTTTGGCGAAGAGGTGGCGACGTACAAGAAGCCGTTGCTCACCGCGATGCCGCTGGGCGAGGGAATGTCCCGCGCCAGGATGTACGACTGCCCGCCGGTCTTGAAGACGCTGTCGAAGGAGCCGAGGACATCGGAGTCGTTGGTCCAGTACAGGCGCGTCCCGTCGGTCGTCAGCCGCTCGGGGAAGACCTGCGCGCCGGCGACGACCGTCCGGCCGCTGCCGTCCACCTTGCTCATCGACTCCACGCTGATGCTCCCGTGGTCGGCGAAGTAGACGTTCTGGTCGTCGACCAGGATGGCGCGCGGGCCCGGCACGCCGGAGGCGAGCACGGTGGGGGTGCACGCGCCGGACTCGCAGGTCGTCTCGCAGGTGCGCCCGCAGTCGCCGCAGTTTCCGGGATCGCTGGAGACATCGACGCACTTGCCCCCGCACACCTTGCCGCAGGCGTCGGCGTCCCCATCGGCCCCGCCGTCCCCTCCGCCCGCGAGGAGGGAGGAGTCGTAGACCGAGCACCCGAAGCAGAAGCACGAGAACGCGAGCATCGCCGCGCGAAGCGACATCCTCACAGATCTACCACGACCGGGGACCGCCCGGGTGCGCGGGCGCCGGCGGCCCTGACGGCGTAAGACGTGGGATAGAGCATGGAAGGAGCCCAAGGTAGCGCCTGCGCAGGCGGTCTGACGGGCGTGCGGACGCTCGGGATGCTCGCGCTCACGGCCGCGGTGTGCTTCGCGCCCGCCTGCGCCGCGCGGCGCTCGCTGCCCACGCACACGGCGACCATCTCCGCCGAGGCCCTCCGGCTGGGGCGCACCATGCGGGCCTTCCGCAACGCCGAGCCCATCTTCCTCGAGCAGCTCGGGTGGGACGCCCGCCTGCTCGAGCGCACCACCGCCAAGCCCACACCCGCCGAGCTGGCCTCGGCGGAGGTCGGCGGCCACCTCTCCAGCGCGCGCCGCGGGTGGGTCCGCCGCAAGTTCGAGGACCCCTTCCTCTTCACCGACCGCCAGGTCTCTCTCCACCGCGTGCGCGACGTGGTGGACTCGGTGGAGCTGCTCGAGGACTCCGCGCTCCGCCGCGACGTGCTCGCCGGCGGCGGCCTGCTCTCCAAGGATCCGGAGATCGCCTCGCTCACCCTGGATCAGCACCTGCTCTGGCGCATGCTGCAGGAGGAGAGCACCCGACTGGAGCGCGAGCGCGACCTCCCGCGCGGCGCGGCCGCGCTGGTGCGCGCGTGCGTCGTCGAGTGGCCGCTCGATGCCACGCCGGCCGATCGCGCGGCGATGGACGCCACGCTCGCGTGGCGGCTGGGTCAGGTCTCCGACTCGCTCGCGCCCAACGCGCTGTCGGAGGCGGAGCGCGAGGATCTGCAGGAGGCGCTCGCGAGTCTTCACGTCCTGGTCCGCGACCGCGGCGACATGCCGAAGGCAAGCGCGGCGATGGGCCACCTCGAGGAGCGCCTGGTGGCGATGTGGGCCGCGCCTTACTCGCTCGACGACGAGGAGGCGGTGGAGGCCTCGCTGCGGAAGTTCCTCGGGCTCACCATCCCCTTCGACAGACTGGACGATGCGCTCGCGCGCGCCGACGCCGCCCTGCGCGGCCAGGTGCAGGCGGGCCTCTCGGTGCTCGGCGCCCGGTACCAGGTGCGCGTCCGGCGTCGCGCGCGCGCCATCCTGCTCGGTGCGTCGCCGTGCCGGCCGCGCGCGCCTCTGGAGACCACCCGCGACATGGCGCCGCCACCGGAGCGCGCGTGGGCGTGCTCGCTCGTCCGCGCGCTCGACCTGGCGCACAGCGACGAGCAGGAGCTCGCCGCGCTGCTCGCCCTGCACGACGGCGTGGTGGTCGCGCGGTGGAGCGTCTCGCTGCACGGCGCGGTGCGCGAGCCCTCCGCCGCGCTCCGGCGAGCCCACACCATCCTCTCGCTCACGCGGCCGCAGCAACACCTGCTGCTGGCGATGGCCGGGGCGCGTCCGGAGCGGGCGATCGCCGCGGGCCTCGCCGCGCGCGTCGTCCTGCGCGACGGCCCGGCGAACGCGCGGGCGCGAGTGCGCGCGTGGCGCATCTTCGGCGAGGCCCCTTACGACGCCGTGGAGGCGGCGCTGCTGCTGCAGCGCGCGCGGGGCGGCTGAGCGCGCGCGCTGCGGGATCGCCAGATGTGTCGCCCTGTGCCGCGCCGGATCGCCGATGCGCTCCGAGCCGCTCCACGCGCCGGCCATTACGCAGTAACTCGCCTGGCTTGCAACTTGCTACTGACGCAACCTCATGAGACCGGTCGGCTGGCTGGTGCTGACGGGTCTCACGGCCCTCGCGGCGCTGGACGCGCTGGGCATCGCCGTCCGCGCGCGGCCCGCCGGGCGCGCCGAGCTCGGGGTCATCGCGTCCGCCGTCTTCTTCGCCTTCCTCTCCCTCCCCGTGCTGGCCCTGGGCTACGCCGGCTGGCTCACACCTCTCCGGCTCGGCGGCGTCTCGCTCACGGTCTTCGCCGCCGCCTTCGCGTTACTCGCGCGGCGCGCGGGCGTGCGCGCGCTCCTGGTGGAGTCTCGCCGCGCCGCCGCGGGCCTGGCGCGCATGCCCCTGGACGCGCTGCGAGAGGCGGCGCGGGCTCGCAGCGTGGTGCTGCTGGGGCTCCTCGGCGCGGGCGGGGTCGTGCTCGCGGCGCTCGTGCTCACCGTCTTCGTCCCCAACGGGGCCTGGGACGGCTTCCTCTACCACGAGCCCATCATCGGCTTCGCCATCCAGAACCACGGCTTCGCCGTCGTCCCCCTCCAGTTGCACCAGACGGCCCAGGCCATCAACGGCTACCCGCACCTCTGCGAGTCGGTGGGCATCTGGTTCGTCATCTTCACCGACAAGACGCTCATCGAGCTCCCCAACACCCTCGCGGCCCCGGCGATGATGCTGGCGGCGTACGTGCTCGTGCGCCGCTTCGGCGACCGCGTGACCTCGATGGGCTGGGCGTGCGTGCTCCTGCTCGTGCCGCAAGCGTGGACGCAGCTCTGCCAGACCTACATCGACGTCGAGGTGGCCTTCTTCGCGCTCGCCGCCCTCGCCTTCGTGACGCGGCCGGCGTATCGCCTCCGCGACGCGGTGCTCGCCACCCTCGCGCTGGTGCTCTTCGCCGGATTCGAAGAGCTCGGCGCTGGCCACCGTGCCACTGCTCGCTCTGCTCGCGTACGGGCGCCTCGTCGCCGGGCACCGCCGCCGGCGGCTGGCCACGCTCGCCGTCGTGCTCTGCGGCGGCGCGGTCCTCGCCGCGGTGGGGCTGGTCACGCCGGTGCGTAACTGGATCGCCTTCCACGACCCGCTCTGGCCCGTCTCCTTCGACAGCGCGCGGCTGGGCCTCCACTTCAAGGGGCTCATCTCGCTGAAGGACGTGACCTCCGATGGTCCCTTCGGCGATGCGTACGGCGTGCCGCAGGGCGGCACCGATGACGTGCTGGCCCACGGATACGGCTACGCGGTGGCGTGGGTGGTCGTGCCGCTCGGCCTGCTGGCCATGGGCCTCGGCGTCCTCGTCCGCGGCCGCGACCTGCTGCGCCGGAGGGGGCGCTCCGGACCGGCGGGCCTGGGGCTCGTGCTGCTCGCCGTCGTCCTCTGCATGCTCACCGCGCCCACCTTCAGCAGCCGCAGCGCCCGCTACGATCTGCACATCGTGGCCGGGCTGATGGCGCTGGGCACGTGGCTGCTCGCGCGGCCGCGGTGGGCGCGCGCACGGGAGGGCCTGCTCGCCGCCGCGATCGTGCTCTCCTTGATCCCGCTGCGCTGGATGAAGGGCTGGTGCTGGTACTGGGTGTCGACCAAGCACCTGGAGGACGTGGCGCGCCACCCGCTCGCCTCGCGCAAGGTCCTCGCCAGACCGGAGTTCGACCTGCTCGGGCGGCAGCGAGAGGAGGAGCTGCACCGCGGAGATCTGGTCGTCTTCGACGACGACGTGGACTTCATCGGCGCCCTCTGGAACTTCGAGATGTCCAACCGGCTCGAGTACGTGCACTACACCAGCAAGGGAGCGTTCCTCGCGACCGTGAGGCGCCTCCACCCGACGTGGGTGGTCGTGGGCGCCGACAGCGACGCGCGCAAGGCGCTGGAGGGCAGTCCGCACTGGGCGCTCGTCGGCACCGTGACGCCCGACACCGACGCCGCCTTCCGCCGCAGCTCCGCCGCGCCCGCGATCGCTACCGCTCCAGCTTCCGCACGCCTCCCGGCCCCGCGACGAGCACGACGCTCGCCCGCCCGATGAAGAGCCCCACCTCCACGACACCGGGGATGGCGTCCATGGCGAGCTCCACCTTCGCGGGGTCGTCCATCGGCCCCGTCTTCACGTCAAGGATGGTGTTGCCCGCGTCGGTGACGAAGGTCTTGCCGTCCTTCTGCCGCAGCGTGACCGGGCCGAAGGCCTCCAGCTGGCGGCGCGTCTCGGCGAAGCCGAAGTGAAGCACCTCGACCGGGACGGCCCACTTCTCCCCCAGGCGCTTCGAGAGCTTGCTCTCGTCGACGATGACGACGTTGCGCCGCGACGCCTGGTTGACAATCTTCTCCCGCGTCAGCGCGCCGCCGCCGCCCTTGATCAGGTTGAGGTGCTCGTCCACCTCGTCGGCGCCGTCCACGCACACGACGAGGTCCCAGGGCTCCTCGTCGCCGAGCAACGGGATCCCCAGCGCCTCCGCCTGCGCCCGCGTCCCGCGAGACGTGGGTACGCCGCGGTACGTCGCGCCGGCCTTCACCCGCGCCCCGACCTCGTCGACGAAGAGCTTGGCCGTGGACCCGGAGCCGAGCCCCAGGGTGCCCGACGCGGGGAGCTCGGCGATGGCGGCCTTCGCGGCGAGGAGCTTGGCTTCGTTCTGGTCCATGGCCGGACATGGAAGCATGGTTTGGCCCTCCACGTGGAGCCCTGGCCGGCGAGTACGGCCATCTGCGGCCTCCGATGCCAGGCTGCCCTCGGGCGTCGGAAGGGACCTCGCCCTCGTGCACGCCGCAGACACGTCCGGCGAGCCGGAGCGGCGACGCGCGCGGCGAAAACGGAAGATCCCTCCTACGTCGTCTCGGGTGAGCGATTCGGCGCGACAGCCGGGGACGCATCGATCGGGGCGTCGTTGCAGACGATGCACCCCGTGTCGTGCAGGTAGACCCGGTGCACGTGGCACACGCCGTGTTCCGGCAGGTCACGTGGAGCCCGTGAGCCCTCCGGCGCTCGGCCGACCGCGTCAGCCGGGAACGCTTCGACGAGGCGGCGAAGCTGCTCGAGCGCGGCGAACAGACTCTCCTCGCGCGGTGCGAACGGGAGACGATCCCACCCGTGGCGTCGCAGCGCGGCGTCGATGATGGCCATGACGAACCGCCGCTCCACTTCGATCTCGTCCGCGGTCCACCCCATCTCTTCGAGGTCGAAGCCGACGCAGCCGAGCCCGGTCCTGGATTGGTCGTGTTCGACCAGCCAGGACACGAACGCCCTCTCCCATGGCGTCGTCGCAAGGTCGCTTCCTGCGATCGCGAGCACGTCGAGCAGCACGGACGTGAGCCCGTTGCTCATCTGAACCACTGTCGATCCGGCTTGCCGGACGCTGGTGATGGCGTTTGCCACGAGCCTGTGACCTCTCAAGCACGCAACGGCTGGTACTCGCCGTGCCGGCCCAGCTCCCACCATGAGTCGTCGGCCGCCCGGATGATACCGCCGAACCTGGCGCCCAGCCAGCGGGCGACCTCGGACGCCAGCACCGGCGCCATCTGCCGCCGCTCGACGTGCGCTCCTCTCGAGCAGGATGGGAAGGGTAGCGCGATCGGGCGGGGGAAAGTCCATGGATCGCCCCCACACGGAGGCGTGCCGTCCGCTCGCGCGCAAGACGCGGGGCTACCTGGCGATGCCCACGCCGTTGCGCGTCCGCTGAAGCGCGAGGTGAGCCAGGTGTTGGCGCCGACTTTGCACGCCGCATTCGTTCGCCATGGGGTCGTGGGTCACTTGCCGACCTCGGGCACGCGGTCCAAATACGAAGCTCGAAGGGAGCCACCCATGGACTCGCGCTTGTTGATGACGCTTCAGGTTGCGGTCGGGAGCGCGCAGAAGGTCGGCGCGGTGCCGTGCGGCACGCGCGTGATCGCGCCGATCGCGAGCGGGCACTTCGAGGGACCCCGGCTGCGCGGAAGGGTGCTGCCCGGCGGAAGCGACTGGACGCTGCTCCGAGCGGACGGCGTCCTCGAGCTCGACCTCCGCATCACCCTCGAGACCGACGACGGCGCGCTCATCTCGATGGCGTCCTTCGGGCTTCGCCACGGACCGCCTGACGTGATCGCGGCGCTCGCGCGGGGCGAGCCCGTCGACCCGGCGAGCTACTACTTCCGGACGACGCCGCGCTTCGCGACGGGGCACGTGAAGTACGCCTTCCTGAATCGCCTGCTCGCCGTGTCGAGCGGCGATCGGCGCGCCGAAGGGCCCATCTACACCATCGACGAGCTTCGATGAGGCGGAGCGCGCCCGCGCCGACGCTGCACTCTCCAGAGAGGACAACCTCGATGCAATCACGACCTTTGATGACGCTCCGCCTGACGACGGCCCCCACCCAGGACCTCGGCGCCGCGCCCGACGGCGCGCACGTCATCTTTCCCATCACCGGAGGCTCGTTCGAAGGCGATCGAATGCGCGGCAAGGTGCTGCCGAGCGGGGACGACTGGACGGTCAAGCGCGCCGACGGCATCGTCGAGCTCGACATGCGCGTCACGCTGGCGACCGACGATGGCGCCCTCGTCTACAATGGCGCTCTCGGGCATCCGTCACGACGCCGCACCGGGAGCTCCCTACTTTCGAACTCTGCCGCCCTTCGAGACGGCCGCGCCGAGATACGCCTTCTTGAACCGACTGCTCGCCGTCGCGACCGGGAGAGATTCGCGCCGACGGACCGGTTCACGTGATCGAGGAGCTCCTGTGATCTCCGCGACGCGACTGCTCGAGCGCCTGGAGATCGACGCGCCCATCATCCAGGCGCCGATGGCCGGGGTCTCGACGCCCGAACTGGCGGCGGCGGTCTCGAACGCGGGCGCGCTCGGGTCCATCGGCGTCGGCGCGACGGATGCGGCGGGCGCGCGGAAGATGATCGCGGCGTTTCGCGCGCTCTCGAGCCGCTCGCTGAACGTGAACGTCTTTTGCCACGCGCCCGCCCGCCCCGACGCCACGCGCGAATCGCGCTGGCTCGAGCTCCTCGGCCCGGAGTTCGCGCGCGTCGGGGCGACGCCCCCCGAAACGCTGAAGGAGATCTACCGCAGCTTCGTGGAGGACGACACCATGCTCGCGATGCTCCTCGCCGAGCGGCCGAAGGTCGTGAGCTTCCACTTCGGCCTCCCGTCGCGCGAGCGGATCGCGGCGCTGCGCGAGGCGGGAATCGTCTTGCTCGCCACCGCGACGAACGTCGACGAGGCGCGCGCGGTCGCGGCGACCGGCGTGGACGCGGTGGTCGCCCAGGGATACGAGGCCGGCGGACACCGCGGGGTCTTCGATCCGCGCGCCGACGACGACAGGCTCGGCACATTCGCGCTCACGCGGCTCCTCGCTCGCGAGACGGAGCTGCCCGTCGTCGCCGCGGGCGGGATCATGGACGGCGCGGGCATCGCGGCGGCGCTCCGGCTCGGCGCGAGCGCGGCGCAGCTCGGCACGGCGTTCGTCGCGTGCGACGAGGCGTCGATCGACGCCGGGTACCGCGCGGCCCTGGAGAGCGAGGCCGCGCACCACACCGTGATGACGCGCGCCATCTCCGGTCGTCCGGCGCGGAGCCTGGCGAATCGCTTCACCGCGCTCGGCCGGCGGGTCGCGCCGAGCGACGTGCCCGACTACCCCATCGCCTACGACGCCGGAAAGGCCCTGCACGCAGCCGGCAAGGCGAAGGGCGAGTTCGGCTTCGGGGCGCAGTGGGCCGGCCAGGGCGCGCCGCTCTCTCGACCCATGCCCGCCAAGGAGCTCGTCGCGTGCCTGCGACGCGAGCTCCGAGACGCGTAGGGCGTGCCGCTCGCGAATCCGTCCATCGAAGTCGACGCGTCGGTCGATGCTCCTACAGACCGTGGCGTGGGCCTCGACAGGTCAGAGTCTCCGCTGGCGGGTGCGGCGGTAGAGGCCCCGCCATCGCGTCTGCCCGCACCGCCTCATCCCACCCCCACCGACTCGCTGAGCACGCGGTGGACGAGCTGGATGCACACCGAGCCTTCGCCGACGGCGGACGCGACGCGCTTCAAGCTGTTGGCGCGCACGTCGCCCACCGCGAACACGCGCGGCTGGCTCGTCTCGAACAGGTAGGGCGCGCGCTCGAGCGGCCACGCGCGCTCCGGGCCCGGCGCGCCCGGCCCGGTGGCGCCGGCCGCGGCCACGCCGAGGTCCCCGCCCGTGATGATGAATCCGCGCGCGTCGAGCTCGACGCAGCCGCGCAGCCACTCGGTGTTGGGCTTCGCGCCGGCCATCGTGAAGACGTGACGCACCCGGACGGTCTTCGTCTCGCCGGCGACGTCGTCCCGCCACGTCACCTTCTCGAGGTGCTCGCCGCCCTCGAGCGCCACGACCTGCGTGCGCCGGCGCAGCGTGATGTTGGGCGTCTCCTCGATGCGGCGAACGAGATAGCGCGACATGCTCTCCGCCAGATCCGGCCCGCGAATGAGCATGTGAACATGCCGCGAGACGCGCGCCAGGAACGTGGCTGCCTGGCCTGCGGAGTTTCCGCCGCCCACCACGATGATCTCCTCCGCGCCGCAGCGTTGCGCCTCGATCTGCGTGGCCGCGTAGTACACGCCGACGCCCTCGAAACGCGCGAGATCGGGCACGTCGAGCTTGCGGTATTGCGCGCCCGTCGCGATGACGACGGCGCGCGCGCGGATCGAGTCACCGCTCTGCAGCTCGATGCGCATGGGCGTCTCTTCGCAGTAGAGTCGCTCGGCGCCGCGCGCGACGGCGATCTGCGCGCCGAACTTCTCGGCCTGCGCGAGCGCTCGCGCCGCCAGCGCCTCGCCGGACACGCCCGTCGGAAAGCCGAGGTAGTTCTCGATCTTCGAGCTGGACGCGGCCTGCCCGCCGGGTGCCCCCGCCTCGACGACCAGCACGTCGAGGCCTTCGGAGGCTCCATACACGGCCGACGCGAGCCCGCCCGGTCCGGCGCCGCAGATGACGACGTCGCGCACGGCGTCTTGCGCGAGCGCCTTGCTGTTCAAGCCGAGGCAGTCGGCCACCTCGACATCGGTGGGGTTTCGCAGGACGATCTCGCCGCGGCAGATGACGATGGGGATGTCGCTCGCGTCGACGCGGAACTCGTCGAGCAGCGCCTGTACGTCCGGATCTCGGTCGACGTCGACGTAGCGGTAGGGGTGGCCATTGCCATGCAAGAAGGCCTGGAGGCGGGGTGTCGCCGCGGAGTCACGCGAGCCAATCAGGACGACGTCGCCAAAGCCGTTCGCGAGCAAGCCGAGCCGCCGCAGGATGAAGGCGCGCATGATGAGCTCGCTCAGCTCGGCGTCGGTCTGGATGATGGTCTGGAAGTGAGCCTGGTCGAAGCGCAGCACGCGCAAGGCAGTGCGCGCGCGCCCGCGCACGAGCGCGCGGCGGTGCGTCAGAAGGTTCGCCTCGCCGGTGAAGTCGTTTCGGTGGTGGATGATGACGGGATCTTCGACCGTGCCGTGCGCGTACACGACCTCGAGCTCGCCTTCGACCACGACGTAGAAGGGCACGTCCACGTCGCCTTGTTCCCACACCGTCGCGCCCATGGCGAACGACTGCAGCACGCCGGACGGGGCGATGCGCGCGACCTGGGTGTCGCTCATCGCGGGGAACATCTGGGCGCGGCGCGTCTTGAAGGGGTCCTCGACCATGGCGGTACTGTAAGCCGGCTCGTGGAGCTCGGCTCGTCGACTGGGAGGAGGCCGGACTGCCGCTCGAGGGCGGCCGGGCGCGTGGACGCCCGAAGGCGTGAGGCCGCCGCTACTCGGTGACCACTTCTCCGCCCGGAAGCTCCAGGAACGCCTCGTCGACGTAGCACCAGCCCCAGTCCTCGCCCGGCTCGAAGGACTGGATGATGGGGTGCTTGGTCGAGTGGAAGTGGGCCGTCGCGTGCTTTCCCGGCGACGAGTCGCAGCAGCCGACGTGCCCGCACGTGAGGCACAAGCGCAGGTGAACCCACTGCATGCCGAGGGCGAGACACTCCTTGCAGCCGCGCCCGCTGGGCGTGACGGCGGCCTTCACTACACCGATGTGAGGATCGCGCATGTCCCGAGGCTAATCGAGCGACGCGTGTGCGCCACTCCTTTGTCAGCTCGCTCCATCATGAGAGAGCTGGTCTTTCGCTCGCACCGATGGGGCCTCTTCCAGTTCGCGCCGACCTACGGCGGCGGAGGAGCGACCTTCACGCCGCCGCCGCAGCAGCAGTACATCTGGATCGACCACGTCTACGTCAGCGGCGGCAACTGACGATGGACGAGCCCGCACGGCCACCACGCGTACTACCGCAGCGCGAAACCCGGACCGACACCCCGGGCTGCGCCGGCAGTGAGGAGGCGCGCGCATCTTCGCGCTCACCGGCGCGCGACCCCGGGTGCTAGCTTCGAGCGCATGCCCCGCTCGGTGATCGCCCAGGTGAGGACCATGCACGACCTGCGTGGCTTCGCGCTGCGGATGGGCCGAGCAGCCACCCACGCCTGGCGCGCCTCGCGATAAGAAACCGATGGCGGAGGAGCATTCCACGTCCGGCGCCGCCTTGCGTCTCCGGCGTCCGATCGATGCCGCGCGCGACCACGTCCGCGGGGATCCGGCGGCGCAGGGCGTGGTCTCGGTCGTGGCGTACGCCGACTTCCTCTGCCCGTATTGCCGGCGGCTCCGGCAGGTGCTCCTGCGCCTTCGCGACGCGCTGGGCGACCGGCTCGTCTACGTCTTCCGGCACTTCCCCAACGAGCGGGCGCACCCGGGCGCAGGGCAGATCGCGCGCGCGGCGGAGGCGGCCGCGCTCCAGGGGCGCTTCTGGGACATGCACGACTGGATCTACGAGCGCGAGATCCCCCCGAGCGAGGCGGAGGTGCTGGAGCACGCTCGCTCCCTCGAGCTGGACATGGATCGCTTCATGCTCGACCTGGAGAGCCCACGGATGCGCGAGCGCGTGGACGAGGACCTCTCCGACGGGCGCCACAACGGCGTGACCGGGACGCCCACCCTCTTCGTCGACGGCCTGCGCTACGACGGCGCCTGGGACTTCTACTCTCTCCTGGAGGAGCTGGATCGCCCGGTCGCCGCGCGCGTGCAGCGGTCCGCGCGCACCTTCGCCGCGCTTCCGGCCTCCGGCGGGCTGATGCTCTTGCTCGCGGCGATCGCCGCGCTCGTCTGCGCCAACACGCCCATCGCGCCGCATTATCAGGCCGTCATCGACTCCCCCTTCGGCATCGGTCCGCCCGGCGGGACCCTGTCCCTCAGCGTCGGCGAGTGGTGCTCGGAGGGTCTGCTCGCCATCTTCTTCCTCCTCGTCGGTCTGGAGATCCGGCGGGAGCTGACGGCCGGCGCGCTCGCCGATCGCCGCGTCGCCATCTTGCCCGTCGTGGCCGCGGTGGGCGGCGTGCTGGCTCCGGCGGGGATCTATCTCGCGCTCAACCACGGACCGACCGCTCACGGGTGGTCCATCCCGACCGCGACCGACATCGCCTTCACGCTGGGCATCCTCGCGCTGCTCGGCAAGCGCATCCCGCCCGGGCTGCGCGTCTTCGTGGCCGCGCTCGCGGTGGTGGACGACGTGCTCTCGGTGCTGACGCTCGCCGTCTTCTACCCGACGGCCTTGCACCTGTCGTGGCTGATCGCCGCCGGCGGCGCCCTCGTGCTCCTCCTCGTGCTCAACCGCTGGCGGGTGTACCGCACCTGGCCGTACCTCGCCGCCGCGGCGCTGCTCTGGCTCGCGCTCCACGCCGCCGGCGTCCACGCGGCGCTCGCCGGCATCGCCCTCGCCATCTTCCTGCCGACGCGGCCCGCGCCCGCCGCCGGACCGCTGCTCGCCCAGGCGGCGACCGCGCTGGCGGAGCTGGAGCACGCCGAGAGCGAGGCGAAGCGCGACGGCAAGGACACGCGGCAGGAGCCGGTGTGGGACTGGGCGAGCCGCAACCTCACCGCGGCGAGCGATCGGCTGCTCTCCCCGGCCGACCGAATCGAGACGCGCGTCGCGCCGTGGAGCGCCTTCGTCATCCTCCCGCTCTTCGCGCTCTCCGCCACCGGCGTGCGGCTGCACCTGCCGCTCTCCGCGCCGGGCGCCACGTCGGTGCTCGCGGGCATCGTGCTCGGCCTCGTGCTGGGCAAGCCGCTCGGGATCGCCGCGGCCTCCTTTCTCGCCGTCAAGACGCGGCTCGCCACCGCCCCGGCGGACGTCACCCTGCGGCAGTTTGCCGGCGCCGCGTGCCTCTGCGGCGTGGCGGACACCGTCTCCCTGCTCATGGTCGGGCGCGCCTTCCCGCCCGGCGACGACGCCGACATCGCCAAGATCGCGGTGCTCGCAGGCTCGGCGCTGGCCGCCACGCTCGGGACCGCGGTCTTGCTCACGGCCCGCGGCGAGCCGGCGCGAGCCGATACGCGCGGGTTAGCGTAGGCTGCGAGCATGTCCGAGCATCCCCCCGCCCTACCACACGCGCCGCTCCAGGAGATCGCCGACGGCGTGTACTCGGTGCGCGGGTCGGTCCGGATCACCGGGCTCATCCGCATCATGCGCAACATGGTGGTCGTGCGCGACGGCGACGACCTCACCGTGATCTCCGCGGTGCGCCTCTCGCCGGAGGGCGAGGCGGAGCTGGAGAAGCTCGGCAAGGTGCGTCACGTCGTCAAGATCGGCGCCTTTCACGGGATGGACGACGCGTATTACCTGGAGCGCTTCGGGGCGGCGTACTGGGCGCTGCCCGGCGGCGCGCGCAAGCACGATCCCAAGCCGGACCACGAGCTCGGGGAGGGCTCGCTCCCCTTCCCCGACGCCGAGCTCTTCGCCTTCCAGAAGACCGTGCAGAAGGAGGCTGCGCTGCTGGTCCGGCGCGCCGGCGGCATCCTCGTCACCTGCGACGCGGCGCAGGCTTGGAGCGACACCCGGGGCTGCAGCGTCGCGGCGAAGGTGATGATCCCCCTGCTCGGCTTCACCCGGCGGCCGGCGGTGATCGGCCCGCCCTGGCGCAAGGCCATGACGCCGGAGGGCGGCACCCTGCGCGAGGACTTCGACCGCCTCGCTTCCTTGGAGTTCGCGCACATGATCGGCGCGCACGGCGGCCTGCTCCGCGACGTCGCGAAGCGCGAGCTCACAGCCGCCGTCGCCGCCACCTTCGGGTGAGGTCAGGCCAGTTCGTCCAGTGGGGCTTCGGAGGCGCGGCATCATCGACCACGTCTGCCGCCGGTCACGGCAAGGAGGCGCCGGCGCCGCCGTCGTAGAGCGCGCCGACCTCCTGCGAGCTCAGCGCGCGGTTCCACACGCCGACCTGATCGATGCTGCCGACGAACGTGGAGCCGTTCGCCTTCGCGCCGATCTCGCCGCTCGGTGAGCTGCCGTAGTCGATCGACTGGTTCGCGCACGCCGAGCTCTTCTGGAGCGTGCCGTCGACGTAGATGGAGATGTCGGCCCCGGTGTAGACGCCGGCGACGTGGTGCCACGCGCCGTCGCGCAGGTTCGTGGTCCCCTGCGCCCAGCAGCTCCCCCACCCGTTGGAGCCTTCCTTGACGATGAAGCTGGCGACGCCCTGCCCGCTCTGGTTGAACAGGTAGAGGTTGTAGCCGGTGAGGCCGGTGCTGTCGCTCTTCGTGACGATCTGCGGGTAGGCGCCCTGCGAGATGCTCGCGTGGATCCACGCGGCGGCGCTCATCGCCGCCTGGGGCTGCGGTGCGCTCGCACCGAGCACCACGTAGCCGGCGCTGAGACCGACCGCGTTGCCGAGCACGCCCGCGACACCGAAGGTGACACCCGACGTCGACGCCGTGCCGTGATCTCCCTGACCCGATTCGTCGGCGAAGTCCGCGCCGCCGGGCGCGGTGCCGGCCTTCGTCTCCTCCAGGTTCCAGAGGCCGAGGAGGTCCGTGTCCAGGCTGCCCGCGTCGTGCCCGGCGTCGACGACGTCCGGCGGTGCGTCGAGCGGCGCGTCGATGGCCGCGTCGGCCGTGGCGTCGGCGAGCGCGTCGGCGTGGGCGTCGGTGGCGGCGCCCGTGTCGGCCTGCGTGACCACGTCGCTGCCCGCGTCGGGGGCGCCCCCGTCGGATCCGGCATCGTCGACCCCGATCACGTGCGCGCACGCCGCGAGGATCCCACACGCGACGGCGACCACGACGCTCGGGGTGCGAGTGCTCATGGCGTATGAGTGCTCGCTCGCGCGGCTAGCCGTCATTACATCGCGTTACACGCGCGGTGACCGGTCCTTTTGGACCGCGGGCGCACTAAAGTGAGCGGGATGGCCATCCGGGCGCTGAAGAGGACGATCGGACCGGCGGTCGCGCTCGCCCTCGCGGTCCCGCTCGCGTGCCTGGGCACCTCGGTGCTCGCCGCCCCCCTGCCGCCGGCCCCTCCACCGGTGGTGCTGGAGTGGAAGGCTCCGCGGGCGTGCCCGAGCGTCGAGGACGTGAGAGGCGAGATTGGCCGGATGCTCGCCGGCTCCGAGGCCGACGTGACGACCCCGGTCCGCGCCCGTGCGATCGTGTCGCGAACCACGCACTGGGGCTGGGTCTTGCTGCTCACGACGGACACCCAGACCTCGCACGGCGAGCGCGCGATCCACGCGGACTCCTGCGAGGCGCTCGCGGGGGCGGCCGCGCTCATCCTCACGCTGGCCGTCGACCCGACGCGCGCGGAGTCGGGGATCGACACGATGGCCGACGCCGGCGCGGTCGACGCCGGCGACGCCGCTCCCGAGGCGGCCGCTCCCGAGGCGGCCGCTCCGCCGGCGGCCGTGGTGGCCGAGAAGCCCAGGCTCGTCACCCGGCACCAGCACGTCGCGCCGCCGAGAGCTCCGCCCGCTCGCCGCCATGCCGCGCTGTCGCTCGCCCCCACGTTCGACGTCGGCACGCTCCCCTCGGCGTCGTTCGGCGCGACGTTCGGCGCGGCGTGGACGCCGCCGCACGCGCGGCTCGAGGTCAGCGCCAGCCTGTGGGCCGGCCAGCGCGTGGGGCTCCCGACGGACGCGACGCAGGGCGGGCTCTTCCAGGGGTGGAGCGCGGGCGCGCGGGCGTGTCAGTCCTCCGCGCTGGGGCGCTTCGAGCTCGGGCCGTGCGCGCTGCTCGACATCGAGACGATGAGCGCGACCGGCTACGGGACGACCGACGACACGAGCGTGACCAACACGTGGGTCGCGGTGGGCCTCGGGGGCTTCGGGGCATTCGCGGTGAGCCCGGACCTCGCGGTGCGGCTCTCGGTCGACGCCCTCTTCCCGGTCACCCCGCCCCAGTTCTTCATCTACGAGTCGACCGGCGCCCGGCAGACTGTCTACAAGCCCGCGTCCCTCAGCGGGCAAGCTTCCCTCGGACTCGAGGTTCGATTTTTCTGAACGGAATTGCGCTCGGCCTGCCACTCCTAAGGAGGTGCTCATGACCTCCGTTGGCCATTCGCTCGCTCCGCTGGTCCTCCGCGACCCGCACCCCGCCCACGCAGGCCCCATCGTGCCCCCCACGTTCGACGACGTCTACGACAACCACTTCTCCTTCGTCTGGCGAACCGTGCGCCGGCTCGGCGTGCCCCGGCACGCCGTCGACGACGCGGTGCAGGAGGTGTTCGTCGTCGTTCACCGTCGCCTCGCGGACTTCGAGGGTCGCTCGTCCGTCAAGACGTGGCTCACCGGCATCACCCTGCGTGTGGCGAGCGAGCACCGCAGGCGCGCGCGGAAGAACCCGACGGCGGACGTCGACGCCGAGACCCTGCACGCCGGCCCCGAGCGCAGGCCGGACGACGCGGCGACGAAGGCCGAGGCGCTGCGGGTGCTGCACGGCATCCTCGACCAGATGGACGACGACCGGCGCGACGTGTTCGTGATGGCGGAGCTCGAAGAGATGACCGTACCCGAGATCGCCGAGTCCCTCGGCACCAACGTCAACACCGTCTACTCGCGCCTGCGGACCGCCCGACAGGAATTCGACCAGGCCGTGAGCCGTCACCGAACGCGCGACGCTTGGAGGTTGCGATGAACCCCGAATCCAGGGCGCTGCTGGACGCGGCGAGTGGCGGCGACGACCCGACGGGAGACGACCGCTCGCGCGTGCGAGCGCGCGTCCTCGCTCAGGTGGCGGCGGGCGCGGCAGCGGGCGGGGGCTCGGCGGCGAACGCGTCCGCCGCGCACGCGAGCGTCGGGGCAAAGGCCGGGATCGGGCTGGGCACGAAGATCTTCCTCGCGGCGGTGGCGATCGGTGTCGGGGCAGCCGGGGTGGCGGCGTGGCCGCGTCACGACGCGCGCGCACCGTCGGTCGAGCGCGCGGTGCCCGGGACGCCCACGATCACGGCGGTCGCCGCGACGGCAACCACCGCGGCGACGCAGTCGCCGGGCGGCGCCGCGGTCGACGTGACCGACCTCCCGGTGGCTCCGGCGAGCACACACGCCGCCAGCCCGAGCGCCACCGCGAAGACGAGCGCTCCACCGCCGAAGTCCGCGACGGTCGCGTCGCCCGATTCGCTGGCGGAGGAGACGGCGCTCCTCGGCAAAGCCGCGCGCGCGAACCGCGAAGGCGACAGCGTGCGCGCCCTCGCCCTCCTCGACGAGCACGCGTCGCGCTACCCGAACGGCGTGCTCGCCGAGGAGCGCGCCGCGCAGCGCGTCTTCGTCCTGTGCGCCCTCGGTCGCAAGGCCGAAGCCACCACCGCGCGCGCCGCGTTTCTCCGCGACAGGCCGCACTCTCCGCTGGCCGAGCGCGTGAGAGGCACGTGCGCCGACGACCGCGATCCGTAGCCGCGTCTTTTCGTGACGGATCGGGTGCGCGCGATCCACTCACGCATCAGGAGCAAGACGATGAACTCATTTCGCGACGGCGTGGTTACCATGATCGGTGTCGGGGCGTGCGCATGGCTCGTCGGGTGTGGTGGGTCGCACGCGGACTGCATCGGCGCCAACAGCTGGACGTGCGACGGCGGGGCGGCGGCGCCCAGCGCCGACGCGGCGCCCCCCGACGCGATGCCCGACGTCGCCACCGACGGCCCGCAGTTCCCCGACGCCTCGGCGCCCGACGGCGACCAGTGCCACAAGCTCAACATCGGGATCCTCGGCACCCTCGGCAACACCACCTCGTCCAACTTCCAGCAGTGGCTGGAGAGCGCGGGGACGTCGGTGACCCAGCTCCAGACGAACCCCTCCGACCCGGCGATCGACGCGAACACGCTCGCGCCGTTCGACGTCGTGATCCTCTCCAAGCTGCCGCGCGCCTACACGCCCGCGGAGGCGAAGGCGCTGAAGGACCGGGTCGCGGCCGGCGGCGGCCTGATCTCGCTGAGCGGGTTTTTGACCGACTGGTACTCGCCCGCGTACACCAACGACCTGCTCGCCCCGTTCTCGCTTGCGTACAGTGGATACCTCTTCGACGGGCCCATCACCACCTTCGCCGTGCACCCGATGACGGCAGGGCTGACGTCCGTGTCGTTCGTGGGCGGGTACACGATCTCCGATCTCGGCGCGGGCGGCAGCACGCGGACGGCGGTCGCCTTTCAGCCGAACACATCCAACGCGGTGGGCTATGCAGTGCAGCTCGGCCTCGGGCGCGGCTTCGTCTGGGGCGACGAGTGGATCGAGTACGACTCGGAGTGGTCCAACAGCCTGCAGATCAAGGAGCTCTGGGTGGACGTGTTCAACTGGGTGGCCCCGGACGGCTGCGCGCTCGAGCCGAAGTGACCTGCGCCGCCTGCGGCGACGGCGGGGAAAGGGGCCCGATTGGGGTCGTCGATGTAGTCGAGGCCGACGGTGTCCCCCGACGCCGCGAGGCCGTAGCCCACGTGCGCGTCGGACGGAGCGCCGCTGTGCTATACGCGGGCGCGTGAGCCGCTACCTCGTCACCGGTGCCACCGGCTTCCTCGGCAAGTACCTCGTCGCCGCGCTGCGCGAGCACGGCCACGAGGTCGTCGCCCTCGCGCGGAACGCGTCGGCCCTCCCGGAGGGGGTGACCTTCCGCCAGGGCGACGTGCTCGACGCCGCGTCGGTCCGCGCCGCGGCCGCGGGGTGCGAGGGCGCCTTCCACTGCGCCGGCAAGGTGTCGCGCAGGACGGAGGACGCCGAGGAGCTGCAGCGCCTCCACGTCGAGGGGACGAAGACGACGCTGGCGGCGTGCAAGGAGGCGGGCGTCGGGCGCGTCGTCGTCGCGTCCACCAGCGGCACCGTCGCCGTCACGGACGACCCGGATCACGTCGCCTCCGAGGGCGACGAGACGCCCATCGGCATCATCCAGCGCTTCCCCTACTACCGCGCCAAGCTCTTCGCCGAGCGCGCCGCCCTGGCGATGAACGCCCCCGGCTTCGAGGTCATCGCCGTCAACCCGACGCTCCTGCTCGGCCCCGGCGACGACCGCGGCTCCTCCACCGAGGACGTGCGCCTCTTCCTCGAGCGCAAGATCCCCTTCGTCCCGCCGGGCGGCATGTCCTACGTGGACGCGCGCGACGCGGCGGAGGCGATGCGCCTGGCGATGGAGAAGGGCACGCCGGGCCAGCGCTACCTCGTCGGCGCCTGCAACCTGACGCTCCGCGAGTTCTTCGCGCGCCTCGCGCGGGTCAGCGGCGTCCCCTCCCCCACCCTGCCGGTGCCCCGCGCGCCGGGGATCGCACGCGCCGGCGCCACCCTCCTGGACCGCGCCATGAGCAAGGTGGGGCTGAAGCTCCCGGTCGACCCGGTCAGCGTGGAGATGGCGCAGTACTTCTGGTACCTCGACCCGACCCGCGCCGAGGAAGAGCTCGGCTGGCGCGCGCGCGATCCGATGACCACCCTGCGCGAGACGGTGCAGGACCTGCGCGCGCGCGGCGTCGTCTGGCCCGAGACCGAGACGGCATGAAGCCGCTGCTCGTCGTCAACCCGATGTCCGGCGGCGGCAAGACGCGGCGCGCCTTCCCCGCGATGCGCGCGGTGGTGGAGCGCCGGCTCGGCCCGGTGGACGTGGAAGAGACGCGACACGCCGGCCACGCCTCGCCCATCGCCTTCGACGCGGCGAAGGCGGGGCGCGAGCTCATCGTCGCGGTCGGCGGGGACGGCACCTTCTCCGAGATCACCGACGGCGTCATGCGCGCCGGCACGCACACGCGCGTGGGGATCATCGGCCAGGGCACGGGCGGCGACTTCCGCAAGACGCTGGGCATCGAGCACCGGCTGGACGCCTACCTCGACGCGCTCGCCTCCGGCAAGGACCGCGCGGTGGACGTGGGCCTGGCCCGCTTCACCGGCCACGACGGCGAGCCGCGCGAGCGCCACTTCGTCAACATCCTCTCCGCCGGCATGGGTGGCCTCGTCGACGACTACGTCGCCCGCGGCTCCCGCCTCTTCGGCGGCAAGGCGGCGTACTTCGTCGCCTCCGCCAAGGCGCTCGTCAGGAGCAGGCCCGGCACCCTGCGCTGCGAGATCACGTCGAAGGCGGAGACGCGCGCGGAGACCTTCGAGTCGTACATGATCGCCGTCTGCAACGGCCGGTACTTCGGCTCGGGCATGCACGTCGCGCCCATGGCGAAGATCGACGACGGCGTCTTGGAGGTGGTGTCGCTCGACGCGCCGAACAAGCTCGCCTTCGCGGTGAGCTCCAACAAGATCTACGAGGGCAAGCACCTCCAGAACGAGACGACGCGCCACTTCTCCTGCCAGAAGATCGCCATCGACCTGGAGAACGAGGCCGCGCGCGCCACCTTCCTGCTCGACGTGGACGGCGAGCCGCTGGGGCGCCTGCCGCTCTCCATCGAGGTCCTCCCTGGCGCCCTGACGGTCGCCGCCCCTAGCCCAGCTGCGAGCAAGGGCTGAGCCACACCTGGCCCGCCCCTTGCAGTCCTGTCTTTCGCCGTCTCCTCACGCGGCGCGAAAGGCAGCTCATCATGTCGCTCGGAAGCTTCGTTGTTCTCCTCGTGGTCGCCGCCGCGATCGGCGGCATCGGCCAGATGATCGCCGGCTACACCCGCCTCGGCTGTCTCGGCTCGATCGTCGTGGGCTTCGTCGGTGGAATGCTCGGCGTCTGGATGCAGCGGATGACCGGCGTGCACGATCTCTTCACGCTGACCATCGGCGGCCAGAGCTTCCCCATCGCCTGGGCCATCGCCGGATCCGCCCTCTTCGTCGGGATCCTCGGCCTGCTCCAGCGCGGGGGCCGGCGCCTTCGCCACGCGTGAAGTTGCGTGAACCCGTCGCGCAAGGAGCCTATCCTCTCTCCACCATGGTGCACCCCTCTGGCGCGTTCGATGCGGGCCTTGCGCTGGCGGCCAGCCGCCTCGTGGAGGGATCCATGGGCGTCGTCCCGGGCGAGCGCGTCGTGCTCGTCCACGACGAGGCGCACCGCGAGATGGCCGAGCTGGTGACCGAGGCGATCCGCTCCATCCGCGGGGAGGTCGTTGCGTTCTGCCTCGAACGGCTCGGCGCCCGGCCGCACCAGCGCCTGCACCCGCACATCGCCGAGGCGATGCTCGACTCCCTCGCCAGCCTGATGCTCGTCGACTTCCACGCCGGTGAGCTCGGCATGCGCACCGAGCTGATCGACCTCGCCGCGCGCTACAAGCTGCGCCACGGCCACATGGTGGGCGTCACGCGCGAGTCGATGGTCGCGGGGTTCTCGGCGGACCCGCACGTCATCGCCGAGAAGATGCGCGCGCTCGTCGCGCGCCTGCGACCGGACTCGCGCATCTCGGTCAAGAGCGAGGCCGGCACCAACCTCACCGCGCAGCTCGCGCCGACGGCGCGCTGGGTCGAGTACGGCACGGTCGTCACGCCCGGACGCCGCGTGAACCTCCCGGGCGGCGAGCTGGTCACCAGCCCCGCGTCGGTGGACGGCGTCTACGTCGCCGACGGCACCCTCGGCGACGCCGACGGCGCGCTCCGCCGCCGCGTCGGGGACGCGCCCGTCTCCCTGCGGCTCAAGGCGTCGCGCGTGGAGTCGGTGGAGTGCCCGCGCGATCCCATCCTGGAGCGTTCCATCTCGGAGCGGCTGATGCGCACCGCCAACCTGGACCGCGTCGGTCTGCTCAATTTCGGGCTGAACGTGGGGCTGGGCGCGCCGCTCGGGGACGTCTTCACCGATCAGAAGCTCCCCGGCGTGCACCTCTCCCTGGGCGAGACCTTCCCCGAGAAGACCGGCGCCGAGTGGACCTCGCGGAGCTGGATCGCGCTCACCACCGCGCGCTGCGACGCCGACATCGATCGCCTCCCCATCCTGCGCAGCGGCCGCTATCTGGTCTGAGGGGCGGCACGCGCCGCCCTCCCCGCCACCTCACAGGCCCTCCAGCACCTCCGCCAGCTCGGTCTGCGCGTCGGCCGGTAGGCGCTGCCCGAGAGAGCGGAGCAGCTCCGCCTCCCGGCGCGCGTGAACCGTGTATTCTGCATCGAATCGCCGGAAGAGGGAGACCGCCAGGTCCAGCTGCCTGGCGAGGTCCCCGCGCTCCTGCAGCGAGGCGATGCGGCTCGCCGCGCCGCAGATGCGGTCGTGCGCGGACTGCATCTCGGCGACGGCCGGCGTCTCGTCGGGGAGGTGCTCGAGCAGGAAGGGGAAGAGCCCCTCCTCCTCCCGCGCGAAGTGCTCGAACAGCTCGTCGGCCAGGACGGCGAGCGCCTCGACGAAGTCCTGGTCGATCTCCTTGCGCTCGACGCGACCGCGCAGCTCCGACACGCGTCGGCTGAGGGCGTCGTGCTCGTGCTCCAGCTTGGATAAGCCCACGGGGTTGTCGTCCTCTCAGTGCGGCGCCAGCGAGTTTGGGATGATGGCCGCCATCTGCGCGCGGTTGATGGTGCCTCGCTCGTCCACCGAGTAGTCGTCCTGCTCGATCTTGAAGGTGCGCGTCCCGGTGACGTCGGCCTTGCCGATGAAGCGGTAGTTGATCTCGGGGTAGTTGAACGCCTCCTGCACGAGCTGGAAGGCGAGCGGCAGGGGCAGGGCGATGGGCACGCTCATCGACGTCGTCTTGCCGGCGGGCATCCACAGGCCGTCGGGCGGGGCCTGGAAGTTCAGGGCGAGGGGGTACCTGTCCGCCATGACGATCTGTCCGCGGACGGCCCGGACGGCGACATCGTAGGAGTTGGGGTTGTAGACGTCCACCACCACTGCCATCTGCACGCTGGGCGGGTAGCCGAGCTGCACGCCGGTGATCTCGGCGTGGTTCAGGTGCATGGTCGGCTTGCTGACGCACGCGAGGGTGGTGAGCGAGAGCAGGGCGAGGAAGAGCGCCGGCAGGAGGCGCGCGCGCGGGAGGAGGCGGAGCACGACCGGAGTATAGTCGGCGGCGAGAGGCGGAGCACCTCGGCCGGAGCGCCGCCTGAAAAGCCGGGATCCCCGGCCTTGAGCGCCGGCGGGCGCGAGGGGGCGCGGGCGGTCGCGAGGGGACGCGAGTGGGTGCGCCGAGGATGACGGAACGTGGCTTGCAGTCCGGATCCTGTGCGCTCCGCTCTCCTCTGCTTCGCGACGTGTCTCGTGGCCTGCTCGTCGGCGGATGGGCCGCTCCCCTCCGGGGGCGACGCCGGCGCCGACGGCGCGATGGTCGTGCCCGACGTGGACGCGGGCGGCATCACCGACGCCGCGGTCGACGCGGCGGCGGACGCCTTCGTCCCCTGCACCACGGTCGTCTCGTATGGATCCGCGTGGATCCACGGGCCGAACCACCCGGCCTCGTACGACGTCGCGAAGGGCGCGGTGACCTGGGATGGCGCGTGCGTCGACGACGGCGCCAACTCCTACGCCATGCTCTCCAACGGATGGAAGCCGTACTTCCAGGGGCACGGCGCGTGCGTCATCGCGCTCGACCACGCGGGGAGCTGCGCCGCGGGCAAGACGTGCTCGACGCGCGTCTCCTACGGCAGCGCGTGGCTCGCAGCCCAGAACCACCCCGACACCTTCGACGACGTGGCCGGGCGCGCCTTCTCCGACGGCCTCTGCCACACCGCCGGCGCCGACTCCTACGCCGACCTCTCCAACGGCTGGCAGCCGCACTTCGCCGGCCACGGCACGTGCGAGCTCTCCTTCGAGTACACGCAGTGCGGCGGGCTGTACGACAACCCGGTCATCCCCTTCGACTGCCCCGATCCCGGCGTGCTCGCCGACGGAAAGCAGTACGTGCTCACCTGCACCTCCGGCAACGCGGCGGACGCCTTCCCCATCTTCACCTCCAAGGACCTGGTGCACTGGAGCGCGAAGGGTCACGTCTTCCCGGCGGGGCAGCACCCCGCGTGGGCGAAGAGCGACTTCTGGGCGCCGGAGATCCACAAGGTGGGCTCGCACTACGTCGCCTACTTCTCGGCGCGCGATCAGGGCGGCGTGCTCAGCGTGGGCGCGGCGTCGGCGACCTCCCCGCTCGGCCCCTTCACCGACCTCGGCAAGCCGCTGCTCCACGATCCCCAGATGGGCCTCATCGACGCGAGCGAGATCACCGCGAAGGGGACGCCTTACGTCCTGTGGAAGGAGGACGGCAACGCCGTCGGCAAGAAGACGCCCATCCACGCGCAGCAGCTCGCGCCCGACGGCCTCTCGGTCGTGGGCGGCGCCAGCACCCTCATCACCAACGATCAGGGCTGGGAGGGCTCGCTGGTCGAGGGCCCCTTCATGGTCGCGCACGGCGGCAGCTACTACCTCTTCTACAGCGGCAACTTCTACGCGTCGGCGAGCTACGCCATCGGCGTCGCCCGCGCGAGCTCGCCGCTCGGCCCCTTCACCAAGGCGCCGGGGCCCATCCTCACCTCGCGCGGCGCGTGGGCGGGCCCGGGCCACTGCTCGGTCGTCGACACCCCGGCGGGCGACACCTACGTCGTCTACCACGCGTGGGAGAGCAGCTCGGTGGGCGGCGCGCCCGGACGGCTGGTGCTCACCGACGCGATCGGCTGGAGCAACGGCTGGCCGTCGGTGCCGCTCGCGCCGTCGTCCACGACGCGACCCACGCCGTGACGCGCGGTCACCCGCGGCGGAAGGTGAGCTTCACCCCGCCTTGACCGCCGAGCAAGAGCTCGGTGCCGGCGTCCTGCAGCTCGACGCGACGCACGCGCGCGCCCCTCTGGTAGGTGCCGTTGGTGGAGCCGGTGTCGAAGGCGAAGACCTTGTCCCCGTCGCGCAGGAGCAGCAGGTGCGCGCGCGAGACGACGTCGGAGAGCACGCGCCGCAGCCCGCCGTCGAAGCACTGGTCGGCGCGGCCGATGAGCACGCCGCGGTCCAGGTCGGCGTCGGTCACCTCCACCGACGCGCCGCGGCCCTCGCGCTCCACGGTGATGCGCGAGCGTCCTGGGCCGACGGCCACGCCGACGAGCTGGATGCCGGTGACCGGCGGCAGCGACGCGACGGAGCTGGGGCTCCGGTAGGGGTGTCCCTCGTCCCTGCCGCCTCCCAGCGTCTTGCGCGGCGGCGCGGCCATCTCGTGCACCTCCACCCTCGCGTCGTCCACCGAGGGCTCCCCCTCCGTCACCAGCGCGCGCTCCACGATGGGCAGCGCCGCCAGCACGTAGCGCCCGAGGCGCAGGCGCAGCGGGCCGGTCGCCACCAGCGACCGACGCGGCACGTCGTCGCCCAGGAACATGGGGCACTTGCCGAAGAGGTCGAGCAGCCGCAGGGCCACGTTGCCGTCCTCCAGCACGTACGAGGTCGCCAGGAGCTGCCGCAGGGAGATCTCCGGGTCGGAGCCGAGCACCGCGTCGCACGAGGTGTGGCGCCCGATGACGGCGTAGCGGCCGGGCCGCGCCTCAAGGTCCAGGAAGCCCATCTCCGGCGGGAGCGCCCAGAAGAGGCGGTAGCCCGTCTCCACCGCGGGCGGGCGCATCGTCGCGCCCTGCCGCGCCCACGCGTAGCCGCTCGCCAGCTCCTCGGCGTCGATGCGCGGCCCATCGGGCAGCGACGCGAAGATCGTCTGCGGATTGCGCGGCGGCGCCTCGGGGGAAGCCGGCGGCGGCTGCGTGGGGCGGTCGGTCATTCCCTGCCGTGCGGACCCGTCGCCTCGTAGAGATCGCGCAGCACCGCCATCCCCGGCGTCGTCCGCCCGCGCGCCACCTCCCACACCAGCTCGCGCACGCGCGCGTTGACCGGCGTGGCGACGCCCAGGGCGGCGCCGCGCGTGACGATCTCCCCGTTCAGGAAGTCCACCGCGGGGGTGCGGCCGCGCTCGATGGCGGAGAGCATGCTGGAGCGCATGCGCCGGTAGCGGAAGCCGACGGCCATGAGCAGCGCGTGCTTGGCCACCAGCGTCGGCGAGCCGGCGGCGAGGGACTCCTCCTCGGTGAGGGCGACCCAGTCCAGGTCGATGGTGCCGCTCACCTTCTCCAGGGCGACGCCCAGCTTGCGTGCAACATGCACGCATTCTGTCATGATCTCCAGACCGAGGCGCCGGACGACGCGGTGCTGCAACAGCGCGCCCAGGCGGTCGCCCCCCAGGGTGCCGAGGGAGGAGATGGCGGCGTTGATCGCCAGCTTGCTCCACCGCTTGCCCGCGAGGTTCGTCGTGGTCTCCACCGGGCCGATCGCCTCCAGCGCGCGGCCCAGCTCGGCGAGGCGCGGGGAGAGCGTGCCGTCGTGTGCGCCGAGGGCGAAGCCCCCCTGCGCGGTGCGGTCGTAGAGGCCAGGCTCGGGCATGGCCGCGCCCCACGCCACGACCGCGCCGACGGTGCGCGCCTCCCCGGCGATGGCCGCCACGCGCGGCTCGCACAGGCCGTTCTGCAGGCACACCATCAGGCCGTCGGGGGCCAGCGCCGGCAGCGCCATGCGCGCCGCGGTCTCCACCTGGGGCGGTTGCGTGCAGAGCAGCACGAACTCCACGGGCGTCTCGGGGAGCTGCTCCACCACCGGCACGCGCACCGACCGCGGCGCGCCGTCCCCGCGGAGCTGCAGGCCGCCCCGGCGCACCGCCTCGGCGATGGCGGCGTTGGTGGTGAAGGCGGTCACGTCCTGCCCGCTCTCGGCGAGCAGGGCGGAGGCGACGCCACCGATGCCGCCGCAGCCCATCACCAGAAACCGTCCCATTCGCGTGCGTTACCCCATTTTTCGCCGCGCCACTACCTGCCCGGTTCTCCCTCCGCTCCGGACGACCCAAAGAGGCTTGACCCTCCGCGACGCGCCGTACAAGGTGCGCGCTGCATGCGACCCCGCACGATCCTCTCCGCCCTCGCGCTGCTCGCCATCCCGGCCCTCCTCGCCTGCCACGACGACAAGTCGCAGGCGCAGACGCAGCCGGCGTTCTCCGCCAAGCCCATCCCCAGCGGCCTCGTCTACAACTCCTTCTTCGCCGACAAGAAGGCGGCGGCGGAGGCCGTGGTCGTGTCCCCCGACGGCGGGGCGATCGACGCCGGGCCCGCGGCCGCGGGCGCCGCCAAGCTCAACGACCCCGGGTCGGAGCCGCGCACCGCGCTCAGCTACCACTTCGCGCTCGGCAAGCCGAAGACGGTGGTCGCGACCATCACCGCCTCGGTGGAGGGCAAGGGCATGCGCGGCATGTCGCAGTCGCAGCCTCCCATCCGGATCAGCTTCGCCGTCACGCCCAAGACGCACAACGTCGCGACACACGTGGTCCACTTCGAGACGAAGGTGACGCACGTGGAGATCGTCGCCGACGAGGGCGGCCTCCCGCCGGACGTGGCGCAGGTCGCCGGCGCGCTGGACAAGGCCCTCGCGGGGATCGACGGCAGCTTCGACGCCTCGACCGCGGGCGTGATCACCAACGTCAAGTTCAACGCCATGAAGATGCCCGCGCAGCTCGAGCAGTTCGCCGACCTGCTGCAGAAGACCTTCGAGCTGCTGATCGTCCCGCTCCCGGCGGAGCCGGTGGGCGTCGGCGCCAAGTGGACGACCTTCTCCGCCGGACCGGCCAACTCCAAGGACGAGGGGGAGACGGCGACGGTGACACTGCTCTCGCAGAGCGGCGACGCCCTCAGCGTGAAGATCGACACCGTGCTCGCGACGAGCATCACCCCGCTGGACGACCCGCAGGCCCCGCCAGGCACCACCGTCAAGACCGACGGCAGCACCTCCTACGAGATGGACCTGCGCCTGGACGGCATCGCCCAGAAGGGCGACGGACACGAGACGATGACCAAGACGATCACCGTCCCCGGCAAGGGCACGCAGACGATCGATCAGAAGATCGCCGAGACGATCGCCACCGTCGCCGGGGCGGCACACGCCACCCCGCCCCACTGAAGTGTCCCGACTCCCCCTCTCCACGAAGTGGAGAGGGGGCCGGTGAGGGGGGTGAGGCTCAGTAGCGGTAGTGGTCGGGCTTGAAGGGGCCCTCGACCGAGACGCCGAGGTACTCCGCCTGCTTGGACGTCAGCCTGGTGAGCTTCACGCCGAGCTTCGCCAGGTGGAGCGCGGCGACCTTCTCGTCCAGCTTCTTCGGCAGCATGTGCACGCCGAGGGGGAACTTCTCCGTCCAGAGCGCGATCTGCGCGAGCACCTGGTTGGTGAAGCTGGAGCTCATGACGAACGACGGGTGGCCGTTGGCGCAGCCCAGGTTCACCAGGCGGCCGCGGGCGAGCACCGTGATGCGCTTGCCGTCGGGGAAGATGAACTGATCGACCTGCGGCTTGACGTTCTCTTCCTTGGTGTTCTTCTCCAGCCACGCGACGTCGATCTCGCAGTCGAAGTGGCCGATGTTGCACACGATGGCCTGGTTCTTCATGGCCTTCATGTGCTCGGGCCGCACCACGTCGAGGCAGCCCGTCGCCGTGACGAAGATGTCACCCTTGGGGGCGGCGTCCTCCAGCGTGGTCACCTCGTAGCCCTCCATCGCCGCCTGGAGCGCGATGATGGGGTCGATCTCGGTGATGACGACGCGCGCGCCCAGGCCGCGGAGGGACTGCGCGCAGCCCTTGCCCACGTCGCCGTAGCCGCACACCACCGCGGTCTTGCCCGCGAACATGACGCCCGTCGCGCGCTTGATGCCGTCGCCCAGCGACTCGCGGCAGCCGTAGAGGTTGTCGAACTTGCTCTTGGTGACCGAGTCGTTGACGTTCATCGCCGGCACCTTGAGCTTGCCGTTCTTGAACATGTCGTAGAGGCGGTGCACGCCCGTCGTCGTCTCCTCGCTCAGGCCGCGGATGGGGTCCGCGCCGGTGAAGAACTCGGGGTGCTTCTCGTGGATGACCGCGGTGAGGTCGCCGCCGTCGTCCAGGATCATGTTCGGGCCCTTACCCCCGCCGAACGCCTTGAGCTGCATCTCGATGCACTCGTAGTACTCGGGCTCGCTCTCGCCCTTCCAGGCGAAGACGGGGACGCCGGTCTTGGCGATGGCCGCCGCCGCCTGGTCCTGCGTCGAGTAGATGTTGCAGGAGGTCCAGGTGACCTCCGCGCCGAGCGCCGTCAGCGTCTCGATGAGCACCGCGGTCTGCACGGTCATGTGCAGGCAGCCGGCGACGCGCGCGCCCTTGAGCGGCTTCTTCTCGCCGTACTCGGCGCGCAGGGCCATCAGGCCGGGCATCTCGCTCTCGGCGATGGCGATTTCCTTGCGACCCCACTCGGCGAGCGAGATGTCGGCGACCTTGTATTTTCCGGGAACGAACGAACCGTCAGCCATGATGATGTGCTCCTACTTGTGCTTGTTCGACGAGGCCGCCCGACGGGCGACCATGACTTGCCAGCCGAGATGAGAGTCCGGCCCACTACCACGCAACGCACCCGCGAGGGGTGACACCTTGGCGTCCTCGAAGCCCGCGTCCTTCGCGAAGCGGACGAGCTCCTTCGGCTCGAAGCCGAGCCAGAGGTCGGCCTGATCGCGCATGCGCTCGTCGTCGTGGCGGGCGTAGTCCAGCACCACGAGCGCGGCGCCGGGACGGCAGAGCTCGGCCAGCTTCTTCACGACCATCGCCGGCTTGGGGGCGTGGTGCAGCACGCGCACGGCGAAGACCGCGTCGGCCTTGTGGCCCGCGGCGCGCAGGACCTCCGGCGCGTCCAGCTCCCCCCGCACGAGCTGCACGTTGGCAAAGCCCCGGTGCTTCACCCGCGCGCGCGCCATGGCGAGCTGCGCCTCCGAGCGGTCCACCGCGACCACCCGATCGAACACCGGGGCGAGCACCTCCAGCATCCCGCCGTCGCCCGTGCCGGCGTCCACCGCGAGGCCGCGGCGCGCGAGGAGCGGGGCGAGGGCGGCGAGGTACGCCCCCAGCTCGGCCGGCGGGCCGCCGAGCTCACCCTTGCCGCGCGGCTTCTCGAAGTACTCGCGGGCCGCCGCGTCGCGCGCGCGCACCACCTCGGCCAGCCGGGTGGCGCTGCCGTCGGCCTCGGTGAGGGCGCGGCCGCTGCGCAGGGCGTCGGCCACGACGGGATCGCCGTCGTCGCGCAGGCTCACCAGGCTGCGCGTCCCCTCCTTGCGCAGCACGACCAGCCCGCCCTGCCGCAGCGCCCCCACGTGGCGGGAGACGTTGGGCTGACTCTCGCCCAGCAGCTCGGCCAGCTCGCCGATGGCGAGCTCTTCCTCGGCCACCAGCGCGAGCAGGCGCAGGCGCACCGGCTCGGAGAGGACCCGGTAGAGCTCCCAGCGCTGAGGGGCGACGTCCAGCACAGGGCATATATACGTCCATGCGGATGAAAGTAAATAGACGCTCAGGCGGCGCCCGTCTCCCGCAGCAGGCGCGCCACCGCCTCGTCCAGTGACCGCGCGCTCGTCTTCTGCGCGACGTGGCTCGCGTGCGCGTCCACGGGCAAGCTCTACGCGCTCAAGAGTGGCGCGGTCGGCTGGCGGCTCCACGCCCTCGACGTCCCCTCGGCACCTCCGTCGCCATCACCGGCGACGTCCCCGCGTCGCCCGCCTCCCCGTGGTCGATGGCCTACGACGCGCGCGACGGCAACCTCTATGTCGTCGACGTGGTCGACCGCACTCGCAAGCGGCGGGATCGCAGGCGCAAACGCCTTCCAGCGCCAGCAGCTCGCTCCGTGGCCGTGAGCCGTGGACCGCTCCGTTAGCCTGCGGGCGGGCTCGGGGTGACATTTTCGGCGTGCCGCTGCGGGCGCGATGAACTAGGTACCCGGCCGTGAGCGAGCGCTTCGCCTTCGGCAAGAACTGGCAGGCCTTCCGCCGCGAGGCGATGGACGACGGGCGCGTCGTGGAGGCGCAGGACGGCCTGGTGCGCCTGCTCGGGCAGCACGGCGTCGAGGACAGGACCTTCCTCGACATCGGGTCGGGCAGCGGGCTCATGTCCCTCGCCGCCGTCCGCCTCGGGGCCCGGCGCGTGGTGAGCTTCGACTACGACGCCGACTCCGTCGCCTGCACCGAGGCGCTGCGCCGCGAGCACGCGCCCCAGGCGGCGTGGGAGGTGACGCGCGGCTCGGTGCTCGACGAGCCGTTCGTGCGCGGCCTGGGGACCTTCGACGTCGTCTACTCGTGGGGGGTGCTTCACCACACCGGGGACATGTGGCGCGCCATCGAGCTGGCGACGCTCCCCGTCGCCCCCTCCGGCCGGCTGGTGCTCGCCATCTACAACAAGGTGCGCGGGCACCTCGGCACGCTGGGGTCGGAGTCGTGGCACGCCATCAAGAAGGCGTACGTCTCCGGCGGGCGCGCGCGGCAAGAGGCCATGGTGGCGGGCTACTTCCTCTGGCGAGTCTCCATCGCCCTGCAGAAGCGCAAGCACCCCCTGTCGGAGATGCGCGAGCGCAAGGCGCGAGGCATGTCCTTCTTCCACGACACGCGCGACTGGCTGGGCGGCTACCCCTACGAGTACGCGAGCGCGATGGAGGTGGCCGACTTCCTCACTGCGCGCGGCTTCGCGACCGAGCGCCTCCTCGAGGTCCACCCGGACGGCTGGGGCTGCAACGAATTCGTCCTCACGCGCGACTAGGCGTCCCGCTCTGAGTACAATCTTTTACATCCTCCCGCGCCGGACGGCGGTAACTGTGGCGTTTCAATGACGTCACCTCTGCGTCACGCCCCCGCGGCCGAGATCGCCGAGGCCCTCGCGGCCCCGCGCGCCGCGGGCGGGTCGCGCCGCCGGCGGGCGTGGTTCCGGGCGCGCCGCGCGGGGGTGTGGGCGCTGCTGGTGGCGCCGGGGCTGGGCATCGTCACCTTCGACTTCCTGCGACGCCGCACCCAGATCGACCACTTCGACGGCCACGAGATGACGTCGTACCTCGCGTGGGCAGCCTGCGGCGCCGCGCTCTGGGGCGCGCTCGCCTACCTCGCGATGGCGCGCACCACGGCGATGCGCTGGTGGGCGCGGCTGCTCCTGCTCGCCGGCGCGGCGCTCGCGGTGGGCGGGCAGGCGTACATCTTCTCCCGCTACCAGGCGTACCTCGATCACCGCGCCGCCCTCGTCGGCACCTCCATGATGCCGAGCGTCGGCCAGCAGCTGTGGATCGATCGCTACGACTTCGGCGAGACGGTGCTGCCGCCCATCCTCTTCGCCCTCGCGCTCCCGCTGCTCGGCCGCAAGCTGGCCAGGCGCCGCCGCCGCGCCGCCCTCTTCGCGCTGGACCTGTCCACCGTGATGCTGGTGCTCGCCCTCTTCGGCAACGTCGGGTCCGCGCAGGACGCCCCGCCGGACGTGCTCTACGTCTCGGCGATGGGGCAGCTCTCCCGCGCGCGCTGGGACCACAACGAGACGGTGGAGCGGGTGCACCCCGGGCCGCGCTCGCCCATCCCGGTGCCGGCGATCGTCGCGCGGCCGCCGGTGCCGCGCAACGTGCTCTTCGTCGTGACCGAGAGCGTGCGCGCGCAGTCGACGTGCGTCGCCTACGACCCCGACTGCGCCTACACCCCCTTCTCCAACGAGGCGGCGAAGGACCGCATCCCGCTCACGCAGATGCGCGCGCTGGACTCCACCACCGCCATCTCCCTGGCGATCATGTGGGGCGGCCACCTGCCCACCGCGTCGCGCAAGGAGCTCCACTCCATGCCGCTGCTCTGGGAGTACGCGAAGGCGGCGGGGCTGCACACCGCGTACTGGACCTCGCAGAACCTGCTCTTCGGCAACTCCGGCACGTGGATCGCCAGCGTGCCGCTGGACCGCACCATCAACGCGACGGAGCTGGAGCCCGGCGCGACGATGGAGATCGGCGCCGACGACGGCAAGCTGGTGGACTACGTGCTGGGCGACATCGGCAACCTGCCGGAGCCCTTCACCGCGGTGGTGCACCTGTCCAACACGCACTTCCCCTACAAGATCGACGAGGCGCACGCGCCCTTCATGCCCCAGAGCATGAGCGGCGGGCCGGACCACGGGCAGCAGCTCCACAACCGCTACCAGGACGCCATCTACTTGCAGGACATCGCCGTCGGCCGGCTCATCCGCGGCATTCGCTCCAGGCCGGAGGGCGCCCACACGGTCATCTTCTTCGTCTCCGATCACGGCGAGCAGCTGGGCGAGAAGGGCGGCTACGGCCACACCGGCACGGTGTGGGACCAGGAGATCCGCATCCCGGCGTGGATCGACGCGCCGCCGGGCACGCTCACCGACGCCGAGCGCGCCCACCTCGAGGCCCTGCGCGACACCCCCCTCACCAGCCTGGACGTGCTCCCCACCCTGCTCGACCTGATGGGCGTCTACGACGATCCCGCGCTCGCCGCGCTGAAGAAGCCGATGCCCGGCCACAGCCTGTTGCGCGGCGGCTCGCCCGTGGAGACCGAGGTGCCGCTCACCAACTGCACCGAGCTCTGGGCGTGCGCCTTCCGCAACTGGGGCGCGATGCGAGGCACCCGCAAGCTCCTCGCCCACCAGGGCGACAGCGCGTGGGGCTGCTACGACGTCGCGAGCGATCCCCAGGAGCGGCAGGACCTGGGGGTCGGAGCGTGCGCGGACCTGCTGCCGCTCGCGCAGCGTCGCGGCCGCCCCTTCTGATCGCCGAAGCGCGGGCGGTGTGAGGCCGGACATCCGCGGCCGACGTGTGCGATGCTCGCCGCATGCGCGCGCCCGCCCTCCTCGTCGCTCTCGCGCTCGTTGCCTGTCACTCGCCGGCGAGCTCGTCCTCCGACGCCTCGCCGTCCGCGCCGCCGGCGAGCGCCAGCGCGCCCGCCACGACCGCGCCGCCGGCGTACGACGAGAGCTGGCTCACCATCGCCTCCAAGAGCAAGGTGGCCGCGGCGGCGACGCGCACACAGGCGCAGAACGCCGTCCGCATGCTCCCGCCCGAGCAGCAGGCGTCGGTCGACGCCACGCTCAACCACATGGCGAAGGAGCCACCGACCGCGGACGGCATCCGGGACGCCGCGCAGCTGGCGCGGGACGCGCAGGACCAGGCGGCGGCCGCGGGCTACTCCGGCGCGGGCAAGCCGCCCGCCTACCAGGCGATCGCGCAGGCCGGCTTCCTGGTGCTGCAGGGACTGGTCGTCGCCTCGTGCGAGGCCCACGGGGACGCCGCCTCGGCGAGGGCCCTGCTCGCCGAGCTCCGCGTGATGCCGCTGCCGCGCGGGGCGAACGCCGGCTCCAGGACCGCCGGCTTCATGGTGCGCACCTGGCTGGAGCAGGAGATGAGCGCCACGCTCGACGCGAAGGTCTACGCGAGCGCCAAGGCGAAGGCGCCGTCCCCAAAGCGCAACCCTCCTTGAGACGCGAGCGTCCCGGGACGACGTCGCCTTCGTTCACCTCCCTCACTTGCACGACGCGGTGGCGGCGCCGGGGGCGCACCCGTTGGCGCACACCATCTGCACCGTCGCCTTGCCGCCCGCGCAGTAGAGCAGCACGTCCTTGTCGGCGATACCGTAGCCGGTGAACTGGGAGCCGCAGTAGTAGCCCGTCGCCTTGCCGGTACACTCGCTGCAACGGTCGGGGTAGCCCGCGGGGAATCCGACGCACCCGGCGTCGCACAGCACGAGCGACGTGCCGCCGTCGACGCAGTGGACCAGATCGTCCGGCGACGGGGCGAGCCCGTTCAGCCCGTTGTAGCCGCAGTAGAAGCCGTTGAGCTTGCCCTTGCAGAGCGCGCTCACGTCCGGCGTGTCGGCGTCGAGCACGTCCGGGGTGTCGCCGGCGTCCGCCTTCGCATCGGGGATGGAGACGTCCGGCGCCGCGTCGAGGCACTCGCCCGCCTCGCAGTCCACCAGCGGCTGATCCACGAAGTCGACGAGCAGCGTGCACGACGGCGCAGCGATCAAAAGGACGCCGGCGGCGAGCAAGCCTCTCGAGCCCCGGAACACGCTGCGCACGAGGGAAGGTTAGCACCACGACCGTGGCGCGCGGGAAGACGCGACGCGGTGCAACAAAACGCTTCCGGAACGCGGCACCTGTGCGACCATCTTCCCCGACGATGCATGCCGGAGCGCGTGCACCGCAGAGCGTCCGCGTGCAGCCCCGCACGCAGGTCGGACCTGACCGGAGGCACCCATGGCGCAGCGGCGCGCCGACCCCCACAACCCTGCAAAGAAGCCTCCCGCTCCCGCGCCCGACCAGGCCACCGCGCCGCGCATCCCGGCGCCGCCGGACTCTGTCGGCGAGGATCGCTCGTCCATCGACAAGCTGCTCGCGCTGACGGACGACGGCTGGGACATCGACGAGCAGGTGCGCACGCTGCAGATCGCCTCCGGCGAGCCGCCGTCCAAGACCATGAAGGCGCTGCCCTCCCAGGGCATCGTGCTCCCCAGCGCGCAGGAGCTCGCGCCCGCCAAGCCGCCGCCCGTGCCGCAGGCGGGCAAGTCGATACCGCCCCCGCTCCCTCCGCAGGCCAAGGCCGACAAGCGCGGCAAGGCGCCGCCCCCCGTCCCCTCGAAGGGCAAGCCGCCCAAGCCGCCGCCGCCCGCGCGCAAGCCGCCGCCGCCCGCGCCGTCGTCGGGGTCGGTGCCGCGCGTCGAGCCCTCCGGACCCAGCCGGCAACGGGCGATGCTCGACCCACTCAGCCCGGAGTCCCTGGTCGAGCTGCTGCTCGCCCGCGTGCACGCGCTGGAGACCTCTGGCGACAAGGTGGGCCTCGCCCGCGCGCACATCGAGCTGGCGGTCGCGTCGGAGACGGTGCTCGGCGACGACGGGCGCGCCGTCGGCCACGCGGAGGCCGCCCTGGCGGTGGACCCCTCCCTCGCCGCCGCGCACAACGTCCTGCGGCGCCGCCGCCACGGCCGCAACGCCATCGGCGCCATGCTCGAGCATCTGGAGAGCGAGCTCTCCGCCGCGACGGAGGACGCCGCGCGCGTCGAGCTGCTCGTGGAGAAGGCCCGCCTGCTGGAGGCGAGCGGCGAGCGCGGGGACAAGGCGCGCGCCGCGTGGGAGCAGGCGCTGGCGATCGCGCCCAACCACGCCGCGGGGCTCAAGGGTCTGGAGGGCGACCTCTTCACCCGCACGCTCACGGGCAAGGGAGAGGCGCAGCTCGAGGCGCTCGAGCGGCTGGCCGCCCACCTGGGCCGCATGGCCGACGCCTACGGCTCCGACCCGCGCCTGGCGGCGTGGCTCCACGTGGAGCGCGCCGGCATCCTGGAGCACCGGCTGCACCGGCTGGACGCCGCGCGCGCCGCGCTGGAGCGCGCGGTGGAGCTCGACCCGAGCGTCGGTCCGGTGCGCGACGCCGCCGTGCGCCATGTCGCGGCCCACGACGACGCCTCCGCCCTCGCCGCCCTGCTGGAGGAAGAGGCCCTGCTGGAGAAGGACCTCGCGCGCGCCACCCGGCTGGAGGTGGACGCCGCGTGCATCGCGAGCGCGCGCCTCGGCGACAAGCCGCGCGCCATCTCGCTGCTGGAGCGCGCGGCGTCGCGCGCGCCCACGACGGCCAGCACCGACAGGCGCGTCCTCGACGAGCTGCTCGGCCTCTACGAGGGCGCGGGGGACACCCCCGGCATGATCCGCGTGCGCCGCGCGCGACTGCGCTTCTTCGCCGAGCCCGCGCGCCTGGCGCACGAGTACCGGGTCATCGCCCTGCTGGAGGAGAAGGAGGGCGACCTGGACGCGGCCGTCGGCGACGTGCAGCGCGCGCTCGCCACCGGCGAGAGCGACGCCACGGTGCTCGAGCTGCTGGACCGCCTCCTCGCCGCGTCGGACCGCCACGAGCAGCGCGTGGGCATCTGGGTGACGGAGGCCGCGCGCCAGAGCGACGGCCCGAAGCGCGCGCGGGCGCTGCTGCGCGCCGCGACGATCTCCGAGGAGGTCCTCGGCAAGCGCGGCGACGCCATCCGACACCTGCGCGGGGCGTGGGTCGCGCACCCGGGCGACACCGAGATCCTCGACGCGCTCTCGCGCCTGCTCTGCCCGCAGCCTTCGGAGCGCGTGGACGGAGAGGCCCGCGCCCTCATCGAGCTCTACGCGCAGGCGGCCGAGCGCGCGCGCGACGCCACGCGCCGGGTGGCGTACCTGGAGAAGACCGCGCTCCTCTGGGAGGACATGGTGGGCGACCCGCGCCGCGCCGCCAAGGTCTACGAGGAGATCCTCGCCATCGAGCCGGACCGCCGCAGCGCGGTGCTGGGCCTGCACCGCACCTCCGCGCGGTGCCGCGACGACAAGACCGCGGCGCGCGCCCTGCTGGACGAGGCGCGGCTGGCCGACGACGGCGCCGACGTGCTCTCGCTCAAGACGCGCGCCGCCAACACCATCGCCAAGACCGACCCGGCGCGCGCGCTCGCGCTGGTCGAGGACGTGCTCGCGCAGGACGCCGATCACGCCGCCGCGCGGGCCCTTGAGACGCGTCTGCACGAGGACGCCGGCCGGTGGGAGCGGGCGGAGGCGTCGCTGCGCGCACGCATCCGCACCGCGCAGAAGGGGCGCTCTTCCGCCTCCGACATCGTCAGCCTGCACCTGGCGCTGGCCGCCATCCAGTCGGAGCGCCTGCACGCGACGGACGCCGCGCTCGCCTCGCTGCAGGCGGCGCGCGCGCTCGACCCCTCGCACCCCGTCCCGCCGGAGGAGATCGTGCGGCTGCTGGAGTCGCACGCGGACGCGCGCACCTACCGCGGCGCCCTCGCCTCCCTCGCCGAGTCCGCCACGACGCCCGACGATCGCGCGCGCTGGCTGCTGCGCGCGGGCGAGGTCGACGAGCTGCGACTGCACGACGACGACAGCGCCGCGAGCACCTATACCCGCGCGCTCGCCGAGACCCCCGAGGACGATTCTCATCGGCGACAGGCTCGCCCGCGTGCTCGCGCGGCGCGCCGCCACCTCGGAGAACGCCGGCAAGACGACACCCTTCGGCGAGCTGTGCGCGGCGCGGCTGCGCGCGCTGGAGCACGCCCCCACGACCGAGGGCGCGCGCGCCCTCTCCTTCGACGCGGCCGCCCTCCTGCTGGAGATGGGTCAGGACCTCCCGCGCGCCATCTCCTTGCTCGAGTCGGTGCTGACGGAAGACGCGACGCACGTGCCGGCGCTGCGACTGCTGGAGAACGCCGCCCGCCGCACCGGGGAGCTCGCGTCGCTGGCGCGCGCCCTCTCCCGTCAGGGGGACGCCCTGCACGACGTGCGCGCGCGGCTCGGCGCGCTCTGGGGCCTGGCGGGGCTGGAGGAGTGGCGCCTCCCCGCGACGGACGCCACCCCCACCTACACCCGCATCCTGGAGCTGGACGCGACGGACCCCGGCGCCCTGGAGGCCACGCTGCGGCGCGAGCTGCCCATGGCACGCAAGGGCGACGCGCGGGCGCGCAAGCACGTCATCGGCGCGCTGCGGTCGCTCTTCGCGCTCTCCTCCGACGACGGCACGCGCCTCTCGCTGCAGCTGCGCCTCGCCCTGGTGCTCGAGTCGGCGAGCGACGTGGCCAACGACGCCGGCGCGCCTGCGCTGCTGCGCGAGGCGCTCGAGCGCTACCGCGCGGCGCTTCACATCGACCCGCTCTCGGTGACCGCCGCCACCGGGCTGGCGCGCCTCGCCACCCGGCTGCGCGACGCCGAGGGTGCCTTCGCCGCGGCGCTCTCGCTGGCGGACATCGCCGGGCAACCGGTGTCTCGCAGCCGCTACCTGCTGGAGGCGGGGGAGCTCTTGCTCGTCGCCAACGACGATCGCCTCGGCACCCCCACAGATCGTCGCGAGCGCGCCGGACACCTCCTGGAGAAGGCGCTGGAGGCGGACCCGGACTCCATCGCCGCGGCCGGGCGCCTCTCGACGGTGTGGAGCGAGGACGGCCACGCCGAGCGCCTCGTGGACACCTTCCGCACCGCCATCCAGCGCGCCACCTCGGCCGACGCCGTCGTCATGCTCGGCTCGGAGATCGCTCGCGTCGCCCGCGACGAGCTCAAGGACCTGCCCACCGCCATCGAGGCCATGCGCCGCGTGCGGGAGGCAGCGCCGCAGCACATCCCCTCCCTGCTCACCCTCTCCGAGCTGTGCATCGCGCAGCGCGCGTGGCCGGAGGCGGTGGACGCGCTGGAGGCCGTCGTCACCACCAGCCGCGAGCCCGGCCCGCGGCTCACCGCTCTCTTCGCCCTGGCCAGCGTCTACGAGCGCGTGCTCGATCGCAAGGACGAGGCGGAGCGCGCCCTGCGCACCGCGCTGTCGATCGACCCGCACAACGCGCGGGCGCTGCGCGCGCTGCTGCGGCACATCACCGCCCAGCGCGCCGTCGAGACGCGCGGCGAGCAGGCGGAGCTGCTCGAGCGCCTGGCGGAGGTGGAGAAGGAGCCGGAGCAGAAGTGCGAGCTGCTCGTCGAGCTCGCCTCGCTGCGCACCAAGATGGGCGAGACCACCGCGGCCGAGCGCGCCCTCATCGCGGCGGTGGCGCACTCGCCGGGCAACGCCAAGGTCTTCTCCCGCCTCGCGCAGTGCTTCAAGACGAAGGACGGCGCCACCGACCAGACCGCCTACGCCCGCGCGCTCGGGCAGGTGATCGCCCTCGGCCAGAGGCTGGGGCGCGTCGACGCCTCCTGGTTCGCCACGCTCGGGCAGATCGAGAGCGAGCACCTCGGGCGCGAGCGCGACGCCGTCGGCCACCTCGGCCAGGCGATCGAGATCGACCCCGAGCTGCACGAGACGCGCTTCGAGCTCGCTCACGCCCTGGCCAAGGCCGGCGCCAACGAGGAGGCCGCCCGCACCCTGCTCGGGATGATGTCGCCCGACCCGCGCCCGATGCTCGGCGTGGCCGACCCGGCGGCGGCGCTCGCCCTGCTGGAGCGCTCGCTCACCACCGAGCGGCGCACCGAGGAGGCGCTCGCGGTGAGCGAGCTGCGCGCCGTCGCCGGCGATCTGGACGATGGCCGCTACGCGTGGCTGCGCTCGCGCCGCCCCAAGCCGCTCGACGCGGCGATGCCCACGCTCGACCGCCCCACCCTGGTGACGCACGTGCTCCCGCCGGAGGGGCGGCACGTGCTGCTGGAGGTCGCCGCCGCCGTCAGCGGCGTCGAGGCCAAGATGCTGCGCTCCGACATCTCGGAGATCGGCATCTCCTCGCGCGACCGGGTGAGCTCGCGCAGCGGTCACCCCACCCGCCTGCTCTGCGACCGCCTCGCCCGGATGCTGGGCGTCAGCGAGATCGAGCTGGTCATCACCCCGGCGGTGACGCGCACGCGCGTGATCACCCAGGACGACCCGTGGATCGTCGTGCCGCAGGCGCTGACCGAGCTGCCGGAGATGGCTCAGCTCGCCGCGATGGGGCGCGCCATGTCGCGCATCGCCTACGGCGTGCCCTGGCTGGAGGAGCTGCCGCCGCCGCACATCGAGGCGCTGCTCATCGCGGCGGCCCGGCAGGTCGTGCCCGGCTACGGCACCGACACCCTGGACGTGCTGAGCGAGAAGCTGGTCTCGCAGTACGAGACCACCGTGGCGAAGGCGCTGGCGCGCCGCCACAAGAAGCTCCTGGAGGAGCTGGCGCCGCACATCGCCGCGCCCATCGGCCGGCCGATGCCCATCGAGATCTTCGTCGGGGCGCTTGCCCGCGCGGAGCTGCGCGCCGCCTTCCTGCTCACCGGGGACCTGCTCTCCACCGTCGACGACGTGCGCGGTGCCGATCCGGTGCTCCTGCGCGCCACCGAGCAGCCGGGGCGCGGCGCCCTCGCCGCGGTGCTGCAGCACCCGTACGCCGGCGACGTCGCCCGCTTCGCCGTGACGCCGGAGGCCGCCGCGCTCAAGCGGCGCCTCGGGACCGCCTGGGCCGTTTGACCCTTCTCATCCGGCGCCGCTTCGAGTAGACCCCGGCCCTCGAGATGCGGGGGCGTCTCTGACTCGGAGTACCGCAGTGCGCAGTATGCTGTTCTTTCTGGGGGTGTTGTTCCTCGCCGCGTCGTGCCACATGGCGTCCGCCGCCGACGGCGACCTGGCGCCGCCGCTGACGCTGAACGCGGCGATGACCGACGCAGGGGCCGCGCGGGCCGCCGCGTCGCTGCAGCCGAGCGCGGGCATCACGGCCTCCGTCGCGGCGATGACCTCTCCCCCGGCGTCCACCGCCACCGTGGAGGCGGACGCCGTCGACGATGGCGCGTGCCCCGCGGGGATGGTGCTCGTCGAGGGCGACTTCTGCCCCGACGTGCGGCAGCGGTGCCTGGAGTGGATGGACCCGCCCGGCCGCTACCACCACTTCCGCTGCAAGCGCTACGCGAAGCCGGCGGTCTGCGCGTCGAAGAAGCGCAAGCACCTGCGCTTCTGCATCGACGAGAAGGAGCGCACCGTCCCGGGCGGCGACCTCCCGCGCAACCACATGTCGTGGACCACCGCGACGAAGCTCTGCAAGGCCTCCGGCGCGCGCCTGTGCATGGCGCACGAGTGGGTGTTCGCGTGCGAGGGCGAGGAGATGCGCCCGTACCCGTACGGCTGGCAGCGCGACTCCAGCATCTGCAACGCCGACATCGATCACGGCCTGGGGCACATCGGTCGGCTGGTGGATCACCGTGCGCCGGCGAGCGCGCACCCGCAGTGCAAGAGCGCCTTCGGCATCCACGACATGGCGGGCAACGTCGACGAGTGGACCACCATCGCCGGCATGCCCCGCGGCAAGCGGGAGATCATGCACGGGTCGTGGTGGATGCCCGGGCGCAACGCCTGCCGCTCCTTCCAGGCGGGGCACGGGCCGCTCTACGCGGGCACCGAGACGGGCGCCCGCTGCTGCGCCGACCCGCTGAAGTGACGGGGCGCGGCGCGGTCCGCGGTCACTCGTACATCGCCTCGATCTCGGCGTGGTACTTCTCGCCGATCACCTTGCGACGCAGCTTGAGCGTGGGCGTGAGCTCGCCGCCGTCCACCGTCATCTCCGCGGGGAGGATGGTGTAGCGCTTGATCGTCTGCACGCGCGCGAGCCGTCCGTTGATCTCCTCCACCTGCCTGTCCAGGTGAGCCTTGAACGTGGCGCAGGTCGCCGCCTCGGCCACGGTCCGCGCGGGGCTGCCGGCGAGCCGCGCCTCCTCCTCGACGCGCTCGGGGTCGAGGGAGAGCAGCGCGCTGAGGTACTTGCGCCTGTCACCGATCACCACGGCCTGCCCCACCACCGGGATCGCCTTGAGGTGGCCCTCCACGAGCTGCGGCGCGACGTTCTCGCCGCCCGCCGTGATGATGAGCTCCTTCTTGCGGTCGGTGATGTGGAGGTAGCCGTCGCCGTCGATCTCCCCGATGTCGCCGGTGTGGAGCCAGCCATCCGGGTCGACCGTCGCGCGGGTGGCCTCCTCCTCCTTCAGGTAGCCGGCGAAGACGTGGTCACCCTGGAGCAGGATCTCCCCGTCCTCGGCGATCTTCACCTTCGTGCCGGGCACCGGGAGGCCGACGGCGCCGGTCTTGTAGTGCGTGGGCGTGGAGAAGGTCGCCGGCCCTGTGCACTCGCTCATGCCGTAGAGCTCGTAGATGGAGATGCCCAGGCTCAAGAAGAAGTCCAGCGTGTCCTTCGAGATGGGCGCCGCCCCGGTGAGCGCGAAGCGGCACCGGTCCAGCCCGAGGCGCTCGCGCAGCTTGGAGAAGACCACGCGCTCGGCCAGCGGATACAGCAGCGGCCGCGGGCGGCCCTGCTGCTCGGCGTAGCCCCCGCGCAGGCCGACGTCGCGCGCCCAGGCCGCGACCTTGCGGCGCAGCGGAGGGGCGGCGGCGAGCCCCGCCTGCAGCTTCGCCTGGATCTTCTCCCAGACGCGCGGCACCCCGAGGAAGTACGTCGGGCGCACGGCGACGAGCGCGTCGAGCAGCTTGTCCATGCTCTCGGCGAAGGAGACCGGGTAGCCCACGTACATCGGCGCGTGGATGGTGAGCATCTGCTCGGCGATGTGCGAGAGCGGCAGGTAGCTGACGCCCGCCTCGCCGATGCCGAGGTCCAGGTGGTCGATCACCGTCTCGGCGGTCCAGGTCAGGTTGTGGTGGGTGAGCAGCACGCCCTTCGGGTTGCCGGTCGTCCCGGAGGTGTAGATGAGGGTGCACGGGTCGGAGGGACGCTGGGCGCGCACGCGCTCCTCGATCACCGCCTCGCGCACGTGCTTGCCCGCCGCGAGGAAGTCGCGCCAGCTCATGACGAAGGAGTCGGCGACCGTCTCGCCGCTCCACTGCACCACCCGCTGCAGGTTGGGCATGAGGCCGCGGGCCTCCAGGAACTTCTGGGCGTGGCGCGCGTCCTCGGCGAAGGCCACGCGCGCGTCGCAGTGGGCGGTCACGTAGGCGACCTGCTCGGGGCTGCTCGTGGTGTAGATGCCCGCCGGGATCGCGCCGGCGTGGATGGCGCCCACGTCGGCGAAGACCCACTCCGGTGAGTTGTAGCCGATGATGGCGACGCCCTCGCCCGGCTGCACGCCGAGCGCGACGAGCGACCGGGCCACGTCCATCACCCGCGCGCGATACTCCGCCCACGTCGTCTCTTCCCACGAGCCTCCGCGCCGCTCGCGCAGCGCCGGCAGGGCGGCGTAGCGGCGCGTGGTCGCGTCCAGGGTCTCCATCACGGTACGAGCCATGGGTCGTAGTCCTATCACCCGCCGGGGGACCCCGACGCGGCCTTTGCGAGCTTGACGCGCACCAGCTCCAGCGGCTCGGCTACCCCCTTGACGCTGGCGGAGAAGGGCTCGCCGACCACGACGCGCGGGTCGTCCCCCAGGAGCGCGGCCGCCCGCTTCTGGATGATCAGCTCCCCGCTCTCGGCGAGGTGCTGCAGACGCGAGGCCACGTTCACCGTCTGGCCGAAGTAGTCGAGCGCGGCGTTGGCGGTGACGACGTAGCAGGCCCCCGCGAAGACCCCCAGCTTGATGTGGGTGCGCGCGCCGTGCTCCTTCTCCGCGCGGAACGTCTCGAAGCGCTCCAGGCACTCCAGCGCGGCCAGGATGCACGCCTTCTCGTCGACGAAGGACGCCATGACCGCGTCGCCCATCGTCTTGACCACGACCCCCTCGTGCGCGGCGATGGCCGCGCGCATCACGTCGAAGTGGTCGTCGACGAGCCGGAACGCCGCCGCGTCGCCCACCGCGCTGTAGAGGGCGGTGGAGCCGGTGAGGTCGGAGAAGAAGATGGCCACGCGCGCCACCTTGAGCGGCGTCTCGCGCTTGAGCAGGTCGCCGGAGAAGACCGAGCGGAACTCGGGCAGGGTGGAGACCTCGTGCGCCGTCGCCGCCGCGCTCGCGTAGCCGAGGCGCTCCAGCTTGACGTGGCGCGCCCCGGACGCCGCGTTCTCGACGCGCACGTCCCCGCCGGGACGCACGCGCAGGTCGGCGGGCTCCACCTTGTCGTCGGAGAGGTGCACGCGCGCCTCCGCCGGCGCCTCCGGGTCCACCTCCAGCGAGGCGCGGGCCCCGCCGCGGGAGAAGATGCGGTAGCGCCCCGCCTCGCCGGGCGCCGCGAGCGTGCGCTCCTGCCCGTGCTCCAGGTTGAGCTGGCTGAGGACGTGCGGCGTGCGGGCCGGACCGCCCGCGCAGAACATCATGTCGGGCACGCGGCGCACCGCGGGGTGGGGGTGGAAGGTGGCCTCCACGGCGCGGTCCAGGTCCAGCTCGAAGGCGATGTCGCACATCTGGCAGTGGCCGCTCAGGGAGATCTCGGAGAGGCTCGCCACCTCCTGGCTGGCGGTGCGGCAGCTCGGGCAGACGATCGCCCAGCGCAGCTCCACCAGACCGGACGCCACCGCGTGGAGGAAGGCGGCGAGCACCTCCCGCCGGGGCAGCCCCCACTCGTCGGCGATCTCGAAGGGGCGGATGCGGATGGCGTCGGCGTCGGCGCAGTCGCGCACGTGGGCGGCGAGCCGCTCGGCCAGCTCCTGGCGGACGCCGCGCTCGACGACGCGGGCGCGGGCGCGCGCGAGCGCGTCGGGATCGCTCGGGGCCACGGGCTTCGCGAAGGGGTCCTCGGTGTGGTCGCGGATGTGCGCGTCGATGCGCTCGCCGAGGCCCAGCATGTCGCGCACCGCCTTGCGCCCGCCCATCCACGCGAAGGGCCGGAGCAGCACGCTCCTGGCCTCTGCCTCGAAGGTCACCGTGAGCTCGGTGCCGCCCTCGTGGCCCCCCCGCTCCGCGCTCATGGGATCGAGCCGCCAGCGCATGCGCAGGTACGCCAGGGGCCCCTGCAAGAAGCGTCGGTAGACGCCGAACTCGCGCTCGAAGGACCACTCGTAGGGGTACTCCTCGTAGACGACGTGGAAGCCGCCGAGGCGGGTCTCCCCGAGGAAGCGCGCGGCGCCCTCCAATCCCTCCAGCGGCCGGTAGCTCACCGGCTCCATGCCGATGAGCCGGTTCATGCGATCGGTGTCGACGATGAGCGGCCAGACGTCCTTCGGGGCGGAGGCGAGCTGGACCGAGTGGGAGACCTTGATCGCGCTCATCGAGGCACCGAGTCTACTGCGCGCGGCCGCGTTCGTCCCCCCGACTCCACTCGCGCGCGGGACCGGCCCGGCAGTGTGATACGACGAGCCGGATGATGGCGCCCGGCCCCGAGACGAAGCCGCACAGGCGGTGGCCGCGGGTCGTGCTCGCCGTGGGCGCGGTGCTCATCCTCGTCGCCATCGGCCTGGTCCTCTGGCTTCCCGGCTTCGTGAAGCGGCGCGTGATCGCCGAGGCCGCGGCGCACGGCGTGGTCCTCACCATCGACAACGCGGCGATCGGCATCGGCCGCGCGCGCTTCTTCGGCGTGACGGCGAAGCTGGCGGCGGTGCCGCAGATCACCGGCCACGCCTCGCAGGTGGAGATCGGGCTGGACTGGCTCACGCCGAGCACCATCGACGCGAAGGACGCCTCGATCGACCTGGACGGCTCCGCCGCCGAGGTGATCACCTCCTTCGACCGCTGGAGCCCCTCGCTCGCGGCGTCGCCCAGCCCGATCCAGCGCATCACGCTGGCCGGGGCGCGCATCCAGTGGAAGCACCTGGCCGGCGAGCGCCCGGTGCTCGACGCGACCGGCGTCTCGTGCGAGGCGAAGCAGGCCGCCGGCGGGTGGGGCGTGAAGCTGACGACGGAGAGCCTGGGCGTCACCATCGGCTCGCAGAAGCTCGGTCCGTGGTCGCTGGACGCGACCGCCAGCGCGACGAAGGCGGACGTCCACCTCGCCCTCGCCCCCGGCAAGAGCCCGGCGGGCGTGGCGCTGGCGTGGGCCGCGGCGCAGGGCTCGACGCTGGACGTCAACGTGCCGAAGGGCACCTCCGCCGACGTGGGCATCCCCGCCGCCGTGCTGGGCATGGTGGGCGACGAGTCCTCCACGTTCGCGCTCGAGCTCCATCACACGCAGAAGGGCGCCGCCGGGCAGGGCGCCATCGCGATCGCGGCCGACCGCGTCTACCTGGGTCACTCCCCCGCCCCGACCTCCCTGCAGCTCGACGCCACCTACCAGGGCGCGCCGGCGAAGCTGGTCCTGCAGACGGGCAGCCTGCGCGCCGGCCCCTTCACCGGCGCGCTCAAGGGGAGCGTCGCGCTGCCCGGCATCGGCGGCGTGCCCGGTCCTCTCGGCATGGTCGCCGACCTGCATTACACCTCGGGTCTCATGTCGTGCTCCGACGCGGCGAAGGCGGCGACCGTCCAGAACCTGGGCGGCGACGTGGGCAAGGGCGTCAACGCGCTGGCCCACATGCTGGGCATGGACAAGGTGGTCCAGGGCTCGGTGCAGCTCGAGGCGACGATCGCCTTCGACACGCGGGCGCTGCCGAAGGCGACGGTGCAGTTCCGGACGAAGGGGGACTGCGCGCTGACGTATCTGCCCTCGCCGTGAGGGCTGTGCTACACCCCGGGCCATGCGAGGATTCCTTCAGCCCGCCAAGCGCGTCACCCCCACCGAGGCGCAGGCTCGCTTCGCCTCCCTCTCCCGCGGCCGCCGCTCCAAGCTCGCGCGCGCCGCGAACACGACGCTCGTCAAGGCCGACCAGTGGGCCCGGGCCGATGGCGTGCCCAAGGGCGTCGGCGAGGCGCTGCAGAGCGCGCTCGGCTCGCTGAAGAAGAAGTAGTCGCGCGCGGAGCCTCAGGGCTTCGCGGGCGGCGCGAAGGGTAGCGGGTCGGTGTCAATGTCGGTGGCGACAGGCGTCGGGTGCCGCGAGACGTGGCCCATCACAGGCTTGGGGGGAGGCGCCACCATCTGCCCCATCGTCGACCTCCGGTCGGCCCTGTCCTCCTGGGCGTGCTCGAAGACCTGACCGCTGACCTCGCGCGTCGACGTCTTGCGCCCCGCGTCGTGGCGGACCTCGCCTTGCGTGCCGAAGAGCATCCCCGCGCCCATCGCGCCGGAGGCGAGGAGGCCCGCGCCGACCACGCCGGCCGCCACGCGACGCCGGCGCTTGCGCGCCACGCCCTCAGGACAATCTGCGGTCAGGATGGTGCCGTCGGCGCGGCGGTAGAAGCGGACGCAGAGCTTGCCCTCCTTCGCGAGGATGAGGGCGTCAGCCTGCTCGCGCGTCATCGAGGAGAGGTCGTAGACGTTCTTCTCGCACTTGAGGCAGTAGCGCGAGGTCTGGTCCCCCACCATCTCGTCCCACTTCTCGCCGCAGGGGCTCGCCACCCGCACGTCGTCGAGCATGGGGAGGGTGCGACGGCCCTCCAGCTCGCGCAGCTTGCCGCGCAGGTCATCCCGCTGGCGCCGGATCTCCGGCTCCTCTCGCCGCAGGTCCTCCATCTCGCGCGCGCGTGCGTCGATGTGGGAGATCGTCCGCTCCAGCTCCTCCAGCCGGGCGCGCAGGGCTTCCTTCTCGTCGCGGTAGGGCATGCTCTTTAGGACGGCCCAGACGCGAGGAAGTTTCCCGCGATGGCCTGATTCGACAATCCGCGGGCGCCCACGGCTCGTCTTGCGTGCGGCGTGGCGGCGTTGCGCGGGCCCCCGTCATGTTTGCGGCGCAACGAGCGCGTAGGCGCGATCAAGCTCGCGCAGGCCCTCCGCGCGACGGGCCTGCGCCCGGCGGGCACGGTCGTCGTCCCGTGAAACCCAGAACCCGTACTCGGCACGCCGGTCGAGCGTCGCCTCGTCGCCGAATCCGAGCCGGATGCGCATGCAGAGCGCCTCGAGGTGTCTGCGCGCGCTGGCGCACCGCCGCGGGTCGGGCCAGCGCCGCTCGCCCGGCGCAAGCGCGCCGTCCAGCGCGTGCCCCACGTGCCCCACGAGCACGAGCCCGTAGTACGCCCGCCGGATCCGCCGACGCCCCTCGGGCGTGAGCGCGACGACGACCTCGCGCCCGTCACGCCGCCGGGTGACGAGCCCGATCTTCTCGAGTGACCGCATCATCTCGCTGATGGTGGCCCGCGCCACGCCGAGCCCGCGCCGCAGGTCGCTCTGGAAGTGCGCGCACCCCGTCCCGAGCCGGTAGAGCGCATCGAGCACGTCGAACCGCGCTGCCGTCAGCCCCATCGCCCGGAGCGCCCGCCGCGTCAGCCGCAGCGTCGCGTAATACGCCCGCTTGATCGTGAAGAACACCGGATCCATCCCCGCCCCCCAAGCACCCCCCATGCCACCCCCCCCTCCCCACGGATTCCCGCGGAAACGTCGGAGTGCAAGGACCCTTGCACTCCGACGGTTGGTGTCCGGGGACGGAAAGGGGGACAGGGGGGACAGGGGGACGGGCGGGGGCTTTTGCGGGGGACGTCCATCCAGCGGGACGCCCACACAAGCGGACGCTCCGGCGTGTTGGGCGTCGCGTCGAGAGGCCGCGCGCCTGGGGCGAGGAACCGGCGCGTGCGACAAAACTTCGGCCCCGCTCGATCGTCCAACCCCCCATGCCCTACCGCGACGAGAAGGAAGCCCTGCGCGCCCGACTGGAGGAGCTGGAGCGGAGCCTCTCCCACATCGACACCCGCTCCCGGGAGCTGGACGACCTCCGCCGCGACGAGCCCGACCTACGCCGCCGGCGCGACGAGCTGCGCGGCAAGCTGCGCGAGCTGGAGGGCCGTCGCACCCTCCCCATGCTCGACGACGTCCGCGTCGCAAGCCCGTGCCACGAGAAGTGGGAGGACATGGTCGGCGACCAGGCGTCGCGCTACTGCCTCAAGTGCGAGAAGAACGTCTACGACCTCTCCTCGATGACCCGCGAGCAGGCCGACGCCCTCATCCTCGCGAAGGAGGGCAAGCTCTGCGTCCGCTTCTACCGCCGGGCCGATGGCACCATCCTGACCGCCGACTGTCCGGAGGGCGTAGCCCGCAAGCGCCGCCGCCGCGTCGCCGCCGGCCTGGTCGGCGCGGGCCTCCTCGCCTCCGGCGCCATGGGCGCGGGGCTCGCCATGACTGACACCGGCGCCAACCCCCACACGATGGGGGACATGGCCGCCGTGGGCAAGACGGGCACCCACGAGACGACCAGCCCGACCTTCGAGCGCGGCCAGCCCCCTCGCCGCCACGTGGAGATGGGCGGCATCGGACACGTACCCCCGCAGCACGTCACGATGGGCAAGATGGTGGTGCACACGGCCGACCCGAAACCATCCAAGCGCTGAGCCGAACCGCGCGGAGGCGGCAGCCCCCTCCCCTCACCCGTTCTTCTTCGCGAAGTCCTTCATGAAGTCGGCCAGCAGGCGCGCCCACTCCACCGGCACCGCGTTGTAGAGCGAGACGCGGATCCCGCCCACCGAGCGGTGGCCCTTCAGGCCCACCATCCGCTCCTTCTTCGCCTCGCTCACGAACTTCGCCTCCAGCTCCTCGCTCGGCAGGCGGAAGACCACGTTCATCACGCTGCGGTCCTCCTTCGCCACCGGCGCGCGGTAGAAGCCGCCGCTCCCGTCCACCGCGCCGTAGACGAGCCCCGCCTTCTCGCGGTTGCGCTTCTCCATCGCGGGCAGGCCGCCCTCGCCCTTCACCCAGTCGAGGACGTTGCGGATCAGGTAGATGGAGAAGGTGGGAGGCGTGTTGTAGAGCGACTTCGCCTCGGCGTGCGTGCGGTACTGGAAGATCTTGGGGATGTCGGCGCGCCCCTGCGCGACGAAGCTCTTCTTCATCACCACCACCACGATGCCGCTCGGCCCGATGTTCTTCTGCGCGCCCGCGTAGACCATCGCGTAGCGGGAGAGGTCCGTCGGGCGCCAGAGGAAGTCGCTCGACATGTCGCAGACGTGCGGCACCGCGCCGGTCTCGAAGGGCTCGTGGCGCTCCACGCCGTGGATGGTCTCGTTGGTGGTGGTGTGGACGTACGCGGCGCCGGCGTCGAGCTGCGCGTCGGCGGTCTTGGGCGCCCGCACGTAGGTCTTGTCCTTGCCCTCGCCCGTCACCGAAGTCGCCGCGACGCGCACGCTGGCGCCGTAGAGCTTGGCCACCACCTTCGCCTCGCTCACTGCCTTCTCACCCCAGGTGCCGTTGACGACGTAGTCGGCGCTCTTGCCCTGGGCGAGGAAGTTCATCGGCATCACCGCGAACTGCTGCGAGGCGCCGCCCTGCAGCAAGAGCACGTCGCTGTCGTCCCCGATGCCGGCGAGCTCGCGCAGCAGCGCGATCGCCTCGTCGTGGACGGCCTCGTAGTCCTTGCCGCGGTGGCTGTGCTCCATCACCGACATCCCGGTGCCGGCGAAGTCGGTCAGCTCCGCCTGGGCGCGCTCGAGCGCGGGCAGCGGAAGGGTGGCGGGGCCTGCGTTGAAGTTGATCGCACGGGTCATGGGCTGCCAAGCATGATGGGCTTTGCCCCGGGGGCGCAAGGGCGTAGAAGGCCTCTCGCCGTGAGGTCCTTGCCACCGTCCGCCCTCGCCGTGGGGCTGCTCCTCCTGGCCCCGGGGTGTCACCGCCGCGTCACCCGGGCAGAGTGCGACGCCATGCTCGACCGCTACGTCGACATGACCCTCGGCGACGACCCCGCCCTCGCCAAGGTGCCCCCGGAGCAGCGGGCGGAGGCCAGCGCGGCGGCCCTGGCCGACAAGCGCGAGCAGCCCGAGTACCGGCGGCGGGAGGCCCAGTGTCTCCGGGAGGTCGGCCGCGACGAGTACGACTGCGCCATGAAGGCCCCCACCCCCAACGAGTGGGAAGCCTGCATCGAGTAGCCCATTTTTCGCCCCCTAGCCGGGTGGGGGTCGGTACTCTACCGCCGATGCGAACCACGACGTCGGGGCTCATCGGCCTCCTCCTTTGCGGCAGCGTCGCGTGCGCGGGGTCGCACCCGCCGCCGCCCATCGAGGAGGTGCCCATCAACCAGGACCCCTCGGTGTCCGGGATGGATGACGACTCCTCCGGCGGGGGCACGACCGACGACCACGGCGGCACCGGGGACCACACGGTGGACACCACGGCGCACCACGACAAGGACGCCGGCGCCGACGAGACCCCCGACGCCGGGGAGACCGCCACGACGTTCAAGCATCACGCGGGCGGGCTGACCCTCAAGCAGTGCACCGACATGGTGATGCACCTGGCCAAGCTCACCGCCAAGGAGACGAAGAAGAAGGCCCCCAGGGAGAAGGACCTCGCGCAGCACCCCATCTACGGACAGATGGTGGTCCAGTGCGGCGACGAGACCACCAAGAAGCAGTACCACTGCGCGGCGCGGGCCCACAGCTCGTCCGCCTGGCGAAAGTGCATGAAATGAGCCTCGACGTCACAGCTCGCCGCGGGGGCATGCTCCCCCTCCTCGCCGTACTCGCCCTGCTGCCGCTCGCGTGCGGCGGCGGCCAGGAAGAGACCAAGACCGCCGACAACGCGCAGGGCGACGACACCTCGTCGGACAACGGCGGCGCCACGGCCGACGAGGGCGACGGCGGCGCCACGGCCGACAACGCCGACGCCGCCAAGCCCGACCCCTGCACCGGCTTCGACATGGACCTGGCGACCGCGCTCATGGAGGACGCGTGCGAGGCCCCCAACCCCAAGCCGGACGCCAAGCCACTCGACGTGCAGGGCAAGCTGGACGTCAAGGTCATCCCCTCCAGCGGCGCCGTCGCGCCCGGCGGCCACGTCGACCTGACCGTGGTCATGACCAACAAGTCGAAGGCCCCCATCTCCCTGGACTTCTCCCTCGACCCCACCCCCCGCTTCGTCGTGGAGGCCTACACGCCGAAGGGCAAGCGCGTCGACATGCCGCACGGCAACCCGCCCAAGCTGCCGCCCGGCGTCCCGGAGCGCGTGGCCACCATCCACAACACCGCCCGCATCACCATCGTCCCCAACGGCACCGCCAAGGCGAAGGTCGGCTGGGACGCGGTGCGCACCAAGTGGGCGCCGAAGAAGCTCCGCGGCACGCCGCCGGAGGAGGGCTACCCGCGCGAGCCGGCGGGCAAGCTCCCCAAGGGCCGCTACGAGCTGCGCGTCGTCACGCCGATGGAGGGGATCTTCGAGGGCGAGAACCACGAGGTGAGCGCGCCGAAGGTCGAGATCGTCGTTCAGTGACCTCTCCCACCGCTCCTCGCGGGGGCTTCCGCGCGGTCTTCTTCGGCACGCCCGAGTTCTCGGTGCCGTGCCTCGAGGCGCTGGCGGAGGTGGCGACGGTCGTCGCCGCGGTGTGCCGGCCGGACAAGCCCGTCGGCCGCGGCCTCGCGATGCAGGAGCCGCCCGTGAAGCGGCGCGCGCAGGCGCTGGGCATCCCCGTGGTGCAGCCCACCAAGCTGCGCACCGGGGAGTTCGCCGCGTGGCTGCGCGAGCAGAACGCCGACGTGGCGCTCGTCGTCGCCTACGGCCGCATCCTGCCCCAGGACGTGCTGGACGCGCCGCGCCTCGGGTGCGTCAACGTCCACGCGTCCATCCTGCCAAAGTACCGCGGGGCGGCGCCCATCGCGTGGGCGGTGGTGCGCGGCGAGGAGGAGACGGGCGTCACCCTGATGAAGATGGACGCCGGCATGGACACCGGCGACATGCTGGAGACCTGGCGCACCCCCATCGGCGACGAGGAGACGGCGGGCGAGCTCTCCGTGCGCCTCTCCCGACTGGGCGCCGAGGCGGTGCGCGCCGGCCTGCCGCGGTACGTGCGCGGCGAGTACGTGCCGCGGTCGCAGGAGCACGCCCTCGCCACGACCGCGCCCATGCTGGAGAAGGCGCATGGCCGCGTCGACTGGTCGCGCCCCGCGAGGGAGGTCCACGACCTGGTGCGCGGCATGAACCCCTGGCCGATGGCGCAGACGTCCCTCGCGGGCAAGCGCGTCATCCTCCACCGCACCCGTCGCGAGGGGGCGCCCCCGCACCCCGCGAAGCCCGGCGAGGTGGTGCTGGCCGACAAGACGCGCGTCCTGATCGCCTGCGGCGACGACACGATCGACCTCCTCACCGTGCAGCTCGAGGGCAAGAAGCCCATGCGAGGCGCCGACTGGTACCTCGGCCGCGGCGTGAAGGAAGGGGACCTTCTCGGCTCCTGACCTCACCCCCCAGCCCCCTCTCCACGAAGTGGAGAGGAGGAGGAGGTCACGCGCTGGGGAGGGTTGCCTGGACCTTGCCCTGGTCGAAGACCCACATCTCGCCCGGCTTCCCCTGGGTCCAGACCTCGTCGCGGGTGAGCGGCATCGTCGCCACCACCGCGACGCGATCCTTCGGCGTCGTCACCTCGGCGAAGTCCACGCGCAGGTCGGCGTCGGCGAGCGTCGCCTTGCCGAAGGGCGCCTGCCGGATGATGTAGCAGAGCTTGGTGGCACACCGCGCGTAGAGGTGGCGCCCGTCGCCGAGCAGGAAGTTGAAGGTGCCGCCCTCCCCGAGCATGCCGCCCACGCGCGCGACCGCGGCCCAGAGCTTCGCCCGCTCCTTCGGGAAGTCGCCGAAGCGCCGCGACAGCCGGTCGAGCAGCACGCAGAAGGCGTGCTCGCTGTCGGTGTCGCCGATGGGGTGGAAGCGTCCGAGCTTGTGCCGCCGCACGTCGCGCACCGTGCCGTTGTGCGCGAACACGAACTGTCGCCCCCACAGCTCCCGCACGAAGGGGTGGGTGTTCTCCAGCGAGACCTTCCCGCGGGTGCGCCGCCGCACGTGCGCCACCGCCAGCAGCGTCTTGATGGGGTTCTGCTGGACGTAGGTGGCGAGGGGGGAGCGCGACGCCGCCGCGGGCTCGAGGAAGGTGCGCACCGCGCGCCCCTCGTACAGGGCGAGGCCCCACCCGTCGGCGTGCGGCCCCTTGAGCCCCCCGCGCAGGGCGAGGCCGGAGAAGGAAAAGACGATGTCCGTCGGGACGTTGCACTCCATGCCCAACAGCTCGCACATCGCCCCGAGCGTAGCGGAGGACGCAGCCCACGGCGGAGCCTTCTGCGGCCGCGCGGTGCGTGCCCGGCTACGCACTTGTCATCGACGCCGCCTCGCCGTAAAGAGCACCTCGGCGGCACGGCCGCCCCTGGAGGCAGGGGTTTCCCCCATGGAAGCGACAGCAGCACCCTTCGCGATCACAGATCCGACCGAGGCGCCCACCTACGGCGACGGGCCGATCTCGCGCTGGTGCAAGGGCGCCCTCTACGACCCGCGCGACGAGGTCTTCGTCCGGCTGACCCTGCGCATGATCGTGCTGATGAGCGCGGCGATGGCGGCGCTCTGGGTGGTGCTTCGCCACACGCCCGTCCCCGCCTGGGCGGCGATCGCGGCGTACGTGGCGCTCTGGGGCTACTTCGCCCCGCCCGTCATCCTGATGCTCCACAACACGATGCACCGCTCCTTCATCCGCAAGCCGAAGGTGCTCGGGCGCATCCACCCCTTCGTGATGTCCTTCTTCTTCGGCATCCCGACGGGCTACCGCGAGCACCACGTGGGCATGCACCACGTGGAGGACAACATGCAGGACGATCTGTCCTCCACGCTGCGCTACCGGCGCGACAGCTTCCTGCACTTCCTCGTCTACTTCTCCCGCTTCTTCTTCCTCATCGCGGTGGAGCTGCCGCTCTACCTGCAGCGACGCCGGCGCTACATGATGGCGCGGCGCGCGCTCTTCGGGGAGCTCGGGCACCTGTCGGTCGTGGGCCTCAGCCTCGCGCTGGACTGGCGCTTCGGCCTCGCCGCCTTCCTCCTGCCCCTCGTCATCTGCCGCTTCATGATGATGGCGGGCAACTGGGGGCAGCACGCCTTCGTCAACACCGGGCACCGCAACAACGGGATCGCCAACTCCATCACCTGCATCAACGCCGGCTACAACCACCGCGCCTTCAACGACGGCTACCACATCGGCCATCACCTCAAGGCCAACCGCCACTGGACGGAGATGCCGGCGGACTTCCTGGCCAACCGGGAGAAGTACGCGCAGGAGGGGGCCATCGTCTTCGAGGGGCTGGACTTCTTCCTGGTGTCGCTGCTGCTCTGGACGGGGCAGTGGAAGGTGCTGGGGCGCCGGTACGTGCGGCTGAACGGGCCGATGAGCGACGAGGACGTGGTGGCGATGTTGAAGGAGCGCGTTCATCCGGCGAAGGCCTGGGCGGGCGAGGCGATCGGGGTGGTGTAGGAGGGGGCCCCGCCCCGCCCATGCTCGGGCCCTTCGGGCCCTGCGCGTGGGCGCCCTCCCCCGGCCCATCGCTCGCTCGGGCGGGGAGGGTTTTCTGGGCGCTGGGGCGCGGGCTGTGAAGGGGTGGGCGGGCGCTACGGCAGGCCCGGGACGGGGGTGGGGGTCGCGGTTCCCGTCCAGCACTCCACGCCCGAACCGACGATCGCGCAGCCGCCGGCGCTCACCTTCGTCGCGCCCGTCAGGCCGGGCACCGTCGCGAGCTGCGGGCCCGGCCAGAAGGCGGCGCTGCCGTCGGCGAGGCGCACCATGGCCCGCGACTCGGTCGCGTCGATCTGCTTCGCGGTGGAGACGCCGACGACCACGACGGGCGTGCCCGACTGGGTCTCTGTGGTGCCGTCGCCCAGCGCGCCGCCCGCGTTGGAGCCCCAGCAGCGCGCGGTGCCGTCCGCGAGCAGCGCGCAGTTCTCGCCCTGGCCAGACGCGATGCCGACCACGTTCGTCAGCCCCGACACCTGCACGGCCCCGCTGCTGAAGGCGTACTTGCCGTCGCCGAGCTCCCCCTCGCTGCCGGCTCCCCAGCACCACGCCGTGCCGTCCGCGAGGGCCGCGCAGGTGAATCCGTTGCCGCACCCCACCTGCACGGCGGCCGCCTGCAGCGTGACGACGCTCGGGTTCGGCGGGTTCGTGACGGGGCCGAGCTGCCCGTAGTGGTTGGAGCCCCAGCATCGCAGCGATCCGTTCGTCAGGATGGCGCACGTGTGTCCGGAGCCGGTGGTCACCTGCGTGGCCCCCGTCACCGTCGGGACCTGGAGCGGCACGAGGCTGCGGTTGGTCGTGCCGTCGCCGAGGACGCCGTTGTAGTTGTTGCCCCAGCACATGACCGCGCCGCCCGTGACGACGGCGCATGTGTGGGTCCCCTTCGCCGAGACGGCGATCGCGCCGGTGACGCCCGGCACGTCGATGGGCGTCGGGCGGGGCGTGGTCGTGCCGTCGCCGAGCTGACCCTGATCGTTGGCACCCCAGCAGCGGAGACGGCCGTCGGTCGAGACGGCGCAGGCGTGGCCGCCGCTGGAGGAGACGTCGATGATGGGCGCTGACGGTCCGCTGTCGGTCGCGTCGGGCGACGCCGCGTCGGAGGGTCCGGGCGCGTCGCCGGCCGCGTCGGTCGTCGCGCCCGCGTCACCCCCATCTGCCCCGGTGTCGGGGGAGGAGCCGCTGCCGCATCCGATCAGCACGAGGAGGGGGAGCAGGGGGGAGAGGCGCACGAGGGGTCACGGTAGCATGCGGGGGGGGGGAGGGCCCCGCCCCGCCCATGCTCGGGCCCTTCGGGCCCTGCGCGTGGGCGCCCTCCCCCGGCCCATCGCTCGCTCACGCTCGCTCGGGCGGGGAGGGTTTTCTGGGCGCTGGGGCGCGGGCTGGGGACGGGAGGGGACGGTGGGGACTGGGCCCGCGAGCGGCCTCCGCAGGGGAGACGGGACGAGCGAGGGCGCTTCGTGCGGTGCCACGCCGGAGCGGCGGAAGAGTCCCGCCAGCCTTCCGGCGGGGCGGTGGGGGCTTCACTGCGGCGGTCATGACTCTTCCGCCTCGGGAGGGCATGGCACCGCACGAAGCACCCTCTCTGTTCTTCCTGACCCATCATGCGCGGCGGATGCGGCGGGAGGACTCGATGAGCGCGGCAGGCGTACCGGGTTCCCCGAAGGGAGAGCCCGCGACGCGCGCGCGGACGGGGAGCCTGTCTGGACCACGCTGCGCGGGCCGTCGATGGACCGCATGCGCGTTAGAGTTGGAGGGGCGATGGGATGGACCTCCGAGCGGAAGCTGCGGGCGGCGATCGACGGGCCGCTCGGGCCCATGTCGACGCGCCCCGACACGCGCGTCGTCGCGCGGGAGGGATGGTTTCAGCGGATCACGCCGTCGGCGCCCGGCAGCCACCTCAACGAGGTCCTCGTCTCCGTCGTGGACGAGGGCGACGCCGAGCGCGTCATCGAGGAGGTGGTGACCGAGTACCGCGCGCTCGGCAAGCCGACGAAGTGGTGCACCGGCCCGTGGACGCGCCCGGCCGACTTCGGCGAGCGGCTCCTGCGGCGCGGCTTCCGCGGCTGGGGGACGCGCGGCATGGGCCGCGCCACCGACGCGCCCATCGCGCCCGGCGCGGCGCGGGTGCGTCTCGTGGAGACGGAGGCCGACCTGGACGCGTACCTCCGCACGAGCCGCCTCGCCTGGTCCATCGACGACGACAATCTCGAGCCCACCCGCGCGGCGTACCGCGAGATCCTCGGCACGCTCCTCTTTCTCTTCGTCGCGGAGGACGCCGGGACGAGCGGCCTGCTGCTGCGCGAGGACCACGCGTACCTGGTCGGCGGCGCGGTGACGGAGGCGGCGCGCGGGCGTGGCCTCTACCGCGCGCTCGTCGCCGCCCGCCAGGCGTTCCTTCGCGACCGCGGCGTCGAGTACGCGGTCACCCACGCGCGCGAGGCGACGTCGGCCCCGATGCTCGAGCACCTCGGCTTCGAGACTCTGTACCGTGGGGCGTGCTACCAGCTCGACGTCTGACGGGCGGGGCGCCTTCGGCGACGCTCGCGCCCGCGACGCGATCAACGTTCGCGCTCACTGGCGCTAGAGGTGCACCGGCCGGGGCGGTGGACGCGTCACGCGACCCGCGGGTGACTGGCGCTCAGCGTGCGAAGGCGATGACGTGGCCGTCGGGATCGAAGAGGTACGCGACGCTCGCGCCCCAGTCGCGCGGCTGGAGCTCGCTGATCATCCTCGCGCCCGCGGCGAGGGCGCGCGCCACGTGGGCCTCCGGCTCGGCCACGACGAGGTAGATCTCGGCGCGCGGCGCGCTGCTCGCGCGGGAGGGATCGACGGCGTCGCCGAGCAGCCGCGCGATGCCGCGCTCGGGCATGAGGCCGAGCACGCAGCCGCCGAGGTCGAACTCGGTCATGCCGGGCACGTCCAGCGACGGGGCGACGTCGAGGACACGGCGGTAGAAGTCGCGGCTCGCCTCCTGATCGCGGACGTAGAAGATGAAGTGCGCGCGCGACACGGTCATCCCGCGACGTTCGCACGGATCGGACGAAAGGTCGCGCGCGCGCCGGTGACTGAGGTCAGAAAGAAGGTCCCCTTCGCCCGGCGCGTCGCCGCCCCCAAGAAGGTCTGGAAGCGTGTACGCCCAGGCGACCGTCTCGAGCCGATCGAGCAAGGACCATCGAAGCTTCGTGGCCTTCGACGAGTTGCATGGCGGACCCGAGATCCCCAGAGCCCCTCCGCCACTCTCGCCTAGCATCAGTCGAGCGACGGTCGCCTTGTCGGACCTCGGTGGGATCTCAATCTGGAGAAGAAAGGGCGTCACGGTCTGATCCGAGAGCAGGATGCACGTCCCCACCAACTCGGCCGCTGCAGGCCCAGTCTTGATGGCTCGCTCCGTGAAGAACCCGTCCAGGCCTTCTCCCCTCCATTCGGAATGGTGCTCGCTCAAGAGTGCCGGAAGAAGGCGGCCGAGCGCGGGTCTTCATGGAGGGCTCACCTCCCTTTGCACAGAGGCTACCACCAGGCGTGGACGCCACTCGCCAAGGTGGTAGAGACCCGCCATGGGCGAGCCCCGGGGGCACAACCTTCTTCGCGTGGCAGCCGCCGCCGGCGCCGCCGCCCTGGTTGTGGTCGGCTGCGGCGGGGAGGTCGCGCCTGCCGCGGTCGACGCCGGCTCCGGCGTCACCGACGCGGGCACGCCGCACGTCGTGGACGCGGGGAGCGCCGACGCCGAGCTTCCGTGCGATGCGAGCGGGACGTGTCCCCCGCCGCCGGTGGTGATCGCGACCAACCAGACGCCGGACCTCGTCGCAGTGGACGGGACCAACGTGTACTGGACGAGCACCGGCCTGGGCACGGCGCGCATCTCCTTCTGTGCGGTCGGAGGGTGCAATGACACCCCGACCGTCCTGTGGTCGTGGAGCTATTTCTCCGCCGTTGGTCTCGCGGTGGTCGGGCCCGGCGTCTACTTCCCGGCAGGCACCCAGTACGTCGCCACGTGCGCGGTGGCCGGGTGCAACAACACCCCGACCAACCTCGTCTCCACGCTGAGCGAGAACATCACCGGCTTCGCGGCGGACCAGACGCGCGTCTACTGGGCGGGCTCCGGAGGCGGCGTGCAGTCGTGCGACCTCGCGGGGTGCGACGGCGTCCCGACGACGCTCGGTGCCTCGCCTCAGGGCTTCTACCTCGGCCTCGCCGTGGGTCCCACGCGCGTCTTCTGGTCGGACGCGACCAAGATCCTGGCCTGCCCGAAGACCGGCTGCGCGGGGCCGCCGACGGTGCTCGCCTCCGGGCGCGTCGGGCCGTGGTCCGTCGCGACCGACGGGAAGAACGTGTACTGGATCGAGCTGGGCAAGGCGAACGGTGGGGGCAAGATCCCCCTCCAGGACTACTCCGACGGCGCCGTCCTCTCGTGCGCGGTCACCGGCTGCAACGACTCGCCGACGGTCCTCGCGTCCTACCCCACGTGGCGCGGCGGCAACGCCATCGCCGCCGACGCCTCGGGCGTCTACTGGTCGACGGACGACGCGAGCGGCACCCTCCGCCAAATCGTCGGGTGCGCCGCCGGTGGTTGCGGCGGGCACCCGAAGGTCTACGCGACGACGAGCTCCACCCCGAACTGGCCCGCCACGCGCGGCGTCGCGGTGGACGCGACGAACGTGTACTGGACCAATCGCGGGCTGGGGGAGGTGCTCACTGCGCCGAAGTGAGCGCGACCCGCTCGCGAAGCAGCACGCCCCGACACGACCGGCGGCATGCGGGTGCCTCACCCGGAGGCCAAAGTGAATTCGGCGGCTTCCCCTTGGTTCGCGTTCGCGAATCGCGACCGCTCATTTAGAAGTCGACGCGCAGCGAGCCGGCCGCGCCGTCCGGGGTGGGGCCGAACCCCACCGTGGCGGTCGGGTGACCTTCGTGGCCGCCCGGCCGCGCGATGAAGAGCCACGTGGCCACCGCGGCCGCCACGACGCCCACGCCGAGCAGGACGTCCGAGACGATGAGCTCGGTGTTCACGGCGGAGACGTCACCGTGGACGCAGCGCGGCGCGCACGTCGAGCGCAGGGCGTCGGCCGTCGACTTCGCGTCGATGCCGGTGCCGACGGCGGCGGCGACCGCCGCGACGCTGACGCCCGAGGCCAGGATCGCCGGCCAGAGCGGTCCACGCGCGCGGCCGGCGGGCGTGCTCGAGGGCGCGGCCGGCGTCGCCGTCGGCTTCGCGGTGCCCGCGGCGAAGCGCACGTCGACCAGCCGGTTCTTCTCGGCCACGCGGATGACGAGATGCTGCTCGACGGGGGGCAGCGAGCCGTGCGTGTAGCGCAGCGTGTGCTCGCCCGGGTCGACGGCGAGCGCCTGTCCGTTCAGGCGATCGACCAGCGGCTTGCCGTCGACCTCGACGCGCACGTCGGCGAGGTCGGCGCCGCTCGCGTCGCGCGCCGCGATGACGATCGTGGGCTGGGCGGACTCGATGCCGGACAGGATCCTCGTGCACTCGTCGCGCACGAAGCCCGGGCACTCCTCCCGTGCGCAGACGAGCGCCTGCTGCTTGGCGCCGGCGAGCTTGTCGTCCTTGCGGAGGTATTGCGCCTTCTCGAACGCCGCGGCGCATTCCTCGTGCGTGGTGGTGGTCTCGTCGGCCAGCGCGGGGAGCGCCGCCAGGACGCCCGCCACGACGACGACGACCGCGCGCGCCCTCACAGGCACTCCGGCTTGATGTGCTTGATGCCGCTGGAGTCGACGTAGAACGGCTCGCGGCACGCGTTGCGCGTCGAGTGGACAGCGGCCTTGTGGTGCACGGCCGGGGCGGCGTGCGTCGCGGCGACCGTGGCGCTGGGCGTCGCGCTCGCAGGTGGAGGCGCCGGCTTGTCGACGTACACCGTGACCGTCTCGGGCGGGGGCGGGGCGACGGGGGCGGCCGGGGTCGATGCGGCCGCCGACGCCGCGGACGCTGCCGGCGCGGCATCGTGCCCCCCGAAGACCCTCGCGCCGATCGCCACGGCCGCGATCACCACCGCGACCGCGACCGCCGCGCCGCCGAGGACGAGCGCGCTCCGGCCGCCCGTTCGCCGGACCGCGGAGCGCGCGGACGCGTCGTCGCCCGTCGCGGCGTCTTCGCGCGCGAAGACGTTCGAGCGGCTCTCGATCTCGTGGACACGCGCGACGCGCGCTTCGATCGCGTCGTGCGCGACCGACTCGACCCACGCGCCCACCTCCGAGGCGGTCGCGAGCGGGGAGGCCTTCTCGATCGCGAGCGCCATGTCCCGCGCCGTCTGGAACCGGTCCGCCGGATCGCGAGAGAGAGCGCACATGCAGATGACGTCGAGCTCCTCCGGCACGCTCGGGGTCACGTCGCGAGGCCGCTGCACCTCGGCGGCGAGGATCTTCGCCATCACGCGCGCGTCGGTCGCGCCGGCGAAGAGCCGCGTGCTCGTCAGCGCCTCCCACAGGACGACGCCCGCCGAAAAGACGTCGGCGCGTCGGTCGACCACGTCGCTCGAGAGCTGCTCGGGCGCCATGTACGACACCTTGCCCTTCACCTGGCCGTCACGCGTCGACTGCGAGCGCTGCGTGGCCTTCGCGACGCCGAAGTCGAGCAGGCGCGCGACGCCGTCGACGCCGACGATGATGTTCTGCGGCGAGACGTCGCGGTGCACGATGTCGAGCGGCTCGCCCTTCTCGCCGCGCGCCTCGTGCGCCGCGTGGAGCCCGTGGAGCACGCCCGTGAGGATGCCGGCGACGATCGGGAAGGGGACGATCTGCTGCGCGGCGCGCGTCCGGCGCACGAGCTTGGAGAGCGCCTCGCCCTGCACGTACTCCATCACGAGCAGGAGCTCGTCGTCGGCCTGCACCACGTCGAGCGTCGGCACCACGTTCGGATGGCGGATGCGCGCGACGAGGCGCGCCTCGTCGAGAAACATGGCGACGAACTCGGCGTCCTTGGCGTACTGCGTGTGCAGGCGCTTGATGGCGACCGTGCGCGAGAACCCGACGGGCCCGAGGAGGCGCCCGAGGTGAACCGTCGCCATGCCGCCTGACGCGATCTCGTCGTACAGCGCGTACCGACCTACGGTCCTCCCCGACGATGCAGAGAGTGGCTCGGAGCCCATTCGATATCAACGTATCGGTTTTTCGCGACGCGTGCACCGGCATTTCTGGTAATCTCAAGTGGCCCGTGAGATCTCTCGTTCGGCGCACGGCTCTGCTCGCTGTCCTTGGCGCCGTCGGGGCCTGTTCCCTCTTCGTCGACACGGGCGGGCTCGACACCGAGACCGACGACGGCGGCGGCCTCGACGGCACGCTGGACGTCTCCTCGCCCGACGCGGGCGACGCGAGCGCGGCCGACGCGAGCGACGCGAGCGACGCGAGCGCGGCGGACGCGGGCGACGCGTCGGAGGGGGGGTGCCCGTCGGGCAAGGGCCCGGAGATGGTCGCCATCCCCGGCGGCTTCTGCATCGACAGCACGGAGGTCACGCGGGGCCAGTACGCGGCGTTTCTCGCGACGTCGCCGAGCACCGCCGGGCAGCCGGCCGTGTGCTCGTGGAACACGAACTTCACTCCGAGCAACTGGAGCCCGACGCCCTCGAACTACCCCGTCGCCAGCGTCGACTGGTGCGACGCGTACGCCTTCTGCAAGTGGGCGGGCAAGCGCATGTGCGGCGCCATCGACGGCGGCCCCCTCCCCTTCAACTCGGCCACCAACCCGAACCAGTCGCAGTGGTACCGCGCCTGCAGCGACAACGCCGCGCTCGTATATCCGTACGGCAACAGCTACGTCGCCGGCACGTGCAACGCACCGACCGGCGACGCGTCGATCGCGGCGGTCAAGAGCTTCGCCGGATGCCAGGGCGGCTTCGGCGGCCTCTACGACATGGCCGGCAACGTCGAGGAGTGGCAGGACTCCTGCCAGGGCGACGCCGGCCCAGGTGACGCGTGCCGCGATCAGGCGGGTACCTTCGGCTATGTCTCCGGCGACCCGGTCAACAGCACCAAGTGCACGTTCCTCGACACCGACTCGCGCGGCAACCACCTCGGCGACCTCGGCATCCGCTGCTGCTACCCGTGATCGCGGCGTCACCTCGGGTTGCCGCTGCCGCCGCGTCGCGCATCGGTCCCTGCGACAGACGGAAGAAGAGACGCCCTCCCGAGGTTCACCCAGCGTGCGCGAGGACATCGCGCGGCTCGACGCCACGACGCTGCGCGCCATGCTCGGCGACAAGCTCGAGCTCGCCATCCGGCTGCTCGAGGCGGAGGGCGAGGTCGGCGACCCCGGCGCGGAGCGCCTCCTCGCGGCGCTCCGCGGGTGAGCGCGCGCTCACCGCGACCGCGCCGGAACCACCCGACAGTCCCGCTCCACCATCATCTCTGCGGCCCCGTCTCGCAGGTGGTCCCGCACCGTTTGCAGGTCCGCCGAATCCATCGGCGCCGCGTCGAGGATCGCGCCGGTCACCGTGTCCCGGACGGAGACGTGCATCGGCGGCATCCCCACCATCATGCTGGGCATCGCGGTGGGAGCCTGCGCGCCGGTGTTCATCCGGTCGGCCAGATCGCGGACGCGTCGCTGGAGATCGGGGACGCTGGTGGTCGTGGTGAAGGTCACCGTCATGCCCATCGCGGTGTCGAGCGTGTGGATGATGGTGTCGGGGACCGCCATCGGGCAGAACGTCGCCTCGCCGGACGCGGCGTTGACGGTCCCGCCGGCGGGCGCGGGCGCGGCGTAGCTCTCGCCCCCGCCGATCGTGACGACGCGCGCCGGCGCGATGCTGCGCGCGGCGGCGCGGGCCGCGATCGCCGGGACGGACGGTGACGCGCGCACGGGCGCGGAGGTGACCGTGACGGGAGGAGCGGCCTCCTGCGCGCACCCGGAGAGAGAGAGGAGCGTCGCGACAGCGACGACGGCGGCGAGGGATTGACGGCTCATCGGCATTCTCCACGGGGTCGCCCGGAGGCGCCCCACGCGGGACGCTGCACCACCTGTGCCTGTGCGCGCCTCATCCGGTCCGCGCGCGGCAGGAGGGGCCCCCCTGGCCCTGGTCTCCGTGCCCGAAAAGACGCACATTGTGCTGCCGTGCCCCGCGCCGTCAGAGATCCGCTCGAGCTCTTCGCCCCGCCGACGCGCGCCTGGTTTCGCGCCGCGCTCGGGGAGCCGACGGCGGTGCAGGCGCGCGGGTGGCCGCCCATCGCGCGCGGCGAGTCCGCGCTCCTGCTGGCGCCCACCGGATCCGGCAAGACGCTCGCCGCCTTCCTCTCCGCCATCGACCGGCTGGCCTTCGCCGAACCCGCAACCCCCGCGCCTCCCCGGCGCGGCCGTGGCAAGCGCACGCCCGCGTCGGCCGAGGGCGTGCGCGTCCTGTACGTCTCTCCCCTCAAGGCGCTCGCGGTGGACGTGGAGCGCAACCTGCGCGCCCCCCTCGCGGGCGTCATGCAGCAGGCCTCCCTCGCGGGAGTGAGCGCGCGCCCCATCACCGTCGGGCTGCGCACCGGCGACACGCCCCCGCGCGAGCGCGAGCGGATGCGCAAGCACCCGCCGGACGTGCTCATCACCACGCCGGAGTCCCTCTACCTGCTGCTCACCTCCGAGGCGCGGCACGGGCTCGCCTCGGTGCGCACGGTGATCGTCGACGAGATCCACCAGCTCGTCAGCACCAAGCGCGGCGCGCACCTGATGGTCTCGCTGGAGCGGCTGGAGGCGCTGCGGCCCGCGGGCGCGCCGGCGCTGCAGCGGGTCGGGCTCTCCGCGACGCAGCGGCCGCTGGAGGAGGTCGCCCGCATGCTGGGCGGCTACGACGACGACGGCGCGCCCCGGCCGGTGAGCATCGTGGACGCGGGGCGCAGCCGGCCGTTCGAGCTGTGCGTCTCCACGCCCGACGTGGACCTCGCCCGCCTGGGGGATCACGAGGACACGCCCGCGGGGGAAGCCGAGGACGCGATGACCCGCCGGTCCATCTGGCCGCACCTGCACCGCCGGGTGGTGGAGCTGATCCGCGCGCACCGCTCGACGATGGTGTTCGTCAACAGCCGGCGCCTCGCCGAGCGCCTCGCCTCCGCCGTCAACGATCTGGCGGGCGAGGAGATTGCCCTGGCCCACCACGGGTCGGTCGCGCGGGAGAAGCGCGCCTTCATCGAGGACCGCCTCAAGCGCGGGGATCTGCCCGCCATCGTCGCCACCTCCTCGCTGGAGCTGGGGATCGACATGGGGGCGGTAGATCTGGTGCTGCAGATCGAGGCGCCGCCCTCCATCGCCTCCGGGCTGCAGCGCATCGGCCGCGCCAGCCACCAGGTGGGCGGCGTGCCGGAGGGCGTGCTCTTCCCCAAGCACCGCGGCGATCTGCTCGCGTGCGCCGCCGCCTCGGAGGGCATGCGCGAGGGCGCTGTGGAGGAGACGCGGGTGCTGGAGAACGCGCTGGACGTGCTCGCCCAGCAGGTGGTCGCGATGGTGGCGGTGGAGGACCGCGCGGTGCCGGTGGCCGAGGTCCTCGCGCAGGTGCGCCGCGCCGCGCCCTTCGCGCGGCTCCCGCGGTCCGCCTTCGAGGGCGTGCTGGACATGCTCGCGGGGCGCTACCCGTCCGACGCCTTCGCCGAGCTTCGGCCGCGCGTCACCTGGGACCGCCTCAAGGGCACGCTGCGCGCGCGCCCCGGCGCCAGGCGTCTCGCCATCACCAGCGGCGGCACCATCCCCGACCGCGGCCTGTACGGCGTCTTCCTCGCCACCGGGGACGAGGAGCGCGGCGGCAAGCGCGTGGGGGAGCTGGACGAGGAGATGGTCTTCGAGATGCGGGAGGGCGACGTCTTCCTGCTCGGGGCCTCGTCGTGGCGCGCCGACACCATCACCTCCGATCGCGTGCTGGTCACCCCCGCCGCCGGCGAGCCGGGCCGCATGCCCTTCTGGCACGGCGATCGCGCGGGGCGGTCGTTCGCCTTCGGGCGGCGCGTCGGCGGGGTGGCGCGCGCCATCGACGAGAAGAAGCCGGCGGAGGCGATGCGGTGGCTCGCCGAGCACCACCACCTGGACGCCAGCGCGGCGGAGAACCTGGTGCGCTACGTGGCCGACCAGCGCGCGGAGGGCGGCGCGGTGCCGACGGACAGGACCGTCGTCATCGAGCGCTTCGTCGACGAGGTGGGCGATCTGCGGGTGTGCATCCTGACGCCCTTCGGCATCCGGGTGCACGCGCCCTGGGCGATGGCGGTGCTGGGGAGGCTGCGCGCCGCGGCGCTCGGGGAGCCGGACGTGGTGTGGTCGGACGACGGCATCGCCTTTCGCATCACCGCGACGACGGACCCGCCGCGCGCCGACGTGTTCCTCCCGCGCGCGGAGGAGGTGGAGGAGCTGGTGAGCGCCGCGCTCGGCCAGTCCTCCCTCTTCGCCGCGCGCTTCCGCGAGGCGGCGGCGCGGGCGCTGCTGTTGCCGCGGCGCGCGCCGGGGCGTCGCTCCCCCTTGTGGGCGCAGCGCAAGCGCTCGGCGGACCTGCTCGCCGTCGCCTCCGGCTTCCCCTCCTTCCCCATCGTGCTGGAGGCCTACCGCGAGTGCCTGCGCGACGTCTTCGACCTGCCCGCGCTGCGCGACGTGCTCCGCCGCGTGGAGACGCGCTCCATCCGCGTCTCGCACGTGGAGTCCACCTCGCCCTCGCCCTTCTGCGCGTCGCTGCTCTTCTCCTTCGTCGCCAACTTCATCTACGACGGCGACGCCCCGCTGGCGGAGCGGCGCGCCCACGCCCTCGCCATCGACCACGCGCAGCTCAAGGAGCTGCTGGGGGAGGCGGAGCTGCGGCAGCTCTTCGACGAGAAGCTCGTCGCCGCGGAGGAGCGCCTGCGCCTCCGCCTGGACGTGCGCGTGACGACGGAGGACGCCCTCGCCGATCTGCTGCGCGAGCTGGGGGACCTGACGCGCGACGAGCTGGCGCTCCGCTCGCCCGATCCCCGCGCGCTGGACGCCCTGCTCGCCGGGCTGGGGCGCGACCGGCGCGTCGCCCGCGTGCGCGTGGCGGGACAGGAGCGCTTCATCGCGGCGGAGGACGCCGCGCGCTACCGCGACGGCGTGGGTGCGGTGCCGCCACCCGGACTCCCGGGCGCCTTCCTGGAGCCTGTGGCGCGTCCGCTGGTGGAGCTCGCGGCGCGGTACGCGCGCACGCACGGGCCCTTCACCCCGGCGCAGGTCGCCGCGCGCCTGGGCGTCAGCGAGGACCGCGTCACGCGCGCGCTGGAGGCGCTGGTCGCCGACGGACGGGTGGTGCCGGGCGCCTTCCTGCCGCAGGGCACGGGCACCGAGTACTGCGGCAAGGACGTGCTCGCCTCGCTGCGGCGCAAGGCGCTCGCCGCGCTTCGCAAGGAGGTGGAGCCGGTGGACGGGCCGACCTTCGCGCGCTTCCTCGCGGCGTGGCAGGGCGCGGCGGAGCCGGCGCGCGGGGCGGACGCGCTCGCCACCGCCATCGCCCAGCTGGAGGGCGCGCCCCTCATGGCCTCCGCGCTGGAGACCGACGTGCTCCCGGCGCGCGTCGCCGGCTACCGGCCGGGCGCGCTGGACGCGCTCGTCGCCTCCGGGCTGGTGGTGTGGGCCGGCGTCTCGCCCGTTGGCGCTGGGGATGGCCGCGTGGCGCTCTACCTCGCCGAGCACGAGGCCCTGCTCTCCCCTGCCCCGCGGGAGGCGGAGGGCGAGCTGCCCGCGCGCATCCGCGCGCTGCTCGGCGCTCGCGGCGCGCTCTTCTTCGGTGAGATCGCGCGGCAGCTCGGCGGCTACGGGCGAGAGATCGAGGAGGCGCTCTGGGACATGATCTGGTCGGGCGAGCTCACCAATGACACGCTGGAGCCGCTGCGCGCGCTGACCCGCGCCGCGCCGGATCGCCGCAACGCGCCGCGGGCCGCCATCCTCGGCGCGCTGCCTCGCGCGGCGGCGCTGGGAGGCACGCCGGGCATGGGCGGGCGCTTCTCCCTGCGCGCGGCGCGGTGGGACGCGATCCCCACCGACACGCAGCGGCGCGCGGCGGTGGCGCAGGCGCTGCTCGAGCGCCACGGCGTGGTGGTGCGCGACGCGGCCGACGGCCTCGCCGGAGGTTTCTCGGCGGTCTACGACGTCTACAAGGCGCTGGAGGGATTGGGGCGGGTGCGGCGCGCCTACTTCGTGCAGGGCCTGGGCGGCGCGCAGTTCGCGCTGCCGGAGGCGGCGGAGCGACTGCGGGCGATGCGCACGTCGCCCGGCGCGCGCGGGGCCGCGCTGTGGCTGGCGGCGACGGATCCGGCGAACCCGTACGGCGCCCTGCTCCCCTGGCCCGCGCCGGCGGAGGACGCGCCGGCGAAGCCGCAGCGCGCGGCGGGCGCGCACGTCATCCTGCACGACGGCGCGCTGCGCGCGTGGGCGGCGCGGGGCGGCGAGAGCCTGCTCACCTTCCTGCCGGAGGAGGAGCCCGCGCGCGGCCACGCGTGCGCGGCGGTGGCGCGCGCGCTGGCGAGCCGCGTCGACGCCGGCCGCCGCCGCGTGCTGCTGGTCGAGACCGTCGACCGACGGCCGGCCGCGGAGAGCCCGCTCGCGCCGTACCTCGCGCGCGAGGGCTTCGTCCTCGGGGCGCGCGGCTTCATGAAGCGCGGCCGCGCGGCGCTGGGGGACGATCCCGCGCGCGCCTTCCCCGTGCGCGGCACGCAGCGGAGCGAGCCGCTTGGCTGACGATCTGCTCGCCCGCTCGCGCGCCTTCGTGGCGGAGATGCAGCGCGAGTTTCCGTCCTTCCGCGTCCGCTACAAGCGCGACAGCCGCCTGCAGCGCGCCATCCACGTGACGCTGGCCGTCGTCACCTTCGGGGGGATGCGCACCTACGCGACCGAGTACCACACGGTGCTGTTCGGCACGCTCTGGGTGCCCGACTCGTGGGACCACATGCCCGATCTGGACCGGGTGATCCTGCTCCGTCACGAGCGGGTGCACCTGCGGCAGCGGCGCCGCATGGGCGACGTGGTGATGGCGTTCGTCTACCTGGTCCCCTTCTTCCCGCTCTTGTTGGCGTACGGGCGCGCGCGTATCGAGTGGGAGGCCTACCAGGAGACGCTGCGCGCCACCGCCGAGCTGCGCGGGGTGGAGGCGGCGCGCGCCCTGCGCGGGGTGATCGTGGGGCGCTTCACCGGCCCCGACTACGGCTGGATGTGGCCGTTCCGCCGCACCGTGGAGCGCTGGTTCGACGAGACCATCGCGGACATCGAGTCGACGCAGGCCTGAGCGCGATCGCCGCGCCGTCCCCGCTCGGAGGTGTGCCGCACCGAGGAACGGGAACGGCGCGGCTCATGCTCAGTGATCGCGCGCTCCCCGCGCGTTACAGGAAGCGGTGGCGGCACAAAGCTGTAACGGGCGCGCGCCCGGCCGCCACCAGCCACATGAAGACCTGCGCACCTGACCGCAGGAGGCACGCATGAAACGGCTTTCTTGGCTCATGACGATCGTCGCGATGTTCGGCTCGCTCAGCGCCGCGTGCAGCGGCGACTCCTTCGCGTCCACCGACGCCGCGACGCCACAAGACTCCGGGGCCTCCGACGCGACCGACGGCTCGTCGGTGGACGGCGGCGTGGCCGACGACGCGGGTCTGCCTCGTCTGGGCTGCGGCACCTCCACCTGCAAGCTGGGCGAGACGTGCTGCCTCTACACGAGCAGCGGCAGCGGCCCTCAGTACGAGTGCCACTTCAACTGTCCCGCCCCCCAGGGCGGCGCGCAGCTCTCCGAGCTGCGGTGCAACGGCGCCGCCGACTGCAACCTCGGCCAGGTCTGCTGCATCCACCGCAACGGCGGCATGAACCAGTCGTCCTGCTCGCTCACGCCCTGCACCGGCAACGACGTGCAGCTCTGCGATCCCTCCGCGCAGGACCCCGGGTGCCCGCCCAGCGCCTCCTGCTCCAGCAACAACATCGCCGACTGGAACCTGCCGGACACCTTCGGCACGTGCGGCGGCCGACAGGTGCCCTAGGTCGACGGCAGGCTCGTCCCCCGCGCGGCGCGCGCCGGGGCTAGACTGCGCGGCCATGACCGCCAGTCCCCTGCCCCCCGGCCGCCGCGTCGTCGTCTCCGAGCTGGGCGAGACCCCGCCCGAAGCCATCGAGCACCACATGGCGCTGGTGGACCAGTCCGCCCCCGATCCGGGTGCGCTCGGCCCGCGCGACATCATCGTCGCGGTGAAGAGCGTCTCGGTCGGCTGGGTCGACCTGCTCATGACGAGCGGCCAGTACCAGCACCTGCCGAAGCCGCCCTACTGCCCGGGCCTGGAGTACGCGGGCGTCGTCGCACGGACCGGCGCGGAGGCGGGCGATCTGCGCGAGGGCGACGAGGTGCTGGTGGACGGCTTCCTGGCCGGCCCACGCTCCCTCGGCGCGTACCAGGCGTGGGGCGGCTTCGCGAGCTACGCCGTCGCGCCCGCTGAGGCGGTGCGCCGCATCCCCGGCGGGCTCTCCTTCGACCAGGCGTGCAACCTGCTCGGCAACTACGAGACGGCGTTCCACGCCCTGGTCGCGCGCGGCAAGCTGCAGGCGGGCGAGACGGTGCTCGTCCACGGCGCCTCCGGCGCGACGGGCCTCGCCGCCGTCCACCTCGCCAAGATCCTGGGCGCCACCGTCATCGCCACCGGGCGGTCCGAGGCCAAGCTGGCGGTGGTGAAGGAGCAGGGCGCCGACCACGTCGTCAGCGCGCGCGCGGCGGAGGGCGAGCCCGGCGTGCGCCGCTTCCGCGACGACGTCAAGGCGCTCACCGGCGGCCTGGGCGTGGACGTCGTCTACGACGGCGTCGGCGGGGACATCTCCCTGGAGAGCCTGCGCTGCGTGAAGTTCGGCGCGCGCTTCCTCATCGTGGGCTGGGCCTCCACGCCCTTCGTCGCGAAGGGCAAGGGCCAGCGCGGGGCGCCCAACGCCAACGTGCTGCCGACCAACCTCATCATGATGAAGGGGCTGGACGTGCTCGGCTGCCCGACCGTCATCTCCACCGTCATGAACCCCGCCATCCGCGCGCCCCGGCTGGAGCGGGTCTGGGGCTGGGCGGAGGCGGGCAAGATCCGTCCCTACGTCTCGCACACCTTCCCCCTCGCCGACTTCAAGGAGGCCATGCAGGCCAAATGGAAGGGCGAGGTCATCGGCGGCTGCGTCCTCCACCCCTGAAGGCCGCTCTTCCCCCCCCGTCCCCCCTGTCCCCCCCTCCTGTCCCCGGACACCAACCGTCGGAGTGCAAGGGTCCTTGCACTCCGACGTTTCCGCGGGATTCCGTGGGGAGGGGGGGGTGGCATGGGGGGTGCTTGGGGGGCGGGGATGGATCCTGTGTTCTTCACGATCAAGCGGGCCTATTACGCGACGCTCCGGCTCACGCGGCGGGCGCTCCGGGCGATGGGGCTGACGGCGGCACGGTTCGACGTGCTCGATGCGCTCTACCGGCTCGGGACGGGGTGCGCACACTTCCAGAGCGACCTGCGGCGCGGGCTCGGCGTGGCGCGGGCCACCATCAGCGAGATGATGCGGTCGCTCGAGACGATCGGGCTCGTCACCCGGCGGCGTGACGGGCGCGAGGTCATCGTCGCGCTCACGCCCGAGGGGCGTCGGCGCATCCGGCGGGCGTACTACGGGCTCGTGCTCGTGGGGCACGTGGGGCTCGCGCTGGACGGCGCGCTTGCGCCGGGCGAGCGGCGCTGGCCCGACCCGCGGCGGTGCGCCAGCGCGCGCAGACACCTCGAGGCGCTCTGCATGCGCATCCGGCTCGGATTCGGCGACGAGGCGACGCTGGACCGGCGTGCGGAGTACGGGTTCTGGGTTTCACGGGACGATGACCGTGCCCGCCGCGCCGGCGCTCGGCGGAAGGAGCGCCAGCGCGAGCTCGATCGCGCGCACGCGCTCGGCGCGCCTCCGCCATGATCGCGTCCCCTCTGGACCCACGCGGCATCTGCTGGCGCCGGGCGCTTCGCCCCCGCCGTGAGAACCCCGGAGCGCCGTCCCCGCGCGCGCGGGCCCTCCGCTGCGCATCGGGCTCATCCGAAGGGCCGGATCCCGCTCGAAAATCGCGCCTTCTTCCGCGCCGGCCGGGTCCGTGCTAAAGACTCCGGCCCCTATGTCGGTGTCTATCGCACTCGAGAACAAGGTCGCCATCGTCACCGGCGGCACGCGCGGCATCGGCGAGGCCATCGCGACCACGTTCGTCGAGCATGGGGCGAAGGTCGTGGTGGCCTCCCGCAAGGAAGACGCCGTCCGCGCCACCGCCGAGAAGCTGAACGCCCTGCGCCCGGGGAGCGCCGCAGGCATCACGGCCCACACCGGCAAGGAAGCGGACTGCAAGAACCTGGTCAAGAAGGCAGTCGAGACCTTCGGCAAGGTGGACGTGCTGGTGAACAACGCCGGCACCAACCCGCACTTCGGCCCGGTGCTGGACGTGGACATGGCCGCCTGGGACAAGACCTTCGAGGTCAACCTGAAGGGCTACTTCTGGCTCATCCGGGAGGTGGTCCACCACCTGCGCGGCCGCGACGCCGACCACGGGGCCATCGTGAACGTGGCGAGCATCGTCGCCCTGCGCGCCGCGCCGCTGCAGGGCGTCTACGGCATGACCAAGGCTGCGGTGATCGCCATGACCAAGACCCTCGCCTACGAGCTGGGTTCCTCCAAGATCCGCGTCAACGCCATCGCCCCCGGGCTGGTGGACACGCGCCTCTCCGCCGCCATCGTCGGCAACGACGTCCTGCTCAACGAGCTCATGCGTCGCACGCCGCTGGGACGCTACGCCACCCCGGATGAGGTGGCGGGCACCGCCCTCTACCTCGCCAGCGACGCCGCCTCGTACGTGACGGGGGAGGTCGTGGTCGTCGACGGCGGCATGACGGTCTCGTAAAATTCACATCTTCGAGCCGGGACGAGCAAGGGGCGTGAGAAGTACTCCGTGGACATGAAGGAGGGCCAGACGATCGCCGGGAAGTACCGGCTGCATCACCTGCTCGGAACGGGCGGGATGGCCACCGTCTGGTCTGCGACCAACGTCTTCACCGACCGCCAGTTCGCCATCAAGTTCCTGCTGCCCAACGTCGCCAAGACGCCCGAGGCCTCCCGCCGCTTCCTCATGGAGGCGAAGGTGAGCGGCCGCGTGCAGCACCCCAACATCATCGAGGTGATGGACGTCGGCCAGGCCGAGGACGGCGTGCTCTTTCTGGTGATGGAGCTCCTGCAGGGCGTCTCGCTGGAGATGGCCATGCGCCAGCAGAGCCCGCCGATGAGCCTCTACGAGTTCGCCGGCGTGATGACCGACGTGGCGCGCGCCCTCGCGGCGGCGCACCGCGGCGGCGTCATCCACCGCGACCTCAAGCCCTCCAACATCTTCATGCACAAGGACCGCGGCGGCATCGCGGTGCCCAAGGTGCTCGACTTCGGCGTCAGCAAGTTCCTCCTGGACGACGACCGCAACAACGCCCTCACCGTCGCCGGCACCGTGCTCGGCTCGCCGCTGTACATGAGCCCGGAGCAGGCCGTCGGCGCGAGCGACATCGACCACCGCACCGACGTCTTCGCCTTCGGCGCCATCCTCTTCGAGGGCCTCTGCGGCTTCCGCGCCTACGACGCGCCCAACTTCAACGCGCTCATCGTCACCATCGCCACCCAGCAGCCGAAGAGCATCGACCAGTACGGCGCGCACCTGCCGGAGAGCCTGCGCGCCATCGTGCGCGACTGCATGGTCACCGATCGCAAGAAGCGCATCGCCGGCTTCGATCAGGTCGTCGAGCGCATGACCGCGCTGCTCCCGGAGCTCGAGCACAACCCGCTGCGATTGCCGGCGCCCATCCAGCGCGATTCCCGCCCCCCGCCGGACCCGGAGTCCACCAGCGCCATGCCGGCGATCGTCCGGCCGAGCGACAGGCCTCCCTCCTTCCACGAGGGGCCGCCGCCCGTCTCCGCGTCGCAGGCGCCCTGGGCCGGCTCCCTTCCCGGCGTCCGGCCGAAGCGCACCCCCGTGCTGCTCTTCGCCGCGGTGGGGATGCTCCTGGCCTCCATCCTCATCGTGGGCGTGCTCGTGCTGGCCGTCGCGCGCCGGCACTTCCGCTCGGTCGCCGCCGCGGCGTCCACGCCCGCCGCGGCTTCGGTCGTCGCGCAGGCCGACCCCGCGCCCACCACCTCCGCCTCGGCGGACGTCCCCGTCATCAACATCGACTCGCTGCCGGTCGCGTCGGCGTCCGCCTCGAAGCACACCGTCGTCCCGCGCGGCCGGGGCCGCCTCTACGTCGACGCGTCGCCGCACTGGTGCACCGTCAGCGTCGACGGCAAGGTTCGCGGCCCGACGCCCCTCGCCAACCTGAGCGTATCTGCCGGCCCGCACACCCTGCGGTGCGAGACCTCCGGCGGCGTCGCCAAGACCGTCACCATCACCGTCTACGGAGGGCAGACGGTGCGCCACAAGTTCGCGACGAGCCCCTGAGCGCCATGTCGCCGCCGCGCCCGCGCACGGTCGCCGTCGCCTGTGCAGCCTTCGGGGTGCTCGTGGCGGCCCGCTGCTCGCGGCCCCCCAACGGCCCGCCGGAGCCGCGGGCCGGGGGCGACGCGACCATCGGCCCGGCGCCGGACATCGCCCCCGCGCAGGACGCCGCAGACGAGGCGCCGTACCTGGACGCGACCGGCGCCCTCCTGGACGCCGCGAGCGACGCGCCGGACGACGCGGACCTCGCGGACATCGACGCCGAACCGCCGGACGACCCGATGGCCCTGCACCAGGACACCCGCGCCGGCCTGCTCGCCCTCATCGACCTGCGCGACTTCACCCCCGCGCAGCTCAAGGTCGTGCGGCCGGACATCTTCCTGCGCCTCAACGTGGGCCCCGCCGTCACGCGCATGAACCAGGGCAACAAGGCCATCGCCCACCACGCGATCGGCCGCCGCGCCTGCTTGCGCGGCTTGCAAGGCGTGGTGCTGCAGACGCCGGAGCAGCGCGCGCGCTGCGGCGCGCCCTACATGGTGCCCATCTACAAGAAGGGCGACCCGAAGAGCGCACACTACTGCATGGACATCTTCGAGTTCCCGGACAAGCCGTGCGAGCTGCCCTTCGTCTGGGCGGCGCCCACCCACGCGGCCACCATGTGCGCGCTGCAGGGCAAGCGCCTCTGCACCGAGGCGGAGTGGAACCTGGCGTGCCGCGCCGACCCCGCCGGCGGCGCGGACACGACCTACGCCTACGGCGACGAGCTCGACCTCACCATCTGCAACACCGACAAGCCGCGCGGCGCGAGCAACAAGTGCCGCCCGGCCACGGCGAAGATGGCGTGGGAGACGTGCAGCACCGACACCGAGCCCTCCGGCGCCTTCCCCCGGTGCCGCTCGCGCTTCGGCGTCTACGATCAGCACGGCAACGTCGCCGAGATCATGACCCGCCACGACAAGAACGGGACGCTGGTCTCGCAGCTCAAGGGCAGCGCATTCTTCTACGCCGAGGTCGCGCAGAAGCCCGGCGAGCGCGGCCGCCCCGGCAGCTACCCCGACCACTGCAACTTCGACCCCCGCTGGCATGTCGAGGCGATGGACCACGCCTGGCACGTCAACTACCACCTGGGCTTCCGCTGCTGTAAGTCGATCCCCCCCGAGCCTTGAGCCGTAGCCGGGGCTGCGGGCTACAGCCCGCCGAGCAGCACGCCGCGCTCGCCCAGATCCGCCAGCAGCCGCGCCACCGACGCCAGCACCTCGTCGTCCATCGCGCGCCCGCGCTCCTCGCACGCGCCCTTCACCGCGTCGCCCAGCGCCTCCCCGCGCTCCACCCGCGCGATCACCGAGTACGCCAGCGGCGAGAGCTCCAGGAAGCGCACCGCGTGCTCCTCGTCGCGGTACGCGAGCAGGAAGGTCTCCCCCGCCTCCGGCGTCTCGCGGGCATCCTCCTCGGCGGAGAGCCGGTGCACCGCGTGCCCGAGCGCGAGCAGCCGCATCACGGCGGTGAGCACCAGCGGCCGGTCCAGCGCCAGCTCGGCGAGGCCCGGCGGCTCGGCCAGGTCCGGCGCGGACGCGACGGCGACCTCGGCCAGCTCCAGCTCGGCGAGATCGGCCAGGTACCCGGGCAGCTCGGCGCGCGCGCGCCATCGCGGCGACGCCCACGCCACGAGCTCGCCCGGCACGTCCTTGACGTAGTGCGTGCGCGGCCCGACCTCGTGCAGGAAGGCGTCGACCTCGGCGTCGAAGGCGCCCTCCTGCGCGGCGTTCATGCGCGCGCGCGTGCGCGCGAGCAGCCGGTAGACCACCCCCTCCAGGGTGTTTCGCACCAGCCGCCGGTAGATGGCGAGCCGCGCCGGCATCATCGCGTCGATGTCGCGGGCGTCGACCCCGCGCCGCTCCAGGAAGCCGCGCGGATCGCGCGCCAGCTCTTCCCCGGCGCCCTCCTGGAGGCAAGCATCGGCGATGGCCTGCTGCAGGCTGCGGTCCGCCATCACCCCGTCCGCTCTCGTTCCCCCTCCCCCTCCAGCGGGAGGGAGGCCGGGAGGGTGAGTCCGCGGATGCGCTCGATCTCCGCGAGCAGCCCTGCCAGGGGCGGCACGTTGTTGTCGCGCTCCAGCACGATGGGCACCGGGCCGGTGCGCGGCAGCACGCGCCCGAGCAGCGCGAGCACCGGATCGCAGACGTCGGCGCCGTGCGTGTCCAGGACGATCGAGCCGCTCGCGCCCGGCACGAAGTCGCCCTCGTCGAAGTGCTCGTGCCCCGCCACGTGGATCTGCACCGTGCGCTCCAGCGGCGCGACGCGCAGCCACTCGTCGACGTCGAAGCCGAAGTTGTGCGCGTTCACGTAGGCGTTGTTCACGTCCAGCATCAGCCCGCAGTCCGCGCGATCGCACACCCGCGCGATGAACTCCGGCTCGCTCATGCCCCGCGCGCCGGGGTGGACGTAGAAGCTGATGTTCTCGACGGCCATCGGCACGCCCAGCGTGTCCTGCGCGCGCCGCACCCTCTCGGCGACGCGATCGGCGGTGGCCTCGGTGAACCCGAGCGGGAGCAGATCGTGGAGCATGACGCCGCGCGCGGAGCCGAAGCAGAGGTGATCGGAGTGCCAGGGAGCGCGCACGTCCCGGAGGAAGGCGCGGAGCTCGCGCAGGTATTCGGCATCCAGCGGGTCGGCGCCGCCGAGCGACATGGTGAGCCCGTGCGTGAGGACGGGGAAGCGCCCGGCCAGGTGCGAGAGCGCGGCAGGGAAGTAGCCCCCGCGGCGCATGTAGTTCTCCGGCGAGATCTCCAGGAAGTCGATGGGCCGGGTGGTCTCGGCGTCGGCGGCGAGGAGCTCGTCGATGAACTCCCACCGCAGCCCGAGGCCGACGCCCCTCATGCCCTACTTCTTCTTCGGGTCCGCCGCGCAGGTGCCCGCGCCGCAGCTCGCGTTGGCCGCCTTGGGCGACTTGTGCTTCGGCGGGGTGTGCTTCTTCGGCTTCGGCGGAGGCGTCGTGGTCGCGGTCGTCGGGGCGGGCGGCGGCTTCGCGTCCTTCGACGCATCGGTGGGCTGTACCCCGTCGCCCGAGCCGCTCGCCGCGCCCGAGGGCGGCGTGGTGCTCGCCGTGTCGCCCAGCGCGCCGCCACCCTTCGGCGTGGCCCCGCAGGACGCCGCCGGCGTGTCGGGCGCGGCCTTCGGCTTGGCGCCGCAGCTCGCGTTCGACGAGCCGGCGTTGCCGCCGTTCTGCGTGGAGGTGACCTCGGTGGAGCTCGCCGGCGACTGCGCGGCGGGCGCGGCGCCCCCGCAGGCGGCGAGCACGACGGCCGAGCTGCCCAGCGCGGCGAGCGTGGAGGCGATGTTCTTGAGCGAGAGGTTGGGACGCATGCGGTGTGGGCTCCTCTTCTTCAGTCTACATGTCCGAGCGTGGCGTGCAGGTCGAGCGTGACGTCGGCCGTCTTGGCGACCTTGGCGACGAGGCTGGTGGTCCACGCGGTGAGCTTGCCGATGTTGTCGCGCGGCTTCACGTCGTGCTCGGCGAGGGTCACCTCCATCGGTTTTTTACTACGCACGTCCACCTTCGTTGGTTTCGACGTGGGGGTGCTGCCGGCAGCGTAGTGGAAGCGCGCCTCCACCGGCACGTCCTTCTGGACCTTGTGGCCGTGGAGCAGGAAGTCGCCGTGCACCGTGGCCGTGACGGTGCGGATGTCCTCGCCGCTCTCGCTCTTGGGAGGGACCTTCGACAGATCGGTGGCGCTCAGGCCGTCGACCGACTGGATGGCGAAGACCACGTACTGGTTGGCCGCCTTGGTCTTGGCGTCGGCGATGTCCCCCACCTCGAGCCAGTTGCGGGCGTGACGCGTCTGCGTGTCGTTCTTGTCCTGGTCGTCGGCGAAGGTGTGCATCGTCAGGGTCGTCAGGTCCACCTTCACCTCGCCGCGGGTGTTGGCGAGGTTCCCCAGGTCGATCTGGAGCTGGCCGCCGGCGGCGTCGGTGTCGGCCTTGATCTCCTCCTTCAGGCCGGCCATGTCCACGCTGGTCTTGCTCTTGGGGTCGATGTCGTACGTCACCACCATCGCGCTGGCCGGCGGCGCGGCGGCGCTCACCGCGCTGGCGGAGGCGGCGAGGTTCACCGGCGGGTCCTTCTTCGAGCACGCAAAGAGCAGCGCGCCCGCCGTCACCACGCCCAGAGCCATCACACCTGCTCGCTTCATCGATCGCTTTCCTTCCGGCCCCCCGCGAGGGCACCCTATCCTACGCGCTCACCCTCTTCTGGTTTCATCGCCTTCGGTGGAGCCTGCGGCTTGGCCCCAAATTCGCGGACTTTGCGCGGGAGAAGGGTTGCCGTCCAGCCACGAACTTGGCATTCTCCATCACCGTGGCACTGTCATATTCCAGCCTGGGCGTGGCCCGGCGGATGGTGCCACGAGCGGAGGTGGCCGGTGAACGCACGCGCCTGGATCTCGACCCTGTTGTTCGCTCTGGCGCTGCTGGCGGGCGCCTTCTCCGCGGGCTGCGGCAGCGAGGACCCCATCTCGGTGTTCGACAGCGGCACCGGACAGGACGCGCAGGTCGTCGGGCCGACAGACGCGACGACCTCCGATGACAGCCCCTTCTTCCAGAACGACGCGGGCACCACCACCGCGATCACCATCCAGCCGGCAGACCCTGTCGTCGACGTGACCATCGCCGACGGGGTGCTCTCGACCACGCCGCTCACCTTCCAGGCCATCGCCAACAACACCAGCTCGCCCGTCGCCGCGTCCTTCACCCTGGACCGCGGGGAGCTCGGCGATCTCGTCGCTGCCACCGGCGTCTTCACCGCGAGCGGCAACGTCAGCGGCACCGGGACGGTCACGGCGACCTTCCAGAACCTCAAGGCCACCACCACGGTGACCGTGCACGTCACCATCACGCAGAACGGCAAGCCGCAGCTCGACGGCGGCGTGCCCGACGGCGGCACCCTCGGGGGCAACAACGGCGTCGGCGGCAACGACTACGGCGACCCGGTGGACAACACCACCAAGACGATCCTCGACGGCCAGGCCCAGAAGCCCCAGAACCAGGCGGAGCTCGGCTGGCTCTACCCGTACGACAAGACAGTCTGGCCGCGCGGGGTGCTCGCCCCGCTGCTGCAGTGGCAGACGACGCACACCATCCAGGCGGTGCGCATCCACCTGGAGCAGAAGAACTTCACCTTCGACGGCTATTACGCGGGCAACGCGCTGATCAACGAGCCCGTCGACCAGACGGCGTGGAAGAAGGCGCTCTACGGCAACGGGGGCGACCCGCTCCACGTCGACCTCTACGTGACCGACGGCACCACCAACTTCGGCCCCATCTCGGAGGACTGGCTGGTGGCGCCCGGCACGCTGAAGGGCACCGTCTACTACAACTCGTACAACTCGCGGCTCACGACCGGCTCCAACGGGGTGGTGCTCTCCATCAAGCCGGGGGCGGTGGCGCCGGACCTGGCCGTCCCGGGCACCGACACCAAGTGCCACGTCTGCCACGAGGTCTCCAGCGACGGCTCGACGCTCTTCGTCCAGGACGACACCTACTCCGACGGCGCCTCGTACGACCTCACCAACAACAACGGCACGCCCATCGCGACGTACAGCGGCACCGCCTCCGACGGCACGTCCAACAACCGCAAGTTCCTCTGGTCGGGCGTCTACCCCGACGGCACCTTCGCCATGAGCAACGCGCGGCACGCGCGCGAGCACGCCAGCATCGACTCCAACCTCTTCAAGCGCTCCGACGGCACCAAGATCGCCACCAGCGGGTGGACGAGCGCGGTGACCTCCGCCGTCACGCCCGCCTTCTCCCCGGACGGCAAGCGCCTCGCCTTCAACTTCTGGGAGGGCCCCGGCGCCAACGGCGTGACCGCCGGCGCGGGCCACTCGCTCGACATCATCGACTTCGACTGCGGCCAGGCCGATGGCGGCAAGACGTGCGGCAGCCCCCCGTACGCCTTCTCCAACCTCCGTGAGCTCTACAAGGACAGCAACCGCTGGGTGGGCTGGCCGGGCTTCACGCCCGACGGCCAGGGCATCGTCTTCCACGACACCGTCAAGGCGGGGAGCTGCGGCGACTGCGAGATCGCCACGTGGAACGGCGCGCAGGCGGAGCTCTGGTACACCGACGTCGCGCAGAACAACAAGCCGGTGCGCATGAACGCGCTCGATGGCCTGGACGCCAACAACACGAGCTACCTGCCCACCAACAACAAGCACCCCGACGACACCATCCTCAACTACGAGCCGACGGTGAACCCCATCGCCTCCGGCGGGTACTTCTGGGTGGTGTTCACCACCCGGCGCATGTACGGCAACGTCGCCGCGGGCGATCCGTACGACAACGGCAACGGCACCTACCCCATCCCCAAGAAGCTCTGGGTCGCCGCGGTGGACATCAACCCGACGCCCGGCACCGATCCCTCGCACCCCGCCTTCTACCTGCCCGGCCAGGAGATCAACGCGGGCAACCTGCGCGGCTTCTGGGTCGTCGACCCCTGCAAGTCCAACGGCAACACCTGCGAGACCGGCGACGAGTGCTGCGGCGGCTTCTGCCGCAAGGACCCCGAGGGTGGCGGCTACGTCTGCACCGACACGCCGCCCCCCGGCTGCTCGCAGGAGTTCGAGAAGTGCTCGAGCGATGGCGACTGCTGCGGCAACCCGCAGATCAAGTGCATCAACGGGTTCTGCGCGAAGCCCAAGCCGAACTGAGCGCCCGCACGGAGCGCTGCGGGTGGTGGTGGGACGAAGATCCACCAGGCGTGCGTCCCTCGCGACCTGTCGCGAGCTGATTCGAGGGAAGGGAGCCGGGTTGACCCCTGGCACCCTCCGTGCTTTGCGCGGCGGCGGAAGTTTGCGTCCGCACTGGAGCCCCATGACCCGATCGCTTCTCCGACTCCTGGTGATCTCTCTCCTCCTCGTGGCGGCGGTGGTCGCGGCCGGCTGCGGCAGCGACGACACCGGTCCGGCGACGTTCCCCAACAGCCCGGACTCCGGAGGCCTGCCGGGTGACGGCCTGGACGCCAGCTTCAACGGCAAGGACGGCGGCCCGCTCCAGTCGATCCAGATCCAGCCGCAGGACCCCGTGGTGGACGTCACCATCGCCGACGGCGTGGTCACCACCACGCCGCTCACCTTCACCGCGACGGGCAACAACGGCGCGTCGATCGCCGCCAGCTTCGGCCTGGACCGCGGCGAGCTGGGCGATCTGATCGCCTCCACCGGCGTCTTCACCGCCAGCGGCAACCTGGGCGGCACCGGCACCGTCACCGCCACCTACCAGGGCCTCGAGGCGCAGACCTCGCTCACCGTCCACATCGTCATGACGCAGAACGGTCCGCCGGACGGCGGCGTGGTGGACGGCGGCGCGGGCGGCTACGGCGGCGTCGGCGGCAGCGGGCCGGGCAACGCGGTGGACTCGCAGACCAAGCAGCGGCTGATGGGTCCCTCGCAGAAGCCGCAGAGCGCGCAGGAGCTGGGCTTCCTCTACCCGTACGACAAGACGGTGTGGCCGCGCGGCGTGCTCGCCCCGCTGCTGCAGTGGCAGACGACGCACACGATCGCGTACGTGCGCATCCACCTGGAGCAGAAGAACTTCAGCTTCGACGGCTTCTACGGCGGCAGCGCGCTGGTCAACCAGCCCATCGACCCCAACGCCTGGAAGAAGGCGCTCTACGGCAACGGCGGGGACGCGCTCCACGCCGACCTGTACGTCGCCGACCAGAACACGGTGTGGGGCCCCATCTCGGAGGACTGGCCCGTCGCCGCGGGCACCCTCAAGGGCACCGTCTACTACAACTCGTACAACTCCGGCCTCAACGCCAACGGGGCGACCACCGGCGCGGTGCTGGCGATCAAGCCGGGCGCGACGGCGCCGACGCTCGCGATCCCCTCGCTCAAGGGCAAGTGCCACGTCTGCCACGAGGTGGCGAGCGACGGCTCCTCGCTCTACACGCAGATCTCCTCGTCGCTCGTCGACAACAGCCAGTACTACGCGCCCAACGCCTCCTTCGACATGACGAACAACGCGCAGCAGATCGCGTCGTACACGGGCAACGCGCCGGACGGGACGAACAACGACCGCAAGTTCCTCTGGTCGGCGGTGTATCCCGACGGCACCTTCGCCCTGTCCAACTCGCGCCACGCCCGCGAGCACAACACGCTGGACTCCGACCTGTTCGCGCGCGCGGACGGCACGCGCATCGACTCCACGGGCCTCAACGGCGTCGTCTCCAGCGCGGTGACGCCCGCCTTCTCGCCCGACGGCAAGCGGGTGGCGTTCAACTTCTGGGAGGGCGCGGGCGGAGGCGGCGTCACCGCGGGCGCGGGCCACTCCCTGGCGGTCATGGACTTCGACTGCGGCCAGGGCAACGGCGTGACGTGCAGCGGGGCGCCCCCCTACGCCTTCGGCAACCTGAAGGAGCTGTACCGCGACAACACCCGCTGGCCGGCGTGGCCCAGCTTCACCCCCGACGGCGCGGCGCTCCTCTTCCACAACACCGTCACCAAGGGCACGTGCGGCGACTGCGAGATCGCCACCTGGTACGGCGCGCAGGCGGAGCTCTGGTACACCGACGTCCCCAAGAACGGCTCGCCGATGCCGGTGCGCATGAACGCGCTGGACGGCCTGGACGCCAGCAACCAGCGCTACCTCCCCCAGAACGGCGACCACCCGGACGACACCGTGCTCAACTACGAGCCGACGGTGAACCCCATCGCGTCCGGCGGGTACTACTGGGTCGTGTTCACTTCACGCCGGATGTACGGCAACGTCGCGGCAGGCAAGCCCTACGACAACGGGGACGGCACCTACCCCATCGCCAAGAAGCTCTGGGTGGCCGCGGTGGACATGAACCCCAAGCCCGGCGACGACCCCTCCCACCCGGCGTTCTACCTGCCCGGGCAGGAGCTGGACGCGGGCAACATGCGCGGCTTCTGGGTCGTCGACCCGTGCCAGCCCAACGGCACCGACTGCGAGACTGGCGACGAGTGCTGCAACGGCTTCTGCCGCAAGGCGGAGGACGGCGGCGGGCTGGTGTGCACCGACAAGCCGCCGGGGTGCGCGCAGGAGTTCGAGAAGTGCACGACCGACGCCGACTGCTGCGGGGCGAACTCGGGGATCGCGTGCATCGGCGGGCGGTGCTCGAAGAAGTCTCCGAATTGAGAGGATGTGAGCTCCGCTACGCGTCGGGGGGCTGCGAGGGCTTGGCGGGGACGGCGTCGCCTGCCAGAAAGGCATCCACCGCCACCTCCTCGCCGACCAGCAACAGGGTGTCGCCGCGCGTGAGGACCTCGGTGGGCTTCAGCGACTCCAGCCGGCGGTGCTTGCCGTGCGCGCCTCCGCGCCACACCCCGATGACGGTGATGCCGTAACTCCGCCGCAGGTCCGCCTCCGCCAGCGTCTTGCCCGCGAGCTCGCCATGCACGTCCCACGGCTCCACCCGGTAGCCGTGAGCGAAGCGGAGCAGGTCCACCACCACCGGCGCCTCCCGTGGCCCCTCGCCCTTGCTCACCTGCTTGCCCACCGCGCGCAGCAAGACGACCCCGACCACCGAGCACACCAGGGAGGCGCCGAGCACGCCGGTCTTGGCGGCGTCGTTGAGGGTGTCGCCGGTGAAGGCGAGGCTGCCGATGAAGATGGACATGGTGAACCCGACGCCCGCCATCACCGAGGCACCGAGGACCTGCGGCCAGGACGCGTGCGAGGGCCGCGGGGCGAGACCGAAGCGCACCGCGAGGTAGGTCGCGCCGAAGACGCCCACCGTCTTGCCCACGACGAGGCCGGTGAGCGCGCCCACGGCGACCCGCGCCTCCCCGTGGCCGAAGGTGAGGCCGCCCAGGCTCACCCCGGCGTTGGCCAGCGCGAAGAGCGGCACGATGCCGAAGGCGACGAGGTGGTGCAGCGAATGCGTCAGGCGGTCGAGCGGCGACTGCACCGACTCGATGTGCTCCTCCAGCGAGGAGAGCGCGCCCGCGTCCACGTCCGCGCCGTCCTTCCGGCTCATCTGCCGCAGCACGTCCAGCGCGGCGCTCAGGTCCTCGATGGCATCGCCCGGCGTCTTGCGCCCGGCGACGGGGAGCGCCACGCCGAGCAGCACCCCTGCGAGGGTGGGGTGCACGCCGGCGCGCAGCAGCGCCACCCAGAGGGCCACGCCGAGCGTCACGTACGGCCAGCGGCGCTGCACGTTCGCCCTGGCGAGCCCGAAGAGCGCGACGACCAGCACCGCCGCGACCGACAGCGCCCCCCAGGAGACCGCGCCGCCGTAGAAGAAGGCGATGACGAGGATGGCCCCGAGGTCGTCGAAGATGGCCAGCGCCGTGAGGAAGACGAAGAGGGAGTGCGGCACGCGGTGGCGCACCAGCGACATGCACCCGAGGGCGAAGGCGATGTCGGTCGCCATGGGGATGCCCCACCCGGAGCGCCCCGGGGCGTGGTGGTTGAAGAAGAGGTAGATGCCGGCCGGCACCACCATGCCGCCCGCCGCGGCGACCAGCGGCAGCGCCGCCCTGCGGAGGGTGTTCAGCTCCCCGGCGACCACCTCCCGCTTGATCTCCATCCCCGCCAGGAGAAAAAAGACGCTCATCAGCGCCTCGTTCACCCAGGAATGAACCGGCCAGCTCAGGGCGCGGCTGCCCGCGCGCAGCTCGACCGTGAGGTGCAGGACGTCGTGGTAGCTCTCCCGCCAGGGGGAGTTGGCCCACCCCAGGGCGACGACCGCCGCGACGACCAGGATGATGCCGCTGGCGGCCTGGGTCTGGAAGAAGCGCTGGAGCGGGGCGACGACCGCGAAGAGGACGCGCGCCGCGGTCGCTCGGGGCTTGGTCGCCTCGGCCATCACCAAGCCATTGGGGCCGGAGGCGTCGCATGTCAAACTCTTCGTCTCCGCGATGCCCACCCTCGTCGAAGCGCTCGCCGCCCAGCGCTCGTGCCCCTGCGACTGCCACCGCTCCCTGAGCCCGGAGGAGCGCACCCGCGGGGTGGAGGCCCTCTACGCGTGCGACGACGCCCTGCGCGGGTGGGGCTACGTCCCCCTCTACGACCTGCACGGCGACGCCCTCTTCCGCGAGGCGCAGAAGAAGGGCGATCCGGAGTATCGCGGGGTGGCGGTGCGCTTCGGCGAGTGCATGTACAAGCGCCTGCTGGGCAGCATGCTGCACGAGATCCTGCACGCGAGCTTCGGCGAGGCGGGGCGCGCCAACCACGGCATCCCCTTCGGCATGCCCTACGGCGTGCCCAGGGACGTGCCGCCGCGTGAGGAGGAGGCGCTGCTCGGCAAGCACAACTTCGACGAGGCGCGGGCGTTCGTCGGGGTGTGGATCCTGGGCAGGGAGCGCTTCGGGATCGACTGGAACCTGCGCACCGCGCGCGACGTGGGCACCTACGGCTTCGTCGGGGGCAACGCGCTCGTCGCCGTCCCCGCCGGCTACCGGCCGGTGGCTCACCTGGACCGCCGCCACCACGAGGCGCGCTACTACGCCCGCGCGCGCAAGCTGGAGGAGGAGGCGCGCGCCTGGTTCTCCGCCGAGAACCTGGGCGGCGTGGTGGCCGGGATGCAGGCCGCGGCCGAGGCCGGGCGCGCCGCGAGGCCGCGCAAGTACCCGCCGGCGGCCGACTTCGGCAGGATGGCCCCGCGCCGCATCAAGTCGGGCGATCCGTGCACCTGCGGCAGCCAGAAGAGCTACGGCACGTGCTGCGCGGTGGGGGTGACGGCGGTGATCCCCGCCCTGTCCCGCTAGCCCTCACCCCAGCCCCCCTCTCCACGGCCTCACCCCCCGGCCCCCTCTCCACTTCGTGGAGCGGGGGAGCAAGGACGGGCTTTTCGTCGGTCGCGGGGTCGGGTCTAATCGGAGCGTGGAAGGGCTCTTCGACCACCCCGAGAAGTACTACCCCATCATCTTCTTCCTGGTGGTGCTGCTCCTCATCCTCTACGCGCGCAAGGCGATGCAGCCCAAGATGGACACCGGCAAGTCCTACCTGGGCACCGCGGCGCACCAGTCGACGATGAGCGACATCATCGAGGCCACCGCGCGGCGGCTGATCGATCAGTTCCCCACCGTCGACGACGCGGCGCTCGTCCAGATGGTGCGCGACGACCTGCGCATCCGGAAGATCGCGCAGGTGGACCTGTACGAGTCGACCATCCAGGCCACGGTCACGCGCCTGCGGGGCGGCGGCGGCGACCCGATCCAGCGCTGGACCGACTGAGAGCTCCCGGCGTCAGGGGCGCGCGTCGGCGCAGCAGCGGAAGCCGGTGGAGTAGTCGTGGTAGGCGATCTCGTGCGCGCTGGTGACGTACAGGCAGCCGTGGCCGTTGACCTCGGCGTCGCCGTAGAAGCCGCCGCGGAAGCGGCCGTGGCCCTTGGGGTCGGGCGGGTCGGCGCCCCACTCGTGCAGGTTGCCCACGCAGTCGTAGACGCCGTAGGGGGAGACGCACTTGGGGTAGCTGCCGCTCGGGGCGAGGCCGCCGTCCCACTCGTTCAGGATGGGATCGTTGAAGTCGGCGAAGGTCCACTTGTACGGGTCGCTGCCGAAGAAGAGGGGCATCGCGCTGCCCTTGCCCTCGTTGCAGTCTCCCGGCACGCGCGTGGTGCCCCCGTAGGGGTAGTCGGCGCCGGCGTCGTCGCCGCGGCACGCCCGCACGAACTCTGCGCCGGTGCAGAGGCGCTTGCCCGCGGCGGCGCACGCCGCGCTCGCCTGCACCTGCGAGATGTAGCCCTGCGGCACCGCGCCGGCGCCGTTCTTCGCGCGCACCGTCACGCCGGCAGGGATCACCTCGTAGGGCGAGTGCGGGTGCTCCACGCCGCCGTCGTCCACCTCCACCACGTACGCCTCGTAGCGGTCGACGCAGTAGTCGCCCACGTGCACCATGTCCGCGGGGCAGGGCTGGTCGAGCGTCGAAGGGTCCGCGCGGTCGCCGCCGGCGTCGGCGTCGGCCGTGACGCCCGCGTCGGCACCCGCCCCCGCCTCCGCCGGCGTGGCGGCGTCGTCGGCGGCGCTGCACCCGACGAGGAGCAGCGCGGAGAACAGCAGGACGCCACGCATGAAGGCGCGGACCCTACCTTCGGCCGCGCCTCACGCCAAGGCGCGCGTGCCGCTCACGCAGCAGTTTCGCGCCGACTGTGATTTTCTAGCCCCGCTCCGCGCCGGCTTCCGCCTCGAAGTCGCCCTGCGGCGCGGCCGACTCGCCGCCGAAGAAGTGCGGGTAGACCTCACGCCACGCCTGCAGCATCGCCTCGTGGGGGAAGTCGTCGTAGGTGCCGCGGTCGCGCAGGTACTCCATGAAGGCGCGCCCCTGATCGTCGAAGGCCTGAAGCATCGCGTCGTGCTCGCCGTCGAGCTCGAGCGGCGCCACGCCGAAGCGCGCGCAGAGCGAGGCGTTGAAGGCGGGGGTGGCCTTGAGCACGCGATCGCCCAGGTGCACCTCCACGTAGCCGTGGAAGGCGAAGACACGCGAGCGCAGCACCTCGATGAGGCGCGGGGTGGAGAGGTGGTTGGTCACGTCGGCGAAGCCCAGGCGCGCCGGGATGCCCGCGCCGCGCAGGCAGGCGGCGAGGAGGATCGCCTTCGGCACGCAGAAGGCGCGGCCGCGCGCCAGCGTGGCGCTCGCCGTCAGCGCCTCGCGGGAGAGGTCGACCTGGTACGGGTCGTAGCGCACGCCGTCGCGCACCGCGCGAAAGAGGCGGGACGCGCGCTCCAGGTCGGTGCTGGCGCCCGCGACCGCCTCGTCGACGAAGGCGCGGACGCGCGGGTGCTCGAAGTCCAGGAAGAAGCTCGGCGCCAGGGCCGCGGGAGAGGCCATCCAGGTGGGAGCCTACACGCCCCCCGTCCGGTTCGCCCGCCCGGCCCGTCGGTGCGAGGTGCGCTTGACTCGCCGCGCGCCTCGCGTATGGTGCGCGCCTGTTTTCCCGCCGCCTTAGCTCAGCGGTAGAGCAACGGTTTCGTAAACCGTAGGTCTCGAGTTCAAATCTCGAAGGCGGCTCCGCGCGGTGCCTTTTCGCTGCCTTTTCAATTCGGGCAGCAGGGCGTCGAGGGGCCGGAGCGTGCCCAGCCCCAGCTCTGCCCACGTACGAGCCTGACGCGTGTAGAGCGCAAGCATCTGCGACGACCGGTGGCCGGTCCGATCGGTGACCCACTGCTCGGTGCGCCCGGCGGCCAGAGAAGATGAGCAACTCCGCGTCGCGAGTGGAGTCCTTGATGCGGACGTGGTCGGCGTGCTGCGCGTGCAGCCGGCCGCTGGTCCAGTCGGCGGCGAACGCCTCGAACGTCGGCGACGCAGCGTCGGAGATCCGCCGGGCCCCGACCATCAACAAGTCGCGGCGACCCGACGCGCAGGAGCCATGGCACTCCGGCTGCAAAGTACGATGGCGTGGGTCAGGCGACTGGCGATTGGTGAGCCGACCAAGCTTCTCCGTCGTACTATCCATGGCCCAATGTACTCAGCCCCTCAGACACCCATGCGAATACTGTCTCGGATGTTCCGGTGGCCACTTCGGGTCGTCTTCGCCGGAGCCATGTTGATTGGCTCGTTTGGCGCGTGCCGCATCCGCTCGAGCCGAGCCACCACGCAGCCATCCGCCACGGCTCCAGTGGCGACGCCACCACCGCCGCCGCCGCCTCGCGTCACCATCAAGTTTTTCGGAGTCATGATCAGCCCCACGAAGTCGAACAGACAGCCTTGGGATGGCGTCGGCGTTGTTCCTGCCAGCACCGTGTCCGGCATCACGGAGGCGTTGCAGCTGCCAAACGCCTACGCTGCGGCCGGGGAGATTCTCGCGCAGCTCGCTAGTCGTGGCACCCAGCCTCCCGATCCGGCCGGTCGCGTGAGTCTACTTGCCTCGGGCAGGCCGGTGGTGACCAGATTGCTTCCGAAGATTCAGGACAACTACCAGCCCACGTGGGATCCTCCGGCAGCGTTCTCGGACGTGACGCTCACCCAGCGGACGAGCCTTGAGATCTACGTCGTCGACAAGGATCTCCAGAACGACGACAGCGTGGGGGCGGTGGTGCTCACGGCCGACGAGCTCAGGCGTGCCCTCTCCAAGGAGGGAAAGGTTCAGCACGTAGCCGTCCACGACCAGAATCCGCAGCTGCTCTTCGTCGACATCGCCGTCTTCCCAATGTGACGGGCGCCAGCGTGGTTCACGCCAGGGGCGCCGTTCGTGCCGTTCATTGATCGCGATCCGGCGCCATCCAGGCCGCCCTGATCGCGATCCGCCGACTCGCCGCGCAACCAGCGGAAAATGCCGGCGATCAGCCCCGATCAGCCCTGGCCCCGCGCTTGCTCTACCCCCTCCCGCGCCGCCTGGCGCAAGGAGGAAACATGGTCCGCTGGTCGCGTTGCTTGGTCGCTCTTCTCCCTCTCACCCTTGCCTGCGGTGGCGCCGCGCTCCCGAAGGGCGAGTACCTGCCAGGCGCGCCCGTCGCGCTGTTCGACGGTCCCGTTCATCTGGGCAACGACGTCGCCGGCGGGCAGGCCTTCGCGTCGGGCCCGGCGATCGCGGCCAGGGCGTGCACCCTGGTCGACGTGCCGGAGCCGACGGATGCCCTCATCCAGGTGCAGGACATCCGCTCCACCGAGACCGTCTCCGACCAGCTCGTCGTCAACGGGAAGGCGTTCGCCCTTCCCATGACGCTGGAGCGGGATCCGAGGGGCGTCACGTCCAACGCGATGACCGTGTCCCCGGTGGAGCAGCTCCGGCTGGACGCGGGGCCGTCGGAGGTGTGCCTCGTTGCCGGCAAGAAGTCCGACGGGGACATCGACGACTTCGAGGTGGCGCAGGTGGTGCTCTACGTACGTGACATCGACGCGAGCGACGTCTCCGTCCGCCGCGGTCTGCTGCTGGGCGAGCCGCCCCCGGTGAGCCGGCCGAGCGTCCCCTGGGGGAGGCAGCAGTGATGCTCCGCGCTCTTCCCCTCGCCTTCTCGCTCGGTCTCGCGGCCTGCGCCCCCGCCGGTCCGCAGGTCGCCGCCCCGGCGGCCAGTCCCTTCGTCGGCAGCCTGGCGGCAGCGCCATCGCCGCAGGCCGCGCCGTCGCCGACGGCTTCAACCACGTGCGGCCGGCTGCACGGCGGTCCCCCCACCCAGACCGACGGCGTCCTGACTGCTGGCCAGAGCTCCGGTCGCTTCCCGGTGATCACCTTCGACTGCACGGACGCGTCGCGCGTGGTCAACGCAACCATCGAGACCTACGTCCGGGCGCGCTTGCCTCGCAGTGCGTCGGACCGGGTGACCGTGTCGTGCGCCACGACGCTCCTCACGTCGGGGCTGGCGAGCCTCATCTGCATCGAGACCGCGGAGTACCGCGGCGCCGCGCACCCCTTCCACGCCTCGAAGTCCTTCAACTTCGGCGTGTCGGGAGACAGCGCCAGGCTGCTTTCGGTCGACGACCTGTTCCTGCCGGGAGTGGATGCCGCCACGCTGCTCGGCGCCTTCGCCGAGCCCATGCTCCGGGCACGCGGCGTGGAGCCGCTGGCGCCCGAGCCGGTGCGCGTCCACGACTTCCTGCTCGCGCGAGACGGTTTGATCGCCCACTTCCCGGAGTACGCGGTCGGCGCGTACATCGACGGCACCCAGGACGTGCTCATCCCCTACGCGAGCCTGCGACGCTTCATGGTGCCCAGCTTGTGGGCTCAGCCGGCGGAGGTCGACCATGCTCGCCACGACGCGCTGTGAGGTGGCACGTGCGCGCTTCCCAAGGAGCTATGCTCAGCCCATGAGCGACGCAGACCCGCTCGGCTGGATCGGCTCGTCCCTCGAGTCGAAGTACCGCATCGAAAGCCTCGTCGGAGAAGGGGGCTTCGGCTGGGTCTACCGCGCCCGGCACGTCGCCTTCGGCAAGCCCGTCGCGGTCAAGTTCCTCAAGCCCGAGCTCGTCGCGGGGGGCGCGAAGCGCGAGCTGATCCTGCAGAAGTTCCTGGACGAGGGGCGGCTGCTGCACAATCTCTCCCGCGCGACCGCGGGCGTCGTGCAGGCGCTCGATCTCGGCGCGGCCGTCTCCCCGCGCGGCGAGTGGACACTCTTCATCGTGATGGAGTGGGTGGAGGGGCGCACCCTCGCCGCCGAGCTGAAGACGCGTCCGCGGCGCTCCGTTGCGGAGGCCGTCGCCGCGCTCGAGCCCGTCCTGGACGCCCTGGCGATCGCCCACGACATGGGCATCGCCCACCGCGATCTCAAGCCCTCCAACCTGATGGTGGCGCGCATCGGCACCCGTCAGACCATCAAGGTGCTGGACTTCGGCATCGCCAAGATGATGGGAGGCGTGCGCGAGCCGTCGGGGGCGTTCACCAACCCGGGCGACGCGCGGATGTTCTCCATCGCGTACGCGGCGCCGGAGCAGTTCGACCCGACGCTCGGCGGGTCGGGCCCGTGGACCGACGTCTACGCCTTGGCGTTGATCCTGATCGAGCTGGTCGACGGCGTCCGCCCCTATCGCGGCGAGAGCTTCGTCGAGTGCCGGGCCCAGGCGCTCGACCTGGAGCATCGGCCGGCGCTCGCGGAGGACCGGTCCATCGACGCCGTTCTCCGTCGCGCGCTCGCCGTCGATCCACGCAACCGGTATGCGTCGGCCGCGGAGCTCCGTGACGCTCTACGCGCGGCGATGGCGCCCCCCACGGCGCGCCGTCGTGGGCCCAAGACCGAGGGGCCGCCCTCGCGTCGAGCACGGAGCGGGGCGCGCTGGCCGCTGGTTGGGCTGGCGATCGGGGCGGCCGTCGCAGGCACGTACCTCGTCATGCGCGTCGGGGGCCAGCCAGCACCCGGCGTAGACGCGGGCACGCTTCCCAACGCGCCGGCTGCCTCTACCACGCCGACCGAGGACGCGGTCCGTGCGGCGCTCTTCCGCTGGGACGACGCGGAGTCGCGCCACGACGTCCCTGCCCTCCTCGCGATGCACGCGGACCGCACCTGCTTCTACCGCTACTCCTGGGGCCGTGACGCCATCGGCCGCAAGCTCACCGGCCTCTACGCCGACGATCCCGCGTTCCGGCAGTCCGTCGACAGGAGCACGGTGACGGTCACACGGCGCGCCGCGGGTCGGGTGCGCGTGGACTTCGAGAAGGACTGGACCTCCCACGGCACGACCAGACGCACGGCGTCCTATCTCGTCTTCGACGACAGGCTCCAGATCCTCGTCGAAGGCGACGAACGAACGGACGAGATGGTCCGCAAAACGGGGAAGGCTGGTGAGTGCCCGGGAGGCGATTCGTGGTGAGCGGCAGCGTTCGCGTGCGTGTAGCATCGACGCGCATGCCGACGGATGTGCGCACGGAGGAGCAGACGGGGCCGATGCCGCCGGCGGAGACGTCGCGCGGGCGGGAGGCGCTGCTCGTCGTGTTCCCCACCTCCGTGGCACTCCCGGTGCCGCCGTCCGGCGAGGCGGTGGGGCGCGACTGGCTGGCTCGCTTCCACGTGTCGGATCCGAAGAGCTCCCGCGACCACATCGTCCTGTCGCGCGCGGGGGGCGTGCTGCGAGTGGCGGACTGCGGATCGCGCAACGGGACGTGGGTCAACGGACAGCGGCTCGCGCCGAACGAACCCGTTGCGCTGGACGACGGCGCGGTGCTCCGGCTCGGGCGGACGCTGCTCGTGTACAGGGAGGAGCTCTTCGGCCCGGACGCGGCGGAGCCGCCGCTCGGCGCGCTCGTCAGCCCCTTCGGGATGCGGGCGGTGCGCGTGGAGCTGGAGCGCATGCTGTCCCCTCGCCCGCCGACCAACGTGCTCATCGAGGGGGAGACGGGCACGGGCAAGGAGCTCGTGGCGGCCGCCATCGCCGAGCGCCTGGGGCGCGCCAAGCGCTTCGCCGCGGTGAACGTCGCGAGCATCCCCGCCGGCGTGTTCGACTCCCAGCTCTTCGGCTACGTCCCGGGAGCCTTCTCCGGCGGGGGCAAGGGCTCACGCGGCATCTTCCTCGCCCACGACGGTGGGGTGGTGTTCCTCGACGAGATCGGAGAACTCCCCCTCGACCTGCAGCCGAAGCTTCTCCGCCTGCTCGACAACCGCGAGGTCTTCCAGGTGGGCGCCACGGAGCCCAAGAAGGTGGACCTGGTCGTCGTCGCCGCCACGAATCGTCCGCTCGCGGAGATGGTCGACCAGGGCACCTTCCGCAGGGACCTGCTGGCCCGCCTGAGCGCGGCGCGGGTGGAGCTGCCCCCGCTGCGCGAGCGGCCGGAGGACATCCTCGCGATCATTCTGGCGGAGTCGGCGAAGCGGGGCACGCCGCTCGAGCCTGGTGCCGTGGAAGTGGAGGCCGTGGAGCGACTGATGCTCCATGCGTGGCCCGCGAACGTGCGGGAGCTCATCTCCGTGCTGCACCGCGTGGCGGCAATCGATGCGCCGACTGCTCTGCGGGCCTGGGCGGTGGACCGGGTGCTCGGGCCGCGGCCGCAGGTGGCCGGTGTGCTGACGCGCGCGGCGGTGGAGCAGGCGCTGGCGAGGACCCGGGGGAACGAGAGCGCGGCGGCGAGAGTGCTCGGGGTGACGCGGGGGAAGTTGAGGAGGCTTCTGACTCGAACGCGAGGGTGAGGGTTGGGGCTGTCGTCCCTGGAGTATACTCGTGGTCGTGTTCCCCAAGGCTAGCACCACGGTGTGCGGGAACAGGCTGCGTTCGCGAGACCGGCGTCTCGTAAACGCTAGCCCCACTGAACGCGTCGTAGGACCGATCGGTCGACGTCTGCGGAGAAACCGCCGGGAGGCTCGCGGGGCATGCCGTGCTCGCGAGGGCGCCGTCGGCGGGAAGTCGCCTGTGACGCGGGCTGTCGTAATAGTGTCGTGGCATGACCGGCTCTGGAGAGCGAGGTTCAAAGCGCAGGAGGAACCCGCGCATGAACGCCGTGCTCGCCAAGAACGTGAAGACCATCCGGGACATGAAGCACTGGACCCAGCAGCATCTCGCCGACACCGCCGGCATCCAGCTACGCACGGTGCAGCGCGTGGAGAAGGGGGACGGGGCCAGCCTCGAGACCCTCGGCGCTCTCGCCAACGCGTTCGACGTCTCCATCGACGTCTTGCAGACCGACGTGGACGCCGTGATGGAGCAGCTGCGGCGGGCAGAGGAGGAACTCAGGCGGACCCACTACCTGGTCGACGTAACGCCGGTGACGTGCTCCGCGCATCTCGAGGCGGTGGGCGGCTCAGACGCCTACTTCACGCACTGCGCCTGCGAGGACGACGCTGCCCGGGACGCCTTCGCGGCTCTCGCCGCCAACCTGAAGGACATGGGCGAGATCTGGGACGACGTGGAGCCCACGCATCACCGCGAGTGGGTGAAGGAGGCGTACGAGCAGGTCGAGGCGCTCAACCTCGTTGGCGTAGTCGTCTCGGTGGGGAAAGGGAACCGCACCCTGAAGGCGGGCGCCGGGACCATCGAGTTCCGGACGCTCTACGTGATCGCTTGGCCGAAGGGCCAGGAGAAGAACGTCATCGCCGTCGAAAAGGCCCTGTAGAATGGTGACCCTCGCAGCTGCCGGCACGCATCCTCGGAGCGCCCATGTCGAAGTACAATTTCTCGTATGCAGAGCGGTACGGCGTATGGGTCGCGTTCCACGGCCAGTGCTACTGGTGCGGTCGCCCGCTCGAGCTTCAAGAGACGACGGTGGACCACGTGCTGCCGGAGAGCCTCGAGGTGAAGCCGGACGACCTGAAGGGGCTTCTCGACTATCTCGGGCTGAAAGACTTCGGCCTGAACACGTTCCGAAATTGGGTGCCCGCGCACGGCAAGTGCAACGGCAGGAAGAGCGACCTTCTGCTTCCTGCGGCTCCGGTGACAACCGTTACCCTAGTGGGTATCGCCAAGCGCGCAGCGCTTGCCGAGGAGACATGCAAGGAGGTCCTCGCCAACCAGAAGCGGGACAAGTTGCTCGGCAAGATCGGCTCTTCGGCCGAATCGGGGCCGCACGGCGAGGCGACGCGTGCATAATGCAACAAACGGCTCACGCGGCCTCCTGCCCAGGCGCAGGCAGCCCGAGCGCGAGGAAGCGCAGGACGCCTTGTCGATTGCGGACGGGGTTGGCGGTGAGGAATCGCAGTTTGCGTAGAAGGTAATCATGGTTTCGATAGCCTCTGCCGCGACGGACGAGCGTCTCCCAGTTGCCGTTGAGCGCTTCGATGCGACCCGTCGGGGGGTGATGTTCGCCGAGAGCGACGATGGAGTCGTAGTGCCTGCGGAGCGAGTCGTGGAGCTTGCGCATGGGGACATTCGTTCGCTTTTCGGTGCGGTAGAGCACGTGCTGGAGCCCGGTCTCCATGGCGTCCTTGTCGGGCGCTTTGAGCACTTCGCGCAGCTCCTCGACCACCTGATAGGCGCGCGCGAGCTTGCCGTTGAACGAGAAGAGCCGACGAAGGCGAAGCTTGTCCGCCGCGCTCGTGCGATCCCAGGCGCGCAGCACGAGCCAGCGCGTACCGCGTCCGACCTCGCGCAGCTCGAGGCTCGCGCGGAAGAAGATGCTGCGACGCAGCTCGGTGATCGCCTCGCCAGCGCGCTTCGTGACGTGAAACGGATCGTGGACGACGGGCGCGTGCGCGAGCGACGGGTCGGCGCGGATCGCGGCGGCGAACGGCGCGTGCATGTCGGTCGCGAAGAGACGGAGCGCCGCCTTTTGTTCGGGCGAAAGCGACGCAATCCACTGCGCGAGCGTGGCCTCGCCGCGCCCGTAGCCGATCCAGACGGGCTCGCCGCTCTCGAGGTCGCTGACGATGGTGACGAACTTGTCGGCGCGCTTGTGGCGACGACCAAGCCACTTCTCGTCGACGCCGACCTGAACCAGCGGCTTCGACGGCCGCGAACCCTCCCAGCGCGCGAGCGCGTCGGCCTCGGCGCGCCGCACCGTGCGCCAGCTCAGCGCGTACTTCGTCGCGACGTGCGAGAGCGGCATCGAGTAGGCGTCGAGCGCGAGGTGATGTTGAAGCCGCCTGGTCTGACGCTGCTTCGGCTCCGCCCACGGGACCTTCTCGGTCGCGTGCGCCCCGCACCGCGGACACTTCACGCGAACGGGCGTGTACTCGAGGCGCACGCGATGCCCAGCCCACGGCAGATCTTCCCACCGCCGCGTCTTGCGATGCTCGTGGGTGCGGCCCGAAACGATCGTCAAGCACTGCCCGCACCGCGGCCGCCATCGGCGCACGAGCACGAGCACGAGCACGGCGCCGGCGGGCACGTCGAAGCCCACGATCGGCTCGATGCGCTCGCCCTGCCGTGTCTCCCACCTCGTGTCCTGCACGTTGAACCCTCGAAACCCGACAATCTGTGTGAGAATCTGTCCTCGCTGACCCATCGCGGCGTCCTCCCGGTTGTTTTCACCTCCAAGAGATCGCCACGGCAATTCGGCCGCGTCGATGGGTCAGCTCTCTTTCCTACGCGAGGCCTGAAATGCCGCCCCTTTCACGCCGCCGCTTCGCCGGCACGCCAGCCCCCATTTGGCCGAAGAGCCGCAAGATCATGGTAGCCGTCGAGAAGGGGACGGTGACGCGGGAGGACATCGACGCGTTGTTCGAGGATGTCCCAGTGCCGCCGCCGGTCGTGGGGAAGGACGATATTGAGCTGCTTGTTGCCCCTGGTTGGACGCTCAGTCGACGTGAGGGGAACCTGGCAATCATCGAGTCGGGAGGACGTGTCGGAATGACGTGGGGGAAGCCGAACCCGGACTCCTCATGGATTTGCCCGCACTGCAGCAACGCCGGTCCCTGGGATGGCGTGATTTGTCTCTCGTGCGGCCAGAAGAGCGACCCCAACGACTAATCTGAAAGACGCGTTAGTGTTTCTCGCTCTCGACACGACCGGCCGCCGCGTGCCTCCCACAAAGGGAGCTGCCGGCACGTGTCCTCGATGTCTCTGTCCTGTTCACGCCAAGTGCGGCGAGACCAAGATTCATCACTGGGCACACGAGAAGGGGAAGAACGACTGCGACCCCTGGGCTGAGAGCGAAACACAGTGGCATCGTGACTGGCAGTCGCGCGCGGACCCGGAGTGGTGCGAGATTGTCATGGGCGAGCTGCGTGAGCATCGTGCAGACATCCGCCGACCGGATGACGGGTTGGTCATCGAGCTGCAGCACTCGTACATCAAGCAGGAGGACGTCCGCGAGCGCGAGGCCTTCTACGGGAACATGTGGTGGGTGTTCAACACGGAGCCCTGGAGGTTCCGCGCGGAGGTGACGCCGGCCGGCGGGGCGAAGTTCCGCTGGATGTCGCGTCGTCGCACGCTCGATGCTGCGAGCCGGCCCATCTACCTCGACCTGGGCGGACCGCTGCTCCGCATTACCGGCTACGGACCGCAAGGCTGCCTCAGTGGCACGGGCGAACTGGTCTCTCGGGCAGAGTTCATCAAGCGCGCCGGTCTGCGCCCGCTCTCTGAGGAGGAGCTGCGTCAGACGAGCCACTACAGCGTGTTGCAGAGCGACGGCGATCTGCTCCTCGTGCGTTCACTCGAGGACGTACGAACCTGGGAGTCGCAAGACGGAACAGCAACGCACCACGACCTCGCGGGCCGAACCGGTGTGGTTCGGATTCCGGAGATCCCTCTGGTGCCGTTGCAGCGGCGCTCGTAGACGGAGGAGCGTCACGCCCGCGCGAGCCGTGCTCCGAGCGGGTGCTTGATGTCGTGGTACGGCCCGCGCATCGCCCCCGCGCTTTGAACCTACGACCCGCCGCGCCCTCCGCACCTCCGTCTCGACGCCATGTCCGCCGCCTCCTCCACCTCCCGCAGCCTGGCCTCGATGATCCGCACCGCCTCCCACTCCTCCGCCAGGATCGCCGCGTCCAGCTTCCGCTTCAGCGACTCCACCGTCACTGCACCGGGATTGGGCAGCGAACGGGCAGCGGGCGTCTCCAAACGTTTCCCTTCGTCTCCGTCCGGATCCTCTTCCCCGCAGATTTCCCAATCCGCCGCATTCCCCGCCCCCTGCCCCGGCCTTTCGTAAACCGTAGGTCTCGAGTTCAAATCTCGAAGGCGGCTCCGCTCCCCCTCACCGCCCGAGCGCGCGCCACGCCAGGGGCCGGGTGAAATCACTCCACTCGCCGCGCGTCTCCTCTGCTTCCTCGACGTCGGGTGTCATCGCGGCGTCCGCGGTCACGCGCACCTGACTGGCCGCCGGCCGCCCCGCCGGAGCCTGCGCGCGCGCCATCGCGGCGAGCGCGTGCCGACCCAGCTGCAGCACCTCCGGCGAGGGCGTGTCGCCCGCCGCGAGCAGCTCGGTGAGCTGCCGGATCAGGTGCTGGCCGTCGGCGGCGTTGGCGAGCGCGCGCTCCGCCTGCTCGTCGACGACCGGCGAGCGCACGGGCGCGACGGCGTGCTCGTAGAGGAGGCGGACCACGTCGGCCACCAGCGCGAGCTGATCCCGCATCACCGCCAGCTCGTCGTGAGATCGATCCCAGCGGGCGGCGCGCAGACGCAGCACCTCCAGCCGCCGCGCCGCGAGCGCGCGGGCCGCCTCGCTGGAGCGCGTGGCGCTCCCCTCCGCGAGCGAGCACATCTCGAGCTCCAGCGCGCCGCGGTCCATCCCCGCCAGGCACGCGACGGCCGACGCGTAGGCCACCGCGCCGCCCACGTACGTGGCCAGCAGCCGGCTGACGCCCAGGTAGTCGGCCGTGCCGGGATCGTCCGCCACGGGAGAGAGGCGCACGCTCAGGGAGTCGGCCAGCACCTCCAGGCGCTGCAGCTCCTCCCGGTGCCCCGCCGTCATCCGGAGCAGAAGGCGCTCGCGCGTCCTGCTCGCCGCGATCGCCTCGTCCGCCGCCTCCTTGCGCATGACCGCCTCGCGAAACGCCGACGTCTGCGGGAGCACGCCGAGCAGCGCCACCTCCATGGCGACGAAGGCGACGAGCATGAGCGGAGACCACCCCAGCACGAGCGCGAAGGGCATGCAAACGAGGGTGGCGACGTGCGCAGGGTGCGCGATCGCGTGCCGCAGGTACCGCGCCCTCGGGCGGGATACCCGTGCGCGAGCTCGCACGCGAGGGTTCATGGGCATCGACGATGCAGCCGGCGTGCCCGCGCCGGCGCACGATCTGCCGCCGCCCGGCGCTCACCCGCGGGCGGCACCCAGGCTGGCCCTGCGCTCGAAGGGCGTGAGGCCGGTCCATCGCTCGCTGGCGCCCTGTCCCGCCGGCCTCCGGCTCGCGGTGACTCACGCCGGCGCGGCGGCCTCCCCCGGCGCGGACCCCGCCTCCGCCTCGGCGCGCTCGCGCTCCCGGGTGCGGTCCCTGGCGAACAGCATGTACAGCGACGGCACCACGAACAGCGTGAACGCCGTGCCGATCGTCATGCCGCCCACCAGCACCCGGCCGATGGAGTTGCGCGCGGCGGCGCCGGGGCCGGTCACGATGGTCAGCGGGAAGTGCCCGGCCACCGTGGCGACGGTGGTCATCAGGATGGGCCGCAGGCGAATCGCGGCGGCGGCCTTCACCGCCTCCAGCTTGGAGAGGCCGAGGAGCTGCTGCTCGTTGGCGAACTGGACGATGAGGATCCCGTTCTTGGACACCAGCCCGGCGAGGGTGACCAGCCCCACCTGCGAGTAGATGTTGAGGGTGGAGGTCCAGCCGTCGGTGAGCGGGAAGCGGGTGCCCGGCGGCCCGGCGTACCGGAGGAAGGTGAAGAGGAGGGCCCCGAAGATGGCGAGGGGCACCGATCCGGCCAGGATGACCAGCGGGTCGCGGAAGGAGTTGAACTGCGCGGCGAGCACCAGGAAGATCATCAGGATCGCCAGGAGCATCGCGGGCAGGAACTTCCCCGACTCCTGACGGAGCTGGCGCGACTCGCCGGTGTAGTCGACGCGGTAGCCCGCGGGCAGGATCTTCTTCGCCGCGTCCTCCAGCACCTTCAGCCCCGCGTCGGTGGACCGGGGCGCGACGCCGGAGATCTTCACCGCGTTGAGCTGCTGGAAGCGGTTGAGGGTGCGCGGCTCCACGCTGGTGCGCAGCGTGGCGATGGACCCGAGCGGCACCAGGTTGCCGTGCGGCCCGGTCACGTGGATGTTCTGCAGGGCCTCGGGGGTCAGGCGCGCGGAGCGCTCGATCTGGGGGATCACCTCGTAGGCCCTGCCCTGGATCTCGAAGCGGTTGACGTAGTTGCCGCCGAGCATCGAGGACAGGTCTGCGCCGAGCTGCTGCATGCTCACGCCCATCGACGCGGCCTTGTCGCGATCGACGACGATCTGGGCGCTCGCCTGATCGATCTTCACGTCGGTGACCGGGGGAAAGGCGAACTGGCCGCTCTTGATCGCCGCGTCCACGATCTCCTGCGCGAAGGTCATCACCTTGGCCTCGCTCTCGGTGGAGGCGATCACGAACTCGACGGGGAAGAGGCCGGGGCTGGGGAGCGCGGGGGGCAGGAAGACCGGCGACCGGATGCCGGCGACGTCGGACATCTTGCGCGAGAGGTCGGCCTGGATGGCGAAGATGTCGCGCTTGCGCTCGCCCCACGGCTTCATGAGCGCCCCGCCGAAGCCGCCATAGGGGTAGGTCACCTGGAACGCCTGCTGGAACTCCGGCTCGGAGGCGAAGATGTGCTCCACCTGCTCGGTGTACGGCGTGAGGCGCTCCAGCGTCGCGTTCGCCGGCACGTCGATGGCCCCGAAGACGACGCCCTGGTCCTCCTTCGGCGCGAGCTCGAGGGGCGAGAACACGTACATCGGCACGACGAGCAGGGCGAGGACGCCCCAGACGACGTAGACGGCGGGGCGCGCGCGCAGCGTGCCGGCGAGCAGCCGCGCGTAGGTGCGCTTGATCCACTCGAAGCCGGAGTCGATGCGGCGCACCAGCCACCCGGGGTGCTCGACCTCCCGCACCACCTTGGACGACATCATCGGCGAGAGGGTGAGGGCGACGACGCCGGAGATGAAGACCGCCCCGGCGAGCGTGAAGGCGAACTCGCGGAAGAGCGCGCCGGTGAGCCCGGACTGGAAGCCGATGGGGACGTAGACCGCCGCCAGGGTGATGGTCATCGCGATGATCGGCGTGACCAGCTCGTGCGCGGCGTCCAGCGCGGCGCGGACGGGCGGCTTCCCCATGCGGACGTGGCGCTCGACGTTCTCCACCACGATGATGGCGTCGTCCACCACCAGGCCGACGGAGAGCACGATGGCCAGCAGGGTGAGCAGGTTCAGGGTGAAGCCCATCACCTGCATCAGGAAGACGGCGCCGACGAGGGAGAGCGGGATGGCGACGACCGGCACGAGCACCGTCCGGAACTTCCCCAGGAAGAGGAAGATGACGATCATGACGATGCCGATGGTCTCGAAGAGCGTGTGCGTGACGTCGGAGATGGCGTCGTCGATGTACGTCGTCGAGTCGTACGCCACCGTGGCCTGCATCCCCGCCGGAAGGTCGTGCTGGATGCCCTCCACCTCGTGGCGGACGCGACCGATGACGTCCAGGGTGTTGGCGTTGGGAAGCACCCAGACGCCCATGAAGACCGCCTTCTGGTTGGAGAAGCGCACGTCGGAGTCGTAGTCGTCCGCCCCGAGCGTCACGTCGGCCACGTCCTGAAGCCGCACCAGCGCGCCGTCGTGCTCGCGCAGCACCAGCTTCTTGAAGTCCTCCACCGAGGTCAGGTGCGTGGTGGCGGCGAGGTCCACCTCCACCAGGTTGCCCTTGGTCTGGCCCACCGCGGCGAGGTAGTTGTTGGCGGCGAGCGCCTCGCGCACCTGTCCCGGGCTGATGCCCAGCGCCGCCATGCGGTCCGGCTTCAGCCACGCGCGCAGCGCGAACGTGCGCCCGCCGAGGATGTCCGCGCGCTGCACGCCGTCGATCGCCGTCAGCCGCGGCTGCACGACGCGCGTCAGGTAGTCGGTCACCTGGTTCTGCGCCAGGATGTCCGAGCGGAAGGACAGGTACATCGCCGCCACCTGCGAGTTGGAGGGCTCGATGTGGATGGAGGGGATCTGCGCCTCCGGCGGCAGGTCGGCGCGCACCTGGTCGACGCGCGCGCTGATGTCGGCCAGCGCGCTGGCGGCGGGGTAGTTGAGCTTCAGCCGGACGTTGATGGTCGAGAGCCCGCGGCGGCTCTGCGACTCCATGTAGTCGATGCCGTCGGCGGCGGCGATCGCGCGCTCGAGCGGCGTGGTGATGAAGCCGCGCACCAGGTTGGCGTCGGCACCGACGTAGACGGTGTTGATGGTGATGGTGGAGCTCTCCACCTTCGGGTACTGGCGCACGTTGACGCCGCGCAGCGCCTGCAGCCCCGCGATGAGGATGACGAGGTTGACGACGACGGCGAGGACGGGCCTGCGGATGAAGATGTCGGTGATCCTCACGGCGGTCTCAACGGTTGGGCGGGTGGGGGGCGAGCTGCGGCGTGGGCCCCACCTGGTTGCTCACCGTGACGCGCGCGCCGTTGCGCAGCTTGAACGCCCCGCCGGTGACCACCTCCTGCCCCACCTTCACGCCCTCGGTGATGGCCACGAAGTCCCCGCGCGAGCGCCCCGTCCTGACGAACTGCTGCCGCGCCTTGCCGCCCTCCACCACGAAGACCGAGTCGCCGTACGACGCGTGCAGGACCGCCGTGGCGGGCACGGCGACGACCCTGGCGCTCTCCGGCTCGATGACCGCCACCCTCACGAACATCCCCGGCTGCAACCACGTGGCCTTCGGGGGGACGCTGGCCCGCAGCTTGATGTTGCGGGTGCTCGGATCGATCTGCGGGTCGATGGCGAAGAGGCTCCCCCGCGCGGTCTGCGGCGCGGCCGCGTCGCCGCCGGCGGTGCGCGCGCCTGCGTCCGACGTCAGCCGGACGGGCATCCCGATGGACGCGCGCGACAGGTCCTGCTGCGGCAGCGCGAAGTCGACGTAGATGGACTCCGGCGCCTCGAGGACGGTGATGGGGGTCCCCGGCGGCAGGTACTGCCCCACGTTGATCAGCCGGATCCCCAGCTTGCCGGCGAACGGCGCGCGGACGACCTTCTTCTCGATCTGCGCCTGGACCGCCGCGACGTCGGCGGTGGCCTGATCCATCGCCGACTGATCGGCGTCGAGCTGATCGCGGGGAACGCTGCGCGTCGCCACCAGCCTGCTGGTGCGCTCCAGCGTGACCGCCGCCAGCGTCTTGCGGGCACGGGCGGCGGCGAGCTGCGCGCGCTCCACGCGCGTGTCCAGCTCGACCAGCACCTCACCCCTGCGCACGGTCTCGCCCGACTCGAAGTGGATGCGCGACACGATCCCCGCCGCGTCGTTGCTGATCGACACACCGCGCGCGGCCGCCACGCTCCCGACGGAGTCGAGCGTGACGTCCCACGTCTCCTCCTTCGCGACGAAGGTGTTCACCGTCTCCGGTGGCGGTCCCGCGTTCTGCGCCTTCTTGCCCGCGGCCATCGCGACGGAGATCTCCGCGCCCTTGAGGGCGGCGAGCCCTCCGACGACGACGACGAGCCCGAGGGCGACCGCGAGGTTGACCTTGAGCGCCATGGCGTCGCGCTGCGCTGCAGGGAGCGTGCCCCGCGCCTGCGCTTGCTCCCGTCCGCGCATCGCGTGGCCCGAGGCTTGCGTGCGGCGCGAGGCCGGCATGAGCTCCCCCATCCCCAGCCCCACGCCATCCTCACGGCCACGACGCCTGACGCAGCCGCCGTGGGGCTACGGCGCCGACCGCGTGACGGCCGCCGTCGTCGATCCCGACCGCCTCTACGTGTGCTGGGAGGTGACCGACGTCGCGATCGACCGCGCGGCCGTGGCGCTGGGCCACGGTGCGGAGGGCGCCGCGCTCGTCTTGCGCGTCCACGACACCACCGGACGCCTCTTCGACGGTCACAACGCGCACCACTTCTTCGATCACCGCGTGGAGCGCTCCGACCGGCAGTGGTTCTTCACCGTCAACCGGCCCACGTCCACCGCGGTGGTGGAGCTGGGCCTCCGGGGCGGCGACGGGCGCTTCGTCCGGATCGCCCGCTCCAGGCGCGTCGACTTCCCGCGCAAGCACGCGGCGCCCTGGCGCGATCCGGAGTGGATGACGGTGCGGGCGGGCGGGGCGATCGAGCGCGGCGGGACCGGAGTGCCGTCACGCGCGGCGCCGCCCGTCCCGGGCGGCGGAGGCGCACACGACGAGCCCGCGGCGCACTTCGCGCCCATCCCCCTCTGGGTGCTGCACGACCTGCGCGAGACCTTCCACATCGACGGTGACGCCCAGGGCGGCTGGGAGGTGTGGGAGACGTCGTGGCAGTGGAGCACCATCGCCGGCTGGCTCGATCCGGTGTGGACGGCGAGCTGGACGGCGGGCCCATTCGACTACCCCGTGGAGGTCGGCCCCCCCTTCTCCGAGTCGTGGCACGGGCGGCCCATCGCCTACCGCGTCGGCGGCGTGACGCACGTGATCGACGGCCCGTGGCAGGTCGTGGTCAACAACCTCGGCGCCTTCCGCGAGGGCACGGTGGTGTCGCGATGGGAGATGGCGCGCTCGTGGGTGGTCGGCGCGGCGCAGGAGCGGCGCGTCACCGGCTGGACGCTCCCGGCGAAGGCAGGCGCCTCCGAGCACCGGGCCGGGGCGAGCGAACGAGCGTGGCTCTCCGGCAGCGAGCTGCGACTCGGCGGCGCCAGCGAGCGCTTCCGCCTCGGCGCGAGCGAGCTGCGCTTCGGCGGCGCCAGCGAGCGCCTCTTCGCCGGCGCGAGCGAGCGGCGCCTGGGCGGCGCGAGCGAGCGGCGCCTGGGCGGCGCGAGCGAGGTCCGGCTGGCCGCGGGCAGTGAATCCCGGCTCGCGTCCCCTTACCCGGAGTGGTGATCCATGGCCCAGGGTTACTTCGCGCTCGTCCTGCACGCCCACCTGCCCTTCGTCCGTCACCCGGAGGACCCGACCGTGATGGAGGAGCGCTGGCTCTACGAGGCGATCACCGGCACGTACCTCCCGCTGCTGCAGGTGTTCGAGGGCCTCGTCGCCGACGGCATCCCCTTCCGCGTCACCGTCTCCATCTCGGCCCCGCTGCTCACCATGCTCACCGACGACCTGCTCAAGCAGCGTTACGCCGAGCACCTGGACGACCTCATCGCGCTCGCCGACAAGGAGCTGGCGCGCACGGGGCCGGAGCCGCACTACCACCGCCTCGCGCGGATGTACCGCGACCGCTTCGAGTCGCTGCGCAGGACGTGGCGTGCCCACGAGGGGGACCTGGTGCGGGCGTTCCGCAGCCTCCAGGAGGCGGGGCGGGTGGAGGTCATCACCTCGACGGCGACCCACGCCTTCTTCCCCATGATGGACAGGAACTGGGCAGCGATGCGCGTGCAGGTCCACGCCGCCGCGCAGCTCTACGAGCGCCACTTCGGCGCGCGGCCGCGCGGCATGTGGCTGGGGGAGTGCGGCTACGTCCCCGGGTGCGACGAGCTCCTGCGCGAGGCGGGCGTCCGCTACTTCGTCGTCGACACCCACGCGCTGCTGCTCGCCGACCGCCCGCCGCTCTACGGCGTGCACGCGCCGGTCTACTGCCCGAGCGGCGTCGCCGCCTTCGCCCGCGACACCGAGTCGTCGGAGCAGGTGTGGAGCGCGAAGGAGGGCTACCCCGGCGACCCGCACTACCGCGACTTCTACCGGGACATCGGCTTCGACCTGCCGATGGACTACATCGGGCCGCACGTGCACCCGGACGGGATCCGCATGTACACCGGCTTCAAGTACCACGCGATCACCCACGACAAGCTGCACGACAAGTGGGTCTACGACCCCGACATCGCCCGCGGGCGCGCCGGCCTGCACGCGTCGCACTTCCGCGGCAACCGGGAGAAGCAGATCGCCGCGCTCGCCGCCGGGATGGACCGGCCGCCCCTCGTCGTCAGCCCGTACGACGCCGAGCTCTACGGCCACTGGTGGTACGAGGGACCGCTCTTCCTGGGCGATCTCTTCCGGCAGCTCCACCACGATCAGGACGTGGTGGAGCCCATCACCCCCGGCGACTACCTGGATCGCCACCCGACCAACCAGATCGCCACCCCCAGCCTCTCGTCGTGGGGCGAGAAGGGCTACGCCTCGTACTGGTGCAACGAGTCCAACGCGTGGACGTACCGCCACGTGCACGTCGCCGCGGAGCGGATGGTGGAGCTGGCCCGCCGGCGTCCGGACGCGACGGCCGTGGAGCGGCGCGCCCTCGACCAGGCGGCGCGCGAGCTGCTGCTCGCGCAGTCCAGCGACTGGCCCTTCATCATGACCACCGGGACCACGGTCCCCTACGCCACCCGGCGCTTCAACGATCACATCGTGCGCTTCACCAACCTCTACCACGCCCTCACGGCCGGCGCGGTGGACGAGGCCTACGTGCGCGACCTGGAGGCCGCCGACAACGTCTTCCCCGACCTCGACTACAGGATGTACGCCACGTGAACGACCGGCCGCTCAAGGTGCTCTTCGTCTCCTCGGAGGTGGCGCCCTTCGCCAAGACCGGAGGGCTCGCCGACGTGTCCGGCGCGCTCCCCAAGGCGCTGCGCGCGCGGGGCGTGGACGTGCGCGTGGTGACGCCGCTGTACGCGGGCATGAACTGGGACGCGCAGGAGAAGCTGGACGGCGCGCTCGACGTGCCGATGTGGTGGGGCACGGCGAGCGCGGGCGTCCGCCTGGGCGCGCTGCCCGGCAGCGAGGTGCCGGTCTACTTCCTGGAGTACAACCGCTACTTCGACAGGCCGCACCTCTACGGCCCCCCCGGCGACGCGTACGCCGACAACGTGGAGCGATTCACCTTCCTCTCCCGCGGCGCGCTGGAGGCGTCCAAGGCGCTCGGCTTCTTCCCCGACGTCATCCACGCCAACGACTGGCAGACGGCGCTGGTGCCGGTCTTCGTCGACACGGTGGAGTGGGGCAAGCCCCTGCACGCGGTGCCGACGGTCTACACCATCCACAACCTGGCCTATCAGGGCGTGACCGACGGCGGCGCCACCTTCGTCACCGGGCTGGGCGGCGAGCACTACAACGCCGGCGAGCTGGAGCACTTCGGCGCCCTCAACCTGACCAAGGCGGCGCTCCGCCACGGCACGATGCTGACCACGGTGAGCCCCACCTACGCGCGGGAGATCCAGTCGCCGGAGCACGGCTTCGGCCTGGACGGCGTGCTGCGCGAGCGCGGCGGCGATCTGGTCGGCATCCTCAACGGCATCGACACCGGGACGTGGGACCCGTCGAGCGACCCGCACCTGCCGGCGCGCTTCGAGCGGGGACGACTGGAGGGCAAGGACGCCTGCAAGGAGGCGCTGCAGGCCGAGGCAGGCTTCCCAATGCGCGCGGACGTCCCGCTCTTCGGGGCGATCGGCCGGCTCACCGCGCAGAAGGGCTACGACGTGCTCGCGCACTGCATGGACCGCGTGCTCGGGTGGGACCTGCAGTTCGTCCTGCTCGGCTCCGGCGACGCCGACGCGCAGCGCTACTTCGAGGGCCTCGCGGCGCGGCGGCCGGACAAGTTCCGCGCGTGGCTGCGCTTCGACGACGGCCTCGCGCACCGCATCGAGGCCGGCGCCGACTTCTTCGTCATGCCCTCGCGCTACGAGCCGTGCGGGCTCAACCAGATGTACAGCCTCCGCTACGGGACGCTGCCGGTCGTGCGCGCCACCGGCGGCCTGCGCGACACCGTGCAGAGCTACCGCGAGGACACCGGCGACGGCACCGGCTTCGTCTTCCAGGACCTCTCGCCGGAGGCGCTGGCCAACACCATGGGCTGGGCGCTCTCGACCTACTACCAGCGCCGCGCCCACGTGCGCGAGATGCGCCGGCGCGCCATGGAGCAAGACTTCTCCTGGGCGGGGGCGGCGGAGGCCTACGACCACCTCTACCGCGACGCCTACCGCCGCCGCCGCGGCCACGACTTCGCCTGACGCCGCGCAACGGATTCGTCTCGACGCAAGGATCGCCGCCCCCGGCGTCGCGCCGCGCGGACTGCGCGCCCGAAACACGACGGCACGGCCCCTGCTTCGATCGGCCACAGACACCAAGCCCTGGAGGCCATGATGATCGCCGCAGACGTGATGACGTCGAACCCACGCACCATCCGCGACACCGACACGATCGCGGACGCGGTCGAGGCACTGCAGCTGGCGGACGTACGCCACCTCCCTGTCGTCAACGAGCAGGACGAGCTGATCGGCATGCTCAGCGACCGGGATCTCGGCTCCCTCATGCGCACCTTCATGGAGAACGGCGACGCCGAGCGCATGGTGCCCGCCCTCTCCCAGCGCCTGGTGAGCCAGATGATGAGCGCCGACGTCGTGTGCGTCGACCTCGACGCGGACGTGACGAGCATCGCCGAGACCATGCTGGAGCAGCGCATCGGCGCCGTGCCGGTCGTGGACGGCGAGGGCGCGGTCGTCGGCATCGTCAGCTACGTCGACATCCTGCGCTCGGTGGTCCTCGGCGAGGAGAGCCCGGAGGGAGAGACTCCCCGGGCTACCGCGCGCGCCTGAGCGCACGGCGCCACCGGAGTGACTCGGCTTCGGCGGGGACATCCTCTATTCTTCGTGCATGTCGCTGCCGCCCGGTCCGGACTCCCTGCCGGCGATCCAGATGCTCCGCTGGATCCGCAAGCCCTTCGAGCTGCTGGAGGAGTGCCACGCGCGCTACGGCGACGTCTTCACCCTGCGCTTCCCCGGCTTCCCTGGCGCGCTGGTGACCGTCTCCGACCCGCTGGTGATCAAGGAGCTCTTCGGCCTCGGTCCCGACGCCGCGCACGCGGGGGAGGCGAACGTGATGCTCGAGCCCTTCGTCGGCAAGCGCTCGCTGCTGCTGCTCGACGGCGCCGACCACCTGCGCCAGCGCAAGATGATGCTCCCGGCCTTCCACGGCGAGCGCATGCAGGCATACGGCCGCGCGATGATGGACCTCACGCACGACTCCATCGACGCCTGGCCCGTCGGCCACCCCTTCCCCGTCCACAAGCGCACGCAGGCCATCACCCTGCAGGTCATCGTGCGCACCGTCTTCGGCGTGGAGGAGGGCCCGCGCTTCACCGAGCTCGCCGAGGTGCTCACGCGGGCGCTGGACGTGAGCGCCTGGCCCCCCTTGCTCTTCCCCTTCATGCAGCACGATCTCGGTCCCCTCAGCCCGTGGGGACGCTGGCTGCGCCTCAAGCAGCGCATGGGCGCCCTCCTCACCGCGGAGATCCGCCACGCCAGGGCCAACGGCGTCGCCGGACGCAACGACGTGCTGGCGATGCTCATCCAGGCGCGCGACGAGCGCGGCCGCCCCCTGACCGAGGAGGAGGTGCACGACGAGCTGGTGACGCTTTTGGTCGCCGGCCACGAGACGACCGCCACCTCCCTCGCCTGGGCCCTGCGCTGGATCCTCCCCGATCGCGATCTCACCGAGCGCCTGCTCGCGGAGATTGCCACCGCGGGCGACGACCCGGCGAAGGTCGCCCGGCTGGAGCTGCTGGACGCGACCGCGCGCGAGACCCTGCGCCTGCAGCCGGTGATCCCGATGGTCGGGCGCGTCCTCCAGGAGCCGCGCAGGGTGCGTGACTGGGAGCTGCCGCGCGGCATCCTCGTGGCGCCGTCCATCTACCTCGTCCACCGCCGGCCGTCGCTCTACCCCGAGCCGGATCGCTTCCACCCCGAGCGCTTCCGGACCTTCCGCCCCGCGGCCTGGGAGTTTCTCCCCTTCGGCGGTGGCCTTCGCAAGTGCGTCGGCGCCACCTTCGCCATCTACGAGATGAAGATGGTGCTCGCGGCGATGCTCCCGCGCGTCTCCATGCGCCTGGCGAGCGACGACGTGCACGTCAGCCGCCGCAGCATCACCCTCACCCCCTCCGGAGGCCTGCCGATCGTCGTTCGCCGCAAGCGCCCCCGCCCCGGCGTGGCGAACGCCGCCTAGCCTCGGCTCTCCTCTCGCGCCCCCCCTACCGCTTCACGCCCTTCTTCCCCTCCCCCTTCCCCGGCGCCCCCGGCGCGACCGCCCCCTTCACCGCGCTCACCGCCTCCTCGATCGCCTTCAAGCTCGTCGCCCCCGCCAGCACGAACAGCATCCCGTAGGTGTCGATCCCCGCCGGATCCAGCCGCGGCGGCCGCACGTACGCGTTCGGCGCGAGCGACTGCCCCCAGCCGTAATAGATCTGCGCTCCCAGGAGCAGCGTCCCGCCCCGCTGGTGCGAGCCGATGCCGAACGACCAGAAGATCCGCTGGATCTGCGAGGGAGCGGCCCCGCTGTCGGAGATGGAGTCCACGGCCGACAGGTCCGTCCCGAACCCCCCCAGCACGCTGAAGTGCGGCCGGACGAACACCTCCGCCCCGACGCCCGCGTTGAACGCCGGCTGGTAGCGCGTGGTGAGCGTGCGCGCAGCGGTCGCGGCGGCGCCGGCCGACTGCACCTGGGTACCGGTGGTGTCGAGCACCAGCGGGTCGCCGTCGGCGAGCGCGAGCTGCGCGTCCAGCTCCACCGTGCCGGTGCTCCACTGGTAGCCCACGCCGAGCCCGAAGCGCGTCGGCGCGCGCGCGTGGAAGCCGCCCGAGCCGACGTACGTCGTGGACGATGTCTCCGCCGTGCTGGCGAACTGCACGTAGCGGTTCATGTTGCCGCGTCCGTACACCGAGAGGTCCGGCGTCTGCACGCTCGCGCCGATGGTGAAGCTGCCGACGCCGAGCGTGGCGCCGAAGAGCCCGCTCAGCCCGAAGTCGGTCCCGCTCGCCCCCGACTGGAAGGCGCTGGAGGTGACCGGCAGCGTCCCGCCCGTCGTCGTCGTCCCCACCCCGTAGATGGTGCTGTAGTCGGTGAAGGTCCCGTGGACGGACGCGCCGAGTGCCAGCGAGTCGGTCACGTCGACCGCGTAGGTGGGCGCCACCACGAAGCGCTGCCAGTTGGTGCGGATGGAGCTGGACTGCAGCGTGGAGCGATCGGCGGAGGACGCCTTGTAGCCCTGGCCGACCCAGTCGAAGGAGGCGCGCTCCGTCGCCCCGAGGCAGGTGGCGAGCTGCTGCCGCCCCGCGTGGCCTTCCTTCGCGCTGCCGATGCGTGGCAGCCCGAAGAAGAGGCAGAACGTCGAGGGCACGGCGTTGCCGGAGACGCGCGTGATGGTGGCGTCGGAGCTGCGCGGGACGTTGCCGTAGGTCGCCGCGTCCACCTGCCCGGGCACGTACCAGTTGGAGGCGTGGGTGATGTCCAGCGACACGAAGTTCAGCGAGAGCGCCAGCGAGGAGTCCACCCGCACCACGGTGGCGGGGTTGAGGAAGGGCGCAGCCCCGTCGTTGCCCAGCGCCACGCCGGTGTTGCCCATGAGCGCCGAGCGGCCTCCGGTGGGGGCGGAGCGGTAGTTCCCCTGCGCCAGGGCGGTCCGGGTGCCGAGCAGGAGGAGCAGGACGATGGCCCCCAGCACGAACCGCCGCATGACCCACTGATAGCCCAACTCCGGCCGACGCACGGCTGAGTCTGCGGGTCCCCGCCCCGCCAGCCCTCTTTTCGGTAACTTCCGGGGCGCGGTGGCTCACAATGTCCAGGTGGGTCTCCCTGCACGCCTCCGCACCGACGACATCGACCTCGCGCGCCGCTGCGCCGCCGGGGATCGGGCCGCCCAGCGCGACGTCTTCCAGCACCAGAAGGCGCGCGTCCACGCGACGCTCTACCGGATCCTCGGGTCCAACGCCGAGATCGACGACCTCCTCCAGGAGACCTTCATCGAGATCTTCCGCTCGCTGGGCGGCTTCCGCGGCGAGGCGCTCCTGTCCACCTGGGTGGATCGCATCGCGGTGCGCGTCGCCTTCGCCTACATCCGGCGCCGGCGGCACGACGTGCGCCTGTCGCTGGTCCCGGAGATGGCCTCCGGCGACGCCTCCGCGGAGGACCGCGCCCTCGCCCGGGAGGCGGCGCGCCGCCTCTACGCGATCCTGGACAAGGTCGAGACGAACCAGCGCATCGCCTTCACGCTGCACGTGGTCGACGGCCGCCCGCTGGAGGAGGTCGCCAGGATCATGGGCGCCACCACGGTGACCACCAAGGTGCGGGCATGGCGCGCCGCGCGCCTCGTCGAGAAGCGCGCCAAGCACGACCCGCTGCTCGCGCAGTTCGTGCCCAGCCAGGAGGGAAAGTGACCATGCCTCGCCGTCCGGACCTGGAACCCCTGAGCGCGGCGCGCTGGGCGCGCGTCGAGCGTGAGCTCTTCGACCGCCTGGACCGCGAGGAGGCCTCGCCGCAGCCGGAGACGGCCCCCGCGCGCCGCACCGCCCTGCGGACCATGACCGGCCTGATGCTGGCGGGCGCCGCCGCGGCAATCGTGGGCGCGGTCTCCTGGGAGGCGCTGCGCCCGTCGCACGCGGCGACGGCGGGCGTGTCGCGCGTCGCCACCGAGGGGAGCGCGTCGCACGTGGAGTTCGGCGAGGCGAGCCTGGACGTCGGCCCGCACTCCGCCGTGCTGCTGGAGGGCGACGCGGCCGGGGGCGTGACTGTCCTGCTCGATCACGGCGACGTGGAGTGCGAGGTCGCCCCGCGCAAGGCGCGCCCGCCCTTCGTGGTTCGCTCCGGCGAGGTGAGCGTGCGGGTGGTCGGCACGCGCTTCCACGTCACCCGCACCGGAGACGCCACGCGCGTGGAGGTGGAGCGCGGCACGGTGGAGGTGGACGAGCACGATCAGAGGACGTTCGTGCACAACGGCGAGACCTGGCCGGCGCCTCCCGCGCCGCCGGCCGCCGCCACCGCGGGCGCGGCGCCCGGGCGCGGCGCCGCCGCGAGCCCGCCGCCGACGCGCGCTCTGCACTCCGGGTCGACGCCGCTCGGCGCGGAGGCTGCCTGGGCTTCGCCGCCTCCTCCGAGCGCAACCGCCGCCGCGCCACCGCGACCGTCACCGCGCGAGCGCTACGAGCAGGCCCTGCGGACGGAGACGAGCCAGCCCGACACGTCGCTCGCGACGTATCGAGAGCTCGCCCAGGGTACGGGGCCGTGGGCCATGAACGCGCTCTTCGCCGAGGGCCGGCTGGAGTCGGAGCGCGGGCACAACGCCGAGGCCACCCGCCTGCTCGACGAGTACCTGCTGCGCTTCCCCACCGGCCCCAACGCCGAGGACGCGCGCCAGCTCCGCGCAAGGCTGGAGTAGGATGGCCCGCAGGGCGACGCCCCTTGCCCGGCGCCGCACCGCGCCGCACCCGCGGCGCCGCCCTCCTTCCATGAGCCCGCGGGCGCGCCGAAATCTCCTGCTCGTGACGGCCTTGCTGGCGGCGCCCACCGCCCGCGCGGACTCGCCGTCCCCTGCCGCCTCCTCGTCCACGGCCGCCCCGCGGCTCGTCACCGTCCGCGCGGATCCCGGCCTGTCACACGCGCTGGACGTCGCCCTGGCCTCCTGGCACGTCCGGCTGGTGCCGGTGGATGGCCCGGTGCCCGACGCCGACCTCGACGAGGCCATACGCACCGCCCACCGCCTCGCCCGCGAGTCCGGCGCGCAGGCGGTCCTCTGGCTGCGTCGCGGCCCGACCCACGGCGGGGAGTGGTCGCTCTGGATGTACGACGAGCGCGCCCACCAGGTCACCGTCCGTCCGCTGGATGGCGCCCCGCCCTTCGACGACGCGGCCGCGGCGTCGGTCGCGCTGACCGTCAAGACGCTGCTGCGCCCCGTGCTCGAGACGCGTGCGCCGCCGGAGCCGCCTGCGGGCAGCGACGAGACGGCGGCGCCCGCGACGCCCAGGACGCCCCCGCCGGGGCGGCACACCGCCCGCGTGGAGAGCTACGTGGCGGCGCGCGTGCCCACCGACGCGACCGACCCCGCCGCGGTCCGCTTCGGCGTGGAGGGGACATGGTTCCCCTCCTGGTTCCGGCAGTACCTCGGGCTGAGCCTCTCGGTCGACGGCGGGCCCTCGGTGCTCGTGGACAGGCCCGGCATCTTCTCCGGCACCTTCACCGACGTCACGCTCGGCCTCTCGGTGCGCGGCCGCCTGCACCTGCGGCGGTGGATGTCCGTCGAGCTCGGCCTCGGGCCAGGCTTGCACGTCACCACCATCGAGGGCAGCTCACCCTCCGGCGATCTCTCCGGCCGCGTCTCGCGCGTCGACCCGTCCCTCGACGCCCTGCTGGGGGTGGAGTTCGGGTGGGGCCCCCTGCGCGTCGGACCGGTGGTGGGGCTCACCTTCCTGATGCGCTATCAGCACTACACCGTCGGTCCCCAGAGCGTGCTGGACGTGCCCCCGACGCAGGTTCAGGGCGGCCTCCGCCTCGGGGTGGAGCTGCCATGACCCTGCGCGCCGTCCTCTTCGCGTCCTTCCCGCTCGCGCTCGCCGTCGCGGCGTGCGGCCCGGAGAACGTGGACATCCGCGCGGAGCTCGACGCCTCGGCCGACGGCGCAGCCTGCGCGGACGGAGGCTCGGCCTGCCTGGTGAACGGCGCGAGCTGCGAGGACGGCGAGGAGAGCTCCTGCTGCTCCGGCCGATGCAGCGGCGGCCAGTGCCTCCCCTCCGGGACGTGCGGTGCGCCCGACGAGAGCTGCACCTCGCGCAGCGCGTGCTGCAGCGGGCGATGCGAGCCCAGCGGCGCGGAGCGCAAGTGCCTCGGCTTCTGCCGGCCGCTCGGCGCGCGCTGCTCCGGCCCGGAAGACTGCTGCTCGCTCGGCTGCGTGAACGAGAAGTGTGCGGCCGCGGAGTGCGCGGTCGTGGGGGCCGGCTGCGCGGAGGACACCGACTGCTGCTCGGCCAAGTGCGACAACGCCGTGTGCACCAAGGACGACAGCACCTGCGGCCGCTCGGGCGAGGGCTGCGCCGCCGGCGCCGACTGCTGCTCCGGCGTGTGCAACCCCACCGCCCACCGGTGCGATCCGGGTCCGGGCCCGTGCCGCGAGCCGGACTCGCCCTGCGTGAGCGACGCCGACTGCTGCCGCGGGCAGTGCCTGCCGAACGGCCAGGGCATCCCGGTGTGCACCGCCACCTGCCTCCCCGACGGCGCCGACTGCAACTCGGCGGGGGACTGCTGCACCGGGAGCTGCGGCGGGGTCCCCGCGCGATGCGGCGCGGCCTGCCGGTGACTTTTCGGTAACGGGGCGGGCGCGACGCCCCACTGCCCTCCCACAACGGAGGTCTCCATGGTCGGTCATTCGTGGTCGCGGCTCGTCCTCGGGGTGGCGCTGCTCACCGGGCTCGCGGGCTCGGTGGTGGTGGCGTGCAGCGGCAGCACGGGCACCATCCCCACGTGCACCGGCCAGAACTGCGGCTGCAGCGGCAGCACGTGCGGCTGCGACGGGGGCGCGAACTGCAACGTGCAGTGCCAGGCCGGCTCGAGCGGCTGCAACGCGACGTGCAACGGCGTGGTGGACTGCAACGTGAGCTGCGCCGACAACTGCAACGTCAAGTGCGCCTCCGGCGACAGCTGCACGACGACGTGCGGCACCGGCTGCGTCTACGACTGCAACAGCTCCAAGGTGTGCAAGGTGACGGCGGGCGACGGCTCGTCGATCAACTGCACCAGCTCCGGGGAGTGCGACGTCACCTGCACGGGGACGTGCACCGTCGACTGCACGAGCGTCGACAAGTGCAACGTCAAGTGCGAGGGCGGCGCCTCCCCGATCACCTGCGGAGGCAAGAAGGTGTGCGGCGCGAGCTGCTGAGCGGCGATCAGCCGCCGCTGGAGCAGAAGAGCGGGGCGACCGACTTGAAGAGGCCCTCGAAGCCGAGGCCCTGGTCGTCCAGGCAGTTCGCCCAGGTCTGACCCTCGGGGTCGCACACGGCGTCCTCGTAGGTCTTGCAGCCGCCGGCGGCCGCCGCCTGCGCGCACTGCTCGTAGAGCTGGAAGGACGGCTGGTCGGTGACCGGGCAGACCGCGTCACAGGCCGCGCCCTCGCAGTCGGAGGCTGCCTGGTACTTGTACGCGCAGTCACCCGTCGTCGGAGGGTTGCCACCCGTCACCAGGGCGATGCAGCCCTCGATGTTCACGCTGACGAGGCCCGTCTTGGACACCAGGGCGCTCCAGGTCGCGTCCGTCTGCTTGCTGTTCAGACAGTTGCTGCAGGTCTGGTTGGCCGCGGTCTTGAGCCAGTTGTTGCAGGTCGTCGTCGTCGCGGCCGTGTCGAGGCAGTTGGTGTAGAAGTCGTCGATCTGCGTCGACGAGCACACGTCCTGCGGAGCCTTCGCGCCCTTGGCGTCGCTCGGGGCGAAGCCGGACACGTCCTGGGGCGTCGGGCAGGTGTCGTTGCTGGTGTCGGTGCCGCTGTCCGGCACCTTGACGACGTCCGGCTTGCTGTCCTTGCCGGCATCACTGCCCCCGCCGCCGTCGGGGTTGTCGTTGCCGCCCCCGCTACAGCCGTACGAGGCGAGCGCCACGCCGAAAGCGGCGGTACCCACGACCAGGATCTTCAGTGCTCGCATGGACGACTCCTCCGCGGCTCAGCCGCAAGCAAGGTCACCGGCTCCGGGCCGGTCCCGAATCGAGGGCGCAGCGCGCCCCCTCTCTTTCATTCCCGCCGCGACGCCCGACGATCACACAATCGTCACCGGCGTCGGATCGCGGCCCGGCTCACCGGGGAACGTCGCCCGCCCGGACCACCGACGCCGCCCCGGTGAAGTGCGCCGGCCCGCCCTGCACCGCCAGGCGGGAGGACGTCACCGTCCCGTCCCCCACGCTCATGGCGAAGACCCCGCCGCCCGCGCCAAAGCCGTACAGGGTGTCCCCCGCGTAGGCGAGGCCCTCCAGCACCTCGCCCGCCGCCAGCGGGTAGTCGCGGATCACTTGACCCGTCAACGGATCCACCTGCTGCAGCACGTTCTGCGCGTCGGGGTTGGTCCAGTCCGCCAGCACCGAGACGTACGTCGCGCCGTCGGGCGCCACCACGATGTCGCAGCCCTCCTGGTCGGAGGACTGCAGCGGCGCGAAGGTGATGCGCGTGCCCTTCGTCGGGTTGAGCAGCATCAGCGATCCCGACTCGTCACCCATCAGCCGGCCCGGCTGGCTCGGCGACGACGACGGCACGAACCCGAGCGCCCACGGCGCCCGGGTGGAGAAGCGCGACACCGCGTGGCAGACCCCGGAGGACGGGTCCACCTCGTAGAGCGCCGCGCGCCCCTCGTAGAAGCCGGCCGCGTACATCCGCGCCTGGGCGTTCTCGGTGATCTCGACCACCTGCAGATCGCAGCCCTGGAAGAAGACAGGCGCGGAGAAGGTGCCGCTCCCCGGCGAGAAGCGGTAGAGGGCGCGACCATCGGTGACATCGATGGCGTCCAGACCCGATGGCAGATCGCCCGCGCGCAGGGCGGGATCGCCCGACTGCGGGACCTTGCCCAGCGAGTAGTCACCGCTGCTGCATGCGGTCGCGAGCGCGGCGGCCGCGATCGCCAGCGCGCTAGCGAAGGGCGTCCGCCCGCGCGCGGAGCTTCCTCGACTCGGGAGCGAGCGTCCCCGCCGGGAACCGGCGGTCGTAGTCGTCGAGCGCACGGAGCGTGGCCTCCTTGTCGTTAGCGTACAACGCCTGACGCGCCTGGTCGATCGCCGCGATCTCCTCGGCGAGGGTGGAGCTGCTGGCGGAGGGCCGGGGCGACGCGGCGTGCGTCGACGCAGCGCGGCGCGGCGACGGCGCGACCGCGGCCGGCCCGGCGGGATCCTGCGGGCGCGTCGTCGTGGCGGCGGGCGGCGGGGCGGCCGGCGTCCGCGCGGTCGGCGCGGTCGGCGCGGTGGTGGTGATGGCCGGCGGCAGCGCGGGGGCGGCGGCGGTGGGCGACGGCGACGCGGGCGCGGGCGCGGGCGTCCGCTTCAGCAGATAAAGCCCCCCCGCCCCGCCGAGCGCGACGACGCCGAGCATCAGCTTCCACCCGAAGCGGTGGAGCCACGGCACCGGGCTCGGCCCGCTCACGCCGAGCGCCTCCAGCGTACGGCGTCGCGTCTCCGGCCCCGCGGCGTAGTCGCGCGCCTCGCGCAGCAGCGCGCGCTCGGTCGCGTCCTTCGTCTCCTCCAGCATCGGCTTCAGCTCACTCACGAGACCCTCCTCCACCGGCCCGGGACGAGCCCGGCACCGTGGCAGCATGCGCCTGCCGCGCCCGCAGCCGGGCGACACGCTCCCGAAAATCCTCCCGCGCCCGGCGCAGCCGTGACGCGGCCGTGCCCACCGGCACGTCGATCAGCGCGGCGATCTCCGGGACCGAGAGCTGCTCGACCTCGAAGAGCACGAACACCGCGCGCAGGTCCTCGGCCATGCCGCCGAGCACCTCCTCCAGCATCCGCGCGGCTCGCCGCCTGTCGATGAGCTCCTCCGCGCTCGGCCCGGAGTCCACCAGGGCGTCGGCGCCGTCCTCGTCGGCCGTCTCCCGGCGACGCGCCACGCTGCGGCGCGCGTGCGCGGCGACGTGCAGCGCGGTCTTGTAGAGGAAAGCGCGCTCGGCGCGCTCGGCGATCTCATCCATGCGGCGCGAGGCGGTCAGAAAGACCTGCTGGACGGCGTCGTCCACGTCGCCGTCCGGGACGCCCAGCCGCCGGAGCACGCGGGCGATCGCGTCGATATGCTCATCCACCATCGCTCGAAGCCTGTCCGCCTCGCGACGTCGCACCATTTGGGCCGGGCCCTCCGCCACCATGACCGCAGGGCACATGTCTACGATTTGAAGGATTCCCGCAAGCGGCGCCAGCGATCACCAAATCGCCGCACCCCTCTCAAAACCGCACCCCCAGGCCCAGCTCGCCCAGCGCGCCCACCGGCGACGCCTCGAAGAGCACCACGTCGGGGTCGAAGACGAACCGCGGCGTCAGCACCGGCACGAAGGCCCCGAGGGCCGCCTCGATGAACACCAGCGAGGGCTCCCACACCAGCCGGGCCATCATGCCCAGGTCCAGCCAGGGCGCAGCGTGCGTCTCCGGGCTGGTCGCGCTCTGCCCCTCTCCCACCATCGCGCCCGCCTCCACGACCGCGAGCAGGTGGAAGGCGAAGGCCCGGGCGAACCGGGCCTGCACGCCGCCCACCTCCAGCCTGCCGAGGTAGCTGGTCAGGATCGCCGAAACCGGCCCGGCGCCCACCGTGCCGCTGGTCGCGTAGTGAAAGACAGCGCGCACGCGGAAGCCGAGCGGCCCCTCGCTCTCCCGCGCGAGCTCCACGAACGCCTCGCCATCGAGGGAGAGCGACGGTGCCAGGTACGTCGTCGAGGCGGCGTCCAGACCCGCGCGCCACCGCCATCGCGCGCCCGGCGGCGGGCGCGGCGGTGGTGGTGGCGGCGGTGGTGGTGGCGGCGGTGGTGGTGGCGGCGGATGCGGACTGGCCGGCTCCACCGTGATGGCGGCGATCACCGCCAGGGCGGTGGCGACGTTCGCGCACGACGGATCGCTCACCGCGCGCGTCGTGGTGTCCGCGCCGTGCGTCACGGTGACGGTGCCGTCGTAGTCCGACCCCGCACGCACGACCGAGACGTCCAGCCGCCACGCGCCGTCGACGGCGCGCGTCGTGTGCTGCGCCCGCTCCGCGAACGCCTCCCAGAAGGCGTCCCTGGTCGGGCACCCCTCCGCGGCGCGGTAATCCAGCCGCGCCGTCGGGCCGGCCGCCCGCGCGACCGGGCCCCACGCGATCGCGGCCAGGACGAAGACGCAGCGGCACGCCCAGGCCCTCACCGCGCGGTCGGCTCCTCGGCCCTCGGCATACGCCGAGCATACGCCGCCAGAGGCGCTACGCGACCTTCGCCGTCGCCGCGGCGCTCTCGGCGATGCGCGTCGCCGCGAGGCGCGCCACCGCCATGATGGTGTGCTGCGGGTTTACCCCCAGGTTGGTCGGGAAGACGCTGGAGTCCACCACGTAGAGGCCGGCGGCCTCGTGCGTGGAGAAGTCCAGGCCCACCGCGCTCGTCCTGGGGTCCGGCCCCATGCGCGCCGCGCCGAACAGGTGCGTCGCCACGAAGCCGTAGCGCCGCGCGTCGAGCGGGCCCTCGTCGATGGCCTTCGCCTCGTCGATGGACCGCATCACGCTCGGCAGGCCGAACACTCCCGGCCAGATCTCCTTCGCGCCCTGCTCGAACATGAGACGCGCCAGGACCCCGAGCGCCTTGCGCGCGTGCATCAGGTCGCTCTGCGTCAGGGAGAGCTTCACCTTGTCGCGCCCGCCCCACCCGCTGCCGACCGTGCCCTCCGCCTCCGTGCGCACCTGCACGCCCCACACGCCGATGTTGGGGTACTCCGCGAGCCGGCGCATCAGCTCGGTGCCCGCGCCGGGCATGCGCGCGGCCAGCAGCTCCGGCTGCATGGCGATGGTCTCGATCTTGAAGCGGTCGCTCTTGCGAAAGTGCGCGCTCTCCGCGCCCTGCGTGGTGCCGAACTCCATGTGCACCGGCTTGTCGAACACGCCGGCGAGCCCGACGCCCGGGTGCGCCTGGAAGTGCTTCCCGATGATCTTCGAGCGCAGCCCGGAGCGGCGCAGGACGTTGGGTGTCTGGATGGTGCTGGCGGCGAGCACGACGCCGCGCCGCGCGCGGAGGGCGACGGTGCGCGGCCGGCGCCCGTCCGCCGTCACCGTGCGCGCGACGACGCCGGTGGCGCGGCCGCCGTCCACCACGATCCGCTCGACGCGGCACGAAGCGAAGAGCCGCGCGCCCAGCGCGAGCGTCCACGGCACGTACGACACGTTCATCCCCTGCTTGGCGGCGGTGCGGCAGCCCGTCAGGCACCCGCTGGAGCCGCGGCAACCGCGCGCGTAGCGGCGGATCGGGTGCGCGTCCATCCCACGCTCCCGGAAGCCGTCCAGGAGCATGCCGTTGTTGCGGCCCATGACGTCCGCCTCCGTCGGGTGGACGTTGAGGTCGTGCTCCAGCGCGTCGTAGTGCGCGTCGAGCGCCTTCATGGTGACGGTGTCGCCCAGGCCGAAGCGCGCCGCCCAGTCGTCGGTGACATCCTCCGGAACGCGCCAGGCGATGGCGGAGTTGACGACCGTCGAGCCGCCGACGCACCGCGCCTGCAGCAGCGGCATGAAGGCCCGCCCCTCGATCGCCTGCGAGCCGCCGTCGCGCATGAGCGTCCGGAAGGCCCCGAAGACGTCCTTGCCGAACTGGCGCGTCTTCACCCAGGGCCCCTCCTCCACCATCGCGACGGAGAAGCCGGCCTTCGCCAGGGTGTGCGCGGCGACCGCGCCGGCCGCGCCCGTGCCGATGACGACGTAGTCGAACGCCTCGTCCACGTCGCGCTCCAGGGCGTTGCCCTCGACGACGGACCCCTCCGGAAGTCCCTCGTCCGGGTACTGCGCGCGCGAGCGCTCGCCGCTCTCCATGTCCACACCCTCGACCTCGGTTTCAAGCGACTCGTTCATGACCGTCTCCTTGGTGCAAGCGAAGCTGGGTGAGGCCCGCGCGCTCGGCGGGGCGAACGACCTTCTCGCGCACGCCCGGCGCGGTGAAGAGGAACAGCGCGCCGAACGCCTTGAGCAGGAGCACGAGCTGCCGCACCACGTAGACCGGGCTGGAGAGCAGGCGCACCACGACGCGCTCGCGGTCGGCCGGCTGCAGCCCGCCGATGGTGCGGAGCTTCCCGAGCACGAAGAGCGGCGCGAAGGCGAGCAGCCACACCGCGGCGCGCAGGCCGAGCGCGACGCGCCCGGGGACCTGCCGGCACGTCTCGTCCAGGCAGCCGTCGATGTCGACGATCTCGGCGCCATCGGGCACGCGCGGGTCGGCGTTGGAGGGGAACATGGCGGTGATCGCGGCGCGCGCCCAGCGGCGCTCGACGCGCGTGAGTTGGTGGATGCTCATGGCTTGCCTCGTTTCGTGCTCTTCGACGTGGTGGACGCCGCGCGATGCCTCCGCCGCGGGGGGGCGGGCGGCGCCGCCGGCGCCGCGGGGCGACCGGCGCGGGTCTCGATCTCCGGCGTGGCGTGGCGCGACAGCAGCACCTGGTCCATCGCCTCCAGCGCGCGGCGCACCAGCTCGCGCGCGCTCGCCGCGTCGCCCGCGCGGATCAGCTCGATGACCAGCGGGTAGTGCTCGAGCGAGCGCCGCGGCTCGTCGTAGAGCATCGCCACCAGCTCCGGCTGCTCGTCGGGGAAGCGGGCGAAGGTGTTGAGGATGAGCTCCAGCCCGACGTTGTGCGCGGCGCGGATCACGGTCCGCTGGAAGGCGATGTCCCCGCGGGCCATCGCCATCGGGTCGTCCACGTTGGCGCGCTGCGACTCGGCCACGGCCTCGAGCGCGGCGAGGTCCGCCTCGGTGTGGCGCTCGGCGGCGAGGGCGACCGCCTCGGCGGCGAGGATGCGGCGCACCTCCAGGATGGCGGCGAACAGCTCGTTGCGGGCGGGGTCCTCCGGATCGAGGGCGCTGCCCAGCGCGCCGAGCGCGTCCAGCCCGGCGCGCTCGCGCCACGAGGCGACGACGGTACCGGCCCCGTGACGCGTGACCACCAGGCCGAGCGCCTCCAGCCGGGCGAGCGCGGCGCGCAGCGTGAGCCGGTTGATGCCGAGGGCGAGGGACAGCTCGCGCTCGGAGGGCAGGCGGGCGCCCGCGTGGAGGCGGCCGCTGAGGATCTCGCCGCGGATGCGGTCGGCCACGGCGTCGACGACGCTGGACCGCGCGATGGGCCCGAGCACCGAGATGGCGTCGGGCGTCTCGGCCGGCTCGGCCGGCTCGGCCGTGGGGGCCAACGGAGGAGAGTTGATTGGGTGATTCACTGGTTGAACCAATTAGCCCCCTCCGCCGAGCTGCGCAAGACCTTTCGCAGCAAAATCGTCTTCGCGGCAAAACGATGTGTGATTTCGAGCTACGGCCGACGCGTGGAGACCCGTGCGAGGCGGCGGCCGGGCCGCGCCGGATCGTCAGCACGCTCGCGATCCGGCGTGGCGGCTTCGGCGGCGGGGCGGGGGCTGCTACAACATCCGCCATGATCGACCTCCGCAGCGACACCGTCACGCGGCCGACGCCCGCCATGCGCGAGGCGATGGCGCGGGCGGAGGTGGGCGACGACGTCTACGGCGAGGACCCCACCGTCCTCGCCCTCCAGGAAGAGGTCGCGCGCATCACGGGCAAGGAGGCCGCGCTCTTCGTCTCCTCCGGGTCGATGGGCAACCAGCTCGCCATCGCCCTCGCCACTCGCCCTGGCGACGAGGTGATCGTCGGCGAGGGCGCGCACCCCGTCTTCTACGAGGCGGGCGCCGGCCCCGCGCTGAGCGGCGTTCAGTTCGCCGTCGCCGGCGAGGGCGGCCTCTTCACCGCCGACGAGATGGAGGCGGTCGTCAAGCCGCGCGCCTACTACTCGCCGCGCACCTCGCTCGTCTGCGTGGAGAACACGCACAACCGCGCGGGCGGCCGCGTCTTCCCGCAGCGCGACGCCGCCGCCATCGCCGATCGCGCGCACGCCCTCGGCCTGGCCGCCCACCTGGACGGCGCGCGCCTCTGGAACGCGAGCGCCGCGACGAAGACCCCCGTCGCCGACCTCGCCGCGCCCTTCGACACGGTGAGCGTCTGCTTCTCCAAGGGCCTGGGCGCGCCGGTCGGCAGCGCCCTCGCCACCACGCGCGAGGCCGTCGAGCGCGCGCGCCGCTTCCGCAAGATGTGGGGCGGCGGCACGAGGCAGGCAGGCATCCTCGCCGCCGGCGCGCTCCACGCGCTCGCCCACCACCGCGAGCGTCTGGCCGAGGACCACGAGAACGCGCGGCACCTCGCGACCGCGCTGGCGCGCGCGCCGCACGTGACGGTGGACCTCGCCCGCGTGGAGACCAACATCGTCAACGTCGACCTGCCCGTCCCGGCCGACATCGTGTCCGCACTCGCGAAAAAGAAGGGTGTGCTCATCAGCCCCTCCGGACCGAAGCGCCTGCGCGCGGTCACCCACCTGGACGTGTCGCGCGCCGACATCGACACCGCCGCCTCGGTGCTGGCCGAAGCGGCGGCGCGCGCGGTCGCCGAGCACGGAGCGCGGTGAGGCGAGCCGCCGCCGTCCTGACCGTCGTCCTCGCGGCGTGCGGCGGCGCCATCCCGCCGTACGCCACCCACTTCGCCGCCGCCGAGCGCGCCGAGTCCGCCGGACGCTACGAGGAGGCGGCGCGCGCCTACGACGCCGCCACGACCGACGCCACCGCCCCCGCGCGCGAGCGCGACCACGCACGCTGGCTGGCGGGCCTGATGTGGCTGCGCGCGGGCGACGTCGCCCAGGGCGCCGCGCACCTGCGCGCTGTCGCCGCCGGAGGCGGCCAGGACGCCCCCGAGGCGGCCCTCCGGCTGGCGCGCATCCACCTCGCGCACGGCGACCCCGCCGCGCTGGACGAGCTCGACGCCGTCGCCCTGCGCTTCTCCCAGAGCGGCGCCGCCCTCCAGGCCCTGCGCGCGCGACTCATCCAGGAGGACGAGCGCGGCCCGGAGCAGGCCCTCGCCTACCTGCACGCCATCCGGGCGAAGCTTGACGCCGGCGGCAAGACCAGCGAGCTCGACGACTTCGTCGCGTACTCCGCCGCCGAGCGCGTGGCGCGTGCGGGCCGCACCGCCGAGGCGCGCGACGCCTTCGTCGCCGTGGCGCAGAAGTGGCCCTATCCCAAAGCCTACTTCGACGACGCGCTCTTCCGCGCGAGCGAGCTCGACGAGAAGCTCGGCCGCTACCAGGCCGCGGTCGACGATCTGCGCCGCATGCTCTCGGTGCGCGAGTCCTCGACGTTGCCCGGCAGCTACGACCGCCCGCGCTTCCCCGCCGGCGCCTTCCGCATCGCGGTGCTGCTGCGCGACCGGCTCGGTCGCCCCGACGAGGCCCACGACGCCTTCGTCCGCTTCGCGCGCGACTTCGACACCTCGGTGCTCGTCGACGACGCGCTCTGGAACGCCGCGGCCCTCGAGCGCGCGCGCGGCGACGCGGACGCCGCGTGCGACGACCTCGCCGACCTGGTCGGCGCGCGGCCGGACTCGCGCTACGTGCCGTGCGCGGTGAAGCAGTGCAAGGACATCGAGAGGCCGAAGGAGAGCCGCGCCCCGAAGACGTGCCGCGCGTACATCACGCGACGCCAGTCCGCGGAACGTCGGAGATGAGATCGCGGGCCTTGCCGTGCTCGAGGCACGTCCGCCCGCCATTCACATCCTCTCAGTCGCCCTCTTCCTCTTCCTCTTCCTCGTCGAGGTCCTCGTCGTCCTCGTCGAGATCCTCGTCGTCGTCGAAGTCCTCCGCGTCCTCTTCGTCCTCGTCCTGGGCGACGACGCGGCCCTTCTTCTCGAACTTCACGTCGACGCCCACCTCGCCGAGCTGCGTGTCCACCAGCTCGAAGAGCTCGTCGACGTCGTCGCCGCTCCACTCGTCGAGCATGTCGGTGATGAACTCGAAGAAATCGCCGTTGTCGAGGCGACGCTCGATCTCCTCCACCTGCTCCTCGGTGAAGGCCTCGAGAATGTCCTCGCGCAACGTCTCGGTGTCGCCCTCCTCCACCGCATCCTGCGCGGAGAGGCGAATCTGCTTCACGGCACGCTTATCGAGCACAATCTCCATGGGGCGTCTCCGCCGGAATCCCCCGGCTCCCGTACGACAAGGCGAATAGGGCAACCGCGCGCACGCTGTCAATGCCCGCGAACCACCCCCGCGACGGAGCGGCGGCCGAGCTCCCCTCGCCCCACCCGGCTCCCGCAAACTTTTGCGGCCCGTCATGACGTCGAGGTGACGCGCCGACCGTTCGCTCCTATGCTCGTCCGGTGCGGCGCCCAGCGCGTCGCGCACGCCTCATGCGGCCCCGCCCCCTTGCCCAGCTCGTCCTCGCGGCGGCCCTCCTCGCCCCCGCCGCCGCCCGGGCCGACGACACCGAGGACGCCTCCACCCCCACGCACCTGCGGCGGGAGTACGTCCAGTACGGCCTCGCCTTCACCGGCGAGTTCGTCGTCGCACCCGGCCCCATCTGCGGCGGCACCGCGCAGGGGGCCCCGTGCATCCTGGGCAGCGGGGGCGGGGTGGCCATCCGCCTGGGGCAGCGGCTCCGCGCCCCGTTCTGGCTGGGCGGCGCGTACGAGTTCTCCAAGCAGGAGCCTGGGCAGGTCTACCGCCTGGCGATCCTGCAACAGCTGCGCGCGGAGGGCCGCTTCTACATCGACACCGGCCGCACCACGCAGCCCTACTTCTCGGCCACCGTCGGCGGCGTGGGCTACGGCAACCTCTGGGGCCTCGACACCGGCGGCCCGGAGGCCGGCCTCGGGCTCGGCTCCGAGACGCAGCTCTCGACTGGCCTCGTCGTGGGCTTCTCGCTCACCTACCGCGGGATGTTCCTCGCGTCCTTCGACGACTCGGGCGGCACGCACCGTCCGGAGGGCTTCGCCCAGGTGCTCGGGCTGGATCTGGTCCTCGAGTCGCGCGACTCTCTCTGATCGCCCTCGCCGAGCTCCCGGGGGACACAACGGGGGATAGAACGCCGCCGCACGCGGAAACCCGCTTGACGGGGACGCCCGCTCCGAGTTCCCTACCTACTCGTGATTTGCGCGACCTGTGGTCGAAACAACGGCGACCATCTCGTCTTCTGCGAGGACTGCGGCGCTCGTCTCGCGCCGCGCGTCGCCCCGCCCACCCCGGCGATCGGCATCCCCATGCCGCCCGGTGCGGGAGGCGCTGCGCCCGCAGCCGGCCCTTCCGCTGCGCCCGGGCCCGCGCCGGCGAAGGGTGTCACCTGTCCGCGCTGCGGCGCCAACAACAACGCGGGCATGCGCTTCTGCATCACGTGCGGCAGCCCGCTGGAGGGCAAGCCATCGAAGCCCTCGATGCCTGCGCCCGTCCCCGCGCCCGCCGCGCCGCAACCCACGCCCGCGCCCGCGGCGCAGCCACCCACCCCTGTCGCCCACACCCCCGCGCCCGCGCCCAGCCCGGGCATCGCGGCGCCGGGGCCGGCCATCGCGCCGGTGCCGGTCGTGGGGCTTGGAGCCCCCGCGCCCCAAGCGGCGACCCGCGCGTGCAAGCGCTGCAAGGGGGTGTGCGACGCCAACGCGCAGTTCTGCCGCTTCTGCGGCGCACCCCTGGCGGATGGAAAAGACACTGAGCCCATCCCGGTGATGGCGTCGCCCAGTCAGGCCGCCCCGGCCGCGCCACCCGCCGCGTCGCCTCCGGCAGCCGCGACGCCCGTGCCGGCTGCCGCGAGCCCGGCGCCGGCTGCCACGACGCCGCGGCTGGATGCGACCCTCATCTCCGGCCCGCCCGGCGGCATGGACGCCACCACCCCCGCCCCCACGCCCGCGGAGGAGCACGAGAAGACGAAGGTCATCCAGGCCTACCAGGGGGAGGTCGCGCCCGCCGGCCGCCTCGTCGTGATCGCCAAGGATGGCGGCGAGGGCCCGAGCTTCCCCATCCTCGACCAGCTGGACATCGGCCGCGCCGATGGCGAGGCCACCTTCGCCGAGGACCGCTACCTCGCGCCGCGTCACGCCCGCATCGTCCGCGTCGGCGACACGCTCCGCGTCCGCGATCTGGGCTCGCCCAACGGCATCTATCTGCGCCTGCGGAAGAAGGGCGCCGGCGCGACGGAGTACGCCGGCGAGGCGCCGCTCGCCGACCAGGATTTGATCTTGATCGGGCAGCAGGTGCTAAGGTTCGAGATCGTGAAAGACGCCGAGGAGGGGTTCGGGGCGGCCTCCGAGCACGGTACACTTGTCTTTGGCACACCGGCGGCTCCAAGGTACGCTCGGCTTTGCCAGCGGACGACCGAAGGGGTCGCCCGCGACGTGTATCACTTGCGCAAGGCGGAGACCGTGCTCGGACGCGAATCGGGAGACATCGTGTTCACGGAGGACCCATTCCTCTCGCGCCGGCACGCGGCCGTCCGCATGGACACGCCCGAGAGCTTCGCCCTGGTGGACCTCGACTCCTCCAACGGCACCTTCATCCGGATCCGCGGGGAGGTGGCCGTGCAGGACGGCGACGAGCTGCGCATGGGTCAGGAGCTGTTCCGTGTCGACCTGAAGTCGCTCGGCGGCCGCGCCGCGATGCCCAGCACCAGCGACGCCGCGAGGGCGCCTGCATGAGGCTCCCGTCGTGACGCAGCCCGAGACCCCCGCGGCCGAGACCGCCGTCGAGACGCGTGAAGACCCCGCGCCGCGTGGCGAGGTGCGCGTCAAGCTCTTCGCCCGCACCGACGTCGGGCAGGTACGCGAGCACAACGAGGACAACTTCCTCGTGGCCGACCTGACCCAGCGCGCCCGCGGCCTGCACGAGGCCAACCGCGAGGTCGCGATCGCCGGCAACGGGCAGCTCCTCGCCGTGTGCGACGGCATGGGCGGCGCGGCGGCGGGCGAGATCGCCAGCCAGCTCGCGGTCGACATCATCTACGAGAGCATGGTCGAGGGCCTGGACCCCACGACCGAGCGCAACGACATCGCCCGCCGGCTGGTCCGCGCGGTGGAGGCCGCCGGCCTGCGCATCTTCCAGGAAGCGAAGGCGGACCGCACCCGGCGCGGCATGGGCACCACCGTCACCGCGGCTGCGCTCGTGGACGACCACCTCTTCCTGGCGCAGGTGGGCGACTCGCGCGGCTACATCCTGCGCAACGGCGTGCTCACGCAGGTCACGCGGGATCAGTCGCTGGTCAACCAGCTCATCGAGGCCGGCCAGCTCACCGAGGAAGAGGCCGAGACCTTCGAGCACAACAACATCATCCTGCAGGCGCTCGGCACCGCGGACACCGTGCAGGTGGACCTCACCTACGTCGAGCTGCGCAAGGGCGACACCCTGCTGCTCTGCTCCGACGGCCTGTCGGGCATGGTGCGCGGCGACGAGATCCGCGAGGTGCTCAAGACCGCGGCGGACCCGCTCGAGGCGTGCAAGACCCTCACCGAGCGCGCCAACCTCGCCGGCGGACACGACAACATCACGGTCATCGTCGCCAGGTTCGACGGCGAGGGCCTGCAGGACACGTCGGCCGACACCGAGCCGCTCAAGTACCGCAAGTACAACCTGCCGGAGGAGTCGACCGGGCCGTACCGCCGCAACGCCACCACGGTGACCGGCCGGCAGCCCGAAGAGCGCGAGGTCGCGGCGCCGCTGGATGGCGCGGGCGCGTCCCCGCAGCCGGCCGTGGTCGGCGGCGCCGCCACGTGGCCCGCCGCCGCGGGCGCGGAGGAGGAGCGTATCGACATCCCGGGCACGCACGTGCCGGCGGGCGTCGTCGTCGGCCTCATCCTCGGCGTCATCCTGCTCTTCGCCGCGACGGCCTTTTTGCTGCTGCGCTGAGCTTCCGGGCTCAGCGCCTGCCCGCCTGCGCGAGCGCATAGCGCGCGACGGCGTTGCCCGGCTGGAGCGCGAGCGACCTGTGCGCGGCGTCGGTGCCGGCGGTGGCGTCCCCTTCGGCGATGCGGTCCACGGCGATCCAGGCCCACGCGGCGGCGGCGAGGCTCGGGTCGGACGACTCGGCCAGTGGGCGAAGTGTCGAGAGCGCGCGCGTGTGATCGCCGGCGCGAAGCAGGCGGCGCCCGACGAGCAGGAGCAGCTCCGGACGCTCGCCGAGGAGCTGGCGCCCGCGGTCGAGGGTGGCGTCGGCGTCCGCGTCGCGACCGAGCCGCAGCAGGCACTCCGTCAGGCCCGCCCAGCCCTCGACCCTCTCCGGCGCGACCTGCGTGAGGCGGAGGAACTGCTCGCGCGCCGGGTCGATGGCGCCGCGCGCGAACAGCAGCCGGCCGAGGTTGACGCGCGCCGGCGCGAAGCCGGGGTCCACCTTGAGGGCCTCGCGGTAGTGCTTCTCGGCCGCGCGCGTGTCGCCGGCCTTCTCCGCGACGAGCCCCAGCCCGTGGTGCGGCGCGGGCAGGTCCGGGTTGAGCGAGCGGGCGTGGCGCAGGTCGTGGCGGGCCTTGTCCAGCCGGCCGCGCCGCAGCTCCACGAGCCCCAGGTTCACCCACGCCTCGGTGAAGCGCGGGTTGTACTCCAGGGCCAGAGCGATCTGCGCCTCGGCGGCGTCGAGATCGCCGTCGCCCAGCGCCGCGGCGCCGCGGTCGTTGAGCTGGATGGCGCGGGCCGGAAGGGGCGGCCGCGTGGTGGCGCATCCCACAACCAGCGCGCAGAGGGCGAGGAGGAGCAGAGCTTTCACGCGCCCCCATCGGCCCGGGGGCGCGGCCGGTTGCGCGGCTCGGGGCCCGGGCGGGCGGGGGATCAGGGAGGGTCGACGCGCGGGGCGGGGCGCGGCTCGGCCCCGGAGTGCAGCCGCATGAGCGACGGCTCGCCCTCGCTGACGCCGGTGTAGACGTTGGTGACGTCGTCGGGCGCGGTGACCTGCCGGGCATCGAACACGGGCCTCAGCACGTAGAGCCCGGAGTGGAGGAAGGTGCCATCCGGGCAGCTCGGGCCGATGCCGACGACCTCCGAGGTGTGGCGCCGCGGCGACAGCGTGTGGAGCAGCTCGGGGATGGCCACCGCCGCGAGCGATCCGCTGCAGCGGACCAGGCGTCCGTCCGTCCGCCGGACGACGAAGCCGAGCGTCTGCGGGCGCACGAGCACACGCAGGGAGCGCTCGCCCTCGTTGGTCACGCGGATGACCGTCTGGCGCTCGAAGAGACGGCCGATGTCCAGCCGCGCGGGCATCGTGACCTTGAGCTGCTCGCGGAAGGCGACGGTGGGGACGGTGGTCGACGCGGCCTCCGGCGCGCCGGCGTCGGCGGGGGCTGGCGGGAGGGTGATGGGCGGCGCCTGGATCTCCTTGGCCGCGGCGGGGGCGCCCGCGTCTCCGGCGACGAGCGCCGCGGTCACGTACGGCGGGGCGAGGTGCGTGGAGCGCCACCCGAAGTGCCCGACCACCGACGCGCCGGGCACGAGCGCCGCGGCGTCGCGCGAGCTGAAGCAGTACAGGCGCGGGTCGAAGTGCGCGGTGTAGCTGCGGCCAGGCACCAGCACGAGCGCGCGGGCTACGTCGCTGACGGGCTGCATGTCGCGAGGCAGCCGGCAGGAGACGGTGCGCCCGCCGGGCGGCGTCACGTCCAGCGAGAGCAGGTAGGAGTCCGCCACGATGCGCAGCGGCACCGTCCCGGTGTTTGCCACCTTCATCGTCCACTGGTGCGGCGTCGGCGCGTCGAGCGCGAGCGACACCTGCGGCGGTGGTGGAGGTGGCGGCGGCGGTGGCTTGGCCTTGCGGCGGGCGGCGAGCGCGACGGCGGCGGTCGACACCGCCACCATCACGAACAGCGCCACCCGCCCGGCACGCATGATCAGCCGCGCAAGCTCTCGAGGAGCTCGAGGTCGGGGAGCGACACGACGTGCCGCGTGCGAACGACCGCGACGTCTGCGTCCTCCAGCAGCTTGCAGAAGGCGAGACCGTCGTAGAGCGCGACGGGGGGCGCGTTGGGCGTGCCCGCCTCCTCGCGCGCGCCGGAGAGGACCTGACCGGTGGTGATGAGCCAGCCGGCCGTCGCCGGGCCGTAGTGATGGAGCGCGCCGCGCAGGTCGGTCACGCGCTCGCGCCCGATCTCGCGGCCATCCTTGCGGATGACGACGGCGGTGCGGATCTCGTCGGTGCCGGTCTTGTGGATGCCGGCGAAGTGCGCCTCGCCGCCGGAGAGGCCGGAGCGCTTGACCGGACGCACCTGCGAGAGACCCATGCGCTCGAGGGCGAGCAGCGCGAGCTCGACGAAGGCATGGCCGGGCAGCTCCTGCACGCGGCGAAGGAAGGCGCGCCGCGCGCCGTCGCGGTAGCGGTCCACGGCGATGGCGACCTCCTGCTCGAGGCGCACCAAATCCTGGCTGAGGAGCCAGTCGGTGGGGGCGACGCGCATGCCGGAGGCGAAGCGGAAGCGGGGGCGCTGGCCGGAGGCCTGACGCCGCAGGTTGTCGGCGCGGAGCGAAGCGGAGAGCTGCGTCGCGGCGGCCGCGGGATCGCCGCCGATGCGGCCGCGCCGCGCGAGCTGGTCGACGAGCGAGCGCATCGCGACGGGGCCGCCGTTGCGATCGAAGGCCCCGAACACGATGAGCGCAGCGTCGGCGAGGTCGCGGCCGGCGAGCTCGTCGCCCTCGCCGAGGGGGACGTCGATGCCGCTGGGCGTGCCACCCGCCATGATCTGCTGGCGATCGCGCACGACGGGGCGCGAGGGCATGCCGCCTTCGCGCGACATGTCGAGCGAGGAGTCGGCGTCCACCGAGAGGATGGGCGTCGGCTGGATGGGAGCGCCGTCGGCGCCGGCCTGGCCGCCGCGACCGCGACGGCGACGGCGGCGGCGGCGGCGGCCGCCTTCCGGAGCGGCTCCGGCCTCGCCCGCCGGCGCGCCCGGCTGGGCGGCGAGCGGCGCGAGGATGGGCTGATCGTCGTCCTCCTCGTCGTCGAAGAAGTCGGCGCCGCTCGCGGCGAGGTCCGCCCGCAGGGCGTCGTCGGTGGAGACGAGCATCTCGTCCTCACCCTCGTCCTCGACCGCGACCGCGGAGGACGGCGGCGGCGCCGCGGCGGCCTCCACCTCCAGGGCGTTGACGGTCACGTCGGTCTCTTCGTCCTCGGGCCGGGGCTTGCCGGGGCCCTTCTTCTTGTCCGCCCACTCGCGGAGGGCGAACACGCCCGGCTTCACCCGGACGATGGGGTTGGTCTTGTCTTCCTTCTTGAGCAGCGCCGCGAGGCGGGCGCCCATGGTGACCTCCGGGCTCTTGCCCACGTGGGAGAGGAGGTTCTTCTCCACGGCCAGCTCGGTGATTTCTTTGTAGTGCAGCGGTTTGCCGGCGAGGCGCAAGACCTCCGCGGCGGCTTCGGTGAACGTCATGTTCTCGTATCCCTGCCCCTCTTCGGGGCCCCTGTCGTTCCCGCGGCCGCCCCCATGGCTGCCGCGCGCAGAACGTATGCTTTCCGGTTCGGAGCGCCCCCGTGGTCCCGTTCCGCGCCGATGAGCGGGCGATGCAGGGCCGTGGGCACCAAACTCTTACGCGCGGCAACATAATGCCCCGACGGGTGCACGTCAAACCGCATTGCGCCGGGGCCGTTCGGGGTGCTACGGCCCGGCCATGCCACCGTCGCGAGCCCCGTCGCTCCTCCGCACAGCCGCGCTGGTGCTGGTCGCCGTGGCCGCGGTCGGGGTGGCGGTGCGCTACGCGTTCGACGAGGCTCAGGCCGGATCGGTGCGTGCGCTCGGCGCGCTCGGGGCCGCCTACACGCTGGTGCTCGTGGTGGCGGCGGTCGCCGGGAGCGGGAAGGACACCTTCGAGCCGCGCTTCTGGCTGCGCCCGCAGTGGGGCGACATCTCACGCGGCTTCTTCGCCGCGGTGGCCCTCTTCGGTGCGGCGTACGCCTTCGTGCGGGTGGTCGCGCCGCCGACCTCCCCGCGCAGCGCGTGGGTGGCGCGCGTGTATTTGCAGGCTGGCGACACCAAGCTGCTGCGCGAGCACCTCGGCCTGGTGGCGCTGGTGATCGTCGCGGCCGCGACGTGCGAGGAGCTGGTGTGGCGCGGCTGGGTCACCGCCGAGCTGGAGCGCGTCATCGGCGAGAGGTGGGCGTGGGTCGGCGCGGCGGGCGCCTACGCGCTCGCCCACGCGCCCACGGTGCTCGCGCTGCGCGATCCCACCGCGGGGATCAACCCGACGATCGTGCTCGCGGCGCTCGCCGGCGGCCTGCTCTGGGGCGGGATGCAGAAGCGCTTCGGGCGGCTCGTCCCGGGGATCTTCGCGCACGCCATCTTCGACTGGGCGGTGCTGATGACCTACCGGCTCTGGGGCCCCAGCGTCTGAGAAAAGCGAAGGCCCGCGGCTCGCGGTGAAGCGAGCGCACGGGCCTCCACGTCGTCAGAGCGGCTGGACGATCAGTTGTTGGCCATCGCCTGGAGCACGCCCCAGATGATGCCGCCGATCAGGCCGACGACGATGCCGATGATGGAGATCATCATGCCGGTCTTGGCCTTGGCCTGCGCCGTCATCATGTCGCCGGTCTTCTTCGCGTTCATCGCCTGAACGGAGAAGATGATGCCGCCGACGCCGGCGGGCAGGCAGCAGCACGCCGTGCAGACGATGGCGAGCACCAGCGGCAGGGTCGTGTTGACGTCACCGCCCATGCCGGGGGTCATCGGGCCGCCGGGAGGGGGGAAGCCACCTCCGGGAGGGCCGAAGCCGCCGCCGGGCGGAGGACCGCCGAACCCGCCGGGGGGAGGTCCGCCTCCGGGAGGGCCGAAGCCACCGGGAGGTGCGCCGCCGGGAGGAGGCCCACCGTAGCCGCCGGGAGGCGCGCCGGGAGGAGCTCCGCCAGGCGGACCGCCGTAGCCGCCACCACCGGGCGGAGGGTAACCGCCACCCGGAGGACCGTAGCCTCCCTGGGCGTGCGAAATTCCGTTTGCGCTCATCGGCTGATCCACCATCATGAGTTCCCTTCTCTCCTCGTGCAGGAGCCCCTCCTGCGAGGGGGGAGCATCGCACACGTTGGGCGGATGCTAAATCGAAACCGCACCTTGTCGCATCTCCCATCTGCAGCTGGGGTAGACCCCTCACAAACCCGGGCAAATCCGCCGCTCGGGCCCCGCCCGCCCCGTCACTGGGGTCGGGCGGCGGGGGTCCTCTCCTTCTACGTCGGCGTCTTCTTTTTGCTTCTCTCCGGCTCGGTGCGGTGCACCTTCGCGACCCTCACGCACCACCCGTGCCCCGGCTGCGGCACGACGCGCTCCGCGTGGGCGATGCTCCACGGTGACCTCGGCGAGGCGTTCCGCTTCAATCCGCTCGGGCCGTTCGTGATCCTCTGCCTCTTCGTGCTCGCGGTGGAGAGCATCGTGGACATCTGGAAGGACGGCAACGCCGATCGCTTCGCCTCCAGGGGTCCGGGCAAGTGGGCGCTCTACACCCTCTTCGTCGTCTGCGCGCTGGAGCTCGTGGTGTGGGTCGCGCGCTTCTTCGGTGCCTTCGGCGGACCGGTCCCGGTGTGACGTGGCATCCAGGATCTGCCCCGAGTGCGCCGAGCTTTACCCGAACGACGCGGGCTTCTGCCCGCTCGACGGCACCAAGCTCGTGCCGCAGCTCGACCCGCTGCTCGGCCGCACCATCTCCTCGCGCTACCGGCTGATCAAGAAGCTCGGCGCCGGCGGGATGGCGAACGTGTACCTCGCCCGGCACGTCATGATCGACCGCAAGAACGCCATCAAGGTGCTGCGCAACGACCTGAGCCTCGACCCCAACCACCGCGAGCGCTTCCTGCGCGAGGCGCGCGCCGTCAACCGCATCAACCACCCGAACATCGTCGAGATCACCGACTTCGGCGAGTTCGACGGCATGGCGTACCTGGTGATGGAGTACGCCGAGGGCGAGAGCCTGCTCGCCGCGCTCAAGCGCGAGACGTTCGGCTGGGACCGGGCGGCGCGCGTGGCGCTCCAGGTCGCCTCGGCGCTGGCGCGCGCGCACGAGGCGGGCGTCATCCACCGCGATCTGAAGCCGGAAAACGTGCTGCTGCTCGCGCCGGCGCCGGGCGCCCCGCCGGACGACGGCGACCGCGTCAAGCTGACCGACTTCGGCATCGCCAAGATCGTCGACGCCCCCGCGCTCACCTTCTCGGAGCAGATGTTCGGCACGCCCGGGTACATCGCGCCGGAGTACGTCGAGGGCGTGCCGCCGGACGGGCGCGCCGACCTCTTCTCCCTCGGAGTGATGCTCTACGAGATGATCGCCGGCCGCCTGCCCTGGGAGGCGCGGAGCCAGGCGGACCTGTTGCTGCGCCCGCTGAGCGTCGCGCCCACGCCGCTCTCGCAGCGAGAGGTGGAGGTGCCACCGGAGATCGACTCGCTGGTGCTATCCATGCTGGCGAAGCGACCGGAGGACCGCCCGGGGGACGCCTTCGCCGTCCACGACGCGCTGGTCTCGGTGCTGCGCCGCTACGCGCCGTCGCGCTCCAACCGGCCGCCGCCTCCTGCGTCGAACGAGCGCGACGAGAGGCCCACCATGGCCGACGCGATGCCCTCCGCGCCGCCGCAGGTGACCGCCGAGCTCGGCCGGCTGCAGACGTCGGAGATGGCGTCGCGCTGGACGGCGGCGCTCTCCGAGGTGCAGGTGGCGCTCGCGCGGGCGCGGCGCAAGGGCATCGCCCGGGAGGCGGCGGCGCGCGCCGACGACCTGCTCTCGCACGTGCGCGGCCTGGTGACGAACCTGGAGCGCGCGACGCGCACAGTCGCCGAGGTGCAGGCGCGGGTGGATCGGCTGGAGGCGCACGCGCGGGAGTTTCGCGCCAACCTGGGGCACGCGATCGACGCCCTGTCGCACGACCGCTCGCGCGAGCGCGCGCACCGGGTGGCGCTGCGGGCGCGCCGCGACGAGCTGGAGTCGCCCGCGAGCAGCGCGTCGGCCGAGGCCCACGTCTGGGAGAACGCGGCGCTTGTCGCGGAGGAAGAGCGCGCGCGGGCGGTGGAGGACGACCTCGCCTTCCAGATCGTCCAGCTCCAGCTCCGGCTGGAAGCCCAGAACGAGCGCTTCGAGAAGGACTTCGCCGTCGCCACGGGCGAGCTGGAGGGCGCCATCTCGGCCGTGCGCGCCATGACGAGCGAGATCGTGCGCACGCTCGACGAGGCCGCGGTGATCGTGTCGGCGCCGCGCCGCCGCCGCTGACGCGGGGCTCAGAGCCCGTCGGCGCTTCCGGCGTCCAACGGGCAGGGCGGCAGGTCGGTCGGACAGGACCAGTGTCCGTCACTGCAGAAGCAGGAGAGGGTCCCGGCGTAGTTGCCGTCGCAGTCGTAGTAGGCCGTATCGGACGAGCACATCCCCTGGAAGCCGGAGAGTGAGCACGCCGCGCCCTCCTGCACGGTGGACGGCGGCGGACACGCAGGCTTGGGCGGCGGTTCGCAGTTGGTCGGGGTGTCGCACGAGAACTTCGACCCGTCGCAGGTGCAGTAGAGGATGGGCGCGTTGACGCACGCGAGCTGCGTCGCCGACTCGCACCGGAGACCGCTGGAGGAGCAGGAGTCGCCGGCCTTCGCGCCCTTGGTGGGACACTGGTTGGTGGGCTGCGGGCAGCTCGGCGCCCCGAGCTGCGGGCACTGCCACCCGTCGGCGGTGCACGCGCAGGCGAGGTGGTGCGTCCCCTCGCAGTCGGTCACCGTCTGGGTGCACGTCCCGTTCTCCGGGCACGCGGTGCCGAGGTCGGAGGGGCAGGGAGCGCCGGAGTCGATCTTGCCACCGCAGTCGAGGGCGAGGAGGGCGCCGACGGCGGCCAGGGCGAACGCAGCGAGGGAGGAGCGGAGCATGGTGGAGCACTTCGCAAGGCACATGCCGCGCGAGCGGCGCGGAACTCCGGGATTTCGGCCCGGCCGCGTGTGCCACTCTGCGCCGGACGCGTCAGGATTGCCGGGTGGCCGAGCGCGATCCGGAGGCCGGCGTCACCACCCCCAGCAGCCCGCCGAGCTTGCGGGGCTTGGGGTCGGGGTCGTGATCGCGGACGTACCGGAGGTTGACGGCGTTGACGAGCACGTGGGCGGCGATGCAGCCGATCAGTTGACCCGTCAACGCATAGACGAGGGCGAGGAAGAGGCCCATGACGAAGGCGGAGGCCGCCCAGCCCCAGCGACCGGCGCCGCGGACCTGATGGAGCGCGCCGAAGGCGAGCGAGGAGAGCCAGACGCCGAGGGTGACCGAGAGGAAGCCGCGGAAGAAGAGCTCCTCGCCGATGCCGCTCGCGAGGGCGATGAAGAGGAGCGTCGCGCTCCCCTCGTCCCGGACGAAGGGGCGGAGCTTGCCGTGGAGCGCGCGCGCCCACGCCGCGCGGTGCACCAGGGCGCGCGTGAGGAGCAGCGCCAGCCCGGCCCCCGCCAGCCCGAGGCAGAGGGACGCGACGACCGCCTCCGCGCCCGCGGTGGGGAGCCACGGATGACGGGTGGTGGGGCGGTGGCCGAAGAGCAGGGCGAGGCTCGCGCCGAGCACGCCGAGGCCCACGTACACCAGCGCCATCAGCGAGGCGACCTGCCCCCTGCCCTCCCTGTGCTCGCGCTCGAAGCGCATGGCCTGACGAATGGCATGCGCGCCGCGGGAGCGCAACAGCCCCGCGGCTCGGCTGTGAGCGCCGCCCCGGCAATGGCCGCGCAGGAGCAGAAAGCCTGCAATGTCTGGTATGGTGTCGGGGCTCGATGGCCAGCATCCCTGAAGAACGCCCTCGCGTGCTCATCGTGGACGACGAGAAGTTCATCCGGGACATCCTGGCGGACTTCCTCGGCATGGAGGGCTACGTCGTCCGCACGGCGGAGGACGGGGCGGCGGCCCTCGGCGAGCTGAAGAACCAGGCGTACGACATCGTCATCAGCGACCTGAAGATGCCCCGCATGGGCGGCATCGAGCTGCTGGACCAGATCTCCAGCGCGGCGCCCAACGCCCTCACCGTCATCATGACCGGCTTCGGCACGGTGGAGACGGCGATCGACGCGATGAAGCGCGGCGCCTACGACTACATCCTCAAGCCCTTCAAGGTGGAGGAGGTCATCCACGTCGTCCAGCGCGGCATCGAGAAGCAGCGGCTGGCGGCGGAGAACATCCGCCTCAAGGAGGCGGTGTCCCTCTACAAGGTGAGCGAGGCCATCCAGGCGAGCCTCTCGCTGGAGGAGGTGATGGCGACCGTCGGGGACACCGCCGTGCACGAGCTCCACGGCGACCTGGTCTCCACCTGGCTGGAGGACGGCCAGGGCGGCTTCTTCGAGCGGCAACGCGTGGTGCAGCAGAGCCCCCCGCTCGAGGCCGACCTCGGCGCCCTCTCGCGCGAGGCCTTCATCTCGCACTTCGCCGACTCGAGCACCTTGCTCGAGCACGGGCCGCGCACCGAGCGCTTCTTCGCCCGCCAGCCGGAGCTGGCGCCGCAGTCGCTGGTGGCGGTGCCGCTCAAGATGAAGTCGCGGCTGCTCGGCTGGATCGCCGTCCTCTCCTTCACCAAGACCAAGCGCTTCGACGAGGGACAGCGCAAGGTGCTCGCCATCGTCGGGTCGCGCGCGGCCGCCGCCATCGAGAACGCGCGCCTGTACGAGGACCTCCAGGCCACCTTCCAGCAGACCATCGAGGGCCTCGCGCAGGCCATCGACAAGATGGATCGCTACACCGCCGGCCACTCCAGCCGGGTCGCCATGTACGCGGTGTACCTCGCGCTCCGCCTGGGCCTGGACGAGCACGAGCAGGAGATCGTCCGGCAGAGCGCGCTGATGCACGACATCGGCAAGATCGGCTGCGTGATGAACCTCAACAAGCCGGGCAAGCTCACGCAGGACGAGTACGAGATCTTCAAGAAGCACCCCGGCTTCGGGCGCGACATCCTCGACCCCATCAAGTTCCTGCACCCGCTGGTGCCCGGCGTGCACCTTCATCACGAGCGCTGGGACGGGCGAGGGTACCCGCTCGGGCTCAAGGGCAACGACGTGCCGCTCATGGCGCGCATCATCGCGGTGGCCGACACCTACGACGCGATGACCAGCGACCGCGCCTACCGCAAGGCGCTCCCGCACGAGGTGGCCGTCAACGAGATCGAGCGCTGCTCCGGCTCGCAGTTCGACCCGGAGGTGGCGCAAACCTTCAACAAGTGGCTGGACGAGTTCCACGAAGAGATTGTCGCCAAGGGCGGCAAGGTCCCGGAGTAGACGCCGCGACCCCGGCCGACGGTGGCCAGCGGCGGCGCGCCGCGCTATAGAGTCGCGCACTCTCAGTCCACGTGCCCCGCATGACCTTCCCTCGGCCCGCGCTCCGCGCAGAGCCTCATGGAGGACCCCATGTCTCTCGACGAGCTGCGCGAGTGCCTCACGTTCGACGACGTCCTTCTGGTCCCGGCCTACAGCGAGATCCTGCCGAAGGACGTGGAGGTCCGGTCGCGCCTCACGCGGAAGATCGAGCTGAACATGCCGATCGTGAGCGCGGCGATGGACTCGGTGACGGAGGCCCGCACCGCCATCACCATGGCGCGCCAGGGTGGCCTCGGCGTCATCCACAAGAACATGCTCCCGGAGGACCAGGCCCGGGAGGTGGAGAAGGTCAAGCGCGCGGAGAGCGGCATGGTCGTCTCGCCGGTGACGGTGCGGCCGAGCCAGCTCCTGCGCGAGGCGCTCGACCTGATGCACCGCCACGAGGTCTCCGGACTGCCCGTGGTGGAGGGCGATGCGCCGGTGGGCATCCTCACCGCGCGTGACATCCGCTTCGAGCGCAACCTGGAGCAGCCGGTCAGCGCGCTGATGACGAAGGAGCTGGTGACGGTGCAGCCGGGCGTCCCGGTGGACCGCGCGAAGCAGCTCCTTCACGAGCACCGCATCGAGAAGCTGCTGGTGGTGGAGGGCGGCAAGCTCGTCGGGCTCATCACCATCAAGGATCTGCTCCAGGCCGATCGCAACCCGCAGGCGGTCAAGGACCCCAAGGGCCGCCTGCGCGTCGGCGCCGCCATCGGCCCGGGGCCCGATCGCGCGGCGCGCGCGGCCGCCCTCGTCGCGGCGGGCGTCGACGTCATCGTCGTCGACACCGCGCACGGCCACTCGCGCGGGGTGGTGGACGCGGTGCGCGCCACGAAGAAGGAGCACCCCCACGTCGAGGTCATCGCCGGCAACGTGGCGACGCCGGACGGCACGCTCGCGCTCATCGAGGCGGGGGCGGACGCCGTCAAGGTGGGCATCGGTCCGGGGAGCATCTGCACCACGCGCGTCGTGGCGGGCGTGGGCGTGCCGCAGTTCACCGCCGTCGCAGACTGCTCGCGCGTGGCCGCGCGTCACGGCGTCCCGGTCATCGCCGACGGCGGCATCAAGTACTCCGGCGAGGTGGTCAAGGCCATCGCCGCGGGCGCCAGCGCGGTGATGATCGGCTCGCTCTTCGCCGGCACCGACGAGTCCCCCGGCGACATGGTCCTGTACCAGGGCCGCAGCTACAAGACGTACCGCGGCATGGGATCGCTCGGCGCGATGAAGAAGGGCAGCAAGGACCGGTACGGCCAGGCCGGCGCGGCGGACGAGAAGCTCGTGCCCGAGGGCATCGAGGGGCGCGTGCCCTACCGCGGGTCGCTGTCCAGCATCCTCTACCAGCTCGTCGGGGGGCTGCGCTCGGGCATGGGCTACTGCGGCACCAGGACGATCCCCGAGCTGCACGCCAACGCCAGGTTCGTGCGCATCACCTCGCAGGGGCTGCGGGAGAGCCACGTGCACGACGTCATCATCACCGAGGAAGCCCCCAACTACCGGAGCTGATGGCCAGGGCCGACGTCACCGCATACTGGCTGGGGCGCGTCGAGTACGGCCGCGCCCTCGCCCTGCAGGAGTCACTCCTGCGCGCGCGCATCGACAAGACGGTGGGCGACACGCTGCTCCTGCTGGAGCACGACCCGGTCATCACCCTCGGCCGCGGGGCCTCGGCGGACAACGTCCTGCTCGGCGCGGCGGCGCGGGAGGCGCGCGGCGTCGGGCTGTACGAGACCGGCCGCGGCGGCGACGTCACCTACCACGGGCCGGGGCAGCTCGTGGCGTACCCCGTCTTCGACCTGCGCCCGGATCGGTGCGACGTGCGCCGCTACGTGCGCGACCTGGCCGCCGTGATGATGGCACTCTGCAACGATCACGGCGTGGGCGCCGGCCTCATGCCACCCGACCCGAAGTACGTCGGGGTCTGGGTGGACCTGGAAGCCCCCGCGCGGTGGGCGCCCCTGGAGGAGGGGGACCTGGCGCTGCCCCACCGCCGCGTCGCCAAGGTGGGCGCCATCGGCGTGCGGCTCTCGCGCTGGGTCACCATGCACGGCTTCGCGTTCAACGTGTCCACCGACCTCGCCGGCTTCTCCGCGATCGTCCCGTGCGGCATCAAGGAGTACGAGGTCGCCTCGCTCGCCTCCCTCGGCGTCTCCCCCGTCCCGGCGGTGGAGGACGTCGCCCGCCGTGCCGGCGAGCACTTCGCGCGCGTCTTCGACGCGAACCTCTCCTTCGCCGACCCCGCGCAGCTCCTCTCCCTTCAGGGAGAGGGCGCCGGGGGGTGAGGTCGGGTGGCGATGATCGCCACGTTGGCGAAGGGCGTGCTTCCCCAGCTCGGCTCGACGCGCACGGTGAAGCCGGCCGCCTCCAGCGAGCCCACGACGTCGGCGATGGGGCGCACCCGCACGCGCTCGCCCACGTTGTAGCCGAGCAGGGTGGTGATGCCCTCCTGTAGCTTCGTCGTGGCGCTGCGCCACCCGCGATCGGGGTCGAGCTCGCGCACCACGACGGCGCGGCGCGCGGAGGCGATGACCCTGGCCACCAGATCCTCCTGCTGCTTGTCCGTCAGGTAGTGCAGCACGTCCACCAGCAGCACGGTGTCGGCTTCCGGGATGGGCTCGGTGCGGACGTCGCCCTGGCTGAAGTGGGCCCGCAGGCCCTCGGCCGCGGCGTTTCCCTCCTCCACCTTCTTGGCGTCCCAGTCGAAGCCGCTGACGCGCTCGGCGACGCCGCTCTCGCAGAGCAGCACGGCCATCTGCCCGCGGCCGCAGCCGACATCCACCACGTGACCGAGCGGCTGCTCCCGCCCCAGGGCCACCAGCTGCCCCGCGATGGGATCGCTGCTCAGCTTCCCCTTCGCGTACATGCGCGAGGCGGTCCTGCGGTAGCGGTTGGCCACCCGGCTCACCAGCTCGGCGTCCATGTCCGGACTTTTCGTCCCTTTCTGGGGACCTGACAAGCGCCGTCGGTGTGATTAGGCTTCGAATATGGCCAACTGGTCCGCGCTGCGCGATGGGCTGTTGCTTTCGCGGGTGGACGAGGGTCATTTTGGCAAGATCCACGTGCGGCGCTTCGCCGGGCCCGCCGTGTACACCGACCTGCTGGACCCCATTCGCGTGGCCCACCTGACCGACCTCCACGTCGGCCGCGTCACGCCGATGCGCGTCCACGAGGAGGCCGTCCAGCTCACCAACGCCTCGCAGCCGGACCTCGTCGCCATCACCGGCGACTTCGTCTGCCACAGCCAGAGATTTCTGGACGAGCTCGGCGAGGTCATCCGGGGCATCCGCGCGCCGGTGGTGGCCGTGCTGGGCAACCACGACTACTGGTCGGGCGCCGACGAGGTGGTCCGCACGCTGGAGCACGCCGGCGCCCTCGTGCTCCGCAACCAGAACACCGTGCTGACGCTGGGCCACCAGCGCCTCCAGCTCGTCGGCCTGGACGACGCCTACACCGGCCACGCCGACTACGGCCGGGCGCTGCGAGGCCTCCGCCACGACCTCCCCACGCTCGGCCTCTCGCACATCGCCGAAGAGGCGGACGCCCTCTGGCACCACGACGTGCCGCTCGTGCTCTCCGGCCACACCCACGCCGGGCAGATCACCGTCGCGCGCCTCCACGAGCTCGCCCTCGGCCACATCGTCGGTCACAGGTACGTCCACGGCCTGTACGGCGACCGCCGCGCCCACGGCGCGGTCTACGTCGGCGCGGGCATCGGCGCGGCGATCATGCCGGTGCGGCTGGGCGCCCGCGCCCGCCGGGAGATCACCCTCTTCGAGCTGGGGCAGCAGCCGGGCGCCTTCCGCGAGGACCACGAGGAGCAGAGCCCCCTGCCCGGCCGCCCGGTCCCCCTCAAGAAGCAGATGAAGCGCATCGCCGCGGTGGAGCGCAAGCGCCTCCAGCGGGAGAGCAAGAAGCGCGACGCGTAGCGCTCCTCCTGCGTCCTCTCAATCCGCGGGCGGCGTGGACGGCTTCGCGCGGTAGGCGGCGAGCATCCGCATGTACATCTTCGCCTGGGTGTTCTCCGGCTCGATCTCGAGGGCGCGGGTCCACTGCTCGTCGGCGCCGTCCGCCTCCCCCTGCGAGAGGAGCGTCACGCCCAGCGCGAGGCGCGCGGGAACGTAGTTGGGGCGGGCCGCGACGGCGGCCTCGTAGTGCTCGCGCGCCCGCGGGGTCTCCTTCACCTCGCGCAGCAGGTTGCCGAGCTTCGTGCGCAGGTCGGCGAACTGCGGACACAGCCCGACGGCCTTCTCCAGCTCGGCGATCGCCTCGTGGACGAGGCCGGAGTCGGCGTAGGCCTGCGCCAGGTCGGCGTGCATGTTGGCGAGCTTGCCGCGGGCGAAGGGATCCAGCCCGGAGAGGGCGCCGGAGGGCTTGCCCTTGATGCGCGAGTAGACCTGCCGCGCGGCCTCGTACTTGCCGCGGTCGTTGTAGGTCACGGCGAGGTTGAGGGCGGCCTCGGTGTAGGAGGGGTTGATCTCCAGCGCGCGCTCGAAGTGCTGCTCGGCCAGCATGAAGTTGCCGCGCGAGTGCGCGATGACGCCGAGCATGTCGTGCACGTCGGCGAAGCGGTCGTCCTGCTGCAACACCTGGCGCAGCAAGGGCTCGGCCTTGTCGTACTCGCGCTTGCCGTAGTGCTCCCGTCCCAGGAGCAGCGTTTGTTTCAGGCCCTCGTCCATCGTGGAATCGTCGATCGAAGTTAGGCGAGAGCGCCCCGTCTTGTCGCCTCCTTTTTTCGGCGACGGGCGGGGGGCCGCTCCGGTCGACGCGCCCTTCGAGCTGTCGGCCGGCCTGCGGCCGGGTTGCGCGGGCGGGCGCCGGACGGTATGGGTCGCCCGCCGTGGACGAGAAGCCGGACGTTCCCTCGACAGTGAGACCGAAGCCGCGGCTGGGCGCCCGCGCTCTCGCCGCGCTCGCGCTCGCCGCGGGGGCGCTGACGATTGCCTGCGTCTCGGCGCCCTTCGCCGCGCTCGCCCGGCGCAACGTCCACGCCGCGGCGGCGCCGCCTGTGCACCACGAGGCGGCGGTGGCCACCGCGAGCGCGGCGCCGGCCGATCTGGACGCCGGCGCCCCGGCCGAGACGCCGCCGCACCCGCGCGTGCACACCTTCCGGGTGGCCGACCTCGCGGGCGACACGCGCGTCCACCTCGCCAAGGGGTCGGTGGGCAAGCACCCGCTGCTCGTCGCGCTCTCCGCGGCGGGCCTCGGCAAGAAGGCGGGGATGGCGGTGGTCACCGCGTTCAAGGGCGTGCGCGATCTGGACCACTGCGCGCCGAGCGACACCTTCGCCTTCGCCAAGTCGGTCGCCGACGGCCACCTCGTCGCCTTCGAGTTCGCCACCTCCCGTGAGGACGTGTGGCAGACACGCGAGGCGGACGGCGCGCTGGAGAAGGCGCACAAGCTGGAGCTGGACATCGAGCATCACCAGGTGGCCGTGGGCCTGGTGGTGCAGGCCGACCTGCGCACCGCGATCAGCCACGCCAAGCTGGACGAGGGCCTGCTCTCCATGCTGGACGACGCGCTCGACGGCCACGCCGACCTCTCCGATCTCAAGCCCGGCGTGCGTCTGCGCATCGTCGCGACCGAGGAGCGCGTGGAGGGCCGCTTCACCGGCTACTCCTCGCTCGACGCGGTGGAGTACACGGCGGTCGGCCATGACCCGCTCCGGATCTACTGGTACGCGCGTGGCTCGAGCGACCCGCACGGCAGCCACCACGGCCCCGGCGGCTACTACGACGCCAAGGGCCGCCAGCCCTACCACGGAGGCTGGCGCTCGCCGGTGCCGATGGCGCGCATCTCCTCGCGCTTCGACCCGCACCGCATGCACCCGGTGCTGCACGTCATCATGCCGCACAACGGGGTGGACTTCGCCGCGCCGAGCGGGACGCCCGTCTACGCGGCCGCCTCCGGCAAGGTGGTGGTGATGAGCCGGAGCGGGCCGTGCGGCAACATGATCAAGATCGACCACCCGAACGGCCTGACCAGCGCGTACTGCCACCTCTCGCGCTTCGCCGGCGGGCTGCACGTGGGCGAGCACGTCGAGACGCGGCAGCTCATCGGCTACGTCGGCCAGACCGGCCGCGCCACCGGTCCTCACCTGCACTTCGCGGTGAAGCGCGGCGCCGTCTTCCTCGACCCGCTGGCGATGAAGCTGGACGGCGTGCGCGTGCTCCCACCCGCGGCCAGAGACGACTTCGAGCACCTGCGCGAGGCGATGGACAAGGCCCTGGACGCCATCCCCCTGCCGGAGAGCCCCGACGCGGGGGAGGCGGACGCGGGCGAGGTCTTCTACGAGGACCCCTCCCCCTGAGAGGACGGCTCCCACATCTGCGCACACGGGGACGCCCGCAGAGAAAAATCCAGCGGTGGCGCTTTCGCCCGTTGCGCTGGTGGCAGCTTGGGTGCGATTCTTGAACGTGGAGGCGTGCGCGAGCCATGCGTCTATCGTTCGAGCTTCTGGGACTGGGTATCGTGGGGTTGCTGGTGGCCGGCTGCGGCAGCGGCGACGGCCTCGGCGTGGGCGTCAACACCGACGACGGTGGCGTCGACGGTGGGGGCGGCCAGGACAGCAGCGTCATCTGGGACGCCGGCAACTCGCAGTTCGACCAGACCGCACCTCCCCCGGACCTGGACGCCACCCTGGACGTCTCCTTCCCCGACGCCTTCTACGGCCCGGACAGCAGCCAGGGTCAGGACGCCGGGCAGGGCCCCGACGGCGGGTGCAAGCCCGACGGCATCACCTGCAACGGCGACGTCGCCAACACCTGCAAGAACGGCAACCTGACGAGCGTCGACTGCGCGCTCTCGGGGAAGATCTGCGCGGACGGCTACGGCTGCGTGGTGTGCGACCCCGGGTCCGGCACCTGCAACGGCAGCGCGGGCACCGTCTGCAACTCCGACGGCACCGGCTACGTCACCAACGACTGCGACCCGCTGATGGGCCTCTCCTGCCAGAGCGGCGTGTGCGTCGGCGCCTGCGCGACGGTCGGGCACAGCTACATCGGGTGCGACTACTACGCCGTGACGATGATCAACAACTGGCTCGACCAGACGACGTTCACCTTCTCGGTGTCCATCGCCAACACGAGCCCCAACACCGCCTCGGTGACGATCACCGGGCCCGCCAACTACAGCAGCACGACCACCATCGCGGCGGGCGCCATCAAGGAGGTCACCCTCCCGTGGGTGAGCTCGCTCTCCTGCGGCACCGGTCCGTGCAACGGCGGACAGCCCAACGCGCCGACCACCGAGAAGGTCACCGGCGGCGCGTACCGCATCCGGAGCACCGAGCCGGTGACGGTCTATCAGTTCAACGCGCGCGACTACGCGAAGGGTGGCTCGTACTCCTACACCAACGACGCCTCGCTGCTGCTGCCGGTCAACGCGATGACCGGGAACTACTACGCGGCGTCGTATCCGTCCTTCTACACGCTCCCCGGCATCGTGACGATCGTCGGCACCGAGGCGAACACGCAGGTCACCGTGTCGCCGTCCACGACCATCGTCTCCGGAGGCGGCCTGGCCGCCAACGGCGGGACCGTCACGCTGGGCCGGGGCGACGTGCTGCAGATCACCAACCCCACGCCGGGCACGGGCTCCTATGGCTCGGACATGAGCGGCACGGGCATCTCGGCGTCGGCGCCCGTGGAGGTCTTCGGCGGGCAGGCGTGCGTCTACATCCCCGCGAGCCAGGGCTACTGCGACCACATGGAAGAGGTGATGTTCCCCAAGGAGACGCTGCGCGAGGACTACCTCGTCGTACCGCCCAAGGTGACGGGCTACACGCCGAAGCACTTCGTCCGCATCGTCGGGACCGTCAACGGCACCACCCTCACCTACGATCCCACTCCAACCGTCACCTCCGGCACCGCCTCGACGTCGCTGAACGCGGGGCAGGTGGCGGTGTTCGAGACCGCGACGCCCTTCCACGTCACCGCCAACGCCAACCACCCCTTCGAGGTGGCCAGCTACATGGAAGGCTCCTCCAACTTCGGTGACGGCGTGCTGAGCGGCGACCCCGCGATGAGCATGGAGGTCGCCACCGCGCAGTTTCGCACCAGCTACGCCTTCACCGCGCCGAACAACTACCAGATCAACTGGGTGACGGTGCTCGCGCCGACGGGCAAGGCCGTGACGATCGACGGCAACAACGTCACCGGATGGACGACCATCGGCAACAGCGGCTACCGGTTCGCGTACTACCAGATCTGCAACGGCAACTGCGGCAACTCGTCGAGCAACCACTCGGCGAGCGGGACGGCGGGGTTCGGCATCCAGGTGTACGGCTACGGCAGCTACACCAGCTACATGTACCCGGGTGGCCTCGACCTGAATCGCTGACGGCGAGGTTCCGGGCGCCCACATGGCCCTCCGCCGCCGCAGCTTTGCCCTTCAATCCCCCGCCTGCCGGTACTAGGGTAGGGCCGGCGGTATGGCGAAGCTCACCCAGGCGGCGAAGGTCGGCGCGTTCGTGCTTCTTGCCGCCGGCGCCGCCTACGCGATCTACCGCACGATCGGCCACGAGTATGGCGCCGGGGGTGGGTACGTCGTGCACGCCTACCTACCCGACGCCACCGGCCTCGCCAACCACTCGCGGGTGACCGTCGCCGGCATCCCGGTCGGCACCATCCAGTCCATCCGCCTGGAGAACGGGCGCGCCCGCGTGGACGTGCGCGTGGACGACGGCGTGCCCCTCTACCAGAACGCCACGCTCGGCAAGAAGTCCTCCTCGCTGCTGGGCGAGTACACCGTCGTCCTGACCGAGGGCGCGAAGCCGCCCAAGCTGACGGACGGCGACGAGATCCAGGTGGTGCCGGAGGAGGCATCCATCGACGACATCAAGAAGAACATCAACGACGTCGCCGTGCTGGTGAAGCAGGTCGCCGGGCAGCTCGCCAAGTCCATCGGCACCGAGCAGGGCGGCCAGAACATCCGCCTCATCCTGCAGAACATGGCGGACGCCACCGACGCCCTCAACAAGACCATCCGCGAGAACCGCGAGACCATCAAGGAGACGCTGGAGCGCCTGGACCGCATCACCGCGCAGAACGAGGCGCCGCTCGCCAAGATCACCGACAACGTGCGCGCCATCACCGAGGACGTGCGCAACCTGACGGCCGCCATCCAGGGGCGCGGCACCGGCACCGGCGCCGACGTCAAGGAGACCATCAGCCACCTGGACGAGTCGTCCAAGAGCCTGCAGAGCGCGCTCTCGCACATCGACCACGTCGCCGACCGCCTGGACAAGGGCGAAGGCACGCTGGGCCGCCTCTCCAAGGACGACACCCTCATCAACGAGGTGCAGAGCGCGGCCGAGGGCATCAACAGCATCGTCGAGCCGATCGCGCGGCTGCAGACCATCGTCAGCCTCCGCAGCGACTACAACTTCCTGTCCAACACGTTGAAGAGCTACTTCGAGCTGCGCCTCCAGCCGCGGGAGGACAAGTACTACATGATCCAGCTCATCAACGACCCGCGCGGCCTCACCTCCTTCGCGCAGACGGACGTCGACACCACCAACCCCAACGAGCCGGCGCACTACCGCACGCTGACGACGACCACCACCGACAGCTTCCGCTTCTCCCTGGAGCTCGCGCGGCAGCTCGGGCCGGTGCGCGGCCGGTTCGGCATCATCGAGTCGACGGGCGGCGTGGGCGTGGACCTGGTCCTGTTCAACGGCCGCTTCGAGCTGGTCAACGACCTCTTCGGCTTCGGCGAGCAGGCGGTGCCGCGCTTCCGCTCCTTCCTCAGCTACGAGTTCATCAACCGGCTCTGGCTGCTGGGCGGCGTCGACAACGTCTTCCTGGACACGCGCCGTGACTACTTCGTCGGCCTGAACCTGCGCTTCAACGACGAGGACCTGAAGGCCGTCCTGCCCTTCGCGGGCGGCGCCGCGACCCCCAAGTGACCTCTCTCTCCCTCCGCGGTCTCTCTCCCTCTCCCGCGTAGGGAGCGGGCCGGGGGTGAGCTAGCGGATCTCGAGCAGGTGGGCGGCGAGGAGCATGTCCAGCGCCCGGAGGACGGAGCCGGCGGTGGTCTGGCCGCCGCGCGTCGCCTCGCTGAGCAGCTCGCTCAGGCGCTTGGGTCTGCGCGAGAGCGCCTCCACCGCGGCGACCTGGGGCGGCCACCGCACCTGCAGCAGGCCCGGACGGTCCCGGCGGCCGGGGCCCACCACCGCGTGAAGGCGCGTGCGGTAGCGCTCCAGCGCGCTCTCGCCGGGGACGGCCGCCTCCATCCCGGCGAGCATGAGGGTGGGCAGGTCCAGGTCCAGCGGGAACTCGACGTGGAGCGCGGTCTGGTTGCGGTAGAAGCTCGCCTGCCCCTGCGTCCACATGAACAGGTCCGCCACGCGATCGCGGCCCTGCTCGCGGATCGCCTGGAAGACGTCGACCGGGCTCACCAGGCCGAGGGAGATGAGGGTGTCGCCCATCCGGCCGTTGTGACGGGGGAGCACCGCGAGCGCCATGTCCAGCTCGTGGCGGGAGAGCTTGCCGCGCCGGACGAGATACTCGCCGAGCAGCTCGCTCGCGTTGGAGGAGGCGACGTGGTGAAGCCGCCCGCGCACGAAGTAGAGCTCCTTGCGCGCGTTGCGATCCCCGCGCTCGGCGAAGAGCACGCCGGTGTCGTCCTTCTCCAGGACGCAGAGCAGGACCTCCAGCATGGAGAAGTGGGAGAGGTCGTAGGTGGCGTCGGGCTTGCCCGGGCCCTCCAGCTTGCTCGTCGCCGGCGTCTGCGCGGGGAGGAAGCGCGCCAGATCCTCCACGTCGGCGACGGACGCGTAACCGCGCCCGATGTAGTCGACCTGATCGGCGCGGCCCACCTCGCCGGTGGCCAGCGCCTCCACCAGCCGCGCGAACGTCCACGGGCCGTGCTTGGTGCCTGCCGTGGTGATGACGAAGGAGGGCAGGGTCGTGTACTCGCCGGTGGGCCGCTCCTCCTGCTCCACCGCCACCGGCGCCGCGGCGCGCATGCGGCTGCTGCTGTCGCGCACGGCGGCCATGGTGGAGCCGGAGCGCGAGCGCATCGCCTCCCGGACGAGCACCCCGAGCTCGGCGCGGGCGCCCGCGGGGTCGCCGGCGAAGGGGGCCAGCGCCTCGGCGAAAGCGCGGGCGCGCTCGAAGCGGTCGTCGGGGTTCTTGGAGAGGCCCTTGACCAGGGCCTGGTAGAGGCCGGGCGGGAGCTCGCCGGCGCGCGCGTGCAGCGCGTCGATGCGGCAGTCGCGGATGGCGAGGAGCACCGCGAGCTGACCGACGCCGGGGAAGAGCTGCTCGCCCAGCAACAGCTCGGCGAGGACGGTGGCCATGCTAAAGAGATCGGCGCGGTGATCGAACTCCTCGCCCGCGACCTGCTCCGGCGCCAGATAGGCGAACTTGCCCTTGAGCATCGCGCTGGCGGCGCGCTGCGCGGTGAGGCGCTCGTTGGCGCGCGCGATGCCGAAGTCGCCCAGCTTCACGTCCCCGTTCTTGGACAGGTAGACGTTGGAGGGGGTCACGTCCCGGTGGACGATGTGGAGCGGGGTGCCCGCGGCGTCGGTCGCAGAGTGCACGTAGTCCAGCGCGAGGAGCACCTCCCGCGCGATGTGCACGGCGACGGGCACGGGGAGGCTCCGCCCGTCCTGCCGGGTGCGGCGGATCAGCCGGTAGCCGTCGACGCCCTCGACCCACTCCATCGCCAGGTAGGGCTCGCCGTCGTCGGTCTCGCCGGCGGCGAACACCTTCACGACGTTGTCGTGGCGGACGGAGGCGTGGAGCGCCGCCTCGCGGGCGAACATGGTGCGGCCCTCCTCGTCGCCCAGGAAGTCGGGCAGGAGGCGCTTCACCACGAGCTGCGGCGGCTCGCCGCGCGGGTCGGCGTGCCGCGCGAGGTAGACCTCCGCCGTTCCCCCGACGGCGAGGCGAGTCTCCAGGACGTAGGGGCCGAAGGTCACCTCTCGCATGGCACGCCGTATCTTCGCCGCCGCGGGGCGCTTTCTCCTTCCCTGTCCATTGAGTATCTATACGACGACCATGATCGAGCATCGGCGGGCGCGCTGCAAATGGCAACCGAGATTGACGGCTCGAGCGTCGGCGCTCGCGCTCTTCTGCACCATCGCCGGGGCCGCGGCCTCGGCCTGCGAGGGCTGCCACCCCCAGAGAGGGGCCCAGCCGGACGCGGCGGACGCGCCGACGGTGCGGCTTTACCTCGTCTCCGACCCGGCCGGCGCGCTCGAGCCGTGCGGGTGCGTCAAGGACCAGCTCGGGGGCCTGAACCACGTGGCGGCGTGGATGAAGGGGGAGCGAAAGCGCGCGCCCGACAGCCTCTTCGTCTCCGCCGGGCCGCTCTTCTTCATCGACCCGGTCATCGAGCCGCCGAAGAAGGCGCAGGAGCTCGCCAAGGCCGAGACGCTCGCCGCCTCCCTGAAGGACCTGGGCCTCGTGTCCTTCTCCCCCGGGCGCAACGACTGGGCGCTCGGGCAGGACACCTTCGCCCGGCTGGCGGGGGAGAGCGGCGCCGCCGCGCTCGCGGCGAACGCCACCCCCGCGAGCGGCGTCTTCCACGCCTCGGTGCTGCGCGAGGTGCACGGCGTGAAGGTGGGCATCGTCGGGGTGGCCCAGCCGGACAAGGCGACCGAGGGGATGCCCACCGACGGCTTCACCTTCGCGGCGCCGGAGGAGGCGGCCAAGGCAGAGGCGGCGAAGCTGAAGGCGCAGGGCGCGCAGGTGCTGGTGGCGCTCGCCGCCGTGGGCCGCGGGGAGGCCAAGCGCATCGCCGACGCCGTGCCGGACTTCACCGTCGTGGTGGTCGGGTCGACGGGCGGCGGCGGGGAGGAGAACACGCCCACCCCCTCCCCCGAGCTGGACGGCAAGGTGATCGTCGCCCAGACGGGCAACCACCTGCAGACCGTCGGCGTGCTGGACCTCTTCGTGCGCGACGGCTCCTTCGACTTCCACGACGCCACCGGCCTCGGCCGCGGCCAGAAGCGCGATGACCTCACGCGACGCATCGACGAGCTGCGCGGCAAGATCGCCGACTGGGAGAAGTCGGGGAAGGTGGACCCGAAGGACCTCGCCGCCCGAAAGGCGGACCTGGCCCGGCTGGAGTCGCAGAAGAAGGCGCTGGACGAGGCGCCGGCGCCCAAGGCGGGGAGCTTCTTCCGCTACACCAGCACCGAGGTGCGCGACTCGCTGGGGAGCGACGACGCCATCCAGAAGCAGCTACTTGCATACTACAAGAAGGTGGACGACATGAACCGCGTCGCCTTCGCCGGGTTGAAGCCGCCGCCCGCGCCGCCCGGCGGCGACTCCTACGCCGGCGTGGAGGCGTGCAGCACGTGCCACGCGGCGCCGCGGGCGGTGTGGGACAAGACCGCGCACGCCCACGCGTACGTGACGCTGTCGTCGCAGTTCAAGGAGTTCAACCTGGACTGCGTGAGCTGCCACGTCACCGGCTACGACCGCCCCGGCGGGAGCACGGTGACGCACGTGGAGAAGCTGAAGGACGTGCAGTGCGAGGTGTGCCACGGGCCCTCGTCGCGGCACGCGGAGAACCCGAAGATCCCGCCGGAGGTGCCGAAGCCGACAGCGCAGATCTGCACCACTTGCCACCACCCGCCGCACGTCCACACCTTCGACGCGCAGGCGAAGCTGCAGGAGATCCTCGGCCCCGGGCACGGCAAGCCGCTGCACTGAGAGGCGCTACAGGCCCGCGACGTGGTTCTTGAAGGTCGTGCCGTAGGGCGTCGTCGCGGTCCCGGAGTAGTTCTGGATGAGGTCGAGGCAGTCGCCCCAGGTGTCCCACGTCCAGGCGAGGTAGCTCTGCTTCTTGCCGTCGAGCCAGTTCATCAGCGTCGTGATGAAGCCGCCCCCGCAGTCCTGCTCGCCGATCTCGGTCGCGACGACGGGGTACTTCTTGGCCACCGCGCCGGCGGTGGCGTCGTAGCAGCTGGTGTCGCTGCAGAGGTTGAAGTCGTAGACGTGCCACGCCGCGGCGAGGTTGTTCGCCGGGTCGGCGGGCACGTGCGTCAGCCACTGCGAGAGCGCGTTGGAGTACTCCACGCCGCCGAGCAGGACGAGGTTGTTCGCGCCCGCCGCGCGGACGGCGGAGACGAGGGTGCTCATCCCCGCCACGGTGTAGTTGATGCCGCTGCAGGAGCCGCCCTTCTCCCAGCACGTCCAGGCGGCGTTGGTGTCCTGGTTGTTGTCCGGGTACGGCTCGTTGTGCATCTCCAGCACCACATCGGGCCGGCTGGCGAAGGCGGCGGCCACCTGCGACCAGAAGGTGACCGAGTGATCCATGTCGGGCATCGGCCGCTGCCCGGTCGCGGGCGTCGAGCCGGGCGCCGTCCAGTGCAGCTCGAGGATGGGGTACATGCCGTGCGCCAGGATGCGATCGGCGAAGTCGGAGAGGGCCTTCTGGTAGTTGGCGCCCGCGTACTGCGACGGCACGCCGTTGATGCCGAGCCAGCAGTCCTCGTTCATGGGGACGCGCACCGCGTTGACGTTCTTCCAGCTCGCGATGGCGGCGAGGGAGGCGTCGTCGGATGGGCCGTCGAAGATGCCGAAGCCCTGGATGCACGCGTACTCGGTGCCGGAGCGGTTCACGCCGTGGAGCTGCACGGTGTTGCCCTTGCCGTCGACGAGCAGGTTGCCGACGGCGTGGAGGTAGTGCACCCCGGCGTCGCCCGACGGCGAGGCGTCGGCGTCGCCCGACGGCGAGGCGTCGCCCGTCGCGTCGGCGCCGACCGCGGCGTCCAGCGCAGGCGAGGCGCCCGCGTCGCCCGTGGCGGAGGGGTCGGCGGCGTCGGGCTCGCTCGAGCTGGAGGTCGTCGAAGGCCCGCACGCGAAGGCGGCGGACGCCATGAGGGCGATGGCCCATCGGAGTTGCTGCATGCCGATGCTCTAGCAACCGGACTCGCGACTCGGCTCGTGGCTCATGCGCGATTGCTCGCATCATGTGCGGCACGAGCGTGCGGCGCCGCTCGGGCCGAGCTCTCCCAAAATTGTCCGTGGCTCAGGCGTGCGCATCGGCCTAGAATGGACGCCATGTCCGGCTCGGCTTCCGACAAATCCGGCGACGCGACCGCCAGCCGCGCGCTGCTCACCGCCGCGCTCGGCGGCCTCCTGTGCGTCGGGATGCCGGCCTGCAGCGCCACCGACCCGGGCTCCGACACCGTCGCCCCCGGCGGCCGACCGGACGCCGCGCTGGCGTCCCCTGCCGTGCAACCGGACGCGGGCGTCGGCCTGGACGCCTCCGTCGACCTGGACGCCTCCGCCGCCGATGCCGCCGCCGGGGACGCGGCGCCCGCGTGCGAGGGTGGCCCGGGCGATGCCGCCCCGATCATCACCTCCTCGACCATCGTCCCCGACCTGACGCTGGAGGACTTCACCGCCGAGTGCGACAAGCGCGGCGGCACCGTGGAGATCCACCCGCACTGCGGCGGGGAGAACACCTGTCGCGGGATGTCCTACGACACCGGGACGCAGACCCTCACCGAGCACACCTGCCGCGGGATGAACGTCTGCGCGGGCTTCAGCTGCGTCATCTGCGACTGAGCCTCAGCCGGCCCCGGCCCAGAAGCCCAGCGTCACGCTGCGGGCGAGCCACGCCTGCGTCTTGACCGGCAGCTCGCCGCGCTCCTCGGCGGGGCACGCCGCCTCCAGCCGGGCGAGGGCGTCGCGCACCGTGTGGCGACCGAGCAGGTCGAGGAGCTCCGCCTCGCGCGCCTCCAGCGGGAGGTGGCCCAGCCCCTCCGGCCGGCGGACAATCGCCCACCACCGCGCCTCGGGCAGCCGCGCGGGGAGCGCGACCGGAGCCTCCGTCGCGTCGTCGCGCGCCTGCTTGCGAAGCTCGAGCAGCGGCCAGCTCTCCTTCACCAGCGCCGCTGCCGGAGAGGGAACCAGCCGCGCGTCGAGCAGCCGCGGGGCGTCGCTCGCCGAGGGACGGTACGGCAGGATCTCCGGCGCGCCGAGCACGCGCATGAATGCGGCGTCGATGCGCGCTGCCTCCACGAGCGCCTCCCGAGCGACCAGGCGGTCGCCGGCGGCGACGTGCTCGCCCGGCGTCTCCTCGTCGAGGAAGGTCTCGAAGCCGTCCGCCGCGCGGCCGACGTCCCACCCGTGCGGGGGGTGAGCGAGCAGGAAGCGCGAAGCGTGATCGTTGAAGGTCCAGTGACCGAGCAGCCGCGTGGTGAGCGGGAAGGCGGTCTGCAGCACGCCGAAGAGGCGAAACCAGTACTGCCGGTTGTAGACGGCGAGCCGCTCCGCGCCGCTCGTCTTCGGGCCGCCCCGCGCCTGCTCCACGAGGGCGGCGTCGTAGGCGGCGGGCGTCGCCCTGAGCGTGCCGCTCGCGCGGTCGAGCGGCGTGCGGATGGTCGCGCCGAAGCGCGCCTGCAGGTCGGCGAGCCAGGCCGGGGCGTCCCGCGAGCTCACGCGCGCGCCTCCCGCGCCCGCTCCAGCTCCGCCAGCACCTCCGGCATGGGCGGGATGCGGGCGTCCCACTCGAGCAGCGTCGGGAAGGGCCCGCCCATCCGCCACGCGCGCGCGTAGAGCGACCACACCGCGTCGGCCACCGGGTGGTCGTGCGTGTCGACGATGGTGCCGTCCGGCTCGCGCGCGAACCCCGCCAGGTGGACCTCGAGGACGCGGGAGAAGTCGATCGCCGCGAGGTACGCGTCCGGGTCGAAGCCGTGGTTCTGGCTGGAGACGTAGACGTTGTTGACGTCGAACAGGAACCAGCAGCCCGACTCGCGCACCACGCGCGTGTAGAAGTCCCACTCGGTGAGCGTGGACCCGGCGAAGGTCACGTAGCTGGAGAGGTTCTCGATCCCGAAGGGGCGCCCCAGCCGCCGCTGCACGGCGTACGCGCGCTCCGCCGCCCACTCGACGAGCTCGGGTCGGTAGGGCGTGGGCAGCAGGTCGTGGTGGGAGACGCCGTGCGCGCCGGTCCAGCAGAGGTGATCGGTGACGAAGGGCGCGTCCACCTCGTCGGCGAGCCGGCAGAGGGCGTCGAGGTAGGCCTCGTCCAGCGGCGCGTGGCCGAGCAGGTTGAGGCCCACGCCGTGGAGCACCACGGGGTAGCGCGCGCGCACGCGGGCGAGCTTGTGCCGCGGGGGGAGCGCGGCGTCGAGGAAGTTCTCGCTGATGATCTCGAAGTACCCGACCTCCGGCTCGTGCTCGAAGAGGTACGGGTAGTGCGACGGCCGCAGCCCCAGCCCGAGGGCCTCGCCGGCGAGGCCGCGGGCCGCCCGGACACGCTCGCTCACGTCGCGCGAGGTGGACACGACGAGGAGGGTAGCACTCAGTAGACGAAGGGCACGATCCGGTGGGGCACGCGCTTCCGGTACTCGTCCCACAGCGCGCCGTACTTCGCCGCGCACCGCCTGTCGTCGTCGCGCTCGCGGGGCACCAGCAGCGCGAGGTAGTACGCCGGGTACAGCCAAGGCCACGGGTCGCTCGGCCGCGCGAGGGCGAGCGTCAGGCCGAGCGCCATCAGGATCTCGCCCAGGTAGTTGACGTGGCGGGAGACGCCCCAGAACCCGCCGACGAGCAGCGTGTGCTCGCCGTCGGCGATCGTCCGCGGCGCCAGCAGGCCGAGGAGCTTCGCCGGCGGGCGCGTCTTGAAGAGGAACTTCTGGAGGTTCGCCCCGCGGGAGAGGGCCCAGCCGCCGAAGAAGACGAGCCCGGCGGCCGCGAGCAGCCACGCCGGGGCGTGGGGGTCGGGCGCGCGCGCCGCGGACCAGAGCCCCACGCAGTAGAAGAAGGGGTAGAAGGTGAAGCAGCCCCAGCCCAGCTTGAAGCCCACGCGCTCGGCGAAGAAATCGTAGGTGTACAGGTGCACCTCCTCGAAGAAGAGGTACTCGCTCACGAAGAAGGTGAAGAGCGCGGAGTACACCACGACCGAGATCGCCGTGACGCCGCCGTTGACCTTCGCCTCGTGAGCGGCGAAGGAGAGGACGTTGAGCTCCAGCATCACCGCGCCGATGAGGTACAGGTACATCTTGGCGTCCACCAGCCCGCCGAGCAGCTGCGGGTTGGCGCGCCGGCCGAGGAAGAGCTCCGCCAGGAAGGGCTTGCCGGTGGGCGGCGCGCCGAGCACCACGGCGAAGGTGAACGCCAGCCCCAGGGCGCACGCTCCAGCCAGCGCCTCCCACCGGTGATCCCACAGGAAATCGCGGGGCAGGACGCCGAAGTGGTCCAGGCCGTAGTAGGCGAGCAGGGTGACGGCGAGCACGCGCAGGCCGTTGAGGCGGTAGGTGAGCTTCTCCCCGTTGTCGCCCGTGACGTAGCCGCGCACGGTGCGCGCGGGCAGCAGCACGTGGAGCACGAGCACCCACGCGTAGACGGCGAGCGGCGCGACGAGCCCGGCGATCAAGGCTCGACCGACTTCTTCATGATGGCGATGGCCCGCGCGCGCGTCACGACGCGCCGCAGGAAGAAGCTCGCCAGCTTGTTGACCGTCCCCGGCACGACGACCGGACCGCGTCCGAGCGCGTGCAGCGTCTCCTCCACCACCGCGAGCGGCGCCATCGTCCCGGGGGCCTCCTTCCCGCCGCCGAGCATGCGCTGGTAGTTGGGCGTGCGGATGGCGCCCGCGCACGAGGCGATCACGTCCACCCCGCCCGGCCGGAGCTCCGCCCAGAGGCCCTCCGCGAGGGTGGTGAGGAAGGCCTTGCTCGCCGCGTAGGCGGCGAGCCGCGGCGAGCCGGTGAAGCCGGCGAGAGACGACATGATCACCAGCGCGCCGCGGCCGCGCGCGAGCATCGGTGGGACGACGGCGTGCGTGAAGCGCAGCGGCCCGTTCACGTTGACGTCCACGACGCGCAGGGCGTCGGCGAGCGGCCGCTCCAGCAGCGGCGCGACGAAGGAGTACGCCGCGTTGTAGACCGCCACCCCCACCTCGCGGTCCGCGAGCGCGGCGCCCAGCGCGCCGGCGAAGCCCGGGTCGGCGAGGTCCAGCGCCAGCGGGACGACCTCCACGCCGTGCCGCTCCCCGAGCTCGCGCGCCAGGTCCTCGAGCACGTCCGCCCGGCGGGCGACGAGCAGCAGGTCGAGCCCCCGCGCGGCGAGCGCCTCGGCGAAGGCGGCGCCGAGGCCCTCCGACGCCCCGGCGACGACCGCCCAGCGGCCGTACCGCTCGCGGAAGGGGAGCGCGAGGCGCCGCACCACTAGCGCGACACCCCGGCGATGGCGTCCAGGAGCGCCGGCCCGTCCAGCGCGAACAGGTCGGTGTGATGCCCGCCCTGGATGGTGATGAGCTCCGCCCGCGGGAAGGTCTTCGAGAGCGCCTGGCCCATCGCGAAGGGGACGACCTCGTCCTGGGTGCCCTGGATGATCAGGACGGGCAACCGGATGCGCGGCGCCTTGGATCGGGTGTCGAAGCGGTCCCCCACCAGCCAGTGCACAGGAAGGAAGGGCGCGACCTTGGCACCGACGTCCGGGATGGAGGTGTACGGCGCCATCAGGACGAGCTCCCTCCCGAAGCCGCGCAGCGCCATCTCCGCCGCCACGCCGGTGCCCAGGCTGGTGCCCCAGAGCACCAGGCGATCGCGAGGGATCGCCAGCGCGTCCAGCAGCGCCTGCGCGTCGGCGTAGAGGCCCTGCTCGGTGGGCGACCCGGCGTCGCGCGAGAGGCCGTAGCCGCGGTACTCGGCGAGCACCACGTTCACGCCGCGCAGCGCGAGCTCACGCGCGATCTCCACGTCGTCGAAGACCGTCTCGCCGTTGCCGTGAAAGTGCACGACGGTGGTGGCGGTCGCGCCGCCGCCCCTCGCCGCGAAGCGCATGGCGAAGACGGGTGTGCCGTCCTTCGCCGTCGCGTCGATGCGCGTCGCGTCGGACGGGATCGGGCGATCGGCCTCGACCGGCGCGGGGTAGAGCAGCCTGCGGTAGCTCGCCGCGCCCAGGACGCACACGCCGGCGTAGAGCAGGGCGAGGCCGGCGAGGAGCTGGATCACGCGGCGCCTCCATCTCATGACGTCGCGAAGAGCCCCGGCACCGCCTCGGTCGCGCGGCCGAGACGGCACTCGTCGAAGGCCCCGCCGTTCTCCGGCGCCTCCGGGCCGACGTAGACCGTGCGCGCGCCCGCCGCGCGCGCGGCCCGCACCAGGCCCGCCGCCGGGTAGACGGCCCCGGAGCTGCCGATGGTGACGAAGAGGTCGCAGGCGTCGACGGCGCGCGCGATGGCCTCCAGCCCGAAGGGCACCTCCCCGAACCAGCAGATGTGCGGGCGGACGCGCCCGCCGCACGCGCACCGCGGAATGCTCGCGTCGTCCTCGTACAGGCCCGCGTCCTCGAAGGGCTCCGCGCGATCGCAGCGCGGGCCGGGGCGCTCGCAGCGGCTCTTGGAGAGCTCGCCGTGCATGTGCAGCACGCGCCTGGAGCCGGCGCGCTCGTGGAGGGGGTCCACGTTCTGCGTGCAAAGGAAGAGTCGGTCGGCGAGGGCGCCCTCCACCGCGGCGAGCGCCACGTGCGCCGCGTTCGGCGCGACGGTCGCCGCCTGGGCGCGCCGCGCGGAGTAGAAGCGCCAGACGAGCACCGGGTCGCGCGCCCAGCCCTCCGGCGACGCCACGTCCTCGAAGCGATGCTCCTCCCACATGCCTCCCGCGTCGCGGAAGGTACGGATGCCGCTCTCCGCGCTGATCCCCGCGCCGGTCAGGACGAAGACGCGCCGCGCCGGGAGCACCGCGAGCGGCGCGAAGTCGGCGTGGGGCCTCACGTTCATGGTGTGCAGAGCATACGCGCGGACTATCCTCGTGCCCATGGCACGGTGGGCGTTCGTCGCGACGGCAGGGCTGGCGCTGGTGCTCGGGACCATGGGCGGGTGCAGCTCGGACGACGCCGGCACGCAGGGCGCGGTCGCTCGCTTCACCCTCACCGCGGGACAGACGCCCCCGTTCCTCGATGTCCCCTACCCCACCGACGCGTACCTGAAGGACGGGCACGTCATGAACCCCCTGCCCGGGCTGGACGCGGTGGTCACGCAGAACGCCGACATCCTCTCCGGCGCCTTCGCCGAGCTGGACGGCTTCTCCCGCTTCACCCACGCCCTCTTCTACGTCGACGACATGGACGCCGCGCCCGTCGACGACGCTCCGCCCTCGGCGGTGATCGACAAGACCTCCCTACCGGCGGACGAGGACGCGTGCGTGGCCGACACCAGCTCGGTCTACCTGCTGGACATGGACGCGCCTGACCCCGCGCACGCGCGCGTGCGCTGCCGCGCCTACTTCCAGGACGACGCCATCCGCGGCTCGGACACGCGTCCAGTGGTGGCCGTCGGCCCGGCGCGCGGCATCGTCCTGGAGGAAGGCCACCACTACGCCGCCCTCCTGACGAGCCGCCTGCAGACGGCCGACGGGCGCGCGGTGCGCGCGAGCGCCGACCTGACCAACCTCCCCACCACGCCGGAAGATGCGACGCAGAGGATGTATCGCGACGCCCTTGACCGCGCCGTCGCGCTCCTGGGGCCCGGCCTCGGCGGCGCGCGCATCGTCGCCATCGCGCCGTTCACCACGCACACCCGCGCGCGCGAGCTGTTCCAGCTGCGCGCGACGCTCGACACCGAGCCAATCCCCCCGCTCTCCTTCGACCCGAAGGAGCTCGCGCCGATGGGCGCGGCCCGCTTCGCGCGGCCTGTCGGCGGCGTGCTGCCCGCCGGCTTCACCGCCAGCCTGGACGACTGGCTCGGCGTGGTCGACCCGAAGAACAAGCTCCCCGACGGCTCCGACGACTGGGACAACCAGCTCCCCGTGCGCGCGCACGATTACATCGCCGCGTGGGGGACGGCCGTCTTCGAGGCGTCCAGCTACCTGCGTGACGAGCCGGGCGGCTACGACAACCCGCTGCACGCGCACTTCGCCCGCGACGCGAGCGGCAACATCGTCCGCAGCCCCACCAAGCCGACGGCCAAGATCTGGGCATCCATCGCCGTCCCCGACGCCCCCATGCCTCCCGGCGGCTACCCGACGGTGATCGTGCAGCACGGCCTGGGCGCCTCGCGCGAGTACCTCGTCCAGGCGGCCAACGTCTTCTGCACCAAGGGCTGGATGGTGGTGGGCGTCGACAGCATCACCTTCGGCGCGCGCGCCGTGGAGCCGGAGTTCCAGGTGGACGAGCACACCGACTACGAGAGCGCCCCCGGCGCAACGTACAAGGGGCCCGACGGCATCGCCGACAACACCCCCAGCGGGCGCAACCCGCCGACCGACCTCTTCGGCAACCTCCTGAACCTGGGCGCGTTCCGCGATCAGCTCCGGCAGGCGGCGATCGACACGGTGAGTCTGGTCCGTGTATTGCGCAACCATCCGGATCTCTCCCCCCTGAAGACGGGCGCGACCGTCCCGGCGATCGACCCCGACCACATCGCCTACGTGGGCGAGTCGCTCGGGTCCATCGAGGGCGAGATGGCGGCGGCGATCGAGCCGCACGTCCACCCGTGGGTCTTCTCCGTGGGCGGTGGCGGCTTCATCATGGAGGCGGCGGTGCACGGCCCGGGCATCGGCACGCTGCTCGGCGCCGCGGCGGGCCTGTATTTCCACTTCCTGCGCGACCGCCTCACCGAGTTCCACCCCCTGGTGAACCTGGTGCAGACGGCGGTGGAGCCGGCCGACCCGCTGCTCTACGCCGGCGACCTCATCCGCCACCCGCAGCCCGTCGGCGACGTGCCCCCCGCCCCGCGCGACGTGCTGCTCATCGAGTCGCTCTACGACGAGCTGGTCGCCAACGAGGCGGGCGAGGCCTGGGCGCGCGCCGCGGGCCTCGGGCTCGCCGAGCCCAACGTCGGGTCCAACGCCGGCATCACCGACCTGCAGAGCCTCGAAGCCGGCGGAGGGCACGTGCCTCTGCCGAGCATCGGCCCCGACGCCTCCGGCACCATCCACGACGTGCCTCTACCGGGGATCACCGGCCTGGTGGTGCAAGCAGGCCCCTGCGACCACGGCTCCGACTGGGTATCGAGCAAGGGCCAGCACCAGTTCGCCATCCCTTACGTGCGCTACGACGACCCGGTGCTCTACGACCGGCTCCCCGTCGCCTTCGACATGCGCAACCCCTACCGTGCGCTGGCCCAGCAGATCACCGACTTCATCGGCGACCGCTTCGCCGGGAAGGCGCCCGGCGTGGTGGTTCACCAGCCACCCGTGCGGGACTTCGACGACGACGGAGTGAAGGACGACGTCGACCCCGACCCCAGCGACCCATCCGTCAAGTAAAGACTTCGCGGCGCGGCGACGCGCCCAGGCGGCGGTTGCGACGCGTGGACGTTGGCATAGACTAGTCGTCGGCTCGCCTCTCCGCGCCCCGCGCGGAGTCCGGGCCCAAGGAGGCACCCCGTTGGGCGCGATCGAAGACGCGGCCCCTCAAAGAGGAACGGACGTCGGCATCGACATCGCCGCCGGCGATCAGGTGGAGCTGCTCTCCGCCGACCTCTCCCTGGCGCGGGCCCTTTTCGACGGCGTGCCGGTCGCGAGGCTCCTCGCGCGCGCGCGCGTGGGCCGCGACGAGCGGGATCTCGCCGCCCCGGCCGAGGGCGGACGCGTCAGCTTCACCTTCGACGCCCTGCTCGTGCGCGTCTGCTCCGCCAGCGTGGTCGCGACCGACAGGGTGAAGGTGGCCGTCGCGCGGCAGGCGCGCGCGGCGTCGGTGGAGGGCCCGCTCGCGGCGAGCGACGCCACCATCGCCACCCTCGTCTACGCCGTGGCGATCGCGCCGGACCCCGACGCCTCCATGGCCGAGGCCTTCCTGGAGTCCACGCAGACGGGGCTCACGCTCAAGGCGGCGGAGACCATCGGCGCGTACGTCGAGAAGGTGGGGGAGGCCGCGGCGGCCTACGACGCGCGCGTGCGATCCGTCGACCCGCGCGGCGCCCTCTTCGAGGCCTGCGTGCGCCTGGCGACACGCGCCGTGGTCGGGCCGATGCCGGCGTCCCGCCTCTTCGAGGCCGCGCGGCGCCTGTACCGTGCCGGCCTCGCGAGCCCCCTGCTACGCCCGGCCGCGTCGCCGCTCTACCCCCAGGGCATCGACGCCGAGATGCCGCGCAAGCTGCGCCGGATGGTGTCGCTCGACCGCGCCCCGCTCGAGGCGCTCACGTCGCGCGACCCGCGCGAGCTCGCCGCCGCCCTCGCCCGCCTCGAGGGGGCCCGCGAGAGCTCCGCGGAGATCCAGCTCCTGCGCCTGGACTCGCTCGTCGCCGACCTCACCGTCCTGCTCGGGCACGCGGGCGCGCCGGCGCTCGCGGTGAAGGTGCCCGAGCCGGAGCCGCTCGCCGCGCCGGACTCCGCGCGCCCCTCGTGGCAGCCGCACGACTGGTCCAGCCGCGAGGCCGCGGAGGCGCTCGCCACCGCGCTGGAGCGCGGCACCACCACCCTCCCGCGCGCCTACGTCCTGGTGCAGCGCGGGGGTGACGCGGCGCTGGACGCCGTGGGCGCCGAGATGCTCCGCGTCGACGCCCACCCTTACGCGAGCGCCGCCATCGCCGAGATCCTCGCGCGCAGCCAGCGCCCGCGCGACGTCATGCGGCTCGTCACCTACTTCGCGGTGGCGCCCGACCCGACGATCGCCGCGCGCACGCTCAGCGCGTGCGGGGCGCCGGAGCTCCCCGGCGTGCTGCGCGCCTGGCTCGAGGCGATGCTCCCGCACGACGGCACGGCCGTCCCCTTCCGCGACGACCCGCACACCTCCACCGCGGGCCGCGTGACGGCGTGCATCGCCGCGCTCAAGCCGTACCCCAACCTGTACGGCGCGGTGAGCCCGCTGCTCGACCGCGTGAGCAACCCGCCACCCGGCTGAGGCGGCGCGAGGCCATACGCGCGTGATATCCTCCGAAGGTGCGTCGCTTCCTCGCCATCGCCGGCTCCCTGGCGCTCGTCTCGTGCGCGGCGATCCTCGGCATCGACGACGGCACGCCCCGCGACGATGACGCCGGCCTCGACGCCGCGACGGCCGACGTCGCGATGGACGCGCCCGCGGAGGCGGCGACGGAGGCACCACCACCGCCGCCCTGCGACGTGACCACCCCCTTCGGCACGCCGGTGCCGATCACCGAGCTCAACACCACCTCCGCCGAGGAGCACCCGCACCTGACACCGGACGAGCTCACGATCTACTACCAGAGCAACCGCAACGGCGGCGCGGGCAAGTCCGACATCTGGAGGGCGACGCGGCCGACCCGGACCTCGCCCTTCGCCGCGCCGGTCAACCTGAGCGGCATCAACACGACGGGGCAGGAAGCCGATCCCGCCATCTCCGCCGACGGCCTCACCCTCCTCTTCTTCACCGACCGCTCCGGCGGCGGCGACATCTGGTTCGCGCAGGCGGCCGACGGCGGCTTTGGCGCGCCCGCCATGCTGCCGCTCGTCAACACCTCCTCCCTCGACTTCGGCCCCTCGCTGCAACCGGGGGCGCTGGTGCTCTACTTCGCCTCTGCCCGCAACAGCGACGCGGGCCTGACGAACGTGTTCGTCGCGTCGAGCAACGACGCCGGGGTCACCGGCGTGAGCAGCGTCGGCCCCGTCAACACGGCCAACCACAAGGATGGCTACCCCGCCATCTCGGCGGACGGCCTCGTCTTGTACTTCGCCTCCGACCGACCCACCAACGGGCTGGGCGACTGGGACGTGTGGGTCTCGGTGCGCGCCTCCACCGCCGACGCCTTCGGCACCCCGACCGACGTGACCGAGGTCAACACGTCCTCCAGCGACGAGCCAGGGTGGCTCTCCGCCGACCTGTGCCGCCTCTACCTCTCGAGCAGCCGCGGGGGGAACAACGATCTGTACATCGCGGAGCGAGCGCCGCCCTGACGCGCGGATACGTGCACTCTACACCGGAATGATGCCCCGCTTGCGGGCCGGCCGCTCCATCGTCTTGTGCCGGGCGAGCTCCAGCCCCCAGGCGATGGCGCGGCGGGTGTCGCGCGGGTCGATCACCTCGTCGATGAGTCCCCAGCCCGCCACCTTGTAGATGTCGATGTTCTTCTGGATCATCTCGACGATGGTCTTCTTGGCCTCCGGCGGGGGCTCGGTGTCGCCGAAGAGCTTGCGCGCGGCGATCCCCACCATCCCCTCCGCGCCCATCACGCTGATCTCGCCGGTGGGCCAGCTCACGATGAGGTCCGGCTCGTAGGCGCGGCCCGCCATGACGTAGTAGCCGGCGCCGTACGCCTTGCGCACCACCACGGTGATCTTCGGCACCGTCGCCGCGCTCATCACGTGCAGCATCTTGGCGCCGTGACGGATGATGCCCGCGTGCTCCACCTTGGAGCCCACCATGAAGCCGGGCACGTCCTGCAAGAAGACGAGCGGCACGTTGAAGGCGTCGCAGATCTGGATGAAGCGCGCCGCCTTGTCGGCGGAGTCCACGTCCAGGATGCCGCCGAGGTACATCGGCTGGTTGGCGACGATGCCCACGCTCTTGCCGCCCACCCGCGCGAAGCAGGTGATGACGCTCCGCGCCCAGCGCGGCTTGATGTCCAGGATGTCGCCGCCATCGACGAGCATCTTGATGAGCTTGTACATGTCGTACGGCTTGCGCGTGGACTCCGGGAGCAGGTCGAGCAGCGCCTCGTCGCGGCGCTCCACCGGGTCGGTCACCGGCAGCTCCGGCGGCGACTCGTCGCAGTTGGAGGGCAGGAAGGAGAGGTACTTCTTCACCGCCGCGATGCACGCCGCGTCGTCGGCGAACTCCCCGTCACCCACGCCACTCACCTCGCTGTGCACCTTGGAGCCGCCCAGGTCCTGCTCGGCGATCTCCTGCCCGGTCACCGCCTTCACCAGCGCCGGACCGCCGAGCGCCAGGCTCCCGATGTTCTTCACCATCGGCACGTAGTCGGCGAGGCCGGGGATGTACGCGGTACCCGCCGCGCCCGGCCCGACCATCGCCGCCACCTGCGGGACCACGCCGCTCATGTGCACCTGCTCGCGGAAGAGGTGCCCCGTCCCGGCGAAGAGCGAGATCATGTCGGGGTGGCTGGAGCCGGGGTCGATGCGCGCACCGCCGGAGTCGATGAACCACACGATGGGCCAGCGCCCGCGCAGGCTCATCTGCCGCAGGCGCGTCACCTTCTCCTCGCCGGTGTAGCCGATGCTCCCGCCCTTCACGGTGAAGTCGTAGGCGGCGACGCACACCATCCGCCCGTCCACCTTGCCGAAGCCGGTGACGACGGCGTCGGCTGGGGGCTTGTCCTTGCCGTCCGGCCCGGCGGCCAGGCCCATCTGCGTCCCGTGCGCGCCGATCTCGAAGAACACCCCGCCGTCGAAGAAGGCGGCCATGCGCTCGCGCGCCGTCATCTTCCCGCGGGCGTGCTGCTTCTCCACCCGCGCGGGCCCGCCCATCTTGCGGATCTCCTCGAGGCGCTTCTCCAGGTCGGCGACCAGCTCACGCATGTTCGGCATCGTCTTCCTCTATTTCCCGGTCCACTTCGGCTGGCGCTTCTCCAGAAACGCCATCAGGCCCTCGCGCGCGTCGTCGGTGCCGAGGCACTCGCCGAGCTTCTCGCGCAGCACGGGCAGCGACTGCTCCAGCGGCTCGCCGTCCTGCGCGGCGAAGGCGCGGAGCCCGAGGCGCATGGCGACGGGCGCGCGCCCGGCGAGATCCTCGCAGAGTGCGTCCACCTCCCCGTCCAGCGCCGCGGCGTCGACGGCGCGGTTGACCAGCCCCACCTCGGCGGCGCGCGCGGCCGGGAGCTTCTGCCCGCGCAGCATCATGTCCAGCAGCGCACGCCGCGGCATCACGCGCGCCAGCACCGCCATGATCATGAAGGGGAAGAGGCCGACGTCGATCTCCGGCGTGCCCAGCTTCGCCTCCGCCGCGGCGATCGCGAGGTGGCTCGCGGCGACGAGGCCGAGGCCGCCGCCCATGGCGTGCCCGTTGACGCGCGCGACGATGGGCTTCTCGAAGCGCGTCATCGCGAGCAGGAGGTCGGCGTAGTCGCCCTTGAACGGCAGCGTGTCGCCGTCCGACCCCTGCCCGGTCATCTGCTGGAAGTCCCCGCCCGCGCAGAAGGCCTTGCCCTCGCCGGTGAGCAGCACCACGCGCACCGCCTCGTCCTTCGCGGCCTCCTCCAGCGCGTGGAGCAGCTCGTTGACCATCACCGGGCCGATGGCGTTGCGCCGCTCCGGGTTGAAGAGCGTCACGCGGAAGACGGCCCCCGCCCGCTCCGTCCTGATCTTGGAGAAGCCCATCACGCCTTCTGCGGCTTGAACTGGTCCAGGCCGAGGATCTGCCGCGCCTCGTCCACCGTCGCCGGCTTGCGCCCGGTGTCGCGCACCATGCGGGCGGCGACCTCCACCAGCTCGCCGTTGGACTTCGCCATCTCCCCGCCCGGCAGGTAGAAGTTGTCCTCCAGCCCGACGCGCACGTTGCCGCCGAGCACCAGCGCCGTCGCCAGCATCCGCCACTGGCACTTGGAGATGCCGATGACCTCCCACTCGCTGCCCGGCGCGAGATCGAGGGCGATCTGCTTCTGGAGCTGAAGGCTCTCCACCGTCGGCGGGATGCCGCCCAGCACGTTGACGATGAACGAGAACTGCAGCGGCTTGTGGAGCACGCCCATGTCGAGCAGCGGCCAGATGCCGTGCGTGTGCCCGGTGTCGAAGCACTCCAGCTCCGGCTTCACGCCGCTCTCGTTCATGGCGGAGAGGAGCTTGATGATCTTGGAGTAGGTGTTCGGAAACACCATGTCGAAGGCGAAGGACTTACGCTTCGCCGAGTACTTCGAGTAGTTCATCGTGCCCATGTTGAGGGCGGCGATGGCGGGCCGGCTCTCGCGCACGTAGGTGCACTGCTCGGTCACGTCGTCCAGGATGGTGCCCGTCGAGAAGTTGAGGATGATCGGGCAGCGCTTCTGGATCTCCTCCTTGATCTTGGCGAAGGTCGCCGGGCTGAAGGTGGGCGAGCCGTCGTCGTTGCGCGCGTGGATGTGCACCACGGCGGCGCCGGCGTCGTAGGCGCGCTTCGCCTCGTCGGCGATCTCCGCGGGGGTGTAGGGGATGTGCGCGCACTGCTGCCGGTTGGCGAGCACGCCGCTGAGGGCGCACGTCACGACGCACAGGTCCGGATCTCTCTCGAAGGCCATGGTCACTCCTTGCCGGGTTGGGGCGCGGCCACGAGCTGGCGCACGCGCTTGGAGAGCTTGGTGGAGATCTTGAGCAGCTCCCGCGTCTCCTGCGCGGAGAGGCCGAGCAGCGCCTGGCGGAAGACCTCCATCGGCTCGACGGGGATCTCGCGGGCGAGCTGGGCGCCCTTGGGGGTGAGCTTGATGTGCACGACGCGCCTGTCGGTGGTGGAGCGCGCGCGCAGGACCAGCCCCTCGCGCTCCATGCGATCGATGATCCCGGTCACGGTGCTGTTCTGCGCACGGATGCGCTCGGAGAGCTCGGTGAGGGAGAGGTCGCCGATCTGCTCGAGCATCTTGATCACCGTGAGCTGCGGGCCGGTGAGGTTCGCCCGGCGGGCGAACTCCTTCGTGACGCGGCGACCCTCCGTGTAGAGGTAGATGATCGCCTCGAGGATCTGGTCGACGTCCTGCTTGAGATCGGGGCTGAGGGGGGTCACGAGAGGGGCCTCCGCGCGCGCTCCGCCCCGGAAACTGGAGCCCGTCGGGGCTGCATTCTTCCGAGGTTCGGAATTTTAGCGTGCGAAAGAATTGTACGCGAAAGGCCCCGCGTCAACCGAGAAGCGTCGACCGCGCGAGGCGCGGCCTAGAGGCAGGCGCCGACCAGCTTCTTGGTGGAGGTGCCGACGGTGACCTCGACGGTCGTGCAGTGCCGCGACTTGTCGGTGCAGTCGTTGTCGGTCGAGCAGAGCTCCAGGCCCTTCGTGCATGTCGCCGCGCACTGGGCGCCGCCCATCGTGACCGTCGTCGTCTTCGGACACCCGGCGGAGCTGGGGGGCGGCAGCCCGGCGCAGCACGCCGCGCCGCTGCATTGCGACGGGTTGTCGCAGTCCCAGCGATACTGATTCGGTCCGGCGCACGTCGTGCTGGCGGTGCAGCCGCTGCCGCTGACCGACTGGCAGCAGGAGGGCATCTGGCTGCCGAGGGTGCAAGCGCTCGGAGGGCAGTCCATCGTGGTGCCGTTGGAGCCGCTCCCGGTGAACGGGCACGGGGGCGGCAATCCGTCCGGGCCACCGTCCACGGCGGGCGAACCTGAGTCGTTGCCGGCATCCACGCGGACGCAGACGCTGGACAGGCACGTCAGACCGGCGTTGCACGTACCGTTGGAGAAGCACGGCTGCCCCTCGTCGCCGGGGTTGCTGGTGGTGGTGGGCGTGTCGCCGACGCACGCCGCGACGCACACCATCCCGATCGCCGTCATCCCCAAGAGCACTGCCAAGCTCGATGCGCGCATCGCCGCTCCTTTCGACAAGCCCCCAAGGTATCACCGTTGCTCCCTGTCGCGCGTGGCACCCGCATCCGCCTTCCGTTAGACTGCGCGACAGCTTGCCCTCACTCTTTTCGCCGCAACTCCAGGAGCCACCATGCGTCTTTCCTTGCTCATCGCTCTCACGCTTCTCGCGGCCGCCGGCTGCGGAGGGCAGGTCGCCGGCCCCATCGACGCCGGCGCGGGCGACGGGCAGGCGGCGGACGCGACGAGCGACGTGAAGGTGGACGCCCCGCCGGCGGTCGACTGCACCAAGCTCGCGGCGGACATCGGCGACCTGGAGGAGCAGGCGCGCACCTGCTGCGCCTTCTGCAACTCCGTGCAGTGCTCGCACGTCGTGGACGGCCTCTGCTGCCCGGTCAGCATCACCTCCGACCAGGCGCCGGCCCTGGCGGCCGCGCTGGCGAAGTTCAAGGCGGCGGGCTGCGTCGCCGGATGCCCGGCCGTCCTGTGCCCCACGGCGCCGTCCAACGTGTGCGGTCCGGGGAAGGACCCGAACGGCGCCGGCCGCTGCCAGTAGCGGCCCGCCCGGTCGCCAGCGTGCGCGCGAGGGTCAGCCGCGGGCGTGCAGGCCGGTCACCGCCCACGCGCCGACGGCGGCGTAGGGAGCGACGAGCGACGAGCGCGGTCCGATCGTCACCACCCCGCCGTTGGCCGGGTTGTCCAGCGCCTCGAACTCCTCCACCGTCAGGTGAAGGAAGCGCATGACGAAGCAGCGCAGCGCCATGCCGTGCGTGACGATGAGCACGCGCGCGGAGTCCTTGCGCTCCACCTGCCGCATCATGCTCTCCAGGAAGCCGGACACGCGGTCGTAGCAGTCCGCCGGGCTCTCACCGCCCTGGTAGCGGTAGTAGAACCAGCCGTGCGTCTCGCGCAGCGGCTCCTGCTCCTTCACGTCGGAGTAGCCGTGGTCCTGCTCGCGCAGGCGCGGGTCTTCGTAGACGCCGAGGCACTCCGAGCCGGCGCAGCCGGCGCCCTCCAGCAGGCCGTGGAGTGTCTGGCGCGTGCGCACGTACGGGGACGTGTAGACCAGGGCGCCGCGCAGGAAGTCCGCGCCGATCTCCCCGCCGGCGCGCCGCGCCTGCTGCTCGCCCAGCGGCGTCAGCAGCGCGCGGAAATCCCCCGCCTTCTGCGGGTCGAACTCCTGCACGTTGGCAGCGGACTGCCCGTGGCGGACGAGCTTGATGAGGAGGTCGCGCGGCATCGCCTGTAGGTACATGGCCCACCCGGCGCCGTCCGCCCGGCGGGTCGGGGGCGGTTGTAGCGCATCCGTCAGAGCTTTCACCCGGCTCGTGCGTACAAGCCCCCATGCGCCGATCCGCCTTCACTCGGAGCCTCCTCCTGCTGGGGATCTCCAGCGCCGCCTGCTGGGCGTGCCACCGCCACGTCCCCGCGCCGCCCCCGCCGGATCCCGCGCCCGTGGTCGAAGCGCCGCCCGCGTCCCCCGTCGTCCCGCTGGAGCGCGTGGGCTCGCGGCGTGAGGGCGCGAGCGTCGCCCTCGCCAGGCTCGGGGGCAAGCCGGTCGCCCTGGTCGCCGACGCCGACAGCGGCGCGGTGCGCACCATCGACCTCGACGCGCGGCGAGAGGTGGGCTCGATCGACCTGCTCGGCCGTCCCGGTCAGATCCTGGTGACGAGGCAAGGCAAGGTGGCGGTCGCGCTGCGGGACGACGGCGCCGTCGCCCTGCTCGACGCCCACGCCGACGGCTCGCTCAGCTTCGCCACGCGCCATCCCACCGCGGTCGAGCCCATCGCCCTCGCCCTCTCCCCGGACGACGCTACCCTCTTCGTCGCCTCCGGCTGGGGTCACACGCTGCAGTCCTTCGACCTCGCCACGTGGAAGGAGACACGCCACCTGTCGATCGCGCGCGAGCCGCGCGCGGTGCTCGTCGCGCCCGACGGCAAGCACGCCTTCGTCGCGCACTCGTCGGTAGGCAAGCTGGACGTCATCGATCTCGCCGCCCCCGACGGCAAGCTCGCCGCCGTCGACCTGGGCGTGCCCAGCTTCACGCGTCCCGGCTCGCGCAGCCTCATCTTCGACGCGCTCGTCCCTGTGGACAACGAGGCCGGTCCCCCCATCGACGATCCCCCCATGCCGTTCCGCTGCGGCTTCGCGCGCCACCGTTTCGTCACGGTGCCGCCGCGGTTCGCGCGTCAGGGCTACGCGCTCGTCTCCTTCGCCGTGCCGGACCGGAAGGGCGGGGCCTCGCACGACGTCGTCCTCGCCCCCCACACCGAGGTGATGACCGGCGATCCGCTGGCCATCTCCAGCGGCTACGGCGGCGGCGGCATCGAGGACTTCGAGCAGGGCCTGCGCGCGGAGGTCTTCGGCATCTCCACGGTGGACGGGCGGAGCGGGACGAAGACCGTGTTCACGAGGGCGGGCGACTCCGCGACGCAGGACGGCTGCCACCTGCCGCGTGGCGCCGCCGTGGACGCGGCCGGCAAGCGTCTGCTGGTGGCCTGCCTCGGCAGCAACGCGCTGATGTCCTTCGACGTGAGCAAGGGCAAGGTCGGCCGCAAGGCGCTCGCGAGGGTGCCTGTCGCCGCGGGGCCGACGGGCGTGGCGGTGGACGAGACCGGAGGGCGCGCCGTCGTCTTCTCGCAGTTCGACGCCACCCTCTCCGTCGTCCCGCTCGCCACCCTGGCCGCGCCCGCCACCAAGGAGGCTCCCCCACCGGCGCCCCTCTTCACCGTGAAGCTGGAGCGTCCCTCCCGTCTCTCCGAGAAGGCCGCGCTCGGCCGCAAGCTCTTCCACTCCGGCGGCGACGCGCGCATCGCGAAGGACGGGCGCGCGTGCGCGAGCTGCCACCCCGGCGGCCGCGACGACGGCCTCGTCTGGTCCACGCCCAACGGCCCCCGCCAGACGATCATGCTCGCCGGACGCGAGGCCCGCCCCGCGCCCTTCGGGTGGATGGGCAAGCACGGCACGCTGCAGATCCACATGGCCGCCACGATGAAGAACCTGAAGGGCACCGGCCTGCCGGCGAGCGACGCGGACGCCCTCGCCGCCTACATCCAGACGATGAAGGGCCCGCCGCACCCGGTGCGCACACTCACGAAGGAGGAGGAGCACGGCAAGGACGTGTTCGAGTCGCCCAGCACCGGCTGCTCCACCTGCCACGCCGGGTCGAGCGGCTTCTCCGACCACGACGTGCACAATGTGCATAGTGCAACCATCGCCGACACCCAGAGCGAGTTCCTCGCGCCCTCTCTCATCGGCGTCGGGGGCTCCGCCCCGTACTTCCACGACGGCCGCTACGCCACCCTGGACGACCTGATCGCCAAGAGCGACGGCAAGATGGGGACGACGAGCACGCTGAGCCCCATGGACCGCCGCGCCCTCGCGGCCTACCTGGCGACCCTGTAGTCCCGCGGAATTCCTGCCAAACGTCGGACTGCTAGCACGCTCGCAATCCGGCGCGTGCCCGCTGCCGCGGCGTCCGGGCCGGGCCCCCACCCCGCGGATTGCGAGCGTGCTAGCGGTCCGGCGGAAGGGGGGCAGCTGGGGGGTGAGCAAGGGGAGACGCTCCGCCGGCCGGGAGGTTGCGTGGACCCCGTCGCCGTGCTTCCCTTCCGGCCCCCCGATGGACCACGAGTTCCAGATCCCCCTGACCGAGCTGGACGCCGGCGGGCGTGATTACGCCTTCGCCATCGGCCCCGCCTGGCTCCACGCCGCCCTGGAGGGGACCGAGGCCTCCCCCGGCAAGTCCGCCGGCGAGGTGTCCGTCCGCCTCTCCAAGAGCGGTAACGACGTGGCCGTCCACGGAAAGCTCCACGTCGAGGTGACGGTCCACTGTGCCCGCTGCACCAAGCCCTTCCTTCTGCCCATGGAGGTCCCCCTGGCCGTGCTGATGGTGCCCGCCGCCACCGCCCGGACCCCAACCGGCGAGGAGGACCTGACCCCCCAGGACGCCGACGTCATCCCCTACGAGGGGGATCACGTCGTCCTGGACGATCTGGTCCGCGACGAGATCTTGCTCGCCGTCCCCATGATCCCCTTGTGCTCGGAAGATTGCCCGGGTATTCACCCGGCTCCCACGGAGGAGCCCGCGCCGGAACGCATCGATCCGCGGCTCGCGCCCCTCCTGGCGCTCAAGGCCCAGGCCGGAGACACGCCGCCCCATCCGGGCGAGCAGGCGACGAAGAAGAGGAAGAAGGAGTAGCGCCGTGGCAGTCCCCAAGCGACGAACCAGCCGATCCAAGCGCAACATGCGCCGCGCCAACCACGACAAGGTGACCGCCCCGCAGCTCATCGCGTGCGCGCACTGCGGCGAGCCCAGCGTGCCCCACCGGGCGTGCGCCTCGTGCGGTTTCTACAAGGGCAAGAAGGTTCGCGCCGGCTCCGCCAAGGAATAGGCGCTACCCTTCGCATACCGTGCCCACCACCGTCATCCCGAAGAGCCGCGTCCTAGGCACCGGCCGCTACCTGCCGCCCCTCGTCCGCACGAACTTCGACCTCGAGAAGATGGTGGAGACGTCGGACACGTGGATCCGGGAACGTACCGGCATCCGCGAGCGCCGCATCGCGCCGGAGGGCATGGTCACCAGCGACATGGCGACCGGCGCGGCCAAGGCCGCGCTGGAAGCGGCCGGCCTCGAGGCCAAGGACCTGGACCTCATCATCGTGGGCACCGTCACGCCGGACATGCCCATGCCGGCGACCGCGGTCTTCGTGCAGCAGAAGCTCGGCGCGCGGCCGACGTGCCCCTCCTTCGACCTGTCCGCCGCGTGCGCTGGCTTCATCTACGGCATGACGATCGCCGACCAGTTCGTGCGCTCCGGCGCGGCCAAGCACGTGCTGGTGGTCGGCGTGGAGCTGCTCTCGCGCGTCATCGACTGGAGCGATCGCACCACGTGCGTCCTCTTCGGCGACGGCGCCGGCGCCGTCGTCATCGGCCCGGCGGAGGGCGACGACCGCGGCATCCTCGCCACGCAGATCTTCAGCGACGGCTCGCTCGCCGAGTCGCTCATGATCCCCGGCGGCGGCAGCCGGGAGCCCGCCTCGAGCGACGTGCTCGCCCAGACGCGCCACAAGGTGAAGATGCGCGGCCAGGACATCTTCAGGGCCGCCGTGCGAAACCTGTACTCGGCGAGCCAGGGCTGCGTCGACTCCGTCGGCCTGAAGAACGAAGAGGTCGACTGGGTGGTGCCGCACCAGGCCAACCTGCGCATCATCGATCAGGTGACCGCCCGCGCGAGCTACCCCAAGAGCAAGGTGCTCACCAACATCGAGCACGTCGGCAACACCTCCAGCGCATCCATCCCCATCCTGCTCGACGAGAGCGTGCGCGAGGGCAAGATCAAGAAGGGCCACGTCGTGCTGATGTGCGCGCTCGGCGCCGGGATCTCCTGGGGCGCCGCCCTCGTCCGGATGTGATCGGGTAGGGTTGCGGCCGGGCCCGCACCAAAGTAAACGCGCGCGACATGAGCATCGCGTGGGTCTTTCCGGGTCAGGGCGCCCAGGCCGTCGGCATGGGCAAGGACGTGATCGCCGCCTCCGCCGCCGCACGTGACGTGCTGGCGCGCGCCGACGCCGCGCTGGCCGAGCCGCTCTCGCGCCTCATCGCCGAGGGGCCGGAGGACCAGCTCACCCTCACGGCCAACGCCCAGCCGGCGATCGTGACGACGAGCTGCGCGGTGCTCGCCGCCATCCGCGAGCGCGTACCCGACCTGCGGCCGCCCGCCTTCGCCGCCGGCCACTCCCTGGGCGAGTACTCCGCGCTGGTCGCCGCCGGCGCGCTCTCCCTGGAGGACGCCGTACGCCTGGTGCGCGCGCGCGGCCGCGCCATGCAGGACGCCGTGCCTCCCGGCGCCGGCGCCATGAGCGCGGTGATGGGCCTCGACCCCGAGAAGGTCGATGCACTCTGCAAGCAAGCCGCGCAGGGCGAGGTGGTGAGCGCGGCCAACTTCAACGCGCCGGGGCAGGTGGTCATCGCCGGTCAGGCCAGCGCCGTCGCCCGCGCGGCGGAGCTGATGGCCGCGGCGAAGGGCAAGGTCATCCCCCTCAAGGTGAGCGCCCCCTTTCACTGCGCGATGATGGCCCCCGCCGCGCGCGCGCTGCTGGCGGAGCTGGAGCGCGTCACCGTCGCGCCCCTCGCCTTCCCCATCGTCGCCAACGTCGACGCGCGCCCCAACCAGGACGCGTCGCGCGTCAAGGACCTGCTCGTCCGCCAGGTGGATGGCGCGGTGCGCTGGGAGGAGTCGGTGCGCCTCATGCAGCGCGAGGGCGTGACGCATGCGCTGGAGATCGGTCCGGGGAAGGTGCTCGCCGGGCTGATCCGCCGCACGGCGAAGGAGATCAAGGTGCTCAGCGTGGGCGACGCCGCCGCCCTCGACCAGGTGGCCGCCTTCGTCGCGGAGGCGTCCGGCGCCTGAGCAAATCGGCAGGGCCCCGCCCCACGCGGGCCCTGCGCGACGCGTCGGTCGTCGGCCCGGCGCCCCGGATCTGCTTTTCGCGCTTTTCTCGGCCGGAGAAGCGTGCGAAGAAAGCGCCCCGCTGGAGGACTGTACGAACCCGATGTTTCGACTCGACGGAAAGGTAGCGCTCGTCACCGGCGGCTCGCGCGGGATCGGCCGCGCGGTGGCCGAGGCCCTCGCCGAGCAGGGCGCCGCGGTGATCGTCAACTACGTCCGGGGTGAGGCGGCCGCGCGTGAGGTGGCCGACGGCATCGTCTCCCGCGGCGGCAAGGCGGAGATCGCCGGCTTCGACGTGGCCGACACCGCCGCGACCGAGGCCGCGATGGACGCCCTCATCAAGCAGCACGGCAAGCTGGACGTGCTCGTCGCCAACGCCGGCATCGCCATCGACGGCCTGCTGCTGCGTATCAAGGACGAGGACCTGCAGAAGCTCTTCGACACCAACGTCAAGGGCACCCTCACCTGCGCCCGCGTCGCCACCAAGTCCATGATGCGCGCCAAGACCGGCCGGATCATCTTCCTGTCCTCCGTCGTCGGGGAGATGGGCAACGTCGGCCAGACGGCCTACGCCGCCACCAAGGCGGCGCTGCTCGGCGCCGCCAAGTCCATCGCGCGCGAGTACGCCTCCCGCAACATCACCGTCAACGCCGTGGCCCCCGGCTTCATCGACACCGACATGACACAGGCCATGAACGACGCCGCGAGGGACGCGGTCCTCAAGGCCATCCCCCTCGGCCGCACCGGCACCGCCCGGGAGGTCGCCGCGGCCTGCGCCTACCTCGCGAGCGACGAGGCGGCCTACGTCACCGGCCAGGTCCTGCGCGTCAACGGCGGGATGTACGTCTAGTCACCCGGGCGGACGCGCGCCCCTATCCACGCGACATTCATCACTTTTCTTGCAGTCCTTCGCTTTTCGCGAAAAACCCCACGTTTTCTGATACGAGGCACGCATGGCTCATGACATCCCGACCGAGGTCAAGCGCATCATCAAAGAGCAGCTCGACGTCGACGAGAAGGACATCAAGGCCGAATCCACGTTCATCGACGACCTCGGCGCGGATTCGCTAGGGCTGGTCGAGCTCGTTCTGGCCTTCGAAGAGGCCTTCGAGATCGACATTCCGGACGAGGACACCGAGAAGATCCGGACCGTCCAGGACGCGATTGACTACATCGAGAAGCACGCCAAGAAGAAGTAGTCGACCCTCTCCGGCAGCCGGTCGGGCTGCCGAACCCCCATGGCCATGGAACGCGTCGTCATCACCGGCATCGGGCTCGTCACTCCGGTCGCGACCGGAACGATGGAGTCGTGGCGGGCGCTTCTCGCCGGGCAGAGCGGCGTGGCGCCCATCACCCTCTTCGACACCACCGACTTCCGCGTCCGCATCGCGGGAGAGGTGAAGAACTGGGACCCCCTCCAGTTCATGGAGAAGAAGAAGCTCAAGGAGATGGACCGCTTCGCGCAGTTCGCGGTGGGCGCAGCCTACAACGCGATCCGCGACGCCCAGCTCGAGCTCGCCGACGAGGAGCGCGACGAGGCCGGCTGCTTCATCGGCGTCGGCCTGGGCGGCCTGCAGACACTCGAGCGCGCCAAGCAGACGCTGCTCGAGAAGGGCCCGCAGCGCATCAGCCCGTACAGCATCCCCGGCATCATCGCCAACATGGCGGCCGGTCAGGTGTCGATGGCCCACGGCCTGCGCGGCCCCTCGTACTGCACCACGAGCGCGTGCTCCAGCGGCGCCCACGCCCTCGGCGAGGCGACGGAGTGGATCCGCCGCGGCCGCTGCCAGGTGATGGTCGCGGGCGGTGCGGAGGCGACCGTCTCACCCGTCGGCATCGGCAGCTTCGAGGCGATGATGGCGCTCTCCCGCCGGAACGACGACCCCACCCGCGCCAGCCGGCCGTGGGACAAGGGGCGCGACGGCTTCGTGTGCGGCGAGGGCTCCGGCGTGCTGGTGCTGGAGTCGCTCACCCGCGCGAAGAAGCGCGGCGCGCGCATCTACGCCGAGATCACCGGCTACGGCGCGTCGAGCGACGCCTACCACCTCACGCAGCCCGCCCCCAACGGCGAGGGCGCGCAGCGATCCATGCGCATGGCCCTGAAGGACGCCGGCGTGGCGACGGACCAGGTCGACTACATCAACGCGCACGGCACCTCCACCCCGGTGGGCGACGTCGAGGAGTCCCGCGCGATCGAGGCGGTCTTCGGCGACCACGCGCGCAGCAAGAAGCTCTGGATCAGCTCCACCAAGTCGATGATGGGCCACCTCCTCGGCGCGGCGGGCGCGGTGGAGAGCGCGATCTGCGCCCTCACCATCGCCGAGGGCAAGATCCCCCCACCATCAACCTGGAAGAGCCCGACCCGGCCTGCGTGCTCGACTACGTCCCCAACGTCGCGCGCGAGCGGCACGTCACCCACGCCCTCAACAACTCCTTCGGCTTCGGCGGGACCAACTGCAGCCTCGTGCTGTCGCGCTTCGAGGGCTAGGTCGGTCCTCGCCGTGCGGTGCCCGTTCTGCTCCCACATGGAGAGCAAGGTCATCGACTCGCGGCTCTCGACGCCGGGGGACGTCACCCGCCGGCGGCGCGAGTGCGAGCGCTGCGCCCGCCGCTTCACCACCTACGAGCGCGTGGAGGACGTGCTGCCGCTGGTGGCCAAGAAGGACATGCGCCGCGAGCCCTACGACCGGCAGAAGCTCCTCGCCGGCGTCCGCAAGGCCTGCGACAAGCGCGCGGTGCCACAGGAGAAGCTGGAGGAGCTGCTCGACGGCATCGAGCGCGAGCTCGCCGAGACGGGAGAGCGCGAGGTGAGCTCGCTCGACCTCGGCGAGAAGGTGATGCTGCGCCTGCGCGACCTGGACGAGGTGGCGTACGTGCGCTTCGCCAGCGTCTACCGCTCCTTCCGCGACATCGCCGAGTTCCAGGCCGAGCTGGATCGCATCGCCCAGCAGAAGCGCGAGGAGAGCGACCGGCCGCCGCCCTCGCCGGAAGGGGGCGGGCGATGAGCGACTCCAAGGCGCCGCCGACCGAGCGGACCGAGCCGACCGAGGACGAGCGCTTCATGATGCGCGCGGTGGAGCTGGGCCACGGCGGCAAGCCTTCGCCCAACCCTCACGTGGGCGCGCTGGTCGTCAAGGCGGGCGCCATCGTGGGCGAGGGCTTCCACGAGCGCGCCGGCGCGGATCACGCCGAGCTCGTCGCCTTGCGCGCGGCAGGCGCCGCGGCGAAGGGCGCCACGCTCTACGTCACGCTCGAGCCGTGCAACCACTTCGGCCGCACCCCGCCCTGCACCGAGGCGATCGCCAAGGCGGGCGTGCGCCGCGTCGTCGTCGCCACGCGCGATCCCAACCCGCACGTCACCGGCGGCGGCGTGGAGCACCTGCAAGCCGCGGGGCTGGAGGTCGTCGTCGGCACCTCCGAGCGCGCGGCGAAGGAGCTCATCGCGCCGTGGACCAAGTTCGTGATCGACGGGCTGACGTATGTCTCGCTCAAGCTGGCGCTCTCGCTCGACGGCCGCATCGCGACCCGCACCGGCGCGTCCAAGTGGGTCACCGGCCCGGACTCCCGCGCGCGCGTCCACGCCCTGCGCGCGCAGAGCGACGCGGTGGGCGTCGGCATCGGCACCGTGCTCGCCGACGACCCGCGCCTCACCGTGCGCGACGCGCCCGGGCAGAGCCCGGTACGCCTCGTCTTCGACACGCAGCTCCGCATCCCGCTGCAGAGCCGCCTCGTGCAGAGCGCGGCGGAGGTGCCGGTCTGGATCATGTGCAGCGCCGACGCGCCCGCCACGCTGGAGGAAGAGCTGGTGACGCGCGGGGTGGAGGTGCTGCGCTGCCCCTCCAGCGCGGAGGGCCGCATCGACGCCATCGCGGCCATGCGCATCCTGGCGAGCCGGGGCATCGTCACCCT